>NZ_CP041186.1:1205000-6005000 GCF_006517175.1 Persicimonas caeni | reverse complement strand
CGTGAGGGATGGGCTGGTTGAGCACTCGCCCCTGCTCGATGGCCGCTTCGAGCGTGGCGTCGGGGTTCTGCAGGCTGCCGGTGAGCTCGCCCGAGGCGTCGAGGGTGCCCTGCACGGGCACGCCCAGGCCGGCGAGTTTGGCGACGGCGCTCAGGTCGACCGAGTCGGCCGAAAACGACAGGTTCGCCGGCTGCACGCGCCGAAGCGCGAAGACCGACGCCTCGTCGGAGTCGTCCGAAGCGCTCGAACCAGGCGGCGTGGGCAAGAGCAGGTCAATCCAGCCGTTGGCGGACGCGTTGCCGAGCGCCGTCGACACGTTCGCGTCGTGGATGGTGAGCCGGCCTCGGTCGAGCCCTACGCGCAGTCTCAGGTCGTCGGCGGCGACCGACGCGCCGGGCAGGCGAATCGGCGCGCGGCGATTGCGCACGTCGAGCGTCAGCGTCGGCGAGGCCAAGGGGCCGGCGACGCTCACGCGGGCGACGGCAGGTCCCTGGACGCCCTCGAGCCCGTAGTGCGAGGTCCACGCGCCCACGTCGTCGAGAAACGCCGAGAACTCGATGGGCCGCCCGTCGGGGCCGCGCTCGAAGACCATCTCCTCGTAGCCGAACCGGAAATCGTCGATGAGCACGGTGTCGGTGTCGAGGCGAAGCCGGGCGCGCGGGATGACCACGCGGTCCATGTCGACCCAGGTCGTCGCGCCCCTGTCGAGCACGGCCGTGTCGGCCGGGGCGAGCTCTCGGTTATTTCGCTGCAGCACCCAGTCCTCGGTGACCGTCACGTGGGCGAGCTTGGTGCTGGCGAAATCGCGCAGCGCATAGGCGTCGCGCGGCTTGGGCTCCTCGGGAAAGAGCGGCACGCCCCCTTCCACGGCGAACGCCCCGGACATCTGCCCGTCCAGAAACGGAAGGTCGACCTCGAAGTCGTTGAGCAGCGAGCGCGGGTTGACGCCCCGAAAGCGCCCCTCCCCGCCGTAGCGCACCGCGAACATGTTGAAGTAGGCCTGCGACACTTCGAGCGTGCCGCCGTGGACCTTCGCGCTCGCCTCGGTGATATCGATGGAGGCATTGGCCAGACCCAGCGTGGCGCGCACATCCTCGAAGTTGAGCCCGGCGGTCTCCACGTGGCTCGCGTACAACTGCGCGGCGCCGTCGATCTCGTTGAGGCTGCCTTTGGCCGCGATGCGAAACTCGGGCATCTCGAAGTGGACGTTGTCGTCCAAAAAGTACTGCGCCAGGGTGCTCGTGTACGGCACGCTCATGCGTCCGGTGGCGTCGTAGGTCATCACCGGCGCATCGGGCCCCTCCCCGCCGGGAAACGCCATCTGCCCTTCGGCCTCCACGTCGATCCCCTCGATGACAAACGCGACCTTGTCGACGTTGTAGCCGTCGTTGGCCCACCGCCAGTTGCGAATGCGGCCGTCCTCGACGCTGAACGTCCAGTCGCCCTGCTCCTCATCGAACCCGAAGATCTCGCGGCTGAACACGAAGTCGATCCGCGGAAGGTCGAGGCTGGGCACGTTCATCAACAACAGCTCGGGCTCCACCGAGATGGAGCCTTTGGGCAGGTCGATCTGCGGAATTTCGAAGCGAAAGTCGGGCGTGACGAAGGCGATTCTCGAGTCGACGATCTCGACGTCGGCCAGATCGATGGCCAGCCCGCTCCCTTCTTGCTCGGGCGGCTCGTCCTCCTGGTCGTCCAGATCGATGCCCAGCGCCTGCATCAGCCCGAAATTGCCCTCCTCGTCGAACTCCAAGCGCACGTCGGCGCCGCGCACGTCGATGTCGTCGAACTCGAGGCGCCTGGAGAGCAACACGAGCGGGTTGATGGAGGCGAAGATCTCGTCGGCGGCGATGACGGGACGCTCGTCGGGCGTCTCCATCTCGACGTCGTACAGGCGCACGTTGGTCAGCGTCGGGTCGACCACCAGCTCTTTGACGCGGTAATGGCCGCCCATCTGGGCGTGCAACGTCGAGGTGAGCGTCTCGAGAAACCAGCCGGAGTTGGCATACAGGTACACTGCAGCGTACAGTGTGACGACGAAGGCCGCAGGCACCAAAAAGATCAACGGGATCTTGATGTGGCTGCCCAGCACTTTGACGTCGATCTCGTCTGTGAGACCGCCCAGTTGCATGAAAAATAGCCCCGACAAAGAAGAAGCACCACGCGCCCTTGTGCGCCGACCCGACCGGCACACGCGAGCACTAGGTTTTATAGCACACTGCACCGACAGCGTTCAGTGCGCAATCTTTCCGTCGCTTAGACGTACTATCTGGCTGGGGTTATTCATCTTTGTCGGCATCTTTCTCGTCGCGTCGGCCGGCCTGCTGACCGGCTGCTCGGACGCCCAACTCGCCGGCACCGCCGAGCAGCGCGATCTGGGGCACACCGTGCTGCAGCGCGGCCTCGAGTTTCGGCTCTCGCCGGGCACGATCACCGGCGACACCGAAACCTCGGTCGAAGCGCGCGCCTCCGCCCCGCTGCCCACCTTCAGCCTGAGCAGCGGCCCGAGCGAGTTCGACTCGGTGTCGGTGACGCTGACCAACGTCCACCGCCATGCCCGCGTCCGCGTCGCCCAGATCACCGCACTCGACTCGGGCGAGATGCTCGGCTGCCCGACCAACGCCGAGAGGCTGCCGATCACCTGTGAGAGCGCCGAGACCGACCCGGCCTGCGCGGCGCCGACGCTCGAGCGACCCGAGACCCAGCGATCGGAGTTCGAGCTCGAGCTCAGCCAACCGAGCTGCACGCGCGTCAGCTACAACGTGGAGCTGTCTGGCCAACCCGACATGCCCGACCAGCCCGAAGTCCCCGACCAGCCCGAAATCCCCGACCAACAAGACGACGCTCCGGCGCCGCTTCGCTTCGCCGTGCTCGGGCGCACCGCCTCCCTCGACGAGCTTCGCCGCGCGCTCGATCGGGCGACCGCCGACGACCCCGACCTCGTGGTCCTCCTGGGCGACAACGCCGAAAACGCCAGCCTCAACGGGCTTCGCGAGCTCGAGCTCGTGCTCCGCCGTGCCGACTATCCGGCCGTGGTCATCCCCGGCGAAGGCGAAATCGTCGAGGGCTCGCGCCAGCCCTTTTTGGAGACCTTCGGCCCCTTCGACTACCGGTTCGGCCTCAAAGACGTCCATATGCTCGCCTTCTACTCCGCCGAGGGCGCGCTCGGCCAAGACGGCGCCACGCGCCTGCAGAGCACCCTGCAGCGATTGGGCACCGAACGCCCGCGCCTGCTCTTCACCCACACTCCGCCCATCGATCCGGTCGGCCCGCGCGACCAGGGCTTCGAGAGCCAAATCGAGGGCGCACGCACGCTATCCATCCTCACCGACGCCGGCGTCGACGCGTTGTTCGTCGGCCACATCAATGACGCCCACTCGGGCACCATCAACGGCGTGCAGACGCACCTGACCAGCGTCGAGCGCGCAGGCGAGTACCTGTGGGTGGAAGTCGACGCGGGCGAGGTCGACGTGGAACGCCGTAAGCTTTAAACGAGAGGAAAGAGAGGACCGAGGAGAGGGATTCAGCAAGAGGCCGTCGAGCTGGACCGGTGTCGAGGGCTTTCCAATGTTGCAAAAACGGCACAAAAACGCCCCGATAAAAACGATAAATCACCATTGAAACCGTTTTAGCAAATCTATAGGCTTCCGACCGCGTCTCACACAGTTCTGTTCCAACAATAAATACGTCCGCTCTACAGCGGGCTCTTGGGGGTCCACACCGAGGATGTGTCCACATGCGACACATGCTGAGGCGAATTGTATCGCCGGAGACGCCGAGCCCCGACGTTCGTACCACGAGGCATCAATGAAGTATCTCAAGCTAAGCTCGATCGCCGTTCTTGTCGTCTCCTGCGCCCTGTCGGCCACCGCCTGTAGCGGGGCTGACGGCGACCAGGGCGAAGCCGGACTTCCCCTCACCTCGCGCACATCGACCGTCGAGCCCGGCGACGAATGCGCCGCCGGCGGCATCCTCATCGAGATGGGTGTGGACACCGACGGCGACGGCGCCATCGGCGACGACGAAGTCACCGACACCACCACCGTGTGCCACGGCACAGACGGCGAAGATGGCGAAGACGGCGCTGCGGGTGCCGACGGCCAAGACGGCGCAGACGGCCAAGACGGTGCCGACGGCTCCAACTCGCTGGTCAACGTGACCGAAGAGGCCGCAGGCGACGAGTGCATCGCCGGCGGCTACAAGGTCGAGACCGGCCTGGACAACGGCGACGGCGACGAGACCGCCGACGACGGCGTGCTCGGCGCAGGCGAGGTCGACTCGACCACCTACGTGTGCAACGGCGCGGACGGTGCTGACGGTGCTGACGGCGCCGACGGGCAGGCCGGCCAGGACGGCGCGAACGGCGCCGACGGCTTCGACGCTCTCGTGTCGACCTCGGTCGAGGCAGCCGGAGCCAACTGCGCGAACGGCGGCACCAAGGTCGACAGCGGCCTCGACAACGGCGACGGCGGCGGCACCGCGCGCGACGGCGTGCTGCAGGCCGACGAGATCGACCAGACCGAGTACGTCTGCAACGGCGTCGACGGTCAAGACGGCCAGGACGGCACCAACGGCCAAGACGGTGCGGACGGCACCAACGGCCAAGACGGCGCTGACGCGCTGGTCCAGCAGAGCGCAGCCGGCGCGACCTGCCCCGACGGCGGCGTCAAGATCGAGAGCGGCACCGACGCCGACGGAGACGGCGTGCTCGACACAGGCGAGGTCAGCCACACCGAGTACGTGTGCAACGGCGCCAGTGGCTCCAGCTCGACGCTGGTCGACGCCAACGGCACCACGCTCGGCGACGTGCTCAGCGTCGGCCCCTGGGGCATCAATATCCGCACCTCCGGCGGCTACCTGGTCAGCCTCGACTGGAACGGCGTGCCCACTAACGAGCAACTATCGGTAACCTACAGCGGCAGCAGCTGCACCGGCACGCCCTACATCTTCTCGCTGCCCTACGACGGCACCCCCGAGCAACTGCTCGCCGACACTGCCGTCTACGTGCCGGCCAAAGGCTCGTACGTCTCGCCGACAGGCTCCGGCTCGGTGATCAGCGCCAGCGGACCGTACGCCTCGTACTACGATCCGGGCTCGAGCACCTGCACGAACGCCTCGTTCTCGGGTTACCAATGGACCGCCACCGCGGTCTCGACGGCCACTGTCGGCCTCGACCCGGCCGCCATTCAAGCGCCCGTAAGCATCCAATAACCCCTCGGATGCCCAGATCGAAAAAGGCGGCCCCACCACCGCGGGCCGCCTTCTTCCTTTCTTCCCCCTCCTCACCCTTCCTCCCCCTCAAACCCCAACCCCATCCACCTTCCCAAGCACACCCAACAACTCCGCTCGGTCGACCGGCTTCACCAGATAGTGATCCGCCCCCAGCGCAAACCCGCGCGAGCGCTCCGAAAGCATCGTGATCACGATCACCGGAATGTCGGCCAGCGACGGCTCCTCTTTGAGCCTCGCGAGCAACTCCCAGCCGTCCATCGACGGCATCATCACGTCGAGCGTGATCGCCGCCGGCTGCAATTGCTCGGCCAGCAACAACCCCTCGGCGCCGCTGGCGGCCAGCGCTACGTTGTAGCCCTCCTTCGAGAGCATGCGGCTCAACAGATTTCGCATCGCCCGGTCGTCGTCGATGACCAGAATCGTGTCGGCGTCGGTCTGCGCGTTCAGATAGGGGAGCTCGCCGGTCGCCCCCACGATGCCCACCATCTCCTGCGCGCCCACCATGTCCTGCGTATCCAGCGGCGACGTCTCGGAGCGCGCCTCGTCGCGCAAGTCCGCGCTCAACTCGACGGTGAACACACTGCCCTCGCCCTCGGTCGACTCCACCGAAATCGTGCCGCCGAGCAACGCGCAGAAATGACTGGTGATCGTCAGGCCCAAGCCGGTGCCGCCGAATTGGCGCGTGGTCGAGCTGTCGGCCTGGCTGAACGCCTCGAAGACCTCGTCGAGCTGCTCCGGGGTCATGCCGATGCCGGTGTCCTCGACGCGAAAGACGATGCGCTCCCCGTCGGAGGTCGTGCGCACGTCGAGTCGCACTTGGCCGTTCGAGGTGAACTTGCAGGCATTGCTCAACAGGTTGAACAAGATCTGGCGCACCTTGGTCAGATCCGAGTGGACGTGGTCGACCGACTCGCCCACGCCGACCTGCAGCGTATTGTCGTTCTTGTCGGCCAGGGGCTGCACGGTCGAGACGACGTCGTCGACGAGCTCGGCGACGTCGATACGCTCGACATGACGCTGCATTTTGCCCGCCTCGATCTTGGAGAGGTCGAGGATATCGTTGACCAGCGCGAGCAGATGCTTGCCGGCGGTGCGGATGCGCTGGACATCGGGCAAAAAGAGCGAACCGAACCCGCTCCCCGGCGCGTCCTCTTGGCGGGCAAACTCGATCTCCTCAGCGATCATCTCCGAGTAGCCGATGACGGCGTTGAGCGGAGTGCGAAGCTCGTGGCTCATATTGGCCAGAAAGGCGCTCTTCGCGCGGCTCGCCTCCAGGGCCTCGTCGCGCGCCTGACGCACCTTCTCCTCGGCGGCCTTGCGCCGGGAGATATCGCGCAGGATCAAGACGAGCTCGGCGTGCGAGTTGCTCTCCAACTCCCCGGCGGCCACCTCCATGGGAAATTGTCGCCCACAGTCGAGCTCGCCGACATGCTCGTCGGCGGCGATCGCCGGGCCCTGCGCGGTTTCCTGCAAGCGGTCGTAGGTGGGCATCAGGTCGGCCATCGCCCGGCCGGTGAACGCCTCGCGGTCCAACGCGAAGATGTCGGTGGCGGCCTCGTTGACCTGCACGACCCGCCCACTGCCGTCGACGGTGACCAGCCCGTCGGGCACCGTCTCGATGATGGCGCGCGTCTCTTGCTGGTTGCGCTGGGCGACGTCGACCAACCACTGCTGCAGGCCGTCTTTGAGGTAGACCACGCCGAAGATGACGATCGTCAGCCCGCAGACTTCGGCGAAGCGCATCACGATCTGCTGCCAGGGACTCAACTGCTGGACGAACTCGAATCCGGTGGCGTGCAATCCGAAGAAGGCGCCCAGCGCGCACAACGCCGCGCCCATCCAAAAGAGCGCCGAGCGCTTGCCGGCGAAGAGCAAGGCGAAGATGGGAAGCAGCGAGATCCAGCTAAACGACGGGGCGACGATGCCGCCGTTGACCCACGTCAGCCAGACGACCACGCCGAAGAGCGTGCCCACCAGATAGTTGCCGGCCACGGCCGGCTTTCCGGTCCATCGCAACAACATCGGCGAGACCAACAAGAGCAGCGCCGCGCCCAAGATCATCAGCGCGCGCGCGGCGTCCCCGACGAAGATCCAAGAGAGCAGCCCGACGATCGGCCCCCACATGGCGAGCACGAACACCGTCTTGACGGCCAGGCTGGCTCGACGGCGCTCGAAGCCGTCGAGATGCGGCGGGATAAAGTAGTCGACAGATTTCGCCAAAGCGCCTCCCTCGACCGCGCACGTCCCAGACGGCGCGGCAAACATGATAGGGCTCTACAGATGTTGAAAATCTGCGGACAGTATACCTATCTAGGGCGGCTCGGCGAATAAACTTCTTTCGGTGAGTAGCGCAGGCACCTGCCTACTTTGCGATCGGCTTCGCCGACAGCGGATCTTCGGGCCACGGATGCTTCGAATAGCGGGCGCGAAGCTCCTTTCGCACCTCCGGGTAGGTGTTCTCCCAGAACCCGGCCAGGTCGTCGGTGACCTGCTGGGGCCGGAAATTGGGAGCGAGCAGGTGCAGGAGAACCGGAATCTTGCCGCGGGCGACCGTCGGGGTGCGCGCGGTGCCGAACATCTCCTGGATGCGCACCTCCAAGACCGGCGGTTTGCCCGGCTCGTACTTGAGGTGGCGCGTCTTGCCCGACGGCACCGTCAGCGAGGCGGGGGCGTATTCGTCGAGCGCCGAGATCTGCT
This sequence comes from Persicimonas caeni, assembly GCF_006517175.1. Classification (NCBI taxonomy): domain Bacteria; class Deltaproteobacteria; order Bradymonadales; family Bradymonadaceae; genus Persicimonas; species Persicimonas caeni. The sequence goes on along the minus strand of NZ_CP041186.1, from coordinate 5,997,071 downwards.
CGTGGTTCAGATACCCTTTGAGCGCGCCCTCCAGCCCGACGCGCTTGAGGTCGTCGAAGCTCCGCTTGCCCCAGCAGATCTGGCGCAAAATCTCGCGAAACCGGCCCTCTTCGCCGTCGGCGTCGAGGTCGGGAAATTCGAGCTCGGGCATCCACTCGCGCAGGCAGCGAAGCCGGTCGAGGAATTGCTCGGACTCTTTGGAGAGCGAGAACGCCTCGCTCAGGTTCTTCGAGGCCGCTTCGGCGAGCATGTCGGCGACGTCAGCAGGGTCGGCGTGCTCGTCGACCGAGACAACTGCTTCGGAGAGACGAAGCCCGTGGAAGAGCTCGCGCTCGACGGCCATCACGCGCTTGCGCTCGTCGTCGAAGTCAACCTCGACGCGCGTGGTGAAATGCTCGGGGAAGAGTTCCTCGAGCCATTCGCGCTTCATCGCGTTGGCCAGGCGAATGAGCCCGCGGCTCGACACCGCACCGGTCCCGCGCCCGCGAATCTGGCCGCCGATGCTCGCCGCGACCAGAAACTCCGCGTCGCGCACCACCGACTCCCAGGCCAGGGCCAACGGCTCGCCGCCGACCATCACGTATTTGCGCTCGCCGCCACGACTGATGCACACGCGGTCTGGGTAGCCCACGGCGAGGGCTTTCTGGGCGTCGACGCCGCCGCCTCGGCCGGTCTCTTCGTCGACGAGCAGGCGATGCAACTGGTCGCGCACCTGCTTGACCCTGCGGGCGCCGCCGGTGTGCACGCTCATGCCGAGGCTTCTGGCCGAGTGCGTGCGCCCGTGAGCCGCCTCGTCGAGCACCTCGACGCGCCTCAGCAAGTCCGACTCGCCGGTGGGCGCACCGTCGTCGACGTGGTTGACGAAATCACGCTCGCTCAGCACCGCCGCCATCCCCGCTACGGTGCGCAGGCAGCCTCGCCGGGCCCCTTCGATGAGCATGCGTCCCAGGCGAGGGTGGGCGGGCAAGTCGAGCATCTTCTGGCCCATGTCGGTCAGCCGAAACCCGTCGCGCTCTACGGCGCCCAGGTCGCGCAACAGGTCGACCGCGCGGTCGATGGCGTGGTCGGGCGGCGCCTCGAACCAGCCGAACTCCTTGGGATCGGCGCTGCTCCAGGCGATGACCTCCAAGATCGGCGCGGTGATGTCGACGCGCTGGATCTCGGGGGTGTCCTCCTCGGGCATGCGAAACTCGAAGGCGTGGGTCCACAGCCGAAGCGCCCGGCCCGGCCGCACGCGACCGGCGCGACCGGCGCGTTGGTCGGCTGAGGCCAGGCTCACGTGCGTCTTCTCGAGCTTGTCGAGGCCCGACTGCGGCGCCATGCGAAGCTGCTTGACCAGCCCCGAGTCGACCACCGCGGTCACGCCTTCGATGGTGAGCGAGGTCTCGGCGATATTGGTCGACACGATGACCTTTCGCCCCCCGCTCGACTCGATGGCCCGGTCTTGTTTCTGCGGCGGCAGCGCCCCGTACAGCGGCAAGACCTCGACGCCGTGGCTCTTGGCGGAAGGCTCGACCGCGTCGATCGTGCGGTGGATGGAGCCCGCGCCAGGCATGAACACGAGGATATCGCCGTCGTCCTCGTCGCCCAAGATCTGACTGACCGCGCGGGCGGCCTGCGTCTCGATAGGATCGTCGGATGGCTTGTCGAGGTACTCGATGTCGACCGGATAGGTTCGCCCCTCTGACTCGATGATCGGGCAGTCGAGGTAGTCGGCGATGGGGCCGGTCGTGATCGTCGCCGACATCACGATGACCTTGAGGTCGTCGCGCACCTGCTGGAGCTCGCGCAAAAATGCGACCGCCAGGTCGGTGTGGATGCTGCGCTCGTGGAATTCGTCGAGGATGACCGCGCCGACGCCCTCCAAAAACGGATCGGACTGCAGCCGACGGGTCAAAATCCCCTCGGTGATGATGGCGAGCTTGGTCTCGTCGGTCATGCGCCGGTCGAAGCGCACCTGATAGCCGACCTCGCCGCCCAAGCTCACTCCGCGCTCGTAGGCGATGCGCTTGGCCGTCGCCCGCGCGGCCACACGCCGCGGCTCGAGCACGAGGATGCGCCCGTCGCCGGCCAGGCCGGCGTCGAGCACCGCCGGCGGCACGCGGGTCGTCTTACCGGCGCCGGCGGGCGCCTGCAGAACGAGGCTGTTGTTGGTGTTCAACGAATCGACGATGTCGGGGATGACATCGTCGATAGGCAGGTGGGTTAAATTGGGCATCTTGGGAGGTTGTTCGGGGGCGGTGGCCATGCAGGGGCGTGGCGCCTGCATGGCTTACTCTTCTACTTCTTCCCTTCCGAATCCGTCATGAACTTCAAGAACTCGTTATCCGTCGACAGCAGCATCGTCGAGTCTTCGTCGATCACGCTCGGATAGGTCTCCATGCTGCGCAAAAACTGATAGAACTCGGGGTCTTGCTGGTAGGCCTCGGCATAGATGCGCGTGGCCTCGGCGTCGGATTTACCGCGGATCTCCTCGGCCTTTCGGAAGGCGCCCGACTCGATCTGCTGCAGCTCGCGCTCTTTGCGTCCGCGAATATTGGCCGCCTCGCCGCGCCCCTCGGAGCGATACCGTTCGGCGATGCGCTTTCGCTCGGCGATCATGCGCTGGTAGACGCTATTTCGCACGTCCTCGTTGTAATTGATCCGTCGAAAACGCACGTCCATGATCTCGATGCCCAAGTCCTGGGTGCGCTTGGAGGCGGACTCCAAGATCTCGGTCATGATCTCGGTGCGCGCCACGTTGACCTTATCGAGACCGGTCTGCTCCTCTTTGGCGAGCTCGGCGTCGACCAGCGGCTCGCGCTCTTCGGTCGAGGTGCGCACGATCTCGAGCAGGTTGTGGTTGGCCACCGCGTCGCGCGTCTCACCGTCGATGATATCGTCGAGGCGCGAGTGCGCGCCCTTCTCGTTACGGACACGCTGGTAGAACTTCAGCGGGTCGGTGATGCGCCAACGCGCATAGGTGTCGACCCACACAAAGCGCTTGTCCTTGGTGGGCACTTGGTTTTTGTAGCCGTTCCACTCCAAGAAGCGCTTGTCGAAGTAGTGGACCGTCTGCACGAAGGGCTTTTTGAAGTACAAGCCCGGCTCGGTGATCGTCTTGCCGACCGGTCGGCCGAACTGCGTGACGATCGCCTGCTGGGTCTCGTTGACCACGAACGCGGCCGACGAGGCGAGCCACAGGCCCAGAATCACGCCGAAAATTGCCAGAATCGTCAAAAACTTCTTCATTTCTTCGCCCCTCCCTGTCCGGGAAGATTGACGCCGCCTTCACCCATCGCCCCATTTCCCATGGGAAGCAGCGGCACGACGTTCGAGGTGTCGCCGTCGATGATCACCTTGCGCTTGGCTTTGGGGAGCACTTCGCCGAGCGTCTCGATGTAGATGCGTCGGCGGGTGACCTCGGGAGCCTTCTTGTACTCTTCGAGCAGGCTGTTGAAGCGCGCCGCCTCACCCTTGGCGCGGTTGACGCGGTTGACCGCGTAACCCTCGGCCTTCTGGATGGTGCGCTGAGCCTCACCGCGGGCGCTGGGCACGGCCTTGTTGTAGTCGGCCTTGGCCTCGTTGATGAGCTGCTCTCTTTGCTGCTGGGCCTGGTTGACCTCGTTGAACGACGGCTTGACCGGATCCGGCGGCGTGATGTCCTGCAAGATCACCTGATCGACGCGAATGCCGGTCTCGTATTGGTCGGCGAGCTTCTGCAGCTTTTGCTGGACGGCGTCGCCGATCTCGGTACGACCGACGGTCAACACCTCGTTGACGGTGCGGTCGCCGACCACCTCACGCATGACCGCCTCGTTCATGTGGCGGAAGGTGTCGCGCACGTGCCGCACCTCGAACAAAAACTTCTCCGGGTCGACGATGCGGTACTGCACGGTCCACTCGAGGTCGACCACGTTGAGGTCGCCGGTGAGCATGAGCGACTCGTCGGGGTAATCCTTCGACGAGTAGCGCGTGTCGACGCCGGCTTCGGCGGTGCGGAAGCCGAACTCCTCTTTGAGTTGCTTCTCGGTGGGCACCTTCTCGACCGTCTCGATGCCGTACGGAAGCTTGAAGTGCAGGCCCGGGCCGGTCTGGCGCACATACTCGCCCAGACGCATCACCATGCCGACGCTGTCCGCCTCCACCTGGAACCACGAGCCCCAGATACCGATGGCCGCCACCAAGAAGACGCCGATGCCGGCGACGAGCTTGGGGCGCAACTCGAACTCGGGCTTCTTATTCTTTAAATCGATTACTCTTTCTTCGAAATCCATATCCCTCTCCGCGCGCCGCGGGGTCGTGTACGAGTGTACGACGACGCATCATACCAGCGCGTCTGAAACAGGTAGACTGCGGGCCACTATACAGACTCGCGTCACGAAAACAACGTGCGGGGATAGTGGGGGAATTCCGCGCGCCAGCTACTCGGCGGCCTTCTCGAGCGGCACGCGCAGCGTCTCCATATTGGTCAGATAGAGCCCGAATTGGTCGAGCTTGTATCCGGCGCGCTCCAACCGTCGACGCACCTCGAAGAGCTGCTCGGGCGCCAAGATATTGCGCACCATGTCCTTCTGGTCGTGTAACTCCCACCACAGATAATCGGGCAGGTAGTCGAGCATGCCGTCGAGGTTCTCGCGCATGAAGGGGATATCGAGCTTTCGTGTCGACCGATACGGGTTGTAGCCCGGAAACTCCATGGTGAGCTGCGCGGAGACGAGGCAGCGGCCGAGGTGATAGACGCTGCGGTCGAAGTGATACGGTGAGCGGCGCTTCTCGAAGTCACCGAAGTCGGAGCCGGTCAGGCACAAGTCGAGCCGATGCGCCTTGTCGGCGAAGGCCTGCAGCGCGCGCCAACGGCTGCCGGCCGCCCGCATCGAGCAGTCGGGCTCGAGGCGAAGCATCAGACTGTCGAGTACCACGTGCGGCGCGTACGCCGGCACACTCTGCGAGGAGAACCGTTTGCGCAAATCCGCGTGGTAGTCACGCAGAAAGCGACGGTAGTCGACCTCGTCGAACTGAATCCCCAGCACCAGGCTGGTATTGATACTCAGGTACGTGCCCTCGGGAATCATATCGCTCCCATACAGCCATCAATTACAGCACTAGCTCATACCCCACCAGCGGCGCGGTGGTATCATTGGTCGCGGTGGTATCGTTTCGGTGTCACGGAAGACCGTATACAAGGAGTATACACCGGAATACGCTGCCTGTCGAAACCATCTTTTGAGCCAGATTTGATGCCTGTCTGCAGCGTTATCCGCTCTGGGCGATGCGTCGGAGTTCGTCGAGGTCCCACACGCGTGTCCCGCTGCGGCCGAGCTCGAGGATCTTGTCGGTCTCGAGCGAGGCGAGGATGCGCTTGACGCGCTGAGGATTGACGCCGGTCAGGTCGGCGAGCTTTCGTGGTTGCAACCTCATGCCCAGCAGGCCGCGGCCGTCGTCGTCGACCGATCCTTCGGTCTCGACCAGATGCAACAAGACCTTGGCTAAGCGGCATTTGGGGGTGGTGAAGAGCAACGGCTGAACCGGCACCCACAGGTCCCGGCGCTTGTGGAACATGCCGACCTTGGTCTGCAACCGCCCCAGGTGGGGCGTGACCATCTGGCGAAACTCCTCGGGGGAGACGACCGCCAGAAGCGTGTCGTCGTGGGCGCGCAAAATTAGATCTTTGTGGTCGAGCTCACCGTTTGCTTTACCGAAGATATCGCCGCGACCGAGGCCGACCTCGTCGGCGCGGCTTCGATCCTGCAGCCACACATTGCCCTCGAGCACCACCGACACGTCGGCGTCGTCGGGCGAGCGAAAGATGTCGGCGCGGTGGCCCCAGCGCTCCAGGCGCGCGCGCTGTCGTAGAGTGTCGAGAACGTCGGAGGGGAGGCGCTCGTCGATGCGCAGATCCCGCAGGTACCAGAACTTCGGAAGGTGCATGGGCTCGTCCCTAGACCGATGCGTCGAGTGGTTGGCAGATTCGAATACTCTATAGCTAGCGCGCGTCCAAAAGAGCAACCGCCGAATGTGCGAGAGTCTTCCTACGGGAGGCGTTTTTAGTGCGTCACTTCGGCGTCCGCGGGCCTCAAACAGCACTGGCGTTTGCGCGCAAATAACGTAAACTCTCAAACGCGCATTGAAATGAACGGGACCGAGCGATGATCAAAGTCTGTCCAACATGCCAACAGAAGTACCCCGAGGACACCGAGTTTTGTGCTCAGGACGGCACTCGTCTCGAGGAGATGCAAGATGAAGGCGGCGACGCCCTCATCGGCCGCGTCCTCGACTCGCGTTGGGTCATCGAGGAGCAGATCGGCGAAGGCGGCATGGGCGCCGTCTACCTGGCAAGCCAGCGAAGCGTCGACCGCAAGGTCGCCATCAAGACCCTGCGCCCCGAGTTGTGCAACAGCCGCGAATTCGTCGACCGATTCTTTCGCGAAGCGCGCGTCGCCAGCACCATCGCTCACCCGCACTGCGTCACGATCCTCGACTTTGGCCAGACCGACGACGGCATCTTGTATCTGGCCATGGAGTACCTGGAGGGCATGCCGCTGACCCATCGGCTGCGCCACCCCGACATGACCGTGCGCGAGATCGTCCAGATCTGCATGCAAATCGCGTCCGCGCTGGCCGCCGCCCACGACGGCAACATCATCCACCGTGACCTCAAGCCCGACAACGTCTTCCTGTTGTCGATCTCGGACGGCTCGACCTTCATCAAGGTGCTCGACTTCGGCATCGCCAAGGACACCAGCTCCGACGACCAGATGACCAAGACCGGCCAGGTCTTCGGCACCCCCGAGTACATGAGCCCGGAGCAGTGCCGCGGCAACAAGATCGACGGCCGCTCGGACCTCTACAGCCTTGGCTGCATCCTATATCGCATGCTCGGCGGCCACCCGCCCTTCGAGTCGGACACGCCCATGGCCGTGCTCGTCTCGCATGTCAGCGAGCAGCCGCGCCACGTGCGCGAACTCATCGACCGCGCCGACGTGCCCGAAGCGCTCATCGACCTGTGCATGCGCCTTCTGGAAAAGGATCCGGACAACCGTCCGCCCGATGCCCAGGCGGTGCGAAACCACCTCGAGCGCATCCTCGACAATACGACGACGGGCGGCATCCCGGTCATCAACTCGCCGGCCGAGAGCGACGAGCATGTCAGCGGACCGACGCTGGCTACCGACTCGGCCGAGCTCGTCAAAGACGGCGGCCAGCAGGCGCCGATTTCCGCCCAGCAGCCGCAAGCGCAACCGACCCCGCAGCCGCAGTCGGCGCCCCAACAACCCAGCGGCCAGCAGGACCAGCAGCGCGCCGAGGCGCCGTCGGGTCAGACCGGCCCCGAGCCGGCCGCTGCGCCCATTCAGAGCCAACAGCGAAAGAGCAAATTGCCGCTTATCGCGGGCATTGGGTTTGCGCTCGTGATCGCCGCCGGCTGCACCGTCGGCGGCCTGTGGTACGGCTACAAAACGTGGATCGCCGAAGACGGCGAGTCGACGAGCGTCGCCGGGCTTCTTGGTGATGATGAGGCAGGTGGAGACGAGGAGTCTGCTGACGAGTCGGGAGAAGAGGCGAGCGCAGACGACAACGAGCAGGCGAACACCGACGAGCCAAAGGCCGACGAAAGCGATTCCGACGAGGCGAATCAGCAAGAGACGGCGAGCGCCGGCACCGACGACGACGCATCTGCCGCGGTCGCCCAGGAGGAGGATTCCGAGGGCGACAACGGTGCCAAAGCCGGTGACGACGAGAACCAGGGCGCCAAGCAGGCCGACGATGGCGCCAAGTCCGGCGACGAGAGCGACGACGAGACGGCGACCGCCTCGAAAGATGATTCGGACGACGAGGACAACACGACCAAGTCGGGCGGGACGACCAAAATCGAGATCAACGCCGACAAGGCCGAAATCGCCGTCAGCGAAAAGCAGGACGATAAGAAAGACGACGGTGGCTCGTCGTCCGGCAGCGCCAAAGACAACGACAAGGACAAGGACAAGGGCTCGACCACGGTCGCCAAGACCGAAGACAAGCCCGAAGAAGAGAAGAAGCCGGCCGGGCCTCAGGGCAATATTCGTGAGGTCAAAATTTCGAAGACCGGCAGTGCCTGCATCGGCCCCAACGTCGACAGCGTGGTTCGCAGCGCCGAACGCGCCTTTGTGAGTTGTTACAACAAAGAACTCGGAGGCGACCCCGGACTGTCGGGTAAAGTGGTCATGGACTGGACGATCTCGACCGACGGCGCCGTCTACGGCCCACGAGTGGCACTCTCTGAAATCGGCGCCAAGTCGTGCCTGCTCGGCAAGGTCAAACGCCTGCGCTTCGACCCGCCGATTGGCGGTCGCTGCTCGGTGCGGGCGACGTATCGGTTCTATCCCTAAGGCCTGCATGAAAATAAATGCCCGAGCGAGGGCGAGCTGATTAATTTTCATACAGGCCCTAAGGCATCTCCGCCCGCATCAGCACCTCTTGGCGCATCGCTAGGTGCTCGTCGAGCACCTTGATCATGTTGTTCAGGGAGGCCTGCGTGGCCGGGTCGCCCGCGCCCTGGGCCATTTGGCGAATCTTGCCGCCCGCGCGGCTCAACGCCGCGGCGGCCTCGTGAAGAGTGGGCGGCTCGGCGACGTTGGGCGGCGGGGGCGGGGCGAGCTCGCTTCGCGGCTCACCGGCGACGAACGTGTCGAGGCGAGCGAGGAGCTCGGCCATCATCGGCGCGACGTCGTTGGAGATCTTCTCCTGGGACATCCCGTCGGTGATCGCGCGGCGAAGCTCGCGCACCTCGCTCGCAGCCTGGTCGTCCCACGGGGTCTGGGCGTTGAGTCCGGATGTCTGCGCTCCAATCTTGCTCATTTGTTCCTCTCCATCCATCGCCTTGCGGCAATCTCATCCATCGCCGCCGAGCGTTTGCGTTGGTCCTTCGCGGCCTGCTCGGTCTCCCACTTCTCGCGATGCTTCTCGACGGCCTTGAGCTCCTTGGTCGCCTCAATGAGCGCTTGTTTCGCCTTCTGCACGTCGCGTTTCTGCTGCGCGACCGACTTCTCCGCCCGCGCGATGCTCTCGGCGAGTCGCGCCTCGTCGGCTTTGAGCCCGGCGAGGTAGGCGTCGAATGCGCGAATCTGCGACAACGTGCCGCCATCGCGTGCCATGCGCTCGTCGTGCTGCTCGCACGCCCGCCGGCGCGACTGCTCGGCCTCGGCGAGCTCGGCGCGCTTCGTGGCCACGAACTCTTCGCGGCGGCGAAGCTCCTGGACCTCGCGGGCGTACTCGTCTTCGGCGTTCTCCTGCTCCTGGCTGCGCAATTTGAGAAGAGCTTGGAGTTTGTATTCGTTCGTCATGGCAATCTGTCGTTTATTGTCCGCCAACCCCCGGGTCGAGACCCAGGGCTGCACCGGCGCCCCAAACAACGGGGCGAGCTCCGCAGGCAGCAAGCAGCCGCTCCGCTAGAGGCCTAGCCGAAGATGTCGAGCATCATCTCGACGGTCTCCTCCATCGGCGTGCGCTCCTCCAACCCCTGCTTCAAGATCGCCTCGAGTTCCTCGATCAGGTCGATGGCATAATCGACGTCCGGGTCCGTGCCGTACTGGTACGCGCCGAGCGCGATGAGGTCGCGCTTTTCCTCGTAGGTCGAGAGGACCTCGCGAAACTCGCCGGCCGCACGGGTGTGCTCCTTGCTGGCGACGGCGTTCATGACGCGAGACAGCGACGGCAACACATCGATGGCCGGCCAGTGGTTTCGGCTGGCGAGCTTGCGGGCCAGCAGGATGTGGCCGTCGAGGATGCCGCGGACTTCGTCGGCGATGGGCTCTTCCATGTCGCCGCCGGCGACGAGCACCGTGTAGAGCGCGGTGATCGAGCCCTTGTCGTTGTTGCCGGCGCGCTCCAGCAGCCTCGGCAGCATGCTGAAGACGCTGGGCGGATAGCCTTGTCGGGCGGGGGGCTCGCCTGCGGCCAGACCGACCTCGCGCTGGGCGCGGGCAAAACGAGTAACCGAGTCCATCATCAGCATCACGCTCTTTCCCTGGTCGCGGAACCACTCGGCGATGGCCGTGGCCACGAACGCCGACTTGAGGCGCACCAGGCTGGGCCGGTCGCTGGTGGCGCAGACGACCACCGATCGCGCCAGGCCCTCCTCGCCCAGGACCTCTTCGAGGAAATCGCGCACCTCGCGGCCACGCTCGCCGATGAGGCACATGACGATGACGTCGGCCGCGCAGCCCTTGGCGATCTGGCCCATCAGCGTCGACTTACCGACGCCGGATCCGGCAAACAGTCCGACGCGCTGGCCCTGGCCGACCGTCAGCAGGCCGTCGATGGCGCGAATGCCCATCTCGAGAGGATCGGTGATGCGCTTTCTGGCCAGGGGGTTGGGCGGCTCGCGCATGATCGACCACTCTTCGAAGCCGGGGCCGTACAGCGCGCCCTTGCCGTCAATGGGTCGGCCGAGCCCGTCGAGCACGCGCCCGAGCAAGCCTTCGCCGCACTGAATCGACATCGGACGCCCGAGCGGCTCGACTTCGGATTTGGGCCCGAGGCCCTCCACGCCGCCAAGCGGCATCAAGACGACGTCCTCGCCCTCGAAGCCCACGACCTCGGCGCGCAGCTTCTGGCCGCCACGGCATGCGATCTCGACGACTTCGCCGACCCGCGCCTGCGGCACCGAGGCGCGCACCACGAGACCGGTGACCTGACGTACGCGACCGCGCACCTGTACGGTGTCGACCTGGTCGAGCTTGTCGAGGTAACTGCCCAGAATCGAGTTCTTCCCTGCCATGTCTCAGCCTCCCTGCAGCGCGCGTTTGAGCGTCTCGAGTTGCGTTTCGATGCGCCCGTCGATGTGGCCCGTCTCGGTCTGAATGACGCAGCTTCCACGCTCGAGCGCCGGCTCAGCCTCGAAGTAGACGCGCACGCCGTCGACTTGGCTCGAAAACTCGCCGCTGCTCGCCTCGAGCACCTCCAAATCGGCGGGCGCAACCTGCACGACGATCTCGCGCTTTCCGCGCGCATGGCCGAGCACGTTCGCGACCATCTGGCGGACCCGTTCGGGCTCCACCTCGATCGCCTCGCCGATGATGCGCCGGGCGAGCCGAAAAGCCATGTCGAGCATGTCCTGCTCGGCGCCGGCCAGAAGCTCTTCGTACTCGCGTCTAGCCTTCGCGAGTTGCGCGAGGACTTCGTCCATGCCCTCCGCCCTGCCCTGCTCACGCGCCTCCTCGCGAAGCTCCCGCGCGTCGCGTTTGGCCTGCTCGACTGTGGCGTCGGCGACGGCTTTCGCCCTGTCGAGCGCCTCGTCGACATCCTCCAACGACTCGATCACCCGCGAGCGAACCAGCCGAACCGACGGGCTCGCAAAGAGCGGCCGGATATCCTGACGTATCGCTTCCGGTGCGCGGATCACGCGCATCGGCTCGGGTGCGCTCGCCTCGCTGCTCGTTTCTTGCTGTGCTACGTCCTCAGTCATTGATCCCTCCGTATTCGGCGCGTCGCTCGACGAAGAGTGTGATCGAGCCACGCATGGTCGGCGCGAGTGTCGGCGCTGCGGTGCGTTGTTGACCGCGGTGGTAGTGCAGTAGGAGCGTCTCGAAGGTCGACGGCAGCCGCGAGGCGACGCTCCGTAGCTTCGGCGCGAAGCGCTCGCCCGAAGAGGCTGCAATCGTGTAGAGCCCGAGGTGCAGAAGACGAGCGGTGAGATCGGGCTCTTGGCGGCTAATCGCCAAAAAGAACTCACGCAGGTGCCCGCGCTCGATGCGGTCGATATCGCGCTCGTACCTCGAACAGGCGTCGAACCACGCTCGATCCTCCTCGCGAAGCGCCCGGCGAAGCCTCGCGAGGCTTCGCCGGTCTTGCTCTCGTGTGAGTTCGACGAGTTGAAAGACGCCCAACTGGCGGATCCAAGCCTCACGCTCGCCCCTCGCCATCTGGACAAGGTGCTCGAGGTCGAAGCCACTCCGAGCAATCAACTCGGCCCGCCCTCCTTTGACCGCATCGCGAAGGGGCCCCAGCGTTAGCCACACAATCGCCCGGCGCGTGCGTACGCTGTTGTCGTGCCACGGACACGGCTTGCCGCGGACGCGGCCCAGCTGGCGCATCAGCGCGTTCTTCCAGCGAGGGCCAAGGCCTGCAGCCCAATCGTCGATGTCGGCGTCGTCGAGTCGCTTGGCCAACTCGTCGAGGCTGTCCCAGCGCCGGTCCTGCCGCCGCCACGTCTCCACGATGCGTGCGCGCTCGTCCACAGGCGCTTCGAGCACTCGCTTTACCACCTCACGCACGGGCTTGGCCGCATCGCCGTCGAGAACGTCGCAGGCGTCGACCTCTCCGCCGAAGCGCGCATAAGCCCACGCAATGGCCGCCTCAGAGCTAGTCAGCCCCGGCCGAAATTCGAGTTCTTGGGTCATCCCGCCACCTCATTCGCCTTCCGACGCATTCGGAAAATGAGGAAGACTACGCCACCGGTGAGCATCACGATGCATAGCGCCATGGCCACCACCAGAAGCTGGAACACGCCCTTGCTCTTCTCGGCCACGCTGACCGGTCCCACCGTCGCAAACGCCGGCTCGACCAACGGCTGTGCGCTTCTCGCTGCGCGGGTGAAAATCACGTCGACGTTCTTTGCGTCGAGCCCCTCGACACCGCCGGCGACCAAGCTGCGCACTTTCTCCTGGCCGAGAGGTGGTTTTTTGGAGTCCGAGCGGTACTTGATGAGCACGCTCGCTCGCGGCGGCTCGACGACCGTCGTCTCGAGTTGCACACGCGGCTTTTCGGGAAGCACCAAGTTCACCTGCGCGTCGACCACGGTGTCGACCGCCAACAGACTCTTTCGAAGCTCCTGGGCCGTCGAGTACTGCAGCAACACACGCTCCTCGCTCGCCGTCGGCACCATGCCGCCGCTCGGGTAGAACGCGTCGAATCCCGAGACCTCCGGCCTCGGCAGCCCTTCGGTTTGCAGCACACGCCACGCCTCGACCTTGACCGCGCTCGGCACGGTCACCTTCCAAGCGTTGTCGGCCGCCGGATCGCGCTCCTTGCCGGCTTCGAGTCCGTGCTGCTCGAGCACCACGACCATCTCATTGGCCTCCTTCTCGCCGAGCCCGTGATAAATCGGCTCCGTGCAACCAGCGCCCACGAGCAGCAAGCACAACGCGAGGCTCCCTATCCATCGATTCACTTTCACCGGTGCCCCCACTAAACCTGAGTGTTCATGATTTGTTTCATGCCGCTGGCAGCATTCGACACCGCCTTCGACGCCAACTCTACCTTCTGCGAGTAGGCGTAGATGAGCGACTGCATCTCCAGAAGCTCCTGGTTGGACATGTCCGCGCCCGACAAGCTGCCTTCCATCATCTTCTCGAGCCTGGTCTCGTCGGTGCGAAGCCCGTCCAAGAAGTCCTGAAGGCGGGTCTCGGCCGGCCCTTCGGACTCACTTGCTCCCTCGACCCCTTCGATGGCATCGACGTTATCGGCCGCCTTCGCCTCGTCGACCTGCTGGCTCTGCACGTTCGCCATGACGTCCTTGAACGACGTCTTCTGGCTCGAGTCGCCCTGCGACACCGACGCCGATTGCTCACCCACCCCGCTGGCCTGCTCGGCCATCTGTGAGGCGATTTTTCCGCTGATTGGATCCGTCATCTCGCTCCCATTGCTCGAAGACACAGTTATGCATGGCCCTCATAACTGTTTTCGGCAAAAGGGGGCGAATCGTTGCGTATTTTTGGAAACTTTTTTTCGGAAGGACAGACCGAACCGAGACTTTCCCACGCAAAATCAGTCAGTTGCAGGACACAAAAATCTTTTGCGCGATCTCGGTTCTCTGTTTTGGCAAATCAGGCTCTCGAGGGGACACCTGGGACGCTTCAGTGTTGACTCGCTTCTGCGCTCTCCACGCTCTCCGCACCTTCGGGCTCCTCGCTCTGTAACGCCTCGACCTTCGCCGCAATCTTCTTCATCCGCGGCCGATCGAGCCTGTAGAGGTCGGCGAGGAAGTTGGCGTGCCCATTATCGTCGACGCGCACCACGAAATACTCGATATGCACGGGCAACTCGTGGCGCAGGTTGACCCAGGTCTCCCCTTCTTTGGCGTACCACTCGTCGAGCTTCTCTTGGCGCTTCTCGTCTTTCCAGCGCCCGTCGAGATCGAGCAGATAGTGGGCGAACTTCATCGGGTCTTGGATACGCACACAACCGTGGGAGTAGGCCCGAAAGGGGTGCTTGAACAGGTGCTTGTCCGGGGTGTCGTGCATGTAGACGTTGTAGCGGTTCGGGAAGAGAAATTTCACCTTCCCCAGCGCATTGTGCGGCCCGGGCTTCTGGCGCAGGAAGCGGTGACCGTTGCGGTCGGTGAAATATTCGTAGTGCTTCTCCTCGAAGTACTCGGGCTTCTCCTCGAACTTGGGCTCGAGTTCCTTTTCGCGGATGCTCTCGGGCACGTTCCAGTACGGATTGAAGACGATATAATCGAGCCGGTCACTAAAGCGCGGGGTGGCATGCTTGTAGATGAGCTCGCCGTCGTCGGTGCGCTCCTTGGAGGTCGAGCCGACGACGATCTTGAAGTACATGTCACGCTCGCCGTTTCGCCAAACCGACGCGTGAAAGTCGGGGATATTGACGTGCACGTAGTGCGTGTCGGGGCCGACGCGCGACTCACGCCAACGCTCGAGGGTCAGTCGAATCTGATTCCAGCGCTCGGTGGCGGTGTCGTTGAGGCTGCGCATCGTCTGCGGCGTCAGCCATCCGTTTTCCCACAACTGGTGAGTGCGCTGGTAGGTCAAGAGCGCACGGCGAAGCTCGTTGGTGAAAGTCTTGGAGTCGTCACCATCGTAGTAGCCCTCGATGCGAAGGCGTTCCTTGACGGTGGGGATATGCTCGCTCGACGCACCTCGCTTCAACCCCTCGGCCTCTTGCGGGATCAGCGGCCAACCGCCGGCCTCGACGATATCGGCATAGCGCTTGAAGGCGCGGGTGAGCCGACGGTACGGCTCGAAAGGCGGCGGCAGCTCGGCGAGCGTGGTCGCCACCTGCGAGGAGTCCTTGAAGACCGGGCCGAGGCTCTGCATGACCAGATACTTGCGCCTCGCCTCGACGAGCGCCTCTCCGGTCAGCTTCGGCTCTTTGTCACTTTCGGCCTCTTTTTCGTCCTTCTTCTGGGCTTCTTCGCTCGGCTTCTGCAGCCGCTCGGGCCACGCATGGCCACGCTGCCACGCCTTGTTGTCGAAGCGCAGGCGCATCGCATAGTGCACAAGCGCATCCGAGAAGAGCACGTCGATGCGGCTGGTGGTTTCGGACACGTCGCGAAGACGGGTGACCTGCTCCTCCATCGGCTGGCCGAGTCGGTCGAGAGGGCCTCCGGTGGAGATGAGCTCGGCGGTGAGCTCGCGCAAATCCTCTTGCGGGTCGTAGGACTTTTGCTGCTCCCCGAGCCACTGCACAATCGCCTGCCGGTCGACGGCGTCGAGCTGCACGCCCTCGAAGACCCGGCCGTCGATACGTTGGCCGGCGCCGAGATCGACCATCTCGAGATGGTCCAAGTGCAACTCGTCACGCCACAATCCGTGCGCCTCAGCGCCCTGGCGCAACACCTCGAGAAGTTGACGCGCCGAAGGTCGCAGCTGGGCGTCGGTTCCGTCGACGTCGACCCACACCGGTTCGTGGCCATTCTGGGCGTAGAGCGCCCGCAGATAGTCGTGCCGGCGCAGCTCGATCTCCTCCAGGTGCGCCTGAGGCGCCGCCAAGATGCCGTCGATCGTCAACTGACTGGCACGGTGCTTGGCGACCTGCCGCAACATCTCGGGCAGCCGGTTGGCCAACGCGTCGACCACGTCTTCGTTGTGGTTGCGCTCGGCCTGCTCGGCCGGGTCGACCGTCTGCTGTTGTGAAGAACCCGAACAACTCGTCGCCCCCGCCACGAGCAAAATCGATGCGAGCGCCGCGATTAGACGCGGGCCGACGACGGCCCCGCCCCAGCGTGCCCTCTTTGGTGTGGTTTCCCGTTCCATGGGTATTGGTGTCCCCTCGAATTGACCGCAAGAACGTTCGCCTCCCAGCGCGTCCGCCTCTCACAGCCCCCGATTGCAATAGATTTATGCTTGCTCCAAACGTAAACGCGTTCTGTAGCAGTGACTAGTCACTTTAGTCTACACGTTTTACGTCCACGCCTCCATCGGTGGCCGTGAGTTCGTAGACGTTCTTCATCTTGGGGTAGACTTCGACCTTCGTCTCCCGGCGGCTGCCGTCGGGCAACTCGAAGACCACCGTGTGCTTGCCCTCGAGGAGGTCGAGCCCCTTGACGGGGTTGGAATCGTAGGAGTTCGAGCCGATATAAATCGTCGAGCCTTCGGGCTCCACGCTCACCGTCAGCGTACCCTTCTCGCGGCTGATCGGCTCGAGAAACGTGCGGTAGGTAAAGGTGCCTACGTCACGCAACAGCAAGTAGCGGTCCTGGGTGCGGTGGTTCGGTTTGGCCAGCTCCACGTGCACATGTTGGTTGCGTATCTGGTTGACCGCCACCCGTGATCCTCCCTTCAGCTCCCCGTCGATGGTCACCGCGGTATCCCGGGGAATGGCGTCGTAGGTGACCTCGACGTACTGCTTTCGACCGGCCGAGTCTTCGGGCGCGAGCTTCACCTGAAACGCGTTGTTCTCGCCGGGCACCACCCCGAAGAATCCCGCAAAGCTCCAGTGGCCGCTCTTTCGCACCTCGACGTGGTGATCGATGCCGGCCGGCAGATCCTCCACCGTCTGCGGCGCGGCGCCCAGACGCTCGCCGTTGATGTAGACGATGCCCGCCCCGGGATCGCTGTGAATGGTGAGCGTGCCGGTCTTCGGCTCCTTGTCGTACGGCTCGAAGACGACCTTCTCGGGCGCCTCGTCCGCGTCACCGCCGACCACGATACGTTTGGGCGGATACTGCGGATGGTAGAAGACCACCTCGTTGGGCCGATCGGCGACGAGATCGAAGGTGCCGGGGGTCTTCGCCTCGGCCAGCAGGCCGTTGACGACCACGGCCGCCCCGGCAGGCTCGGTCGCAAGGTCGACGCCGACCATCGCGGGCGGGTCGGGCACTTCGACACCGGCGTCGCCCATCTTCTCCATGGCCGCCGCGTACGCCTTCTCCTCGTCCGTCGCCAGATCCTTCTCGGTGTTGAGCATTGCCCAAGCGACAATCGCGATGGTCGCGACTGCCGCCAACGCGCCCAACCCGGCATAGAGCTTGGTCTTCTTGTTCGAAAAGTCGCCGTAATCGCCGAACTCGTTCTCGTCGACCTCCCACCCGCCGTCCGCCTGCGCATCCGCCGCAGGATCGGGCTGAGGTTGCGGAGCAGGCCGCCGCGAAGGCGGCGGACCACCAACACCGCGACCGTGACCGTGACCGGCTCCGTTACCGTGACCGGCTCCGTGACCGTGACCGCCCTCGGCCCCCACCTCCCCAACATCATTCATCGGGCTCGTCGGCACACCTACATCTTCTGCAGGCGCGTCGACCGCACTGACACCCACCCCCTCCGAAAAAAGCCCGCGCATATACTCGCCGAGTTCGACGCGCCCCACCCGTCGGTCCTGCGCATGCAGCCAATCCTCGAGCGCCATCTGCAGCTCTTGCGCCGACTGGTAGCGATCTTCGCGCTCCTTTTGCAGCGCCTTGAGGATGATCGCCTCGAGTTCGGCCGGAAAATCGGGGCGCACCTCCGAGGGCGGCGTCACCTTGGCGTTGGCCACCAGGTTCATCGTCTCGAAGTCGCTGCGCCCGCGGAACAGTCGCTTTCCCACCGTCGTCTCGTACAGCACGATGCCCAGGGTGTAGACGTCGCTTCGCGCGTCGACGTTCTTCGACTCGAGCTGCTCGGGGCTCATGTACGACAGCTTGCCCTTGCGCTGGCCGGCCTGGGTGTGGCCGAGCCGGTCTTCGGCCTTGGCGACGCCGAAGTCGACCATTTTGACCTGCCCCTCCATGCTCACCAAGATATTCTGCGGCGAGACGTCCCGATGGACGATATTGCGCGGGCGGCCCTGCTCGTCGGTGCTCGTGTGCGCGTAGTGCAAGCCGGCGGCGGCGTCGGCGATGATGCGCGCGGCGAACTCACGCGGCAGGAAATTGTCCTCGTCGATGCCCTTCTCGCAGATCCGACGCAGGTCCTGGCCGTGGATATACTCCATGGCGATGTAGAGCGTGTCGTCGACCTTGCCCAGGTCGTAGATCTGCACGATGTTCGGGTGGTTGAGCTGCGCGGCAATGCGCGCCTCGTCGAGGAACATCACCACCAGATCTTCACGTTCGGTCAGGTGTGGGTAGATCGTCTTGAGGGCGACTCGCTTTTCGAAGCCCGCCAAGTCTCCCATCTGCTTGGCGAGGTAGACCTCCGCCATGCCTCCTTCACCGATCTTCTCGATCAGTTGGTACTTTCCGAAGGTGTTCGCCATGAAGCAATCCCAGCAATCAGTGCGCTACGCGTCGTTTCGTGCAAGCTATCGTACTGGAGTTTACCAGCTTTGGAAAAATCTTTAAGTTGCGGCCAGCAAACGCAACGCAACCAAACGAGCGCGACATGACCAAACTCTCCGCATTGTGCATCGGCGACGAACTGCTCGACGGGCGTATCGCCGACAAAAATGCCGCCTGGCTGGGCGCCCGAGCCGCCGAGCATGGCAGCGACCTGGAGTCGGTGCGCATCGTGGGAGACGACCTCGACCTCATCGTCGCCGCCCTCGAGCAAGCCTCGCGTGACTCCGATCTCATCGTGGTCAGCGGCGGCCTCGGCCCGACCGCCGACGACATCACCCGCGACGCGGCGGCCAAATGGGTGGGCGCAGAGCTCGAACTCGACGAGCAGATTCTGGAAACGCTCGAGCGTCGCTTCGCCGAGCGAGGTTATCCGTTCACCCCCAATAACCGGCGCCAATGCATGTTCCCGCAGGGCGCAGACATCCTCCAGACCCGCGTGGGCACTGCGGCCGGATTCGCGGTCGAAAAGAATGGCTGTCGCGCCCTCTTCTTCCCGGGCGTGCCGCCGGAATTCCGATGGTTCGTGGAGACTTATATCCTTCCGAAAATTGGGCAGCACGAGGGGCGGCGCCATCGTGAGCGTCTGGCGTTTTACGGGTTGGGCGAGAGTCAGCTCGAGTCGAAGCTCGACGGCATCGAAGAGCTGGCCAAAGAGGTCGGCGCGCGCGTCAGTTACCGCGCCGAGTACCCGGTCATCGAGGTAAACCTGAAGGCCATAGACGAAGCATCGCTCGACAGAATGCGCGACCACGTGCTCGAGCGCGTCGGGCCCTGGCTCGTCGCGCAGGGAGACGAGACGTTTGCCGAGCGCCTCGGCCAGGCCCTCCTGGACCACGAAGCGACGGTCACGACCGCCGAGTCGTGCACCGCCGGGCGTGTCGCCGCCAAGCTGACCGAGATTTCGGGTTCATCGGGCTGGTTCGAACGCGGGTTTCTCACTTATGCTAACGACGCAAAGACGGACATGCTGGGCGTGAAGCCCGAGATTCTGGAGTCATTCGGCGCGGTCAGCCCCCAAACGGTCTGCCAGATGGCCGCCGGCGCCCGCGCTGCGGCCGGCGCGACCTACGCGGTCGCCACCAGCGGCATCGCCGGGCCGACCGGCGGTACGCCCGACAAGCCGGTGGGCACCGTGCACTTTGCGCTGGCCACGCCCGACGGCGTGTGGCATCGACACGTCGCCTTCTCCAATCGCGGGCGCGACCGCGTGCTGACCGCGTCGGTCTACACCGTCTTGAGCCTGCTGCTCTGGGAGCTCGAAGGACGCCTCGACGAACACCGCGTCGACGGGCCCTTTTCGGACGACGAGGTCTGGGCGCCGATGGGCATTCGCATCGAAGACTGATATCGAGATCACTCGAGACCAACTATGAGACGCCTATTTATCGCGCTCGACCTGGCCATTCCCGTCGTCGAGCAACTCGCCGTCTTCCAAGAGGAGCTCCAAGAGTTGCTCGCCGACCACGACGACGTGCGGGTGCGCTGGACGAACCCCGAGAATATCCACCTGACGATGAAGTTCTTGGGCGACACCGAAGACGCGCTGGTCCCCATGCTCCGCGAGACGCTCTCCGAGCTGGTCAAGCCGCTCTTCCCGTTCGAGGTCGAGGCCAAGGGCATCGGCTTTTTCCCGAGCCCCAAAAAGCCGCGCGTGATCTGGTCGGGCTTCGACCAACAGAGCGCCGAGGTGCTCTCGCTCCTGCAGCAAGCCCTCGAGCGTGACCTCGAAGAGCTCGGCTTCGAGAAGGAGGATCGCAAGTTTCGCCCGCACGTCACGCTCGGACGGGTCAAATCGCGCAGTAAGCCCGACTTCACCGAGTTCGCCGATCAAATCGACGACCGAAGTTTCGGCAAGAGCTACATAAAGGACGTCATCCTATACGAATCGAAGCTCAGCTCCGAAGGCCCGACGTATACGGTCATCGACCGCTTCGCGCTCGGAGCTTGATCGCGGAGCGGCTGCTTGCTGCCCGCGGAGCTCGCCCCGTTGTCCAGGGGCGCCCGTGCAGCCCCGAGGCTTGCCTCGGGATCTTGACGTCAACAACCACAAATGCACAACAGCGCAACCAATTGAATTTCCTAACGTTCACCAAAAAGCACGCAACGAATCGACCCGTTCTGCCGATAACCGTATATGAGGGGCCCGTAGCACGCTGCAGCTGAAGTCGGTCGCCATACGATCAACATCCTGCAGCGATACATCTTCGCTACTTGACGCCCCAGAACGGCAATACTATACGTGTGTTCAGTGACAATTCCTCGCGGTTCGAGAGGACGCGAGTTTTCCTACAGGAGAGAGCCAAATGGCAAAGTCGAAGGATAAAGAAAAAGCGCTCGACATGACCGTCAGCGCCATCGAGAAGCAGTTTGGTAAAGGCTCGATCATGCGTCTGGGCGACGACGACCAGATCGCCGAGGTCGAGAACCCGATCCCGACCGGATCGATCTCGCTCGACGCCGCACTGGGCGTCGGCGGCCTGCCGCGCGGTCGCGTGGTCGAGATTTACGGCCCGGAATCGTCCGGTAAGACGACTCTGACGCTGCACGCCATCGCCAGCGCCCAAAAGCAGGGCGGCGTGGCTGCCTTCGTCGACGCCGAGCACGCGCTCGACGTCCAGTACGCCAAGGCGCTCGGCGTCGACATCGACGAGCTTCTGGTCAGCCAGCCCGACACCGGTGAGCAGGCTCTCGAGATCGTCGACATGCTCGTGCGCTCGAACGCCATCGACATCCTGGTCATCGACTCGGTCGCCGCGCTCACCCCGCGCGCCGAGATCGAAGGCGAGATGGGCGACAGCCACGTCGGTCTGCAGGCTCGCCTCATGAGCCAGGCGCTGCGTAAGCTGACCGGCTCCATCAACAAGTCGCGCACCTGCGTGATCTTCATCAACCAGATCCGCCACAAGATCGGCGTCATGTTCGGCAGCCCGGAGACCACCTCGGGTGGTAACGCGCTGAAGTTCTACTGCTCGGTGCGCCTCGACATCCGTCGTATCGGCGCCATCAAAGACGGCAAGGACGTCACCGGTAACCGCACCCGCGTCAAGGTCGTCAAGAACAAGGTCGCCCCGCCCTTCCGGGAGGCCGAGTTCGACATCATGTACGGCGAGGGCATCAGCCTCGAAGGCGACCTCGTCGACCTGGGCAGCGAGCTCAACGTCATCGACAAGGCCGGCTCGTGGTACAGCTACGGCGACGATATCCGCCTCGGCCAGGGCCGCGAGAACGCCAAAGAGTTCCTGCGCGAGAACCCCGAGATCATGGACGAGATCGAGAACAAGGTGCGCGAGCACCTCGGCGTCCCCGGCATCCAGATCGACGAGGAAGAGGAGGACGAGTGAGGCCCCTGGCCAACTCTACCTCTTCGGCGTGCGCTCGCCGGACTAAGTTCTAGTCACGACCCAGAAGTAGCGCCTTGAACCGAACGGCGGCTCCGTCTTGCCCTCGAGACTTTGTCTTCGAGACAGGATGGAGCCGCCGTTTTTGTGTTTGTGGGGCGTGGGGCCGTTCAGTCGACGAAGCTACACTTCGACAACTTGAGGTAGGGCGCCGGGTCGAAGCTGCCCTGCTTCATGCCGTCGACCTCGCACTCGAGCGTCTTCACCGCTTCGTCGGGCAGGCCCTTCGGCACGCCACCGGCGATCCTGGCCTCCACGAATTTCTCCTTCTCCGTTCCCGGCTTCGGAAAGGAGACGATATTGCCTGCGCCGGGGATGTCCGCCTGGTCCTCGAGATGGACCTTCACACCTTTCCAAGCATCGATCGCCGCTTCCACATCCAGCGGATTGACCGGAGTGTTGGCGTCGAGTTCATTGGGGTCCAGCTTCTGGCCCGTCGGAACCTCCTCCTTTTCGTAGGGGCCGACGGCGACGGCGTCCTCGAAGGTCAGTTTTTGACCGAGGCTGGGCAGCTTCACCTTTCCCTTGAGGACGGCGTAGCCCGTCTTCACCCCTGCCTTCCCCAACTTGGGTCGTTCCTCGTCGGGCATGGTCGCCTGGAACCGAATCAAGCCCGGCTTCTCTCTGGTGCTGAACTTCATCGGGTTCTTGGGCGATAACCCGTTGCGGGTCCACACAATGATCGACACCTCTTTGCCCTTCCACGCCTCCTTCCACGCGGCGACTTCGTCGTGGAGGTTTTTGGCCGTCACAGGCTCGGACGCGTCCATCTCGTAGGGGTTGAGCTCACGTGTTTCGGGAAGGTCGACTTTCGGAGCTTCAGGCTTTTCAGCCTCGGCTTTCTCGGCGCCTGCGGGCGTCTCTTCAGCGGGCTCGGCATCGGAGCCCTTGTCACACCCTGTGAACAACAGGCCGCTGACGAGCAGCGCGGTGACGACGAGCTTGGTGGAAGGCAGTGAGGGATAACGGCTGTGCATATGAACTCCGGGAGCGAACAACGGCTGAATCCTACGACTACGTTACCCAAAACCTACAAGGCCAACCGCCGCGCCACAAAGTAACATCTGTGAGACGTTTCGCAGCCTCGGTCCGGCTGCGCGCGCGAGGCCTCAACACCCTCATGAGATTCCGTGACAACGTGGTTGCGAGGTGGTAATCTCGCCGGTGTTATACAACGGTTCTCACAACAATTGCGCCGCATTGGAGCATTGCGGAGGGTCACGCAGCGGCAAGTCATCGCCACCTACGTGTTTTGCCCGCAAGGCTGTCGGCTCAGGCGACACGCTCGAGAGGGACCATGCCTCAAGAATACGATCTGAACAAAATCCTGCAGATCGCCGTGAAGGGAAACGCCAGCGACATCCACATCAAGGCGGGCCTCCCCCCGATTTTTCGCGTCGATGGCGCGCTGGTGCCGCTACGTGACGCCAAACGCCTGAGCCCCGAAGACATCGGCAAGATGGCTGCGAATATCATGACGCAGCATCAAAAAGAGGAGTTCGAAAAGACGCTCGACCTCGACATGTCCCACGGCGTGCCCGGCGTGGGGCGTTTTCGTGTCAACGTCTTCCAGCAGCGCGGCTCCATTGGCCTGGTCTTTCGCGTCATCCCTTTCAAGGTGCTCACCCCCGACGAGCTGATGCTCCCCGAGGTGGTCAAGACCATCGCTGAGGAGCGCCGCGGGCTGATCTTGGTGACCGGCGCGACCGGCAGCGGTAAGTCGACCACGCTGGCCAGTATCGTCGACTACATCAACCGCACGCGCACCGACCACATCATCACCATCGAGGATCCGATCGAGTATCTGATCCGCGACAAGAAGAGCATCATCAACCAGCGCGAGGTCGGCAACGACACCAGTAACTTCAACCGCGCCGTGCGCGCGGCGCTGCGCCAAGATCCCGACGTCATCATGGTCGGCGAGATGCGCGACGTGGAGACTATCGAGATCGCGCTGACCGCCGCCGAGACCGGCCACCTGGTGTTGGGCACCCTGCACACCATCGACGCCGCCGAGGCGGTCAGCCGCGTGGTCACCGCCTTCCCGCCGCACCAACGCGACCAGGCGCGCTACCAGTTCGCCAACCTCTTCAAGGGCGTCATCGCCCAGCGCCTCATCCCGCGCGCCGACGGCAAGGGCCGCGTGCCCGCCGTCGAGATCATGATCGCCACGGCGCGCATCCAGGAGATGATCCTCGAGCACGCCACCGCGCGCGCCATCACCGAGATGATCAGCAAGGGCGTCGACAACTACGGCATGCAGACCTTCGACCAGTCGCTGATGAAGCTGTTGCAAAACGGCCTCATCACCTACGAGGAGGCGCTGGCCCAGTCGACCAACCCCGACGACTTCGCCCTGCGCGTCAGCGGCGTCGGCTCGACGAGCGACGACGCCGGTTGGGCCAACTTCGAGGGCCCCTCGGGCGGCTCGACGGGCGGCGGCGGCGGCGACGACTTCGACCTTGATGAGTTCGACATCGAACGTTTTTAACCCCCAGTAGTAGCTGACGATGAAACAAACCTACTCTCGCTATAGCTTGCTTGTCGCCCTGGCCGTGATGTGCCTGGGACTCATCGGCCTCGTCCCTCGCCCGGCAACGGCGCAGACGGGGACCGTCAAGGTCGTGGTGCTCGACGTGCCCGGCGGCGGCTCGGAGATGCTGGCCAACGGCATCAAGGCGCTCGATAACGTCAAGATCGAGCGCCAAGACTGGTTCCTCAAGCAGATCCAAGGCCGCGGCTTCCAGGCCAAAGGGATCATGAAGCGCCCCGACGACATCAAGTGGCTGATGAAGGGCGCCGAGATCGACTACATCCTGTACCTGACGGCCAAGTCGGACACCGCCTACGAAGGGCGCGTGGTCGGCCCCGAGACCGGCAGCCACGTGCACACCTTCCCTATCGACCGCACCCCGAACGGGTTGTCGGCCGCCGGGGCGCGCATGGTCCAACGTGAGTTCGAGGACTTCCTGGCCAAGAAGGCCCAGGAGAGCATGCAGGCGCAGCAGCAACAGCAGCAGACGGCGCAGGTCGCCCAGCTCGACGAAGAGCCGTCGGACGACCCCAACGCGGTCAAAAAGCAGGCGGCCCAGAGCAAAGCGGCCGCCAAAGAGAAGTTCAGCAAGGATTGGCTGCTCGTGGGTGTGAAGGGCAACGGGCTTCGACGCGACCTGCACGTGGCCGGCTTCAACGAGGCGGTCCTGTCGTACACCTCCGCGTTCTACCCCGGCTTCAGCCTCGAGCTCGAGGCCTTCCCGCTGGGCAAGTCCAACCCGGACATGGCTTCGGTGGGCTTTTACGGCGAGTACACCCACGGCTTCGACTCCGCCCAGGTGCCCGACGATCAGGGCGGCCAGTCGGCCGCGCCCATCACCCACATCGACGTCGAGGGCGGCGTGCTCTACCAGCTCGGCGACGCGCTGGCGCTCAAAGACTCGAACGAAGCCAAGCTCAACCTGGGCATCGGCGTGCGCTACAACAGCTTCGCCGTCGCCGAGAACCCCGCGCTCCCGTCGGTCAGCCACACCTCGCTGGTGCTCAGCTCCCGCGTGACGCGACCGGCATTCTCCGATAAGTTCATGATCCGCGCCGGGGCCAAGATCATGCCCTTCGGCGTGTACGGCACCGGCGCCACCCTGTTTGGCGAGACCTCTCATACCTATGGCTTCGGCGGCGACATCGGGGGCCTGTTCCAGGCCACCGAGGACATCGCATTTGCGTTTGGCTACAAGTTCGGCCTGCAGCGCACGGTGTTTACGGGCACCGGCGAAGCAGACTTTGTCGACGCCAACGCGTTCGAGCTTGTACAGGGGTTCACCGGTGGCCTATTCTACCAGTACTGAGAGAACGCGCCCCGAGGTGGCGGCGCGCACTCAGCACCTAAAGCATTGTACTTCCACACGAATTATAGATTCGAAATTCGAGGAACTCTTCTGTGACTGACCCGAATTTCTCAGCGATTCGCGCGCGCCTTCGCTACGAGACGCTCGACGAGTTTATCGACGGTTACTCCCGGTTTGTGTCGACCGGCGGCATGTTCATTCCCATGGCGCCCTCCAAGCTCAAGCCGGTGGGAACCACCATCCGTTTCCAGTTTCTGCTCAAGGACGGCACCACCGCCATGCTCGGCGAGGGGATCGTGCGCCAGATTCAGGGCGCCGACAGCGACGACAACTCGCCGGTGGGCATGCTGGTCAAGTTCAACCGGCTGCACCGCGAGACCAAGCAGGTCGTCGACCGGATCGTCGCGCGCAAGCAGCAGCTCACCGGCGAGACGCTCGCCCCCGACTCCGAGGAGTTGGCCGAGCCTTCCGAACCCGCGTTGTCCGAGACCCGGCCCCACCCTGCGCCCGAAGACGAGTACGTCGAGCAGGAGGTGCCCAACGCGTCGGACGCGCAGACTCGCGATGCGGAGCGCCAGAACACCACCGAATTCGAGGTGGAGGACGAAGATCTGGAGCCGCCGGCAGACGCACACGAGCCGGAAGAAGAAGAGGAGGAAGACGCCCTCGCCGGCATGTTCCTCCCGGCCGATGACGGCGCCGAAGACGAGCCTTTCGAGCCGGCGCCTGCCCAAGAGGCCGCCCCCCAAGAAGCTGCAGACGAAGAACCTGCATACGAAGAAGAGTCGGCCCCCGCGGAAGCCGAGCCCGAAGAGGCCGCGTTCGCCGCATCGGGCAGCGACGTCTTCAGCGAGCCGGAGGAGCCCGCGGCCGAGGAGTCTGAGCCGGAGCCGCAGCCCGATGAGGCGGCTGCCGGCCCCAAAGAGTTGGGACGTACCGAGGCCGGCCTGCAGATCATGGCCTTCGACGACGTCTCCGACGACGAGATGGCCGACTTTGCCGACTTCGACTTTGGCGGCGACGAAGACGACGTCGACCAGATGTTCGACGGCATCTTCGGCGGCGGTGGCGGCGATGACTCCGGCGGAGGACTCTTCGGCGGCGGCGACGATGGAGGCGGTGATTTCTTCGGCGGCGGCGACGCCGGTGGAGATGATGACTTCTTTGGCGGCGGCGACGCCGGCGGAGACGATGACTTCTTTGGCGGCGGTGAAGCCGACGACAGCCTGATCGGCGACAGCATCAACGACGGCGGCATGCCGGTCGACGAGGCATCGGAGGCCGAAGAGGTTGCCGAAGATGCCGACGAGGCCGTCGAGGCGACCTTCGACCTCGACGAAGAGTTCGAGCTGGCCGACGAGGTCAGCGAGGAAGACGAGGAAGACGAAAGTGCCGTCGAGCTGGCCGAGGAGTTCGAGGAGGACGACGCCGAAGAAGAGGCAGAGCCACAAGTCGACGAAGACGCCATCGAGTTCGACGACGAGACGTTCGGCGATGAGCTCTTCGAGCTCGAAGAGGAGCCCGCCGTCGAAGCCGACGAGGAGCCTGTCGACGACGAGCCCGTCGAGGAGACCTTCGATCTCGACGAAGCCATCGAACTCGATGACGAGCAAGTCGAGGAAGACGAAGAGGCTATCGAGCTCGACGACGAAGAATTCGAACTCGACGACGAAGAGCTCGAACTCGAACTCGACGACGAAGAACTCGAACTCGACGAGGAGGAGCTCGAACTCGACGAAGAGGCTATCGAACTCGATGACGAAGAACTCGACTCAGAAGAGTTCGACGAGGAGGAGCCCGCCGCCGAACCGGCTCCTGCGCCCACGGCGCCCCAGAGCCTCGGCGAGGAGAGCTCGGCCCCCTCAGCCGATTTGATGAACGCCCTGGGCTCCCTCGACAGCAACGCCGAAGACGATCACGGCCTCACCCTCGGCTCCGCCGCCGGCAAGACCCCCGAGCCTCCGGCTGCCGAGGAGGTAGAAGAGGACGAGGACGACGAGAGCCTCGAGGCGCTCCTCGCCAAGGCGCAGCAGGACATCGACGCCAAACGCGAGACCGAGAAGAAGGACGACCAGGGCGACATCCTCGACGAGCTGCTCGGCGGGGACGACCTGCCGCCCCCTCCGAAGAACGACCCGGTGTTCGACATCAACGACAACGCCGACAAGAAGAAGAAAAAGGGCGGCTTCATCTCGAAGCTGTTCGGCAAAGACTGAACGGCTAGTTCACCACAGAGACACGGGGCCCACGGGGAAAGACATTCTCTTCTCCGTGGGCCCCGTGTGCTCTGTGGTGAAAATCACCCTCAGTCGAGCTTGCCGATATCTCCCCGGTAGTGCATGCCCTCCCAGCTGATTTTCGAGACGGCCTCGTAGACGCGCTCGCGCGCTTCTTCGCGGGTGGCGCCGCGGGCGGTGACGCCCAGGACGCGCCCGCCGGTGTTGCGGAAGTGGCCGTCGTCGCCGCGCTTCGTGCCGGCGTGGAAGACCTTGGTGCCGTCGACCTCCGCAGCCTCGTCCAAGCCTTCGATGACGTAGCCCGTGTCGCGCGGGCCGGGGTAGCCCTTCGAGGCGAGGACCACGCAGTAGGCGTGGGCGTCGGAGGCAAGTGCTTCCTCGCCGGTCAGCCCGCCCGTGGCGGCCTCGAGCAGCACGTCGCCCAGGTCGGCGTCCATCGCGTACATCAACGGTTGGGTCTCCGGGTCGCCCATGCGGCAGTTGAACTCGAGGACCTTCGGGCCCGCCTCGGTGAGCATGAGCCCGGCGTAGAGGAACCCGCTATACGGGATATTCTGCGCGCGAAGCTCGTCGAGCGTCGGCCGGATGACCTCCTCGATGACCTTGGCCTGCAGCTCGGGGCTGGCTAGGTGCGACGGGGTGAACGCGCCCATGCCGCCGGTATTCGGGCCGGTGTCGCCCTCCCCTACGCGCTTGTGGTCCTGGCTCGTCGACAGCGGCACGACGTGCTCGCCGTCGGTCACCACCATGAACGACATCTCGGTGCCCTCCAAGAACTCCTCGATGAGCACGCGCTGCGACGCCTCGCCGAACTCCTCGTGGGCCATGTAGCTCTCGAGCGTCTCGACGCTCGTGTCGACGTCGGGCGAGATGACCACGCCCTTGCCGCCGGCGAGCCCGTCGGCCTTGATGACCACCGGGTGGTCGACGCGGCGCACGTACGAGATCGCCGCCTCCATGTCGTCGAAGGTGTCGTACTCGGCGGTGGGCACGCCCGCGCCGGTCATGATCGCCTTGGCGAAGGACTTGCTCCCCTCGAGCTCGGCGGCGGCCTTTTTTGGGCCGAAAACGGCCAGGCCGCGCTCATCGAAGAAGTCGGCCACGCCGTCGCAAAGCGGGGCCTCGGGGCCGACGACCGTCAGGTCGACGCCCTTCTCCTCGACAAACTCGGCCAGCGCCTCGAAATCACCTGCGCCGATGTCGACGCACCCGCCGCGGATCGTCTCGTCGGCGGCGATGCCGTCGTTGCCCGGCGCGACGTAGACGACCGGCTCGTCGTCGCCCTGGCTGAGCTTCCAGGCGAGCGCGTGCTCGCGGCCGCCGGATCCGATGACCAAAAACGTTCGTTGGGGCATGTGTAGCTCCTTGCGGATTAGGTTTCGCATTCGGAGGCAGCGCTTCCAGCGCTGGTGACCAGACCTAGAAGGTCTGCCTCCAAAGGATCAATGTCGGAAATGACGGTTGCCCGTGAAGATCATCGCGATGCCGTGCTCGTCGCACGCGTCGATGACCTCCTGGTCTCGGCGCGAGCCGCCCGGCTGGATGATCGCCTTGACGCCGGCTTCGGCGGCTGCGTCGACGCCGTCGCGGAACGGGAAGAACGCGTCGCTGGCCAGCACGGCGCCGTCGAGCTCTTCGCGCGCCTTTTTGACGGCGATCTCGACCGCGTCGACCCGGCTCATCTGCCCGGCGCCCACGCCCACGGTGCGCGTGCCCTTGCCGATGACGATGGCGTTCGATTTGACGTGCTTGCACGCCTTCCACACGAACGCGAGCGCGGCGACCTCCTCGTCGGTCGGCTTGCGCTCGGTGGGCACTTCCAGCGAGGCGAAGTCGCGCTCGATGCGCGGGTCGGTCTCCTGGACGAGGTAGCCCAGCGCGGTGGCGCGGATCACGTACGGGGCGCTGGTGAGCGACTCGGGCACGCGCAGAATGCGCAGGTTCTTTTTGCGCGTGAGCACCTCGAGGGCGTCGTCGTCGAAGGCCGACGCGGCGACGATCTCGAAGAAGTGGTCGTCGAGCTTTTCGGCCAGCGAGGCGTCCACCGTGCGGTTGAGCGCGACGATGCCGCCAAAGGCGCTCATCGGGTCGCAGGCCAAGGCGCGGTCGTAGGCGTCTTCGAGGTCGTCGCCCAGCGCGCAGCCGGCGGGGTTGGTGTGCTTGATGATCGCGCAGCCGGGCTCGTCGAACTCGCGCACGATGTCGAGCGCGGCGTCCAGGTCGACCAGGTTGTTGTAGCTGAGCGCCTTGCCGTGCAGCTTCTCGAGGCCGCCCATGTCGACGTCACCCTCGCGGGTGTAGATGGCGCCCTTCTGGTGCGGGTTTTCGCCGTAGCGAAGCTCCTGGTGCTTGACCAGGTTCAGGTCGAGGCGACCGGGCAGACCGTCTTCGTCGGCGCTCTGGAGCTCACCCTGCAGGTACTCGACGATCGCCGAGTCGTACGAGGAGGTGTGCTCGAAGGCCTTGAGCGCCAGCTCGCGGCGAAGCGCGAGGCTCGGCTCGCCGTCGTCGGCGACCGCAGCAGCCACGCGCTCGTAGTCGGCGCTGTCGACGACCACGGTGATCGATTCGTGGTTCTTGGCCGAGGCGCGAAGCATCGTCGGCCCGCCGATGTCGATATTCTCGATGGCGTCCTGAAAGGTCGCGTCCGCCTTGGCGACGGTCTCGCGGAACGGATACAGGTTGACCGCCACGATGCGGATGTCCGGAATCTGGTGTTCTTCGAGGGTGGCGACGTGCTCGTCGAGATCGCGCCGGCCCAGCGTGGCGCCGTGGATCTTGGGGTGCAGAGTCTTGACGCGTCCGTCGAGGATCTCGGGGAAGCCGGTGATCTCGGAGACCTTGGTGACCTCCACACCGCCTTCGGCGAGCTTGCGGGCAGTGCCGCCGGTCGAGATGATCCGGTAGCCCGCCTCGACGAGTCGTTGGGCGAAGGGGACGATGCCGGTTTTGTCCGACACACTAATGAGCGCGTACCTATCAGCCATGGCAGAATTCCTCTGGTTTAGATGACCACGGGGGTTGCAACGTGATTTGTAGCCCGTGGTCTGCCCTCCTCGCCCAAACCTAAGACGAATGGGGAGGAGGGCACGCCACAGGCAACAAACGCCGAGGCACTTCTGCACATGACAGCCTCTGGCTCGAGCATTCCTGTAAGACAGAAAGGAAGTCGAGCCGACGGCCGCCTCGTTCGGGCGTTGCCTAACAAGAGGTCGGGAGGGAGGCAAGGAGGATTTGGCGGGGGCCTATCAGAGGAGGTTCAGGGTGGAAGGGATGGGCGATTCGCAACGATGCCCCCCGGCCGGCCTCCGCCGGCCGGCCAATCAGAAGTGATTCAAAGGCCATGCTAGCTTCTCAGGCTCTGCGTCCGGTGGGGCGAGCCCTTCTCCTTACCCACAAATCTGAAATCGTTTTGATAAGCGGAGGCGCAAGCCGAAGCGCCACCCCTCGCAGCGTAGCGGAGAGGGGTCTCTGTAGCCCCATGTGACCGAAGGGAACGTGGGGGGAGGGGCGATGCTCGACACACCCACGCTTCGCGAATTGACGCATGGCCAAGGAAGTCGTGAGTTGAAAACGTCGAGAAGCGACCACGTGTCGAGGGGCCCCACGGCGCTCCGGGCGTTCCCTTCGGTCACACCCGGCTACAAAGACCCGGCAAACAACGCCGGGTGTCGCTCCGCCTCCGGCTTCGCTCATCAAAAGACATCGAGTCGGAGGCCTTCCACATCCCGTACGTCTAGAAGAGCCAAACGTGGTCGAGAAAATTGTGGGGAAGGGGCGGCGCAGGCCGCCCCGGGGGCACCTCAACCTGGCTGAGCGTTCAACCGGACTTACTCCACCACACCCCGTCGCCGCCCCCACATGCCCACCAACACCAACACCACCAGCGCCAAGCCCCCGGTCGGCCGCGGCGAGGACTGCGAGCAGCCGCAGCCTTCGTCGGGCGTGGAGGGGCGTTGGGCATTGGACGCGACGTCTTGGCCGACATCGTCGCCGACGTCCTGCCCGACATCCTCGCCGACGTCCGATCCGACATCCTCGCCGACGTCCGGTCCCACATCGGCGTCGACGTGGGGCGGCTCTTCGAGCGAGACGTCGCAGCCGCTATCGGGCCGGCCGTCGTACACCGGGAGCGGCCAGTCGGCGTCGACCTCGTCTTCGAGGGGAGCGTCGCACGCCAGGGTGACCTCCACGGGGGCGGTCTCGAGCGCCACGTCGGTGCCCGGGATGGACGCCTTCAGGTAGACCTGGTGGGTGCCCGGCGGAACGCCCGGGTCGATCGGCTGGCCCGAGTCGGGATCGCACCAGGTGACGAGCACCTCGCGGCCGCGCCCGAAGCGCGACTCGCCGAGCAGCAGGCGCTCGCCGATGGCGGGCTCGGTCGGCCATGTGTCGTCGGTCGAGGCGAGCTCGAACTCGAGCACGCCCATCCACGGCCGCGCCTCCTCACTCGGCTCGAGCCACAGCCGGACCTGCGAGGTTTCTTTCAGCGAATTGCAGCCGTCCTGCTCTTGGACCGGCAGCGGCCCCTTGAAGTTCGGTCCGCTGCGTAATGCGCCGAGCTCGGTCGGCAGCGGCGCCGACTCGCAGGCCGTCGCAAAGGTGGCCTCGGACAGCCCGGCCACGGGCATCCCATTCTCGTCGAGGGTGCACAGATCGAGGGCCTCGACGCGGTAGGCCGTGCCCGGCGACAACGAGACGGTCGGACGGATGAAGTAGAACGAGTGGGCGTTTGTGCCGGAACCGGCCTGCGCATTCGGGTGTTCGAGGAGCTCGAAGGGGATCGAGTCGCCCGACTCGAGCTCGTACAAGGAGACGTCGGAGGCCTCGATGTCGCCGTCGTACGATGGGTTCGATCCCGGATACCACGGCAGGCCGACCACGCCCGGGGGTACCATCTTCTGGTCGTAGGGAAACTCGGCGGGTGTGCACGGCGCCGGGGTGCACGCCTCGGCGTCAGCCGGCAGGCCCCCGACGCCGATGGCGGCGAGCAGGCTCGCGGTGATGAAGCGATCGATAGCACGAAAGGTCATGACGCCCCCTTGTCGGGTCTTGGCTAGTGGCGAGCAATCGTCGGTCGAATGGTCGGGACGCGCGCATTGTAGCACAGACGCTCGGGCAATGCCTGTGGGGAGGTTCAGGGTGGGAGAGATGGGCGAAACGCGAAAAAGCCCGCACAGCGTCGGGCGAGCCGTTGCAGCCTGTTACATTGGCCCGCATAGTGTCGGGTCAGCCGTTGCAGCCCCTTGCAACGGCCCGCACGGCGTCGAGTCAGCCCACCAGGCTCGAGGAGCGGGCCGCTCGACGCCAAGTGAGGCGTCCGACGGCGGCCGGATGCTCACTCCGTAGCCAATGGGCCGTTGCAGCAACCTACAACGCACTGCTCGACCGTGGCTGGGACGCCGGACCTTCGGCGCTGCGTCGCTCGGCGTCGGGCGGGCCTTCCGCAGGGAATCACACGCTCGTTTGACGCCGAGTGGCCGCTATTCGAGCCAAGAATCGCTCACTCGACGCCAAGTGGAGTTTTCGACGCGCGACGAAAAAGGCCGCCGGCAATTGCCGACGGCCCGGGTGCTTCACGTTTATGCTGTCGTCGTCGAACTGCGGCTCACGCCTCAGACGGGCGTGGGCTCTTCGTGCTCATCGCGGTCCTCGTCGGCCTGCGGCGCGTCGATATCCTCCGCCGCATCGTCGCCGACGCTGGTGCTGTAGACGCTGCTCGGCGCGGGGACCAACCCGGCGAGGTCGTCTTCGAGGCCGACGTCACGCAGGCAGCCCGAGATCCAGTCGCGGCCGATACGATAGTGCCGCGTCGCCTCGTCGGAGGCCTTGCGCAACTCGCGGTCGGCCCGGGACGCTTCCGCTTCCTCTTCGAGCAGCGCCTTCCAGGCGGCGTCGAGCCGGTCGGCCGCCTGCTGGGCGGCGTCGATCTGGTCGGCGAAGTCTTGGGCGTCGAGAAAGCGCGCGGCGTGCGCGGCTGCCTTCTTCATTTGATCGACTTTATCGGACAGCACCAACCTGCCGAAGTCACTCGGATTGTATCCGTCCAAATAGATCTTCAGGTCACGCGTGTGCGTGCCGCCGACGGCCTCGCCGCGAGCCTGGCGCAGGTAAAAGCTTCCTTGCAGGCCCTGGTAGATGGTCTTGTGATTGCCCTCGGCGGCCGAAAGCGCCTCCAGAAGCGCCGTCTCGGCCTCGCTGA
The DNA here is from genome assembly GCF_006517175.1 of Persicimonas caeni. Lineage (NCBI taxonomy): Bacteria > Deltaproteobacteria > Bradymonadales > Bradymonadaceae > Persicimonas > Persicimonas caeni. The sequence goes on along the minus strand of NZ_CP041186.1, from coordinate 5,962,938 downwards.
CCTCGACGCCCTCGGTGTTCGCCTTGGCGATGGCCACCTCCAATAACTGATCGGCTTTTTGGAAGCGGGCGATCGCGCGGTCGCGCACTTCGGCCGCGTCACCGGCCAACTCGATCTGACTGACGTTTTGAATCACCGCCAGGCACAAGGCCTTGAGGCGGCGGTCGTACTTTCGAATACCCATCGTTGGTCTCACCTTTCTCAGTAAATGGCCCTCAGCCGGGCCAACAAGTGATTAGAACGTGGACACCACACAGGTACTGACGCAGTGCCCCCCAGATGCTGCTACTTCCGCAATGTTCGAACGACGAGCGTCGATGATGTCGGAGGGAGGCGGGCGGCGTCAAGGGGCGGTGGGACCGGCAGGCGAAGGCCGGTCGGGGGAGTTGCGCGTCTGTGAGGCGTGCGTGCATCGAGCAAAAAAAAGCCGCCGCCCAATCGTGGGCGGCGGCTTTTTCGTGTCAGGCGATTTGCCGTGGGGCTACTCGTCGTAGCTGTCGCGAAGCTTGTCCAAGCCGACCGCCTCGACCTGGCGGATGCGCTCGCGGGTCAGGTTCATCAGCTCGCCGACCTCCTCGAGGGTCATGCCGCCGCGTTCGGCGACGTCGAGCGCGCAGGTCTCGGTGAGCTCCCAGACTTCGAGGTCCGGGAAGTTCAGCTTGATGGAGCCGGTGCGCGGGTTGACGTCCAGATACAGGTGGTGCTTGCAGGAGACGAACGGGCACGGCCGGTCGGCCACGCGGCATTCGTCGCGATTCTTGGGGCGAAGGTGGCCCAGCTCGTCCATGACGAGCTCGACCTCTTCGCGCTCCTCGGTCGAGAGTTTTCGCGACGAGATCGTCTTGCTACGCCGAAGCCCCTTGCGCGCTCCACGCTTATTCGAAGTGGTTCGCCGCTTCTTCTTCGTCTTCACCATCGAATGCCCGCTCTCTGTACGACTTGGAATCGGTGATTAGCTGGGCACGAGAGTATCGGTGAGGCTCGCCGAATGTCAATGCGGTCGTTGAAGTTCGAGCGCAAAGTCGGGCGGTTAGCCCGAAAAAACGGCTATTTAAGTAACTGCACGGAGATTGTGCGGGAAAGCCTCGGCGAGGGCTGAGTGTCAAGGACAAGGCGCGACGCCGAGGCGATGCAGCGCATCGTCGAGAAGGAGCAACGCAGTCATTGGCGCTCAGAACCGCCGAGATGACCGACAGAATCTTCGTGTAGTTACTTAGCCCACTCCAGCTCTGCGGGCGTCGGACATGTCGGCTCGGAGCTCCAGTTGCGCACGTGGATTTCGAGCGCGCTGAGCCCGACGCGGTACATCCCCGCGACGTTGGCGCAGGGCTGTGTGCCGCCCAGACGGCGGGCCAGACGCGCGAGGCGCTCGTCGTCGTCGCCGGCGTGCTCTTGGAGGTAGTTGCCCAGCGGACTCTCGCCGGCAGCGCAGCGCCGCTCGATGAGGGCGGCGGCCTCTTTGGGGCTCTCGGCCGACTCGACGTGGGCGAGCCCCCACTCGAGGTCGCGTCGCAGCACCGGCAGGACCTTGGCGGTGGCCGCGCGCGAGACCCGCGAGTGGGCGAAGTAGCGGGCGTAGATCGTGGCGACCGCGGCGTGCGCGGCGGTCGTCATGCAGGCGTCGTCGACCGACGCGCCGCATTGCCAGCCGAGCATCGTGGTCTGGCGATTGCGCTGGGCGAGGCTCCCCTCGGCGTAGGGCACGATGGGGGTCAGCTCGCTCTGTTGCTGGCTCATCGCGCTTCGCTCGGCCTCCGACGCGGCGCGGTCGAGCGCGTGGTCGACCCGCGAGCGCGCGCCGTGTCGGGCGCGTCGCTCAGAATCGGCCGCGCCGGTCTCGCAGCCGCGCGTGCGGCTCCCCTCGAGGAAGTCGAGCCATACGTCGCGCGTGCGGTCGAGTTCGCCATCGATTTCGGCTGCGAGCGGGCCGTCGACCCAAGGGACGTAGGGGCCCTGGGGGATTTCGGTGGGAAACCCCATGTCCCCGGCGCACCCAGCCACCAGCGTCGAGCCGACGGCGAGTGCGGCGAGCACCGTTGGGATGGCTCGGGTGATTCGAGGGGTGGGCGACGAGCTGTCTTGTTGTCTGACACACATAAGCTACCTCACAGGGTTTCGACGAAGCTCAACCTCAGGCCCAGCCAGGCGTTCCACGAGAGTTCGTCGTCGGCGCCCAGGCTGTGGGCGACCTCGACTTCGGCCGGGATGCTGATCGGTTGGTCGTTGATGGAAAAGGCGATGAGTTCGCCGCGGGCGCGGCCGTCGCAGCCGAAATTCCAGCGGCCGGCGGTGTCGCCGCCCAGCGTCACGGCGTTGGTGCAGCGGGCGCGCAGGTCGACTTGATACAGACCGTCGTCGCTCTCCCAGGCGTACAAGACCTCGGCGCCGGTCAGCGGGGCGAGGTCGTGCTGCCAGGGCTCCTCGCCCGGGAAGACGCGATACGCCGCGGCCGGGCCGATGGCCAGGCGGTGGCGGTAGTCGGGGTCGCGGATGAAGTCGAGGGGGATGGCGACCTCGGCGACGTCGACGCGGCCGACCGTCCACTGGCCGCCCTCCTCGCGCAGCTCGAACGAGCCCAGCTCCCAGTCGACGGCGATGTCGAAGGGCGCCGGGACCTTGAGGTCGCGCTCGGCGGGGATGACGATAAACGAGCTCGTGTCGTGGCGCAGGTAGTCGGCGCGCACCACGGTCGCGTCGAGGCGGCCGTCGCCGGCGCCCCAGGCGTACTCGACGTCGGCGAAGGTGTGGCGAAAGCGCCACCAGATATTCTCCTCGGCGAAGTCGAGGCCCATGGTCGTCTTCCAGGCGGCGTGAACACGGTGTCCGACACCGTTGTCGACGCCGTGGGCAGCGTCGGCGACCGCACCGTAGTCGACGACGAGGCGGTCGTGGGGCGGGAAGGTCACCCGAAAGACGCGGCCGCGCTCGTCGGTCTGCCACGCCGGGTCGTTCAGCGCCCGGGCGAGGCGTTCGTCACGTTCGTTGCGCTCGCCCGGCTGCTGCGCGGCGCAGACGCCGGACGCCAGAAGCCCCCACCCTCCCAATGCACAGCACAAGATGTACTTGGCGTAGCGCACGGTTTACTCCGACGGCTGATTGGGGGTCTGTTGGCGGATCTGGCGCTCGTAGTCGGGGCGCGGGGGCACGAAGAAGCTCACGCGCCCGCCCACCAGCGCCTCGAACGAGGTGATGCCGTCTTCGGCCAAGGGGCCGTTTTTGTACTCGACGCCGCCCTGGGCGAAGAGGGTCAGCGGTTGGTCGTTGACGCTCAAGACCACCCGCTCGAGGCTCAAGTCGGCGAACGCGCGGTCGCGCTCGTTCTCGGCGTCGTCCCAGATATGCCTGTAGGCCGCCTCCATGCGCAGTTGGGTCAGCCCGCGGTCGTCGATGATCCAGGCGCCTTCGAGGCCGACCTCCGGATAGCCATAGATGTGGTCGTCATCCTCGCCTTCGATGGCCGCCAAGCCGCCGCCGATGCCGCCGCGGATGAGCAGATAATCCTCGAGGCCCTGCCGGTCGTTTTGCAGAAACTCCCAGTTGATGTGGCCCTGGGCGACGTCGACCAGGAGTTGGGAGCGCTCGTCGATCTCCTCGACCTGGAAGCGCCCGAGGCGAAAGCCGGGCCCCAGATGAATCGCGATATCGTAGCGGTCGGGCTCCGGCGTCAGAAACTCGACGAAGCGGATGACCGGCTCGTCGCCGGTGCGGCCGCGGTCGTAGCCGTACACCAGGCCCTCGGCCTCGATGGGGTCGAGGGTGACGCGCCCGTGCATGAACTCGTGGCGGTCACGGCGGCGCGTCTTGTCGTCGTAGGCTTCGTAGACCCCGCGAATCTCGGCGCTGAGGCGATGGTCGACGTTGGACCCGTCCGAGGGGATCGTGATCGCGTCGTAGAAGCCCAACGACAGGCGACGGCGCAGGTCGAAGTGAGTCTGGTAGATGCGCCCGCGCTCGTCTCGCTTGTGGCCGAAGCGCGTCTCCAACAAGGCCGGGACCATCTCATAGCCGGCGGCCTGCAGGCGGGTGAGCGCGCCCGGCTCGGCCCGCTGACACGTCTTCATCATGCGGGCGATCACCTTCTCGCGCGCCCCGGGAATCTCGAGGTGGGGCTTGGCGACCAAGCAGCGCTTGTCGGCCTCATCGCACAGCATGCGAAACATCTGACCACTCTCGTCCTCGACGCAGATAATCGGATCGTCGCGGTCGAGGTGGGGCATCGTCGCAGGGTCGGCGGCCTTCCAGTCGATCTGGGGTTGTTCGAGGTCGCCTAGTCCAGACTTGGAGGACGTTTCGTCCACCTCGGCACCCTGCTCTGCTTGCTGGGCCTGGGCGCTCGTCGCCCACAGGCTCAGGGCCACTACGCAGGCCTTGGAGAGTCGTTTCGTCCACTTCATTGCTTCCTCCGGGCGTTGGTTAACGCTTGGTTTGTCGCTCGAGTGCGACATGGTTGTCCGGGGGTTATTGCAACGGGGGTGCCAAGCCTCCCCCCAGCTCCGCTACGCTTCGCAGGGGGCTATCAAATCGGGGATTCCGCCCAAAGGCTCACAGTTCGTCAGCCGCGCACAATTGATTACGTGTCGTCTGTGTCGCGGATTGCCGAGGAGCTTCTGCGGTGAAGGCGTTGCTCCAATCGAGGCCTACGCCACCTGGAGCCCGCAGGGCGTAACTCGTTTTGATAGCCCCCTGCGTAGGGAGCGTAGCGAACGAAGCTGGGGGATGGAGGCGCGATTGCCAAAAGCGTCACGCCAAGTCGAGGGGGGAGGTGTTGAATCGTGGGTCGCCGAAGGCTCGAGCATCGAGCCCAATCGCCCGCAAACACGCCGTATAGAGGTCATTGGCCGCCCGATTCGTCCCGTCCCCGACGCGGTGGTGGTAGCCGGTGCGGATTTGGCCGGCGCCGCCGCAGACCATGTAGAGCTTTTCGTCGTGGCTGTGCGAGGAGGGGTTGGCGACTTCGGTGCCGGCCAGCAGGACGGTGTTGTCGAGGACAGTGTGGCCGTCGGCGTCGAGGTAGTGGGGGTCGTCGAGCTTTTCGAGCAGCGTGCGCAGCAGCTGCATCTGGAAGCGGTTGTAGCGCAGGAAGTCGTTGTCGCGGTTGCTCGCCCACTCGTGGCCGAGCTTGTGCTGGGGCCCTTCGAGGCCGGGGAGTTCGAGGTCTTCGGCGCCGCAGCCGGTCATCACGCTGGCGTAGCGGGTGGCGTCGCAGCGAAGCGCCATGGCGACGAGCTCGGCCTGCAGGTCGAAGACCTCGGCGTATTGCGAGAAGAGCGTGTCTTCGTAGGAGCGCGGGGCGTCGGGGCGGGTGCACGCGGCGAGCAGCTCGGCGTCGACGCGCACGGCGCGGCGCTCGAGGTCGCGCACCGCGTCGAGGTGGTCGGAGAGCATCGCGCGGCTGGTGTTGGTGAGCCCGTAGCGCTCGCTCGTGACGCGATTGTACTCGCCCACGACGGTGTCGAGGACGCTGCGCTCGTAGCGTTTTTCGCGGCTCGAGGGCGTGCCGTCGAGGGGTTCGGCCTCGCCGAAGATGCGCCGGAAGGTGTTGAGCGGGTTGACGATGGGCGGGTTGGGCTGGTTGACGCCGCGCCACGACTTGACGTGGTAGGTGCGCGTGTGGATCGGCTCGCGCATCACGCCGACCTCGAGCGAGCCGAGCGAGGTGTTCGGCCGGCTCTTTTGCAGCGCGAATTGGTCGAGCGACGGGCCGCCGGCGGAGTGGGCGTAGCGCTTGCCGGTGTGGTCGACCTGGTCGGTCTGCAAGAACGGGTTGGGCCAGCCGACGGCAAAAGCGCCGCCGCCGCGCGAGTGCGGGTCGCCCGAGCCCTCCTTGGCGGCCGGGTCGTGGAGCCCGGAGATGAGCGCGATCTTGTCCTTGAGCGGCGCCAGGGGCTCGAGCGCGCCCTTGAAGGCGAAGTCGCGGCCGGTGCGCTCGGGGAGCCACAGGTCGCTGGGGCTTCCGTTGGGAAAGAAGAAGGTCACGAGGCGTCTGGGTGCATGCGCGTCGGCGGCGTGGGCTCCCGAGCCGGTGAGCATGAAGTCGAGCACCGGCAGCGAAATGGCGACCGTCCCGGCGCCTCGAAGGAAGGCGCGGCGGGTGGTCTTGCTGTTTTCACTTCGGCTGCGCTTGTCACTTTGCTTGCGCTTGTTACTCAGATCGCTCATGGGGCCTCCTTCGTCGCCGGAGTGCGCGTGTAGCGAAAGGCGTCGCTTGTGACGACGCCCAGGACGAGCTCTCCGTACGTGCGTCCCTCGTCGGTGAATCGCTCGCGCACGGCCCGCAGGTCGCAGACGTCGGCGGGCCCGGGAGGCCGGCCGATGGCGTATTGGTAGACGTTTTGGACCATGCACGTCTCGACGGCGTCGCTGTCGTGCAAGATCTGGCCGAGCTCGGGGGCGCCGTAAAATTCGACCGGATCGTCGTCGGTCTCCAGGCGTCCGGAGGCGTCGACCTGGGCACCGTTGGGCTCGTGGGTGCGGAAGGCGCCCATCGGGCCGTAGTGCTCGAAGCCGAAGCCGACCGGGTCCATCATCTTGTGGCAGTAGGCGCAGTTAGGATCTTCGGTGTGCTGGGCGAGGCGCTCGCGTGTGGAGGCGTCGGGCGCCACCTCGGGTGCGTCGCTCGAGGCGTCGCCCGGCGGCGGAGCGACCGGCTGACACATGAATTGGGTGCGCACGTACAGCCCGCGCTTCACTGGCGAGGTGCTCTCGTTGGTCGACGTGAGCGCAAGGATGCTCGCGTGCGTCAACAGGCCCTGGCGCTCGTCGATCTCGCTCAGGTCGTACTCGGCCTCACCCTCGACGGGCTCGAAGCCGTAGAGTTTGGCCAAGTCGGCCGTCGTCCAGGTCTTCTGGGCGGTGAAGACGCTCAGCAAGTCGGCGCGCTCCTCCCAGATGATCGCCTCGAAGAGCCGGTAGGTCTCGGCCTTCATCGCCTCGACGAGGGCGCGGGAGAATTCGGGGAAGGCGGCCTCGTCGCGCTCGATGGTGTCGAGGAAGTCGAGGCGCAGCCACTCGTCGAGGTAGCTTCGAAGCGCGCGTCGGGCGCGCCGATCTTCGAGCATGCGCTCGGCCTGGGCGGCGATCTGGTCGGCGGTCTGCAATTCGCCCGCGGCGGCCGCTTCGAGGAGCACTTTGTCGGGCGCCGAGTGCCAGATGAAATACGACAGCCGGGAGGCCATCACGTAGCCGGTGACGAGGCGCACGCCGTCGGTGACGTCGGGGCCGGAGAGGTCGAGCGAGCTCGAGAAGGGCCCGACGAGCTCGACGCCGTCGATCGCGACCTCGCCGTCGGCTGTCAGCGCGACGACCTGCCGGCCGCCCTGCTCTTCGCCGACCTCGAAGCCCGCGGTATACGGCGACGAGACGATCGCCTCGACCGGCCAGCGCTCGACCTGGCGCGAGCCGAAGTCGAGGCTCAAGCTCGCCGCCTTGGCGCCCGGAGCGAGCGCGGCGTCGACGCTGATTCGGTAGCGGCCGGGTTGGAGGTCGAGCTTTTTGGTGCGTGCGCCGTCGGCGCTGTGCTCGAACTGGCTCGCGTCGAAGGTACGCCTGGGCAGGCGCGCCTCGGGGTGGCGAGCCTCGAGCCGGTAGAGGAATTGCGGCGACTGGACCATCGCCTCGACGACGAGGCGCGCGGCGCGCTCGAAGCCGTCGCCCTCCGACTCGACGACGCGAAAGAGGCGCGCGAAGCGCTCGACCTCGGCGTCGGTCATGGGACGCCGAAAGAGTTGGAGGCCTAGGTCGCGCAGGAACGCCCGCTCGCAGGCGGAGTCGCCGAGCGTGCAGCTCGCGCGCTCGCCGAGGGCGTCCGGGTCGAGTCGCTCGGCGACCTCGCCGGCGATATGCGCGTACTGCTCGATGCGCCGCCCGGAGACGGACAGGCCGATGGCCGTGTTCTTGAAGCCGGCGACGTACGAGTCACCGGGCAGCCGAGCGCGCAGGTCGGCGATGTCGACGCCGAGCACGTCGCCCACCGTGTTGACATACTCCTCGTTGGTCAACCGACGCACGTAGTGCGGGCCGGGGTCGACGCGCGGGCTCGAGCAGTCGACCGAGGGGTCGAAGAGTGGGTTTTCGGGCTCGGTGGGCGCGGGGCGCGGTGTGGGTCGCTCGACCTGGAGCGTGCCGAGGTCGCAGCCGGTGAGGAACAGGCAAATTGCTGCGCTCAAAATGTAGAGTCGGCTGCGCATTGTGCGATCAACTGTGGGTGGTGAGGCTCTGTGAAAGAATAGAGTTGGGAGCGGTCGTGTTCAAGGTGGTGGTGCTAGCGAATTTCGTGACAACTGTAGCCGTTCACGGTTACAATGACGCGGCTCAGTCTCCTTAAATTCAGCCACCACCCGATGTCGATCGACCAGCGCGCAAAGAACGTCCACTACTCGGTGCCCTACCTCGTCGGCATCTTGGCCGACCAGGGCCTGTTGACCGACGAGCAGGCGAGTCAGGTGCGCTCGCAGGAGTCGACGGTGCGCACGCGGATCATGCGTGAGCGGGTCAACCGGGAGGGCACGCGCAAAGCCTCGCGCACGCAGGTCAGCCCTGCCGAGGTGGTCGCCGACTTCAACTTCGTGGCGCCCAACGGAAAGCCGGTCGACCACGACGCGATCGCCCAGGCCATCGCCAACGACGCCGGGGTGGCCTTCGAGAAGCCCGACCCGCTCGAGGTCGACATGAAGCTGGTGGCCAACACGGTCAGCCAGCCGTTTGCGCGCCATCACTCGTGCATCCCGCTGCGCCGCGAGAACGGCAAGATCGTGTTTGCGCTCGACAACCCGTTCGACCAGCAGCTGATCATGCAGCTTCGCGAGGTCACGAGCGAGCCGCTCGAGATCGTGGTCAGCCCCAAAGAAGACATCGCCAAGCTGATCGTGGAGGTCTACGGGTTCAGCTCGTCGATCACCGCCGCCGAGCAGGAGGTGACCGGCGGGGTCGATATCGGCAACCTCGAGCAGCTCGTGCGGCTCAAGAATGTCGGCGAGATCGAGGCGACCGACCGGCCGATCATCAACGCGGTGGAGTACCTGCTGCACTACGCGTTCGACCAGCGCGCCAGCGACATCCACATCGAGCCGAAGCGCGAGCACACGATGGTGCGCCTGCGCATCGACGGGGTGCTCCACAATATCTACCAGTTCCCCAAGGCGATTCATCGCGCGTTTACGAGCCGCATGAAGATGCTCGCGCGCATGGACATCTCCGAGCGGCGCCGCCCGCAGGACGGGCGCATCAAGACCGAGCGCGAGGGCCGCGAGGTCGAACTGCGCGTGTCGAGCATGCCGGTGGCGTTCGGCGAGAAGCTCGTCATCCGCATCTTCGACCCGCAGTCGATCATCAAGGACTTGAGCTCGGTGGGCATGACCGACGAGGAGACCGCGCAGTGGCGCGAGTTCATCCACCGGCCGCACGGGATGGTGCTGGTCACCGGCCCGACCGGCAGCGGTAAGACGACCACGCTCTACTCGACGCTCAAGGAGCTCGCCGGGCCCGACGTCAATATCACGACGATCGAGGACCCCATCGAGATGGTCCAAGAGGACCTCAACCAGGTGCTCGTCCAGAAGCGCGTCGACATTACGTTCGCCTCGGCGCTGCGCACGATCCTGCGCCAGGACCCCGACATCATCATGGTCGGCGAGATTCGCGACCCGGAGACGGCCCAAATGGCCGCCCAAGCCGCGCTGACCGGCCACCTGGTCTTCAGCACGCTACACACCAACGACACCGCCTCGACGGTCACGCGCCTGCTGGACCTGGAGGTCGAGCCGTTTTTGCTCTCGTCGACCCTGGTGGGCGTGATGGCCCAGCGGTTGGTGCGGCGCATCTGCACCTCGTGCAAGGCCAAGACGACGCTCGACGCCGAGCAAGTCGAGCTGCTCGACATCAAGCTGCCGCCGCGCTCGCAGCGAACCCTGCCGGCATACTACGGCGAGGGCTGCACAAAGTGCCGGGGCACCGGGTATTTTGGTCGCACCGGGCTGTTCGAGATGCTGCCGGTGGACACCTCCATCGCCAAACTGATCTCTCGACAGGCCGACGCTCCTGAGATACGTAAAGCAGCGCGTGCCAACGGGATGATGTCGCTCCGAGAGGGCGCCATCCGCAAGCTCGCCAAGGGCGAGACTACCTTTGAAGAAGTAATGACCGTCTGCGCGGAATCCTGAGAGGATTGATGAAGCAGAAACTGCTCATAGCCCTGGCCGTCCTGGTCGGCGTGACCGTGACCGGCCTCTTGGTGGCCGCCAGCATCTGGCCGGTGATCAACGAGGTCGAGACCGGCAAGACCCCGGAGTACCCCGAGGTCCAGCCCCAGTACTACACCACCGATCCACAGCGGGTCTTCGAGGAGGCGAAAGCCGGCGTCGAGGAGCTCGACGGGTGGACGCTCGTCGGCGAGGACGCGGCGACCTATACCCTCGAGGCCGAGCGCGAGACCGACGTCTTCGGGTTCATCGACGACGTGACCATCCGCGTCGAGCCGGTCACCGAGTTCGTCACCCGCGTGAACGTGCGCAGCGCCTCGCGAGTGGGCAAAGGCGACTTCGGGCAGAACGCGCGCAATATCGAGGAGTTCTTCGTCGAGCTCGACGGGCGCCTGGGCGCGGTCAAATTCGACCCCGAGAAGCTTCGCCAGAAGCAGAACGAGGCCGAAGAGGCCTCGGAAGACTCGGCCGATTCTGACGACGACGGCTCCTGACCCCTCTTTGCCTTCCAACTTGTCTCAGTATTTGCGCCGGCGTGTCCTACGTCGGCGTTTCTTTTTGGTGCAACTCGCCGCGCCCCAATTGAAAACGAATTTCATTTGCATCTTCTCCCAACTCGATATATCTACCGACCTGCAGTCTGGTTTTGAAAACGGTTTTCAATATCAAGAGGGTCAGAACGATGTATTGGAAGTACAGAGTGATCACGCTCGGCGCCGTCGCAGCGTTCGCGGTGGCGACGGTTGGGTGTGGAGATGAGGAGCCCAACGACGAGAGCGTCAACAACCAACAAGAGATCGTCGCGCCGGGCGTCGAGTTCGTGTCGCCGTCGGATGCACAGATTGTCGACGCCTCCCCTGTCGCGTTTGAAGTGCGCATCACCGACGCGCCGGCGAGCGGCCTGGCGTGGAGCCTCAACGGCGGCGCGCCGGTCGAAAAGACCGTCGACCTGCAGCCTGGCGATACGTTCACGGAGACGGTCGACGCCGAGGTTGGCCCCAACACCCTCGAGATCACCGTCTTCGCATCCGACGGGACCTCGTCGACCGCTAAGGTCGTCTTCGTCGTCGACGAACCCAGCGCGCCGGTCGTCGCCATCGACGAGCCTGCTTCGACGGTGGTCTTCACACCGAGCATTGACATCACGGCGGCCGTCGACTTCGACGGAGCGCTGGCCGAGCACGCGGTGACCGTCAACGACAATCCGGTCGAGGGCGCGACGCTCTCGGCAACCGACGGCGGCTATGAAGTGAGCGCGCAGGTTCCCCTCGAGGTCGGCACCAATGACATCGTGGTCGAGGTCGTCGCCGAAAACGGCGAGTTCGGCCAGGCGAGCCTGTTGGTGACGCGTGACGAAGACACCGAGGCGCCCACCCTCGCCGACTTGGCGCCGCACGATGGACGCTCGGTGCGCAACCGCCAGGTGGTCGTACACGGCGTAGCCGTCGATAACCTGGGTGTGGCGTCGGTCGAGGTCACCGTGGGTGACGACACCGTTGCGGCGACGTTGGACGACGACGGCCGCTTCGCAGCGCGCGTCGAGCTTGCGCCCGGCGAGAACACGCTGACCCTCAAAGCGTCCGACGAGGCCGGCAACGAAGTCGAGCACACGCACTCGCTCTACTTCGGAAGCCTGGTAGCTGCCGGGGGCGCCCACAGCGGCGCGGTCATCGACGGCGAAGTGTACGCATGGGGCCGCAACAACCGAGGTCAAGTCGGCCTAGGCTTCACCTCCTCGCTCGGCGACACCGACCCGGACCATCCCGTGGTCGCTCACCTGGTCGACGTGCCGGGTGACGTCGTCTCGATCGCCTTCACGCAGAACAGCTCGTTTGCGCTGAACGCCGCCGGCGAAGTCTACGCCTGGGGTGACAACGCCGAAGGTCAGCTATGTGTGGGCGACGCCACCGACGAAGTGCTCGACGAGACCCATCGGCACGCCCCCGAGAAGGTCACCTTGACGGAGCCGGTGGTCGCCATCGCCCGCGGCTACGACCACACGCTCTTCTTGACCGCGCAGGGAACGGTGTTCGCGTGTGGCGAGAACGATGACGGCCAATTGGGCAACGGCAATACCGATAGCGCCGACGGGCCGATCGAGATCACCTCGCTGTCCGACGTGATTGGCTTGGCCGCTGGTTCATCGGCGTCGTATGCGCTGACAGCAACAGGAGACGTGTACGCTTGGGGCGACAACGGTGACGGCAACCTAGGAATGGGTACCTCCGACCGCGATCCGCACCCGCAGCCGGCGCAGATCACCGGGTTGACGAATGTCATCGAGATCGCTGCGGGCAAAGACCACGCGCTCGCGCTCACCCAGACCGGCGAGTTGTGGGGCTGGGGCCTGAACCGCTCGCTGCAGGTCGGCCCCGAGGGCATCGGCGGATTCGAAAGCGACGTTCTCGAGCCGGTCGAGCTCACTCCGGGGATGCCTGTGACCGGCTTACTCGCCGGCGCCAACCAGAGCTTCGTCTATGGTGACGATGCGCGCGCTTACGGCTGGGGCCAGAACGGGTTCGGCAACCTCGGCGTGCCCGAGGAAGAGGACCTCGCCGCCCCGGATCAGCCGGTCTTCGGCTTGGAGGGTTTGGTCGACGTGAGCGTGGGGGCGTTGCACGCCGTCGGCCTGCGTGGCGACGGACGCATCTTCGCCTGGGGCTGGAGCTTCGAGGGCTCACTGGGTGCCGGCGAGAGTGCAATCAACGCGTGGAGTTACCGGATCCCCGTGCTCGTGGAGTTCGCCGAATGAAGCAGCACCGCCCCATTCATGTTGTTCTGTTAGCGTGCTTGGCGGCGTCGGGGGCGGGGTGTACGGAAGGCCCGCCCTCCCCGGCTGCGAGCGCCGACGTCTGGGAGGACACGTCTGTCGCTGACGGGTCGTCCCCAGACGTCGGCTTCCGGGAGGATACGAGCGAGGCACTCCCCCCGGTCGACCACTTGCTTCCCCCGCCGGAGGAAACCGGCGGTGCGTTGACCACCGACGCGTCGAATTGGCGGTTCCTCGAGTTGGCCGAGGCCGTGCCGCTCGAGCGGATCCAGCGCTTCTCGCAGGGACGCGAGCTGTTCACCGCCGACTGGGAGGTCGCCCCGAGCGGGCGTCCGGTCATCGACGGGCTTGGACCGCTGTTCAACGAGGTCTCCTGCGTGGGGTGTCATCCGTCGACCGGGCGACCGCCGACGCTCGGCGCCGATGGCGCGGTCCATCCCGGCCTGCTGCTTCGCCTGGTGCGTCCCGCCGCGGCTGGAACGGGAGACGCGGGAGCACTGGCTGCTCCGGCGTTGGCGGACCCGGTGCTGGGCGCGCAGTTCCAGCCACGCGCCGTGGCGGGCGTGCCCGCCGAGGGCGTGGCGCGTTGGAGCGACGTTGCTGACGGCGACCGCGTCTCGCCGCGCTTCGACGTCGAGGTCGACGAGGCGTACGGGGCGTTGCACCCCGACACGCACGCGGTAGGCCGAGCCTCGCCTCACCTGGTCGGCCTCGGCCTGCTCGATCTGGTCGCCGACGAGGTGATCTTGGAGGCCGCCGACCCCGACGATAGCGACGGAGACGGCATTTCGGGTCGGGTTCATCGGCTCGAAGATGGCCAAATCGGCCGATTTGGCTGGAAGGCCCTGCAACCGTCGCTGCGAGCCCAGAGCGCCATGGCATTCTCGCAGGATATCGGCATCACCACCCCGGACTTTCCCGAGGAGAGTTGCACCGGTGCCCAGCAGGCGTGCCTTGCCGCGGAAAGCGGCGGCGCCCCCGAGGTCGACGAGGAAGGTATGGCGGCATTGGTCGAGTACCAGCGCTACCTCGGAGTGCCGGCAGCACGGCGCGAGGTCGCCCGCGAGCGGCTCGAAAACGGTGCCCGGCATTTCGAGCAGGCGGGCTGCGCGACATGTCATCGACCTAAGCTCACCACCCCCGAGCTCCCCGAGATGCCGCTGTTGTCGCAGCAGACATTTTACGCGTTCACCGATTTGCTTCTGCACGATATGGGCCCGGCCCTGGCCGATCCGGTCGGTGAGGGCGATGCCTCCGGAAGCGAATGGCGTACGCCGCCGCTGTGGGGGCTGGGACTGGTCGAAGAACTCGACCCGACTGCACGGTACCTGCACGACGGACGTGCCGCCACGCTCCACGAGGCCATTTTGTGGCACGGCGGCGAGGCTGAGGCCTCACGGCGCTACGTCGAAACTCTCGAAAGCGATGACCTCCAAGATCTACTCGCGTTTTTGAGGTCACTTTGAGTCGCGGTCGGTAAACGATTACTCCACCGAACGCCGCGCGCTATGATCTTCTTGTCATGGCGCGCGTTTTCTTTTGGCACGTTGGAGTCGCCCACCCGGCTCAGGACACGCCAGCGCCGATCACGGTCGCCATCCACCCGCCTGGCACACCCCTTGCAAACCTACTGCATCGAACGCCGTCGCCGTTGAACCGCCCAACTCGGCGACGACATTTGAAATCGAGCGGTCGCTCGACCGGTCGAGGTTCGGTGCGGAACGATGCGAGGAACACGATGCGTCTGCAAGCTGGAAGGTCTCAGCAATCTAATTCACACCCGAAGTGGACAATCTCGCTCGTCGTCACCGCCCTCGTCAGCTTTGTGGCCGTGCCCGCCTATGCCCAGGCCCCTCTGACGCTGAGTAGCGCCGCCTGGGTCAACGCGACGATCACCTCGGTCGCCGCGGTCATCGCTATGTGGATCGCCGCGATGGGGCTGTCCGCGCTGTCGCTCAAGATGCGCTGGGTCAACCACCACGGCCACAGCCGCCTGACCCGCAACCTGCAGGTCGTCTTCGGCGGCCTGCTGTTGAGCGCCATGCTGATGCCGTACCTGGTCATGCACCACCCGGTGGTGGCCGCAGGACTGCTCGTCACCGGCGTCTTGACCATGTTGGTGCTGGGCTCGAAGAGCCGCCAATTGCAGAGCGACTCGAAGTCGTAAACAACTACTGGGCGGGCGTCCGGCCCGCCTCTTTCGCCTCGGCGATCAGCTCGCGCAACTCCTTCTCGCTGTGCACGCCCGTTTGCTGGTGGAGCAGCTCGCCGTCGGGTTGGATGACGACGAGGGTGGGGATGCTCGACACCCGGTAGGCGCTCGAGGCGCGTCCGTCGTCGAGCACGGTGGTGAAGGTGTAGCCATTGTCGTCGAGGTAGGCTTTGACCTTGGGAACCCGCCCGGCGCCGCGCTCGTCGGTGTTGACCGACAAGATCTGGACGTCTTGGGAGAGCGACTCGTCTTCGGCCAGGCTCTGCACCGCCGGCATCTGCTCGCGACACGGCGGGCACCAGGTCGCCCAGAAGTCGAGCAACACGACCTTGCCGCGATATTGCTCGAGGGAGACCATCTCGTTGGAGCTCACCACCGGCAGCGTGAAGCCCGGCGCCTCGCCGCCTACCGCCTTCGAGCGCTCGGCGCGCTGGAAGTAGAGCACGACGCCGAAGATGACGAGGTTGAGCAGGACGAAGCCAATGATCAGGTTTTTGGTTTTATCGTTCATATCTCTGGGTCCTTCGGACGCCAGGCCCCAAGGCGAGCCTTGGGGTTGCACGGGCGCTGGCTCCGCTGGGGGCAAGCCCCCCGCTCCGCAGTCACTGCGAGTTGTGTCGCCTTCGCTACTCTTCTTTGGTGCGGGTTTGTTTCAGGCCTTCGAAGCGGGCGTTGGGTGTCATGTAGTAGTCTTCGACGTCGTTGGCCATGATCGCGATGTTATCCTCGTGCCACAAGGAAATGTAGGGCAACTCGCGGGCGAGGATCTGTTGGACCTCGCTGTAGATCTGCTTTCGCTTGTCGACGTCGGTCTCGCGCTGGCCCTTCTCGAGTAGCTCGTCGATCCGCTCGTTGCGGTAGGCGCCGCGGTTGGCGCCTGCCGAGCGGTTCTCGGCCGACGGGATATTCTTGGAGTGGAAGATCCAGGTATACAGGCTCGGGTCGAGCACGGACGGCCACTGCAGCGTGGTCATGGCGAAGTTGCGGCTCTTGACGTCGTGGAAGAACGTGCCCCACTCGTAGGAGCGCACGGTCACGTCGATGCCGACGCGCTCGAGTTGGTGGGCGACGAGCTGGGCGAGCGACTGGCGAAACTTGTTGGCCGAGACCTTGAACTCGAGCTCGAAGCGCGCCTTGGGGCCGTCGCCGTCCGGGTCGGGATAGCCCGCCTCGTCCAGGAGTTGCTTAGCCTTCTCGACGTCGTAGTCGTAGGTGGCCACGTCGGGCTCGTACGCCCAGTGATTGGGGGCGAGCATGCCGGTCGACAGGCGGGCGTGGCCCTTGAACTTGTATTTGATGATCGCCTTGCGGTCGATGCCGTGGGCGATGGCCTGGCGCACCTTGTTGTTCTGCAGGATGGGGTGCTCGAGGTTGAAGCCGATGTAGGTGTACTTGAACGAGGGGGCCGACTCGACGACGAGGCGGTCGGACTCGCGCACGACCGGCAGCATCAGCGGGGCGACGGCGTTCTGCACCAGGTCGGCGGATTTGCCCATCAGGCCGAGCATGCGGGTGTTGTCGTCCTCGACGACCTTGAAGACGAGCTTGTCGATGGGCGGTTTGCCGTCGAAGTACTTGTCGAAGCCCTTGAAGACGAACAGCTCGTCGGCCTCCTGCTTGACGAACTCGAACGGCCCAGCCCCGATGGGCTTGCCGGGACACTCCTCGTGGCCCGCGCAGATATGCTCGGGGACGACCCCCATGGCCAGATCGTTCATGAACGGCGCGTAAGGCTCTTCGAGCGTGATGACCAACCGGCGCTCGTCGAGCACCTCGAGCTCTTTGATGCGCCGTGAGGTGCCCGCATACGGGCTGTTGACCAGCTCGCTTCCCAACTCCATGAGCGTGTACTCGACGTCGGCGGTGGTGACCGGCTCGCCGTCGTGAAAATAGATGTCGTCGCGAAGGGTCACTTCGTAGCGCGTCGGCGAGGTCTGCTCGATAGACTCGGCGAGCTCGAGTTGCGGCTCGCCCGATTGGGTGTCGACCGAGACGAGACCGCCGTGCAGAAGGCCCACGAGCTTGGCGCTGGCGTCGCTGGTGGCAAAACGCGGGTCGAGCCCTTTGGGGGAGGAATCGAGGAGCACCACGAAGGCGTCGTCGGGGGCGCGCTCGTCGTCGCAGCCGGTCGCGCCGGTCAACGCAACTGCGGCCAATAAGGTGGCCGCGAGGGTGACCCGAGCGGCAGATGTGTGACGTCTCAATGCAGCCATGTGCAGCACAACTTCGAGGTGAGTGCACCAGTTTCCCGGCACGGACTTCCCGGTACTTGTTTCCCTACTTGGGAGGTACCACGGACACGCAAGTTCGTCGAACAAAACAGGAGGAGCCACGGATCTGTTCCCGCGGTCCTGCCCGCCCCCGATTGGCGTCCTCGCCGTCGTGACAAGGTTTAATGGGGAGTGATCGGGGACTTATGCGGGGCCCAAAGGGAGACCCACACAGACGCGCCGTCCGGCGCGAGGCGGGCCCGGGAGGAGCAACACATGGTGGAACGGACGAGCAGTCGTATCCTGCTGGCCCTGGTGGCCATGCTGGGATTGGCGTTGGGTACGGCGTGCAACAAAAAGGTGCGGGCTCAGGAGCGTGGCGGCCAAGAGGTCGAGGAGACCACAGTCGACGAGCAGGACCGCGAGCGAATCGGCGGCGGGCCCATCGAGGCGCCGGCGCCCGACGAAGCCAAAGAAGCCACTCCGGGGCCGGTCGAGCAGCCCGAGCAGATGCGCGACGACATGCAGTCGCCCGAGCCCCAGGAAGACCTGGGCGAGGACGACGCCAACGAAGAACTCGAGCAGCACGGGCCGACCGAGGGGCGAGAGGGCGACGAGGCGCCCCAGGAGACCGATGAAGAGCAGGACGAGGACAACTGGCGCATGCCCATTAGGGGAAGCGGCGGTGACAACCCTCCCGACTTCATCGAGACGGCCGAGCCCAAGACGGTCTAGGGCTATCCGCCTTTACCTGTCTGGCTTTACTGGTCTGGCTTCACTTATCTAGCTTCACTTGGCCAGTCAGGTGCGCATGATTCGTAACGTCGTTTGACCATGTTGGCGCAATCCTCGTCTCCTGCTGCCTGCACCCGTTGCTTGGACAGGAGGCGACGGCATTGCGTGCTAGATTGCCTCGCATGACCAGCTCTATGCGGACCTTACCCGCCTGCGAGATTCACTCACGAATTAGCTTAACGAGGAGAAGATATGTCTGAGCGAACACACGGACGTGAGACCCCCGCGAGCAACTTGCGCCCTCGATCGCGGGCGCATCGGCGCGAACTCGAGGTCCAACGCGACAACCTATCGAGCTACTCGCAGCGCCCCGAGCGCGAGGGCATCGACCAGATCGACAACCCGGCGATGCTCGTCGGCGGCGGCGTCCTGGCGTTGTGGGGGATCAAGCACTGGCGCTCGATGTTCGGCCTGCTCGCCGCAGGCGTCGGAAGCGGGCTCGTCTACCAGGGGCTCAAACAAAACCAGCTGCTCGATGGTCATAACCTCAAGCAGAAGCTGCTCAACACCGGCGCCTCTCAGTCTACTCAGGTGCGCGCGACGATCACCATCGACAAGCCCGTCGAGGAGGTCTACGCGAAGTGGAAGGATCTGAGCAACCTGTCGCGCTGCATGCGCCATGTCGAGTCGGTGCGGCGTATCGACGACAAGCACTGGCATTGGAAGGCGCGAGCACCCAAGACCAACATCACCGTCGAGTGGGACTCCGAGATCATCGAGGAACAAGAGAACGAGATGATCGTGTGGCGCTCGGTCAAGGGCTCGGAGATCCACAACGAGGGGATGATCGAGTTCAAGTCGCGCCCCAACGCCGAGGGCACCGAGATCCACGCCCACATCGTGTACTACCCGCCGGCGGGCAAAGTCGGCAAGACGATCGCCAACTTCCTGCATGGCATCAGCGACCAGATCGTCAAAGAGGACCTGCGACGCTTCAAGCGCCTGCTGGAAACCGGCGAGGTGCCCACGATCGAGGGGCAAACCTCCGGTCGACGCGAGTCGTCGCGCCCGGCGCTTCCGCCCCGGCAGTCTTCGGAGCGCCCGCGTCCGTCGCTGTAAACCGACCGCCACCAATCGAGACTCCTAGCTCAACGAGGCACTTATGCGCGCCGTATGCTGGATGGGAAAACACGACGTTCAGGTCCGCGAGGTCCCGGACCCCAAGATCCTCAACTCACGCGACTGCATCATCAAGGTCAAGCTGTCGGCCATCTGCGGGTCGGACTTGCACCTGTATGACGGCTATATCCCCACCATGCAGGAGGGGGATATCATCGGCCACGAGGTGATCGGCGAGGTCGTCGAGATCGGCAACGAGGTCGACAACCTGACGGTGGGCGACCGGGTGGTCATCCCGTTTCCGATCGCCTGCGGCAGTTGCCACTACTGCAAGCACGAGCAGCACGCCCTGTGCGACAACTCCAACCCCAATGCGCACATGGCCGAAGCGGCCTACGGCTACTCGCCGGCGGGTATCTTCGGCTACTCGCATATGCTGGGCGGCTACGCCGGCGGCCAGGCCGAGTACATGCGCGTGCCCTTTGCCGACGTCGGCCCGATGAAGGTGCCCGACGGGGTGACCGACGAGCAGGCGCTCTTTTTGTCGGACATCTTTCCGACCGGCTACCAGGCCGCGCTCAACTGCAATATCAAGTCGGGCGACACGGTCGCCGTGTGGGGTTGCGGTCCAGTGGGCCTCTTCGCCATGAAGAGCGCCAAGTTGCTCGGCGCCGAGCGCGTCATCGCCATCGACCACGTGCCCGAGCGCCTCGAGAAAGCGCGCCGCGACGCCGACGCAGAGCCGCTTCACTTCGAGAAGACGAGCGTGCTCTCCGAGCTCAAGGAGATGACCGGCGGGCGAGGCCCCGACGCAGTCATCGAGGCGGTGGGTATGGAGGCGCATGGATTCAACGCCGCCGACCACTTCTACGACAAGGCCAAGCAGACCCTGCGTCTGGAGACCGACCGGCCCAACGCGCTGCGCCAGGCCATCCAAGCGTGCGGCAAAGGCGGCACCGTCTCCATCCCGGGCGTCTACGGCGGCATCATCGACAAGATGCCCATGGGCGCGGCCTTCGGCAAAGGCCTGACCTTCAAGATGGGTCAGACGCACGTGCAGCGGTTCATGAACAAGCTGATGGGCCACATCGAAGACGGCGACATCGACCCGTCGTTCATCATCAGCCACCGTGTGCCCCTGGTCGAAGCGCCGGCGGCCTACGAGATGTTCAAGCACAAGCGCAACAACTGCATCAAAGTGGTGCTGCATCCGTAAGCGCGTACCTCGGACAACAAAAAACCCCGGAGCGGATGGCCGCTCCGGGGTTTTCGTCGTTCTTGCATCTACGCGTTAGGCGACCGTGATGTCGTCACACAGGTAGACGTCCTGGATGGCGTGCAAGATCTTGACGCCCTCGTCGCGCGGACGCTGGAACGCCTTGCGGCCGGAGATGAGGCCGGTGCCGCCGGCGCGCTTGTTGATGACGGCGGTGCGCACGGCCTGCTGCATGTCGCTGTCGCCCGAGGCGCCGCCGCTGTTGATCAGTCCGGCGCGGCCCATGTAGCAGTTGGCGACCTGGTAGCGGGTCAGGTCGATCTCGTGGTCGCTGGTGAGTTCGCTGTAGACGCGCTCGTCGGTGCGGCCAAACGTCTTGCCGCCCGGGTTCTTGACCGCGTTGAAGCCGCCGTTGGTGGTGGGCGCCTTCTGCTTGATGATGTCGGCCTGGATGGTCACGCCCAGGTGGTTGGCCTGGCCGGTGAGGTCGGCGGCGGTGTGGTAGTCGTCGCCGTCGACGACGAAGCCTTCCTTGTTGCGCGTGTAGCACCAAAGGATGGTCGCCATGCCGAGCTCGTGAGCGCGGGCGAAGGCGCGGGCAACTTCGACGATCTGACGGTCGGACTCCTCCGAGCCGAAGTAGATGGTCGCGCCGATGGCGGCAGCGCCCATCTCGAAGGCCTCTTCGACGGTGCCGAACATGACCTGGTCGTAGTTGTTGGGCCAGGTCATCAGCTGGTTGTGGTTGATCTTGACCACAAACGGGATCTTGTGGGCGTACTTACGCGCCACTGCGCCGAGAACGCCGTAGGTCGAGGCGACGGCGTTGCAGCCACCTTCGATGGCCAGCTCGACGATGTTGGCCGGGTCGAAATACTCCGGATTGGGCGCGAACGAGGCGCCGGCGGTGTGCTCGATGCCCTGGTCGACCGGCAAGATCGACAGATAGCCGCTGCCGCCCAAGCGCCCGTTGTCGAAGAGGCGCTGAAGGTTGGCGAGCACCCGCGGGCTGCGGTCGGTCTGGGCGTAGACCTCGTCGACGAAGTCCGGACCCGGCAGATACAGGTTCTCTTTGGAGATCGTCTTGGACTCGTGGTTGAGCAGGTCGTCGGCCTCGTCACCGAGGATATCTACGATCTTGTCGACAGTTGCCATGGCGTATCCTTCCTTTGATTGGATTATGCGAACCCGAATTGGACGAAGTCAGTGCGGGAACTTGATCCCGATTTACGACACATCAAGTTTTTCTTATTCGACAATAGCCAGCCACTCGGGATGGTCGGTCGACGATCCCTTCACCTGGTCGAAATAAGCGGCCTGCAGCGCCTTGGTGACCGGGCCGACGGTGCCGTCGCCGATGGTGCGCTCGTCGAGCTCGCGCACCGGCGTGATCTCGGCGGCGGTGCCCACCATAAAGATTTCGTCGGCGGTGTAGAGCATGTCGCGGGTGAAGCGCTGCTCGATGATGGAGATGCCGCGCTCCTTGGCCAGCGTCACGATCGTGTCGCGGGTGATGCCGCCCAAGATCGACGATCCGATCGGCGTGGTGAACAGCCGGTTGCGGTAGACGATGAAGATATTCTCGCCGGAGGCCTCCGAGATATAACCGTCGGTGTCGAGCATGATCGCCTCGTCGTAGCCGGCGGCCATGACTTCGCGCTTGGCCAGGATGCTGTTGACGTACTGGCCGTTGATCTTGCCCTTGACCATGCTCGAGTTGACGTGGTGGCGGTTGAAGCTCGACACCTTCGCCCGAATGCCCTTCTCGAGGCCCTCGTCGCCCAGATACGCGCCCCACTTCCAGGCGATGACGGCCACGCGCACCTTGTTGCTGGTGGCGGAGAGGCCCATCTCGCCGTGGCCCAAGAAGACGAGCGGGCGCAGATAGCAATCTTCGAAGCCGTTGACCTTGACGGTTTCGATGCAGGCGCGCTCGATTTGCTCCTGGGTGAACGGCACGTCGATCGTGCAGATCTTGCACGACTCGATGAGGCGGCGGATATGCTCCGAGAGGCGGAAGATGGCGCTCTTGCCGTCTTCGCGCTGGTAGCAGCGAATGCCCTCGAACGCTCCGAGCCCGTAGTGCAACGTGTGCGTCAGGATGTGGACGTTCGCGTCTTCAAAGTCGACGAACTCCCCATCGAGCCAAATTTTATCCGATTTGATACCCACGTTTACTCCGTGCGGCGAATACGTCGTGAAAGCTGCGCTTGACCCACGCTGCCCATGCGTTTTCTCTATCGCTAGTCGCTGGGCTGGGGGCTGTCAATGTTCGCGCCGAGCAACACCTCGAACACCTGCTGTACGCGCGCGCTGAGGGCGTCGAGTTCGGCCTGCAGTTGCCGGCGCGCCCCGCTACCCTGGTAGCCCAAGCGGCGGGCCAAAATATGTTGCTCGTCCTCGTCATGGGGCACGCGATTCGTGCCTCGCTGGTCGCTCATGCGAAGCCGCGCCTCGATGCGGCGCAGCGTACGGTAGTCGTCGAGCAAGGCGACGTAGTCGGCCTGCGGCTCGAGGTCGGCCAACTCGGGAGCCTCGGCCAGTCCGACGAGCGCGCGCAGGGTATTCTGGCTGCGCACACCTTCGATGACCTGTTCGCCACGCGCCTGGGAAGGCTGCATCTCGCTCGACTCGAGCCGGCCGCCATAGACAAGTTGCAAATACTGAGTCAGGAACTCGACGTCGATCATGCCTCCGGGGTCGGCTTTGATGTCGAAGCCTTCGCCCTCCCCCGTAAGATGCTCGACCATGCGATCGCGCATCGCGCGAAACTGTTCGCGGGCGTCGTCCGGCACCGGCTTCTCGAAGGCGAGTTCGTCGCGAAGCCTGGTGAGCCGTTCTCGAAGGTCGGCACGCCCGGTCAAAGCGCGAGCGCGAATCAACGCCTGGCGCTCCCACAGATCGGCGCGCGTCTCGTGGTACTCGCGAAAGGCCTCCAGGCTGACGACGAGCGTGCCCTGTCGCCCCGAGGGACGAAGCCGGGTGTCGACGTCGTACAGCTTTCCGTGCTCGCTGACC
This sequence comes from Persicimonas caeni, assembly GCF_006517175.1. Lineage (NCBI taxonomy): Bacteria > Deltaproteobacteria > Bradymonadales > Bradymonadaceae > Persicimonas > Persicimonas caeni. The sequence goes on along the minus strand of NZ_CP041186.1, from coordinate 5,939,462 downwards.
GACGACAGGTTGCGGACCAGGCGCTGGGCCATGCGCGCAAAGAACTGGTGGTCGAGGCCGACCTTCTCGTCGGGCTCGTAGACGAAGATGATGTCGAGATCGCTGCCGAAGGTGAGCTCGCGCCCGCCGAGCTTGCCCATGGCGAGCACGACAAAAGGCAGCTCGTCGACGCTCGGAAGCCCGCCCTGCGTGGCGTCGAGGCGCTGGGCGAGGTTGGCGTAGACCTCGCCCAAGATGAGATCGATGACCACCTCGGCGAGCATCGACAATTGGCGCACCGTCTCGCCGATATCGCAGGCGCCGGCGACCTCGTGCAGCGCGATCCTGAGCACCTCTTCCTGGTGGAAGCGACGCATGCGCCCCAGCCGATGGCTCGGATCGTGGATACCCGTAAGCCGCCGTTCGAGCTCGCGTACCATCTCGTCTTTCTCGCGCACGATGGCCACCGTGCCTGCGCCGAGCAGGTAGTCGATGACGTTCGGCTCGCGCATGACGATGGAGGCGAGAAAATCGCTCGACCCGAACACATGCAAAAGCAGGCGCGTGGCGTGCGGGTTCTCGAAGAGCATGTCGTAGAAGCCGGGCCGCTCGCCGACGACCGTCGACAGGCGCGACCAGTAGCTGAACGCCTGGTCGGGATTCGGCGCCGTGGCGCAGGCCTGCATGATGAAACGGCTCAGCTGGCTCTGCTCGGTCCCCGCGCGGCGGCCGAACGGGCCGTAGGTCTTGTCGCGAAGCATCTGGAGCTGGCCGGCGACCTGTCGCGGCCGCCGAAAGCCGACCTCGGTCAGCGCATCGATGACCGCCGCGTCGAATAAGTGCTCTGGCGGCGCCCCCAGAACCGTGGCGAGCTCGGTGGGGCGCGACTCGCGCACGGTGGGCTCCTCAGGGCTCTGCGCCGATTCCGAGAAGAGCCGCTCGAACATCGCCCCGACCTTCTTTCGGAAGAATGTCAGCCGCTCGCGCAGCTCGTCGGCGTCGGTGAGCATGCGCCGGGCCAGGCGCTCGAAGCCGGCCGCGTCGGCGGGCAATCGGTGCGATTGGCGGTCGTGCTCCATCTGCACGCGGTGCTCGACGCGGCGAAACAGATCGTAAGCATCGGCGAGCACGGCGTGGTCGTCGTGGGTAATCAGCCCGGCGTAGAGCAATCGGTCGAGCGCATCGAGGGTGCGGCGCACGCGCAGCGAGGGGCGCGTGCCGCAGTGGATGAGCTGGAGCGCTTGGACGAAAAACTCGATCTCGCGAATGCCGCCCACGCCGATCTTGACGTCCCAGCCGTACGGCGAGCCGGTCGAAGGCGCCGGCGTTTTGGCAGGCGCCCCCTCAGTGGACTCGGGTTCGGTCGGCGCCTCGTCGTGGTTCTTCTTCGACAGCGAAAAGCGCGACGCTCGCCCCAGCCGTGTGCTCTTGGATCCACCGCCGCGGCGCATCTTGCGGCGGAGTCGGTCCTGCAGCGACGACGAACTCGACTGCTTCTTCTCGGCTCGGCGCTCGGGCTTGTCGACCTTGTCCTCTTCGATGCCCACGACCGCCGAGACGTGCGCGTTGCGGTTGATCTGCTCCTTCATCGCCCGCAACTCGTCGAGGACGTTGAAGTCGAGGTAGCGCCGGTACATGAATGGCTCGAGGTCGACCAACAGCTCCTCGCCCATCTGCCGGTTGCCGGCGACCGGGCGCGCTTTGACCATGGCGCTGCGCTCCCAGGTGCGCCCCCAGTTCAGGTAGTAGTCGACCATGGCGCCGAGTGAGTGCACCAGCGGCCCTTTGCTCCCCTCGGGCCGCAGGCGAAGGTCGACGCGAAAGACGTAGCCCTCCTCGGTGACCGACTCCATGGCCTTGGTGACCCAGCGCGCGAGCGCGTCGACGCCGGTCTTGACGTCGGCGTCGACGGCCGCCTCGTTCGACGAGACGTAGATGAGGTCGACGTCGGAGCTGAAGTTGAGCTCGCGGCCGCCCAGCTTGCCCATACCGAGCACGCAGAAATGCTCGGCGAGCTCGGGGCGCCCGAGCACCTCGGCGCCCTGGACCACCGCCACGTCGAGGCAGGCCTCGGCGAGCTCGGCGATCTCGGCGGTCGTCTGGCGCACCGAGCTCAGGTTCTCGACCTCGCGCAAAAAGATGCGCAGCGACTCGCGGCGCTTGAGGCGGCGAAGCTCGTTGAAGACCGCCTCTTCGCGGTCGGCGCCTTCGGCCACCGCGGCCTCGATGTGGCCGTGCAGCTCGCCTTTGAGCGAGTCGAGCCCGCGCACCAGGTTCGTCGAGCGGGCGCCGGCCAAATACGACAGCTCCTCCGGCCGATGTTGCAGAGTGCGCGCCGGATGCTCGCCCTGGGCGGCGAGCTTGAGAAACGTCTCCACTGTCTCGGGCTCGGCGAGCACGAGCTTGCCCTTGCCCGACTCACATAGCTGCACCAGGTGGAACAGCGTGTCGGCCGGCTCGGGCGCATGTGCTAGCTCTTCGAGGGCGAGTTTGGCGTTGGACGAAGAAAGCCCGCCGTTCTCGACGCAGGCAGCGAGTCGCTCGACGAGCCCGTCGAGTCGATCGGGGTCGCCGGAGCGCTCGCGCAGCGCGAGAAGGCGGGCTTTCTCGAAGTGTTGGGTGGTCATCTACGGTGTAGAGGTGAAGACATACAGCGTGTAGTCGCCGGTATCACCGCCGTACTCGAGTTGGTGGCGAATCTCCCAGATGCCGTCGGCGGTCGCCTCGAAGGCGTAAATCGCCGGGAAGAATGCCTCTCCGGCGTCGCGGTCGGTTTCGGCGAGCGTGCCCGACGGGTCGTAGATCTCGAGTTCGGGGTCGAGGTTATAGAGGTCGGTGCTGTTTCGGTTGATGCTCATCACCCAGACGCGCTGTCCGGTGACCAGGTCGAGTGTAAACACGTCCGTGGTATCTCCACTGGCGTCGTCGAACGCCCCGGAGATGATCGCCGGGGTGGTCAGCGGGGTCTGCACGTCGGCCAGAGTGTCGTTGGGCTCGGTCTCGGCGGTGGCCGCGCTCGGCTCGTGCACGGTCACCTCGACCTCGAAGTCGAGCGGACCGGTGAGCGTGTCGTCACTCGCGCCGACGAAGAGCGCGTAATCGCGCGCCTTGCTCTCGGCGTAGAACAACTGGCCGGCGTGTGCGTCGACGCCGCCGATGGTGCGCAGATCGGCCGCGTCGGCCAGCGCCACGGTCGGCTCCCAGGAGCCATCGGTGGTGACCGAAGCGCCCACGGCGCCTTCAGGCGCGCTGAACGTGTAGATCATCTGGCTCGCGCCGTCGGCGAGCTGGCCGGTGGTGAGCGTGTCGAGGGTCAAGTCGGCCGAGTCGAGCTCGTCGACCGCGAGCGTGAAGGTGTAGCCAGCGTCGCCGCGATTCTGCGCGTCGGCCACTTCGATATACACCTCGCTCACGCCGTCGGGCGCCATCCAGCGCACCGGACCGGCGCCGCCGCGAAGCTGGTCCATCGTCTCGCCGGCGTAGACGCGAATGCGCCCTTCGAGGGTGCCGTCGGCCACGTCGGCGAGCGTCGCTTCGTAAGCCGTGCCGGGGGTCACCGTCATCTTGAACCACGCCGGGAACGGCGCGTTGTCGACCACGCCGCTCTGCGAGGCGGGGGTGGTGCCCAGGTCGGTCGCCGAGATCTTCTCGACGCCCAGCTCGTAGGTGTACGTCGGGTCACGCTCCTCGTTGTACGGGGCGACGTGGACGATGTAGTCGCCGTCTTCCTCGACGATCATCGTGTCGCGCGACGAGTAGGTCTGGATGAGCGGCTGGAAGGTGTCGGCGTCGTAGACGGTCAACTGGCCAAAGTAGTTGTTCTCCTCGAGCCGGAAGTTGATGCGGTCACCGGCGCTGGCGGAGAACGTGTAGAAATCGGTCTCGCCCGGGGTGTCGAAGGTGCCGGTGACGACGGCTGGCAGCGGGCCCAGGTCGTCGGCCGTCGGCTGGGTGACGTCCATCGAGACGGTGTACTCGAAGCCGGGGCCGCCCTCGGGCGATTCGGCGTTGTTGTTGGGCTCGTGGCGAATGCGAATAGCAGCTTCGCCGGCCTGAAAGCCGTCGTAGAACGCCGTGACGGTCGCCGTCTCGCCGGGGTTGTCGAGGTTCGGACCGCCTTCCATCCAGTAGAAGGTGCTCGAGCCCTGCTGCTCGTACAAAAAGCCCAGGTCGACGTCGGGCTGCAGCGCGCCGCCGTCGGTCGGCTCGACCGTGAAGGTCACCAGGCTGCCGGGCTGGACGGTAGCCAAGAAGTAGTCGACGTCGGGGGCGAGCGAGGTGCTGCTGACGGTGCGCGGCGGACCGATGGTCCCCTCGACGCTCACGCCGGGCTGCATCCACACAAGCTCGCTGCTACGCTCGTCTTGCGGCTCGCTGAAGGTCTCGAACTCCGCGTCGACCGTGGCCTCGTTGACCTCCAAGATGGTGTCGTTGAGCCCGAAGCGCTGCCAGTAATCTTCGATGACCCAGACGCGGTCGCGGTCACCGAGGTTGGTGGTGTACTCGATTTTGGCGTTGTTCTGGTTCGTCTGATACGGCGAGGTGAGCGACAGGGTCCGATTTTCGTCGGGGTCGTACACCGCCAGCATCGGCAAGGTGATGGAGTTGTCGCCGCGCGGCACGCCCGTCGAGGCGACGGTGAGCGCGTCGAGGCCCTGCGCGTCGACCTCGTAGATGTGGATCTTGCGGTCGACGTCCTTTTCGACGGGCGCCGCGGGCAGGTCGAGGGTCTCGGGCTCGGGCATCGGCACGGCGCTGGCGGTGACGGTGTAGTCGTAGCCGTCGCCGCCGACGTCCGGCGAGTTGAGCATGTTGCGCGCGTCGGTCACGACCAGCGAGTAGCGACCCGGCACCGGAAGGAACATCTCGCGGTAATGGGTGCCGCCGGTGTCTTCGCCCAGGGCAAAACGGTTGACGTTGCCGTTGCGGGCTTCGTAGCCAAAGAGAACGCCGCCGGGCCAGTAAGTGTCGCCGCGCGACTCGATCTGGACCAGGAGCAGCGTCGGCTCGCTGACCGAGAACGAGTAGTAGTCGAGGTCCGAGTTGCCGTTGTCGACCGCGCCGACGTTGCCCTCGACCAGGAACGGAAGCGACAGCTCGTAGGCCTCGCCCTCACGCGGGGCGTCGTTCGAGATGTTGGCCTCATCTTCGGCCGTCGTCTCGAAGGAGTCGGGGTTGGACGGGTCGTGGATGGAGGCGAAGTGGTCGCAGACGTCGCCGACGCCATCGCGGTCGAGGTCGGCCTGGTCGGCGTTGGCCGCGTCGGGACAGTTGTCGTCGGCGTTGGCCACGCCGTCGGCGTCGTCGTCGGGCGGGCCGGTGTCGACCTGGGCGTCGGCATCGCTGTCGCCGCCGTCGCCGCCGACGTCAGCGCCGGCATCGTCGCCGGACCCCGCGTCGACGTCGGTGCTCACGTCGGCCGCGTCAGGCTCGCTGTTGGTATCCTTCTTCGACCCGTTGTCGTCGCCACAAGCCATGGCGCCTGCGGCCAACAACACGGCGCCGATCAGGCATACGGCCCGACGACTGGCGCTCCAGTAGATGCTCGACTTATCCATCTCCAGCACTCCATCTGCACTCTACGGCTGCCGAGTTTGCCTCAGCTGGCCTGAACCTGTTGAATTTCTTCGTATTCGTTTTGATATAGCATCAAGTTGTCCAACACAATGACGAGATTCTCCTCGTTGGCCCGATTGTCGAGCTGATTGCTCAGCTCGCGCATCTGGCGGCCGACGTCGAGCATCTCGTCACAGACGCGCGACAGGAGCTCGAGATCGCGGCTGGCGCGGTCCTGACCGGCGAAGTTCTCGTTGTACTGCGCCATCGCCCAGTTGGCCGCGCTGCCCAGTTGACCAACCAGATCCTTGGGGGCGGTCTGGCGACGCGCCTCGTCGATCTTGTCGAGCTCGTTGCGGTACGTCTTGAGCTGCCCGTCGATGAGCGCGATATTGTTGCGGTTCTGCTCCGAGTCGAGCCCCTGGTCCTCGAGCTCGCTCATCTGGTCGCGCACCGACTGCAAGGTGGCGATGACTCGGTGCAAAAGCCCCGAGCGGCGCGACACGCGCGGGCGGCCGCCAAAGTGGAAGTTGTAGACGGCGAACTGCTCGTTGGCGACCATCGCCAGGTAGCTTGCCTGCTCGTCGAGCCCGCCGCTTTGGCGTGCATTCATGATATTCTCGCGCTCGCCCTCATAGACCTCGAGGTTCTTTTGGACCGTCTCCAGGTCCGCCTCGACCGAGGCGACGTCCTTCTGGGCCAGGAGTCCCTTCATCTTCGACTCGACGAGCTCGAGCTCGGAGATGATCTCGTTCAAGAGACCCAGGTCACGGGTGGCGCGAGGCTTACCTGCAAAATGCCTGAAATACTGACCGAAATGCAAATTCGCCCAGGTCGCCAGCCGGCTGCCCTCGACGACGACCGGCCCCTGCGACTGGACTTTCTGGATATTCTCGCGCTCGTTCTCGTAGGTCTCGAGGTTCTCGAGCGCCTGCTCCAAGAACGACGACAACGCCGGGTTGGTCTTGCCGTTGCGCAAAGTACGCGCGCGCTTGATGACCTTCTCGAGCCGCTCGATGATCGAGTCGAGCGCCTGGACGTCGCGGGTCGCCCGCGGTTTGCCGGCGAAACGCGCGCCGTACTCGCTGTAGATGGACTGGGCCTCTTCGCGGAGCTTCTTCAGGTTGGGTCGTGCCATGATGCTTACTGCCGTTCGTTGGGATATATCTTTGGGAAAGCTGCGCCCCTGAGGCGCGGCGGTGCGGACGATTTCGCCCGACTGTAGGAAAGGCTGGGTCGGAGTGCAATAGGGGGAGACAATGGTTGCTCGAGCGACCACTTTTCTGGGGGCTTTCGGGACGGTGGCCTTGCTGGTTCGCGGCCTCAACCCCTCCGCCCTTCGGGCACCTCCCCTAACGGCTGACTGCGCCGTTGGGGAGGAAATGGTTGCTCCAATAACCGTTTTAGGTTCTCGGGGGATCGTCCCAACAACCTCAAACGCCTCAACAAGCCGACCATTCGCCCCCCAAAGCGAAGCGTGGGGGGCAGGCGCAAAGCGCCGGGGGGTTGAGGTTGCGAACCAGCAAGGCCTCCAAAGAACAACCTCAACGCCGGGGAATTGACGCTGCAAGTCGGCAAGGCCACCAACAGAGAAAATCCCTCTCCCAACCCCTTCCCTTCCCGAAATCGCCCCCACTCACGCAACAAAACACCCACCTGCGCCGAAAACCGTAATGAGTACTTCATTCGACCTTCTACGCAGGAGAGTACAGTGAAACACCAATACAACGACCGAGCACAACTTCTCGAACGCGCACGTTGGCTGCGTAAGAACCAGACGTGGCCTGAAAAGCGACTCTGGGCACGCCTACGCCGCCGCCAAGTCGGCGGATACAAGTTTCGACGTCAGTACGTTCTGGAGCCGTTCATCATCGACTTCTACTGCCTCAAGCGGAAGGTCGCAGTCGAGGTCGACGGGCCAGTCCATAGTCGAGAGGATCTCGCAGAAAAGGACGAAGCCCGCACCGAGACGCTAGAAGAGCAATACGGCGTGAAGATGCTTCGCTTCTCAGTCCAAGATATCTACCAGCGCATCGAGGAGGTGCTTGAGGAGATCGAATGTGCTTGTGCGGAGAGGGATGGGGAAGAGTAAGCGTTGCGGGGTTGGGGTCGTCCTTTGAGGGTCTTGCAGATCTCGGAACCTCAACCCCTCCGCCCTTCGGGCACCTCCCCTAACGGCTGACTGCGCCGTTGGGGAGGAAATGGTTGCTCCAATAACCTCGAACGCCCCAACAAGCCGACCATTCGCCCCCTACGGCCGCAGTCGCCGGCCGAAGGGGGGCAGGCGCAAAGCGCCGGGGGGTTGAGGTTGCGAACCGGCAAGGCCTCCAATCCTCGAAGCCCCAACACCTGCCAGACCTTCATAATCACCATCCCATGCAACGCCCCCCGGCCCACTTGCATCCCACCTCCAAACGAAGTTTCCCCAAGGAACCCTATGTCGACCATCCCCAAACTCCGCATCAACGCCTGCAACGACGCCCCCATCCGCCCCGAGCGCGACTTCGTCGTCTATTGGATGACCGCCCAGCGGCGGCTGAGCTACAACTATGCGCTCGAGCATGCCGTCGAGCTCGCCCAAACTCACCAGGTGCCGCTGGTGATCTTCGAGCCGCTGCGAAGCGAGTATCCGTGGGCGAGTGAGCGGCTGCACCAGTTCGTGATCGACGGGATGGCCGACAAGGCGCGCCGGCTCGCCGATGCAAACGTGACGTATTTTCCGTACCTGGAGCGCGAGCACGACGCGGGCAAGGGCTTGCTCGCGGCGCTCGGCGAGCGGGCGGTGGCGGTGGTGACCGACGAGTTTCCGGCGTTCTTCTTGCCCCGGATGACCGCGGCGGCGGCCGCACAGCTCGACGTGCGCCTGGAGAAGGTCGACTCGAACGGGATCGTGCCGCTTCGTGCGCCGGGCAAGGCCTACAAGCGGGCGTACGACTTTCGGCGTTGGTTCCAGAAGCACGGGCGCGAGCATCTCGACACGTTTCCGCGCCGCCATCCGCTCGTAGGCAAGCAGTTGCCGCAGCTCGACCGGCTGCCGGCCGAGATCACCGACCGGTGGCCGGCGGCGACGCTCGACGAGCTCGCCGACCCCGCGTTTGTGACCACGCTGCCCATCGACCACGACGTTCAACCCGTCGCCGCCCATCCCGGCGGCGAGGAGGCGGCGCGCGAGCGCTTCCAGACGTTTTTGACCGAGCGCCTCGAGGGCTACGGCAACCGACGCAACTATCCAGAGGACGACCACACCAGTCGGCTGTCGCCGTACCTTCACTTCGGCCACATTTCGACCCACGAGATCGTGGGCGCGGTGCTCGAGCAGGAGCGCTGGGGGTTCGACGACCTCGCCGACAACGCCAAGGGCAAGCGCGAGGGGTGGTGGGGTTTGAGCGAGGACGCCGAGTCGTTCCTCGAAGAGCTCATCACCTGGCGTGAAGTCAGCTACAACACCTGCCATTACGTCGAGAATTACGACGCATGGGAGTCGCTGCCCGACTGGGCCATCGCGACCCTCGAGGAGCACGCCGACGACCCGCGTGAGCACGTCTACACCCTCGATGAGTTCGAGAAGGCGCAGACCCACGACGAACTGTGGAACGCCTCGCAGATGCAACTCGTCAAAGACGGGCGCATCCACAACTACCTGCGGATGTTGTGGGGAAAGAAGATCCTGCACTGGAGCGCGTCACCCCAGGAGGCGCTCGCGATCATGATCGAGCTCAACAACAAGTACGCCCTCGATGGGCGCGACCCGAACTCATATAGCGGGATTTTTTGGACGCTGGGGCGCTACGACCGGCCGTGGGGGCCGGAGCGGGAGATCTTCGGGAAGGTGCGGTACATGACCTCGAAGAGCACCCGACGCAAGTACAGCGTCGGGCGCTACATCGAGAAGTGGGTTGGTAAGGGTTACTAAGGGTTACTAAGGGTTACTAAGGGTTACTAAGGGTTACTGAGTTCCCTTTAGTTACCCTAAGTTTCCCTTAGTTACCCTAAGTTCCCTTTAGTAACCTTATTCAGGCGTACACGGATCGCCGCCGCACACGTCGATGATCTCACCGCCGTTGCGGAAGAAGTGGATCATCTGCTCGTTGTGGTGGTCTTGGCGGCGCGGCTTGCCGTGCGGGTCGCCGAGGTCGTCTTCGGCCGGCGGCCTGTTGCCGGCTTCGGGCCAGGGGTTGCCGAAGTCGTAGAGCACGACGCCCGAGCCGGTGTACGGGTACGGCTCTTCGTCGACCAGGGCGACGTCCTTGCCGTAGTTGGCCATCAGCTTGATGTCGATGTCGCTGCGCGCGGCGATCTCGTTGGTCATCACCGAGACCTGGTAGTCGCCCTTGGCGGGCGCGAAGATCGCATAGTGCGGGTCGTTGCCCGGGAAGGGCTCGGCGGTGATGTGGCGAAGGTAGCTGACCGGCTCGGTCTGGGCCCACAGAAGCTGGATGGTCGACAGGGCCAGCGCCTGGGTAATCGGGCTGGTGTACGAGCGGTTCATGATCGTGAAGTACGGGTCGAAGTCGACCGAGCGGTGCAGTAGCGTCGAGTAGTTGTTGCCCGGCACGCCCAGGTGGCCATAGATCACGTCGGTGGACAGGGCCATGTAAGTGCCGCCGAAGATGCCGCCCTGCGAGATGCCCGAGTAGAAGAGCTCGTCGCTGTTGACGCTGATGCTGCGGTCGGTGATCTCGGCGTGGGTCGGCAGGCGCTCGCGCATCGAGCGAGCCAGCAGCAGGTACTCGAGCATGCCCTGGTGCAGGCGGTCGGCCATAAACGGGAAGCCGCTCAGGTTACCCAGCGCGAACACCGCGTTGGGCACGTCCTCGTCGCTCATGCCGGCGAGGCTGGTGCCGAAGAAGATGAACTTGTGGTCGTTGGCGATCTTGCCGTTGAAGCTTCCGCCGGTCTGCGAGCCGGCGCCGAGCAGGCCGTGGCCGTACTGGATGAGGCCGTGGTCGCTGCCGTCGCGGGCGCTGTGGGGCACGTACAGCCAGAATTTCTGCACGTGGGTGCCGTCCTGGGCAGGCTTGCCGTCGTCGCCCCAGTTGATCACCGGGCCGGGTTGGCCTTCGATCTCTTTCTCGGTCATGAAGCTGGGCGACTCGAAGGTGCCCTCGATCTCGAGCCACCACCAGTCATGCTCCGCCTCGGTGTGCTCTTCGACCTTGGTGAACTCGATCTCGGGACCCTGCTCGCCTGAGATCTCGAAGCCTTTGTCACGCATGTGGAGCATCGGGCCGTGCAGCGAGTCGCTGCTGGCGGTCACGAAGTCCCACGCCAGGGTCAGCTCGCTCTTCTGGATGCCCTCCCCTTCCAAGATGCTGAAGATCTCGTCGAAGCGCGCCTGACGGGCGGCCAAAAGCGCGTCGCCGTCGGTGTCGCCGTCGCGAAGCTTCTGGAACGCCTCGCTCGGCTCGATGGCGGTGCCGGAGGTGTCCTGCAGGTTGCGGAAGGCGACGACGTAGCGCATCGCCTCGTCGAGGATGACCGCCGGGCGCACGAACAAGACTTGCTCGCTGGGGTCGTCGGCGCGCTTGTCGAGCTCGGCGAAGTGAGGGATGCGCCGCACGACGTTGCCGCTGTTGTCGACCTCGAGCCACACGATGGGCGAGTCGGTCTCCACCGACTTCTCGATGCTCTCCTCGCCGGCCATCGCGGAGGTGTCCACGTTGGGGAACAGCGTGATCAGCGGCTGGCCGGGCGTGTAGCCGTCGAGGCGGCGGTACGGCTCGGGGTTGGTCTTCGTGCCCTCGTTGGGGCCGGCCTCGGCGATCGGAAGCGTCTCCTCACCGAAGTTGAGCGTGTAGCCGGTCGCGCGGGTGTCGTCGGCCTTCAAAAAGAGGCTCGAAGGCCACGGCAGCGCGCAGTACTCCGGCTGCAGGGGGTCGCAGCTGGGCTGCTCGTCGACGGTCGACCCGTCGGGGGCCACGTCGGTGCTGGCGTCCACATCGGCGAGTACGTCGGTGCCCGCATCGGACAGGTTATTGCCGCCCGTCTGGTTATTATCTCCATCATCCGAACACCCCGCGGCAGCCACCATCGTGGCGAAACCGAGCGCGAGGAGCCAACGTCTACGCGGCGAGCGCACACATGCACTGCAATCCATGACATTACCTCAACAAAGAGTACGTGACAGCTGTATGACAACGCGCCGAGCATGCCAGAAAACGCAGCGAAGTTAAACGATCGGTCAGCAGACCCCGTGACTGACAGTGGCGAGGCGGCTCCCTGTACCTACCTTTACGGTTCCGAGCCCCGAAACCTCTCGACCCTCAACCCCTCAGCTCCATGAACACTCCGACCGTCGCCCTGCTGACCGACTTCGGCCTCAAAGACAACTACGTCGGCATCATGAAGGCCGTCATCGACGGCATCTGCCCCGGCGTGCAGCTCGTCGATCTGTGTCACGAGGTGCCCCCACAGAATTTGCTCTCGGGAGCTTACTTGCTGTCGAGCGCGGCCCCGTATCTGAAGGAGGGGACCATCCTGATGGGTGTGGTCGACCCGGGGGTGGGCAGCACTCGCCGAAGCGTGGCGATCGACACCGGGTCGTTTGTATGCGTAGGGCCCGACAACGGGCTCTTCGACATGGTCCTCAAGAAGTACTCGCCCAATCGGGTCGTGGTGCTGGATAACCCGGAGTTCCACCTACCCAAAGTCAGCGCGACCTTTCACGGCCGCGACATCTTCGCGCCGGTCAGCGGGCACCTGGCAGCAGGAGCCAACCTCGAAACGCTGGGCACGCACCTCGACCCGGCCGACCTCGTGCGTCTTCCCCCGAGCGCGCCGTTTCTGCACAACGAGCGCATCGAGTGTCACGTCATCCACGTCGACCGCTTCGGCAACCTCATCACCAACTTGTCCGACAGGGAGTTGACCGACTGGCTCGACGGCGCCCGCCCGCGCATCGACCTCGACGGCGAGCGGGTCCCGTTGATGAAGACCTTCGCGAGCGTGCCCAAGCGCAGGCCCCTGGCCTATTTCGGCAGCTCGGGCCAGCTCGAGATCGCGGTGCGCGACGGCAGCGCCGCCCGTCATTTCGGGGCGGCGCAGGGACAGACAGTGGGGGTGGAGAAGGAGTAGATAGAAATCAAAACCGATCTCGATCGTGCGGAGCGTCGTAGTCGACCTCGAAGCCCTGAGCGACGATACGCTTGGGGTTCACCGTGGGGTGGCTCTGGTAGTAGTGGTTCTTGATGTGGCGCAGATTGCACGTCTCGGCGACGCCCGGCATCTGGTAGATCTCTTTGGTGTAGTTCCACAGGTTGTCGAACTCGAGGAGCCGGTGGCGGTTGCACTTGAAGTGGGTGGCGTAGACGGGGTCGAAGCGCACCAGCGTGGTGAACATGCAGATATCCGCCTCGGTGAACTGGTCCCCGCACAGGTAGCGCTGCTCGCCGAGCACCTCGTTCCAGTGGGCGAGCGCGTCGAACAGCGTGTCGACCGCCTCGTCGTAGGCCTTTTGGGAGTCGGCGAACCCGGCGCTGTAGACGCCGTTGTTGACCGGCTCGTAGATCTCGTCGATGACGCGATCGACCTCCTCGCGCAGTTCGTCGGGGCAAAGATCGATCTCACCGTTGGCCAACTCGCCAAACTGGGTGGAGAACATGCGCAAGATCTCGCGCGACTCGTTGTTCACGATCGTGCCCTTCTCCTTGTCCCATAGCACGGGCACGGTCACGCGGCCGGTGTAGTGGTCGTCAGCCTGCTTGTAGATCTGGCGCAGGAACTCTTTGCCATTGATCGCGTCGGCGTGGGCGTCCGGATCTTCGTCGGGGCGAAACTCCCAGCCTTCGTCGCCCATGAACCAGTGGACCGCCGTGATGGAGATATGCTCGTCGAGCCCCAGGAGGGTGCGCGCGATGAGCGTCCGGTGCGCCCAGGGGCACGCCCAGGAGACGTACAGGTGATAGCGCCCCGACTCGACGGGGTGTTCACTTTCGGGCTGGGCGTCGACCCGGCCGTGGAAGACTGTGTCCTCGCGCTGGAAATGCCCCTCTTCATCACTGCCGTACCACTCCGTGGTCCACTCTCCGTCGATCATCTTGCCCATAGGGGGTGCCTCGATATGTAGGGGGTGTTCATAATTTACGCTCCCTAGAGCAATGGCCCCCATCGACCGCCCCGTCAAGTTCACCTGCGGAAACAGTCCGTTTACATGAAAAAGAACTGAACAGGGCCAAAACCTGTTCATTCACACTTGACCCTGTTCAACCATTGTTCATAATCAGTTCAGACCTTGGCAAGGTAGAACCCCAGGGAGAATGAACAATGAACGAACAACAGCTCATCAACCGACTCATCGCCGGCGAGACCGACGCCATTCAACACCTGTGCGAGACGTACCGCGGTCGCATCTTCGCGGTGGTCCTTCCCTTGGTCAAAGACGAGTGGGACGCAGAAGAGGTCACTCAAGACGTGCTGTTCAAGGTGTGCGAGAAGATCGACACTTTCCGACAAAACAGCGCGCTGTGGAGTTGGATGTACCGCATCGCGGTCAACGAAGCGCGCATGAAGACGCGCAAGTACAAGCGCCACCCGGTGCCCCTGGAGGACGACACCCTCCACGCGCTGCGCCACCGCGAGGACGAAGGCGACTTCGACGAGCGCCCCGATGAGCACTTGGCCGGCAAGCAGATCTTGGCCGAGATCATGGAGTACCTCGAGGAGTGCAACGAGAAGAACACCGTGGTCTACGTCGACATGGAATGGAACGGGGTCGACAAGGAGGAGGTCGCCGAGAAACTCGATCTCACCGAGGCGGCGGTCAAAACCCGTCTGCACCGGCTGCGCGTGGGTCTGCGCGAGAAGCTCGAGAGCGGCTATTTGCTGGCGAGCGCTTGAAGTTGCTGAACAGCGCTTGAACAACCCCTGTTCAAAAGGTACTCATCGACACCGACGCCAACCGCGATGTACCATTTATCGAGCGCCCTGCATCTAACCGGGGACACCCGAGTGGGTGCGGGCGTCGGCTGTTTGTCGGCCGGCGTCGTCGATCATGACATTGTCCTGGAGAACGAATGAACGGCAATTCCGCCGACAAACCGACCTTGAGCATTGGTGCGCTATCTCAAGCGACGGGAATCCCAAAAGAGACGATACGCACCTGGGAGCGCCGCTACGGCTTTCCGAATCCGGATCGCAACGAGGCAGGCCACCGCGTCTACGACGTCGACACGGTCGCTCGGCTGAGACTCGTCTCCGAAGCGCTCGACGCCGGGCACCGCCCCAGTCAAGTGGTCGACGAGGATATCGAGACGCTGCGTGAGTTGCTGCTGACCAGTCGCGGCGCGCGGGTCGATGTGGAGCCGCCGGCACCGCCGCCGGAGATCGAGAGTTCTGAAGAGCTGATGCGTGAAGAGTGGCTCGAGCCGTGGCTCGAAGCTACCTGCGAGTTGGATGGCAGCGCCGTCGAGGACCACTTTTACCGCTCCTGGAACAAGTTTGGTGGCATTCGCTTCCTCGACCAGCGCATCGGCCCTTTTCTGCACGCCGTCGGCGAAGAGTGGGCCAACGGTCGGCTGCACGTGTCTCACGAGCACTTTGTGAGCGAGCGATTGCGAGACTTTTTGACCCGGCAATGGCGCCCGCTCAGCGACCGCACCGACGGCCCCAAGATCGTGATGACGACGCTACCGGGCGAGTTCCATTGCCTCGGTCTGCACATGGCCGCCGTGGTCGTAGCTCTGGCTGGCTGCCAGGTTGTCTTCTTGGGAGCCGATACACCGCTGCAGGATATATCGGACGCAGCCAACCATCAGAGCAGTGCAGCGGTAATCATCAGTGTGTCGCGTGCCTATGATCAACAAAAGGCGCGTGGAATGCTCACCGCTTTGAGCGCAGCAATGACGCGCGACGTCTTACTCGTGGTCGGTGGCGCCGGACGTCCCCACGCCGAAGGCCAAGAGATTCACTTGAACAGCTGGGACGAATTGTATGAATGGGCTCGGCAATTGGCTCGCCGCGCTAAAGATTGATTGGTGATACACGAGGGAGGTTGCATGCGTCGGATTTTGAGCTCGATGGTGTTGTGTCTGTTGATGGTGCCGGTCACCGCCGCCGCTCAGGAGAGTACGTCGGTGGCAGCCGCCAAGACCGAGGCGGAGGCGTCTGCCGATGACACCGCCAACCAGCCCCCCAACTTGGGCGGCACTTGGGCTCAGCAGGTGGTCACCACGGCCGTCTCGGAGGTGCCTATCGTCGGCGAAGTGGTCACCCGCACCATCTCCCTTCAAAAAGTCGACATCTCTCAGACAGGCGAGAAGCTCGAGATGCAAACCGAGGTCTGCGCCATCAAGGTGCACAGCTCGGTCGACGTGGTCGAGACGCATATCCCCAAACGCTTTGTCGCTGCGATGGGCGTGGTCAAGCGCCCGGCAAGGCTCGTCGAAAAAGATGGGGCATACCACCTGCACGTGCCTCGGAAGTTCGAGGTCTTGGGCGTCCGGCTGCGTGCGCCCAACAGCGAGAACCTGCCCACCGAAGCCGATGACCCGCGCGTGTTCGATCAAGATGGAGACGGCCATCCGGGCATGACGGTACGAGTCAGCGGGCTCATCGATGGCAGTCTCTACATCATTCACCGCGGCTGGGATCGGCTGCGAGGCAAACTTTCGGGGCTGGATCACATCGAGGGCGCCGTACAATGGAACCTCGAACAGGTGGTCGTCGACTCGACGAGCATCTTTTTGGGCGATCCCCCCGAGAGCCGCGCCCACCCCGACAGCAAGAAGAACCACTTCGAGATGCGCCGCGTCACAAACGGCACCGACTGCCAGACAATCGTCAAACGTCGAGCACGACTCTTTTGAGGAGAATGAGTGATGGCCAACGACGCACCGAATGAACCTGCCGCCAAGCGAATCGCCATCACCGGCTCGTCCGGGCTGATCGGCCAGGCGCTACGAAGTTACTTCGGCGACGCCGGCTACACGATCCATCGGGTGAGGCGCAGCCAGCCCGATAACCCGCAGAATATCTACTGGCAGCCGCGCGGGGGCGAAATCGAGGCCGACAAGCTCGAAGGCGTCGACGTGGTCGTCCACTTGGCCGGCGAGAACCTGTTCGGGCGATGGACCGACGCAAAGAAAGAATCGATCATGGAGAGCCGGCGGCAGGGCACGCGGTTGGTCGCAGAGACCCTCGCCGGGCTCGACAACCCACCTGATGTATTCGTGTCGGCCTCGGCGGTGGGCTATTACGGCGACACCGGCCCTGAAGTGGTCGACGAGTCGTCTGCGCCGGGCCACACGTTCTTGGCGGAAGTGTGCGAGGAGTGGGAGGCGGCGAGCCGGCCGGCGGTCGACGCCGGCATCCGCACGGTCAACCCGCGCCTGGGCGTCGTCCTGTCGACCGAGGACGGTGCACTGCAAAAAATGCTCACGCCGTTCAAGCTCGGTTTGGGCGGTCGCATCGGCAGCGGCGACCAGTACATGAGTTGGATCGCCCTCGACGACGTGGTGCGCGCCATCGCCTTTCTGGTCGACAACGATGAACTCACCGGGCCGGTCAACGTCACCGCGCCCCACCCCGTCACGAACAAAGAGTTTACCGACACGTTGGGTGACGTGCTCCACCGGCCCACGATCTTTCCGTTGCCCAAGGCGATCGTGAAACTCGGCGGGGGCGAGATGGGCCAAGAGATGCTTCTGAACGGCCAGCGCGCCGTGCCCACCCGCCTAAACGAAAGCGGCTTCGAGTTCGCCTATCCGGAACTCGAAGCCGCGCTTCGTCACGAGTTGTCGTAGTTCTTCTCAGCCCAACTCGGGCTTCGGCTCGGTCTGGAACGACCGGGCGAACTCGTCGACCTTTTGAGCGGCGACCTTCTGGGCGTTCTCGGCGCTCAACTTGATCTCTTCGACTTTGGTCGTGGCGCTGTCGCTCATCTCGACCACACGGCAGTGCGCCGCTTCGCTCAGCTCGTCGAACCGGCGCGAGGCATCCTCTTTGGCCTGACGCGCGCTCGTGCGGATGGCCTCGGCCTTCTGCGAGGCGACCTCGCTCATTTCCACCGCGCGGCAGTGAGCATACTCACTGATCTCGTCGAGCCAGCGCGAGGCGTCTTCTTTGGCTTTTTCGATCGCGCTCGACGCGGTCGCCTTTGCCTGCTCCCGCTCCCGGCGAGCCTTCTGACGCGCCAACGCTTTCGGGTGGGGCCGATCCTCGACGACGTGCTCCGGCGGGGTGCGCAGGTCGTGGACCAACCCGACCCAGCTCATCACCTTGAGAATGTAGTAGGTGATGTCGTACTCCCACCACTTCCAGCCCTGGTTAACCGAGGCTTGATAGTGGTGGTGGTTGTTGTGCCAGCCCTCGCCGAAGGTGATCAGGGCCAGGAACCAGTGGTTTCGGCTGTCGTCGGTCGTGTCGTAGCGCCGGTTGCCGATCAGGTGCGCCAAGGAGTTGATGGTGAACGTGGCGTGCAGGCTGAGCACGGTGCTCCAGAAGAATCCGACCACCACCGCCTGCCAGCCGCCGATGCCGATCCATTCGCCGAAGTAATAGGTGGCCACGCCCAGCAGCGTCGGCGGAACCCAGTGGTACTTGTCGATCCAGACGATCTCCGGATAGCGCATCAGGTCTTTGACGCGACTTTCGTCGGTGCCCTCCCAGCGCTCCGAGAAGATCCAGCCGACGTGGGCATACCAAAAGCCTTCCTGCTTGGCCGAGTGCACATCCTCGGGCTGGTCCGAATACTTGTGGTGATGGCGGTGGTGCGCAGCCCACCAAAGCACGCCCTTCTGGCCGGAAGTTTCAGCCAAGAAGGCCATGATAAACTGCATGACCCGGCCCATTTTGTAGGTGCGATGGGCAAAATAGCGGTGGTAGCCACCGGTGACGGCGAACATACGCAGCGCGTAGAGCGCGCCACAGATAGCCAGGGCCTCCCAGCTCACCCCGGTCCAGATCGCCGCTAGACAGACCAGGTGAATCACAGCAAAACGCGCCATATACATCGACTTCTTAAACAACGACTCCCCACCATCGGTGGAAGCAGATTTGGCAGACATCATTACCCTTGTGCAATTGGGTCCAAATGAATGGTGCGAGCGATTTACTGCTTGACGTTTAGGTGAACGAGCGAGCCGCTCGGTCTATGCCTCGACTTCAATTCTGATCACCGAGACCTCGGTTTTTATCATCGCGACCTCAATTCTTGTCACCGAGCAGGTAGGTCTCCACCAGGTCGATGAAAAAAGCCTCCGAGCGCGCGCGGCCGTCGAGGCTGTCGAGGGGCGGATCTCCCAGCCAGCGCGACTTGACTCGACCGGTGACGTGCCAGGTGCTGAACGACGAGACGATAAAGACCACGAACGCGCGCGCATCGACGTCGCTGCGGATGATGCCTCGGTCGATCAGCCCGTTGAAGGTCTGCTCGAGGGTGGCAATGGCGACCGTCTGCAGCTCCTCTTCGAGCGCAATGACGTCCTCGGAGTCCTCGAGCATCCGATACAACGTCAACCGGACGAACGGCAGGTTCTCCTCGATGAAGTCGTGCATATCGACGACAAAATCATCGAGGACGTCGCGAAGCTCCTGGCGGCGCTCGACGCTGTGCAATCTGGTGAGCAGCGGGTCGAGCGCGTCCAAAAACTCCTGGTGACCCAGCCGGTACACCTCGGCGAACAAATTGGGCTTATCTCCAAAATGATACTTGAGCGTCGCCGAGTCAATATCGGCGGCCTGGGCGATTTGGCGAAGCGAGGTCGCTTCGTAGCCCGTGTCGGCGAAGAGGCGGGTGGCCTCCTCGATGATGCGCTCACGCGTGGCACGCCCGTTGGCGCGGGTTGCTCTCTTTCGTTTCGACTTGGCCATCACTTCCTATGCTTCGAGATTCGACGTCTCTTTAAGATGTACGGACCGTTCGGTCAGATGTAAACAGCCCGCCCCTCCGGTCGCGCAGCGACGAACCTCGAGCACTTGATTCCCACAGCTGTTGGATTATTGTTCCAACATGTGTTGAAATAAGTCAAACGGTTCCACTCGAAGGCCGGCTGACACCGGTAAGGAGGCCCCATGGGCCTGACGCAACTTCTTCCACGAGGGGTACAGCGTCGACTGCGGCGATTGCGCCAAGACGCCGCCGACGTGACCACAGCGCTGACGACCCGTCGGCGACCGGTCGCTCGGGAAGGCGCACTGACGGATCCGAACGTCTACGCCAAAGTAGGCGGGCCAACTCCTTTCGAAGCGCCCTGCCCGGCCGAGCCTGGCGAACTCACCCCGCCCACGACGACCACCGAGGGGGTGGTGATCTTTGCCGATCACGGCGCCGAGATCGCCGTCGAGCCCGGCCAGACCATTTTGGACGCCGGGCTGGAGGCCGGTCTCGATCTCGACTTTAGCTGCACCTTGGGTGGTTGCGCCGCCTGCGCTCTGCAACTCGTCGAAGGCGAGGTGCTCTACGACGGGCCCAACTGCCTGAGCGACGCCGAGCGCCAAAGCGGCATGTGCCTAGCATGCGTGGGCAGGCCCAACGGCAAAATCATCGTCGCGTCGCTCTAACTCTGATTGGAGGCAATCATGCTGGATCATGTCGAGCGAATGACAGGCTTGATGCCGGTCAAAATTCGCCAGAAGGTCGAACCGCTCTTGGAAGCCCTGAGTATCCTGCAGGAGGTCAAAAACCCGAGCGTGTTGGGGAACCTGCTGCCGTCGTTCGGCCGAGGGTTTGTCCTGCAGTTGGGACGAAGGGACGAGGCGACCCATATGCCGGCGAGCCACTCGGCGCGCTTCGACTGGGACTACTCGTCGGATTTTCCCGAGATGCGCGAGCTGTACCGTCGCGCCAAACAAAACCAGTGGGACTCCGAGGTCGACGTCGACTGGAGCGTCGACGTCGACCCGCTCAACCCGGAGGTGCCGCTTCTGCCCGACGAGTTTCTCGACCTGTCGGTCGCTGAAAACTACGGCGTCAAATTGTCGGCCACCGAATCGCGCCGGTTCAAAAAAGACGTCGCCTCCTGGATCTTGTCGCAATTCCTGCACGGCGAACAGGGAGCACTATACGCCGCCGCTCAGGTCACCGAGTCGGTCGAGTGGGTCGACGGCAAGCTGTACGGTGCCACCCAGGTCATGGACGAGGGCCGCCACGTCGAGAGCTTCCACCGCTACATCGACCAGAAGCTCGAGAAGCTCTACGTCATCAACGACAACCTGTTCACCATCATCGACGCCCTGATGACCGACTCGCGTTGGGACATGAAATTTCTGGGCATGCAGATCATGGTCGAGGGGCTCGCCCTCGGTGCCTTCGGGGTCATCTACCGGTTCACCGAAGAGCCGCTGCTCAAGGAGATGCTGCGCTACGTCATCCTCGACGAGGCGCGCCACGTCCACTACGGCGTGCTCGCCCTGGGCGACCACATCACCCAACGACTGTCTGAAAAAGAGCGACGAGAGCGGGAGGACTGGGTCTTCGAGATCGCCCTGCTGATGCGCGAGCGCTTCATGTTTTGGGAGGTCTACGAGGAGTGGTTCGCCCACAAACTCACGCGCAAACAATGGCGAGAGTGCGTCAACGAGATGCCGGGCATGCGCGAGTTTCGCCAGGTGATGTTCTCGAGGCTGATCCCGAACCTGCGCCAGATCGGCTTGCTGAGCGAGCGGATGCTCGAGCACTACGACGAGGCCGGCTTGCTCAAATATGCCAGCGGCGCCAGCGCGCTCGAGATGACCGAGCAAGAGTTTTTGGACGCGCTCGACGACGACCACGCCGACGAGCTTACTGAGCAGCTCGTGTGAGACGGTCGTGGATGGCGCGCCAGGCGTCGCCTTCGGGCGGACGCTCGACGACAATCGTGTCGACGCCCTGTCGGTCGAGATCGCGCAGCACGGCGTAGAGCTTTTCGGCGTAGGCGCTCGGCTCGCGGCCCATGATGACCACCGGACCGCGCGGCTGGGCGGCGGGGGCCTCGAGCACCAGCCAGGCTGCGCCCTCATCGGCGCCGGAGAGCGCGAGCAGCGTGTCGACGTCGTCGACGACGCGAAGCTGAGCATTCGGCGAATAGTGCTTGCGCGCCAGGCCGGGTGACGGGCGGCTGAGCTGTTCGTCGACCGGCGCGTCGCTCGCATAGACCACGTCAGGCACAACCACCGCGATCTGCTCGCCGGTGACCATGCCCGGGCGCAAAATCTCGGCGCGCCCTCCTACCAGCGACAAGACCGTCGACTCCACGCCCACCTGCGTCGGCCCTCCGTCGACGACCACGTCGACCGCCTCGCCCAAACTCTGGACGACATGCTCGGCACGCGTCGGCGACACTTCCGTGTAGCGATTGGCGCTGGGCGCGGCCACGGGCACGCCGGCGAGTCGAATGAGCTCGCGGGCGACCGGATGCGCCGGCATACGCACCCCGACCGTGTCGAGGCCGGCGGTCACGGTGTCAGGGACCGTGTTTTTCTTGGGGAGCACCAGCGTCAGCGGACCGGGCCAGAAGGTCTTGGCGAGCAACTGAGCTTCGTTCGGCCACTCGGCCACGATGGCGTGGACGTCGTCGATGGCGGCCACGTGCACGATAAGCGGGTTGGTCGGCGGGCGCTCTTTGGCCGCAAAGATCTTGGCCACGGCGTCCTCGTCGAGGGCGTTGGCGCCCAGGCCGTAGACCGTCTCGGTGGGCATGGCTACGAGCTCGCCGGCGCGCAGCGCTTCGGCGGCCGGTTCGAGCTTAGCCTTGTCCGGTTGGTCGGCGTCGACGCGGATAATATTGGGTCGGATGGTCATCGTGCTACTGCGGCTCGCTGAACTCTGAGAATGTGAGGCGCTGAAGTTCGGACACACTAAACGCGACGGCGCCTTCGACATTGTGCGTCTCCGTGCCGTCCCGTCTCCGGGGGGCCGCGCTTCCGGCGTCGAATCTATCGCATCCTAACTACGGGACCTCGTGCGTCGCTTCAAGGTTGAGCCGTGTCAGTGGCGACGATGGCGAATGATGCATGGGGAGGCGTCAGATCGGTACATCCTCCCCACTCTCCGTAGACTCGCCGGGTCGAGACGACATGCCACGCGCGATAACTGGCGCCCCCTGCGGAGAAGTCTCTCGTGTGCCCCGGCGGGAGTGCGTGCGTGGCGTCGGCGTCGATATGCAGATCATCGACTCGCAAGACTCGCTGGCAACGATCCGCGGGCACCATACAGTGCGCCGATCCGTAGTCGCCGAGCTCACCCTGCAGATAGACGGAGAACGTAGGGTAGTCGAGTCGCAGTTCGTCGCCGCTGCCACTGTAGCCGTCGATTACCAACAGGACTTCGTCACTGGGCTTGCGGCGCACGGCCACGCGGTAGGTCACACCATCGAAGATGTCCTGAAGATGGTCGATTTCAACGGTGATGTCCGACGGGATGGCTTCGAGCGCTTCTGCCGGCAGGCCGACGCGAAACTCGACGAGCCGCCCGTCCTTGTGCCGAAACTGCACCACCCGGTCAATTTGGCAAGGAAGGCCGAGTTGGTCGGCATTGCTCGGACACTCCACCGCCATCGGCTCGTCGAGCATACGCGTGCCGAGCCATGTGCCGAGGTGAGACGTATCGAGTTCGAGATCGACGCCGTTATGTACTTGCCAAGTGATCGCCCTGGTGCCCACGGGCGCATCTCCGACGCCGGGATCCATCACCATATCTTGGAGGGTCGAGCCGCAACATGTCCCGTGTGCTTGGCAGTCGTACGGGTCGACAAACCCGGAGTCACTACCGTCTTCGTCGGATGGTCCTCCGTCGACGTCGGCGCCGCCCGGTGTGCAGGTGCCCTCGAGGCACAAATCGCCGTCTCGACAATCGGCTTGCGTCTCACAGCGCAAATCCCAGCGACTGTCGGCGTCGTCGTCCGAACAACTTATGGAGAGACAACCAGCGGCCATGAAACTCGAGAGCAGAACGACAGTGCGTGCGTGCATATACGGACCTTCCCCAGCATCTAAAACGAAGAGAAACGCGAGGTAGCTACTGGAAAGAAGCGCCGCCCCACTCACTCGAGCAGGTTAGCCGTTCTTGCGGTTGAATTGCAAAACTGCGCTCGATGGCCTCCCTGCGAAGCTCGTCGTTGCCCCGGTCAATGAGCACGGCGAGCTCGGAGGCGTGGCACATCATCTCGAAGTCGGTGAACGAGTCGCCAAAGACGAGCGCCGGCTGTGCGCCGATCTCCTGGGCGATGATGTCGACTTTGCCCTGCCGATAGAGCACCGGCTGGCACGTCTCGTCTCCGAGCACGCCGTCGTCGCCCATGCATACGCGGTTGCCGAGCACGCGCTCGCGCGGCACGTCGAAGGCGCGTTCGGCAAACGTCTCGACGGTCCACTGGTTGGTCGCCGAGACGACCCACACGTCGAACCCCAGCGCCTCGAGGGCCGGCATCAGTCGACGAAACTCCTCGTGGATGCGAATGCCGTGGTTGATGCGCACGTCTTCTCCACGTCGGGTGCGCCGCACCTCGCACTCGATGTCGCCGCCAATTTCGCGCTCCATGGCGCGCACGGTCTGCCGGCGGATCTCGTCGGGGGTCATCCCCACGTGCAGGCGCACCGCCCACTCGTAACACGGCGCGGCGCCCTCGCGGACGTATTTGCGGGCGTAGATCGCGCCCATCTCGGCGAGGTACTGCTCGTAGACGTCGGAGGTCCGCCGCTCGTCGACGGGCATCGCAAGCAATGTCTCGGTCAACTCGCGGATATGCTCGCGGCCGTCGCGAGGGTCGATAAGCTGCCAGAACGCGTCGAGTTCGTAGCGGTAGCCGATCTCATCGATCAGATAGTGCGAGAAGAGCTCGCCGATATCGCGAAAGATGCAGGTATTGTCGAAGTCGAACACCGCTACCGGACGCTCGGTGCCGCCCACGGCCCGGTCGACCGCGTCACAAAGCCGAGTGTAAACCGCGTCGGACCAATTGAGTTGTTCGATCTGTGGCACTGTCATCTCCATTACTTCTCCCTGACGTCCTCGCCGCGGGCTATCTCCCACGCGATTTGCGGCTGCGTCAACCACATGGAAATAAAGAACAGCTTTGTGCCCTTGAAATTCAGACGCTGGTCCGTTATCTAACGTCGCCTTGAAAACGGAAAGGTTTATACGACCACCAAAGGTTTCGACCATAGATTTGAGGTAATAACCATGAAAAACGAAACGCATCCCGATTACCACCCGGTCATTTTCAAAGACGGCGAGCACGAAATCGTGACCCGCTCGACGATGACCTCCAAGAACACCCGCGAAGTCGACGGCGTCGAGCACTACGTCATCCCCGTCGAAATCAGCGCGTTCTCCCACCCGTTCTACACCGGCAAGCAGAAGCTGGTCGACACCGAAGGCCGCGTCGATCGCTTCATGAAGCGCTACAACCTGAGCACCCAAGAAGAGAAAGAAGCAGCTGGTGCGAAAGGCGAAGAAGGCGCCGACGAGTAAGCGCCGGGACTGCGCCGGCCGGCCTTAGATTGAAAGGCCGGCCGCCAAATGATATACCAGTCCTACGTTTTCGGAAGGAATGGATCGCCTGGCTGTGGAGTTTCTCAGGTGAAGTACCCGAGAGGACGTCCCTTGATGGGGCGTCTCCACGATCAGACGGTCTAAGACGACCCGTGCGCCCGTCCATCAACGCGTCGCACGGCGAGTTCACCACCGTGAACGTGAACGTGAAGAAAGAATTTATCATGCGGGCGCCGCGCCTCTAATGGGCGTTGCGCTCGAGCAAACGATTTCACTGAGGACTTTCAGTTCCGCGCTGCCACTTAGCGAGTCGCCCGGTTTTGCCGGTCGGCTCTGACTGGAGGCAGTGAGTCGACGCCTGCGGTGCATTTGCGCTGCGGCGTGCGCGATACGCCGGCGACGCTGGCGAGAGACGACCTCCTACTGCCCATGATCCAGAGAGCTTCCCACACGGGTTCCCCGTTGCACATCCCCCCAGAAGGGGATTGTGTGTCCGGCGAGGTGCGTTTGCACCTAGCCCGGGGCGTGCGGCGCAATCTGGACACATGGGTCCGGTTGCGGAGCTGACAGGTCCTCGCCACCGCGAGGAGCCTAAAAGATGACGTTTTTTGAAGCCGCCGTTGAAGTGCTGCGCCGTACCGGCCGTCCGCTCCATTACAAAAAAATCACTGAAATGGCCGTGCGCGACGAGTTGCTCTCCCACGTGGGCAAGTCGCCGGACGAGACCATGTCGACGAGGTTGACCCAGGAAGTGCGCCGCCACGGCGAATCGGTCATCGTCGAGACGCGCCCCGGCGTCTACACCATCCGCGAGACGGCCGTAGACAAGCTCAACGAAGAGGCAGAGAAACGCGAACGCCGCGAAGAGGCCCGCCGTCGTCGCCTGCGCCGCAGCCAGGGCGAAGAGGAGTCGGAGGTCGAGGCCGAAGAGTCCGCCGAACAGAAAGAAGAAGAGACCGAAGAGCCCAAGCGTCGCCGAAGCCGTCGTCGCTCGCGCCGCTCCAAGGGTAAAGGCTCCAAGGGCAAAAGCTCCAAAGGAAAGAAGAGCCGAAGCTCGAAAAGCTCGCAGAACAAGACCAACGGTCGCAAGCGTGCACGAGGTTCGCGACGCTCCCGCGGCTCGAAGCGCTCCAGAAGCTCGAAAAGCTCGAAGAGCGACGAAAGCACGAAGAAGTCGCGCAGCTCACGAGGCAGCAAGAGCAGCCAGAGCAACAAAAGCAGCCAGAGCAACAAAAGCAGCCGGAGCAGCAAGCGTCGGCGTAGCCGCACCAAAA
This sequence comes from Persicimonas caeni, assembly GCF_006517175.1. Lineage (NCBI taxonomy): Bacteria > Deltaproteobacteria > Bradymonadales > Bradymonadaceae > Persicimonas > Persicimonas caeni. The sequence goes on along the minus strand of NZ_CP041186.1, from coordinate 5,913,248 downwards.
ACCGCGGCCGCTCGCGCAACGGCCGTCAGCAGCAGCAGCAGCAGAGCAACGGCGCGACCACCACGGTTGCCAATCTGACCAAGCACCTCGAAGAGGGCCCGGTGCGCCTCGATGGCATCGCGCATGCGGCCTATACCGTGCTGCAGGATGGCAAGAGCAAGCCGGTCGATATCGAGAAGCTCGCCGACGAGATCTTCGAGCGCAAGCTCGTCAAGTTCCACACTCACGACCCGGCGGCCACCGTGCAGGCGGCTCTGGCTAACGACAATCAGATTCGTCGCCAGCGCGGCCATCGCCCGCTGTTCACCCAGTACGACCAGCAACGCTGGGGCTTGACCGAGTGGGGCCTGCCGGGCGACGCCATCGCCAAGGAACAGACCATCCTGAGCCTCTCCGAGGAGATTCGCCAGGAGACCCTGGGCCATCTGGGCGAAGCACTCATCGACGTCAAAGACGAAGCCCTCGAGCATATCGCACTGACACTGCTCGAGCGCCTCGGCTACCAGAACATCAAGGTCTCGAAGCGCTCCTCGGACGGTGACGTCTACTTCACCGCCGACTGGCGCCAAGGACTGGCCGATGTGCGCGTGTGCATCCAGGTGACCCTGGAGGCCGAAGACGAGCTCGAGGCCGACGCGGTCAGCGCTCTTCGCGATACGCTGCACCACTACTCGGCCGCCGAAGGTGTGATCATCCACCTGGGTGATATCGGCAAAGACGCCGTGGTCGAGAGTCGTCAGGAAGACAAAGCTCCGATTACGCTCATCGATCGCACGACCTTCGTCGAGCTGCTCATCAAGCACGGCATCGGCGTGCAGGCCTACACCACCCCGATCCTGATGGTCGACACGGCCTTTATCGAAACGCTGAAGTCATGACCAAGAAACTCGCCCTGCTCCGCCTCGGCAAGGTTCCCTACGGGCAGGCGCTCGCGTTCCAGTTCCAGTTGCGCGAGCGCCTCAAGAACCGCGAGGACGACGAATTCATCGGCTACGTGCTCGCGCTCGAGCACCCGCCGACGGTCACCCTCGGAAAGCGCGGCAGCTTCGACGACTTGGTCAACCATGCGTGGTTGGCCGACAAGGGCGTCGAGGTCTACCGCATCGACCGAGGCGGAGAGGCGACCTACCACGAGCCAGGCCAGCTGGTCGTCTACCCGGTCATCCGTCTCAAGGCGCTCGGCATGGGCGTCGTCGACGTGATCCGCGGCATGGCCAACTGCCTGGCTCAAACCTGCTCTCCCTACGGTGTCGAGGCCGCCTATGACCTCGACCACCCCGGTCTCTGGACCACCCACGAAGAACCGAGCCGCAAGATCGCCAGCGTCGGCATGCGCGTCCAATCGGGCGTGACCACCCACGGGGCGGCCATGAACCTGGTCAACGAGATGATCGGGTTTTCGATGATCGTGCCGTGCGGCATGCCCAACGCGCCGATGGCGCGGCTGACCGACTACTGCGCAGAGGGCTGCGACTTCGCCGAGTTCCGCGAGGCGTTCTTGCAGAATTTTGCCGACTTCTTAGGCGTGGAGCTTGTCGCGCACGAGATGGAGATGCCGGCGGAGGACGAGTGGGTGAAGCCGACGCGTGATTGGTTGTAGGCGTAGCTTTTCGAGGCCCCCCCCATCCGCCCTTCGCTTCGCTACGGCCACCTTCCCCGTGGGGAAGGGATGCTGTTGCGGAAAGCTACGTGATTGCGAAGCGCTAGGACAGCCCTTCCCCCGGGGGAAGGTGTCTGGCGCGTTTTATAGCGCCAGACGGATGGGGGGCCCCGCCAAGCTACGCGTCACGCGTCACTCCACAGGCAAACGCTCGAACTGCGCACCGATGGCGGTGAGCTTCTCGTCGATATTGGCGTACCCGCGGTCGATCTGGCGCACGTTGTAGATGGTCGACTCGCCCTTGGCGGCCAGCGCGGCCAACAGCAGCGCCATACCGGCGCGAATGTCGGGCGACTCCAACGTCGCGCCGTACAACTGGCTCGGGCCGACGACGACCACGCGGTGCGGGTCGCAGAATACGATCTGGGCGCCCATGCCGATGAGACTATCGACGAAGAACATGCGCCCTTCGAACATCTTCTCGAAGAAGAGGATGGTGCCGTCGCACTGAGTCGCCACGGTGATGGCGATCGACATCAGGTCGGTCGGGAAGGCCGGCCACGGGGCGTCGTCGATCTTGGGGATGGCGCCGTGCAGGTCGCGCTGCACCTTGAGTTCGCGGTCGCCGTGGACGATGAGGTCGCGGCCCTTCAGATCGGTCTGGACTCCGAGCTTCTCGAAGACCAGACGGATCATGCGCAGGTCCTCGGGCACCACGTCCTTGATGGTCAACACGCTGTTGGTCACCGCCGCCAGGCCCGCAAAGCTGCCGATCTCGAGGTAGTCGGGGCCGATGGTGTGCTCACAACCCCACAGGCTCTTGGCGCCTTCGATGTGCAAGATGTTGGTGCCGATGCCCTGGATGCGCGCGCCCATGCTCACCAGCATGCGGCACAACCCCTGGACGTGCGGCTCGCACGCAGCGTTGCGGATGGTCGTCTTCCCCTTGGCGGCGACCGCGGCCATGATGGCGTTTTCGGTGCCGGTGACCGAGGCTTCGTCCAAAAAGATCTCGGTGCCCTCGAGGCCGTTGGTCTCGAAGACGTAGGCGTCGGCGCCCACGTCAATGCTGGCGCCGAGTGACTCGAGCGCCAAGAAGTGCGAGTCGAGGCGGCGCCGGCCGATGACGTCACCGCCGGGAGGCGGGAGCTCACAGCGGCCGCGCCGGCCGAGCATCGCTCCGGCGAACAAAATCGAGGCGCGAATCTTTTTGCACAGCTCGGTGTCGAGCGCCGATTTCTCGACGTTCTCGGTGCGCACCTTGACCACGTCGTCGCCGACCCACTCGTACCAGCCGCCCAGGTCTTCGATGACCTGGAGCATGACCTCGACGTCGTTGATCCGCGGGATATTTTTGAACGTGACCTCTTCGTCGGTCAGCAAACTGGCGGCCAAGCACGGCAGAGCCTCGTTTTTGCTGCCACCGGGAGTGACCGAACCGCTGAGCTGATGACCGCCTTCAATGACAAACTTTTCCATGGACTGCTTTGTATTCGAGAAATTGTCGACGTTTTAGAACGCGTTGGTTTTAGCATGTGCGCGGTGGTGTGAACAGGCTATTAGCCGCCCCCCTTGCAGCCCACCCCAAACTGCTTACTTATTCAGAGAACACCGGCAGTTAGCATATCCCAGACTGGAGACCACCATGACCTCCTCTCAAGAACCCCGACGCGGCTCCGAAGAGACCGGCCTCCCGGCGGGCTTCGAAAAGATGAACCTCAACGACGCCACCCGCGACGACCTTCTGGCCATCGAGGGCATCGGCGAGGCGACCGCCGAGCGTCTTCTCGACTACCGCCAGGATATCGGGCCGTTTCGCTCCTTCGACGAGCTGACCAATATCCCGACGGTCACCTCCGAGAAGATCGAGCTGCTCGAGCGTCACTTCAGCATCGGCATCAGTTGAACCCGGGCCGACCGTGAGCCGGGTTGTGTCGAGGGCACGGCTGGTATACCTCTGGAGGTGGCAAGCATCCTCTTTGCGCTCCTCAATGTTCGAGCCCGCGCCCATGAAACCGAAGCTGTTCCGCGACCCGGTCCACAACATCATCGCCTTCGACCAGAGCGACGAAGTCGAGCGGGTGATTTTCCGGCTCTTGAAGACGAGCACCTTCCAGCGGTTGCGCCGCATCCGCCAGCTCGGCTTCGCCAACCTGGTCTATCACGGCGCCGAACACTCCCGCTTTGTGCACAGCTTGGGCGTGGCGCACGTGGCGCGACGCATGCTCGCCGCGCTCGATTGCGGCTTTAGCGCCGACGAGCGCCTCGAGGTGATGTGCGCTGCGCTCTTGCACGATATCGGCCACGGCCCGTTCAGCCACGCCATCGAAAAAGTCACCCGTGTCCACCACGAGGAGTACAGCGCTCAACTAGTAAGCGACCCCGAAAGCGAAGTGCACGCGGTGCTGAGTGAGATCGACCCCTCACTACCGGACCGCGTGGCCGCGTATTTTGGGCCTCGACGCGAGTTCCCCACCGAAAAGCACGTCCTTCTCGACATCGTCTCGAGCCAACTCGACGCCGACCGCCTCGACTATATCCTGCGCGATGGACTCGCCACCGGCGTCAAAATCGGGGTGTACGACTTCGAGCGTATCTTGACGATGCTCGAGACCTACGAGGGCACGTCGAGTAAAGGCCAAGTCAGCCGACGCTTGGCCGTTAGCTACCGCGCCCGCGAAGCGGTCGAAGGCTACCTGCTGGCCCGCTTCCACATGTTCAAGCAGGTCTACCTGCACAAAGCGGTGCGCGCAGCCGAAAAGATGCTCGAGGCTGTGCTCTCGCGCGCCGAACAACTGCAGCGCGACGGCCACGAGTTCGGCGCCGTGCCCAGCCCGCGACTGAGCAAATTGTTGGCAGGTGAGCGGCTGTCGACCGAGGAGTTCGTCTCCTTGGACGACACCGACGTGTGGATCTCGCTCAAGCAGTGGCGAAGCGACCCCGACCCGATTCTGTCGCGCATCGCCGGCGGCCTGCTCGACCGCGACCTCTACAAGACGATCGACCTGCAGGTCGAAGACGCTGTCGACATCGCTCGGACCATCGACCGGGCCAACGCACTGGCGCGCGACATGGGCCTCGACCCCGACTACGCCGTGCTCACCGACCGCGCCTACGACACGCCCTATACGCCCTACGACCCCGAACACGGCGACATCGGCGCCCACATCCCGATCATCGGCTCCGATGGTCAGGTCGCGCCCATCGAAGATCACAGCGACATGGTCCACCTGCTGGGCCGCGACTCCTACAAAATCCTGCGTCTGTGCGTGCCCACCGAGTTGCGTGAACTGCTGCGAAAAGAACAAATGACCTAAATCATTTGCGCGGCTTTCCCGCCTCTTTCTGGTTGCGAATAAAGTACTTGATGAAGTCGAGGGCCTGCTCGCCGGCGCCAAGCGTCAACTCGACGCCCGCGGAGTAGCCGCCGGCCGTGGTTTCCCAGAATTCGTAGGTGGTGCCTTCGGTGCTGAACTGGGTGGTCTGCCCCTCGAAGGGCACCGCCCCCCAGCCTCCGAAGGCGCGCACGGCGACCAGATCGTGGTGGTAGTAGACGAGGCTGGCATCGGCCCACCACATTGGGAGCGTGGTCGGTCGCAGCGTGCCGCTCAACCACAACTCGACGCTCTTTCGGTGGACCATCGTGCCCGGGTAGCCCAGACCGCCATCTTCGCTCCACAGGCTCACCACGGGCACGTCGAGGCGAAACGGCTGGGTTTCGATCGTCGATGACTGGTAGGCGCCGCCTCCGGCGGCATCGGTGACGTCCATTTCGTACGAGGCGCCCACATAGGGGTTCCCCACGCGGAAGTACCGAAAGTCGAGAACGATCCCGAGCTCGACCATGTGTCCGCTGCCTTCGACCTGGGCGTTCGCCCCGGCCGCGTTGGCGATCTCGGAGTCGAGATGATGATAGCGGTAGCCGAGCGTGCACCCAGTCGAGACGACCGCGGCGAGACAACTGACGATCAGGGCGAAGGCAACGGGAAAACGCATGAAGACGGCACTCATCGAAGAAAGAGCGTTTTCTGAGCAACTACCACAGTTTAGCCCCCGCAGCCAGTTTTTACGCACGAACGTGCCTCACGAAGTTGGGCGCACACTTTGACGTTTGGAGTAGGCTGAAGTAAAAATTCAGTGCACGGCACGAATTATTATACCAAGGACGCATTATGAAGGGCTCGAGCATCGTTCTGGCAACTGACCTCTCCGACAACGCAAAGTGCGCGGCCGAGTGGACGCATTCGTTCGCTGAAAAGCACGGCTTGAACGTGGTCGCCACCCACGTGGTCACCATCAGCGTGTCGCACTGGGCAAAGGGCGCGTACGACGTGCTCGAAGACGCCACCTTGATGGAAAAGGCGCGCAAGCACGTCTCCGATTGGTACGAAGAGGCCACCGGGGCGCAGCCCGATGAGGTCAAGGTGCTCGTCGGACATGCGGCCGTCCAACTGTCCGATACGGTCGACGAATACGACGCCTCGATGCTCGTCACCTCAGCCTCGGGCAAGGGCTCCCTCAAAAAGATCTTTTTGGGCTCGGTCGCCCAGTCGCTGGCCAACGACCCGCCCTGCCCGCTGGTCGTCGTCAAGCCCCAGCACAGCAAGCTCGAAGACCCGAGCACCATCGTAGTGGGCGTCGACTTCTCGGAAAACTCGGCCAAGGCGCTCAGCTTCGCGGCGCGCCTCGCCAAGACGGCCAATGGCCAGCTCAAGGTCGTTCACGCCGACACCGCGCCGTCGATCGCGGTGGTCGACGAGGAAGACCTGCCCAAGGAGTACGTCCAAGACGGCCACTATGAATGGGCCAAAGAGGAGATGGAGGCGATGCTCGCCGACCACCAGGACGAGCTGGAGGGGCTCGACAGCGAGACAGTGGTCATCCAAGACTACCCGACACGCGGCATGCTCGATTACGTGACCAAAGAAGACCCGGACCTGATCGTGGTCGGCCGCTCGGGGCACTCACCGTTCGTGAGCAGTGTCATGGGCAGCGTGCTTCTGAAAGTGCTGCAGTCGGCCCCAGCGACCACTATCGTGGTGCCGACTGACAGCGACGAAGGCTAAGACTACGCTCGAGACAAACCGTCGAGGATGCCGCCAAGCTCCTGCCACAGGTCTTCGGCATCCTCGACGCCCACCGACAGCCTCAAAAACCCGTCGGTGATCCCATGCGATGCGCGCACTTCGGCGTCGACTTTGCGGTGGGTCAACCCGGCGGGATGCTGAATGAGCGTATCGGTCGAACCGAGGCTGACCGCCGGAGTGATCAACTCGACCGCCTCCATGACCCGCAGCGCCGCGTCGAATCCTCCGACCAACTCGAAGGCGAGCATGCTGCCAGGCCCCGCCATCTGACGGCCCACCAGTCCCTTCGGATCACACGCCTGAAATCCCGGATAGTGCACACTCCCCACGGCACGATGCTCGTGGAGGCGACCTGCGAGCAGTCGTGCGCCCTCTTGAGCTTTGTGCACGCGTAGCGACAAGGTTTGCAGCCCCCGGTGCAGGTCATAGGCCGCGCGCGGGTGGAGGATACCGCCGGTAAGCGAGCGCACCACCCGAAGCTCACGCGCAAAGGCTTCGCTCGTGGCGACCACCCCGGCGATGACGTCGCCGTGGCCGCCGATGAACTTGGTGCCGCTGTGCAACACCATCGCCGCGCCGTGGCGCAGCGGCTGCTGCAATACGGGCGTGGCAAAAGTCGAGTCGACGAGCACCGGCACGTCGCCGGCCTGCGCGACGACATGCTCGATGTCGACGAGCTGGAGGGTCGGGTTGGCAGGTGTCTCGACGATGACCAGAGACGTCTGCGGCCCGATCGCCGCCCCCACGGACTCGGCGTCGGCCCAGTCGACCTCGACGCCTAGGAGACCGCTGGACAGCAATCCGTCCGTACCACCGTACATCGGGCGCACGGCGACGACCCGCTCACCCCGCTGTCGCGCCGCGAGCAAGCACGCCGTCATCGCAGCCATGCCCGATGCGAACCCGACCGCCGCCTCGGCCTCTTCGAGCTGGGCGATCCCCGCCTCGAAGCGCGCCACGGTGGGATTGTGCAGCCGCGAATAGATCGGGTTTTCATCCGGCTCGGCCCCCTCCATCATCCGGTCGATGCTCGCGCGCGCCTCCTCGAGACCCGTGATTGGATACGTGGTCGACAGGTCGATGGGCGGCGCGTGCACGCCGAGCTTGCGCAAATCTTGGCGTCCGGCGTGAACGGTGCGTGTGTCGAAAGAAGCCATACCTACCTCGCTTGTTGACCGAATTATATTCCTTTCGATGATGCTTAATCAGTATATAATTAGGAGCACCAAGCTGTCAGCGAAATAGAATTTTACGATATCACTCTTTTACCGAATTTTATTCGGAAACGAACTATGGCAACGAACCTCGACCGAATCGACTTCGAGATCCTCGCCGCGCTCCAAGAGGAGGGGCGGTTGTCCAACAAGGAATTGGCGGCCCGTGTGGACCTGGCACCGTCGACCTGCTTGGAGCGTGTGCGAAAGCTGCACGACGAAGGAGTGCTGGAGGGCTACCACGCCCAGGTCAACCCTAAGGCGCTCGGTATTCGCCTTCAGGCGATGATCGCGGTGCGTCTGCAGAAACACTCGCGGGACTTGGTGGGCGAATTTCGAAGCTACGTGCTCTCGCTGCCCGAAGTCCTGTCGACGTTCCATGTCACCGGGGAGCACGACTTTCTGATCCACGTGGCCGTGCGCGACGCGGAGCACCTGCGCGATTTGGCCCTGGATCGATTCACCACGCGACCGGAGGTGGATCAGCTCGAGACCTCCCTTATCTTCGAGCATGCACGAACCTGGCAGCTTCCGAACTTGGTCGAGCGTGACGACGAGTAGGTCGAAGTTTACGGTTGATTCTGCAGCCGCTCCGGCTATAGTTAGGCAAGGCTAATTATTATCTTAAACAGCAACTAACAACCTTCCTAAATTGAGCCACTCCATGGGTAGACCACTGATTCTGCTATTTGTCTGGAGCTTTACCTTCCTCCTCTGCCCGGCCGTCTCTCATGCTCGAGACGGCTCTGAGGCGTCGACAAAGCGGCCCGACGAACTGATTACCGACCGCCCCGACTTCACCGAGAGCGCGTCGACGGTGCCGGCACTACGCCTGCAACTCGAAGCCGGCATTCAATACACCCACCAAGACCTGCTCGATGAGGCCGCACCAGCCGGGCACACGGGAAACTACGACGCCAACAGTGTCAGCGCTCCTAGCCTGCTGCTTCGGTTTGGTGTCAGTGACTGGGCTGAATTGCGCTTGGGGGTGCCCGATATCAGCTACGAGAGCATCACCGGCGCGGACGACAACATCATCTTTGGCGAAGTCTCGTTAGGCGCGAAGTTCGCAACCTCGTTGTCCGACAAGCTCAATGTTGGGGTCATCCCCTTTGTGGACGTCGGCACCGAGACAGGTGACGTCGGCGGGGGATTCATCGCCGCGGCGGCGGTTGACCTCACCGCGAACGTCGGCCTCGGGGTGAACGCCGGTGTGACCACCTTCGAGGACGGACTCGACGAGCGCCAGTGGGAATGGCGAGGCTCGGCAGCATTGGGCATCGGTCTGTCCGACGACCTGAGCGCCTTCATCGAAACCTACGCCTTGATTCCCGACGGGGACTTCAACCTGTTCGTGGACACCGGCTTCACCTATTTGGTCGCCCACTACGTCCAACTCGACGCCTACCTGGGCACGCAGGTGCCCGACGCCGAAGAGATCTTTGCGGGCACGGGCATCTCGGTATTGTTCTAAACAGAGAACGCCGCTCGATCGGGCTAGCCTTCCAAACGCCGCTCCCCCGCACAGAGTCGGGGTGAGCGGCCTTTTTTCGTCTGCACCTTCATGCTTTTCTTGGGCCGAAGACGCAACGAATCGCCCCGTTTTGTCGAAAACCATAGTGAGACTTCACTAGGAACGCCCGCGCGCCTCGAGCGGCCCGGGCGAAGACATAAACGGGAGAAAATCATGCTCGCACGCATCATTGCAGGAGCCGTACTCGGAATCGAAGCCTACATGGTCGAAGTCGAGGTCGACATCTCGTACGGGATGACCGCCTTTCGCATTGTTGGTTTGCCCGACGGTGCGGTGCGCGAGGCACGCCTTCGCATCCCCTCGGCCCTCGACAACGCCGGCTACGAGATGCCCCAAAAGAAGATCACCATCAACCTGGCGCCGGCCGATATCCGCAAAGACGGCACCGCCTTCGACCTGCCGATGGCGGTGGGCATCCTGGCGGCCTACGGCGCGATTCCCACCGCGCGCAAGGGGTTTGCCCTGGAGGATTACCTGTTCGTCGGCGAGCTCAACCTCAACGGGGAGGTGCGCTCGATTCGGGGCGCCCTGCCCCTGGCGGTCATGGCGCGTGACAACGGGCTTCGCGGCATCGTACTGCCCGAAGAGAACGCCCCCGAAGCGGCCGTCGTCTCCGACATCGAGGTCATCCCGGTGCGCCACCTGAGCGACGTCACCGCCCACGTGCGCGGCCACACGCCCATCGACCCGATCGCCGCCGAGCCGATGGCCGCGCGCGAGTACCGGCTGGGCTACTCGGTCAACTTCAACGAGGTCGCCGGCCAGGAGTCGGTCAAGCGCGCGCTGGAGGTCGCCGCCGCCGGCGGCCACAACGTGCTGCTCATCGGCCCGCCCGGCTCGGGCAAGTCGATGCTCGCCAAGCGCATCCCGACCATCCTGCCGGAGATGACCTTCGAGGAGTCGCTCGAGACGACCAAGGTCTACAGCATCACCGGCCAGCTGGGTTCCAAGGAGGGGCTGATCCGGCGCCGGCCGTTTCGAAGCCCCCACCACACCATCAGCGACGTCGGCATCGTCGGCGGCGGCAGCGGCGTGCCTCGCCCCGGCGAGGTCAGCCTGGCCCACAACGGCGTGCTCTTCTTGGACGAGTTACCCGAGTTTCGCCGCAACGTCTTGGAGGTCATGCGCCAACCACTCGAGGACGGCTGCGTGACGATCAGCCGGAGCCTGATGACGCTGACCTACCCCGCCAACATCATGCTCATCGCCGCCATGAACCCATGCCCGTGCGGCTACTTCGGCTCCGACCAGAAGCGCTGCTCGTGCGCCCACGACCGCGTGCGCGACTACCGCACGCGCATCTCCGGTCCGCTGCTCGATCGCATCGACATCCACGTCGAAGTGCCCGCCGTTCCCTACCGCAAGCTCAAAGGCGAGCGCCGCGGCGAATCGTCGCGCCAGGTCCAGCAACGCGTGCAAGCCGCCCGCAACGTACAACGAAGCCGGTTTGCCGGCACCGACGTCCACGCCAACGCCCAGATGCGCCCCTCCGAGCTCCGCGAGCACTGCCAGATCGACGACGACGGCCACGACCTCATGGAGATGGTCGTCGACCGCCTGGGCATGAGCGCACGCGCCTACGATCGCATCCTGAAGGTCGCCCGCACCATCGCCGACCTCGACGGCTCCGACACCATCGAAGCGTCACATATCGCCGAGGCGGTTCAATACCGCTCGCTCGACCGCGATCTCGATCGCGTGGCGGCTTGAAGGCAGAGGCTACCTTCGCTGAAATCCCTTGCTTGCTGAGAGGTCCCCTCCGGGGGCTCAGCTACGCTTCGCCCCCACCTCCCCTTGCGCTGCACTGCGCGCTGGGGAGGGGGATTGCACCTCTGAAACGCTTTCCTTCCCTGCAATCCCCTTCCCCAGCGCGTCTTTCAGCGCGTGGGGAAGTGCCGAGCGTCGTTTGCGAGGCGAAGGGGACCCTGCGAGAAGCAAGGGATGCCAGTACGCCACACGAAGCGAAAGCCCCCGGAAGGGACGTCTAACTAAGCAAAGGATTTCTCAGAAGTCAGCCGTCCGCCGAATAAACCATCCGAAAGCCAATGCCCGCCGTGCGGCCTTCGGCGAGGATGGTCAGGCGGCTGGCCATGCGTGAGCCTTGCTCGTCGGCCAGCCAGGCGCCGCCGAAGACGGGGCGTTCTTCGTCGCCGTCGTTTTCGGGTTGGCACCAGTCGCGTGCGCCTCCGGCCAGGTCGCGAACGCCGTACGGAGACGTGTCGTCGACGAAGGTGCCGACGGGCTCGAGTTGGGAGACCTCGGGCCGTGAGAAGCGCATTTTGCAGAAGGTGGCGTCGAAACGATCGCCCCACGGGAAAAAACGCGCGTCGACGCCGCGGCCGGCCTTTTCGAGCTCGGCGCGTGTGGGCAGTCGGAAGGGGCGGCCGTCTCTCTTGGCGCGCCAGGCACAATAGGCTTCGGCGTCGGCGGCGCGGATTCCGACCACCGGCAGGTCGTACTCGTGGCCCTTGCCGATCGGGTAGAGCTTGCGGGCGGCGCCTTCGATGAGGATTTCGTCGGGCACCCACAGCTCGCGGTTTTCATCGAAGCGCACAAACATGCCGTCGGCGTCACGCGTCTGTGGGGCGTGCTTCAAGGCCGCATCACCGACCTTGCGGTACAGCTCGTTGAACCACTCGAGGTAGTCGCGGAAGGTGACTGGAAATCGGGAGCAGAAGAACGAGTCGACGTGAACGCTTTGGGCTGCGCGCGGGTCGAACGAGTTGGGATCACCGCCGACGGTGCACGTACCGCCGGGCACGTACACGAATCCCTCCTCGATCTCCTCGTCGCGAGGCAGACGCACATGCACGTGCTCGTGACGGCCGCGCTCGAGGTGCAAGGGCACCTGACAGGCAGCGCGTTCGGGATGCTCGAGCAGCAACAGATAACTGCCCACGGCCAGCTCGTCGACCTCCACAGGCGTCTCCCCCAGCTCGATTTCGTCGCTGGCCATCAGCCGACGATCGATCTCGGCGTAGCGAAATAGCGTGGCCTGCGCGCCGTCGGGCTCGGCCCCCACGATGAGGCTTGCCTTCGCCTCGAGGGCAGACGCGTAGCGCCCCGCATCGTATTGGCGCACGAGGGTGCGAAAGTAGATCGTGTCGAGCTCGTCTCGATTCGCCTCCGCCTTCTCGAGGCGCGAGTAATAGAGGTCTGCCAGCCCCCGGCGGGCACGCTCGTTGTCGGGCTCGTGAGCCAGCGCCTGGGTGTAGCCGTTGACCGCCTCTCCGAAGGCACGCACCGCCTCGGTACGAAGCTCGTCGCGGTGATCTTCGAGCCGCCACAGCGCACGCTTTCGGGTGATCGACTCGAACGGGTCGATCTGGGTGGAGAGCTCTCGAACCCGCTGCTCGTAGTCTTCGCCCTCGGCCAGCAGATCTTGATAGCGCTCGGCCGCGGCGTCGCCGCGTTTGATGCACCGGCGTGCCTCGCGCGGCTGGATGCCCTCGAGCCACTCCTCGAGGCGCTCGCTCAGCTCTTTGGCCGAGGCGAGGCGCTCGGTCTTGTCGAGCGCCATCGCCTCGATGCAGAGACGCTCGAGTTCGTCGGGCACCACACGGCCGGCCGGCGCGCGCTTCGAAGGCGGGACGATCTGGCCATCGACCACCTTGGTCATGATTTCGTGGGGGTCGCCCCCCACAAACGGCGGCTCGAGCGTCAGGATTTCGTACAGAATCGCGCCCAAACTATAGACGTCGCTCTGCTCGTCGACCTCGTCGTGTTCGCCGCGGGCCTGCTCCGGAGGCATATATGCCGGGGTCCCCAGGGTTTCGCCGTCGTCGAGCTTCTCGCCGCCACGACGGCTCAAGTCAGTTCGCACCTCCCGGTCGAGCACCCGAGCCAAGCCCCAGTCCATGACGAGCACTTCTCCGTACTCACCGAGCATGATGTTGTCGGGCTTCAGATCGCGGTGAATCACCCCGCGAGTGTGCGCGTAGTGCACCGCCTGGCCGACCTGGCCGAGAATCGACAACAGCTTGACGAGCGAATACTCCTCATCGTCGCGCTCTTGCTGGAGCTTCTGGCCCTGGAGTACTTCCCGAAGCGAGTGGCGCCCCACTTCGCGCATCGTGTAGTAAAACTCGCCCGAGGGGAGCACGCCGAAATCGTAGATGGGTACGATATTGGGGTGTTCGAGCTGCCCGGTTGCCTGCGCCTCGGCGATGAACCGGGCGAGCACCGTTTGGTCGGCCTGCAACTCCGGCGGCAGCGTCTTCATGGCCACGGTACGCCCGAGCACCCGGTCGAACACGCGCAGCACCCGCCCACCGCCGCCGCGACCGAGTTCATCGCCGAGAACAAAACGATCGCCCGGGTCGAGCAGGTCGACAGGCGTCTCGACCTGGTGTTGTCCCGTGTCGGCCAAGGCCAAGTCGAACTCGTCGTCGCTCGTCGCATCGGCGGCGCTACCACGCCCGGCCATGCGCGAGTGGACCAGCGTCTTCATCTGCGAGTCGAAGTCGCTGTCCGCCTCGCTCTCCTCGGCGAAGGTCATGTCGTCGGGGTTGAACGGGATCGTCGGCGGATCCTCGACCGGCTGCTGGGCCGCTCGCTGTTGCGGAGCGCGCGCCACTTCGGTGTCGCCGTGGACAAAGGCGTGCGCCGCACGTGCTTGGCTGTCGGCTTGCAGAAACGCCGTCTCGGCGCGCACGAACTCCTCGAGCTCGTCGAACTTCATGATCCCCGAGGCACCCTGAGAGCCGTCTGCCACCGGAAGCCCCAGATGGCTGACCACTTCGGCGAGTTGCGCCTCGTCGAGCCAGCCCTGCCGCGCCCACACCCGCAGCCCGACCTCACCGGTCGTCGCCTCGATCTTGCCGATGGCGAGCATGGCTTCGCTCAACGTATGGCGACTGATAAACCCGAGTTCGTGCGCGGCTTCACCGACTTTTTGGTGCAGGGACTCGTCCAACGGTTGACTCCTGAGCGACTCGCTTTGCTCCAGCATACCAACTCGCAGCCAACCGACCAATCATTTTGCGCAGACGCTTTTACAAGGCGCATCTTGTCGTCTAGGCTAGCGGCAACGAAGTATACGCCGTACCATCTGAGCCCGCTACACCCCCATTCGTGAGAAGCACGCGGGACCTAGTGACTGAATGACTACTGGAGGATTGTAAATGCGCACTACCAAGATGTTGATTTTCAGCCTGCTCGCCGCCTTCCTGACGCTCGGTCTCACCGCCTGCGGTGGTGGAGAGGAAGCCAAGAAGGAAGACGAGGCCGCCAAGGAAAAACCGGCTGAGGCCGAGGCCAAAGAAGTCGTGCTCTACCAGTACCGCTTCAACCCCAACACCCTGACGATCCCGACGGGCACCACGGTTCAGTTCACCAACAAGGACCCGGATCGCCACAACGTCAACATCCCGCAGCTCAACATCGACCAGAACCTGGCTGCCGGTGAGAGCTTCTCGCACACCTTCGAGACCACCGGCGAGTTTGCCGTGAGCAACCGCTTCGCCAGCCGTCCGATGAAGATGACGATCGTCGTCGAGTAAGCTCACACTCGTTCGACGCAGAAAGCCCGGCAGGCGACCGCCTGCCGGGCTTTCTTACGTTTCTACTCTTCCACTTCTTCACTCTTTTACTTCTTCACTCCTTTACTTCTTCACTCTCTTACTTCTTCACTCTCTTACTTCTTCTCTCTTTTACTTTTTCACTCCTTTACTTCTTCACCCCTTTACTTCTTCACTCTTTTACTTCTTCACTCTTTTACTTCTTCACCCCTTTACTTCTTCACCCCTTTACTTCTTCACCCCTTTACTTCTTCACCCCTTTACATCTTCACCCCTTTACTTCTTCACTCCTTTACTCTTTCACTGCTTCACTCTCTTTCTCTTTCACTCCGTCACTCTTTGCCTCCTCCTCGCCCGCCTTCCACGGCGCCGGCAACAGCGGAGAGCGCTCTTTAGACTGCTGAGTGCGCTGCAACTCGACCTCGGTGGTCAAAAGCGCCGGCGCCACCGCCGACACCGGCACATACCCGCTCTCGGCGCCGCAATAACCGTTGAACACACCGGTATCCTTGCTGGCAGCGACGATCTTGTTGATCGCCGTCAGAGGCGTACCCACCACCTCGACGCCACGAACCAGCGTCTCCTTGCCGGTCTCCGGGTCGACCTTGTAGACGAGGCGGGTCGACCCCTTGAAGGCCTGGTAGCCGTAGCCCGACGTGTTGGTCGATCCACCCGAGATATCGCGGATGATCAGCCCAAAGGGCTTCTTCTGCTTTTTGACCTCGGCCAACAGCCGCTTTTTGAGCTCGTCGTACGACACGGCCTTCTTCGGGTCGGCTTTGACGATGAGGTTGCCCATGCGCGCCATCGGCTTTTGAATGCCCTGAGCGCGTCCGTGGCCGTTCGACTCGAGCGAGCCTTCGATGGGCGTGCGACTCTTGAGGAAGCTTCGCAAGACGCCATCTTCGACCAGCTCGACACGCTCGGCCGGGATCCCCTCGTCGTCGAATTTGTAGTAGCCGTTGAGCTGAGTGTCATTCCAATTCGACAGGGTCGGGTCGTCATAGACCGACAGGAAAGTCGGGATGACTTCCTCGCCCACGCGCCCCTTGAAGGTACGGCCCTCTTCCTGGTCGCGCTGACGCTCACCTTCGAGGCGGTGGCCGATCGCCTCGTGGAAGAGCACGCCGCTGGCCTCGGGCAACAAGATCGCCGGACCGGTGTACGGATCGAGCGCAGGCGCCTTTCGCAGCTGCTCGAGCTCGGCGACCATCTCCTTGGCTTCGGCACGAACCGTGGAAATCTCGGGCAGTTTGTCGGGAGTGCGCGCGTAGAACGAGCGCGCATTCTCGAGCATCATTCCGTCGTCGGCGCGGGCCCAACTCTGCAGTTGGATGGAGTAAATGACGCTGTCTTGCACGACCGTCGAGCCCTCCGTGTTGACGAAGTAGGTGACGGTGCGCCGGGCGCTCACGCTCATGTCGGCGTCGAGCAATCCGTCGGCGTCGAGGATCGACTTGGTGACGCTCTTGATCGCCTTTCGCCACTTCGCCTCGTCGAACTCCAACGCGGCGATGTCGCCCTTGTAGGTCGACGGCTCTTCTTTGGAGAAGCTGGGCGTCTCCATCTTCTCTTTGGTCTCGAAGACCGCCCCGCCCTTTTTGGACAAGTAGCTGCTCAGCGCCTTTTTGTAGGTTTCATCGGTCAGCAGCCACAGCGCGCCCCGAATGGCAGTGGGGTCGGCCTCCAGGGGAAGCGTGCGGTCGGCGGCGTACTCCGAGAAGCGATAGTTCTCGGTGGCGACGTTAGCGTAGTTGTCGAATTGGTAATCACCGACGCGCACCTCCACGTAGGCGGTGCGGCTACGCGAATCGTCGTCAGTCACGATCGCGCCGAACTTGCCCCCCACCGACTTCGACTCGGAGTCCTCGACTTTGTAGGCGATGAAATACGGCGCTTCGTAGTCGTCGAGCTTCAGCTTCTTGGAGGAGCGCTCCAATTCGGCCTTCATCGCGTCGACGATGACCGCACGTTGCTGCGGCCCCTGGGAAGAATCGGCCCCATCCGCGCCTCCATCGGCGCGCGTGGGCGTGGCAGCACAGCCAACCGTGACAGCCAGCGCCAAGACAACGATTCGCAGGTCGCGCCAGCTTCGCGAAAACTTCTTCATATGTCGGAGTCCTCTAGGGGTGTTGGGCAGCTTGGTCGAAGCCGCGTCTAATCGCGCTGCGCTTCCAAATCTTCGAGCGTCAGCGGGTCTTCGGGCTCGAGCTCGCGGACCCATTCGGCCGTCCACGGGCCACCACCAGTGGCCTGCTCGTTATAACCCCATTCGCCTTTGAGCTTGGTCATCTCGCCGTCTTGGACGAGCTGCAGATACCCGCGCCCTTTCATGGTGCGCTTGGCCTTCTCCTTGCTGCCCGGCTCGATCCACTTGAACACGAGCAGGTTCCCATCGACCTCGCCTTCGATGGTGCCGCCCTCTTCGTAAGTGAAGATTCCGCTGACCTTATCGCCGGTTTGGCGAAGGTGCATGTGCTCGAATTGGGGGGAGTACCACACGCCGGTGAAGTTCTTGCCGGCGGGCATTGGTTGAGCCTTGGGAACCTTCTGCTGCCCCGCACAGGCGACCAAGCCCACGCTGCAGAGGGTCACCAACAGGGCGGTGAGCAGGAAGCGTCTCGACAGCAAATCAAAAGCCATCATCATCCTCACTTGGGTGTCCACGAATTGACTTGGGTATCCACTAATTGGCAGGTGGCATCATCGACTCGATGGTTTCGCGTGCCTCTTTGGTAGCGCGGTCGAGCAAACCGCGCAAGATATCGGTGACGCGATCATTTTCGAGCAACAGCTCCCAC
Source organism: Persicimonas caeni (assembly GCF_006517175.1). Taxonomy (NCBI): domain Bacteria; class Deltaproteobacteria; order Bradymonadales; family Bradymonadaceae; genus Persicimonas; species Persicimonas caeni. The sequence continues at coordinate 5,895,493 of NZ_CP041186.1, read as the reverse complement.
TCAGACGGCGTCAAGAAGCTGACGCGATGTCCGCCGCCGTCACCGAAGACCAAACGCACGACCACGCGACCCTCGTCACGCTCGATGGTGTCGAGTTCGACGGCGCCGCCCGGTTCGACCTCCAACAGATCTTCCTCGACACTTCGCAGGTGCCTAAAAATGCGCACCGCGCGCTTGACTCGAGGGTCTTCGTAGGCCTCGAAGTTCTGGTTGCGGCTGAAGCCGACTTCGTCGTCTCGCAAAAGACGTCGAACAATTTTGTGCGTCAAATCCATCGGTGTTGGAACGTCCATGTTCGGGTGATGCAGGCGACTCATTGCGTCGTGCGCAGTCTATCAAAGTCCCCGGACGATTCGCAGGCGTCATTTGCACCGCACGTCGGCGGCCCACATCTGAAACGACACTGAACGTCAACTCATTTCGTCTGGCGAGCACGTCGGCGCCAGGCGACCACCAGGCCGAGGCCGACCAGAAGATGGATGGGCGCCGGAAGGCGTGAGCCGGGGGCGGCGGTACAACACGAGTCGGAGGGGTTTTCGAGGCCGGCATCGGCGACGTCTCCGGCATCGGGCACGGCGGCCGCGTCGGTGCTTTCGGCACCGCTGCCACCACCTCCGGTGCTACCTTCGAGCTGCCGAGTGGCTCCGCGGCGCGCACCGTGGACGTCGCGCACCTCGACGCGGGCCCAGAGAGGAATATCCGGCGAGCCGTCGGCTCGGTACGTCGCCTGTGTGGTCCAATCCGTCTCCCAGATGCCGTCGTAGTCGACGTCGAAGCGATACTCGAGGCGGTCTCCATCGGGGTCGCGGCTTTGTGAGGCATCCCACTTGACGTAGTTGCCACGCTCGACGCCCTCCAAGACGGCCTCCGGCGCCACGTTGGCAGCAGGAGCTTCACCGAACAACGCACGGTACAGATCGAGCTTTCCGTGTCCCCATCCCGGGTCGGGAAGGGAATCGACCGACGGCTGCAGACCGTCGGTTTGCGCGGTGACCAAGAGGCGCTCCTCGAGCTGGCCGGCGTTCCAGTCGGGGTGCTGCTGTCGAAGCAGCGCGACGCTGGCGGCGACGTGTGGCGAGGCCCCGCTGGTCCCACCGAAAGGCGTAAACCAACTTCGCCCCCAGCCGGCTTCGAGCACCGCGTTGGTGGCGCCCAGTGGCACGAACGGATCATCGGGCGCGCTGATGTCGATGGCTTGCTTGCCGTCGATCCGGGGTCCGCGCCCCGAAAAGTCGCGCAATTCTCCGACCTGAGCGCCTCCCTCCATCGGCGTCGCGCGACGCCCGGCGAACGCCGCCACGGCCAACGCGGCGTCTGCGGTCGCAGGGAACGCCAAAGTGGAGGTATCCGGCGAGGGCGTCTTCCAGACCACGCCCGGGCGCCAGTTCGAGTATTCGTCCGTAATGCGGCCGTAAATGGTGTCGCTCTGGGTGGCGCCCGCCAACTCGAAGCTCCACGCGCCTGTCTCCAAGGGGGTCTGAACGTCCGTGCTCTCGAGGAAGAATTGCACCACGCTGGTCCCACGCGTGGTCCTCTGGCGGACGACGTCGATGCGCGCCGAGCCAATCGTCGCCGCGTCGACGTCCGTGCCGAGTTCGGCCCGGCCGGCCGAAGGGGACACCACGGTCAACGACAACTCGTGCTCGCCGCGCCACTGAATGCTCCCGAAGATGCTGTTGTACGGAAGCACTTCACCGTCAGCCTCGAATCCTTCGTCGACCAAAAAATCGAGCACCAACGAATCACCGGGATCGACCGACCGCTGCGCGTGCTTGCCCGATAGGTTGAGGTTGCCCGCCGGCGTGACCTGGACGACCGACGCCTCTCGAGCTCGGCCCATGGCCGCCTCGAAGTTCGTCGACCCGTCTAACGGCTGGGTGAACGCGTTCGTCCACTCGTGCAAGATCACGTCGGCGCCGTCCTCGACCGCCGCCTCGAGATAGGCCAGCGGCAGCGCCGAATCGTCCACCAGCGTCGCCCCCAGCCCATACACGTGCAAGTCGGCTCGCGGCGCCACACCGACGCGGTCGTGGTAACCCAACTGCCCACCTACCAAGATGCCCGCCGATCCGCTGCCGTGGAAAAACGTGCTCGCGCGCGCCGAGCCCGCCTCGATGAGGTTCTGACCGCGAAGGTACACGCCATCTTCGGTCACGAGCTTGGCGATCTTCGACGATGCGAGGCGCACGAGCTTTTCGTCCGGTGAGAGCACGCCGTCGCGGTTGGCGTCATCGGCGACGAAGATCGCCTCGCCGTATGCCGGCGTCTCCTCATTGAACCCCGCGTCGAAGCCCACGTTGCGCACGCGGTCACCGTTCATGTCGGCGTACAGCCAATCGCGCGCCGGCTGGAGCACCCCATCATCGTTCTCGAACTCGGAGGCCGAGAAATCGACCACGGTGGTCGCGTCGAGCACGCGAAGCTTCTCGTTGAAAGAAGCCTCGCCGTCACCGTCGAGGTCCACCGCGTCGACGCCCGGGTCGAACGCTCCGTTTTGATTGGTGTCGATCCACGCATAAAGGCCACCATCGGCACGAAAAAAGGCCGGATGGAGCACATCAACGCCGGTGTCGATAAGCGCAATCGTGGTACTGGCGCCATCTGCTTGGAATTGGGGAGAAAAGTGAGCGTATCGAGCGCCGACGAGCTCGGAGGTGACCTCCAGCGGCGACTGTAACATCGGCTGCCACAGCGCCTCGACGCGCCGGATATTTTGCTCACCCGACAGCGCGCGCAGCGCTCGCCACGGGCTCCACGCCCGACAAATCGTGGCCAGTCGACACGCCCCTCCTTTAGGGTTTCGCTGGATCTGCACGCCCAGTCGCTCGAGGCGGTCGAGCTCGGCTTGTGAGGGAGGGCTGGCGAAGCGCAGCGAGACGGCCACGCCCTGCTCGTCAAAGCTCGTCCGGGAGGCAAACAGCGAATGCTCGGAGACATCTCTTCGAGAGACGCGCTCGAGCAGCGCCAGCATGGGATCGATGTTGGGGCCGACAGGTTTGTCGAAGGTGGCGGTGCGCTCAGCCGAGGGCGGAAGCGTTGTCGGCGTCCCGACAGAGGTTTGCGCCAGACCCTGATGGGTCCAGATCAATGTCGCCCCTGTCAGCAACAGGACTGCCCTGCGCCCCAGCGTACACATCGAACACCTCGTTTGCGCCTCGAGTTAGGTGGTGTGTCGAAGACGACGCCAGTTTACACGAGGTGCGAGCGAAGATGAAGGTGTCGGTGGGGCGACGCCGCGATGTCAGCCGCGTGACACCGAGCGCACGAAGATGGGGCCGAGTCCCTTCGAATCGCAGAAACGCTCGAGGCGATCGACGAGTTCGGGAGTCACCACCACATCGCGTGGTGCGACCGGCACGCCCTGGGCAGTTTCGATGGGGCGAGACAAGACCATGCCCTCCTCGAGCTCGTCGAGCTGCACCTGCCGCTCCAGCTCGATGGAACCGGACTCCACTGCAATCATCGAGCAGAACTTGTCGACCAAACTCGGCGCAAATTCGGTGCCCTTGCCGGCCTGGAGCCGGGCGAGTCCGCACTCGGCGGCAGCGCCACGGCTCAAGCCTTCGACCTCCTGCTCGAGGCGACGGGTGCGCTCGAAGGTGCTGCAGAGATTCAAGAAGTAGCAAGATTCGATCAACTCGGCATCGAAATTGCCGTCATCGGCTTTGAAGGCGGGATCGTCGTAGCGGCGTAGATAATTCACGATGATCTTGCCGGCCGGGTCGAGTGCGGGAACTCGCGCGACGGCCTGCTGGCCTAGCGTGGGGTGGAACTCCCAAGTCGCCAACTCTTCGGCATCGTAGTCGCTGACCGGTTTTCGGAACATCGCCGGAGGGGCATTGATCAAGCCAACCCAATGCAGCAGCGCGGCGCGCTCGAGATGGCGCAAACGCTCGTCGTCGAGCTCCAGGTGCTTGCCGAACTTGCGCACCCGCTCGGCGGTGCTGCGACAGTGGCCGACGATGTGAATGTCGCCGATCTCCATGATCGACAGCATCGCGCGAATGGTCGAGTTGAAGCTGCCCTCGAGCTCCTCGTACAGCCGGCTGATCTCCTCGTTGCGCTGGGTCACCTCGCGGGTTCGCTGTTGGACTCGCGCTTCGAGTTCGTCGTTGAGCTCGCGCAGCTGCGCGTTCTGCTGACGAATATGCTTCTCGTAACGCTTTTTGGAGTGGAGCAACTCGTTTTGGCCGATCGCATCTTCGATGATGCGCACGAACTGGTCGTGATCCCAAGGCTTGGCCACGAAGCGAAACACCTGGCCCAGGTTGATCGCCTCCATCGCCGTCTCCCAGTCCCCGTTCCCCGTCAGCATGATGCGCACGGTGTTGGGGTGGTTCTTCATCGCATAGTTGAGCAGCGCCACGCCGCTCAACCCGGGCATACGCTGATCAGAGATGAGCACCGCCACGGTCTCCGAGTCGAGAACCTCGATCGCCTCGGTCCCGTTGCTGGCTGTGCGCACCTCACAGTCGACCCCGGCGAGCAATCGTCGCAGTGCTTTGAGGATCTGAGGCTCGTCATCGACGACGAGCACCACTGGCAATTCGTAGTCCGTATCCAATGTCAGCGTGGCTCCAGATTCTCCCTCAGCATTGTCGGAGGGGTGGTCGAGCACTTCCTGCTCTCTATTGGTTGTTTGAGTCGTCATGCTACGTGTCGCTCAGAAACCTCGACGCGAGCGACCGTGCGCAGCTTTCCCAAGCTACACACGAGCAACGCCCTTCGCAAAGGAAAAAGGAAACTTTTTAGGGAGTGATGATATCGGTGACGCGCCCCAACCAGACGCGTTCGCAATATCCACCTGATATTAATGAACAAACCCAGCGCTCGCCACCCCTCCAGTGGAAAAGGCGAGCGTGGTCGTCACCGTTGTTTGGGTGCCGCCAGCTGACGGCAGATAACTGTGGTGACGGCCGGAACCACCGTAGAGATCAAGACGATCGCCAACGTGGTCACGAAGAAGAACGAGAAGCTGAAGAGCGAGCGCCAGTCCGTCGCCAGCGGATTGCTGACGAAGAGGTACCACAGGTATCCCACGCCGCCGGCAGCGCCGGTGGCAACCAGCGGGAAGACGCCGAAACCGGTCAGGTATCCGGTGGGAGAGTCGCTCGCGGCAGTGGCTCCGACAGTGCGCGCCAGCATGAACGAAGCGGCGATGGTGCCGGCTCCGTTGGCCAAAAGCGCAATCCAGAAGAGCAACGAGCCGCGACCGATATAGAAGCCCAAGCCGGCCAAGAGCAGCAGAAGGATGCCGGGGATCACCGTCATCATCTGCATCGAGGCGCGCAGCATGCGGTTCTTGGCCCACACCAACGACGACCAGCTTCCCCAGGTCAAGGTCAGCAAGGCCGTCGCCGCCATCGCCATCGACACACGCGTCATCGGCGAGCCCATCAACACGTGCAGGCCGATATAGACGGCGGCCACAGGCACGCCTACGCCGAGCGCATTGGAGAGAGTCCAAAGAGCGCTTTCCTTGAGAAAGCCTTTCACCGGCGTCTTTTGATACATGGCGGTACCTTTGGGTGCGAGGAGCCTCTGCCTTCAGTATAACCACGTGATGTCCAACGCACAAATTGCCCGCTTGTATTCCCTTCATTGCGCGTCGTCGGGCTGGACCGCACTGCTGACATTTGCGATGGTGACGCCCAGCATATATCCCATTGAGATCACTGGTTGAGATCATTGCCGAGCCGAGCCGAGTATGAGCACAGTTGCCCAAACCGAGACCACCCACGCCGTCATTTTGGCCGCCGGATTCGGAAGCCGTCTGGCCCCCGAAGAGGGCCACAAAATCTTGGCCAAGATCGGTGGCCGAAGCCTGCTCGACTACCACCTGGACAATTTCGCCCGGCTTGGCGTCGAGCACCTGACGGTGGTCACCGGCTACAAAAACGAGGCGTTGACCGAAGCACTCGAGAGCCGAAGCCTCCCCCAGGGGATGCAACTTCGGGCGGCGTACAATGCCGACTTCGAATCTTCCAACGGCATCTCGGTGCTCGCCGGGGTCGACGCGGCCGTCGAGGCGCTGGGCGCCGATAGCGCCCTGCCCTTCTGGTTGACGATGAGCGACCACATCTTCGACCCGGCGCTCATGGAGCGCATCGAGCGCGACTTTTTGCCCGTCGAGCCGGGCACGATCGAAGGAATGCTCGGCGTCGACCACAAGCTCGACACGATCTTCGACATGCCCGACGCCAACAAAATCGCCGTGTCGAACGGCGAGTTCCAGGACATCGGCAAGGAGCTCGAGGTCTTCAACCTGATCGACGTGGGGCTGTTCTGGTGCGGCGGCGGCTTCGTCGAGGCCTTACGTGCCGAGAAGGCCGAACGGGGTGATTGCAACACCTCCGATGCAGTGCGCAGGTTGTGCGCGGCGGATGCGTTTTGCTTCTGGGACGTGGGGCCGCATCTGTGGCAGGACGTCGACACGCCCGAAGCGCGGGCGCATGCGGAGAGGTTGGTGGTTGGGTGGAGTTCAGGGGAGTGAGGCGTAGCAGTGCGAGGCCCCCCATCCGCCTCGCGCGTCGTACAGCGCGAGCCGGATGGGGGGCGCCGAAAAGCTAGGCTTTGCTTACTCGACGTTCTCGAACGCCATCGCCACCGTGGTGCGGTCGTCGCCGCCCATGTTGGCGGTCAGGCCGTACTTGGGCGTCTCCGGAATCTGGTAGTCGCCGCACTGACCTTTCATCTGACGATAGATCTCGAGCACCTGCTTGACGCCGGTGGCGCCCACGGGGTGACCGAAGGCCAAAAGACCACCGCCGGTGTTGACCGGGATGCTTCCCTCGATGCCGGTCTCGCCTTCGCGAGCCAGCTCGGCGCCCTTGCCCGGGTCGGCAAAGCCGAGCGCTTCGTACATCAGCAGCTCGGTGACCGCGAAGCAATCGTGGACTTCGGCCACGTTGATGTCGCTCGGCTTGAGGCCGGCTTCCTCGTAGACCTGCTGGGCGGCCTGCATCGTGTTGTTCAGCACGGTGTAGTCGTCGACGTCGCCCAGCGGGCTGGTCGCCTGAGCGTAGGCGAGCACCTCGATGGTGTCGCTCTTGTCGATGCCCAGCTTCTCGAGGCCCTCTTCGGTCGCCAGGATGATGGCGGCCGCGCCATCGCTGACCTGCGAGCAGTCGCTCACTTTCAGGTGCGGCTTGAGCTCTTCGTTGCGCAGGAACTGGGGGTTGCGGTCGCCGGCGTTGGCGGCGCTCTCCAGGTCCATCTCGATGGAGCGCATGTGAGCGTACGGGTTCTTGTTGGCGTTTTTGTACGCCTTGACCGTCACGTGAGCGATGTCTTCGTCGGTCACGCCGTACTTCTCTTTGTAGTGCTTGGCGCGGCGGGCGAACATCGCCGGGAAGGTGAAGTCGTCGATGTCACGCTCGGTCTCCCAGTGGGAGGCGCGGGCGAGGTAGCCGGCGCCTTCGCGGGCGCTGCAGGTGGTCTGGACCTCGGAGCCCGCGGCCATGACCACGTCGTGGCCGGCGTTGAGCGCGTCGATGCCGGCTGCCACGGCCAGGCCACCCGAGGCGCACGCGCCTTCGAGGCGGGTGAACGGCTTGCCGTGCAGCTTCTCGTTGGCGCGCACGGCCAAAGCGCCCATATGACCCTGGTTGGAGAAGAGCTCGCCGGCGAAGTTGCCGATGAAGCCGCGCTCGATCGCCTCCGGATCGACGCCGGTCTTCTCGAAGGCCCCGTTGATAGCCTGCGTCAGCAGCTCTTCGAGCGTCGGGTTTTCCTTCTTGCCGAAGTCGGGGTGCTTCTTCCAGATGAAGTCGGGGTGATGCTTGCCGATGAAGGTCGTCAGATCGCCTCCGACCACATAAATCTTGCGACGAAATTTCATTGTCAGTCTCCTTGTACTTCGGTCCGTTTAGCGAAGTAGTAAGTGGCTGCTAACTTCTCTTCTCCCTGAGAATTGGCATACCGGATTCTTTGCGCCCTTACAACGATCGAAGGTCGTTCGGTATTCGGGAGTTCAGGGATACAACATCTCCACCTGCCACTCCTCCGCATCGACCGACGACCGGACAAACTCCCACCGGTCATGCAGCCGATACGCCTCGGCCTCCCAGAACTCGAAGCGAAGCGGCACCACCAGATAGCCGCCCCAGTGTTCGGGGCGCGGCACGGGCTGGTCGTGGAATCTCTCTTCGAACTCCTCGACCCGCGCGGCCAGCACTTGCCGGTTGGCCAGGGGGCGAGACTGCAGGGAGGCCCAGGCGCCGACCTGGCTGCCGCGAGGGCGGGTGGCGAAGTAGGCGTCCGACTCCTCGGGGCTCAGCCGGTGGGCGAGTCCCTCGATGCGGATCTGGCGCTCGAGGCCACGCCAGTAGAAGTTGAGCGCGCAGGCCGGATTTTCGTCGAGCTCGCGCGCCTTCTGGGAGCGATAGTTGGTGTAGAACATAAAGCCGCGGGCATCGAAGCCCTTGAGCAGCACCTGGCGGATGGAGGGGTGGCCCTCGGCCGACACGGTGCCCAGGCTCATGGCGTTGGCGTTGGCCGACACCGTCTGGCAGGCCTCGTCGAACCAATGCTCGAACCAATCGAAGGGGTCGTCGTACAATGTTTCTGGCATAACAGTTTGTCTCCCTGTGTTACGGATGGGCCCCAGGATGAATCTCATGTAACAGATTCAGCCGCGGCGACCAATTGGCCAGCGTGGCGAACCCCGGCCCCAGCTGAAGATGCACTGCGCCCGGCTTGTGGTGCAGCGCGTCCGGCCTATGGCCGGACGTCCAGGCACGGCCAGTGGTCGCCGGGCCGCCGCACAGGTCACCACAGAAGATGGTGTGACAGGAGACAATCTGCTCCCAACGAGTTTGGGCCTTTGTAAAATGCGCTTATCCTCAGAGATGGAGGGACGCTGGAAAAACGTCCCGTGAAATTCTATACAGATAGAATTGAGGGAAGACCGCGGAAGCGACCGTAGCTGGCCGCTCACCCCCGACAACGGTCTGGTGGGAGTGGCAGGCGCCGAAGCGACGAATATGTGGCGCACCTTGTGTGTTTCTGAAGAAGGAACCGGCATCGACCCCAGGGTCGGTGCCCCACAACTCCAGGCTCTCGGTCGGGGTTAAGCTCCGAGGGCCTATCCGGTCGCCGGCGGTACAGAAGTGAAAGCGTCCATCCACGCATCCGGCTTTCGAGGAGTTGGTAGGAAGTGAGTCAGAACGACCAGCAAGGTGATGTCGCCACACAGAAGAAGTCGAAGACCAAGGCTCAAAAGCCGAGGTTATTCAAAGTCATCTTCCACAACGACGACTACACAACCATGGAGTTCGTCGTGCGCGCACTCGAAGTAATTTTCAACAAGTCGCCCGCAGAGGCCACGCAGATTATGCTGCGTATCCACAAGCGGGGACAGGGTGTGGCCGGGGTTTACTCCCGGGAGGTGGCCGAGACCAAGGTTCACCAGACCAAAGAATGGGCACGCCAGGAAGGCCATCCGCTGATGGTCACCATGGAGCCCGAGTGAAAAAGTAGCAATGGGCGCCCTGCCTGGAGGTGCAGCGGAAAGCCCTGCCGAAGCATAACGGTCGAGACGTATTTAGTGCCGTAACTTCGCCAAAGCTCGATAAGACGACAGCGGACTCCCTCACCGAGATATAGAGTCATGATCCAGCGCGATTTGGAAATAGCATTGTCCGCAGCTGTCCGCGAAGCACGGCAGCGCCGACACGAGTATTTGACCCTCGAGCACCTGTTGTACGTCCTGTGCTTTGACGAGACGACCCGAAAGATCCTCAAGAATGTCGGCTGCAATCTTGCCAAGCTCAAGGCCGACTTGGAGGACTTTCTGGACAACAACGTCGACTCGGTGCCGGAGGACGTGGCCGTCGAGCCGGTCCAAACCATTGCCTTTCAGCGCGTCATGCAGCGCGCCATCATGCACGTGCGCTCATCCGGCAAGGATGAAGTCGACGGGGGCAACGTGCTCGTGAGCGTGTTCAGCGAGCCCGACTCGCACGCGGTTTATTTTCTGCAAGACCAGGGCGTCAGCCGCCTGGACATCGTCAGCTACCTGTCGCACGGCATCTCCAAGATCGACGACAGCGACGACGACGAGGGCGACGAGCCCGACAGCTCCTGGGGCGGCGGATTTCCCGGCGACGACCAGGAAGCCGAAGCCCTGCAAAAGCCCCTGGAGGCCTACTGCTCCAACCTCGTCGAGCGGGCCAAACAAGGGCGCATCGACCCGTTGATCGGGCGCAGCGAAGAGATCGAGCGCACCATTCAGGTGCTGTGCCGCCGGCGCAAAAACAACCCGATCTTCGTGGGCGAGCCCGGCGTGGGTAAGACCGCCATCGCCGAGGGCCTAGCCCGAAAAATCGCCAACGGGGAGGTCCCCGAGGTGTTGAGCGAGGCGACGATCTACTCGCTCGACATGGGCGGGCTGTTGGCCGGCACCAAGTTCCGCGGCCAGTTCGAGCAGCGCCTCAAGGCGGTGATGAACGCCCTCAAGAAGAAAAAGGGCGCCATCCTGTTCATCGACGAAATCCACACCATCGTGGGCGCCGGGGCCACCAGCGGTGGCACCATGGACGCGTCCAATATCCTCAAGCCGGCGCTGGCCGAGGGCAGCCTCAAGTGCATCGGCTCGACCACTCAGGACGAGTACCGCAAGAGCTTCGAGCGCGACCGCGCTCTGGCTCGCCGCTTCCAGAAGATCGACATCGTCGAGCCGACCAAAGACGAGGCCGTCGAGATCTTGCGCGGCTTGAAGAAGTATTACGAGGAGTACCACGACGTCGAGTACACCGACGAGGCCATCGAGACGGCGGTGCATCTGGCCCAGAAGCATATCCGGGAGCGCGCGCTTCCGGACACCGCCATCGACGTCATCGACGAGGTCGGCTCTCGCCGGCGCGTGCATCCCGAAATGTATGACGGCAACGTCATCGACGTGGAGGCCATCGAGCAGGTGGTCGCCAAGATCGCACGCATCCCGGACATCAAAGTCCAGGGCAGCGAGAAGCAGCGCCTCGGCGAACTCGAAACCACGCTCAAGGACAACGTCTACGGCCAAGACCAGGCCATCGAGGCGGTGGTCAACGCCGTCAAGATGAACCGCGCGGGCTTGACCCGCCCCGAAAAGCCGGTCGGAAGCTTCCTGTTCGCAGGACCCACCGGTGTCGGTAAGACCGAGGTGGCCCGTCAGTTGGCCGCCGGCCTGGGCGTCGAGTTCGTCCAATTCGACATGTCCGAGTATATGGAGCGCCACGCCGTCAGTCGCTTGATCGGTGCGCCTCCCGGCTACGTCGGCTACGATCAGGGCGGCTTGCTGGTCGAAAAGATCCGCAACAACCCGCACTGCGTCCTCTTGATGGACGAGATCGAAAAGGCGCACCCGGATATCTTCAATATCCTGCTGCAGGTGATGGATACCGCGCGTCTGACCGACAACAACGGGCGTGAGGCCGACTTCCGCAACGTCACCGTCATCATGACGACCAACGCCGGCGCCGCCGACATGCAGCAAAAGACGGTCGGCTTCGGCAAGGGTGTCGACGTGAGCAAGTCGATGAAGGCCATCGAGAACCGGTTCCCGCCCGAATTCAGGAACCGCCTCGACGAAATCGTGGTCTTCGAGCCGCTCCCCACGACCGTTGTCGTCAAGATCGTCGACAAGTTCGTGCGCGAACTCGAGTTCCAGCTGTCGGATCGCGACGTCAAAATCGAGCTGTCCGAGGCCGCCCGACGCTGGATCGCCGACGAAGGTTACGACGAGCTTCTGGGCGCTCGCCCCTTGGCTCGCGTCATCCAGGAGAAGATCAAACGCCCCATGGCGGAAGAGATTCTCTTCGGCGAGTTGCAGCACGGCGGCACGGCCATCATCGATCTCGACGAGAACGACGAGCTCACCTTCTCCTACGAGCCGAACGAGCCGCCTGCCGAGGAGGAATCGCCGACCGAGACGACCTTGGAACAGGACGTCGATCCGGGCATGGTGACCGACGAGTAGAGGTGGGAGCGAAAGAGTGAATTAGCGAATTAGCAAAAGAGCTAAGGAGCTAAAAAGCTAGAGAGGGCGCCTTGCGGATGCGAGGCGCCCTCTTTTTTTGTGCGTATTGACTAACTATTCGGCCGCCCACTTGCAGATCGGGCACTCCTCCGGCTCGTGCCCTCGGGCGGGGCAATATTCGCGGCCGAAGTAGATGATCTGCAGGTGACGCCGGTTCCAAGTCTCCTTGGGGAAGACCTTGCGCAGGTCCTTCTCGGTCTGGCGCACGTTCTTGCCGCTGGAGAGGCCCCAGCGCTCGGCGAGGCGATGGATGTGGGTGTCTACCGGAAATGACGGCACGTCGAACCATTGGGCGAGCACAACCTGGGCGGTCTTTCGACCCACGCCCGGGAGTTTTTGTAGACCGGTGAGGGTGCTGGGGAGTGCACCGCCCTCTTCGACGAGCATCTCGCTGAGCTTCTTGATGCGCTTGGCCTTCGTCGGCGCCAGCCCGCACGATTTGATGGCCCCGAGGATCTCCTCTTCGGAGAGCTCGGCCATGTCGAAGGGGTTGTCGGCGAGCTCGAAGAGGCCGGGCGTGACCATATTGACCCGCTTGTCGGTGCACTGCGCCGACAGCAAGACCGCGATCGTCAGCGTAAAGCCGTCGGTGTGGTCGAGCGGGATGGGGGGCTCGGGGTAGAGGTCGTCGAGGATTTGGCCGATTTTTTGGGCTTTTTCTTCGTTTGTCATGGGGTGGGACTGCTTGTGTGGTCGCGTTTGATGGATCGGCACGTATCCCCCGAGGCGAGCCTCGGGGCTGTACGGGCGATGCGTTTATGCGGGTTGACCGTGCTCCGCTGGGGGCAAGCCCCCGCTCCGCGTACAGCATTAGTCGTTGTCCGGTTTGACCTCAAGGCCCGAGAAGATGCGCTCGCCCATGTCGCCCAAGCCCCAGGGGCCGGCCTCCTGAAGGTTCGCCGCGCGCACGATGGCGACGACAGCGGGCACGTAGCACAGGAGCGCCAGGGGCACGCCCAGCCCGCAGGTGATCAGCGAGGCGAGCGCGCACAGCAAGAAGAGCCCGTAGATGGTGGCCGCGGCCTTGGCGTGGTGCAGCGCAAAGGCGTTGTTGCGCTGCAGCAGGGGCACCAAAAAGACGGGCAGGCCGAACAGAATGCTCAGGTGGGCGAAGATCGCCATCGCCTGGCCGTTTTCGGCCGTCTCGGCGCGGGTGCCCACGGGCTGCTCGGAGCGCCCGGTGCGCTGCAGGGGGAAGTTCTCGGGCGGAGCCAGATCGATGTCGGGAGGACGCGGCTCGGCGAAGTCGGCGCGGCGCGGCGAACGCTCGTCGGTGCGCCGTTTGGAAGGCGCCACCCATCCGTCTGCGTCTGGCGGGGGATTGGCGTTATTCCAGTCGTTGGAGCTCACAGTGCGTTCTCGTAGGTCGGAGAGCAGCGCGACTACTTCTTTGTAATAAATGTCTCGGTGGCTGCCAATTGTTCCTTGTCGTGAGTGATGCAGGGTTGTGAGTCATTCAGGCGCCGTGGCGCTGCCCCCCGGCGCCTCCGCGCCGCCACCCCCGCGCGAGGCTACGGGGGTGGATATGGTTGCCAAGTTGGAGCTTGGACATTAGGAATGTGCCCGCTACGAGGACCTAACGCTCATCCGAATCGACTCATAACCCGAACCGACGAGGAACAGATGGCAACGCGCACCGAACACGACAGCATGGGACCGGTGGAAGTGCCCGAGGACAAGTACTGGGGCGCGCAGACGCAGCGCTCGCTCCAAAACTTCAAGATCGGCGGCCACACGATGCCGCGCCCGATGATCAAGGCGCTCGGCCTGGTCAAGTGGGCCTGCGCGCAGGCGAACTGCGAACTCGGCGACCTGCCCGACGAGAAGAAAGATCTCATCCAGAACGCTGCTCAGGAGGTCATCGAGGGCAAGCTCGACGACCAGTTCCCGCTGGTGGTCTGGCAGACGGGTAGCGGCACGCAGACCAACATGAACACCAACGAGGTCATCGCGAACCGCGCCATCGAGATGGCCGGCGGCCAGATCGGAACCAAAGAGCCGGTCCACCCGAACGACGACGTCAACAAGAGCCAGTCGACCAACGACAGCTTCCCGACCGCCACGCACGTGGCCGCGGTGGACTACTTCCACTCGGAGCTCATCCCGGCCGTCGAGAAGCTTCGCGACGCCATCAACGACAAGGCCGAAGCGTTCAACGACATCATCAAGACCGGGCGCACCCACCTGATGGACGCCACCCCGATCACGCTCGGCCAGGAGCTGTCGGGCTGGGCGGCCCAGCTGGACAACTCGCTGCGCGCCGTCAGCGACGCGCTGCACCTGTTGTACGAAGTGCCCATCGGCGGCACCGCCGTCGGCACCGGCCTGAACACCAAGATCGGCTTCGACGAGAAGGTCTGCGAGGCGCTCGGTCAGAAGACCGGCTACCCGTTCGCCCCGGCGCCCAACAAGTTCGCCATCCTGGCGGGCAAAGAGGGCCTGGCCGAGGCCCACGGCGCGCTCAACACCCTGGCGACCGCGCTCAACAAGATCGCCAACGACGTGCGCTGGATGTCGAGCGGGCCGCGCTGCGGCATCGGCGAGATCACCATCCCGGCCAACGAGCCCGGCTCGTCGATCATGCCCGGCAAGGTCAACCCGACCCAGGGCGAGGCGATGGTCATGGTGTGCGCGCAGGTCTTCGGCAACAACGCCGCGGTCACCTTCGCAGCCGCCGGCGGCAACTTCGAGCTCAACGTCTACAAGCCGATGCTCGCCCACAACGTGCTCGAGTCGGCGCGTCTGTTGACCGACGCGTGCAACTCGTTCACCGACAACTGCATCGTGGGCCTGGCCCCCAACCGCGAGAAGATCGAGGACTACCTCGAGCGCTCGCTGATGCTGGTGACCGCGCTGAACAACCACATCGGCTACGACAAGGCTGCCAAGGTCGCCAAAAAGGCGTTCAAAGAGGACAAGTCGCTGCGCCAGGCCATCGACGAGCTCGGCTACATGAGCCCCGAGGAGTTCGACGAGGTGGTCGATCCGGCGAAGATGGTTACGCCGGGTGAGGAGTGAAGCATCCTCCCCGCTTTGCAGTTTCAGAAGCGGGGAGGACCGAGGAGGGGTGGCCTCTTCCACGTAGCGAAGCGAAGTGGAGGAGGATTCAGGAGGAGGACAGTACGCGTCGGCAAGAAGGCCTCTCCCTCGGTCCCTCTCCTTCCCTTCGCTTCGCTACGGGTGGAAAGGGATGCCTCTCCTCGGTCCTCTCCCTCCCTCCGCTTCGCTACGGGTGGAGAGGAAGATGTTGCGTCTCTGCGCCTACGTTCTTGCTACGGGTGGAGAGGATGATGTTGCATCTCTGTGCCTACCTTCTTGCTGAGGGCGGCGAGGAAATTGTTGCCCCTTCGAACCCGTTACGAAAGCATGAAGAAACCCAACCCACACATCCTGCTTTCCGCCTACATGCAGGGCATCTTCCCGATGGCTCACCCGGAGGAGGACGGCGCCATTTACTGGTACGCCCCCGACCCGCGCGGCATCTTGCCCATCGAGGATTTTCACTGCCCGAGTCGACTGGCGCAGACGGTGCGCCAAGAGCCGTACGAGATTCGCTACAACACCGCGTTTCGGCGGGTCATGGAGGAGTGTGCGGCGCCGCGTAAAATTCAGAAGTCGACCTGGATCTCGGAAGGCCTCATCGAGGCGTATAGCGAGCTGCACGAACTCGGCTTTGCGCACTCGGTGGAGGCGTGGCTCGACGACCGACTCGTCGGCGGGCTCTACGGGGTGAGCGTCGGCGGGCTCTTTGCCGGCGAGTCGATGTTCTTTCGGGAGACCGACGCCTCCAAGATTTGCCTGGTCCACCTGGTCGAGCGCCTCGCCGAGCGCGGCTTTACGCTGCTCGACATCCAGTTCGTCAACGAGCACCTCGAGCAATTCGGCGCCGTCGAGATCACGCGCGACGAGTACGAACGTCGGCTGGCCGACGCGCTGGAGCTCGAGGTGGAGTTTGACTAGCACTATCTACGGGTTTCACCTATAAACCCCACCGTTAGGTCATCTTTACACTTACGGAGAGCCATTCATGGCCAAGACACTGACCATTACTCAGGGCGACATCACCCTGCTACCGCTGCAAGGCGGCGGAATCGTCAATCCGTCGAATACCGGCATGATTCTCAACCGCGGGGTGAGCCAACAGATCTCGCGGCGCGCCGGGCCGTTCATCCAGCAGACGCTGCACATGCGGCGCAGCCGACTGCGCAACAACCGGCTCGAGCCGGGTCAGGCGATCGACACCGAGGCCGGTCAGTTGCCGGTCAAGACGCTGATTCACGTGTCGATTCTGGGCGCCAAGCGCATCAACAAGCGCCTGATCTCGAATTGCATCCTCAACGCCTACGACCTGGCCGAGGACATCGAGCTCGACAGCCTGGCCTTTCCGCCGCTGGGCACCGAGACGGCCGGCTTTCCGATCGACGACTTCCTCGACCTGTTCTGGCGCATCACCAACGAAGAGTTGCCGCGCTCCGAGCACCTGCAGCACGTGCTGCTGTGCATCTCCGACCAGGACGACTTCGAGCGCACCTGCGATTTCCTCGAAGAGCGCCTCGACGAGCTGGACGACGAGATCCACGTCGACATCCGCCCCGGCGGCATCGTCCCGGGAATGCTGTAAGCCTATGTCGAACTCCGTGTCCGAGGCGCGCGGCAGCGGTCGTGCCAAGCTGATCCTCTTCGGCGAGCACGCCGTGGTCTACGGCAAACCCGCCGTGGTGGCCGGTCTGCCGCGCGGCGCCCGCTCGGTCGCACGCACAGCCGGCGCCGACACGAGCACGATCACGTTGCGAAGCGCCGACGACGAGGTCATGGCCGACCGCGTCGTCTCGGACCCCAACGGCGAACCCCTCGCCGCCTCATTTCACGCCATCTTGCAACAATTCGACGCCCGTGCGCCGGTCGATCTCGACGTCACCCTCGAGGTGCCGGTGGGCGTCGGCCTGGGAAGCTCGGCGGCCATGGCGGTCGCCACCGCGCGCGCTGTGGGCGAGCTTTTTGGCGAGCCCGATCGCGTCGACGACGCCGTTCGCGCCAGCGAAGAGGTCTTCCACGGAAATCCGTCGGGGATAGACCAGTTGGCGGCCACCGAAGGCGGCTTGATCTTCTTTTCGCGCGGCGAGCGCATCGAGGCCGCGCCCGTCGAGGCGCCGCCCTTGACGCTGGCGGTATGTCAGGCCGGCCCCGCCGCCTCGACCGCCGAGATGGTCGGCAAGGTCGCCGCGCGCAAGAGGCGCGAAGGCCAACTGGTCGACTACCTGAACATGCTCGTCGGCGACACCGCGCGCACGGCCACCGAGGCCCTGCGCGAAGGCGACTGGTCGCGGGTGGGCGAGTTGATGGAGATCAACCACGGCGCGCTGTGCGCGCTGGGCGTGAGCACCGCCGCCATCGACGCGGCCTGCCACACCGCCCGCCAGGCGGGCGCCTTGGGCGCCAAGCTCACCGGCGCCGGCGGCGGCGGATGCGTGTTCGCGCTCACCCCCGACGGCGCCGACGAAGTACTCGCGGCGTGGAAAAAAGCGGGTTGGGAAGGTTTTGAAGTAACGATTGGTGGGTGATGAGGGTTGGAGTCCCTTGATTGTTGACGCGGCCCCTCCGTCGCGCTCGAACGCGCGACACCTCCCCCCGGCTGGACGCCGCGGGGAGGAGCCCCTAGCACCATTGAGATTGGTAGGCATATGAAAGCGACGGCGATTGCGCATCCGAATATTGCCCTGGTCAAGTACTGGGGAAAGCGAAATATCGAGTACAACCTGCCCGCAGCCGGCAGCGTGTCGTTGACCCTGGGCGGGCTCGAGACGCGCACGACAGTGAGCTTCGACGGGGGCATCGACGCCGACGTAGTCGAGTTGAACGACAACCTCGTCGATCAGGGGCCTAAATACGACCGCGTCGCTCATTTCCTCGACCTGGTGCGCAACCGGGCCGGCATCCGAGAGCACGCGCGCGTCGTCTCCCACAACGATTTTCCCACGGGCGCAGGCCTCGCCTCGTCGGCGTCGGGTTTTGCCGCGCTCGCCGTGGCGGCGACGCACGCGGCGGGACTCGACCTGTCCGACTCGGAGCTTTCGGCGCTCGCGCGGCGTGGCTCGGGCTCCGCGGCGCGTAGCATCTTCGGCGGCTTCGCCGAAATGCGTGCAGGGACCCGTGAGGATGGCCAAGACGCCTACGCCGAGCCGATTTGCGGCGCCGACCACTGGGATCTTCGCTGCGTCATCGCGGTCACCGCGCATGGCGAGAAGGATATCAGCTCGACCGAGGGGATGACGCGCACGCACCAGACCTCGCCGTATTACGACCAGTGGGTCGACTCGGTCTCGCTCGACGTCGAGTGGGCACGCGCGGCGATCGAGCAGCGCGACTTCGACGAGCTCGCGCGTATCGCCGAGGCGAGTTGCCTGCGCATGCACGCCTCGGCGATGGCTGCCGAGCCGGGCATCATCTACTGGAACGGCACCACCGTCGACCTCATCCACCGGGTGCGCAAGGCGCGCAAAGAGGGCCTGCCGGTCTTCTTTACGATCGACGCCGGCCCGCAGGTCAAAGTCTTCTGCCCCGCCGAGTCCCAGACCGATTGCGAGCTGCTGCTCCGCGACACCGACGGCGTGCGCGACGTGCTGGTGACCCACCCCGGCGAAGGCGCACGACTCATCGAAGAGACCGACTGAGCCCATGCATTCGAGCAGTTTGACGACTTCGGCGCCCGGAAAGCTCTTCTTGTTCGGAGAGTACGGGGTGCTCGCCGGCGGCTGGTCCATCGTGGCCGCCGCCGACCGGCGCGTGCTCGCCCATCGACAAGCCGAAGCGAGCGGCTACGAGGTCGTCGGCGCCCAGATGGACGACGCCGGCGTGCTTCCGCGTGAGGTGCTCGCCGAACTCGACGCCCACGGACACAGCCAATATCAGTTGGCGCAGCTGAGCGCCGACGTGCGCAGCGTCTTCGACGATGTGACCGGCGAGAAGCTCGGACTCGGCTCGTCGGCTGCGTCGACCGTCGCGTTGACCGCCGCGTGCATGCTCGATTCGAGCGACGAACCTATCGACGAAAGGATTGCCCCGAAAACTCGCGCCGCCATCTTCGAGCACGCTTTCCGCGCGCACCGGAGCCTGCAGGGCGGCCGCGGGAGCGGCGCAGACATCGCCTCGTCGACCTTCGGCGGCGTCATCGCCTACCGCCTCGTCGAGCCCGTCGCGCCGTTCTCGGCGTGCGAAGTGCCCCAGGACATCGCAGCCGACGTCACCACCGACGACGCCCAAGTCTCGAGCGCCCTCTCCTTCCCCGACGACCTGCGCATCGAAGCGCTCTGGCTCGAAAGCCCTGCGCGCTCGACGAGCTTCGTGCGCTGCTGCGAAGAGGCCCTCCAAGAGGCGCCAAGCCCAACGCAACGCGCGCTGTGCCGAACTTCAGCCATCGCCGAGGAGGCGCTGGAAGCATTCGCCCGAGGGCGGACGGCCGAGATTGTCGAGCTCGCGGCCACCGCCGACGAAGCGCTCACCAAACTCGGAGAGCAAATCGGCGCGCCCATCGTCATCGACGCCCACCGCGCGCTTCGCAAGCCCGCCCGAGCTGCATCCATCGCGGTCAAGCCGTCGGGAGCCGGCGGCGGCGACTTTTCCCTGGCTTTCGGCCCCGTCGATGCCGCGTGGGAATCCTTCTTGCAGAACCTTCCCCCCGGAGTACGCCACATCCCGTTGGAGTTGGGCGCCCAAGGCGTTCGGCGCGAGCCCCGACGGTAGGCTCTTGCTCCACTCCGACGCCTTCTTGGTTGAAGATGACCCCATCGGTCACATATTGGCCCCGCTATGCAGTATCGTTTGTATCATGTCGTAATGGTTTGTCTGGCGCTCACGGCGCTGCTCTGGGCGCCGAGCGCGTATGGAGCGAACCCGCCGTCCGAATGGCCGACCCCACCCGAAGGAAGTGACCGACTCACCGAGTGCCGCGCCATCAGCGCCGCCGGAGCCGCCACGCTGACCGAAATCACCCTCCCCGTCTGTCAGGTGGCCACGCTCGAGGTCGAACGCGAGCCGCCGCTCAAGGGCGAGATGTACCTGAGCACGGACGGGCGCTGGATCAACTTCGAGGACGAGTACGACGTCTTTCTGGGCCGTGACCCCAACCGCAACTTCGGGCGCATGATCGTCGAGGTGATGACCGAATTGCTCCTCGGCGGGGTCTGGTACATCGCCCAGAAGGACTTCAACCAGCAGGACTGGTTCTTCGAGATCTCGCTCGACGGCGTCGAGCGCAAGTTCTCGACGACCGAGCTGATTCGCTTCGACGACAACACGTTTTTGTTCAACCAGATGTGGCACCCGTTGGCGGGCATGGGGTACTACATCTTCGCGCGAACCAACGACTTCGGAGTGGCGCCCTCGTATATGATCGGGCTGATGAGCTCGACGCTGTGGGAGTACGTGCTCGAGCTGCCCGAGCAGGTGAGCATCAACGACCAGATCACCACATCGGTCGCCGGCATGGCGCTGGGCGAGGTGGGCTATCACCTGGGCGAGTACTTCAACAGCCCCTACTCGGCCGGCGAGCTCGACCAGCGCATCTTGACCGGAATCTTCGGTGCACCACGCTGGGTGCACAACTACTACGATCGCAAAGACGGCGAGTTGATCCCCACGCCCAACGAGCGGGTGTACTGGCCCGACTTTCGCCTCTTCGCCGGCGCCGTCTCGCGCGGCGAGTCTCCGACGGTGTCCGGCAACGTCGACGCCAATTTCGGCCTCTCGACCGAGCTTGTGGCCATGCCGGGCTACCGACGGCCCGGTCAATTCGACCACTACTTTGGCGAGGGCAACTTCACACGCCTCGACCTCGAGATGAGCGTGGGCGACGACGGCGTGACCGAGATGGCCCTCTTCGCCCAAGCCATCCTGTTCGGGTTCTACAAGCAGGACATCCAAGTCGAAGAGGGAGAGCGCCGCGGCTACAGCCTCGCGATCGGCGGCGCGACGGCCTATCAGGTCGAAAACTTCGACGCCCCGCTGCTCGAAGACCAACGCGGACTGGTCCATATTTTGGGCCCGGCGCTCGACTTTACGATGTTCGCAGGTGACCTCGAGGCGCGCTTCGAGCTGGCCGGCTACGGGGACTTCGTCGCCATTCGGTCGCAAGCCTTCCCCGAGTTCGCCGCCCGCTTCGGCACCGAGGGCTTGCGCTCGGATCTGTCGAACAAAGGGTACTACTTCGGCTACGGTGCGACGATTCGGCCACGGCTGCAGTTTTATTGGGGCCGACTGGGTCTCGGCGGGGAGTTCCAGTGGGGACGCTACTGGGGCATCACGGGGCGCGACCGACGCCAGGAGCAGGTCACCGACATCCTCGACCTGGACGACCACCTGGCCCGGCTGCAGCTGTGGCTCGACGTGCCCACGCCGGTCGACGTGCTCGACGTGCGTCTGACCTACGACACCAACTCGCGGCTGAGCAGCGTCGACCAATTCGAAGAGTGGAACGGGTACCAAGAACTAGGCGCGCGGGTTCAGTATCTATTCTGAGCCTGCGCCCAAGACGCTCCCATCGGTCAGGTCGAGCTGGGCCTCTTCACCTGGCCTTCCTCCCACAAGTAGTCGAAGTCGTGGGGCAACATGCCGATGACGTCTTCCATCTCCCCTTTGGAGACGTGGTCGCACAACACCTTGAAGACCTTCTTGGCGATCAACTCGGCGTCGACGACCGGCATCTGCTTGAATTCTTGGCGAATGTGGCCCAAGAAGTCTTCCACGTCGCGGTCCTTGACCGGTAGCTTCTGGGGCTGGAAGCCCTCGAAGTAGACACCTCGCAAAAAGGTCGGCAACTGCGCTCCCAGGTCGGCGGCCTCTTCGAGGGTCAGCCGGTCGCGCAGGGCGTGTAGCGTGCTTCGCACAGCCTGGAAGGTCTTCTGACGATCATCCCAGCCGAACTCGTTCTCGGCGTCGATGATCCACTCCATCGCGACGTTGACCTCACGGTCCATCGATTTGATTCCCGTTGGACTCATCGTCTCCTCCTGGTGTCCGGATTTCGGTGATTTTCGACCTCCGTATCGATCAAGGGGTAACCACCATGGCATGGCCCGCAAGGGAGGCTGCGGCGCATGCAAGGCCCGGTCGCAGCAGTGGGATCTGCTTGCCCTGTCGAGACTGGCCCAGTACGCTTTGGGCAAGGATTTACCAGCGTTCATGCGACCCGGCGATCACCGATGCCAAGCGACTCCGACCACAAGCTCTCGTCTCGCCTGACCTGGCTATGCGCCGCGGTGCTTTTTTGTGCCGGCTGCGCGTCGACGGGAGGCGACGGCGGCGATGACCAAGACGGTGTGGCCGAGCAGGCACGGCGAACGAAGCTCGCCAAGCGCATCAATGCCTGTGCCATCCAGCGCGCGCGATTCGACCGCGCTCAGGGTCAGCTGCACCAATTCGACCGCGTCATCCGAGCCATCGAGGTGGCCAAGTCGAGCCAGGCCGACCAACGATTGCACCGGCGGCATGGCTGGCGCGATAGCTGGGAGTCGACGAGTATCGAGGGGCTCGAGGTCAGCGCGGACGTTGAGGGGCTGCGCATCGCTGGGCGCGCGCAAAGTTGGCGTGACCTCGCCGAGTTTCTCGCCCGCGTGAGCGATGCCTCGCGCATCGACTTCGGCGTGGCCGAGGCCAGCAAGGACGAAGACGACGCGATCACTTTTCGACTCGAGCCCACCGAGGCACTCGCCTCCCCGTTGCGCGGCGTCGACTTCGGCCCCGAGCTCTTTCCGGCCAAAAAGGCGCGCCCCCTCGACGAATATGCCGACAGCTTGTGCAGCTTCGGCGGTGATTCGTCGCCCCAGGCCCAGAGCGAGACGAACGCGACCCAATTTGAAGCGCTGGGCGCGTCTCGAGTGGGCGACTGGCAGCGCACCACCCTGCGCGCCACGCTGGCCGACGGCGCAGACTTGAATTACGTCATGCGCCAGGTCGCCGACTATCACGGGCTCTCCGCACGCGTGGGCGGCGAGCAACTCATCGTCGACTTCTACCAGCTCGAGCTCTCCGAAGAGTTCGACGCGGCCACATGGCTGGCCAAGCTCGCCGAGTCTGCGCGGGCCGAACTCGTCGGCTTGGGAGAGGCCCCCGATGAGTCGGGGCTGATCACGTGGGAAGAGAAAGACGGTCTCCCCGAGGGCGTGTCGCGCTCACTGCTGGCGAACATGTCTTGGTACCGTTACGAGCGAATCCGCACTCTCTACTACGAAATAGCCGGCCGCTACGATCGCATGGTGTTGGCCGACACGCTGCGCGAACGCAACGCCCGCGCCCTGCGCGCCTCCCTTTGCTTGACCCGGGCCTACACCCAGCCCCTCGAGGCGGCCCCCGACGACCAGACCCGCCCGCTGCAAACTGCCATGCTCACCTTCCGCGGGCCGGTCGACGGAGACGTCGATGCGCTCGACATCGAGAGAGTGCGCATCTTGGGCGACGGTCGCACCGACTGGACGTTGGCGTCTGCGGACGAGGCCACCATCGACGGCGTCCAGCAAGCCTTCGCGCGCTGCATGGGCTCGGCTACGCTCGACGAGAAGCGCAGCACGTCGAAAGAGACCACGGTCTGGTCCGGCACGGCTACGGCCACCGCCGAGGGCCTGCACACACCCATGGCGGTGGATGTCGAGTTGCCGCGCTTCGACGACGGCCGCCAGTTCGTGCTCGCGGTGCGCCGAGACCAGTACGGGTTTCGCCAAGACCTCTACAACCTGGAGAACCAGCTGGTCACCTCCGAGTCATACAAAGAAGTCGGGCGCGTCATCCCGCGCCGCGCCCAGATTGGCGAGGTGCTCGAGGACCTCGCCGAGACCGCCTCGGGCTTCGCCACCGACATCACCGAGCTGCGTCAGCGACCTGTCGCCGCCCAGGGGTGGAAGAGCGTGGCGCCGAAGCTCTACGGACTCGAAGCAGCGGCCAAACCGGCCGATCTGCTCGGTTTCGTCACCCAGATGCTCGATCTCGACCGCCCGCTCGTCCCCGCCGAGTTCGTCATCGAGCCGCACGACGACGGAGAGCGACTCGTGCTGCGCGCCCGCTTCTATGTCTTCGGCAGTCCCGAATAATCCCCACATTCGAAGCCTCGTCTCGTACATACGCCCCCCACACAAGCCCAACGCGCAAAAAGCCCCCGCCGGACTCGCCGACGGGGGCTTTTTGCTGCTTGCTCAGCTGTGGTGCTCGGTCCTGCTTCCAATCAGCTAGCCGAAGCGGCGTTGGCCTTGACTTCCGCCTCTTGAAGGATCTTCTGGGCGCTCTCCTGGTCGACCTTCTGCAGAAGCTGCCACTCGATGTCGAGGTCACGGTTCGTGCTCGTGTGGTTGTTCTGCGAGCGGGTGTTCTTGGTGAAGTTGACCTTGCACTGACTCTCGGTCGGCTCGATGCCCTGCACGAGGTAGCGCGACGAGCTCTGGCCCTGGTAGGCCCACTCCGTCTCGAGGGTCATGGTCGTGCCCTCGCCGGTGTCTTTGACCGAGAAGCCGTTGGTGAACAGCAACTGCCGCGCGGTCGGCCAGACCTGCTCGCAGGGCATCGAGTACACGTGCTGCTTGGTCATCTTGTTGATGTGGGCCTGGCGAGCGGCCGAGGCGCGCATGGCCGCACATCCCGAGCCGAAGGTGACCCCAAAGACGCTCAGCGCGAGCAGAGCGATGACAAACTTGACCTGACTTCCTTTCATTACGTCTCCTCGAGACATCGGGTAGTTGTTCCAAAATCTGCACATTTTTAAGGAACTTGGCGGGCCCGCGTCAAGCACGAGCAACCAAAACGGAGGCTGAGGCGCGCTGCGCGGCGCACTTCGAGGCTATCGGCGTCCACGGGGGTTTCCAGACTCTGCAGTCGCCTTAAGTTCATTGGTGAACGATGACATGTAGTAGGGTGTCGCCTAAACGACGACACCCCGGCACATCTACCGCCGGAGCCAGGCCGGCTCCGCGTGGCGGGTCAACGACACAGATGATGTCGCATTACCTTCCTCTAAGGGGGATGACATGAGGAACGCGAGTTTGAGAAGCTTAGTGTATTTGGCTGTCTTGTCGCTGGTGACCGCCGGCGCGAGCGCCTGCGGTGAGGCCGACACCTCGCCCAATCCGACGCCGGCGCCCAGCGCGTCGCAGTCGGCGGCGCAGACCGGCAGCGACGACGGCCAAGATGGTTGCCAAGTGATTGCGGGCACGGTCAACATCAGCCAGCAGTCCGATCTGGCCCAGTTCGACGGGCTGAGTTGCTTTACCGTCGAGAATCACCTGTTTGTTCAAGACACCGACGACATCACCGACTTGAGCGCGCTGAGCGGGCTGCGAAGCACCGGCGGCTTTATCGGCATCGCCGACAACACCGCGCTGCAAGATATCAGCCTGCCCAACCTCGAGGAGACCGGCGAAGGCCTGGTCGTCGAGGGCAACTCGGCGCTGACCAGCATCTCGTTCGACACGCTTCGCGAGGTCTCGGGCTACCTGCACGTCTTCGGCAACCCGGCGCTCCAGTCGGCGAGCTTCGAGAGCCTGTTCGGCGTGGGCGACGACCTCATCTTCGCGGGCAACGACGCGCTGACCAACCTCGAGCTGCCCAAGCTGACCTGCGTGATGGGCACGTTCATCTTCGAGCACAGCGACGGCCTCGAATGCCTTTGCCTGCCGAGCCTGGTCGTGGTCAACGGTGACTTCAAAGTCCACTTCAACGGTGGCCTGAAGAGCCTGGCAGCGCCGGTGCTCACCACCGTGTGGGGCGACGTGGTCTTGGAGCGCAACCCGCAGCTGTCACACCTGGACATGTCGTGCCTCGAGTGGGTCAACGGCGACTTCATCGCCATCCATAACTTCGAGCTCGCTCAGTGCACCGTCGACGAGCTCGTGGCCGAGATCGACAATTTGGGCGGCGACATCGTCACTGGTGACAACTCCCAGACGTGCCCGACCGAGCCGGTGACCGCTGAAGACGCCGGTTGCACCGCCTGCACCACCGCCATCTGCGTGGCCGACGAAGACGGCGGCGAAACGCCGACCCCGGGCGACGACGATGACGACGACGGTGAAACGCCGATGCCCGGCGACGACGACGATGACGACGACGGCGAAACGCCGATGCCCGGCGACGACGACGATGATGACGACGACGGCGAAACGCCGATGCCCGGCGACGACGACGATGACGACGACGGCGAAACGCCGATGCCCGGCGACGACGACGACGATGACGACGACAGCTACGAGCCGGTCGTCGAAGAGCCGATCAACTTCGACTGGGAGACGCCTTCCGAGCAGTACGACTTTCCCAGAGGCGAAGTCGAAGCCGACGAGAGCGGCGACGACGATGACGACGATGACGACGAGTACCCGAGAGAGCCGGGAGCGTACTAAGCGCTAAGCGCTCGACACAAAAAAACGGCGGCCGGGTTGCCCCGGCCGCCGTTTTTCTTTGTGCTCGTACAACGACTGCTCAGTCGGTGTGCTCGGCCTGACCGCCCATCTTGAAGATGGCGCGCAGGTACTCGCGGCGCATGCGCGAGATATTCTCGAGTTCGATATTCTTGGGGCAGACCGCCGAACACTCTCCGATATTCGAGCAGTTGCCGAAGCCCTCCTCGTCCATCTGGTTGATCATGCGGATCGTGCGAATCTCGCGCTCGGCCTGGCCTTGCGGGAGCATCGCGTACTGGGTGAGCTTGGCGCTGGTGAACAGCGAGGCCGACGCGTTCGGGCAAGCCGCCACGCAGGCGCCGCAGCCGATGCAGGTCGCCGCGAAGAACGAGCGGTCGGCGTCGGGCTTGGGCACCAGGTGGGTGTTGGCGTCGGCGTGCGGGCCAGTGGTCACCGAGGTGTAGCCGCCCGACTGGATGATGCGGTCGAACGCTGCGCGATCGACGACCAGGTCTTTGACGACCGGGAAGGCGCGGGCGCGGAACGGCTCGATGACGATGGTGTCGCCGTTCGAGAAGCTGCGCATGTGCAGCTGGCACACCGCGGTGCCGCGCTCGGGGCCGTGGGCCTGCCCGTTGATCGTCAGACCGCAGGTGCCGCAGATACCCTCGCGGCAGTCGCTGTCGAATTCGACGGGCTCTTTGCCGTCCTGGACCAGGCGCTCGTTGACCAGGTCCATCATCTCGAGAAACGACATGTCGCCGGTGATGTCCTCGGCGGTGATCGACTCGAGCCTGCCGGGCGAGTTGGCGTCTTTTTGGCGCCAAACTTTCAGATGCAGGGTCATTCCTTGAGCCATGGCTCGTACTCCTTGACCGGTAGCCTTCTGTACTTGGAGGCTGTCTTTGCCGCTCGTATCACTCATAGCTACGCTGCTTTAGCTTGACGAATTCGAACTCGAGCGGCTCTTTGTGCAGCTTCTCCGCTTCGTTCATTCCTTGGTATTCCCAGGCCGCGACGTAGGCGTAGGCTTCGTCGTCACGCAGCGCTTCGCCCTTCTCGGTCTGGTGCTCCTCGCGGAAGTGACAGCCGGCCGATTCGTCGCGCTCGAGCGCGTCGCGGGCCATCAGCTCACCGAGCTCGAGGAAGTCGGCCACGCGGCCGGCGACCTCGAGGTACTTGTTGAACGTGTCGTCATCGCCGGGGATGATTACGCCCGACCAGAACTCCTCGCGAAGCTTCGGAATCTCTTCGAGCGCCTTCTTGAGGCCCTCGCCGGTGCGCGCGATGCCAACCTTGTCCCACATGATTTCGCCCAGGTCACGGTAGATGTCCATGACCGTGCGCTGCTGGTCGGCCGGCTTCGCCTTGGCCTTCTCGTTGAGCTCGAGAAGCTTGTCGATGCCCGTGCGGACCTCTTTTTCAGCCTCTTTGAACTCACCCTGGTCGGTGCTCACGTCGGTGATCTCGAAGCGGTTCTCGGCCAGGTAGTTGCTGACCGCGCGCGAGACGATGAAGTAGCCGTCGGCTAGGCCCTGCATCAGGGCGCTGGCGCCCAGGCGGTTGGCGCCGTGGTCCGAGAAGTTGGCCTCACCGGCGACGAAGAGTCCCGGCAGGTTGCTCATCAGGTTGTAGTCGACCCATAGACCGCCCATCACGTAGTGAACGGCCGGGAAGATGCGCATCGGCTGCTCGTACGGGTTCTCGTCGGTGATCTTGTGGTACATGTGAAACAGGTTGCCGTACTTCTCCTTGATGGCATCACGGCCCTGCTCTTTGATGGCGTGGCTGAAGTCGAGGTAGACCGCGTTGTGCTGCGGTCCGACACCCAAGCCCGCGTCGACCATGTACTTGGCGTTACGCGACGCGACGTCACGCGGCACCAAGTTACCGAAGGCCGGGTACTTGCGCTCCAGGTAGTAGTCGCGGTCCTTCTCCGGAATCTGGTGCGGAGGCTTGTCGACGTCCGCTTTGTTCTTGGGCACCCACACACGACCGTCGTTGCGCAGACTCTCACTCATGAGGGTACGCTTCGACTGGTAGTGACCCGACGAGGGGATGCACGTCGGGTGGATCTGCACGTAGCAGGGGTTCGCCATGAACGCCCCGCGACGGTGACAGCGCCAGGCGGCGGTGCCGTTGGAGTTGAACGCGTTGGTCGACAGGAAGTAGACACGCCCGTAGCCGCCGGTGCACAAGACCACCGCGTCGCCGCTGTGGCGCTCGATTTCGCCGGTCCACAGGTTGCGCGTGATGATGCCGCGGGCCCGGCCGTCGACGACGACCAGGTCGAGCATCTCACGGTGGGTGAACATCTCACACTTGCCCTCGTCGACCTGGCGCATCAGCGCGCCGTAGGCGCCCAACAAGAGCTGCTGGCCGGTCTGGCCACGTGCGTAGAACGTACGCGACACCTGCGCACCACCGAAGGAGCGGGTGGCGAGCTCGCCGCCGTACTCACGCGCAAACGGCACGCCCTGGGCGACCGCCTGGTCGATGATATTCGAGCTGAGCTGGGCCAGCCGATAGGTGTTCGCCTCTCGCGAGCGGTAATCGCCACCTTTGATGGTGTCGTAGAACAGCCGCCAGATGCTGTCGCCGTCGTTGGGGTAGTTTTTGGTGGCGTTGATGCCACCCTGCGCCGCAATCGAGTGGGCGCGTCGCGGCGAGTCCGAGATGCAGAACGCCTTGACGTTGTAGCCCAACTCGGCGAGCGAAGCAGCGCTCGCTGCGCCCGCCAGGCCGGTGCCGACAACGATGATGTTGTGCTTTTTCTTGTTATTCGGAGCAACGAGGTTGTACTCCGCCTTGCGATTGTCCCACTTCTCGTGAAGCGGGCCCTCCGGGATCTTCGAATCCAGCGTCTTCATGGGACTACTCTTTTGATTCATGGGACGGCTCAGTGGATGAAGAAGTAGATGTAGAGCGGCAGCACGAAGAAGCCGGCGGCCAGCAGCACCGCGATCAGCGCGCCGATGCCGTAGATGGCCTGGGACCACTTCGAGTTCATGGCGCCGAGGGTCTGCAGCATGCTCCAGGCGCCGTGGCGCAGGTGGAAGCCCAGGAAGAGCACCGCACCGCAGTAGAACGCCACCCAACCGGGATGCGCGAAGGTGTCGACCACCAAGCCGTACAGGTCAAAGACCTTGCCGGTCGGTCCGGTATTCTCGTACTGTGCGGTGTCGGTGAACAGCCCGAAGCGGAACTGGGCGACGTGCACGACCACGAAAACCAGCAAAATCAAGCCCGACAGCGCCATGTTGACCGACGCCAGGTTGAACTTGCTGGGGCCACGCTTCGACTTCTGCTTGACCGCGTAGCGCTGGTCACGCGCCTTTCGGTTTTGCAACCACAGCTTGATGCCGTAGAACGCGTGGAAGCCAAAGAAGGCGAGCAGGCCGATTTCGAGGACATACAGACCGATGCCCAAGTCGTGCAGCGCGGCGGAATAGGCGTTGAACGCCTCGCCCTTGTCTGGCGCGAAGATGGCCAGGTTTCCTAGAAGGTGGACGACGATAAAGCCGACCAAACCAAGGGCAGTCACACCGTTGATAAGCTTGCGCGCGACTCCCGATCTCAATGCTTTTTTCAGTGAGAACATCTCAAGACTCCGGCAAATGGGGGGTTCAGTCTCTGCTGACCCGTCCGGGGGACCGTTGCGGCGGAACTCATAGCACGAAAAGAGCCGATGCAAAAGTGATTGACCACTAATGGATGACGAGCCCCAAATCGACATCGCCGCGCTGCGCCGCGACCGTCCGCTGGAGGTCGCCCTGTGGGGCCCTCAAAGCTTGGTGGGGCGCATCGTCACGTGGGTCTTCGTTTTCGCCTCGGCCTGCCATCTGTGGCTGGCCGATGCCTGGCAACTCGAGTGGCTCTTCGCCAACGTCGTCTACCTCGTCGGCCTCGCCCTTTTGTGCTGGCGTAAGGCCGCCGTGGGATGGCTTCTGAGCGCCGTAGGACTCGCCATCCCGCTCTTCTTTCATCGCGACCAGCTCACCCAGTCGCTCATCCTACTGCTTTTTGCGTCGACCGCCGGCTTCTCGCTCATCTTCGACGCGCTGCGTCAGACCGCCCCCGCGACAACCGACAGTGGCACATCCGGTCGGCAAGATCCGGCCGACATGCGCCTTGCGCTCGGCGAATGGACGTTCCTGTCGGTCTTTCGGGGCGTGACCGTGGTGACCTATCTGCTCGCAGTCCTCCACAAAATCAACCGCGAATTTCTCGATCCGCAATATAGTTGTGCGGTTTACGGCCTCGACGAGCTGTTCACCTACTGGAACTTACCGCTCGACGTCCTCCCCATGCCTATGATGCAACTGGCCCCTTGGTTGGTGCTTCTGGCGGAGGGCGGAATCGCCTTGTTCTACCTCCTGGGACGTCGACACGTGGCTTGGACGCTGATGGCCGCGTTTCACATACCGCTCACGTTGACCATGGCCCCCGCCTTTGTCTTCGTGATGCTGGTGGGACATGCTGCCTTTTTACGTCTCGAAGATGTGAGCAGGCTCAGGGCGGTACTCGCCCGCCACTGGCCCATCCTTGGCATGACCGCCGCGCTTTTGACGACGGCGAGCCTGCTCGCCCATAACAACCTACCAGAGTGGACCATGATTCCCCGAGAGTGGCTTCTCTGGGGGCTCCTGCTCACGCTGTCAGTGGCGTTTCCGCTGTGGAAAAAAGAGACGTGGAGGCCCGACCGCGCCCCCCACCCGAAGCCTCCCCGCCGAACTCGCTTGTGGCCGGTCGTCGCCGTGGTCGGCTTCTTCGCGCTCAACGGGCTCACGCCGTACTTGGGGGTACAGTACCAACACGCCGGCGCCATGGTCAGCAACCTGCGCATCGACCGTGGCTGCTGGAACAGCCTCGTCTTCCCCGAGTCCGTGCGCCTGACCGAGGACTATATCCGGGTCGAGGAGACCTACTTCGCCGAGCCCGGCCACATCGTCGAATACGAGCAGATCGTGCTCGAGCAACTGTGGAGCCCCCCGCAATTCCGGCAGATGCGCCGCAACTGGTGCCGCGACGAGGTCCGCCCCTTCTACCTGCGCGGCACCTTCCGCGGCCGGGAGTTCGTCATCGAAGACCTGTGCGCCGGCGAGCCGCTCCCGTTTGCTGACGCCGGCGTCTTCGGCGTCGAGATCTTCGGGGATTACCTGCGCTTCCAGAAGAACCTGGAGCGTGAGTGCCCGCAGACGTGCATCCACTGAGGCCAAATCACGAATCAGATAATTTTGAAACCTTCTAAGTTCAAGACCATCTGAACCAACGGGCCAGCTAAACATTGACGACGTGTCGTCGCTGCGCACGTTTGTCAGCAAGATTCCGGAGTTCCAGACAGCTTTTTGGAAGCACCATGGAAGATCTGCTCGCCGCCCGCGCCCAGATGGCGATGTCCCTCGCCTTCCACATCATCTTCGCCGCCGTCGGCATGGCGATGCCGTTGTTTATGATCATCGCCGAGGGCAAATGGATTCGCACCGGCGACCCCGTCTACAAAGAGCTGGCCATGCGCTGGGCCAAAGGCACCGCGATCATCTTCGCGGTGGGCGCCGTCTCCGGCACCGTGCTCTCCTTCGAGCTCGGCCTTCTATGGCCGACGTTCATGGAGCACGCCGGCCCGGTCATCGGCATGCCCTTCTCGATGGAGGGGTTTGCGTTCTTCACCGAGGCCATCTTTTTGGGGTTGTGGCTGTATGGCTGGGACAAGATCCCGCCCAAATGGCACTGGGCCTGCGGGTTGATGGTGGCCATCTCGGGAACCCTGTCGGGTATCTTCGTGACCACGGCCAACGCCTGGATGAACGCGCCGGCGGGCTTTGACTACGTCGACGGCCAATTCGTCAACATCGACTGGTTCGAGGCGATGTTCAACCCGATGTGGTTCAGCCAATGCTTCCACATGGTCATCGCCGCCTTCCAGGCCGTCGCCTTCGTGGTGTTGGGCATCCACGGGGCGATGCTGCTGCGCGACAAAGACAACCTGTTCCACCGCCACGCCGCCAGCATCGCGCTGGCCATCGCCCTGGTCACCTCCATCGCCCAGCCAATCATGGGCGACGTCATCGCCAAAGACACCGCCCAGGCCCAGCCGGTCAAGCTGGCCGCCATGGAGGGTCAATTCGAGACCGAAACGGGCGCGCCGCTTCGTATCGGCGGCATCCCCGACGAAGAAGCCGGCGAGACGACGCACGCCATCGAGATTCCCTACGCGCTCAGCTTCTTGGCCTACGGCGACATCGACGCCGAGGTCAAAGGCCTCAACGACTTCCCGCGTGACGTCTGGCCGCCGGTGGCCATCGTCCACTACGCGTTCCAGATCATGGTCGCCCTGGGCATGTGGATGCTGTTTGTGAGCGTGCTGGGGGCGTTTCTGGCCTGGCGGCGCAAACGACTGCCCGACGACCGGTGGTATTTGTGGCTGCTCGTCATCACCGCGCCGATGGGCTTTATCGCCATCGAGGCGGGCTGGACGGTCACCGAGGTCGGCCGTCAGCCGTGGATCATCCAGGGGTTCATGCGCACCGCCGAGGCGGTCACGCCGATGCCCAACCTGGTGGTGCCGTTTACCGCCTTTACGATCCTGTACCTGATCTTGTTCGTCATCGTCATTTACCTGCTCAAACGCCACGTCTTCCAGAGCCCGGAGGCCGAGGAACTCGAGGAGATGTCGAGGGAGGCCAAATGACTTTCGCACTCGAATACGTCATCGCCGGGGTCATCGTCGTCGCCATGGTCGTCTACCTGCTGTCGGGAGGCGCCGACTTCGGCGGGGGCATCTGGGACATGCTCGCCTTCGGCCCACGCAAAAAGGCGCAGCGCCGCGCGCTGTCCGACGCCATCGCCCCCATCTGGGAGGCGAACCACGTCTGGCTCATCGTGGTGGTCGTCTTGCTGTTCGTCTGCTTTCCGCGGGCGTTCTCCACGATGATGATCGCGCTGCATATCCCGCTGACCCTCATGCTCATCGGCATCGTGCTGCGCGGCTCGGCGTTCGCCTTCCAGTCGTACTCGGCGGGGGCGACCCGGCTGCAGCGACGCTCGGGGGTGGTCTTCGCGGCGGCGAGCTTCTTCACCCCGTTCATGCTCGGCATCTCCGCGGGCGCCATCGCCGCCGGCGAAATTCACTGGCTCGGCCCGGGTCGCGTCGAGACCGACTATATCTCGGAGTGGCTGGCCCCCTTCCCCTTCGTCATCGGCGCGTTCACCCTGGCCATCTGCGCCTTCATCTCGGCGGTCTACATGACCGTGGAGGTCGACGACGCCGACCTCAAAGACGACTTTCGCATCCGCGCGCTGTGGACGGCCGTGGCCGTGGGCGCGTGCGCCTTCGCAGCCATCGTGCTCGCCAGGGACGACGCCCCGCTCATCTGGGACCAACTGGTCACCTCGACGTGGGCCATCCCCTTCCAAGCCGCGACCGGCATCGCCGCCGTCACCGCCATCTGGGCGCTCTTCAAGCGCCGCTACCGCCTCGCCCGGCTCGCCGCCATGGCCCAGGTGGGCCTGATCGTGGTGGGCTGGGGCTTTGGACAGTTCCCGTACCTGGTCTACCCGGACATCACTATCGCCAATTCGGCAGCGCCCGAAGAGGTGCTCTTGCCGGTGACCGTGGCGTTGGGCATTGGGATGGTGATTCTGATTCCTTCGTTTTGGTACCTGTACCGCGTCTTCAAGGTGCAGCGCGGCGAGGACACCGACCGTGGCGGCTTCTCGCCGCCGACGGAGTCGTCGGCGACGGGTGAATAGCTCGAACGCGCTTACTTCAACAACACCTCACGCGCCGGCTGGCGCAGGTTGTACTGCGAGCTCATCGCCCGCCCGTAGGCGCCGGCCGTACCCACCAAAATCACGTCGCCCTCCTCGGTCGCCGGCAGGCGCCGGGCGTGGCCCAGCACGTCGCCGGTCTCGCAGATGGGGCCGACGATCTCGGCGGTCATCGTCATCGGCTCGTCGAGGCGGCTCAGGTTGACGATCTCGTGGTAGGCGCCGTACAGCGCCGGGCGAATCAGCGAGTTCATGCCCGTCTCGAGGCCCACGTAGTTGATGTCGCCCTTTTGCTTCGTCTGGGTGACCCGGGCGAGCAACACGCCCGCCTGGGCGACGAGGTAGCGGCCCGGCTCGAGCCACAGCTCGAAGTCGGGCTGGGCGGCCTTGAACTTGGCCAGCCGCTCGGAGACCTCGGCGACGTCGAGCGCGCGTTGGCCCGGACGCTCGGGCACACCCATGCCGCCGCCCAAATTCAGCAGACGAAGCTCGGGGAACCGGTCGCGCAGCGAGGCCAAAAAGAGCGCGTTCTCCGACCACGTGTCCGCCGTGCGGATGCCGCTGCCCACGTGGGCGTGCAGGCCGACGACGCGTGCGCCCGCCGCCTCGACGAGCTCGGAGAGCCGGTCGAGCTCGTTGGGGGCGACGCCGAATTTGGACTGGTTGCCGGCGGTGCGCACGTACTTGTGGTGGCCGCGGCCACGGCCCGGATCGAGGCGCACGATGACCTCTTTGTCGGCGAAGAGCTCCGGCCACGCCTCGAGCGGGTGCAGGTTGTCGAGGGTCAAAAAGCCGGCCTGTTCGAAGCCAAAGGCGTACTCGTCGCGCGGGGCGAAGTTCGGCGTGAACAGGATGCGCTCGCGGTCGATGTCTGGGAACAGCTCGACGATGCGCTCGACCTCGCCCGGCGAGACGCACTCGAAGCCGATGCCCGACTTTTCGAACAGGCGCAGCACGTCGGGGTGCGAGTTGGCCTTCATCGCGTAGAAGACGCGGTCGAGGGCGTCGATGGAGCGCACGTCGTCGACCTTCTGCTGCAAGGTCGGCGCGTCGTACACATAGGCTGCGCCCTCTTCGGCGACCTCGAGGAGATCGTCACGCCGGTCTTGCCACCACAGCGTGCGCTCGGCGACCTCGGCCATCTCACCGCCGAAGAGCTCGCGCCAGGTCGGGCCGAAGAGCTTGTCGGAGATGCGCTCGCTGAAGAGCTGCGCGTGCAGCTTGCGCACCAGCTTTTGGGCCTGGTCCTCGTCGACCACAAAGGTCAGGTTCAGGTCGCTCGCCGCCTGCGACAACAGGTAGATATGCTGCTCGTCGAAGACCTCGAAGGCCGGGCCGAGCTCGTCGAGGATGGAGCGAATATTGCGCCCGATGAGGCTGACGACCGCGCACGGGCCGATCTGGCGCGCGTCGCAGAACGCGTTGAGGTCCTCCAGAAGCCCCTCGACCGTCTGCGGCTCGAGCGCATTGGCCATCGGATCGAGCGAGACGGTCACGTTCGCCTCGGAGGTGGTCACCAGGTCGACCGACAAGCCGTTTTGCTTGAAGGCGCCGAACGCGTCGGCCAAAAAGCCGACCTGCTGCCACATCCCCAGGGTGTCCATCGAGATGAGGGTGACGTCGTTTTTGGCCGAAATCGCTTTGACCTGTGCGCCGAAATTGGGCACCTCGCCCGAGATGACCGTGCCCTCGAGTTCGGGGCGCTGCGTGCAGCGGATATGCAGCGGAATCTGGCCGTTGCGCACCGGCGCGATGCAGCGCGGGTGCAGCACCTTGGCGCCCATCGTGGCGAGCTCCTGCGCCTCGTCGTAGTCGAGCTGGCGAAGCAGGCGCGCCGAGGGGATGTCGCGCGGGTTGGCGCTGAACATGCCGGGGACGTCGGTCCAGATCTCGAGGCGCTCGGCTTCGAGCTTGGCAGCAAAATACGCCGCCGAGGTGTCCGAGCCGCCGCGTCCCAGCAAGACGGTGTCGCCCTCGGCATCGCTGGCGATAAAGCCCTGCGTCACGAAAACGTCGGCGTCGCCCTCGGCGAGCGAGGACTTCAGCCCGGCGTCGGGCGAGCACTCACAGGCCGCCGACAGGTAGCGCCGGTTGAGGTTGATATTGGGCTCGTGGACCGCCGAGAGCATCTGGCGCGCGTCACGCCACGAGGCCGACACGCCGACGCTCTCCAGGTAGGCCGCCCCGAGCGACGTCGACATCAGCTCGCCCATCGCCAGCACACGTGCGTGGAACCGCGGGCTCGCCTCGCCGATGAGCGAAGCGCCCAGAGCCAGTCGCTCGAGCTCTTTGAAGCGCTCGCCGAGCAATTCGTCGACGTCGACCTCGAGGTCGGCCGCCAGCGCGCGGTGGCGCTCCTCAATCTCGGACACGATCGCTTCGTAATCCCCGCCCGGCGCCGCTTCGACGAGCGCCTCGAGCATATTCGAGATCCCGCTCAACGCCGAACAGACCACGAATGGACGCGCGCCCTCGGCGATCCGTTTTCGAAGCTCCTCCGCAATGGTCTTCCAACGCTCGAGGGTCGAGACGCTGGTACCTCCGAATTTCAGGACGATCCATTCTTGGCTTGCGGACGGCATCTTTTAGTTCTCCGTTCAGGGACTTGCGGCGGTTTGCCGGGCAGTTTCTTACCACTGAACCAAGGTGGGCTCAATCGAGGTGTGAGGTAATCCCCTGCCCCTGCAGGCGTGCTCAACGCTTCGGAGGGCTGCTGCGCGTGCCTCCGAACGCCCGGCTCGCAGGCAGTTGCAAAGAGGCAGCAAAGGCGGTGGGGGCCTCCTCGCGGGAGAATGCGATCGACGCTAAGGATTTCGATCCGGCTCAGTCGATCGCCGTTCATTCGACCAAGAGGAGGCCCCGGAGCCTTTGCGCAACCCCGCTACGCATGAGCAACGTTCACGAATGCACCTCGGTGAGCTCGACACGCAGCGCAGCGTGCAGCCTGGGATCGTCTTTTCGCCCACGTCGCATGCGCCGGCAGCGGTTGATGACGATTCGCGTCAGCCCCCCTTTGATGCTCGCCGGCGGCCTGGCGCTGCGCTGGATCTTCGTCTTCGGCGGCCAGGGGGTCATCGGGTGAGTCGCTGAATGACCTGCCGCCCGACTCGCCGCAGGAAGAGAGGCTCACTCGTCGAGCGACCACGCGCACCGAAAACCGTGGTTGGCGCGATGAGCCTCGGGGCGGTAGCGCCCGCGGGTGGCGCAGCGCAGCGCGAAGGCGCCGTGGGCGAACGAGCCGCCGCGGATGACCTTCTTCGTGCCGGAGTCGGGGCCCTGCGGGTTCTCGTCGGGAGCTTCGGCGTAATAGTCGCGATCGTACCAGTCGGCGACCCACTCGAAGACGTTGCCGGCCATTTCGTGGACGCCCCACGGGCTCGTGCCGAAGGGACGCGCGCCGACTTCGCTGGGGTGCTTCTGGTCGAACCAGGCGCGCTTGGGGCTCGGCTCGTCTTCGCCCCAAGGGTAGATGCGCCCGTCCTCACCGCGAGCGGCCTTCTCCCACTCGGCTTCGGTGGGCAGGCGCTTTCCGGCCCAGTCGGCGTAGCCGTTGGCGTCGTCCCAGTTGACCAGGACCGCCGGCCGATCCGGCTTCTCTTGCGGGTCGTTGAACTTCGCCCACTCCTCGGGCGGCTGGGTGCCGGTGGCGTCGAGATACGCCTTGTACTCGGCAGCGGTGACCGGCGTGCGGTCGATGAAGAACGCGTCGAGGAAGACCTCGCGCTGGGGTCGCTCCTCGTCACGCCCGTCTTCGTCGTCGTCGGCGCTTCCCTGCACGAACGTGCCCTTGGGGATGGCGACCATCGTCTCGGTCTTGGCCTCGGGAGCCATGACGAGGGCGTTTCGGACAGCGTCGATGTCTTGGAAGCGTCGCTCGGCGTCCTTCGAGAGCATGGTCAGGATGACCTCCTCGAGTTCGGCGGAGACCTCCGGGCGAAGCAGGCGCACCGACGTGGGCTCCTCGGAGCGAATGCTTCGTTCGGTGCCGCTCTCGTCGACGGGGTTCGACGACAACGGCAGGTCGCCGGTGAGCATCTCGAAGAAGATGACGCCCAGCGAGTAGATATCGCTCTGCTCGTGGGACTCGCCGCGAAGCTGCTCGGGCGCCTGGTAGGGGCGCGGCGCCGCGCCGCTGACCGTGTCGGTCACCTTCATGCCCACGACCGTGCTCGGGCCGAACTCGAGCTCGTCGAGGGTCTGCACCTTCGACAGGTGCGCCAGGCCGAAGTCGACTACGCTCAGCAGCGGAAAGCCCTTCTGGGCGTCGCTGCCGACCAGAATCTTGGTCGGCATCAACTGACGGTGCGTGACCCGGTTCTTGTGCAGAAAGTCGAGGGTCGACAGGAGTTGCAGGGTGAACTCGAGGGCGATGCCCACCGGCAATCGCCCCTTGCGGGCGAGCAGCTTGGCGAGCGTGATATCGCCCGGCGCGTCCAAGATCATCGCCGGCGTGTCGCTGTCATCGACCATGTCGACGATGCGCGCCAGGTTCGGATGCTCCAGCGCCCCCAAAATCTCGGCCTCTTTGGCAAATTTGCCGCGCACGGTGCGGTCTCGGGCCGCCGCGCGGCTCAAACGCTTGATGAGCACCGAGCGGCCCGACTCCATCTCCCGCCCAATGTACAGATAGGGGTTGTCGGTGCCGAGCAGAGGCTTCACCACTTCCCAACGCCCGTCGACGATCGGCGAGACCTCGCCGCCGGTCGACGGCATCACGTCGCCGAGCGCCTCACCGCAGCGCCGGCAGTCTTCTTTGTCGGAAGGGTTTCGAGTTCCACAACTCGAGCAGATGATTGTCGCCATAGTGGCCTCGGTATGATGCTTCGCAACTCGCCCCGCCTTGCGGCTTGTAAGCGGCTCGAGAGGGGCTAGAAAAGAGCCAGAACTGAGAAAACTGGCACCCCGTTTAACACGTTCCTTGTAGAACAAACAACCAACACCCTCAAAGGACGAAAAGCACAATTTCACACTCCGTCACATGCATCGGGGGAGAACTGGAACAGAGGGGCCACGCCGTTACATTCCATCGATGGCGACACGCTCTAAGCCTATGAAAAATATGACGCACAGCGTCATGTAAAACGCCAAGTTCTCCCCTTGCGCGCCCCCCCTTTCGCCACTATATGTGCCGTCGATGGGCGAGGCCCTTTGAAGAAGTCACCCCTTTGTGTCGTAGGCTCGCGCGTCTCGTAAAGGAGACGTTCCGGCCACGTTTGGAGGACGCTGTGGATCTGTTCAACTACGCAAGTGATCTCAAGTACGGCGAGCTGCACCTGAAGGTCGACCCACAAATCGAGCTTCGCGCCATCGTCGCGATTCACAACTTGAAGCGCGGGCCGGCCATCGGCGGCTGCCGCTTCATCGAGTACGGCTCGACCGACGACGCGCTCCAAGACGCGATGCGCCTGGCGCGCGGCATGAGCTACAAGGCGGCGATCAGCAAGCTTCCGCACGGCGGCGGCAAAGCGGTCATCGTGCGCCCGCCGAACCTGTCGGACGAGCAGCGCGAGCGCATCTTCAGCGTCTACGGCGAGTTCGTCGACAGCCTTGGCGGTAAGTACATCACCTGCGAGGACAGCGGCACGGCCGTCAGCGACATGGACGTCGTCGCCGAGCAGACCGACCACGTGCTCGGCACCAGCACCGCCGAGGGCGGCTCGGGCGACCCCTCGCCGTTCACCGCGTTCGGCGTGCGCCGCGGCATCGAAGCCGCCGTCAAGCATCGCTACGGACGTGACGACCTCGACGGCCTGCACGTCAGCGTCCAGGGCGTGGGCCACGTCGGCTATTATCTGGCCAAAGAGCTCCACGAGCTCGGCGCCAAACTGACGGTCACCGACGTCAACGAAGAAGCCATCGAGCGCTGCCAGGACGAGTTCGGCGCCGAGCGCGTCGCCCCCGAGTCGATTTACGACGTCGACGCCGACATCTTCGCGCCGTGTGCCCTGGGCGCGATCCTCAACGACGAGACCATCCCGCGCCTCAAGTGCGACATCGTCGCCGGCGCCTCGAACAACCAACTCGCCGAGGACCGCCACGGCGCCATGCTGCTGGAGCGCGGCATCCTGTACGCCCCCGACTACGCCATCAACGCCGGCGGGCTCATCAACGTCGCCGAGGAGTACACCGGCTACGACGCCGACGCCGCCCGCGAGAAGACCAGCGCCATCTTCGACACGATGCTGGCCATCTACGAGCGCGCCGACAAGGAGAACCTCCCCACGGGCGTGGTCGCCGACCGCATCGTCGAAGAAGAGTTGTACGGAGAGTGAGCGAGAGCAAACCCGTGACGAAAAAAGGCCCGGACGCTCCATGCGTCCGGGCCTTTTTGCTCTGATGGCGAGTTGTTCAGGGGTCGAACACAACGCGTTGAGGTACATCGGTCGGCGGTGAAGGCCCGACGCCGTTGCCACGCTGAGCGTTTTCGTTCGAGCCCCAGCAATACACCACGTCATCCATGCTCACCCCGCACGTATGGAACATCGCGGGAGCCAGTTGTCGAAAGCCAAGCCCTTCGTCCACGGACGTCCCGGGCGTGTCGTAATTGGTGGTGTCGGCGTCGGAGTTGGGAAATCCCAACTGCAGATCGAAATTCCTGCCCCAACAGATCGCTTTTTGCTCCCCGGAAAGCCCACACGAGTGCTTCTCGCCGACCCAAAGCGCACCGAAGCGCGCTTCTCCTTCCACTTCCGTCGGCTCGGCGTACGACGCCTTGACGTCTCCCACGCCGAGCTGCCCGTTTTCATTCTCTCCCCAGCAATAAGCAGCGCCCGACTCGCCCACGATGCAGGCCGACGAGGCTCCCGCCGTCAAGCTGACTACATTGTCGGAGTAGACCCAATCACCACGCGCGGCTTCTTGGACATACTGTGACCCCGTCTTTGTTCCGTCGGCCAACTGCCCTTTGAAATTGTCCCCCCAGCAATAGAGGCGGTTCTCCGAGCTCAGCGCGCAGGTAAACTCCAAGCCGGCGGCGACCTGGACGAAAACCTCATTGCGCTGGTCATCGAGCGGAGCGTCATCGACCCGGGTGGGAGGGAGTTTGGGTTGGTTGTCTCCGACGCTGCCGACGCCGAGCTCTCCGTTCCCGTTCGATCCCCAGCAATAAAGCTCGTTCGAAGTCGTCAACGCACATGCATGGGTCTGACCCACGGACACCTGCTCGAAGACCGGCGAAGCGCCGTCGAAAGGGATCTGAGTGGGGGTGGCGATCTCGAGCGCATCCGAGGTAGCGTCGACCCCGCCGTAATAATTGTCGCCCCAGCAATACACGGTTCGATCCGTGGCGATCGCACAGGTCAATTTGCCGTTGGAGCCGACGGTAGTCGGCGTCGAGATGAACTTCGCCTCGGGCACTTCCACCTGCGTCGGCGCGAATACCAGGGACGCGGAAGCCGTCCCGGTTCCGAGCTGCCCGACCGCGTTGTTGCCCCAGCAATACGCATCTCCCTGGGGCATGAAGGCGCACGAGAAGTCTTTGCCCGTGGTCACCACAATCTCGCCTTCAGGCAAGGGCCCCACGTCTCGGCCATCGTCGGCGTCGGGCCCCCCGCCGACATCGGTGTCGTCACTGACGTCGGCTCGATCCGCGTCCCGCGCGTCGGGGCCGTCAAGAACTGTCCCCGACTCGACGCATATCTTCGTGCCCGGCTCCTCAGGCAATTCGACGCACTCGAAGCCGTCGGTGCACTCGGCACTGCTGCGGCACACGAAAGTCTTCTGGGTCAGCTCGAGTTCAGTCTGGCACCCGCTCAGGGCTAACGTGACCAGCACCGAAGCGCTCCAAAGGCGTACGACTTTCAATTTCGTCTCCTCAACCTCGACGACGCGCCACTCCTCTTGCGATGAGCGACTTCGGCGTCAAAAACGTCCGTTAATCACAATGCCCGCGCCGTCGCTGCTCGGCCCGACGCTCACCGCACCACCGTCCTCGGCGTCATCGGTCACCAGCAAGTAGATGCCCGCGGCGGTCGACAGCCCGCCGACGATCCCCATCGACAGGCCGACGGTGTCGAGCGTGTTCGCCTTGCTCTGATGCTCGTAGACCTGCGACTGGGAAATATTGACGACGCGGCGCTGCCCGTCGAACTGGGCCTGCTCCACACTGACCTCGTCACGAACCGACTCCGCCCAAAGGTGAAGCCCGACGCCACCGCCGACCAATACGAGCCCGCCGACGGTCGCCCCCCAGCCGAGGGCTGCATTGCCGCCGGCATCCGCACCTCCAAGGGGCGCAGCATTGCCAGGCCGCTCGACCGTGTCGGCCCCTTGCTGGGGCTTTTCGTTCGCGCCTTCTTTCGCGCCGACCGTCACCTCGGAGGCTTCCGAAGCCTCGACGTCGTCCGCTGCTTGCGTCTGGCTGCTTTCGTCCGCCGCCGGCGCCTCGTCCTGCTCGGGGCAAGTCTCATCGAGCTCGGCCTGGTACTGTTGAGCTTTCGACTCGACGAATGCTGCCCGAGGCTTTTTGACCGCCGGAGCCTCCGCAACCTTCGCATAGGCCGCCCTGGCCTTGGCGCACTGACCCAGCAGTTGGTAGGCCCGCCCCAAGTTCAAGTAGGTAATATTGAGTTCCCCCAGGTACAGCGACTCCTCGAGGTACGAGATGGCCCTGGTGTAGTCTTTGGCCCCAATGGCGCGTACCGCCTCGTCGTTGAGCTTGCGCTGCTCCGATGACGGCATCGGCGCCTCCGACTCCGCGACGTCGTCGCCCCCATCCTGAGCGCAGACGTCCGCGGGGACCGACGACACGCCGACAGCCACGCAAAGCGTGACCAACAGACAGCGACAAAACCAACTGAGACCAGTTTCCATCCGACACCCAACGACCCAAGCATGCGGGACCGAACCCGGCCGCCACATCGACACGTTCATCCATCTAGTAGCCCAACAACTAGTGAGCTATAGCAAACTTGACATATCCCCGCCAATCGCCGCATCAATTCGCGCAACCGACGCACGAGCCTTGCGCCACCGAAATACCTGGCGCGTTCTCAGGGTTCTTACGAACGACTTGACCAACGGGCGAGAAATGGTTATTTCTCGTCCGACTTCGGGGCTATAGCTCAGCTGGGAGAGCGCTAGAATCGCACTCTAGAGGCCGGGGGTTCGAATCCCCCTAGCTCCATTTCGGTAGGGAAAGTGCGAAGAAGTAAACGAGCAAAAAAGCAAAAGAGCCCGGGCGGTTTGGCCGCCCGGGCTCTTTTGC
The DNA here is from genome assembly GCF_006517175.1 of Persicimonas caeni. Taxonomy (NCBI): domain Bacteria; class Deltaproteobacteria; order Bradymonadales; family Bradymonadaceae; genus Persicimonas; species Persicimonas caeni. The sequence continues at coordinate 5,852,127 of NZ_CP041186.1, read as the reverse complement.
GTTTGACAGGAGCGCGGGATGCCAGCCCGACCCGCCGCTGCCCGTTCTCGAGTCACTCTGACTCATCCTCATGCTCGACGAGCTCGAGACGCTGCCCCTCCCCGAGCGTTCGGAACTCGTCGGCAGATACGCGCGGTATTGCCTAGCCCCATCATGAAGACGGGATCGTGGGTCTTGGCCAACCTCTTCAGGGTCGGGATATCAGCGTGCCGGTCACATCGCGGAGCGCGACCGAAAGGACACTTGTTCGTCAAACTCACCAGACAAACACAGCGATCATAAGGGTCTAGATTTTCTAGTTGCTACGCCGCTTCGATTGCCCGAATCTACACGCTGTCGATAAATACGGCATCGCGAGGGAGTTATGAGCCTGCAACATGTATTTCGTGCCGAACAACTCGGCCGCTGTTTCGAAGACGCTGCAAAGCTCGAGCGCATCGAGGGCGAAGACCTTGGGAGTATCCGCGCTGACAGTGGCTGCAACCTTCTGATGGTCTACCTGCTAAACCGCTGGGGTCGCCTGTACGAACCGCGAGTGATGGACGAACTCGAGTACTCCGACGACTTCCACCATCAGGTCGTGCGCGCCTATCTAAACGCGGGATGCGATCCGAGCGAAGAGGTGGATTCGACGAGCATCTTCGATCACACGCCCATGTCCTTTCGGGTGCACATGGAAGAGCCGTTTGAGCGGCCGGAGTTCGAGGTGATCTCTGCCGCCGATTTGATGCAGTTTCTCGCTGCAGACTTCCATCCGGAGTTGAATCCGTCGGTCCATGAACAAATCGTCCGAGTGGCCGAGACTTTGGGCGCCCCCTCCTAGCTCTAGTTCCTTGCAGGTAAGGCAGGCGGTTCAGAGACGCAATCCCCTCCCCCGCGCGCTTTCCAGCGCGAGGGGAGGTGGGGGGGGCTGGAGCGCATCATCCCCACTGAACATTGTCTCGACAACCGGTTGGATGACTCTCGATGTGTGTCCAGCCACGCCGATTGGACAAGAGCGACGATTGCAACAATGAAGATTAGTTGATGAGGTACGCTAGAATAGTAGCCCTTTTGATCTTCATGTTGGCGTCCACCGGCGCCTGGACGAAGAGGTTTGCGATCCCAATGACGTTCAGCGTGTATACGGAAGCGGCCTTCTGAGTTCCTCGACGCGTCTGCTGACCGCCCATCATGTGATCTACCCACGTGCGGGAGAAAATGACTCCATTCGGGCTAGCTGGGGTGGTCTTCGTGTGACGATAGAAGCGGGCAACCCGCAAGCACGGCCGTGGGCCTTATCGGGGCTGCACATGAAGCGCTTGACACCCCAGCAAGACCTTCAAAGGTGTCGCGATATGGAGAGACATGCTGATGGGTCTGCCACACTCTACCCGCCACTTCCACCGATGGTTGCAAGCCGCGCGCGAGCTGCGACAGGTCCAGGCCAACGTAGATGACACACAGCGACGTTCCACCGGCCTCTGCGGGTTTACTCGTTCTGGAACTGTGTGGCAGTATCGTCCGCAACGATTTCTTGCAGCCTGTCTCAGCAGACCGGGGCCCGGGCCCTGTGTCGCTGCTGGGGCGTGCACCCCGGTCATGCGTGAGGAGAAGAAAATGGGCGATATCGATTTGGAGATCAGAAAGTTGGCCGCGTTCGCGGACGGCAAGCCATTCGGACAGATCTCGATTGGCGACCAGGAGGCCGCTGTGAATGAGGTGCTGCCGTTCAAGGTGGAGTCGGTTGGCGACGTCACCGTCAAGCGTCTCCTGCAATTCGACCAGTACGGCCGGCTCACGAGCATCAAAATCGAGGCGTCCAACCGTGCCGCCGACCTCGGTGACACCTTCTCGAACGTCATCACCATGGTGCGCGACGCCCAGGGCGAGGCGGACTCGCTGACCGAAACCGAGGCGACATGGACCGAGTCGGAAGACCCGAGGGTGGAGATCGTCGTGTCGCGCATCGAATCGCAGGGCGGCGAGTGGGTGTATCTCACACGTTCGATTCCGTACGACACGGCCCTCGCCCCGCCCCCGTGGGCGGAGCTGCCGCCGGATTGCGAAACGCTGCTCGACTGGTCGCAGCTCGCGGCGGCCCCCCCTCTCGGCCTCGGGCTCGAGCCTGCGATCGATTTTAGCTCCGAGCCCGGTTGGGAAAATCGGTCCATCGCCGGGCCCTACGGAACGACGACAGCGTTCACCCACGAGGTGACTCTGGCGGACTCGCCGGAAGGTCGTGCGCTCCGAACCGTGAAGCTCACCGACGGTAAGGTAACAAGCGTCGGCTTCACGGTTTCCGCCCGGGACGCGGACCTCCTCGGTGAGGTCGCCGCGTCGGTGATCCGCATCCTGTCGTCGGCGTTCGGTGAGCCGCGAGCCGACGATGAATTTTCGATCTTCGAGACCGACACGCGCCGTGCCACACTGAATGTCGGAACCTTACTTTCGGCCGAGCAGATCGAGTCGATCGTTGGTGGCGCCGAGCCGGATACGGTCGGCAGTGAAGAGCTCGACAAAGTGCAAGTCGACATCTCCGTGAAGTGAAGATGCACGAACCCCGGCGCACGCCGTTGCAGGCAGTTACCATGCGCCCTCGCCGGGCTTTTTTGTTTTGACGGGAGCGCGGGATGCCAGCCCGCATTGGACGACGTCGCCGGGGCTGTTGTTTAGCCCCGCGACGGAGGCCAACGACTGTGGCGGAAGTATTACCGACTGGGGTCCGCTGCGGTGGGCCGGCGAAGCGCGCCTCATCCCCGCTGAACATTGCCTCGAGAGCCGGTTGGATGACTCTCGATGTGTGTCCGGCAACTCCGACTGAACAAGCACGACGATTGCTTTTTGCGGGGTCCCCTCCGCCTCGCGCACAGCGCTCGGCACCTCCCCGCGGCCTGAACAGCGGACGTTTCAGCCGGCAGGGAATCCCAATCAGCCCTTCCGCTGACTCGTGGCGATGCCACGGGCTCGAATCTTTTCGTTGATGTCGTCGAGCTCGCCATCGGAGATTCGCACGTACTGCCCGAGTTCTACGACCTCGAGCGCGGGGGCATCGAGCAGGGCCTCGACGTCCACGACCGCGCCGCCGCCGATCCAGACCGTCTCTAGCTTGGGGAGTTGGGCCAAGGGGGCGAGGCTGACGGGTTGGTCGATGGAGAGCATCGACGCCGCCTGGATCGCGGTGGGGTTGGGTACCAAGAGAGCGTAGCGATGGCGCTCGCAGTGGGCAACTATCTGGGCTTCCTTTCGTCGGCATAAGACTCACCACAAACTCACTACACCTCGGCGCAGAGTCCTGCTAAACTCGCGTTCTCACAATACTTCTGAGAAAAGCAGTACAGAGTATGTTTCCCCAAGAAGAGTCGCACACCGCCCGTCACAAAGACCGTCGCATCACCTTCGAAGAGATTGAAAACGCCGCGCGTAGCTTCTGGAGACGCATCCCGATGGCGTTGTTGGCCAGCTGGTTCGGACTGAGCCTGTTGATCTACACATTCTCATTCTGGCAGGACCGAGCGATGCCTAGCGTCGCCAGCCTGCTCAGTGGTGACGTCCAGCTCGCCTCCGTTCACCAACTGCTCGGCATCGCGTTGGCCGTGCTTGTGGTCTCATTGGTGCAGACCGGCCTGTATCTTCCGGCCAAGCTCGTCAACGACGGCGAGCGAGTGGGAGCGGGCGCGGTGTTGCGCATGGCCGCCGCTCGATTGCCCACGTTGGTCAACTTGTCGCTCAAGATCGGCGTGCTCTTGGCGCTGGTCGTGGTGGTCGCCTTCTCGGTCGACCCGTCGCTCGCTCCGTGGGCGGTCTTGCCGCTGGCCTTCTTGCTCGAGCCGGCCAAATACTACGCCACCGCTCACCGCATGAGCGCCCGAGAGGCGATCGGCCGGACGCTGTCGGTCTCGCGCCGCCATTGGCTGCCGATCATGGTGGTCTTCGGGGCGCTGACCGGCTTGTCGGCCGCGCTCCCCGCGCTCATCGACGCCGCGGCCACCCAACACCAGTCCGGCGCCTGGATGCTCGCCGCCGAGGTCGGCCGGTTGTGCGCGCACCTCACCTCCGACTTTGTGGGGTTTGTCGCAAGCTGCGGGCTGCTCTTCGCGCTGGACGACTGCGAGCAGTAAAGCACACGTCTGATGGGGGAACGGTCGTAGCGACAGCGAACGAAGCTTCCGAGGCTCATTCGCTATCACAGTGACCGGTTGTAACCGAGCTTTACAGACACCTGACGTACATACAGGCGCCGGAGTCGCACCACAATCGCTCGCCACAGTCGCTGTCCTCGTTACAGGGGTCGCCCTCGGCGCCGGGTGGCCGGCACGTCGAGGGCTGGACACCGGTGTTGCAGACCAAGCCATGGCGACAGTCTAAGTCTACTCCGCACGGGCCGCCTTCGAGTTGTTGGAGCAAACAGGTCTGGGTATGAGCGTTGCAAGTATACCGGGGTTGAATACAGTCGGACGCCGCGGAGTTGCCGCATCGCAGCGGCGTCTTCTCGCATTCGAAGGAATGTTCACACGCCTCCCCCTCGGCAATGGGCTGCCGGCAGGAGCCACGCACGCATACTAACTCGCCTGCGCAGTCGTAGTCCCACCCGCACGTCTCGCCAAGGGAACTCGGCGCGTTGCAAGTCCACAAGGGATCGTCGGCATGGTGGCAGATTTGCCCATCGGGACACTCTGCGTCGCCAAAGCAAAGCTGGCCGGTTTCGCCCGGATGGGCGCATGTCGCTGGTTCAGTGGAGGCATTGCATCGCAGATCGTCGACACAATCGCCATGCTCGGCGCAGGTGGCTCCGGCCGCGCCCGGCTCGGCGCAGGTGGGCGGATCGAGAGCATCGTTGCAAATCAAGCCCGGCTCGCAAACCGAATCATCGACACACGCTGCGCCCTGGGCCACGGGCGGAGTACACTGGTTGGGCTCGAGCGCGTGGTTGCACACCAGATCACCGGCGCAGTCGTCATCTACGACGCAGCGCTCCCCGTCGTCGAGTGGTGGCACACAGGTCCTGCAACGGCTCGAAGTCTGGCGGCAGTTCAGTCCGCTCGCACAGTCTTCGGACTGCCAACAGGGCGCGCCTTCGGCCGAAGGCGCGCTACATTGCCCCCTGCCGTATCCGAGATTACACCGAAGCGAGCCCGCACACTGCTTCATCTGCTGCTCTTCGTTGTCGTGCGCGCCGCACGACGCCCCTTCATCGCCCGGCTGCTGGCAGGTGGCCGGCGAAGTCGCAAAGTTGCACGTCAATCCCTCGGCGCAGTTGCGGTAGCTCACACATGTCTGCCCCTCGGTGCGCGGGGCGAAACAGGCCGCTTGCACACAACCGCCCGACGACCAAGTGTCGGGAGGGCATTGACACAGCAGCCCGGGACGACACTCCCGAAAATACTCGCACGCCTCCCCGATTTCGCGGGGGGATTGGCAGGTATACGGGCGGCCTTCGGCCCGCACACACACCAGCCCATCGGCGCAGTCGGACATCTCTCGGCAGTCGTCGCCCACGCCTGCACCACAAGCGCTCGAGCACACGCCCCACAAAGCTAGCATGACCCACCAGATGGGGCCCAAGCCAACATACCGTGCATGGTCCATGTAATGACTGGTTCGACCGCTCACGCGAGCCTCTCTCTCTTCGGACGGGACACCCCACTAGGGCGCGACAGGGATTTGCGACAACGTACTGAGAGCCGCCTTTTGGTATAGCACGAGATAGTGATGCCTTTCATGCACGCCAAACGCGCTGGTGTTGGCATTGCCGTCATGCGCCATGAGTCGCACGCGCAGCCAGAACGGGCGATAGCCGATATAGAACGTTCCGTCGGAAGGAGGGTTCCAAAGAAGCTCGTCGCTGAACGGCTGGTGAATTCGGTAGAGGTGCTCGCCGAACGCGAACTGAAAGTCATAAGACAGCGTGGGCACGGTTTGGTACTCGAGCGGCATCCACCGGCACCAGCCCTGGTTGCGGTACGAATGCAGCTCTTCGACACCGGTGATCGTGTCGCAGTAGTAGTACTCCAGGTAGATGCTGTACTCCACCGGCTCACAAGGGTCGGAGACCTCCTCCCAAACAAATTCGAGGGGAACGACCGTGCCAGAAGTCACAGCCCCGTTGGTAAACGACACCGAAGCCTGACCGACCTGAACGGGCTCGACGGTCGCCTCGGGCTGCAGGAACTGGGGCTGTGGAGGAGCAGTTTCGTCATCGGGGCACGCAATATCGGCGTGGCGTCGCTTCAAGAACTTCATGATCCATTCCTGACGCGTGGCAAGCGGGGCCGACTCCAACAGGGGAATCTCGCGTTGCCGGTCACAGGCCTGCTCGGAGGAACAAGTGGGCTGGGCGGTCTCACACTTGCCCTGGCTGCACGCCGCCACGACATCACACCCATCGACGGTCACGTCTGTGCCCGATGCAGTGCCCGGACAGGCGTCCTGCTTGTCAGCCACACCGTCGCCATCACCGTCGGGACACCCGTCCCAAGTCACAGGAACGCCTGCCGGGGTGTCCGGGCAACGATCCAAGCTATCGGTGACCGAATCGCCATCGGACTGGTCAACACAATCGGACTTGCACTTCAGCCCCGCGAGTTGCTCGCGCGACCGAACTGCACTTGCACACAGTTCATCGCAGGCACTGGTGTCCAAGTCGAGTTGCTCGCGCTTGTGTGCGCATTCGTCGTAGCATCGAGAGGTCGAAAACTCTTCCATGCGCGCCGACATGCACGAGTCGAAGCACAGCGACCCCTCTTTCGGTTCGGAGTCGGACTGCTTCGCCCCCTGGGTTTCACTGACCGACTCCTCGGCGGGAGGCTCACTGCACCCGTAAGACCCTGCCAGGCTAACGATGCAGATGAACAGAATTGCGGCTCTTGTCGGATAATTCATGGCTTCGTCCTTCGCATCGCGCCCGGCGAGAACGGATTGACTGGGGGGGGCGACAATGCTTCATGAGTAAAGACACAACCGTTCGAGCCGGCGGTGTAGCCCTTGGCGAGCAGGGACTCGGGGGTGTGACATTCATCATTCTGGTCATAGACTCCGTCGTGATCCGAATCGAGGAGTCCATCACATCGTTCTTGATACCGATTGCGCGCCCCCACGGCCATCTCGGCCGGCCAATCGGCATAGGTGCAGGCCAATTCCTCTTCGAGGCGCACGTTGTCTCCATGCTCGAGCCAGCCCAGCGAAGAGCGCAGAATCTCGACGCGGGCCTTGGCATTGGCGTCGAGCTCCGAATCGGGTGGTACGGGCAAACCCGCCGCAGTGATCTCACAGCGCATCTTTTCGGCGTAGGCGACCTGGAGGAGTTCTGTACCGGTCATGTCGTTATTGAAATACTTTTCGACTGCGTCTGCGCCACGCGACGTCGCTGTCGCGCACTCCCAAGAAGGAGCAGCCGCACCGTAGTTGTCGGGAAAGTCGACGGGGGTAAATGAACTGGGAGTCGGCTGGCCGGGAACCGGGCCGGCGTGCTCGAAGGAAGAAAGCTGCAGGTCCATGACCATCCCGTAGCGCGACGGATCCTGGCTGGCCTCGTACAGCAGCGCGATCGAAGAGGCCACGGCCAACGGCATCGCCGTGTTCGTGGTATACTCGCGGGATAATTCGTAATCCCACCATGACGTCCACGGCTTATCACTGGACCAGTCCCACTCCGAGTCGACCCCGAAAGTCTGGGCGCGCAGAAAATGCATCAACTGCCGGACTCTCAACGCCTTATAGCACGGCTCAGTTGTTCCAATTTCACACGTGCCGATTCCACTCCAATAGATCAGAAACAGATAGTCTCCCACCCGATCGAGGAACCTCTTCTCGCCATCCGGGTCGGCAGAATTGACGAAGAACTTGGGGTTGCTGACCTTGCGCATGGAGGCGGCGACCGGGTCGAGATTGTCGGACACCGAGTCCTCGTAGGGCAGGTGGCCTTGCAGAGTAATGCCCCAGGCGTGGAATGGCTGCGTCAACTCCTGCACACCGTGCAACACTGCCCCCAGCGGCATCACTCCATACTCGCCGACGCCAAGCTCGATCTCGGCTCGCCCATTCAAGCGTCCTTCGAACCACTTGTGCCACCAGTAGTAGGCAAGGTTGTCGACTGGCGGAAACGTGTAGGTCTGAATGCCCAGGCGCTTCCAGTAAAACACTCCGCGGTGCGCGCTGTCGCGCATCTGGTCATCGGAATTGCGAACGGAGTAATTCTCCAGGGGTCGTTTCGACATCGAGTAATCGATCTTGAAGTCGAGCACGAGGAACCGAAACACATTCATCAGCGGGTTCTTGAACAACAAATCGAGCCCGGGCCCCAGAGCCCCCGGCACTCCATATCCGTCGCGATCGTCATAGTCGTCGCTGGCATTCATGAAGTGATACATGCTCGTCAATTCACCGCCGAAGAACTCCGTTTTGTGATCACTGACGTCAAAGAGGTTTTCCTCCTCGATGCTGTCGATGACATCCTTGGTCTCCTCCAAGATATCCTTGGTCGTGTCCCACGTCTTATCGAAGCAATCGTCACACTTGCCAAAGAAGGCGGTAATGGGGCACGTGACCGCGCACATGATCGCGCCACCGACTGCGGCGGCGAGTGCCAGCGCGCCGCCCCCTACACCGGCAGCGATCTCGGCGCCCGTCTTCAGGGCTTCCTCGAGGACAGGGAGGGCGAAAAAGAGCCCATAGGTGTCCGCGAATTTGTCCAACGCGCCAGTATGAAACCCGATAATACTCCCGGTGAGATCGACCGCGACGTCACTGGAGTCGGTGGTGACCCAGTTGGTGATCGACAGCAACTCGCCGACCGCCGGCTTGTAGAGGCGGTTTGGCCCCGGCTCGTTCACAAATCCACGCCCGATAAACTGATTCTCGTAGGCAGCCTTGTCCCACTGCCCGAGCGGCTGAGCCTCGTTGGGATTGTTGAGATCCTCGCGCGCGCAACCCGGCTCGTCCTTGTGTGGATAATCCGCCAGGGGACACGCGGTTGACTGAAAGTTCTGATAGAAGCTGACAGTGCGCGCGGCATCCTCCGGGGTGATGCCGAGACGCTTCATCGTCGACCCCAGCACCGAGCAGCGATCTGACCACACCACGCTCGTGCGTTCGTAGGCCACTGGAGCGCACACATCACTCTCGATCTCTGCGGCTAGTTCGGGGTCGTAATAGTACGGCTCTACGCAACCTTCGCCCTGCGCCGCCGCCTCGGCCTCCGGGTTGGCATCCACGCAATCCTTCACGCACAGGTACGTTTCGTAGCTATCTCGGTTGCGGCATTTGGCCTCGCAATATCCCTGCACGCTCTCACACGTGTATCCCTCGGACGAAGAGTGGCGAAGCTCACCCGCACAATTCTCGAACTCTCGGTTGTATAGCTCTCGTTTGCCCTCTGTCAGATCAGCATCTTTGCAGATGCTGTAGAGTTTCAGATAGGCGTAGGCGAGTTCGGTGATTCGCTGGTGTGAATCTCGGTTCCACGCGAGCGCTTGTGGGGAAAACGCGAACGTAGAACTCAACAGGAAAGCAGCCGCAACCAGATGAGAGAGTCTGAACTTCATATCGTACCCAGCAACTAGGCCCCCCTCCACTGGCGGGCTATCCATCTTTGTTTGACATCGGGAATGCTAATGCATCTCAAAAGGATCTGCAACAGCCCCATAGTATCACCCCAGAGGACGAATGACCGGAGAAAGCCTCTAATGAGAGTCGAGGCCAAACAACACAAGAAGCCACAAAAGACGCGGATAACCCCCTCCCCTCCTCATCGCAGTGTACAATGATTGCCGTGCCCGCAGCCTCGCCGGAAACAGAGTGTTTCGCCAATCTCCCCGCCAGCATGCCCCCCTCAGCTTTCGCTCCACCACGCGACGGCTTATTCTGAGGTGCGCACACTGCACCGGCGGAGAAGAACCATGACTCCAGAAGAAGCGCTCACACGCGGCAAGTCGTACCTCGACGAGGCGACCGAGAATATCACGTTCGACGAGTTCACCTGGGCCTTCGAGGAGGCGTGCAGGGGCGTGGCGTGGGTGCTCGACGCCCTCGCCGAGCCGCCCGATGCGACGCTCGACCTCGGGCCGAAGGGCGAGTTGCTCGCGCCCGGCACGCTCGAGCGCCTGCTCGCCAAGGTGGCCAACCCGCCGAAGGCTGCGCGGGTCGTCGCCCGTTTGGAGGCGCTGCTCGCCGAGGTCGCCGGCATCGAGGGGCCGGACGCGCTCGACGCGGCGCTCGCGGCGCGGTCCGAGCGTGTCGTCGAACTGGTCTTCGCGGCGTGGGAGCTGCTCGACGCCTGCGGCACGCGCCTGGGTTTGGTCGACGAGCGCCTGGGCGACAAGCTCGTGCTCACCGACCCTTCGCCGGGTCGGGTGGGTAGTCAGCCCATTCGCCGGCGCACGGCGCTCAAGTTGCTCGCGGCGAGCAGCGTGTTTCCGCTGGCGGCGTGCCGGAAGGTCGAGCGGGACAACCGCCCTCCCCGGGTCGACAAGGCGTCGGCGAAGACGTCCGCGTCGGCTCGACCGACGGCGCAGCCCACGGCTACCGTGCGCGCGGTCACCCCGCTGGGTGGCATGCACTTCGAGACGAGCGACCCGTTTTTGTTCTGCGCCCACCACTTCGACGAGTACCCCGAGGGCAACGACGAGATGGGCCCCAACGCCTCGCTCGCCGGGCGCCACCTCGGGCGCGACTTCGCCGGCAAGGACAACTGGCGCATGTACCACGGCCGCGAGGTGCCCGGCTTTCCGCGCCACCCGCACCGCGGCTTCGAGACGGTGACCGTGGTGCGCACGGGCATGCTCGACCACTCCGACTCGATGGGCGCGGCGGCGCGCTACGGCGCGGGCGACGTGCAGTGGCTGACCGCCGGCGGGGGCATCCAGCACGCCGAGATGTTCCCCTTGTTGCGCTCGGACTCGCCCAACCCGCTCGAGCTGTTCCAGATCTGGCTCAACCTGCCGGCCAGCGACAAGCTCGTCGACCCGCACTTTACGATGCTGTGGAACGAGAAGATTCCGCGCGTCGTCGAGGAGGACGACGCCGGCAAGATCGTCGAGCTGACCTTGGCCGCCGGAGGCTACGGGGACCACACGCCGCCGTCGCCGCCGCCGAACTCCTGGGCTTCACGTGCCGAGGCCGACGTGGCCATCTGGTCCATCAAGATGGAGGCGGGCGCGACGTTCCAGATGCCCGCCGTCTCCGAGGGGACCGAGCGCTCCCTGTACGTCCACGAGGGCGCCGGCGTCCGAGTCGGCGACACCGACGTGCCCAACGCCCGCCGCGTCCAGCTCGACGGCCACGGCCCCATCGAACTCGCCGCCGGCGGGCAGCAAACCGAGATCCTGCTGCTCCAGGGCCGCCCCATCGGCGAGCCGGTGGCCAAGCGCGGCCCGTTCGTGATGAATTCGCAGCAGGAGATTCGCCAGGCGTATCTCGACTACCAGCGCACCCAGTTCGGCGGCTGGCCGTGGGGCGAGAACGACCCGGTCCACCAACGCACGAAGGGGCGGTTTGCGCGCCACATCGATGGGCGTTTTGAAGAGCCGACTTGAGTGCAGACACGGAAATGTTTCGACTTTCGGTGCGAGTGCTTCCAGCTCTCGCAGACGACGGCAAGATGCCCTCGCACCGAAGTTAACGAGGGCAAGATGCCCTCGCACCGAAGTTGACGAGGGCAAGATGCCCACGCACCGAAGTTGACGAGGGCAAGATGCCCTCGCACCGAAGTTGACGAGGGCAAGATGCCGTCTCGCCGCCCTTCGCCCTGGCGCTGCCCCACAACGCGCCCTTCGAGGCGCAGATCGACGCGGCCGTGGTGGAGGTGGCGTACGCGTCGTCGTGGTCGAACGTGGTCAAACGCTATCTTCCCGACTCGTCGAAGTGAGCTCGACGGGAAGATCCACGTGAAACGTCGTGCCCTCCCCCGACGAGCTTGGGCGCATCTACTCTGCCTCTTCGAGCACCGTCGCCCGATACTCTTCGAGGAGCATGACCAGCCCCTCGACGTACTCGGCGTCGGCCTCGGTGGCCGGCTCGAGGACGACGGCCTTGGTGTCGAACATCATCGCTCGCGCCGGCGGGTCGGTTTGCTCGAGGAGGTCGCGCACCTCGGAGCGCTCCTGCAGATCGTAGATCGTCACGGCCACGGTATGCTCCTCGTGGCGATAGCGCTGCATTACCTTGCGCGTCGTCGGGGTATCGATCACCCCGGGCTCGTCCTGAGGCTTCCAGCCGGCCCCTTCGAGCAGCAGCTGCAGCCCACGGATGGAAAAGCGATCCTTGTCCGGCGCGGTGGCGTCTTCGACGGGATGGAAGACCCAGTCGTTGGCCAGGTCCATCGCCGCCTCGGGCACCGTCGACAACGAGTCGACGCGCTGGTGGATGTAGTAGCCGAGCGAGCCGACGAGCAGGAGCACTACGAGGATGATGGCCCAGCAGCCCCAGCGATGGCGCTTGTCCTCGCCGCGCTCGCCGCGACGCAGCATCTCTTGGACGCCCATCATCGTCAGCTCGCTGACCTTCTGGTCGGTTGCCTTCTTGTCGGCGGCGTCGTTCGATTTTTGCGTCTTTTCTTTGGCCATGGGGCCAATTTTTTAGCATAACACGCCGCAGCCGTCATCGTGCTGGAGGTCGGCGCCCCATCGAGTTGACCCGTAGATGAACCGGCCTACCTTTGCGGGTGATTCGACCACTTGGGTGCGGTACGTCGCCGCGACCCCTTCTAGAGTTGTGGAGGTAGGTTATGTGGTTCGTCGAGTTTCTTTTGTCGTGGTTGGTCTTGGCCTTCGCCGTCTGGGCGACGGCGGCCATCTTGCCCAAAGTGCACATCAAGAGCTTCGGCAGCGCCATCTGGGTGGCGGCGCTGTTCGGGATTCTCAACTTCTTCTTGGGCTGGCTCCTCTTCGCCGTCTTCACCATCGGCACGTTGGGACTTGCCTGGTTGTTGGCGTTTATCACGCGTTGGATCATCAACGCGATCTTGCTCAAGCTGACCGACGCGATGACCGACAGCCTCAAGATCGAGGGCTTCAGTTGGGCGTTGATCGCCGCCGCGCTGATGTCGCTCATCGGCACGGTCGGTGAGTGGGTGGTCAGCTCGCTGATCTTCTAAAACCGCCGCGAAAGCTTTGGAGGCAGGGCATCTTGCCCTCGTCAACTTCGATAGGGGTAGGGACCCCCGGTTCACCGGGCGCCCCTCCCTCCAAACCGTACGTGCGGATTTCCCGCATACGGCTTTCCAGTCAGCGGGTTCCTTTTCGTAAGGACTCGAGTTCCAGCCGTCGGGCTTCGGCCATAAAGAAAAGCCCGTGGTTGGCAAAATAGGCGTTGGGCCATCGCACATTATCGGTGTGATTGGTGTGGCCCGAGATCTTGAAGCGCTTGCGCAGAATGGCGCGCAGTCGCCTACGGATCTTGCCGTCGAGGCTGTCAAACACGTTGAAATAACTGTGCTTGAAATATTCGTACCATCCGCGGACGGTGCGATTGATCGCCTCGATGATGGTAGCCAAGCTGTGGCCACTGGTGCGCGGGGTCAATTGCCGAATCCGGTCAAAGAAACCTCCGTTTGGCCTTCTTGCTCGGGTACTTGTTCCCGCGCTTGAAGGCGTAGCCCAGAAAGTCGAAACTTCCCTCGGACTCGTCGACGAGTTGGGTCTTCTCCGGATGTAGCGTCAGTTCGTTGGCTTGCACCCACTTTCTGACCACGTCGAGCGCCTTGTCGGCCTGCTCTTTGTCCCGGCATAGAATCACAAAATCGTCGGCGTAACGCACCATCTCAAACCCTTGCTCTTCCATCAGGTGGTCGAGCGGATCGAGAAAGATATTTGCCAGGAGCGGGCTAATCACACCGCCCTGTGGCGTGCCTCTGTGGGGCTTTTGGCTTTCCCCTTGGTCGACGACCTCGCAGGTAAGAAAGGCATTGATGAGCTCGAGAATGCGTCCGTCTGAGACCTTCTCCTCCACGCGCGCCATGAGCAAATCATGGTCGATCGTGTCGAAGTACCCCTTCAGGTCGGCATCCACCACCCACCGATAACCTTGCTTGAGAAGCCCGTCGACGCGTCGCAGCGCATCTTTGGCTCCCCGTTGAGGTCGAAAGCCGTAGGAATGACGAACAAAATCTCGCTCGTAAATCGGCTCCAGCACCATCTTGAGCGCCGTCTGGACGATCCGATCCTCTACGGTCGGAATCCCCAGCGGTCGCTTCTCGGCTCGACCCGGCTTGGGTATCCAGGTTCGCCTGACGGCTCGGGGCACATAGGACCCCTCTTTGAGCACGCGGCTCAGGCGCTTCAGGTTCGACTCGATGTGTCGCTCGTAGTCGGCGATCGTCATCTCGTCGACGCCTGCTGCTCCGTCGTTGGCTTTGACTGCATCCCATGCGCGGATCAGCGTGGCCTCCCGATAGACTTTGTCAATCAGGCTGAACCACTTGCCTCCTTTGACGCCCCTTTCGAGCGCCTCGAGCATCCGGTCGGTCCAGATCGCTGGTTCCACCCACGTCCATTGGGTCGGGATGTCTTCGACTTGTTTAGTCCCGCAGGACACTGACGTCGATTGGTCTTCCATCGCTCTTTTCCTTCCTGATTCCACTTTCCTGCATCCCTTCGCTCCACCTGCTTTCCCAGGTTTCCTCGCTACTACGAATGCTCTGACTTCTGCCGGCGTCTTTTGACCCGTCGGCAGATCTCCTGGATTCATCTAGACAGCCACTAAGAACCATTCTGTCTCCAACCACCATGCACTCCCATCGCGTCACCGTGTGTTCCTTGGTGCGCGTGGCTTCCTTCGAGCGTACGCTCCTGTTTCGTTCCCTCGAACCGAGCCGTGTCTGTTCGGGGCCGTGGGCTTTGGGGTACGGGTTTTGCCCTTCTCCCGTATCTGTTTTACCGCTCGTCGGCATCCGGGCTTCGCCGGCCGCACATAGGCTCGCCGAGTGCCTTTGGCTGAATCGAGTTCGCTTTCGCTACGGACTGGTTCTTCGTTACCTCGGTTGCTTCCCACCCCGCCTCGCGGCGACGCAGTTACCTTCAACTTCGGGGCGGAACTTGCCCCGGATGGACTCTCACCATCGCGCTGTCTAAACTCTCCAGCGCACGTGCGTGGGCATCTTGCCCTCGTCAACTTCGGTGCGTGGGCATCTTGCCCTCGTCTGCGAGAGCTCAGGCGGGCAGCTCCACCCTGCCCGCCAACGCCCTCATCTCCGCCTCGTAGGCATCGACCAGCGCGCGCGGCTCGGCCAGGAGTCCGGCGTCGGCCGCCACGCCCAGGCGCACCCCGCCGTTGTAGCTGAAGATGCTCACTCCCACGCCCACGCCCTGTGATTGGGGCACCCAGAACATCATGTCGCGCACCAGGTGACCGGCCAGCCGAAGCTGGTTTTTCGGCCCCGGCATATTGGTGATGATCGAGCTCGCCTTGCCGCGAAAGAGCTTCAAGACGAGCTCCTGGGCGGCCACAGGCAGGTGCCCCAGCGCCTGCAGGGTGAGGTAGGTCAGCCCGGCCTCCGGGCTCCTCTTGAGCGCGTCCATGCGCTCTTTGAGCACGCGCAGCCTGTCGGCAGGCTCGGCGTGACCGGTGGGCAGCTGCAAAAAGACCAGGCCGAACTCGTTTCCAAGCTGCACCGTGCGCTCGTCGAGGGGGCGCAGGTTGATGGGCACGATCGTGCGCAAGTCGCGCCCGTCGACGCGCTCGCCGCGCGCCTCGAGGTAGCGCCGAAACGCGCCCGACAGCGCGGTGAGCAAGACGTCGTTGACGGTGCAGTCGAGCGCGCGGCACGCCTGCTTGACCGTGTCGAGCGGGATGACAGACGTCCAACTGACCCGCTTTTCGACGCCCAACTCGCCCACCAGGCTGGTGTCGGGCTCGTCGGACATCGTCAAGAGATTCGCCACCGCCGAGACCGAGCGGCCGCCCAGGCCGATCAAGTTGCCGGCCAGGCACGCGAGCCTTCGCGGGTTGCTCAGCGCGCGCACCGAGTTCATGGCCAAGTGCCCGGCCAGGTCGAGGGTCTGCTCGAGCGCGTCGCGACGAATGGGCGGCGGGGCGTCGCCGCGCGGCGGGCGGCTGACGCTGCCGAAGGGGAGCTCGACGGGGGTGTCGAGGTCGACGAGCCCCAGCATCAGGTAGATGAGCGAGAACCCGTCGGCCAGGCTGTGGTGGATGCGCGCGACCAGCGTGTCGCCGCTGTCGGGCTGCTCGACGACGTATAGCTTCCACAGCGGGTGGGCGGGGTCGAGCCGCGTCGACATCAGCTCGCCGACGTAGGCCTGCAGGGCGGCGTCGCCGCGCTCGTCGAGGCGCACGCGCTCGAGGTGATTGCTGAAGCTGAAGTTGGGGTCGGGCTCGAGGTGGCCGCGCCCGTCGGTGACCAGCCGTTGGCGAAGCCGCGGGAACGGGCGCAAATCCTCGGCGAGCTTCGCGGCGAGGCGCTCGTCGTCGAGGCGCTCGTCAAAGGAGAGCATGCCGGTGATGATCATCCGGTTGGTCGGCTCGTCCATCCGCAACCAGGCGTGATCGGCTCCCGATAGCGGCTGGGCCTGCACGATCGATGGATCGAGCTTCTTCATCGCAACACTCCTGCGCACCCATGAGTTCGAAGTAGCCCATTGATCGCAGGAGATGCTTTCCAGGTAAAGGAGCGAAATGCTCACTTCACTTCGTGCGAGCCGTTACATGCCGTTGCATTGGGCCGCCCGACATCTGGCGAGCCGTTGCATGCCGTTGCATTGGCCCGCTCGACGTCGAGTGAACCGATCGCACGTCTGAATGGGCCCACTTGGCGTCGAGTGGGCTCTCCGGACGCCGCGGTCGGCCCGCTTTGCAGCCGGCGAGCCGTTGCAACCACCTGCAACGGCTCGCCAGTCAGTGGGCGAGCCGCCGGACCTTTGGGGGCGGCGCGCTCGACGTCGAGTGAGCCTCCCGGGCTACGGCGACGGCCCGCTCGACGTCGAGTGAGCCTCCCGGACGACGGCGACGGCCCACTCGGCGTCGAGTGGGCCTCGCTGACGAGACACGCCCTCCCTCAGTTCGCCGCCATGGCGCCGCGGTTGCGCGGGGTGCGCGTCCACGAGTCGAACACTCGCCCGTTGACGTCGAGGGCCTCGTACTTGAGCTCGTCGGGGTTGAACGTGATCAACTGGACGTGGTGAAGGCTAGCGGCCACGCCCGGCGAGCGCAGGTACCAGCGGTCTTTGGGGCTGCGCTGGCCGACGCCCAGGCCGCCCTCGCCCACGTAGACCACGCCGGTCTCGTCGTGTTGCTCGTTGCGGATGGGCACGGTGCGCTTGTAGGCGTGTCCGTCGGACTCGCAGGCCAGGTCGACGTTGAAGCGCTCGAACAGGGGGACCCACAGGTCGCGGGCCTCACCGGCCGACTTGACCGCCGGGAACGCCGGGCGGTGGTAGCTGGTGATCAGCCAGCGCGAGTCTTGTGAGTCGGCCAACTGCGCGGTCAACCAGTCGCGCTGGCGACCGGACATCGTGCTGTTGGTGTCGAGCGTGATGAACGAGACGCGGTCGCCGATCTGAGTGCGGAAATAGTCTCCCTCGGTGCCCCCCGGAAAGGCGAAGATCTCGTTGTAGTACATCCCGTCGCCCTCGTGGTTGCCGCGCGTGGGGATGATCGGGAGCACGCGGCCCGACTCGGTGGTCGTGAGCTGGTAGTCCTCCAGCCAACGGTTCCACAGCTCGAAGTCGTCGCCGTCGTAGATGTAGTCGCCGCCGTGGACGAGCGCGATGATCGACGGATCTTCTTCGAGACGATCGGCCAGCGAGCGGTTGATCTTGCGGCGCATCTTGCGGTCCGAGCGCGAGTCGCCGCCGTACAGCAGCTTGAACTCCTCGTCGTCGGCCGGCGCGGTCACCACGTGATATTCGCGCGAGACCCGGTCGTCGCTGGCGACCACGAAATAGTAGGTCGTCGACGGCTCGAGGTTGGTCAGATAGGCGTGGTGGTAGTACGCGCTCTGGTCTTCGTAGGTGCCCGACAGATTCGCCTCGGCCTTGTGGGCGTACTTTTCGAGATCCCCGTCGTGGGGCTCGGTGTCGTAGTAGACCACGTTGGTCTCGGCGCCGCGCGTCGACCACGAAACGGCCATCTCCTCGGCAGGATTCTCCAAAAAGACCACCCGCATATGCGGCGGTGCGTCTTGCTCCTGCGACCAGGTGTAAGTGTCGGTATTTACGGCCGCGCCGCACGCGGCGAGGGTAGCAACTGCAACGGCAAGCAAAGCTGCGAGGAGGATACTGCGTTGATACATCGTCGATCCGTGTCTGGAACTGCTTACTGAGAAGCTGCGATACTGCTGCAGGCACAATCGGTTACAGGGTTCGAAACGAGATCCAGCCGAGCTGAATTCCGCTATCACCAAACAATTCCACTCTCACTGCGATTATTTCACCGTCGCAGAAGTCATTGGACTAGATACGTTTTCGTTTGTGGCAAGGTTTGAAGTCACACCCGCTGCATCTGGCTTGCTGCATCTGGCTATTTGGGGGCATCGCTCAATGGATACGTGTCGCAATATGTCTCGCCCGCGCGGGCAAATGCGGGCGCTCACCGTGCCCGTCGCCCTGCTCACCGCGCTGATTTTGGCCATCGTACCGGCCCACTCTTTTGCCCAACAGACCGACGCGGTCGAGTCACCGGTGGTGCGTAGCGACGAGGAAGCCGTCGCCGAGCAGGTCGAGCTGCCCGAAGAATTCGACCCCGGATTCTGGCCCACGGCGGCCGCCGTCTTTCCCGGCGTGCTGTTCCACGGCAGCGGTCTGTGGCTCGCCGGGGCCGACGACGCGGCCTACGAGGTGGCGCGAGTGCAAGCCATCGGCCTGGTCACCACGACCCTGTCGCTGGTCGGCGTCTACGCGACCGGCGCCTCCGAGGACACCATCGGACTCTTCGCCTACCCCGGCTTGGTGGGCGTGTCGGCGTTCGTGATGCCGTGGTTCGCCGACATCTACGGCTCGTCAGTCGGCGGACGCACCGCCAGCGCGCGCCAGGCGCTGGCGCCCATCGAGGCGCGCGCCGGCTATATGTACGTGCACGATCCGGTCTTCGACTACGACCACTTCACCTACGCCGAGGCCGAGGTGCGCCTCGAGCCTGTGCGCCTTGTGCCCAAGGCGTGGATCTCGCTCGACAACGACAACCAGCAGCTGCGCTTCGAGGGCATCGGCCGACTGTTCGGCCCGCGCGCTGGCGAGCGGGCCACCCGCCCCGACGGCTCGTTTTTGGACCTCGAGGGCGCGGTCACCTATCACAGCTTCGAAGAGGGCTTCAAATCACTGGTGGTGGAGAGTTCCCTGGCCGGCCGCTACGACCTGCGCCGGTTGAGCCCGGTGCTGCAGGGCTCGTTCTACGAGCTGTCGTTGGGCCTGGGCGGCCAATTCTTCGGCTACGACGCCCCCGACGCCGAGCTGGGCGAGGACCTATCGGCGCTGCTCTTGATGGAGACGGCCTTCGGGGTCTATTTCGGCCCGTCGGCCGACCGCTACGGCGAGGCGAAGGTCTACTACGACCACCGCCACGACGGCTTCGTGCGCGGCCTCGGGCTCGCCTCGCAGGTCGACGGGGTCATGGGCCACGTGGGCGCGGAAGGCTTCTTCTATTTGGGTGACAACTGGGGCGCATTTGCCGACTTCAAGGCTGGCTCGACCTATACGGCGATGGGCGGCCTTACGTTTCGCTACGGAGGTAATTGATGACTCGGTCGCTGTGGCGTGTGGCGTTTGTACTGATGACGATGATCGTACCTGTGCTCGTCTCTCCGGGGTGTGTGCGGCCGGCTGAAGACCGGGCCGACCTCGACCCGCTGGTGGGCAAGGCCTTCGCGAACGACCTTCGCGTCGAGGTGGTCGACGGGCTGGCTGCGATTCGCACCTTCGACGACCAGGGTCTCCGGTTGTGGGCGCAGGCGCCCGTGCTCGACGTCATCCTCGAGGCGGGGCCCGACGCCCCGCAGACCTTCGAGCTCACCGTCGAAAACGTCATGCCGCGCGCCGAGATCTCCTCGCTGGCCGACGGCGAGGCCAACTTCAAGGTCTCCTCGCGTGAGCAGGTCGACCCGACCGAGGTCACCTGGAGGCTCGACCTGCAGTCGGGCCAGACCTCGCGGCTGCGCATCGCCCCGCCCGACGCCGACAGCAACGAGCCGTTTCGCTTCGGCGTGCTCAGCGATATCCAGGACGAGATGGACGACGTCGGCCTCATCTTTCGGCGCATGAACCGCGACGAGTCGCTGCGCTACGTCGTCTCGGCCGGCGACATCACCCAAAACGGCGAGATGTACGAGCTCGAGTTCTTCATGGAGCAACTCGAGGAGCTCGATATCCCGTTCTACACCACCGTGGGCAACCACGAGATCGGGCCGGCCTCCCCCGAGGGCTTCCACGAGTTGTACGGGCGCGTGAACTTCCAGTTTCGGTTCCGGGACGTCTACTTCACGTTCATCGACTCGGCCAACGCCACGGTCGATCCGATGGCCTACGATTGGCTCGAGGAGTGGCTCGACAACGGCCAAGACAGCACCCACGTCTTCTTGACCCACATCCCGCCCATCGACCCCAAGGGGATTCGAAACGGCTCGTTCGGTAGCCGCGCCGAGGCCGCCAAGCTGCTCAACATGCTCGCCCAGCACGACGTCGACGTCGGCTTCTACGGCCATATCCACTCGTATTACGCCGAGTCGAACGCCACCATCCCGGTCTATATCTCCGGCGGCGGCGGCGCGCTGCCCGAGAAATTCGACGGCGTCGACCGTCACTACCTGACAGTCGACTACAACCCCGACCAGGGCATCGAGAGCGTGGGCGTGGTGCGGGTCAAGGCGGAGTGACCAGTACCTCATCGGGCTGCCAGCGGTCCGGCCACGTCGCGTAGATGTACTCGTCGAGGAGGTGGCCCTCCTTGTAGATGGCGTTTCGAAGCTTCGCCTCGAACTCGTAGCCGACCTTCTCGAGCACGCGGGCCGAGCCGGGGTTCCAGCTAAAGACACCCGCGTAGATGCGCTCGAAGCCCAAGGTGGCGAAGCCGAAGCTCGTCACCGCGCGCACCGCCTCGGTCATGATGCCCTGCCCCCAGAAGCGCTCGCCGAGCCAGTAGCCAATCTCGGCGCTCTTTCGAAAGACGTCGGTCTGCAGCTCGAAGCCGATGCCGCCGACGGCCACGTCGTCGACGGCGATGGCGAAGTTGACCTCCGGGTCCTGCGCCCCGGCGATGGTCACCCACTCTTCGGCGTCTTCGAGGGTGTAGGGGTGGGGGAACGAATCGCGCAGGTTTCGCCAGACCTTGCGGTTATTGGCGTGGCGGACGAGCGACTCCATATCGTCGAGCCGCCAACTGCGCACCGTGCAACGTTCCAAATCGAGTTCCATGGCCCTGTGCCTCTACGTGTTGTAAGAACGTGGTAGCCATCATACGTCGAAGGAGGCCAACCGTGAAACGAAAGCTACTCGTGATTCGTCACGCCCAGACCAAACATCAACAGTCGGGACAGACCGACCACCAACGCGAGCTGACCGTGCAGGGCAAGAGCGACGCGCTGCGCGTGGCCGCGCATATCCAGCAGCTCGGCTGGACGCCCCAGACGGTGGTGTCGAGCGACGCCACGCGCACCAGGCAGACCTGGCAGCACCTGGACGAGGTCTTCGAGGCGTCGGTCGACGTCACGTTTACCGACTCGCTCTATCTGGCCGGCGTCGACGCGGTGTGCGACGCGCTCTTCGCCCTGCCCGAAGACGTCCACGAGGTGGCCGTGCTCGGGCATAACCCGGGCTGGCAGAACCTGGTGCACTGGCTGTCGGGGACGGCGGTGCGCATGAGCCCGGGCACCGCGGTGTTGCTGGAGGGAGAGGGAGAAACGTGGGCGGACGCGCTTCGTCAGAACAAGTGGAAACTCCACGAAGTCATCCGCCCCGAGCACCTATAGTACGATAACGATAGGCTATTCGGTTGCCGCCGGCTCGGCGGCCAGCGGCAGGCTGAACTGCTCGGTGAAGATCTCGCCGGTGACCTCGCCCGAAAAACCGCTCGGCTCGAGCGGCCCGCTCACGCTGACCGCCCCGTCGGGCGACTTGCCGGTGGCGACGAGCGTGCCGTCGGCGACCTCGCCGGTCACGGGCACCTCGAAGGGCTTCTCCTCGTAGCCGCCTTCGAACGACCCGCTCACCTGGCCACTGGAGGCGACCTCGAGCGACAGGACGGCGCGCTGGAAGCCGAGGCCGGAGACCGGCGGCGAGGCGAGGTTGCCGGTCACCGCCGGACCTGTAGGCTCCTGCTGTTTGGTCGCCTGAGCAGCCTGCGGATCTTCTTTGGGCTCGCCGCCGGTCTGGCAGCCGAGCAGCGCAACGGCTGCGAAAGTCACGAGACAAATGTCGAGAAACATCTTTCCCATCGGGCGCATCGTCGCCTCCTCGGCTGCAGTGGTTGAATCAGCACAGTAGCTTACGGCTTTTCATCACGCAAAAAGACGTACTCGTCTTCGGTCGAGTGCTCGTCGCTGAAGTAGTAGTTGCGCTCGTTGAAGCCCTTGAGGTCTTCGGCGGCGCTGACGCGATTGCGCACCATCCAGTCGGTCATCGTGCCGCGCAGGCGCTTCAGGTAGAACGTGATCGTCTTGTACTCGCCGTTGTCGCGCAGATCCATGAAGTTCACGTTCAGGATGCGCCCGGCGAGTTTGTCGGTGTCGATGCTCTTGAAATACTCGTTCGAGGCGAGGTTGAGCAGCACGTCGTCGCCCTGCGCGTCGAGCGCGGCGTTGACCGCGTCGGTGATCTTGTTGCCCCAGAAGTCGTACAACTTCTTGCCACGCGGATTCTCCAGGCGCGTGCCCATCTCGAGGCGATACGGCTGCATCAGGTCGAGCGGCTTGAGCAGGCCGTACAGCCCGCTCAGGATGCGCGCGTGCTCCTGCAAAAAGTCGAAGTCCTCGGCGTCGTACTCGTCGAGGCGAAAGTCGCGGTAGACGTCGCCGGTAAACGCGGTGATCGCCGGCTTGGCGTTGTCGGGCGTGAACGGCGTCTTGAAGTTGTCGTAGCGCTCGACGTTGAGCACGGCGAGCTTCTCGCTGATATCCATCAGGTCGCGCAGCTCGTCGACGTCGTACTCGCGCAGGATGTCGATGAGCTCCTGCGATTCGTCGAGGAAGTCGGGCTGGGTGAATTTGTCGGTCTGGGGCGCCGAGTCGTAATCGAGCGATTTGGACGGCGAAAGCACTACAAGCATCTTTAGCTCCGTACAGAAATTTGGAACGCTTCTATTTGTGACAGACATTAACGACGCAGATGAGATGCGCAAGGGGAGTTGGGTGGAACACCCGGCGACTCACATCGGAGGCGCTGCCGCCAAACGGGCGCCGGGGCGCTCGACCAGCGCTGGAAGTGCTGCCTCCTACCGCCAGATCGACGGCACGGGCGCCTCGAACTCGACCATCTCGCCGCTGGTCGGGTGGGCCATACGCATCTGCCAGGCGTGCAGGGCGTGGCGGTCGAACGGGAGCTTCGCCAAAAGCTCCTCGTTGTCGGGGGCGGCGCAGATCGCCATGAAGAACTCATCATCCAAGCTGTAGAGCTTGTCGCCGGCAATCGGCGTGCCCTGCATGGCCAGGTGGATGCGGATCTGGTGCTGGCGGCCGGTCTCGATGGTCACCTTGAGGTCGGCCATCGCGCCGAAGGCATGGTCGACGCGGCCGAGCACCTCGACGTGGGTGGTCGCGTCGAGGTCGCCGTGGCCCATCTTGATGTCGA
This sequence comes from Persicimonas caeni, assembly GCF_006517175.1. NCBI lineage: Bacteria > Deltaproteobacteria > Bradymonadales > Bradymonadaceae > Persicimonas > Persicimonas caeni. Next base: position 5,828,425 of record NZ_CP041186.1, on the reverse strand, counting down.
GCACGCTGTCCGGGTCGATGCCGAGGGGGTCGGTGATCGTGCGCTTGTCGCCCACCTGCCAGCGGCCGTCGGGGTCGTGCACGAGCGCCCGGTAGACCTTCTCGGGGTGCGTCGTCGCGAACATACCGCGGAGCTCGGCCACGTACTTGTGCTTGGCCGCGCACACGAGCACTCCGCTCGTCTCGCGATCGAGCCGGTGCACCGGCTCACCCTCATCGAAACCGGCGCGCTCCAAATACTTCGTGATCGTGTTGAGCCGAACGCTGCTGCTCTCGTGCACGAGCATGCCGGCAGGCTTGCCGACCACGATGAGCGCCTCGTCGCGGTACAGAATCTCGACCTCGTGGTCCTGCACCCGCTCCGGCTCGAGCTCCTCGCGCAAGATGACCAGGTCATCCTCGCGAAGCTTCGTGCCCGCCTTGACCTTCCGCCGCGGAATCACCTCCACGTCGCCCTCTTTGGCGATGCGGCCGGCAAAGCTGCGCGAGATCCGCGGAATGCGGTTCGCCAAAAACTGGTCGAGCCGCCACCCGTGAAAGTTATGGTCCACCTCGAATTCGCGCTCGCGCACGTTCTCGGTGATCAACCGCCCCTGCTCGTCGACTTCGTCACTCATGGCCCTTTCTTCATAACAACGTCGTCCACTCCCCTCAACGCCCGACACACGCATATCATTCGTCCGCGCCGCAGGCGCGCCGTGAACCTGCACGTGCACGTGCACCTGAACGGTCTTTTCCACAGCAATGAGCTCACAAAGCCACACCCGCTCGAATTGTCCTCACGCGCTCCCCCACACCCTTTGCCTCCGGTGAGCTCATTGCAGCTTTAACTGCCGTTCACGTTCAGGTCTCACCATCCAACACAAATGGCGGAGGCGAACAACCGGGTCGGGGCGCGCGGCGTCCTCGCCCGCCCTGGGGCGTCACCGCCCCAGCCGGGCCGCGCGGCGTCCTCGCCCGCCCTGGGGCGTCACCGCCCCAGCCGGGCCGCGCGGCGTCCTCGCCCGCCCTGGGGCGTCACCGCCCCAGCCGGGCCGCGCGGCGTCCTCGCCCGCCCTGGGGCGTCACCGCCCCAGCTTGCGTGTCTTTTGCAAGGCACACGCCTTGCCCAAACACGTGCGGGGCCCGAGACGGACCCCGGCGGCCGGGGACGACCGCGCCCCGACCTTGCTGCACGCACAACCAGCCCGGGGCGCGCGGCGTCCTCGCCCGCCCTGGGGCGTCACCGCCCCAGCTTGCGTGTCTTTTGCAAGGCACACGCCTTGCCCAAACACGTGCGGGGCCCGAGACGGACCCCGCGACGACGAGGTACCAGACACCGTGTTGTGGTCCGCGAACCAGTCCATCGAGGCCCACGAGGTGGGTTGACGGTGAGGTATCAGGCACCGTGTTATGCGGCCGTCGTCGTCGTGATCGTGATCGTGATCGGCCGTTTGTCTCGCCGCGAACAACAACCGCCGATCACGACGACGATCACGATCACGATCACGGAGCCGTCGACGCGGTGTCAGGCGCCGTGTTGTCGCGTGTCTGAGGCAAGGCACACGCCTTGCCCAAACACGTGCGGGGCCCGAGACGGACCCCGGCGGCCGGGGACGACCGCGCCCCGACCTTGCTGCACGCACAACCAGCCCGGGGCGCGCGGCGTCCTCGCCCGCCCTGGGGCGTCACCGCCCCAGCTTGCGTGTCTTTTGCAAGGCACACGCCTTGCCCAAACACGTGCGGGGCCCGAGACGGACCCCGCGACGACGAGGTACCAGACACCGTGTTGTGGTCGGCGAACCAGTCCATCGAGGCCCACGAGGTGGGTTGACGGTGAGGTATCAGGCACCGTGTTGTGCGGCCGTCGTCGTCGTGATCGTGATCGTGATCGGCCGTTTGTCTCGCCGCGAACAACAACCGCCGATCACGACGACGATCACGATCACGGAGCCGTCGACGCGGTGTCAGGCGCCGTGTTGTCGCGTGTCTGAGGCAAGGCACACGCCTTGCCCAAACACGTGCGGGGCCCGAGACGGACCCCGGCGGCCGGGGACGACCGCGCCCCGACCGTCAACGCAGCGCATCAACAAAGATGTGCGGGATGGCGTCGACGAGGTGTCAGGCACCGTGTTGCGGCACGCGGAGCGGCTGCTTGCTGCCCGCGGAGCCCTCGCCGGTGCAGCCCCAAGGCTCGCCTTGGGGTCGGGCGTGCGATTCCTGAACGCCGACCAACCCCTGCTTTGCAAAACAAGCGGGCAAGCCCCGGCTCCGCATCGGCAAATGAGATGTGTGGGATGATCAGACGTTCAGGTGCACGTGCACGTTCGCGGCGGCCGTGCCGGGGGCACGTTCTTAAGTAACTACACGAAGATTCTGCCGGTCATCTCGGCGGCTCTCGACGCCAATCACTGCGTCGCCATCCCTCGACGATGCCGCTGGCATCGCCTGCGGGCTGTCTCCTTGTGCTTGCCGCCGATTGCTCGCCGAGCTTTCCCGCACAATCTCCGTGCAGTTACTTAACCGACCGGTCGAAGACTTTGACTAACCTGCCGATTCAGCTACAATCGTGTCGATCAACTACAAAATAACAATTTTGCCCGAGCAACTTTACCAACCTCGGACTCTGGAGTCGTGATGTCGAAGAGACTACTCGTGTCGGTACTCGCCCTCGCTCTCGCCGGCGCTGCCTGTGGAGATGATAACAACGAGTCGAATAATACCCCGACCAACAATGCTGGCACCGACGCCGGCACCGATGACGCAGATTCCGGCGTCGAGCCGTTCAGCGAAGACTGCACGACGATGATCGTGCCGTCGACGAACGAGGACGCGGCCGCGGCGGCCGAGGAGAACCGCCAGAATATCACCACGGCGCTCGTCGAGCCGTCCGAAGGCGACGTCATCTGCCTGGGCGACGGCACCTACAATCTGACCGAGCAGCTGACGCTGAACGCCTCGAACGTCTCCAACATCGAGATTCGCGGTCAGAGCCAAGACGGCACCATCCTCGACTTCGACGGCCAGGACGGTGGCGCCAACGGCATCCTCGTCGACGGGATCGACGATATCCGAGTGGCCGACCTGACCATCAAGAATACCGCCGGCGACGGCATCAAGATCCAGAACGGCGACGGCGTCGAGATGGTCAACCTGACGGTGACCTGGGACGGCGGGCCGAACACCTCCAACGGCGCCTACGGCGTCTACCCGGTGCTCAACCAGAACGTGCTCGTCGAGGGTTGCGACGTCAGCTACGCCTCCGACGCGGGCATCTACGTGGGCCAGTCGAACACGGTCATCGCGCGCAACAACGTCGCCTACGGCAACGTGGCCGGCCTCGAGATCGAGAACACGACCAACGCCGAGGTCCACGACAATCACCTGTACGAGAACACCGGCGGCCTGCTCATCTTCAACCTGCCCGGTCTGCAGGTCAAAGAGGGGGGCAACAATATCGTGCGCGACAACCTCATCGAGAATAACAACCAGGTGAACTTTGCCGAGGCGGGCACCATCGTCAGTCTCGTGCCGCAGGGCGTGGGCTTGTTGCTGTTGGCCACCGATAACAACGAGATCTACAACAACGAAGTTAAAGACAACCAGTCCATCGGATTGGGCATCGCCAGCTACTTTATCACCGGCGAAGACATCGAAGATCCGGAGTACGATCCGTTCTCCGAGTCGAACTTCATCCACGACAACACCTTCGAGAATAACGGTTACCAGCCCGTCGAGCTCGCCGCGGCGCTCAACGGCGGCAATCCGGTGCCGTCGATGCTCGTCGACGGAGTCTTCAACCCCGAGTTGCCCGACGGCACGACCTGGCTCGACGTGCGCGACTGCTTCGACGCCAACGTCACCGAAGACGGCAGCGACGCCGACTTCTTGAACTTCAACTACGATAGCAGCGACGCGCCAGCCGACATCACCGACTGCTCGACCGAGTGGACCGACTTCTGTCACTACCAGTGCACCTACGATCCGCTCCCCAGCGTGACTCTGGAGTAAGCATCCGATGACGTACCGACACCTCAAGTATTGCTCGTTGGCTGCCGCCCTTGCCTTATCGCTCACCGCCTGCGGAGAGGATGCAGGTGAAGATGGAGGCGAGGCGGCGCCGTGCGAGTTGAAGATGCCGCAGGACGGAGAGCCCTTCGAGAAGCTCTCCGACTACTGCTTTTTCCAGGGCGACCTCGCCGAGCACAACCCCACCGAGGGCGTCTACGCCTACGGGGTCAACACCAAGCTCTACAGCGACAAGAGCGACAAGCTTCGCTTCTTCGTCTTGCCCGAGGGCGAAAAGATCGGCTTCCACGAGACCGACAAGTGGGATTTCCCCGTCGGCACCATCCTGGTCAAGACGTTCTACTACCCCAACGACGCCCGCTCGCCCGAGGCCGGCCGCCAGATCTTGGAGACGCGCCTGCTCGTCAAAAAGCAAGACGAGTGGGACACCGAGATTTACCGGTGGAACGAAGAGCAGACCGACGCCGAGCACTATCTGATCGGCCAGACGGTCGACGTCGAGTGGATCGACGAGAACGGCGAGACACAGACGGTCGACTACAAGATTCCGGCCAAGAGTGACTGCAAGAGCTGTCACAACCACAACGACAAGATCACCCTGCTCGGCCCGCGCACCCGCCAGTTGAACGGAGAGAACGACTACGGCGACGGGCCGGTCAACCAGATCGCCTATTTCAACGAGCAGGGGCTCTTCGACGGCGAGGTGCCCTCGGTCGACAGCCTGCCCAAGCTCATCGATCCCCAGGATGAGAGCCAGCCGTTAGAGCTACGCGCCCGCACCTACCTCGAGGGCAACTGCGCGCACTGCCACAGCCCGGGCGGCCCGGCGCGCAACTCGGCGCTCTTTCTCAATATCGACGAGGAAGATCCGTACCACTGGGGCGTGTGCAAGACGCCGATCGCCGCCGGCGGCGGCACGGGCGGGCGCCCCTACGACATCTACCCGGGCGAGCCGGAGCGTTCGATCATGCTGTACCGGATGAACTCGAACGACCCGGAGATCAAGATGCCCGAGCTGCCGCTGCGGACCATCGACGAGTTTGGCGTCAACTTGGTGACCGAGTGGGTCGCGAATATGGAAGGCAGCTGCGCGCAGCAGTAATATTTCGGTGCGAGCGCATCCCTGCGCTCGCACCGAGTTCACCGCCCCAACATCATCCGAATCTGCTTTCGGAACCCCTGGATTTCGTTGCGATACCGCTCCAGGCGGTCGCCCTCGGCGATCTCCATCTGATGCTGGCGAAACGCCAGTAGCGTCGCCGCCTTGATGTACTCCTCTTTATCGACGCCCTGCGGCGCCCACCCCGACTTTCGACGCTTTCGCCAAAACGGAATGATGTCCGCGTGCTCGTGCGGGAGCGTACCTTTGTCCGCCTCTTGGTGCAGATAGCGTCGGATGACCTCGTGCTCGCGCTTGAGGGACATCTGGGTGAGGAGGAAGAGCACGATGGAGGCGCCGATCACCAGCAGGATGCCCAGCAACAGCAATCCGCCGCGCAAGACGTCCGGCGTGCCGGTGAAGCCGGCGAATGTGGCGCTGAGGTTCCAGAGGGCGTGGTTCGCCACGGCGATCAGGTAGCCGGCCAGCGGCCACTTGAGCCAACGGCCGGGGCCGGATCGGTGGCGCGCGTAGCCGATCGCCATGCCCAAAATGGCGCTGGAGGTGCAGTGGACCAGCGCGCTGAACAGCGTGCGCATCACCACCAGCGTGAGCACGGCTCCGGTGCCCCCTTCGAGGGCCGAAAAGTAGTACAGCAGGTTCTCGACGGCCGCGAAGCCGAGGCCGGCGGCGGCGCCGTAGATGAGCCCGTCGGTCTCATTGTCGAAGTGGAAGGTGGCGACCAGCGGGATGAAGACGAGGGCCTTGGTAAACTCCTCGGCGAACGGCGCCACGATCACCGCCGAGATCACCTCCTGGGCCCCGGCGATGGGGATGAGCCCGGCGATGAACGCAAACGGCGCGCTCAGAAGGCAGCCGAGGCAGGTGCCGCCCACCGCCCCCCACAAAAAGGCGAGGAGGACGATCCACAGCGGCTCGCGCTCGTAGCGGTCGAGCCACCAGATAAAGAGCAGGTAGCCGAAGATGACGAACGTGGCGATCGAAACGGCTACGACGATCAGGGCAGAGCCCATATCAGCTACCCTTTTCTGTCTTCTTGTTCACTCTGCGTGTCGCCAATCCCCTGTTGGGGCATCTCGATGAGGTCTTCGGTCGCCTCGGGCAGTCGCTCGAACTGGCGCTCGAGGCCACGCACGACGTGCAGAATCCCCTGCCCTTCGGGCACCTCGGGGTTTTCGCCGTACAAGAGCGCGTGACGCGCGGCGTTGAGTTGGCGAATATAGGCGCCTTTGACGTCGCGAATGGAGTTGAGCGCGTACTCCATGACGCCGCCGATGACCAACGAGCCGAGCACGCCGCCGGCCAGGCCGACCGCGCCGACCCACCCGGGCACCTGGAAGCGGCCGAGCTTCATGAGCGCGCGGTTATAGAAGTTGAGCCGCGAGCGATAGATCTCGCCGGCGGCTTCGGAACCGACGCCGAAGAAGGAGAATTTACCGAAGAGGACGTAACCCAAGGTGGCCGGCAGGCCGATCTTGACCCCGGAGCGAATCGCCTGGGCCAGGAGCGGATCGTGGGCGATCTCCTCTTCCATGCTCTCGAGCAGGCGCTCGCGCACCTCCTCGACGCTGGCGTCGGCGCGAGTGGGCATACGCTCGGAGGCCTGCTGCCACTGGTCCTCTTCGAATTCTTTGAAGAGTCGGCGAAGCAGGCTCTCGAGCTCGTCGGAGCTGACAACCTCGCGCTCGAACGCCTCGGTGAGCTTGTCGGCGGTGTAGGTCGAGGTCGAGAAGTCGGGCCCGCCGACGGCCTTCGAGACACCGGCGGCCATGTTGCGCGCGCTGATGAACACGTCGGCGATACCAGTACGCGGCCCCACACTTCGGGCGATCACGCGGCGCAAGCTGGTCAGGTGACGGTCGACAAAGCCGGGCACCCGCCCAATGGCCTCGTCGAAGAAGGTGTTGACCTGCGTCTCGAAACGCTCTTCCCACACACTCGGCTGAGCGCGCTCGGAGGTATCGAGGGCAGCATTCTTGAGTTCTTCAATCGATTGTTCAGTCATGAATCACCTTCGCCTGCTCCAGAAATTCACCAATGCGCCGGAAGCCTTCTTCAATGAAGGCGTCCTTGACCGTATAAGCGATGCGCAAAAAGCCCTCGCCGGCGGCGCCAAAGCCCGAGCCCGGAATCGTGACGACGTCGTGGCTGTCCAAGAGCGCCTCGGCCAGCGCCAACGAGGTCTGCAGTCCCGCACCGGCGGGCTCAGTGTAAGCACGTACATCCAAAAATAAATAGAACGCCCCCTGTGGCGCAACGAAGCCGACGTCGGGCAAATCGCCGGCGAGACGACACGCCAGCGCGCGACGGTTGCGGAAGGTCTCGAGCGTCGGGGCGAACAGCTCGTCGTGGCGGTTGAGCGCGACGACGGCGGCGTGTTGTGCCGGCGTGGGCGCACAGGTCACCAGATGCTGATGCAGGGGCTTCAGATCGGCGACGAGTTCGGCCGGCCCGATCATCCACCCCAGGCGCCAGCCCATCATATGATGGCTCTTGGAGAGCCCGCCGAGTTTGACGCCGCCGCTCAGGCCGTCGGTGAAGTCGAGCACCGAGGTGTGGCGGCCGTCGTAGACGTAATCCTCGTAGATCTCGTCGGAGATCCAGCGCACCCCGCGCTCGGCGAGCAGCGCCATCACCGCTTCGAGGTCCTCCCGGGCGTGAGTGGCGCCGGTGGGATTCGACGGGGAGTTCAAGACGATGGCGGTCGTCTCGTCGGTCAGCGCCGCCTCGACGTTCTCGGGGACGAGCCGAAAGTCGGCGTCGGGATCGAGCCGATACGGCACGGGCGTGGCGCCGGCCATGCGCACCAGGTTGGGATACGCCGGAAACCCCGGATCGGGCACGAGCACCTCGTCGCCCTGCTCGACCATCCCGAGAATGGCCACCGCCAGCGCCTCCTGGACGCCGCAGGTGACCATGACGTTGTCGGCGTCGACGCCATAATGCGCCGCGATCGCCTCGCGCGTCTCCCACAGACCCAGGTTGTGGCTGTAAGGAGCCACGCCCGCGCCGATATGCTCGATAATCGCCTCGCGCACCGGCTCGGCGACCGCCAAGTCGGGCTGACCGATGCCGAGGTCGAGGCTGGTATCGCGCGCCTGGTCGCGAAGCTCACGGATGAGCGTGGGCTCGACGGCCAGCGCTATCTTCGAGACACCATTCACCGAAGCATCTCCTCGAGCGCGGTGCTCGCGTCGGTCTTCTCGTCGCGATACTTGATGATGAGCAGCGCGGCCATGTGCAGGCCGTGGCGTTCGGCGAAAACGCCGCGCGCCGGGCGCGTGCCGGGGATGACCACCGCGCCGGGCGGAATCACCAGCGGCTGGTCTTTGGTGGCGCGATAGACCTCTTCTTTGACCATGTCGAATACGGGGGTGCTGGCCGTGAGCACGCTTCCGGCGCCGATGACGGCGCCCTCGCGCACATGCACGCCCTCGTACAGCCCGGTGTTGCCGCCCACGAGCACGTCGTCCTCGACGATGACCGGGGTCTGGCCGATCGGCTCGAGCACTCCGCCAATCTGGGCGCTGGCCGACAGGTGCACGTTTTTACCAATTTGCGCGCAGCTGCCCACGAGCGCGTGCGAGTCGACCATGGTGCCGTCGTCGACGTAGGCACCCACGTTGACGTAGGCGGGCGGCATCATCGTGACGTTGTTGCCCAAGTACGCCCCACGGCGCACCGACGAGCCGCCGGGCACCAGTCGGATATTGCGCTCGCTCGTCGGAAGCGTCTGGGTCGGATAGGTGTGCTTGTCGCTGAACTGCAGCGGGCCTGCGCTCTCCAGCGGCTGGTTCTCGCCCATGCGAAAGCCGAGCAGGATGCCGCGCTTGACCGACGGCTGGACTTCCCACTCGCCGTCGCCCAGCGGCTTGGCCGCGCGCAGCTCGCCGGCTTCGAGCAGGTCCAAAAACTGGTCGAACACCTCTCGGGCGTCGTCCCCGAGCTCGTCAGCAGGCAGTTCGAACAGGCGATCGATTTCTTGAAGCAGTTTATCGGTCATATTCTTGCTAGATTCAGTCGTTTTTGGTTAGCGGCGGTCTATTGGCGCAGACAAACTACAATTTGGGGGTCGGTCTATTGGCGCAGACAAACTACAATTTGGGGGTCGGGACAACAACCCTCTCTTGGCAATACCACGACCCGCAAATCGTAGTTTGTCTGCTCAAATAGCTCGTCTGCTCGAATGGCGCGTCCGCCCAAGTATCAGCCAAAAAAAAGGCTCCGCCGGGAGCGGAGCCTTTACGATAAGCACACTTTGAAGGGTGGCTTACTCGGTGTTCTCTTCGCCTGCGGCTTCATCGCCGGCAGCCGGCTCTTCGGCCGGAGCAGCTGCTTCGTCGCCGCCCTCAGCCGGAGCATCGCCGGTGGGGGCCATGATCGGCGCGGCTTCGTCCTGTCCAGCTTCGTCTTGTCCGGCCTCATCTGCAGCCGGAGCAGCAGCGCCGTTACCGCCGGCGCCGCCCTGGTCGATGATCTTTTCTTCCTGGTTGCCGGTCGCGGCGCCGCCCTCGAGCGACATCGCCGAGCGCGGCTGGCTGGAAATGTAGGCCAGCGCCAAGCTGGTCGACATGAAGATCGCGGCCAGACCGATGGTGGCCTTGCTCAAAAAGCCACCGGCGCCTGCGCCACCGAATACCTGCGTGCCGGCGCCCGCGCCGCCAAAGCCTGCGGCCAGACCGCCGCCCTTGCCCGATTGCAAGAGGATGGCGACGACCAAGAGGAACGAACAGACGACGTGAATGACGATAAGAACGGTTTCCATGAGTCCGCTTGTATCTTCTCGTAACGCGAACCGACAGACGGCCCGCAGTGATCAATTTAAACGTGTTAGGTACCGGCGCCCGCGCAGGGCGACGGCGCAAGACGCATGTCTATAGCGTACTGGCACCCTCGATGCAACCCCGTCGACGGAGCAACCCTCGTGCGTGCCATCCATCAGCTACAGAGCACATCAACCGTCGAAGTCATTCCATCTTTTGGATCTGCATGCCGCTTATGGGCACGCACTCGCTTGCGTTGCGGTCGAATTGCTCGCCCGAATCGCACAGCCGAAGCACGTCGGGACGCATCGGCAGCGAGAACACATGACCGGCGTCACCGGCGCTGGGATGAATGTAGACGCGGTACAAGCCATCGTTGGACAGGAACACGGTATAGCCGAGTCCAGCCCGCTCCAGGCGAGCGACCTTGGCGCTGCCATCGGACAGTTTCGAGACGCTCGGGCTGTTGACCGCCGCCTTCCAACGTGTGGGCGCCGGCGAAAACTTCAGGGCGATCTCTTTGGCCCGGCCCTTCTCGACGTCGACTCTCTTGGGCCCGTCGCTGCGCTCGGCCGACAAGCGGTGCTCGCCCACCGGCAGGGTCACCTCTTGGCCGCAAGCGACCTCGAACTGACGATCGACGATGACTGCGGCCTCCGGGCCCTCGCAGGCAAGCGTCACGGTGCCCGTCGACTTGCAGCGTTGCAGCGTCGGAATCTTGGTGTCGGGGTGAACGAGCCGGTGCACGTCGATCTGGCGCAGGGCAGCGTCGCAAAAGCCCATCTTGTCGTACGACGCCACGATCAGCCCCATCGTGCTCGCCTCGGGCTCGACCGCGTAGGCTCGAAACAGATTCTCGACGGCCGCGGAAAAGTTGCCCTCGGCGTAATGACGAAGCCCGTCGCCGTAGTAGCGAGCGTAAGCCGCCTCGGACTCCTGCGCGAAGGCGCTCGTGCCGATCACACACCCTACGAGCGCCACAAGAGCCGCCAAGCTGTTCTGGAGGGTTCGATTCGTCATTCGGAGCAACTCGAAAAGTTCCACATCTGCCAATTCACCTTCGCGCCGATCGTGCTTACCTTGAGCGGGACACGGACACGAATCAGCAACGCCAACGATTCACGGCTGGACGAGAGGTCGTCATATACGCTAATCCGTGTCGCTGTTGTACGTCGGCGATTGTATGATAATTGTACCCGACCCGCAAAATGCCACCGGCGTATCACTTCCGAGTCTCACACCTGAGGAACAGCGAGCCCATGTCTTCGAAAGCACTGACCAATTTGGTCCGTAAGGGAAACGTCAAGAAATTCCACCGCGCCGTCCAGCAGCACGAGGAGGAGCACGGAGAGTTGCCGTCTTTGGAGATGGCCTCTTTTTCTGGCGTCGAACTCTCCGGCTTCGACTTCACGGGCATCGACCTGTCGAACGTAGCCTTCGAAGAGTGCACACTCACGGAGTGCCGCTTCGACGAGTGCCCCCTCGACGGCGTCTACATGCACAGCTGCACGCTGCTGAACTGCCACTTCGAGGGCGCCAAGGGCAACGGCTTTGCCATCGACGCGTGCACCTTGAGCCGGTGCGAGTTCGAAGACTGCAGCTTCGAGATGCCAGAGTGGACCGACTCGCAGCTCAACGACTGCACGCTCAAGAATCTGTCGGGCAGCGACTTCTTCTTCGAGCGCATGACCTTCAAGGGAGGCCACTGGAGCAACGTCAACGCCGAATCGGGCGAGTTGCGCTATGTCACCCTGCGCGAGATGAGCATCGAAGGCGTCGACCTGACCGGGTGCGACGCAGCCAGCTGCTACCTCAAGGGCGTCGAAATGACCGACACCGAACTCCCCGAGGGCTTTGTCGAGAAGACGGGCCGTCGCCGGGTTATTTGAGTAGGGTCTAGGGGTCTAGGGATTTCGGGATTCGGGGGCCCAGGTGGTCCAGGGCTGCCGTGCCAGGCATGCGTTGCGATAGCGACTCTCTTTTGAGACGTCGTCGCCAATCCATGCGGGGAGCTCGACCTCTTCGTCGGGGCGCTCCAACTCCACTTCTGCCGTGACGAGCCCTGCGTTCGCGCCCTCGAACACGTCGACCTCCCACAGCTTGCCGCCAAACTCGACGTCGTAGCGCACCTTCTCGACCTGTCGGTCCGTGCAAAAGATGTCGAGCATCTGCCGGGCGTCCTCCATCGGGATCTCATACTCGTACTCCGCCCGCGAAATCCCCACCGTCGGCCCCTTGATCGTCAACACCGCCCGCTCCCCCTCGATACGCACACGCACCGTCGACATCGGCCCCGTCTCGAAATAGCCCTGGCGCATTGGCGTTTGGGCGACGACGCGTTCTTTCCAAGAGTCGCCGGTGACGAGGAATTTTCGTTCGATTTCTGTGGGCATGTTGTGGTTTTTAAGCGTGGGAATTATGTACAGTAACGCGTAGCAACTCGGCGCCCCCATCCGCCCTACGCTTCGCTTCGCGCGGTTTAGCACGAGGCGGATGGGGGGCGACAACAACCCAGAACGTAGCACACTCGAAACGATGACCACCACCGGCCGAAAAGGCGCCACGCCACCCGATCTCACCCAGGTCCGCCCCTACGGCGACACGCTCGACGACGGACAGGTCCAGCTCTCGTTCACCCTGCCGGTGCCTCACGGCCCGGAGGCCGACGAAGCCGCGCGGCAGATGGCCAAGAAGATGGGGCTCGAGGAACCGCAGGTCTACCACAGTCGAGATCTCGGCGAGGGTTACACCTACTTCATCGTCTACGGGCGCTTTCTGCAGTCGGTCGACTACACCAAAATCCACGTCGCGAAGGTCGAGACCGAGCGGATGGATTTCTACGAGATCAACGACTACATCAAAGCCAAGATCGGCCGAAAAATCACCATCTTGGGCGCGTGCACCGGCACCGACGCCCACTCGGTGGGCATCGACGCGATCATGAACATGAAGGGCTACTCGGGCGAGTATGGCCTGGAACGCTACCCGATGATCGATGCGCACAACCTGGGCATGCAGGTGCTCAACGAAGAGCTCATCGCCCACGCCATCGACAAGGGCGCCGACGCGCTGTTGGTCAGCCAGGTGGTCACCCAAAAGGACATCCACATCAAAAATCTCTCCGAGCTCATCGACATGCTCGAGGCCGAGGGATTGCGCCAACACCTGATCGTGGTCGCCGGCGGACCGCGCATCTCCCACGAGTTGGCCCTGGAGCTCGGCTTCGACGCCGGCTTCGGCCCCGGCACGACCGCTCCGGACGTGGCGAGTTTTGTGGCACAGGAGTTGGTGGCGCGGAAGTTGGCGTAGGATCGAGGTGGTGCAGGCCCTGCAGGCGCGCGACTCCCGCTATTTGGGGCGAGGGCTGAAAAACGCCCTCTCAGAACAGCAATTTGGGGGTCGTGGTGGTGCAGGCCCTGCAGGCGCGCGACTCCCGCTATTTGGGGCGAGGGCTGAAAAACGCCCTCGCGGAACAACAATTTGAGGGTCGTGTCAATGCACCATATGTGGTTGATGCGACGACCCCCCAAATAGCCGGCGCCACTCCCCTGCAAGGCCCCCGGCTCCCGGACACCGGACACCGGCCCCAAAACCATATCAGTTTACATCCTTCCCCCATCAAAGTATTGTCACGAACTAAGGGATGAGAGGGGCCGCAAACGCTGTAGAGGCCATAATTTTTGCCCAAAGCAATTGGAAACTATGGCAGATCAGGTAGATCAGAAGACAAACGGCGTATCGACCCTGTCCGACACCTTTTTGGAGACCACGCGCAAGCTGGTCGAGCGAAGCATCGACGAAGACACCATCGAGGAGGACCGGGAAGCGTTTTTCGAAGCGCTCTTCCTGCTCCAGTCCGGGGACGTCGACGGTGCCATCGACGGGTTTCGAAGCGCGGCGCGCAAAGCAGGCGCCCCCTTCGACGCTCTGTCCATTGTCGCGCTCGCCGAATGCCAGCGCATCCGCGGCCGAGAAGCGGCCGCGATTCGCGAGTGGAAAAAAATCGCCAGTGACGACGATGCTCCCCATGCCGCGCGCTACGTGGCGTGGCTGAGCTTGGCGTCGCTAGCCGAGCGGCGCCAAGACCAGCGTCTGCTCCAGAAGGCGAACGACGCCCTCGAAGAGTTCCCCGAACACTGACGCCCCCGCGCTGCCGGGCCTCCAAACACCAGGCCCGAGCGCGTCAAACCTTGCCCCCCTGTGTGGCGAGTATGCAGCCCACGAACGTGGAGACGACAAATCCCCTCGGCCTCAACCTCGACTTCATGTTCGGGCGCGGCTACCTGTGGGCAAATCGCGAGCGACTCTCCGACTGGATCACCCTCGAGTCGCTGCGCATGGAGATCCCCGATCTCAGCTTCCCCTTCGACGCGCGCGGCGGTCTCGACCGATTCCGCAACACGCGTTGCCTGGTGCGCGAGATCGAGTTCGCCATCTCGGAGGTGGGCCTGGGCGACCTGCTTCGCCAGGCGGCCGACCAACTCGACCGCTACCAAGATCTGCAGGTGCGCTTTCTGGACGACGCCGTCCACATCAGCGTGCGCGTGCAGGCGTTCGGCTCGGACACCTACGTGAGCTTTCGCGCCGCGCTCATCCCACCCGAGCCGGCACGCGCCGACGAAATCCACCTGTCGTTGTACGACTACCGCGCCTTCGGCCCGCTGCCCTTTCCGGCCCGGCTCGTCGCCTTCGAATTGATGACGGGGCTGTTGAACACACCGCTCTTGCGCCCGCCGGGTCGCGGCCAGTCATTCACCGTCGGAGTAGCCGGCGACATCTTGAGCTTTCGACCGCTCAAGCTTCTGTTACTGCACATCTTTCCGCGCGTAGGATGGAAGCTGCCGAACCTGTCGGGCGTGCTCCTGGAAGGGGCGCGTATCCGACCCGGCGTACTCACCATCCGGGCGAGCACCCGCGACGAGGATTGGCACAACGCACGTTCGAGCAGCTATCAGCTCAGCGGGACCAAAGAAGGTGCGCGGGCGCTGGCCTCCTACGAGGCCAAAGATCTGTTCGCCAACGCCGACCAAGCGCTGTTCGACGGCCAGATTCGCCAAGCGATGGAGCTTCTGGCCGGCTACCGAGACATCTACGGGCTACACACCCAGCTCGTCGAACGCGCGCTCGACTGCCTGCTGGCGGACCCGTCGCCGAGCAATATTGCCGAAGCCGAATCGATGTGCCGCGAGCTCCAGTCCGAGGAGCCCGACGACCTGCGCGCGCTTCTGGCACGGCCGACCATCGACCTGGTCGCCGGCAACACCCAGAAGGTCATCGAAGATTTCGACCGCCTGGCCCACGCGCTGCGCTCGCGCGGGGAGACGGGCGATTGGATTTTGTGCCAACTGGCGGCCGCTCAGACGCTGGCGGACCGCGAGCCCGAGGAGGCCGCCTCCCGACTTCGCGAGGTGCTCAAAGCCTCGCCCAGAAACCGGGTGGCGCTCGAGCAGCTTCGCGACCTGTACGCTCGTTTGGGCGAGCAGTCGGGCCTCGAAGAGGTGCTCAAACGGCTGACGGGGGTCTATACCGACCGCCAGACGCTCAAGAACACCTACCTTCGCCTGGCGCGCCACCTGATGGATCGCGAAGGGGAGTTGGCCGAAGCCCGACTCTACCTCGAAAAGGTCTTGCGCCTCGACCCGACCGAGCTCGAGGCGCTCAATACGCTCGGCGAGAGCTACGTGCTGAGCGACGAGCCGCTTCGAGCGCTCAAGGCGTTCGGCTCGGCGGCCCGCGCGGCCGAAGCAAACGGGCAGACCGAGCAAGCCAGCCAACTTTTGTACCGCGTGGCTCGCCTCTGGCACGACGAGCTTGGCGACACGGGGCAAGCGCTGTTGAGCTGCCGGCGCGCGCTGTCCATGTGGCAGTCGGGCGACGATCCGCAGTCGATGATGGAGCACGCCCAGGTGCTCGAGTTCGCCGCGACGCTGTGCGAGGAGCGCGAGCGCCTCGAAGAGGCGACCGACTACTGGATGGAGACGATTCCCCTGCTCGAGAAGCTCGACGAGCGCGCCCGCGCCCTGTCGAGCCGAAAGCCGCAGGCCGAGCAATTCACCGGGCCGTTCGGTGCGCCGTCGAGCGCGCCCGACGAGGAGCTCGACGCGCTCGCCGAGTCTGCCGAGGAGCTTCGCGACCGACTGGCGAACGCCCACGAGCAACTCGCCTCGCTGTACGAGCGACGTGACCGCCCGGAGGCCGCCGCCAGCCACCTGCGCCGCCTCATCGAACTCGACCCGGAGCACCAGACCGCCCCCGACCATCTCGAGCGCTTCTATCGGCAGGCCGGCCGCCCCGAGCAACTCATCGAGCTTTACTCAGACCTCGTCTCGCGCATCCGCTCGCCGGAGCGAAAGATCGCCATCCACCAGAAGATGGCCGACGTCTACGAGATGCTCCATCTGATCGACGACGCCGCCGAGCAACTCGAGCGCGCCCTCGAGATCGACCCGTCCGCCGAAGCGCCTCGCCAAAAGCTCATCGCGCTGATGCGCTCCGAGGGCCATCCGGACAAGCTTCGCCAGACGCTCGAGGGGCTGCTCTCGCGCTCGCGAAGCGCCGACATGCGCTGGGAATTGTCGATGGCGCTGGGCGACCTGCTGCTCGACGAGCTCGACCAGTACAAGAACGCCGCCAAAGCGTTTTTCGAGGCCGTCCAGATTCGCTCGATGGACCTCGACGCGATGCGAAAGCTCGCCGACGCGCTCGAGAAACTCATCGAGCGCGACGGGCTCGACGCAGCCGCGCCGGCAGGCTCGGGCACCGTCGACCGCATGCTCGAGCGGGTGCTCGTCAAGCTCAGTGAACTCGAGCCCGAGCCGATGGTCCAAGCGCGTGCCTACGAGCGCATGGCCGAGTTGGCCGACCGCCGCGGCGACGAGGCCAGCGCCAACGAAGCGCGGCGTCGTGCCGACGAGGCCTTCGACCGCGCGAATATGGCCGAGGCGGTCGACGTCGACCTGCGCCTCGACGAGCTGCTCGAAGGGATGGACGAAGTGACCTCCCCCGTCGACACGGCTGCCGAAACGCCCCGACACGATCCCCTCGTCGACGTCGACGAGAAGAAGCTGACGAACTTTCGCAAAAAATATCAGGCGCTGTTCAAGGAACGCTCGGAGCGCGAACGACAGGAAAAGGAAGCTCGAGAGAGGGAAGCAGAAACGACACCGGCAACACAGTCGGAGGCTGTGCCCGGAACCGATGTCGAGGCCCTGCGTGCGCAGGTGGCCGAAGCGCGCTCGATGGACAACCCGCTGCTCCTTTGCGAGGCGCTCGCCGAGCTCGTCGAAAAACACTTCGACGCGTCGATCGGCTTCGAGCTCGACCACGCCGAGTTGATGCGGGTGAGCCTCGAGCTCGGCGAGCTCTACTACTACGACCTCGAGGAGCCGCAGGCGGCGCTGGAGCACCTGGAGCGTGTCCGCGACGAAGATCCCGATGGACTCGGCGCCAAGTCCAGCCTGCTGACCACCCTCGAGGCGATCTACGAGGAGAGCGGCGAGGTCGAAAGCCGCGTTCGCATCCTGCAGGCCCGTCTGGAGGCCGCCGACACCGAGGAGATGGCCACGACCTACCGGCTGCTCCTGGCCCAGCTCGTGTGGGACGAGCGCGAAGACTCCGAAGCCGCGCGCGGCTGGCTCGACGAGGTCCTCGAGACCGACCCGCGCCACGAGTCGGCTCATCGACTGCTCGCCCAGATGGCCCGCGACGAGGGCGACTTCGAGGCGGCGGCTCGCCACCTCAAGACGGTGTTGCAGGTCGCCGGAGGCGGACTCGACGCCGTCGAGCTCGAGCGCGAGCTGGCCCACCTGCTGCTCGACGAGCTCCAACGCCCCAAGGACGCCCAGAAACACTTCGAGCAGGTGCTCGACGCCGCGCCCGGCGATGCCATGGCGCTCGAGGGCGTCAAGCAGTGCCAGGCGGCGCTCGGCGACTGGCATGGGTACGTGAGCAGCTTGGGCCACGAGCTCGGCCTGCTCATCGGCAAACCCGACGGGCTGTCGCCCCGAGAGATGGCCGGCTTGTCGGCCAACGATATCAGCCCTGCGGTGCGTGTACCCGCCAGCCAAATCGTGGCCGACGCGGCGCATATCGCCGAAGAAGACCTCCAGGACCAGAACCTGGCCTGGGGCCTGTGGGGCATGGCGTTTTCGCTGTGGCCCGAGCACGTCGAGGCCCTCGAGCGGCGCATCGCCCTCGACCGCGTTCTCGACAAATCGACCAAATTGGCCGACGATCTCGAATCATACGCTGAACTATTGCTCGATCCTTATGGCCGTTTCGAGGCGCTAGTCGAAGCTGCGACGCTCCACGCCGAGCAGCTCGGCCGCCCCGATCTGGCGCGTCCGCTCTTTGCGGAGGCAATCGCGGTTGTTCAAGACCAAGACGAACCGCCCGAGGGACTCGACGCGGCTCGACGCTCGCTTCGCGCCCTCCAGGCCGACCAAGAAGGTTAGGGACCAATGACCACCTGCGCACAAAGCCACTCTCGTCGGCGTTTCCCCTTCGGCCTGAGCCGCCTCTCCATGCAGCGCCTTTCGATTTGGGGCGTAGCGATGTTGGCGCTGCTGGCGGTGTATCTGCAGCCGGCGGAGAGCCGCGCGCAAGATCTCGATCTGCCCGATTTGCAGCTCGAGCGCTTTCGCCCCGCGCCCGGTCCGGCCGATTACCTGAACGTCTACGGCACCGGCGTGCCCAACCACCTGGAGTGGGACGCGAGCTTCTACGTGGGCTACGCCGACGACCCCATGCAGATCTCGACGCGCAACTTTCCGTTTCGCGAGACGGTCGACGTCCAGTCGACGATGTCGCTGCTCGGAAGCGTCGGTCTGTACGACAAGTTCGAGGTGGGCATCCTCTTGCCGGTCACCCTTCTGCAGACGAGTCAAGAGCTGCAGCCGATCTTGCCGCAAGGCGCCGGCTCGAGCACCGATCTGTCGATCATGGGACTCAACGACTGGCGGCTGACGGGTAAGTATCAGATCCTCGATCTGCTCACCGATCCGCTGGGCCTGGCCGTGGTGGGTGGTCTCTACCTCCCGCTGGCCACTCAAGAGACACTGACAAGCGACGGCGGCGTGGGCGGCGAGCTCATCGCGGCGGCCGACTACTGGCTGTGGCGGGGCATTCGCCTGGGCGCCAACCTGGGCTACCGCTACCGCCCCACCCGCGCCGTGTTGCGCGACAGCACTCTGGGTGACGAATTCCTGTGGGGCGTGGCATTCAACGCCCCCCTCTTCGTGCGCGAACTCGACGCCATCCTCGAGTTCGACGGCGCGATCAGCTTGGCCCGCGACCAGGGCTATGGCGGCCTCTCCAAAGGCGAGGTATCGACCGAAGTCAAATTGGCGGGCCGCTACGCACTCAGCGACGACTGGACGGTGACCTTCGGCATGGGTTCGAGCCTGGGCGAGGGCATCGGCTCGCCCGACATGCGCGCGTTTATCGGGCTGGGCGGCTATTGGGTTTCGGGCGGCCGGTGGTCCTTCGACTACGACGGTGACGGCTTTTACGGCTCGGTCGACCAGTGCCCCGACGAGGTCGAAGATTACGACGGCTTTGAAGACCACGACGGCTGCGTCGATCCCGACAATGACGGCGACGGTGTGCCCGACAAGGTCGACCGCTGCCCGGGCACCCCGCCCGACACTCCGGTGCGCACCGACGGCTGCGTCGACAATGATCTCGACGGCGACGGCATCCCCAACAGCAAGGACGATTGCCCCGAAGATCCCGAGGACCTCGACGACTTTGAAGACGGCGACGGCTGCCCCGACGTCGACAACGACAAAGACGGCATTCCAGACACCCAAGATCAGTGCCCGGATGAAGCCGAGACGCTCAACGGTTTCAAGGATGAGGACGGCTGCCCGGACAACCCGTCCGAAAAGGTGACGATCACCAACGATAAGCTCGTCATCGCCGACAAGGTTCACTTCGAGACCGCCAAGGCCACGATCCGCCAGGAGAGCTACGAGATCTTGGACGAGGTCGCCAAGGTGTTGAAGCAGAACCCGCAGATCAAGCTGTTGCGCGTCGAAGGCCACACCGACGACCGCGGCTCGGAGAGTTACAACCAAAAGCTCAGCCAGCGTCGCGCCGACAGCGTGCGTAAGTACTTGATCAAACAGGGCGTCGACCGCGACCGACTCATCGCGGCAGGTTACGGCGAGTCGGACCCGATCGCCGACAACGAGACTGCCGAGGGCCGCAGCGATAACCGACGCGTTGCGTTCACGATTCTGGAGACTGCGAGTTCCACAGCCGAATGATGCGCCCCGCCTGCCATGCGAACGCTGCGCTCGAAGTCCTCGCGCCTCTCTTTGTCCTCGCGACTCTGGGAGTGCTGGCGACTCTGAGCGGCTGCGCCCAGGAGCACACGACGATCGAGCTCAGCCCGGTGCCGATGCCTGAAGGAGGCTCGGTCTACACGGTCGCGGTGCTCGACGACGAGGCGCGCTTGGACGTCGTCGCGCCCTCGCGCGCCGGGCTGTTCGTGCACCGAAACGATTCGGGGCCATGGCAGCGCGTCTCGCCGCGCTGGCCCGAAAAGCTGCCCGAACGCCACTCGGCGCCGCTGCGCGGTTTGGAGGCGGCCGGCAACTCCCTGAACTTCCCGCACTCCGAGGTCTTCACGGCCCACGAAGGCCGGCTGTGGATGGTCACGGGCGTGCCCGGCCCCGACGGCACCAAGTTGATGGTCAGCGACAACGTCGGTCGCACCTGGCGGATGGTGGCGCTGCCCGAGACGGTCGGCGCCGAAGAAGGCTCCGATGACGACGCCGCTCCGTCGGCGACCGGCACGACATCGGTCGCTACAACCTCCGCCGAGATCCCCGCTGCGCACGTGCGCCTGCTGAATTTCGGCGACGAAGGCCTCTACCTGATCAACGCCACCCATTTGTGGAAGCTCAGCTCCGAGCCCGGCGCGGTGCTCGCCAAGGAACCCTGGGAGCCGCTCGAGCTCGAGGGGGTCGAGTTCGAAACGAAGGCAGGCGACATCAAGCTACCGACGGTGCTGCGCCATTACCTTCCGGCCAACGAAGCCCGCCCTTTCGAGCTGCTCACGGTGCTTCGAGAAAAGCTCTTCGTCTATCGCCGAGACGGCGATGGCAAGTGGAACCGAGTGGCGACGCTCCCGGGCGCCGACCGCGACCTGGTGCCGATTCCGGGCTCCGACGGCGTCCTGATGCTCACCCCGCAGGGGCTCTACCGCACCTCCGACGGCGCCCAGGACTGGCAACCCATCGAGCTGCCCAAGCCCGCGCAGACCTCCCCGGAAGGGATGGCGCTGGAGGTCCTCCCCTCTCGAGACGAGGCCCCCACGGTCGTCCTGCTGTCCCTCGACACCGGCGAGATCTTTCGCAGTGTGGACCTCGGCCAGCATTGGAACGAGGTGCGCCCCGCCGACGCCGACCGCCGGCCGGTGACCGACTTCGTGCACAGCGTCAAGCGAAACCGCGTGTGGGCCGCCTCGCGTGGCGCAGGCGTTCTACGCTCGCTCGACCGCGGCCAGACTTGGCACCAGATCAACGACGAGCTTCGTACGACGCGCGGCTTCGACATGGGTCTGGACGACAACGGCGGGTTTCTCATCGGCACCGACGCGGGGCTCTTTCGTCAGGTCGGCTCGGCGACCGAGGGTCACTGGCAGATGCTTCAAGACCGGGCGACCACCACCATCTTCGTGGAGACGGACAGCGGCGCGATCATCAACGGCACCGCCAATGGGGCGATTGTGCGCCTCGAGCCCGACGGGAAGACCACCACCGCCGAGGCCGCCCCCTTCGACCAACTCGACAGCATCGCCTACCGGCCGATGCGGTTTCGCGGCACGGAGTTGCCGCCGCGATCGATCATCGCGATCGACTCACGGCCCGACAGCCAACACGTGTTCGCCTGGTCCGCCCAAGAGGGCCCGCTGATGTCGCTCGACGGCGGCATCTCGTGGACCCGCCTGATGCTCAACCCGGCGTTTCGCAGCGCGCTCGAGGGCACCTACCTGTCGAATTTCACCACCGACTTCGGCGAGCGCATGTACTTGATGACCCACTCGCTCGACGGCACGGCGCCGGCGCAGCTGTGGCGCTCGTACAACAACGGCGACACCTGGCACGCGGTGTGGAGCCTGCCGCGCGACAAACAGCGCAACGGTGTCTACGTCGCCCGCAGCTCGGCTTACGACCCCGAGATGCTGTTCATGGCCCACCGCGGCCGCTTCGCCAAATCGCTCGACGGCGGCAACTCCTGGACCGACATCCCCGGCCCGTGGAAAGGCACACGCGTGCTCGCCTACAACATCGACCGACGCAACCACCTGCTCGCGCTCGACACCGGCCACACCACCAGCCTGCTGCGCGTGCGCGAGACCGACGAGGAGAAGCCCAAGATCACCTCGTACACCCTGCGTTGGCCGGCCAGCGCCCAGTCGCAACGCGACGATATCCGCCGCGTCTCCCTGCGCAACGGGCGTGTCTACGTCATGACCCACGCCGGCGTTCTCACCGGAACCCTGCCTGACGGCCAGCAACGGCTGCCCGACGGGTTGGCGATCATCGCCACCATCGTGTCGATTCTAGTTTTGACCGGGATTGGCTTCGGGATCTTGCGCTGGAAGGCGTAGATGCACTCGCTCCGACGCGAGACGAATCAGAAGCTACATAAAATAGCCAAACATCAACGTCAGCGCGTGCATATCGTCCTCTGACACCCCGCCGCCGATGGCCACGCGTCCCTGCGGAAACTGACTGCGAAAGCGCGTGAAGTCGTAGCGCAGCAGCACGCGTCCGCCGGCGTACTTGTCGGTCGAGGACACCGCGAAGACGTTGTAGCCCACCTGCGCACCGGCGCGCGCACCGAAAGCCGAACTGTCGCCGTAGGCGCCGCTCGACTGGTTGACAGCCAGGACGGGGTAGGCGCTGGCGTCGGCGCCGAAGACCCACGAGCCGGCAGGCTTCGCCCAATCGAGGCCGACGCGAAACTCGGCGGCAATATAGCGGTGGCCGGTGTAGGTGAGGTTGGGTTCGACGATGAAGCTGTTAGCCACGGCGCCCAAGCCTACATCGAGGTCCAGTGCGTCCGTCAGTGGGCGACGCACGGTGGCGCGCGCGGCGAATTGAGACCACTCGGTCACCGGCTGACGGTTCAACTCGGCGGCGACCTTGCTGTTCTTGGTGCCGGCGTAGCCGCCCTCGGCGTTGAT
Organism: Persicimonas caeni; assembly: GCF_006517175.1. Lineage (NCBI taxonomy): Bacteria > Deltaproteobacteria > Bradymonadales > Bradymonadaceae > Persicimonas > Persicimonas caeni. The sequence goes on along the minus strand of NZ_CP041186.1, from coordinate 5,805,337 downwards.
CAGAAGCTTGGCGTCGAGGGAGTCGAAATCGTAGGCCTCCACCGAGATGTGGGCGATGCCGCCGATATAGACCCCCGGGCTGTGGTCGACTGCGTTGTCGCCTAGGCGAAACTGCATCGAGCGGCTGATGACGTGCGGGCCGATCGACAAATTGACGCCGGCCGGCTCGACCGCCTCCCCGGCGGCAGACTCGGTGGATGGTTCGACGGAGACCTCGCCGCTCGCCTCGGCCTCTTGGGCGTCGGCATCGGCATTGAAACTCACAAACGCGAGGAGGGTCGCCACGATGACGCGCTTCTTACTCATAATGCGCCCCGTCGGCGATCCACACGCGTACGGACTCGATCTGCTCTTCGGTCAGGTTGCCCACGGGCGGCATCCTCTTGGGACCGGTCTCGACCAACCGCAAATAGAGCGCGCTCTGCTCGGGCTCGCCAGGCACCACCATCGGCACGTCGGCGTTGGTCGTCACCCCTTCGATGGCCGCGCGCACCTGCGCGTCGGTGGCCGCACCGTCGCCTTCGACGGCAAACGCCGTGGGGCTCGTGGCGCCGTGACACGACGAGACCGCCGCGCACGAGCCGCGAGTAAGCTCTGCGACCGGCTCGAAAGACGCCGGCTCGGCCGGGGCGTCCTCCTCCATCAGTTCCGGAGGTACGCACCCGGCCGCCAAACAAGCAGCGGCGGCGAAAAGAATGAGACTTCGAGACATCAGCGGCACTCACCGTCGATACACTGGAGCTTTTGCTCTTGCGGGCAGTCGGCGTTCGAGCTGCACGTAAAGACACTGCCGTCCCAGCGCAGATACGGGATGACCACGCGGTCATTGGTCTGCGGCGGGTTGGGCCCCCTGAAGATAACGCGGTTGACGATGGCATCATAGTCGAATCCGTCCGCGCGGCTTCGGGCCATGTCGCTGACCGTGCCGGTGCTGACCGAGCCGTGCTTGACGGCAATCGTCTGCGGGGCAGCGGCACCGCGAAGGCGCAGCCCCGAGGCGATACCGGCGGTGGCGTTGGCGATGCCGCGAAGCGTGTTCGTGATGTCGCCCTGGCAGACCGAGCCACCATTGCCGCCAGTCTCGTTGACGATCTCGTTGATCGCGTGGGCGACGTCGGCGGCCGTGCCACACTGCTCGCCGGGGGGCCAGTACAGGCCGAAGGCGGTCGCGCCGATGTCGGGCTTGAGCAGGTAGTCGACCCACGGCTGGGTTTCGGTCTCGAGGGCGGCCTGCTGGCTCTGGGTCAGCGTGAGCGCGCTGCCGCCGAGGAAGTCGAGCTTCTCCTTGAAGAATTCATCCTCCTCGTCGGTCACCGCGATGACAATGATGGCGGCGTCGGGGCGAATCTTGTCGGCGGCCCCGGCGGTACGCGGCAGCGCCCGGTCGACCGCAGCGACGCCCATGGTCATCGTAAACTCGGAGTTCGAGCCGCTGACCGAGCTCAATCGGCTGGCGATCGTGCCCGCATCGGTGCTGAAGTTTCCGCCGACGAGTTTGCCGTTACCGGCGCCTTGCAACGGCACGTTCGGACAGATCGCGTCCGGATCGGGGAAGAAACCGCCGCCACCGCCCGAAGACGGCCACAGGTTTCGGTACTCTTGGGACAATTCGCTGTCGCTGCCGATGCCGCCACAGTCGACCCCGGTCACGCCCACACGCCAGTCGACGTTGGACTGGTTGAGCAGGTTGGTGAACTCGGTGGCGAAGTTCGACAGCGCCGTTTGCTCGTCGCCCATCGAGCCGGAGGCGTCGAGAGAAATGATAATGTCGACTTCGGGGCGCGCGGTCACCTTGTAGGAGACGCAGTCGGCGACCAGCGTATCACTCGTACGACCCAGCGAGGGGCCGCCTGTCAGATCATCGACCCGGAAGCCCGTCTCGGCGGCATTGTTCTCGTAGTCGGTCAACGTGGCGAAGGCGCCGGTGACCAAGTACTGGTTTTGCGAACGGCTGACCACCTCGTAGACAAAGAGCGTGGGGGCGTTCGCGTCGCCCGCGAAGGTACCGCCGAGCGAGTGGCTCACATCGGCCTCGGGCACGCCGGCGATGGCGGCGAGCACTTTGTCGCGCGCCGTGCCGAGGTCGGTGCCGGCCGGAAGATCGGCGACCGAGCCGACCACGGCCTTGAAGCCGTCGTGGGTGGTGACCTGGCGGCCCGACGAGCGCCGCGATGCATTTGCATAGACACCCTGCACCGCGGTGGTTACGCCGTCGGCCAGAAGCGACGGGTCGACCTGGCTGTTGGGCGGCGTCAGCGAGGCGACAAAACCGGTGTAGCCGTGAGACGCATCGCCGAACACGTGTGCGGTCGCCGACCCGGATGCGAAGGTCACCGAGGCGGACGTGACGCTGCTCTCGGCGGCGAGTTTGTAGTCGGCGGTGGCGTCTTCGATGAACTGAGGTTGGGCGAGGTTCTGCGTGTCCTCGGGGCGGCACTCACGATATTGGGCCTCCTCCTGGTCGGCGGTGCCGTCGCCGTCGCTGTCTTCGGCGCACGGGTCCGATTCGCCCTGAGCGCACGAGATGTCGAAGCCGTTGGTGCATGTACCGATCTGCCCGTCGCCGTTGCTGTCCTCGACCCCGTCGGTCAACCCATCGCCATCGGTGTCGTCGGAGTTCGGGTCCATGCAGCCCGATGCGACCTCGGGACCATCGTCGACGCCGTCGCCGTCGCTATCGGCGATCAGCGGGTCCGTGCCGTTGGCGACTTCGTCGCCGTCGCTCAACCCGTCGATGTCGGTGTCGGCCTGGGTCGGGTCGGTCTCGCCGTCGATCGCGTCGAAGCTGCAGTTGCTGTTGGCGTCCTCTTCTGCGTCCGTTAACCCGTCGCCGTCGGTGTCTTCGGAGTACGAGTGCGTCCCCAAGGTACACTCACAAGCGTTGGTCAACCCGTCGTTGTCGCTGTCGAGTTGGGGATTGCAGCGCTCCGAGACGCCGTCAGGCACGTCGACGGGAGCATCTTGGGGGCTACCGGTATCTTCGCTGCCCGTGTCCGACGGCCCGGAGGTGTCCTCCCCGCCGCCGGCGTCGGAGCCGGTATCTCCACCGGGGTCACGAATCGCCTCGCACTTACCGGAGAGCTCGTTGAACTGTTCGCCGGCCTGACACTGACCGCTCGAGCCGTTATTCGACTCAGCATCGTCGCTGCACCCCGGCAGGCCGGCGGCGAGGACGAGAGCGGAGGCGAGGACGAGGAGACGCTGTTGGATCCAAACATTCATTGTGGGCACCGACGGGAAAGGAAAGATCCACATGGTTTTTCGTAGTAACGCGGGCAATATAACGGATTGTCGAAGGCATGTCAGGTGTTTGTGTGGCGGTGTGCGCAGCGGTGCGCCGGTGTCGCACCATCAAGTCGCACCATCAAAAAGCCTTGCCACCCAAACATCCTCCAACTACATGTGCCCCAAACGGCCCTTGTTCCCCATCAAACCCATGACCGACCCGCTCAACCCCCGCTTCCCGCACGACGAGACGATCACGATCGGCGAGCACGAATTGTCAGCCGACGAGGTGATCGAGTTGCTCGCCCCGCGGTTGACCGAACGACGGATGCAGCGCATCGACGAGGTGATCGCCAAGCGCACCTGCGAAATCGCCTGCGTGTTCGACGGCCCCTACGACATGGGGAACGTGTCGGCTGTGCTGCGCACCTGCGAAGGATTGGGAATCCAACCCGTGCACCTGATCGAGACCCAGGAAAAGTTCAAGGAGGCCAACCGGGTCACCCAGGGCGCCGAAAAGTGGCTCGACATTCGCCGATGGAAAGATCCGAAGGAGTGCGTCGCCGATCTAAAGCGGCGCGGCTATCGGATCTGCGCGACCCACCTGGAGGCCTCGCGCCCCATCGCCGAGATCGACTTCTCCGAGCCCACCGCTCTGGTGATGGGTAACGAGCAAGATGGGGTCAGCCAGGAAGTGCTCGAGGCGAGCGATCTGCGCTGTATCATCCCCATGGCCGGGTTCACCCAGAGTTACAACATCTCGGTGGCCGCCGCGCTCACCCTGTATCACGTGCGCCGCTGGCGCATCGATCGGCTCGGGCGCGAGGGTGAGCTGAGCGAGCGCGAGCAGAAACTGCTGCGCGCCCACTTCTTTTTGAGGGGGATCGATCGGGGTCGTGACTATCTCGCGGAGTTGTTGGCGAGGGCGACTTGACGCCCCCTAAACCCTCGTGTAGGGTTCGGCGTCCTTCAACCCGGTCCTCCTAGGTATGCGTGGGGCCCGTGAGAACAGGAATACAAGGCGGGTCGCGCCCGTTCGTCAGCCGGAGACATTGCTGACCGCGCGATCCCACAAAGATGCGATAGAGGAGCTCAACTATGCATGCAGTGATTAAAACCGGCGGTAAGCAGTACCGGGTCGAGCCCGGTGACGAATTCAACGTCGAGAAACTCAAGGATGCCGAAGTCGGCTCCGAGATTACCTTTGACGAAGTGCTCGCCGTCGGTAACGGCGACGACATGGCTGTCGGCACTCCCGTGGTCGACGGCGCCAGCGTTACCGCTCAGATCGTCGAGCACGGCCGAGACCGCAAGAAAATCGTCTTCAAGAAAAAGCGGCGCAAAAAGTATCGCAAGAAGCGCGGCCACCGTCAGCACTACACCCGCATTCGCATCACCGACGTCAGCGCGAGCTGAATCGGACGAGGCGAAAGCGACGAAGCTGGCGCACTGAATTTCACACGAGCATTAACGGAGCGTTCCAATGGCTCATAAAAAGGGACAGGGTAGTACTCGTAACGGCCGCGATTCGAATCCACAGTATCGCGGTGTCAAAGCCTACGGCGGCGAATACGTCAAAGCCGGCTCGATCATCGTGCGCCAGTTGGGCACGAAGTTCCACGCCGGTCTCAACGTCGGCCTGGGCAAAGACTACACCATCTTCGCCAAGAAGAATGGCCACGTTCACTTCCGCAACGTCGCCGGCGGCCGCAAGGTCATCTCGGTGATCCCGGAAGACGAGCAGGCCGCGGCTGAGTAAGCCTACGGCGACTGAGAATCGAACGCCCCTGTCCACGTTTCCAGTGGTACAGGGGCGTTGCATTTTGGGAAGATCATGTTTGTCGACGAAGCAAAAATTGAGATCGAAGCAGGACGCGGCGGCGACGGCGTGACCTCTTTTCGCCGAGAGAAATACGTGCCCCGCGGCGGCCCCGATGGCGGCGACGGCGGCAAGGGCGGCGACGTGGTGCTCGTGGCGACGACCAATCAGCACACGCTGAGCGATTATCGCCACCAGAAGCATATCCGCGCCAAAAACGGCCGCCCCGGCGAGGGCAACAACCGCACCGGCGCCAACGGCGACGACAAGGTGATCGCGTTGCCCGTCGGCACGCTCGTCTACGACGACACCAGCGGCGAATTGCTCGTCGATATGGTCGAGGAAGGCCAGACCTACGTGGCCGCCCACGGCGGCAAAGGCGGCCTTGGAAATACCCGCTTCAAGTCGGCGACCAACCGCGCGCCCCGCAAGTCGACGCAGGGTAAGCCCGGCGAGTCGCTCATGCTGCGCCTCGAGCTCAAGCTGATCGCCGACGTCGGCCTGGTCGGCTTTCCCTCCGTGGGCAAGTCGACGATCATCTCGACGCTGTCGAGCGCGCGCCCCAAGGTCGCTGCGTATCACTTCACGACGCTTACTCCCAACCTGGGCGTGGTGCAGTGGAATCCCCTCGAGGAGTTCACCATCGCGGACATCCCCGGGCTCATCGAGGGCGCGCACGAGGGCAAGGGGCTGGGAATCCAGTTCCTCAAGCACATCGAGCGCACCAACCTGATCGTGCACGTCATCGAGGTGCTCCCGGAGGCCGAGGCCGAGGCCTACGGCCGCGAGCCGATCGCCGACTTCGAGACGCTTCGAGGCGAGCTGCGCGCGTTCAACGAGGATCTACTCGAGCTGCCCGAGCTCGTCTGCCTCAACAAGATCGACCTGCCGTACGTGGCCGAAAAGGCCGACGAGCTTCGCGCCTACTTCGAAGACGAGCTCGGCCTGCCGTTCATGGCCATCTCGGCGGCGACTCACCAGAATATCGAAGAGTTCAAGAAGATGCTTGGCCACGCGGTCAAAGAAGGAAGCTTCGATACCGGTCCGGCCAAAGAGTGGTGGGAAGAGTAAGCGGGGCGAGAGCTTGAGAGACCGGCCGAGGATGTGCCGGTCCGCCCAGCTCGAGGCCAGAGGTCAGGAGGCGGCGTTGGTTTCGTCGGCGCCCTGCTCTTCTTTGGCGTGGTCGCGCACGGCCTTGCGGCGAGCGCGACGCTTTTTGAGTTCGCGGGCCTCGTTTTCGGCGGCGCGCCGGCCCAGGAAGAACCCGGCGAAGACGCCGACGAAGAAGATGATCGGGATATAAAAAATGTGGGCGCTAGACATGCCCATGGGGTACCTCCGCAGGCGACCGCTGGCTCAACCACCCGGTCGCCGTGTTACTTCTTGTCCAAGTCGTCAAAGACCTCGTCCATGCGCCGCTCGAGCTCGGTCAGCTCATTGTCAATGGCGCGCTGGCGACGCATCGTGATCATCAGAAAACCGAAAATCAGGATCCACAGTGCGATGTACGCAGCCAGTGCGAGGGTGCCTCCCGGAATGGAGGTCTCTTGGCCGGCCAGCGAGCCGGCGCCCCCTTGGGCGAACGCCACGCCGGCCCATGCCAAGTTGACCAGCGCGAAGATCGAAGCTGAAACGAGCGATTTCATCGGTACGGCCTCCATTTCAGTTGGTGCGCTTGCCCAGTACGTGGCTGGCGTCTTCGACGTCCAAGTACAGCTGGTCGACCTGACGCTCGGTCAGGCGCACGCGCATACGAAGCCAAAAAAGCACCAAGAAGATTCCCAAAAAGGCGAGCATGCTGATCGACGCGGCGAGCTTCATCTCCGGGGCGAGTCCGCCGCCGCCTTCTCGCTCGACGACCGGGTGCAGCCCGCCCCATTTCTTGACCGCGTAGTGAATGATCGGGATGTCGACAAAGGCGATGACCGCCAAGACAGCGGCGATTTTGCGTACTTGCTCGCTCTTTCCGGAGAACGCGCGCAGCAAGCCGTAGCCGCCGTACAGCAAAAAGAGCACGAAGGTCGCGGTCAGCTGCGGGTCCCAGGTCCACGCCACGCCCCAGGCTTTGTACGCCCACAACGGCCCGGAGATGAGTACGTAGGCGCAAAAGATGAGCCCGAGCTCCACGCCGGTCAGCGCGGCGATATCCCAGCCGCGGTTAGGCTTCAACAGGTAGACCAGACTGGCCACCGAGGTGATCGTAAAGCCGGCGTACATCACCATGGCCGACGGCACGTGCACGTAAAAGATCTTCTGGACGATGCCCATCGATGCTTCGACGGGGGCGTAAAAGAAGATCAGGTACAACGCCGCCAGAGTGGCCAGTGCCGTGAGCACCACCAGGGCCGGAAAGAACTTGTCTATTGCTTTAATCATCGCTTTTTTGAGCCTAAAGGCATCTCCGCAAGAAAATGCACCAGAGCCCCGCGCCATTCCCGCCAGCGATTAACATAGTGGGGTGGCCCGGTCTAGGGCGGTCGCAAACGGAGTGGCGGCCCCGCCTCGCTCGCCAGCCTTTCTCAGGCCGTCGTGATTGCGTGACCACAGGGGCTACTGTATACTCCCGCAGGGTAAGGATAAGTCACAACCCGGACCAGACGAAGCTGTTGCCATGATCCCGAAGCGAATCTTCGAACAATCGATTCGGCGCTATTTCAAGCCGATCGTACCCTATCTGGAAGATAGTTCCGTTGGCGAAATCATGATCAACGGTCCGGACGACATCTGGATCGAGGTCAGCGGCAAGCTCAAAAAGACCGACGCCAAGTTCGACACCGTCGATGACTTGATGGGCGGCGTCAAAAACATCGCCCAGTACGTCGGCAAGACCCTCAACGAGATGAACCCGCGCATGGACGCGCGTCTGCCCGACGGCAGTCGTGTGCACGTGGTGTTGCCGCCCTGCGCCCAAAACGGCATCAGCGTGGCGATTCGTCGCTTCGGCACCTTCTCGCTGAATATGGAGAAGCTCATCGAATTCGGCAGCGTCACCCGCGACGCCGTCGATTTTATCGATGTCTGCGTCAAGATGAAGCGCAACCTCGTCGTCGCCGGCGGAACGGGCAGTGGTAAGACCTCGCTTCTGAACTGCATTTCGCTGCTGATCGACCCGAATGACCGCATCATCGTCATCGAGGACTCGACCGAATTGCAGCTGCAGCAGCCACACGTGCTCATGCTCGAGGCGCGCAAGCCCGACGCGCGCGGCCGCGGCGAAGTGACCATCGGAGACCTTTTCCACTCGGCCATGCGTCTTCGCCCCGACCGTATCGTCATCGGTGAGATTCGCGGCGGCGAGGCGCTCTCCTTGCTGCAGGCGATGACCTCGGGCCACGGCGGCTCGATGACCACGACCCACGCCACGTACCCCGACGACACGTTGCGCCGCCTGGAGACCATGGCGATGATGTCGAGCGTGGAGATGCCGCTTCAGGCGCTTCGTAGCCAGGTCGCCTCGGCGGTCCAGATGATCGTGCAGACCAGCCGGTTCAACGACGGCTCGCGCAAGATCACGCATATCGTCGAGGTGCTCGATCTGGCCGACAACGGCGAATATCAGATTCACCCGCTCTTCGAGTTCAAGCATCGCGGCACCGACGACGACGGCACGGTCATCGGTCAACTCGAGCCGGTGGGCAACCTGCCAACTTTCATGGAAGAAGCCGAATCGCGCGGCATCAAGATCGACGAGGGCTGGTTTCGCCGCTGATTGACCCCGGCGAGGCAAGCTCCCGCCACGGCCGGCTCCCTTTGGGGCCACGCCGACCGGCGCGCGCGCCACAAGTGACGCTAAACCCAAAGAGCTCATGTCCGACGATAGATTCAAGCAGGCGCGACGCAGCCTGATCGACCGCAACAAGCAGCGGCAGCGCGAGCAGGACCAGGGGCAACCTGGCACCGCCAGCGGCAACGACGACTTTCACGAGGATGAAAAGACTCTGATGGTCAACGTCGACCGGCTGCAGCAGGGCCCGCCTAGCGGACCCCAACGCTCCGCGCCCCCTTCGGGCCACGGCGGCGGCCAGAATCGCGGCGGCCCAAATGGCGGCGGCCCAAATGGCGGCGGCCCAAATGGCGGCGGCCAGAACAGCGGCGGCATCCACGCCGGCGGTGACTTCGCCGACGACGACTTCGCCGAAGAGGCCACCCAGATGGTCGATCTGCACGGCCTGCAGCAGGGCGCCGGCCGCGTCGAAGAGAGCACCGAGCCGCATCGCGAAGCGTTGTCGGTCGGCTCGTCGCCCTCCCCGGCCCCCAGCCACGGCGGCAACCAGCAGGTCTTCGCCCCTGGCGGAGGCGGCGGCTATGAGGGCAAAACCGACTTCATCAACATCAACGACTTCGCCCAGCAGAACGCCGAATTCGCCCCCGACTCCAGCTCGGCGGGCTACGAGGGCAAAACCGCCTTTATCCAGATCGACGATCTGCAGGGCTCGCAGCAACAGCAAGCGTCGGGGCCGCAGGGGCCGACGAATATCGCCAACGACCAGATGCTGCGCCAGAGCTACCAGTTCGGCCCGCAGTCCATCCAACAGGGCGAAGTCACCCTCATCTTTGCCCAGAATCCGCTGGGACGCCCCGTCGTGTTGCGCCAGGTGTGGGCCGGCGATCCGTCACAGATGCCCCCGGATATTCGCCAGCGCATCGCCCAACTCGACGCTCTGGAGCACCCCAGCCTGGTCAAGCTCAACGGGGTCTTTGCCACCCAGAGCGGCCTGTGGGCCGACCTGCAAAAGCCCGAGGGTTACCGACTGTCGGCGGTCCTCCAGCAGCACGGGCCCCAGGACAAAGAGAATGTCATCGACTGGATGAAACAGGTCGCCGAAGTGCTCGACCTGATTCACGACGCCGAGTTGCTCTACGGCAACCTGACGCCCGACGCGATCTGGATTCAAGAAGACAACTCCATCGTGCTCGAGCCGTTCGACCTTCTCAGCTTCGAGAAGCGCGGCGACCTGGGCCCGTACGGCGCCCAAGAGCTCAAGCGTCCGCCGCAGGACCGCCAGATGTCGCCTGCGACCGACGTCTTCAGCTTGGCCGCTGTGGGTGCAGCCGCGCTCACCGGCCTGCCCTTCCACGCCGAGAAGCTGTCGAATTACGACGACCAGAAGCTCGCCAAAAAGCTCGAAGCGGCCTTGTCGGCTAACCCGGCCGAGCGCCCCCAACGTGCCAGCGAGCTGACCGACGCCCTCAAAGCCGGCGGCGGCGTGTCGCTCGACGGGTTGAGCCTGAACCCGGCCGAGCTCGACATCAAGATCGTGGCAGCCATTGCCGTGCTCCTCTTGGGCGGCTTTGCCGGCTACATGTACTGGAACAAGCAGCAGGCGCAGAAGGCTCGCCAAGCGCAAGCTCGTCAGGCGGCCATCGCCAAAAAGCAGCAAGAGGCGGCGCAACCGGCCGGGGGCTCCCCGGCAGCGGGCTCGGAAGCCGGCAATGCCGGCGCAGGTAGCGAAGCGGGTGCGCCCGCCGCAGCCGGTGCCGTCGCGCCCCCCGGTGCGGTGCAGAGCGATCCGCGCCTGACCATCGTCAGCAGCTATCGGACCAACCCGCCCGCTGACGGCGGCGACAAGAAGATGAGCGACGAAGAGGCGGCCGCCGAGGCCAAAAAGCTTCGCGCCGAGGCGCAGAAGCACCTCAAAGACGCCAAGAACAGCGGTTCGCTCGAGGAGTACAAGGCCGCGCTGACCAAGCTCACCTCCGCAGTACGCCTCAGCGGCGGAAAGCCCAACGACGAAGACCAGAAGATGCTCGAGGAGCTCACCTCCGAAAAAGAGGTGCGCCAATTCCGCGACGATCTTCGCAAGGACATCGACAAGGCGCTGGCTGAGGGCGCCGTGGGTGAAGCGAGGCTCAAGTACAAGCGACTGCACTCGGTCGACTATCGCGCAGACGCGATCGGGTTCTTCCATCGGGCGACCAGCGCCGAGGTGCGAACCGTGCACGAGCCGGCGGAAAAAGCAGACGAAGACGAGGACTGAACGAGACGCTCGCACTTTTGACTCGAGCACGACACTGCGTACTGCAGAGCGGCTGGCCAAATCAATTTAGATCCATGGGCCGCCCGATGCGTTAACAGCCAATACGGCTCGAAACCACGGAATCTGCGGTGCAGGAGACACTTATGACGACATCAACTTTGCGCGACTCGACGGCTCATCGCTTGTCCCGGCTCGAATGGACCCGGCTGGCTGGCCCACTCGCCGTGCTGCTGGCCCTTCTGCTCACCGCCGGTTGCGGCGAACAGGAGAAGAAAGCCGCTCCGAAGGTCCATCAGTTCGAAATCAACGTGTCGGTCAGCGACGAGAACGACAGCCCCGTCGCCGAAGCACCGGTACTGCTGGACGGCAAGACGGTCGGCTTCACCGATCGCGACGGCCTCTTCGAGGCGGTCATCAACGAGCAAGCCGGCGCTCAGGTGGAAGTGGCCATCGGCAAGATGGACGAGTACCTGGTCCCCGAGGACGCCGTCGCCGGCGGCACGCTCAAGCTGTCGAAATCGCTCGACGGCAAGAAGAAGCCGGTGCCTATCACCCTGCAGACCTCCGTTCGCTCGGCCCGCAAGGACTACTTGGTCTGGCTCGATACGAATTGTGGGAAATATTTGGGCAGCGAGAAATGTCAAAACATACCGGTGAAGCATAACGACCAGGTCGTCGCGCATACCGACGAGGAGGGTCAGGCTCATTTCAGCTTTCAGGGCGTGCCCGGCGACAAAGTCACCGTCAGCCTGGAGACGCCGACCTACAAGCCCAGCGCCGACGACGATGAAGACGACACCTTCGTCATGAAGCCCGAGAGCCCGAGCTACGACATCGAGTTGGGTCTCGACTCCGAAGTGTTGCGCATCACCGAAGAATTCAGCGATCCCGTAGCTGCGGCCAAGGCCAAGAAGAAGGCCAAACGCCGACGGAGTTACCGACGCGCGAAGCGCCGAAAGGCAGCAAAGAAGGCGAAGAAGAAAGAAGCGAAAAAGAAGAAAGACGACGGCGTCATCGACCTGTGGTAGCACTCGCAATGACCCGGTCTCTTTCGTAAACGAGGCCGGGACTTTTCCCATGAACGAAGCCGCATCCGACAAGCTGACGGACCGATTTGGGCGCAAGCTCACCTACATGCGCATCTCCGTCACGGACCGATGCAACTTTCGGTGTGTGTACTGCATGCCCGCCGACGGTCTTCCGTTCGCCCCGCGCGAGGAGTTGCTCAGCTACGAAGAGATCACCGAACTGGTCGAGGTCTTCGCCGCCCAGGGCGTGCGTCGCGTGCGCATCACCGGCGGCGAGCCGCTGGTGCGCGCCGAGTTGCCTCGGCTGGTGGCGATGCTCAAAGAGGTCGACGGCATCGACAAAGTGGCGATGACCACCAACGCCTTTTTGCTCAAAAAGTACGCCCAACCGCTCGAAGACGCCGGCCTCGACAGCGTCAATATCAGTCTCGACACCCTCGATCCTGCTCGTTTCAAGGAGATCACCCGCGTCGGCAGCCTCGAGCGTGTGCTCGAAGGCATCGAGGCCGCTCGCCAGGCGGACTTCTCTTCGATCAAGCTCAACGCGGTCATCGTCGGAGGCTTCAACGACGACGAAATGCCCGCTCTCGTCCGCTTCGCCATGGAGCGCGACCTGATCATGCGCTTCATCGAGTTCATGCCCATCGGGGACACCGTGTGGGCCGAGGGCAAAGGCGACTGCGTGCCGGCGCGCACGATGCGCGAGACGCTCTCGGAGCATTGGACGCTCGAAGCCGACACCGAGCGCTACGGCACCGGCCCGGCGCGTTATTGGCGTCTGCACGGCGCCGACACTCCCGACGAAGGCCATCCTTTCGGCATTATCAGCGCGGTCACCGAGTGTTTCTGCGCCGCGTGCAACCGCGTGCGTCTGACCTCGGTGGGCGGTCTGCGCGCCTGCTTGGCCGATGACCAAGAGGTCGACCTGCGCGAGCCCCTGCGCACCGTCGACGATCCCCAGCGCCGCCGCGAAGTCGTCGAGCACCGCATCCAGATGGCGCTCTTCGGCAAAAAGGAGCGCCACGCGTTCGACATCGACGGCGGCTCGGTGACCAACAAACAGATGACCTCCATCGGCGGATGAGCGCGGATTGGTAAGATAATTTCCAATCCTCGCTTCGATTTCACCATATGATCCCCCCTTGGGCCGCCCTGGCGGCGGCTGCGCACGATTTTCGCTGACACAGCCCCGAAGCCCTCTCCTTGTCTTTCCTGCCCATTTTCAGTAACGAGGGATCGGGTCGAGCAGGCGTCGAGAGCCGCCGCTTGCCACCGACCCCACAGGTGCGCTGATTCAGAGTATTCAATGAACCTGTTGTACGGGAATGCCGAGGCGCGCATTCTCGTTGTCCACACGCGACTCTCTAACGCGTTGGTGATCCGGAGGCGGTATATGATGGAGTCCAACCACACCCCAAATGACCCCCGAGAGCCTTTCGAAGAGTTCGATGACCTGGAGTCGTCGAACGCCGACGGAGGAAGCAGTTGGCCGATAGTGCTGGCGCTCTTGGTGGCGGTAAGCTTGGTCGGCTACGTGATTTTCGACGGGCTCGAAGCGGAGACGTACTTTTACACCGTCGACGAGGCGGTGGCTCAAGGCGACGATCTCGTCGGCCAGACGGTACGCATCAAAGGCAAAGTCGAGCCCGGCTCGATCGAAGGCGAGGCCGGCACGCTGGGACGCAAGTTCCAGGTGGCCGAAAAGGGCAAGACCATCTGGGTCACCTACGACCGCGCCCTGCCCGACACCTTCGAGGAGGGCGTGGAAGTCGTGGCCCAAGGCACCGTCAACGACAGTTACACGCTCGAGGCCGACGAGGTCATGGTCAAGTGCCCCAGCCGCTACGAAGGCCAGGGCCCTCACCCGGAGGGGATCTCCAAAGAAGGTCCTCAGGCCAAGCGCTGAAAATTTGAGTTCTTCGAACCGTGGGTAGCCCCCGATGAGTACAATCGGCAACTTTGCGATTTACTTCGCCCTTTATGTGTCTGTGGTTGGCGTGGCGCTGTCGTTTGTCGCCGGCCGAACCGGCAGCAATCGCTTTTTGCACGCCAGTCGCTTTGCTGCGTTCACCTCCTTCGGCTCGATCGCGGTGGCATCGAGCGTGCTCATGCACGCGTTGATCACCCACGATTTCAGCCTGGAGTACGTCGTTGGCAACACCGACCAGTCGATGCCGCTGTTTTACCTCATCGGCGCCTTCTGGGGCGGCCAAGCCGGCAGCCTGCTCTTCTGGGTGAGCGTCGTTGCAAGCTTCACGGCCCTGTGCTTGTGGGTCTACCGAGACTCCTATCGCGAATTCATGCCGTGGGTGACCATGGTCTGCCTGGCGGTGATCGCCGGGCTCTTGTCTATCCTCGCCTTTGGATCGAGCCCCTTCGAGGTCTATGACGTCGTCAAAGATCCGGCCACCGGCCAGGGCCTCAACCCGCTCTTGCAGACCCCGAAGATGGTGCTGCACCCGCCGTCGCTGCTGACGGGCTTGGCTTCGATGACCGTGCCGTTTGCGTTCGCCATCGCCGCCTTGATCACCGGAAGCTCGAGCTCGAAGTGGGTCGAGGCGGCCCGCGCCTGGATTTTGGTGCCCTGGCTCTTTCTGTCCATCGGCAACATCTTGGGCGGCATGTGGGCCTATGAGGAGCTTGGCTGGGGCGGCTACTGGGCCTGGGACCCGGTCGAAAACGCCTCGTTCATGCCCTGGCTTCTGGCTACCGCGCTCATCCACTCGCTGATGATTCAAGAGCGCCGTGGCATGCTCAAGCGTTGGAACGTCGGCCTGATGATCGCCACGTTCCTGCTGACCATTTTCGGCACGTATATCACCCGCAGTGGACTCATCGAATCGGTCCACACTTTCGCTCAGAGCGATATCGGCGACTATTTCCTCGCCTTCCTGCTCACCGCGACCGTCATCAGCGTCTCGCTCTTCGCTTGGCGATGGAAGAGCCTCAAGAGCACCCAGAAGCTCGACAGCGTGGCCAGCCGCGAGGCGAGCTTCATGCTCAACAACTGGCTCTTCTTGGCGATGACCGTGGTCGTCTTCTTCGGCACGCTGTGGCCCAAGATCAAAGAGGGGCTGACCGGTCAAGAAGTCTCTATCGGGCCGCTCTGGTTCAACAAATGGATGATCCCGCTGGGCATCATCATGCTCATCATGATGGGCGTGGGCACCGTCATCGCCTGGCGTCGCGCCACCTGGAAGAATTTCCGCCGTGACTTCGTCGGCCCCCTGGTCGCCACCGTCATCGGCACTCCGGCGCTCATCTTCGGCTACTGGTACCTGCGCGGCCAAGGCCTCGGCGTCGAGCCGACCGGCCTGGAAGCGTTCTACGCGGTCACCACGGTCGCCGGCTGTATCTTCGTAACCGCCACCATCGTCCAAGACTTCTACCGTGGCATCTCCGCACGTATGCGCGCCCACGAAGAGTCGGCCATCGACGCCCTGATGAAGCTGTTCAAAAAGCAGCGGCGCCGCTACGGCGGATACATCGTGCACCTGGGCGTGGTCTTCGCGTTTCTCGCGTTTGCCGGCAACGCCATGAAGATCGAAAAGGACGTCGCCCTGCAGATCGGCGAGTCGGTCACCATCGGCGACTACGAGATGACCTACCGCGGTCTGAGTGAGAAAAACCCGCCCGGCAAGCTGCTGATCCTCGCCAACATGGACGTGACTCGCAACGGCGAGCACGCCTTCGAGATGCACCCGGGTAAGGCCAAATTTGGCGACCACGAGATGATGACGAGCGAGATCGACATCCGCTCGAATCCCATCGAAGACTTCTACGTGGCGTTCGTCAGCGCTTCGCAGGGCGGCCAGTCGGCCACCTTCAAGGTCTTCGTCGGCCCGTTTACCTGGTGGTTCTGGATCGCTTGTCTGGTCATCATGCTCGGAACATTCATCTGTCTGTGGCCCACCCGCGACGCCATGAGAGCCCTGGGACGAAACCCGATGGGCTTCGGACGCTCGGTCGCCGCGATGTCGCTCATCGCCGTGTCGTGCATGCCGATGGTGGTCTGGCAAATCGAGTCGGACACCGACTGGGGCTCGGCGCTGCGCTGGGAGAAAGCTGACCTGACCCAACCCCAAGAGGCCCCTCCCTCCGCGGCTGATTTCGCTGTTCAAGTCACAGAGGAGCCGTCATGACGCTTCTGTTGATCATCGCCTCGGCCATCTTCACGTTGGTCGCGGCTTACCATCTGGTGCTCCCCTTCCTGACGACTCACGAGCAGTCGTTGCGCTTCGAGGTGCTCGACGAAGACCTGCGCAAGGTCGAGGAGCTCGCCGCGCGCAAGTCGTCGCTCCTGCAGACGCTGCGCGACGTCGAGTTCGACTACGAGACGGGCAAGATCACCGAGAATGACTATCGCGACCTCAAAGCCCGCTACGAACGGCAGGCGATCGAGGTCATGCGTGAGCTCGACAACCTCCATGGAGGGCGCGGCTGGGAAGAGGCCATCGACGCCGAACTCGACCAGCGCGTGGCCAAAATTCGCGCCGAGCGCGAGAAGGCGCCGGCCGAGTCGACCTCGCCCAAACTCATCGACTGTCCCGAGTGCGGCCATGAGATGGAGGCCAACGCACGGTTTTGCAGCCAATGTGGCACCACACTCGCTGACGTGAGCACAAGCAAAGCCAACATAGACGACCAAACATCCCCTATGGAATCACGCGCTCTGCCCAATTCGGGCTCGGAGGTGGCGACATGAAAGTCTTTCGACACGTCTCCTCGAGCCTCCTGTGCGCGCTGCTCGCCACCGCCCTTATCCCCGGTGTGGCCAGTGCTCAGGACAACCAAGCTTCTGAGGCCA
The DNA here is from genome assembly GCF_006517175.1 of Persicimonas caeni. Taxonomy (NCBI): domain Bacteria; class Deltaproteobacteria; order Bradymonadales; family Bradymonadaceae; genus Persicimonas; species Persicimonas caeni. The sequence continues at coordinate 5,788,480 of NZ_CP041186.1, read as the reverse complement.
AACAAGCGCCCGAGGCTAAACAAGCGCCCGAGGCTGAAACCGCCGCGGCCGACGCCAAGCCGGCAGCTCCCGACACAGCCGAGGCCGAAGCGACCTTCTCGGTCCCGGTCAAAGTCGTCCGCGGTGGCAGCGACGGCGAAGCGCTCGGTTCCAAGCCTGTCATCTTGCGCGCCGCGCGCCCCAAGGGCCCCTTCGAACAACAGGACCCTGCGCCGGCCCGCGAGTGGACGGCGGTGACCGACGCCTCGGGCACGGCCACCTTCAAAGGCATCCCTGCCAACCTCGCCGAAGAGGGGCTTCGCCTGCATGCGTTGACCACCCACGGTGGTATGACTTTCAAGAGCGCGCCCAAGGTGCCCGCACGGGGCGTCACCCTCGAGGTCCCGGTTTACGAGCGCGGCAACGACCTCTCGACGGTCAAGATTCAGGACCTGCAGACGATCGCGCACGTCTGGGAGGACAACCTGTACTTCCAGCAGTTCTACCGGCTGACCGTCGACGGCAATCAGGTCTTCGACACCTCGCTGTTGACCGGCGAGGAGTACGAGCACGGCATGCCACTCGACCTGCCCCTCAAAGCAAGGGGCATCGAGGCACAGGCCGCAGGTCCGACCAAGGTCATCGAAAGCAGCGTCTTCTGGAAAGGCACACTCAAGCCGGGCGAAGCCGTGCCGATCAGCGTCAGCTTTTCGATGACGGCCAACCGCCCCCAGTTTTCCTTTTCGCAGGAGTTCGACTATCCCGTCGAAGACGTGTCGGTGGTCGTGCCGCTCGAGCCCGCCAACGAGCGCGTTAAAATTCGGTACTTCTCCGACTTGACGATCGCCGCGCCGGGCTTCGACCCGGACAACGTCGGCGTCGACCAAGGCGCGCTCGGCTCACAAAATGGCGGCCTCTTTTTGACCGCCAAGAATCGCAGCATCGAGCCTGGCGGCACGCTTAAATTCCAGCTCGACGGCCTCCCCTTCAACCGCCCGATCGGCGCGTGGACGGCCCTGGGACTCGGTATTTTGGGCGCCCTCTTCGTCTTCGGGTTCGCGCGACGCGAGAAGAAGCGCGTCGAAGAATCGCACAGCTCCGGCGAGCTCATCACCATGCTCGAGCGCGAGCGCGAGGAGCTTCTCGACGAGCTCGCCCTGCTCGAAGAGGACTACGAGGACGGCCGCGTCTCCGAGCTCGAATACGAGCGCGAGTCGCTGCTTCTGCGCGAGCGCATCGCGCTCGTCATGAAGAAGATCGGCGACCTCGAGGACAAGGCAGCATGAAGTCGATTCGGCTCCAGTCGGTCTCGCGGGTCTTCGGGCGCACCTTTGCGCTGCACCGCGTCTCCCTGGAGCTCGAGCCCGGCACTTTGACCGGTCTTGTCGGCGACAACGGCGCCGGCAAGACCACCCTTCTCAACATCCTCGCCACCCTCGACAAGCCGTCCGACGGCGAGGTCCACTTCGGTCGCCACGACTGGACGACCTTTGCTCAAAAGGGCCGTCACAAAATCGGCTGGGTCAGCCACGACTCGCTGGTCTACGGCGAGCTGACCGGCCGAGAGAACCTCGAATTCTTCGCGACCATGTACGGCCTCGGCGACGGCGCCGCCCTCGCCGATCGCTGGCTCGAGCGCGTAGGGCTGACCCGTGCGGCCGATCGGCGGGTCAACGCCTACTCGCGCGGCATGAAACAGCGACTGACATTGGCTCGAGCGCTGCTCCACGAGCCGGCGATCTTGCTACTCGATGAGCCGATGACCGGCCTCGACCAAGACGGCCGACGCGAGATGTCCGAGCTCTTCATGCAGCTTCGCGACGAGGGCCGCCTGCTCGTACTCATCACCCACAGCCTCGACATGCTCGAGGGCCTGGCCGACCGCCTGGCCGTCTTGCGTCGCGGCAAGCTCACCCACTTCGGGCCCGTCGAAGCCGACGAGGACGTCGCCGACACCTACAAAGTCCACGCTTGATCGGGAGCTAACCGCAAAGGTCGCCAAGGACGCAAAGGACGCCAACCGAGATCTTCCTTTGTGCCCTTTGCGAGCTTTGCGCCCTTTGCGGTTCACTCGTTTTCTTGTAGCACATCTCTCATGAACCCGACGTTTCTCCGACAGACCCTGGCCATCATCCGAAAGGACCTGCGCCGCGAGATGCGCACCGGCGAGACGCTGGTGACGACGACGGCGTTCTCGGTGCTGCTGATGGTCATTTTTACCTTCGCGTTCTATCAGAACGAGGAGACGGTGGCGTTTGTCTTTCCGGGAATTCTGTGGGTGGCGGTCGTCTTCGCCGGTATGTTGGCGATCGGACGCACCTTCGCGCAGGAAAAAGAGAGCGGCACGCTTCGCGCGCTGGCGCTCATTCCGAACACCCATACCAGCCTCTACATCGGCAAACTTGCCGTTAATCTGCTCTTTATGTTCGTCTTCGAGGCGGTGCTCGTGCCGCTTCTCATCCTGGCGTTCAACGTCGATGTGGGCGGGGAGTTGGGCTGGTATCTGCTCACGCTTGGCGCCGGCACGCTTGGATTCGCCGCGCTGGGCACGCTGATTTCGGCGATGCTCGTGCACAGCCGGCTCAAGGACGTGCTGCTGCCGATCGTGCTCTTTCCGCTGATCGTTCCCCTCGTGATCGCCGGGGTCAAATCGACCGCGCTTTTGCTCGGCGACGGTAGCCTCGAAGCCGTGTGGGACTGGGCGAAGATCATGGTCGCCATCGACGGCGTCTTCGTCATCGGCTCGATGCTTCTGTTTCGCTGGGTCCTCAGCGCCATCGAGTAGCTCAGCGCCACTGCGTCAGATGGTCTGTCTGATCGCTTCGCATGAACAAAAGATGCGCCTCATCGACGCCGACCAAAGTCCATGCCGGATCTCCCTGCAGGACCTGGACGAGTCGCCACTGCTCGCGCGGCGACAACAGCATCGTTCGGATCCCGTAGCGCTCGACCACCTCCCGCCACCCCTGTTGCGCACGCGACAACTGGAAGTACTCGTCCCACACGGCCTCGGGAATCAGCTCCATGCGCTGGTCGACGAAGGCGACCTGATTGGTTCGCGCGTCGGTCGGACCGATGCCCAACGCGAAACCCAAATAACCACCCGAGGCTTGGTCGTGAAAGATCGTCCCGGGATAGCCCCGTTCGGCGAGCTGAGAGACGAGGCGCGTGGGGCTGTCGACCTTCAAGAGCCCCTGGGCCGGCGGGGTACGCCGCGCCACCCCGGCGCGCAACTCACTGCCGACATCGTGTAGCCAAAGCCCCGGCTGGCTTGCCACAGCTGCCGCGACGAGCACCGCCGCTGCTACCGCGTGGGCGACGCCCTGAGCCTGGCTCGTGCGATCTTCCCACCACGGGTCGAGCGAGAGCAACGCGCTCAGATGACGAGGCACGACCATCAGCATCACGGCCCCCCACCAAAACATCTGACGCACCGCGCTGACTGCCAAATAGGCGGTGGCCGCGAACAAAACGGCCTCGAAAAGGCGCACCTTCTTTCGGCGAAGCGCCAGCACTACCAAGCTCGCCGTCAGCGTAAGCAAGACGACCACGCCCATGGGCGTGTCGATGCTCGGGGGCTGCCACTCGGTGACCGTCTCAGAGACCTGCGAGACGAAGGTAAGCTCCCAGACATACACGAAGATGTGGGGACCGAGTGGGTTGAGCATCGCCGCCAGGCTCACTGCCAACACCGTGCCGCCCCACCAGCCAATCTGCACGGGATCGAAGGTGCGCTCCTCGATCCAGTGTTCGACCACGAGCGATCCGCCGGTGAGGCCGGCGAGCACCGGCACCAGCATGAACGTACCGTGAAGGTTGGCCCACAGGGCTGTGAGCGGCACGAGGACGAGCAGCCAAGGTCGGCGAAGGCGCTCGGTCGCGACGGCAAACAAAACGCCTACGAGCAGCACATAGGGGACGAAGGCGAACATCTGTGTGCGCACTCCGAAGACGGGCCCGCTGACCACCGCGGTCAAGAGCGCCAGGCCCCCGACGACGCGCGGATCCCGACAGCGCATCAGCGCCGCGCCGACAATTCCGGCCCATGCAGTCGCCGCTAGTGCGTTTCGCAACACGATCGGCCCGGCGTGTCCGAACGCCTCGTAGAGCGCATACATCGCCCACTGCCCGAGCCAAGGCTGATCGAAGAACGCCGCGTCGGCCTCGAGTGTGTAGAGAAACAGATTTTCGGTCGGAATGCCGCCGGTGGCCGCGATGAGCTTTCCCATCGCCAGATGCCACCAGTAGTCGTGTGGGCCGACCGGCTCGAGGCTGAGCCGAATCAGAATGCCGACGACGGGCGCCAACAACCAGATGGCCGCCAGGGGGAGCGGCCATTGAAGATAACGCCGCGGCGGCTTGGAGGTGGAAGTGGAGTCGGAGGAGTGATGCGCCATAGACCTCGGCTAGCCCTTCTTGGTCTTCATGACGACGTAGCCCAACAGCCCCATGAGTCCCAGGGCGATCGGAATGATGAAGGGGTTGAAGCCGCCACAGCCGCCCTCGGGCGCAGCTGCCTGACCGTCGGCCGAGGCGACCGCGGAGCCACCGGCTTCGTCATCCGGCCCGGCCACGGCAGCGCCTCCGCCCTGCGAGCCGCCGGAACCCTGACCTTTTGCGCCGGCTTCAGATGACCCACCGGCACCGGCCTCGCCGCCTTCTTGGGCCATCTCTTTGGCCTTCTGGCGGCGGCGCTTCTCGTCGGGGTCCTCGCGGTCGATCGACACCGCCGAGACGTGCGTGTTGGCCTCGTCGACCTTGTTGCCAAGGTTGTCGCGCAACACCTTGATGGATGCGAGGACAACCATCGCGACCAGCACGACCAAAATGATCGTCTCGGTCGCCGTGGCTCCCCGTTGCTGCTTCAAGCTGCGGCCCAGTCGCCTCATCGTCTCTCTCCCGCGGTAATACGACGCTGCAAGACCAGTCTACGCTACTGCTTCTTCTGCTTCAGTTGCTCGAGCAACTTCCTCTTGGGGCAATCCTCGAGCACGTCAGCCAGCTCCTCGTCGCCTTCGAACCGCTCGCACAATTCACCGATCTTGGCGGCATCGTCGAGTTGCCTGCAGACGCCAAGGAGCGCCTCCACGTTCTCCGCATTCGGCTTCTCCTCGACCGCGGCGGCGAGCCAACGCTGGGCGCGCTGGTGTTCGCCGAGCGCGGCGAGCGAGCGGCCGTAAAGCGACATGGCTCGGGCGTCGAGCGCCGAAGCTGGCACATCTTCGAGGTACTGTACGACTCGGGCATGATTCTGCTGGCTGAACGCCGTTTCGGCAAGTGCCAGCGTCTTGGCCGTCGACGGCTTCTTCGAGTCGGCCCCTTCGGCGGCCTTCGACTGCTCGGGCAGCTCGTCGACCTGCCGATAGATCACCGGCGGCGGTTCGGTGTCTGCCCCTTCTTGGCCCGCTGACTCGTCTTGCAGGGCCGTCGGCGCCTTATGGGCGCCCTGCTCTTGCTTAGCGCCCTGCTCTTGCTTAGCGCCCTGCTCTGGCTGAGCGCCCTGCCGTTCCTGACCGCCCTGCTCTTGCTGAGCGTTCTGTTCGGCACGCAACGTCTGGCGAAGCTCCTCTTTGGACGGAGGTCCGGGCGGCTGGTACGGCGCACCGCACTCGACCTGATAGCGCTCGGGCACCTCTTTTCCATAGCGCACCTCGATCGCCTGTTTGCGCGCCTCGATCTTACGCTCGTTGCTGGCCTGTTTGCCGAGCTCGAGAAAGCAGCGATAAAACCCTAATGCCAGGCGGGGCTGGTTCATGTGCTTGTCGTAGAGCACGCCCAAATTGACGTAGGGCACCGGATCTTTCGGGTTCATCTGCTGAGCGACCAGCAGATACGACTCGGCGTCGAGCGGCGCACCTGCATACATCAAGGCGGCGCCCAGGTTGTTGAAGACGGACTGGGGATTGTCGGTCGTCTCCAGCAACTGCTGGAGCACGCGCACCGCTTTGGTGTAGTTGCTCGTGGCAATGTAGAACTCCGCCAGCGACCGCTTGACCTCTTCACCGCCACCGTAGCGAAGCGAGCGACTGTAGTAGCGCTCGGCGAGCGCGAAATCTCCCACACGCACGGCCGCTTGGGCGGCTTTGAAGTACAAGTCGGGGTCGCGGCTGCCCTGCTCCATCTCCTGCTCGTAGTGGTCGAGCGCGCGGTTGTACTCCTGAGCTTTAAAGGCGCGATCTCCGCGCTCTTTGACCGAAGCACACCCCGATAGCAATGACAGCGTGGTGAGCGTCGCGATCAACAAAAGTGAAATGACGGGGCTGCGCACGCAGGCCCCGCCAGATGAACGCGGTGACAACGGATTGATCATGGGGAACTTCAAGTTGGATGAGGCATGTGCCCGATCGCCGTCCTCAGTGTTGAGGATAAACATGCTTGGGGTAGATCCCCTTCTTCTTCATGTATAGCTCTTCGCCGGCCGCCCACCGATTCTCGCGGGCCGTCGGATCGGGAAAATAGGCTTTTACGGTGTCGAGCGCCTGGGCCATCTCACGGTGGCGACTGCGCTTCTTGGCCTTGTGATACTGCAGGCGACGCTGACGCCAAATGTCGGTCAACTCTTTGCGGATGGAAGCTTTGGCCGGCTCGAGCTTGGCCATCTCTTTGGGAAGCTCGGTTTTTCCGGCTTTCTCCAGGTACTTCTCGGTCTCGAGCAGCTTTTTGTAGCCCTCGAACCGGTTGGAGATGGCGGCGTCTTTCTTCTCGAGTTTCTCGATGCCCACGCTGTAGGCGTCTTTTGCCTTCTGAAGGCACGCCGACTCCCCCATGCAGCTGACTTCGATGACCACCGGAGGCTGCTCTTCGACGGGCACCTTGTCTTTTTGTTTGCCGCCGCCCCCGCCCGGGTCGTTGAAGAAAGTAAACCACAGCAGTCCGACGATCGCGGCACCGGCGACGACCACGAGCAGCGGGTTGGTCTGCTCGTTCTTCTTTTTGCCCTGTTGCATCCGGTCGTAGACCGTCGCTTCCTTGGGCCGGTCGGCCTCTTCCATCGCTTCGGAGCTGCTGGCGATTTCGTCCCAACTGATGATGCCGCTCTCCGAGCCGCCGTCGGCCTGGGCGTCGTTGGGTTGAGGCTGTGCGCCGCCCATGTTGGCGTCGGTTCCACCGGCCGGAGAATCGCCGAAGCCGAACCCGTTCGCGTACTGGCCTTGGCCGCCTTGACCGCCGCCCTGACCATTCTGCCCACCGAACCCAGACTGAGACTGCTGACCGAAGCCGCCGCCACCGAACTGATTCTGGTTCTGGTTGCCGCCTCCACCGAACTGATTCTGGTTCTGGTTGCCGCCGCCGAACTGATTTTGGTTGCCGCCGCCAAATTGGTTTTGGTTGCCGCCGCCCTGGGCGCCGAATCCGGCCGCTTGCGGGGCCTGCTGCTGCGCATGGTTTGCGGGCTTCTGAGGGGCGTGGTTCGAGCGGAAGCGGAATTGGAGCTGGCCCAGGTGGAGCATGTTGCCGTCGTACAGCATCTGCTCGCCCTGGAGCTGCTGGCCGTCGATCGCGGTCAGCCCGCCACGCGAGAGCACCACCAGGTAGTAGCTTCCGTTCTTGAACACGATAACGGCGTGCTGGCGCGATACCGTTGGATGGTCCAAGACGAAATCAGACCCCTTGTCCCGGCCGACGCTGACCGAGTCCGAGTCGAAGCTAAACTCCTGGATATCCCCGTTGTTGTCGTATTCTAGCCAAAAAGAAGGCATGACAGACATGTCCTCGCTAGTGAGCTCGTTCGACCCGCCGCTGTCTGGGGCGGGCTTTACCAAACCGCAGATACTCTCCGGCACGGCCTGCGGGCCATTGTACGCCACTGCTGGCGAAAACAAAACTCTTTGTGCCGGGTGAACCCGTTGGGGCGTCAGGAGGGAAAACAGACATCGTCACGCGACCCTCGAAGGTCGAGCCCCGTGGCTCAACCTCCCTGGTTCTTGACCTTCAGAATCATCGCCCCCATGACCACGACGACGACCGCCCCGAAGATGAACATCAGCGGCATCAGAATCTTGACGGCGGCCTGGCTGGCCTGCTTCTCGATCTTCTGGGTGCGCTTGTTTCGGATGGTGTCGACCTGGATCTCGAGCACGCGCGCCAGCGGGCTACCGCGCTTCTCCGACTGGATGATCGCGCCGACCATCGAGTTCAGGTAGTCGGAGTCGACACGCTCACACAGGTTGAGCAACGCGTCGGCCTTGGGCGTACCGACGCGCATCTCCTGGAGGACCACGCCGAGTTCCTGGATCATCGGGTCGTCGGGGTTTTGCTCCTGGCCGCGGGTGACGACGCGGTCGAGCGCCGTCATGAAGTCGAGGCCCGCGCGCATCGACAACACCAGAAGGTCGATGGTGTACGGAAGGCGACGGTCGATCTCGATGAGACGCTCGGTGATCGCCCCACGCAGGTTCAGAAACGGGAAATACAGGCCGCCGGCGCCCACGATCAACGCGATCGGGATATTGGGCGTGTTCGACGCCAACGTCGTGAGCAGAATGATCGAAAAGAAGATCCCCAGCGCGGTCGTACAGCAGGCGCCCAAGAATTCATTGGGGGTGAACGCGCCCATGTAGCCCGAGCGAGGCAACTGATCGCGCAGCTTCTTACGTATGCGCTCGATGAAGTTGTCACTCTCCGGAATCATCCGGAAGTAGTGAGCGAAGATCTTGATCAGCGGCAGCGTCAGCGCGTAGAGCCCATCCTCCTGCAACAGACGCTTTCGCTTGGTCAGACGGTATCCGTAGATCTCGTCTTCTTCGACCTCCTCGGGCACGAAGCCAAATGTCAGCAGCGCAAACGCCACAAACATCAGCACGATGGCCGAGATGATCAGAATTGTGGGGTGTAGAAGTTGCTCCACAACCGTTCCTTGCCGTTAGACCCGGATATTGACGATCTTGAGAATCAGCGCCACGCCGATGATGTTGAGCACGACGGCGATGGCGATGACGATATAGCCGATCCACGAGCTGAACAGCGGTTCGATCAACTCCGGATCCATCAAGTAGAACACGCCGATGACCACCGCCGGCATCGCTCCCATGACCCAGGCCTGCATTTTGCCCTGGGCGGTCTGGGTGTCGATGACGCGCTCGAGACGGTAGCTCTCACGAATCGTCGAGCTGATGTCGTCGAGAATCTGAGGGATATTACCACCGACGGTACGACCCACGAGCAGCGCCGAAATGGCCAGCTCGAGGTTGCGCGCGGGCATGCGCTGCTGCAGTCGAATCAGACACTGGTCGAGCGGGGTGCCCAGCTTGTACTCACGCAACAGAACTTGAAGTTCCTGGCTGATGGGGGGCGGCATCGAGTTGGTCACGTCGGCGATGGCCTCGGGCAGCGAGGGGTTCGCCTTGAAGGCGTTGGCCATGTAGACCATCGCCTCTTCGACCTGCTCGTTGATCTTTTTGACGCGCTCGTTCCACTTCATCTTCAGCCAGAATCGCGGCGCCACGAAGCCGAGCACGCCGCCGGCGAGCCCGCCGATGATGCCGCCCAAAAAGACGACGCCCAGGCCGATGCCGGCCAAGATCACGAACAGGTGGATGAGAACGAATTCTTGCGGCGAAATGTCCAAAAAGAGCCGGTACAGCTCTTTGCCGACCACGCGCTCGTAGACGCCTCGCTCCTGCGAGATGCGGCCCGCCACCCATTCACCCCCGCCGAGCACGGCGAGAATGCCGGTGACAAACACCGCGACTAGTGCAAGCCAGAGATAGAGCACCTGGGTGACTCCTGCTTGAGTAAAATGCGACGCCTCAGCGGTCGGCGGCGCGTCTCTTCGTTCGAAGAATCTTTGCAACGAACGTCAGTGTAACTTTGACCTACCATCGGCGCAACTACGCGCGACTAGAAGAAGTCTTCCTCGTCGGCCAATCCCTGAACCAGGAACTGGTTGAGGAAACTTGGCAAATAGCCGGTGGCCATGTGGTAGCCGTGGACCTTCTTATTCTCGTCGACGTGCGTCTGCTTGTAGCGGTAGATGTCTTCGAGCTCGACGTAGCCGTCGTCGTTGATGCCGATGACCTCGGTGATGTACGACACACGCCGGCTGCCGTCCGAAAAACGCGACTGCTGGACGATGACGTCGACCGAGTTGGCGATCTGCTGGCGAATGGCGCGGGTCGGAAGTTCCATGCCGCTCATCAACACCAGCGTCTCCAGACGCGCGATCGCCTCACGGGGGCTGTTGCTGTGGACCGTGGTCATCGACCCTTCGTGACCGGTGTTCATCGCCTGGAGCATGTCGAGCGCCTCGCCGCCACGACACTCACCGACGACGATACGGTCGGGACGCATACGCAGCGCGTTTTTGACCAGGTCACGAATCGACACTTCGCCTTTGCCCTCGACGTTGGGCGGCTTGGTCTCCAAGCTGACCACGTGATCCTGCTGGAGCTGCAATTCGGCGGCGTCCTCGATGGTCACCACGCGCTCGGTCTGGCCGATGAAGCTCGACAGCACGTTGAGCAAGGTCGTCTTACCCGAGCCGGTACCACCGGAGATGATGATATTCTTTCGCGCCCGCACCGCGCGCCCCAAGAATTTGGCCATCTCGGGCGTCAAACTCTCGAAGTTGACCAGATCGCCCACCCCGAGGCGGTCCTCCGGGAACTTACGAATGGTCAGGCACGGGTCTTTGAGCGCCAGCGGCGGAATGACCGCGTTGACACGCGAGCCGTCCGCCAGGCGGGTGTCGACCAGCGGGTTCGATTCGTCGATGCGCCGGCCCCGCGGGATGACGATACGCTCGATGACCGTCATCATCGACTTCTCGTCGTTGAAGAAGCGGTCGGTCAGCACGATATTGCCGTCGAGTTCGGCGTAGATATGGTCGCGGTCGACGACCATGATCTCGCTGACCTTGCGGTGCTTGATGAGGTCCTCGATGGGCCCCAGACCGCACACCTCGTCCATCAACTCTTTGAAGACGTCGTCGCGGGTAAACGGCGGCGGGATCTCGTGGGCGTGAATCTCGAGCAGCTGCTTGAGGCGCTCGGACACCTGGCGCACCGTACGCGGCGTGCGGTAGTCGGTGATCTCGAAGCTGTGCAGGTCGAGACGCTCTTTGAGCTCGTCGTGCAGCATCGCCTTGAACTCGACGAGCGCACGGCGCTTTTGACGGTCGAAGACCTGCGCCTCTTCGCCGGCCAGGTTGATGCGCGGCTCTTTGTAGTCTTCGTCGGGGGCGATGTCGCCCAGGTAACTGTCGAGGTCTGCGTGACCGCCCAACGGCGAGTCGTTGTCGCGAGCACGAGGTTGGCTGCGCTCGGCGGTCATCTGGCCAGCCGCACCACTTCGACTGGCCGCCGGCATCGCCTCGGTCGCCCGAGAGCGGTTGGTGCGCCCGGAACCGCCGCCCAGACGCGAGGATCGCTCGACGCGCCGCTGGCTTCGACCGTTCGAGCGCGAAGGCGTACGCGACGGGGGGCGCGCGCTCGCCTGTTCTTCGACGCAGAAGCGGTAGATGTCGATGGTGGCGAATTGACCGAGCTCCATCTCCTGAACTCGGTCGATGCGCTCGCCGTTGACGACCACACCGTTGGCCGACTGATTCACCAGCAAGATACGGTCGCCCATGATCTTGATGATGGCGTGTCGACGGCTGACCGTCTTGCTGCTCAGGATGATGTCGTTGCTCTTGCTCCGCCCGATGGAGACTTCGGCCACCGGTTGTTCGACAGGATACAGATACTCCTGCCCCTTGTTGTCCAGCACGCGTATTTGCTTCATCGTTCCATGCGGCTTTTCAAAAGACGGAGCCAGTTAGACGGCTCACTCGAGCAATGACGGCTGGGCGTTGGCGCCGCCGCCGGACTGAGAGTTGCCGGTGGCATTATTCGCCGGGGCCGAACCACCGCCGCTATCGACGTCGTCGAGGTCGGGCAGATCTTCGGGCTCGGCGCCCGACTCGATCAACTGCTTGAAGACCCCGTCGATGTACTCATCGTGGGTCTTCTCACCCGGCTCGTAGACGCGCGGGGTGATGAACAGTGCGTTGTCGAGCGTGGTCGCCACGTAGTTGCGGCTCTTGAAGAGCCATCCCAAGATGGGAATGCGCGACAGCATGTACCAACCGGTCGAGTTCGACGTGTTGTTCAGGTTTTCCTGGGTCGACACGAGCACCGACTGACCGGCCATCGTGTTGACGACACTCTCCACCGCGTTGTTGCGCAGCGCGGGCACCTCGTTGACGGCGTTGGCGTAGTCGAGCTCGCTGTAGTCGAGCACGACCTCGAGCTTGACGTTGTCGTTGGCGTCGATGACCGGCTTGATCTCGACTTTGAGGCCGTAGGGGACTTCACGAAGCGCGGTGGCCGACAGCCCGGCGATGCGGATGAGCAAGGTACCACCGTTGTGGTAGCTGGCCGTCTTGCCCGCCTCGGTCACGATCGTGCCGTGGCTGATCGTTTTGATGAGACCATTCTCCACGAGGAAATCGAGCGCCACGTTGACCTGGCCGACCAGCGACCAGTACGAGGTCATGCCGTCGCCACCGGTCAGCGCGGCCGGGTTCGACAGAAGCGTCCCGGTGTTGCCGGGAGTGACGCCGTCGTCGAGTTCGTTGCCGTAGTACAGCGGCACGTCGCCGCTACCGAAGGTGTAGTTGGCGCCGATGAATTGGCCCCACTTCACACCGAGTTGGTCGCGGTTGGTCGTGGCCAGCTGCACAAAGTAGATGTCCACGGCGACCATGCGCGCGCCTTCGACGAAGGCCTCGCGGTAGGTCGTGAAGTTGAGCACCTGGTTGGGATACAGGGTGGTCAGCGCCTCGATCTTGCGCTTGAACTTCTCGCCGGCGACCTCGCCTTCGAGGAGCACGCGCCCCTTGACCACGCGCACGTCGACGCCCGAGCCCGGCCCGAGCACCTCGCGGACCTCTTCGGCCAGCGACTGCGGGTTGGTCCCGACGACGCGAATCAGAAGCGTCTTCTGGCCGCTGCTGCCGTAGATGTTGATCGTGGTCGTGCCCGGCTGCTTGCCGGTGACGATCAACTGGCGGTTGTCGGCGACCTGCGCGTCGGCGATCTGGGGCAGACCGATGCTCACCGAGCGCACGCCGCGCCCGCTGAAGGTCAAGGTCTCACCCACCGAAATGGTAAATTCTTTATCTGGCGCCTGCGCATGCACCGGCGTCGGCGAGATGCTCACCGTAACCGCCGTCGATGCCAACATCAGAAGGAAGAGTACTCCCAACCGCTTGTACAACTTCATCTTACTCCTCATTACGACTTGCCGCTCCATACCCTTTGGGACCGGCGGGATGCGTAAATCATTCGGCGCGGGCTCAATTCAAAATGAATGGGCATTTTGGAGACACTCTACCCCAAGAAGCCCTTTCTGATAAGTGACCTTGTGACAAGTTCTCGTCCGGCTGAACTGCTTCCACGAAAAAGCGGTGCGGAGCCCTCTCACGGTCGTATCTCTCCGGGAGTTCACTCCGCACCGCTTTTGCTCTTCGTGGCGACCACCGATCACTTATCCGTGCCGCGATAAATCTTGATCGTGTCGTCCTTCTTCTTGCGCACGCGCGTCTTCACGCGCTTCTTGCGCTCGCGGTTGAGCACCTCGAGGTCCTGAAGGACCTGCTTGAGGGTCTTGCGCTTGACGCCGCCAATCTCGACGTCCTCGTTGTGACGCAGCAGCAACATCAGCTCGCCGCGGGTCTGAGCGATGGTCAACAGCTCGGCCTCGTCGATGGTCACCGACGCGGTGACCGTGCTGTAGCCGCCGCGGGCACGCCCGCCGCCTTGCTGCTTGCCGGCTGCGACGCCCGAAATCTCCTGGCCGACGGCCAGCAGGGTGACGTTCTGCAGCAGCGTCATCGTCACGTAACCGACGCTCTGGCCGCCACCGGCCTCGCGGATGACCTGGTCTTCGCTACTGACCGGGAAGGTGCCGAGCACGTCGACGCGATCACCGGGGCGAAGCAATCCGGACACGCCGCTTATGTTGTCGACCGGAATCGACATGGCGCGCTCGCCGGGCGGGATCTTGCTCGAAAGGTTGCTCGAGACCTCTTTGACGTTGAAGTCGCTGGTCAAGATCATCGCGCCCTCTTCGATCGAAGAGGAGACGGGCTGACCGGCGTAAATGTCGAAGTCTTCTTTGAGCACCGGGTTAGGCGGCAAGAAGCGCTGGGGGACCTTCTCGCTGGTCACCTTGTCTTCGGTCAGCGGGGTGCCCGCCGGGATGTCACGCGCAGCCTTGATGACCTCGACCTGATTCTTCATCAGGTTTTTGACCTTCTTCTCTTGCTGCGTGTGGTACAGGTACACCAGCAGCGCGGCGAACGCGCCGACGATGACCGCCGCGATGAGCAATTTCTTCTTCGCCATGGGGATAGCCTCCCGAGAGGTAGTTCGGAGCCCGGTGATCGGCGACGCCGCCGTATGACGCGGGCGCCGTTATATACTCACTTGCCGCATTTGCGTTGTAAACACGAAGTACAATAGCAGACACCGAAAAATCGGTCCAGCTATTTACAGTTACGGCTCCGTGTCAGGTCACCAGGTAGTCGTGCTCGCGAAACCACGCCAGCGCGTCGGCGAGGGTGTTTCGCAGCGCGCGGGACTCGTGGCCGAGCTCGGCGCGGGCGCGATCGCTGCAGAGTTTGCGCGAAAAGGCCGCGAGCTCGACGCCGACGACCATCGGGGGCACATCGACACCGACCTTGCGTCCCAGCCGCTCGGTCAGCCGCGCCAGATGGCGCACCGGCGTCGCGGGCAGGTGGAATCGGGGCTTGTCGACGCCGGCCAGCTCCCCGACGAGTTCGACGAAGCGATCGACGTCGAGGTTTTCGCCGCCCAGAATATAGCGACGCCCCGGCCGGCCCCGCTCCAGGGCGTTGACGATGCTGTCGGCGGCGTCGCGCACGTCGACCGCGTTGAGCACATCGCCCACCACCGCCGGGAGCTTCCCCCGAGCGACCGCCAACAAAAACTCACCGGTCGACGGCTTGATGTCACCCGGCCCGAAGACCGCCCCCGGAATAGTGATCACGGCCGGCACGCCCCGGCGCAGGTAGCGATACAGCTCGGCCTCCATCGCCCACTTCGACTCGTAATAGGCGTTGGCCACGGTCCCAGGCACGTACTGGTCGTCCTCGTCGAGGACCGCCTCGGGCCCCTCGCCCACGCCGAGCGTCGCCGGGCTCGACACGTACACGATCCGCGGGATGCGGTGGCGCGAGCAGGCGTCGAGCAAGTTTCGCAGCTGGTCGACGCCGCGGCGGCGTGCCGCGTCGACATCGAGGCCGTCGCGCGGGTAGAACCCGGCCGAGTGAATCACGCCCAGACATCCGCCCAGGGCGCCGTCGAGACTCTGCGGGTCGTCGAGATCCGCCTCCACCCACTCCACGTCGACGTCGGCGACGTGCCAGGTCTTGCTCGATGCACGCTTGGTGGCGCGCACCGGATAGCCGCGCTCGGCCAGCGTGCGGGCAATATGCGCCCCGAGAAAGCCGGTCGCTCCGAGAACCAGTATTTTGGGCTTGTCTGCCATCAGTTCACTCAGTCGTAGTCGGCTCAGTCGTAGTCGGCGGGATACCAGTCGTCATTGTCCCAGTGCTCGCGCAGCCGGTCGAGCACGGCGCGTACCAGCGGGATGCCGTAGTCCTCGAAATTTCGCGTCCCCTCCCAAAAGCGCTGCACGTCGCCCCGCCCCTGGGCGCGGTACTGCAGGCTCTTGGCGAGCATCTGGATGCGATCGGCAGCCTTGACGATGCGCGCTTCGAGGGTGTCGGCGTCTTCGTAGGCGCTCACCGCCTCGCGCCAGCCCTGCGGTGCGTCGGCGAGCACCTCGTCGACCGCGCGCGCCTCCCCGTCGGCGATCGCATCTTTGCCGATGAACTTCTTGACCGGCCACGGCAGATCCGTCAGCAGCGTCTCGCCGATGTCGTGCAACAAGGCGATTCGCAACACCCTTTCGGTGTCGACGTTCTCTTCGACTCGGTCGGCCAGCCACATGGCGATGAGCGTAGTCTCGTAGACGTGGGCGGCCACCGACTCGGGGCCCTGCACACCGCAAACAACCCAGCCCGAGCGCGGAAAACTCTCGAGGCGTTCGGTGCGCGCGACCAGGCGCAGTAAGTCGTCGGCGTGTGCTTGGAGGTTCATAGAGTCGGCCCTGCAGATGAGTCACGTCCGCTATTTACGTGGAACTACCATTTAGGGGCGGACGACCAGACACGTTTGCGCGAAGCGGTCGTCTTGCTGATAAGCCACGTGGCTATTGGCGTATCGCACCGCCTCGCGCAAACGCGGCGCATCGTCCGCCCTTAAATCTTAACTACTTCAATAGCAGGCGCCCCAATCTCTGCAAGCCCCACTCTTCCCTGCAAGCCCTACTCATACGCAGCCCCCAACCTTTACACCACGCAAATTTTTCGCTAGTCGAAATCGTACAATTTAGAACCCTTCCAACAAACTGAACACAAGAGGCTTACCATGGCGGATATCAAGAATCTCGGCATCCTCGGCTACGACGGGCTGCGCTTCGTGTCGCTCGATCTCGACCGCAGCCGCGAGTTCTACACCGACAAGCTCGGGTTTACTCAGATCGCCCAGTCGACCCCGCAATGGGAAGAGCAGACCGGCGACCGCGCCGAGGTCTTCCACGCCGGCGACGTGACCATCGAGGTCATCGAGTCGCAGCGCGACGACTCCTTCGGCGCCTACCACCGCCAGTTTCACCCGGCAGGCATCGCCACGGTCAACTTCCGCGTGCGCGACGCCCAGGAAGCCTGGGACCGCCTCGAGGAGCGCGGCGCGACGTTCATCGACGAGATGGAGGTCGACGAGGTCGACGGCGGGCGCTACCGACGCTTCGAGATCGCCAGCCCCCTGGGCAACGCCACCTTCGGCTTCGTCGAAAAGACCGAGTACACCGGCTACGCCCCCGGCTTCGAGGACCTCGACCACGACGAGACCAACGAGTTTGCCATCGGCGCCATCGACCACCTGACCTCGAATATGCGGACGCTCAAGCCGTATATCGACTGGTATACCGACGTGCTCGGCATGGAGAAGTTCTGGGAGATCGCCTTCCACACCAGCGACGTCAACCCGGACGCCGGCGTCGGCTCGGGGCTCAAGTCGATCGTGACCTGGGATGCCGAGAGCGGCACCAAATTCGCCAACAACGAGCCGATGCGCCCCTTCTTCAACCGCTCCCAGATCCAGAAATACCTCGAGGACTTCGGCGGCCCGGGCGTCCAACACGCCGCCTTCGAGGTCGAGGACATCATCGAGACGGTGCGCGAGCTTCGCGAGCGCGGCATCGACTTTCTGTACACCCCGTCGACCTACTACGAGACCCGCCCCGAAACGCTCGCCGAGCAAGGCGTCGACGAGATCGACGAGGACTGGCAGGTGCTCGAGGACCTGGGCATCCTGGTCGACGGCTCCGACGACGGCTACCTGCTGCAGATCTTCATGAAGGAAGCCGCCCTCTTCTACGACGAGCCCGAGGCGGGCCCCTTCTTCATCGAGCTCATCCAGCGCAAGGGCGACAAGGGCTTTGGTGGCGGCAACTTCCGCGCGCTCTTCGAAGCCATCGAACGCGACCAGCTGGGCGAGCTGGCAGGGACGTCTGAATAGGATGAATTGACCGCGCGCTCGCCTTGCAGGTGCGCCACGCCCTCTACATGAGCATCTAAGGACATAGGGGCTGCGAATCGCCACTCTTGGTCGGCTCGCAGCCCCTATGTCCTTAATTGCCTATGTAGCGGGCGTCTCGATCTCTGCAAGTCCTACTCCTCACCCTTCCTCCCCCTTCTCACCCCGCCCCAAGCGGTTACCTTCCTTCGGTAGAGACCTCCTCTACCAATCCAAGCCCAACGCCTCCGCGCCTCGATCGCATGAAGACAATTTTGCTCATCGACTCTGATCAGCGCCGCCGCGAACTGTACGCGCGCATTTTGTCGCGACGCGGCCACTCGGTATTACACGCCCAGAGCGCCCAGAGCGCCCGCGAGCAGGTCGCCCGTCGGCCCGTCGACCTATGCGTGGTCGACAGCGAGCTCGAGGACGCCACCGGCACAGGCTTTCTGAAGGCGAGCTGCGGCGAGCTGGGCGCGGCCAAGGTCGTCTTCTTGTCGACCTTCTTCCAGCAGGACTCGCGGCTGTACGACCAGCTGACCCGCGAGCTCGGCGTCGAGCTGGTCTTGCACAAGCCCATCGCCCCGCTCGAGTTCGGCGTGCAGATCGACAACCTGCTCGAGGCGCCCGACACCGAGACGCTGACCGCCGACTCGACCGTCGAGCGCGAGGTCGGCGACATGCGCGAGGCGTTCATCGACGAGCTTCGCGCCGAGCTCGAGGAGCTGTCCGATCAGGTGCGCAGCGCGCGCCGCGAGCCGGTGAGCGCCGACCAGTTGAGCGACGCCCGGCAGGTCGCCCGGCGCCTGCAGAGCGTGGCCGGCCGCCACGGCTACTTCGACGTGGGTCAGTCCGCCGGCGCCCTCGAGCAGGCGCTCGAACGCGTCGAAGAGGTCTGCCCCGAGGAGCGAACGAGCGCGTGGAGCGCGGTCGACACCGCGCTCAGAAACGCGCGCGCATCCTCGCTGCACCTGGAGAGCAACCGCGACAACGGCGCGGGCGACGAGCCCACCAACTCCGCCCCGCCGCCGACCTCGACGGTGCTCTTGGTCGACGACGACCAGGAATTCGTCGACAAAGCCCAATCCCTGGGTGACCAACTGCTCATCCATGTGTGTCAGGCGACCTCGAGCCAGGAGGCGCTGCACAAGCTCGACGAGTGTGCGAGCGGACCGGAGGCGATCTTCATCAACGTCGACATGGGCGACGACTTCGACGCCTTCTCGCTCGTGCGCCAGATCCGCGCCCGCGGCGAGGCCAAGCCCACCCCCCTGGCGTTTATCTCCGAGGAGGGAAAGCTGCGCGACCGCGTCCAAGCCGCCCACGCCGGTGCGGTGCTCTTCTTGGACAAGCCGGTCGACAGCACCGAGTTCAGCCAGGCCGTCCACCAGCTCGTCTCCCTCAAGCGCGCCGCCCAGCCCACCGTGCTGGTCATCGACGACGACCGCGACTTCGTGGGCCAAGCCCGCCGCCTCTTCGACGCCCACGACATGGTCCTGGCTCACCTCGACGACTCGACCGACGTCCTCCAACAACTCGAGCGCACCAACCCCGACGCGGTCGTCATCAACGCGACGATGAGCGGGGTGAGCGGGTTCGACCTGTGTCGGATGCTTCGCACAATCCCGCGCTGGCAAGATTTGCCCATCGTCTTCGTGAGCGACAAGGGCGGCCTCGACGCCCGGGTGGCCGCCTTCCGCGGCGGCGCCGACGACTTTTTGCTCAAACCGGTCGCCGCCGAGGAGCTGCTCGCCCGCGTCGAGGTGCGCATCGAGCGCAGCCGGCTGATGCGCCAGCGCGCCGACCGCGACGTGCTCACCGGCCTGCTGACGCGCCGCGCCTTTTTGGAAGCAGTCGCCGCGCGCATCTCGGAGGTGCGCCGCAAAGGCAAGCCCCTGGCCTTCTGCCTGCTCGACCTCGACCACTTCAAGCAGATCAACGACACCCACGGCCACATCGCCGGCGACCGCGTCCTCGCCGGGCTCGGCCGCCTGCTGCAGAACCGGTTTCGCTTCGAAGATTTGCGCGGCCGCTGGGGCGGCGAGGAGTTCGCCATCGCCATCGTCAACGAGGACGCCGCTACCGCCAAGAAGGTGCTCGAGCGCATCCAAAAGGAGTTCGAAGCCGTCGAATTCGAGGGCGCCGACGGCCAGACCTTCCAGGTCACCTTCAGCGCCGGCATCGCTCAGGTCCCCGGCGACGGCCAAGAGGCCGACCAACTGCTCAAGACCGCCGACGAGCGCCTCTACGCCGCCAAGGCGGCGGGGCGCAATCAGATCTTCTGCGACAACAGCGCTGCCTCCGATTGACGGCGACCTTTGGAGGTAGGGCATCTTGTCCTGGTTGCAAGGCCGTACCCTCATGCAACCAGCGCTGGAAGCGCTGCCTCCAAACGACGGCGACCTTTGGAGCAAACCTCGCGTGGTCGACGTGCGAGCCTCACACGGTATCAGACACCGTGTTTTGCCCCCTCCAACTCCACACGAGCACTTCGGCGACGACGAAGTCCTCCTGCAAACACCGCACAGGCGGATCGACGACGCCCAACCGCCCCTGCAGAGTCTGCAACGGCGGTTGGACGTCGTTCAGCGCCCCCTGCAATCCACCGCAGTGGGGTTCGGCGGCGCCAAAGTGCCTGTGCAGAAATCGCAGGCCGGCGCCGGTGACGCCACAACATCTTCGCAGCGATCGCAGCACAGGTTCGGCGGCGCCGAAACACCTTTGCAGAGATCGCAGCACAGGTTCGGCGGCGCCAAAGTGCCCATGCAGAGATCGCAGCACGGGTTCGGCGGCGCCGAAACGCCTTTGCAGAATTTGCAACGGGGATGGTTCGGCGTCGAAACGCCGTCGCTCACAGCGAGCGCGGCCGAAAACCAAACTCGCGCTCGGCGCGCGAGTTGTCGAGCCAGACACCCTGGCGAAAGAGAGGCAGGTGGCGGATCTCGGCAGGGTCGTCGCTCAGGCGCACCTCGTAGCGCCCCAGACGCGCGGCCTGCGGGCCGGCGGGCTCCAGGCGCGCGTACAGCTCGCCCACGGTCGTGTTCTCGCCGCCGAGCACGAAGCGCTCGCCGAACGACTGGCGCACGCTGGCGGCGACGTGGGCGCGGGCGACGTCGTCGACGTCGACGACGTTGATGGGCGCGTCGTCGGAGACCTTCTTGAGGAGCTTTCTCGACGGGAGCACCGCCCCGTCGCCGATGCAGATGCCGGGGTTGAGGATCAAGAGATCCATGCCGTCGGCCGCCTGGCGGAAGCACTCCTGCTCGACGGCGTATTGCGCCTCGACCACGTTCGACTGCGCGGTGCCCGGCAGGTAGACGTCGGCGGCCGTGGAGACGCGCCCTCTGGTGGGCGGGGCGATCGTCGAGGCGCAGCTCGTCACGATCACCCGCTCGACGTCGGCGTCCCGGGCGACCGCGAGCAGGTTGCGCATGCCGATGACGCTCTCGCGCAGGTACGCCCACTCGTCTTTGGACGGGTCGGGCGCCGAGGCCACGAAGACGTAGTTGAAGCCGGCCAGCGTCTCGACGAGGGTCTCGCGGTCGAGCAGATCGGCCACGATCGACTCGACGCCCAGGCCCCCGAGCGAGGACGCCTGGCTGTTCCAGCGGCGCATGGCGGCCGCCTCGACGCCCTTGTGGACAAGGGCCCGCAAGATGTGATCGCCGATGAAGCCGGTGGCTCCGATGACCAGGGCGCGTTGCATGGTGGTGTCTCGATGCGTTGGGAAAGAGGAATCAAGGCGCCGGGGCCAGTACCCGGGCCGGCGCGCGGACGGCGTCTTGGCCGCTGTGACAGTTGTAGCAGTTGCCGCTGTACAGCGGCTCCTGCATGACCTTCTCGTTTCCCTCGTAGCGCACTTTGACCTGCAGGGGCATGGACAAGTCGACGTCGGCGTCGCGCGCGAAAAAGTTGCCAGCGCGGTTGGTCGGCAACTCGAGCACTTGCCCTTCGTCGTCCTCGACGACCACGATCGCGCCCTCGACGCCGGCGCAATCATCGTCGGCCTGCTCGTCGAGGTAGACGGTACCGGCGATGGCAAATGAGGGAGCGTCGTCGTTGGAGCTATGACAACCCATGCAGTCGCCGCCCGGGTGCATCAGCGCCGAGCCTTGGCTGCCGCCCTCCCAGACCAGACCGGAGGAACAGGAGTCCGAGGAGACCAGCCCCTCGGGCGCATCGCCGCCGTTGTCACCGCATCCGACGGCCAGCGCGGTGATGAGGAGTGACGCTATTACGGCGATGGTCTCTGCTCTACCCCGTCGCATCACAGACCTCCGTCGGCAGCGCCGCTATCTTCCCGGGTAATCTGGAAGCCCTCGACATGCCCCGGGCCGAAGTCGCCCGAGCAAGACGACACGTAGACCCGGTCGTCGACCACCAGCGGCACCGTGTATCGGCGGCCCCGGTCGCCCAGCGTGGTCTCGAAGACCCGCGTGCCATCGAGCACGTCGATGGCCACCAGTTGTCCCTTGTTGTCGGGCCCGGAGGCGATGTCTACGATCCAGGCGATCTGGCGCCCCTCGTCGCCCAGCGTCGACAGCGTCATGCGGCTTGGGTGGCGGCGGAATCGCTCGGTGGCCGCGTCCGTATCGAACGAGGGGAACTCCCAGAGACGCTCGTAGACCGGGCCGTCGTCGGTGGCGCGGATGGTCGTGGCCACCACGCCGGCCGGGTGGGTCTTATCGGGCATGAACGTCGGGGTCATGATGATCGGCGTGTCGCCGTCCCAGGCCACCACCGGCTCGGTCACCGCCATGCCCGCCCAGGTCCAGCGACACGGATCGTCGGCCGTGCCGCAATTCTCCACAAGCTTGAGGCGGTCGAATTGAGTTCCGTAATGGGTCTGGTCGACCATGTAGAGATGGCCGTCCTTTGTGGGGTAATTCAGGGTCTTGTACTCGCCGACCTCGACGTAGGCCGGGGTGCTGCCGCCGATATAATCGAGCTGCTGCCAGCATTCGAAAAGCGTCAGCCCGTCGCAGCGGTTGTCCCATACCTGCGGCGGCTCGTCGTCCTGGCCGGTGAGCCGCGGAATCCACAGGTTCTCGCACGACTCGATGCAGGCGTTCGAGGGGGCGTCGGAGTCGAAGTCGGCGCATGCATCCGGGTCGCAGGCCGGGTCGAAGTCGAGCCCGGGACCGGTGCGCATCAGCGTGTTCGCGTAGTCGTTGCGCGCCAAGTCGAGCTGGCCGTTGCCCGGAGCGAGCACCAGCTCGTAGCCGCCGGGCTGGTCGAGAACCAACGGCCCCGACGGAGCCCACAGACCGCCGCCGCACAGGCGCTCGCGCGAGCCCGACGAGCCCTCCGGGCCACAGTTTTCGGCGGGCTCGGGTGTGGTCACCAATACCGAAGAGACCGAGGCGTCAGCCCCCTGCTCGTGCCAGGCATCGACGTCGATCTCGAACGCCCACCCGTGCCAGGGTTGGATATCACGGGCGTTCCCGGAGGTGATATACGCCTTGCCAAAAGTGTCCCCGTCGACCTTGCCGATCTCGACGTCCGGGCGAATCAGGGCATACGCCGGGTCGAACGAGACCGTCTTGTCGTCGTTGCCGTCGACCGTGGCCTCGAGAGCGATGTCGCCAAACGCGGGATCGACCTGACGATTCTGCAGATCGACCACGGCCACGCGATGGGTGAGGCGGCGGGTGTTCGGATCGACCTCTTCGGCGCTTCCAGGCACGCTGTGATACGCGATCAAGATGCGATGCTCGTCGATGAACGCCGGCTGGGCGATCGACAAGACGCCCTCCCCGTCAGGGGTCGGCAGCTCGAGGCTCCACAGCTCGGCACCCGTGTCGGGGTCGAGTCCGGCGAGCGTCCCCTCGGCGCCCAGGGCCACGATCTCGGTCGCGCCGTCCCGCTCGTAGGGCATCGGCGAGCTGTACAGACAGCCCTCGAATTCCTTCGACGTGGCCCCCTGACTCGGGAACATCCGGTTGATCTCCCAATCCGGAGCCGAGTACGCGTCGGGCTCGCCGTTATTCGCCCCGTCTTGTGAGTTGTCGTCACCGCAGCCGGCAGCGCCTGTAAGGAGCAGGGCCGTGGCCAGACCAATCAAAGAAGTTCGTACTGTATGCCGCATGGTGCCTTTTCGTGCGGAAAAAATTGGCTTCAAAGTTTGGAAGCACGGTCATCGAAAAGGCATCGATTGTCAAATCACGCAGGCGGCCCGCCCAATCGCGTAGCGGCTGGGGAGGTGGTGCGTCAGTCGAGCGTCAACCGCGCCACCAACATGGTGTGGTAGGTCGCCGGGTGGATATTGGCGGCGGCCAGGTGGTCGAGCTTCCAGCCCATCTGGCGGAGCTCGCCGATGTCTTTGGCGGCCGAGGCGGGCGACGGGCCCAGGTAGACCAGCCGGCGCACGCCCAGCGCCTTGAGGTAGGTGAGCGCGCGCTTGCCCAGGGGCTCGCGCATGGGGTTGATGCTCGCGGCGGTGAATCTTTGGCCGTCGAGGGTGAGCTTGCGCAGCGCGTTCTCCCAACCGCCGACGACGAACTCGGCGTTGGTCGCCTCGTTGGCGACCGCGTTGAGCTCGGCGGTCGACACCGAGCTGCGGTTGATGTCGACGCCGACGACGCGCTCGACGCGCTTGGCGGCCAGAATGGCGATGGTGCCGATGCCCGTGCCGACGTCCAAAAAGGCGTCGTCTTCGCGCAGGTCCAAAAGCTCCAAGAGCGCGTCGTACAGGGCGTCGGACGGCGCGATCGTCGCCGGGAACCAGTCTTCGTAGCCGACCTCGATCTTCAACCCGGCGATGGGCAGCAGCAGGCGCTCGGGGCCGCTCAAGTGCGCGCGGCGCTCGCCCACCGACACGGCCAGGCCGACCTCGTCGGGCAGCATCTCTTCGAGGCGGGCGACCAGCGCGGCCACCGGACCTTCGGTGATGGCGCGCTCGAGCACGTCTTCGCCGGCGATCTCGCTCAAGCGCACGTCGACGAACCCGCGGCCGATGACCGGCGAGGCGACGCTCACGGTGCGGATCGCCGGGGCGATCTCGGCGCCCTCGTCGCGGGCGCGCAGGGCCATCGCCTCATCCCAGGGGAGCTCGTCGAGCTCCATGAAGGCCTCGCGCACCGTGGCCACCAGCCGGCGCACCGGGGTGGTGAGCGCCGGGCAGTCGAACATCGGCACGAGCGCCTCTTGGACCGGCGTGTTCAAGCCGAGCTCGCAGGTGTCGTCGGTGCGACGGTAGGTCAGCGCCGAGCGGATGCGAAACGCGTCGCCGCGCGCGATGGGCTGCGGGGTGATGATCTCACAGTGGGGCTGCTCGTCTTCGGGCACCCCGGCGAATTTCTCGATGACCTCGCGCACCGTGCGCACGTGGTAGCCGAGCTCCTCGTTGACGGTCACGTGGCGCAGCTGACAACCCCGGCACACCGCGTCTCGCGCGCACAGCGGGTCGCGGCGCTCGGGCGAGGCGTCCAGGACCTGCTCGAGGATGCCGAAGATGCGTCGTCCGTGCTCCTCGCCCACATCCACGCGCACCCGCACCTTCTCGCCGGGCAAGGTGCCGTGCACCGACAACCAGCCATCGGCCAGGCGCACGTAGCCCTCGCCGGTGAACCCGTAGTCATCGATGACCACGTCGACGGTGCCTTGCGCAATGATTTGTTCGAGCGTGCGTTCGTCCACGTCGCTAACTGGGTCGAAGTTCGAGTGAGCCGCACAGATTCTAACGTCTCGGGCAACATAGGCATTCACCGCTCCCGATACAACGCCGGATTGCGCCCTGCCGCGCGCGACGTTGTCGCGCCCTGCCTCGTGGCCATGTTTAGCGATTGGCTGTTTCCTTCGAAAGCCCACACGCCCCGACGCCTGAGACCGCAAGTAGTCCATACTCAGGGAGTATCCCATGTCCTACGAGCGCCGCCCCATCAACCTCGGCTTCAGCGACGAGCACCCGCTGAGCGGAAGCCACATCTGCTACATCTACTCGAGCGACGAGGAGCGCCTCGAGACGCTCGCCAAGTTCTTCAAGGCCGGCTGCGAGGACAACGAGAAGTTGTTGTACGTCTCCGACACGCTCGCCCCCGCGCAGCTTCGCGAGCGCATGCAGCAGATGGGGGTCGACTTGGCCGACAAGTGCGACGCGCTCGTCGAGACGACCGAGTCGGCCTATGCGCCCGAGGGGCGTTTCTCGGCCGAGGCGATGCTCGAGGAGGTGCGCACCTTTTACGCCGACGCCATCGACGAGGGCTATTCGGGGGCACGCTGCACCGGCGAGATGAACTGGGCGGCCGGTGAGATCGAGTGCGCCGAGACAGCCATGGAGTACGAGGCGCAGGTCAACGAGCTCTTCAAGCACTATCCCTGCACGGGCATCTGCCAGTACGACGCACGCCAATTCCCGGGCGACGTGTTGATGGATGTCTTGCAGGTCCACCCGTACATGATCGTGCGCGGGCAACTGGTGCTCAACCCGTACTACCGCGACCCACAGGAGTTCATCGACGAGTATCGCCGGCGCGTCGACGCCGACGAGGCCTGCCGACCCGAGGACAGCTGTTGAATGAGAAGCTCTGAATATGCGGAGTCTGAGAATGGAGACTGATCGTGATCCGGCCGTTTTGGGAATGATCTGCTCGCTGCAGACGAGCTTCCACGTGGTGCCCACCTACGAGCAGATTGCCGCGATGATCGAGCGCGGCCTGATGTCCGTGCCCGGCCTGGCCGCGTCGACACTGCGCATCAGCACCAAGAGCCATCCGGGTACGCCGACCGAGACGACGCCGACCGGCCCCGAGCACCGAAGCATCGAGCTTCGCACGGCCACGGCGAGCTACGGCGCCCTCGAGGTCGAGATCGACGACCTCACCCGCTTCGAGCCGTACCAGCCTTTTCTCAAGAACCTCACCAACTCCATCGCCACCGAGGTGGAGAATCGCGAGCGCGCCATCGCCCTCGAGAAAACCCAGCGCCAACTCGAACGCGAGCGCAAACGCCTCGCCGACGAGCTCGCGTACAAGGACGACTTTCTGGCCCTGCTCGGCCACGAGCTTCGCAACCCACTGGCGGCCATCTTCAACGCCATCTCCATCCTCGACGTGCTGGGCATCGACGACGAGTACCTCGACCGGGCGGTGGCCGTGCTCAAACGCCAGTCGGCGCACCTTAAGCGCATGGTCGACGACCTGCTCGACGTGGCGCGCATTTCGCGGGAGCGGCTGCACCTGCAGTGCGAGCCGCTCGATCTGCGCGAACTCCTCGAGCATACCGCCCACGACCACCGGCCGCGCTTCGACAAGGCCGGCCTCGACTTCGTCGTCTCACTGCCCGACACGCCGATGCCCATCGAGGGCGATCGCACGCGGCTGACCCAGGTGCTCGACAACCTGCTCGACAACGCCCGCAAGTTCACCGAGGCGCCCGGGCGCGTCGAATTGAGCGCGGAGTGTCTTGCCAACCCCAGCGAGGTCGTCGTCTCGGTGTGCGACACCGGCGTGGGCATCGAAGAAGAGTTGCTCGACACGCTCTTCGCCCCCTTCAAGCAGCTTCGCGACCCGCATAGCGAGCCCCAGGATGGCATCGGACTGGGGCTCTCGCTCGTCCAAGGGCTCGTCGACGCCCACGGCGGCACCGTCGAGGTCGACAGCGCAGGCCCGGGACACGGCACGACCTTCTGCGTGCGGCTTCCTTTGATCGACGAGCTTGACGAGGCCCGACCGGCTACTTCGGCGTAGCCGCTGCCCCTCGGTTCTGTTACCGTCGAAGCATCGCTCACCCCGAACCGATTGATGCACAGGCAGTTTCCGTGAGTTCTTCGAAGCAGCACCACTCGCCCCCACGCGTCTCCGAGGGAGACTTTCGGGAGGTCATCGAGCACTCGCCCGACGGAATCGCCATCCACCGCGACGGACAATTTCTGTACATCAACCCCTCTTTTCTGGAGCTGTTCCACCTCGACAGCGCCGAGGAAGTCTTGGGCACCTGGGTCTACCACTTTGTCCACCCCGACGAGCACGCCGCCCTGCAGGAGCGCGTGGGCCGACTGCTGGACGGCGAGCTCATCCCCGTGCGCGAGACCCGGCTGCTGCGCCAGGATGGCTCGGTGTGGCTGGCCGAGCTGACCGCCCGGCGGGTCACCTTCGACGGCGAGCCGGCCATCGCCAGCATCGCTCGCGACATCACCGAGCGGCAGAAGATGACCGCGCGCATGATGCAGATGGACCGCATGATCGCCGCCGGCACGCTCGCCGCCGGGGTGGGCCACGAGATCAACAACCCGCTGACGTTCGTGACCGCCAATATCGACTTCGCCCTCGAGCAACTCGAGGGCCGCGAGGGGCTCGACTCAGTGCGCGAGGCGCTCCAGGACGCCCGCTCGGGCAGCACGCGCATCCGCGACATCGTCAGCCAACTGCGCACCTTCTCGCCGTCGGACGACGACGCGCGCACCTCGCTGTCGGCCCGCGCGGTCATCGAGTCGGTGCTGCGCATGGTCTCCAACGAGATCCGCCACCGCGCCAAGCTCGTCCTCGAGCTGGACGACACGGCGCGCTTTTTCGGCAACGAGAACAAGCTGGGCCAGGTCTTCTTGAACCTGCTGATCAATGCGGCTCACGCCATCGAGGAGGGCTCGCGCGGGGACAATCAGATCATCGTGCGTACGCGCACCGACGACAGTTGGGTCATCGTCGAAGTACAAGACAGCGGCGGGGGCATCACCACCGAGCAGCTGCCGCGTATCTTCGACCCCTTCTACACCACCAAACCGGTGGGCCAGGGAACGGGGCTTGGCCTGTATATCTGCCAGCAGATCGTCGAGGCGCACGACGGGGAGATCGAGTTCGAGAGCAAACCGGGAAAGGGAACGACCGCGCGCATCAAGCTGCCGCATGCAGACACGCCGCACAACACGGCCAAGCCGGTCTCCTCGGCGCCAAACGAGACGCGGGCGCGCATCCTGCTCATCGACGACGAGCCGTTGATCGGCCGCTCGCTCAGCCGCACGCTGCGCCCCGACCACGACGTCGAGGTGGAGACCAGCGCGGCCAAGGCGCTGGCTCGACTGCAAGCCGGCGAGCGGTTCGACGTGATCTTGTGCGACCTGATGATGCCCGACATGACCGGCATGGATTTCTTCGAGCAGCTCGCCGAGACCTCTCCCGACCTGGCCGACGAGATCCTCTTTTTGACCGGCGGCGCGTTCACCCCGCGCGCAGTCCAGTTTCTGAACCGATGCTCGAATCATGTGCTCGAAAAGCCCATCGATTCGAGCATGCTGCGGGCGCTGATCGACGAGCGCCTGACCTCCCGCCGATAGGTTGGCGCCTCCCTGCGCCGAGGCAACTCTGCTTGAAACGTCGAATCGCAGGGGTAGACTGTGGCCGTCGAGCAACACGGCCTCCCCCCCCAAGGACGTGCGAACTAAACAAGTACGTGCGAACTAAACAAGTACGTGCGAACTAAACAAGTATCAGCGGACTGAAGATGTATAGAATTGCCGCAAACCCGACCTCGATTTGGCTCTCCCTCCTCGTCGCCCTCGCGAGCGCGACCGGCTGCGGTGACGACGCCGGCACCGCCGAACTCGTCACGAACTCCCACACGATCGTCGCCACCGACGTCGATCCAGCATCCGGCCCCGTCACGCTCGAAGTGCTCCTCGAGAATACCGGTTCGGCTGCCGCGCGCGATCTTCGCGCGAGCTTTCTGCAGGAGGGCGCCAGCTCGGCGGGCAGCTTCAGCGTGGTCACGGACAGCCTGCCGTCGACGGTCGCCAGCGGAGCGAGCGCTACATTCGAGGTGACGTTTACGCCCTCGCCGAACGCTCCTACCGGGTGCGACCTGCTCGCCAAGTCGACGCTCGACGTGCGCTACCGAACCTCCACCGGCGGCAGCTTTGTGCCGTTGGCCGTTCAGGTCGCCGTCGGCGGGCCCTGTGACGAGGCACTGCGCTGCTCGAGCGTCGACTTTGGCAACGTCCCCGTGGGCAACACCGAGTCCGCCGCCGTCCAATGTGTCAATTTGGCCGCAGCGGGCGGAGAGGAGGTGTCGATCGGTCAGGCCTCCCTCGCCCCAGACGCCCCCGAAGCCTTTGAACTCGGCTCGTCATCGCCCGCGTTGCCCGCCACACTCGCCCCGATGGATTGGCTCGAGGTTCAAGTCACGTTTGCACCGGCCGCACGCGAGCCGTACCAGACGACGCTCGCGCTCACCGACGACTCCACCACGATCGAGCAAATCTCGGTGCGCGGGGTCGGTATTGGTGAGCGCCCCCGCTGCAGCGATCCGCGTGGCGACGTCCCGCCTCCTCCCGAAGATGTCCAGAACTACCGGCTCGAGCTCGAGTCGACCGATATCGTCTCGTACGGGGGCATCGTCCAGGAGGTCGACGGGGTCAACGAGTCGTACGCCACCTTGTTGCGCAGCGCGATCCTCACCGCCACCGGCTCGTTCACCCACGAAGGATGTATCGTGTCCAATAACGGCGCCTCGTTTCGCTGGGAAGGTGCAGCCTGCACGCTGGAGGATGGAAGCACCCTCATCAACATCTTGACGATCAACGGCTCCGACGAAGCAGCGCGCCAGCTCGGCACGGTGAGCGCCGGAGACAATATCCGGGTCGAAGGCTACGAGGTCCGACGCATCGTCGACCTGTCGCCGGGTGGTGGGTATTGGGTGGACGGCGGCGGCGGTGACATCGGCCAGCAGACCATGTATGTCACCCGCGTATGCGACGTCGAGGAATGAGCAATCCCGCTTGATCTGCGCGCTCCCGGTTGTCATCATCCGCCGAACACGCTGGACAACCTGCCCCCCTCGAATCTTTTGCGACCCGAGAGACTTTCATGACCCGCCGGCTCTGTGTCTTCTTCTCCATGTTGGTGCTCGCGGTCGGCCTGGCCGCCTGCGACGAAACCACCACCAACAACAAGGTCGAGCAGCCCCAGCCGGACGCCGGGATCGACGCCCACGCCGACGCGGATGTCGACGCCGCCTCGCCGTGCGACCCCGACTCGTGCACCGGCGGGCGTGAGTGCGTCGTGCGCGACGACCAAGCCGTGTGCGAGTGCCCCGCGGGCACCCACGACGAGGCAGGTTCTTGCGTGCCCGACGCGGCCTGCGAGCCGACGACGTGCAACGGCCACGGCACCTGCTCGGAGGTCGACGGGGAGCCGACCTGCGCGTGTGAGACCGGCTATACCGGCCCGGCGTGTGCGGACTGCGACACCGCCGACGGCTGGATGAGCGACGGCGAAGGCGGCTGCACCGACGACCCATGCTCGCTCGTCGACTGCGGGCCCGAGAAGGTCTGCGTGGTCGACGCGGGGGCGGCCGTCTGTCAGTGCCCGGCGGGCACCCACGACGAAGACGGCGCCTGTGTGGTCGACGAGAGCTGCATGCCGACGACCTGCAACGGCCACGGCACTTGCGACGACACCCAAGGGCAGGTCTCGTGCGCTTGCGAGGACGGCTGGAAAGGTGAGTTTTGCGGCGCGTGCGACGACGTCAACGGGTATCACCCCGACGGTCAGGGCGGCTGCACCACCGACCCCTGCCTGCCCAACCCGTGCACCGACCCCAACCGCACCATCTGCCAGGCCGACACCAACGGCACGAGCTGCGCGTGCGACCCGGGCTACCACCTCGAGGACGACGCCTGCGTGCCCGACGAGACGTGCGCACCCGACAGTTGCTCGGGCAACGGCACTTGCGACGACACCGGCGGGATCATCTCGTGTGCGTGTGATTCGGGCTACGCGGGCGACGACTGCTCGAGTTGCGACACCGCCAACGGCTTCCACGACGACGGCCAGGGAGGCTGCACCACCGATCCCTGCCTGCCCAACCCGTGCACCGAACCCAACAAGACGAGCTGCGTGTCGAGCAGCGGCGCCTACGTGTGCGAGTGCGACACGGGCTTTCACCCCGACGGCCAGGGCGGCTGCACCGACGACCCGTGCTTGCCCGACACCTGCGCCGCGCAGAACAAAGCCTGCCGCGTCGACGGCAACGGTCAGGCCGAGTGCTACACCCCCGACTGCGACGACGGGAACCCCTGCACGGTCGACACGCTCGTGGGTGGCGTCTGCCAGCACACCACCGAGCCCGACGGCACGAGCTGCTCGACCGACGTGTGCCTGGTGGGCCAGACCTGCCAGAGCGGCCAATGCGTCGGGTCGACCCCGCTCGATTGCGACGACCAGAACCCCTGCACCGACGACGTGTGCGACCCTGCTCAGGGCGGCTGCGTCAACATCGACGATGACACCAACGTGCCCGACGACGGCGTCCATTGCACCGCCGACACCTGCTCGGGCGGCATCGCCTCGCACACCCCCGACGACACCGCCTGCGACGACGCCCTGTGGTGCACCGGCGTCGAGTCGTGCGTGCCGAGCGCCTCGGACGCCGACGCCCAGGGCTGCGTAGCGCGCAACGTGCCGCAGCCGCCGGCCGACCCGGGCCCCTGCGAGCAGTACACGACCTGCGACAACGCCACCCAGAGCTTCGTGCTCGAGACCCTGGCGACGGGCACGACCTGTAACGACGGCATCGTGTGCACCACCGGCGACGCCTGCGACGCCCAGGGCCAATGCGTCGGCCAACTGCAATCGACGTGCGCGGCGCCCGGGCCGGGCACGAGCTGCACCTCGACCACGCCCATCGGCCCCATCGACATTCCCGTCGCCTTCGTATCGATGGACGTCACCTTCGAGGGCCAAGACCCCGAGGTGACCGACCCGTATTACGCGTTCTCGATTTACGGGATTGAAAAGCAGACAGGCGTGTGGGTCCAGCTCGCTCGCTACAACAACCCGAGCAATAGCGGCGGCTCGCTGTCGACGACCACCAAGCTCATGCCGGGCGTCTACGACATCGTCTACACCACCGATTCGACCGACCAACGACTCGGCCTGACCACGAGCTATTACGATATCCCCGCAAGCACCGTCATCTTGCAGCACGACGTGGTGATCCCGGCCGGCTCGTCCACGCTGAGCGTCGATGTCACGCCCACGCCCGTGAACGTCAACGTGACCTTCGAGGGCCAAGACCCCGAGGTGACCGACCCGTATTACGCCTTTTCGATCTACGGCATCGAGCAAGAAACTGGCGTGTGGGTCCAACTCGCCCGCTACAACAACCCGAGCAATAGCGGCGGCTCGTTGTCGACCACGACGAAGATCATGGAGGGCACCTACGACATCGTCTACACCACCGACTCGACCGATCAGCGGCTCGGCCTGACCACGAGCTACTACGATATCCCCGCCGGCACCGTCATCTTGCAGCGCGGCGTGACCATCGACGCGTCGAATAACACGCTGAATATCGACGTCACGCCCACGCCGGTCACCGTCAACGTGACCTTCGAGGGCCAAGATCCCGAGGTGACCGATCCTTACTATGCATTTTCGATCTACGGCATCGAGCAGGAGACCGGCGTTTGGGTCCAACTCGCCCGCTACAACAACCCGAGCAATAGCGGCGGCTCGTTGTCGACGACTACCAAGATCATGGAGGGCACCTACGACATCGTCTACACGACCGACTCGACCGACCAACGACTCGGCCTGACGACGAGCTACTACGATATCCCTGCAGGCACCGTCATCTTGCAGCGCGGCGTGACCATCGACGCGTCGAATAACACGCTCAATATCGACGTGACGCCCACGCCCGTGACGGTGAACGTGACCTTCGAAGGTCAGGACCCCGAAGTTACCGACCCCTACTACGCCTTTTCTATCTACGGCATCGAGCAGGAGACGGGCGTGTGGGTCCAGCTCGCCCGCTACAATAACCCGAGTAATAGCGGCGGCACGTTGTCGACGACCACCAAGATCATGGAGGGGACCTACGACATCGTTTACACCACCGATTCGACCGACCAGCGGCTCGGCCTGACGACGAGCTACTACGAGATCCCCGCCGGCACCGTCATCTTGCAGCGTGGCGTGACCATCGACTCGTCGAATAACACGCTGAATATCGACGTCACGCCCACGCCTGTGACGGTGGACGTGACCTTCGAGGGCCAGGACCCCGAGGTCACCGACCCGTATTACGCCTTCTCCATCTACGGCATCGAGCAGGAGACGGGCGTGTGGGTCCAACTCGCCCGCTACAACAACCCGAGCAATAGCGGCGGGTCCTTGTCGACCACGACCAAGATCATGCCGGGCACCTACGATATCGTTTACACCACCGACTCGGTCGACCGGACCCTGGGCCTGACGACGAGCTACTACGATATCCCCGCCGGCACCGTCATCTTGCAGCGCGGCGTGACCATCGACGCGTCGAACAACGCGCTCGCCTTCGACGTCACCCCCGTGCCCTACGACCCCACGATCACGTTCATGGGCCAAGATCCGGAGGTGACCGACCCGTACTACGCCTTCTCGGTCTACGCCGTCGACCGCAACACAGGCGTCTGGGTGCAGCTTGGCCGCTACAACAACCCGAGCAATAGCGGCGGGTCGCTGTCGACGACCACCAAGATCATGCCGGGCACCTACGACCTCATCTACACGACCGACTCGAGCGACCAGAGGCTCGGCCTGACGTCGAGTTATTACGAGATTCCCGAAGGGACGGTGTATCTGGGGATGTGCATGGATATTCAGTAAGGCGCAGGCGGACGCCGCGCCCTGCAATCACGGCGCTTCGTCGCCCTCTTCCACCATTTCGATGGTCTCGCAGGCGTCGGGCCAACCGCCCGGCGCCGCCGGGCAGCGCAGCGACCGGTTCGTCCCGCGAAAGACGACCTCTTCAAAGTGCGCTGCCTTCTTGGCGAGTGGGTCGGCGAGCGCCTCGGCGCCGCCGGACGCCATCTCGTCGGCGGTGAGCCCCGGACACAGCACCACCAGCATCTCGCCCTGCAAGCCGGCCGAGTGACACTGGCAGTCGACGCCGCCCACCTCGAGCGTATCGCCGATCTCGTGGGCGCGGGCCATCTGCTCTTCGAGGCGCGAGGCCTGCCACTGGTCGTACAGGTACATCGCCCCCAACACGAACGCGGCGACGATCAGAAAGATCGACAGCGCGTCGTCTCGCCACCCGCGCGGCTTGGGTTGGTTCGAGGTGTCGTCGTTGGGAGTTTCGTCGGCCATCAGAGTCCGGCTCCGTGAAGTTTGACTTCGAGCACCGTGTCGTACATGCGAAAGACTTGGTCCTCGACGTGCTGGCGGTTGAACCGGCGCACGGCGCGAGTGCGCGAGCGCAGGCCGTAATTCTCGAGGCGCGTGGGGTCGTCGAGCGCGCGTCGCAGCGAGTCGACGAGCACGTCGACCTCACCGAGCGGGATGAGCTCGCCGGTCTGGCCGTGCTCGACGGCCGACTGGGTCGCCGGCAGGTTGTAGGTGATCGCGCCCACGCCGCACGCCGCCGCCTCCATGAGGTGGGTGGGCGCGCCTTCGCGGTAGCTCGGCATCACGAACGCGTCGAGCGCGCGGTAGACCATCGCCAGGTCGTCCATTCGGCGGCGAATCACCACCCTGCCCTTCTCTTCGAGGCGCTCGAGCCGGCGGAGCAACACGTCGGAGACGCCGCCGTCGATATTGACGAGCCAGCCGGCCGCCGGGTGCGTCTGGGCGACCTGCTCGATGCACGCGAGCAGGTCGGTGGCGCCGCGCGGCAGGCTGAAGGGGCCCACGTAGCCGAACACGTGGCGCCAATGCTCGGGGAGGCCCAGCTCGCGGCGAGCTTCGGAGATCGTGGGAAAATCGTCGTCGTCGACCGGAAAGCGGTCGAGATCGACCCCGTCGCCGCCGATGATCATCTCGAGCTTGTCGGGCGGGACGAGCTCGAGGTCCTGCAGCGCCCCGAAATCGTGCTCGTTGATGACGAAGTACTTGTCGACGATCTCCCCCAGGTAAGCGTACGCACGATACAGCCCGTTGCGTACCGGCGCGTCGACGATATTGTTCAGAAACGCCTCCACCCCCTCGAAAAACTTGGGCGGCACCGGCAAGAACGTATCGATCTCGAGGCGCACCGGATCTTCGACGAACGCGTGGCGATGTACCGTGGCAAAGACCGCGTCGACGTGGGCGCGGTGCGCGGCGAACGCGCCCACCCAGGCGAGCACGTCGTCGAAGGCGTGCACCAACACCGGCTTCTCCTCGATGAAGTAGGCCTGCACGATGAAATACGCCCCCAGAAGCCCGGCGACGTTGAGCTTTCGCTCCACGGGGATCGGTTTGCAGACCACGCCGCGCGCGTCGAGGTCGGCGAACCCGCCGTCGTCGCCGGCGAGCACGTGCACCTCGAAGCCCTCGCGAATGAGGCGCGACAGGCGCTTGCCGTAGTCGCGCTCGATCTGCAGCGAGCTGCGGCCGACGTACATCAACCGGTAGATTTGTGGGGAGACTTGCGGAGCTTGTGACATGGTGGTTCGCGTTCGGATCACGTTGACGCGGACAACGTAGTCGTGGGGTCGCGTGGATGTAAAGATGCGTGACGTCCTCCCCCAGCTACGGTCGCGCTATGCGCTCCCTTCGCAGGGGGTTATCAAAATAGGGGTTACGCCCTCCGGGCTTGCCGTTCATCGGCCATGCACAATTGACCACGCCTCCATCATGCGGCGAATTGCCAAGGCGTTCGTGTGGCGCAGGTGTCGCTAGAGCCTAGGCCTCCGCCACCTGGAGCCCCTCGGGCGGAATCCCCGAATTGATAGCCCCCTGCGAAGCGTAGCGGAGCTGGGGGTTTGGGGGTTTCGGGGCCTTGGGATCGGGGGTGGGGAAAGAGGGGCGACGTTGCCAAAGACGTACGCTGCGCCTAATCATGACCTACAACTCATCCAAACGGAGCCCACGATGAACCCACGCATCTTGCTCGTCCTCGTCGCCGCGTTCGCCCTGGCCGCGTGCCAGAGCACGCCTGAAGCACAGCCCCAACAGGATCCAGTCGAAGAAGAGGCGGCCGAAGAAGTCGCCGAGGAGTTCGACGACCAGAACGCCACGCCGCCCGAAAATTGGGTCACCGAGCGCGTCGCCGAGTCGAAGGAGCGCCTGCAGGCGACCGAGGCCGGCACGCTCGTGTGGAAGTCCATCGAGGCTCACGGCGGGCTGCAACGCTGGTTCGAGAACGGCCCGCTCCATTTTCGGTTCGACTACCGCCCGCTGGGCGAGGGCAAACCGCGCGACACCTACCAGACCGTGGACACCTGGTCGTCGCGCGCTCGCCATCAGATGGCCGACGACCGCGACGTCGAGTTTGGCTGGGACGGCGAGCAGGCCTGGCAGAAGCCGGCCGACGCCGACATCGCGCTCAACCCGCGCTTCTGGGCGCTCACGCCCTACTACTTTGTCGCCATGCCGTTCGTGCTCGGCGACCCGGGCGTCAACCTGGAGCTCGTCGGCGACGAGGAGCTGCAGGGCCAGACCTACGAGGTCGTCAAAGCGACCTTCTCGGCGGGCACCGGCGACGCCCCCGACGACTACTACGTGCTCTACTTCCACCCCGACACCCACAAGCTTCGCGCGCTTCGCTACGTCGTCTCCTACCCGGGCTTCTTCCCCGAGGGCGGCCACACCCCCGAAAAACTGATGATCTACGAGGGCGAGCAGACCGTCGACGGGATCACCTTCGCCAAGAACTTCCCGACCCACAAATGGGACACAGAGGCCGCCAAGCCCCTCGACAAAGTCACCGCCATCGAGATGAGCGACGTGGAATTTCGGCCCGGTACGCCCCAGGCTTATTTCGAGATGCCCGAGGGCGCGAAGGCGCTCGAGGGGTATTGATGGGCTCGATCGGAGATTTCATGTGCGCGAGGTCTCGATTCGGACCTCCCCCAGCTACGGTCGCGCTATGCGCTCCCTCCGCAGGGGGCTATCAAAATTCGGATAACGCCCTCCGGGCTTGCCGTTCGTCGGCCTTGCACAATCGACCACGCCTCCATCATGCGGCGACTTGCCAGGGCGTTCGTGTGGCGAAGGTGTAGCGCAAATCAGGACCTCCGCCACCTGAAGGGCCTGGGGCGGAACCCCTGATTTGATAGCCCCCTGCGAAGCGTAGCGAAGCTGGGGGGGTTCGGTGATTCCATCCTTTAAATCGCCCGTGCCTCGTGGCATACAGAAGGTCGAATTCGACCTCCTCCACGATTGCCCCACGGACGGATGTTCTCGACCTTCTCACCGCCCGAAAATCTAGCCGACCAAGACGCCCTCTACACCGCGCCCACCGGACCGGTGTGGGAACTCGAGGCCGGCGCCATTCTCGAGGCCGACAACGCCCTCGACTCCACGCAGGCGTACCTGGTGCGCCGGCTGCCGAACGCGCGCTCGATGCTAACCGTCGGGCCGATCTTGGAGCAGGTGACGCGCTTCGATCACCCTCGGCTGTGGGGGCCGAGCTACTGGACGCGCGGCGAGGAGGGGCTGTGGGTCGCCACGCCCAAGCCGCGCGGGGTGCTGCTCGACGAATCCGACTTCGCCCGGCCGAGCTGGTCCGAGGCGCTCGAGCTGTGGCGCCCGCTCGCCGAGGCGGTCACGCGGCTGCACCGAAGGGGGCTGGTCCACGGCCAGCTCGTGCCGTGGGCGCTGTGGATGGACGAGGCGAGTGGGAAGCTCACGGCCATCGAGGCGGGCTGCTGGATCGGCGAGGACTTCTCGCCGGTCGGGGATAGCCAAAATGTCTGGCTCGCCGCCGAAATGCGCGGGCCGCTCGACGAGCGCGACCCGAGCCCGGCGACCGACATCTACGGCCTGGCCCGCCTGCTGGTGCGTCTGGCGCTCCCCGCCGAGCAGGCCGCCATGCCGCGGCCGAACTTCACAGGAATCCCCGCGTTTGCGATCCCCGCGCTCGAAGCCGCGCTGGCCGACGAGCCGGCCAAGCGCCCGGCGCGGGTGGCCGAGCTCCTGGCGGCGATGGCGCCGAAGTCGTTCCACGAGGCGCCGTCGGTCGAGATTTCGCACGAGAATACGGTCTCTGACACCATGTCCGTGCTGCACGCGCGGGTCTCGGGCATCGAGCGCCTCGAGCACCCGAAGTTCGGACAGGGCATCAAGTTCTACCTGAATATGTACGCCGACAAGTCCCTCGGCGACGAGCAGCTCGGCGCGTTCTTCTACGAGAAGCAGGCGCCCGAGGTCTTCGACAGCGTCAAGTGGGTCTGGGATGGCTGCGAGCTCAACCTGCTCGACGCGCGCGTCATCACCAACTCCGCCGGCGAGCGCTTTTTGACCAGCCAGGACAAGACGCTGCCGGTGCTCGAGCCGCATATGCCGATGAGCGTGTCGGATGTGCTCAAGGCCGAGGGGTGCCCGAGCCGGTTCTTGGTTGACCAGCGTGACCGCGGGGGCTCGAGCCGCCCGCTGGTGTTCGGAAACCTGGTCCACGGCCTACTCGACGACCTCGTCGAGCCCGACCCGCCCGGCTTCGAGGACGCCTTCGAAGACCGCGTGCGCGAGCTTCGCCTCGACATGCTCGCCGCCGGCCTGCGCGACACCGATTTGCCCAGGCTTCGCAAAGACGCCCGGCAGCACTTCGACAATATCCGCCGGTTCACTGCCCCACGCACGAACGACTCGCCGGAGACCGACCGGGTGGGCTGGAGCGGCCGCAACGTCGAGGTGACCCGCTATTCGACGCGCTACGGCATCGAGGGACGTGTCGACCTGGTCGCCGAGGACGCCCGCGAGGGCCTGCAGATCGTCGAATTGAAGTCGGGCAAGAGCTGGGACGGGCACATGAGCCAGGTTCGGTTCTACAAGTTTTTGTGGGACGGGCTGGCCGAAGAGCGCGGCCTGACGATCACCGGCCACCTGCTGTACTCGAAGCAGGGGCGCATGCAGGCCGCGCCGATGGAGGATACCGAGCGCGAGCGGCGCATCCTACGCGCCCGCAACGAGCTCATCGCGTGTCTGCGAAGCTTCGTCGACCCCGACTACGAGTACGACGTGCCCTTCTTTATGCAGCACCCGCGGGCGTGTCGGTCGAACTCGTGCAATTTCCGGCGCGACCGATGCCAGGCGCAGACGGCGATCCTGGGGCTGTCCGACGAGGCCTCGCCGTGGGACGCGATCACCCGCGAGCCGTGGCTCGGCTCCGACCCCGAGCTCGTCGCGCGGGCCTGGACATGGCACGAACATTTCTCGCGGCTCATCGAGATGGAGCGCTGGGCGGCGACCGCCGAGCTGGGCAAAGTGCTGCACAGCGGGCGGCTGCACGAGCGCAAGGAGAACTACGCCGCGGTCGACAACATGCGCCGTGTGCGCGTGGGCTCGGAGTCGGGCTACGTGGTCTTCAGCGGCGAGCACGGCCAGATCTTTAGCCCGGGCGACTATCTCATCGCCCACCGGGGCGACTTCCATACGTCTCATATTCTGCGCGGGCGCGTCGTGGCGGTCGACGGCGACCAGATCACCATCGCCTCGCGCGGGGCGGGCATCGCCAACGAGCTGCCCGAGGACGGCTGGATTTTGGACGACCTGCCGGCGCGCCTGGGCTTTCGACAGGCGCACCACGCGCTGTACCGCACGCTGGCCAAGGGGAGCCCCGACAAGATCGAGGTGCTCTTCCGGCCCGACGGCGAGCGCGCCAAAGAGCTGATGAAGGCGGTCGACAACGGCTACACGCTCGGCGAGGCAGCCGCGTCGCTCAACCCGAGCCAGAAGGCGGCGGTGCGCCAAGCGCTGTGGGCGCCGGGCGGCGCGCTCATCCAGGGCCCGCCGGGCACCGGCAAGACGACCGTCATCGCCCACGCGGTGCGCGAGTTGGTCGCCCGCGGCAAGCGCGTGCTCGTCTCGGCGTTTACCAACACCGCCGTCGACACCATTTTGACCAAGCTGCTCGACGTGGGCTGCGACGACTTTGTGCGCGTGGGCCACAGCACTCGAAGCCCCGACCTGACGCGCCGCCTGGAGGCGTCGGGGCGCCACCCGCTCGACTATTTCACCGCCGACTACGCCGCCCAGACCGCCTCGCTCGACCTGCTCGCCGAGGACCTGCTCGGCAAGAGCGTCATCGCCAGCACCGCGCACCGGTGCGCGAAGTCGGCCGAGATGGAGTTTTTGCAACGCGAGTTGGGCGACACGCCCTTCGACGTGGCCATCGTCGACGAGGCGGGCCAGATCACCGAGCCGATGACCCTGGCGTCGGTTAGCCTGGGCGAGCGCTTCGTGCTCGTGGGCGACCACCGCCAGTTGCCCCCGATCGTGGAAAACGAGCAGACGCACACCAACTTCCTCGACGACCGCGGCCGCGTGGAGCTCGAGGAGATGGGCTGCGCGGGCCTCGATCGAAGCCTGTTCGAGCGGCTCATCGAGAAGCTTCCGTACGTGATGCTCGACGAGCAGTACCGCATGCACGCCGACATCATGGAGTTCTCGAACGGGGCGTTCTACGACGAGAAGCTTCGCGCCCACGAGTCGGTCGCCGGGCATATGCTGTCGGTCGACCCGGGAGCGCTGGAATCGGGCGCGCTCGCCAAGACGACCGGTGAGCTGCTCGCCCCGGCCCACCCGCTCGTCTTCGCCGACGTCGCTCACGAGGGCCAGTCCCCGCACAACCAGGCCCGGCACAACAAGCTCGAAGCCGAGGCGGTCGTCGACACGGTCGCCGCGTTGCTCGAGTCGAGCGACGAGCCGGCGTCGATCGGCGTCGTCAGCCCGTTTCGCGCCCAGGTCTACTGGATTCGCCAGCTCCTGGCCGACCGGCTGGGCAAGCGCGCCGGCGGCGTCGACGTCGACACCGTCGAGCGCTTCCAGGGAAGCGAGCGCGACTCCATTCTGGTGAGCTTGGTGAAGACCGAGCGCGCCGGCGACTTCTTGGCCGACGAGCGCCGCCTGAACGTCACGCTGACCCGCGCCCGCAAAAAACTCATCGTCTTCGGAAGCCGCGCATGTCTCGAGCTCAACCCGCTATACCGCCGGCTCATCGAGCAACCCCAAACCCACGTGGTCACATGGAAGGGATGATGCGCATGGTCCCACAGCAGGCAGCCAAGCTCGCGCTGGTGCTCCTCGCGTTGTCCGTGTGGAGCGGGTGCGACAAAGGGGAGTCGGCGGAGAAGGCGCCCGAGGTCGACAAGCCCGAGGTCACCACCCACGCCTGGCAGCCGCCCGAGGCGGTCGACCTGACCAACCC
The DNA here is from genome assembly GCF_006517175.1 of Persicimonas caeni. NCBI lineage: Bacteria > Deltaproteobacteria > Bradymonadales > Bradymonadaceae > Persicimonas > Persicimonas caeni. The sequence continues at coordinate 5,746,862 of NZ_CP041186.1, read as the reverse complement.
GGGGAGCCACTCCATCGAAGAGCTCGCGTTGAGCGAGGCGCGTAAGTTCCCCGATTGTCACCAGATCTTCGAGCCCGACGGCACGCCCGCCGAGAGCTTTCCGCTCAGCGACGACGAGCAGCGCCCCCTCGAGCTGGCCGGCTGCGAGCCGGAGGCGTATCGCGTCCTCGACGACGGCACGCGGCTGGTCGCCTATGCGACCCCGCCCGACGGCCCCGGCTGGGACATGCGTCTGGTGTCGTACGCGCCTTCCGGCGAGTTGAACTGGCACTACCGACTCGACCGCTCCGAGAACGCCAAGAACTTCACCGCGAATTTTCGCGGCTCGTTCATCGCCCCGATTCTGCCGCGGCTCGTCTGCGCGGGCACGTTGTGGTCGGGGGGCACGGAGGCGGCGTGCGTCGACGCCGAGTCGGGCGAGGCGAAGTGGGACGGCATCATGAAGTTCTGGGCGGGCATGGCCCCGCAGCCGGCGGCCAACGCGCTCAACTCGGCGACCCTGAGCGGCTTGACGCGCCGCTATCCCTACTCGGGCGTCGAGATGCGCTACCGCCCCTTCGACAACCGCGGCGGGCGCGCGGCCTTCTACGCCACCGACGGCGAGCGGCTCTTTTTCGTGCCAGCCCAGCAGGACGAGGCAGACGCGATTCAGATGACCGCCTTCGACCTCGAGTCCTACGAGCCCATCTGGCGGCTCGGGCTCGAAGCGCGCCCCCGCGCCACCTGGACACACGCGTTCGGTGAGTTGGGCGTCGTGCTTTTCAAGGTCGACGAGGCGATCTATGCCGCCAAAGCCGACACCGGCGAGTTGCTGTGGTCGGCGACCGTCGGCGACGACGAGCCCCCGGTGGCCGCCCGCGGCGGCAAGCTCTACCTGTTGCTCCGCCGCAAAGCCGATCCCAACTTGCTGTACGAACTCGAGCCGCAGTCCGGCCAGGTCAACTGGTACGGGGAGGTGCCCACCGGTACACTCGAGCTCCGCAGCTACGAAGACACCCTCATTTTGCGCAGCGTGCGCGCCGTCCAAAAGGTAAGCGGCCTTGAGTGACTCGCCGACCGACAAGCAGCCCCACCAGACCGATAGGCAGGACGAGCAGGCCGCGGCAAAGCCCATCCTCCAGGAGTCCGGCGCGATCTACGTCGGCGCCCTGCTCTTGGTGCTGGCCTGCGTGCTCGTCGCCTCTGCCGTCCCCATCGTCGCCCAGAACCTGTACGCGCTCGTCGCCGCGGTCTTCGTGGGCCTGCCTTACTGGTGGCTCACTCGCAAAGGCTGGAGCTTCGAGCGTTTCGGGCTGACCTGGGAGCGCGCCGGGCGCGGCGCGATCTGGGGACTCGTCTTCACCGCCATCACGCTCGGGCCCTTCGCGGTCGGCTACTGGTGGTGGGAGACGAAGGTCATGGAGCGCGAGTACGCCTTCTCGGTCGACAACTTCTTCAAGTGGCCGGTCGAGCTCGACGGGCGGCCGGACCAATGGGGTAATGAATCGGGCGTGTGGACGTGGGCCTCGGGTCAGACCCTGCACATTGGCATGCGTGCGGGCCAAGAGCCCGTCGAGGTGACGCTCAGGGCCGATGAGGCGTTTCGCCCGCGGGTGATCGGCCCGGCCACGCTGCGAGGCCCCGAGGGCAAGACCGGCCCCGGCGAACACAGCGAGTGGACGATCGAGCTCGCCCAGCCCCACAAGCGCACCGAGGTGCGCATTGGCCGGCCCACCGGCGGCGGCACGCCCGACGCGTTGCGCATCAACGCCTGGCGCCCCGAGTCCGACGCGCCGGTGGTGATCCGTCAGGGCGCCGCCGAGATCGAGGCGGGCTCGACCGTCGAGATCGACCGCGGGCTCACCTGGATTGTGTTGTGGGTGCTCACCCAGCTCGTCTTTATCGCGTTGCCCGAAGAGTTCTTCTACCGCGGGTATCTGCAGACGAGGCTGTCGGAGGCGTTCGCCGCCAGACGCCGGGCGCGCGGCGGCGGCGAACGCGAAGGTGAGGACGGACGTCGGGTGTTGGGGATTTCTGCGTCAAACGCGCTCACAAGCGTGTTGTTCGCCATCGGTCACGTGCTCATTCCGGTGGGCGGCGCGATCATGATCACCCGCGCGGCGGTCTTCTTTCCGTCGCTGGTCTTCGGGTGGCTGCGCGAGCGCACCGACACCATCGCCGCCTCAGTGGTCTACCACGCCGGCGCCAACCTGATGGTGCTGATGGCCGCGCCGCACTTCTACTGAACCACCCACTTCAACCAAACATCGCACGGCGACTCAGTTCGGCTTTTGCTGCAAAGCCTCGTTGATCACGTCGAGCAGCTCCTGGATACCCACCGGCTTGCGGAGCACCGCAGACGGCTCGAGCGAGGCGACCTCGCGCTCGATTTCGTGAGCGCCCGAGAGCACCACCACCGGAATGTCGCGGTACTGAGGCTGGTTGAGCTGCCGGGCACGAAAGGCCCAGCCGTCCATCTGGGGCATCATCAAATCGAGAAAAATAAGTTCGACGGGCGGTCCATTTCGCAGGACTGCCAGCGCTTCGGCGCCGTTATTGGCGGTCAAGACCTCGTGGCCTTCGACCTCGAGCAGCGCCGCGACGCTCTCGCGCACGTTTTCTTCGTCTTCGACCACGAGCATACGCTTATTCATGACCATCACCTCCCTTGGAAACATGTTGGCACGATGGCGTTCTAGGATCGGCCGAATGGAGCTTGCGCACACAAAGATAAACAGCGCTGGGCGAGCTTCCAGCGCGATGGGCGATTTGATCAAAGTCTTGCATCCCGCCGCAGACGTGCCACACTGGCGCTGCTGTTGCGTGGACCGACCGCAACAGATTAGTGTGTGCGCGGCGATCGACCCCCACCGATGTAGGCAGTGAGCGTGGCGAGCAACATCTCAGATGATGCACGACGCGCCGAGATTCTTCGGCGCGCCCTACTGGGTCTCGATGAAGACATCGACGACCTGCGCAACGAATTGCTCGATGCGCTGCCCGATTACGAGCAGCGCTTGCGCCAGCACACGGGCGCTCTGCCCGAGTGGCTCAAGCTCTCGCCTGTGCGGGTGCGCGAGCTGTTTCGCTTCTCCGACGACAGCGTCGACAATCAAGGCATCCTGGGTCCGCGCACCGTGGCGCTGGGCGCCGGACGCGTGGAGGAATTCGTCGAGCGTTGGTTCGACGAGCAGGCCGACCAGGCCCTCGACGACTCCGCCGAGGCATCCCACGACGAGCTCGTCGACGATTACGACGCGGTGCGCGCCTACCTCGACGCGCTGCGCGACGAGGCCGAGCGCGTGGCCGGCGAGGCCCGAAAAACCCTCGAGCGCTGGCTCGACGGCGTGCTCACCGAGCTAGACGCCCAGCGCGAGAGCGACATCGACGCCATCGAGGCGCTGGTGCGCGAAGGCGAGATCGGCCGCGGGCGCACCGCGCGCCAGGAGATCGCCGACTTGTGGGAAGAACAGCGTCACCAGGCCGCCGAAATCCAAGACCGCTGGGCTCCGATCACCGCCCTGGTCGACGAGGGCCTCGAGATGACCCGCGCGGGGCTCGACGAGCTCGAAAGCATGCTCGAGCGCGCCCGTCAGGGGCTCGTGGGCGCCAATCCGGCGCTCGAAGAGCGGCTCGAGGCGGTCGGCCCCGAGCCCGCTACTCCAGAAGAGCCCCCCGCCCCAGAAGATCCGGTTGCCGAACAAGTCACCGAACAAGTCACCGAACAAGCCAGCGAGCCGAGCCGCGATGAGGCCGACGAGCTCGAAGACGAAATCGACGACGTCGGCCAACCCACCGTCCCCGACACCACCCGCCAGACCGATCTGGCGGTCGACGAACCCTCGGACACCATCCCCGACGAGGGCTTCGTCCACGGCATCGTCCCCCTCGAAGAGCCGACCTCCGAGCCGGAGATGAGCACGCTCGAGTCGAGCTCGGTCAGCGACTACTCCGAGCCCGAACTCGCCGAGACGAGCTCCACGCCCACCGCCGACATCTCGTCGCAACGCCTCTACACCCGCGGCGGTGACTCCACCGCCTGGGAAGAGACCGACACCGCGCGCAAAACCGAGGAGATCGACGAGCCCGCCGAGAGCGACGGGCCCGCGGCCGAAGAAGCCGCCGAGCCGACTGCCGAGGCGCTGCACAGCAGTTGCTTTCGCATCCGCGCAGGCTACGCCCCGGCCGGCCTGGCCGAAATCGTGGCCGTGCTCGCCCCTCCGATCGTCTTTATGCTCGGCGTCGCCGCCCTGTCCGTGGCCCACCTTCTGGGCGACCCGGGCTCGACGAACCCGGTCACCCACTACTCGTGGATGCCCGCCGCGCTGGCCGTGGCCGCCGCCTGGCTCTTTTTGGTCCCGTTCGCGCTGGGCTGGCGCACCCGCTGGTCGGGCTGGCGCCTCGAGATCTTGCGCAGCGCCGACGTCCGCCAAGAGGAAGAACTCGTCATCGCCGCCGACAGCCTGACCATCGGTCCGGTGCGCTGGCGCTACGACGAATTGGAGGCCACCCGGCTTCGCCGCTGGGAGTCGGACGCCGACGAGATCCACGGCTGGGTCTTGATGTTCCATCCCCCCGACCACCCCAAGGCCTACCTGGTCGCCCCCGAGCCGAGCCGCCGGCGCTGGCAGAACTCCCCCCACGAGCTGGTCGACGTGCCGTACGAGGCGTGGCAGCTCGACGCCGATGATTTTGAAGAGCTTCGCACCAAGCTGATTGGCTGAAGTGTCGGCTCGTCAAACGATAAAAGGGCGCCCGACCGGCAGTCGAACTGCCGGTCGGGCGCCCCGGAGGCGGCGTCAGCGTGGTCGCTTAGTAGCGACGAAACACCGCAAAATCATGTCCCCATGGGCTCTGCATGGGTTGGGTGATGATGCCGTCGTAGCGGCGGACCAGCCAACCGCCGGCCAATCCTCCGTGGCACGCGTTGTAATCCGACGTGCCCGGGCACGAGTACTTGTGGATCGAATGCACGCGCAGGGAGTCGCTCGCGCTGGTCCGCCCGACGACCGCAGCTCCCCAGTCGCTCTTGATGCGAAACTCGGTGAATCCGTCGCCGTCCCAGTCGCCGAACGCGCGGTAGGGGATCCAGTTGTCAGCGGTGTCGTAGCTCCAGTGCCCCTGACTGCCCAGCCCAGCGATGGCGTTGCCATTTTGGACGTGCTGGTTGGAATCGATGTAAGGCGACATGTTGCTGCTGTTGAAGTTCATCACGGCGAGCCCGTCGTCGCCCATCAGCAGGATACTGTCCTTGTCGATCGACTCACTCGGCCCCCACTTCAGGCGCCCGGCCCCGGCGACCGTATCGGTGCTCCGAAGCGTCCAACTCGATGAGACGGTCGTGCCGAAGGAGCGCATCATGTAGTCTGAGAAGCGGGTATCGCCGCTCTTGATGCCGATGACGCCGATGCCCCAACCGTCACGGATGATGAACTCGTCGCGGCCGTTGCCGTTGAAGTCGCCCACGGCAAGCACCTCGTTGTCGCTGCCCAGCGACCAGCTGCCGAAACTGCTGGAGTACGAGCGAAGATCGAGCGTCTGCAGCGCCCCATTCGAGCCGGTGCGCGACAGCAAGCCAATGCCCCAGCCACTCTGGACCAGAATGTCGGTCTGGCCGTCGCCGTTGAAGTCGCCAAAGCCAACAAAGTCATTGGTCGAGCCAATCGTCCAGTGACCGTAAGGTCCGCCGATGGCGGTGCCCCACGGCTCGTAGTTTCGCGTGCGAAATTGGCCGCTATACACCGACAAGATGCCAATGCCGGTATTGGAACACTCGATGAAGATCTCGTCGCGCAGTGTCGCTGAGCCATACTGGGTCTGGCTGGAGAAGCGCCCTGCATGCCAGATCCCGTTGCAGCCGGTCTGGTGGGTCCACTCGCCCGAGCCGTCTCCCCAATGGGTGAAGGTGGTCCCGTCGGCGGCCATGGCCTCATCGTCAAACGAGTTATTCTCATCCCAGCCGATCACGCCGATCCCCCAGCCGCTCATCACGACGAACTCTTCGCGTCCGTCCGACGGATAGGGCCAGATGTCGCCGGTGACTGCCACCGAGTCGTACATGCCGTTGACCCAGCTGCCGAAGCGTTCGCCATGGGGCATATTGTCGACCAGGTCCAACTCGGAGTTCGAGTCGAGTTCGAGCACCCCGAGCCCGTTGCGCGACGGGTCGAAGTGCGGCGAGCAGGTATACCCTCCCGAAGGTTCGGTGTAGGTATCGACCAGGTTCAGGCGGCCGCGCTTGCGACAGTCGAACAGCGAGTCTGCGTCGCGCCCCTCGCACATCGGCGAGCAGTGATCGGCAGAGCGAGTGACCACGCGGTTGATGCAACTGCCCACGATGTAGGGCATGCTGTTCGAGTACATCGAATAGCCCGACGACGAGGTGGGCGTGCAGGTGGTGTCGTTGCTGTCTTCGGCGTGACGGTAGCCCTGCTGGTGCAGCGCTTCATGGACCACGATGTCCGAGCCCTGATTGATGGGCCAAGGAAACGGTGCCCAGCGACACTCTCCCGACGGGTCGCTGCAGCCGGTGCGATTGCCGTACTGATCGTAGTCCGACATCGTCCAGTCATCGGCGTGGGTGTCGAGTTCACCGATGGACTCGACGACCCCGTCGAGCCAACTGTGGAAGGTCATCGTATCGTCGGTATAGTTGCCATACGAGCCGATGTAGGCCGAGGCGTTGCCGCTGTTGGTGAGCGCGTCGCAACGAAGCTCCAAATCATTGACATTGCGCACCGCCTCCAGGGCGGTCTCGTAGCTCTCCTGCGGAGTGCTGTGTGCGGGATCCTCTTGACAGGGAATGTAATCGCCCTGGGTGACGATGCGGTCGTACATACACTGCTCGAACGCCTCGGAGGTGACCACCGTCTTGGCGACGAACGACCAGTCCTCCAAGTATTCGCGCTCCAGCGAGGTACACACGGCCGAACTCGAGTCGAAGGTGGTTTCGCCGAGCAGCGGTTGCGACCGTGTCTGGCGGGCTGAAGGGGCGTGTGCCGACTCCGACTCGCCCGGTGGGTCCGACGCCTCCGACGGCGGAGCCTGGGCCGGCTCCGGCTCCGGCGACGTGCTCTCACCACACGCCGCCCCACAGACCGACAAAAGTAGACACATACAAAAACAATAGACGTTTCTCGGCTTCACTTTTCCCTCCAAAAATCTACTGATACGGTGAGACAACAGCATAACAGCCCCCAAGCAAACGTCAACACATGTAGACAAGAGCATCCTGACGCCGCCGTGCGGGCGGCTGTTGCACCTGCGCCCAGGGCAGACAACGGGCCGCGCCCCAGGGCCCGCCGGCCAGCCCTTGATGTCCCCACGAGCGTTGCAACATTAAGCATGGACGACCTATAACTGACGTACGCGTTTTGTCAGGTCGCCGAGGTTTTTGGTGATTGCTACTGATTAGATATTTTGAGGAGCGCCAATGGCTTGTTTGGATGGAGTAGGCTTCGGGGATCGCCGTTTTGGGGGCGTACTCGCAGCAATATTGTTGGTCGGCGCGGTCATGCTGCTGCCGTCGTGTGTCGACGAAGGGGACGGGTTCCCCGACATCGTCTCGGTGACGGTGAGTCCATCGACCATCTCGCAGAACCAGACTGCGGGGATGACCGACCAATTCTTCGACATCCAAGTGACGGTGGCCGACTTTGCCGGCCAGATCGAAGACGCCGACGTATTCATCCAACTTCAGGGCGATGAACGCTTTGCAGCCAAGGAAGGCTTCGAAGCCACCGGCAACACCATCGATATCACCGGGGTACGCTACGCCTGGTTCGTCGACCTGGAGCCTGGCGATTACAATATTGGTGCTCGGGTGGTCTCCGACGCCGGAGAGAGTGTCCAAGAACTCGATCTGGCGACGGTGCGAGTCACCCCCTGAGTCGGCCCGCAGGTGAGTCGGCCCATACGCAGTCGCCACGCCATCAATCAGGTGTCACCATGAGTGAACTCAATCGACGCAGATCGACTTCGACCAACGGCAGGCGCAGACCGTCGTCGTCCAACGGGATCAACGGGCTCAAGCCCGCCTTCGAGCGACTGACCGACGGGCTGTCGACGCTGGTCAAACAGCACCTGGAGCTGGCGCGTTACGAACTCAAGCAGGACGTGACGACCACCGGCAAGCGCGTGGCGATCATCGCCGTGTGTGCGGTCATCGGATTGATCGGCTATGTCACGCTGCTGGGCGCCGGGATCTTGCTGGCCGCCTGGCTGGGCGGTGCTCTGGCGGCCTTTATCACCGCGGCCGCCATCGCGGTGGTCCATCTGGCCGTCGCCGGCGGGCTGACCGCCTACTTCGGCAAACAGTTGCGCGACGAGAAGCCGGTCGATCTGGCGCAGACCAACGACGAACTAAACGAGGACAAAAGATGGCTACGCGAGATCGGGGAGAAGAGCCGAAACGGCACGAAACCGAAACAGCTCTCACAAGAAGAACTTCCACCGAGCTGACCCAGGCGCGGGCGCCCGACAAACACTTCGACGAGCGCACCGCCGAGATTCGCGCCTCCATCGACGAGGCGCGCCGCCAGATCTCGGACAGCCTCGACGACATCCAAGTCAGCGTCCAAGAGACGCTCGACTGGAAGGCCTGGGTGAGCGATCACCCCTGGCAAGCGGTGGGCATCGGCTTTGCGGTCGGGTTTTATCTGGGGCTGCGCTAGTGGCGCCAGGGGCGACGACGATCGCTCTTGACTTCTAGGGGGGCGCCCCCATGTATTATGGGAGCACTCGCTAGGGTATAATCGGCGTCGAGTCGCCCTCAGCACCGCCCACGGACGGTTGGTGGGTGACAAGCGCCTTTTTCGCACGAGCTAACATTCATAAGTCAGACGCGAGGATCGACAGATGAGCACGGACACTCCCAAGACTCCCGGCTCGCCCGAGGAGTCGTCGACAGCAGGCCACACGCCTGGCGGCGCCCAGACTCAAACCGCCCAACCTCATGGTGGCGAGCACGCCGCACGCACCGAGGAGATTCGCGACCGGGCCCGTGAAGTCCAAGAGCGCATCGAAGAGGGCTATCACGAGCTCGAACAGCGCTACGACGATGCGCGTGTCCAGCTTCGCCACGCCAACGACTCGGCGGTGCAGTTCATCCGGGAGAACCCGGTGGTCTGCCTGGTCGGCGCCGTCGGCATCGGCTATTTCGTCGGACGCCTCGCCTCGCGGCGCTGGTTGACTTGAGCATCAGGAGCAACGAATCATGGCAGCTGACAACGACGCACAACGGCTCATCGACGACAGTCGCACGCTGATGAACGACTCGAAGCAGGTCTTCGACGACGTCCAGCAGCTCTACGACAACATGCGAAACAAGGCGTCGATCGGCGAGTATTACCAGGAGAATCCGTACGCGGTGCTGGCCGCGGCCGCCGGCGTGGGCTACGTGCTCGGCGGGGGGCTCTTCAGCCCGTTTACCAAGCGGATCCTCAAGGTCGCAATGAAGGGCATGCTCATTCCGCTGGCCAGCTCGCAGATCAAGAATCTGACCGCCAATGTGCATCCCTCCGAGGGACCCTACGAGAGCGGCCAATAGCCCCACCCTCGAGCCCTGCGCACCAGCGCGGGCTCGAGCTCGAACTTGAATAGCTACTAATTAAGGACCAAAATGGACTTGTCAGCCGGGCAACTCATCGAACTCTTGAGGGCCAAAGGAGAAGATATGGACTGGAAAAAGAGCCTGCAGACTTTCAACGACTCCGCACGCAGCTCGTACGATAACTCAGTGAACTCGCTGCTCGACCGCATGGGTCTGGAGCAAAAGCGCAGCACCATGGAGGTCATCCTCCCTGCACTGGGTATCTTTGGAGCAGGTATGGCCGTCGGCGCGGCTCTGGGCGTGCTCTTCGCCCCCAAGCGCGGTGAAGAGATTCGCAGCGACCTGGGCAGCCAGATCGGCCAGCTTCGCGAGCGTGGCTACGAGAGCTACGAGCAGCTTCGCAGCCGCGGCGCGACCGAATCGCTGGGCGCCGAGACCCAGCAAGAGTCGACACAGGCCACTCCGCAAGCTGAGTAACGCGTGACGCCCTCTTCGACCTGCCGAGCTCCGACGCTCGGCAGGTCGAACGCTGTTCCTCCCCCCTCCAAACGCCGCATCCGCGGTGGAGCCCCTCACCCAGGTTCGATCAGCGATCGCCCGTCCAGGGGTGACGAGGCCGTTCGAGACCGCCGGGGTGACTCAACGCCCCGGCAATGGCATACCTCCCCCTTTCCCCAGCGATGCGGGCGCTTTTTTGGAGGCAGACCTTCCAGGTCTGGTCTCGGGGCGTTTTCGCCCCGGGTTGTCTTTCGAAAGAGTGACGGCGTCGGCTGCGGGCTCAAGCCTCGAAGGCGTCAAACTCGGTGGTGTCCAGTATGGGAATGCACAGCGTCATAAGCGCCTGCTCGACAACCATCTTCCAGGTTGGCTTGTGCCACTTCTCTGCGGATTTGTTGCGAGTCAGCGCACGCAGCACCGCCAGAATATTGATGGCAATGGAGCGCAAAAGCCCCGCCACGAGCACCCCATCGGGATGCATCGTCCACGGCGTTCGACGCGCGTCTTCATCGAAGATGGCATCGGCGGTCCAGTGGCCTTCATTCTCGCAGCGCCAGTGGGCTCGGGCGAGTGCGAGCGCCTCTTTCGCCCCAAGCTCATCTGGGGACTCGGAGCTGACGAAGTAGCGGTTTCCTACCTCGGCGTCCTCGTCGCCGGCGACCACCCGCTCGATGCGCACCACCTGCCTGGCACCCTCGAAGCCGTACTCCCCGTCGAGCTTTTCGCGCCAGACGCTATAGCAGATCGTCTTTCCACGCTCTTCGACCACGTCCCGATGGTCAGCCTGACGACCTTCTCTATCACCGAGAGTGTCGACGGCATGCTCCCAGAGCCTGCCCTGGCCGACTTTGAGCGACATCAAATAATCAATGTCGCGCCCCTGTAGCATCTGGGCGACCTCGGGGGTGGCGTTACCGGCGTCGAGCGTGACCCGCTCAATGAGTTTGGTGCGTCCGTAGGCCGACATGAGCGCCGAGACGGTCAGCTCGATGGCGCCCCATTCATTTGTCTGACCGGCGATCGGCCACTGATCCAGCGCGACCGCCGCACTCGAGGAGATCAATGTAGTGCGATGGACGCGGATAAGGCCGCACAGCTTGCCGTGGCTGCTCTCCTGGAGCTGGACGTGGGGAAACTGAGTCGACAGCACCTGGCGAAGCTCGGCGGGGGCCAACGTGGCGCCATCGAGGCTTGTGCGCTGGGTGACGAGCGCGCGCAGGCGCTTTTCGGGGACGGTGGCCACATGCTTGCCGTCGATCGCGGCGGTGCTTTTTTGCAGGCGCACCGGTACAAGACGGCCTCGGCGCCACTCGGCTTTGACCTGCCGATGGAGGCATCGGCGAAGCTGGGGCCATTTGATGCGGGGCAAAACCAGACCAAAGGCGTTGTCCGACACCCGCTCTTTAAGCCCGACTTGGGCGCGCACTGTGGGCCGAAGCTGCTCGCTTCTGACCTCCACGGCCCGCACCGAGCGGGCGTGCGTCGAAAAGGCGAGTGCTCCCAGCTTGAGAAGCGCGTGCAGCGGGTGGACAACCCACTGCTGGGCTCGCGGATCGTCGACCCTCTCAAAGCGGGCATCCGAAATACGACGTAAAAAGCCCTTGGGTGTAGCGGCGTTTCTGCTTATTCTCATCTGTGCCATATCGACCTCATTCGTGAGGGAAAAGGCATCGACGGCGTCCGCAGCTTAGCCCGCAGGGACGCCGTCACTCTTTCTTGGCTCAGATGATACGAAATCTAGCATCTAGCTTTCAGGCTTTCCGTCCACCGGGACAAGCCCGGTGGGACGGGTACTTGGTAAGACCACTTACGATCGGCTGTTATCAAAGCGGCCATCTCCTGCCAAACTTGGACGGCAAGCACTTCAGAAACTCGTTCAACTGGCACGGAGGCATCATGCACAAGCAGCCGAAGGCGCCGAGGAGTATCTGGAAAAGGCTGACGGACAGACGCAAGGCTGTACTGGTCGACCAGCTTCGGGCGATAGCCAGGCGGCAGATGACTTCGACAAATCGACACGGAGGTCGAAATGACGGAGTCCGCGATTCTGCGCCCACCCAAGATCACCGAGCGACATGTCAACCAGCTGGTGGTGGTCTATGTACGGCAATCAACTCTCCAGCAGCTCGAGGAGCATCAAGAGTCGACGCGTCGACAGTATGCGCTCGCCAAACGCGCTCGTCGGTGGGGATGGAGCGATGATCAGATTTTGACCATCGACGACGATCTGGGCACAAGCGGAGCAAGCATCCAGGGAAGGCAAGGTCTCCAGAAACTCATGCAGGAGGTGCGTTGTGGGCATGTCGGGCTGATTCTGGCCCTGGAGTTGTCTCGCTACGCCCGGTGCTGCCTGGACTGGTATCGTCTCCTGGAACTGTGTGCCCAGTACGATACGCTTATTGCCGAAAATGACGTGGTCTACGAGCCCTGCGACCCCAATGACCGCATGCTATTGGGAGTCAAAGCGACGATGTCGGAGACAGAGCTTCACATCATGAAGCAGCGACTCGAGGACGGCAAGCTGGCCAAGGCCAAGCGGGGCGAGCTCGTCTTTGATGTGCCGCGTGGTTACGTATGGAGTGTCGACGAGGAGATCATCAAAGACCCCGACGCCCAGGTGCGCCGGGTCATCGAACTGATCTTCGAGGTGTTCGAGAGGCGGCGCACCATCGGTGGTGTGTGTCGATATCTCGAGGCGCACGACATCAAGCTTCCGCATCGTCGCGACAGCTTCGGGCATCTGGCCCACCTGGGCCCGCTTGAGTGGCACAAGGCGACGAACTCGGCGGTGAGCAACCTTTTGCGGCACCCGATTTATGCGGGGGCCTATGTCTACGGGCGGCGCCAGCGGCCCTCGAACGCCGGGTTCGGGAGTCGAGGCGAGCCAGGCCGGGTCCGAGTCGACCAGGGGCAGTGGCTCGTGTTGCTCAAAGCCAATCACCCCGCCTACATCGACTGGAAGACCTACGAGAGAAACGTGGAACAACTCGAGGACAACAAACCGGCCGTGAAGGGATATGCGCAAAATGGCCAAGCGCTGCTGGGAGGACTGGTCCTTTGTGGCGGGTGCGGCTGGCGGATGAGCCTGCACTATAAAGACCCACAAACGTGGCGCTACGAATGCGAAAACTACAAGACGAAGGCCAAAGATGGCTGTCGCTCCTTCAGTGGGATGTCGCTCGACGAGCTGATCGAAACGCTTGTGTTGCAGGCTCTGGAGCCAGCAGCCATCGAAATGAGTTTGAGGGTTATCGAGGAGGCCGAGAAGGAAAGAGAAAAGCTAAGAGAGCTGTGGGAGCAAAAGCTCGAGCGGGCGCGCTATCGCGCCCAACGAGCATTCGAGCAGTATGACGCGGTCGACCCGAGAAACCGTCTGGTGGCCCAGACCCTCGAAGATCGCTGGCAAGAGGCGCTGGAGGAAGAAGAACGAATCCGACGCGACTACGCCCGCCAAAAAGCCGAGTGGCAGACGCCGCTTCCTGGCGAACAAGCCGAAGAAATACGCCGTCTGGCCCAAGATCTGCCGGTCCTGTGGCATGCCGAGGAGACGCTCCCCAAAGAGCGCCAAGAAATCGTGCGCGCGATCGTCGACGAAATTCACGCGCAGGTCGAAGGCGAAACCGAGCGACTCCGCGTCGAGGTCCACTGGGCCGGAGGTGACCGCACAGCGGCCATCGTGCAACGGCCGGTGCAGAGCTGGAAGCAATTGAGCTACTACGACGAGCTTGTCGATAGGATCAGCCGGCTTTTCGAAGCCGGCAAAAGCGATGCCCAGATAAGTGAGCGGCTAAACGAGCAGGGGTATCGAACCGCCGAAGCCCGCCCATTTACGCGGGCAGCGCTCACATCATTGCGCTACAACCTCGGGCTGAAGCGCGCACAGTCGAGCAAGCCGACCGACCTCCTCAATTTAGCCGAGGATGAGTGGACGACCGACCAACTGGCCGAAAGACTCCAGATGCCGCGAGCGTCACTCTACAACTGGATCCGAAGCCAGAAGGTCAATGCCGAAAAGCGAGCCGCTCAGAAGCGCAAGATATGGGTCATCACCGCCGATCAAGCTGAACTCCAGCGTCTTGAAGCCCTCAGAGAGCAAGGAACGAGTCGCTAATCATCTAATAACACCTTCAAACACGGTGGCATCATGAATCACCCACTGGGGCGGCTGCCTCGCCGAACTGCGAAAAAGAACCGCAGCTCAATCGTTGAGCGAACCTGGCCCCTCACCAACCGTTCCATCGATACGCTGGAAGCTTTGCGCCTCGAGTGCTACTATTCGTCCATCATCAGATGACCAGCGTAGTACCGGCGTAGCCAACAGGGCTTCGCTCGGGCAAATGGATCAACCCGAGAGGTTCATTGATGCCCTTCCACCGCTCGCACGTCTACATGCTGTCGGCCCTGTCGCTCGCGGCACTGACGCTTGCCTGTGACGGTTATATGCAGGCGGGTCGTGGCCCGCTGGCGACGGACAACGGCTCCGATGGCAACCCGACGCCGACCTCCGACAGGGTTTGCTCCCGGATCACCCCGGGCGAGTCTCCCCTGCCCCGCCTGACCGAAGCCGAGTACAACAATACGCTCGACGACCTCTTTCCGAGCCTCGACGTTGCCCATCTCGACGTACCGGGCGACGAGAAGATCGGGCCGTTTGATGCCAACGTGATGGCCTCGGTCGGCGACACCATCGCCGGCCAGTACCAGCTCAACGCCGAGGCCGTGAGTCGAAATGTGGCCGCCAATATCGGCGCGGTGCTCCCCTGTGCCCAGACAAGCCCCGAGCAGGTCTATCACGGTGAGGCCGAGGAAATCGGCGGCAGCGTCGGACAGTCTCAGAATATCTACTGGAACCTGTGGACGAACGGCACGCTGGCGACCAACTTCACCACCGACGAAGCCGGCGACTACGAGATCGCCGTCAGCGCCTCGGGCACCCGCGCCGGTGCGGATCTGCCCCACATGACGGTGACGATCAATGGCGACCGCGTGCTCGACGTCGACGTCGACGCCCAGGGCGGCACACCGAAGACCTACCACACCGAGACGACGCTCCCCTCCGGCAGTCACACCATCTCGGTCGCGTTCACCAACGATTTTTATGACGAGGCGAGCGGCAACGATCGCAACCTGCTCGTCGACTCGATCTCGGTGACCCACACCAACCGCGTGACCGCCGACGATAGCTGCGTGCGCGGCTTCATCGACAGCTTCGGGCGCCGCGCCTTTCGGCGCCCGCTCAGCCAAGACGAATCCGACCGCCTGTGGCAGCTCTTCGAGGGCATGCGCGCCGAATATGGCCTTGGCACCGGGATACGCGCCGTGGTTGAGGCGGCGTTGCAGTCACCGAAATTTCTGTACCGCTTCGAAGTTGGAGAGCTCGCAGACGACGGCGTGGTCGAACTCACCGACTTCGAGGTCGCCTCGCGCCTGTCGTATTTTTTGCTCGACTCGATGCCCGACGAACAGCTCTTGTCAGCCGCCGAAGCCGGCGAGTTATCCACGAAGGAAGGCGTCGAGGCCCAGACACGCCGGCTGCTCGAGACAGCCGACGCCCGCCGCTCGCTCAACCGGGCGTTCATGACGTGGATGGGGCTCGACGACCTCAGCTCGGTCGAAAAGGAAGACCCGGACTTCACCCCCGAGATGCGCACCTCGATGGAAGCGGCGACCTTGGCGTTCATCGACCAGATTATCTGGGAGGGTGACGGCCGATTGTCGACCCTTTTGACCGCGCCGTTTGCCTATGTCGACAGAGAGACCGCCCCGCTCTACGGCGTCGAGCCGCCAGACGACGATAGCATCGTGCGCGTCGATCTCGACGGCGAGAAGCGGCTGGGACTTCTGACCCAGCCCGCCGTGCTCGCCCGCTACGCCTACGGAGACACGACCGTGCACCGCGGGCTATTTATTCGCGACGCGTTCTTCTGCTCGCGCCCCCCGCCTCCGCCCAACGAGTTCGAGGATCCGCCGGAGACGTACGAGGGACAGCCTGCACGCGAGCGCGCCGAAGATCGCATGAACCACCAGCAGTGCGGCGCCTGCCACAAACAGATCGACCCGCTGGGCCTCGCGTTCGACGAGTTTGACGGCATGGGGCGTTGGACCGAGACCGACGAACACGGAAATCCGGTTCACGACTCCGGCGCCATCTACGGAACCTCGTCGACCGACCAGGAGGTTCGGGGACCGGTCGAACTCGCCCGCGCGCTGGCCGAGTCCGGCGAGGTGCGCCAGTGCGTGGTGCGCCAGTGGTTCCGGCTGGCTTTTGCGCGCACGATGACACGCGAGGATGCCTGCAGCTTGCAGCAACTCGAAGAAGCGCTGCAATCGTCCGACGACGATATCCGTGAGCTCATCGTCACGATCGCGACCTCGGACGCGTTCCGCTACCGCCTGGCTTACGACGCACAGTGAGCTCGACTCGAGAGCAAAGGAAGAAACCCATGGACCGTCGAAGCTTCCTCAAAACTCTGGGATTGGGTGTGGCCGGCGCGGCCACCTTGCCGTTGATGCCTTCGTTGAGCATGTCGGCCGGCGAACAGTTCCCAACGCGCATGGTCATCTTCTTTAGCGCCAACGGCACGATCCCGTGGCGCTGGAAACCCAGCGGTGGAGAAACGGACTGGTCGATCCCCGACGACGGCATTTTGGCGCCGCTGCGCGGATACGAGGACGACCTGCTCATCCTAGACGGCATCGACATGATCTCGGCGCGCTACGGCCCCGGCGACGGCCATCAGCGCGGCATGGGTCATATGCTCACGGGCACCGAGTTGGGCACGGGCGACTTCACCGGCGGCAACGGCGAGCTGGCCGGCTACGCCGGTGGAATCTCGGTCGACCAGTATATCGCCGGCGAGATTCACAACGGCGAGATGTTCGACTCCCTCGAATTGGGCGTCCAGTGTGGCGGACCGACGACCTGGTCGCGCATGTGCAGCAAGGGCAATAACCAGCCGGTCGAGCCGGTGCAGAACCCATACACCATCTACGAACGCGTCTTCGGCGCCATCGACCAGAGCGAGGCCGAGCGTGCACGCCATCGCGCTCGGCGAGGCAGCGTACTCGACTTCGTGCGCGAGGACCTCCGCCAGGTCAAACAGAAGGCGAGCAGCGTCGACCGCCAACGCCTCGAACAGCACCTGACGGCGATCCGGGAACTCGAAGGCCAGCTCAACACGGGTGACGATCGCGGCTTTGCCTGTGAAGCGCCCGATCAAGGCAGCGTCATCGACCCATCGAAGGAGGCGAATTTCCCACAAGTGGGCAAGTTGATGATGGACATGCTCGTCGCCTCACTCGCCTGTGGGCTGACGCGTGTGGCGAGCCTGCAGTGGAGCCGCTCGGTCAGCCAGATAGCCCACGCATGGGCAGGCGTGAGCGGACGCCACCACGATCTGTCCCATGAGGGCGACAGCAACACCGACGCGGTCGAGAGTCTGGTCAAGATCAACCGGTGGTATGCCGAGCAGTTCGCCTACCTCATCGACAAGATGAAGCAGATCCCCGAGGGCGACGGCACACTCCTCGACAACACGCTGGTCGTCTGGGCCAACGAGTTGGGCAAGGGAAACAGCCACACCCGAAACAACGTACCGTACGTCATCGCCGGAAGCGGCGGCGGCCAATGGCAGACCGGCCGTTACCTGACGTTCGATGACGATCCCCACAACAACTTCTTGGTGTCCTTGTGCCGAGCCATGGGGGTGCAGGCCGACACGTTCGGCAACCCACAATACTGCACCGGCGCCTTGCCCGGCCTGGCCTGAGGCCGGCGCTACCGAAACCCAGGGCTTCGAGCGCTGTCGAGCAGCGAGTCCCACCGCTCGATGAGCCGCGGCCACTCGAGCTCGGCGATCTTGGCGCGCTGGCGCTCGGCCAATTCCTCACGCTCCGACGTCGGCAGCCCGGCCAGAGTTTTGATGCGGCGCGCCCACTCCTCGACACTTTGCGTGGTCATCTCCTGCAAGTCCCGGTCGGCCAGATATGCGCCCACTCCGGGAATCCCGCCGCAAAGGGGCATGATATCGCGCGAGCACGCCTCCAGGAGACTCACCGGCAGGCCTTCGTGGCGTCCGTCGACCTCTCGCGACGCAAACAACGCGTAGCCACAGCGGGCCCAAAGACGCTCGCGGTCTTCGCCGGTGACGAAGCCGTGGAAGGAGACGTTGGCGCCGAGCGCATCTGCCAAGTTCTCCAACTCGACACGCTTGGGGCCGTCGCCGGCGATATGCAAGGTGGTCGTCGAGGGCAAGTCAGCGCGGGCAAACGCCTCGATGGCTAAATCGATCCCTTTGATGTCGACCAGACGGCCCATACAGAGCCAATCGGTACGCTCCCCGGACGAGGGCCGGAGATCCGCCCCCCGAACAGGCTCGAAGCCCATCGGCAAGACGTGTGCTCCGTACCCGCCGAGGCGCCCGAGTTTTTCAGCCAAGGGCAACGACGGTACCGTGGTCGGCCCAGCAGCCACAAACGCGGCCACTGCTCGTGCGACGGGACGAGGTAGCTTGTCGAGCAGGTGCACGCCTCCCGAGTGACCGACCACCACAGTCGGCACACCCGTCAGTTGACCGGCCGCACGAACCAATAAGCCCGACGGAACGAGCCAATGGCCGACGAGCACGTCGGGCTCGAAGTGCTGGATCTCGTGGGCGATACGACCCGCCATCACTAGCGCAGCGGGCGCAGTGAGCAGGGCTCGGAGGGGCTTCTGACGAATATTTTCGGGGGTACCGGCGCCATAGAAGAGCGTGTCGGCGCCAGGCGGCGCGTAGGGAATGCGCACCACGTCGTGCTCGACCTCCAGCGGTGCTCCACGCGCCGCCGAATCGAACCAGGTGAGCACCTTGACCTCGTGGCCGATGCCCACCAAATGCTCGACCCACTCGAGCACGAAGCGCCCGGCAATATCCCCTTCGAAGCGCGGGTAGCTGCTGGTGACGACGAGCAGTTTCATGTTCGAAATCTCATGCCGCGAGGAGCTTGTGGCGCCCGGCGAGCCGATTTCGCAGCCGGCGAAGGGCCCCGCGAAGCAAGATGCCGCTGATCGGCACGATGACCGCGGGGATGCGAAGCCCGGACTGCTCGGTCGCATAGACCGGACGGACCACCGGCTGCTCGATGGTCGCGCCGAGTTCGCGCAGCCGCAAGATCAGGTCGTTGGGATACCCGTAGCTCGGATAGAGCTTGTGCAGCGGCACGTAGCGAAGCGCCTCGGCGCTGATGGCGGTGTAGCCACACTGCGAGTCGTCGAGCTCGGGGAGCCCGCAGACCATGCCGGTCATGCGGCCCAGAAGGCGCGTGCCGAAGCGTCGAAGCGCAGGCATCTGCTCGCTTTCGGGGTGGGCCAGGCGATTGCCTTTGGCGTAGTCGGCCTGCTCGTCGACCACCGGCTCGACCACCTTGAGCAGGTCGTCGGGATCCATCTGGTTGTCGGCGGCCATCACCGCGATGACATCGGCGCCCAGTTGGAGCGCGTGCTCGTAGCCCCGCGAGATCGCGCGGCCGACCCCATAGTTAAACCCCAGGCGGATCACCTCGACGCGCGGGTCTTCGAGGCGTCGAGCCACTTCGAAGGTGCGATCGGGAGAGCCGTCATCGACCACGACGATGTGGTCGACGAAATCGGGGATGGAAGCGATCGTTTCGGGCAGAAGCTTCGTTTCGCAGTACGCCGGAACGACAACAGCGAGCGTCTTTCGCTCGTTCAGCGCTGAATGAACCATGGTGAAGGATCGAAGGGTTTTCCGTCTTTTCGGAGTTCGAAATACAACTTGGGGCCCTCGAAGCTGCCGGACTCACCGGACTTGCCGAGCACCGTGCCGCGCCCAATGGACTTGCCGACTTCGACGTCGAGCGAGCCCAGATGAGCATACAGGCTGTGATAGTCTTGGCCGTGGTCGACGATGATCATCTTGCCGAAGCCTTCGAAGCGTCCAGCAAAGACGACCACGCCGCTGGCCACGGTCTTGACGGGCGTATTGGAGCGGATTTTCCAGGTCAACCCGGTGTGGCGCACGTAGCTCATCGAGCCCTTCTGCTTGCGCGGACCATACCCGAAGGTCGGGCCGTTGGCGACCGGCGGCAGCAGTGTGCCTTTGAGACGGTGGAAGTCGCGTTGGGTCTCGTTTTTGAGGAGCATCCCGAGCGAATTCTCCAACGCCTCGTCGGCGCGCTCGAGCTCTTCGTCGACCTGTTTCTGATTCTGGGGCCGGCGAGCCTCCTCGACGACCTTCTCACGGGTGGCTTCGGCGGCCTCGGTGTCGCCTGCGCTCTGGGCGATCTGGACCACAAGGCCGGCGCGGTCGGCGACCCGATCACGGGTGCGACGCACATCGGTCTCGATGGTCTGTAACACGCCGATGTCGTCCATGCGCCCACGCAGCGCCTCGGGCTCGGCGCGCGCCAACAGCACCTGCGTGTCGGCGGCGTCTCCAGGTGGCAGATAACGCGCGGCTCGACGGAGTTCGCGGTCGGCACGCTCCCAGGCCACGAGCTGCTCGGCGACCTTGCGTTTGACGCGCAACCGGGCGCGGTTGGCCGTCTCGAGCGAGGTCGCCTCACGCCGAAGGGCGCGGGTCATCGCCTCGAGTTCCTCGCGGAGCTCGGCGGTGTGGCGCTGTCGCTCGCCGACAGACTTCTCGAGCTTGTCGAGACGCTCGACGAATCCGGCCGCACCATCGCGGCTCTGCGCGCTGATGGCCTGCGTCGCCAAGAGCACGAGCAGCATCGCTCCGGCTGCACTAGCGCAGCGAAACAAGATTTTCGAGTTCCAGGTCATGAGCATGACTCTTGTGTCGACGACTGCGATTGGCGAACCATCCGGCGGTGGCCCCAAAAAGAGGACCGAAGATGACCGGCGCGGCAATGACCGCCCACGACCACGCCGAGGCGCCGTGGGCGACCCCGACGAGAACCGGACGCGCGTCTTGCCACATGAGCAGCAAGGCGAACAACCCTGCGAATGCGACGACGCCCGCCCACACACCGATGGTGACCCCGCGTACAAGCGAAGTGCGCCGCAGCTTCGACGGCGGGGCGCCGAACAAGGCCAACAGCTCGGTCTCGCGGGTCGATTCGTCGGCCAGACGAACCAGATATCCACGCACTTGACTGACGCCGGTGACGACGAGCACGACCAATAGCCCAGCTCCCAGCCACAACAGCCAGCGCACGAACGACAGCGCCTTGGCGGCTTGTGCCGATGGAACGTCGACCGACTCGACCTCCATGCGCGCCTCCAGCCCCGATATCTCGGCGATGAGATCGAGGTGACCTGCGACCGGCGTCGACGGCTGGAGCACGACGCTGTAGGGGAGCATCTTGGCGCTGACGCCCAGCTTGGCGACCTCCCCATTGCCCAGACGCTCCTGCAACTGCGAGAACGCCTCGTCGGGGGTGCGCAACTTCGCCTCACCGACCGCCGGCCAGGCTCCCAATTCCTCGGCGAGTGTCTTGGCGTCGGCCTCTTGGGCGTCGGCGGTCAGGTAGACGATCGGCTCGTATGCCTCGAGATAGGTCTTGGCGACGTCGCCCACAAAAGCCGCAGCGAGCACGGCCAAACACGGGATTACCAGCGCGAAAGCGAGCACGGCGACCGTGGTGGCGGTCTCCACCTTCCTCTCTTTGAGCGCATCATTGGCCGGGCGTAGCATCAGGCGGCCCCATGAATCGCAGCGGGATTCTCGGAGGGTGCACCGTCGGCCTCGAGTCGCCCATCGTTCAGGCGAAGCGTCCGCGTGCGAAGCCCGTCGAGCGCGGAGAGTTGACGTCCGGTGAGCACGATCGTCGCGCCCCGCTCGGAGGCCGCTCTCAAACCGGCAATGGCGTCGGCCTCCAACTCCCCGAGCCCCTCGAGTCCTCCGTCGACGAGCACCAACCTGGGACGCCCGACGAGCGCGCGGTAAATCCCGAGCAGCCGTCGCTCGGCGTCGGAAAGCCCACCTGCCGGCACGCGCTCGAGTTGCTCGAGGCGCGTGCCTTCGATTTGGGCTTCGACCGTCTCGAGCGCCCCCTCGGCTCGCCCACGAGCGACGAGCGGCAAGATCAAATTCTCCAGCGCGGTGCGCTCGTCCAAAAAGGTCGGCTGCTGCGCACACGACCCCAGGGTCTGGCGAAGCTCGGCGATGGCGTTGGGGTCGAGCCGGTCGAGATTACGCCCGGCGATGATGCACTTGCCGTGCGCCACTTTGCTGCGGAGGCTCAAAATTGAGAACAACAGGCTTTTACCGGCACCTGCAGGCCCTACGATCTCGGCGAAATCCCCCTTCTCGACCTCGAGTGAGATGTCGTCCAGGAGGGGGCGCTTGTGATGCGGGTGCGCGACTGTCAGATGAAAACACGAAATCATCGAGTGAGACTTGGAGCCTGTAGGGAGCGGCCTGTGGCAGGTCGCTGCCGGAGGTGCCGGCAGCGAGGAAATCAAAGGCCGAGGAAGTTCTCGACCAGACCGGTAAGTGACAGATCGTCCGAGGCCGGCTTGCATCCGTCCCACGCGTCTCGCCCGGTGGCGGCGTACTCGATGAGCGCAGGCCGAGTGGACTGAGCGGGTGGCGTCGACTGGACGGGCTGAGCAGGCTGAGCAGACGCTGCCGCGGCAGGCGTGGCCGCTTTTTTCGGGGCTGGCACTTTCGAGGCCGGCTTTTTCGGAGCCGACTCGACGGGTGCCTCTCCGCCGTCTTCGGAGACCGAGCTGAAGTCCAAACCGCCGGCCGACGGGTCGATGACCTGGGTCGGCGCGACGTCATCGGCCTCGGAATCCTCAGAAGGCGCGCTCTGCTCCTTCATGTTGGCGAGCTGATCCTTGAGCTTGTCGAGGCTGACGTGGTTCTTGGCCTTCTTCTTCTGGAACTCGAGGATGGCGTCCTCGCCCTCCTGCTCGACCTTGGCGGCAGCAGCCGGCACGCGGTCCTGGCTGGGAGTGAAGTCCTCAGCCTCGGCATCGATCTCCTCGTCGACCTCTTCGAGCGGCTCGAGGCCGGCCAGTTCATCGTATTTGCCGGCAAAGAGCTTCTTGTAGAGGCTTCGGTGGCTCGCCTTCATCTGGGCGCGAATACGCTCTTCGGCTTCCTTGCCATCGTACTCATCGAGGGTTTCCTCGTAGGAGGTGATGACCGTGTCGAGGATCGCACCGGAGAAAAATAGCTGCGTCTCGATGCGGGGGTCTCCCTCACCGTGATCCTCGGTTTGAATGTGGAAAGTCTTTCCACGGTACTCGACGTCGTTGTTAAAACCGATCAGCATGAACGCTCCAACCTACACACTTTGGTTCGGGCTCCACATACGGCACGCGCGCCCGTAAATTCACCAGATTCCGGTAGAAAAGACTAGCACAGAGGATCGGGGGGAACAACCGGTGGCGCGCGCGGGCTTGTAGTAAATGGCGGGATGGAACTACCCTCAGTACTGCAACGTCACTTCCGAGGTGAGCGCCCTCGGCGAGGCCAAGGCGCCGGCGCGCAGGCGATGCGGCTGAGCATCGTCGAGCGACGGCCACGCTGACATCGGTTTCATGGACCGGCGAGGTGCCGCGAGGGAAGTGACGTTGTAGTATTAGGCGCGATTGCTGGAATTCGAGCAGTACGGAGTGTGTGTTGGCCGACAATGCGAGCAATATCGACCTACCCATCGGCGTCTTCGACAGCGGGGTGGGTGGCCTGACGGTGATGAGGGCAGTCACCGAGCTGCTGCCCTACGAGGATATCATCTATCTGGGCGACACCGCCCGGGTTCCTTATGGCAACCGCGGGCCCGAAACGGTGCGCCGCTACGCGCTCAACGCGACCAAATTGCTCGTCGATCGCGGCGTCAAAGCAATTGTCATCGCCTGCAACACTGCCAGTGCCTTTGCGCTGAAGGCCGTCCGCGCGCGGCTCGACGTGCCTGTGCTCGGGGTGATCGAGCCGGTGGCACGCACGGCCGCCGCCGCTAGCGAGGCGGGCGCCATTGGCGTTATCGGCACGCGCGGCACCGTGCGAAGCGGCTGCTACCCCAAGGCGCTCGAGGCGCTTCGACCCGGCGTCACCGTCCACCAGACCGCCTGCCCGCTATTCGTGCCGCTGGCCGAAGAGGGCTGGCTGACCGGCGACGTGCCCCGGCAGGTCGCCCGCGAGTACCTACGCTCACTGGCCGACACCGACGTCGACACCTTGATCTTGGGATGTACCCATTACCCGATTTTGCGTCAGACCATCGCCGAGGTCCTCCAAGAAGTCATCTCGCAGCCTGTGACGCTGTACGATTCGGCTACGTCGACCGCCCGCGACCTGCGCGAGGGCTTGAGCCAGCACGATTTGCTGCGTCCGGAGCGCTCCGGCCGCGAGCTACGTTTCCTGCTGACGGATGTGCCCGACGGGTTCAAACCGACGGCCGAGCGCTTCTTTGGAAGCCACATCTCCGAGTTCGAGCACGTCAATATTCCGGTCGGCGACTGAGTGCCGCTTTGGAATTCCGTTCGAATTTCCAGTGCTCCAATCCGTCGAACTGAGAGGAATTTGGCGCGTGGCCACTTTGGGGTTAAACTCGCCAAGGTTACTGGTTTGTTATTTTTTTTGTTCGAGGTTTACTGATGCTTCGACGCTTTAATGTCGCTCACCTTTCGGTCGTTTTTGCAGTCTCCCTGGCATCTCTGGCTGTCTCCTCCGAGGCGCACGCCGAACAGATGGCCGGGCTGAAATTCGAGACCGGCCAGATCGAAGATGATCTCGCCAAGGGTCTTCGCACGCAGGTCACCAAAGCCTTCGGCGAGGTCGACCGGTGGAGCTTTATCGGGTTCGACGCCGCGCGCGGAAAGATGGCGCCGATCACGCGAGACTGCTTCACCAAGGATTGTTTGACCAAGGCGGGCAACGCCACCGGCGCACCGGCCGGCGTGAGCGTCGAAATCTCCGGCGAGGCCGAAATCTACGACTGGACCATCGAGACCTGGGACCTTCGCAACGGCGCCAAGCTAAAGACCGAGAAAGGGGCTTGTGAGTTGTGTGGCCACACGGAGGTCAAGCGCAACTTCTTGGCGAGCATGAAGGCGGCGCTTATCGGCACTGGCCTGCCCGAAGGCGCGCGAGCCGAGGCCGAGACCGAGCCGCCGCAACCGACCGAGCCCGAAGCTGATCGTGCGTTGCCCAGCCCCGGCGACGTGCCGCTTCAAATCAGCGCGGTGCCCGCCGACACCAAGATCTACGTCAACGATCAAATGGCAGGCGAAGGGCAGGTAACCCGCGCGGTTGGCCCCGGTACGCACAAAGTTCGCTTCCAACGCGAAGGTTACGGTGGGCTGATCGAGACGATCGTAGTCAACGAACAAACGGAAGGCCCGGTCATCGTTCGCGTGCACCTGAGCCGTACAGATCCGGAAGCCGTCGAAGTCCCCACGGGCGTCGGCGCGATTGACCGCCTCGGCACACAGCGCACCACCTATGGACTACTGGCTGCGGGCACCGGCGCGGCCCTTCTGGGCACCGGCATCTACCTGGTAGCCATCGACGGCGATACCGCCTGTGACGATGGTGTACCGGACGCAGAATGCCCGGAAGTCTACGCCACCGGCGGCGCAGGGATGACTATGGGAGTGTTGGGCACCGCACTTTTGACGGGCGGCGCAACTTTGCTGGCCTGGGAGACGCTCGCCGGAGGCAGCGAGGAGCCGCAGGATGAGGAGACCGTACCCGCCGGCGACGAAGAGCCGGCGCGCACGATGTCCTTGAGCCCGTCGGTCGGAGCCGACGGGGCAGGTCTTCTGTTGCGAGGAACCTTCTAACGCTCCAACAACTCTTCGAGCGTGGCGGTCTTCGCCTCCCAGGAGCCGTCGACCCACATCACGCTGCGCTCGGAGAGTTCCCGCCAACCGTCCGCTTCCGGACGAAGCTTACTCCCCAAAAAGACGCCCTTGAAGTGCGGGTGCTTGATCTGCTTGGGCCGATGGCCCGCAAACAGCGGCTCCTCGCCGGGTTGCTCCATGCCGTCGAAGACCCGGTAATGAATCGGATCGCCCAAACGTGCGGCGACCACCAGACGTTCGGTGGCGGCCACGATGTCGAGCGATAGCGGACCCTCGAAGCCGGCCGAATGCGCCTGCTCTTCGAGCTCGTCGACCGTCGCCGCCAGTGCCTGCGCGGCCCGCCGGCCCTGGGCGCGGCTCGGGGTGAGTGCGCCGGTCTTCTTCAGCCAGTGGTAGAAGCGGTGGAAGACGACCTCGGCACCGGTCTTACCGGCAATATTGCGCCGGATGTGGTCGGGCGTTCGGGCCACCAATTCGTCGCGGAACTCCTCCATGCGCGGCACCTGGCCGCTCTGCGAGTAGACCCACTTACGGAATCGAAACGGCTGCAGATCGAGTGAGTCGACCGCGCCGTCGAGGTTTTCGCGCATGTGACCGACGATGGCCCGCGCGGGGATATCAGCGAGCAAGCCGAGCACGTCGACCGGCTCGCTCGATTGACTGGGGTGCTTGCGAAGCAGGGTACGACTCTCTTGAACCCACCCAAAGCCCAGGCTCGCCGGCTGGTTGGCTTCATCGAGCCAAGCCTGCTGGCGCACCTCTTCCATGGCGTAGGGGGTCAAACTATCGTCACTGCACATATAGCCGAGCAACCGGGACATATTGCTACTCCTTGTTTGCGCTCGCTCCAAGCATCAACACGATTGGCGCTTGTGAACTTCGCGATACTGCTGTTAGGACATTGATATGGCCCCTGCCACGAGGGGTGTCCTAAGTTGAATCCTTTCGACAACGATCATGCGCCTTTGTTCACCGTTGTTGCTCCTCGCCCTGCTGACCCTGACGGGCCCTACAGGATGCTATCCGCACCAGGGGAAGCCCGTCGATGCCGCGCCACCAGAGCTCCTCGAGCTCGCCCACGACGCCTGTCGCCGACACGATGCGGATGCATGGCAGATGCTGCTGAGCCGTCTTGCCGAGCAGCATTCAGACACCGCCGAAGGGAAGCGGGCACGTCAGCTGCTGGACAGCGAGCCTAATCCGATGGCAAGCTGCGCGCGCACCCTCCAGACTGCCGAGACTCACGATTGAGTCAATGTGCCTCGTACATCTAACAAATCTTTGTACGAGGCTGATTCCGAAAAGCCCCGAGCCTTGGATGGGGCACCCAAGTCATCCTTCATTGTACTCGGAGTTTGGAGCCGTTCCAAACATTTGATTTTTCCACTGGTTGTTCGATCCTTACATTCACTGGTGGCTTGCTCACTCTTTATCTTGGGAGAACCGCATGTCTGAGCTGACCGATTACAAGGCCGTCCTCCTCGACATCGAAGGTACGACCACTCCGGTCCACTTCGTCTACGAGGTGCTCTTTCCCTACGCCCAACGCGAGTTGCAGAATTACCTGGAGCAGCACTGGAGCGACCCGAACGTCCAAGAGGATCTCCAGACGCTCATCGAGCACTTTGCCCAAGAGCCGCGCGACGACAAGGGCCGCCCCACCGGCGAAGGCGAAGATCAGAGCAACGTCGAGGCCTTCAAATCGGAGGTCATCGAGCGCATCAACTGGGCGATCGACAACGACAAAAAACACTCCGGACTCAAGTCGCTCCAGGGCCGCATCTGGCGCTCCGGCTATCAGAATGGCGAGCTGAAGGCGCCGCTATTCGACGATGTGCCCGCGGCGTTGCGCACCTGGAACGAGCGCGGCGCGCCCGTCTACATCTACTCGTCGGGCAGCGTCGAAGCTCAAAAGCTGTTGTTCGAATATACCGAGGAAGGCGACCTGCGCGACCAGCTGTCGGGCTATTTCGACACCCACACCGGCAACAAAAAAGAGGCTGACAGCTACCGCACGATCAGCCAGGAAATCGGCGAGCAGCCCGGCGACGTGCTCTTCGTCACCGACAACCTCCAAGAGGCCGAGGCGGCCAACGAGGCGGGGATGAAGGTGGCGGTGTCGAAGCGTCCGGGCAACGCCGAGTTGTCGGAGAATCCGTTTCCGGTCATCGAGAGTTTCGAAGCGCTTGTCTAACAAAGCGAAGGCCCTGCAGAGTAGCAGGGCCCGCTATTTGGGCAGTTAAGGATTTCGGGGTTGCGAGTTGTCGCGTCGTGACGATTCGCAGCTCCGAAATCTTTAGATGCTTAAGTAGATGGCGTCGCTCACCTGCAAGGTAGACTCTACTCAATAACAAGGCGCACCCTACGGCTCAGTCGGAGTCTCCGCAGACTCGGGCGCGGCGTCAGGATCGAGCGGATGATCAGTGCCGAGTTCAGCCGGCGCAACCTCGCCGGAGTAGAGCAGCCCGCCGAGCCAGCTGGCCACCGTCGAGTTGATGCCCACAAGGGTGTTGTCCGTCTCCCAGCCGGCCAGCTCTGAGACCGCCGAGGCGGGCCAGTGGCCGTAGCGCACAAGCGTCTCTCCGGCGGTCTGAGGCATCGGCGCGGTCAACGCGACGGTGAGCAAGACGCCGGCGCCGGCCGCCCACCACGCAAATTTTCCCTTCTTGACGAAATGACTCGCCAGGGCGGGCACGCCCAGCGCGAAGACGAGCGCGACGGCGGCGATGAGCCAGCCGGCCGACACCCAGTTGGCCAAGAACGCACCGACCACCCACGTCAGCACGATCACCGGCAGCGCCATCAACAGCCACTTGGCAGCCACCTTGGCGACCACCGCGCCCTTCGAAGGGGCCTTTTCGCCCTCCTCGCCGGCTTCAGCGTCGCTCTTGGCGAGCTCGGTGCTCTCCTCGCCCTTTTTGCTCTTCTTACTCCTTTTCTTCGCCTTTTTGCTCTTCTTGTCCGGCGTCTTCGCCGGCAAGTCGTCCGGCTGCAGGTTGTCGAGCTCAGCGAATCGGGCGTCGAGGTCGTCGTCCTTCTCTTTGGTCGCGACCTTCTTGGCCCCGCCCGTTTGGGCTCCACCCGACGACGACTCTTCCGACTCGAGGCGCGCCAAGAAGGCCTCGAGATCTTCGTCGTCATCCGCCGACGACGCACCCCCGCCTCCGCCGCTATCCGCGCGACTCTCGAGATCGGCGAGCAGCGAATTAAGCTCGTCGTCGT
Organism: Persicimonas caeni; assembly: GCF_006517175.1. Taxonomy (NCBI): domain Bacteria; class Deltaproteobacteria; order Bradymonadales; family Bradymonadaceae; genus Persicimonas; species Persicimonas caeni. The sequence continues at coordinate 5,717,835 of NZ_CP041186.1, read as the reverse complement.
TCAATTCTTCTTCATTCTCACTCATCGAGTTGCCCCACAGGCTCCTGCTACACAGATCGGCTGACTACGATACCGGGTTGGACTCGTAACTCAAACATCACCGTCAGCTCAAATATTCAACCCCATCGGGGAGTGCGCCATAAAAAAGCCGCGTCCGAACCAACGGACGCGGCCTTTTCTATTCGCTCAGCGCGGGCACTTCAACTCACTCGCCGGCGGCGAGTTCTTCGTCGATGGTGCCGAAACGACGCTTGAGGTCTTCGGGGAGCTCTTCGGGCTCTTCGACCTCGTGGCGCAGGTGGTGGTACTGAGTCGCCCCCGTACCGGCCGGGATGAGACGTCCCATGATGACGTTCTCTTTGAGGCCGCGCAGGTGGTCGATCTTGCTGGCCAGGGCCGCCTCGGTAAGCACCTTGGTGGTCTCCTGGAAGCTCGATGCCGAGATGAAGCTCTCGGTCGACAGCGACGCCTTGGTGATACCCAGGAGCAAGTCCTGAGCGACCGCCGGACGACCGCCCTTCTCCATCAGACGACGGTTGACCTCTTCGAAGGTCGAGCGCTCGACCTGCTCGTCGACCAAGAAGTCGGAGTCACCCACGTCGACGATGCGTACCTTGCGAAGCATCTGGCGCACGACGATCTCGATGTGCTTGTCGTTGATGCGCACACCCTGGAGGCGGTAGACCTCCTGAATCTCGTCGACCAGGTACTTGGCCAGGTCTTTGCGACCCTTGACGCGAAGGATGTCGTGGGGGTTCTCCGAACCCTCCATGATGGCCTCACCAGCGCGGACCCGGTCGCCCTCGAGCACGGTGACGTGCTTGGACTTGTTGATCTGGTACTCCTTCGGATCACCCACGTCCGGGGTGACCACGATGGTGCGCTTGGTCTTGGTCTCGCGACCGTAAGAGACCACACCCTCGATCTCGGAGATGAGCGCCTGCTCTTTGGGCGTACGCGCCTCGAACAGCTCGGCGACACGCGGCAGACCACCGGTGATGTCCTTGTTCTTGGTGGTCTCACGCGGGATCTTCGCCAGGATGGTACCCGGGTCGACCTTCTCGCCTTCGCCCACAAAGAGCGCAGCACCGACCGGCAGGAAGTGGCTGGACAATTGCTTGCCGCCCTTCTTCTCGCGGACCACGATGCGCGGACGCACGCTGGAGTCGCGGCTCTCGATGATCACCTTTCTCGAAAGACCGGTGTTCTCGTCGAAGCGCTCCTCCATCGAGATGCCCTCGACGACGTCTTCGAAGCTGACCACACCGTCGGTGTCGGCCAGAACCGGCGTCGCAAACGGCTCCCATTCGGCGAGCAGTGCGCCCGGCTCGATCTCGTCGCCGTCGTTGTAATACAGCTGCGAGCCGAACACGAGCGGGTAACGCTCACGCTCACGGCCCTGGTCGTCGTGGATGGAGACTTCGCCGTTACGGGTCATCACGATGACCACGGTGCGGCCGGCCATCTCTTTTTCGACCGACTTGACGTTGTGGAACTTGACCGTACCGCCGTGGCGTACCTCGTGCGAGGACTGCTCGACGGACAGCGAACCGACACCACCAATGTGGAAGGTACGCATCGTAAGCTGGGTACCCGGCTCACCAATCGACTGAGCGGCGATGGTACCGACCGCCTCACCGACGTTGACCAGGCGACCACGCGCCAGGTCACGGCCGTAGCAAAGCGCGCACACCCCGTCGACGGAGTGGCAGGTCAGCGTCGAGCGGATACGGACCCGCTCGATGCCGGCGTCTTCGATAAGCTCGGCCTTGTCGTCGTCGATCTCGGTGTTCGAGTCGACGAGCACCTCGTCGTTCTGGTCCCACACAGGCTCGAGCGCGACACGACCGAGGATACGGTCGGCGAGCGACTCGACGACCTCACCACCCTCGTACAAGGGGGTCATGGTCACACCGTCGAGGGTGCCGCAGTCGTATTCGACGACGACACAGTCGTTGGCGACGTCGACCAGGCGACGGGTCAGGTAACCCGAGTTTGCCGTCTTGAGCGCCGTATCCGCCAGACCTTTACGAGCGCCGTGCGTCGAAATGAAGTACTCGAGGACGCTCAGGCCTTCGCGGAAGTTTGCGACAATCGGCGTCTCGATAATCTCACCGGACGGCTTGGCCATCAGGCCACGCATTCCGGAGAGCTGACGCATCTGCTGGGCCGAGCCACGAGCGCCCGAGTCAGCCATGATGTAGATCGAGTTGAACGACTGCGCGGTCAGCTCTTCGCCGGACTTCTCGTCGACGAATTTCTGCTGGGCAATCTCGTCCATCATCTGGTTGGCGACCTCTTCGGTCGCGTTCGCCCAGATGTCGACGACTTTGTTGTAGCGCTCACCGTCGGTGATCAGACCTTCGGTGTACTGGCTTTCGATCTCGGCAACTTCGTCGCGTGCGTTGTCGACCACGCTCCACTTGTTGCTCGGGATCTCCATGTCGTCGACCGCGATCGAGATACCACCGCGGGTGGCGTACTCGTAACCGATGGTACGGATGGAGTCGGCCAGAAGGACCGTCGCCTTGTTGCCGGCGCTGCGGAACGAGACGTCGACGATCTTGGCCAGCGACTTCTTGTCGAGGGTGCGGTTGACCAGCTCGAAGGGGAGCTCGTCGGGGCAGACCTCGTAGAAGAGCACGCGGCCGACGGTGGTGTCGATCAGCTCGCCGTTGTAGCGAACCTTGACCGACGCCTGCAGCTCGACGACCTCGTTGTCGTAGGCCATGCGAACTTCGTCGAAGTTGGCGAACAGGCCCTGGACCGGGCGTCCCTCGTCGTCCTCGCGGTACTCGCCTTTGGCGTAGGGGCGCACGCAGGTCATCCAGTAGCAACCCAGGACGATATCCTGCGTGGGCAGGATGATCGGCCCGCCGTGGGCCGGCGACAGGATGTTGTTCGTGCTCAAGAGGAGCACGCGCGACTCCATCTGCGCCTCGAGCGACAGCGGCACGTGGACGGCCATCTGGTCACCGTCGAAGTCGGCGTTGTAGGCCACACACACAAGCGGGTGGACCTGAATCGCCTTACCTTCGACGAGCACCGGTTCGAAGGCCTGCATACCGAGGCGGTGAAGCGTCGGCGCGCGGTTCAAGAGCACCGGGTGCTCCTTGATGACCTCGTCGAGGATGTCCCAGACCTCTTCCTTTTCCTTCTCCACCATCTTCTTCGCAGACTTGATGGTGGTGACGTAGCCCTTCTCTTCGAGCTTGTTGTAGATAAACGGCTTGAACAGCTCGAGGGCCATCTTCTTGGGAAGACCGCACTGGTGCAGCTTGAGCTCGGGGCCGGCCACGATGACCGAACGGCCCGAGTAGTCGACGCGCTTACCCAGAAGGTTCTGGCGGAAACGACCCTGCTTGCCCTTGATCATGTCGCTCAAGGACTTCAGCGGGCGCTTGTTCGGGCCCGTGATGGTCTTGCCGCGACGGCCGTTGTCGAACAGTGCGTCGACCGCCTCCTGGAGCATCCGCTTCTCGTTGCGGATGATAATCTCGGGGGCGTGCAGCTCGAGCAGGCGCTTGAGGCGGTTGTTGCGGTTGATGACTCGACGATACAGATCGTTGAGGTCACTGGTCGCAAAGCGGCCGCCGTCGAGCGGCACGAGCGGACGAAGGTCCGGCGGAAGCACCGGAATGACGTCGAGCACCAGCCAACCAGCGTTGTTCTCCGAGTCGCGCACGGCCTCGAGAATCTTGAGGCGCTTGGAGATGCGCTTGCGCTTGGCGTTCGACGTCGCCTCTTTCATCTCCGCGCGAAGCTCTTGGGCTTGCAGCGGGATGTCCATGCGGTCGAGCAGGTCACGGATCGCCTCGGCGCCCATGCGGGCCTCGAAGGTGTCTCCGTAGGTCTCCAAGTACTCCATGTACTTCTGCTCGCTCAGAACCTGACCGGTCACCAGCGGAGTCAGGCCCGGGTCGGTGACGATGTAGGCCACGCAGTACAGGACCTTCTCGAGGTCCTTGAGCGTGATGTCGAGCAGGTTACCGATGCGCGACGGAAGGCTCTTGAGGAACCAGATGTGGGCGACGGGCGTGGCCAGGTCGATATGACCCAGACGCTCGCGGCGCACCTTCGACTGGATGACCTCGACGCCACACTTCTCACAGACCACGCCACGGTGCTTCATGCGCTTGTACTTGCCGCAGATGCACTCGTAGTCTTTGACCGGTCCGAAAATCTTGGCGCAGAACAGGCCGTCTCGCTCCGGCTTGAACGTGCGGTAGTTGATGGTCTCGGGCTTCTTGACCTCGCCATGGCTCCATTCCCGGATACGCTCCGGGCTGGCGATTCCAATGCGGATCGCTGAGAAGCTAAGCGGATCTTTGGGCTTCTCGAAAAAGCTGAAAATGTCCTTCAAAGCAGCCTCCCTTGACGGCTGAGTAAATCTCTTGAGTAGCCGCAACTCGCAGGGCCCGTGCCTCTAACTGTGGAGGTCAGGCCCTGCGCGTTGAGTGCGTGTGGCGTTCGTTAGGCGACGTCCTCGAGCAATTCGACGTTCAGGCAAAGAGCGTGCAGCTCTTTGATGAGCACGTTGAAGCTCTCGGGCATGCCCGGATCCAGGCGGAAGTCGCCTTTGACGATCGATTCGTAGATGCGCGTACGTCCCTGCACATCGTCCGACTTGACCGTCAGGAACTCCTGGAGCGTGTGGGCAGCGCCGTAGGCTTCGATCGCCCAGACCTCCATCTCTCCGAGACGCTGGCCACCGAACTGGGCCTTACCACCGAGCGGCTGCTGGGTGACCAGGCTGTACGGTCCAATGGAGCGTGCGTGAATCTTGTCGTCGACCAGGTGATGCAGCTTGAGCACGTACATCACGCCGACGGTGACGTCGTTCTGGAACGCCTCACCGGTACGCCCGTCGTACAGAACCATCTTTCCCGACTCGGGGAACCCGGCCTTTTGCAGAAGCTCGCGGATGCGCTTTTCGGGCGCGCCGTCGAAGACCGGGGTCGCCACGTGCACGCCGCCGGTCTTGCTCACCGCGTCGGCCATGTCGAGGACCTGGTCGTCATCGAGCGTGTCGATGAGCTCCTGAGTCTCTTCGTTGTGGTAAATATCCTTGAGGTACTCGCGGATATTCTCCGGCTTTTGCATCTCTTCGATCATCTCGCGCAACCGGATGCCCAGACCTTTGGCGGCCCAGCCCAGGTGCACCTCGAGGACCTGTCCGATGTTCATACGGCTGGGAACACCCAGCGGGTTGAGCACCATGTCGACCGGCGTGCCGTCCTCCAGGAACGGCATGTCCTCGTCGGGAAGGATGCGGCTGATGACACCTTTGTTGCCGTGACGGCCGGCGAGCTTGTCGCCCACCTGAATCTTGCGCTTCACGGCCACGTAGACCTTGACCATCTTGATGACGCCCGGAGGAAGCTCGTCGCCCTTGCGGAGCTTCTCGATCTTCTCTCCGTAGTTCATCCGGATGACCAGAATCTGGTCCTCGACGTCGCCCAGAATCTGCATGAGCTTGTCGGTGGTCTCGTCGTCGATATCGACGTCGGTCCAGTAGCGACGCGGCACCTCGGAGAGCACGTCGTCGCTGATGGTCGTGCCCTCTTCGATGAGCACGTTGCGCGACTCGTCGACCAGATCGGAGGCGACTTTGCCGCCGCGCAAGATGTCGCGCATCTTGCGGTAGGCCGCATCGCGAAGGATGCGGATCTCGTCATTCTGGTCTTTGAGGAGGCGAGCCTCCTCGGTGTCCTCGATCTGCTGGGTGCGCGCGTCCTTCTCGGCCCCCTGGCGGTAGAACACCTTGGCGCCGATGACGGTGCCGCTGGTGCCCGGGCTCATGCGCAGCGAGGTGTCGCGCACGTCGCCGGCCTTCTCGCCGAAGATGGCGCGAAGCAGCTTCTCCTCGGGGGAGAGCTGGGTCTCGCCTTTGGGCGTGATCTTACCGACCAAAATATCACCCGAGGAGACCTCGGCGCCCACGCGGACGATGCCGGCTTCGTCGAGGTCCTTGAGCGCGTCTTCACCCACGTTGGGGATGTCGCGCGTGATCTCTTCTTGGCCGAGCTTGGTGTCGCGAGCGGTGCACTCGTACTCCTCGATGTGCATCGAGGTGTAGATGTCTTCTTTGACCAGACGCTCACTGATGAGAATCGAGTCCTCGAAGTTGTAGCCACCCCACGGCATGAACGCCACGGTGATGTTGCGGCCCAGGGCCAGCTCGCCGCGCTCGGTCGACGGTCCGTCGGCGATAATCTCGCCCTTCTCCACCCGGTCGCCCACCGACACGATGGGCTTCTGGTTCATGCAGCTACCCTGGTTGGACCGGGTATACTTCATGAGGGTGTAGATGTCGGGCTTGACGAACAGGTCGCTATCCGAGCCGTCGGGGCGAACGACGATGCGCTGGGCATCGACGCTCTCGACCACGCCGTCGTTCTTGGCGACGATCGTCACACCCGAGTCACGCGCCAGCGTGCGCTCGATGCCGGTGCCGACGAACGGAGCGTCGGTACGCACCAGAGGTTGCGCCTGGCGCTGCATGTTCGAGCCCATCAGGGCGCGGTTGGCGTCATCGTTCTCGAGGAACGGAATCAGACCGGCGCCGACACTGACCAGCTGGTTCGGGCTGACGTCCATCAGCGTGACTTCCTCGGGGGCGACCATCGTCGGCTCGCCGTTGACACGTGCGGCGACGGTGTCGCTCAGGAAGTTGCCGTCGTCATCGAGCTCGGCGTTGGCCTGCGCGATGACGTTGTTCTCCTCTTCGAGCGCCGAGTAGTAGCGCACCTCGCTGGTGGCTTTACCGTCGGCGGCGCTGCGGTACGGCGTCTCGATGAAGCCGTACTCGTTGATGCGCCCGTAGGTCGACAGCGAGGTAATCAGACCGATATTCGGCCCCTCCGGGGTCTCAATCGGGCAGATACGTCCGTAGTGAGTCACGTGGACGTCACGCACCTCGAAGCCGGCGCGATCGCGGGTCAGACCACCCGGTCCGAGAGCCGACAGGCGCCGCTTGTGGGCGACCTCGCTCAAGGGGTTGGTCTGGTCCATGAACTGCGACAGCTGGCTGGAGCCGAAGTACTCTTTGATGACCGCGCTGACCGGCTTGGCGTTGATCAGGTCGTCGGGCATCAGCGTCTCGATCTCCTGAGACATGCTCATGCGCTCTTTGATGCCGCGCTCCATGCGAACCAGGCCGATGCGGTACTGGTTCTCCAGAAGCTCACCGACGGTGCGCACCCGGCGGTTGCCCAGGTGGTCGATGTCGTCGATGGAACCTTTGCCGGTGCGCAGGTCGATGAGGTAGCGCACCGTCTCGAGGATGTCTTCCTCGCGAAGCGTCTGAATGCGCCACGGGTCGAGCTGCTCGCGCACCTCTTCGAGTTCGGCCTCGAGCTCTTCACGCTCGGCGTCGCCGGCCTCTTCGAGGGCCGCCTCGATCTCGCGCTCACGCTCTTCGAGCGGCTCGACGATCTTGCGGTGGAACTTGTAGTTCAACTTCAGGCGACCGACCTTCGACAGGTCGTAGCGCTCGGGGTTGAAGAACAAGTTGTCGAACAGGTTCTGCGCCTGCTCGCTGGTGGGCGGGTCGCCCGGACGCAGCCGCTGGTAGATCTCGAGGATCGCCTCTTCGGGCGTGCTGATATTGTCCGACTCGAGCGTGTCACGCAGGTAAGGACCGGCGTTGACGTTGTCGATGAACAGCACGTTGATCGCTTCGATGCCGCGCGCTTCGAGCTCCTTGATGGAGTTCTCGGTCAGCTCTTCGTTGACCTCGACGAGCACCTCACCGGTGGAGGCGTCGTAGATGTCTTCGGCGGCGACCTTACCGGTCAGCTCGTCGAACGAGATCGGGATGCGCGTGATCTCGGCCTTGGCCAGCTTGCGAATCGCGCTGCGGGTGAACTTCTTGCCCGACTTGACGATGACGTTGCCGCCGCTGTCCTTGACGTCGACCGATGCGACCTGGCCGCGAAGCACGTCGAGGTTGATCTCTTTGAGATACTCGCCGTTCTCGAAGAAGATGCGCTCGGTGTCGTAGTAGTAGTCGAGCAGCTCTTCGGCCGAGTAACCAAGGGCGCGCAGCAGCACGGTGGCGGGCATCTTGCGCTTGCGGTCGATCCGCACGTGCATGATGTCTTTGGAGCCGAACTCCAGGTCGAGCCACGATCCGCGGTACGGGATGACGCGCGCCGAGTACAGCAGCTTGCCCGACGAGTGCTTCTTACCACCGTCGTGGTCGAAGAAGGCGCCCGGCGAACGGTGCAGCTGGCTGACGATGACGCGCTCGGTGCCGTTGATGATGAACGTACCCGAGGCGGTCATCAGCGGGATCTCACCGAAGAAGACCTCTTTTTCCTTCACGTCGCGGATGGTGCGCGTGCCGGTGTCTTCGTCGACGTCCCACACCACCAAGCGGATGACCACCTTGACCGGGGCCGAGTAGGTCATGCCGCGAGCGGTACACTCCTCGATGTCGTACTTGGGCTTGCCAAGGTCGTAGCTGACAAACTCGAGGGTAGACGTCTCGTTGAAGTCCTTGATGGGAAAGACGCTTTTGAACACGCCTTGAAGGCCGGTGTCCGTACGCTCCTCGAGCGGCACGTCCGTCTGCAGGAACTCCTGGTAGGACTTGCGCTGCACGTCGATGAGGTTTGGAACTTGAGCGACCTTCTTGATGGTTCCGTAATCCTTGCGGATGCGGAAGTTCTCTTTGATCGGTTGACCCATCATCTCTCCTTAAGGGTTCTGCTGAGCTATGTCTCTTGCAGTAGCGCGGCAAGCGCCAGGCCGGGGGCCGTGGCGTCAGCCGCGTGATCGATCTTGTGTTGCTGGGTCGCGCGTCAGAGGGGCCTGTCAGGCTGGCCTAACGGCACAACAGGCGGCCGGCGCCAGACGAACGCTGGATGAGCGACCGGGACCGCTTCTTGAGTGGGGATTGAGCGCGCACTGTGAAGATTTTCGATTTGCATCGACTCGAGATCGAACATATCGTAATTGGGATCCCCGCGCGGCAGGCTACCTACGGTTGCCGTGCAACTCACGGGTTGCAACGGAAGCAGGCTCCTGCCCATCGCAAACGCGCCCACCTTTGAACATATCGTGGACGAGTTGACAAGTCGCGATGCCGGAACCCGCGGGTAGCCCCCTTGTGACACCCGGCTGGCGCGGTTGAGGCAGCCAGGTGCTCTGTCAAACAACTCGTGAAGAGCTCTTCTCACTTCAGTTTTCGAACGCCATCAACATACAATGGTGCCTGGATCGCGTCCGAATCAAGGCGAGTAACTGTAAGAGTACTACACCTTTGTGTCAAACGGTTTTTCGCCCGCCCTATTCCAAGGAATCAAAATTTTGTCCGCGCGCGGCTCAACCCTGCGCGTCGAAGTGCTCCAGGGCCTCTTGGAGCCCCACACTGCGCGCGTCGGGATCGGAGGAGACCATCTTGTCGAGCAGCGATCGCAGGATGGGATCGTCGAGAAGCTCGCGCTTTTCCTGCCACACCTCGTCGTGGCGCAGCATCTCGGGCAGATCGGCGTAGAAGTACCGACCGGTGAACAGTTCGTACAGGATCACCCCGGCCGAGAAGATGTCGACGCGAAAGTCGTAGCCATCCTCCATCCAAAGCTCGGGGGCCGCGTATCCCTCGGTGCCCAGATCGCTGATCTGGCCGGCGATCGACTTCAGGTTGGCTACCCGCGCGTAATCGAAGTCGGCGATCTTCAGAGGTACGCCTTCTTCGCTGTTGGTCAGGTAGATCACCCCCGGATGCAAGTTGCGGTGGATGATGTCGCGGCTGTGCATGAACGAGATCGCCTTGAGCAGGTGCTTGGCAAAGCGACCGAACTCCTCGCGCTTCGAGGCGTCGAGGGCGTCGTAGTCGGTCTGCTCGATATAGCTTCGCAGCGTGGTCGGCCCGACCCACTCGCTGACCAGATAGAAGGTCAGCTCGTCCTCTTTGTCCTGCAGCATCTCGTAGGGACGCGCCACATAGGCGTTGTCCTCGAGCTGCGTCAGCGCCTCCATATCACGCGCCGCCCGGTTGTACTCGGCCTCGCGCTCGGCTCGGGGGAGCAGCGGATCGATGGAGTAGGCCTTGATGCGCACTTTACCGCGCGCCTGGAGCAGCTTGTGGCGGCCGATAAACTCGCGGTACGGCGCGGTGTCGGCGGCCAGTTCGGTCTCGACCTCGAAGTTCTGGATCACCGGAAGCGGCGATCGCGGGCTGGCCAGCGGGCTGATCGCGTCGACGATGCGCTTGCGCATGGTCGCGTCGAGCAGCGGGCCGGGGCCGCGCTGGATCATGCGCTTGCGGTCGACGAAGAAGTCGTAGAGCTGACCGGGCAACAGCAGCCGTCGGTTGCGCTCGTCTTTGACCTGCACGTCGACGTCGTCGCCGGTCAGAAAAACGACCGCCTCACAAAAGAGCTCGTCAGGAAAATCGGACACGGATCGCACGAGCAGATCTCGCAAGGCCTTGGCTTTGCGCTCGATGCGAATAAACGGGTTTTCGACGCGGCCCCATTCGAGCTCCCATCGGCGGATGTCTCCACGGATGGTCCCGTCCCAGCCGCGGATCTCGACGGCATAAAGCCCCCACTCCCCGACCACGACCGCGTCGTACTCGAGGGTGTTCTTGCGCCGGGGCAACTGCAGCTCGAAATTGCCGATCACAATATAGTGATCGGGCAGTTGATCGCGTAGTTGCCGAATACCGTCTCGCTCCGATTCGTTTATCGGATCTCCAATGGGGATATATTTGGCCATGGATGTGCCTTAGGTTTCCGTGCCACCTGCCAGTGTCGACTCGGCGGGGTGATTCATATGCTTCCGTCCCAGTCGTACTACCGAACCGCAGGGGGGTGTCGGTCGCGCTGAGGCAGATGAGTTGCGGGTCATCGCCACGGCCAAGTGTGGCCAATGACGCCGCGCCGCGTCAATGAAGAATTCGGAGTTGGCGCGCTTGATTGTTCGTCACCACAAGGAGTTTCAATGGATCGGTTCAAGGTGTGTGTCCTCGGCGGCAGTGGTTTTATCGGCGCCGAGATTTGTCGCCTCGCGGTCGCTATGGGTCACCGCGTGGTCAGTGTGTCGCGCGGAGGCCGCCCGCCCATCGACGAACCATGGGTCGAGGGGGTCGACTGGGTGAGCGCCGACGTAGGCGACGTCGAATCGTGGTCGGCGCATCTCGCCGGGTGCGAGGCTTTGGTTCACAGCGTGGGCATCGCCGCCGAAGATCCCGCCAACGAGCAAACCTACAGGCGCCTGCACCGCCATTCGGTGCAGCAGGCCGCCCGGGCCGCCGAGCAGGCGGGCGTGCCCAAATTCGTCATGTTGTCCGCCGGCAAGGTCCCGCCGGCGATGCCCCACGGCTTTTTGCAGTCGAAGCTCGACGGGGAGGCGTCGCTCCAGGGCCTCGACATGGCCGTGGCGATCCTTCGGCCGGTGCTGGTGCACGATGAAGACGGTCGCGCCGCAGGGATGTTGGGGACTGCGGCCGGTGAGCTGCCGCCGGTGCGCGTGTGGGCCGAAGAGACCACCGGCCTCCGCCGCGAGAAGGTCGCCATGGCGGCGCTGCGCGCAGCGCTACAACCCGAGACCACCGGCGTGTTGGAGGTCGATGACATCGCTTATCTGGGCGACGCGATGTTCATTCAGTGACCTCCTCTTGCAATTTCGAGCCAAGTGTGGAAGATACTCCCCCTCCGGTGAGAGGCCTTCGGTCGCGCCACGACACGATTGCGGGCTCGGCCCGCCTCTCCGCCGGAACAGACTACGCTTTTACACGTTATAGTCTGGCGCATGCCAAGCCTGTGTAGGCCAATTTGACCGGCACTCAGGCGCGCCAGCAAAGCTCACTACATCGACAACATCGAGTAGACACATGGCACGTTACACGGGTCCCCGACTCCGAATCGTTCGTCGCCTGGGAACTGACCTTCCCGGCCTGACCAGAAAAATCGCCGACCGCCGCCCCTATCCCCCCGGAGAGCACGGGCAGGGTCGCCAGCGCTTCAGCGAATTCAAAAAGCAGCTCTACGCCAAGCAGAAGCTGCGCTACAACTACGGCGTCAACGAGCAGCAGCTTCGTAACCTGTTCGTCGAAGCTCAGCGCTCGCGTGAGCCCGCTGGTCTGATGCTGCTTCGTCTGCTCGAGCAGCGCCTCGACAACGTGGTCTTCCGCTCCGGACTGGCCCCGACCATCCCGGCTGCTCGCCAGCTCGTGGTCCACGGCCACATCCAGGTCGACGGCAACAAGGTCGACCGTCCCAGCTACCGCGTGAAGCCCGGCTCGCAGATCTCGCTGCGCGAGAAGAGCCGCAACCTGACGATCGTCGAAGAGTCGATCGCCAACCCGGCGCTGCGCTACCCGACCTACCTGACCGTCGACGAGAACGCCAAGACGGCGACGATGGATCAGCTCCCGGGTCGTGAAGACGTGCCCGTGCAGGTCGACGAGACGCTCGTGGTCGAGTACTACTCGCCCCGTCTCTAAGCCTACCCACTCGGGTACTGAGAATCTGGAACGCGGTGAAGTTAGTAGCTTCATCGCGTTTCTTTTTGCGCGGAGGATTGCCATGCCCACACTACGCCTGATCACTACGGTCGCCGCCGCCCTGCTCTTGGCAGCCGGCTGCACGACGTCCAAGCCCGTCAAAGGCGCCGAGAAGCGCCCCAAGGCTCCGCAGGTCGCCCAAGAGGCCGGCGACGCGGCCGACGAGGCCGAAGGCAGCGACCTCGTGCTCTACTCGAGCAGCATGGAAGAGGCCGATCTGGAGCCCGGCGCCGACGAAGATAGTGACGACGCCGACGAGAAAGCCCAGCCGGACGAGCCGCCCGAAGTACCCGAGCAGGTCGAGATTGGCGTGAGCGCCGACTCGACCTACACCCTGGGCGACCAGACCTTTACCGAGGTCCCCAAGTTGCTCGAGGCGCTCGAGAAGCTTCGCGCCGAGGAGCCGACCGGCACCATCGCCATCCGCGCGGCCGCCGACGCGCCCCAGAAGGCCATCGTCGATCTCATCACGGCCGCCAGGCGCGCAGGGTTCACGAATATGGAGATTCGCGTCGAGGGCGACGCCCCCCAAGGCACCGAATCTCCGGCCGACGAAACACCGACCGACCAATAAGCCTCATGCGTGTTCTGTGCCTCTCCGCGTACGACGCAGGCAGCCACCGCCGCTGGCACGAAGGGCTGGCGGCGCGCCTCGGCGCCGATACCTTCACCACGCTCTCCCTGCCGCCCCGCTACTTTCGCTGGCGTATCCGCGGCAATAGCCTCTACTGGGCCCACGAGTGGCGCGAGCTCCTCGAGCAGTCCTGGGATGTCGTCCTGGCCACCTCGATGGTCGACCTGTCGGCCCTGCGCGGCTTCGTCCCCAGCCTGGCCGACGCCCTCAACGTCGTCTACTTCCACGAAAACCAATTCGCCTACCCGACCAGCAGCGGCCAGCACGAGGATATCACCCCGGCGGTGGTCAACCTCTACAGCGCCCTTTGCGCCGACCGCGTCGCGTTCAACTCGCGCTACAACCTCGAGTCGTTCCTCGCGGGCACGCGCGACTTCGCCAGCCGCATGCCCGATTACGTGCCGGAGGGCCTCGCCGACGCCGTCGAGGGCCGCTCACGCGTCCTCCCCGTCCCCCTGGCCCCCGCCTGTTTCGCCGAGCACGACGCGCCCTCGCCGTCGCGCCCGCTGTCGATCGTATGGAACCACCGATGGGAGTACGACAAGGCGCCGTCGCGCTTCTTCGACGCCCTCGACCGGCTCCACCAGCGCGGCCTCGACTTCGAGTTGCACGTCCTCGGCGAGCGATTCCGCAGCTACCCGAAGGTCTTCGACCGAGCCCACGAAGCACTCGCCGACCATATTGCGACCTGGGGATACGTCGAATCGGCCGACGACTACCGCGCCATTTTGCGACGCGCCGACCTCGTCGTGTCGACCTCGCTGCACGAGTTCCAGGGGCTGGCGATGCTCGAGGCCATCGCCGCGGGATGCCGTCCGCTCGCCCCCGACCGGCTCGCCTACCGCGAGTACGTGCCCGAGGCGTGGCGCTATGAGTCGTTTGTCGACGACGCCGACCGGGAGGTGGCGGTGTTGGCAGGACGCCTCGCCGAGTTTGCGGAGGACCCGCAACGGGTGCGCGACAGCGACGCGATCGACGTGTCGAGATATTCGTGGGATGCGCTGTCAGATGCGTATCAGGAGTTGCTGGAGGCGTAGAGATCGCCTTGCTGATGCGTCGCTGTCCTGCAATGCCTACCGTCCCTATTTAAGCCGGCGGCGGATGCTCATCGAACCCTTCGTCGACGTCCAACTCGGTGAGCGCGGGCTCGACGACGTAATTGGGCCCGACGACGGCGCGCAGCGCGCCCGGGACCACCCGCACGTCGACGACATGCTCGCAGACCTCTTCGCCGTCGACGCTGAAGACCATCGGCGGCGTCGACTCGATGTGCACCGAGCGCGCCGGCCGCGAGATGACCTGGTCGCTCTCGAGGATATTGCCCACGAGCATCTTGGCGGCCATCCCCGCAAGCTCCACCAGCGAGCCCGCCCGCAAGACGACGACCTGAATCGCCCCGTCCTCCATGCTCGCCTCCGGGGCCACACGCAGCCCGCCGGCGACCGTGCGCCCGTTGGCAACCAACACGTTGACCGCGTCGACGACCTCGACGGCGCCGTCGTCCCAGCGAATCCGAGTGTGGTACTCCTCGCGCTCGCGAAGCTGCGAGGCCGCCGACTTTAGGTAGGCGAGTGGCCCCCAACGCCGCTTCATCTGGGGGGTGATCGAGTCGGTGATCAGGTGGCTGTAGCCGGCGTTGATATGATTGAGCCCGAGCCGAGAGCCTTCGGGATGCGTCACCCGCATCACGTCGATGTAGCGCGTATCGTCGGTCCGCAACAGATACTTGAGCGCGAGGCCCGGGTCGTCGGGAAGCCCCAGCGAGCGCGCCAGGTCGTTGCCCGTACCCAGCGGCAACACGCCCAGCGTCACCTTGTCGAGGTGCGACGCCAACCCATTGAGCACCTCGTTGACCGTGCCGTCGCCGCCGGCCGCGATCACGCGCTCGATGCCGTCGCGCGCCGCCTGCAACGCCAGCCTCTCGGCGTCTCCCGGCCCTTCGGTCTGGAAGACCTGGACGCCGTCGAGACGCCGGATTTCGGCGACCAGCTCGTCGTTTTTGGCCGTCGACCCCGCCTCCGGATTGAGGATCAGCCTCGTATTCATGGTACTACTCGCCGTTTAGTTTCGCTCGCGCCCCCTGCAATTTAAGCAGCCCCCCACGCAATACAACTGCCCCCGCACGCTTGAACTCCAACCCGATGGGCTCTAGCTTTCCCGCCACTCACAGCACGACCCAAGACCCCAAGACCGGGCCGCAGGCCCCAAGAAACCAAGACCCCAAGACCGGGCCGCAGGCCCCAAGACCGCGCCGCAGGCCCAAGGACCCCCAACCATGTCTGACGTTCTGTACGAAGTCGAAAACGCCGTCGCCACCATCACCCTCAACCGCCCCGACGCCCGCAACGCCTACTCCACCGAGATGGCCAAAGAGCTCGTCGAGGCCCTCGATCGCGCCGAGCTCGACGACGAGGTGCGCGCGGTGATCGTCACCGGCGCCGGCCCGGCCTTCTGCGCCGGCGGCGACCTCAAGGCGATGCGCGAGGAGAGCGGCATGTTCGCCGGCGACCCGGTCGAGCTGCGCGACAACTACCTGCGTGGCATGCAGACGATCCCGCGACGCTTCGAGCGCTTCGAAAAACCGGTCGTTGCCGCCATCAACGGCCACGCCATCGGCGCCGGCCTCGACCTGTCGCTCATGTGCGATATCCGCATCGCCAGCGACGCGGCCAAATTCGGCTCGACCTTCGCCCGCGTCGGCCTCATCCCCGGCGACGGCGGCGCCTACCTGCTCACCCGCATCGTCGGCTTCTCCAAGGCCGTCGAGCTCATCCTGACCGCCAAGGTCATCGGCGCCGACGAAGCCCTCGAGCTCGGCCTCGTCTCCGAGGTCGTCCCCCGCGACGACGTCATGGACCGCGCCCGCGCCACCGCCGAACAGATCGCCTCGCTGCCCCCCAAAGCCGTCAAGACGGCCAAGGCGGCGCTGTATCGCTGTGTGGATCGAGATATCGAGACGGCGCTGCAGATCACGGCCGCGCTGCAGGCCTGCGTGCAGCGCACCGACGAGCACCAAGAGGCAGTCGAAGCGATGTTGGAGAAGATCAGTAAATCATAACGCCACATCATCCACACCAACCTCTTCCCCATCGCACTTGAGCACCGCCGCCTCGATGACCGCCTGCAGCTCGCGCACGTTGCCCTGCCAGCGGTGATCACGAAGCTTCTGCTGGACTGGCTCGCAGATGCGCCTGCAGGGGCGGTCGTAGCGGGCGGCGAATTTGCGCAGGAAGGTGCGGGCGAGCGGCAGGATGTCCTCCTGTCGCTCGCTGAGCGCCGGTAGCTCGAGGACGTGCTCGCTCAGCACCAGGTACAGGTCGCGGCGGAAGCGGCCTTGGCTGACGAGCGCGGACAGGTCGCGGTGGGTGCTGGCGACCACGCGCACGTCGACGCGTCGCGCGACCGCGTCGCCGATGCGTCGCAGCTCGCCTTCGCGCAGCATGCGCAGCACCTTGCCCTGCAGCAAGAGCGACATCTGGTCGACCTCCTCCAAAAAGACCGTGCCCCCTTCGGCCAGCTCGAAGATGCCCTTTCGGGGCTCGACATCACCCGACAACTCGTTGGCCACGCTGCCGAACAGCTCGAAGTCGAGCGTGTCGCTGGCGAGCTCGCGGCAGTTGATGCTGGTAAGCATGGCGTCTTTGCGCGGCCCCATATGATGCAGCGCGCGCGCCACCAGCGCCTTGCCCGTGCCCGCCTCGCCGTGCAGCAGCACCGGCGAGTCGAGGCCGACGAAGTCGTTGAGCTTCTCGTAGACCTCGCGCATCGAGTCGCTCTCGGCGATGAGGTCCTTGAAGTGGTAGCGGCGTCGCTGGCGCTCGCGCCAGTAGTGGTTCTCCTCGACGACGCCCTCGTAGACGCGCCACTGGCGGTCGCGCCCCAGCACGATGGCCGCGATCGGCTTGAGCAGCGCGCCGGCCAGCGCCACCGCCTCCATCAACTCGTCGACCTTGCCTTGCGGAAAGCTCAGATCGAGCACCGCGGCGAGCTCGCCGTCGTAGTCGAATGGCACGAGCACACTGGCCTCCGCGCCCCGGTCGTCGACCACCACGCAGCAGTCGAGGCCGCGTAGCTCGTCGAGGATGGCGGCCGCGTCCGGCCCGAAGGGGGGCAGCGGGTCGCGGGTCTGCAGGTAGCCGCCGTCGACATCGACGGGCGACAGCTCCTCGGCAGGTCGGTCGAGGTCCATCGAGACCGCTTGCAGCAGGTGATCGTCGGAGCGCCACGGGCTCGCCTCGATGGGAATGGACAGCTCGATGCAGTCGGGCATGCGATCGCACACGTAGCCCACGAAGAGCGCGCAGGTGCGCAAAAAAGTCTCGATGTTGGGTTCGTAGGCGATGCCGCGGGTCAGCCGAAATAACAGCTTTCCCGTGGTGTCCGACGGCGAGGCGTCCGCGCCGGTGGGCATGGCGTGGGTAGCCCAGTTACGCTCCGGCCGGCGCACCACCTCGACGACTTCGAGCGCCACCGACGGCTGCTCGCCCATGCGCACCACGTCGCCGGCGTGGAAATGCAGGGTGTCCTCGGTCTCCCCGTCGGTCGACTGCGTGCACTCGCCGTCACGAAAGATGCTCGTGGGCGTCGAGCTGGCGCGGGTGCGAAAGACCAGCCCGTCGTCGCGCACCTCCAGCTCGCCGTGCACCCGGCCCAGGCTCGCCTCGGCGACGACGATGTCGTTGAACGGACCTCGCCCAACAGAAACCGTCGCGCGGTCGAAGGCATACTCGCGAACCTTATCCTCGAAGGTGACACGCAGTCGGACGGTCATGACGGGGCCTCATGGTGGGGGTTGGGGTGCCTGGTTCTGCTCTTTGGACGCGCTGTTGTCGTTATTGGACGCCTCGGCGGCGGCGTCGGCTTCGTTCTTTCCGACGTCGCTCCGCTCGCTGTCTTGCTGCTCGAATCCCTGCTGCTCGAAGTCCGAAAGTGACCCGACGCTGACCTCGGGCATCGGCTCGTTCGTGCGCTGCGAGGACTGCTGGACGCTCGCCCACGCCTGCAGCCGGTATGCGTCGCGGCGCAGCCTGGGGCTCAGGCTGCTCACCCGCTTCATGGCGCTGGCGCAGGTCGCGTAGTTTCCATTTTTGCAGAAGACGATCCCGCGGCGAAACAACCGCTCCGCGCGCTCGTTCTGCGACATCGTGAAGCGTTTGTGGTTGCGGTCGCGCTCGTCGAGATAGGCCGTGACGCCGTCGAGCGCGGCGATGCGCGCCATTTGAACCTTCGTGCGCGCCTCGCCGAAAGCGCTGTCGACGTCGGCTTCGGTAATCTTGGGCGCTTCGGGCGTTTTGGCCACATCATAGAGTTCGAGGCCGACCCACCCCAACGCCGCAAAGGCGGTGCCCGCCACGAGCCACCAGATCGCCAGATGCTTCAGCGCCCCCACGAACGCCCCCGGCTCGGGCCGCGGCGCCCAGTAGGTGCGAATCTTCTCGGCGTAGTCGTACGCCTCGCGCACGCTGTGATACCAGGGGAGGATCAGCGCAAAGCGCACCCCGTACTCGCGCGCCTCCTCGACCCGGCCGTTGTAGACCTGCCCGGCGCCGGGCGCGATGAGGCTGAGCAGCGCAGCGATGAGCGGGATATGCGACATCGAGTCGTCGAAGCCCTCGGGCGCATACGGCGGCTTGTCGCCCGACGCCGAGCGCAGCGCGCTCGACATCTTGCCCGCATCGAAATTCTTGGGACGCGGCTTCGGCTTCGAAGTCGGCTGGGCGCCCGGCAGGCCGCGCGACGGCGGCTGTGGGGGCGGCGTGGCCTGCGGCTTGTCTTCGGGCTCGGGCGCCGCGTCTTTCGGTGCGAGTGCATCTTGCTCTCGCTCGGGCGCCGCGTCTTTCGGTGCGAGTGCATCTTGCTCTCGCTCGGGCGCCGCGTCTTTCGGTGCGAGTGCATCTTGCTCTCGCTTGGGCGCCGGCTCGGCGCCAAAAGCATCCGAATCGCCGGCGAGTTCGTCGAGCGACTTCGGAGGCTCGTCGAGGTCGGGAAAGACATTCGCCCATTCGCCGCCCGTCGAGGCTTCCGGCTCCGGTGTTGGCTCAGGTTTCGGTTCCGGTTCGGGCTTCGACGCGCTCTTCGGCTTGGGAAGCTTCAGCTTCGGTTTCGATTTGGGCGCAGGTTTGGGCTTGGATTCGGGCTTCGGCTCGGACGCCTCCGCCCCGCCGTGCGCCGAGTCGGAGACGACGTCGCCCGCCTCGTTGATCACCCGCGCGGGCACGCCCAACTTGTTGAGCCGCGCCTGCAGCAGTCCCGCTTCCTCGACACTCAAATCCGCCTCGAGGGTCATCGCGCCGCGCGCCAGAAGGGGCAGCACCTGGTTGGGCCCGCGGCGAGTCACCGGCATCATCTTCTGAGCCAACTCCTCGAGAGAGCCGTCCCAGTCGTCGGGCAACACCACCACGGAAAAACTACGCTGAGCCATAGAGCCTGTCTGAGGTACGCGAGGGATTCCTGACACGACTTTAGCAAACGCAGACAGATCGGCCAATCTTTCAGTGGTCGTGCGTGGCGGCGCGACCTTGGATCATGTTGCGTTGAGGAGGCCTTGCAGGTGAGTGGCGCCTGCTATTAGGGGCTAGGGCCATTTTTGGGTCGTGGGAGCGTGGCGTTTCGGGTTCTCGAAACCTCAAAAAGCGTTGCGGGTTCTCGAAACCCCAAAAAGCAAGGCCTAGCCGATCCGCGACTCCCTAATGGTCCAAGCCCCTAATAGCTGGCGCCGCGCCCCTGCAAGGCGCCGCAAATCGAAGAGCTCACATCTCCTCGAGCGTCTCGATCCCCAACAACGCCAGGCCCTTCTGCAACGTCGCGGCGACCGCCTGGGCCAAATACAGCAGGCCGTCGCGGCGTTGTTCGTCGTCGATGTCGACGATCTTGTGGTCGTCGTCGTTGTAGAGCGTGCTGAAGGACTTGCACATGTTGAACATGTGCTCGGTGACCTTGCTCGGGTCGAGGTCGCGCGCGGCGGTGGCGGCGACTTTGGGCCACGTCTGCAATTCGCGCACGAGCGCCATCTCGAGGTCGGTGCCCAGCGCCTCCAGGCAGGCGGCGCGGCTCTTGTCGTCGAGCTCGGGCCAGCCGCCGATGCGCCGGCCGATGGACTGGATGCGCGCGTAGCTATACAGGCAGTAGGGGCCGGTGCGGCCCTGGAAGTCGATCGACTTCTTGGGGTCGAAGTTGACCGTGGTACGCGGGTTGAAGTCGAGGATGTAGTACTTGAGCGCGGCCATGCCGATGGCCTTGGCGCGGGTGTCGACCTCGTCTTCGTCGATGTCGGGCCAACGCTCGACGACCGCCTCACGCGCCAACTTCTCCATCTGGTCCATCAGGTCGTCGGCGTCGACGACCTTGCCCTCGCGGCTCTTCATCTTGCCCTCGGGCAGGAGCACCATGCCGTAGGACAGGTGAAAGAGCCGGCCTTCGAGCTCGGGCTTCAAGAGCCCCAGGATCTTGAAGAGCACGTTGAAGTGGTAGTCCTGCTCGTTGCCCACCACGTAGACCATCTGGTCGAGGTCATACTCGCGGAAGCGCTCGAGCGCGGTGCCGATATCTTGGGTCATGTAGACCGAGGTACCGTCGCTTCGGAGCAAAACCTTCTGGCCCTGCAGGCCGACCTTCTCGAGGTCGCAGGCGATGGCGCCGCCCTCGATCTTCTCGAATTTGCCCTCTTCGAGCCCCTCGAGCACGATGTCTTTGCCGAGCTTGTAGGTATTCGACTCGTAGTAGACGTGATCGAACTCGACGCCCAGGCGCTCGTAGGTCTGGTCGAAGCCGTCGAAGACCCACTGGTTCATCGTCTTCCACAGCTCGACGACCTCTTCGTCGCCGGCCTCCCAGTCGAGCAGCATCTGCTTGGCTTGCTGGCCGAGCTTGCTCTCGCGGTTGAAGTAGTCGTCTTTGTACGCCTTGAAGAACTTCTGGCGGAGCTCTTGCGGGTCGAGATCCTCATCTTCGTCGGTGTCGCGCTCGGCCATCCACTCCCCGAAGCGCGCCTCGGCCTCATCGGTTTGCTGCCAGGCCTCGTACTCCTCGATGAACTTGTTGTTGAAGAGCACGTAGTATTTGCCCACCAGGTGGTCGCCTTTGATCCCGGCGCTCTCCGGCGTCTCCCCCTCGCCCCATTTCTGGTAGGCGAGCATCGACTTGCAGATGTGGATGCCGCGGTCGTTGATCAGGTTGACGCGGGTGACCTCATGGCCGGCCCAGTCGGCGATGGTGGCGACCGACTGGCCGAGCAGGTCGTTGCGCACGTGGCCCAGATGCTGGGGCTTATTGGTGTTGGGCGCGGAGTACTCGAACATCCAATGCTTCGGCTCGTCGGCGGTCTCGCCGCCGAAATGCTCGTCGTCGAGCGCCTCGCCCACGACCACGCGGGCGAGCTTGGCCTTGCTGAACAGCACGTTGACGTACGGGCCGACCGCGCGCACCTCGGCGATGACGTCCTCGTCGGTGACGAACTCCTCGAGCTTGGCGGCGACTTCCTTGGCGATCATCGGCGGCGCCTTTCTAAGATGGCGCGCGAGCACGAAGCACGGAAACCCGCGGTCGCCCATCTCGGGGTTGGGCGGGGTTTCGACGTTGATGTCGGCGATGGCTTCTTCCGGGACCTCCAGCGCCTCGAGGGCCTGGTCTTTGAGCTCGGCGACGCGGGTTTCGATGTCTTGGATGCGCATGGGTAGTGCCTGGTTCATTTGGGGCGATTCAGTAAGCCGGGGGCAACATATTTTCGAGTGGGGGCTTTGGCAAGGCGGGGTTGGCGCCTGGCAATTTGCGGCGCCTTGCAGGAGCGCAGCGCCAGCTATTAGGGGCTTGGACCATTAGGGAGTCGCGGATCGGCCAGGCCTTGCTTTTTGAGGTTTCGAGAACCCGAAACGCCACGATCATGCGACCCAATAATGGCCTTAGCCCCTAATAGCTGGCGCCACGCTCCTGCAAGGCCTCCTCTTCGCTTCCTCGCCCCCCGCCTCAGGACGGATCTTCGAAAAACCGGCGCAGCTCCCCCAACCGCTCGCGCGAGTCGAAGCCGAGCTTGGCGAGCGCGCTGTGCAGGAGCGCCTCGACGGTGGGCTCGTCGAGGCCGAGCGAGTAGCTGATACGCGCGTTCGTGTCGCCCTGCGAGGCGTAGGCGACGACCTGACGCTCGCGGTCGGTGAGCTTTTGGGGTTCGTCGAAGTGTGGATCGTTCGGGTGGGCGACCACGTAGCGGCGGCCGTCGGAGTCCCAGCGGTCGACAAGTGACCAGCGGCCTTCGACCAGACCTCGCCACATAGGGAGCGCTTCGGCGGGCTCGTGGCGCAAGGGGCCCGAGCGGGCCCGGTCGATGCGGCGGGTGGCTCTCTCGAGCGCTTCGCGCGCTTCGCCGTCGGCGGCGTCGCCCTCGGCGTGGACGAGCTTGCCGCCCGGGTCGAGGATGGCGGCTTCCGGTTCCGCGCGATTCGCCTCGACGCCGCGGCGAAGCCTGTAGGCAGTGGCCAGGTGCACCCCGACAAGCCCCCACAACTCGCGCACCTCTTCGGGGAGCGCCGACACCTCGAGGAGCGGCGCGGCGATGCCCACGCCTCGTCCATCGGGGTTCGAGCCGCTCACGCCCCAGCAGTCTGCGATATGGATGCGACGATTGAGCCGACCCGTCAGGGGGTGTTCTTCCGGCGACATGCCGTGGGGAGCCAGAATCTCGCTGACCGTCGAGCAGATGATGCCGCGGTGGTAAACCTCGCGCACCATATGAGGAGCGGTGTTGATGTTGAGCTCGACGGTGGCCTCACCGAAGGACTCCGGCAGCCCGTGCAACGCGTAGTCCTCGACGATTGCTCCCGCCTCGGGAGTGCTCGCGTCGTACACGTAGACCATCAAGCCGGGCAGTTGTCGCGCCATCGTCGCGAGGACATCGGCCAAGCCCTGCAGCCAAGAGTGCCGTTCGAGTTCCAGCCGATAGGCCGCCTCGACCACTCCCACCAGCTCTCGTTGGATGCCAATCATTGAATCCTCGAACCGTCTGTTGGGGCGAAGCACTACATGTTTTTTTACGGCTTGTGGCTTAGATGCACCTAACGCGAAAAATGTGCACGCAGGCGGATGAGCACCTCTTGCTTGACGAGCTCTTTGGCGGTGTCGACCGAGGCGCCGATCAGATCGCGGGCGGCCTCGTCGATGTCCTGGCCGCCGACGTGACGCCGGCGCAGCCGGTAGGCCGTGAGCAAGTGGGTGCCGATCAGTTGCCAGAGCTCTCGCATCTCCCCGGACATCTGGGACACGTCGTTCAGGGGGGCGGCCACGGCGACCCCACGCGAATGGGCGTCTGAAGCCGTCAGACCCCAGGCATCCTCGATGCCGATCAGGCGGGTGTTGGGGCCGAAACTGGGGTGCTCGGCAGGGACGATGCCCTGATCGGCGAGCAATTCGCTCACCGTCGAGCAGCGGACGCCCGGCCCGTACACCAGTCGTGTGTCGTCGGGCGGGGAGGCGGCGTTGTGCTTGATCGTGGCTTCGGCGAACGTCTCGTCGAGTCCATAGAGCGCGTAGGCGGGAAGGTGGACGCCCTCTTCTCGCTGGCTGGCATCGAACAGGTAGACCATCAGGCCGGGGCCCTTGCCGTGGATCTGACCGAGCACCTCGGCCAACCCGTCGAGCCAGGCCTGGCGGTCGACTTCGATGCGGTATGCCGCCTCGACGAGTTCCGCCATGTCTCGATGCCCGTGAATCAAATCCAGCCCTCCTCGAGATACCATTCGGCCGTCTGACGCGCGCCCTTCTCGATCGGCCATCGGGGCTGCCAATCGAGAAGCTCACGCAGCTGGACACTGCCGCAAACCCAACTGCCCTGCGCCATCTCGGCGACCTTGTCCGTGTTGAAAATCGTAGCACGGTTGGTCAGCCGCCCAAAAGCTTCGCTGACGTGGCCGGCGGCGTGAAAGAGCACGCGCGGCACACACACGTGGCGCGGCTCTTTGCCCATCGCCCGGCCGAAGTCGCGGGTGAGCGTCTTCCAGGTATGCACCTCGCCGTCGTCGATCGCGAAGACCGAGCCGCTCGGGTGGTCGGCCTCCAGCGCCTTGACGATGGCGCGGGCGAGGTCGTGGACGTGAATCAGGCTCAAATAGCCCTCCCCGTCGCCGTAGACCGGGGCGATGCCGTATTTGGCCATCTGGAAGGCGGCGAGCATCTCGTAGTCGCGCGGGCCGTAGACAGGCGGGGGACGAAAGATGGTGAGGGGAAGCGCGTCGACCAGCGGCTCGAGGCGCTCCTCGCCCAGCAGCTTGCTGCGCCCGTAATGACTCACGGGTTGCGGCGTGCGGTCGTGGGGGCGCGGCTCGGGCCCGTCGGACGGGCCCTGGGCGCTGACGCTCGATACGTAGACGAAGCGCTCGAGGTCGGGGTTGACCTCGGCGGCCAGCCGGCCGAGCTCGCCGGTGGCCTCGCCGTTGATGGTGTAGAAGTCGTCGAACTCGCGCACCTTGATGACGCCGGCGATGTGGACCACCGCGTCGGCGTCTTCGACGGCCGCGCGCATCGTCTGCACGTCGGCCAGCGAGCCGACGTGAGTGTCGACGCCGAGCTCGTCGAGGTGGGCGGTATTCGACGTTTTGCGAATCAGGCACAGCGGATCGTGGCCCCGGTCGACGAGTCGCTCGACCACATGAGAGCCGACAAAACCTGTTCCGCCTGTGACGAAGACGCGCATCTTCTAGAGCTCCTTTTCGTAGACCCGGTACGTCTTGTAACGCTCGGCGCCCATCAGCTCCATGCCCTGGTTGATGCCCTTGTTGGTCTCCAAGGTCCACCCGGCTTCGGCCAACTCGTAGCCCTTGTCGAAGGCGCGCTTGTAGATCGTGGTGTAGAGGAGCACGCTCAGCCCGCCCATGGCGACCTTGCGGTACTTTTTGCGGATGCCGAGCAGCACGCAGCGGAAGGTCTTGGGGCTCTTGACCTTGAGTCGATACAGCACCTTGGCCCAGCCGCCCGGCAACAGCTTGCCGTCGAGGTCGCGGAACGCCTCGTTGATGTTGGGAAGCGCCACGGTCATCGCAGCCGGGTCGCCGTCTACCTCGGCGATCATGCACAACTCGGGATCGACGATGAGCTTGAACTCCTGGGCCATCTTGTCGAGCTCGGCCTCGGTCAGGGGCACAAACCCCCAGTTCTTCGACCAGGCCTCGTTGAAGATGTCCATGATGATGCGCACGTCGCGCTCGATATTGTCCATATCGAGGTCGCGAATGGTCACGCCCGGGTGATCTTTGGCGGCGTCGGCCATCTCGAAGGCGTACTCCGGGATGCGCTCGCGGCTGTATTGCCAGGCGTACAGGTCCATGGCCTTCTCGAAGCCCGCCCCCGTGACGAACTCGTCGTAGTAGGGGCGCCCGTGGGGCATCATGATGTAGTTGGGCGTGTCGAACCCGTCGACGAGCAGGCCCGACTCCTCGTTGATCGACAGGGAAAACGGGCCGCGAATGCGCTCCATTCCTCGCGAGCGACACCAGTCCTCGGCCGTGGTCAACAACGCGCGCGCCGCCTCGGGATCCTCTTCGACCTCGAAGAAGCCGAAGAAGCCAGCGCCGTCGTCGTGCTGCTTGAGGTGCATCTGGTCGACCTGCGCGCTGATGCGCCCGACGACGCGGTCACCGCGAAAGGCCAGGTAGAACTGGGCCTCGCCGTGCTCGAACCAGGGGTTGAGCCGGCGCGAGGTCTGCTCCCAGACCATGGCGTCGAGCGGAGCGCAGTAGTTGGGGTCGTCGGCGTAGAGCCGGTGGGGAAAGCGGATGAACCGGTGGCGGTCGCGAAGCGAAATCACCGGGCGTACTGCCACCGCAGATTGAGCGTCCTTCTTTGTCGAATCGAGTCGAAACACGGAGGCCTCACAGGTTAGAGTTGGGTGCCGGATTCCAGTCGATACCGCATTCGGGCGGAGACTTCCAGCACCCCTGCCTAATCTAGACGCGAAATCTGAAACCATTCCGACCGTTTGTCCGGTTTCTCCCCTTGAATTCACGCGCCTCTCTCGCTACATGATGAGCGTTTGACTTACCGGTCAGCCGCGTCGACATTGCGCTGTCAGTGGCGGCACTGCCGGATTGATGCTCAACAATGAAAGGATACGAGATGACCAAAGACGAAGTGGTAGCCGTGATTCGCAAGAACGTGGTCGAGCACCTCGACGACGTCGAAGAAGAAGACCTGGAGTTCGCCGACTCGTTCCGCGACTTCGGCGCCAACAGCCTGGACATGCTCGAGGTGGTCACCGCCTCGATGCGCGAGATGAACATCAAGGTGCCGCGCGCCGAACTCGCCGAGATCGAGACGATCGACGGGCTCGCCGACAAATTCATGCAGTATGTCTGACCGGGTCGAGGGGTCGTAGGCCCTTGTCGTCTCCTCGATCCCTCGATGACCCGCTCCCTCGATCACTCCCGAGCCTATGAAGAATATCGACCCCTTAAAATTCAGCCTGGCCGACTTTGGTTGGAACGATAACCCGGACGTGCTCGCCCCGCCGGAGGACTTCCAAGAGTGGTCCCACGACCCGGCCGTGGCGATGGGCATGAGCCTGTACGAGCAACCGCTGCAAAGCTCGCCCAAACCGCGCACGCGCATCCGCAACGGCTTCGACGGCGAAGAGCGCGACACGATCAACCTGACCTCGTACAACTACCTGGGCCTGTCGACCCACCCCGAGGTCGTCGAGGCAGCCAAGCAGGCGGCGGACGAGTACGGGTTGAGCGCGTCGGGCGCGGCGATGCTGTCGGGGACCTTCGATCTGCACGAGGAGTTCGCCCAACAGTTGGCCGACTTCAAGCAGAAGGACGCCTGCATGCTCTTTTCGAGCGGGCTGGGCGGCAATATGGGGGCGATGCAGGGGCTTTTGCGCAAGGGCGACGTGCTGGTGATCGACTCGAAGTGCCACCGCAGCGTGGTCGACGGCGGCACGCTGTCGGGCGCCAAGCTGGCCACCTTCGATCACAACGACGCCGAGCACCTCGACGCGGTGCTCGACAAGTATAGCGACAAGCGCAAGTTGGTGGTCGTCGAGGGCGTCTATTCGATGGACGGCGACCTGTGCGACCTGCCTGCCATCAACGAGGTATGTAAGGCGCACCAGACCCCCATCTACATCGACGAGGCTCACTCGACGCTGATGTTCGGTGAGAACGGGCGCGGCGTGGCCGAGCATTTCGGTCTGGAAGACCAGGTGGGCATCAGCTTCGGCACGCTGAGCAAGTCGTTTGGCGGCGTCGGCGGCTTCGTGTGCGCCAACGAAGCGATCATTCGCTACATGAAGTACTACGCCTCACCGTTCCAGTTCTCGTGCGCCCTTCCGCCCCCCATCGTGGCGGGGATGATGAAATCGCTCGAGGTCGCCACCCGCGACTCGACGTTGCGCGACAAGATGTGGGACAACGTGGCGTACTTCAAAGAGAACCTGGAGGCGCTCAACCTCGATCTGGGCGAGACCGAGTCGCAGATCATCCCGATCATCATCGGCTCGGACGGCCGCCAACTCTACTCGATGGCCATCCAGTGCCAGCAGCGCGGCCTCTTCTTGCAGCCCGTCGACTTCCCGGCGGTCGAGGCGCACGCGCGCCGCTTCCGCATCTCGGTCTCCTCGCAGCTGACCAAAGAGGATATCGACGAGGCGTGCAACATCATCGAAGACGTCATCGCCAAGCCGTTGGGTACGGTCGGCGGTTAGTTGACCTGCTCACCGCACGAGCCGACGGTGTCGTGCAGGAACGTGTCGTTGCACGTTCCTGTGCTGCACCAGTTGTCGATGTCCATTCGGCATATCTCCTGACACTCTCCCTGAGGCGTCGCCCCCGACCCGCAGGTAAAGCCGGCGGCACAGTCCTGCACGCCACCGCAAGGCTCTCCTTGCAGCCCATCACCAGCCGGCTTGCAGACCCACCCTTCAAATTCGTAAGTGCTCTCGTCGTAGCTCGCCCGGCAGGCTTCGCCGACATCGCAGCCCGTCTGACAGATGGGGTCGCACTGGTTTTCGGGCACACCGATCGCCGCGCAGCAAAAGGCGACGCCCTCGGCGTCGGTGACGCACTGCTCTCCCGAGCCGCTGCAGTCGCTGTTGACGACGCACTCGGGCGGGTCGACACATGCACCCGTCTCCGGATCGCATACCTGAGTGCCATCGCAGTGGACGCCTTCACAGGGGTTCGACGTATCGGCGGCATCCTCGGCCGCGTCGACAGTCGCGTCGGCCGCGTCTTGCGCTGTGTCCGAGGGCTCGGCGTCCAGCAGCGGCGCCGTATCGGTCGCCACGTCCTCAGCGTCGCGCGTATCGCCGGCGTCCACCTCGACGCTGCCCTGGCGAACACAGAGGTTTTCGGAAGAGCACGTCCACCCCGACAGGCAGTCGTTGTCCCCCTGACATTCGAACTGGCGCGACTCGACGCCCAGATCGGTGTGGCAAGCAACGCCTAGCGTCACGGCGGCGACCACCAACATCCCGATTATCTTGGTCATTCGTTGCGTACGCATCATGGTTACCGCGGTTCGAGGCGCCGTGGGGCGTCTTCGTGGGTCTGGATGGAATCGACGTTGTCCGGCGATGAAAACGCTAACATCGGCGCGTGGCTCGCTCAAGAACGACCAAGGCTTGACCGGCGCACCGCAGGAGCGTGTAGTGTGGGGTATCGGATTGCATCGAGACTTCAGGAGTTTGTGTGAACGCCGCCGTCGCCACCGCCATCGCCTTTGCCGGCTATGTCGCCGGCTACCTTATCTACAGCCGCTACCTGTCCGAGCGGGTCTTCGAGTTGCGCGACGACGTCAAAACCCCGGCGCACGCGCTTCGCGACGGGGTCGACTACGTGCCGACCCGCCCAGGCGTGCTCTTCGGCCACCACTACGCGTCCATCGCCGGGCTGGCGCCGATGCTCGGCCCCGCCGTGGCGGTGATCTGGGGGTGGCTGCCGGCGATGTGCTGGGTGGTCGTCGGAGCCCTGTTCGTTGGCTGCGTGCACGACTTCGGCGCGCTGGTCGTCAGCGTGCGCGCCAAGGGAAAGAGCATCGGCAAGGTCGCCGAGGGATTGATCGGTCCGCGGGCGAAGACCCTGCTTCACATCATCATCTTCTTTTTGGTGGCGCTGGCCATGGGCGTCTTCGTCTACGTCATCGCCCTGCTCTTCAGCCCCAACCCCGGCAGCGACACGACGATCTTCGGCTACCTGGGCACCCTGTTCGCCGGCTCCGCGGGCCCCGTGGCCAGCGAGCCGCCGGGGGCAGCCTCCTTCCCGCAGGCGATCATCCCGTCGTTCGGGTTGATGCTCATCGCGGCGACCATCGGCTGGCTCGGCTTCAAGAAGGGCGTCTCCTGGAAGGTGATGACGCCCATCGGCTTCGTGCTACTGCTCGTGCTCATCTGGGTCGCCCAGCTCGACTCGGTGATGGCGGCGACGATGCTCGCGGATCCTGACATCGCGCCGGGCACCGCCGGATGGAGCCACGTGCTCCTTTTCTACGCCTTCTTGGCGTCGGTGTTGCCCGTGTGGAGTCTCTTGCAGCCGCGTGACTTCTTGAACTGCCTTCTGCTCTATCTGGGCCTGGGCAGCGTCTACCTGGGCCTCTTCGTCATGGCCCCGGAGTTCTCCGCCCCGGCGGTGCGCCCCAACCCGGAAGGGGCGCCGAGCCTGTTCCCGTTCGTCTTCATCGTCATCGCCTGCGGGGCGGCCTCGGGCTTTCACAGTTTGGTGTCGAGCGGCACCTCGGCCAAGCAGCTCGACCGCGAGACCGACGCCCGGCTCATCGGCTACGGCGGCATGATCGGCGAGTCGCTGCTGGGGCTGGTGGCCGTGCTGGCGACCACCGCCGGCATCACCAGCGTGGCCGAGTGGAACGAGGCGTACGCCAACTGGGGTCAGGCGGGGTCGCTGGGCGCCAAGATCGGCAACTTCATCAACGGCTGCGCCACCTTTTTGGGCTCCCTGGGGATCCCCAAAGAAATCGGCGCGTCGTTTATCAGCGTCTTTGTGGTCAGCTACGCGCTCACTTCGCTCGACAGCGCCACGCGCCTGCTGCGCTACAACGTCGAGGAGATCGGCGAGACGCTGGGGCTGAAGTTCTTCGACAACCGGTACTTGTCGAGCATGGTCGCCGTGGGCGCGATCGGGTTCTTCGCCTTCTACGAGGTCGACGGTAAGCCGGCGGGCCTGGTGTTGTGGCAGCTCTTCGGGACCACCAACCAGATCATGGCCGCCCTGGCGTTGCTGGTCGTCACGCTGTACCTGCTGGTGCGCCAAAAGCCCTGGTGGGTCGCCGGAATCCCGATGGTGGGCATGCTCGTGACTACCATCACGGCGATGTTCTCGAACGCGAAGACATTCTTGGAGGGCGAAAACTGGCTGCTCTTCGGGGTGGGCACCTTCTTGCTGGTGCTCGCGCTGTGGCTGGTCGTCGAGGCAGGTCTGGCAGTGGCGCGCTACCGAGAGCGCCAAGAAAAGGTCGAAGCGCTCGACATCGATATCTGAGCGCCTCGCCGCCGAACCAATCTTATCACCCCGCGGGCCGTCACTCACAGAATCCGTCACGGCAAATCCAGCCGGTACTCGACAGACTCTCGGCGCATTGCCGGTCGGTCGTGCACGCCATCCGACACACGCCGGCAGCCCGGTCACACGCGCTGCCGGGCACCGTGCAGTCGCCGTCGCGGCTACATGGCGGCGTGCACACTCCAAGGTCGGGTTTGCCCGGCGCCAGGTAGGGGTTACAGGTGGTCGCGCTGCCGTCGACCAGGACGTCCTGGCAATCCTTGTCACCTTGCGCCATGCGGCAGTATGGCACGCAGACATTCCCGCCTTTGCCACCCAGGCGAGGGTCCTGGGCGCACACCGACATTTCCTCGCACGGCGAGCCTAGCGAGCTACAACTCTGGTAGACGCGCCCGCCGATCGGCTGCAAGCAGACTCCGACCGCGGCGGTGCGCGGCGTGCAGACGTCGCCGTTGCACCCGAGGCGGTCGCTCAAGTCGCACATGGAGGCGCAAGCACGCGACCCGGCGGCGGTGGTGCAAAGGGTGCCCGCCTCGCAGTAATCACTCTGAGTCGACAGGCCGCAGCGGTCGCCCTTTGCAAGCGTACCCGCCGGCACGCAGGTGCCGAAATCCGGCGTCAACAGCAAGCACTGCGAGGTCGGCTCAGGGGACCGGTCGCAATCGCCCTGGGTGGCACATTCACTGCGCTCACACTTGAGCACGCTCAAATCGCGGGAGCCTCGCACGCAGTACGTGCTCTCGGGGCATACCGACTGCGTGCGCGCCGCGTAACACACGTTCGGCACACATCGGCCCACGTCGGGGTGGCCACTGCTCGAATCGGGCATGCACAGAAAGTCGCCCTGTATCAACTCGTCGGACAGCCTGGCTCGCTGACACGGATCACCTTCGGCGGCGCAAGATTGATAGCGACAGTACGGCTTGCCGTCGACGTTTGGATCACAGTCTTGGCCACGGCCGCAGTCCTCGGACGAGTCGCACTCTTGCCTCTTACACGCGTTGCCGTCGCAGACTTCTTCGGGTGCGCAGTGGGCGTTCTCCAGGCAATCGACACATTGACCGCTGGAAGGCTCGCAGTAGGAGCCCGAGACACAGTCCGTGCAAGTCGAGCCGGCATCGTCTTCGGCGTCGACGCGCACGTCGTCGGAGACGTCCGTCGTGTCGGGGACATCGGAAGCGTCCTGCGGCGGCTGCACATCGGCGGTGTCGGAGACGTCGCCGGCATCGGACGGCACCAACGCGCCCTCGACACAGACCATCTCGTCCGGGCTGCAGTGCCATCCGTCGAGGCAGTCGTTATCGGAGACGCACTCGAAGCGTCGTGACTCGAGTCCGATGTCGGTGTGGCAACCCGTCCCCCAACACAGCGCCACCAGACAAGCCCATCCAAGGAGGCCCCACCAACGCGAGGACTGCCTTTCACCAGTTTTTGCGGCCATCGATCGTCTCTAGAAAGAATGAGTCCAGCTAATTCCGATATTGTCCGAGCCGATCCAGACGGTCGTGCCGTCACCGCTGCCGCCCTCGGCATCATCGGTCAACAAAAGGTAGGTCCCGACACCGGCCAGCGCGGCGCCACCGATCCCCATGGCGAGGCCGATGGTGTCGTAGGTGTCGGCGGTCTCTTCGATATCGGCCGCCTCGCGCTGGGTGACGTCGGTGACCACGCCGTTGCTATCGACGACCGGGGCGCGCTCCGACTCGGCGACAAAGTGCATCGCCACGCCGCCGCCGATAAGCGCGACGCCAGACAACGCCGTGCCCCAGCCCAGCATATTGGGGGACGAGTCGATACGCGTCGGCTCGATGGTCGACGACGGGTCTTTGGACGTGTCGCCGCCGGCGGGCGCGTCGTCCCCCGTGCACGTCTCATCCAACTCGGCCAAGTACTGGTCGGCGACCGCGCGCACCTCCGACGGCGGAGGGTCCTGGACCGCGGGGGCGGTCTTGACCTTCTCGAGCGCCTCGCGCGCTTTGGCGCAGCGCCCCAGCTTCTGGTAGGCCCGCCCGAGGTTGAGGTAGGTGACGTTGATTTCGCCGAGGCGAATCGAGCGCTCGAGCTGGGCGATGGCGCCGGCGTAGTCGCCCTCGATCATCGCGCGCACGCCGTCATCGTTGAGCGACAATTGCGCTTCGGTGGGCTCGACGATTTCTTGCTCGGGTTGCGCTTCAGCCGGTGGCTCCTGTTGAGCCATCGCAGGCGAGGCCAGTGCGCAGAGCATGCTGCACGCAGTGAGGACACCGGCGAGCATGCGCGTACGACGTTTCGTAACAAATCTCACAGACAACTCCGACGAAAATCTCGAGTCATTCGAATTGCATTCGACGTTATCACCGCAAGATTTTGGTCACAAGATAGTTGACCTTTGATGCTTGTGCGGCCGCCACTGACGCTGTGTATTTGGCGTTCGCGCGCGAAACCGTTACACTGCGGCAAGTCGCATTTGAATGCATCATGGATTCGAGAAGGTAGCTTATGAACGTGTCGTCTTCCGCTCGCAACCTGCGGTTGTTCCTCGCCGCAAGCCTCACTGTCGTATCGATGTTTATGGGGGCGAGTTGCTCATTCGAGACCACGGCGTCCGGGCTCGAGTGTAGCGAGGAAGGAGCGACGCGCGACGGTGAGGTGTGCCGTGAGGGCTTTTGGCGCGTCGACGACGACGGCAGCGGCTTGGATGTGGGCACGTCCAATGACGCCGACACGCCTGACGACGGCGGCGCGTCGGACGCCGGCGAGGACACCGATCTGCCCGACGTCCCCACGGATACCGGCGAAGACGACGTCGAGACCGACACCTCGGGCTGCGAGCCCTCCAACGGAGGCGTCGAGATTTGCGACGGCCTCGACAACGACTGCGACGGCCAAGTCGACGGCCCCGACGCCGACGGCGCACAGCCCTTCTATCGCGATGCCGACGCCGACGGCTTTGGCGACCCGGCGACCGAGATCGTCGCGTGCAGCGCCCCGGCCGATTACGTGGCGAATGCCGACGACTGCGACGACTCCGATGCGTCGACCAACCCGGATGCCCCCGAAGTCTGCGACGGCACCGCGGACAACAACTGCGACCAGACCGTCGACGAAAACTGTCCGTGCACCAACGGCGAAACACGTGAGTGCGGCACCGACGAGGGTATTTGCCAGACAGGCACCCAGACGTGCACCAATGGCCAGTGGGATACCGAGTGCAGAAACTCGACCGGCCCGGCAAACGAAACCTGTGACGGCCTCGACAACGACTGCGACGGCCAAGTCGACAACGGGTTCACCGACAAGGGCACCTCCTGCACCGTCGGCCAGGGCGCCTGTGAGTCCACCGGCACCTATGTGTGCTCCCAGGACGGCTCGGGCACCGTCTGCGACGCCACCCCCAACTCGCCCGGCACCGAAATCTGCGACGGCATCGACAACGACTGCAACGGCTTGACCGACGACGGGTTCACCAACAAGGGCACCTCGTGCACCGTCGGCCAGGGCGCCTGTGAGTCCACCGGCACCTACGTGTGCTCCCAGGACGGCTCGGGCACCGTCTGCGACGCGACTCCCAACTCGCCCGGCACCGAAGTTTGCGACGGCGTCGACAACGACTGCGACGGCCAGATCGACAACGGGTTTACCAACAAGGGCACCTCCTGCACCGTCGGTCAGGGCGCCTGCGAGAATACCGGGGTCTACGTGTGCACCCAGGACGGCTCGGGCACCGAATGCGACGCTATTCCCGGCTCTCCGGCCACCACCGACACCTGTGGCGACGGCATCGACAACAACTGCGACGGCCAGGTCGACGAGGGATGCTACTGCAACTACAACGGCAACTCCGACGGCGTCTGCGCGCAGGGCACCATCGGCCCCAGCGGCCAGTGTCAGCGCCCGGCCGACTACGAGGTTCAGGAGGGAAGCTGCGACGGGCTCGACAACGACTGCGACGGCGAGATCGACGAGAACTTGACCCGCTACATGTACCCCGACGCTGACGGCGACGGCTACGGCGCCGGCGACTACAACGACGGAACACGCGTCTGCCCCAACACCCCCGGTTACGTCGACCAGTACGGCGACTGCGATGACGGAGACCCGAATACGCACCCGTACGCCGAAGAGATCTGCGACGGAAAAGACAACAACTGCAACGGCATCGAACGTGACGCCGGCGGCTCGGATGCGAGCAACTGGTGTAACAACCGCTACGGCAACGGCGCCTCGGTCTACTGTGGCGGGCCGAGCAACGGCGTGAGCGACTATTGCTGCGAGTACTCGCGCGACGGCAATCTCGGGTGCGATTTCGAGACGTTGTGCGGCAACGGCACCGACGAAGACGGAGACGGCAACACCGACTGTGCCGACGCCGACTGTGACGGACTCTCATGTGGTGACGGCCTGACCTGCCAGTCGGGGAGTTGCCAGGCCATTTGAGCCGAGAGCACGTTCATTTGGAGCCACGGCAAAAATCGAGTACAGTTGCTCCCATGAGTTTTATTGCTAGGAGGAGTGACGTGGTGGTTAGGCGTACAGAAGTCGCAACACATCGAGCAGTCCAGCTATTAGGCATCGCCGCACTGACGGTGTTGATGCTCGCTTCAGGCTGCACCTTCGACTCGAGTCTCCAGGGGGTACGCTGCGAGGAAGAAGGCGCACGCACCGACGGAAGGCTGTGCAAGGACGGTCACTGGATCACGGAGGCCGACGTCGAACTCGACGGTAGCCAGCCTGATGACGCCACCGACACCCCCGTGCCCGACGACGCCACCGACACTCCCCTGCCCGACGACGCCACTGATACGCCTCCGGACACCGACGCCGAGACTTGCGCGCCCGACCAGGAGTTGTGTGACGGCGTGTGCGTCGACACTCAGACCAGCGAAGACCACTGCGGCGCTTGCGGCCAGGCGTGCAACACCTACGGCCAAAACTCCGTGGCGTTGTGCCAGAGTGGAAGTTGCGAGCGCACCTGCGCCCAAGGATTCGTCGATTTGGACGGCGACTGGGTCGGCACCGACGACCCGGCGTCGAGCAACGGCTGTGAGGTCGAGTGCACCGAGACCAACGGCGGCACCGAGATCTGCGACGGCGTCGACAACGATTGCGACGGCCAGGTCGATGAGGACGTCACCACCACGTATTACCTCGACGCCGACGACGACGGCTACGGCGTCACGGGGGAGGAGCAGCAAGCCTGCTCGCCCGACGGCAACTACCGCGCCACCGACGCCGGTGACTGCGACGACAACGCCGCGTCGGTCAACCCCGGCTCGACCGAAAGCTGCAACGGCTTCGACGACAACTGCGACGGCAACACCGACGAGGGCTGCCCATGCACCGGCACCGAAACCGCTCCGTGTTATACGGGCGCACAGGGCACCGCCGGCGTCGGCCTGTGCCAGCAAGGCACCAAGACGTGCGATGGCGCCGGAGCCTGGGGCGAGTGCCAAAACGAAGTCACCCCGGTCACGGAGGTCTGCGACGACGGCAGCGACAACGACTGCGATGGGCTGACCGACTGTGAGGACGATGATTGCGCCGCCCAAACCTGCGGCTCGGGCGGCCAGGTCTGCCACAACGACGTGTGTTGCACCCCGCAAAGCGATCAAGACTTCTGCTCGAATCAGAGCGCCCAATGTGGACTCTCTTCAGGCACCGACAACTGCGGCGTGCAGCGCACCGACATCGACTGTGGCGGCTGCCCGGGAGGCTCGAGTTGCGCGAATAACACCTGCCAGGAAGACCCGAACAAGTGCGGCGACGGCAACGACAACGACGGCGACGGGTTGACCGACTGCGAAGACGACGACTGCGCCGCCGAGAGTTGCGGCGGCAGCGGTGCGATTTGCTTCCAGCAGTCGTGCTGCACGCCCGAAGATGACGCCACGCTCTGCTCGAATCAAGGCGCCCAGTGCGGCACGATTTCGGTGACCGACTCGTGTGGCCAGACGCGCACCATCGATTGTGGCGGATGCGGAGGCGGTACCAGTTGCGCCAGTAACACCTGCATCGAGGACAATTGCAGCGACGGCAACGACAACGACGGCGACGGCGACATCGACTGCTTCGACAGCGACTGCAACGCCTCGCCGACGACCTACTACTACGACGATGATGGCGACGGATATGGCGTAACCGGCAACAGCCAAGAGGCGTGTTCGCCCGACGGCAAATACACGGCCACCCAGGATGGGGATTGTGAAGACACCGACAGCAACATCTATCCGGGCGCAACCGAGATCTGCAACAACGACCTGCTCGATTACGACTGCGACGGTCAGACCGCCGAGGCTGACGCTGACGCCGATGCCTGGTGCATCGATCCCAACGGCGGCGGCTACGGCCACGACAACTGCATCGTCGACCCGACCGACAGCACCGTGACCTGCTGCGCCAACCCGGGCGGCAACTGCCTTTGATGCACGTTACTCTGCGACGTTGAATTCGTGGGTGGCGCCCTCGGGGCCGAAGATCTCGAGGGCGACCCACCCGAACTCCTCGTCACCGCGGTGCACGCCCAAATACGACTTGCGCAAGACCTTCTCCCAGGTCTCGACCTCCAGATTCGTCGCCAGCGCGGTCAGCCCCACCCAAAGCGCCCCGGTCTCGGGGTCCGGATCGACGCTAAAGCAGCCAATGCGCTGCTTGTCGCCCTCCTTGGGTTGGTAGACGAGATCGAAGATCGCCCCCTCCTCATCGTCATACGGACACTGCACGCTCACACGCATCGGCAACATGTCGATCTCGCGGCGAGATTCCGCGTCCAACTCGACGAAATCGCCCTCGTCGATCAGACCACGGTAGAGGCGGCGGCTCTTCTTTTTGGCCTCCAAGAACCAGTACCAGTCCTCTTTGATGTGCACGCGAAACGTGTCGGTGTTGCGGGCGCGCAAGATCAAGAAGTCGCCGTCGAAGGTATAATCTCCTTCTTCTTTGACCTCTTTGGAGGTGGCATCGGCCGTGTAGCGCGTAAAGGTGCCGTCGAGGCGCAGCGCGAGCAGCTGGCCCTTGTCGTCGAGCGCTTCGGCCGGTGAGCCCTCCTCGGGCAGAAGGTACCACGATCCGCGGATGGCTTCGGGCAACAGACGTTCGGACATGAGGTCTCCGTCAGGCGCGTTTGTTTTTCGTAGGGTCGAGTGAAGGACGTCACTCAGTCGTCGTTGACTTCGATGAGCGGTACGGTCATGTAAGCGGCCAAGCGGCCGGCGACCTGCTGGGCCCACAGCTTGCGGGCGCGGTCGGACTGCAGGTGCTCGGGAGCCGTCACCGTCAGGCTACTGCCAAAACTGGTGTCGATGCGCTGGAAGGTCGCCACGACCTCCTCGTCGAGCACCACCGCAAAGGTGCGGTGAGTGCGCGCGGCGAGGTGCGCTGCCGAGACTTTGTGGCGAAAGGTCAGCCGCACGTAAACATCGCCGGTCTTGCCCATGCGAATGCTGGCGCCGGCCACGTCTTTGTGCGTGGCTACCGGTGCGGCCAGCGCGAGGGTGCGCCAGCCGCCGCCGGCCGGATACGTTTCGATCTCGTAGGCGCCGGCGTCGACCTGAGCGATCGCCTTGGCGAGCTTGGCTCGGCTGCGGCTCCAAAGATAAGCGTCTTCGGCCTCGAGGCTGCCCTTCTTCTGGCGAACCTCGACCCCGGCGGGAAGCTTGGTCGAGATCTTCGTCCAACGCTCACCAACCGGCTCGACCGGCCGCAGCGCAAAGCGCCCCTGGGGGGCGACGATGCCGGCCAAGAGTGAATGTGACACCCCGCCGCCGGCGCTCACGCGCACGGTGCGGGGTGCTTCGGTCTCGACATCGAAGTTCTTGATACGGGCGGTCTTCAGGCGCTTTCGCACCCTGCGGGCCGCCTCCTTGGTGATCTCTTGGAGTCGAGCTCGCTCGTAAGCCTCGTCGGCCGACTTCGAATCGACCGAGTCGGCGACGATCAACTTGACCTTCGCACGCCCGCCTTCGCCGGCGTATGCGAGCCCCACGGTGAAGATGTACGCCAGCAGCACCAGCGCAAAGCTAGCGCTCCGGCGAAAGATCCGCGACCCACGACCCAAATCCCAAGTATCAAGACTCATCAAGCTCACATTTTTTGCGATACGTAATCAATGAAGTCGATCTTCGTAATGATGCCGGCCAAATCGTTGCCGTCGACGACGATGACGATTTTGTTCTGCTTGAAGAACTGGCCGATGATGCTGATGCGGTTGGTCGGTTCGACGATGGCGAACTGGGTCTCGACCAGCTCGTCGATGGTCTCCTCGCCGGCGCCCTCGCCCAGCAGGTGCTCGAGCACGTCGGTCTCGTTGACGACGCCGACCACGCGGCCGCCGTCGAGCACCGGAAGCTGGCTGATGCCGTGCGACTTCATCAGCTCGATGACCTCGGCGACGCTGTCGCCAAGATCGGCGGTGTAGACCTTGCTCTGGGTCTTCGTGGCCAGCAGGTCGGCGACCACATCTTCGTTCCAGTCCTCTTCGAGGAAGCCGTTCTCACGCATCCAATCGTCGTTGAAAATCTTGGACAGATAACGCGACGCCGAGTCGGGAATGATGACGACGATATTCATCTCCTTGTCCATGCGCTCGGCATACTTGATGGCGCCTGCCACCGCACCGCCGGCCGAGCCGCCGGTGTAGATGCCCTCTTCACGAACAAGACGTCGCGCGGTCAGGAAACATTCACGGTCGTCGACGCGGACGACCTCGTCGACCACGTCGAAGTCCATGGTGCCGGGGATGATATCTTCGCCGAAGCCCTCGACCAGGTAGGTGCTCGCCTCGGTGATCTTTCCGGTCTTGAAGTAGTCGTAGTAGATCGAGCCGATCGGGTCGACCGCCACGATCTGCACGTCGGGGTTTTGCTCTTTGAGGTAGCGACCGATGCCGCTGACCGTGCCGCCGGTGCCCGCGCCGATGACGACGGCGTCGACTTCGCCGTTGGTCTGCTCCCAGATCTCGGGGCCGGTGCTCAGGTAGTGGCCCTTGGGGTTCGACGGGTTGTTGTACTGGTTGGCCAAGAATCCGCCCGGGGTCTCTTCGGCCAGGCGACGCGCCACCGAGTAGTAGCTTCTGGGGTCGTCGGGCTCGACGGCGGTCGGGCAGACGACCACGCGTGCGCCGAAGGCTCGCAGCGACTCGATCTTCTCGGCGCTCATCTTGTCGGGCATCACGAAGATGCACTTGTAGCCCTTGATGGCCGCCGCCAGGGCCAGGCCCATGCCGGTGTTGCCGCTGGTGGCCTCGATGATCGTGCCGCCGGGCTGCAACTCGCCGGACTCCTCGGCGTCGAGCACGATCTGCAACGCCGGGCGATCTTTGACGCTCGATCCGGGGTTGAGGTACTCGACCTTGTAGTAAATATTCGCTTTGACGTTCGCGGCGAGCTTGTGGCTCTTGACCAGCGGGGTGTTGCCGATGAGCTCGAGAATATTGTCTGCTGCTTCGATCATGCTAGATACTCCACGGGGTTAAGGATGTCATAGGGAATGCCCCTGATGCCCCGATTCGTAACACCGGTTTGTGTGGATCGACAAGGGTCACAAGCGTTCCCGTATGATAACCGCTACGGGCAGTGGAAATGTTCCTCATGATGCACGCCGCGCGAGCGGGCGGCGTGATGCAGGATGCGAGGCAGTATGGCGACTTACGCAATCGGCGACATTCACGGATGTTTCAAAACCTTTGGACGCCTGTTGGAGCGCATCGAGTTCGATCCGGCCCACGACCGGTTGTGGCTGACAGGTGATCTGATCAACGGCGGGCCCGACCCCCTCGCGACGCTTCGCTGGGTCATCGACCACGACGACGTGGTGACCACAGTTCTGGGCAATCACGACCTCCATATGCTCGCGGTGGCCGCCGGCACTCGAGAGATGCGCAAAAAGGACAACTTCGAAGCGATTTTTGAGGCCGAAGACCGCGACGATCTGCTCGGCTGGCTGCACAGACAGCCGCTGGTGCGGCGCGCAGACGGTTACCTGATGGTCCACGCCGCCCTGTTGCCCGACTGGTCCGCCGAACAGGCTCTGGCGCTGTCGGGCGAGGTCGAGGCGATGCTCCAGGGCGACAGCCCGGGCGAGTTTTTCGAGCACATGTACGGCAACAAACCGACCAAGTGGCGCGACGACTGGAGCGGCGCCGAGCGGCTACGCGTGATCATCAACGCGATGACGCGCCTGCGGGTGGTCGAGCCCAAAGGAGGCATGGCCTTCGACTTCAGCGGTCCGATCGAAGACCTGCCCGAGGACCGCAGGCCCTGGTTCGAAGCCGACGAGCCCGCCTGGAGCGACCACACGGTCATCTTCGGGCACTGGTCGGCGCTCGGCGTCCACAAAGTCGGGCGCGTCGCCTGCTTGGATAGTGGGTGCGTGTGGGGAGGAAAGCTCACCGCCATGCGTCTGGACGACGAGGCGATCTTCCAGGTGACTTCCGAGATGCCCAAACGGGTCTGAGAGCCTATGCGGAGCGGCTGCTTGCTGCCCGCGGAGCCAGCGCCGGTGCAGCCCCAAGGCTCGCCTTGGGATCTTGCCGTCGAAAACCCAAAATGTCAGCACAACCCATTACGCCAACGCCACCGGCAGCGTCTTCCACATGACGACGTGCGGGCCGATACGGTCGACCTCGAACACCTCTCCGATCTTCTCGAAGCCCATCTTCTCGTAAAACTCGACCGCGCTCGTGCGTGCATTGCACCACACGATCTTGACCGACGGGAACCGCACGGCGAGCTGGCCGAGCGAGCCCTCCAGGAGGCGCTCGCCCAGGCCCCGGCGCTGCATCGGCTCGTCGACGCACATGCCGCGAAGCTGCAGCGCCTCGACGCCGGGTTTGTGGGGGCACTCTTTGTGGATGTAGGTCACCACGGCGTGGACGTCGAAGTCTCTATCGACAATCCCGTAATGGGCGGTGTCGTGGTGATGGTCCTGCACAAACTCGCACAATTCGCCCTCGTCGAAGTGAGGACGCAAGATCTTGGTGCGAAGCGGTTGGACCTGCTCGGGCGCCAGGCGCTCGAGGTGCAAGTCGTCGGGACGGACCATGGGATTTAGTAATCGCCGAAGAGTTGGGTGAGCTTGACGTCCAGGGCGCGGGCGAGCTTGTAGAGGCTCGAGACCGACGCGCTCGACTCGGCGCGCTCGATCTGGGACAGCAAGCTGACCGACAGCCCCGTTCGCCGTGACATCTGCTTGAGGGTGAGGTTGCGATCTTTGCGCATCCGACGAATATTTTTGCCAATCGTCGCCAGAAGCTGCTCTTCGGGGTCGGTCAACAGCCCCTTTTCGCGCAAGATCTTTTCGAGCGTCTGGTTGAACTCGTCGACGTCGAACGGCTTTTTGATGTAGTCGCTGACGTTGTACTTCATCGAGGTCACCGCGGTGTCGACCGACGGGTAGCCCGTGAAGATGATGATGGCGATGTCGCTGTCGAAGTCGCGGATGCGCTCCAATAGCTCCATGCCGTTGAGTTCCGGCATCATGATGTCGAGGATGACGACGTGGAACTCTTCTTCCTTGAGCAACTCGAGAGCCGCGCGAGCGTCGGTCTCGGCGGTGACCTCATAGCCACTCTGTGACAAGAGTAACTGCATGTACTCGCAGATATCTTTGTCGTCGTCGATGATCAGAATGCGGATGGTTCTCAAAACGCCCTCCTGAGAAAGCGCGCGGAGCAATATTAGACTAGCGTCAGCAAAGGCATTCGCTCCCAACGGAGGATACTGCGCCTGTGTTTCGAACGCGGGTGCCCGAAAAAACGGTTGTGTTCGCGGTGGCGACGCCGTCAGCTTAGTCTGCACAAAGCAGGCGTGTCAATTTGGTTGACCGAGACG
The DNA here is from genome assembly GCF_006517175.1 of Persicimonas caeni. NCBI lineage: Bacteria > Deltaproteobacteria > Bradymonadales > Bradymonadaceae > Persicimonas > Persicimonas caeni. The sequence goes on along the minus strand of NZ_CP041186.1, from coordinate 5,675,388 downwards.
TCCTAGCCTTGGCTCCAGAGCGGCGGCGTCCCTGCCGACGACGCTTGGCTCGCTCCGTTGTTGAAGGCTAAGAACGGAAGGGATACCATCAACACTGTATTTTTCCGTTCGCATTACATACTCGCGTCCAGTGGTGTGCTCTAACGACCGAGTTTGGGAGCTTGCATGTCGCAGTCGATTCGTAGATTGATCCGCCCCAATTCGCTTTTCCTATCGCTGTGTGCCGCCGCGCTCGTTCTGAGCGGGTGTCAGTACTCAGGATCGTTCGAGGGAAAGCGCTGCTCGCAGCAATCTGACTGCGAAGGCGCCGCCCAGTGCCTCGAGGGCTATTGTGTCTCGATCGCCGACGCCGGCTTTAGCGACGCGCCCAACACGCTCGTCGCCGACGTCGAGTTGAGCCCCGAGTCGGCCGAACTCACCCCCGGCGAGCAGATTCAGCTGCAGGCGAGCCCGCTCGACGGCGAAGGCGGCGTGGTCGCCAACGCCGAGCTCGAGTGGACCTCCAGCGACGAGAGCGTCGCCACGGTGACCGCTGAGGGCGTGGTCGAGGCGCTGGCCCCCGGCAAGACGATCATCGTCGCCGCGGCCGGCAATTCGTTCGACACGGCTACGATCACCGTCTCGGAGGTCGACGCCGCCTCGGTCGTCATCGCCCCACAGCTGCTCGAGCTGGAGCCCGGAGAGACCGGCACGCTGACGGCTACCGTGCTCGACGAGAACGACGAAGAGCTCACCGGACGCGCCGTGTCGTGGTCGAGCGAGGCGCCCACGGTTGCCGTGGTCGACGCGAGTGGCCAAGTCACCGCCATAAGCCCCGGAACAGCCACGATCACCGCCACGAGCGGCTCGGCGCAGGCGACCACGACGGTCAGCGTCAGCCCGGCCGGCATCGCCAGCGTCGAGTTGACGCCGAGCACCGTCGAGTTGACCGAAGGCGACACCTTCACACTCGCCGCGACCGTGCGTGATTCGAATAACGCGATCGTCGAAGGCGCGACCCTCGACTGGGCGAGCGCCGACGATGCGATCGCTTCAGTGGACGCCAACGGCACCGTCACCGCGGTGGCGAGCGGCTCGACCTCCATCACGGCCTCGATCGATGGCGTACAAGCCAGCGCCGACGTCACGGTGGTCCCCCCGTCGGTCTCCACCATCGAGCTCAGCCCCCAGACGGCGAGCGTGGAGGTCGACGCGACCCTCACACTCAGCGCACGAGCACTCGCCGACGATGGCAGTGAATTGAGCTGGCCGACGATCAGCTACACGAGCTCCGACGACACGATCGCCACGGTCGACGCCAACGGCACCGTCACCGCCGTCGCGCCGGGTACGGTGGCCATCACCGCCGAAGCCGACGGCGTCGAAAAGAGCGCCGCGATCACCGTCACCCCCCGACAAATCGCCTCGCTGAGCGTCTCGCCGGCCACCGCCGGCATCGAAGTGGGTCAGACCGTCGACCTCGGCGCCAGCGCCCAGGACGGCTCCGGCACCACGATCACCGACGCGCTCGTCACCTGGTCGAGCTCCGACCCGAGCATCGCCATCGTCGACAGCACCGGGCTCGTGCTCGGCGTGAGCACCACCACCCTGACCGGGCCCGACACAGTCACGATCACGGCGACCGCGGCCAACGGCACGACCGCGACCGCCACGGTCGACGTAAGCCCGCGCTCGGCCAACACGATCGACTTGCAGCCGCAGAGCGCCTCCATCGAAGCAACCCAGACCCTGGCGCTCGACGCCACGGTGCGCGCCAACGACGGCACGATCCTCGAGGGCCGCACGATCACCTACACCAGCTCCGACGAGTCCACTGCCACCGTCGACGCCAACGGCGTGGTCACCGCGGTGGCCGCCGGAGGAACGGCCACGATCTCGGCGACCAGCGGCACGGCGACCGCCACGGCCGATATCACTGTCACCGAACGTGCGGTGGCCGCCGTCGAAGTCAGCCCGCAGCTCGACACCGTCGAAGAGGGCAACACCACCACGTTGAGCGCTACGCCGCTGGCCATCGACGGCAGCGCCCTGTCGGGTCGCACGGTCACCTGGTCGAGCGACGACGCCACGATCGCATCGGTCGACACCCAGGGCGTGGTCACCGGCCAGGCGCCGGGCTACACGCTCATCCGCGCGACCGTCGACGCCAAGACAGGCCTCGCTGCCGTCCAAGTCACCTCGAGCGCGGCGCCCAACAACGCCCCGAGCGCCACGGCCGCCTCCCTGTCGACCGACGAAGATACCCCGCTGGTGCTCACGCTCAGCGGCACCGACCCCGACGGCGACACCCTGAGCTATTCGCTGATCACCCTGCCCAAAGATGGCACGTTGACCGGGCTGGACACCGCCACCGGCGACGTGACCTACGTGCCCGACGCTGACTTCAACGGGTCCGACAGCTTCACCTTCAAGGTCACCGACGGCGCCGGAGCCAGCGGCTCGGCGACCGTTTCGTTGACCGTCAACGCGGTCAACGACGCGCCGGTGGCGACCGACGACGCTGACACCACCGTCGAGGACACCGCGGTGACCGTCGACGTGCTCGCCAATGACTCCGACGTCGAGGGAGACACCCTCAGCGTCGCCATCGACACCCAGCCGAGCCACGGCTCGGTCACGGTCAACGGCGACGAGACGATCACCTACACCCCCGACGCCGACTATGTGGGAGCGGACAGCTTCACCTACACGGTCTCCGACGCGACCCTGAGCGACACGGCCACCGTCGCGATCGACGTGACCACGGCGAACGACGCCCCGACGGCCACGAACGACGCCGTCACGACCGACGAGGACCAGAGCACGACCTTCAACGTCGTCGCCAACGACACCGACATCGACGGCGACACGCTGACGGTGACGGCGACGAGCACGCCTACCAACGGCGCGGTGACGATCAACGCCGACGGCACGCTCACCTACACCCCCAACGCCGACTTCAACGGTAGCGACTCGTTCACCTACGACGTCAGCGACGGCACCAGCACGGCGACGGCGAGCGTCGACGTCACGATCAACGCGGTCAACGACGCCCCCGAGGCCGTCAGTGAAACGGCCACGACCGACGAGGACACGCTCGTCAATATCGACGTGCTCGCCAACGACACCGACATCGACAGCCTGACGCTGTCGGTCGCCTCCATCGACCTGCAGCCGGCCTACGGCACCGCGACCATCAAGGGTGACGACACCATCGACTATCAGCCCGACGCCGACTTCAACGGCACCGACGCCTTCGCCTACACGGTGAGCGACGGCAGCGGCGGGACGAGCTCGATCTGGGTGCAAATCACCGTCACGGCGGTCAACGACGCGCCGGTGGCCAACGCCAGCGCCGACCAGACGGTCGCCCAAAACGACACCGTCCAGCTCGACGGCTCGGCCAGCGCCGACGTCGACGGCGACGCGTTGACCTATACCTGGACCATCACCAGCGAACCCGGCGGCCCCGGCGTCACGCTCAGCGATGCCAACGCCGTGTCGCCGACCTTCGTGGCCGACAAGACCGGCACCTACGAGCTGCAGTTGACCGTCGACGACGGCACCACGACCCACTCGGACACCGTCGTCATCACCGCACAGTGAGCCCCGCCTGGCGCTCTCCTCGACCCGCACGGCTGCCGCCCATGCAAGATGACGGCAGCCGTGCTATGGATCGAGCGAATCGAACGCACCGAAAATCGTGTTCACCTGTGTGAGGAGTCATTGGTTGTGAGTTCACGTCTCATCGAAATTTCCGAAGCGCTCCAAGAGGCGGTCGCCTCGATGGAATTCGCCGAGCCGGTCACCGACGTCTATCACCCGCTCGAGTACGCCAAACCGCTGCACGACGCCTACCTCGAGACCTACGGCGCGAAGACGCCGCGCGAAGTTCTGCTCGTGGGCATGAACCCCGGCCCCTGGGGCATGGCGCAGACGGGCGTGCCCTTTGGCGACGTCGACTTCGTCGGCGAGTGGATGGGACTCGAGGCACCCGTCGGCAAGCCCGAAAACGAACACCCCAAGCGGCCTATCGACGGGCTCGACTGCCCGCGCAACGAGGTCAGCGGCTCGCGACTCTGGGGTTGGGCGCGCGAGCGCTATGGCGAGGCGAGTAACTTCTTCGAGCGCTACTTCGTGCACAACTACTGCCCCCTTCTCTTCTTGGAAGAGAGCGGCCGGAACCGCACGCCCAACAAGCTCAAGGCCGACGAGCGCCGCGAGTTGTTCGAGCCGTGCGACGAGGCGCTTCGCCAGCTCGTCGACTACTTCGAGCCCGACTACGTCATCGGCGTGGGCGCCTTCGCCACCAAGCGCGTCAAAAAAGCCCTGAAGAGCTACGAGGGCGAAAAACCCGTAATCGGACGCATCCTGCACCCGAGCCCGGCGAGCCCCAAGGCCAACCGCGGCTGGGCCGAGCAGGCCGAAAATGAACTCCGTGAAGTCGGAGTGGAGCTGTAAACGCATGTCGATGAACCGTCGCCTTCTTGCCGCCCTCGCCCTCTCGACCGCCCTCCCCTTCGGCGCGTGGGCCTGTGGAAGCAGTGAAGCGCCTGCATTGCAGGCCCAACCTGAGGTCGAGGAGCGCACGCTCGCGCTCGGCCTGCCGCGCGACGGTTACCCGAGCTACTCGGAGCGGGTGGTCCTCTACCTGACCAATCGCGCTCGCACCGAGCCGACCGCCTTCAACCCCGACGAGCCCTACGACCCGACGCCGCCGCTCGCCTTCGACCTGAACCTGTCGAAGGCGGCGCGGTTTCACGCCCAGCACATCATCGATCAAAATTGCTGGTGCGAGGACCACTCCTCGTGCTGCGACATGGAGGCGGCGGGCGACGAAGGCGGCCAGTGCGCCGGCCCCTCGGGCGCGTGCGGGGCGACCACCTCGTCGGAGCGCGTCGGCTACTGGAGCAGCGTTTACAGCGGCGAGAACGCCGCCAAGGGGTATCCGAGCGGCCAGGGCGCCGTCGACGGGTGGATCCATTCGTCGGGGCACTGGGCCAATATCAACAACGGCGGGCACACCCTGCTCGGCCCCGGCAATTACGAGACGGGCTGGGTGCAGGACTTCGGCGCAGGCGGCGGAAGCCGTCCCGTCGCCGCCGACGGCATTCACTTCCAGAACCAGACCAACCACACCTTCGGCATCACCTACTACCAGCCGGGCACCGGCGGGCCGCAGACGATCTTGGCGATCGTCGACGGCGAGTGCCACGAGCTCGACCTGGCCTACGGCGAGCCCGAGCACGGCGCCTTCGAGACCAGCCTGGGGCTCGAGGCCGGCTGTCATCGCTACTACTTCCACGTCACCGACGGCGACGGCAACGAGCACGTCTACCCCTCCCAGGGCAGCTTCGGGGTGGCCGTCGGCGCGACCGACAACTGCCCATTTTACGCGCAAAACCGCCCCGCCGACACCTGCTCGCCGAGCGGGCAGAGCTGCGAGACCGGCCACACCCGGCCCTGCTACACCGGCCCCTGGGGCACCGAAGGCGTCGGGGTGTGCGAAGCGGGCGTCGAGCGCTGCATCGGCGCGCAGTGGACCGGCGAGTGCCGCCTCGAAGAGCTCCCCGAAGAGGCCGAGGTCTGCGACAACGGCCTCGACGATGACTGCAACGGCGAAGTCGATGACGGCTGCGGCGGCGCGCCGGATGTTGGCGGCGTCGACGCCGGTCCCACCGGCGGCGCGGGTTCGTCCTCGGGCGGTTGTACGAGTGTAGACGCGCGCCCCTCCCCCTCCCGTGTCTGCTGGGCGCTTCTCGTCGGCCTCGGCAGCCTGCTCGCCTATCGTCGACGCTCGTCGCGGCCTGCAGCCTGAAAACACCTCACTTCCGAGCTTGACGACACGCTTTCCATTCGTAATAAGCGAATAACCTCAACCACGATCTTGTTTGATCTGACTGGAGAGGCGCTTTGGGAGCGGCTCCGTGCAGACTGCCGCACGGTCATGCCCGCGGATGCGCGACGAATCATATGCAAGCGTACAGACTGTGAGCGATCAACAACCAAAGGCCAGCGTGAAGGTGGCCGCCAACGCCATCGAGGATACGGCGCGTGCCGTCACCGCACTTCTCGACGAACTCGACGCCGAGCACGCCAAGTTGACGATGGTATTTTATGGGGGCGACCATGACGACAAGGTCATCGCTCGCGCCCTCGACTCGACCACCGGCGCACGCGGCGTGGCCGGGACGACGGCCGGGGAGCTGAGCTGCAAAGGGTTTTCGCACAACTCGATGACCGGGATGAGTTTTCACGGAGACGGCGTGCGCGCCGCCGTCGAGATCGTTCCCAAGCTTCGCCAGCTCTCGCTGGTCCCCATCGTCCATCTTCCCGGCAAACTCGCCCGCGGCATCGGCCGCTCCAAGAGTGAGCTCGACCCGGAGCGCCATCTGTGGCTCTTCATGGTCGACGGTCATTCGGGCAAAGAGGGGCTGCTGACGCCCTTTTTCATGCAGGCCGCCCCCAGGCTGGGGCTGGTGGGTGCATCGCTGGGAGACGGTGAGGATTTTCGTCACGCGCGCGTCGCCCACCACGGGCGTGTCTACCGCGACGCCGCCGCCGCGATTCTGCTCGAGTACGACAGCCCCTTCGAGACCTTCAAGCACACCCACATGGAGCTGACCGACCGGCACGTCGAGGTGACCAAAGTCTCCGGCGGCGGCCGCATCCTCGAGCAACTCGACGGCAAGCTCGCTCAAGTCGTCTACGCAGAAGCCCTGGGGATCGACCCCTCTCAGGTCACTGCAGCGACGGTGGCGAAATTCCCGCTCGGCTATCGCTTTCGCGGCCGCCCCTTTCCGGTCTCCGTCCTGCGCATCCGCAACGACGGCACCTTCCGGCTCGCAAGCTCGGTTCAGCACGGTGAGCAGCTCAGTATCCTCGAGCCCAACGACCTGGTCGGCAGCACGCACCGGGCGATCGACGAGGCCATCGACGCGCTCACCGCACGCGGGTGCAAGGCCGAGGCGCTGCTCTTGTTTCACTGCATCGCGCGCTACATCGAGGCGCGCCACGAAGGCAAAGTCGACGCGCTGGCCGACGCGTTGTGCCAGGGGCCGACCTGCGGGCTCAACACCTACGGCGAGCAGTTCGAGACACTGCACATGAACCACTCGCTGACCGGCGTCATCTTCGGGTAGCAGTTGCTTTCAGCCGCCCAGTGCGGTACTTCCTGACGCGAACGTCACCAAGAACTTTCACATCGATCCGGAGGATGACCGATGGCCAAGATCAGCGTCACCGACAAAGTCACTTACCCGCGCGAGCTCGTCTACAGAACCTTCCGCGACGACCTCGACGACCTCGACGCCTACCTTCCCGACATCGAGTCGATCACCACCAAAGATCGCGAAGACATCGACGACAACACCACCAAGGTGGTGCGCGTCTGGAAGGCCAAAGACGAAGAGATCCCCAAGCTCGCCCGCAAGTTCATCAAGCCCGAGATGCTGCAGTGGACCGACACGGCCGTGTGGCACAAAGACGAGTGGACCTGCGACTGGGACATGGAGGTCGGCTTCTTGTCCGACGCAATCACGGCCAAGGGGACCAACCGCTACATCGACAAGGGTGACGAGGTCGAGATCATCATCGACGGCACCCTCGAGGTCGACGCCCGCCAGATCCCCGGCGTCCCCGGCATGCTCGCCGGCCGCGTGGGCAAAGCGGTCGAGGACTTCGTCGTCAAGATGATCACCCCGAACCTCAAAGACGTGAACCGGGGGATGGAGAAGTATTTGGCGGAGAATGAGTAAGGGTTACTTAGGGTGACTAAAGGTTACTTAGGGTTACTAAAGGTTACTTAGGGTGACTTAGGGTGACTAAAGGTTACTTAGGGTTACTAAAGGTTACTTAGTCACCCTTAGTTCCCCTTAGTCTCTCTTAGTCACCCTTAGCTCCCCTTAGTCACCCTTAGTCTCTCTTAGTCACCCTTAGTCACCCTTAGTTCCCCTTAGTCCCCCTCCTCCCCCAACCCAAAGATCGCCCGATACCCCTCGAGCACGTTCGGGTATCGCAGCGACACGCCCAACTCGTCGACCAGGCGGTTGTTGGAGCAGCGGTAGGTGTTTTTCCAGCGCGCGGCCACATTGGGGCCGCGCGTTTTTGCGTATTGCTCGAAGCTCACCTCTTCGGGGCGCTCGACCCCGAGTCGGTCCACCAGAAAATCGACCAACTCGGCGACCGTGCGCGGGTCGCCGTCGCTGACGTTGTAGACCCGACCGCCCTGCGGGCCGCGCTCGATCATCGCCAAGATCGACTGGGCGATATCGTAGACGTGCACGCGGTTGGTCGGCTTCTTGCCGCCGTCGACGAGCTTGTAGCGCCCCGACTTGATGTACTCGAGGATGGTGCGCCCCGGCCCGTAGATGCCCACCAACCGGGCAATATTGACCGCCATGTCGCGGTCGTAGTCGAGCACCTGATTCTCGATATCCCGACGCATCTTGCCGTACGGCGAGGTCGGCGCGCGCGGGGTGCCCTCGTCGACCCAGGCACCGTCCTGATCTCCGTAGACCGACGTCGACGACAGGTAGACGAATCGCTCGACGCCGGCGCCGGCGCACGTCTGCAGCACGCGATCGACCGGCTCGACGTGGCGCGGCATGCCCGACTCGGCCTCCTCGTAGTCGCGGTAGACGGTGGGCACGCTGTAGACCACCGCCGCATGCTCGTCGAGCACCTCGGCGAGCTTCTCGACCGGGTCGTCGAGCACGTCGAAGCGAAGCCCCGTCGCCCCCATCCCCTCGAGCCTGGCCAGCGTCTCGGGCGAGCGGCTGGTCCCGGTGACCGCAAACCCGCGCTCGATCGCTTGGCGCGCAAGCTCCAAGCCCACATATCCGGTGCCCACAATGACGATGCGTTCGACCATCTTTCTCTGTCCTCGAAAGAGCCACGTTACACGCTGATTACTAGTGCCCTTGACGCCTCGCATCAAGTTGCCAATTTTTCCCTTGCATTGGTCCGGGGGCGCCGTTATAAACGCCGTCCCTTGAGGGCGTGTAACTCAGTGGAAGAGTGCTTCCCCGACACGGAAGAAGTCCCTGGTTCAAATCCAGGCACGCCCACTGCAAACATAGGGACGCGGCTCCAACGCCGCGCCCACGAGGGCGTGTAACTCAGTGGAAGAGTGCTTCCCCGACACGGAAGAAGTCCCTGGTTCAAATCCAGGCACGCCCACTACGCAAACCCCGGAAGCCGGCAACGGCTTTCGGGGTTTTTGCTTTCTTGTCACCCTTATCGCCTACAAAGACAAGTTGCTGCCGGGTTGGTCGAAAAACGACGGCATTTCGTCCAATTCGACAACCCCACTAATGAGAACCGACTATTGACACAAGCCTCCCCACATGCCAAACCAACCTAATGATAATGCACTCCCGTTATAACCAAGTAATCCGCTTCTGAGTCGCCGGCGGACGCATCACATGCAGTTCGAGGTCAATGATGGTCGAGCGTATCCTTGTCTCGCTTACCGCCCTACTGCCCAATCACACTGGGTGCAACGCTATGAACGCACGCAAGATGATTCTGCCCACGGTCGCCCTCCTGCTGGTCATACTGATTCCCGACCTGGCCGCAGCAAAAGTCAAAGTTGTCGCCACGCTCGGAGACCTCGCCGCGGCCGCCGAGGAGGTCGGCGGAGAGGATGTGGACGTCAAACTGCTCGCCCGGCCTCAGGAAGACCCTCACTACGTCGACGCCAAGCCGAGCTTCGTTCGCGAGGTCGCTCAGGCCGACTTAGTGGTGCTCAACGGCATGTCTCTCGAGATCGGCTGGCTCCCCATGCTCGTCAAGAACTCGCGCAATCCTGATATCCAGCGCGGCGAACCCGGCCACTTCGACGCCTCGACGTTCATCGAGCGAAAGGAAGTCCCCAAGCAACAGATCGACCGCTCGATGGGCGACGTCCATCCCGAGGGCAACCCCCACTACACCTACGAGCCACGCCAGATGGCGCGAGTCGCCATCGCGTTGGGTAAGCGCCTGGGCCAGATCGACCCCGCGAATAAGGCGGCGTACCAAAAGCGGGCGCGCAAATTCGCCAGAGAATGCCTCCAGACCTACAAACACTGGCAAGAGAAGTTTGCCGAGTTGCCTGCCGAACGCCGAGAAGTAGTGGTCTACCACGAGGCCTGGATCTATGTGCTCGACTGGCTCGACCTCGAGCGCGTAGCCACCGTCGAGCCCAAACCTGGCGTCGAGCCAAACCCGCGTCACGTCGTCGAGGTCATCAAGACGATCGAGCGCGACGAAATCCCGGTCATCCTCAAGATGGAGTACTACCCGGCGACCACCGTCGAGCGAATCGCCGACAAGACCGGCGCGAAGGTTGTGAGCTCGCAGGGACAAACACGACTGGGCAAGTCCTACATCGACCGCATCAACGCGCTCGCAAGCGCCATCTACAAGGCCCTCGACAAATAGACCGCCACGTCTCATGAACGAGCTTCTCTTTTTAGCGTCGAGCCTAGCGATGCTCGTCGTCGGCCCCATCGCCTACCAGTTCTCCAGCGGCCACCGTGGTGTGCGAGCCGGACTGGACAGTTTCATCCTGATTTCGGTGGGCGCGATCGTCCTGGGCGTGGTGCTCCCCGAACTCGTCGCCGTCGCCGGCGGCCTGGCGCTCGTCGTCGCGCTCGCCGGCGTCTTCGGGCCGGTCGCGATCGAGCGTCTCGCCGGTGTGGCGTCCAAGCGGACCCACCAGGTCGCGCTGGCGCTCGGCCTCGTGGCGCTGATCGTCCACACGGCGCTCGACGGCATGGTGCTGGCCCATGGAGCACACGACAAGCACGGCGGTGAGCTCGCGCTTGCGGTCGCATTGCATCGACTGCCGGTGGGGATGACCGTCTGGGCGCTGGTGCGCCCTCAGTTCGGCAGCCGAAACGCGGTAGCGGTGCTCGGACTTGTCGCCGTTGGCACTCTGGCAGGTTTCGGGCTTGCCGACGGCCCCGTCGAAATGACCCAGGGCGTCTGGTTCGCGCTGTTCCAGGCGTTCGTGGCCGGAAGCCTGCTCCACGTTCTCGTTCACCACGACGGTGGCTCGGAGGGCTCCGTCACGACGTGGAAATTTCCCGAGCTCCTCGGTGGAGTGGCGGGAGCAGGGCTGGTCCTCGGCCTCGGCCAAATCCATGACCACGCCGGGCACGCCCATCACGAGTTCATGCGTGCAGTTGGACACAGCCTGGCGGAGCTCGCCTTACAGAGTGCACCGGCCTTGGTCATCGGCTACCTACCGGCGGGCTTGGCTGCCGGCTTCTTGCCCCAAGCGTCGCTCGCGTGGACTCGCCGCGGTTCTCGGTGGGGCCAATCTGCACGCGGCATGCTCTTCGGGCTGCCCATCCCGATCTGCTCGTGTGGGATTGTGCCGTTGTACCAGAGTCTGGTGCGTCGGGGAGTGCCCGTGCCCGCGGCGATGGCCTTCCTGGTAGCTACCCCGGAGTTGGAGATCGGCGCGGTGATGCTGTCGTTTCCCCTCCTGGGCGCAGAACTGACGATTGCCAGACTAATCGCCGCCATGGTCGTCGCCCTGCTCGTCGGCGCCGTCATCGGCGGCATCACACCTGCCCAGCATGAGGGGCCTGACGACCTCGAGAGCAGCGACGAGCCCGAGCGCACTCGCGCAGAAAAGACCAAGCGCGCCCTGCACTTCGGCCTGCGAGAGGTGGTCGACGACACCGCCCCCTGGATTGTGTTGGGGCTGGTGATCGCGGCCGCCGTGACCGCCACGGCCACCCCCGACTGGCTCGCACAATTGCCTGCGGGCCTGGACGTGGTCGTCTTCGCCGCGCTCGGACTCCCAATGTACGTGTGCGCCTCGGGAGCCACGCCGCTGGCAGCAGCACTGATCTTTGCAGGAGCGTCTCCCGGCGCGGCCATCGCCTTCCTACTCTCAAGTCCAGCAACCAACGTGACCACCCTCGGTGTTCTCTCGAAGCTTCACGACAAACGCATCGCCGCTATCTTCGGCGCGGGTGTCATCGCACTGGCCATCGGAGCCGGCTATGCAATCAACCTGGCGCTCCCGGCGAGCCTACCGACTCCCTCGACACACGCGGGTGAACTGGCGCACGACGCGTGGTGGAACTGGGCCGGCTTGGGTGTCGCGATTGTACTTTTTGGGGTCTCGCTGCTGCGTCGTGGCCCCAGAGACTGGCTGCAAACGGTGCTGCAATTTGGCTCTCACCACCATCACGACCACGGTCACGACCAGCACCATCACGACCATTGCCACGGCCACGACCACGGCCACGACCACGGCCACAGCCACGGCCACGGCCACGACCACGACCACGACCACGGTCACGACCACCACGAACTCGAAGGGCATTGCGATACCGCTCACGAGCATGGCTGAGACAATGTGGAGTTAATGCGATGGACCCAACACTGATCTGGATTCTGGGCTTCGGCTTCCTGATGTCGGCCATCGCGCTCATCGGTGGGCTCTTCGTCCTCTTGCCCGAGCGACTCCTCGCCGCGTGGCTTAAAGTCATCGTGGCGTTTGCTGCCGGCTCCCTACTGGGCGGTGCGTTCTTCCACATGCTCCCGCACGCCCTCGAAGGTCCGGCCGGTCAGCTCGACATGCTCCTTTGGATCATCGTTGGCTTTGCCAGCTTCTTTGCACTCGACCAGCTGCTCGAGTGGCACCACTGCCACAAGCCTCCTTCGGAACACACTCGGCCGCTGGGGCCATTGCTTCTGGTCGCCGACGGAATTCACAACTTCCTGGGTGGATTGGCCGTGGGCGCCATCTTCCTGGTCGACATCAGCGCAGGCATTGCGGCCTGGACGGCCGCCGCCCTCCACGAGATTCCTCAAGAGATCGGCGACTTCGGCGCCATCGTCCACTCCGGATTCTCGCGGCGGCGCGCACTGGTCTACAACTTCGTCTCAGCGCTGACATTTCCCCTGGGTGGCGCCATCGCCTGGTGGCTCGGAGGCAGTGTCGACACCCACTTCTTGATTGCGGCCGGCTGTGGCAACTTTCTGTATATTGCCGGCGCCGATCTACTTCCCGAGGTCAAGCGTGCCGACAAACTCACCGAGACACTACAGCGCTTCGCCGCCTTCGTCCTTGGCGCCGGCCTGTTGTACCTGGTACGCGCCGCACACTGAGCAGCGGGCATTGCATGGGCGTGGGCCCACACGGTAGGGTCGTGCGCCTGATACGGACTCGAAACAAAGAGGAGCAGACGATATGGAACGGCGAACCGAACAACGCGAGGCGATGAAGAAGGTCTTCGACGAAGCGAAGCGGCCGCTGACCGCCCAAGAGGTGCTCGACCTGGCCCAAGAACACGTTCCGGGTTTGGGGATCGCCACCGTGTATCGCAACTTGAAAGCCTTCGTTGACGAGGGCGTGCTGACCCCGGTGGACCTGCCCGGCGAGCCGAGCCGCTACGAGTCGGTCGATCTCGAGCACCACCACCACTTCCAATGCGACGCGTGCGGCCTCGTCTTCGACATCCCCGGCTGCCCCAACATCAAGTCCATCGTCCCCGAGGACTATGAAGTTACGCGCCACGAAATCCTGATGTACGGCGTCTGCCCCACCTGCAAAGCGGCCTAACCCGGCTCTTCGCCCTAATACAATCAACTGCCACCCTGCCTTCTCGGGCGGCAGTATGTCTGCCGCCGAACCCCTAACGATAACGCACTTGCATTATTGACAACCGACCACCTTCCCTCCACAATCCGCTATCGATAACCAGCTATCGCCACTGACTTGTTCGAAGTCGGTTTACTCACCCCGAACACCCAAAAACCGATGACCAACCCGACGCAACTGGTTCCTTCGAAAGCTTTCGACTCGGCGGGTATCGTGCTCTCCGGCATGTGCGTCGCACACTGTCTGGTGCTGCCGATCGCCGTATCCCTGCTCCCCGTGGTCATCGGTGACGCATTGCTCCACCCCGCCGTGCATTGGGGCATGCTCGCCACCGTGGTGCCAATTGCGCTCTTCGCTCTGCTGAAAGGCTATCGCAGCCACAAAGAACTCTTTGTGCTTGTGGCCGGTGCAGCCGGCCTGCTCGGCCTGTGCGCCGCGCATCCGCTGGCCCACGCGCTGGGGGGCCATCACTGGGAGACCATCCTGACTGTCGCAGGCGGCGTGCTCCTAACCTCCGCTCACGTGCGAAACCTGTGGGCATGCCACCAATGCGGCCAAGACTGTCACCGCCAGTGACCGTCTGTCGCCGGTTCGCACACTTGCAGGAGAGCGTATGAGTAAGTCCTTCGACAAGACTCCCGTGACCATCGTGACCGGATTCTTGGGCGCCGGGAAGACGACTCTCGTCAATCGCATTCTGAGCGTCGAACACGGCAAACGCATCGCGATCATCGAGAACGAATTCGGCGAGGTCGGCATCGATGACGCGTTGATCATCGAAGAAGGACAAGAGAAGGCCACGCGCCTCTACAGCCAACCAGAGCAGCCGGTGGGTCACGCTCACCATCTCGCCCCCGGAGACACCCACTGGAGCCTCCGACTCGGGCGCAATTCTCAGGACTTCCACATCGAAATCGCCCAACCGAGCCGGCTCGCCATCTTCGCCGAGCGCGCCCCCCGGGACTTTGCGATGGTGTTGTGCGATCCGGACGACCAGCTCGTCGAGTGGAGCAACCAGCACCACTACCGGTCCGCTCACGAGCACGACGACCAAGTAAGTTCGGTTGCCTTTGAATGGGACCGCGCCTTCCATGGGGAGAAGCTGCAGCGATGGCTCCGCTACTTCCTGATGCTAAACGGCGCCCACATCTTTCGGATGAAGGGCATCGTTGCCGTCGACGGAATGGACACGCGAATGGTCTTTCAAGGCGTCCACAAGCTCTTCGAAGCTCGCTCCGACCAGCCGTGGGGCGACGCGCCGCGGCGCAGCCAGATGGTCTTCATCGGGCGCCACCTCGACGAAGACGTGCTCGTATCCAGCCTCGAAGAATGCTTAATTTAGGGCTACCGGCGCCGGGCAGAAACACACTAACTACAACTATCTAAGGAGCTTCACATGCTGTCCATCCGTACCAGTCGCACCCTCCGCCCGGTACTCGTCGCCCCGTACTCGTCGCCTTCGTTCTGTTCGCCCTGGCGTTCGCCTCGAGCTGCGGCGATGACCAAGCCGATGCCGACCCAGAGTGCGGCGGCCACGGTGAGTTGCACGACGACGAACGCCACTGCGATTCGGGCTACCGCGTCGACCCCGAGGACTCGACGCAGTGCATCCCCGAGTAAACCAGACGAGGCTCGAACAATGTGGCGTCCAGCTTGAGCCTCGGCAGCGTCATGAAGCGACCTGCCGGAGGCTACCTCGGCTGCTCCTCAGCGCAGACGGCCGGCGGTCACCTTGAAAACCAACCGCGCCTCCCCCGCCTTCAACTGCGGGGAGCGGTGCAGCGACCAGTCGTCGCGCGAGCGTGACGGACTACCAAGCCGTCCCTTCAGCACGACGACATCCCCGGCTTCGGCCCACCGGATCGTGTGCGCCGGGGCGTGCAGGTGATCGCGGCACGTTGACTGCCGGCGAATCTCGCGCACGTCCTCGCGAGCCACCCACTCGGTGCCCGGACCGGCCAGGGTGCACAGAAGCCTGAGGTGGACGTGGTCGACGTGAAACTTCGGGCAGTTTTGCTGGTTCGTCAGCTCGAGGCGCGCCTCGAACTCGTGCGCATCGCTCAAGGCGGCGAATCGCTCGACCAACGCCTCCAATTCCTCAGCGACGGAATCGGCCAACGCGGTCTGCTCGAAGTGGGCGGTGAACTCTGACAAATCCGGGCTGCGCCGCGAGATCTTCCCCCGTACGTTGAACGCCGGATAGTCGGCGACGAACGCGTCGAGCGCCTCACGCAGAGCCGGGTCCATCTGACGTCTCCAGATGGCGACGTCGACTTCGGAATCGCCGATCCGTGACAGCTCTTCGGCGGTATCAGTGAAAAAATGAGAACCTTCCGGTTCGTCTGCTCCTCGTAGTCTTTTGGCGAGCGTGCTCATCACAGGTCTCTCCTGCGGTTGGGTGATGGTCTGTCATTCCGATGAACCGCCGGGTCACTCGGCCGCGCTCGGATGGCTCTCGGGCAGCTCGAATCCCTCGAAGGGATCGTCGTAGTTCGCCCACGCGGCCGGGCCTTCTGTCATCTCGCGGTCGCTCAACAGGCAGGCGTCGAAGCCCTGGCGCAAGAGCTCCTCGTCCATGTCCACGCCGATGAGCACCAACTCCTGGCGCCGATCGCCGAAGGGCTCTTCCCAATTGCCGTCGATGATGGCGCGAATCTCGGGCTCCTGGGGCCACTGCGAACGGTCGGTAGCCGCCCACCAAGCCCCGGCGAGCGCCACACGGGTTGCGGCGCCGGCCTGGGACCAGGAAAAGGCGGCGATCATCCGGCTGGCCAGCCAGAAGTGGCCCTTCGAGCGAATGACCCCCTCCCAGCGTGTGCTTAGCCACAAGCGCAGCCGCTGTGGGTGGAAGGGTCGGTGCGCCCGGTAGACAAAGCTCGAGATGCCGTACTCTTCGGTCTCGGGGGTGTGATTCCCCTCGAGCTCCTGGTACCAGCCGGGCGCCTGCATTGCCTCGTCCATGTCGAAGAGGCCGGTGTCCAGGACCTCTCCCAGTGCTACCTTGCCGAACTGGGCGCGAAGCTTCTTCGCTCTCGGATTGAGCTTGTCGAGCACGCCCTCGAGCAAGTCGATCTGGTCGGCGTCGACCAGGTCGGTCTTGTTGACGATGATGACGTCGGCAAACTCGACCTGATCGATCAACAGGTCGACCAGGGTGCGGTCGTCGCCTTCGCCGGCGCTCATGTCGCGGTCCTCGAGGAAGTCGCGCGACTGGTAATCCTCCAAGAAGTTCTTGGCGTCGATCATGGTCACCATCGTGTCGAGCCGGGCGACGTCTCCCAGGCTGATCCCCTCCTCGTCGCGGAACGTGAAGGTCTGGGCGACCGGAAGCGGCTCGGAGATGCCCGTCGACTCGATGAGCAGGTAGTCGAAGCGCCCCTCCTGGGCGAGGCGGGAGACTTCGGCGAGCAGATCCTCGCGCAAGGTGCAGCAGATGCACCCGTTGGACATCTCGACGAGTTCCTCGTCGGTACGGCTCAACTGCGCGCCCCCCTCCTCGACGAGCTGGGCGTCGATGTTGACCTCGCTCATGTCGTTGACGATGACGGCCACACGCAAGCCCTCGCGGTTGTTGAGCACGTGGTTGAGCAATGTGGTCTTGCCGGCGCCCAAAAAGCCGGACAGGACGGTGACGGGCAAACGGTTCTCTTGGGTTGAGGTCATCTCGTATCTCCGTGAGGTCGGTAAGCTGGCGGATCTGAATGGACAACGGCTCGGTGAGACAACTCAGCCCACCTGGACGCAGTCACCCGAGCGCTATTGAGATCCCATTATCGCCACACGGATACAACTCACCCTCGAAACTGTCAATAACGAGCTATCATTACCACTCGCCCGTCACCCTCAGCTACACGCCCTCGCGGTACGGCCATTTCGGGGCGGACGATTCGCGGCACACCTGCGTGGCGGTGCAATGCGCATATAAGCCACGTGGCTCGTCGTCCATACTGCCGCCCTGCCGCGACCGCGCCCCTGCCCGCGACCGCGGTCTTCTCGAGGCTGTCGCACGAGGTCGCCGTCATTGGAGGCAGCGCTTCCAGCGCTGGTTGCAGGAGCGTACGGCCTTGCAACGAGGGCAAGATGCCCACGCACCGAACAATTCGCGCGCTTTCGGTGCGAGCGCTTCCAACTCTCGCTGACGAGGGCAAGATGCCCACGCACCGAACAATTCGCGCGCCGAAGCACACTACGCAAGTCAGGGGACGTCGCCGAGACCTTGACCGTGACCGTGACCGTGTCCGTGATCGGCCGTCGACTCGGCGCGCTGCGCGCGCCATGGGGGGAGGCGGCACGCATCTAGCTTTCAGGCTTTCCGTCCACTGGGACAAGCCCGGTGGGGCGGCTGCCTCATCGAGCTGCGAAGGATACCCGCAACTCGATCATTGCGCCCGAATGGTGTCAGTCATCGTGTTTCGGGCGACACTCCGCGACCGCGCCCCTGCCCGCGACCGCGACCCGTCTTTCACCTGCAATGCGGTCGCTCTGCCCGCTCGTTTCGCGCCGTCCCCCGAACGCCCTGCAACTCAAACGACGGGGCGCGGTCGCGGTCGCGGGCGCGGTATCCCGAGGCTGTCGCACAAGGTCGCCGTCACTGGAGGCAGCGCTTCCAGCGCTGGTTGCAGGGGCGGACGATTCGCGGCGCATCTGCGTGGCGGTGCAAATTGCCGATAAGCCACGTGGCTCGTCGTCCATACGACCGTCTCGCTCGGCAGCCACAGCTCGTCCGCCCCAAAATCGTAGTTTGCGCCCGTCGTTCAGGGTGCCGATTATAGCGGGCGTCACTAACCAGCAAGGCCTTCAACTAAAGCTGGCACACCTAGCTCCGCCCAGATGGTGTCAGTCATCGTGTTACGGCGGCGTTCGATGTCGGCGGGCGGCGTCAACGGCAGCACTTCAACTCATTTCCCTCGTTCACGAACACAAACCGCTCCGCGTCGCGAGGCGCATAAAACCCTTGCGAGCAGGTGCTCTCGAGGTGGTCGGGGACCCGGCCATTGCGTTTGTCGATCGTGACATGCAGGTCGTCGTCCCCATCGCCGTCGGCATCTTCTCCGTAGACGTCGCGAAGTTCGTCGAGTCGGTAGGTCCCCTGCTGACACTTGCCGGGGCTGCCTTCGACGGAGGTGAGCATCTTCGTCGAGACCTCTCCGCCGGACCGGCCGATCAGCGCATGCACGCCTGTTGTGTTGGTGCCACGCGCCGCGTCTCGACGCACGCAGGCGACCATCTCCCGGCCGTCCGCGTTCGCGAGGCGCTCGCACTCGTCGACGTCGGTATTGGCCAGCTCGGTGATTCGCCGCCATCGGTCGCCGCGCCTGGCGACCAACACCGTCCAGCGGTCATTGGCCGAGTGAGTCGTGCACCCCTGGAACGTGACCAACCGCTCTCGAGCGGTCGGTGAGGTGAGCTTGACGCCGGCACTCGCCACGAGCCGGAAGGGCTGGTCGTCATCCTTCTGTAGCGTGAACTCCGGACACGCCTTGCAGCCCTTTTCGGTGGCTTCGCCGGCGTCGCAAATCGCGCCCAACAGCGCCCCGAGCGGGTCGCGTGGCTTGTTTTTCGGCGGCTTGTTTTTCGTTGGCTCCGTCGGCTTCGGGGCGGCCCCGTCGGCCTCGCCAGGCGCGGCCGACTCGTCGGTCGCCGGCGGCGCCTGCGGCGCCTCGGCTCGCGTCGCAGGCTCGGCCGGCTCCGTCGGCTTGTCACATCCGAGGCCGGCAGGAAGGCTCAGCAAAGCCAGAAGCCACACGCTCCGGCAGAAATCTGTATGTTCGAACGGACGCATCGCAGCCTCATCTCATGGAACCGCTAACATGGTGTCAGACACCATGTTACCACGCAAAAGGTCGCCGTCACTGGAGGCGGCGGTTCCAGCGCTGGTTGTAGGGGCGTACGGCCATCTTCCGCCTTTCGGTGCGAGTGCTTCCAGCTCTCGCTTACGAGGGCAAGATGCCCACGCACCGAACGATTCGCGCGCTTTCGGTGCGAGCGCTTCCAGCTCTCGCTTACGAGGGCAAGATGCCCACGCACCGAACGATTCGCGCGCTTTCGGTGCGAGTGCTTCCAGCTCTCGCTTGCGAGGGCAAGATGCCCACGCACCGAACAAGGACCTGCCCCCGGCCAAAGCCACTTGGTTCGCCAACCAACCCCGCGCTGGCCCGCGGGTTGGCGCGCGCGCTGGAACCAAGCCGGCGCTGGTTTTTGGGTGGGCGCTTGGTTCGCCAACCAACCCCGCGCTGGCCCGCGGGTTGGCGTTTGTGAGGCTCACAAAGGCGAGCTGGCCGAGCAGAACGGGGTTGGTTCCGGAAACAAGTGCGTTCTGCTCGGCCAGCGCGGGGTTGGTTCCAGAAACAAGTGCGTTCTGCTCGGCCAGCGCGGGGTTGGTTCCGGAAACAAGTGCGTCCTGGCGGACCAGCGCGGGTTTGGTGCTGTCGAGGAGGCCAAGTTGGCGAACGAGCGCGGGGTTGGTGCGCGCACGCGGGCCGAGTCGACGCTCGATTTGGCCTTTGGTGGTCTTTTGCGCTCACTCGCCGCGCTTCGCGACGATGCGTGCGACGAACCGAATGGGCTCGGCGTTTTTGACCGCGCCCAAGAGGGCCGAGTACGGCTCCATGCCGAAGTCGGCGTGCTCCATGTTGAAGGCGCTGCGTGCGGTCAACTCGTCTCCGTCGGTCTGCATCTGCACGCGCACCCGGCGAGTGGCCGCCTCGCCGCGCACCTCGACGGTCAGGCGGACCTCGTAGACGTCGCTTTCCCCGACGGGTCGGCAATCACTCGCGCGAAGCTCGATCACCGGGTGCTCGGCTGCGTTCAACTGCCCCTCGTCGAGCATCGAGCCGCGCACCTCCTTGCGGTCGTCGTCGCCGATGCTCTTGTCGTAGCCCACCTGCTCGCGAAGCCACGCCTCGTCGACGACCAACTCGCGCGCCGGCACGCGCAGGGCGAGTTCGCAGCTTCGCGGCCGCTGCGCGTCGAAGCGCACCTGGCCGTCGAACCCGCCGGCGCGAATCACGTGGTTGTGCGCGAAGCGCGACCCGAGGGTGTCCGGGTCATTGTAGATCTGCACGTAGAGCAGGCTGTCGTCCTTCGAAATCGTGTAGGTGTCCCCGGCCCTCTCTTGGGCGATGGCCGTCGCGTGAAAGCCGAGGCACAGCACTGCTGCCAGCCCCCGGCCGACCCAACTCGTCGTCTGCTCACCCATGATCTCCTCGTCGTCGCAATCCTCGGTTAGTCATTGGGCAAACGCACCGTAAAGGTGCTCCCCTCCCCTTCGGCGCTGTCGACCTCGATGGTGCCGTCGTGCGCCTGGGCGATCTCGCACGAGATATACAGGCCGAGGCCCAGCCCGCCGTAGTGCTCGGTGGGCACGGCGCGGCCAAACCGCTCGAAGATCAGGTCCTGGTCGGCCTGACTGACGCCGATGCCCCGGTCGATGACGCGCACCACCGCCTCGCCCTGCTCTTGCGTCACCTGGACGCGGACCGGCTCGCCCTCGCCGTAGGTCAGCGCGTTGTCGATGAGGTTGGTCAGCACCTGGTCGAGGCGATCGGCGTCCCAGTCTCCGACCACCGGTTCGGGAGCGTCGAGGGTGAGCTCGCTGCCGGCTTGTCGTGCCTCGAGCTCGAAGCTCGCGACGACCTCGGCGGCGAGCGCGGCGAGGTCGGTCTCGGCGCGGTCGAGCTCCAGGCCGCGGTGGACGATGCTCGACATGTCGAGCAGGTCTTGGACGCGCTTCGAGATGCGCTCGACCTGGGTGCCGGCGCGCGAGGCGACCTTCTGGAGCATCTTGGGCGGCAAATCCGCCAGATCGTCGCGCGAGCTCAGCTCGTCGAGCAGCTCGTGCTGCAAGCGCAGGGAGCTCAGGGGCGTGCGCAGTTCGTGGGCGACGAGCTGCATGAACTCGTCGCGGGCTCGCGAGGCTTCGCGCTCGGCCTCGAAGTCGCGGCGCAACTGGGACAGCTCGAGGTGGGTGCGCACTCGCGCCAGCAGCTCGGCGGCCGAAAACGGCTTTTCGAGGTAGTCGTCCGCGCCGCGCTCGAGCCCCTCGACGACCGACTCCTCGCCGGAGCGCGCCGACAACAAGATCACCGGCGTCTGCGCCAACATGGGGTGCTCGCGGAGCCTTGCGAGCAGCTCGAAGCCGTCCATCTTCGGCATCATCACGTCGCTCAACACGAGCGCCGGAGGCGCCTCGTCGATGAGCCGCAGCGCCTCCTCGCCGTCGCCGGCGGTGAGCACCGGCCAGTGGGGACGCAGCAAATTGGCGATATAGCGGCGCATGTCGGGGTTGTCGTCGACGACGAGAATCGCCTCCAGGGGCTCGGAGGCCACCTCCCCCGGGGCCTCGCGCTCGTCGGTTCGGCTCCACAATTCGGCCTCTTCGGTGAACTGGCGCGCGATCTCGTCGGTGGTCTCGCCGTGCACCGGCGCGACGTCGGGCTCGCTCGCGACCTGCTCGGCCGGCAGGTGCTCCTTGCCCGCAGGCAACACGACCCGAAAGGTGCTCCCCTGGCCCTCTTCACTCTCGACCTCGACCCGGCCCCCGTGCAGCTTGGCGAGCTCGGCGACCAGCGACAGCCCGATGCCCGAGCCCTCGTGGGTACGCGATTGGGCGCCCTGCACCTGGTGGAAGCGCTCGAAGAGCCGCGGGACCTCGCCGGCCGGAATGCCCGTGCCCGTGTCGCGCACCTCCAGGGTCCAGCGACCCTCCTCGCAGCCAAGCTCGACCTCGATGCCCCCTTCGAAGGTGAACTTGACGGCGTTCGACAACAGGTTGAGCACGATCTTCTCCCACATGCGCCGGTCGACCCAGGCGGGCTCGCCGTCGTCGGGATAGGCGACCTCCAAGTAGAGGCCGGCCTTCTCGACCGCCGAGCGAAAGCTGCTGGCCAAGTCGGCGGTGAACGCCCCCAGGTCCGTCGGCTCGAATTGCGCCTCGACGCGCCCGGCTTCGATGCGCGAGAAGTCGAGCAAGGTATTCGCCAATTTGCGCAGCCGCTCGGCGTTGCGCCGGGCGAGGTCGACGCGGTCGCGCTGGGCGTCGGGCAGCGGGGCCTGCGCGTCGTTCAGGGCGTCCTCGAGCGGCCCGAGCATCAACGTGAGCGGGGTGCGAAACTCGTGGCTGATATTACTAAAGAAGGTGTTCTTGGCGCGGTGCAGCTCTGCGAGCATCTCGGCGCGCTTTCGCTCCTCCTCGAGGGCGTGGGCCGAGGCGATGGCGGTGCCCAACTGGCGCGCCACCAGCTCGAAGAAGTCGCGATATTGGTTCGACAGGCGCCGCCGAGGGCTGACCCCGGCGACGAGGACCGCCCCGATCGAGTCGCCCGACGCCGAACTGATGGGCAGCGCGAGCGCCTCGTTGGGTGCTTCGGACCAGGGCTCATCGGGGAGCGCGGCGTAGTCGGTGGTGTCGAGATGCTGGGTGGCGCGCTCGTCCACGGCGCGAGCGATGTGCCAGGGATCGTCCCGGGCGTCGAAGGAGATGCGGCGCGGCGCGGCAGCGGACCCGGCCTCGACGCCGAGCGTCGCCTGCAACGACGCCGCCGTCTGGGCCTCGTCGACCAGGTAGAGCAGCGCAAAGGGCACGTCCTGGCGATTGTCGGCGAGCACCTCGGTCGCCACCTCGCAGACCTCGGCGACGCCCCCGGCCTGCGAGGTCTGCTCGCCCAACGCCGACAACGTCTCCAGGCGCCGCGCGCCGACCACCGCGCCGGTCGTCTCGAGCAGCGCGTGGAAGATCCCGACGCGCTCGCCCGACGGGTCGTGGATGGGCGCGTGGTCGGCGGTCACGTAGACCTCTTCGGCGAAGCCCTCCTCGCGCTGCAGCAGCACCAACAGGTCTTCGTAGAGCTCGCCCTCGCCGGTGCGCCAGATGCGGTTGAAGAGCGGCTCGGTGAAGTCGCGAATCTCCGGGAAGTTTTCGTGCTGGGTGCGCCCGAGCGCCTGGGGGTGCTTGGCCGGCCCGAGGATGGCGCGATAGGCGTCGTTGTAGACGTAGACGAGTTCCTCGCCCCACATGACCGTGGCCGGAAAGGTCGACGCCAGGCACAACGAGACGGCGTTCTTGAGGGTGGTCGGCCACTGGGAGATGGGCCCCAGCGGCGTCTCGGACCAGTCCTTCTGGGCGATGAGCTCGGCCATCTCCCCGCCGCCGACAAGAAAACTGCGTGGCTCATCCGAGCCCGAACTGTCGGAGCTTCGATCCATGACTGGGCCCGCCTAGCTGCACTGAGTACGTATCTTGGAAATGAGCGCGGCCGTATCGATCGGCTTCGACAGGTAGTCGACAGGAAGGGTCTTATCGAAGCCGGCAAACCCGGAGACGACGATCACCGGGATATGGCCGAACGCCTCGTGCTCGGAGACGACGTCGAGGAAGTCGCGCCCGCTCATCACCGGCATCATCCAGTCGAGCACGATCAGGCACACCTCGCCGTGCTCCTCGAGCAGCTGCAAGCCTTCCTTGCCGTTGCGCGCTGCGATGACCTCGTAGCCCTTGAGCTCCAAGAGCATCTCGAGGCTCTCGCGCAGAGTGTTGTCATCCTCGATGAGAAGCACGGGCGAGCTGCTTCGGTTTTGGGAGGAATGGGACATCGTCGTTACACCAAATGCAGGGATACTTCCCTTTGCGAGCAGGGGGGCTGTCGAAGGTGTTCGACGGCGTCGTCATCGCCGCCAGCCCATCCGTCTGAAATATGGGTCCGACACGACATAGGTCGAACATCGAAGGTACTTCGAGGGAACGCGGAGGTGTATTCTAAGCGCATACGATTTTTTATCCTTCCACGGTTGAGCGATCCCCGCTCATCTGCGTAATATAAACAGCAGAATGTCTAGCAACCATACAATTTGGTGCACCATCGGTCTGTATACTGAAGGTAACAAGAACACAGTCAGACCGTCTTCAACGTTGTCGCCGTAAGGAGGAGTTTGATGTTTCGCGATGTACGAGGTTCCCTCGCACTGGCCACGGCCCTGCTCATAGGGCTGTCCGGCTGTGCCGAGGAGGTAGAGGGTCCCGCACCGAGCGTGCCAGCAGGAGATACGCTGGCGCCGACGTTCGATCCGGGATTCGTCTGCAACGAACAAGTCGAGAGCTGGATCACCGTATCCGGCGAAGAGTTCAGTCCCCTGGTCGTCGACTCACTCAACGACCCATCGGTCGATTTCCCGACGGTGACGCTGACCCGCAGCGCCACCATCGAGGGCGACGAACTGACGACCGAGACCGTGTATACCAAGACGCTCGAGGCGAGCGATATCGCTGACGAGTCCCACGTCAAGTGGATCGACAGCAACACGCTGGCCTTTTACATCGACCCCGACCTCGACCTTCCTCGGGGCAGCTTCGACGTCACGATCACCAACCCCAACGGGGAGTCGGCGACCGCCGAGGGCGCCTTCGGCGTACTGCCGCGCCCGACGGTCACCGGGGTCATCCCCGACATGGCCTGCGTCGCCCAGGGCGAGCGCAGCGTCGAGGTCCAGGGCGATCACTTCCTGGTCAGCGACAGCGAGACGCCCACCGTCTCCATCGGCGACAAGACCTACGAGATTGACGAGGCCAACGACTGCCGCGAGCTGCTCTCGAGCGCGTTCGGCACCCACCAGGTCTGCAAGAGCCTGACGATCACGGTCGCCGAGGGCGACTTCGAGCCGGGCCAGCAGCAGGTCACCGTCAACAACATCGAGCCGGCCGCCTGCTCGAGCAAGCCCGAAGAAGACACCGCCGGCTTCCTCGTGGTCGCGCCGCCCACGGTCACCGACGTCAACTCCGAGCCCATCTGCTCGGAGCAAAACGAGTACGCCGACATGAGCGTCTCGGGTGAGAACTTCATCCGCGTGACCGACGCCGACGGCAACGTGGCCATGCCCACCGTCACCGTGGGCGACACCGCCTACACGGCGAGCGACGCCAGCGGCTGCGAGCCCATCGAAGGGCTGGTCAACCAGACCGCCGAGCGCTGCACCGAGCTGACCTTCGCCATCGCGGCCGACGACCATCAGGCCGCCATCGGCGACGGCGAGCGCTCCGCCGAGCTCGACGTGGTCGTCGAGAACCCGCAGCCCGCAGGCTGCTCGAGCACCGAGGCGCTGTCGCTGACGGTGGTTCCGCCCCCGTCGGTCACCGACGCCCAGCCCGAGCCGAGCTGCGTGGCCGAAGAGTCGAAGACCGTCACGGTCACCGGCTTCGGCTTCCTGAACATCGACGGCACGCTGCCGCAGGTCCAGATCGGCCCGAACACCTACGACGCCGACGCGCTGAGCGACTGCACCGCGGTCGAGCAGACCGACGGCGACCCGACCGCCGAGAGCGTCGAGTCGTGCGACACGCTGACCGTCACGCTTCCGACCGCCGCGGTCGACCCGGACACCAACCACGCCATCACCGTCATCAACCCGGAGACGGCGGCGTGCTCGAGCACCGAGGACGTCCAGTACTACGTGGCCGGCCCGCCGACGTTCACCAACATCACCCCGCAGCCCATCTGCACCGCCGACGGCGACAACACCATGCTCGTCGAGGGCGAGAACTTCCTGGAGATCACCGACGACACCAACACGGCCCACTGGCCCACGGTGACCATCGGCGGCAACGTCTACGACGCGGCCAATATCGGCAACTGCACCGACGCGCCGCTCCAGGACGACGGCCTGCAGCGCCCCACGCGCATCTGCACCACCCTCGAGGTGGTCATCCCGCAGGGTGATCTGGCCGCCGGCGACCACGCCGTGAGCGTGACCAACCCGCTGGAAGCCAACTGCTCGTCGACCGAGGGCAACCTGAACATCGTGCCCCCGCCGACGGTCAACGGCATCACCGAAGAGATCGCGTGTGTGGCCCAGGGCGAGAAGAGCTTTGTGGTCGACGGCGCCGACTTCCTGGTCATCGACGGCGCTCAGCCCTCCGTACAGGTCGCAGGCAAGACCTATGCGGCCACCGTCGACACCTCGAGCTGCACCAACGCCACGGTCAACGGCCGCAGCGTCGACACCTGCACGAGCCTGAGCTTCACCGTCCCGCAGGACGACATCGCTCCGGGCGTGGTCCAGGTGTCGGTGGTCAACCCCGACAGCGCCGCGTGCACCTCGACGAACACCGCCGACCTGACCATCCACCCGGCCCCGACGGTTGCGGCCATCCAGCCCAACCCGATCTGCTCGGACGCCGGCGGCTCGGTCGAAGTGACCGGCCAAGACTTCATCGTCTTCGACGGCACCACCCCGACGGTTACGGTCGACGGCGTGGCCCACACCGCCACCGCCGACACCACCAACGACTGCACCCAACTCACGAGCGTGACGGCCAACACCGTCTACAACTGCTCGCGACTGACGCTCGACATCCCTGCGTCGGACATCTCGACGGGCACGCACGTGGTCGGAGTGGCCAACCCGAGCCCGGTCGGCTGCAACTCGACCGACTCGACCAGCCTGGTGGCGCTCGCGCCGCCCACGGTCAGCGGCGTGACCGAAGCGATCGCGTGTAACGAGACCGCCGACACCACCCTGACCATCGCAGGCACCGGTTTTGCCAAGACGGCCACCGGCGAGCTGCCCACGGTCACCATCGGCGGCACCTCGGTGCAGACGACCGCGGCGAACGGCTGCACGGTCGTGACCGGCACCGCCATCGAGACGTGCACCGAGCTCGAAGTCCTGGCCAGCGCAGGCACCCTCGCCGAGGGCGCGCAGGCCATCGAAGTCACCAACCCCGGTGGCGGCGGCTGCGCCTCGGGTAGCACCACGGACGTCGACGTCTTCGGCGTCGCTCAGGTCAGCGCGGTCAACCCGTCGCTGTACTGCGACCAGCAAGGCGGCACCGAGCTGACCATCGACGGCAGCAACTTCTTCGTCGTCGACGGCAACGCCCCGCAGGTCCAGATCGGCACGGCCACCTACACGGCCACCGTCGACACCTCGACGTGCACCACGGCGACCGCGCGCGTGGAGAGCTGCACGAGCCTGACGGTCACCGTCCCCGAAGCCGACCTGACCAGCGGCACTTACGACGCCAGCGTCATCAACCCGGGCCCGCTCGACTGTCCGTCGAGCAGCACCGCGCCCGTGGTCGAAGCCGGCGCCCCGACGATCACCGCCGCGCAGCCCGACCTGGTCTGCTCGAACGACACCGCCTTCCAGGGAAGCGGCAGCGTGACGCTGACCGGCACCAACTTCCTGGTCATCGACAGCACCAACCCCACCGTCACCGTCAACGGCGTGGCCGCCATCGTCACCGGCACGGCCAACTGCACGAGCGTGACCAACCCGACCTACGCCGTCGAAAGCTGCACCGAGTTGACCGTCGAGGTCCCCTCGAGCGAGCGCGACGTCGACATGCTCTTCGAGCTGCAGAACCCGGCGCCGGCCGACTGTGGCCAGCCCACGAGCTTCACGCTTCCCGTCGAGCCCGCCCCGATCGTGACCGCGGTCACCCCGCTGCGCATCTGCCGCGACGGTGGCAGCGTCCAGATCGACGGCCAGAACTTCGAGCAAGGCATGACCGTCGACATCGCCGGCATCGACGCCGACACGGTCACGGTCACCTCGTCGACCTCGGCGACGGCCACCTGGACCTCGGGGCTTCCCCCCGGCGACCGCACCCTGACGGTGACCAACCCGTCGACGTGCTCGTCGGACTTCAGCCAGCCGATCACGGTCGTGGCCGGCCCGCAGGTCTTCTACGTCGACCCGCCGGTGGCCTACAACGGCATCAACACCCAGGTGAAGGTCTACCTGTCCGGCCTCGAGGGTGGCAGCATCTCGGATGTGACCATCACCGACAGCCAGGGCAACGCGACCTCGGTCGCCATCAACTTCGACCCGAACACCCCCAACGTCGTCCAGGCGACCATCCCCGCGGGCATCTTGGCGCAGGGTAGTACCTCGGACGTCTTCGACATCACGGTCACCGACGACGTCAACTGCGCAGGCACCGGCAACGACCTGCTCACCGTCACCGACGAGTTGACCGTCGCCGTCGACAACATCGACCCGCCCTTTGGCTGGACGAGCAGCTCGACGGGCGTCACCGTGACCGCCACCGACCCCGCTCCGCAGGGCCAGGTGCAGTTCGCGGCCACCCCGCGCGTCTACATCAACCCGGTCAACGCCGGGCCGACGACCTTGGCCACCGAGCTGAGCGCCCTGCAATTCGTCGACGCCACCGAGCTCAACGGCATCGTGCCCACCGGCATGCCCGTGGGTCAGTACGACGTCATCGTGGTCAACCCCGACGGCACCGTCGGCCTGTTGACCGACCCGAACGACCCGGCCCTGGGCGCCTTCGAGATCACCCAAGATCCGCCGCCCCTGGTCGACACGGTCACCCCGGGCTCCTGGCCCACCGGCGAAGCCGCGCTTCCGGTCACCATCGAGGGAGACAACTTCCGCGACCCGACCGTCGAGGCGTTCTGCAACGACGGCACGACGACCACCGCCGCGCCGATCACCCGCGTGGGCTTCACCACCACCACGATCGACGTGACCGTGGACACCAACCCGCTGTCGCACCTGTCGTCGTGCTACATCGTGGTCACCAACGGCAACGACGGCACCTACGCGGAGTACTCGCCGGTCACCGTGTTCAACCCGGCCGGCAACTTCGTGAGCTTCCAGGCCGGCCCGAACCTGGTCACCGCCCGACGCGACCCGCTCATGTCGAGCGGCCAGCCGTCCAGGCGCGCCAAGTTCATCTACGCCTTCGGCGGCGATGACGGCGCGAGCGCCAACGCGCTGACCTCGATGGAGGCAAGCCAGCTCGACCGCTTCGGCAACCCCACCGCCTGGTGGACGATGCCCAAGCCGTACAACCTCAACGTGGCTCAAAACGAGCTGCCCGTGGGTCTGACCCACACCGAGGCGGTGCGTGTCGACGACTTCATCTACGCCGTCGGCGGCTACGAAGGTCCCAACGGAGCGACCACGAAGGTCATTCGCGCCAACGTGCTCGACCCGCTCGACGTGCCCGAGATCACCAACCTGGAGCTTGGCTTCGGCGAGGGCATCGTGGGTAACGACCCGGGTACCTATTACTACCGGGTCTCGGCGGTGCTCGACACGAGCGCAGCCCACAACCCCGGCGGTGAGACCCTGGCCAGCGAGCCGCAGCCGGTGAGCATCCCGCTCAACTTCCTCAAGGTCGAGCTGACCTGGGCGTCGTTCCCCGACGCGGTCGAGTACCGCGTGTACCGAACGGCCACCCCCGACCAGCCCGTCGGCACCGAGGAGCTGCTGGCGACCGTGCCCGCCCCGCAAAACGGCGGACCGGTCACCTACACCGACACCGGCGCGGACACGCCCACCACGGGCGCCACGCCCCTGCCGCTCGGCTCGCTGGGCGCCTGGCACCAGCCCACCGACACGGCGGGCAACCCGCTGGCGCTCGACGTGGCCCGCTATCACCACGGCGTGACGTTCGCGCCCGACCCGGACACCCCCGGCCAGTACTTCGTGTACGCCGCCGGCGGTGGCGACGGCACCAGCGTCTTCGGCGACTACGAGTACTTCGCAGTCACCGTCAACGGCCCGCGTGACCAGGCAGTCTCGCCGGTCACCCAGGACGCGACCAACGTGCTGAGCATCGCACGCTGGAAGATGCCCGCGCTGGCGGCCACCCCGCAGAACTCGCTGGTCACCGACTCATACGTCTACGTGATGGGCGGCGACCAGGGAGGCACGGTCACCCGTCGCAACGAAGCGGCGTTGGTCAACCCCGACGGCTCACTGGGCGCGTGGACGCAAGTCGACGACAACCAGCGCAGCCGCGCCGAGTATGGCGCAGCGATCGCCAACAACGCGGTCGCCGTGGCCGGCGGTGACGCCGGCTCGACCAACACCACCGCCGACTCCTCGGAGATCTGCAACCCCGCCGAGGGTTGCACGGCCCCCGACCTGGTCGGCTGGAACTCGCTGTCGCAGGTCAACCTGCGTCTGCGCGCGCTTCCCGGCTACGTGTCGTACAACGGCTTCTTCTACCTGACCGGTGGCTACGACACCGGCACCGGAGCCGTGCTCGACACCACCGACTACTCGGTCCTGGGCGGCACGCCCTAAGACCGGATGACCCGCGCCGGTTTCGGCCGGCGCGGGTCGTAGCGGTAACCGGAACGCAAGACCTGTGAAAGCACGAGAAGTTTAGGAGATACAATGAAGACGAAACTCAAGATTCTCAGCGCCGCGCTGCTCGCCGCCGGCCTGACCCTGTCCGGCAACGCGTTTGCCCAGCAGGTAGGCGGACCGCCCGAAGGCGGCGACGCCGCCCCTCAAGCGGAAGCCGCGCCCGAAGCCGAGGCCGAGCCCGAAGCCGAGGCGGAGGCAGCCCCCGAAGCCGAACCTGCACCGGAAACCGACGCAGACGCCGCGGTCGAGGTCGAACCCGAGTCGGACCACCCGGCCGCCACGAACTCCATCGTGGTCGCCCCCCACGTCGGCGCGCTCTTCCCGCAGCTCACGAGCGACCTGGGCACCTGGCCGGTCTTCGGCCTATCGGCAGGCTATATCCTGCCGATCGACCTCGCCGGCTTCGAGCGCCCCATCGAGATTGGCCTCGACCTCATGTACACCCAACCGGGCGCCGACGGCACCGGCACCGACCCCAACCTGGGCGACCCCACCGCGGACACCGCCGGCGACTACGACTGGGAACTCACCCAGCGCATGCTCGTCCTGGAGCTGTACGCCCTGTGGCGCTTCATGCCCCCCGGCGAGTTCATCAGCGCCTACGGCATGATCGGCCCGCGCGCCTACTTCATGGAGGCCGAAATGGTCGCCTCGGGCAACGACGGCCAAGACTTCGGCACCAACACCCAGACCAACGACGAGTACGGTCTTGTGTTTGGCGGCGGCGCGGACTTCGCCGTCGGCCCGGGCACCATTTATGGAGCGCTCGAGTTCGGGTGGAGTGATCTCAACCAGCGCATCACCGGTGATTCGAATACCGGAGCAGTCGTCATCGACGCCGGCTACCGCCTGTACTTCTGAATCTGAAAAAAAGTACTTGCACGGGGCGAACTGTGTGTGCTAATTCAGTTCGCCCCGAGGGCGTATAGCTCAGCGGGAGAGCGCTTCCCTCACACGGAAGAAGTCCCTGGTTCGAACCCAGGTACGCCCACTCGGAAAAGCCCCGAAGGTCGACACGACCTTCGGGGCTTTTTGTTTGCGTGATGGCATCCCTTGCCAGTTGACCGGTCCCCTCCGTCGGCTTGGCTACGCCGCGCCGACACCTCCCCGCAGGGTGAACCACGCCTCGGGGAGGGGGATTGCAGGAAAAGAAAGTGGTTCAGAGGCGCAATCCCCCTCCCCGGGCCGCACTGCAGGCCGCGGGGAGGTGCCGAGCGCGCTTTCCAGCGCGAGACGGAGGGGCCGCCTCACCAAGCAAGGACGCCTCTGCTCCCCTTCAAGAGCCGATGTACCATTCCGGCCATGTGGTGAGAGCGTCGAGGTTCATTTCGACTCCCGCCGCGACTCTGCCGCGGAGTTGCACACTGTCGAGTTATCTCCAACAGCCAATGGACCGGGCCCCTCCGTCGCATCATCTCCTTGCTAGCAGCCGCCCAGCTTCGGTAGCCTGCAGCACGCACCGCAGCCGCCAGCCCCGGGATACCAAATGCAGCAGGGATTTTTACGCACCGTCGTCTTTCGTGACGAAGTCGAACCGGACTGGGACAACTATCCGTTCTCCATCCCGGCCGTGCGCCAGCTCGGCGGGCTCGCCTTCGACCCGAAGGTGACCTTCTTCGTCGGCGAGAACGGCAGTGGCAAGTCGACCATCATCGAGGCGCTCGCCGCAGTGCTCGGCATGAACCCGGAGGGCGGCAGCAAGAATCTGAGGTTTGCGACCCGTTCATCTGAGTCGAATCTGCACGAAGTGCTTCGCACCGTGCGAAATGCGCGCCGCGAGCAGACCGAGTTTTTCCTGCGCGCCGAGAGCTACTACAACGTCGCAACCGCCCTGGAAGAGCATAACAGCACTGGATTCTATGGTGGCTCCCCTCACGAGCAATCACACGGCGAGTCATTCCTGAACCTGGTGCTGCACCGTTTCGGGCCGCAGGGACTATACCTGCTCGACGAGCCGGAGGCCGCTCTTTCGCCCCAGCGACAACTCTCGTTTCTGGCGCGCATGCACGAATTGGTCGAGCAGGACTCGCAGTTTATCATCGCCACGCACTCGCCCATCTTGATGGCCTTCCCGCAGGCAACAATCTTTCTTTTCTCCGAGGATGGGATCGAGGAGGTCGAGTACGAGGAGACCGACCACTACCAACTCACCCGCGACTTTCTGAATCACCGAGAGCGTTACTTTCAGCATCTTTTCGAGTAGGGGCGTAGCTAATGGAGACCTTCGAACACGACATCGAGACGTTTCCGGCTGGTGCCGAAGAGGTGATCGACGAGCGTCACGAGAATGGAAAGCCGTACCGCACGGAGTACTACGTCGACGGCGAGTATGTCGGAAACCGTCACTGGTCCGAAGATGGTGAATTGGAGGCGCAGAATCACTTTCGAGGCAATCAGCCACACGGCCCTTGGTACGAGTTCCAAGACGGCCATCTGAGCTTTATCACGCGCTACATCGATGGACTCGAGCACGGCGTCGCCACGCAGTATTTGGCCGACGGCAGCGTCCTTGGCCAGTACGAGATGACTCTCGGGACGGGCACCGACCTCTGGTACAACTACAACACGGGCTTACTGGCCGAAGAGCGTGAGTATCGCGACGGCAAGGTCCACGGCTACGAGCGTGTGTGGGATGACTTTGACGGCGGCCGCGTATGGAGGGAGGAGCACTACAAGCAGAACCTGCGCCACGGTATTTTTCGAGAGTGGGACGATGAGGAGCTTGTTGGAGGGTACCCGAAGTTCTTCATCGATGACGAGGAGATCGGCCGCGAGGAGTATATTGAGGCGGCACGGGAGGATGCCACCCTGCCCCGGTATCGAGTTGCGGAGGATGCGCCCGGACGCACGCTGCTCGAATCGACTGTCGCGATGCTGGAGCGTTTCGCCGGCCGCCGTGGCTGAAACTCTGGCTGAAGGTACGCCCTTCGGCTACGCCTCGTGCGAACCCTCAGCTACATGGCCTCGCTGGAAACCGCTTGGCGCGGCGGCTGGACGGCGCCGCCTTGGGTCGGGTTGCTGCACGCCTTGCCGGTTTTCCACGCCCGCCGATGCTGCGACTCCATGATAGGCTCGTTGTCGATGCGTAATCTTATGATGTGATTAATGCACCGTGACGCGATTCTCCGGCGAACACGAACTCATGCTGACCACTTCCGATACCTCCATTCGAACATCTCCAGGTCCCTCGGAGGACCGAGCCCACGCCATGGAACTCGACGACGGGCTGCTCTTTGTCATCGCAGACGGCGCCGGCGGAGTTGGCGGCGGTCGAACGGCGGCCGAACACTTCATTGCTGCCGTGCCGACCTGGGCGGGCGAACGTCCCGATGACCTGCTCGACCCTTGGACGTGGTGCGAATGCCTAAGCAACATCGATCGCGACCTCTACCGAACGCAAAACGCCGGCGAATCGACAGCGGTCATCATCTACGTCCGCGATGGCCTCCTCGCCGGTGCGAGCGTCGGAGACTCCGGAGCCTGGCTCGCCGACGGCCATGGCGCGCCTATCGAACTGACGGCCGCCCAAGTTCGCACTCCACGATTGGGCACCGGCCAGTGTAGCCCGACCCCGATCGGTCCCCTGCCCGCTCGAGGCCAACTCCTCTTGGGCACCGACGGCCTCTTCGAGTACCTCGGCCACGACGAACTCGTCGATGCGCTCGAAGACGAGAACATCGAGCGATCGGCCGACGCACTGCTCGAAGCCGTTCAGCTCGCAAACGAGGCATTTCATGATGACGTTGCGCTCATACGAGGCCGTCTGAGCTAGTGGGGCTTCGTCGGGAAACGTCGCCACATTCCAAGGAGGCAATCGCCAGGACCGTCCGAGGCGCTTGACGTAATGACGCTCCCGCCTATACTTGGTCAATCGACCAACTCGGTCAACTAACCAACTAAGATAGAGGGTGTAGCTGTGGCAGACCTCACGCCGGGCCCGGTCCACTACCACTTCGCCAGCAAGCAAGAAATCTTGCTGGAACTCATCGACGCGCTCTTCGCTACCGGCGAATCCGCTCGGCCGGACGCTGGCGCTGCCTGGGTCGCGGCGACAGCACCCGACGTAATTCCGTCCGGCACTGCGGCTGAGGCTACATGGCAAACGGCTCGCGGCCTCTTGATGGCCCGAGAGTCGGAGGAGGACTTGGCATGACAGAGACCACATCATCTGGAAACGACGCCAAGAACAGCCCGGAAGGCCGGTGGCGCGGCCTCGTGAAGCGATGGATGTTCGCAGTCCTCGTCACATGCGGCCCGCTTCTCCTATTCGGTGCGTCACGAGGGTGGATTCTTGGCGTCTTCTTCGTCGACGTCGTCGGCCTGTTCGTGTTGATCGCGGACGTAAACCGCGCCGACGACGAGGAACGCCGAAGCTCACCACCACAAGTCGACGTCGATGCCGTCGTCGCGGGCCTTGCGAAACGGATCGCGGGCCGACAGGTGATTGTGGGGATCGGCTGCTGGTGCGGGTTCGCCGGATACGTGCGTGCCGGTGTGGTCACCGCCGACGACGGCGATGCTGGTTCGATGTGTTGGGAAGGGTATCTCCCCGAAGGTGACCTTGCCGTTTTGAGGCAGAAACTCAGCAGCGTAACGACGGTGCGCCCGGGTACGATCGACTTCTATCACGCCACGCGGTGGTCATTGGCGTGGACCGACCCGTCGGGTGAATTCCTGTTGGTCGACCGAAGGGGCATCAAGGTTCGAGTCGACGATGAGGTGCTGGTTGTAAGCCGTCGCCTCCGAGGCGATTTGCGGATTCATCGCTCCCGGATTCGCCGAATCTGTGCCCGAGTCTCCGAGTCCTGGACGCGCCTCACCGTCATCGCCGAAACCGATAGGGGCGAGGTCACGCTCGTCTCGTCTCGGTCTTGGGCACCGTACTACGACGTCTGCTACGACGGAATCGACCTGATGGCGGATACCATCTGGCTCGAGTCACTGGCCGAGAGCTTGGCGCAGTCGCTCGCTGTGCCGGTCGATCTGCCGAAGGTATGAATCGCGTGGTTCGAAATGGCATCCCCTGCCAGTTGACCGGTCCCCTCCGTCGGCTTGGCTACGCCGCGCCGACACCTCCCCGCAGGCTGAACCACGCCTCGGGGAGGAGGATTGCAGGAAAGGAAAGTGGTTCAGAGGCGCAATCCCCTCCCCGGCCGCACTGCAGGCCGCGGGGAGGTGTCGAGCGCGCTTTCCAGCGCGAGACGGAGGGGCCGCCTCAACAAGCAAGAACGCCCCAGCTCGCCGCACTCCAATCGCCGTTTCGCGCCCGCTGTTCGGGGCGCCTTCAATAGCCGGCCCCTTGGAACTGCCCACCACGCGCAAACCCGCATGACACGGGCTTCGTCGGGGAACCTGGTTCCCGTTCGCGCGGGTTCCCGTTCGCGCGGCTACACAACCAACTCTCGTATCTCTTCGACCACATCGAAGCGGCATTCGTCACGGAGCTTGTCAGACAGCTCGCCCCATTCCAACAGATGCTCGATAGCACGAGTGCGGCACCTCGAACACGGCCCTTTCTCGTAGACCCACGTCAGACATGGCGCAAGGGCTGCGTCGGCGTTGTTCTCGGCCAGCTCGAGGAGCACCGACCCAAGCGAATGATTGCGCGTTTTTGCTTCGTCACTGATCGACTCGTCGTTCGGAAGACAGCGCAGGATCAGGTCCGCATCGTCAGTCCTGAAATTCCTCCGCAGCATTTCGATCGCTGCGGCCAAATCGGTCGTCGACGAAGGCTCCTCCAGCCGGTCGACCGCTGCCTGCCGCACGCGCGAGTCAGACGTATTGGCCAGCGCCGACGCGGCCGCAGTGCGCAGCCGCTCGTCGTCCGAATCGAGCCATTCGAAGACTCGCGGAGCGAGTTCGGGAAGTTCTCGGCTGTCGAACACCCACAGGCACCGCAACGCGGCTTCGAGCTCTTGCTCGCCAAGAAGTCGATCGAAGATGGCACAAAGCTCTTCGGCTGAAGCGTGCCTTCCGAACCACCTGAACTGAAAGCCAACCTGCCAGCGCGCCTCGTCAATCGCCTGGCTGATGACTTCGTAGGATGGCACCT
Organism: Persicimonas caeni; assembly: GCF_006517175.1. NCBI lineage: Bacteria > Deltaproteobacteria > Bradymonadales > Bradymonadaceae > Persicimonas > Persicimonas caeni. The sequence continues at coordinate 5,638,630 of NZ_CP041186.1, read as the reverse complement.
TTCGGCGTATCCCTGTGACATCTGCGCCCTTGTCTCGACGCGGCAACGCTTCAGCAAATTGCTCGAGAAAAGCACTCACTCCGAGACTCTGGGCGCTGGCTTCCTGCAGGCGCGCCAGTACCTGGACGGAACCAAACTCCTCACACGCCGTCGGGACAGCCGCGTCCCACTGGTCTACCCGGTCCCCGGCGAGGATGCGTTCGCCCGCGACCTCCGCCATAAACGTGAGGCCGTCGAGTCCGTCGAGGGACAGCAATTGATCAGCAGCCACCCAATCGGCCTCGCTGAAGCGGTTTTCACGATACACCTGGTAGAGCAACTCCCGTCCACGCTGGTGGCCTCGACGAGCATAGTGCAGCGCAAAGTCGCACAACTGGTCGGCACTCCAGACAGCGTCCACAGCACCCTCTTCGACAACCTCGAGGGCATCGAGGATTGCTTCACGGTAGAAGTCGCCGTGCGACGTCGCGTCGACCATCTCAAGCAGCCATTCTGCGCGGCTCCCCTCGATCTGGGGATCGTATGAGCGTACGTGCACGCAGGCGTCCAGCAAGTGCTTGCGAATCTGTTCGTCGCCGTACTTGCGCACATGCAACACAGCACGCCCCAGGCCCTTGTAGAGGGCGCTGCAGAATTGTTCTGGTATGAATGGATTGTTCAATCGTCTATCTCCGCTAGTCGGTCGAGCGTACCCGTGCGAATCTCAGGTTCCAAACGTTGGTTGCTCGTCTGTGTGCGTCGTCGGGCCTCGTCGAACACATCCTCTCGAGCCTCTGACGCACCTCCTTTTCCCATTTGGTATCCCCCCTCGCAAGAAGTCCCTGATTTGAACCCAGCTACGCCTACTCGGAAGAGCCCCGAAGGTCGACAGGACTTTCGGGGCATTTTTGTGGGCGTGATGGCATCCCTTGCCAGTTGACCGGTCCCCTCCGTCGGCTTGGCTACGCCGCGCCGACACCTCCCCGCAGGCTGAACCACGCCTCGGGGAGGGGGATTGCAGGAAAGGAAAGTGGTTCAGAGGCGCAATCCCCCTCCCCGGGCCGCATTGCAGGCCGCGGGGAGGTGTCGAGCGCGCTTTCCAGCGCGAGACGGAGGGGCCGCCTCAACAAGCAAGGACACCTCAACTCGCCGCACTCCAATCGCCGTTACGCGCCCGCTGTTAAGGGCGCCTGAATCACGGCGTCTTGGAACTGCCCACCACGCGCAAACCCGCATGACATGGACTTCGTCGGGGAACCTGGTTCCCGTTCGCGCAAATGGACACCGCTGGCTCGACAAGAGAAACCGGTGCTGCGGCTCGAAGGAGGCTTCATTGTCGAGCCGAGCGAGAAGTGATGGGATGAATACGTCAGCGTGATTGTGCCAAACACGTGCGCTGACGTCGTTCTCACGGCCCAACGTCGGCGACAAGTTCACTGGAACTCATTTATCACGCTCATCGGCCCGACCTTTGCGACACACCGGCCATCGTCGCGCGAACCTCGAACCGTTACGGTTGTGGTGTGCATGCTCCCACCCGGTGAGAAATCAGCCCGCTCGATTAGTTTGTAGGCTTCCGAGCCGACACGAACGCCGGAGATGCTCATCCGTTGCTCTCGCGGCAACTCGAAGCCCTCCGCCTCCCACAAGTCGAACGCGACCTCATCGGGCATGCATATCGCGCCCTCAACACAACTCGATAGTCTGGCGGTTGGAGGCAGCGACGGCGGGAACCTGCAGTGTTTCTCGTAGTAGCTCTGGGTTTGCGTCGCCGCGCTGTAGATTGGCCTAGGACGGGAGTGCGTGAACTCCTCGAGGTACATCTCGCACACTGTTTTGAGCCCCACCGTGCCGCCCAGCAAAGCAAGCGCAACGATCAGGAAGAATTGCCAGCCGCGCCCTCGTGGCTCGCGTTTCGATGTACCCGGCACCCGAGAACTCATTCGTGAAAACCTCGTTGCATCTGGACTCCCCCATGTGGGTCGTAGGAGTTGCTCGCCCCGGCCGATCGGAAAGCTTCGGAGAGTCAGCGGTAGCGCATCCTACTGTACTCCGACCTCGCTCCGAGCGTAAACCAAGGCAACAAACCACGCGGGTATCGAGACTCCATGTGCCACTCGACCGCCCCCGTGCTATACGCGGCTCGATAATCTCCCTCTACGAGCCTGGACCATGAGCATCGCCCAAGAACTTCTCGACCGCGCCAACAACCAATGTGAGTTATGCGCGTCCACAGCGCTGCTGCGTCAGTACGACGTTCCCTCCGACGAGCCGAGGGATACGGCCATTGTCATTTGCGGCGAGTGCGCGGCCCAACTCGAAGAGGGCGCCGAGCTCGATTCCAATCACTGGTACTGCTTGCAGGGTTCCATCTGGAGCGAAAATGCGGCTGTGAAGGTCCTGAGTTGGCGTCTGCTCCACAGGCTCCGCGGCGAGTCGTGGGCCCGGGATCTCTTCGAGCAAGCGTATCTGACCGAAGACGAGCAGGCATGGGCCAACGAGGGCGTCGCCCAGACATCTCACGTCGGTCCCCCGACCCTAGATAGCAATGGCCAGCAACTTCAGGATGGAGATGCGGTGACGTTGGTGCGCAACCTCGATGTGAAAGGGACGAATTTCGTCGCCAAGCAAGGCACACGCGTCAAGAATATCCGCCTCACCGACGATCCCGGTCATGTCGAGGGGAAGGTCAACGGCGTGATGCTCGTGCTCAAGACCGAGTTTCTCAAGAAGGCGTAGCACTCGAGGAACCCCGGCTTCGTCGGGGAATCTGGTTCCCTTTCGTGGCAGTGGACGCTCCATCTCCCCTGTGTTCATTTCAATTGACTCGCACACGATACCGCTTGCCTGTGCCGATTCACCACTGAAGCTCGGTGCATGGTGAAGGCTGCGGGGGCGTTTTGACCTGCAGGGTAGTAGCGCCCGCTATTAAAGGCGAGGTCAGACAGCGACCTCGCAGAACTACCATTTGCGGGTCGACATCTTGCAGCGTTCGGGCTGGCCAGGCTCGCGCAATGGCACCTCGCGGCCACCCGCACCTTTCAAATGGACGACCCTCAAATCGTAGTTTGCGCCGTAGTTCAGGCGCCTTAAATAGCAGCCTACTCCCCCCGCTCCTCGCGCAGGCGCTCTTTGGTCTTTCGTCCCTTTTCGCTGAGCAGCGGCTTGAGTCGCTGGCGCACCTCGGGGACGAGGTAGCCGAGCGTGGCGAGCTTGCCGCCCAGGGGAGGGAATTCGCGCTCGACTTTGCCGTCCTGGGCGCAGGCGAGGATCATGTCAGCGACGTCCTCGGCCGAGCACATCTTCTGGCTGAAGACGATATCCTCGACCTCGTCGAGATTCTCCATGATAAACGAGGTGTCGATCGGCCCGGGGCTGACCGCGCTGACCGTAATGCCCGAACCGTCGAGTTCTTGGGCCATCGCGTAGGTAAAGGCGCGCAGCCCGAACTTGGTCGCCGAGTACGTCGCCGCCCCGTCGAGGGGCACCTTGCCGGCGAGGCTGGCGACGTTGACGACGAAGCCGGAGCCCTGCCCGCGCAGGTACGGCAGCGCCATGCGCGTCAGCACCAGCGGCGCGCGCAGGTTCACGTCCACCATCGTGGCGACCTCCTCGGGCGTACGCGTCTCGAGATCGCCACGAAAGTGAGCGCCTGCATTGTTGACCACCCCGTCCAAACTGCCGAAATGCTCGACGGTCTGCTCGAGCGCCGCCTGCATGGCGTCCAGGTCGGAGACGTCCAGCGGGATGACCAGCGAGCGCTCCAACCCTTCGGCCGCCTCCTCGAGCGGCCCCGGGGAGCGCGCGACCAACACCACGTTGGCGCCCGCGCGGTGGAAGGCCTCGGTGGTCGCGCGCCCCACTCCTTTGGACGCGCCGGTGATGAAGACGGTTTTTCCGGTAAAATCGTACGTCGACGCCATGGCTGAGCCTCCGTGATTCGTAGTGTCTATCGGGCCCTCCAGAATGGTGGCTCCCCACCCGAGTTGCAAGCTCCAAACCGGACGAAAACCGAGCCAACCACACCGCGCACCGTAAGGGCCTCTTCTTGCCCGGAAACAGGACAGCCTGCAACTCGGTTCGGTATTCGGTCATCATTTGTCCTTCGGCTTCGGTCGATGTACGGTGTGCGGCTCGACTCCGAGCAAATCAGCCAAACGGGACTCTCGATGCCCCCCACACCGGAAATCTTGCGCAAGCATCGCAAAGCGGCGCGCATTCTTCTCGTCGATCAGCACGATCGCGTGTTGCTTCTGTCGAGCTGGTTCGAGACACGAAAGTGCATCATCTGGCTCGCCCCGGGCGGTGCGCTCGAAGCCGACGAATCGTACCTCGAGGCTGCCAGGCGCGAGTGTTGGGAGGAGACCGGCCTCGAACACGACGGCGAGCTTCCACACGTGTGGGTTCGCGAGCACAAGTGGATGTGGGACGACTGTCCTGTGCACACCCACGAGCACTATTTCTTCGCCAGAGTCGACCGCTTCGAGCCCCAGCCCCAACAACTCGAGGAGTATGAAGCCGAAGTATTTCGCGGGCACCGATGGTGGACGGCCGACGAGTTGCGTGACTGCGACGAGCTGATCGTGCCAGGCGACCTCGCCGAGTTGTTGGTGCCGCTGCTGCAAGGCGAGCTTCCAGACGAACCGCTGCGGGTGGGCGTTTAAGTGCAGTTACGGAGGACTTTCGTCTTTCGGCACGAGTGCTTCCAGCTCTCGCAGACGAGGGCAAGATGCCCCCGCACCGAACACATATCGCGAAAGCCTTCCTGAAATGAGCGCTCCCCGACTTCACCGGCCCCGGGAACCTGCACAGCGGCCAAGGCAAGCGAAGACGCTCAACTCGCCGCACGCCAGTCGCCAACGTGTGGACGCGATATGGCCAGGCTGTTAGGCTGGACGCCCCTCGTCCCATAGGAACATGACGATGATCGCACTGATTCGCATATCGAAATTCGCAGTCGTGATTCTGTTCTTGGTCGCCGCATCATGTCTCTTGGCCTACGCCTACAAGAGCTCCCACACTTGCAGTGTATGCAAGACGCATTATGCCACGCAGGTCGAGGTCGCCAGCGCACCCCATGTCCTGCAGAAGGGCCAGCGTCTGACCGCTGCCGACATCACCTTCGTAAAGGTTCCCGCGTACTTCCTCCCCAGTCGCGTGTTCTCCAAGGAAGACGTTCCCTGTGTGGTAGGCCAGCAACTCAACAACCGAGTCGAGGAAGGAGCGCTCTTGTTGCCGAGCGACTTCGAAGAGCCGCGGACGCGCGCTGATGGGAGTTGCGCCAATTGGAAGTAGCGGTCGCCAAACGACGAAGACGACTTGAATATCGGCCCGCCCCCTCGCGTCTGAGCGCCTGTAAGCCAAACACACCCATCACGCACATCCCATGGGGAATGACTCGATGCGCTCGACCGAAGTTTCCGTACGTCCGTCAGTCGAACGAATCACCGTGCTCGCTACCGCCGTTTGCCTGTCGGCGACAAGCCTGCTGCTCAACGCCTGCTCCGAAGACGCCGTCGACGGAGATTGGGGCATCGACGAGAACGTGACGTTCGAGGTCGAGCAGCTTCAAGGCCCGCCCGAAGAGCCGGGGGACTACCTGGGGCGCATCGGTGACAATCTCTATTTCGCGGGTAATAACAACCTCCACTTGAGGCCGAGCAACCCGGCGACGGTCTACTCGGCCGCCGCTAGGTGGCACTACGCGCCGGCCGAAGTCACCGCGGCTGCACGCGGCGATGGTGGCCACCGCGAGCAGATCGTCGAGGTCGACGGCGAGTTCTTCTACCTCTTCGAAGGCGGCGCCGTGTTGTACGGGACGAGCGATGGCGGCCAGACCTGGCAGGAGATGGGCGACGTCCCCGAAGTGGGCGGTGGCAGGCTTTTGGGGGACGGCGAGCATCTGTACGTGCTCGAGTCGCCCGTGGGCGGCCCTTCGGACGCGAGCGTGCTGTGGAGGAGCGATGACCGCGGCGAAACTTGGCAGCCGATTCTCGAGGCGATCCAACGCGATGCCGTGCGCGCCATGCCGGATCTTCTGGTCGCGGCGGTGGCCGCTGAATCCGATTGGTCGGGGCGGCTGGTGCGCTCGACCGACGCCGGAGCGACGTGGGAGGATCTCGGCAGCATGCGCGACCTCGGCTCGTATATCGAGCGATTCGGCGCCGAGGAGTGGGTCAAATTCGACGGCGAGTGGCTGACGCCCCCGCTCAAGCATCCGTACGACATGGACGGCCACCTGGGTGTGGTCGACGACGACGGGCTCGTCGACTACCGCCCGCTCGCCGGGCTGAGCGAGACCGACTCCCTCGAAACACTGACCCCCTGCGGCGACAAGCTCTATGCCACTGCCCGAGATGAGCCCGATAACCTGGATACCCCGTACGGTACCCGGCTGGGGCGCATCGACACGGCCTCGGACACCTGGACCGAACTCGAGCTTCCTGAAGAGACCTATATCCCGCTTCGGCTTTCCGGCGGGGGACTCCACTGCGTGGGCGGCGAGTCGCTCGTGGTCATCACCGACGCCGGAGCCTGGCGAAGCGACGACGGCGCGCAGACTTGGCAGCAAGTAGGCTCCCCCTTCTCGACACCTACTTACCTGTTTCGAAGCGACGGCGACCTGTACAGCGGCCAGTCCTTCTCGCCGACCTGGAAGAAGCCGCAGGACCAGAGCCGCTGGGAGCATACGACCGCGTTTCGCGAGTTGAGCGACGGGCTCTACGAGGTCAGCTTCGAAGGCGTACGCGACGTCCACGGGAGCGATGGCCGCCTATTTGTGACGGTCGAGACCGACGAGGGTGCGGCGGTCTACCGCACGAGCGGCCCCCAGGCCGACCCCGACGAGATCTGGGCTTCGCCGCAGACCAATATCCTGGAGGTGCGCGTGCACGTCGACGGTGACCACGTCGCCATCGCCGAGCATCGCCTCGGCAGCGGGTTGTTCGTCTCTCATGACGGCGGCGACAGCCTCGAGCAGGTCGACCTCCCTCCTACCGACTACGGCATCCCAGCTCCCAACTCGGTCGCATTCTTCGACGGCCGCATCTGGGTGGCGATGCCCGGCTTCGAGTTGTGGAGCAAGCCCATCGGCGACGGCGACTGGCGCCGCGAGGAGCGAGGCCTCCCCGAAACGCACCGCCCCGACGCCCTGCGGCACGCTCACGGGCGTCTGCTGGCGGTAAGCAGCCGGCAGGTCTACCGGCGCGTCGACGGCCGTTGGCAAGGCGTGCTCTCCGACGAGATTCGCCACGCTCTCGATCTGCCCGCCATCGAGGCATTCGGCGAGTTCGACGACCCGGACATCCACGACGCGACCGTCTTCGGCGGCGTCCTGGTGGTGGCCACCGACACCAAGATCGCGCTCGTACGCCCCGACGACAGCTACGACATCCTCGACGAGACCGGCGGCGTCGAACTCTTCGACCTCGGCACCGAGCTGTACGCCGCCGCCCCCAATGGCGGCCTCGTGCGCGTGGCACGCTAGGTACAAGCACATAATGTCTGTGACTTACGAGAAGTGCCTGCTCCGATGAGCCTCCACGACAGTTGCAGCCGTTCTTGGTTCTTGGTTCTTGGCAAGGACGTCGAAACATCGACCACGAACCAACTACCAAGAACAGCTGCATGCTTACCAGGCGATTCGATAGCCGGAGTGCGACTCTTAAAGTACACAACTTCCGTGTTTGCACTTCACGTCGAACCCGTCAGTCCTCGACAATCTCGGCAGGCTCGTACAAAGCCTTCCAGTCCTCCCGCACGATCGCGTAGCGGTGCTCGTCCTCGAACTCGCCGTCGTCCCCCCTGGCGTAGCCCCGAAGTGTCCCCTCGAACCGAAATCCAGGCGTCTTCTCGATGGACCGCTTCGAGGCGAGGTTCGAAGCGTTGCAGCCGGTTTCGATGCGGTGCAGGCCGAGGAGTTCGAAGCCAAGGTAGAACAGATGCGGCTTGCTGCCGGGTGCAATGCCCCGGCCACGCATCTCGGGCAGCGTGAACGCCCCAGTGTAGCCTCGACGGACGGGCCAACTGCCGATCCCCAGCAGGCTGCATCCGACGACCTCGCCGTCGTTCACAGCGTAGAAGCCCCACTTAGTGCGCCGGCCTTCGGCGTCGTAACGTGGCAGATAGTGCGCACGAACGGCGTCGATGAACGTCTGGCTATCGCGGTTGTCGCGCAGGTACTCCTCGAGTTCAGCCACACTCTGCTCGGTGATGAGGTGCAGCGTGATGGCTCCGTGCGTCAGGCTCATCGGCGCGATGGACACTGAGAAGTGCTCCCCGTCCTCCCGCTCGTCCGACGATACGGCTTCACGGTCCACAAAGTAGCTCGCCTCGAAGCGCCGACGCATCTCGGCGACCGAGACCGGATACCACGGCATCAGTTCATCGGCCCGATCGACCTCCATCCACGCAACCTCGTGAATCTCGGCGTCGTCGGGCCTGCCGACAGGCTCGGGCTCCAACAGCCGGCACGCGAAGACGAAGAACGTGGCGTCGCACGCCCCCAGACGCTCGCTGATAGCCACGAGCTTATAGGGCTCGGTGTCGTACCCCGTCTCCTCGAACACCTCACGACGCGCCGTCTCGGCGAGCGATTCGCCGCGTTCTTGGCCGCCACCGGGAAGACTCCAGCCGCGGCCACGGTCGTTTTGTACCATCAGCACGCGCTCGTCGTGCTCGTCGAAGACTAATCCGTAGACAATATGCATCGGGCTCATTTCAGCTCCAGACGTGCTTCGATCCGGTAGAGTTTCCCAGCGGTGACAGCCGGCCATAGATGCGCTACCGGTCGCACGTTTTCGAGTCGAGAAGCTACAAGCGGGTGGAAGGTGGCTCCTCCGTTCGAATTGCGAGCCTTGCAGGTCTCCCACGCCCGCTATTAGCGGCGAGGTTGGACGGCGACCTCGCGAAACGGCCATTAGAGTGTCGCCCTACGTCAGCCCTTGCCATGCGACCGGGCCCCTTCCGTCTCGCAAACCACGCTCGACACCTCCCCCTTTGAGTCGAGAAGCTACAAGCGGGTGGAAGGTGGCTCCTCCGTTCGAATTGCGAGCCTTGCAGGTCTCCCACGCCCGCTATTAGCGGCGAGGTTGGACGGCGACCTCGCGAAACGGCCATTAGAGTGTCGCCCTACGTCAGCCCTTGCCATGCGACCGGGCCCCTTCCGTCTCGCAAACCACGCTCGACACCTCCCCCTCAAAATAACGGCGCCAACAACACCCCGAACACCAGCGGCGTTCGCACGAGCACGCCGGTGCTCACCCAGAACTGCGGCGCGCCCGCGCCGTACGCCACGCTCGCCTCGACGAACGCGCCCACGCCGGCCTCGCCGAGCGCGAGCAAAATCGCGCAGCCTTCGCCCGAGCAGTCGCTGTCGCTCGCGTCCTCGCCGTTGGCCCAGCTGGCCCACTCGACGGTGCCCTGCAGGGACGTCATGAACTGTCGATCCACGCTGGGCGCTCCCAGCAGGTAGTGCTGCTTGAGGTTCGAGCCCCAGCGCACGCCCCCTTCCTGGGCCCACAGAAGCCCGCCCTCGACGTAGGGGCCGTGGACGAAGCCGCCTTCGACGTTGGGAAAGAAGCTCCAACCGGGGGCGGCGTCGAAGCGGCGCGCCTGCTCGGCGTCGAGGAGGTGCATGACGTGGACGCCGGCGCGCAGCGGGAAGGTCACCGGCTCGGGGTCGGCGGGGCCCCCCAGCGAGACGCCGCCGTCGAGCTTGGTGGGCGGGATCAATACGGGCACGGGCAGGCACGCCGATTGGACGAAGAGCGCGGCCAACAATATGGCAAACACAGCTCGGCGAGTCATCGCTCCATCTCCCCGTGCGCCCATGCGCCGACCTCGAGGCCCATTCGTCTCAACGCCTCGACGAAGTCGTCGGCCAGCGGGTCGACCACGCGCAGCGGCTCGCCGGTGCGTGGGTGGGGGAAGTCGAGCGACAGGGCGTGCAGCGCCATGCGATCGAGGCCGTAGCGGTCGCGAATGGCGCGGTTGAGCTTGCCTTTGCCGTAGGTCGTGTCGCCGATGAGGTGGTGATTGATGTGGCGCATGTGACGGCGAATCTGGTGGACGCGCCCGGTGTGCGGGCGCACCTCGACGAGCGACAGGGCGCGCGGCTCGGTGTCGCGAAGTGCGGCCACGCGCCGAAAGCTCGACTGGGCGGGCACGCGCTCTTTGCCGCGCGCCTTATTGGGGATGGGGTGGTCGATGTGGCCCGACTCGGGCGTAATCCCGCGCACCAGCGTCAGGTAGCGCTTGGTGACCTCGCCTGCGTCGAACATGTCGTTGAGCGTGCGGGCGTCGGTGGGCGTCTGCGCGAAGATGACCGCCCCGCTTGTGGCCCGGTCGAGGCGGTGGATGGTGTGGACCTTGTCGCTGGCGACCACCTCGCGCATCACGTCGACCAGGACGACCTCCGCGTCGCCCCAGCCTCGGTGGACGAGCATGCCGCTGGGCTTCGAGACGACCATCAGGGCGTCGTCCTCGAACAGCACGCGCACGCCGTGGGTCAGATCTCGTTGCGAATGGGTCATGGCGAGGCTCCTAAATCGCCGTTCACAATAATGACTCACTTCTCGCTTGTCCTGAACGACGATGACTGCGTTGCTCGTTCTCCACGATGCGCTGCATCGCGTCGGCCTCGCGCCTTGTCCTCGTCGCTCAGTGCGGCGCGATTTGAGTGAGTCATTATTACGAACGTCTTTGGCTGGTGCGTCTACAAGCTGGGTGAAAAACTACCGCAACGTGTCGTGGGATTCCACCGGGAGAGGAGACTGGCGTAGCGTGTCGGTCGTTTGCTTCTGCATCCGGGCGACGTAGGTTATTCGTGCGCTCGCTCCCAACACGACCGACAGCCTCCGGAGACCCGTGAACACGCACCGACTCGCCATCGCGCTCATCTCGGCTCTGACCCTCGTTGCAAGCTGCGCCGGCGCGCCGAAGCACGCCGAGCCTGCGCAGCCAGCCGACGCCTCGACGCAGGCCTGGAGCGCCGACGACTACGACGTCGTCGTCCAGATCACGGCCGACGCCGTGCTGGTGGACGGCAAGGAGGTCGCGACGCACGACCGGGTCGTGTTCGACGAGGGCGTCGAGCGGCGCGATATCGAGGGGCTCTACGTCGTGCCGGTGTCCCGAGCGGTGAGTAAGGCGGCCAAAGGCGCCCCCGAAGACGCGTCGCTGGCCGTGGTCGTCGACCCGGCGGTGGGCGCAGATCTGTTCACGTCGGTGATCTACACCGCCCCCAGCGCGATGTCGGTGGGTGAGTACGCGCTGATCGTCGGCGACGCGCCGCCGGTGGTGGTGTCGGTGCCCGACATGGGCAAGCTCATGGCGCAAGAGAAGCTCACCGCCGCCCCCATGCTCACCCTGTCGCCCACCTGGGAGACGATGCGGCTGGCGGCGTTCATGAACGTCGCCAAGCTGGGCGCCTGCGTCGACGACAACACCTGCGGGGCGCGGGCGACCGAGCGTCGCCGGTGGGTCTCCGAGGCGCGAGGCGCGTCCGACCCATCTTCCGGCGAACAAACAAAGGCCCTCCTAAACAAACTCGCGGCGAGCTACGACTTCGACCGCGCCCACGCCGCGCTGAACAAGGCGGCCGAGCAGGCCGAAGAGCTCAACAAGCAGCCGCCGCGCTACCTGCAGGTTAACCTGTCGGGGGAGTTGCCGGTGAGCTTGTACCCGGAGATGTTCGCGCTGCGCTGCGCGAATTGGTCGCCGGGGATGGTCGCCGAGGCCACGCGCGAGGGCCGGTGGGAGTGCGATGCGATGGTCGAGACGATCGTGGTCAACATCGTGCGATAATCTAAGTAACTGCACGGAGATTGTGCGGGAAAGCTCGGCGAGCAATCGGCGGCAAGCACAAGGAGACAGCCCGCAGGCGATGCCAGCGGCATCGTCGAGGGATGGCGACGCAGTGATTGGCGTCGAGAGCCGCCGAGATGACCGACAGAATCTTCGTGTAGTTACTTAAAACATCCACGCCACGCTCACCCGCCCTTGCCAGCCGTAGCGATCGGCTCCGGCGACCGGAAGGTCGACGCCGGCGGCCAGCCGATACTCCCCTGCCCTGGCCCAGCCGAGTTCGTTGCGCAGCACCGTGGTGTCGTCCATCGCGCCGTCGAGCACGAAGACGTGGTCGACGCCCACCGAGGCGTACGCGGGCCCCCAGACGAGCGCGCCGCCCAGGCGAGTGAACGCCTCCTGGGGGCTGTGCGGCGACAGCACCGAGCCGTGGGGGCCGAGCTGCTCGCCGGTGGTCGGGTCGACCATCTCTTCGTCGTCGGCGGCGTCGTCGCCGTCGAACACAGAAAAGCGCCCCGCGCCCAGCGCGTAGAAGACGAGCCAGTCGGCCGGCTGGGTGGAGACGGCCACGAACGGGGAGAACTCGACGTGGCCGGCGCCCAGGCCGTCCTCCTCGACGCCCGTGGGCAACGCAGTCCCCGCGCCCGCCGACACGAGCAAGCCGCCGTGGTCGGACTCGTAGAGCGAAAACTTGGCGCTCAGCTCGACGTCGGACAGGCCGATGACCTGGCGGCCGTCGTCGTATTGGATGTAGGCCACGGGCACGCGAGCGGTGGCCGAGAAGCGGTCGGTCGCGGCCCATTCGAGGGCGGCGGTCAATATCTGATAGTCGCCGCGAAAGTAGCGGCCGAAGTCGAAGGACGCGGCGCGAAGCTCGACCTCGGCGACCGACATCGGCTCGACGAAGGCGATGCCCGACTCGGAGACGACGTGGTGGGCGTGGGCTGCGCGGGGCACCGTGAGCACGGTGAGCAAGGTGAGCGCGGCGACGAGCAGCGCGAGCGTCTTGGGCGTGTTCGGTCGGGTCATCTCAACTCCCCAGCTCGACGTCGAGCTCGATGGACTCGCGTGCGTTGAGCAGCACGGCGCGGGCGGTCTGCTCGGGGTCGGCGTCGGTGAAATCGACGCCCTCGAACCAGGCCGCCATATTCTTGTTCAGGATCACTCGCCCCGTCTTCGCGCCCGATCGCGGAAAGCTCCACGGCGCGGCGGCGCCGGTCGTCGAGGCGACCTTGTCGAGCTCGATGTCGAAGGCTGCGCCGGTGGCGAGTTCGAAGGGCTTTGGGGCATTTTCGTTTGGCGCATCCTCGTCCGGCGCAAGATAGGTCCCGCGCACGTAGAGGGTGCGCCCGACCATGTCGACGTCGGCGGGAAGCCCGATGGCGTCGTCGTCGGCGGCGCGCACGTCGAGGCGCACGGCGCAATAGTCGCCCGGGGGCGGCAGGAACTCCCCGATGCGCCACGGATGCGACGATCGGCTGGACGCTCCAACGAGCGCCTCGACGTGGGGTGTGCCCAGCCGGGTGGGCGTGGTCGGGCCGTGGGCGTGCGCCGAAGGGAGCAGCGCTCGGGTGAGCGTGCGCAGGCTAAACCCCGGCAAGTCGCGCGGGTCGTCGACCTCGTCGCAGGCGAGCAGCGTGACCGTGTCGGTAACCAGGTAGGCGGCGTCGACGCGCACCTCGAAGCCCAGGTCGTTGACGATGACCGCGTCGGCCGAGGCGCCCTGCTCGACCTGTTCGCCCTGCCCGGCTCGTTCGGTTTCAGACTCGTGGGTGATGAACACGTCGAGCCTGTGCTCTGGCCAGTCGATGCGCCACGAGCAGGCGCCCAGGGCGACCGCCGACACTCCCGCCAGCACGACGGTCGCCAAGAAAACCCGTACAACGCGTCGCATCACTGCTCCTCGTTTTGCTCTTGGCTTGGGCCAGCTTGCGCGAACGGGTCGCCAAACCGCGGGTCGTTGATGAACGTCTCGTCGGTCAGGCTCTCCAAGAAGGCGACCAGGTCGGCCTTCTCCTCGTCGGTGATCAGAAAACCGCTGACGAACTGGCTCTTGTTGGGGTGGTCGCGCCCGTCGCCGAAATAGGGCCCGTCGGTGACGAATCGGCCGCCGGCGGCGTAGTGATCGACGATCTCTTCGAGCGTGGCGATGCTCCCGTCGTGCATATACGGGGCGGTCAGCGCGATATTGCGCAGGGTGGGCGCGCGGAAGCGGCCGCGATCCTCGGGGCGGCCGGTCGAGTCGTATAGCCCCTGGTTGCCCTCCGGGTAATTGCCGGTGTCGTCGATATTGTAGAGGCCGTTGTTGTGGAAGGCGACCTCGCGAAACACGGTGTTCTCGTGGTCGTTGGAGTCGGAGAAGTTGAACCCGCCGTGGCAGTGGAAGCACTCGAGGCGCTCGCTGAAGAAGAGCTCCATGCCGCGCTTGGCCGAGGCGGACAGGGCGTCGTCGTCACCGCCGTACATGTACTGGTCGAAGGGCGAATTGCCCGAGATCAGCGTGCGCTCGAACGCCGAGATCGCCTTGACGACGTGGTCGAGGCTGACCAACTCGTCGTCGGCGTCCGGAAACGCGGCCTCGAACATCGCCGGGTAGCGCTCGTCGGCGCGCAGGCGGCCCAAGATCTCGTCGACGTGGCCCACCCAGCCGAGCTCGACCGGGTCCTCGTTGAACAGTGGGACCATCGCCTGCTGCTCGAGGGTGGTCGTCACCGGGTTCGCCCAGTTGAGCGTCGAGGCGTAGGCCACGTTGACCAGCGCCATCGAGTTTCGCGGGTGGATGTCGCCGGTGGCCCCCTCGGCGGTCGTCTTGCCGTCGGTGAAAGCGAGCTCTTGCTTGTGACACGTCGCGCACGAGGTCGTCTCGTTGACCGACAGGCGCGTGTCGTAGAAGAGGTGGCGGCCGAGCTCGACCTTCGCCTCGGACATCGGATTGTCCTCGGGCACCCGTGGGAGGGGGAATCCCTCGGGCACGTTCCAGGCGTAGGTCGACTCGGCCGTGGGGGACGGGTCGTCCGCGCCGCAAGCAGCAAGGAGCGTCGCGGCGATGATGGCCAGTGGTGTGGTGAGTTTGTGCATAGCGTGGCCAGTGGGGTCTATTTCTTCGTCACGAACGTCTGCACACCGGCCTCCACCGAGCCGAAGCTCAGGCCGTACTTGTCGAAGACCTGCTCGCAATCGGTGTGGTCCGGGAAGGACATGCACACGGCGGCCTCGCCGCTCTCTTTGGTGCTCAAGTCGAGATCGGCGAGCAGTTGGCCGGCGTCGATGGCGATGACGTCCTGGGCGGGATCGAAGTCGTCGAGGCTGACCTGGATGCGGTTGGGGTTCGAGCAGCCAGAAACGTTGCCCTGCTCACCCTCACAGGCAGTGCTGCCGAGGTGGAGCTGGAAGCCGGCGGTGTCGCCTGTCTGGCCGTCGACGCGCAGGAATTTGTAGCCCGCCGCCCACGACCAGTACATCGAGCTCAAGTTCAGCGGGGCGGGCGCGGTGGCCACGTCGTCGTGGTTGAGCTCGAAGGGGACGCCGACGACGAACTCGACGCCGGTATAGTCGCCGTCGGGCACCTGGCCGACGACTGTGTCGTTGAGTTCGGCGGTGCCGTTCGCGCAGCCGCCGGTCTTGTCCTCGAAGTCGAGCAAGGCGACGTTCTCGTGCTGCCACATGCCGTCCTGGGCCAGCTCGACGGGCACCTTGGCCCCGTCGGCGGTCACCAGCGCGACCTCGGAGACGTACACCTTGAAGTCGTGGAACTCGACGTCGGTGTCGGTCGTGCCCATGCCGGCGTAGGTTTGCCCGCAGGCGAACGACTCGTCGCCGACCATCCCCTGGAAGCGCAGGGTCACGTCCTGCGGGGCGGCGTCGTCATTGTCGGAGGCGTCATCGCCGCAGGCCGTGGCCATCAAGGTCAGGCCGGTCAGCGCGGAGAGGAGGAGGCGAGGCGAAAGGAGACTGCTAGGTGTGCTCATCATGGTTCATCCGTCAGTGCGATTGGTCCATTACAACGCTATTTGGGACCCGCGAGGGGTAATGCGTCGTATGGTACCGGGCAGCGCACGGATGAAAATGTGGCAAATTGTCGCACCCTGTTCGGTGCTACTTACGGCAACAGCGTTCGGTGCTACTTACGGCAACAGCGTTCGGTGCTTCTTACGGCAATAGCGCCGCAATCGCGTCGCGGATCAGACCGCGGCGGCCGCGGCGTTCGTTCTGCCGTCGACGCTCGCGTCGCGCCTCGAGGCCCTCTCCGATGAGCTCTTCGAGTGCCTCGCGGGCGCTCTCGGCGAAGTCGCGGCGAATCGCAACGAGCTCCCAAGGATCGTCGACGTCGCTGATGTCGGGCGGTGAGATGGGCTCGCCGATATGGAAATAGAACGGCACGCGACGAGCGATCGGGATGAGGATGGGGACCTTGTAAGACTTGTCGCCCAAAAAGGGCGCCGAGACGAGGCCGCGGTTGTTGAGCACGGGAAAGACCTCGTCGGGGCCGATGGCCGCGAAGGGCACGATCGGCTTCTGGGCGCGGATGGCCACATCGGCAAAGCCCTGGCGCTCGCCCCACTTGAGGGTGTAGCGGTCGTCCTTGCCCTTGATGGAGTCCTTCGCCCCGCCCGGGTAGGTCACGACCATCTCGTCGCTGTCCAACAAGTCGATGCACGTGCTGCGCGTGCCCTCGACGGCGCCGAGCTGGTGCATCAGCCATTTGAGACCGGGCACGCCGAACAGCGAGCGCAGCGCCATGCCGCGCGGGATGCGCCCGGTGGCGCCGTAGAGCGCCGGGAAGAACGCCAGGCTGTCGATGCCGAAGTGCGAGTGATTGCCGACGAGCAGTGAGCCGCCCTCGGGGATGCGCTCGGCGCCCTCGACGGTGACGTCGAAATACTCGAGCACGTAGTCGAGCGCCTTGATCGCCGCCTTCGGGATCGAATCATCGGCGCAGATTGTCGCCGGGTACGACGTGCCTGCTCGGTTTACGTGGCTATCGGCCAACGAAAACTCCTGTTTATGTTTCGAAGTGGGGGTCACTTGCATCTTAGTTTCGCAAGGCCATGAACGAATCGTCAATGGCCGCTATTTCGAGCCGATGGCCGCGAAACGTAGACGGCAGGACAGACGATGTTGAACCTCACTGCAGGACAATCCACCAAGCGACCGGGCCAGAACCTTTTGGTGCCGGAGGCGTTCGAGCGCGCATTGAGCGGCTTCGCCGTGCGCAGCGCGTTCCAGGGCATGGAGAGCGCCGGCATGCTCGAGCCGCCGGAGGGCTACGGCGACCACGACGTGGTGGTCCATCGCGACATCGCCTACGCCGACTCGGGCGCCGAGCATCACCGCCTCGACGTCTACCGCCCCGACGACGACCGCACCTACCCGGCCGTGCTCTACGTGCACGGCGGCGGCTTTCGCATCCTGTCGAAGGACACCCACTGGATGATGGCCAAGACGCTGGCTCGCCAGGGCTACGTGGTCTTCAACATCAACTATCGACTCGCCCCTGAGCACCGCTATCCCGCGGCGGCCGAAGATACCTGCGCGGCGTATCTGTGGATGCTCGACCGGGCCGACGAGTACGGCGCCGACGCCTCCCGAGCCATCGTCGCCGGTGAGTCGGCGGGGGCGAACCTGGTCACGGCGTTGACCGTGGCGGCCACCGTCGAGCGTACCGAGCCGTGGGCGCGCCACGTCTTCGAGCGCGGCGTCGTGCCGGCTGCGTCGGTGCCCACCTGCGGTATCCTGCAGGTGTCCGACCCGTTGCGCATCGAGCGTCGCAAGAACAAGCGGGTCTCCAAATTCGTGCGCGACCGCCTGCTCGAGGCGGCTGACGCCTACTTGCCCAACGCCGACCTCGAACCCGCCTCGACGCCCCCTATGGCCGATCCGTTGCGGGTGCTCGAGCGCGCCGACAAGACCGACCGGCCCTTGCCGCCCGTGTTCGCGGCGGTGGGCACGCGAGACCCGCTGCTCGACGACACGCGCCGGCTGGCGCGCACCGTCGCCCGACTCGGCGGCTTCTGCGACGACCGCTACTACGACGGCGAGTTGCACACCTTTCACGCGCTCATGTGGCGAGAAAATGCGCGGCAGTACTGGCGCGACCTGTTCGACTTCCTCGACGAAGCCCTCGCCGACCGCGCGAGGCGTCGTTTTCTTCGAGCTACGGGTTGAACTGGAAACTGCGCCACAATTGGCTACAATGCGCCCGTTCCATCCCACATGACGCCTGTGGCACATGAGTGACGACGCAGTTTCTGCCAACTCGAAGTCGGCTGTCTCTCCCGAGACTTGGCGCAAGATCGCCTTTGTGTGGGCGAGCTTGGCTGCCAAGCCGATCTCGAAGCCCGATGAGGTGATCGAGGAGTTCTGGCAACGCGTCTCCGACGTGCTCGACTTCGACACCGCGTTTCTGGTGCTCGCCCATCACTCCGAGCTCGACCGACGCGCCGAGCGCCTGGGCTATATCGAAGGCTGGGTGCCTGCCGAGGTGTTCTACGCCCCCGACTCTTACGACCCGGCCCACGCCGCAGCGATCGAGGAGTTCCGCCGCGAGCGCATGCCCCACGACACCTGGATTCAGCACAATATCGCAGCGGCCGGCGAGCACCGCACCTTTATCCGCCAAGACGTGCTAGGCGACGAGCCGTGGGAGAGCTGCAGCACAGGCTGGCTCATGGAGCAGATGGACGTTCGAGACCGCATGATCAGCGTCTTTGCGCTCGACGACTCCGTCGAAGTCCACCTGGGCTTCGACCGGCGCGGCCCCACGTCCTTCGCGCCTATCGACCGCAACACGGTCCACGCCCTCAACAAAGGGCTGGGGCCCTTCTGGGCGCGCCTGGCGATGAGCTTCGGGCTCTACAAGCACCAACAGTCTCTGACCCCGCGCCAGCGCGAGACACTGTTGTACCTGCTCGACGGCTACTCCGAAGCCGAAATCGCCGAGCTGATGAACCTCACCCAAGGCTCGGCGCACCAGTACGTGGTCGCGGTCTTTCGAAGCCTCAACGTCAACAGCCGCGCCGAGTTGATGGCCAAGTGGATGGGCGACTACGGCATCGAAGTCCCCGAGCCCTGAAGTCGCCCCCAAGCGCCTCCCCCCTACTGATCCGTAAATTGTCCCACGAGCCCGCGCTGGGCTAGCCTTTTTCGGTTGAATTAGACCTCAATCGAAGGGCTGCACGTCATGTTCCGTTCGTCTCGTTGGACCTTAGTATATCTATGTTTTCTCGCTGCCGCCGCGGCCGGTTGCTCGGACGCGGGCACGAATCGATCACCGCTCGACGCCGGCAGGGACGCCGTCTCGGATACCGATTTCGACGCGTCCGATATCGGTCCTGAGGACGGCGGTCCCGATGACGCCGACCGGCATGACGCGGGCGACGTCGAAGACACGGGCGAAGACGCCGACGCCGAATCGGACGCCGACGCCGGGTCGGGCGGCGCCACCGCGCGCAGCCTGTCGGACTATCGCAGTTGCAATACCGACTCCGATTGCCCGGTCGGGCTGGGCAACTGCACCAAAGAAGTCTCGCTGAACCGCCAGGCTCAGGACGGCCGAAGCAGCGTACAGGTCTCCGAGATCTTCGACTCGGTGAGCCCCGGCGAAGGTATCTGCACGTATGTGTGCACCGACGACGTCGCCGCCTGTGACGACCTGTCGATGAACGGCACCACGCCCGACGCCGAGCCGCACACCTGCCAGCTCGTCTTCGTCGACGCGCCACCCTACCCGGCGAGCGCGCCGGCGTTCCCGTTCGACGACCAGCTCGACCCGGCCGAACAAGAGCTCGGCGCGGCCTTCGGTGCACTTTGCCGCCCCCCCTTCGGCCTCGACGAGGACGTCGACGACAGCCTGTGCGCGAGCTGCCAGAGCACCCAGGACTGCGGCGACGAGGGCGCCATCTGCTGGAATTTCCAGACCGGCGCGGCCGCCGACGGCGAGGCGGGCACCTGCTTGCCGAGCTGCTCTGACAACGTCGACTGCCCCGGCGGCTTCGTGTGCGACGTGAGCGACGACGCCCAAAACAGCTACTGCCGTCCCGTCGAAGGGACCTGCTCGAATTGCCGCGACCATGACGCCGACGGCTTCGGCGACGGACGCTGCGCCGACGACGGCACGACCACGCCGCACGACTGCGACGACGTCAACCCCGACGCCTACTACGCGCCCAATGACCCGAACCATGCCTTCCCGCAGTTCTGCGGCGAGTTCGACTACAACTGCAACGGCCTGTCCGACGCGATCGAGCAGGTCGGCGCCGACGCCTTTGGCGCCGAGCACTGCACGGCCTGCTTCGACACCTGCTCGGGCGCGGTGCCCAACGGCACCAAGACCTGCTCGACGGTCACCTCCAACGGCAATAGCGCCCCGGCGTGCACCCCACTGTGCGACACCGACGCAAACGGCGAGCCGACCCACGCCGACTGTGACGGCGACGTGAGCAACGGCTGCGAGGTCACCATCACCAACCCCGACAACCTCCTGTACGCCGACACTGACGGCGACGGCCGTGGCGACCTGAACTCGCCGCTGTTTTTGTGCGACCCCAACCAGAACCCGCCGACGGGCTACGTCGCCAACGCCGACGACTGCGACGACGACAACGCCGCTGCGTACGGCGCCGGCGACGCAGGTCAGGCCGCTGAAGAGGTGTGCGACGGCGTGGACAACGACTGCGACGGTACCGTAGACGAACCCACGGCGATCGACGCACAGACCTGGTATGCCGACACCGACGGCGACGGCGAAGGCGACGCGGCGACGAGCCAGCAAGCCTGCACGCAGCCGACGGATTACGTCGCCAACGCCGACGACTGCGACGACGGCGACGACCAGCGTTATTCAACCAACACGGAGACGTGCGACACGAAGGACAACGACTGCAACGGCCTCGTCGACGACGGCGTGACCACGCGCTACTTCCTCGACGCCGACACCGATGGCTTCGGCGACCCGACCAATTACCGGGACGAATGCAGCCAACCTTCCGGCTACGTGCTCGACAACACCGACTGCGACGACGGCGACGATGAGAAGGCGCCCAACTTGAGCGAAGCCTGTGACCAAAAGGACAACAACTGCGACGGTGAGGTCGACGAGGGCGTCACCACGACCTATTACCAAGACTTCGACGGAGACGGCTTCGGGTCGACTCACCAACCCGTGGAAGCATGCAGCCAGCCTTCCGGCTACGTGACCAACGCCGACGATTGCTTCGACGTCCACCACAAGATCTACCCGGGGGCGGCCGAGTTGGAGCAGAACTCGACGGCGTGCATGAAAGACGCCGACGATGACGGCTACGGCGACGACTTGACCGGGGTGCGCGTCGGCGAATACGGCCCTACGCAACCGGGCACGGACTGCCAAGACGAGTACGACACCGCCTATCCGGGCGCGCTCGAAATCTGCGACGCATATAGCGACGGTAGCCCCATCGACAGCAACTGCGACGGCACCGCCAACGAGGGCTGCCCGAGCGCCTTGTCTCCGGGCACGACCTCGACCAACTCGACCTGGGTCCCTTCGTTCCCGACCTCGTCGGCCTCATTCGAATGCAACGACGGCGAAGTGCTGACCGATATCGAGGTCAAGGTCGACACCTTGTACTTCAAGATTGCGGCCATGCGCGGCAAGTGCGAGAGCCTCGACTTGCGCGACAGCGACGGGGACGGCATCGACGATGAAACGGTGCTCAGCGCAGGACGTTGGCTCCTATGGGCCGGCCTCTACCGCAACGATAGCCCCACCACCACCGAGACGCTGCAATTGGGCACCAAGCCGGCCGAGGTGATCACCTCGCTGGCCGTCGAGGCAGACAGCGTCGACCATATCCGGGAGTTGACGCTGAACGCATCGGTGATCGACCTGCATCTTCCCAACGATACCGGCACGAGCCCGGCGACTGTCGGGCTGAGCGCAGGCACGAGCGACATCTTCGGCTGGGACGCCTCGGGCATGACCGACCGCCTGAGCGAATGCCCCGTGGGCACGGTGGCGACGGGATACGCCGCGAGCTTCGTGCTCGGCACCAACAACACGCCGATGCACGCGCTGACAAACCTTCGGCTGCGTTGCAGCAACCTCGACTTGAGCCTGATTCAGTAGCATTCACCAGCGCGAGATGTGCTGCCTGCAACAAAAAGCCCCGGCTCGACACATCGTCGAACCGGGGCGTTTTGCGTCTCGTGCACTCAGGTCACTCGCACTGCCCTTCCGGGAACACGTCCTGGTAGCTGTAGGTCAGCTCGAGCTCGATATCCTCGAGCTCGTTCCAGTCGATGTTGGGGTTCTCGCCGGCGCTCTTGTTGATGAGCACTGTGTACTGGTTGACCAACGGCAGCCCGCCGAAGGTCTCACTGGCCTGGCCGTCGGCGCCGATGAACTCGTTGATGCCCGCGGCCGGCGACATGCTGCGGCCGCTGGTGCGAAGCTGGGTGACCTTGCCGAAGCTCGTCGCGCCCGGGCCGAATTGCGAGACGTACTCCTCGATATTCGGCTGACACGACAAGAGCGTGGCCGTGCCGTCATACAACAGCGTGACCGTCGGGCGGCCCTCGCCGATGTCGCCGTCGAGCTTGACGTTGATCGACTTGATCTTGGCGTTGCACGTCAACTCGAGGTTGGCGAAGTCGTTGACCTCTACGAAGAAGGTCGCCGCCAGGATGTCGGGGTCGGTGGCCATCAACCCGCCGATGGTCTCGTCGGTGCTGTAGCGCACGCGCTTTCCGACCGGCACGTAGCCGCGCTGGAGCACGCGGCGGAAGCGCTCCTCGGGGCCGAGGCGCTCGCCGGTGACCCGATCTTTGACGGGGCGTCGAATGCCGAGCAGGTCCTCGCGCACCGACAGCGTGGTGGTCAGCTCGTTGATCGGCCCGCCGCAGTCGCGCTGCAGGCGCAGCAATTCGTCGGCGATCTTCTCGAGCTGGTAGGTGTTGCGCGCAAGCAGGATCTGCAGGCGCTGGTCCATGAACGGACGCACCGCGTAGTACTCGAGCGTGACAAGCCAATCCATGAGCGCGTCTTTGGCCTGCTCGAGCTTGCGCTCGCCACGCTCCAAATCGTTGGCGCGGGCGAAGATGGCCGCCGGCGAGCCGATGATCTGGTTGATATTGTCGCGCTGGCGAAGCAGGTCGTCGAGCTTGGCCTGGGTGAGCTGGGCCTTTTGGACCCACTGACGATACTCCGACAGGCCCTGCTGGAATTGGGTGACCGCCTGCTGAACGCGAAGCTCGAGGCCGGTCATCTTGGTCAGCTCCTGGCGAAGCTCGGTGCGCTTGGCGCGAAAGTCGGCCAGGTCGCGCTTGTAGGTGAGTTCAGCCTGGCGGTAGGCGCGGGCGAGCTCGATGGTCTGCTCGAGCTGCTCGACCTGCTTGTCGGTGAGCTGGTCGCGGGCCACGACCTCGTCGCGAAGCGTCGCCAGCTCGTGATCCTCGACGGCGTTTGCGAGCTCGTACTCCTCGGCCAAGGATTCCATCTGGGCCTCGCGCATCATCGAGTTCGCCTCGGCGGCCAGGTCGAGCCGCTCGGCATTCGCCTCGCGGTTGAGCGCCAGGATATTCAGGAGCGTCGAGCCGGCCACACCGGCCGCCAAGAAGCCTGCAGCAGCGGTCGCCATGACCACGTCGTCGTCACCCAGCTCGTCGGGGACGGCTTCGGCGAGGACCTCGAAGGCTCCCATCACCGTGTCGGCGGCCAGGCCGAGTTCTCGGGCGGCCTTGCGCTCCTGGGCAGCCTGGGTCATCAACCCGAGCGTCGTCTCGATATTGCCGGCGCGCATCGACTGCCACTGAGAGAACGTCGCGCCCATATCCACGATGGACGCCTCGCGAATGGAGGCCCGCTCGGCGATATTGGCCAAAATCTCTTCGACGGCGTCGTTTCGAATCTGCTGGCGCTGGGCGATATTCGCCTCGAGCTCGCGCAGGCCGTCGAGCCGTGTCTGGTTCCACGTCTCGATGTCGACGGCGAAGGCCTCGAGCTCGCTGTAGTCGAGGCTGAGCCGCTGAATGAGCGCCTGCAGGTCTTGGCGGGCAATCTTGACGTTCTGAGCCGACTCGGCCAGCTCGAGCAGCGCACCGCCCGCCTCCGAGACGTTCTGGTCGCCCATGTCGAAGGCGGCGATCTCACCGGTCGCCCTGTCGATCTCGAAGCCGCAGCGGCCCGCAGCCGTGTCGACCTCGCAGCCGGCCACGCCGGTCGCCCAATCATCGACCGAGCAGCCCGCGGGGAGCCCGCAATACTCGACGAGATCGGCGCGCAGGTCGCCAATCTGGTTGTTGATGCGGTTTCGCAGCTCCTCCTGGCTGAGAGCTTCGGCGCGCGCCTCGGCGAGCACGTCGGTGATGGCCTGGTGTGCCTCGGCGATTTCGGCACGGGCGGTGTCCTCGCGCTCGGTGAGCAGGTTGTCGTTGGAGCTCTCGGGGTTGATGGAGGTGTTGACCACGACCTCACCGTCACGGGCGTAGACCCGCTCGTCGAAGCCGCGCTCGAGGCTCTGAAGCTCGGTCATCAGCGTCGAGAAACCCGAGCCGAAGCTCGCCACCAGATAGCCCGCGCCGGCCGAGCGTGCCAGGCTGCGAAGGGAGCCGGCGGTGACGTAGAGCTTGAACATCTGCTCGGTCACGTAGCCGGCCTTTTCGTCGCGGTCGGCCTCGGCCTGCAACAACGTGTTCCAGCGCGCGGTCGCCAGCGTCAGCGATTCCATCGCCCCGCGCCAGCTCTGGGTCATCTCCATGAGCAGGCGCTGGCGGGCGTCGCCGGCGGTCGTCGAGTTCGTCTCGCGCGCCATCACGGCCAGGCCACTCGGGTCGAATTGGCCAGTGAGCACGCCCACGTGCACGTCCAAGACCTTCTGCTTCCACTCGTCGAGCAGCTCTTCGTTTTTCTCCTGAACCGCCGAGGTCACCACCGCGGGGTAGTTCGTCGCCTCGAGCCACTCCATACGCATGTTGAAGTCGGTGGCGAAAGCGCCCAACTGACGGCCGAGGTACGACTCGCGTGCGATGTCGAGGTACTGCTCGACGAGCGCGGTCATGCGCATCGAGCCTTCGGGCTGGTCGTGATAGGCGCGGGCGAGCAGTTGGCGCCCGCAGGTCACTTCGGCGCTGGGACGGCAGGTGCCGTCGGTGCCGGCGGCGCACTCTTCGAGGAAATCGTCGAAGCTCTGCCCGCCGGTGTTTCCGGAGTCGTTGAGGAAGGAGTTGATGCGACCGCCAGTCGTCTGCCCCGAGAGCGCCTCGTCGCCGACGGCGACCGCGCACAGCGCTTTGGTGTCGGCGTCGGCCGCCTCGAAGTCGGCCGCGCTGGTGATGCCGTCGCAGCCGTACGACTCGCCGTCGATATCACGCGCGACCACGGTGAAGATGTCGTCGGCGCACGCGTCGATGGCCGGTGCGGGCAATAACTGCGAGTCGGGCGCCGCCTGCTGGCCCACGTTCAGCCCGGTCGCCGTGCGCGCCTCGCCCACGCGCTCCATGACGATGTCGCCTGTGGTCACGACCGTCTCGAGCGTGGTCACGCCCTGAGCGGAGTCGACCTCGTAGAGCCCGGTCCACCGGTCGGTGAACGAGCCGAAGATCTTGTTCTTGCCCTCCATCGCCACTTCGAAGCGCATCGAGCGGCCGACTTGTTCGGCGCGCGGTACTTGCCAGATGCCGGCTGTGTTCAGGTCGAAGGCGTTGTCGAAGGTGGCCACCCAGGTGCCTACGAAGTCGTCGTAGACGAACTCGGCGGCCACATGGTCGACCGTGCCGTCGGGGTAGACCGGCGAGAAGAGCTTCTCGCGCGAGACGGGAAGGACGAGCCAAGCGCTGTCGGCCTGGTCGAGGGTGGCGTCCGTCGGCTGGGTGACCACCTCGAACTCGATGGGAAGGCCCACGCGGCCGAAGGTCTCCAAGACCGCGGTGCCGGCGTAGGCGCCGTTGGCCGAAAACGCCGGCTCCAAACTCACCTCGAAGGAGCCGACCGGGGTGAACACCTCGACGTAGACCGTGGTGCTCTCGTCCAGCGTCAGGTCGGCCAAGCCGAGCTCGAGGGGAATGCTCACCGTGTCGACGCCCCCTTCGGTGCGCTCGACGCGCTCGGCGTCGCCGATGCCGTCACTGCGTGAGATACGATACGGCAGGCCCTTCTCGGGCAGCGCCGTGTCGAATTTCAGCTCCAGTGAGACCTCGTCGCCGGCCGATGTCACCGTAAACTGCGTTTGCGGCACGTCGGCGAGCTCCACGTCCTCGAAGAACTCGGAGACCAGCGGTTGGGCCCGCAGCGCCTGTCCGCCGTCCTCGGCGCTCGCCTCGACACATTGACCGCGCGGCGAGCAGGTCGACCCGCCGCTGCACGCGACTTCGTCCGAACACTCGTAGGCGCAGGTACCCTGGAAGCAGAATCGCCCCTCCTTACAGTCCGAGTCGACCGCGCAGCCGTAGGTCGAGGCGAGCTCGATGGCCCCCTCTGCGGCCGGCTCGACCGGCCCGTCGGGTAGGTCGATGGTCTTCTCGTGCTCCTCCGAGCCGCACGCGGCCAAAAGAGAAATCGAAATCAGAATTGCGCAAACCCGCGCCCAACTTTTCAGCATGATGATTGACCCTTCTTAACCGTCTCAAATGGGCCCAAACACTAGCTTTCGGGGCGATGAGCCAACAAGTTACCGATCAGTAAGGGACGAGTGGGCGGGACCATTTACCGCCCGCCGAGAGTCTGGAATGATAGGTGACATGAAGACATCGAACACGACGCTGGTATCGAAACGCTTGCTCCTCTTTTCAGCGCTGGTCCTCCTCGCGACCACGCAAGGATGCTCCTGCGAGGACGAGCAGGATCTCGACGGCGGGGATGTGGCGCTCGATGCGATTGCCCTTGCCGACACTGCCAACGTAGACGACGCAGACGACGCAGACGACGCGGCGGACGTGGCTCGAGATGCCAACACGACCGCTGACACCACATCTGACACCGTATCTGACACGACGTCGGACACCGTATCTGACACTGCAACAGACGCGCCGAACGACACTGCTTCGGATGCGCCCACGGATACGGCAGACGCGGCCGACACGGGGTCTGATACCGACCTCGACACCGCAGACACGGTGTCTGATACCGCTCTCGACACAGCCGACACGACCGACACAACCGACATGGGCGTCGACGCGCAGCCCGACGTCGCCTCCGCCACGGGCGACTGCATCTCGGGCGCGACCGGCACCCACGCGGTGCGATTTGGCTGGGAGGGCAACGGCCCCAACTCGACGGCATACGTCGACTACGAGGTCAACGAGCTGCCCGACACTTCGCGCTGGAGAGTCGGGGCGTACTCGTCGAGCTTCAGCTACTCGCCGGTCTACACGGATACGTTTCTGGGGGAAGGCGGCCTCGAGTTGAGCGGCACGGTCTTCATCGACATCGAGCTGAGCACCGACGGGCTCGGGCCCCTCGACAAGGTCACGATTGCGCTATACGGCCGAAGCTTCAACACCACCTCGCCGGGAAGCTTCACCTGGCAGACCTTCTCGGGCACCGGCGCCACACCCTCGGGCTTCGTTCACAACAGCGCGCCCTACGAGTGGTACCGCGCCGACGCGACCGCCGCGCTGCCCGCCGGCGACAACGGCACGCTCTTGCGACTACGCGCCGGCCCTCCGTCGAACAGCCTCGTGGTCAATCGGGTCGAGATTTGTTTCGATGAGCTTTGACTGTCGGTGCGAGAGCATCTTGCCCTCGTCTACTCGGTGCGGGGGCACTCGCACCGAAAGACGACAGTCCTCCGTTCCACGACGAGTCAGTCCGCCCCGGCAAAGAAGCCTTTGATCTTCGCCCACAGCCCCTTTTTGGGCTTCGCAGCGCCGTCGCCCTCGGCCGAGGCATCTTGGCGCTCGGACTTCGGCTTCGGCGGCACCGGCTGCGGCGCGTACCCGTGGGCGTCGAGCACCTCTTTGGCCTCCGCGCGCAGCTCGGCGTAGCGCTCGGCGTCGACCATGTGCACGAAGCTGGCGAACCCGTGGATGCGGTCGAGCAGGTTGTCGCTCTCGCCCTTCCAGTGGGCGCGCTCGAGGCCGGCGGTCTTGACGCGGTGGAGCAACGCGCGGAAGGCGCGCACGTCGTCGCGCGGCACCGACAAACGGTCGTTGACCACCAGCCCGGTCACCTCTTGGCGGCGCCCGCTTCGCATGATGCGCTGCTTGTCGGGGTGCAGCTCGAAGCCCTCTTCCTGAACGACGGTTTTGACGTGCCACAGAAGCTTGGTGACCGCTTCGGCGGCTTCGCCGGAGGCCGAGAACGTCAGGTCGTCGGCGTAGCGCGTGTAGACGAAGCCGTGCTTGTCGGCGATGCCCGCCAGGCGAGCGTCCATGCGTCGGCACAAGATATTGGTGATCGCGGGGCTCGTCGGCCCGCCTTGCGGTAGGCAGCGCTCGCCGGTGGCCACGTACCAGGTCTTGCCGTCGAGCTCGAGCTCTTCGACGGGAAGCTCGGTGCACAACAGCGCCAGAATCGTGGCGACCGACGGCGAGTAGCCGAGCGACTCGAAGACCCCGAAGACCCGCCACAACGTGACCGTCGGGAAGAAGTCTTTGACGTCCATGTTGATGACGACGTCCTGGCCGACGTGCGGCCGGGCGTTCGACACGATCGAGCGTGACGGCCGAAACCCGTGGGCCTCGTCGCGAAGCGGGACGTGGTCGAGGATATTCTCCAGAATCCAGGTCTGCGCGCGCTTGAGCCGCGGCATCGGCGCCGAGATATTGCGGAAGCCGCCGCGCTTTTTGGGCATCTGGAAGCGACGGTAGTGGGTCACCGTCGACACCTCGCGGTGGTAGGCCAGAAAGCGCAGCTCGGCCATCGACACGCCCAGCGCGTCGGCGAGGGCGACGTGGTCGGGGAAGTCGGGCAGCGCGTGCTTGGCGAGCTTCTCGGCGTCGTAGTCGAGCTTCTCGAGGTGCGTGGAGACGTCTTCGCCCAGGTAGACGATATGGGTCTTTTGGGTCTCGTCCCACGCCATGGCGCGGGCGAGCCGCTCCTCTTTGCGCCGCTGCTTGTTGGCCGCGCGTTTCTCGCGCGACTCGCGAAGCCGCTCCTTTCGCATCGCCTTCAAGGCGGCGTCGCGGTTCTCGTAGCGGCGCTGTTGGGCGGTGAGCTTTCGCAGTTCCTGGCGAAGCTCGGCCTCGCGGCGAATCAGCTCCTCGGGCACATCGTTGGCGCCCTCCTCCGAATCCCAAAACCCCAGACGCAACATCTCGTCGAGGATGACCGAATCCTTCGAGCTCTCGCGGATACGCCTGTACAGCTCTTCTCGCGACGGCCTCGTCATGCTGCCTCCGAGCGGTGCGACCAAATTGTGTGGGGTGTGTGGGAAAACGGAGCGGCTCCCCAAAAAGGTTCCAGCAGTGAGAGGGACCTTCGTGCCAGTCTGTTGACTGGATCGCTCAACTCAAGCGGCCACCCTCCCCGGGCGCCGCTCGCTTCACCGAAGCCGGACTGGAGCGGCGCCCGGGGAGGGTTAGGCCGCACAGTCACGAGCGAGTCAGTGACGCGTTGTAGGGCTTTGATCGCGAACGGCGAATCGCCGCTCATGATGCAAGGTGCTGCCCTCTCACTGCTGGAGCGCGAGGCTATCGTAAAGATGTCCGTTGGGTCAACGTTCACGACGTCCTCTTCGCCTTCATGCGCGTGGCGAGGATATGCTCGCACGGGCCTTTTCGAAGTTTGTTCTGCCCGTGGAAATTGCAGGTGCACTCGCCCTCGACCATGCGCTCGTCGAGATCGATGACCACGCGCACCTCGTTGCCGTGCACGCGGCCACGGAGCACACGAGCCTGGGCGCCGCGCTCGACGCTGACCTGCGCCTCGCCGATGAGCCGCATCGCCTTCTCCTCGCGCTCGTTCTCGAAGCGCAACTTCTCGAGCGGCAGCGGCTCTCGGCTCAACGGGCGTGCTCGCCAGACCTCTTTGGAGAGGTCGTAGATGGCAAGCCCCGCCTGCGTAGCCGCGCTGAGCGCGCCGAGAACGTCGGCGTGCGGAAGCTGCAGGCTCTGGGCGAGCGTTTGGCTCGAGGCGACCCACTGCTTGTCGAGCTCCTCGAGCACCTTCTTCGAGATGTCGGGCGTGACGTCGGCGCGGGGGGCGAGCAGGTCGAAGTTGCCCTGCTTCGACCAGTCATTGGCCGTCCAGCCCGACAGCCCCAGCGTAAACTGCATGTCGCCCAGGTCGACGAGCCAGAACGAGGGCATCCCGTAGCCCAAGAGCTTGAGCTTGACGCTCTTGGCCACCGGAATCAGCCGCTCCAACACGTGCAGGCGGCGACGGCCCCAGATACGCACCTCTTCGGTCCTGTGGCCGTGATAGGTCGAGCGCGGGCACTCGAGCACCGTGCCCCACGGGTCGAACACGATCGAGACCGGCTCGCCCGGCTCGAGCTGGAAGCGAAGCGAGCGCGGGCCCTCCTTCTCGCGGCGCTGGCGCAGCTTGAAGCAGATATTGTGCAGGTCCATCGGGTGCAGGTCGATGTCGTAGCCCGGCAGGTTCATCGCGGAGCTGACCTGCAAGAAGCCGCGCACCCACGAGTCGGGCAGGTCGATTTTGACCTCGCGGTGCGCCTCGTCTTCGGCCGTCTGCACCGAGAAGCCCTGCGGGTCGACCGTCAACTCGGTGTCGCGGTAGGTGCGAATCTTTTGGAACTCGTCGTACAGCTCGGCCGAGTAGTCGATATTGGTCGTGCCGCAGGCGAAGTCGTCGAGCTGGGTGAACACCTCGTGGCCGCACGACAGCCTGGCGTAGGTCGACTCGTCCTCGCTGAAACACTCGAAGAAGACCTCGTCCGGGTGCACCGTGATCACCGGGTCGAGCACGTACCACCAGTCGCGATTATTCTTCCACAGGTAGTCGAAGTAGCGCTGGCGCGCGGTGTAGAACGGCTTCAAGAGTTGTTGCTTGCGGCTATACACCTCGCTCAGCTCTCGGCGAATCTCCTCGATGCGCGCCTTGTTGTCGGCCGCCCGGCTCATGTACTCGGCCAGCCAGACCTCCTCTTGCTCGGCGACCCAGCGCTTGTACTCCTCGCGGTCTTTGGGCGTGTAGCGAAGGTCCGAGACGACCACGTCGTGCAGCGCCGAGATCGCCTCACGGAACGGCAACGCCTGATGCACCGTGCCGCGAAACCACGTCGGCGAGCGCGCCGCGTCGGGCACGAAGGACATCGCCGTCTTCTTCGGCGTGGTCTTGACGCCCGAGAAGCCTTTGTATTTGTACTCGAAGAGCATGCTCAGTTCGCCTCGGGTGAGTAAACAGATGGGGCGTTACGGGTCAGCGCGCTCGGGAGCTCGGGCCACTGGCGGCGCACCTTGGCCAAGACCTTGATGCACGCTGCCTTGTCGGTCACGGACACCGTGGCCACCTGCCGGCGCAGCAACCCCTCGACGTAGCGCGCCGCTTCGACATCCTTGGCCGCCTCGGCCTCCAAAAACGCGAGCACGCGATCTTTGGCCACACGTCCCGCGCCGATCTTCGACAGCACCGCGCGAAAGTAGTGGTCGAGGCTCTGGAGCGCCTCGGGGTCGTCGGCGGCAAAGCGCGTCAGGTAGTTGGTCGCAAAGATCTGCAGCTCGACGGTGGGGTGCTCGCTGAGCCGCTGCAGGTAGAGGTGGCCGTGCTCGGCGCGAAACCTGCGGGTGATCATCTCGCGCCCGAAGCTCTGGACGCGCTCGTCCACGCTGTCGCAGATGGCGACCAGCGCCTCGGGGTCCCACGCCTCCTCGGGAATCTCGTCTCGACAGAACTCGAACGCCCACTCGCGCGTGTCGTCCCAGTTCGTCTCGAGCATCGGCATCATCGCGCCCGGGTTCGAGCGAAGGCGCTGCGGGAAACGCGCGAAGTGTGCGCGCACGGCTTCGCGCAACACCAGCAACTCGTGACTCGCCCACTCGATGAGCGTGTCGAGCGGCTCGTCTACGAGGCGAACCTCTCGCTTCAGAAGCTCGAAGCCGAGCAGCTGCGCGTGGGCGTACTTCAACGTGAGCATGCGCCGGAACGAGCCGTCGGGGATCGCGTCGAGGTAGTCCCCCAATGGGTCGGTCAACAGCTCGTAGAGCTGGCCGTGGAGCCCCTCGAACTGCTCCTCGCGGAGCAACAGCGGGTACCAGCGCTCGACGAGGTCGCGCCCCAACTCGGCGTCTTTGGCGACGAGTCGCTCGATGAGCGGACGCGCCTCTTGGCGAAGCTCGGGGTACTCGGAGGTTCCGAAGCCGGCGATGAGGTCGGCGCGCTCGGCGAGCTGCAGGTCGCTCAGCCGCTGTAACAGCTGCATGCCCAAGCGTCGCACCGAGCCGTACTCCGACGAGAGCGGCGCCAGGAGCAGCGCGTCGGGTAGCCCATTGAGCGAGCTTCGCCCGAGCAGCGCCCTCACGCCGAGCTGCTGGCATCCCTCGAGGGGATGGGCGAGCAGCTCGGCCACGTGGTCGCCGGCCACCTCGGACAAGACGTCGCCGGCGATGAGGAGCACGAAGTCGGCCGCATGCGCAGCGACGCTCTCGTCGTCGGGATCGGTCATGCTCACCAACGCCGAGACCACCAACCCGACCACGCGCTTCTGCTCGTCGCGGCCGAGATAGAGCGTCTTGGCAAAGCTTCGAGCGCGCTCCCGAACGTCGTCATGCTGGAGGAAAGCCAGCCCCGCCAAAAAGGAAGCGTCCTTGCCCAGCGTGTGCTGCGTGCGGTCGAGCCACTGCAGACCGAGTGTGCGCGCCTCGGCGAGCTTCGAGCGAAGCACGGCGAGCAGGAGCAAGCCGTCGGGGTTATTCGGGTCCCAGCGCACCTTCGCCAGCTCGAGGGCGAGCTCGGCGGTCGCATCGCACCAACTCTGCAGCAGGTCACCGAGCAGCGCGTTGTCGACCTCGCCCTCGAAGGCCGGGTTGGCGCGAAACACGCGCACCGCAAAGCGCTGCACCTCTTCGGAGCGCGCGTGGCGCATCAGGTGCAAGATGGCGTCGGGCGCCTGGTCCCACAGCTCTCCAAAAGGCTCCTCGCGTCGCGCGGCATGCCCGCGCTCGGCGCCGTCGCGATACCACCAACGAAGCGCCCCGCCCGGCCGGTGCAGCGACTGACCTTCGCCGCGAAGCAGCCAAATAAAGCAGTGATGCTTCGAGTAGCGCGGCGCGTACTGTTCGATGCGCTGGTACCGACGCGCGTCCCAGTCCCAACGCCAGTCGACCCGTTGGTCCTCGCTCGGCTGCTGGATCTGGTCGTCGTTCGAGAGCAACACGCCGGTCGCCAACGGGATGAACAACTCGGGCCGCCCGCTCTCGCCGAGGCGGCGAAGGTGGCGCACGAAGCGGCGCTGGAAGTAGGCCTTGGTCTTCGACGAAAACGCCGGCGCCCTGCCCCACGCACTCTTTCGCCAATTCCAACGCGCCGAGCCGCGCCCCGGCGAGGTCTCGAACTTCTTGACGAGCGCGCCGTACAGCTCGGCGTCCATGACCATCTCGGCGGCTTTGAGCGTGCGCCGCAAAAAGGCCATCGAACGCTCGTTGGGCGCGAGCTCGCAGACGAGCTCGTGAATCGCCTCGCGCACCCAAGGACGGTCCATCGCCACGGCGAAGAGCTGCGAGCCCAGGTCTTTGTCGGCGTCATCGTTGCGAAGATACGCCAGCAACGCCTCGAAGAGCTCGGCCTTATCCTCGGCGAGGATCCCGGCACGCGCCGGCCCGGGAAGCTTGGCGAGCTCGGCGTCGGCGAATCGTTGGCGCTGCGCGTCGTCGGCGAGCATCATCTTGGCCACACGCGCCAGGCTCCGAAGCGACGCACTCGCCGACTCGCGCCCCTCGATGACATCGAGCGCCTGGACATGCTCGCCGGTGCCACAACGCCCCAGCGCCCAGACGCTCGACCACACCAAAAAGTGGTCGTCGGACTGCATCGCGAGTTGCGCGATGGCGTCGGCGGCCTGCGAGAGCTTCCAGGCCCCGGCGGTCCAAATCGCCCGCGACAGCTTCCAATCCGACTGCGCCGGCTCGCCGCGCGCCGCGCGCTGGATGCGCCGCAGGGTCGCTGTTACACGTGGATCATTTTCGGTGGTATCGGCCGCGGTCTCTCGCGGCGAGGAAGGCACCTCCGAGAGCGAACTCGACTCCGAGGTGTACTTGTAGCCCTTCTTGACTTTGCTGGCGACGAGGTCGTCGAAGATCTGGTCGGCCTTGGCGCGCGACTCGGGAAAGGGCGTCTTCGTGCCCTCTCGAAGAGTCGTCCCGCGGCGACCGTAGCGAAAATTGACGACGAACTCGCCGTCGCCGGCCTCGCACAGATCGACCTCGTAGACCTTGTCGGACTTACCGCTGCGATAGTGCAGCTTGGTTTGGCGGATAAGCTTCACGGGCATCCTCGGTTTTGTTCAGGCGCCCGGTAGTTTTACTGCACTGGACGGGTGCGGGCAACCGCTTTGCCCGTGGTCTCGGTGCGGTTGCGAGTTGCGACTCCTTGCTTTGCGGTGCCCCCATCCGACTCGAGCTAAACCGCGCTCGAGCCACCTTCCCCCAGGGGAAGGGATGACCCTGCGAAAAGCTACGTAGTCCAAGTGAGCTAAGGCAGCCCTTCCCCTGGGGGAAGGTGCCCGTAGCGAAGCGAAGGGCGGATGGGGGGCGCCAACAAGCTACGCCTTCCTCTCCGCAACACCACCCTCACTCGAAGTCATACTTCAAGCCCAACCGCGCCATAAAGGGCGCCAGGGGCCGCGCGCCGTAGGGGCGGCGCGAGGCGATGGCCTGGGTGCCCAGCACGTTGCTCACCTTGCCGTAGGCTTTGAAGCCGTCGAAGAATTCGTAGCTCGCCAAGAGGTCGATCAGCGCGTAGCGCTCGGTGGTGCGCACGTCCTCGTCGTCGGCCTTGCCGGCCTCTTCGAGCATCTGGCCGACGTAGGTCAGCCGGGTGTTGAGCGCGAAGGTCTGGTCGGTCACGCCCAGTTGCACCGAGGCCTGGTGGGTGGGGACGTAGGGGAGCTCGTCGCCCTCCTCGACCTCGCCGAATTGCGGGTTGCCGGAGGTGAAGCTCGTCTGGAAGTCCGATTCGGTGAAGGTGTAGGCGAGGCGGCCGGGAAGGAACCAGTCGCCGCCCAGCGCGAAGGTGTGCGCGGCGACGAGTTCGGCGCCCCAGACGTGGACGTCGCCGGCGTTGAACTGGCGGTCGACGAGCTGCTCGTCGCAGCCGACCGAAAAGGAGCACTCGCCGATGAGGTTGCCGTAGTCGTTGAAGAAGCCGATGGCTTCGAGCAAGGTGCCGGTCTTCTCGTCGGCGAAGCGCACGCCGGCTTCGTAGTTGACGCTGGTTTCGGGCTCGACGCCGTCGGGCTGGCCCGGCGAGACGGGGCTGAAGCCGCGGTAGGCGCCGGCGAGGACGCCGAGTTTTTCGGTGAGCGCGTAGTGGACGCCCAGGCCCGGGATGAGGATCGACTGGGTGTTGTCGGTCGTCTCGTCGGTCAGCCGATTGGTGAAGTCGGTCAGGATATACTCGAAGCGAAGCCCGGGGGTAAACGTGAAGTCGGCGATGAAGAACTCGTCGAGCACGTGCGCCGCCAGGGCGAGCGCCTCGCCGCGGTTTCGGGTGGTCGTGGCGGTGGGCGCGTCGTTGGAGACGAGGTCGCCCGAGCGCATCAAAAACTGGTCTTCGGTGTGGTTGCGCTCGATCCAGTCGTTGTGCAGGCGCACGCCGGTCTCGAGCTGGTTGTACCAGCCGTCGCCGTAGCTTCGGTGCTGGGCGATGGCCTGGATGCCCTGGGAGACGAACTCACGGGCGTTGGCGCCGACCAACAGGGTCTCGCCTTCGACCGTCGAGTCTTGCCGGCCGGTGAGCACGTCGTAGAGCACTGCGCGGCGGCCGCTGTCGGGGCTGTCCAAGATCTCTTGGAGCGGCGTGGGGTCGACGAAGCCGTTGAGCTTGAACCAGGTGCGCTGGAAGTCGTGGCGGTAGGCGGCGACGTCGACGTCGAAGCTCGTGTCGACGGCCAGCCGGTAGCGAAGCTCGAGCTGGGTGCGGTCCCAGTCCATCTCGTCGAGCTGGCTTGCGGGGTAGCGGCGCAGCGGGTTGGCCTCGAAGTCCTCGTCGGTCAGCCCCAGGTAGGTCTCGTTGGAGTGCTCGCGCGAGTAGCCCGCCTTGAGGGTGAGCTCGTGGACCACCGACTTGCTGCGGTCGGTGTTCAGGCTGCCCTTGGCCATGATCTCCTGGCGGTTGAATCCGGTGTCGCCGCCGCCGTCGAGCTCTTTGAAGCCGTCTGATTGCCAGTGGACGCCCTCGAGAAGGAAGCCGCCCCAGTCGCTGCTCGCCCCGTAGTAGCCGTGGGCCTTGCCGGTGAAGTAGCTGCCGGCGTTGACGTCGATGCCGCCCGTCTGGCCGTCGCGCGGGATGTCGCGCGTCTGCCAGTTGATCGCCCCGCCGATGGTGTTCGGGCCGTATTGGATGGCCGCCGGGCCCTTGAAGACCTCGACGCCGACCATGCGGTTGATGATCGGAAAGTAGTAGGCCGCGGGCGCCGCATAGGGGGCGGGGCCGAAGAGCACGCCGTCCTCCATGAGCGCGACCTTCTTGCTGCGCTCGGCGTTGGCGCCGCGCATGCCGATATTGGGGCGCAGCCCGAAGCCCTCTTCGGGGCGCACGTACACGCCGGGCACCTGCAGGAGCACGGCGTGGGGGTCGTCGTACTCGAGGCGCTCGAGTTCCTCTTCGTCGAGCTCGTGGGCGACGCCGCCGACGTTCTGGATGCGCTCGGCGCGCACCTCGACGTCTTCGAGGCGCACCGCGTCGTCGTCGACCTCTTC
This sequence comes from Persicimonas caeni, assembly GCF_006517175.1. Taxonomy (NCBI): domain Bacteria; class Deltaproteobacteria; order Bradymonadales; family Bradymonadaceae; genus Persicimonas; species Persicimonas caeni. The sequence goes on along the minus strand of NZ_CP041186.1, from coordinate 5,602,057 downwards.
GACGAGCACCTCGCGCGACTCCTCTTCGGCCTCGTCGGCCAGACCGGCGTCCTCATCGTCGTCGACTTCCTCACCTTCCTCGCCCTCCTCGGGAACGACGATGAAGACGTCTTCTTCGCCCGCCTCGTCGGACGCCTCCTGGGCGACAAGACCGGCAGGAGCGGCCAGCGAGCCGGCCAGAAGAGCGATGGAGAGAATGCGTCGGTACTGCGTTGCGTTCATGGGACTGCTTCCGGTTTGGACGAAACTTCTACAATTGAGCTTTGTTCAGGTGGCGCACGGTTCACCCCGAGGCGAGCCTCGGGGCTGCACGGGCGCTGGCTCCGCTGGGGGCAAGCCCCCGCTCCGCTACTGACCCATCGTCATCCGGCCCAACCGCGGCGGCGGTTGCGTCGGGCCGGGTAAAATCCAGTGGGCGGGGGCGACGCCGTCGTCGACGGTCATGAGATCGACGGTCGGGTCGATCATTGCCTGAGGCTTGCGCCCGTTGAGGGAGACGAGGGCGTCGACGCGCACCTCGACGTCCTCGAAGCCCTTGCTTCGGTACTCCTCGCCGATGTGGTGGGCGAGTTGCAAGATGAGGTCGGGTTGGCCGGACATCTCGCGCTCCTGGTGCGACGACAGGTAGCGCGACGGCGAGACGCGGTAGGCGCGCTCGCGGCCGGCGACGTCGACCAAAAAGGTCACCGCGCCGTTCTTCTCGCGCAGCATCACCTTCCACGACCAGCGCATACCCTGCTCGCTCCACAAGACGTTGCCCGGGTACGCCAGAAAGCGAAGCGGCATGGCCACCTGCAAGAGGCAAAAGGCGAGCGCCAGGGCCATCGCCGGGGTCTGCCAGCGGCGGCTCTCCTGCGACTGCCCGGGCGCGGGCCACAACCTCTCGGGCACCCAGCGCTTGGGCCAGTCGGGCGGAAAGAAGATCGACGCCGAGACCATCATGATCAGCGGGAACATGCCGATGCGAAAGAAGTAGCCGGTGGCCACGTGGAAGACCACGAGCACGGCGTAGGCGTAGGGACGCGTCTTCTTCGACAGCAGCAAAAAGGGCATCAGCAGGTCGTGGAGCATGCCCGCCCAGCCCATCGCCACGGCGATCCACCAGATGTCCAAAAAGGGACCGATGACGGGCGTGTCGACGCGCGAGCTCAGCCAGATATTGAGCGGCTGACCGTGAATGAGCCAGTCAGTGCCGATCTTGGCCACGCCCGCATAAAAGTAGACCGTGCCCACCTGGAAGCGGAGCAGCCAGACGTAAAAGGCCGGGATCTTGGCGCGGCGCACCCGCGGCCACAGCTTGGCGTCGACCGACCAGGCGGCGTTGGCAGGCAAAAAGCACAGAAGCAGCGCCAGCAGGCTGACCAGGTAGTAATGGTTCAGATAGTTGGCCACGTCGATGAGCTCGACGTAGGTGAACAACACGAAGAACCCGACGATGGCGAACCGGTAGAACAGGCCGATGGCCACCAGAAACGACAGCACGGCGAGCGCGGCGAAGGCGGCGTGCATCCACGTCGGGGGGAGCACTTCGACCCACTCGAAACCCCAGAAGTGGAAGAAAAAGTCGGGCTCGGCGAAGAACTGGTCGACCCACCCGTAGGCCATGAACCGGATGGTGCCGAAGCACATCATCAGGCCAAAGAGCACGCGAAAAGCGGCCAGCGAGCTGACGTCGACGTGCTCGGCTGCCCGCTCTCGCAGGGTGTCCAACCAGGTTGTGGCGGGTGCGACGCTCATGATCAGTCGTTATCGCCCTCGCCGCGCTTGGGCACTTCGAGGTCGAGGACGTCGAAGAACTGCGACTTGAAGATATCGGTGACGCTCTTGGTGGCGTCGTAGACGTCGATGACCGACTGCGGGTCGTTTTGCAGCGCCTCGGCCATCGTGCCGTCGACGGCGTCGACCGCGGCGATGGCCGCGTCGATGCGCGCGTTCAGGTCGTCGGCCAAGTCGCCGGCGCCCATGTCGCGAAGCAGGGTGTTGATGCCGGTCGAACCGTCGACGTCCTCGTTACCCGTCAAGAGCTGCTGGAAGCCGACGAGGTTGTTGCGCACGTTGGCCAGCGAGTGGTCGGCCCACAGCGACTCGCGCTCCTCGGGGCAGACGTCTTCGACGCAGTCGATCAGCCCGGTGGGCTGGGCGAGCTTCATGTCCTTGGTCTCTTTGTCGAGGTAGAACATCGCGTCGCTGACGGCGTTGAGCGCTTCTTGCGAGGTCGCGTACGTCTCGCTGTCGGCGCCGGCGGTGCTGAATTCACCCAGGAAGTTGCCGCCGTCGGCAGCCCACATCTGGCGAAGCTCGCCTGCGCGCTCGGCGAGATTGGCGGCGAGCGTCTGGGCGTAGGCGGCGCGTCGGCTCGTGATGTCGTCTGCGCTCAAGGCTTCCCAGCTGCCGTCGGTGTTGATGGAGCTGTTGGGCGCGCAGGCGTTTTCGGTGCCCTCGACGAAGAGCAGGTACTCCATCGCGTCGAGACCGCGCACGTTGACCGGCTCGGAGGCGAAGCTTTCGGCGTCGGTGTAGTTCTGCTCGACGAGCTCTTGGTCGACGCGGCACGGGTTGACGATGGGCCACGAGTAGATCTGGTCGCGCAGGTCCTCGCCGCCGACGACCGCGCCCATGGGGCCGGCCGGGCCGATCTGGAACATCTCGGCGCGCTGCCAGGTGTTCATCGCCTCTCGCCATGCGTCTTGGACGGCCTGGCGGTCGGCGTCGCTCTGCGAGCCCGCGTAAGCATCGGCTGCCGAGGCGAGCGTGTCGGTCTTCTGCTCGAACTCGGCGTAAGTCGCCAAGATGACGTCGTCCCCGAGGCTCGACAGGACTGCGCGGCGCGCTTCGGCGGCCTCCGGATCTTCGACGGGGGCGTTGTTGGCCGGGCCGTCGTCGTCGGAGCAAGCGCTCAGACTGGCCACGCCGACGAGCGAGGCGACCAGCAGGGGGAGTAGAATGTGTCGTGAATATCGCATGGTTTGAAGATGCGTCTGGGGGTCGATTAGAAACGGGGCGAGTGCTTCGCGCACCCGCCCCGAAGATGTAACTCTAACCTCGTTTACCAGCCGTTCTGGCCGCTGTCATTGCCGAGATTGGCGTCGGCGAAGCCATAGGCGTCGCCCAGAAGCTGACGCGCGGCGATCAGGTCGGCTTTGTACTGATCGATGTCGGCCTGGTCGGCGTCCGCCAGCACCGGCGCGTCGCCTACGAGCGTGTGGAACTGCTCGAAGTCGGCGTCGCTGAGCATCGAGTGCGGGTTAAACTGTAGACCCAGCGCGAAACCTTTCATCTCCGACCAGACTTTGGCGTGCTCGACGAAGTCGTAGTCGTTGCCGCCGAAGAAGCTCATCGCCTCGAGGGTGTCGTTGATATAGTGGACGACGTTGGCAGCCATGACCTTCTCCCAGGCCATCACGGCGATGTCGCGCTGCTCTTCGAGGGCGGCCATCTGCTCGTCGCTCAGCTCACCGTCGGCCGAGCTGATGATGGCGCGACCGGTCAGGAAGGCCTCCATGGCCTGCTGGGTGAAGTCGGTCGGCTCGACCGCGCTCAGGTCGCGCTTGGCGAAGTAGGCGGCGTTGGCGAAGTTGTACTCCGACTTGAGGTCGATGGCGCCGTCGCCGTCGGTGTCCATGTAGCCGGGGCTGGCGATCTCTTCGTCGCTATAAGCAAGGAAGTCACGCGCGGCGCCGAAGTAGCCGAAGCCCTCGTCCCACTGGTGCTCGAGGGTGGTGTACGGCGCGTCCTCGTCCTGGGTGTTCGACGACTTCAGGCCTTTGCCGTCAGTGTCGCTGTCCATGTAGTCGTCGGTGGCCTGCGAGTAGGTCACGGCCATGAGCAAGAACTTCTGGGTGAGCTGGTTGAGGTCCTGGCCCTGCTCGGTCACGTGGACCGGCAGCGTCTGGCCGTCGGTGCCAGTGCGCTCGGTGCCGGCGACGCGGCCCAGCGCGTTCTCTTCGAGCGTCTCGAAGAAGGCGGTCACAAGGCCCTCGGGCGTGTCGACCGAGCCACCGTTGGCGGCAATGGTGGTGTCGCTCCAGCCGGTGAACTCGGTCGCCCAGTCTTTGTGGTCGGTGACCGAGTCGTTGCCGGCGAGCTTGCCGACGAGGTTCTTGCCGCCGGAGATGTCGTTATAGGTCGTCTGCTTCGTGGCCGGATCGGTGCTCAGCATGAACTCGCTGTCGCCGTTGGCGTCCGAATCGAAGCGGAAGTAGTAGTCGAGTGCGGCGACCACGTCGCCGTCCTGCGCGCTATCGTAGTCACCGGCGTCGACCGAGTCGGTCAGTCCGCTGATGAAGCTCTTGAGGTCGGCGATCAGCACCTGGCGGGCGACCTGGCCCGAGTACGACACGCTGCTCTCGCCTTCGACGAATTTGCTGTCGAAGTTGTAGGTTTCCGGAACCTGCAGCTCGCCGCCGCCGTTGTTGGTGGCGTTGTTGCTCTCCGTGTCATCACCGCAGCCAGCCAACAAACCCAGGCCGACCATCGCGCCTACCGAAACCGTCTTCTTCAACTTCATTTGCTACTCCGTGTTGCGTCTCAAAGGTTGAATGAAAATGAAAATGAGTTTCAATTCCGGCGCAACGTAACAGGCAAATACGCTCCGATCAAGAGATCGAGCGCAAATTCTTCGGACTGAAGACCCGTTTGAGCGTGATTTGCTCGAAATGAGGGGTTTAAGGTGTCTTTTGCTGCGCGTGATTCGCCAGCCACGCCTCGGTGCGGCGCACCGCATTGTGACGGATATCCATGTAGAAAAGCTCGTAATCCATCAGATGGTAATTGCCGGGCGCCATCTCATCCTCGTTGTAGCCGAGCTCGTCGAGATCGGGCACGCGCAGCACGCCGTCCTTGCATTGGGCGACCAAAAAGCCCTCGCGCGGCTCGCTCAGGCCGGTCACGTCGAGGCCGACCGGCTTGTCGGAGCGAAGTACCGTCAAGAGGGACGGGTCGTCGCCTTCGTTGAGCGGCTGGACGGCGCCCCGATGCGCCTCGGGGGAGGAGGTCTCTTCGTCGGCTCGCCAGGTGATCGGGTTGGTGCACTGGCGCGGCGCGTCGACGGGCACGCGACGAAGCTCGTCGCCCTGCCAGTGTAGGAGTGTGTCTGAGTTGAGCTCGGCGGCGTAACGGTAGGTGTCCCAGGCGACGATGCAGCCGGTTTGGGTGGGCTCCGTGCACGGCTCGAGGTGCTCGTAAACTTCGCCGTAGCGCGACATCGGCAGCGCAAAGCCGGGCACGTACGCAGCAATCATACGCTCGCGAAGCTCGGGATCGGCGTCGATCTTCTCGAGCAGACGCATCGCGTGCTGACTGCCCTGACTGTGCGACGCGACGATGAAGGGGCGGCCCTTGTCTTGCTCGTTCGTGTTGTACTTGTCGATGAACGCATCGAAGGCGCGCTCGACGTCGGCGTAGGCGACCGAAAAGGCCTGCTTGGCCTGGGCGGGCTCCTCGAAATACGCGCCGATGGTCGCCTGGCGGTAGTACGGAGCGAACACGCGGCAGCACGCGTTGAAGGCGCTGGCCTGGCCCGGCAGGACGATCTCGTGAAGAAACTCGCGGGATTTCGCCGAATCGAGCGGGTCGTTCCACAGGTCGCGGTCGAACCAGGTCGTGGGGTGGACGAAGAAGACGTCGGCCGGGGCGTCGGCCTGCCGATCGGTTGCGCCCGGCGGCGTGAAGTCGGCTTTGTCGTCGCGACCGGGCAACGCGGCCCAAGATTCCGGATCGCTATAATCGGGAGCTTTGGCCAGGCGGTCCTGGTCGAACGCCTCGGTCGGCTTGAGAAAGCACGCCGGAGAACAAGCCGGCAACACACATACAACTGCGAGCAGTAGGGCTCGCCCTATCAAGTTGCGCATCTTGTCTCCTCAATCTGCCAGCATATGCCAGACAATCAATTACTCGAGTCGGTCGGCCAACGCATCGAACGCCTCGGAGGTCATCTCGATGAAGAGGCCGCTCGCCTCGGCATAGACCGTGCCGTCGTCGGCGAGGATATGGCCCTTGGGGTACAGCTTGCGTCCGTCGGCCTTCTCGATCCACGCCTCGACGGTCGCCACGGTGCCCAGCGGCAACATCGCGCGAAACGAGGTGGTCAACTCGGCGGCGACGACGGGGTGGCCCGCCACCCAGCACGAGCTGCCGAGCGCCTCGTCGAGCACCGCCGCCATGCTGCCGCCGTGAGCGTGGCCGGGCGGGCCCTGCGCGCCGGGGCCAAACCAGACGCGTCCGACCAACGCGCCGTCCGATTCACGCACGTACCAGCGCAGTCGAATGATGTCTTCGCCGGCGTGTGGCCCGGCCAAAAAGGAGCGCCCGAGCTTGAGATGTGCGAGGTGCTCGTCGGCCGGCCGGTGGCCGGGGCCGATGCTGAGGTCGATGTCTTGTGGGAGGGAACTTGTCACCGCCATACTCCTAGTCAATCTCGCGAACAGCCTTCCTCGATGCCCAGTGTAGCGCACTCGACGCTTGGCGCACCCACGAATCTCGCCCTGGCGCTACCCGCCGACGCGCCCCAGCCGGCCGCGCCCGCAGCTTGATGTAATCCACGCCGAAATTAGCATTCATGAGGACTGCCTAAGCTGCTCGACCCGGAGGCTGTCCTCAACAATTACGCTAACTTCATTCGAGCACACATGAGAGGTTTGCATGTCGCGTCTGTCTGGAATGCTGAGCGCTATCGCTGCGGTCTTCGCCCTCACCCTCGTTGGCTGCGGCCCGTCGACCTATCAACTGCAACCCACTGACCTGACCCCTTCGGCCACCGGCAAGGTCGAAGTCGAGGACGCCGACGAGAATGAAAATTACAAGGTCGACCTGGAAGTCAAACATATGGCCCCGCCCAAGAATCTGGGGCCATCGCTGTCGACCTACGTCGTCTGGCTCGACACTGCGGAGTCGGCCCAGACCATCAAAGTCGGGCAACTGAAGGTCAACGAGGATTCGCGCGAAGCCGATATCGAGTTCACCACGCCCTACTCCGACTTCGAAGTGCTGGTGACCGCCGAGCCGAACAAGACGGTCGGGGCGCCGGGCAATAAGGTGGTGCTGCGCCAGCGCGTGTCGGCCGGCGGCTGACGCGACATCGACAGCAGAAAACGAAAGGCCCCGCAGCGTCCGTGGCGCTGCGGGGCCTTTTGCGTTCGAAGCGGTCGAAAGACCGCATCAGGACGCCTCTACTTGGTGCTCGGGTCCGGCGTCAGACGCAGGTAGGGGCGAAGCTCTTCGACGTCGCCAAACTGCTCTTTGGCCGTTTCGGTGTCGATCGACGGCTTGACCACGACCTTCTCACCCTTGGTCCAGTCGACCGGGGTGGCGATATCGTAGTCGTCGCTGAGCTGAAGTGCGTCGATCACGCGCAAGATCTCGTCGAAGTTACGACCGATGGCCGGCGGATAGGTCAGCGTGAGGCGAATCTTCTTGTCCGGGTCGATCACGAAGACCGAGCGCACCGTGGCGGTGTCGTCGGCCTTGGGGTGGATCATGTCGTACATGTTGGCGATCTCGCGGTCTTCGTCCGCGATGATCGGGTAGTCCATCTTGGCGTTCTGAGTCTCCTCGACGTCCTTGACCCACTCGTGGTGGTCTTCGATGGGGTCGACCGACAGGACGATACGCTTGGCGTTGCGCTTTTTGAACTCGTCGCTCAAGTTCGCCGCGCGCCCGATCTCGGTGGTGCACACGGGGGTGAAGTCGGCCGGGTGCGAGAAGAAGACCACCCAGGAGTCGCCGCCCCACTCGTGGAAGTCGATCTCGCCTTCGGTGGTCATCGCCTTGAAATTCGGTGCTTCGTCGCCAAGTCGTAGAGTCATCTTCTAAACCTCATTTGTTGTGTGAGAAACTGTCAGTAACTACACGAAGATCGAACCTGAATCCCGACGGCACGCTGCTCGTCGGTCGACATACCTGTAAACACGGGCGCAACGATGGCAACCCCTCATCACCGGCTTTCCTCTCATGTCACCCGCACGTTGCTCGTTTGTCTCGTGGCGATAGGCCTGGGCGGGTGTGGCGCCGTCATCGACTCGGTGCTCGGCAACCCCGAGAGCTGCCAAGAGACCTGCGAGGACACCTACCAGGCGTGCCTCGACCAGATGGGCACCCCGGACGCCAACCACTACTGCCTGAACCGGCGCACGCAATGCTTCGCCGATTGCTGAGTCGTGCAGAGTGCGACGCGCTTTCTCCGCTGGGCGACTCCTGCTACCGTGTGGGCCTATGTGGATAACCTGAGCACCTTTTTTGACGACAAGAGATCATGCCTACCTGTTACGGCCTTACCCCCCGCGCCCTCCGCTGGCGCCTCGTCTTGCTGTTTAGCGCAGCAACCCTCCTCTTCAGCTGCAGCGACGACACCACCGACGGTGGCTCGCAGTGCCCGGAGGGGACGCAACTCAACCAGATTTCGGGCTCCTGCGATCCCATCGTGCGCGGCGATTTCGATAGCGGCACCGACGATACCGGCGAGCCGAGCGATACGGATGAGGAGGCCGACGCCGACCCGCCCGACGACACCGGGAGCGCGGACGTGGGCCCCGATGCGCAGACCGAGGACACCTCGAGTGATGCGCCCTGCTCCGAGCTCGAACGTCGCTGCCAGAACGGCAACGTCGAGACGTGCTATAGCGGGCAATTCCAGCTCACCGATGAGTGCTCCGACGACGAGATCTGCGAGCGAGGCAACTGCATCCCCGACGGCGTCTCCTGCCAGCCCGGCGAGTCGCGCTGCGTCTCACCGACGGCCTATGCAGTGTGCGAGTCGGACGGCTCGTCGTTCGGCGACCCCGTCAGTTGCGGCCAGGGCGAGAGCTGCGATGGCGGCGAGTGCAGCTCGGGTTGCAACGGCGTGCTCAACGAAAAATCGAACCTCGGCTGCGAGTACGTGAGCATGCGCCTGAACCAGGCCAACGGCCTGCAGACGCTGCCGCACACGGTGGTCGTCTCCAACCCGGGCGACCAACCGGCCACGGTCAGTGTGACCAGCCCGGGCATCTCCAACTTCAGCATGCCCGACCAGACCATCCAGCCCCAGCAGAGCGCGATCATCGACTTTCCGACCTCGCCGATGATCGACCAGGCCGGTGTGTCCAACCAGATCTACATCCTCAACACCTCGCTGCCGGTCATCGCCACCCAGTTCGCCCCGTTGAACAACCCGGGCGCAGGCAGCGAGACGAGCGACGCATCGCTGCTCTTGCCGACGAACGTGCTCGGCACCGAGCATATCGTGCTCGGCTGGCAGGGCCCTCCCGGCTTCGGCGGCTTCCAGTCGGCGGGCACCTATATCGACGTGGTCGCCATGCAGGACAACACCACCATCCAGGTCTCCGGGCCTAAGGCGCTGTCGGCCGGCTCGTTGGGCTCGATGGCGGCGAATAGCTCGCAGAGCTTCTCGATCCCGCGCAACCACGTGCTCCATCTGGCCGAAAACGGCGGCATCACCAGCTCGGGCACCGATCTGTCGGGTACGGTCATCACGTCGAACAAGCCGGTGGCGGTCTATACGGGCGCGACGCTCGTCAATATCCCCGACCAGCCGATCATCTCGAACCCGCCGTCGAGTTGCGTGCAGACGGGCAGCCCGTGCACCTACAACGCCGATTGCTGCACGGGCATCTGCGGCCACCCCTATCAGAACGGCAACGAAGTCGCCTGGGAGTGCATGGACAGCCTGAGCGCAGGCGACCATGTCGAGCAACAACTCTTCCCCACCGACACTTGGGGCACCTCCTACGTGGCCACGCCCTTCTATAACCGGGGCGTCAACGACTTTTCGATCTACAAAGTCACCGCCGCCAACGACAACACGACGGTGAGCATCGATCCGCCGGTCAACGGCGTCTCGAGCATGACGCTCGACCGCGGCGAGGTACGCCAGTTCCACACCCCGGATGCGTTCGAGATGAACGCCAGCGCTCCCATCATGGTCGCCCAATTCATGATCGGCGGAACGAACTCGCCGTCGGGTGACGGCGACCCGGCCTTCTTGCTGCCGCCGGCCGTCCAACAGTTCCGCGACAGCTACGTCTTCTTGGTCCCCGACCAGTACGCCATGAACTTCGTGACGCTGATCGCGCCCAGCGGCACCGACGTCCAACTCGACGGGACGACCCACGCCGCGTCGACGTTCACGCAGGTCGGCGGCCAGAGCGGCTGGGCATACAAGCTCGTCGATTCGCTGGCAGGCGGTGTGCACACCGCCAGCGCCAACCAGAACTTCGGCATCGTCGTCCACGGCATGGACAACTACATCAGCTACGCCTTCTCCGGCGGGATCATCCTGCCGAACTGACGCCCGCGAGGGCCACCCGGGCAACAAAAAAGCCGCCGCTCCAACGAGGGAGCGGCGGCTTTTTTGTTGCCGTCGTGTGCGAAACGGGCGGCGTGCTACTACGTGACCGGCAATTACTTGCCGGCTTCGTCCTTGGCGGCCTCCGCCTCAGCTTGCTTGGGCTTTTCGGCCTGCTTGTCCATCGGGGCGACCAGGTCGACCTTCAGGAGGACTTCTTTTTTGATCAGGTCGTCGGGCTTGCCTTTGTAGACGATGTCGAAGTCGAATCGGTTGAAGGTAAACTCGGTCGACGCCTCGAGCTTGTCGTCGCCGGCTTTGATGTTGGCCGGGAAGGTCAGCTCTTTGGTGACACCGCGGATGGTGAAGTCACCGGTGACCTCGTGCGAGAACTCTTTGCCGTCGGGAGACTTCGACTTCTTCTCGACGATCTTTTTGGAGACGAACTTGGCCTCCGGGTGCTTCTCGACGTGGAAGAAGTCATCGGACTTGAGGTGGCCGGTCAACTTCTCGGCATCCGAGAAGACGCTGGTGGTGTCGACGGTGAACTCGACCTTCTCGACCTCGCCCTCGTTCTCCCACAGCTTGCCTTCGAACTTCTTGAAGCCGCCTTTGTGGTCGCCGGTGACTTTGGCGCCCACCCAGCCGATGGACGACTTGTCGGTGGCCACGGCCACTTCGCGCGGCTCGCTCTTGGCCTCGTCGGCCTTCTCGTCAGCCTTGGCCTCTTCGGCCTTCTCGTCGGTCTTCTCTTCGGCCGAGGCCTCGCTGACCTTCGCGGCGGCTTTGTTGTCGGTTTCGCTCTTGCAACCGGCGGCCATGGCCATACCGGCGGCGAGGAGGAGGACTGCAATCTTTTTGGACATCGGGGTCTCTCTATCGTTCGAGTTTCAGGATGAACGGTGTTCGTTGACTTCAAATACCAGTTTGGCTCCGGATATTTCATCCAAAGCGTTTGGCGTATGATAGAGAGCCCCCCCGAAAGAGCAATGCCTGCGAGAAAAACAGGCTGTTTCCGCAGAACAACAATCCCCTGCACGCAGGAGTGGTTAGCCAGGCGGTCAGATTCGCAGCTCCGGCTCGGGGCTAGGCCCCTCGAGAGGACGCTGCGCGCGGCGCAGATCTTCGACCATGCGCTCGAAGATGCGGTCGCGCTCCTCGCTGACAGGATGGCGAAGCACCGCCGCCGGGTGATAGGTCACCACGACTTCGACGCCCCACAAGGAGGTGTGGAACTGGTCGCGGCTCTTCGAGATGGTGACCTCTTGGCCGAGCACTCCGCGAGCCGCGCGCGTGCCCAGGGCCACAATGCGCTGCGGGGTGACCATCTGCATCTCGGCGTCGAGCCAGGGACGACACGCCTGGATATGCTTTACGCCGGGAGCTTTGGGATTGCCCGGGCCGTCCTCGACACTCCAGCGGATATGCTTGACGGCGTTGGTGATGTAGACCTCGTCGCGGCTCAGCCCCGCCTCTTCGAGCACACGCTCGAGGAGCTTGCCCGCATCACCGATAAAGGGTCGCCCCTGTTTGTCCTCGTTGCGTCCGGGCGACTCGCCCACCAGCATCAAACGTGCGTCCGTGGGTCCTTCGCCGAAGACGACGTGTTCGGCGTCTTTGTAGAGGGGGCAGCCGCGACAGTCGGCTGCGGCCATCGCGAGGTCGTCGCGATTGCGCTGTTCGGGAACGAATTGCTCTGCTCCGGGATATTCGTCACGTGCCATCGTCTCCTCCTGGGTGGGGGTCGATTCGCTCGGTCGGGCCGTGTCCCTTGCGAATGTGCGCGTCAACGCTAACCGGTCAAGATCGCTCACCTTTCACCCCACCAACACCCGACCACCGCACTGTCGACATTACCTTCGGCGCTTAGATTGCGGCTGTGAACCAAATAGTGGCCTCTGCTTCGGTTTCGCTCCCAGCCGCAAGCCCAAATTGTGTCAACATCTCACTCCATAGACGGGGAACGCTCGATGAACTTCCACCCGAAACCACTCGACGAGCAAGTTATCGTAGTTACAGGAGCCTCGAGCGGCATCGGCATGACGATCGCCGAGATGGCCGCCGAGCGCGGCGCGCGTGTGGTTCTGTCGGCGCGTGCCGAGCCCAAGCTACGCACGATCACCGACCGAATCACCGAGCGCGGCCTCGAGGCGACTTACGTGCGCGCCAACGTCACCAAGCCCGACCAACTCGAGCTCCTCGCCCACACCGCCATCGAGCGCTACGGCGGGATCGACACCTGGATCAACAACGCCGGGGTGACCATCTTCGGCCGCCTCGAAGATACCGCCCTCGACGACGCCCACCAGCTCTTCGAGACGAACTATTGGGGCGTGGTCAACGGCTCGCAGGCGGCCCTGCCCTTTTTGCGCCGCCAAGGCGGCGGCACGCTGATCAATATCGGCAGCACCCTGTCCGATCGTTCGCTGGCGCTGCAGGGCCACTACTCGGCGAGCAAGCACGCGGTCAAAGCCTATACCGACGCGCTGCGTATGGAACTGGAGAAGAACGAAGACCCCATCGCGGTGTGTCTGATCAAGCCGGCGTCGATCAACACCAACTATGTCAAGCACGCCAAAAACAACATGGACGTCGAGCCGACGCTGCCGCCGCCGGTGTACGCCCCGGAGGTCGTCGCCCGCGCGGTGCTGCAGTGTGCCGAACATCCCAGACGCGACGTCGTCGTTGGCGGCGGCGCCCGCGCGCTGTCGTTGATGGGCAAGCTGGCGCCCGGGCTGGGCGACCGGGTCATGGAGGCGACGATGTTCGCCGGGCAGAAGACCGACCAGCCGACCAATGGTGGGTCGTTGGGCACGCTCTACGCTCCGAACAACAACGAAGCCCCCACCCGAAGCGGGGATATCGACGAATCGGTGCCCGTGTTCGAGCACAGCCTCTACACGGCGCTGTCGATGCACCCGGTCGCCACCGCGGCGGCCGGGCTGTTGCTCGGGGTGGGGGCTGCCGCGCTGGCAAGACGGTTGTAGACGCGATGAAAACGGCCAAGATCGACGGACCGATCGTCATCTCGGGCAACGATGACTCTACGGTCTGTCCGTAGAGCGCTCACTGGACTGGAAGCGGCGCGATGTGCGGACTAGTGGAGCAGCGCCTATCCGGCATGGGCAACCGATAATCTGAGTGTCAGCAACTGACACCCGAATCTTTGCAGGGGTCGTGGCCCCAGTTCATCAACGAGTAGCGCCAATTGGAGTCTACGACGTCCGATGAGGGCTTCTGGGCCAGATGGCGATTCACGTAGCCGACGACCTTTTGCATGTGGTCGTAGTCGCCGTCGGTCAGGTCGGCCTTCTTGGTCCGTTTGATGTCGACGATGCGGCGGCCGGACTTGTGGCCGATGGCCTCCCCGTCGCCCGAGTCCTGGCCCACCGAGCGTGACTCGTTGGTGTCGAGCCACTCCTCGAGTTCTTTGGGCGCCATGTTCACCGCGTCGTTGAACTCCCGGTAGATTTCGTCGTGGTTACTCGTCGCCATATCTCCTCCGAGGTATGAGGATTTGTTGCCCTCGGAACGTATGCACGTGCCCCCCACCTAACGACCCCCTCCAAACGGTGTCAGACACCGTGGCAACCAGCTCTCATGCGCCTCTCAGGCTGCTTTTCGATTTGCGCACCGCCAAAAAACAGCGCCCACTCACACGCCCCAGCATACAAAAACGTGTCTCGGCCCATTACCGGCGACATCACTCGGTAGGCCGGCCGTCCGATTGCATCGATTTCAAGATCCACGTCGAAACGAAGACGCACTTCGGTGGACTCACGACGCGAGATGCGTGAGTGGGGGTTCAATGGATGGCAAGCCGTCAAGGACAAGGCCTGATACTACAAAGTGACGTTGTAGACGCTAATTGCTGGGGGGAGGTGGGTCGCGGCGGATATCGTGACTCCCGCCCACGCAGAACTGGTGGCCGGGCGGGATGGTGCCATCGGGGAATTCGATCTCAGTCTTGCCTTTGCGCCACTTGCGCACCGCCTTTCGATAGCCACTGACGAGCAGGCGTCTGTTCTCTCGATAGGCCTGGCGCTGCTTGCAGTCGCCGCCGTGGCATAGCGGGCGAGGCGCCTTCTTGGGGTTGTTAGGGCGTTCGTTCCACTTCACGCTGAGCACCTTCTGAGGCCCAGGACATGGCCTTTTCCGCTTCTTGGCCAGCTCACCGGCGTGCTCGTGGCACGTCTCGACGATCTTTCGATGGTAGGTCTCGTCGTCGAGATCTCTCCACTGCGGGAGCTTCGCCATCTCGAGCGTGTAGCGCTCGGTGGCCATCTCGATGAGCTCGGCTTCGGTCTTGTACTTGTTCTTGCGTTTGCGCTTCTCCGCCCAATAGGTCTTGCGGTTGACGACTTCTCCCACCATGGGCTCACCAGACTTATGGATATCCCACGAGCACAACCCCGGCCACAGCTTCGGGTGACTCACGAGGCCCGACTCGCTGGGGTTGCACACGATATAGCGCAACCGGTCGACCATCGCCTCGTCGTCCATCACCTTGGTCGCGGTGTAGCGGCGCTCCCAGAAGGTGCCAGTGCGGTTGCGCAGGGCGTTGATTTTCTTTGCCAACTGGCTCTGAAAGTCGCGCATGAACAGGTGCAGCTGCAGCTTCTTGGAGCGCACCAGCATGTGAAAGTGGTTGGACATAAAGCAAAACGCGAAGATTTCGACGCTGTAGCGCCAGGCATACTTGGCCAACAGCCCCAGGATGATGGCGTTGACCTGCTCCTCGGGCAAAAGCGCGTACATCTGGTGCAGAGTGCGATTGCTCAATTCGTAAATGACGTCCTTTTCTTGATTTCGCAACGGGTGTCCCATGGGTGCCGTGCTCCGTAATGTGGTGAAGGTTCATCAACAGCCCTCAATACGGTTTTCGGCAAAAGGGGACGATTCGTTGCGTGATCGGGCGAAATTTCTTGGCGAGCCACGGGCAGAGATCGCGCACAAGATCCTGCTCAGACGCGCATGAATGCTGGCCTACACGGTGTCTGACACCGTGTGGGGGGTGGGGTAAAATCGGGGGGCATTTTCTGTTTGTCGAATTGGCGCGAGTCACTGGTCTTGTCTCGCGGTGTTGATTACCATCGACCTGCCAAACGTGGTCCGCCCGCGCGGCTCGCGGGAGTACCATCGAGACCTGCCGGGCTGGAAGCTTCTGCCGACGTGCCACTTAACTCACACGCCTTCTTGGCCAGCGAATATGAGCGACATCATCGACCGCCGCGACCTCGACTTCCTGCTGTACGACTGCCTCCATGTCGACCAACTGACCGAGCACCCGTACTTTGCCGACCACAATCGGCAGACATTCGAGGCGGTCGTCGACACCGCCATTCGTATCGCGCGCGACAAATTCGAGCCTCACGCCGCCAAACTCGACCGCGAGCCTCCCAGCTTCGACGGCGACCGCGTCCACATCATTCCAGAGGTCGCCGAAGCCATCGAGGCATTCACCGAGGCAGGTTTTTTGAGCGCCTCCTTCGACGCCGACGACGGTGGCATGCAGCTGCCCTACTCCATCGCACAGGCCTACATGGCCGTCTTCTACGCCGCCAACTGCGCCACCGCGGGCTATCCGCTCTTGACCCTCGCCGCCGCCAACCTGTTGGCCACCCACGCCACCGACGAACAAAAAGAGCGTTTCCTCGAGCCGATGCTCCAGGGACGCTTCTTCGGCACAATGTGCCTCTCCGAGCCCCAGGCCGGCTCCTCGCTCACCGACATCGAGACGGTCGCCGAGCCGTTGGGCGCCGGGCGCTACAAGATACGCGGCAACAAAATGTGGATCTCGGGCGGCGATCACGAGCTGGGCGAAAATATCGTCCACCTCGTGCTGGCTAAAATCCCCGGAGGTCCCCCCGGCGTGAAGGGCATCTCCCTTTTTATCGTCCCCAAGATGCGCCTCGACGACGCAGGCAACCCCGCCGAGCCCAACGACGTGTCGTTGACCGGGCTCAACCACAAGATGGGCTTTCGCGGCACTATCAACACCGCGTTGAACTTCGGCGAGAACGACGACTGCATCGGCTGGCTCGTCGGTGAGGAGCACCAAGGGTTGCGCTACATGTTCCACATGATGAACGAGGCGCGCATCGGCGTGGGGCTCGGTGCCACGATGCTCGGCCACGCCGGCTACCAGCACAGCCTCGAGTACGCCAAAGAGCGCCCGCAAGGGCGACCGGCCGCCGACAAGGATCCCACGTCCGAGCCCGTCCCAATCATCGAGCACGCCGACGTTCGCCGCATGCTGCTCGCTCAGAAAGCCGCCACCGAGGGCGCGCTGATGCTCGGGCTCTTCTGCGCCCGACTCGTCGACGACATCAAGCTCGCCGAGGTCGATGAAGATACCGAGCGCGCCGAGCAGACCAGCCTTCTGCTCGACCTGCTCACTCCAATTGCCAAGGCCTGGCCCAGCGAGCACTGCCTCGAGGCCAACAAGCTCGCCATTCAAGTGATGGGGGGCTACGGCTACTCCAGCGAATACCCCGTCGAGCGGCTCTACCGCGACAATCGCCTCAACGCCATTCACGAGGGCACCAACGGCATCCAAGCCCTCGACCTACTCGGGCGCAAGGTCACCATGAAGAACGGTGCCGCGCTGCAGCTCCTGCTCGGCCGCGTCAACGCCGACATCGAGCGTGCGCGCCAAACCCCCGAGCTGGTCGAATTGGCCGACGCCCTGGAGACCGCGACCCAGCAAGCCGCTAAGGCGACCATGACCCTCACCGGCGCAGCCATGCAGGGCAAGGTCGACCTCTTCTTGGCTAACGCCAGTGTCTATTTGGAGATGCTGGGGCACATCGTCATCGCCTGGATGTGGCTGCAACAAGCCACCATCGCCCACAACCAACTGGATGAAGACGGGCTCGACACGGCGCGCGAGCAATTCCTTCACGGCAAGCTTCAGGCCGCGCGCTACTTCTTTCGGTGGGAGCTTCCCAAGGTCGCCCGCCATAGCGAGCTGCTGAGCTCACTCGACGACACGACCTTGTCGATGCAACCGGAGTGGTTCTAACGGCGCTGACACTAGCGTGCCTCGAGGCTCAATCCGCCCGGGTAGGCATACGACACGTATTGGTCGTAGCCGTGCGCGGTCAGCCCCACCGGCTGTGAGGCCTCGACGCGATGCACGCCCTCACCCACCGGGACTTGGTAGACCTGCCAATTCGTCCCGGTGATGGCGCTCGGTGTCACTGACACGGCCTGTCCATCCACGCTCACGCTCGTTCCGGTGGGGGCGGTGATGCTCAGAAAATTGTCTCCGAATCCCGCCGGGATCAACACGATATAATCGCTGCGATACTGGCGAGTGGAGACGTTGAGCAAGAAGGCCGGATCTCCCGGCGAGCCGGAGCAGAACAGCCCCGAGCAGACGCCGTCGTCGGACGCCCCCACCATGAACTGCCCCAACAACACCGGCGCGGAGGCCTCGAGCAAAAAGTGCTCGGCGGTCGAGAACTCGTAGACTTGGCCCCGGTCGAGCGTGGTCTGCGAGCTGCCGCCGACTGCGGGTGTGAAACTCACCTGCGTACCGTCCTGGCTGGCGATGAGTCGATAGACGTCGACCTCTTCGTCGCGCGGGGCAAATTTCGCGGCTACCAGCGTCGCCCCCCATGTGTCTGTCGGGTAGAGCTGCTGCTCGAGGTGGTCACAAGCCGCCGTGCCCACCGGCACGTCAGCGCACTCACTCCCCGAATAGACCGCCACCGGTTTGGTGCTGGTGATGGTCGACCCGCTCAGATCGTGGCCCGCCTCGTTGGGCGTCGACAGCGAGAGCACTTGACCCCGGTCCAGCGTAAAGGTCTGGCGCTGACCAGGCGTGAGCGCAGATACCCCGCCGCCCGCTTCAATGGGAGCAGTCGGTTCGACGGTGACCTGCGTGGCATCTTCGGCGGCAATGATCGTGAAGTAGGCGCGTCCTTCGGTGACCCGAAAGCTCGTGGTGGTGGGCCACCCCAGCACCATGTAGTCCGTACCGATGGCGTGTGATGGCAGCAGCAGCGAGGCGTCGGTCGAAGCCACACCGGAGCGGTTGAGCGGGTTGAACTGGTGAACCGTGACCGGCCCGGTCGATTCGACGATGTAGCTCTGGCGCGTCAGCCCGGTGTTGTCGACATCGCGCCGGGCGAGTTCGAAGGTCTGCAATTGGCCGACCGCGATTGTCTGACTGGTGACCTGCGAGCCGTCGCCGGTCGTAATGGTCACGTCGACCGGTGCGGTGTGGCTATTGGAGACGCTGATTCCGAATTGCTGGTCGTCGCCCGGATCCATGTGGTCGAGGTCGGCGGCCAAAAACTCGCAGCCCAGATAGCCCTTCTGGTTTGCGCAGGGCCCTGTGTCAGCCACGCAGGCGCCCGCCTCACAAACCTCGCCCGAGCCACACGTTTGCACCGCCGTCTGCGCGCTGCCATCGTCGCTGCATCGCACCACGTCGTTGCCCTGGCAGCTCGTCTGGGACGGCACGCAGGTCAGAACCTGGCAGGTGCCCCGATGGCAAAGCTCGTCCGATTCGCACGTCTCACTGTCGAATCCCAACCCATCGTCGGCGCAGACAAGCGCCTCGCTCAGGGTCGCGCACGTGCGCTCACCGGCAGCACAACTTCCCTGGGCCTGCTCACAGCGCCCCTGTCGGCATAATGCCCCCTGGCCGCAGTTTGTCTCGTCGAACCCATCGCCCGAAGTGTTGCAAGTGGCCAAGGTCCACAGATCCGCGCACTGACGCTCCCCGGGCGTGCATTGCCCGTCCGGCCCGGCGTCAGCATCGGCGCCGACGTCTTCAGTCGAAGTCACGTCAGCGCGGCTCGTGTCCGCGACGGAGGCATCCGGCTGGGCTGCCGGCTCACAGCGTCCGCTGAGCACGTTGAATGTCTCGCCGGTCTTGCATTCGCCGTCTCCATTAGGCTCGACCTCGTCGGAACAGCCCGGCAGACCGAGCAAGCCGAATGTGACAGTTGCGACAAAAACACACCAAAATCGCTTCGGAAGCATCTCTACCTCATGGCACTCATCGATACGTGCCGTAGTGTTAGCGAGAGGTTTGCGCCGAGGCAAGGTTGCCGCATCGTGGGACCATGTGAACGGCGCTCTTTGATGAGTTTAGACATTCTTATTCGATAAAAGCGAATCAAAGGGGGCACATTTCCAATTTGCCAGCCACGCCCCGCGTGCTTAACCTCTGCTAGAGTTCGCTCAGTGAGGCCAACCGCGCCCCATATTGATTCGAGCGATTACTAAGTTGAGGCATTCGAACGCCATTTGTATCACCTAATTCTACAACCTTCGGAGATGTACGAAATGAAAAAGCATCTATTTCTGACCCTTGTATGCAGCGCCGCGCTGATCACTGCTTGCAGCTCGCCCGAAGAGAAGGCCGAGGCCGAGAGCCCGAAGGAATCGCAGACGGCTGAGGCGCAACAGGAGACGGAGCCGGCAGGCGAGGGAGACGAGGCCATCAAGGATGTGATGACCAAAGAGTCGCAGACCGCGATGACCCCTGATCAGGCGCTGCAAAAGCTCAAAGAGGGCAACGCGCGCTACGTCAAAGGTGAAATGACCAATCGTGACTTGGGCGCGCAGGTCCAGGCCACCGCGGCGGGTCAGTATCCGTTCGCGGTCGTGCTCGGCTGCGTCGACTCGCGCGTGCCCCACGAGCTGGTCTTCGACCAGGGCGTCGGCGACATCTTCTCGGCACGCGTGGCCGGCAACTTCGAGACCGAGGACATGCTCGGCAGCATGGAGTTCGCCACCAAGGTCGCCGGCTCCAAGGTCGTGGTCGTGATGGGTCACACCAGCTGCGGCGCGGTCAAGGGTAGCTGCGACAACGTCCAGCTCGGCCACATCAGCTCGCTGGTCGAAGAGATCAAGCCCGCCGTCGAGGACGTCACGCCCGAGGGTGAGACCTGCTCGTCGGACAACACTGAGTTGGTCAACAAGATCGCCCACCGCAACGTCGAGCTGACCGTCGAGGACGTGCGCGAGCGCAGCGAGATCCTCGCCGAGATGGAAAAGGCGGGCGACATCAAGATCGTCGGCGCGATGTACGACATCTCGACCGGCAAGGTCGAGTTCTTCGAGTAAGCCTCCCGCCCTCCCCTCCGGCGGCGCCGCGTCCATGCGGCGCCGCCTCACCGGCAGTTCAAACCGCGATCAAAAACACGTCTTCCTATGGGAAGGCTCGAGCCTCCCCATCGTGCTTACAGGCGCATGAACGCTGGCCCGCACGGTGTCTGACACCATTTCACAAACACGGTGTCTGACACCATTGCGCTCGACACCACTTCACAGGTGCCGCTGTGCATGCTGAAAGAGCGGAAGGCATTCGCTGCACTTGGCGCGTGTCTATCATTACCTCGAGAGTTCTAGCGCGACAGCAGGCCGCGGGGGACGACCTTGGAAGCCAGCACAGGCCAAGTGAAGCACTTTGCCAAACTCCTCGCCGAGTACTGTGCGGCGGGGCTCGAGGCCTTGGGAACGATCGTCGTGGCCGGAATTGCAGTGGTCATGACCGCGATCGCGCTGGTGCAGTTGATTCGACGCAAATCGTACAAGCGAATCTTTACGAATTACCGCCACGGTCTGATTCGCGGCACGCTCGTCGGTCTCGAACTCCTCGTGGCAGCCGACATCATCAAGACGGTTGCCATCAAGTTTAGCCTGCACGGAGTAATCACCCTCGCCATTTTGGTACTGGTCCGAACCTTCTTGAGCTTTACGCTCGAAGTCGAACTAACCGGCAAATGGCCCTGGCAAGGCGAAGGAAGCCAGTCCGATTCCGAGACGTCGGAGGATAGCGAGGAGGAATGAGCTCCCTCAACGTCCAGTCCATCCATTCCAATCAAGTGGATTTGGGGTATGGTAGCGAGCAGTGATAGCCCGCAAAACCGACTGACCTGCACCCCACCAAGCTATGTCCGAACAATTCATGACACTCGCCCTCTCCGCCGGTACCGATAGCGAGCGCTGGATCGAATTATTCGACCAAAGCCGTGAATTCACCGCCGCCGGCGCTCATGACGTGCGCCTGGTCGACATCGACGCCGACCGTGCCGTGCTCGAGATGCCCATCGGCGATCACGCTCGACAACCCTACGGGCTGTTGCACGGCGGGGTATCGATGATGCTCGCCGAATCCGCCGCCAGCATGCACTCGTGCTGGGGTGTCGATCTCACCGAGGTCGCTCCGGTGGGCGTCGAAATCAACGGGTCTCACCTGAGCTCGGCCCGGGAGGGCACGGTGCGCGCCGTTTGCACCGTCATCAAACGCGGCGAGACGATGATCCGTCACCACGTCGAGATCATCCACGTCGACAGTGGACGCCTTTTGAGCGACGTGCGGGTGACCAACTTCTACAAGCGCCTGCGCTCCTGACAGCGCCAAATACAGCGCACAAAAAAGCCCCGGCGTTCGATAAAAACGCCGGGGCTCTCGAAGGCTGCTTATCTACGGGGCGCGTCAGAACAGTGACGGCGCAAAGCGCTCTTCGGCCGCATCCATTCGTGCAAGTCCGAGCAACTTGGCGACGTGGTCGGCTTCTCCACTGTCGCGCGTCTCGGTGAATTTCCGGTGAAGCAGGCGCGTGAACTCTTCGAGCGCCTCATCGTCATAGTCGAGTTGCTGCAAGCAGGTAGCATGCGCTTCGAGCGCGAGCTCACGCAGAGGCTCGAACTCCGCATCGACCCGCCCCGACAGGACCACCTCGAACTGGCGAAGCGCCTCGCGGAAGCGACGCTCGCTCATGAGATGCATTCCCCGGCACATGTGTTCGAAGCGCGCCTCGTGCACGCCACGGTAGCGATTGGCAGCGTAGAGAAGGAGTTGGCGAGGCACATAGGGCCCACGCGCCGGCGGCTCCTTGCCGATAAGGGAGAGCAGCTTCAGGCAAGTCCAGCGCAACTCATCTTCGAACCCGTCATAGCTAGCGGACTGGGTCGAACCATTCGGCTCGCCGAAATGAGGGCGCACTTCTATCGTCGTATCGTTGTTCATAACTCGATTCACGTCGCGATTTTACGCACGTCACCGGCTCTTTACCGATGACGGCAACTACTCCACCACGCGACCACTCTGCTCGAATGCAGGTTCACAGGGCGCGCGAGGGGCTGATTCTGACTGGACGGGCATGCCGATGCGCGGACACGCCGCGAGAGCAAGTTCGGCGACGAACTCACTCAACCAACCGAGCCAGGCGGAGATTGCTTGGGTGCGACGTGATAGAGCGGAAATTGGGGGGAAGATTGGGCAGACTGACGCCCGGGATGGGATTGCCAGCCGTCCAGTGCCTGGGCAGCGATCAGCGGCTGCGCAGAAGCCTTCGCGTCGAGCGGAGGCCAAGATGAGGTGTCCGTCTCGGCCCGCGCGGCGCTGCCGGTGCGCAGAAGCGCCAGTTGGGCGGACGCATCGCCACGGCAATCGGTACCGGCGCCAGCGCCGGGGTCCGAAAACATGCAATGCGCCGAGGCAGGCGCGGCCAGACCGGCCGCCAAGCACCAAAAACCTGCGGTGACTGCCACGAGCAGTCCCAGGTTACTCCATCGCCGAGACGACCCGGCTTGTGGGTGCTTGTTTTGCGCTTCCTTCAAACTCGCCTCGGGTAAAAAGACGCCATCATCTTTGCTGCACATTCATCTAAACACCGACTTCGACGAGTCCATTCCGAAACAAGAAAAACCCCGGCGGCGATCGCGCCGCCGGGGCAAAATGATCCGCGGCTCCTACCGACGCTGAGCGCGCCTCATGTGACGGTGGCCTTTTCGAGCCCGCTCCCGCTTGACTTGCATTCTCTTCTTACGCGCCTTGGCCTTCTTCGCCTTGCGCTTGTGCGCCTTGGCCTTGCGCTTGTGCGCCTTGGCCTTGTGCTTGTGCGTCTTGGCCTTGCGCTTGTGCGCCTTGGCCTTGCGCTTGTGCGCCTTCGCTTTATCGGCGCCTTGGACCACCACCGTGACATCGTCCAACGCAAACGCGCTGCTCGAGACACTCACCATCATGCCAACTGCCACCGCTGCGACGAATCCAACCTTTACCATTGCCCTTTTCATCTCGTGCTCCTCGTATCAATCGATGCATCACGCATCGGGTTCATTACACCGGCGAGTGCCATCTCACCGTCCGAGAGGACCCCGATTCAGCCCGACTGCAGGCTGCCTCGGCCCATGTATTTCGTTATACGGACGACTTCTTAAGAGAATCTGAAGCGGGAGTGTCTCCCTGCGACTGCCGACGAGGAGGGGCTACTGCAGGCGCCAGACGAACTGAAATTGTCCGGCGACGTGGCTGGAGGTGATCGGGTCGTGGTTGTCGGGCACGCCGACGCGGTCGTAAAGGACACTGCCAGCCGAGAGGGCGAAGCTGCGCGTGATCGGGATTTCGAGCTCCTGGCGGGTAATGCCCGCCATCTCGTGGCCGTCAGAGCCGTGCAACGTTCGCACGTAGTAGCGCGAGCTGATCGAGCGCAACTGAAACCAACCCGGCTTGGTCAACACCAAGATCGTGCGCGCCAGCCCACCGGCGCCCAAGTTGTAGTCGCGCTCGACCACCTCGGCGTACGGCGAGTCGAAGCCCCCCAGCGCAATGGCGCCGAGATCGAACTGCGCAAAGAGGCGCAAAGACCACCACCCCAACTCGAAGCTACCCAGCGCCGAGGCCCCCACCGATGACGTCCCCACTTTGAACAGCGGGCTGTCGTAGTAGTCGTAGTGCATCATCGGCCCCCAAGCGCACTGGTTGTCCTCGCCGCACCCAAACCCCCAACGCGCCAGCAATCCGGTGATGTCGAGTTGAGCGGCGTAAAAGTCTTTGTGGCTGTAGTTGACCCCGACTCCCAATTCGAACCAATCGAAGGGCTCGAAGGGTTCGCCGTCATCGACAAACGAGCCGTAGACCACACGTGCGTCCAGACCCAGGCTGGGAATGCCTCCATCGGTGACATCGGCGACGTCGGCCGGACGAAACTCGTCGAGCCCCAACGCAAGGCGGGTGCGCACGGGAAACTCGCCAGGCGCCTCGCCGCGGTGGAATGCCTCGCCCGACACCAGTCGACCGATGCCCCAGATCGGGGTTAGCGCCGTCGCCCCACCCTCGCGGCCGACGCGCTCCCAACCCCAGCTCGAATCGTCGAGCAGCGCCGACGACAGCCTGAACAGCACCTCGCCCAGCGCCACGCCCCCGATGGTGGTGGTGATGAAGTCGTTGTACGACGGGTTCTGCGTCTCCATGAACAGCTCCCAATGGAGACTTCCCAGCGCCGTATATGGAACAGAGCCCCAAAACCCGAAGCCGACCGCGCGTGCTCCGGTGTGGTACAGGCCGCCTTGGTAGGGGTGGCCTATCTGGTTGGTCGGAAAAGCATCGGCGTCCCACTCGAAGCCTTCTTCGAAGTTCGACGCCACCGAATCGAGGCCGATAAAGGCATAGTCCTCCTCGAGCAGGTAGCGCGCCGTGGCCCAAAAGGCGACATTGGCTCCGAGCATACTGCCGACAGGGATCAGATAGTCCCACCCGCGGGGTTCGTCGGCCGATTCGGCCGGCCCCAATGCCCGCGCCGGCGCAGCCAACGCCAGTAACATCACGCAGCAAACCAGCCCACACAGCACTCGGCTGCGACGAATGATCTTCGAGCGTGCGATGGAGGTCACGGCTCGGGACTTCATGTCAGGGGTATCCTGAGACTCGGAGAGGTGACAGCACAACTGACGCCATGACTACTGGATCGACCCGAGCCGGTGCAACCACGCTCTGAGGACTACTGCGCTTCGAATATCTTGCGAATGGCGTTGGCAAGTTCCTCGCCGCCGAAGGGCTTCATCAACACGTTGACGTCCATGTCCGAGTCCACGCGAAGATAGGAGTCGGCAGGATGGCCCGAGATGAACAGCACTTCGATACTCGGACAGATCTCACGCAGCCGTCGTGCGACTTCTTCACCGCTGATCTGTGGCATGACGACATCGCAGACGACCAAATCGAACGCCCCTGCACCACGCTCCTCGGCCACCTCGAGAGCTTCGGCTCCGCCCGCCACTGCGACCACATCGAGCCCTGAGTTCTCGAGCATCCTGGAGGTCACCTTGCGAACCAGCGGCTGGTCTTCGACGAGCAGGGCCTGCAGTCGCGGCAGCGCACAGCCCGATGTGTCGGCGTGAGCGCCCGACAAACTGGTGGCCGACTGCTGGCTAACCGGCAAGTAGACCTCGAACGTCGTCCCCTCACCCGGCTCGCTTTGCATAAAGATATTGCCCCCGCATTCGAGCGTGACGTCAGCCACCGTGGCCAGTCCGAGCCCGGTGCCCTCTTTTTTGGTCGTGTAGAAGGGCTCGAAGACTTTGACCCCCACGTCCGCCGGAATTCCTCCGCCCGTGTCGCTCACTTTGAGGCTGACATACCGGCCCGGACGGACGAGCGAGCCGACCACGCAGTGACGCGGCTCCTGCAGGTCAACGTTCGCCAGGGTGAGGGTGAGTCGGCCGCCGGTCCGCATGGCGTCGCGCGCATTAACTGCAAGGTTTAGCAGAATCTGCTCGATGGCCTGGCGATCCGCGCGCACCGCCCAGGGGTTGGGCTCGAGCGAAGTGACCACTTCGATATGCTCGCCGATCAAGGAGCGCAGCACCACGTCGATGTGGGCGATGACTTCGGCCAAGTCCAGATCGGTCTTGCGGATGGGCTGACTTCGAGAAAATGCCAGCAGCCGACGCGTCATCGCGGCGGCACGATCGCTGGCGGCTTGAATGATCTGCACGTCTTCGGCCTCTTCGGAGCTTGGATCTAGCGCTGCCTCCAAGAGTTGGGCCGA
This sequence comes from Persicimonas caeni, assembly GCF_006517175.1. Classification (NCBI taxonomy): domain Bacteria; class Deltaproteobacteria; order Bradymonadales; family Bradymonadaceae; genus Persicimonas; species Persicimonas caeni. The sequence continues at coordinate 5,575,981 of NZ_CP041186.1, read as the reverse complement.
ACTCTGAATCACCGTGAGCAAATTATTGAAATCGTGGGCAATCCCGCCGGCGAGTTTGCCTACGATGTCGAGCTTCTGGGCTTGGCGCAGGTTCGACTCCATCTCCAGTCGCCGACGGATATCGCGCACCACCATGCTCGATCGGAGATTGCCACGCGCGTCGCGGTAGATATTGCTCGACACCTCGCACGGAATCTTGCGCCCGCTTCGATGGACCAGCTGGACCTCGCCTTGAAACTTGCCGGTGGCTTCGCGGATGGCCAGCAGCTCCGAAAGACGCTCGTCGGTCGTGTCGACCACGCCCTCACGGCTCAGCTCACAGATTTCGCTCTCGGTGTAGCCCAGCAACTCACACGCGGCCGGATTGGCCGACAAGATGCGACCGTCGGGAGCGGTCAATAACATCGCGTCGACCGAATACTCGAAGACGGCTCTGTAGCGGTTCTCGGCCTCTTCGACGCGCAGCTGGTGATAGTGTACGTCGGCGACCTTGCGAGCCAACTCACGGCCGACGCCGTCGAGAAAATCACGGTAGTCGGAGTTGAACGGCAGGTATGCGCTCAGCCCGACGATAAGCGCCGCGACACAGTCGTCTCTGGCACCGCCGCCGCTGCATATGGGGATCAGCCCCAGACCCGACGTGGCAGGCAGGCCTGTGATCGCCTCCGAAGCCTCTTCGGGCAATTCGAGAAAACCGACGTCTTCGCCCACCCGCTCCCACGGCACCCAACGCGCGATTTCGTCTACCGACGGCGCCAGTTCGTGCTCCAGCCCGATGGAATCGATCACCTCGAGCCTGCGGCCTCGTCGGTTCATACGACACAAAAGGGCACACGGAATGTCGTCCGTTGCCCCCTGCAGCGCTTGCAGCGACACAGCGAGCATTTCATCCATCGACGAGCGGCTCGATGTGCTCGCCAGATCACGCAGTATCTCGGCACGTCGGCGAGCCAGCACGCTGGCGGTGGTCTCCACCGCCGAGGAGAGCAACCCGACGATCTGGCCGTTGTCGTCGCGCACCGGGCTGTATGAGAACGTGAAGTACATCTCCTCGGGAAAGCCTTGCCGTGCAATCGGCAGGCAAAGGTCTTCGAACCAAAGGGCCTTCCCCGTGTCGTACACACTCTGCAGAATCGGCCCGATATCGGCCCAGATCTCGGAGTAGACTTCGGCGACGGGCCGGCCGAGCGCGTCGGGATGCTTGTCCCCCAAAATCTGCAGATACCCCTCGTTGTAGATCTGAATCAACTCCGGCCCCCACCCCAACGTCATTGGCAGCGAAGAGTCGAGGACCAAGCGCGCGGCCGACCTCAGGGCGCGCGGCCAAGTAGTCGGGGGGCCGAGAGACGTGCTCGACCAGTCCATCTGCCTGGCAAGCTTGCCGACCTCACCGGCCAAACTCTCGAAGAGTTGACTTGTCTGCTCGGACTTTGAAGTTGTGGACATGCCAAGGGGCTCGTCGTGAAGGCGAGAAATGCGCTTCTGCAGGTGACGGCCTCCACTCTACTGCAATCATGCCGTTAAGACACGTTTTTTTCGCGTCATGGACCGCGCTTTTCGCCCTCTCGGCCTTCTCTGATCCACCAAGTGATCCACCAAGAACGCCTCGTGCGTACTAAGCCAAAGGCAACACCAGCACCGGGCGCGACGACTTCTTGACCAACGACCAGGTGGTGTCTCCGGCCAGAAAGTCCACCAGCCGATTGGCGCTTCTGGGCGTGAAAATAATCGCGGAGGCGTCGATACGCTCGGCCAACTCGTGAATGGCTCGACTCGTATTCGAGGACTGCTCGATAGACACCTCGACGTCGATCCCTGCGTCTTCGAGAAGTCCACAGGCGACATGCAACGTCGCGTAGGCGTTCTCGAGACGATAATCGCTCGGAAGGCTGTCGGACCACTGGCGGTAGCGAGGAATCACGGTCACCACCGTGACTGAGCCGAGCTGTGAGCCCACCGACTCCAGGACCACTCGACACGTCTGGCGAGCATCTTCGTCCGAGGCCACCGCGACCAGAACGTGGTCGAGCAACCTGGGCTCTTCGGCTCTCCTCGAAGCGGGGGGCTGGGGCGTCGACTTGGGAAGATGGGTTTCCATGACAACTCCGGGGGAAGGGATCCTCGAGACACGGCCTGCCGAGCCTCACAACGAAGTGCTTACAAAGCTAGGAACCGTCCTACAATTCGTCTATCAGGAATTTCACATGCTTGGATTCGTTATATCCTAGCTTTCCCCGCTAGATTTAGTTCTTAGGGGCGAGCACCATTCGGTTTAGACAAACCTTCCGTGAGGCATTTCCTTATGGACGAAGCCAAGGCTGCTCCTTAGCTTTGATAAGCGACGCAAGCTGTTCACCAGGTCAGGCCACTGGAGGTGCGAGCATGGACATTCGAGTTGTAGGCATCGATTTTCCGCCGCCGCGTACTGCGCGCCAGCTCACCGCGCAGCAACTGGGCGAGACGCTGGCTCCGGTGACCGGACACATCGATAAAATCGAAGTGTACCTGTCGGAGTTCAGCGCCGACGGCGACGGCAGCAAATCCCGCTGCTCGATGGTCGTGTTCTTTCACGGCCGGCTGCCGATGCTCGTCGAAGAGGATGCTGACAGCCTCGATCGTGCCATCAGCCGTTGTGTGGTGGGAGTGGGCCGAGCCGTGCTGAGCCACGTGCGCGGGCCGGGCCCTGGTCCCGCAGGCCTGAGCGCTCTTTTCGAATGACGTATTTTGCGCGCTGGTTTCGAACTTTTTGGGGAACAGTATGGCGAAGCTGAAGAAGAACCTGGGGCTGATGGATGTGTATGCCATCAGCACCGGGGCGATGTTCAGTTCGGGATTCTTTTTGCTTCCCGGGCTTGCCGCAGCACAGACCGGTTCGTCGGTGGTGCTGGCGTATTTTCTTGCAGGATTGATGATCATCCCGGCGATGCTCAGCCAGGCCGAGTTGGCCACGGCGATGCCGCGGGCCGGGGGGAGTTATTTCTTCGTCGACCGCGCCATGGGGCCGCTGTTCGGCATGATCGGCGGCCTGGGCACCTGGGTGGCGTTGGTGCTCAAGAGCGCGTTTGCCCTCATTGGCATGGGCGCCTACCTGGTGATCTTTTTCGACCTGCCCATCATCCCGGTCGCCGTGGTGCTGACGCTCGCCTTCGGCGTGCTCAATTTGGTCGGGGCCAAGGAGAGTAGCCGCCTCCAACGGGTGCTCGTGGCCGTGCTGGTAGTCATCTTGGGCTTTTTCGTCATTCAAGGATTCGCCGCCACCCTCGATTCGCCGCGCGGCTGGGCATCGTGGGGAGACGACTACACCTTTGCGCGCAACGGGCTCGAGGGCATCATCGCCACCGTGGGTATGGTGTTCGTTTCTTATGCAGGCCTGACCAAAGTCGCCAGCGTGGCCGAAGAGGTCGAAAAACCCGACCGCAACATCCCGTTGGGCATGTTTTTGTCGTTGGCGACCGCCACCTTCATCTACTGCGCCGGGGTCTACGTGATGACCGTGGTGCTCGACCCCTCCGAGTTCTACAAGGACTTGACGCCGGTGGCGACCGCTGCCGACGCGTTCATGACCTGGCTGCCGGGATCGACCGGCGTGGTCTTGATGGTCATCGCGGCGATTGCCGCGTTTGCCTCGACCGGCAACGCCGGGGTCATGTCCGCCAGCCGCTATCCGTTTGCGATGGCCCGTGACCGCCTGCTCCCCGACCGCTTCGGCGAGATCTCCGCCAAGGGCATCCCGGTCCTGGCGGTGCTGGCGACCACGGCGGCGATGATCGTGTGTTTGATCGCCTTCGACGTCTCGGCGGTGGCCAAGCTCGCCAGCGCCTTCCAACTGGTGCTCTTTGCGCTGATCAGCGCGGCGGTCATCGTCATGCGCGAGAGCCGGCTCGAGTTCTACCAACCCGGCTTTCGCTCGCCGCTGTACCCATGGATGCAGATCGCGGGCATCGTCATCCCCATCTGGCTCATCTGGGAGATGGGCTGGCTGGCGGTCGGCTTCAGCCTGGGCGTCGTCGCCGTGGGCGTGGTCGCCTTCCACTTCTACGCCCGAAAACGCGTGCACCGTCGCGGCGCGATCCGTCACGTCTTCGAGCGCATGGGCCGAAGCCGCCACGAAGAGTTGCACCACGAGCTTCGACGGGTCGTCTCCGATAAGGGCCTGCGCGACGACGATGAGTTCGACGAGCTGTTCGACAACGCGCTGGAGCTTCGCCTGCAGGGGCCGATCACCCTCGACGAGATGATGGCGCGTGCCTCGGACATCCTCGCCGACGAGCTCGACCTCGATCCCAACGACCTGGTCCACTGCTTCATGGAGGAGAGCCGACTGGGCATGATGCCCATCGAGGACAACGGCGCGGTGCCCCACCACCTGTATCACGGACTCGAGGAGCCGCAGGTGATGGTCGTGCATGTCGACGGCGGTGTGCCGCTACACCTCGATGAAGCGACCGCTCACGTGGTGCACGATGCACCGATCTCGAACTTCATCTTCTTGCTCAGCCCCGATGAAGACGCTGCGCGCCACTATCGCTACGTCGCTGAAATCGCCAGCCGCCTCGACCGGATCCCGGAGCCCCAGAGTCAGCCCGACGCGGAGCACTCGTTGCTCCTGGCGCTGTCGGTGAACCCTCCGAATCGGGCAGTGTCGTGATGGACGCGCAACTAGTCATGCCCCAGCAGCGCGATGACCGCCGGGTTTCGCTCCTTCTTCTCGATGGAGACGGCGTAAAACTTCTCGCGCACGCCCTCGGCGGCACCGACGCGCTCGACCAGGTACTGCGCCTCGATCTCTTCGGCCACGAGCAAGGGGGCGGGGAACAGTCCCAACCCGCTCTCCCCGTAGGTCTTGAGTTGCGCGGCGTCTTGAAACTCGCCGACAAGCTTGGGATAAATGCCCAGCGAGTCGAACCATTGCTCGAGAATGCGCCGCACCACCGAATTCGACGTGGGCAGCAGAAACGGTGCTTCGTCGAGCGACTGCGGAAAGCCATCGCGCACCCCGTCGGCCAACTCCGGGGTGCCGAAGATGCCGATGCCCGACTCGGTGAGCAGGTGGTTGAAGGTGCGCACCGCCGACTCGGGGCCCACCGGCGCGTCAGTGATGGCGATGTCGAGATGGTGACGCACCAGGTCGGCGACCAGCTCGTCGGTATGGCCCTCCGAGATGATCAGGTGGACCTCTTCGTCCATGGCAATGACCGGCTCGAGGAGTTTGCGCACCACCAGCTTGGGCACGACTTCGGTGACGCCGACGTGCAGTCGCAGGGGCCCGCCAACCGCGCGTCCCTGCACGAAGTTCATCAGCTCCCGGCCGATGTTGAAGATCTCGTCGGCGTAGCGGAACACTACCTGCCCGAACTCGGTCAAGACCAAGCTTCGGCCCGAGCGCCGGAACAGCTTTTGCTCGAAGACGTCTTCGAGCTGGTGAATCTGCCCGCTGATTGTTGAGGGGGCCAGACGCAGCTCTTCACTCGCGGCGGTCACCGAGCCGGTGCGCGCAACCGTCCAGAAATAGAGCAAGTGGTGGTAATTGAGCCATTCGTTCATTCGAGATCTCCGAATCTACTGCATAATAATTGCACCAAATCGAAACTATACGCATCCAACTGGTAACGCAAACCTTGACTTTTCTCAGCGAGAGAGAACTTGTTGTGTGGATGAGAGTAACAGCAATCGGCTCTGATGACGTGTTGGAGTCTCATTCGAGGGACACATGAATCTGCTTCTGATCATTTGTTTGCCCCTCGCAGGCCTCTTGCTTCCGCTACTCGCCGATCGTTTCGGACGTGTGGCGTGCGCAGTCGCAGCGGCAATTCCAACGGTCATCTCGTTGGTGCTGCTCCTAGGCCTCGCGCCGCAAGTGCTCGCCGGCGAGGTCCTGACGGTGGGCTGGCCGTGGGTGGAGTCGCTGGGGCTCAACCTGTCGTTCCGCCTCGACGGGCTCGGCTTTCTATTCGCCCTGCTCATCCTGGGCATCGGCCTGTGCGTCATCACCTACGCGTATACCTACCTATACAAGAGCGACCCAATCGGGCGCTTTTACGCCATGCTTATGGCGTTCATGGGGGCGATGCTAGGCGTGGTGCTATCCGAGAACCTGGTGCTGATGGCGCTGTTCTGGGAGATGACCAGCCTGAGCTCGTTTTTGCTCATCGGCTACTGGACACATAAGTCCGAGGCGCAGGCCGGCGCGCGCATGGCGCTGACGATCACCGGCGCCGGCGGGCTGTGTCTGTTCGGCGGTGTGATCATGATCGGTCATATCGTCGGAAGCTTCGAGCTGAGCGACGTGCTCGCCTCGGCCGACGTCATTCAGAACCACGACCTGTATATCCCCGCGCTGTGCCTGGTGCTCGCCGGGGCGTTCACCAAGTCGGCGCAGTTCCCCTTCCACTTCTGGCTGCCCAACGCGATGACCGCGCCCACGCCGGTCAGCGCGTACCTGCACTCGGCGACGATGGTCAAAGCGGGTGTCTTCTTGCTCGCCCGGCTCCACCCGGCGCTTGCGGGCACCGACCCCTGGTTCTTCATCGTCACCTTCACCGGCCTGGCCACGCTGACGGTGGGCGCGTATGTCGCGTTCTTCAAGGATGACCTCAAGGGGCTTCTGGCCTATTCGACCATCAGCCACCTGGGCCTGATCACCGTCTTGTTCGGCTTCGGCAGCCCGTTCGCCGCGGTCATCGGCGTCTTCCACATCATGAACCACGCCGCCTTCAAGGCCTCGTTGTTCATGACCGCCGGCATCGTCGACCACGAGGCGGGCACCCGCGACATCAGCAAGCTCGGCGGGCTTCGCCGCCTGATGCCCTACACGATGGTCCTCGGGCTGCTCGGCGCCGCTGCGATGGCCGGCGTGCCCTTGTTCAACGGCTTTTTGAGCAAGGAGATGTTCTTCGACGCGACCTGGAAGCTTCCCCAGATGGAGGCCTATCCGTGGCTCGTGCCGGTGCTGGCGACCTTCGGCGGGCTCTTTAGCGTCGCCTACTCCATTCGGTTCGTCCACGGCGTCTTCTTCGGCGAAGAGGTCGAAACCCCCAAGAAGGCTCACGACCCGTCGTGGCTGATGATGGCGCCGGTCGCGCTTCTGGTGACGATCTCGGTCGTCGTCGGCATCGTGCCCAAGCTCATCGTCGAGCCGCTGTTGGGCGTGGCCGCCTCGGCGGTCATCTTCGGCGGGCAAGCCGGCGAGCTGCCCTACTACAGCCTGGCGCTGTGGCACGGCTTCAACGCCCCGCTCATCATGAGCCTGATCGCGTTCGCCGGGGCCAGCCTCGTCTACTGGCGCCGCAAAGATCTGTACACCTTCGCCGAGCGCACCTGGCCGGGCCTGACCGGCCGCACGGTCTTCGAGCACCTGCTCGAGGGATTGACGCGCGCCTCGCGGGCCCTCTCGGGAGCCATTGAAAACGGCTCGCTGCAGCGCTACATCGCTTGGCTTCTGGCCTTCGCCATCCTGGCGATGTTCTGGCCCTTCTGGGAGCACGGCTGGCACGGCACGGGCGTGCTGCACACGCCGGTCGACCCGGTCAGCGCGGTCATGATCGCCATCATGCTCACCGGCGCGCTGGGCACGGTGCTCTTGCACCGAAACCGCTTCCTGGCCGTGATACTGCTGAGCACCGTGGGACTCGTCGCCGCGCTCATCTTCGTGCGCCTGTCGGCCCCGGACCTCGCCATGACCCAGTTGTCGGTCGAGGTCGTGACCATCTTGCTGCTCTTACTCGCCCTCTTCATGTTGCCGCGAGGCACGCCCAAGGAGTCCTCGCCGCCGCGCCAACTGCGCGACATCGGCCTGGCAGTCCTGGGCGGAGGCGGCGCCGCTGCCCTGACCTGGGGCATCATCACCCGGCCCTTCGAAACGATCTCGGGCTGGCATATCGAGCAGTCGTATCCGGGCGGCGGCGGCACCAACGTGGTCAACGTCATCTTGGTCGACTTCCGTGGCTTCGACACCATGCTCGAGGTCTCGGTGCTCGCCATCGCCGCGTTGGGCGTGTTCATGCTGCTCGACGGCTTGGACATCGAGGAGACCCGCGACATCAAAGACCGCGCCTCCGACCCGTACCCGGTGATGCTCGTCTCGTTTAGCCGCCCGCTGCTGTCGATGATCATCTTGATGTCCATCTTCATCATGCTCCGCGGCCACAACCTGCCCGGCGGCGGCTTTATCGGCGGCCTGGTCGCCACCGTCGCGCTCGTCATGCAGGAATTCGCCAGCGGGGTGAACTGGACCGAGGAGCGCGCCCGCGTCAACTTCCGACGCATGGCTGTGTGGGGCGTGGCGCTGGCGGTGGTCACCGGCGGCGCGGCGCTGCTGTTCGAGCTGCCCTTCTTGACCACCTGGCACGGCTACGTGTACCCGCCGCTTATCGGCAAGCTGCACCTGGCGTCGGCGCTCATCTTCGACCTGGGCGTCTACTTCGCCGTCATCGGCTCGATGATGGTCATCCTCGGGCGGCTCGGCCGCCTGGGAGGCGCCGCCGACCCCAAGAAATTGAAAGGCCGTGAGGAGGATTCACCATGGAAGCCCTGATCGCAGTCGCCGTCGGCGTGCTCGTCGCCTCGGGGATCTACCTGATGCTGCGCGGGCGCACCTTTCCGGTCATCCTGGGGCTGGCGCTCTTTGCCTACGCCGTCAACCTCTTTCTATTCGTCATGGGCCGGCTGACCCTGGAGGGGGCGCCGATTCTGCGCGAGGGTATGGAGACCGCCGCCTACACCGATCCGCTGCCGCAGGCTTTGGTGCTCACCGCCATCGTCATCGGCTTCGCGATGACCGCGTTCGTCATGGTGCTCGCCATCGCCTCGTACACCGACCTCGAGACCGATCACGTTGACGGAGAGGAGCCCGAGTCGTGAACCACTTGATCATTACTCCCATCCTGATTCCGCTGCTCGGGGCCATCGTCGCCGTCCTCGGCGGCTGGGGTCGCATCGGCGTCCAGCGCGTCATCAGCTTGCTGACGGGCGTGGCCACACTGGGCTGCGCGATCGCGCTGGTCGACGTCGCCGGCAGCGGCGCCATCTGGGCCTACAACGTCGGCGACTGGGCCGCGCCCTTTGGCATCACGCTGGTGCTCGACCGGCTCAGCGCCATGATGGTGCTTCTGACCTCGGCGGTCTCTTTCCTGGCGCTCCTGTACGCGGTGCAGGGCCAGGACGAGCGCGGCAAGCATTTCCACTTCCTGTTCCAGATGCAGGTCCTGGGGATCAACGGCTCGTTTCTGACCGGTGACCTCTTCAACCTGTTCGTCTTCTTCGAGGTGTTGCTGCTCTCGTCGTATGCCCTGCTGTTGCACGGGCGCACGAAGCGCAGACTCAAGGCCGGGGTGCACTACGTCATCCTCAACTTGGTCGGCTCGGGGATGTTCGTGCTGGGCATCGCCATGATGTACGGGCTGACCGGCACGCTGAATATGGCCCACATGGCCGCACGCGTGGCCGAGTTGCCGGCGACCGACGCCGCCTTTGTGCAGGCAGGCGCCATGCTCTTGCTGGTCGTCTTCGCGCTCAAGGCCGCGCTCGTGCCCATCTACATGTGGCTGCCCAGCGTCTACAGCGCAGCCAGCGCGCCGGTGGCCGCCGTCTTCGCCATCCTGACCAAGGTCGGCGTCTACGCCATCTTGCGGGTCACCACGCTCATCTTCGGCCCCGAAGGCGGCGTCGCCGCCGACATCGCCGAGCCCTTCTTGCTGCCGCTGGCCCTCGTCACGCTCGCGTTGGGCACCTTCGGGGCGCTCGCCAGCAAGGAGCTCGGCCGCACGATCGCCTACCTCATCGTCGCCTCCATGGGCACGATGCTCGCAGCCATCGGGCTGTACACGGCCGAGGGCATCGCCGCGGGCTTGTACTACATGCTTCACAGCACCATCGCCTCGGCGGCGCTCTTTTTGCTCGCCGGCGTCATCACCAGCCAGCGCGGCGAGCTCGGCGGCAAGCTTCTGCCCGGCCCCAAGCTCGAGCGATGGTCGCTTCTGGGAGTGCTCTTCTTCACCACCGCCATCGCCGTGGCTGGCCTGCCGCCGCTGTCCGGCTTCCTCGGCAAGGTGTTCATCCTCGACGCCGCCGTCGACCAGCCCGACGGCTTCTGGGTCTGGGGCGTCGTCTTGGCCACCAGCCTCCTGGCGGTCGTGACCCTGGCCCAGGCCGGCGTGGCGCTCTTCTGGCGCAACGACACCGAGCAGACCCCGAGCCCCGCCCCCCGCACCGCCGGACGCGTCGTCGCCGTGGTGGGCATGCTCGGGCTGGTGGCCGCGATGACCATCTTCGCCGGCCCGCTCGCCGAGTTCAGCGCGGCGACCGCCGAGCAGATCGCCGAGCCGTCGACCTACATTGAAACGATCGTCCCGTCGGTCGAGGAGACGAAATGACCCAAAGCTCCACACAATCGAGGACGCTGCGAGAGCGGGTGCTGCCGCGCCCGGTATTCACCGTGGTGCTCTGGCTGACCTGGCTGCTCGCCGCCGGAAGTGTCAGCGTCGGCTCGCTGCTCCTGGGCGGCCTGCTCGCGGTGGCCGTGCCCTGGCTCTTTCGGACGTTTTGGCCCGAGGCGCCCGCCCTTCAGAATCTGGGGGCGATGATTCGCTACTTCTGGATCGTCGCCTTCGACATCATCGTAGCCAACCTGATCGTGGCCCGGCTCATCGTCGGGCCCAACAAGCGGCTGCGCCCCGAGTGGCTCGAGATCCCGCTCGACATCGAGCACCCCTACGCCATCAGCATCCTGGCGAGCACCATCTCGCTGACCCCGGGCACCGTGTCGTCGAACCTGAGCGGGGACCGCAAGACGCTCCTGGTCCACAGCCTCGACTGCCCCGATCCCGAGGCCGAAATCGCGCGCATCAAGCGCCGCTACGAGTCGCCGCTCGAGGAGATGTTCGAGTAATGCTACAGACTGCCATCTACATCGCATTCGCGCTGACCACCGCCGCGCTCATCATGAATATGTGGCGCATGGTCAAGGGACCTGACCTGGTCGATCGCATCGTGGCCCTGGACACGATGTACATCAACACCATCGCCCTGCTCATCTTGGCCGGCATCTACATGGCCAGCGCGCTGTTCTTCGAGGCGGCGCTGCTTATCGCCATGATGGGCTTTGTGGGCACGGTCGCCCTGTGCAAGTACCTGCTTCGCGGCAACATCATCGAATAGGCGCTCGCGTCGCAACTGAGGACACTCACTATGTTCGTCGAAGTCATCCTGTCATTTCTGCTGGTCACCGGGGCGGCCTTTGCCTTTATCGGCTCGCTGGGCCTCGCCAAGCTGCCCGACTTCTACATGCGCCTGCACGGGCCCACCAAGGCGACCACCCTGGGCATCGGCTCGATGCTGGGCGCGTCGGTCATCTACGCGGCCACCGCCGAGCAGACCTTCACGCTCCACGAGCTGCTCATCACGATCTTCTTGTTCATCACCGCCCCCATCAGCGCGCACCTGCTGGCCAAGGCCGCCCTGTTCCGCGGCATCGAAGACACCACCGGCAAGGTGCTCGAAAACGTCATCACCAGTCACCCCGAGCCGGATGCCAGCCAGTATCCGGATCTGGAGGATTTTGATGATGATGAGGATGAGTGAGGAGTGCAGGTATTGATGCCCTTGCAGGTGCGTGGCCTCAACCCCTCCCCCTTCGGGACCTCCCCTAAACGGCAAACGGCGCCGTTTGGGGAGGCAATGGCTGCCCCATCAACCATATGTGGTTGTTGAGAGGCAATGGCTGCCCCATCAACCATATGTGGTTGTTGAGAGGCAATGGCTGCCCCATCAACCATATGTGATCATTGAGCCGACCATTCGCCCCCCAAAGCGAAGCGTGGGGGGCAGCCGCCGAGCGTAGCGAGGCGGCGGGGGGTTGAGGTTGCGTACCTGCAAGGCCCGCAGTCTCGAGGCCCTGCAGGGCAGTAGCGCCCTCTATTGAAGGAGTTATCATTGAAGGGTGGACGATTCGCAGCGTTTGCGCGAGGTCGTCTGCTTGGAATTCAGTGACGTGGCCCAGCGGGTATCTTCGATGACCGATGAACCAGAATCAGCCCCGAACCCCGGCCCACTCGACCGCTTTTTTGGCCTCAGCGAGGCCAACACGTCGCCCGGCGCGGAGATGCGCGCCGGGCTGACGACGTTCTTGACGATGGCCTATATCCTGTTCGTCAACCCGAGCATCCTCGCGCAGGCCATCCAGATCGAGGACGCCAACGTCACCGCGCAGTTGCTCACGGCGACCGCGCTGGCCGCCTGCTTCGGCACGCTCGTGATGGGTCTGGTGGCCCGGTTTCCATTTGCGCTGGCGCCGGGCATGGGCCTGAACGCCTACTTCGCTTTCACGGTCGTGTTGGGGATGGGCATCCCCTGGCAGACGGCGCTCGGGGCGGTGTTCATCAGCGGTCTCGTCTTCGTGTTGCTCAGCTTCGGCGGGGTGCGCCAGGCGATCGTCAACGCCATCCCCGGGGACCTACAGATCGCCACCAGCGCGGGCATCGGCCTCTTTTTGGCGATCATCGGGGCGAGCAACGCGGGCATCGTTGCCGACCACCCGGTGACCTTGGTCACCCTGGGGGATGTGGCCAGCCCGGGCGTCGCCCTCGCCCTGGGCGGCTTTCTGATCACCGCCGTCCTCATGGCCCTGCGGGTGCGCGGGGCGATTCTGGCGGGTATCGTGCTCACCTCGGTGGCCGCCGTCGTTCTGGGCGCGCCCGTCTTCGACGGCGAGGCCTTCGGCGGGCTCTCCGAGGGTGTCATCCGCGCGCCGGCCTGGCCGGTCGACCTCTTCGCCAAGCTCGACCTCACTGCCGCCCTGTCGCTGGGCCTTCTGGACGTGGTCTTCATCTTCTTTTTCGTCGACCTCTTCGACACCGCCGGCACGCTCGTCGGGCTGGGCCACAAGGCCGGCTACATGGACGAAGAGGGCCGGCTCCCCGGCGCCTCGCGCGCCTTTTTCTCCGACGCCATCGCCACCTGCTTCGGCGCGATCTTGGGCACGAGCACGACCACCTCGTACGTCGAGTCGGCCGCCGGCGTCGAAGAGGGAGGGCGCACCGGGCTGACGGCCGTGGCCGTCGCCCTTCTGTTCGGCCTGAGCATCTTTTTGTGGCCGCTCGCCTCCGCCGTGCCGCTCGTGGCCACCGCCCCGGCGCTCATCATCGTTGGCGCGCTGATGATGTCGCATATCGGCGAGGTCGACTGGTCGGACGTGCGCGTGTCGGTGCCCGCGTTTGTGACCATCATCGGCATGCCGCTGACCTACTCGATCGCCAACGGCATCTCGTTTGGCATCATCTCGTGGGTCGTCATCCACCTGCTGTCGGGCAAGGGACGCGACGTGCATCCCATTTTGTACGTGCTCGCCGTGCTGTTGGTGGTCCGTTATGCGTGGCTCGGCGGGGCGTGAGTCCCTGCAGGTCAGTGGCGCCCTCTATTTGGGAAATTAAGGATTTGGGGTTGCGTATCGTCCGTTCCTCTCGATTCGCTGCCCCTAAATCTTTAATTGCTCGGGTAGATGGCGTGCCAACTTCTGCAAGGCCACCTCACTCAAACTTTCAGGGCTAGAAGCCCTGCCTCCTATTGGCGCTCCCAGCCCAATCACGCAGCCGAGAATAAACGGATATTGAAAACCATTTTCAAAAATGCAATGTATTGCGCCGCATTTCGACCTTTCCGTCCCCACAGGACGCAATAACCTAATCGGAGTGAGCTATGTCGAATCGAGCAAAGAACATCATCGTATTGCTGCTTGTCGGCGCCCTAGTCGCGCTGGCCGGCTGTGAGAAGCAAGAAGACGCCGGCGGCGAGGCGGCCGAGAAGACCGAGGAGGCCAAGTCGGAGGAGACGACCGACGAGAAGGAGGAGGCCGAGGTCGAAGAGCTCGTCTTCGCCTTCCAGCCGCAGGCCAACCCCGAGGCGCTCACGCCCGACGCCGAGAAGCTCGCCGAGCACCTGTCCAAGGAGATTGGCGTGGAGGCCAAGGTCTTTATGCCGACCAACTACGCGGGCGTCGTCGAGGCGCTTCGCGCCGGCAACGCCGACGTGGCCTACTTCAGCGGCTGGCCTTACCTAGTCGCCCACAAGGAGGCGGGCGCCGAGCTGGTCGTGGTCGAGGAGCGCGACGGCAAGCCGTTTTACTACTCGCAGTGGTACGTGAGCAAAGACGGCGACGTCGACTCGCTGGCCGACCTGAAGGGCAAGGACATCGCGTTCACCTCGCCGACGTCGACCTCCGGGTATCTCTTCCCGCTGGCCAAGGTCATCGAGGAGGGACTGGTCGAAAAGCAGGGCGATCCCAAGAAGTTCTTCGGTGAAGTTCTGTACGCCGGCGGCTACGAGCAGGCCCTCAAGGCGCTGGTCAACGGCAAGGTCGCCGCGGCCGCTGCCTCCGACTACGCCTACGACCGCTACCTCAACGACGAGGAGCGCGCCAAGATCGAGGTGCTCACCAAGCAGGGGCCGGTGCCCACCCACGGCATCGCCGTTCGCGGTGAGCTCTCCGACGAGATGACCGAGAAGATCAAAAACGCTCTGTTGACGCTCAACAAGCCGGAGAATAAGGAACTTCTCAAGAGCGTTTACGGCGCCGAGAAGCTCGTCGCGCGTACGCACGACGAGCACGTCGGAGCCCTGTCGAAGGCGCTCGAATTGGTCGGCGACAAGGACGACCAGAAGGCCGCCGAAGACAAGAAGGCCGACCAGGACAAGAAAGCTGACCAGAGCAAGTAAGTCTATGTCTCACCCGCAGACCGCCATCTCCGTCGCAGACCTTCGCGTCGAGTACCTCGACCAGGGTCGCAAAGTTCGCGCCTTAGACGGGATCTCCCTCGAGATCCGCCAGGGCGAAAAGGTGGCGGTCATCGGGCCGAGCGGCAGCGGCAAGTCGACGTTTATCAGGGTGCTCAGCGGGCTCGTCGAGCCCAGCGAGGGCCACGTCGAGGTCGCCGGCCGCCGGCTCGGGCCCAACGGAGCCATCCCCCGCGAGCACTACCGCGACGTGGGACTCGTCTTCCAAAGCCACGGGCTCGTCCCGCAGCTGAGCGCGCGGCGAAACGTGCTGTGCGGCCGGCTGTTCGACTACGGGCCGGCCGCCGTTGGTTTTCGCCCCGAGCACGACGCCAAGGCCGAAGAATACCTTCGCCACCTGGGCCTAGGCGAGCGCATCGACGTGCCCGTCTCGCGGCTGAGCGGCGGCGAGCGCCAGCGCGTCGCCCTGGCGCGCCTGCTGCTGCAAAACCCCTCGGTCGCCCTGCTCGACGAGCCCATCTCGAACCTCGACGTGCACTGGGCGACCCGCGCGGTCGACTCCCTCCAAGAGCTTCGCGACGGCGAAGGAACGGTGGTCATGGTCGCCCACGACCTCGACCTGGCCCGCATGTGGGCCGACCGCGTCGTCTACCTGCGCGACGGCCGCCTCGTCGCCGACGGCGACCCCGACGCGGTGTGCCGTCAATTCGAAGAGCTCGGCGACACGGTCGAGACGTCGCCCGACGACGCCGAGACCGACGGCGCCTTGGCCGGTCAGGTTGCAGGACAAGAGGCCGGCAAAGAAGAGCCCGACGAGCCCCTCTCCCCCGGCATGAACCGCAAGGGCTTCTACGCCCTGGTCGGCGCCGGGCTCATCGCCGCGTTTATCTGGGCGGCCATCGGCGTGGAGTTCAGCGCCTCGAAGCTCTTCGGCAACCTCGACAACGCCGCCGATTTTTTGGGCCGCCTCTTCCCGCCCGACTTCTCCGACGGGGTCACAGAGCCCGTGCTCGCCTCGCTCATCGAGACGATCCAGATGGCCCTTTTGGGCACGAGCCTGGCCGCGGTCCTGTCGCTCCCCATCGCGGTCATGGCCGCCCGCAACATCTCACCGGGCTGGCTTCGCACCGGCGCTCGCCTGGTCCTCAACCTCTTGCGCACCGTGCCGAGCATCATCTGGGGCTTGTTCTTCGTGGCCATCGTCGGCCTCGGCCCCTTCCCCGGCATCCTCGCACTGACGTTTTACGCCTCGGGCTACCTCGGTAAGTTCTACTACGAGGGCATCGAGTCCATCGACATCAAGCCCTTGCGCGCCCTGAAGACCGTAGGCGCCGGGCGCATCCACCGCTTCCGCTTCGGCGTGCTGCCGCAGGTCATCCCGCTTCTGCTCGGCTACACCCTCTACATGTTCGAGTACAACGTGCGCTCGGCGAGTATCCTGGGCGTGGTCGGCGCCGGCGGCATCGGGTTTTACCTGTACACCTACATCAACAACTTCAACTACGCCAAAGCGACCACCGCCCTGCTCGCCCTGCTCGTGGTCGTCACCGCCATCGACGCCCTCAGCTCGGTGCTGCGCCGCCGCCTCGGACAGGCGGCGTAGGCGCCTTGGCGCGGCTACACCGCAGTCGTGGCGCGCTTTGGGCGCGTGCGTCGTAGCGCGGGGCTTGGCCGGGGCGCGGTCGTCTCGACCGCCGGCGGTGCCTCTGGCCCGCCGTACATGGACGACTGCTGGGAGGTTTCGATCTGTAGGCATTGCCGACTCGCGGCGATCCCCCCGGCGGCCTCCGCCGCCTGCCCCCCGTGCGAAGCCCACTCGATCCGAGTCATCGAGGAGGCAGGGGCACATTCGAGTTTGGTGGCCTTGCAAGCGAGCGACGCCTGCTACATAGGGCGCCCTGAACTGCGGGCGTTAAGGACATAGGGGCTGCGTGTTGCTAGAGGTTCCAGGTTGCCGACCTGCGAATTGGAACCACCTCGCGACTCGCAGCCCCTATGTCCTTAATTGCTTATGTAGCAGGCGTTTCTCACATCGAGGCCCACACAGGGCAGCTACCACGGTCGATTTACCCCGTGACCGTGACCGTGACCGGTGCCGGACACCGTGACCGTGGCAGAGGCGCACAAACGGGTCGGGGCGCGCGGCGTCCTCGCCCGCCCTGGGGCGTCACCGCCCCAGCCGGGCCGCGCGGCGTCCTCGCCCGCCCTGGGGCGTCACCGCCCCTGCTTGCGTGTCTTTTGCAAGGCGCACGCCTTGCTCGAACACGTGCGGGGCCCGAGACGGACCCCGGCGGTCGAGACGACCGCGCCCCAACCGTCAATGCGGCGCACCAACCAAGATGTGCGGGATGGTGAGACGGTCGCGGTCCCGGGTGCCGGACACCGTGACCGCATCCGTCCCCGCCCCCGCGGCCCCATCGGCGCCTCCAATCAAGCTGAGGGCGACGAAACGACGTGTAGCCTCATCACATACTGCACTGATGACCTCCGACATGTCGGAAGTGCTCATCACAATATGCACTCATCATCCCCGACTCGACGGGTAGCCCCTTTACATTGTCTCAGACCCTCTACCCGTCGGACGGTCGAGCCTCGTCGAGAGCGCACGGCCCTACCCGTCGGGACGGGTGAGGGGTTTGCAGAGGGTAGCGACGAGATCGGAGGAGTCGGAAGGCGTTGCGGGGGAGCTGGAGGGCTTCTCCGAGGGGTCGGAAGGCGTTGCGGGGGAGCTGGAGAGCGAGGAGGCCGCCACGGGCGGCCCCCTTGCGAGAGGCTCGAGCGTCGACCGCCTCGACGGGTTGGTCTTCGTCGACCGGCGCGCAGCGCCTTTCCTCTCCGCCGATGCTGTTTACAGTTTGGTAACAACGCAGGCGACATCGGAATCGGTAGCACCGGTGCGTCCAACAAGAGGCGGGCGAATGATCGCGCCGTCCCGAGAGAGAACAGTCCGGGCCTTTGCGTGGGCTTTGGACCTGCACCAGAGAAAAGAGCACAACTATGGCAGAGAGAATCAGCGGCAAAGTGAAATGGTTCAATGAAGACAAAGGTTACGGCTTCATTGAGCGTGAGGACGGTGGCGAAGATGTCTTTCTCCACTACAGTGAACTCAAAGACGCCGGCCGAGGCTTCAAGACAATTGAAGAGGACGCCCGCGTCGAGTTCGAGGTCGAGCCGGGGCCGAAAGGTCCCAAGGCGATCAACGTGCAACGACGCTAGGCGTCGCCACACGGGCTAAAATCTGAACCTATCCCCCTGCAGAGCTCACGCTCCGCAGGGGACTTACGCGGAGGTCGCAAGGCCTCCGTTTTTTTGTGCCCCCCACTACCCCACAAGCCCCAAGACCACACCGCAGGCGCCAAGACCACGCCGCCAGGCGCCAAGCACACCTAGACGCACCCACCCCACGAATTTACAATTGCGGTGTAGCTACAGTTTTTGCACTGGTCGCCGTTTGTGGTACTAGTGCTGGGGGATGTTGTCCGAAGCACGGAGTGTTCCATGTTGACGTGGATGGGGATTATTCTGACTGTCGTGGTGCTCGCGCTGCTCGCCAAGAGCGCGATGCGCACCTCTGGGGTGGCGGCCGGTACGGCGCATGCGCGCAAGACCGGCGAGTTGGGCGCGTTGGTCGCGGCGATCGAGACCACGCCCTACAGCGAGCAGGCCACCCAGTGGGACCAGGCCATCGGCGAGTTGTGGCAGAGCTACGCCCGTGAGGAGGCCACTCGCCTCGTCATGGAGGCGGCCGAGCGCAGCGACGCCGATATCATCCAGTACTGGATCCGCCAGGTCCTCGAGGTCGAGCCCGAGATCGCCTCGGAGCATTTCACCCAAGAATTCCTCGAAGAACATTTTCAACCCGAGGTCGCTGCCAAATGCGGACGGACGGGTTGCTGCGGCTAGCGCTGCCGCCCTCGTTCGTTTAACTGGCCAAAGTTCTGCTGGCCAAAGTTTTGCTGGCTAAAAAAGGAGCCAATCATCAAACGCTTTCGGCGACTTGCAGCGACGCTCGTGCTGACGGGACTCTGTGTACTCCCGCAGGCTGTCTCTGCGTTCGAACAGACGATGACCTGCTACGAAACGGGACCGTACGCCTGTCGCACCGGCGAGACGCCCAAGCCGGTGGTGTGGCCGTACGCCTGCCAGCCCTACTACGTCAACGAGATCGGCACCTCCAACGCCGACACGCCCGCGGGGCTGAGTGACGACTTGCTCGACGCGGTCAAACTCTCCTTCGAGGAATGGAACCAGGTCGGCTGCAGCCGCATGCAGATGAATTTCGGCGGCCGCACCGACGTGACCGAGGCCAGGTTCAACCAGGGCCCGGGCGCCCAGAACCTGAACCTGGTGGTCTGGCGCGAGGAGAACTGGAACCAGGTGGCCAGCAACTCGACGTTCGCGCTCACGAGCGTCAGCTACAACCCCAACACGGGCGAGATTGCCGACGCCGACATCGAGATCAACGCCGAGATCTACACGATCTCGGTGGTCGACCCGGTCGAGGCGAACGCCGTCGACCTGCGCAACACGCTGGTCCACGAGATCGGCCACTTTATCGGCCTCGACCACACGCCCGTCGAAGAGGCGACGATGTACCGCAGCGCCGATATCGGCGAGACCGAAAAGCGCACGCTGCATCAGGACGACATCGACGGCATCTGCCACATCTACCCGGCCAGCGAAATCGGAGCCTCGGCGTGTGACGAGCCCCCGGAAGATGTCCGATGCGTCAACTGCGACGACGACGACAACGGCGGCTGCTGCGCGACCACCCCGGCGCCAGCGCCCACCGGCCTCGCCTGGCTCATTGGCGCCGGCGGGCTCTTGCTCGCCGCGGGGTGGCGACGCCGACGCTTCTAGGGAGAACTTTCGGTGCGAGTGCTTCCAGCTCTCGCTTACGAGGGCAAGATGCCCACGCACCGAATTGATGCCGAGGGCAAGATGCCCATGCTCCGAACCGTCTTTCGGTACGAGAGCAGGGATGCCCACGCACCGAACGCGCCGCATCAGCGGCCCGACAGGCCGGGCAAATCGGCTTCGTCGAGCTGCGCGCCGCCGATCTGCTTTTCGCTGGCGAGTCCGGAGAGCGTGCGATGGACCGCCACGTCGAGTTGGGTATGCGGGACGCGGTCGAGGGTCTGGCGCAGCTTGGCGTCGTCGAGCACGAGCGGCTCGTCCCACAGATAGCGCATCTCCTTGAGCTCGCGCAGAAAGGGCACGAAGGGGCTGGCGATGGTGATCGCCCACCACATAAACCCTTTGACCTTGCGCTGCGAATCTCCCAGCGCGCGGCGAATCGCGCCGACCATCTCGTCGCCGGTGACGGCGTGGCCGCCGAAGTGGAAGACCTCATAGGGGGCGAACGCACCGGTGTCGAGCGCGCGCTCGACCAAATCGACGCCGGCGGTGGCCGCATCGGGGAGGTAAGCCCACTGGTGGACGACCTCGCGGTCGCCCGGGTAGACGATGGCGCCGCCGTCGAGGGCCTTGTCGACGAGGATCGAGAACCACGAACTCCCCTCGGGCATGTCAGGCCCGAAGAAGTCGCCGCAGCGCAGGACGACGAAGCGCGCGCCCTGCCCTTCGCCTCCTCCCGCAGCCCTCTCGAAGATGCCCTCGATGCGGTTTCTGAGCGCGCCCTTCTTCGACGGCGCCTCCTTGGGCGCGCCCTCGTCGAGCGGCTCGCTGAAGTCGGGGCCGAGCCCGTAGACGTTGCCCGGAAAGAGCACCAACAGCTCCTCCTCGGCGGCGACCTGGGCGACGATCTCGGCCGACTCGATCACCAGCGGGTCCCATTTGTCGTAGGAGACGTTAAAGGAGTCGACCAACAGGTCCGCGCCTTTGGCCGCACGCGCCACGTCCTCTTTGACGAGTGCGTCGCCCTGCACGTACTCGAGGCTTACGTCGGCGCCGAACTCGGTCTTGGCCTGCGCGGCGTCGACATCGCGCACCAACGCCCGCACCATCCAGCCGCGGTCGAGCAGTTCGCGGGTCACCGCGCCGCCAAAGCTTCCCGTCGCACCAATCACCATCGCCGTCTTTGTCTCGTTGCTCATTGGGTCTCTCCTCGTGTCATTCGAACGGGCTCCATTGCCCTGTGTTCGTCACGAGAAGAAAGCTAACCAAAACGTTGGCGCATGACATCGGTGTGGAGTGTATGGCTGGTATTCATGAATGAAGGTGTTTGCGGAGAGCGAGGCGTTACGAACGAAGCGTCACGAGCGAAGCGTCTCACGCATCCGAAACACGACCACGAAGCCCGAAACCGCCGTCAACCCCGCAATGAGCCA
Source organism: Persicimonas caeni (assembly GCF_006517175.1). Taxonomy (NCBI): domain Bacteria; class Deltaproteobacteria; order Bradymonadales; family Bradymonadaceae; genus Persicimonas; species Persicimonas caeni. The sequence continues at coordinate 5,554,967 of NZ_CP041186.1, read as the reverse complement.
CAGCGCCCACTCGAAGCCGAGCGTATCGGCGACCGCGCCGGCCAAGAGTGCGCCGACGGCGTAGCCGGAGTCGCGCCAGAGACGGTAGATGCCCACCGACGAGGCGCGCCAGGAGGGGTGGGCGACGTCGCCGATGGCGGCCAACAGCGTGGGGTAGACGAGCGCGGTGCCCGCGCCGAGCAACACCGCGCCGGCCGCGAAGCCCCAGAACTCGCCGGAGAGCGCGGTCACCGCGATGCCGCCGGCCTGGATGAACATGCCGGCGACGATGAGCCATTTTCGGCCCACCGTGTCGGACCACGCGCCCGTGAAGAGCTGGCCGATACCCCACACCGCCGGGTAGATCGCGGCCAGCCAGCCGATCTGCTCGATATTCATGCCGGCGGCGGCGAAATAGAGCGGAAAGAGCCCCCAGGCCATGCCGTCGTTGAGGTTGTTGACCAGACCGGCCTGGCTGGTCGAGGAGAGGTCGGGGTCGGTGAACGAGGTGCGCTTGAAGACCTCCGATTGACTGAGCGACTCGCGGTCGGCCAGGTGATCGGCGTGGTGGGCGGCTTCGTAGTCGGCGTGGGCTTTGGTCTCGCGCACGAGCGTGACCGACAACAAGAGGCCCAGCGCCACGAAGCCGACACCCAGGTAGAACGGCTCGGGACGGAGGCCCCACTCGGAGGCGACCCAGCCGGTGGCCAACGCCGCGCCGGCCACGGCGAAGTAGCCGGCGAACTCGTTGAGGCCCATCGCCAACCCGCGCTTGTTGGGGCCGGCCAGGTCGATCTTCATGATCACGGTGGTCGACCAGGTAAGCCCCTGGCTCGCCCCGAGCAGCACGTTGGCGAAGATGACCCAGCCCCAGGTGGGCGCCCACATGAGCAAGAACGGCACGGGCACGGCCACAAGCCAGCCGCCGATGAGCACCGACTTTCGCCCGAAGGCGTCACCCAAGCGGCCTGCGAAGTAGTTGGTGGCCGCCTTGACCAGGCCGAAGACCGCGATGAACGACAGGATGGCGGTGCGCACCGCCAGGCCGAACTCCTCTTCGGCCATCGGCGGCAGGATGCTCCGCTCCATGCCGACCATCGCGCCGACGAAGGCGTTGACCAGCACGAGCAGGCTGAACTGGGCGAGGTTTTCGCGAATGCCCAGCTGGATCTTCGATGTCTTCGACTTACTGCTCATCGGTGTTCCTTGCCTTGGTCCTCATTAGCGTAGCCGCGAGCGCGCCAGTCCGGATACCCCTCGCGCAGTCGCAGAGCCTCGAAGCCTTTTTGTTGAAGAAGCTCGACCCCGCGCGCGGCGTACGTGCAGTACGGCCCGCGACAGTACACGACGATATTTCGGTCGCGCGGCAGCTCCTCGACGCGGCCCTCGAGCTCGTCGATGGGCACCGACACCGCCCCGTCGATATGCCCGGCGTCGAACTCCTCGCGCGGCCGCACGTCGACCAACTCCACCGCCCCGCCGCGCATCCACTCGCGCAGCTTATCGGCGCTGACTTCCTCGCCGGAGTCGGCAAAAAAGCTGCGCTCGGCCGCCTCGAGGTCGGCGAGCCGACGCGTGGCGAGCTGCTGCATCGAGCTGACGAAGTCGGCGACGTCGGGACCGGCGAGCCGGTAGATGACGTGATTGCCGTCGCGCTCGCTCGTCACCAGGCCGACCTCGCGTAGCGTTCTGAGGTGCTGCGAGGTGTTCGGCACGCTCAGGCTTGCCCCTTCGGCGAGCTCGGCGACCGTCTTGGGGGCCTGGGCGAGCAGGTCCAAGAGTTCGAGGCGACTGCCTGTGGAGAGGGCTTTGCCGACGCGGGCGAGGTGGCCGTAGACGGTGTTTTTGAAGTTTCGGGCGGTTGTGGGCATGGTGCGGGGCCTCCGTTAGCCATTTAACTATGTAGTTAAATAGATAACCCTCACGTTGTATTTCGTCAAGTTTGGGTTGTTGTGGCCCCCCATCCGTCTGGCGCTGTACTTCGCGCCAGACACCTTCCCCCCGGGGAAGGGATGCTGTTGCGGAAAGCTAGGCGTAGCTTCTTGGGGGGCGCCAGAAAGCTAAGTGGTTCAGACGCGCTAAGGCAGCCCTTCCCCGGGGGGAAGGTGCCGAGCGCGCGGTTTTGCGCGAGGCGGATGGGGGGCGCCAGAAAGCTACGCCTACAAATCGCGAGCCTCAATACTCCAACGCCTCGTGCTCGTATTCGGCCGGCTCGATCTGAATCGTCGTGTGCCCGATGCCGAACTCTTGGCTTAGAAGCTCGCGCAGCTCACCCAGCAGTTCCGAATAGCCGTCGAGGGTGCCTACGTCGACGTGGGCCGACAGCGAGATCAGCCCGCTGGAGATGGTCCAAATGTGCAGGTCGTGCACGGCGAGCACCCCGTCGACCTTCCGCATGGCGTCGCGCACCTCGTCGACGTCGATATGGCCGGGGGCGCCCTCCATGAGCACGGCCACCGACTCGTTGAGCAGGTTCCAAGCCGAGAACAGAATGAGAAGGCCGATGATGACCGAGGCGAGCGGGTCGGCCCAGGTCCAGCCGAACGCCCAGATGAGCGCGCCGGCGCCGATGGCGCCCACGCTGCCGAGCGTGTCGCCGAGCACGTGCAGCCAGGCGCCGCGCATGTTCAGGTTCTCGGACTTGCCGGCATGCAGAAGCCACAGCCCGGCCAAGTTGATGACCAGACCGCCGCCGGCGACGGCCATCATCCACGGCCCGAGCACTTCAGGCGGCTCGGCAAAGCGCTGGTAGGCTTCGTAGAAGATGTAGATGGAGATGGCCACGAGCGTCGCCCCGTTGAAGAGCGCGGCCAAGATCTCGGCGCGGTAGTAGCCGTATGTGCGCTCGGCGGTGGGCGGGCGTCGGGCGATCCACATGGCAAAGAGCGCCAGCGCGAGCGACGCAGCGTCCGAGAGCATATGACCCGCGTCGGCCAGAAGCGCCAGCGAGTTGGTCAGGATACCGCCGATCACCTCGGCGACCATGTAGATCATCACCAGCGCGAGGGTCCAAGCCAACCGTTTCCGGTTGCGCTCGCGGTTGCCGCGCTCGGGATGGTGACTGTGACCGTGACTATGCCCGTGCTCGTGCGTGTGACCCATTCCCATATTCAACTCCCATTGCAAGGCCTACAGGATGCAAAAACGCCCTCTACATAGGCAATTAAGGACATAGGGGCTGCGTATCGCCACGTGTGAGGACATAGGGCTGCGTATCGCCATGTGGTCCCAACTCGCAACCCTCATGTCCTTAATTGCTTATGTAGCAGGAGCTCAACTCCGCAAGGCCTAAGTAACTACACGAAGATTCTGTCGGTCATCTCGGCGGCTCTCGACGCCAATCACTGCGTCGCCATCCCTCGACGATGCCGCTGGCATCGCCTGCGGGCTGTCTCCTTGTGCTTGCCGCCGATTGCTCGCCGAGCTTTCCCGCACAATCTCCGTGCAGTTACTTAAGTGCAAAAACGGAGGACTTTCATCTTTCGGTGCGAGTGCTTCCAGCTCTCGCAGACGAGGGCAAGATGCCCCCGCACCGAACAAACATCGCGAAAGGCTTCCGTGAATCCAGTTAAGTTAACCCAGCTCATCATTTGACCACATTTTAACGTGCGCACTTTCGTCGGAGTGGGTGCAGGGAGACACGCCACCGAATCTTGGGACTGTCAGGGGAGGCACAGATGAGCACGCAGCAACGACAACCGATGGAGGGTGAGTTCACGCCGAGAGCCGACGCATTGCGCCACAAGTTTCGCGGTGAGGTGCTCGAGCCCGGAGATCCAGTCTTCGAGCAGATGCGGCGTGTCTACAACGCCAATATCGACCGCCATCCTGCCCTCATCGCGCGATGCCGCGACGTCGCCGACGTCATCGCCGCTGTCGACTTTGCCCGTGAGACTGGCAGGGCCGCGGCGATTCGCGGGGGTGGCCACAACGTGGGCGGGCTGGGCACGGTCGACGACGAGGTGCTCATCGACCTGTCGAACCTGCGCGGAATCCGCGTCGAGCCCAAAAAGCGGCGCGTGCGTGTCGAGGGGGGCTGCACCATCGGCGAGCTCGACCACGCGACCTGCGCGTTCGGGCTGGCCGTGCCCGCAGGGATTATCTCGACGACCGGCGTGGGCGGACTGACCCTGGGCGGCGGCTTCGGCCACTTGTCTCGCCAGTACGGATTGACCTGCGACAGCCTCTGCTCGGCCGACATCGTCACTGCCGACGGCAAGCTTCGCTACGTCGACAAGGACCACCATCCCGACCTTCTGTGGGCGATCAAAGGGGGCGGAGGCAATTATGGCGTGGTCACCTCCTTCGAGTTCGCGGCGCACCCGGCCAAGTCGATCATCGGCGGGCCGATGTTTTGGTCGCTCGACCACACCGAAGAGCTCTTTGCCGCCTACGACCAGTTCATCCGCCGCGCCCCCACGCAGGTCAGCGCGTTTATCAGCTTCCACATCGTCCCCCCGATGCCCCCTTTCCCGAAGGATCATCATCTGGAGACGATGTGCGCGATCGTCTGGTGCTACAACGGCTCGGAGGCCGAGGCCAAAGAGGTCATGGAGCCGCTGACCTCGCGCATTCCGCCGACGTTCAGCATGGTCGGCCCCATTGCCTACACCGAGCTCCAGAGCATGTTCGACGGGCTGATGCCCCACGGCCTGCACCACTACTGGAAGTCGGTCTTTTTGCGCGACCTGCCTGCGGAGGCGATCGAAGTGCACAAGGAGTTCGGCCCGCGCGTGGCCAATATTCACACCACGATGCACATGTATCCGCTCAACGGTGCCGTGCACCGGGTCGGCCCCAAGGAGACTGCGTTCAACTACCGCGACGTGCAGTACGCGGCCAATATCGTCGGCATCGCCGAGACCGCCGAGGGCCTCGAGCCCATCAAGCAGTGGGTGCGTGAATACTTCGAGGCCCTCGAGCCGTACTCGGTGGGCACCGGCTACACCAACTTTTTGTTCGGCGACGAGGACGACAAGATGATCCGAGCGGCCTTCGGCGACAACTACGACCGTCTGGTGGCCATCAAGACCGAGTACGATCCGGACAACCTGTTTCGGATCAACCACAATATCCGGCCGGCGAAGGCGCGGGCTTGAGATGCGACGGCCCTGCAGGGCTGCGGCGCCATCTATTTGGGGCGCCTGTGCTGCGGCGCAAACTACGATTTGGGGGTCGTTTCAATCACCACATAAGCCGCATTGAAACGACCCTCAAATTGCCGTTCCGCGAGGGCGCATTTCAGCCCTCGCCCCAAATAGCGGGCGTCGCTCACCTGCAGGGCCTACTCCGTCGTAACTCCTAAACAACAAGACGACCAAGGAGGCAACCATGACCGAAGAAATCCCGCAGGGATTCGAAAGCATGCTCCAATTCGGCCTCGTCGAAGCGCTCGTGGGCCGGCGCTCACGCCGGTTCTTCATGGGGGCCGAGCTCCCCGACGGCGTCTTCGCCTACAAATCGAAGCACGATCCCGAGCCACTGTCGGAGTTCGAGAAGTTGCTGGTCGTGGGCGCCTGCGCCGGCAACACCGGCTGGAACAACCTGATCTACCGCGCCGAGCGCTACGCACCGCACCTGTCGAACTACGCAGGCGCGGCCGGCGGGCGCACGTTTCCGTCGGCGGCGGGCTTCCACACGAGCATGACGTTTTTCACCGACGACGACGGCGTCTATGTGCTCGACAACCGCGACGCGCCGGCCTCGGCAGAGCCCGACGCCGACGGCCACCTCGACCTCGACGCGGTGCTCGACGCGCTGCGCGGCCAGGTCACCAAGCTCCAAGACGGCCGGCTCGGGCTTCCGGCCGAGGTGCCCTTCGTGGAGGCGCACAACACGTGGGTCGCCAACCAAGAGGGCACCCTCCTCGTCATCCCGGTGGGCGACCTCGCCCAACACACCCTCCTGGGGCTGTGCTACATGCTGCAAAACGGTCAGGTCGTCTACGACGACGTCCACGACCGCCCGGTGCCCGGCATCGAGGCGTATAGCCACCTGTACGAAGAGGGCGCGGTGTGGCCGGTGACCTTCCTCGACCAGTTGAGCCTGGGCGAGATGTCGGTCGAGGTGGGCACGAGCTGCTACGCAGGCGCGTTGATGCTGCAGGCGATGGGGCTGGGCGGCTGGATGTACAACGGGATGGACCCGTTCTCGGTGCTCGGCGCCAGCGGCGAAGCCGACGTGCCCGGGCTGGGTTTTCGCTTCGACGAGGACGAGCGCTGGACGACGCCCAACGTCACCGGCCTCGATGGTGTCATGGAGGGCCACTGCCCGCCGCATTTCGAGGACATGCACGCGGCCACGCGCTCGGTCTACGAGCGCAAATTCGGCGCCGGCGGCCCCTTCAACCCGGAGACGCCCGGGCCGTGGAAGGACTCGCACGAAGTGCGCGGAGCCGCCCAGGTCCACTCCGAGGAGTTCATCGACTGCGTGGCCCTGCAGGCGCAGTATATCTACGACACCTTCGGCAAATTCCCGGCGACGGTGCCGTCGATCTTCACGCTGATGTACCTGCAGGCCCAGCACCTCGACCGCGACTTCTACGACGAGTTCTATGGGCCGGGGGCGTATCTCGAGACACACCGCCATCATATGGAGCGATGGCATCGAGGCGAATAGAGACGGCCTTGCAGGTGCGTCGCGCCATCCTCCATCGAATCTTGACCCGCACTCCATTGCACATAGCTTCCAATCACTTCCTATCATCCCAAACCAGCGGGGAGGATATCGATGAAGACGTGGCGCACACCGAAGGTAGTCGAAATCGTCGTCAGCATGGAGGTCACCGCCTACATGAGCGCCGAATTGCCCGATGAGCGCGACTAGTAGGCCGGAAGACTCATGCAGAGCGATGCAAAGCCCGCCCCTGCGCTCCGCGTGTTGGTGCTCGGCTCGGCCGCAGGCGGAGGTTCACCGCAGTGGAACTGCCGCTGTCGGGTGTGTCGGTGCGTGCGACGCGGCGCCGAGGGCACCTCGACGCGTACTCAGTCGTCGATCGCGGTGAGCGCCGACGGCGAGCGATGGGTGCTCGTCAACGCTTCGCCGGACCTGCGCCGGCAGTTGCTCGACAACCGACAGCTCTGGCCGGCCGAAGACGGGCGGCACAGCCCCATCGCGGCCGCTGTTTTGACCGGCGCGGAGGTCGACCAGGTCGCCGGGTTGCTGAATCTTCGCGAGGGTCATCGTTTCGCTATTTACGGTGCGCCGGCCACCCTCGAGGCGCTCGACGCCTCGGCGATCTTCGGGGCGCTCGACGCAGAACTGGTCAGCCGACGCGCGCTCGAGCTCGACACGCCCTTCGAGCCCGCCGACGCCGATGGTGAGTCGCTGGGTGTCGAATTCGACGTCTTTTCGGTGCCCGGCAAGGTCGCGCTGTACCAAGAGGAGAGCGCCCAAACCCCGCAGCTCGACGCCGAAGACGACCGCAACGTCGGTCTACGCATCACAGCGCGCGGCTCGCAATCATCGCTCTACTACATCCCCGGGTGCGCCGCTTTCACCGACCGACTCGCCGCGCGCCTCGACGGAGCGGCGGCCGTCATGTTCGACGGCACGTTGTGGCGAGACGACGAGCTCATCGCCCAGGGGCTCGGCCATAAGACCGGCCGACGCATGGGGCACGTGAGCATGAGCGGCGACGGCGGCAGCCTTCAGGCCTTCGACGGGCTCGACATCACCCGACGCATCTTTGTGCATCTCAACAACTCGAATCCGGTCCTCCTGCCAAATACGCCCGAGCGTCGAGCCGTCGAGCGTGCCGGCTGGGAGGTCGCCTACGACGGCATGGAGCTGACCCTATGAGGGCCAAGACAAGCGCGGCGCTGAATCGTTCTGAACTCGAAGAGGAGCTACGCGCCATCGGTCGTCGGCGTTATCACGACCGGCACCCGTTCCACGAGCTGCTGCACAACGGCCAACTCGGGCGCGGCCAGGTTCAAGCATGGGCGCTCAATCGCTTCTACTACCAGCGCTCGATCCCCAAGAAGGACGCCGCGCTCATCTCGCGCGCCGACTCCGCCGAGTTGCGCCGCGTTTGGCGTCAGCGCCTGGCCGACCACGACGGCGACGAGCCGGGCCACGGAGGCATCGCGCGCTGGCTCAACCTGTGCGCCGCCGTCGGCCTCGAGCGCCGCAAGGTCGAGTCACTCGACGGGCTTCTGCCGGCGACTCGCTTTGCGGTCGACGCCTACGTCCACTTCGTGCGCGAGAAGTCGCTGCTCGAGGCGGTCGCCTCGTCACTGACCGAGTTGTTCGCCCCCGATATCATCGCCGACCGCATGCGCGGCATGCTCGCCCACTACGATTTCGTCTCCAACGAGGCAATGGCCTACTTCGACCGCCGGTTGACCGAGGCGCCGCGCGACGTCGATTTCGCGCTCGAGTGGGTGCTCGAGCGTGCCGAGACCGTCGAGCAACAGGAGAGCGTGCTCGACGCATTGCGCTTCAAGTGTGACGTGCTGTGGGCCCAGCTCGACGCGCTGTACCACGCCTACGTCGACCCCGGGCATATCCCGCCGGGGGCATTCGCACCGCAAGACGAGTCCACCGACCGGCCACGAAGGTACCGATAATGACCCGACCCACGACCATCGCCGACGACGCCAAACCCGCCCTCGCCGAGCATGTGCGCTGGCGCGAGGACAAGTCGCGCGACCGTTGGGTGATCATGGGGCCCGAGCGGCTGTATGTGCCCGACGCCGTCGGCCGCGACATCCTACGCAGAGTCGACGGCCAGACGAGCTTCGCCGAGCTCATCGACCAACTCACCGGCGAGTATGACGCGTCGCGCGCAGAGATCGCCCGCGACGTGCGCATCATGCTCGAGGATCTCGTCGACAAGGGAATCGTCACCGTATGAGCGACGCCCACCCTCCTCTCGAACCACCGATCGGGCTCGTGGCCGAGCTGAGCCACCGCTGCCCGCAGCGATGCGTCTACTGTTCGAATCCGGTCGCGCTGGAGCGCAAGTCGGCCGAGATTTCGACGGCGAGTTGGGAGCGCGTCTTCGCTCAGGCGGCCGAGCTGGGCGTCCTCCAGGTCCATCTGAGCGGCGGCGAGCCGACGGTGCGCCCAGACCTCGAGGCGCTGGTAGAAGCCGCGCGCGGGGTCGACCTCTACACGAACCTGATCACCTCTGGCGTGCTGCTAGACCGCGACCGACTGCAAGCCTTGGTGAACGCCGGGCTCGACCACGTGCAGTTGAGCGTGCAGGCGGCCAGCGCCGGCTGCGCCGACCGGGTTGCAGGCCTCGACGGAGCGCACGCGAAGAAACTCGAGGTGGCGCGCTGGGTGCGACAATTCGACCTGCCGCTGACGATCAATGCCGTCGTCCACCGTCAAAACCTGCACGAGCTCGCCCAAATCATCGAGATGGCCGCCGAGCTCGACGCCTCCCGGCTCGAGGTCGCCCACACCCAATACTACGGCTGGGCGCTCGAAAACCGGGCGGCGCTGATGCCCACAGCCGAGCAGGTGCGCGAGGCGACCCGGCTGGTCGACGAGGCCCGCGACGACTACGCCGGTCAGATGCAGATCGACTATGTTACCCCCGACTACCATGCCCGACGCCCGAAGGCGTGCATGGGCGGCTGGGGGCGGCGCCTGCTGGTCGTCAGCCCGTCGGGACTCGCCCTGCCCTGCCACGCCGCGCAATCGATCGAGGGCCTCGAATTCGACAACGTCGAAGATCGCCCGCTCGGCGAGATCTGGCGCCACTCCCAGGCCTTCGAGCGATTTCGCGGCACCGGGTGGATGCCCGAGCCATGCCGAAGCTGCGATCGCCGCGAGATCGACTGGGGAGGATGTCGCTGCCAGGCATTCGCGCTCACTGGCGATGCCGCCAACCCCGATCCGGTTTGCGAGCTGTCGGACCACCACCAAGACCTCGCGCGGCTCGCACGGCGGGCAGCGCACCAGCCGAACCAAATGCTGCGGTATCGCTCCTTTACAAACTCTTCGGACACGTGAGCATCTTGCCCTCGTCTTTCGGTGCGTGGGTTGGGGGATGGCCTTGCAGGGCTGTCACGACCGCTATTGAGGTGGAATTAGCATTGAAGGGCGGACGATTCGACACGTTTGCGCGAGGCGGTCGATTTGCTGATAAGCCACGTGGCTATTGCCTACACGCACCGCCTCGCGCAAACGCCGCGAATCGTCCGCCCTTCAATAGTATCTACGTCAATAGCAGGCGTGTGCGCCCTGCAAGACGTACTCTTCGAGGTGATGGCCTTGCAGGGCTGTCACGACCGCCAACGCCATGATCTACCGGATGAGTCATCAGGATGATCGGCAGGCGAAGGGCTCCCAGTGACGTCACCTACCCTGAACGTGGTTATGTTCGACCCGTCAGACCACCAAGTTCCCGATTTATTGGAGGGAGAGTTATGGGCAGCCGAAAAACTCATGAGGTCGCGCCCGATGTCGTGCGTGTACCCGACCACATCGTCAACACCTACTTGGTTGGCACCAAGGGCGCTCCGTCCGGAAAGTGGGTGCTCGTCGACGCCGGGCTTGCCGACGCGGCTAAGCGCATCAAGCTAGCCGCGGCGCGGCGGTTTGGCCCCAGTAGCCGGCCGCGGGCGATCATCTTGACTCACGGGCACTTCGACCACATCGGCTCGGTCGAGAGACTCGCCGAGTATTGGGACGTGCCGGTCTATGCGCACAAGCTCGAGATGCCCTATATCACCGGCCAGGCGGCCTACCCGCCGCCCGATCCGAGCGTGGGAGGAGGTCTGATGGCACGGCTCGCGCCCCTCTACCCGAACGAGCCCATCGATCTCGGCCAGCGCGCGCACGCCTTGCCGACTAATCACCGGGTGCCAGGCGTAAGCGACTGGCGCTGGGTGCCCACGCCCGGACATACCCACGGACACATCTCGTTGTTTCGCGACCGCGACCGGGTGCTGATTGCCGGCGATGCGTTCGTGACTGTCAAGCAGGAGTCAGCGCTGGCCGTGCTCACCCAGCACAAGAAGGTTCATCGGCCTCCGGCCTACTTCACCAGCGACTGGGTCGAGGCGTGGAAGTCAGTGCGCAGGTTGACCGAGCTTCGTCCCGAAGTCGCCGCCACCGGCCACGGGGTACCCATGCGCGGCGAGAAGCTTCGCAGCCAGCTCGACGCGCTCGAGCGTCACTTCGCCCGCGACGCCGTCCCCAAGCAAGGTCGCTACATCAGGCTGCCGGCGCTGGCCGACGAAAACGGCGTGCGTTTCGTGCCCGAGAAACGCTCGAGCACCGCCGCCAAACTCGCCGGCGGGCTCGGCCTGGCTGCACTGCTCGGACTCTCCAAGCTCGCCCTCGACAGGCGAGGCTAGCGATGGCCTTGCGGGGTTGAGGCGCCATCTATTTTGGGCGCCTGTACTGCGGCGCAAACTACAATTTGAGGGTCATTTCAATCACCACATAAGCCGCATTGAGTCGTTTCAATCACCACATAAGCCGCATTGAAACGACCCTCAAATTGTTGTTCCGCGAGGGCGCATTTCAGCCCTCGCCCCTAATAGCAAGCGCCGCGCACCAGCAAAGACAACGCCTCGATTATTCGCCTCAGGATTATTCGCCTCAACTCGCCCGGAGGCTACATTCCACAGATGTGCCTGCATGTAGGGAAACGAAGCACACGCAGTCTGACATGTCTTCCACGACGGAGGAACCATGAAGAACCTGCTAGCCCTGTTATGCGCCGCCCTCGTCTCGCTGGGACTCACGGCGTGCGACGACCAAGCCGAGCGTGACACTGACCGAACCAAGACGACCACCGAAGAGGCCCGCGCCGAAGAGGAGATGGCCGAAGGCGAAGAAGAGATGGCCGAAGCCGAGGAGGAAATGGCCGAAGCCGAGGAGGAAATGGCCGAAGCCCAGGAAGAGATGGCCGAGGCCGAAGAAGAGATGGCCATGATCGAGGTGGCCGAAAAAGAGCCCTTCGGCGAGTACTTGGTCAACGCCGAGGGCATGAGCCTGTACATGTTCGAAGCGGACACCAAGGGCGAGAAGAGCGCCTGCGACGCGGCCTGCGCCGAGGCGTGGCCGCCGGTGACCGTCGAGAGCGCCGAAATGCTCACCGCCAGCGAAGAGCTCGACGACGCCATGCTCGGCACCATCGAGCGCCCCGATGGCACCATGCAGGTCGCCTACAACGGCTGGCCGCTCTACACGTTCGTCAAGGATACCAACGCCGGCGACACGATGGGCCAGGACAAAGAGGGCTTCGGCGCCGAGTGGTACCTGATGTCGCCCGACGGTGAGAAGATCGAAGCCGAGGAGGACGAGCAAGCCGTCCGGTAAACGTTATCCTTTGAGCACGCCCACCGGTCGCAACCTGGCGACTTTGTTGGCGATGCCCGCCTGCGAGACGACGTCGACGACCCGGTCGACGTCCTTATAGGCGAGCGGCGCCTCCTCGGCGAGCTCGGCGTTCGACGGACAGCGCACCACGATGCCGCGGCTGGCGAGCTCTTTGCGAAGCTCCTTGCCGCCGATCCTCTTTTTGGCGGCCGTACGGCTCATCTGGCGCCCTGCCCCGTGGCAGGTGCTGTTGAGCGACGCGGCCGCCGCCTCGTCGGTGCCCACCAACACAAACGAGCTCGTGCCCATGCTGCCGGGGATGAACACCGGCTGGCCGATGTCACGATAGGCTGTGGGCACATCGGGCATCGACGGGCCGAAGGCTCGCGTGGCTCCCTTGCGGTGCACGCAGTACTCGTCGCCGTCGAACTCCTCGACCTTGGCGATATTGTGGGCGACGTCGTAGACGACCTCGACCTTGGCGTCGACCGCCTCGCCGAGCTCGCGCGCGATGACCTGGCGCACCCGGTGGGTAAGCACCTGGCGGTTGCAAAACGCGAAGTTCGCCGCCGCGCACATCGCCCCGAAGTAGCGTTTGCCGGCCTCCGAGGACATCGGCGCGCAGGCGAGCTGACGATCAGGAAGCTCGATGTCGTGCTCGGCCATCACCCGGCCGAACTCGCGCAGATAATCCGTACAGACTTGATGACCCAGCCCGCGCGATCCGGTGTGGATGAGCACGGTCAACTCACCGGGCACGAGCCCCATCGCCTCGGCGGCCGCCTCGTCGAAGAGTTCGTCGATCACCTGGACCTCCAAGAAGTGATTGCCCCCGCCGAGGGTGCCGAGCTGGTCTCTGCCGCGCTGCTTCGCCTTTTCGGAGACAAACGCGATATTCGCGCCGTCGATGCGCCCGCCCGACTCGATAAACTCGACGTCGTCGGGCTCTCCCACTCCGATACGCTCGACCAGATACGGCACCCCGCCCTCAAGCACGCCCTCCACCATCTGCGCGTTCGCCAGCGTCAGCCGGCCGCTGCGACCGTAGCCGCTGGGCACCGACCGGCTCAGCTCGTGGACCAAGGGTTCGATCTTGTCGCGCACGTCCCTGTGGACGATGCCCGTGCGCAACAGGCGCACCCCGCAGTTGATGTCGAAGCCGATGCCCCCCGGCGAGATAACCCCGTCGGGCAGCTTCGTGGCCGCGACTCCGCCCACCGGAAACCCGTAGCCCTGGTGGATATCGGGCATCCCCAAAGCCCAGAAGGCGATCCCCGGCAGCGTAGTGACGTTGATGAGCTGCTCGAGGCTCAGGTCGTCTTTGATCTGCTCGAGGAGGCTGCGGTCGGCGACGATCCGGGCCGGCACGTTCATGTCGTCGCGGTAGTCGGCCGGAATCTCGTAGATGAACTCCTCGACGCGTTCGAGTTTGGAAAGGTCCATGGGTGCCTCACACGTCCAGGACGACGGTCGCACGCACGCCCCCCTGGACTCTTTCGACGCTGAGATGGTGGAAGGTCGCCGCCTTGACGGCGGTGCGGATGCTGCTGGGTTCGACGCCGCAGATCTGGGCGACGAGGTGCTGGTCGCTGATATCGTCGACCGACACGTCGGTGAAGACGAGCTTTCGGGTCTCCGACAAGAAGACCAATTCGTTGATCCAGTCGAACAGAAGCTCGGCGGGCGCTTCGGCGGCGAGTTCGACGCGCGCGGCTTCACCGAGGGCGCCCGCCGCCTCGCCCAGCATCAGCTCGGCGAGGGCACGCGCCGCCTCTTCGAAGAGCCCGGCGAGGTCGGCCGCCTCGAGATGCAGCTCGACCTCGCCGGTGTGGTCGACAAACTGATGATTTGGCTGCTCTTTTCGCATAACGCCGCCCGGGCTCGAACCAGTTCAAACGTAGGTTCGAGGGGCGACGTTTCACGCTCTAGAAATGCACCGTCTGTACTTCGAGGCGGTCGCCGGTCATCTGCTGGGCCTGGTAGACCGCGGCGACGATGCCCATCAGCTTGCTCTCGAGGGAGTCGGCGCGGCTGGGTAGCACAATCGGGTGAGTAGCGCCGACGACCAGGCCGGCCATGGCGCCCCCGGCGATATGCGGGAAGCTCTTGGCCAGGATATTGCCCGTCTCGACGTTGGGCACCAAGACGATGTCGGCTTTGCCGGCCACGGGGCTGACGATGCCCTTATAGGCAGCAGCCTCGGGGTTGAGGGCGTTATCGAGGGCGAAGGGGCCGTCGACGATGCAGCCTTCGATCTGGTCGCGGTCGGCCATCTTCGACAGGCTGGCCGCGTCGATGGTCGTGGGGATGGTCGGCTTGACGGCGGCGACCGCCGAGAGCACGGCGACCTTGGGCTCGTCGAGGCCGAAGTGGTGGGCCAGGGAGACCGCGTTGGACACGATCTGGGCCTTGGCGGCCAGGTCCGGCTCGATGTTGAGCGCGCCGTCGGTCACGAAGAGCAGGCGCCCCAGCCGCTTGGCGTCGAGGATGAAGACGTGGCTCAACAGATGGCCCGAGCGCAGGCCCACCTCGCGGTCGAGCGCCGCGCGCAAGAAGGCGCTCGTGTGGATATAGCCCTTCATATACACACTAGCCTCGCCGGAGCTGACCGCCGAGACGGCTTCATGGGCCGCCGCGGCCGGGTCGGCGACGTCACGAATCTCGAACCCCTCCAGGTCGAGCTCGGCCTCTTCGGCGCTCTGGCGCATTTTGCGCTCGTCGCCGACCAAGATCGCATCGGCGATCCCCTTGTCGCGGGCGGCACACACCGCCTTCAATGTGCTCACGCCGGTAGCCGCCGCCACGGCCAGCCGTTGGTTCGACGGGGTCTTCAGACTCTTACGCAACTGTTCGAAATCCTTAATCATTGTCTCCTCGCAGCCAGATTATCGTTGAGGTCCCACAGATCTAATTTGGTGTGCGCGCACGATAACGCGACCGTCGCTCGGCGTAAAACCCCCGGCCAGATGCCCCTCAAATGTTGCTTTACAGTCACACCCAACTTCGTCTATTCAGGATCGCACTTCTAAAAATTCGACCGTAGAAGGAGATTCTATGAAGACGCGCAAGCTTTTTGCTGCACTCGTCGTGCTGTTTGTGACCAGCCTGGTGTGGACTACCGGTTGCCAGAGCGATCAAGACAAGGCCAAGGCGACCATCGAAGGCTATGTCGTGGCCGACATGCTCGGCGGTAAAGGCGCGGTCAAGCAGTACCTCGTCAAGGCCGACCGTGAGGTCATCGACAAGCAACTCGAGGAGAAGAAAGACTCCAAGATCGACACCGACAAGCTGGCCGAGCTCGCTCAGAACAAGCTCGGTGACCAGTTCAAGGTTGAGATTGCCGAGGCCAAGGTCGACGGCGACACGATGAACGTGAGCGCCAAGATCACCCAGCCGAACGAGAAAGAGCTGCAAAAAGCGGTCATCGGCAAGATGTTCGAGGTCGCCAAAGAGAAGAAGGACGCCAGCAAAGAAGAGCAGAACAAAGCCATCCAGGACGCCGTCGCCTCCGTGCTCGAAGAAGAGGAATTCGGCACCGAGACGGTCGACCAGAAGTTCGAACTTCGCAAAGAGGGCGACAAGTGGCTGGTCTTCGTCGACCTGAAGACCCAAGAAGAGGTCAAAGAGATCGTCGACGCCGGCCGCGACCTGTCCATCAAGGGCAAGATCAAAGAGGCGAAGGCCAAGCTCGAGGAAGCCAAGAAGAAGCTGGGTGAACGCAACCTCGAAGAGGCCCAGGAAGACGTCAAGAACCTGGAAGTCTCCATCCTCTACGACGAGGCCCGCAAGCTCGAGCGCGAAGACGAGTTCGAGAAGGCGATCGCCAACTACAAGAAAATCGTCGAGATCAATCCGGACTGGAAGTTCCCGCCCATCAAGGCTGAGAAGGCCAAAGAGAAGATCAGCGAGCTGGAAGCCAAGGCCGAAAAG
This sequence comes from Persicimonas caeni, assembly GCF_006517175.1. Lineage (NCBI taxonomy): Bacteria > Deltaproteobacteria > Bradymonadales > Bradymonadaceae > Persicimonas > Persicimonas caeni. The sequence continues at coordinate 5,538,773 of NZ_CP041186.1, read as the reverse complement.
AAGAAGGCCCAGGACGCCTACCGCGAAAAGATCGCGCTCAACGGCGTCGAGGTCAAAAACCTGTACGGCTCCAAGCGCATCGTCGGTGAGCTGAAGAACGACGGCGACCAGGTCATCGACCGCGTCGAGCTGGCCATCAAGTTCTTCGACAAGGACGGCAAGGAGATTCACTCCGACTCGTCGACCCCCGTGTTCGCCTACGGCAAAGAAGCCAAAGCCTTCAAGCCGGGCCACAGCAAGAAGTTCACCAAGTACGCCACCAACGCCCCCGACGCCTGGGACGACAAGATCGAAGTCACGGTGAGCAAGGTCGAGTTCTTCGAGAAGAAGTAACCTCTCGACTCGCCTGTCGAACGACGAGAAGAGCCCGGCGCCCCTTGGGGGCGTCGGGCCTTTTTGTTTTGCGTTGGGATTTGACAGGAGAGTACGCCTTGCAGAAGTTGCGGTGAGCCGCAGCGTGGTGCAGACTCGCGGCGCTCCCTATTTGGGCACTTAAGGATTGGGGTCTGCGAATCGCCCGCGCCTCACAACTCGCAGCCCCAAACCCCCAAACCCCTAAACCCCTAGCCCCCACCACCATGGTCCTACTGACCGCCGAAAATATCTCCAAGTCCTACGGAGTGCGCACTCTCTTCAAGGACGTCAACCTGAGCGTGGCCGACCGTGACAAGATCGGCGTGGTCGGGGTCAACGGCACCGGCAAGTCGACGCTGCTGCGCATCTTGGCGGGCATGCAGCCGCCCGACGGCGGCACGATCTCGACGGCCAACAACATGCGCCTGGAGTTCTTGCACCAGCAGCCAGACCTCGACGACGAGCTCAGCGCGCTCGACCAAGTGCTCGTCGACGGGCCGCCCGAGTTCGAGGTGGTGCGCGCCTACGAAAAGGCCTCGCGCCAGCTCTCCGAGCATCCCGAGGATACCTCGCTCATCGAGAAGGTGAGCAACCTCGCCGAGAAGATGGACCGGGTCGACGGGTGGACCTTGGAGAACGACGCCAAGGCGATCTTGACCAAGGTGGGCATCGACGACCTCGACAAGCGCATCGGCACGATGTCGGGCGGCCAGCGTCGCCGCGTCGCCCTCGCCCGCGCGCTGATTCGCCCCTCCGACTTGCTCATTTTGGACGAGCCGACCAACCACCTCGACGTCGACACCATCGAGTGGCTCGAGGGCTACCTGCAAAACCGCACCGGCGGGCTGCTGATGGTCACCCACGACCGCTACTTCCTCGACAGGGTCTGCAGCGTCATCATCGAGCTCGACCAGCAGACGCTGCACCGCTACGAGGGCAACTACTCGACGTACCTCGAAAAGCGCGCCGAGCGCTACGAGATGCTCCGAAAGCGCGAGGAGAAGCGAAAGAACCTCGCCCGCCAAGAGCTCGAGTGGCTGCGACGCGGGCCCAAGGCGAGGACCTCGAAGAGCAAGGTGCGCGTCGAGCGTGCCCACAAGCTTCTGGAGACTTCGCACCTGCCCGAGGAGCGCGGCGAGGTCGAGATCGACACCGTCGAGAGCCGTCTGGGCAAAAAGACGGTCGTGCTCGAGCATATCCACAAGGAGTGGACGCGCGAGGACGGCAGCCCGTTCACCGTCGTCGAGGACTTCTCGTACAACTTCGCCCGCGACGATCGCCTCGGCATCGTCGGGCCGAACGGGGCGGGCAAGTCGACCCTGCTCGACATCATCACCGGCAAGACCGAGCCCGACAGCGGCCAAGTCGACGTCGGCGAGACGGTCGTCTTCGGCTACTACGACCAGGAGGCGATGGACCTCGACGAGGACGAGCGCGTCCACGACTACATCGTGGGCATCTCCAACAAGGTCGAGACCGCCGACGGCTTTTTGACGGCCACGCAGATGCTCGAGAAGTTTTTGTTCAGCCGCAACCGGCAGTGGGAGCCGATCAAGAACCTGTCGGGCGGCGAGCGCCGCCGGCTCTACTTGCTCGGCGTGCTGATGCGCTCGCCGAACTTTTTGCTCCTCGACGAGCCGACCAACGATCTGGACGTCGAGACGCTCAATATTCTCGAAGACTATCTCGACAGCTTCGGCGGTGTACTCGTGGTCGTCAGCCACGACCGGCATTTTCTGGACCGCGCGGTCGACCACCTTCTCGTCTTCGACGACCAGGGCCACATCGACCGGTTCCCCGGCTCGTACAGTCCCTGGTACGACCACAAAAAGGAGCAAGAGGCCGCCGAAGCCGCCCAACGCCGCGCCGAGCGCGAGGCCGAGCGCGCCGCCGCCCAGCCCAAGAAGGCCGATGAAGGCCCCAAGAAGCTGAGCTACAAAGAGAAAAAAGAGCTCGAGGGGCTCGAGGCGCGCATCGAGGAGATCGAAGCGCGGCTGGGCGAGATCGAAGGCGAGATGGTCGAGCAGGCCGCCGATTACGAGGCCGTCCACAAGCTGGCCGACGAGCAGAACGAGCTCGAAGAAGAGTTGCTGATGGCCATGGAGCTGTGGGAGGAGCTCGCCGAGCGACTTTAATCGGTGCGGGGGCGAGATACCCACGCACCGAACGAAAGCACTTGGTCAAGGAATGTGATTTATGGTTACGATTCTAATCTATTCGCTCGTCGCCATCGTCTCGACGGGGGTCATTTGGAAAGGCAGCGAGATGCTGGAGTCGTCCAGCGAGAAGCTCGCCATCCACTACCAGCTGCCCGACATCGTCACCGGCGCGATCGTCGTGGCGGTCGGCTCGAGCTTTCCAGAGCTTGCGACCACGGTCATCTCGACGCTGGTCCACGGTGAGTTCGAGCTCGGCGTCTCGGCGATCGTCGGGTCGGCGCTCTTCAACATCTTGGTCATCCCCGGCCTCGCCGGCCTGTACGGCAAGGGCGAGCTCACCTCGAACCGCGACCTGGTCTACAAAGAGGCGCAGTTCTACATGCTGTCGGTGGCGGTGCTGCTGATCACGTTCTCGTTCGCGGCGATCTACGCGCCGGTCGAAAACGGCGACGGCGCCATCCTCGGCGAGATGAACCGCGTGCTCGTTGCCCTGCCGATCGCCATGTACGTGCTGTACGTGTTCGTCCAATGGCAGGACACGATGGACTACGAACCCGAGGTCGAGGACGCCGACATCAAGGTGGGCAAGCAGTGGATGCTGCTGCTGGCGAGCCTGGCGATCATCTTGGCGGGCGTCGAGGGCCTGGTGCAGTCGGCGCTGACCTTCGGCGAGGTACTCGGCACGCCGAGCTTCCTATGGGGTATCACGGTCGTCGCCGCGGGCACGAGCATCCCCGACGCCTTCGTGAGCATCAAGACGGCGCGCGCCGGCAAGGCGACCACCAGCCTGGCGAACGTGCTGGGCAGCAATATCTTCGACCTCTTGGTGTGCATCCCCGTCGGCGTCCTCATCGCCGGGGTGGCCACGGTCAACTTCAGCATCGCCGCGCCCATGATGGCCGTGCTGACGGTGGCGACCCTGGCGCTCTTCTTGATGATGCGCACTCACATGCTTCTGAGCCGACGCGAGGCGTGGTTCTTGCTGTTCATCTATCTGGTGTTCGTCGTGTGGATCAGCCTGGAGAGCTTCGGAGTGATCGACACGGTGCCGGGCTTGCCGCCGGCGTAGCATCCGGGGCGCGCCTCAAGTCCGCTGGACCACGTCGTCCCACTGCCAGCCGTCGTAGCTGACCAGCCCTTCGAGCAGCTTACGCCGTTCGTCTTCCTCTTCGGCCGCCTCGTGGACGCGTTGCGGGTGTGAGATGTCCGCACCCTGCTGGCGCATCTCGCCGATATCGGCTCTGGGAGGACTCTCCTCGGTGCCGACCAGGTAGCTCTCGCGCAGCTCCTCGAGGAAGGTGCCGATGGTGCGGCGCAGGGGCTGGAAGACGGAAGTATCGACGACGATGTCGTCGTCGGACAATCCCGTGCAGTAGATGCGCAGCGCCTCGTCGATGGCGGCTACGGCGCATGCGGTCGAGCGGTGGCGGTCGGAGGGGTGGAAGTAGTGCAAAACCGGGTACGCCTTGTGCTGCTCGGTGATCGAGCCCAGGCGCTCGCCCATCGACGACAGTTGGGTAGCGATGCTCGACGGCGGGGCGTGCTGCAGGGCGCGCACCAGCTCGGAGGTGGTCTCACCGAGGCTCAGCACCTGGCTGGCGAAGGTGCGCTTGTTGACCACCGCGCTCAATACCTGGAACGAGTAGGTGATCGCCAGGGTCATCATCGCCATACCGCTGGCGCCGATGAATCCGGCCAGCACTTGGAAGAAGTCGGTATTGGGTGCGAATCCGCCGTTGCCCACGGTGGTGGTGGTGAAGAGCACGAACCAGATGCGGTCGGTCAGATCGCCGGGGTTTTTGGTCAGGGCGACCACGACTGCGTCGGGGTGGGCGCCGAACATCATTACCATGCCCGTCCACATCAGCAGCAGCCAGGTGACCACCGTGACGACCAAAACCACCGGCCCGGCCAGGCTGAGTAAGAAGTGGTTCATGCTGCCGCCGGCGCCGGCGACCTTCTTGAAGCCTTTCCAGATGATCGTGCTGATCCGGTCGGTCAGCGGTCCCGCGCCGCCCTCGGACCACAGGGTGGTCCACAGGGCGTCCATGAAAATGAACAACACGATAAGCGCGCCCCCAACGAATAACCAGTAGTTCATCGTACGCCCCTGACTGAATCATAACTGCGACAACCCGCAGCTATGAATGTGGGGCGATTGGGGGTTGTGGGCAAATCATGCGGCTATTTGAGCGGACAAACTACAATTTGAGGGTCGTTTCAATCACCACATGAGCCGCATTGTCACGACCCTCAAATTGTAGTTTGCGCCGCAGTTCAGGCGCCCCTAATAGCCGGCGCCGCTCCTCCTGAAGGCGACCGCCACGAACAAAAACCACACCAGACCCGCCGCCGGCACGCCGCCCGGCGTGGTCGAGCAGCCGCCCTCTTCGGCGTTGTCGTCGTTGCGCTCGACGATGATCTCGTCGCCTTGGCCGGAGTCGTCGGGGCCGGCGAGGCGCACCTGCAGTGCGGCGGCGCGCACATCGTCGGTGTGGCCGTTGGAGATGACGACGAAGAGCGGGGACATCTCGGGGCCGAAGCGCGTGGCCTCGTCGCTGCCCACGACGTGCATGGTGCCGTCGGCGGTGTACTCGGCGTGGCGCACGGCGATGAACTCGGGCATGCCCACGAAGTCGTCGAGCGGGGTTTTCTGAAGCGTGATCGCCTCGTCGAAGGTCAGCTTAATGTAGCGCGCCGCCCACGGGTCGGCGTCGAGGTTCCAGTTGAAGGCCCCGTCGACAACCTGCGACTCGACCTCGACGCCCATGAAGCGCTCGGCGTCGGGATAGCCGTTGTCGCTCACCCAGTAGGTGCCGGTGAACAGGTTGTAGGTCGCAAACAAGTCGAAGGTTTCCTGCAGGGAGCCCAGCGTGTCGGCGACCTCGGCCTCGATGGCCGCCAAGAGCTCCTCGCCGGTGGCCAGGCGCTCGAAGACCGCGCGCACGCCGTCGGCGCCGATATGCAACTCGAGAAAGTACACGAAGATGGACGCGCCGTAGGCGAAGGCGTCCGACGGGCCGCGCCCGCGGTCGTTGAGCGTGCGGTCGTGCTCGTCGAAGTAGAGCGAAGTCAGCCGCTCGAAGTCGTCCTGGGAGGGGTCGAAATACTCCTCGAACCAGGTCGCCGAGCCCTCGCTGAACCATTGGGGCAAGTCGGAGGTGTAGGCGTTTTGGACCGCGTGGAAATACTCGTGGCTGAGCACGAGGCGAGCGGCGTACTCCGGCGACGGGTAGTTGAGCCCGGCGAAGTCGTTTTCGAGGCGAAAGTGGCCGGCGCATTGCTGCACGCCGTGCTCGTTGGTGGTGCACCAATCGCGGCTGTAGTGGCCGTCGCCGGCCGAGAAGTCGACCAGGTAGATATCGAAGAGCCCGTCGCCGCCCGGCGGCTCGCCGGCGCCGCCTGCGTCGTCGTTCATCGCGATCTTCCAGCCGTTGTCGTGCAGCTTCTGGGCGACCTCGTCGGCCACCTCGGCGACCATCTCGACATAATCGGGCACCCCGCTCCCGTCGACGTCGGCGCCGGGCACCGCGTGCTCGCCCTCGTCGGTCCACCACACTCGGTAGTCGCCGCCCGGGCTGACAATCGACTGCGCCTCGGCGCCTTCGTAACCGAAGGGATCGGAGGAGTTCGTCGGGCGCAGCTCCTGTTGGGCGGTGCGGGTTTCGACGTGGACGCGGCCGTTATTCTCGCCCGAGTGGGCGGAGTCGTCGACCTCGCCGCAGCCGGTGAGGCCGACGGCGAGGATGAGGGCGGAGAGGACGTACGAGGTGGGGGCGAGTTTCATCGGGGCGCTCCAAATAACCGCGGTCGGACATCCCCGTGTTCGTCGTCGTGATCGTGGTCGTGATCGGCTGTGGGTTCCCTGAGCGGGCAAACAACCGATCACGATCACGATCACGATCACGGGAAGACCGTTAGCCTATGCCGAAATCGTGACGCTTTGCTTAGAGCTCGGCGACGTGGATGGTGTACGTGCCGCTCTCCCAGCTCTCGATCTCGAGCTTGTAGGTCTTGCTCTCCTCCGGGACGTCGACGAAGTAGATCTCACCGTCGGTGGGCGAAATCCCCGGGTACTCGTACCACGAGCCAGAGCTCTTGCCCGGATTGACGTAGTTGAACGCGGTGACCAGCGTGCCGATGGGGTCGGTGATGGGGGTGCAGTCGTCTTCGTAGGAGACGTCTTGCTCCCAAGCGTTTTCGTCGGTGGGCGCCTCGGTGACGTCGGCGAAGGTCGTGCCGGTCATCTTGGAGATCGAGACGTCGCCCGGGCCGGAGTCGGCGCCGTTGGAGCGGATGATGTAGCGTTTGAAGGCCAGGTCCCAGTCGGTATTCGAGTACGCCTCGACGTCGTTCACCTCGACCTTCTCACCGGTGGACAGGTCCAGATAGATGAACGGGTTGTCGGCGGAGGCCTGCGAGCCGCCGGCGGCCGCCTCGATGACGAGGGTGGTCACACCGTCGGCGTTCGTGGAGGTGATCGACTCGGTCGACACGGCTTCGTTGAGCGGCCAGTCGGCGATGGGGGCGTCGCCGCAGCGGTGGTCTTCGAGACCGTTTTGCTGGGAGACGTCGCCGATGGTGGAGACGTCCTCCTCCCCGGCGTCTTCACCCATGGCATCGGTGCCGGCGTCGGCCTGGGTGTTGTTGGCGGTGTTGTTGGCGTCATCGGAGTCGTCGCCACAGGCGACCAGGGCCATCGAGCAGATCAGCATCACAAAGAGACTTCGGTACTTCATTCGCTACTTCCTCAGCAAAAGTGGCTCATTTCTTGTTTACGCCGAGTTACATAGCAACATTTTTGCCACATTTCCATTGTGGAAACGCGCGGCTCAGGGCCAAACGGCGGCCAGCGCGATGAGGGCGGCGGCGAGCACGACCACCAGGGTGATGCCGACGTGGAAGCTGGTCAGCCACGCCTCGAACTCGCGAGACTTCGAGGCCAGGCCGGTGGGACGGGTGACGAAGTGAATGGTGCGCTCCTGGATCAGGTCAGCCTCGCGTTGCACCCAATCGAGGACGCGACCGGTCGAGTGCAGCAAGAAGAGGGTCAACCAACCCAGCGGCAAGAGCAGGTCGCCGGGAGGGATGCGCACGACCTGACCCCACATATAACGACGGAAGGCCCGAACCGTAACGATCACCAGCAGGGTCGCTACCAACAGGGGCCACACCTCGCCCCAGATCTTCGACCACGACAGCACGTCGGCGGTCAACGTCTGCATCTCGTCCCAGGGAAAGACCCACGGGACGACGATGATGGAGACGAGCGATAGTCCCCACGGAATCCACAGCCCGCGCGGCGGATTCTGGTGAGGGGTATCGGTGACTCGGGCCCTCTCTTCGGGAGGCGCGGGCCACACCAGAAAGATAAACCGGGCGAGGAGCAGCGCCGTCCCCACCGAGCCGACGACGATGAGCGTCTCGAACCACGCGCCCACCGTGAGCATGTCGACGTCCAAGCTCTTTTTGAGCGCATTCTTGGCGACCGCGCCGGTCGTCAGCGGGGCGCCCGCCAGCGCGAGCGACGGAAGCAGAAGACCGCCCAGAAGCAGCCGGCGAGGCCAGCGTCCCGAGACGCCATCTTCGCAGATGCGCACGCTCAAGAAGAGCGCGCCTTTGTTGAGGCCGTGGTGCAAGGCGTAGACCGCGGTGGCGACCAGTGCGGCCTCCCACATCTGGCCGCTCTGCAGGCCCACGCCGATGAGCAGGGCCATGTAGCCGATCTGGCTGATGCTCGAGTAGGCCAGCAGCGCCTTGGGCGTGCGTTGGGCCAACCCCACGACCACGCCGTAGTAGACCGAGAAGAGCCCGGCGAGCAAAAAGAGCAGGCCGGCGTTTGATATGGCGCTCGACATGGTGTCAGACACCGTGTCTGGCCCCATGACTGGCGAGACGTCGAGGCCTACGGGCAAGAAGAGCATCCAGCCGAGCACGCCCGCTTTGCTCATCGCCCCGCTGAGCACCGCGCCGGCCGACGCCGGGGCGGCGTCATAGGCCGGCGGCAGCGAGATGTGCAGCGGGAAGATGCCCGCCTTGGTGGCGAACCCGGCGAAGAAGAGCACCACGATCAGCTCGGATTGCGGCGAGCGCGCCACGGCGTCGGCGATGGCCGCGGCCTCGAAGGAGTCGGCGTTGATGGCGGCCAGGACCGCCGCGGCGTACAGCAAGCCCTCGCCGACGACCAACAACACGATATAGACGCGAGCGGCTCGGATCGCCGCTTTGTCCCGGCGGTGCAGCACCAGCCCGTAGGAGGCAAAGCCCATCAAGCTGAAGAAGAACAAGAATCCGGGCAAATCACGCGCCAACGCCACGCCCAAGTTGCCACTCAGGGCGAGCAGGTAGAACGCCCAGAAGGCATTGCGCTCCTTCTCGTCGAGGGAGTAGTTGGCAAAGAGGCCCGCCAACAGCCAGATCCAGCCGGTGAAGAACAGAAAGAGGCGGCCGATCTCGTCGTAGGAGAGCAGCGTGCCCAGCACCAGCCAGTCGAGCATCTCGCTGTGACCGGGCGAGACGACCACACTGAGCAGCACCGCCGGCAGCGCCATCCAAGGCGCCAACAGCGATGCTGCGCGGCGTGTGTCGTCGAACGCCAACCCGGCGGCCACCAGCAGCGGCAGCGAGATCACCACCAACAGCGTGGGCTCGACGATCTCTAAATTGTCGAACAGTGCAACCAGCATGGCGTGTCCACGTCCAAGCAATCATTCACGACAGGTCAGTACAGTTGTTCACTGATGATCTCGACCCAGGCGAGCGGGCTGACGATGGTGTTGGCGAAAATCCCCACGAAGACGACCAAGAACGCGGTCGCCAGCGTCGGCAACAACAGGCTCGGCGCGGTCTCGAAGCGCGACGAGGTCTGGTGCTCGTCCCAATCACCCGAGGGCGTGCCGAACCAGCCGGTGTAGACCACTGGCAAAAAGTACCCCGCGTTGAGCAACGTGCTGGCCACCAACACCCAGATGGCCCATTCGTCGCCGGCGGCGGCCGCCCCCATGCCGAGGTACCACTTGCTGATAAAGCCGGCCAAAGGCGGCAGCCCGATCATCCCCAACGCGGCCACGGTAAAGGCGATCATGGTCAGCGGCATGCGCCGCCCTACCCCGCCCATCTTGCTGATGAGCTTGACCCCGAGCGTCTCGTCGAAGGCCCCGGCGCAAAAGAAGAGCGTGATCTTCATGAGACCCTGGTGGACCAGATGAACCAGCCCGCCGATGGTGGCCAACGGCCCCAGCGTGGCCACGCCCAGCATGATGTAGGAGAGCTGGCTGACCGTCGAAAAGGCGAGCATGCGCTTGAGCCCGTCTTGATACAGTGCGAGCACCGAGCCGTAGATGATGGTGATCCCGGCGGCGACCGCCAGCGGGCGGTGCACGCCCAGGTCGGCCACCAGGTCGACCCCGTAGACGTTGTAGACCACCCGCACGATGCCGAACGCGCCGGCTTTGACCACCGCGACGGCATGCAGCAGCGCGCTGACGGGCGCGGGGGCGACCATGGCCCTCGGCAGCCAACTGTGTAGCGGCACGATGGCCGCTTTGACCCCCAGACCGGCGACCATGACGAAGAAGATGACCGCCAGCGTCGGCGATGGGGCCACCCCCATCTGGTCGAGCGCGCCCGGATCGGCGAAGTCGAAGGCTCCGTAGGCGCCGTGCAGCCAAATGATCCCCAATAGCAAGAGCGCGCCGCCGCCCAGCGTGTAGGCCAAGTAGATGCGCCCGGCGCGGCGGGCCTCGTCGGTCTGGTTGTGTACGACCAACGGATAGGTCGTCAGCGTGAGGAATTCGTAGAAGATGATGAAGCTGAACAGGTTGCCGGCCAGCGCGATGCCGGTGGTGGCGCTCACGCAGAGGCTGAAGAAGCCAAAGAAGCGGCTGCGGTTGGTCGAGTGCTCCAGGTAGCCAATGGCATAGACGGTCGTGACCAGCCACAACACTCCCGACAGCGTCACGAAGAGCATCGCCAACGGTGAGGAGTCGAGCACCAGGTCGAAGTTGGGGATGACCTCGATGCGTGTCTCGTACTCGATGCCGCTGAACACGCCCCACAGCATCACGCCGATGAGGACGATTTTGAGGACCGCCGCGCCCAGGTTGAGCACGCCACGCGCCTGGCGGTGGGCACCGCGAAGGAAAAAGATCAGCACCCCGGGCACAAACGAGCTGAGCACGACCAACAGGGGCAGCCACCAATTCCAGTCGATGGGTGGGTTCATGGAGCCCCCTGGGCTGCGTTGGTTGCCCCGACGGCGGCCTCATACATGTCGCCGAACGGGTTGCCGACTTCGAGGAGCGCCAGGGGCTCGTGGGCCCAAAAGCCGAGCACGATTGCGGCGAGCGCGAGCAACATCGGCGCCCACTGCATTGGCAAGGGGAGCGGTCGCACCTCGGTGGTCGATGTCTCCGGCGCCGACACGAAGGCCATCTGGACGACCTTGAACACGTAGCCTGCGGTCAGCAGCCCGCCCAAAAAGACCGCCACGACGATGACCCACTGCTCGGCCTCGATGGCCGCGCGAGCGATGAGCCATTTCCCTACAAAGCCGCCGCTGGGAGGCAATCCCATCAAGGTAATCCCGGCCAACGCGAAGGCGGCGAAGGTCCAGAAGAGGCGCTGTCCGGTGCCACAAAGCGCGTCGATCTCGTCATCCCCCAGCGCGTACACGAAGCTGCCGGCGGCCATGAACATCGCCGCCTTGGCGCAGGCGTGGGACAGCGCGTACAGAATGCCGCCTCGCCAGGCAGCCTCACCGCCGGCGAGCGCCGGGGCAAAGATGATGAACAAGTAGCCCAGTTGGGCGACCGTCGAATATGCGACAAGCAGCTTGAGGCGTGACTGGAGCAGGGCCTGCACGCTCCCCCACACGATCGCAAAGAGACCGAGCGAGGCCAGCACCAGCGCGACGTTGAGGACGACGACTGCGCCGAAGACGTCGAGCCACAGCCGCACCAGCAGGTAAAACGACGAGGTGACGACCAACCCGCTGAGCAGCGCGCTGACCGGGCTGGGCGCCGAGGAGTGCGCCCCGGGTAGCCAGAAATGCGCCGGGAACAGCGCTGTCTTGAGCACCAGACCGGCCGCCATCAGCCCCAGCGCAGTCCAGGCCGACGCGCCGGAGACGACCTGCTGGGACAGAAGGTCGATGTCGACGGTGCTGTAGGTGGCGTACAGCACCCCGACGCCGAGCAGATAGAGCATCGAGCCGACCAGCGTCACCAGCAGGTAGCGCATCGCCGCGCCCGAGGCCTTCTCGCCGGCCACCGCCACCAAGCTGACCGCCGACAGGCCCACCACTTCGAGGGTGACGTACAGGTTGAAGATATCACTGGAGACGAAAAGAGCGTGCAGTCCGCCCCACAAGAGGAGCCACAGCGGCCAAAAGTAGCGACGCTTGTGCTCCTGCAGATGATGAGCGTGCGCCTCGACGGCCTGCGACGGGCCGGGCCCAGGTTCGCTCGACGGGGAAAAGTAGCTCCACGCATAGACGCTGACGAAGAAGCCAACCACGCTCGTCATCGCGACCATGAGCACCGACAGCCCGTCGACGGACAGTTCGATGCCCAAAGGTGCGCCCCACCCGCCGACCGGATAGTCGAACGCCCCCACCCGGCTCGTCTGCCAGACCAGCATCCCCGCGCAGGCGGTTACGAGCACACTGGTCAGCCCCCCCACCGACGCTACCCAGCGCTCCCTGACGACAAACGCCACCAGCGCGCCCAGAATCGGCACGGTCACACAGCCTATGACCCAGGGAATTGCGTCCATGCAGTCGCCTCGTGTGCTCAAGTGTGTCGGTCTTCGGGCAGCTTGGCCTCGCCGGTGGCTGCGCGCACATAGCGCACCAACGCCAGGCCGAGCGCAGTGGCGCTGACCGACACGACGATGCCGGTGAGCACCATCGCCTGGGGCACCGGGTCGGGCGGCGCCATCGGTGTCGGGGCGGCCATGGCGACGTAGAACAGGAAGACCCCGGCGGCCATCACATTGGCGGCCACCACGCGACGAAGCAGGTCGACGCGGGCGATAACGGCGTAGAGCCCGAGCAAAAAGATGGCGATGCCCACCACCGCATAGATCGTGGCGCGCGTCATGATTCCCCCACGGGTCGGTCTTCGTCGTACCCACTCGTGAGCACGTGGGGATTGCCGGCGAAGACGCCCACCAAGACGAGCGCGATCGAGACGGTGCTGACCGCCTCGATGACCAAGATGAGCGTCTTGGACCAGCCGTCGGGATACTCCAAGAAGCGTGCGCCGACGGCGATGCAACCCAGGCCGATCCCTGCAAAGACAAAGACCCCGGCGGCAACGCCGGTGCGCAGCGCGACCATTCGACGGGTGCGCAGCGCCGGCAGCTCCGAGAGCAAGAGCAACACGCCGGCCGAGGCGATGACTGCCCCGGCCTGAAACGCCCCGCCCGGGGCGAACGCGCCCTTCCACAGCAGGTAGCCGCCGACGATGATCATCAGCGGGGTCAACAGGGAGACCACCGAGCGAAGCGCGGCGCTGGCGGGTCCGGCCAAGCTGCGCGACGGGGCACGAAGCGACCACACCGCCACCAGCGCCATGAAGAGCACGACCACCTCGAGCAGCGTGTCGTAGGCACGCAGGTCGAGCAGTACGGCGGTTACGGGGTTGCTCACCCCGATATTTTCGAGTTGCGCCCCCACCGGCTCGGCCAACCCGGGCGAGTCGGGCGTGGTGATGATGGTCCAAGCGACGGCGCTGCCGACCGCCAACAGCGCAACGGCGGCGAGCAGCCGGATGGGCCAACTCACCGACGAGGCGCGATCTGTGGCGAGACGATTCATGTCGCGTCTCCCTTGTCGGCCTTATTGAGGTCGGCCTCATTCGGGTCGGCGTCGATCTGGTCAGCGTCGATCTGGTCGGGCTCGACGCCGCGTTGGCCCGCCTCGAGACGGCCGAGCGTGTCGAGCAGAAGCGCCCCGGTCAGCCCGGCGCCGATGGCGGCCTCGACCAAGGCCAGGTCGGTGGCGTGCAGGCGCACCCAGGTCAGCGACATGGTCACGCCGAAGGTGATGTAGAGCACGACCATCTCGAAGCGTCTGGCCGAGCCGAGCATGCGCGCGACCAGCCCGAGCAACACCAGGCCCAACCCGAGGTCCACCACCAGCATCACATCGCTCACGATGACTCCTTCCAAGGGGTGATCCCCTGGGCGAGCGCCCGACGCGAGATCAGGTGCGCGGCGGTGGTGCTGGCGACCATCACCAGCCCCCACACGAGAAAGAGTTCGACGACCTCCCACACACTCTGGGCGTCGACGGCCAGCCCGAAGATGATCAGCCCGAGCCCGACATTGTCGGCCTTGGTCACCGTGTGCAGACGAGTGTAGACGTCCGGAAAGCGCAGCAACCCGACGGTGCCGGCCAGAAAGAAGACCAGCCCCAGCGTCATCAGAATCGCCGCCAACCAATCGAGCACCACCACGCTACCTCCCCATTCATTCGCAACCTCACGACCCACGCGCCGCGACCCGCGACCTCGCCTACTCCCACGCCCGGCGCACAAACGCCACGGCAGCGAGCACGGTGAGCAACGAGAGGACTAACGCCACGTCGACCAACCCCTCGACCTCCTCGATATGGGCGATGAGCAAAATGAGAGCGACCCCGGAGGTGCCGAAGAGCTGAGCGGCGAGCATGCGGTCGACGCGCGTCGGCCCGCCGATCACGCGCACCAGCCCGGCGACCACGGTAGCGAGCAGACAGATCACCACCAGCGCATAGAACCCGGTCATCCCTGTCATGACGGACCGTCCCGGCCGGCGCGAGGCGCCAGCTCCTCGCCGAAGACCCGGGCAACTTTGGCCTCGAGCTCGGCCAACTGCGCGTCGATGGCCATGGTGCGATCGACCACGTGCACCTCGATGCTGTCCCCCTCCAGCGAGGCGGCCAAGGTGCCCGGAAGCAGGCTGATGACGCCGACAAAGAAGATCGTGGCCACCACGTCGGGACGCATGCGCAACTCGTAGCGCACCAGCCCCGGACGCAGCGGCATCGACGGGCGCAGCGCGCGCAGGCCCACATCGATGCCTCCGACCAGCGACTTCCAGAAAAAGTATGGCACGAAGCGCAACACGCCCCACACACTGACGCGCCCGCCGGGCCGTGGCGTGAGTCGATAACTCGCCACCACGGCCACGAGCACCGTGGGCAGGCCCACCGTCCACGACTCGGCGACCTCGCCCTGGACGAACACCACCCACAGCAGCGCCATGGAGACCAGCCGCAGCAACAACCCATACAGCTGATCCCAACGACCGCCACTGCCAGCTTTGTCTGGCGCGTCTCTCATCGGCTCCAGACCGCTCGAGTCACGGGGTAAGAAAGGAGTCCTCCCAACTTCTGTGTGATGTTTGAAAAGCTAAATCCAGGCGCCGCAGCGTCAACTCTGGGCGGCGGCGTCCTGCAGCCAGGGAGCCGGGGACAACTTGTCGACCAGGAAGTCGACGAACCGGCGCACCTTGGCCGACAGGTGGCGGTTGTGAGGGTAGAGGGCGTAGACCCCGGCGTTCCACTCGAGCCAGTCGTCGAGCAGGCGCACCAGGCGGCCCGATTGCAGATGGTCGCCGAGCATGAAGTCGGGGATCAGCGCCACGCCCAGCCCGGCGACGCACGACTCGACGAGCACCTCGCCGTTGTTGGCACGCAGCCTTCCGCTGACCTGCACGAAGTGCTCGTCACCGTCGGGGCTGACGAATTGCCAGGTATTGAGCCGGCCATAGGCATACTCGAGGCACTCGTGGTCGGCCAACTCGGCGGGGTGCCGGGGGGTGCCGTGGGCCTCGAGGTATTCGGGGCTGGCGCAGCAGTAGCGCGTCGCCGGGGCCAGCTTGCGCACCATCAGGCTCGAGTCCTGCAGCTCCCCGATGCGAATGGCCAGGTCGAAGCCCTCGTCGATCATGTCGACCTTGCGGTCGGACAGGTCCAGATCGATGCTGATCTCGGGATACTCCTGCAAGAACTCGGCGACCAGCGGCGCCAGATGACGCAACCCGAAGGTCATCGGCACGCTGACTTTGAGACGCCCGCGCGGCTTGGTCTGCAGCTGCATCACCGCGCGCTCGGCCTCCTCGAGTTGCTCGAGGATCAACGCGCCGCGCTCGTAAAACGCCTGCCCGGCGTCGGTCACCGACAGCGAGCGCGTCGTACGGTGCAAGAGCTGTGCACCGAGTCGATCTTCGAGGGCCGACACTTGCTTGCTGACGTGCGACTTGGACACCCCGAGCTGCTCGGCCGCCGCCGTGAAGCTACCCGCGTCGACCACCGTCACGAAGATTTCGAGTTCCGAGATATTGGCCATTGTTTCCTCTAAGAAACGATTTTGTGCTCTCAAAGCGCTATACACCTAGCACGAAACGCTTAAGTATTAAATCGATTTTGGACCGAACCATTCCCTGTGAAGTGACGGAGAAACAGATGATCGAAGTACGACCTGCCGACGAACGCGGCCACACCGACATGGGCTGGCTCGACAGCCGGCACAGCTTCTCGTTTGGAGGCTACCGCGACCCGCGGCACATGGGATTTCGCAAGCTTCGGGTGATCAACGACGACCGCGTCGCCCCCGGCGCGGGATTCGGCACACACCCGCACCGCGATATGGAGATCATCAGCTACGTGGTCGAGGGAGCCCTCGAGCACAAAGACAGCATGGGCAACGGCTCGGTCATCGAGGCCGGCGAGGTCCAGCGTATGTCGGCGGGTACGGGGGTGCGCCACAGCGAGTACAACGCCTCGGACACCGAGCCGGTGCGCTTTCTGCAGATCTGGATTCCGCCGCGCCGCGCCGGCCTCGAGCCGAGCTACGAGCAGCGAAAGTTTCGCCGCGCCGACCGCCGAGGTGCCCTGAAGCTGCTGGTGTCGCCCGACGGGCGCGACGACTCGCTGAGCATCCACCAGGACGCGTCTATCTGGGGCGCGGTGCTCGAGGAAGGCGACACGGTCGAGTACTCGATCGACGCCGGACGCCACGCGTGGGTCCAGGTGGTCGACGGCACGGTCACCCTCGGTGATATCACGCTGTCAGAGGGCGACGGCGCGGCGATCTCGGACGAAGCGAAGGTCGCCATCGAGGCGGCCGAGGACGCCGAGTTGCTCCTCTTCGACCTGGCTTAGGGCCTCGCTGGATGATCTCGATCATCGCGGGGACCTCTCGGCGTGTTAATGTTGACTCATAGAGTCTGCACATCGAGGAGTCCCCATGAGCACCGCCGCCGACACATCGCTCTCGCACACGCTCTGGTCCGTCTGGAGTTGGTTCGCCATCGGCTCGACGCTCCTGCTCGGCTTTCCGGTGCTCTGCGTGCTCTTCGTGGTGACCGCACCGTTCGACCGGCGCCGCTATGTGACCGGCCGGGCATTTCGCCTCATCGGCGTCACCGCCACGTGGTTGGCGCCGGCGTGGGATTTCGGGGTCGAAGGCGATCTGCCCGAGGACAAGCCGCGAAGGACCGTCTGCGTGAGCAACCACTGCTCGGCGGCCGACCCGTTTTTGCTCTCCTACCTGCCCTGGGAGATGAAGTGGCTGAGCAAGACGAGCAACTTCAAGATTCCATTCGTCGGCTGGATGCTGCGCATGGCGGGTGACGTCGAGGTCGTACGCGGCGACAGTGACTCGGCCAAATCGGCGATGGCGCGCTGCCGCACCTGGCTCGAGCGAGGCGTGCCCGTGATGATCTTTCCGGAGGGCACACGCTCGAAAGAAGGTGAGCTGCTGCCCTTCAAGGAAGGAGCGTTTCGTCTGGCCATCGAGTCGGGCGCCGACATCTTGCCGATGGCCGTGTGCGGCACCTGCACCGCCCTGGCCAAGCACGACTGGAGGTTGCACCGGACGCAGGCGCGTGTGCGGGTCGGCGAGCCTATCGCCACCGACGGTCTGACCCTCGACGACGTCGACGCTCTCAAGGCCCACGCTCGTGACGTGATCGAAGAGCTGCGCGGCCAGCTTCGCCGCAGCGCGCCTGCGTCATAACGACCTTCCAGCTTGCACAGCACTGCGCGCCCCACTACCCTGCGAGGTCAGTTTTCGAATCACCCCACAAGCGCAGATTAGCACCATGAAACGACTGCTCCCATTTGTACTGCTAGCCATCCTGACCTTCGGCCTGAGCTCGACGGCCACCGCGGCCGAGTGCGCCGACGTCAAGTTCCCCAACTCGATCACCCTCGACGGCGACAAGCTCCAGCTCAACGGACTGGGCCTGCGCGAGGCGACCGCGTTCAACGTCGACGTCTACGTCGCCGCGCTCTACGTCGAGAAGAAATCGAAGAGTGGCTCGAAGCTCGTCAACGCGAAGGGCAAAAAGCGGCTCATCTTGCGCTTCGTGCGCGACGTCGACAAGGGCGACGTGCGTGACGCCATCAAAGAAGGCATCAGCAAGAGCAAGTACGGCGGCAAGACGCTCGGCGCGAAGGCCAAAAAGCTGAGCAGCTGGATGGGCGCCGTCGAAGAGGGCGACAAGTTCATCTACACCTACATCCCCGGCAAAGGCGTGACCTTTGCGCACAACGGCTCGACCAAGGGCACCATCGAAGGTGAGAAGTTCGCCAAAGCGCTCTTCGACATCTGGTTGGGCGCCAACCCGCCCAACAAGGGCCTGAAGACCGGCCTTCTGGGCGGTGAGTGCGACTGAGTCGGCCCCTAAGAGAAGCAAGAAACGAAGCAGGCCCGCACGTTGTCGTGCGGGCCTGCTTCGTTTCTTGCTCGGCTGAGCGCCACTAGCGCGCCTGGGCGGGCACGAGGCTCTGCCAGTTGCGGAAGGCCTCGAGCGCGCGGCGCTCGGCTTCGATGCGGGCGCGTTCGAGCTCGTCGCGGGCCTGAGCCTGCAGCTCTTCGGCCTTGCGAGCCCACTCGGCGCGCTTGCTGCGCATTTCGGTCAGCGCCTCTTCGAGGCTCGCCTCGGCGGCCTGAATCTGCTCGCGCATCGACTCGTTCCACTCGTCCATCTGCGTCTCGTAGCGCTCGCGCATGGTCTGCCAGCGCTTCTTGAGGCGGCGGTCCATGGTCGTGCGGCGCAGGTCCTGGGCCAGCCCCACTTTATTGAGCAGCGCGATCGTCCACTTGGTCGGGTCGAACTGGTACCAGCGAAAGCCGTTGCGGTAGTCGCCGGGGAAGGTGTGGTGGAAGTTGTGGTAGCCCTCGCCGAAGGTGAAGAAGGCGAGCACGGCGTTGTCGCGCGCCGACTGCTCCTTGCTCCAAGGGCGGCTTCCCCACATGTGGGCCAGCGAGTTGATGAAAAAGGTAAAGTGGTGCACCACGACCACGCGCACGAGTCCGGCCCAAAGCAGCATGCCGAACAGGCGGCCGGTCATCAGGCCCAGAAGAAGGGGCACGCCGATGTTGAAGAGTGTGCTGATCCAGAAGTAGTTGTTGTGCTGCCACTGACACAGCGGGTCGTCGCGAAGATCGGGAGCGCTCTCGAAATCCTGGTGCTTTTTGCCCTCGACCATCACCCAGAGCATGTGCGCCCACCAAAAGCCCTCTTGGATGCTGTAGGGATCGTCTTCGGTGTCGACGTGGCGGTGGTGGTAGCGGTGCGCGGCCGACCAGGCAATCGCGCTGTTTTGCCAGGCGGCAGCGCCGAGGACGAGCAAAATGGCGCGGATCGGCGCCGGAGCCCACCAGGCGCGGTGGGAGAACATGCGGTGGTAACCGGCGGTGATGCCCATGCCGGTCAGGTACCACAATACGACCATCGCGACGGGCTCGGCCCAGTGTACGCCGTGCTCGAGGATATAAAGCGGCGTCAAGATCAACGCCGCGAGCGGAGTGAGGACCAAGAAGAGGGCGTTGAGCCACAAAACCCTGGGCTTCTTCTCACTATCGTCCGGTGAACCACTGTAGTGCATGTGCTTTTTACTCCCGTTGCTATCTTCGTGTGGTGTCAGTGGCCCTTATCATAACAGACGGCGTAACGAAACCGGACAGCGCTACTCGGTCTCGTCTTTGGTGGCCACCAAGTGGAACATCTCGTCGCGCAATTTTCGGGCGCGCTCGGCGAGTTCGGGGTCGGCGGCCTGCTCGTCACTTTCGATCTCGGCAAGGGCCTTCTCGAGCGCTTTGAGCGCCCGCTTGAGGTGTTTTCGAGGATTGACCGGCTTCACCTCGCGCTTGTGCTCGGGCACCGCGTCTTTGAACTCGCGTCGAAGTTGGTACGAGGAACGCTCGCCGCGCAGCGCAGCTTGCTTGAGTTCCTGATAAGTGTCGTTCGGGATCCGCTCTCGCCGCGTCTCGCGATAACCCTTGGCCAACTGATCGATCGTATCGATGTCGGGCACCGGCCGCGCGGACTTGGCGGCGTCGTCACCTGCAGACTCGTCGACGGCCAAAAGCTCGGGCGCCTCTTTTTCGAGCCACTCGTAGCCTTCGCGCATTTTTCGAATCTCGCCGCGGCTAAGTTGCAGCTCTTTTTTACAATATGCGTTCAGACTCGAATAATCCCAGTCTTTCCAGGACTCGAGCTCCTCGACCTCTTTGATATGACCGGCCAGATCGATCCAGCTGCCCTTGTAGTTCAGGGCAGCGTCGAGCGCGTGGTAGCGCTTGGAGCCGGCTTCCACGGTCTTGAGCAGGCGAGAGATGCGTTCGGTGGGGCTGAGTTCTTCGAATTCTTCCACGGTCTCTGATCGACTTCGAGGGGAGGCTAACAGCGCAAAATAATACGGGGTTGCTCTTATCGACCTGAGCCGAATCGAGCAACCCCGAAATGGTTTCAACTGGATCGACGGTGCGCTCAGCGCGCCTCGGCCGAGGTCTCTTCGGCGGGGACGACGCGGAAGCGCAAGGTGCCGTCCACCCGACTCGACGAGCTCTGGGCATGCTCGGGCACGCTTCCGGCGCGAGCTACGGCGTGGGCGCCGACGTTGAGGCGCAGACCCACCTGGATGTGCTCACCTTCGGCGGTTTCGACCCCCGAGACAGGCAAGCGTGCGGTGCCCGAGGCTTGGCCGCGCACCGTGCCGCCGACGTCCTGGAAGACGTCGAAGACGCGGTCGAACTGGTAGTCGGGGGCGACATAGCACTCGTCGAGCCGGCTGGCCCGATCGGTGTACCAGAGTGCGCCCTGCCAGCTCGCCTCTCCTGCGGCCGGCTCTCCTTTCAAGCTCCAGCTCACCTCGAGCACGACCGGCTCACCGGAGGGGTTTTGGATATCGAGCACCAGGGCCGACTCGTCGGCGAAGAGTGTCGCGCCGGCATCGGCGCGCACGCCTCCGGCGGTCGGCTCCTCGGCATCGGCCTCACCCTGCACTGCCAACTCGACGAAATCATCGCCGCTGCTCACGTCCGTGCTGAATGTGGCGCTGGCGGCGCCGGCCTGAGCGCTGGCGCTGTAGGTGGTGCTCCCCTCTTCATCGGGGCCTCCGCCGACAGCCAAGCCCCCCTCGACCATGCACTCGGTGCCGCGCTCGAATGGCGGCACCGCAGCCGGCTCGGAGTCGGTCTCCGAGACGAGATAGGGACACCTCGAGTGGCTACACTCCGACTCGTTGGCGGCCGCGTGGGCGATCCAGGCCTCCGGATAGGCCAATTGTTTGCCGGCCAGAAGCGAGACCTGGATTTCTTCGGCCTCCTCGCCATCCGCCACGTCACCTTCATCCGCCACGTCACCGGGCGGGATCTCATCGACGGGACCGCCCCCCTCGGGCTCATCCACCGGAACGTCTACTTGCTCGTCGCCTCCACCCGACAACGGCGTGTCGGGAACCTCCGTCTGAACCTCCTCTACCGGCGTGGGCGAATCGAAATCCTCGCTTTGCTCGTCGGTCTCCCCACAGGCCGCAACAGCCATCGCGAGCACTCCCGCTGCCATCATGTATCGAATGTTGTCGCGCATCTTGGATACCTCCCTCTATTTCGAGCCCCGGTCTACGGTCGAGCACTTGCTTGCTATCGAGAACGCTTGCTGTCGAGAGCGCTTGCGGTCGAGAACCGGTGCCCTTCGAAGTGCGCTCGTGCGCACCACCATCCGAAGCTGCATACGGTGTGCCAAACGGACGCTCATGGGGCTGCATTTCTTAAAATGCGGGTGATTTGCCTTAAAAAAACGTCAACACCAAACCAACAAAAGTCAAGCATTTTCAGCAGCTTGTGCATTTTTCGCCAATCACACCGAAGTGATGCAAAGATTGCGCGGTGGTCGACAGGCTGTGGCTGCTTACTAATACATCACGACGTGATTGGGACTGTTTGACCAGACATGGAGGATGGTGTGAATTCGACCAACTGGTGCGTGTTCGTTGTGGCGACGGGGCTGTTTTTTGCGGCGGGCGCCTGCGAGAAGAAGAGCGAGGTGCCCGATGCCGCGCCCGCCGAGTCGACTGGGGCCGCGTCGACAGAGGCCGAGCAGGCCGACCAAAACGCGACCACCGACGCCGAGGCTGGCGACGAGGAGACCTACGACGAGCTCGCCGAGCAGTACGAGCAACTCGCCGAACAGTACGAGCAGCGAGAAGCCCAGCTGCCCCAAGGGATGCGCGGGTTGGGGCCTCGGATGCACGAGATGCGTGGTCAGATGGGCTACATGCACCAGTTGCGTGCCCGCGAGCGTGGCCCGCGGCAGGGCCAGCACGGCAAGCAGCACCGCATGCGCAGACGTCAACATCACCGCGCGCAGACCGGAGCTCACGGTAATTGTGGCCCGCAGACGATGTGCTGGGCCAGCGGCATCGACGAGTGGCACACTCAGATGGCCCAAATGCACCGGCAGATGGCCGCCACGCACGCCGAAGCGGGGATGCAGGACTTGGCCGAGCGCCACGAGCAGCTCGCCGAGCGTCATACCCAAATCGCCAACCAGCTCGAGGCGAGCGCTGAAGGTGAGGCCCAACCGCCGCGCACCGCCGGCGCCGAACAACCGGATGGCGGCACCGCGTTGGCTGCAGCCGAGGGAGAGACGCTGTATATGAGCGCCTGCGCGATGTGCCATGGAGAGCAAGGCCAAGGGGTCAGCGGCGCGTTCCCGCCGCTCGCCCAGAGTGAGTATGTCACCGGCCCGAAGGACCGGCTCATCGAGCTGACGCTACACGGCATGAGCGGCCCCATCGAGGTGCGCGGCGAGAAATACGACAGCTTCATGCCCAGCTTTCGGGCGCGGTTCAGCGACGAGGAACTCGCCGGCATTCTCTCCTACATCCGCACGTCGTGGGGCAACGACGCCTCCGCGGTGACCGCCCCGGAGGTCGCCCGAGGACGAAAGCGCTCCGAGTAGACGCATCTTTGGGCTCCGTGTCGTCAGTTGGCATCGTCTTTGCTCCAGTTCTTGCCGCGGCCCTGTCGCCCACGCCTCGAAGCACACTCGAGGCTCGGCGTGTTGCAAAGTGATTCAGTCACGCTCAACAGGGCTGGACAAATTGAACCAACGGCAGCCCCACAGACCATGGAACGGAGCTAGATACCATGAGCGAGCACACCATCGACCTGACCTCGAAGAGCCAACTCGAACGACTGATGCGCGAAGGTGGCGGCAGCGCCATCATCGACTTCTGGGCCCCTTGGTGCGGGCCGTGCAAAGCCATGGCTCCGCACTTCGATGCAGCTGCCGAACAGATGGCCGACGAGCCGGTGACCTTCTACAAGCTCAACACTCAGGACCACCCGCAGCTCGCACAGCGTTTCAACGTGCGCTCCATTCCCACGCTGATGCTGATCCATGACGGCGAAGTCCTCGACGTCATTGTGGGCGCCCAAGACGCCAACAAGCTGGCCAAGCGAGCCAAGTGGCTTTTGTCCAAAGCACGTGGCGAAGGCTTCTTGAGCCGACTCTTTGGATGAGGCGGTCGCTTGCCTCGCCAACAAGTCCTATTTGTTCTATAAGGGCAACAACGACTCATTTCGTTGTTGTCCTTTTTTGCCCGAGGCAAGGCACCTGTGAGCGATTATGCAAACGATGAGCCCCTGGCCGTCGTGGGTCTGGGGGCCTCGTCCGGCGGAATCACTGCGCTGAACAACTTTTTTGACGTCATGGCGCCGGACACCGGCTTGGCGTTTGTGGTCATTCTGCATCTCAACCCCGACTTCGAAACCCACGTTCACGAGCTTCTCGACGCCCACACCGACATGCCGGTGGTGCAGGCCGAGTCCGGCATGCCCGTGGAGGCCGACCATGTCTACGTGATCGCGCCCGACACGCAGATGAGCGTCGACGACGGCCAACTGGTGCTCCAGAGGCCTCGGCAACGCGGCCCAAACAAGGCCATCGACATCTTTTTCCGTTCGCTGGCCAAGCAGTGGGCGCCGCGGGCAGCCGGAGTGGTGCTGTCGGGCGCCGGCGCGGACGGGACGCTGGGGCTGCAGGCGATCCAACAAGCCGGCGGACTGACGCTCGTCCAGACCCCGAACACCTCCGGATACGACAGCATGCCGCGCAGTGCGATGCGCGCAGGTGTCGTCGATGAGGCGCTTCCCGTCGAACAAATCGCCACGCGTCTCGAGACCTTCGCCCACTACTTGGGCGAGCGCATCGTCGGACCGAATACCGATGAGGATGAAACGTTCGCCCCCGATTACCTCGGCCACGTCTGTGAAGTGCTCGGCAAGCGGGTCAACCACGACTTCAGCCAGTACAAGCGCCCGATGCTCTCGCGGCGCATTGGCCGACGCATGATGCTCACCGGCACGCGGACGCCGGCGCAGTACCTGGAGTTGTTGCAAGACGGCGACGCCGAGAGCCAGGCGCTCCTCAAGGACCTGCTGATTTCGGTCACGGCGTTCTTTCGCGATCCGGCCGCGTTCGACGAATTGCAGGACAAACTCGACGAGTTACTCGACGACGCGACCAACGACACGCTGCGCATCTGGGTGCCCGGATGCGCAACGGGCGAGGAGGCTTACTCCATTGCGATTCTGGCCGCCGAACGCATCGAGCAGATGCGCCGGCGCGTCGAGGTGCAGCTCTTTGCCACCGACATCGACGAGAAGGCGCTCCAGAAGGCACGCGCGGGATATTACGACGCCGCCCAGCTCGAACTGCAGGTCTCGAGGGCCCGCCTCGAGCGCTTCTTCGTTCGCCGCGGTGACCGCTATCGCGTCCGGGAGACGGTGCGCGACATGTGCATCTTCTCGTCGCACGATCTGGTCAGCGACCCGCCCTTCTCGCGCCTCGACTTGTTGTCGTGCCGCAACGTGCTCATCTACATGGAGCCCGAGTTACAGCAAAAGTTGCTCGCTCTGTTTCACTACGCCCTGCGCCCGGGAGGCTACCTCTTTTTGGGCCCGGCCGAGAGCATCCGAGGACGCGACAACCTGTTCCGCGTGGTCGACTCGTCCTCCAAGATCTTTCGCGCCCGCGAGTTGCCCAAAGACATCCCCCCCTCGTTTCCCGTCTTCGACCAACTCGCCAAGCGACGCCACCACTCGCCGTACGCCAAGGCGCGCGCCGAATTGTCGCCACACGAGCTGGGCCGCGTGTTCCAACAACGCCTGCTCGACCGCTTCGGGCCGGCCTCGGCGCTGGTCGACGACAACGGACGGGTGCTCTACTTCTCGGGGCATCTGGGACGCTTTCTGGAGCATCGCTCCGGTCCGGTCGAGGACCATATCGTCGAATTGGCGCGCCCCGAGCTGCGCTTGCATCTGCGCACGACGCTGCACAAGGCGCGCTCGCAGCGAGAGGAGGTCCTCACGTCCAACGTGCGCATCGCCATGGGTGACCAGATCGAGCATTACGACCTCGTCGTCTCGCCGCTGCAGGCGACCCCCAACAGCGAACATCTCTGGATGGTGGTGTTTCGGCCCGTCAGCACCGACAAGCCGCTCATCGACCAGGTCCACGAAGGCCTGGCCAACATCGATCAGAACGAGGTCATCGATCAGCTCGAGGCCGAGCTCGAAGCGACCCGCGACCACCTCGAGAGCACCATCGCCCAACTGGAGACGGCCAACGAGGAGCTCAAGTCCTCCAATGAAGAGCTGCTGTCGATGAACGAGGAGCTGCAATCCTCCAACGAGGAGATGCAGACCTCCAAGGTCGAGCTGCAATCGGTCAACCAGGAGCTCGAGACGGTCAACGACACCCTCGAGACGAAGGTCGCCGAGCTCGACACCGCCAACGCCGACCTGATGAACTTGTTCGAGAGCACCCGTGTCCCCACGGTCTTTCTCGATCGCGAGCTTCGCATCAAGCAGTTTACGCCGGCGGCCAAAGAGATTTTCCGGCTCATCAAGGCCGACGTCGGCCGCCCCTTGGCGGACATCACGCTTCGAGTCAGCGGAGTCGACCTGCTCGACGAGGTCCAGAATGTGCTCGAGACCTTGACCCCCACCGAGGTGCGCGTCGAGAGCAACGCTGAGGGACCCCAACGCACCTACCTGCTGCGAATTCACCCCTATCGCACCCTCGACGACGTCATCGACGGGGCGGTGCTCACCTTTGTCGACGTGACCGAGCTCGAGGAGACCAGCCGGCGGCTGCGCATACGCGAGACCCAGCAAGCCTGCGTGGCCAAGCTGGGCGTCGAAGCGTTGAGCAGCCCGCACTTCTCGCAGTTCATCCAGGAGGCCGTCCAGGCGGTGTGCGAGACACTATCGTCAGACGCCGGTGGAATCTTCCGGCTCCAAGACGATACTCAATTGAAGCTCGAGGCCGGTTGCGGCTGGCCCCAAGACGACGCCGATGCAGTCTCCTTACCGGTGGAGCACAACTCCCTGGCCAGCTACACGCTGCGCATGGAGGGCGCCGTTCTATGCGACGACCTGCACGCCGAGAACCGATTCCAGCCGTCGAAGGTGGTCGAGGCGCGACGAATGGCGAGCAGCTTGAGCTGTGTGATTCACAACACCGACGGCACCTACGGCGTATTGGCCGTTTACTCCAAGGAGGCCGGCGCGTTTCGTGACGACGACGCCAACTTTCTCGTCTCGGTCGCCAACGTCATCACCTCGGCGCTGGGACGCAAAGAGCGGCTCGAAGAGTTGCACGCCAGCGAGGAGCGCCTGCGGGCGATGGCCGACACCGTACCGGTGCTGATGTGGCTCTCCGAGCCCGAGCGGGCCTACTCCTGGTTCAACAAGCGCTGGCTGGAGTTCACCGGGCGCGACCTCTCCCAAGAAATCGACGGTGGGTGGACCGCGGGGTTACACCCCGACGAGCGCGAAGAGGTCATCGGGATGCACCAACAGACCTTCGCCGAGCGCCGACCGCTCAAGGCCGACTTTCGGCTGCGGCGCGCCGATGGCGAATACCGGTGGGTGTCGCTGCGCGCCCAGCCCTGGTACTCGCCCGACGGCTCGTACATGGGCTCGATCGGCGCGTGCATCGACGTCACCGACCGCCGCGAGTTCGAGCAAGCCCTCCAGCGCGCCGACGAGCTCAAAGACGAGTTCCTGGCGATGCTCGGCCACGAATTGCGCAACCCGTTGGCCGCCATCACCACTGCGGTCGACCTGCTCGACATGCTCGCCGTCGACAACGACGAACTGGGCAAGATTCATGACATCTTGGATCGCCAGTCCGAGCATATGAAGCGCCTGCTCGACGGTCTCTTGGACGTCACCCGTATCGAGCGGGGCAAGATGCGCCTGCAGCACGAAATTTTCGACCTCAATGATCTCATTACCCACGTGGTCGACGACTGGCGCTCACGCATCGAACACGCCCAGATCAACCTCAAGCTTCACATCGACGAGGCCCCCTTGTGGACCAGCGGCGACCGCACCCGCTTGATGCAGGTGGTCAACAACCTGCTGTCGAACGCGGTCAAGTTCACCGAGGCGCCGGGTCGCATCTGCGTCGAGTCACGCACCGAGCGAGACATGGCTGTGCTTCAATTCCGCGACACCGGCGCAGGCATCGCCCCCGAGGCCTTCGAGGCGATCTTCGAGCCGTTCCGCCAGGCAGAACAGACCATCGACCGCTCCGAGGGCGGTCTGGGCATGGGTTTGCCGCTGGCCAAGGGACTGGTCGAGGCCCACGGGGGCACGATCACCGTCGAGAGCGATGGACCCGGAGAAGGCTCGACGTTCACCGTACGCCTCCCGCTGTCCGAGCCGCCGGTGGCCGCATCGGCCCACCCTCGCTCGGCCTCCGAGAGTCAGCGCATCATGGTGGTCGAGGACAACGAGGACGCCGGAGCCCTCATCGAGACCGTGCTCGAACACCGCGGCCACCACGTCTTGCTGTGCCGCAGCGGCGCCGAGGCCCTCGACAAAGCCGCCGAGTTCCAACCCCAGGTCGTCCTGTGTGATATCGGGCTGCCGGGCGGGATCGATGGCTTCGAGGTCGCCCGCCGGCTTCGAAGCAACCCGAGCTTCGACAACACCATGCTCGTGGCAATGACCGGCTACGGACGTCATCGAACCCAAGATGAGTCGCTCGAGGCAGGGTTCGACGCCCACCTGGTCAAGCCGGTTGATCTGAAGACCATCGAGCAGGTCCTGTCACCGGGAAGTGCTGTGCCGACCGACGTGACTTAAAAAGAAAACCCCAAAAACCTCTTGACAACATAAAAACAAGCACTAGACTCCAAAGCCGTCGCTGACAAAAACTGTGTTCCTCACGGAACGCCGAGAGACTGCAAAACCATGAAACAAACGAACCCAACATATCACATCTCCATGGCCGCACAGGCGAGCTCGACGAGTTCGTGCCTGCGCCCACTGGCGTGTGATCAACTCGACGGAGGAGGCCCTCCCGTCTAGACCGTTCGTTGCATATACGGTTTTTTGGAGAGCCCGCTTCCGTCATTCGGATGCGGGTTTTTTGTTGCCCGCAGCTGCATCTTAGACCGTTACCCGAGGAGGTAGGACATGCTGCACGTGCGTTACGAGGGACGTTCGTACGACTTTCACGAGCGTCAACTCGACATCGACCAAAAGACGAGCGACCACGAAATCCGCCAACGACTGGCGAACTACTTCGAGGTCGATCGCAAACGCTTTAAATTTTATGTTATCGACCGCCCGAACACCGGCAATATCATAGTTCGACCGGAGGCGGTTTACGGGTGACATGTGCAATTTTAAGCACAAAACAAAACCTAATTAACGCAAACCAAAACCAAACAAGATGAGAGGCTCGGGTCGGCCGCGTGACCCGACCCGCAGAACTTACATACATTGGCTTTCGAAGCCGGTAGATGCAGGTTCGAGTCCTGCCGCCTCCACTTACGGAGGCGTGGCCGAATGGAAAAGGCACCGTTGTGCAACCAGTTCTGCTTACTTGCACGCGGCCGACCCGAGCCTCTCATCGACAACGACACAACAAGCTGACGAGTCACCCCGCGACCTGACCGGCCGGGCTTACACACTGGTAAAAGTCGTCGACTCCTCACGGATCGGCGGCAACGGGTTCGACTCCCGTGCGACGCAACGCACACCGCCCGGTGTACTTGCGCGGGGTGACTTCTGCTTTTTGGCGCAGCGCGCGCTCGACGCCGCGTTGCGCAGGGCACCGGTGCGTCCGGGACACGACCGTCGGTGCCACATGATCCCAATGGATTCGTGTTCCAGGGAGGCGAGTGCCATGAACATCGAAGAACGAAACACCCGGCTGGAGCTCTTGAACAGCCTGCTGACCACCCCGCACCGACAACTCGACGCGGTGGGCGCGGTCCACCTCGAGATGCTCGAGCGCGACCCGATTTTCTACGGTCACCTGGCGGTTTGGTACCAGCAAAACGGCCGGGTGCGCGATCACAAAGAGGTCTTCGTGGCCAACCTTCTGGCGAGCCCGCTGACCGAGCACCGCGAGGCGGGGTTCGTGCTCTTGCAGAAGCTTCCGCCCTATCAGGTCTCGCGGGTGGTCGACTTCATGAAGCGTCATATCGGCAAGACGCCGCGTTCGACGCGCACCGCGGTCACCCGCTATCTGCGTGGTCGCGAGGCAAACCCGCGCGCGTTCGACGGCGCCGTGCTCCGAGCGCGCAAGCACTTGAAGCACCTGTACGCGACGCTGCACATCCGGCCGAGCGCGCGGGCAGACCGCGTGCTCTTCGACGACGAGCCGCCCGAGGGGAGCCGGCCCTGGGTCGTCAAGCAGCTTGCCAAGACCGACGACGCCGGCGCGCAGGCGCGACTCATCGCCGAGCACCGCCTGCCCTACCCGGTCGCCGTGGGTGCGCTCGACGAGGTCAGCGCCCCGGTGTTGGCTGCTCTGGTGCACGTGATGAGCCCTCAGGAGGTGATCAACAACCTGAAGTCGCTCGAGGCGCGCGGCGCGCTGGAACACGCGCCGTTGGAGGAGCTTATCCTCGGCAAGCTCGAGGAGGCGGAGTCCGACCGGCGTGTGTCGGCCTATAAGGCCAAGGTGGCCGCCGAGGCCACCGCTGCGGGCGCCAAGACGCGCGAGCGTCTCGACCGCGTGACCGAGCGACAGGTCGCCGCTCAGGGCAGCATCAAGCGGCCGACCGGGCTCCTGGTCGACAAGTCGTCGTCGATGTCGGATGCCCTGGAGGTGGGAAAGCGGCTCGCCGCGCTCATCTCGGGCATCACCGACAGCGAGTTGTACGTGTACGCCTTCGACACTGCCCCCTACCGGGTCCAGGCGAGGGGAACGACCCTCGCCGCGTGGGAGGAGGCGTTTCGGAACCTGAACGCCGGCGGCGCGACTAGTGTCGGAGCGCCCGTAGAGGCGATGCGCCTGCGAAAGCAGGCCGTCGATCAGTTCGTCATCGTCACCGACGAAGGGGAGAATACTTCCCCTTACTTGGCCCAGGCGTACCGCAACTACTGCGAGACGCTCCGCCGCACGCCCGACGTCGTCATCGTGCGCGTCGGCATGGCGAGCAACCGGTGCACGTCGAGCCTGCAGGGAGAGCGCGTGCGCGTCGACACTTGGGACTTCGCGGGCGACTACTACGCGCTGCCGAACCTGGTGCCGCTCTTGTCGCGGCCGTCTCGACTCGAGTTGATGCTCGAGATTCTCGATACGCCGCTGCCCGAGCGGAACTGAGCAGCGAGGAGGCTGGAGTGAACATCTTCAACCTGATCGACAAGCTCGAGCACGCAGAGCACGAACTCCAAAAGACCGAGTTCGTAGCCCCCTGCGTGCTCGACGGCAAGGTGCGCACCCGCCTCGACGGTCTGGTGCGCACTTTTGCGCCCTCCCCGGCCGGCTTCGAAGGCTGGGGTGTGTTCCAGCCCGACGGAAAGCGCGCCGCGCTCGTCGAGCCGGCGTCGCTGGCGACGGTCGAGCGCTACCTGGCGCTCTTCGAGCCGCTGCGCGTGCTGCTGGTCGGCAAGCTCTCCGAGCGAAGCTGGGTGGCGTTTCCGGCGAACGGGTCCGACATGGCCCAACGATTCGGCCAAGCGCACCCAATGGTGGTGCACTTGGTCGACGGAGGGCGCGCCTTCGACACGGTAATCGCACGCACCGACGGCGGCGCTTGGTGGTTCGAGGAGAGCGACCGGCGCGCCGACCCGCGCCTAGCCGAAGACTTGCGCGACGCACTTCGCCATATGTGGCACCCGAACCGAGTGCGCGTGCGGGGGATGACTCCGGAGATGCGCTCGGCCTACGCCATGGCGTGGAAAGAGCCCGACCCGGAGAGCTTTGACTGGACGCGCCCCGAGGGCCCCAAACGCCCGCTCGAGGAGGCGCTTCGCCGCGCGGGCGGCCAGCTTCGCAGCTACAGCGATGAAGGTGAATACTTCAACGTCGAGTGGGCCACTGCCGAAGGCAAGGTTCACCACTCGGCGATCGACAAAGACGACCTGACGGTCATCAGCGCCGGCATCTGTCTGTCGGGCCGCGACCGAGACTTCGATTTGCAGTCTCTGGTCGGGGTCGTCGAAGGATGGAACCGGCAGGAGTGGTGGTGAAATGACGATATTTATGCACGAACAACTCGAGCGCGGTGCAGCGGCGATGGCCGCCATCGCCGACTACCCGGTCGCCGTATGCGGCGCAGGTGCGCTCGGCGCCAATATTGCCGAGAGCTTGGTGCGCATGGGCTATGGCCAGCTCACCGTGATCGACCGCGACCGCATCGAAGAGCGCAACCTCTCGACGCAGCCCTACGGGCGCCGCGATGTCGGCGCCTACAAGGCGCGCGTGCTTGCCAATGAGTTGTACCGGGCGGTGGGGGTCGAGGTCGACTTCAAGGCCGTGGAGTTG
Organism: Persicimonas caeni; assembly: GCF_006517175.1. Classification (NCBI taxonomy): domain Bacteria; class Deltaproteobacteria; order Bradymonadales; family Bradymonadaceae; genus Persicimonas; species Persicimonas caeni. The sequence continues at coordinate 5,507,178 of NZ_CP041186.1, read as the reverse complement.
GTGGCCGACAACCTCGATCGGTTTTTGGCCGATCAGTGGTTGGTCCTCGACTGCTTCGACAACGGCGCCTCACGCGGCGCACTCACCCGGTGGGCGGCTGCGCGTGAGGTGCCCTGTCTGCACGCGGGCATGGCCGACGGCTACGGCGAAGTCGTGTGGAACGAGCGCTACCGCGTGCCGTCGACGGGGCGCGACGACGTGTGTGACTACCCGTTGACGCGCACCCTGGCGATGATGATCTCGGCGATGACCTGCGAAGTCGCCACCGAGTTTGTGGTCACCGGGCGCAAGCGAAGCCTGGGGCTGACGCTCCGAGACTTCGCCGTGCGCCCGGTCGAGGCGTCACTCCGCTGAAGCGATGCTGAAGGTCGCATCGGCGCTCTTGTTCGGCTCTTCGTCCTTGTCGCCGGGACCATCCTCGTCGAGCTCGATGACCGGCGTGGGCAGGTCGAGCTCCTGGGAGGCATAGATCGCTTCGTACTTGAGCGAGTTGGCCATCTCGTGGGGCAAGTGGTCGCACAGCAGGCGCACCGCGCGCTCCACCGAGGTCTTGCCCAGCGAGGTCACCTCGATGCCTTGACCCGTAAAGGTGATGATGCCGCTCAGGTTCGGATCGTCCGCCAAGAGCACCTCGGCCTGATCACCCAGGCCGACCTTGGCGACCTCCAGCACGCGATTGAGCACGGTGGTCCACGCCTGCAGCTCGTCTTCGGAGGCGAAGCGATCGTTGATCACGTCGAGCCCCACCGGAAGCTGCTCGAGCCGGTCCATGAACTCCTGGACGTACTTGCCGCGGATGACGCGGCCGTGCTGCGGGGCGATGATTTCGACCGGCGGGTCGAGCGCGCGGATATTAGCGATGGCGTGGCGCAGCGCCTGGTTGGTCGGCATGTAGATCTGGTGGAACGCGCGCATGCCGGTCCAGTCGCTCTCGTCGGCGTACAGTCCTTTGGCGTCACGGTCGGTCAGTCCGCCAAACAGGTCGCCGCTGAAGAGCACGCGGTTTTGCGGATCGTACAGCATCATGGCGCCCACGAAGTGGCAAAACGGGCTGGGCACGGGCACCAGCTTGTGGCCGGTGGGCACCTTGAGCCCGCGCGGATACTTCTCCATAGCCACAAAGCGCTTGCGCGGAATGTTGTAATAGTGCACCAGCCGCCAGGTGTCCTCGGTGCACAGCACGTAGGCCTTGGGCGTGTAGCGTCCCAGTAACAGACCCACCGACGAGCCGACGTCGGGGTCCTGGTGGTTGATGAAGATCGACGACACGTTCTTGATGCTGCCGATGGTCTGGCTGACCTTGGCCTGCACCACGCTGAAGTCTTTGCTCGAGCCCGGATCGATGATCAAGTTGAAGTCGTCATTGCCATCGGAGCCGGGGAAGTGACGAAGGTAGGGGTTGGCGTAGAAGATCTCGTCATCGGGGCGTTTGCCCACCCAGTAGGTGTTCGGGGCAATTTCGACGGGCGAGACGGCAAGGTTGGGCGATTCGTTGGTCATCGGTTTGTCCTCTGCTGCGATATGATAGTGGCCGGTGGCCGGCCGTGAGAGCTGGTTGGCGCTGTCGAGCTTGCCGGCACTGGCGAGCTGATCAGCGCTCTCGAGTGGGGAGTTGTCTCGGGTACCGGGCGCCGGGCGCGTCGACTCGGCCAACGAGGAGGCCGGCTCCGACAAATCGGCGGCGTCGAGCCATTCGTTGAGCTCGCGGGCGAACTGATGGGCGGAGTCGTAGCGCAACGCGCGCTCACGCTGCAGCGCTTTGCTGACGATCTTTTCGAGCTCGAGCTCCAGCGTCGGCGCCGTCAGGGGGGTGGCCCCCGAAATGCTCACCGAGTTGAGCGGCTCGTGCGTCCCGCTGGTCAGACGATGGAGCACCGACACCGGGGAGGTTCCCGGGTACGGAAAGCGGCCAGTCAGCGTGTAGTACAGGAGCACCCCCGCCGAGAAGATATCGGCGCGCGCGTCGAGTGTTTCTCCTCGCCACTGCTCGGGCGCCATGTAGTACGGCGTGCCGACCACTGCGTTGGGCGCGGTCAGCCGGCTGCGTTGCTCGACGTCGGTCACCAGACCGAAGTCGACGATCTTGGGCTCGTCGCGACCATCGACCAAGATATTCTCGGCCTTGATGTCCCGGTGCAACATGCCCTGCGTGTGCGCATAGTCGAGCCCGTCGAGCACGTGGATGATGTAGCGCACGGCCCGATGGGCCTCGAGCGCTCCATGCGCGACCATCTCTTCGAGGGAGATGCCCTCGATGAAGTCCATGACTAGATAGTACGCATCCTCGTAGCGGTCGGCGGTGACGACCTTGACGATATTGGGGTGGACAAGACGTGCCGCGAGGCGCGCCTCCCGAAAAAACCGTTCGGTAAACTGCTCGTTGTCATGAAACTCACGCCGCAAGACCTTCACGGCGTAGTTTTGCTCGAGAATGGAATGCCGGGCCAAATAGACTTGGCCTGCGCCTCCTTCTCCTAACTTCCGAATCAGTTTGTACTGCCCCAGCATGTTGACTGCTGGTGAATTCTCCATGGTACGCGGGTCCTCCATGGATCTGAAAAATAGTTGCCTGGCCGAATCCCCCGTCCGTGATTAGAGCAACAACCGTGCCACAGCATCGACCACCCGCCTTTTACGTTGATCCGGCCCTCCCGAGCCGCCTGCACTCCCACCTCGCCAGGTCAAACGCGCAAAAACTGCACCCGCACCCAGAACGAAGAAAATATTGCGGGAAGGTTGAAGTTGAACGCCGCGAGGAATGTATAAGGATTTAGTCTGCGCCCTCGCCTCCCCTGGTTCGTGCAGTGGCATGCGCCCTGCAATTGCGAACCTGACACGTGGTTGACTCTTGCGCGAAGGTTCAAAGTGGCGAACAATGACCAAAAGACAATCCAAACCCTCCCTCGACGGAGCATCATGCGATGAGTGATCAGGAAAAGCCTGCAGAGCCCCGTGATGACCGTGTCACCCTGCCCGCCTCGCGTACGCCAGATGCTCTGGAGAGTTACTCGCCCCAAATCCTGCTGCGTCAAAAGGCCGACGACGACCGGCGAGGCTCCGAGCGCCGCGCCTACTACGTGGGGGTACATATCGCCACTGACGCCGAGGCCACGTTCGGGCTATCGGGCAATATCAGCGCCGGCGGGATTTTCGTGGTCGCCGAAGACCCACCGCCGTTAGGTTCTCGCGTCGAGCTCGACTTTCTGCTCGAGAACACCGACACCAGCCTGGTCGTCGAGGGCGAGGTTCGTTGGGTGCGCGGGCAATGGGACCGCCAAGAGGGTCACCCGCCGGGGTTCGGCGTCGAGTTCGACGCGCTCAACCCGATTCAGCGCGAGGTTCTCGACGAGATGCTCGACAAGCTCGATATTTCCAGCGAAGAGGACGAGGCATGACTACCACTCGAACTCAACGTGTGTTCGTGGTCGATGACCACGCGACGATGCGTCAAAGCCTGCAGATGCTCTTGGAGATTCTATCTTCGGTCGAGTTTTGTGGGGAGGCGGAGATGGGTGGCGAAGCGCTCACGCAGATTCCGCAAGCGAGCCCGGACATGGTCATCGTCGACCTGTCGCTTCCCGACATGAGCGGCTTGGAGGTGGTGCGTCGTCTCGGCGACGAGCACCCGGCGATCAAGGCCTTGGTTGTGTCGGGGCATTCTGAAAAGCGCCATGTGCAGGATGCACGCGACGCCGGCGCGCGCGGATTTGTGCCCAAAGGCCAAGCCGACCAACTGCGCGAGGCCATCGAAACGGTCTTGGCCGGCCAGACGTTTTTTCCGCGTTAGCCCAAGCCCGCTCATCAACCCAAGCCCGCTCATTAACCCAAGCCCACTAGTGGGGTGACACCGAAGTGAGATTCAACCTTTCGGCGAGGATAGCGCCGCCAGATTCGGATGCGAACCCCGCAGGCGATGCAGCGCATCGTCGAGGAGTGAGCGCCGAAGCTGGTGGTGCTAGACCGGCGAAGGTGAATCGAATCTCGGTGTCACACCACTAGGGAGCGGGGGGCAAAAAGCTCCATCGCGTCAACGAGTAGGCTCGCCAGGCGTCGAACGACAGGTCCTGGTACGAGAAGCCCTCGTAGGCAAACCCCTGCGCGGCTCGAATCCCGATGACGGTCATGTAGATACGGTCCGTCTCCATCGGGTTGGGGCGCACCTCGGGCGGCAGGAACGAGAAGTCGGGGAAATCGGGCAGTCGAATCGTGTTGTCGGTGCCCGGGATGACGAACTGCCAAAACGGCATGCCGTCGGAGTTGACCAGCGTCACCGAGTAAAAATCGGGGTAGTAGGGTCCGGCGGCCTGGAAGGTGATCGTGTTGTTCTCCACGGTGCCACCGATGGCCGGAGAGACCGGCTCGGGCACATCGAGAAGCGGCGGCAACACGATCGTCTGGCTCAGATCGGTGATGTCGCGCAATTGGGTTTGAGTCGACGGTGAGTACGTGCCGGTGAAGCTTCCGCCCACAAAAGTGAAGCTCAGGTCGCTCAGAATTCCCGTCGGCTCGGGTTGGCGCGGCACCTGCAAAATATCCGACAAGCCGCGGCCGACCAACGGGGACTCGAAGATGCCCTCGAAGCCAAAGTCCCAGTACGAGCGCACCAGGTTGGTGTCGGGGCCGGTGGGCGAATAGACCGGGTTGATCAGCTTGACGGTGGCGGTGTTGTCGAGCGGGATATTGCACAGAATATCGGCCTCGTACTCCCCTCCGTCGCTGACGAACATATAGCGCTCGACGCCCATGAACTGGGGGTCGAACGTGTCGGTGGCGTCGTTGTACACCCCACACAGCGCGACCACCGCCAGGTCTCCGATACGCGAGCGGATCTCGTACTGCCCCGAGCCGAGCACCACGGCCCCCGGCCCCGGGTCGGTCGGATAGCTGTAGATCGCCTCCTGGGTGGTGCCGACAATGGCCATGTCGTAGGTATTTTGGTTTTCCGGGTCGGACAGCTTGCCCTCGGTCGACACCTCTCCACGGATGATGCCGGAGGGAGGGCCCTGGTTGCCGCCGCCACCGCCCTGACTCGGGTCGGGTTTGATGTAGGTCAAAAAGAGGGTGACGTTTTCGGCGTCGACCGTCTCGATGGTCGCCGAGGAGAAGTCCTTGGCGGTCGCGGTCACCGTCTGTGGGCCGAGCACGTCGGGCCCCGACAGGGTGACCTGCCCGTTGGCGTCGGTCACCCCCTGATACTGGGTGTCTCCGCGGGTCGACAGCATCACAAAGGCGCCCGGGATCGGCCCGCCGCCGCGCGAGTAGACCGACACGTTGACCGCACCGTCGACCGCACCGCCGGACGCGCCGCCAAAGCGACTGGCCGGGTTGAAGTACTCGTAGGGATACGGAGCGTCGGCCTGCTGCGAGCCTGCCTCGACGCTGACCTGTGCCTCGCCGACCTGGTGTGGTGGGGTGTAGAGCAACAGGTTATTGCGGTCGATGCGCTGGACGACCGGCGCCTCCTCGCTGTCGAAGAAGACGCGCAGAGCGCCGTAGAGCCCGCGCCCACGCACTTCCACGTAGGTGTTGCCGGCGATGGAGCCGCGGATGGGGGTAAAGCCCCAGATCTCGAGTTGCTCGGTGTAGAGAAAGCCATCACGCAGGCGCGCCTCCACGCCGTCTCGCTCGACGACCACGTCGACCGAGCCGGCGCCATGAGCGGGCGTGGTCGCCTCGATTTCAGAGTCGGAGACGACGGTAAACGGCGCGGCGATCCCGCCGAACTCGACGCGATCGGTACCGGCAAACCCGGTCCCGGTGAGGGTGACTGACGTGCCGCCATCGGCCGGGCCCTGTTGCGGCGCGACCGCGTCGACCCACAGCGCCTGTCGGTATTCGAAGGCCGACGCCAAGCGGTCGATTTCACCGTTGGCGTCGCGCATCACCACATCGACGGTGCCCACGGCGCCGGCCGGCGTCTGCACCCGCGCCCAGGTGGCGCCGCGGTCGACCACGGTGGCCACGTTGGTGCCAAAGACGAACTCGACCCCGGCGCCGTCAAAGCCGTTGCCGCGAAGCAAAACCTCGGTGCCCCCCGAGGCGGGCCCGAAGCCGGGACTCAGCGCGGCCAAGGTCGCCGCGTCGTCGGCGCGATACAGATACCCGTCTTCGAAGATGGTGCTGTCTCGCGAGTTCTCGGCGCTGACGTCGACCAGCCCCGCGCTTCCAGCCGGGGTGAGCAGCGTCGCGGTGGACGCCTGGGGGTCGATACTCTGGATCTCGGCAGGCTCGCCGCCAAAGAAGAACCGGGTCGACGACGAGAAGCCCTCGCCCTCGACGGTCACCGTCTGGCCCCCGGCGACGGGGCCGCTGGCCGGAGCGACACGCGAGATTTCGAGCGGCGCAAAATACTCGACGGCGCGCTCGGCGACCTTCGACTCGGCAGGTGTCGTCACCCGCACGTCGGCGTACCCGCGCCGTCTGGGCGGCGCGACCACCCGCAGCAACTCGGCGTCGACAAATGTGACCCGAAGCGCCGGCTCACCCGAGAAGCTCACCGCGGCCTGCGGGCCGAAGCCGCTGCCGCGGATCTCGACCTCGACGCCTCCATCGGTCGGCAGCAGCGATGGGCTGACGCTGTCGATGCTCAATCCTTGGACGTACTCGTAGCCGTCGACCAGCGTCTGCGTCTCTCCCCCGGGCGAAATCGCCTTGATGGTCACGGGGCCGGGTCCGGAGGCGGACGGCACGCGGCCGAGCATCTGCTGCGACGCCACGTCGACGCTCATCTCCCGACTTCCGAAGAAGACGCGCGTGCCCGGCTCGAAGCCGGTGCCCACGAGGCGCACGCGGTTGCCACCGTCGACCGGCCCGCTGGGCGGCACCACCTTCTCGAGGAAGAAGGGCTGCTCGGCGGTGTCTCCGCCGACATCCCAATTCCACTCGTCGTCGGTATCGCGCGGCTGGCGCACATCGTCCGGCCCATCGGTCGCGTCGAGGTCGGGTCCAGCGTCGGTGTCGGGAGAGGTCGTATCGGGCGTGGTGGCGTCGGCGCCGGCGTCGATCACGCCGGCGTCGCCCTGTTCAGTGTCATCCGAGCAGGCGCTCGCCAGCACGAGCAACACGGCAAAAAGGACAGGGATGCGTCGCAAAGATGCGCGTAGCATTCAGCGTCTCCGTGGGAGGACGGACGGCGGTCTGATGTAGTGTAGAGATGTTTGATTCAAAGATAAACATCTCTCAGAACGTCACCACCTGCGCCCACACCGAGTACGCGTCCCACCCGTCGATCGACAGGTTCGAGTACGAATAGTTGTTGATGCTCGTGCCCGGCTGGCTGATGCCGATGATCTGCAGCACGTACGAGCCCCCCGGATAAGGCACCGGGCGCTGGTCGGGCGGCAGATGCGAGAAGTCCGGGAAGTCGGGGAACCGGAAGCTCGTCTCCGAGCCGTTCAAGAAGCCGTCCCACACGGTCGCGCCCATGAACGTGACCACCCGCACGTAGTAGAAGTCAGGTTGGATAGGCGAGCTGGGTTGAAAGGAAACCAGCCCGTCGACGGGAATCGAGCCGTTGGCAGGCGAGGTCACCCGCGCGATGGAGGGCAGAGCCGGCATATTCACGATCTGGCTCATGTCGGTGATATTCTTTTGGAACGCCTCGGCGTAGGGCGGGTCGGTCTCGCCGGTGTAGCTTCCTCCAATCGCCCAGTACTTGACGCCCTGCAGGTCGCCCTCGAGCGCCGGCAGGTTGTCGGCCTGAATGACGTTGCTCGCCCCCTCGGCGACGACCACGCCGCCAAAAACGCCCTCGAACCCGAAGTCGAGCCAAGGGATGACCCGGTTGATGTCGGGCCCTGCGGGGGTCAACGTGGTGTTGTTGATCTTGAACGCCAGCGACTTGTCCAGCGGGATGTCCAGATCGATGTCGACGTTGTAGGTTTGGCCGTCGCTGGCGAAGAGGTAGCGCTCCACGCCCATCGCCAGCGGGGTGAACGTCTGGGTGTCGTTGTTGTAGAGGCCGCCAAGCGCGACCAGGGCGACGTCACCGATGCGGCTGCGAAGCGTGTATGGCCCGTCGGTCATGACCGTCGCGCCGTTGCCCGGATCGGGCACGCGCGACCAGGGGTCGGGGCGCGTGGTGCGCACGATCGCCATCTGGAACTCGTTGGGCCCCGGCTCTTTGATCTTGTCGAGGCCGCCCAGGGTACCCTGGAAGGTGGCCGTCGGGGGGCCGGGAGGCGGCGGGCCCTGCGACGATTTCATCAAGAAGATGGTGATATTCTCGGCGTTGACCCGCTGGACGGTCGTGCTCGAGTACTCGGGCGCGACCGCGGTGACCGTCTGCTCACCGTAGACGTCCGGGCCAGACAGGGTGATCATGCCGTTCGAATCGGTCAGCCCTTGGTAGACGCTGTCGTTTCGCGTCGACAGTTGCACGTGCGCGTCGGCGATGGGCGAGCCGCCCATCTCGTAGACGGTCACGTTGACCGCGCCCTGGATGGGACCGCCCCAAGCGCCGCCAAAGCGACTGCCGGGATTGAAGTAGGTATATTGCTCGCTGGCCGTGACCTGGTCGTTTCCACGGGTGACCACCACGTCGACCGGACCGGTCGCATGCGGCGGCGTGCGCACCGCCAGCGTCTGGGCGTCGAGAATCTGTACGCTCGCCGCGGCCTGACCGTCGAAGGTCACGTCCATCATGCCGGTAAACCCGCGCCCGCGAATCTCGACGTAGGTGTTGCCCGCCACCGAGCCGCGCACCGGGAAGAAGCCGAAGACCTCCAGATCTTCGGTGTAGGTGAACCCGTCGACGAATTTGGCCTCGATTTCGCGCTCGACGACCACGTCGACGATGCCGGCTGCGTGCGGCGGCGCGGTAGCTGTGATCTGAGTATCGCTGTCGACGGTGAACTGGGCGGCGATGCCGCCGAAGAGCACGCGCTGCGCGCCCGTAAAGCCCTCGCCTTCGATGGTCACGCTGACCCCGCCGGCCACGTCGGCCGTGTCGGGGGTGACGCGGTCGATCCAGAGGTCGTCGACGTAGGTAAACGCTCCACTGAGCGTGTCGCTGGCGCCGTTGCCGTCGGCAATCGTCACGTCGACCGCCCCGGGCGCATGCGCCGGAATCGTGACCGTGGCGTGGCCCGGGCCCTGGTCGACCACGGTCGCCGCGCTCCCGCCAAAGGTCACGCTCAGCCCCGAAGCGTCGAGCCCGGCGCCGATGAGGGTCACGTCGACCCCGCCACTTTCGGGACCGCTGGCTGGGTCGACCGCGGCGATGGCAAAGTCGGTGTTGCTGGCGGTGTAGTAAAAGCCGTCTTCCAAGAAGGTCGCGTCGCCGCTGGGCGTCTCGGCGCGCACATCGACGAGGCCGGCGCTTCCGGCCGGCGTCACCACTGTCGCCTCGGCGCCGCTCGGGTCGACCGACTGCACGGTCGCCTCGACGCCGCCAAATTCGACGATCATGCCGCTCTCGAACCCGCTTCCGTACAAGGTCACCGTATCGCCGCCGGCAGTCGTGCCGGTGGCCGGGCGGACCGCGTCGATGCGCAGGGTCTCGAAGTAGGTCACCGCGCCGGGCAGCACGTCGCTGCCGTCGGGGCTCGAGGCGCGCACGTCGACGTCGCCGGCCGCGTGCGGCGGCGCCACGACGCGCAGCAGGGAGCTATCGACCAGCGTGTGCCGAATGCCCGTCGCTCCGCCGAAGCTCACGCGCGTGCCGTCGGTGAACCCGCGGCCCTCCACGGTCACCTCGACGCCGCCTTCAGTGGGGATGCGCGTCGGGCTGACGGCCGTGACCTCGACCGTCGCAGTGTAGGTATAGCCGCCGGCGAGCAGCGCCTCGCCCATCGTCGGGTCGAGCAGTTTGACGTTGACCGAGCCGATACCCGCCCCGGCAGGTGTCTCTCCGACCAGCGTGCCGTCGACCAAGGTGACGTCGGCGCGACGGCTGCCAAAATAGACCACCGTCTCCTGGGTAAAACCGGTGCCTTCGATGACGAACGGGGTGCCCCCGTCGACCGGGCCGCGCGGCGGGGTTACGCTGTCGATGCGAAGCTCGACCGGGCCGGCGTCCTCTTCGACGTCGACGCCCGCGTCACCCGTGTCGGGCGGGCCGACATCGGAGGGCTCGACGACGTCCTCACCCACGTCGTCAATATCGTCTTCGACGTCCTGTGCCGTGTCGACGCCGACATCGGCGTCCGTGCTCGCATCGGGCAACAGCGCGGCGTCGCCGCCGTTACCGTTATTGTTTTCGGTGTCGTCCGAGCAGCCGGCCAGCACGAAGAACAGCGCCGCCAACAGGGTCAGCAGCCGAGTCGATACGCGGCCGCGCATGTTCAGCTCGTCGATAGACATGACTTAATCCGGTGTATGAGGTCGCCGCAAAGTGGGTGATTCACGACGCAGATATCCATTGGCACTCGTGGATCGGCACTATAGTAGCGCCACGAGCACGTTTCAACAACGACTCAGCCATGGTGGGGGCGTTATTGACAGCCTACGGCCGTCAAATCCGACGCTTGTCCAAGAACTCTTTTTCGGGATTGCGCAGGAAGTAGTCGACCAACGTCTGCATGTAGGTCGACAGGTGCGGGCAGCGGATCGCCGTCTCTTTGAGCTCGCGTTGGGTGTTGCTCGAGTCGTAGCGGGCGTCGTGGTTGAAGTAGACGATCGACTCGCGGGGCACGCCGACCAGCTCTTCGACCTTCTGGCGACTCAGCGCCACATCGAGCAGGCTCGAGGGCACCGTGGCCAGCGCCGGAGCTTTGTTCATCGAGTCGAGGGTCAGCGCCACGACGTCGCGGGCGCGCATCGGGTTGGGGTCGGCGAGTTGGAAGATCTGGCCTTCGACGCCCTCTTTGTTGCCCAGAAAAGCCATCGCGTCGGCGACGAAGTCGATGGGCACCAGGTTCACCACCGTCTCGCCTTTGCCGATATTGACCATCGGCATCCAGTCGGGCAGCCGGCGCAGCAGCTTCATCAGGTAGTAGGGGCCGTCGTACTTGAACGTCTCGCCGGTGCGCGAGTCGCCCACGACGATACCCGGTCGGAAAATGGCGGTGGGGATTTCCTTCGAGCGCCGCTGGACCTCGACCTCGGCCCAAAACTTGGTCGACTCGTAGTGATTCTTGTGCCCCTGCCCTTCGTCGAGCTCGTCCTCGTAGATCTTGCCCTCGCGCTCGCCCGAGACGTAGCACGTCGAGATGTAGTTGAATCGCTGCAGGCTCTCGCAAGCCTCGCAGAAGTCGAGCACGTGGATGGTGCCGGTCACGTTGACCCGGTAAGCGATTTGCTCGGGCACGGCCAGATCATAGATGGCGGCCAGATGCCAGACCACGCCCACGGTCGCAGTCAGCTCGTGGTAGCGCTCTTCATCGAGGCCCAAAAAGCGGTCGGTGATGTCACCCTCGAGAAGCTCCCAGCGCCCCTCGAAGTGAGGATTCTCGCGCTCGAGTTTGTCGAGGTAGCGCTCGGCGAGACCGCGCATCTGGGACTGAATGAGCAGATAAAAGGTCGACTCGGGCTGCAGCTCGATGAGCCGCTCGAGGACGTGTTCACCCAAAAAGCCGGGAAATCCGGTCAACAAGACATCACTGCCGACGATCTTGTCGTCGAGTTCCTCGATGCCGTCGCGGACCTTCTGTACGATGGCTGCCGTCGTCTCGCCGTCTGCGTTGCTCTTCGCCATGACCTCAACCTCCTGATTCGCCACTCGTTCGATGGGCCGCAACCTATTTCACGAGGTGGGCTGGGTCAATGGCGAGTACCGCACATCCTGTCACAGACCTCGGCGAGTTCGGTCATCGACACCGGCTTGGTCACATGCTCGTCGAAGCCTGATTCGAGGGCACGCTCGCGCACCGACTCGCCTCCGTAGCCGGTCAGGGCGACCAGGGGCAAGTCGCTCAACCCCTCATCGGCGCGCAGACGGACGGCGAGTTCGTAGCCGCTGATCCCGGGGAGACCCAGGTCGCACAAGACCAAATCGGGCCTCTGCTCGGCAGCCATTTCCAATCCCTCAGAGGCCGACGAGGCCACGCGCACGTCGTGGCCCACCCGATCGATAATCAGCGTGAGAACCTCGGCGACGTCGGGGTCATCCTCAATGAGCAGAATATCGCGGCGCACGCCGGCCTCCTTGGGCTTGGTAGGCGCCACGCGTTCGGGCGCTTCGGTGAGTGGTAGATGCACGACAAACTGCGCTCCTTTGCCTTTGCCTTCACTCCTAGCCTCAATATGACCGCCGTGCAACTCGACGAGGCCCTTGGTCAGCGCCAGGCCCAAGCCGAGACCGCCGCCTGCCTGAACCTGCTCTTTGGGACCTTGCTGGAACGGCTCGAAGATGACGTCGAGCAAGGTCGCCTCGATCCCCTCCCCGCTGTCTGCGACCACGATCTCGGCGGTGCCGTCGAGGTGGCGTGCGCGCAGGCTGATGGTGTCGCCCGGCTTGGTGTGCTCGATGGCGTTCATCAACAGATTGTCGAAAATCTGCCCCAAGCGCACCGGGTCGGCATCCATCCACATATGCTCTTTGCCCGCCCCCACGCTGATTTCGATGTGGCGCCTGGCCAACTGCCCGGTGCGATCCTCTAAGAGCCCCTGCAGGACCGCGAGCAAGTCGACCTTCGACTTGTCGAGGGTGATCTTTTGGCGCGTGATACGCGACACATCGAGCAGCCCGTCGATCAGGCGCTTCATCTGGCGTGACTGGCGCGACAAGACCCGTTGGACGCGCTCGAGCGCCGAGTCGGAGGCTTCGTACCCCTCGAGAAACTCCGCCGACGAGATGATCGCGGTCAGCGGGTTGCGCAGCTCGTGGCCGAGCATGGCCAAGAACTGGTCCTTGCGACGGTCGGCCTCGCGAAGCTCCTCTTCGGCCTGCTTGCGCGCGGTCACGTCAGTAATAAATCCCTCGATGGCGACGAGCTTGCCATCGTCGTAGACCCCACGCCCCTGCTCCCACATCCAATGATGAGTGCCGTCGGCATGCCGGATGCGGTACTCGACCTCGAAAGGCTCACCCGCGTCGAGCGCCTCCTGAACCGACTCCCAGAGCCAATCTTGGTCACTGACGCACACCAAATCTCCCCAAACAACCTCGCCGGAGACCAGCTGCTCGGCGTCGTAGCCGCACAACCTCTCACATCCTTCGCTGACAAAGAGCATCGTCCAGTCATGGTCGTTCAGACAGCGATAGGCCATGCCCGGCAAATTGCTCATCAAGGTAGACAGACGACGTCGATTCTCTCGCAGCGCTTCTTCGATGCGGCGCTGCTCGGTGACGTCGATATGCACCCCTGCAGCGATGACGCCGCCCGTTTCGTCTCGAAAGATGGTGCCGCGCGCCAGTAACCAGCGCACTTCGTCATTGGGAAGCAGGACGCGAAGATCGAACTCGTATCGACCGAACTGGACGCGTTCTTCGGCGAACTGGCGGGACATCCGCTCCAAATCATCGGGATGAATCACCCGCATGATTTCGTCGAACCCGATTCGTTGGACGGTCGGCTCGAAGCCCAACAACTCCGCATCACACGCATCGACGACCAGAACTCTCTGGTCGAAGTCGGCTCGCCACGTGCCGAGCCCGCCCTCGCCGAGCACCTGATACAAAATGTCGGCGTCGATGACGAACGACTCCGGCTCCCCTTCCGGGTCGAACTCTCGGCCGCCGTGAAACTCTGAATGGTCCGACATTTTCTCGCCTGTTGTACGGCAACGATGTGCCCGAGCGTACCTCGACACCACTGTCATGGCGTCGCCGTGGACTTTCACGCAATAACCGCATCTTAATCTTTTTTTAACGCCAAGAACAAGAGCCGACCTCACCGGCCGTCGAGAGCCGCCCTCTGCGGAACTCTTCTTACCAAACTAAGGCGCTGGAGACCGAATCAATCTCGGACGTCCGCGCTTCAAAATTGAGCACGGCTGGTGTAAGAGCCTGTAGGCGGCATCGGCTTTGTTTCCCCTGTTTGTGAGAAGACGCATGAGTGCTCTTATTCGGTTTCAAGTCTCAGCGCCCCAACCCCACGAACACCTCCTCTGCGTGCGCATGGAGATCGACGCGGTCGGCGAAGAGGACCACGTCGACCTGAGCATGCCTGTGTGGAGCCCGGGGAGCTACCTGGTGCGCGAGTATTCGCGCCACGTCCAGGGCCTGCGCGCCTTCGGCGGTGACGGCGACAAGCGCCGGGTGCGCAAGCTCGACAAGGCCACCTGGCGCGTCGACGCGTCCAACTGCAACTCGCTGGTCGTCGAGTACGACCTGTTCGCTCACGACGTCAACGTGCGCGCCAACCACCTGGACGATACCCACTGCTTCTTTACCGGCGTGGCCACCTACCTGTACCCCCACGGGCGCGAGGACGAGCAGGTCGAACTGCACGTCGTCCCCCCCGAAGGCTACGACTGGCAGGTCTACACCGGCATGGAGCGCCGCGAGGCGAACCAAAACTACTTCACCGCCCCGAATTTCGACGTCCTCTTCGACTCGCCGGTCGAGATGGGCGACTACGAGCCGCTCGAGTTCGAGGTCGACGGCAAGACTCACCAGATGGTCTTCTGGGGCCAGGGCAACTACGACCGAGACAAGCTGCGCGAGGACCTGCCGCGCGTGGTCGAGGCCAACCGCGACATCTTCGGCGGGCTGCCCTACGACGATTATCTGTTCATCACGATGATGAGCGACGGCGCCGGCGGCGGACTCGAGCACCTCAACTCGACCGCGCTGATCTACCCGCGCCACAACTTCACGCCCGGCGACAAGCCCGGCAGCCCCGACGACGGCTACATCAACTTTCTGGGGCTGGTCTGCCACGAGCATTTCCACGTCTGGAACGTCAAGCGCATCCGGCCCGCCAACCTGGGCCCCTTCGACTACCAGAACGAGAATTACACCCGCGATTTGTGGACCGTCGAGGGCGTGACCAGCTACTACGACACACTCGGCCTGCTGCGCGCCGGCGTCATCGACGCCAACGGCTACCTGCAACGCCTCGCCAAGCGCGTCAGCCAACTCGACCGCGTGCCCGGCCGCAAGCTTCACTCGCTCGAAGACGCCAGCTTCGACGCCTGGATCAAGCTGTACCGCCCCGACGAGCACACCCGTAACTCGACGGTGTCGTACTACCTCAAAGGCGAACTCGCCTGCGTGGTCTTGGACCTGCATATCCGCCAGACCACCGACGGCGAGCGCAGCCTCGACGACGTGCTGCGCCACCTGTGGGAGCACTACTATGGGGCCGACGGCTCGGGCTACCCCGAGGGCTCCTACGAGCAGATCGTCGAAGAGGCCACCGGCGTCGAGTGCGGCGAGTTCTTCGACCGCTATATCCGCGGCACCGAAGACTTCGACTGGAACGCCCTGCTCGCCCCGTTCGGCCTCGAGTTGGAGCGCTCCGCTAAGAATGCCTCCGCCAAGAATGCCTCCGCCAAGAAGGAAGAGAAGGCGTGGCTCGGCCTGAGCACCGACCCCCGCGAAGGCCGTCTCCACGTCACCTACGTGCCCACCGCCAGCCCCGCCCACCAGAGCGGAATCTACGCCGGGGATGAAATCGTCGCCGTCGATGGTTGGAAGGTAACGGGAGACAACTTCTCGAAGCTCATCGGGGACAAGTCCCCGGGAGACACCATCGAGGTCCACCTGTTCCGCCGCGGCGAGCTTCGCCAATACACGGTCGAGCTGGGCCAGACGCCTCCCGACAAGTATCGCATTCGAACGCGCGAAGACGCCTCCGACGCCCAACGCGAGTTGCTTCGCGGCTGGCTCGGCAGCGACGATGTCGACGCCGAGTACTCCGGATAACGACGACACATGGTCTACACCAAACTACATCATTGGCGCCGGTTCGTGGCCGCAGCTTTCCTGCTCCCGCTTCTGGCGGCCTCCCCCGCCCTCGCCCAAGAATCT
This sequence comes from Persicimonas caeni, assembly GCF_006517175.1. Classification (NCBI taxonomy): domain Bacteria; class Deltaproteobacteria; order Bradymonadales; family Bradymonadaceae; genus Persicimonas; species Persicimonas caeni. The sequence continues at coordinate 5,491,322 of NZ_CP041186.1, read as the reverse complement.
CACGGCCAACGCGGCGCAGGCGAGGTCTCCAAGGTGACCCAAGAGGTCAGCAAAGAGATCTACAGCCCGTTCTGCCCCGGCAAGACTCTCGCTATGTGCCCCTCCGGGGGGGCATCCGACGTGCGCCAGGAGATCCAGATCCTCGCCAAAGAGGGCCTGGAGAAGCAAGACATCAAGGAAGCCATCATCGACAAGTACGGTGAGGAGTTCCGGATGGTCGAGCCGCCGGCCGAAGACAACTACGCGCTACTGAGCGTGCTCGCCGGCGCGCTCGTCGTGTGTCTGGCAGCCATCTGGTTCTTCGCCGCGCGCCGTCGTCAAGAAGGTGCGGCGGGCGATGAAGTCACCGCCGACGACCAGATGACCTCCGAAGACCGCGCCTACCTCGAAGAGTTGCGCGGCGAGTACATGGATTAAAACGGAATCGTCACCGACGCTCCGATGGGGCTGCTCGACGGCGAAACCGCGTACTGGGCGGCGCTCAAGATGAAATCGTACCAAAAGTGTAACGCCACGGGCGCGGCCAAGCTGTAGTCACTCCACATATAGCTCGCGCCCAGATAACTCCCCACCGCCGTGATGAACGGCACGCTGTAGAACATGTACGCCTCGCGCTGCTCGGGCGGCAGCGCCGAGGCGTTGAGGATATGGACCGCCCCGAAGATCACCGAGCCCCAAGCCCACCCCTTCATTTCGCCGAAGTTGCGCGCCAGCGACGACTGGATGACCCCGCGAAACAGGGCCTCCTCGCCGATGGCGACGTGCTCGAAGAGCACCACGCCGGTGCCCGCGGCCAATGAGTAGGCCCACTCCGGGCGCATCTCGCGGCCCAGGAACCGGGGCGTGTCGTCGGTGGTGGTCGGTGTAGCGTCGGAGGTGCTCCCCAGCAGGTACGAGTAGCCGAAGGCGGCCGCGCTCATCGCGAGGATGCCGCCCCAGACGTACGGCTCTTTCATGACCTCCCAGTTGAACGGCGCGGCCACGAGCTCGCCCAACGTGTCCTGCGGGGCGTACAGCGCCCCTTCGGCGCGGTCGACCTCGATGTAGGCGTCGGCGATGCCGTAGACCCACACGTTCTGGAAGGCGAGCAGCGGCACACCGGTCTCGAAGGCGATGGCCGAGCCGATCTCGGCGGCGCCGAGCGCGGCGAGCGTGGCGCCCTCACCGGTCTTGCCGACGCATAACTGGCCCAGGCCCGGGTACAGCCAACTCCAGTACGGCGAGCAGGCGCGGTCTTTGTAGCGAGTGTCGGCCGAGGCTTCGACCTCGGTGGGCGGCGCGGTGGGCTCGAGGCGAGCCGATTGGGTGGGGATGGCGCAGGCGGAAAACGAAAACGCCGTGAACACGCACAGGAGGCGAGCACACAGCGTTCGGGTTGATGCGAGCCGCGACATGTTGGCTCCGGGGTTGGATCGCAAAACCCCGGGGACAAGCCCCGGGGCTGCGCTCCGCGGGCAGCAAGCAGCCGCTCCGCGTGGGCTTATTACCCCCAAGGCGAGCCTTGGGGCTGCACGGGCGATGCGCTCCGCGGGCAGCAAGCAGCCGCTCCGCGTGGGCTTATTCTTCTTCGTCGGTGGTGTCTTCGTCCGTCTCGGCTGCTTCCTCGTCCTCCCCGGACGCTTCCTCGTCGGTCCCGGACGCTACTTCGTCCTCCCCGGCAGCTACTTCGTCGGTCCCGGACGCTACTTCGTCCTCCCCGGACGCTACTTCGCCCTCCCCGGACGCTACTTCGTCGGTCCCGGCAGCTACTTCGTCCTCCCCGGACGCTACTTCGCCCTCCCCGGACGCTACTTCGTCGGCGTCGGCGGCTTCTTCTTCGCTCTCTTCTGCTTCTTCTGTTTTTTCCTCTTTTACTTCTTCTGCTTTTACTTCTTCTGCAGTTTCATTCGCTTCTTCTGAAGTTTCTTCTTCCTCAGCCCCGAGGCCGAGACGGTCGCGCAGGATATCGCCGAGCTTGGCGGTGGCGCCTTCTTCTTCGGTGTACTCGCGAGCCATCGGCTCTTCGAGCTCGTCGCGCTTGAGCGACAGGCCGATGCGCTGGTTGGCGCGGTCGAAGCTGACCACGAGCACCTCGACCTCCTGGCCGGGTCGGACCACCTCGTGGGCGTTCTCGACGCGGCCCTCGGAGAGCTCCGAGATGTGGATGAGGCCCTCGACGCCCTCGACGACCTGGGCGAACGCGCCGAAGTCGGTCAGGCGGGTGATCTCGACGTTGATCTTCTCGCCGACCTTGGCCTTCTCGCCTGCTTTCTCCCACGGGTCGCGCGAAAGCTGCTTGATGCCCAGGCTCAGGCGCTGGTTGTCGACGTCGATGTCGATGATCTTGACCTCGATCTCGTCGCCCACCTTGAAGTGCTCGGCGGGGTCGTCGATCTTGTCGGTCCACGAGATGTCACTGACGTGCACCAGCCCCTCGACGGCCGGGGCGACTTCGACGAACAGGCCGAAGTCGGTGATGTTGCGAATCGGGCCGCTGACCACGTCGCCCACCGACAGGTTCTCGGCGAGCTCTTCCCAGGGGTTCTTCTCGAGCTGCTTGATCGACAGGCTCAGGCGCTTGTTGTCGGTGTCGATGCCGACGATCTTGACGCGCACGTCCTGGCCGATGTCGAGCACCTCTTTGGGGTGGTGGATGCGCGCCGTCCACGAGAGCTCGGTCACGTGGACCAGCCCTTCGAGGCCGGGGGCGACCTCGACGAAGGCGCCGAAGTCGGCCAGGCTCACGACCTTGCCGCCGACGACGTCGCCCTCGGAGAACTTCTCCTCGATGTCGCTCCACGGGTTGTCGAGCAGTTGCTTTCGGCCCAGGCTCAGCCGGTCGCGCTTGGCGTCGTAGTCGAGCACCACCACCTTGATCTCGTCGCCGGGGCGCACGAGTTCGGAGGGGTGGTCGATGCGGCCCCAGCTCATATTCGAGATGTGCAGCAGGCCGTCGATGCCGCCGATATCGATAAAGGCGCCGTACTTTTTGATGTTGCGCACCACGCCGGTGAACACCTTGCCCTCTTCGAGCTCGTCGAGGGTGCGCTTTTTCTCCTCTTCGCGCTCCAACTCGATGACCTTGCGACGGCTGAGCACCACGTTGCAGCGCTTTTTGTCGAACTGGATGACCTGAAACCGCGCGGTGCGCCCGACATACGGCGAGGCGTCGTCGACGCGGTGGATGTCGATCTGGCTGCGCGGGCAGAACGCGCGCAGGCCGATGTCGACCGACAGGCCGCCCTTGTTCTGCGACAGGATATCGCCCTCGACGATCTTCTCTTCGTCGGCCAGCTGTCCGAGGCGCTCCCACAGGCGAAGGCTTTCGGCCTTGCGCACCGACGCCTTCCACCCCTCACCCCAGGGTTGCTCGACGAGAAGCTCGACCTCGTCGCCCTCGCTGTACGGAAACGGGAAATCGTCGCCGTACTCGTCGAGGTCGACCTGGGCAGTCTCGCCGTCGGCGAGCTTGAAGATGAACCCCTCGTCGGTCTTCGTCTCGAAGGTGGCCTTGGCGAAGGCGTTGTAGAGCGAGTCGTCGGTGTTCGTGTCGTTTTCGGCGGTCTGTGTCATCGCAAACTGCTCGGAGTTAACGGAAGTTCTCGGGATGCGGAATCTAGTTTGTCGGTGCGCTCTGTGTCAATTGCTCGCCGGTCAACCTACTAGCCCGGTCAACCTACTAACCCGATCAACCTACTAGCCCGGTCAACCTACTAACAAGACGGCGACGGTGCCGGCGGCGAGCATGGGAACCAACCCGAGGGCCACGTAGATTCCGAGCTTTTTGGTACCCACGAAGCCGCTGATGGCCGCCTTGACGAAGCTGTTGGCCAAAATGGCGATGACGACCCCGCGGGTGGCCACCGTCGCCGAGATGTCGCCGGCCTCCTGCATACGCGCCACGGCGATGCTGATGGCGTTGGCCTCGGCCAAGCCGCTGATGAGCGCGGCCACGTAGGTGCCCGAGCTGCCAAAATAGATCTTGGCCACGTGCACCAGCCCGATGATCACCACGAAGATGAGCCCGAACTTGAGCGCAGGCCCGATGCGAAAGGGGTTGGTGATATGCAACTGCTCGTCGCTGCGCTCGGCCTCTTCGCCGACCTCCTCGGCCTTTTCCGGCACGCCCTCGCCGCCCTCCGGATAGGCGTGGGCCATCTTGTACCACAGGTACCCGGCGACCATGGAGCCGGGCACGGCCATGGCGATGACCGGCACGAGCAACATCCCCACGAAGTCCGGGTTGACCGCGGCGACCACCACGGTCACGCGCACCGACATGATGGCGTTGGCCATCAAGATGGCGAACACAGCCGCCAGGCGCACCACGCGGTCGTCATTGGAGTTCTTGACCCGGTGGGACATCGCCAGGGTGACCGCCGTGCTCGAGGCGAGCCCGCCGAGCAAGCCGGTCAGTGAGATGCCCCGCCGGCGCCCCAAAAACCGAATGGCGAAATAACCGACGAAGCTGATCCCTGTGATGAGCACCACCAGGTAGCCCAGCTCGCGCGGGTTGTAGATGTCGTCGGGCCCCATGCCCTGGTCGGGCAGCACCGGCAAAACCACCACCAACACCAGCAAGAACTTCATCGTCGCCAGGACCTCGTCCTGGCTGAGCTTCTCGACGAGCAGGTGGGTGTAGCGTTTGACCGACAGGATCGCGGCGACGATGACCCCGAGGGCGGCCGCCAACAAGGGCTGGAAGGGGACCAGCACGCCCAGCACGAACACGATGAGCGAGGCGACCTCGGTGGTGATCCCCGGGATGGTGTCGCGCTGGCGGTACTGGAAGACAAGGTAGGCGATGATCATCAAGAAGTAGCCGGTGCCGGTCACATAGACCATCCCCGGAACGCCGCTCTGGGAACCGATCGCCGAGACGGTTCCCAGAAGGCTGGCCAGCGCAAAGGTGCGCACACCGATGGCTTCTCGCTCGCTCTCTTCGCTGTAGTGACTCTGGCGCTCGAGGCCGACCACGGCCCCCAGCCCCAGCGAAATCAAGATGTACTGGACGAGTTGCCAGTCCAGACTCGTGGCGAATTCCAACGGTGTCCGCTACCTACGTTCGTGACTATTCGGAGTCCTCATCTTTGGTGCGGATATAGACCGCACGGCCGACGCGCTGTTTGCCCTGCAACCGCTCGCGGCTGGGCGCCTCCTGCTCGTTGAAGCAGCGCACGCACAGGTAGTCACGGTCGGGCTTGGGAGGAAACTTCAGGTAATCCTCGCGGCCGCACTCTTCGCAGGTAAACTCCCATTCCTGCTTTTGCTCGGCGGCTTTGGTCTCTTTGATCTGCGCCCAACGCGACTGCTCGCCGTAAGTGGTGCGCACGCACTCCGAGCACATCACCTCGTGGAGCGCCACGCCCTTGGGCACGTAATCGAGCGTCTCTTTCTTTCCACATTGTGCGCACGTAATCGGAAACATCACGCGCGTTCCGTGCTTTTTTCGCGGAGAATGGCGCTGACGCTTTTGATTGACTTCGTCGCGTTTGAACTTGAAGCAGTCGGGGCAGAAGACATCCTGACCGCGGCGCGGCTTGAAAGGCACCTCGGCCTTACAGCCGCAAAGCGTGCATACGATGCGGAAGCTCTTCTTATCGCCGCTGGATCGGTCGTCGTTGGATTGGCGTTCTTTGTCGGTCATTCAATGTGTCTCGAAGCTTGAGTCTTGAGTCTTTATGGACGCGGATTCGCGGTGCCGGGGGTCGGAGAGAGCCACCAAAAGTCCATGTAGTTGTCGTCGGTGTCGGTCTGCCAACTCGGATCGGTGATCGGCCAGCGCCCCAGCGATTGGCCAGCGTCACTCGAGCTATAACTTATCGGGTCGCCCTCACCAACAAACGTCTCGCCCGAACCGAATGTTCCGTATCCGACCGCGTCGATCACGCGGCCGTTGTAGCGCAGCACCACGTTGTCGGGCCCGTTCTGTAAATCGGCCCCGTCATAGGCCACGGCGCATGCATTGAGCAAGGAGATCTCGGCGGCGATATTGCAAACCACCACGTAACCGTCGGTGCTCTGGGCATCGTTGAGGTTCGCGCCGGCCAGGCTGATGCCGTCGCCGCCGTTGGGCCCGAAGATATAGTCGAGGCCGTCGAACCCGTTGATGGCGTGCACCTTGTAGCCATCGAGCGGCATGTCTTCCCAGCCCTGAATGGGCGCGACCAGCTCGATGAAGGTCTGGGTGGCGTCGTCGACGCCGGGCTGGTCCGGGTAGACCTCGTTGATGAGCAGGTCGGTGTTCTCCAGCCCCGGGGTCGGATAGAAGCTGACGAAGTCGGCGGCGTTGTCGTCGGTGTCCGCCGCGCCCGGCACGCGGCCCAGCGAGCGCCCCGAGATGGTCGCGGCGACCGCGCTCCCCTCGCCCGCGAAGTTTTGCGGGGTCGCCGAGAAGTCACCGTAGCCCACCGCGTCGATGGTGCTCGCCGAGGCGTCTTTGAGGACCACGCTGTCTTGGCCGTTTTGCAGCGCGTCGGTGCCGTTTCCGTAGGCGGTCAGCACGTAGTAGACGTTAGTATAGCTCGACGCGGCGTACGACAGGTACGAATCGGGCGTGTCCATGGCGAGCACGGCAAAGCCGTTGCCGTCGAGGCTCGCGCCCGACGGCAGGGTGAACGAGTTGTAGGGCTGACCGTTCGACCCGTTGACCAGCTCGACGGCGAAGCCCGAGATGTCCATGCCGGGCGTGCCCTTGAGCTCGATGAAGGTCGGCGAGGCCGGCGACGAGCCGCCCGTGCGAAGGTCGGGGCCGACCGAGTCGTAGAAAATCTCGTTGATGACCGCCGTGCCGGTGCTCGGCGCGCCCTCGCAGGCGGCCGTGCCACTCGCCGACGAGCAGGTTTGCCCGCTGGGGCAGTCGTAGGGGTTGGGAAATTCCGTGCACCCGTCGCCGTCGTGGTCGGCGCAGTCGGCGAGTTTGTTGCCCACGCAGACCGTCTCGCCGTCGACGCATTCGTCGCGGCACGAGCTCGAGTCGACGCACGCTCCGGCGCGACACTCCTGGCCGGAGGAACATGCCTGCGCGCTCGACCACTCGAGGCAGCCGTCGCCGTCGTGGTCCTCACAGGTGCGAAGGCCGCCGTCGGCCGCGCAGACCGCCTCGTTCTGGGTGCACTCGTCGGAGCAGCTCGTCTGCTCGACGCACTGGCCTGCCTGGCAGGTCTGCTCGGCAGGGCATTCCGTGCCCGCGCCGAAGACCAAGCAGCCCTGGGCGTTCTCGGCGCACGTACGCACCAATTCGCCCTCGCAACTCGTCTCGCCGGCCGAACACTCGTCGGAGCAGCTCGGCGCTTCGCACGCGCCGGTGTCGGGGTTGCAGTACTCGCCAGACGCGCAAGTTTGCGCCCCACCCCACTCGTAGCAGCCGTTCCCGTCGTGGTCGTCGCATTGCTCGACCTCACCGGCCGAGTTGCACCGCGGCCCGGCCCCCGGCGTGCACACGCTGGTGCACTCGCTCTGCTTGTCGACGCACGTGCCTCCCTCGCACAGCTTGTACGACGGGCAGCGAAGCACCTCGACGAAGGTCGCGCACCCGTCGACCGACTCGCAGCGAAGCACCGACTGCTCCTCGCCGCAGGTACGCGCGCCGACCTGGCACTCAGGTACGCAATTGTTGGAGTTGTCGCCGCTATCCTCGTGCAACCCTGCGTCCGCGCCGTTATTGCCGGCCGGGCTGTCGGTCGACGGGCAGCCGGCCAGCACGAATGCGGCCAAGAGACCGAGGAGGGAGAAACGCCATATATTGATGCGCATACGACTCACCATTCGAAAAGAATTCGCAGCATAAACATATATTCGCACACGATTGCACACCATGCCAATTCGCGGAGCCCAACCCCAAGGCAAGCCTTGGGGCTGCACTGGCGATAGCTCCGCAGGGGCCAAGGCCCCGCTCCGCCCAATGACCTCGATCGGGCCACGATCACAAAGCCGAAAAATCTTCTTGACACAGTTGATCATCGACCCTTAGGCTTCAATGCACGGATCGCGCTAACGCTTTGAGATCGTTAGATCAATTTGGGTTTTCCATAGCCGAAAACCGAGCGAGATTCCCGATCAATTTCAATGACTTAGCATTGTTTGTAAGTTCTATTTGAGTCGGGATAAGCATCCTCGTAGCCACTTACGAGGTAATGTGCGATGGCGCGTCAAGGATTGATGGAATCAAACTGGCCACGGATGGCCCCTCGCACGGACGCGAGCGACCACGGATGGCCCCTCGCACGGACGCGAGTGAAAAACATAGCGACAGGGATGTCATGCAAGCACTGCTGCGTAACGACGGCGACCTAACGCCGTACTATTCGGACCCTCGTGGTTTCACCCTCTTGCAGGGAGATTCGCTCGCCATTCTCGAGCAAATGGAGCCCGAGCAGTTCGACATGATCTTCGCGGACCCGCCCTATTTCCTCTCCAACGACGGGGTCACCTGCAAGTCCGGCCGAATGGTCTCTGTGAACAAGGGACGTTGGGACCGCTCGCAAGGCGTCGAAGCGAATCACGAATTCAACCTGCGATGGCTGGCCGCCTGTCAGCGACTGCTCAAGCCCAATGGCTCCATCTGGGTCAGCGGCACGCACCACGTCATCTACAGCATCGGGTTTGCGCTGCAGAAGCTCGACTACAAAATCCTCAACGATATTGCCTGGTTCAAGGTCAATCCGCCGCCCAACCTGTCGTGCCGCTACTTCACCCACGGCACCGAGACGATCATCTGGGCCGCGCGTGACCAGGACAGCAAGCACACCTTCAACTACAAGACGATGAAGGAGATGAACGGCGGCAAGCAGATGAAGAATCTGTGGAATATCATGTCGCCGCGCAAGGCCGAAAAAGAGTTCGGCAAGCACCCGACCCAAAAGCCGATCGCGCTGCTCGACCGTATCGTCAAAGCGGCGAGCGACCCGGGCGACCTGATCCTCGACCCGTTCTGCGGCTCGTCGACCACGGGTGTGGCTGCCCTCCAGAATGGCCGGCGCTACGTCGGCATCGATCAATCAGACGAGTATCTCGAGCTTTCGGCGCGTCGCTTCGAAGGTCTCGAGCTCGGCGAGAAGGAACAACCCGCGACGTGAGTCGCGCGTTCTTTCTCCTTCCATAGAGACGCCTCTACCACCCCGCTTTGGGTTGGGTCGACAACAGGATTCGGCCAAAAGCGAGAGGAATCTCGGTGCTACGCCGCCCCACCTTGCAGGGGCGGCGTTACATTTTCTGCCTCGCCTCGTTGAAGCCATTCCGGCGATCAACTATTCTGCCTTCGCAGACGCAACATGCGCTATCCGGCCGCTGGGGCCGGGATTCTGGGGAGCTTTGGCCCCAGTTCTGTGACAACTTGTCACACAAGGACCACTGGGCAGATGACGGACAAGCCGAAATTTCCGCCACCGCTTCCGCGAAAGGACCGCGAGGCCGACGACGAGGACGAGACGCTCCTCGACATGAAGGTCGACCTGCCGCCGGAAGGCGAGTGGGACGACGCCGAGCCCACCATGGTCGGCGAGTCATTGAAGTTGCCTCCGCGAGGTGACGTCGGCGCCGACGACGAGACCCTGATGGGCCACTCGGTCGACCTACCACCGGCTGACGAATGGGACGACGCCGAACCTACGATGGTTCACGAGCCGCTCGAGCGGCCCGACGCGGCCGACACGGCCCCTCGTCAGGCACCACGCCAGGCACCGCGGGCGAGGCATGGCGAAGGATTGGTCATCGGCGACGTCGACGCCGACCAGGGCGAGACCGCTCCCCGTGATGCCCTCTACGCCGATCAAGGCGACACCCAGCCGCGCGACGCGCTCTACGCCGGTGCTCCTGACGAAGACGAGCTGGACGAGACCGCTCCGCACCGCATTCGCGACGACGCCCTGCCCGGACATCGCCCCGAGCCTCGACCGCAGCAGGCTCAACCGCAGCAGGCTCAACCGCAGCAGGCTCAACCGCAGCAGGCCCCGCAGCCTCGGGCCCCGAGCCCGCAGGTCGCCCAAGCAGCCCGAGTCTCGGCGCAACAGGAGCAGGCCGAGCAGCCCGAAGAGCCCGAGGAACGCTCGCCGGCCGATTTCAAGGACGCTCTGCCGCTCTTCATCGTCAGCGGCGCGCTGAGCATGCTCGTCATGCTCACCATCGCCGTGCGTCAGTGGCTCGCCCCCTGGCTCCCCTTCGCCGCCGCGTTGGGCATCGCGGCAGCGTTAAGCGGCTCGATTAGCTACCTTTATTGCAACCGCGACCGCCAAGAAGCCCTCGCCAAGGGCTTCGGAGTGTGCGCGGCGTTCGCGCTGCCCACGCTGTTGTGGATGGTTACCCCGGTTCGAGCCGCGTTGGTCGACAATTTCGGCCCATCTCTTCCAACCGTTGCGCAGCAAAAGGCGCTGGTCGACCCGGCGCGCGAGGTCCAGCTCACCGCCTGCGTACAGGCCGGCGTGGGCGGCGACGCCTTCATGGAGACCCAGCTTATCGAGCTCTTCACGACCCAGCCGCAGGTCGGCACCGAGTGTGTGGCGAGGCTCGCCGAGCGCGCTCCGGCGCGTGCCCAGGAGCTGAGCCATCGTTTCCTTCGGCACTGGAGCGTGGCTTTTCGCAACCAAGACAACGCATTAGTGTGCGGCGCTGCGCCCCACCTGATGGCGTTGAAGCACTCCGAGACGCAGCGACCGGCTCAGCACCTGACCTACTGCGCCACCACCGCCACCGACCCGGCCACGGCCCAGTGCTGCGCCGACGCGATCACCGATCGTTTCGACTCCGCTCAGGAGTACGCCGTCGCGCTCGGTGACAGCTTGAATATCCCGGCGCAAAGGCGCCTGTCGCTCTTCTCGGCGATGGTCGCCTATGCGTTCGCCGGCGTCGACGCCTCCCGCAACAGCCTGCCGACGCTCGAGCGCCGCCTGCTGCGCAAGAAACCCGTTCGAGATTGGATTCTCGGGCTCGGCTGCCAGACGCTCTTCAGCGAATCCGGCTCCGGCGACGTCCTCCTGGGGCTCGAGGCGGTCGTCGAAAGCCACAGCTGCCCGTCGGGCCAAGACATCGAGCGGGAGCGCAAGAGCTGGGTGCGCATCTGCAGCGACATGATCGACCAGCAGCGCTCCAGCGACCAACTGTGCGACAGCGTGCACCGCGAGACGGTCGCCGGCGCGGTGCGCACGGCCACCGCCGAGGTGCACGCCGCCCTCGACGCGATGTTCGCCGACGAGACCACCCCCGGCATCAAGCGCGCCCACGCCAAGTTCAACCGCATCGGCAACAGCGTCGACTCCAAAGGGGCCTTCATGGCCGAGGGCATCTCGCCGCTGGGCAACCGGCAGGTCGGCGACGGGCGCACTCGCCACATGGCCCGTCAAATCGGCGGCAACTACAACCGTGAGGTGCGCCGCATGAAAGAGGAGGCGGCGCGTATCGAGGGCAAGAACCGACCCGACTACGACGAGTCGGTACAGAAATTGCTTCAACGAGATGTGTATAAGCCACAAGCCTCCTGGGAGGACGCCAAGCGGCAGATGAACTCCCAGGATCGCAACAAGCTCCAACAGCAGCTCGACAAAGCCAAGAAGAAGCTCGACCGTTGAGCCACTGGAGACTGGACGCAACAGAGGAAGGGATGGCCGACTCCAAAGACAGACAAGCCGACTGGCCGGCGTTTGCCGCCAAGTGGCTGACGCGCGTGGTCGCTCACGGCTTGGGCGTGGGCGTGGTGGCGTCGGTGTTGTTCTTCGCCAACGTCAACCGCGTCACCCTCGAGGCCATCTGGGACTCGGCCCAACACGTCGCCTTTTTGGAGCTGGCCTGGTTCGAGGTCGCCCTGCACATGGGCTTGGCCGCTTGCCTGTGGGCCCTGCTCGTCATCGGCTACGAGTTGGTGACCTCCCGCGAGGGCTCGGCCCGACAGACTCTGAAGCTCGAGCGCGGCAGCGTGATGACCGAGACGCTGGTCGTGTTGCCCATTTTCTTCATCCTCACCTTCGGCATCGCCCAGCTCGCCATCAACAATATGGCCGGTTTGCTGGCGAACGCCGCGGTCTTCCAGGCCGGACGCGCCGCCTGGTTGTGGTCGGGCGAAGCTGAAGTGGGCCGAAACGGCGTCAGCGGCACCAAGGTCGAGGAGATGGCGCGCATTCAAGCCGCCGCGGTGCTCACCCCCATCGCCCCGGCCGAGTTCATCCAGAACCCGGGCGGGTTGAGCGACGAGGCCAAGCAGATGCGCGGCGTGTTGCTCGGCGGACAGATGCCGGCGTTCTCGCAGGATACCGGCGCGACGGCCCAGACCGCCGCGCCCGCCCTGCTCGCCGGCGAGAATATGACGAATTTTTCGAACCAAGATTCGGCCTTTTTCCGCGCCTTCGACACCTCGGGGTGGCGCCAGCGGACGGTGCGCAAGTTCACGTTCGCCTACCACTCCACCGAGATCACGGTGATCAACGGGTCCGACGAGGCCGGCGTCAACCTGCGTTACCATCACCACCAGGCGATGCCGTATATCGGCAAGTTCTTTGGCGACTGGCGCACCGACGTGGGAAATCGCCCGGGCCACTACGCGACCATCGAGCGCGAGTTCACCATGCCCAAACAGATCTCGCCGAATCCGTGTAACCCCGGAATTACTGGATGCCCCTAGGAGACAGGCTTATGAAGCCGTCTATCGCGAAAATCCGAGGGTTCTTCGACCGTTCCCACCGCGACGAGAGCGGTGCGGTGGCCCTGTTGTGCCTGGCGGCGGTGCTCGCCCTGATGATGGTGGCGTGGATCATCGTCGACGCCCACAAGTCAACCAAAGACAAGATCATGCTGCAGGGCGCCGCCGACACCGCCGCGTTCAGCCACGCGTCGGTCGAGGCGCGCTCGATGAACATGATCGCCTACTCCAACATCTCCAAGCGCTCCATCGTCGGCATCCACTCGCTGTACCCGAGCTTTTTCGCCGCCTACACCGTGTGGCTGGCGGGCAAAGTCGCCGACTGCTTGAAGATCCCGCCGAACCTGGGCGCCTGCGCCACGGCCATCTACAACGCGCCGACGTGGATATCGGAGTTTATCGGTGACCACGTCAAATATTCAGGCGACCCCATCACGCCCTATATCGAGGCGGCCGCCGAGGGCTTGACCGACATCGTCGGCACCATCTCGGGACTCAAAGACGGCCTCGACGAGCTCGGCTTCGGCATCGACTTGAGCCCGCTGGGCTCGGGCAACTCGGAGAACGCGCACCTGTCGGATATCCGCGCGCTCGACAATTACCAGCACTACATGCTGCACATCACCCCGTGGTGGGCCTTTACCGAGCACCTGTCGCGCGGCTGGCGAAACGGCGCCTCGGCGGTGGCGAGTTTCCCGCCGCCTCCCGGGCGGGTGACCATCGGGCTGAGCGCGATCCAGAACGTCATCGACAAGATCAACACCGCGCTGAGCCTCTTCGGCATCCAGACCATCGATCTGACCACCTTCCACGGCAACGACAACCTGCCCATCTCGAAGGCGAGCTGGGGCAGCGGGTTTTTGTCGCCGCCCCCGGCGGTCAACTGGATGTGCCAGATGGTCACCGGCTATTCGAACTGCGGACTGTCGCTCGACTCGCTGGGCAGCTACTCGCTCAGCTCGCTCAAGTCGATGGGCAACGAGTCGTATATCGTCGAGCACATCGCCAACACCATCCGCCACAAGCAGGAGTCGGGCGTCGACGCTGCCAACGGCTTTGTGATGGCCACCGGCCCCACGCTCTTCTTCGCCACCGTCGGCCTGCTCTACTCCGACTCGGTCTTCGGCGAGACGGCCTTCCCCTACGAGATCGACGGCGGAAGCGGTGGCGAGTGGCTCAAGCGCACCTCGAATATGGTGTTCGCCTACCACAACGACCCGTCGCGCTTTGACGAGGACCGCCAAAAATACGGCTTTCTGTCGCGCGAATACACGCACGCCGCCGGCCTCATCGACGACCTGATGTACAAGTCGAGCGGCTATTGGACGATGGCCAAGAGCGAAATCACGTTCAACGGCAGCGGCTTTCCGCCCGACGTGTGGCACCCGAGTTGGACGGCGCGCATGCGCCCGGTCCACCTGCCCGGGGAGTTCAGCGACGCGGGCTTCCAGATGAACGACGCGTACATGCAGACGCTTCCTTACCTGGCCCTGAGCGCGCAGGTCGCCTCGGTGACCAGCAGCGGCGCGCTCGACGCGATTTTGAACTCCTTGCGCGACATGGCCATGATGCATATCTACACGTCAGCCATGGGTGACTCGACCTCCGGCGGGATTGCAAAATGAACCAGCCCCACACACAACAGGCAGATATGTTCGAGCGACTCGTTCGCGGACTTCGCCAAGGTCTGGTCGGCCGGGGATTGCGCGCGTTTCACGTGGATCAGCGCGGCTCGACGCTCACCGAGTTCGTCATCGTGCTGCCCATCTTCGTGCTGATCTTCAACGGCGTGATGATCTTGGGCGAGTTTACCCGCAAGGGCTCCGAGGCGCCCATTCGCGCCTACAAAGAGACCTTCGACCAGGCACTGGTCTTCCAGAAGGACTTCTTTACGGCCGACTGGAACCTGCAGCCGTCGCTCGCCGCCGTGGACGCCGCCGACCAACTCGCCGGCACCGCCGTGCTCGGCTCGGGCACGTCGCCGGCGCACAACACCTCGACGGCCGTCGAGATCACGTCGAACGTCACCGAAGGCGCCGCCTACGCGGGGATGGGCTTTCGCGGCACGATGGGCGAATCGTACGCACGCGCCGAGACCATCGCGGTGGTCCCGGGCACCAAGCTGTACGGCCGTGAGGGCGCCGGGCCTGCCTGGCCGTCCGACTCGACGCGCCTGGACGGCACAGGCGAAGAAGACCGGTTGACCTCCGACCTCAAAGACCTGGTCGGCGAGTCCAAATACGCCTTCGCCATGCTCAACGACGGTGTGTCGCCGAGCTCGTTCAGCTCGTCGGGCGGCAGCGCCTTCAGCACGCTCAACTCGTTGATCACCGCCGCCGGCATTCGCCCGGCGTTCGGCGCGGGCCTGCGCTACGGGACCGTGTCGGCGCGCCACAAAGAGGACTTCTCTTTTGCCGGGCGCACCATCTCGATCGATGCGCACTTCAGCACGCTCGTGCCTCCGGGGACCACAGGCGACTCGAGCTGTCCGGTCTTCGGCCAGGGCCCGCGCTGCGACGCCGCGCGCGCGACGACCGTCTCGCGGCTGACCATGGAGGGCCACGAGCAGTACAAGGACCTGATGGGCATCCAGTTCAGCAACCCGTTGGACAGCGTCAACGAAAACGTCGACCCGTACCCCTAACGAACCCGAGCGCGCCGCTCAGGAGCAGACGATGGCTTCACTCAAGTCGACGCTTATCACCTTTGGCAAGCTGGGCCTGGCCGGCGCGTCTATCTGCGCCATCGCCGGGATCATGGCCGTCTACCAGCCCGACGGCACTATCCAGGACTCCCAAGCCGACATCCTGGACATGAGCTTCATCGAGCTGTCCAACTCGGCCAAATTTGCCAGCGCCCTGGACAACTTGGGACACGACGAGCCGCAGAGCTTCAGCATCAACGGCAACGTCGTCCACTTCTCGGTCAACTACAGCCGCAAGCATCCGCGCGAGTTGATGAAGGATTACCAGGAGGAGTTCGTAAACCAAGGCCTCAACAAAAAGGCCTGGACGGAGAACAACTCCTTTGGCACCGGCGACCAGATGCTGCTCGACGGCATGACCGGCGGCGTGGTGCCCACGATGAAGCGCGGCGACGAGTACTACGCCATGGGCGGCGTCGTGCCGGCCAACGGCGCCGACGACGAAGACGGACTCCTCGCCCTGGGCAGGTCGCGCGACCCGGACCACCGCAAGGTCTTCAAGGGCCACCACTTTGTCGAGATGTTCTGGGACCGCGAAAAACACCGCTCGACGGTGACCGCGACCTGGAGCGACGAGAACTTCGACTACCTCAAGATGGTCGGCGCCAAGGGCGGTGACGTCGACGTCGACATGGAGGTGCCCGCCTGTCCGAGCTGCAGCCGGATCAGCCGCGTGCGCGACCTCGACCCGAACCGAAGCTACTCGAGCAACGTCTACTCGGGCACCAAAAACAAGCGCGATCTCATCGGCTTCTACCGCAAAGCGATGGCCAAGCGCGGCTGGGTCGAGACCGAATCCTCGTCGATGTTCACCAAGATGCGCCCCTTCGTCGAATTCCAGGGCGACGAGGCGAGCTTCATGCAGTTCACCAAAGGTGGGCGCTTTCTGACCATCGTCGGCTACCCCGACAAGACCGGCAACACCGTCATTCACACCGTCTTGGGAATCTGAGCGCCTTTTCGTGCACCATTGACGTGCTAGATTTGCAACGATAGCTACGTATGCGTTGTGCTACTTGTTGCCCCGGGCCGTCATGGAATACCGCGGACTCACCCTCGATCGCTTTCAAGAAGACGCGATCAACTACATCGAAGATGGCAACAGCGTCCTTGTGGCTGCCCCGACGGGCACCGGCAAGACGCTGGTCGCCGACTACCTCATCGAGCATATCCTCGAGCAGGATGGCGAAGTCATCTACACCGCGCCGGTCAAGGCGCTCTCCAACCAGAAATACCGCGAGTACACCGCCCAGTTCGGCCGCGACAAGGTCGGGCTGGTCACCGGTGACCTGGTGATCAACCGCGATGCGCCGGTGCGCATCATGACCACCGAGATCTTGCGCAATATGCTCTTGGAGGGCGGCCACGGCGGCATCATCAGCGACGAGGAAGGCGGCGAAGCCCCCGACGAGGCCGAGCGCGCCGAACTCGAAGCGACCGCCAGCCCCTCGGACACCCACCTGCCCGAGATCGACCGGCTGCAGGCGGTGATCATCGACGAGATTCACTTCCTGGACGACCCCGAGCGCGGCACCGTCTGGGAGGAGCTTCTCATCTACCTACCCACGCGCATTCGCATCCTCGGCCTGTCTGCGACCGCCTCGAACCTCGAGGAGATGGCCACCTGGCTGTCCGAGATTCGCGAGACCGACGTCAAGGTGGTCCGCGAGGACAAGCGCGCGGTGCCGCTGTCGATGTATATGGCCAGCCTCGAGACGGGCATCGTGCCGGTGGAGCGCTACAACAAGCTCTACAAGAGCTGGAAGCGCGGCCAAGGCGGCGGTGGTGGTCGTGGACGAGGACGCGGTCGCGGTCGCGGGCGCAGTCGCGGCGGGCGAAACGGCGGAAAGTCGAAGACCGAGACGACGCGCCACTACCACGTCTTCGACATGATGCAGGATTGGCGCTACCCGGCGCTCTACTTCATCTTCAGCCGAAAGCTCGTCGAGCAGCTCGCCGAGGGCCTGGCCCGCGGCGACACCGGCCGCCAGATCGGCCGCATGGCCAAGACCAAAGAGATCAACAAGCACCTGCGCAAGTTCGAGGAGACTTACCCGAACGTCTTGACGCCGCGCTCCAAAGCGACGCTGCGCAAGGGCATCGCCTGGCACCACGCCGGCATCCACGTGGCGCTCAAGGCGCTGGTCGAGGAGCTCTACGAGGCGCGGCTCATCAACGTGCTCTACTGCACGTCGACGTTTGCGCTGGGCATCAACATGCCCGCCCGAACGGTCGTCTTCGACGGACTGACCAAGTACAACGGCACCGAGATCGTGCCGCTGACGGTGCGCGAGTACATGCAGATGGCCGGCCGCGCCGGCCGCCGCGGCATCGACGAGCACGGCGACGTCATCGTGCGCCAAGATTTTCATCAGTACGACGAGGTCCGCGGACTCTTGCGCAAGCTTATGAGCGACGAGTCCGAGCCGGTCGAGTCGTCCTTCAACCTGTCGTTCCACTCGGTGGTCAACCTGGTCGCGCGCTTCTCGGAGGACGAGATCCGCGACATGCTCGAGCGCAGCTTCAAGGCGTTCCAATCGGGCACCAGCGCCAAGCAACTCGAAGAGCGCATCGCCGAGCGCGAGGCGCAATTCGGCGACGACGAGGACGAGAGCGACCTGACCCCCGACGCGATGCAGCGGCGCCGTAAAAAGCGCCGCAAGCTCTCCTCGCTCAAGCGCGAGCTCGCCGAGGCCCAGCGCCCCCGGCTGTGGGAGGACTTCCAGCGCAAGCTGCAATTCCTGCGCACTTACAACTACCTGACCGCCGACAACGAGCTCGAGCCGCCGGCGCGCATCCTGCGCCACATCAAGATCGAGGAGATCTTCCTCACCGAGCTTATCCTCGCCGGCCACCTCGAAGACCTGACCCCCGAAGAACTCTTCGGCACGATGTGCGGCCTAGTCGTCGAACTCGCCCGCAGCGCGCGGGTCCGCAAACCCGACGACGACAAGTGGTGGGAGATCTTCTCCAAGTTCAACGCGGTTTTCGAATCCGAAATCGTCGTCCACTCCGAAGACCTGGTCGACTCACACACCGTCTTCACCCCCGAGGTGATGCCTCTGGGCGAGCGCTGGGCGCGCGGCGACAGCCTCAACGAGATCTTGGAAGACATCAAAAACCCGACCGACATGTCCGGCGACCTCGTCGGTACCTTCCGACGCGCCAAGGACATGATCGGCCAGATTCGCGATGTCTACTTTGCGGATGCGGAGCGCAGGAAGGAGTTGACGCGCTTGATTCGTACGGTGAGCCGCGATGAGGTGGAGGTGCTCGACTAAATCCAAGTCCTCCTCTCCGCCCGTAGCGCCAGCGAAGGGATGGAGAGGACCGAGGAGAGGCCTCCCTTTCCATGTAGCGAAGCGAAATGGAGAGGGACCGAGGGAGAGGACAACGGCAATGCCCACAAGAAAGCCGGGCCAGCGATAGTGCTGGCCCGGGTGGTTTCCTCCTCCTGAATCCTCCTCCACTTCGCTTCGCTTCGTGGAAGAGGACGCCTCTCCTTGGTCCTCTCCTTCCCTTCGCTTCGCTGCGGGCGGAGAGGAAAATGTCGCATTAATTGAGCTTCACAGCCAATTCATTTGAGCTTTACGGCGAGGAAGATCGTGCGTCCGTCGCGCATCACCAGCAGCCGGAGCGGCTTGCCGTCGTCGTGCTTCGACAGCGCCTTCTTGAGGCGTTTGGGCGAATTCACCTTATACTTACCCACCTGCATGATGATATCGCCGGGGCGCAGCACGCGGGCGGCGGGCGAGTCGGGGACGACCTGCTGGACGAGGACGCCCTTGCCTGCTTTGGCGCCGAGGCGCTCGGCGGTCTGGGCGTCGACGCCGCTGACGGCTACGCCGAGCTTGGCGTCGCCGGCGTCGTCGTCGCTCGCGGGCACTGCTTCGGGGCGGCTGGCGTCGGGGCGCTCGGCGACGGTGACGTTGAGCGAGCGTTTTTTGCCGTCGCGGATCACCTTGGCCGAGGCCTTTTCGCCGGGCTTGGTGCCGGCGACGGCCAAGAGCAGGCTCTTGACGTCTTTCGTACGCTTGCCGTTGAAGTGGGTCACGATGTCGCCGGGGCGGATGCCCGCTTTGGCGGCGGGGCCGCCGTCTTCAACCGAGCCGATGAGCACGCCCGTGCCTTCTTTGACGCCGAAGCTCTCGGCGAGCTCGTCGTCGAGTTCTTGGATGCCGGTGCCGATATAGCCGCGGCTGACGTAGCCGTTGTCGCGAAGCTGCGGCACGATCTGCTTGACCATGTCGATGGGCACCGCAAAGCCAATCCCTTGGCCGCCGCGGATGATCGCGGTGTTCACGCCGATGACCTCACCATTCATGTTGAACAGCGGGCCGCCCGAGTTGCCCGGGTTGATGCTGGCGTCGGTCTGGATGAAGTTGTCGTAGGGGCCGTGGCCGATATTGCGGCCCTTGGCGCTGACGATGCCGGCGGTCACCGAGTAGTCGAGGCCGAAGGGGTTGCCGATGGCGACGACCCACTGGCCGACCTTCAGATCACTAGACGTGCCCAGCTCGACGGCCGGCAGCTTCGTCTTGGCCTTGATCTTGACCAGCGCGATGTCGGTCTTCTCGTCCGTACCCACCACCTTGGCCGGGTACGAGTCGCCATTGTGAAGGATGACGGTGACCGTGTCGGCGTCGGCGACCACGTGGTTGTTGGTCAAGACGTAGCCGTCTTCATCGACGATGAATCCGGAGCCCTGCCCCATCTGCGGCCGGCTGGGCATCTGCCCCATGAAGGGGTGCTTGCCCGCCTTGGCCTTCGTCTCGGCCTTGATGGCCACGACCTTCTCCTTTTGCTTCTCGAAGACGTTCGAGACGTTGGGGAGGCCGGCGACCTGCGGGGATGTCTGAGTCTTCTTGGCGCCCGTTTCGGCCTGGGCCTGCGAGACCACCGGCAGCGCCGAGTTGGCCTGTCCACCGACTACCGAGCCTCCGACCGCCGAGACGAGGGGAAGCGCCAGGAAGGTTACGAGTGCGGCAAACGTTATTTTGATGCGTTTTGAGATACGGCTATTTGTTTTCGTGCTCACGTCCATCTTCTTGCACCTCGAAAGCTTCGTTAAATCCCAGCGAACAAGAGCCTTTCATCGTTTGACAGTCGCGCGTCGGGATGCGAACAGCGTCGCCATTCAAGTGCATTAACGACAGATTTGTGAAAATTAATCCGAAGCCCGAGGCCACAACAAATGCACGTGCTTTACACGTGATGTGGCCGACACTACCTTCGGGCAGCATCGATACAGGGCGCTCAATTGCCCCAACCTGAAGAAATCAAGATGACGATTCGTAACGAATACTCCGGCGACCAGCCGGCTAGTCAAAATAACCGAGTTCTCGAGGACGCTTACCCGCTGGGTGAGTTGATGGAGCAGACGCTCGCGCCGCTGGCGGGTGACGACGCCGAGGAGCGCCGCGCCTACGCGGACCTTCCCCGGAAGACACTGCAGGACCTGCAGTGGAACCAGGTGCTCGACCTCGTCGCCGGCCACGCGGTGACCCCCGAGGGCCGCGAGATCGCGTTGCGGCTGATGCCGCTCTCCGATCGCGGCGCCGTCGAGCGACGCCTGGCCGAGACCGCCGAGGCCATCCGCCTGCTCGATGACGACGACGCCCCGCCCTTGCGCGGGCTTCGCGACATCCGCAAGGCCGTCGCCCACGTCACCCGTGAGGGCTCGCTTGTGGGCGAAGACCTCGCCGCCATCGCTCAGAACTGCGACGTCGCCTCGCGAAACCACCGCTTTTTCAAGAGCCGCGCCGACCGCCTCCCCTATCTGGGGCAGGTGGGCGGCAAGATCGACCCGTGCGACGAGCTTCGCCGCGAGCTGCACCACGCCGTCGAGCCGGGCGGCCAGATCAGCGAGCGGGCCAGCGCCCAGATTCGAAAGCTTCGCCGGTCGGTCCAAAACCAGCACGACCGACTGCGCTCGCGCATCGACCAGCTCTTGCGCCGCCACGACATCGAGACGCACCTTCAAGACGAGTACTTCACGGTGCGCGACGAGCGCTACGTACTCCCGGTGCGCGTGGGCGCCAAGACTCAGGTCGCCGGCATCGTGCACGGCTATTCGTCGAGCGGACAGACCGCCTTCATCGAGCCGCAGGAGCTCGTCGACCTCAACAACGAGCTCCGCTGGGCGGAGATCGAGCTCGAGGAAGAGGAGAATCGCGTCCTGCAGCGCCTGTCGCGCCTCGTCGCCGAGTACGCCCCGCGCCTCGAGCGCAACACCGAAGTGCTCGCCTACCTCGACGTCATCGTCGCCGGCGCCCGCTTCGGCGAGAGCGTCGAGGCGACCATCCCGGCGGTGTCGGACAAGAAGGTCGAGCTCAAGCGCGTGCGCCATCCCCTGCTCTACCTGCAGCACCAGCGCGAGGTCGACGGCGAGGTGGTCTCGGACGTGGTCGCCAACGACCTGATCATCGACCCCGACAAACGCGTGCTGGTCATCTCGGGCCCCAACACCGGCGGTAAGACCGTGCTCTTGAAGAGCATGGGCCTGTGCGCCCTGATGACCCACTGCGGACTCCCCATTCCGGCCGACGACGGTAGTAAGGTGCCGCTCTACGAGTCGATCTTCACCGACATCGGCGACGAGCAGTCGATCGAGCGCGACCTGAGTACGTTCTCGGGTCACCTGACCAATATCAACACGTTTTTGGGCCGCTGCGGCCCCAATAGCCTGGTGCTCTTGGACGAGCTGTTCACCGGCACCGACCCCTTGCAGGGCGCCGCGTTGGCGATCTCGCTACTCGAAGAGCTCGCCGAGCGCGGCTCGACCACGGCGGTGACCACACACCTGGAGAACCTGAAGACGCTGGCCATCCAGCACGACGAGTTCGCCAACGCCTCGATGGGCTTCGACATCGACTCGCTCGAGCCGACCTATCGGCTGACACTGGGCATCCCGGGAAGCTCCTTTGCCGTGCGCATCGCGCGGCGTCTGGGTTTCCCGGACAAGCTCGTCGACCGGGCCATCCAGGTGCTCGAGGGCGAAGACCACCACAGCGTCGACGAGGTCCTGGCCTCGCTCGAAGACCAGCTCGGCGAGCTTCGCTCCGAGCGCAACCGCTTCGAGCAGCAACGTCGTCACGCCGAGCACCAGAAGAAGAAATTCGAGAAGAAGTACCGCGAGCTTCGCGAAAAGGAGCGCGAGTCGGTCCACGAAGAGACGCGGAAGCTCAAAGAGCAGCTTCGCGGCGCGCGTGACCTGATTCGCGAGAAGCTCAAGGAGGTCCAGCAATCGGGCACCGTCGAGCGCGGAAGCGACGTCGACGCCAAGGCGCTGACCGAGATCCAAAAGCAGCTCCGCGGCGCCGAGAAGACCATCGAGAAGGCCAGCGAGCAGACGCGCCCGCCCAAGCCCGGTCCCAAAGGCCTGGTGCGCGTGCCGGCCGACGAGATCGAAAACGGCCTGGAGGTCTTCGTGGGCTCGTTCAACCGAAAGGGCTCGGTGCTCGACTACAGCGAAGGCGACGACCAGGCGCGTGTGCAAATCGGCGCGCTGAAGGCCAACGTCGACGTCGACGACCTGTTCTACCCGAGCGAGGCCCAACGCCGCAGCCACAAGCGTGGACGGCGCAGCGGTGGTGGCGGTCGGAGCGGCGGAGGCGGCGGCCGACACCACGAGCCCGAGTACGCCGAGACCGACGCCTCGCTGGCCATCCCGCAGACCGGCGACAACACCGTCGACCTGCGCGGCCTTCGCGTCGACGAGGCGCTCGAGAAGCTCGAGATGTTCATGGACCACGCGTTCCTGAAGAACCGCGCCGGCGTCCATATCATCCACGGCCACGGCACCGGCGCGCTCAAGCGCGCGGTGCGCGGTTATCTCGTCGACTCTCCGTACGCCAGCGACTTTCGCCCCGGCGACAAAAACGAAGGTGGTGACGGCGTGACCGTGGCCGCCCTGGCCTCGAACGTCGAGCATTAGGAAGAGGCATGTGGTCGGAGTTTCTGCATCATATCACCCTGCATTTCCCCATCGTGCTCACGCTGGTCATCGCCGGCGTGGGCCTGTGGTCGCTCAAAGACGATATCCCCCAGTTTCGGCTCTTCATTCGCTGGGTCGGCTGGGCGTGCTTTGCGATGACCACGGTGACCGTCGTCTCCGGCATCCTCGCCGCACCGGGCTGGTTCGGCGGCGACGGCTCCTACGATCTCACCCACCACCGCAACCTCGGCCTGACAGCCTGGGTTGTGATGGGCATCGCTGCATTTTCGTTCGAGAAAGGCGTGCGTGAAGACCACGACGACTGGCGCAAATTCGCCATCGGCGTGTGGTGTGTGACGGCGTTCGCCGTGGTCGGCACCGGCCACTGGGGCGGCACGGAGTTGCACCAAGACAAGCTGCCTTGGATTGAACAGGTTGAGGAGGAGTTAGACTAAGAGCAGGCCTTGCTGGGCCTACTCTTTGTTCTGAACCACCTGTCCAAACGGGTTCTCGCTATCGCTCGAGCCTTCGGGCATGCCCTTTTCGACGGGCTTGCCGTCGGCGAGATAGTTCGAGAAGCGCAGCGGCAGGCTTTCGGACATGGGGAATTCAGGGGTATTTTGCAGGTGGACGTGCACGTTGGGCTGCAGAGAGCGCCCGGAGTTGCCGCACTCGCCGATCTTTTGGCCCCGCTCGACGGTGTCGCCTTCGTCGACGGGGATCGAGCCTTCCTTCATGTGGGCGACGAAGAGGTACTCTTTGTCGTCGACGCGGATGATGACGTAGTTGCCCATGACCGACTGGGCGTCGAATTCGCCGGCCACGTTGTCCTTGCGCTCTTTGTCGACGGTGACGACCTCGCCGCCCACCGGAGCGAGCACCGGCTCGCCGTAGCAGTAGTAGTCGGAGAGCTTGTCTCCGTCTCCCTTGTGGCGCTCGCCGTCGACGAGCTTGGTGAAGTCGTAGCCCCACCGGTAGGTGGGCGTGGTCGCGTGGTAATTCGTGTCGGTAGAGTCGCCGCCGGCCGTGACCACCCACTCACCGTCGAAGGGGAGCCGGTAGGTGTGCTCGGACTCGAAGTCCTCGGTCGACAGAGGCACGGCGAAGAGCGGGACGTTTCCGAAGAAGCCGATCGCCAGCAACACGCTGAAGGCGATGGTGCGCGAGCGGCGCATCACCGGGCGGTTGAACATCGTCTTGATGAGCCCCCACAGCGTCACCGGGAGCGTCAGTGCGCCCAGCGCCGAGATGATGAAGCCGTGCGTGTAGACGCTGACTTCGCCCAGGCGCAACAACACGACCACCCACGCGATCACTGTGATGGCGCCCATCAACAGGGCCACTTTCGTCCACAGCTCCCAGCCTTCGGTTTCCTCGGGCGGACGCGACGTCGGGGAAGCCTGCTCGGCGGCGGAATCGACGGCAGGTTCTTCTTGTTTCGAAGATTGTTCTTGTGAAGTTTGCTCGCTCATAGACGTCACTCGGGTACAGAAATCGCCGACAGTCGGCCTCGGAGACGAAAAACCACGAAACTCCGGGCGCGTCAACTGCGCACCCTGCTAACGAGCGTATTCCCAGCGTTCTTCCAGCAGGTTTCGAGACTTATTTGTTGTCCTGCGACACCGTGGTTGCTATCGTGGCGGCACACTGGTGCGGTAAGACTGAGAAACCATGCCCATTTGTCCAAAGTGTCACGGGGAGAATCCTGAACTCGGAGCCAAGTGTCCGCGAGACGGCCACTACTATATCTACGATGACGCCATCGCAGATGCCGAGAAAGATGACTGGATAGGCAAGCTGGCCGCCGACAAGTACGTCATCTTGTCGCTGATCAGCGAAGGCGGCATGGGCGCAGTCTACCGAGCCATGCAGCTTCCCGTACAGCGCGAGGTCGCCTTCAAGGTCTTGCGCGCCGAGTTGCAGGACTCCGACCAGGGACAGGATCGCTTCGCACGCGAAGCGCGCGCCGTCTCGAAGCTGACCCACCCGAATATCATCACGATGCACGACTTCGGGGTCGACGACGATGGCCATCCGTTCATGGTCATGGAGTACGCCCCCGGAAAGAGCCTGGCCGACTGGATGATGCAGCCCGGCCTCAAGCTCGACCGCATCTCCCATGTATTTCGCCAGATCTTGTCGGCGCTGTCCGAGGCGCACCAGCAAGGCATCATCCACCGCGATCTGAAGCCCGAAAACCTCATCGTCACCAAGACGGGCAGCGACAGCGACTATATCAAGCTGCTCGACTTCGGCATCGCGCGCATGGTCCACGACGGCGCCACGCGTGGGCTGACCCGGGAAGGCGAAGTCTTCGGCACGCCCCACTACATGGCGCCGGAGCAGGCGCAGGGCAAAAAGGATATCGGCCCGCCGGCCGACGTGTACGCGCTGGGCATCATGTTCTACGAGATGCTCAGCGGCGACTGCCCGTTCGACGCGCCCACGCCGCTGTCGATCCTGTACATGCACATCAACGACGACCTGCCCGAGCTGACGCCGCGAAACGGGATCACCCTGCCCGACCCGTTGCGCCAGGTCGTCTTGAAGGCGACGGCCAAGGCCCCCGAAGATCGCTACCAATCCGCCGGCGAGATGCTGGCGGCCTTCGACGCGGCCGTGGGCAATACCAGCGGACTCTTCGCCGCGCCCGCGGGGGTCTCGTCGGAGAATATCCAGCACACCCAAAATATGGGCGCCCAGCAACATATCCGCCGGGCGACCGCCGATACGCTGCACCTCGACGGAGGCCAGAAGCAGCGCATCACCGGCACCTCCAACGGTGTGCAGGTCCACGATCCCCAGAGCGGCGGCACGATGACCGCCGAGCTCGAAGCCCTCAAGTCGAGCAACGGCACCAAGTGGATTGTCGCCGGCGCGGTGCTCGCCGTGCTGCTGGGCGTGGGCGCCGCCCTGCTCTTTACGGGCGACGCCGGCACCGACTCGCCCACGCCCGACACCGAGCAGGCGGCTGCGGGCGCCAATGAAGGTAACGAGGCGTCTGCCGAGTCCGAGGCGAACGCTCCGGCCGACGACGAGGCTGTGGAACAAGCCGAGAATAACGCTGCAGACGACGAGCCTGCCGACGACGAGCCTTCAGACGAGCAAGTGGCGGTCCAAGACAAAGCCGCACAAGACGCTCCGAGCGCCGACCCCGCCGCAGCAGCGCTCGCCAAGGACGAGAGCGAGCCGACGGCAACGCGCCCGCCTGCGACAACTGGCGACAAGAAGGCCAACGACGACAAGCCCGAAACCGCCTCGGCACCTTCGACGACCAAACCGAAGTCGCCGACGCGCACCCCCGACACGACCGACGAGTCGCCCGACAAAGAGATCCGTCCCACGACCACCAAGCCCACCACGGTGGCCAAGGACGAGCCCAAAGACGAACCCAAAAAGTTCCAGCCCAAAAAGTTTCGCCCGAAGGCTCCGGCCGACGACGATTCGGACGACGAGCCCGAGAAGTTCCAGCCTCGGAAGTGGCGGCGCTGAGCACACTTTCTTGACTCAGCACCGCTATCGTAGGAAAACAAGGCAGTCGTCTCTGTAAGACCTACGCTTCCAACGCTTTTTCAGTCGCGCGATAGATAAGATGAAGATTTCGGCCCGGATCAAGCTCCTCAGCATCTGCATCATCGGCCTGCTCACCGTCCCTCCGTCCATGGCGTTTGCCGGCCCCGAAGAGGCCGCCGCGTACTACGAGGAGGCGTCTCAGGCCTACCAAGACGGGGACTACGAGAAAGCGGCCAGGCTGCTTCGGCGCGCCTTCGCCGAGGACTCGAACCTCATCTACAAGTACAACCGCATCCTCGCCCTGCAGGCGATGGGCGACTACGACACCGCCCTCGAAGAGCTCGACATCTGGGAGAACCGGATGAAAGAGGACGGGCGCTTTGACGACATCAAAGAGATCCGCGCCCAGCTCGAGAAGGCCAAAGCCGAAGCCGACGCCAAAGAGAAAGCGACCGCCGACAAGACCGACGACCAAAAAGACGGCGACCAAAAAGACGGCGACAAGGTCGCCGACGGCCAAGCTGTCGATGGGCCGGACAAGGTCGCACCGGCCGACGACGGGCCGAATTATCTGGGCTGGTCGCTTGTTGGCGTGGGTGCAGTCGGCCTGGGCTCTGCCGCCCTCTTTGGCTCGACGCTGCTCATCGACGACGTCGAATCGAACCTGACGTGCTCCGAGAACAAGGGCGCGGCCAATTGCTACCCGGAAGGCTCGGACGCAAGCGCGCTGTACCAGGAAGACTACGACACCTGGCAGACTCACCAGACGATCACCTGGGTGAGCCTGGGGATCGGCGCGGTCGCCCTCGTCGGCGGTGGCGCTGTGCTGCTGATGGACGCCTCCGAGCAGGATGCCGAAGCCGACGTGCCCGTCTCGGCCGACAACGCCGACGTGAGCTTCTCGCCGTATGTGGGCGCCGACGGCGCCGGCGGCGTTCTCCACATTTCTTTTTGAACCTGCCGGGCCCCCGGTCCGATCATGACTGTCCACGCCGCCGACCTGCTCGAGCAGAGCCTCGTCGAATCTGACTCGGCGGCACGGCTTCCGTCCGTCGACGACATCTCCAGCGCCTTCGAAGCGCTGCTGGAACGCCAGCAGGATGTCTACGACCAGATTCTGCTGCCCCATCTGGGCCTGGGCGAACGCATCGACATCAGTTCACAGTCGCTCGAAGTCGACGGCGAGACCGTCGACCTCGCCGGCGGCGAGATCTGGCTCTTCGACGGCCGCAGCCAACAGAGCTGGCTGCACGCCCCGCTCTTGCTCCCCTTCGAAGATCTCGACGACACGCTCATCCTCGTGCATCGCGACGACGTCTCCGACGAAGCCGCCGCCCGACTGCGCCCACCGATCGTGCCCGGCGTGCGCAACGCCCTGGCCGATCTCGAGTGGCTCGTCGTCGACAGCGGCGGCTACGAGGGCGGTCGGATGAACCACGACGAGTTCCTCGAGGAGATGGGCGAACACCGCTGGTACCGCATCGACCACGACTCGCAAACGAGCGCAGCGCGCTTCGAGCACTGGTTCGGCGAGAACGCCCAGAGCGGCTGGAGCGCCAACGTCTACGACGCCTTCGAGTACGGTGAGGATGGCCCGACGAGCTGGGAGACGCCGGCCAAACTCGCCGAAAAGTGGAAGAGCTCGCCTCACGAGCACGCCTTCGAGACGGCGGTCGTCCTCGACCAACTCGAAGACCCCTACGCCCTGCTCCGCCGGCTCCTTTGGCAGGACGCGCGCCTCGACATCGACCGCCTCGGCCCGCTGGCGATCTGGAAAGACCAGCCCGACGCGCTCTTCGAGTATAGCGACGCCGAGGACGGGCTCCTGACCGACCTGCCCGCCTGGCTGGCCGACCAGTTCGACGCCGACCCCGACGACTTCGACGCGCCCATCAACGACTGGTTCGGCCGCATCTGCCAGGGCACCCCGGTCGAGCTTCCGGGCGTGGGCATCGTCCACCACGTCATGCTGCCCCAGCTCGACCTGATGCGCCCGCGGCCGCTCTTGGGCCACGAGGCCCCCAAGACCACACGCCTGGCCCGCCAGCACGTCTTTGCCGCCGAGCCCGAGCCCGACGCCTAGCTCGACGCCTAGACAGGAATACATTGGCCTACTAAGAACGCTTTAGTCACTGTTTCGGAGGCAGCGCTTCAGTCACTGTTTGGAGGCAGCGCTTCCAGCGCTGGTCCAGACCTAGAAGGTCTGCCTCCAATGTCTCTTTTGGAGGCAGCGCTTCCAGCGCTGGTCTCCTATGTCAACGAATGTATTGGAGAACCCATGGGAACATTGAAAGCACGCCTTGATACCGCCGATCGCGACCGGGTCGTCGCCGACGTCGTCACGCTCATCGACAACGAGGTCAAGAGCAAGTCGGGGCTGTCGGGCATGGCCCTCAAGGGCGGCTACAAAGTCGTCAAAAAGCTCAAGGGCGGGCGCATGATCGACGACGCCGCCGACAACCTGCTCGACCCGTTCGCCGAGGCCCTCGACCCGCTCTACCAGGAGTACCTGGAGTCGGACAGCTTCGACACTTTCGAGCGCTACCTGTCGGCCCACCCCTCCGAGGCGACCAACGCGCTGTTGAGCATCACCGACGGCAAGGCCGAGCGCGCCGACAACAAGGTGCTCAAGAAGACCTACAAGAAGCTTCGCGGCCAGGCCGAAGGCCACGTCACCGACGCGCTGCCGGCGACCGGCCGCCTCATCGACAAGTACGCCCCCAAAGAATAAAGAGAATATGCAAGGAGTAGGACGCGCATGAGTGAACCGCGTCAAACGCGCGCCTTTGTGCTGCGCAAGGTCAACTACGGTGAGAACGATCTCATCGTCACCCTGCTGGGCCGAGACACCGGCAAGTTCTCGGCCATCGCCCGCGGCGCGCGCGCCAGCCGCAAGCGCTTCGGCGGCGGCTTGCAGCCGATGCGCTGCCTCGACCTGAGCTACACCCAGAAGTCGAGCGGCAACCTGGCGTTTTTGCGCGAGATCGACGTCGTCGAGGACTTCCCGGCTCTCGAGGGTGACTTCGACCGGATCACCATCGCCTCGTACGCCACCGAACTCGTGCGCGAGGTCTCCCAAGAGGCCAACCCCGACGTGGCCACCTTCGAGCTCTTGCGCGCGTTTTACCGCCAATTGTGCGACTCCGACGACAGCACGCTCGCCCTGCAGGCCGTGCTGCACCACTTCGAGCTGAACCTGCTCGAACTCCAGGGCACCCTGCCCTCCCTGGACGGCTGCTTTCGCTGTGGCGCCCCCGCCGACACGATGGACAAGATTCGCTGCATTCGCACCGGCGAGGGCCTGGTGTGCAACGCTTGCCGCCGCCCGGGCGAAGGCGTGGGCGTCATCCAGCCGGCCACCCTCGAGCTGCTTCACTACTTTCATACCCCCGGCCCCCAGGCCCCCCGCGGCTTGAGCGAGCCGGCCGTGGTCAACCAGGCGCGCCGCGTGGTCGACGCCAGCTTCGAGCAGATGCTCGACAAGCCGCTCAAGAGCCGCGTGATGCTCGAGACGGTCCTCGAAGACGCGTTTGCGTGAGCAATATTCCGGTTGCCTCCCGACCGTCTGCCGCCCATACTCGCAAAAGCTGTGAATAAATAGTTTTCGAACGGCCTTTTCGATGTTTTGCCACACCCGTCTGCATACCCGACCTCACCGAGGCGCACTCGCCTTCGTGACGACCACGGTTCTCTTGCTTCTCTCTTCGGCTCCGACCACGGCTTTCGCCCAAACCAAGGCTTTCGCCCCGCAAGACGAGCGACAAATCGCAAGTCCGACCGAAGAGCAGCACCGTCTCAACAACGAGGCGGCGCGCGCTATCGGCGAGGGTGACTACACCAAAGCCGTGTCGTACCTGCAGGAAGCGCTGTATATCGGCGAACTCAACATCACCTACCTGAACCTGGGGCGCGCCTATCAGTACATGGGCCGCTGCGAAAAGGCGCGCGAGACCCTGCAAAAGGTCTTCGATGCGCCGGCCCTCGAACGGCCCAAGCCGGAGTTTATCGACGCCAAAGCACGTGAATTCCTGGCCGAACTCGACGAAAGCTGCCAGAGCGGCCAAGAGGTCGAACTCGCCGAGGGCGGCGGTGAGCGAGGTGGCGCGGTACAAACGCCGAGTGTCGACGCCGAGCCAGCCCTGTCGGGCCGCGAGGTGCTCGCCTGGTCGAGCGTCGCCGGCGGGCTTGCGCTCGTGGGCGGCGGCGTCGGCATGCACTTCTGGGCCGAATCGGTGCGCGACGAGGTGCGCGAGCCCCGAGAGTTCGACGACCAGAATCGCGTGCTTCGCCCCACCCAGGCCACCGTCGAGGAGCACCAGAATCGCGCCAACACCCTCGACACCATCGGCTTGTCGATGGGCATCGTCGGCGGCGTCGCCGCGATCACGGGCACCTACCTACTGGTGACCGCCGACGACGCCGAGGCGCAGGTCAGCGTCGGCCCGAGCGTCGACGGTCGCGGCATCGTCATCGGCGGACGCTTCTGAGTTCTCCATCGAGGCATCTCTCCTCGCGCAATCGAGATTCGCAATGTTTGATTCAAGCTCTTCTCCGTCGAGACTCCAGCTCTCCTGCCTCCTGGTGGTGATTCTGGCCGTCGCCGCCGGCTGCGACCAGCAGCTCGACATCATGAACCAGCCATTCGCCTGCGACGAGCCCTCCGATTGCGCGTCCGGGTACGTGTGTGACGAGGCGCAAAACCTGTGCGTCGAGATAGGAACGCGCCTCGATACGGGCCCGCCGCTGGACTCCTCGACGGACGCCTCCGATACGACCGACACACGAGACGCGGCCGACGTATCGGATGCCTCCGACGCGACCGACACCTCGGACGTGCTCGATGCGTCCGACGCCACCGATACGACCGACGCCGCCGACGCCGCCGATACGACCGACACGTCCGACACAGACGACGCCGACTCCGGCGGAGGCGAGATCGTACCGGAGGTCATCATCGCCGCGTCGAGCAGCGCCACCTGCGCGGTGGTCCCCTCGGGGCAAGCATTCTGCTGGGGCGCCAATGACGTGGGCACCCTCGGGCTCGGCTTTACGCAGAACCTGCCGTCTGAGGACCCGGTGGGAGAAGTCTCGATGACCAATCTGGGCAGCGCGACCTTCGTCGCCGAGCCCGGCGCGATCGACGGCGGCGGGTCGACCATGTGCGCTATCGCCTCCGACGGCAACGTGTATTGCTGGGGCGGCAATGGCGAGCTCCTGGGCAGCCCGCAGGCCGTCGTCGACGAACCCACGCCAATCGCCAACCCGACCGGCCAGAGACTCGTGCAGGTCTCGGTAGGTCAGCATCACGCCTGCGCCGTCTCCGACAGCGGCGATGCCTACTGCTGGGGCGACCACACCTACGGCCAACTCGGCAGCTTCGGGGCGACCGAGGACGTCGCCGAGCTCCAGGCGGTCGCCACCCAGAGCCTCGATCCGGGAGAGGTCTTCGTCGAAGTGGCCTGCGGCGATCGACACACGTGCGCGTCGACCTCACAGAACCGTGTTTTTTGCTGGGGCGACAACTCGAACGATCAACTCGCCGTGCCCGACGTCGCGTCCACCACCTCCGTGCCGCGCGTGATCGACAGTCCCGTCTGGGGCCGCACGGCCACCCTCACCCAACTCGACGCCTCGATGAAGGCGAGCTGCGCGGTCGTCGACGCGACCCCGGTCAGCACGCATACGATTTACTGCTGGGGACGAAACACGTCCGGCAAACTGGGGGCCCTGGACCCCGGCCACGTCCTCACTGAACCGCTGGAGGTCGAGCCGGCGGCCAACGCCGCTAACGTCGAGTTTCGGCGGGTGTCGACCAACTTCAACCACACCTGCGCGGTGGCCGACGACGGCCAGATCTACTGCTGGGGCCGAAAGGAGCACAAGCTGGGGACGGTCTTCCCCAGCATCTCGGGATCGGATATTCCTCACCCCGACCGCCCCATCGACGGAGGCCGTCAGTATCTCGACGTGGCCGTGGGCACCAATCACTCGTGCGGGGTGAGCGTGGCCAACGAGGTCTTCTGTTGGGGCCATAACGAGAACTATCGACTCGGCGTGTCGGGTCCTGACACGCCCACGCCCCAACAGGTTGTATTTCCCAGCCGATAGATTATCGTGGGCACCCCGTCGCCCAATCACTCGCGCCGAGGGTCAGCGTGTCCATTCATCCGGGAGCACAACTGATCGACGCAGGCAGCGTCATCGATGGCCGCTACGAGTTAACCGCTCGGCTCGGCGAGGGCGGCTTTGCGCGCGTTTGGCGTGCCCACGACCACAACACCGGCAGGCAGGTGGCCGTCAAAGTGCTCGGCCTCGAGCGCCTGCAGGGCCAGCCCGACCTGCGCCGCACGGTCCTCGAGCGCTTCGCCCAGGAAGCCCGCATCGCCGCCAGCGTCGAGCACCCCAACGTGGTGCGCATCTTCGACTACGGCACCTTCGAGGCGATCGACACACCGTTTATCGTCATGGAGTTGATGGAGGGGCACGACCTCGAGACGCAGATCTTCGAGCGCCCGTTTCTGCCGGCCGAGCGCGCGTTGCCGCTCTTCGCCGGGTGCCTCGACGCGCTCGGCTGGGCGCACAAAAAGGGCGTGGTCCACAAGGACCTCAAGCCGGGCAACGTCTTCTTCGCCAACCCGAACACCCCCGACGAGGCGTTTCGCCTGCTCGACTTCGGCACCGCCTTTCTCGACAACGCCGCCGCCGGCCGTCTGACCGCCACCGGCGAGATTTTGGGCACGCC
Source organism: Persicimonas caeni (assembly GCF_006517175.1). Taxonomy (NCBI): domain Bacteria; class Deltaproteobacteria; order Bradymonadales; family Bradymonadaceae; genus Persicimonas; species Persicimonas caeni. The sequence continues at coordinate 5,457,823 of NZ_CP041186.1, read as the reverse complement.
CCAGTACATGGCCCCCGAATATATCGACGAGCAGGTCGTCAGCCCCGCGCTCGACGTCTACCAGATGGGTCTGATCTTGGCCGAGTTGCTCTCCGGGCGCCCCGTGGTCGACGCGCCGACACCCATGGCGTGCATGCTCGAGCACCTGAGCGGCGAGTACGAGCTGCCGCGCGCGCTCATGCAGAGCGCGGTGGGCCCGGTACTCCAGGCAGCGCTGCAGACCGACCCCGCCGAGCGTTTCGAAGACGCCGCCGCGTTCGCCCGGGCCCTTCGCCAGGTCGACGCCTCGCAGGTGCCGGCGATCCCTCCCGGCAAGATCCCCATGGCGCGCCCGAGCACCACCCAACTCCTCGCGCCGGGCGCCTACCAGGACACCGTGCAGATGAGCCTCGACCCACAGCGCGCCGAGACGCTGCGCGGCCTGGGCGGCCCCCGGCTCGACGAATTGCAGACCGTCCCCGGCATCTCGGCCGACCTCGCCCGCCGCCTCGTCGAGCTCGACGATGCCCTCGTCGCCTCCGAGGCCGACGACGACCTGGCCACGCGCAAGACGCAGACCTGGACCAAAGAACCCCCCGAGGTGGCGCCGCGTACCGAAACCGTCCCGCCGCCGGCTCAGACGCCGTCGCGGCGGACAATGGTGATCGCCGTCCTGGTCGCCGCCGCGCTCCTCTTGGGCGGCGCCACCGCATGGTTGCTCGTCGACGCCGGGTCGTCGACCGCGACAAAGCCGGCGAAGGAAGTCGAGTCGGCACCTGGTTCCCCAACCAAGCCCGCGCAGGAAATCAACTCGGCACCTGGTTCCGAAACCAACCCCGCGCAGAAAGCGCAGCCGGCAGAGACGACGCCCGCAGAGCCGGCGTCGAACGCCAACTCGGCAAAAGAGACGCCCACAAAGCCGAAGTCGAACGTCAAAACGGCCAAAGAGAAGCCCGCAAAGCCAAAATCGAAAACCGACGAGGCCTCTGCGACCCTCCAGAAGCCGAAATCGACAGTCGAGCAGACATCCGGTTCCGAAACCAAGCCCGAGCAGAAAATCGAGCGGACATCTGGTTCCGAAACCAAGCCCGATTCAACGACCGACGAGGCCTCTGCGACCGTCGAAAAGGCCGAATCGACGACCGAGACGGCCCCTGAGGCCGATACAGAGCCCGAATCGACCGAAGACGCCCCCTATGACTGGGCCGTCGCAGACTGACGAGCACCGCCATGACCGAAAATGCCGACCAACTCGACATCTTGAGCTTCGGCGAAGCCCTCGTCGACTTCCTGCCCGACCGGCGCGGCAAGCTGCGCCACGTCGACAGCTTCCACAAAGCTGTGGGCGGCGCGCCGGCCAACGTCGCCCTGGGGCTCGCCCGCCTGGGACGCCGCGTCGGCTTTCTGAGCAACGTGGGCGCCGACGAATTCGGCGCGTACCTGCGTGAGGCGCTCGAGCGCGAGGGCGTCGACGTCACTGGCGTACACGACGTCTCGGGCGTCAAGACCGGCGTCACCTTCGTGAGCCTCGACCACGACGGCGACCGAAGCTTCTTGTTCTTTCGCGAGCCGAGCGCCGACCTGAGCGTCACCCCCGACGACGTCGACGAGGCCCTCGTCGCCCGCAGCCGCATCGTCCACCTGGGCAGCAACCTGATGACCGAGCCCGACCCGCGCGCCGCGACCTTGCGCCTGCTCGATCTGGCCGAAGAGCACGGCTGTCTGGTGTCGACCGACCCCAATATTCGCCTGCACCTGTGGAAAGACCACGCCGAGACCCGCCGCCAGGTCGACGCCCTGCTCCGCCGCTGCGACCTCATCAAGCTCAACGACGACGAGCTCGCCTTCGTCGGCGAGGGCAAGTCGGCGCGCGAGGTGTGGGAAGACATCATTCGGCCCAACGGCGCGCTCGCGCTCGTGGTCACGCATGGCGCCGACGGCGCCGAAGTCTTCTGCGGCGACGTACACGCCCGGGTCGACGCGCCCGAGGTCGAGGTCGTCGATACGACCGGGGCGGGCGATGGGTTTGTGTCGGGCATGCTCACCGCGATTTGCGAGGCGGTCGGCGAAGCTGAGCTTCGCGAGAGCATCGCCTCGTGGGACGAGGCGCAGTGGGAGCGTGTGCTCGGGTTGGGCTGTGCGTGCGGGGCGAAGGTGTGTGAGCAGTTGGGAGCTACGCCGGGATTGCCCCGGCGTGGGGAGGTGTGAGTGCATACCTGCAACACCTAGACGCCCCGCCCCACCTCAACTATGGTCACCTCGTCAAGTACGCCCCGTTCTTTCGAGGTAATCAATGTTCGTTTCAAGCCGCCTGTCCGCCCTTCTCCTCGCCGTCGCCCTCGTCGCGAGCGCCTGCACGCAACCGCAGACCAAGCCCGACAAGGCCGAGCCGCCCAAAAAAGACCCGGTGGCCGTCAAGGTCATCTCGTTCAACGACCTGCACGGCAACCTGGAGGCCCCGTCGGGCAAGGTGACCGTCGACGGCGAGCGCGTCGAGGCGGGCGGCGTGGCGTTCATGAAGGCGTATGTAGACAAGCTCAAAGGCGAGCACCCCAACACCATCGTGGTGTCGGCGGGCGACCTCGTCGGAGCCAGCCCGCTGGTATCTTCGGTCTTTCACGACGAGCCGACCATCGAGGCGATGAACCAGCTCCCCCTCGACCTCATCGCCGTGGGCAACCACGAGTTCGACGAGGGCTGGGAAGAGCTGCTTCGCCTGCAGAACGGCGGCTGTCACCCGGAGACGGGCTGCCAGACCGGCGAGAGCTTCGAAGGCGCCAAATTCCAGTTCCTGGCGGCCAACGTCATCAAGAAAGACGACGGCAAGACGATCTTTCCGGCGCACCAGGTCAAAGAGTACGACGGGCTGCCGGTCGGCTTTATCGGCCTGACGCTCGAGGGCACCGACAAGATCGTGTCGCCCGAGGCCGTCGAGGGCCTCGAGTTTCGCGATGAGGTCGAGGTGATCAACGAGTCGACCGCCGCGCTGCAAAGCGAAGGCGTCGAGGCCATCGTCGTGCTCATCCACGAGGGCGCCCGGCCCAGCAAAGAGCTCGACTCGGTCAGCGACTGCGGCGACATCGAAGGCCCGGTGGTCGACATCGTCAAAAACTCGAGCGAGGCGGTCGACGTCTTCGTGACCGGCCACTCCCACAAGACCTACGTGTGCGAGATCGACGGCAAGCTCGTCACCAGCGCCAAGTCCTACGGGCGCCTGCTCACCGAGATCGACCTGACCCTCGACCCCGAGACGCGCGACGTCGTCGAAAAGAAGGCGGTCAACCACGTCGTCTACAACGACAAAGAGCCCGCCAACACCCAGATGGCCGAGCTGGTCGAGACCTACGTCGACAAGTCGGCCGCGGTGGCCAACCGCAGCGTGGGCACGGTCACCGCGAGCATCTCGCGCGAGGCCAACGAGGCCGGCGAATCGGCGCTGGGCGACGTCATCGCCGACGCCCAGCTCGCCGCCACGAAGGCCGCCGACAAGGGCGGCGCCCAGGTCGCCTTCATGAACCCGGGCGGCATCCGCTCGAGCCTGGAGGCCAAGGACGCCACCGCCGAGAAGCCGGCCACGGTCACCTACGAAGACCTGCACCGCGCCCAGCCCTTCGGCAACACCCTGATGACGATGACCCTGACCGGCGCCCAGATCCACGACCTGCTCGAGATGCAATGGTCGGGCTCGCACCCCAAGATTCTGCAGGTCTCCGAGGGCTTCAGCTACACCTGGAACCCCGACGACGCCCCGGGCGACCGTGTCGACCTCGAGCAGATCGAGCTCAACGGCCAGCCGATCGACGCCGAGCAGGGCTACCGCGTGACGGTCAACAGCTTCCTGGCGTCGGGCGGCGACGGGTTCACGATTTTGAAGGAAGGCACGGAGCGCCGACCGGGGGCGATCGACCTGGACGTGCTCGCCGACTACTTCGAGCTGAACTCACCGGTCGAGCCCGGCTCACAAGACCGCATCAAGCTGGAGGAATGAGGTTTCGGGGGCCTCTTGGCCTCGCTTCCCTCGGTGCGGGGGCATCTTGCCCTCGCTTTCAAGCCTACGCTGCATTTGATTTCGACCAATCTGAGTCAGGCATAGCATACTCATCCCACCACGCCTTCGACTCCTCCTCGCTACAAAGCGGTCTCCCCAACTCCCTCGGCTTCTCCTCTTCCTTCCAACGTCGCTCGTACTGACGCCGCCACTTCCAGTCATCTTGACCCACCGCATCCGCATTGTGCCAGATGTAGTGGCGCACCCGTTCGAGTTCTTCCTCGGTACGCACGAGTCTATCAAAATAATCAGCCTGCCAGACCGGCTCGCCTTGCCGTCCGAGTAGCTTGTTGATCTTGTTAGCCGTAAATGACTTCCACGAGTGCATGATGTCCGACAGCCAGTGGCCTTTGCGGGTCTGAAGCCCTACATGGGCGTGATTCGACATGATGATCCACGAGTCGAGGTCATACCGGTCACGATGAAAGTACTCGAAAGCACCGGCCACGATCTGTGCGACGTGTGGGTTCGCGAGCATGCGACTTCCGGCACCGGCATCGAGCAGGTCGTCGACCTGCTCGAAGTACTCGCCGTTGATCTGATAGAGCCGTGCCGAATCGAGCTTGCCCGCGTTGTAGAGCTCGGCCACGAGACGCTCACGCTCTTCGCCGAGTCGTGCGAGCTTCTTCTTGGGGACCGAGTCGTGTAGGCAAAACGTCACGAAGTAAATGCCCGGGTCGACTTCAAGGTGGGGCAAGTATTTGCCGCGGCGGCGGCGCACCGGGCCACGGTAGTCAAAGTAGTGCGGCATCGTTTTCTCCTGATGTCGAAGGTCATAGTTGCCTCACTATGGTTTTCGACAAAATGTGGAAAAACGTTGCGTGCTTTTTTGGGAGATCGGGGTTTGGTGGGTGTGGGAGGCGGGTTTTGAGTGGCTTTTTCTGTTTCAGATCGAACGTCCAAAAACACTAAAGCGAGGGCAAGATGCCCACGCACCGATGGAGGCGAGGCCAAGATGCCCACGCACCGATGGAGGCGAGGGCAAGATGCCCACGCACCGAATCGAGGGCAAGATGCCCGCGCACCGAATCGCGGGCGAAATGCCCGCGCACCGAGACGCGTTACTCCCAGTCGAGCACGGCGGTGACTGGAGCGTGGTCCGACAGCGGCATGGTCTCCATGCCGCCTGTCGTCTTATCTTGGTGGACCGCCCCGGTCCCCTCCACAAACTCCCCGTTCGTAAACAAGTAGTCGAGCTTGCGGTTCCAGAAGTGGTCTTTGTGGGTGGAGTGCGTGCCAAAGCGCGCGTTGTTCGCCTCGTAGGTCTCGAGCGGGATCGCCGCCTCGTACTTCGCGTACAGGTCGTCGAGCAGGCCGACTTCTCGTGAGTAGTCGTCGGCCTGGAAGTCTGCGTCGACGCAGACCGTGTCGGGGAAATCGCGAAGCTTCTTGGAGCCCGGCGGGATGGTGTTCAAGTCACCGCCGGCGACGAACGTCTTGCCCTGCTCGCTGAACTTGGCCAGCTCGAGCTCGAAGGCGCGGATCTGCTTGTCCTTCGTGCCGTCCTGGGCGAACGCCGCGGTGTGGATATTGGCCGTCCACAGCGGCTTGTCGCCGGGGACGTCGACCTTGGCGCGCAGGATGTTGCGCTTCAGGTAGAAATACTGGGTGACGGCGTCCTGGGTGGAGATGAGCGGCAGCGCCAGGCGCTCGGCGTGCTCGATGGGCCACTTCGACAAGACGGCGTTGCCCGAGTCGACCTTGCCGATGCCGTGTTTGGGGATGAACTTGGCGCGCCACTGCGAGGCGTAGGCGCCGTAGTTGAGGTTCGTGTGGTCGAGAAACCACTGGACCTGATCGACGTAGGCCGCCCGCTTCGAGTCGATGTCGACCTCCTGCAAGAGCAAGACGTCCGGGTCGACCTGGTTGATCTTTTGGGCGAGCCCCTCGAGGTGGCCGAGCACCTCGGCCTCCTCCATGATGACGCGGTCGCCGTGGCAGTCGAAGAAGAAGTCGATGCGCCCGCCGGCGAACTTGACGTTCCAGGTCATCACCTTCAGTCGGTCGACCTCGTCGGGCGCCGGCTGCTTCTCGTTGGCTTCGTAGAGCTTGGCGTCCTCGACGTCGTCGAACTGGGTGTCGAGCGGGTCGAGAAAAGCAAATACGGCGCCGATGAGACCAGCCATCACTACCACTCCTAGGGCCACCCACTTCCACTTCGACGTCTTTTTGTCGGCCACCTTGTCGTCAGCCATCGCGCCTACACCTTACAGAATATTCGCAGCCAACTCGGCGAGCTCGGAGCGCTCGCCCTTGAACATCGAGACGGTCGCGCTGATGGGCTCGTTCTTGAACTTGGTGACCACGTAGGTCAGCCCGTTCGACTCGCTGTCCACGTACGGGTTGTCGATCTGGTACGGGTCGCCGGTGAGCACGATCTTGGTGCCCTCGCCCACGCGCGTCAGGATCGTCTTGACCTCGTGGGGGGTCAGGTTCTGGGCCTCGTCGACGATCAGAAACAGGTTCGGCAGCGAGCGGCCGCGGATATAGGTGAGCGGCTCGATCTCGATGATCCCCATGTCGATGAGCTCCTGGGCGCCTCGGCCGGCCCGCTTGTCGGCGGTCGACACGCCCATGAGGTGCTCGACGTTGTCGAAGATGGGGCGCATCCAGGGGTTGAGCTTCTCTTCGACGGTGCCGGGCAGGTAGCCGATGTCGCGGCCCATCGGGAAGATGGGACGGCTGACGACGAGCTTGCCGTATTTCTGCTCGTCGGTGACTTTGCGCAGGCCGGCCGCGATCGCCAAGATCGTCTTGCCGGTGCCCGCCTTACCGATGAGGGTGACAAGCTTGATGTCGTCGTCGAGCAGCGCGTCGAGCGCGAAATACTGCTCCTTGTTGCGCGGGCGCAGCCCCCACACGGCGCTCTTGAGGTTGAACAACGGCTGGATGCGCGCGTTCGACGGGTCGTCGGGGTTGGGAAGCGTGATGCGCCCCAACGAGTTCTGATTGCCGCCGGCCTCGTTTTTGAGCAGCACGTACTCGTTCGGGTAGAAGCGCGGCATCACCTCGCCGGCGCCACGCTCGGCCGACTCGGAGACCTTGGGCTGGTACTGGGTCAGGTCGACCTCGAGCTCACCGTCCTCGTGCAGCCCGTTGATCATGTCGACGGGCACGTCCAGCTCGCAGGCGCCCGGGTACAGCTCCGAGATGGAGACGTCTTGCTCCTCGTAGTTCTCCGAGCGGATGCCCAGCGCGTTGGCGCGGATGCGCAGGTTGACGTCCTTGGTCAACAAGATGCACGGCTTGTCGGGCTCGTCGCCCTGCAGGTCGAGGGCGACCGCCAAGATCAGGTTGTCCTTTTTGTCCGAATGCAAAAACTCCTTGTCGAGCGAGCGCGTCGTCGACGGCACGCGCAGCGTCCCGCCGTTCTCGAGCTCGACGCCCTCCCCCAGCTTTCCCTGCATCCGGTAGCGGTCGAGCATGCGGCTCGCCTCACGCGCGTTGCGGCCGAGCTCGGTCATCTCCTTTTTGAACGTATCGATCTCCTCGATGACGTAAATGGGGATGATGATGTTGTTGTCTTCGAACTTGAAGATTGCACGGGGATCGTGCAGCAGGACGTTGGTGTCGAACACGAAGTTTTTCTGCATATTGTGCCGTGCCGGTAGTGACGAGGCCGTCAGGGGGCCTTGCACCGGCTGTGGGGGTCATGAGGGTTGTGAGTGTCGTGCCGTTTCTTCATATCAGCACGGAAGGCGGGGGTTCAATGAGAAATGCGATGACAGATGCCGCACGACCGCTCGACATCTTCCTCCCCGCTTTGCAGTCCCAAAGTGGGGAGGACCGAGGAGGGGACTCCTCCTCTGCGTAGCGAAGCGAAGTGGAGGAGGATTGAGGAGGAGGTATGTAGTTGAGTTGCCCATAAGGCCTCTCCCTCGGTCCCTCTCCTTCCCTTCGCTTCGCTGCGGGCGGAAAGGGAGGCCTCACCTCGGTCCTCTCCTTCCCTTCGCTTCGCTGCGGGCGGAGAGGAAGATGTTGGCTTATTGCACCTCTCTAGCCCCTCAAAGCTCCTCGGCCGACGTCACCCGATTCCGCCCATGCTCCTTCGAGTAGTACAGCGCCTGGTCGGTCAGGTCGATGAGCGGCTGCTTGTCACGCTCGTCGGTCGGCCAGATCGTCACCCCCATGCTGATCGTACATTGGAAAGGCCCCTGATCTGACTGAAATTCCAGCGCCGCGACCGACTCGCGCAGCCGGTTGGCGATGGTCATCGCCCCCTTGCGGTCGGTGTCCTCGAGGATGATGGCGAACTCCTCGCCGCCGTAGCGACACGGCACGTCGACCTCGCGCAACGACTCCTTGAAGACCCGCGAGACCTGACGCAACACCTCGTCGCCCACCGGGTGGCCGTAGGTGTCGTTGACCGACTTGAAGTGGTCGATGTCGGTCAGGATCAGGCCGAACGGCTCTTCGGTGCGGCGGTGACGGGCGATGACTTCGTCGAGCTTCGACTGGAAGCTGCGATGGTTGGCGAGCCCCGTGAGCCCGTCGGTCGTGGCCATCTCCTCCATCTGAGCGTACAGCCGGGCGTTTTGCAGGCTGATGGCCACCTGGTTGCCCACGACCTCGAGCATCTCGCGGCGCTCGGAGCCGAATTGGCCGGCCTCCTTGTGGCAGATGACGAGCGTGCCGATGGGCTCGTCGTGGGCGATCAACGGCAAGACGAGCATGCTGCGCACCGCGTCGAGGCGCTCGTCGCGGGTGAAGATGACCGGGTCGGACTCGCGCACCTGGCCGCCGTAGGGAAGGTAGTGGCAGTTTTTGACGACCATCGCCACCAGGCCGCTATTCTCGCCGAAGGTCTTGCCCTGCCAGTCTTCGACGTCGACGCCGAAGGCACCAGTGTGGTCGAGCGCCTCGATGCGGTGCAGGTTGTCGGCTTCGTCGAAGACGGTGATCGCGGCGAAGTCGTACTCGACGATGCCGGCGATGCTCTCGAGCGCCACCTCGTAGACGTCCTGCGGGGTGAGCACGCCGTTGAGCCGGCGGCTCGCCTCGAAAAAGCGCCCCAGCTCGAATTTGGTGCGCTCGATGCTGGTGAACATGCGCTCGTTTTCGACCGCGCGCAAAATGTAGGCGGCCGCCTCCTCGGCGACGTTGACGTCGGTCGACGAGAACGGCATGCCCCCTTTGCGGTCGGCGCAGAGCACCCCGCGCAGGTGGCCGTTCTCGATGACGGGCACGCCCAAAAAGTGCTTGATGGCCTGCGGGTCGCGGTAATACGGGATGCCGCGAAACCCATTGCGCAGGTTCTCGAGGTTGACCGGCTCGCGCCGCCGCGAGATGCCGCCGATGACGCCCTTGGCCGGCTTGATATCGCCCTCGACGATGCCGTCGCTGTCGCTGACGAGCTCCTTGATGTGCAGGTTCTCGCCGCGCACGTCGAACCACAAGAGCACGCAGGTATGACACTGCAGCGCCGTCTTGAGCAGCGACAGGCTCACGTAGGTGGTGTGCTGGACGGCCTCGACGGCGTCGTAGACGGCCATCTCCTCGGCCTGGGTGCGGTCGCCGGCGGCCGCGTCTACCCGCCCGGAGTTGAGCAGCCGGTACTCGCGGGCCTGACGGAGCATCTTCTCGCGCTCCTCTTCGACCTCGCGGCGGTGGCGGCGACGCCGCTCGAGCACCTCGGTGCCGTGGACCCCGTAGGACAAAAAGCCGAACAGCCCGATAAACGCGGTGCGCGTGGTCAGCGAGGCCCAGTCGAGCTGTTGTTGCAGCTCGAACCCGGCGCTCAGCTCCGCGGCGCCGGCCGAGGTGCCCAAAAGTTGCGAGCCCCACTCGAGCACCAGCGCGGCGACGACCGCGCCGATGGCGGCCTGTCGCTCCTGGAAGGTCACCAAAAAGGCGAGCAGCAGGTAGACGAGCGGGTAGGTGTCGACGCCGAAGCCGTACAGCGAGCGCACGAGCACAAAGGCGGTCGTCACGTACAATACCGACCGCTCGAGCTGGAACGCCACGCTCTTGTCGGCGCCGCGCAGGCTCCACGCACGCCAACCCGACCAGACACACACGCCCAGCAGGACCACGGCAGCTGCGATGTTGATGGGAAGCGGAAGGCTGGGATTGCCCACGTAGCCGACCACGTACAGGAGTGCACCGAGCATCGCCAGGCCGGTCGGCCAGCTCGCCTCGATGGTTTGCGGGCGGCGAGTCAGACTTCGTGTCGTCGCAGACATAACAGCCATCCTTGGCTTTCTACTTCTCAATCACTCGATCACTCTTCAACCGAGACGAATTCAGCCGGGGCCAACGGCGAGCCGGCGACCAGATCGCGCACGCGCTGTTGCCTGAGCGCGTCGACCTCTTCATCGAACTCCACGCTGAGCCGCGCATTCTCGACATCCTTGTCGAGCGCGACCAGAGCGTCGGCCAATTGATCCACGTGTAACTTTTTGCCGGCCAACTCCAGCGCGTCGACGCCGACTTCCAGCGTCACGCTCACCTCGACGTCCTCGTCGGGCTTCTCGAACTGGAAGACCACCTCGCCGGGGCGGGCCAACCCGCTCGACTCGCGCGCCTTGCGCTCGGCCAAGCGCGGGTCGTCACGAAGCGCGACCACCTTCTTCTCGAGGCGATCGTTCTTGTCGGCCAACTGCCGATTCTGCTCACGAAGCTTCTCGACTTCGCCCTGCAACTGCTCGGCGCGGTCGAGACTCGGGTGGGTAAACACGTAGTACGCGATGCCCGAGATCACGGCGAGGACCAATAATGTCAGGCCGAGGCGCTTCATGGATGTAGGTGGCTCCGAGTTATCCTGCAGGCGATACTAGCAGGGGGGTGGGGGAATGCAAGAATTTGGTTCGCGGCCTATTCGCCCTGCGGCCGCGAAATCACCAGATCGACCTTCTTGAAGCCGGTCTGCTTGATCTGGTCCAACACCTCGATCACCTTGCCGTGACTCGCCTTTTGGTCGCCCTTGAGGACCACGTTCGCCTCGGGCTTGCGCTCGCGCAAGTCGGCGAGCTTCTCCTCGATGGAGTTGCCCTGCAGCGGCTCGTCGCCCTTGAGCTCGACCGACCCCTCGGCGGTGATGAACAAGACGACCTTGTCACCGCTGGTGGCCTTCTCGCCGCTGACCGCTTTGGGAAGGTTGATCGGGATATGGGCTTCCTGGCTCTTCGAGAAGGTCGTGGTGATCAAAAAGAAGATGAGCAGCAAGAAGACCACGTCGATGAGCGGGGTGAGCTCGAGGTTGGCCTCCCCGCGACGCTCTTTTCGGGAGTGTCGCAGGCTCATTCAGCCTCCTGAGGGGTGAGCTGGCCGTTGGTCGCCGTGGCGTCGGCGTCTTCTTCGCTCGTCTCGACCGGCGTGTGGCGCACGCGGCCGGCCTGGCCCTCGGGGACCAGGTAGTCGAGCGCGGTCAGGCTGATATCCTCCATCTCGACGGCGTAGCGGTCGATGAGGCCCATGATGTAGCGGTGGCCCAGGTAGATGGGGATGGCCACGGTCAGCCCGGCGGCGGTGGTGATCAGCGCCTCCCAGATGCCCGCGGCGAGCGCGCCGGCGTCGACCGCGCCGCCCGCGCCGGCCTGATTGACCACGCGCTGGAACACGCTGATCATACCGACGACGGTGCCCAGCAGGCCCATCAAGGGCGCCACGGTGGCGATCGAGCCCAGGGCGTTGGTGAAGCGCTCCATGAAGAACATCTCGCGCTCGCCCTTCTCGAGCATCACCTCTTTGATGACGTCGCGCTCACAGCCGGCGTGCTGGATGCCCGCCTCGAGCATCGCCGCAATCGGCGCCTCGTTGGTCTGGCACAGCCCTTCGGCCTCGTCGAAGCGCCGTTCGCGCAGCATCTTTTTGACCACCTCGACAAAACGCGGCGGCACGATCTTGGCGCGCTGCAATGCCCACAGCCGCTCCAAGAAGAAAGCCAGGCCGATGACCGACGAGCCCAGAATCGGGATCATCAGCCAGCCGCCCTTGGCGAGAAATTCGTAGACTTCGGTCATTATTCGGAACCCTGTTGGTTGCGTAGCTTTTGGCGGCGCTCGACGACTTCGAAGATCGACTCGAAGTACGGGTACAGCCCCTCGCCGGTATAGCGGGCGCGAAGCTCGTCGACCGTGACCTCGTTGACCTCACAGTACTGGCGCATGCGATCGAGCATGCGGTGGGCTTTGCGACTCACGAAGATGCGCAGCACGAACAGGCCGAGCAAAAACGCGACCACCGCCCCAATCCAGGTCAGCGGGGAGCCCAAGGCGTCGAAAGTCGCCGCCACGCCCACCACGGCCGCGGTCACAGCCAACACAGCTGCGCCGCCGTAGCCGTAAACAGTGGCAAAGCCGCGATTCATTTCACGCACGAAGCCGCGATGGGCGTCCGGCGTCGCATCGGAGGTGTTCTTTGGTGCTTCTTCCATGGGTGGAATGTGTCCAAGCTCAGTAGTTTTGTCCAGCCGTGCGAAAGGCGACGGCCTTCGAAATGCGGCGACCGACCGGCGCCGAACCTCTAACACGACCGCCCGCCAAAAAATTTTTTGATCCTGCGGAACGCGCGGCCTATCTCGCTCGTTATACCAGAGCGCGACCGCTATGCGGTGCAATGCGGCCGGATTTTCAGCCAGATGCGTGCCTTCGTCGCGCTGCTCCATATATTTAATGACCGTAGGGCCTCATCGGAGCGTTACGCGTTCTGCGAGCGTCACCGGTCGAACTAGGTTGTTTGTGCTTGAGGTGGATTCATGAGCATGTCAGAAAACATCTCGAACGAGTTGCACTCGCCCGATGCCGATCTGTCCAAAGCCCTGCGCGATTATTTCGAGCGCGCCGGCGGCTTGATCGATTCCAGCGATCGGTTCAGAGACGAGTATCTCCTCGACTTCACTGTCTCGGGCCTAGAGGACGTGCATGCGCACGTCAATTTAGGCATCCACGTGACTACGGAGTCGGATGACCTCGATCAACAACAGGCTTTCTTACAGGCCTCCAAACGCGGCGTCGTCCTCAAGTCGCTATATATCGAAGTGGACGACGTCACGATCGATTCCGGAGGGCTGTTGGTGGCCTTTGGCGCCTGTCTGTCATTTCTATTCGACAGGCGATATAGCCAAGTCAAGGCGATGGGAATTCGCATCTACGAAGATTGCTCCTTCCACTTCTTCGATCTCGAAGAGAACATCGATCGCCTCGAGCGCATGTCGATCGATGAAGAGCTCTCGATCGGCGAAGACATCGAGGGGCGCATCATCGCCTACTTTACCGACAAAGGCTTCGGGTTCATCCAGACTGACGAGGAGCGAAAGTTCTTCTTCCATATCGCCAACGTCGTCGACGACGAGCTGCGCACGCGGCTACCTTCGTACGTACCCGGGGAGATCATCCCCGTGGAGTTCCAGTACGGAGGCCATGATGGCAAGAAGTACCCCAAGGCCATCAACGTCTCGATGCGCGAGGAAGAAGACTGAGCCCAGGGCCAGCGTCGGCGAGGCGAGTCGAATTGTTGAATCTTCATGAGGGCGCGGTATGTCTTAGGCATGCCGCCCCTCTGCATGGAGTTCTATATGACTCGTCTTCCCATTATCGCCGCCGCCCTCTTTTTGCTGGCCGGGCTCACCTCGTGCTCCTCGGGGTGCCTGTCTCTGTTCGTCCCCAAGGCCGAGCAGATCGACAGCCCCATCGTCGACGATCTGCGAAAAGATCCCGACGAAGCGCAGAGCTTCGATCACTCCGACTACGGCGAGCTTCTCGAGCGCCACGTCGATTACGACACAGCACGGGTGGACTACGCCGGCCTCAAAGCCGACGAAGCCGAACTCGACGCCTACCTCGACCGGCTCGCCAAGGCTGACCTCACCGAGCTCGACGACGACGGCGAGCTGGCGCTCCTCATCAACGCCTACAACGCCTACACCCTCAAGCTCATCGTCGAGAACTACCCGGGCCTCGAGAGCATCAAAGACCTCGACAACCCGTGGAAGACCAAGCGCTACAAGGTCGCCGGCTACACCTTGAGCCTCGACGACATCGAGCACGGGTTGATTCGACCGATCTACAAGGACTCGCGCATCCACTTCGCGGTCAACTGCGCCTCCGTGGGCTGCCCGCCCCTGGCCTCTTGGCCCTACGAGGGTGCGAAGATCGACAAGCAACTCGACCAGGCCGCGGAGCGTACCCTCGGCGACGAGCGCTACGCACGTGTCGAGGGCGACAAGCTCTACCTGACGAGCGTGATGAACTGGTATCGGCCTGACTTCGTGAGCGACGAGTTCTCTCCCAGCGCCGAGAGCTTGCCGCTCTATGCGGCGAAATATGGCGGAGAGGAGGTCCAGAAGCTCGTCGAGACTCGTGAGGGTGAGCCCGCGGTGAGCTTTCTGAAGTATGACTGGGCGTTGAATGATGTGGAGGGGGCTCGGGAGTAGGCAATGTCTGCTCTCCCCAACAAAAAAAGGCGCGCCACGAAGGCGCGCCTTTTTCATTTCAAGCTTTCAACTCAGCTCAGTACGTGCCGGTAATCGCCAACTGGAAGGCCGAGCGATTCGAAGCGGCGCTGGTGGTGTCCCACCAAGGGAAGCGGAAGCTCGAATTGTCGCTGGTCTTGGGCGCCTGGGCCGTGCGGATGCCACCCGAGACGTTGACGTAGTCTCCAATGGGATACGACAGCGATGCCGCAGCGATGCTGACGTCCGAGGTCATTCGGCCCGTCTGAATGCCGTCGATGTCGGCGGCAAGTGCGTCGTCGTTGTCGACGTGATACGTCCAATACTTCGTCAACGAGTAAGAGATGGATGCATTCAGCTTGTCCCAAACCGGGATGCTAGCGCTCAGGGCGTTGGTCAAGGCGAATTGCGAGTTGTAGTACTCGTTATCCGGAAACTCGCCGCTCGCGGTCGTCAACGGATCGGTTTCACGCAGAATCTGCACCGTATCCGGCGCGTTGGTCGCCATTTCGGTGGTATGTGGCGTCCAACTTCCCGCCAGCGAGTACGACAGGGTCAACTTCTCGAAAAACGTCTTGCTGGCCGACGTTGTGAGCGTATTGCCGACAATGAGGTTCGAAGTGCGGCTCTCCAAACTCGTGGGCAATGTCGCCGAGTACCGCGCCGACACGGTGGTGTCGATCGGCTCGATCTCATAACCCGACCAGCTCGCCGATAGACCCGTGTCCTCGAAGCGAAATTCGTTCGGCTCGACACTGCCGCCGCCGCGCGTCATCCAGTGCGACCAAGTAAGATCCGCTCCGAACGAAAAGTCTTCGTAGCTGTAGCCGGCCGAAACCACGTACAGATTCAGCCAACGGTCGAACGCAGCCGAAGCCGGCCCGGCCTGTCCATTCCTCGGGTCGAGCGCGGGGTCCTGGTTCGCCGGGTCAGCGAACATCCCTTGGTAAGCGCGCGTGAGCAACGTCGCGGACACCGTCCACGGCTTCTCAGCAGCCTCACCTGACTCCAGATCCTCCTCGACGGCCTCATCGAGATCTTCTTCGATGGCGCCGGCATCGGCCGGATCATCAGTTTGCGCCCACACGGCGCCCGGTGCCATGACCGCTCCAGCCAAGATGGCTCCGGTCAGGTATTTTTTGAAGTCATCGCGCATGCGTATCTCCTCAATCCAATCTCTCGGTCTCCCGCAACGAGTCGGGACGTAACAAAATGATCGACGGGTACCAGTTGTGCAAGAAGCGATCCGTCAAGAAACTGTCACTTCGTTAACGCCTCGCACATCCTCGCGGAAAATGGCTCGAAACGCCGGCATCGTATGGTGTGGGCAAGTTTGCGTCAATACACGCTTTTGAACGAGAGCGATCAAAAAATTTGCGACTCTGCCGCACCCTCGTACAGTGAAAGTGCGCCAGGGATGGCGCGTGATGTTTTTCACTGCTCACGGAGGACGCAAATGAATGTCGTTGATTTTCACCAAGAACGCCGCCGCAAGCGCAGCCCCAAGGCGCATATCGCCATCGGCTACCAACTCGAGCACATCTTCAAGACCCAGAACCTGAACAACTTCGTGCTCGGAGACAGCAGCGGCCTGCTGCTCGCCGGGGCCGGCGACGCCGACGAAGCCGCCGCGCTGGCGGCCTACGCGCCGGTGCTCGAGACCTATCGCGGCAAGAGCCGCGGCAAGGTCTTCGCCAAGCTCGCCTCCATGGTGCCGGGCTTCAACCCGTCGACCATGTCGATCCGCAGCTTCGACATCGACGGCGAGACCCTGTACCTGTGCAGCGTCGGCCGCGAGTCGGCGGCGCGTCAGGCGAGCCTGTATCGGGCGATCACGGGGATTCGTCGAATTCTGAAGCAGACGGCGGCTGCGGCGTAGGGAGCTTAGCTTTCCGAAGCCCCCCCATCCGCCTCGCGCTAAACGACGCGCTCGGCACCTTCCCCCGAGGGAAGGGATGCCCCTGCGAAAAGCTACGTGGCTCAGAAGAGCTAAGGCAGCCCTTCCCCTCGGGGAAGGTGCCCGTAGCGAAGCGGAGGGCGGATGGGGGGCGCCGCAAAGCAATGCCTTACATTCCGAGCCCCTCACTCCTCCCCTGCAATATACCCCTGCACCCGCTCTAAATCCTCACCAAGCTCCAACTCCCGATAAATCTCGGCCGCCTTCTCCCACAACTCGACCGCCTCGCGTGTATCGCCCGCTTCGGCGCGAAGTCGACCTAGGCGCTCCAACGGTTGCGCGTAGTCCAAATCCGGGATCGGAAAGCGCTCGGCGAGCTCCAGGACGTCGTCGAGGATCGCCTCGCTTTCGGCGTCGTCGCCGCGTAGCGACTTGACCAGCGCCAGGTTGAACTCCACGCCCGCCAGCAAATACGGGTACTCGTCGCCGGTGACCATATTGCCCGCGGCGCTCAGGTATTCGTCGGCCGCCTCGTAGTCGGACAGCGCGATCGCGGTCAGCCCGAGGTTCGTGTAGACGAGCGCGACGTCGTAGCCGGCGCCGATCGCCTCGTAGATGTCGAGCGCGCGGGCGTAATTTCGCCGCGCGTCGCGGTAGCGCTCCTCGAATCGAGCGATATCGCCCAAGCCGTTGTAGCACTGGCCGGCGCCGCGGCGGTCACCCAGGGTTTCGTAGCGCGACAGGGCGCGCTGGTAGAGGGTTTGCGCCTCGCCGAACGCCTTCTGGTAGCGAGCGAGCTGGGCCATGCTCAACAGGTTGCGGGCGACGCCGGTCGGGTCGTCGGACTGACGGTACAGCTCGAGCGACGTCTCGTAGTGCTCGCGGGCGAGCTCGCCCTCGCCTTTCATGCGGTCGACCTCGCCCAGAAGCCAGTGCGACGCGGCTTCGCCGGCGATGTCGCCGCGGGCAGTGGCCGATGCGAGCGCGGCGTCGGTCAACTCGCTGGCGCGGGCGTACTCGCCGCGGTGCCAGAACACCCACGACAGCCCTCGCGCGGCCGACTCGGCGACCGGGCGCAGCGCTTCGCGGCCCTCGACGAGCTGGCGGACCTTCTGGAACGCCCACTCGGCGGCCTCGAAGTCGCCGCGCTGCCAGGCGATATGACCCAGGCCCTTCCAGCTCAGCCCCAGCGCGCGCAGCACGTCGTCGGCCAGGCCCTCGTGGTCGCCGGCGACCATGCGCACCACCCGCCTGTAGGCTTTCTCGGCGCGATCGAATTCGCTGAAGCCCTCGAGCAAGTCGCCCAGGCGAACGAGCGTGTCGACATACTCCGACAACGTCACCCCGGCGCGCTCGAAGCGCTCGGCGTCGCTCACACTCGGCAAGCTGCTCTCTCCGCGCGAGTCGATCGCCAGGCGCGCGTCCATCAACTCGACGCACACCTCGTAGGCCGCCGCGGCCTGTCGATACATCGACGAGGCGCGCAGCGAGTTCGCCCCGCGTCGATACCACTCGAGCGCACGCTCGGTGCGCCCGCCCGAGCGCCAGTGCGCCGCGATCTCAAGGGCGTATTGGTCCACCCGAGCGCCCAGCGCGTCGACCATCGCCTCGGCGGCCAGGCGATGCAGCTTTTTGAACAACCCGGGCCCCAGCTTCTCGCGCAAGAAGTAGTCGCGAAGCAGCGCGTGGTTGAACTGGTACCAGTCCTCGCCGCGCCCTTCGACCTCGACGATGAGGCCCTCGGCGAGCAGCCGGTCGAACTGGATATCGAAGTCGGAGAAGCGCTCGGAGTCGGCCTCGAGCTCGATCATGCGCTCGAGCACGCCGTAGCTAAAGCGCGGCCCGATGACCGCCGCGCGCACCAACAGCGCACTGAGGTTCCCCGCCGTCTGCAGGCGCTCTTCGACCTGCTGGACGCGCACGTGGAACAGGTCGGCCAGGCTCGGGGGCATCGCTGCGCGCACCCGCGACAGGTTGCGCGCGTGCCATTGCTGTCCGTCGGACTCGAGCAAGTCTTCTTCGCGCAGGTAGCGAAGCAAGAGCATCAGGTGCAGCGGGTTTCCAGCCGAGCGCTCGTAGATGATCCCGGTCAACTGGTCGTCGCACGGAAAGATCGCCTCGACGAGCTGGTAACTCACCTCGCGGCCGAGCCTCTCCAGATACACCCGCTCGACGCTCTCCCCCACATAGCGGCTCAGCGCCTCGAGTTGGGCGGCGAGGCGGGGACGCTCGGCGAGGTCTTCGGTGCGGATGGTCGCCAGAAGCAGCAACGGCAGCTTGCGGTGGCGCATCTCGACGGCCATATAGTCCAAGAACTCGGCCAATTCGCCGCCCGCCCAGTGCACGTCGTCGAGGATTAGCAGGCGGGGGCGATGCAGGCTCGCAAGCTCGAGCACGCGGGCGACCGCGGCGAACAGCGCGCTCGTCGACAAGTTGCCCGACGGGCTCTCGCCTGCCGAGCTTCCGTGCGGCCGCAAAAACTCGACGATCGGCCCGCGGTCGTCGCTGTCGGGTTGGCCCCACTGGTCGAGATACCACCCCACGCGCTCGTCGACCTCCTCTCGGGACAAGCCGCGCGTGCCGAAGATGCTCTCGAGCACCTCGTGCAGCCCGCGAAGCCCGCCGGTCGCCCCGCGCGAGAACGCGCCGATATGGGCGCGAAGCACCCCGTGCTCCTCGCACTGCTCTTTGAGCCAGGTCGACAGGCGCGTCTTTCCGACGCCCGCCTCGCCGTTGACCAGCACAATCTTGCCGTGTCCCGACTCGTTGACGTTGCGCGCGATCTGCTGGAGCCGCTCGCGCTCATCGATGCGCCCGACGAAGGGGACCCGGCGAAACGCCGGCCCCATCGCCGCTTCCATCACCTCGCCGCGCACCGACTCGACCACGTCGGGCTCCTCGACGATGGTGGGCGCCTCGTTGGCGAAGTCGCCTGTCTCCTCGATCGTCATGCGCGCCGTCTCGAGGGTGTGCGGATCGCGCACCTGAATCGTCTGGGTGGGCACCCGCTCGGCGTGCGGATCTCGACGGGCCTGCTCGATGAGCGGGGCGATGTCCTGGCGAAACTCGGCGGCGGTCGCCCAGCGGTCGCGCGGCTCCTTGGAGAGCGCGCGCATCACCAGGTTTCGAAAATCCGACGGAATCGACAAGCCCGTGCGCGGGATCATCGGCGGAATCGGGTCGTGGACGTGCTGGCTCATGACCGCCAGCCCCTTCTGCTCGCCGAACGGCGGCTCGCCGGTGATCATCTCGTAGAGGATGAGCCCCACGTTGTAGATATCGGTCTGCGGCCCCAGATTCGGCTCGCCGGAGGCCTGCTCCGGGCTCATGTAGCGCGGGGTGCCGACGACCTCGCCGTGGGCGGTCTCACTCTCGTCGCTCCCCTCGAAGGAGACCTTGGCGATGCCGAAGTCGACGAGCTTGGGGACGCCCATCTCGTGGGGCAGCGACGAGCCGGCCAGCAGGATATTGGAGGGCTTGAGGTCGCGATGAATCACGCCGCGAGCATGCGCGTGCGCCAGCCCCGCGAGCAGCAGGTCGGCGAGCAGCAGCACGTTGAGCAGGGAGAGCCCCGTCTCGATACAGCGCGTCACCGGGTCGCCCTCGATGAGCTCCATGCCGATGAACATCTGACTGTTGTCGTCGACACCGAAGTCGTGGACCACGGCGATATTGGGGTGAGACAGGCGCGACGCCGCCCTCGCCTCGCGCGCAAACCGGCGGCGAAGGTGCGGCAGCCGCGACATCTCGGGCTTGAGCAGCTTGAGCGCAATCTCCAGGCCCCGCTGCTCGTGCAGGGCTCTCCAGATCGTACCGACGCCACCCTGGCTGATCTGCTCGATGAGCCGATAGCGTTCGCCGATGATATGTCCGGGCTGAATCATTCGAGAGTGGTTGAGTGGGTCAGTGGTTGAGTGAACTACAACTGCGTAACAGCAACGACGACTGCGTATCTACGGGGCGGCAATGAATCGGTGACCACCAGTTGACTGGGCCCGATTACATGATTTCGATCCGTTCGCAAACCCCCGAATCACTCTACATCCACTCATCCAAAACCTTCTCCCCAAACCCGCGCCGTCCCATCTCCCAAACCCCTCAACCCCTAAACCCCAAACCCCTCAGTTCCAAGGCGTCAACTTCTTGAAGTTCAACCCACCCGTATACGCATAAGACACGTAATCGTCGTACCCATACACCACGATACCGAACGGCACCTGCGCCTCGATACGGTGCGGGCCGGGCTCGACCGGAATGTGCGCCCGGGCGACGCCACGGGTGAGGTTCTCCTCGTAATCGTAGTCGCTCAGGTTGATCGGCTCACCGTCGAGCGTCACCGGCACACCCGGCTGGGTGGTCACGGTCACGTAGCTCTGGAAGTAGGTCGCCGGGGTCAAAAACGAGTAGTCGCGGCGATACTGCTCTTCGGGCGGCACCAGATAATAGGCCGGGTCGCCCGCGTGCGAGCCCCAATCGGCGTTCTCGCTGACGCTCGACTGGCCGCTCAGGAAGGCGCCGAGCATGATCGGCTGGCTCGCCTCGGCCACGATCAGGTCGCGCGAGCCAAACTCGCAGGTTTGACCGGCGTCGAGCTCGAAGATGCCGGCTTCGGCGTTGGTGGCGAACTCCTCGCACGATTTGACGCCCTCGTCGGCCGGCGGCAGCACGTTGGGCCGCTGGATGTCGATGCCCACGTCGATGCGGGTGCCGTCCTCGCGCGCCAGGAATTTCCAGTAGGTTCCCTCGCGGCTGTTGGAGGCGTCTTCCTGGCGAAGCTTGAGCGGCGCGGCGATGAACCGGCGCCCCCAGGTCTCCAGCGGGAAGAGCTGCGACTCGAGGTGGTCACATGCGGACAGGTTGAAGGGGACGAACGCGCAGGTGTGGCCGCCGAAGACCGCGATGGGCTTGTCCGCCTCGATGAGCGATCCGGTCAGATCTTCGACCGGGTCGACCCCGGCGCCGGCGACGTTCAAGACCTCGAAGGGCTGCATCGTCACGTTGATGCGCCCGTTGGCGTCCGGGCCGTTCACCCGCGAGCTGTCGAACGGGTAGATGAGCTCGGAGTACGGACGAAGGCCGTTCTCGCCCGAGCCGGCGCCCTTGGGCGCGACCAGCTGGATGGAGACCTGCGTGTCGGGCTCGGTCGCCAGCACCGTCATCGTCGACGAATACGGCTGGTCGAGCCGGCTCTGGCTGCCGTTCCATACCGCGTAGCTCATGAACATGTAGTTCTCGGTGAGCGCGCTGGTGGGCAGCAGGAGGCTGGCGTCGTTGGTGTAGTTGTAGTTACAGCAGAGCGGGTTGAACTGGTAGGCGACCACCGGCTGGGTCGACTCGACCCGATAAGCCAGCGAGTCGAGGGTGCTCTTGCCGAACTCGACGCTTCGGTGCGGCAGCACCAAGGTCATCAGCGTGCCCTTGGGGAGCGGCAGCTTGTCGATATCGCCCGAGATCGGGCCCTGCAGACGGTTTCCGTCGGCGTCGATGAGCTCGGAGTGCACCGTCACGTAGTCGATGCCCGGCAGCGACACGTCGGAGGCGACGGTGCGCGAGCCGACCGCCTGGGCGAGCTGACCCTCTTCGGTGTAGACGGTGACCTCGGCGTCGTAGCTGTCGGAGGTGTTCGCCAACACGATGGCAAACGGGGGACGCTGGTCGTCGGGCAGCGGCTCGCCGTCGTCGCGCGAGTCGTTCAGCAGGTGGTTTTCGAGTTCGACCGCCCAATACTCACAGCCGATATAGCTGTTGGTGCGGTCGGCGATCTCGCAGCGGTTCAGGCAGAAACCCTCCTCGCAGATATCGCCGTCGGTGCACGCCTCGATATTCTCCCAGGCCGACCCCTCGTCGTTGCACTCCTGAGGCTGGCCCGGATCTGCGCAGCGGCGCGTGCCCGGCACGCACGTGACGTCGACGCAGGCGCCCTCGCGGCAGACCTGGCTGTCGCCGCAGCTCGACTGCTCGACGCCGTTGCCCTGCGCGTTGCAGCGCTCGACGCCGGGGGTGTTCTCGGCGGTGCAGCGCAGAATCTCGTTGGGCGTACACGAGATCGTATCCTCTTCGACGTCAGACACGTCGCTGACATCGGTCGGATTGATGCCGCTGTCGGTGGCGTTGTTGCCTCCGCCGTCGTCACAACCGCCGCAGGAGGTGAACGCCAGGGCGGCGATTAGAACAGCGGCACGCTTGAGGTACGTCAATGTCATTGCGAGTCTCGTGTCTCATTCTTGGGACGCCAGGGAGTCTCTCCCTCGTCGGCTTCGCCGCAGGGGTGCAGCGAGCTCGAGTGCCAGACGCGAAATTTCTGGAACGCGTCGTGGATGGCCACCAGCGCGCCCTGCTTTCGCTCTTCGGGGGTCTTCTTGCTCTTCTTTTCCTTGGCGGCTTCGGCCTTCTCTTTCTTCTTGGTCGCCTCGCCCTTCTCGACGACGATCCCCTCGGGCTTCTTGTCGGCCTCTTCGCCAGCCTTGTCTGCAGTACCGTCCTCTTTAGCGGGCTCGCCTTCTTCTTTCAATTTGGCGTCTTCCAATTTGGCGTCTTCCAATTTGGCCAGCTGCTCGCGGGCGAGCCGGTCGATGAACGACAGCTCGAGCTCGACGTAGTCGAACCACTCTTTGAGCTGGGCGCGCGACTCGTCGAAGCGCAAGTTGGCCTCGCCGGAGAACTCCTCGATCTCGTCGAGGCGTTGCTGCAGCCGCGCGACCTCGTCGCGGATCTCTTGGATGGCCGCGGCGTCCTCGCTCAAAAGCTTGTCCTCGATCTTCGGCTCGAGCTTGAAGTAGCGGTCCGACAAGTCCTGGACCTGCGCGATCATGTCGCGGCACTGCGGGTCGTCGGTCTTGGCGATGACCTCCTGTTGGCCCTCCTCGATGTCGACCGCCGGGCCGAAGACCTCGTCGCGGAACATGAAGGCGAGCGCGAAGATCCCCGCGCCGATGATCAGGCCGATGAGCAAAAAGATCAGCCCCTTTCGCTTGCGGGCCGACTCGGCCTTCTCGATGCTGTCGAGCATCCGGTCGAACTCGGGTGAGTCGTCGGACATTTGCGGGTTTTCGTTGCCGTTGTGGTCACTCATAAGCCTCTGAACCTCGGTCGGTTTCAAAGTCGAGCGCACCTCTCGATTCGCTCGAGATGCGCGCTGGCGCGTATCGTAGCACCTTGGTGGGGTGGTTACTACCCTTCAGGTCTTTGGACAAGTTGTCTGGGGGTGGGTTCCCCTGTCCGGAAGTTGCGATCCCGCGCTGAACGTGCTATGCCGACAGCCTACTAACGTGTGCCACGCCCCCAGGCCACGGACACGGCATCACGAATAATCCCGGGGCGTTGCTGGTTGCAACCGTTGAAAACGACGCCGCGGTGTTTCGCCGCTACTCCCACCATACGTTCTTTGAAGTAGTCCAGAGCTGCTTCCAGGCCGGTTCACGATACCAATTTGGAGGTTTCGGTTGAATACGACCACCTTTCTGAAACGCAATCTCGATGCTTCGGACGAAGAAATCCCGAGACTCATCGAGATGGCCACCGACGCGCTCATCGAGAGCACAGACTATCCCATCGGTGGCAGTAACGAAGAGCGGATCTGGCGCTATCTGCAGTACCCGTACTACCTGGGCCTCTTTGCCCGCCGCGTGGTCGCTGCCGAAGGCATCTCAGATCACGTCAAAGAGAAGCTGTGCCACGCTTGCCTGCAGGTCAACATGCACCTGGAGGAGGGCCAAGAGCCCGGCCCCGGTCTGTTCATGCTCGCCGCTTGGCTGGGCGAGAACGGCCTGCTGACTCGCCGCGACTACCTCGGGCTTCGCCGCGGCATCATCTGGCTGCCACGACTGACCGACAACTACGAAGAGGCCGAAAAGTACCTCATCCCGGCCTGCGACGGCGTCTTCGGAGACGTCCAGATCAGCAACGAGGAGTCGATCGAGCTTATCCTGATGATCCTGACGGCCAAAGAGGCCATCGGGGCCAAGGGTAAGAAGATCTTCGACTTCCTCATGAAGCTCGACAGCCTCAACAAGACGCTCAAGCGCGAGGTCTGCAAGATCGTCGTCGAGAACGCCATCCCGTTCCCGCGCAACGAGTACGACCACCCGCTGGACACCGACGCCCAGGAGCAAGACCGGCTGAGCATTCGCTTTTTGCCCGGCTCGGTGCGCCGCCGCGCGGTCGTCTGGCTGGCGCGTCTGGGCAAGGACTCCCTCGATCTGCTCAAAAAGCTGCTCAAGCCCAACACCGTGCGCGGCTACGGCGGTGACCACGTCGCCAGCGGCGCGCTCGACCTGCTCGACGAAGAGTGGGAGAACCTCGAGGAGAACACCCGCCTCGAGCTTCTGGAGAAGGCCGCCGACCTGCCCGACACCTCGGTCCGAAAGCGCGCCTATATCCTGGGCGAGAAGTACCTGGGCATCGACTTCCTCAAGCAGTCCCTCGACGACAAGGCCAAGAGCCTTCGCGAGTGGGCCCGCGAGCGCCTCGAGCGCCGCGAGGAAGAGGGGCCGCCCACGCCCGAGCAGCTTCAAGCCGAACTCGAAGAAGAAATCGAAGAGTAAGGCGGGACACCTGTGGAGACCTGGACCCTATCGGTCGATCGGCGCAAAGCCGACCGCGCCCAGATGATCGCCGAGCTCGAATTGCTCGCGGCGAGCGTCAAAGACCTCCAGGTCGACATCTTCGACGAGGACGAATACTGGAACGCCGCCGACAGCGGCGCGTTTCGCGACTTCGTCCCGTTCGCAACATTGAGCCACCCACACCGCGCAGGCCTCGAGTATGTCGCCGAGGACCTCCTGGAGCGGTTTGGGTGGCTCGTTGATTTTCGGCCGCCGGAAAAATGACATGGATATTACCGATTACGAAGAACGGTCGCCCCAGATCATCGAAGTCGAATCCGGATGGGTGCGCGCCTTTGTAGGCGACGACATCCCGCGCACCGGCGATGCCTTAGGCATCCGCTCGGAGGGCGGCGAGGAGGTCTTCGCCGCGGTCAGGCGTCACGCCGGCGGGCGCACCGTCGACGCGATGCTGCTCGGCATGCCCGCCTGGGTGCGCCCCGGCGTCGAGGTCTTCCAGACCGAGGAGTCGGCCCACGTGACCGCGCCCAAGCAGGGACAGTCCTCGGTCGACGCCCTGGCGATCACCGCCGGCAAAGACCTCGACACCATCCCGTTCAAGCTGCGCGCCCCCAAATTCGCCGAGCTCTCGGGCACCCGCCCCGCCCTGGCCACCGGCTTTTCGGCCATCGACCGGCTCTCGCCGCTCGCCCACGGCGGCCTGAACCTCATCCTCGACACCTACACCGGCCCGCAGGCCTACGACGCGCTCGCCGCCAGAGTACACGCCGCACGCACTCGCTCCGACGAGTACGACGCCGTCCTGTGGCTGTCGGGCGACGCGCGCGCCCCCGAATGGGCGACCCACGAGCTGACCTTCGACGGCGACGCCCAGCGCCAACTCACCGCGCTGCGCGCGCTCATGAGCTGGGCGGTGTGGCTGCGCGACCAGGGCCAGAACGTGCTGTTTTGCGCCGAGCTTCCGCCGCTCGCCTCGCGCGGCGTCGTCGACGAGGTCGAGACCGCCATGGGCGTCTCCATCGGCGAGGTCGTCGACGGGCTGGGCTCGACGCTCGCCTCGACCAATTCGGGCACCATCACCACGCTCCTGCGCCTGCCGCTCCACGCCAGCGCCTCGGGCATCGAGTACATCATCGAGACGATGGACGTGGGCGACGTCGACGCCCAGATCACCATCGACGACCAGGGCCGCTTCGACCCGTACCGCTCGACCTCGGACGCCGAACTCGACGCCGAGGCGCGCTCCGAGCAGCAAAAGCTCTTGGGCGTGCTCAGCCGCGCGGCGGCCGCGCGTGACAAGGCTGCGATGTTGGGGGAGTTTGGCTTGGAGCCGAGGGAGGAGGAGGCTTTGGAAAAGGCGGAGGCGTTGCAGGAGAGGTTGAAGGCCTAGAAGTGGTTGCCGAGGCGGCGACGCCGCCTCGGCAACCCAAACCTCACTCCGCCGCAGCCTCTTTATACAACCCCTCGATCCTCTCACCGTAATTCTTCATCACGATGCGACGCTTGAGCTTGAGCGTCGGCGTGAGCATGTCGTTCTCCGTGGAGAACTCCTCGTCGATGAGCGCGAACGCGCGCGGGTGCTCGTAGCCCTTGAGCGTATTGCCGAAGCGCTTGAGCTCGGTCGCGTACAGCTCGCGCACCTTCGGGTGGTCGAGCGCCTCTTCGCGCGGCACGCCGTTCTCTTCGCACCACTGAGTCAGCGCCTCTTCGTCGACGACGATGAGCGCCACGTTGTACGGCTTGTTGGTGCCCTCGATCATGATCTGGTTGATGTAGCCGCTCAGCTTGAGCTGCTCTTCGATGGGTCCGGGCACGACGTACTTGCCGTTCTCGAGCTTGTACTGCTCTTTGACGCGGCCCAGAATCCACAGGAAACCCTGCTCGTCGACGCGGCCCAGGTCGCCGGTGTGGAAGGTGCCGTCTTCTTCGAGCACTTCGGCGGTCTTGTCGGGCAGGTTGTGGTAGCCCTGCATGACGTTCGGGCCCTTCACGCACACCTCGCCGGTGCCCTCGGGGTAGCCCTCGACCGGGCGGGTGAACACCTCGACGCCGGGGATGGGCTTGCCGACGCTGCCGATCTTCTGGGCGCCGGGGATATTCGCCGAGACGATGGGCGAGGTCTCGGTGAGACCGTAGCCCTCGTAGACCTGGATGTTGAGGTTGTCGATGAAGCGGGCGACCTCGGGGCTGAGCGCCGCGCCGCCGCTGATGGCGTACTTGAGCCGGCCGCCGAAGCGGTCGCGCACTTTGCTGAAGACGAGCTTGTCGAAGATCTTGTCCTTCATGCCGGTCATGAAGCCGACGCCGCCCGCCTCTTTTTCCTCGCGCTTCTTGTTGGCGTTGTCGATCGCCGCATAGAACATCTTCTTTTTGAAGCCGCCCTCGGCGTCCATCTTCTTTTGGACGCCGTCGTAGATGCGGTTGAAGATACGCGGCACGCTCATCAGGATGGTCGGGCGCACCTCCGAGAGGTTCTCGACGATGGTCGACACGTCCTCGACCAGGCCCAGGGCGGCGCCGCGCGAGAACAGAAGGTGCAGCTCGACGGTCTGGCCGAAGCTGTGCGCCCACGGCAAGAACGACAGGCTCGTCTCGTCGGAGTCGAGCGGGAAGATGTCGCCGATGGCCTGGATATTCGAGCAGATATTCCAGTGGCTCAGCTTCACGCCCTTGGGGTTGCCCGTGGTGCCCGAGGTGTAGATGAACGTGGCGATGTCGTCTTTGGTCGGGTGCGTCGAGGGCGTGGCGTTGTGGCGGCCGTCCTCGAGGATATTGCCGAAGTAGTCCTGGTGGTCGGTCGCCCCGTCATAAAAGATGATGTGCTCGAGGGTCTCGATGTCGTCTTTGAGGTCCTGGACCTTCTCGTAGATGTCCTGGTCGGCCACGAACACCAGCTTGGCGTCGCTGTCGTCGAGGATGTACTTCCAGTCCTTGGGCATCTGCGCTTCGTACATCGGGCAGTACTTGGCGCCGAGTCCGTAGGTCGCGTACGCGGCCACGGCCCACTCCAGACGGTTGTCCGAGATGACCGCCACCGTGTCACCCTTGCCGATACCGCGCGCGGCGAGCGCGCCGCGACAGGCATCGACCTTCTGGCCGAATTTCTGGTACGACGTCCATTGGTAGCGGCCATCTTTCTTTTCGCCGAACAGGCGGTTGTTCGGGTACTTCTCGATGGTTTGCTCGAACAGGTCGACGAGGGTTTCGAATGCAGGCATCTACGTTCTCCGAATGTGTGGCGAGGACCGCTCCGACTCGACCGAGCCGGTCTGGCCGACGGAACAAAAGATTCTCAGAAAAATAACACAGTTGAACGGCGATAAATTTATTACGCGACGCCCAACCTACGCAAGTCGAATCGCGCCGCGAGGACTCGCCGCCTTGCCAGAGAGTGTTTTGCACCCCACCATACCCATCGAAACTCGCCCATTCGCAGCACCGAGGTGAACCAAGATGTCGAACGAGTCGGGCACACCCGAGCAACTCACAAACGACGGAGGCCAACGCGACGCCGTTGCGCGCGGCCTCGCGGTCCTCAGCGTCCCGCTCGTGCCAAGCAAGTGGCCCGACGCGCTGACCGACGCCGAGCGCGAAGTCGCCACGTTCCTCATTCGAGGGCGCACCTACACCGAGATCGGCCGGCAGCGAGGCACCTCGCGCCACACCGTCAGCTCGCAGGTCTCCTCGATGCTCTCCAAACTCGACGTCAGCTCCACCTCGGAGTTGATCGCAGCCCTCGCCCGGTACAACCGATGTCACGAGACCTGATCCATATCGTCGAAACCGCCTATTGCATCGAGCGCGACGCCCAGCAGTGGTACGACGCCCTGTGTGAGTCGCTGGTGGGCCTGGCGCCGGGGGATTTCGGCGTGATGGTCTACGGCTACGATGCCAGTCGTCCCGACGAAGGGGTCGACACCGTCGGCTGGGCGGCCGCGCAAGTCACCGACGAGTTCGTCGAGGCGACGCTGGCGCTCAATCGCGACAGCGCCCCCCAACAGGTCCGCCAGTTCTACCACGCGGGCATCCTCTGCGGGACCGTCAGCGAGTTTTACGAGCGCCCCGCCGATGCCCCGCCCTACGGCGAGCATGTCCAGCCGCACGGCTACCCCGACACGTTCGGGCTGAGCGCCTCCGGCCCCACCGGCGTGGGCGTGGCGGTCAACTCGCCGTTTCGCGAGATCTCGACCATCACAAAGGCCACCCGGCAGCGCTGGTTTCGCATCGGCGCACACCTGCAGGCCGCCTTTCGGCTGCGGCGCGCGCTGACGCGCAACCCGGTCGACCCCGAGGCCGTGCTCGAGCCGGGCGCCGGAGTGATCCACGCCGAGCCTGCGGCCAGCTCGCCGAACGCGCGCCAAACACTGCGCGAAGCGGCCAAGCGCATCGAAGCGGCGCGCACCGGCTCCACTCGCCAGAATGACGACGAGGCGCTGTCGCTGTGGCAGGGGCTCATCGACGGGCGATGGTCGCTGGTCGACCGATTCGACAGCGACGGGCGCCGCTACCTAGTCGCCTACGCCAACCCGCACGAGGTCAGCGACCCGCGCGCCCTGACCCTGCGCGAGCGCCAGGTGGCCGGCCTGGTCGGCGCCGGGGAGAGCAACAAGGCCGTCGGCTATCGGCTGGGGCTGTCGGCCGGGGCGGTGGCCACGTTGCTCCGACGCGCGCTCGACAAGCTGGGGCTCGACTCGCGCGCCGAGCTCATCTGGCTGCACGCCACACTCACCACAAGAAACGAATGAGCGCGATTCGCCACAACGACGAACCGCGCTCCCGATACGACTCGCTCCCACTCCAGATCAGGGCGCGGGGAACGGACACGAGACCGGCGGAGTCTCGAAGGTCACATTCGAGCAATCACGCAACTGGTAGTCGGTGAAGCTCTCGTTCTGGAAGGTGATGTCGACCCCGGCGCTGTCGCGAAAGACACTGTCGCGCAGCGTAATCGACGCGTCTCGACCGTTATTTTTGAACAGGGTCAGGTTCGCCGGCTCGTCGACGCCCGCGCCGATCCGACTCTGGCCGCCGTCTTCGACTACGACATGCTCTAAGACGTTTACTACACTATTGCTCTCGATCCGGATGCCGTTCCAAGCGCCATCCTGGTCGAGGATGCTGGCAAAACGAACCGGCTCGCTGGCGGTGCCCACCGCTTCGATGGTCCCTCCGACATAAAGCGCCGTATTCTCAGCGAAGAGCAACTCGACGCCCGGCTCGACGACCAAGTCGGCGGCCGACAGGACGTGGACGTTGTCCGTGAAGTGATACGGCACGCCCATATCGACCCAGTTCTGCCCGTCGACCACCCGGTTGCCCGTGGTGGCGTCGTGGATCTCGATATAGTCGTCGGTGTTGCCGGTGAAGTCGTTGTCTCCGGGCGCCCCGAGCCACTGCAACTGGTTGGCGTTGATGGAGACCGGCACCGCGTTTTGGGTCACGACGTTGGCGTTAAAGACCGGAAAGGACGCGCCCTGCTCGGCGGTGACCAGCCCGGCGTCGGCGCTGTGGCGCAGCGTCGTATGCTCGATGGACGCCGAGGCGACGGTGCCGCCGGTGGTCAGGTCCATCACGCTCAGGTTGCCAGCGCGCACATCACTCCACCAGGCCTCCGAGCCGCCGTACTCGATGATGACGTCCACGAGGGAGTTGTCGGCCAGGTCGCTCGAGATGAGCAATCCCTTCCAGTGGCCGGGGCTCTCGGTCGTGCCGGTAAAGAGAATCGGGTGGGTTGCGGTGCCCTCGGCCACGAAGGGCGACGTCGCCCCGCGGCTGTGGCGCATGCCCGTCCCCTGCTCGAAGGAGACGTTGACCCCCGGCTCGATGGTCAGCCCTTCGAGCACGCGCACCGTGCCGGTGACCAGGTAGTGGGTGCAGCCGTAGCCGTTGGCGGGCCAGGTCGTGTCGGTGTCGATGTCGCCGCTGACCTCGACGGGCGCCGGACAGGTCACCGTCACGGTGGCCGTGGCCGTGTCCTCCAACTCGCCGTCGGAGACGGTCAGCTCGATGACGACCTCTCCGGCCGCGTCGGCGAGCAACGTGGGCATCTCGGCGCTGGCGTCGTCGAGCGTCGCCAGGCTCAAATCCGGCGCCGAGGTTACCTCCCAGGTGTAGCTGAGTGCGTCGCCGTCCGGGTCGGTCGACCCGGAGCCGTCGAAGGTGATCGTGCCGGTCGCCTCGATCTCGGTCGGCGCCGCGATAACCGCGGTGGGCGCCTGGTTTTCGGCGGTGGTATCCGGGGCCGTGTCCGCTGTAGTGTCCGGCGTGGCGTCGACGCTTGTGTCCACGCCCACGTCGGCCGCGGCGTCTTGGCCCGTGTCGGCCGGAGCCGGCGTGTTGTTGGTGTCGTCGTCATCGTCGCAGGCCACCGCACCGACCGCCAGGGCGGCTACGAGCGCGCCGACCGGCACAAGCCGAGACAATACTCTCTGGGCATCTTGCATCGCACTTCCTATCGTGAGTTGTTGTGAATCTGTGCCCACCTTGAATGGAAGCCGTTGACGCTTCAATAGTACGATTGCATACACCGAGACTCGCCATGGCCGATTCCAACACCCCTCGGACGCCCTCACTCGCCAGCGAACGCAGCTTGTCAGCCGCACGCAGCTTGTCGCTCGAAGAGGCGATGCGCCTGCGCGCCCGGGCCAACCGCCAGATCCGCGCCTTCTTCGACGCGCGCGACTTTCTGGAGGTCGAGACCCCCAACTGGGTCGCCGCCCCGGGCACCGACGTCCACCTCGACCCGGTGCGCGCGGTGTACGAAGACCGCCACGGCGACCTGTCGGTCTCCGGCTACCTGCACACCTCCCCCGAGTTCGCGATGAAGCGCCTGCTCGTCGAGGGGCTCGAGCGCATCTGGCAGATGTGCAAGGTGTGGCGAAACGGCGAGGTCACCCCGCTGCATAACCCCGAGTTCACGCTGCTCGAGTGGTACCGCGCCGGCGAGCCGGTCGAGGCGATCATCGACGACGTCGAGGCGCTCACACGCGAATTGCTCGGCGACGAGGCGATGGTGGTCACCGACGACGAGGAGCGTCGCGTCGACCTGAGCGCTCCGTTCGAGCGCATGACCATGCAACAGGTCGTCGAGGGGGCGTGCGGCTTCGACCTGCTCGAGGCCCTCGACTTCGACGCGCTGTACGCCGCGTGCGAGGCGAACGACCTGCTCTCGCCCCGCTCACTCGCCCGCGCCGGCACGCATAGGCAATGGGACGAACTCTTCTTCGAACTGCAGGTCACCTACATCGACCCCTTCTTGGCCGACCGCGGCGCCGTCTTCGTGACCGACTGGCCCACCCCGCTGGCCGTGCTCGCCCGCAAAAAGCCCGCCGACCCACGCGTCGCCGAGCGCTTCGAGCTGTACGTCGGCGGGGTCGAGCTCGCCAACGGCTTCGGCGAGCTGACCGACCCGGTCGAGCAACACGCGCGCTTCGAGCACGACCTCGAGACCCGCCGCGAGCGCGGCCTGCCCGACATGCCCATGCCCGAGCGATTTCTAGCGGCCCTCGAGCGCGGCATGCCCGCCTCGAGCGGGGTCGCCGTCGGCGTCGACCGCCTGTTGATGCTCGCCTGCGGCGCCGCCGACATTCGCGAGGTGGTGCCCTTCGCGATGCGCCGCGACGCCGAGTCGGGCGACGTCGAGTGGGGCTGAGTTGATCTCTGGTCTGAGTTGATCTCTGGTCTGAGTTGATCTCTGGGCCCGGGTCGACTCCCCGCTGGACCGGGGCGACTCGCCTCTGGGCCCGCGCGGGACGTCTCTGGGCCGGCGCGGGGCGTCTCTGGACTTGGAGGGGAAGGATCTGGGCCGGCGTGGGCCAACTTCTGGGCCCGCGCGGACTTTCTCTGGGGTCGGGTGGAGAATCTCTGGGCCGGCGCGGGCCCATCTCTGGGCCTGCGCCGGGTCATCTCTGGGGCCGCGCGAGCCGTCTCTGGGCTCGCGCGGCCGATCTCTGGGAGGGGTTACTCTTCGGCGGGGACGGGCTCGCGGTCGGTGTCGACGTCGACCGGCTCGGCGGGCTGCTCGGGCTCGGTCGGCTCGGTCGGCTCGGTGTCGAGCACGTCGTTGTCCTCGAAGCGTCGCCAATAGCTGCTGGCGAAGCGCCGCGCCATCTCCTCGTCGTCGCGGAACACGTAGCGGCCCGCCTCGCGCACCTCCTGGACCAGGTCGTCGAGGAAGGTGAACGCGCGGTCGCGCATCTCCTTGGCCCCCGCGCTGGTAAAGCGCAGTCGATACGACGCCGACTCGCCCATGAGCGTGGCGGCAACCCCACGCGCACGCTCGGCGACGGCGACCGCGTCGAAGGAGCCGTCGCTGTCGAAGGCAGCACGGTTATTGTCGATCAAGCTGGCCAGGTCGTGCAGGTCCTGGGCGAGGTCGGCGTGCCCGTCGCCCTCGCGCACGAACTTGAGCGCCTCGCGCACCTTGCGGTTGCGCCGCAGGTTCCAACTGCACGCGTGCAGCATGTCGCGGCGCAGCGACTCGCCGTCGGCCACGGCGGCCTCGAACTCCTCGGTCTGGCGCCGGCTGCGCACCTGCGTCCACGCCGCCTGCGCCTCGCGGGCCGCGCCCAGCGCGACCTCGAAGCGCGCCAAGCGTGCGTCCGCCACGCCCACGTGGGTCAGCTTGGCGGCAATTTCGGCGCGCGTCGCCAGCGCGACCAGCGCCTCGGCTTCGGCCAAGAATACGTCGATCGGCATCCCGTGGGGCGCCGAGACATCGGCGGCGTCGAGCGCCTGCAATGTCGGGGTCAATTGATCCAGGTTCGGTGTCGACATGTCGTCCTCCCATTGGTAAACGCCACCGCTGTTTCGCCCGCGCACCATGCGCGTGCCAGCTGGTGGTCATGGTCTACCCGACGGCCTGCGGCCACTTCGTTGTCGGTGTTGTGCCGACCAGACTACCCGAAGGCGCGCGCGCTCGGCAACCCACCATGCGCGCACTGACACGAGGCGCCCCCGCACCTCGCCCCCCCCGATCGGAGCAACAGAGAAAAACCGCCCTGCACGGCCGCCACGGGGCGATTTCAGAAAAAAGACGCAACAATTTTTGGTTTTTGCCGAAAACCGTAATGAGGGGTGGATGTATCGTGGCCACGAATTTCCCCACAAATTTGAAACGGGCGGGTGGGTCGTCGTTAGCCTTAACCCACACGCTGGTGGCTGAGCCGGTTGGGCTCAGAAGGTTCTGTTCGACAACTCACTCCCGTCGCCGAAGGCGGTTGATTCGTGCATCTTCGGCGCCGTCTGTCCTCGACGATGCGCTGCATCGCCTGCGTCAGACGGCCTCCGAATCTGCACCGAATCCCCTCGCCTCGGCTCGGTCCGGAGTTGTCGAACAGAACCTGGTCTGCGGCGGAACGGTTTCCCGATCCGCAAAACAGAGCTTTCGTAGCGAGCGTATCTTCGAGGAGATGTCGGCCTGTACCTCTTCGACGCGCTCGGCGGAGGCCGAGCCGGCAGTTTCGTCCTTGTGGCGAAACGGTCGGATTTGCCCGGTGCGGGTTCGTAGGAACGTCGTAGTTCGGATGTGGCGTGAAGATGGGCCTGTGCCATGGGAGTGCCGCAGCGGCGTCGTTGGAGGTCGTGGCGTCGGGGTGGGCATGTGCGTAGCGCATGACCTATCCGAGGTGGCTTGAAAACGGGGCGGGCTTTGCCCGTTGACTGTTCACAATCACAAGCAAACACGCAGCGCCCATGCCGGCGAATTTCGCCGGCAGACGCATCAGTATGTCGTCGTGGGGGCGCTGCGCGCCGGTCTCGAGTCGTGAGTCGTGGCTCTTGTGGGAGATTGGCCGCCTCGCATTAGCTGCTCAGACTCGTTCATCGGTCGGGTGAACCCGCCGGGGCGCCGTCACAGGGCCTGCTCGAGGATGTCGTAGGCCCGGGTGGCCTCCGGGGCGAGGTAGACGCCGGCGCCGGCCAGTTGGTCGAGGCCGGTGAACCCGAGGCCGATGAGCACTTCCGAGCGCCCGTCGGGGTCGGTGACCGCGCTCCACGCATGGTTGTAGCGCACCGCGAAGTCGACGAAGCGGGTGTGGACAACAAGCCTCGGCCCTACTGCCAGCCAGTCACCGGCGGGGTCGTCCCACAGGTAGCTGGCGTGCACGCCCAGGCGAGCCCCGTGGATGCCGGCGTCGCTGGCGACGCGTACCGAGTAGTCGAGCAGCTCCATGCCCACCTCGTGGCGGCGTCGGTTCCAACTGTAGTGCGGCGACAGCCCGCCCAGCGCCTGGCCACTGTCGGCAAACCCCAACTCGGCGAAGCGCCACTGGACCTCGAAGCCGACGCGGGCGCTGCGCTCACGTTGGGTGGCCACGTTCAACCGAAGCTCGTTGGGCAGCAGCGTCTGGGTCCAGAAGGCAGGCTCGGCGGCCGAGTACGGCGCCAGCCAGTGCAGCCCGTCGTCGACCGGGCGGCCGAATTCGGCTTCGACCCGGTCGACCTTCTGGGCCATGTTGACCCCCGTCTGCGCGCCGTCGAACAGGGCGACGCCGGGCGCGAACTTGTCGCTGGCCTCGATGGCGCGCATGCGGCGGGTGATCTGGCGCACCGGGTCGAAGTACCAGCCCGGCGCCTTGTCGAGGATCATCGCCACCACCCCGTTGGGGCTTGGCGTAAACCCGGCGTCGGCGAGTCGCTCGAAGAACGCGTCCGGGTCGACTTCGGTCGGGCAGGTCTCGTTGGCCGGGTGGTTCTGGCAGGGAGCGCGCGTGCCCATCATCACCTCCAGGAGGGCCTGCAGGTTCGGGCTGCCGGGGGGGATCTGCTCGACGAAGAGCACGTTGTCGACCGTGGCGTCGTCCTTGTCGAGCGCGCGGCGCAAGTCGGCCCACACCCGTTTCGCCCCGTCGACGCCCAGGGCGACCTGGGCCTCCTGTCTGGCCAGAGAGGCCACGATAAAGTGTGCGTCGGCCACCTCGTCGACCCCGAGGGCGTCGGCGGCGGCGTTCATCCGCTCGACCACACACCGTTGGGTCACCTCGCTCCACAGGTTCAGGTGGGTCTGCGTGGGCACCCGACCGACGCGGCTCACCGGGTGGGGCGCGTAGTAGCTCTGGCGCTGGCACTGATAGGACGCGATGGAGTGCAACGCGTCATAGACCCCGACCAGGTAGTCGTAGTGGCGAAAGCCCTTGTCCAAAAAGGCGCCGAACGCCGAGAAGTAGTCGCCCACGACCGGCGACAAGCGCGTGGAGAGCACGAGGCGCCGCCCCCTCTCCACCGAGGACTGCAGGCGCCGAGCCAACGCGGCGTGTGCAGCCATCTGGCGCGCTTCGTGACGCATCGCCGGGGCCAACGAGGGGGCTCGTACAAAGGCGAGCGAGGCCGCCTCGACGATCGCGTCGAGGATCATCGCGCGCAGCGGTTGGGTGCTCGGCGCCCCGCGATGCTCGGCCTCGGCGTAGTCGACCGCCAGAAACCCGAAGAGTTGAGCCAGCCCCTCGGCCGCGGCGTGGCCGTCGGCGCCGAAGAAGGCGTCGGCGAGCCGGTGTCGGTCGGCCAGCAGGCACCCTGTGAAGGCAGCGATGTGCAGGGAATCGTCGATGGCGAAGCCGGCGGGAGCGACCGGGCGCTCGTCGTCGGCCTGCTGGGCCAGGGCGACCGCATGGCAGGGGTGGGTGGCCGCGTAGTCGGCCGCGTCGAGTTCGACCTTCTCGTCGAACGCCTCGAGGAGCGCGAAGGCCTGCTTTTTGCGCGACGCCTGGGTGGGCGCGTCGCTCGCGGACGGCTGGGGGTTGTCGGCCAACAGGCTCAACTGCTGCTGGGCGAACGCGTCGGGGCGGCGCACCCCGAGCTTGGCGAGGGCCTGGCGGTCGGCCGCCGACAGCTCGGAGGCGGTCAGTTTGTCGGCGACGCCGAGCTCGGCGGCGCGCGCGTAGACCCGGGAGGTGCGCGTGAGGGTCTGGGCCACCCGGCCCGCCAGCGCGGCGGCGCCCTCGTTCCACAGGTGGTCGAGCAACGTGTGGTACAGCTCGGAGCTACGCGCCGAGTCGATCGCCCCCTCGAGCCACTCGGCGTAAAACGACAGCCCACGCGGCGAGTAGCCCGGACCCCGGATCGCCCGCCGCGTCTTGGTGGGGTCGGCGCCGTGCATCCGGCGTTGGTCGGGGTCCATATACAGGTAGGTCATCGGCGCCTGCGGGGTGTGTCGCGCCGCCCGGCGCGTTTCGGCCATCGCCGCCGCCAGCCCCAGGGGCACGTTGTCGAAGACCCCGCCGTCGATAAAGTCGCCCCAGCAGATCTGGGCCGGCTGCCCCTCGATGTCCGGGCACGACAACACCTCCCCGTCGACGACAACCTGGGAGCCGACCAGCCCGTGCTGCGGTGAGCACTCGAGCGCGCAGTAGTAGAGTTGCTTGCGCGCAAAGGCGATCGGAAAGGCGCTGGAGGTCTCCACCGCGTCGAAGACGATGCGGCGCGGCACGTGGCGTTGGCCGGTCGAGGGGTCGAGCACCGACGCCAACTGCAAGATGTTGTGGATCGGGTGCTCGCCGTCGTGGATGGGCTGGTAGGCGAACCGAAGCTCGCCGCCGTCGTCGACGTCGACGCGCCACGGCACCACAAAGCGTTGGTTGTAGGTCTGCAGGCCGCCCTTGGTCAGCTTGCCGGGCACGTCCCGGGTCACCGTGATCCCGAGGTTATCGAGCGAGCACTCCGGTCGAAAATTCGACTCGCCGAGCTCACGGTCGAGCACCTCGAGGCTGCGTCCGAAGGCGCGCCGGGTGAACAGCCCGTCGTCGTCGAGGTAGCCGTCGGCCGAACGCGGCAGCAGGGAGGGGTCGGCGTCGAAGCCCACGGCCATCCACGTGTTGCGGAAGATATTGTCGTCGATGTCATTGCAGATGACCTGCTCGTCGGAGACGCACTGGCCGTCGGGCTGGCCGCGGTGCTCCTGGCTGAAATCCTTGCACCAGTTGACGGTGGTCAGCAGGGTGTTCACCGCCCCGGCCGACGCGCCGGTGACGGTGGTCAGGTCGTAGGCGATGGCGTCGCCGCGGGCCTGCGCCGAGCGCAGGTATTTGATGAGCGCCCAGTTGATGCCCGCCTCGTAGGCGCCCAGGCTGGCGCCGCCGCTGATGGTCAGCCCGAGCTCTCGGCGGGTCTGCTCCCGCTCCTGGTCGGCGGGCTCCTGAGCCGGCGCGTCGAACGGCACGTGCAGGCAGGCCGCCAGGGCTAGCAGGGCGACGCCGGCCGGCAGGCGCGGCGCGTGCGATCTGTGTCGGTGTGTCCGTTGTTCCATCATCATTGCATTCCAAACCCATAGGTAGGGACGCTCTCGCATACGAGGGCCCCCTGCACTCTCACACGAGGGCAAGATGCCCACGCACCGAAAGCAAGATGCTCTCGCATACGAGGGCCCCCTGCACTCTCACACGAGGGCAAGATGCCCACGCACCGAAAGCAAGATGCTCTCGCTCCGAGGGCAAGATGCTCTCGCTCCGAAAGCAAGATGCTCTCGCTCCGAAAGCAAGACGCCCTCGCCCCGATGTGATTCGGAGCGAGGGATTCCCGCGGTTGCACTTAGCCGAAGGTGTAGTTCGTCCCCCAGAACTCCAGGGTGATGCCCTCCAGATTTTCGAGGTTCAGCTCCGAGTTGTATGTGTCGTTCACCTCGATGCGCCACCAGGCGAAGGGCCCGACGGGCGCAAACCGGCGCTGGGAGCCGGTGCCGATGTCGCCGTCCTCCATGATTTGAGGCGTCTCCCCATCGCGGTAGCGAAAGCTGATGTGGATGGGGTCGTGGGTGAACTCGTAGCTGGCGCCGTTGGGGTCGACCAGCTCCTCGGTGCCCATCTGGGTGATATCGATGTTGAACACCCCGTCGGCCGTCGAAGCCCCGGGGAGCCACACCCGCGCCTTGTCGAGGCGGATATTGGCCCACCCCGCGAAGGGCGACTCGCTGCGCGGGGTCCAAGGGTAGACCGGCTCGAGCTGGAAGATGACCGCCCCGTCCTGGCGAAGCGCGTCGACCTGCTCGTCGCTCAGCGACAGCTCGACGCTGCCCTGGGGGTTGGACGGGGGCGGAAAGTGCTGCGGCGGGCGGCGAAGCGTCTCGACGGCGCGCTCGAGTTCGCCGAGCAGCTTGGTCTGCGCGCCGCGCAAGATGGCCGCGTTGATCTGCGGGGGCAGGTAGCCGGCGAAGCTCTCCTCGAGCAGATCGTGCTCGGAGAGCGCCCAGAAGCGATACGCCTTCGAGCAGCCATACAGCGTCTGCAACACCTCGTCGCGCGCATCGTAGTACATGCGGGTGATGAAGTTGCTGATCGCGGGCAAGTCGGGGCGCAGCTTGTCGAGCCCCTCGTCGCTCATCTCGTCGAGCTTCTGCTCGTAGTTGGCGATGCGCTGCAGGTACTTCGCCTCGGTGTTGACGATCGCGTTGTAGCGCAACACCAGGTTATTGCGCGCGATGATCGTGTTGATATAGGCGTCGAAGGCCTTGTCGACCGCCTCGAGTTGGTCGCCGAGGCGCTCGCTGAACTCGCCCAAAAACTTGTCGAGCTGCTTTTTGGCCACCACCAGCTTGGCCGCGCCCGGATCGTCGATCTTGACGCTGCCGTCCTTTTGTTGCTCGTAGCCCTCGATGAGCGAGTCGACGTCGGCCTTGCACGAGGCGACGTGCTTGATCAGGTAGCTCTTGTTGACGTCGACGCCCTTGTCGTTGGGCACGGTGAACGCGCCCTTGTAGAGCAGGTCGGTGACCTGCAAGGCGATCATGAACTTCTGGGGGGCGAAGGCGACCATCGTCAGGCCGTTGACCAGGTCGTTGAAGTTGAAGCTGAACCGGGAGGTGATGTCGTCTTTGGCCTTGGCCAACTCCTCTTCGAGGGCGTCCTTTTTGGCCTCGATCTGCGGCTCGTACAGCTCGATGGCCCGGGCGGTGTCGTCGGCCATCCCCTCGAGCATCTCGAGCTTGTTGCGGGCCGCCGAGATCGCGTGGTGGGCCTTGGCGCGCATCGCGCGCAGTTGCTTGAAGGTCGCCTTTTGCTCGGCGAGGGCATCGAAGTAGGCGGTATACGACGCCTCGATGGTCTCCAGGTTGCTCAACTGCTGGTCGAGGATGGAGCGAAGAAAGTCGAGCGAGGTCAACGGCGCCCAGGTGGCGGCGTGGTCGAAGTAGTCCTTGCCCACCTTCATCTGGTTGAGCATTTGGCCGGCGCGATCGTTGATCTGGGCCAACTGCTCGATGCCGGCGTGGATGCCCAACGAGGCCTGCTTGTCGGCGTACAGCGCCCGGAGCGCCGAGTCGTCGTCGAGGTCCTTGGCAAAGGAGGTGCGCTCGAAGACGCGGCGCGCCCAGATGATCGCGCTCTGCAGATGCTCGTCGGTGCCGGTGAAATAGGCCATCTCGGCCTTGGCCAGCAGCATGTCGCATTGGTCGGGGTGGGCGAAGACGAAGTCGGTGGGCCGATCGCCGGCCTCGGCGAGCACGAGGGCGTCAGCGCTGCGCTTGCCAGGCTCGCCGCGACTGCCGTTGTCCCCGTCGCTCTTCGAGCCGCTGCCGCCGACGCCGTAGCCGCCGCCGGAGACGTCCATGCGCTCGACCAGCTCGGAGCGCAGGGCGGCCAGCGCGCCCAGCAGGCCGTAGCCGAGAGCCTGGAGCACGCCTCGCAGCGCGTCGGCGTCTCG
This sequence comes from Persicimonas caeni, assembly GCF_006517175.1. Lineage (NCBI taxonomy): Bacteria > Deltaproteobacteria > Bradymonadales > Bradymonadaceae > Persicimonas > Persicimonas caeni. Next base: position 5,417,318 of record NZ_CP041186.1, on the reverse strand, counting down.
GCCGTGGCCGTCGTCGACCAGTTTGGCGAGCTTGGCGGTCTCGTCGGCGAACTGCTCGTCGCCGTCGAGCTGGGCGAGGAGTTGCTTGGCCAACCGCGCGCGCTGGGAGGCGTGCTTGGCGGCCGCACACTCGCGTAGCGTCGCCAGGGCCTTGGCATACGGGTGGGAAAAGCCCACATGCACCGTGCCGCCGTTGCCGCCCGGGCCTCCCGGCCCGCCGGTGCCCTTTTTGGCGTCCTGGCCGGCCCCCCCGTCGCCGCCGGCGGCGTCGTAGAACAGGTGCAGGGCCGAGTCGGACAGCATCTCCAGGTACACGGCGATGTCGCCGCCGGGGCCGCCGGGCCCTCCCCGGTCGCCGTCGCCGGTCATGGCCGGGTGGGGCTGATGTGCTCCGGGCGTGCCGGCGGTGCTCAAGCAAGGCTTCGACCCCGGCAGGGTGTCGATGGTGTGCGTGGCGATGGCCAGCGCGTTGGCGTCGACCTCGCCCGAGACGGTCACGGCCTCGGAGAAGACCACCAGCTCGTCGAGATCGGTGAAGTCGCCGCCCAGGTCGGTGCCCTCGCCCAGCGAGACGGCCGCGTCGAGCGCGGACAAGACGATCTTGCGCCCGCCGACGTCGTAGACGCGGTAGCCCTCCGAGGGCGACAGCAGACTAGCCCCCGCCTTGGTGAGCGCCCGGGCCTGGGCGTGGATTTCGGGTGTCGAGGCGGGGGCGGCGGCCTGCGCCGCCCCCGCGAGTGAGTTATCTAGCGTCGATTCGGTCATGGTCGGCTCCTATTCGCCAAAGACTTCGGCGCGGCGCTCTTCGGCCTGGCGCTCGGCATCGTGTTGCTCGTTCTCGGCGTCTTCTTTGTTCTGCTCGGCCTCGTCGCGCGCCTCCTCTTTGTCGGCGAGGTCATCTTCCTGCTGGTCGAGCTCGTCCTGCTTGTCCGAGATCTCCTGCTCGAGCTCGGCCTTCTCGCGCTCGAGCTCCTCGCGGGTGTCGTCGGGCAGGCTCTCGTCGTCGAGCTGCTCCTCGATCTCGTCGACCCGGTCCTGGCGGCTTTCGATCTCGGAGCCGGTGGCGTCGCGCGCCATCGTGGCCTCCTGGACCTCACGGGCCTTGGCTTCGTAGTCGCGCCGGAAGATCTCGGCCTTGAATTCGGCGGCGGTGGCGCGCTTGACGCTCTCGAAATAGCCGTCGGCGCCGTCGAGCATGGCGTCGATCTTGGCGTCGGCATATTGCTCGAGGACCTGCTCCTTGTAGCTGTCCACGTCGATGAGCTTGCTGATGCCGCCCAGCTCGGCCTCGATGCGCGAGCGGGCGACCTCCCAGAAGCGCTCCTTGAAGCGCGCCTCGAAGGCCTCGGTGACCGAGTCGGGCAAGTTCTCGGCGATTTCGTTGACGTCGAGATCCTTGTAGTTGCGCCGGTTTTTGGTCAGCTCCCGGTTGATCTCCTGGCGCGCCTCGCGGTCGAGATCGGCGGTGGCCTCGTCCCACATCTCCGCGTCGGGATCGGCGGCGTCGATCGCCCGCTCCCGAGCGCGTTCACGAAGCTTCTCGCGTCCTTTGTTGAAGGACTCGGAGATGGCGTTGCCCGCCTTGGTCCCCTTGAGCAGCCCGGCGATGCCGATGAGCACGCCCGAGATGGAGCCGATGAGCGCGATGACCATGACGGCCTGCTCGGTCTCGGCCAGCTCGTGCCAGTGCTCTTCCTCCTCGAAGACGACCATCGTGCCCTTGAAGTCGACCACGGTGGGCTTGGCCTTGGGCTTGGAGGCGGGGGTGGTGATGGTGCCCTCGAAGGTGTTCGCCGCCGGGCGGCCCTGGTCGTCGAAGTGGTCGAGGAAGGTGATCTCGAAGGTCTCGCCGGCGGTGTTCTGCCAGCGGATCTTGTTGCTGGCCTCGACGGTGTAGTCGACCTTCTTGCCGTCGAGCTCCACGCGCTGGCTCTTGGTGAAGACGGTCAGCTTCTTGTCTTCGAAGCGCTGCGGCGCCTCGACCTCGTAGACGCCGCCCCAGATGGAGATGTCGTCGCCCTGCCCGGAGCTCAGCGCCTGGACGGAGGCCTGGATCTGGTCGCCGGTGACCTCGTAGCCGTTCTTGTCGAGCCAGCCCTGCAGCTTGTCGCGGTCGCCGTCGGCCACCAGGTCGAGCACCTGGGCGGCCACCTTGTCCTGGGTGGTCACGTCATGAAGCAGCGCCGAGGCCCCTTTGGTCTGCGGTGTGCTCTGGAGGGTGTTGGTGGAGGCCATCTCCAGCAGGTAATTGGCCGAGACGAGCGCCTTGGGGTTGCCCGTGGCGATCTGGCCAGTGAGCAAGAAGTCGTGGGGCATCTCGATGCCCGTGGACTTGTCGATGTCGATGACGTGCTGGCCGGGAAAGAGCAGGTTGGTGATGGGGAAGAAGCCCAGCCCGCCCAAGTTCAGGTCGATGGCGGGCAAGGACAGGGACAAGTTGTCCGCCTCGAGCTCCGACGGCAGGCTGTTCTGGCCGCCGATGAGGTGGTCGTACCAGGGCAAACTCTGGGCTTCGGTGGAGATGTGGTAGTCGGCCGAGGTGATGTGCAAGTTGGCGCTGGCCACCTCGTCGCTCAGCGAGAAGGGCACCGTCTTGTTCATGGACATCTTCAGGTCGACCTTGCCCCAGGGCACCGTCTTGGCCATGGGAATGATGCGGTTCCACCCCAGCGTCTGCTTGAAGCTCCAGCTGACGCTCATCTTGCCGTCTTTGATGACCAGCTTGATCGGGTCCTTCTTGAGGCTGGCGTCGATGCCGTCGACATTGAAGCTTCCCCAGAAATTGCCGTGCGAGGCATTCTTGATGATGCTCTTGTCGACCGCCACGGTCAGCGCGATCCCCTCGGCGGAGTTGTCCAGGCTGACATGGAAGCCGGCGGCTTCGAGCTGCTTTTTGACGTAGCAGGTGGCGATGAGGTCGTACGAGAAGATGACCGAGGCGGTGTGGCCCTTGGGCACCGGCAGCATCTCGACGTGGCCCGGCTGGAAGGAGGGATGCAGGTTGCCCGGCTGGTTGCCGCTGCCGTCGGTCTGAATGTAGAGGCTGAGCACGCCGTTGTCGGAGCCGCCGGCCGAGGCGAACACGAACGACTTGGGTTGGAGGATGACGTCGCCGTGCGGCTTCTTGTTGGACACGCTCGTCAAGGCGTACTCGACCTGGTCGACGTTTTCGGCGAAATAGGCCTTGAGCTTGGGAAGCACGTAGACGTTGAGAATGTCATCGATCGGCCGAGGCTGGTCGTCCTTTTTCTGCAGCTTGTAGGTGCTCTGGGCCGAGTTGTTGAAGTGCAAGATGATATGCTTTTGCTCTTCCTTGCCCTCGACGAACGCGATGACATCGCCGCCGTGGTCGACCTTGCCGGTCGAGCCGTCCAGCGCGGCCAGCGGCACGGTGACCTCCAGGTTATAGACGTTGTCCGGGATCGGCTTGGGGTCCTTTTTGGCGATCTTGTAGTTGCCCGAGTCGACCGGGATCGTCAGCTTCGCCCATCCCGATTGGCCCGGGACGAACTGCATGAGCGGCGCGCCCAGCTCGAGGGTGACGACCAGCGGGAACTTGTTGTCGGTCAACGGGTCGACGCCCTCGGTGTGGATGACGACCTCGGTGAGCAGCTTGTCGGCGTCGTACTGGCTCTTCAGGACCTGGTTGAGCTTGTCCTCCGAATAGGAGGTGACCACGTCCCAGCGGTTGGTGGTCGGCGCCCCCTTCATGGCGGCGAGCATCTCTTTGAGGCTGGGCGCGGCGAGCGCCTTGTCGGCGCCGAGCTTCGAGGCGCGCTTCTCCAGGGTACGAACGGGCGACATTGATACGGTTTTCGACATCGTATTCTCCATCGGTTTGGTGAGGTTTCTCTCGTTGCGCTTCCCTGTAGAGCAATCCGCATACCAAGGCGCTGCGGCGCGCGCCGAACCCCACACTTTCCCCTGCATTTCCAATCCGTTACCCCTGCAAAAAGAAATCACGGGGCGAATCGACGACGCCCCACGGCCGGCTCACGGCGTCATCCACCGACGCCCGAGTGTCATCGAATGACACTCACTTTGTCGGCGAATGACGCTCGTTTTCAGGGTTGGCTCTTGCACCGAGTGCGCCACCACTGCACAATCGGCGGCGTTCGACATCCTCCAATCCAGCCGTCAGGCGGGTCGACTTCGGCACGCGAACGGCAGCACTTTTCCATCGGGTGTACCGGCGATGTACGCAAGATTACGTCAATTGCTGGAGCGCGTCGCAAACGCATCCAGCTTCGAGCAGGCTTCCGTGGAACTGATGGAGGCCCTCGCCGGATTCTGCCGCAACAACGACGACTTGGAGGCGCCAAGGGGCGCCGAGGTCGTCCATGGCAGCGTTCACCTGCGCTCCTCGCGCGCCTACCGGCGCCTGATCCCCCACGCCTTCGCAACCGGCGGCAAGGCCGGAGATGTGGTGCGCTCGGCGGAGTTGTGGAGTTGGGTAAGCCGATGGCGGCGAGCGTTGATTATCGACACGGCCTTGCTGCAGGTAATCATCCCGAGCGGAGACGGCGAGCGCATGGACCTCGACGCGTCACATGACGACATCGAATTGACCGCCAGCGTGCGCCGCTACCTCGACCAGCAGGCCTCCCACATTCTGGTGCTGCCGCTGCTCGACCTGAGCCAGGCTCTGGCAGGGATGGTCACCCTCGAGTTCGACGCCGCCGACCAGATCGGCGAGGTCTTTCCGCCACCAGCGCTCGTCGAGACGTTGCAGACGGTCGTCGACGCCGCCGCGCCGCGGCTGCTGACTCGCCCGCCGCGAGCCAACCAAGGCTTCGAGACCGATGAGCTCTTGCCGGTGGCCGGCCCGACGATGACGCCGGTGCTCGAGCTTCTGGCGGCCTTCGCCCGCCACGGCGAGACGCTGTTGCTGTCGGGCCAGACGGGCACGGGCAAGTCGAGGCTGGCGCGCTGGTGCCACGCGCAGTCCCCGCGCGCCGACGGGCCCTTCGAGGTGCTCGACTTGATGACCATCCCGGAGACGATGCACATGGCGAGGTTGATGGGCTGGAAGCGCGGGGCCTTTACCGGCGCCACCAGCAACGTCGACGGCGCCGTCAGCCGCGCGCACGGGGGAACGTTGTTCATCGACGAGATCGACAAGCTGTCGGCAGATACCCAAGCCGGACTGCTGCAACTGTTGGAAGACCGCTCCTACCGGGTGCTCGGAGACAACGGGGGAGACCGACGCGCCGACGTGCGCTTCATCGTGGGGACCAACGTCGACTTGATGAGCCAGGTCGAGGCCGGGCGGTTTCGCCGCGACCTGTACTACCGCATCCACGTGCTTCCGGTGCAGGTGCCCGCGCTCGACGAGCGCAGCGACGAGATCGCCGACTGGGCCCGGTTCATGCTGGCGCGTTGCAGCCAGCAACTCGACGCAGGCGACTGGAAGTTCAGCGAGTCGGCGCTGCTCGAGCTCGAAAAGCAGTCTTGGCCGGGCAACTTGCGCCAACTCGACAACGTCGTGCGACGCACCCACATCATGGCACGTGCGCGAGGAGGAGAAGCGGCGGTGACCCGCGCCGACGTGCTGCGCGCGTTGGCCATGGAGAACCCTACCGCCCCGTCGATCAGCGACCATCTGAGGCGTGCGGCCCACGCCTTCGTCCAACTCGCGCTCACCGGCGACGGGCACGGCCGCCCCCTGAATTTGGAGTTAGCCGACGCCTTCGCCGGGCACGTGCTCGACCAGGCCGTCAAGTGCTCGCCGAGCAAGGCCAAGGCCTTCGACCTGGTCGGTTTGGGCAATCTGGTCGAACACAAGAACCACTACCGTCGCTATCGCAAGGCCCAGGAGGACATCGCCGCGCTGGAGCGCCGCGAGGCACAGGTGCACGCGATGGGCCCATTGGCGTCCGAGGAGGCGAAACACCGTGGAGCCGACTGACGAACTCGACGGACGCTACGCACTCGAAGAGAAGCTCGTGGCGTGTCACGACGCGGAGGTGTGGCGGGGATACGACCGACACACCGGCCGCCGGGTGGCCGTCAAGATTGCGACGCTCGAACACGCCGCGCTGACCGAGCGTTGGCGAGAGGCGGCGATCCTGCGCCGACTGCAAGTTCCGGGCATCGTCCAGCTCCTCGACGAAGGCATCGCCCAAGGACGAAGCTATTTGGTGACCCCGTGGGTCGAGGGCGTCGACTTTCCGGGCCACCAGGATGCCGACGAGACCTCGGCGGCCGACGGGTTGGTCGCCGTGATCAACCAGGTGGCCGAGACCCTCGTCCAAATCCACGCGGCCGGCATCGTCCACGGCGACCTCAAGCCGGCCAACGTGCTCGTCGACCGGGACCATCGAGCCACCGTGCTCGACTTCGGACTGTCGAACTGGACCGCAGACACCGACGAGCTCGCCCGTGTGGGCCGACTGCACGGAACGGCCGCGTACATGTCGCCCGCCCAACTTCGGGGGGCCAAACCGACCGTGGCCTGCGATTGCTACGCCTTTGGAGTGATGTGCTACGAAGCCCTCAGCGGCGCCAAGCCCCACCCAACCGCGTCGTTGCCCGAGCTGATGCGCGCCCGGCTGCGCACCCCCTCGCCCGCGCTGGAGTGCCGTCATCCGGCTATACCCCAGGCGGTGCTCGACGCGGTGCGAGGGTTGCTGTCGGCCAATTCCGCCGAGCGGCTCCAGAGTCTTCACGCCCTGCGGCGCTCCCCGCCCGCCTGCCCCTCGAGTGCGGTACGCAAGCTCTGGAGCAGCTTGCCCTTCGTGACCGAGGCGCGCCGAGACATCGAGGCCCAACGTCGGGTACGCCTGGGACTTCGACACGGGTGCCGCCCGGGGGACTGCCGTCGCGCGCTGGCCGAAGCGTTCGCATCCTGCGGCTGCCAAGTCGTCGCGCTCGGCGCCTCGAAGATGCCCTTCGGGAGCATGCCCGCCGAGCTGCAGGGTGCTCTCGACCCGGGGGCAACGCTCGACCAGGCGCGCGCGACGTATCGGGCCCACCTGGCCGAGCTGTTGGCGAACGACGGACGCGTCCTCGTCGAGCCAGGAGTCGACGCCTGGACGGGGCGGCTGGTCGACGAGTTCGACCGACACTGCGGAGTCGTGCGCATCCAGCTCGACGCCGACGAGGCCAGCGTCGAGGCCCGTCCCCCTCGGCCCGAGCAACTCGTCGACTTGTTCGACGGACCGGAGCGGCTCCACCGCGTGCGGAGCCGGGCTGCACAAATTCTATGGGAGCAGACCGGCGGGCATATCGACGCAATGGTGCGCCAGTTCGCGCGCTGGCAACGGCGCGGCCTTGTCTTCTGGCGCCACGACAAGTGTGAGGTGAGCCCGGCGTCGCTCGACCACATGCGCGAACCTCTGGCTCCGGCCCCACTGCCCCCGCTTCCGCCGAAGAGTGAGGTGGGCGAGTTCGGCCTCGAGTTGATGCGTTGGCTGCACCTGGGCGCGGGTCGTGCGTCTGACGAGCAACTGGCGAGCTGGCTGGGCGCGGCGCGCTGGCGAGTGGAGGCGGAATTGGAGACGTTGCTCGAACGTGGCTACGTGCGCGTCGAGCCCGACGGCTCGCGGGCGCCGGCCTACGATCCTCTCGGCGAGATGACGGTGACCTCGGCGAACCTCCAGCACATCCACAAGACATTGGCCGGCGCGATCGAGCCGGGAAGCCCGCAGCGGTTCTGGCACCTGCTCTGCGGTGACAGCGTCGACGCCATCGCTGCCGAGGGCCCGCTGGTCGCCCGGCACTATGATCGCCGCGGCGACACGCTGCGGGCGATCGCCGTGCTCAGGCAGAGTTTGGCGATGTTGCAGCGCGCACGCCACGTAGCGCCGGCTCGGCGGCTGCTCGACGAATGGGCTACGCTCGCCCTGGCGACCGGTGAACCGCAGAAACTCGAGGGTTGGCTGCGCTCGGCCGACCATTGGCGAGCAGACCACCTCGAGTCGTCAAAGGTCTACGAGCTGGTGTACCTGGCGCGGCTAGGGTGCCGGAGCCCATCGCCCGAAGTGCTCGACCGTATCGACCAACTCGAGGCTTTCGACGACTGGCAACTCGAACTGCGCCGGCAGATGTACCGCGTGCGCGTGGCCTCCGCCTGCTCGACGGCGCGCTACGAAGAAACCCTCGCCGACATCGAGCCGTGGGTGGAACAGGTCGACCAGCGCGAAGTCCACGGGACCTACGCCGGCTGGATGGGTATGCTTCACTTTCGCGAGGGGAGATACGAGCAGGCAGCTCGATGTCACCGCCGGGCGGCGGCGACGAAGAGCCGTCCGACCGCGAGACTGGCGTCGATGATCGCCGAGGCGACCGCGCGACTCGAGCAGCTCGACTACGAGCGTTGTTTGGAGCTGGCGAGCGAGCACCTCGAGCTGGCACGGAGAGTCAACCACGTGCACTACCAGGCGCGTTTGGAGTACCTGCAGCGTGCGAGCCTCTATCGGCTCGGCCGGCCGCTCGATGTCGACGAGGGATGGGTCGACGCGGTCGAACTCCTCGGCCTGCCCAAAATCTCGGGCTTGGTGGGGCTCCTCGAGGCCGCCATTGCGTGGCGAAGCGGCGATCTGGCGACCGCGGCGCGTTTCGCCGACCTCGCCCATCGGCGATGGGCAGATATCAAGCACCGTTGGGGAGCGCTGTTGGCGAGCGCGCTGAGCTGGTCGTCTCGTCGTGGCGCGACCGCCGAGGGCGCCGAGATCCTCGCCCAATTCGCCGCCTGCCCGCTCGAGCGCATCACCTGTCAGGGAATCGCGCTCGTCGCCCAGCACCTCGACACACTTCCTGCGTGGGCCGAGCAGCGCGTCCAGCACCACCTGGCGAACACTCCGGAGAACCGAGACCACTTGCGCCTCGAAATCCTGAGTCCCGCCGAGCTCGCGCGCATGCTCGACGAGCACGCGCGCTGATGCAGTGACTCACTCCTCCCAAGGCTCGTAGTTCTCTTGGATCTTGGCACGGTGGATATCCGGCCCGAGTTCCCCATTTTTGTGGACCCACTCCAAGAAGGCCTTGGAATTATCGACCCCGGACATGGCGACCGGCTCGAAGATCACCGTCGGGCCGTAGGGAAGCGGAAGGGGAACCTTATCGAGGAGCACGTAATAAGAGGTCGAGCTGCCCTCGGCGTGCTCGACCCAGGTGTAGCCGACGCGGGCGTCGCTGGCATCGTCTCGCAGGCGAATCTCGAAGGGACCAGAATCCAACTCGGTAATGGGCATGACATGTCCTTGAGGCAAACAGATATCCATTCAAACATACACTTCAGTGGGTCTTAGCGCGGCCACGCCGAGTTATGCAGATGCGAGGCGACCGCCACGCGCGACCCGCGCTCAGATTAATGGCGCAGTGCTACCCCGTAAAGAAATTCGAGTCGGCTACTCGCGCATCCACAGGCTCGTGCGCCAGAGGCGACATCGTGTGGGGTTGACTCACACACCTGTGTGCTCATAAAAGGCGGGTACCTTTGCCTGAATCGCCCCTTTGCAATGCGAGAGGAAGCATATGTCTGACGAATTGACCAGCTGGCCATTTGAAGAAGCACGCAGCATTCTCGAGAAGATCGAGCGCGAAGAGGCGACCAATCGCAAACACGAGCATGTGCTGCTCGAGACTGGCTTCGGGCCCAGCGGGCTGCCGCATATCGGCACGTTCGCCGAGGTGGCGCGTACCACCTGGGTGCGCCACGCCTTCGAGCACCTCTCGGATCTGCCGACCAAGCTGTACGCCTTCTCCGACGACATGGACGGGCTGCGCAAGGTGCCCGAGAATATCCCCAACCAAGACCTGATCTTGGAGCATCTGGGCAAGCCGCTGTGCGATATCCCCGACCCGTTCGAGGAAGAGGACAGCTTCTCGGGCTACATGAACGCCAAGCTGCGCGGCTTTCTGGACTCGTTCGGCTTCGACTACGAGTTCAAGTCGTCCAAAGATCAGTATCGCGGCGGGGTGTTCGACGAGGGCCTGGTCAAGATCCTCGAGAATTACGACGCCGTGCGCGGGGTGATCACCCCGACGCTTCGCAAGGAGAACCGCGAGGCGTGGAGCCCGTTTTTCCCCATCTGCGAGAGCTGCGGCAAGGTCTACACCACGCGGGTGACCGACATTCACCCCGAGGACGGCGAGATTTCGTACGCCTGTGACCAGAGCTTCCGCAACATCGACTCGTGCGGCCACGAGGGGCGCATGTCGGTGACCGGCGGCAACGTCAAGGTCGGCTGGAAGGTCGACTGGGCGCTGCGCTGGTACGTGTTCGACGTCGACTACGAGATGTACGGCAAGGACCTCATCGAGTCGGCCGAGCTGAGCGCGAAGATCGTGCGCAAGCTGGGCGGCGAGCCGCCGGCGGGCTTCTTCTACGAGATGTTCCTGGATGAAAATGGCCAGAAAATCTCGAAGAGCGTGGGCAAGGGCCTCACCATCGACGAGTGGCTGCGCTACGGGCCGCTCGAGAGCCTGGGCTGGTTCATCTTCCAGAGCCCGCAGAAGGCCAAGAAGCTGTACTTCGAGGTGATCCCGCGCAGCGTCGACAAGTTCTTGGAGGCGCGCCAGGAATTTGGCCGCACCGAGGGCGAAGAGCAGCTCGACAACCCGACCTGGTTCGTCGAGCACGACAAGGTCGAGGCGGGCGACGACGTCGGCTACGAGGCCGACATCTCGTACTCGATGCTCTTGAACCTGGTGAACGTGCTCAACACCGACGACAAAGAGGTCGTCTGGAAGTATATCAAGCGCTACGACGAGGACGCCGACCAGAACAAAGAGATCATCGACGACATGATCGACCGGGCGCTTCGCTACTACCGCGACTTCGTGCTGCCCACCAAGGAGTACGAACTGCCGGCCGACGAGATGATGCCCGCCCTCGAGCAGTTCCGTGAGTTCCTGGAGGGCTACGAGGGCAACGACGCCCAGGAGATCCAGTCGGCGTGCTACAGCGCGGGCAAGGAGAACGAGGTGAGCCTGGGCAAGTGGTTCCGCACCCTGTACCGGCTTCTGCTCGGCCAGGATCGCGGCCCGCGCGTGGGCACCTTCGTCAGCGTCTACGGCGTCGACGAGACGCTGGCGCTCATCGACGAGCGATTGGAAGAAGGCGTTTGAGTCGTTCGTTGTAGGCGTTGCAAATCGTTGGAAGCCTTGCAGAGTTAGAGGCGCCCTCTAATTAGGCAATTAAGGACATAAGGGTTGCGAGTTGCCATATGGTCTCGGTTCGCTGCCCCTATGTCCTTAATTGCTTATGTAGCAGGCCTTCGAGAACCGAGACGCCAAAAAGAGCACAATCTTCACAGCCGATACACACTATGAGCGACAAAGTCATCAAGCTCGACAAGCACCGCCAGAACTCCCCGCTCGACCATATCGAGCGCAGCCTGCCGCCCGGGGAGCCGGCCGACCAGGTCAAGGCCATCATGGAGATGGACGATCCGGTCGATTACCTGCAGAAGTTGGACGCGCAGGTGTTCTACGGGCTCATCAAGAGCGCCGGCTGGGACCAGACCTACGACCTGATCCACTACGCCACGCCGCGCCAGATCCAGAACTTCGTCGACTTCGACTGCTGGACGCGCGACCGACTCATCGCCGACAAGATGGACAAGTGGCTCGTGGCGCTGGTGTCCGAGGCGAGCGACGCCAAGCTCAAGCAGGTTTGCCGCGAGCTCGACCCGGAGGTGCTCTCGATCTATTTCAAGACGCACCTGCACGTCGAGGAGATGGACGAGGGGCGCATCCCCGACCACCTCGAGGGCAATATCGCCACGAGCCCCGACGGGGTGTACGCGCTGGTGCTGCCCGACGACGAGGACAAGGCCGCCCTGCTTCGCACGCTCATCGACCGGCTCTACGCCGCCGACCGCGTGCTCGCCTGGACGCTCTTGGAGGCGGTGCGCTGGGAGCTGATGAGCGAGATGGAGGAGTTTGCGTACAAGTGGCGCAACAGCCGTCTCGAGGAGTTTGGCTTCGTCACCCGTGAGGAGGCCGTCGAGGTCTACTCGTATATCGACCCGCAGCGCTACCGCGAGCGCGTCGAGTCAGGCGCCAACCCCGACGAGCATGTCGAGCGCCTGCAGCCCGAACATCTCGACTTGCCGGCCGTGCTCGAAGACGAGTTCGACGACGAGGAGTTCTACGCGGTGCGCGCGCTCGCCAAGGTCGACGACCCCGAGGTCGTCCAGCGCGTGGTCTACCAGGTCGGCTCGCTGACGAACCGCACGATGATCGCCGACGGCATCGAGCCCGGCGAGGTCGAGAGTGGCCGCGAGGTCATCCGACGCACGCTCGGGTATTTGAGCCTGGGGCTCGAGTTCTTGAGCCGCGCCAATATCGAAGTGGCCGCCGGCCACCTGGCCGAGCTGCCAATCAAGCGCATCTTCCAGGTCGGCTTCTCGCTGCCCCGCAAGCTGCAGGCCCGGCTCGAGTCTCTGGAGCACCGCCCCACCCTGTCGATCGTCGAGGGCGACCGCTATTCGCTGCTCGACGGCTCGGAGCGCGCGCTGGCCGACTCGCTGTCGCGCCCGCGGCCGACGTTTGCGTGGGACGAAGTGACCTTCGAGATCTTCAAGTCCCAGGACCAGCTCGACTCGGCGGCGTTTCGCATCGGCATGATCGCCTTCAAGCAGGTCTGGCTCTTCGCCGTCGAGCGCCAAACGCTCGACACACTCGCCGAGTTGGTCTACGCCGAGGACACGCTCAACCAGGCGGTCGCGGTGACCTTTGACACCTTTGTGACCACCTGGCTGGCCAACTTCTTGCTCGGCGGCGAAGCCTCGCTTCGGCCCCTTCGCCCCGGCGGACTCAAGCGACTCACCAAGGTCGTGCGTGAGGCGCCGTGGGACAAAGACGGCAAGGCGTTCTTCGAGCCGCTGTTGGAGCGCGTCTCCGAGAGCATTCCCGTGGCCTCCAACCGGCTGTTCATCCGCTGGATCAACCAGGCCCTCGAGCGCCTCGAGCACGAGTTTGGCAGCGTGACCGCCATCGACAATCCGGCGGTCTTCCAGGAAGTGTTGCTGGTGGCGAAGTAGGCCGGAGTTCACTATAGTCCTCGCGTGACACGCACATTTTGCCACACGCGAGGCCTCCCATGAATTCGCTGCATCGTTGGTCGAGTTGCGCAACTGCAGCCTGCGCTGCCCTCCTCTTCAGCATCGCCCCTGCGGGCGCCCAAGCCGATGAGCTGTCCGGTCAGTTGACCGACGCGGCCACCGGGGTGCCCGTGGCGGGCGCGACCGTGAAGGTGCTCGGCACCAACGAGGTCGTCCAGACCGACGCCCAGGGCCGCTACGCCTTCGACGTCGCCCCCGGAAAATACGAGCTGTCCATCGAGGCGACCCTCGGAGACGAGCGCTTCGAGTCGCGATACGTCAACCAGCGCGTCCCCCAGCGACGCCAGGGCACGCCGCGGGTCTACACGACCCATTTCCTCGACGAGGGCCACGAGCGCCTCGAGCACGCCGTGGGGCTGCCAAGCTTCAGCGGCAGCTTTCCGGAGGAAGGCGGCGGCTCGATTCCCATCACCGACGTGCTCGGCGCCGAGGCCAACCCGCTCGGGCTGACCATCCCGTCGGACACCAACCCGACCATCCGCGTGGGGCGGCGCCAGGACCACACCGGCCAGCAGGGCTGCACCGACAGCTCCAATCCCATCGTGGGTATCGACGAGATGACCCTCGACGAGTACGTCAAAGGCGTGCTGCCGCCCGAGATCGGCGTGTTTCGCAACCTGCCGGGCGCCTCGGAGGTCTACAAGGCGTTTGCCATCGCGGCCAAGAGCTACGCGCTGTATTTCGTGGTCCACTATGGCCCGAATAACCGGCGCACGCTCAACCGCACCGTCGACGGGATGACCTGGTTTCACATCGACGACACGGCCTGCAACCAGCGCTACTCCGACGACCGCATGACGATCACGACCAACGCCGCCCAGGCCGTGGCGAGCAAGATCTTGGTCGACAAGAGCAACCCGAACAATATCGAGAAGTACGAGTACGCGGCGAGCTGCGGCAAAAACGGCACCCGCCCCGAGCACCAGAACGCCATCGTGCCCGACAACCCGTCGGTGAGCTCGTGTGTGGGAAGCTGGTGCGGCCACAACTCCTGCGCCGGCCACGCCGACCACCCGAACGTGTCGGGGAGCGACCGCTGCCTGGTGCGCGGCATCTGCCAGTGGGGCGCGGCGAGCTGGGGCGAGGTCGGAAAGACCTACACCTGGATGCTGGCGCACTACCAGCCGAACCTCGAAATCAAAGAACTCGGCCCCACCGGCCCCGAGTCGGTCGTGCTCACCGGCTATGCCTACACAGATGCGGACGATATCAGCGGAAGCGGCGTCGCCGACGTGTCCATCGCGCTGAGCGACGGCCAGTCGACGGCGACCAACGCCTCGGGGCAGTACCGCTTCGACGCAGTGCGCGTCGACCTGGGCTCGGTCGACATCACGGCGACCAAGAGCGGTTACGAGACGGCGACGCGCTCCAAGGACCTGGTCAGCGGCGCGACCAACTGGGGGAGCATCCAGCTCGTCCCGGGCACGTCGAGCGGTGATGACACCGGCGGCTCGCAGGACGCGGGCACGGTGGCCGACACGGGCGGTTCGAGCGATGACGCAGGATTGGACGACGCCGGTGTCGTGACCGACGCCGGAAGCAATAGCGGCGGTGATATCGGCGGCGACGCGAGCGGCGAGCGCAACAGCAGCCTCGGCCCGCTGGTCAAGCCGTCTCGCGGCGTCCAGGGTGGCTGCTCGTCGGCTCCCTCCGACGCGCCTTCCGGCCTCGCCGCGCTGCTTGTCGCGCTCGGTCTGGTGGGCCTGTCGCGCCGGAGAGTGTGAGCGAGGCGTCGGCCGAGTCCGACACAAGAAACGAAAAAAGCCGCCGGCGTCGAATCGCCGGCGGCTTTTTTGTGTCTGGCGCCTTCTTCCGATTACTCAGCGAGGAAGCAGGTGCCGGTCGTCTGGAAGGTGTCGATCTCGTCGTTATCGGGGTCGTTGTCCCAGTTCGCCGGCGGCGTGCAGTCGAGGCAGATATCGATGGGATACTGGAACTTGTTCGACTCGACTTCGCGGCCGCTGAAGGTTTCGCCTTCGATCTGAATCTCGGCGATGAGCGGCACGATGGGCTTGGAGGCGTCGGCGGGGTAGCCGGCCGCCTGGACAGCCTGCGAGTAGAAGTCTTCGAGCGCCTGGATCTCGCGCTGGCCGAAGATCGGGAAGCTCACAACTACGCCGCCTTCGTTGCTGGGAAGCACGGAGGTGAACAGCTCCTTCTTCTCGAGCGTGGTGGCGAACTCGGCGCCGTTGAACTTGTTGAGCTCGGAGGGGAAGCGCACCGTGGCCCCGGTGACCATGATGTAGTTCTGGTCCTCTTTGAGGCCCTCGAAGTTGTCCCCGCCGCCACCGCCGGCGCCGACCTGAGTGCTCTCTTCGAGCAGGTTCTGGATGGCGGCCCAGAAGACGAACGAGGGGTGCGAGGCGCCCGTGGTGAAGGGGGGGCCGACTTGACCGGCCTCCTTGAGTTCACGAATGTCGATTTGGCCGCGCGGCGAGAAGTTCTCGACCGAGCCGGGATCGACCGTGGCCTCGCACGTCAGCGTGCCGTCATCACTGATGGACCCCTCGAACAGGACACTGCCCTGAAGGGACATGCTCGGCTCCTGCTCGACGCACGCGCTGGCTCCTACGAGCAGCAGCGAACACGTAAGAAGTGCGATATTTTTAGTCCAGCTTTTCATTTATCTACTCTCCTCGAGGGTTCTCGATGGCCTGGAGCCACGACCTCTCGACCAACTGGTGGCTATACTTCTATTGAGACGGAAATCTCAGCCTACGTCAAATCCATCACCAAGATTCTTACTCGGTCGTCACCGCCCCGGCGCCCGACTGGGTGCCCAGCGACTGGGCACGGTTGACGATGCGCGGGGTGATGAAGATGAGCAACTCGGTGCGACGCTCGCTGGTCGAGGTCGTCTTGAACAGGTTGCCCAGAATCGGAATCTTGTGGAAGAACGGCACCGCCGACAGGCTCGAACCCGAGTTACGGGTGTAGATGCCGCCGATGACGGTGGTGTCGCCATCCTTGATGAGCAACTCGGTCTCGGCCTGCTTCCGGATGATGGTGGGGTCGCCACTGGCACCGGTGTTCTGGAAGTCGGGCTCGTTCTTGGAGGCCGAAATCTGCAGCTGGATATTACCGTCCGGAGTCACGTGCGGGCGAACCGTCAGTTCCAGGGTCGCGTCGACGAAGACGGTCTGGACGCCGGCGGCGCTGACCACGCTGATGGGAATGCTGGTACCCTGCGAGATAGTCGCCTCGGTGTTGTCCAGCGTCAGGATGCGCGGCGAGCTGACCAACTTGGCGTGGCCCTGCGACTCGAGAGCCGACAGGCGCAGGTTCAAGTTGACGCTGCCGCCCACGCTACCCATCGTCAGGCCAATCGCACCACCAGCGCCAGTACCAGCCGGCGCGGGCAGGTTGACCGCGAAGTTCGGGTTGCTGGCGGTACCGGCCGTGGGGGTCTGACCGTCGGTCGCGCCACCGGCCACACCGAGCACGCTCGGGAAGACCAGTCCGGTCGGGTTGCCGTTGCCCTGCGAGAAGGTGAAGTCACCACCCCACTGGATACCGAGCTGACGGTCGAAGGTGTCGTTGGTCTCGACGATACGAGCCTCGATGAGCACCTGCGGCACCTGCGAGTCGAGGCTTTCGACCAGCGCGCGAATGGAGGCCAGGTTGTCCGGGAGGTCCTTGATGATGAGCGTGTTGGTGCGCTCGTCGACCGTGACGCTTCCGCGCGGGCTCAGGAGCCCCTGGACCTGCGCTTGCATCTGGCCGGCTTCGGCGTAGTTGACGGGCAGCAAGAAGACTTCCAGAGGCTGGAGCTTCTCTGCGCGGGCACGAGCCTCGGCGCGCTTCTTCTCCTCTTCGATGAGCACCGACTGCGGGGCGACGCGAATGACGTTGCCGCGCACCTCGAAGCCCAAGCCCTGCGACTGCAGGATGGTCAGGAAGACCTGGTCGAGCGGGACGCTGCGAAGACGCATGGTCACCGAGCCGTCGACGCCGTCACCGGTGATGATGTTGACGCCACCCTCTTTGGCCAGGAGGCGAAGCACGTTCTGGATGTCGGCCTGGCGAAGGTCGATGGTCAGGCGCTTGCGCTTCATGCCCGGCACGGTGTTGACCTTGGTGGGGTCGGCGACGGTGCGCGGGTAGTTCGGCGGGGCCGAGGTGAAGCTCTGGCCGTCGTCGGTGCGACGCGGCTGGCCGTTGGCGGCCATCTGGCTGTTCTGGGTCGGCGCGTTAGCAGCCATTCGGGGAGCGAACTCCCAGACGACCTTGTTGCCTTCCTGGCGGATGACTTCGGAGGCATCTTCGCCGAGCTCGGCTTCCATGCGCACCTTGCCACTCTCGTCGGTGTAGCTCGACACGAAGCGGACTGCGCCGCCCTGCGCGTCGGGAGCCAGCGTGCGCTGGAGCTTCTCGGGAAGCTCGACGCCGTTGAGGATCATGACCGCGCGGCTGTCCTTCCAGGGAAGGGTCTCGAAATTCGAGGGGCGGTCGAGCTCGACGACGATGCGCGAGCGGCCCTGAGCGGTCTCGAGGCGGATGTCGCGCACGTGGTTGGCTTCGTTGGGGTTGATGGCCACAGCCTTGGCGGCGGGCAGATCTTCGCGGGTGCGAATGCCCTCGAGCTCCTTGCGGCGCGCTTCGATCTGGCCTTCGGTCTCGCTCAGTTCCTGCTGGGCGCGCTCGCGGCGCTGGGCCAGCTCGGACAGACGCTCTTGTTCGGCCACACGCTTTTGCTCGAGGCTGGCCACGCGCTTCTGCTCGGCTTCGAGCTTGGCGCGAAGCTGCTTGAGGCGAGCCAACTCGGCGGTGTTCTGCGCGGCCTCGTCGTTGCTGCGCTGAGTGCGAGCCTGCTCGAGTTCGCGGCGAAGCTGAGCGACCTCGGCTTCGCGAGCGTCGACGAGCTGTTGCAGCGAGGCGACGCGCTCATTGGCGCTCTTGGCTTCCTTGCGGGCCTTCTCGAGCGAGGCGAGCTGACCCTCGAGGCGCTTGCTCAAGCGCACTTTCTCTTTTTCGATCTTCTCGAGTTCGCCGCGCACCGACTCGTTGCCTTTCGACAGCGAGTTGCGAAGCGAGGCGAGCTGCTCTTCGAGCTGCTGCTGACGCTCTTTGGCGGCGTCGAGCTTGGCGAGCTGGGCGTCGACCTTTTGCGAGGACTGCTTGGCCTGCTGGGCCATGGTGTCCAGGCGATTTTTGAGCTGGTCCTTTTCGGAAGCCACCGAGTCGAGCGCACGACGGGTCGTGTCGAGCTCGCTGGCGAGCTTCTGGGCGCGCTTGCGGGCCTGGGTGCTCTCTTGCTGGGCCTTCTCGGCCTGAGCCAGCGCGGCTTGGCGCTCGCGCTCGAGCTTGCGGACCTTCTGGAGGGCCTTGTCACGCTCGGTGCGCAGCTGGCCGAGGTCGCCTTTGAGCTGGGCGACCTTCTTTTCACGCCGGGTGATCTCGGCCTTGGTCTCTTTGAGCAGGTCACTCTGGCGCGCGATCTTGGAGGCGAGTCGGTCGCGCTGCTCGCCGCTGGCCTTGGTCATCTCGGCGCGAAGCTGCTCGAGCTTCTGCTCGGTGGCTTCGAGCTCGCTGCGCGTGTTGCCCAGCTTGCTCATCGCCTGGTTGTAGCGGTCTTCGCTGCTGGCGAGCTTGGCGCGGTACTTCGACTCGACCTGGTCGAGCTTGTCTTGAAGCTTGGCGACATTCTTGGGGCTCTTGCGCCGCTTGTCGCCGTCGACGAAGACGATCACGTCGTTGCCGTCGGCTTTGACGTCGTAGTGCGCCGCGGTGTCGAAGCCGATGATCAGACGGGCGACCGACTGCGAATTCTCGTCGAAGTCGATCAGAGCGACCTTCGAAATCACGCCGTTGCCCACGCGCTTGGTGATCGCGTCACCGTCGAGCTGGCTGCCCGAGATGTCGACGAAGAGCCGAAGCGGGTTGGTCAATTTGAAGACCGAAAAAGTCGGGTCACTCGTGCCGTGAACACGGATATAAGTGCCGTCTTGGGCTTCGTTGATCTCCAGCGAACCAACCGAGTTGGCCGCGGCGTGATTATTCGTCTTTCCTGTCCCCTGGGCGAAGACGGGAGCGCTCAGCCCCATCAAGACACACAGGAAAACGACAGAAAACTTCCGTCTCATGGCATGACTCCTAAGTCTCACTGAGCTATCAGCCCGACCTGGACAATTAGTGTGGCCCAGCGGTGAACTGTCATGTTCGCTCAACAGTTGCATCGTATTACAAGCTCCAGATCGAAGCGTTCAGAGTGACTGTGGCGCGACTCCTCCGTCGCATCCTCAATATGGCAATCGTCAACGCCGGGGCGGCAAACCGCCGCGGCGCGTGTTCTGCTGGCGCTCGGAGGCCGCAGCCCCGGGTGCCCTGCGATCGAAGGACTCTTGGACGGCCTTGCGGCCCTCGTCGGTCTGAAGAAGCCGGCGCAGTGCCTCGCGTTCTTCGTCGCTCAAGCCTTCTTCCTGGCGGACCTCGAGCTCGTCATTGGCCAGCTCGAGGGTGGTCAGCCGGGTTTGGGTCTCTTCCTCGTCGGTGATCTCGCGCACCTCGACTTCGTTGTCGCGGATGTCGGCGATGGTGCCACCGTTTTGCCCGATGCGATCGCCCTCTTTGACCACGTGGCCGAAGCCCTCGGGGTCCAAGAACATCGCCTTGGGCACGGCCACCTCGCTGATGATGGCGACCAGTTGAAGTTGGCCGAGTCCGTACTTCTCGAGAGGCTCGAGCGGACGCACGTCCCCATCTGCCAGCTGTTCTTTGGGCTGGAAGATCTCCAGGTCGGGCAAAAACGGGTTGCGCCGCACCTGGTCGGGATACTCGGGGCGCTCGTACTCTTCTTCCTCTTCTTTTTCGCTCGCCGTCGCCGCCTGCTGTTGGGCGGCCTGATTGGCGCCCGGGTTTTGGGCTTGCTGGGCGTTTTGAGCCTGCTGGCCACCAGAACCGTCGAGCCCCAGAAACTCACAGCCAGACGTCCCCAGCATAAGCAACGCCAGGAGTACGACGGTGGCGCGGGCCGAAGAGATGTTGTGACTACGTGTGTTCACTTGCTTGCGATCCATTGCTTGAGTGCGGACCCGTTAGATGCGGTCCCTCCACGATGACTACTTGCCGCCACCCTGCTTCTGCTTGAGCTGGAAGGTGGTCGCCTGGGCAGTCACGACGAGGTCGCCGTTTTGGTTCAGCCCCGACTTCTGGCGCTTCATCGAAAGGTTCTTGACGTTGACAATACGCGTCATGCGACCGACGTACTGGAAAAAGTTGGCTAGCTCGTCGAAGGTGCCGACAAGCTCCATGTTGACCGGGATCTCCAGGTAATACTGCTGCGGCTTGCTCTCCAGGCGCTGGAAGCTCTGAATTTCGAGTCCAGCGGTCTTGGCCTGGTTGTGAATGCGCTGCAGCAGGCTCGGGATCTCGGCCGTCTCGGGCAACTTCTCGCGAGCGATGAGCAACTCTTGTTGCAGCTCGGCGATCTTGGCGCGCATGCGCGCCTGGTTTTCTTTGAGGCGCTCGAGTCGCTTCTGTTCCTGCTCGAGCTTGCTCAACTGATTCTTGTTCGACTCGATATCGTCCTGAATGGGCGTATAGATCGAGAACCAGAATCCGGCGGCCAGACCAACCAGCAAGATGATCAGAAGGAGAACCTTCTGAGCCATGGGCACCTGGTTGAATTTATCGATGAAATCGTTCATGAGCTCTTACGTCCCGATGATCTCAAACGGCGGTTGTCCGTGCAGGCCCGACCGCGATTAGGAGCCGTCTTTGGCCCCATCGTCTTTGGGTACTGTGGTATACGACAGCTTTCCGGTGACCCGAAATTCGACCAGCTTGACCTTGGCACCTTTGGAGCCGGTGGCCTTGACGTAGTCGAGTTGAACACCGTCGAAGTGCTCGGCGGTGGTCAAGCGCTGCAGAAATTCGGCCACGTCGTCGGCGTTCATCGCCGAGCCGAGCATCTCGAAGTCGCCCTCGGTCTCCTCGAGCGACTTGATCCACAGGCGACGAGTGTCCCACTCCACGTTCCAGTTTTTGCGCGACTGGGCGTGGCGGTCCTCCTCGTTGCGCGGCGGGCTGAGCATGGCCTGGACCTCGTCGAGCACGCGCACCGGACCGGTGCGTTTCTTCTCGAGCTCGTCGAGGATCTGGACCTGCTGCTGCAGCTCCTGCTGCTTGGCCTCGAGCTGCTTGGCGCTCTTGACCTCTTGCTCGGCCTTTTTGACCTTTTGCTGGTTCTGGGCGACCTCGGTCTTGAGCTCGTCGAGACGGCTCGACTCGGCCATGTAGACCGCCGCAAAGGCGGCAATCTCCAGAATGATCAGCAGCGCAAAGGCGATGAGCTGGGTGCGCCCTGCCGAGCGCCTCCGGGCCTTCTTGATTGGAAGTAGGTTTACGCGAATCATCGTTCGTTCGTCCTCCGAAGCGCCAGGCCGACGGAAATGCCGGCGATCGGCGCCCAGCTCTGAATACGCTCGGGCGAGAACTGCCGCTCATCATAACTGATGTTGCGGAACGGGTTGGCCACCTCGGCCGGTACGCCGCTGATACGCGCGATCGTACGGATCAGCGAGGGGATGGCCGCCGTGCCACCCGAGGCCACGATCTTGTCGATGTGGCTGTCGGCAGCAGTAGCGGCGTAGAAGTCCAGCGAACGCTGGATCTCGTTGGCCATATCCTCAGCTTTATCTTGAATGATGGACTCGACCTCCTGGGGAAGCACCTCGTCGGTGCCGCCGCCAGGCGTGCCGCCCATCTTGTACATTTCGGCTTCTTGATAGGTGATGTTGAGCTGCTTCTGGATCTCTTCGGTGATGTCACTGCCACCGATCGACAGATCGCGGGTAAAGACGGTCATGCCGTCGGTGACCACGTTCATCGACACCACGCTGTTGCCGATATCCAGAAGAACGACCGTCTCGTTTTCGTGGTAGCCGTAGTTGACCTCGTACATGTTCTGCATACAGAACACGTCGACGTCGACCACGATGGGCTTGAGGCCGGTCTCGTGGCAAACGGCAGTGTAGTCGTTGATCATCTCCTTTTTGGCCGCCACCAATACCACGTCCATCTGGCCCTGCTCAGTGCGCGGGGCGAGGACCTCGAAGCCGATAAACACGTCCTGGATGTCGAACGGGATATACTGCTCGGCCTCCCACTGAATCGACTCTTCGAGTTCCTCTTGAGTCATCAGGGGCAAGGTGATCTTTTTGATGATGACGGTGTTGCCCGACACGCTCAGTGCGGTTTCTTTGTAGCGCACCTTATTACGGTCGAGCAGCTCGGCGATCGCATCGGCGACCACCGTGGAGTTCATCAGGGCCCCGTCGACGATTGTCTCCGGGGGGAGTGTTGTGTGGTCAAACGCCTGCAACTGCAGGCCTTTTTTCGTCTCTTTGAGCACACAAAGTTTGACTGCACTCGACCCGATATCGAGACCGACGCAGTTTCGTCCCTTCGCCATGCGTGCATCCTCTTACAGCGGAAAATTCTGTTCTAGGCGCATGGTGCCACGCGCCTCAGAGCAGTGTCAAGAATTCCTAGCCGTCCAATTCGGCTCAGAATACGACCGGTTGCGTCACCTCGCCGTCAGCGAAGTGGTCCCGAAATCGGGCTTGTGGGCCCATCCTACGGGCGATCGCTCCAGGTTCACTTCCTTTATACATCACTTTTATCAGTGCCAAAGTTTTTTGTGAGAAAATTCTTCACCGGCCCCATCTTCCCCCGTTTGGGGCCGTCTGGGAATTAATTTGGGGCGGATAGCTGTTCGGTTGACGGCAAAATGATGATCGGGTGCGGCCTACAGGATCGTGAATACTGCCGCTCGATTCGTGTTTCGATAGAGGGTTGTTGTTCTGCAGGTTGTGTCTTTATTCAAGGCAACACAGCAGAAATGACAACCGGGTGTTGCTCGACGCGCGCATTTGACGTACAAGGTCGGCGCTTCAACACAGCTCTATAGGTGAGTCGGTGGTGCCGCATCCAGCGCGCTGGAGTCTCGGGGACCTGAAATCCCCCTTGCAACTTTTGGCGTCTACCGACATTTTCGGGGCCATTTTGAACGCCCTTGGGCGACGGATGGCAACAAACTCGTCCACATAGACACAGGTTTATCGATGGAAGCGAATAAGCTCGAGGAATTTCGACAGATGCTTGCCGAGGAGAAAAAGACCCTCCTTCGCAAGGCGATGCATACCCTCAAAAACGAAATCGAGCTGAGCAAAGAGGATATGGCCGACGAGGCGGACCTGGCGAGTGCCTTGACGGACCAGAACCTGAGCCTCAGACTCAGGGGCCGTGAGCGCTCGCTGATCGACAAGATCGATCTGGCCCTCAAGCGCATCGACGCCGGTGAGTTCGGCGAATGCGTCATGTGCGGCGAAGAGATCTCGGTCAAGCGCCTCAAAGCACGCCCGGTGACCACCATGTGCATCGCGTGCAAAGAAGACCAAGAGCGTCGCGAGCGCCACTTCGCCGAATGATTCAGGTCAGGCGGCGGCTCCTCAGACTTTGGGGCCGCCTCTGCCACCCTCACCGTTGTTTGTGATGTCCGGAGAGACCATGGCCGGCAGTAAGCTGTATTTGTACACCACCGAAGATTGCGCCCGCTTCGGCGAGGCCCGAGGCCGCGGCGGCGACGTCGAGTTCCCGCCGGGAGTCCACGACTGGACCGACGTGCTCGACTGCCGTCACGCGCCCTACACGGACAAGTCGCTGGCCGAAAACTGCGAGATCGCTCACCACGTGCGCAAGCACTATATCTTGGTGGGCGAAGAGCAGATCTCCAAAGAGACTCCCACGGGCTGAGGACTCCGACCGAGCGTCATGCAGGCGGGACGATTGGCTCGCCGGCGTGAAACCGCTATACTGGCGAGCCTACGCTGCATCCAACGATGACCCGCATGCACCCGAGGCAGCTGATGGCGCTCGAAGTCGAATGGAAGGGGCATACCCTCGAGGTCTCCGGCAACTGGACCTGGCGCTGGCTGTATCTGGCGCCGACCTACGAACTGCGTATCAATGGGGAGTTTGTCGATCGAACCAGCGGACCGCGGGTGCGCCCACGGCTGCAGGCGATCGTCGAGGACAATGACGGCGAGGTGTATCACGTCGACGCCGAATTGCTCTCGCTGATCGGCTATAACCCGACCTGCGAGGTCAATATCGACGGCGAAGTCGTCCACAGCGGTCGCGTACGCGTCGAAAACTTCCTCAACCCCTTTCTGGTGCTCTTCATCCTGATCTCGACGGGCGTGATGCTCTACCTGGGCCCCGAGGTCATCCGCCAGTACTGGCCGCCGATGTAACCCCGCCCTGCCCTGCTGGCCCACCAACTACAGCATCACCAGGCTGTCGCGGTGGACCACTGTGTCGAGCACACGGTAGCCGAGCAGGGCTTCGATCT
The DNA here is from genome assembly GCF_006517175.1 of Persicimonas caeni. Taxonomy (NCBI): domain Bacteria; class Deltaproteobacteria; order Bradymonadales; family Bradymonadaceae; genus Persicimonas; species Persicimonas caeni. Next base: position 5,392,892 of record NZ_CP041186.1, on the reverse strand, counting down.
CGTCGCTGTGGTGGCCCGCAATGCGCCGAATCTCCTCGGAGCCGTACACGGTCAGCCCACGCCCGAACACTTTGCCCGCACGATCAGCGAGTTCGACGACACTCCCTTCAGGAAAGTCGCCCTCGACGGTGCTGACTCCGGAGGGCAAGAGGCTCGCGCCGCGCTGGGTCAGCGCACGCACCGCGCCTTCGTCACATAGGAGTCGGCCGACCGGCCGCGCACCTGCGCCCAACCAGACCTTCTTGCCTGCCAGTCCGCTGCCGCTTCCCGGCGTGATCAGCGTGCCGATTTCATCCTCGTCGGCGATCTCGGTCAAAATCCCTCTGCGCTTGCCTGCGCTGATCACCGTGGGAACACCCATACGCCCGGCCGTCTGCGCGGCCTGGACCTTCGAGAGCATCCCCCCGCGACCCACCCCCGAGGTCGACGGGCCGGCGACCTGCTCCAGATAGGGGTCGTCAGCATCGATTTGGGAGATGGGCTCGGTAAACCGGCGCGTGCCCTCGTCGTCCGTCTCCACGTCATAGACCGCCTCGACGTCCGACAGGATCACCAACAGATCCGCGCCGACGAGTCCGCAGGTCATCGCCGCCAGGCGATCGTTGTCGCCAAAGCGAAGCTCTTCGGTGGCCACCGTGTCGTTCTCGTTGACGATGGGCACGACGCCGAGCCGATGCAGTTGATTGAGCGCCATGCGCGCGTTCAAAAAGCGTCTGCGGTCATCGAGGTCCCCGCGCGAGAAGAGGACCTGCGCGATCTTGTGGCCGTGGTGGCCAAATTCGTCGGCATACATCTGCATCAGCCGTGACTGGCCGATGGCGGCGTAGGCCTGCAAGCTCGGGATATCGCTGCGATCCTCATCGGGCCAGCCCATGTGCTCTCGTCCGAGCGCGACGGCTCCCGAAGACACCAACGTGACTCGCTTTCCGCGCGCCAGAAGCGACGCGACGTCTTCGACGAGCGCGGCGAAGGCCGGGCGGTCGAGGCGGCGCGCATCGCGCAAAAAGACCGCACTACCAATCTTGACCACCCAATGCTCGGCCTTGCTGATCCAATCGCTTCGTTTCATGGGTTTTCGTCTTTTACGTCTTTGGTTGATGAATTCGTTCGCTCGATGAGCTGCGCGCGGGCCATCTCCGCGAGCGCCTGTTCGATCCGGTGGAGACTGCGGTCGCGCTCGACGTGCACGATCGCGTCGTCGTCGGGCGCTTCGACTGGCGTCGACTCCACGGAGAGTTGGTCCGCAAAGCTGGCCGCCAAGGTCGAGCCATCCTCGAGTTGCCAGCGGATCTCGAGAGTGCGCGAGCGTCGGCCGCCCGTGTTTCGGACCTGAAGCTCGCCACGAAGTGGGGTCGCACGGGTTTCGAAGCGACGGAGCCATCCGGTCTGCGAGTCGGCTCGTGGTCCGCAGATCAACGGCTTGCCGCCGATACGAAAGGTCGCCTCCTCGCCCCCTCCCTCGAGCGCTTCTTGCCGACTCCAACCGTTCGACACCGCGTCGAGGAGCGTCTGCACGGCGCTACTCGCCGCCTCCACGACGCGCTCGCGCTCGTCCGCCCGCACGGCTCGGCGATAGTAGGCGCGGCCGTCGTCGCTCACGTAATTCTGATCGCCCACAATGAGCCATCGCGGGCTTCGGCGCCCCTCGAGGCCAAGCTCGGTGCGAAAATCGGCCTGCATCTCGAGGGCCAAGTCTCCGTCCCCGTCGCGACGCAGCACACGCGTCTCTTTCCAGCGCTCCTCGACCCCCGCCGCGCTACTCCGTGTCAGCTCGAGCGCCCATCGGTATCGATAAGCCGTGTCGGCGGAGAGCTCGAGTTCGCAGGCCGGCACCATTGGCGCGGCGACTCGCTCGGCCACCTGCTGCGCACGCTGACGGACTTGCAGAGCACGCAATACCCCACTCTTGGACTCGGTGGAGGCTTGCTCGCGAAGGGTCTCCTCGAACAGACTCGCCGCCCCGCTCGCCCCGTCGCACGCGCTGCAGAGCGGCGTCAGCACAGCGAACACGCACAGTGCACTCGCGACTTGCCATTTCCCCGTCCGACCCGATTGTTGTGCATCAGCGATGGTCGACTCCTGAGCATCGCCCCCGGTGGTGCTCGCATGATTGCGACTTGACCTGATCCGGGGCGAGCGCGCAAGCTCGATAGGTAGTTTTCGTCTGCGTTATTTACGTCTCCGCCAGCCCTCGCAAGGACCCTTTGCACATGAGACGAATCGTCGTACTCGGGTGTGGATTCGGCGGCCTCAAGGCAGCGCGGGAGCTCGAAAGAGCCCTCGCCGGCCGTCGCCGCGTCCAGTTGACCGTCGTCAGCGATCGCTCCCACTTTTTATATACGCCACTGCTACCCAGCGTGGCCACCGGCGAGCTCGATGTCGCTCACGTTACTTTCCCCATTCGAGCGGCGTTCGACAAGTCCACCGAAGTGCTCATCGAGCCGATCGAGGCGATCGACCTCGATGAACGGGTGTTGCGCGGAGCCAAGACCGACGTGGCCTTCGACTACCTCCTGGTCGCCTGCGGCAGCCAGACCAACTGGGGCGACCATCCAGAGTGGCGCGCCCATTCGCTGACCTGCAAGAGCGCCCGAGACGGGGTGCGCCTTCGCGAGGAGATCACCCGCGCCATCTCGGAGGCAGCCGAGCTCGACTCGACCGAGGAGCGCGAGCGCCGGCTGACCTTTGTGGTCGGCGGCGGCGGCGCCACCGGTGTCGAGTTGGCCGCCGAAATCATGACGACCTTCCAAACTGAAGTCGCCGCCGTGGTCTCCGACGCGGTAGCGAGCGCCTTTCGGGTGGTGCTCGTCGAGCAGCAAGAGCGATTGTTGCCCACCATGCCTCCCGAGTTGGGGGCATTGGCGCGCGACCACCTCCGCTCGCTGGGAATGGAGCTTCGAGTGGGCACCGCGGTCGTCGACCGCAGCGCGGACGAAGTCGAGTTATCCACCGGCGAAATCATTGTGGCCGATAACTTTTTGTGGTGCGGCGGCGTAAGGGCGCCCGATTTGGTGACCGACGCCGGCTTCGAGATCGACATCCAGGGGCGCATCGCCGTCGACGACACCTTGCAGGCCCACGGCCTCGCCGGCGTCTATGCCATCGGCGACGTCGCCGGCTTGCGTGCAGACGTGCCGTGGTCGGCCCACGTCGCCTCCCAACAGGCCCCATTCGCCGCACGAAATATCGTGGCGGACCTTTCGGGGCGAGCCGGACGCACATGGGAGTATCACCACCACGGCGACTTGGTCACGCTCGGCCGCCAGCACGCGATCGCCTGGGTTGGCGAGACTCCGTTGGAGGGCCGGGGAGCACGCACGCTCTACCGGCTCATCCACATGGCCATGATACCGACCGGCGTCAAGAAGGCAGGGCTCCTCAAAGAGTGGCTCTTCGCGCGCTTCCGACGCACCTCCCGCCCCTGGAACCTCTTGGAAGCGGAAGGCGAGGTCGCCCAACTCGAATCGGAAGCCCCCAAATAGTCACCCGCTAAACTCATCAAGAACGAAGAGAGCCGCCAATTTGCTGGCGGCTCTCTTCGTTCTTGATGGGTGAGGCGTCGAGCTTCGGATTACCTACTGCTTGAGCATCTCGAGCTCTTTTTGCAGCTCATTCTCGACCTCTTCGCCGCCTTCCTCAGCCGGCTTGGCTTCTTCTTTCTCGGCCGCAGGCTCTTCCTTTTTGGGCTCGGGCTTCGGCTCCGGCTTTACGACCTTCTTCGGCTCGAGCTTCGGCTTCGGCTTTACGATCTTCTTCGGCTCGGGCTTCGGCTCCGGCTTTACGACTTTCTTCGGCTCGGGCTTCGGCTCCGGCTTTACGACCTTCTTCGGCTCGGGCTTCGGCTCCGGCTTCTCTGTTTTTTCCGGCTCCGACTTTTCTTCGCCGCCCGCCGAGGCGCCGTCGGTTTCGGTCGCCGCCTCTCTTGCGCCAGCGGCTTCCTCGTCGGCCCCAGCCTTCGCGCCTTCATCTTCCTTGGCGGCCGAATCGCCCGCCGACTCGGCAGCTTCGTCGCCACCGGCAGCCTCATCGCCCTCTTCGGGCTTGGCTGCCTGGTCGTCAGAAGCAGGCTGTTCGTCCGAAACAGGCTGGTCGTCTTGCTTCGCGCCCTCGTCCTTCGACTCGGCGGCAGCTTCACCACCCGCGGCGTTCTCACCGCCGGCTCCCGGGCCCATGAAGAAGTAGGCGGCTGCGCCGGCAATCAGCACGAGCACGACGATGCCAATCAGCGCGCCACTCCCCTTCTTCTCGGACTTGGCGGCGGGCTTGGCTGCGACCGGCTCATCGATACCCTGCGGCTCGAATGCCTCGTCGACCGGCTCGGAAGCCTCGTGATCGTCTTCGTCTTCGAACTCGTCGAGCACATCCTCGATGTCGGCGGCGATGCGATCGGAGGACGGCGCCTCATCGGCGACCTCCAGCTCATCATCCTCGTCGTCGAACAACTCGGCGGCCAGATCGGTCTGTTCGTCGTCTTCGTCGTCTTCGACGTCATCGTCGGCCTCGTCGAAGACGGCGGCTTCTTCGTCCGCCGCTCCAGTCTCCGGCTGCTCGACTTCGGGAGCCTCGGCTTCCGGCTCTTCGACCTCCGATTCTTCGAACTCGGGAGCCTCGGCTTCCGGCTCCTCGATGGGTTCGAACGGATCGGCGTCTTCCTCTTCGTCTGCCTCTTCGCTCACCGGGTCATCGGCGGCAAAGAGTTCCTCTTCTTCCTCGTCGTCGACCTCGTCGAACGCCGCGGCCTCGTCGTCCGCCTCTGCTTCTTCTTCGGCGGGCGCATCAGCCTCGTCTGCCTCCGGCTCCACGGCGTCGTCACCGTCGAAAGGATCGACAGCATCGTCGAACGCCTCGTCGGCGGAGACATCGCCCTCTTCCTCTTGAGTGAGCGGAGCAGCGGCGGCAGCCTCCAAGGCGGCTGCGGCATCTTCTTCCAACGCTGCTCCACCGTCAGCCTGCAGTTCTGCCTGCTCCTCAGGTTCCTCGCTGTCACCTCCGTGCATGTCGAACAACGGCGTACCGTCGTGGGGGCATTCGGTGACCGAGGCTTCGAAGTTTCGTCCACAGGTCGTGCAGAAACGCATTTGGATGGGTCCTCCTCCGAGAGTACCTACTCCGCATCGGCTGGCGGCGGCAGGAACGAAAAAAAGTCCCGGTCGACATTTCCGCTGGATCTTCTCACGCGCGGCTGTCGCGCCGGGGGTCTCGAGACGAAAAGTACCATATAACATTCTCTTAGTGGCGACAACATATTGCCTGACAATGCCCGACATGAAAAAGCGGGGCCGCAAAACGGCCCCGCTGGTCGGGTTCGGCAATGTCGCGCTATCCCGTCAGCTTACTGGCTGATGGTGAAACGCGTCTTGAAATTCTTGTCGTGGATCTTGCCGCTGATCTCACCGGACACGCCGCCTTTGTTGACCTTGCCGCTGAGGCGCGCGTTGCTGTTGCCGCGGCCCTTGCCGGTCAGGGCAATGGCGTTGTTGCCTTTGCGCACGGTTCCCTCGAGCGGGATGACGAAGCGCTTGCCTTCGCGCTTGCCGGTCAGCGAGCCCTTGGCATCGTAATCGTCCTGAATGGTCAGCTTGAGCTGGCCGTCGGTGATGCCACCGCCGCCCACGCTACCGGTGACCGTGCCGGTGATCGGCGGGGTCTTGGGCGCCGGCTTGGCAGCCTTCTTCTCTTCTTCGCCCTCGGCGGCCGCGCCCTCTTCGGCGCCAGCGTCGCCCTCTTCAGCAGCAGCGTCGCCTTCTTCCTCGGCGCCAGCGTCGCCTTCTTCTTCGGCGGCCTCCTCTTCAGCCGGCTCCTCTTCGGCAGCCTCTTCTTCAGCCGGCTCTTCTTCGGCAGCTTCGCCTTCCGTCTCGGCTTCTTCAGCGGCGGCCGGCTCGTCGGCGGCTTCTTCTTTCTTTTTGCAAGCCGGAAGCGCCAGGCCTGCGGCGATCAACATGATGCAAAACAGTTTCAGCGAAAACTTCATGAGTGCTCCTCTCTGTGCACATTTCGTTCGACAGGTTGCGAGGCGTGCTCTGAAAAGCACAGGGACCTCGCATCGTCATCAACCACTATCAAATCCGGCAAAAATCCTCTTCAAAGTAGTAACGGATAGTAGGAAGCGCCGATCTGGTTGTCAATCGCACGGTGGGCTTGGAAGAAGCCTACCAACTGCTCTGTTGAGTGATCCCCGGTCGTCGCGCTATGGCTTAGGTTGGCGGCTCGAACAACTCCCCATCTGCCTCGAGGTTGTGTCATGGCTCGAAAACCCAAATGCCCCATCTGTCGAGAAGAGGTCGAACTTTTGGCCGACAACGAGTTCTTCCCGTTTTGCTCCAAGCGCTGCAAAATGGAGGACCTGGGCAAGTGGCTCAACGAAGAATACCGCATGCCCCTGGGCCCTGACTCCACCGAGCGTAGCCTGTCGTCGACCGAAGAACCCGACTCGGGCTCGGGTCGGGGTTGAGCTGCTCAGTTGTCGGTCCGGATCGCTTCGGGCAGCGCCTTGGACATGTTGACGTCGACCCCCGTCTGCTCGTCGCGCTTGATGTAGATGTTGCGAATCCAGCGGTCGTAGCCCGATTTGGTCACCTCCAAAAAGTACTTGCCCGTGGCGAGCTTTTGGGGCTTGTCCATCGGAGAGGTCAGCGTGATCACCTCGGACTTGGCCTTGGGCGAATCGAGCTCTTTGGGCTCCAGTTTGATGGTCGCGCCCTCCTGGGACACATTGACGCGTACCGTGCCGTGAAACAGCTTTTTGTCGAGTGAAAAGCTGACCTCCTCGCTCTCTCCCTCTTCGATTTCGACCTCTTGTTGCCTGGAGACGTGGTCGGTCGCCCGCGCCTCGATGGCGTACTTGCCGGCGAGCAACACCGCCTTGTCCACCCCGCTCTTGCCGAGCACATAGCCCTCGATGCGAATCTCCGAATCCGCGGTGGGCTCGATCTCGACCGACAGCGTGCCGGTCTTTTCGTCGGCCGAGCACTTCGAGATGCCTTTCATCGCGTCGGCGCGGTTCTGTTCGCCTTGCTCGAAGGTCAGGTAGGCGTTGTACAGGAGCACTGCCTTGCGGCAATTCTTCTTGAATCGGTAGACCTCGGCCAAGTTGAAGTGCGCCTGCGGATACTGCTCGGGAGCGGCCATCAGCACTTTTTCGTAGTGCGGAATCGACCGGGTGACCGCGCCGGCTGAGGCCAGGCGGTTGGCTCGGGCAAACTCCCAGGCAGCGTTGATCTTCTCTTCGCCTTGTTGGTCCTCCTCACCAGCCAGCGCAGGCAGGCTCGTCGCCAGGACCAACAGGGCTACCATGGCTGCGTAGATGCTTGTGCGCGCTCGTGTCTTCATAGGTCCACCTTCAAGTTCTGCTCACGATGCAGGCTCCAGCCTCACTGGGACGGGCCCCAACGATTGAAGTACGCCAAGGAACAAGTTGGCGTAGGAATTGTCTTAGTGTAATGCAACTTATTGCAAGGGCCGTTTTCCGTCGAAACTCCGCCACATTGCGTCGACCAAGGTCGTCATGCCCAAAATCCAACTCGTCACTAACGTCGCCGAATACGGACTGTTTCGCAGCTTCGCCAAGTCGCGCGGGCGCTTGGTGGCCGCCAGCGCGGTGGCGCTGGGCGCCACCTACGCCGCCGGGCTGTGGGCGGCCGACTATATGTTCGAGACGAGCTCCTCGGTGGTGCTCAACATGCTCATCATCACCGCGATGATGATGCTGCTTCTCGTCGCCTCGTATCTTGTGACGGTGCTCATCGGCGATTTATTCTTTCCGGGGCCCTGGCGCGAGCAGGTGATCTTGGGGCGCACGCCGGCCGACGGCAAGGTGACCGTCGAGGACCACAGCGCCGAGTTCATGATTGTGCTGCTCCTGGCGGTGGTCGCCAACGCCTTCGTGATCAACTGGGCGGCCGACGGCTTTTTGGACCGCTACCACACCGAGGGCTTTTTCCGGGTGCGCTTGCGCGCTGAGGCCCCCGCGGAGCGTCTGGCCGCGCTCGAAGACATCGCCGACCCGATGAACTACGAGATCTGGGAGCTCCCGGCCCTCAAGCAAACCGTGGTCGCCGCCTTCGACGATCCGAACGCCGAGGTGCGCCAGCGCGCCTACTGGACCGCGGGGCTGATGAAGATCATCGGCGCCCAGGACAAGCTCATCGACGTGCTCGAAGGCGAGGCGAGTGCGGCGGACAAGCACGCCGCCGCGATCGCACTCGGTAAGATCGACGACCCGCAGACCTCGCTCGAGCCGCTCGAGACCCTCGCGCGCGACGCCGACGCCCCCGACGCCCAGGTCGGCGCGCTTCGCGGGCTGGGCCTGCTCGCCAACGAGGCCTCCGTCGAGGCGATCCTTCCGTTGACCGAATCGGAGCATGACCAGGTCATGACTCATGCCCACTGGGCGTTGCGCAAGATCGGCTCGAAAAAGGCGCGCGCGCATATCCGAAAGATCATCGACTCGGAGCCCACCGGCCTGGAGCGCTGCGCGGCTTATGACACGATGAAGCTGGTCGCCACCGAAGAGGACGTGATGTGGGCGCGTCGCCAATTCCAACGCACCCAGAGCGGTGAGGAGGCCGGCGAAGGCGATTGCGAGCACGTCATCTGGACCGACTACGACAACGAGCAGTACTACATCGTGCTGGGCGACAGCTTCCGCGAAAAGCTCATCAAGATCGTGGCCAACACCGACGCCTTCAAACATCGGGAGTGGTTCCAGCGCCTGGTCAACGACCCGGCCGAGCCGTGGCGCATCCGCGAGGTCGCCGACGAAGTGCTCCGCCAGATCAAAGAGGCCGAGCAGTGAGGCTTCAGGCTTGACCGGGTCGGCCAGTGACTGCTAGCTAGAGAGTTCAGGGAACAACGTGCCGCTTGAAGTTGTTCTCCTTGGTGCATGCGCGAGTAGCTCAGCTGGATAGAGCGTCGCCCTCCGGAGGCGAAGGTCATGGGTTCGAATCCCCTCTCGCGTACTTTTTTGGGTCGGTGACCGGAGTCGCTCCCGTCGCGAATGTCGGCCACTCCGGTCAACGACCCGATTATTTTCAGCAGGCTATTTTTCGAAATCGAGAACTGCCGGCGGCCTTATAAGGCAAAACGCCCCGAGTTGATCGTCCGATCAGCTCGGGGCGTTTTGCTTTTCGAGTAGCTTCTTAGCTTCTTAGCTTTATCGCTTTCTTTGCTGCCTTAGCGACCTTCGCGCCCTTTGCGGTTCTCCTCTCCTACTCCCCCTCATGCCCGACCGCGGAGCATGCCGTGCCAGTACATCTCGGGCAGCCCGTAGGCTTTCATGGCGTACATGCTGTAGCGCTCGCGCGACTGGTCGAACGGGAAGCTCTCGGTGGGGTTTCCGTCGTAGTCGAACTCGGCCAAGATCAGTCGGCCGTAGCCGGTGACCAGCGGGCAGGAAGCGTAGCCGTCGTATTTGGCGTCGAGCGGCTTGCCGTTCATCTGGGCGACCAGGTTGGCTACGGTCACGGGCGCCTCTTTGCGAATCGCCGCGCCGGTGCGCGAGGTCGGCAGGCCCGAGCAGTCTCCCAGCGAGAAGACGTTGGGGTACTCGACGTGCTGGGTGGTGTACTTGTCGACGTCGACCCAGCCGCCGTCGTTGGCCAGCGGGCTGTTTTTGATGAAGTCGGGCGGGCCCTGTGGCGGGGTGACGTGGAGCATGTCGTAGTCGAGGACCAACTGGTCTCCGCCGTCGAGATCTTCAAAGACCGCCTGCTTTTTGTCGGCGCGCACCTCGACGAGATTGCGCTTGAAATGGGTGACGATGTCGCGCTTGTCGACGAGCTTTTGCAGCGCGCGCTTGTACTTGTCGACGCCGAAGATGCCGGCGGTCGACGAGGCGTAGATCACCTGCGATTTGTCCCGCAGGCCGTTTCGCTCCAGGTAGTGCTCGGTGAGCCACATGATCTTTTGGGGCGCCCCGGCGCACTTGATGGTCGTGGAGGGAAACGTGAACACGGCGTTGCCGCCGCGGAAATTCTGCAGGGTCTCCCAGGTGCTGTCGACCGTCTCGTACGAGTAGTTCGAGCAGACCCCGTTTTTGCCCAGCGCCTCCTCGAGGCCGGCGATCGCATCCCAGTTGAGCTGGATACCGGCGGCGACGACCAAGTAGTCGTAGGTGAGCGACTCGCCACTCTGGAGGGTCACGGCGTTGTTGGCCGGGTCGAACTCGTCGACGTAGTCTTGGATCCACTCGGCGCCGTGCGGGATATAATCTTCGAGCGGCTTGACCGAGATCTCTTTGTCGAAGACCCCGGCGCCGACCAGCGTCCAGATGGGCTGGTAGTAGTGGACGCTCTTGGGCTCCACGATGGTGACCTGGGGGGCGTCCTCCAGTTCACAGAGCTGGGAAGCGACGGTGATGCCGGCGGTGCCGCCGCCAACGATAAGCACTTGATGATGCGTCGACATAATCATCTCCTCGAGTTGTTAGCGTGAGCCTAAAGGGTTGGCAGCGATCAGCGCTTGTCGCTGGTGAGTTGGGTGCGAAGCAGCTGTCCGAAGCGTTTGCCAAAGCGCACCATGAAGTTGATGCTGCGCTTGATGTCGGTGTCTCCGGCGGCGCGGACCATGCCGAACAAGCCGGTGCGCGAGGGCTTGGTCTCGGCGACGTCGGCAAGCGCTCGGCCGGCCCGCCCGATGACCTCGATGGCGTGCGGGTCCAAGACCCCCGACTCCAGCAGCGTGGTGAATTGTTCGCCCTGGACGAACTCGGCGAAGCTTCTCGCCGCGCCGACCATGCGCCGTGAGATTTCTTGGAGGTCGAGGCCGCGCTCGGCGGCGTTGGCGGCGTGCTCGTCGAAGATATCGGTGACCATGGCCACGAATCCGGGCAGTTGGTCGGCGGCCACAATCGCCTGCTGGACCAGGTCGATCCGCTCGACGAGCATCTCGGCGGTGTCGAGCACCTTGGGGTCGGTCGCATCCAGCGCCAACTTGCCCAGCCGACGCAGTCGCGCGTCGACGTCGACCCCCTTGTCGGCGGCCTGGGCAATCCATGCATCGGTCATGTCGGTCACCGTCGCCAGCACGTCCGGGGCGGCGTCGGTGGCCTGCTGGAGACCGCCGAGCGCCGACTCGATACGCGCCAAGCGAGCGTCTAGTCGAGCTAGGGTCTCCTGCAAGTTCGCGTCGTTCGACGAAGATCGACGCGACATTCCGTTTCTCTGAACCTGACTCTCCATCGTTGTCTCCTGGCCGCGGCTAAGGTTTTGGAGCAAGGCCTCCTCACTGGTCACTGGGAGCAAAACACATGCCACGAAGACGCAATTTCAGGATCGATGGGGACCGAGGGGGGTTGAACACCGGTGTAGACGTGTTTACAGGGCCACCAGCGGACCCGGAACGACGTTTGCGCAGAGGATGGCTGAGTGGGGAAAGAGGCACGCGCTCTCAACAGATGAAACAAAAATGAAACATTTTGTTTCAAGCGACCGCTACCGCGGTCGAGCTCGGGCTACGAGCTGACGTGGCCGGCGACGTGGTCCAGCATGCGGCCGATGTCGATGGGTTTGGAGAGCACGTCGAGGGCCTGCAAGCTGGCGGCTTCCTCGCTGGTGTAGTGGGCGCCCGTGAGCACGAGCACGGGAATGTCGGCCAAGTCGGGGTCGGCGAGTTGACGCGTGCGAAACTCCCAGCCGTCCATGGTGGGCATCATCAGATCGAGCAGAATCAGGCACGGCTCGAGCCCTTCTTCGAGTCGCTTCAAAGCCTCTCGGCCGTTCGACGCCGTGGTCACCGTGTAGCCCTTCAACTCCAGAAAGGACATCAGTGTTTCCCGAATGTCGATCTCGTCTTCGACGATGAGGATCGGCTTAGTCATCATTCTCGACCTCACTGCTTTCGCTTGCATGCTCCGACGGCAGCACGACTGTAAACGTGCTCCCCGTTCCTACCTCAGAGTCGAGTTCGATCCTTCCCCCGAGCGCTTCGGTCATGTCTCGGACCAACGCCAAGCCCAGCCCCGCGCCGGGCAATTGGCGCTCTCGGCTCTCGTCACCGCGCTCGAACGGCTCGAAGAGCCTGACGCGGTCTTCGGGGGCGATGCCCGGGCCGGTGTCCGACACCCAGAAGCGATACTCTCGGTCTTCTTCGACGACACCGATCTCGACAAGACCTTCGTCGGTGTAGCGCAGTGCATTGCCGATCAGGTTGGACAAGATCAGCTCCAACAGATGCGGATCGGTATACACGGACGAGGCCTCGGGTGAGGGCTCGAAGCGCAACTCGAGCCCGCGTCTATGGGCGTCGGGAGCCATTTCGTCGACGAGATCGGCAACCAATTCGCTCGGATCGACCTGCGCATAGTTGGTCACGAGGTTTCCGCTCTCGATGCTGGTCCGTTGTAGAAGCGAATCGATCAGGCGAGTCAGCCGCTCCATCGAGGAGCCCATGCGCTCGACCATTTTGCGGCTCGTCTCCCCGAGACTGTCGTCTTCTTGGAGAACGGCGAGTTGGAGTTGGAGCGCGGCGACCGGCGTGCGGAGCTCGTGGGAGACCAGCCTCAAAAAGTTGCTCTTGACCTGGCTCGCCCGCTCGGCCTTCTCGAGAGCCACGCGAGTGGTTTGCAGCGAGCGCTCGAGCTCGCGCCGGTTGGCCGCCAACTCGCCGACCAACGCTTCGAGATCGCGCTGCGTACTCTCGAGTTCGGACTGGAGCACCTTTCGAGTCCGCGCGATGGAGACCTGGTTGTCGACCCGGGCGAGCAACTCCTCGGTCTCGAAAGGCTTCATGACATAGTCTTGCGCGCCGCTTCGAAGAAGCTCGACGCGCAACTCGTCGTCGGCCTTGGCCGTCAACAACAAGATGGGCACGGACGCCAGCTTCGGCTCGCCCCTGACGGCGCGCACCAACTCGTCTCCGCTCATCTCGGGCATCATGATGTCGCTGATGATCAAGTCGGGCTGCAATTCGAGGGCCGCCTCGAGACCCGTCTTGCCGTCGTAGGCGGACGCGACCCGGTAGTCGGCCTGCAGGGTTCGAGCGACAAACTCGCTCATATCGTGGTTGTCCTCGACGACCAGTACCAGCGGAGCCTCGTTGTCGGTGTCGTGTTGTGTTGCCTGCACCACCTCTGCGGTGGAGTGCTCCGATGACGGCTGGCGTGCTCGCCGCTCGGCGTCCGTTGCTGCGGCGGTCAACTCGGCGCGCTCTCGGTCGGCCTTCGAGTCGGTAGCCGGCGCCCGGGCAGGCCGAGGCTCGACGTGCGTCCCATCGGGGGCGGTCATCGGCAACTCGGCCGTAAAACGCGCGCCGCCTTCGGGCGCGTCATCGACGCGAACCTTCCCGTTATGCAACTCGGCGAAGCTGCGGGTGACGACCAGGCCCAGCCCGGTGCCCCCGAAGCGGCGCGTGGCACCGTGGTCGAGCTGGCGAAAGCGCTCGAAGATGGCTTCGCGCTGCTCGGCGGGCACGCCCGGCCCGCTGTCGGCCACGGTAAACACCATATGCCGGCCCGCGCCTGCATCCACGCTGCTCAACGAGCACCGAACCGTGCCACCTTCAGGTGTGAATTTAAGGGCGTTCGACAACAAGTTGAGCACGATGCTCTCATACTTCTCGGGGTCGAGCTGGGCCTCGAGGCCCTCGGCGACCTCCACGCTCATATCAATCGCCTGTTCTTCGGCGAGCGTCTCGAAATTGGCGATCAGCTGGCGTGTGTAGGCGCTCAGGTCGACTTGGGCGTAGCTGAGCTCGAGCTGGCCGGCCTCCAGGCTGGCGATGTCGAGCAGGTCGTTGACGTGCTTGAGCAGCGTTCGCCCGCTGCGCACGATCGTCTCGGCGCGCTCGCGGTCCTCGTCGCCCAAGTCGTCGGAGGCCACCAATTTTTGGGCCGGGCCCAAGATAAGCTGCAGCGGAGTGCGCAGCTCGTGGCTGACATTGGCGAAAAAGGCGGTCTTCTGGCGCTCGAGTTCTTTGGTCTGCGCGTAGAGAGTCTCGAGTTCGTCGACCATCGACTCGAGCCTGACCCCGCGTCGGTGTGCCGCACGCGCGCCGCGCGCCAGCGCCAAGATGTCCGGGACCAGCGGCGGAAGCAACACCGCGGTGCCCACCGACGCGATCGCCGTCACGATTCGCAATCCACCGTCGAGCCAATACACCGGATTCCAGATGACGTAGGCATCCATGAAGTGCGTAAACCCGCACGTGATGATGAAGATGGCAAAGCAGACGTAGACCAGCTTGAACGGCAGGTCTTCGATGCGTCGGATCAGATAGACCAGCGTGATGGCAATAGCGACGTACGCAAACCCGATCGCCAAGTTGCTCAATAACTGGATCCAAACCAACGCCGGCTCCCAGAGGTAGCAATGCCCGTGCGGCATGAAATGCTCCCCGGAAAAGAAGGACAGCAACGAGTCCAACACTCTACCTCCAAGCCCATTTTGACGTCATAAACCCCGTTTATGATAGACAACATAGAAACAAAATCCAATACGGCTGCGCGGCGGGACTTACTCTACACCGAGGCCTGTCTGCTCTTAGATTCCGATCTGGGGAAGCGAGCTGATCGAGTCGCCGAGTCGATCGAGTCACCGAAGTGGGGAGGCAGTCATGCATGAGGCAACCACGAACCGTCGCGCGCACCAGTGGCGAGCACGCCTGTTGGGCGCATGTATCTTTGTCGCGATCATGCTGGGCGCCGGTGGACTGAGCGCCCAGCAGGTCTTGATGGCCCCCCAGATCGACCTGAGTTTCGAGCGGATCCGGGTCACCGGTCCGGTCCAGGGCCTCGAGGTGACCTATGGACTCGATACTCAGGACTGGCAGTGGGCCCAAGACTTTGGCCTGAACCTGTGGCTGGCAGCCTACGAACGCGGGGGTGAAGAAGGGACGTGGCGCCTACGGCGCGTCGAGCAGATCCGCAAGGCCGAGGCCGCGGCCAGTTTCACCGATGCGATCAGCACGGACGTCTCGGAGCTCGGCCTCTGCCTCGTCGCAGCCAGCGATGGCGGCAAGCTCGCCCCCGGCATGGGCTACGTGTGTGAGCGTCCGCTGATCGTCCCCGTGCAGGACGCGTCCGTCGACTGGCAAAAGACAGACGCCCGCGTCGGGCTTCGTTTCGAGCGCCGGGTCGACGAGCAGCCATTCTACACCGCCGAGCGCGGCTTCGAGGCGGCTGCACGTGCCCAGCCAGAGAGCGTCGAGACCACCGGCGGCTTTGTCGTCTACCGCGCTCCAAGTCCGCCGACGGCTGTGGGCGGGGCGGGCATGCAGCCATCTCCCACGCGCTATCAGGACCGGGACGAGCGACGTGACCGCTTCGACCGCTCTCCGCTCTCCAGAGCCGAGCGCTGCCGCGACTGCCCGATGTACTACGCGCCGTATGACTACGGCTACGGCTACTATCCGACCTTCGCCGAGCGCTTCGACATCTACGGTCCCTTCGACCGTTTCGATCGTTTCGACCGTTTCGATCGTTTCGACCGTTTCGACCGCTTCGACCGTTTCGACGTCGATCTCTTCCGTTTTCGGCGGTTGCAGGCACGCCGCTTCTTCGGTCCCCTCGACGTGTTCGACGCCAAGTTCGACCAAGACATGTTCCAGACTCACCCCGAGGATGTCTTCTCTCCGTTTCGCCACCCGCCCGGATATTTCGGACGCGACGCGTTCGGACGCGACCTCCAGCGCGGCTTTGGCATCCCCAACCGCGCCAATCCCGGCCCCGGTTTTCATGGGCTCGGCAGGCATTTTGACTGATTCTGCACAGATTATTAAACTCCCGGGACAAGGCCCTCGCTACCCATGCGTCTGAGCTGCGGAGAGAGGGCCGGATCCTACTTGATACCGGGAGGAAACCATGGCCAGATCTTATCTTGCCGGGGTGCTCCTAACGTTTGCTGCGGCGCTCGCCGTGTCCGGTTGCGAGAAGGAAGCCTCCGGAACGCCCAGCGCGCAGACAACGGCACGAGCCCCCCTGACTCAAACAGACTTGAATCGAACCGAAGCGACGCCACGAACCACGGCCGACCAGCGCGAGGAGCCGAATGCGCCCCAAGAGCGGCTGTCCCCCGAGTGGACGCTCGAAATGAGCGGACCCTACGCATTCGAGAAAAAAGGCCACTCGGCCGCCTACAGCTATCTCGACAAGGCGCTGCACATGCGCCTTCTGTATCAGCCTCAAAAAGGCGGGTTCCACCAAGGCGTGACGTTCCATCTGCCGGACATCGAATACGGGCACGAAGGCCGCGTGGAGGCTGCGTTCGCAAAGGCCACCTTCTCCGACGAGAAGCTTCGCTGCTCGACCGACGGCGAGGACGCCTACTTTGCAGTGACACTCGAGCGATTCAGCAGAGATGTTCGCGTGGGGAGCTTCGAGGGGCGGTTGCGCTGTCGAACAACCGATAAAGCGGACGACCGGGCCGACGAGGAGCCGAAATACGTCGATGTGTCCGGTCGTTTCCAGCACGATTGATATCCAACCGCAAACCCGAGAGCCCATGAAGTCGACGTTTGCCGAGGTCTCCGAACGAACCCTGCGCCCACTGCCGCTTCACTTTTACCAACGCGATCCGCACGAGTTGGCCCACGATCTGCTGGGCCGCGACATCGTGCGTGTGTTGCCGGGCGGGCAGCGCTTGACCGGGCGTATCTTGGAGGTCGAGGTGTATGGCTACGCCGAAGATCCTGCCAGCCACGCCAACACCGGCGTGCCCACCGAGCGGACCGCGCCGATGTTCGGGGAGCCGGGGAGTGCCTACGTCTACAAGATCTACGGCATGTACCACTGCTTGAACGTGGTCGCCCCGGCCGACCAGCGGCCATCGGCGCTGCTGATTCGCGCGCTGCAGCCGCTCGAGGGCCTCGATCAGATGGCCAAGGACCGCGGGCTTTTCGATCGCTATGACGACTCGATGCCGTTAACGGTGCAAAAGAATCTGCTCAGCGGCCCGGGCAAGATCTGCCAGGCGATGGGTATCGACTGCTCATTCAACGAGAGTCTGCTCGACGGTGGCGAGTTGATGCTGACCCACGGGGTACCGGTGCGTGGGCTCGATGCTCTCGAAATCGGGAGGGGGTCGCGCATCGGACTCAACCCCAAAACGGTCGGCGAGTCGGCCGAGTGGCCGTGGCGATACGCAGTGCGCGGGTCGAAGTTTCTGTCGCGACCGCTCTAGGGGGGGTAAATCTGGCGGCGATCAACCGAAGAACGTCACCGCGCCGACGATCAAGACCAGCATGCCGATGACGAAGGCGGCCACGATAAATAGTGAGTGATCTTTCGGATCCTCGGGGTCGAGATCGAAGACACGCTTGGCCACCTCGCCCTTCTTCTTGGGCTCGGGATACGGGAAGACCGCGTCTTTGGCCCGTTTGCCCACTCGCGAGTGCTTCAGGCCCAGACGAATATCCTCGGCCGAGGGGCTGATATCGACGGGCAGCGGCAGCTTATAGCCCTCGGAGACAAACTCCTCGACCTCCACCGCCTTGACCGGTGTCTCGGCGCGCTCGCGCGGCTCGTCCTCCACTGGCTCGAGGTCCACCCCGTCGATATCGACCGGGTCGGACTCCGAATCTTCGCCCAACCCCACGAGTTCGGCTGCCTCGTCGAGCATCTCGTCGAGGTCTTCGTCGCTCTCCTCTTCGAGCGTCTCTTCGTGCTCGTCGTCTTCAAGCGCCTCGTCGGCCGACTCGTCTTCTTCGACAGCGTCGCCCGACTCGTCTTCTTCGAAATCCTCGTCAGACTCGGCCTCGTCGTCGACGTCGTCTGACATGACGATGCGCCAGCGAGGCCGCTTCTCCTCCTGGTTGACGACTTCGGTGACCTCGTCGTCCTCGACGTCCTCGTCGACCTCCTCTTCGAGCTCGCCGAGCTCGTCGAGTACGGCCTGCTGGACATTCTGACGCGGGATTTCGTCGGTAACGAAGACCTCTTCGGGCAGGCCATGCCGGCCTTTGCCCGTCGACTTTTCAGCCTCGACGGCCTCGGCGGTCTCGTCGGGCTCGTCGGCGTCATCGGACGCCTCGGCCGGCTCGCTGTCTTCTTCGAGCACCTCGTCGCAATCGACGACCTGAGTCGGCTCTTCGGCCGCCTCTTCCTCTTCGAGCGCAGGCTCTCCGGCCTCCTCGCGCATCATCTCGAGGGTCTTGTCGGTCATCATCGTGATTTCGTCGGAATCACGAATGAGCCCTTCGACGTCCTCGGGCGCCTCCGGAGGCGCCGGCACTGCGTCTTGCTCGTCGGTATGGGCTGCACGCGGATCCTCGCGCACATCGGTGGTCTCGTCGTCGTCGGCAGCGGGCTCCGAGGGGGCCTCGGTGACGTTGGTGATCTCTTCGCTGTCGGCGTGGAGTCCGCCCCCGTCTGCTTCGAGATCGCCTTCGAGTTCGGCGCCCGGCTCGACTTCGTGCTCGGCTCCCACTTCAGAGGGGGCCTCGGTCACGATCGTGTCGGGCTCGTTGGCCTCCTCCTGCTCGATGACTGCAAAGATATCGTCGAACGCAGGATGTTGGCCGATCGGACTCCAAGTCTTCTCGTCGGCGTTGTAGATCAGATCGGAGGGGCGGATGACCCAGTTGCGGATCAGGCGCTCGACTTTGGCAGTGGTTTCACACTTGTACTGCCGGATGTCGGTCTTGATATGAAACATTCGGTGGTCCGACCTACTCTAAAATCGTTCTCCCCCACAAATACCCCGTCAAGCGCGTATCATCAACCGAACTCTGTGTTTTGCGGGTAACACGGCGCCATATTCGCCGCACATGCATCCTGCTCCCCGAAGGGGGGCGAAATCCCACGTGCCGGGAGGAGACTTACGGGCCCAGATCTTCGTCGACGCCTTCGGGTTGCTCGTCGGAGCCCTCTTCAACCTCGACGGCCTTGCGCTTGCGGGTGCGAACGCGGCAGTCGGCCAGTTTCTCGGCCTCCTCGGGATCATCGACCAGGCGGGCGCGGTCGTAGCGATAGATGTCGGCCAAAAAGTGCGGGCGTCCCTGATCGTCGACGCGCACGGTGTAGTACTCGACGAAGACCGGCATCTTCGCGGCCAGCTCGATATACTTCTGGCGCTCTTTTTCGAGGAGTTCGTCGAAGTCGTACTCCTTGCCGTTGGGATCGTTTTCGAGCAGGTGGCGTGCCAGCTCGAACGGCTTGTGCACGCGCATGCACCCGTGGCTAAAGGCGCGCACCGGGTAGTCGAAATACTTCTTCTGTGGGGTATCGTGCATGTAGGTGTTGTGCGGGTTGGGGAAGATGAACTTCACCCGTCCCAGCGCGTTGTCGTCGCCCGGCTTCTGGCGAATCGTCTCCTTGCCCCCCATCATGACTTTCTCGTAGTTCTTCTTTTCGAGGTAATCCGGGTCTCGGCTCATCTTCGGCTCGAGTTCCTCGCGCACGATCCGCTGGGGCACGTACCAGTACGGATTGACGATCACGTGGTCGAGTTCGGCCATCTGTATCGGGGTGGCGTTGGGATACTCCCACTTGCCGGTCTCTTCATTGCAGGTGCGCTTTTTGTTCCCCGTGACCACTCGAAAGCGCATCGCGCGCTCGCCGCCGCGAAAGACCTCGGCGTGAAAGTCGGGGATATTGACCATGATGAAGTCTTTTTCGCCCTGGTAGTGCGACTCACGCCAGCGCTGGATGGCCAGCTCGATCTGCTCGATGCGGCGCGAGACAGGCAAGTTGAGGCTGCGCCACACCCCGGGCGTCGGATCACCGTCGGGGCGGAACTGGTGCGTCTCCTGATAACTCTTGACCGCCTCGACCAGTTGCTCGTCGACGACCTGCGGGTCCGGTTCCTGCGGCGAGTCGGTGGCGTCGGTCTCCACGTCCGCGTGAGCCTCGGCAGCCGGCTCTGCAGCCGCATCGTCGTTGGCTCGAGCCGCCCGCGCTCCAGTCGCGCCGGGCTTGGCTGGATCGGGTCGACCTCCGTTGTCACCGGCGGCGTGCTGCTCGTCGGCCGACGGCAAGAAGCCCTCTGCGGCCAAGCGCCGGCGAAGCGCCTCGACGCGTTTGGAGCGGTGACCGATGTCGAGGCTGGTGGGACGCACACGCTCCCAGCCACCGTCGGCAGCGATCGCGCGATAGCGGGCGAGCACGTCGAGCAGCTTTTCGTATTGCGGGTGACTCGGCGCCAAGGCTGCCATCACCGCCTTGACCTCCGTAGGCGACGCCTTGCCCAGTTCCTTATACGTCTTTTCCAGCCGGCCATAGATCAGCGCCTTGGAACCACCGGCGTCGCGCAAGTCGCGCCAGTCCTGCCGGGCGAGGTTAAAGTGCTTCATGTCGCGCGCGTACCGGAGGGCGCCGTCGGCCACCCGCAGCTCGAGCTCGGCGGTCAGCTCCGCCGATTTCTCGAACGCGTCGAGAAATTGGTCCATCTGGCCGGTGATTCGCGGCGCCGGACTCGCCAGCACGCCCTTGTTGCCCACCCCACGGGTCGACGCGCCCACCAGCGCGCTGAGCACTTTGATGCGCGTGTCAGGATCGGCCGGGTCGAGTTCATGTGCCTTGAGCCACCCGACCAACTCGTTGGCTTCATCGGCCGTCAAGCTGATTCCCTGCCAGGCCGGCTCGCCCTCGGTCACCCGCTCGAGGTTGGCCACGAGCGTCTGGATGCGCGCGACGTGATACGGACTCGAGTCGAGCGCGTGACGCTCCGAGTCGAGCAGAACCTCCAAGATCGCCTCACCCCGCGTGGTCATCCCGTCGGACTGGGCGAAGGCCTTGTGGTAATCGCGCTTGTCGTAGAGCTTTTCGAACAGATCGGCGTACTTGATGCCACCGGCCACGCGCGCGTTCCACGAGCGGCGCGCCTCGCGGGCCAGATACGTTTTGAGCGCCTTGCCCGTTGCCACAGCCTCGGCGTGACGGCGCAGTTCCGTGTTCAGGTTCGGCAAGAAGCTCTCGACCCACACCCGTGTCGGATCGACGGGCGTGGCCACCTCCGTGGTGGCCCGGGCAGAGTCGTTGCAGCCGCTCGACAACGCGCCGGCTCCGATCAACGCGCATAACAGCGCGCCGATCGTCCAGCGGGTCATCGACGGCGAGGACAAACGTTTACGGCGGGGGTGCGACGAACGCATCAAGGCACCTGCAGGTACTGACGGCAGCGGTCACCGAGATTCGAATCGGGTTGCATCTCGAGGCACTTCTCGAAGTGAGCGCGCGCGCTCGGATCTCCCTGGCTCTGCAGCAGCTTGGCCAGGTGGAAGTGAGGCTCGGCGTAATTTTGGGGGCACTTCTCGATCGCCTTGCGATAGTTGCGCACGGCCCTGTGGCTCTGGCGCAACGCCTCGTAGCTTCGGCCCAGGTTGTTGTAGGCCAGGCACATCTGGGGCTTCAAAAAGATCGCCATCTTGAAGTGCTCGACGGCCTTTTGGTAGCGCCGACGGTTAAAATAGGCCCAGCCCAGGTTGTTGTGGGCGAGCTCGGGCGTGGTGTAGAGCGGCTCCTCGAGAAGCTGCGAGAAGATCTCGCCCGCCTCCTTCCAGCGCTCCATGGACAAGTAGACCGTGCCCAAATTGTTCTTGGCGAAGTGATAATCCGGCTTGATCCGCAGCGTCTCTTTGAAGTGCTGGATCGCCTTGGGATATTCGCGACGCCCCATATAGATGAACCCGAGGAGGTGGTGGGCCTCGAAATGGTCCGGGTTCATCTTCAGAGCCGTGTGCAACTCGCGGATCGCCAGCGGGATCTCACGTGACTCGAAATAACCGGCGCCCATCTTGTAGTGCCAGTCGGCGTCTTTGATCTTTTTGTTTTCTTCTTTCTTCCCGGTCGTGGCACAACCGGTGCCTACGGTGACCGTGGTGGCGGCCATGACCGAAAAGAGAAGTAGCGTCACGAGACGCCCGAACCACATCGACTTCATCGCTGTTCCTGGTCGAAACTGCTACGGTACATACGTGTCCAACCGTCACTGTTGCACGATTGACGATCTTTTCAAGCTTTTCTGCGTTCTATGACTCTATCTCGAGCCGAAATTGAGCTGATTCTCGACGAGATCTGCCCGTTGGCGGGCCGCGCGGTGATCCAGCGAGTACTGGAGGCTGACCGGCAGACGCGCGTCTTGCAGCTTCGCGAGCCCGGACGCACTCATCGGTTGCTTCTGTGTACGGAACCGAATCTGACCCGGATTCATTTCGTCGACGACCGCCCGACCCAGCCGCCCAAGCCGTCGGCATTTACGATGCAGCTGCGCAAGTGGCTCGAGGGCGCGCTTTTCGAGGGAGTTCGCCAACTTAGCCAAGACCGCATTGTGCGCTTCGATCTGGAGGCGGTCGATCCCGACTGGGAGCCCGATCCTGAAGACGAGGACGAGCGCGCGCCCCGGATGCCCGTCGCGCTCGTCGTCGAGCTGACCGGCCGCCACGCCAACTGGTTCTTGCTCGACGCCCACGACATGATCATCGGTCAACTCGACGACGCCGTGCTCGGCGGGCGCGAGCTCGGCCGAGGCAAACCATACGAGCCCCCACCGCCCCCGCCCGATCCCTCAATCGGCTCGGAAGTGCGCTTCGAGCTCGACGCGCGCCCCGCGGACAACTTCGAACGCTCCCGGGCCGTCGCCGCGCACTACGGCAAGGCCAAACACGAGCGCGAACTCGACGAACTGCTCAGCAAGGTCGAATCGCGCCTGAAACGACGGAGAAAGCGCCTCGAGCGGCGGATCGGCCACGTCGAAGGCGACCTCGAACGTGCCGAGGAGGCCGACGAATACAAACGCCGCGGCGAGTTGCTCCAGTCGGCCTGGGGCAAGGTCGAGCGCGGCGCCGAGTCGGTCGAAGTGCCGGACTTCTACGACGAGGCGATGCCCGTGGTCGAGATTCCGCTCGATCCGGCGCTCGACCTACAGGCCAATATCGAGCAGTACTTCCACGAATACCATCGCCTCAAAGACGCCCGCGAGCAGATCGAGGAGCGGCTCCTGGAGTCGATGGAGAGCCGCGATCGCGTCGAGGAAGCGCTCGAGGAGTTGGACGGATACCGCGACGATCTCGAAGCGTTGGAAGCGTTTGCCGAGCGTATCGAGGCAGCGGGGATCCTCCCTCCGGAGCGAAAGCAACGTCAGACGCGCGGGGGCAAAAAGGAGCGAAAGCCGTACCGTGAGTTCGAGAGCAAGCACGGCACGGCCATCCTGGTCGGCCGCGGCGCCGCCGACAACGATACGGTCAGCACGAGCGTCGCCCGGGGCCGTGACATGTGGTTCCACGCACGGGACTGGGCAGGGGCGCACGTGCTCCTGCGCATGCGCAAAAACGACGAGAGCCCCAAGAGCGACGACATGCTCGACGCGGCGACCCTGGCTGCCTGGTTCTCGCGCGGCAAGGACGACACGATCGTCGACGTGACCTACACGCGCGCCAAATACGTGCGCAAGCCCAAGGGCTTCCCGCCGGGGCGCGTGACTGTGGCCGACGCCTCGACGATCGGCGTCGCCATCGAAAAAGAGCGCCTCGAGCGCCTGCTCGCCACCGAAAAGTAGCTCGCGGCCAAGGGTGTAAGTTCAAGAACGGAAAAAGCCCCGCACCAGTCGTGCGGGGCTTTTTCGTGGTGTTTGACCGAGAAGCTTACTTCAGGATGAACGGGTAGTTCACCGTCAGCGAGCTCTGCGTCTCGGGGAACTTCATCTGGCGCACCACGCGCTCGACGCATTTGCCGACGTCGGTGCCCTTGAACTTGCCGGTGGTCACGCTCGCCGCGCTCACCCGGCCCGAGGGCTTGACGGTGTAGCGAACGAACACGGTTCCGGCCATCTTGTTGCGGTTGCTGCCGGTGTAGCAGCTGTGGATGCGGCCGTTGTACTTGGCGACAGTGCTCTTGACCATCGAGCGGCTCAGCTTTTGAGGCACGCTCTTCTTGGGCTCGGGCTTCGATCCGCCGCCGCTCGACTTGCTCCCGCCCTTTCCGATGCCATCGATGAGCGAGCCGAGGTCGTCGTCCTTCTTCTCTTCCTTCTTGGCGGTGCGCTTGGGCTTGTCGTCGTCCTTCTTGCGTCGAGTGGTGGTCGACTTGCGACTGCCCTTGTCGTCGTCCTTCTTGGCGGAGGCTTTCTCTTCCTTGTCCTCGCCCTCCTTCTCGGCCTCCTCGCCGTCCTTCTTGGCCCCGTCGCCCTCCTCGACAGCTTTGGCTGCCGCGGCGGCTTCTTCTTCGTCGGCCGACTTCTTCTCGTCGTCCTTCTCGTCTTTATCGTCGCTCTCTTTCTCGACGTAGACGACCTTTTGCTGAGGCTCTTGGGGTTTGTCGTCTTTGTTTAGCAGAAGCACGGCTGCCGCGGCGATACCGCCGACGAGCAGGATGCCGCCGATGGAGAGGCCGATGATCAGGCCCTTGTTGGACTTGTGGCTGCCCATTGGCATCAGCGCGGGCATGCTCATCGTACCGGCGCCGAACGGATCGTCGTCGCCACCGGCAGCCGGGCCGCCCATGGGACTTGCGCCGCCGCCACCGCCACCGCCGCCCTTCATGGCTTTGTGGGCCGAGGCGAGGTTTTGGATGTCGATGAGACCCGATCCTTCGGTGACGGCACCACCGCCACCACCGCTATCGCCGCCACCGCCTGCCGAAGCGTCGTCTCCGCCACCCACAGCACCGACCGAGTCGAGGCTGCTAAGGCTGAACAGAACCGAGTTTTCGTTGCGCTGGCCGATCATGTCGTTGGCCGACTGGACGCCGCCCTCCGACTCCTCGGCCCCACCGTCGTCCATGCCGCCAAAGCCGTCGTAGCCCGAATCGCCGCCGTCGGCGCCCGAGTCGAACGAGGCGAACATGCCGTCGTTGGAGGGTCCCGAGTCATAGCCGTCGTCGTAGCTTCCGCCGTCGTCGTAGCCACTGTCGTAGCCGCCGTCGTCGTAGCCACTGTCGTAGCTTCCACCGTCGTCGTAGCCACCAGCGTCATCGTAGCCGGCGTCTGCACCGCCGAAACCTTCGTAGCCACCCTGGCCGCCGTCGGCGGCATAGGCGCCGCTGTCGGCTTCGTTGCCAAACTGATCGTCGTAGCCGCCGCCGCCGTCGCCGTAGGCATCATAGCCGCCGTCATCGTAGCCGGCGTCGTAGCCACCATCGTCGCCGTAGCCCATCCCGTCGTCGGCTGCGGCGCTGGCCGCCGCGTCTTGCTCCTCGAACTGGGCACGGAAATCATCGGCAGGCATCACCGAGGTGGCGTCCTCGTTGAACTCGCCCCCGCCGTCATCATAGTCGCCGCCCGCATCGTTGAACGGCGACTCGACCACGGCCGTGGCGTCTTCGGGACTGCCCATGTCGTGCTGGGTCAGGTGGGCGAACTCTTCGAGATCGCTCAGAGGCTGCCAGTCGCTCAAGCCGTCCCGCCAGGCGAAGCTCTCCGCGTTGACTCGGCCCGAAGTGTAATATGCCTCGATCTCTTCAGGGCTGATGGGGCCGACCTGATCGCCGTCAATCACGACGTACCATTCGGAGGCCCCCGAAGTGCCGCCGTAAGCGGCGCTCATGCTCGAGTCACCGGCAGCTTCCTGCTGGTGGTCTTCGGCTTGCTGTGAATCACCTTTGACGACGATCACATTGCTGCACTTCTTACAGCGAATTTTGAAGACTTTCCCCTGAACCTTCTCGTCGGCAATGGAGTACTTGGCTCCACAGCTTCCGCAAACGATCTTCATCGTGATGTGACTCCTGTCCGGAGTATGGATTCTGAGCGTGTGGCTGGTGGCATGCATCGGGTGGCCACCCCGTACGAACGCGGTGGCCGCCCCGTCTGCAGCTTACTACTGGAGTGCGGCCTCTTCGGTCGACTCCTTGATCTTGGGCATGAAGCTCTTTTTGAGGTTGAGCAGACGCTCGAACTGGGCCTTGCCGCGGGCCTGGTTTTTAATCAGGTCCGGCGTCTTGAGCTGGCCGTCGACGAGCATGTCGTCGAAGTTATAGAACTTCGAGCGCGTATCGCCGCCCTCGTCTTGTGCGAAAGCGCTCGCGCTGCTGAGCACGAATGCCAGGGCGATGAACAACCCAATCATTCTGCGCATGGTCTTTCTCCTGTAGCTTGGAATTAAGCCTAGACAAAAATAGCAGAGGGTCACGCAGAGCGTCAACGCGGCGGTGAGTCTTGCTCACCTGCCGCGCTGAGAACCTTCGTGGCTCTATTCGGACTCGACGGCTTCGGCGTCGGCGGTGGTTTCACCATCGACATCCTCGGCGCCCACGTCCTCACCTTCTTCGGTGCCGGCCTCGTCGCCCTCGCCTTCTGCAGGCTCGGTCTCGTCTTCAGCCTGCTGCTCGGGCGCCTTTTGCTGCTGAGGATTGGCCTGGCTCTCCATGGTGTTCGCCATCGCCTTGTAGAAGTTCTTCTTCTCTTCGTCCTCGGTCAGCGTCGCCAGCTTGCGGTAATGCTTGGCGGCCTTGGCCGGATCGCCCAGCTTCGTCTCATAGAGCTTCGCCAGACGCTCGTGGCTCGACAGGTCGTCCGCTTTGCAATTGTCGAGGTAGTATTCGAAGTTCTCGGCCGAAGCTTTGTTCGCATCGGCGTTGCCCGTCGAACCGAACCCGTAGTCTGCGGCCGCCTTACCCAGGCGCGCCACACAGTGCTGCGGCGCGATGCGCACGGCCTCGGCAAACTGCGTAGAGGCGCGCTCGTAGGCCAAATACTCGATGAGGATGGCGCCCAGGTTCAGCCGACTCTCCAAGTAGTTCGGGCCGGCCTTGTTGGCCTTCTCGAACTGCTCGACGGCGTTGGGCACGTCGTCTTCCATCATGTAGACCAGACCCAGGTTGTTGTGCAGATCGGGATCCGGGTTGTCCTTCGACAGCTTGATCGCCTCTTTGAGCGCGAACTTGGCCAGCGAGATATTCTCTCGCTTTTTGTTGATCAGGCCCAGCGTGCTCAGCGCGCCGACGTTCTCGTAGTCTTCGCGAAGCACGTCACGCACGTACTCCATAGCCTTCTTGTCGTCGCCGGCTTTGAGCGCCAGGACCGCCAGGTTGTTCTTGGCGGTCAGGTTCTTGGGCTGGCGAGCCACGACCTCTTCAAAGAGCGTCTGGGCCTTGTCGTACTTCTCGGTGACGGCATAAGCCTGCGCCAGAGCGACCGTGTGGTCGAGCTCTTCGGGCTCGATCTCGCGGGCTTTCTCGAGATGCTCGGTCGCCTCGTCGTAACGAAGCGCGTTCGAGTACAGCACGCCCAGGTTGTAGTGGGCTTCGGCGAAGTCCGGCTCGGCTTCGAGCACGCTGACCAAAAGCTCTTCCGCCTTGGCGACGTCGGGCTTGGTCTTCTGGAGTTCAGCCAGGGCCTTCTGGAAGGTCTTGACCGTCTCGACGTCCATGCCCATCTCTTCAGCGAGCACTTCGGCCTGAGCCTTTTGGACTTCCTCGACCTTCTTGTCCTCTTTGGGCTTGCTCGTCGAGCAGGCCCACATCTGGGTCGCGGCAAAGACGAGCACCAGAAGTTTCGGGAGAAGGCGACTCTTGGATTGTAGCAACATCTTCATGGGTGTGTTTCCCATCTCTCAATGATCTATGACTGAGCGCGGCGGCTTGCCTTGGCTCCTCGAGCGAGGCTACGCCGCGCGGCGTCTTCGAGCCAGTATCCTTACTTCTTTGCCTGCGGAGCGTCGGCTTCACCTTCGGGCGCGTCCTTTGCGGGAGCGCCGTCCGGGCCGGTCTCGCCCGGAGCCGGCTGCGGCTCGGGCTGGGCCGCCTTGCGCTCTTTGACGCGCTCGGCGATCGCCTCGAGGTCGGTCAGCGGCTTGGGCACGAAGAAGTTGATGCGTCCGTGCTCGGTCTCGACGTTTTGCTGCTCCTGGATCGGATAGGTGTCCGGCTCCATGCTGGCGATCTGCTCGGCCGACTTTTTGGACCACTCGTTGTACGCCTGGGCCTCGAGGGCCAACTTGACGGCGTACTGGAAGGCGCCCAGCGCCTTGTCCTTCAGGGGCATGATGCGGTCCTGAAGGGTGAACTCGTAGTCCATGCGCTGACGCTCGGTCAGGCCTTCGGGAATCGGCAGGTTCTCGAGCTGGTCGGCGAAGTCGCGGTACATCTGACCGATGCGATACGCACCGGCAGCCAGCCACTTCTTGCTGCCCATCTCGATGACCTCTTTGTAGATCTTCTCGGCATCCTGCTCGAGCTGACCTTTCTTCTGCATTCCCTTGACCAGTTTGTTCATCGGGAACTGCAGTTTGACCTCTTTGAACTCATTGTAGATACGCTCGGCCTGGCGGAAGCGAGCCTGCGCGGCGTAGTAGCGCATCTGCTTCTGCTCCTTCTCCTCGAGCGACTTCCACGTCTCGAGCGCCTTGTCGAAGTAGTCGTTGGACTCTTTCTCCCAGCGACGGCCTTCGATCTTCTCGACCAAGACGCCCATCTCGCTGTTGAGCATGACGTGTTCTTTCTTCTCGACGCTGTCGAGCTTGGCGTAGTCTTTGAAGCGGTCGAGAGCGGCTTTCCAGTCCTCTTTTTCCATCTCGAGGTACGGAAGCACGCGCTTGACCTTCTTGACCTGCTCTTTCTCTTCCTCGCGGTCCGAGTAGAGCTTCACGTACTTGTCGTAGGTCTCGATCGCCTTGTCCCACTGCTCCATGTTCTCGCGCAGGAACGCAGCGTTGTAGACGGCGCTGGCAGCCTTGGGGTGGTCGCGGTACTCGACCTCGTCACCCTCGGCGTTCTTGTACTTGGCCGTCGAGCCCATGCGGGCGAAGTAATCGGCGGCGGTGGTGAAGTCGGCGCGCGTCTTGTAGATCGCGCCCATGACGAACAGCGCCTCGGGAGCCTGCAGGCTCTTGGGGTAATCTTTGACGACGCGCTCGTAGACCTCCACAGCCTTGTTGGTCTGCTCGCCGGCCTCGTAGATGGCGCCGGCGTTGAACAGGGCGCCCGGCGCCAGGTCCGACTTGGGGAACTCCTCAGCCAGTCGCAGCAGCTCGGCGGTCGCTTTGTCGAAGTTCTTTGCTTCCTTGAGCTCTTTGGCGCGCTCGTTGATCGCCAGGGCGATTGCCTGCTTGAGGTCTTCCTTGGGCGTCACGTGGAAAATCTTCTTTTCCATCATGTAGCGCGCCCACTTCTCGACCTCGTCCCAGTTCTTGAGCACGTAGTTGGCCACCAAGAGACTTCCGCCGGCGTAGCTGGCGTAGCGGTGCTTGGGAGCGTTCTCGATGATGTTCTCGTAACGCGGCACACACTTGTCGTAGTGGCCGCGCGCCTTGTAGACCTCGGCGGCGACGTAGTCGATCGTCGGGGTAATCTCGTCGTCGGGGTACATCTCCGAGTACTGGTCGGAGGCTTCCACGAAGCCTTTCTCGTACTTGAGCAGGTCGACCTTCGGATTCGGCTTCGACTCGGTGGTCGAGTCGACCGTGTCCTTTTTGAACTCTCGGTCGCCGTGCTCTTCCTGGTACTTGGCCATCTCGACGAGGATGCTGTCCTCGTGGTGCTTTTTGACCAGCTCGTTGTAGGCGTTGACCACACCGTAGGCCGAGTCTTTGACGATCGCCTCGACGTCCTCTTTCTTGGCGTCTTTGGGCGTCTTGTCGTCCTTATAGAGGTTGACGACCTTCTGGTAGTACTCGCCGGCCTTCTCGTAGTTCTTGAGCTCGAGAAGGTAGATGTCGGCGACGAAGAAGTTCATGTCGAACGAGTACGGCGCCGTCGGGAACCGCTCGATGAACTCGGTGTAGTACTTGACCGCTGCCTGGTAGTCCTCGGTGGTGTCGTGCTTCTGGGCCTTGCGGTGATAGGTGTTCGCAAGGAAGGCCAGCGACGCCTGGGAGAGCATCCCGGCGTTGTGAAGCGCACCTTTGTTCTCCTTGTTCTTCTTCGCCCAGGTTCCATCCGGGTCGAGGTAGGAGACATAGGTGGTCATCGTCTTTTCGAGATCCTCGAAGTCGTTGATCTTCTTCTTGGCGACGATGATCGACTCCATCCACTCGGGGATATTCTTGTGGTTGGGTCGCTCTTTAATGAAGTACTCGTAGATGGCGATCGCTTGATCGTCCTTACCCTGCCCCTCATAGAGGCCGGCCATCTGGCCGAGCTTCTTGTAGGTGAACTCCAGGTCACGCTTCTTCAGGAAGTACTCGCGGACTTTTTTCCAGCCGTCCGGGATCTCGGCGTAGGCCACGACCAGGTCGTTGATCGCCTGGTTTTGGAAACCGAGCTTCTCGTTGGTGCGCTCGACGACGCTTTTGAAGGTGTCGACACTCTTCTGGTACTCGCCCTGGTTGTAGAAGACCCAGCCGAGCTTGTAGAGCGCGAAGTCGTAGTTGTCGTTGTTCTTGTGCTTGAGCACCGCCTGGTACTTGTCGCGCGCGGCTCCGAGCATCTCCTTTTTGAAGAAGAACTCGGCCAGCGCGAGGTTCGCGTCCGGCTGGTACTTCGAGTTCGGGTAGTTCTTGACCAAACGCTGCAAGTAGCTGACCGCCTGGGCGCCCTTGTCGGCTTCGATCAAGCCACTTCCGAGACGGAAGATGACCTCGTCGAGGCGAGCGTAGTCGGGATACTGGGTCAAGATCTCTTTGTAGATCTCTTGAGCCTCGCCATACTCGGGCTGCGGCTCTTCACAGTCGCCGGCCGTGCCCTGATCGGAGGCGGCCAAGCACTGGTTGTACTGAGCGCGAGCGCGCAGGTACTCCATGTTGCGCAGCTTCCACATCCGCTCGGCCTTCTGGAACATCCAGGAAGGCTTTTGCTCGTTGTACGGATCATTTTGGATGAGCTTGTCGAGCTGGCTGATGAGCTTGCGGTTCTTCGCCTCGATCTTGCGCTTGAGCGCATCGATCTGCTCGGGCGTCATCTGTTGCTGCTCGTCCTGGAACTCCTCGAGGCTTTTACCAGGCCCCTTGGGTCCGCCGTCCTTCTTCGTGCGGTCCTGGTCGAGACGCTTGGAGAGTTCCTCCGCACGCTTGGACGCCTCTTCCTTGGTGTCTTTCGAGACCGCTTCTTTGCGCGGGCCTTTGGAGACGTCCTGGGTGAAGGCCGGGCCGGCGAGGCCGGTAACAGCCGCCACACATGCGAGGCAGATCGTACGCTTGATGGTTTTTCTATAATTCATCGCTCTATACACTTGGAGCCTTGGCTACTCGTTCCAGTTAGACCACGCCCACGACGTAAGGTTCCTGTCGTCGCTGCGGTTTCTGGTTTCTCTGTATGTTCATCTCGGAAACACCTTGAGCAGCAGCCCGATTCCGAAATGTTGTTCCTGCACGCGCCAACCCCCGTTGAACGACGTCCGACGGGGGTTTGGCGCAAGTGGAGTCTGCTAACCCACCTTACTCCGCGCTGCAGCTCGAACGCAGTCGGCTGCGGTAGTTGGTGACCTCGTCAGCCCAGTACTCACCTTCGAAAGGCCACGGGGTGAAGTCGTCGGCGACGATGAGCAACGTGGTGCCCTGCTCGACGCCTTCTTCCTCGACGCTCTGGTTGCGAAGACGACGCTCGAGTTGGGCTTCCTCTTCGCTGCCAATGTCGAACGAAATCTGGGTCGCTTTGAGGTCCCAGTCCTGCAGCTCTTTGTTGACCTCGCTGAGCTTCTGCTGGACGAGGATGCCGCCCTCTTCAATCTTGGTGTCGAGTTGACTCTCCACGCTGCCGAGCACCTGCTGGCCGAACTCGCCGAGTGCCGAGACGTTCTGCTTGAGCGCGTCGCGCTCCTTTTTGAGCGTCTGGATGACACCGTAGACGTTGTAAAACTCGAGTTCGTCGAGCACCGCGTTGGCGAACATCGGCGGCAGGTTGCGCGCGGCCTTGGGCTTGTCTTTCTGGTAGATACCCGTGAGCGCGGTCCAGTAGGCCTTCGGCTCGGTCGTCTCCTGCAGGAACTTCTCGAGCACCGGGCGCTTGTCGAGGTAGGTCTGCTGGAACTTAGCCAGCGCCTCTTTACTTTTGTCGAATTGGCACAGGTTCAGGTAGACCGCCGACTCCAGGATGTAGAGGTCGGGGAAGTACCACTCCGAGTAGTACGGACTGTGCAGCGTGTGGAAGGTACCCAGGGCACGCTTGTAGTCGTTCTTCATGAAGTACGTCCAAGCGGTCTCGAAGGTCGCCGAGGCGTTGCGAGCCGATTTGGACGGAATCTTCTGATAGTAGTACAGCGCGACGTCGTAGTAGCCGACCTCGTAGAAGACACGAGCCAGAGCCATGTAGCCCAGCTGCAAGATCTCCTCGTTACCGCCCGGCTCCTGCTCACCGGCGACGATGGCGCGCTCGAAGTTCTTGAGGGCTTCACCCTGCTTCTGCTGCTCGAGCTGCGCGACGCCTTTCAGGTACAGCGCCTCGGGATAATCGGCGGCACCCTTTTCGACTTTGTCCAGATATTCGATCGCCAGGTCGCCACGGCCGTAGTCGAAGAAGAACTTCCCGAGATAGTAGTGGAAGTCGTTCTTGAACTTGGCGTTCATGTCGCCGACGTAGAACTTGGTCATCTCCTCGAGAAGCGGCGGCTGGAAGCCGATGCGCTTGGTGAGCTCCTCGAGCATGTAGAAGGCTTCTTTGAAGTGCGGGCGCTGGGCGCCGGCCATGATCACGTCGAGCAGCGGGTTAGCCGCTCCCGACAAGATGCCTTCCTGGTACAGCGCCTTGGCCAAGCCGAACTTGGCTGCGTAGAAGTCGTCGCCCTCCGGATCGGGGTTGAGCGACAGGAACTTCAGGTAGGTCTTGGCGGCGGACATGTTGTCGCCGCTTTCGACCGCGCGCTTGGCCTGTGGGAGCTTGCGAGCTTCGGCCTGAATCTTGCGCTGACGCGCCTCTTCGGCCTTCTTCTCCTCGTTGATCTCCTTGGCCTTTTCCTCGGCGAGCTTCTCGAGCTCCTCCTCGGTGTACTCCTTGGACTCCTCTTCCTCGCCGGGAGCAGGAGCCGGAGCCGGTCCGCTGGCCTCGTCGTCGGCCGGGGCCGGAGCCTCTTCGCCGCCGTCGGCTTCATCGCCGCCTTCGACATGGCCGGTCGCCTCGAGGTACTTGATGACCTCTTCATCGACACCCGCCGCGCGCAGCTCGCCAACCTCTTCGGGGCTGAGCTTGAGCTCGCTGCCAGCACCATCGATGGCGCCCTTGATGGCATTGGTCTCCATCCCGAGCTTGCTCATCTGGATGATCTGGTTTTTGTCGAGCGCGTGCGCGCTGCTCACCGGAGCGGTCCACATGGCCGCGACCAGAAGGCACATCAGCACGCGCTTGAGAAGGCGAAACCGCCGACGAACGGCCCGTCCGGTCTCAGCTTTCTGAATCTGCGATCGCATAAACATCATTCCCGACTTGCGTTAGGTACAGCCACCCGCCGCCATAGGCGACGAGTGCGGCACGAGTATCAACGGCGCCGACCGATGGTGGCCGGCGAATGGGGTTCTCTCAGAACATGTACGACGCACCGAGCAGAAACTCGGTGGGGACCTGCAGCTGCTTGACGAAGCTATCTTCGTTCGAGGGCGTCTTGGCTCCCTGGTAGACATAGCCGCGACCTTCGAGGCGCAGCACGATGTCGTGGGTGGCGAAGAACTGGATGCCGCCGCCGAAGACGAGCTCCGGAGCCACCGACGAACTGTGGTCCTGGCGAAGATCGTCCGGACGGTCGACGCCGACCAGCCCGGCACCGAGGGCGAGGTTGAAATCGAAATGCGTCAGCTTGCGCTGCAAAAACGCCAGCTTGCCGTATAGCGGGTGCCAGGTCAGCAGCACGTTGGCTCGCCACAAAAACCGATCCTCGGTGTCGATCGCCTTGTCGAACGAGTCCTCTCGAGCGATCTCGAGAAAGTCGGTCAACTCGGTGTCGTGGGTCAGGACGCCCGGGGCGTCCATGAACGAGCCCTCGACCTCGATTCCCAGGAAGTTATTGAAGAAATACGAGCCGCGCAGGCCCACCGGATAGTAGTAGTAGAACGGCTCGCTGGAGAGCAGTCCGGCATACAATCCGAGGCCAATGCGTCCTTCACGCGTGAAAGTGCGCTCTTGGACCGCCGGCAGTTCGCGATCGACCGACCAGTAGGTGTCGAGCTTCTCGTCGAGCGACTTGTCCTCGCCCTTGTTGTCCTCGGCGGACGCAGTGGCGCCTGCCAGAGTCACGAGGGCCACGACCAGCGCGACGAGCAGTGCGCGCAGGCGTCCGGAAGCCTTTGCCGACCGACGTTTGGAATTGAGCGAAATCATTACTGCAAACCCTTATGCGAATCTATCGTGGAGGATTGCTTTTAAGCTTTAAAAGAACCAACCGAACCCGAGGCTGACCTCGGAGGGGTTGGCGACGCCGCCGCCGTTGGTCTTCTGGAAGACGAACTGGCGGAAGTCGGCGCGAACCGAAGCGTTCTCGCCAAAGTAGAACGCCAGGCCGGCGCCGAGGACGCCCTCGGGCTTGTAGTCAGCCGAGGTCTCGGCGTTGAAGTCGGTCTGCGTCTCGGTGATCACCAGCCCCGCCCCGCCCATCAGGTACAGGTCGAAGTAGTTGAGCACCGTGTTGTAAAAGGCGGTCTTGCCGTAAAACGGGCTCCAGACCACGCCGAAGTTGCTGTGGAAGACCTGGGTGTCGCCGATCAGCACCTGCTGAGCGCCGACGCCGTCCTTCTCCTCGATGGTGTCCTGCAGGCCGGTGTCGACCTTGAAGGCGTACGAGCCGGACAACTCCAGGCCGATATTCTCGAGCACGTAGTAGTTCAGGCGCACACCGGCCGGAAAATACTGCTCGAAGATATTGTTCGGGATGATGCCCGTGTAGACGGTCGCCGCGAAACGGCCCTGCTTCTGGAACGGACGCTTCTGCACCGTAAAGATGTCGCGCGTCTTGGCCCAGTAGTCGGGGTCGTTCGGATCGAGCGCCTCCTCTTGGGAGGTCTCGGTCGCCGCGGCCTCGCTGCTATCGCCCTCGCTGGCCCCTTCTTCCTGCGCCGAAGCCGGCGACAGGGTGACAAGAAGGGCCGCGAAAACGAGCAGGCCGATGAGTCTGGATGACTGGGTGTGAAACTTCACCACTTTCTCCTGCTTACGCCGAAGAGCTTGTAACTTCATGAAAACTAACGAAAATCGTTCGCCCTGACTACCACCGATAATTACTCAGTCGCGAACACGACGCCTCGGGTATCGAAATCGTCGGCGTTCGAGTCGCCGCCGGTCTCCAAGCTGCCGATCTGGCTGAACGAGTAAGTACGGCTGTCACCCGAGACCGTCACGGTCATGTCGGAGTGCACGCGAAGCGCTTCACCGAAGGGAACTTTACCGCGGAAAATCTCACCCGAGGTCACGCGCGCCTCCCACAACCCGTCGAGGGCGTAGGGGGTCCACTCCATGCGGCTTCGCAGCGACTTGGTCGAGCTGACGTAGATATAGCCGCCGCCCGTCTCGCACGCGATTCGCGAGTAGTCGTGGATGGGGCCGGTGCGGCCAAATTCGTCACGCTTGGGGATGCAGTAGGTCTGATCCATCGCGTAGGTGCCCGGCGAGGTGGGAGTCTC
This sequence comes from Persicimonas caeni, assembly GCF_006517175.1. Classification (NCBI taxonomy): domain Bacteria; class Deltaproteobacteria; order Bradymonadales; family Bradymonadaceae; genus Persicimonas; species Persicimonas caeni. Next base: position 5,357,555 of record NZ_CP041186.1, on the reverse strand, counting down.
ACCCGGGTTATCCGTGTAGCCTCGCGGCTGGCGGCACTCCTCGTAGTTCTTGCACTCGGAGTTGTCCGAGCAGGGGTCTTGACCTTCGGGATACATCGGGTCTTCGCGAAGCAACTCCGGATCCTCGAGCTTGGGGTCGAGGTGGACGACGAAGAGACGAACGTTATTCTCTTTGGCAGTCTGGATCACCTGTTCGATGTCGACGCCGTCGTTCTCGCGCATCTCGTCGTAACCGTCGACGAAGACTACGAGTTGCTTGTCGACCGAATCGGCGCGGTCCAACCCGAGTTCGTTCATCTTGTCGGTGGAGTACTGGTTGTTGATGACCGAGTTGATCGACTCGTAGACGTTGGCGCGCTGCTCACGTGCAGGCGACGCGTCCGAATACTCGAGGTAAACGGCCGACTCGATCTCACCTTTGTCGTTGCTCCACTCGCTGCCTCCACCGCGGGCCTGCTCGATGTAGGAGGTCGGGCTCGCGGTGGTCGACTCGTCAAAGCCCCACAGGCCGAAATAGGTCTTGCGGCGCTCGCCAAAGGCCAGCTTGTAGGCCTCTTGCCAAGCGGTGTAGACGCCGGAGACCGCGCCTGTACGCTCGTAGTCAGCGTCGGTAGCCGTTTCGCGAATGGCGAAGCTGGCCGTCCCGAGATCTTCGGAGTCGCCAGTCACGCCGTTGCCGTTCTTATCCCAGTAGCCGCGGCTGCCGGGAGGCGGGGCGCCGTCGAGGCTGCCCGCATTTTCCAGAAGCACACCGAAAACCTGGTGCTCGTCGTTATCGGCGACAAATTGCACGGCGCTGGACTCGCTCTTCACGGTCAGCCCCTGATCGACTTTGACGCACTGCGTGATGTCGTCGGTGCTAGAGGACTCCAGCCCGGGCGCGGTCCCGCAGGTAAAGCCGTTGCTCGCGTCGCAGGTGCTGTCGGCACACGGGGCTTGCAGCTCGTCGACCTGCATCAGCGCCCCGTTGCTCAGCACCACCGAGTCGCTGTCCAGCTCGACCGACTGGTTGTCGACCGCCTCGCCCAGGCGAATCGGTCGGTTCTCGTCGTCGGTGACCACAAAGCGCAGCCGCATCTCGCCGTCACCGCTCTGCACGCCCCCGCAGGAGCCCGGAGGGGCGGTGAAGCCCGACGAGTGAATATTGGTGAAGCTGCGCTCCGAGAAGCTGATCAGGGCCACGGTGTCACAGCCGGATGCTGCAACTCCCAGCGATCCCAAAAGACCGATGGCCGCCAAGGCGGTGCCGCCACGACGGATCTTGCTGATCCAACTCGACCCTACGTCCTGCCGTTTCGTCATTTTGCGCTTTCCTCGAGACTGTCCGAATTCAACACAAGCCGCCGAGCCTTCCCAGACCGCGGCAGAATTCGTGATTTATTCTGCCCGCCCAACAGGTTACTAGAGAACCAAAGAGACGTGCAACGACAACGCTTTGGACGCCGCAAGGCGTTGAAATATGGCGATGAATCGCCGCGTTGCCCTATTCATCCCAATCAGGCACGACGTTGTACCCGTAATTATCAGTCGATGCAAGTATGACGTCAGTGTGACGTGTTGGGAGGGGTTGTGGATGAGGGTTTGGAAGGCGGAGGGGGCAAGAACGAGAAAAGCGCGATCGGATGAGCTCCGATCGCGCTTTTGCTGTAGTGCGTAGGGACGGAATCGAACCGCCGACACCGGCCTTTTCAGGGCCGTGCTCTACCGACTGAGCTACCTACGCATGTGCCGTTCTGCTCTTCGCTTCGGAGCGTTTGGTCTCCGTCGCGGGAGAGGGTTTATATGCCTGGCCCACCGGGTTGTCAAGCGCCTTTCATAAGTTTTTTGGGAATCTTTTTCGCGCCCCCGTTTTCGCTCCTCATTCGTACCAATTCAGGAGGAGCGAATGAGCCGGCGTGCGACGTGCTCGAGGCCCTTTTGGTGGGCATCGGAGCTGATCTCGGGCGTCTCCGAGAGCCACAGCACCAGATGGTTTGATTCCCGGTCGAGGCGGATTGGGGTGTCCACGACCGAGTCGTGGCTCACGATTTCTGCCAACTCGCGAGGCTCCGTGCCACGCCGCCACCCAAAGACCATTCCCAAGAGTCCGCCCGTGATCTCGGTGGCGAGTCCCGCGCTCTGCAGGGCGTGGCGCCAGGTCGCGTCGGAGATCACCGTCGATTCGACAGGCAAGTCCTCGTACAGCTCGGGCCATCCCGACACGAGCTCCGTCAGTTCTGGTGGGTCGGGCAGCCGAATGATCGCCGTCGGCTGCTCTTCGCGCTTCCCGAAGGCGATCATCGCCATCGCCCCGGACTCGTCGCCGCGAATGCGCATCAGTTGAGTGCGCTGGGTGAGCGCGTCGACCACGGCGCGCTCGAGTTCGAAGCTGCGCCACTGCTCCTTTTGATTCAGGTCATAACTTCCGGCGGAGAAACCCGGCGTCTGGGCGATCGCCGAGATCAATGGAAGCACCACGGATTCATCGTCCAGCGTGGGCAAGCGTAACCGCCAGATTAGTTCGAGCATCTTATCTCTAATGGCAAAAGGAGTGCCTCGAAGGGCACGGTGAACGGCGCCGCCGAGTTGATCGGCCCCGCTTTGGCTCTAGCTTGTGGAGCGACACTAATCGACCGACGTCGACAATGTACACCCGACGCTGCGAACTCAAATGACCGATCTCATTCAAACTGTCAAAAACCCGCTCGGCGCCCTCGGCTCCATCTACACGGACCAATACGAACTGACGATGGCGCAGGGCTACTTCAAGTCGGGCAAGTACGAGCAACAAGCTTGCTTCGACTACTTCTTTCGCAAGGTGCCATGTGACGGAGGCTATGTCGTCTTCTCGGGGCTCGACACGCTCCTCGAGGTTCTGAGCGATCTTTGCTTCGACGACGAGGCGATCGCCTACCTCGCCGAACAGGGATTCGCGAACGACTTCCTCGAACATCTGCGTGCGTTTCGCTTCGAGGCCGAGGTGCTCGCCCCTCGCGAGGGCGAATTGGTCTTTCCCTTCGAGCCAGTCGTGCGAGTACGCGGAGGTTTGCTCGAGGCACAGATTGTCGAATCGGCCCTGCTCAACGTGCTCAACTTCGAGTCGTTGATCGCCACCAAAGCGTCGCGGCTTCGCGAAGCGGCCGGCCCCGACAAGAAGGTGATCGACTTCGGGCTTCGCCGCGCCCAGGGATTTGCAGGCATGCAATTGAGCCGTGCGGCGGTCGTCGGCGGATGCGACTCGACCTCCAACGTCTTCGCAGGCTATCGCGACGGGATCCCGATCACGGGCACCCAGGCGCACTCTTGGATTCAGAGCTTCGACACCGAGTTGGAGGCGTTTCGAACCTACGCCGACGCGTTCCCCGAAAAGTGCATCCTTCTCGTCGACACCTACGACACCCTCGAAAGTGGCGTGCCCAACGCGATCACGGTGGGCAAAGAGATGGAGGAGCGCGGCGAGCGCCTCGACGGCATCCGACTCGACAGTGGGGACCTGGCGTGGCTGGCCAAGCGCGCCCGCAAGATGCTCGACGACGCCGGCCTCGACTACGTCAAGATCGCGGCGTCCAACCAGCTCGACGAGCACGTGATCAAGTCGCTGCTCGACCAAGACGCCCCCATCGACGCTTTCGGCGTGGGGACCCGGCTGGTCACCTCTTACGATTGTCCGGCCCTCGACGGCGTCTACAAGTTGAGTCAGGTCGACGACAAGCCACGCCTCAAGCTCTCGGAGAGCCGAGTCAAAGTGAACTTCCCGGGGCACAAACAAGTGCTCCGGCTCATCGACGAGCAGGGGATGTTCTATGGTGATTGTGTCGTGGTCGATGGGCAAACCGAGCCCGACCACATGCACCACCCGTTCGACGACGACAAGCACGTGGCCATCGAGGGGTTCGACAATGAGACGCTGCTGCGGCCGGTGATGAACGACGGCGAGGTGCTCGTCGATCGACCGAGCGCACACGATGCGGCCGCGTACGCCCAAGAGCGCCTCGACCGATTGCCCGGCGAGCACAAGCGCTTTCAGAACCCGCATGTCTATAAGGTCGGCTTGAGCGAACAGATGCGCGATCTTCGCGATCGCACGCTCCAAACGGCCCGCAAAACCCATCTTAACGAAGACCGCTAGCTTGCCGATGCTTACTAACAGGCCTTTTTGAGGACGACCGACATGACAAGCCCATCCAAGCATACAGATGCTCCAGCCGTCGCAGGCGTGGGCGTCGCCTTTCCGCCCCACCGGGTCGACCAAGCCGAGGCCCGACAGGCGCTTTGCGCGCTGTGGGATGCGCACGGTGTCGACTACGACGGTGAGTGGGTCGACTACTTCTTCGACGCCGTCGGCGTCGAGACCCGCCACTTGGCGCTCGCTCCGCATCGCTATGCCGAGTTTCGCGACTTCGGCACGGCCAACAACCACTTCATCGAGGTGGCGAGCGAGCTGGGTGAGCGCGCGATCGCAGACGCACTCGAGGCGGCCGGTGTGTCCAGCGACGATCTCGACGCGATCTTCTTTACCACCGTGACCGGGGTCGCCAGCCCGAGCATCGACGCCAAGATCATCAACAAGATGAAGCTTCCGCGCACCATCCAGCGCACCCCGATGTTCGGGTTGGGTTGCGTGGGCGGCGCTGCGGGCGTGGCGCGCATGTCCGAGTATCTTCGCGCGCACCCGGACCACACTGCGGTGCTCCTGTCGGTCGAGCTGTGCTCGCTTACGGTCGAGCGCCACGAAACCTCCATCGCCGACTATATCGCCGCGGCGCTCTTCGCCGACGGAGCCGCCGCCGTGGTGGGGGTGGGCGCCGACAAAGCCAACGCCAACGGTCACGACGGGGCACGCCTGGTCGCCAACCACAGCGCCTTCTATCACGACACCGAGTGGGTGATGGGCTGGGAGATCGACGAGCACGGCTTCGGGCTGGTGCTCTCGGGCGATCTGCCCGAGGTCATCGAGACCGAACTCGCCGCCGAGGTCGACGCTTTTTTGGACGGCCACAACCTCGGCCGTGCCGACATCCGGACTTGGATCTCACACCCGGGAGGTCCGAAGGTGCTCCAGGCAATCGAGTCGGCGCTATCCCTCGAAGACGATGAACTCGAGAGCGCATGGCGCTCGCTCTCCCAGGTCGGCAACATGTCGAGCGCCTCGGTGCTGCATGTGCTCCAACAGGAGATTGATCGCGACATGGAGTTGCCGGCGGTGCTCATGGCGATGGGCCCCGGGTTTTCGGCGGAGTTTGTGTTGTTGGGTTAGTTTGTGTCTTGGAGGTTGTCGAGCGGCGAACACCCCTACGCCTCGCGGACTCCGCTCGGCACCTCCCCCACGCGGGGAGCCGTTATGCGCGACATCTTGATAGCCGGAGGGGGCCCCGCGGGACTTGCGGCAGGGATTCGCGCCGCCCAACTCGGCCTGGACTGCGCGATCATCGAGCCCAAGCCTGCGCCTATCGACAAGGCGTGCGGCGAGGGCCTGATGCCCGCCGCGCTCGAGCGGCTCGAGGCGCTGGGCGTCCGAGACATCGACGGCCATCCGTTCGCGGGCATTCGCTACGTCGACGCCTATGATCCCGCCCGCACCGCCACCGGAGATTTCGCACGCCCTGGCCTCGGCGTGCGGCGCACCGAACTGCATCGGCGTCTGTCCCAAGCCGCCGACCGCGCCGGCGTCGAGCGCATCCAGGGCCACGTCGACCAGGTCGACCAACGCGCCAGCCACGTGTCGGCCGCCGGCCACCTCGCTCGCTACCTCATCGCCGCCGACGGGCTCCACTCCCAAATACGCCGACAACTCGACGTCGCGCTCGAGCCGCGCCGCCCCTCGCGCTTCGGCGTGCGCCGCCACTTCCGGCGCCCTCCTTGGTGTGACCGCGTCGAGGTCCACTGGGGCAGCCGCGGCGAAGCGTATGTGACCCCTGTGGGCCCCGAAACAGTCGGGGTCGCCTTCTTAGTGCCCGACGGTGGCCGCTTCGACGAGCTCCTCGACCACTTCCCGGTGCTCGCCGCACGCATTCACGGCGCCGAGAGTGTCTCCAAAGCGCGTGGAGGCGGCCCCTTCGAGCAACGCGTCGAGCGCCGGGTGGTCGGGCGTGTGCTTCTTGTGGGCGACGCCGCCGGCTATCTCGACCCGCTCACCGGCGAGGGCGTCGCGCTGGGCGTCGCCACGGCCTGCGCGGCGGTCGAAGCAATCGCAGCCGACGCTCCCCATGCCTACGAACGCCGCTACCGCTCATTGACCCGCGAGTATTACTGGATGACAGGGCTTCTGCTCGAAATCTCGCGCCGACGTTGGCTCCACGGCACGATGATCGATATGCTCGACCGGGTGCCGCCGCTCTTCGATGGGTGCTTGGCGTTGCTGGGAGGCCGCGCGAGGAATTGAGACCCTTCCGATACCCGAGAGCGTGTCAGGCAAGCATCCGGTGTCCACATTCACCAAAATGTCACACGTTCGGGATGTGCACAGTTCCCGGCGCGTGTTACACACACCAAAACTCGGCGCAATCGAGCCGAAATGCTGTAAACGCACGTGCTTGCTGAGTTATCGCGTGCTTGCTGAATGAAAGGTGCCATCATGGCCGAGACCATCCTGATTGTCGACGACGAACAAGACCTCGTAAATACGCTCGAGTACAACTTGGAGCGAGAGGGCTACGAGACGCGCAGCGCGCTCAACGCCGCCGACGCTCTCGAGTTGCTCGATCGCGAGCCGGACTTCGACCTCGTCATCCTCGACCTGATGCTGCCCGATATGTCGGGCACCGAGGTGTGCCGCAAGATTCGCCAGACCGCGGAGACCGCCGAGACGCCTGTGCTCATGCTGACCGCCAAGGGCGAAGAGATCGACCGGGTGGTCGGCTTCGAGGTCGGCGCCGACGACTATGTGGTCAAGCCGTTCAGCGTGCGTGAGCTGACGCTGCGCATTCGCGCAATCCTGCGTCGTTCCAACCACGCCGAGGAACCCGAAGAAGTCGGGGACGAGCTCGAATTCGGCAACGTTAGCGTCGACGTGCCCGGCCATCGGGTGTGGGTCGACGACGAGGAAATCCGCCTGACCGCCCTGGAGTTCAAGCTGCTCACCACTTTCATGCGTCGCAAGGGGCGCGTGCAGACTCGTGAGGTGCTCCTCTCGGACGTCTGGGACATCAACGCCGACGTGATGACCCGTACGGTCGACACCCACGTCAAACGTCTTCGCGAGAAGCTCGGCTCGGCCGGCGACTATATCGAGACGATCCGCGGGGTCGGGTATCGGTTCAAGGCGCGGCCGGATAAGTGGGTTACTTAGGGTTACTTAGGGTTACTTAGGGTTACTTGGTAAGGGAGCGTGCTTGAAACTGGGCGTGCGGGCAAAACTCTTCTTGGTCTCGCTTGTGCTGATGGCCGTCGTCGGTCTGTCGAGCGCGGCCTATCTGGAGAATGCCCTTCGTGGCTGGCTCGTCTCGCGTATTGAGAGCGAGCTCAAGCACAGCGCACGCGCTGCCGATGCTCTGCTCGTCTCGGCGATTGACGCCGACGACCCCTCCAACATCGCCGCCATCGATCCTCTCGCCGACCGTATGGGCGAGGCGACCGATTCGCGGGTGACCGTGATTCGCACCGACGGCGTTGTCCTTGGCGACTCCGAGTTGTCGGTCGACGAGGTCAATGCGGTCGAAAACCACGCCAATCGCCCCGAAATCCAAGAGGCCCTCACCTCCGGGATCGGCGTCTCTCAGCGCTACAGCACCACCGTCGACAAAAAGATGATGTACGTCGCCCTGCCCTTCCGCACCGAGAAGGTGCGCGGGGTGGTCCGTGCATCGGTGCCACTTCGAGAGGTCGACGACAGCGTCGAGACGCTGCGCTGGATGATCTTCGTCGCCTCACTGCTCGGCCTGGGCGTGGCGATCTTCATGAGCGGACTCGCCTCCCACCTTCTGGCGCGCACCCTGCGCAAGCTGGTCAACTACGCGCGCAGCATTTCGCGCGGAGAATCGAGCGGCCGTCCGCCGTTGGACGAGAGCGACGAGATCGTCAGCGGGCTGACCGGCTCGATGACCCGGCTCTCCGACGAGCTGAGCCGGACGGTCGACGAACTCGCACGGGAGCGGGACCGCTTCGAAGCCGTCTTGGAAAATATGAGTGAGGCGGTCGTGGCCGTCGATGACGAACGGCGAGTCACCCTGGTCAACCGCGCGGCGGTCGAACTTCTCGAGCTCCAGAGCAACCCGGTCGGACGTCCTCTCGTCGAAGTGGTACGCGCCCCCGGACTCCAGAAGTTGCTCGATGCCTCCGAAAAGGGCCGTCCGGGCGGTGAGGAGTTCGAGGTCGCCGTGTCGTCGACCAAGCTTGTGCTCGCGCAAGCATCCCCTCGCCAAGAGACCGTCGGCACCGTCGTCGTCATGCACGACGTGACCGAGCTTCGCCGCCTCGAGACGATGCGCCGCGACTTTGTGGCCAATGTCTCACACGAGCTGCGCACCCCGGTGAGCATCATTCGGGCCACCGCCGAGACCCTTCAAGAGGGGGCGCTCGACGACCCCAAGCACGCCAAGCGTTTTCTGGATGCGTTGATCCGTAACTCCGAGCGCCTCGGCCGACTCATCTCCGATCTACTCGATATCTCGCGTATCGAAGCCGGCGAGTACGCCCTCGAGGCCGGCGAGCTGCCGTTGCAACGCGCCGCCGAGCGCGCGGTTGATGCGGTGGCCGCTCACGCCGCATCGCGAAGCATCGACATCAGTATCGACATCACCGACGACTTGTGCGCCGTCGCCGACGCCAACGCCCTCGACCAAGTCTTGCTCAACCTCGTCGGCAACGCCGTCAAGTACAGCCACGAGGGCGGCCAGGTGAGCATCCGCGGCCGAAGCCTCGACGAGCACGTCGTGCTCGAAGTGGTCGACGACGGCCCCGGCATTCCTGCCGCCCACCGCGACCGCATCTTCGAACGGTTCTACCGGGTCGATTCCGGTCGCTCCCGCGAAGTCGGCGGCACCGGGCTGGGACTTTCGATCGTCAAACACCTGGTGACCAGCATGAACGGACAGATCGGCTACAAAGCGGCCACTCCCCGCGGCTCGATCTTCTGGTTCACCCTCCCCGCCTGCTGACCCATTTGATTAGAAAATGGGCTGTGTGACGCATTGTTACAAAATTGTCACACGGTTCTGCTGGGCGAAAGAGGTGACATTGCGGTAACGATCGCGCGTCTTATCGTCACGTGGCCGTTACGTTTTTATGAACTGTCGAGGCTGTCGATGTATCCGGATGTATGCCTTGTGTGCCCCAAGCGCCTCACCCGATCTCTGGTGGTGCTGCTCGCCCTTCTCTTCGTCAGTTCGTCCGCCTCGGCTCAGGGAAATGATCCCAAAGAGACCGTCGAGTCGAACGACGCTCAATCCACCGGCGTTGCTGGTTACGACGACGGTTTCTTCATCGCCGGTCAACTCGACGAAACCGACGATGACGGCAACGAAAAGACCCGCCATTTCCGCCTCGAGATCGGCGGTCGACTGCAGACGCAATACGACCTTCTGATTGCCGAGGAGGGCGAAGATCTCGACCTGGCCCGGTCGCGCTTTCTTATTCGCCGCGCACGCCTCAATGTCACGGGCCACTTCGTAAGCCCGGATTTCACCTACGCCATGCAGGCCGCTTTCGACCGTGGCAACCCCGAATTGCTCGACTACTTTGTGAACTACGCCTTCGAGCCGGGCACCTTTGAAGGGCGCCTGGGTCAATGGCGCGTGCCGTTTCTTCGCACCGAGATCAACTCCAGCGGCTCGCTTCTTCTGGTCGACCGATCGTTGACGACGAGCGTGTTCGGCGAAGGGTTCGACGCAGGCATGGGCATTCACAACAACTACAAGAAGTCGCCCCCCTTCGAGTGGTTCTTCGGCGTGTTCAACGGCACACAGACCGACCTCGAAGTGGTCTCGTTCGACGATGCGAACACGCCCACCTTCTTCTACCCGTCGGTCGTCGGCCGCGTGGCCTACAACTACGGAGATATCAAAGGCTATAGCACCGGCGATTTGAAAGGAGGACCGCTACGCTTTTCGCTGGGGGCCAGCGGCATGACCCAGTTCGGACTGCAGCGTGACAACGAGTCCGCCACGAAGGCCACGGTGGACTATATCCTGAAGGCACACGGTTTCTCGACCAGCGGAGCCTTCATGCTCGCCACCAACCAAGATGGCGAAGCGCTGACCGACCAGAACCTGTTCGTGACCGGCCTCTTCGTGCAGGCAGGCTATTTCCTCAGTGAAATGATTCAGCCCGCTGCACGTTACAGTCGCGTCGACTACGAGGGAGACGACGAGCTCGTCCACGAAGCCCTCGGTGGCCTCAATGTCTATTTCTGGGGACACAGTCTCAAATGGCAGACCGACGCAGGCGCAATCATCGTCGAGACGCCCAACGACACGGACACGGCTTATCGCCTGCGCACGCAGCTGACACTTTCATTCTGAGTACAAGACATCCGGGTGCCCCGAAACAGCTCGCACCCTTTACAAATCGGGGCATCTGATCGAAGAAAGCGGTGTGCAAAACCAAGGGTATTTGACCGTTTGCGAGTCGCGGTGGAAACGTAACCCCTTTGTCACCTGACTGTCGCACGCCGCGCTTACCCTGCAAGCTGTCTCGAAGTAGCCAACACGGAGCATTCCATGAAGCTTAAAACTCTGCTGACACTCCTCCTAGCTGCCGGTTTGATCACCGCGGCTGGTTGCAAGAACGACAATGGCGAAGGCGGCGAGGCCGCTTCCGACGATGGTTCCATCATCAAGGTCGACGGCTCGAGCACGGTCTACCCGATCCAAGAAGCGATGGCCGAGGAGTTCCAGAAGAACAGCGATGCACGAGTGACCATCGGTGTCTCGGGCACCGGCGGCGGATTCCAGAAGTTCTGCAACAAAGAAACGGTGCTCACCGGCGCCTCGCGCCCGGTCAAGCAGAGCGAAATCGAGAAGTGCAAGAAAGCCGGCGTCGAGTTCGTCGAGCTTCCGGTCGCCTACGACGGCATCACCGTCATCATCCACCCGGATAACGACTGGGCCGACACGATGACCGTCGACGAGCTCAACACCATCTGGGGCCCGGAGGCGCAGGGCAAGATCACCAAGTGGAGCCAAGTCCGCGACGGCTGGCCCGACCAGGACATCCAACTCTTCGCCCCCGGCACCGCCTCGGGCACCTTCGACTACTTCACCCAAGCGATCAACGGTGAGGAGCAGGCTAGCCGCGGCGACTTCAGCCCCTCCGAAGACGACCACGTCATCGTCACGGGCGTCTCGCGCAGCAAGAACGCGCTCGGCTTTTTGGGCTACGCCTACTACGACGAGAACCGCGACAAGCTCAAGGCGGTCGAAATCAAGGCCTCCGATGACGCCAAGGCCGTCGCTCCGAGCATGGAGACGATCGCCAACGGCACCTACACCCCCCTGTCGCGCCCGCTGTTCATCTACGTGCGCAAAGACGCGCTCGAGAACAACAAGCACCTCAAAGACTTCATCGACTTCTACATGACCAAAGGCTCCAAGCTGGTCAAAGAGGTCGGATTCATCCCGCTGCCCGAGAAGGCCTACACGCTGGCCAAGGAGCGCGCCGACAGCCTGACCACGGGCACCGTCTTCACCGGCGGTTCCAAAGTGGGCGTGACCGTCGAAGAGCTTCTGAAAGCCGAAGGTGGCGACGAGGCTGCTGAAGCAGCCCCGGCCGAAGACGGTGAGGCCAAGGCCGAAGCCGACGGCAAGAATGCCGCCGAGGGCACCAAAGCAGCCGCTGAAGAGAACGCCGAAGCTGGCGACAAAGCCGAAAAGGCTGCCAAAGCCGAGGAAGCAGCTGAATGAGTAACGAGCCCTCAGCAGTAAACGGGGCCACTCCGGGCGGTCCGGACGGGCCGAGCTCCAACGAGCTCGGCAGGTCCAAAATCCGCGGGGGCAAGGAGCGCGCCGTCGAAATGGCGCTCCTCGCCTGCGGTGCTCTCTCGATCCTGACGACTCTGGGCATCTTGTCGGTTCTGGCCGTCGAGACCTGGGAGTTCTTTCAGGAAGTGTCGCCGCTGGAGTATTTCGGCGACACCCAGTGGACGCCCCTGTTCTTGGACAAGCACTTCGGGGTCTGGCCGCTGATCACCGGCACGCTGTTGACCTCGGCGATCGCCATTTCGGTCGCCCTGCCCTTCGGGCTGCTCGCCGCCATCTACCTGAGCGAGTTTGCCTCACCGCGTGCGCGCCAGATTCTGAAACCGGCGCTCGAGATCTTGGCGGGTGTCCCCACGATCGTGTACGGCTTCTTCGCCCTCATCGTGCTGACCCCGTTTTTGCAGACGTTCATCCCGGGGCTGGCCGGATTCAACGCACTGAGCCCGGGCATCATCATGGGGATCATGATCATCCCGATGATCTCCTCGCTCAGCGAAGACGCCATCTACGCAGTGCCCAACAGCCTGCGCGAAGCCGCTTACGGGCTGGGCGCCGGCAAGCTGCAGACGATCTTTCGCGTCGTGCTCCCCTCGGCGCGCTCGGGCATCCTCGCGGCGACCACCCTGGCCATTTCCCGGGCGATCGGTGAGACGATGATCGTGACGGTGGCTGCCGGTATGCAGCCGCAGTTGACCTTCGATCCGCGCGTGCCCATCGAGACGATGACCGCCTACATTGTGCAGGTCAGCATGGGTGACGTTCCCACCGGCAGCTTGGAATACAAGACCATTTTCGTCGTCGGAGCGACCCTGTTCGCCATGACGTTTGTCATGAACATGATCAGTCAACTTATGGCGCGACGCTCCCGGATGTAATGATGAAGAAAGACGAACGAAAAGGCGGCGCGCTCGCCGAAAAGCTCTTTGAATACGTCTGCTTGGCAGCCGTGATCATTCCGCTGGCCCTGCTGGCGGTGTTGGTCATCGACACCGCCATCGACGGAGTCCAACGCCTCGACTGGGAGTTCATCACCAGCTTCCCGTCGCGCAACCCGGGCGAGGCCGGCATCTACCCGGCGGTCGTCGGCAGCATCTTGCTGGTTGGTCTGACCGCCGTGCTCGCCGTGCCCATCGGCGTCGGTGCGGCCATCTACCTCGAGGAGTACGCCGACTCCGGTTGGCTGTCGAACCTCATCGAGGTCAATATCGCCAACTTGGCCGGCGTGCCGTCGGTTATCTACGGATTGCTGGGCCTCGAAGTCTTCGTGCGCGTGGTCGGTATGGGCCGCAGCCTGTTGGCCGGCTCGGCGACGATGGCGCTTTTGGTGCTACCGATCGTCATCATGGCTTCGCGCGAGGCGCTCCGCACAGTGCCCTACGACCTCCGCGAGGCGTGTTACGGCCTGGGCTCGACGCGCTGGCAGGCGATCCGCCAGGTGGTCCTGCCCATGGCGATGCCCGGCATTTTGACCGGCACGATCCTGTCGATCTCTCGCGCCATCGGTGAGACCGCCCCGCTTTTGGTCGTCGGCGCGCTGACCTACATGACCTTTCTTCCCGAAGGGCTTACTGACCCGTTTACGGTGCTGCCCATCCAGATCTTCAACTGGGTGTCCCGCCCTCAGGAAGAGTTTGTTATCAACGCGGCAGCCGGCATCGTGGTGCTGCTCGCCGTGATGATGTTGCTCAACGCCGTGGCCATCGTGCTGCGTAACAAGTTGCAGAAGCGAAACGGCTAATCGGCGCCAAGCGCCTCCATCAGAGCCAACCAAGAGATCCATGCAAGTAGCCAACCCCAAAATTTCGGCCAACGACCTTTGCGCCTGGTTCGGCGACAAGCAAGTCCTGTTCGACATCAACATGGGCATCCCCGAGCGCAGTGTCACTGCGATCATCGGCCCGTCGGGCTGTGGCAAGTCGACCTTTATTCGCACCCTGAACCGGATGCACGAGTTGGTGCCGATCGCTCGGATGAGCGGGCGCATCCAGCTCGACGGCAAGGACGTCTACGGCCCCAATATCGACCCGGTGTTGCTGCGTCGCAAAGTCGGAATGGTCTTCCAGAAGCCCAACCCGTTTCCGACCATGTCGATCCGCGACAATGTGCTCGCCGGACTGAAGCTGACCGGTCAGCTCGAAAAGAGCCAGGCCGACGCCATCGTCGAGCGCGCCCTCAAGGGCGCCGCCCTGTGGGACGAGGTCAACGATCGACTCGACGCCCCCGGCGCCGGATTGTCGGGCGGCCAGCAGCAGCGCCTGTGCATCGCCCGCGCGCTCGCCGTCGAGCCTGAAGTGCTCTTGATGGACGAGCCGTGCTCGGCGCTCGACCCGGTGGCCACCGCCCGCGTCGAGGATTTGATCGCCGAGTTGCGCCGCGACTACACGATCGTCATCGTCACCCACAGCATGCAGCAGGCGGCGCGCGTGTCCCAGCAGACCGCGTTTTTCCTGATGGGAGAGGTCATCGAGTTCGACAACACCGACAAGATCTTCACCCAACCCGACGATCAGCGCACCGAAGATTATATCACCGGTAAGTTCGGGTGAACGCATGGGCCGTTTGGCCCTGTGATGGCGCGCCATCCCGCCCTCTTGCCCCGCGGCGGGGGGACGCGCCCCGTGCCGAGAGCGCTCGGCACCGAAGACAATTTGGCGCCTTCGCTGGAAACTGGTTGAAACCTGAGTAGATTTACGTCACACTGAGGGTTCACCAGAAGGCAGTGTGTGGCGCTCGGGGACTTTTCGAGTCCTCGCCAATGTTGTAAGGGGTGCGCAAGAAGCTCGCCCACGGATAGGGCGTGCCCGCAATTCGGTTGCAACACCAGAGTTCCCACGCCAGTGGCACTGCCTCGCACGTCGCAAAACGCGTTTACGCAGTTTTGGCGGCGCATAACGGCAACAAGGAAGAGAGCCACTGCGAGGAACAACATGCAAGGTCGGATTCAAAGAATGAGCAGTCAGGCAAAATCGCACACGCATATTCACAAAGATTACGAAGAGGAGCTCGATGATCTCCGCCAGCGGCTGCTGAAGATGGCCGGCCGGGTCGAGGAGATGATCGCCAATTCGATGAAGGCGCTCATTGGGCGCAACGTCGATTTGGCCGAGAAGACCATCGCCTCGGACCACCGCGTCAACCGCGACGAGATGGAGATCGACGAGCTCTGCCTGGTGATCTTGGCCAAGCGCCAGCCCATGGCCGGTGATCTGCGCTTTATCACCATCGCGCTCAAAATGGTCACCGACCTGGAGCGCATTGGCGACCTGGCGGTCAACATCTGCCAGCGCACCATCGATTTGAGCAGTCTGCCCGAGCTGGGTCCCTACCAGGATATCCCGGAGATGGCCGACCACGTCAAAGAGATGGTCAAAGACGCCATCGACGCGTTCGTCGATCGGGACGTGGTCAAAGCCCAGGAAGTCATCGAGCGCGACGATCGCGTCGACGAGATCTACCACAAGGTCAACCGCGAGCTCATCGTCATGATGCGCGAAGAGGACGACATCGTCCAAGCGGCTGCCCACGTGCAGTCGATCGCCAAGCATCTTGAGCGCATGGCCGACCACACCACCAACCTGGCCGAGCAGGTCATCTTCATGGTGCGCGGCAAGGATATCCGCCACCACAACAAGCTCGAGCTGGACTGACTCAGTCGTGTGCTTAAACATCTTGAAGGCGGCGATGCCGGAGCAGTAATAGCTCCGGCATCGCCGCCTTTTATGCGAATGCAGGTATTTTTTGTTTAAGTGTGGATAGAGCACGCGAGCACCAACGATGTCCTGGGAACTCATCGTCGTCTTGGCCCTGACGGTCTTAGCCGTCGTGCTCTTCGTCTCCGAGGCGTTGCGCATCGACCTGGTCGCGCTTCTGGTCATGGCCCTGCTCATGGTCACCGGCATCCTCACCCCCGAAGAGGGCCTGCGCGGCTTTAGCAACTCGGCGACGATCACCATCGCGGCGATGTTCGTGTTGAGCGAAGCGCTGCGCCAGACCGGCCTGGTGCGCCTGCTGGGCGACAAACTCTCCCAACTCTTCAAACAGAGCTACAAAAAAGCGATGTCCGCCATGATGGGCGGGGTGGGCGTGCTGTCGGCGTTTATCAACAACACCGGCGTGGTCGCCATTTTCCTGCCCATCATGACCGGCGCCTCGCGCGACGCACGCATCAGCGCCACCAAGGTGTTGATGCCCCTGTCGTTCGCCGCCATGTTCGCCGGGGTCTGCACGTTGATCGGCACCTCGACCAATATCTTGGTCAGCTCGATCATGGACGACCACGGCATGGCCCCCATCGGCATGTTCGAGATGGCCCCGCTGGGGCTGGTCTTCTTTGGCGTCGGCGTCGTCTACATGCTCACGGTGGGCGACCGGCTTATGCCCGAGCGCGAGAGCGACGAGTCGCTGACCGAATCGTTCGAGGTGGCGCCCTTTTTGACCGAAATCGAGATCATGCCCACCGCCCAGAGCGCGTATGTGGCGTGCGGAAAGGCCAAACTGTGCGAGTCCCAGGACATCGACATCCTCGAGGTCTTTCGTGACGGCACCTCGCTGGGCAGCCCCGATCCGGACCTGGTCTTCGAGCCGGGCGATATCTTGCGTATCCGTGGCTCGGCAGAGGCCATCCGGGACATCGAGCGCAACGTCAACCTCAAGATTCGCCCCGAGCTGGAGCTGTCGGACACCGAGCTCGAGGCCGAGGAGAGCTCGCTCATCGAGGCGGTCGTCGCCCCCGACTCGGTCATCGACGGCAAGTCGCTCAACGAGATCGACTTCGCCGAGCAGTTCACTGCGTACGTGCTCGCCATCCGCCGCGAGGGCGAGCTGCTGCACGACAACCTGCTCGACGAGAAGCTCGAGGCGGGCGACGTGCTCCTGCTGCAGACGCCGACCGACAAGATCGCCCAGCTCCAACGCCACTCCGCCTTTCTGGTTGTCTCCGAGCTCGGCCTGCCCGAGTACCACCGCGAGATGCTCATCCCGGCGCTCATCATCGTCGCGGCGGTGGTACTCACGGCCGCCTTCGAGCTGCTTCCGATCGTGGTCAGCGCCGTGTGCGGCGCGGTTTTGCTGGTCGTCGCCCGGATTGTGTCAGTCAAAGATGCGTACGAGGCGATCAACTGGCAGGTCATCTTCTTGCTGGCGGGCATCTTGTCGCTGGGCGTCGCCCTCGAGAAGACCGGCGGGGTCGACCTCATCGCCGAGTTCATCACCGGCACCTTAGGCAACTGGGGACCCACCGCGATTCTGGCGGGGTTCTACGTGGCCACCACGCTGCTCACCAGCATCATGTCGAATCAGGCTACGGCCATCTTGCTGGCACCCGTGGCCATCGACGCGGCCAACGCCTTAGGCCTCGACCCGCGCCCGTTCGCCCTGGCGATCACGTTTGCGGCCTCGGCGAGCTTCATCACCCCCATCGGCTATCAGACGAACACGCTGGTCTACGGCGCCGGCCAATACAAATTCGCCGACTTCATCAAGGTCGGCTCACCGCTGACCTTCATCTTCGCGGCGATCGCGGTATGGCTCTTGCCGGTGTTCTGGCCGATGTGAGGTCCTGGCGTGCTATGAGGTGCAAGCCCTGCAGAGCCAGAAACGCCATCTTTCCTGCAAGGCCGACACCCTGCCGAAAATCACACGCCCCAGATCATCCAGATTCCCAAGACCGTCACCACGCTGCACACAAGCTGCAGGGGCAAGCCCAGGCGCACGTAATCGGTGACCTTGTAGCCGCCCGGCCCGTACACGAACAGGTTGGTTTGGTATCCCAGCGGACTGATGAACGCGGCACTGGCGGCGAAGGTAACCGCCAGAATGAAGCTAAAGGGCTCGGCACCGATCTCGACGGCCGTCTCGAAGGCCACCGGCAGCAGCAACAACACGCTGGCGTTGTTGCTGATAAACGCGGTCACCAGGCTCGTGATCATGTAGAGCACCCACAACACGCCCAACGCGGGCAGCACCGTGGCCACCTCGGCGACGGCGTGGCCCAGCAGGCTCGCCGCGCCGCTCTCCTCGAGCGCCATGCCCAGCGGGATGACCCCCGCCAGAAGAAAGATGATGTCCCAGCGCACCGATTCGTACAGTTCCTGGGGGCGAAGTACGCCGAAGAGCCCCATGAGCACCACTCCGGCGAGCGCGCTGATGACGATCGGCGCCAGGCCAATCGAGGCGGCGATCACCACGCCGACGAGAATGGCGACGGCGACCGGGATCTTGTCGTAGCGGTACTGCTTGGGCTGGTCGCTCTTGAGGAGCAGAAAGTCGTGGGTGCTCTCGCTATCCTTCCACGCGCCGCTAGGCACCTGGACCAGGAGCGTATCGCCGCTGGCCAAGGGCACGTTCTCGATGCGGTCGTGCAACACCTCGGCGCGCCGGCGAATGGCCAACAGGCGTGCGTTGAGCTGCTCGAGCACCGCCAACTCGCTCAGCGGCTTGCCCACCATCGTCGACCCGGAGGGGATGACGATCTCGGCGAGCTCGTGTGGCTCGTCGCTGATCTCGATATCCTCCTCGGAGAGCACCGCCGGCATCATCTCGAGGCCGTACATCGCCGACAGACGATCGAGGGTTTGTCGACGCGCTCGCACCACCAGGATATCGCCCGCGGCGAACTGCTTGGCGCCCAACGGCTGGCGAAAGACCTTGTCGTCGCGAATCAACTGCAGGATATCGACGTCGAGTTCGCTCTCGTCGAGCACCACGCGAATCGTACGACCCAGCACCGCCGCCCCTTCGGCCACCTGCAGCTTGGCCAGGTACGGCATCATGCCGTACTCATCGAGGAAGGATTCGTCGGGCTTGATGCGCTCGGGCAACAGCCTGGGGCCGAGCGTCATCATGAAGATGGCGCCGCTGACGAGCACCAACAAGCCGAGCTCGAAGAACTCGAACATCGAGAAGGGATGCCCCAGCAGCCGCTCGCTGACGTTACTCGCCAGCAGGTTCGTCGACGTGCCCACCACGGTGAGCATGCCGCCGAGCATCGAGGCGTACGAGAGCGGAATGAGAAGCTTCGAGGGCGACACGCGCCCCCGGTGGGCCATGTCGGAGACGACCGGCACCATCAGGGCGACGATGGGTGTGTTGTTCAGAAAGCCCGAGGAGAGCCCCGGCAAGGCGATGGTCACGCCGAGTTGGCGCATCTCGCTGTCTTTGGCGAAGCCCGACAACCACTGCCCCAAGAGCTGCACCGCGCCTGTGCGCCGCACGCCTTCGCTCAAGATGAGCATCGCCAAGACGGTGATCGTCGCCGGATTGGAGAACCCGGAGATGGCCTCCTGGGGGCTGATGCCGGTCCACGGGCCCAACAGCGCCAGGAGCACCATGATGCCGAGCGCGGTCTGGTCGACGGGGATGACTTCGGTGATGAAGAGCACCACGGCCAACAGCAGAATCCCCAGCACCACCAGTACTGCAGTCGTCATAAAGCTCGCGTGTCGGAACCAACCAATCGGAGGCAGACCTTCCAGGTCTGGTCGCCGGGGGTGTCCCCCCCGGCGCAAACGCCTATTGGCTACCACGAGTCAACTCACTGCGAAAAGAGCGCTTTCGAGCGCACTTTGCTCACAGCTCACCTCACAGCCCGGCAATATTCGCCTTGGGCTGCTGCGGGAAGACGATCACGACCGCGTACATCGTCCACGGAAACCCCTTTTTGGTGAACGGGGCGACAATGATCGACACGGGCAGGTTTTTGGGCGTCAAAAGCTGCTTGGGAAAATCGATCTCGTCGAGCGAATGGGTCACGAACGCAGACCCGTAGACCGGCTTGCGGTAGCGTTGGGAGACGCGGTCCATGAGCAAGTCGCGCGCTTCGACGACGCCGACGTCGCCCTTCTCGATCTTCTCGGCCAGCTTGCGGCTCACCGAGCGCAGTCGCGAGTCTTCCTTGGGCGCACGCGACCCGAAGGCCTCGCGCTGCTCTTCGAGCGCGTCGAGCACCCGCTTGGTGCGTCGGTTGGGGTGCTCGTCGGGCACGAACGCGTACGAGGCGACGATGCTGCTCATCGAGGTTTCGTGGTCGTGGATGCCCAGCGCCACCTGCGAGGCCATCGGGTCCATGAGCGTCTGGCGGCCGCCCGGCGTCTCGAGCATCGACTCCAGAAGCTGCACCGGGTCACGACTCATGATCCAGCTGCTCGAAATCCCCGCGTCGACCACGGGACCGTCGACGTCCCAGCCGGCCATCACGCCCATGATGAGCTTGTTGGCGGTCGCCTCGTCGTCTTCGCGGTTGGCCGCGATGTATTGCTTGGTGACCGACTGGATCGACGCCGACTGCTTGGCTGCGTGGTCGACCGGATTCATGTTGGCCTCTTCGCGAACCTTGTTGAGCAGGGTGACGAAGTAGTCGGGGAAATCACCCGAGGCGCCGCCCGACGAAGCGACCAGCGGCACGGGCTCGACGGCTTGCGCCTGTTCGGCCTGCTCGCCGCCTTCTTGCTCACTGCCATCTTGCTCACTGCCATCTTGCTCACCGCCCTCCAACTCACTGCCCGCAGCCGGCTTACCGCCTTCCTGCTGGGCCTCGGCCCGAGACGCAGCAGCTCGCTGCTCGCGCTGCGCCTTGACGAGCGCACGGCGCGTGGCCGGAGAGCGATACACCTTCGAGAGCTCACCGCCGGGCCAGACGAGCTGGACGAGCAACGAGCGCGCCATCACCGACGACTTGGCCTTCGCGGCCAGCTGGAAGTAGGCGAGCTCGTCGGCCGTGTTCGCGGCGCATTCGATGCGAAACGCCGGCATGGGCACGCTCGGGTCGGTCTTGCAGCGCTCGTAGCCGAAATCACCCTGGTTGATCAGCCCGTAGGCGTAGCTCATCTTCGGCAGCAGCACGCGCCCCTGCAGCACGACCTTGCCGCCCGGCGCGGCCTCCATCGGCGTAGGCTGCAGCTCGACGATCTTCCGACCGGTCGTGGTCACGAAGATCACCTGATCGCCCTTCTGTCCTCGCCAGAAGCCGGCGTCGACGGTGTGCTGCACCTGGTCGGCGTGCTTGCGCACCGACTCGACCGCCCCTTCGGCCTGCGCGATCCCATCGGCCTGCGTGGCCCCCGGTCGCGTGCGGTACTGGACCCCGTGGGCCGTGGTCATCACCCCGCAGCGCGCGAAGATGAATTGTTGGAGGCTCTCGTAGGGAAGCTTGTCGTGCTCGAGCACGAAATGGCCGACCTCGCGCGCGGCGCAATGCATCGATTCGGAGCCTTGGAGCGTCTTAGTATCGGAGCCGATGGCGTTGTAGAACGCCTCTTCGACCGCGTCGGCCGGAGTGTGCGCCCGGTAGCCGATCTGGTCGGGCAGCGGCCCGGTCAGCTCCCAGGTCTCGACCTGGGCGACCTCGGGCTGCTCGACGGCGTCGAGCTCGACGCTCTTCGCCGAGATTTGAACGAGCTCCTGACGCGTAGGAAACGGGTTCTTGATCTCGAGCTTCTCTTGGGCACAACCGGACAACGCGACGCTCGCTAGGGCGACAAAAATCGAGATGCAGTACTTCATTCCCCCTCCGTCAGGGCAAAATCTGAATAAAATCGTGGCCGCGCCAGCTTACATGGAGGGCGACCGCGGCGCAAAGCACGACTGGGCAATATGCGCCGCGCCCTGTAACACGAAAGTTGGTTGAAGGTCGCTCCCCTCGCGCCTACTCTACAGCGCGGCCCACTGTCGGGCGCGCAGTGCTGTCGTACTTTTTTGGAGAAGTCCACCCATGTCAGCGATCGTCGAGCTTCGAAGTGTCGACAAGGATTACCCACTGGGTAATACGGTCGTCAAAGCCCTCAAGGGCATCGATTTGACCATTCGTCGCGGTGAGTTCACCACCATCGCCGGCCCGTCGGGCAGCGGTAAGACCACCGTGCTCAACCTCATCGGCTGCATCGATATCCCCACCCGGGGCCAGGTGCTCATCGACGGGCAGTCGACCTCGGAGTTGTCCGACAGCGAGCTGACCGACCTGCGGCTGCACAAGCTCGGGTTCATCTTCCAGAGCTTCAACCTCATCGACGTGCTCGACGTCTTCCACAACGTCGAGTTCCCCCTGCTGCTCCAGGGCGAGCTGAGCAAGGCCGAGCGCAAAAAGCGCGTCGAGGAAATGGTCGAGAAGGTCGACCTGACCCCGCAACTCACCCAGCGGCCCAACGAGCTCAGCGGCGGCCAACGCCAGCGCGTGGCCATCGCCCGCGCGCTCGTCACCCAGCCCCAGATCGTCATGGCCGACGAGCCCACCGCCAACCTCGACTCGACCACTGGGCGCAACATCATCGACCTGATGCGCCACATCAACCAGACGATGGACACCACGTTCATCTTCTCGAGCCACGACCCCAAGATCATCGAGCGCGCCGAGCGCGTCATCGAGCTGGTCGACGGCCAGGTCAGCCACGACGAGCACCGCGAAGTCCTCGAAGAGGCGACCGCCTGATCTCGTCTGAGCAGACCGAGCGGACGATGGACGTCGGCCGCCTCGACTCAGTGCCTGACGAACTTACCGAAGACTGCTTTGCATGGTGCCGGTGCCCCGTCCCGGGTCGAGTAGCTGCACGTCCAGTGATAGGACGACTCGGCCGCGTCGACCACGGCATCGTAGTACATGGAAATGGGCTTGGAGAGCACGCCCTGGTAGGAGATTTCATGGCAGGTCGTGCTGTAGTCGCCCACTCGGCAGTCGACTGAACGATGCGGGTTGTGGAAGCCTTCGATCCCCTCTCCGTCTTGAAGCATGGCCACTCTCTCTCTCAGCGCAGTGCGCACGCCCGCAGGCGAGTCCGCCGCGAACTTGATGCCGCCGTTGGGGCACGAAAGGGCATGAGGTCTCGAAAAGTAGCAGGCGCCCTTGGAGGTGAGCTCGACCCCGGCCACCTCGACCTTGGCCCCGTGCTGGAGGCCAATGCCCTCCAGGCTTTGAGCTTCGATGAGCTGGTCGAAGTACGCCAGGCATCGGTCGCGGTCGAACTCGGCCTCCTGCATGCACAGCATGCCCATTCTGCCGCGCGCGGTGGGCGCAATGGTGTACAGACCATGGGCGACAACCTCGCCATCACGATCGGGCGAGGAGGAGCCAAAGCCGATCATCTTGTTTTTGCGAAGCACGAAGTCGACCGACTCTCGCGTCTTGCTGCCGACCTCGACTTGCTTGCGAGTCCCCCAGTAGGAGACTTTGCCGTCGACCAAGCTGTTCGCATACGTCCCGGCGTAGGAGAACGTCCGGTGCATCTTGCCGCGCATGGCCGGACCGGTTTGCAACACGAGCTTCATCGCTCCGCAGTCGGCGTCGACCCAGCCGGTGGGGTGGTTAGTCAGCGCGCAGTCGCCGAGCGCGCCGGCGCGCGCCGTTGCATCTGAAGCCTGCGCGCCTGGTGCAGCCGAGCTCGCTTCGGCGACTCTCGGAGATTGTGCGGCCGCCGGCTCTTGGGGAGGCGAGGCGATGTCGAGGCCGACGTCACCGCCGCTGCGAGCTTCATCCGCCGTCTGTGCGGCGATGGGTTGGCCCGACGGCTCTTGCTTGTAGTGGTGATGGTGTTGGACCACACAGCCGGAGGCGGCGGCCGTGCAAATCAGGGATGCAACGAGTATCGAAATCGGAACACGGAGGTTCATTTTTGGCCCATTTCTCGACGTGAGGAGTCATCTGGTACGTAGGTGCGACGGGCGCAAACCCGCAGATATTCACCCCGGGTCATCGCGCTCCGGTGTGGCCCTGGAACATCGCTCCCCATAATGAAGTTGAACCTTGCGGGCTCGGCGCATACTGTTGCGGCGGCGCACCGAACGCTCGTTAAGTAACTGCACGGAGATTGTGCGGAAAAGCTCGGCGAGGGCTGAGTGTCAAGGACAAGGCGCGACGCCGAGGCGATGCAACGCATCGTCGAGAAGGAGCAACGCAGTCATTGGCGCTCAGAACCGCCGAGATGACCGACAGAATCTTCGTGTAGTTACTTAAGTAGCATCTCATGTAAGGACCGATGCGCGCCGTACGAGAACTGCAATGAGTAATTTCCTAGCCACATTTCGCCTCCTGGTGCTCACCGCCGCGCGCAGCGTGGTCAACCATCGGATGAAGAGCCTGATCGTGGGCTTTATCCTGATGTTCGGCACCGCCCTGCTGGTGCTGGGGACGTCGCTGCTCGACAGCGTCGAGCGCTCCATGGAGAAGACGGTCACCCAGAGCCTGGCGGGCCACCTGCAGATCTACTCGGCCGACGCCGAGGACGAGCTCGCCCTGTTCGGCGACGTGATGCTCGGAGGCGATAATATCGGCGAGATCGAGGACTTCTCGAAGGTGCGCGAGCCCATCGAGAAGATCGACAACGTCAAGGCGGTCGTGCCCATGGGCATGACCCAGGCGCGGTTTGTGATGGGCAACCGCATCGACGAGGTCATCGCCGGGCTGCGCGACGCCGTCGACAACCAAAACTGGGAGGAGGTCGACCCGCTGGCCGACCAGCTTCGGGCGATGGCCGAGGACCTGAAGGCCGAGAACGAGGCGCGCGCCCAGATCGCCTCCAACGCCGAGACCTACCGCGAGAACGTCGAGCGGCTGTCGCGCGTGCTCGACGACACCTTCTGGGACGAGGACCTGCGCGAGAACCCGCGCGAGGCGCTCTTCTTCCTCGACACCAAGATCGCCCCGCTCTCCTCCGACGGGCGCCTCGTGTTCATGCGCGTGCTGGGCACCGACCCGCAGCGCTTCGCCACGTATTTCGACCGCTTCGAGATCGTCAAAGGCGAGATGATTCCGCCCGGCGAGCGTGGGCTCTTGGTGAGCAACCGCGCCTACGAGGAGTGGCTCAAGAACAACGTCGCCCGCGAGCTCGATAAGCTCCACGAGGAGATTCACGAAGAGGAGCGCGTGCTGGCCGACGACGAGCTGTTGCGAAACGACGTCAAACGCCTTCAAAAACAGTACCGCCAGGTCATCTTCGGGCTGCAGCCCGACAAGGTCGCCACCATCAAAGAGCGGGTGGCCGACTACCTGGGCTCGGAGTCGGACGACGCCAAGGATCTGTTGACCGAGTTTTTGGCCCTGACCGACGACAACTTCGACGAGCGCTACACCTTCTTCTACGACGAACTCGCCCCGCTGATGCGCATGCACGAGTTCGAAGTCGGCGAGACGATCACCCTGCAGGCGTTCACCGACCGGGGCTTTCCGCGCTCGCGCAACACCAAGTTCTACGGGACCTTCCAGTTCGAGGGCATGGAGGACTCCGACCTGTCGGGCAGCGTCAACCTGATCGACATGCCCACCTTCCGCACGCTCTACGGGGCGATGAGTGAGGAGGCGCAGCAAGAGATCGCCGAGATGCGCGACGAGGTCGGCGTCGAGGACATCCGCCGCGACGAGGCCGAGGACGCGCTCTTTGGCGGCGGCGATTCGCTCGTCGTCGAGGAGGATGACGAGGAGGTCGCCCAAAACGCCGACGAGATTCAGAATACCGACGAGACCCAGAACACCGACGAGGCCGGGATCGCCGGGCAAACCGAGCCGACCGAGCCAAGTGAGCCGAGTGAGCCCGACGACACCATCGAGATCGACCGCCAGACCGACAGCACCTACGACCCCGCCCAGATCGACAACGGACTGGCCCGCAACGCGGCCATTCTGCTCGAGGACTCCTCCAAGCTGCAGCAGACGATGGCCGACGTCCGCGCCGTCATCGACGAGCACGACCTGGGGCTGACCGTGGTCGACTGGCAGAAGGCCGCCGGCATCGTCGGCCAATTCGTCATCGTCATCCGCCTGGCGCTCTTCGTGGCCATCGGCATCATCTTTTTGGTGGCGCTGGTCATCATCAACAACTCGATGGTCATGGCCACCGTCGAGCGCACCGGCGAGATCGGCACCATGCGCGCCATCGGCGCCCAGCGCTGGTACGTCATGGCGCTCTTCTTGCTCGAGACGCTCATCTTGGGCCTCGCCGCCGGGCTCGCCGGCTGCGGGCTCGGCGCGCTCATCGTGGCCATCGCCGGGCACACGGGCATCCCCGCAACGACCGACTTCTTGCGATTCCTTTTCGCCGGCGACCACCTCTACCCGACGCTCAGCGTCGACAACGTGTTGTGGGCCTTCGCCGCCATCGTCGCCGTGAGCACCATCTCGACGCTGTATCCGGCGCGATTGGCCACGCGCATCCAACCGATCGTCGCCATGAGGAACTAAGCCAATGCGAATGCTCTCCATCATCGCGCTGCGAAACCTCATCAAGGCGGGCCGGCGCACTATTTTGCTCTCCGTGGCCATCGCCAGCGTCACGATGCTGGTGGTCATGATGCTCTCGTTGACCGAGGGCATCCGCACCAGCGTGGTCCGCTCGGCGACCGTGCTCCTGTCGGGCCACGTCAACGTGGCCGGCTTCTTCAAGGCGACCCCGTCGGACATCGAGCCCATCGTGCTCGACGCCCCCGACATCAAAGAGATCGTCGCCGAGAATACCCCCGGGGTCACCAGCGTGGTCGACCGCACCCAGGGCTTCGCGCGGGTGATCAGCCCCACCGACACCCTGCAGACGCTGATCATGGGCATCGACGTCGAAGACGAGACCGAGTTCCTCGACGTAGTCCGCCTCGCCCCCGAGTCGGCCTACAAGGAAGGAGGCTCGAGCGAACTCAAAGGCGACCCGAGTCGCCTCGAGGAGCCCAACACCGCGCTCATCTTCGCCAGCCAGGCCGAGCGCCTGGGCGTCGACGTGGGCGACCCGCTGACCATCCGCGCCGAGACGTTCTCGGGAGTGGCCAACACCGCCGACGTCACCGTGGTCGCCATCGCCGAGGACGTCGGGCTATTGAGCACGTTCGCACTCTTCGTCCCCAAAGAGACCCTGCGCGAATTGTACGGGCTCAACGAGACGACCACCGGCATGGTCATGGCCTACGTCGAAGAGCCCGAGGAGGCTCGCCAGGCGCTGGCCCGCATCCGAAAGGCCCTCGAAGACGAGGGCTACGACCTGATGGACCACCAGGCCCAGCCCTACTTCGCCAAATTCGAGCAGGTGCGCGGCGAGGACTGGACCGGCCAGAAGCTCGACCTGACGACCTGGAAAGACCAGATTTCTTTCCTCGATTTGATTTTAACGGCCATCAACACCGTCTCATTTTTCATCGTGTCGGTGCTCGGCGTCATCATCGGCGTCGGCATGATCAACACGATGCTGATGTCGGTGCGCGAGCGCACCAGCGAGATCGGCACCATGCGCGCCATGGGAATGTCGCGCCGCCAGATTTTGCTCCTATTTATGCTCGAAGCCATGATGCTCGGACTGGGCGCAGCCACCTTCGGCGCGCTTGTGGGCGCCGGGGTCGCCTTGAGCCTGGACGCCGCCCAAATCCACATTCCCGTGGAGGCGGTGCAGGCGATCTTGCTCAGCGACACGCTCAATTTGGCCGTCGCGCCCATGCAGGTCGCCGTGGCGATTGCCGCGATCACCGTCTTCACCGCGCTCGCCGCGCTGTGGCCCTCTTTGAAGGCTGCCAAGATGCAGCCCGTCGATGCGATTCGACATGCGGAGTAGTGAATGGAATTCCTTGCTTGTTGTGGGGCCCCTCCGGCGGCTCGGCTTCGCTTCGCCGCCACCTCCCCCGCGCTGAACGCGCCGGGGAGGAGCCTCTTCGCAGATCGTCGAGTGGCAGCTTGGCGAGGGGCTCCTCCCCGCGGCGTGTAGCCGGGGGGAGGTGTCGCGCGTTCGAGCGCGACGGAGGGGCCTCTGCAAAAAAGCAAGGAATGACAAAAGGAGATATATAATGAAGAAACTCGTTCTTCTAACCTTACTCGCAATTTTCACGACCACGCCCGCCTTCGCCCAAGAAGAGGAAGGCGGCGACAAGTTGTCGAAGGCCCAGATGGTCGATCTGCTCGAAAAGATCGACGAGCGCCAGCGCAGCACCGGCGACTATCAGGCCGAGGTCTACATCGACCAGCGCGAGAAGGACAAAAGCGAGCTGCTGTACCAGGCGACGATCTATCGGCGCGACGAGGCCGACAAGATGGTCATCTTGTTCACCGCGCCGCGCGCCGAGGCGGGCAAGGGCTACCTGCGCATCGACAAAAACATGTTCATGTACGACCCGAACGTGGGCAAATGGGAGCGGCGCACCGAGCGCGAGCGCATCGGCGGCACCGGCTCCCAGCGGCGCGACTTCGACGAGTGGCGCCTCGCCGACGACTTCGTGCCGTCGTACGAGGGCAAAGAGAAGCTCGGCAAGTTCGAGGTCCACCACCTCAAGCTGACCGCCAAGGACAAAAACGACGTCGCCTACCCGGTCATGGAGATGTGGATCGACACGAAGTCGGACAACGTGCTCAAGCTGCAAGAATTCGCCCTGTCGGGCCGCCTGATGCGCACGACCTACTACCCGAAGTGGCGCAAGGTGAAGAGCAAGAAGAAGGGCGACTGGGTCTACTTCCCCAAGGAGATCCGCATCTACGACGAGGTCGAGAAGGGCAACCGCACCATCGTGCTGTTCCGCGACGTCGACCTGAAGCCGCTGCCGGACAACATTTTTACGAAGGCGTGGTTGGAGTCGAAAAGCCGCTAGCGCGGCGGGGGTTTCGGGGTTTCTTCGGTGCGCGGGCATCTTGCCCTCGCATTCGGTGCGCGGGCATCTTGCCCTCGCATTCGGTGCGCGGGCATCTTGCCCTCGCATTCGGTGCGCGGGCATCTTGCCCTCGCATTCGGTGCGCGGGCATCTTGCCCTCGCATTCGGTGCGCGGGCATCTTGCCCTCGCATTCGGTGCGCGGGCATCTTGCCCTCGCATTCGGTGCGCGGGCATCTTGCCCTCGCATTCGGTGCGCGGGCATCTTGCCCTCGCATTCGGTGCGCGGGCATCTTGCCCTCGTGATTCGCTCGGTGCGCGGGCATCTTGCCCTCGCATTCGGTGCGGGGGCATCTTGCCCTCGTAAATCTTTGGATGTTGGGTATTAAATGTTGATGCGTTGGCTGGTGATCGTCGCGGTTGTACTGAGCTCCTCGACCGCCTCTGCACAAACGAAGAGCGTCGACGAGCGCGAGTCGGAGATGTTCGGCGCCCCCGCCGAAGACGAACCCGACGACGAGGACGCACCCGCCGAACAAGACGCACCCGCCGAACAAACCGACCGCGAAGCCGAAATGTTCGGCGAGCCGCAAAATCTAGATCCGCAAGAGACCGAAGCCGACAAACCCTCACAGACCACCCTGCTCGAAGAGCAATTCGAAGCGCGCATCGCCGCGCGCGACGAGAACGTGCTCAGCATCGGCGGCGGGATTTTCAGCCAGCTGCAATACTCCATCCTCGAGCGGGGCAACCCCGAGGAATTTCCCTTCAGCCAGCCCAACTTCCTGGACGTCTACCTCGACGCGCGGCCCAACAAGCGCCTGCGCGTGTATGCCGACGGGCGGGTCACCTACACGCCCACGACCAGCGACGCGCTCACCGGCGTGGCCGGCACCGCCGCCACGACCGGCCAGCGCGAGCAGGTCGACGCCCTGCTCGACGAGTTGTGGGTCAAATTCGACATCGACCGCGCCGTCTACGTCACCGCCGGCCGCCAGCACCTGCGCTGGGGCGTGGGCCGGTTCTGGTTCCCCAACGACTTTCTGTTCGAGCAGCGCCGCGACCCGCTGGCGCTCTTCGACGTGCGCACCGGCGTCGACATCGTCAAACTGCACTACCCGGTCGAGTCGCTCGGCTGGAACTTCTACGCGGTGGGCAACCTCGAGGGCGCCGACTCCCCCGAGCAGGTCGGCGGCGCGGCGCGCGCCGAGTTTTTGGCCGGCCTGACCGAATTCGCCTTCTCGGCGGCCTACCAAAAAGACGACCCCCTGCAGCTCGGCTTCGACATCTCCACGGGCATCGGCTGGTTCGACCTGCGCGCCGCCGTCGCCTTGCTGCACAACGTCCAGGACCCGTTCTTCCGCGGCGAGTCCAACTTCCAGGACTTCGACGAGCTCACCCTGCAGAATATCTCCGAGCTGCAGGTCCCCGAGCAATTCTCGCGCGAGGACGACTGGATCCCGCGCGCGGTCGTCGGCGGCGAGGTCAGCATCCCCTACGGCGACGACGACACGATCTTCGTGGGCGCCGAGTACTTCTACAACGACGCCGGCTACGCCGACTCGGACATCTACCCCTGGCTCATCTTCAACGGCGCCTACCGCCCGCTATACGCCGGACGCCACTACGCCGCCCTCTACACGCTCTTGCCCGCCCCCGGCGACTGGGACGACGTCACCTTCTCGCTGTCCACCCTGGGCAACCTGAGCGACCGGTCGTTCTTGAGCCGCCTCGACTACAGCATCAACGTGCTCACCCACATGCGCGTGTTCGCCTACGGCTCGGTCACCTACGGCGGCGACGGCGAGTTCACCCAGGGCTTCCGCGTCCCCGCCATCTCCGAAGACCTCATCGCCGCCGGCCAAGCCACCGGCCAATTCGAAGCCCCCGAGGGCGTCGACCTCACCGGCGGCTTCGGCGGCGTATCCGTCCCCGCCACCCGCGGCTCCATCGGCGCCGGGTTGAGCATGGATTTTTGAGTCACACCAGTGACCTTGCTTCACTTTCGCGGACTCTTCGACCACGCGACGCGAGGCCTTTTTAGTCGGTCGTTTGGACGTAGACGATGACAGGGAGGTTGCGATCACCAGGCATTGCCGACTCGCGGCGATGCCCACTCGATCCGAATCATCGAGGAGGCATGGGGACATTCGAGTTTGGTGGCCTTGCAAGCGAGCGACGCCTGCTACATAGGGCGCCCTGAACTGCGGGCGTTAAGGACATAGGGGCTGCGTGCTGCGAGAGGTTCCAAGTTGCCGACCTGCGAATTGGAACCACCTCGCGACTCGCAGCCCCTATGTCCTTAATTGCTTATGTAGCAGGCGTTTCTCACATCGAGGCCCACACAGGACAGCTACCACGGTCGATTTACCCCGTGACTGTGACCGTATCCGCGACCGCGACCGGAACCGTAAACGTATCCGCTACCCGCGGCTCCATCGACGCATCCGAGTCTTGAGCCCCACCCACGCCTGCGCTAGGGTTGACGAGCACCATTTACAATTCGTCCGGGGGCCGATGCGCTCGGATTCGGCAGAACCGAGCCCTGGTCGCCAGTCACTTCCACCCGAAGTATGTCTGGAGAACGAGATGACTATTGCCGAAACGGACACGCGCCTGCAGAAGGCGCTCAAGGAGCGGCGCGACGCCATCGCCGCATTCAGCTTCGAAGGACGGCCGAAGGTATGGGCCGACGAGGCCGTCAGTGTGCTCGATGGGGTGTACGTCAAGTTTACGCAGGCGGTGCAGAATGAGGACGCCCAGGAGGTCGAGGCGACCGAGACGCAGGCGCAGGTCGCCGGCGCGCGCGTCGAACTCAACACGAGCTTCCGCAAAATGGCCGATGGCTATCAGATGCGCTTGGCCGAGCTCAACCTCACTGGTGAATTCGACGACACGGCCATGGAGTTGGGCGAGTACCTGAGCAATATGCCGCCGTCTGAGTTCAACGGGGTCGACATCGAGATGGCGGTGTCGGCGGTCGAGCGCGCCCGGCGTTATGGCGACCGATTCTTGCCGGAAGGCTACCGCGACCAGATCAACCAGCGGGTCGACGACGCCCTGGCGAAGGTCAAGGCCGCGCGCGAGGCCGCCAGCCGCGAGGAAGGCGAGGCGAACGCGGCGTTCACCGAGCTGGAGGCGGCCCGCGAGGAGGCCAAGGCGGGCTATACCTCCGCGCGCGACCTGCTGCGCGCCGCGCTGCGCCAGAGCGGACGCATCGACCGGCTCGACACGTTGATGCCGTCGATCTGGCGGGTGCTTCGCGGCACGCCCCAACCGGCCAACGAGCCGGAGCCTGAAGACGAGCCCACCCCGGTCGCGTAAACGCAACGCCGCCCTCGAGGCTCGCCAAGACGCCCTCGCGTTCGCGCAAGGGCGTTTTTTGCGTCTGGAGACCCCGTCTGCGTCAGCGCAAGGTTATGATCGGACCTGTCGAATGCCGTGTTCATCTGCGCGAGGTCGCGATCGAACCCTCTCGAGTGGCGTCTTCATCCGCGTAAGGGCTGAGTTGAGCCCCCTCAAGTGGCGTGTGCGTTGGCGCAAGGTGGGGTTCGGAGGGGCGAAATGGCGTCTGCGTTAGCGCAAGGTGGGGTAACGAGGTCGAATTCGACGCTTGCGCGAGCGCAAGGGGTCGATGGAGCCCGTTAAATGCGACCTCGCGTTGATGAATGCCATGATCCTCGGATGACGCCGATGCATCGGATGAATCAGATGTATCGGATGAATCAGATTCAGCTGATCGCGGATAGGGTGATGATAGGCGAATTTCGGCACGAATTTGCGGGATGATGGGCGGATGCCGTGGTCCTGGCAATGGAGGCATCCGCCCATCATCACCCCCATCCGCTCGGCGATTCGCCTATCATCACCGCATCCGCGATTAGCGTCATCAGCACATCCGCTCCATCCCCCCATCCGCACATCAGCGTCATCCGTTGTCATCATCCAACCTGTTTGGTAGTTAGCCCTCATCATTTGACCGATGTAGACGAACGTTTGCCGTCGAGGGCTGCTATGCGATTACGACGAATTTTGATGCTTCTTTGTGTGGTGTGCGCCGGCTTTGTGTTGCCGGCCTGCGGAAGCGACGACGCCAACACCGAAAACCGCGACCCGTGCGAGACGAACTACGAGTGCGGCTTCGGGCGCGTGTGCGGGGAAGATGGCTTCTGCCGCGAAGAGACGCAGGACGACAACCGGTACGACATCGGCGGCAACGAAGACGTGGGCACGCCCGAGGACACTGGCACGCCCGAAGACACTGGCACGCCCGAAGACACTGGCACGCCCGAAGACACCGGCACGCCCGAGGACACCGGCACGCCCGAGGACACCGGCACGCCCGAGGACACCGGCACGCCCGAGGACACCGGCACGCCCGAGGACACCGGCACGCCCGAAGATACCGGCACGCCCGAGGACACCGGCACGCCCGAAGATACCGGGACTGACGTCGGCACCGACGTTGGGACGGACGTGGGCACCGACACCGGCACGACCGACACTGGCACCACCGACACCGGCACCGACGTGGGTACGGACGTCGGTACCGATACCGGCACCACCGATACCGGCACCGACGTCGGGACGGACGTCGGCACCGACACCGGCACGCCCAGCACCTTCTCGGGCTGCACGGCCAACATCGACTGCGCCGGCTACCAGACCTGCAACACCTCCATCGGTCGCTGCGAGGACGCGCGCACGACCTGCGATGACGACAGCCAGTGCGCCACCGGCGAAGTCTGCTTCGACGGTCGATGCGCGACGACCGGCTGCACGCAGGGAAGCTGCGGCAGTGGTTTGACATGCGTCCAATTCGACTCGTCGACGACCGCGTGCGTCGCGCTGTGCGACGGCCTGCAAGATCCCACGAACCTGTGCGCTCCCGATACCCAGTGCGTCCCCTATTTCGGGACGACCGGCGGGCTTTGCCGCGGCGTGGGTGAAAACGCGCCGGGCGCCTCGTGCGAGACCGACTTCTCGGCCAACGGCTGCCAGGCCGGAAGCTTCTGCTCGGAGCGACGCGGCACCAAGACCTGCCAGAGCTTCTGCACGGCGAGCGGCTCGACGGGCTGCGCCAGCGGTGAGTTCTGCTACGAGATCTTCGAAGACAGCGACGACGCGACCAACAACGCCGGCCTGTGCCAGACCGACTGCGGCGGGCTCGGCGCGACCGACGACACGCTGTGCGCCACAGGCGAGAGCTGCCAGCCGGTCTCGTCGACCGACGGGCTGTGCGTGCCGCAGGGCACCGTCCAGGAGGGCGGCGCATGCGCCTTCGACGGCTCGGCCTACTGCGAGGCGGGCAACGCGTGCCTGCCGACCGGCCCCGACGCGCCGACCGACCCGACCCAGGGTGTCTGCAACGCGTACTGCGATCCGACGGCTACCACCACGACCTGCCCGACCGGCCAGGACTGCTTCCAGTTGGGCGACGACCCGGCCTTCGGCCTGTGCGAGACGACCTGTGACGCCTCGCTCACAGCCTCGGCCAACGCCTGCGGCACGGGCCGGCCGCGCTGCCTGCCCCTCGACAACACCACCACCGGCGGCACCTGCTCGGTGGCCGGCAACCTGGCCACCGGCGCCGGCTGCCAGCTCGACGAGCCGCTTACCTGCAGCCCCGACTCGCTGTGCGTGGTCGGCAACGACGCCACCGACCCGTTCGGCGGCGGCAGCACCGGCAGCGGCAACTGCACGCGCTACTGCCTGTCGTTCGACTACAACTCGACCGGCTCGCGCTGCGGCACCGGCGAGGTCTGCGCGTCGCGCTACCTGAGCCTGGGGCTCGGCTTCTGCACGAGCAACACCACCTCGACGACCCTGCCGCAGGGCTCGACCTGCTCGTCGAGCGACGAGGGCAAGTGGTGCGACGACGACACGCTGTGCCTCGATTGGTTCGGCTCGTTCAGCTACTCGTGCGAAATCCCGTGCGACACCACCATCCCGGGCACCTGCCCGAGCAGCCAGAGCTGCTATGCGGTCTCGTCGGGCAGCACGTTGGGTATCTGCCAGTAACGCGCGCCGCGTAGCGATACCGTAGCCACACAAAAAGGCCGCCCGGCATCAGCGCCGGGCGGCCTTTTTTGCTGCTTGCTGCGACAACGCGAGCAATCAGTTCTTGAGCTCGAAGGTGAGCTTCAGATCGACCTGATAGCCGCTGATATTGCCGTTATCCATGATCACCTTCTGCTCCTTGACCCACGCGCCCTGAATGTTGTCGAGCGTCTTCTTGGCACGATTGAGGCCCTGCTGGATCGCGTCGTCGAAGCTCTTGTTGGAGCGGGCGGTAATTTCGGTAACTTTCGCTACGGACATGTTTGCCTCCATGGCTTTGTTTGTGTTGTGTTGAGTGCAGCCCAACGTTAAACACCGCATACGGACCATCAAGAAATGTGCACAGTCATTCTCGCCTATCGCCTCCTCGACGACGCGCCGATCCTGCTCGGCGCCAACCGTGACGAGCACCTCGCCCGCCCCTCCGAGCCACCCCGCGTGCGCGCCGACGGAGCGTTGCAGACGGTCGCGCCCAAAGACTTGAAGGCCGGCGGCACCTGGCTCGGCCTCAACGAGCGCGGCGTGCTCGTGGCGATCACCAACCGGTTCGGCAAGCCCGCCGACCCGTCTCGACGCTCGCGCGGCGAGCTCGTCTCGATGGCGCTCGAAGCCTCGTCGGCCCATGAGGCCGCCGGCGCGATCGCCAAGCTCTCGGCGCACGACTACAACGGTTTTCACTTGCTGTGTGTGGATCGAGAAGGGGCGTATCTGGTGTGGAGCGACGGTGAGATCCTGAGCCGCTCGGAACTCGCCTCGGGCCTGCTCGTCCTGACCGAGCGGAGCCTCGGCGCCGCGGCCAACGCCCGCAAAGAGCGCGTGCTCGCCGAATGCCGCGCGTTGCTCGACGCCGGCGAGCTCGACGAGTCGGCCTTGCAGGACGTGCTCAGCCAATGCAACGACGGCTCGATCGACGCCACGTGCGTGCGCATCCCGTCGATCGACTACGGCACCCGCTCGTCGACGATCGTCCGCCTGGGCGACACCGACCGCCTCCTCCACGCCGACGGCCCGCCCTGCTCGACTCCTTACGAAGATTTGACCGTGTTGCTGGAGGGGCTAACCGCCCCTGACTGATCAACCCGCGCGAGCTGTGCGCTCGACGGTGGTCGAGGAGAGGTTCTCGGGCATCGACGGCAGGCGGTCTTCGGTCAACGGCCGGTAGCGCGGGTAGTCGAGCAGGTCGAGCAGCCCGCCGCACAGGACGACCGCCCTGCCCTTTTGGCGCGAGTCGAACATGGCGTGCCACTTGCCGGCCTTGCCCTTTTTGACGTGGCCAGGGTGTTCGCCGCGCATCGACTCGAAGGCGACGCTTCGCTTGATGTCTTTGCGCTCGCGCTCGCCCAGGTCGACGCCCAGGTAGTCGATGAGGCGGCCGAATTCGTTGTCGAAGTCGTGGAGCAGGCGCTCGTAGAAGACGAAGTGGATATCGTGCTCGTCGGCGTGGCGCAGGTAGTCGTAGACGTGCCAGCGCCACTCGTCGAGGTGCTCGTCGAAGCGGTTTTCAATGAACGAGCGCGGGTCCTCTTCGTCGTGGGGCCAGTATTTTTGCATGTAGGGCGTGAACGCGAAGCGCGCGGCCGACAGGAGCCGGTCGCGCGGGTCTCGGACCACGTAGACGGCGCGGTCGAAGTGGGAGAGCACCTCGTCGGTGCGCTCGCACCAGCGCGAGTGGGTCCACACGTGGTTGTTCTGGGCGACGTAGGCGCCGACATCCTCGACCGGCATGCGAAATACCGAGCTGATGCGCCAAGAGCACCCCAGCGTGGCGATGTCGAGCATGTCGATATTGGCCTGCTCGTCGTGGCTCAAGTCCCAGCTCTTGGCCACCTCGTGAATGGCGTGGCTGCGCACCAGGCTCTCGTTGGGCAGCCCCGCCTTGTCGAGCGTGTTCTGCAGGATATTCCAGGTCCAGAAGTTGCCGCTCTTCGGTGCGCCGATCTGTAGAATCTTCATCGCAAACCTCGGGGGTCGTGGTCCGGCCAATCGTGCGTCGACGGAAGCGGAGCGCTAACTCGCTTCGAGTGGCGGCCCCTCGGAGGTCGACTCGATGCTCGAGATCTGCTCGAGACCGGCGGGCATCCGCTCGTCTTGGCCGAGTTGGTCGCGAAAATAGGGCACGGTGCGCTCGAGCCCGTCGCGGAGCAAGATCTCGGGCTGCCAGCCCAGCAACTCCTGGGCGCGGCTGATATCGGGCCGGCGCCGGGTCGGGTCGTCCTTGGGCAGCGGGCAAAACGTGATCTCGGTGACGCCGTCGTGGACCAAGTCGCGCACGACCTCGGCCAGGTCGAGGATAGTGAACTCCTGCGGGTTCCCCAGGTTGACCGGCATGTTGTAGTCGGTCTGCATCAGACGCACGACCCCCTCGAGCAGGTCGTCGATATACTGGAAGCTTCGCGTCTGGGTGCCGTCGCCGTAGACCGTCAGCGGCTTTCCGGCCAGCGCCTGGCACACGAAGTTCGAGATGACCCGCCCGTCGTCGGGCGACATGCGCGGCCCGTAAGTGTTGAAGATACGGATGATGCGCGAGTCGACGCCGTACTTGTTGCGGTAGGCCACGGTCATCGCTTCAGCAAAGCGCTTCGACTCGTCGTACATGCTGCGGGGCCCGACCGGGTTGACGCTGCCCACGTAGGACTCGACCTGCGGATGGATCTCCGGGTCGCCGTAGACCTCGCTCGTGCTGGCCAAGAAGAACTTCGCGCCCTTCTGGTGGGCCAACTCGAGCAGCCTTCGCGTCCCTTCGCTGTTGCAGCGCATACATTCGATGGGCGAGGCCTGATATTTGGGCGGCGAGGCCGGGCTGGCAAAATGCATCACCCAGTCGACCGCCGCCTCGATGTCCGGCAACTCCTCGACCGAGGCCTCCAGAAAGTGAAAGTTCGGCTCGCGTGCGAGGTGCGCGATATTCTCGGCGCGCCCGGTCAGGAAATTATCGACCCCGATGACCTCCCAACCGTCCTCGATGAGGCGGTCGGCCAAATGACTTCCAACAAATCCAGCAACCCCCGTCAGGAGCACGCGCTCGTTTTGTGATCGGCGTGCCATGGCATCCTCCGTCTTCAAAAAAGGTACTCCCCCAATACGACATCTATCATCCGCCCGGGCGGCTCGAGCCGCCTCGCCTCTCAGGACCTCGCCCGAGGTGACGTGGGTGGATTGTCAATTCCTCGATGGTGGTATCCAATCGCCTCGCTCAGCTCGTCGGGATTTCGCAACGAGGCTGCGGCCAAGTCGGCGTTTCGTTCACAGACGTATATCGACTCGCCCGGGTTGTCGGTGATGTCGAAGCCCACATCGGTGAGCATCGCCTCGATGCACGCTCGGTTGGGAATCCACCAGTTGGTCGGGTCCGACTGCAGCTTGCGGCGCACAAACGCCATCTTCGGCCACCCCGGCCGCTCCATGAGCCCGCGCTCCTCCATCTCGAAGTCCTCGGGCTGCGGCTCGACGCTCTGCTCGAGCATCGACAGCGACTGGAAGACCATCATGCGCTCGGTGCGCTCCGAGACGATGTCGAGCGCCAACAGCGGGTAGCGCAGGTGGTAGAAGACGCCCATAAAGAGCACCAGGTCGTAGGTCTCCGGCGAGCGCGCCAATTCGTAGACCTGCATCTGGCGAAACGAGACCTGATCGCCCAGACCCAGCTCGTCACACGCCCAGTGCGCCTGGCGAAGATAATGCGGGTCCATGTCGATCCCGCACACCTCGGCCCCCATCTTGGCCAATTCGAACGAATAGAAGCCGGCGTTACAGCCGATGTCGAGCACGCGCCATCCGCTCAAATCGTCGGGCAGCGACTGTCGAAGCTCCCTCCACTTGAACGCCGGAAAGTCTCCCAGCGGATGATTCGGCGCCGTCTGCACACCTCCCGGCAGGTGCAAGTTATGAAACCAGGGGCCGAGCTCCAAAAGCTCCTCGGAAAACTCCCCTGCGTTATTATTTCCCCGTGACTGCAAAGTCCCCATGTCTACCTCCCCTTGATAGGATGGCGTCCCCCCCTGGCGGCATGCCACGGGGCGACCCCGTCCCTTAATTCTTCGCCCCGACGGGCCGCGCGGCGGCCGACTGCGTGTGCGCCTGGGCTACGTACTGCTCGAGCTGATCGACGCGATGCGCCGGCGTATGTTCCGAGAGCACCCTCTCCCGTGCTCTCTTCGCCATGGCGCTACACTCCTCGTCGCTCATGCTTCGAATATAATCGACAGCCTGCTCGGTCGACTCCGCCAACAGAATCTCTTCGCCGGGCGTGAAGAACGTCTCGATGCCCTCCCAGACATCGCTGATGATCGGCGTGGCGCACGCCGCCGCCTCGAACAGGCGCACGCTCGGTGAGAAGCCCGCCTCGATCATGTCGTCGCGGGTCACGTTGAGCGTAAAGCGCTGCGAATTGTAGAAGTGGCGGTGGTCGGGCGGCGCGACGTGATCGATGCGCTCGACGTTGGCCGGCCACTCGATCTCTTCGGGATAGCTCGGCCCGGCGACCACGAAGTCCTGGTCGGCGAGCTGACGCGCCGGTGCGTTGAGTAGCGACTCGACGCGCGGTTGGCGATCGTCGCTGTAGGTCCCCAGATACCCCATCGTCCACTTGTTCGGGGCCTCGTCGGGATAGTACTCGGACTTGTCGACCGAGCAGTGAAACGGGCGGGCCATCGGCGAGCCGTAGGTGTCCTCGATCTCGTCGAGGATCGGCCCGCCGCTGAACGACAGGTACATGTCGTACTCGCCGATGAGCTCCGGCGTCAGGTACTCGTAGTCCTGGCGACGAAGCTTCGCCAAGGTCACCGGCGTGTCGATGTCGTAAAAACCGGTCACCCCGCGGGCCTGCTCGAGCACGAACTGGCCCACGTCGACCCCTTCGGGCACATACGACCCGACGATGACGACGTCCGCCGAGCGGATCTCGGCCAAAAACCGGCGCCGAAGGTCGTCGAGGTCCTCGTACAAGAATGTCTCGGCATACGGTGGGTCGGGCAGATCGCGGTGGGCCCTGTACCAGGGCACGTCGCGCTCCAAGAAGACCACCCGGTGGCCGCGCTCGTCGAGCGCGCGCACCAGCCCGCGGTACGTCGCCGCGTGGCCGTTGCCCCACGACGAGGTGATCGACAGGCCCAGGATGACAATGCGAAGCGAAGATTCGCTCATGGGTTCTCCCATTCAACTCGTGTGACTAGTTCTCCAGAATCTCTTCAATCTGCTTGGCCCGGTGGTGATAGGTGTGCTCGGAGAGCACCCGCCGCTTGGCGGCCTGGCCGATACGCGCGGCCCGATCATCGTCGAGGCCGCGCACCATGCGGGCGACGTCCGCGCCGCGCTCGGCGACGAGCACCTCTTTGCCCGGCTCCAAAAACATGTCGATGCCCTCCCACGCGTCGGTGATCAGGCACGCCCCAGCGCCGGCTGCCTCGAAGACGCGCGTGGCCGGCGAGAAGCCGTAGCGCGCCATCGACTCGCGGCTGATATTGAGCACGGCGCGCGCGCTGCAGTTGAACGCGTTGTGATCGGGGGTGTAGACGTGGCCGAGATAGTCGATGTTGGAGGGCATCTCCTTGTCGTCCCAACCGCTGCCCCCGAGCAAGAACTTGTGTCGAGGCAACTCGGCGGCCGGCTTGAGGAAGAACTCCTCGACGCGCTCCTCGCGGTCGGGCAGGCGATTGCCCAGAAACGACAGGTCCGAGGTGAACTTGTCGACCGGCTCGGTGGGATGGTGCGTCTGCGGGTCGAGCGCGTTGTAGATCGGCACGCAGCGCTTGGCCCCGAAGGTCTCGTAGCCGTCGATGACCGGCTCGCCGCCCCCGTAGGTGAACACGGCGTCGTAGCGCGGCACCTGCTCGCGAAACGGGTCGTCCGGATCTTCGCCCATGCGGTCGAGCGTAGCCGGGGCGTCGACGTCCCAGAAGACCACACGCGTCTGACCGTCTTTGAGGTTGGGCACCTCGCGCTCCAAAAACTCGTCGAAGGCGCCCACGCCGCTGGCCTTGACCACCAGGTCGGCGCTGCGGGCCTCCTCGAGCATCCGCTCGAGTTCGCCGGTGCCGTCGTCGACCTCATAGACGACCACCTCGGCCCAGTCGGGATCGGGGATGTCGCGGTGCTTCTGGCGGTCGTAGGCGTCGGGCTCATAGAACGTGACCTTGTGGCCATGCTCGCTGAGCGCGCGGATGATGCCGCGGTAGTAGGTCGCCGCACCGTTCCAGTACGCCGAAACCAGACTCGAACCGAAAAACGCAATCTCCATTGAACTCTCGTCGTTCATCATGAGGAATTTGGGCTTACGCTCGGGGCGGTGACAGGCGCGCGTCGTCGCGTTCGGGAGCGTCCATGCCGAGTTCCCGGCAGACCTCCATCAGCTCCTCGACGCGGTGCGCGCAAGTGTGTCGCTCCAGGATTGTCTCGCGTCCGTTTCGCGCCAGCTCGGCGACCATGTCGTCGTCGTGGCAAAGCGCGCGGATCGTCTCTTTCATCTCTGCTTTGTCGTGGGCCACCAGGTGGTCGTGGCCGCGGCGGAACAACCCCTCGGCGTCCTCCCACGGCGAGCAGACCAGCGGGATGCCGCACGCCATCGCCTCGAAGGGGCGAATCGTCGGGATGCCCGGCAGCGAGGTGACGTAGAATTGGCGCGGCACGTGCACTGTGAGCCGGTGGCGCGAAAACGCACGCGGCACCTCGAAATTGGGCAGCCACCCACGGTAGTCGAGCCCGGCGCGCTCGAGTCTTTCGACCGCCTCGTCGGGATAGCGCACCCCGTGGACGGTCGCGTCGAGGCCGAGCTCGTCGACCGGCTCGAACACAAACGTCTGCAACTCGTCGGTGCGCTCGTCGTCTCCCCAGTTGCCAATCCAGACCAACTCGCCGTCGGTGCGGTCGGCCTCCAGTGGGCGAAATTTGCGCGCGTCGGCCGCTTCGTGCCACGTCCAGACCCGCTCGGCCCAGTCGCGCTCCCGGTAGATCTCGCTGATCACCTCACCGAAGGCGAGCACGCCGTCGTAATGGCGCAGGTCATAGGCCTGCATCTCCTCGGGTTGGCTGACCGAGCGGTGGTGGGTGTCGTGGAAGAGCAGGCGAAAGTCGCCGCTGCTGTGCCGGTACTGGCCGATGCGCGCGACCACATCGTGATCGTTCCACTCGTGGACGATCACCAGGTCGGCCCCGTCGAGCGCGCGGTCGAGGTCGAGGCGTTCGGGCTCGTAGAACTCACTTTGCAGCTTCGGATAGGCGTCGTGAAATGCCAGACGAGCGTGGTCGCCGTGCTCCTCGAGCAGGTTATCCAGGCTCCAACCGCCCAGCGGCTCGAACACGGTCACGTCGTGGCCGGCCTGCAAGAGCTCGGTGACCACCCCGCGCAGAAAGTGTGCGTTGCCGTGATTCCAGTCGGAAATCAGCGAATGGTAGAAGAGTACGATGCGCATCAGGCTCGGCCTCCGGGCTGCGGAAACTCGTCATAGGGAGCGGGGCTGTCGGGGCACATCTCGCCATACAGCTCCATGTAGTGGTCGACCTTGGTCTCGACCGAGAACTGCAAGGCGCGGCTTCGAGCGCGGTTGGCGAGCCACTCGAGGCGCTCCGGGTCGGCGATGAGTGTGTTGATTGTCTCGGCGAGCTGGTCGGGCTGCTCCGGGTCGACAAAGAGCGCGGCCTCGCCCCAGATCTCGCGCAAGGTGGCGATATCGCCCAGCACCAGCGCGTTGCCCGCCAACGCCGCCTCCAGCGCGGTCAATCCGAAGGGCTCGTAGCGAGCCGGCAAGGCGTAGATCATAGAGCGGCCGTACCAGCGGGCGAGCTCGTCGGAGTCGAGCCGACCGAGCTGCTCGACGCCCTCGAGTTCGACGGTTCCCCCGTCCGGGTGGGTCTGACTGCCGGCCACATAGACCGGCCACTCGATTTGCTTGGCGGCCTGGGCGACCGCCTGCACGTTTTTGGCCTCGTCCCACAATCGCCCGGCCGTCATCACGCACGGCTCCTTGTCGCCGGGCGGAAACTCCTCGGGGTTGCGGCCGTTGTAGATGACGCGGGTATTCTCCAGCGGACCGTAGTGGCGCTGGAAGGTCTGCATCATCGACGCGCTGGGCGCCGCGACCATATCGGAGGCCCGAAACGAGTCTCGCACCAGATCGCGGTAGCGGTCCCACTCGGGCGGAGCGGGATGCCCCTTGACCGCCTCGAACCAGGAGAGCACGCAGGAATGACCGACGGTGAGCACCGGCACATCCCAGGCAAGCCCGCCGTGGGCGAGCGTGTTCAGGTGCACCAGCTCGGGACGATGGCGGTGGGCCAACTCAGAGAGCCAGCCGGCCGCCTCGGCCAGGTCTTCCCACGGGTCCTGCATCCACTCGAGCGCGTAGGGTCGAGCGAACATCTCGAGGCCATCGATCGCCTCGGCCTCGGCGAGCTGCTCGTCGGAGGGCTCGTCGCCCATGGCCGCCAGCGTGATGTGCATCCCCCGCCCGCAAAGTCCGCGGGAGAGTTCCATCACGTAGGTCCAGACCCCGCCGATGGTGTCGGTGGTCATCATAATATGTTCGACAGCGGGCGATTCGGTCATCGCGTTCCCTCCGAGCGAACGCCCGACAGTGCTTCGGGCGACGCACTCGCATATTCGAGCGCTGGGATAGGTTGGCTGCGACTCTGGCGGCCGCGAAACTCCACGAGCCAATCGTAGAGGCGCTCGACGCCGCGGCGCCGCCTGACCTTCGGCTGCCAACCGGTCGCCTCGCGAAAGGCCGAGATATCCGAGACGTAGAAGCGCTGGTCACCCGGGCGCCATTCGTCGAACTCTACCTTCGGGGAGCGCCCGTCGACGTCGACGATCAGGTCCAGAAGCTCCAGCAGGCTCATCGTGTTGTCGGGTCCGCCGCCGATATTGAACGCGCGGCCCGACAGCTCGTCCATGTGGTCGCGGGTACGCAAAAACGCGTCGACGAGGTCTTCGACGAAGAGCACGTCGCGCACCTGCTTGCCGTCGCCGTAGATGGTGATCTGGTCGTCTTCGAGCGCGCGGATCAGGAAGTGGGCGATCCAGCCCTGGTCCTCAGTGCCGAATTGCCGCGGCCCATAAATGCAGCTCATCCGAAACACGCAGGCGTCGATGCCAAAGGTCTTGGCGTAGTCGAGCACGTACTGGTCAGCGGCGCCCTTCGAGCATCCGTAGGGGCTGCACAGCTGCAGGCGGCGGTCTTCGCCGATACCTCGCTCGCGCACCTCCGAGTTCGCCGGCTCGTAGCGCGTCTGCTCTTCGACCAACTCGACGTCGGCCAGATTGCCGTAGACCTTGTTGGTCGACGTGAACACCAGGCTCGGTGAGTGATCGCTGGCGCGAATCTCCTCGAGCAAATTGAGCGTGGCACGCGCATTGGCGGTGAAGTCGTCGACGGGGTCGTCGAGGCTGGTGGTCACCGCCGTCTGGCCGGCGAAGTGAAACACCTCACTGACGCCCTCCATGGCCAGATGCAACGCGTGGCGGTCGCGCAAATCGGCGAGCACGACCCACAGGTTGTCCTCGAAGTTGTCTTTGAGCCAGCCAAGGTTGGACTCGACGCCGGGGCGGCTCAAGCTGTCATAGATGACGACATCGCGGCCCTGAGACAGAAGCTCGTAAGCCAAGTTCGACCCGATGAACCCCGCCCCGCCGGTGATCAGCGCGGCGTCGTCGGGGGCGGGCTTGTCGACCGTCGGCCAACTCGAGACCTCGCGCACGGTTTGTTCTCCACCATCGCACAACAGCCGAAACAACAGCTTCGCACGCCCGTCATCGCGTTTGAGACCGCAGTGGTACTCGCGCTCGTCGAGGTGGAAGCCCAGAATCGAGGAGCGCTCGTTCGGCAGGTCGTACATCCCGTACCAGTACATGCGCTCGGCGGGCGCATCGAGGGCGTCCAGGAAGACCTCGAGCTGCTGGAAGTCGCTGTGGTTTCGCGTCGAGTAACCCGCCTCGGTGATCCAGATGGGAAGGTCGTAATCGTAGCGGTCGAGGACGTTATGGACCTCGCCGATCTGCTCTTGCCAGCTCGACCAGTTCTTCTCCCACGTGCCCGGAAACCCGTGCACCCCGAGCACGTCGATATAATCGAGCACGCCCAGGCCGATGATGTGCTCGAGCCACCCCGGGTCGATGGGGCTCATGCCGCCGAGCACCGTCTTTTTACCCTGCTTTTGGGCCCAGTTCGCCGCCATGATGATCATCTCGGCGAACTTGGTGAACTCCGGGTCTCTGCGAAAGTCCCACTCGGCGAAGTTATTGGGCTCGTTCCACAGCTCGACGTACTCGAAATGCTCGCCGTAGCGCGAGAGCATCTCGTCGAGGAAGTCGGCATAGGCCTTCAGGTTGCGCGGCGGCGAGGAGGTGCGCTCGACCTCGCCTTCGGAGGGCGGGGTGTACAGAAAACACGGCAGCAGGT
The DNA here is from genome assembly GCF_006517175.1 of Persicimonas caeni. Classification (NCBI taxonomy): domain Bacteria; class Deltaproteobacteria; order Bradymonadales; family Bradymonadaceae; genus Persicimonas; species Persicimonas caeni. Next base: position 5,312,685 of record NZ_CP041186.1, on the reverse strand, counting down.
CGAAATCCTCTCGAGTGAGCCGCTCGAATAACCAGTCGATCCACTCTTCGCCCCCATCACGCATCCAGTCGGCCCAGGAGATGCCTGTGCGCAGATGGTCGACTCCGAGCCGCCGCAGGTCGGCGATGGTCTGCTCGACAAAGTCATAATCCTCGAAATGAAACCATTCCAGCACGCCGAAGACTTGCTTCGACTGTGTTGGTGCATCATCTGGTGATTGACTCATGAAGACTCCTCAGTAGACCCACGAACGTCCGGTGCACAGTGCACCTGGCTGGCCGCGCGCGGGTCAATTCTCGTCGCATATTCGGTACGGCTTCTTAGCGTCCGACCGTCAGGCCGCGCGCCGACAACTCTTCGTGCATCTGGTCGACGTGGTCCTCGGCGGTCTGGCGGGTCATCCACTCGGCGAGTTCGTCGAGGCCGCGCTCGAAGCTCATTTGCGGCTCGTAGCCCAACTGCTCGCGCGCCTTGGAGATGTCGGCAAAGCAGTGTCGGATGTCGCCCACGCGATACTCCCCGGTGACCTTGGGCTCGAGATGCTCTTTGCCCATCGCCCGGCCCATCTCGTCGGCGACCTGGCGCACGGTGAACGACTCGCCGCTGCCGATGTTGAAGACCTCGCCGACCGCCTCGTCGCGCTCCATGGCCAGGCGACACCCGCGGACGACGTCGGAGACGTGCACGAAATCGCGGCGCTGGAGGCCGTCTTCGAAGATCAGCGGTGGCTTGTCGTTGAGATAGCGCGACCCGAAAATGGCCAACACCCCGGTGTAGGGGTTCGACAGCGCCTGGCGAGGTCCGTAGACGTTGAAGAAGCGAAGCGCGACCGCCTCGATGTCGTAGGCCTTGCCGATCATCAGGCACATCTGCTCTTGGTCGTACTTCGACAGCGCGTAGATGGAGGCCAGCGCCGGCTGCTTGTCTTCGGGCGTGGGAATGGGCTCGAGCTTGCGGCCCTCCTCATCGTGCAACTCCCACTGCCCCTCGGCGAGTTGGTCGGCGCTTCGGCTCACGTCTTGGCGCACCGTGCCGCCCGGGCTCTTGTAGAGTCCTTCGCCGTAAAGGCTCATGCTCGAGGCGACCACCAACCGCTCTACAGGCCGGTCGATCAGAGCCTCGAGCAACACGCCCGTGCCCACGTTGTTGACCGAGGTGTACTGCTCGATTTCGTACATCGACTGGCCCACGCCCACCGCGGCAGCGAAGTGGTAGACCACATCGACCCCCTCGAGGGCCTGCTCGACCGCAGCGCGGTCGCGCACATCGCCCTCGAGGATCTCGACGCGCTCGTCCATATAATCGGGCTGTCTCCCCCCATGGACCTGTTCGCTGAAGTTGTCGAGCACGCGCACCGCGTGGCCGTGGTCGAGCAATTCGTCGGCGAGGTGCGAGCCGATGAACCCGGCTCCGCCTGTGATCAAGATCTGTTTGGACATGTCGTTGCGCCTGCGAACCAAGTCAGTGTTGAATACGTCTCGAGTCGGCGTATGCGTACCGCTTGTCCCCCACCACAGGCATACTGCAGCCGGACGGCCGGGCCACGGGATGGACCATCATCCAACAACTGCCTAGAGAGGCTCTACTTGAAGCCGGCTCGGCTCCGTCTCGACGGAGCTTCGGGCTTCTGCTGTTACATCCATGTAATGGTGAAACCTAGGTCGGCACGACAAGCCGTCAAAGAAGAAGCCCAACCGCCCCCGGCCAGCGTGTGGCCAAGAGGGTCCAACGGGCTAAAACGGTTGGTCAGCCGGTCGAATCACCAGTTCGTTGATGGCCACGCTCTGCGGCCGGGTGAGCGCAAAGAAGATAGCCTCGGCGACTTCGCCTGCGGGTACCGCCGTAAAGCCAACCTCCTGCGGCGTCGGCGACGAAGCGTGCACGGAATGCTCGAAAAAGGAGGTATCGACCATCCCCGGGCGCACCGTGGTCACGCGCACCTGGGGGAGCAACTCGAGCCGAAGCGTCTCGGCCATCGCGCTCAGGCCCGCCTTGCTGGCCGCGTAGGTGCCGCCGTAGCTGTACGGCTTCTGGTCGGCCACCGACGACACGATGACCACGTCGCGCGGCCCGCCCGGCCCCTTTTCGCGATCGAGCAGCGGCACGAAGGCGCGCACGCAGCGCATCGCGCCGACGAGGTTCGTCTCGACCACGCGTTGCCACTTGTCCGGGTCGCCCTCGTCGAGACGCTCGTGGATGCCAATGCCGGCGTTCGACACCAGAATGTCGAGGCCTTCGAAGTGCTCGACGACACGCTTGAAGCACGCATCGACCTGGTCGCCGTCGGTAATGTCGGCTTCGAGGCAGAGCAGGTTGTGGTGCTCGACGGGCACCGGGCGAAGGTCGACGGCGGCGACCCGGGCGCCGGCGTCGAGCAGCCGCTCGACGACGGCCAGGCCGATGCCGGAGGCGCCACCCGTCACCAGCGCCCGTCTGTGGGACATGTCCTCCAAACTCACTCCTCCGTTGCTTCCCGAGCGGTCTCTTTGGAGACGAACTTGAAGAAGCGACTCGTGTCACCGCCTTGGGTTTCCTCTTGGTAAATCATGGCGAGGTCTTCGTTGTCGAATTTGCTGAAGAACTCGTCCCACGAGACCTCTTCGAGGTTTTCGTCCCGCCCTGCGGTCGGAAATTTGAAGCGAAGCAGCCCGGCGGACTCGCCGCGCGAGGTGTGCTTGACCGTGGCGGGGCGTCCGTCTCGCTCTTCAGCCCAGTGGCGAATCTCGTCGTGGTCGGTCGTCGCCTTCGTCTTATGGCTAGCCATGATGACCTCCTTTGGCGTGGTCGTCGGTTCGTACTCCCACGCGAAAGGTAGGGAAGCGCTACAGGCTAGCAACTGGGTGGCTATTCGCCCTTCTTCGCCTCGCTTGGCAATTCCCAGTTCGTAGCGAAACTCAACGCCCGTAGATACGGTCGACGACCTTGGCGACCTCGACGGCCTTCTCGATGGTCGGATCGTAGCTGCCGTCCTCGGCCAATTGCTCGGCCCAGGCGCTCGCGGCGCGGCCGCCCCAGGCGTCGGGTGGCTCACACAGCACCTCGGTGGAGGTGCCATCGTATCGCTCGGCGACGAAGTCGTAGAACGACCCGTCGACATTTCGCAGCTTTGCGCCGCCTTCGGTGCCGTAGAACGCCGCCTCGATGACGCAGTCGCGCCCGGCGGAGAGCCGCCACGAGCACGACAAGTCGACGACCGAGTCGCCCAGGTTGACGCAGGCGGTGGCGTAGTCCTCAACCTGCGGGCTCTGCGGGTCGAGGGGCTTCCCATCGGCCATGCAGCAGCCCTGCACGCCGGTGACCTCCGGCCAGTCGAGCGCCCACATCGCCAGGTCGACCAGGTGAATGCCCAGGTCGATGAGGCAACCTCCGCCGGCACGCTCGACGTCGTAGAACCAGTCCTTGTCGGGCCCGTAGGCGTTGTGAAAGACGAGGTCGACGGCGTAGATGTCGCCCAGCTCGCCGCTTTCGATGAGCGGCGCGATCTGCTGCATCGCCTCGGTGTGGCGGTACGAAAAGTCGACGCCCAACAGCCGGTCGACCTCCTTGGCGGCCGAGACGACCCGGTGGGTCTCCTCGGCATTGCGGGCGAGCGGCTTTTGGCAGAAGACGGCTTTGTCGGCGTTGAGCGCCCGGATCGCCTGCTCGGCGTGCATGGCACTGGGCGTGGCGATCATCACCGCGTCCAGGTCCATGCCGAGCATCCAATCGAGCGAACCGGCGACCTCGGCGTTCGGCGCGGCCTCCAGGGCCTCGTCGATCGCCTCTTTGTTCGGGTCGCACACGGCAACGACCTCGGCCGCGCCGCTGTCGATGACCCGCTCCATGCGGTGGCGCCCGATCCAGCCGACGCCCAGGCATCCGATCCTTGGTTTCTTATTCTGGGGTTTCTCGTTCGACGTGGAGTTTTGGTCAGGCATTGCGCACCTCCCGGGTGTTGATGAGCGCTTTCATGAACCCGTCGGGGCGCTCCTTGGCGGCCTGCAGCGCCTCGTTCATCTCGTCGAGGGCGAACTCGTGGGTAAAGAGCGGCGTCGGGTCGAGACGGCCGTTCTGGACGGCGTCGACGGCGTCGCGCATCCCCTGCACGTACATCTTCTGGTCACGCTCGTGGGCGTTGACCACGTCGAGGCCGCGCCAGTTCCACATCTGCATGTCCACCTGGCGGGCGCCGTCCTGGTGGTAGCCGGCGATGACGAGCCGGCCGCGCACGCGGGTGAGCTCGGCGGCCAAATCGAGCGGCCACTGCTTGCCGACACACTCGATGACCCGGTCGCACAGGTCGCCCTCGGTCAGCTTCTCGACCTCGTCGATGATCCCCTGGTGGTCTTCCATCGGGATGGTCTTCCAGGCGCCGAAGCGCTCGCCGAAGTCCCGCGAGATCTCACGCCGGCTGATTGCGATGACCCGCGCTCCAGCGTCGGAGGCGAGCGCACACATCAGCGAGCCCAAGAATCCGACGCCGATGATGGCCACGGTCTGCCCCTCCTCGATGTCGGAGCGCCGAAAGATATTCATCGCGCATCCGAGCGGCTCGCCGGGAAACGGCACCCCGTCGAGCTCCTCGGGCAGCTTCACGCACGCCGAGGCGTCGGCCAAATCATAGGTTGCATAAGCGTTGTAGGTGAGCGCGGCGACGCGGTCGCCGGGCTCGAAGTCGGTCACCGACTCGCCCACGGCCTCGACCACACCCCAGCCCTCGTGGCCGGGCTGGCCGGGCTCGAACGGGTAGTCGAACCACTCCCGGCCCTCGAAGGGCGGGATATTGGACGCACAAACCCCGCAGCCCTCCAACTCCAACAGGACTTGGTTGGGACCAGGCTCGGGTTTTGGCTTCTCTTCGAGACGAAAATGGCCGGGCTCGGCGAGCACGGCCACCTTCATAGTGTCGTTCGTCGGCATAAGGTTCGCTCCCGCATCTTCTTCTTGTTGTCGTTGCGGGGTTGAACCTTGGGGCGAGGCAGGTGGTGTCAAGGAAAGGCTATAGGCGCGGCCAGCACCTCGTCGGGAATCCCCCAGGCGTTGACCAGCGGCAAGGCTTGCTCGCGGGCCTGCTCGCACAGCTCGTTCAGCAGGTCGCGGATGGCGCGCGACTTGGGCGGCTCGATGTAGCCGTTCTCGAGGAACCAGCCGATGTCGCGGTAGATATACTCGAGGGCGTAGAGGTCGCGAAGCAGCGACAGGGCGTCGTGCAGCGGGCCGTCTTCGAGGGTGTCGATCTGGTCGGCGAAGCTCTCCATGACCATGCGCTCGGCGGTCGCTTTCGACAGCGACAACAGGTGGTCTTGGACTTCGTTGAACGCGGTGAACGCGTCTTTGCCCGCGTCGAGCCGCGCCTTGAGTCGGCGCGCGACCGAGCCGAGCAGGTCCTTCTCGCGCACCCGAAAGATCTGACGCTGGAACTTCGAGCTTCGAAGGTGGGCCTTGTCGGTGTCCCGGGTGACCAACGGGTTTCGCTTCTGGACCACCGAGCTCGCCTGCTTGGCCAGATAACGCGCCAGCGTAAAGGGCGTGGCGTCTTGGAATTGCTGCTTGTACTCACTCAGGTGATTGCGGGCGACGAGCATCATCAGCACGGTGTTGTCGCCCTCGAAGGTTGCGAAGATATCGACGTCCTTGCGGATGGGCGCGATGCGATTCTCGCTCAGGTATCCCATGCCGCCGCAGCACTCGCGCGCCTCTTGCACCGCTTCGATGGCGTTCCACGTGCTGAAGACTTTGAGCGCGGCGGCCATCGCCTCGACCTCACGGGTGTCTTCCTGGTCGCGCGTCTCGATATACAGCTCGCGCAGTCCGTCGATGGCAAAGTGCAGCCCGTAGGCGGTGGCGATGCGCGGCATCAGCCGGCGCTTGTGGGTGCGGTAGTTGAGGATCGGCTTTTCGGGCTCGCCGGCCGGGCCGAATTGTCGCCGCCTCGCGCCGTAGCGCGTGGCGATGGCGAGCGCGGACTTCGTCGCCGTCAGCGCCGCGGCGCCCACGCTGATGCGCCCGGCGACGAGCGTGCCGAGCATCGTAAAGAAGCGCTTGGTGGCGCTCGGAATCGGGCTGTCGTACTCGCCCTCCGCCGAGACGCTGGCGTAGCGGTCGAGCAGGTTTTCACGCGGCACGCGCACCTTATCGAACCAGATACGCCCGTTGTCGACCCCGTTGAGGCCCATCTTGTGGCCGCAGTCCTCGATGCGCACGCCCTCGAGCGTGTTGCCGTCGTCGTCGCGCACGGGCACCAAGAAGGCGTGCACCCCGTAGGAATCCTCGCCGATTTCGAGCTGGGCGAAGACGGTCATCATCTTGGCGTGCACCGCCGCGTTTCCGATCCACTCCTTGCGAGCGTACTCGTCGGGTGTGTGAATGACGAACTCGCCTGTGTCGGCGTCGTAGGTCGCCGTGGTGCGCAGGTCGCGCACGTTCGAGCCGTGGCCGAGCTCGGTCATCGCAAAGCCGCCGGGAAGCTCCAAGCTGCCGACCTTCTCGAGGTACGCCTCGTGATGGCGCTCCGTGCCCAAAAACAAGATGCTCCCGCCGAATAGCCCAAACTGCACGCCGAACTTGACGACGAGGCTCAGGTCGAACATCCCCAGCGCCTCGAAGGTCGCCATGAACCGGCCCATCTGCGGGCCCACGCCCTCTTCGCCCCCCGGCTTCATCTCGCCCATGCCGTGCTCGGCGAGCACCTGGAGCCACTCGAAGACCTGCTGGCGGTATTCGTCTTTGGGAAGCTCGTAGGCGTAGTCGAACCCACCGGAGGTGAGCACCTCGCGGACCTTCTGCCAGGTATCGCGCCAGTTGCCGTCGAGCAGCCGGGTCATCTGCTCGACGTCGAAGCGCGCCGGCGCCTCGTGAAAGCGCTCCTTCGCGCGTCGGTCGAGACCGTGCAGCAGCGCGTGCGTGGCGTCCTCACCGACCACGCCCAGCCCCTTTTCGAGGTCGAGCAAGGCCTTGTGGACGTGCTCGTTCATCCACTCGGGCTCTTCGCCGGGACCATCGAGCTTGGCGATACGCACCCCGAGGTCGGCCAGCGACAGGCGCTGCTCGGCAGCAAGCTCGTCGGCAGCCTCGTTGATGGCCCTGCACAGCCGCGTGAGCTGGGTCGCCGAGGGCGGGTCCTCCGGGTCGAGCCACGCGCGCAGCACCGTCTTGGCCGACTCGTCGAGCCAATCTTGCTCGGCGGCCTGTTGGCGAATGCGTCGCACCTCGTCGGAGGTCAAATCGCCGTCGGCCCAGGCGACGTAGACCATCGGCGCAATGGGGAGGAGCTGCTCGTGGTCGATGAGGGCACGGGCTTCGGGCTTGCTGACAGGGGTTTCCATCGGCGTCGTCCGTTTGTGAGGGTTGTTAAGTTTGTGTGCCATTGCAATTAGCAGCGGAGTTGCGTTGGTGCAAGCATTGCCGATTCGTGGCAATGCCGCCAACAATACGATGCACAGTATACTGGCCACGTCACACTTTGCTTGACGCCCTTCGGTGCGCACACCTATTACAGCGGGTCGCGCACCGCGTTTCTCAATCTCAGGACGATTTATGAGCTGGCAAAAAGCACTGGAAGCCGTCGAATCGCAACTCGCCGAGCTACGCGAGCAGAGTGATCTGGCCGATCGGACCATCGCCGAGGCGATTCGCAGCACCGCCTGGCGTCAGGACGTCACCTCGCCGCTGTCGGGGCACGAAGACCTGATGTTCCGGCTGGCCTGGTGGCTGTTCGTGCGCGCTCCGGCGCTCGACGTGCGCTACTTTCTGATCGGCCCGATGAGCCTCGACCTGGTCGTCGGCGAGGATCGCTCGCTCGACGAGCTCGTCGAGGAGATTCGCGGCCTCGAGCAGAACAACGAGCTCGGCGAGGACAACGCGCACGACATCAGCGTCGACTTCCTCGACGAGCACCTGAGCACCTTCGAGAAGCACGCCAAGCTCGTCGACCGCGTCCACGAGTTGGGTCGCCGCGAGCTCGAAAAGCCGCTGTCGGAGTCGGTGGCCACCATCCTCGCCAACGAGGAGCAGTTCCGAAAGCTGTACGCCGAGATCACCGACAAATTCGTCGAGGAGTTCGACGAACTCGCGCGCTCGGGGGCCTTCGAAGAGGTGATGCACAGCGCTGGCCACGACCACGACCACGCCCACGACAAAGAATACGAGGAGCTCGACAGCCCCGAAGACTACGTCGCGCGCGCTGAAAAACGCTTCGCCGAGGGCGACCTTCACGGGGCGATGGCCGACTGCAACGCCGCGCTCGAGCTCGACCCGGACATGGTCGACGCCTACCTGCAGCGCGGCGTGGCGCGCGGGGCTCACGAAGATATCCAGGATGCCATCGTCGACTTCACCGAGGCCCTGCAGCGCGAGCCCGACCACGTCGCCGCGCTCATCAACCGCGGGCTGGCCTACTACGGCACCGAGCAATTCGAGCAGGCGCTCGAAGACTTCGACCGCGCCGCCGAGGCCGACGACGAGGCCCCCGAGGTCTTCGCCAACCGCGGCATCGTGCGCGTGGCCCTCGACGACCTCGAAGGCGCCGAGGAAGACTTCGACCGCGCCATCCAGCTCGACCCTGACTCGGTCATCGCCTACTCGAACCGCGCCATGGTCCACCGCGCCCGCGGCGACGTTCGCGAGGCTATCCTCGACTACGAAAAGGCGATCGACATCGACGAGAACTACGCCGAGGCGTGGTCGGCGCTCGGCTTTATCTTCCTGTCCGCCGAGTATTACGACGAGGCCATCAATCACCTGTCGCGCGCCATCGAGCTGCAGCCGTACGCCGGCGAGCACTACTACAACCGCGGCAACGCCTACGCCGGCCTCGAGAACTACGAGAAGGCCAAGGACGACTACTCCAAGGCCATCGAGCTCGACGAGGAGGACCTCGAATCCCACCTCAACCGCGGCCTGGCGCGCCTGAAGCTCCAGGACTTCCGCGGCGCCATCGACGACTGGAACCGCGCCATCGAGATCGACCCGTACAACCCGATGCCGTATGCCAAGCGCGCCGGCGTCTGGAATATCCTCGACCAGCACGCCGAGGCCGCCCACGACCTGCACCGTGCGCTCGAGCTCGCCCCGGACGATTGGGAGTACAGCGATTTCGCCCAGGAGATGCTCTCGGACATCATCGAGCAGATGGGCTTTGACCCGACGAAGAAGGATTGAGCGGGCCGCTCTTGCGGAGCCGGGGCTCGCCCCGAGCGGAGCCCTCGCCGGTGCAGCCCCTCTTGCGGAGCCGGGGCTTGCCCCGAGCGGAGCCCTCGCCGGTGCAGCCCCTCTTGCGGAGCCGGGGCTTGCCCCGAGCGGAGCCCTCGCCGGTGCAGCCCCTCTTGCGGAGCCGGGGCTTGCCCCGAGCGGAGCCCTCGCCGGTGCAGCCCCAAGGCTTGCCTTGGGGGTTTGATCCCCAACGACCACATGTGTTGGTTTTCAGAATGTGACGTGTTGCCGATTCGTGACAATCGCGATTGTAAGAAGTTCAGAAATCGCACGGTTAACCCCGCGGCAAGCCGCGGGGCTGCACGGGCGCCCCAAACAGCGGGGCGAGCTCCGCAGGGGCCAAGGCCCCGCTCCGCAACGGCGTCACTCCAACTCCACAGCCTTCGTCTTCGGAAAGGCGACCTTCTTCTTCTTCATCTTTCCCTTGATCACCGCGAACACTTCGTGTTTGCCGTCGGACAACTGCACGCGCACTTCGGGGCCCTTGCCCATCATCTTGCCGTTGACGAACACGGGCACGCCCTCGGGGGCGGTGACCACCAGGCAGCGACACTGCTCGGAGAGCCCGTCGAGCGAACCCAGGGCGACGTCGCTGCGGATGGCGAAGTTGACGCTATTCGAGTCGGTGATGCCGGCGGTGACCACCCCGACCACGCGGCCCTTGCGGTCGAAGACCGGGCCGCCGGAGGCGCCGGGGTTGAGCGGGATCTGGGTCTGGAAGATCGGCCGCGACTTGTCGGAGGGGTAGATATTGGAGACCATCCCCTTGGTGAAGGTCCACACGCCGCCCACGCCGTGGCCCACCGAGCCGACCCAGCTCCCCACGCGCAGGTCGTCGAAGCCGGTGAGCGACAACGCCTTCGACGACTTCACCGGCACTTTGACCAGCGCCAGGTCGGTCTCGCCTTTGGCGCGCTCGACGACCTTGGCGGTCAGCTTGCGGCCGTCTTGGAGGACGACCTTGACCTCTTTGGCCTCGCCGACCACGTGCTTGTTGGTCAGCGCCAGCCCCTGGGCGTCGACGAAGAAGCCCGAGCCGATGGAGTTGCCTTGGCTGATGAAGATCACCGACGGGGCGACCTTCTCGAACAACTTCTGTTGGTAGGTCTCGACCGCGGCGAGCGGGTCCTCGTCTGCGGCGCCGTCCTGGGCGTAGGCCGTGGAGGCGCAGAGCGTGAGCGCGAGGGCAGTGAGCAGACGAATCGACTTAGAATTCAACGCGCAGAACACCTGCAGCTCCTCCGGGGGCAGCCCCGAAACCGAAATTGTATTTGATCGAGTTGCGCGACGCCTGCGGCATCGGCGAGTAGTCCTTCGACAGGCCGAGCTCCTCTTTGAGCTTCTGGTTGTGCTTGTCAGCGAGCTCGCGCGCCTCGCTCGGCTCGATGGGGTGGAGTTTGTCGGGCATGACGACATAGCCGCCGATCGCCAAGAGCGTCGAGCCGACGGTGACGAGCAGAGGCGTGGTCGTGTCGGCATCTGCGTCGTAGTTGCTGCTGATCCCCTCCACGAGCAACCACGAGCCGCCGACGGTAGCACCGACAATGCCCACGGTGGTCATCGCGATGCCCCAGCCCATCTTGCTGCTATTGGACGAATACTCCGCGGCCAGGTCCGGCCGGCCGACTTCACGGTAGAACTCCTCGGGTCCGAGCAGCTTTCGGTACTTGCCCTGATAGGCGTTCGACCAGCTCGACACGACCGCACCGTATTGGTTGACGCCGATCATGTCCTGGAACCAGATAAACTGCTTGGCATACTGCTCGCGCGCCTCTTCGTCGGCCTCGGCCTCCGACTCGACCGTCTCACCGACCGCCTCGGCGGCATTTCGCGACACGCCCAGCCCGCCGCCCTCGGCCTCTTTGGCCTCCACCGGCTCGCCGTAGGTGCCGCTCAAGGCCCACACGGCCTCGCCGGCCTTGTCGCGCACAGTCACCACGGCGGTGTCGGGGTTACCCTCGCCGCCCGGAAAGACGCGCACGATTACGACCTGGTCGACCGGAAGCCCCTGGGCCTTGGCCACAACCTTGTCGTCGTCGAGCCCGGCGACTTCGCCCAACGCGGCGTCGTCCATCACCAGCGCAGCCTCTCCGTCGCGCAGCGCAACGGCCAGCGCCGCAGCGGCCTCCTCGGTCGACTCGTCGGCCTCGCCGGCGGCGACGACCACGTACTTCAACCCGTCGTCGTCGACGTGCGAGTTGACCCGGCTGGGCAGAAAGGTGGCTTCCCAGCCCTGGACGACGTCGCCCATGACCGCCTTATCTGTGTTGGAATCGGGTTTGTTGGAATCGGGCTCGGCTTGTTGAGCGAAGGCCGAGCTGGCCACGGAAACGCACAGCAGGAGTGCGCAGAGCGTGCAGAAGCGACGTAACAGCATGAGATCACCGCGAGAAACGGGGGCGTTAATTCTGGGGACGCCCCCGATCTAGCAGTAAAGCAGGCTCACCTCAATCGATGAAGCAGCCGTACCACAGCTCGAAGGCGTAGTTGGAGGTCAGGTTGCGGTCCACGGTGTCGACGGAGGGGGCGCTCTCGTCTCCTCTCAAGACCTTTTTGTGGGCGATATACGTCTTCTCCTCGTCGTTCCAGACGACGCTGAAAACCCGCAACTTCTTCGCCCCGTCAGCCTCGGCGCTAAAGAGCATGCGGCCCTGCTCGTCGTACTCCCAGACTTCTTGGACGGGGGGGTTGCCTGCGGCGGTGTAGACCCCCGAGACCGGTCCGTGGGGGCCGTAGTCGATTGTGCGGACACTTCGGCCATTGCGGTCTTCTTCGGTCTCTTTCAACAGGCGGCCCCGAGCGTCGTACTTCCAGGTCTGGACATGGTCCCACCCCTCCTCGTCCGGAGTGTCCTTTTGGGCCTGGTAGATGAGGCGGCCTTCGTCGTCATATTTCATCTCTTGGACCGACTTACGCATCCCCTTGAGCTGCCGTCGGGTGATATTGCCGCGACCGTCTGACTGCCCAATTCGATACAGATCTTTGTTCCCACCCGATCGGATATCGTACTCTTTGAAGGAAGTGCCGTTCCATTCCCGGATGGACCTGGGCTTGTACTCGCCGGCGTTCGCGTCGAGTACGTCGCGTCGAACGAATTGTCCGAGCGGCCCATGCAGCCGTCGACTCCCTTTATCGATCTGCCCGTCGCCATCGGTGTCGCGCACCTCGTAGCGCACGTTGCCGTCGTAAAAAGTGCGGCTACACGGAGTGGGCGGCTCTTCGTTCGACCCGGGCCGTACCCGTTTCGTGCGAAGCTCCGAGACCGCGACATTCTTCTCATCGGCCCAGTCGGGCGTGTTGTCGTAGTCGTAGATCTCATATTCCGGCGCGATGCCGTTGGGGAAGGTAAAGGAGGCGAGCCGCTTGCCTTCGGCGCTCCAGCAGGTCATCCGTCTGCCCATCGGCCCATCGACGCCGCACGATTTCGACGCCTCGAACAACTCACCTTTGACGGCATCGGCCCCAAGCTTTCCAGGCTGATCGAGCGCTCCCACCAATTGCTGGCAGGCTTTCTCGCGGACCTCGCTGACATCAATGGCATCGGGCAACTTCTCGAACGGCTTGCAGTTGATCTCGCCGACTGCCCCTTCCGGCAGCGGTCGCGTGTCGACGGCCTCGATCACCTCGGTATAAGACCACTCGACGGCAGGTTTCGCAGGCTGCTCCGCTGCGGCTTCGGCTCCCTCGGCTTGCTGTGCCGAGACGGCTTGTTGGTCCGGCCTCCCGTCTATGTCTCCCGGCCGAAGCGGCTCCCCTTCGAGCGGCACCCCGCTGCAGGCTCCTATGCCGAGGACCAGAAGACTCCAACCGATTCCACGTACCAGCACTCGTGCGTCCATCTCGCACCTCTTTTACAGGCGATAAATTGTATCTAAGAACGAGGAGGGCAACGTACTACGGCGATTGGAACTGGCGTATGGTTCATTTGCATACAAGCGGCACGCGCCCCCCTGCGGAGCCGAGGCTTGCCCCGAGCGGAGCCAGCGCCAGTGCAGCCCCATGGCTCGCCATGGGGTAAACCGTGCGCTCCCTGAACTCGTTACAATCGCGAGTGCCGCGAGTCGGCAACACGTGACATCTCGTGAACCGACACATGTGGTTGTTGAGGCTCCCTCCCCCAAGGCAAGCCTTGGGGCTGCACCGGCGAGTGCTCCGCAGGGGCCAAGGCCCCGCTCCGCAAAACCGGGCAAGTGATCCGCAGGGGCCAAGGCCCCGCTCCGCAAAACCGGGCGAGTGATCCGCAGGGGCAAAGGCTCCGCTCCGCGAAGACCGGCGACCATGGTCAATCGACTGCCACAAGCTCGTGGGCGTGCACCTGGATGCGCTCGTTGCGACAGATGGCCGAGCGGTCGGCACACTTTGCCTGAATCAGATGCGCGTCTTCGTCGCGCTTGAAGCGGTCGAAGGCGGCGAGCGCCTCTTCGACCCAGTCGGCGGGCGCGTCGAGGGCCTGCAGGGCGAGCATTTGGCTGCGCAACAGGTCGGGATCGCGCGGCTCGAGGGTCAGTCCGCTGCGGGCGGCGAGGATCGAGGCGGCCGCGCGGCTCAGGCTGCCCTGCCCCTGGGCGAGCTTGCGCCAGACGCGGTCGTCGTCGACGCGCTGGGCGGCCTTGTCGAACTCCTCGACGGCCTTGTCGAAGCGCCACACCCGCGCGTAGGCCTTGCCGCGGCCGAAGAAGATCGCTGGGTGCTCGCCCACGAGTTTTTCGGCGGCGTCGAACAGGTCGATCGCCTTTTGGTGGCTTCCCTGCCGGGCGAAGACTTGCGCCTTGCCCACGAGCGCCATGGCGCGGTGGTGGTCGTCGCCGTGTTCACCGATAGAGGACAAGGCGCGGTCGAAACTGTCGTGGGCCTCGTAGAGGCGCTCGGACAAGGTCGACTGCAGGGCCAGGCCGCGCTCGAACCAGCGCTTCCAGGCGGGCTTCTCGGGCAGGTCGAAGCCGTCTTTGCGCACGGTCGCCCGTGCTGTCTCCATGTCGAAGATGGGCTGCTCGACGCACGGGTCGGGGGCGCGGCCGAGTTGGATTTTGGTCGCGGCCAAGAATTGCTGGCCGCGCTCGCTCGACGCCGCCTTGCAGCTCGCCTGGGCGAAAGCCTTAGTCAGGCGGCGGTGGCGGAGTTTCACGTGGATCTCCAGCGGGAAGGCGTCGGCCTCCAGCGATTCGGGGAGCGCGAAGGTGTAGCGCACGAGCGCGGCGTCGCGCGGGGTGATCGTGTGGTTGTAGACGGGGGTGCGAAAGTGGGCGACGGCGTGGATCTCTTCGTCTTTGCCCTCTTCGTCGAGCAGAAGCACGCGCAGCCTGTGGGCGGTGGGGTCGTCGCCCGTCTCGGCGTGGTCGACGCCGGCGTGGGCCAGCGGCGAGCCGTCGGCGCGCGTCATGCGTACCTCGAGCCAGGTGTCGCGCAGGTCTTTGACCCCGCCCGGGAAGTTGTGGCCGGTGCCGGTGTTGCGCACGACGACGTCGAACCAGAGGCGCTCGCCGGCGTCGATGGAGAAGTCGTCCGGCGTCGAGGGGAGGTCCTCGTCGCCCTTGCCGACCGCGGCGATGTCGAGGGTCGCGGCGTTTTCGAGCAGGCGTTTGTTCGCCTCGAGCTGGGCCTCGGAGCCGAGCATCTTCGCGAAGGTCGTGTGCCCGCCCGGGAAGCGGTGCGACGCCTCGCCCCCGTCGGTGCGGGGCATATGACAGTCGGTGCAGTCGGCCGCCTCGACCGCCTCGTCGAGGCGGGTGGTCGGGTTCTGGGCGTAGCCCGAGCGTCGCCACGGCTTGTGCTCGTCGATGCCCTGGATGAAGACGTCGTGGCCGGTGGCCTGGGTCAAAAACCCGCGGTGGCACGAGGCGCACAGCTCGTCGTCTTCGACCGGGTAGGTGACCACGCGTTTGATATGCTTCTCGATGCTGTCGGGGTCGTCGTTTTTGGGGATGGGGATGGGCGCCGAAGTCAGTTCGTAGCTCGCGTTGCCGTCGTAGGTCGCCTTTTTGACCCCGTGACAGACCCCGCAGGTCACGCCCAGATGCGCGCGCGGCTCTTTGGGGCTGACGGGTTTGGTGATGCTGTCGTCGAACAAGAGCGTCGGGTCGTGACAGCCGGCGCAAAAGCGGACCTTTTCGGGCTGGTCTTCACTCTGAAAATCATCGAAGGCCGTGCGGTACAGCGGGTTATTGAACGAGGCGAAGGCGTGCATGCTGTCGCGCCACTGGGCGACGATGTCGGCGTGGCATTCGGCGCACTTGTCGACCTCGGTGAGCGCGGCCATATGCGGGGTGTCTTCGACCAGGCGGGCGAGCGAGGGGCTGAAGCGGCTGCCCTCGTCGGGGAGCATCGGCCCGTCGACGCCCTCGGGCAAGGCAGGCTTCGCTTTGACCTTCGACGGTTGTGAGTCGCCCGCCGACTTTTTGCCGGCGTCCGACTCGCATCCCCCGACGAACAGCGCGCTGCCCGCCGCCACCAAGAAGGCGGCGGCGAGCAGGCGGCTAAGGCTGGTGTAGGACTGCTTCATGGGTACTCAGTCGCGTCTGCGTCGAATCACGGCCAGGCCGAAGAGGCCGAGCACCACGGCGAAGCCGGCCGGAATCGCGCCGTGGACACCGCGCACGGTGCAGGCGGCGTCGCTGCGCTCGCGCGGCGCCGGGGTGACGCCGAGCTCGGGGATGGCGTCGATGACCAACTCTTCGAGCTGCGAGTCGTCGAGCGAGCCCGGCGTCTGCTCTTGGCCGCCCTCGGTGTTCGGGCTCGGGTTGGTGCTGATGGACGGACCGCCCTCTTCGCCGGGAGGTCCTCCCCAGCGGCCGAACGTCGGGTCCTGGCACATCACCGGTCCGGTCCAGTGGTGTCGGATGATGTAGCGGCCCTGGAAGTTGTTGACGGTGCCCGGCTCGGAGCCCGTCTCCAGGTTGCCGCTCGCGTCGTAGCGCTCACGGCCGCCGACGATCGGCGGGGCCTCGCGGAAGACGAGGTCGGCGCCGATATCAGTCTTCTCGTAGCGCGCGTGCAGCCGGGTGATCGTCCAGTTCCAAGTCGGCTGGCCGGGGAGCACGTCGGCGCCCAGCGTCAGGTAGTCGCCGGCGTCGAGCGTCGGCCCGGGGCACGGGTCGCAGGTCGACGCGTCCCAGGAGTACTCGGTGACCACGGCGTTCGGGTTCTGGTTGACGGTCTCTTGGAAGAGGCGTCGATAAAAGGTCGCGAAGTCGTGGCGCACGTCGTCGACCACCTCGATATTGGTCGGGATGATCACGTTATCATAGTTGGCGACCTCGTAGCGCTGGTTCTGGCCCAGCGTGTAGACGATGAGGTCCTGGCGGCCGCCCGAGTTGATGAGGCCGAGGCGAATCGGGATCTTGAACTCGGGGGTGTCGTAGTGGAAGCGAAGCGGCGACAACACCGCCTGGCCGTTCTCGAAGGTGACCTCGTTGGGGTCGACCTTGGCGACGAAGAACTTCGAGCCGTTCTGGACGTACGGGTCGAGAAACGGCGCGGCGTTCTGCGGGATATTGTACTGGTTGTCGTTGAGCCAGGTCTCCAGACCGGTCGACTCGGTGGCGCTCAGGATGACGACCTCGTACTCGCCGACTTTGAACTCGGCTTCGACGGTCACACCGCCGGTGTCGACGTCGTCGCGGGTCCCGCCGCCGCCCGCCGTCGGCGAGTCCTCGTACATGGGCGGGGACGCACAGGGGTCTTGCTCCCAATACTCGACCAGCCGCGGAGCGGTGAGCCGGTCCATCTTGTCGAACAAGTCCTGGGGCAGCGTCTTGACGTCGGTCTCCTGCAACACCACCGGCACGGGCACGACCATGGCGAAGTCTTCGGTCGGCCCCTGGTAGTTGTTCTGGATCGACATGACGGTGCGGTTGCCCTCACGCATCATCGCCGCCTGGGTGGCGTTGGCGAAGAGGTCGGCGCTGCCGCCTCCCACATAGAACCCGCAAAAGGCGTCGGCGCGCTGCGGCGCAGCCAGCCCGACCAGTCCCACGAGCAGCGCGGCCGCTGCCCATTTCGTCATCGTTCGTACATTCATCGTCTTGGCCCTCGAGAAGATGGTCCCACTATAAGCTTGCCTTGGGCTAATTCGCGAGCAAATTCCGCGCCACCACGACAAGAAGATGCTGATGGGGGCACGAGACGCCTTCTGACGGCGATCGCGCTCCGAGTGCGCGGCCGACTTCGAGCGTAGGTATCAGATTCCTGATGGTCGAGGTGTCGAGATCCTCAGATTCGTGTAGGGTGGAGTTATTGCTTTAGACAGACACACGAGACGAAGGCCCTGCAGGTGCGCCGCGCCTGCAAAGCCGACGTAGTCGCCTGCAAGGCCACCGTCTTCGCCCAAACGACGTCGCCCAAACGACGCCCCCATAACGTCAACAACATCGAGAACAAACGAGGGAAACATGGAGCGAACCGCAACGAGCGCCGACAGCGCCGCCCCCACCTTTTTGTCCGAAGCGCTCGCCGGGCTCACGAAGCCCCGAAAGACGCTGCCGTGCAAGTACTTCTACGACGCGCGCGGCTCGCAACTCTTCGAGGAGATCTGCGGCCTCGACGAGTACTATCCGACGCGCACCGAGCTGGGCATCATGGAGGAGCACGTCGACGGGATGGCCGACGCGGTCGGCCCCGACGTGCGCCTGGTGGAGCTGGGCGCGGGCAGCGGGCGCAAGACGCGCCTGCTTCTCGACGCGCTCGACGGCCCGGCGGCCTACCTACCCGTCGAGATCTCGCAGGCCGCGCTCGACGGGTGCGCCAGGCGGCTGCGCGAGGCCTTCCCGGACCTCGAGGTGCTCTCGGTCTGCGCCGACTACACCCGGCGGGTCGACCTCCCTCGCCCTCAAACGGCCTACGAAGGCACCGCTGCCTACTTTCCCGGCTCGACCATCGGCAACTTCGAGCCCGACGAGGCGCGCACCTTCCTCAACCGCGTCGCCCGGCTGGTCGGCGAGGGCGGCGGCCTGCTCATCGGCGTCGACCTGCAAAAGGAGCGCGACGTCCTCGAAGATGCCTACAACGACGCACGCGGCGTGACCGCCGCCTTCAACCTCAACCTGCTCGAGCGCATCAACCGCGAACTCGACGGGGACTTCGACCTCGACGCCTTCCACCACCGCGCCCGCTGGAACCCCGACGAGGGCCGCATCGAGATGCACCTCGTCAGCCGACGCCCCCAACAAGTCAACTTGGCCGACGAGGCCATCGACTTCGACGAAGGCGAGTACATCACCACCGAGTACAGCTACAAATACACCGAGGAGAGCTTCGAGGCGCTCGCCCAGAGCGCCGGCTTCGAGGCGAAGCAAGTGTGGACGGACGATCGGGAGTGGTTTAGCGTGTGGTATCTGGAAGCTTAACATTTCACCACAGAGTACACGGAGACACGGGGAAAAGCATTATTTTGCCTCTCCCCGTGCCTCCGTGTACTCCGTGGTGATTCTTCTGTCGACACGATACGATGAGCAAAAGAGAGCAGAGTTTTTGGGGTTGGGGCTACGCCGACAAGTTTCCCGATGACGAAGGTCGGAAGAACCTCGGCTCGCAGGTGACCGCCATGCTCGGCTTCGACGAGGTCGAGCTTTTGGAGCCCCCGAGCCTCGACGACGTCGAGCTTCGCCCGCCGCGTGTCGAGCCGCCCGAGGCGCTCGCGGCCATCTGCTCGACCGACAAGCGCGAGCGCACCACGCACACCTATGGCAAGGCGTACCGCGACATCGTGCGCGGGTTTCGCGCCGACTTCGGCGAGCCGCCCGACTTCGTGGCCTACCCCACGAGCGCCGACGACGTGCGGCGTGTACTCGATTGGGCGAGCGACGAGGAGGTCGCGGTGGTGCCCTTTGGCGGCGGCACGAGCGTCGTCGGGGGCGTCGAGACCGACGTGACCAACGGCGCGAGCGGGAGCTTTCGCGGGGTCGTCTCCCTCGACATGCGCTGCATGGACCGGGTGCTCGAGGTCGACAAGACCTCGCGCGCCGCGCGCATCCAGGCCGGCGCGACCGGCCCGAGGCTCGCCGAGCAGCTCCACGAGCACGATCTGTCGTTTCGCCACTACCCGCAGTCCTACGAGTTCTCGACCTTCGGCGGCTGGATCGCCACGCGCGCCGGCGGCCACTACGCCACCCGCTACACCCATATCGACGACTTCATCGAGTCGGTGCAGATGATCGCGCCGGCGGGCGAGTTCCAGACGCGCCGCCTGCCCGCCTCGGGCGCCGGCCCGTCGCCCGACGCGCTCGCGCTCGGCTCGGAGGGAGCGCTGGGCGTAATCACCGAGGCGTGGACCCGCGTGCACCTGCGGCCCCGATTTCGAAGCAAGGCGAGCGTGCATTTCGCCGAGTTCGAGGATGCGGTGAGGGCTACGCGGGAGGTGGTTCAGTCGGGCCTTGCGCCGGCGAACTTGCGGCTGCTCGACAGCCGCGAGGCGATGCTCAACGGCGTGGTCTTCGACGGAAGCAACGTGCTCCTGGTCGCCTTCGAGTCGCCGCGGGTGCCCACCGAGCCCGACCTCGAGCGTGCGCTCGAGATTTGCCGCGAGTTCGACGGAAAGCTCGCCGGCGAGCCGGTCCATGTCGACGAGCACGACAAGTCGCCCGACTCGGAGGCCGGCGGCCGGTGGCGGAGCTCGTTCTTCGAGGGCCCCTACCTGCAAAACACGATGGTCAGCCTGGGCGTCATCGCCGACACCTTCGAGACCGCCTGCACCTGGGACCGCTTCGACACGCTCCACCGGCGCATCATCACGGACGTGCGCGACGCGATGAAGCGCGTGTGCGGCGCAGGCTTCATCTCGTGTCGGTTCACCCACGTCTACCCCGACGGCCCGGCGCCCTATTATACCTTTTTGGCGCCCGCCAAGGTCGGCTCGGAGCTCGAGCAGTGGGACGAGATCAAGAGCGCGGCCGCCGAGGCCATCGCCGATGTCGGCGCGACCATCACCCACCATCACGCCGTCGGGCGCACCCACAAGCCGTGGTACAAACGCGAAGTTCCCGAGCTATTTCAACGGGGTCTACAGCAAGTGAAGGAATCGTTCGACCCCAAGGGTGTGTTGAACCCGGGGGTTTTGCTCTGATCCTGTGAACCTGCACGTGCACGTTCGCGGATCAAATCGCCCCCATTTTGAATTCGATTTTGAATTCAGACCGCCTGACTGCGTCTGACTCACACAACCGACAGTTCCACACCCACGCAAAGAACTGCCACCGACCATGACTAAGCCGTTGAAGCACATTGTCTTGTTCGTAGCCTCGCTCGCCCTGGGCGCCACCGTCGTACTCGCCACGGGCATCTCGACCGCCAGCGCGCAGACTCAGGGCTGGTCGAAAGGAAAGAGTTCGTCGACGCCGAGCGTCTCGGACATGATCCCGAAGATGAGCAGCGACGAGGCATATACGGAGCGCTACACCTTCGCGGTCGACCTCGATGGAGGCGGCCATATCGGCGTGGACTGGACGGTGTCGAACCTGGGCTGGGGCGACGGCCAAGGCGGCGCGGCTGTGCGCGTGCGCCTTCCCGGCCACGACAAGTACAAGTTCAAAGAGAAGGCCGACGACGACGAGTGGAGCTACTCGAGCAAAAAGTTCGACATCGACATCGCCGACACTCGGGTGCGCGCTCGGGGCAAGAATACCTTCGTGGTGACCCACAAGGGCGACGACGTCAGCTTCAAGCTGCTGTTCAAGAACACGACCCCGATGTGGAAGCCCGGCTCGGGCGAGATCAAGGTCAAGGACGGCTACTACAAGTTCAACATGCTCGCCCCGCGCGCCAACGTCACCGGCGAGGTGACCATCGGTGGCAAAACGATCAAGGTCAAAGGCACCAAGAAGGGCTACGCCGACCACGTCGCCACCAATATCGCTCCGTTCGACTTCGCCAAGCGCTTCTCGCGGTTTCGCACCTACAACAACGACGTGTTCGTGATGTGGCGCGAGATCAAGCTGCACTCCGACTACGGCAGCCGCTCCTACACCTGGGCGGTGGTCGGCTACAAAGACAAGATCGTCTTCTCGGACCCCGACGCCACGATTCGCTTCGCGCGGATGCGCAAAGATCCCAAAGGGGGCTACAAGTTCCCGATGGCCATCCAGATCGACGGCAAGGACGGCAAAGACTCGATCAAGCTGGTCATGCGCGGCAAGAGCTTCAAGCGCATCGACCTGCTCGAGAACTACGGCGCCGCCGCCAAGATGGTCGCCTCGACGGTGAGCAACCCCTACCGCTACGACGTCAAATGCAAGTACACCCTGCAGATGACTATCCAGGGCGCCAAGGCGCAGGTGAGTGGGAACTCACATTTTGTGATGGATTACATCAATGAGTGAAGGGTTACTTGGGGTTACTTAGGGTTACTAAAGGTTACTTAGGGTTACTAAAGGTTACTTAGGGTTACTAAAGGTTACTTAGGGTTACTAAAGGTTACTTCGTTCCCCTTAGTCTCACTTAGTCACCCTTAGCCACCCTTAGTCGCACTTAGTTACCCTTAGTCGCACTTAGTTACCCTTAGTCGCACTTAGTACTACCTGATTAGCTTCGTGAAATGAGAATTGCGCCGACATTCAGGTCGACTCCGTGTTGGACCCCCGCTCTTTCTGGGAGGACGCCGATGGATACGACCACGCCTGCGCTTTCGGACTTTCGCGACTTCGATGCTTTCGTCGACTACGCCTTCGATGGCATCGGATACAAGACCACGCGAGATAACCTGGGTCTGTATGTCCAGTCGCGCCTGCTGACGATCGACCGCAAAAACAGCGAGGTCTCGGGCGCTCATCTGGCACCAGCGCCGCACAAGGCGGATGCCTATCGCCAGAAGCTGACCCGCTCGACGCTCAATGAGTGGCCTACCGAGGCGGTCACTGAGCGGCTCTGGGCGCTGGCCTACCAGATCATGCCCAATGCCAGTGCCTGGATTATCGACTCGTCGGGGATTCCCAAGAAGGGCGACAAAAGCGTGGGCGTGGCCCATCAGTACTGCGGCGAGCTTGGCAAACTGGCCAACTGTCAGGTCTTGGTCAGCGTGCATCTGTCGACCTCGACCTTGAGCCTGCCGCTGATCATGGACCTGTTTTTGCCCGAGGAGTGGGCTTTCGATCCAGACCGGCGAGCCGAAGTTGGTGTGCCTGAAGACATCGAGTTTCGCTCCAAGCCTCAAATGGCGGTCGACCAGATCGACCGCCTCCTCGATGCCGGCTGCGCCCAGAAGGTCGTGGTGGCTGATGCCGACTTTGGGGCCAATCAGGAGTTTCGAAAGAGCCTGCAGATGCGAGGCCTCGAGTACATGGGCGGCACACGAAAGAATGTGACGGTCATGCGGCCCAATAAGCTTCGTCACCACGACCAGGAGGCAATGTCCCTTTTTGAGGTGGCCAAAGCCTTGCCTGACAAAGCTTTTTGCACCATCACCTGGCGCGAGGGCACCAAGGGCGAGCTTAGCTCGCGCTTTGCCGCTCTTCGCGTCGTACCTGCTCAGGGTCGCCATTTCGGGAAAGAACTCGAAGAAGAGCAATGGCTTCTCATCGAGTGGCCCGAGGGCGAAAAGGAGCCGCGCCACTACTGGTTTTCGAACCTCTCGCAGCGTACCTCGATCAGACGACTTGTCCGTCTGGCCATGCTGCGCTGGAGAATCGAGCGTGACTACCAAGACCTGAAACAGGAGCTTGGCCTCAAGGACTACCAGGGCCGGATGTGGCGCGGGTTTCACCATCATTTGGTCCTGTGCATGGCCGCGATGTACTACCTGGCGCTTCACCGCCAGGTTTTTCCCCCTGAAGCGCGCGCCGTCGATTGGCCGCGTCAGGCGAAACCTTGAAGAGGCACTCATGGAGCGACTAGGCCATTGTATCCACTGTAGACGACCGTATGGCCCGCATGAATCACCGCCGCCGACTGAGTCAGCAGAGCTCCGACCGAGATCGAAGCTTCGTGATGTCGGACGGCGAGTGTTCATGCGGATTCGCGAGAAGGTAATCAGGTAGTATTAGTTACCCTTAGTCCCTCTTTATTTCGAAGACCCCATCCACGCTCAACTCCGCCTCGCGTGATTCGACCGTCGATACGCTCTTGTACTCGACGGTGAATTTCTCGGGCGTGTACTCGCAGACGCAGTAGCCACGCCGGTCCGGGTCGAAGTAGCCGATATTCTTCTGGTTGTTCATCACGCGCCGGATCAGGTCGGAGGGCATCCTGCTCTCGGACAATCCGTTCGACGAAATCGAGGTGGTGACACATTCGACGCCGACGACCTCCGAGTCGAAGTCATTGGCGTCGCGGTGCAGCGTGGCGAAGATGGCGGCGTGGATGTCGCCGGTGTGCACCACGACGTTGCGCACGCCCTCCTCTGCAAAGACCGACAACAAACGCTGGCGCTCGACCATGTAGCCGTCCCACTGGTCGGGGTTGAGCACGCCGCCGCCCAGGTTGAGCGAGGCGAAGACCGTCTGCTGGACGATGGCGTTCCAGGTCGTCTTCGACGCGCGCAGCCCGCCCTCGAGCCAGGCGCGCTGCTCGGCGCCGAGCATGGTGTTGGCTTCGTCCTTCTCTTCGCCGCAGGCGAGTCCGGCGTCGTCGTTGCACGGCTGGTCGGTGCGATATTGGCGGCCGTCGAGCACGTGGAAGTTGACCAGATCGCCAAACTGCAGGCGCCGATAGATCTGCATGTCGGCCGGCTCGTCGGGAGCCGGGATACGAAGCGGCATGTGCTCGTAGTAGGCCTGATAGGCCGCCGCTCTGAGCGCCTTGGCCTCGTCCACCGACACGCCTGGGATGTCCAGGTCGGCGTAGTTATTCTTCACCTCGTGGTCGTCCCACGTAAAGATCCACGGACACCGCGCATGCGCAGCCTGCAGGTCGGGGTCCGACTTGTAGAGGCCGTAGCGGTTGCGAAACCCGTCCAGGTCTTTCGGCCGCGGACCGTCGTGGTCGCGCACCGGCCCCTGCACGCCCGACTCGTAGATGTAGTCCCCCAGAAAGGCGACCAGATCGATTTCCTCGGCAGCCAAGTGTCGGTACGCGCTGTAGTAGCCGTGACGCCAGTTCTGGCAGGAGGCGGTCGCCAGACGCAGCCGCACGGGGGACTCGCCCGGCCGAGGAAAGGTGCGCGTGCGGCCGGTGGGGCTCGTCCACTGCGCGCCGACGCGAAACCGATAGTAGTACCAGGTGTCCGGCTCGAGGCCGTCGACATCGACGTGCACCGAATGGGCGAAGTCGGGGTCGGCCCAGGCCCAGCCGTAGGCCTCGATGCCGTAGAAGTCAGGCTGGCGCGACACCTCCCAGATGACAGGGACGGGCTCGTCGGGCATGCCGCCGCCGGCGATGGGCTCGGGGGCCAGCCGCGTCCACAGCACGACGCCCGTCGAAAGCGGGTCGCCCGAGGCGACGCCCAGGCTAAACGGGTTGGCGGCGAGCAGCGGTGCCGACGGCGCCTGCTCTTGCTCGAGCCCGCCGCACGCCGACGCAGCGAGCGTGGCTCCGATAAAACCCACAAACTCGCGGCGGCTCAACGTGAGGCTCGATCGGTCGTCGAGGCGTTCGGCTTCGGGCTTGTCGGTCATCGGGGGCGCTCTCGCGGGGACTACCGTTGGTGCTCATCGCCCAAGCGTACCCGCCGCCCGCCTTCGGCTTCAATCGACGAATGCAACGATTTGGTGATGATATGCGCTACCTGCAACATCTTCCTCCCCGCGCGGAGCGAAGGGGAGGACCGAGGAGGGGCGTCCTCTTCCACGTAGCGAAGCGTAGTGGAGGAGGATTCAGGAGGAGGAAAAAAGGCGCGCGAAAGGCCAGAGGGGCCTCTCCCTCGGTCCCTCTCCACCCTTCGCTTTGCTTCGGGCGGAAAGGGAGGCCTCTCCTTGGTCCTCTCCTTCCCTTCGCTTCGCTACGGGTGGAGAGGAGAACGTTGCCTGACTGGACTCGTTTACAGGTTCGCGAGGCGCTCGCGCAGCACGTCGAGGCGCAGGTCGGCGGCGCCGCCGGGCGAGGTGCGCGCGTCGAGGCTCTGCTGCGGGGTGCGGCTGGCGAGCTCGTCCCAGGCGCCGGCGACCTGGCGGTAGGCCTCACGGAAGGGGACGCCGTCGCGGGCGAGCTCGACGGCGCGGTCGGTGGCGTACATCTCCGGCTCGATGGCCTCGGCCATGCGCTCGGCGTCGAACTCGAGGGCGCCCAAGAGCTCGCTGACGATCGCCAGGGCGTCCAAGCCGCGGGTCATCGCGCGCAGGACCGGCGGTTTGCTGGCCTGTAGGTCGCGGTGGTAGCCGCTCGACAGCGACAAGAGCGACTGCAGCTCGGCCATGGCTCCCTGGACGACGCCATAGCTCGCGCGCAAGAGCTCGACGACGTCGGGATTTCGCTTGTTCGGCATGATCGACGAGCCGGTGGTGAACCGGTCCGGCAGCTCGACGAAGCTGAACTCGCGGGTCGTAAAGAGGCTCAAGTCCCAGGCGAGTCGGCGTACGTCGAGTAGCGCTTGGCCCAGCGCCATGAGCGCCTGCAGCTCGAATTTGCCGCGGCTATTCTGCGCGTAAATCGGCGAGAGTTGCACGCGCTCGAAGTCGAGTTCGTCGGTCACCCCGTCGCGGTCGAGCGGCAGGTTGACGCCGTAGCCGGCGGCGGTGCCCAGCGGATTCGAGTCGACGAAGGTGCGGGTGTGCTTGGCCAGCCGAGCGTTGTCGATGAACGCCTCGGCAAAAGCAGCGAACCACATGCCGGTCGACGACGGCACCGCGCGCTGCAGGTGCGTGTAGCCGGGCATCGGCACGTCGTCGTTGGCGGCGCGCTCCAGGCAGATCTCGGCGGCGCGCTTGCAGTGCTTGGCGAGCTCGTCGAGCGTGTCGCGAAGGTAGAGGCGCGAGGCGACCAGCACCTGGTCGTTTCGGCTACGCCCGGTGTGCACCTTGCGGCCTACGTCGCCGAGCTTGTCGGTCAGGTACGCCTCGATGGCCGAGTGGCCATCCTCGAAGCGCTCGTCGAGCACGAACTCGCCGCGCTCGAACTCGCCTGCGAGTGCGTCGAGCCCCTCGAGCAGGCTGTCGCGCTCCTCCTCACTCAACAGCTCGATGCGCTCCAGGCCGCGCACGTGCGCCTTCGATGCCTGGATGTCGTACAGGAAGAGTTGACGGTCGAGCACGACGTCTTCGCCTGCGCAAAAGCGCATGATGCGCGCGTCAATCTCGGCGTTTCCTTTATCCCAAAGTGGCGAACTCATCGGATGCCCTCCAACTCACCAAACCCACACGCCAGGTTGATATTCTGCAGCGCCTGCGTGGCCGCTCCCTTGAGCAGGTTGTCCAGCGTGACCACGACCACCAGGTGCTCGCCGTTGTCGTCGACCGAGATGCCGCCGATGCGCACGGCGTGCTCGCCAGCGTTGTCTTTGACCAGCGGGATATCGTCGACCAGTTCGACGAGGGGCTCGTCGGCGTAGGCTTCGTCGAAGAGCGCGCGGATCTGCTCGGCGCTCTTGGGTCGGCCAAGCTGGACCGACAGCGTGAGCGTGATGCCCCGGAAAAACGGCGCGACGTGCGGCGTGAAGTAGATCTGGCTACCCAGATGCCGGCTCACCTCCTTCTCGTGGGTGTGGCCGGTCAGGCTGTAGGGCATCAGGTTGTCGCTCAGGACCTCGAGGTCGTTCTTCGGCGACGGCTTGGTGCCTGCGCCGCTGTAGCCCGACACGCCGAACGCCTGCGGCGGTGCGATGGCCAGGTCGACCACCGGCGCCAGGCCGAGCTGCATGCCCGTGGCGTAGCAGCCGGGATTCGAGATGCGCGTGGCGCCCTTGAGCTGCTCGCGAAACCGCTCGGTCTGCCCGTAGGTCCAGGTGTCGTCGAAGCGGTGGTCCGAGCTCAGGTCGAGGATGACCGTGTCGGGGCACTCGCGCTCGATGGCGTCGATGAACGCCCCGGAGATGCCGTTCGGCAGGGCGAGCACGCAGACGTCGGCGGCGTACTCGGCGACGTCGTCGGGCGAGAGCTCCTCGAAGCGAAGCTCGCCGTCGTAGGCGTCGACGTGGTCGGCCAGGCGCTCGCCGGCGAGCTCGCGGGAGCTGACGTAGGTGAGCTCGAAGCCCGAGTGGGCGGTGAGCAGCGTGATCAACTCGGCGCCCGTGTAGCCACGCGCGCCGACGATTCCGATCGTTTTGGTGGTCATTGGTGTACTCAATTGCTTTCTGGGGGCCCCTGCGACGGCTTCGCTTACGCTTCGCCGCCACCTCCCTCACGGGGGAGGAGTGTTTCGGGCATGTCGAGCGCCGTGTCGACGCATTGTTTCATCTCTTCGAAGGACTCCATGCCGTACCAGAAGACGACCCATTTGCCCTGCCGGAAGCTTCCCTGAGCCTCCTCGAAGTACCAGCCGTTGATCGGGTTTTCGACGCGCGAGCGCCAGAAGAGCTTGGGGTTTTCGTCCTTCATGCGCAGCCAAATCGAGCCGCCGAGGCCTTCGCCTTGCGCCTCTTCGGTGACCCCGATCTTGTCGAGGTACGGGATGCCTCCCTCCTGCGTGAGCACGGCGGTGGCCCGGTACGACTCGGAGACGTAGGTGCGATAGAACGACTTCTTGTCGAAGTAATTGTCGGTCAGCGGGCGCCCGAAGCAGGCGGCGATGAGCTCGGAGAGGTTCTCGCGGTCGACTCCGTCCATACCGTCGTGACACAAGATCTGCTCGCCGCGGCGCACCAGCGTGCCGGAGCCGCGGTGGGTGAACAGCTCCTTGGCCAGGTGCTCCGGGTTGGTGATGGAGACCGACGAGGAGAGCGGAAGCTCGTTCAGAAGCGAGTTGATCTGTTGGATCTTCAGGCGCATGCCGCCCTGGACCCAGTCCTGATTCATCAGGTGGTCGAAGTCCTCGGCCAAGTTGACCGATGGGATGATGCGTCCGTAGTTGTCGAGCAGGCCGCCGGTGCCGGTCAAAAAGATGATCTTAAACGGCTCGATGCGCAGCGCGAGTTTGTTGGCCGCGACGTCAGCGTTGACGTTGAGGATTTGGCCGCCCGGGGTTTCGCCCAAGCTCGACAGGATCGGCAGGTGTCCCGAGCGGATGCTCGAGCGAATCGGGTCGAGGTCGATGTCAGTGACCTCGCCGACCAGCCCGAAGCGCTCCTCGTCCATGAAGTCGGCCTGGAAGACCCCGCTCGGGATGGGCCGGGCGCGGGTGCCGAGCTCTTCGAGCGCCTCGACGAGGCGCCAGTTTTCGCGCTGGAAGACCTTGCGGGCGACCTCGAGCACCTCGGGCGAAGTCACGCGCATGCCGTCGACGCGCTCGGTCTCGATCCCCTCGGCGTCGAGGGCCTCGTTGAGCTGGACGCCGCCGCCGTGGATGACGATCGGGTAGAGGCCGACGCGGTACAAAAAGCTGAGCGACGAGACCAGGTTCTCGAGGTCGTCGCGCAGGATCGCCCCGCCGACTTTGACCACCGCAAAGCGGGTCGACTCCACGCTCGAAAAGCGCTTCAGGTACTGCTCGACCTCTTTGCGGCTGCCGATATTGCTCAGCAGCCGAACGATTGTGTTGCGTGTTTCTTTCATGCGGGGCTTCTGCGTTACGACAGGAGACGCCGATAGGTCTCGGCGACGCGTTTCAACTGCTCCAGGGCGACCCATTCGCCGGCGGTATGGGCCTGGGCGATATCACCCGGACCGTACACCAGCGAAGTAAAACCCGCCTCGGAGAAGAGCGAGGCCTCCGTCCAAAAATCGACCGGATCGCCGACGGGCAAACCGAGGTCGTCGGCCAGCCGACGTGCGTCGGCGGCGACTTCGCCTTTGCCCTTGCCGCCTTCGGCCGGCAGCGTCGGGCCGTAAAAGCCCGGCGCCCACTCGACGTGCGCGTCGGTCGGGGCCAGCGCCTCGAAGTCGGCCATGACGGCCTCGGCGTCCTGGTCGGGAAGCGGCCGAAACCCAAAGCGCACCGTCGCCGACGGCGCGATGATATTGGGCTTGATGCCGCCTTCGAAGACGCCGAGGTTGAAGCGAATGCCGCTCAGGCTCTTGTAAGAGGTGCGCTCGTTTCGCTCGGCGTACTCCAGCGCAGCCTCCGCCCAGCGCACGGCGCGATGCACCGCGCTGTCCTCGAGCGCGCGGCGGTCGGAGGCGTGCCCGGCGATGCCGTGAAAGGTGCCCGTGTAGGTGGCGATGCCGCGGTGCTCGAGCACGGCCTCGGCCTGCGTCGGCTCGGCGACGATGACCGCGTCGTAGTCGCGGCGGCGCTTCAGAAACTGGCGCACGCACCGGCTCGAGCCGGCCTCCTCGTCGCTGGTGAACAGGAGCGCGACGTCCCCGTCGGTCTCCTCGACCGCCGCGAGCATGCACGCCGCGGCGCCCTTGATATCGCACGCGCCCAACCCCACCGCGCGCTCGTCGTCGACGACGAGGTCGAAGGGGTCGGTCTCCCACTTCTCCGACGCCGGAACGGTGTCGATGTGAAAGTTGAACAAGACGCGCGGCTCGCCGCGAACGGCGAGCAAGCTCTGGCAACCCTCGCCATGGTCTTCGAACTCGAGGTCGAAGGTGGCAAGCCGGGCACGCAGATAGCGGATGATGCCGCTATCGGCGATCTGGCGCGGCGGGTTCTGCGTGTCGCAGGCGACGAGCTCGCGCAGGTGGTCGAGCGTGGTTGAGAGTAAGTCGCTCATGTCATTCCGAGTCGAAGTCGTTGACCTCGGCCCACAGGGTCGAGGATTGACCGAAGAGCTTGATGAAGCCCTCCGCCTCCTGCACGCCCCAGTCGGCACTCTGGGCGTACACCGCGTCTTTGCGGCGCAGGATATGTTCGCTGTCGACTTTGACCGCGTCGACGCGACCGCCGTAGGTCTCGAGGGTCACGGTGCCGTTGACCTTGCGCTGCGAGCTCTCCAGATACGCCTCGAGGTCGGCCTTGAGCGGCTCGTAGAAGAAGCCTTCGTAGACCAGCTCGACCCACTTGTCAGCGACGGTCGGCTTGAAGCGGTTCTGGTGCTTGGTGAGCACGGCCTCTTCGAGGGCGCGGTGCGCGGTCAGAAGTGCGGTCAGCCCGGGCGCCTCGAACACGATGCGGCCCTTGAGGCCGATGGTGGTGTCGCCGGTGTAGGGGCTGCGGCCCACGCCGTAGGCGCCGAAGCGCTCGTTGAGCGCGGCGAGCATCTGGGGACCGTCGAGGTGTTCGCCGTCGATGGAAACCGGCGTGCCCTTGAAGAAGCCGATCTCGACGCGCAGCGGCTCGTCGGGCCACTCGGACGGGTGGGCGGTGAGCTGGTAGGTCTCCTCGCCGGGGATCTCCCACTCGTCGACCTCCGAGCCGGAAGTGGTCACGCCGAGCAGGTTTTCGTTGATCGTGTAGACGGTGGTCTTGGGGCGCACCTCGAAGCCGCGCTCCTCGAGATACTGCTGCTCGAACTCGCGCACGTTGTCGCGCTCTTGCTGGATCTCGCGAATGGGCGCCAGAATCTCGAAGTCGCCCAGCGCGCGCACCGTCAAGTCGAAGCGCACCTGGTCGTTACCCATGCCGGTGCAGCCGTGAGCGAACAGCTTGGTACCGCGCTCCTCGCACACCTCGAGCGACTTGCGCACGATGAGGTAGCGGTCCGAGCACAGCAACGGGTACTGGTTCTGGTAGGTCTTGCCACCGTGAACCAGCGGCACGACGACCTCGTCCCAGATCTCCTGGCCGACCTCGGCCACCAGGTGCTCCTTGGCGCCCAGCGCGTAGGCGCGGTCCTCGATATACTGGAGCTCCTCGTCGTCGACACCACCGGTGTCCACAAAGAGAGTGACCACCTCATAACCCTTCTCGACGAGCCACGGCACACAAAAGCTGGTGTCCAGGCCGCCGGAAAATGCAAGTACGACTTCTTTCGACATATCTAACTCTCTGCTTGGGATTCACCACGGGGGACACGGCGAACACGGGAAACGGCTTTGTAAACTTTAGACTGCCTTCCTCCGTGCCCCCCCGTGTCTCCGTGGTGAATTTGCGGTTCAATCTCCGATAAGGCCCGCCATGAGCGCCTTTTGGACGTGCAAGCGGTTCTCTGCTTCGTCAATGGCCACCGACTGCTCCGAATCCAACACTTCGCCGGTCACTTTGACGTTGCGGCGAACGGGCAAACAGTGGCTGAAAAGTGCGTTGTTGGTCATCGCCATCTTCTCGGAGTCGACGATGAAGTGCTGGTATTGGTCGCGGATCTCGCGCTCGGCGTCCCAACGGCCGAAGTACGGCAACGCCCCCCAACTCTTGGCGTAGACGACGTCGGCGCCGTCGTAGGCCTCTTCGATGTCGTGGGTGACGGTCAACTCGTGGCCGTTCTGCGAGCAGTACTCGCTGGCCGCGTTCATGTAGCGCTCGTCGAGCAGGTAGTCCTCGGTGGGGCACAGAAGCGTGACGTCCATACCGAATTTCGACGCGATGATCAGCCCGGAGTTGGCCACCGCGGTGTTGAGCGGCTTGGGGTGGTAGGTCCAGGTGAGCACGAACTTCTTGCCGTCGACCTGCCCCAGGTGCTCCTGGAGGGTCAACATGTGGGCCATCTCCTGACACGGGTGGGTGATGGTCTCCATGTTGATGACCGGCACCGTCGCGTACTCGGCGAACGCCTTGATGACGTGGTCGCGGCGGTCCTGCTCCCAGTTCTCGAACTTGGGGAAGGCGCGCACGGCGATGATGTCGCAGTAGCGGCTCAGGACCCGCGCCGCCTCGATGACGTGCTCTTCGGCGTCGGCGTCCATCTTGGCGCCCACCTCGAACTCCATGGGCCAGGCGCCGCGGCCCGGCTGCAGCACCACCGCGTGGCCGCCCAACTGGCGGGCGCCCACGTCGAAGGAGGTGCGCGTGCGAAGCGACGGGTTGAAGAAGACGAGCGCGACCGACTTGTCTTTGAGGAGCGGCTGAATCGGGTCAGCCTTGAGAGCCTTGGCGTGGTCCAAGAACGCCTGCAGCTCCTCGCGCGACCAGTCGAGGGTGGTGATAAAGTGTTTCACGGCGGTTTTCCGAGGGTATTCGCTAGGTTTGTCAGGTGGCCCGCGCACATGACGCGCTGCATCAAGTGCGCGCCGCTGCAATGTAAAGACGGGCCCAAAAACTGTCAACGACTGCGTCGACGGTCTCGGGGTTTGAGGAGGATTGCTCCGTTTACGCAGAAGCTCGGGGGCCTCTTCTCGGGCGAATGAACGGCGTAGACTTACGCCACCCGAGGAGCCTTAGCGTCGATCGCATTCTTCCTCGAAGAGGCCCCCTTCGCATTCTGCTACTGACTCGTCACGCGCTGCGAGCCGAAGAACGAGCGGGTGGCCTCTCCGAGGGAGACCGCGATCGACGCGATTGATTTGCTGCTGGCGCATCCCACCGCCGTTCGGTCGACGGAGGAGAGGCCCCAGCTGGTTCGAAGGCGGATCTCTCAGTTCGGGCTACTGCAACCGGAGGACCACTTCGTCGTCGGCGAGTCGGTCGAAGCTGACCTGCTGGCACGTTGTCGGCCCCAGGCTCGCATAACCGCCCCCGTCGACGACCTCCTCGGCGTAGCAGAACGTGGCTACCAGCTCGTCTTGGGGCGGTGCGGTCTGGCGTTCGCAGGCTTGGTCGCCAACCTGGTCGGGCGCCCAGAGCTTGCCGCTCCAGGTGTCGGACAACTCCTCTCCGGCCGCAAATCGGTACGCCTCCTCGGTGGGCGCCGGGCACGCGATGTCGGGGCACGGCTCGTGGCACATCTCGTCGGGGTTCTGCTCGACCGTCGAACAATCGCAAAGGCCGCACGACGACATCAACGTGTACGTCTCGTCGCCGTTGCCCACCGTGTACCACGACCCGTAGCAGCCATACTCTTGGGTCGCACCGTCCGGATTGGCGTACAGGTCCTTGCCCGTCTCGTTGATCATGCGGAAGGTGATGTCGTGGGTCTCACGCTCGGGGATTTCTACGCGCACGACCTGCCCGCCGGGCTCCAACTCGAAGTCGACCGGCAGGCACCGAGAGCCGGTGATGGCGTAGTTTTCGTCGTCGAAGCCCGTGCCCCAGCAAAATTCGGCCTCCAGCGGCTGCCCGACGGCGAGCTCGGGCATCTCGCAGCCCTCTTCCGTCGTCTCCCAGATGCGCCCGTCCCACGTGAAGCGGCGCGCTTCGCCGTCAGCCAACTCCGTCCACTCCCGCATCGGCTGGCCGGGGCAGTCGTAGGCGCACACGGCGCAGTCATCGGGCTCGTCGCAATTGCACACATGACAGCCGTCGCTCAGGCGCATCCACGACACGCCGTTCCGGTTCACCGACAGCCAGTGATTGTCTCCAAAGGCGCATGGCATCCCGGCGATCTGGTCGTGCGCGTAGACGGTGCCTCCCGACTCGTTGACCAGCTCGAAGACCACCTCGTAGTTGACGGTGCCTCCGTCTTGACCGCCGCCATCGTCGCCTCCGTCGCGGCCCGTGTCAGAATGCGCGTCCTCGCCGGCATCCTCGCCGGCGTCCTCGTGGCCGATATCCCAGCCCTCGTTGTTGGCTTGCTCGGCGTCGTCGGAGCAGGCGAGGCCAACGCAGCAAAGCGCGGCACAGATGAAGACGTAGATAGAACGCATGGAGACTCCGTGGTCGGTAGTTGAAGGACGTTCTCATCATCATTTAAAGGAGATTACAAGACTCGTGCCACGACGCATATCCCGGCGCACCCGCACGCTATGCGCCTCGCGTGGGCTTCAGGTGGCCAACCCTCTCTACCCTCTACAGATTTCTGAGGATTTCGCCGTGACTTTCTGAGACCAACTATGAAAGGATGATGTAGCTTATACAGCACACGTCACAGAAATGTCACAATCTCCTCTGCCCACGAAGGCGAGAGATGATTGTCGCGCTATTGTTTGGACTTCTTCAACGGAGATGTAGATGCGCTGTGCCACAGCCGGTTCGACGACGACTGACGGAAACCGAGCAATCGAAGAGGCGTACGAGGCGATCGTCAGCGAGCTCGGCGGAGCTCCCGACGTTCTCTTTCTGTACGCCTCGGTCGAATACGACGCCGCGGCGATCAACGCCCGGCTCGCCGAGCTCGCCGAGGGGGCGGCGATCCACGGCGGCACTTCCTGCCAGGGTGTGATGACGCAACAAGGGATGTTCGGCGAAGACGGCCGCGGCCTGGCGCTGATGGCCCTGAGCGACCCCGAAGGCGCCTACGGCGTGGGCATGGCCCACATCGGCGACGACCCCAAAGGCGCCGCCGGCGAGGCAGTCCAGCAAGCGCTGGGCGCCTCCGGTCGCATCGGCGAGGTGCCCGAGCTCATTTGGGTGACCGCCGAGCCCGGCTCCGAAGAGGACGTCATCGCCGGCATCGAGGCGCTCGTCGGGCCCAAGGTGCCGGTGCTCGGAGGCAGCGCGGCCGACAACGAGGTCGCCGGCAACTGGTTCCAATTTGCCAACGGCGAGGTGAGCTCCAACGCGGTGGTCGTCACGGCGATGTTCCCGTCGAGCCAGGTCGGCTTTTCGTTCCACAGCGGCTACGAACCAACCGGCCACACCGGCACGGTCACCCGCGCCGACGACCGCATCCTGTACGAGATCGACGGCCGCCCGGCCGCCGAAGTCTACAACGAGTGGACCGACGGCGCAGTGAGCGACGAGCTCGACGGCGGCGGCAACGTGCTCGCCAAGACCTCCCTGCACCCCCTGGGTCGTGAGGTCGGCCAGCTCGAATCGACCTCCTACTTCCAGTTGTCTCACCCCGACCAGGTCACCGAGGACGGCGCGCTCACCCTCTTCTCGCGCGTCGAAGAAGGCGAGAAGCTCGTGCACATGACCGGCACGATCGACTCGTTGACCACGCGCGCAGCCCGCGTCGCCCAGGCTGCCCTCGAGACGACCTTTCGCGACAGCGACGAGGTCGCCGGCGCACTGGTCATCTACTGCGCCGGCTGCATGCTCACCGTCCAAGACCGCATCGACGAAGTCTCCGACGGCCTCAACGAGGCCCTGGGCGGCAAGCCGTACCTGGGCGCGTTCACCTTCGGCGAGCAAGGTTGCTTTATCGGCGGCGAGAACCGTCATGGTAACCTTATGATTTCAGTGGTAACTCTGTACGAGTGATCCCTTCCGAACCCGCGCCCGGGGGAGCGCGGGATCTGACCCCCGCATCAGCAGCAATCTGCAGTAGCCACTTATGACAGAGTCCGCAGAAACATTGCGCGAGGCGTTGCTCGATCTGGAGCGCGCCCGACGAGCCGAGCGCGAGTTGCGCGTTCAAACCGAAGGCCTGCTCCGGGGCCTGGAACTGCTAGGGTCGAGCGAGGGAGACCAGGAGACGTTCTCGCAACTCCTCGAATTGCTCAGTGACCTGCTCGAGTTCGAGGACGCCTTCATCTTGTCGACCGCCGACGACGGCCAGCTCAAGAGCGTGGCCTCGACGTGCCCGACCTTCGCAGACATCGTGTGGCCCTCGGGCCAGCTGACCGACCGGGTGCTCGGCGGCGAGCCGGTGGCGGTGTTCAACACCGCGCTCATCCCCGAATGGAAGGAGTTGCGTGAACGGAGCGGCGCGTGCGCCTCGAACGTCACCTCGGCGCTGCATATTGGGCTTCGCGACAAGCCCCACGCCTCGCTATTGGTGTGCACCCACCCCGAGCCCGCCTTCTTTGCGCCTCGCCACGTCCAGCTGGCGCGCCGCTTCAGCATGCTGGCCACCCAGGCGCTGGTGAACCGCGACCTGCGCGAGATGAAGCTTCGCGCCTTCGAGCGCTCGATGCGCGACCAGTTTTTCAGCGTCTCGCGCGACCTGATGGGCATCCTCGACGTCGACGGCGGCTTTCGCCAACTCAACCCGGCCGTCGAAGATCAGTTGGGCTACAAGGCCAGCGAGCTGTGCGGCCATCCGTTCGTCGAACTCGTCGACGAGCGCGACGTCGAGCTCGTCGAAGCCGAGCTCGCCCTGCTCGCCGAGGATCGCGCGGCGGTGACCTTCGAGGCGCGCTTTTGCGCCCGCGACGGACGGCGGCGCTGGCTGCAGTGGAATATGACCGCCTCTCAGGAGGACGGACTCGTCTACGCCGCCGGTCGCGACATCACCCAGCGCCGCGAGTCCGAAGAGCGGCTGCAAAACTTGAACGAAGAGCTTCGCCGCGCCCGCGACGAGGCCCTGGAGGCGAGCCAGGCCAAGAGCACGTTTTTGGCAAATATGAGCCACGAGCTTCGCACCCCGCTCAACGCCGTCATCGGCTACTCCGAGATGCTCATCGAGGACATGGGTCTCGAGGAGGGCGCGAGCATGTACGTCGAGGATCTCGAGCGCATTCTGACCGCGGGCAAGCATCTACTGGCGCTGATCAACGACGTGCTCGACCTGTCGAAGATCGAGGCCGGACGCATGCAGGTCCACCTGCAGAGCGTCGACCTGGGCGAGCTGCTCGACGATATCCAGTCGACCATCGCCCCGCTGGTGGCCAAGAACCAGAACGAACTCGTCCTCGAGAACACCGACGGGGTCGGCCACCTGACGAGCGACCCGACCAAGCTTCGCCAGATCTTGTTCAACCTGTTGAGCAACGCCGCCAAGTTCACCACCGGGGGCACCATCAGCGTGCAGATCGACGCGCACGAGACCAAAGACGAGGTGGTCTTCGTGGTCTCGGACACCGGCATCGGCATGAGCGAGGAGCAGCTCGACCGGGTTTTCGACGCCTTCTCGCAGGCCGATTCGTCGACGACGCGAAAATACGGCGGCACGGGCCTCGGGCTGACGATCACGCGCCACTTCTGCAAGATGCTCGGCGGCGGCATGGACGTCGTCTCCACCCCCGGCGAAGGCACCACTTTTACCGTGCGCCTGCCGCGCAGCGGAGCGATCAGCACCGACGAGGGCGTCGAGACGCTGGCCAACCTCGACGAGTCGTCGGCCGTCGACGACCCGCTGGTGCTCGTCATCGACGACGACCCGCACACCCAACACCTGCTCAAGCGCACGCTGCTGCGCGCCGGCTACCAGGTCGCCTGCGCCTCGAACGGCAGCGAGGGCGTCTTCCTGGCCGAGCAACTCCAGCCCGACGTGATCACCCTCGACGTGCTCATGCCCTTGATGGACGGGTGGACCGCGCTTCGCCGCATCAAAGAGAGCGACAACCTGTCCGACACGCCGGTCGTGCTGATCACCATGGTCGACGACCGCGAGCGCGGCATGGCCCTGGGCGCCGAGCACTTTTTGTCGAAGCCCATCGACCGCGACGAATTGGTCGGCCTGCTCGACACCTTCCGCGGGCGCGGCGGCGACGGCGACATCCTGCTCGTCGAGGATGACGAAGCCTCCCGCGAGCTCATCGGCAAGCTGCTTCGCCGCGAGGGATTCAACGTCGTCGAGGCGGTCAACGGCCGCGAGGCCCTCGACAAGCTCGACACATGCAACCTCGAGCTCGTACTCCTCGACCTGATGATGCCCGACGTCGACGGCTTCGAGTTCCTGGCGCGCTTCCGCGGCCTCGAGGCGTACGCCGACGTCCCCGTGGTGGTGCTCACGGCCAAACACCTGTCCGAAAAAGATTACGAACGCCTGCAGGGGAGCGTGGAGCAGATCTTGCGCAAGGCGGGTCAGGAGCAGACGAACCTGGTCAGCGACGTCTTAGCGGCGGTGAGGAAGTTCACGACGTGAGAAACTGTCGCGCGTAATTACATTCGTCGATGCCCCATTTCATTGCTTATCCAAACAAGAAAGGGACATCGACCATGACCCAACTCGACCAGAAAACCGACGAGTTCAACCAGACCGAAGCCCACGTCTGGCGCGAGATCAAAGCCTTCAAGAACCAGAACGACGGCCTGCGCGCCCGCTTCCAGCAGGGCGTCGACGAGAAGCTCGACGACGTGGCCACCAAGCTGCAGCAGACGACGTCGGGTGAGACGACCGAAAAGGCGATCGACGCGGTCATCAGTGTGCTCAACGACGCCTCGTCGTGGACACTGCGGCCCGAGAAGATCTGGGAGAATTTCCAAGAGGAAGGGCTGAGCGTCTCGGATCTGAACGACGTGCGCGGCCTGGAGCTCGACGAGATCGAAAAGGTCGTCGACAACCTCGATCGCAAGTACAACTCCATCGCGTTCGCCCAGGGAACGGCCACCGGCGCCGCCGGCCTGCCCGGGGCGCTAGCCGACCTTCCCGCGCTCGTGGGCCTGTGCCTGCGGGCCATCAACGAATATGCCATCAGCTACGGCTTCGACATCGACGACGCCGACGAGCGCGCCATGGCCGTCTTAACCTTGGCCGCGGCCGCGAGCTCGGGCGAGTCGCGCGGCGAGATGTTCGAGCGCATCGAGAAACACGCGCGCACCACCCACGGCCAGCGCAGCCACCGCGGCGAGGTGCCCGAGCCGATCATGGACGAGGTCGCCAAAGAGCTGGTCGTACGCTTGGCCCGAGGCTCCCTCGCCCAGGCCCTCCCCCTTGTGGGCGCGCTCGTAGGCGGTGGAATCAACCGCGCCTTCGTCAAGCACGTGTGCGAGACCGCCCGTCGCGTCTACGAAGAGCGTTGGTTGATGCGCCGATACGAATTCGGCGAGCAAACCGGCTGATCGGACGGCCACAAAGTCGACGTCGATCGTCCACTCGACCCGCGCGGCGGAACCAACCCCGCGCGGGTTTTCAACTTGGCACTTGGTTGGCCAAACAAGCCCGCGCGGGTTTTCGACTTGGCACTTGGTTGGCCAAACAAACCCGCGCTGGCGTACAGGATCGCCCGCGCGCCAGCACCAACCCCGCGCTGGCGCACCAGTTGGCGTTTGTTCGCGTAACCAAGGCCAAGGTGGCGGGCCAGCGCGGGTTTGTGTGCGCCGCAAAGCCGCGCCCATCTACCCAAATGCGGTTGGTTCCGGAAACAAGTGCCTTCTGGCGCAGCAAAATGCACTTGGTTCCGGAAACAAGTGCCCGCTGGCGCAGCAAAATGCGGTTGGTTCTGGAACCAACCCCGCGCTCAACTTCTTGCGCCGGTTTGGTTGCGTCGATCAGGCCGCGTCGACGGTCGAGCGCGGGTTTGTCGCCGTCACAAAGCCCTTTTGCGCCCCCTACCCCCCCGGCCGGCGCTCCGAGGGGCGCTGGGAGACCGTGTAGCCCAGCCCCTCGATGGCGTGAGCGATGGAGCGGGCGCTCGTGATGTCGTTGTCGTAGCGCACCCACACCATCTGCGTGCGCAAGTCGGCGCTGGCCGAGTCGACCCCGCGCACCTCGTCGACCGCATCTTCGATGCGCTCCATATCACTCGTCGAGACGAGTTCCGGTACGTACAACTCGAGCATGTCTTGCATGGCTGCCTCCCTGGGCGTCGCGCCCCTGGTTCCAAGACTTCAGAACAACGTCTCCGATTGCGTGATCACGCCGTCGCCGTTGGAGTCGTTCGTGATGAAGAGCCCCTCGCCGTACTCGTTCTGGGCGATATTGTCGTCGCTGTCGTTGTCGAAGCGCGAGAAGACCGGGTCGATGTCGACGTTCTGCAGAAACTCGTCGCGGGTGAGTTGGCCGTCGCCGTCGACGTCGAGCGACGAGAAGGCGCCCAGCTCAGTGCCCTTTTCGAACCAGGCGTCGATGGCCCCCATGTACTGCGGCTCGGTGAGCACGCCGTCGTTGTTGCCGTCCCACATATCGAACATCCCGCGGGCAAACTCCTCCTTATTGAGTTGTTTGTCCTCGTCGATATCCCACTGACTGAACAGGCGCTGGTCGCGGATGGCCTGGCGATACTCCTCGCGATCGAGCACGTCGTCGCCCGTCGTGTCGAACTCGACCCAGTTGTCGATCAACCCCTCGGGCACCGCCTCACCGGGCCCCGACTCCTCGTCGGACTCCTCGAGCATAGAAGGCGTGTCGCACCCCACGAGCCCGAAGCCCGCGATGGGCGCCAAGAAAAACAAAACTACGACTGCTAGCAGGCTGTTGCGCTCCATGATGCCCTCGTCGACGAGTACAAACCAAGTGCCGCTCCCCATGACTGAGATTTAATCACGGAACGGTTGCTGTCTTGGGGCCTGCGGGCCGGTCGGGGGGGCTGCGGCCCGGTTGTGGGTCTTGAGTCTTGGGTCTTGGGGTGTGCGTTGCAGGCAGCACGCTAGAACAGAAGAATTCGCCGCGTACGGTCCGCCACGGCCCGATCTCTGAAAAAAGTACGCAACGATTTTCGATTTTTGCCGAAAACCGTAATGAGGGGTGGAAGTATCGTGGCCACGAATTTCCCCACAAATTTCAAACGGGCGGGTGAGTCGGAGTTCGTTTTGGCTCACTGCCCGGGTGGCTGAGCCGGTGGGCTCGGACTGCGGCGGAACGGTTTCCCGATCCGCAAAACAGAGCTTTCGTAGCGAGCGTTTCTTCGAGGAGATGTGGGACCGTACCTCTTCGACGCGCTCGGCGGAGGCCGAGCCGGTAGCTTCGCCCTTGCGGCGGAGCGCAGTTACCGGATTTGCCCGGTGCGGGTTTGTTGATGCGTCGAAGTTCGGATGTGGCGTGAAGATGGGCCTGTGCCATGTGGAGTGCCGCAGCGGCGTCGTCGTAGCTTGTAGGTCGTGGCGTCGGGGTGGGCATGCGCTCAGCGTATGACCTATCCGAGGTGGCTTCAAAACGGGGCGGGCCTAGCCCGTTAGCCGATCACAATCACAAGCAAATCCGCAGCGCCCATGCCGGCGAATATTGTCGGCAGGCGCACCGGTGTGTCATCACGATGGAGATGGGCCGGCGGCTTAGCTGCTCAGGCTCATTCACCGGCGGGGTGAACCCGCCGGGGTCTTCGGGGGAGTTGGGCGCCTTGATAGCTGCTCAGGCTCATTCACCGGCGGGGTGAACCCGCCGGGGTCTTTGGGGCGCTCGCCCCTTCAACCAGCGCTGGAAGCGCTGCCTCCAATGGCAAGGCCGCTCGCCCCTTCAACCAGCGCTGGAAGCGCTGCCTCCAATGGCGGGGCCGCTCGCCCCTGCCACCAGCGCTCGAAGCGCTGCCTCCGAATGAAGGCGGCCTTCGCGGTTCCCCTCGCCGAAGGCCTCGTCAACACCGACGCGGCCACAACGCCCAGGCGAGCACCCACAGGGCGACCAGGTTGGTCACCGCGAAGATGAGCATGACGTAGTTGGGGAAGAGGGCGCCGAGGAAACCGGCGGGGAAGTACGGAAGGCCCGACCAGGCGATGCGCCGGTCTTGGGCAAAGCCCAGGATGGCCGCGCCCATCCCGTAGTACATCACTTCGCCGGCGATCGCGGGCATCAGGGGGAGGTCGGCGATCCAGATGATCGTGCGGTAGCAGGCCGAGCCGATGAGCATCATCAACAGGCCGAGCATCATGCGGCGGTTGGCGGAGTTCTGGAAGAGCCAGCGTCGCCCGAAGCGCAGCGCGACGACGAGCATGACCACCAAGAAGACGCCGTGGGCGACGAGCAGCTCGTGGGTGATGGGCATGTCCCAGAAGCGCCAGCTCGTGTCGATGAGCACGCCCAGGCCGCAGAAGACCACGCCCAAGACGGCGGCGAAGACGCTGCGGGAGGTGCGTCCGACCTCGGGGTCGACCTCGCGCTTGATCTTTTGGAGGTGCTCGAACTCCTGCTCGCGATTCTCGAGCTCCTCGCCGAGCGCCTCGAGGCGGCGATCGAAGTCGGGGCGTGGCTCGGGGAAGTCGGCGATGAGCAATGAGGCGGCCTGATAGGCGCCGCGAGACAGCTCGCGCTCGGCCATCGTCTCGAGGACGGCTTGCAGGCCGTGCTTGGCGGCGGGGTTGTCGCGCTCGACGCGCAGCGCCTGCTCGAAGCCGAAGCGACACTCGCCGAAGAGCTTGTAAATCTGTGCTTCGCCGGGAACCTGCGCCGCGTCTGCGGAGTCACCCCGGGCGTCCTCGCTCAGCATGTCGCGCAGGATGGCCAGGCGTTGGGCGGCCTCGTCGGCCAGGGCGAGCGCCTCGCGGTGGCGGGTGAAGTCGACGAGCGCGTGGCGAAACGCCTCGGCCGACTCGAAGCGCTCGGCGGGGTCGGCGGCCATGGCGCGATGGCAGATGTCGACGAGCGGCTGGGGCACCGACACGTCGTAGTCGTGGGGCTGCGAGCAAAACGCCTCGAAGAGCATCGCCTGCAACGTGTCGCCCCTGTGGGGCGGATGACCGGTCAAGATCTCGTGCAGGATCGCGCCGAGCAGGTAGACGTCGGTGCGCTTGGAGAGCTGGCGACCGTCGCCGGTGACCATCTCGGGGGCCATGTAGGCGGGCGTGCCCGCCGGTGAAGTCACCTCGGCGACCGACGGCAAGCGCCCCCTGGGGTCCTCGTCGAGGCGCACCGCGATGCCCCAGTCGAGCACGTAGACCTCGCCGAACTCGCCGATCATGACGTTTTCGGGTTTGAGATCGCGGTGGATGATCCCCTTGCTGTGCGCGTAGTGCACCGCGTTGCACACCTGCGCCAGGATATCGATATGCCAGTCGAGGGGGTCGTCGGAGTCGAAGTCGCGCGGGGCCTTCGACGGGTCGCGCAGCAACTCGCTCCAGGAGACGCCCTCGATGCGCTTCATGACGATGAGGGGCTCGTCGTCGGCGTCGCGCCCCAGCGTGTAGACCGGGATGATATTGGGGTGCTCGAGGAGCCCGGTGGTCCATCCCTCGCGCAGGAGCGCCATGCGCATCTCTTGAGAGCGCGCCTCGTCGCGCAGGCCTTTGACGGCCACGTCGCGGCCCATGGGCACCTGATTCGCCAGCGACACCAGCCCCATGCCCCCCTCGCCGATGGTGTGCTTGAAGTCGAGTTCGGGCATCGCCTCCGGCGCCTCGGCGCCCGCCCGCGGGCCGACGAGCCGAGGAAGCCTGGGCAGACTTCGGCGCGCGTCGGCCTCCATGAGCTTCGTCTTGGGGCGCATCGTGTGGGTGAGCTTGACGTCGATGGTCTGGTCTTGGAGCCCGATGGTCTCCCAGACCTTCGTAAACTCGGCGAGTCGGTCGGCCTTGGTCTTGTCGACCTCGATCTTGTCGGCTTTTGTAGGCGCGTTCATGGCGTTTCGCGGGGGGATGGCACCGGCGCCCAGATGATAGTCGCTCGTCCCGAAATGATCGAGCAGCACTTCTCCACACCCGGAGTGTTCTTTCTCCAGTCGTGCCTATCGAGTCTCGCGAGGTAGCCGTACAGGAGGCTTGCGCAGGCGTCCGGTACATTGGCACGCCCCCTGCAGTGTCTTATCAACATCAAAGCTTCGATTGTTTTCTGGAGATAAATGATGACACGCGCACTCATCCAACAGAGCATCGCCCTGGCCGTCAGCCTGGCCACCTTCGTCGGGTGTGGTCCCCACCGAGCCGAGGACAACGCCGCGACGGCCACGCGCCTGGAGCGCCACGCCGAATTCACCCAAGACATGCAGCTAGTGCGCCGTTACGACGAGGGTCTCGTGGACACTCTGTCTTACCTGGGCGAGCACCAAGAGCTTTTGCCCAACCCCGAGGGGCAATCGGACGTGAGCGCGGCTGACAAGAACAAGCTTCGCGACGTCCACGGCTCGGTGCTCGACCGGATGCGCGCGCTCGACCAGGTCAAGACCTTCTGGAAGGGCTCGCTTCGCATCAACCCGCTGACCGACAAGAAGGCGCATGCCCGCGCCTTCACCGCCGGCTTTGCCGCCTGGCTCGTCCAGTACCGCCGCGGGCTCGAGTACGTCGAGATGACCGTGCCCAACAAGCCGCTCGAGACGGTCTTGGACGAGGCTTCGCCGGCTCACGACCTCCCGGAGGGCTCGTTCGGCGACCTCAAATACCAGATCATCCACGTCAAAGAGGTCTCACGCCTGTTTGCCGGCTACGGCTACTACAAGACGATTCGTGACGACCTGCGCGAGTCGAATTGTCACAACGAGGAGCCGTGCGCGTTCGCCATGGAACTCATCGAGACGCATTACGAGGCGTCCAAAGCGCAGCTCGAAGACCGCGGCGTGGTCGATTTTAGCTACAACGCGTGGGATATCGCCCGCGACACCAGCTTCAAGGCGTGGTTCCCGGTGCAGACGAAGGTGGCCATGTGGATGGGCGACACCCGCGTGCGCCGTAAGCACCAGTACTTGATCTCGAACGACCAACTGCGAGTCATGCGCGACGCGCTCGACCCGGGCGACATCGTGGTCACGCGAAGCAACTGGTACGTCTCGAACGTCGGCCTGCCCGGCTTCTGGCCGCACTCGGAGCTGTACGTCGGCTCGCCCGACGAGCTCGAAGCCTACTTCGACGACGAGGCGGTCGACGCCCACTTCAAAGAGAAGACCGGCCACGACGGGTTGGTTGCCTATC
Organism: Persicimonas caeni; assembly: GCF_006517175.1. Taxonomy (NCBI): domain Bacteria; class Deltaproteobacteria; order Bradymonadales; family Bradymonadaceae; genus Persicimonas; species Persicimonas caeni. The sequence continues at coordinate 5,268,312 of NZ_CP041186.1, read as the reverse complement.
TTAAGGCCGAACACCCGCAGGCATGGGCCGAGTTCACCCGGCGCGACGCCGACGGCAAACCGCACCGGATCATCGAGGCGCGCTCGGAGGGCGTGGTGTTCAACTCCATCTATGAGGCCGCCGGCGCCGACTACGCCGCCGCGATGCGCCCGACGACCGACAAACTCGCCAAGGCGCAGGCCATCGCCAAGGCGTTTGGCCACTGGGGCAAGCCGTACGACTTCAACTTCGACTTTCTGACCGACCAAAAGTTGGTGTGCACCGAGCTGGTCTACAAGGCGTGGCAGCCGGCCGAGAAGAAAGAAGGCGTCGACTTCGAACTCGACTACGTCATGGGCCGCACCACCCTGCCCGTCAACGAGATCGTGCGCCAATTCGACACGCAGTACGAGTCCAACGAGCGCCCGCTCGAGTTCGTCTACTTCCTCGACGGGCGCGAGTCTTCGGGCTCGGCGGTGGTCGCCGGGGTCGACGAGTTCAGAAAGACGTGGAAGCGACCCAAGTGGGATTTTGCGCAAAAGTAGCTCAGTGAGGGTTCAGAAACTCGCCCACCGCATCGACGATCCGCTCCGGGTTTTCCAGATGCACGTGATGGCCGCCCTCGACCTCGAACACCTCGAGGGTGGCGATCGCGTCGATGCGACGCTGCATGTGCGCCGCGTCGGTCGGCCAGCCGCTCCTGGGGCGAATGAGCAGCGACGGGCATTCAATTTCGCCGAAGAAGGCGAGCACCTGCTCTTCGGTGAGTCGCAGATTGGAGGCGCCGCGCAGGAAAAGGTCGTAGGTGAAGCGCCATTGGCCGTCGTCGAGTTGCTCCAGGCCGCGATCGACGAGCAACTTGGCGTTCGCGGGTGACAGACCGTGCACCTCTGAGACCGTGTTGACCGCATCCTCGGGCGAGTTGAACACCCGCGAGCTCTTCTCGGAGAGGACCTTGCGCTCGTCGAGGGCTTTTCGAAGCTGGCCGGGCGCCTCCGAGGCGGGGCTCGCCCACGGGCCAAGCCCGTCGATGAGCACCATGCGCTCGATGCGCTCGGGGTAAGTGCCCGCCGCAAGGCTAGCCGCGGCGGCGCCCATCGAGTGACACATCAGCGAGAAAGTCTGCCAGCCGAGGGCGTCGGCGACGTCGAAGAAGATCGGGACCCAGTCGATAAAATGGTACGTCACCCCCGGCGGGCGGTGATCGGATCGGCCGTGTCCCGGAAAATCGAACGCCACGATGCGCAACCCGTCGAGCATCGGAGCGAGGCGATCGAAGGTGGCGGCGTTGTCGAGCCAGCCGTGGGCGCTCAGGACCGGTTTTCCGTCCTCCGGACCCCATGTTTTGGCGGCGATCTCGAGGCCGGGAATGTGGATCTCGATGTTCTGGCTGCTGTTGATGTCCATAGGGACCCTTGCTTTTCGAAATGCTCCCGTTAGGTTGTATGTTACATGAACCGACGCGCATGCATAACGCAAGGCGCGTTATAGCGCAGCGTTTGCTGCACCAAGTTTCAAAGCACCTAGCAAGAAAGGAGCACTTATCGGAAGAAGAGGAAGCAGACACAATCGGCGCCGCAACAGTGACGCGCATCGCACCAATCACGAAATTCGCGCAGACAAAATCCGGCTGATCGATCCGGACGGCGAACAGCTTGGCGTGGTGTCGGCCAAAGAAGGTCAGATGAAGGCCAAAGACTTGGGCCTCGATCTGGTCGAAGTGGCGCCGAAAGCAAGACCGCCGGTCTGTCGCATCATGGACTACGGGAAATACAAGTACCAACAGTCCAAGAAAGAGAAAAAGACAGACAACGTCTCGCTCAAGACGGTGCGCATGCGCCCGAAGACCGACGACCATGACCTCAAGACCAAGATGAATCGCGCCCAGCGGTTCCTCGAGAAGGGCAATCAGGTCAAGTTCGTCATGCAGATGCGTGGGCGTGAGCGCAAGTATACCGACAGGTGGATCGACCTGCTCGAAGAGATGATCCACGACCTGGAAGAGCAGATGGACCGTGACCTCAAGATGGTCAACGCTCCGGAGAGCGCAGGTTGGCAGATCAACGCGCTCGTCGAGCCCGGTTAATGGGCCGACCGAAGATTAGAATTTGAAGGTCATTCCGACCTGAACAGACGGAGCCGGCGCCTTTTGGGCGGCCGGCTTCGCTGCTTCTTGGCTGCCAGCGTTGGGAGACGCCGTCTGGTCGGAGACGATCAGCCAGACGCCCGTACTGGCGGTGACCGCCCCCGCGCCGTACAGCGAGGGCACCAGCCAGGAGGCGGTGTCTGCGTCGCCCTGGCGAGCGCTCAAGATATGATAGCCGGCGGTGCCGGCCACGATGGCCGCGCCGGTCGCCAGCAGCGCCCAACCGGCGGTATTCGACTCGTCGACGCGAGCGACGCCCTCGCCCTGCCCCATCGGGGGGCCGAGTTGGACGCGGACTGACGACAGGCGCTCTTCGACGCGCTCGTCGGTCTCGAGCAAGGCGACGCGCTCGACGATCAAGCGCGCCCGCTCGACGTCCCCTGCGGCGATGGCCGCCTCGGCCTCATCGAGGCGGCAGTGGCCGAGGACCGAGCGCGCCTCGATGCGATCTTTGACGGTCATCTCGTCGGCGAGCAGAAAAAAGACGGCCGCCTCGCTCGCCTCTTCACAGCGTTCGGCCTTGAACCAAGCGATGGCGGCGTTCTTGCGCAGGTTCGGATCGGGCACGAACTCGTGCGCCTCCTCGAACTTGCGCGCTGCCTCGACAAACTCGCCTTCGGCGAACGCCGAAAAGCCCGCCTCGTTGAGCTCGAGCATGCGTTGCTCGGCGCGGGCCTCATCCGGCGCGTCGGCTGGCGCTCCGGCCGGCTCGGCGGCCCGAACGACCGCGGGCAGATGCATGCCGCTGAAGACGAGCGCCACCGCCAACATGACCGGCAACCACCCCTTCTTGTCCGTCGCTTCGTGGGACACAGGCATGCAACGTTCTCGCTGTGTGCTAGTAGGTCAGCTCGAGCTTACGTGGCCGCTTCTTCTTGTCATCGGGCCGCGGCGTCGGCCGAGGCTTGCCGCGCTCTTCGGCCTGCTTGGCGCGGCCGGGCTTGTCGGCGGCGATCGTCGTCTTCGCCTCGTCGGCCTCTGCTTCTTGCTTGTCGTCGCCTTCCTCTTCGGCGGCTGCTTTCACCCCGTCGGAGGCCTGGGACGATTCATCCGTGGCCGTCAAGCTCGGCTCGTCGTCTTCGGAGGGCGTGGCGGGACGTGCACGATCGACCTGCTCTTGCGGCTCGGCTTTCGCGGGCTCCGAGGGCGTCGTATCAGCGAACCACAAGACGCCGGCGACCGCCGCGACCACGAATCCGACGGCGAGCGCCACCACACCGGCACGACCCGGTCCGTCGGCGGCCTCGGTCGAGTCGCCGTCCTCGCTCGCCGCCGCCGAGGCGGCGTCTGCGGCGAGCATCGTACCAAAGGCGCTGTCGTGACTGGCGCGCTCGTCCGAGTCGAGCGCCAAGGTTTTACGGTCCTCGATCGGGAGCTGTGCCTGCGGCAGGGGCGTATCGGCCTGGTCGTAGTTGACCAAGGTCTGCTCTCCCGACTGCGCCACCGGAGCGGTCTTGGTCTCGAGGGCGTCCTGCGAGGCGGAAGCATCGCGCTTGTAGCGATCGAGGCTCGCCATCGAGAACTCTTGGCTCGGCTCGAGGGCGACATAAGGCCTCAAAATCTCGAGGATTTCGTCGGCCGATTGCAGCCGGTGGGCCGGCTTTTTGGCCAACATCCGGTAGACCATCGCCTCGACCTCGTCGGGCGCCCTGCCCGACTTCATCTCGGGGATGGGGTCGTTCATGTGCATGGAGAGCAGCCGTTGGACCACGCTCGACTCGTAGGGAAGCCGCCCCTCGATGAGTTCGTAGGCGAGCACGCCCAGCGAGTAGTAGTCGCACGCGGGGGTCAGGTTCAGGTCGCCGCGGCACTGCTCGGGGCTCATGTAGGCGGGCGTGCCGTTGATCTCGCCGAAGTTGGTCAGCCGCGAGTCGTCGACCGAGCCTGCGTTGCCCTTCTCGCCGCCTTCGGACGGGGCGGCCTCCTCGCGGATGCGCGCCAGGCCGAAGTCGAGGACCTTGACGCTCGAGTAGCCGCCATCGCCGGCGACGAGCATGATATTTTCGGGCTTGAGATCGCGGTGCAAGATGCCGCGCTCGTGGGCGTGCTGCAGCGCGGTGGTCACCTGGTAGAGCACGTGGAAGATCTGCTCGAGCGACAGGCGGCCGTCGCGCATCTCGTCGGCCAAAGTGCGTCCCTCGACGAACTCGGTGACCATATAGAAGCAGCCGAGCTCGTCGTCGGAGCCGAAGTCGAACAGCGTCAGGCAACTGCTGTGGTTCATACGCGCGACCGCCTTGGCCTCGCGCAAGAAGCGCTCTTTGCTCAGTTCGCGGTCGCGAATCGCCGGGTGCAACAGCTTGATGGCCACGGTGCGGTCGACCGCGAGCTGGGTGCCCGCATAGACCTTGCCGATGGCCCCGGCGCCGATCACCTCGTCGAGACGATAGCGCTCGTCGAGGATCCTGCCCAGGTAGCCCCCGTCGCCACCTGATGGATTGTCGGACGTTGTCGCCATTCGCAGCACACTCCACACATCACTCGCGAGAACGCACTGCGACAGGGCCAGTCGGCGCTGCCGCACTCCCCGTGCGTACATCACACATACAAGATCAACCGTAAGTGGAATTTATGCAACGCCCGTCATTAAGAAAGTCGATTGGTGGCCAACCCGGCCATCAACGTCCTTTGACGCGGTTGATCCCGTTGAGCGCAGCAACTCGGTAGGCCTCAGCCATGGTCGGGTAGTTGAAGGTCGTGTCGGTGAAGTAGCGGATGTCGTTGGCCGTTCCCGACTGCGACATGATCGCCTGGCCGATGTGGACGATCTCGGCGGCCTGGTAGCCGAAGCAGTGGATGCCCAAGATCTCGAAGGTCTCGCGGTGGAACAAGATCTTGAGCATGCCGACCGGGCAGTTGACGATCTGGGCGCGGGCCAGGCTGCGGAACAGCGCGTGGCCGACTTCGTAGGGGACCTGACGCTCGGTGAGTTCGCGCTCGGTGGGCCCCACGCTGCTGATCTCGGGGCTGGTGTAGATGCCCGCCGGGATATGCTCGACGAGGCGCCGGTCGTGCTCGCCCTTGACGATGTGGGTGGCCGCAAAGCGTCCCTGGTCGTAGCTGGCGCTGGCCAGCCCGGGGAAGCCGACCACGTCGCCGACCGCGTAGATGTGCTCGACGCAGGTCTGGTAGTACTCGTTGACGTCGATCTGCTTGCGGGAGTTGACCTGGCAGCCGACCTCTTCGAGGCCCAGCCCGTCGGTGTTGCCGGTGCGCCCCTGCGCCCACAGCAAGTAGTCGCTGCGCACGCGCTTGCCCGACTTGAGGTGCAAGATGACGCAGTCGTTTCGGGGCTCGACCTTCTCGTATTGCTCGTTGTGCCGCAGGATCGCGCCCTGGTCGCGCAGGTGGTAGCTGAGCGCGTCGATGATCTCGTCGTCGAGGAACGACAGCAGCTTGTCGCGGGTGTTCACCAGATCGAGCTTGCAGCCCAGGTTGCGCAAGATCGAGGCGTATTCGCAGCCGATGACGCCGGCGCCGTAGATGGTGATCGAGCCGGGGGTCTCATCGAGCTGGAGCACCGTGTTCGAGTCGAGCACGCGCGGGTGGCTGAAGTCGATGTCGGCCGGCCGCCAGGGGCTGGTGCCCACGGCGATGACGAAGTGGTCACCGCTGATCTTCTCTTTGATCCCCTCCGAGCTGGTCACCTCGACGGTGTGCGGGTCGATAAAGCTGGCGAAGCCGTCGACCATGCGCACGTCGTTGCGCTCGTAGAAGCCCCGACGCAGCTTGACCTGCTTGGCGACCACGTCCTTGGCCGCGCGCAGCAGGTCGGGGTACTCGATGTCCAGATACTTGATAGCGGTCTGGAACAGCGGGTTGTTGCGGAACTCATCGTAGCGCTGGATGGCGTGACGAAGCACCTTGCTGGGGATGGTCCCCCAGTGCACACATCCGCCGCCGATCTCCGACTCACGGTCGACGATGGCAACCTTTTTGCCGCTCTTAGCGGCGGTCATGGCCGCGCCCTCTCCGGCGGGCCCACTTCCGATGACGACTACATCGTAATGTTTCAACTTGATATTCGGGGTCTTGAGGTCTTGGGGTCTCGGGATCTCGAGCTCTCGCTTCTCAGGGTATCGGACCCGGGGGATCTTTCAAGAGTTTTCAGCCGACGGTTCTCAACCGAACGTCCGACCTTCCATCTTCTCGATGGCCTGGCGCCACGCGTCGGGCACCGGCGCCTTGGTCTGGGCGCTGTAGTCGAACGAGACGACCAACGCTTGGCCGATGGCCGCGATGCGCCCGAGCTTCTCGCTGGCCACGGCGTGCTCGACGGTGAAGCGATCCTCGCCCAGCTCGATGACGCGCGCGCCCACCGCGATGGTGTCGGGAAAGGTCAGCGGAGCCTTGAACCGACACGAGGTCGACGCCAAAATCGGCCCGATGCCGCTGGGCATCCCGGAGACCCCGGAGATGCCGGCCTCGTCGAAATAGGCGATACGCGCGTCTTCGAAGTAGCGAAAATAGCGCGTATTGTTGACGTGCTGGAAGGCGTCCATGTCGCCCCAAGCGATGGGGAACGTGGCGGTGACGGGGTAGTCGGCGAGGAGTTCTTGGAGTGTGTCGGTCATTGGCTTTTGTATGGGTCGTGTTGTGTAAGGCTTTGCTTGGCGGCGCCCCCATCCGCCTCGCGCTGTAAAGCGCGCGAGCCACCTTCCCCCCGGGGAAGGGCTGTCCTTGCGCATTAGAACTTCGTAGCTTTTCGCAGGGGCATCCCTCGCGCGTTCGAACCACGTAACTTTTCGCAACAGCATCCCTTCCCCGGGGGGAAGGTGCCGAGCGCGTAGTTTAGCGCGAGGCGGATGGGGGGCCCCAACAACCCATACCTACAACACCAAACCAATGCCCCACAACAACTACTACCAAACCATCGTCGACCGCGACGCCACACCCGCCGAGGCCGAGCGTCTGGGTCTACGGGCCGTCGAGTTCATGGCCGACGAGCAGGTTATTGCCGACGAGCCCAGTCCGTGCGTGCCGGGCGGGCGAATGGGCCACCGGCCGGCGGAGGCGTGGGAGTCGGCGATTGTCGAGCTGGACGAGTACTTTTTGGGGCTGGAGTTCAACGGCGTGGAGGTGGTCTGTGGCCGGCAGATCTTCGACGCCGGCCAATTTGCGTCGCGCCCGCACTGCCCCGAGTGCAACAAGCCGCGCGCAGCCGACAGCGCCTGGCAGGCGGCGCTCGACGGGTGGCGCGAGGGCGATGCGAGCGCCTCGCTCGACTGTCCGCACTGCGCGAGCCGGGCGCCCATCGTCGACTGGCGCCACGACACACCCATCGGCTTCGGGTGTCTGGGCTTTACCTTCTGGAACTGGCCGTCGCTCAACCGCGAGTTCATCGAGCGACTCGCCGGCGTGCTCGGCCACCGGGTCGTGCTCGTCGAGGGCAAACTCTGAGGCGACCTATCGAGCAGACACGGCTCAGTCGGCGGGCACGGCGAGCACGACCTCGAATTGCCCGCAGGTCAGTTCACCGCGGTTCTCGAGCACGAGTTGGTCGGTGCAGTCCTGCCCCTCTTCCCGGCTGAACTCCCCGCTAAAGGTGCGCGTTTCGATGCGCACGTCGGTGTTGTTCTCGAGGGTGGCCACCCGCTCGGTGAACGTCACGTTGCAGCCGCCGCGGGTGCCCGAGGCGTCGATCGTGCGCCCGATCCAGGCGTCGCCGTCTTGGATGGTGAAGCTCTTGCTGTCGTTGACCGCGTCTCGACAATCGTCGGCCGCGTCGCACACGTGGTAGGCGAGCGAGTCGCCCTCGTCGGTCAACTCGAAGTAGTCGTCGCCGTCGAAGGGGGAGCCCTCTCCGTCGCAATTCTCCGTATTTCGCGTGTGCAAGACGACCTGGTAGGTGTCCGCAAACGGCGAGGTACTCGGGCCGTCGTCGCCGCAGCCGAGACTCGGCAAGGCGAGGGTGGCGGTGAGCAAAGCTGCAGCGATGCGCGTGTTGGTTTTCGTCATCATCATCAATCCCGCTCGAAACAATGTTGCGCCTTGCAGAAGTCGCGGCGCCAGCTATTTGGGGCGCCTGTACTGCGGCGCGAAACTACGATTTGAGGGTCGTCGCGATGCGGCTCATTGGCCGACGAGCGCCTTGACCTCGTTTTCGGTCTGCTTGCGCGTCTCGTCGTCGAATCCCGTGTGCACGTGGCGCACCACGCCGTTGCGGTCGATCAAATACGAGGTCGGAAAGATCGACGGGCCGAACGTCTTGACCACCGGATGCTTCGGGTGCCAAGCAACCGTAAACGCGTAACCTTTGCCCTCCATGAACTTCCGCGCCTCTTTGCGCGAGCCGTCGAGGCTGACGGCCAGCACCACCAGGTCGTCTTCGTACTCTTTGGCGAGCTTCGAGTAGAACGGAAACGACTCTTTGCACGGCGCGCACCAGGTCGCCCAGAAGTCGACCAGCACGACCTTGCCGCGAAGCTCGGTCGACGAGACCTTCTCGCCGTCGAGCGTGGTCGCCGTGTAGGTGGGCTTGTCGCCCGGGCCGACCTCGGCAAAAGCGCTCGCCGGGATCAGCAGCGCGACGAAGAGAAAGCAAATGAGCGTAAAGCGCGCCATAGTTCAGCTCTCGTAAAGGGCGGTACGTACCGAAGCATGCATGTCGGGCTGCATCTTGGCAAACTCCGACAACAACTCCTTGAGGTCACGTCGTTTCAACTCGGGGAACGCGTCACAGACCGGACAGGGCACCGTGGGCACGTTGTGCTCGTCGACCCACGCCTCGATCTTTCGCTCCTCGACGAGGATCAACGGGCGAATGGTCGTCACCGCGCCGTCCTCGGTGGGCGTGGCCGGCTTGAGCGGCTCGAGCCTGCGTCCGTAGAACAGGTTCAAGAAGAACGTCTCGACGGCGTCGTCGAGGTGATGGCCTAGGGCGAGCTTGTTGAAGCCGTTGGCCACGCAGAACTCGTTGAGGATGCCCCGGCGCATCCGGCTGCACAGGGCGCACGGGATCTGGCCCGGCTCGAGCTTCGACTGGACGACCGAGTGGGTGTCCTCGTCGATGACCTCGCAGCCAAGCCCCAGGCGATCGAGCGCGGCGTTGAAGCCGTCGCGGTCGAAGCCGGGCTGGTTCTGGTCGAGGTGGATGGGCTGCATCTCGAAGTCGAGGTCGCCGTGGCGCGACAGCTCACCGAGCGCCGCGGCCAGCATGAGCGAGTCCTTGCCGCCCGACAACCCCACCGCGATGCGGTCGCCCGGCTCGATGAGCACGAAGTCGAGCACCGCCTGGCGCACCAGCTTGATCACCGGCTTGCTCAAAGGAGCGGCGTTGCCGGTTGAGCCTGTCATTTGTGTCTCGGGTGCTGCTGTCATTTTGACTCCACGAATCGACGCAAAAGCGCTATGGTCGCGCCGCCGCACCATACTTTTTGATGTGACTCCGAGCAATCCCCGCTCGACAAGCCTGCTGGTACTTTAAGGGAATCCAACGATGTGTCGTATGACCCGCATCACCCCTCTCCTCGTCGCCGCGCTCCTTATCACGTCCTGCGCGCTCACGTCCTGCTCGCAATCGCCGAGCCTCTCGTCGCCCGAGGAGGATCCGAGCGCCTACAGCGCGTTTCCGAGCACCGGCGGCGCCCTCCAGTCTTCCAGCGACGAGTCGTCGGGCGAAGAGAGTGAGGCGCTCGAGGTCGTCATGAAGCGGCCGACCGACGAGGTCACCAGCTCGTCGGTGGTCACCGTCTCGTTCAATCAGGCGATGGTCGAGCCGAGCGTGGGCGAGGTCGAGGCGGACGCGCCCATCTTCCAGATCGAGCCGAAGCTCGCCGGCACCTACCACTGGATGGGCTCGCGCACCGCGGTGTTCCATCCCAAAGAAGAATTGCCGAAGGCGACTCATTTCAAGGTCACCGTTCCGGCCGGCACCGAGAGCCTCGACGGCAACGCGCTCGCCCAGGACTACACCTTCGGGTTTCGCACGCCCTTTTTGCAGGTCAGCCGCGTGCGCTCCCACCCCGATTACCGCAAGCTTCGCCCCGAAGGCGAGATTCGCGTCTTCTTGAACCTCGAGGTCGACCCCGAGGACTTCGAGGAGGCGGTCACGCTCGAAGAGGACGGCGTCGAGATCGCCAAGGTCGTCGAAGGGCGTGAAACCAAGGGCTACTACGGTAAAGATAGCTACGCCATCAAACGCCCGGGCGGCTTCCGGCTCGGGTCGCGCTATCACCTGCGCATCGACGGCTCGCTGACGCCCAAAGGGGGCAACGCGACGCTGTCGGAGGGCATCGAGCAGAAGGTCGCGTCGATGAGTCCCAGCCGGCGCCGCTCGGCCGAAAAGAACTACCGAGGGGGCGACTACCACGCCCAGTTCGACGCCTACGGCCACTTCCAGGTCGACCGCGTGCGCTGCGGGTGGCGCGACTGTGACTCCCACTCGTCTTGGCGCGTCGAGTTCTCCAACCCGCTCGACAAGGAAGACGTCGAGGAGTGCGTCTCGGTGAGCGGCGGCGCCAAGCTGTCGAGCGTGAGCGCCTCGCGCGACACGCTCTACATCAACCCGAGCAACGTCAAAGGCGGCAAGACCTACAAGCTTCGCGTCGACCGCGGCTGCAAGGACATCTTCGGCAACACGCTCGCCGCCACGCGCACCTACAGCATCGAGGTCGACTACCCCAGTCCGATGATCAGCGTCGAGAACGGCCTGCGCATCCTCGAGGTGGCCAAGGGCTCGGAGGCCCCGGCGATCCCGGTGACCCTGCGCAACGCCAAGAACGCCACGGTGCGCATGTACGAGGTGCCCGAGGACCAGCTCGCCTACGTCTCGGCGAACCTGTACGACGTCACCAAACAGACCGGAAAGCCCTTCAAGGGGCGCCTGGGCAGCGGCACTCAATACAAGATCGGCACCAACCTGCGCACCGGGCAGACGAAGAGCTACGCCATCGATCTGGGCCGCGAGCTCGGCAACAAGCCCATCGGCGCGGTCTACTTCGACGTCGACTCGCCCGACGTGCAAGTCAGCTACGGCAACAGCATTCGACAGGGCCTCGTGGTCGTGACCGACTTGGGCATCACCATCAAGGAGGCCGGCGACGAGAACCTGGTCTGGGTGACCGGACTCTCCGACGGCAAGCCCGTCGCCGACGCCAAGGTCTCGCTGTGGGCGGCCAACGGAAAGCGCCTGTGGACCGGCAAGACCGACGAGCAGGGACTCGTCACCACGCCCGCCGGCGAAACGATCGACAGCAACTCGGTGGTCGCGCTGACCGCCAAAAAAGGCGCCGACACGAGCCTCATCGACCTCGACAGCTGGCGCGGCACGGTCTGGCCGTACCGCTTCCGCCTCGACTACCGCGAGCAGCGCGAGTCGATGTACACGCGCAACTTCATCTTCACCGAGCGCGGCGTCTACCGCACCGGCGAGACGGTGCACGTCAAAGGCTATATGCGCCTGGAGAAGGACGGTGAGCTCCAAAAGATGCCCGCCGAGCGCGCGGTCGTCACCGTGGCGAACTCGCGCGGCGAGAACGTCGCTCGCGAAGAGGTCGAGCTGTCGAAGCTCGGTGGCTACTCGCTCGACGTGAAGCTTCCCGACAACGCCGCTCTGGGCACCTACTCGGTGAGCGTCGCTCCCATCGACCCCGACGTGAGCAAGCAGCTCGCCACGGGCCGGGGCGGCTCGTTCAGGGTCGAGGCGTATCGCACGCCCGAGTTCGAGGTGCTCGTCGAGCCCGAGAACGACGAGATGATCGTCGGCCGCGACGCCAAGGCGACCGTGCGCGGCCGCTACCTGTTCGGCGCGCCCATGCGCAACAACCAGGCCTACTGGACCGCCCGACGCTCGCGCGCCCGCTTCGAGCCGCAGAACTTCAAGGAGTACAACTTCAACGCCAACCGCTGGCGCTACTGGTGGTATTACGACTCGTCGAGCTCGCGCCACCTGTCGAGCGCCTCGGGCAAGCTCGACGACGAGGGCGCGCTCGAAGCCGCCTTCGAAGTGCCGGAAGACGAGGACTTCTCCGGCCCGCAAGAGATCGTCATCGAGGCCGAGGTCACCGACGTCAACCGCCAGCGCTCGAGCGGACGGGCGACGATTCGCGTGCACCCCGGCGAATACTACGTGGGCGTCAAACAGCCCAATTATCTGGTCAAAGCCGGCGAGTCGATCTCGCCGAAAGCCGTCGCCGTCGACTACGACGGCAAGGCGCTCAGCGGCAAGCCCGTGCAAATGCGCGTGCTGCGCCGTGAGTGGAAGTCGGTCAAGAAGAAGTCGGCCGGCGGCGGGTATACCTGGGTCACCGAGCACGAAGACAAAGAGGTCGGCGCCTGCAAGCTGACCAGCGGCGCGGCCCCCAAAGGCTGCGACTTCAAGATCGACGGGTCGGGCTCCTACGTCGTCGAGGTCAAATCGACCGACGGCCTCGGCAACGAGCTCGTGAGCACCGCGCCCTTCTACGCGTACGGCGGCGACGGCTACTGGTGGGGCCGCTCGGACGACGAGCGCATCGACCTGATCGCCGACAAGAAGGAGTACGAGGTCGGCGACACCGCCAAGATCATGGTGCAGTCGCCCTTCGAAGAGGCGCACGCGCTGGTCACCGTCGAGCGCGGCGGCGTCCTCGAGCGATTCACCACCGCCATCGACGGCACGAGCAGCGTGGTCGAGGTGCCCATCACCCCCAAGATGCAGCCCAACGCGTACGTGTCGGTCTCGCTGGTGCGCGGCCGCGTCGCCCTGAGCGCGGACGAGCGCCAACGCGCCAAAGACGAGGGCGCCGACCTCGGCCGCCCCGCCTTCAAGATCGGCTACGTCGAGCTGACCGTCGACCACAGCGAGCGCCAGCTCGACGTCGCGGTCGCCCCCGACAGCCTCGAGTACCGCCCCGGCGGGCTCGTGCGCGCCGATATCAGCGTGCGCGACCACGAAGGCCGGCCCACCGCCGGCGAAGTCACCTTCATGGCCGTCGACCAGGGCGTGCTCAGCCTGACCGGCTACAAGACGCCCAACCCGGTCGACGCCTTCTTCAAAGAGCGCCCGCTCGGGGTCAAAAACCGCGACTCGCGCCTGATGCTGACCACCCGCGCCGAGCTCGAGAAGAAGAAAGAGCTCGCCGCCGACAAGTCCGCCGAGGGCGGCGACGGGTCGGGCATGGCGATGAATTACCGCTCCGAGTTCGCCACCACCGCGACTTATCGCGCCAAGATCGACGTCGACGACAGTGGCCAGGCGACCGTCGAGTTCCGCCTGCCCGAGAACCTGACCGCCTACAGGCTCATGGCCGTGGCCGTGGCCGAGGGCAACCGCTTCGGCTCGGGCGACAAGCGCGTCGAGGTCAACAAGCCCTTGATGGCTCGCCCCGCCCTGCCCCGCTTCGCCTCGACGGGCGACAAATTCGAGGCGCGCGTGGTCGTCCAGTCGATGGTCGAGACCGCCGGCAAAGTGAGCGTCGACGTCGAGATCGACGGGCCGCTTGAGCTCACCGGCGACAAGACGAAGACGATCACGCTGCCCGCCGGCGCGGCCAAAGAGGTCGCCTTCCCGGTGACCGCCGGCGTGCCCGGCGCCGCCAAGGTGCGCTTCGCCGTGCGCGGCCAGGGCGAGCTCGCAGGCGAGGACGCCGTCGAGCTCGAGCTTCCGGTGCGCTACCCCGCCGCCGAGCAATCCTTCGTCGAAACGGGCACCGTCACGATGGACTCGAGCTGGTCGCAAGCCGACGTACGCCGCCGCCTCGAGCTCCCCAAAGGCATCCGCAAGGACGTCGGCGGCCTCGAGATCGAGCTGTCGTCGAGCGCGCTCGGCGAGCTGCTGCCGGGCCTCGAATACCTGGTCGACTACCCGTACGGCTGCGCCGAGCAGACCACCGGGCGCACGCTCCCGCTGGTGTCGATGCGCGACACCGTCGGCGACCTCGAGCTGCCCGGCCTGCGGAGCGACGATATCGGCAAGTTCGCCCAGTCGGGCCTCGACCGCTTGTTGAATATGCAGACCCGCGACGGCGGCCTGGGCTACTGGCCCGGGGCGAGCTCGGCGCACCCGTGGACGACGACCTATGGCGGTCTGGCGCTCGTGCGCGCCAAGAAGCTCGGCGACTACGACATCAACGCCGACCGCTACTCCAAGCTGCTCGGCTACCTGAGCAACCTGCTGCGCGGCAAAGTCTCGATGAGCAGCCACTGGCACCGCGAGGCGGTCCTCACCACCCAGGCCTTCGCCAGCTGGGTCCTCGCCGAAGCCGGCGAGCCGCAGCCGAGCTACCACACCCGACTGGCAGACCAGCGCCACCTGATGCCGCGCTTCGCCCAGGCGCTGCTCGCCCTGGCGATCCACGAGTCGGGCGACAGCCCCGAGGTGCGCGACGCGCTCATGGACGACTTGCTGAGCAGCGTGGTCGAGAAGAACGGCATCGCGCATCTGACCGACAAGAAGCCGAGCGAGCGTCACTGGTGGATGATCTGGCACTCGCGCACCCGCGCCGACGCGATGACGCTGCTGGCGCTGCTTCGCATTCGCCCAAACGACCCGCTCATCCCCAAATTCGCCCAAGGCCTCCTGCAGACGCGCCAACGCGGCCGCTGGCAGAACACCCAGGACACCGCCTTTGCGGTCATGGCGCTCAGCGAGTACTTCGAGCGCGCCGAGGCGATCACGCCCGACTACCGCGCGCTCGTCGGCGTCGGTGACACCGAGTTCGCCCGCGAGGAGTTCACCAAGGCCGAGCTTCGCCCGCGGCGCATCTTCATCCCCATGGAAGAACTCGCCAAGCGCGACGGCAAGCTGCTGACCATCGCCCGACGCGGCGCCGGCGGCCCGATGTACTACACCGCCACGCTCACCTACGTGCAGGACGAGCCGCCCACGACCGGCTTCGACGGCGGCTTCCACCTGCAGCGCGACTACGTCGCCGCCGACGGCGACAACGCCGGCGAACCCCTCGACAAGGTGCGCCCCGGCCAGGTCGTCAAAGTGCAGCTGACGCTGACGGTGCCCGAAGAACGCAGCTTCGTGGCCGTCGAGGACCCGCTGCCTGCGGGCTTCGAGCCGATCAACACCGACTTCAAGACCACCTCGACGAACCTCGACGAGGCGCTCGGCTCGAGCGACCGCGGGCGTTGGTATTGGTGGTCCTGGTACTGGTGGGCGCGCTTCGACCACACCGAGCAGCACGACGACAAGGTGCTCCTATTCGCCAACCGCATGCGACCGGGCGTCTACAAGCACGCCTACCTGGCCCGGGCGACCACGCCGGGGACGTTCACCGCGCCGGCGGCGCGGGCGGAAGCAATGTACGAGCCGGCACTATACGGTCGTTCCGATGCGAAGGCCGTGGAGATTCGTTGAGCGTCGACTCGACCGTGATCGTGATCGTGATCGTAGTCGTGATCGGTTGTTATCGTTTTCGCGGTACAGACAACCGATCACGATCACGATCACGACGACGATCACGGGGCTGTTCGACCGCCACTGGCTAGCGTTCAATGAAGAACTCCCACAAAGCCCTCACGGTTATCTGCACTACCGCGCTCCTCGCGGCTGGCGCCGCGCTCTGGCTCGTGCCGTTCCCTGGAGAACTGCTCAGCTACGATAACCTCACCAGCACACGCCTCGTCGACCGCCACGGCCGCCCGCTGCGCGAGGCGTTGGGCGCCACCGAGGGCCGCGCGCGCGCCGTCGGCCTCGACGCCATCTCGCCGCATATGGTCGCGGCGACGGTCCACGCCGAGGACCGCCGCTTTTGGTCGCACGCGGGCGTCGACCCCTTGGCGGTTGGGCGGGCGGCCTGGCAGAACGTGACGAACGTCGAGATCGTCAGCGGCGCGTCGACGATCACCCAGCAGGTCGCCAAAATGGTCGCCGGCGGGAGCCGAGCGCGCACGCTGCCCAACAAGCTCGAGGAGATGGTGCTGGCCGTTCGCCTCGACAAGCAGGAGACCAAGCGCAGCATCCTCGAGCAGTATCTGAACCGCGCGCCCTATGGGAATCAGCTCTTCGGGGTCGCCGCGGCCGCGTCGATGTACTTCGACAAACCGCCCTCCCAGCTCACGCTGGCCGAGTCGGCGCTGCTCGCGGGCATCCCGCGCGCGCCGAGCCTCAACAACCCCTACGCCGACTTCGAGCGCGCCAAGCGCGTGCAGCGCCGCGTGCTCGCCCTGATGCACGAGCGCGGCGTGATCGACGACGCCGCGTACCGGCGCGCGCTCGACGAGGAGCTCACCGTCGTCGGGCGGCGCGGGCGCGTCATGGCCGCGCATTTTACCGACCATTTGCTGTCCGAACGCGGCCCGCTGTCGCGGCTTGGTAAGTTGGGGCGCCCGCAACGCATCGAGACGACGCTCGACCTCGACTTGCAGCACAAGGTCCGGGGCATCGTCGGCCAGGAGTTGTCGCGCCTGGAGAAGAAAAACGTCGGCCAGGCCGCCGTGGTCGTGCTCGACACAAAGACGGCCGAGGTCCTGGCGTGGGTCGGCTCGCGCGACTACTTCGACGCGGAGGGCGACGGCGCCAACGACGGCGTGCTCGCCCGCCGCCAGCCCGGCTCGGCGCTCAAGCCGTTCGTCTACGGGCTCTACCTGGAGAGCGGCGGCACCGCCGCCGACATGCTGCCCGACTTTCCGGCGCAATTTCCGGCCGCCGATGGCGTCTATATCCCCGAGAACTACGACCGCAGCTACCACGGCCCGGTCAGCGTGCGCGACGCCCTGGCGAGTTCGCTCAATATCCCCGCGGTCCACGTCACCCACCGCCTGGGCGCCGAGGCCGTCCACCAAAAACTGCTCGCCCTCGGCCTCGACACCCTCGACGCCGACGCCGACCACTACGGCCTGGGGCTCGCCCTCGGAAACGGCGAAGTCCGCCTCCTCGACCTCGCCGCCGCCTACGCCGCCCTGGGCCGCCTCGGCCACCCCAAGCCGGTTCAACTGACTGACCAAGAACCAAGAACCAAGAACCAAGAACCAAAAAAGCGTCTGCTCTCGGCGCAAACGTCCTACCTCCTCCTCGACATCCTCAGCGACGACCGCGCCCGCTCGCGGGGCTTCGGCCGCTACAGCGCCCTGCATCTGCCCTACAAGGTCGCCGCGAAGACGGGCACGAGCGCGGGCTTTCGCGACAACTGGGCGGTGGGCGTGACCCCCGACTACACAGTGGCGGTCTGGGCGGGCAACTTCGACGCCACTCCGATGCTCGGCTCGAGCGGCGTGACCGGCGCCGCGCCGATCATGCGCCAGGTCTTCCAGGCCCTGTACCCGGACGCGGCCAGCCCGGCCGACGTCGACTGGTACGAGGCGCCGAAGGGCGTCGAGGAGCGCACCGTGTGCGCGCTGTCGGGCCAGAAGCCCGGCCACCTGTGCCCTTCGACGCGCCTGGAGTCTTTCGCCGGCGAGGCGTCGTGGGCCGAACTGGCCGACTGCGAAATCCACCGCACCTTCGCAATCGACACGCGCAACGGCCTCCTCGCCGGCCCCGACTGCCCCGACGCACACGTCGAGGAGCGCGAGTTCCTCGACGTCCCCGACGACTGGACCGAGTGGGCGCTCGAGCGCGGCCACCGACTGCCGCCCACGCAGCACTCGCCGCTATGTGGCGACGATCCCGGCGACGCCGCCCGAGCCGCGGACCTGCGCATCACCCACCCGATGCCCGGCGACACCTTCGTCCTCGACCCGAGCCTGCCGCGTAGCGAGCAGCAGGTCGCCCTGCGCGTCGAGGTGCCGGCCAGCCGGCGCGACGACACCTTGACCTGGTTCGTCGACGGCGAGGCGGTCGCGACGGTAGACGCCCCCTTTCGGGCCTTCTGGAAGCTCGCGCCCGGCGAGCACGCCGTGGGCGTCGGGCGGGGCCGCGTGGAGGCGTCGGTGACGGTGCGGGTCGAGTAGCCGCTCACACCGCTGAAGCGATCGCCCGGGCGACGGACCGACTCAGCTTTCAGCCCCACAACGACCACCTCAACCAATTAAACTTAATATTTCACACAACACGAACCACAACCCGCACCAACAACTAACAAAACAGCCTCATTTTTAACCGCCACATTTGTACACACCCTGCACCCCTAAACCTACACAAACACACCACACACCTTGCAGCACAACTCAACACAAGCACGTACATCCACCCCCACCCATGCATGCTCCCAGAGCCACACCACAGGCCGCGAAACCCAAAACAACCCAACACCTTAGCCCAAAACACCACCCACAAAACCTTCTGACGGCGATGTCATAAAAATCAGGTTTAGCGTCTCTCGCTTTAACACAGCCCCGCTGCTATCATAAAAAACAAGGCAGCTAAGCGGGGCGTTCTACCTCAATATCGATTTAGTGATTAATCGAATCCCCGCCGGCTACGAACTCATGATGTCCAAAGAACGTAAAAGCCACGGTGGCGAGCGTTCGAAGGACAAAGCGAGGAGAGGAGCATGCGTCGTTCTAGGAATTTGTTGGCTCTCGTTATTTGTGCCGCAGTCTTCGCCATCCCGATGGCTGCGTCGGCTCACACCTCCGAGATTTGTTGGGATGAACACGACAACGGGGACGTCACGTTCTACGCGGGCACGGCCCACTGGCTGCTCTGGCCGGTGGGCGGGCTGGTCATCGACGGGCAGACCTACGACTTCATCGATGTCACGCGGGAGATCCCCGACGACGTCGTCTGTCAGCCGCAGGCGTGTGGTGGGGACCTGCGCGTCTTTTATTGGCAAGCGGTGACCGTCAGCGGGCTGGGCGACGGGGACTATTCGATCGAGCCGACCTCGACGACGAGCCTAGAGACGGGCGTGGAGGGGTGCTATCCGCAGGAGATGACCATCGGGGATGCGTGCGCCGACCCCGACGGCGACGGCGTGTGCGACGCGAACGACAATTGCCCGAGCGTGGCCAACGCCTCGCAGTCCGACGCCGACAGCGACGGCATCGGCGATGCGTGCGATATCTGCCCCCACGACCCGAGCAACGACGCGGACGGCGACGGCGTCTGTGGCAACGAGGATCTGTGTGAGGCGAGCCCCGACAGCGACGCCGACGCCGGCGTGCCGTCGGTGCGCCTGGGCGTGAATCGCTGGATTGCGACGCCGACCGGCGTCTTCCAGACGCTGACGCCCAAAGGTGAGATCGTCTACGGGCCCTACACGATGGAGGACACCGGCGGATGCAGCTGCTCGCAGATCATCGACGAGCTCGGCATCGGCAAAGGCCACGAGAAGTTCGGCTGCAGCAACGGCATCATGAAGCGTTGGACGAAAAAGCAGCAATGACCGGGCCGATTAGAGTTCGGTGCGGGGGCGGCACTACTCTCGTACCGAACTACTTCGACCCGCCGCCGATATCGATCTCCTGGCCGTCCCAGTAGGCCTTGCCGCGGTACCACATGCCGTTGACGCTCTTTCGCACCTCTTCGTAGACCGCCTCGTCGATCCCGACCACGCCCCAGCGGCCGATGGGACGCAACGCGCGGCCGGCTTGCTTGGCCTCCCCCGCATGAGCGCGGGCGAACCGGTCCCGGTCGTCCTCCTTCATATGAATCGAGTAGCGCGAGTTGCTACCCGAGTGTCCCAGCTCCGAGTCGACCCACTCCTGTACGAACACCGATTTCATCGCGCACCTCCGTCGAGATCGAGGATCAGATGAGCCCTCGAGACTCAAACTCGACACGAAGGCCGGGGAGTTAACGGGGCGTGGGCGAACGCACTATCTCTGCGATGCACCTGCCGCTATAATGCCGCCGAACTGCTCCTCTCCAGCGATACGGCGCCGATGTACACACCACGATTCCCGAGTCTCCTCGCCTGCTTGACCCCTCTCCTCGCCCTGGGCGCGAGCGCCGCCTTGTCGGGTTGCGGCGAGATCGCCGAGCGCGAGCAAGGCCTCGAGAAGGTCGAGGCGCAAGACGGCGACCTGATGCCGCGATATGCGCCGGCCGACGAAGACTTCTACCGCATGCCCTGGCCGTCGGACGCGCGGGTGAGCGCCCAAGGCACGGTCGACGTCTCCGATATCCCCAACGCCAATCACAACTTCGTGAAGCGCTACGTCGAGATGCTGTCGACGATCCGCGGGTTCTCGACGATGCCGGTGGCCTACGTGGCGTTCGAGACCGACACCGCCCCGCCCGACGACGCCATCCCGGTACCCAGCGCCACGGTCGACCCGAACTCGCCCATCCAGCTCATCGCGATGAGCGAAGCGGCGTGCGGCGAGCGCGTGCCGGTCGAGGCGGTGTGGGATGCAGAGGGTGATAAGTACGTCGCCGCCAACACGCTCAAGGTAGCGCCGGTGCCGGGCTACCCGCTGCGGCCGGCGACGCCGTATGCGCTCATCGTGACGACGAGCTTCGGCGGCAACGACCTGTCGACCGCGCGCCCCGAGGCGTTCGCCGCCCACCTCAACGGCGACGGCGCCGACGAGGCGCTGGCGCTGAGCTTCGACCCCATGCGCGACTGCCTGCCGCAGACGAATTTGTCGTCGAAGGAGATCGCGGTGGCCTCGGTCTTTACGACCCAGGACCCGGTCGCCGAGACGCGCAAGCTGCGCGAGATGGTCTGGAGTGACGCGACCGAGATTCGGGACATTCGCAACTGGCGCAAGTGGGTGGCGCGGTCGACGAGCGCCTACGAGGTCTACAGCGGCACCATGAAGATGCCGATCTTCCAGAAGGGCGAGCCGCCCTACTCGCGCGACGGCGATCTCGTATTCGACGAGAGCGGACGTCCCGAGATCCAGCGCTGGGAGACGGTGCCCTTTGCGGTGACGGTCCCCAGAAACCCCGACGGGCCGCTCAAACTACTGGTCTGGGAGGACGGCACCGGCGCACAACTGGCGAGCCATATCGGCGACGACCACATCGTGGGCGCCCTCGAGGCGGGCTTCGCGGTGGCGACCTTCGTGCCCCAATTCCACAAGGACCGCGGCGAGGCCGACTACGACCCCGAGCTCGACACGTTCAACTACATCAACCCCAAGTCGGGCCGCACGGTCTTCCGCCAACAGGTTGCCGAGACTAGCTACTTCATCCGCTTGATCGAAGAGAAGCTCATCAACCTCATCGGCCTGCCCCCCATCGACACCTCGCGCGTCTTCTACGGTGGCCACTCCCAGGGCGCGCTCGTGGGGGCGATGGTCGCCGGCGTCGAGCCGCGCATCGACACCTACATGCTCAACGGGGTGGGCTCGTACTTGAGCGAGACGATCATCTTCCGCAAAGACCCGTTCGACATCGCCCAGCTCGTCCAGAACCTGCTCGACGTCTCGCGCCCCATCGACCGCTTCCACCCCATCGTGGCGATGGCGCAAGTGGGCGCCGACGTGGTCGACCCGCACAACTACGCGCGCTACTGGCGCGGCTGGGGCGACGGCCAAGGTGGGGCGAGCGTGTTCATGATCAACGGCAAAGACGACTACACCACCTCCACCCTGTCGATGAACGCGCTGATGACCGCCGCGGGCCTGCCCGTCGTCGGCCCCAAGGGCTGGCCGGTCGACCCGTGGAACGTCGGCGACATCGAACAAGTCGACGCCCCGCTGGAAGCCAACCGCCAATCCCTGAGCGGCCAGCCGCTGACGATGGGCTCGTACATGAGCTCGTCGACCGGCCACTTCACCATCTACAGCGACGACGCGCTCGAGGACGCGGCGGTCAACTTCTGGGCGACCTCTGCTGCAGGATCGGCCGTGATCGACTTTTGAAAGGCTGACTCACCACGGAGACACGGGATACACGGGGGAACTACTTTTTACTTCCTCCGTGTCCCCGTGCCCCCCGTGGTGAACCCCAACGCCCCAGGTGTCAGGATAGTTGTCGCCTCTTCGATTGTTAGTTTCATGGAACGAAGGGGCAACAAGGAGATCCGAGATGAGTCCATATCCTAAAGAGCTAAAAGAGCGTCTTGTTCGACGGATGCTCGACGAAAAGATCAGCCCGGAGAGCCTGGCCGAGCTGAGCGGCGTGGGCAAGACGACGCTTTGGCGGTGGAGAAAGGCGGCGCTCGATGGTGCCTTGCGTGCTGAGGCAAAGCCAGAGTCGGCACCCGAGAGACGCTCTTCGGCCGAAAAGCTGCGTCTTGTGATGGCCGCCGAGGCGCTCGAGGGCAAGGAGTTTGGCGCTTTCCTGCGCGAGGAAGGAGTGCATACAAGCGACCTTCGACGCTGGAGAGCGCAGATGTACGAGGGGCTTGATGGACGCACCAGGGCCAAGAAGGAGGCCACCCAGAAGCTGCGCCAGGCCCAACGGGACAAGCGCGAACTCGAAAGCGAGCTTCGCCGAAAGGAGGCCGCGCTGGCCGAGACGGCCGCCTTGTTGGTGCTCTCAAAAAAGGCGCGCCGGTTGTGGGGGGACGAGGACGCTCCCATGATCGGCAAGAGCGACAAGTCATCCTCGACATGATCGCAGAGGCGGTCTCCCACGGCGCGCGTCAGGCCCAGGCCTGTCGGACCCTGGGCATCAGCGAGCGCACCATACAGCGGTGGCGAAAAGACCCGCAGGCCGAGGACGCTCGCCAGGGACCCCACAGTCGGTGTGCGCACGCGCTCACCGACGAGGAGCGAGCACAGGTGGTCGCCATCGCCACAGGTCGTGAATTCTGTGATGTGAGCCCCCGGCAGATCGTATGCAGCCTGGCCGACCGGGGCGAGTATGTCGCCAGCGAGTCGACATTTTACCGCGTGTTGCGCGAAGAGAAGATGATGACCCACCGCCAGCCAAGCCGGCCGCCGAAGCCCAGGCCGAAGCCCGAATTAGTGGCCGCCAGCCCCGGCCAGGTCTGGGTGTGGGATATCACATACTTGCCCACCCAGGTACGCGGCCGGTTTGTCTACCTTTACTGGATCATGGACTTGTTCAGCCGCAAGATCGTCGGCTTTAGCGTCGAAGACCAAGAATCGATGGAGCTGTCGAGCCGCCTCATTGAAAAGACGATCCTCGCCGAACAGGTCGAGGCGAGCGG
The DNA here is from genome assembly GCF_006517175.1 of Persicimonas caeni. Classification (NCBI taxonomy): domain Bacteria; class Deltaproteobacteria; order Bradymonadales; family Bradymonadaceae; genus Persicimonas; species Persicimonas caeni. The sequence continues at coordinate 5,245,305 of NZ_CP041186.1, read as the reverse complement.
ACTTTGCATCCACGCCGACAACGGGGCTGCGATGAAGGGCTCGACGCTTCTGGCGACGCTGGAGCGCCTGGAGGTGGCCGCTTCGTTTAGCCGCCCGGGCGTCTCCAACGACAACCCTCACTGCGAATCGAGCTTTCGCACGCTCAAATACCGGCCTGGCTACCCCAAAAAGCCGCTCGACGGCGTGCATGAATGGTCTGAGTGGGTCGAGGCGTTTGTCCGCTGGTACAACACCGAGCACTATCACAGCGGGATCGGCTGGGTGACCCCCGAGCAGCGCCACGCGGGCGAAGACGTCGAGCTGCTACAAAGACGCCAAAAGCTCTATGAACAGGCGCGCCAAAAGAATCCCGCACGCTGGAGTCGAAGGCCGCGAGGATGGACGCGCCCCGAAGAGGTGCGGCTTGCGCCGCTCAATTTACAAGAGACGTAGATAATTCAGACGCGACAACTATCTTGACACATACCGAACGGCCGATCTTGACTCATCAACGGCTGACTCACCACGGAGACACGGGGTACGCGGGGAACTTCTTCTCTCATCTTTCCCCGTGTCCCCGTGCCCCCCGTGGTGAACCCTTCCTCCCCTCACTCATCAATATCGTTCGAGATGCGGCTCGGCGTCGGGCCTTGCTGGCCCTGGTATTTGCTGCCGCGGGCCGGCCCATAGGGGCGTTCGGCTTCGCTGGTCATCTGGTGGAAGACGAGTTGGCTGATGCGCATTCCCGGGTAGAGCTTGACGGCGACGCGGCCGAGGTTGCTCAGCTCGAGGGTGATGCGGCCTTCGAAGCCCGGGTCGACGAGCCCGGCGGTGGCGTGGACGACGACGGCCAGGCGGCCGATGGAGCTGCGGCCGTCGACGCGGGCGACCAGGTCGTTGGGGATCTTGACCCACTCGAGGGTCGTGCCCAGGACGAATTCGCCGGGGTGCAGGGTGAACGATTCGCCCTCCTCGATGGTCACCGTCTCGGTGTAGCCGCGCGTGGAGTCGGGGTCGCGCGTGTCGATGGCGGCAACGTGGGGCAGCTTGTAGACCACGAACTCCTTACCCAGGCGCACGTCGATGCTCGCCGGCTGGATTTGCTTGTCGGGGTCGAGGAGCGGGTCGATGACGATCTCGTCGTTGTCGAGGCGTTCTTTGAGGTCGCGGTCGCTCAGGATCATAGGGGGTGCTCCGGTGTATTCGGGTCGATTGTAGGACGCGGAGAATTTCACGAGCCAAAAATTCAGGCAAGTCGGATCATCCGACACAAGTGCGCTGTATCGTGCGAAAATTTGAATCGCACTTGCATTCTCGGTAGAGATGGGTACGTGGCAAGAGGACGAGCGCCACTCACAGCAACATCGACGCAGCACCACATGAACGCACCCGCCCACCGAAGATGTATACTGTTGATGCTGGGGATCCTCTGCTTGGCTCTGTTGGCCGGCTGTGGCGACGACTCGACCGCAGGCATTTTGAGCAACGACTCTCTGGTCAACAACGCCAACAACTCTCCCCAGGACGCCTCGAGCGGATGGGACGCCGGCGTGAGTGACGCCGGTGCGGGCATCGACACGTCGGGAGCGACCGACGCCTCCGGCGGCGATGTATCCGATCAGCGTGACATCGGCGGCCCCCCTCGCCGCCCCGAGCAAGACGGCATCGGCATTCCCTGCAACTCCGACAACGACTGCCCCTCCGGCCATTGCGCGAGCGTGGGCGGCGAGCTTCGCGGTGTGTGCACCGTGGGCTGCAGCGTAGCCTCGGAGTGTCCTTCGGGCTGGGCGTGTGAGACGCTCTACCCGGCCGACGGCAAGTTCTGCACCTGCGAGAGCTCCGAAGAGATCTGTGACGGCGCCGACAACGACTGCGACGGGTTGATCGACGAGGGCGACGCCTCGACGAATCTATGCGGCGAGGAGGCGGTATGCCTGGCTAACAGCTGCGACTGCCCCGACGGATTTAGCTGCGGCGACACCTGCCGCGACCTGTATCGCGACGCCGACCATTGCGGAGCGTGCTCGAATAGCTGCGAGGTCGCCTGCAGCGAGTCGCAGTGTGTCGAGGCGGTCGACGTGTCGGTCGGCGCCGACCACATGTGCGTGACCTTGAGCGACGGGCAGGTGCGCTGCGCGGGCCAGAACACCTACGGCCAGCTCGGCGACGGCACCACCCAGAGCACCGAGCGCCCGGTCGACGCGTTGTGGATGGATGAGACGGCCAAGATCGCCGCTGCCGACGGATTCAGCTGCGCGATGACCCAAAACGGCGAGGTCTTCTGCTGGGGCTATAACGGCCAGGGACAGGTCGCCGAGGCGCCGCTGACCGAACGCCACCGGCCGACGCGCTGGCAGCAGATCAGCGCTGCGGTCGACCTCGACATTCGCAACTACACGGGCTGCGCGGTCACCTCCAACGGCGGCGTTCGCTGCTGGGGGCCGCACGGCTTCTCGGTGCCGACGCTTGTCGAAGATTTGAGCGGCGCGACGAAGGTCGCCGTGGGCGACTACCACCGCTGCGCCATCGTCGCCGACGGGCAAATCGCCTGTTGGGGCAACAACGCCCAGGGACAGCTCGGCGACGGCACCACCACCAACCGCGACGAGGTCCGCCTCATCCCGATGCTCGCCGACTCGGTCGACGTCGCCGCCGGCGAAGAGCACACCTGCGTGCTGCAACGCTCCGGGTCGGTCAAATGCTTCGGAAGCAACTCACACGGCCAGCTGGGCGTCGACTTGCTGCGCGAGCTCACCAGCCCGCAGAAGGTGCTCGAGCTCACCGACGCCACCGACCTGACCGCCGGAGCGCGTCATACGTGCGTGGTCGCCGGCGAGCGCGGCACGGAGGATGAAGGCAAGGTGAAGTGCTGGGGCGACAACTCCAAGGGGCAATTGGGCGACGGCACGACGACCGCCGCGCCCACCCCGGTCGCCGTGCGCGGCCTGCCGCCGGTCGCGAGCGTGGACGCGGGTGATCGGACGACGTGTGCGCTGACGGTCGACGGGGATATTTATTGCTGGGGTGAGCGGTTTGGGGTGAATCCGCGGCGGGTTGATTGGTGACAATCGATCATTCGAGATCCGATTCCAGGCTCGATTCGATGACATTTTCGCGGCGCAGGGTCTGGTGAACCGGGCAGCGGTCGGCGATCTCGAGCAGGCGCTTTCGTTGGGCGTCGTCGAGGTCGCCTTCGACGCGGATGGCGCGAGTGAGCTTGTCGATCTTGCCCTTCTCCTTCTCACAGTGCGCGCAGTCGCCGGCGTGGATCTTGTCGTGGTTGACGCGCACCTGGACGCGCTCGAGCGGCCAGCCCTTGCGCTCGGCGTACATCCTAAGCGTCATCGAGGTGCATGCGCCCAGCGCGGCCGCTACCAGGTCGTAGGGGTCGGGGCCGGCGTCGTTGCCGCCCACCGAGGCGGGCTCGTCGGCGAAGAAGTGATGGCGCCCCACGATCACGTGGTTCATGAACTTACCCTCGCCCGTTTCGGCGACGAGCGCCTCGTCGGGGCGCGGCTCGCCGAGGGCCTCGCGCTCCTCGTCGGTCAACTCGCGGCGATACTGCACGTAGCGCGTCGACCACGCCGCCAGCGTCTCGGCGACGTACTGCGCGTCGCGCTTGTTGCTCAGCAGGTGGTCGGCGCCGTCGAGTGAGATGAAGCTCTTGGGGTGCTTGGCCGCCTGGAAGATGAGCCGGGCGTTGTCGACGCCCACGACCTTGTCCTGCGGGCTGTGGAAGATGAGCAGCGGGCGCTTCAGCTCGCCGATCGCCCCCTCCATCTCGGTGCTGCGGATATCGTCCAGAAAGTGCTTCTCGACCGAGAAGGTCCGCCCGGCGATCTCGACGTCGGCCGAGCCCTCCTCCTCGATCTCGGAGAGCTTGTCCTTGAAGACCTGCTCGACGTGGGCGGGGTCGAACGGCGAGCCGATGGTGCACACCGCCTTGGCCTGCGGAATGTCGGCCGCCGCCTTGAGCACGGCGGTGCCGCCGAAGCTGTGGCCGATGAGGATGGAGGGCGCCTCGTACTCCGCCTCCATGAACTCGGCCGCGGCGACCAGGTCGGCGACGTTCGACGAGAAGTTCGTATTCTCGAACTCCCCTTCGCTGTGGCCCAGGCCGGTGAAGTCGAAGCGCAGCACCGCGATGCCCTTGTCGGCCAGGTGCCGGCTGATCTGCGAGACGATGAACAGATCTTTGGAGCAGGTAAAGCAGTGGGCGAAGAGCGCACACGCCTCCGGCTCGCCGTCGGGCATGTCGAGCCGAGCGTCGAGCGAGGTTTCGTGGGCGCCTTGGAAGGTGACCTTCTTACTGTGTACGGGCATGGCTACACGACCTCCTCGATGCGCTGGGCGAGCGTGGGCGTCTCCTCGGGCTGCGGCAGCACGCACCACTCGATGATCAATTTGCCGATGGGGATATGCTCGTAGCCGCCGCCCGAGGCGGGCACGCGGAAGACCGGCGGCGGCGCAAACCCCGAATCGTCGGGCGTCGACAGCGCCCACTGCACGTTCAAGTTGTACTCGGCTTGCAGCAAGACGCCCACGAAGTCGCACAGTCCCTGAAAGAGCAGCGGGGGCATCCAGCGCAGCGTGTGCGCCTTCTCCTGAATCAAGAAGAGCTCGAAGGAGTGAAGCCCCTTTCGGTCGGGGGTGATCGTGGTGTTGAAGTGCTGGCGAAAATAGGTCGCCATGAGCTTGGAGGGACCGCCGGGCGTCTCGCCGAAGACCTCTCCGTCGAGTTGATCGATCATCTGGCGCTGGATCTGCTCGATCTTGTCCGAGATCGACGCGTTGGGGCGCTCGATGTCAGCTTTGAAGACCGCCACGGGCGATTCGGGCGGGTGGACGCCTTCAGCTTCGGCCTCCTCTCGCCAGGCGGCCATGCGCTCTTCGTACTGGTCGGGCACGTACTGCGTCTCGTCGAATCCCAGCTCGGCGAGCACCTCGCGGCTGGGCTGGCTCAGCTCGTCGAAGACCAACAGTTGGACGGCCTTGAAGTTGCGCTCACCTAACGCAATACTCGGCTGCTGACTGTACTCGGCCAAAAACGTCAGCTCGAGTAGCCGGACGAGTTGGTCGCGCAGCGCGTCAGAGTCGGTATCGCTCCAGCAGGCCAGCGCCCACTCGCGGTGGTGTTCGAGTTCGACTTCGAGGACGCGCGGATGTATGGACTGAATCATAGGCGGTTTCTTTTCATAGCTGCGAGCTGTGACTGACGACAACAGACGCCTTGTACCAAACCAGACGTTGCCATGAAACGACCAACCCACGTGGTGCTCGCGAGCATCGCTATTGCCGCGCTCCTTTTTTTTCTCCCGGCCTTCGGCTGGGCTCAGGAGCAGCCGACGTCCGAGCCGGTGACTCCGTCCGACGAGCAACAGAAACTGAACGACGAAGGTGTCGAGCATCTCATCGAAGAGAATTATGCACGCGCGGTGGCCCATTTCGAGCAGTCCTTGTTGCTCGGTGAGCTCAACGTGACGTACCTGAACCTGGGGCGCGCCTACCAGAAGATGGGCAAGTGCGAGAAGGCCAAGAGCGCGCTCGAGCGAGCCATCGTCGCCCCGCCGGTGGCCAATCCGCCCGAGAAGCTGGTCACCGACAAGGCCCGAGAATACCTGGCCGAGGTCGAGCAGGAGTGCGTCGTCGAGCCGGCCGAGGCCGGTCCTGAAACCGCGGGCATGAACTCGCACGAGCTATGGGGCTGGACGGCCACCGCGGCCGGGTTGGCCGTCGCGGGCACCGGCGTCGGGCTGCACTTCGCCGCCGAGGGCAAGCGCGACGAGGTGCGCGAGGCCCAACGCCAGGACGGACTGATCACCTCGGTCTCCCAGACCGAAGCCCAGCAACTCGAAGACGACGCCAACACCCTCGACTCGGTGGGCGCCGCCATGATCGCGGCCGGCTTGGTGGGCGCAGGGGTGGGCACCTACCTGGTGTTCACGGCGCCCGACCAGGCCGACGCCTCGGTGTCGGTGGGCTTGAGCGCTGATTCGATTGGACTGAGCTTGTCGGGCCGCTTCTAGGAGATATGCCATGCCTCGCTTGATTGTACTGATGACGGTGACAGCCGCCCTGCTGTCGGCCTGCCAAACCGATTTGAACGTCGAAGAGCTCCCCTTTAGCTGCACGGGCCCCAGCGATTGCCTGTCGGGCTTCGAATGCGTGCCTGTCGGGGACGGCTCCGAGCTCAAGCAGTGCGTGCGCGTCGGGGCGAACGTCGACGCCTCAGACGCCACGGCCGACGCTCGCGACGTCGCCCAAGACGCCGAGCGAGACACCAGCGTCGACGTCGGTCCCGACTCGGCCGACACCTCCGACGTAACAGACGCGGTCGACACGACGGACACTACCGATACACCCTCCGACGCAGATTCCTGCGCGAATATCACCTGCTCCAGCGGCGAGCAGTGCGTCGACGGAGCGTGTGTCGAAGCCGAGTGCACCACCGACAACGAGTGCGGTTTTCGAGAGGTTTGCGAAGACAATCAGTGCACGTCGCTCGTGTACGGCAGCATCGTCATCGAAGACACCACCTCCCAGGGCGCGCTCGACTGCAAGGCGACCTCGCCGTCGCCCGGCGCGGACATCTTCGGGGTTCAGCTGTTCGCCGCCGATGGCACCCCCATCGCCATGGGCCAAGTCGACGAGGCCAACCTTACACCTATCGCGGGCAATCAATACGACGACCCCTCCGTCATCAACTCGGCGACCAGCGCCACGTGCACCGGCGACGAACAAGAGTCACCCGAGTACGTCTCGCTGGGGTGCAACGGCGCCACGCTGCGCGTCGTTTTCTCCGCCGCGGGCTCATCTATCGAGCTCACCGATGGCATGGTCGTCGAAATCGGCGAGTACGACTCGGCCTGCGACCAATTCGCCACCGACGAGAGCTACCAGGTCTACAAGTGCACCCGCTCGGGAGATCATTGCATCGTCATCGCCAGCGGGCTCAGCGGCCAGAGCAGCGTCAATCTGTAGAGACGTGTCCATCTGAAGTGACGCCCAGCCGCCCCGACTCGAGCGCGTCGGCCACCCGACGCTGGAACTCGAGCTCGTGCTCGTTGGTCACCGGCTCCAAGACCTTGTTGATGCCGGCGTAGATCACGAATAACAGCCAGGCGATCGTCTCCGCCGAGGGCTGCTCGACCGCCCGGGCGACCAAGGGTGCCTCGCGGTTGAGCAGGCCGTGGTGGGGACGATACAGCTTGTGGACCCATCCGGGCTCCGGCGGTTCGGCCCAGCCGTACTCGACGTCGGCCCATGCGAGCTCGTACCTGGGCATGTCTTCGCCCTCGCCGCGGTCGGGCCGCAGCTCCTCGAGCCAATACTCGAGCACCTCGAGCAGTTGCTCGCCGCCGGCAAACTCCAGCCCCGCATCGTCCTTTCCAACCTTCGCCGGCGCCGCGCGATAGACGCGCTCGAAGTCGACGTAGCGCGCGATCCAACGGCGCAGCAACTCCGGCGTCTGGTCGGCGAGCAACTCGTCGACGTCGGGGGTGGTCCCGCTCGAGTTGGCCTGGGCGCACAGGTGACGAATCACGCGCAGCCCGGAGACGGGCGCGCCGCGACGGCCCGGGAAGATCGGAATGTCGAGGATGCGCAGGGCGAGCGGATGGGCGACCTGCCAGTCGAATCGACCGTCGGCCGAGGCGCGCAACTGAATCTTTTGGCCGGCGAACTCGAGCAGCGCGCGGGTCACGCGTTCGCGCTCCTCGGAGCGCTCCAACCTCGGCAGCCTGCGCGCGAGCCTGTCGAGCAGCGACTCGCCGTGCTCGACGATCAACTCCTCGAGAAAACCCGGCGACTCGACGAGTTGGGCTTCACGCACCACCAATCGCCCTACTAAGCGCAGCTCACGCGAAGGTTCGCGCAACCGGTGGACCCGCCCGGTCTCCGCCTCGACGATGGCGATGGCCGGCTCGGCCACCTCGTCGACCGGCAGCCCGACCACGCCGCTGACGCGACGATCTTCGATCACTTCCTCGTCAATAAAGGCGTCCTTCGGAGTGCGCGGGTTCTGCTCGGCCTCGGCGTGAGACAAGTCGTAGTCGAACGCGCCCGCGAGCGGCAGGTGCTCGGCGAGCAGGTAGAACAGAAACGGGTTCATGCGAAGCTCGGCCGCATCGCCGCGCTCGACACCCTCTCCAGCCGGAGGGACGGAGTCGACCGCGCGACCGTCGAACATCACCACCGACTCGCCGCGCTCGAAACGCGCGACCACGTCGGCGAACGAGCAGCGGCCGCCGTCGGCCGTGTCGATAACCAGCCTTTGCGCCGGCTCGAAGCCCTCTGTGCGCCCACACAACGAGTGCTGCAGGCACTGACGCCAAGTCGCGCGGCGCTGATGGCGCCGGCGCTCCTGCTCGACCCAGCGTGCGTTTGGAGCGTTGCGCGCCTCTTCGGCCAAGTCGACGCGCACGTAACAGTCGGCGCCGAGGGTGGCCACGAGCAGCTGTTCTTGCTCGGCGTCCAACACCAAGACGTCCTCCGGCTCGAGTCCTGCGGGGAGCTCGGGGTCCGACGAGCGCACGCCAAAGAGCAGACCGCGGCTGCGTCGGAGCAAAGCGGCGAGGTCACGCGCACTGACGGCTCGACCAGCAGGCTCGCCTCCAAGCGTCTCGAACAACGGCATATCGAGCAGCGGCGCGCGCTTCTCGTCGAAGGTCGACACCTCGATCACCCCGCCGCGCACACGCAACATCGCGGTGCGGCTCAACGTGTGCAGCGCCATGCGCGAGCTGGCCGAGCCCGGCTCGAGTTCGACGCGGCTCAGGGCGGCCAGGGCGCGGGCATTGGCCTCCTCGAGGCGATGGCGAGCCAGCTCGACACAAGTGCGCGCGACGAGCTCGGCGATCGACACCTGTCCGGCGTCCGTGGCGACCTTGCGATCGAGCAACGTCGGCGACGCCGGCGGAAGCTCGATGAACAATTCGTGGCCGGCGAAGGGAGAGGGAAACCGCGCGCTGTAGACCTCGCGCTCGCACACGAGCAGCTTGACCCAGCGCTTGTTCAAGACGCCGGCCTCGGTGTCGCCCGCCGGGGTGTAGACGCGCATGAACACCTCGCCCACCGAGCCGAGCGTCCGCGACAGCCTCGCACGCGCCTGCTTGTCGTGCTGGTCGACGTCGTCGAGGTGATGGACGTCGCACATGTGCTCGATGAACTCGGTGACGGGGATGGACTCGACGCTCACCGGCTCGACGAGCCAGGGCCGTGGCGGCGGTCCCGCCACCGGTCCGGTAAACACGTCAACGTCACGCTGCTCGTCCAGACGCGGCTCGACGAGCTCGAGGCTCGTTCCGGCCAACGCGCGCAACGTCGGCCGCTCGTCGGGCGACACGAGCAACACCGGCGCCTCGAGCGCCTCACCGATCCGACGCGCCGCCTTCGCCTGACCGTCGCGAAGCACCTGCGGAGGCACCACGACCGCCCGCTCGTGAGTCTGGATGAGCTCGACGAGCTCCGGCGGGCTCAACAGGGTCCCGTCGAGAGGCCGAATATTGTAGGTGATCTGGTCGTGGTCGGCGTGCAGCGCCTCGGCGTAGGGCCGAAGCCGCGCCCACAACTCCTCGAGCACCTCGTCGCGCACAATCTTAGCGTGGTCGGCCGTCTTGTTGAGCCGGTCGAAGTTGACCGCCCCGTGCAACGCATAAAACGGCGCATCCTCACGCGCGACGCGCTCGACCTTGACCCCGTAGGTCATCAGGTCGAACTCGCCGCGGCCGCCATGGGGCGCCTCCCACAGCCGCCCGTACAGGTCGTCCTCCTCGATCGCGATATACGCGCTCTGCCAGACGCGCTGCTCGATGTAGGCGCTGCTCCAATCGGAGATAAAATGCCCGTTGAGCATCACCTGCACGCCCGGAGCGATAACCTTTTCGCGCAGCAACTGCACCTCGCGGTCGCCCAACTGCTGCTCGGGCTCGGGAGCGAGCAGCGAATTGTACAGTCCGTCGCCGTGGATCTTCACACCGCCGATGGGCTCGGGCGGCTCTTGGACCACGATGTCGCCGTCGCGCGAGATCACCACCTGCGCCGATCCGTCGAGGGTGCCGTCGCCCGATGCGATGACGATCTTGGCGGGCTTGAAGTGCAGCATCGCGTTGACCCCGCGCGCCAACAAGATCGTGTCGGCACACCCCGGCTCGTCCTCACTCATCAGCAGGAAGTCGAAGAGGCGCTCGAGCTCGAACTCGCTGAACCCGCGCCCGCTCCACCACATCTTCAGGTCGTCGCTGTCGCGGCGCAGCCGAAACAGGTCGATATTCAGATAGCCCCCGCCGTTGGCGACCGCCGCCTGAATCAGCTCGAGCAGGTAGAAGCTCGGGTCGGCCAACGCGAATTGGCGCATCTTGGCGATCGCCTGCGCCCGGTCGACCGAGAACTCGCGGCGCTCGCCATCTGCGGCGCCCTTGCGGCGTTGGGCGATGATGTCGTCGGTGGGGTTCATCTTGTCAGAACACCTCGCTCGAGTGCATCGGCCACGCGGCGTTGGAACTCGAGTTCGTGGTCGTTGGTAACCGGCTCGAGGCGCGCGTTGACGTGAGCGTAGATGGCGAGCAACAGCCACGCGATATGGTCGGGCTGCAGGTGCTGCGCCTGGCGGGCTCGCATGACGAGCCAGTGTTTGGGGTTGAGCACGATGGTCGGCTGGGAGCCCGATGGCGCGGTGTAGTGACAGATCGGCTGGTGCGTCCCGACGGGCCACAACTCGCCTGTGCTCCACAGGACGCGTCGAGGCGCGGCTTGCTTGGCGTCGTCCGGGCGAAGCTCTTCGAGCAGGCGTTCGAGTAGCTGGAGGAGGTCGTCTGTCGCCTCGGGGGAGTGGGGGCGAGGCGTCGGCTCCGGGCGGGGGGCGTCGTAGCGGACGCGTGCGTCGGTCAGATAACTTGCGCTCCACTCCTCGAGGTGAGCGGGAGCGCCGTCGGCGAGCACGACCTCCTGTTGGCCGCGGCGCAGCGAAAAGCGCGTGGCGAGTTGTCCTCCCGATGCGACCGCCCCGCTCTGCAAGCGAAAGAGCGGCAGCTCCAAGATTCGCGCGGCGAGTTCGTCGCCGACGCTCCAGGAACACCAGCCGCCTGGCGTTGCGACGAGCTCGAGTTGCCGGCCTGCGTACTCGAGAAGGCAACGCTCGATGCGCTCTTGGTGGTTTGGCGAGCGAGGCCGTGCGATCTGGTCGACGAGCCGGTCGAGTAGCGCGGTGCCCCACTCCAAAATCGCGTCGTGCAGTGAGTCGGACTCGTCGAAGAAGGTCTCGTCGATCGTAACGCGGCCGACCAGCCCGAGCTTTTGGGCCGGCTCGCGGAGTTGGTGAACCCGCAGGGTCGACCGTTCGACCACAGCAATCGCCGGCGACGAGACAGACTCGACGGCGAGGCCGATCGAGCCCGACGCGTAGGACTCGTCGATCTCGATGGCTTCGACGAAGGCCTGCTCCGGGGTCGACGCGTTTAGCTTCGCCTCCCAATGCGACAGGTCGTAGTCGAAGGCGCCCTCGATACGCGCGACTCCTTCGAGCAGATAAAACAGACGCGAGTCCATCCGAAGCGCGGGCGGTGGCCCCGAGACAGCACCTTCGCTCGTCTGGGCGCCCTGTGCCCCCATCGAAGGGACGAGGTCGGCGTTCTTGCCGTCGAACATCACCAGCGGGTGCCCCTCTTCGCTCCAACGTCGCAGCGACTCGACACTGCAGCGGCCACCGTCGGCGAGCTCGACGAGCGGCAGCGATGCGAGTTCGTGGTGCGCAGGCTCTGCGCCTCCTCGCAACGCCAGCTCGAGCAGCCGACGCCGCGCTCTGCGGCGCTGCTCCTGGACCTCCCAGCCCTGCCCCTGCTGGCTCAGGTGGGCCACGAGCGCCGAGACATCGGCGTCGCCGTCGAAAGCGCAGCTGTCGAGCTGGACGACGGCATCGGCGCCGAAGACGTCCACCAGAAGCGTGTGTAGCTCTCGGTCGGCGACGAGCACGTCGTCGGGTTTGTGCCCCGCCAAGTCCTCTTCTGGCGCAGCCTCGACATCTGACGCAGCCTCGACCGCGTAGAGCAGCCCCCGGTTGCGTCGCAGCAACGCCTCGAGGTCTCGTCCCCTCACCGGCCGGCCGGCGGCCGTTTCGAAGAGAACGACCTCGAGCAGCTTGCTCGCATGCATGTCGAGCGCCGCCAGAGTGAGATCGCGTCGACCGTCGGCGCCGCTGCGCACACGCAACATCACCCGCCTGGCCAACGCCGCCAGCGCCAAGCGCGAGCCATTGCTTCCAGGCGCGACCTCCGCACGTGTGAGCGCCTCGATCGCACGCTGATTGGCGATCGAGAGCATGTTGCGAGCATGCTCGACCGCGTAGGCGGCCAGCGCGGCGGCGACCGAATCGGCCGCACCATCAGGTTGCCACCCCGCAGATTGCCGCACCGCCGAAGGCTCGATCGCCCTCGGCGACACGGGCGCGAGCTCCACGACGAGCAGGTGGCCCGCATGCGATGTGGGGACATCGCCGCGCCACACCTCACGGCCGCAAACTATCAGGCTGACCCAATCGGTGCCCGCTGCGCTGTCGGCCTTCGGGGTGTAGACGCGCATGCGCACCGGCTCGTCGGCCCCGGTCGTCCGCAGCACGCCCTCGGCACGCTCGTCGGAGAGCCAACCGCGAGCGACCGCACCGGAGACCAAGGCCCGCATCGTCGTCGACTCGACGGCCAGCGGCTCGATGAGCCACGGCCTCGCCGGGGGCTCGCGCGGCGGACCGGCGAGCACGCCGGTGTCGTAGGGGGTCGACAAATCGGGGATGATCACCTCGCACCGCTGCCCCGCCAGGGCGTGCAGCGTGGGGTGCTCGGTGCTCTCGGTCACCAAAATGGGCGCCTCGAGGACCTCGCCCAACCGCTCGGCGCGAGCGCGCCGCTGGGGCATGCTCACGTCTTCGGGGGAGGCCACGACCACGCGCCCGGCGTCGTCCAGAAAGCGCCGAAGCGCCGCCGGCTCGAGCCGCTCACCATCGATCGGACGCACCGCGTGGCGCACCGCGCCCTCGCTGCGTGCGTGCAGCGCCATCGCGTACGGCCGAACACGCGCCCACATCTCGTCGAGCACCGCGTCACGCACGATCTTGGCGTGGTCGGCGGTTTTGTTGAGCTTGTTGTAGTTGATCGCGCCGCGCAGGCGGTTGAACGGCGCCTCCATGCGCGGGACCTGCTCGATCTTGATGCCCCAGGTCATCAAGTCGTAGCGGCTCCGCTCGGTCTGCGCCGGGAACCACAACCGCCCGTACAGGTCACCCTCATCGATGTCGATATAATCGTCCTCGCCCTGCGGGGCCGAGCCGTAAGAGCTGCTCCAATCGGAGACAATGTGGCGGTTGACCACCACCGCCAGCGACGGCGAGATGCATTTATCGGCCAACAACCCGATCTCACGCAGCGGCTCGCCCTTTTTGCGCGGCAGCAGCCAATCTTCGAGGCCGTCGGCTTCGATGCGCACGCCGTCGAGCGGCTCGCGCACGATCCAATCGATGGGGTTGGGTTGCGCGTCACGCAAGAGGATGCGCCGAGTCCCCTGCAAGGTCCCGTCGCCGCTCGTCACGCTGACCAGGTCCGGCTTGAAGTGCAACATCGAGTTGAGGCCGCGGGCGAGCAAGATTGTGTCGGCGCACCCGGGGTCGTCATCGGAGATGAACAGAAAGTCGAACAGGCGCATGAGCTCGAGCTCGGAGAAGCCCTGCCCGTCCCACTGCATACGCATATCACCGCGTTGCCCACCGTCGCCGTACAGCTCGACGTTGACCTGCGCCGCCTCGTTGGCCACCGCGGCCTGCACCAACTCGAGCAAGTAGTAGCGCGGGTCGCCCAGGCTGAACCGGCGCATCTTCTCGAGCGCCTGCGACCGGTCGACCGAAAACTCGCCGCGCTCGCCATCTGCGGCGCCTTTGCGGCGTTGGGCGATGATGTCGTCGGTGGGGTTCATCTTGTCAGAACACCTCGCTCGAGCGCATCGGCCACGCGGCGTTGGAACTCGAGTTCGTGGTCGTTGGTCACCGGCGAGAGCAAGGCGTTGATGTGGGAGTAGGCGCTCAGCAACAGCCAGGCGAACGCGCGCGAGTCGCCGGCTCCGGCCAGCAGGGCTTGCTGGGCGAGCCAGTGTTGCGAGTTGATCAGGAGCACCGGCGGGCGGCCGTTGGCGTAGACGAAGGCGTCTTCGTCGTCGGCCTCCTGGAGCAAGTAGTAGACCCGGTCGCTGGGGACGGTGCGCTTCTTCTTTTGGTTGGCGAAGTCGACGACCCACACGCGCATATTGAACTTGGAGAGCGCCTCTGCGGACGGTTCCTCGTCGGGGTCGAGGCGGAAATAGTCGCGGGCGAGCACCTTGACGTGCTCGTCGGGGCGCATCTCGCCGAGTGAGCGCTCCAGCGCCTTGGAGAGCGCGCGGGCGTCGGTCGGCCCGCCGCCGTCGGCGGCCAACTGACCGTCGGCTTGTCCATCGGCGGCTTGTCCATCGGTGGCTTGTCTGGCAACGGCAGGATGCTGGGCAGAATGGGCCGGCGGTCGGGCGACGTTCTCGGGGCGAAGGTGACGCTCGACCCAGTCGACTAGCACCTGGGGCACGTCGTCGGTCAGCACGATGCGCGTGCTCTCGAGCAAGCTTCCGCCGCGGGTCTGCTCGACGCAGAACTCGTTGATGAGACGCTGCGCGCTCACCGGGATGCCGCGGGTCGTCGCAAAGAGCGGGATGTCCAAGATGCGCTGGGCGAGGCCGTGGTTGTTCTCGTAGAACACCGTGCCGTCGGGGCGCTTGGCCAGGCGCATGTGGCGTGCGGCGAAGTCGAAGAGTTGCGCCAAGATGCGCTCGTAATCGTCGTCACCCTGGCGCTCGGCCAAGCCCTCGGTCAGCGAGCTCAACACACGCCAACCGGCGTGCCGAGCGGCCGAATAGATCTCCTTCCAACGCGCCTCGACGCCTCCCGCCTCGACCTTGATGAGCCCGACGATGCCGTGCTCGATGGCCGGCTGGCGAAGTTGGAAGACCTGCTGATTGTCGGCCGAGATGACCGCGATGGACGGGTTCTCGACGGGCACCTCGGGCAGGCCCAACCGGCCGCTCATATTCTCGCCTTCGATCTGCGTGCTGGCGACGAACGCGGTCTCGGGGGTGATCTCGACGTCGGCGGCTTCGGCGTCGGTCAGGTCGAAGTCGAACGCGCCGGTGAGCTCGCCGAAGGGCTGCAGCAGTCCGAAGACCCAGGTGTTCATCATCAGCGATTCGGGCGGCTCGGCGTCGCCCGCCGTCTTGCGACTCGACAGCGAGCCCATCTCGCACACGTCGCTCGAGCGGCCGTCGACCATCACCATGCGGCCGTGGGCCTCGAAGCCGCGCAGGATGTCGCGGAGCGAGACGACGCGGCCGTGCCCGTCGAGGAAGAGCCCCATCGTGTCGACGCCGTAGGTCTCTTTGTTGGGCTCGTGGACGGCACGGTAGCACACAAAATACTGCAGGTGACGCACCGCCTGGCGGCGAAGCTCCTCGTCGTCGCCGTCTACCCCGGCGCCGCCGAATTGGCGCACCAGTTGTTGGACGAGCTTTTCGACGGTCGCCTCGTCGGGCCGGCCCTCCGCACCTTCGGCGAGCAGCGCACCGTTGGGGTACTCGCGCAGCCCCAGCGCCACGTCGCGCACCTTCCAGCCCGACGCCTCGTCCTCGGCGAGCACGTCGCGGCAGTCGACGCGTACGTAGGCGCCTTCGCCGACGATCTGCATGAGCAGGCGCTCGGTCTCGAGGTCGAGCTCCAAGATCGAGCTCGGGTCGAGACCTTCGAGGTCGGGCGTCACCTCCGGGATGACCCCGTAGACCAGCCCGGCGGTCTGCTCGAGCATCCACGCCAAGTCGCGCATGGTCGTGGCCATGCCGTCGAGGGTGCGAAAGACGGGCACGTCCAGCAGGTCGAGGCTCGCCTCGTTGCCCACCAGCGAGAAGCGCACACTCGGGCCGCTATCCTCGCCGGCCGAGCCGCCCGATTCAGGCGAACCCGTCGAGCGCAGTCTCTTGACCGCGTCACGCGCCAGGGCCGCCAGGGCGACCCGCGCGCCGGTCGAGCCCGGCTCCAGGTCGGCCTGGCCGAGGCTCTCGAGGGTGCGCTCGGCGGTCTTCTCGAGGTCGTCGATGGCGTAGCGCGCCATCACCTCGGCGATGAGCCACGCCAACGAGGCGTCGGCGCCCTCGACGATCGGCTCGAGCAGCGCGCTGGGCGAGGCCGACGGCACCTCGATGTCGAGCACGTGGCCCGGATAGGCGCTCGTGACTGCGCCCTGCCACACGATGCGGTCGACGCTTCGCACGCGAACCCACAGCTCGCGCCGATTGTGATTCTCGCCGGAGCCGACGTCGTCGGGCGTATAGATCGTGCCGGTGATCTCGCTGGTGCTCTCGAGCTGGTCGATGAGCGAGGTCTCCGTGGAGTTCACGCCCTGGCGAAGCTCGTCGGCGTACATGATGATCTTCTCGGCGTCGGAGGGACGCCCGCCCAGTCGGCTCAAGATCTGTTTGATGGCCGACGGCTCCGAGGGGACGATCTCCTCGTGGAACAGATGCGCCACGAAGTTGCCCAGGCTGATCGGCGACAGCTCGGTCGCCCCGATGAGCCACGGGCGCGGCGGCGCTTTGGCGGTGGGCTTTTTGAAGAACGCGAGCTCGCCGGGGTTGTTCAGGTCGGGCCGGATGAGGCGCACGTCGTTGCCGGCGAGGTTGCGAAGCGTGGGCATCTCGGCCTCGTCGACCGTGAGCACCGGCGCCTCGAGCACGCGTCCGATCTCCTGGGCGCGCTCTCCTGCGGGTCCATTGGGCGATAGCTTCGGCGGCACGACCACCGCCGTACCGTGCTCGTGCAGCATCGAGCGAAGCTCTCGGGGCTCGAGCAAATCGCCGCCGAGGGGCGCGATCTGGAAGACGGCCTTGCCCGTCTGCCCGCTGAGCGCCTTGTGCGCGTACGGCTTGAGCCGCGCCCACATCTCGTGGAGGGTGGCGTCCTTGACGATGCCCGAGTGGTCGGCGGTCTTGTTGAGCCGGTCGTAGGCGACCACCCCGCCCAGTTGCGCCCCGTCGATGAGATCGTGTTCGAGCGACTGGATCCAGGAGCCCCACGTCAACAGCTTGAACATCTCCTTGTGGCGCTGCTCGGCGATGCCGATGGAGCCGTACAGGTCTCCCTCGTCGAAGGTGACCACGTTGCGGTAGCCGAACACGACCGGGGTGCGCACGCTCGAGTAGCCGAAGACCGGCTCGTCGTTGACGATGATCGGCACCGGCGCGGCCAAGCAGCGATTCTCGATGGCCGAGCACTCGGGCGGGCCGTAGTCGGTCGAGCTCAGGTTCGACTTGCCGCGAATCTTCGAGCGCCTCAACCCCTCGGCGCGAATGAACGTCCCCCGCAGCGCCGCGTCGGGCGTACCCACGTCGACGGTATTCTCGCTGCTCTTGATCTCGATGCGCGTCGTCCCGCCCATCGTCCCGTCGCCCGACTCGATGATGATGCGCTTGGGCTCCATGATCATCAGGGCGTTGACCCCCAGGGCGAGCTGGCGAATGTCGCCGTGCTCGAAGTCCTCTTTGGACGCGAACAAGAAGTCGAAGAGCTGGGCGAGCTCCTCTTGAGTGAACCCGCCGCCGATATACGACAGGCCGAAGCTCTTCTTCTCGATGCGCAGGTCGACGTGGGTCGCCCGGTTGGCCACCGCCGCCTGGATCAGCTCGAGCACATAGTAGTGCGGGTCGGCGAGCGCGAACTGACGCATCTTTCGGATCGCGCGCTGGCGAGCGACGGTGAAGCGCTTGCGTTCCTTGAAGCCGCCGGGTTGGCGGGAGCGGGCGATGACTTGATCGATCGAGGACATGGATGGGTTAGGGGCTTGGGTTTGGGGGTTTGGGGGTTTAGGGGAACTGGGGGTTTGGGATGCTATTGCGCTGCGGCGGGCATGCTCGCCGCGATCAGGTCGACGTCGGCGTCGAGCAGGCGGTCTTCGGTCAGCAAGAGGCTCTTGGCCAGGCAATACGACGCGATCTCCGGGGAGTGCGCGTGCAGCTGCAGCAGGCGTCGGAAATGCGGGTGGTCGCGGTTTACGGCGGCCTCGGGACGCTTCGCGGGGCGATCTTCGGCGACGCCTCGCGGGGGGCGTGCCATGACCGGGCCGAGCGTGCGCGCGAGCACGAAGAGCGGCGCGTCGTCGTCCGGCGAGCCGAGCTCGCAGGTGGTCAGCTTTCGGTAGCCGGCGTCGATCTCTTTGAGCAGTCGCGCAGCCGTCTCGACCAGCGGCTTGGCCTCCTCGGGGACCTCTTTGTCGAGGACGACCGGCAGGTAGACGTCCTCGGGGGCAGTGAGCGAGCCGCTCGTCTTCGTCTTGAGGTTCTGGCCGAAGAACTTGCGGATGCGCCCGACCAGCGTCGTCTCGACGCGGTGGGTCAAGTAGCGCCGAATGAGCCGGCGCACCGGCTCGAGCGGGTGGTCGTAAGTCGAGCTCGTCGGCGGGCGGCCGTAGACCACCGGCACGTCGAGCGCCGACAGCTCGTCGGTCAGATCGCTCGGCCCGTCGGCCACGAGCACGCGCCCGTCGCGCTTCCACGCCTCGTACAGCGCGTCGAGGTGGATCGTCTTGCCGTCGAGCAGGCGGATGAAGGGGCGCTTCTCGATCGCCTCGAGCAGCTCGATCGGCTCGTGCTCCAGGTACGAGACGAACTCGCCGTAGCGGTCGATCTCGGGGAGCGTCCACTCGGGCTTTTGGGCCAGACGCTCCAGCTCGTCGACGAGCGCGCCGAAGAGCTGCTTGTCGACGGCCTCTTCGAGCAGCTTCATCGCCTTCTCGTAGTTCTCGTCGCGCATGACCGTCTCGCGGCTGAGCGTGTGCTCGAGGTAGCGCGACTTGATCTTGAAGGCGATGTGGCGAAACCGGTGCGCCCGAAACCCGAGCACGTCGTCGCCGGCGCGGGTGAGCGCGAGCGTCAGTCCGCGGTTGTAGAAGCCGTAGACGGGCTCGTGGGTGTAGGCAGCCACGATCTCGGTGCCCTGGTGCTCCACGCGGGTCAGGCATTTGCCCTCGACCTCGAACGGCTCGTTGATGACAACCACGTCCGAGAACCCGCCGTCGACGGGGGTGCGATCCTCGAAGGTCACCTCGGTCTCGGAGTGATTACACCAGTGCTTGAGCGTCTTCTGGATCCCCTCGACGAGCTCGGTGTAGCGGTGGATGTCGCCCTCCAAAAACAGCGTGAGCTGCGTGCCCTCGACGGGCACGTCGAGCTTCGACTTGGAGAACGAGCGATCCTCGTGGAACAACACCTCCCAGTACTCGCCGCCGCGGCCGGTCTGCACCAAGATCGCCTTGGGCTTGAGCGCGAACACCGACACAAACCCGATGCCGAACTTGCCGATCTTGGTCAGATCTTCCTCTTTGGTCGACGCGAACAAGCGGGTGAACTGGTGGTCGATGATATTCTCGTCCATCCCCTCGCCGTAATCGTCGACGTGCAGCGCCACGGTGCCCTCGTGGCCGTCGCCGGGGATATACTCGGTCCACACCTCCACCGAGGGGCTGCCCGCGTCGATGGAGTTTTGGACGAGCTCACGAAAACAGTCGAGCGGCGAGCTGAACTGCGTGACGAGGTTGTCGAGTACGCCGAGATCGTCGGATTGGGCCATGGATGGTTCTTGGCTGAGGGCTTGGGTCTTGGTTCTCGGGGCAGGATAAGTGGGCCGCGGCGCTTGGTCCAGCCTCGCGTGGGGCTCGAAGGCGTATCGTCTGCTACGACGGCCGACCTGCGGGCGTAGAACGCGTGTCGTAGGCTGCGGTGGCCGACCTGTGGGCGTAGAACGCGTGTCGTAGGCTACGGTGGCCGAGCTGCGGGCGTAGAACGTGTCTTGTAGCCTGCGGTGTCCGCTCTACGGTGCATGCGGGCTTCGCCGAGCGCTACGACGCGTGTTCGAGCCTGGCAGAAGCCTCGTCGTAGGCTACGACGTGTGTTCTACGATGCACGAGGGCAAGATGAGGCTGTCGCAAAAGCCTTTGGAGGCAGGGCATCTTGCCCTGGGAGCAAGGCCGCACGCTCCTGCAACCAGCGCTGGAAGCGCTGCCTCCAAACGACGGCGACCTTTTGCGACGGCCTCAAGATGCTCTCGCTCCGAACAAATAGTGCGCTTAGCGTGCTCGAACTTCGAATTCGACGATCTCCTCGAGCCCCTCGCCCTCGTTGGCCCACGGTGCGAGCAACTCGAGGCGACACAGGCCGTCCTCTTTGCGGTACAGCTCGAAGGGATATGACGAGCTCTGCTCGAGATGGGTGTCGGTGCCGATGCCGCTGAACACACACACCTCCGGGGTGAGCGTGCGCCCGGTCACCCCGGCGAAGAGATCTTCTTCGCAAAGCGGCGTCTCCCCCATGAAGAAGTTGAACGAGACGTCGTAGAAGTTGCCGGTGAGCGACGTGACCTCCTCGACCTCGAGGCGGTCGACTTCGCCGCGGCTGTGCACCACGGTGTCGACTTCGAAGCCGTAGTGCTCCGAGCCGATGGTGAGCGCGCCTGGGGTGAGCCGGCCCAAATACACGGTGAGCGCGCCGCGGCCGTCGCGCGCTCGCAGGATCGCCGGAACGACCGTGCCGGTCGCATCGCGAACCCATGCGTTGTGGGCGTCTCGCCCGCCCCAAGGCCGCCCGGAGGGGTCGGCGACCTCGAGGTCGAGAAAGAAGGCTTGGTCGGCTCGGAACAGACGCGGTCGCGTAGCCCCGTCGACCACGCACGGGTCGGTGACGGTGACCTCGCCGGGCTCGACGACCTCGAATTCGACCGTGTCGTAGATATAGCGCGTGTCCGTGCCGAACATCCTGTCGATATTTTGCGAGATGCTCACGCGCACCTCGACCGGACCCGGCTCGAGGGCCTCGAAGTCGAGCCAGCTCTCCTGGCCGCTGCTCCGGTCGATGGCGATCTTGCCGGGTCCGGAGACGTCGATGGAGTCGATGTTGGCGGCGTGCGGCGTCTGCAAAAACTCATCGGCGCGCACCTCGAGAATCAGGTGGCCCGACGCGCCCACGGCGATGCGCGGGTGGTCGACGTCGACCGAGATGTCCTCGGACTCCTCGTATTCGTCGCCCAAACAGGCGCTGGCCAGACAGGCGGCGAACGCCGCGACAAGCCCGATGCGAAAGGAAATCTGTGTCATGCTCTGCTCCCCAAAATTCGCGTTATTCGCCGGCAAGGTCGACGGTGAAGGATTGGCGTACGCCGCTGCCGCCGGCGCCAGGCGCAAACTCGAAGGTCACCGAGCACTCGCCCGAGCCGATCGCCCAGATGTCGAACGCGTCGTGGGCCTCGCGCTCGAAACGTGCCTCGCCCTCCTCCGCCACCCAGAACTGACATACCTGCGGGGTGGTGATCGTGGCCGAAATCGTATGGGTGTCGCCCTGTCGACACGTCAACGCATCGCCCGCGTAGAGTTGCGGCGCGAGGACGAATGTTCCCTCGAGCCCGCCGCGCTGGACGACCTCGATGCGATCGACGTCGCCCGGCTCGACCAGACCGACGCGATGATCGACGCCGAAGCGCTCGGCGCGCACCTCAATCTGGCCGGCCTGCTCGGGGTACAGCCGGATCGAACCGAAGCCCAGGTCAACTTCGCTGCGTACGGGCTCGTCGTCCTGGGTGATCGAAAAGAAGGCACCGCCCAAGCCCCCGACGATGCGCCCGGAGGCGTCGCGTGCCTGAAAGTCGAGCTCGATGGGCGCGCTCGCATCCAAGATCCGCGTCGGCGCCGGGTTGCCGTCGACCGCGCAGGGATCGTCGAACACCGCGTCCGCGACCTCCACGACCTGCACGTCGAAGACGTTGCGCAGCCGCTCGCCCTCGGCGGTCTCGACGGCCACGTCCACGGTCGCCGTCCCCGCCTCGAAGGTGCGTACCACCACCCCATGCGAGACGTCTCGCCCCTGGGGCAACGCCCCC
The DNA here is from genome assembly GCF_006517175.1 of Persicimonas caeni. NCBI lineage: Bacteria > Deltaproteobacteria > Bradymonadales > Bradymonadaceae > Persicimonas > Persicimonas caeni. The sequence goes on along the minus strand of NZ_CP041186.1, from coordinate 5,223,358 downwards.
TCGAAGCGCGCGACATGCGACGGCGACGCCGACACCCGGCGCACCTCGAACGCCTCGTCATCGAGATTCGTCGGTCCCGCCGGGACGCGAACGGACGTGCGAAACGCCGCCCCGGCAGCCACCTGGGTCGGGTGGGTCCACACAGACAGACGTGAGGAGAGCGTGTACTCGTCCTCCGAGGTGCACGACACGCAGAGCGCGGTCGCGGCGAGAATCACTAGAGCCGGTCGTAAGTGCTGCATCTCCCCTCACTCGATCAGATCCCCCAGCTCCGCTTCGCTTCGCAGGGGGCTATCAAAAAATATCGCTCCGCCCTTCCTCACACCATCCCCCAGCTCCGCTTCGCTTCGCAGGGGGCTATCAAAAAATATCGCTCCGCCCTTCGGGCTCGGCTTGTTCTTCTCACCCTTCCTCGCCCGTCAACGCGGCCGCAGCGCGGCTGGCGTTGAGTTGGCGCACGATCGACTCGACCTCGCGTTTGAACTTCTCCTCTTCGGCCTCGTCCTCGGCCTCCTGGCGAAACTCGACGAAGTCTTCGACGTACTCGAGGACCTGGGCGGACGAGACCGGCTTGCACAGGTCGTCGATGATCTCTTTGCGGCGGGCGCCGTCGGCCTGGAAGTACTCGTCGGGGTACTCGAAGTCTTGGATGTGGCTGCGGATATTGTTGCAGATCGACTCGACGTTGCGGCCCGACAGGTCGTGCTCGACGCATAGCTTGCCGACCTTCTGCCAGGTCAGGTCGTCGCCGGGGACGAAGCGGGCGACGTCGTCGAGCATCAACTCGCGCATCATCTTGGCGTATTGGGCGGGTTTGGTGGGCCCGTCGACCGACATCGGGTTCTGGGCGATGCGGCTGATCGTCGCCTCGTCCATGTGCAGGGTGTTGGCGTCGCAGATGAGGAACCACTTGCCGTCTTTGGGCAGGAGCGTGCCGTCGAAGACGCCGAAGACGGCGCCCAGGTTTTGCTTCTCCTCCATGCGCAGGCCCTGGGCGCTGCGCGAGGCAAACGCGGTGTCGATGTCGGGCCAGTACACCCCGCTGACGCCGTCGAAGCCGTAGACCTCCTCGCGGAAGATGCGCACGAGGTTCTGCGCCGAGGCGTTCTGGTAGCTAGACGCCCACTCGGTGCGCTGGATGACGCGAAATTGGGCGGGAACGTCGCGCTCGCGGCAGTAGTTCAGAAAGTAGTTTCCGACCGCGTGCGCCGTGATCGTCTTGCCCGAGCCGGGGCGGCCCAGCCCGAAGAGCACCGGGTTGATCTTTTTGGGGTTTTTGCCCGCCTCGAAGTCGTATCCGGCGACCGCGCGGGCGAGTTTGAGGCCGGCCTCGACGTACTCGTCGTTGCCGACGATATCGCTCGGCGACACGGGTAGCAGGCCCGTCTCGACCTCGATGCGCTCGGCGATTTCCAGCCCGTCGTACGGGTAGCCGGCGACGCGCACCTCGCGCGCCTCGAGCGCGCTGAGCAAGGGCTTGAGCGAGCTGCTCTTGAGGTAGGTGATCGTGGCGCGGCGAAGCAACTCGAAGAACGCGGCGAGCGTGGCGGCCACGGCGTGGTCGGGCTCGGGAGCGTCGTCCTCGTCGGAGGTGCGCGCCGGCGCCTTCATCTGCACGTAGGCCGCGGCGATGCGAAGCACACGCCCCAGAAGCTCGACCGGCGGGCCGTCGTGCGCCAACAGATCGCTGAGCCCGTCCATCTCGAGCGAGCCCTCGACCGCCGGCTCGTGAACCCACTCCGCGATATGACGCTCGACCGAGTCGGCGGTCACGGCGACCTGGAAAGCCGCCACGAGCTGGCGTTGCTGACGGGTGAGCTCGGGCACGGCGAACGAGGCGCCGCTGGCGGCCTCGTCGAGGATGACGCCGCGCAAGGCCTCGGCGGCCGCCAGGCCCAGGTCACAGGCGGCCACGACGCCTTCCAACACGCCCAGGCTCGTCGCCGTCTTGCCGAACGGCCCCGGCGCGAGCTTTTCGAATTGCCCGGGGAGCCCCGACTTTTTGACCGCCGCGGTCACCCCGGCGCGGTCGAAGCCCCCTTTGGGCAGGCTGACAGAGATGTTTTGTAGTTCGCTCATGGTGACACCATGGCAAATCGGATCGATTTGCTCAACAAACGGTCGCGCCTCTTCGGCCGTAGATTCGAGCTCGACCGTGTGATTTGACGATCAGAGCAATGCAGCCCGTGCACCCCGTCAGGGGCCGATCCTAAAAAAAGTACGCAACGATTTTTGTTTTTTGCCGAAAACCGTAATGAGGGGTGGCAGTATCGTGCGCACGAATTTCCCCACAAATTTGAAACGGGCGGGTGAGTCGAAGTTGGCCTTGGCTCACACGCTGGTGGCTGAGCCGGTCGGGCTCAGAAGGTTCTGTTCGACAACTCACTCCCGTCGCCGAAGGCGGTTGATTCGTGCATCTTCGGCGCCGTCTGTCCTCGACGATGCGCTGCATCGCCTGCGTCAGACGGCCTCCGAATCTGCACCGAATCCCCTCGCCTCGGCTCGGTCCGGAGTTGTCGAACAGAACCTGGCCTGCGGCGGAACGGTTTCCCGATCCGCAAAACAGAGCCTTCGTGGCGAGCGTATCTTCGAGGAGATGTCGGCCTGTACCTCTTCGACGCGCTCGGCGGAGGCCGAGCCGGCGGTTTCGTCCTTGTGGCGAAACGGTCGGATTTGCCCGGTGCGGGTTCGTAGGAACGTCGATGTAGGCGATGTGGCGTGAAGATGGGCCTGTGCCATGGGAGTGCCGCAGCGGCGTCGATGTAGCTAGTAGGTCGTGGCGTCGGGGTGGGCATGTGCTTAGCGCATGACCTATCCGAGGTGGCTTCAAAACGGGGCGGGCCTAGCCCGTTGACCGATCACAATCACAAACAAACACGCGACGCCCATGCCGGCGAATTTCGTCGGTAGACGCACCGGTATGTCGTCGTGGGGGCGCTGCGAGTGGGTCTCGATGCGAGTGGGTCTCGAGTCGTGGGTCTTATGGGAGGTTGGGCGCCTCGCATTAGCTGCACAGGCTTATTCACCGGGCGGGATAAACCCGCCGGGGTCTTCGGGGCGCGCTGGCGCGGCCTCGTAGCTTCGCAGGCTTATTCACCGGGCGGGATAACCCCGCCGGGGTCTTCGGGTTAGGCGGATGGAGCCGCGGATAGGACTGATGATGAGCGGATACGCGGATAACGACACTGCCACGACGCGGGTATCCGCGTATCCGCAAATCATCACCCGAATTAGCGCCGGTATCCGCCTATCATCACCTCATCCGCGACCAGCGTCATCCGCTCTATTCGCGCATCCAGTCCATCCGCGCATCCAGTCCATCCGCGCATCCGTGGCCAATCACTTCTCCGGAGCCATTCGCTCCGCGGGAAGCACGCGCGGCAGCTCCGCCAGGGGCACCATTCCCTCGTTGACCAACCAAAGCGCGCTGTCGCGCATGGTGATCATGCCGGCGTCGAGGGCGATTTGGCGCAGCTCGTCGACCGGCAGGCGGCGGGTGACCCCGGCGCGCACGGATTTGTCGGCGCGCAGGAACTCGAGCACGGCGATGCGCCCGCGGGTGCCGCGGCCGCCGCAGACCGAGCAGCCGGCGCCTCGGTAGGCCTGGAAGTCGGCGGGGACGTCGCCGTGGGGGAAGAGCTCGGCCAAGATCTCGGGCTCCGGCTCGGCCGGCTCGCGGCAGGCTTTGCAGATGCGCTTGGCCAGGCGCTGGGCGATGACGGCCAGGAGTTCGCTGGCGATGGAGTTGGCGTGCATGTCGAGGTCGAAGAGGCGCTGGACCGCGTCGACTGCGTCGTTGCTGTGCAAAGTCGACAAGACCAGGTGGCCGGTCTGCGAGGCGCGCACCGCCTCGAGCGCCGTCTCCTTGTCGCGAATCTCGCCGACGAGGATGACGTCGGGGTCTTCGCGCACGAAGGCGCGCATGGCGTTGTGGAAGGCAAAGCCGATCTCCGGTTTGACCTGGGTCTGCTGGATGCCGTGCATCGAGTATTCGATGGGATCTTCGACGGTGATGACCTTGCGCGAGGCGTCCTTGGCGAGGACCTGCAGGCCGGCGTACAGCGTGGTCGACTTGCCCGATCCGGTGGGGCCGACGACCAGGATCAGCCCGCCGGGGCTGTCGAGGAGGCGGCGGTATTGGCTGGCGATCTTGGGCGGGAAGCCGAGCTCCTCGATGGTCAACACATGCTGGTCTTGCGGCAGGATGCGCATGATGCCGTGCTCGCCGTACAGCGACGGCTGGGTCTGCACACGCAGGTCGAAGCTCGTCTCGCCGGCGCGTCGGCGAAAGCGGCCGCCCTGCGGGAGGCGCCGCTCGGCGATGTCGAGGCCGGCGTTGATCTTCAGGATATTGATCAGCCCGCGAAGCTCGAGCTTGCTCAGCGCGTAGTGGTCGATGTCGTGCAGCTCACCGTCGATGCGGAAGCGCACGCGCACCTCTTCGTCGTAGACCTCCAGGTGGATGTCGCTGGCGCGCTCGGCGACCGCGTCGAGCAGCATCGCCTCGAAGATGGCGACCATGCGCGCGTCGAAGGCGTTGTCGGCAAAGAGGTCGCGGTCGCGTGACTCCTGCTGAGTCGCCTCGTCGACGGCGTCCGGCTCGGGACTGGCGGCTTTGCCCAAGCGCAGCGCGGCCCAGATGCGCCGGAAATCGCGCGGCGTGACCAGGTAGGTGTCGACCTCGGAGGCGCCCAGCGCCACGGCCAACCCGCCGAAATTGCCCGCCGGGTCGGTGGTGGCCACCTGCAGGCGCGCCCCGTCGCGCCGAATGGGCAGCACGTGACTATGCTCGAGGTAGGCCTGGGAGACCGCGCGGTATAGCTCGCGGTCGATGCGCCGCAGCAGTATTTGGGCGGTCTCGAACTTCATGCCGCGCTGAACGGCGAGCGCGCGGTACAGCGCGACCTCGTCGATGACGCCCTCTTCGATGAGCTCTTCACCCAGGCGCTGGCCGCTGGCCGCCGCCTTACGCGCGCCCTGCTCGACGCGCTCGCGGTCGGCGAGCCCCATCTCCACGACGATATCGCCCAGTTGGATCGCGTCGGTGCCCACGCCGAGCATCTCTTCGGGAAACTCGTCGCCCTCGCGGGTGACCCGCAAGAGCTTGCGCCGGGTCGTGTCGGTCCCCACGAGCGCCACGAGCCGACCGCTGTCGGCGAGTTGGGACAGGAGCTTGGCGGGTACGCCGACGCCGGGAACCATGACCAAAATAGCGTCGAACGGCGCCTCGGCGGCCAATCCGGCGAGGCCGTCGCCGAAGTGGGTGTGCACGTTGTCGAAACCGAGTGCGTCGAGCTTTTGGCGGGCGTGGTCGGCTAAAAACTTCACCGAGTCGATCGTATGGACCTCGGAGACGAGCCGCGACACGAGCGCGGCGCGGTAGCCGATCCCGGTGCCGATTTCGAGCACGCGGTCGTCGGGAGTGAGCCTCGCGGCGCGTACCAACGAGACGAGTTGCTCGTCGGAGGTGCCGCTGAACGCCCCGTGCCCCGAGACTTGCTGCTCGGAGACGTCGAGGGCGAACGTCTGACGAGGCACCTGCTGTAGCGCCTTGCGGAGGGGGACAGATGCTTGAAGACGGCGTTCGGGGCGCGAATCGGAGCTCGACATAATACCACCTGAAATACTTCGAATTTCTCTGCGTTACCAATCGTTTAGCACAAAAGGAGGCAGTAGCGACACCCCATTCGACGGAGCCTCCCATGAAGCAACGCAAGCGTACCACCTGCTCGAGCCGACTCCTAATCGCGCTGAGCTTCGTCGCAGTAGCCTACCTTCCAGCCTGCGCCACCAACGACGCAGCCGCCCAAGACTACGACCTCGAGTCCAATTACGACGTCGATGAAGAGGTCGAGTTGACCTTCTCGGACATCGAGGTCGAGGATCGCTCTCGCCGCCTGGAGGTCGAGTACACCCTGCAGGATCGAGATTGGCGCTGGGCGCGCGACAACGAGTACGATCTGTGGCTGACTCTGTATGCCCCCAGCGGCGGGGACTACGTCTTCGTACACGGCATGCCGCTGCAATCGTACCGCGGGCGAGTGCTCTTTCCGAACCACGTGCGCTACTACGACTACCCGTACGTCGGCCTGTGTGTGGTCGCGGTGGGAGTCGGTGAAGTCTTCGAGCCGGGCTACGGCTACGTGTGCGAGGACCCGGTGCGGGTCACGATTCGAAAGCGCCAGAAGGTACGCTGGTACGACACACGCGTGAACTTCACGTTGGGGTTTCACTACGGTCTCTACAGCTATCCGTGGTTTCACCCGTACTACGGGTTCTATTACCCGAGGTACTATTACGGCCCCTATCCCCCGCGGGCGATCATCCACTACGGGAAGTATCGCCACTACTATCCGCGCCACCACCGGCGTGACTACAAACGCCACGACAAGTACGACCGCCGGAAAGACTACCGCGACAGGTACGACCGCCGCCGCGATTACGACCGGCGTGACCGTCGTGACCGCGTCGAGCGCCGCCGGCGTGAACCGACGCGTCCGGCTGCACGTCCCGACCAGCGCAACCTGAAGTTTCGCTCACCGACGCGTGTCGAGCAGCGCGAGCGCCAGCGCCGTGCGCCGACTCGGCCGCGCATCGAACGCCCAACGATCAACCCTCAACGCGTCACGCCGCGACAAGTTCGGCCGCAGCAGATCCGGCCGCAGCAAATCAGGCCACAACAAGTCCGACCGCAGCAGGTCCGACCGCAGCAGGTTCGGCCACAACGCATTCAGCCGCGCCAGCACCAGATTCGCCCCAGGCAACAACGTATCCGCGGTACGCGCCCTGCGACGCGACCTCGTCAGCCAACCCGTGGAACCCGGCCGCCAACACGGCCTCGCGGTCGATGATCGTGATCCGTCAACCACCCAATGCGTGAGTCAGGGAGCCGAGCCGCCTTTGGCCTGCTCGTCTTTCTCGGCCTTGCGCGACAGCCACCACACCCAAGCGAAAATCGCGGTGGGGATGACGATCAAAAAGAACACCGTACCAATGATGACAGCCCACTCGAGGGAACCATAACCGAACATCTTGTCTCTCCTTTCGTTTGGGGAACGAACCACTCTGGTCGCCGAGACCATTTCGCAAACACCTGCTGCAAAAGGTGGGCCATCGTCGATCCTGCCATAGCGGCCGTCTGACGGGGTTTTGTCCACGGAAGACGCGAAAATGATGCGCCCCGTACGCAAAACTTACCTTTATTTGCGCCGAGGCAAGCTCGCCTCGGTGTCGTTACTCGTCGGGCGATCGCTCCGGAGCCATGCGCTCGACGGGGAGTGGCCTCGGAGGGTTCGCGACCCAAACTCAGACCCCGTAGACGATATTTTTGGTGCCTTGCGCTTCGCAAAACTCGCGCACCGCGGGGACCATGCGCCGAGGCACCACGAATTTGCGGTCTCGAAAGGTGCGCACGCCCAACCGCTCGCGTGCGGTGTGGAAGGTTTGCTTGGCCTCGGGCGACATCTTCTCGGTCATCGCCACGTCGAGCGGGTCGTTATCGCGGTCTTCGGCGATGTCGTTGGCGACCATGTCGAGCGCGAACATCGCCACGAAGGCGTCGTCGCCGTCGAATAGATGGGAGAGCGCCGCCGGTGCCTGCTCGCGGGCCAAATAGATCGGACCTACCGTGCCCTTGGCGACGCGCTCGACGCTCAACCCGCCCAGACCGGCGAGTTTGGCGAAGGTAAATTCGCTGTCGAGGGAGGTGAACTTGTAGATGAGCGACTGGAACTCTTCGGTGTGCTCGGCGGTCTCCTCGTCGAGGCGTACCACCTGCTTGTTCCACGCCCCGGAGGTCTGGGCCAGGTCGATGGAGTAGCGCACGAACAGGCCGGAGGCGTCGAGCTTGTCGAGCACCACATGGAAATAGGCGGTGTTTTTCTCGTGCTCGACGCGACGGAGCGCCACGTCCATATTGCCCAGCGGCGACAACTCCTTGCCGCGGATATCGCTGTAATACTGGTGCTTTTTGAGCAGCTTCTGGTGAATCGGCTCGTCGCTTCGGCGCGCCTTGCGCTCGAGTTCGCGGCGAGCCCCGAGCTTGTGAAGCTGCTCGTCGGCGATGCTCACGTCGGTCTGCACGCGCGTCCACTCCCGGTAGGTCGGCAGCCCCGAGTCGAGGTTGATCGCGATGCCATCGTAGAGCCCCCGGTGGACCTGCGGGCTCATGCAGCGCACGTGCGTCTGCAGCTTGCGCGAATCGGGGTAGTACAGATTGAGCCGCGCGCCGCGCAGAATGCGATACAGGCGCTCGACGTACGCCGCCTCGGCCTCCCCCTCGAGAGTGGCCGATTTGATCGCCGTATTCGGCAGGATTTCTCGTTCGTCAACCATATCCATCCATCAGCGCATCCGCGCATCAGCGCATCCGCGCCCTAAACCCCTAAACCCTAAAACCCTAAACTCCTAGCCCCTAAACCCCTCACTTAATCCGCATCTTCTCGAGGTCTTCGATCGTCGCCTCTTTGACGTCCTCGAGGGTGACCTCCTGGGCGGCGCGCTCGATCTTTTGGGACAGCGCCGAGGAGACCGCGTCGGCGATCTGCAGGTCGTCGTAGCCCTGGTTGATCGCCAGGTTGCTCTCCAAGACGTGCTCGGTCTCGGCGTCGTACAACTGCAGGTCGTCGAGCATCGTGTCGACGTTCTGACGGAAGTACGCCTGAGTCTCGGAGACGAACCGAGTGGTGTGATTGACCGACTCGGTCATCGCCTCGAGCGAGTTTCTGAGCTCGAGCATGACCACCGAGGCGTCGGCGGCGGCGCCGATGGCCTGGATCTGGCCGGCGATGAGGTCGAGCTTTTCGCTGGCCGCGGTCACGTACACGGTGATGTCGCTCTGCAGATGCGCGATGGTCTCGGCCAGCTGGCGGGTGTTCTTCTGCAACTTGGCCAGCCGCTCCTCGGCGGTGCTGTACAGCTTGAGCATCGTGGAGTGCTTGGCCAACTTGCGCCGCGCCCTGTCGAGCTGGGCCTGCAACTCGCGTCCCGTAGAGCTGGAGCGATCGGAGGCCATCAACTCGACCTCCAGGCTGTCTTTGAGCTTGGTCAACTCGAGGACGCGCTCGGCGGCGACCTCTTCGTTTTTGGCCGACTCGACGATCTTTTGGTTGAGCCGCTCGATCTCGTCGAACAGGTCGGACTTGGCCGCCTCGAGGCGATCGGCGAACTCGGCCGCCTCCTTGACCCGCCTCGAGCTGAGTTCATATTGCTTTCTAAGGAGCTCCTCGATCGAACGCCGCGTGATGATCTGCTCGCCGAACCAGGGCAGCTTTGCCAGGACTTCGCGCACGCCGCTCATAAAATCGCCGCGCTCGCGCTCCTGACTCAAATGTTTGGTGATGTCTTTGAGCTTTTTGACCTCTTCGCCCAGCGCCTGTTGGATCTCGGAATTACGCTGGCGAAGTCGGCTGAGCGCCTCGACGTTCTGGTTTTGCCGAGTGCGCTCTTGGCTAATGGAAGTTTCCAGCGAGCGAACCGAGATCCCTTCGCCGGAATAAGAAACTTCGCGTTGTAAGATTTCTTGGTGCGTCTGGCTCATGAGGCAATCAGCCAACTGAAGGGGGCAAGGTAACTGCAGCAACCTTACTTGCAGGCTTGCAAGTGCGTCAACGAATCGGCGGGGATCAAAAAATTCCTTGGAACGGTTGACGTTTTTGCTTTGTTGTGCTTTGCAGGGGGCCCATACGGAGACATCGCAGAATTGCGCCTCACGATTGCGATCGCGTGAGTCGATCGATTTGCGGGGGATCACGCAACTTGCTTTGGAGTAGGAATGGCGAACAAACAAATGGAAAACGTCGGCAACCTCGGCGACATCCTCAAGCACGGCGCGCTGGTCAGGCTCGCCAAGTTGATGAGCACCAAGGCCATCAAGGCCCCGCTGCTCTATTTCGACACCCACGCGTTCATGTTGAATGCGCCGTGGAACAATAAGCTCAAGTGGAAGCAGGCGGTCAACCGCGAGCTCGCCGAGCATCCTTATTACAAGGATTACGTGCGCTTGGAGGCCGACCGCCTCGACGAAGAAGAAGCCTACCGCTGCTCGGCCGGCCTGGTCATCGATGTCATCAACGACATCCCTCACCGGGTCTATCTGGCCGAAAAGGACGACGAGTCGCGCCAGAAGCTCCAAGAGCAGGTGCGCTCGGAGCCGATTCGCTGCGACGCGATCGTCGACGAGGCCAGCAAGCTGGCCGATATCGTGCCACCCGGCGGCGACGACTACGAGTACGAGAAGAACGACGTCGCCGTCTTCGCGCTCATCGACCCCTTCGAGCTCGAGCACGCCGAGTGGGCCGAGCTCTCCTCGATCATCTCCGGCTTCACCGCCGAAGACAGCTACGGGGTCATTCAGGTGTTCGACTTCGACGTCGACGCCGACGAGACCCAGTGGCCCGAGCCGCCGGAGAATTTCTACGGCCCGGTGGCCACCCTCGACCGCGGCCCGTATCACAATGCGGTGTACGCCACTCGCCGCATGGTCGGCCAGGTCCAAGAAGCCCTCGACTTGCTCGGCTGGAAGCTCTACGACATTGAGGTCCAAGAGCCTGAAGACTGAGCGAGCCGTAGCTCATGACCTCGTATCAAGAAAGTGACGCCGCCAGCCGCCAAGACGAAAGTCGCGGCGCGCTCGGCTGTCTTATCCCCCTCATCGCCGCCACCGTCCTCTTGGCGATCGCCACCACCCTGATCAGCTGGCTGCTGTTGGGTGACGAAGAGGACGTTGGCAGCGATGAGGCGGAAGTCACAATTACCGAGACCGACGAATCGACCGCTGATGAGCAGCCGGCCGACGACGTCGAGCCGCGCGAGGCCCTGAATGCACCGGAGAGCTCCGGTGTCTCCTCGCAAGCCATCCTCGAGGTGGTGCAAAGCGGCGGCTGGGTCGAGTTTGGCCAACCTGAGGTCATCGATCTGAAGTCCCAGCAGCAGATCACCCGCAAGTTTCGTCGCCACGACGAGCATATCGCGGTCACCATCCACAGCCACAAAGACGACGACGGCGCCCAGGCGGTCATGGAGAAGACCGATCTGCCCGCGCGCGCCATCCAGTTCGAGCACAAAGTCGTGGTCGTCGAACCGCTGACCGCCGGCGCCAAGCCCAAGGTCGAACAACTCGCCGACCGCCTGCGCCGATTTCGCGACTTGCTCGGCGAGCAGGACACCGGCGAGTAGCGCCCCGCTCCGCCGATGTCTGACTGCGTATTGTGAAAAATCCCTCTCCGGGGCTATAGTGCGTCCAGCACATTCACACACTCAGTCCCGTACGATTCATGTCCAAGCACTCGCGTTTGTTGCTTCTCGTAATTTTCGGCGTCCTCGCAGCCCCCTCCGTCGCCTCAGCTCAACAGTATATCGGCGCCGGCGCCGGCCTCTACACGGAGGATGGTGACCTCACCGGCGAAGAGCGCCGCGACGTGGTCCGTGAAGAGGACGAGTCATTCTCGTTCGACTCGCACAGCACCCTGGCGGGCGGCATCTGGTATCTGCGCCACGCCTCCGAAAATGTGCGCTGGGGTGGCGGTCTGCGCTACTACGGAAGCTATGAGATCGTCGAGATTCCCGAAGAGGAAAACAACAACGACGACGAGCCCCAGCCTTTCGAACTCGGCCAACTGACCGACTTTTATGTCCAAGCCGAGTGGCTCATCCCCTTTGGCGGCGACTACGCGCTGATCCTCGGCGCCCAAGCCGGCCCCTCGCTGCTCGTGCCCGACGGCGAGTTCCAGGACACGATCGACGAACTCAAAGAACAAGGCGTCGACGTTTGGGACAGCCCGCGCGTCGGCTTCAACATCGCCCCTCAAATCGGCGGACGCTGGGAGATCGATGAGCGCCTGTCGCTGCGCGGCGACCTGGGCGTGCGCTACGAAAACCTCTACCTGTTCGCCATCGACGACAACGTCGAGGGCGTCACGTACGAGCGCTCGTGGACCACGAGCACGTTGCGCTACGAGTTTGGGTTGGCGATGGAAATCGCTCTCTAAGGGTTCGACGCACCAAGATTGGTCAGTTGGAGGGGTCACATGTCCCATTCGAGCCACACACGTGACTCTCGGGACAGTCGGTGTCGACCTCGCAGGAGTCTTCGGCGCAGCCGACGTTGGTGAAGTTGCCCTGACGATCGTAGAGCACACCCTGGTCGGGCACCGCACGGTTGCGCAGGCACCAGAAGGAGACTTCGCCGACGGTGGGGTCGCCGTTGTCGTTCCAGTCGAGCTCGCCCGAGGCGCCCTGCAGATCGATGGAGCTACCGCCGGCGCGCGTGGTCAACCCGCGAGACAGGTCGCTTTGGGTGGCGTTGATCGTCTCGCCATCGGACAACTTGGCCATGCCCTGGGCGAGTTCGGGGCCCGTAAACCCGCTGCCGGCGGCGGCCAACCCGATGGCGTAGAGCGCATCGTAGGCGTTGGCGACGTATTGAATGTCGGCGGGGTTTTGCTGGTAGGTCGCCTGGTAGGCGGACTTGAAGCTCTGCCAGGGCACATAGCTCGAGCTGCTCGCCGAGCCCGGCGCGGTGCCCATCACGCGGCCTTCGAGGGGATCGGAGGCGGCGTCGTTGGCCTCTTCGGCCACGCGGCCGGCGTCGGCAAAGATGTAGATGGTGTCGGCGTCCAACTCGGAGTCGAGTTGCCGGGAGATCTGCCACGCCTCGGCGAACCCGAGGATGACGACCACGTCGGGCTTGACCGACTTGGTCGTCACTTCGGCGACGACTCCTGAATAGTCGCTACCCTGCCCTGCGCTGGTGTTCTGGTAGTTGAGGATCTGCAGGCGATGCTCGCCGCCGTTGATCACCTCGTCGGGCAGGTACTGCACGAGGCTCTCGCGCAGCCCTTGGGCGTACACGTCATCTTGGCGAGCGAGGATCGCCAACTTGACCACGTCGGGATCGTCGGCGGCGAGCCCATCGAGCACGTCCGACACAAGAAGGCCCATGGCGTGGGCCTGCAGCGCGTCGCTCGGCGTGGTCCGCCAGACCAAGTTCTTGTCGTCGAGATCCGAGATCGGCACGGCCGTGGCCGACGGCGACACCAGCAGCACATCGTTCGGAATGGCGTACTGGGTGGCCACGTCGACGGTCTGGCTCGAGAAATTCGGGCCGATGATGGCCTCGATGCCGGCGTCGTTGACCAAGTGGTCGGCCCCTTCGAGGGCCACCGCGTCTTTGCCCTCGGTGTCGCAGATGACCAGCCCGATCTGGCGGTTGTCGACACCTGCGAGATCATTGAAGTTCGCCTGGGCGAGCTTGATGGCGTCGAGCATCGCGGTGCCGTCGCCGCCCTCCTCGCCGCTCAGCGGCAAGAGCACGCCGATATTGAAGGTATTCGGATCCTCGACCGGCCCGGCGCTTCCGTCACACGGCCCCTGGTCGAGCTCGTCGACGATCTCACGACGTTCACACAGGTTCTCGCCGCCGCACGTCCAGCCGCGCCCGTAGTTGGAGACACAGTCGGACTCGGAGGCGCACTCGTCGACGTCGACGAGGAACGTGCATGCGCCGGTCGACGAGGCGACCAGACTGAGCGCCACCAGGATCAGAAACGACTTGCTGCGAGACATCGAAACCTCAGACACACGAAATGGGCACAACCTCGTGCATCATACGAGATTTATGGTTTTTCACAAAGTTGCGCGTCGAACCGCATCGGCCCGAGCAAAGCGCGAGGCACGACCGCATCGGGCGGTGTAATTGACCGCCCATGCAGCTGCCGCTAAGATGAGGCCAACAGTTCAAGCAACGCAAAACTCATGCTCTTTTTTCGGGAGCCCATCCATGTTCCGCCTCACCGGGCCAACGGCCGGGACAGGTCACCGGCTTCACATCGTCAAACCCATGGCGGTGTGTCTTATCGCGCTTTGGGTCGCCAGCGGCTGTCAGCAAGAGCCGAGCGATTTCGACCCCATCAATCCTGGCAAAGGACCGGGGCAGATGGTCGGCAACGACGGTCCGCTCAACACCGGACCGTTTGCCGGCGTCGACCAGTCCATGCCACAGACACGTCAGGTCGACCCACCCGACGACGCCTCGCTTCCCGACTGCGGGGAAGACTGTCTCGACTACTGCAACAGCTTGGACCTGCAAAACCCGGTCAACCGCGGGTTGTGTCCTAGCCTGTGGGGCGTCGGCCTCGAGCCTCGCCCGGTCCAGACGGCCGAGGCGTGCCGACGCCTCTTCGCCGACATGATCGGGCGCTTCCCCACCGAGCAAGAGGTCGCCAGCGTCTGCAAGGACCGCCCCTGGGCGGAGGTCGTCAACGACCTGATGAGCCGCGACGAATTCGTCGAGCTCAACCAGCGCTTCTGGGCCGATCGCCTCCTGTACAACAACGAGGCGGTCAGCGTGGTGCGTATCTTCGACGCCGACGATCTCGTCGGAAAGCTCTACCGCGGCGAGGTCCCCTACGACCAATTTGCCGCCGTCGTCAGCGCCCACCCGGTGCTCACGCGTCGGTATGCTACCGCCGGAGACCGCGCCGAGGCGCTCTTCTGGCTCCTGATGGGCCGCCCGCCGCTGGGAAGCGAGCGCAGCGATTTGGCACGGCTCTACAACCTGTGGCACAACGGCTACTACGACCACCCCCACCTGGGCGAGCGCCTGCCCGACGCGTTCATCGAGTACGAATGCGTCACCGACGAGGGCGAGGTCAATTCCGAGACCAAAGGCGCGTGCACGAGCGTCCTCTGGGGCTACAACGAGCTTATCCTCAAACCCGACATGCGCGCCGAAGAAGACGGCGAGGTCATGTGGAGCGGGCTTCTCAAAGACCACGAGTGGGAGAAGCTGCAGCTGCCGGGCAAGATTTTGGCCGGCCAGAGTGAGTTCTGGGAGAAGGCCGTCGACGACGTCCTCGAGCAATACCTGGGCTATGACCTGGGCCGGATGGCGCCGGAGGTGCGAAACGAGCTCGTCAGCCACCTGCTCGAGCACGACGCCGACATCCGCAGCGTCCACTTCGCGGTGGCCACCTCGGCCGCCTACCTGCAGTCAGCGCAGGGACAAACCGACACCCGTTTTCGCTGGACCTGGGGCCCGCTCAAGCAAGTGCACGCCGAGACTTGGCTCGACACCATCGAGCACACCACCGGCTACGAGTTGGGCGATTGCGACCATCGCATCCCCGAGACGCGCGATCTGGAGCGCTCCGACAGGCTGGGCACCATCGCGCTGCTCAAGAATTCGCGCTGGCCGCTGGAAGACGACGGGGACATCGACGACGGCTACCGCTCGCTGGCCCAAGCGCTGGGCGGCTGCCCCCGAAACGACGTCGGCGGACGCTTCCGCATCGTGAGCATCTTGACGACGGCCCAGCAGCTCAACTTCGTCAACCGCATCTGCAACCCGTCGTTCGACGGCGATCTCGACGGCGTCGACGCCTCGATGCTATTGCCGCCCGACATCGACCCCGATGTGGCCGTCGACCGCGAGCTCGCCGCCAAGATCGTGGGCTATCAGACCAAGAAGTTCTTCAGCCGCAGCGCCTCGGGCAGCGAGCTCGACGACGCCCGCGACCACGGCGAAGCCTGCTCGCGGCAGGTGTGCACAGCCGAGGAATTCGCCCGTCCGGCGTGTTTCGCGCTGCTGAGCAGCTCGGAGATGCTGTTTTATTAAGTTTGGTTCGAGGACAAGAACCAAGAACTAAGAACCTGATGGTACGCAAAAGATGAGCGACGATACCAAAAGAGATCGCTACGCCCAGTGCTCCCCGGACTCCCAACCCAAAAAAGGCACCGACCGACGCACGTTCCTCAAGGGACTGGGTGTGGCCGCGGCCGCGGGGTTAGCGATGCCGACCATCTGGACGCCCAATGACGCAATCGCGTCGACCTCGGCGTTCAACACCGTCAAGCACCTGCTCTACATCCGGCTCGCCGGCGGCTTTCGCTTTCCGGTGGCGTTCAATGCCGAGGTAGGCGCCAAGTTCAACCCGTTCGGCTCGGCGAGCACCACCGCCGACGGCACCGAATGGGGCGTGGGCGAGCTGCTCACCCGGTCGGGCTACCTCGACGGCGAGCGCGGCCAGCAGCGCCGGGACATGGGCATGAAGCCCGTCCACGAGATCTCCAACCAGATCGCGGTGATCCCATGCGTCGACCACGAGCCGTTTGCCGGACGCGCCGATGGCAACCACGGCACAGGGCTCGAGCGTTTTCAAAAAGGCTATGTGGGCACGGGCACCAGCGTCTTCACCATGATCAACTACGGCCTTCGCCAGCGCTACGAACAAGCGCGCGCCGAGGGCAACGTGGTGCTGCCGGCCTTCTCGCTCGACGACTCCGGCATGGCCGTGGGCACCGGCGAGTACGCCGGCTACCGCCCGCCGGTGCTGCGTGGCGACGGGTTCGACAGCTTCGGCTTCGACGCCGCCTCCACCCTGCCCGAGTGGGCCCAGCAGATGTCCGACAAGGCTGACGAGCGCTTCCGCGACAAGGTCCACGAGACCGATAAGACGCCCATCGAGGCGTACATGCAGACGCGCGACGCCACCAAGCAGTACAGCGAGGTCTTCAACAGCGAAGCCCTCAAAATCCGCAACAACTCCGACGAGAAGATCGACGGCATCAGCAACCGCGAGTTGGAGACGATCTTCGGCGACGGACGTGCCGGGCGCCGGGTGCGCCTGGCGCTTCGTCTGTTCCACTTCGGCAGCGCCGCCGTCTACATGAACCAGGGCGGCTACGACTACCACTCCGGCGAAGAAAACGGCCTGCCGCGGCGCATCGACGAGCTCAACCAGATCATCAGCGGGCTTCCGGTCGCCCTCAAGATGATGGAGCACCCTGATGGCGGCACCTACTGGGACCACACGCTCGTGGTCATGGGCAGCGAGTTCGGCCGCACCGCGCGTGGCAGCAAATTCAACAGCGCGCGCGGCAGCGACCACGGCGGCGACTTGGCCACCCGCTGGATGTCGATGCCGTTTATGGGCGGGATCATCGAAAACGCAGGCAACGGCGGTCGCAGCTTTGGCCAGACCCGGCCGGCCGACCTCAAAGCCACCGGCAAGGTCTACTCGTACCGCTCGGTCATGAAGACCATGATGGACGTGCTCGGCTGCGACCACCAAGAGTTCTTCCCGGCCGACGAGCCCTTCGAAGATTTGTTTGCTTGAGGCGGAAGAGGTGGCCCTGCAGATGCGCGGCGCCTGCTGTTGAAGCAAATTTGGCAGAAGAGGTGGCCCTGCAGATGCGCGGCGCCTGCTATTTAAGCAATTAAGGATTTTGGGGTTGCGAGATGAGCGTGTGTGACGATTCGCAGCCCCCAAGTCCTTAACTGCCCAAATAGAAGGCCTTGCTAAAACCGAGGCCTTCATTATCTGAAGTACGAACGCATATGACGAAGACGACCCACAATTTGCGAGTAGCACTCTTCCTCGTCGCCTTGTCGCTCTTGGCGGGTTGCGGCGACGAGCCGACCGAAGAGGAGGTCCTGGGCTCGACCATCAAGTTCGAGCCTAACCGCCCCAGCTCCGACGAGGGAGAGGCGGTCGACCCCTATACCGGTGACAACGACCTGGTGCTCGAAGCCCAGCAGCGCTTTCGCACAGGCCTGGACCTGCACCGAAAGGTCATCTACCGCACATGCACGCCCAACGGCGGGGTCTGCCACAACCAGAAGGAGTATCCGGATCTGCGCACCCCGGCGAACTTCTTCAGCACCATCGGCGCCCCCTGCAACGTCCAGCCCGGCGAATGGGAGTCGGTCTACGACCGCTGCGAACGCCCCGGCGACCGCTTCAAGTTGTCCGACCACGATTTCAACGAAATCGAGATTGGCTGGCTCGAGTATATCCCGGGCGAAGAAGAGCAAGACTACGGCGACGAGAATATGCCCGACGCCGAGTCACCCGGCCTGCACATCTACCTGCACGACCCGGTCAACATCGACCGCAACGAAACGTACTCGACCGGCCAATTTATCCGCACGTTCGTCGACGCCGACGGCAAGGTCAAAGACCTGGTCTTCGCCAACTTCCGCACCCGCTGGTGGATCTTGGATGACGGGCGCCACCTGATGGCTGAGGTGCGCAACTACCAGGTCGACACGATCAACGAGCTGATGTCGGTGGGCATCGTGCAGGGCGACACCAACCGAAACGGCACCTACGGCGCCCGTGAGGCCAAGCCCGCCACGCTGCTCGAGCCGGGCAAGCCCGACGAGAGCTACCTCATCGGCCGCCTGCGCGGCACGATGGGCGGCGAGCCGGTACCCGGCTCGCGCATGCCCCTGGCCAACCAGCCCTTGTCGATCCCCGAGATGCTCGCCCTGTTCTGCTTCGTCGAAGGCCTCGACGCCAACGCCGACAGCCCGCCGGACGGCACCTCTCCCATCGACTACAAAGACTGCTCGTACAGCGAGGACCCCGAGAGCCTGAACCTGCTGGGCGAAGGCGTGACCTGGTCGGGGCGCGTCTCGCGCATCCTCGAGGCCAACTGCGGCGGCTGCCACGGCGGCGCCCAGCCCGCCGCCGAGCTCAACCTGACCGACGACGAGGCCTACACCACCTTGCTCGGCGCCTCGCAACAGCAGCCCGACCTCAACCTCGTCGAGCCGGGCAGCCCCGAGGAGAGCTACCTGTGGCTCAAGATCACCGACGACGAGTCGATCACCGGCAGCGCCATGCCCATCGACCCGCTCAACGGCACGCGCACCCTGACCCAGGCCGAGCTCGACGATATCCGCACCTGGATCGAAAACGGCGCGATGGACGAATGAGCATCAGGAGGCAGACCTCGACGGTCTGCCTCCTATGGTCTCAGCCGAGAGTTTGTTAGGCTGCGCACACACATGGAGTCTAACCCAACTTTCGATCTGAACGACCAACCATGACAAACACGCAAGACAAGCTATCGATCGTCCAAACCAAGCTCGACGACCTGCTCGAGCGCCTCGAACGCCACCAGAACGTGCTCGAGAGTATCGAGAGCAGCCCGGACGGCTACGACCAAGAGGCCGTCCGGAATTATCTGTCCACCCTCGACGGCACCCTCTCGGACACCGACTTTCTCGACGCCGCCGACGAATCGCTCGCCCCGCTCGAAGAGGTCGCCGAGCAGGCCAAGCAGGCCAACCTGGCCGGCGCCAAGGTCTTCATCGACGATTACGAGATCGAGGGCGTCGAGCTGCAGTACCTTCACGAAGACCAGATGGAAGCGTCGCTTCTGGTCGAATCGCCCAAGGTCAACCAGCTTCGCGGCGGTCGCCCGCGCCTGGAAATGCCCGACGGAAGCACCTACACGTTCACCATCCAGCAGACGCTCATCGCCGAGGTCAAAGACGACAAGAGCGGCTATCTCGAGCTGATTTTGGCGCTCGACGAGGCGTAAGCGGACCGTGGCGAAGTCGGCTCGACAACTGGCGTGGGTCGCCATTCCGTTGTCCGTGCTCCTGGGCGACTTTTTTGTGCGCTGGGAGATGGGCCTGCCCGCCAACCTCGCCCAGAGCCCGTCGAACCTGTTTGCTTCGGCGGGACTCTCCTGGCTCTTTTGGTGGGCGGTGAGTCGACTCGTCTCCGCGAGCGAGCGCCGCTGGATGTGGGCGACGGTGGTCGCCCTGCCGGCGGCGCTTTTGTGTGCATCGGTGTGGCGCTTCCACCTCGTCGCGGGCCACGCGCCGAGCCCATCGGTGCTCGTGTACTTTTGGCAGGAACCCGCCTCCTCGCTTCGCATGATGGGCACACGTCTGTCGCCGCTCTTCGTCGGCGGCGTCGGCGCGCTCGCCGGGCTGTGGGCCTTCGCGCTCGCCGGCGAACCACGCGAGCTCGACGCCTCGCTTCGGCGAAGCTGCCTTTTGGCGCTGGTGCCGTGGATCTTCGCGGCGGTCTTTTGGCCGGCGGGCATGACCGTGGGCCAGTCGCCGTTTACCGCCGATTTTCACGCCAGCCACACCGTCGCCCACGCCGCCAAGGCGCTGATGACCAGCGAGGCGACGAGCCCGCTCGGCGTGGCCGACCGCGTCGATCTGCCGAAGGCCGAGGGAGACGCGCCACGCCCCAACGTCATCATCATTGTCGCCGAAAGTCTCCGGCGAGACCGCATGCAGATCTTCGGGCACGATCGCCCCACGACCCCCGAGATGGCGCGTTTTTTCGACGCCCACCCCGACGAAATCTATCGATTCGACCGCGCGCTGAGCGCCTCGGCGTACACTCAACTGTCGGTGCCGATGATCCTGAGTGGCCTCTACATGGCGCGCGACCGCCAGACAATGCACCGCGCCCCGTTGGTCTGGCACTACGCCCGCGCCGCAGGCGCGCAGACTTTTTTGGTCAGCCCGCAGCAGTGGAGCTGGCAGGGGTTGCACGACTTCATGTTGCTCGACGCCCCGCCCGATCACGTGGTGACCGCCGAGACGCTGGGGGCCGACATCATCAACGACGTCGGGGTGCACGACCGCTTGGCCACCGACGCCCTCGTCGACTTGCTTCGCCACAAGCTCGACCCCGAGCGCCCCTTCTTGGGCGTCGTGCAGACCAACGCCACGCATTTTCCGTTTCTCCCCAAAGATGATGTCGACTGGCCTCTCGAGTCGATTCGCGACGTCTACGACGCCTCGGTGGCGCTAACCGATGGGATGTTCGGGCGCATGGTCCAGACGCTCTCCGAGCGCGGGCTACTCGAGGACACGGTGATCGTGTTCGTAGCCGACCACTCCGAATTTTTCTACGACGTCGACGCCGACGATCGCGAGCAGGTCCAGAAGGTGTGGCAAGACGGGCTGCGCGTAAGCTCGTGCCACCCTTCCATCGCCCGCATCCCGATGTTTATGTATGTGCCCGACAAGTGGGCGCCCACGACGTCAGCGGGCGCACAAGCCCTACGAGACAACGAGCGCCGGTGGGTCTCGACGGTCGACGTCGTGCCGACCGTGCTCGACCTGTGGGATGTCGAGGACATGACGTCCCAGGCCGGCCTCGATGGGCTCGATGGAGAGAGCCTGCTCACGCCTGTCGACGCAGATCGCGCCGCCTTTTGCGTCAACAGCGCGCGTTGGAATTTACGAGGAGGCAGCGGCTTTGCGGCATTCGGAAACGAGCGGATCATCTACGGGCGCACAGACTTCGAACACCTGCACGTGTACGACCCGGAAGATTCCGCCACCTGGACCGAGCGCACGCCGGGACGGACGCCTGATGAGCGAGATCGCCAATGGCTCGACGGACTCCTCGGCCGCCATCCGGCGCTCCGCCCCTACTTGAAACATGTAAGTCGGGGCAACAGTGACGACTAGCGACAATGTAGGAGACGTGAATACATTGTAGTCGGGCGTTCTCAGACGGACTGGGGGGAATGAATGACGCGTCGATCAATGAGTTGGCTCTTGGTCTTGGCTCTGCCCATGACTGTGATACTTAGCGGGTGTGAGCGTAAGGCCGCCCGGGAGGATGCATCGAACTTCGAGCAGAGCAGCACCGATAACCCGACCGGCGGCGGACCGCCACCCGACCGCCCAACCCGAACCGGCGACGAACCGAGTTCAACAGGGGAGGAATCGCAGGATTACTGCCGACTTGTCGAGCGGGGTTACGGACCGCGCGGCGAGGTCGCCGTGCGCGCCGAGGAGGTCGTCGACGGCCTCGAAGTCCCATGGGGCATCCTATTTATGGGAGACGGAGACTTGTTGGTGACCGAACGGGCCGGCCGGCTACGACTGGTGCGTGACGGCCGACTCGTCAACGCTCCCGTCGCCACCGTCGAGGTCGCGGCCAACGGTGAGGGCGGGTTGCTGGGCATTCAAGCCCATCCGGACTTCGAGTCCAACCACCGGTTTTATCTCTTCTACACGGCCGACAAAGGCGACGCGACGGTCAACCGCGTCGAGATGTGGCAGCTAAGCCAAGACGGCGAGGCGCTCAGTGCTCGTCCCAAGAAGGTCATCGTCGACGATATCCCCGCCGCGCGCTTCCACAACGGGGGACGCATGCGCCTGGGACCCGACGACATGCTCTATATCGGCACCGGCGACGCCCGAAACCCGGACTACGCCCAAGACCCCGAGGTGCTCGCCGGCAAGGTGCTGCGCGTCACTCCCGGCGGCGACATCCCGCCTGACAACCCCTATGGCGACAGCCCCGTCTACCTCATCGGCGTGCGCAACACGCAGGGATTCGACTGGCGCGACACGTCGACGATGTTGGTGAGCGACCACGGCCCGTCGGGCGAGATGGGCCGTACCGGCCACGACGAGATCAACGTCGCCGTCCCCGGCGAGAACCTGGGCTGGCCGACGATCTACGGATGCCAAGACGAGCCGAAGATGAGCCCGCCCTCGTTGACGTGGGATACCGCGGTGCCGCCGGGAGGCGCGGCCATCTACACGGGCGACGCCATCGGCGAGTGGAAGGGAAGCTTGATGGTGGGCACGCTCGGCTCGAGACACCTGCACCGAGTCGCCTTCGACGGCGACAGCCGCCGGGTCGAACGTCACGAGACCTATTTTGTGGGCGATCCACCCGAAGGATACGGGCGGCTTCGCGAGGTCATCATGGGACCCGACGGCCATCTGTACGTGACCACCAGCAATTGTGACGGGCGGGGGAGTTGCCCGCCCGACGGAGACAAGATTCTGCGAATCGTGCCCGAATAACTCGGTGCGAGGGCGAGATGCCCTCGCTCCGATATTGCTTACTCTTGGCTCTCGACCGTCACGCGCACCCCGTAGTGGTCGGACAGGTGCAGCTGCTCGCCGCCCACGTCGACCGTCTCGTCGTAAACACGCGCCACGTCGAGCAGACCGTACGGCATGGTGAAGTCCAAGAAGACGTGGTCGATGGCCTTGTTCGAGTCGCCGCCCACCAGCGTGTTTGTCCCGCAGAAGGTGCACTCCGGCGAGTCCTGCGCGATGTACGGCGAGGCGTACTCGGCGTCGACGAATTTCTGATAGTTCGCAGCAAACTCGGCGTCGAGCTCGCCTTTGGCCGGACCGTTGTTCATGTCGCCCATCAACACGACGTTGCCGGTGGTCGAAGTCTCGTCGATCCAGGCCAGCAGCGCGTCGATCTGGGCGGCCTGCTCCTCCTCGTAGCCCGAGAAGGCGTCGCCCGGGTAAGGCACGTCGCTCAGGTTCGCAGCCAGGTGGGTGCAGTAGACGTCGACGTCGCCGAACTCGGGCACCGTCATCACCGCGTGCAGCGCGCTTCGCTGGACGATGGTGCTCTCGAAGCTCGTGATCTCGGTGTCACGCAGCTCGTGGCGGCTCAGCAACAACAAGCCATTGTGGCCGTTATACGAGAACTCGCTGGCGCCGTCGCCGGTGCACGCGTTGAGGATATCGTCGATCGAGCCGCCAATTTGGCCGAAGACGCACTCTTGGCACGGGCTCGACAGGCCGTTGAGCTCCTCACCGCAGTTGTTCAGCGCGCAGGTGCTCAGCTCGTCGTTGGAGACGCCGTCACAGTTGGCGCGCACGCACGTCTCGAGCGGGTCGGCCTCCTCCTGGCTGCAACTGACGCTCTCGCCGAGCTCGGTAACCTCGAAGTAGTTGTACGGGAAACTCTCCGACGCCCCACTTGTCAGCGCGTCGATCTGGCCGGTCGACCACTCGCCCTGCTCGTCCTGGAACAACCAGACCTCCTGCAGGCACATCACGTCCGCCGGCGACTGCGCGATCGCGTCGGCCACCGGTTGCACGCGCGCCTCGGCCTGCGGCACGAAGCCGCGGGCGAGTCCGACGTTGTAGGTCTCGAAGGTCGCCGTGGCGCCCTGCGGCTCGCCGTTATTCTGCGTGCCGTTTCCCTCGCCGTCGTCGTCTCCACACGCCGCCAGAGCAGCGATAGCAGCGACGACGAATAGCCCTTTCCATACTTTCAGCGATGTCATCTGCATTCCTCTTTCGTTACAGTTGATTCAATCCACTGGACCTTTGATCCAACACTTCACAGTGCGCAAGTTGTCAGCGATGGCGCATAGACGTCACCGTATTGCCATTTTGAGCGCAGTGCAAAGAGATTCCGCCCCAGGAAAGCCCGTGTCTGAGACGCTACGAAAAAATCGCAAGCTGTACCGGCGCGTGACGCCAATCATCAAGCATCTGGAGCGCTACTTCCACCCGCAGGTCGACGGCCTCGACCGCATCCCCGACGGGCCCGCGTTGCTCGTGGGCAACCACAACGGCGGGGTGATGGCGCCGGATATGTTCATCTTTTTGCGCCATTTCGCCGAGCACACCAACTTCCAGGACGTGCCCGTGCCGCTGGCCCACGACGCGCTGTTCCGGGTGCCTGGGGTGAAGCAATTTCTGGAAAGTGCCGGCGCCCAGCCCGCCTCGCGCGAGCACGCCATCGACGCGCTCTGCGCAGGCAGGAAGGTCCTCGTCTATCCCGGCGGCGACTGGGAGACCCACCGGCCGAGCTCGGAGCGCGACAAGATCGACTTCGGCGGGCGAAACGGGTTCATCAAAATCGCGCTGCGCGCCAACGTGCCCATCGTGCCGGTGGTCTCCGCCGGAGCGCACGACGGCTGGTTTGTGATCACTCGCGGCGACCAGATCGCCCATAAGCTCAAGCTCGACAAGCTCTTTCGGATCAAGGTCTTTCCGATCGCGCTGGGCGCGCCGTTCGGGCTCGTGCTCGGCCCCGCCTCGATCCATGTGCCGCTGCCGTCGGATATTCGCATCCAAGTGCTCGAGCCGGTCTGCCTCGACGGCAGCGTCGACGACGCTTACAACGTCGAGGAGCACTACCGCCACATCACCGACGCGATGCAGGGCGTGCTCACCCGGCTCGCCCGCGAGCTTCGGGGCAAGCCCAACTGAACGGGCTCACGGCAGCTTCTGGATCTCGGGCGACATCGGCCAGAACTGCAGCTCGGTGTCACACGTGTCGACCGGCTCGACGAGCCCGGTGACCAGCCGAAGGTTATTCGGCCACTTGGCTAGCGCATCGTGGTTGTCGATCGTCGCCTCCTCTTTGCCCGCCTCGAGACAGGTCAAGACCAGCCCGCGAACCTTCCCTTCGACACGCGCCGACGCGTAGATGGCCACGGACGTGGACGCAGCGCCTCCCGGCGCACGAATCACCATCGAACCGTCGTCAGACGGGTCGAAGCGTAGTGTGGGCGGCTCGGCGAACACATTGTCTTCGATGATCGGCCCGGCAATCTCGCGGCGGTAGCTCAAGAATCGGGCGAGTTGGCTGGCAAAGGTGACCTTGCCGTCGCCCATGAGCCCCGAAGTCGGCGTCGCCTCTCGGAACACGGCCCTTTCGATGTCGATAGCCTCGTCGATGAGCTCGAGGCGTCTATCTCCAGACAACTTGCGTGCCAAGCGGTAATTGAGCGTAGCGAGTGTATCGCGAATCTCGAGGCGGTCGTCCTGCTCGTCGACCACCTTCTCGACCGCGCGACGCGCCTCTTCGAGTTGCTCGCGGCTCGCGTCCGGATCGATCGCGGTGGACCAAGCGATGAAGTTGACCTGTTCGGGAGCCGACTCGCTCTCGAGAGCCTCGTCGAGCATGCTTCCAAAGACCTGCGCCTCGTCTTGCGGATGTGTCTCGAACGCGTAGACAGCGGCCTGGACGAGGCCGGCGACGAACACCGCGCTCATCAGCACGGTAATGCCCCGCGTGATCATCGACGGACGGTGGTCGGGCTTGAGATCTTTCATCGGCAAGACGAGCAGCCACGCCGCCACTCCGCCGACGACAAAGCCCGCGCCGTGGGCAGCATAATCGATGATCGGCACGACGACCGGAAGACCGGCGTTGATCCCGATGATGACCACCCACCACGCCACCGATTGACGAAACGGCGGAGGAAGCGACTTCCAGTAGCGCACATGCAGGGCGAGGAAGGCGCCGAACAACCCGAAGATCGCGGTCGACGAGCCCACCGACACCATGCCGGGGCCGGCCAAGTACGAGCCCAGTGAGCCGCCCAGGGCGCCCAACAGATAGATGAGTAGCATGCGCCACGAGCCCACCAACTTCTCGACGGCGGTGCCCAAAAAGAGCAGCGCGATGCCGTTCAAGATGATGTGCATCCAGCCTTGGTGCAGGAAATTAGCCGAGATCAGCCGGAAATATTGCCCCTGATCGATGAGCGCAGGCGCGTTGGCCCCAAGTTCGATGAGCCCGAATGGATCCTCGGAGACGCCCATCCACAGTTCGACACCGAAATAGACGGCCAAGATACCCAAAAGCGCCTTGGTCACCGTCGCCTTTTTGGACGTGGCGATGCGCGCCAGTTTTTGACGCTCGCGCATCCCGGCGAGGACCTCGCTGGCGTTGGGGAGTTGGTGGATGCGTCGGAAGAGCTCTTGGCGCAGCAGCATCGTCCCGTCGGGGCGCTCGAACTCACCGTCGGCATAACCGAGCGTCTTGCTGCCGGTGTCGACGAGCACGGACTCGCTTCGCCCGCGCGTCATCGCCAACACACCTTTGACGTCCCCGTAGGCGAGTTCGACGGTGCGCTTGGAGTTCGACGAGACCGGCAGCAGCACACGCTCGTCCTCGAAGACAATCGCGCGTGACTCGGCCGGCTTGTCCCACCATCGCCACCCCAAATACGCAGCAAAAGCCAACGGCGGCCCCAACACCATCGCCCAGATTTGCCAGGAGACCTGTTGGGCCTGGAAGACCGCCAAGATGAAGTCGCTGAACCAAAGCCCTGCGACCACCAGCATCACGGCCGCGGTTGTCATCCCCCGGGTCCACAAGGACGGAGAAACCAGCTCGAGCCGGTCGACCTGGGCCGGCGGTGCAGGCGCAAAATCACCTTCGGGAGGCGACGGTGGCCCGGGTTGGTCGGCATGTTGGTCCATACAGCAAATCCCTTTGTTCGAAGCTACAGCGATCGAATTTCGTGCCGAACCTAAGCGCAACATCCCCTCGCTTAAAGGCAAACATAGCCTCGCCTAAAAGCAAGGAGGGTGACATAGGAACAAATTTAGGCTGGACACGCGCCGTAAGCTTCCCTTATTTTGTTACTCGTTAGCTACAAAAGCTCAGGGGATGTGACAAGAAGTGAACGCCTGCGGGCGTTTGCTCTGCAGTAGTACATCCCGTAGTTAGGGGGACACTGCCTTTGTAGCAAGCTGCCTTTACGCGTCGCTCCGTGCTATGGTGTGCCTCGGTGCTTGTAGAGGCTATGCGCAGTTCGCTGCACGTCGACCTACTGCAGAGGGTTCAAGGGATGATCAAGAGTGCGTTTCAAGCCGGCGATGAGACTTCGACTTCGGTCGCAGATCTTGTCGAAGAGCACTTCCCGGCGGCGCTCCTGCTCGTCGCCCTCGACGGGCGCATCATCGACGCCAACCAGCGCGCCGCCGAGTTTCTAGAGCGCGACCCTCGAGACGTGCGCGGCCTCTCGCTCGACCAACTCGCTCCCGATGATTGCCAAGACACCGTCGAACTTTTGTTGGCTCGCGCCCGACGCGAATCGACAATGCAGACGTGTGAACTCCAGCTCGAGTCGAGCAGCGGACGACAGATCGACGTGCTCGTCCAGTGCCGTCCCACCGAAGTGGACAACGAAAAGCGCCTGTTGATGTGCATGTGCGACATCTCGCGGTGGCGCAGCGCCGACCCGCGAAAGCTGCTGTTCGAAGAGCAACTGCAGCACTCCCAGAAGATGGAGGCGCTGGGCCAGTTGGCCAGCGGCATTGCCCATGATTTCAACAACCTGCTGACCTTGATCACCGGCTACAGCCGGGTGCTGCTCGACGACACCGACCCGACTTCGACCCACCACCAGCACCTCCAGAAGATTGCGCGCGCCAGCAAGCAGGCCACCGACCTGGTGGCTCAACTCTTGGCCTTTAGCCGCGATGACGGACCTCGCGCGGCGGTGGTGAACTTGAACCAGGTCTTGATCGACTTCGAGTCGATGCTCCAGCGCATCATCGGTGAAGACATCGAGCTGGACGCCCGGCTCGACCCGGACCTGCAGAATATCCGCATCAGCCCCAACCAGCTCGACCAGGTGTTGATGAACTTGACCGTCAACGCCCGCGACGCCATGCCCGACGGCGGCCAGCTGCTCTTTGACACCGCTGGCGTCTACCTGGGCAACAGCCGACCGCCGAGCCTTCGCCACCTCTCCTCGGGCCCGTACGTCAAATTGACGGTCGCCGACAACGGCATCGGCATGAGCCCGGAGGTCGCCGAGCGCATCTTCGAGCCGTTCTTCACCACCAAAGACCTGGGCGAGGGAACCGGCCTGGGCCTGGCGACGGCGCGAAGCATCGTGCGCCAGTACGGCGGCGCGATCACCGTGCAGAGCGAGCCCGGCAACGGCACCACCTTCGAGCTGTACTTCCCGACCGCCGACAGCAGCGTCGACAGCATGCGCCAGACTCCGATGCACGGCTTCCCGGCGGTCGGCAGCGAGCAGATTCTGCTCGTCGACGACCACCGCGACGTGCGCGAACTCGCCGCCCAGATCCTCGCCTCCCAGGGCTACCGCGTCACCGAAGCGCCGCTGCACGGGGGATCGATCCAGCTCGACCCCGTCGCTCGCTACTCCCTGGCGATCATCGACGCCGGCCAGCCTCGGCCCGCCGTCGAAAAACTCGTCGCCCAGCTTCGCGACGGGCAACCGGACATCAAAATTCTCTTCTTGGCCGGATATCGAGGCCCCGAGGCCGACTCGCCGCACACCCGCGTGCTGCGCAAGCCGTTCACTCCCGACGGGCTGACCCGCACGGTGCGCGAACTGCTCGACGAGCCACAATAGCCTGTCTGCAGCCTGCCCGACTCGTCGACGGACCGCGTTGACGGTGCACGCCACGTGGCGACCTTCAAACCGGAGTCATGAATCGAATATTGGCCCGGGAAACCGGCCAGGGAGGCCGAGGATGAACGTCCGACCGTGGTTTATGTTGTTGGCAGTCGCATCGTTCCCGCTCATCGCCGGGTGTCCTCAGGGCGCCTGTGACGAGCATCCTCGCGCCGGCTCCCAGTCCGAACAAACTCCGGGCGCCACGCCCAAGGCCGTCGAGGGCGAGCCGCCCGAAGAGCAGGCCACCCGCCCCGACGAGACGATGCGCGCCGGCGCCGAAGGCAGCGAGTTGGCCAAGGAGACCGGCCCCATCATGGCCCAGTGCATCGAGGTCGTCGAAGACGTGATGCGCTGCACCACCCAGCAACAATTTACCGAAGCGATCTTGGGCGCCGACGACGAGCAACTCGCCGACGCCGAGCGCGAGGCCTACGAGGCCACCATCGACTTTATGCGCGAGCCCGGCGCGCGCCGGCAGGTCTGCCAGCAACTCTTGCTGCCCGACGAGCCCACCCCGTTCAAAGACATCCCTACACTCGAGAAGATGGTCGAAGCCAGCCAGCAGGGCTGCCCTGAGTTGGCCAAAGTGCTGCTCGACACCGGCGCGGTCAAAGCGCTGGGCGATGTCGACATCTGAGAGGCGAGAGGCCCGCAAACAAGCAAAAAAGAAACCCGGCGGCTCCATCTGCGGAGCCGCCGGGTTTTGTGTGTTTGCGCACCCGAGACGAGACGTCCGCCTAGTCGACCGGGATCGTCTCTTCGAGAGGCTGGTTGGCCTCCTCGGCCGGAGTCTGCTGTCGCTGCTCGACCTCCGGCGCCGGTCCCTCGAAGGGTCCTTGGAGCGCCGCTGAAAAGAGCACCACGGCGACATATATGCCTAAGACGCCCACGGCAATGAGCGCGACCACCAAGAGAATCTTCAAAGCGGTCGACTGGCTACTCTCTTCTTCAGGGCGCTGTGCGACATCCCCTTCGGTGACATTCGAGTACTTCTCTTCAGGATGTCTGTCTGGCGATACGGTCATATCTCGTCCTCCACGGCTGAAGGAGCCTGCGAGGACAAGATAGCCGCGCGCCTAAACGGGTCAATTCCGGTGTCCTTTCAACCAGTTAGCGCCGACGCCTGCGCCTCTGCGTGTCGGTATTGGTGTCTTGGGTGGTGTCGTCGGTCTCCGACGCGCTGTCGTCGTCGGTGGTGCTGCGCCGACGCCGGGTGTCGTCAGTCGAGCCGCTGCCGGTACGCGCCGGCTGGCCGTTCAAGGTCTGCAGCATCTGCTGGTAGCGCTCTCGGCCCATCTCGGTGGGCGGATTATCGATGCGCGCGATGAGTTGGCGCAGTTGACTGATTCGATTTTTCGGAGAGGGGTGGCTCGACAAGAACTCGGGCGGCCGCGCGCCTCCCTGCTGCTCCATCGTCTGGAAAAAGTCGACGAAGGCCGCCGGGTCGTACCCGGCGCGCACCAGGTAGCGAAGCCCGGTGCGGTCGGCCTGCGATTCGGCCGAGCGGCTGAACTTGAGCAAATAGCCTTGGCCGGCCACACTGGCCAAGATCTGGGAGACCACCCCCGGGTTGTTGCCCAACGCGGCGCCGGCGAGCGCTTGCAGACCATACTGGGCGACGAGTTGCTCGGCGATATGACGCTCGGTGACGTGGGCGACCTCGTGGGCGAGCACGCTCATCAACTCCGCCTCGCTTTTGGCGGCCTTCATCAACCCGGTGTAGACGTAAATGTCTCCGCCGGGCATCGCAAAGGCGTTGACCTGGTCGTCTTTGAGTACGGTAAACGAGTAGTCGATGCCTTTGGGCTTGCCGCCGGCCGCGCGCACCACCTTGGCGCCCAATTGATCCACATACTGCTGGACGCTCTCGTTCTCGAGAACGGTCATCTCCTCGAGCACTTGCCTTTGGAGTTGGCGACCCAGTCGCTCCTCCTCGCGCGGAGGCAACAGCACGTCGGCCGCCGCGTCGGTCACTTCGCCGCCGGTGCCCGTGGCGCATCCGCTGGCGCCCAGACCCGCCGCAGCGAGCACGAAAGTCGTCAACAGCGCCACCAGCGCGCGTTGGGTACTGCCAGAACTGCGTGTATCTACAAAGTTCATCTTCGCCGCTCCAAGTGGGAGGCTATAAGAAATACGCTGTGAAACTTAACTCGGTCTATGGGGAGTCAACACGAGGTCGACGCCGGTTCGACGCTTGGGACAGTGGACCTATTCAACCACCGGTGTGGGCGCATCGCAACCCCCCGCGACATTGCTTTTGCGTTGGCCGCGACCACATTTCGAGGTGGCTTGGCCGCCAACAACTCTCCACAGCCGGGAGGCGACCGTGGCGCTCGACTACACCACCTACGAATCGCTTACGGATCTCGAGTACCGCAACCTCGTCGAGATCTATCACCACAGCATCGACCATTTTGCCGAGCAAAAACTGTTCGGCGTCAAACGAGACGGCCAGTACCAGTGGATGTCCTACGCCGACTTCGGCGAGCGCGTCGAGCGCTGCCGCGCGGCCCTGGCGTCCATGGGCGTCGAGCATGGCGATACCGTCGCCATCATCAGCAACAACCGCCCGGAGTGGGCCATCGGCGCCTACGCCACCTACACCCTGGGCGCGCGTTGGTGTCCGATGTACGAAGCCCAGGCCGAGAAGGAATGGGCGTATATCATCAACGACAGCGACGCCAAAATCGCGTTTGTCGCCAACGCCGACATCCGTCAAACCCTCGCCGAAATGTGCGAGGCCGGCGACATCTCGCTCGATCATATCGTCCACTTCGACGGCCCGCGCGAAGACAGCTTCGACGCCCTGCTCGAAGGCTCCGAGCCCAACGTCGAGGCCGTCGAGCCCGACGGCGACGATATCTGCGGGCTGATCTACACCTCGGGGACCACCGGCGACCCCAAGGGAGTGCTGCTCAGCCACCACAACATCGCCTCGAACGTCGAGGCCATCCACAGCTTCAATATCATCGCCCCCGACGATATCAGCCTGTCGTTTCTGCCCTGGGCGCACTCTTTCGGGCAGACCGCCGAGCTGCACGGCATGTTCGCCACCGGCGCGTCGATGGGGCTGGTCGAGAGCATCTCGACGATCACCGAGAACCTCCAGGAGATTCGCCCCACCCTCTTGTTCAGCGTGCCGCGTATCTTCAACCGCATCTACAACGGCATCCAAACAAAGCTCGAGGAGGAAGGCGGCCTCAAGAAGACGCTGTTCGAGAAGGCGCTGCAAAACTCCGATCGGCTGCGCAACCAACAACAGCAGGAGGGCCAGGCGCACACGACCACCAAGCTGCTCGACAAATTCTACGACAAGCTCGTCTTCCAGAAGGTGCGCCAGCGCTTCGGCGGCCGGCTCAAGTACGCCGTCAGCGGCGGCGCCAAGCTCAGCCCCGAGATCGCCTACTTCATCGACAACATGCACATCTCGGTGATGGAAGGCTACGGCCTCACGGAAACCTCGCCGATTGTATCGGTCAACGCCCCGGGCCAGCACAAGATCGGCAGCGTCGGCAAGCCGGTGACTGGCGTCGAGGTCAAAATCGAGAAGCACAAGGAGCACGAATCGGAGTTCGGCGAGGTCTGCGTGCGCGGGCCCAACATCATGAAGGGCTACTACAAAAAGCCCGACAAGACCGCCGAGGTGATCGACGAGGACGGCTGGTTCCACACCGGCGACTTGGGCTGCATCGACGAAGATGGCTTTCTGTGGATCGAGGGGCGCGCCAAAGAGGAGTTCAAACTCTCCAACGGCAAATACGTCAGCCCCGGCCCCCTCGAAGAAAAGCTCAAGCTCGCCCCGCACGTCGACCAGGTCATGCTCGAGGGGCACAACCACCCGTTCAACGTCGCCATCGTCAATGTCGACAAAGAGGCGCTCCAGCATTGGGCCGAGAAGAACGGCGTGCCCACTGACAACCTGACCCAACGCCCGGAGGTGCGCGAGCTCATCGAGTCCGAGATCGAAGAGCAGTCGGCAGACTTCAAGAACTACGAAAGGCCTCGCAAAGTGATCATCGTCGACGACGAGTGGACCCCCGAAAACGGAGTGCTCACTCCCACGCTCAAGCTCAAGCGTCGCGTGATCTACGAGCGCTACGAAGACAATATCGACGACGTCTACGAAGACGCCGACGAGGACTGAACCCACGGCGCATGTTGAATCGAGAGGCCTCGGCTGGCATCTTGTTGCGGCAAGCACACAACTGCCGCCTCGAGGTGCCCCGTGGCCTTCCGCAAAACCGCCTTCGCCAGTCTCGTCTGTGCCAGCCTCGCTTTTCCGCTGCTGAGCGCCTGTGACGACAGCCCCTCCTCGCCCGCTGATGCGGCTCTGAGCGATGACACCGGCACCGACACGGCCTCCGATACCAGCTCCGACACCCAGCAAGACACCGAGCCCGACGGCCCTCGCCCCTACCCCGATCCGGGTGCCTGGCCCGCTAACCACGGCCCCGGCGGCCCCGCGGTCACCTTCACCGACGACCAGCTCTACCAAAACTGCGCCTTTTTGGACGGCGGGGAAAACGACCGCAACCACCACAACCTGGTGGTGATGTACGACGGCTACCTGGTGATGCCCTGGGCGCACGAAGCAGGCGGGATCATCGGCGGCGGGGGACTGAGCTTTTTCGACGTGAGCGACCCGTGCAACCCGCAGAAGGTCGGCGAGGGCCTCTCCGAGGAGATGCGCGAGACGCACTCCATCGGGTTCTCGTCCATCGGCGGGCGCTGGGCAGTCGTCAACCAATCGCGCACGCCCTACAAAGGGGGCATGGAGTTCTGGGACGTGAGCGACCCGACCCAACCCGAGGTCGTCTCGCGCTTCGAAGTCGAGGGGTTTCGCTACCCCGACGCCTACAAGCGCATCGTCTTCAGCGTCTTCTGGCAAGGGCCCTACGTCTACGCGGCCGGCTCGCTCAGCGGCATCTACATCATCGACGCCAGCGACCCGCTCAATCCCGTGCAGGTGGGCCATTACGTGCCCGAGCCCGTCGTCCAACTCGGCCAGATCCAGGTCATCGGTAACCTGCTCGTGGTCACCACCTCCGAGGGGACCCGAAGCCTCCTGCTCGACGTGAGCGACCCGGCCAACCCGCAGCCCATCCCCGGCGGCGACTTCCAGGTCAAAGACCCCGAGGGAGAGCCGCGCGAGGCCTACTTCTCGAACACGACCAACGGCTACATCTACTACGCCCGCAAAGAAGGCGGCGGCGGACTGCTCGTCTACGATATCCACGACCCGCAAAACCCGACCCTGGCCGGCTCGTACCTGAGCGACGGCAACGGCGGCTACGTCTTCGTCAAAGACAACCACGCAATCGTCGGCGAGTCGCGCTTTGCCGGGGTCTACGACATCAGCGACCTGGCCAACATCGAGCAGGTCGCCAAGCTCGACCTCGACGGCGACCTCGATACGGCTACGCCCATCGGCAACACGATCGTGCTCAGTTGCGACGACGACGCCACCGACGGCGAGGCCAGCGCGGTCGCCCCCTACCTCAAAGAGCCCGACACCGGCGCGCCCACGGTGACCTGGAATTGGCCCGAAGACGGCGCCCAGAATCTGCCGCTCACCTCGCGCATCGGGCTCACGTTCAACGAGATGATCGCGGTCAAGAGCGCCTGGGCGGGCTCGGTGCGTGTCTACGAGACGGGCACCGACCCGGCCGAAACCCGCGTCGACGGGTATCTTTCGGTCCAGGAGAATATCGTCAACTTCTGGCCGGAAGACGGCCTGGAGCCCGGCAAGACCTACACGCTCGAGGTCCCCGCCGGTGGCATCACCGATTACAACGGCAACGCCATCGAAGAGCCCTTCGAGATGACCTTTTCGACGGTGGACGCGCCTTGAGACATTCTCGCCCAGTCACGATCTTGCTCGTCGGACTCCTGTGCACTTGTCTCGGCGCCTGCGACGACAGCAACGGCGGCGCGGACGCCGACCTTGTGCCCGACGCCGGCGCAGACGCGGCCGACACGGTGTCTGATACCGTGTCGGACACCGAGTCTGACACTGATTCCAGCGCCCCGCTCGAGGCTAACGCCGGCGCGTCGCGCTACGCGCTCGTCGGCGAGTCGGTCACCCTCGACGGCTCGGCGTCGACCGGCGCGGTGAGCTACCAGTGGCACTTCGGCGACGGCACCGGCTGGGACGATCCACGTGAAACGCCCACCGCCGAGATCAGCTTCGACGAGCCTGGCCGCTACCGCGCCGTGCTCACCGTCTACGACGCCTACGGACGAAGCCGCAGCGACGGTGTGGTCATCTCGGTGACCGAGCAACCGACATTTTCGCCGCAGGCGAGCAGCTCCATCATCACACTCCCCGACAATCGTCTGGCCATCGTAAGCCCCGACAGCGACGAGCTCGCCGTGTACGGCTGGTCCGACGCGGGCGAGTTCGAGTTGGTCGAGCGCATCGCCACCTGCGACGAGCCGCGAACGGTCGCCCAGCTTGGTGAGCGCCTCGTCGCGACCTGCCCGGCGGTCGACAAGGTCGGCATCTACACCCTCGACGGCGAAGCGACGACTCTGAGCCTCGACTGGGGCGACCGACCCTTCGGCGCGGTGGCCTACGATGGCGAGTTGTACGTCACGCTGCAGGGCACCGGCGGCGTCGCGCGCATCTCGCTCGACTCGGGCGTCCCCGTCGTCGAGGAGCGCATTCACGTCATCGAGGACGCTCGCGGCATCGCCGTGCTCCCCGGCAAGCGCCTGGGCGTGACCCGCTGGAGATCGTCCGACGATTGGGGCAGAGTGGCGATCTATGACCTCGATTCGGGCGAGACGACCGGCTGGTGGCTCGAATTCGACGACCAGCTCGCCTCGGACACCGAAACCGGCGGCGTGCCGAGCTACCTCGACCCCATCGCCGTGTCGCCCACCGGCGACTTCGCCGCCCTCCCCTCCCTACAGGCCAATATCGCCCAGGGCGAATACCTGAACGACGAGCCCCTCGACCACCAGTCGATGGTGCGCGCGGTCGTCTCATTCGTCGACCTCGAGACCGGCGATGAGGCCCGCGAGCGCAGAAAGCTCTTCGACGACCGCGGCCTGGCCTCGGCGGCGGTGTTCAGCCCCCGCGGCGACTACCTGTACGTCGCCATGCGAGGAAGCCGCACCATCGAGCGCTACGACATGCTCGAAGAGATCGACGCCGGCGCCATCTTCGACGTCGGCTTCGCCCCGCAGGGCCTGGCGCTGTCGCCCGACGGCCAATACCTCTTCGTCGACGCCTACATGTCGCGCGAAGTCGTCGTCTACAAAACCGACGCCTTCGACAGCCTCGCCGAGCCGCACGCGCGCCTGCAGATCCCGAGTTCGGAGCCGCTCTCCGACGAGGTCCTTCGCGGCAAGCAGCTCTTCAACGACGCCTTCGACCCCCGGCTCGCCAAGGACAGCTACATCGCCTGCGCCCACTGCCACCTCGACGGCGAAGCCGACCGGCGCACCTGGGACTTCACCGACCGCGGCGAGGGCATCCGCAACACGATCTCGCTTCTGGGTCGCGAGGGCGCCGCCCACGGCCCGATGCACTGGTCGGGCAACTTCGACGAGGTCCACGACTTCGAAAACGACATCCGCCTGCACTTCGGCGGCCTGGGACTGCTCGACGAGGCCGACTGGACCTCGGGCAGCACCGCCGAGCCTCTGGGCGACCCCAAAGCCGGCCTCAGCGACGACCTCGACGCCTTGGCCGCCTACGTCTCGTCGCTCTCCAGCTACCCACGAAGCCCTTACCGCACCCCCGACGGCTCCCTCACCGACAGCGCCGCGCGCGGCAAAACGATCTTCGAGTCGGCCGAAACCGGCTGCACCGACTGCCACAGCGGCCCTCGCCTGACCGACAGCGCGTGGCTCTCCGAGGGCTCGCCGAAGCTACACGACGTCGGCACACTGACCGACGCATCGGGAAACCGACTTGGCGGCGAGCTTACAGGCATCGACACGCCCACGCTGCACGGTATCTGGAACTCCGCCCCCTACCTGCATGACGGCTCGGCCGCCACGCTTCGCAACGTCGTGACGACCCGCAGCGCGGGGGGGGTGCACGGGAAGACCAGCCACCTGAGCGAGGCGGAGATCGACGACCTGGTGATGTATTTGAAGAGCCTGTAAGGTAAGACTCCCAACGACACGTCGAACTCCACGCACGGGGGGCCAGATGAGACGAGTTTCAACAGTTCATTCCGCCGGTGGGTTGTCGAACGCCCTACTACTGAGCTGTGCTACACTGCTAGCGTCCTGCGCAACGACCTCTCCACCACCCACAGCGAACCTATCCGGGCTGGCGCTACCCGCCAAACAGGGAGACATCGAACTCGCAGCAACTGCGAGTGGTGTCGGCGGCCTTGTCGAGGGGGGCACCGGACTTGTGGAGGGAACAGCGAGCTACCAAGCAACAGACACACTCCGCATCGGCATAGACGCAATGACCGGTCGCGATTTCGGTGTGGAGGCGCAGGAAGTGAGTGCTGGCCGCAATTCTGCGCGTGTTCTGTTGCGATACGACTTAGAGGTCGACGACGACACCTCGGCCGCGTTGGTGGGAGGCATCGGCGGCGGTCACTACAGCAGAAACGACCTCACTTACGTGACGGCCGACCTCGGCCTACTGGGACACATCGGCAAAGACGAGGGCATTCACGGGTTTGTCGGCCCACTCCTAGCCTTGAGCGTCCCTGTGGACCAGCGGACTGCTCGAAGCGACGTCGTGCTCGCCCCTGACGTTGATAGCTTCCACACCACCTTGTTCGGCGGTTTTAATATGGGCGTCGCCGTGCAGCCTAGCCGTTTCCTCAGGTTCTACATCGAACTCAGTAACTGGTACGGATGGGAAATTGCATCGACCGCGGATGGTGATACACCTCTGCGTCTCCAAACGAGTCTGCTCGCCTTATCAGTTGGTACCGGGGTTCGGTTCTGATCTGTCACGCGAGGGAGTGCTCGCAGTCGCCACACAGTGCCTCAGGGTTTATCCGCCCATTGACTCGGCCCCCAAGACCCCGGCGGGTTCACCCCGCCGGTGAATCAGCCTGTGCAGCTAACCGAGGCGCCCAGACGAGCCCCAAGACCCCGGCGGGTTCACCCCGCCGGTGAATCAGCCTGTGCAGCTAAAAAGCCAGGCGGCCATCCTCCCTCAAAAACCACGGCTCGAGCCCCATGACTCGACACCGGCGCACAGCGCCTCCACGACGGCATACCGGTGTGTCTACCGGCGAAATTCGCCGGCATGGGCGTCGCGGATTTTCTTGTAATGTCCACAGGTCAACGGGCAAAGCCCGCCCCGTTTTCAAGCCACCTCGGATAGGTCATGCGCCAGGCACATGCCCACCCCGACGCCACAACTTACTAGCTACATCGACGCCGCTGCGGCACTCCACTTGGCACAGGCCCATCTTCACGCCACGACCGAACTTCGGCGCATCAACAAACCCGCACCGGGCAAATCCGACCGTTTCGCCACAAGGACGAAACTGCCGGCTCGGCCTCCGCCGAGCGCGTCGAAGATGGACTTACTCATCGAACATCCCATCGAAGATACGCTCGCTACGAAAGCTCTGTTTTGCGGATCGGGAAACCGTTCCGCCGCAGCCCAGGTTTTGTTCGACAACTCCGGACCGAGCCGAGGCGAGGGGATTCGGTGCAGATTCGGATGCCGTCTGACGCAGGCGATGCGGAGCATCGTCGAGGAAAGACGGCACCGAAGATGCACGAATCAACCGCCTTCGGCGACGGGAGTGAGTTGTCGAACAGAACCTTCCGAGCCCGACCGGCTCAGCCACCAGCTGGCGAGCCAAGACCAACTTCGACCCACCCGCCCATTTGAAGGAGAGATTCGTGCGCACGATACCGCCACCCCTCATTACGGTTTTCGGCAAAAATCGAAAATCGTTGCGTATTTTCTGAAAGATCGACCCGTGGCGGGTACGGGAGCCGGATTTCTCTAAAGACGTGTTCCAACAACGCCGCTGTCACTGAGCGGAGGTTGGCCGGCCCCGACTGACGCTCCCCACCCCGCCCAACTTGGTACGACGCGACCTCCGTTTATCTTTGGTGTCCAGAGACTTGGCCACGGAGGACACCATGCCCATCAAACACCGCGAAGAAGGCACCTACGAATTGTTCGAGACCACCAACCACAACCGTATCCTCGTGCTCGACGGGAAGAAGTGGGCCGCGTGGGTCGAGGGACAAGCCGGCGAGATTTTGGTCGATACAGACGAGGAGCACCAGAAGGACCATACCGTGGGTGAGGGCAAGTTCCTGCTGCTCGACTTCGAGCAAGACCCGAAGTTCAAGGATATACCCCACCTGTTCTTGGAGCGCGACGGGTCGTACCACGAGGTCATGCTGCCCAACGGGTGGCCTACGAGCAGTGACAAGCAAAAGAAGGTCATCGACACTAACAACGACATCTCCAAGGAGGAGCTCGAGAAATACCTCGAAGGGGGCACGCCACGCGGTGAGGGAGAGGAGCGCATGGGCACGCCTGGCGGCGGCGCCATCGCCAACGTGACGAAGCACCTCGGGGGGATCGACTTTCCGACCAAGCCCAAAGATCTCATCGAGCACGCCCACGACGAGGGGGCGCCGTCGGAGGTTATAGACAAGCTCGAAACGCTCCCGGTGCGCGACTACAAGAGTATGGCCGACGTGACCGAGGAGATCGGTGAGAGGACCGAAGAGTTGCCCATCGACAACTACGACAAGCTGTCGGTCCAAGAGGCGGCCTCGAAGGTCCAAGGGCTGTCGGGCCACGACCTCGAGATCGTCGAGGCCCACGAGCGCGACCACAAAAACCGCGCCACGATCATCAAGGTCATCGACGCCAAGAAGAACACACACGTGCCCGACGACTACCACGAACTCAAAGCCGGTGAACTCATCGAGCAACTCGACAACATGTCGAAGACCCAACTCGAAGAGCTGCGTGACTTCGAGAAGAAGCATATGAGCCGCCAGAGCGTGCTGCAGGCCATCGATGAGCACTTGAATCAATGATCGTCTGCCATCTTCGCCGCGCGTGTGCTATGAAAGGCGCGTAAAACACCGCGCGCCTTTCACCACTCTCGAGGCGAGTCTCTGATGACCCAACCCAACGAAATCCAACACGCTATCTTGCTCGTGGCCGGCGTCGGCTCGCGCCTGCGACCGTTGACCGACGAGCTACCCAAATGCCTGCTGGAGGTCGGCGACGTGCCGCTGCTCATCCGGCTGCTTCGCCAGCTCCACAGCCACGGCATCGAGCACGCCGTGCTCGCCACCGGCTATCTCGAGCCGAAGATTCGTGCCTGCGTGGCCGGCTACTCGGGCATTCCCGACATCACCATCCGTCACAACCCGCATTACGCCGAGACCAACAACGCCGAGTCGCTGCGACTGGCGATGCCGGCGCTGCAGGGCCATCCGTTCATCCTGTGCGACGGTGATATCCTGGTCAAAAAGTCGGGCTGGCTGGGCGATCTCCTCGCCCACCCACACGACAACGTGCTCGCGATGATTTCGCCCGAGAAGATGGGCGACGAAGAGATGAAGATCGCGCTGGCCGACGGCGACGCTCCCGTGGGCGAACGCCCGGTCGTCGGGTTGAGCAAACGCCTCGACCCGGCCAAGAGCGCCGGTGAGTCGCTCGGGGTCCAGACGATCGGCGCGGACTTCTTCGGGCCGCTCTTGGATCGCCTCGATGGGATGAGCGCCAACGAGAAGGCCAACTCGTACTACGAGGACATCTTCGCCGAGCTGATGGGCGACGAGCATACGTTCTACGCCCACGAGGTGCCCGTCGACGCGTGGACCGAGATCGACACCGTCGAGGACCTCGAGTACGCCCGCGAGCTGTTCGCGAACTGGCAGAAGTAGAGCCGCACCATGAGCTTTCGTAAGCAGTATCGCCAGGCGCTGGCGTTCAAGGACATGGACGTCGAGGAGCCGATCGACGTGCGGTTTCACCGCCCGTTGGCCGCCCTGGTGACCGTGGCGGCGCTCTCCACGCCCGTCACGCCCAACCAGATCACCATCTCGAGCCTGGTCGCCGGCTGGACCGGCTCGTTCTTCTTGTACCAGGCCTTCTTCGGCGAGCTCTGGCGGCAGATGGGCCTCGACCGACCCCTGCTGTTCGTGCTGGCGGGCTTTTTCCTGTTCGCCTCGGTGATCCTCGACTGCGCCGACGGCCAATTGGCCCGCGCCCGCGGCGGTGGCAGCCGCGTCGGGCGCATCCTCGACGGCTTCGTCGACGCGCTGGTGCTCTTGCCCGCCTACGTCATCTTGGGCTTCGGAATCCTCCAAGAATTCGGCCAGTTGTGGATTTGGATCGCCGCGGTCGCTGGATTTTCGACCTGGGCGCGTACCATTGTGTACGACAAGATGAAGCGGCTGTACCTGGCCCGCACCAACCCCAGCGGCGGGGAGGCAAGCGGGATCGAGACGCCTGAGGAGGTGCGCGCCGACTACGAGCGCGCCAAGCGTGACGGCAGCCTCCTCGAGCGGTTTTTGCTCTTGGTCTACCTGGGCTACTTGACCGTGCAGGACCGGCTGGCCTCGGGCGAAACGCACGACGACACCCGTGGACGCACGCTCGAAGAGATCGCTGCGTTTCGCCAGCAGCATCGCGGCACGATGCGCCTGTGCAG
The DNA here is from genome assembly GCF_006517175.1 of Persicimonas caeni. Taxonomy (NCBI): domain Bacteria; class Deltaproteobacteria; order Bradymonadales; family Bradymonadaceae; genus Persicimonas; species Persicimonas caeni. The sequence goes on along the minus strand of NZ_CP041186.1, from coordinate 5,182,010 downwards.
TTGGATGGGGCTGGGCACGCACATGTTGCTCATCTACACATCGATCGCCGCCGCGGCCATCCACCTCGAGGTGCTCATCTGGGGGCAAGCCGTTTTGGCCAGTGTCTTCAACGTCTTATTGGCTATCGTCCTCGTGCGCGGCCGCAAGATGCAGTAAGATGAAATCAGTGCGATCGTTTTCATTTTGCGGTGAACGGTTTAGGTTAGTGACGTGCTCATACACGAGGCCATTGACGCAAACGCTCTTGCAGCATGCTTCATGCGGCTTGCGCGCCAACCCAGCCTTCAAGCGATGATTGGAGCTGATGTCTGACGACGGCGAAAAACAAGCCAAATCGCTGGCCGAAGCGCTCGCCGAGAGCGCCGAGGCAGCGCAAGAGGACGCGACGGTCCAGATCTCGAAGACCGAGCTGGCCGCCATCCGCCAGTCGGCGAGCAATGGGTCGATGACCCCCGAGATGCTGCGCGAGATCAACCGCAACCGCAGCGGCAAGGCCGACGAAGAGGACGACGCGACTCAGACCTTCGACCGACGCAAGCTGTCGGCCATGCTCGAGGAGCACTCCTCGGCCGACGATCTGGCCGACGGCGCCATCGTCAACGCCGCCGTCGAGCAGGCGCGCGGCGACGACGAGCCCAACACGACCGAATTCGTCCTCGACGAGGACGACGAGGACGACGAGAACGACGGGGATTTGCTCTCTACCGACGGCCTCGACGAACTGAGCGACGCCGACCTTCACGCGATCGTCTTCGGCGACGAGGACGAGGCAGCCGACGAAGATCCCGCCGCAGGCCTCGACGAACTCAGCGACGCCGACCTGCACGCCGTGGTCTTCGGCGCCGAAGACGACCCTCTCGCTGACCCGCTCGACGACCCCGAGTTCGACTCGCTCGAAGAGTTGACCGCCGACGACCCCGAAGAACTCGAAGCGCCCGCAGAACCCGAAGCCCCCGCCCTTCCGACCGAACCGCCGGCCCAGCCCGCACCGCCGGCACCTGTGGCCGACAAGCCTCGGGACGCCCAGCCCCCGGCAAGCATGCCGGTCGACGACGAGCCGCTCGACGATTTCCGCGGCGCCGAGTCGCGCCTGCTGTCTGTGGGCGCCCTGCTCGGCTCGCTGGCCATGATCGTCGCCGGCGGACTCCGCCTGGGCACCTCCGACATGCTCGGAGTGCTCCACCCGGTCGTCGCCGGCATGATGATCGCCGTGGGCATCTTGATCCTCATGGGCATGCTCGTCTCCTTTTTGCAGCGTAGGTAGCGTCGATGTCCGACAAGACTTCTGCTTCTGCAGGGGGAAGCTCCACCGCCGGCCGCCAGTCGAAGGCGCGCAAGCCCTACGATCCCGAAAAGCTCATCGGCAAGACGATTGGCGGGCGCTACCTCGTCGAGAAGTGCATCGGCAAGGGCGGCATGGGCGTGGTCTACTTGGCCAGCCAGAAGGCGCTCGACCGCAAGGTCGTCATCAAGGTGCTGCCGAGCTCGTTCGTCGACGATGAAGAGGCGCTGGGCCGCTTCGAGCGCGAAGCGGTGGGCATGAGCCGGCTGCAGCACCCGCACGTGGTCGCCATCTACGACTTCGGCCACGAGGACGACCACGCCTATATCTGCATGGAGTACGTCGACGGCGAGACGCTCAGCCGGCGCATCAAGCGCGACGGCCCGCTCGACGTCGAGACCTTCGCGCCCATCGCCGGCCAGATCTTGAAAGGCATCGGCGAGGCCCACTCCCTGGGGCTCGTCCACCGCGACATCAAGCCGTCGAATATCATGCTGACCGAGCGCCACGGTCAGGAAAACTACGCCAAGATCTTGGACTTCGGGCTGGCCAAGCTCGTCAAAGGCTCGCAGAACGTGACCAAGGAGCAGGCGTTGGTGGGCTCGACGGCGTTCATGGCGCCCGAGCAGATCATGGGCAACGACATCGACCAACGCGTCGACGTCTACGCGCTGGGCGTGCTCTTCTACTATATGCTCAGCGCCGAGAAGCCCTTCCAGTCCGACGACGACATCACCGTGCTCTACCAGCACGTGCACAACCCGCCGCCTCCGCTGGCCGACAAGCTCCCCGAGGGCCACCGCGTGCCCGCCGAGGTCATCGGCCTCATCGAGCGCATGCTCGCCAAGGAGCCCGAGGACCGGCCGACGAACGCGGCGATGATCCACGACGAGCTCGCCGACATCATGGCGACCACCTCGCTGCAGATCCCATGGAACACCGGCGAGTTCGGCTCGCTGAGCGGGTCGTCGCCCATCGAAGATCCCAGCGATCGCCTCGGGCGCGGCCGCTTTCAGACCCCGATGGGCCAGGCCTCGCCGGGGACGTCGCCCTCCGGGCTGCACCAGCCGGGCAGTGGAACTCAATTCGATACGCGACCGAGCCAGGCGACGTTCATCACCAACGAGCAGATGCTCGAGCTGCAAAAGCAGAGCACCCGGCGCACCCTGATCATCGGGATGGTCGCTATGCTCGTGGTCGCCGGGGGCCTGGCCGCCTTCTTGCTGCTGCGCGACACCGGCCCGAGCGTCGAGGACGTGCAGGGCGAGCTCGCCAAGGCCGAGCGCCTCGTCGACGAGGGCAAATTCGGCCAGGCCGCGAGCGTGCTCGAGCTCCTGCAATCCGATCTCGAGCATCATCCCTCGCTCAAATCGCGCTACGCCGCCTCACAGGACAAGCTCGCCGTCGCCCGACTGATGAGCGAGGCGAAGCTGTTCGAGGAGCAGGACAAGCTCGAGGAGGCCGCCTCGACCTATGGGAAGGTGTTGAGCCGCAACCCGGAGCACGACGAGGCGCGGGCAGCGCTGGCGAAGGTGCAGAGCCAGCAAAGAGAGCTAAGGGAGGAAAAAGAGCGAAGCGAGCAAGAAGAAGTGAGGGAGCAAGAAGAAGTGAAGGAGCAAAAAAGTGAGGAAGCTGCGGCCGAGGCTGTGGAGGAGGAGCCCGTCGCCGAGTCCAAGCCGGCTGCCAAGCCTCGCCCGTCCAGCAAGCCCAGCAAGACAAGCAAGCCCAGCAAGCCTGTCGAAAAGCCCGCCTCGAAGCCGAAAAAGGCCTCCGACGACAATCTCCTGCTGCCTATCGGCGAGCAGGAGGCCGAGGAGCCGTCGAACGACGACGTGCAGTTGTTGCCGATGGATTGATCACTCGCCGCACACGCCCGACGCCACGTCGCACGTCTGCCCGTCCGCGCAGTGTGCGTCGGTGCGACATTCGCGCTCGGGTTCGAGCACGCACTTGTCGTCCGCCGAGCAGACGAAGAACTCGCCCGCCTCGGGGCTGTCGAATTGCTGACAGTCCGCGTCGGCTTCGCATTCGGTGAAGTCGAAGATAAACGAACAACCCGCCGCCCCCGCGACGAGCGCGCCGGCCATCACGGCTGCGGCGGCGTAGCGTTTGATGCTGCGTCTAATCACGACTGATACTCCTCAAAAATCGAGCGTAAAGGTCACCGACGCGCCGTCGGGGCCGACGGACGGGGCGATGCGTGCCTGCTGCGACACCGATGGCTGCGACACAGATTCCTGCGACACGGATTCCTGCGGCGGCGACGCAAAGAAATAGATCCCCACGCCCGTGAGCACGGCGCCGGCGGCGAGCATGCTGTCGGCGACGGTGGTGTAGGTCTGGCCGGTGTCGGCGGCGTCGCGCCGCTCGGCCAAGGTGGCCGCGTCGTCGGCGTTGCTCTTTTCGCCGGCGGCGAGGATGGCGAACACCCCGCTGCCCACCAACGTGGCGGCGCCCAGGCCGGTGAAGGTGTAGGCGAGCGTGTAGTCATCCTCGACGACGACCGGCGGCTCCTCGACCGCGTCGGGCTGCGTCTGCTCACCCTCGCCCGCCTCGGCGAGCTCGTGGTCGCCCTGCTTCTGCTCGACCTCCTCCTGGTCGACCTCCTCACCCTCCTCGCGAAGCGCGAGCACCTCGCGCAGCGTCTTGAGGCGCTGCAGCGCGTCACGCCGCGCCTTGAGCTCGACGTCGGGCTCATTGACGAACTTCTCGTAGAAGTCGGTCGCCGCCTCGAAGTCGCCCTGCTTCTCGAGGGCGCGGCCGATATTGTAGAGCAGGTTGGGAACCGGCTTGATCGCGTAGGCCTGGCGAAACGCCTTCTCGGCGGTCTCGTAGTCCTTGGCCGCGAACGCCTTCGACCCCGCCGCGGCGAGCTGGCGAAAGCGTTCTTTGTCGGAGGCCTGCGCCTCGGCGTCGCCCGACGCCTCCGGCTGCTGCGCCCAGGCCGACGACGCCGGCCACAGCGGACCCGCACTCAGCAGGCCAATCACAACTAGGGCAGTGGAAATCCGTCTCATTCCAATACAACTCGTAGCGGGAGCACAACACATCGGAGGCCATCTTATGGGTGATGGGGCCAAACGTCTACTTTGTGGGTTTGGGGAGGCGCGGAAACACGGAGGCGCGGAAAAATGGAGGCGCGGAAACACGGAAACATTGAGCCATGGAATCACGGAAGAGCACATGGAGAACCATGGACGCGTGGAAGAACACTGACCACGGAGACGTGCCGCGTGCGCGGCCGTCCGTGCTCGGAAAGGCGCTCGCCCTATCCTGACACCTGGGGGTGTCGCTAGAGAGGCCGCTGCCCCATCCAAGACCCCCGCGGGCTTGTCCCGCGGGTGAATGAGCCTGTGTAGCTAAAAATACGCCCGCCTCCCCAAGACCCCCGCGGGCTTGTCCCGCGGGTGAATGAGCCTGTGTAGCTAAAAATACGCCCGCCTCCCCAAGACCCCCGCGGGCTTGTCCCGCGGGTGAATGAGCCTGTGTAGCTAAAAATACGCCCGCCTCCCCAAGACCCCCGCGGGCTTGTCCCGCGGGTGAATGAGCCTGTGTAGCTAGTGGTGTGACACCGAGATTCGATTCACCTTCGCCGGTCTAGCACCACCAGCTTCGGCGCTCACTCCTCGACGATGCGCTGCATCGCCTGCGGGGTTCGCATCCGAAGCTGGCGGCGCTATCCTCGCCGAAGGGTTGCGGTATGTGTCAAGATAGTTGTCGCGTCTGAATTATCTACGTCTCTTGTAAATTGAGCGGCGCAAGCCGCACCTCTTCGGGGCGCGTCCATCCTCGCGGCCTTCGACTCCAGCGTGCGGGATTCTTTTGGCGCGCCTGTTCATAGAGCTTTTGGCGTCTTTGTAGCAGCTCGACGTCTTCGCCCGCGTGGCGCTGCTCGGGGGTCACCCAGCCGATCCCGCTGTGATAGTGCTCGGTGTTGTACCAGCGGACAAACGCCTCGACCCACTCAGACCATTCATGCACGCCGTCGAGCGGCTTTTTGGGGTAGCCAGGCCGGTATTTGAGCGTGCGAAAGCTCGATTCGCAGTGAGGGTTGTCGTTGGAGACGCCCGGGCGGCTAAACGAAGCGGCCACCTCCAGGCGCTCCAGCGTCGCCAGAAGCGTCGAGCCCTTCATCGCAGCCCCGTTGTCGGCGTGGATGCAAAGTCCGCTCGCCTCGACCTGTTCGGCGAGGATCGTCTTTTCAATGAGGCGGCTCGACAGCTCCATCGATTCTTGGTCTTCGACGCTAAAGCCGACGATCTTGCGGCTGAACAAGTCCATGATCCAGTAAAGGTAGACAAACCGGCCGCGTACCTGGGTGGGCAAGTATGTGATATCCCACACCCAGACCTGGCCGGGGCTGGCGGCCACTAATTCGGGCTTCGGCCTGGGCTTCGGCGGCCGGCTTGGCTGGCGGTGGGTCATCATCTTCTCTTCGCGCAACACGCGGTAAAATGTCGACTCGCTGGCGACATACTCGCCCCGGTCGGCCAGGCTGCATACGATCTGCCGGGGGCTCACATCACAGAATTCACGACCTGTGGCGATGGCGACCACCTGTGCTCGCTCCTCGTCGGTGAGCGCGTGCGCACACCGACTGTGGGGTCCCTGGCGAGCGTCCTCGGCCTGCGGGTCTTTTCGCCACCGCTGTATGGTGCGCTCGCTGATGCCCAGGGTCCGACAGGCCTGGGCCTGACGCGCGCCGTGGGAGACCGCCTCTGCGATCATGTCGAGGATGACTTGTCGCTCTTGCCGATCATGGGAGCGTCCTCGTCCCCCCACAACCGGCGCGCCTTTTTTGAGAGCACCAACAAGGCGGCCGTCTCGGCCAGCGCGGCCTCCTTTCGGCGAAGCTCGCTTTCGAGTTCGCGCTTGTCCCGTTGGGCCTGGCGCAGCTTCTGGGTGGCCTCCTTCTTGGCCCTGGTGCGTCCATCAAGCCCCTCGTACATCTGCGCTCTCCAGCGTCGAAGGTCGCTTGTATGCACTCCTTCCTCGCGCAGGAAAGCGCCAAACTCCTTGCCCTCGAGCGCCTCGGCGGCCATCACAAGACGCAGCTTTTCGGCCGAAGAGCGTCTCTCGGGTGCCGACTCTGGCTTTGCCTCAGCACGCAAGGCACCATCGAGCGCCGCCTTTCTCCACCGCCAAAGCGTCGTCTTGCCCACGCCGCTCAGCTCGGCCAGGCTCTCCGGGCTGATCTTTTCGTCGAGCATCCGTCGAACAAGACGCTCTTTTAGCTCTTTAGGATATGGACTCATCTCGGATCTCCTTGTTGCCCCTTCGTTCCATGAAACTAACAATCGAAGAGGCGACAACTATCCTGACACCTGGGGCCTCCGTCACCGCCCCCCCAATCCCCCCAATTGACCCTTCGCCCCCCACCCGCTAATCTCGTCGACACGACGTTTTACAATTCGTTCATGTCCACGCGCGTTTCGGGCCGGCCCCATCGACGGGGCGCAGCCGTGCGCGCAAAGCCTTTGAGGGGAAGCTTATGGCTGCTGCACTGCAAGACACTCGCCTGCGCGACAAATTCAGCGATGCGCTGGCGCGCGCCGAACAACTCGACGTTACCGACAACCACGCGCTCATTCGCGACGCGGCCGTGGCCGATGGGCGCGCGGCGGTCGACACGTTCGCGACGATCATCGAGCGCGAGGATGTTCAGGAGGTCGCGCGCATCGAGGCCGAGTCGAGCGTGGCTGAGACCCGACAGACCGCCGACCACGCCTTCACCGCGATTCGCTCGTCGTTGGGAACCGGCCTGGCGCTGATGCGGGCGAATAATGAAACAGGCGTCATCCGCGAGACGCGCGAGGCCGAGGGATACCTCGATCGGGTGCAGGCCTCGGACTTCAAGTCGATGTCTCACGCCGATGCGCGCACGAACCTGGAGCGCGCGGTCACCTACGTCGACAAGTTGGTGCCCGACGAGTTGGGCGCGCCGGTGATGGCGGTGGCGCAGCCGGCGCTCGACAACTTCACGCAGGCCGTCGAAGGCCAGGCGCGGGCCGAGGGCAAGTGGGTCGAGGCGCAGGCGAGCCTGGAGGCGGGCCGTGCGCAGGTGCGTGACGCCTACTTGAGCTTCCGCGACCATATGCGCGGCATCCTGCGCCAGACCGGCCAGATCGACAAGCTCGGCCAGATCGTGCCCGCCCTGCACGACATCATCCGCGCGGGCCATGGAACGCCCACAAACGACGACCCGACCGTCGACCCGGCGGGTGGGGACGAACCAACCCCGGAGCCGATCGTCGACGAGGCCTGATCGAGCCAACCAAGGCCGCGCAAGAATTCCAGCGCGGGCTTGGTTGGCCAAACAACCCCGTTTTGCTGCGCCAGCGGGCACTTGGTTGGCCAAACAACCCCGCGCTGGCGCAGCAGGAGGCACTTGGTTTCAGAACCAGGTGCCTCTTTTTTTGCCAGCTCGGCTTTGTGAGGCTTACAAACGCCAGCCCGTGCGCAGGCGCGGGGTTGGTTGACCAAACAACCCCGAGGTTGAAAACCAGCGCCGGCTTGGTTCCAGCGCGCGCGCCAACCCGTGCGCCAGCGCGGGGTTGGTGGGCCAACCAACCCCCTTTTTTTCCAAGCAGACCAACAAAAAAGCCGGGCTGCCCTCCACGAGAGCAGCCCGGCCGGTGCGCCGAGTCGGCGAGTGTGCGGCGCTACTGAATGCTCACGCTGATGTCGAACCGCTCGCTGGTCGAGCTGGTCGTCGTATCGTCGTGATCAGCGATGATGAACACCGTCTCGGTCGTCGTGGCCGTGTAACTGGTGGTGGCCGGGGCGTCTTCGCCCTCGTCGGCGGCCAGGCAGGTCGACGAGGAGATCGTGCCGCAGCTCGAGGTGATGACCACGCCCGGGTCGCCGTACCAGGTGCTCGGGTCGTCTGGGTTGGTCACCGTGGCTGTGATCGTCTGGCCGGCCATGAGCGTGGCGGTGAGCACCACGTCCTCGCCGTTGGTGTGCGTGGAGGTCAGCCCGCAGCCGCTGCCGCTGATGTCATTGGTATAGTCGCCCCACACCCCGCTGATGACCGTGCCGCCGCTGAGGCGAGCGTCGTTGGTCACATCTGCGGGCGCGCTGCAGTCCTCGCCGGTGCATCCGCCGTTCGAACAGCCCGCCCCGCAGGTCGTGACCGTCCACAGGCCGGTGTCGCAGTAGCGCGCGGTACTCGGGTCGAGGCAGGTGTTCTGCGACTGCGAGTCACACTCGGGCTGCAGCTTGTCGACGAACAGCGCGAACGCCTCGTCGTCGCCCGAGTAGTCGGAGTCGGCCACGATGTAGACCGTCTCGTCGGTGGTGGCCTGGTAGCGCGTCTCGGCGATATCGCCGGGGCCCTCGTCGGCGCCGCTCAGGCACGTGTTCGTCGGGTCGGCGCAGTCGGTGACGATGTAGACCATCGGCTCTTCGTTGCCGTAGGCCTCCACGCGGGCGTTGACCAGCTCACCGGCCAGCAGATCCATCTCGTAGATGAGGTCGTTGCCGTCGCCGGTATCGCCGGTGCAGCCGCTCGACGAGATCTCGACGTCGTTGGTCAGGTCGCCGAAGTCGGCGTACACCGCGATGCCGTCGCCGATATTGGGGGCGGTCGCGCAGCTATTCGAGGCGGCCAGGTCGGGGAAGCAACCGCCGGCGTAGCAGCCGCCCAGGCAGGTGTACTCGCCGACGATCGCGGTGCCGTCACTGTTGCAGCTCTGCACGGTGTTCGGCCCGGTGCAGATCGTCTCGCCCGGCGCGCAGACCTTGCCCTGGGTCACGTCGACGCTCAGGGTGTACTGCGAGGAGCTCGTCGAGCTCGAGTCGACCACGATGTAGACGCTCTGGGCGGTCTCGGCGTAGTGGCTCAGCGTGGCCGTGCCCCCGGAGGGGTTGTTGGTCACGCAGGTCTCTTCGGCCAAAAAGCAGCTCTCCACGATGAAGGCGTACACGCTGCTCGACGAGGTCTGCAGGTTGGCCTGCAAGAGGTCGCCCGCGGCCAGGTTGACCCGGTAGAAGTGGTCGTTGCCGTCGGTGTAGTCGTAGCTGTCGAGCGCGCAGCCGCCGAAGCGACGGTCGGGCAATTCGAGGTCGTCGGAGCCGCTGAGGGTGTCGGTGACCGAGTCGCCGTGGCCCATCAAAACAGCCTGCTCGCAGGTCTCGGCGTCGGCGCCGTCGCAGGCGCCGTTGGTGCACGAGGTCGCGCAGGTGACCGTGCGCGAGTTGCCGCCCTCGTCGCAGTACTCGAGGCTGCTTGCGTTGCACCCGATCACTTCGCCCGGGGTGCACGACGGGGTGCGCTCGGTGGCGGTGATGGTGAAGCTTCCGGTGGGGCTGGCCTCGTCGGTGTCGACGATGATGTAGTAGTCGCCCGCCTCGCGCGCCGCGAAGCTAAGCGTCTCGGCCTGGCTGGTGGTGTCGACGGCCTTGAGGCACTGCATCTGGTCTTTGAAGCAGCCGGCGGCCACCGTCACGCTGACGTCCCAGGGAGCGTCGACGTAGACGTCGACCATCTGGTTGGCCTGGGTGGTGGTCAGCGAGTAGACCGCGTCGGGGCCGTCCTCGGCGTCGCCGGTGCAGCCGTCGCTGCTCGGGTCGTACTCGAAGCTGTTGGCGTAGCCCTTGATGCGCTGGGTGACCGGCTGGCCGCTGGTGAGCGCGATGGCGCCCTCACAGGTCTGGTTGGGCGGCTCGTTGCACTGGCCGCCGGTGCAGCCGAAGTCGCACGACTCGCTGGGCTGGTAGGCGATGCCCACGTCGTTGCAGATCTCGACGTCCTCGCTGGCCGTGCAGCGGGTGGTGCGCGGCTGGCAGACCTTCTGACCGGTCTCCACGGTCAGCGTGGCCTGGGCCAGGTTGGTGCTCGACTCGGTGTCGGCGACGATGAAGACCGTCTGGGTGCCGTCGGTCTCGTTGAGGTAGCTGGCCGACTCGGTGCTGCCCAGGTCGTCGTTGCCGCCGCCCACGCACGAGTTCTCGGCGCTGGCGCAGCTCGTGACGATGTAGACCGCGCCGGCGTCGCCGTCGGCGAACTCGACGGTGGCCTGCACGCCCTCGTTGGGCTGCAGGTTGACCGCGTAGACCGCGTCCGGGCCGCTGGTGTGGGCGCGCGCGTCGTTGTCCAGGCAGGCGCCCAGGTTGATCTGGTAGTCGTTCTGGAAGTCGCCCCAGTTGATCGTCTCGGTGTCGCCGCCGCTCACGAAGATCGGGTCGACGCACAGGTCGCCGTCGCGGCGCAGGCAGGTGCCCGTGCGCGGGTCACAACCCAGGTTGCAGGCGGTGGTCACCAGCTGCGAGCCGGCGTCGTTGCAGATATTGGCGGTGTTGGTGTCGGTGCACGCGTTCGAGCTCGGCGCGCAGGTCGTCGGGGTGGCGTTGAAGGTCAGGCGGTACTCGCCGCCGGTCTCCGAGCCCGAGGAGGTCTGCACGATGGCGTAGTAGGTGCCCGGGCCGAGCAGGCGGTTGACGATCTCGCCGCCCTGCTCGCTGGCGTCGACGCAGGCGACCTCGGTCTCGAGGCGCTCGCAGGCGCGCCGGATGCTGATCGTCCAGTCGACGCTGTTGAAGTCGGTGTCGGGAATGACGTTGAGCTGGACGTTGGACGGCGTGGTGATCTCGAACGAGTAGATGTCCTCGCGCGCGCCGTTGTGAATGCTCGTGCAGCTCGACCCGAGGTGGTAGCCCAGCGCCTGGCGCGTGTCGCCGCGCACCGGGGTGCCCGCAGTCAGCGGGGTGGCGTCGTTGCACGCCTCGAGGCTCTTCGTCTCGAGCAGGTCGGCGCTGACGGTGTACTCGACGCCCGCCGAGCTCAGGTCGCCGCCGTCGGCCTCGGCGATCTCGATGGTGTACTGGCGAGGGCTGACGGCGTTGAGGCTGGCGGTCACCTGCAGGATGCCGTCGCGGCCCATCAGGCCGCCGGTGTCGGTGCCCACCACGTTGCCCTGCGGGTCGGTCACGGTCATGACGAGCTCACCCAGGCCGATGTCGCGCTGGGCGTACTCGGCGGTGATCATCAGCCGGCCGCGAATGGGCAGGCCCGAGTACTGCGACAGGTCGACGGTGTAGAAGTCGACGTCGCCCGAGCAGATGCTCCCGCGCGCCGAGATGCCGGTGGCCACCGCGTTCAGGTCCGTCGCCTCGGCGGCGGTGTCGTTGCTCTCGAAGTCGTCCTGGTTGCACGAGAACGGCGCCACGCAGGCGTCGCCGGCGCATTGGCGGCCGTCGGTGCAGTCGAGCGAGGTGGTGCACGCCACGTTCGGGTTCTCCCCGCAGGTGGCGGTCAGCTCATCGGCGTCGTAGGTGCAAAGTTGGTTGCCCGGGCAGCCGTCGTCGCCGCAGGCGAGCTCTTCGAGGCGGCACTCCCCTTCGACGCAGACGTGGCCGCCCAAGCACTCGTCGCTGGTGGTGCAGGTCGACGCGTTCTGGCATTCGCCCAGCGAGGGCATGCACACGCCGCCGTCCGTGCACTCGACGTCGTTGACCACGCAAAGGTCGTCGACGCACTCGTTGGCGTCGTTGCAGTAGTAGCCTTCGGTGCAGTTGGCGCTGTCGCCTTTGCAATCGTCGGCGTTGACGCAGGCGCGCTCCTCGAAGCTGCAGACGCCCTTGTCACAGGCGAGCGCCTCGCAGTAGGCGTCGGGCGCGTAGCAGCTGCCGTCGAGGCACTGCTCGCCGTCGATGCAGTCTTCGCTCTCGGTCTCGAGGGTGCAGGTCTCTTTGCTCTCGCAGGTCTTCGTGCCGCGGGCGCATTGGCCGGTGGTGCACTCGAATTCGTTGCAGGGGTCGGGCTGGCAGGTGCCGTCTTCGGCGCAGTAGGTGCGCTCGAAGCAGTCGTCGTTGGTCTCGCAGGTCTCCGGGTTGGCGCAGGCGCCGTTTCGGCACCAGCCGCTGTCACAATCGGAGTTCGCCTCGCAGGCCGTCAGGGCCTTGCAGACCGACTGGTCCCCGCAAGAGTAGCCAGGTAGGCACTCGAGATCGGACTGACACGTCGATGGGTTTCGGCAAGCGCCGTCCTGGCAGACGCCGAAATCACATTCGACGTCGGCGCAGGCGTCTTCCTCTCCACCGCAACCCGACAAAAAGGGCATCAGCATGCCGGCCAGCATCAAGATGGTGGCCAAGCGCTTCCATTGGTGAACGACTGCTCTCATTGACTTATCCATCTCTATGTCCTGCCCGGCCTCGCCTGCGAAGGCTGCCGACCATTCTTTTCCAAGACCGACTCGGCGCCCCTTTGCACCGAGTCGGTCGACTAAACGCGAGTTATCCCACGAATATCACGGCGTTACCGTGACGTCGAGTTGGTAGGTGCCGCTGGTGGTGCTCGAGCTGTACGAGTCGGCCACGATATAGACCCGCTCGTCGGACGAGGCGGTGTAGGTCGCCGACTCGGTGCCGCCGCTGTCCTGCCCGTTGAGGCACGAGTTCTCCATATCGTTGCAGTCGCGCACGATATAGATGCCGATATCGGTGGTCGAGCTGGTCATGTCGGCGGTGACCGTCTCGCCGGCCAAAAGGTCGATGGCGTAGACCGCCTCGGGGCCATTCTGGGTGAAGTTGAGTCCGGGGCAGAAATTGTCGTCGGGCGCGTAGTCTGCCGTCAGCGTCGAGAAGTCGCCGGTGTGGGTGCTTCCGCCGCTGGTCGGAATCGCGTCCAGGCAGACGTCGCCGGTGGGGTTGTCACAGGCGGCGTTGGTGCACGAGCCGCTCGGGCAGTCGAACTCGCGCACGACGCCCAGCGCGCTGCAATACTCGAGGGTGCCCGGATTGGTCTGCGAGCAGCCGATCATCTGGTAGGCGGTGCACTGGGTGGCCTGGGTCGACGCCGAGATGATGAAGTTGCCGGTCGGCGCGGTGCTGTCGGTGTCCACGGCCACGACGTACTCGCCCGGGGTGGGGGCGAAGAACTCCAAGATCTCGGGGGTCGACACGCCCGCGTTGTCGACGCCGGCGGTGCAGCTGGGCGTGCTCGACGAGCAGCTGTCGACCGCGTAGAGGACGACGTCGTAGGGGGCGACGACCTCGACGGTCACGACTTGATCTGCCTGGGTGGTCACGACCTTGTAGAACGCCTCGGGGCCGGCGGTCGCGGTGCCCGAGCAGGACTGGCCGGCGTTGAGGTTGTTGGTGAAGTCGTCGATCGGCTCGGTGATCGGCGTGCCCGGCACGACCTCGATGGCGCCGTTGCACTCCTGGTTGGGCGGCTCATTGCACACGCCGCCGTCGCAGCCGTAGTTGCACGTCTCGTCGAGGCGGTAGGCGGTGCCGGCACCGTTGCACTGCTCGACGTTGTCGTCGGCGTTGCAGATGCGGCTCGACGGGGAGCAGATGACCTCGCCGATCTGCACGTCGAGTTGAGCGGTGGTCTGGCCCACCGAGCGGCTGTCGGCGACCAGGTAGACGGTGGTCGGTCGGCCGGTGTCGTTGATGTAGTTGAGCGTCTCGCTCGTCGAGCTGCCGTCGTTGGCGCCCGCCTCACACGAGGCCGAGGCGTTCAGGCACCCCGACAGCAAGTACAGCGAACCGTACTCGCCGGGAGGGAACTCGAGCCTGGCCGACAGGCCGTAGCCGGCGTCGAGCGGAATGGCGTAGACCGCCTCGGAGCCGCGGGTGTAGGTGTCGCCGCGCTCGGCGGGCACGCAGCCGCCCACGGCCATCTCGTAGCGGTTGGTGTAGAGCGACCAGTCGATCGTCTCGCTGATATTGCCGTTGTAGAGGTAGGCGCGCTCGCAGGTGTCGCCCTCGGAGGCCAAGCACTCGCCGGTGCTCGGGTCGCAGCCCAAGTTGCACGACGTGGAGGTGAACGTGCTGTTGTCGACGCAGACCTCGGCGGTGTTCGCGTCGAGGCAGCTGTTGTCGGCCTCCGAGCAGGTCACCGCGTTGGCGGCCATGTGGATGCGGTAGGAACTGCCGCTGGTGCCTTCGGCGGTCTCGACGATGGCGTAGTAGGTTCCGGGAGGGAGCACCGCGTCGACGACTTCGCCGCCCGAGGTGGACGTGTTCGAACAGGCCTGCTCGGTGGCCAGGCGCTCACACGCGCGGCGCACCGACACGGCCATGTCGACGTTGTTGTTGCCCGAGGTCGGCGTGACCGTCAGGGTCACGTCGGAGGTCTCGGTGAGCTCGAACTGGTAGATATTCTCGAGCGACGGGTTGTGAATCCCCGCGCAGCTCGACCCGAGCATGTAGCTGGTGCCGTCGCTGGTGTTGCCGTTGAGGGGCTGGCCCGCCTCGAGCAGCGTGGCGGCGTTGCACGCGTCGACCGTGTCGGACAAGACGATGTCGGCGCTGAGCGTGTAGGAGACGCCGGCGGTGGAGATGTCGCCCGAGTCGGTCACCTGCAGGGTATAGATGCCGTGCGCGGCGGCGCTGAGCGTGTGGCGAATCTCGACGATGCCGTCTTTGCCCATCTCGCCGCTGTCTTCGGTGGCCACAGTGTTGCCCTGCGGGTCGATGAGCTCGAGGGTCAGGCCGCCCAGGCCAATGTCGCGCTTGGCGTACTCGGCGGTGACCACGAAGGTGCCGCGCAGCGGGAAATTGGGGATCGCGCGGGTGTTGATGCTGTAGACGTCGGTGTCGCCGCTGCAGGCCGTGGCGGCCACGGCGAGCGCCGAGGAGTGGGCGTCGAAGTCGGTCGCTTCGCCAGCCGAGTTGTTGGGCTCGAAGCGGTCGGCCTCGCAGCTGACCGGGTCGATGCAGATGCCGCCGGCGCACTGGCGGTCGTCGAAGCAGCCGAGCGAGGTCTCGCAGTCGGTGGCTTCCAGGCAGCTCACCTCGAGGGTGTCGGGGTCGTGCTCGCAGATCTGGTTGCCCAGGCAGCCGGCGTCGCCGCAGGCGTTTTCTTCGAGGCGGCAAGTCCCTTCGACGCACAGGTGGCCGGAGAGGCACTCGTCGTTCGAGGCGCACGGGTCGGCGTTCTCGCACTCGCCGAGCGACGGCACGCAGACGCCGCCGTCGGTGCACTCGACGTTGTTGACCGTGCACAGGTCTTCGACGCACTCGTTGGCGTCGTTGCAGTAGTAGCCGTCGAGGCAGTTGGCGCTGTCGCCCTTGCAGTCGTCGGCGTTGACGCAGGTGCGCTCTTCGAAGCTGCAGACGCCCTGCTCGCAGGCCATCGCATCGCAGTAGGCTTCCGGTGCGTAGCAGTTTCCGTCGAGGCAACGCTCGCCTTCGACGCAGTCCTCGCCCTCGGTCTCGAGGGTGCAGGACTCTTTGCTCTCGCAGGTCTTCGTGCCGCGGGCGCACTGGCCGGTGGTGCACTGGAACGTGTTGCACGGGTCGGGCTGGCAGGTGCCGTCCTCGGCGCAGTAGGTGCGCTCGAAGCAGTCGTCGTTGGTCTCGCAGGTCTCCGGGTTGGTGCAGGCGCCGTTCTGGCAGCTGCCCGAGTCACACTCGGAGTCGGTCGAGCAGGCGGTCAGCGCCTTGCACACGCCCTCTTCGGCGCACACCGAGCCGGGCAGGCAATTCATGTCGGTCGTGCAACTGTCGGGGTTGACGCACGCGCCAGCCTGACAGACGCCGAATTCGCACGAGACGTCGTCACACTCCGAGCCGCCGCCGCACCCGATCAGACCGAACGCCGCAAAGACCACGAGCAATGAAGAAAATACGAGACCGCGAAGGGAAGGAAGTACTGCAGAAGCCATCTTAATTTTGCCGCGTTGGAAGTATGAGACGGTGCGCTGTGCGAGATCATCAGAGCGCGCCAAACGTGCCCACGCAACATTCGAGCGCGGGACGTAGTTATTGCAATTCTATTTGCCGATTTCTCACCCCCTGTGACATCGACGCCACGCACTATCTATGAAACCGCGTCGGTTTTCAATGTCACAACCACCTAAGTCGACGTGTTGGAGGGGGTCGAGAGGGCACTGGCGGCGCAGCAGGGCGCCAACGGCCGCCTACACTAACTTGCTGCAATGCTCAAATTGGGGTAAGAGGTAAACGAGCGTTAAATCCAAATTCCCGCCCATGCACGACATTTCGGAAAGCCCAAATCCCGCCCGCCAGACGAGTCCGTGGAACCCCTCTGTTCCCACTGCCCCGCCCTGCGTGGTTCACCCGGAGCGCCCACACGAGCCCGGACGCGTGAGCACGCCCCACGGGGACCTGCTCTTCTTGAACGTGCGCGGCAGCTTCGCCGACATGGCCGGCCAGCTCGGCGAGCGCATGGGCGACCAGATTCACGCCGGCGCCGTGCCCTTCTTTGCGACCTATCTGGAGGCGGTGCTGCAGAAGAACTCGCCGGTGGCCAAGGTCTCCAACGTGCTGCGTTGGGCGACCCACCGATGGGTGACGAACCGCCTCGAGGAGAACCTGCCGCGCGAGTTCTACGAGGCCGCCCTGGCACTCGCACGCACCTCGGGGCTGCAGCCGGAGACGCTGTTCAAGGCCTACCTGATGCCGGAGAGCTTTTTGTGGCTCATCGGCCAGTACCACAAATTGCTGGGCACCGGCCCGGCCAACGGCCTGGGCGCCCCGCCCTCGTTTGGCTGCACGAGCGCCGTGGTGCGCTCGCCGCTGTCGTCGACGATGATGCACGGGCGCAACTTCGACTATTTCGGCGTCGAGCATTGGGACAAGAATGCCACGGTCGTCTTCTACCACCCCGACGACGGCATCGACTATGTGGCCGTCTCCAGCGCCGGGATCTTGGGCGGTGGCATCACGGGCATGAACGCGGCCGGGCTGACGATGGTCGTCCACCAGCATTTCCTCGACGAGTTCGACCTCGACGGGGTGCCGGTGGGCTACGCCGGCGACAAGGTGATGCGCCACGCGCACACCATCGAAGAGGCGGTGGCGATCCTGCGCGACAACCCGCCGGTGGCCGGCTGGACCTACGTGATGACCGAGGGCGACACCGGGCGCGCGGCGATCTACGAGGTCGCGCCGGGGCGCGAGAATTTCTACGTCATCCCCTCCTCGCAGCATAAATTCGGCTACGCCAACGTCTACTGGGGCGCCGATCTGGTCGACGCCGAGGTCGACTATTACCCGCAGTACCGTCGCGCCAACTACGCGCGCCAGGAGCGGGTCAACGACTGCCTGCGCACCCTGGGCGAGCGCGACGGCGACCTGGCCCCCGTCGACGTCGCCGGTGTCTTGGGCGACTTCGTCGACCCGACCACCGAGCGGCGCCGGCTCTTCGGCAAGAGCATCGCCAACGTCAACACGGTCGCCAGCGTCGTCTTCGAGCCCGAGCATCGGCGCGTCTGGGTGGGCGCGGGCGGCTCGCCGACGTCCAAGAACTGGTTCATCCCCTTCACCCTCGACGCCAACGGCAGCCACACCGGCGGGCCGGACCTGTCGCAGGACCCCTTCTTGCCCGACCGCGCCTGGCACCACAGCGCCCACGGCCAAGCCTTCGAGCTGTACCGCAAAGCCTGCCACCGCTACTGGGCCGGCGAGACCGACAGCCGGCTGTTGATCCTCATCGAGCACGCCCTGGCGCTCTTTCCTCAGGAGCCCAACCTGCATGTGCTCGCCGGCTTGCTGGCCCTGCGCATCGGCCGCGCCAAGCGCGCCGAAGGGGCGTTTCGCCGCGCCCTCGAGCAGGTCGTCGACCCGGCGCGCCGCGCCGAGATCGGCCTCTTTTTGGCCTGGGCGCTCGACCTGCAAGAGCAGCGCGGCGCGGCTAAATACCTCTACAAGCGCATCCTCAAAGACGACGCCTGCGACGCCCCCACCCGAAAGCGCGCCCGCATCGGACGCTGGAAGCGGTTCACCCAGTCGCAGGCCGAGAGCCTGCCGCTCGACTTCGTGTACGCGGGCGTGCCGTGACGGCTTGCAACAAGCCCGTCACTCGCATAAACCAGAGGATCCACAACCTTACCCAAGCCGCCACACGAGGCTCCTATGTCCCGTTTCATCTGCGCAATCGACCAGGGCACCACCGGAACCACCGTCATCATCCTCGACGACGAGCTTCGCATCCGCGCGAAGGTCAACAAGGAGTTCGAGCAGATCTACCCGCGCCCGTCGTGGGTCGAGCACAACCCCGAGGCGATCTGGCAGTCGACGCTGGCCACGCTCGCCGAGGCGACTCGCGTGGCGCAGATCACCGAGAACGACATCGCGGCGATCGGCATCACCAACCAGCGTGAGACGACGGTCGTCTGGGACAAAAAGACCGGCGAGCCCATCCACAACGCGATCGTGTGGCAGGACCGGCGCACCCGCGGGCGCATCCAGCAGCTCATCGACGACGGCAACGAGAAGTGGGTCCAGAAGCGCACCGGCCTGCTGCTCGACCCGTACTTTTCGGGCACCAAGGTCGAGTGGATCCTCGACCACGTCGACGGCGCGCGCGCTCGGGCTCAGGCCGGCGAGCTGGCCTTCGGCACCATCGACAGCTTCTTGCTGTGGCGCTTGACCGGCGGGCAGGTCCACAAGACCGACGCGTCGAACGCCTCGCGCACACTGCTGATGAACCTCGACGAGATCGCCTGGGACGACGAGCTGCTCGAGCTGTTCAACGTGCCCCGGCCGATGCTCCCCGAGATCGCCAGCAACTCAGAGGTCTACGGCGTCACCCACGGCGTGCCCGGCATCAAGGACGGCACGCCCATCTGCGGCATGGCCGGCGACCAGCACGCCGCGCTCTTCGGCCAGTGCTGCTTCGAGCCCGGCGAGGCCAAGTGCACCTACGGCACCGGCGCCTTCTTGCTGATGAACGTCGGCCACGAGCGCGTGCACAGCCAGCACCGCTTGCTGTCGACGATGGGCTGGCAGCTCGACGGCGAGGTGACCTACGCCATGGAGGGAAGCGCGTTCATCGCCGGCGCGATGGTCCAGTGGTTGCGCGACGGGCTGGGCATCATCGAAGAGTCCCACGAGATCGAGGCGCTCGCGCGCACCGTCGACAGCTCGGGCGAGATCGTGGCGGTCCCGGCGCTATCGGGCCTGGGCGCGCCGCACTGGCGGCCGAGCGCCCGCGGCGTCATCTGGGGGCTGACCCGCGGCACCACCGACGCCCACATCGCTCGCGCGGCGCTGGAGGGCATCGCGCTGCAGAACGTCGACATCCTGCACGCCATGGAGAACGACTCCGGCGACAAGCTCGTCCAGCTCAAGGTCGACGGCGGCGCGACCGCCAACAACTTGCTCATGCAGATGCAGGCCGACTTTTTGGGCCGCAAGATCGTGCGCCCCGCCATCACCGAGACCACCGCGCTGGGCGCCGCGCTCTTCGCCGGCCTGGCCGAGGGCATCTTCAAGAACCTCGACCAAATCCGCGACGAGTGGCGCGTCGACCGCGAGTTCGACCCGCAGATCGATGCGGCGACGCGGGAGATGCATTTGGATTTGTGGCATGAGGGGCTCAAACGAGTTTGACGCCCGATTTTCGACATCTTCCTCCCCCTGCGAAGCACGGGGAGGACCGAGGAGGGGCCTCCTCCTCCGCGTAGCCGAAGGCGAAGTGGAGGAGGACCGAGGAGGAGGCAAACAGTATGGGCAAGTCGTTTCAACCTCTCCCTCGGTCCCTCTCCACTTCGCTTCGCTTGCGGAAAGGGAGACCTCTCCTTAATCCTCTCCTTCCCTTCGGGCGGAGAGGAAACAGCAAGTAGCAAGGCACCACAGACACGAGACACACCATGACCAACAAACGCGCCGTCCTCATCGTCCTCGACTCCGTAGGCATCGGCGAGCTGCCCGACGCGGCCGACTTCGGCGACGAGGGCGCCGATACGCTGGGCCACATCGCCCAGACCGTCGAGGGTTTCGACATGCCGAATATGCGCAGCCTTGGGCTGGGCAATATCGCCGGGGTCGACGACCTCGAGCCGGTCGACGAGCCGTGCGCTAACTTCGGGCGCATGCTCGAGATTGCGCCCGGCAAGGACACGACCAGCGGGCACTGGGAGTTCGCCGGTGTGATGATGGACAAGCCGTTTCGCACCTTCCCGAACGGGTTTCCCGACGACATCATCGAGGCGTTTTGCGACAAGATCGGCGTCGACGGCGTGCTCGGAAACCGCCCCGAGAGCGGCACGGTGATCATCGAGGAGCTCGGCCGCGAGCACGAGGAGACGGGCAAGCCCATCGTCTACACCTCGGCCGACCCGGTCTTCCAGATCGCGGCCAAAGAGGACGTCGTCGGCCTCGACACGCTCTACGAGTGGTGCGAGGCAGCCTACGAGATCGTCACCCCGCGGGGCATCTCGCGCGTCATCGCCCGCCCCTTCGTCGGCGAGTGGCCCAACTACGAGCGCACCGCCAACCGCAAGGACTACTCGTTCCCGCCGCCCAGCAAGACGATGATGGAGGAGTTGGTCGAGCACGGTGTCGACGTGACCGGCGTGGGCAAGATCAGCGACATCTACTCGGGCCGCGGCATCACCGAAAAGATCAAGACCAAGAATAACGACCACGGCGTCGAGGTGACCCTCGACTGCATGAAGAACCGCAACGGCTTCATCTTCACGAACCTGGTCGACTTCGACTCGAAGTACGGCCACCGGCGAAACCCCGAGGGCTACGCCCAGGCGCTGGAGCGCTTCGACGAGCAACTCCCCGAGATCATCGAGACGCTGCAGGACGGCGACCTGCTCATCATCACCGCCGACCACGGCAACGACCCGACCTACGCCGGCACCGACCACACCCGCGAGTACGTCCCGCTGGTCGCGCTGATCAAAGGCGGCGGCTGGGGCAAAGACCTGGGCACCCGCAAGTGCTTCTCGGACGTGGGCGCTACGGTCGCCGACTACTTCGGGGTGGACTGGACGGTGGGTGAGAGTTTCTTGGGAGAATTGAAGTAGGGGCGTGGGTGGGGCAAGGAGGGCCTTCTATTTGGGCAATTAAGGATTTTGGGGCTGCGAACCGAGACAGATTCACAAATCGCAACCCCTAAATCCTTAATTGCTCATTTAGCAGGCGTCGCTGACCTGCAAAGCGCCCACACTTTGCCGCCAACCCGCTTCACCCAACCCGCATCCTCGCATTGGCCCAGAAGCTCGGCGATGGTCTCGCCCAGCCCGGGGTGGACCAGGTCGGGGGCGAGCTCGGCCAGCGGGACGAGCACGAACGCGCGCTCGTGCAGGCCCGGATGGGGAATTTCGAGGCCTTCTTCGCTGATTTGTTGGGGACCGTAGAGCAGGATATCGAGGTCGAGCGTGCGCGGGCCGTTTTCGAGCCGGCGCACCCGCCCCATCGCCTGCTCGATGTCGAGCAAGGCGTCGAGGAGCTTGCGTGCCGGCAGGCCGGTTCGTATCTTCACGCAGCCGTTCAGAAAGTCGGGCTGCTCGGTGTACATCCGCGGCTCGGTTTCGTAGAGCGAACTGGTGGCGAGGACCTGCGTGTCGGGAAGCTCGCCGATGAGCTCGACCGCCCGGTGCAGGTTGGCCGCGCGATCTCCGAGGTTCGACCCCAGCCCGACGTAGGCGCTTTGGGTTTTGTTTTCCATCTGAATACCGCGACTCCGAATGCTTAACTCGCTCGAAAAACTGTTGGTGGCCGCCGTCGTGCTCGTCTCCGCTGCATCGGTCACCGGTTGCAGCGAAGGTCCGGTCGACGACAGCGCGGGCACGGCGTATTTCTCGCCGCTGGAGACCACCGAGGTCACCTCGCAGACCATCCCGCAGCCGCAACTCGTGCCTGAAAACGAGCGCGCGAACGTCGACGCGGTGGTCGAAGGCTTTAGCAGGAGCGCGCTGAAGTTCTTCGAGCGCGGAGATCCGGAGGGACGCCTTCCCGAAATCGAGGCGGTCTTCATCGCCTCGGGCCACTACCTCGACCTTGTCGGCATCTACCAGAATGTCGTGGAGAAACAAGGTATTTCCAGCCAGGCGACCCCGCGCTTGGCCCGCGCCTACCTGCGATTGGGTCAAGAGCACAAAGCGCGCGAGCTGCTCGATGAGATAATCGCCGAGCGTGGCGACGAGGCGTTGACCTGGTTTCTGAACGGCGCCTACTGGCTGCCCAAAGCCGAAGGCTCCAAAGAGGCGTCCGCCAAGGTGATCGCCAGCTGGCAAAAGGCGCTCTCGATCGACCCCAACTTCGAGGGCTTCGAGCAACAAGGCGCGCCGCCGCTTCGCGAGCAGCTCTCTGCGCTGCGCCAGCGCACGCCGAAAGAGGACGTCGAGGAGGCCGTGGCCGCCCTGGGTGAAGCTCCGGCTCAGCCGACGCCGGATGCCGAGGAAGAAACCGAGACGGAATCCGAAGCGCAGGCGCCGGAGGCGCAAGCCGAGACGGCGCCGGTCGCGGAGGCCGCGCCGGTTGCGGAGGCTGAGCCTGAAGCAGCGGTGCCGGAAGCCGCGGCGCTTGAAGCAGCCCCGGCCCCCGAGCAAGCCGCCGAGCCGGTGGCGGTGACCATTGCGCGTGGACAGATGGCCCTGTCGCAAGGTCAATCCGATCAGGCCAAGCAGTTCTTCAACAAGGCACTCGAGCGCGATCCGGACAACGTCGAGGCGCGCCTCGGGCTCGTTCAGAACGCCTGGCGCAACGAAGACCAGCGCAACGAGCTCGCCAGAACGGTGCGCAAACTGGCCGAACGCGACGACCTCACCCCGCGACAGCAATACGAAATCGGGCTCTTCGCCTTCACCAAGATGAGCGCTAACGAGCTGGCACTCGAGCTGTGGCAAGACGCCAAAAAGCGCGATCCTGCGCTGGCCAAGAGCGTCGGCCTCGACGGGCTCATCGAACGCGCCCGCCGTTGAGCTCGCAATCCGCCCTCTTTCACCTGGATTCGGTGGCTGGTAGTCTAACAGTCGCGGTTTTTCTTTGGAGAGGATGGATTCATGAAAGCGTCGCTGCGTTCCCTGCTCGTATTACTCGCCCTCGTGTTGCTGGGTCTGCCCACCGGTTGCTCGGATGACACCGACGGCAACCGAGACACAGGCACGAACCTGCAAGAAGATGGCGGCAGCGACGCCGACACGACCGAGTCGGACGTCGAGACCTCCGATGACTCGGGACCCTCTGAAGACGCCGCCGACACCGCCCCGCCCCCCGAGATCTGCGGCGACGGCCTCCTGGTCGGCGACGAAGCGTGCGACGACGGCAATACCGACCCCAACGACGGCTGCGACGACAACTGCGAGTTCGAGGACGGCTACGCGTGCCCGACGCCCGGCGAAGCCTGCGTGGAGACGACCTGCGGCGACGGCCTCTTCGGAGGCGGTGAAGAGTGTGACGACGGCAACCTGATCGCCGGCGACGGCTGCGACCCGCTTTGCCGCGAGGAGCTCATCTGGGACTGCGAAGACGGCACCTGTGAGCCGGCATGCGGCGACGGTGTCACCCTCTATCCCATCGAAGAGTGCGACGACGGCAACAACACTTCGGGCGACGGCTGCTCGGAGGATTGCACCGTCGAGGACGACTTCACCTGCACCGACTTCCAAGATCAGACCCCCGAGACGATCGAGGTGCCGATCGTGTTGCGCGACTTCAAAGGCGTCGGCGAATCGGGCGGACACCCGGACTTCGAGCGTGACGTCTGCGGGCAGCTCCAGGGCATGGTGGAAGACCAACTCGACGCCGACGGGAAGCCGGTCTACACCGGGGCCGGCTGCGCCGAGAGCGCCGAGAGCTTCGCCCAGTGGTACCGCGACGTGGACGGCGTCAACCAGACGGTGGTCGACACCATCGGGTTGACCCAACGCACCGACCTCGACCCGAGCGGGCGCACCTACCGCTTCGAGAGCGGCAACTTCTTTCCGCTGACCGACCGCGGCTTCGGCAACACGCCGGGGCAATCGCTCAACTTCCACTTCACCAGCGAGTTCCGCAGCTACTTCGAGTACCGCGGCGGCGAAACCCTCGAGTTCACCGGCGATGACGACGTCTGGGTCTTCGTCAACGGCCGGCTCGCCGTCGACATCGGAGGCATCCACGGCGCGGAGAACGGCTCGGTGGCCTTGTCGGACGACACCGACCCACAAACTGGCCAGGTCTACGACGACCGCTTCGACATCTTCGAGGGCGGCGTCTACGAGATCGTCGTCTTCCAGGCCGAGCGCCACACCACCCAATCGAACTACCGGCTGACTTTGTCGGGCTTTTTGAACACCGGCCAGAGCACCTGCGAGAGCGATTGCGTCGAAAACTGCAACCCCGAAGCCGAATGCGGTGACGGCGTGCTCGACACCGACGCCGGCGAGGAGTGCGACGACGGCAACAAGCAGTGGGGCGACGGCTGCGACGGCTCGTGCGAGACCGAGCCGGGCTGGGTCTGCGAGGACGGTGGAAGCGGCGGCTCGAACTGCATTCCGGCCGGCTGAGAACAAAATGCGCTCCCGGAAGATCCGGAGGGCGCAGCGGCCAAGATAGTTCACAGCATTGGCACATATTAGAGAGGCTTTCGCTTTAACCCTCTCGTGCTGCTTGGTACCTTGAGAACGCATTACCAAGTCTCTGTGGAGAATTTGCTGTGAGAATGTCGCTTCGCCTCCCCCTCTTCGTCCTGATCTGTATCCTGTTCGGCCTTCTGAGCGCGTGCTCGGACGACGTCGAAGGCGGCCAAGACACCGGGTCGGCCCTGTCCGACGCCGGTACCGACGCTCTTGGAGATGCTCAGACAGACAGCTCCCCCTCCGATACATCCGAGCCCGACAGCTCGGAGAGCGACACCGCGCCAAACCCCGAATGTGGCGATGGCGATCTCGACGAAGGCGAGGAGTGCGACGACGGCACCAACGACGGCTCGTACGGAACCTGCCGCGTCAACTGCACGCTGTCGCCCTACTGTGGCGACGGCCTGATCACGCACGCCGAGACCTGCGACGACGGCAACGCCGACGCCGGCGACGGCTGCGACGACACCTGCCAACCCGAAGACGGGTTCATCTGCCGAACTCCCGGGGAGTTGTGCCAGGCGAACACCTGCGGCAACGGCGCGATCGAGGACGGCGAGGCGTGCGACGACGCCAACCAGAGCTCCGGCGACGGCTGCGACGAGACGTGCACGAGCGTCGAGCCCGGCTACGACTGCCAGTTCGTCGGCCAAGCCTGTATCGCGGCTGCGTGCGGCGACGGGGTGATTGCGGCCAACGAGGAGTGCGATGACGGCAACGGCGTGTCGCTCGACGGCTGCAGCAAGCGCTGCGTGATCGAAGATGGCTACAAATGCCCCACGCCCAACCAAGCCTGCGAGCCGACCACCTGCGGCGACGGCGTCGTCGAGGGGTTGGAAGAATGTGACGACGGCGACACCGATGGCGGCGACGGCTGCGACTCGAATTGCGCCCTCGAAATCGGCTACAAATGCCCGACCGCCGGCCAAGACTGCGTGGCGACCACCTGCGGCGACAGCACCGTCGAAGGCGCCGAGCAGTGCGACGACGGCAACGCCGATGCGAACGACGGCTGCGACGCCGACTGCCAACTCGAGCCGGGCTATGCCTGCCCCACCGCCGGGCAGAGCTGCGTAGAGACAACCTGCGGCGACGGCGTCATTGAAGGGCTCGAGGAGTGCGACGACGGCAACTTGACCGCCGGCGACGGCTGCGACCCGCTGTGCCGTGAAGAGCTCATCTGGGACTGCACCGGCGGCACCTGCGACCCGGTCTGCGGCGACGGCGTCACGCTGTACCCGTTCGAAGCCTGCGACGACGGCAACCTCACCTCAGGCGACGGCTGCTCGGCAGCCTGCACCGTCGAAAACGGCTTCCAGTGCACCGACTTCCAGAACCAGACCCCGCCGAGCATCGAGGTGCCCATCGTGCTGCGTGATTTCAAAGGCGCGAACGAGTCGGGCGGTCATCCCGACTTCGAGAGCTTCTCGTGCGGCGTCTACAGGGGCATGGTCGAGGACCAACTCGGCGCCGACGGCAAACCGGTCTACACCGGCGCGGGTTGTGCGACGAGCACTCAAAGCTTCGACCAGTGGTACCACGACACCCCCGGCGTCAATATCACGGTGGTCGACACCATCGAGCTGACCCAGCGCACCGATCTCGACTCGACCGGGCGCACCTATCGTTTCGCGAGCAACGACTTCTTCCCGCTGACCGGCATCGGCTTTGGCAACACGCCGGGTGAGTCGAAGAACTTTCACTTCACCAGCGAGTTCCGCAGCTACTTCGAGTACCGCGGCGGCGAGGAGCTGGCGTTTACGGGCGACGACGACGTGTGGGTCTTCATCAACGGCCGGTTGGCCGTCGATATCGGCGGGTTGCACTCGGCGGTGAGCGACTCGGTGACGCTGTCGGACACCCAGGACGCCCAGACCGGCCAGATCTACGATGCGCGCTTCGATATCTTCGAGGGCGGCGTCTACGAGATCGTGGTGTTCCACGCCGAGCGCCACACCACCCAGTCGAATTATCGGCTGACCCTGTCGGGCTTTTTGAACACCGGCCAGAGCACCTGTGAGAGTGTCTGCGGCGACGGCGTCATCAGCGGCATCGAGCAGTGTGACGACGGCAACGCCGATGACAATGACGGCTGCTCGTCCGGGTGCGCCATCGAGCCGGGCTACAACTGCACGGGAACTCCGAGCACGTGCGAGCGCCCCGAGTGTGGCGACGGCGTCATCGAGTTCCCCGAGGAGTGCGACGACGGAAACACCGACGACAGCGACGGCTGCTCGAGCCTGTGTGAATTGGAGAGCTGCGGCGACGGCACGGTCGATCTGGGCGAAGGCTGCGACGACGGCAACGACGTGGCCACCGACGCCTGCACCAACCGCTGCCAGCCTGCCGCCTGCGGTGACCGCGTGGTCCACGCCGGCGTCGAAGAGTGTGACGACGGCAACTCGGTCGACACCGATGCTTGCACCAACAACTGTACGATTGCGACCTGCGGCGACGGCGTGGTGGGCCCCGGCGAATCGTGCGACGACGGCGTCAACGACGGCTCGTACGGCTCGTGCCTGCTCGACTGCTCCGGACGCGCCGCCTACTGCGGCGACGGCCGGGTGAGCACGGTCAACGGTGAAGAGTGCGACGATGGCGTCAACGACGGCACCTATGGCACCTGCAACCCGGATTGTACGCGAGGTGGATTCTGCGGTGACGGCGTCATCGACACCGTCACCGGCGAGGAGTGCGACGACGGCAACGACCAGTGGGGAGACGGGTGCGACGGTACCTGCGAGACCGAGCCGGGCTGGGTTTGCCAGGACGACGGCAACGGCGGCTCGAGTTGCATTCCGGCGGGGTGAGCCCCCTCACTCCCCCAACACCACCGAAATCTGGTAGCCCTGCTCGGTCGCCCGCCAGCCCGGCGGGATGACCCAGGCGCGGCCGCCGTCGAGCAGGTGCTGGCGCAAGCGGCCGTGGGCGAGCTCGTCGTCGTGCAGGAAGGTCCAGCGCTGCCCCGGGGGGCGCTCGCCGGCGCCGAACTCGGACTCGCCGCGGGCGATCTCGATGAGCTCTTCGGTCGTGGGGACGTCGAGGCTGTAGACGAAGCTGTCTTCGGGGTGGGTGTGCACGATCGGCCGGTGGATCTTGATCTCCAGCGGGCCAAAGCGCACATGCACCCGGATGGCCGGGTTGTCGAATTGAGTCACGCCGATTTGGCGCTGGGCGCCGAGCACCAGCAGACCGAGCGCCTTGGTGCGCGTGGCGACGCCGCGGCCGGGCACGTGGCTGTGCAGCGAGAATCCGGAGACGGTGGTCGGCTCGACCGTCGGGCACGCGCAGTACTCCGAGATGGGCACGTAGCCGTCGTAGTCGTCGTCGACCTCGAGCCGGTCGATGATCTCGTCGGAGACGAAATCACGCGGCAGCATAAAGCCGATCATCGCCGAGGGAAGAATCGCGCAGTCGAGCATCACCCACAGGGGCATGCCCATGTCGTTGGGGCCACCAAACGCCGCCTGATTGCCGCGATTGAGGATGGAGCAAAACTCCGCGTTCTCCTCGTCCTCGACACGATAGACCTCGATGGGGCTACCGATGGGGAGGTCGAGATGGAGCCGATCGACGTTGTCACCCATGGTGAGCACGTACGGCTTCAGATTGGCTTCAAACTCAGCGTGGTTCATGGCTCTAGTTCTTGGTTCTTAGTTCTTGGTTCTTGGCGTGCTGTCCGAGGCTCGCAGCAATCTTCGCGGCGTATTCGATTCTGGAATCTACGCGATGTCGTCCAAACGAATCGGCGTCTCTACCAAGAACCAAGAACCAAGAACAGATTCAACAGGCTACCTGCTTACTGTGGGTGACAATTCGCAGCAATGCAACTACGTGGCAGCTGTCGACGAACGCGTATGCGCCGGTCGTCCGAGACGACGATAAGCGCCCTCGGCGTATTCGTCGACCTCAATCGCCAATCCGGGGTCTCGCCGGTTGAGCAATCTCGCCAGTTCATCGAGGCAGGTGGCGACATCTTCGGCGGACGCCTTTTCGAGCAAGGCGTCTTCCATCATCGACTCGAGCAAAGCGTCGACGCGATCGTGCTCGCCCGTCTCCTCGAGCACCAGCGCCTTGACTGCGCGGCTCGACAACTGGCCCTGGACATCGCCGATGGCCTCGAAATCGGCCTCGGAGCGCTCGACGAGCTTGAGCGCCGAATCCTCTTTGCCGATTTGGCGCTGCAGGCGGCCGAGCAACAGCCGCGCCAGCGCGATACCGCGTCGATCTTCGAGGTCGCGAAAGCCCTCGAGGGCGTCCCGACCGAGCGAGAGGGTCTCCTTGTGACGCCCGATGCTCAAGGCGAGCGCGGCCAGGTGGAGCTTGCAGCGGGTCACACCGCGCCGGTCGTCGAAGCCGCTAAAGGCCTGATGGGCCTTGCGCAAGCTTCGGGCGGCCTTTTTGAAATCACCGTGGCGCCAATGAATGACGCCCAGTCGAAGCTGACACTCGGCGCGAAGGTGCTTCTCGCCGAGCTCTTCGATGCTGGCGAGCGCCTCCTGGAGCATCTTCAGGCCGCGGGACGACTCGCCGGCTTCGGCGAGCAGTGTGCCTGCGTTCATTTGGATACGCGCAGTGAGCTCGGCATCGCCGATACTCTCGACCAAGATCGCCGCGCGGCGGCTGAACAACTCGGCGTCATCCAAGTCGCCTCGCCTCGCCTTGACCTCGGCCATCAACTGCAGCGCTTCGGCCTGGAGCGAAGCTTCTTCGAGTTCCTCGGCCTTCTCGAGCGCCTCGCCCAACAAGACACCCGCCGCCGAAAAGTTGCCGCGCATCGATGCGATTCCGCCGAGGGCGCACAGACTGAAGGTGTCGACCCGCTCGGCGGTGTCGACGAAGCCGATGTCGCGTGCGCTGCGCGCCTCGCGGCGCGCGGCCTCGTACCAGCCTTCGGCCTCGGAGAGATCACCTTGGCGCTCGGCGAGCTTGCCGAGCCCCCAACGCGCCCACAGCCCTACGGCGACGTTGCCCCCGCTCAAGAGCTTTCGATAATGCGAGCGCGCCGAGTCGTACTCGCCGACCCGACGCTCCAGGTGAGCGACCTCGAGGGCCACCTCCTCGCTCTCGAGCACGTAGGATGACTCGGCGAGCACGCCGTCGAGCGACTCGGCCTGCGCCGACCCCGACAGCTCTTCGGCCTCGCGGTACAACTGCATGGCTCGGTCGAGATCGGAGGCATTGGCCGCCGCTCGCGCTGCCTTGAGCGTGTAGATGTAGACGCCTTGCGGCTCACGCGCTCGTCGGTAGTGGTCGGCGATCTCCTCGGCGTGCGCGTCGATGCGGTCGGTATAAAACTCGATCTTGGCTTCGGCGGCCAACCGATGCAGCCCGCGGAGCGCGCGACGGCCCTGCATGTCTTGCAAGAGCACCTCGCGCATGAGCACGTGGTCGAACTCGAGGATATCTTCGCCGCTGTGGCCGATCTCGCGCAAAATCCCCTCGCGCACCAACACCTCCAGCGCCGGATCGAGCGCCTGGGCGAACGGGCTGGCCTGCTCGCGGGTAATCATCGAGCGAAACAGGCGATAATCGAAGCGACGGCCCAAAATCGCCGCGCGCTCCAAGATCGCCTTCATCGCGGCGGTGTCGTCGGCGTCCTCCCAGACCTGGCGGGCCCGGTAGCGCATCATGTCGGCGATCTCGGTGGGGATCTCGTCGTCGATGTCGATGCCCTGGGCGAGGACCCAGCTGCCGCTGTCGTACAACAGCTTGCCGCTCTCCTTGAGGTAGCGCAAAAGCTCGGTGGCGTGCAGCGGGTTGCCCGACACGCGCCGGGCGATCTCGGTGGCCACGTTCGCCTCGACGGGCGCCAGGTTCTCGATGAGCGAGACGATCTCTTGGTCGCTCAAGCGGTCCAGCGTCACGCGCAGGACATCCTCGGCGCCGACCTTGGAGAGCCGCTCGAGCACCTGCGCCAAATACGGCGCGTTGCGAAGCTCGCCGCTCTGGACCGAGCCGACGACCACGAGCGGCGCCGGGTTGAATTGGAGCCCTACCGACAGGTGCTCCAAAAAGGCGGCCGTGGGCTCGCCGCTGTGGTGGAGGTCTTCGAGAATGACGAGCAACGGACGCTCGGCGGCCGCCCGACGCAGGATGCTTTCGAGCGTCGAGAAGACCCGCTCTCGCCGAGTCGTGGCCCGGGCACCGTCGAAATCGCCCGGGTCGAAGACCGCGTCCTCACCGCCGGGCTGCATCAGGCGCACGGTCAGCTCGATTTCGCTGTCCGAGAAGCCCCACTGCTCCAGCTTGGTGCGCACCATGTAGGGGAGCTGGTCGTACGAGGCGTCCTCGGTGCCCAACACCGACTCGATGATGGCGCGGACTCCGTTGAAGCCGCTCATCGAGCGCGTGTAGGCGCCTTGGGCCACGCGCATCACCCCAGACTCTTCGACGCGCACGCGAATCCACTCGATAAGACGAGATTTTCCGCAGCCGGCCGCTCCATCGACGAAGACCAGCGCGCCCTCTTTTTGCTCGACCGCCCGGCGCACGTAGCGCTCGATGCTGCGACGCTCCTCGACGCGGCCGACCAGCGGCGACTTCTGGCTCGAGTTCATCCCGAAGGACGACGTGCCCCCGAACATGGCCGCCGGAGGCACCGTGCGCCCGCCGTAGCCGCTCAAAAAGCCCGCCGTCGAGATATTGCCCGGGTGACTCAGCCCACCGGCATCGCCCATCTGGGGCCCGGTGACCATCCAGGGCACATAGCTGAATTGATTGATGACCGTCTGGACGCTCTCGCGCGCCTCGGCGGCCGTCTGGATACGCTCGGAAGGGTTCTTGGCGAGCAGTCGATAGATGCACCGCTCGAGTTCGGGGGGTACCTCGCGCCCGCCGCGCACCTCGAGTTGCGGAATCGGCGCGTGCAGGTGCGCCTTCATCACCTTTTTGGGGTCGTCGCCGGGATACGGGGGCGTGCCGGCCAAGATCTCGAACAGGATCACGCCCAGCGCGTACAGATCGACTTTGGGATCGACCGGCTTGCGCCGAAAGATTTCGGGAGCCATGTAGCGCGGGGTGCCTAGAATCACCCGCCGGTTGCTCACCTCGCTCTCCTCGTTGCCCAGACCGCCGGGGGCGTTGGTCAGGTCGAGGTCGCCCGATTGGGTGGCAGCCAAGCCAAAGTCGACCAGCTTGATGATCTCGCGGCCCTCGTCATCTTGGGAGACCAAGATATTGGACGGCTTCAAATCGCGATGGATGATCCCGCGGGCATGGGCGGCGGACAACGCGCTCAACACTTGATCGGTGAGGGAGGCCAATCGCAGGACGTCGATGTCCTCACGCTTCAGACGGCTCATGGCGAAGCCGTCGACGAGCTCCATCGCCAGCCACAGGGTCTGGTCGTCGTTGTCGGTCCCGAAATCGAACACGCCCGCGATGTGCGGGTGGTTCAGGCGCGCGATTGCGCGCGCTTCGCGACCGAAGCGTCGGCGAGCGCGTGCGGTGAACGCCTTATCGGAGTGCAGCACCTTGAGGGCGACCTCACGGTCGAGTGATGTCTGCAGCGCCCGATACACGGCGCCCATCCCCCCGGCGCCGATCTTCTCGAGGACGACAAATCGACCCGCTAC
Organism: Persicimonas caeni; assembly: GCF_006517175.1. Taxonomy (NCBI): domain Bacteria; class Deltaproteobacteria; order Bradymonadales; family Bradymonadaceae; genus Persicimonas; species Persicimonas caeni. The sequence continues at coordinate 5,149,874 of NZ_CP041186.1, read as the reverse complement.
GGTAGAGCCATCTTGGTAATTCGACATGCGAACCAGGTGAGCATTCAACGGGAGATGCGTTCTGTCGAAAAAGGTAACCGATCGCCGCCCAGATCTCCAGAGCGAATCGGCCTCGGCAGCGTATACTCACCCGCCGCAGCGCTTTGCCTCGCCCATGGGTGGGTGCTATCTTTGGCCGAGCGGATTCGGCCTTCTTTTCCGGTACCGGAGCAGACGATGAGCACATCGGCAAATATCGGCCCCTGGCGGCGTCGGTTTACCGTCGAGGAGTACAACCACTTGGCTGAGCAGGGTTTCTTCGATGAAGACGACCGGGTCGAACTCATCCATGGGGAGATTGTCAAGATGACACCTATCGGCACTGAACATGCCAGTCACGTAGATAAGGTCGTCGCGAAGCTGCGGGAAATCACCTCGACGCGTGCGATCGTACGTGTGCAGAGCCCTATCCAACTTGGAACCTTCTCGGAGCCCGAGCCGGACGTGTCTCTGTTGAAGCCGCGCGACGATTTCTACCGTCACGCCCACCCCACGGGCGAGGACGTGCTGCTTGTGGTCGAGGTCGCCGACACCTCGCTCGAGTACGATCGGGAGCACAAAATCCCGCTGTATGCCGAGCACGGCGTGCCGGTCGTGTGGCTGGTCGACCTGCGCGCGCGCCGGGTCGAGAGCTTCGAGCGCCCGATCGACGGAGAGTATACGCTGCATCGCAAGCCGACTGCGACCGACACGCTCGTCGTGCCCGATCTCGAGGAGCTCACCATCACCGCCGGGGAGTTGTTGATCTCCGGCTAGCCCCAGTCCATTCGCTTGGCCGCGAGCAGCGCCGGACGATTCCAAGCACCAGACGAAACCCGCGTGACGATCGCCGCGCAGCTTGATATGTAACGTGGCATCGGATAGACGCATGCAACTGTGACTCTCCTGCGGGCCGGCATTATATTCGAGCGGCCACGCGGGCGTGTTCGGACGATTCTCGAGTGTCGCGGACGCGATTGGTAGCCAGAAAGATATGGAGAAACCCATGAAGACCGCATCGACCTCCCTTCTGCGCAGCGGCTACGGCCGCCTGGCGCTCTTGTCGATCGCCATCATGCTGTTTGCCGGAGTTGGCTGCGACGCCCTCGGCTGCGGCGGTGGCGACGTTCCCGGCTCGGCTGCTGAGCGAGTCGAGGACATGGCCAGCAACCTGCCTCAGGACACGCCCTTCACTCTGGTGGTCGGCGACCTGAAGGGAATGCGCAACTCGCTTCAGACCGCGCGCGACACCCTCGGCGACAGTGTGCCGATGGCCGACCTGGTCCAGGAGCAGGCCAAAAACGAGCTGGGCATCGACCTGTTCGACGCCGAGAGCTGGAAAAAGTCGGGCATCGACGCCGACAGCGGCATGATGCTCGCGGCCGTTGGCCAGCACCCGGTGCTCGTAACCTACGTGGCCGACCAGCAGAAATTCGAGAAAGCCTTCGCCGACCAGCTCAAAAAGAGCATGGGGATCGAGGGCATGGTCAAAAACGAGAAGTCCGGCGACCAGCAGGTCAAGGTGCTCGGCAAAGACGATCAGACGGTGACCTGGGCCTACGAAGGCAAACTCGTCGCCGCGGTCTTCCCGAAGTCGGCCGACCTCGAAGAGGTGTCGAGCTCGCTGGAGTTCAAGGACACCAAAGAGCTCGCTGCCAAACTTGTGGGCCTCGAAGACGCCAAGGCTCTCGCCTCGGTCGACGCCTACAAAAAGTTCAACAAGGCGCTGGCCACCGACCAGTCGATGGCGCTGTTCGTCAACACCGGCGAAGCCCTCGACGACAAGCGCGTCGAAGAGCTCAAAAAGACCCAAGACCCCATCGGCAAGGCCACCATCAGCTGGATCGACGAGAACGTCGACTCGCTGGGCTTCTCGATGCACGTCGAGGGCAACAAGCTCAAGGTGCGTAGCTGGGCCGGCCTTCCCGACAAGGTCGTCAAGCGCGCCACCGAGATCATGACTCCGCCGACCCAAGCGCCTATCGAGAACTTCGCCACCGTGAACACGATGGCGGGTCTGCGCACCTCGGTCGACATGCCCAAGCTGTGGGCCTTCTACAAGGAGAGCCTGCCCGAAGATCAGCGCAAGCAGATGATGGCCCAGCTCGAGCGCAGCGCCAAGCAGGCCAACCTCGACTTCGAAAAGGACGTCATCAACAAGATGACCGGTAACCTGGGCGTCATCTTCTACGGCTTCGACCCGGCGATGCTCGAGCAGGCCGGCGGCGACGTCGCCCGTGCGGCCATGATGGGCCCGACCAAGGCGCTCGCCTTCCTCGTGCCCGTGCAGTTCAAGGACAAGGCCAGCCTCGAGAAGATCGTCAAGACCGTGCTCGACCAGGGCGGCGGCGCGATCACCCGCACGAAGGTCTCCGACGGCATCGAGAAGCTCGCCTTCAAAAACGTCGCCCAGCCCTACGGCAAGGTCTACCTGCAGGACAACCTGCTGGTGTACGCCACCGACGCCTTCAACGACGACGCGGTCGTCAAATACATCCAGGGCAAGCGCGACGAGAAGAACCTCAAAGCCGCCGACAAGCTCGACTTGGGCAAAGAATTTGCCACCAACGACAAGTATAACGGCCTGTACCTGAACTTCGTGCGCGCCCAGAAGCAGCTCGGCGACTCGCTGGCCCAAAGCCAGCCGCAGGTCGTCGAATTCCTCAACAAGATGGAAGAAGCTGCCCTCACTAGCGAAGTCGGTGAGACCGGCGCGTACCTCGACCTGACCATCGATCTTACGCCGCAGGCCAAGAAGGCCGACAAGGCGAAGAAAGAGTAAGCGACCCGCTGTGGATATCTCCATTACCGACCTTTCCAAGCATTATGGAAAGGGCCAAGGCCGAACGCGGGTGCTCAGGGACATCTCCCTGAGCATCCGCTCCGGCGAATTCGTCTCCATTGTCGGAACGTCTGGTTCCGGCAAGACCACCCTGTTGAACATCATGGGCGGGCTCGACCGTAACTATGAAGGCGCGGTGCGTCTGGACGAGCATCGCCTCGAAGAACTCTCCGACAAAGAGCTGTCGCGGCTTCGCAACCGCAAGTTCGGCTTCGTCTTCCAGCAGTTCAACCTGCTCGACCACCTGACCGCAGGCGAGAATATCAGCCTGCCGTCGTATTTCGGCGCCAAGCCCGACTCGACCGCGCCCGGCGCCGATGAGCGTGCTCGCGAGTTGCTCCAGAAAGTGGGCCTGGGAGACAAGACGGCCGAGCGCCCTCCCCAGCTCTCCGGCGGCCAGAAACAGCGCGTGGCCATCGCCCGCGCGCTGTTCCACCAGCCGAGAATCATCTTTTGTGACGAACCCACCGGCAGCCTCGATCGGAAAACGGGCCTGCAGATCATGAAGATCTTTCAGGACCTCAACCGTGAGGAGCAGATGACCCTGGTCGTCGTCACCCACGAGGAGCATATCGCGCGCATGGCATCTCGCATCATTCGCCTCGAAGATGGCGTGCTCGTCGCCGATGAGGCTAACGAGCCGGTCCAGCCCGACGAGCTCGGCGTCTTGAGCATTGGAAACGAGGGGACGCTGTGAGAATCAACAAGCTCGTCCAACTGGTCAGCCAATCGATTCGGCGCAACCGCCGCGATTTCTTATTGTCGAGCATCGGCATCGTGGTGGGCATCAGCACGCTGCTGTTCTTCACGGCGCTTGGGAGCGGCATCAAACAGGTCGTGCTCGAGCGCATCTTCGTGGTGCGCCAGCTCGAGGTCGTCAAAAAGACCTTCGACGTCGCCGGGATGCGGACCGAAGGGCTCTTCGGAGGCAAGTCACTCGACGACAAGACCGTCGAGCGCTTCGCAGGTGTCGACGGCGTCGCCGAGGTCTACCCGAAGATGAAGCTCACCTTTCCCGCCAGCCTTCGCGGCGGCAAAAGCATCTTGGGCCGCGACATGGTCGCCGAGCTCATCGCCGATGGCATTCCGCCCCGGCTGGTCGACGAGGAGCTTCCGGGCAAACTCGAGTTTCGCGACTGGGGCCAAGAGCTGTCGTGCTCCGAGGCGGCCGACTGCCCGGGCGGGCATAGCTGCTCGGCAGGCGTATGCGAGCCCAAGGCATGCTCGGGCGAAAATGACCCGGTCTGTGGCGGCAAATCGTACTGCCACGAGGCGTCGGGACAGTGCCAGATGCCCATCCCGGTCATCGCCTCGCCCAAAATGCTCGAGATCTACAACGGCAGCTTTCAGACCGCCATGGGGGGCGCTCGGGGCGTGCTCTCCAAACTGCCGAAGCTCTCGGAGGACGCGCTCGTCGGCTTTCGCTTCGACGGCGTCTTCGGCAAGAGCTTTATCGGCAGCGCCGCGCGCGGAAAGCGCGTGACCTACCGCATGGAGTTCGTCGGCTTCTCCGACAAAGCCATCGACCTGGGCGCGACCATCCCCATCGGCTACGTCCAGCGCCTCAACCAGCGCTTCGGCAACCAGGACGACAACGGCGAGTACCACTCCATCGTGGTCGAGACCGAGAGCAACGAAGTCGTCCCACGAGTGGCCAAGCGCATCGAGGAGATGGGCTTTGCGCTGTCCGACGAGTACGAAGACGCCCAGCGCGCCGGCCTCCTGATCATGCTGCTGACGCTGGTGTTCAACTTCATCAGTCTGATCATCTTGACCATCTCGGCGGTCAACATCATGCACACCTTCCTGATGGTCATTTTGGAGCGGCGCCAAGAACTCGGGTTGATGCGTGCACTGGGCGCCACCAAGGGCGATATCCGCAAGCTGGTCATCAGCGAAGCGACCGTCTTGGGCATCTTCGGCGGGCTGGCAGGCCTCGTGTTGGGCGGTTTGGTCATCAAGCTGATCGACTATCTCTTCGCCACCCAGGTGGGAGAGTTCCCCTTCAAGCCCGAGAGTTTGTTCGTGGTGGAGGCGTGGATGATGCTCGGCGCGGTGGGCGTGGCGGTGGTCTTCTGCTGGCTCGGCTCGCTCATCCCGGCGTTTCAGGCGAGTCACGTGGATCCGGCGCGAACGTTGTCCGGGCACTAGTGGTGTGACAACGGCGGATGGGGGGTCACCGCGAACCCGAACGCCTCAAGCTCTCGAAGATCTCATCCTTCAACGGCTCCAGCCGCTCCAAAATCGACGGCGAGTCCTCCGAGCCTTCGCGCCATTCTGCGCGCACGCCCGGGGCAATCTCGATAACGGTGTCGTTTCGCCGGCAAATGCCGGATGTGAGGAGCACGTCGAGTAGCCCGGCGTCGCCCGCTGCGGCAGCGTGCGGATCCTCGACACCCGCAAGATGCGGCGGCGCGTCGACCGGCTCCAACCCCAACTCGAGGGCCAATGTGCCGAGCGCCTCGAGTGGCGCTCCCAAATCGGTCTCGTGGAACCAGAAGCGAATGCCGTACATGTCGTCGGTGATGCTCGTCAGCGGGCGGTCGAGGGGGTCGCGAAGCGCCAGAAAAGCGCATGTCATCGTGACATAAGGCACCGCGAGCACCAGAAGCTGGCGCAGATCGCGCCCCCCGCGCATGGCGATCCCCTGGGTGACGTCGTTGATCGGCACCGACCCGAACCACTGGGTGTTGGGCTCGACCTGCCAACTCGCACGCTTCCAATGGGCGCGCTCGAGTTTGTGCGCCTCGTTGGCAGTGAAGCGCACGACCTGCTCGGGAAAGCCGATCTGCATGCGGTGGCGCACGCCCAGATGCCGCACGGCCAGTGCGGTCAGAAAGGACTCGCCCTCGAACTCGAGCGCCGGATGGCGCCGGTCGTCGAGGACCTCGCCACTCTCCCATTCCACCCGAGAGGGGCGATAGGCAGCCTCCAACAGACTCGCAAGTGAAGATGCTCGCCGACGTGCGGTCGACTCGGAGAGCTCGGTCGCCCGCTCGATAGCGCGCAGGCAAGCATCTCGCGTGCTCAATTCGCGGCCCTCGTCGAGCGCCTGGCGCTTGTGCTGGTTGGCCAATTTAATGACGTCCTTGCTGAATACCGCCCGGCTGAACAGCCGCCCGCGTGCCGAGACGCTGTCGGCGAAGAGCGACCCGGTCTCGGTGGGCTCCCACTCTCCTTTGCCCTTCGGGCGCACAAACCCCAGCCAGCGTGCGAGGTCGCCATAGTAACGCACGGTGCGCGCATCGACGTCGAGCTTGTCGGCCAGCGCATCGACCGTGCGCACGCCCGCCTCGACGGCCTCCACGAACACGACCAGCAGGTGAATATTGTTCGCCTGCGGCACCTGAGCCTGGCCGCCCAAAAGATCGAGTTGTCCGTCCACTCCGCTCATAGACGCCACTATAGCGCAAAGCGCCCCAGAGATCCTGCCCCGCACCCTCGACTGTTACATCTCGAGCGTCTGTGATACTTCTTCTGCGTGAAAAAAAGCACAGCGAATGGCGCTCTCGAGCGCTCGGACGACAGATACATCGAGGAGATATCCATGGGTCGCGCTACCACTCGAAGCTTCCGCGGGATTCGCACCGCGTCTTTCCTATTGGCCGCCGGCATGACCGTGTCGGCTTTCGGCACCGGCTGCACCAGTGAGAAAGAGAAGGCGATGAACGCCATCACCAAGGCGGTCGAAGAGTGCCGTAAGGCCGAGCCGGAAGGACGCTTCTACAAAGTCGAACTGTTCGACGACAAAGCCGACGAGATTCTGCACGTCGCCTGCAGCGAAGAGGTCGACAAGTTCGAGATGACCAGCGATGTCAGCGCCCACGCCTTCACCGGCCCGGTGCGCTGGGGTGTGCGGGTCGACAAAGAGACGGGCCTGTGGACCCTGTACGGCGCCGAGTGGTCGAACCTGCAGCGCGCCCGGAGCGCCCTCAAAGACGGAGATCCCTCCGAGGAGTCGCTGGGCTACGCCGCCGAGCACTTCGCCAAGGCGCAAGAGGAGATGCCCTCGAGCGCGTGGCTGAGGTTGCGGCGTCTGGAGTCGGTGCTCGATCTGCGCATGAAGACGCGCAAGGCGGACACCCCCAACCCGGTTTCGATCGGCGAGGACGCCCAGAAGGTCTACAAAGAAACGATGGCCTGGGCCAAAGAAAGCGACGATCTCGACACGCAGGTCGAGGCGCAATACCTGGTCGTCAATCACCTCAACAAGTATCTGGGCCGCATCGACATGGTCTTGAGCGCGGACGGCTCGAGCGACGAGTGGCTCATCAAGGCCGCCGAGCAGGCCGAGAAAGATGGCAACGCCGAAAAGGCCGCCGAGTATCGCAAAGAGGTCGAAGAGACGCGCAAGAAGCGCGAAGAGACCCACAATCTCTTCACCGAGCGGCGCAAGAAAGCTCAGGCCCTGCTTTGCGAGGAAGCCTCGAAGCTGCAGCCGGCCGGGGTGGAGAACAGCGATCTGCAGCAGCAGGTCGTCGCGCTCAAGAGCTCGCTGGACTGCATGAAGAAAGCGAAGCCGGTCGCCGACAGCGAGTAAGGCGCTCCGATGAAGCAGCACAGGGCCGGCACCTTGCCGGCACGCCGACGACTAGGGAGGAAGGCCGTGACACGCAATCGACATATCGCCAGCCTCGGTTTTCGCCTCGAAGAGACACGCAGCATCGACAAGGTTCGCCCCCTTTTGCGGGCCAGCGGAGTCGAGCCGCTTCGAGAAGCTGCGCAGGCCGGCCCCTGGGAGCCGTCGACCTACCTGGTCTCGTGCACGGCCGCCGGGGGAATCTCGGCCTGCGTGGGTTGGACGCGAAGTGACGAATGCATCGTGCTCCACTCGCTGGCCGTGGCCTCGCCCTCGCGCGGAAGCGGCATCGGCGCCTCGCTGCTGGCGACCGTGCTGGGCGAAGCGATGGACGACAAGCCCGTCGAGGCGATCTATCTGACCACACGCTCGGCCAAGCGCTTCTTCGCCGATTTCTCCTTCGAGTTGGTCGAGCCCGACACCATTCCCTACGGCGTACGCGCTCACCCTGCGTTTGCTCACGCACCGTCGGGCTCCTTCCCGATGGTGCGACGCTACAAGCCCCAGCAGCCAGGCCTCGACCAGTGCGCTTTTCGGCTGATTCACAACACGACCGACAAGGCCACCCTGCCGCCCGGCAGCGTCTTCTTGTTTCGCCAGTCCGGCTCGACCCTCGAGGCGCAGTACCGGGGCACCCCGGTCAAGCGCGGCCACCTTATCGGCGCCATCAAGGGCGAGCAGATTACGTTCCGCTGGCATCAAGCCTTGGAGAATGGGGAGCTTGCCAGCGGCAGCGGCAAGATCATCGTCAGCGAGCTCGACGACGGACGCCGCGAGCTTCGTGAAAAGCTAGGCCAAGACCCCGGCGAGTTGTTGCTTCGCGAGGTTTGAATTAGTGGTCTGACGCCCACTCGGAGAGCCGGCGAGCACTCAGCCGCGGATAAAGCGGTCCAAGATCCGACTGAATTCATGGGGGGAATCTTCCATCGGGCAGTGACCTACGCCTTCGAGCACTTCGAAGTGCGACCCGTCGATCATCGACTGGAGCACCTTACCGGTCTCCAAGCGCAGGAAATGATCTTTGTCGCCCCAGATTATGAGCGTGGGGTGGTCGATCTGCTCGGCGCCGACCAGGCGGTCGGGCTCGCGCACCAGATCGGTGCCGATCGCTTTCATGAACCGGAGCCGCTCGGGGTCGCGAAAGGGCTCGACGTACGAGTTAATCTCCATGCTGGTCATGCGGCTCTTTCGCCACTGAATCGGCTCGTAAGCACGCATCCCCAGCGGGCTGGCGCCGAGCTTCGCCAGGCGAAACGGCAGCTTCTCGACCACCCGGTGCGTCCATCGAGGCACCCCGAGACGAATCCCCGGGCTGACCAGGGTGACCGTGGCCACCTCGGACAACAACGTGCGGTGGCGCGCCGCCATAAAGGTAACCAACGCCCCGAGCGAATGGCCCACGAGGTGAATGCGCTCGGCGTCGATCGCGGCCAGAAGCTGCTCGAGCCACCCCACCATCCCGTCGACTCGTGGGCCGAGCATCTGCGAGCGAAAAGTCTGGTCGCGCCCGTGGGCCGGAAGGTCGGGGATGATCAGGCGATAGCGCGACGCCAGTCTCGGCACGACCTTGCGGTAGGCCATCGAGTGGGCCATCAGGCCGTGGAGTAACACGATCGTCTCGCGGTTCTCCCAACCGGCCTCGAGCCAGTGAAATGACTTCCCGTATCCAGGCGCGGTGCGGTACACCGAACGGATCGGGAAGGGTCGCGGGGCTGTCGAATAGGTAAGAAACACGGGTTACTGCATCCGTGGCCGGTACAACTCAATTCCGGTTTAACGGGCTAAGGGTGCATCGACAATCGCGAAATGTAAAGAAAAGGGATGAGTCCGCCTCGAACGACTCCGTTATTAATTGGACCCGTGAGGCGCGATGCCCTATCATCGGCACAGATGACGCACCAATGCCGACGCGCGGCCCTCCCTCAAACTTGACGGTTTTAGGGGGCCTTGTTAGACCTTGCGGGTCTCTATGACGCGTTTGCCGAATGTTATTGTGAGCTTGATGTCCGGTGCGGCATCATCTGCGGCCGGAGGTACTTGTATGATGCCCAAGATGCAACGCGTATTTGCTGTATTGGTAGTCGCTCTGGCGACTCTGTCGGCTCTGCCGGCGAGCGCCGCCGAAAATGACCTCGTGTTGTCACGCTTCGGCACGTTCCAACGGTTCCAGAACGACTGCACGAACGCCTGTGGCGTGGTCGAAAAGGACACCGACGCCTTTCGGGCGCTGGCGCGTGACATGGGCCAGGTCCTCGCCCCTCGCTTCCTCAACCCGGCCGAGACGCTGGGTGAAGCGGGCTTTGCGGTCAACCTGATGACGAGCCTGTCGTTCATCGACAACGAAGCCGACTACTGGCAGACCGCCGTCGAGGACCAAGACCCCTCCTCGTCGCTGTTCACCGCCCACCTCCAAATCCGAAAGGGCCTTCCCTTCTCGTTCGAACTCGCCGCGGACATGGCCTATCTGTTCGCCAGCGAGATGTTCAGTTTGGGAAGCCACGTCAAGTGGGCGCTCAACGAAGGCTTCTATTATTTCCCCGACATCGCGGTACGCGGCACGGTCAACACGCTGTTGGGCTCCGAAGATCTCAACCTGATCAACGCAGGTTGGGATATCTCGATCTCGAAGGCGTTCGACATCTCCGGCGTCATGTCGCTGGCCCCGTACGCCGGTTACCAACAGCTGCACATCATTGCCTCGAGCCGCCTGCTCAACGCGTACCCGCAGGATCCGCGCCCGCCGCAATTCGACGACGATCCCTCCGACGGCAACGAGACATTTTCGCCGGAGTTCGTCTTCTCGCAGAACCACGAGGCGATCAATCGCTTCTTCGTGGGCACCCGGCTCAACGTGTGGATCATGAGCTTTTCGCTCGAGGGCGTCCTTGCTGACAACGTCACCCAGCTTACCTTGTCAGGTGGGGTTGATTTCTGAGACAGAACGGGCGAGCATCCGGCGGAATGCGCGTCTGACGACGCCGAAAAGTTCCGCCGCACTCTCTCGAGCAGTTCCCGCATCGCCCAAGCCGACTCATGACGAAAATCATCAAGCGCTATCCCAACCGCAAGCTTTACGACACCGACCAGAGCGCCTATGTGACCCTCGACCAGATCGAGGAGATGGTCAAAGCCGGCGAAGACGTCAAGATCGTCGACAATACCTCCGGCGAGGACATCACCAAGGCGACGCTCGCCCACATCATCTTCGAGCAGGAAAAGTCGAAGCAGAGTATGCTGCCGCTGTCAGCACTGCGCGGCATCATCCAATCGGGCGAGGACTTCATCAATCGGTTGCAATCCCCTGTGACTCAATTTCGCGACGAATTCCGCCGAAAAGCCGAGGCGATCGAGGAAGGCGGCAAGGCCGTACGTGACTTCGTCGACTCGACTCAGCGCTCCATCGACGAGATGCAGCGGCGCATCGACGATCGCCTGCGCGATGCGGTCGACCAGCTCACCCACATCCCCGAGATGAATCGCGACATGCATCAGCTCGAACGTCGTGTGATCGACCTCGAGCTACGCCTGGAGCGACTCGAGCGCGACCTGCGTGCCGCCCAACCCACCCGTCAGCCGACGGTGACCAATCCCCACGAAAACTTACCGTGATGACGACGCCGTTCGTCAGGTGCCCCCACTGAAGTTCCTTGGAAAAAGAGCCTCGTCGGTAGTACAGTTGTGTCGGAACACCTAGATATCCGAAAGATCCGCAGCTTACCGAGGTCGCTTCATGATTGTCCGGTGCCCCGAGTGTTCGACCGGTTTCAAGCTCCCCGATGATCGCGTCTCTGAGAAAGGCGTCAAACTGCGCTGCTCGAAGTGCAGCCATGTCTTTCGTATCCGCGCGAACGACGCGGGCGAGACCGAGATCTTTTATAACGACGGGGATCGCGAGCAGAACGAAGCGCTGGCAGCGCAGGAAGATTCTGCTGACGCGCAGCCCGAGGAAAACGAGTGGGAGGAGGCCGAGCACACGCAACTCGGCCGCCCGATGGCGGCACCGGGAAAGCCGGCCTCCGACGAAGACGACGAGGCGGTCGACCCAGACGAAGGCAACAAGACCCAGTTTGGCATGCCCGCAAAGGCCGAGGACTCGGGGAGCGTCAAAAAGCGCTCGAAGAGTGCCTCGTCGAATTACAACCCATTCCCGCACGCCAATCTCGATCTCAAGCCCAAAAAGGAGAGCGTGTTGAGCAGCCCTTCGGCCGACGAAGAGGCTGAAGAGGCCCCGGCGACCGACGCTCCTGCAGTCGAGGAACAAGCGAGCGAGGACCCAGCGGGCGAGGAAGTCGCGAGCCAGGCGCAAACCGAAGAGCCTGAAGACGACCTCGGCTGGGGCGAAGAAGCGACCCGGGTAACCGACCCCGACAATCCGGATGATCCGTTCGCGGGCGGGTTTGATGACGAAGAAGCGGCTGGAGACGACGATCCGTTCGGAGGCGCGTTCGACGAAGGAGACGACGCTCCTGCAGCCCAAGCTCCTGCCCAAGCACCGGCGGCGGCTCACGCTCCGCCCGCAGCAACACAAGGTGCACCGGCGGCGACTCAAGCTCCGCCGGCGGCGGCTCAGGCTCCGCCCGCAGCTCAGGCGCCTCCGGTCCAACAAGCTCCGACGCAGTCACCGGCTCCCGGCCCGGCCGCAGCCGCGCAGGCGTCTGCCGCCGTGGCCCAGGCGGGCGCGCAGCCGGCGGCGCCGGCAAATGCCGCGCCGCAAGAGCGAGATGCCGACTTCTGGGCTCAAAAAGACAGCCCCTACCGACCCGAGGAAATGGTCGACCCGAGCTTTGGTCAGGACGGCCCGGCATTCGATCCCGAGCAGGGCGTGGTCCGAGAGCAACCCGCGGCAGCAGCCAAGCCCGCCGCGGCCAGCAACGCACCTGCGGGCGCTGCCCCGGCGCGTGCACCGGCAGCCAAGCCCGCCGCCCAGCCGACCCCCCAGCCTGCGGCGTCGCCCTCCCCGTCGACCCAAAATGACGGGGGATGGGAAGTCGACGCTGTCGACGAGCCCATTGCCCCACACACGGTGGGCGGCTCGGGCCTGCAGAAATTCGCCAACTTCACGCTCATCGCCCTTCTGATCGGCGCCGGCTTTGTGGGTCTCATCGCAGGGCTCAGCGGAGGATTTGTCGACTTCAAGCGCTTCTCGCACATGCTCTCGGTGGCCTTCGAGGGCGCCGAGTTCGAACCACGCGAGGAGTGGAAAACGGCCGCTGCTCCGGTTGCGGCTCCGGCGCCCGAAGAGCCGATGCGTTTCGAGGGCGTGTTCGCCACCCCCGTCGAGCTGGGCAAATCCGACAAAGTCATCTTGGTGCGCGGCAAAGTCGAAAACGTCGACCAGACCGGCTACGGCGATGTCGTCGTGCGCGGCATTTTGTACGACAAGAACGAGCGGGTGATCGCTCAAACGAAGGCGCCGCTCGGAGCTCGGGTACTCCAGTCCCAGATCATCGAGCAGGGCTCGGCCGATGCTGCCAAGTCTCTGCTGCCCGAGAGCGCGGCCACGTTGGCGAGCCGGTCGACCGAGCCGTTTAGCCTCATCTTCACCAACGTTCCTGCCAAAGCCTTCAAGAGCCCGGACGTCAGCTATCGGGTCGAGATCGCTGAGAAAACGCCGCAAGGAGGCGAAGCCGCCGCGGCCACGACCAACTAGGGCACCACGCCATGAGCGACGACTCTTCAAAGACGCCCGAACTAAAAAGCGCCGAACTGGAAGGCGCCGAACAAGATACGGCCGAAGACTATCGGCCGGCTGCCGACGGGTTCGACGAACTCCACGAGGCCTACACCGCCCACCTGCACCGCATCGAGCGGCTCCCCGAGCTCGACATGCGCGTCGCCGCGCTCGACGAGGCGATCCGCCAGCGCACCTCCGAGGAGGCTGCCTGGTGGCTCGACCAACTCATGCGCGGCGCGCTGTGGGGAAAATCGCCCGAGATCGATGCGATGATGGCGTGTACTCTTTGGCTCGTGCGAAAACGCCTCGACGACGACTATGACCTGCTCAAAAGCATCTTCGAGGCCGCTCACGCCGATGAGCGCAAGGGAGTCATCGCGATCCTGCGTGACCCACCGCCTCATCAGGCGCTGCCAAAGGGAAAGAAGCTTCCCGAGCCCAAGCTCGACCTGGGGCGCGACGTCACCGTCGGCGAGAAACGCCAGATGGCACGCGGCAGCAACCGGCTCGTGATCGAGAAGCTTCTGCTCGACCCGCACCCGTTGGTCGTCGAGCAGATCCTCGACAACCGGAACCTGCGTGAGCAAGACGTGCTGATGATCTCGTCACGACGCCCGAACACCCCCGAAATTTTGCTCAAGATTGCGCTTCACAAGCGCTGGTACAAGCGACGTGAGGTGCGCCACTCGCTGGTCATGAACCCGTACAACAGCACCGGCGTGTCGCTCAAGCTGTTGCCCACCCTCGGCATCCACAAGCTTCGCCAGGTGCGCAACTCGACGCACCTGCACCCCGTCATCAAGGAGACGGCCGAGATGCTCGTCGAGTTGCGCGAGGAGCGCACCGCTCCCTGGCGAGTTTGAACCTTTCGTGCGAGGGCTTGTAGCCCTTCATCGGGAGGAGAGCGAACGGCCCTCGCACGGGCCCCTTATCCTTTCAACTCTTGCTTGGCACGCTCGATCGCCTCTTTGAGTTCCTTGAGGTATTTGTCGCGGTCGTCGGCCGACTTCGCTTCCACACGTACGACCAGTACCGGCTGGGTATTGGAAGCACGCACCAGTCCCCACCCGTTGTCAAACTTGACGCGAACGCCGTCGATCGTGTTGACCTCGTGGTCGTCGGCATACTCCTTGGCGACCACTCCGGGGATTTCGAACTTGAGCTTCTCGTCGCAATCGAGGCGAAGCTCGGGAGTGGCGAAGGTCTCGGGTACACCCTCGAGCAGTGCGGAGAACGGCTGATCGGTCTTCGACAGAATTTCGAGCGTGCGACACGTGGTGTAGAGAGCGTCGTCGAAGCCGAAGAAGCGATCATTGAAGAAGATGTGCCCGCTCATCTCGCCGGCGAGTTCGGCGTCGGTCTCTTTGATCTTCGCTTTGATGAGGCTGTGACCGACCCGCGCCATGATCGCCTCGCCGCCGTGGGCGTCGATGTCGTCATAAAGCGTCTGGGAGCACTTGACCTCGCCGATGATGGTGGCGCCGGGGATCTCTGAGAGCAGCGCCCGACTGAGCACGATCATGAGCTTGTCGCCCCAGATGGTCTTGCCGTTCTCGTCGACCACGCCGATACGGTCACCGTCGCCGTCGTAGGCGATGCCGAGATCACAGTTCTGCTCGCGCACCGTCTCGATCAGGTCTTCGAGGTTCTCTTCGACGGTGGGGTCCGGGTGGTGGTTGGGGAACGATGCGTCGGGCTCGGTGAAAAGCTCGACCACCTCGCAGCCGAAGACCTCGCGCACCAGCCGCGGTGCGGCCACCCCGGCGACACCGTTGCCGCTATCGAGCGCTACCTTGAAGGTGCGCTCACCCGGCTCGATGTCGTTTTTGACCCAGTCGACATACTCGTCGATGAGATCGGGGTACTCGCGCAATTCGCCCTCGTCACCTGAGGCGAAATCACCCGCCTCGGCGATCTCACGAAGCTCCTGGATGGCCTCACCGTGCAGCGTGTCGGTGCCCATCATCATTTTGAAGCCGTTGTACTCGGCGGGGTTGTGGCTGCCGGTGATTTGGATGGCGCCGTCGAGCTTGTGGGTGTGCGCGGCAAAGTAGACCAGCGGAGTGGGCACCATGCCGAGTTCGATGACGTCGATGCCGCAACTACGAAGTCCGTCGGAGAGCCCCTTGAAGATGCGGTCGCTCGAGCCGCGCGCGTCGCGACCGATGCCTACGCGCAGACCTTTGCCAGCCTGACGGGTTAGCTTGGTGCCGAAGGCACGGCCGATTAGGCCGACCGTCGCGTCGTCGAGATCAGTTTCGGCGATGCCGCGAATATCGTACTTGCGGAAGATGTCCGGATTCATTTGGTGGCTCCGTGATGTCAGAATTTTTTAGCCTCGGGAGTTGCCCACGAGGATGCATGAGATGCGCACTGTTGGCAATGTCGACGCCAAAGGTGTTTCCGCAGCGTCAAAAAGCAACTTGTGGAGGAGAACAGCTCGCCACGGTCAGCACTGAATATGGCGAGGAAAACGCACCTGGAACCACCAGGTGGCCCATTCAGACGGAAGACAAAACAGGCGGCGGTCGAAGTCGAGGACCAGCCAGGCGCTGAGTTCGTCGCGATCGACAAGTTGGCGATAGAGATTGGCGTCAATCTCGAAACTGGCCTCGGCACGAGTGGGAGACGGGCGGCAAATCTCGACCTCCGAGTGCTGTCTGGCCGGCAGCCGCACAAGTTTGGCGCGTCCATTTTCGAGCACGGTGGTGCGTAGTCTCCAACTGGCAAGGTGGTCGAGCAGATCGATCTGAAGCGGCGCATCGTGCCCCTCGGAGCGTTGCTCGATGGCAACCTCGAGCACAAGGCGGCAGTGCCGCCAGTGGAGGTGGGCGCCGCCACAGAGGCGGACTGTCGGAATTTCGTTCAAGTAGACCGGCAGGGTCGGGATTCCGGCAGGCCGACCGGAGGCACTGGTCGTGTAGGGGAAGGCCAACCATCCGGCGTCGAGCTTCTCTCCGGTGTGCACGATCGCTAGGGCCTCGGCGTCGGAGTACATCGAGTAGCCGCAAATCCCGATGCCCGCCGTCGAGTGAGACTCGACCGAGTCCACAATCGCCTGGGCCGTGCGCTCACAGTCGAACTGCTGAAAGGCCAGCTGGGTGCGGTCGGCAATCATCCTCCGCACGGTCTGCCCGTCGGTAGCCAACAACTCCGGCACGAACCCGTCGAGCGCAGTAGATTGATGGTGGCGCCGCCACAAAAAGTAGCGAAAGTCCTCTGAGCGTAGGACCACGGGATGTTGGGACGGAGCGTGACTGGGCACTGATACTTCCTGCGACGTTACCGTTCACAGTGTCAACTTAACGGAACCGCCACGGCATTGCCACATCTTCCACCACGACTGACACGCCGCCCACACGGTGTCTGACACCATTTCTGCAAACCAGCCACACGGTGTCTGACACCATTTCTGCAAACAGAAAATCCACCCCGATCTCGCCCCACCCCCGAGACGGTGTCAGACACCGTGTGGGTTAGCTTTTATGCGCGTCACAGCGCGATCGGAGAGCCGATCTTCTGCCGCGTCTCCGCAAAAAAATTTGCTCGATCACGCAACGAATCGCCCCCTTTTGCCGAAAACCGTAATGAGGGCTGTAGACGAACCTTCATCTACTCACGGAGCACGGCACATGGGACACCCGCTGCGTAACCAAGAAAAAGACGCCATTTACGAACTCGGCAACCGCACGCTGCACCAGATCTATGCGCTTCTGCCCGAAGAGCAGGTCAACGCCATCATCCTGGGGCTTTTGGCCAAATACGCCTGGATGTATGGGGTCGAGATCTTCGCGTTTTGCTTCATGTCCAACCACTTCCACATCCTGGCGCGCTGCCGCTCGCTGCAGATGCACCTGTTCATGCGCGACTTCCAGAGCCAGCTGGCCAGAAAGATCAACAAGTTACGCAACCGCACCGGCACCTTCTGGGAGCGCCGCTACACCGCGACCAAGGTCCTCACAGACGAGGCGATGCTCCAGCGTCTGCGCTACATCGTGTGCAACCCAAGTGAATCGAACCTCGTGCACCACCCGAAGCAGTGGCCAGGGCTGTGCTCGTGGGACATCCACACGTCTGGCGAGCCCATGGTGGGCGAGGTGGTCAACCGCAAGACGTACTGGGAGGAGAAGCGCAAACGGAAAAACAAGGACAAGACCGAAGCCGAGCTCATCGAGATGGCCACCGAGCGGTATGCCCTCGAGATGGCCAAGCTGCCGCAGTGGCAGGGCCTCGACGACGAGGCTTATCACCAAAAGATCGTCGACGAGTGCCACACACACGCTGGGGAACTAGCCAAACTGCGCACCGTGCCGTGCCCTGGGCCAAAGAAGGCGCTCAGTGTGAAATGGAGCGATTCTCCGAGGAAGCCGAAAAAGGCGCCTCGGCCCCTGTGCCACGGCGGCGATTTCAAGCAGCGCCAGGAGTACCGCGAAGACCGACGACTTCTCGTCGATCGGTACCGAACCGCAGTCGGCAGGTGGCGCGAGGGCAAGTCGGAGGTCGAGTTTCCCGACGGGACCATCCCACCGGGCCACCAGTTCTGCGTGGGCGGCAGCTGCAGTATTCGGCGCGAGCCACCGTCTCACCTCAACTGAGGCCCCCCAATTCGCTGTCCCAGCCTTTGTACCCCCACTCGCGCCATTAAACCGGAAGCGAGCGCGCACATATGCGTGCTCGAATCTGCGTGCTCCCCGTACAGTACAAAACGCCCCGCCCGACAAGGACTCTCAGTCCCCTAGGTTTGGACGCAATTGCAACCAGAGGCTACTGCCAACTCAATCGGCCGCCCCTCTCCCCACGTACACCCCCTCCAGATCCAGCCCAGAAGGCCATCTGAGCCACTTCAACACGGTGTCTGACACCGTTCGGTTGGGTAATTGCGGTGGCGCGAAAATTGACGTCGGCCGCCTCACGCCGTATCCCAGTAATAGCGGTCGAATTCGTCCGCCTCCTCTTCCAGCTATGGTTCGACTCATGTCGATGAGATATTACGTCTTTTTCGCTGCCGCGCTCGTGGCGTTCGCCGCCGCCTGCGAGACATCCAAGCCCGAGCGACCCGAGACGTCGACGTCACCCGCCGAAGCTGCGGCGCTGAGTGAAGATGAAGCAACCCGGCTGGTCGCTCGTGCCGAGACGCTGCGCGACCGGACCTTCGAGCGCAAGCCCGAACTCGTCGCCGTCTCCTCCGCCGATGACCTCGGCTCCCCTCCGGCTCTCCCCCAGCCCGTCGCCACGGAGCGACGACTCCTATTGGAGCAACTCTTCGGCGTCGACTCGACTCCGTCCCAAACCATCGCCACCCCGCCGTTTCGAGACCTCGCTCGTTACGATGCCGAGACGAACCGCGTCCTGTACCTTGGCGGACACACTCGCGCCCCACAACGTGAAGCCGCGATCTTGGCTGCGCTCGTCGAGGGTATCGACGCCCAGCACTTCGACCCGATGCCGACACCCTCCTCCTGGGATGAGCATCTGGCGGTCGCCACAGCCCAAAACGCGACGGTCTCTCTGGCGCTCACGCACCACCTTCTCGACGCCCACCACCCGGAGTTGGACGTGACGCTTGTGACCGACCGCCCCGCCCTCGCGACTGAGTTGCCGGTGCTGACTCAGTGGCTGCGCGCGACCGGTGCCCAGGACGCAACACCAACCGTCCGGATTCGCGCCCGCGAGCGCGCACTCCTGCAGCGTGAAGGCTGGGCGCTCGCTGCAGCGTTGTATCGCAGCAGTGGCTGGTCGGGCGTGGAACTCACCCGACTCATGCCGCCCAAGCGCTCCTCAGACGTCGTGCGCCCCGACCAGTGGATGGGCGGCGAGCCCGTGGGCGATTGGACTTGGCCTGAAGACGCGAAGCCCACCCAAGCGGGGCTCGTCGGACCTTCGATCGCGGCGATGTGGCTCGAGGACGTGATCGATCCACGCCTGGCGCGCACCGTCTACGCCGGGTACGTCTCCGACGCCTACCGCGTCTTCGACGCCACAGAGGACGCCCCGGCGCGCTTCGAATGGCTGTCATTGTGGGACACCCCAGAAAGTGCACGGCAGGTCGCGCGCGCCTTCGAGAAGCGCCTGCGTCAACGTTTCGCCAATGCCAAAGATGCAGATGCGCACTTCGTCGTGTTCCAGCAGGGCCTCAAAGTCGGCGTGCTCCTCTCCAAAGAGCCGGGCGCCAAAAAGCGCGAGCGCGCCCAGCATCTACTCGAGTCGCACACAGTCAAACTGACACCGCGACAGGGCCTGCCCACGAGCTTCGAGCCCACGCGCCGCGACGAATTGGTGCAGACCATGCAAAAGGCGACCCTCGATGAGCGTGTCTGGCGAGATCCGGCCACCGGGCTCGAACTCGATTTGTCGATGCTCGGCGACGACTGGAAGGTCCAGCAACCCGATCACGGGCCGGTACGCTGGTTTGCGCAGCACCGCGACGGCTCGTTGCTTCAGCTAACCGTCGAGCTCGGCAATCCACTCGGCCCTGATTTCGCCAGCGACGCCTACCGCAAGCGCCTGGTCGATGCGCTGCAAGCGACCGTCCAACAGGCCAAGCTCGAAGAGGTGGCCCCTACCGACCTGACACCCACACGCGGACTTACGGTGCGTGTCTCCGGAAATATCGACAAGACCGCGCGCAAGCTACAGCTGTGGCACTTTCGCCGCGACGACCTCATCGTGTCGTACAGCTTGCAAGCAATGCCCAAATCCTTCGAAGCCCATCGAAAGCTCGCCGCCTCTATCCTCGACCGCGCCGAGACGTTCGAGAGCGGAACGCCGGCCAAACAATCCACACCCGGCTCGGGCACGATCGAGTACGAAGTTGAGGACGAATAGGTCCCCAGCACCTAAAATTCGTGAATCAGCGAGTCGATTTGCTCGGCCTGACGCGTTCCCCGCGTTGGCGCCAACTCAGTGGGCGCGCTGCCCTGGATGAACGGGAGCTCGACGCCCGGCTCTCCCGGGCGGCTGCGCAGCCCTGTTCGCGCATCAATGCGGTGCTGCACCACGCGCTCCGGTGGCTCAAGCTGCCACAACGCAGGCGCCTCGACGACATAGTCGCCGTAGAACCCCTCGAAGACTGGCATGGCGACCGTGGCTCCGTGCTCGCCGTTTCCAAGGGCGCGCTCATTTTTGTCGCTTCCAATCCAACTGGCCGCGGTCAACTCGCCGTCGAATCCGACAAACCAAGCATCGAACTCGTTGGTCGTGCCGGTCTTGCCTGCGACTTGCCACTCATCAGGCAATTCGTGGGCCGTGCCCGCGGTGACCACACGGCGAAGCAACCGCGTGATGATAAACGCCACCTCGCTGCTCACCCCCGAACTCGCAGGCTTGTCGACCGAAGCGAGGCGATCGAGACGCGCGGCCGTCGACCAATCGGGTGTTGCGAAGTGCTCCCGATCTACCAACACGTCGCCCGCCCGGTCACGGATATGGGCAACAGGTGAGACATCGACAATGCGCCCACCCCGCTGAAAGGCGGCATAGACCGATGCCATCTCCACAGGACGCACACAGCTCGCCCCCAGTGCCACAGACGACGTGGTGTCGAGTTCGGAACGCACGCCCAATTTTCGCGCCCGCGCCACCACGCTCATGCGCCCCAGATACTCCATCAGGTGCACGGTGGGGATATTTCGACTCCACGCCAAGGCGTCGGCCAAGATCACGTATCCCTTGAAATCACGATCGGCGTTCTTCGGCTGCCAAATGGTGCCGCGGCCGGTCGCAAACTTCTTGGGCAGGTCGGCGAGCATGGTCGCCGCGGTCAATCCCTGCGAAATCGCTTCACTGTAGACGATCGGTTTGAAGACACTTCCCGGCTGGCGACACCCCTGTTCGGCGCGATGAAAGATGCTTTGGTCGGCGTCGAAACCGCCAACCGATGCCCACACGCCGCCGGTGCGCGAGTCGATCGCGACAAAGGCGCCCTCGTAAGATGGCGGTTGCACGAGCGCCCAGCCGTCCTCGCCACGGCGCACGGTGACGAGGTCGTTGGGCTGCAAGATATCGCGCAGATCCTCGAGTTCGGCTGGACGCTTATAGTGGCGATCGCGCTCGGCCGGTGCGGCCCATTTGGCCTGCCCCAGCGCAAGAGAAATCCTCTTCTCGCCTGTCGCGCGGAGCATCGCCCGCTCCCGCTCTACGGCGACGACGCGCGCCAAGACGTACGCGGCATTCGTCGGCTGCTGCTCGAGCCGGGAATCGACGGCCTCTGCATCCAACGCCCGACCGAGCGGGCCGCGCCACCCTTGCCGGCGGTCGAGTGCCTCGACGCTGGCGCGCACACTCCTTCGCGCACGCGCCTGCCTGACCGGGCTGTGGGACATGACCACCGTATACCCGCCTTCTGCCCACGCCTTGTCGTCGAAATGGCGCTCGAGCGCCCTCAGGGCGCTAGACGCAGCATAAGGCATGCGCTCTGGCTGCACGTCACGCTGGGACACGACCTCGACCGGCCTTGCTACCTCGGATCTTGCACGTTCCTCGGAGAGTAGCTCCAACTCAGCCATGCGACGAAGCACTGCGTCACGCTCACTCTTCGCTCGCTCAGGATCCGCGACCGGATTGTACCGACTCGGAGCCGGCAGCAGACCCGCCAGCACAGCAGCCTCGGCCACCTCGAGCTCGCTTGCGGACTTGCCGAAATAGGTCCAACTCGCCTGCGAGATGCCGAAAGCGCCTTCACCGAAGTACACGGTGTTCAGGTACGTCTCGAGAAGCTGTGTCTTCGAATATGTGGCCTCGAGGCGCCGGGCGATCAACAATTCTTTGACCTTGCGCCGAAGTGTCTTCTCTCGCGACGCAAATCGTTTGGCGAGTTGCTGGGTGATCGTGCTCGCTCCCTGGACCGTGTCGCCTTCGCGCATGTTCGCCAAGAAGGCTCGAACAATCGCCTTGGCATTGTACGCGTCATGCTCGAAGAACTCGGCATCCTCGGCGGCCAGAAACGCGCTGATTGTCACAGGAGACAGGTCGTAGAGCTCGATTGGTCTGCTGGCACGGCGCCCAGCGAGGCGCCATCCGGTGCGTGTCTCGACGGCGCTCGGCGAAGACGAGACGAGGCGCTCCAGGTCTGGGGTCTGCGGCACTTCGTCAGCGAGTTGGGCGAGGTAGTAGCCGCCACCCGCAGCGAGCAACACCGGCAGCCAGATCGCCAGCACGACCAATAGCCGCAGGGGCATCAACCATAGACCGCCGGTACGTTTGGAGAATCGGTCCATCGCAGCGCCGCTCTAAAAACCCATCGATGCGCCCAAGCCCACATTCCAGTCGTCGATGGTCTGATACTGCCCGTTGTCCGCCAGACGCCACATGCGTCCATAGGTGCCCAGGGCGAAGACAGGCCCGTAAATTCCAACGCGCGACTCGGCGACCACCAATGCACCGTCGAGGTCGAGGACCTGAGAGAACTCGTCGAAATTCTGCTTGTGGTAGAAAAGACCCAGCTGAACGGTCTCGACCGGACGGGCGGAGGCTCTAAAGCGTACGGTTTGATTCGCCGGGCCTTGATGATCCGCGTACGTGGCCGTGACGCTGAAGAGGCGATGCATGCGCGCGGTGATCGATCCCGAGAATCCGTGCGAGGCCCCAGCGTCAATGCTCGCGGCCGCGCGCACCTTCGGCGCAGGCAAGTTCAGCCCCCAACCTTTGAATTGGTAGCGCTCGATAGCATAGAGCGGGCCTACATAGTCCGGAAGGTAGTTTTCGCCGACCCGGCGGTACTCGAGCTTCGAGAGAAACTCGAGTGATTCGTTCGGACGCACACTGATGAACGTGCCTGCGTGCAATCCCGAGCCGAGACTGGTGTGTCGCACATAGTCGGCATACGGGACCACCCCGACATGCTCGGAGTCGAGAAGCGTCACCTCGAGGTCAACACCCAAAAGGCCGGTCGCCTGATCTTCGGTCACCACCGGGTTATACGTATCGTCGACAGCGGTTCTGCCGCTCGTGGTGTCTGCGGCGGCGAGCTTGGACGGTGCATTGACGTCCGACACGACAGTCGCTCCGACAGCCACACGCGATAGAATGCTATCGGTGTCGACGAAGGACCACGGATGAACGAACGCGCGCCCTCCCACCACAGACGGCGCGATGACGTCGTCGAGCAGCATCTCGAAGCCGCCGTAGACAGTGTTGACGGTTCCGGTGACGCCAAGATGGTAATGATCGACGGTGACGACGTTGTAGAAGTCGCCTACGACGGTGCCATGACCCAGCGAGACCGGCCCGAGCTCTCCGATTTTGGCATGAAGGGTTTCGGTGGGGTGCCCGTACTCGACGGTGCGAATGACGCGCAGATAGTCGCCCGGCTCGTCCCAATCTGCACGCCGAAGCAACGTGCCTTCACTCGGCGTGGCGTCTTGGACGCGAAGGCGCAGCGGGGCCTGGGCCGCCAGACGAAGCTGGGTCTGGCAACTTTCAGGCTCTCGGTCTTCGTCACAACCAATTTGCGCAAGCTCGAAGGTGTAGCCGAGCTTGAGTCGCAAGTTTAGAAAGCTGTCTTCGCCCAACTGGCCATAGCCCATCTCGACGGCAGCACCGCCGCGAACAGCCTCTTCATCCGAAGCCGCCGTCTCCGGCGGCGAGACTGCCAACACCACGGCGACTACACAGACGGCGGCAAGCCTTCTGGCCGTGACGGTCGATTTGTGACGGCTTCGCTTTGGCACAGCGTACTCGAACTCGGGCTCGACTGATCGATTTTAGGGACGACCCACGCTGAAGTAGTCGAAGCCTCGCTCGCGCATTTTGTCCGGCTGGTACAGGTTGCGCCCGTCGAAGATGACCGGAGCGCTCATCAGTCCCTTGAGCCGATCGAAGTTCGGGCTGCGGAACTCTTCCCACTCGGTGAAGATGAACAACGCATCGGCATCCTCGAGGACCGCGTAGTCGTCGTCGGCAAACTTGACGGCGTCACCCAGATCCGCCAGGTCGCGGCGAGCATTGTCAATGGCCTCCGGATCGGTCACGGCAACTTGGGCGCCCTCTTCGACAAAAAGCCGAATATTGAGCAGCGACGGCGCTTCGCGCACGTCGTCCGTTCGAGGTTTGAAGCTCAGGCCCCATACCGCAAATTTCTTGCCCTCGAGCGAACCAAATTTCGCCTTCGCTGCGTGATACAAGCGGAGCTTTTGCGAACCATTCACGTCGCGCACCGCGTCGAGAAGCTTGGTGTCGATGTCGTTCTCTTTGCCCAGGCTGGCGATCGCGCGCACATCCTTGGGAAAGCAACTGCCGCCGTAGCCCACGCCCGGATAGATGAAATGCGGCCCGATGCGCTCGTCGAGGCTCATACCGGTGCGCACCTTCTCGACGTCGGCGCCGACACGATCGCAGATGTTGGCGATCTCGTTGATGAACGAGATTTTGGTCGCAAGCATCGCGTTGGAGGCATACTTCGTCATCTCAGCGCTGCGTACGTCCATGTAGACGATACGCTCACTGCGGCGCATGAACGGCTTGTACAACTCGCCGATGGTCTCAGCGGCCTCGCGGCTGGCGCAGCCGATGACGACGCGATCGGGCGACTGGAAGTCGTTGATGGCGGTGCCCTCTTTGAGGAACTCGGGGTTGGAGGCCACGTCGAAGTCGTGCTCGGTCACCGAGGAGATCACCTTGGCCACCTTGTCGCATGTGCCCACCGGCACTGTACTCTTGCAGATCACGATCTTGTGACCGTTCATGTTCTCGCCGATCTCTTTGGCGACAGCGAGCACATGCTTGAGGTCGGCAGATCCGTCTTCGTCGGGCGGGGTACCCACCGCGATGAACACAACGTCGGATTCACGCACAGCCTCACCGGTGTCGGTGGTGAAGCGAATGCGACCGTCGGCTCGGTTGCGTTTGACGATGGTCTCCAAGCCTTCCTCGTAGATCGGAATACCGCCGGCGTTGAGGAGTTCGACTTTGGCCGCATCTTTGTCAGCGCAGATGACTTCGTTGCCAACATTGGCCAGACAAGCCCCCGTTACGAGACCTACATATCCGGTTCCAACGACTGCGATCTTCATTCATAACCTCCGCAAAGTATGCTACTAGGTGGCAGCCAGCCGCTGCGACGTGGCCGCCAACGCTACGTGGATCTGCTTCAACTATCAAGTAAGACGCTATGCGCAGAAACGTAAACAGCCGCGGCGCTTTGCACACCATCATTGGCATGAGCCTCAATCGGTAAGCCATGTATCAGCATACCGTGTACCGCAGTCTCGAAGAAGCATCCGCCGGCCTCAACCACCCCGTGGTAACCATCGGAAACTTCGACGGTGTCCACATTGGGCACCAGGCGATTTTCCAGCGTGTGCGCCAACTCGCCGACGAACGGAGTGTGCCGGCGGTAGCGCTGACTTTCGCTCCGCATCCAGTGCGTTATTTTCGCAAGGATGCGCCCCCCTTCCGCCTGACCACCAACTCCCAGAAAGCCGCCCTTATCGGTCAATACGGCCTCGACGCGACCGTCGCATTAGCTTTCGATGACGAACTTGCAGGGCTAACGCCAGCGGACTTCGTCGAGCAGGTCCTCGTCGATGGCCTCGACGCAACCTACGTGGTCGTCGGGGAAGACTTCGCTTTCGGAAAGGGGCGTGCAGGGACCACTGCTGACCTCGAGCGACTCTGCGAGGAGCGGGGAATCGAGACTGAGATTGCGAAGCACGTGACACTCGATGGCGAGCCGGTCAGCTCGACCCGTGTGCGGCGCGAACTCGCCGCCGCTCATATGGAGGAAATCGTGCGTCTGCTCGGTCGCCCCTACCGCATTCTTGGCGAGGTCGTACGCGGCGAGCAACGTGGGCGCAAGTTGGGTTTTCCCACGGCGAATATCTCTCCGGCAAATCCGCTGCTTCCGCCGCATGGTGTCTACGCGACCACGCTGCACGTCGCCGATCTCCCGGCGCTCCACTCCATCACCAACGTCGGTGTCCGCCCAACCTTCGGGGCCAGTGAGGTGACCGTGGAGTGCTTTGTACTCAGCCACGGAACAGACGAAGTCGACCTCGACCTGTACGGTGAGTCGGTCGAACTCGACTTCTGGAAGTTTGTGCGTGAAGAGAAGAAGTTCGACAGCCCCAAAGATCTGGTCGCCCAGATCCAACGGGACGTCGCTGAGGTCCGCCGCTTCTTCAAGCTGTAGAGTGCTGTCCGGCACCCGCACCGACTAATACGCCGACTCCGGCACGAACACGATATCCCCAGGCAGAAGTTTCAGGTTTTTGCGCCGTCCTTCGACGATCTCCTGCATCGGCACGCGCACCTGCACTTCGACTCCGTTGACGGTGCGTGTCAGCTTCGTGTCGTTGGAGTTGGCCCGCTCGGTGAACCCTTCCGCCAAGGCGAACGCATCTACAATGGTGAGGTTGGTCTTGTAGGGGTAGCTTCCCGGCTTTTTGACTTCGCCGAAGACGAAGATCTTCTTCGAATTGTACTCGAGAATCGAGCACGACACGCTCGGGTTTCGCAGGTACCCGTCTGCCAAGCCTTCCGTAATTCGACGCTCGACCTGTCCACAGGTCAGCCCGTCGACCTTAATACGTCCGATGTGCGGGTAATTAATCGTCCCGTCGGAAGACACGGTATATTCGCCGGACAATTCCTTTTCTTCGTGGACACGAATCTCGAACTTGTCCGTCGGGCCCAAAGAACCGGCGACCGGCGCGTCCTGCTTCTCCTGCTGCTCGACGAGTGCCAAATAGGCAGGGTCCACGCGCTCGTGCGCGCAACCGGCCACAAAAGCAAGGAGGACCAGCACGACGGCCAGTCCTCTCAGCGAGATGATTCGGTGGTATTTGCTACTTGTCACGTCAGTATTGGAACGTCGTACTGAGGGTGATGATGTGTTGGGTGTACTCGCGCACGAAGTTGAGTTGCTCGCCATCGAAGGACGGCACCGTGTAAAAGTCGTCGGTGAAATTCGCACGCAGGTTGTACTCCAAATCGAAGATGAGCCAGTCGTTGAGGTTGGTCTGAACGCCCGCAACCCCGATGAGGAGTTCATCGTTCAAGGAGTTGCCGGTATCCTCTTCGCTCTGGGTGCCGTCGATGTTCTGCGTGTAGTCTCGCAGTTCGAACCGACCACCCAGGCGCATCACGACCAATCGCTCGTACAATCCGGCCTCCAGATTCGCGAAGACCGTATGACCAGAATAGTAGTTACCCAGCGTGGAATTCCGGAAATCTCGAGTATAGCCCAACTCGAGGTTATTCTTCAGGTCCAAGCGTCCGAACGTATAGGCCAATGCCGCCGTTCCGATCACCCCGGAGAAGCTGGGCCCCTCTTCATACATCGACCAGCCGTACCCGGCCAAAGCTCGTACAGCAATCCGTCGAGTGAGCAGGCCCGAGAGCCCCCCCTGAACGCGTAACGGTGTCGACCCGAAGTTCGCCAACACTGGCTCGTCCAAGTCCTCACGCTCACCTTCGTTCGCACTGTCGGAATAGCTGAGGATGCCGTAATCCGCCTCTACAAGCAGAGCGGTCTTCGGAAGAAAGCGCCAGCGGGCGGCCAAATCGAAGCGGTGCTCGTTTCGATCCAGTTGTGAAAGCGTCTCCGTCTCGTAGTAGTGCAACCACCAATGATAGCCGAGATCGACGTCCAAAATGCCCGCGCCCGGCTGGATGCCCACCGTGGCACCGGCTCGGTTCACTATCCAGTTGTAAGTACCGTTGCCCGTGAAATTCGACGGCTCGTTCAGCCGCGTGAAATTCTCGTCTAAGGTCAGGCTGACGTCGCCCTTTGGATTGAACGTGGCGGCAATATCGGCTTTCGCGCTCAGGCCGCTTTGTTCGACAGGGTTGACGACCCCGCCTGACTCGGCGGTGACCTCACCTCCGAAGTACTGCTCCCACTGTAGAGAAGCGTCGAAATCGAGAAGAAAACTGCGCGCGCCCGGATTAGAAATCCTCAGGCTCGGCTCGACGTATCCTAAAGGAGAGTCCACCGTCGGTGACGAGAACTCCTCACCCTCACCGGTTCTGAAGACGTTGGAGTTGTATCCGCCGGAAAGGGTAAGCGCAGGGGTCAACTTCCATCCACCGTCAGAGGACTTCAGTCCGTCGCCTGGCTGGGCGGCTGCAGGTTGCCCCACTGGAAACAGCCCAACAAACAGGGCCGCAGCAGCGAGCCATCGAGGGTGTCGGAAATTCATACGGCAATCCGATTCAGCACAAGCCTTCACAGCTAATTCAAAACATTACGAGGCTATCAATTTGGGGGATTCGTGTGTGCCCCAAACGGTGCAATTTTGCAAGAGTATCTACTGATACGGCGTAAGTTCGGGCAGGTCTTCGGTGAGGATATCCCCCTCATCAGGACCGTCGACTTCTTCTTTGCCGTTATCAGGCCGAACTACTTCGATGTCGCCCTTACCAGCAAATCGACGCTCCTCGCCAGTGCACAGACGCGCCTCCTGAGAAAGACTCTTCACGCGCTGGTTGCCGAGCGAGACAAGCTTGTAGTTGTGCTTGGCCTCGGCGTTGTCCCCTTTTTGCGCTGCGGTCTCGAGATTGACGTATGCCTGTTCGCTTACCTTAACGAACCCCTTCATGGCCGCCTGCTTTTCGTTGATGCAGTTGACCTTCAGGACGTCGCGCTCCTTCTCTTGAACCGTATCCAGCAACTCTCCAGTTCGAGCCAGCGTTTGGCGCATCGTTTTGACTTTCTTCGACGCGCGGCTGAGCATCTCCTGGTTGGAGAGGCTGTCAATGTCCTCGTCGAGCAGCGACAGACTATCTTCGCTGGTCAACTCCGAGAGAGGATCGTCCCCGGCAGAAGCGTTGCCAGCCCCTTGGCCCCAAGCGATCTGGGTGCTCATCACGCATACAAGGAGAGCCGTCAAAATATTTAGGGGGTAACGTTTTTTCATTACTCCTCCCGCAAGTCCAGACGGCTACTAGCCGCAACATTAGAATCAACCGCGCGTCTATCGAAACCGATGTATACGCATCAGCTTGTATACGGTAGTCGATCGTGACGGCCTTTTCAACAAAGTTGGTCACGCTCCCCTGGCCGCACCAGTTACGACGACACGCTCAGGTGATTTATTTAGAACCTTCCAGAACAAATGTCTTGGTGAAGGTCACGTCCCCGCCCTTGGGGCGCGGAAAGCGCCACCGCTTGACAGCTCGTTTCGTGCAGCTCTGCATGCTTCCGCCGATGCCGCTGTCCTTGACCATCACGTTGGTGGCGCGACCGGCGCGACCGACAGTCACAGTAATTACGAGCTTACCACCGGCGTTCGGGTTCTTCTTGAGTTCGCGTTCGAAGCAGCGCTTGATTGCGCCAGCACCACGTCGCACCACGCTCGAAAGCCGGTTGGCGTCGAGCTTGCCGGTGCCGATTTGCTGGCCGCCACCTTTGATGTCGACCTTGGCTTTGACGGTCTCTTCCTTCTTGGTGCCAGTCTTGACACCTTTACCCGCCTCTTTGGCACCGCTGGTTGCGCCCAGGTCGCCGATACCGGCGGCTGAGCCGCTGCCTTCGGCGTCGGAAGAGCCGCTCGTTCGAAGGCCACTCTTCTCGGCACCCAGTTCACCGGCTTTCATGCCTTCCGAGCCTTCGAAGGCCGCCTGCATGGTCGTGTCGCCAGCGCCCTCTGAAAGCGAATTCGCAAGGTTGCCGTCTTCACCGGCCACCGCACCAATCTGATGGAGGATGGTCGACTTACGGACCTTCTCGGCCATGCGCTTTCGACGCTCAGCTTCGGCCTTCGCCCGCTCTTCTGCAGTCTTGGGCTTGTCGTCCTTCTTAGGCTCTTCGCTCTTCTGCTTTTTCGGCTGAGGCTGCGGCTTGGGTTGCTCCTGCTGAGCTTCAGACTCGCCTTCACCCTCGCCCTCTTCGGGTTGTTGCTGCTCTTCGGGGATCTCAGGCTCTTCGGGCTCCGGCTCGGCCATGATTTTGACGAAGCGATCCGGAATCTCGGCATTGGCGGCGTCGAGTTGCTCGGGCCACTCTTGACTCTCGAGCCACACAACAAAACCAACTTGGATCACCGCCGAGATGGCCATGACCGCGGCGAGGAACGGGTTAACGCCCTTAAACCAGCCTCCACGCATCGAAGCCGGCAAAACGGGCTTCGGACGAGGGGGCGGTGGTGTGACAAACTGGAAGAGAATCGTAACTTCGCCCATCTTGAGCTTGCCGCGCGCACGCGAGCTAAGCGTCAGGACATAGCCATTGCCGCTCTTCTTCGCCTTCCCTTGGCTGATCAACTCCTCGAGAGTGCGCACCCCGTCTCCCAGGGAGACACGACCGCTCATCTTCGAGGTGAAAAAGAGTTGATAGCCGCCTTCAGTCGGCTCAAAGAGCTTGAAGGACTTCGGCAGATCCGAGGCCGGGACGACCAGGGTATTCTTTTTGGGATTGAGGTCGTGGCCGATCGTGACCGGCTTGATCGAGCGCATCAGGCGCTCTTCGACAATCTTACCGTTTTGGATAAGACCAATCCGAAGAATTTTTTTACCGGGCTTACTGGACATGAGGATTCCTCAGACTATTCGTCCTCGTCACGCGTGGTGCCGTCGTGATTCGTCGGCACTTCAGAGCGGCAAAAGGGGATTCAAAGAGCACGGTATAACGCGTCTTTGCGTCCCCTTTCACCCGCCACTTCTTCACCATCGTGTGCGTCGGTGCGTCCCACTTACTTGCCCGAGAGGCTCGACCGCGTCCCTTTGATGACTGCAAACTTGAACTTACTCAGTTCCGCTTGGCCTGCCGTATACATCACCTCGGTGACCAAGCGATAAGGCGTGGTCTGGTCGGCAATGATCGTGGCGACCGGCTCGTACTTCTGGTTGAGCAGCTGCTGCTGACGCTTCTTCTTGTTGACGGCCTCGGTCAGGCTGTCGAACAGCGGCTGGATATACAGGCTCGACTCGCCGCCTTTCTTCTGGCTGCGATCGACCGAGCCATCTTTGACGTCGACTGCCTTCTTGTCGTTGACCAAGATGGTGCTGCGACTGATGGTAATCGTCGTCATGTCTTCCGGCGTCAGCTGCGTGGTACTTTTAGGCACCTGCAAGTCCGGGCCGGTCACTTTGATGGGCTGGTCGCCGTAGCTTTTGAGCAGGAAGACGAGCAGAATGACCAGGATGTCCATCAGGGAGTTGATGTTCATCGACCCCCCGCCCTCCTCGTCACGGCCCCCTTTTTGGCGGCGCTCCTTACGAGCGCGCTGGGCCTTGATCCACTCTTCTTCCTCGGCGCTGAACCCCGACATTTCTTGTTGATTCGCCATGAATCTTCTCCGTATGCGCTTTACGAGGCTCGGTTACTGAACGACCGAGAGTACCGGGTCGTTGAAGAGCTCGGCGTAATTGTCGCCGCTCTTCTTGTATTCGGCCTCCCAGAACGCGCTGGTATCGCTGTACGAGTCCTTCTTGAGCTTGTAGCGGGCCACATCCATGACACGCACCAGAACCGAGTAGGGCATGTCCGAGTCAGCCGAGAGGTTGACAATCGTCTCCTCCGGATACTCGTTTTTGATTTTGGCCAACCGGTTGTAAAGCTCGCGAAAGTTGTACGCCGCCATGGCTTCTTCGAGCGCCTTGGTGCCAGCCGGAGCGTTGCCATTCTCGAACGCCTTGCGGGCGCTCTCGAATTTACCGGCAACATCGACGTCCTGATCTTCCAGGCAAATCGTCGGACCCGGGCGAGGGCAACCTTCCATTTCCGGAAGCGTCGCTGCCTTGGCAGCAATCCGGAAACCCTTCGCGCTGATGGCGATCGTCAAATTCAGGGGTTCCTCTTCCTTCTCCGGCTGCTCGTCCGAAGGTGGCCCCACCGAAAGCTTCGGTGCGGTAATGTTGATCACACCGATCTTGATGAAGACAACCGACAGCAAAAGCATCGGAATGAGGATAACGACCATGTTCATGAAGGGAGCGAGGTTCAGCTCGTCTGTCCCGTCCGCTCCTGCATCGCGTCGTTGACGCGCCATGTGATGACCTCCTTGAGACGAACAACCCTTTACACAAGAGCCGTCCTCATGTGTCAGCTCGACTGAGGGCCGCAGGCTGGCCGGCTCGCGCCAGCGAGCCTGCGGCCGTCAGTGGATGCGCCTGACGTATGCGCTCTTACTGTTCGAGCGGGTTGGTACCACCCTTTCCGCGGGTGACCAGAAGGTTCTCGAGCTTGACACTGTACATGTCGATCTCGTCGAGAATCTTCTTGGTCATGCCCGACAGGATAAGGTGAGCGACCAGCGTCGGAATTGCGACGACAAGACCGAAAGCCGTGGTGTTCATCGCGAGAGCGATACCACGCGACAGCATCTGCTGACGGTTTTCGGGAGTTGCCGACTCGAGAGCCTCGAAAGCCTCGATAAGACCAATAATGGTACCCAGAAGTCCGAGCAGCGTGGCGATGTTCGCCAAAACTGCCAGGGCGGGCGTGCGCTTCTGCACCTTGGGGACCACCTCGAGCGTGGCTTCCTCAATGGCGTTCTGGATCTCGACTTCGCCCTTGTTGGCGCGAGTCAGACCGGCCTTGATGACCTTCGGCAGCGCACGCGACGGGGCGGCGTTGCACAGCTTGATGGCGCGATCGATATTGTCGGCCATGACAAGCTTCTGGATCTGGGCCATGAAGGCTTGCGCATTGATGTTGTACTTAAAGAACAAAAAGATGAATCGCTCGATGGTGATACCGATGGCGAAAATGCTAACGGCGAGGATGAGATACATCCAAATACCGCCGCTGCGAAACGCTTCAGCAATTGCGCTCATGTCCTGTTACCTCCGTGGGTAAGTGAGTCTGATTACTCAGGCGCTTCCTTAAAGGAAAGGAAAAAAGCTCCGTTCGTATATCTTGTTGCAGCCCCTGATGTCGGACCATCCCGATTGGCTCCTCCCAATTGATGTGGGATTTGCGGTCCAAAACGAGGAGTCACTTCTATAGCACAACGAATCTAGCCCAGCAATGCGGGGATTCGCTTCATCGACGCGCCGTCTCAAAACGGCTCCTCCTTCACTGTCTCTAGCAGCTCGGGAATGAACGAGGGCTTCTTGTCGAAGGGCTCGTAGTCGAGATTGGCGTGCTGTAGAATGTAGAACGCCTCAGGCTTTTGGATACGACCCTTGATCACGGTCTCTTCGAGATCGATGACGCCCTGTTGTGCAAATGCACTCGAACTCACGAGGAGTCCTGCGGCAAGTGCCAGGGCCGTGAGGGCCAATCGCAGGATGTCTTTGGGTGATCGCATGTCGTGTTGCAGACGGTCAAGCCAGTTGCTACTTCCAACGTCCTCTGGACACGCTCCAAGACACCACCTTGTCTGGCGCCAAACGCCATGTGGATGAGTGTCACTGGGTGTGACCGAGGATTCCGGTATAACTTAGTCTACGAATTCACTCATGTACAGTAACTTCAGTAACCTGTTGAACTTTGCGCGTTCTGCCGAGTTCCTAGCGCCCCTTCGCGGCGGTCTGCTAGGTTGGACAACATCATCGACACATTGTTCCCTCGACTTTAATTCTCGCAGCAAGCCCCTCCATCTTTCAGCGCACTGACACGATCCCCATGGACCAGTTACTGCCGTCAAAGTCAGCGCCGGCCCGTCAGCTTCTTCAGGCAATTCTCGACGCGACCAGCATCATGGACCCCGGGCTTCAGCAGGCGTGGACCGAGCATGTGACGTTTCTGAAGGGGGATCTCGCGGGCCAGCGGGGTTCGACTGCCGAGGCGATGGCGAGGGATCTCGGCGTGCACCTCAACGGGCGCCAACCGACTGCGCAGCTCGTCATGGCTGTCGAGTCTTTTGTCGTCTTCGTCGCGAATCTGGGTGCACTATGTGCGGTCGATCCGGAAGGATGCCGGCGAGTCGAAAGTTTGGCGCAGCTGCCTGACGGAGAGTTCACCGCTCACCTCGATGCGATCGCCTCGGGGACGATCTTTGCCGATCACGGCATCGCATACCCGCCTCACGCGCTCGACTTTGGGTGGTGGCCAAGTATGTTTGAGGGCGATCATCTCGAATACGCACGGGCGTTTCTGAGATCGTTGGACGTCCTGACCCTCCACGATTTCCTAGAGACGCACAAAGATTGCTTTGGCCGGCTCTATCTTGCGATCGCGCCCAAGGCGCTGCTCCATCCAACGGGCGAGCACTACACCCCCTTCTGGTTGGCCGAGGAGCTCGTCGCCGCCTCCCGGTGGACTGCCAATCAGCGCATGATCGATCCTTTCGGCGGAAGTGGCGTGATGCTCCTGGCAGCCCTCGAGCACGCACATCGTGCTGGAGTCGATCGCCTCACGACACTCCAGCAGCTGAGCATGATCGAGCTCAATCCGGCCACCGCTGCGATCGCCAAGGCAAACCTGATCAAGTCGATCAGCGACGATCTCGATCCAGCCGACGGTCCGATCGACCTGCCGGTGCTCTGTGCGGACACCCTCGAGTTTGCGCTGACCCGTTGTAGCCATCATCAACAGGATATGTGGCGCGACAGATGTCGCGGCGAGGCTGACTTCGTATCGAGCGATCAGGGGATGCCCGATCCCGTCGACGTGATCCTGACCAACCCTCCGTGGGTGGGCTGGGAGTATATCTCGCGGCCATATCGAGAGCATCTAGAGCCACTCTGGGCGCACTATTCGCTGTTCGAAAGCACAGGCCGTGAAGCCGCGTTCCTAAAAGAAGATCTATCGACGTTAGCGCTCGCCGTTGCGTTCGACCTCTTTCTAACTGATGGCGGACGCGCCTCGGTGGTGCTGCGTTATGCTTCGATGACGTCGAACGCCGCTTCTGGTGGGCTGAGACGGCTGCACTTGAAGCCATCCGATCGTCCGCTCGAGTTGCGAAAGGTGGCGATCTTCGACGAGCTTCGTGTCTTCGAGCACGCCGTCACGAAGACGGCTGTATGGCATCTGACCAAAGGAACGCCGACATCGTTTCCGGTTCCGGTCGAGCAGTGGGAACTCGACGGCGAGAATAGCAAGCTCTCGGGCGGGTCGACCCTCGCCGAGGTCGAGGAGCGGATCTGCCGTCACGAACTGGCACTTCGTCGGGTCGATGCAAGTGATCCGAAAAGCCGCTGGACGATCGGCGATCCCGATTGCCTCCGCGCATCCAAGAAGCTCGAAGGAGACAACCCATACCGCGCGCGCACAGGTGTTTTCACGGGCGGAGCCAACGCGGTGTATTACCTCGAGCCGCTCGACGCCTCGACCGATCGTCCTGGCGTGTCATGGTTCCGCAACCGCACCGAACGAGCCCGACGCAAAGCCCCACAGACATGCACGATGCTCGAAGAGGCGCTGGTCTACGAGATCATTCGCGGGCGAGATGTGGGCCGATGGCACCTTCGTGGTCACGAGCATCTTCTGTGTCCTCACACCAAAGAGACCAGGATGCGGGCGATCCCACCGCAGACAATGGCTGACACGTATCCCCTCGCGAAGAGCTACTTGGAGGAAATGCGATCGGTACTCGACAAACGCAGGGGATTTTCCGGCTGGGAGAAGGCAGCGCGCGAAGAGGCCTTCTATGCCATTTTGCGCATCGGCGACTATACGTTCGAGCCGTACAAAGTGGCCTGGCGTTACATGGCAGATGATTTCATCGTGTCGGTGATCCCCCCAACGGAGGAGGGACGCCCTCGCCTGCCGAATGATAAGGTGATGTATATTGGCTGCGCAGACGAGGCTGAGGCTTACTACTTGTGCGGAGTTCTCTCGTCGGATCCGGTTCGCTGGAAAGTACTCTCTTCGAGCACGTCCACGCAGATCTCGGCGAGCGTGATCGAGCCTCTGGGGATCCCCCCGTATGATGCGAGCCATCCCGACCACGAAAAAATGGCCGATGCATGTCGCACCGGCCATTACTTTGCCCAATCGGGCGAGATTCAAAAAACGAAGGAGGCCCTCGAGGCGGTCAACGCACAAGCTGCCCGCCTCTTCGGTCTCGACGAGGCGGCGATGGCCGCCTTCGCGGACGCCTGCGCTCCGGCGACCTACTGACCGTCGGCGCTTTCCGAGCCGTCGGAGGACTCCGAACTCTCGTCGCCCGAGTCGTCCTCGGCCTGCATCTGAGCCTGACGCATCATCTCCTGGCGCTGTTTCTCGACTTCGATGGTCTTGCGCGCCTCGGCGATATACTTGCCTGCGGGGTCATCTTTTTCGATTCGTCCACCGGCCGCGTTCTTGTACTTCGTCAGATACTCGATCGACTTGTTGAGCTGGGCGATCTTGTCGATCCCTTCGATGTCGCTGTCCAGGTAGAGCACCCCCAAGTTGAAGAGCGCGTCGCCGTAGTCAGCGTCGATTTCGAGCGCCTTCGTGAAGGCCTTTTCAGCCTTCTTGTACTTCTGCAGGCCCTTGAGGGAGTTGCCCAGGTTTAGATACGCCTCTTTGAAATCGGGATAGTCACCGATGGCGGCCCGAAACTCTTTGACGGCGGCGTTGTAGTCGCCGGCTTCGTGGTAGAGAACGCCCAGGTTGTTGTGCGCCTCGGGGAAATTCACCCGCTTTTGGAGTGCCTGCTCGAGAAGGGAGATCGCATCGGAGAGCTTCTCCTCCTGCGAGCGAATCTTGGCGTACTTGAAATAGATTTCGGCGCGCTCGGGTCGCAACTCGTGGGCGCGATCCAAGATCGCCTCGGCGAGTTCGGCGCGTTCGAGCTGGATGTTGGCCTCGGCCATGGCCAGCATCGATTCGACGTTCTTTTCGTCGCGGCGCAGAATCTGCTTGGCCTTGCGGATCACCTCTTCGTATTTGCCTTCGTGCAAGTCGACCTGCAGGGCGACCGCGCGATGGTCCATATTCTCCGGGCGATCGTTGGTATACTTGCGCGCGAGCTTTTCAGCGTCTCGCGGCTGATCGAGCCGCAGGTACAGGCGTACAAGGTTGAGCAGCGCGGGGGAAAAATCGGGGTTCTTCTGAAGCGCCTGCGAGTAACGCTGGGCGGCTTTGCGGTAGTCGCCCTCGTGCTCGTAGAGAACGCCAAGGTTGAATGCCGCCAAGAAGCCGCCGTTGCGACGATCCGCCAAGCTCTGCAGTTCGCTGACCGCGGCGTCACGATCACCATCTTTGGCGGCCTCGAGCGCGTCCGCGAGGTCCGACTTGAAGTCGCTGTCGATAACGATCTTCTCGCCGGGCTTCCTTTCCGGCGCTTGCTCTTCAGGCTCGTCGGCCTGCGGCAGCGCTTCGGCCTCTTGTTGCGCCTGCTCGTCCGATTGGCCGTCGACTACCTCGGGCGGCACCTCTTTCGAGGCAGACTGCTCGGGCTTTTCGGCGACCTGCTCTTGCGTTTCGTCGGGCTTTTGCTCGGGCGTCGAGCACGCAGCGCCCCCGAGGGCAAGGCAAAGCAACCAGACAATGGCATGTTTACGTTGGGTACGGCTCACGAGTCATCTCCCTGCTCACCGGCAGCTCCGTTGGCTCCCGAAGAATCACTGCCCTCGTCGAGCGCCGAGCCGGAAGGCTCGGTGGTGCTCGCTTCGTAGGCGTCGGCGCTCATGAACGACGTGCCGGTGCGAGCCCGCTTGGCAACCTCGCGACGCTCTTCTTTGTAGAGCGGGTACTTGTCCGGCATGAACTTGTTGAGCTCCTCGAGCGTCTTCTTGGTCCACTCGTTGACCACCTTCTCTTCGCGCGCCTTGGCGATGGTCTGCTCGTAGTACTGGATGGCCTTGTCCTCCAGCGGAATGACCATGTCGTCGAGCTGCATCCGGTAAATATCGAACTCTTCGGTGCCCTCCTCGAAGGGAATCGGCACGTTGTAGAGCGACTCGGCAAAGGCCTGATAGAGGCTGCCGATGCGGAAAGTGCTGGCCAGGGTCCACTCGAGGCTTCCGTAGCTCCAGACTTCCTGGAACTCCTTGGCGACCTCTTTTTGAACCTCGATCTTCTTCTTGAGCAGACGGCCCTGCCGCTTCATGCTTCCTTTGATTTCGATGGCCTTCCAGTCTTGGAAGGACTCTTCGGCCAACAGAAAGCGGGCGTTGGCAGCGTAGTAGGCCGACGCCGGGTCGCCCTCGGGGCTGCGCTTTTTGAACTCTTCGACGATGTCTTCGTACCACTTGGTGGCCTTGCGCTCGTCGCCCGAGTCCTCGTAATGCTCGGCGACCATCATCATCGCTTCGAGGACCTTGGCATTCTTGTCGGCGCTTCCACCGAATTCGCGTCGGTAGGTCGAGATCGCCTTCATCATCTTGCGCGGCTCGCCAGCCTTCTGCCAGCTCTTGAGCGCTCGCCACTGAGCTCCTGCAGAATCTTCGGCGCTCGGATATGCACGCACATACTGTTCGTAGAGCTTGGCGGCCCGCTCGTAGCGCTGCAGGTTCTCGGTGAGGACCGAGGCGCTTCGCAGCGCGTTCTGGCGCTTGTCGGCGATGATGAAGCCCATGTCGGTCAGCTCTTGAGGGTTTTGCCCCTCGTACTTGTCGTAAAAGAGCGTGTACGACTGGACAGCCTTATCGAAGTCGAAGAAGCGCTCCGAGTTGACCGCGACGCGATACAGCGCGTAGCCGGCCAGCGGATTCTGCGGGTAGTCATTGTAGACTCGCTCGTACAGCTTCATCGCCGATTCGTACTTGCCGATATTCTCGTAGGCGACCGCCGCGTTGTTCAGCGCTTTGGGCGCATACTCGTGATCCGGCGCGTTGTTGACCACGCGCTGGTACTCTTTGGCGGCCTTCTCGTACTGCTTGTTGGCGAAGAGTTGCTCGGCCGATTTGAACATCGCGCCCAGCTTGAACTGGCGCACTTCTTCTTTGATGGCCTGCGCCTGCTCGCCT
Organism: Persicimonas caeni; assembly: GCF_006517175.1. Classification (NCBI taxonomy): domain Bacteria; class Deltaproteobacteria; order Bradymonadales; family Bradymonadaceae; genus Persicimonas; species Persicimonas caeni. Next base: position 5,111,039 of record NZ_CP041186.1, on the reverse strand, counting down.
TTGATGACTTCGCTGAGCCTCTCGGCAGCCGCCGCGAGCTTGGTGTAATCCTGCTCCTGGCGGTAGGTCTCCAAGATGAGACTGCCGGCCAAGTACGCCAGCTCGTTTTCCGGATAGTTGTCGACGATCCAGTTAAAGCGCTCGCGAGCAGTGTCGTAGTCTTTGAAGTCGTAGAAGAGCTTGCCGGCTTGGAAGGCGAACTTCAGGTCGAGGTCCGGGTCGCTCTCGTTCTCGAGCCCGAGCACCACGTATCGGTCCATCGCAGTGATATACTTGCCGAGCATCGCCGGCATCGCCTCGGGCTCGATGACACGCTTCTGGTCATTGCCCTCGCCGGCTTGTTGTGCCGACGCGCTGGCCGACTCCTGTTGCTGCGCCGCCTGACGCGCGTCCTCGACGCCGCCTCCCGGCACGGCTTTGGCAGGAATCTCGCCGCGTTGGGCGAGTTCACGCATCTTGAACTCGATCGACTTGATCGCGTTGAACGCCGCCTTCTCCTGGTACTTGTTGTCCGAGATGTCGAGCTCACGCACCACGCGGTACTGCTCGTAGGCCGGCACGTACTGCTCGGAGTAGTACAGACATTCAGCGTAGTAGAAGTTCCACTGGTACAGGTCTTTGTCGTTCGGATAGCGCGCCAGGAAGTCCTCGTAGGCCGAGGCCGCCTTGGCGTACTTCTCGCGAGCGAGCGCCAGCATCTGGGTGTCCTGGCGGACCACCGCCTCGTTCTTGAGCTTCTGCGCCTCTTCGTGGAACCACGTCGCCGACTGGATCAAGTTGTCTTTGACCAGGTTGTCGGCGTGACGCACCGCGTCCTCGTGGCCGACGCGCTCTTGAAACTCGTACCAATCGCTCTCGGGGCCGTAATAGGCCAGCAAGTTGCGGCGCTCGGCGAACGACGCGTCGCGGCGCCCGTCGCGGATCAGCGCGAGGATCAGCTTCTCGTGGAGCTGCGGGTTGTCTCGATGGCGCGGGTACTTCGACAGGGCGTAGTTGATCGTCTCGGCGGCCACCGCGTAGCGGTTGTTCTCGAACATGTAGTCGACGAACTGCACGAGCACTTCGCGCTCGTAGGGCTCGTCGCCGCTCAAGTATTTTTTGACGCGGTCGAGGCCAAAGCCCATATCGACGGCGCCGTCGAGGTCCCAGTCCTCTTCGGCCAAACTGACCGCGATATACTGGACCGCCTCGGCACGCAGCACCGAGCCGGAGCGTCCGGTCTTTTGCTTCTGCTCGTCACTGAACTTGACCAGGCGTTTGAACTCGCCGATGGCCTTCTTGAAGTCGTCCATGCGGTAGTAAGTCCACGCCAGCTTGTAGAGCGCTTTGTCGTAGAACTTACTGTCCGGGTACTGCATCGCCTGCTCGTAGGCGTTCTTCGCCTTGGCGAGCGCTTCGGGTCCTTCAGCGTAGGCGAACCAGTACTCACCGATGCGGATCCACGCCTCCGGCACGAATCGGCTGTCGGGGTAATTTTGGACAAGCTCGGTCAGAAGCTGTCGAGCCTCGTCATCCTGCGCGTCCTGCAGCTTGGTGTACGCCAGCAGGTAGTAGGCTCCGTCGGCCTGCTCGTAGTCGGGCCAATCGGTGATGAGCTGAGTAAACAGGCTCATCGTTTTGGAGTAGTCACGCTCGGGAAGCTTCGGCGGATCGGCGCGCTTTCCCGCCTCGTAGAGGGCGAGTTCCGACTGATAGTTTTCGTCGGCGACGAGGTAGTCGTCGTTGGCTTTCTCGAAATAGAGCTCGGCCAGGCGGAACAGCGCGTCGGGGGTATAACCCGGCGTGTCCGGATACCGGCGCAGATACTCTTCGAACGCGGCGATCGCCTCTTTGCGGCGCTGCCGTTCGACCGCCTCGAGGTTGTCGATCTTGCGGTCGTAGACGCGGTTGATCTTGGCGATGCGCTGGTTGTACTCGGCTTCGACGATGGAGTCGACGGTGCCCTGGTAGTCGCTCATCTCCTCGGAGTAGCGACGGTAGGCCTCTTGGAAATCCTTCTCCGCCTGCGCCAGGCCACCTTCGGCCTCTGCCGATTCGGAGTTCGACGCCTCCGCGTCTTCTTCGCCGTCCGACGCTTCTCCATTGGACGCTTCTTGCTCCGAAGCTTCCTGTTCCGAGGCATCCGAGGATGACGCCTCACTCTGGGACGCCTCTGCGTCCGAAGCCTCGGCCGTCTGAGCCTCCTCAGTCTGCTCGACTGGCTGAGCTGGTTCGCCGCCGGAGTCCTGCGCGGCGGCCGGTGAGGCCAGCCCCACACACAGGCACAAAACGCACCCGGCCAAGCGAACCGATGAAGAGGTACTACGCTGTAATTTCCGAAAGACCATGGTCAGCCTGCTGCTTCGAACGACCGGCCGGCGGCTACGAAAAGCACTTTCGCAGCCGAGCGGCGCTCGCGCGTCATCGGACTTCTTCAAAAGATTCCTGCAATGTCTTGAGCTCGGCAGTGCGATCTTCAAAGAGCTGATTGATCCGCTGCGTCATATCTTCTTTCTTCTGCCAAGCCACATCGATCAGGCCGATATCACCGCGCATGATGATGTCTCGGAAGTCACGCTTGACTCCGATAAAGCCTCGGTAGGCCACCGCTGCGGTGACTGCCTTGGACTCGCCCATCAGATGAGCCACTTCTTTGTCGAGCATCCCCAGCATTTTGCGCTCGCTGGCGAGATCCTGGCGCAGATCTTGGGTGCGCTCGCCGACGAGCTCGTTCATGCGCGTGAAGTAGGTCTGCAGCTTCGACTCGACACGCGGAAGAATCGTGCGTGCGGCCTGAAGGTTCTCGACGGACACGCCGTTGGACCCGCCGGAGCGGCCTTGAACGTTGTCGAGGAACTGTCGCTGCTGGACCAGCATGTCTCGATACTCGTTGCGGATGGCTTGCTCTTTGGTGGTGACCTTGTCGCCCATACCCACGCGCTGGCGAGCCACGTCGATCTCCTGGCGCAGCTCGCCCTGCAGCTTTCGCAGCGCGGCGAGCGTCTTGCGCGCCTTTGCCTTCTTCTCGTCAATCTTGCGCAGTTGCTCGGCGGTGAAGTTATTGCGGGCCACGTAGCTTTCGATCGCCTCGAGCTGCTCTTGCTGGCTCTCGATATCGAAGCTGACCTGGTCGAGCGCCTTTCGAAGCCGGGAGAACCGGCCCTGGATGCGCTCGGCGCGTTGCAGCACCTGCGCGCGCGTTTTGGGCATCGCCTCGTAACGCTCGCGAAGCTTGGCGACCCTCTCTTCGAGCTCTTTCCACTGCTGCTTTTCAGCTTGGCTCATCGACGAGGAGACCAGCTTGTACTGAGCTTCGATCATGTCCTGACGAAGACCCACCATGCGACTCTCCAGCTCGACGGCCAGGGTCATCCCCTCGGCGAGCTTGGGAAACGATTCCACGTGGGCCCCGGACTCGAGACGCGCCTCCATCTGCTCGATGGCCGAGTACGAACTCTCGATGCTCTGACGAACCGAAGCGAGGTCGGAGACGGTCAGCTTCGCCTCGTCGAGCACGTCGCTATTGTCGATCCACTGCTGGACGAGCGTGGGCAGATAGTCGGGCTGCTCGCCGCGAATCTGCGCCTCGACGAGGTCGTTGAAGAACGTTTGCAGGTCGCTCTGATTGGCGACAAACGCCTCCAGCTCTTGTTTGACCGGCGAGAACGTATCGACGACTTCGGTGTAGGCGCTGCGCGCCAGGTCATAGCGCTGCAGGCGCAGCAAGAGGTCCGCCTTGAGCAGCTTGACCTTGGGCACGAAAGTCGGGTCGGGGTTCTCCAGGTACAAAAAGATGTCGGTGACCCGACTGGCAGCCTGGTAGTTTTCCTGGGCGATAAACGTCCAGGTCAGCTCGTAGAGCATTTGGTCGAAGTGCGGGCTAGTACGCTTGAGGCGCTGATAGTAGCCGATCGCAGTGTCGTAATCTTGCTTTTCGTAGGCGATTCGACCCAAGGCGAGATTGGTCAGGTCGATGAGCTCTTGCTCTTCGGGAGTCTTGGGCTTGTGGTCTGCGATGACCTTGTTGAAGACCTGCTCGGCATTGTCGAACTGCTTTTCGGCGGCGAACGCAACGCCGCGAAAGTAGTCGGCGCGCAGCGCAAATTTCGAGACCTGCGAAGCCTTCTGAAAGTAACGCCTCGCGTCGGCGAATTTGCCTTGGCGGTACAGCGTCTTGGCGCGCACGTAATTGACGGCCGGGCTCAGCTCGCTCTGGTTGTCGAGCATGGCGTTGAGCTCGGCGACGCCCTCGTAATTGCCCGTCGCCGCGGCGATCTCGAGCAGGTTGATGACCGCGTTCTGGAAAAACGGTCCCTGCCCGCGCTCGACGACGCGCTGAAAATATTTGCGCGCGGCCAAAAAGTTGCGCTGCTCGAGGAGGCTGTCGGCGAGCAGGTACAACGCTTCGTCGTACGACTCGAAGCTCTGCGCCCGCGGATTGTCGACCAGTCCCACAAAAAGGATCGATGCGCGCCCGTAATCCTCGAGAAGGTAGGCGACTTTGGCGTCGTTGAACCGCGTCTCGATCTTGTAGCGCGAGCGCAACAGCTCGGGCTTGAGGTAGCGTTCTTCGAGCTGACGCACCTGCTTTTCGAGGCCGCGTGCTTGCGCCTCGAAATCATCCATGCCTTGGGCACGTGCCTCGGGAACGCCAAGAACCGCCAGAACGACACATGCCAGCGCGAGGCTTAGCATCTGTCGGCAAGGAGGCCGCGCCTTGGGAGCGCGTCGAGCGGAGAACTGGTTGGTTTGAGCTTTCATAAAGTCAGACTTCACTGCGGCGAATTCGACTTCCCCCGAGGAACCATCGGGCCCCGAGATACCTTATGGCAGGTAAAACGGTCCGGGCTCACTTCGAGGCGGCCTTGTCGTCTTTGTCGGACTTGGCGCCTTCGCCCGCAGCGCCCTTGCCCTCTTCATCGCCTGCCTCGAGGCCGTCTCCCGACAGCTTGACCGAGCTCAGGACGCATTCGATTGCCGGCCGCTCTTCGTAGGCCGCGAAGGCGCCGCCCCGGTCGATCAGGCGGACCTTCAAGATGGTGCTTCGACCTTCCTGGGCGGTGAAGTCGCACGAGTCTTTGATCGTGAACTTGTAGCCGTCCATGTAGCTGAACAGACCGTAACCGCTGCCCTTGAGCTCCAAGAGCACCGACAGACGGTGAGCGCCCGGCGTGATCGAGCCGTTGTAGAGCTCGAAATCATCTTTATCGGCGAGGCTGCCGTCGTTGTCGGTCTTGTTGAACACGCGCGAGCCGTCGAGGGCGTAGTGAGCGCGCTTGAGCACGTAGGAGCCGCCGATATCGTTGACGTGCGAGACGATCGCTCGGCTGCCTGCCAAGTTGCCGGTGAGCACCGTCTCCTTGAGCAGCACGATACGGCTCTTCGAGCGGAACACTTTCTCTTTGAGGTCGTCGACCTTGGTCTCCAACTCGCGGATACGCACGTCGTAGGAGTCTTCGGCGGCCTCGCCCTCTTCGAAGTTGAGTCCCTCGATGCGCTCGGTTTCCATGCGCGCTTTCTTGGACTCGTCGGTGCCGGGATAATCCTCGCGCAGCGGCTTGCCGCCGGGGCCGACCTTGGGTTCCTCGGGGTCGCCCTCGGCCGACGTGGCCTTGGCTTGCGCCTCGCCCTCGGCAGCCTCCGAACCCTCGGCTGCTTCCGGCGCTTCGGCCGCTTCAGCCTGCTCGCCTTCCGCCGCCTCGTCCGAAGCTTCCCCCTCGGCAGCAGACGATTCATCCGGTGCGGCTGCCTCGGCAGGCACCTTCTGCTCTCCGCTGGAGTCTTCCTGCGCGAATCCGGGCTGGCTGATACTCAGCGCCAGTAGCGACGCTGCCAGATATGCAATGGATCGCGTTTTCATACAGTGATTCCCTTGATCGACCACGATGGTTTCTGATGTTCGTACAAGCACCGCCCCGCTCGTCTCACATCGACACGAATCGGCGTCAGCTATAACAGACAGCCTGCGACGTTATCGCCGCCGCACACCTGTCGGCGCTACGATCTCTGCCATACCTTAGCAGAGACCGCTGGATGATTCATTAGTTCTTCTTGAAGCCAGAGACAAAAAGCCACTATTGAACAGTGCGCGAGGAGAATGATGCATCCCAATAACCACGTCAAGCTTTCCGGCTCTTGACTCGTGTGAGGTTGGACGCATCCACTGTCAATTCATTCATCGCCCCCGGGATCTCCACATGGACAACAACCACTACGCTCGCATCCTAAACGAAATCGCGGCCTTAAGCCAGATAAAAGGTGTAAATCGCTTTAAAATTCGCGCATATGAGAATGCTGCGCGTACCGTAGAGAATCTGACCGAGCCCATCGATGCACGCATCGAGGACGACACGGTCGAAGACATCAAGGGCATCGGCAAGAGCATCGCCGAGGACCTGCGCGAGATCCACGAAACCGGCACCTGCACTGTGCACACCGAGCTTTTGAGCGAGCTCGACCCCGGGCTGCTCGACCTGCTCGAGATTCAGGGACTCGGCCCCAAGCGCATCAAAGCGATCTACGAAGAGCTGGGTGTCTGTGATCTTCCGAGCATGAAAGAGGCGGCTGAAAGCGGCGAAATTCAGAAGCTTTCTGGGCTGGGCAAAAAGACCGAGCAGAAGATCTTGGCCGAGATCGAGCGCCTCGAGCGACACGCAGGGCGCACGCCGTTGCCCCAGGCGCGCCGCACGGCGTTGTCGATCCGCGACCGCCTCGCCAAACTCGACGCCGTCGACCGCATCGAAATCGCCGGCTCCATTCGCCGCGGCCGCGAGACCATCGGCGACATCGACGTACTGGTGACGACCGACGACCCGCAGGCGGTCACCGACGCCTTCGTCTCGCTGACCGACGTCGCCGAGGTGCTCGTCAGCGGCGAGACCAAGACGTCGGTGCGCCTTGTCGGCGGCATTCAGGTCGACCTGCGCGTGGTCGACGAAGACCTGTTCGGCTCCGCCCTGCACTACTTCACCGGCAGCAAAGAGCACCACATCGAGCTTCGCACCCGCGCCAAGCGCGCCGGCCTCAAGATCAGCGAGTACGGCGTCTTCAAGACGGACGACGACGAAACCCTCGTCGCCTCGAAGACCGAAGAGGATATCTACGCCGCCCTCGACCTCCCCTATATCCCGCCGGAGATTCGCGAGGGCCACGGCGAGATCGAAGCCGCCGAGGAGGGCCGCCTGCCCGACCTCATCGAGATGAGCGACGTGCGCGGCGACCTGCACATGCACACCACCGAGACCGACGGCCGCGCCTCCATTCTGGAGATGGCCCAGGCTGCCAAGGAGCTCGGCTGGTCGTATATCGCCATCACCGACCACTCCCAGGCGGTCACCGTCGCCAACGGCATGACGCCCGAGCGCTTCGAGGCGCATATCGAGGCGATCAAAAAGGCCAACGACGAGATCGACGACTTCACGATCCTGTCGGGCATCGAGGTCGACATCCTCAAGGACGGCTCGCTCGACATGGACCACGACCTGCTCGCCGCGGCCGACTGGGTCGTCGCCAGCGTGCACAGCTACTTCAACATGGAGACCGACAAGATGACCGAGCGCTTGCTCGCGGCCATCGAGACGGGGCTGATTTGTGAGATGGGACACCCCACCGGGCGGATGCTCGGCGGGCGAGACGGGTACACCTACGACATGGACGCGGTCCTGGAAGCCGCGCTCGAGCACGGCGTGGCCATGGAGCTCAACGGCTCGACCGGCCGCCTCGACTTCAACGCCGAGAACGCCCGCCGCGCCCAGTCGCGCGGCCTGAAGCTCGTGCTCGGCTCCGACGCCCACTCCACCCAGGGCCTGTCGGCCATCGAGTACGCCGTCCAGCAGGCCCGCCGCGGCTGGCTCACCGCCGACGACGTGCTCAACACCCTGCCCGTCGACGAATTGTTGAAGTCAGTACGGCCGAAACATTAATTCGATTCGGGCAACTCGAAGCTAAGCCGCGGCACGCGGTCTTGGCCGTACATCCACGAATAGGTCCAGAAGCTGGCCAGCACCCGCTTGGTGTACTTGCGGGTCTGGCCGTAGGGGATGTCTTCGACCCACAGGTCCAGCGGCAAGTCGCCGCGCTCTTCGAGCCAACGCGACACGTTGCCGTGCCCGCCGTTATACCCCGCGATCACCAACGCCGGATGGGCGTCGAGTTGCTCGGAGAGCTCGGCGATATAGCCGGTGCCCAGCCGAATATTCGTCGCCGGCTCGAGCAGCTTGTCCGCCGAGAACCCCTGCAGCCCGTCCTTCTTGGCGATCTTACTCGCCGTCGCCTCCATCAACTGCAACAAGCCCCGGGCGTTCGCCCAGCTCTCGATGCGCGGGTTGAACCCGCTCTCTTCGCGCATGATCGCGTAGACCAGCGCTCGCGGAAGCTTTCGCTCGGTGACGTACTTGTCGACGGTCTGTCGAAACGGCGTGGGGAAGGCGAGCGACCAGCGCGGGTCGTCGGCGTCCTTCGGGTAGACTGTCTTCCAGTCCTGGATGTGGCGTCGCGGCAGGTCGTGCGAGATTCGGTAGGCTTCGGCGGCGTTCAACAAAAAGGTCAGCGCCCACAGGTTCGCCGCGCTGCCGTGGCTTCGCCGAAGCGCCTGAAACTCGTCTTCGGCCAGGTCGGTCAACCCGAGGCGCAACAGCGCGACGCCGCGCTTGAAGTGGTCGGCGTTTCGCAACCCGTCCGACAGCTTCACCGCCTCGGTGCGCTTCGGCTCGACGAACGTGCACAGCTTGCCGTTTTGCAGCGAGCACAGGTCGGACGCAGCCGCGCGCCCGCCCTTTTGGCCGCTCTCCTCGAGGTAGCCGAGCCTGCTGAAGGCCAGGTAGGCGTAATACGAGAGCGGGTATTTCTGCGCGATCTCGCGGTAGCCCTTCTTGGCCGCGTCGGTCTTCTTGAGCTTTTCGAGCGCGCGGGCCCTGAAATAGTGCAGGCGACCGCGCGAGTAGATGTCGTCTTCGCCGGTCTTGTCGAGCCCGTCGACGTAGGCGACGACCTCTTTGTACTTCTCGCCGCCGAACATCTCGCGCACCAAGAGCCAGTGCGCGTCCTTGGCCATATCGCCGGTCGGATAACTCGAGACTTGCTTGGCCAACAGCTTTCGCGCGTCGTCGGACTTCTCCTCCTCGCGCAAAATCCGGGCGACGAAATACATCGCGTCGTCGGCAAACGAGTGGTCCGCAAACTCCTTCCAGATGCGCGCGAACCACTTGCGCGCCTCGTCACGCTCGCCCGAGTTCCAGAACCCCTTGCCGCCCAGGTACAGCGCCTTGAGCACGTAGTCGGTGCCGGCGCACTCTTTGACGATGCGCTCGTACCACTCCGAGCCGTCGGCGTGCTGGCGAAGCTTCGAGTAGCTCTTGGCGATGAGATACAGCGACTCGCAGCGAAGCGCCTTGTCGTCCTCGAGCCCGTCGAGCTCCTCTTTGACCTCGGCGATGACCATCTTGCTGCGGTGGGCGCCGAAGAGCGCGCGGTAGCGGTTCATCCGAATCGCCCGCGACGGCTCGTCGACAGCCGCCTTCAACTCTTTGGACAGATGCTTCTTGATGGCGTCGAGTCGCTTCTGCGCCTCGGTCGCCGACTCGGTGAGCGCGTGCTTTTCGAGCACAGCCAGGTACGCCTTGGCGGCCGCGTCCCACTGCTTGGTCTTCTCGTAGGCGCCGGCCAGCGACATACGCGCGTCTTCGGCGGAGCGGCCGCGCGGGTACTTGTTCAGGTACAGCTCGAGCGTCTTGATGGCCCGCTCGGTATCACTCGACGTGCCGGTCTCCAAAAGCGCGTTCGCCAGCAGAATCAGACTCTTCCCCAACAGCAGGCTGTCGTGCGGCACCTGGGCTGCGCTGAGCGCCGCCTTGTGGTGCTTTTCGGCAGCCACGGCGCTCTGGGCGAGCCAGTAGAGCCGGTAATCTTCGAGCCGGTCGACCTTCCCCGACAGCCCCTCGAGCTTGGCGAACGCCTCCTTAGGCTTGTCGGCCTGCAGCGCCAAATACCCTTCGAGCAGGTCCACGTAGGGGTCGTCTTCGGCGCCCTTCTTCTGCACGAGCAACAACGCCACGTCGTAGCGCTCCTCGGCGATCGCGTCGCGCACCGCCTCGTCGACGAACGGCTTGGCGTCGTCGCCGAGCGGGCTCTGGGCCGATGTCTTCTCGGAGGGAAAACGAGAAATGACGCGAAATTTGGCCTCGTCTCCCGCCGAGCGCAGCGTCGACGACGCGCCCTTGCTTTCTTGGCCGCAGGCCATCGCGGCCCAGCTTGTGATGACGAGGAGGAGCAGAATCCCCAATAGGTGTGGACGGATGTCCCGGTTGTGCATCACGTTCCTTTTTTGCCTTCCGTGGACTATTGAAGCAGACAAACAACAATTTGGGGGACGCACATTTCACCTTCTCGGGTCATCGATACGACCCTCAAATTGTAGTCTGTCCGCCCAAATAGACTATTGAAGCAGACAAACAACAATTTGGGGGACGCACATTTCACCTTCTCGGGCCATCGATACGACCCTCAAATTGTGGTCTGTCCGCCCAAATAGCACGTTCGTATAATGCGATAGCCCTCGCATCTAGTCCAGAAATCGACGTCGCCCCCAATTCGCGCCCCGGCCCACGCACTGTTGCGCGTCGGAAGCAAAGGCGACGGGGGCCTCTTCGAGGAAGAATGCGATCGACGCTATGGCTCGACTGCCGGCGCATTCGTACTCCGTTCATTCGCCCGAGAAGAGGCCCCCTAGCCTTTGCGAACTCACCCACCAATGTCAGCGATGCCGAGCGAGCCAGAATTTGACGGCGATCCCCCCGTTCTGGAATCGCATCTCTTCTTTGAACTTGAGCCGGTCATGCGACGGCGTGATGTCCGACGGCAGCACGAGCCCCATACGCCAGCCCTTGAAGTGCTCGGCGAAGCGGTCGACCAGCGTCTCCCACGCCGCGCGCGGTCCGCTGCCCTCCTCCAGGCGCTCGCCGTAGGGCGGGTTGGCGATGATCATGCCGCGCTTCTCACTCGGCGGGGTCAGCTCGGCGACGTCCGCCTGGCGGAACTCGGTGCAGGCCGACATCCCGGCGAGTTCGGCGTTCTTCTGGGCCGCGTCGACCGCCTCGGGGTTGGCGTCGAAGCCCCAAAACTGCACCTCGTCGATCTCGCGCATCCGCCGGCGCCCCTTCTCGACGACGTCGTCCCACAAAGGCTGGCGAAAATTCTTCCAGCGATGAAAGGCGAAGTCGCGCATATCGCCCGGCGGGCGCTTCGAGGCCATCCACGCCGCCTCGACCAGAAACGTCGCCGAGCCGCACATCGGGTCGACCAGGGGCTTTCGATGATTCCACCCCGCCCGGATGAGCAGCGCGGCGGCCAGCGTCTCGCGAATGGGCGCCTCGACGGCCTCCTGGCGCCAGCCGCGCTTGTAGAGGTGCTCGCCCGAAGCATCGAGGCTCAACTGGCAGCGGTCTTCGTGGATGCGCGCCAACAGGTACTGCGCGCCCTCCTCTTGCTCCTCGACGATCGTCGGCGCCGGCCGCTTCAGGTCCTCTTCGAAGTGCTCGCGAATCGCGTCGGCGACCGTCTCGGCGATGCGGTCGGTGTGGATCAGATGCGACTTTCGGCCCACGCCCTTGATATAGACCTTGTTCTCCTCTCCCAGCAGCCGCTCCCAGCCGAACCGACGCGTCTTGCGGTACAGCTCGGGGAAGTCACGGGCGCGAAACTCGTCGAGGCGCAGGTAGAGCCGGTTGGCCGTACGCACCTCGTAATTCGCCCGGTAGAACACGCGGTTGGTCGCGTCGAACTCCACCCCGCCTGTGTGCTTCTCGATCTTGCGGCCACCGACCGCGTCGATCTCGTCGGCGAGTTGTTTTTCGAATCCGGGTGCTGTGATGGCGAAATAGCGTTGGGTCATGTGGTTTGGTTGTTGGGAGTGGTGGAGTGTTGAAAGTTAGAGGCTGTTGGCTCGGTTTGTCGAGGCGTGGGCCCTGCAGAATCGGAACGCCGTCTACCTAGGCAATTAAGGACATAGGGGCTGCGAATTGCGTCGACTAGCCGACTCGTGGCGACTCGCAGCCCTCATGTCCTTAATTGCTTATGTAGCAGGCGCCGCGCATCTGCAAGGCGACCACCGAAGGCTACACCTCCAAGAACCAAGAACCAAGAACCAAGAACAGTTGCACCAATTCGACACGACTAGTATTTCAGACACGTTCACATCCCCGCATCCACGTAGCGATATGGAAAGATCAGCCGGAGTCTTGCTGCACCCGACAAGCTTGCCCAGCCCCGACGGCATCGGAACCCTCGGCGCCGAGGCGCGCGCCTTCGCCGACCGCCTCGGCGAGGCGGGCCAATCGTGGTGGCAAACGCTTCCGCTCAACGTGCCCGGCCACGGCGGCTCGCCGTACTCGGCGACGTCGGCCTTCGCCGGAAACGACCTGATGATCGACCTCGACGCGCTCGTCGGCCGCGCGTGGCTGACTCGCGACGAGGTCGACGCCTACCGCCAGAAGGTCGCCGACCTCGATCCCAACCACCTCGACTACGGCGTGGTCGCCCCCGCAAAGGGCGAGCTCCTCAACCTCGCCTGCGAGCGCTGGCGAAAAGACGACCAGGGCAGCCGCGCCGAGTTCGACGCGTTCTGCGAGCGCGAGTCCGACTGGCTCCAGGACTACGCGCTCTTTATGAAGCTTAAATTCGAGTACGGCGGCGTCGAGTGGCGCCAGTGGCCCAGCGAGTACGTCGAGCGCGACGAAGTGGCGCTCGCGCGCTTTCGCGAGGAGCACGCCGACGGCATCGAAAAGCTCGAGTGGCGCCAGTGGATCTTCTTCGACCAGTGGCAAAAGCTTCGCGACTACGCCGGCGAGCGCGGCATCCAATTTATTGGCGACATCCCCATCTTCGTAGCCATGGACAGCGCCGACGTGTGGGCCAACCGCGACATCTTCCAGATGGACGAAGACGGCAACGTCGACGACGTCTCCGGCGTGCCCCCCGACTACTTCAGCAAGACGGGCCAAAAGTGGGGCAACCCGCTGTACGACTGGGACGCCATCGACGCGCAGAACTACAAGTGGTGGCTCGCCCGCATCGAGACGGTCCTCGAGACCGTCGACCTCATCCGCATCGACCACTTCCGCGGCTTCGAAGCCTACTGGGCGGTGCCCGCCGAGGCCGACACGGCCGTCGACGGCGAATGGCGAGACGGCCCCAAAGACGCCCTCTTCGAGGCGATCGAAGACGAGCTCGGCGAGGTCCCCTTCATCGCCGAAGACCTCGGCCTGATCACCGACGAGGTCCTCGAGCTTCGCGACCGCCACGAACTGCCGGGCATGAAGGTCCTGCAATTCGCCGACTGGGACGACCCCGAGCACATCTTCCTGCCGGAGAACTACGAAGAGAACTTCGTCGCCTACACCGGCACCCACGACAACGACACCACCCGCGGCTGGTACGAAGACCTCGACGACATGCAACAGCACAAGGTGCGCGAGTACCTGTCGTGCGGCGACGACGAGATCGTCTGGTGCATGATCGACGCAGTCTTCGGCTCCGACGCCGGCATGGCGATCGTGCCCGTGCAGGATATCTTCGAGCTCGGCACCGAAGCGCGCATGAATGTGCCCGGCGGCAACGGGAACAACTGGACGTGGCGCATGGATGCGGCGTTGTTGGAGCCGGGTGAAGCGTGGGAGAGGTTGGGGAAGGTGACGGAGGAGAGTGATCGGAAATGAGTTTTTCCTCCTCCTCGGTCCTCCTCCACTTCGCTTTGCTTGCGGAGGAGGAGTCCCCTCCTCGGTCCTCCCCTACGCTACGCTTTGCTTCGCGCAGGGGAGGAAGATGTTGCCAGTACGCACCTGGTACAGAGATCGGTAGAGCAACATCGCACCCTGTACAGAGATCGACTAAACGACATCTTCCTCTCCACCCGTAGCGAAGCGAAGGGAAGGAGAGGACCGAGGAGAGGCCTCCCTCTCCACCCGTAGCGAAGCGAAGGGAAGGAGAGGGACCGAGGGAGAGGCCCCATCGCACTCTGTACAGAGATCGATTGAACGACATCTTCCTCTCCACCCGTAGCGAAGCGAAGGGAAGGAGAGGACCGAGGAGAGGCCTCCCTCTCCACCCGTAGCGAAGCGAAGGGAAGGAGAGGGACCGAGGGAGAGGCCCCCCTAAACCCCAAACCCCCAAACCCCAAACCCCAAACCCCAAACCAACCATGCTCAAAACCCTAACAATCCAAACCCCATCACAAGGCCTCCACGAATTCACCCACGAGGTCCGCGACGTCGTCCGCAGCGCCGACCTCCAAGAGGGCCTCTGCACGCTGTTCATCCAACACACCTCGGCCAGCCTGACGATCCAAGAGAACGCCGACCCGTCGGCGCGCCGCGACCTCGAGAACTGGATCAACCGCCACGTGCCCGAGAACGACCCGCACTACACCCACACGATGGAGGGCCCCGACGACATGCCCTCGCATATCAAGGCGGCAATCACCTCGACGACGCTGTCCATCCCGATCATCGACGGCGACCTGGCGCTGGGCACTTGGCAGGGGATTTTCCTGTGGGAGCACCGCACCAGCCCGAAGAGCCGGCGCGTGGTGGTGCATATCGGGGCGTGAAATCGGGGAGCTAACCGCAAAGGGCGCCAAGTGCGCTGGGGACGCAAAAGTAAAAACTCAATTACCTTTGCGCAGCTTTTTCTCTTTGCGACCTTTGCGCACTTTGCGGTTCTTCTCTTTGCCTTTCTTTCGAAGCCTCAGAGCACGCTCGTTCTCGCGCAGCCACTCGAGCTTCTGAGCGGTGACGTAGCGATACATCTCCAGCATTTCGGGCTTCTCGTCGGCCAGGTTGTCGAGGCCGACGGGGTCTTTCTTCCAGTCGAGCAGGCGACGGTGGCCTTTGCGCCGGTCTTCGATATAGGCGAAGTCCAGGGTGCGCATCGACAGCTTGCGGAACGGGTCCTGGGAGCGTTTGCGGTCCTCGGGGAGGTAGAAGAGCCCGAAGACGACGTCCTTTTGGACCGGCTTGTCGTCGAACAGCACCGGGACCAAGCTCTCGCCGATCCAGTCTTCGTCGGCCTCGATGCCGGCGAGGTTCGCCAGCGTGACGGGCATGTCGGCGTGTGAGACGAGACCGTCGACGCGCTTCCCTCGTCCTTTGGCCGCCTGGATGACAAAGGGCACGTGCAGCACCGGCGTGTCGAGCGTGTAGCCGTGGTGGTGCTTTTTGTGCCGGGCGTCGAACGCCTCGCCGTGGTCGGAGGTGAAGGCGAGCACGTACTCCTCGGGCTCGTAGGTCTGGGCGATGGCGTCGAACAGCTCGCCCCAATACTTGTCGGTCCAGCGAAGCTCGTTGTCGAAGCGATCGACCCGCTCGTTGCCCTCGAAGACCTCGTGACCCTTCGGCACCTCGTAGGGGGCGTGGTGGTCGAAATAATGCACCCACAAAAAGAGCGGCTTCTTGCCCTTGTGCTCGCGGATCAACTCGATGGCACGCTCGGTTAGCTCGGGAGCGGTGTGGCCTTTGTCCTTGGCCGTACGCATCGGCTTTGTGTCGACCTCGTCGAAGCCGTGGGCCAACCCGCGCCAGGTCTTGGGCACGAAGAGCTTGTCTCCCGGAAGAAACACCGTCCTGTAGCCGCGCTCGGTGAGCTTGCTCGCCAGCGACGGCGTCTCTCGCTTCCACGGGAAGGGGTGGATGCGGGTCTTCTTCAGCGGCATCATGCTGTTAAACATGCCCGCGAGCAGCCCGGGCATCGCCAAGCGCGTGCTCGGGGCGAGGGCGAACCCATTCTCGAAGACGGTGGCGCGCTCGGCCCACTTCGCCAGCTCCGGCGTCGTGTCGCGCTTGTAGCCCGCCATATTCGTGTGGCCGTGGGAGAGCGCATCGGTGGTGACCAGGATGATATGCGGCTTTTTGGCGATCCCCTCGGGCTGCGGGTGAGAGCTCGTCCCCTCCTCGAAGTCGGCCAAGTCGATGCTCAGATCTGCGCCCGAGCAGTTCTCGTCGATCCCATTGGAGATGATTTCACTCTGGGTCGGGCTGATCTTGGGGTCGTGGGGCGCGCAGTCGTTGCCTGCAAAGACGTGCAGCGCGCCGTCGTCGTCGTAGTCGAGCTTTTTGTCCAGGACGCCGTACCACGCGCTGGCGACCGACGTCTGACCGACGAAGACGCCTCGCGCCTTGGCCAGCGAGACGGGCATATAAGCGGTGCCGAGGCCCAGCAAAATCGTCAGACCGGCCGACGCACTCGCGAGCCAGCGCACATGCCCGGGCCACCGCTCGATGAGCTTGTAGGTGCCCGCGACGGCGGCGCATCCGGCCAACAAACTGGCGACGAAGTGCCAGGGAAGGTGCGGAATGACGTCGGGCAGCGCGAACCAGAGGGCCACGACCACCAAACACCCCGAGGCCCCGAGCACCGCGAGCGTATAGGCCGGCGCCAGCGCCCCTCCGGGCACGAAGCGGCCCAGCCAACCCAACAGCGCCTCGAGCGGCAACACGAGCAGAGGCGCGATCAGCGCCAACGCCAACGCAGCCACCAGCAAGACGCCGGCGATGAGCAACACCGCAAAGGCGGTGGTCTTGACCGTGCTCAACACGGCCTCGCCAGTCACGACCCCGACGCCGAACCAGACGGCGAGGAGCAGCGGCAACGCCAGAAGCCACGCGCTTCGGCGCGCGTGCTGCCGTGCCGAGCCTCGCCAGAGCCAGGCCGACGCGCGCTGGACGAGCAAGCGCGCCGGCTCGAACGCGTCGAGGTACAGACTCCACCCGGCGAAAATCGCCGCCGCGGCGAGTCCGGCCCCGAGCACAAGCGGGGCCGCGACGCCGACGTTGAACGGCGCACTCCACACCGGCGCGCTCGCAGACTGCAGCGCGAGGTAGAGCCCCTCGACCGCAAACCAACCCAGCGCGAACGCCAGACCAAAGAGGCCGCCCTTGATGAATCGCTCGACGAAGCTCATGCAACTACTGCTTGGGGATGACCGGAAGTGACGTGGCCGCGCCCGAGCGCTCGAACGGACGAGCGAGCTGGGCGCAAGCCGGGGCATCATAGGTAATATCGGTGTGACGAAACAAGTCGGTGTGACGAAACACGTTAGTTCACCGCACCATCCACACTTCATCGACCAACAGGTGTCCCCACCCGCCCGTCGACTCGTCGACGAGCGCGAGGCGCACCTTCTGGCCCTCGAGCTCGGACACGTCCCACCGCACTTCCCTCAAGATTTCGCTGTTCTCGCCGCGGGCGGTGAACAGGACCTTGCCGCGGGCGTCGCGCAGCTCGACGCGGACCTTGTCGCCCTTGCCGCCGCCGACGCGAAGCACCAGCTCGTTGCCGTCGACCTCGAAGAGCGGCGAGACCGCCGTGCCGGTGGCCTTGTCGCCGCCGTGGTACGAGTTCATCAGGCGGTCGCCGCCGAAGCCACCCACGGGCATCTGGCGGGCGAGTTTGCCGCGGGCGGGCCCTCGGCCCCAGGCGCGGCCGCGGATATTCCAGCCCTGCAGGCGAGTCGATTCGAAGTCGAAGACCACGCGGGCGTTCTCCGGCGGCTCCATCGGCCGGATCGGCCGCCACACGCGCAGGCCGCGCACCTCGTAGCCGGTCGGCTGCGAGGGCATCATCTCGTCGGTCAGCTTGAGCGAGGGGCGATAGCTGCGCTCCAGGGGGCGAAACATCGCCTCCCTATTATACGGCTTGAGGATGACGATATCCCACCTCTTCTCCTGCAGCCCCTCCTTCAACCCGACGACCTCGGTCGCGCGATCGGGCAGCCAGACGCACTCCTCGCCGGGCTTCTGCTCCTCGGGCGGCGGGCAATGGCGAGGCGACAGGTTGGTGACGTCGGTGATGCTCATCTTGTGGGTGTGCAGCGGCTTGCCGGCCAGGTGCGCGTACCACGGGGAATAGGGCACGAAGACCGGGCCGTCGACCTCGCGAAGCGTCTCGACGAGGCGGTCGCCGGCGGCTTGGTCTTGGGCGGTGGGCACGAATTTGTCGGGCTCCCACAGCGCCTCGTGCGAGTGCGCGGCGAGCGCGGCGAGCGCGGCGAAGACGAGCGCGGTCTGGCTGCGCGGGCCGATCTCGCGGCCGATCTCGGCGAGCGTGACCACGCCGGCGGCCGAGGCGATGGCGCCGAAGACGAGCGCCGGGATAAACGCGTTCAGGTACGACCACTGCGTCGTCAGGCCGACCGCGCCGACGACCACGGCGACCCCGAAGAACCACGCCCACAGCAAAAACTGCCCGCCCGAGCGCGGCAGCCTGCGGCGCACGGCCGCGTAGACGCCCACGACGACCAGCGCCGCGCCGACGACGACGAGCGCGGTCGGAAATTTGTCCCAGAACTTCTCGAACGCCCCCCAGAAGCGCTCGCTCTCGTTGGTGTGGCGTTGGTGGTATTGGTAGATGTAGGTCCAGAACCACCCGTCGGTCAGCGTGTTGTAGAGGTAGGTGCCGCCCAGCCCGATCGTGCCGCTGGTGACCACGTAGGCGGGCACCATGCGCCAGTTGAGCACCAGGATCGCCGCGCCGGCGGCGGCCACGAAGAGCACGCCGGTCTGCTTGACGAAAAAGCCGAGCGCGAGCACCGCCGCGCACCCGACGATGCGCCAGTCGACCCAGCCGCCCAGCGTGGTCGACTCCTTCGACTTCGGCCCCCACACCATCAGCCCCAGAGCCGAGGCGGCTACCATGAAGATGAGCAGGGAGTCGGCGCGGCCGATATCGTACCAGCCGTCCATCCACGGATATCCCGACGCATAGATCCCCGCGCCGCCCAACGCCCCGGCGGCCGCGATCGGCCACCACAGCCCGTCCGGCTCGGATACGCGAGCGGCCTGCATCGAGCGGTACGCCACCGTCCCCACGATCACCAAACACCCCAGAATGGCCAGGTTGCTGACCGCCCGGGCCGTGCCGTACGAAATCCCGAAGATGCTCCCCAGCGCCGCGATGAGCGCCGGGTAGCCGGGCGTATAGAGATAGGGAATGAAGTCGACCGACGGCGGCGGATACACCGACAACCCGTTGGCGATACGCCAGGCGTGGGTCAGGTTGCCGCCCTCCATCCACTCGAGGTCGTAGCCGTAACCAAACCGCCGCCCCACCGCCCCGGCCAACAGGCCGAGCTGGCGAAGCCCCGGAAGCGCCAACAGCAGCCAGAAGGCCGCCGTCAGCCACCTGTCGAACTTGGACAGGCGTGAATCGGCGTCGGGTTGTTGCATCGGTCAGAGTCCCTACAGATGATATCGGAGCGCCCGAAGGCGTTGAACGATATACAAGAGTTCGGCGACAAATGCCAATTCGCGCGCTTTCGGTGCGAGTGCTTCCAGCTCTCGCTTACGAGGGCAAGATGCCCACGCACCGAACAATTCGCGCGCTTTCGGTGCGGGTGCTTCCAGCTCTCGCCGACGAAGGCAAGATGCCCACGCACCGAACAATTCGCGCGCTTTCGGTGCGGGTGCTTCCAGCTCTCGCCGACGAGGGCAAGTGAAGGCTTCACAAATTGAGCGCAGGCTTACGCTCCGTCCGTGATCGTGATCGTGATCGTGATCGGCTGTTTGACCGCTAGCAACCGCAACAGCCGATCACGATCACGACTACGATCACGATCACGGGGGCAGTTGACCGGTTCTGCTTCCCGACGGTGAATTTCTTAAGACGCACCGAACACATGCGGCACGCCTCCGTGGTCAGCCTTCTTCGGTGCTTCCGCGGTTCTCGGTGTGCTCTACCGTGATTCCATGGCTCAATGTTTCCGTGGCTCCATGTTTCCATGCCTCCACGGCCTCCGAGCCTCCACGCCCTCCACGCCTCCTCACGCGCTCACTGCCTCGTCACGTGCACGATATTCGACGAGCTCACCTCTCTTCGCCCGCTGCGGCAATACGGATTGGAGAAGCTGAGCAGCTGGACCGCGTGCACACGCTCGGGTTCGACGGCGAGCTCGAAGGGCACCTCGACGGCAAACTTTTCTTGGGTGCCGAAGTAGTCGCTCGGCCGCGCGGGCAGCTCGACATAGCCGCGCGGGGCGTCGAGCGCGCGCTGGCCGTCGAGGGCGACGACGTACATGGGCGCCTGCGGCTCACGCGAAGAGCTTCGCAGCCAGGCGCGAAGCCGGGCGGTGTCGGCCTCGACCTCGAAGATCTGAGCCAGGTCGACGTCGTCGTACACCGCGGGAGGATCGAGACTCGACGGATCCCAGACCTCTTCGGGCGGCTCGACAAACCCGGCAAAACTGCGCATCTCGGCGCGCAGATACTCCGGAGGCGCCACGGGGCCGCCCTCCCCACTCTCGAGCTCGACCGCCGCGGCGTGCGTGAACGCCGTCGTCCCGTAGTTCAAGATCAGCGAGTGACTGCGCACCTCGCCGATGCCCATCGCCTTGCCCGAGTCGCGCGGCGGGCGACCCACCAGGCTGACGCGCACGTCGTAGGCGCTCTTTTCGGGGAACACCGACGGCGGCAACACCAGCGTAAAGGCCACCGGCTGGTCGATCTGCAGGTCGACCGTCTTCGAGCGAACCCACTCGTCGACGCCCCGGGCCTCCTCGAGGCTGGGAAACGGCTCCGAGCCCAGCTCGGGATTGACCGGAATGACCCCGAACTCGACGGGCTCGAAGTCCACGAAGACAAACAACTCGTAGAGCTTTGGAGGGTTCAGCTCCTCGCCGGTCACCACGTAGGCGGCGTCCATGACCGCATACTCCCCCTCGTGCAGCCACACCTCGTCGGCCCGAGAGCTCGGGCGCATGTGCTCGCGAGGCCGCAGCACACGCCTCATGCGATTCGAGTAGCCCTCAGCCGGCTGCGCGCTGTCGGGATCGACGATGCCACGAATATCGCCCACCGCGGCAAGCCCGGCCTCCGGCTTCGCAAACGCCTCGCCCGAGCCCGTCTGGCCCTCCAGCGGGTCGCGACACCCCTCGTCACCGACGTCCTGCCCCGTCGAGTCGACGGACGCGTCCGGCTCGGAGTCGGTCGATGGTGCGACGTCCGACACCTCGGGGTTCGCTCCCTGCCCGTGCTCGTCGCACGCCACGGACCCCAGCGCCGGTGCAGCCAACGTCGCTGTGATCAACCAGAGACGAATGAAGTGTGTCGTGAACGAGCGAAGCACTGTTGCCCCTCGATGAAGAAAAAGGAACGCGTCGTGCGGCCGCGAGAAGTCCGACGGCAGAAGTCATAAGTGCAAACACGGAGGACCTTGGCCTTTCGGTGCGAGTGCTTCCAGCTCTCGCTGACGAGGGCAAGATGCCCACGCACCGAACTTACCTCGCGCTGTCTTCTTACCGAACTAACATCGCGCTGTCTTCTTTCGGTGCGAGTGCTTCCAGCCCTCGCTGACGAGGGCAAGTGAAGGCTTCACAAATTGAGCGCAGGCTTACGCTCTGTCCGTGATCGTGATCGTGATCGTGATCGTGATCGGCTGTTTGACCGCTAGCAACTGCAACAGCCGATCACGATCACGACTACGATCACGATCACGGGGGCAGTTGACCGGTTCTGCTTCCCGACGGTGAATGTCTTAAACTGTAAGATGCCCACGCACCGAACACATGCGGCACGCCTCCGTGGTCAGCCTTCTTCGGTGCTTCCGCGGTTCTCGGTGTGCTCTACCGTGATTCCATGGCTCAATGTTTCTGTGCCTCCGTGTTTCCATGGCTGCATGCCGCCTGCCTCGCGCGCGCGACTTGCGAGTACGAAGAGCGTAGCAGCATGGCTCCCTCCCCCTGGGTCCCGCGGACCCACCCCCATTGACCATCCAAGACGTACCTCGGCGCTGCCTCCGCCCGCCTCAGCTTCGCCCACCCGCGTGGGGTGGCTCGGCTGGAGGCGTGGGCCAGGCCGGGGTGTCATTTCGTCGTCGGGTGCGCATCCGCGAGGGCCGATCTCGAACACGGCGCTGGGTGAGACGACGCGTCGAGGCCCTCATTACGGTTATCGGCAAAATTGCCGAATCGTTGCGTACTATTTTTGAAATCGGGCCATGGTGGGTGTGGCAGACGGGATCGCTCTGTTGAGGCCGTGGAAGCACCGAGGCCGTTGAGGCCGTGGAAACACGGAAGCGCACACCGAGGACCCCGGAAACGTTGAAGAACACTGAGGCGAGGGCCGACGGCCGCGCGGACGTTTCCTTCGGTCACACACGGCTGTCGCCCTTCGGTGCGAGTGCTTCCAGCCCTCGCTGACGAGGGCAAGATGCCCACGCACCGAACACATATCGCGCTGTCGCCTTTCGGTGCGAGTGCTTCCAGCCCTCGCTGACGAGGGCAAGATGCCCACGCACCGAACACACATCGCGCTGTCTTCTTTCGGTGCGAGTGCTTCCAGCTCTCGCTGACGAGGGCAAGTGAAGGCTTCACAAATTGAGCGCAGGCTTACGCGCCGTCCGTGATCGTGATCGTGATCGTGATCGGCTGTTTGACCGCTAGCAACTGCAACAGCCGATCACGATCACGGGGGCAGTTGACCGGTTCTGCTTCCCGACGGTGAATTTCTTAAGGCACCGAACCCTCAACGGCCCCTTCCCCCCCGCCACCTCTCCTGCTATCGTCGCCCTACATCCTTTTCATTCATGCCCACGTCGGTACGAGGGGGCAGCTAACCAGACGCCACACCCGTCTGTGCTGCGGGTGCGCGTCGCCAACGCTGGAGTTGCTATGAGTCGCACGGTACCGCAGGACGAATTCATCGACACCTACAAGCAGGACCACACCCGCGCGCAGTGGTCGGCGCGCAACGCGCTGGAGGCGGCGAAGCAGGAGAACGTCGACCCGGAGCTCACCGACTGCCTGCAGGAGCTCTACGATCGTTGCGTGAGCCACAGCGGGCTGCTGCAGGCGTATAGCGTGGCCCAGGAGCAGGTGGTCGACCCGGAGGTCGGCCCGGCCGACAACCGGCTCGACCGCAACTATTCGAGCTTCGTGGCCAAGGTCGAGACCGAGATCGACCTGTACGGCGCGGATTCGGCGCGTGGCAAGGCCGCCCAGAAGATGCTCGGCGGGCCGCTGCGTGCGCCCGTGCACACGGTGACCAACGTGCACCGCGAGGAGCAGGAGTCGACCATGGGCACCATCATCGGCCAGTTGGCCAACGACTTCGTCAACGAGATCAAGACCTGCGAGCTCGAGGCGCACTTCGACGTGCTGCAGGCTGATTTCGACGAGTTCGTCGCCCGTATGAGCGTCGACCACGACGCCGAGGGGCCCACCAAGCAGGCGATCGCCGCCAGCAAAGACGGCATCCGCGCAAAAATGTACGAGTGCATCTGGCGCATCGGCGGGGCCTACCCGACCACCTCGGAGGCCGACCTGCGCATGCGCTCCAAATTGTTGGGGCCGTTCGCCATGCAAAACGATCGGCTCGCGGAGTTCTACAGCCGAAACGGTGGCGGCCAGCCCCCCGAGGTCGACCCGCAAACCGGTGAGAATCGCGCCGACGAGGACGCCCCCCTCCCCGACCAGCCGGCCGTCGAAGCCTGAGTTGGGGCCCCGGGGGTGGGGCTCGAACCCGCCGGCGCGCCTCTTGACGAGGTTGATCTGGCGCAAAAATGCGCAAACGCCCCGCCCTCGGCCATTTGACCTGACCCGAAAGTGCTCGCGAGCACTTCGTCGCCGACTCGACTTGGCGCGCGAAGGCCCGCGAGCACTCTCTTTTCTTGCTACCCCTGCCTCGCGAACGCGTTCGAGCATGCAGCGGGCGAAGTCACCCTGCCGCTCGTGTGCTCGAACGGGCTCGGCCGTCAGGTCAATATCCAAATCGGGGGCGCCAACGCGGTCCGCGGGGACCTTCACCAACGTTTCCGTCGGCTTGCGAGCAATCTCTGGCGTTGTAAGTCGATGTGGTCTAGACTCGCGCCGCTGCCGCGCGCAGCTGCTTTTCGACCCATTGAAGTCACGTGCCTTCTGGGGGCCATTCAGTGTCGTCCCAACCCGATACATCACCCAAACAACGCCCGACCCGCCGGCGCGACGCGCCCAGGTGGCGTAGCCTGCCGTGGCTCCTGCTCACCCTGGTGCCCATCGTCGCGTTTGCCGTGGGCGCCTGGCAGCGCCGCTGGATGAGCGACGACGGGTTCATCAATGTGCGCATCGTCCACAATATTTTGGACGGCTTCGGCCCGGTCTTTAACGTCGGCGAGCGCATCGAGGCGCACACGAGCACCCTGTGGGTGGCGCTGACCTCCATCCCCAGCGCGCTGGGCGTGCCTGTGGAGTACGCGGCGGTCTATGGGGGCATCGGCCTGTCGATCGCCGCGCTCGCGCTGGCCGCCTGGACGGCGAGCGCGCTGCACCGCGAGCCGGGCGACGAGACGCCCCGCTTTGCCGGGGTGCTCCCAGTGGGCCTGGTCATCTACGCGGCGATCCCGGCGGCCTGGGACTACGCCAGCTCGGGGCTCGAGACGGGGCTCGCCCTCTTCTGGATGGCCCTTTGTTTCACGTTGATCACGCGCGTCGGCCTCGACGATTCCTCGGCCCAGACACAATCGGCCCAGGAACGCCCCGACTCGCACTTCTACGCCACCGGCTTCGTCCTGGGCCTCGGCCCGCTCGTTCGCCCCGAGCTCGCCCTCTACAGCTTTACGTTTTTGGCCTGCCTGCTCCTCGCGTTTTTCCACAGGGAGCGCGGCGGCTTCAGCTTCAAAAAACTCGTCCTCCTCGGCGTCGCCATGGGCGCGTTGCCGGTGGGCTACCAGCTCTTTCGCATGGGCTATTACGCCGCGCTCGTGCCCAACACGGCCTACGCCAAAGAGGCGTTCGAGTCGCGCTGGACGCAGGGCGGCCACTATTTCGACCACTTCTTCGGCCTCTACGAGCTCCTCTTTCCGATGGCGCTCGCCGCGGTGCTGTGGATCTCGGCGGTCGTGCGCGAGGCGAGCGAGAAGCGCTGGCGCAGGCTCAGCTTGGTCCTGCTGCCCACCCTGTGCGGCATCGCCTACACCGTCTACGTCGTCAAAGTCGGCGGCGGCTTCATGCACGGCCGCCTCTTCTTGCCGCCGGTCTTCGGCACGCTGCTCACCGTGATGGTCGTGCGCCTTCGCCCCCAGGACACGCCCCCGGCGTATGTGGGCGCACGGGCGCTCGTCTTCGCGCTCATCGTCGGGTGGGCGGTCTATTGCGCGACCTCCATTCGCGTAGCCCGCGAGAACGTCCACGGCATCGGCGACGAGCGCGGCTGGTGGACGCGCCTGTCGGGCATCGACAACCCGATCACCGCCGACGACTTCGCGAAGACGAGCTTCCACCGCGACGCGGTCATGCTGCGCAAGATGGCCAAGAAGCAGTGTCCGGCGGCCTTCGGCGAGGGCGACACCTGCGAGCCGGTCGTCTACGCGCGGCCGTATCAGGGGACCAAATTCGGCAAACTCTTCCCGAGCAAGCGCACCTATCCGCTGCGCGACAAGGTCGCCAAACGCAAGATCGGCGTGGCCGCCCAGCGCACCGCCATGGGCATCCGGGGCACCGTCGTCGGCCCGCACGTCCACGTCGTCGACCACGTCGGGCTGTCCGACCCGTTGAGCTCGCACCTCAAGATCGAAAAGCGCGGCCGCCCGGGCCACGAGAAGTCTCTGAGCGACGCCTGGATGGTCGCGCGCTTCGCCGAGCCCGTCCCCGGCGAAGATCCGCGCATCCAGACCGCGCGCCGCGTGCTCCAATGCGGCCGCCTCGCCGAGCTCCTCGAGGCGGTGCAGGCCCCGCTGACCTTCGGGCGCTTCTTCGGCAACATGAGCGCGGCCTTTCGCTTCCACACCCTGCGCGTGCCGCCCGATCCGTTCGTGGCCGAACAAGAACTGTGCGGCGCCGAGCCGCCCCACGTCGAGACGATCGGCGGCCGCGGCGGCACCGAGCACCAGTGGCGCTGCGGGCCGGCCGAGGCGCTCGCGGGCTTCGACGTCTCCGACGACAAGAAGAGCCGCGCCCTCGGCTGGCTGCGCCCGCGATGCGTAGGAGTCGAGAAGAAGGGCGACGCCTATAAGCTGAGCGGACGCCACGGGAAGGCCCCGGGCTTCGGCAAGCTCAGCTTCGGCAAATCGACGCCGCTCGAGTGCCCCCACGGCAAGGCCGTCGTCGGCATCGCCGGCGGCAAAGGCTCGCTCATCGAGCGCATGTCGGCCGTCTGCGCCCAAGTGGATTTCGACGCGGACGAACACGGCGCGACCACCCGCACCCGCGAGGTGGGAAGCGGCGGCGAGGACTTCGAGTTGATGTGCCCCGCGGGCACGGTCGCCACCGGCGTGGTCACCCGCTCGGGCCACCTCATCGACGCGGTCGGGCTGATGTGCAGCACGCCCCAGCCCGCGGACGCGTCGGCTGACGCCGCAGGAGGCGACGAGTGAGCGACCTCGACGACGCCATGCCCCCCGGGCGCTCGCGCTCGAAGGACGCCATCAAGATGGCCTTCCTTCTGACGGCGACCGCGGCGATCATCTACATCCTGATCCGCAAGCTCGCCGGCGGCGAGCAGCTCCTCGACGCGATCATGGCGGGCAACTGGACGCTCCTGCCGGTCACGGCGGGGCTGCTGGTCGTCTTCATCCTGCTTTCGGGCATCCGCTGGCGCTATATCGTGCAGACGATGGGCTTCGAGCTCCCCTTCGGGCGCACGATGTCGGTCATCATGGCCAGTTGCCCCCTGGCGATCGCGACCCCGTCGAGGGTGAGCGACTTTTTGCGCGCCGTGGGCATTCGCGACATCGTCCCGCTCGTGCAGGGCTCGGGGAGCGTGCTCGTCCACAAATTCGTCGACGTGCAGTCGCTCTGCCTGCTCGGCATCACCGGGGGCATCCTGACCGGCCTATACGGCTGGTCTCTGGGCATCGCCGCGGTGCTCGCCGGGGGGTTCGCCTTTCTCGGATTGCTTTCCTGGAAGCGCTCGTTTTTCCTGAGCCTTCCGGTACTTAACCGCTTCGAGAAGAAATTTTTGCAGCTCTTCATGGCGTTTGGAGCCATGCGGCAGCGGCCTTGGCGCTACGTGGGGCTGTCGCTGATCTCGCTGCTCGCCTGGTCGGTGGGCCTGCTGATTCTGTTTACGCTCACGCGCGTCTTCGGCGCCGAGGTCGCGTTGGTCGACATCATCGCCCTGTGGCCCATCGCGGTGTTCGTGGGGCTTCTGCCGCTGACCATCGGCGGGATGGGCACCCGCGACACCGCGTTCATCGCCATGCTCGACCTGGTCGGCAGCGGCCCGGTCGACGACGCCGCCCTGCTCGCCTCGACGCTCGCCTACGGCCTGACCGTGCTCGGCGTGCCCGCCGTGGTGGGCATCCCCTTCATGCTGCGCTATATGCACCGACTCCCCGAGCCGATCGCCGATGATATGGGGGCAGACGACGCATCGGAGTAATTGTTTTCGCGGTATGAGCCTGCTAAGTACACACACGGAGCTTCCGTACTTCGAGAATCGTCTTCCGGCTACTGAATAGTCCGACGATTATGAACCGGTTCTTGGTGGTTAGTTCTTGGTTCTTGGTCGCTCTCTCGACGCTGTTACCAAGAACCAAGAACCAAGAACCAAGAACCAAGAAAACTCCAGGGTGAGATTCACCTCTATGAAGCTGATCATCCAAATACCGTGTTTTAACGAGGAGAAGACGCTGCCGACGACGCTGGGCGATCTTCCTCGCGAAGTCGAGGGCTTCGACACCGTCGAGTGGCTGATCATCGATGACGGCTCGACCGACCGCACCGTCGAGGTCGCCCGCGAGCACGGGGTGCACCATATCGTGCGACACACGGGCAACAAGGGCCTGGCGGCGGCGTTTCGCACCGGGCTGAACGCCTGTTTGCGTGTTGGTGCCGACGCCATTGTCAACACCGACGGCGACAACCAGTACAACGGCGCCGACATCCCCAAGCTCGTCGCCCCGATCGTGCGCGGGGAGGCCGACATGGTCATCGGCGACCGCCAGACCGACACGATCGAGCACTTCTCGTGGACCAAAAAGCGCCTGCAGCACCTGGGCTCGTGGGTGGTCCGGCAAGCGTCGAGCACCGACGTGCCGGATACGACCAGCGGCTTTCGGGCGTTCTCGCGCGAAGGCGCCATGCGCCTGAACGTGGTCAGCGACTTCACCTACACCCTCGAGACGATCATCCAGGCGGGCCGCAAGAATATCGCGGTGTCGCACGTGCCCATCCGCACCAACGAGAAGCTGCGCGAGAGCCGGCTCTTCGGGTCGATCCGCTCGTACGTGACCCGCTCGATGAGCACGATCGTGCGCATCTACACGACCTACCAGCCGCTGAAGGTCTTTATGGGCATCGGCGCGCTGCTCTTCTTTGCGGGGTTCGTGCTGGGCGCGCGCTTTTTGTACTTCTATGCCATCGGCGACGGCGACGGGCACGTCCAATCGCTCTTGCTGGCCGTCCTGTTGATGTCGCTCGGCTTCCAGACCGGGCTGACCGGGCTTCTGGCCGACCTGATCGCCAACAATCGCAAACTCGTCGAAGAGACGCTCTGGCGGGTACGTCGCCTCGAATTTGGCGACACCGACAAGGAGCGCGAACACTCCAAGCAGACCGAGCCGGCCAACGAGCCGGCCGCGGTCTAGACGCCTAACGACACGCTATGAGCCAAGATCAAACAGCCCAATCGACGGGCGCGCACTCAGCCAACGCCGACACGGTGCCCACCGGCAACACCTACGACAAGTACGGCTCGTCGAACCCGGTCGTGCGCTGGATGATGCGCGAGTTCAAGTCCTCGGTGTGGGAGTTGCTCGACTACGCCGGGCCCGAAAAGCTGCTCGACGTCGGTTGCGGCGAGGGCATCATGGCCCGCGCGATCGTCGAGCGCTACCCGTCGGTCGAGGTGACCGGCATCGACCTGGAGGACGACGAACTCGAGGCGCACTGGAAGGGGCTGGAGGGCGATCGCCTCAGCTTCTGCACCGGCGTGGCCGAGTCGCTGCCCTTCGACGACGACGCTTTCGACACGATCACCTCCCTCGAGGTGCTCGAGCACGTCCAAGATCCGCACGCCTCTTTGGCCGAGATGGCCCGCGTCGCCCGGCGCAAGCTGGTGCTCAGCGTGCCCCGCGAGCCGCTGTGGCGCGTGCTCAACATGGCCCGCGGCGCCTACCTGCGCGACCTGGGCAACACGCCCGGCCACCTCAACCACTGGTCGCGCACCGGCTTCGTCGACTTCGCCGCCCAGTACGGCCGCGTCATCGAGGTGCGCTCGCCGCTTCCGTGGACCGTCGTCCTGGTCGACGTGACCAAATTGTGAGCTTCCAGCCCGGGGACCGACCCTCGTGAAACGTGATGCCGTGCCATATGTCGTCTCGGGGCTGCTCGCCGTGGTCGGCGTGCTCGCTCTCTTTGCCGAGCGCCCCTTCCCATGGCTGGGCGCCGCGCTCCTCGCCGGCGCCGCCGCCGTGGCCGTGCGCACCGCCCGCGAGCCGCTCACGCGGCTTCGCGACTGGCTCGCCGAGCCGCGCAAGCTGTGGGGCATCGAGTATTCGGCCCTCGAGTGGGTCTACGGGTTTTTGAGCTTGGGCGTGATCGTCGCGGTCGCCGCGGCCATCTTGCCCGAAGCCGCCCTGGGCGACCGCCCGGTCGATCACGACCACCCGGTTCACTTCTTCAAAGCCTGGCAACTCCAACAAGACTTCTTGGCCGACGGCCGCCTCTGGGGCTGGAGCCACAAGTGGTTCGCCGGCTATCCGGCGCAGTATCTGTACCCCATCGGCGCCGACCTGTGGGTGAACGCCGTGCAGTGGGCGAGCCTCGGGCTGCTCGAACTGGGGCAGGCCTACGGGGTGGCGTTCTTCCTGTTGTGGGTCTTGATGGGCTACTCGGTCTACGCGTTCGCCCGGGTCGGCTTCGGCCGCTGGGTGGGCGTGCTGGGCGGCGTGCTCTTCATGGCCGACACCGCCAGCTACCGCTTCGGCGGCTGGGTCTACACCGCCGAGTGGGGCGTGTGGCCGCAGGCGTTGTCGACGGCCTTCGCCCTGTTGGCCATGGCCCGGGTGCCCAGCCTTTTGCGCGAATCGCGCTGGCGCGACACGGGCATCTTCGCGCTCTTCCTGGGCGCCTCGCTGCTCACCCACCCGGTCCAGATTCTGCACTTCGCCATCGCCGGCCCGCTCATCTTGC
This sequence comes from Persicimonas caeni, assembly GCF_006517175.1. Classification (NCBI taxonomy): domain Bacteria; class Deltaproteobacteria; order Bradymonadales; family Bradymonadaceae; genus Persicimonas; species Persicimonas caeni. The sequence continues at coordinate 5,080,975 of NZ_CP041186.1, read as the reverse complement.
TGGCCTACCGCATGACCGATAACCGGCGCCCGTGGCCGCAGGCGAGCCTGCGCCTGATCGCCGGCTACGTGCTCGGCATCCTGATCGGCGGGCTGTGGGTCTTTCCGTTCATGTCGGTGCGCAAATTCGCCGCGTCCTACGGCGAGGTGTGGACGACCACGTTCACGATGGGCAAGGACCTCTTCGAGCTCGACGTCTTCCCCGGCACCATGCCCTTGGTCATCGGGCTGGGGCTGGTGGGCTCGGTCGGCCTGCTCTTCGTGCGCAAGTTCCACCACTTTTTGACCGCGCTGCTCGTCTTCGTCTTCCTGCTGGGCGGCTCGGTGACCGTGCTGAGCGAGTTCCACCTGCTCGAGCTCGCCAAGGCGTTCGAGCATATCCAGTTCCAGCGCTTCTCGCTGATGCTCAAGCCGTATTGGTTCGTGGCGGCGGCCTACGCGGCCGTGGCCGCGGTGATCGCGGCTCGGCGCATGTCGTTTGGGGCGACCGACGAGACCGACGAGACCGACAAGCTGGCCGACACCGGGCTCGTGCGCGTCTTCGCCGCGACCGCCCTTCCGGTCTTGCTCATCGTCCCGTTTGCGATCCCGTACTTCCATCAATTCGGAAAGACGCAGCTCAGCCGAAGCCTCACCGAGGCCTCGCAGCGCCCCCACCAGCAGGCCCGCGACGAGCTGGTCGCCTGGTTCGAGCGCGAATACCCCGACGCCGAGCCGTTCTTCCGGATCATGCTGCGCGTCCACTACCACGACCACAGCTACACCGACCTGGGCACTCGGCTGGCCTTCCCGCTCTACAAGACGGGGTTCACGCCGGTGTCCAACTACGCCTACAAGATGGAGGCGACCGCCCCCGAGCTGCTCGACGCGCTCAATATTCGCTACGTGATCACCTCGCGCAGCATGCCCAAGAGCCAGTACGAGCTCGTGGAGAGCTTCGGAGAGCTGCGACTGTACGAATATAAGAGGTGGAAGGAGCAGCCCTTCGAGATCATCGACGGCGAGGGCGAGGTGAGCGTCGAGCGCTTCGCCAACGAAGAGATCGTCTTGAAGGCCGCCGAGGGCTCGAAGGGTACGCTGCGCCTGAACGTGTCGTATTTCCCCCGCTGGAGCGTCACGCGTGACGGCGAGCCGGTCGACATCGAGCCGATGGCCCTCGACGGGTTTGAAGAAAAGACCGCATTTATGACGGTGCCCCTCGAGCCGGGGACCTATCGCTTCGAGTTCGAGCGTAGCTGGCTTGAATGGGTGAGCCTGCTGCTCTTTTTGGTCGCGCTCTTCGCCAGCATCGTGCTGTGCGTGGCCGACACCCACACGCGCTTGGGCCGGCGGGCAAACGCGTGGCTCGAGCGACTCGACGAGAAGCTCGGCGCGCTGACCGATCGCCACGGGCGCGCCCTCGACGTGGGCTTCGGCGCGGCCGTCTCGCTGGCGATCATCGCGGGGCTCGCCCTCGCCTGGTGGAACCCGCCCATGCAGACCGACGACGAAGCCCTCGCCGACTCGATCGACGACGTCCACTACGACTTCGGCGACCGCCTCGTCGACGCGTCGGTCGGCCTCGACCGCAAGGGCGACTTCGACCCCTGCGCCCAGTTCCTCGACCACTTCTTCTGCACGAATAACGAGTGGAACCGCGTCTCGCTGCGCGCCGTCGACTTCGAGGCGGGCACGATTCGACGCTGCATCTGGGCGCACCCGGTCGAGAACACGACCCTGGTGGTGCACTACCCGGACGTCCCGTCGGGCGACGCGCTGGTGGGCTACTACGGCGTGGCCAAATCGGGCACGACGAGCGCTCGCGCGCCGGTCGAGATGACGGTGGGAATCGACGGCGTCGCCGCCAAGACGGTGAAGAGCACGCGCGCCAAGGAGATCTCGACCTTCGAGATCCCCCTCGAGCGCAAGGACGGCTCTCACGAGGTGAGCTTCGAGATTCGCGCCGACGACGTGGGCCGCCGCCACTTCTGCTTCAACGCCCAGGTCGTCGACCAGTAGGGCTCAGAAATCCTCTTTGAGCCCCAGCGGCGGGATCTCGGCGCGCGGCGGGAAGACGGTGTCCTTGTAGACCTCCTCGATCTGGCGCTCACGCACCTCCAAACCGAGCGCACGCTCGATGTCGGCGGGCAGCTCGCTCTCCTCGGTCGCGCTCTGCTTCGCCTCGACGAAGCCCACGCCGGTCAACGGCTCCCAGAAACGCTTGGTCAGGATCTCGCGAGCGAGCCCCGCCGCGCCGGTGAGCGAGTCGGACTTCGACTCGCCGACCGGGTAGACCACGCCGTTGTCCTTGGCGGCGACCCAGCCCGCGTCGGTGCGATCGAGGGCGACCGTAAAGCCCTCGGCCTCCTCGAAATCGGGCGCCGCCCAGATCACCGCGCGATCGTAGCCCTCGGCCGGCGAGCCGCTGTCGCGGCCCATGTAGATGGCGACGCCGGGGGTGGCCTTCTTGTCCGCGATCGGCGAGTAGAGGCGCACCACGAGACCCTCGGAGGGGTTCTGTTGGTCGAGCGAGACGACGTAGGTCACGTCCATGCTCGTCTGCTGGTCGCCCTGGCGGCTGTCGAGCGCCTGGAGCAGCAGCGTGGCGGTATTCTCCTGCGCCTCGGGCAAGCCCTCGCGGCGCACGAAGTCGAGCACGCCGGAGACGCCTGCCCAGCTCTCCTCGATGAAGTTCTCGTCGTCGACCTGCCAATAGTCGAAGGCGACCATTTGGTCGACGAACGCCTCGGGCGCGATGCCCGCGGCGGGCTTCGCCGTCCAGTCCTCCCAGACCGCCTTGGCGGGCTCGTCTCCCAGGCCCATGAGGCCGGAGTCGCCGCTGCCGGAGCCACTGGAGGTGGCGCAGGCGGGGAGGATGAGGAGCAGGAGGATGAGTTTTGTTAGGTGTTTCATGTGTTGTTCGGGTTGGGTATTGTAAGAGGTAGCCTTCTGGCGCCCCCCATCCGACTCGCGCTGTACGGCGCGCGAGCCACCTTCCCCCAGGGGAAGGGATGCTGTTACGAAAAGCTACGTGGTTCAGGTCAGCTAAGGCAACCCTTCCCCTGGGGGAAGGTGCCGAGTGCGTAGTTGAGCACGAGGCGGATGGGGGGCGCCGAGAAGCTACGCCGCACTCCCCCTCCTCACTCAAACCCCCACCCCACCGCCAATAAAAACGTCTGGCGCGAATAGTCCAGCTGCACGCCGCCTGTAGGCTGGGCGTCGTCGAATTCCTCGATATACATGCTCCAGCGCCCCTCGACCTCCCACTGCTCGCCGATGGGGCGCGCCAGCGACATGACGACGACGTTGCGATTCTCCTCGTCGACGAAGAAGAGCGCGTCGGGGCCGGACTCCTCGGCGACCGCGGTGCGCTGCAACTGCAGCTTCGAGGAGCCGTAGAACTTCTCGAACAGCGGGGCGGTCAGCGTCACCTCCATACCGTGGCGAGTCAAATCCTGCGAGTCGAGCGGGGAGCGGTTGATCGACAAGACGTACGAGGCGTCCACGAAGATATCGCTTCGGTAGACGAGGCCCAGCCGTCCCACGTGGAACGTGTCCTGGCGCCCGTCGTCGAATTGGCGCTCGGTCAGGCTGTAGGAGGCTTGGCCGGCGAGGGTGTCGGTGAAGTAGCGGCGCACCAGCGCGTCGAATTGCGGGCCCTGGCTGCTCAGCGCGGCCACCGGCTTGTAGGCGAAGTAGCGCCAGCCGGCGCGCGCGCTCAGCCGCCACTTCTCGGGCGCCCAACCGAGCCCCAGGCGCACCCCGCCGCGGTTGTAGTCGAGGCGGCTGAGCCGCTCGGTGCGGTCTTTGACGTCGGCGTCGAACACCAGCGAGAGGCGCTCGGCCAGCCGATACCGATACGCTACGAGCACCTGGGTGAGCATCGCGTCGGCCTCGGTGGTGCGCCGATAGAACTTGCCCCCGTGGCGCACCCGCAGGCTCGCCTGGCCGCGCCCGCCGACCCGATGCGTCGAGTCGAGCGTGGTGAAGTAGCGCGCGAGCATGTCGGGGTCGTCGTGAAGAAAAGCGAGCCTCGGGTCGTCCGACTCCAGGCGCGGGTCGTTCGTCTGCAGCCTCAACGGGTTGTCGTCGTACTCCATCCCCACACGCACCGAGCCCTCGAGCCGCGAGCCGTCGTCTTGGGCGACGGCCTCGGATGCGGCGCAGAGCGTCATCGCCAGGCAAAGACCGGCGATGAGTTGCGTGATGGGGTGAGGTTGCATAGGTTCGCGGTGTTCCTTTTGCTCGAGAAGCAAGGCTCAGTGTTCGAGAAGCAAGGCTTCGTGTCCGTGAAGCAAGGCGTAGCTTTCTGGCGCCCCCATCCGACTCGCGCTGTACGACGCGCGAGCCACCTTCCCCCAGGGGGAAGGGATTTCCTTGCGCGAATCGACCGCGTAGCTTTCCGCAGGGGCATCCCTTCCCCGGTGGGGAAGGTGCCGAGTGCGCAGTTTAGCACGAGGCGGATGGGGGGCGCCAAGAACCCAAACTTTCCACAGAAACCAAGAATGAAACCTCTCAATCTGATTACATTACTCGCCCTCCTGTTCGTCCTCCCCCTTGGCCCAGCAAGCTGCACCAAAGACATCCCGCCCCCCGACAACGCCCTCGAAGAGCCCCAGGCGCTGCGCGAAGCGATCGACACCCGCCTCACCCAGATCGAAGACGCGCGCTTCAAGGAGGTCGTGCTCGATTATTTCGGAGACGGCGAGCGCGTCAAAGTGCGCCAGCTCATCCTGGCCAAGCGCCCCGACATGCTCCGGGTGCAGACGCGCGTGCCCGGCACCGACGAGATCATGAGCCTGCTGGTCACCGACGGCGAGCAGTTCGCCATGCACAAGCGCGAGACCAACGAGTACTTCACCGGGGAGCCGACCCCGGCGAATATCAGCCGGCTTCTGCCGGTGGACCTGTCGGCCCAAGACGTCGTACGCGTGCTCTTCGGTGGCGCCCCCTGGGATCGCTTCGAGCGGGGCACCGGTGAGCCCACCCTCGAGTGGAACCGCGAGACCGGACGCTATGTATACTCGCGCGCGCTCCCCGGCGGCGGATCGCTGTCGATGCAGGTACGCCCGAAAGACTACGCGGTGACGTCGGTGACCGAAAAGAACGCCAAAGGCAAGCTGACCTACAAGTATACCACTGAGGATTGGAAACGTTTCGGCAACATCGCGCTGCCCGCTTACCGGCGATTCGTCTGGCCGGCCCGAGATCTTGACTTCTCGCTGGATGTTGGTGAAACTCAGGTCGACCAGAACTTGCAGGACGCACTGTTCCAACTCCCCCCACCCCCGGGCAGCAACGTCATCGAAGTACAGTGATGACGATGAGTCAGTGATGTCGATGATCGATGATTCGCAACTGATAGATCTGCTCGCCAAAAGCGACGCGATCTCCAAGAAGGACCTTCGCAAGGGCGTCGCCCTCGCTCAAAAGCGCGGCAAGGCGCTGTACGAGACCCTCGTCGAGCACGAGCTCATCGACGAGCGTGCGTTGGTCAAGGGGATCGGCAAATTCTTGAACGTGCGTCCGGTCTGGCTCGGTGATCGCACCCCCGACGAAGAGGTCACCGACCGGGTGCCGCGCTCTCTGGCGCTGCGCAACAAGGTGCTCCCCCTCAAGGTCGAAAGCGGCAGCGACAGCGATCGCCTCGTGCTGGCGATGTACGATCCCCTCGACGTGCTCGCCATGGACGAGGTCGCCAGCCACACCGGCGTCGACGTGCGCCCGGTGCTCGCCGGCCCCGGCGACCTGGCCCGGGCACTCGAGCGTGTGTACGGCGCAGCCCCCGAAGAAGAAGACTCGGCCGAGCTCGACTTCCTCGAGCAGGCCGCCTCCGGTGAGTTCGACGCCACGGACTTCGAAGACGAGTTGCTCGACGACGTGGCCGACGACGGGCTCGAAGACGACAGCTGGGCGACCTTCTTCGATCAGGCCGAAGACGTCGACATGACCGAAGACAGCGCGGTCATCTCACGCGACATGAAGGATCGGGCGATCTCGAGCGTGCTCGACGCGGTCGACCCTCAGGACGACGACGAGGCCGACGGCGAGGACAGCCTCAAATCACTCGACGAGCCGCTGAGCAAGAGCCAGATCACCGGCGGCATCCAGCCCGACCTCGCCGACTGGGAGGTCGACGGCGCGCTCGACGGCCAGGACACGGCCACCGACTACGCCAAAATCGGCCAACTCTTCGTCTACTCTCCCGAGAAGGCCGCCGCTCAGTCCGAGGCGACCGACGAGAAGAAAGAGAGCAAAAAGCCCAAAGAGAAGAAGAGCCAGAAGGCCAAGGAGCAGGAGAGCCAGAAGGCCGAGAAGCAAGAGAGCCAAGAGTCCGAGTCGAAGCCCGAGCCGGAGGACGAGTCCGACCGCACCATGGCCGGCGTGGGCATCGGTGACGAGCCTTCGAAAGCGGCGGCGATCATCACGCCCAAAAAGAAGCTCGACAAGCCGAAGCTCGACAAGCAGAAACTGGACAAGCAGAAACTGGACAAGAAGAGCGCGCCGAACGAGGTCGCCGACGAGCCAAGCGACGCCGACGAAGAGCCGGTCGACAGGACCAGCGTTTCGGCGAGCCCCTTCGGCATGGGCAGCGACGAGTTGTCCGAGGTGTCCGAGCCGCTCGAGCTCGAAGAAGTGGTCGAGCTCGACGACGTGGTCGAACTCGAAGAAGAGATCGAACTCGAAGACGAAGACGATGAGGACGAGTTCGAGGATACCGGCAGCCACACCGCCTTTGGATTCGGCCCCGCCTCGCTGCTAGCCGAGTCCGAAGCCTCGGAGGCCGACGACGAGCCCGCCGCGGAACGCAAAGAGTCCGAAGATGGCTTCAGCGACGTCCGCTCCACGCAGAAAAACCACGCCGTCGTCTTCGAGAAAGCCAAGAAGATGAACGACGTGCAGGATCCCAGCGAGCTCTTCGCGACGCGCATGGCCGAGCTGGCCGACCTCGACGAGCGCCACAAAGAATTACTCGCGAACGCCGCCCCGTCGGAGTTGATCTACGCCACGGTCCTCGCCCTGGCGCAGTCCGACGTGCTCGATGTGCGCGAGTTGTTGGAGTATTTGGGGCCTGTATGAAAATAAATGCCCGAGCGAGGGCGAGCTGATTTTGAGGCCATTTTTGTTCGGAAAACGTAGGCTTAGCAGCGCTAAGTCGAGGCTTTTCGGGCAAAAATGGACCAAAACTCAGCCGTCATTCGCGACCAAATTAATTTTCATACAGGCCCTAAGGGGTTAATCCTTCCCCAAATCCCTCTTCATCATCTCCATCGTATCCATATGCGCCCCCGCCGCCAGGCGAGCGTTCATCATACGGATATGCTGGCCGGCGTGGCGCACCAGGTTGCGCAGCAGCTTGTTGCCGATCTCGAGATCTTCACCGGTCAGTTTCTCGAACTTGTCGGCGGGAATCACCAGCAGAAGCGCCTCGGAGGCACACGTAGCCGTCGCCGAGCGCGTGTGATCGTCGGCAAAGAGCGCCAACTCCCCGAAATGCTGCCCGGCGTGGAGACGAGCGACCTCGGTGCCGTCGACGGTCAGCGCGATCTCGCCCTCGACGATCAGGTACAGCGCCCCACTCTGCTCGCCCTGGCGCAAAATAATGTCGCCCGGGCTGTAGGAGCGCTCGTAGACGGTGCGCAACACCTTGATCAGCTCGACGGCTGCCAGCCCGTCGAAGAGCTCGATTTGCTCCAGAAAATTGATCTGGCGGATGGTGTCCACGGCCTGCGGCGGCAGCGAACGGGCGGTGTCGGGCTCGTCGAGCACGTCGACGACGACCACGGTGATATTGTCGCGTCCCCCGCGCTGCTTGGCTTCGGCCACGAGCTCGTCGACCAGGCGCTGCCCCTTCATGTTGGTGGAGCGCTCCAAGATCTCGCTGCCGCTCAGGTAATCGGTCAGCCCGTCGGTGCACAGCACGAACTGGTCGCCCGGACGCACGTCGATAAAGAGGGTATCGGGCTCGACATGCGGCTTGGCGCCCATGCTGCGGGTGAGCATATGCTCGAACTTCTTGTTCGCCTCGGCCAGCCGGCGCATCTCGGCGCGCTGATTTCGCCGCAGCATCTCGGCGTAGGTGTGGTCCTCGGTGATGCGGTAGATCTGTCCGTTGCGGATCAGGTAAACGCGGCTGTCGCCCACGTGCCCGACGTAGGCCGAGCTGCCGGCGACGACCAACAGGTCGGTCGTCGTCGCCATGCCGTGCTCGTTGTCGCGGCTGGTGTCCTCGTTGAAGATGTCGGTGTTGACCTGCTGGATATGCCGTCGAATCAGGTCGAGCATGCGCTCGCGGTGGTCGGGACTCTTGACCGGATCGGCCTCACGAGCGACTTGACGCAGATTGGGCGCCGCTTCCTCGACCGCCGCGGCGACCATGCTGCTGGCCACCTCCCCCTTGTCTCGTCCTCCCACCCCGTCCGCGACGACGAACACCCCACGATCGGCGTCGGCGAAGAAATTGTCTTCGTTGTTGGTGCGAACATTGCCCACGTCACTCAGGGCCCAGGCTTTCAGCTTCATCGTTGGCTCGTAAAGGGTGAGAGTCGAAACACCTCGAGGAATTCTCAGCCTAGCGGATGCGTTGAAAAAACGCATCACTCGGTAGAAAACGGTGCGCTCGGCAAAAATTGCGCGCACCTTGACGAGCACGAACGTGCTATCTAGTTTCTTTGACCGGTGAGCCAGTTAATAACGCAGGAGGCCAGACCGATGATCTCACTGAGCGAAAAAGCGGCCGAGCAGGCCGTCAAAATGATGCGCGACAATGACATCGACCCCGACAGCGACTATGGGCTGCGCGTGGGTGTCAAAGCGGGCGGTTGCTCGGGCATGAACTACGTGCTCGACATCGTCGACAGCCCCAACGACAACGACCGTGTCTTCAACATGCACGGCGTCAACGTCTACGTCGATCCGAAGAGCTACCTGTACCTCAACGGTACCCAGGTCGATTGGCAGGACGGCATGGTGGACGCCGGGTTCAAGTTCAGCAACCCGAACGCCAAACGCTCCTGTGGTTGCGGCACGAGCTTCGCGGTCTGACAGTCTGACGACAGACCAAGAAACGAAGAAAGCCGGCCCTGGAGGCCGGCTTTTTTGATGTCTGCAGATAATAGCTCAGACGGCTCCGGCCAGGCCGATGCCGGTGAGCAGCGCCGCTAAGCTGCCGTAGACGAACATGATCAGCGCGATGGCCGCGCAGCTTCCGAGCACGCTGAACACGATGCTGGCCACGCTGAGCCAGAAGCCGATTTTGGCGAATGTCTCGCCGGCGGCCGGGCTCTCGCCGCGCTCGATCCTCTTGAGCTCGATCCACCCGGTGATCACGCCGATCCAGGCACCCAAGATGGGAAAGTAGGTCCAGGCGCCGATGCCCAGCGCGAGCGTGGCGATCGCCAAACCCGAGGCGCTCTCACCCTGGCCACTTCCGCCCGAGCGCGGCGGTTGTGACGGGGGCTGATAGCCGGAGTTGGCGCTGCTCAAACCCGTGCTGAAGAGTTGATACGCTGCGATGAGCGTCGAAACGATGTGGCGAGTCATTTGGCGCCTCCTACTCGAGTTCGGAATCGGTCAGTGCCGGTATACTAGGAACGAATCAGATTCATGACAACTACGCTGGCCTCGTGCTATGAACGCCGTAGCTAGCTCAACTCCAAACGACCCGAAGAACCATGGCGAAAAAACGCAGTCTCTCAGGTATCAAACCGACCGGCTTTCCCCACCTGGGGAATTACCTCGGGATGATTCGTCCTGCCATCGATCTGCAAGACGAATACGAGTCCTTTTATTTCGCGGCCGACTACCACGCGCTGACGACCGTGCACGATCCCAAGGCGCTGCGCCACTCGGTCTACGAGCTGACGGCCTACTTTTTGGCCTTCGGCCTCGACCCCGAAAAGGCCGCCTTCTTCCGTCAGTCCGACGTGCCCGAGGTCACCGAGCTGACGTGGATGCTCGACTGCGTGACCCATATGGGGCTGCTCGAGCGTGCTCACGCCTACAAAGCGGCCAAAGACGAGGGCCGCGAAAAGGAGATCAGCCACGGGCTCTTCTCCTACCCGGTGCTCATGGCCTCGGACATCCTGATCTACGACTCGGACATCGTCCCGGTCGGCAAAGATCAGATCCAGCACGTGGAGATGACTCGGGACATGGCCCAGAAATTCAACCACGCCTTCGGCGGCGACTACCTCAAGCTGCCCGAGGCCAAGGTGCGCGACGACGTCGCCGTGGTGCCGGGCATCGACGGGCGCAAGATGTCGAAGTCGTACAACAACTTGATCGAGCCGCTGCTTCCCCCCAAGAAGCTCAAGAAGCAGTGCATGTCGATCGAGACCGACTCGACGCCGCTCGAGGATCCCAAAGATCCCGACACCTGCAACGTCTTCGCCCTCTACAAGCTCTTCTCGTCGGCCGACGAGATCATGGAGATGCGCGAAAACTACGAGGGCGGCGACTACGGCTACGGCCACGCCAAGCTGGCGCTGTACGAGAAGCTCGTCGACTACTTCGCGCCCTATCGCGAAAAGTACGTCGACCTTCGCGAGGACGAAGAGTACCTCGAAGAGGTCCTCGCCCACGGCGCCGCCAAGGTGCGCCCGGTCGTCGAAGGGGTCATGGACCGCGTGCGCTCCGCAACCGGCCTGGGCCGACCTTAAAGGCGTGATTCACCACGGGGACACGGGGGACACGGAGAAAAGAACTTTTTCTCTGTTCCCCAGTGCTCCCCGTGTCCCCGTGGTGAATTTGTAGTTCTTGGAGTGTCTGTGCAGCAACGATGGCGACAGCTCGTGGGGAGCGTGGTGGTAGCCGCGGCGGTATGTGCGGTGCCCGGTTTAGGCCGCCCGGTGCATGCCCAGTCGACTCAAGAGCGCCTCGAGGCGCACGTGACCACGCTCGCCGCGCCCGAATTGGAGGGCCGTGGCAACGGCTCGCAGGGGCTCGACGCCGCGCGCGCTTATATCGTCGAGCAGATGCAGGAGATCGGGCTCGAGCCGGCCGGCGAAGACGGCTATTTGAGCCCGCTCGAGGCGGTCGTCCGCTCGGAGCCGTCGCGAAGCCTCTCCCTCGCCATCGGCGAGCATGTGTTGGCGGGCGACGTCGAGTTTGCCCCGGCGAGCTTTAGCGACGACGGAAGCTTCGACGCCGAGGCCGTCTTCGTCGGCTACGGGCTGTCGGCCCCGTCGGTCGGCTACGATGACTACGCCGGCGTCGACGTGCGTAACAAAGTCGTCGTCGCGCTCACCGGCGCCCCCGCTGGACACGTCCAGGCGCTCACCTCCGACGAGCGCGGCTACCTCCTCTCGGCCGGCTCGAAGGCCGCCGTCGCCCTCGCCAACGGTGCTCGCGCGCTCCTTTTGGTCAACGACCCGCGCGGCCATGGCGATCGACCCGAACAAGCGGCCGACGAATTGCCCACGCTTCGCCCCGCCCTGCCGCTGACCGGTATTTCGGCGGGCTACTTGAGCGAAAAGTCGGCCACGCGCATCTTGAGCGAGACGGGCGTCGACTTGGCGCAACTCCAGCGCGATATCGACGACTCGGGCGAGCCGCACAGCCGCTCGCTCGAGCTAACGGTGCGCGGCGATCTCACGCTCGACCGAACGAGCGCCACCCTCTACAACATCGTGGGCCGCATCGCCGGCACCTCCGACGCCCCCCAAACACCGATCGTGGTCACCGCCCATTACGATGGCCTCGGTTATGGCCACGCCGGAAGCTTGAGCCGGCAAGTCCCCGCGCTGCATCCGGGCGCCGACGACAACGCCTCGGGCGTGGCCGTCTTGCTCGAGGTTGCCCGCGCGCTCGCGGCCACGCCTCCCGAAGGCCGGCCGCCGATCCTCTTCGCCGCCCCCGTCGGCGAAGAGCTCGGCCTGCGCGGATCACGACGCCTGGCGCGCCAGCTCGTCGACACCTACGGCGGCGGCACCGTCGTCAACTTCGACATGCTCGGCCGGCTGCGCGAGGGCGAACTCAAAGTTGCCCACGGCGCCGACAACGCGCTCGTCGCCTTGCTCGACGCTGCCTCTAGCGACGCCGGGCTGACGATCCGCGCCGAAGCGCTCACCGAGCGATTCAGCGATCACGTCTCGTTCGTCGAACTCGGTTTTCGGGGGGTGAACATCACGTCCGGGCGCCACGCCGACTACCACGTGCCGGGCGACACCCTCGACAAGATCAACTGGGAAGGATTGGCCGGCGCCAATCAGTTCGTCGAAGGTTTGCTGCGCCGGCTGGCGCGCGCCGAAACCTCCGACTGACGGAAAACTCTCCTCAATCGCAGACGGGCACCTCGAACGACCCGCCGACCGAGCTGGTCGGCCCGATCGCGTCGATGCTCCCCTGCAACACCTCGCCGCCGTCGACGTCGCTCATCACGGTCACGTCGAACGAGCCCGACTGCGCGGCCTCCTGCTCGACCACGCCACCGGCGATCTCGTTGAACGTGACGTTGCCCGACGCGTCGAAGCCACCCGATCCGTCGATATTGAACATCTCGACGGTCAGATAGTCGCCCAGCGGGCTCGACGTGCACGTGAAATTCGGATCGTCCGACAGCGTCACGATATAGTCCCCGCCGATAAACTCGGCGACGCCCGACATGCCGTCGAAGCGCTGGTCGAGCACCGTGCCGCTGACGGCGTTGGTGCCGCTCTGATCGGCCTGACAAGCCGGGAGCACGAGGGCGAGAGCGGCGAGCGTGAAAAAAGTTCGGATCATGACGTGAATGTGGGGTTGCAGAGTCTCGTCGATGGTCGAATCTTATGTGCGGTGTGGGTGCGGTGCAACCGTGTTGCGGACCCACCCTTGTGCCTACAGTCCCTTAATGGCACAATCCGCCCCGGAACGGCTTTTTCAGCCAAAAACTGCAGTAAAAATCGAGGCCGAAAGCGTGTCCCAGTGGCCCCAAAAATGGAAGGACCTGCCCCTCGCGGTTATCGACGTCGAGACCACCGGTCTCGACAGCGAAAACGACCGCGTCATCGAGGTGGGTATCATTCGTTTCGAACAAGGTGAGGTGGTCGAGAGTTACGGCCAGCTCATCGACCCCGAGTGCGAAGTCCCCGAAGAGGTCGTCGAACTGACGGGCATCAAGCCCGAAGACCTCGAGGGCAAGCCGACCTTCGCCGAGGTAGCCGACGAAATCCACCAGCGACTCCAAGGGGTGGGCATCGTCGCCTACAACTTGAGCTTCGATAAGGGTTTTGTGGCCGCCGAACTCGAACGCTGCGGCCTGGCTTGGCCTGACGAAGCCCCCTCCTTCGACCCGTTGATCTTTGCGCGCCAGTTCTACAAGAACTTGCGCCGCAAGAACCTCGGAACCATCGCCGACAAGCTGGGCATTCCGCTCGAAGAGGCCCACCGGGCCACCCACGATGCGGAGGTCGCCGGCCACGTGCTCTACGCCTTTGCCGACAGGCTCCCGGAGAATCTGCAAGACCTGCTGGTCCTGCAGGCTCAGTGGGAGAATGCCCAGGCTCAGGAGATGAGCTGGCGAAAGAACGACTCCGGCGAGTCCCTCGCCGATGCACTCGGGGAGCAGCCTATCGGGCTGGGCCCCGGTTATATCTACGGCGACGAGGCCGACCCGCTGCGCGCGCTCTACACGAGCGTGCCAGAGGCCCGCGACCGCGATTAAACAGCACAATCTCCCGACGACGTCTGGATTGAATCGATGATACAGATGGATATTCTCAAGAGCAGTTTCAAACTCCTGCGCGATTTTTCGGCCTTCTTGCTCTTCGGCACGGTCGTCGCGCTCATTTGGGCCAACCTCGACCCCGACACCTACAAGGCGGTGATGGACGCGCCCCTGTCGGTGCTCTTCGCCAGCGGCGTCGAAGGAGCCATGGAGTGGATGAAGACCGAGTACGATCCATCCAAGCACCCGGTCAGCTTCCACTTTGTGGTCAACGACATCTTCATGGTCCTCTTCTTCGGCATCGCCGGAAAAGAGGTCTCCGAGAGTTTCCTGCCCGGTGGTGCGCTGTCGAGCCTCAAGAAAGCAGCCATGCCGGCCATCGCCACTGCCGGCGGCGTGCTCGGCCCGATCGCAGCGTTCTTCGCGCTGCACGCCGCGCTGGGCCTCTCCCCCGACTTGGCCAAGGCCGCCTGGGCGGTGCCCACGGCGACTGATATCGCCTATTGCTGGCTCTTCGCCGGCCTGATCTTCGGACGCGCCCACCCGGCGGTCACCTTCCTTTTGGTGCTCGCCGTGCTCGACGACATGATCGGCATGATGATCATCGCCGTCTATTACACCCCCGAGGTCCACATCGAGTGGCTCGGCCTGGTGGTGCTGGCGATGGCGATCTGTGAGGGCATGCGCCGCATGGGCGTCAAAAACTTCTGGCCCTACGCCATCATCGGCGGCGTGCTGTCGTGGATCGGTCTGCACAACACCGGCGTGCACGCTGCGCTGGCGCTAGTGCCCATCGTGCCGTTCATGCCGCACGGCGAGCGCGACGCTGGTCTGTTCGAGTCCGCCGAGGAGGAGAGCGCGCATCACGACGACACGATGAACCACTTCGAGCACTTCTTCGCGCCCATCGTCGACGTCGGCCTGCTCGCCTTCGGTCTGGCCAACGCCGGCGTGTTCCTCAGCGGCGAGTCCTTCGGCGGCGGCGCCACCTGGGCCATCTTCGGCGCCCTGCTTTTGGGCAAGACCTTCGGCATCTTCGGCTTCTCGTGGGTCGGCAGCAAATTCGGCCTCAGCCTGCCCAAGCCGATGACGCTCCCCCAGACCCTCGTGCTCGGCTGCGTGGCCGGCATCGGCTTTACGGTGGCGTTGTTCGTGACCACCGTCGCCCTCGGTCTGGCGCCCGCGCAGGGTTGGGAGCTTCCGCCGGGCACCGGCGACATGCTCAAGCTGGGCGCGCTGCTTAGCTTCGCGGCCGGCCCGATCGCCTGGATCATGGCCATCATCATGAAGGTCGAAAAGATCCACCCGGAACCGGGTCAAGCAACGGGGCACGGGCATTGAGCGACGAGCTCACCATCCCCGCCACGCTGATTCGGCGAGAGAAGTACGCCCCCGCCTGGGGCGTACTTCTCAAGCCCATCGAAGCCCTCATCAGCTTCTTTCCCTCCCACCGCGCCACCAAAAAAGGCCGCCAAAACGCCAAGCAGATCCGCGTGCTCATCTTGGGCATCGGCCTGGCGATCATGATCTTCGGCGGCGAGCTCGGGCTGATTCTCCTGGGCGCCGCCATCATGGCGTCCGCCCTCTTTTTGCCGATGTCCGAGATCACCAAGCGCAGCCTCCTCGGCCGCCTCAAGCGCGCCCGTACCCAGCAGGTACGTGACGCCAAGACCCAGGGCGAGCTCGTCCACGACGGCAAGCGCTTCATCCTGCGCGAAGACGGCAAAAAGCTTCGCCGCGTGCTCGTCGACCGCGGCGAGCATAGCCTCGAGCTTCGCCGCCGCGGCGAGTCGCCCTGCATTGGGGTGCGTCCTCCGTCGGGCCGCAAGGCCGAATCGATCTGGGTCTGCTCCCCTGGCCACGGCTCGACACCCGAGGAAGCCCAAGAAATCAGCGGCGAGGACGTTGACATTTGGGCTCATGTCACGCCAAATGACTGGGACGAGATCTGGAAACTACTGAACAAATAGATAGTTCAGCGTGACACAATCTATCGACGACATTCTGGGCAAGGGCGGACTCCTCAGCGAGGTCCACGCCAACTACGAGTACCGCGAGCAGCAGGTCGAGATGGCCAGCGCCATCCAGCGCGCCCTCGACAAGCGCCGCCCGCTGATCGTCGAGGCCGCCACGGGCACCGGCAAGACGCTCGCTTATCTGGTCCCGTCGCTGTTGTCGGGCAAGCGCGTCGTCGTCTCCACCGGCACCAAGGCCCTGCAGGGCCAGCTCTTCAACAAGGACCTGCCCTTTTTGCAAAAGCACTGGCACCGTCCCTTCAAGATGGTCCAGCTCAAGGGGCGGCGAAATTACCTGTGCCTGCAGCGCTTCAAGGAGATGCGCGACCGCCCGCGGTTTCGAAACCGCGAGGACGCCAAGCACTGGCCCAAGATCATGCAGTGGGCCAACAAGACGACCACCGGCGACCGCGCCGAGATCGAGGGACTTCCCGACGACTACGCCGCCTGGAGCGACCTGTCGGTCGGCTCGGAGGGCTGCCTGGGCCAGAAATGCCCGTTCTACGAAGAGTGCTTCATCTTCGAGGCGCGTGAGCGCGCCCAGCACGCCGACATCATTGTCGTCAATCACCACCTCTTCTTCGCCGACCTCGCCCTGCGCGACGTCGGCTTCGGCGAGATCTTGCCCGAGTACGACGCGGTCGTCTTCGACGAGGCCCACCATCTCGAGAACGTGGCCACCTCGTATTTCGGCATGCAGGTCTCGAACTGGCGCTTCAAAGACCTGATCGGCGACATCCGCCGCACCCTCGACGGCGAGGACATCGACGACGTCGACGTCGACGAGGCGCTACGCGAGTTATCGACGGTCTACACCGACTTCTTCACCCACGTGAGCTTCGGGCTCTACGACGGGCGCTACGCCCTCGAAGAAGTCCTCGACGGCTCGCAGTCCGAAAAGATCTCGGAGGCCCACCTCGAGCTGCGCGACGCGCTGAGCGATCTGCACAACGCCGTGTCGGCGCTCTCGGACCTGGGCGAAGGCGGCAAACGCCTGGCCGAACGCTGCCTCGAGATCAAGCTCGACGTCCAGATGATCTTGGCCATGGAGAAGAGCCGCTACGCCTACCTCGTCGAAAAACGAGACAGCGGCGTCTTCTTGCAGGCCTCGCCCATCAACCTCGCGTTTTTGCTGCGCCACAAGCTTTTGAACACCCACGACACCCTCGTGTTCACCTCGGCGACGCTGACCACCGGCGGCCACTTCGACTTCTTCAAAAAGCGCATGGGGATGACCGTCCCCGACAAAAAGGAGTACGAGGTCGACGAGCTCATCTTGGAGCCGGTCTTCGACTACGGCGAGCAGTGCGCGCTGTATATCCCCAAAAAGCTCCCGGCGCCGAACTCCGACGACTTCGCCGACAACGTCGCGCTGATCGTCGAGTACCTGACCAACGTGACCGAGGGCCGCGCGTTCGTGCTCTTTACGAGCTACTCGAACATGAACGCGGTGCACGAGCTGCTCGAGTACAAGCTCGACTACCCCATCCTCAAGCAGGGCGACGCGCCCAAATCCGAGCTGTTGGACAAGTTTCGCAAGGACACCCACTCGGTGCTCTTCGCCACGAGCTCGTTCTGGGAGGGCGTCGACGTCGAGGGCGAGGCGTTGAGCCTGGTCATCATCGACAAGCTCCCCTTCGCCAACCCCTCCGACCCGCTCACCCGCGCTCGCCTCGACGACATCGAGGCCCGCGGCGGCAACTCCTTCCGCGACCTGTCGATGCCCTCGGCCGCGCTGACGCTCAAGCAGGGCTTCGGCCGCCTGATTCGCTCGCGCACCGACACCGGCATCGTGGCGATTCTGGACTCACGCATCGCCAACAAGAGCTACGGCAGCTACTTTTTGAATTCGCTTCCGCCCGCGCCGATCGCGTGGACGGCCCCACAGGTGAAGGGGTGGTGGATGAGTAAGGCGAGCGAAAGAGCCAAAAGCGAATGAGCGAAAGTGGATGAGCGAAAGTGGATGAGCGAAAAAGCTAAGGAGTGAAGAAGCTAAGGAGTGAACTCACTTTTTTACTCTTTTACTTTTTCACTCTTTCACTCTTTCGCTCCCTTGGCCTTTTTGAGCCGATTCCCCAACCGCACATCCAAATACGCGCGCAAGAACTCCTCCTGCTCGAGCAGCGAGCAGCCGACGAGTTCGAGCCAGATGGCGTCGCCGCCCTCGCGGGCGAATTTGCGCGGGAAGGTCTGGCGCGGCCAGATGACGTTGGTGGTGCCGGGGACGTAGAGCTGCTGCTCTTCTTCGATCATCTCGACGAACTCGAGGCCCTCGCCGCCGCGCCCGTAGAAGGCGCCGACATCCGAGGCGACCAGGCAGCCGTCCTTGGTGAGCTTGAGCAGGGCGTGGGAGTTGTCGACGAAGACCGTGTGGCGCTCGACGACCTCGCCGGCTGCGTTGCGCACCACCAGTTGCGACTCCCCGCCGACCACGTCGACCGCGCGGGCGTCCTCCGGGGGCACTTCGACGCTCTCGCGCTCCTCGACGGTCACCTCGAGCGGTTCGTCGCCCATATTGAGCAGGTAGACCTGCGCGTTGCCGTACATGATCTGGCGATAGCCGAACCAGCCGGCGCCGGAGAGATAGCCCACCGCGCCGACGGCGGCGATGCCGACGATGACCGACACGGCGACGATGAGGTAGCCGAGTTTGCTCTTACCGCTATTTTCCAATTCAGACACTTCAGATTACCTCAATCCGGCAAAAGTCCAGCCGCTCCGCCCTCTTCGGACAACTGCGGCGGGCCGTCTTTTTTCCGGGAGGTCAACACCGCCACGCCCGCCGTCAGGATGAAGGCGGGCTTGGAGACGAGGAAGAGCACGGCGATGTCGGTGGGCGACATCGCCATCAACTTCTTGATCACTCCGAAATAACTCGCGCTTTGCAATAAGGCTTCGATATGTTCCATCGCCGATCGCCTGGCCCCGATGGGATGGTGAATGTCCCGGGAAGCGCACCGTTTGCGCCCCTGTTATAAGATGGGGAGAAATCGTGTAGGTTTCAACTTCAGAATTGAACGTGGCGGCTTGGCGGCGCCCCCATCCGCCCTTCGCTTCGCTACGGGCACCTTCCCCCGGGGGGAAGGGATGCCCTTGCGAAGAGCAACGTAGTCCAGAATAGCTAAGGCAACCCTTCCCCCCGGGGGAAGGTGCCGAGCGCGCAGTACAGCGCGAGGCGGATGGGGGGCGCCACAAAGCTGCCACGTCTCAACTCGCTACAGCGCGAGGCGGATGGGGCGCCCCAAGAAAAGCAACACCCACAACTTCGAATCAACTCATGCAACACGTCTCCTTAAAGCTACTCATCCTCATCTTGGCAGCGCTCCCCCTCACCGCCTGCCAGCCCGAGGACAAAGACGCCGAGCTCAAACGCCGGCTCGAAGCCCAGGCCAAGGAGCGCCCGCCGCGCGCCTCGATGAGCTTCGGCTATATCCACGAGCTCGAGGACCTCGAGCCGGGCGGCCCGGTCACGCTGACGACCGACGCAGGCGCCGAGATCGAGATTCAGGAGGCGTACCTGGTCGTCTCGGGCATCGAAGCGCACCTGTGCGAGCCCGAGCAGGCGTCCAAAGGGAGCAGCCTCGAAGAGCTATTCATCGGCACGGCCTGGGCGCACGTGCCCAGTTCGGCGACGCGGCTGGGGACGCCGTTCGTCGAAGACCTGCTCGCCGAGGGCAAGGCGCGCATCGTCGGCGAGATCGCCCCGCCGCTGGGCGACTACTGCCGAATCTACGCGGTCGTCTCGCCGGCCGACGACGACGTGCGCAACCTGAGCGCGCTCGACACCGCCGACATCGTCGGAAAGAGCCTCCTCTTGCGCGGACGCTTCCGCACCGGCGCCGACGCCGAGTGGCAGACCTTCTCCTCGTCCTCGGACGCCCGCGACGTCGTCCCCCTCGAGGCCATCGACCCGTCGACCGGCGCCACCCCGCTGCGCCTCGAAGACCCGTCGCAGAGCAAGATGATCCTGCTCGACAAGACCGTCACCCCCGCGCTATTCGCAGGCTTGACGCCCGAGCAACTCGCCGGGTCGTCCGAGGCCGACGCGACCGCGGCCCAAACGGTGCTCGAGCGACTCGAAAAACAACTGCGCATTCGCAAGTTCAAACGCCCCTAAACTGCGATTTCACCACGGTGCACACGGGGCCACGGAGAGAAAAAGTAGTTCCCCGTGCTCACTGTGTTCTCCGTGGTGAATCACGCCCCATAGCCACCACTCACACCATGCAACATACAGACAAAGCCACACCAGATTCGTTCGTCGGCGTCGCCCCGGTCAGTTGGGGGCTCGAGAACACCGACGTGCTCACCGAAACCCACGCCGTGCATTGGCAGGAGGAGGCGACTTACGAAGTCGAGCCCGTCGAGGGTGAAGAGGGCGTCCTCGCCCGCGGTCGCGTCGTCTTCGAAGACGGCGTCGAGGCCGTGCTCGTCGTCGAGGAGCCGCTCGAGCAGTTGCACACGCTCGCGGGCACCAGCAAGGAGCCTTACACGCCCACCGAGGTGGTCATGCTCAAGGAGCACAAGGCCTCGTGGCGCTTTGTGGTCAAGGGCGGCTCCAAGCGCGGCACCGACGCGGCCCGCCACTTCGCGCGCATCGCCAGCACGATGATCGAGGCGGGCGCCGCCGGCATCTTCATGCCCGGCGTGGTCACGCTGCACTCGCCGCGGTTCATCAAGGTCATCACCATGGACCTCGACCAGACCCAGAACCTGGCCAACCTGTGCGTGCACGCCTGGCACGAAGAGGGTTGGATGGCCACCCGCGGGTTGACCGCCTTCGGCCTGCCCGAACTCGAGACGCCCATCGACGAGGGGATGAACGCCGCCTACTTCCGCCTCATGGACATTGCCGCGGGTATGATCGCCCAAAACAAGGCCTTCCCCGACGGCTCGAAGCTGTCGGTCGGCCCCAAAACCTACAAGCTGGCCGACGGCCAAGAGGGCCCGCGCGACGAACAAGTGCCTTTTTCTGGCACATTTGGCGTGCAGACCATCGCTCCTTTTGGTTAAATAGCTTTACTCCGTCATTAACCCGCAGTGACTTGACCGCTACCGACACCGACGCCGCGATCGCCCGACTGGGCCCCTTCGACCTGCTCGCCTTCCTCGGTCAAGGGGCCATGGGGCAGGTTTGGCGTGCGCGTCATCGCGCCCAAGGCGTACCCGCGGCGATCAAGGTCGTCACTGAAAGGCGCGCGCGGCTCCCCGACTACCGGCGCCATTTTCGCCAGGAGACGCGCGCGGTCGCCGGGCTGAGCCACCCCGGGCTGATCACGGTCTTCGACTATGGCGAGGTCTCCCGCGAGGTCGAGGAGGCGACGTACGGCGCGCTCCGCGCCGGGAGCCCCTACCTGGCGATGGAGCTCTGCCCGAAGGGTTCGCTTGCAGACATCGATCGCCAATTTCCCTTCGTGTCCATCCGCTCGATCCTCTTGTCGCTCCTCGACGCCCTCGCCCACGCTCATGCTCGCGGCGTCGTCCATCGCGACATCAAGCCGGCCAATATTTTGTTAGGCGACGTCTCGCTGGGCGACGACGCTGACTGGACCGGCATCAAATTGACCGACTTCGGCCTGGCGTTTGTCGCCGAGGGCCTCGACGGCGCCCCCCGCGCCGCCTGCGGCACACCGGCGTTCATGTCCCCCGAGCAGTTTCGCGGCCACTGGCGAGACATCGGCCCCTGGACCGATCTCTACTCCATCGGATGCCTCGCCTACTACCTGACCTGCGGCGAGCCGCCCTACCGGGGCAGATCGATCGTCGAAGTCGCCAAGAAGCACCTGCGCGCCCCCGTCCCGCGCCTCGAGCCGCGCATCGCGGTCCCCGAGGAGTTCGAGGCCTGGGTGCGACGGCTGCTCCAGAAAAACCCGCTCGAGCGCTACCAAAACGCGGCCGACGCCGCGTGGCCCCTGCTCAAAATGAGCCCGCTCGACGATCGTCAGGACTACGAGGGCAGCTACGACGTCGGCTCACGGCCGAGCACGCTTGTGCTGCAGCCGCTCGAGAACCTGCTCCACTCGACCGACACCGACGAGCTGCTATACGCCACCAGCCCCGAAGTCGGCGAGCCGCCCGCGTCGAGCCCACCGCAGGACGCGGCCCCGCTGCTCGAGCCGACGCCGGCGCCGCTGGCGAGCGATTGGCAGCAGATCAAAGACCATCGCCCCTCATTGCAGCTCTTGGGAGCCGGCCTCGGCCTGTACGGGCTTCGCCATATCCCGCTGGTCGGCCGCCACGACGAGCGCGACGCGCTGTGGTGCACCCTCGCCGAGACCTTTCAGACGCGACAGCCGCGCGCGGCGCTCGTTCGCGGGCCGTCCGGGGTGGGAAAGAGCTCTTTGGCGCAGTGGCTGTGCGAGCGCGCCCAAGAGACAGGCGCGGCGATTTGCCTGCGGGCTCGTCACGGGCGCAACACCAGCGGCGGCGAGGGGCTTCGCACGATGCTCGCCCGGCATTTTCGCACCGCCGGCCTCGACCGCGCCGAGGTCCTCGAGCGGCTTCGCGACTGGTTCCGAGCGCGCGGCGTCGACGACCCCTACAAGCCCGACGCGCTCGCCGAGATCCTCTCGCCTGCGACCGAGGCCGACGTCGACGCGGGGCAGCGAAAGATCCAGTTCGCCCGCCCCGAGCAACGCTACGCGCTCGTGGCGAGTGTCCTCGGCCTCATCGCCCGCCGCCGCGCGGTCATCGTCTGGCTCGACGACCTGCAGTGGTCGGCCGACAGCCTCGCCTTTCTTCGCTTCTGCCTCGACAGCGACGTGTGCGTCGACCTGCCGCTCGTCGTCGTCGGCACCGTGCGCGACGAGGCGATCGCCGACGACACGCGCACCCAGGCGCGCCTCGCTCGCCTCGCCCTCGACGACGCCGTCACCCACGTCGAGCTCGGCCCGCTCACCTCGCACGAGCAGGCCGACTTCATCGAAAAGCTGCTCTACCTCGCCCCCCCGCTGGCCCGCCGAGTGGCCGACCGCACCGGCGGAAACCCTCTCTTCGCCGTCCAACTCGTGGGCGACTGGGTCGATCGCGGCGTGCTCGAGGTCGGCGAGCGAGGCTTCGTGCTCGCCGACGACGAGCAGGCGCCGGTGCCCAACAGCATCTTCGACGTCTGGTCGAGCCGCCTCGACGAACTCCTCGACGACGACGAACCGAACCTCCACGCCCTCGAACTCGCCGCGGTGCTGGGCCAGGAGGTCGACGAGAACGAGTGGAGCGCCTGCTTGAACCTCGCGTCCCTCTCGTTCCCGACGCGCGTCGTCCAGTCGCTGCTGCAACAGCGGCTGCTCGAGGAGACCGACACCGGCGTTCGCTTCACGCACGGCATGCTGCGAGAGACGCTCGTGCGTCGCGCCAGGGAAGGCGCGCGCTGCGTCGCGCACAATCGCGTTTGCGCCGCCATGCTCCAGGCGCGCTACGCCGACGAGCCCCAACTCGCCGAGCGCCTCGGCCGCCACCTCTTGGCCGCGCAGGCCTACCGAGACGCCCTCGCTCCGCTGTACGAGGGCGCCATGCGCTGCGGCAACGCCGCCGAGTTCGACCGATGCCTCACGCTCCTCGACCTGCGCTGCGAGGCGATCGACCGCATCGAATCGCCCTCGCTGGCCCGACGCGCGAGCGCCGAAAACCAGGCCCTCCGCGGCTTGACCAAGGCCGTGCTCGGCAAGCGCGAGCTGGCCACGACCTTCGCTCGAGCCGCGCTCGAGGAGGCCGAGGCGCTCGACGACCCCTGCCTGGTCGCCACCTGCTGCTACCGCCTCGCGCAGACCTATCTATTCTTGAACGACTTCGACGCCTGCCTCCCCCTGCTCGCCCGGGGCAGCGACCTCGTCGAGGAGCACGACTGCGAGCGACGTCTGTTGATGGATCTCGAAGGGGTCACCGGCCAGGCGCTCGCCCGGCTGGGCCGCGCCGACGAGGCGATCGAGCATCTGTACCGCGCCCGCGACATTGCCGACACCATCGGCAGGACGCTCAAACTCGACAATATCTTGTGGGCGCTGGGAAGCTGCGAGCGACACCGCGGGAACCTGGCCGAAGCCGAGACGCTGCTCGAAGACGCCATCGCCCGCGGCGAGCAGCTCGGCCACCAGATGACCGTGGCCCGCGCGCTCGTCTCGCTGGGCGACGTCGTCCGCCTGCAAGGCCGCCTCGACGACGCCGCCGAGCTCTATCGCCGTGTGCTCGACTACGGGCACAGCGAACGCCAACACGAGACGCTCATCGGCCGGCTCAACCTCGCCCTCGTCGCGATTCAAACCGGCGACTTCGACGAGGCCGCCCCCCTCCTCGACCGACTCGAAGAGCTGTACGAGGAACGCCAAAACCGCACGATGCTGCTCTACGTCGCCGTCATGAAGCTCGCCTGCCTCGCCGACCGCGGCGCGTGGGCCGCGCTCGACGCCCACGTCGACCACGTACAGCGAGAGCTCGACGACACCCAACTCGTCGACGCCGACGTCGCCATCTGTCTCGACGCCGCCGCACGCCTCTGCTCCACCGCCAACCAACCCCACCACGCCCGACGCCTCTACGAGGCCGCCGCCCACCAATGGGAAGCCGCCGGCGCCCACGAAAAAGCCCACGCCACCCGCAAAAAACTACCGCAATGACCGCCAACGCGGTTCACACCCCCTGCAGAGCCCCCAACACCCCCACAATCGTTCCGCCCGGCAACGAAATCGTATCCCCCACCTCGTCGCCCACCCGGTACGCCGCCAGCAAGATATCGCTCGTCTTGCCCCAGCCGATGCGGCCCTCGTGGTCGATGGCGATCGCCCCGAAGCTGTATTGTTTGGCCTCGCTCTCGTCGAACGACTTTCGAAGCGCCTCCTCGAGGCTCATGCCGTCGGCCACGCGAACGCAGATCCGCGCGCTCAAACACGCGTCGATGATATGCTCGCCGATGCCCGTGGCGCTGACCGCGCAGTGGGCGTCGGCGTAGTTGCCCGCGGGCATCGCCGAGTCGCTCACCCGCCCGACGCGCTCGAAGCCGCGCCCGCCGGTCGACGTCCCCGCGCTCAGCTTGCCGTCCTTATCGAAGGCGACCACGCCGATGGTGCCGCGGCCTCGATCGTCGGGCTCGTCTTGCTCGGTTCGATCCTCCTGGGCGACGACCTCCACCGCCTGCTTCGAAAACCCGCGCTCCCGCTCGCGGATCCACTGGCGAAAGCGCCGCTCGACGATCGGATCGTGCGGGGGCACGCCCAGCTCGCGCATCAACTCCTGCGCCCCCGCCCCGTCGAGCACCCGATCGCGCTCGCCCTGCAGGTGCTCGGCGAGCTCGACCGGATGCGCCAGGCGCATCGCGTTGATCACCCCGCTGAAGCTCTGCGTGGCGCCGTCCATCAAAGACGCGCTCATGCGCACCTGTCCGTCCGACTGGATCGCCGAGCCGGTCCCCGCGTTGAACGTCGGGTCCTCCTCGAGGCGCCGACACCCCTCGACGACCGCCTCGAAGGCCGACGCCCCGTCGAGCAGCATCTCGTAGACCGGGTCGATCACCGCGTACAACGCCTCGCGCACCCGGTCGCCGCGCGACGGATCTTTGAGCGCGCTCCCCGCGCCGCCATGAATGATGAGTCGGGGTTGTGCCATCACAGCTCCTCCTTTCCTCGAGTTTGGTGGGTTACAGGCAAGCACTATCGAGCAACACCGCCCATCCGATCAATCTCTCGCTTTCCAATCTCTCGCCTTCCAATCTATTACTTGGCAAATCGAATCTGATCCCCGATCCTTGCTACGCACCATCTTTTGCAAGTGACGCCGTGGCTTCGAACGTTCCAGACAATCGACGACTCACCCCTATCGCCCAGCTCGGCCCCTTCGACCTGCTCGAGTTTTTGGGCAAGGGCGCCATGGGACAAGTTTGGCGCGCTCGCCACCGCGAGCAGGACGTCCCCGCCGCCATCAAGGTGGTCACCGAGGCGCGCGCCCAGCACGAAGATTACGGACGCCAATTTCGCCAGGAGGTTCGCGCCGTCGCCGGCTTGAGCCACCCCGGCGTGGTCATGGTCTTCGACTACGGCCAAATCCCCCCCGAAGTCGAAGAGGCGACGCTGGGCGAGCTGCGCGCCGAACGCCCGTACCTGGCCATGGAGCTGTGTCCCCGGGGCTCGCTGGCCGACATCAAGCGCCAGCTCTCCTTTCGGTCGATCCGCTCCATCCTCTTGTCGCTGCTCGACGCCCTGGCCCACGCCCACGCTCGCGGCGTGGTCCACCGCGACATCAAGCCGGCCAATATCCTGCTGGGCGACGACACCGACTGGACCGGCGTCAAGCTGACCGACTTCGGGCTCGCCTTCGTGGCCGAGCGCGTCGACGACGCGACCACCCGCGGCGCCTGCGGCACGCCCGCGTTCATGTCCCCCGAGCAATTTCGCGGACGCTGGCGAGACGTCGGCCCCTGGACCGACCTCTACTCCATCGGGTGCCTGGCCTATTACCTGGTCTGCGGCGAGCCGGTCTACGTGGGCCGCTCCATCGTCAAGGTCGCCAAGAAGCACCTGCGCGCCCCCGTCCCGCGCCTGAAGCCGCGCATCGCGGTGCCCGACGAGTTCGAGGGCTGGGTGCGACGGCTCATCCAGAAAAACCCGCTCGAGCGCTTTCGAAACGCCGCCGACGCCGCCTGGCAACTGTTGTTGATGAGCGAGCCCGACGAGGACGCGCCCACCGACGCCGACGCCGAGTACAGCTTCGACTCGCGGGCGAGCACGCTGGTGCTCAAGCCCTTCGACAACCTCCTGGTTTCGACCGGGCCGGGGCGCGCGCTTCGAAGCTCGGCGCCCGATTTCGACAAGCAGCTGGCCGGGCACGTGCGACCCACCGACGCCCCGCTCATCGAGGCCACGACCGCCCCCTTGTCGACGAGCTGGCAGCACATGGTCGGCCGACGCCCCTCGATCCGGCTGCTGGGCGCCGGCCTCGGCCTCTACGGGCTGCGCCATATCCCGATGGTCGGCCGCGAAGGCGAGCGCGACGCCCTGTGGAACACGCTCTGCGAGGCCATCGAGACCCGCAGCCCCCGCGCCGCGCTCGTTCGCGGCCCGTCGGGCGTGGGCAAGAGCTTTTTGGCCCAGTGGCTCTGCGAGCGCGCCCTCGAATCGGGCGCGGCCGTCCACCTGCAGGCCACCCACAGCCCCAACCCCGGCGGCGCCGAGGGCCTGCCGCGCATGCTCGCGCGCCACTTTCGCGCCGCCGGCCTCGACCGCGCCGACCTCGTCGCCCGGCTGCGCGACTGGTACCGCTCGCGCGGGGTCAACGACGCCTACGAGTGGGACGCGCTGGCCGAGCTTATCTCGCCGGCGACCGAAACCGACGTCGCCCGGGGCCAACGCAAGATCCAATTCGCCCGGCCCCAGCAACGCTACGCGCTCGTCGCCCGCCTGCTCGAGCTGATGGCCCAGAAGCGCGCGGTGATCGTGTGGCTCGACGACCTGCAGTGGTCGACCGACAGCCTCGCCTTTTTGCGCTTCTGCCTCGACAGCGAGCTGTGCGCCCGGCTGCCCATCTTGCTGCTCGGCACCATCCGCGACGAGGCGCTGGCCGACGAATCCGTCGCTCACTCCAAGATCGCCGAGCTCGCCGTCGACGAGACCATCACCCACGTCGGCCTCGACCCGCTCTCCAAGCACGAGCAGGCCGACCTGATCGAAAAGCTGCTCTACCTGTCGCCCGCCCTGGCCCGCAAGGTCGCCGATCGCACCGGCGGCAACCCCCTCTTTGCAGTCCAGCTCATCGGTGACTGGGTCGACCGGGGCGTGCTCGAGGTCGGCGAGGAGGGCTTCGTGCTCGCCGACGGCGAACACGCCCAGATCCCCGACGACATCTTCGACGTCTGGTCGAGCCGCCTCGACGAGGTCCTGGCCGACGCCGACGACGCGACGATGTGCGCCCTCGAGCTCGCCGCCGTGCTCGGCATGGAGGTCGACGACGACGAGTGGCGAGCTTGCCTCGACGAAGCCGGCTGGGCCTACCCCGAGGCGGCCACGCAAACCTTGTTGCAACACAACCTGCTCGAAGACGCCGACACCGGCATCCGCTTCGTCCACGGCATGCTGCGCGAGTCACTCGAGCGCCGCGCCGAGCAACACGACCGGCTGGTCGCCCACCACTTCATCTGCGCCCAGGTCCTCCAACGCCTGTACGACGACGAACCCCAACTCGCCGAGAGGCTCGGCCGTCACCTGTTGGCCGCGGAGTCCTACCAGGAGGCGCTCGAGCCGCTGCTCGAGGGGGCGAAGGCGCGCGGCAATGCGATGGAACTCGACGTTGCGCTCGTGCTCCTCGACCTGCGCCTGGCGGCCATCGACGCGCTCGAACTTCCTCAAAACGCGGCCCCCAGGGTCCACAACCAGGCGCTTCGTGCCCTTACGGAGGCAGTGCGAGGCAATCACTCGGAGGCCGAGCAACTCGCTACACAAGCGCTCGAACTTGCCGAAAAGACCGAAGATCCTCTTCTGGTCGCCACCTGCTCTTTTCGCCTCGCCCAGTGCCATCAGTTTCAGGGCAATCAGGAAGCCGCGCTGCCCTTACACGAGCGAGCCAAGGAGCTCGTGCGACAGGTGGGTGGCCACGACCACCTTCTCCTGCAAATCGACGACGCGCTTGGCATCGCGCTGATCCGGGTGGACCGGCTCGACGAAGCCGCCGAATTGCTCGAGCAGGCGCGTCGACGAGCAGCCGAGCAAGACAAAGAAGTCGTCGAGATTTCCATCCTGAGAAATCTCGGCAGTTGCGAGCGCAGGCGCAGCAATCTCGACGCCGCCGAAGCTTGGCTTCGAGAAGCGCTTCAGTGGAGCAAAGAGATGGGCAGCAACCTCCATAGTTGCACCATTCTCTTCTCTCTCGGCGATGTGGTGAGGCTACAAGATAAGCCCGGTGATGCCGAGCAATTCTACGCAGCGGCTCTCGCCGAGTCGCAGACGTTGGCCCCCAACTTGGTGCCGGTTGCGAAACTCAACCTTGCATTCGTTTATCTGCAAACCCAACGCTTTCCTGAGGCTCGGACGGCTGCCGAAAAACTAATTGAAGAGTTCGAGCGGAACCGCAACGACAGTTATCTCCCTTACGCGCGCGCCGTCCTATTACCCTGTCTCGCACACGACGCCGACTGGAATGCATTCGAGACTCTGCTCGATGACCTGCTCGCCCAACTCGACGCGTCGGGAAGGTGCGACGCCGATCTGGCGATCCCCATCCAATTGGCCGGGGAGTTAGCCAGCAAAGCGGGACGCCGGGAAGTTGCTCGGAGAGCTCTGCGCTTCGCCGCGCTCCAGTGGGAGAAAGTCGGCGATGAAGCGCGCCAGCGCGCTACGCTCCAGAAGATGGAGACCATCTCCACTCCCTCCGCGTAGCGCGCCACCACCGATCTAGCAGTTGCTGTTGCGCGCATCGGCCGACACGAACGACGACAGACACGTGTAGAACGAGCCTCCAGTCGTCTCCACCAGGTACGTATCGTTGCTCACGAGTTCGTTAGCGCTATCCAAATAGTTGAGAGCATTGTCGACCCCAGAGTCATCTCCCTCCAAGATGAAGCATCCCCCAATATCAGCTTCAACGATCAGCCCATCGACACTATTCTTGACGCAGTAGTTGTAGAAGTCGTCGACGAACTGGTTGATATCCGACGTGCTCAGGTTGCTGTCGAACTCCGCTCGGTGATGTGCTCGCTTGAATGCCATACCGCTTACCTCCTGGCTGGGGTGGGCGCGCCCACGCGCACCTCACCTGAAAAAAAAACAAACTCCACGGGCCGTCAGGGCCCGCGATCGATCCATCCCCCCCTCACCGGGTGTAGCGTGATTCAGGCGAGGTAGGGTGCCGCTGCCAAAAAGCACACGTTTTTGTTGAAACCCTCGTTATTGGCAGCTTCGTTAAATGTACAGAAAGACCAGCCCCATCACAAACGCACTCTGCGCCCCTTGGCAATCACTGCCAGATCCCCGATTCTTAGCAATGCACTATCTCTTGCCAGTGACGCCGTGACTTCGAACGCACCAGACCATCGTTCTCCCAAACCCATCGCTCGGTTGGGGCCCTTCGACCTGCTCGAATTTGTGGGTGAGGGCTCTATGGGCCAGGTGTGGCGCGCGCGTCACCGCGAGCAGGGAGTGCCCGCCGCCATCAAGGTCGTCACCGAGGCGCGCGCCCTGCGCGAAGAATACAGGCGCCAATTTCGCCAAGAAGTGCGCGCCGTCGCCGGGCTGAGTCACCCGGGCGTGGTCATGGTCTTCGACTACGGCCAGCTCTCCCCCGAAGTCGAGGAGGCGACGCTGGGCGAACTTCGAGCTCAGAGCCCGTATCTGGCCATGGAGCTGTGCCCCAGGGGCTCGCTGGCCGACGTCGAGCGCCAGCTCTCCTTTGGGTCGATCCGCTCCATCCTCTTGTCGCTGCTCGACGCCCTGGCCCACGCCCACGCTCGCGGCATGGTCCACCGCGACATCAAGCCGGCCAATATCCTGCTGGACGACGTCTCGCAGCACGACAAGGCCGGCTGGACCGGCGTCAAGCTGACCGACTTCGGGCTCGCCTTCGTCGCCGAACGCGTCGAGGACGCGACCACCCGCGGGGCCTGCGGCACGCCCGCGTTCATGTCCCCCGAGCAGTTTCGTGGACGCTGGCGAGACGTCGGCCCCTGGACCGACCTCTACTCCATCGGGTGCCTGGCCTATTACCTGGTCTGTGGCGAGCCGGCCTACGCGGGCCGCTCCATCGTTCAGGTCGCCCAAAAGCACCTGCGCGCCCCCGTCCCTCGCCTGAAGCCGCGCATCGCGGTGCCCGACGAGTTCGAGGGCTGGGTGCGACGACTCCTTCAAAAGAACCCCCTCGAGCGCTTTCGAAACGCCGCCGACGCCGCCTGGCCGCTGTTGTTGATGGACGCGCCCGACGAGGACGCGCCGCGAGGCGACGCCTACGATTTTAGCGGCCAGGCCAGCACCCTGGTGCTCGCACCCTTCGACGAGCTGTTGAACTCGACGGGACCGGGACGCGCGATTCGAAGCTCGGCGCCCGTCCTCGACGAGCCGCCCCCGCCCACTCGACCGCCCGCCTCGGCGGGACCACTTCTGGACGCCGCCCCTGCCCCCTTGTCGACGAGCTGGCAGCACATGGTCGGCCGACGCCCCTCGATCCGGCTGCTGGGCGCCGGCCTCGGCCTCTACGGGCTGCGCCATATCCCGATGGTCGGCCGCGAAGACGAGCGCGACGCCCTTTGGAACACGCTCTGCGAGGCCATCGAGACCCGCAGCCCCCGCGCCGCGCTCGTTCGCGGCCCGTCGGGCGTGGGCAAGAGCTTTTTGGCCCAGTGGCTCTGCGAGCGCGCCCTCGAGTCGGGCGCGGCCGTCCACCTGCAGGCCACCCACAGCCCCAACCCCGGCGGCGCCGAGGGCCTGCCGCGCATGCTCGCGCGCCACTTTCGCGCCGCCGGCCTCGACCGCGCCGACCTCGTCGCCCGGCTGCGCGACTGGTACCGCTCGCGCGGGGTCAACGACGCCTACGAGTGGGACGCGCTGGCCGAGCTCATCTCGCCGGCGACCGAAACCGATGTCGCCCGGGGCCAACGCAAGATCCAATTCGCCCGGCCCCAGCAACGCTACGCGCTCGTCGCCCGCCTGCTCGAGCTGATGGCCCAGAAGCGCGCGGTGATCGTGTGGCTCGACGACCTGCAGTGGTCGACCGACAGCCTCGCCTTTTTGCGCTTCTGCCTCGACAGCGAGCTGTGCGCCCGGCTGCCCATCTTGCTGCTCGGCACCATCCGCGACGAGGCGCTGGCCGACGAGTCGGCCGCCCACTCCAAGATCGCCGAGCTCGCCGTCGACGAGACCATCACCCACGTCGGCCTCGACCCGCTCTCCAAGTACGAGCAGGCCGACCTGATCGAAAAGCTGCTCTACCTGTCGCCCGCCCTGGCCCGCAAGGTCGCCGATCGCACCGGCGGCAACCCCCTCTTCGCGGTCCAGCTCATCGGTGACTGGGTCGACCGGGGCGTGCTCGAGGTCGGCGAGGAGGGCTTCGTGCTCGCCGACGGCGAACACGCCCAGATCCCCGCCGACATCTTCGACGTCTGGTCGAGCCGCCTCGACGAGGTCCTGGCCGACGCCGACGACGCGACGATGTGCGCCCTCGAGCTCGCCGCCGTGCTCGGCATGGAGGTCGACGACGACGAGTGGCGAGCTTGCCTCGACGAAGCCGGCTGGGCCTACCCCGAGGCGGCCACGCAAACCCTGCTGCAACACAACCTGCTCGAAGACGCCGACACCGGCATCCGCTTCGTCCACGGCATGCTGCGCGAGTCACTCGAGCGCCGCGCCGAGCAACACGACCGACTGGTCGCCCACCACTTCATCTGCGCCCAGGTCCTCCAACGCCTGTACGACGACGAACCCCAACTCGCCGAGAGGCTCGGCCGTCACCTGTTGGCCGCGGAGTCCTACCAAGAGGCGCTCGAGCCGCTGCTCGAGGGGGCGAAGGCGCGCGGCAATGCCGGTGAATTCGACACCACGTTGACCCTCCTCGACCTACACCGTGATGCCATCGACGCGCTCCAGTTGCCCGAGATCTGCGCGCCCCGCGCGCAAAACGACATGTTGCGCGCCCACACGCTCTCCCTGCAGGCACAGCACCAGACAGCCATAGTGGCCGCCCAGCGCGCCGTCGACACCGCTCGACAACTCGACGACGCGCGCCTCTTGGCACGCACCCACTTTCGCCGCGCCAAGGTTCACCACATCCACGGCGATTACGACGCCGCGCTGGGCGACCTGGAGACGGCCCAGCGCTTCTTGGGCCCGTCGCAGACCGACGCCGAACTGGCCGGCGATATCGCCCAGGCCATGGGCGCCATCTTGCAGCGACTCGGCCGCTTCGATGAAGCCGTCGCCAAGCTCACCGAGTCGCTCGACTGCGCGGTGCCCGGCCGTCTGCTGTCTCGCTACTTTATTCTCGGAAGCTGTGAGCGTCGCCGCGGCAACCTCGACGCCGCGCAGACCCACCTGCAGCGCGCCCTCGAAATCTACCGCGAACTGGGCACCTATGTGCGCGGGGCTGAATTGCTGCTCGAGTTCGGCGAACTCGCCCGCATGCGCGGCGACTTGAGCGAAGCAAGCCGCGTCTACCGTCGCGTGATGAACCAAACAGCGCAAAGCGACCCCTCGATGAACTCGACGGCCAAGCTCAACCTGGCCCTGGTTCACCTGCAGCGCCGCCAATTTCACAGCGCCGAGCCGCTCGTGGAGCAAGTCCGCGAGGAGTTCGAGCGCGACAATCGCACACTGATGCTCGTGTACGTACGCGCCATGGAGCTGGTGGTCATGGCCAGCGCGGGCGATTGGAGCACTCTCGACCGCGCCACGCCCCATCTGATCGCCACCATCAGGACTCATAATCTGGTCGACGTCGACTTGGCGATCCTTTTCGAACTCGCCGGCGAGTTGTGTGTCGAACGCGAACAAACCGACTGCGCCAAGGCGCTGCTCGGCTTCGCCCGAGAGCAGTGGGTCAAGGTGGGCAACCAAGAACGAGCGAAGGCGACGCATCACGCGACCGAAAAACTCGAATCTGCCCGATAATTCGTCCGCTTGAATGCAATACCGCTTACCTCCTGGCTGGGGAGCGCGCCCACGCGCACCTCACACGTGCGGGGCCGGTCACGGACACGGACACGGTCACGGACACGGTCACGGTCACGGACACGAACACGGACACGAACACGGGCACGGTTACGGTCACGGGCACGGTTACGGTCACGGACACGAACACGAACACGAACACGGACACGAACACGAACACGGTCGCGGAGCCGGTCTCGGGTGCCGTAGCCGTGACCGTAGCCGTAGCCGTGACCGTAGCCGTAGCCGTAGCCGTGACCGTAACCGTAGCCGTAGCCGTAGCCGTAACCGTAGCCGTAGCCGTGACCGTAACCGTGGTCGCGGCTGTCGCAGGGGGGGTAACTCACTCGCAGGGGGTCGCGGCGCCCTCGCAGGGGGTCGCGGCGCCCTCGCAGGGGGTCGCGGCGCCCTCGCAGGGGGTCGCGGCGCCCTCGCAGGGGGTCGCGGCGCCCTCGCAGGGGGTCGCGGCGCAGTCGCCAAACCTGCCACGCTCGCCGCGACCGCCTCCATCGGGCCGCCGTCGTTGCGGCGGTGTCGAGGCACCTCGCGGCGGTGCCGAAGCACCTTGCGGCGCCCGCGCCGCGCTTGCGACCTGCGCGCCGTGCATCTCCAGCCGCCTCGCGGGCCTGCGGCGCCCGCGCCATGCTCGTCACGCGCGTCGCCGAGCACCTCCCGGCGTCCGGCGGGCCTGCGGCGCACGCGCCGTGCTTGCCGCGAGCGCTTACGCCGCCCCAAACAAAGAAGCCCCCGCACGGCAAAGTGCGGGGGCTTGCGGCGCTCGCGCCGTTGATGCATCGGGCGCCGATCAGGCCTCGGTCGGCTCCGGCTGGTCGCCGCCGGCGGGTGAGGGCTCCGGCTGGGGCAAGAACTCGGCGTAGATGGCGTCGAGCTCGACCAACAGCTCGGGGTGGTCGAGCTGGGCCATGCGCGCGGCGAGCTCGACGCGCTCGATGAACTCGAGGCATTGCACCCGCGCGGTACGGCGCTCGCGCGCCGCCTCGCGGGTCTCGCTGGTCTCTTCACCGTACGCATCGGACAGCTCGATGGAGCGCTCGCGCAACTGCTTGCACTCCTCGAGCACCCGGTCGAAGTGACCCATCGACCCGCGCAGCTCGTCGGCGTGACGGGTCAGCCCCGCCTCGAGGATCTGCAACGCCCGTCTCGCCCTCGGCAACGTGCGGATATCGGAGGCATGAGCCGTCGAGAAATCCTTGAGCACGTCGTCCAAATTCTCGTCCTCGAAATAAGCCAGCCGCACGCCCGACCGGGCCACGTCGGCCAACGGCCCGACCCGCGAGACCAACGCGTTCTTCTCGTTGGTCCAGGCGACGTCCTCGCGCCGCTCGGTCTGAAACTCGGCTTCCTGGCCATCGAGCAGCGCTGCTGCCGCGCGGCCGGCGTCGGCGCCGCCGAAATCGGCCGCGACAACACCCTCGAACTTCGCCTTATTGCGTCCGACCCACTGGGCAACCTCACGGGTCGCCAACACAAGGTCCGACACAGGCGTCTTCAAATCCGGTCCACTCGCCATAACGTTCTTCTCCTCACAAAAGGGGTTGAGGTTAGGAACAGCCCCCCATACAGGCTCGGGCTGCAGACTCTGACAATATAAATGGTGCCCCCCAGAAATACTCCGAGGGGGGGTGGGCGCGCAAGTCACGGTTACGATCACGATCACGATCACGATCACGGTTACGGTCACGGTTACGGTCACGGCTACGGACACGGTCTCGGACACGGTCTCGGTCACGGTCTCGGTCACGGTCTCGGGTGCCGGGGCCGGGGGCCGTACCGGTGCCGGACACCGTGTCCGTGACCGTAGCCGTCTCAGCAGGGCGCACGCCCTGCTCGTACACGTGCGGGGCCCGAGACGGACCCCGGCGGCCGGAGACGACCGCGCCCCTTCCCTGCTGCACGCACACCTGCCCGGGGCGCGCGGCGTCCTCGCCCGCCCTGGGGCGTCACCGCCCCAGCCGGGCCGCGCGGCGTCCTCGCCCGCCCTGGGGCGTCACCGCCCCAGCTTGCGTGTCTTCTGCAGGGCGCACGCCCTGCTCGTACACGTGCGGGGCCCGAGACGGACCCCGGCGGTCGAGACGACCGCGCCCCTTCCCTGCTGCACGCACAACCTGCCCGGGGCGCGCGGCGTCCTCGCCCGCCCTGGGGCGTCACCGCCCCAGCTTGCATGTCTTCTGCAGGGCGCACGCCCTGCTCGTACACGTGCGGGGCCCGAGACGGACCCCGGCGGTCGAGACGACCGCGCCCCTTCCCTGCTGCACGCACAACCTGCCCGGGGCGCGCGGCGTCCTCGCCCGCCCTGGGGCGTCACCGCCCCAGCTTGCATGTCTTCTGCAGGGCGCACGCCCTGCTCGTACACGTGCGGGGCCGGTCACGATCACCATCACGGTCACGGTCACGGCTACGGCTACGGACACGGACACGGACACGGTCTCGGGTGCCGGAGCCGGGGGCCGGGGGCCGTGACCGGTGCCGGACACCGTGTCCGTGACCGTAGCCGTCTCAGCAGGGCGCACGCCCTGCTCGTACACGTGCGGGGCCCGAGACGGACCCCGGCGGTCGAGACGACCGCGCCCCAAAAATCACATTTTTCTCTCTGCGCCCCTTGGCAAGCGCCCTCGAATCCCCGATCCTCACCGGCACCTCTGCACTGAGCAGCCTTTGTACCGAGTCGTAGCCGCCGTGACCTCCAACTCTCCACATTATCGCCCTGCCGAACCGATCGGTCAGTTGGGGCCGTTCGACCTGCTCGAGTTTTTGGGTGAGGGGGCGATGGGCCAGGTGTGGCGGGCGCGGCATCGTGAGCAGGGGGTGGACGCGGCCATCAAGGTGGTGACCGAGGAGCAGGCGCTGCGTGAGGAGTACGGGCGTCAGTTTCGCCAGGAGGTGCGCGCGGTCGCCGGGCTGAGTCATCCGGGCGTGGTGATGGTCTTCGACCACGGCGAGGTCACTCCCGAGGTCGAGGACGCGACGCTCGGCGAGCTTCGGGCGCATAGTCCGTACCTGGCGATGGAGTTGTGCCCGCGGGGGTCGCTGGCCGACGTCGAGCGCCAGCTCTCCTTCGCGTCGATTCGCTCCATTCTGCTCGCGCTGCTCGACGCCCTGGCCCACGCCCACGCTCGCGGGGTCATCCACCGCGACATCAAGCCCGGCAATATCCTGCTGGCCGACGAACCGGACTGGGGCCGCGTCAAGCTGACCGACTTCGGCCTGGCGTTCGTCGCCGAGCGCTTCGAGGACGCGGTCTTGCGTGGCGCCTGCGGCACGCCGTCGTTCATGTCGCCCGAGCAGTTCCGGGGCCACTGGCGAGACGTCGGCCCCTGGACCGACCTGTACGCCATCGGGTGCCTGGCCTACTACCTGGTGTGCGGCAAGCCGGTGTACCGCGCGTTTCCGACGGTCTCGGTCGCCAAGAAGCACCTGCACGCGCCTATCCCGCCGCTCGAGCCGCGCATCGCGGTGCCCGAGGCGTTCGAGGGCTGGGTGCGCCGGCTGTTGCACAAAGATCCGCTCGAGCGCTACCGCAACGCGGCCGACGCGTCCGGTCCACTGCAGGAAATGAGGCCGCTTCCGGAGATGAGCCCGCTGCAGTCGACGGGCACCCAGAAGGCGACGAGGCCGCGCCGCGCGTCCAAGCCGGAGCGTTCCTTCCAGCTTCTGGGCGCCGGGCTGGGCCTGTACGGGCTTCGCCACGTGCCGCTGGTCGGCCGTCAGGAGGAGCGCGACGCGCTGTGGACGACGCTGTGCGAGGCGGTCGAGACGCACAGCCCGCGCGCGGCGCTCATCCGCGGGCCGTCGGGGGTGGGCAAGAGCTTTTTGGCCCAGTGGCTGTGCGAGCGCGCCGAGGAGTTGGGCCTGGCGCTGAACCTGCGCGCGACCCACAGCCCCAGCCCCGGCGGCGGCGAGGGGCTGCCCAAGATGCTCGCCCGCCATTTTCGCGCCGCCGGGCTCGAGCGCGCCGCGCTCGTCGAGCGGCTGCGGGGCTGGTTTCGAGCGCGCGGCGTCGACGACGCCTACGAGTGGGACGCGCTGGCCGAGATCATCTCGCCTGCGACCGAGGCCGACCTCGAGCGCGGCCAGCGCAAGATCCAGTTCGCCCGCCCCGAGCAACGCTACGCGCTGATCGCGCGGGTGCTGGGCCTCATCGCCCGGGAGCGCGCGGTGATCGTGTGGCTCGACGACCTGCAGTGGTCCTCCGACAGCCTAAGCCTTTTGCGCTATTGCCTCGACAGCGACGCGTGCGCCGACGTGCCGCTGGTGCTCGTGGGCACCATCCGCAGCGAGGCGCTCGTCGACCAGTCGACCGCGATGCATCTGGTCGCCGAGTTCGCCCTGCACAAGGCCATCACCCACGTGGGGCTCGGCCCGCTGCCGTCGCACGAGCAGGCTCGGTTCATCGAGACCTTGCTGCATCTGGCCCCCGCCCTCGCCCGGCAGGTCGCCGACCGCACGCGGGGCAACCCGCTCTTTGCGGTGCAGTTGGTGGGCGACTGGGTCGATCGCGGGGTGCTCGAGGTCGGCGAGGCGGGGTTCGTGCTCGCCGACGGCGAGGAGGCGCCGGTGCCCGACGACGTCTTCGAGGTGTGGTCGAGCCGGCTGGAGCGCGCGCTGTCGCAGGCCGACGAAGAGACGATGTACGCCCTCGAGCTCGCCGCCGTGCTCGGCCTGGAGGTCAACGAAGCCGAGTGGCGAGCGAGCCTGCGTCTGACGGGCACGGGCTTTCCCGAAGCCCAGATCCAGCGACTCTTGTCGCACCGGCTGCTCGACGAGACCGACACGGGCGTGCGCTTCGCCCACAGCATGCTGCGCGAGTCGCTGGAGCGCCGCGCCAAGGAAGCGGGCCGCTACGTGGGCCACCACCGGGTGTGCGCGCGGATGCTCCAGGAGCGCTACGGCGGCGAGAAGCAAGCCGCCGAGCGCCTCGGCCGCCACCTGCTGGCCGCGCGCGCCTATTTGGACGCGCTCGACCCGCTGCTCGTCGGCGCGAGGGCGCGCGGCAACGCCTCGGACTTCGAGGCCACGCTGGTCCTGCTCGACCTTCGCGAGGGGGCGATCGAGGCGCTGGGTCTGCCGACAGTGTGCGCGCCGCGCATCGAGAACTGGGCGCTGCGGGCGATCTGCATGGCGTTTCTGCACGACTACGAGGCCGCCTACGCCCTGGCCCGGCGCGCGCTGAACAGCGCCGAGAAGCTCGACGACCCGCGGCTGACGGCCACGTGCTGCTACCGGCTTTCGCAGTGCGTCCAATTCCAGGGCGACTACGGGCGCGCCCTCCCCTTGCTGCAGCGCGCGCAAGCGCTCGCCGCGGACTTCGACGACGACGATCTGGCGATGCGCCTGGCCAGCGGCATGGGCCAGGCGCTGACCCGTCTGGGCCGCCCCGACGAGGCCGTCGAGCACCTCGAGAAGGCCCGCGCGCTGGCCACCGCGCTCGACGACACCCTCCACCTGCCCGCCGTGCTCGACGCGCTGGGCAGCTGCGAGCGCCATCGCGGCCGGCTGGCCGAGGCCGAGGCGGTCTTTCGCGAGGCCCTCGCCCACTGCAACGAGACGGGGCACTACCTGGTGCTGAGCATGCTGATGAACTCGCTGGGCGACGTGGTCCGCCTGCAGGGACGCCTGGCCGAGGCCGAGCAGATCTACCGCAAGGTGGTCGCCGGGGAGGACACCCACCACCAACGCGGGGTGAGCACCGCCCTGCTCAACCTGGCGTTGATCTACGTGCAGACCGACCGCTTCAAGCAAGCCAAGCCGATCTTGGACGACCTCGCCCCGGGCTTCGAGCGCCAGCAACACGCGCGCTTTTTGCTCTACACCCGCGCCATCTCGCTGCCCTGCCTGGCCGCCGAGGCCGACTGGTACACCTTCGAGCGACGCCTGGGGCTCGTGCTCGAGGGCATCGGGGCGACGGGCCTCGTCGACGTCGACCTGGCCATCTGCCTCGAAAAAGCAGGCCAGTTGGCCGCCGACGCGCGCCACAACGACTACGCCACGCGCCTCTTCGACGCCGCCGCCCAGCAACGCCTGAACGCCCAAGGCGCCTGAACGGTTGCCAAGCCGCGCCCTCGCCCCCACATTCTCGAAAGCACCCACCCGCTCCGCCGCCCATTACGCCGACTCCCAACGCCGACTCTCAACGCCGACGAGGCCGCCATGGAACTGCTCGACCAAACCGACGACGCCACCACGGCCGCCCCTCCGGCCCAAGCCCCCACCGACGAAGCCCAGCCCGAGCACGACGAGCAACGCCAAGAAGACGAGGCGCTCAACTGCGCCGCCTGCGGCCAAGAGGTCACCCACACCAAACACCGCACCAGCGTGGGCGGCCAATTCGCCCACACCTGCGTCAACCCGGCGGGCATCCTGTTCGAGATCGGCTGCTTCAAAGAAGCCGACGGCTGCCGCGAAATCGGCCCCGAGAGCGACGACTTCAGCTGGTTCGACGGCTACGTGTGGCAGGTCGCCATCTGCACGAACTGCAAGACGCATTTGGGCTGGCGCTTCTGGTCGTCGGACAACGAGTTCTATGGGCTGATTCTGAATCGGTTGAGCTAGTGGCGTGACACCACCAGGGGGGCTAACCGCAAAGGTCGCGAAGTACGCAAAGGAAGCAA
Source organism: Persicimonas caeni (assembly GCF_006517175.1). Classification (NCBI taxonomy): domain Bacteria; class Deltaproteobacteria; order Bradymonadales; family Bradymonadaceae; genus Persicimonas; species Persicimonas caeni. Next base: position 5,041,102 of record NZ_CP041186.1, on the reverse strand, counting down.
AGGGAAAATGGGGGCCGTCGGCGGCGTTGCAGGGGTTGAAACGCCTTCTATATGGGCAATTAAGGACATAGGGGCTGCGAATTGCGACGAGGCTCAGAATGCGAACGGCAAATTGCGACCTTTGCGGTTCAAAACCAACTCGACCAAGGTCAAAGAATCAACGAACACGCACAACCCGGCTAGCGTTGCGGAAGTAGACCGAGAAGCCACGGAAGCGCGGCAACACCCCAGCCTTGGGGTCTTTGCCGCGTTTGGCTTTCTTGTTGGCCGGCTCGAGGATGATCTTGCGGCTGGTCGCCTGCACGAGGCATTCGTAGACGCAGCCCATGTGCTCCCATTGGCGGGGGAAGTCGTCGGCGAAGCGTTCGAGTTCGTAGGCGGGGACGTCGAGCTCGGCGACGAGGTCGGGGCGTAGGTCGTCGGCTTCGAGCAGGGCGAGCTCGTCGGAGCGGGTGAGGCCGAGGAGTTTGAGGCGTTCCACCAGGTAGGCGCGCGGCGCGGGGGCCGGCGTGTCGTCCCACATGCGCTCTTCGGCGGGCCAGTCGGCGAGGACGCCCCACAGGTGCAGGTCGTCGCGGACGGCGTCGCCGGCGCCTTTGAAGAGGCGGTTTTCGAGGATGAGGTCGGCGGCGGCGTCCCACAGGCGCGGGCCGCGCAGGCCTTCGTCGCGCGCCGAGATCGTCACGCCGCCCAGCTCGCGCTCGACGCGGGCGACGACGCGGCCGCCGCGCAGCTCGACCTTGCCGAGCGTCTCGTTGCCCAAGCCGGCGTCGGCGAGCTGGTCGTAGGTGCACGGGAGCACCATGCGGCCGGTGCCGCGCACGCCGGTGCCGCCGTCGCCCAGCCAGAAATGGTCGAGCACGAGGCCGGCGATGGGCGCGGGGGGCTCGTCTTCGTGCTCGAGGCGCGGCGGGCTGTAGGGCCACACACTCAGCTCGACCTCGCCGTTGGCCCACGGCTCGCTTCGGCCCGGGCGCGGCTTGTTGCCGTCGCGGCGGCGCTTGGCGCGCTCGCGCAGCACGAAGGCGGTCTCGGGGATGCGCTCGAGCAGGTATTCGGCGAAGGCGTGCGGGTCGGGGAGCTCGGCGTCGTCGCGGGTGGGGTCTTTGACGGGCGCGTCGACCAGCTCGCGCAGGCTCGCCGAGACCTTGCGCGCCTCGTCGAGCGCCGAGCCGTGCAGCCGGTGTTTGCGCACCGAGCCGCGCCGGATCATCTGCACCTCGACGAAGACCTCGTTGGTCAGCCCGCGGCACAGCTCGGCGCGGGCGCGGTGGACGTCGCGGTCGCCGGTGGACAGCATCAGCGGGCGGTTGAGCTGCAGCAGGGCGACCAGGTCGCAGGTGATGCCGGCCATCTCGTCGGTCACGCCGATGAGCATGCGCGCGTCGTGGCCGTCGACGGGCAGCTCGGCCAAGGTCTCGCCCTTGGGCGTGATGTGGAATCGGCGGTCGAAGGCGCCCACGGCGACGAGGCGCTCTTTGGCCCCGGCGACGGCGAATTCGGGCGGCTCGGTGACCCAGGGGGCGCGGTCGAGTTTGGGGCCCTCGAGGCCGCAGACGCCGGCGTGCAGCAAGACGTCGTCGAGCTCGATGCGCTCGACCTCGGGGGCGGTGACGCGCTGGGGGCGAAAGCGCCGGCTCCACAGCCGGATGCAGCGGCCCGGGCGCACGCGGCCGGCGCGGCCGGCGCGCTGGTCCATCGAGTCCTGGGCGATGGGGACGAGGGCGAGCGCGCTGCGGCCGCCGCGGTGGATGCGCATGCGGGCCAGGCCGCTGTCGATGACGGTGGTCACGCCGGGGAGCGTCACGGAGGTCTCGGCGACGTTGGTCGACAGGTAGACCCGGCGTTTGTCGGCCGATTGGGCGAGCGCCTGCTTCATGCGGTCGGGCGGCAAGCCGCCGTGGACGGCGACGGCCTCGGCGCCGCGTTTCTGGCAGATTTTGGAGAGGGCCTGCTCGCAATCGGCGATCTCGCCTTTGCCGGGCAAGAAGACGAGCACGTCGCCGTCGTCGCCGTCGAGGGCGCGTTTGACCGCGTCGGCCACGCGGCTGTCGAGGTTGTGGCGGCTGGGGGCTTTGGGCTCGTCGATATACTCGACGTCGACGGGATAGGTGCGCCCGGAGGCCTCGATGAGGTTCGCGCCGAGGTCGCCCACCAGGGCGTCGACGTCGAGGGTGGCCGAGGTGATGACGAGCGGGAGATCGTCGCCGGCCTGACGGCGCGAGCGCAGCACGGCCAAGATCAGGTCGACCTGCCAGCTTCGCTCGTGGAACTCGTCGATGAGCACGCCGGCGAAGCGAAAGCCGTCTTGTTCCGTTGGATTTTGGCCGAGCATGCGCAGCGCGACGCCGGTGGTGGCGAAGACGACTTCGGTCGCGTCGCTCGTGCGGTCGTCGAAGCGCACCGTGTAGCCGATCGTCTTGCCCACCGGCTCGCCGCGGCCCTCGCTGAGCCAACCGGCCAGCGACCGACACGCCACGCGCCTGGGCTCGACGACCAAGATGGGCCCGTCGAGCCTCTCTGCCATCCACAGCGGCAGCCGCGTCGACTTACCGGAGCCGGTGGGCGCCGTCACGATCAACGGCGCCCCGGCTCCGAGTGCGCTTTCGAATTCTTCCCGTACTGCATCAACCGGCAACTGCATACTGCGACTATCGCCTCACTTCGAAAGTTTGGACATCGCCCTTCGGGTCCATCCACTGCACGTCGATATCGTCGACCTGGGCGGCCTTGGGGCCGTGGTGGGCCCACTCGACGACCTCTTCGACGTCGTCGGCCGGCCCCTCGAGCACCGCCTCGACGGTGCCATCGGGGTTATTTCTGACCCACCCGCCAAGGTTTCGAGCTCGGGCCTGCTCGCGGGCCGAGGCCCGGAAGAAAACGCCCTGTACCTTGCCGGCAATCCGAATTTGTGCGCGCTTACGCTCGACGGTCATCTGGAACCTCCGGTGTGACAGTTCAAGTTTGGTCCATCATTGCATGGTACTTCCAGAACCACCCGAACGGCGTGGGCGCGCGGCGCTCTTCGCTGGCGCGCTCGACCCGCTCGACCCACCGCAGGATCGCCTCGCGGTGGGCGGCGAAGGCATGCTGTGATGCCTCGGCGGAGTGGCCCGTCGCCAAGATGCCTTGCTGCAGCGTCTCGCGCTCGTCTTCGAAGATCCCCCGGAGCCGCTCGTAGTCGGCGAGCACGAGGCGGTGGAGCCGCTCGTGGCGCCAGAAGAGACTGTCGGGGTCGTAGCCGGCCCCGGGTTGGGGACCGAGGTCCATTGGACGCTCTCCAAAGACAACCGGTTTGAAGATGCTCATGCACGGCGACGACGTGCCTGTAAACCAGTGCTCGTTTTCGCCGGAGTCAAGACGACACACCATAGAAGCGGTCGTCTGGCCCGATTGACGCGTCGGTTGCCAAGAGGCGTGAGCGCACGGCATCTGCATGCGCCAGCCCTCGGAGGGCCGATGATCGTTGTGGCTACGGAGCGCGGCAAAGAAGTGCTTGCGGCCGAGGGTGCCTTTGGCGCGCCGGAGCGTGTCGAGGGTGCAGGCGCGTCGGATCTTCGCGCCGGTGAGCACCCGGTAAGCCGGGTCGGAGAAGCTCTTGGCGAAGTCGAAGCGCGCGCCGCGTTTGTGCCAGCCTTTTTTCTGGGCGAACGCGATCGCGCCGTCGGAGATGCGATCGTAGTGCTCGCCCACCGTCAGCGCGTTCGACAGCGTGTAGACGCCCCGCACGCGCTTGGCGACCCAGTGTTGCCCGGCGGTCTCGAGCACCCACGCCTCGTGGGCGTCGGCGATGGCGAAGGCGTTGTCGTAGCGGAATTTTGCGTGGCGGTAGCCCGCACGCCCTCCCCCGCCGAAGCGCTCGAGGTGCGCGCAGATGACCTCGAGGGCCTCCTCGGCGGTGTGGGCGCGCTCGAGCGCCAGGCGCACCAGGTCCATGCCCGTCAGGCCGACCTCGGGCACCCGCAGCCGCGTAAACACCGCCTCGTTGCCGATGGCCACGCCGTGCTCGTTGACGCCCATCTCGGCGCCCCACATCCAGAACGGGCGGCTGAGCAACACCGCGTGGGTGCGCCTGGCCTGCGGCACCTCGACCCACGTGCAGCGAAGCGTCGCGCCGGGCAGGTGATCTTGGCCGGGCACGTGCTCGACGAATTGCGCCTCGCCGGGCTCGCGATCGCTGTTTTTTCCCAGGAAGACCGCGCCGTCAGCGGTAGCAGGCGGGGTCGCTACGATGGTGTCACACATGAGAGCTTGCCGTCGGGCTGATCGTGTTCATTCTCACATTGCTCACACAACCCCAACAAATGGAGCTTAAGATGGCAACCTTCGAAGGAGCAGTCACGTTCCAAGGCAACCCCGTTACGCTCGAGGGCAACCTTGTCGAGCCCAACAACAAGGCGCCCAATTTCCGCGTCAAGCGCAACGTGCAGGACACCGTCGAGTTCGACGAGAACAAGGGCAACAAGGTCTTCTTGCTGACCTCGGCGCTGTCGGTCGACACCGACGTGTGCGCCCACCAGTTGGAGAAGTTCAACGAGATGGCCGACAACATCGATGGCAACGTCGAGATCTGGTACATCACCCGCGACCTGCCGTTTGCACTCGAGCGCTTCGCCAAAGAGAAGGGGATCGACAAGGTCAACTTCATGTCGGACTACCAGTTCCGCGAGTTCGGCGACAGCTTCGGCCTGACCATCCGCGACTTCGACCTGCTGGCCCGCTCGGCCATCGTGGTCGATAAGGACGGCAACGTCGTCTACAAAGAGGTCGTCAGCGAGGCGACCAACGAGCCCGACTACAACGCGGCGGTCAACGCCGCCAAGAGCGCGGCGATGAACTAGTGATTCGAGACCGAGTGGGCGATGTTTTAACCACTCGGTTCATTTGCTATCATCCGGGCCACCAATCCAAAATCGGGCCCAGGATGATAGCAAATGACTACCCGCCGCGCTGCTTCTCTGCTGCTGATCGCCCTTCTGTCTGCCTCGACCGCCGCCTGCGGCTCCGAGGAAGAGCCCAACGCCAACAGTAACGGCATTGGGACCACCAACAACGCCAATAACAACGCGCAGCCCGACGCAGAATCCGACGCCGAGTCGGACGCGAGCGTCGACGGTGGCGTCCCCGAAGAGGCCACCTACTACGAGCACGTCAAGCCGATCCTCGACGGACGCTGCACGAGCTGCCACGTCCCAGACGGCATCGCGCCCCTGTCGCTGACGACCTACGAGGAGGCCAAGGCCGCGAGCCCGGGCATCCGCGCCCACGTCAACGCCCGCACCATGCCGCCGTGGCTGGCCGCCGAGGGCTGCACCGAATACCAGCACGATTTCTCGCTGACCCAGGAGCAGATCGACACGGTCACCGCCTGGATCGACGGGGGCACGCCCGAGGGCGATGCGAGCAACCCCGGCGACCCGCTGCCGGCCGTCGGCGGCGGGCTGTCACGCACCGATTTGACGCTGCAGATGCCCGAGGCCTACACCCCGCAGCAGTCGCCCGACGACTACCGCTGCTTTCCGATCGCCTGGCCCGAGGACGCCAAGAAGTACGTGACCGGCTTCGGCGTCAACCCCGACAAGGACGAGGTCGTCCACCACGTCATCGCCTATCTGGCGCCGCCGAGCCTCGCCGACGAGATCGCCCAGAAGGATAGCGCCGAGGAAGGCCCCGGCTACACCTGCTTTGGCGGCCCGGGCGTGGGCACTCAGAACCCGACCAACAACGACTCGACCTCGTGGCTCGGCTCGTGGGCGCCCGGCGGCCAGGGCGTCAACTTCCCGGAGGGCACCGGCATCGCCGTCGAGCCCGGCTCCACGGTGGTCTTGCAGGTGCACTACAACACGCTGACCACCGAGCCGGTGGCCGACCAATCCGAGGTCGTGCTCAAGGTCGACGACCAGGTCGACAAAGAGGCGATGTACCTGCCCTGGACCAACCCGCAGTGGCTCAGCGGCGATAATATGCTCATCCCCGCCGGCAGCGCCGACACGACCCACTCATGGGGCTTCGACATCGCCTCGTTCGTCGGCCAGAGCATCCTCATCCACGACGTCGCCTTCCACATGCACACCCTCGGCGAGAAGGGACGCCTGTGGATCGACCGCGCCGACGGCTCCGAAGACTGTCTGCTCGACATCCCCCGCTGGGATTTCGACTGGCAATACGGCTACAGGCTACAGGCACCCAAGACGCTGTCGGCCGGCGACAAGCTTTCGATCGAATGTCAGTGGGATAACACGGCCGAGAATCAGCCCGTCGTCGACGGAGAGCGGTTGCAGCCGCGCGACGTGACCTGGGGGGAGGGAACGACCGATGAGATGTGTTTGGGGATTTTCTATGTGACGTTCGAGTAGGGTTACTAAAGGTTACTTAGGGTTACTAAAGGTTACTTAGGGTTACTAAAGCAGCCACTTTCAACCGGGCTGCCTTAGTCTCCCTTAGTCTCCCTTAGTTCCCCTTAGTCTCCCTTAGTTCCCCTTAGTCTCCCTTAGTCTCCCTTAGTTCCCCTTAGTTCCCCTTAGCAGCCAGGCAAGCAGCGATGTAGCTCGCAAACAGCGGATGCGCCTTGGTCGGCCGGCTCTTGAACTCGGGGTGGAACTGGCAGCCGATGAACCACGGGTGTTCCGGCAGCTCGATCATCTCGACGAGGACTTCGTCGGGGGAGGTGCCGCTGATGACCATGCCGTCGGCTTCGAGCTTCTCGCGGTAGGCGTTGTTGACCTCGAAGCGATGGCGGTGGCGCTCGCTGATCTCGTCGGCGGTGTAGATCTCACCGGCGCGCGAGCCCTCTTTGAGCTTGCAGGGATAGGCGCCCAGGCGCATCGTGCCGCCCTTGTCGACCACCTCTTCCTGCTCGGCCATCAGGTGGATGACCGGGTTTTTGGTCTTCTCGTCGAACTCGATGCTGTTGGCGTCTTTGAGGCCGCACACGTCGCGGGCGTACTCGACGACCGCAAGCTGCATGCCCAGGCAGATGCCGAAGAAGGGCACGTTGTTCTCGCGGGCGTACTTGATCGCCTGGATCTTGCCCTCGGTGCCACGCTCGCCGAATCCGCCGGGGACCAACACACCGTCACAACCTTCCAGAAGCTTCTCGGCGCCCTTTTTGGCGAGCTCCTCGGAGTCGACGAAGCGAAGCTCGACGTCGGTGTTGTTCTGGATGCCGGCGTGGAACAGCGCCTCATTGAGCGACTTGTACGCGTCGGTCAGGTCGACGTACTTGCCGACGATGCCGATCTCGACGCCGTGCTTGGGGTTCTGGATGCGGCCGACGACGCGGCGCCACTCGCTCAGGTCGGTGGCGCGCGACCAGATGTTGAGCGCCTCGCCCAGCTCGTGGTCGATGCCCTGGTCGGCCAGGAGCAGCGGGACCTCGTAGATGGAGTCGGCGTCGCGCGCGGTGATCACGCGCTTGGGATCGACGTTGCAGAACAACGCGATCTTCTTCTTGATCTCTTCGGGCAGGTCGCGCTCGCTGCGGCAGACCAAGAACTCGGGCTGGATGCCGATCTCGCGAAGCGCCTTGACCGAGTGCTGGGTCGGCTTGGTCTTCATCTCGTCGGCGGCCGCGATATACGGCACCGGCGTGACGTGCATCGACACCGAGTTCTGCTCGCCCAGGTCCAAACGGGCCTGACGAATCGCCTCCAAGAAGGGCAGCGACTCGATGTCGCCGACGGTGCCGCCGACCTCGACGATGCCGATGTCGGCGCCCTCGCAGGCGCGGTAGACCGATTCTTTGATCTCGTCGGTGATGTGCGGGATGACCTGGACCGTGCGGCCGAGGTACTCGCCACGACGCTCCTTGCTGATCACCGAATCGTAGATCTGTCCGGTGGTGAAGTTATTGGCCTTGGTCATCTTCGCGGAGGTAAACCGCTCGTAGTGACCCAAGTCCAAGTCGGTCTCGGCGCCGTCATCGGTGACGAAGACCTCGCCGTGCTGCAGCGGGTTCATCGTGCCCGGGTCGACGTTCACGTAGGGGTCGAGCTTGACGAAGGTGACCTTCAGCCCGCGGTTTTCCAGCAGCGCGCCCAGAGCCGAGGCGGTAATCCCCTTGCCCAGGCTCGACATGACACCGCCAGTGATGAACACATACTTTGTTTGATTCCTCGGCATGATCTTCTACTACGGCTTCAACAGAGATTGATGAGGACAGAATATCCCTCGCGATACGTCATTCGCCTGCCCAACGCGCGGTCCCGCCCGGACATTTCCCGCCAAGATTTCGCACTCACAAACATACAGACCACGGCGCATATGCAGCACCGATTCTGCTTATTTGTCAGTTGATTAAAGGGTGAGTGCCAGCAAGCCTAAAATCTCGCAGCGCGAGTTGCCGGCACTATAGTGAGGCGAGGTTGAGTTGGCAACCGGGGAAGGAAAGATTCCATCGGAGGCAGACCTTGCCTGGACGAATGGCCCGGCAGCACGGACTGCCTCCGATGAAGATGTATGATCGTTATTGGGCGACGCTGACCTCGTCGTCGGGAGCTCCATCGGCGACGAACGTCAACTCGTCGGCGTCCTCGTCGACATCGACGTGGATCGTCGAGCCGGGCTCGAAGTCGCCGCGCAGCAGATACTTGGCGAGCTGGTTTTGGACCTCGCGCTGCAAGACGCGCTTGAGCGGACGCGCTCCGTAGACCGGGTCATAGCCGCGGTCGGCGAGCCAATGCTTGGCCTCCGCGGTCAACTCGAGATCGAAGTCGCGCTCTTTGAGCAGCCCCTCGACGTGCTCGAGTTGGATCTCGACGATGCGATCCATGTGGTCGCGGGTGAGCCCGTGGAAGATGATCGTGTCGTCGACACGGTTCAAAAACTCGGGGCGGAACATCGAGCGAAGCTCTTCCTCGACCAACTCGTTGGCCTTGTCCGGATCTTCGAGGCCGTACTCCTGGATATGGTGACTGCCGACGTTCGAGGTCATGATGATGACCGTGTTGGTGAAGTCGACCGTGCGGCCCTTGCCGTCGGTCAGTCGGCCATCGTCCAAGATCTGCAGCAGGATATTGAACACATCCTGGTGGGCTTTTTCGATCTCGTCGAAGAGCACGACCGTGTAGGGACGCCGACGCACGTGCTCGGTCAGGTAGCCGCCCTCGTCGTAGCCCACATAGCCGGGAGGCGCACCGATCAGGCGAGCCACGGCGTGTTTCTCCATGAACTCGGACATGTCGAGGCGCACCATATTCTGCTCGTCGTCGAACAGGAATTGCGCCAGGCTCTTGGCCAGCTCGGTCTTACCGACGCCGGTGGGCCCCAAGAAGATGAAACTACCGATGGGACGATGCGGGTCCTGCAGGCCGCTTCGGGCACGACGAACCGCATCGGAGACCGCCTCGATGGCTTCGTCTTGGCCGACGACGCGCTCGTGAAGGCGATCCTCCATCTGCAAGAGCTTTTTCTGCTCGCTCTCGAGCATCTTCTGGACTGGAATCCCCGTCCAGCGGCTTACGATGGCGGCGATATCCTCGTCAGTGACCTCCTCGCGAAGGAAGCTTCCCTTCTCTTGGAGTGCCTCGAGCTTCTCCTGACGGCTGGCCAGCTCCTTTTCGGCCTCCGGCAGCTTGCCGAAGCGGATCTCGGCGGCGCGGTCGAGCTCGCCCTGACGCTCGGCCTGCTCGTACTCGATGCGAAGGTCCTCGATCTTCTGCTTGAGCTCGCGGATGGTCGAGATGACCTCGCGCTCGCGCATCCACTGCGCCTTCATGCCGCTGGCCTTCTCGCGCAGCTCGGCGATCTCCTCTTCGAGCTCCTCGCGGCGCTTCTGGCTCGCCTCGTCGGTCTCCTTTTTGAGCGCCTGCTTTTCGATCTCGAGCGACGTGATCTGGCGCTCGATGGTGTCGATGTCGGTGGGCAGGCTCTCGAGCTCCATCTTGACGCCCGCGGCGGCCTCGTCGACCAGGTCGATGGCCTTGTCGGGCAAGAAGCGGTCGGCGACATAGCGGTCGCTGAGCTTGGAGGCGGCGATGATGGAGGCGTCCGAGATGCGGATACCGTGGTGGACCTCGTAGCGCTCCTTGAGGCCGCGAAGGATGGTGATCGTGTCCTCGACGCTGGGTTCCTCGACCATGATCGGCTGGAAGCGTCGCTCGAGCGCGGCGTCCTTCTCGATGTGCTTGCGATACTCGTTGACCGTGGTGGCGCCGATGGCGTGGAGCTCACCACGGGCCAAGGCCGGCTTGAGCATGTTGGAGGCGTCCATCGAGCCTTCGGCCGCGCCGGCGCCCACGAGCGTGTGCAGCTCGTCGATGAAGACGATGATCTGGCCTTCGGCGGCGTCGATCTCACGAAGCACCGCCTTGAGACGGTCTTCAAATTCACCGCGAAATTTCGCGCCGGCCACCAGCGCGCCCAAGTCGAGCGCGTGCACCCGCTTGTCCTTGATGCTCTCGGGCACGTCGCCGGCGGCGATGCGCTGGGCGATGCCCTCGACGATGGCGGTCTTGCCGACGCCGGGCTCACCGATGAGCACCGGGTTATTCTTGGTCCGCCGGCTCAATACCTGCAGCGAGCGGCGAATTTCGGCGTCGCGGCCGATGACCGGGTCGAGCTTGCCCTGGCGAGCGAGCTCGGTCAGGTCGCGGGTGTACTTTTCGAGCGTCTGGTACTTGCCCTCCGGGTCGACATCGGTGACCCGTTGCGAGCCGCGCACCTCTTCCATCGCCCGAAACACATTGTCGCGGTCGACGCCCTGCTCGCGCAGAAGTCGGCCCGTCGAGTCCTTGCTCTCGGCGAGCGCCAGGAGCAGGTGTTCGGTGGAGACGTACTCGTCACCCAGCTTGTCGGCCTCGTCCTGTGCGACGCGCAGCGCGTCCGACAGCGATCGCGACACGCTCAGTTGGCCGCCCTGCACTCGCCCCAGTCGGTCGAGCTCCTTGGCCACCGACTGGCGCAGCCGGTCAGTGCCTACACCGAGCTTTTCGATGATCGGCGGCACGATGCCCTCTCGCTGCTCCAACAGAGCGTGCAACAGGTGAATCGGGCGCACCTCGGCGTGATCGCGATCGCCGGCCAAGTCCTGGGCGTCGGCGATCGCCTCCCTCGATTTGATCGTGAATTTTTCACTACGCATTTTTACCCCGTACTGCTTCAAATAATGTTTTTGTGGGCCGGAGACGGCGGACGCAATCGGCTTCGAGCCGCCCATGACGTGTGCGTGCCCCTCCGACACCTCGGTCTTATTCGAGGCAAAACTAGGCACCGGCAGCAGACCGTCAAGGCCGAGGCACGCGGGCCTCCAGCTCTTCCTGAGAGCAGTGGAAGCCCGCGCTGCGAAGCACTATTCGACGACCTCGAGGCTCTGACCGAGCGCTTCCTTCCAGTCGACGATGATGTCGGGCCCGATGCCGTTGGTCTCTTCGTAGTGCGAGCCGGGCGCCTGGCTGAAGTAGCCGTTGGTCTGGAAGTCGTACTCGGGCACAAAATAGCCCAAAAAGTCCATGCCCAGTCCGATGAAGAAGGGATGCTCGCCGGGGATCAGGTCGTAGATGTACGGACCGTCGGGAGCCGCCGACCAGTCGGGCGGGTTGGTCTGGTCGGGTTTGACGATGCACGGATGGGTGCCGCTGCCGTCGTCGGTGGGCAGGCCGTCTTCGTCGCAGATTTTGGCCACGCGATGCTCCTCGACGTCGCCGACCACGGGGGTGCGCGCTGTGGGCTTGCCCGGGAACCCGCCGGTGAGCGTCTCGGGGAAGACCTCGCCGGGGGCGGTGAAGAAGGTGATCGAACCCAGGCGCACCACGGCGACCTCGGTCAGGACCATCGGATCGTTGGGAACGTAGTTGCTGCCGCCCAGACTCTTGGTGTTGTAGACGTCGCGCTCGAGCAGCCCCAGACCGAGGGCGGCGATTTGAAAGATGCGGTTCTTGATGGGCGACAAGAATTCCTTGCGCCCGAAGCGAAGCCCGGGGTTGTCCACGGCGCCAAGCTCGCCGTCGGCGGCGGCCGACAGCACGTGACTGGCCAGGCGCTGGCCGACCGCGTCGGCGGCCTCGAAGGAGTGGTCGTCTTCGGGGATCTCTTCGGCGTAGTTTTTGCCGCCTCCCTTGCCCGGGTTGATGAGTCCGCCGACCGAGCCGGCGAAGAAGACGGTCACGCCGCCGAGTCCTTCGAGGGCCGGCTTCGCCTCGCCGTTGGTGTCGGTGACCGCGTCGAGGCCTTCGGTGATGTATTTACGCACGAAGTGCGGGTAGTCGGAGGTGATGTACGGGTTGTTGCTCCACAGCACCTCGGGGTGATTGCCGAAGCTGAGCAGCGTGGCGATCGTGTCGCCCGAGTCCTCGGAGGCCAAGCGCACCACCGGCACGTCGTCGTTGAAGATATACGGCGGGCGGCTGTCGCTCATCGCCAAGCCCTCGACGCCCACGTCGAGCACAGTCGCCTCGACGGTGGCCGGCTCCAGGGACTCGACGGCCTCGACGACCGCCTCGGTGGTCTTTTCGTAGATCCCCTCGATGAAGCGGTCGTCGCGGCCGGAGTACGAGGGCATGGGATCGCCCGGGCCCCACTGGCCGGCGGTGTCGGGGGCCTCGTGGTTGTGAGTGCCGGCCATGATGAGCAGGTCGACGTCGACCTCGTCGGCGACGCGACGGCGAATCTCTTCGATGTCGGTGTGAAACCAGCCGACGGTGTCGACCGCGGCGAACGCTACGGTGATGTCGTTGTGGCGCATCACGGCGACCTGGATCATGAGGTCGTCGTGGGCGTATTTGGAGACACAGCAGTCGGGCGCGTCGCAGCCGATTTTATCTTCGGGGCAATACTGGGCGGGCCGGCCGCTGGAGAAGCCTGCGATCCACATGCCCTGCATTTTGCCGTCGCCCTCGCCTTCGTCGGGCTCGGTATAGCCCTCGTCGCCGGGGCAAAGCCCGTCGTAGCCGCAGTCGTTCCAGTTTTCGTCGGTGAGGCCGCCGGGGCTGAAGTTAAGGTAACTGCCGTCCAAGCCGGCCGGCTTGGGCGTTTCGAAGCCCTGCGGGGTGATCACGCGGCTGGCGGCGCCGGCATAAAAGACGTCGTCACCACCGGCGTCGCAGCCCGGCGACCCCGGGCAAGCCTGCACCGGTTCGGGCTCGTAGATGCACACCTTGTGCGCGTCGAAGGTCTGGCAGGTCTCCTCGGGGCGGCAGTCGGAGTCGTCGACGCAGCGCCGGTCCATGTTGGAGACGCACTGACAATCGACCATGCGCTCGCCCTCTTCACACGGAGCGACGCCCGGGCACTCCTGGGCGGCGTCGTCGTCTGCACCGGTGTCAGACACCGTGTCAGCACCAGTATCGGCGGCCGACGTATCGGAGCCGGCGTCGAGCGCCTCGGATTTCTCTTCCGGCTCCGAACATCCCAGGCCCAAAGCCACGACCAAGGCGACGAAAACTGCACCGACTCGCAAAGAAAACATGCCACACACTCCGCGTTGGGTTCACACCATTGAGCTTCAATGGCGCCAATGTAGCAGAGTGTGTGCCGGATTTCACTGCACCGTCACGGTCACCGTGCCGGTCGACGAGCCGCCGTTGCCGTCGCTGACCACGTAGGTGAACGTGTCGGTGCCGGCGGTGCCCGGGGCGGTGTACTCGACGGTGCCGTCACCGTTGTCGGTGACCGTGCCGTCGGTGTTGGTGGTGTCGAGCGACGAGACGCTCAGGGTATCGCCGTCGACGTCGGTATCGTTACTCGTCAAATCGATGGTGATCGTGGCGCTGACGGCGGCCGTGGCGGTGTCGTCGACGGCCTGCGGCGAGTCGTTGACGGCGGTGATCGTCACGCTGACGGTGCCGGTGTCGGTCGAAGTGCCGTCGCTGACCGTGTAGTCGAAGGTATCCGAGCCGTTGGTGTCGGGATCGGGCGTGTAGGTCACTGTGTCATCCGACGGGTCGTTGGGAGTGCCGCCGTCATCGATGGACGCGGCGCCCTGAGTGGGTGTGGTCACCGACGCGATGGTCAGCGCGGAGGTGTCGATGTCGGAGTCGTTTTGCAACACGTCGACCGTCACCGCCACGTCCTCGGTCGTCGAGGCGGTGTCGTCGGTGGCCGTGGGCGGGTCGTCGACCGGCGTGATGGTCACCGTCACGGTCGCCGTGGCCGTCAGATTGCCGTCGCTGATCGTGTATTCGAAGGTATCCGTGCCGTTTTCATCGGCGTTGGGCGTGTAAGTAATCTGGCCGTTGGCCACGCTCGTCGAGCCTTGCGACGGCGTCGTCGCCGAGATGATACCGAGGGGGTCGTTGTCGGGGTCGCCGTCGTTGGCGAGTACGTCGATCGTCACGGCGGTATCTTCGTCGGTGGTGGCCGTGTCGTCCGCTGCGGTGGGCGCGTCGTTGACGTTGTTGACGGTGACGGTGACCGTGGCGGTCGCCGTCGCCGTGCCGTCGGAGATGGTGTAGTCGAAGGAGTCGGTGCCCACGTAGTCGGTCGGCGGTTGGTACGTCACCGAGTTGTCGCTCTCGACGGTCACGGTGACGCCCTGGGCGGACGTGGTCGTGCCCGTCACGCTGAGTGTATCGCCGTCGACGTCGTCGTCATTTTGGAGCACGGCCACGTTGACCGACTGGTTCTCGTTGGTCCCGGCGGTGTCGTCCGCGGCCACCGGTGCGTCATTGATCGCGGTGACCTGAATGCTCAGCGTGGCCATCGCCGTACCGCCATTTCCGTCCGACAGCGTGTAGGCGAGGCTGTCCGAGCCGTTGAAGTCGGCGTCGGGCGTGTAGGAGATCTCGCCCGCCGAGGTGACGCTGGCCGTGCCGTTGGACGGCGAGGTGGTGATGCTCACCGACAGGTTGTCGCCCTCGGGGTCCGTGTCGTTGGCGAGTACGTCGGCCGTCGCAGGGGTGTCCTCGTCGGTCGTCAACGTGTCGTCTGTCGCCGTGGGTCCGTCGTTGACCTCGCGCACGGTGATATCGACCGTGGCCGGCGACGAGGTCGCTTGGCCGTCGTCGACCGTGAAGGTGAACGTATCCGATCCGGAGTAGTTGGGGTCCGGCGTATACGTCACCTGGCCGGTGGACGTTTCGAGCGTGCCCAGCGAACCGTTTGTCGGGCCAGACTGGATCGCAAACGTCAGCGGATCGTTGTCGGCGTCGCTTCCATTCAAGTCGATGTCGACGGAGGTGTCCTCATCGGTGGTCACCGTGTGATCGTTGGCCGACGGCGGCGCGTTGCCCTCGACCACCGTGACGGTGACGTCGGCCGAGACTGCGCCGACCTCGGCGGTGATCGTCGAGGTGCCCGCCGACTGGGCGCTGACGAGGCCGCTCGCGTCGACGGTGGCCACGCCCGTGTTACTGCTCGTCCAGGTCGGCGTACGGTCGGTGAGTTCGTTGGCGGCCACGTCGAAGACCTTCGCTCGCAGTTGAACCGTGCCCCCGACGGTGACCGACGGGTCCTGGGGCGTAATCTCGATACGGTCGACCGGCACCGGGATCACCTCGATCTCGGCGCTGCCGGTAATGCCCTCGACGTTGGCCACGAGGTTGGTCGTTCCTTCGGCCAGCGCAGTGACCACGCCGCTGGAGTTGACCGTGGCGACTTGCTCGTCCTCGACGCTCCATACGACGAACGGCTCGGGGATAGGCGAGCCCTCCTCGCTGAACGCGGTTGCCTGAAAGGTGGCGGTCTCGCCGACAAAGAGCGTGCTCGGGTTGGGGGCGACTTCGACGCTCGCCACCTCTCCCTCGACCACAGTGATCTCGGCAAAACCCTCGATCTCGGGATTCTGCACCGATCGCGCGCTGACGGTCACGGTGCCGAGCAGCTCACCGGTGACAATGCCGCGCCCGTCGACATCGGCAATATCGGGATCCGACGAGCGCCACTCGAATAGCGCCGTGCTCACGGGGTTGCCGTCCGCATCGAGGGCCGTCGCCTCGAGTTGCAAGGAGCCCCCGATGGCGAGGTCGGCGGTGGCCGGACTCAGCTGGACGCTGACGATCTCCTGGGGCCCGGCATCGTCGCCGGTGCCGCCATCCTCCCCAACGTCGGGGAAGAAGTCCTGGGGCTGGCAAATCCCATCGACCGCGCAGACCTCGTCGGCAAAGCAGTCTTGGTCGGACTGGCACTGACGATCATTGAACTCGGGCTCGCACCCCGCTGCAAACAGGCTGGTCAGGGCAAAGGTTGCGAACAACGCGCACAGAGACGAGCGGCAACAGTCAGAGATATCCATAGCGACATTCGGACTCGAGAGGATCTTCAACGCCCAACAGCTGATCGAATGCCCCAAAGCTAATACGCCGCGACGCCGCGGCAAGGGATCGCGGCCACAAAAAAACCGCCGCCCGCGATTTGCGGGCGGCGGTTTTGCCAAATCAGGAGGTCACGGACGTGGCGAGTTCACACTGCTCACGCCGTTCTCGCGATCACGGGCAGGAATCGTTGGCGGCTCCGGGCGTGCCCAGATCGCCATTGTAGCTGGTTGTCGCGTCGCACCAGTTTGTGCTGTCGTCGTTGCTCGTGGCGTCGAGCGAAGCTGGCGAAAGCGTCAACGATGCACCGCTTGTAACGGAGAACCCACCGCCGTCGTAGTTGACAACATCGATTTGAGTGCCTGCGCAGTTCAAAACGACTTCATCACCACTGCTCAAAAACCAGTTACTTCCATAGACGTACGACGGGGTGAAGCCAGGCGAACTGGAGTTTGCGAGAGTGACATACTCGCCGGGAGCGATCGTAACGTCGACAGTGATTGTGTGCGAGTCGGCCCCGAGGTCCTCAATTGTGCAGCCGTTGAGGTTGTAGGTGGTGGTGGTGCTGGGATTATACAACTCGAACCACTCCCCGGCGCTGTCAGCGAGGACGTCCGGGCTGGGCATGATTTCCGAGATCACAAGCTCGCCGGCCGAAGAGGGCTGAACACTCGCCGTCTGCGCGGTGATGGTGACCGTGTCGGTGGCCGTAGCCGTGTTCTGGTCGGTGACCGTCAGCGTCAAGACGTAGTCGCCGGCGACGTCGGCGGTGAACGACGGGGTCGCCGTGGCCGCGTCGGTCAAAGTGGCGGTCGAAGAACTCGGTTTCGTGTCGAGCGTCCAGGCATAGCTCGCGATGCTGTCGCCGGCGTCGATATCAGAGCTGTTCGAGCCGTCGAGGTTGACCACGTCGCCCTCGGTGACCGTTTGGTCGGTGCCGGCGTCAGCTGTCGGCGCGTCATTCACGGCATTGACCGTGATGCTGAGCGTGCCGGTGGCGGTACCGCCGTTGCCGTCGGCGACCTGGTAAGTCAGCGAGTCGCTGCCGTTGAAGTTCGCGTTCGGAGTGTACTCGATCTGGTTGCTCACCACGCTGGCCGTGCCGTTCGTCGGGCCGGTCACGATCGACACCGTCAGGCTGTCGCCGTCGGCGTCGGTGTCGTTGGCGGCCACGTCGATCGTCTGAGTGGTGTCTTCGTCGAGGGTGAGCGTGTCGTCGGTGGTCACCGGGTCGCTGTTAGGAACCTGAGCCGTGATGGTGACCGTGTCGGTGCCCGTGGCGCCGCTCTGGTCCTCGACGGTCAGCAGCAGCACGTAGTCGCCGGCCTCGTCGGGGGTAAACGACGGAGTGGCCGTGGCCGCATCCGTCAGAGTCGCCGTCGAGTTCGTCGGCGCGCTGTCGATCGTCCAGGCGTAGCCTGCGATGCTATCGCCGGAATCGATGTCCGAGCTGTTCGAGCCGTCCAGGTTGACCAGCGTGCCCGTGGTGACCGTCTGGTCGGCGCCGGCGTCGGCGGTGGGAGCGTCGTTGACCGCGTTGACCGTGATGGTCAGCGTGGCCGTGTCCGTGCCGCCGTTTCCATCCGAGATCTCGTAGGTGAGCGTGTCGGTGCCGTTGAAGTTGGCGTCGGGCGTGTAGTCGATCTGGTTGTTGGTGATGCTGGCCGTGCCGTTCGTCGGCCCGGTGGTGATCGCCGTCAGCGTCAGCGAGTCGCTGTCCGCGTCGGTGTCGTTTCCGACCACGTCGAAGGTCGCCGAGACATCTTCATCGGTCGAGAAGGTGTCGTCATTGGCCACCGGGGCGGTGTTCACGGCCTGTGCGGTGACAGTGACCGTGTCGGTCGCCGTGGCGGCGTTCTGGTCAGTGACCGTCAGCGTCAAGACATAGTCACCGGGCACGTCGGCGGTGAACGACGGAGTCGCCGTATTGGCGTCGGTGAGCGCGGCGGTCGAACTGCTCGGCGTCGTGTCGAGCGTCCAAGCGTAGCTCGCGATGCTGTCGCCCGTGTCGGGGTCGGAGCTGTTCGAGCCGTCGAGGTTGACCACGTCGCCTTCATTGACCGTTTGGTCGGCGCCGGCGTCGGCGGTGGGAGCGTCGTTGACCGCGTTGACCGTGATGGTCAGCGTCGCGGTGTCCGTGCCACTGTTTCCGTCGGAAATTTCGTAGGTCAGCGAGTCGCTGCCGTTGAAGTCGGCGTCGGGGCTGTACTCGATCTGGCCGCTGACAATGCTTGCCGTCCCGTTCGTCGGGCCGGCGGTGATCGCCGAGATGCTCAGCGTGTCGTTGTCCGCGTCGGTGTCATTCGAGAGCACGTCGGCCAAGGCCGTGGTGTCCTCGTCGAGCGTCAGCGTGTCGTCGTTGGCCACCGGGGCGGTGTTCACGGCCTGTGCGGTGACAGTGACCGTGTCGGTCGCCGTGGCGGCGTTCTGGTCGGTGACCGTCAGCGTCAAGACGTAGTCGCCGGCGACGTCGGCTGTGAACGACGGAGTGGCGGTGGCCGCATCCGTCAGGGTCGCCGTCGAGTTGGTCGGCTTCGTGTCGAGCGTCCAGGCATAGCTCGCGATGCTATCGCCGGTGTCGATATCGGAGCTGTTCGCGCCGTTCAAGTTGACCACGTCGCCTTCGTTGACCGTCAGGTCCGCGCCTGCGTTCGCGGTCGGCGCGTCGTTGACCGGGTCGACCGTGATGCTGAGCGTGCCGGTGGCGGTGCCGCCGTTGCCGTCGGCGACCTGGTAGGTCAGCGAGTCGCTGCCGTTGAAGTTCGCGTCCGGGGTGTACTCGATCTGGTTGCTCACCACGCTGGCCGTGCCGTTCGTCGGGCCGGTCACGATCGACACCGTCAGGCTGTCGCCGTCGGCGTCGGTGTCGTTGGCGGCCACGTCGATCGTCTGGGTGGTGTCCTCGTCGAGGGTGAGCGTGTCGTCGGTGGTCACCGGGTCATTGTTCGCAGAAGCCTGCGCGGTGATGGTGACCGTGTCGGTGCCCGTGGCGCCGCTCTGGTCCTCGACGGTCAGCAGTAGCACGTAGTCGCCGGCCTCGTCGGGGGTGAACGACGGGGTGGCCGTGGCCGCATCCGTCAGGGTCGCCGTCGAGTTCGTCGGCGCGCTGTCGATCGTCCAGGCGTAGCTTGCGATGCTATCGCCGGAATCGATGTCCGAGCTGTTCGAGCCGTCCAGGTTGACCAGCGTGCCCGTGGTGACCGTCTGGTCGGCGCCGGCGGCGGCGGTGGGAGCGTCGTTGACCGCGTTGACCGTGATGGTCAGCGTGGCCGTGTCCGTGCCGCCGTTTCCGTCCGAGATCTCGTAGGTGAGCGTGTCGGTGCCGTTGAAGTTGGCGTCGGGCGTGTAGTCGATCTGGTTGCTGGCGATGCTGGCCGTGCCGTTCGTCGGATCGACGGTGATCGCCGTCAGGGTCAGCGAGTCGTTGTCCGCGTCGGTGTCGTTTCCGACCACGTCGAAGATCGCCGCGACATCTTCATCGGTCGAGAAGGCGTCGTCGTTGGCCACCGGGGCCGTATTCGTCGGCGATTGTGCGGTGATCGTGACCGTGTCGGTGCCCGTGGCGCCGCTCTGGTCAGTGACCGTCAGCGTGAGCACGTAGTCACCGGCCACATCGGCGGTGAACGACGGGGTCGCCGTGGCTGCATCGGTCAGCGTCGCGCCCGAGTTGGTGGGTACGGAGTCGAGTGTCCACGCGTAGCTCGCGATGCTGTCGCCCGTGTCGGGGTCGGAGCTGTTCGAGCCGTCGAGGTTGACGGTGTCACCGACGGTGACCGTCTGGTCGGTGCCGGCGTCGGCGGTCGGCGCAGTGTTGGCCGCCTCGGCGGTGATCGTCACCGTGTCGGTCGCCGTCGCGTTGCCGTCGTCGACGGTCAACTCGAGGACATAGTCGCCGGCCACGTCGGGCGTAAACGTCGGCGAGGCCGCCGTCGAGTCGCTGAGCGCGGCGCTCGAGCCGGTCGGCGTGCTCGTAAACGTCCAGCTGTAGCTGAGCGTGTCGCCGTCGGCGTCCGAGCTGTTGGAGCCGTCGAGGGTGACCGTGTCGCCTTCGGTGACCGTCTGATCACTTCCTGCGTCGGCCACCGGCGGGGTGTTGGCGGTGATGGTGACGGTATCGGTGGCTGTGGCCGAGCCGTCGTCGACGGTCAACTCGAGCACGTAGTCGCCGGCGACATCGGCGGTAAAGGTCGGCTGCACGGCCGACGCATCGCTCAAGGTCGCCGTCGAGTTGGTCGGCTGGCTGGAGAACGTCCAGCTGTAGGTCAGCGTATCGTTGTCGGCGTCGTCGCTGTTGGAAGCGTCGAGGGTGACCGTGTCGCCGACGCTGACGACCTGGTCGGCCCCGGCATCGGCCACCGGCGAGGTGTTGGCGGGCACGACGTCGACGTCGACCGTGGCGGTCTCACCGCCGATTTCGGCGGTAATTGTCACGGTTCCCTCCGCCACACCGGTGACGATGCCACCCGAATCGATCGTCGCGATCGACTCGTCGTCGCTCGTCCAGGTGATCTGGCGGCCGGTCAACTCGTTGTCCTCGGCGTCGAACGCCTGGGCGGTGAGTTCCACCGTGCTGCCCACCTCGACGGTCGGGTCGGCCGGGGTCAGCTCGATGCGCGCGACGGGCACCAGCTGGACCTCGACGTCGACCGTGGCCTGCACGCCTTCGACCGTCGCCGTGATCGTGGTCTGGCCGGCGGCAACCGCGGTGACCGTACCGTCGGTATCGACGGTGGCGATCGACTCGTCGTCGCTCGTCCAGGTTACCTGCGGGTCGCTGATCTCTTCGCCGGCTTCGTTGAGCGCAGTCGCCGTGAGCGTCTGCGTCTCGCCGACGATGAGCGTCACCGCGCTCGGCTCGACCGTGACAGTGTCGACTTCGCCTTCGACCACGGTGATGGAGGCGGTTGCCTGCACCGAGGGATCTTCGGTCGAAGTCACGGTGATCGTCGCCGTGCCAATCTCCAGGCCGGTCACCTCGCCGTCGGCGTTGACGGTGGCGACCACCTCGTCGGAGCTCTCCCATTCGAAGGTCGCGTCCGCGATCTCGTTACCGTCGGCGTCGAAAGCCGTGGCGTCGAGCGGCACGGTCAGACCCAGCGCGACGTCGACCGACTGCGGGGTGACTTCGATGCTGGCGATTTCGACGGTGTCGGCATCTTGCTCGACGTCGGGGCCGACGTCGCCGCCAGCGCCCGGCTGACAGATGCCCTGTGCCGAGCAGAACTCGTCGGGAAAGCAATCTTGGTCGGTGGCACATTGCTCGTCGGTGAACTCCGGCGCGCAACTCACGCCCGCCATGCCTGCCCAAAGGCCCACCACGAGTACCGCGAGGACCTGCCGGTACGAACTTCGATACATCATGACTACGACTCCTAAAAAAACCAATCACACACGACGAGCCGAGCGGCTCGTGGCACTGTCATTCAATTATTGAGAGGAGAACTCGCGCTCGTCCAGCGCAGCCAGCTCCCCCAGTGTTCGAGATCGAGAGCGTCGCGGAACCCTAACAAATGTGCGGGCAAAAAAAAACGCGGGAGCGCATGTGCGCTCCCGCGTCGAGCCGGATGGCTTTGGGCGACTTGATTTAGCTACCCAGCCCCATCGACTTGAGCTTTTCGTTCAGCTCGGGCACGACCTTGAAGGCATCGGCCACAAGTCCGTAGTCGGCCACCTGGAAGATGGGCGCCTCGGCATCCTTGTTGATGGCGACGATGACCTTCGAGCCTTTCATGCCCGAAAGGTGCTGGATGGCGCCGCTGATGGCGATCGCCACGTACAGGTTCGGGGCGACGACCTTACCGGTCTGGCCGATCTGCCAGTCGGTGGGGGCATAGCCGCTGTCGACGGCCGCGCGGCTGGCGCCCACGGCGCCACCGAACAGGTCGGCCATCTCTTCGAGCATCTCGAAGGCCTCACCGGACTTGAGTCCGCGGCCACCGGCGATGACCACGTCGGCGTCGGTCAACTCGGGGCGCTCGCTCTTGACGAGCTCCATCGAGACGAATTCGACGTCGTCGCGGCTCTCGCCGAGCTCGACGGTCTCGACCGGCGCGCCGTCGCCTTCTTTGGCGTCGTCGAAGTCGGTGGTACGCACCGCGGCGATTTTGCGCGGGGTGGTCACCTCGACGGTCTCGAGCACGCTGCCCGACAGCATCGGGCGCTGGAAGCGCACGCCACCGTCGTCCCACACCTTGATGGCGTTGGTGACCATGCCGGCGTCGAGCGCGACGGCCACGCGGGGCAGGTAATCGGTGCCCTGGGCGCTGGCAGGTGCGGCGACGATCTCAGCGTCGACCTGCTCGGCCACCTGAGCGATCACCGGGGCGAAGCCCTCGGCGGTGTATTTTTCGAGGGCCGCCGAGTTGGCGTAGTGCACCTTGGCGACGTTGCCATACTTGGCGACTTCGTCGGCAATGGCATCGACGCCGTGACCCAGCACGAGCACGTGGACTTCTCCGCCGACGACTTCGGCAGCCTGTTCACCAAAGGTGATCGTCGGCAGCGTCACCTTGCGAAGCTTGCCATCCTGATGTTCGGCAACAACGAGTACGTTGGCCATGATCAACTCCTCAATCTAAGTTCAATCTTCGGGTTGCGCGTGGCCCGAGGGTCGACCCCGGGCCGCCAAACCGAGCATTTAGAGCACTTTTGCTTCGTTCTTGAGCTTGCTGATCAGCTCGTCGACATCCTCGACGATCTCACCGGCTTCACGCTCGGGCGGAAGCTCGTACTGGACCGCCTTGACCTTCGGGGCGATGTCGACGCCCAGATCTTCGGGGCTCTTGGTGTCGATGGGCTTGCGCTTGGCCTTCATGATGCCCGGCAGGCTGGCGTAGCGCGGCTCGTTGAGGCGCTCGATGGCGGTGATGATCGCCGGCAGCTTGACGCGCTTGGTGTTGGTGCCGCCGTCGATCTCGCGGCCGACACTGGCCCAACCGTCGGCGATCTCGACGTTGTAGGCGTAGGTCGCCTGCGGGTAGTCGAGGTAGGCCGACAGAAGCTGCGCGGTCTGGTTGCGGTCGGTGTCCAGCGACAGCTTGCCCATCGTGATGACGTCGGGCTGCTCTTCTTTGACCACTTCGGCCAGCACGCGGGCGACCGCGTCGCTGTCCAGATCGGCGTCGGTCTCGACCAGGATGCCGCGATCGGCGCCCATGGCGAGTGCGGTGCGGATCTCTTTGGTCGCCGCGGACGGGCCGACCGAGACCACCACGACCTCGCCGCCGTGCTCTTCTTTGAGTTGGATCGCCTCTTCGACGCCCCACTCATCCATCTGGTTCATGACGAACTCGGCGCCCTCGGTGACGAGTTGCGAGCCGTCCGGCGCAATTTTGATCTTCATATCCGGGTCTGCGACCCGCTTTACCGTGGTGAGGATCTTCACGTTGCCCTCCATTGAGAGTTACCAACCAACTTCGTGCTACTTCTTCATCTATTTACTTGGCGACCAGTCCGTCGACGAGCATGCCGGCAATCTGCGCGGCTTTGGCGTCGACCTCTTCGGGGCCGGCCTGTGACAGGGTCAGCTGCAAGAGCACCTCGTCGAGCGCGCCGAAACACGCGCGACTGACCAGGCGGACGTCGACATCGTCGCGCATCGCTCCGGTCTGCTGGCCCTCTTCGATCAGACTCTGCAAAATCTTGAGGTAGTCCCCGAACTTCGGGTTCTCGTATTCTTTGACAAATTTGGCGCTCTGGCGCAGCTCGACGGTGATGAACTCGGCGAGCTCGGGATTCTCGACTGCCAGGCGACAATGAATGGTGACCATGTGCCGAAACTTGGCCACGGCTCCACCTTCCATGTCGCTCAACTCGGTCTTGAGCCGATCGATGATCCACTCCATGCGATCCTCGAACAAAGAGATCAGCAGATCGTCTTTGTTCTTGAAGTACAAGTAGATCGTGCCGTCCGCCACACCAGCTTCGCTGGCGATCTCCGAGACCTTGGTGTTGTAAAAACCTTTCTTCGCGAAGGCCTTCAGCGCTCCGTCGAGAATGCGCTCGCGCTTGTCGCTTCGCTTTTTGTCGGCGTCAGCCATACTTCAGGGTCCGGGTTAATACCTCTGGAATCGTTACGACTGAATGACGATTCACCCTAAAATGAATCGCCATTCATTCCTAACCACCCGCCTCGCCGGTGTCAAGCAACGCACATTGATCTCGAGACAAATCTCGCGTGTATTGCCCACCGCCAACGCTTGTCGCCCTCGTCCCGAAGACGAATCAGAACACGCGACCGAAATCGCCACCTAAGTTAGTGCGCGCTCACCTAAGCGCGTCCGGCAGGGGTCTGTCAAGCCTCAGGTTGTCGATCAGGCGTGCGTGGCCGACCTGTACGGCCATTGCCAGCACAGCCCCACGCTGCTCATCGATGTATCGCTTGTCACCATTCAGGCGCTCCAGCGAGTCCGGGTCGACGCACTCGACGTAGTCGATCGCGTCGAGCTGCACCGTCTCCCTCAGCCGCGCTTTGGCCACCCCGACCAACTTCTCGGCATCACGCTCGCCTCGCTCGTACGCTCGCCACGCCATGGCAAGCGCCTGGGACAAGCAACGCGCATCCTGACGCTGCTGGCCGTCGAGATATTTGTTGCGACTCGAGATGGCCAGGCCATCCTCTTCACGCACCGTGGGCACGCCGACAATCTCGATGGGGAAGTTCAGGTCACGCGTCATGCGCCGCAGGATAGCCAGTTGTTGGTAATCCTTCTCGCCGAAGATGGCCACATCAGGGGCGACGATATTGAACAGCTTGCTGACGACAGTGCAGACCCCTTGAAAGTGCGTCGGCCGGCTCTGGCCGCACAACACCTCGTCGAGCCCGGCCACCTCGACGGTGGTGGCGTGGTCGCCGGCATACATGTTGTCGGGGGTGGGCATGAACAGAAGCTCGGTGCCGAGTTCGGCGCATTTGTTCTGATCCCCTTGCGGGTCGCGCGGGTAGGCGTCGAGATCTTCGCCGGGCGCAAATTGCGTGGGGTTGACGAAGATGCTCACCACCAGGTGGTCGGCACGGCGATTGGCCTCGCGCATCAGCTCGAGGTGCCCTTCGTGCAAATAGCCCATGGTCGGAACAAACGCGACGCTCCCCTCCAGTGCACGGCGCGCACGTCGGAGCTCGTCGATGGAATCGATGACTTTCATGAGATGCAACATGACAAAAGGGTGATCAACGATGGCTCGGCACTTCTTGGCGGGCACAATATGCGGAGCAGCCAGACAAAGACAAGCACACAAGCGCTTTGCTGCGCTGTTGAAACGCACGGTCGCAGCTTGTTAACCGTGTGATCGCGCCCATATTTGCGGCGCAGTCGCTTTTGGTACCGGATCCGACAATCCACGGGACTTCGAATGAGTGCTTTCGAGCACGGCGGTGACATCGCTGGACATATCCGCGCCCATGACGGAACCCTTGCCGACCTCGGCCCCCCCGAAGCCTGGCCCCCGACGCTTCGCACGGTCGTCGACACGATGCTTGCGTCGAGCCAGTCAATGTTCGTTGTCTGGGGAGCCGCGCGCACGTGGCTTTACAACAACGCCTTCGCCGACATCGTCGGGCCCGACCACCCTGAGGCGTTCGGGGGCTCATTCGAGGAAGTGGGCCCGAGGCTGTTCCCCGAGCTGGTCTCGGTGGTCGAGCGCGGCCTGGCCGGCGAACCGAGCCGGATGGAGGACAACCACGTGGTGCTCCAGGCGCGCGGTCAGCCAAACAATGCATATCAGAGCGTCTCGTGCACGCCTCTTCGCAATGATGACGGTGAGGTCGCCGGTGTACTGGGCATTCTCAAAGACACCACTGCACGCCAACGCGCCGCAGACAAGCTTCGCCGCGCCCATAGCCTCATCGAGGGCATCACCCGGGGCACCGAAGACATGATCGCCGCCGAAGACCGTGACTTTCGCTACCTCTATTTCAACGAGGCCTATTCTCGAGAGTTCGAAAAGCTGTGGGGCCAGCAGATTAAGGTGGGCACCAGCATGATCGAGGCGATGGCGCCATGGCCCGAGGAACAGCGCAAAGCCAAGAAGCTGTGGAGCCGCGCGCTCGATGGGGAGTCATTCACGACCACCATGGAGTTCGGACCATCCGAAGACGAGATGCGCGTCTACGAGTTGCGCTTCAACCCGATCTACGACGAGGAAGACCGGTTACTCGGCGCCGCGCATATCTTCCGCGACGTGACCGAACGGGTTCGCATGGAAGAAGCGCTGCGCGAGAGCAAAGACCGCCTCCATGAAGCCGACCGGCGCAAAGACGAGTACCTGGCCATGCTCGGCCACGAGCTGCGAAACCCGCTTGCGGCCGTGCAGAGCGCGACCGACGTGGTCAAGATGGCGGCTCACGACGATGACCCGCGTCTGGTCAATGCTGCCCGCGTGCTCGAGCGCCAATCTGATCATATGGCCGGCATCATCGATGGGCTGCTGGAAGTGTCGCGTATCGCGCGTGGTAAGATCTCGCTGAGTCAAGAGACCCTCGATCTACGCGAGCTGTTGCAGGAACTCCTGAACGACCAGTCGAGCCAAGTCGAGGCTCGCGACCTGCAGATTGGAGCGTCCATCTCGAACACCCCCGTTTGGGTCACCGGCGACCCGGTGCGCCTCACCCAGATCTTCGGCAATCTTATGAGCAACGCCATCAAGTTTACCGAACCGCCCGGTCGCATCTTGGTCGAAGTGTTCGAAGACGACGACGAAGCCGTGGTACGTGTCACCGACACTGGGGTCGGCATACGCAGCGAGTTGCTGCCGTCGATTTTCGAGGCATTTCGCCAAGAAGCGCAAGACTTCGCGCGGTCTGCAGGGGGCCTGGGGCTGGGGCTGGCGCTCGCCAAGAATCTGGCCGAGCTTCATGGGGGAACAATCTCGGCGTACAGCCCCGGCCGGGGGAGCGGCGCGGAGTTCGTGGTCCGCCTGCCCCTGGTCGAGGCGCCCGCCGTCGAGGACTCGGCGGCTCGTCCCCAGGAAGCAGGGTCACGCTGCATTCTGGTGGTCGAAGACAACCCCGATGCAGCGCAGATGCTACAAGACTTGCTCGAACTCAAGGGCCATCGAGTGACCGTGGCCCATCGGGTCTCGGAGGCACTCGAGGAGCTCTCGAGCCAAGACTTCGACGTGGTCTTTTGCGATCTGGGCCTGCCCGGCGCCAGCGGGTACGAATTGGCGCGGTCGGTCCAGAAAGACGCCTCACTCGATGGACTCGAACTGATCGCGTTGACCGGCTACGGACAACCGGAAGACCGTCGGCGGTCGGCCGAAGCCGGATTTGACGAGCACCTGACCAAGCCGGTCGACTTGAAGGCGCTCCAGCGGGTGCTCGACGCCCTCGATTAGTCGAAGGAATGCTCGTCGCCGGGGTAGCTGCGCTCGCGAACCTCATCGCGGTAAGCGCCGAGGGCCTCGGTCACCGTCTCTTCGAGGTTGGCAAAGCGCTTCAAAAACTTGGGGGTAAAGCTCTGGTTCATCCCGAGCAGATCCTGAAGCACGAGCACCTGGCCGCTCGTCACGTTGCCCGCCCCGATGCCGATGGTCGGAATCGACAGGCTCTCGGTGACCTTTTGGGCCAGCTCGGTGGGCACCATCTCGAGCACCAACATGAACGCGCCGGCCTCTTCGAGTGCCTTGGCGTCCGCCAGCAGCTCTTGGCCGGCGGCCTCGCCTCGGCCTTGCACTCGGTAGCCGCCGAGCTTGTGCACCGACTGAGGGGTCAAGCCCAGATGGCCGACCACCGGAATCCCGTGGGCGCTCATCTGCTCGACCAGCGGCGCGACGGCCCGCCCTCCTTCGACCTTGACGGCTTGCGCGCCCCCTTCCTTGAGCAGACGCCCAGCGTTGCGCATCCCCTCCTCGAAGCTCGCCTGGTAGCTCATAAAGGGCATGTCGGCGACGATGAGCGCGCTGTGGTTCCCGCGCACGACCGCCCGACAGTGGTAGATGATATCCTCGACGGTCACCGGCAGGGTCGTATCCTGGCCCTGCA
This sequence comes from Persicimonas caeni, assembly GCF_006517175.1. Taxonomy (NCBI): domain Bacteria; class Deltaproteobacteria; order Bradymonadales; family Bradymonadaceae; genus Persicimonas; species Persicimonas caeni. The sequence goes on along the minus strand of NZ_CP041186.1, from coordinate 5,012,938 downwards.
TCACGTTGCCGAGGCTGTCACCGATGAGAATCGTGTCGATCTCGGCTTTCTCTACCAGACGCGCAAACGTGTAGTCGTAGCAGGTCACCATTGTGATGGGGATGCCGGCCTCGTACAGCTCGTGCAGGTCACGCGTCGTCGTTCTTCTGGCCATGGTGTTTACTCCAAACAGGAACTGCTCAGGGGGCGGCTATCCTACGGGTTGAGCAGGGTTCGGTCAACGACTCCAACACTAGGGACCTCGACCTCCACCTGCCACCCACGCGCCCAAACCTTCACGAATTCTAACTCGCGGCTAGGTTCCAGACGTGCCGCAGCATTGAAAGGCACTACAGGTTCTCGAATACACGACTCAAAGTAGGGTTTTCCGATGGCACTCGAAGACCTGGTCAATCAGACGCGCACCGCACTCGAGCAACGCGCGCAAGACCGAGATGTCTCCGCACACGCCCGTCAACAACGACCGTCGAACCGCAGCCTCGCAGACGCGCTGGCCGGCGATCGGCTCGGCTACATTCTCGAATGCGAACAGGCATTGGCCTTCGGCGAGCAGTCCACCGGCGAGATCGACCCCGCCGCGCTTGCACGCACCTTCGCGCCCTTCGCCCAGGCCGTCGCGATCAGCTTTCGCGAGGGACGCTTCGAGCAGAATCGTCAAAAAGTCCGCGCGATCCGTGACGTGGTCGACCTTCCGGTGGTCTGCGACGACGTCGTCGTCGAGCCTTATCAGGTCCACGAGGCGCGTGAGTTCGGGGCCGATGCCATCACGCTGATGCCCGCCGTGGTCACCCCGGCGGTCTTCGACGAGTGCGTCTCCGCGGCGCGCTCAGTCAACCTCGACGTGGTCGGGGTGGTGCGAAATAGCGACGATCTCGACCAGGTGCTCGACGCCGGCATCTCGCTGGTCGGCATCGATAACCGCAACTTCGACGACATGAGTTTCGATCTGGGGCATACCCGCGAGCTCGCCCCGAAGGTGCCCGACGACTGCACCGTCATTTCACTGGGCGGTTTCGACGACCACCGCCAGATCGTCGCACTGCGCGCCCACTTCGACGCGGTGCTCACCGGAGGGTCGCTGGTCGATTCGGGCGACGTCCCGCGAGCACTTCGAGAGCTTATCTTTGGCCGGGTCAAGGTCTGTGGCTTGGCGCATCCTGCCGACGCGCGAGCCGCATGGCAGGCGGGCGCCACTCACGGCGGGCTTATCTTCGCGCCGGGCTCGGCGCGTCACGTCAACTACGACGCCGCGCGGGTCATCTGTGCGGCGGCGCCCCTGGAGTTCGTCGGTGTCTTTGTCGACGACTCGATGGACGAAATCGCCTGCTGTGCCGAGCGGCTGAGCATGAGCGCGGTGCAACTTCACGGCCGTGAGAGCAACGACTACATCCTCGAGCTTCGACGCCGCATCCCCCGCAAGACCGAAATCTGGAAGGCGGTTCACGTCGATGGCAAGTTGCCCAACCTGTCGTCCATCCACGCCGACCGCATCCTGCTCGACAACTTCGAGCGCGGCCGCGCAGGCAAAAGCGCCATCTTCGACTGGTCGCTTCTCGGAGAACTCGACGCCCGCAGCCGCGACCGGATCCTCTTGGGAGGCGGGCTCACTCCCGACAACGCTGCGCGGGCCGACGACTTCGGAACGTGGGCGCTCGACGTCAACCTGGGCGTCGAGAGCTCGACCGGCACCAAGAGCCGCGCCCTCCTCGACCAGTTCTTCGCCGCCCTGCGGCGTTAGGATTAGCGCAGCGCCTGCTGGAGCAACGCGCCGATGTCGGGGATATCGTTGAATCCACCGAAAGCGTCCGACTGGGGACCATAGGCAAAGAGCGGCACGAAGTTCGCCGAATGCGGGCCCGGGCGCCCCGCACGCTTTGCGCCTTCCTGGACCAGCCAAGCGTACTGGATCGAGATCTCCAGCGGCGAATATTTGCCCTGCAACGTGGTGTCGGTCAGACCTTCATTAAAGCCGACCTTGTCGACGGCGGCCTCGATCTTCTCGAGCTCGAAATCGCCGCCACACTCCACGGCCGCCGCGCAGGAGCAGTTGTCGAATTGGTAGTGGTCGTCGATGACAGACGTCGTGTGATCATGGTCGGCGGTCACTACGAGCAGCGTATTACCGTCGCGGCGCGCGAACGCGTGTGCCTCTGCGACCGCGTCGTCAAAATCGGCCACCTCGTCGATGAGGCTTTTGTCACGTGCCAATCCGTGCTGCGCCCAGTCGATCTGGCCTCCTTCGACGACGAGGACAAAACCGTTGTTCGACTGCGACAACTGGTTGATCGCCGCGCGCGTCATCTGACGCAACGTCGGCGTCGACGCATCCTCGTCATTCATGCGCTCGGACGCCGGGGCCATTCCTTTTTCGCCCAGAAAGCGAACGACTTGCTTCCCCTTTGGCAACGTGTCGCTCCAGGCAGACTCCACGACGACCCCTCGTTCCTCGAGCTTCGCAATGCGAGCCTCGCCAAAGATCTGAGCGCCTGCACCGAAGGCCACGTCAACACCGTCTGAGCCCGCGACTCGCGTGGGCAGGTCGACAAACTGGTCGGCGATCTTGGATTCCTCGCCACGATCAGCCTGATGGGCGAAGAATGCCGCCGGTGTGGCATGGGTGAGCGTGGTGGTGGTGACCAAACCCGTGGCCATCCCCTTGGCCTCGGCTTGTTCGATGAGCGTCTGGGCCGACACCAAGCCTTCAGCATTCCGTGCCATCCCCACGGCGCCCGAGTTCGTACGCTTGCCGGTAGCCAGCGCCGTAGCGCCAGCGGCCGAATCCGACACGAGCCGATCGGCGGCGTGTGTCGAAACCAGCCCCTCGACCGGCAGCTTGCGCATCGCCAGCGAGCCTCGGCCATACTCGGCCGCGGTCAACGCGCCAATGCCCATCCCGTCGCCCACCATGATGATGATATTCTGCGGCTTCTGAGCCGCACGTTTCGGATTCGCCGGGCCGACCGGGTTCGGTGCGGCCACAAACTCGCTGCCGACCAACTTCAAGAGGCGCTGACCGAGCTCGGCGTTGTCTTCGCTCTCGGCGACATACTCGGCGGCCTTGCCCTGGGTGAACACCGGCACAAGTGACGGTGTGTGAAGGCCCGTAAACTCCCTGGCGGACGCACACTGAGAGCGGCTCGCCAGCGAGAGGTGACCAAACACCGTATTCATATACCCGCTCTCAGCGTAGGCCGGACCGAATGTCTTCGTCTTTCCGTCCCGACCGAGCGCGATCTCTGCTGCGAGTTTCGGGACCTCTTGCTCACCGGCCTCCTTCGGAAAGCTGACCAGCCCCTCTGCCTTTTCTGAACCACCGAGCGCGCCCGAGAAGCGATCCGTGTACGGAGGGTCCAACACCGCCAGCCCGCCAGTCTCGTGGTCTGACGTCACCACGACCAGCGTGTCGTCACGCTCGCGGGCGTAGTCGAGCGCGGCCTTTACGGCGCCGTCGAAGTCGAGCGTCTCTTTGACCACGCCCTCGCCATCGAGATCGTGGCCCCTCCAATCAATCTGGGAGCCCTCGACCATCAGAAAAAATCCGTCGTCGTTATCCCTATCGAGGACGGCCAACGCGCTTTGGGTCATTTCCGCCAGCGTCATCGCCCGGTTGGGATCGCCAGCAGGTGGGAAATCGGGATCGTGGGGGAGGCCGATGAGTTTGGTGGTCAACTCGCTAGCCTGCTGAATCTCTTCTTTGGTTTGCGCGACCTTATATCCCTTCTTCTCGAAAGCCGCGAGAAGGTCCTCGCCGTCGGCGCGCTTGCTAAAGTAGCGTGGGCCGCCACCCAGGAGCACGTCGACCCCCGACGCGTACATATCGCGGGCGATCGCGTCATAACTGCGTCGGTTCGCACGGTGCGCTGCGAAGGCGGCCGGCGTGGCGTGTACGATCTTGCTGGTCGACACGAGGCCGGTGCGCCAACCCGACTCTTCTGCCTTCTCGAGCACCGTCTTGAGGTGCTGCTTTTTGTCTTCTTCGTTTTGTTTGGTCGTGCCGGGTTTGACCGAGACGCCCTCGTAGTGATTCTTCTTTCCCGTCGCGATCGCGCTGGCCGACGCGGCGGAGTCGGTGGTGACGAACTCGTACGAATGAGTCGTCATCCAGTTCATCTTCTCCATTCCCAACATCGCCAGGGGCTCACCGTGCGCATAGCTCGCCGCGCTGACGGCCGGGACGCCCATCCCGTCTCCAATGAGCAAGATGATGCGCTTGGGCTTGTCGAGCCCCTCAGGCGCCTTCTGCTCCGTCGCCGGCTGCCGCGTCGCCGATTCGTCCTCGGAGGGACTCGAGGCCTTTTGGCTCGAACAACCCGCGGCGACGCTTGCGGCCAACAATGCGATGGAGAGAACATACTTGCGGAGTTTCATAGCTGCGATCCGTCAGGGAAGCCGGAGGACTGTCTTCTTGTGGTATCAACGGCGGGATCGTCGAGTCGATCTAAATCCGCGCCCATTATAGCGCACGCCGACAAGACTGTGTGACATCACCGTCACGTTTGTCGAAACAAAAAACGCCCCGACTAGTTCATAGCCGGGGCGTCTTCCAAATCGTTCTGGTGGCGAGATTATTCTTCCTCGCCCTCTTCGACGACCTCTTCGGTCTCGATGAGCTCACGGATGTGCGCCGGGTAGCGCAGATCTTCGGTGCTTTCCAGCGTAGCTCCGACCCACGAGATGCGCGAGATCGGGGCGTTGTCGCCGTTTCGGTTGCCGACCTTGATGATGCGGGAGTAACCGCCTTGACGTCCGGCAATCTCCTCGCGCTGAGCGAGGTCGTCGAAGACCTTGCCCACGAGCTCCTTGTCTTGGAGCACCGCCAGGGCCTGACGGCGAGCGTGCAAGGTGCCGTCTTTACCCAGCGTGATCAGCCGGTCGGCAAGCTTGCGAAGCTCTTTGGCCTTCGCGTCGGTCGTTTGAATCATCTCGTAGTGAACCAAGCTCTTGGCCAGGTTCTGCAGAGTGGCTTTGCGGTGGGCCGCGTCTCTGCCGAGCTTTCGTCCTCTTTTGCGATGTCGCATGGCTCTTTATCCTTCCAAACTAGCTTAGCCCTCTGCGGACTTCTTCTCGAGATCTTTCGGCGGCCAGTTTTCCAGGTCCGTTCCGAGCTCGAGATCCATCTCAGCGAGCAATTCTTTGATTTCTTTAAGGGACTTGCGCCCGAAGTTCTTGGTCTTCAGCATCTCGGCCTCGGTCTTTTGGACCAAGTCACCGACATACTTGATACCTGCACTCTGGAGGCAGTTGAAGCTTCGCACCGACAACTCGAGTTCGTCGATCGGCTTGAGCAGATTCTCGTTGAACTCTGGCTCTTCTTCCTCTTCGGGAAGATCCGGCTCGACGGTCTCGTCGAAGTTGATGAAAATGGTCACCTGCTCTTTGAGGATTTTGGCGCCGTAGGCAACCGCGTCCTCCGGGTGCACCGAGCCGTCGGTCCACACTTCGAGCGTCAGCTTGTCGTAGTCGGTACGCTGACCGACACGCGCGTTGGTGATCTTGTAGTTGACCTTGCGAATCGGGCTGAAGAGACTGTCGATCGGGATGGTCCCAATCGGGTCGTCCTCATCCTTGTTCTCCTCGGCGGGCACGTAGCCACGGCCGTGATCGACGGTAAGCTGCATTTGCAGCCGTCCGCCTTCGGAGACAGTCGCGATCACGTGGTCGGGGTTGAGCACGTTCACGTTGCCGCTACCAGCGACATCCTCACCGGTGACCACCTTGGGACCCTCGACGTCGATCTCGACGGTCTGGGCCTCATCGGTGTTCAGACTCAGGCGAAGCTCCTTGAGGTTCAGGATGATGTCGGCCACGTCCTCTTTGATCTCGGGCAGGCTGGTAAACTCGTGCAGCGCACCCTCAATCTTGACCTTCGTCACCGCCGAACCGACGATGCTACTCAACAGAATTCGCCGAAGTGCATTGCCGACCGTGATTCCGTAGCCTCGTTCGAGCGGCTCGCATACGAACTTCGCATACGTCTCGCTCTTGGAGCGCTGGTCGATGGACACCTCGCGAGGCTTGATCAGGTCTCGCCAGTTTCGGTGAAACATGGAATTTGCCTCCGCACCACGTACTTAAGGTAAGCCTCGGCGCCGGCGCGCTTCCATGAGCGCGCAGCACCGAGGTTCAATCGATTAAATTTCTCTACAGGCTCAGCTCAGACGCGCCGACGCTTGGGCGGGCGGCATCCGTTGTGAGGCAGGGGCGTGACGTCACGGATCTTCGTGATTTTCAGACCCGCCGACTGAAGCGAACGAAGCGCCGACTCACGGCCGGTACCCGGTCCCTTCAGATTGACCGACACTTTCTTGAGGCCGTACTCGTCCTGGGCCTTTCTGGCAGCGTCTTCGGCGGCCACGCCAGCGGCGTACGGCGTCGACTTACGCGAGCCTTTGAAGCCACGTGCGCCGGCGCTCGACCACGACAACGCGTTGCCGTTGGTGTCAGTGATGGTCACGATCGTGTTGTTGAACGTCGCCTGGATATGCGCCACTCCCACCTGCACGGTGCGGCGGGCTTTGCGCTTTCCTCGTTTTCCCTTGCCCTTGGCCATTCTCTCTCCGTTCGTTCGCACTCAGCCAGCACGCCACTGCCTGGACACCATCTTGGCCTCCAGGGTGCGCGCCGGCCCGGGCGAACCGACTGATATTTTGTACGAATCTCTTCGTGTAACTTCTCTTTTCGACTCGCCGCCGTTTATCGGCGCTTGCGAATCATCGCACGACGCGGACCACGACGGGTACGCGCGTTGGTGCGAGTGCGCTGGCCGCGCACCGGCAGGCCTTTGCGATGACGCAGGCCGCGATAGCAACCCAGGTCCTTGAGGCGCTTGATGTTCATCTGCACCTCACGACGCAGGTCACCTTCGACCTTGTAGTCGTTGTCGATGACCGTACGGATGGAGCGAACCTCCTCCTCGGTCAACTCTTGAACTTTGGTCGCTCCGTCGATCCCCGCTTTTTCGGCGATCTCTTTCGCGCGGGAATGCCCCACGCCGTAGATATAAGTCAGAGCGATTTCGAGCCGCTTCCGGCGCGGCAAGTCGACACCAGCGATGCGTGCCACGGTAAGACTCCTAATTCTCAATTATGCGTAAGCCGACATGTGCGTCGACCGCCGCCTCAGTTTCGTCGTGCCCGGGGCTTAACCCTGGCGCTGCTTGTGGCGAGGGTTCTCACAGATGACCCGGACCACGCCTTTGCGGCGAATGATCTTGCACTTGTCGCAGATCTTTTTGACAGACGGACGGACTTTCATTTTCTCACCTCACTGCCCACACCGAGCCGTCGGGCCCGGGCAGGCGTTGTATCTGAAAGCTTCGATTATCGTGCAGGTCACTTCTGGCGATAGACAATGCGTCCGCGCGTCAAATCGTACGGAGACAGTTCTACCGTCACGGTGTCCCCGGGGAGGATCTTGATGTAGTGCATCCTCATCTTCCCGGAGATGTGAGCGAGCACGGTGTGCCCATTTTCCAGTTCCACACGGAACATGGCATTGGGCAGCGGCTCGACCACTGTACCTTCGACCTCAATTGCTTCTTCTTTAGCCATCTATCGCTCACCCGATGTGATTGATGCGATGTTTCGTTTGTTCCCCACTCGAGAACAAGGTTCCCGGGAAGGGGGCGTTACATACATATTCGGGCCGACAAAGTCAAGCCCAAGAGGGTTTCTTCCCGTTTTCGGAAAGCCAACCCCTCTCCAGACGCCCTCATTGGCGGGATCGCGTCCTCCGCCAGGTCGCCTTCGCCGATCGCCTCTGCGGCGATCGCCTGATCAGTCGCTGATCGCCGCCTCGGCGCGCCCGTAGACCTCGTCGGGAGTTCCCTCTCCGTCGACGTCGATCAACACGCCTTGGTCGCGATAATAGTCGACCAGCGGTGCGGTCTTAGCATGGTAGGCCTTGAGCCGCTCTCGAATCGCCTCCGGGCGATCGTCGGGGCGCTTGACCAAATCGCTGCCGCACTCGTCACACACGCCCTCTTCAGTGGGCGGCTTGAACTCTTCGTGGAAGGTCGCGCCGCAGTTCGGGCAGCTCAGCCGCCCGCCCAATCGTCGCACGACCTCCTCTTCGCTGACCTCGATGTTAAGCACGGCCTCGAGTTCGACACCCATCTCGTCGAGAGCTTCGGCCTGGCCGACCGTGCGCGGGAATCCGTCTAGGATAAAACCGCCCTCGGCATCCGGCTCGCTCAATCGCTCCTTGACGATCCTGATGACCACTTCGTCGGGCACGAGTTCGCCGGCGTCCATGAACTTGGCGGCCTCTTTGCCCAACTCGGTCCCCTTTCGCCGCGCGCTTCGCAGCATATCTCCGGTGGAGATCTGGGGAATGTCGAACTTTTCCGCCAACTGTTGCGCCTGAGTACCTTTGCCGGCACCAGGAGGTCCCAACATCATCAATTTCGTCTTGGCCATATCTCAATCCGTCGCATTTCAAAAACGCAGCAAACCGGCCCGTAAACGAGACCGGTTTACCGCTCTTGTCTCTCAGCCTGCACCGGCCAACCGGCGCGTGGCTTCGGCTACGTATCGGTTCGATCGCGGCCCTTGATGCCGCCACCTCCACCACCGGTTTGACCGTTGGGGGTGGTGCGCTGCCTGCCGGAGCCGAACTCGTCGTAGTGCCGCGTGATGAGATGGTTCTCGATCTGGGTGACCGTGTCGAGCGAGACGCTGACTGCAATCACCAAACTGATGCCACCGAAGTGAAAGTTCACGCCCAATTGATCCTGAAGGAAAAAGGGCATCACACACACGGCAGCCAGGTAGACCGAACCGGCCATCGTCAAGCGGCTGAGCACATCATCGATGTACTCGGCAGTCTTCTTGCCGGGACGAATCCCAGGCACGAAGGCTCCCGACTTCTTGAGGTTGTCGGCGATGTCGACCGGGTTGACCTGGACCGCCGTGTAAAAGAAGCAGAAGAAGATGATCATCGCCGAGTACAGCAGGTTATAGCGCCAGTCGCCTGGCACCAGCACCGTCTGAATCCACTGCCCGATCGCGTGATCCTGGAAGTAACTGGCGATGGTCGTCGGGAACATCATGATCGAGACGGCGAAGATCGGCGGGATAACCCCGGCCATATTGACCTTCAGCGGCAAGTGGTGGGTTTGACCACCATAGATGCGCCTACCGACCATACGCTTGGCGTACTGCAGCGGAATGCGCCGCTGCGCGGTCTCCATGAAGGTGATGAACCCAGTCACCACCAACGCGATCACCAGGATGGCGATGATCGTAAACGTAGAGATCGCTCCGGTCTCAAACTGCGAGTACGTCTGAATGATCGTGGTCGGGAACGAGGCAATGATACTTCCCGTAATGATCAGGGAGATACCGTTACCGATTCCTCGCTCGGTAATCTGCTCACCGAGCCACATCACAAAGACGGTGCCTGCGGTCAACGTCAGACACGTCAGCAGTCGGAAGCCCCACCCCGGCTCGAGCAAAAGGCCGAGCTCGGGGTTGGTGTCGTTGAGGTTCTCCAGATACAGCGAGATGCCGAAACCCTGGATCACGCCCAGCAGGACCGTGCCGTAACGCGTATACTGCGTAATCTTCTTCTGGCCCTGTTGCCCCTCCTTCTTGAGCCGTTCGATAGCCGGAACGACCACCGTCATCAGCTGCAAGATGATGGAGGCGGAGATGTAGGGCATGATACCCAGCGCGAAGATGCTCATCAGTTCGATGGCACCTCCGGTAAACAGGTTAACCAGCCCGAGAAAGCCCCCGCCTGCTCCGCCCACAATTTGGGACATGGCGGCTCTATTGACGCCCGGGACGGTGATAAACACACCGACCCGGTACAGGGCGAGTACGCCCAGCGTAAACAGGATCCGTCGTCGGAGTTCGGGAACCTTCGTAATATCGGAGAACTTTGTAGCCACGTTAGACGCCCTCTGCGGTGCCCCCGGCAGACTCGATCTTCTGGCGAGCCGACGAACTGAACTTGTGCGCCTTGACGGTCAGCGCTTTTGTCAATTCGCCGTCACCGAGGATTTTGACTTCGTCGAATTGTCCTTTGATGAGGCCCTGCTCGCTCAGCGTCTCCAGATCGACGGTCGCGCCGTCTTCGAAGACTCGGTCGAGGGCCCGCACGTTAACGACAGCCACCCGCTTCGCATTCCAATTGCGGAATCCCTGTTTGGGAAGACGGCGGAACAGCGGCATCTGGCCACCCTCGAAACGCGGGTGCACATTGCCACCGCTGCGGGATTTCTGACCTTTCTGACCGCGACCACTCGTCTTGCCGAGCGTGCTACCTGTTCCGCGACCGACGCGCTTGTCTTTGTGACGGGCGCCTTGGGGCGGCTTGAGTTCGCTCAGATCCATTGGTCACTCCTCTAGTTCTTCGACACTGACCATATGCGAGATCTTGTTGATCATCCCGCGATTGGCGGCCGTGTCGTCTACAATTACGGTTTGGTGCCTCTTGCGAAGCCCCAGGCCCTTGGCAGTCTGACGCTGCGACTGCGTGCGGCCCGAGAGGCTGCGCAGCAGTTCTACTTTCAACTGTGCCATTATAATTCATCCCGTGCTCGAGTCTCCGACCATAGGGCCGAAGACCATTCGCACTCATCGGCGCGCCCCGCCACGGCGAGGCTGACGCACTTACTCTTGTTCTTCGTCCAGGGGCTGACCCAAGCGCCGACGATACTCGTCGGGGTGGCGCAGCTGCCTGAGCGCGTCCATAGTCGCACCGACGACGTTGTGCGGGTTATTCGACCCCAAGCTCTTGGTCAGGATGTTCTGCACCCCGGCCGCCTCGAGAATCGCACGCACCGCACCGCCGGCGATCACGCCGGTACCCGGGCTGGCGGGCTTCAACAGCACCCGGCCCGAGTTGTGCTGGCCGATGACCGCGTACGGAATCGTACCGCCTTCGACCAACGGCACGTCGATCATTGCCTTTTGTGCCGCCTGGTTTCCCTTGCGAATCGCCGAGGGAACCTCGTTGGCCTTGCCGTGGCCGACGCCGACTTTTCCGTCGGTATCACCCACGACCACCAGCGCACCAAAGCTGAACCGACGGCCGCCTTTGACGACCTTCGAGACGCGGTTGATGTCGATGACGTTGTCGACAAGATTATTGTCGTCTCTTCTTCTTCCGTAAGCCACAGTGACTCCCTTTAGAATTCAAGCCCGCCTTCGCGCGCTCCGTCCGCCACGGCCGCGACGCGGCCATGATAGATGAAGCCGTTTCGGTCGAAGACGACTTTTTCAATTCCTTTCTCTTTGACTCGCTCGGCCAATCGTTTGCCGATCTGACGAGCCTGCTCTTCTTTTTCCAGGTCGGCGACATCGTCACGCATCTCCTTATCTACCGTGGAGGCGCTGGCCACTGTGTGGCCATTGATGTCGTCGATCACCTGCGCATAAATGTGCTTGTTGGAGCGGTACACCGAAAGGCGCGGGCGATTGGGCGTGCCCAAAATCTTCTTTCGGATGCTGCGCTTGCGGCGCTGCCGCTTGCTCTTCAATTCACGTTTCTTAAGCATTGCTATCCTCTGCCATTTCGCGGCGGCCGCGCCGACGCTGCCAAACAGCGCCGACACGGGCCAGCCATCATCCTTAAGCAGCTCCAGCCTTACCGACCTTCCGGATGATTCGCTCGTCTTTGTAGCGAATCCCTTTGCCCTTGTACGGCTCCGGCGGACGCAGACCACGAATCTTGGCGGCCACCTGTCCCAGAAGCTCTTTGTCGGGGCTGGTCAACTTCAGCTGCGTCTGGCGCTCGATTGCCACTTCGATCTGCTCGGGAAGTTCGAACAGGACCGGGTGGCTGAAGCCCAGATCAAAACGAATATACTGACCGTGCTGCTCGGCACGATAGCCGACGCCGTGAATCTCGAGCTCACGGGTGAAGCCTTTGGACACCCCGTCGACCATGTTGGCCAACAGGCTGCGCACCAGGCCCTGGTGGCTGCGCGCTTGACGCGACTCACCGGGGCGGCTGACGATCAGCTCGCCGTCGGTGATCTCGATGCTCACGACATCGGAGACGTCGCGGCTCAGCTCGCCGTTGGGGCCTTTGGCGGTGACGGTTTGACCGTCGATCTTGATGTCGACGCCGTCTGGAATTTCAATCGGTCGTTTTCCAACGCGACTCATTACAAACCTCCCTGGAGCGAATGCTCAGTAAACCTCGCAAAGAAGTTCGCCACCGACGTTGGCTGCGCGAGCCTCTTTGTCGGTGAGCAAACCTTTGGATGTCGACAAAATGGCGATACCCAAGCCGTTGAGGACCTTGGGGATCTCGTCGACCTTGACGTAACGCCGACGCGAAGGACGGCTGGCGCGCTTGAGCGACGTGATCATCGGCTTGTCCTCGTCATCGTACTTCAGTTCGATGTCGAGGAAGCCCTGCGGTCCCTCATCACGCCACGAAGTCGCGGCGACGTAACCGTAGCGCTCCAAGATCTCTGCCAAGGAACGCTTCAGCTTGCTACCAGGGATCGAGACGCTTGCGTGGTGGGCAATCTGGGCGTTTCGAATACGGGTAAGGAAATCCGAAATCGGATCGTTGGTGTTGGCCATTGTCTCCTCTCTGACGAATTGGTTCCCGCAGGCACGCTTCTCCCCGGCCAAGGGGCGAAGTTACCTTCGTGGCGGGCCTGACTCGACTTTTACGTGAACCCACGTAAGCGGCGAGTACACGGGTCTGCTTGCTTTACCAGCTTGCCTTGACCACACCGGGGATCTCTCCCTGGAGGGCCAACGAACGGAAGCAGATCCGGCACATGTCGAACTTGCGTAGGTAGGCGCGCGAGCGTCCGCACAGCGGACAACGGTTGTACTCGCGAACCTTAAACTTCTTCTTCTTTTTCGCTTTTTCTTCGAGCGCTTTGCGTGCCAAAGCTAGTCTCCTTTAGGTTAGGAAGCCGCCGACTTCCGGAAGGGCATGCCGACTTTGGTCAACAGACTGCGGGCTTCGTCATCGTTTTCGGCCGAGGTAACGACCGTGATGCTCATGCCGCGAATCTTGTCGACTTCGTCGTAGTTGATTTCCGGAAAGATGATCTGCTCGGTGACGCCAACGGTATAATTGCCGTGGCCGTCGAAAGATTTCGGGCTGATCCCTTTAAAGTCGCGCACTCGGGGAAGCGCCACATAAATCAAGCGCTCCAAAAACTCGTACATGCGCTGGCCGCGAAGGGTGGCCTTCGTGCCGATGGGCATGCCCTCGCGCAGCTTGAAGCCGGCAATGGAGCGGCGTGCGCGGGTCACCACCGGCTCCTGGCCGGTGATCTTGCGCAGCTCGCCCACGGCGGCTTCTACTACCTTCGGGTTCTGAACCGCTTCACTGAGCCCCATGTTGACGATCACTTTTTTGATCGCGGGCACAGTCATGTGGTTTTCGTAGCCGAACTCTTCCATCAGAGCCGGTACGACTTCCTTTTGATACTTCTCTTGCAAAAATGACATCTTCGGACTCTCCATTGCCGACAGGTTTCTGTGCCGCCGGCTTCTGGTCCATGTTGGCCATCGGACCCGTCACAAAAAAATCGACGATGCCGCGCACCGCCGGTGAGGGTGGGCTTACCTAGCGGACCCAATAACTGGTGTCAAGGCGCTAACCCACCACTTCGGGCATGGACCGTTTAGGCCGTCTTGATTTCGTCGAAGACTTCACCGGTCTGCTTGCCCACGCGCACCTTCTGAATGCGCTCGGGCTGCTCACCGCCGAAGCTGTCGACCGCTTCGTTCTTCGTGTCGTACAACTCGCCGCCTTTGCCGACAAACTTCTTGCCGGTGCGCACGGGCCCGTCCTTCTCTTCGCTGTACAGGCCAACGTTGGAGGCGTTCAGCCATCCCTCGACCTCGACACGCGCACCGGACTCACCGGTCAGCGGGTTGGGCCGACGGTGCTTGACCACCATGTTGCGGCGAGCCACCTTGACGCGGTTCTTCTTCGGATCGACCTCGAGGACCTCACCACGGAGGCCCCGGTCTTTTCCGGAGAGAACCACTACTTCATCTCCTTTCTTTACATGCATCGGACAACTCCCGAGTTCTATCTGTAGTATCAGGGGCTGACACGCGCGGCTCAGAGAACCTCGGGCGCCAGGCTGATGATTTTCATATAGTTGCGGCCCCGAAGTTCGCGCGCGACCGGCCCGAAAATGCGGGTGCCCAGGGGCTGTCCCAGCTTGTCGATGAGCACGGCAGCGTTGTCGTCGAACCGGATGTAGGTGCCGTCCTCGCGGGCGATCTCCTTGCGGGTTCGCACGACGACAGCGCGCTCGACGTCGCCTTTCTTGACCTTCGAATTCGGCAGCGCCTCTTTGACCGACACGATGATTTCATCGCCGATCGATGCGTAGCGACGCTTCGAACCGCCCAGTACTTTGATGCACTGGACCTTCTTGGCGCCGGAGTTGTCCGCCACCGCCAGTTTCGTCTGCATCTGAATCATTTTGGACCTCGCGACCCGTTCAGACCACGGGTGCCTTTTCGATAATTTCTTTGAGCTTCCAGCGCTTGTGCTTCGACAGCGGGCGCGTTTCCTCGATGAGGACGCGATCGCCGACACGACATTCGTTTTCTTCGTCGTGCACTTTGTAGCGCTTTTGCTTACGAACGTACTTCTTATATTTCGGGTGCATGTACTGTCGGGTGACCGCCACGACGATGGTCTTCTCCATCTTGTCGCTGACGACCTCGCCGACGCGGGTCTTGCTGCGACCTCTACCCGTTTGCGTCTCTTCGGCCATACTTGTTCTCCTGGGGGCGCCGTGGGCGGGCGAGCCTCGAAGGCCGCCCGACCGAGCACCGGTCCCTTACTCGATTACCCGTTGGGGCTGGTTGACTCGGGCGCTTGTCACTGGCCGGCGGCGCTTTCGCGCTCGCGCAGCACAGTCTTGATGCGGGCGACATCGCGCTTGCGTTGGCGGATGTCGGCGACGTTTTGAAGCTGGCCGGTGAAGTGCTTCATCTTCAGCCGAAACAGCTCGTCGCGCACCTGGCGCTCGAGGTCGCGCAGCTCGTCATCACTCTTTTCTCTGAGCTCGGCGGCTTTCATAGCGTCTCTCCTCGCACCGCGAATTTCGTCTTAACGGGAAGCTTGTGGCTCGCCAGACGGAAGGCTTCTTCGGCCACTTCACGCGGCACGCCGTCCATCTCGAAGAGGATCCGGCCGGGCTTGACCACGGCGACCCACTCTTCGGGGCTACCCTTACCTTTACCCATTCGGACTTCGGCAGGCTTTTTGGTGATCGGCTTGTCCGGGAAGATCCGAATCCAGATCTTGCCCTGACGGCGGATATAACGGTTCATCGCGATACGCGCCGCCTCGATCTGTCGGGCGGTGATCCGATGCGGGTCGAGCGCGACCAGGCCGTATTTACCGAAGGAGATCTTGCTCCCACGGTAGGCTTTGCCACGCATGCGACCTTTCTGGCGCTTGCGCCACCGTACTCGTTTCGGACTCAGCATGATTGACTCCTTAGTAGTGAAAGCGACGCGCGAGCGCACCACTTTCGGGCGCCCGCAAGGCGAGCGCCTCGTCGATTAAAATCTAGCTTCGGCTTCGAGGACTTCGCCTTTGAAGATCCAAACCTTGACACCAATGATGCCGTAGGTGGTCTTGGCTTCGGCGAGGCCGTAGTCGATGTCCGCCCGCAGCGTGTGCAGGGGAACGCGACCCTCGAGATACCACTCGCGACGGCCCATGTCGGCTCCACCAAGGCGACCGGCGCAGTTCACGCGGATGCCTTTGGCGCCGAACTTCATCGCCGTCTGGACCGCCTTCTTCATCGCGCGGCGGAAGCTGACCCTCCGCTCGAGCTGAGTGGCGATGCCTTCGGCGACGAGCTTGGCGTCGAGCTCGGCTTTGCGCACTTCCTGGATGTTCAGGAAGATCTCACAGTCGGTCTGCTTCTTGAGCTCGTTTTTGAGCCCTTCGATGCCGCTGCCGCGCTTACCGATCACGATCCCCGGCTTGGCCGTGTGGATCGTGACCTTGACCTTCTTGGCCATGCGCTCGATCTCGATGTTGCTCACACCGGTGTGCTTGAGCCGGTTGTAGAGGAACTCCTTGATGCGCAGATCCTCGTGCAACCAGTCGGCGTAGTTCTTCTCGGCATACCATTTCGACGTCCACGGTCGAATGATTCCGAGGCGAAATCCTGTTGGATGTACTTTTTGACCCAAAACGACCTCCTAGAGGCTTTTTAGCGCGGCTCGAGCACCACGGTAATATGACTGGTTCGCTTGTTGATACGAGTGGCGCGTCCCATCGCCCGCGGCTTGAAGCGGCGCAGCGTCGGGCCTTCGTCGACGTAGGCCTGCGCGACGATCAACTCGTCGACATCCCAGTCTAGCTCGTCGCTGTGCTCGACGTTGTGCAACGCCGACTCGATCACCTTGGCGATGATCGGTGCGGCTTTTTTCTGCGTGAACTGCAGAATGTCGAGCGCCTCCAAAATCGGCTTATTTCGGACCAGGTCGATGACCGGTCGAGCCTTCTGCGGCGCGATACGGACGTTACGAGCCTTGGCCGTATTGGCCCGGTGTCCTTGATTATTTTTACCCATGGCTCTGACTCAAAACTTTCAAAATCGGAATCGTGACTGGCGAGGACCCATCTGGCCCCCGCCCGACTTGCCAACCGTGAGCCCGCTTGGACGGCATTACCGACCGCGAAGCTTACCCTTCTTGTCGGAAATGTGTCCGTAGAAGGTCCGCGTGGGCGCAAATTCGCCCAGCTTGTGGCCGACCATGTTCTCGGTGACGAACACCGGAACGAACTCGCGACCGTTGTGCACCGCGAAGGTCATGCCGATAAATTCGGGCACGATCATCGAGCGGCGGCTCCAGGTCTTGATGGCGCGGCGGTCGCCGGCCTCTTTGGCCTTGCGAACCTTCTTCAGAATGCTGTCGTCTACGAACGGGCCTTTCTTAATTGAACGTGGCACGTCTATCTCCTGTGTGGTTGGGGCGACCTGCTAAGAGGCCGCCGTCAACTCAACCTTTTTTCTTTTTCGTCTTGCGGCGACGCTGAATGAACTTGTCGGTCCGCTTGTTCTTGCGGGTTTTGAGACCTTTGGTCCCTTTACCCCACGGGGTGACCGGATGGCGGCCACCGGCGGTCCGACCCTCACCACCACCGTGGGGGTGGTCGATCGGGTTCATGGCGACACCACGTACACTGGGACGGCGTCCGAGCCAGCGGGCACGACCCGCCTTACCCAGCGACACATTCTCGTGCTCGCGGTTGCTCACCGAACCGACAGTCGCGCGGCACTCGAGGAGCACACGGCGAAGCTCGCCCGAAGGCAGCTTCATGAGGCCGTATTTACCCTCTTTTGCCATCAACTGGGCCCAGCAGCCGGCCGAGCGGGCCATTTGGCCGCCCTTACCAGGCTTGAGCTCGACGTTATGCACGACCGTACCGACCGGCATGTGCTTGAGCTTGAGCGCGTTGCCCGGGGTGATGTCCGCATTCTTGCTCGAGACGATCTCGTCGCCCACTTTGAGCTTCTGCGGGGCCAGGATGTAGGCCTTCTCACCGTCTGCGTAGTGCAGCAGCGCGATGAACGCCGAGCGGTTCGGATCGTATTCGATCGCGGCAACTTTGGCCGGAACACCGACTTTGTTGCGCTTGAAGTCGATCGTACGGTAGCGGCGCTTGTGGCCACCGCCGCGACGACGCACCGTCATGCGACCTTTGTTGTTTCGGCCGCCGCTCTTGGTGAGCGCCTGAGTCAGGCCCTTTTCCGGCGCGCCCTTCGTGACTTCGTCGAAGTCCTGCAGGCGGGCGAAACGGCGACCCGGCGCTGTCGGCTTGTAATTTTTAGTTCCCATCTTTGCTTCTCCCTCAATCGCGCGTCGGGCCGCAGGGGCCCGGCCGCGAATCTCGAGTCACCTCAGTAATCTCAGACGACGCCGTGCTCTTCGCCGGCATCTTCGAGCGCGTAGAAGTCGATCATCTCGCCTTCGGCCAGTTGAACGACCGCTTTCTTCCAAGCCTTGCGGCGTCCGAAGAAGCGACCGACCCGCTTGGGCTTGCCAGGCATGATCATCGTGTTCACGCGGTCGACCTTGACGTCGAAGAGTCGCTCGACGGCGTCTTTGATCTGGGGCTTATTGGCTTCGAATTTCACCCGGAAGGTCACCTTGTTCTCCAGCTCGAGAATCTCGGTGCTCTTTTCGGTCATCACCGGGCGAATGATGATGTCGTATGGAGTAGTCATCGCTTCAGGACCTCTTGGATGTGGTCGAGTGCTTGTTGACTCAGAACCAGTACGTCGTACCGGAGCACGTCCTCGACGTTGAGTCCCTCGCTGGCGAGGTACTTGGCGTCTTTGAGGTTGCGCACGGACAGGCGAAGCTTGTCGTTGTGAGCAACCGCGTTGGTCTCCTCGTCGCGGCTGGTCGCGTCGACGAACAGCGCGCTGGGAGCCTCGAGGGTCTCGAGGACCTGGGCGGCGAACTTGGTTTTGATCTCGGGGAATTCGAGGCTGTCGACGACGCGAAGTTGGCCGTCGCGAGCCTTCATGCTCAACGCCGAACGAAGCGCGGCTTTGCGCTTCTTTTTCGGCATCGAGTAACTGTAATCACGAGGGGAAGGACCGTGAACGGTACCGCCGCCCACCCACAGAGGGGAGCGGATGGTGCCGTGACGGGCGCGCCCGGTGCCTTTCTGGCGCCAGGGCTTCTTACCGCCACCGCGGACTTCCGAGCGACCCTTGACTTTGTGGGTGCCGGCGCGGCGACGAGCGCGCTGCCAATTGACGACTTCCCAAAAGAGGTATTCGCGCACCGGGGCGGCGAAAATCGCGTCGTCAAGGTCAGCGTCGCCGACCTTTTCGTTTTTTAGATCAACAACGTCAAATTTCATCTTTCGACTCCTGCGCCGGTCTGGTTCGAGCTCGACCGCGCGAAAGAGTGTGGTGAAGCGACCTGGCCACAGCCGGCGAGCCCGATGCCCGACAGCTGCGATGTGCCAGATCAGGTCTTAATTTCTACGTCCACGCCGGCCGCCAGATCCAGACGCATCAGCGCGTCGAGGGTCTGTTGGGTCGGCTCGTGGATGTCGAGCAGGCGCTTGTGTGTGCGCATCTCGAACTGCTCGCGAGACTTCTTGTCCTTGAAAGGACCACGAAGCACCGTCCAGCGACGAACGCGGGTCGGAAGCGGCACCGGACCGGAGATGCGTGCGCCGGTCTGGCGCGCGGTCTCGACGATTTCGGCTGCCGAGGCGTCGAGCAGCGTGTGGTCGTACGCCTTGAGTTTGATGCGAATCTTGTCGTTTGCCATGACTCACCCTGAGTCTGCGTTGGCCCGCCGGTATCCGATTGGCTCGGCCAGCGCAGCGTGAACCTGTTCTCGAAACAAAACGACTTCACGAGTCGACGAACAACGCATGAAGTCGCGTCAGTCATTCTGGAAAAATCCCGGCTGTCGTCAGGCGGGAGCGCGGACCCTACAAGAAGCCTTGCCTCAGATCAAGAGGCATTTCAGCTTCCTGCAGGGGCCGCAAGGATCGCCGTGCTTATTCGACGATCTCGGTGACCACGCCAGCGCCGACGGTGCGGCCGCCTTCGCGGATCGCGAAGCGCAGACCTTCGTCCATGGCGATCGGGGTGATCAGCTCACCGGTGATGGTGACGCGGTCGCCCGGCATGACCATCTCGCTTCCCTCACCCAGGTGCACCGTGCCGGTGACGTCGGTGGTACGGAAGTAGAACTGCGGGCGGTAGCCGTCGAAGAACGGGGTGTGACGTCCACCCTCTTCTTTGGTCAGGATGTAGACCTCACCCTTGAACTTGGTGTGCGGGGTGATGGTGCCCGGCTTGGCCAGGACCTGGCCGCGCTCGACGTCTTCCTTCTTGATGCCGCGAAGCAGGCAGCCGACGTTGTCGCCAGCCACACCCTCGTCGAGGAGCTTGCGGAACATCTCGACGCCGGTGACGACGGTCTTCTCGGCTTTGTCCGACAGACCGACGATTTCGACTTCGTCGCCCGGGCAGACACGACCGCGCTCGATGCGACCGGTGACGACCGTACCACGGCCCGAGATCGAGAAGACGTCCTCGATGGGCATCAGGAACGGCTTGTCGGTCTCACGCTCCGGCTCGGGGATGTAGTCGTCGACGGCGTCCATCAGCTTCATGATGGCTTCATCGGCCATCGGGCCGGTCTCGCCGTTGAGCGCCATGAGCGCCGAGCCGGTCACAACCGGAAGCTCGTCGCCGGGGAACTCGTACTTCTCGAGGAGCTCGCGCACCTCGAGTTCGACCAGCTCGAGCAGTTCCTCGTCGTCGACCATGTCGGCCTTGTTGAGGAACACGACGATCGCCGGCACGCCGACCTGACGGGCGAGCAGGATGTGCTCGCGGGTCTGGGGCATGGGGCCGTCAGCAGCCGAGACCACCAGGATCGCGCCGTCCATCTGGGCGGCGCCGGTGATCATGTTCTTGACGTAGTCGGCGTGGCCGGGGCAGTCGACGTGAGCGTAGTGGCGGTTGTCGGTCTCGTACTCGACGTGCGCCGTCGAGATGGTGATACCACGCTCGCGCTCTTCGGGAGCCTTGTCGATGTTTTCGAAGTCGACGTTGGTCGCCAGACCTTTGTCGCTGAGCACGCGGGTGATCGCCGCGGTCAGGGTGGTCTTACCGTGGTCGACGTGACCGATGGTCCCGATGTTCAGGTGCGGTTTTGTTCTTTCAAATTTCTCTTTGGCCATTTTGGTCTCCTTTCGATTGCTCCGTCGAGCGGTCGACAGCCGATCGCTCGCAGGCGTTGCTAGAGTCTTCTGAATGTTTGGCACGAGCGGGAGGCCGGCGATGCGACCCTCCGAGTCGGCTCGTTCACGACGCGCCGGTTCTTACATCTCGAGCGCTAAATTTCAACTGTCCAAGCCCCTCAAACGCAGGAAAACGCCTGAATCAGTACGATTGAGGCGTTTTCCTGCTTATTTTAGGCTGACGATGCCGAGATCAGGCGCCGCCAGTGGCCTTTTCGATGATCTCGTCCGCGATGTTCTTCGGGACGGTATCATAGTGCGAGAACTGCATGGTGTAGTTCGCGCGGCCCTGCGTACGGCTTCGCAGATCGGTCGAGTAACCGAACATCTCCGACAGCGGTACTTCGGCGTCGATAACCTGAGCGCCGCTGCGCGGGTTCATGCCCAGGACGTTGCCTCGACGGCCGTTGAGGTCGCCGATGACATCGCCCATGAACTCTTCGGGGGTGACGATCTCGACGGCCATGATCGGCTCGAGGAGAGCGGCGCCTGCTTTGCGCGCGGCCTTCTTGAAGCCGATCGACGAGCAGATCTTGAACGCCATCTCGCTCGAGTCGACCTCGTGGTACGACCCGTCGTACAGCGTGATCTTGGCGTCGACCAGCGGGAAGCCGGCCAGCACGCCACCTTCGGCGGCTTCACGCACGCCCTGCTCGACGGCGTTGAAGAATTCCTTCGGCACCGAACCACCTTTGATGGTCTCTTCGAATTCGATGCCACTGCCCGGCTCGAGGGGCTCGATGCGCAGGTACACATCGGCGAACATACCCTTACCACCGGACTGCTTCTTGTAGCGCTCGCGGTGCTCGATCTCTTTGGTGATCTTCTCGCGGTACGAGACCTGCGGCTTACCGACGTTCGCCTCGACTTTGAACTCGCGGAGCAGGCGGTCGACGATGATCTCCAAGTGGAGCTCACCCTGACCAGCAATGATCGTCTGGCCGGTCTCGTCGTCGACGTGCACGCGGAAGCTCGGGTCCTCGGCGGCGAGCTTTTGAAGCGACTCGCTCAGCTTGCTCTGGTCGGCCTTGGTGTTCGGCTCAACGGCAATCTCGATGACCGGATCCGGGAAGTCCATCGCCTCGAGGACGATCGGCTCGTTCTCGTCGCACAGCGTGTCACCGGTGGTGGTGTTACGCAGACCGACGGCCGCGGCGATGTCGCCAGCGAGGACGTCGTCGATCTCCTCACGCTTGTTAGCGTGCATGCGGAGGATACGACCCACGCGCTCGCGCTGGTCCTTGGTCGAGTTGTAGACGTAGCTTCCCGACTCGAGCGTACCCGAGTAGACGCGGAAGTACGTCAGGTGACCGACGTAGGGATCGGTCATGATCTTGAATGCCAGCGCCGAGAACGGAGCATCATCGTCGGCCTGACGGGTCATTTGGTCTTCTTCGGTCGCCTCGACGTGCTGCTCGGTGATGCGACGGAACGCGTCCGGAGTCACACCTTGGACCGGCGGGATGTCGATCGGAGCCGGCAGATACTGCACGACGCCGTTGAGCACCGGCTGGACGCCCTTGTTCTTGAGCGCGGTACCGCAGAAGACCGGCACGATCTCGAGATCGAGGGTGCCCTGACGGATGGCATCATGAAGCTCCTTCTCGGAGATCTCCTCTCCTTCGAGGTACTTCATCATGATGTCTTCGCTGAAGTCAGCGGCCGCGGCGACCAGCTCTTCACGAGCGGCTTCAGCGGCTTCCATCATATCTTCCGGAATCTCGACGTACTCGTACTCGGCGCCGAGGTTCTCTTCCTTCCACACGATCGCCTGCATTTTGACCAGGTCGACCGCACCTTTGTAGTGGTCTTCCTTGCCAATGGGGATCTGCATGCGCACCGGGTTGGCGTTGAGACGATCGCGCATCTGCTGCACGACGTTCTCGAAATTCGCGCCGGTACGGTCCATTTTGTTGACGAACGCCATGCGCGGGACGTTGTAACGGTTGGCCTGGCGCCACACCGTCTCGGACTGCGGCTCGACGCCGCCAACCGAGCAGAACACCGCCACAGCACCGTCGAGCACGCGCAGCGAACGCTCGACTTCCATCGTGAAGTCGACGTGGCCGGGGGTGTCGATGATGTTGATGCGGTAGTTTTCGTTGTTCATCTGCCAGAAGCAGGTGGTCGCAGCACTCGTAATGGTGATGCCACGCTCACGCTCCTGATCCATCCAGTCCATCTCGGACGTGCCCTCGTGCGTCTCACCAATCTTGTGAGAGACGCCCGTGTAGTAGAGCACGCGCTCGGTCATGGTCGTTTTGCCGGCATCGATGTGCGCCATGATGCCGATATTGCGAACTCGCCTAAGAGGTATACTGCGTCCCACCTTTGATCCCTGCCTTGTCTAGAGAATCTATCTGGTTCGATTTTCGCCCCCGCGCCCGCGCCCCACTTCGGTGGGGAGGTCGACGCCAAGGCGACTCACTGTGTCTTGTTACGAAAGGCTTTTCGCCTGCTTGCCCACAAACGCCGCGCGACCGACCGGAATTCCGCCGATACAGATAAACCTGCTCCACCGTCGCCGGAGGAGTGCGCGAACTCGAGCATTCTTCGGGCGCATCATCAGGATTACGCCACAAATGTCAAGTGAACTCAGGAGACTGCAAGTATCCCGAGGTGCTGGCGGAGGAAGCCAGGCGGGCGCAGCCAAGGGGGCCGGGGGCTCGGGGGCGACGCGGAAGGCCGCCCCCTACGAAGAGCCCGCGGTGATCACCACCGGTAGTGGGCGAAGGCCTTGTTGGCCTCGGCCATGCGGTGCATGTCTTCCTTTTTGCGCACCGCGTTGCCGCGGTTGTTCGACGCGTCGAGCAACTCGTTGGTCAGTCGCTCGACCATCGTGTACTCGTTGCGGTTGCGCGCGGCACCGACCACCCAACGCATCGCGAGGGCCATCTGGCGCTCGCCGCGGATCTCCATGGGAACCTGGTAGGTCGATCCACCGACGCGACGCGAGCGAACCTCAACCGAGGGACGCACGTT
This sequence comes from Persicimonas caeni, assembly GCF_006517175.1. NCBI lineage: Bacteria > Deltaproteobacteria > Bradymonadales > Bradymonadaceae > Persicimonas > Persicimonas caeni. Next base: position 4,989,202 of record NZ_CP041186.1, on the reverse strand, counting down.
CTCGAGGGCTTCTTTGAAGACCTCGACGGGATCGGCACCGGTTTTCTCACCGATCATGTCGATCGCATCGTAGAGGATACGCTCGGCGACGTTCTTCTTGCCGTCGCGCATCATCACATTGACGAAGAGAGTGATATTCTTCTCGCCGAACTTCGGATCCGGCAGAGTATCACGCTTTGGGACTGGTCCTTTTCTGGGCATCTTCTAACCTGTTCTGTTTTGACCGCCGCTCCACAGCCGCAAAGGGGCTGCTTATCTCGGCTTCTTGGTGCCGTACTTGCTGCGACCCTGGCGACGCTCTTGGACGCCGATGGCGTCGAGCGTGCCGCGGATGATGTGATAGCGCACACCGGGGAGGTCTTTGACACGGCCGCCCCTGATGAGCACAACACTGTGCTCCTGCAGGTTGTGGCCCTCACCCGGGATGTAGCTGGTCACTTCGATCCCGTTGGTCAGCCGCACACGTGCGACTTTACGAAGCGCCGAGTTCGGCTTCTTGGGGGTCGTCGTGTACACGCGAGTGCACACGCCGCGCTTCTGCGGGCACCCTTTGAGCGCCGGGGCGTCGGTCTTCTTCTTGACCTGTTTGCGTCCTTTGCGGACGAGCTGATTAATCGTGGGCATCTGCTTCTACCTGTAAGATTCACATTGCGCGGGCCTGTCGCCACTGCAGCTCAGGGCCACTGTCTGTGCGTCAAACTCTTCTCCGCACGCCAAAACACACCTGCACGAGTTCGAATTTCGCACACGCGGGACGAGCGGACTTTAGGAGGCGGGATAATAGAGCTTTCCGAAGGCTTGTCAAGTGTAGGCTTCAGCCAAGTATCCGCGACTCGTAAAGCCGGTCGCGATCGACCGCCCCCAGGCGCTCCAAGGCCCCAAACAGGCCCCTTCCGAGCCGGTGCGGGCCGAAGATCACCGGGCGAACGGCGGTGGAGATCTTCGGGAAGATCCCATCAGCTACCGTCATACTCGCCCCCTGGAGCATGGAAGTGACCAATTTGGCGCCAAAACTCTGTTCATCCAGCCACCTCTCGACCCGCGTCCGTGGCCGCAACTCGATGAAGTCGCGCTCCAGCTTGGCAGCCGTCCATGCAGCCCAGGCCCGAACAAAAGGGTCCGCTGTTGGCTCGTAAAGCCGGCTCTTATGGCCCGTGAAGAGGTTCAGGACGTGTAGCGGCCACTGGATCAGCCCGTTCAGGCCCAGCCGATCGGCCATCGCACGGATCTCGTCTAGATCTGCAGAACTCTCGAAGCGATCGATCCAGCCGGTGATGTCCAATAGCCCCTTCAGAAACCCGCGATGCTGGTGGAAATGGTAACAGAGCTGGAAAAAGAGCAACTCGGGGCGAAGCGAGCGGTAGGTGCGATCGCCGATCTCGACCGCGATCGTCTCGCGCAGCAATTGGCTGATCTCTGGGCTGGGCAGATAGGGAAAGGCGATCCGCCAGTGCAATTCAATAAGGGTGCCGTAGGTCTCGTGCAGCAGGGCGCATTGATTGCTGGCCCAGGTCTTAGCCTTCGGGCCGTCCGTTGGACGATAGCCGAGCTCGGCGAGGGCTGTGATTGCCTGGGGGAGGCTTTCGGGAGCGCTCAGCAAATCCAAATCGGTGGTATTCCGCAGCCGAGGATCTCCGTACAGCAGGACCGACAGCGGCTCTCCCTTGAGCACGACCACGGGTGTGATGTGCTCGAGCGCCTCGTGCACACGCGCCAGCTCCGTGCGATAGAGTCCCAGACGCGCCCCATGCTCGATCCAGTAGCGACGAGCCGCGTGTGGAAGCTCGCCTTCGCGCCCGAGGAGAACACGATAGATCAAGGGAAAGACGCCGCGCTCGGCAGCCCGGTGGATGAGGAGTTCGGGGGCCCGGGGTTGGCGAGAGCCTCCCTCCACTATCCTACGGGAGACCAGCGAGGTGATCGGAGCGTTGATCGGAAACGCTTCGTTGGTGCGTCCTCGTGTCACGCCGCGGCCTCGCGAAACGACTCGCGGTAGCCGTCTTCGAAGCCTTTGAAGAGGGTGCTCGGGCCTCCGGACAGTTGCAACTCGAGCCAGGCGTGCCCCTCGAGGGTCCCGCGCTTTCGAAAACCGACAACGATCTGGGCGTCGATCCCCCGACGAGCGAGCCATACCCTGCTGGCGAGCGCTCGCTGCAAGCACTGAGCGCCCGGCACCAGGCGCGATGCACGGTTGGCGAGCAGATCGGCGATCTCGGCCCACTCGTCAGGACTCCGCCTGTCGAACGACGGGAAGCGTTCGGCCCACTGCGCCGCTTCGCCGGCAAGCTTCAGGAGTTGCTCGATGCTGAAGACTTCGGTCGCCAAGCGCGCGATGGCAATTGCGATCAGCATTTCGGTTTGGGCGATCGGATGGAGAGGTTTCATTGACCCTATAGTGGATTTGGTGGTGTCAGGCGGAATCTTTTCTGTCTTCGGCACTCTCGCTTAGACACTCTAAGTCTCTTAGACACTCTCGGAGCGACGGTACATGTGTAGGGTCGCCGGAAGGGGAGCGCAGATATCTGTAGCGGATCACTCTCACCATTCCAGCAAGATCGAGTACGTTCCGAAACAGTCGAGTCTGATACTCGGACGAAGCGGCCGAAAAACTAAAGACATGAGGCATGATGGCAGCAAACGCGGTTTGACCGCTTAATGCGTCGAACCCGAGTTTTAAATTTCCTGTTCTGTGTCGCTCAGCAGGAAGGGGCTCAAGGACAATGAGTCCCGACAAGCGTGTTGGTCTGGACTGAGCATACTGAGCGGCAAGTCGAAACCAGCGCTTTTCGCTCTCCTCATGCAATTGAACGGCATGAATCGCTTCCGGCACCTCGTTTGGCGCGCTCCACAATCGAAGGGCCGGGGCGCCAGGGAGGAGAGAACCGGTCGAAGTGTCGTAAAGGGTCAAATCGTCTGCAACGAGCCTTCCACCATGCTTCAGCAACTCTCCGGCGGTTGTCGATTTTCCCGCCCCAGAGGAGCCAACGAAACTCCACGCCTGCTCGTCGATCTGAACCGTGCTGGCATGAATTCCTAACATGGTGCGATGCGCCAATAGCAGGTACAGCGGTAGAGCGACACGCTCCACCACAGCACCAAGCTTTAAATTGTCTCTGCCACAGTCATCGATCGAATACTCGATGAGATGCTGTGCAGGCTTAAGCTGGAGCGCAAAATCGCCATGCTCGACAAGAAAGCTGTCATCGGCGCGAGAAACCCTGAGTCGTGGTCCGCCAGGATAATCTTCGACATCGTGAAAGCAAGAAAGCGCTTTGTCCTTGATGGCGTCTTGGAGACCTGCTGCTTCAATCAAAGTCAGGGAGGCAACGTCTTCGCGATCGGCGTCCCTTTCAAACGGAAGCACACGATCGGATATGAGTCGACACCCGAAGAGCCCGTAAATTTGTAGACCGCCGTCTTCTCGCAAGCCAACCCCTCGAGCAAGTAGTCTCTAACTTTCGTCCGTTCGAGTGATCAGACCGTGGCAGAGTGCGTCGGAAACGAAGGCGCAGACGTCGGCGAAGAGTTCGTCACGTTCCACTGCAAACTGCTCATCGAGTTGGTCGACTATCTCGCCAATGGACAGGCCGTCTTCAAGTCCCTTCCACACCTGCTTTGCGACCTCGTTCAGGCCAAAGTAGGAGTTCTGTTGGAGATCCAAGACCACAACCTCATCGTCGATCTCCTCCAATACTAGTCCATCTCGAGGCTCGAAACGTTCTGTTGTACCGATACTTTTGCTCATGAACCAGTCTCCCCAATGGAAGAATCCACCTCACATCGAGCGGAAGAACCTTCGTGGGATTGCAACTGCCTTTTAATTCGCCCTTCTTCCATCCAGTAGACCGCGTCAGGGTTGAAACCAGCGGGTACTCGGTGGCCAAGGTACAATATGGAAACGTGATATTCGCGTCGTATCATTTCGAAAATCTCACGACAAAGATCCTCTTGAAGATCCGCTGCGAGTTGATCAATGACCAAGACAGCCGGAGACCTCAGTAGAGCCCGAGCAAGCGCGATGCGTTTTTTTTGTCCGCCGGACAGACATGTGCCCCGCTCACCAACCTGAGTCGCAAGTCCATCCGGTTTCTGTGCAATGACCTCGTCAACGCGAGCCGCGCGAATCGCTAACTTGAAGGCATCCTCAGCGCTTGTTGTCTTTAAGCCAAAGCGAATGTTCTGCTCAATTGAACCACTGAACAAGAAGACATTCTGGCCCACGTATCCAACCCGCTGCCGCCACTCATCCAGCGCGAGATCTTTTAGAGATACCCCGCCAACGGTGATCTGACCATGATCTGGGTCGAAGAGGCGAGGGACCATCTTTCCAGTAGTGCTCTTTCCGGCGCCTGAAGGCCCGAGCAGCGCTATGCGTTGTCCGTGAGAAATGTTGAACGTCAGATTCTCTAACGCCACAAAGGAACGATTAGTCTGCGAATCCGAATACCGGAACGAGACATTTTCGAAAGCGATATCCCACTGGATCTCCGACAACTCTCGAGGATTTCCCGTCTGCTCGAGACGTTCTTCGGAGTCGAATAGTTCCTGTAAGCGCTCCATCGCCGTTACCGCTCGATGCCAACTTAGCATCAACGTTGACGCTGACCGAATAGGTCCAAGGCTTTTGGAAATGTAGAAATAGTAGGCAACCACTGTTCCCACACTGACGGTGCCGGCGATGATCATGTAGCCGCCCCCGACGAGTACTCCCACCAACACCAAGGAGATTCCAAAGTTTAGCAAGGGAAGCAACTTGTTGCGGTGCCTTGCAATCTCCACCTCTGTATCCGCCAGACGCCGACTCTGCTCAGCAAGTCGTTGATCAAATTCGGCGGCCCCGCCATAGACCTTACTTTCTTCGATGCTAGTCAGCGCTTCATGAACGGTGGCGTATACCTTTCCATGGTGTTCGCTGAGCTCACGTGATAGTGGGCGGATCTTGTCCCGAAACAGATAAGCGATGATCAAGGCTGCCGGAAGTGCGGCGAAAGCGAGCAAGGTGAGGGACGGAGCGAGAATGACCAAAATGATAGCGGTTCCACCGATGGTGACCGCCAATTCGACCGCTGCGGGGAGGGTTGATGCGATGAAACTTTTGAGCGAGTACGTATCGTACAGTATACGAGCTGAAAGATCTCCAATGCCACGTGAGCGGTGGTAAGAAAGGGAGAGACCTTGAAGGTGAGAGAACGCTTGACACGTGAGTCGCCGCCGAAAATCCTCGGCCAACCGCGCGACCTCCATGCGCCCATAGTGACGGGTCAAGGAAGCGACGGCATACACAACGACAGCAGCGACACCCAAGCTCCAAAGAAGATTGAGGTCTCGCCGAGGAATTGCGATATCGACAAAGAGTTTGAGTAGGTAAGGTGTAAACAGTGGAGTCGCTGCCGCGAGCACCAGTGCCCCCCCGGCCGCGAAAGTTTTCCACCGCGGCGTCCTGCTCACCACCGACAACAGCCGACTAAAGAACTCAAGCCAAGTCAAGAAACTCCTTACCCTTTGGTCAAGTTACTTGCGCACAACGCAGCGTCCTTGTGAGCATTATAGTGACCAGAGCGCTGATAAGCAGCGGGTCCGCGCTAAAGCGGACGATCCCCTGCCGGGTCCCCGCCGTCACTGGGAAACCCCGAGCTTCCAAGGATGAGATGACGCAACTGTCCAAAAGCGGTCAATTCCGGTGGTGTATAAGATTTGGAGGCCGGACGCTTGGCAGTCTTAGCTTCGCTCTTCTTTTCTTCTTCACTCTTCTTCATATTCGTCTCCGATACGTGGGACAGCAGGACAATCGCTCATATATGCCGGCTACGCAACCTTCGCAGCGCAACTCCCGCACATCACAAGTAAAGTGAGCCTCAACTCATACACTGAGGCGTGTGGTTTGAACCTCGACTCCAAGCCATTGCGGCAAGGGGCAACCATAGAATAAGGCTTCCTGGCAGCTGTCGAGTCCTCGACTGACGCGAAGCTTTCAAATACCGACTAATAAAGTCCGACAGCGACCGATAATCTAACAAACGTTCGACAACGGGCGAGGTCGAGTAGGCATCCCACGCGAGGTCGAGAAGCTTCCGCTCCTGCGCTTCCATTTTGGCGCGAACGAAGGGACAAAACAACCCATGCTTTGGTTTCGAGCACAGATCCTCCGGAAGGAGGCCATTGCAAAGCCTCCTCATCACAGGCCGGTAGTCAGATTCTTGAAAGCTAGTGCAGAGTTCGGGAGGAACGTTTATCCCAAGCTCAAATACCCTCTTGCTCAGATACGGGGAATGACGCACCAGCCCCGTGCGCACGTACTTTCGCCAAGCCATGCGGCGCGACATCTCGTAGCTCCAGCCCTCCAACGGTCCCGTAGGAGACGTGTACTTACGAAGTACGCTTACCAACACAGACGGATAAAGGAATCCAAGCAGCAGGTCGAAGGGCATAAAGCCGTAGTTCAGACGATGTAGAATCTGCTGGCGGCTACGTAATTCCCAATACGAATCAAAGCCCTTCTCGATGAATTGCCGAAGCACCTCCCCCGAAGAAAGTGGCAGCGCATCGACCATGTTTAGTAGAGGATCACGGCGCCGAATCCCTCGCGCTTGAACGGCGAACTCTCCACCATGGCCACCGACGATCGCGGTAGCACCGGTAATATCCCGCGCCCGCTCCAAGAAGATTGTTTCGTATGTCTCTCCCGGATGGAAATAGGGCCCCAACCCCCAGAACGACTGAGGCGCCTCCAGCAAAGCATCTGTCGGCTCATCTGATTCGAGTTCGATTTGGTGATGCTCCAAGCCCAGCTCAGACGCAAGTCTGGCGGCTGCGACCGACTCATCGAACTCCGGATAGGAAGGAAATGACTTGGTTGCAGCAACTGGATTCAAGTTGGGCATGCGAGCCATGATCGCAGCGAGCAACCCCGAATCCAGGCCCGAACTCAAGGCGATTGCCACCCTCCCCCCGCGTCCTGCTGTGCTCTGTAAGTTGATCCGGAGCGCTTGGCGCATTTCTTCGAGCCATGTCTTGCCACTCTTAGCCGTGTCCTCGTGTGTCGGATTCCAGTAACGAGAGGCGGTCGTCTCGAGTCTACGGCCCACATGGACCCTTAGTTCATGTGCTGGCTTGAGGCGACTGACCCCCACCAGGAAATCTTCTTCGCCGGCATCATCCCAAGCAAACGCCAAATGCGATGCTAGCCTCGATGGATTTTGCTCCAGTTGCCTCTGTCGAGAGTCGTACAAATCCAGCAGTTCTGTGCCAATCCAAAGCCCTTGCCTTTCGGTTAGACGATACTGCGTCGGCACGTGGCCAAAGCGATCGCGCCGCCACCGCACAAGACGCAGACGCTGGTCGGCCACAACCGCAGCAATCGGCCCCTCCAAACGCTCAAGAAAGCGGCCTCCAAACTGCTCAATCCCCGCCTTCAGCACCTGGCCCAGGCATGCCTCACCATCGAGTCCGCAGGCGCCGGCGAGTTCGTCGATATTGTGAGCCGAACCGACCCACCCAAATGCTCCGCCACTCCACGCTCCAACACTGCTGCTTGAACTGCCGCCAGCGCGTAGTTCCACGGCAAAGCCACCGATGATGCAATGCGCGCCTCTTCCCTCCGATTTCCCTCGTGACGCCCCGTAGAGCCACGCCCCCGAAGCTCTCTCAGTCGCCCCAATCGGCTCAATGTAAACGTCTAGCTGCGTCATTCTGTTGTAGCTCACATCTCTTCGGTGCCTGCATGCAAATCAACACCAAGCATCTGTGAAAACTTCCGTGAGTCGACTCACCGTGCGGGCAGCTCTGCAGCCAACGAAAGAGTGATGTTGAAAATAGCACGGGCCTCGAATGGGCCGCTCGTGACGAATTCTTGTAACGGCACGCCCACCTATGCTAGCTTTTCATAAAATGATTGAAGAGTCGACCAGTCCCGATGAGAGCGCGGCGAGGCACAATCATTCACATTGCTTCACGACGAAACACGACGCCGAGATGAGCGTCTCGTCAAGCTGCCTGAGCGACGGTCCCTTTTTTTGAAAACACAGCTAATCACGTACGCAACGTGACAAAACGTGACAACATGTCGGTTGTACGATGCGTGCTGAGTCGTAGATCTGGCGATACCAGTGGAGAGTACCTGAATGAAACTCACAAACCATCGGTGGGAGATTGCATCGCTCTCAGTGGGCGCTCTGGCGCTCCTCTTGGCCGCAAGTTGCGGAAACCAAGACACACCGGAGACGACCACACGCAAGTCGAAGATCGAGGTGGATCCACCATCCGAAGTGACGAAGCCAGTCATCGGGGACACTCGACCGGCAACGCCAAAATTTGGTCACGGAATATTCGAGGGCTTCGACTTCGAAGCGGGCCGTGCGTCGGCAACGCTGCTCGGAACTAGCTTCGACGCGCATTTTTCCTCAACTGGACTGGTCCATCTTAACGCGACTCCGACCTACTCGACCGACGGAGTAGCCAAGCGCGAGGACGTACGCTTCGAAATTCCTGTGCCGGCTCTCCAGGTCGGCGCTCGCACGATCCCGTTGGAACTGCAGCACGTGGATTTCCGCGGGGTGCGTGTTGAGCACGAGTATACCCAGGGAGTAAGCGCATTCTACGAGAGGACCCCACGCGGCCTCAAACAGGGCTTCTACATTGACAAGCCATCGAGTTCACCGGACACGATTCGACTGCAATTTCGCAACCCGAATCCTTTTCACGCTGAGCTTGGCAGCGACGGTAAGAGCGTCACATTCATTGATGAGAATGGCCACGGCTTTTCGTGGGACGAGTTACACGTCTTCGACGCAAACGATGACCCGATCGATTCGAGTTTCTATTTAGACGAAGACTCGTACGGGATCCAAATCGACGCCAGTGGTGCCGAATATCCTTTGTACGTCGATCCCCTGCTGGTCGGATCATCCGTTCAACTTGACGCTGGCGCCGACGCAAACGCGGAGGCCAACTTCGGCTACAACGGTGCGATCGTCGGCGACTTGAACAATGACGGATTTGACGATCTCGTCGTCAGCGAGCCGTACTATACGAACCCCGAAACCGAGGAAGGAAGGATTCTCATCTTTCTGGGAAGCGCCAATGGCGTGCAGGCCACGGCGAACATGGCCATTGAGAGCGACCAGAACCCTGGACGCATGGGCTGGAGCATCGAGCCTGTCGGCGACATCAACGGCGATGGCATGGCCGACTTTGCAGTCGGCTCGCCATACGCCAATTCATATGCCGGCAAAGCTCAAATCTTTCTCGGCTCCGCCACTACTTCATCTTCGCCTCAGGCGGTTATTCCCACGCCGTATGCAGAGTTCGACGGCACTGGAGTCGTGGCCTACGGCTGGAGTCTTGCCTCAGGCGACTTCGATTGTGATGGACACACCGACCTTGCAACATCAGGCATCGCCGCGGACAACTTCTCGGGTGAAGTGGCAATTTATTTCGGAAACGCGAATGGCTTTGATGCAACTCCGACCGTCTATTCGAGCCCGACTGGCTCGGGAGAGCGACTCGGAACGACATTGGCTGCCGGCAACTTCAACGGAGACTCCGAAGCCTCCGGCTCGTGTGACGACATCTTGGTTGGTGCGCCACAATTTGACAGTTCTCCAAATGATGATTTGGGACGAGTGCTCTTATTTTTGGGCAATTCGACGCGCACCTTTTCACAACCTGATTGGGAGTACAATGGAGCCCAAGCCGGAAGCCGTAACGGCACCGCTCTCGCCGCTGCTGACCTCAATGGAGACGGATCCGACGAAGTCATCATTGGCGCCAGCCTCTACGATGGAAACCTGTCACTCGACGAAGGGCGGGTGCTGATTTTTGACGGAGTCTCGTCCACCGGAAGTTCGCTGGCCAGTACCCCCTCCGCGATCATTTCGGCGTTCTCCGCTGCCGAACGATTCGGCGTATCGACGGCAAATGTGGGCGATGTTAACGCAGACGGCTATGACGACCTCTTGGTCGGTGCCTACCGACACACGGACACAGTCACCCGCGAGGGGGCCGCATATTTGTTTTTGGGCTCGGCCTCGGGCATCACGCCCAGCAACTACACGTGGAAGCAGACTGGTGGTAGTGAAGGACTGAATAGCTTTAACGAGTACGGACTGGCCGTCAATGGCATGGGTGATACGAACAACGACGGCTATGACGATTTCTTTGTCGGCGCGAACCGTGCTGCAATTCCAGACGGCCAAGGCGGCACGATCACACAAGCCGGCAAGGCCTTCGTCTACTCCGGCGCCCCCACCTGCTATGCCGACGGTCAATTCTGGAGCGACGGCGCCGAGAACCCGAACAACCCCTGCCAAGTCTGCGATGCCTCGCAAGGCAGCACCACCGGCTGGACAAACGTGGCCGACTCATTGATGAAGTCGTGCAACGACGAAGACCTCTGCACCGAAAGCGATGTCTGCGTCGGCGGTGTCTGTACCGGTACGACCAAGGATTGTTCGCTCACGACCCCCGAAGCGTGCACCGAGGGCTTCTGCGACCCCGCTGATGGCCTGTGCAAGACGCGAGGACTCGCCGCCACGACCGAATGTGCGGCAGCGACTTGCGTGTCGGACACCGAGGCCGTGGCTGCGGGTTACTGTGACGGCGATCCCGACGAAGACGGCGCAGGCATGTGCCTGGTGCCGACCGTCGAGGACTGTGCGCCGTTTAAGTGCCACAGCGGCCAAGGCGCTTGTCGCACCTCATGCACCAATGATGGCCATTGCGCCGACGGTGCATGGTGTGACCCGATGTCTAACCAGTGCAGCACGGATAACCGCGCGCCTGAAGCCGACGCTGGCAGTGACCAAGTCACGACCGCCGGCGACACCGTGATTCTGGATGGTACGGCAAGCAGCGATCCGGATGGTGACGACCTTACGTACGTCTGGTCGCATGAAGGTGGCGAACCGGTCACCCTTACCGACGGCGACACGGCCACGCCGTCATTTACGGCTCCCGAGCCCGCACCCGGCAACAACCTGATTACCTTCCAACTGGTGGTCAATGACGGTGAGTCGAGCAGCGCACCGGACACGGTCACCGTGCTCGTGCAAAATCAGCCCAACGAGGCACCCACGGCAGCCATCGACGGACCGACCGAGGCGGTCGCCGGTGAGACGATCACGTTAAGTGGAACGGGAAGCTCCGATCCCGACGGCGATTCGCTGACCTACAGTTGGAGTGTTGCTTCTGGCCAGCCGACACCGGACCTCGGTGATACGACGGGCGAGGAATTCGAAGTCCGCTTCCGCAACGGGATCACTGAGGAGACCACCTACACCTTCCGACTCGTGGTCAACGACGGCAGCGCGAACAGCGCTCCCGTGCTACATGACGTAACCGTACAGCCGGGTAGTGGCGACGATGTCGGCCCTGATGCTGGCCCTGATGCTGGCCCCGACGCCGGCCCCGACGCCGGCGATGATATCGGCTTCGAAGACGTCGGCCAGCCCATCGACAACAACGCGGGCGACCTGTCCGGCTCGAGCTGTGCGTGCACCAACGTGCAGCATGAAGAGCCGACGGCGCCTGTGTGGCTCCTTGGAGCCGCGTTGCTCGGTGGTGCGGCGCTGTGGCGCCGTCGCCGGTGGATCGGCTGACGGTAGCTGCTTGTCGTGAGTAACGAGCCCGGGGCTTTCGGCCCCGGGCTTTTTTGTGCCCATCGCGTGGCACCTATGACATCGACGTCAGCCTCGTGATCTGAATGTCCGACCCGGCCCGTCTCACACGCCCGTTTGCGCACGCTCGCGTGTCGATTACACTGTGGCCCAAAGCTTGCACACCCAACCACCGTCCGCCTCGGGGCCGCCCGAGAGAGTGAGCACGATGAGAGCCAAGAAAGCGCGTATGCATCGTACAAATCGACATCTTTCAACCGGCACTCGTCTCACCTCCGTCGTCGCGCTGGCGATGGCGGTGGGCTCCTGCGGGCCCAACCCCACGCCGCCGTTGATCTCGGCCGAACTGCAGTCGCGGGTCTCCGTGCTCAACAAGTCGCGTGAGATGCATGTGCTTCGGGTGCGAAACCTGCGCCCCGAGGTCCAACTCGACTGCGAGCGCGTCGCCGAGTCGCCCGATCGCTTTCTTCCTGACGATGCGTTCGGGGCGCCGGTGCGCTGGCCGCTTTACTCCGACCAGGAACTCGGCATGGGGATCGACAACACCGATCCTTGGCGCGGCGTCGATGATCTGGGCGGCCGGCCATGTGCGGCGAGTCTGATTGAGAGCGACACCGTCGACGATATCATCGTCTTTTGGGACGATAGCCTGCAGCCCAAGACTTTCGCGTTCGACCCGAATATCCCCGAGTACATCAAGCCCGATCCTCAGACCGTGGTACTGCGCGGTGACTACGAGGACGTGGATCCCGACCAGATCAAATCGTACCGGTTTCGACCCTGCGGCGAATCGCAGGTGTGCGGTGCCGAAGGTGAAGCCGAAGCGGCCGAGATTCCGCCGGGCGCTACGTACTCCTGGGAGTCGGTGGGCGCACAGAAGCTGCACTTCGAGCGCGCCTGGCGGCCGGACGAGCCCCAACAGATTCCCGACGAGTGCAAGATGCCCGGCGCAGGCAAGTCGATGGTCTGGGAGGAGCCTCCCAATGGAGAGTGGGCCCTGCGGCACATCGACGCCGGCATCGATGGATGCCATACCCTCGAACTCGAGCGACGCTATGACGCCGAAGCGCGCCAGAGCTATCTGCTCTGCGCGCCGCTGGAGGCGCTGTCGGCCATCGAACTACGCCAGCAACACGACGTCGTCCTCGAGTTGCGCGCCTTGTCGCGCCAGGGCGGCTTCGATGGCTTGTCGATCCGCGCCGACTACGTCAGCCCCGAAGGGTTCGTCGACGGCAGCGCCCATCTGTTTCTGACCCGTGGCACCGCTATCCCGTCGGACATGGGCGTCGATGCGCGCACCGCTCTTCGAACTGGGTGCGAGCCGATCGAAACACAGTGCGGCCAGATCGATCTGCCCGCCGATTTGCGCCTCGCCGAGACCGGACAGGGTACCGAGGTGCTCGCTCCCGGCGAGTCCCTCGCGTTCGACGACGGAAGACGCACCCTGCACCTGGTACGCGCGCTCGAGCGCCCCGTGCTCGACCCGCAATGCACCACAGACGAAGTCTCGCAGCGCCTCGGCGTCCGCGGCTATGGCTATATCGAAGCAGTCTCAGTGATCCGTTACTGATTGGATGATGAACGCTCACCGAAGTTGGAGAAGAACCATGCGTGCACCCATACCCAAGCTCCCCGTTGGCCGCCTGTCGGCGATCTTGGTCGCCATCGCCCTGCTCTGCGCCGCCGGCTGCGCCGATGACTCCAGCGCCGGATTCGACAGCCGTGCGATGGCACCGGCCAATAACTCCGGCGGCTCGACCGGCGTGGGCCAGTCGGGCGCACAGGATTTCGGCCGCTTCCGCACGCTCGTCGAGCAGGGCGAGATTCCTGCGCCGAGCACGCTCGACGCCGTGGGCTTTTTCAACGAGCACAAATTCGAGTTGCCGCCGGCTGACTGCGGCGATGACATCTGCCTGCACGGCATGTTCGGCGTGCAGGGCAACATGATCAACGGGTCGAACTGCACCACCGTTGCGATCGGGTTCAACACCCCGCACCAGCCCGATGACTTCCAGCGCCCGCCGCTCAACATGGCGATCGCCATCGACACCAGCGGCTCGATGCACGGCGCTTCCATCGATTCGGTGCGCCAGGGCTTGCAGCTGATGGCTGACGAGCTCGCGCCCAAGGACGAAGTGGCGCTGGTCACCTACTCGAACAACGCGCAGCTCGTTTTCCGGTCGACGCCCGAAAACGATCCTGATCGCGCCGAGCTCAAGACACAGATCGCCAACTTGTCGGTGGGTGGCTCTACCAACATCTACGACGGGCTCAAGAAGGCCGCCGAGCAGGTCACCACTCACGCTGCCGGCGACCGCCAAAACCGGGTCATCCTGCTGTCCGACGGTTTGGCCACCGCCGGGATCACCCACACCGATCGCATCATCAACCTGGGCGCCTCTTACGCTCAAAATGGCGTTGGGCTGACCACCATCGGTGTGGGCCGCGAGTTCGACCTCGAGCTGATGCGCAAGCTCAGCGAGGCGGGCGCGGGTAACTTCTACTTCATCGAAGACCTCACCACCGTCGAGGAGGTGTTCGTCGAGGAGATCAGCTCCTTTATGGTCCCGCTGGCTGAGGATGTCAGCGTCACCTTCGATGGCGCCGAGGCCTATCGTTTCCGCGCCGCCTACGGCACCCGCGACTGGATGGGCGACGATCATGACGCCAGCATCTATATCCCGGCCATGTTCATGGCGAGTCGCCAGAGCATCGACGACATCGGCCCGGGCGGCGGACGACGCGGCGGTGGTGGTGTGATCTTGCTCGAACTCGTGCCGACCAACGATCCGGACATGCTCGCCCAGACACCGGCTGGCGCGCCGGTGGGAGATCTCACCCTGACTTACCGCAAGCCGGGCACCGAAGACTTCGTCGAGCAGACGATCTCGTTGTCGAACCCGCTGGCTCCGGGCGAGACGCCGGCCGAAGGTGAGTTCGAGAATTTCACCGTCGAAAAGGCCTTTGTGACGCTCAACATCTACGCCGGCTTCAAGATGGCGACCGATCGCGCCTCCCACGGTGCGCCGAATGCGGCGCTCAACGTGTTGGTGCCACTGGCCGCCAACGTCGAAGCGTGGCTTGCCGCCCAGGAAGAGGCCGATGCCGACATCGAGGCCGATCTCGCGTTGATGTACCAGCTCATCGAAAACATCGAGGAGATTGGCGGCGAGGAAGAGGTCGGGCAGCCGCCCAACCCGTGGCCGAGCGATTGAGCTCTGGTTGCCGAGGGTGGGCGGAGGTGGTTAGACTGGAAACCTGCAGTCACGCCTTTGCCCACGGAGCGTCATGCCCACTGTGATCGCCGGTACCGGACACTACGTGCCCGAGCGTGTGGTGACCAATGAAGAGCTCGCCCCGCTGTTGGGTACGACAGCCGACTGGATCGAAGAACGCACCGGCATTCGCGAGCGCCGCTATCTGGGCGCTCGCGAATCGGCCTCGACAATGGGCGAGCACGCTGCTCGTGCGGCGCTCGAGAACGCGGGGTGCTCTTCGCAGAGCATCGACGCGATCATCTTCGCTACGCTCTCTCCCGATGTCACCTTCCCTGGCAGCGGCGTCTTCTTACAACGAAAATTGGGACTCGCACCGATCCCTGCGCTCGATGTGCGCAACCAATGCTCGGGCTTTCTGTACGCCCTTTCGGTGGCGAACGCCTGGCTGGCGACCCACACCTACGAACGGGTGCTCGTCGTCGGCAGCGAGGCACACTCGCCGGGGCTCGACTTGAGCCCGGAAGGACGTTCCGTCTCGCTTCTGTTCGGGGACGGCGCAGGCGCCGCCGTACTCGAGTGGCGAGACGACGGCGATGCCGGGGTCATCGAGGTGTCGCTGGGCGCCGACGGCAAGGGCGCCGAGGCGTTGTGGTGCGAGGCGCCAGGCTCGACGAGCCGGCCGCATATCTCGTCGGACGATCTCGAGGACGGTCGCCACTTTCCCCACATGAAGGGACGCACGGTCTTCCGAGACGCCGTTCGCACGCTCGAGCGTGAGATCACGGCACTCTTCGACCGGCACGGGGTCGGCGAGCATGACGCTGCAACCGCGCTCGATGACATTTTGCTCGTCCCCCACCAAGCCAATCGGCGCATCAACGAGATGGTCGCCAAGAATCTGGGGCTGCGCGACGATCAAGTCGTGCATACGATCGATCAATTCGGCAACACCACCGCCGCAAGCTTGCCGATGGCGCTCGATATCGCTCGGCGAGATGGACGCGCCCGCTCGGGCCAAATGGTGGCGATGGCCGCCTTCGGCAGCGGCTATACGTGGGGCACGGCGCTTCTACGCCTGTAGAACTGCGCCGCCCAGATACATCACCAAGAACGCAGCACGCCCGCCGTCAAAACCGACGGCGGGCGTGTACGACCTGAGGCTGATTCAACCCTTCGGGTTTAGTCTTTCAGGAAGGTGCGATACATCCACAGGTTCTCCTCCTGGGCATCGACGATCCCGTCGATCACGTTTGCAGTGGTGCGATCGCGATCTTCCTCGGCGCTCTCGATCAGGTCGATGCTGTTCTCGTTGAGCGCTTGGATGTCGTCGACAAGGTTCTGGACCATCTCACGCCAGTTAGGCGTGCCGGTCTCTTCGTTGAGGCGCGCGTTCTCGACGAACTCGCCCATCGTCGAATGCGGCTTTCCGCCCAGCGCCAGAATGCGCTCGGCGATGTCGTCGGCCCATTCGGCCGTCATCAGGTAGCCCTCTTCGAACTTCTCGTGCAGCTTGAAGAACTCGTGGCCCTTTACGTTCCAGTGGTAGTTGCGCAGCTTCTGATAGTACACCATATAGTCAGCCAGAAGCGTGTTCAGATGCTCAATCGTCTTTTCGGTCGCCATCTTTTCCTCCGTACTGCAAGTGTGTGCTTCGTTGGTGGTCAAACCTTTGTTAAAGATCGTTGCGGCATCAAGCTATGCTCGAGTCGACTAGCGTCAAGCACGAGTTAGAGAGATTCTAAATACCCTTCGGGCACCGCGCCTTGGAGACGTATGACAGAAGTTCGAATCGCATATACGACGGTCCTCGAAGAGCCGCGCACAGGGTGGTTGGGCGAGGCTTTGCGGTGGATGGGAAAACACCCGATTCTAGCGGGACTTGTCGGTGGACTGGCCGCCGTGCTGTTTGCGGTGGCGCGTGCATTCGAGGGGGTGCGATCCGCACCGTTCGACGCGCTGATCATCTCGGCGATCGTGGTGATCGTGTGGATGGTGCTGTTCTACTTTTTACGAGGATTCTTCACTCGTCAGGCGCTCCGCACCGTCGAGGTGCGCCGAGACATCGAGGTGACCGACGAGGGGTTCCGGTGGTTACAAGACGATGAAGAACTGGTGAAGATCGAAGAGCCGCGCTTCGAGCTCTTCTCGACGCCCGTCCCCGACGAGAAGCTCGACGAGCGAAAGCGCGATCAGCCCTGGCCCGTCTGGCTGGTGGTGAGCGGCCGCGACGGCCGGTTTGTCTTGGAATCGAAGATCACCGCCGGGGAGGCGAGTGAGTACCCGAAGGTGGATGACGAGGTCCTCGAGGCGACCGATGAGGCGCTTCCGACCGGATTGGCGTCATCTCTGTTGAGCTGCGCAGGCCGAGTCACAGACTAGAGCCGACACCCTCTTCCTCGAAGCTTTTGCGGTACAGGTAAGCATCCCAAGCGTGGATGGCCTCTTGAAGCACCCGACGCTCGGCGTCGTAGCTGATGGTGCGAAGTGCCTCCGAGAACGGATACCACACCGCCTCGTCGACCTCGTGGTCGTGGTCGGCCACATCGCCGCTGGTGTACTTCATCAAGAAGAAATCGACCGTCTTGCGCACGCGAATGCGGTTGCCGCTCTCATCGTCACGGCGGGTGTACCAGTACTCGACGTCGCTCAACTCTGAGAGCACGTCGCCGTTGCATCCGGTCTCCTCACGCGTCTCACGGATCGCAGCTTCTTCGGGCGTCTCCCCTTCCTCAATGCATCCCTTCGGCAGCCGCCAGCTCGGATTTCCACCGCGCGTGGGGATCTGAACCAGGCACACGAGGTTTTCGCCTTCGACTTGGCGAACGAGGACGCCCCCAGAGGAGTGTTCTTGTTCGTTGCTTTGGGATGAGGACTTGGTCGCCATGCGCTGCTTCGGAAGATGGATGCAGGTGAGTGGAAGCTTATTTCAACCCCTTCTGATTAAGGCGAAGTCAGCGACACGTCAAGTTTTGTCTCATTGTGCCAACGTCGATAGGCCCTGCTCGAAGACCTCGAAGAACCCGTCCAACTGCGCGTCAGATATGACGAAGGGCGGACTCAGCGCGAGCACGTTGCCGTACACCCCCGAGGGGAGTACGAGGTAGCCGTGTTTGCGACAATAGTCGGTCAGCGCCAACGCCAGCGCTCCGTTAGGCTCGCGTGTCGCCGCATCCTCGACCAAATCGATACCGAGCATCAATCCGCGCCCGCGCACGTCGCCGATGACTGTCGGAAAACGCCTAGCCAACCCATTCAATCGATCGAGCAAGGCTTCGCCACGCTCGCGCACTTTGCGCGGCCACTCTTCTTCGACGATCGTGGCGATCGCCGCCTTCGCCATCGCGCAACCGAGTGGGTTCCCCAGGAAGGTCGATGTGTGAATCGCCTCTCCGGAACTCAGGCCCCACGAGCCCATGACCTCCGGGCGGCCGATCGCCGCCGAGATAGGAAAGCCGCCGCCCATGGCCTTGCCAATGCACATGATATCGGGAATCACGTCGACGTGCTCGCAGGCGAACAGATCACCCGTGCGTCCCAGGCCGGTGTAGATCTCGTCGAAGATCAACACGAGACCAAACTCGTCGCACAGCTCGCGAAGCCCCGCCAGAAACCCGGGCGGAGGAACGACCTCGCCGCCGCGGCCTTGCAAAGGCTCGACGATGATGGCGCCAATCCCCTCGCCGCCACTTGCCGGGTGGGCGAGGATCTGTCGCAGGTGCGTAAGAACTGCCGACGAGACTTCCTCGGCCGGCGTTTCGGGATCGAGCCCAAAGGGCGGCCGATACGGATCGGGAAAGGGCACGTGCTGGACGTGCGGGCTCAACTGATCGAGGAACGGCTCACGAAATTCTTTGCGATAGGCCGTCGCGCTCAGCGCGCCGTACGAGAGGCCGTGATAGCCGCCCCAAAACGCGATCACGCCCGGCTTTCCGGTGTGCATCACCGCCGTCTTGAGCGCTGCCTGCACGGCATCGGCGCCCGAGAGGCCAAAGATCGACTGGCGCAAATCGCCCGGGGCGATCTCGGCCAGCAAGTTGCCCAGTTCGACTTTGACGCGACTCGGGTAGACATCGCCCATGGCGTGGGTGAGCCGTCCGACCTGCTCGCGGGCCGCTTCGACGACCTGGGGCGGATTGTGGCCCAACCCGCATACCGCGAAGGCCGCGGTCAGGTCGACATAGACGTTGCCGTCGACGTCTTCGATATTGGCGCCCAGCGATCGCTCCCAGACAATCGGGTCCTGAGGAACACCGGTCTCGCGCTCGCGGCGAGCTCGCCGGGCGGTGATTGCCGGGCACTCACTCTGGGCGAGGTCACTGACCAGTTCGATCGATTTGGGGCCGGGGATCTCGGTTTGCAGCGACGGCAACAGTGCACCGAACGCGGAACTTGTCTCAGACATAGGAGGGGCCAGTCGTGGTACAGGAAGGCCTGTGGGGCACAAGCTTAGAAGTTGAACGCCCCCGATAGCATCGGCACCGGGGTAAACTCACGGCTCTCGTCGATCACCAAGGTATTTTGGTCGTCTTGGCGACGAATGAAGACCAAGGCGAACTGCAGCGCGCTGCTCCCGTTCGACCAGGTGCCTCCCAACGAGATCGTCGGGCCTTGCCCATGGGGAAAGCTCGAGTCGAACTCGGGATCCTCGAAGCGAGCGCGCCGCGACTCCAGATCATTCCACTCGCTGTTGTCTTCGACGCCGAAAAACGTCCCCCAGCTACCGCCGAGGATATACTCGAGATTGACCGAAAAGCGGTCGCTCACGAACCAATTGGCGCCGAGCGTGGCGGCGATCCAGTGGCCACCGGCCGGCAAGGTGAGGTCGACCGTTTCGACCGGGCAGCTCTCTGCCTGGAACTCCGAGCGCGTGCAATCGTCGCCGTAGCGGTCGTAGCCGGCGAACAGGGTGGCAAATCCGAGCAGCCCGCCGCTCAAGACCACCGTATCGCTGGCGTGGAAGTCGGCGAGCACGCCGCTCCCCAATCCGTACTGGTAGGTGTCGAGGTTCATCGAACCGTTGGCCGCGACGCCAAAGGGGAGCACCGAAACGATCCAGTTTCTCGATTCGTGCAGTTTGTATTTGCCCGACACCGACGTAATGAGATCGCCATCGCCGGCCGGCAGCACCACGCCCGCGGTCACGGCGAGTCTGTCGCTCGCCCCGTAGGTGATCAAGTTGCCCAGAAAATTGTAGTTGGAGTACGAGAGCGTCCCTTCGGAGACGGTCTGTGCCATCGGCACGAGCACGTTACGGTCAGCCACCGCGCTGATCTTTCGGCGCTGGTCGACCGGAGCAAGACCTAGATTCTCGGTGTAGAACTGATCGGCGCTCGCGGCTCCTCGGCGCCCGAAGTCGGGATCGCGGGGAGTCGTCGCGAGTTTTCCCGACACAAACACATTGGGCCGGACACCAGCGGGAACACTGTCTGCTTTTGGCTTGTCACTTCGAGCTTTGTCGGTGGTCTGTTCGGCCTCCACAGACTCGGGTGTCTCGGGCGCAGGAGCGGCCCCGTCAGATTGAGCAAATCCCGAGGCCGGAACACCGAGCGCTGCGAACAGCGCCAGTAGACAGCCTCCTACACATGTCGGACATCGCATCGAGGACTCCGTATCGCTCACTTATCAGGCATCCATCAGGCATGCTGCGCCGCAAATATCCCTACAAATGCCAGTCATCTGCGGGAAACTTCCGCGCGCGCGTGAAACGCCGTATACTCGACGCGACACGCAAGTCATGCTCAAGCTACCATCTTGCCGATCTCTCGGTGTCAATATGTATCAGATTGTGATTGTCGACGAAAACGCCGAAGTCCCGGTTCCCGGCGCCCGCTCGGACCACCAGTTTCGCGTGCCCCAAATCGGCGAGCATATCCTCGTCAAATGGCGCGGCCAGACCAAGGTGTGCGAGATCGAGGACGTCTGGACCCACGTCAACCTCGACCAAAAACAACCCTACCAAGGCGCGGTTCAGGTGCTGGTACGCTGGTCGAAGGGGATTGATCCGCAATTGTATATCCGGCGGTTCAAACGCTGATTTGGTTCGGGAACGAACCTTTTTTGAACTGCGTTGTCCTGCAGAGTCTCGACGACTCGTGACGCGCATTGACGACTCATCGGCCGATATCGACCACTCGTCGGAAAGTCGTTGAGACAGTGCGCGACAGTGCACTAGTTCCTACCGTGGAACAAATGTGTCACGGACGGTGACCCGGCTGCATCTTAGCTTCTGAAAACGACGGCCCAAGCGGCCCGGCGGGTTACCCGAGCGTTGAAAATAGGACAACTAACATGTTGCAGTTGCGATCAGATTCACCGATGAGCAAAGTCGATCCCGACATCGATTCGACGACCGAAGAGTCGCGGCCGTCTAGCCGCATCTCGGGCTTTTACCGAATGTCGATGGACGAGCGTCTCGAGTGTCTGCTCGACCATGGGATCATCGACGAAGAGGACGCGAGCATTCTCCGTGAGCGCGACGGGGGCCTCGACCGCGAGACGGCCAACAAGATGGTCGAAAACTGCGTGGGCGTCTTCGAGTTGCCGTTGGGCCTGGGACTGAACTTTACGATCAACGGCAACGACTACGTGGTACCGATGGCCGTCGAGGAGCCCAGCGTGATCGCGGCGGTGAGCCACTGCGCCAAGATTGTGCGGCAAAGCGGTGGGTTCGAGTCCGAGTGCAAATCGAACGTGATGATCGGCCAGGTCCAGGTGGTCGGCTGCACCGACTTCGAGGCGGCCCAGGAGGCGATCCTCGCCCATCGCAGCGAGTTGGTCGAGCTGGCCAACTCCTTCGAGCCGAACATGGTGGCGCGCGGCGGCGGCGCCAAAGATATCGAGGTGCGCATCCTCGACGGCGGCGACTACCGCAAGATGCTGGTGGTCCACCTACTCATCGACGCCGTCGACGCCATGGGCGCCAACCTGATCAACACGATGGCCGAGGGCATCGCCCCGCGCGTCGAGGAGTTGACGGGCGGCAAGGTCTTCCTTCGGATTCTTTCGAACTTGGCCGACAAGCGCCTGGTGCGATCGCGCTGCAAGATCCCATTCGGCGAGTTGGCCTGGAAAGGCTACAGCGGCCGCGAAGTCGCCGAGGGCATCGCCTACGCCAGCCAGTTCGCCGAGACCGACCCGTACCGGGCGACGACCCACAACAAAGGGATCATGAACGGCATCAGCTCGGTGTGCATCGCCACCGGAAACGACTGGCGCGCGGTCGAAGCCGGCTGCCACGCCTATTGTTGCCGTGACGGTCAGTATCGCCCCATGGCGGTATGGTACATCGAAGACGAGTGCCTCGTCGGCGAACTCGAAGTGCCCATGCAGGTCGGCACCGTCGGCGGCCCGATTCGGCTGCACCCGACGGTCCAGCTCGCTCATCGCGTGCTTCGCGTCGAGACGGCCAGCGAACTGGCCGAGGTCATGGGCGCGGTCGGATTGGCTCAGAACTTGGGTGCGCTCAAGGCGCTGGCGACCGAGGGCATCCAGCGTGGCCACATGTCACTGCACGCGCGCAGCGTCGCGGCAACCGCCGGCGCTACGAGCGACGAGATGAGCCAGCTCGTCGAGCGCCTCATCGAAGGCGGCGACATCAAGGTGAGCCGCGCAAAGGAGCTCTTGGTCGAGCTTCGCTCGGAATGATCGAGCAATCGAGCGATTGAGGAATAGCAAAAGCCCCGGCCGTGGGAGTAGCGGCCGGGGCTTTTCTCTTTCTTGCTCGTTATGTTTATGCGCTCTCGCCCTCTCACTGCACGTACGACGAGATGCGTTCGAGGACGCGGGCGTTTTCCTCCTCTTTTTGACGCTCGAGCAAGGCCTCGTAGCCAGCGTAGCCGCCAAAGCGACCCAACGAGACGACCGCCGCCATGCGGATGTCGGCATCCTTTACATCGAGGTACTCGGCAACTTTTTCGGCGCCCTGCTCTCCTTCGACCTGGGCGTAGCTGACGAGCACGACCGAGAAGAGCGGGTCCTTCGTGCGGGTCTGGCCCATCAAGTCGCTGATCGCCTGCCGAGCGCGGTCGTCGCTTCGGTACAGCGCGAGGCACTGAATGGCGCGGGAGCGCACGACCTGGACCTCCGAACTCGTCGTCGCGATTTCGACGAGGTCTTCGACCGGGTCGGCCGAGTACTCGCGGAGCTCGAGGCGGCTCAGGACAAAGCCGTTGCCGGCCAGGTATTTGGTCAACATGTCGCTGCTGGGGACGACATCTCGCTGGGTCTCTCCGTTGGGAAGGTACTCGGCGAAGGCCGGCGTCGAAGCGACGAAGGCGACAAGAGCGATCAAAATGGTGACGACTTTCCGCATGGCTAACTCCCGTGAGTGCAGGTTGCGTCGGACACTGGGGATAAAGAGCAACTGCCATGCCAACGGGCGAAAAGCCTCCGAATAAATCCCACGAAAGAGCATGTCCACCTACAGGGTAACCGCTATAGGCACATATGCACACTCTGTGAGGGGATGTAGGAGAGACACCCACAAAGGAAGACACCACCAGACACGCGTGACAGATTGTCACACCTAGCCTTCAAGTTGGAGAGTCGCGACCCCGGATCTTACGCGGACATCGATGATGAAGGGCGAACGGAAGGTACGGCTCAGACGCCGGCGTCTCCCACCGAAGCACGCGCACCGGTGGAGAGTTCGGCGGCGTCGAGGTCGGCGTGGTCGAGCGTCTCCGCTGCCGGAGCTTGGTGGCGTTGCAGCATATCTTCGAGTCGGCGCTCGAGCACCGCGTGAAAGCCGTCGTCGTCGCTGGTGGTCGTCCCCAAGAGTTCGAGCAATGCCTGCAACTCGGGATCGGCGACAAAGTGCATGATCAACCGAGGCTGATGAGTTTCGCCACTCACGACTTGGCCGACAATGCCACGACGCAGAGCGCTGGGCTCGCGAGTGCCGTTGAGGATCTCGCTCATGCGCCGCCGGTCGAGCAAGGCGGAAAGAATGCGCCGGTTGAGCTGGCCACGATCGGCGTCGGTCGCCCACCGAGCAAGCGGCGACAGGTCGATCTGGAAGCGTCGGCTAACGTCGATGCCCGGGAGATCCCGCGCGGCGGTGACGGTGATGGCGAGCAGTTCGAGGATGTGGGCCGGCTCGAGGTACTCGAGCCAGTGAAAATTCTTCAGACAGGCATTCTCGACCAGCCGGGCGAGCGCGGCGATGTCAGCCTCGCAAGACTGACCGACCAAGCTTTCGACGAGCGCCATACTGTGCGCAGTGATCTCGGGTTCGAGGCTGGGAGGCGCGCCCATCGGACCCGGCGTGGTGCCCCTGCGCCAGGCGCCGCGGAGTCGGCTGAGCCGATCGGCGAGGTAAGAAGCGTCGCCGGCGCGGCGCCAGCGGGCGCGCTCGAAACGACCCAGGTCGGCCTCTCCGTCCGACAACCCTTCGCGCTGCCCGGCGAGGGCGAACTCTTTGAGCTCTTCTTCGAGGCTGGTCAACGTGTCGCGGGTCTTCTGGTTGAAAGCCTCGGGCCCCATGGAGGCAAAGTCGCACACATTGACCAGGTGAAGGCAATAGTGGGCGTAGCTCATCGCCTCGCGGAGGGTGCATTCGCGCACCTCGGCCAGCTCGACGCAGGGCCCGCGCAGGTACTCGATCCAAGGGCTCATGCTGGCAAAGGGCATGCCGCCGCACACATAGTCGATGCAACGGCCGCGAATCTCGATGAGCGCCGAAGCGAGCTGCAAGAGCGCGGGTTGGGAGCGAAAGATGGTGAACTGGCGCAGGAAAGCCTCGCGCGCCTCGAAGGTAGCCAGCGTTTCGTCGCCGCCAAAAGCAAGTGCGGCACGCACCACGGGAATGAGCTCGAGGCGAGCCATATTCTGGGCCAAGCCGCGCTCGAAGCCGCGATCGCGCTGCGAAAGTCGAAAGCTGCCCTCCCCGAGCGGGTTGGGAGCGTCGGTGGACTCGAGTGCCGCGAGCATCCACAGGGCATTGCTGCGACGCGAGTCGACCGGCACCGGTGCTTCGAAATTCCAGGAGGGAAACGTGACCAACAAGCGCTCGGCGAGGGGAGTTGGAATGGCATCCTCGCAGAGCTCGAGGGAAGCCGCCAAGGCCACGGAGTCGTCGATGAGGCGGCTTCGCAGCTTGTCTTCGGCCAACTCCAAGAGCGATGCCAGCGCATGCTCGATATCGACCACCTCGGCGATGGCAGCCACGACGGGGTCGTCGGAGACAGGTGGCTGGGGCTCGCGCGGGGCAGGACGCTCGGTGGCGACCGGCTGTGCAGCGAGGCGACGCTCGATCATGGCCGGGCTGAGGGCGTCGACCGAGCGGGAACGCGCCAGACGTTCGGCGACCTGGGCGGCATCGGCATCGCCGCGGGTCCAGTCGAGAAACGCACCGAGCCATCCCAACGCCTCGGCCAAGTCGCCGGTCGCGTGGGTGCCCGTGGTCCCCAAATAGTTGAGTAGAGAGTGGCTCAGAAGGCGCAACGCCGAGGTGCGGTCGGACGTCGTGGTGTCCGAGTCCGCCGTGTCGGCGTGCATCAGCCTGCAGAAAAGATCGGCGAAGCGATCTCGCTCGTCGCGTGTCATGGCCATCCCTGGTGGTGCTACAAACTACAAAGCAGCCCGCTCCTCCCTGAGCAGGGCTTGTAGGAATGGTAATCGGGAGATCTGGGCAAACTCAAGGGGTTTCTTGACAAGCCAGCCGGCGGATGGGGCTGAAAACGGCGAAAAGACGTCGCCGCTCGAGGCAATCTTGCAGGTACCGCCGACGCATTGGGCGGGTGGGGGCGCAGCTGCTCGGATGGCGAAATATGCCGGTCAGCTTAGCACACTCGCAAACAGAGAATGCCCCCCGATCTCGCCCACCCCCTACACGGTGTCAGACACCGTGTGGACCAGTATTTATGCGCGTCTGAGCACGATCTTGTGCGCGCTCGATCACCACGCCTCCCAAAATTTTTCGCCCGATCACGCAACGAATCGCCCCTTTTTGCCGAAAACCATAGTGAGGGCTGTTGATGAACCTTCACCACGTTACGGAGAACGGCACATGGGACACCCGCTTCGAAATCAGGAAAAGGACGTCATCTACGAGCTGAGCAATCGCACCCTGCACCAGATGTACGCGCTTTTGCCCGAGGAGCAGGTCAACGCCATCATCTTGGGGTTGCTAGCAAAGTACGCCTGGCGCTACAGCGTCGAAATCTTCGCGTTTTGCTTCATGTCCAACCACTTCCACATGCTGGCGCGCTCTAAGAAGCTGCAGCTGCACCTGTTCATGCGCGACTTTCAGAGCCAGCTGGCCAAGAAAATCAACGCTTTGCGCAACCGCACTGGCACCTTCTGGGAGCGCCGCTACACCGCGACCAAAGTGATGGACGACGAGGCGATGGTCGACCGACTGCGCTATATCGTGTGCAATCCATGTGAGTCAGGCCTTATGCGCCACCCGGAGCAGTGGCCGGGGCTGTGCTCGTGGGATATCCACAAGTCTGGTGAGCCCATGGTGGGAGAAGTCGTCAACCGCAAGACCTATTGGGCGGAAAAGCGCAAACGCAAGAACGAGTACAAGACCGAAGCCGAGCTCATCGAGATGGCCACCGAGCGCTACCCGCTCGAGATGGCGAAGCTCCCGCAATGGAAAAACCTCGACGATGAGGCCTATCACCAAAAGATCGTCGAGACGTGCCACGAGCACGCCGGTGAGCTGGCCAAAAAGCGAAAAAGACCGCTTCCCAGCCCCCAGAAGGTACTCGATGTAAAATGGAACGAGCGCCCAAAGAACCCCAAGAAAGCGCCCCGCCCGCTGTGTCACGGCGGCGACTGCAAGCAGCGCCAGGCCTATCGAGAAAGCAGACGCCTGCTCGTCAACGGCTACCGAGAGGCCATCGCCAAGTGGCGAAAGGGAAAGTCGACAGTCGAGTTTCCCGACGGCACAATTCCGCCGGGCCACCAGTTCTGCGTGGGTGGGAGCACGAAGATACGGCGCGAGCCGCCAGCTAAGACCTCCTGATTCCTCCAACGGGGGATGGAAGCAGCGCGGGCAGCTGGTATCTAAATCTGGATTTCGAGATCTACGCGCCCCCCATATTCGGCGTCGATCCGCCCGTGCACTGCGTCCCAGCTGGGCTGGTCGAAGACGTACAACTCGCAGGCATATTTGCGGGGGTGTTTGGCCCATGCTTCGAAGATGAGCCGAAAGGACGTTGCTGCATCTACACCGCCAGTTCCCGCCCCCAGCAGCGGAATTGCGACACGAGCGACGTCGAGTTCATCTGCACGGAGGAAGACGCTCTCGGCAGCAAGCCGCACCGATTTCTCCGACGCTGACCAGTAGGCGTGCAGCGCGGCTGCATGCAGCATGTACTTGGCCGGAAGTTCGCCGGCACCAGTCACCGCCACCCCACCCAACGGCAGCAACCCCATTCGCCCGACCTGGCGGAACGGCTCGCGCCCCGCAGCCTTTCGCAGCGCCTTGGAAACTCCCTGAGGAATCAGCAACCAGTGAGGGATGAAGTTGCGATTCCACGCATTGACCACTGCGTCGGCGTCGCATTGAGCAATATCACCACGTCGAACAGTAAATTTTTGCGACATGCTCCTCCCTCAACACGGTGTCTGACACCGTCCTAAATCACGAAAAGACCACAAAAAACATGGTGTCTGACACCGTATTGGGTGGGGGCGTGTTTCACATGGATCATTCGCCCAGCGCCTTGCGAAGCTGCTCGCCAATCTCGGCGGGTTGCAACAGCTGGTCGCCTTCGACGAATGGTAAGCCTTGCTCCTTGGCAAAGTCGGGAAGACTCGTCTTCGAGCCGTGATCTCGCAGCACGTCGACCGTGGCGGCGTCAGCCGGTCGGATGTTGGCGAGCAACTCCGAGAGTTCGCCCGCGACCGGGCAGGTGGGGGTCGTCTTGCAGACCATGGCGATATGCAGGCCGCGGTCGCGCTCGACGACGGCGCTTCCCAGAAGCATCCACGCGGGCCAACCGGACGCTTTGCGCGACGCCTGCTCGCCGAGCACTTCGTTGTAGCGCGTCTGCATGCCCGACAGCCCGGACACTTGCTCGGTGACCTGAGACAGCGCGCTGGAGATGTCGCGGTCATAGATGGGGCGTGAACTCCACGCGCCTTCGGTGCGCCCCAGGCGTAGCTCGACGCGAGCCTCGTTGTGGCCGACCCACTGCCAACCAGTGAACGTATCTTCACCCGACCGGTAGTTCAGCCCCATGCCCATGGTGTGGCTGGCCGCGCGGGTGAGCACCTCGCTCAGTCGGCCCACGTCGACGCCGGTTTGCTCCGACAGCTCGCCCATGAGCCCGTCGGTGAGACCTGGCAAGGCCAAGGACGGAACCAGGTTTGGGTCGACCGTCTGCTGAAATCGCCGGATTTCGACCGACGGAAACATGCGGATCAGCGGCGAGAAACCCTCGACGTACACGAGCGCGTCGGGCTGGCTCGCGCCGGGCTCGCGGTGGGTGATGATGGTGACGTTGCCCTGCGACGACCACTGCCACTCGTCGAATTCGAGCGGCACCGACGAGACGAGCGTGCCGGCCAAAGGCACATCCTGGCGCTTGACCGTTTGCGCCTCACCACCACCAGCCTCGTCCTCTTCCTCACCCGCCTCCATCGACTCGGCGATCGCTTTTTCGTAGTTGCTGTTACCGGGAGTTCCCTCGGATTCGCCCTTCTCATTCCCCGTGGGCCCCGAGAGTTCCGGAAACGGAGCCCTGGCGTCGAATGTCGGAAAGGGCAACTGGCGAGGGCCGTCGGGGGCGCATGCCGACGCGAGCAGTACACTCGTTGCAACTAAGTAGTGAAGAAGTCCGACTTTCATCACTCGCCCCCCGGGATTTCCGTCTGCTCGATCCCCAGACGCAGCCAAGCTGCGGCGAGCGGCAAGAAGACCCACTGCTCGGGCTTTTCGACCAGCGCTCCTGCGATCTCTTCGTGCTTGTCGGTCGCAATCGGCAAGTAGACGCGGGGATATTGGCCTCCCGAGCCCGGTTGCGGCTCGAGTTCGCCCCAGATCAACCGACGGTCGTCGCG
Source organism: Persicimonas caeni (assembly GCF_006517175.1). Taxonomy (NCBI): domain Bacteria; class Deltaproteobacteria; order Bradymonadales; family Bradymonadaceae; genus Persicimonas; species Persicimonas caeni. The sequence goes on along the minus strand of NZ_CP041186.1, from coordinate 4,960,359 downwards.
GCCGAAGCGCTCGCGCCAGGTGAGCATCTGCTCGCCGGTCTCGACCGTGCTGGCTTTGGGGAGCGCGGCCGCCGTCATCATCCGGCCGGTCTCCGGGTGCCAAAAGAGTCCCGAGTCGACGCCGGCGTGCTTCAACAGCAGCGCGAGTAACAGAGTCTGTGACTCTTGGTTACCCAGGCGATAGAGCAATGTGCGAATCGGGCCCTCAAAGGCGTGCGGCTGGCGCTTCGACGCAAACGGAATGCCCTGCACGAAATCAGTGACAAAACGCGTGAGCGTCAGGCGCCCTTCGGGGGTCGTCAGGTCCGCGTCGCTCTCTTGTGCCAAGAGGTCAGCCAAGGGGCCCAGGGCCGCGTAATTATCGCAAGCGACGGCCAGCGCGAGTTTCTGGTAGGCGATGACCGCCTCGTCGCGCAGGAGATTGGCGTCCGAGCCGCTCGGGATCTCGTCACCCGCTTCGAGCGACCAAACCATAGCCGGGCGCCCCCAGATCGTCTGGTCGTCGAGCTCGAAGGCCGGATTATCGAGCTGCTTGGAGACCCAAGCGAGGTGCTCGGCGAATGCCTCTTCGCCAGCGTCGGGCTCGGCCGTGTACGTTCGCGCTTTAGCTGCCGTCTTGCGACCGATGCCCACGTCGCACATCGCCTCGGTGCCGTCGTCGAGCATCCAGCGATGCTTCGTCCAGATGAGGTCAGTGACCGTGCCGTCCTCGCTGTACCAACACCGACCGATGTCGAAGACGTCGCCCTCGCCCTCCTCCGAGCCCACACCGAAGCTGCCGCGACGCTTCCCGCCGGTGACGCTGCCTTCAGGGCGAAGCCTGCTGTCGAGCCAAGTCAGCGCACGCTTGCGCGCTTGCTGGTCGCGCTCACGCTCCGAATCCTGAGGCCCCTTATCCGTGCGTCGACGTCGCCCAACGAGCTCGTCTTCGTTGGCCCAGTAATCGTACCGAGCGCGCAGCCGGTCGTGGTACAGGACGCGCTCGAGGTAGACGCGACACAGCCGGAGCAAAAGCTCGACGCCGTCGCGATGGATGGCCTGCGCCGCCCCGTTGCCGCCAAGATGCGGGTCGTACAGGTAGAAACCGTCGTCGGAGCCGAGCACGTACTCCGTGTCCGGGTTGTCGGCGGCGATGTGGAGCGCGACCTGAATGTCGACGTCGGAGCCGCGGTACATCGAGGGAAGCACCGCGCGCATCGCCGCGGCGATGAGACGCGCGTCGCGCAACTCGAGTTTCGGGCATGCCGCGTCGGCGACGATGTCGAGATGGGGGTTGGCGATGATGCCCAGCGCGACCGTGCGCACGGTGTCTGACACCGCGTTTTTTGCCCCTGCAGACATGGTATCAGACACCGTGTTTTTGCCCGACATGGACATGGTGTCAGACACCGTGTGGGCCGCTTGGGAGGCGGTGTAGAGCAGCTTTTGGCGCACCGCAAAGTTGTGCGGGTCGAGGCGGAATGTGGCCAGGTGGCGCGTGCGACACTCGACCGGTCCCAGGGAGACCGACACCGGGTAGTCGCCGATGAAGACCGGCTCGGCGTCGTGGCCCTCCGAGGCGGCGCCTTCGACCGAGCCGTCGCGGCCCTCTTGGCGCTCGCCGGGGAGTGCTTCGGAGGCGCGCAGCGGGCGGAACCAGCTTCGCCGCCGCGGACTCGACACGTCGTCGTTCAGGAAGGGCTCGACCAAGATGTCGTTTTCGCTGACCGCGCCTCCGTCGGCCTGCTTGGCCGCGTCGGCGGCCGCGCCGACCACCACGTAACGTCCCTGCGCGGTCTCGAAGATGCGCCCCGGGTAGTACACATGCCGCGCGCTGATGCGGTCGGTGACCTCCACGATCGTCAGGTTCGTGCGGTCGCGGATGGCCACCGTGGCGCCCGACGGGCGCTCGACCTGTGAGACCTTCGGCGGCAGCAGCACACCCTCGCTCCGGTCTGATCTGCCCCGGTCCGTTCTGCCCCGGTCCTCCTCGCCCTCTTCCGAGGCCACCGCCTTGGCCGGCACCCTCACGTACATGTTCTTCTCGTAATCGTTCTCCTCGGCGTCCAAGTCCGTGCGCGACTCGTGAACCAACAGGCCGCTGTCGGCCAGTCGACCCAGCGTGTGGACCGTGGTGTTGCCGAAGACGTCGAGGATATCGGCGACCTCCATCCACGTGTCCACCAAATCGGCCGACAGGTGCGCCTCGACCGCTCGTCCGAACGGCGCGCGGACCACCGGTCGCGGCAAGGTCTCGACCACGTCGGCCAGCGACGAGTTCGGGTTGAGCTCGGTCAGCGCCATGCGCTCATCCGGGTCGACCACGCTCACGAACGCAATCGGCACCGGCCGGTCGTTCGCGGCGTCCTGCTGCCCACTCGTCTGCCCATCGGGCTGGAACCGCACCCCGGCGTGCAACAGATGGTCGATCTCGCGGCGCACCGTGCTCACGTGCCCTGCCAAGAAGACCACACCGGCGTCCAGCGGCGAACTCACGTCGTGCTGCGGCTCCTGCTCGAGCTTCAGGTTTTGCCGCCCCTTTCGCCGGTGCGCGTCGCCACACGTGCGATAGTGCCACGGAATCCCGAGGCGCTCGCACGACTCGATGAGATCGTGCACCGACAGCGACTCGCCCGACTCCGACACAAAGTCCGACAGTTGGTAGAACAGGTGGTAGCGGCCCGGCTCGGCGTCAGTCAGGGCGGCGAGGCCGCCGCTATCCAGGCCAAGATGGCCTGCCTCCGATTTTGCGGTTTCGTCGGCTTTGGAGGCAGGGCTTCCAGCCCTGGGAACGGAGCGACGAGCGCGGCCGTACTCGAAGACCCGCGTGACCGCGTCGATCCCGCACAGCGTCTTGGCCCACGTGGGCGTGTCGTGCATCGAGTCGACGCCCAACAGCAGCGTCACCGGCGCGCTCTCTTCGCCGAGCTGGCGCGTGCCCAGAAGCTCGCGCACCCTGAGCGTGAGCCGACGAAACGCGAGCTGCATGTGGATCTCGACCGGCCCGCAGAACGACTCGACGTCGTCGACGACGATCAGCCCCAGATTCTTCAGAAACGGGGCGTAGGTGCGCGGCTCGTTCAAAATACCGACCACGAGTTGGCGAAGGCTCGTGACGATGACGTCGGGGATGATGCCCTGGCTCAAGTCGTTGACCAACGTCGAGCCCGCCTGGCGCACGCGCACCGTCCAGCGAAGCGTCGACGGCTCGAGCGTGCTCCGAAGCATCGAGCAGAACCGCTCGGCTGACGCCTCGTCGCGGGTGACTACCAGCGTCGCCCGGGTGTGCACGAGCACATGGTTGCACGCCGCCAGCATCGCCAGCGTCGTCTTACCGCTGCCGTCGGGCGCCAGGACCACCTGGTTGCGGTGCCTCAAGCCCGACTCGTCCTCGATGCCCGCGCCGCCGGTGCGCCCGAGCTCGAGCTCACCTGCGACCGTCGGCGGGTCGACGTGCACGTACGCCTGGTGCGAGAGCGTCTCGAGCACCGCCTGTTGCATGTGCGTCAGGCCGGCTTCGTCGGGCAAAACCTCGCCTAGCAGCGGCGAAATCAGCCCGTGCTTGGGCGCACGCGACGCCGGCTCGAGCGGCTCGACCACGCGCGGCGCGTCGAAGGCAAACGGCTCCTCGACCTGCAGGCGCACCTGCAAATCCTCGAGCACGTTCGACCAGTCGCGCCCCTCGGGGGCCTCCGGCTCCGGCTCGGGCTCGGCTTCGTCCTCGACCATATGCCAGTGGCCGATCAGGTTGACGTGGATGACCCACGACAGCCACAGCACAAGGCTCACCGCAAACATCGAGCTTCCCATGCGGTACGGCTCGGTCGACAGCGTCCCCCACGACCAAATCAAAAACGGCACCGCCGCCACCGGCAGCCACTTCGCCCAGGCGCGATACGACGTGTCGGGCTCGAAGAGCATGCGGCTGCCAAACCAGGTGCGCCAGCTCTTCAAGACCTGTCGGTTCTCGATCTTCTCCGCCAGGTTCGAGCCGAGCTCGCTTCCCAGCACGATGCGCACGATTCGCCCGGCCCACCACCAGATCGTCATCCACAATCCGGTCGCCACCAGCGCGCCCAAATACGGGAAACGCTCCAGCGGCAGGTACCACTCGAGCTCGGGGCGATCGCCCATGATCAGGTACTGCCAGGCCGGGTAGCCGTCGCTCAGATCGAATTGGTAGCGGAGCAGCGGCTCGCTCACCCGCCCGAACACGTAGAGCCCGGCGACGATCAGCCCCGCCCACATAAACGACGGGCCGATCGTGGCGACGACGACCGAAATCTCTTCTTCCTCTTCTTCGCCCTTGGCCTTGTCGTCGCTCGACGAGACCAACGACATGATGAACTTGCCGGCCGCGCCGACCACCCAGCGGATGATCAAAAACGGCAGCATGACGATGAACAGAGCCACCGCAGGCAGCGAAAACGCCACCTCCTGGCCGAGCATCGACACCGATTCCTTGGGGTCCTTCTCGAGCTTCTTGTTCAGCCGACGCTGCATCGCCCAGGCCACGCCCATCGCCACCGAGCAGACGCCCACGACGATCATGCCGCTTCCGAGCGGCCCGATATGGCGAGCGAGGTCGAAGACGCCGGCGGTGAACTGCCACATCTGGTCGATGAGCATTTCGATGAGCCGAACGATCATCTCGAAGTAGCCGATATCATTCATCGCTACCTCCTTCGCCGGCTGCTGCAGCCGCCTCGTCGGCCTGGGCCTCGACCTGGCGTGCGATGTGGAAGACGCCGCGGTTGATGCTCTGGCGCAGCGAATCGTAGCCGGTCAGGTGGTTGATCGGCGCGCTCGACACGCCGTGGTGACTCTCGCCGGAGAGCGGGAAAGTGCGGTCGTCGGGCATCTGCGCGCGATGGTGGAACGACTCGAACCGGCGCAGGTTGCGCACGCTGTGCGGGCGAATGCCCTGCACGAGCGACAGCATATACGCCGAGTTCGGCTCGATGGAGGCGGTCCTCACATCGAGGGTGCGCAGCCGCGCCGGCGCGTCCGGCGCGTTGCGCGCCTCGTTGAAGACCGTCTCGAGCCCGGGATGAATCACCAGCGCGGTGCGCGCCAGCACGTCGATGCCGTCGGGGTCGAGCCCTTCGTAACCCGCAAACTTCGCGCCGAAGCCGATATTCGAGAAGTTGGCCATCACGAAGTCCATGAGCCGCTCGCGCACCTCGTCCTCGAAGACGAATTGATCGCTGACCGGCTGGTTGACCAACGCGTCGAATTGGGTGCGCGCGTAACGTAAGATCAAGGGCGTGTCCGACATCGACGCGACGCGCCGCCAGTTGGCAAACCCGCCGACCTCTTCGATGAACCGCTCGAGCATCTCGTCGACCTCGTGGTCACCGCCGATGCGCCGCTCGTAGTAATCGACGAGACGATCCGGCTCGATGAGCTTGTCGATGGGAGCCCGCGAGCGCGAGTCGAAGAGCCGGCTCAAGTCGTCGTCGCCCTCTTCGGAGTCGAGGTCGGTCATCTTGAGCTGTACGCCGAGGTCCTCGGCGTGGCGCATCAAGACATCTTGTTGCAGGTCGATGCTGCGGCCGAGGCGACTGGCGAGCTCCAGGTCCTGCAACACCCGCTCGTAGACCTGCCGTGCGTAGCTGCGCGTAGCGAGCGCGGCGGTGTGGACCAGACGCGCCTCCATGAACGAGCGAATCGACGGGGTGCTCTGCAGGGCGGCCTGGCCGCCGTCGACCACCCGACGCACCGCGTCGGCCATGCTGTCGATGGCTGCCTGGAGTTGCTCGACATGCTTTCGCATATACCAGCGCAGCAAAAAGAAGACGGGCAAGAAGAGCACCAGCCCGCCTACGTACGGCCCGAGCGGGCCCAAGATGACCTCGAACGCGTTCGGGTCGAGGTGCAAGTCGAGCGCCTTGGCGATCGCCCAAGCGATCGGCGCGCCCATCGCAGGCGCCATCAGCCCCCAGATCACCAGGCCGGTGACCATCGCCGAGTAGTCGGGCTTCTTCTGCCCCTCGGCGACCACGCTCGAGCGCGTGCTGCCGACGCTCTTGGTCTTGGGGATATTGTGGTCGAGGCACAAGCTCTCTTTGGAGCGCCGCTCGCCCTCGCGGCCGCGAAGGTGGTCGCGCGCGACGTGATGCAGCTCGCCAAAGCCCGCGTAGGCGCGCTTGAGCCCCCCTTTGCTCGCGTAGTCCTCGATGAGCTTGTCGCCCGCCTTTTTGACCACGCCGAGGGTCTCGCTCAGGTTCTGCGAGGTATCTCGCCGGAGCGCGTCGACCATGTCGTCCATCTCGCCGCGGCGGCGCGTGAAGTTCTGCCACTGCCCGTGGATGCGCTCGAGGAGCCGTTCTTCGAAGGCTTCGTCGAAGAGCGACTCGACCTCGTCGACGGTCGTCTTGGAAGACGCCTCCAGGCGCCCCAAGACCTGGCGCTCCATCTGCTCGGCGGCGCGGCCGGTCTCTTCGCCCAAGCGCTCGGCGGGCTCGGCGACCAACTCGTCGATGCGCGGCGGCTCGATGGGCTCGTTGGAGACGTCGGGCAGCGGGCCGTGCTCGCCGTCCCGGATGCGCTTCATGCTGTGGCGCGCGTAGCGGTTCGCCAGGTACTCGCGGGCGCGCTCGGCGGGAAACTCGATCTCGTGGCACGAAAACGAGGCGAAAAAGTCGTCGCCCTTGGTGCCAGTGGCCGTGCGACGCAGCCACGGGTCGCCCGACAGATCGTTTCGCATCTGGAAATTCAGGAAGTCGCGCGTCTGACGCACCGAGTCCCACACGCTCAACACCGCGTTGTCGGTCACCCGACTGTTGATCATCACCTGCGGGATGCAGCGCTTGCCGCGCGGCACGCTCTCGACCCAGCGGCGAATCCCCTGGATCGACTCGATGATCGCCGCCTCTTCGCAGCGGTTCGCCAACGGGTGCTTGCCGCCGAAGCTGTCGGCCGGATGGGGCATCCAGATGATCGGCACGACCGACAGCGCACGGTCGAAGCCCTCGCGGTAGGTCTCGAAGATGGGGCCGTAGGCGCGCAACAACTCGGCGTGGATCTCGCGCAAGACTGTGCGCATCGAGCTTCGGGCGAACGCCTCGGTCGCGTCGCACACCACGTAGATCGACAATCGGGGCGCGCGGCGCACCGGCTCATTTCGGTACTGCTTGAGAAACGAGAAATCGAAGAGCTGGCGGGTGCGCTCGTTGAGCAGGCTCCGAAGCTCGAGCAGCCCCTCGCTGCGTCGGTTGAGCACGTCCGGGTCGACGATGCTGCTCTCGTCGGGCTCGAAGTTGATGTCTTTGGGCTCGAGCGTGACGTCGCAAAAGAGCTTGTGCTCGAGGTTTTCGGCGCGCGGCGGCGCGAAACCGAGGGCGGTCAGCCGGCTGTCGAGCGCGTCACGCGCGGCATTCTCGGCGTCGGCCTCCTCGACGACGAGCTTTCGCAAAAACGTGCTCGCCGTGTCGTGGAGGGCGAGCTCCTCGTAGCGGTCGTGATCTTCGTCGAGCTCGTCGTCGCCCTCGCAGGCGTCGACATCGAGCGCGCGCTCGGAGATGAGCGGCCGGACCAACAGCTCGCCGAGCACCTCGAGCGACTGGTCGAGCGAGTCGTCGACGCTCTCGCGGCGCCGGGTCGGCTCGAGCTCTTCTTCGGGCGACTCGACCCGCTCGCGCTGCAGGTCGACCCACATGCGCACCAGCCCGCGGTGCACGTGAATGGCGAGTTCGCGCAGCCGGGCGCGAAACTCCCCGCTGTTGGTCTTGTGGATGCGCGAGCCGTCGTCGTGATCGAAGAGCCCGAGGCGAAACGGGCTCACCGCGACCGGCTCGAAGGCCACCGAGCCGCCGTTGTTGAGCTCCTTGGTCGCCCAACCAGTCGTCTCCCAGTCGACCGTCAAAAGCTGGGTGGGCATGATCGGCGAGGCCAGATCGCTCGCCTTGGGCAGAAACGGCGTGGGAAGGCTAACCCGAAAGCGCCCTTGTCCCAGGTCGATGTCACCAAGGGTCGGCTCGTCGATCTGCAGCCTCAGCTCGCGAAGCCACTTCGCCCAGCCGTCCAGCGGCTCGCTCGCAAAGCCTTCGAGGAAGCCGCGCACGTCGTTCGGCTCGAGCCAATCACGCTCGACGGGCACGTGGCGAAAACCCGCCTCCGTCTCCGCAGCCCCGCCCTCCACGAGCGGCCGAAACAGCCACGACCACGGCCACGGGTCTCGCCCCTCGGCGAGCGCGCGGCAGCGGCTGATGCAGGCGAGGACCGCGCGCGGGCTGTGGCCCTGGCGTATGCGGTTGACCAGCGGGGTGATGAACAGATCGAGGTCGGCCTGACGCGCCTTGAGCACCCGAAGCCGCTCGACTGAGGTGATCGGGTCGGGGCTCAGGTTCTTCCAGTCGAAGTAGCGCTGGCGCGCGAAGTCGGTGTCGGGCGTGTCGTCGTCGACCTCCGCATCGGGCACGACTTCGCGGGTGCGGTCCGAGGGCACCTCGACAACGCCCTCGTCGCGGGGCACGGCGACCTGGTAGGTGCCGTTTCGGTAGCGAATCAGCCCGAGCGAGCGCAGGATCACGAAGTCGAGCGCCAGCGACGGCAGGTCGCCGTCCCCGGTATAGCGGGCGATCTCGACGAACTGACGCTCGCCCTTTCGCCACTCGCTCTGGCGCACGTCGCTCTTGGCACGCACATGCACGAGGCGCAGGTTCTTGAGCGACGCGTCGTCGGTCGCCTGCTCGAGCGCCTCCCAGTCCTCGCCCAGGCGCTCGAGGACCGCCAAGCCGAAGCGCCCCACGCCCACCACAATGGCCGGCGAGGGGTATTCGGTTCGGTTTTTGGAACTACGACTCATGAATACCTTACATCATTCGACATCTTCCTCTCCGCTCGTAGCAAAGCGAAGAGGAGGAGAGGACCGAGGAGAGGCGTCCTCTTCCATGTAGCGAAGCGAAATGGAGGAGGATTCAGGAGGAGGCCTCTCCCTCGGTCCCTCTCCACTCGACTACGTCTCGCGGAAAGGGAGTCCCCTCCTTAGTCCTCCCCTCGCTTCGCAGGGGAGGAGAATGTAGGCGATTGCGCGCCTTGCTTCTTCGTCGCCTTCTCGAAGCTCGCCCGATCGATCTCACCGGAGCGCAAGATCTCGAGGGTGTCTTTGAGCTTCTCCTCCTGCATCGGCTGGAAGAGGCTCTGGAAGTCACGGGGCACCGTCTTCGACTCCTCGGGGTTCTCCATGCCGCGCCAGCCCTCGACGAAGCCGCGCAAGAGCTCGATCGACTGGCGCAGGTTCGACTTGGCTTGATGGTCGTTCAGGCCTGCGGCATTGCCGTCCAAGCCCCCGCCGATGGTCATCTGCTCGGCCTCGATGTTGCGAAGCCGCTCGAGCAGCGACTCGAGCGCCTCTTTCATGCGCTCGTACGAGTCGGTGTAGTCTTGGAGCTTGAGCTTCTGCTCGGCCGACGGTTCGGTGCCGTACTGGGTGCGAAGCTGGTCGCGGTTTCGACGCCACTTGAACGGCAGGCGCACCACCCGCTCGAGCACCAGCGGGGCCAGCCCGTCGTGGACCGCCTGGAGCATCTGCTGGAAGGCGAGGTACTTGACCTTCTCGCCCTGGAGTACCGTGGGCAGCGCTTCGATCGCCTCGGTGAGGCTGCGGCCCAGCAAGGCCAACTGATCGTCGCCGTCGGTGGGCACGCTGTTGGGCGGGCGCAGGTAGTAGTTGCCGTTTCGGTGGACCACAAAGCCCTTGTTGTTGCCGAACGGGTCGTTGACCGTCAGCAGCACGCCGAAGTTGATGATATGCTCGCGCACCATCTCCTGGCGGTGCTTCTCCTGGGCGCCGTCCGGGTCGAGGTCGGGCAGCGAGTTCTCCCAGTTCTTGTCGATGTGGAGCACCTTCGAGCGCTTCGCCAGGTTCTTGAAGCGGTAGTAGTACTCCTTCATCTCGTTCATGCGCCCGAACACGTACAGGGGCACGTTCAAGACCGCGCGGTAGAAGACGATCTTGTGCGGGTCGTGCCATCCCTCGGTGACCCACTTGATGCCGGCGGTCTCGACGCTCTTGATGGCGCCCTCGATGTCGGCGTCGCCAAAGTCCTCGCCCATCACGCCCAAGAAGACGCGGTTGGGGCGCACGCCGCCGTGCTGGTCGCGCGACTCGTCGTAGCTGCACAGAAGCGAGGCTTTCTCGGTCTCGATGCGCTTGATCTTGTCGCGGAAATACTCCTGGTAGACGTCTTGGCCCAGGTCGATCTGCTCTTCGTCGGGCTTGGCGCGGTATTCGGCCACGGCGTTGCGGATCGCCTTGCGGCCCTCTTTGTCGATCTCTTCCTGGTTGGTGCGGAAGAGCGCGCGGTACTCGGCTTCGAGCTTGAGCGCGTCGGCCAGGCGCAGCCCGTCACGGCGAGTGGGATCCTGCGCCTTGGGGTCGCCGCCGATATGTGTGTCCAAGAAGCCCTGGGCGTACTCGAGGAGCGACTCGAAGATCTTCTGGAGCTTGGCGGTGTTGCCCATGCTCTTCTGCAGGCTCATCGTTCGGATGACCCCGCTCAGGCGCTTCTGGACTTCCTTGCTCTGCAGACTCAACTCGCCCAGCGGGGCGATCTTGTCCTCGAAATAGAAGTCCCACATGCGCCGGCCGTTCTCGATCTGCAGCGCCTCGGAGTCGATGACGTACTGATTGGCCGACTCGTCGCCGTCGACGCGCTTGCGGCTGATCTTCTTCTCCTGCTTGCGGGCGAACTCCTCGAAGCCCTGCTCGAGGCCGCGAAGCTGGTCGGCCATGCGGGCGAGCTTGCCGCGGAAGACCGCGCGCTTGTCGAAGAAGGCCTTTTGGACCTCGTAGAACGCCTTTTTGGCCTCGTACTCGTACAACTGCGAGATGACGCGCTTGAAGTCGTCGTCTTTGACGCGGTCGTCATCGGCGTAGTCGAACTGCGGGGGCTTGGGCTCGTGCAGCCGCGTGTCGTCCTCTTTGAGGGCGTCGAGCACGCTCAGCGCCGCGTAGCGCTGGGCGGCCAGGTTCACCTCGCCGGCGTCGTCCTTCATGAAGTCGAGGTCGACGAGCGCGTCCATGCCCGGGATCAGCGCGTCGGTGCGGTGGTCGCGGTAGCCGTTTTCGAGCACCGACATGCCCACCTGCTTGAGCTTGCGCGTCTGGCTGCTCACGATCGACTTCCAGTAGGCGAAGTCCTCCTTCTGGTAGGTCTCCTTCTGGATGAGCTTGTTCTTCTGGTCGTCGATCGACGCGTAGGCGCGCTGGGTCAGCCCCGCGGAGCGCTCCCCGGAGACGGCCTCGAGCAGGATCGCGCCGATGGAGTACTTCATGCCGCCCTGGCCCAGGTTCTGGCGGTCGCGGTCGAGACGATCGTCGTCGGTGTCGATCGCCCCCTCGGTCGTGGGCACCGCGCCCGGGCCGTGGCCGTGGCGGAAGATCTCCATGAACTGGCCCGACTCGCCGGTGTCGTTCTCGCAGGCGGCGAGCAGGCGCACGCGCTTCTGGAAGAGGCGGTCGCGCAGGCGTTTTCGGGTCTCGCTGTCCTTCTTTCGGAAGTCGGCCACGTGGATGGGCGCGGTGTCCGCGCCGTCGGTCTCGGTGACCTCATAGAAGGTGCGCGAGTTCTGGCGAAGCGCGTTGTAGGTCGCGTCGCCCGGGATGCTCCCCAAAAAGCTCTGACGCATCAGCCCCAGCGCCGCCGAGCGCGCGCAGTAGTCGACCAGCCCCGGCACCGGCACCAGCAGCACGGCCGAGCCGTACGAGCCGTAATACTGGGTGTAGCCGACGATTCCCTTGGCCTCGAAGTCGTGAGGCACCAGGAAGCGCTGGTGCTGGGTGTAGTTGTCGTAGTCGCCGGCCTGCTCGGCGAAAATCGGCGAGAAGAACTGCAGGTACAGGCCGTCTGCGGCCGCGTCCACCGGGCTTTCGAGGCTGTACGACTCCGGCTTGTCGATCAGGTACATAAAGTTGAACGGCTGCTGGTGGACCCGCCGCTTGGAGGTGTCCGACGGGTCGTAGTGAAACTCGATGCCGTTCTCGGGGTAGAAGCGCGACTCGGGCGAGCCGAGCTTCATGAGGTGCTCGACCTCCTTGAGCGCAGCGTAGCCGTTGGCGAAGGTGCCGTCTTTGTTGGCGCCGGTCTTGTCCTCGAAGACCGCCGGGAGCACGCACACCCCGATCATGGTCGGCTTGCCGAGCTCACGCGCCTGGTCGCGCAGCGTGTAGGCCAGCGGAAGGTGGCTGCCCGAGCCGGTGCCACCGGCGTTCGAGAAACACATCACGATGCGAATCTCGGTGGTATCGAGGCGTCGGTGGCCGTGCTCGTGGGACTTCATCTCCTCGAGCAGGCGCCGAAACCTGGGCACCATATCCTTGTGCTTCTGCTGGTAGTACGAGCCAAGGCGCGACTCGATGCGGATCTGGCCGGCGCCGGCGGTGTCGCCCGCGCGGAACCGGTAGTCCTGCGGCACCCACTGGGTGAAGTAGTCGTCGGCCTCCAAGAAGAGCTTGCCGGCGGCGAGGTTGGCGTACTCTTCCTTCTCGAAGTTGCTGATCAGGAAGCTCTCGTCGGCGTGCTCGCGATACGTCTCCAGGTCGTTGATATTGGTATCGACCAGGGCGACCTTGATGAGATCGCTGTAGCGCTCCTTGTAATCCGGGCGGCGCTTGAGGTGCTCGGCGACGCGCACGGCGATGCGGCAACCACAGCCGCCGATGCCCACAAACAACGTGGGGGCGACCATGCTCGGCTTGGTCAGCATTTCTTCGACAACGGCTCTTTCGTTCGCCATGAGTGATTCCTCAGATGGGGTGATCAGTAGCCGATTTCCCAGCCGGCTACGTTACCTTGCATGCGGTCGCGGTCGTCTTCGAGCACCAGCTTCGCTCCGCTCAGATTGACCACTTCGAGCTCGCCGGTGGGCGGGCTGATGTAGCTCTGGTGGCGGAGCGAGCCGAAGTACCCGTCGAGGTCCGGCACGCCGTAAAATCCTTGATTCTTCGAGATGTACACGTGCCCGTTGACGCGTGGGTCTTCGACGAGCCGGTCGTAGTGGCCCGGCTTGTCGAGGACCTTGAGCGACGACAGCCGCGGCTGGTCGGTGTTGAGCACGAGACGCACAGTCTCGTCGTATTTATAGCCGTTGGGCAACCCGAGCTTGAGCGGGTTGGCGGCAAACCAGGCCTTCGCGCGGTTGGCGAAGGTAAATTTCTTGTTCACGAACTCTTTGATCTGACGCGGCCCGTCGGTGGAGGCCGACGGCATCCCCGTAGGCCCCCATTCGAGCAGCTTGAGCCGGTTGATGAGCTGCTTCTTCTTCAGAAAGCTGCTGTTGTTGAACATGTTGTAGACGTACAGGACCAACAACAGGAGCAGCAACGCCAACAGCGCCCACAGGATCGCCGGGCCCCAACAGCTCCACACGCTCGCTTCGTTGACGGTGATCTCGACCGGCACGCGGATCGGATCTTTGGTGCCCGACGTGGGCACGAGTGCGATCTCGGTGCGGTAGGTCCCGCCGCTGCAGCACGAGTCCGAGGCGACTTCGATACGAAGCGGGTCCTTTTTGGAGCCGGGCGCAAAGCTCACCCCGTGTTTTTGGGCCGGCTCGTCGTCTTCGTTCAGGATCGGCTCGCCGTCGCCGTCGAGGAATCGCAGCTCGAGGTGGTCGGCGTTCGACGGCCAACGCTCGCGCTCGTCGGGCGGGGGCACCAGCGCGTTGAAGGTGGCGTCCTTTTTGAAGTTGCCGTCGAGCTCGAGATCGAGCGTGGCGGAGTCGCCGGCGTCGAGGGTCGTCGACAGCGCCTTGGGCACCGAAATCTCGCTGACCGAGGCGAAGTGGACCGGAATCACCAGCGTTGGCACGCTCAACAGTTGTCCCGACTGGTCGAACTCGATGCGCACCGCCGTCTGGATATCGCGCGTGAACGACGACGCACCGCAATAAGGGTCGACGTCGACGCCGAGCTGGTACGACTGCCCCGGCGTGATCTTCTGTTCTTCGCCCTCCCCTTTGCCCCCGAGCGCGAACTTCACGCAGTCGGGCACGTCCTCGCGGTTCTGGACGACGAGGCGAGCGCGCGCGGCCGGGAAGTTCCCGCCGACCTTTATGTCCTTGAATTTCTCGGCTCCGGGGACGAGCGTGTCGAAGTCGACGCGCGCCGGCGTCGCCTCGATGGTCATCGAGCTGACTTGCAGGGTCTCGGCGGCGCCCTTGATGGTCACGCTCGCGCCCTGCTGGCCGGGCACCGACAGGCGCACCATCGGCCGGAAGATATGGTCGCCCTTCTCGAGATTGGCGCGCTCGATGACGAACCGAGCCTCGTCGCCCTGCCGGTTGGCGGGCAGCTCGCGCGGCTTCCGGTCGCCTTCGCCCTCGCCCTCACCACCTGCGGCCGTGTAGCGCACCAGCGCCTCGGTGCCGCGGCCGGCGACGTCGGCGGTGACGACCTCGCCCTTCTCGTTCACCAGCCGCACCTCTGCACAGATGTTGCTGCCGACCTCGGCGTAGTGGATGGGCTCGCCCTTCTGGGAACAGGCGCCTGCGCGCACGTCCATCTCGACGAAGAGGCGATATTCGGGCACCGCGACGACCTTCCAGTCGCGCCCGGCGCCCTCGACGTTCACGCTCACCGGCACCGTGCCCGGGCGGTAGTCGATCGCCGCGTAGCGGTAGCGCCGGCCGTCTTCGAATTGGTGCAGTCCTTTCTTGGCGTCGCCCAAAACTTGCGGCGTCTCGCCCTTTCGAGCCGGATTGATCTTGAAGTCGAGGTCTTTGCCCTTGTCGGGCGCGACCGCCAGAAGACGCACGCGCCTTGCGCCGCGGTGGGCGTCGAGCATGCGGTCAGACGGGGTGAGCAGGTACGACTCGTAGCCCTGCGAGCGTGACAACGCCCGCGCAAACGGCTTGAGGATAGCGCTCGGGTCGGTCGCCGACGCCTCGATGGCCATGCCGCCGGTGCGGTCGGCGAGCTTCTGCAGCGCGCGGGTATAGTCGCGGCCCTCGAAGCGAAGCAGGTAGAACTTGAAGAGTTCGTCGTCGGCCGACTCGAGCCCGTTCAAAAACCCGCGCACGGTCGGTTGCCCGCCGGTGCATTCGCCGTCGGTCAGGAACATGACCACCTGGGCGACGTTGGGCCGGTAGGCGTCGTTGAGCGCCTTTTTGACCGCGTCGAGCGCGCTCTTGCACGGCGTCTGGTCGCCGGCATACTGCGCGACGCTGCCATCGAGGGCGAGCATCTTTTCGAGTTTGGCGCGATTGTCGGCCAGCGGGGCGACCGGCACGACCGCCTCGCCCTCCAGCGGCCCGTTGAGCCGCACGACGGTCGCCTCGTCGACGTCGTCGAGCATACTCAAGGTCGAGCGCGCCGCGAATACGGCCAGGCGGTCGGGGTCGGCGGGCGCCTTGCCGCGCACGCGCCGGCTCATGCTGCCCGAGTCGTCGATGACGAAGACATATTGCGCGGTGCGCGCCTGCGCCGAGGAGAGTTCGTTCGTCGACTGGGCGCTGGCGACGCCGGGAGCGAGCGCACAGATGACCCATAGCCACAAACAAGCGACCACGCTTCGGATGGCTCCCTTGTTTACTGCTAGACTCTGCGACGATCGGTGCAACACACCCTCCGCGAATTTGTACGTTTCGGCACCCGAAGGGTACGCCCCCATCCCGGAGGGTGTCAAATTTCTCGTGCCGGCCTTCCGTCGCGCACCATGCAACACGCAGCCCCTATGGCAGTTGCCCGTAAAACGGCTGTGTGATATCCGCGTGCCCCCTTTTGTATGTTCCCATTGACACTTTTTAGGGAGGAACACTGATGCTCCAGACGAATCGTTTGAGTGTTTTTTTGATCGCAGCTGCGCTTGCAGTCGGCACTGCAGCGTGCGGCGGAAGCGAAGGCCCGCAGGGCGAGCAGGGTCCTGCAGGTGAACAGGGCCCTGAGGGCCCCGAAGGTCCGGAAGGTCCGGAAGGTCCGGAAGGTCCCGAGGGCCCTGCCGGCCCGGCCAGCTTGGTCGAAACCGAGACCGTCGATCCCGGCGACGAGTGCGAGAACGGCGGCGTGCGCATCAACACCGGCGTAGACACCGACGGCAACGGCGAGCTGTCCCAGTCGGAAATCGATGCCGGCTCGAGCACGCTCGTGTGCAGCCAGAGTGGCGGCGGTGCGTGCACCGATCAAGTCGCCATCAACGATATCACCGGCACCGACCAAGAGTACTTCGAAGGGATCGAAAGTGAGACGATCACGATCGATTACACCTCGACCTCCGCGGTTGAATTCGATTTCTTGGGCGCCGCGTTCGATTACACCATGGGCGCCAATGACGGCGAATTTACCGTGACGCCCCAAGATATCGGCGGGCCCTTCGAGGTCGCGATCATCGCGACCAACGACTGCTCGGTGGACGTGGCGACCTTCGACGTCGACGCGGTCGATCCGGCGGTGGCCGACGTGCAAATCGTCCACCTGTTTCCGCAAGCCGGCCCGGTCGACATCGCCCCGACGGGCACGACCGACGCGGTGACCACGCTTGGCTACGGCTCCGCAAGCGCTGATTTGACCATCGACTCGGGCAGCTACGAATTCGACGTCATCGAAAACGGCACGGTTTTGGCGACCACGCCCTCGCTGACCTTCGATCCCGGCCAAGACTACACGGTCGTGGCCTACGAGGACGCCAGCGGAAACCTCGCGGTGGCCCAGCTGACCGAAGACCTGACTTCGCCCAGCCCCGATGCGCGCCTGAGCGCATTCAACGCCCTTCCGGCCAACGCCACCATCGACGTGCTCCGCGTGGCCGATGACGACTCGACCAGCGCGCTGTTCAGCGGCGTGGCCCTGGGCCAAGCCTCGACGACCGGCACGGTGACGCCGCCGGTGTACGGACTGGCCCTCGACACCGACGCCGACGGCACCGCCGACATCACCTTCGACACCCCGGACGACCTGTTCGAAGACGGTGATATCGCCTATCTGCACTTCGCGCCCGCGGCCGGCGAGACCATCCTGCTCGTGCAGTTCGTCGACGGAGAAACCGAACTCGTTCCCGCCGATGGCGCCTCGCTCTTCCCGCTCATCCCCATCTCGTTCGAGATGGGCAGCATCCCGGCTCTGTTCAGCACCGGTGGCGACGCCGACTGGACGCTCGATTCGACCGTGGCCAGCGATGGGTCGACCTCGTTTGCTAGCGGCGACATCGGTGACAGCTCGCTCACTTGGGCCGAAATCACCTTCGACGCGCCGAGTGACGGCACCGTGTCGTTCGACTGGAAAGTCTCCTCGGAAAGCTGCTGCGACGAGTTGGTCTACTGCCTCGATCCCAGCGGTGTGTGCGAAGACGGCACCGAAGACGACTATATCGAAGGCGAGATCGACTGGACTCAGGTCGACGTGCCTGTCACCGCCGGCAGCCACACCATTCGCTGGGCGTACGACAAGGACGTGAGCACCTCCAGCGGTGACGACAAAGGCTGGATCGACAACATTCGATTCACCCCCGCGCCCTGATCACAGCCCTGAGCTGTAGGACGCAATAAAGGCGGCCCGGTGAATGCCGGGCCGCCTTTTTTGTGCGTGTGTCGGTTGCGCGAATAAGGATATCCGCGCGGTGCGGCCTCAATCGGTGCAGCCTCAATCGGTGCAGCCTCAATCGGTGCGGCGCACCACGGTGAACTCGCCTTCGGAGATCTTCTCGACCGAATCTTCGTGCACGATCATGCCGTGGATCTGGAGCATCCAAAGCTCGGGCAGGATTTCGGTGACTAGGTGGCCGTCGTCGAAGATGCGCACGATCGAGCTCTGCGAGACGACGACGGCGACCGCGCGCGTCTTGCAGGAGACCGACGCCCCGGCGATGTGGCGCGCGCCCAGGCCCAGGGGCACGTCGATGCCCTCGGCGTCGGTGCTGAAGTAGCGCGCCGCCGAGATCACCACCCCGTCATCGGAGACGACGAACGCCCCGTCGAGCTGGGCGAGCTCTTTGATGGTCTCGCGAAGATTGTGGTCGGAGACGTGCCGGACCTCGTCGGAGTGGCCGGCCAAGGGGTCGAGGATGAGGCAGCGCGACGCCTCGAGGACCGCCTCGCTGTCGCCGATCGAAAAGATCGTGCCCACCTTGCGCCCCTCGCGCCCCTCCCGAGCGATCTCGACGGCCAGCTCGAGCACCTGCTCGAACGTCTCCGGGTTGATCTCCCAGTCGGGCACCCACACGCGGTCGAAGATCTGCGAGGGAATCGAGGGCATCGGCGAGCTCCGTCAGTCAGTCGGGTGTGTGGTCATTGGTAGGTGAAGCGGCCCCTTTATAAAAATTAACTGCGCGTTCGTCGAGTCAATGTGTGTTGCGGTGGGTGACGAGCGGCGTCGGTGCGCTCAAATACCGACCCCCGCTACGAATGATGTCCGTAGCGGGGGTCGATGTGGTCGGGGTCGATGGGGCGACGACTTACTGAGCGACGGCCTCGGTGGCCAAGCTCAGCGAGTAGTCGTTGATGCACCAGGTCTCGCCGTCCTGGACCTTCGTCGAGGCGAAGGTCTCGGGGTCGATGGTGACCTCTTCGAAGACCAAGTCGGTCATGGTCGCCGACAGGGTCTCGCCGGCGCTGGCCGGGTAGTCGGTGATGTCGACGGTTCCGCTGGTGGCCATGAAGGTCTTGGCGCACTCGCCGGTATCGTCGCAGCCCTGGTAGATCATGAAGCAGTTGCCGCAGTCGGCGTAGCTCTCGTCGACGACGGTGATGGTGCCCGCGCTCGTCGCGCCGCCGAAGCTCGTGCCGTAGATCTCGGCCGACAGGTAGTCGACGGGCGTTCCTTCGCTCGAATCAGCCGAGTAGACGATGTCCTGCTGGTCTTGGCTGGCGACCTCGAAGACGGCCGTGAACCCGGTGTAGTCGCACGCCGACGAGGACGCGTCGTCGTCCGAGCCGGTATCCTCGGTCGAACCGGCGTCGTCATCCGAGCCCGCGTCGTCATCCGAGCCCGCGTCGTCGTCCGAGCCGGAGTCCTCGGTGCCGCCGGCATCAGCCGAGGTGTCGACGCCGGTGTCGGCCGCGTTATTATCGCCGCCTCCTCCGCCGTTGTCGTCGTCCGAGCAGCCCGTCGCGGCCAAGCTCACGGCGCACAACGTTGCGATAAGAATCTTGATCGTGTTTCGGTACATCCTAACCATCCTCGTTTCACATTAAATCGTTACGGATTTCAGTAGCCGCGGATGGTTATAGGAGTTTGGCGAAAGTATCAAGGCGGGTTCGGTTGATCTCGTTGTGTTCATCGACCCCCGCGACGGGCAACATGCGTCGACGATCGACCCCCACTACGGGCAATACCCCAAGGGTACTCGGTCGCTTCGCTCCTATGAAGAAGAAGGTCAAGAGCAGAGTGGTTCGTTCCAAGGGGCCCTCGTCTTTTGAGCTTCTAGCCCCCGGCAACACCGGTTGTGTCGTCCGGAACCCCCGTATGTTCGGAGATCTCCTGCGACAAGTCTGGGTGAATGCTCATGGGGGGCATTTATCTAAATCGGGTCGTAGCAAAAGTGCCGACCACGCTCCTATTTGGACCTCGAGGGCCAAGATAAGTTCTGGTCATGCGGGTGGACTAATCTCCCAGTGGAACTCGGCTGGCTTGAGCCGGCTCACGAAGCGACGAGAGTCTCTTCCCGACCAGGTCGTCCCACGCTGTTCACGGACTCGCCAGCTGGCGCTCCGAGTCAGGTGGACGTCACGACCCTCTTAGCACTGTCTTTTCTGCGTTGTAGTGTTCTCCTCGTTTCCAGATGGACAATAAGATCGACGCGAGCTTCCGGGCGATGGTCAGCCGGGCGATCTCCCGGTCCATCCCGTCATCGATCAGTGCAGCCTCATGTGCGCCCCATGCCGGGTCCGTCGTTGCGGCCGTCACTGCGGCGCCTTTGATGATATCTTTGAGCGGCCGGCTGTACTTGTTGTTGAGCCCCATCGTCTGGCCATTGTTCTTTCGCTCGAGGCCTTTTGCTCCTTGCCTCCAATCTGACGTGCTTCGATGCACGACAGCCAATCCGACATACTTGAAGAACTGGCGCTTGCCTCGAAACCGATGGGGGGTGCGCACCCAGCCGATGGTCGCGGCAGCTCGCTTATCACCGAATCCCGGGATGCTCTTGATCCATTCGAAGGCATCGAAGCGCCGAGCCTCAGCGATCATGTCTCGAAGGGCCTCGTCGACCAGTTCATCGAGCAGATCAAGCTGGACATAGAGTCGACGCCCTCGCTGTTGGATGCCGCGCCCTGGAAGCTTCTTGAGCAGTGTCTCGCGAGCCTTTTGATCACATGTGTAGCGCTCTTTGGCGTTTGTCCGAACACCGTAGCCGTCGAAGAGCCCGCATAAACGGTTTTTAATGCGCACTCGATCCGAGATGACCTGCTGATAACTCTTGACCAGATGGCGAATATCACGGCTGCTATGGGAGCCATGGTACACTGGCTTGAGGAATCCACCGCGGAGCAGATCAGCCAGGGTCTCCGCATCGATTTCGTCACTCTTGTCATCTTCGGCAATGAGCTTGTTTCGTCTCGGGTCACACACCACCAGCTTGTCGACAAGCGGATGCAGCGTATCCCACATCCAAGCAGCGTACGGAGACTCTTCAAAGGTCATGTGCACTGTACCGGGGATGGCCATGACCTGCGTCGACAGATTCTCTGCGCTGGTGTGGCCGACCCACTTGCTTACCGTCCTCCCTTGCTCGTCTTTGACCACAACGGTTGAGGTCGACTTGTGAATGTCTGCGCCAACGTACATAGTACTCATCACGCCTCCTTTTGGGTGAATGGTGGATTGGAATCGCAACCACACCGTACACCCTTCAGGGGGCGTTCTTCGATCCTATCTCCCAGCGCGCGCGTCGACGATCGACCCCCACTACGGGCAACACCCCAAGGGTACTCGGTCGCTTCGCTCCCAGCGCGCACGTCGCCTATCGGCTCCGCGCTCGCCCGCAGCTAAAAGTTCTGTTTCACCCACAAGGGGCTCCAAGGCTGTGGGCCTTGCTTGGACGACGTCTCGAGCCAGATGAGCGTCTGCCTTCGAACGGCACGAGACGTGATTTATGGCTTTGCGCTCAACCCCGAACCCCCTGTGGGTGATACGGAGTTTATAGCTGCGGGCGAGGGAGGCGACCGTAGGCCGCCGACCGTTGCCCGTAGCGGGGGTCGATCGGCCGCCGACCGTTGCCCGTAGCGGGGGTCGATCGGCCGCCGACCGTTGCCCGTAGCGGGGATCGATAGGCGCCTAGTTACGGCGCATTCGACGTCGTCGCCACGCTATACGTGTAGTTGTTGACGCACCAGGTCTCGCCGCCCTGCACCTTGGTCGACTCGTAGGTGGTGCCGTCGATGGTGACCTCTTCGAAGACCACGTTGGTCAACGTGGCCGTGAAGTTGTCGCCGACGTTGGCGGGGTAGTCGGTGATCTCGAAGGTGCCGCTGGTGGCCTGGAAGTACTTGGCGCAGCTCGTCGAGGTGCACTGCTGGTAGATCAGGATGCAGTTGCCGCAGTCGGCGTAGCTCTCGTCGATGATGGTGTAGGTGCCTGCGCTCGTCGCGCCGCCGTAGGTCGTGCCGTACATCTCCACCGAGAGGAAATCGTAGGGCTCGGTGGTCGCCGAGCTGCCCGAGTAGAAGAAGATCTCGGGATCGTTGGCGTAGTCGGCAAAGACGGAGGACTCGTCGACCGCGGTGAATCCGTTGTAGTCGCACGCGGTGCCCGTCGCATCGCCGGCGTCGCCCGTGTCAGCGGCGTCGGCGCCGGTGTCTCCCGAGTCGGCTACGTCGCCTGTGTCGGCGGCGTCGGCGCCGGTGTCTCCTGCATCGGCCGTGTCGCCCGTGTCGGTCGCATCCGTGGCGTCCGACGCGTCGCCTGCGTCTTCGGTGCCGGTATCCGCGGTGCCGGTGTCTTCGGTGCCGGTGTCTTCGGTGCCGGTGTCTTCGGTGCCCGTGTCCTCGGTCCCACCGGTGTCCTCGGTGCCGGTATCTTCGGTTCCACCGGTGTCCTCGGTGCCGGTATCTTCGGTTCCACCGGTGTCCTCGGTGCCACCGGTGTCCTCAGTTCCACCGGTGTCTTCCGTTCCTCCGGTGTCCCCAGTCCCTCCGGTGTCCTCGTTTCCACCCGTGTCCGCCGACGCGTCGACGCCGGTGTCAGCCGCGTTATTACCGCCACCGCCGCCGTTGTCATCCGAGCAACCCGATGCGGCCAAGCTCACGGCGCACAGGGCCGCGACAAGAATTTTGATCGATGTTCGATACATTGCAGATATCCCGTTCCAGATTAATCATTTACAAGTCAGATAACGGCGCAGTGTTATAAGACTTTTTGAAAACTATCAAGGGCGCCGGGCGCGGCTCGTCGGTGCGCCCGAACGCCCTATTCTCGCCGCGACGGCCTTTCGATCGGTCCTCGACGCCCAATTCTCGCCGCGACGGGCTTTCGATCGGTCCTCGACGCCTTATTCTCGCCGCGACCGTCTTCGTGACGCTCACAGACGCCGAATTTTCGCCGCGACGGGCTTCGTGACGCCCACAGACGCCGAATTTTCGCCTCCACCGTCTTTCGTTCACTCACGGACGCGCTATTCTCGCCTCGGCGGCCTTTCATTCGCTTGCGGACGCCCTATTCTCGCCTCCATGGCCCTTCGATCGCTTGCGGACGTCTTATTCTCGCCGCGACGGCCTTCGTGAATCTCACAGAGCCCTCCCGCGCGAGTTTCGAGGCTTCGTGAAATTCACAAGGCCCTCCGCGGCGAGTTTCGAGGCTTCGTGAAACTCACAAAGCCCTCCCGCGCGAGAATAAGGCGTTCGTGAAATTCACAAAGCCCTCCCGCGCGTCGTTTAGGGCTTTGTGTGCTCGGGCGAGGCTGTCTGCGCGAGTTGACGGCCTTTGTGAAATTCACAAGGCCCTCCGCGGCGAGTTGACGGCCTTTGTGAAACTCACGGACGGCTTGCGGCTACGAATCGCAGGTCGCAGGCATGGCAGATTCGCGACGATGCCCCCCGGCGCCTCCGCGCCGCCACCCCCACGCGGAGCCCACTCGATTCGGATCACCTATTCGCCTTGTTTTGAAAGGGGGGATCCGATGCGGGGGTATTTGCCTCCGGTAAAAGACGTGCGGCAGTTAAGGGGGCTCTGATGGCGATTGTTATGTTGGCCTGCTGGGGCAGGCTGTTCCACTGTAGCCGCTCGTCCCAGGTTTTCCGGCGTCGCTGGCGACGTGCGGCGGTCATCGCCAGATAGTCTACGTGGCGAGTTGAGGAATCCGGTGGAGATTTTGTCACCTCGACCTTGAGGCTTCGAGCAGCTTTTCGAAAGGCGTTGCGAAAGGTGCTTGCGACCAGTACCGGCTGACGCATGTGGAGGTCGCCGGGTTCGGGCAAGTCGTCAGGAATCGACAGTCTAAGCCCTAGCAGGGCCGTTGAGGGCGACGCCTTATCAGCGGGATCACTGCCATGCGTCGGCGCGTCAGCGGCCTTATCTTGGCCTTGGATCGCAGCTGGCTCGTCGTGCGCACCCAGCGTGGCTGGCGGCGGCATGTGAATCTCGATCTCTTTTCTGTAGGTCGGCGACGTCGACGAGGTGCATTCGCGGCGGAAGGGGCAGCCCTGGCAGGCTTGTGGGGAGCCGATGCGGAATCTGACGATCACACGGCCGCCGCGCTGGCGCATTCCGGACAGGCCCAGATAGGCGCCTTTCGCACAGCCGATCTGGCGGGTTTGAGCGTCATAGCTGAATCCATCGAGCCCACCGATGCGCTGCTCGACCTTTCGGGTGACACCCTGCCACCAGGCGTGCGATGCCTCGAAGCCGACGGCGAGCGAGGCCGGCTCCGGACGGCCTGCCGCTGGGGCTGCGTGGGGTGCGGGGGCACCGGTCGGCGCGAGCGGCAGCGTGTCGGCCGATTCGAGCTTGCGCGGCGCAGCCTCGACGTCGATAGGCTCGAGCTCGCCGAAGAGCTCGGCGCCCCTAATGGCCCTGAAATTGTGTAGCCAAACCCCCAGCGCCATCATGACCTGCTGGCCGGGCGCGCAATCCGAGTACATCTTCTCCAGATCCATGTGCCGATCGAGTCGGGCAAAGCCGTTTTCCTGGCGGCCGGCCCGGGCGTAGTAGGTGGTGACGACTTCTGCGGCCGGATAGGCCGTCGGGTCGAGATCGCAGGCGTAGACCTCGTACTGAAGCCCGTCGACAAAGCATCCGGCGCCGCGCTTCTTGCCGTCGGTCGGCTCAAAGCAGCTGACCACCAGCCTGGCCCGAGCGTCACCAAGCCAGTAGTCGCCCATTTCGGTCGCCCAGCGCTGGGGGCCGCTTCGGGAATCGTCGACCTTCTGCCATGTCTGCTGGGCCAGCTGAGCGCGCACCGCAGGATCTTTGAGCGGCTCGTAGTAACGAAGCCGGGTCAAAAAGTGCACCGGCGAGCGAAGCGCCGCGCGCAGCTGGGCAAACCCTCCCTGGTGGCCGTCGATGGCCAGAAAACACCGGCCGGGCTCGAGCCCGCGGGCGTTGGCCCATCGCTCTATCAGTGCCAGGCCCTGCGCAAAGTCATCGCTGAGCTGGCCGTTTCCGGCCGCATAATTCATCGCCAGATAAAGCCCGCTTCCCAGATGCTCCAAGATCGACGTCTCCATCTGGACGTCGGCGCGCTTTCGGCCCGAATAGCCCGGTTTGGCGCCCAAGCTGTCGACCCGACGGCGGGCGGGCGGGTACTCCTCGCCCTCGCACAGCGCCCGGCGTCGAAAAGGCTGCACGCGCCCATCGATGGCGAAGCCGTGCCAGGACTGCCCGGTGCAATCGCGCCACAGCACAGCCTCGTAGGCCGAAAAAGGCGCCGCCGGGGTCCATGCTCCGAGCAACTGCTCTTTGAATCGACACGCCATCTCCTCGGGAATGTCGCCCAAAACGCGCGACATCGATGCCTGGCTGCAAAGCCTGTCTCGCCCCCCTGCCGCTGCCAGGGCCTGCGACCACCCTCGGCCATTGACTTCGTCGAGCATCCCACGAAGCCCCGAGTACGTGGGCTGGGCGCTAAAAAAGGCCAGCCCCGCCAGCACCGCGTCGATAAACTGGTAGCCGCTTCGGTCGAGCCGAAACTGCTGCTCGATCTCGTCGAAAATGCCCTCACCGCGCAGATGCTCGCAGGCTACGATATACTCGTTGAAGTGAGCGGGCACTGCTCGCTGCGGCTCGGAACGCTCGTGATTTTGGAGGCTGACATTGAGGCGAGTGTCTGGCATGATCGTCTCCGGATGTAATGATTTCCAGGCTTTGTGCCCGGTTTGTTTTTGGTCGAACAAAATCATTACATCCTTTTTGTTTTCTTGACGATCCTCCCGATCGGTCGCCCCCCACGCCTCCTCGCTGATTCGGATCGAGTGGGCGGAGCTACGGGGGTGGATATGGTCGGCTTATTAGAAGTGGTCGGTTTCTGCATTTTCGCTGCTTCTCCTACTCAGACAAAGCCACCAATCGCAGATCGTCGACGAAGAGCGCGCCGTCGCGCACCTCGAACTCGACGGCGGCGATGCTCGCGCCCGCGAAAGCTTCCCCCGGAACGACGAGCTGGGTGAAGCGTTCGGCGAGCGGCTCCGGCCCGACGTGCTCGGTCCCCTCGAAGCGCTGCCGCGTACCGTCGGCGAGCTCGACGATCACCGCGAATTCGGCCACGGGGCCCGCGTCGGGGCCTTTGACCCGCGCCTGCAGGCTCGCCTCGGCCGGGGCGACCACCTCGTCGAGCTCGAGGCGGTAGGTGGCGGTGCCGTCGGCCTCGAGCAGAAGCGAGCGCGCCTTGGCGTACATGCCGCCGGGGCTGCTGTTCGGCCGGTAGGTCGCCACCTCCTGGGAGCGCGCGAAGCCCTGGGCGATATTCTGGCCGCCGGTCAGGTTCGACCCCGGCGAGGCGCCGTCGAAGTGGTCGAGCCAAATGGCGGTATCGTCGGTGCGCCAGCGGGTGTAGACGCCGAGTTCGGAGATGTCGCGGTCGACCGTGCGCGCGCCCTCGTGGCTGGCGAGGACCGCGTCGGCGGATTCGTCGGGCACGAAGGCCGTCGGCGCGCGGCCGTCGCCCACGCCGACCCGGCGCGCCAGGAAGGCCGTCGAGTAGTACTCGGTGATGTCGTGCTGCTGCGCCCGCTCGATGAGCGGCTCGTCGTCGGGCTCGATGGGCACCGTGTCGGCGGTGTAGGCGTGGATGCCGCCGTTGATATTGAGCCAGGTGTAGGGGCCGCCGAGTTGGTCTTCGGTGGGCTCGGCGTACGGATAGTTCAGGTCGACGTCCTCGCCGGCGGTCACGCCCAGGACCGGAAAGTCGGGCAGCGTCTGCGCGCCGAAGCCAAAGGAGGTCAGGTCGATGCCCTGCAGGTCGATGACGCCGGCCGACCGGCCGTAGCGCTCGGCGGCAACCAGGCTCGCCCCGCCGCCGCGGCTGTGGCCGGCGAAGACGATCCGGTCGAGGTCGACGCGCCCGAAGAACCGGCTGCTCGGGTCGACGTGCAGCGCGCGCAGCTTGGCGACCGCGGCGAGTTGGCCGTCGACGCGCCGCTCGATGTTTTCGGTGGTGCCGATGCGGCAGTTGGTGTGCGTGCCGTCGACCGAGACGACGATGAATCCCCAGCTCGCCCAGTGGTCGTGCAGCGAGTAGTAGCGCCGGTAGATATTGCACTCGCGGTCGTTGTTGGCGTGGGCGAACACGATCACCGGCCACTCGCCGGGCGCGACCTCCCCGCGTCCCGAGACCGTGGGCACGCCCACCGCCGGGTAGGTGATGTAGAGCGCGATATCGCGCTCGTCGCCGCCCATGCGAATCACCGGATCTTGCCCGCACGGCTCGGCCGGGCTCGTGTTCCAGACACCGTACGGGCCCTTCTTCCAGTACTCGGGCGCAGCCGACGCGCGCGCCGGCTCGAAGCTCGGCGCGCTCGCGCCCGTGCGGACTTCGACCTCACAGGCGGGGATGGGGCCCTCGTAGCGCTGGAAAGGCTGGTCGTCGTCGCTGCACGCGGTCGTGATGACGGCCGCGAGCAGCGCGACGGTCAGTGAGCGATGTATGGGTTGGCGTGGGTTCATGGTGGCTGTGTTGATGGCCTTGCAGAGTTGCGGCGCCTGCTACTTGGGGCGCACTGAACTGCGGGCGTTAAGGACATAAGGGTTGCCTTTTCGGAGCGTTCGGGTTGTCGGGGCTCGCGGTCACACTCACTCCGTCCCCCCCAACAAATAATCCGCCCCGGCATCCTCGAGCACCCGACGAGCGATGGTGCGGAAGCGACTGGCGCTCAGGTCGAATTTGCCGCCGTCGGCCAGGACTTCGTCGAAGGCGGCGCGGGCGATGCGGCGGCGCAGCGCGTTGGCCTGGGCCAAATCGAGGCGAGGGACGTCGTCGGGCGAGGTGTTCGACGCGAGCGTCGGAGGCCGGCGCCAGCCGGTGCCCTGCTCGTAGGCGTACCCAATCTCGATGAGCGTCGGCTCGTCGAAGGCGCGGCCGATGAACATCAGCCCGACGGGGAGCCGGGGCGTGTCGCTCGACAACCCTGCGGGCACGACCATCGCGGGCAGCCCGGAGGTCGCCGGCAAGATGCAGTTGCTCTTGGTCGCGAGCCGATTGGCCGCACCGTAGGCGTCGGCCGGAAGCACCAGCGCGTCGAGCTCGAGGTCGTCCATCGCCCGCTCGACGCGGCTTCGGTTTCGCTCGTAGGCCTCGGCGCCGTCGTGCAGCCCGCCCCACGGGTTGTCCGAACGGCATTCGGCATCTTCCAAACACTCTCCGATGCTGTCGTACACGAACCTCGAGAGTGCACGCGTGCGGCACAGTTGCTCGAAGTTATCGACCGGTGAATCGACCGTCTTCAGGTAGGCGTTCACGTCGACGACAAGCCCGCCACCGTAGCGGCGGCTCGAAAATGAAGGGATATGGACGTTCTCGACAATCTCGGCGCCCAGGCGCTCGAGATCCCCGAGCGCGCGGGTCCAGGCTTTGTGGGTGCTGGCGTCACCTCCCTCGAACGGTTCACGGTACCGTTTGCTCGCACGACCCGACAACTGGCGAAGCACGCCGATGCGCCGCCCCTGTAGCCCGTCGGGGTCGAGGTGCTCGGTAAATGAGGCGGGACGCCGCCACAAGCTACTCGTATGGAGAGGGTCATCAGAATTGCGCATGGCCATGGCGTCCAAAAAGAGCGCCATGTCACGCACCGAGCGCGCCAGGGGCCCGGCGACCGTATCGAGCCGTCCGCTCGGAAAGACGCCGTCGAGGCTGACCAACCCGAACGTCGAGCGCATGGTCACCAGCCCCCCGTAGGCCGCCGCGATCGACAACGATCCGCAATTGTCCGTGCCGGTGCCGCCCACCGCGAAGCTCGCCGCGACCGCCGCGCCGCTGCCGGCGCTCGAGCCTCCCGAATTGAGGTCGGTGTCGTAGGCGTTGCCGGTCTTGCCGTGGCGCCCGCCGATGCCGTGGATGCCGCGGGCGAACTCGTCCATCCCGGTCGAGCCGACCAGCAGCGCTCCCCGCTCGCGCATCTGGGCGACCGCGAAGCCGTCGTCGGGGGCCCACGTGTCTGCGAGCGCGAATGATCCGTTGGTGGTGGTCGTGTCGGTCGAATCGAAGTTCGTCTTGATGACAAACGGCACGCAGTGGAGCGGCCCGGTGAGCTCGCCGCTGGCCTCGAACGCCTCGTCGAGCGCGCTGGCCTGCTCGCGCAGGCTCTCATTGAGCATGACGAAGGCGTTGATGGGCGCCCCTTCGCTCACGTCGAGGTCGAAGCGCGCGATGCGCTGCAGGTAGGCGTCGGTGATTTGTGAGCAGGTCGCCTCGCCTGTGCGAATCGCGCGGTGGATATCGGCGACCGTCGCCTCCTCGACACGGAAGTTGTCCGGCTCGCCGGGCTCGGCACATACGTCGGCTTGGCCGGCGTTGGGCGTGTTCGGGCAGTTGTCGCACGCATCGCCCACGCCGTCGGCGTCGGCGTCGGCCTGGTCTGTGTTGGCGGTCGCAGGGCAGTTGTCGAGACACCTGGCGACCGTGTCGCCGTCACCGTCGTCTCCGCTCCCCTCGAAAAGCGGGCACGCGTCGCAGACGTCGCCCAGCCCGTCCGAATCGGAGTCTTGCTGGCTCGGGTCGAACACGCCCCGGCAGGTGTCCTCGTCGTTGGCGATGCCGTCGCCGTCGATATCTCCGTCGCACAGGTCGCCCCGGCCGTCGTGGTCCGAGTCGGCTTGGTCGGGGTTGGCCAGATCGGGGCAGTTGTCGCAGTCGTCGTGGGCGCCGTCCGAATCACCGTCGGGATCGCCCATCTGCGCAGAGTCGACGCATGCCCGGCCGCTCTGGAGCGGCACGTAGGGCGGCTCGTCGTTGCAGGCGGTTGCGAGAATGATCCACGTGCAACAAATGGTTGCCCCAACGCGAATCACGGACACCCTTCCGTCGGCGCCTGGCCAAAATCACTGAAATCGTCCGTCGCTGCCTCGACAAAATATTGCGTGAAGTCGAAGCCCGAGGCGCCGTCGAGGCGCTCGAAGTCGCAGCGACGCAGCGTGGTGTCGGACCAGGTGGTCGCCGACGAGGGGACGTTGGTGATTTCGCCGAAGGTGTCGGCGGGGATGTCTCCCGTGCCGAAGTCGCCGCTGTCGTCGACGTCTTCGTAGACCACGATGCGGTCGTTGCCGTTGAAGTTGACCGAGCCGTCGACCACGTCGCAGTTCGCCGGGTCGTAGACCGCCGAATCGAGGCCGGTGTTGCACAGGGTGAGCACGTCGCCGGCGGCGAGTTCGCCGTCGAGCGCGATGTCGTAGTTGGTGCAGGTGGTGTTCGCGTTGGAGACGACGCACAGGCCGAACCCGCTCAGATCGATGGGGGCGTTGTCGCAGTTGTAGAGCTCGACGGCTTTGTTGTCGCTCGAGCCCTCGATGTACTCCGAGATGAGCAGGCAAGTCGTGCTCACCGAGGTCTCGGCGGTCACGACCACCGTGTCGGTGTCCGAGCTCTCTTCGTCGCTCACCTTCAGCTCGATCTCGTAGGTCCCCTCGACGTCCGGGGTGAACCGGGCGGTGTCGGTGACCGCGCCGCTGATGGCGGCGTTGCTGCCCGTGGGGCGGGAGACGAACGACCAGAAGTAGGTCAACTCGCTGCTGTCCGGGTCGGTGCCGCCCCCCTCGAGCACGACCTCGCGGCCGACGTCGGCGGTCTGGTCCTCGCCGGCGTCCGCCTGCGGCGGCAGGTTGCCGCTGCCGGCCGAGATCGTGACGGTGTCTTCCTGACTCTCCAGCTCACCGTCGGAGACGACCAGCGCGATGATATAGTCGCCGGCGACGTCGGCCGTGAAGGTGGGCTGGGCGGCGCTGGGATCGTCCAACGAAGCCGAGCTTCCGGGCGGGGGCTGCTTGATCGACCAAGTGTACGTGAGGGCGTCGCCGTTGGGATCGGAGCTTCCGGTGCCGTCGAGGGTGACCTCGGCGCCCACCTCGACCGACTGGTCGTCGCCGGCGTCGGCCACCGGTGCGCCCGAACCGGTCGCCTCGACCGTGACGGCGACGGGCTGGCTTTCGAACTCGCCGTCGTCGACGCTCAGGCGCACCGTGTAGGTGCCCAGGATGTCGGGGGTGAAGCTGACCGTCTGGGCACGCTCGCCGGAGAGGTCGACCGCGCTGCCTTGCGGCGCGTCGACCGACCAGCGGAACAAGAGCGGGTCTCCGTCGGGGTCTGTGCTGGCGGTGCCGTCGAGGGTGATTTCGTCGCCCAGGGCGACTTCGGAGGCGCCGGCCGACAGGCTGGCGGTGGGGGCTTGATTGCGGTCTGCGCCGCAGGCTGTGAGGAGGGTCACAGCTAGGAGAATTGGAACTACTTTGGTCATATCACAACTCGAAATTGGTACGCCTCTGGTTGCTGAGGCAGCCCCTCCGGCGGCTATGGCTTCGCCTCGCCGCCACCTCCCCCGCGCTGAACGCGCCGGGGAGGAGCCCCTCGCCCTGCTGCCACTTTTCGATTCACGAAGAAGCTCCTCCCCGCGGCTTTCGCCGGGGGGAGGTGCCGAGTGCCAGCCGCCGCAGGCGGCGACGCATGAGGCGGAGGGGCCGCGTCAAGAAGCAGAGGCCTTCAGTTCACTCACCTACCAACCACTGAATATCATACTTCTCGCCGAGCCATAAGATTGCCGGCAGCACCAGCAGGGTGGCCAGCAGCGTGGTCGCGATGCCGATGATCGCCAGGTAGCCGATCGACTGAAGCCCGGCGTAGTCGGTGACGGCGAGGCCGCCGAAGCCGATCATCGAGGTGATCGAGGTCATCGTGATCGCCGAGCCGACCTTGCGCAACACTTCGCCGACCGAGCCGCGGCCCTTCTCGCGGTAGTGGTAGTAGAAGTGGACCCCGTCATCGACGCCCAGGCCGATGACCACAGGCAAGATGATGACGTTGAAGAAATCGAGGCGAAGCCCCACGAAGGCGGCGATGCCGAACATCCACAGCGCGCCGAGCAACAGCGGCGTGAAGGCGACCAGGCCGCGCAGCGGATGGCGGAAGGTGAAGGCCAAGATGAGGAAGACGATGATCAGCGCGATGCTCAGCATCACCACGCCGTCGTTTTTGATCTCGTCGAGCATCGCCGTGTAGATGTACGACTGGCTGCCGATACGAAAGTCGATGCCGGTGTCTTTTTTGACCTGCTGAAGCTCGCTCAGGAAGCGGCGCGCCTCGGCGCCCTTCATGTGGTCGACCGCCTCGTTGACGTAGATGGTGTACTCGAAGGCGTACTCTTCGCCCTCGTGAGCGGGCTTGGCGCCGGCGCCGGCCTCCTTGAAGAGGCGTTTGGTCCAGGTCGGCAGGTCGTAGATGCTGAACGGCTCGACGTCGACGCGATCGTCGAGCTCGGCGACGCGCTTGCGTTCCTTTTTGTCGAGGAAGGAGCGGTCATCGTCGTCGATGACTTTACCGAGCGCGGCGATCTCGTCCATGCGCGCTTTCTGGGCGTCCAACGTGCCCGGCATGAACGCGTAGATGGAGGCCACCGAGCGCACCGTCTCGAGCTTGCCCTCGCGCTTGAGCGCGGACATATGCTCGTAGACTTGGCGTGCGTTTTCCGGGTCGTCGAAGAGCAGCAGCGTCGGCGTCGACGACTGCTTGCCGCTGACCGCGCTGGTGTACTTTTGGCCGGTGGTCTTCTGCTTGCGATCCGGCTTGTAGGTGTCGGGATCGACCTGGCTTCGCACCTGAACGGCCTGCGAGGCGACCTTGCGGGCGAGGTGGGCCGCTTGCGACTCGGCCTCGGCGGCGGGGTCCTTCTTCTGTTCCTTCTTTTCTGCAGCCTGCCACGGCGGGGTGAATTTGCCGACGCGGCGGAAATTCTCCTCGAAGCGAAGCTGCGGCGACTGGACGGCGGCAAACGTGGTCAGCCCTGCGGCCAAGAGCAGCAGCACCGGCGCGAACCGCCGAACGCGCGTCTCCTTGGCCCATTCGGGCATCGACAGGCCGAATAGAGCGCCTGCGGCCGACGGCTCGTGCGGCTTGAAGCGATGCACGGTCAAGATCAGCGCCGGCAGCACGACCATCATCGCCAACAGCGTGCACATAACGCCGACGCTGGCGACCTGGCCGAACTGACTCAACCCGCGGAACTGCGCGAAGCTGAGCACCAAGAAGGTCACGAAGGTGGTAAACGCACCCACGACGGTGGCCTTGCCGGTGGTATTGTAGCACTCGATGAGCGCGTCGACCGGCTCCTTGCCCTCGGCGCGGGCGTGGTCGTAGCCGCTTAGCAAGTGGATACTGAAGTCGATGCCGAGGCCGAGCAGGATCGCGAAGATGAAGACCGTGACGGTCGTCAGCTCTCCGTAGACCAAGAAGCCAATCGCCAGCGTCCACAGCACGCTCATGATCAGCGGGGTGAGCACGAAGCTGATGGCTCGCAGCCGGCGGAAATAGAGCGCGATGATCAAGAACAGACCGACCAGCGTGAAGACCGCCGAGGTCTGCACGTCGTCGAGGATGGAGCTGTACTCCTTCTGGCGGTTGATCAGCCCGCCGCCGTACTCGAGGGCCATCTCCGGGTGATATTCGCTCGGCTCGAGGCTCTGGCCCAGGTCTTTGACCTTGTTGAGCAGCCGGTTGGTCGCCTCCAGGTTGGTCGACGACTCGACGAAGCGCACCACGATCGTGAGCGCGTAGCCGTCGTCGCTGACCAAGTACTCCTTGTAATCTTCGTGAGCGAGGTCCTGGTACTTCTCTTCGAGCTGCTTCTTGTCGATGAGCTCATCGTCGTCATCATCGTCCGAGCTTCCCAGCGACACGAAGAGCGGGTTGGCCTTGCGCTTTTTGTCGCGGATCTTGTCGGCGAGCTTGTCGCGCAGCTTCTGCAGGTCGGGCTCGTCGAGGTAGAGCAGCTGGTGCTTTTTGAAGAAGCTCTTGTCGTTGTGGTAGTGGGCGAGCGCGACCTCGGGCAGCCCGCGCAGCTTCTCGGCGTAGACCTTGGCGAAGCGCTTGTTGGCCTCGCCGTCGGGCGAGTCGATCACCACAAAGAGCGCCGAGCCGCTGCCGACGCGATCGCCGACCTCCTCCATGGCCTGATAGGCCGCCGAGGTTTGCGGCAGCAGCGCCTTGAAGTCGCTGTTGATATTCCACCGAGTGGCGATGACCCAGATGGCCAAACCGCTCAACAGAAGGCTCAGCGCACTGATCACCAGGTAGTGGCGGCCGACGATGCGCCGGAAGAAGACGGCTATGAATCGTTTGAGAAGGCCTGTCATCGCAAAATCTCTGGACTTGCAGAGTTGCCGGACTCGATTAGGGTACACGGGCTGGCAGCTAACAGCTGCTTCATACTACGTTCGACGACGCGATTCGAACAGTTTTCTAAGACTTTAGAGCAGGACCGGCTCGATGCCTGCAGCCCATTCGTCTCATACCGACGCCTGTGTGATGCTCGACGCGCGCTATATCAGCGATCAGTCGAGCGGCATTGGGCGATACACCGAAAACCTCATCGAGCAGCTGCTCGAGCTCGACGATACGTTGCGCTTGAAGCTCATCACCCATCCGAGCCGGCCTCGGCCGTTCGAATCGCCTCGGGTATCGTGTCAGACGTATGCGGCCGCCCCAAATTCATTGCGCACGCGATTTTTACTCACCAAGAGCATCGATTTTCGCGGCGTCGACTTGTTTCATTCGCCGTTCAATATCTTGCCGGCCGACGTGCCCGTGCCGTGTATCTTCACGTTGCACGATATCATGTGGCTGCTCGACAAGAACTACTGCACCGACAGTTGGTGGCGGAAGCTGGTCACCGGCACATTCTATCAGCAGTTGATCCCGCGCTCGGCCGCGCAGGCCACGCGCATTTTGACCGTGTCGCATCACTCGCGGCGTTCGATCGAAGACTATTTCCCACAGAAGGCCGGCCGCGTTCACGTGACCTACAACGGTGTCGACCCGTTTTTTCGTCCGATGGCCCCCGAAAAAGGTTGGCCGCTGCTCTCAAAATGGCTCACACCACGCTCGCGCTTCGTGCTCGTGGTCGGTCAGGGCTCGCCGTACAAAAACCACGCAGGCGCGCTCGCCGGATTCATCGAGGCGTTTCGCCACGACCCGGACGTCTACTTCGTGCTCGTGCGCCGACTGACCCGAGGGCCGGCCACGCGTCTGAAGCAGTTGATGGCCGACCCCGACGTCGCCTCGCGCATCATCCAGCTCGACTACGTCACCGGCGACGAGCTGCGCGCGTTGTATAGCTTGGCGCACGCGTTTTTGTTCCCGTCACTGTACGAGGGCTTCGGCCTGCCGGCGCTCGAGGCGATGTCGTGCGGCACCCCGGTGGTCACCTCGACCTACGGCGCGCCCGGCGAGGTCGCCGGCCCCGCCGCGCTGACCGCCGACCCGGAGTCGCCCTCCGAGCTGGCCGGCGCGCTGCGAAAGCTCTTCGACGACGACGAGTTCTGGCAACAACAACGCCAACGCGGCCTCGAACACGCCGCCAAATTCACCTGGCGCAAGTGCGCCCAAGATACGCTATCGATTTATCGCCAAACGCTCGAAGGGGTTGAGTGATTCAGTGATTGAGTGGTTTCTTGTTCGAGCCCCTGAGCTGCATCGCGCAGCCCCCGCTTGGCGGACATAGTCGACAACGCCCCAAGACCGAGACACCGCTCAACCAAGAAACCACTGATCCACCGAACCACTCAACCACTCCCCCTGCCCCAAGTTTCGCCGACCTCGACATGGCAAGAATCTACCTAGACGCACGCAATATCACCGAGACGCCCGCCGGCGTGGCTCGTTACGCGCTGAGCCTCATCCCCGAGCTCGTGCGTCAGGCGCCCCAGCACGAGTTCATCGTCATTCGGCACAGCTCCAATCGCGAGCCGATCGAGGTGCTCGGGTACAGATTGAAAGAGGTGTTCGTCGATCGGCCGATCGACAATATGGAGAACTTCTTGCTTGGCGCGGGCCCCCTCAAGCGGGTCTTTCGCGAGCACGGCGCGCCGGACATCTACCACGACCTGTTCCACATCTTGCCGGTGGGGTTGAGGCGGGGCCGCAGCGGGGCCTCGAAGATCGTCGTCACGTTGCACGACCTGGTCTGGATTGACTACCCGCACCAGTCGCAGCCGACCTGGCTGCAGGCGGAAGCGATCCGCGCGTTCGCCTCGGCGGCGATCCCCTACGCGCTCAAGACCGCCGACCACGTCATCTGTGTGTCGGAGCCGACCGCCCAACGCGCACGCCCCTGGCTGCGGCGCGGCCACTTTACGACGGTCTATCACGGCGTGACGCCCGAGTTCTTCCGCCCCGCCCCGCCCCCCACGGGCGTACTGCCCAAATTGGTGCAGAACGAGACGCCCTATATCGTCGCCATCGGCAACGGCAAGCCGTACAAGAACCTAAACCGGCTCATCGACGCCTTCGCCCGGGTGCGCCCCGAGCTCGACGCGGGTCACCTGGTGCTCGTCGGCAACTGCGAGGCGCTGCGCCCCCAGATCGAGTGGTCTCAGGTCGCCGAGCACGTCACGCTCACGGGCTTTTTGAGCGACGACGAGCTTCGTCAGGTCCTTGGCCACGCGCGCATGTTCGTGTTCCCGTCACTTGTCGAAGGGTTCGGACTGCCGGTGCTCGAGGCGATGGCGATGGGGGTTCCCACCGTCGTCAGCGACCTGGAGCCGATGCGCACCGTCGCCGCCAACGGCGGGCTGAAGGTCGACCCGCACAATACCGGCGAGATGGCCGACGCCATCCGCCGGGTCATGACTCACGACAGCCTCTACAACAGCCTCGTCGACCGCGGACAACGCCGCGCCGCCGAGTTTCGCTGGCCGCTCACAGCTCGAAAGACGTTGCAGGTATATTCGAAGGTCTTGTCGAGTTGAGTTTCACGACTCGCCCGTCACGATGGCGTAGATCGCGTCGGACAATTCGTCGATAGCGAGGCTCGCGTCGAGCCTCACGATGCGCTCGCCTTCCTCCTCCAACGCTCCCATCACTTGCGCGTAGCGCCGCTCGAGGCGCTCGAGCTTCTCGCGCGTCTCGTAGATGTCGCGGCTGCCGCGCCCGCTCATGCGAGAGAGGCACAGGTCGACGGGCGCCTCCAAAAAGAAGGTCACGTCCGGGGTGCGCGCGCGTTCGTTGAGCGTGCGCACCCAGTCGATGTCGAAGTGGTCGGAGGCGTCGACGTCGCCCTGGTAGGCGAAGCTGGAGTGGTAGTAGCGGTCGCTGATGACCGCCTTGCCGGCGGCGAGCGCCGGCTCGATTTCGGCCTCGACGTGATCGAGGCGGTCGGCGGCGAATAAGAGCGCGAGCACCTCGCGGCCCACCGGCCCGACCGAGCCGTCGGCTCGGGGCGTGACGACGCGCTTGGAGAGCATCTGGCGGATGAGCACGCCCACCGGGCCGTCGGACGGCTCGCGCGTCGAGATCGCCTCCTGGCCTGTTGCCTGAAGCCGCTCGACGAGCAGCGCGGTCTGAGTGGTGGTCCCCGCCCCGTCGAGGCCTTCAATCACCACGAACGGTGCGTTCTTCGAAAGATCTGCCATCTGTCACTCGTCGTCGTTTCGGCTCAAAAATGTCTCGACCCGCCGGGCGTGCTCGTCGCCGGCCCACAGGTCGCAAAAGGGCTCGAGCTCGGCCTCGATCGCCTCGGTTCGCCCCATCTCCCGCGCTTGCATGGCGCCGTGCTTGAGCGCGCCGATCAGCTCGCGATCTTGCTCGGCCAGACGCTCGACAAGCGAAATCACCGATTGCTCCAGCGCCGCTCGGGGCACGACCCGGTCGATGAGGCCTGCCTGCAACGCGCGCTCGGCGTCGACCACCGTCGCCTCGCCCAGCCAGCGAAGCGCCTGGCGCCGCCCGATCGCCTCGACGAGCCGCGTCAGCCCGCCCCAGCCCGGGGTCACGTGAAAGTTGGCCTGCGTCAGCCCAAAGCGCGCACCTTCGGCGGCGACGCGGAAATCGAAGGCGAGCAGCGTCTCACAGCCGCCGCCGTAGGCGTCGCCGTTGATGCAGGCGATGGTCCAGCAATCGAGCGCCTCGAGACGCGCCAGAATCGCCTTCATGCGCCCGGCCATCTCGGCGGCCTGCTCGGCGGTGGTCAGATCGGCGAATTTCTTGAGGTCGCCGCCCGACACGAAGCATTTTTCGCCGGCGCCGGTGAGCACGAACGCGCGCCACTGCGCCTCGGACTCGAGGCGGTCGAGCGCCGACTCCAAGCCCTCCATCACTTCGTAGTCGACGGCGTTGAGCGCGTCGGGGCGATCGATCGTCGCCCACAGGGCGGCATCGCGTTCTTCGATATGCACGCTCATGACAATCCCTTGTTGAGCTCAATTCATCCGCTCGAGCACCTGCCCGGCGGTGTGGCGAATCGGAGGCACGTCGTGGCTGTCGGCGACCGTCTCGAGATACGTGCGCGCCTCGGGACCGCCGATATCACCGATGATGAACAGAAGTTGACGAAGCTGCTCGTAATGATTCTCGCGCCCCAGGCGCCCCGCCGCCTCGAGCACGCTTCCGGTCGCCTCTCTGGCGTCGAGCCCGTTGAGCGCGGCTGCCGAGGCGACGACGATCTCGGGGTTGGGCGATTTCAGCAGCTTTTGGAGCGCCGGGATGGCCTTGGCGACCTTGGCGTCGCGGGCTTTGTGAATCGCTTCGAGGCGCGCTTCGGCAGCCACGCCTTCGCGCTCGAGCGTCTCGACGAGCTTCTCGGCGTCGACGCCCGCCCCTGCGCCGGCAGACGCCGCGGGAGCTTCTTCGGGGCTGCGATCACAGCCGGCCAGCACGCCCACGCTCGACGCGCCGACGCTCAGAAGGACGACGACCAGCATATGCGAGGCTCTTATGTGCGAGGCTCTGGCCATGGCTCATTTCTCGATCAGACCCAGGTACAGATCTGCGGCGTCGTCGCCTCGGCCCATACGCTGCAAGATAGACGCACGCAGAATCTTGGCGTAGCCGAGTTGGTTGGGGCGGGTCTGCGCGAGCTGCTTGGCCAGCGCCTCGACGGCGTCGAGCGCCTTTTCGTGCTCGCCTTCTTCGACGAGCGCGGTGATTTGCAGCCAGCGCACGAACGGCATGTCGGGGTTCTTTTCGAGCGCGGGGCCGGCCGTGGCGACCACTTCGTCGTACTGACCATTGAGCAGGGCCAAGCCCACTCCAACGAGCGCCGAGCGACGCTCGATGATGGCGAGCAGCGCCTCGTCGTGGGTGAGCTGGCGAGCGGCCTCCAAGCGCTCCTGCTGGAGCTGCCACGCATCCAGATCGAGGCGCGGCGTGGGCTGATTTGCATCGGGCACGAGCGTCCCCTCGAACTCGTCGAGGAGCTTGCTGACCAGCCGACGGCGAAGCTTGGCCAACTCGGGCTGGGCGAAGCCGGTGCGAAGCAGCGTGTTGTAAAGCCCCCAAGCGCCACCGCCGCCCGGCGCGTAGGCAGCGCCCTTCTCGAGTTGCTCTTCGAGGGCGCCGAGCGCCTGGCGCTGCGGCTCGGGCGTCGTCCACACCTGCTCGCCGGCACGCGAGGAGGCGAGCCTGCGCTCGGACTGGACCTGCTTGCGGTCGTCGGCGTCGGTCGCCAGCCGCAGGTACATGTCGTAGTAGGCGACCGCCTCGGCGTACTGGGACTGCCAGAAGTAGGTGCGCGCCAGGTTGCGATATGGCACCGCGCGCTCCGGGCGCGACTGGATCGCCTGAATAAAGCCCCTGGCCGCCTCTTTGTATTTGCCGTCGTTGTAGGCGCTGTTGGCCACTTTGATGACCACGTCGTAGCCATCGGTGGGTGCCTCGGGCGCGGCGTGGGCGACGCCTTGGCCCAGCAGAAGACCTGCGCCCAGGAGCAGAGTCGCGATTGTGATGGTCAGAGCGCGCCTCATAATTTCTCCGGCGGTTCGGGCTCGAAACCAAACAAGTTCGGAAGCGCCACCCCGGCGCCCACGCTGAGCACGTTCTCGGTGCCCAAGCCGTCGTCAAAGTAGAACTGCGCGCTGTAGCGAAGCATCCCGAAGACGTTGGGCGTAAAGAAGTACGAGCCGCCCAACCCGAGCGTCCAGAACGCCTCGGAGTTCGACAACGTCACCGGCTGCTCGAGGAGCTCGCCGTCGACCTCGACCCACTGGATATTGATGCCGGTGCCCAACTCCACGAACGGCGCAAAGTTTTTGTAGAAGTGCCGGTAGCGCACCTGCAGCGGACGAAGCTGCAACCGGCTCATGTCGGTTACCGTCACGCTGATGGGGTTGTCGGAGGCGGACGAGTCGACGAACGCCTTTTGGTCGAGGCTGCTCGAAGCATATGAAGCCGAGAGCAGGACGAGCCCGAAATTCTCCCAGCTGTAGGTGAAGTCGAAGCGCAACCCGCTCGGCGCGGTCAGCCGGCGCAGGTCCTCTCCCAGCACCGAGGGTTGGTCCTCCTTGGCGAAGCCCAAGAATTCGAAGTCCGTCCCTGCCGAATCGCCACGTGCATCGCGGAACGTCGTCATGTGCAGGCTCTGGTCGAAGGAGAGCCGGCCGATATAGCTGTTGACCGCAATGGAGTTGGGCTCGATGTCCTTGAGCA
The DNA here is from genome assembly GCF_006517175.1 of Persicimonas caeni. NCBI lineage: Bacteria > Deltaproteobacteria > Bradymonadales > Bradymonadaceae > Persicimonas > Persicimonas caeni. The sequence goes on along the minus strand of NZ_CP041186.1, from coordinate 4,920,400 downwards.
AAGGGTTGCTCTTTTCGAGGCGCACGCGCTTTTCGGCTACCTGACCGGCAGAGAGCGTGACCTCTTCGCTGTGGGTGTCGAAGCCCTTAGCGCGAATCTCGACCGTATAGGTACCCGGTTCGAGCTCGAGGCGCTCACTGGCCAGGCCGCGCTCCTCGCCGTCGACGAAGACCTTGGCGCCGTCGGGCGCGTCGCGGACCAAGAGCACGCCGGGAAGCTCGTCGAGCTTCTCGTGGATATCCTTGGCGCCCGAACTCTCCAGCTCGAACGAGCCCTCGACCACGCGGTGGTCGGCCAGGCGCATCGTGTAGGTGTGTTTGCCGACCGGGAGGCGATAATTGAGCGGGGTGGTGCCCACGGCTTCGCCGTCGATCTCGACCTGCGCGCCTTCGGGCTCGCTGCGAAGCGTGATGCTGGCAGTGGCGTCGAAGATCTCGCCGGCCAGCGCAAACGCAAGCTCGCGAGGCGTCTTGCCCTGCACGCTCGCTTCGCGGGCGACCTCGCCGCGCCGATCGACCAGCGCGTAATTCGCCGTCAGGCCATCGGCGTTCCGAGTCACGTCGACGCGGATGACCATCGTCAGCCCCAATGCATCGAAGGCGAGTGTCTGGGGCGACACGCAGGCTTCGAGCCCCTTCAAGCAATCGGGCGTCGGAGCGCTCTTCTGCGCCACGTAGGTCCGGAATGCCTTTTCACCGAATAGATGGCGTCCAGTTTCACCGGTGAGGGATGCCTCGAGGCCCTGGTGCATTTTCGGCAGCATCGTCTGCGGCAATCCCGGTGCCCGGAAGGTCCACAAAACGACTTCCTTGCGCGAGGCCGCAGCTGCTTGCTGGGTCTCCGATTTCGCGTCTGGTGCGCCTTGCGCGCCCGGCTCGGGATCCTGAGCGTACGAGTGCTCGACGTCGCCCAAATTCACGGAGAGGACCGCCAAGACGGCGAATATCAAGGAAAAACAACGATATCTTGGCGTCGCATCTGGCACTTTGGTATACTGGCTTCGCTCGATCAACGCAGTACGTGCAGGAGGATTTAAATGAAGGGATCGCAGGGATCGATTCAGAGTACGAGTAATCTTCTCAACTATTTTCGTGAAGAACTCAAGGCCGCATTCGACGCCATCGGTGTCGACAGCACCGAGAATACCGAGGCGTATCTGGTGCACCTGCTCGAGAACTTCGTACGCCTCGACCCCCAGCTAGCCCAGGAAGTCGGCTTCCAGAAGCCGGCGGCGTTTTTGCTCGGTGACGCGATGAACGCCCCGGGCGAACAACGCATCGTCGCCTACAGGCGCCTGGGAGACGTCAGCCTGTTCAACTGCGGCTTTTTCGACGCCCACCTTACCCGGCGCGGCACCGTCAGCTCGCAATACTACCGCAATGTCGGCCGGATCGCATATGGCCAACTGAGCGACCTGATGATGTTCAAGGATCCGGGAGGTCTCTTCCAGCAGATCTACGAGGAGCTCGCCGACAAATTCGACGGCTTCGTCGAGGCGTTCAAATGCCTCGGTCGGCCCAAGAAGGCACAAAAAGGCCGTGACCCTAGCCCCGTGCTTCAAAAGCTACGACGCGGCGAGAGTCTCGACCTCAGTGATCTGAAGAGTGCAGGGCTGGTGCCCCAGAGCACGAAAAAGAAGAAGGACTAGAAAAGCCGGCGTCAAACCGTCTCTTCGCCCTCTTCGCCGAGCTCCGGAAGCGACAGAACGCGCGAAAGCTTGCGCTTGCTGCGGTCGTCGAACTTGACGAAACCAGCGGCGATCTCGCGGAGCGCGTGCACCGGCTCTTTGTTGCCCGACGGGAAGATGCGCGGAGCGCCCTTGCGGATTTCGCGGGCGCGCTGGGTTGCCATCATCACCAGCGCGAAGCGGTTTTCGACCTTTTCCAGGCAATCTTCGACAGTTACGCGTGCCATATGGGCCTCTATTCGTGTGCTCGATCAGTGGTGCGGCCGCCCGTGCAGGGATTGGAGGCGAGCCGAACGCGGGCGGCGAACCTAGTAGCTGGCTCGGTCCCAGTCAAGTAAACGTGACGATGCGTAGCCCTTATGTCCTTAATTGCTCATGTAGATTGCCTTCTTCAGGAACCGAGGCGCCCTCTACATAGACATTTAAGGACATAGGGGTTGCGATTTGCTACGCCTTCATTCCTTGATCCACACAAAGTCGGCCGCCACGCCCAGTTGCTCCATGGTGGCCGATTGAGGGTCGGTGACCGGTTGGAGGGTGACGACGTCGGCGTCGGTGCGTCGCTCGATGCGCGGTGGGATACCGAAACCGCGGTGGGCGTGGGCGCCGCCGGCGACGATGAGCATCGTGTCGACATCAGCGCGGTTGTGCACGAACTCGACGGCGGTGTTGGCCATCGTCTCGTCCCAGACGACCTGGGCGGTGTAGAAGCGCTCGAATCGCTCGTCGCTCATCTCCATGTCGTGCTGCTCGAAGGCCCGGCGCACGTATTTGCGATGCGCCTGGTTATCGAGATCGAGCTCGGGAATCTCCGAGCGCTCGGCCTCGTCCAGCCCCTCGAGCCCCACCTCGGCGATCTTGCGCGAGAGCTCGCGCGGCGCGTTCAGCGCGATGATGGGCGCGGCCTGCTCACGCGCGAAGAGCCACAGCGGGCGATACATCTCAGTGCCAAAGCCCCAGCGCTCGGCCCACTCGGTCTGCTCGAGCATCTGTTCTTCGTCGATCTCCCCGGCGACATAGGCGTCGAGCGGCCCCTGAAACGGCCGCTGGAACATCTCCATGCCAAGCGCCACCTCGTCGACCCGCTCAGCCAAGCCACGCAAGACGCGCGCCTGGATCTCGTGGTGCCACGCGTCGTCATGCTGCTCGCCGACCACCACGTACTGATGCTCGGCGAGTCGGTCGAGCAACTGCTCCTCGGTGAGTTCCTCGCCGGTGTCGGTGGCGTAGATGCCTGGCGCGAGCTTCTGCTGAGCCGCAGGCTCTGACGTAGGCTGCGGCCCCGTCGCGCAGGCGGTGAGCATGGCGAAGAGGAGGAAGATTGAAATAGATGGTTTCATAGAGAGGGCCTTGCAGATAGGTGGCGCCCGCTACATGAGCAATTAAGGACATAAGGGTTGCATACCGGGAATGTGTCTCGGCTCGCAGCCCCTATGTCCTTAATTGCTCATGTAGAAAGCTTTCGCGAACCGAGGCGCCTGATTTTGCGAACTAAACCGCCTCAATTGTCCTCCCCCACCGGCGGCTCCTTTCCCGACCGCATCCAACTCTTCTCGTCATACCGAAGCTGCGGATCGCCGCGATACATACTGACCACGCCCTCGACGTAGATGAATTCCTCTTTGTCGGGGTTCACGCCGCTCTTGGTCATGTCGACCGGCTCGAAGGAGACGATCGGAAAATCGCGCCGGTAGCGGTAGCTCATGCGGATGCGCTGCGGGTCGCCGCGCTCTTTGAACGAGGTGGGCTCGCCAAAGACAACCACACGGCGGCCCAAGCGGGTGCGCAGCGTGGCGAACGCGGTGTCGGTGGCGAGGTCGACAAAGCGCGGGTTGTCGTCGAAATGCTCGCGGAACTTGGCGATCTGGTCGGCCCGCCGATTCCACCAGGCGATGCGCTCGGGGTAGTCGGGATACGACTTCGCCCCCGGAGCCCAGATGCCGCGCTTATGCTCGCGGGCTTCGCGCTCGGCTCGGACAAACTCGTCGTGGAGTCGATCACTGTAGCCGTACTTTGTGTAGTACGGCGACATGCCCTGCCGGACGGCCTCGAGGTTGTAGTTCACCCAATCGCCGTCCTTTTTGACCCACACGTAGACCAGATGCCGGTCGAAGAAGCCGTGGGTGCGCGTGGCCGATTGGTACTCGAGCCAGATCTTCTTTTCGTCGGCCTTCGGATCGACGCCCTTGAAGAATTGGCGGGCCCATTCCTTGGCCTCCTGGCCCATCGGGGTGCCGAAGGTCTCGAAGCCTTCTCCCTTTGTCTGCTCGCGAAGGTAGGCCTTCCAGTTCTGGGCGGCCTTGGCGCGGTCGGCGCGTTTGTGCAGCAACTCTTCGGTGTTGATGTTGAGCAGCCGAAGGCTCTCGGCATAGCCGACCACCTTGAAGGTGTCGCCGTCGACCACACCGCCGGGCAGGCTGCGCAGCTCGGCCTCTTGGACGAAGCCCTGTGGCTCCATCACGGCCGGCTCGGCCGAAGGTTCGGAAGACGACGAAGCCCCCGGCGCAGAACCGGAGGCTTCGTCGACACGGGCGCCGGCGCCGCCCTTCGGCTCGCACGAGGCGAACCCGAGAGCCAGCGCAGCGGCGATCAGGATGTACGGCGAGTTATTCGGCATACTCGTCATCCTCTTTCTTTTCGTCATCAGAACCATTCACAGGCACCGTCTCGTCGGTCTCTTCGACCTCGGCGGCGTCCTCGGGGACTTCGGTTTCGGGCACGACCTTCTTGACGTCTTCCTGCTCGAGGATGACGAACTCGACGCGGCGGTTTTGGGCCGCAGCCTCTTCGGTCTCATCCTTGTCCTCTTGGCCCTCTTCGAGCGGCACCAGCGGGTCGGTCTCGCCGTAGCCCTTCGAGGTCAGGCGATCGGCGTCGACGCCCTGCTCGACCAGGTAGTCGTGGACCGACTTCGCGCGCTTGTCCGACAGCTCCATGTTGTAGTCGTCGCTGCCTTTGTGGTCGGTGTGGCCCTGGATCTCGATCTTCTTGATCCGCGGGTTGTCCTTGATGACCTGGGCGACCTCGTTGAGCAGGTCGAACGACTTCTCTTGGATGTCAGCTTTGTTGTACTCGAAGAAGACCTTCTCGTTGATCATAATCCGCTTGAGCGTCACGACAACGCGCTTGAGCGGGCAGCCGTTCTTCTCGGCGACACCCTTCTGGTTGGGGCATTCGTCGTCGGCATCGGCGATGCCATCTTCGTCGTTGTCGGGATCGGGGCAGCCGTCTTCATCTTCGAAGCCGTCTTTGTCTTCGGCCTTCTCGGGGCACTCGTCATCTTTGTCGAGGATGCCGTCGCCGTCGGTGTCATCATCGGTCTCGGGACAACCGTCTTCGTCCTTCCAGCCGTCTTTGTCTTCGGCTTTGTTGGGACACTCGTCCACGTCATCATTGATGCCGTCGTCGTCGTTATCGAGCTCGGGGCAGCCGTCTTCATCTTCGAAGCCGTCTTCGTCCTCGGGCTTCTCGGGGCAGCTGTCGACGTCGTCGCGGAAGCCGTCGCCGTCGGTGTCGGGCACGATCTTGACGTGCTCGGGATAGCTACCGAAGCGCACGCCGAGGGCCAGGTAAGCCCCGCCCTCGTCGAGCTCCTCTTCGTTGGTATCCCGGACGTCCTCGCCGAATTGCAGGCCGCCCTCGGTGGCCACGTCGAACGGAAGCCACTGGTTGAAGCCGCCGCGCACGTAAACCGCAGCGCTCTCGCTCAGATAGCGGCGGACCTCCAAAAACGGACGCAGCAACACGAGCTTGGTGTCGGCGCTCTTGTCGGGATCGACCGACAGGTTGGTCCCGCCCACACCGGTGCTCAGGCCCACGGCCATCTCCCACTCGTCGCGGCGGAAGGCGAAGGCCGGCTCGAGGCCCACATACCAGGCGGTCAGGGAGGGGTTGTCGGCAAACGGCGTGGTGAATCCTCCGAACACCGACAGGCGCGTGCCCTCGATGAACGAGGCTTCGACGGCGCCGTCGAAGTGCCAGATGGTGCTCGTGTCGAACTGCGCTTCGTCTTCGAGCAGGTTCCTGTTCCAGCGATCGAGGTCGCTGAAGAAGACGCCGGCTTCGACACCACCACCCCAAGAGGGCTTCCACTCGTAACTTCCGTGCGCGCTCTCGGCGGGTTCGTCGTCCTCGCCGTCCTCGTCTTCTTTAGCGTCTTCGCCTTCTTCGGTGGCTTCGGTGGCTTCGGTGGCTTCTTCAGCCTCGTCCTGGCCTTCTTCGGCCTGCTCACCTTCGGTCTTGGTCTCTTCGGCGGCGTCGTCGGCCCCTTCGGCTTCCTGAGCAAAAGCGGGTTGCGCGCCAAAGGCAAGCAGTGACGCGACCAACAACGAGTACAAACGCGCATTGCGGTTATTCATGACAATTCACTCCAACGGGCAATACAATCAGCTAAAAAGTAACGGCTCTGCCATTAGCACATGAGCGCGGTTGCGTCTATTTAAGGCGACACGCCTCTGCAGCACGTCCCGCTACTGGATTCCGGCCGACACGCACGTTAGAGTGATGCTCATGAATACGTTGCGAACAATCCTAAGCCTGGTCTTTCTCGGCTGTGCGGCTGCCGCACTCTCCGCCTGCTCCGACTCGGCAGCGTGTGAGACGACCGACGACTGCTTCGGCGGCGAGGTGTGCCGAGGCGGTAAGTGCCTGGTGGTGACCGAATCGGACGCCTCCAACAACGGTACGCCCGACAACAACACCTCGGCCGACGGTGGCACGCAGGGCGATTCGGGCACGCAAGGCGACTCCGGCACGAGCGGAGACGACACGGGTTCGTCGAATAACAACAACGGCGAGCCCGAGTGTGTCGCCGACCCGTTCGGCGAGACCTGCCAAAACGACGAGTACGAGCCCAACGAAGAGTGGATTGCGTCGGAGCATATCTTCGACGCCAACGAGGCCTTCGGGTGTCGGCTCGACTTTCGACCCATCGACCAGACCTTCAGCGCCACGCTGTGCCCGCTGGAGACGGCTGACTTTTACGACTTCAGCTACAACACCTGCAAAGACTTCGCCTACTACATCGACTTCGAGTTCCGCCCCACCAACCAGTGCACCACCGAGTTGGTCAATTTCGAGTTCAAGAACCACTCGTGCGACGACGCGAACACGAACTGCACTCCGCTCGAAAACGGCGGCCTGCGCATCCAGCACATCGTCGAGCAAACGCCGGTCCAGAGCGAAAACCGAGCAGCCTATTTCGCCGTCTCCCACGGGTCGAGCGACAAGAAAGTTCAAGTCCCCTACGAAATCACGGTCAAACTACACCAATGATGTCGACTCGCCTCCGTACGAACGCCGCGACCAGCGCAGCTACCGCTCTCCTGTTGACGTGCCTGGCCGCGAGCGGCTGCTCGGACAATCCGCAGGCATGTTCCACCTCCGACGATTGCTTTAGCGGGGAGACCTGTGTCGCCGGACGTTGTCAGCCTCAGACGGGCACCGACACCGGAAACAACACCCAGAACAATTCGCCAAACCCCGACGCCTCGAGCCCAGACACTTCGACGGGCGACGATGCTTCCACGGGCGAAGACTCCGGTGGCCAAGATTCAGGTGGCCAAGATTCAGGTGGCCAAGACTCCGGCAGGCAAGACTCCGGCGGCGACGAGACGTGCGCGGTCGACCCCTTCACGGTCACCTGCGAGAACGACGACAATTACGACAACGACGAGTGGATCGACGCCGACGAGTTCAAGGACACCACCCTGGGCTGCTACGGCTCGCTCGAGCAGCCCGAGGACTGGTCGACGACCATCAACGGCACGATGTGCTACGACGAAGAGGGCGACTACTTCGGCATGAATATCGCGCCGTGTGACGCCCAGTTCCGAATGCAGGTCAAGCTGACCGTGCCCGAGATGTGCATCGACTCCGAATGGGGGCTCGACGTGCGCGTCGGCGGGGCGAGCGTTCCCTGTGATGAGGGGCGCGACGACCAATATCGATCCATGCAGTGCGTGCGTGATGGCAACACCGAGACATGGACGATCATCGTCAAGAACAGCAACTCGATCTGGTCGTTCAAGGCAGGGGTGCTCGGCGCCTCCGAGGGCGAGTCGCAATTCGACTACACCCTCGAAGGCAAGGTTCTCTGAGAAGGCAAGGTGCTCTGAGAAGACAAGGTGCTCTGCGATTTATTCGCCAAGCGGCGGCTGGGTGGGGCCGCGGCGAGTGCCGTACAGCGCCTCGTCGCTCAGCTGACCGCGCACTTCCCACAACAACGGGAAAGCGCGCTTTTCGAGGGTCGACGACAGATAGCCCACGCCCGACGAGCCGCCGGTCCCGGGCTTGGTGCCGATGAGCCGCTCGACGACCCGCACGTGGTGGAAACGCCACAGCAAGATATTCTGGTCGTGGGAGACCAGAGCCTCGGCCAAATTGTACACGTGAAAGTGATTCTCGGGGTTCTCGTACACGTCGTGTAGGCCGTCGAAGACCTTCTGACGCGTCTCCTCGTCGGCCTCGCCTTCCTCGGGCGGCACCGCCACCTCGTAGCCGAGTCGTTGGAGAAGCTCGTAAAACTCGGTGCGCAGGCTCGGCTCCTCGAGCCGACGCTCCAGACGCTCGCGCTCCTGCTCGAGCATCTGCATATTCTTCATCACCTCACCACCCTGCTTGATGCCACTGGCGAACTCCACCTCCCGGAACTGGGCGGACTGGAAACCGCTGGCAGGCATGAGCGCGGAGCGAAAGCTCAGGAAATCGCGCGGGGTCATCGTCTCGAGCACGTGGATCTGCTGGACCAGAAGCCCTTCGATGGTCAGCACGCGCTGCAGAAGTCGCGACGCCTCGTACGGGTCGTCGTTTCGCATCGCGTCGCGTACGCTGTCGAGCTCGAACAAGATCAGCTTGAACCAGAGCTCGTAGGTCTGGTGGATGATGATGAACAGAAGCTCGTCGTGCGCCGGCGGCTCGCTCTTGAGCTCCTGCAGCTCCAACAACTCGGGCACCCTCAGGTACGAGCCGTAGCTCAAGAGTTCTTGATCGTCGTCGGAAGACGCCGGCGAGTGGGCGACGGGGCAGCCAGTGGTTTTGTCTTCACTCATGTCAGCATGCGCTTGCGTGGGGGCGGTTAAGATTCCACCGAAGTTGTAGTCGCCCACCCCATCCTTCGCAAGGCGCTAACACGCTGCGATCGCACGAAATTTTTGCACAGAAGCGGTCTTTGCGATGCGCTACGCCTGCTGCTCCGCGGCGATCACGTGTTGGATCGGCTTCAAGAAGACCTCGGCCATGCCGCGCAGCAGCCCCTCGATCGCCGGGTAGTCGGCGAAGAATTTGGTGTCGCAGGCAAGCCGGCGGCGCCGGTCGATCTCGTTGAGCGCGAAGTCGAGCGAGCCGTGCTCGCGAAACGCGTCGATGACTCGATCGATGTCGTCGTGGCTGACCTCGTCGCGCGGCCGGTCGAGCACGTCGCGAAGCCAGGCGGCCTCGTCTTCGGGGGCGTGGGTCAAGAAGTGAACCACGAGCGCCGAGATCTTACCCTCACAGATGTCGGTGCCGCGGTGCTCGCGGCCCTTGTCAGCGTACAGATCGAGCACGTCGTCCTGGATCTGGAAGAGCACGCCCAGATGGCCGGCGGCGATCTCGAGTTCGTCGATGACGTCTTCGGGCGCGTCGCAAAAGTCGGCCGCGGCGCCGAGAGGGAGTGCAAAGAGCCCGCTCGTCTTGCCCTCGACCATGCGGAAATAGTCGTCGACGGACGGCGAGGTGACGTCCTTGAGCAAAAACTCACGCTCCTGACCGTCGACCACCCGCAGCGTCTCGCGCAAGATGCGCGACGAGATGCGCTGGCGCTTGTCGGCCGGACACTCCAGGCGCCCCGCCAGAAGCAGCGTCCAGTAGAGCATCGCGTCTCCCAAGTTGATCGCACGCGGCTCGCCGAAGCGCACCCACACCGTCTCTTCGCCGCGGCGGATCTGATCGCGATCCTGCAGATCGTCGTGGACCAACGTGGCGTTGTGCAGCATCTCGCAGGCCGCGCCCAACGGCACCAGTTTGGTCGGCTCGGCGCCGAACGCCTCGGCCACCGCCAGTGGCAACAGCGCGCGTAATCGCTTGCCGCCGGTCTTCATGTGGTAGCGGCACATCTCCACCAGTGACGAGCCTTCGGGCGCCTCGTCCTCGACGACCCGGTCGATCAACGCGTGGATTTCGCCAAGGTAGGTGTCTCGCAGGCGCTCGAAGTTCGTCATCATCTCGCTCATGGCGTATTCTTAGGGTGTGAGTAGGTTAGGGCTGCGTTTAGATGCGTGCGGTCGCGAATATGGTTCGGGTGGATAGCATAAGTCGAGTTCGATTTGGAATGCTTTGCTTGTTGGCTCTGCCACGCCAACCATTGACGCCTCCGAGCGACCATGACAATTTACCGCCGTGAATTCCCACGAAGAAGAAGGCGAACCCATGGCAGACCAAGAATCTGGCAAATCCCAAACTCTCGACGACGTGGTCGCCGAGATCGACGACCTCATCGCCGAAGACGACCTCGACGAGGCCCAAGAGCGCCTCGAGGCCGCCATCGAAGAACACGGGCCCCAGCCGCGCCTGCGCATCCTCGAGGCCGAGATTGCCCTCGAGTCCGACGACTACGACGCGTGCGTCGAACTGGTAAACGACTCGATCGAGGAAGTCGACGATCACGAAGATCGTGCCCGCCTGCTGGCATTCAAGGGCTACGCGCTTTACTACGCCGACAAGATCGACGAGGCACGCCAAGCGTTCAACCAGGCGGTGCAGGCAGACGGCGAGCTGTGGACGGCCATCGTCGGCCGCGCCATGGTCCACGACTACCTCGACTTTCACCGCGCGGCGATGATCGACCTCGATCGCGCCATCGAGCTCGACGACCAGGAAGGCCAGCCGTTCGCGATCCGCGGCATGATCGCGCTGCGCTGGGGCCAACTCGAGGACGCCCAGCGCGACCTCGGCTACGCCGTCGACTCCGACCCGTATGACGAGGAGTCGCGCCTGAACCTGGCGCGTCTCCAGGCGCTTAACGGCGACTCGGCCGGCGCACGTGAGACCCTCGAGCTGCTGGTCGACGAGGGCGAAGATCCCACGTTCGCCGCCCCCGGCGCGCTGCTTCGAAGCCAGCTCGCGCTGGGCCTCGGCAGCGCCGACGCCGCCGCCGACGACGCTCGGGTCGCCATCGACCTGCTGCCCGACGAGCCCTGGGGCTACCTCGCGTTGGCCGCCGCACAGATCACCGGCGGCATCGGCGGCGAGGCGGTTGCCTCGCTCAAAGAGGCCGAAGACCGCATGAAGAACCCGCGCGACTACCCCGACCTGTTCGCCCTGCGCGCGGCGGCCTACGACCAGATCGGCAAGAGCGACAAAGCGCAGGAAGAGCAGGACAAAGCCGAAGGCGCCGCGCGCCTTCCCGAGTTTGTCTACGGCTCGCTGCTCAACCCGTCGCGAAATGTGCCGGTCAATCCCAATAAGCCGGTCGACGTACGCGCGATCATGCGCCAGATCTTCGGCGACGCCGACGCCGCCCCTCCGGGCTACGAGAACGCGATTCGCCAGGTCCTCGACCAGATCCCGCAGTATATCGAGCAAAACCCCGAACTCGGCCGCATCGAGGTCGAGCTTCCCCAGGTCGAGGGCATGGAACGACCGCCCGGCAACCTGGTCATCCAATTGAACCGCGAGCAGTGACATGCACGAGCAACTCCACTCCGACGACAACCTCTCGGTCTTTTTGACCATCGAGGACGACGATATCTTGCGCCTCGAGCTGGTCAGCCAGGACGCAGACGCCTGCGACCTGTCGATCGACGACGAGGTGGTCGTGTTCATGAACGACGCACCGGTCGACGTCCAAGTCGAAGACGCCACCCACGCGGTCGCCGAGCTCGGCCCGGCCGACGAACTCGAAGACCAGAGCTTCAGCGTGGTGCTTCGCGTCCACGAATTCTTCGAGGGCTGGGACTTCGGCCCTCAATAAATCGCCAGGTCAACTCAATGTGGCCAGGACAATCCAATGTGGCAGGCCCCACCTGACGCGCTCGAGCTGCAGCCGAACACGGTCGACGTATGGCGGCTGTCGCTCGAGCAGCCTGCCCCCCTGGTCGCTCGAGCCGCCGAGCTACTCACCGACGACGAGGCCGCGCGTGCTGCGCGGTTTCGCTTCGAGCGCGACCGAATCAGCTACACCCTCACCCGCAGCCAGCTCCGCCGGCTGTTGGGCGCCTATCTCGACAAAACTCCCTGCGAAATCGACTTCGTGAACGGCAACCACGGCAAACCAGCCGTGGCCGACACGAGCGTCGAATTCAACGTCTCCCACTCCGGCACCTACAGCCTCCTCGCCTTCTGCCAAGACCGGCCCGTGGGCGTCGACCTCGAGCAGATCCGCCCCCGCAAGAGCCTCGCCCTGGTCGCCGAGCACCATTTTGCCCCCGGCGAATGCGAAACCGTCATGGCCCCTGACACCGATCGGGAGCGTCTCGTGAGGTTTTACCGGTGCTGGACGCGCAAAGAAGCGTTCATGAAAGCGACCGGCCAAGGACTGGCGCTGGGCCTCAAGACCTTCGAGGTGAGCGTGGACGACGATCCGCGGCTGTTGTGGGTGGAGGATGGCGAGCCGGAAGCCTGGCAGCTGAGCGATCTGCAGATAGCTGCCGGGTATGCAGGTGCGCTTTGTGTGGATGGTGTGCACGAAATCGAAGTGCGGCCTTTCGACAGCTAACGCCCCGCCGCGGTCAGCGCCTCACGATCACCGCCACCGTCTCGAACTCCCCGTCGGTCCAGCTCGACTTGTAGTCCATCGATTGGCCCATGTCGTAGACCCCGATCCCCTCGTCGTGAAGGTTGCGGATCATCTCGATCTGGACGAGGTTGCCCGGCGAGTGGTCGCCGTAGGACTGGTGGTAGCTCATCTGCAGGCCACGGTAGGTGTCCTGGAAGAGGCCGCCGAAGCAGTAGGCGATGTCGGTGTCGTCGAGGGTCGCGAAGATGACCCGAAGCGCGTCTTTTTCAGCCAGACACGGCAGCATGCGCTTGTAGAAGTCGTACATGCGCCCGGCGGCGATCCCCACGCCCTGGCGGCCCTTCCAGCTCTCTCGTTCGACGCGGATGATCCTGTCGAAGACACGCTCGCACTCGGCCTCGTCGAACTCCGACAGGTACTGAAACTTGATGCCGGCATCGTCGGCGTCGCGCAGCGAGCGCCGGATATTGGCCCGAAATTTCGACGAGCGTCGCGACAAGAATCCCTCGACGCCGCCTTCCAAGCCGGCGTACTGGCGGCCCATCGACGGGCCGACTCCCATGAAGTGGTCGGACTGGAAACCGCGCACCAACTCCTCGAACTGGCGCGAGTCTTCGCTGATGCCCGTCAAAAAGAGGATATCCCACTTATCGGCCATGCGGCGCGCCTCGTTGACGAATTCGCGGGTCACCCCCTCGACGTCGGCGCCGATGATCGGGCTGGCCAACCCCCAGGAAGCCTCCAGCGGCTGCAAGTAGCGGCCGACGCGGGGGTGCGAACCCTTGCACAATGCCACAAAGCCCTCGGTCTTCGACGCCTCCCAGACCCACAGGTCGTGGTCGGGACTGAGCGCCTCGAAAGCCGGGATCACCCAACACGACGCCGAGCAAAAGCGATCGACGTCGGGGGTGCGGGCGACTTCGCGGTCGAACTGGTCGAGCCGGTCGCGAAACTCTTGGATATCAAGTCGGCGCATGTGTGGAGTGGTCAGAAACGTAGAAGTCTCTCCCTAACAGTAGGTACACCGGCCGAATTCGGCAAACCGCCGCGGCCAGCCATCGACGTTCTTCTCCACGGCCGGACTCGTCAAAAACCGCCACATGTAAGCCACTTAATCGCCATGCGGCCTCATTCAACTTGACACTTTCCGGTAACTTACTTATCCGTGAACCGACTATCGACGGCAGTCTAGAGCGGGAATCAGCTGTGTTTTGCAGCAGGCGTACGCGCTGCCGAGCGAGGATCTCCTATGGATTTGAGCAAATCGAAGTACATCTTTCCAAACCTGCTGACGCTGTCGAGCGTCTTCTGCGGGGTGTCGAGTATCTATCTGTCGCTGACGGCGGCCTCGGTCGACCAGCTCAAGCTGGCCGCCTGGCTCATCGTCGCCGGCATGCTCTGCGATCTGTTCGACGGACGCGTGGCCCGCATGACCAACGCCCAGAGCGAGTTCGGCGTGCAACTCGACAGCCTCGCCGACGCAGTCAGCTTCGGCGTGGCTCCCGGCCTGCTCCTCTTTAGCTGGGGCATGCAACCGCTGGGGATGCTGGGCATCTTCTTCGGATTCGTCTTCACCGCCTGCGCCATCATGCGCCTGGCCCGCTTCAACGTCAAAGCCGCCGAAGATGGCGGCAAGAGCAAGTACTTCGAAGGACTGCCCACACCGCTGGCCGCCGGCGCGGTCGTCTCCATCATCATGGCTCACCTGTCGCTGACCGGACATACCGCCACCGGCGCCTCTTGGAACGTCGCCGGCATGTCAGTGATCTTGGGTGGTCTGATGGTCAGTAACGTGCGCTACCGCACCTTCAAAGACTTCAACGTGCGCGGTCGCGGCGGCATCGCCCTGGCCTTGCTGCTCGTGCTCGCCGCCGGCGTCAGCGCCGTGGCCGAGCCGAGCGTCGCCTTCGTGACCCTGATGATCATGTACATCGTCGTCGGCCTCGGCGGCGGGCTGGTCGACCTCGGCCGCAACCTGTTCGGCACCGTCGAAGACGACGAGGAAGACTACGTGGTCGAGACTGTCGAAGAGGACCGGTAACGCAAAGACCCACCGGAGCATTGCCGGGCACCGTGACGTTGTCTAGCAATTGCCCCCCCATCTGTATTAAACTCGGCGCGCGTTGCCCCATCAATGTCTTCTGTTTGCGTGATCGAGTCATGTCTAAGCGCGTTCTGTTGTCGTGTTTTCTCGTCGTCCTGAGCCTCACCGCCTGCGGTGACGACGACAAAAAAGAAACCACCGATACCGGCGTCACCCCCGACGCCGGCCCCGCCGACACCTCCGATGTCGCCCGAGATACTGCCGACACAGGCCCCGACGGTCTGCAGCGCACGACTCCGCAAGACGGCGTCGATCCGAACGGCTACGCCAACGTCGACGAGCCGGCGTCTGCCGGCGAAGCGCGCGTAGGCAAAATCACGGGCGAAGAGACCGGCTTTACGGGGATCTGGGCGCACTGTCGCACCGGCGACTTCAAGCTCTACAACGCCAATATCGAAGTGTGCATCCAGTCGGAGACGACCAACCGCTTCGAGGTCTTCTCGGGTGGCAAGCTCGTCGACGCCAAGCGCGCGGGCGACGATCGCGACGAGGTGCTCGACTTCGTGATGCCGCTGGTCAACGCGGGCACCACTTACGCCGACAGCGTCGAGGTGATTCGCGACGGCACTGACGGCGGCGCGGCGGTATTGCAGGTCACGTCACACGACATCGCCCTGGCTCACCTCGTCGGACTCAGCGGCCGCTCGCTGGGCGAGCCGCAGGGCCTCGAAATCGTCACCGAATACCGCCTCGAGCCCGACAGCGACGTCGTCGAGATCGTCAGCTTTTATACCAACCCGACCGACGGCAACCGCTCGTTCTTCGTGGGCGACTGGTTCGGCTTTGGCGACCGCGCCCAGCTGTGGACGCCCGGACGCGGCTTGGGCGCCCCCGGGGGCACCTACAACTGGCTCGCCTCGTTGTCCGAGGGCCGCTCGTACGGCTGGATCATTCCCGAAGGTGAGGCCCGAGAGCTCGGCCTGACCCAGCAAGGGCTTCCCTGGGCGGGCTCACGGGCCCAGCGCATCCAACTCGCCGCGGGCGAAGAGGGTATCTATCAGCGTTGGTTCGCGGTGGGCGACGGCACACTGGCGTCCATCCAGGAGTTGAGCGCCCAGCTACGCAGCGACGAAGAGATCGCCGGCACACGCCGCACGCTGACCATCGAGACCGAAGCCGGCGAGCCGGCCGCCGGTCGGAGCGTCCTCGCCGCTCGCGACGATCAGTCCGTCGGCTGGGGCGTGACCGACGAGAACGGCGAAGTGACCCTCCTGCTCGAAGACGGCACCTACGACCTCACGATCGACGCTTGGGCGGGCGCTCAGCCCTACGAGCACACCCTCGACGTCTCGGGCGAGACGCACACCGTCACGATCGAGACGCCGGCGACCCTGAAGCTCGACGTGGCAGACGCCGACGGCGGCGAGGCGCTGAGCGCGCGCGTCCTCATTGGCGGCGGCGCCGCCAGCTGGAGCGGCCCGGCGCTGCACGGCTCGCTCGAGCTGCCCATGGCGCCCGGCACCTATCGGGTCGTGGTGATGCGCGGCCCCGAGTACGACTCCACCGCGATCGACGTGACGCTGACGGCCGGTGAGACGACCACCGAGAGCCTCCAGCTCTCGCGCGCCTTCGACACCACCGGCTGGTTGGCCGGCGACTTCCACCAGCATATGGAGCCGAGCCTCGACAGCGAGGCAGGCGTAGAGGCGCGCCTGCTCGAGAACGCCTCGGTGGGCGTCGAGGTGTTCGCCTCGACCGACCACGAAGCCGTCACCGACCTGAACGCGTTGATCGCCGCGTACGGCCTCGAAGACGAGATCACCAACCTCCCGGGCGTCGAGATCTCGCCGCTCGAGACCCACGTAGGCCTCTACCCGATGGATTACAAGGCCGACGAGCGAGGCCGCGGCACCGTGCCGCTGGCCGTGGTCGACAACGCAGGCGAGCCGACCAAGCGCTATATCCCCGAGCTCGTCGACATCGCGCGCGGGCTGGCCAGCGACCCGATCGTCCAGCTCAACCACTCGCGCCGTAGCTCCTCGGGCATGCTCGAGTTGGTCGGCTTCGACCCCGAGGTCGGCCCCGATAGCGTCGACGACTTCCGGTTCACCACCGACTTCGACACCATGGAGATCATCAACCGCTTCGACAATACCTGTAGGCTCTTCGCCGACTGGAGCGGCTTTTTGAACACCGGACACCGGTTTACCGGCCTGGGCAACTCCGACACCCACGGGCTCTCCGGAGAGTCGGGCCTGCCGCGAAACTACCTGCACATCGATAAGGCCCCCGGGGAGGTCACCCACGCCGACGTGCGCGGGGCGATGCGAACCGGAAAGGTCAGCGTCGGCGCGCATACCTTCATCGACTTCGCAGACGACAAGCTTCCGGGCGACACCCTGACGATCGACTCCGGTCAAAGCCTCGACTTCCCGGTGCGCGTTCATACGCCCAACTGGGCTCAGGCCGACCACCTCATCGCGGTGGTCAACGGCGAGGTCGTCGAGACGTTCGACCGCTCGAGCCAAGCCGGTGAGCACCTCGACTTCGACCAGACGGTGTCGATTACCTTCGACGACGACTCGTGGGTCGTCTTCTTCACGTACGGTGCCTCGCCGTCCGGCGAGGTAAGCTCGAGCAAGCCGGTCGTCGGCTTCTCCAACCCCATCTACGTCGACGTCGACGGCGACGCTGACGGCGACGCGGACGCCTGGGAAGCCCCCGGCGCGCGCGCCTTGTCGCTCGAGGCGGTCAACCAATTCTGCAACTGATCGACACGATCGAGTGATTATGGGTCTGACGCAACCGATAAAGCGGCTTCGCGAGCGCATCGACGAGACACTGGTCGATACGATCGACCCGTCCATCTGGGCCAATATCCAGAACATGGAGGCGGGCCAAAACGAGTACGGCTTCGACCCCTTCGGGTTCGAGCCCGACTTCCTCAAGTACATCGTGCCGGTGGCCGAGCGGCTGTACCGCAAATACTTTCGCACGGAGGTCGTCGACATCGAGAATATCCCCGACTCGGGGCGCGTGCTCTTGGTGGCCAACCACACCGGCCAGATCCCCATCGACGGCTTCTTGCTGGGCTGTGCCCTGCTCTTCGACAAGAAACCGGCGCGCATGGTGCGCAGCATGGTCGAGCATTGGGTGCCGACCATTCCCTTCGTATCGTGGTTTTTGGCGCGCGCCGGCCAAGTGGTGGGTACTCGCGAGAATTGCCGCATTTTATTGGGCCGCGACGGCTGTATTCTGGTCTTTCCCGAGGGCATCCGTGGCATCAACAAAACCTACGACCGCGCCTACGAGCTCGAGCGCTTCGGGCTGGGGTTTATGCGCCTGGCGCTCGAGACCAATACACCGATCGTGCCGGTGGGTGTGGTCGGCGGTGAAGAGCAGATGCCGTCGATCTGGAACTTCGAGTCACTCGGCAAACTCTTGGGCATGCCCGCCTTCCCGATCACGCCCACCTGGCCTCTGCTCGGGCCGCTGGGCGCGCTGCCGCTGCCGGTCAAATACCGGCTCTACTTCGGCGAGCCGATGCATTTCGAGGGTGCCCCCGACGATGAAGACCGCGTGATCAACGCGCAGGTCGACCGGGTGAAAGACGCGCTTCGAGAGCTCATCGACCGCGGCCTCGACGAACGTGAAGGAGTGTTTTGGTGAGTCGCAAACGACGTGGACGAAAACAACGAGTCCTGATCACCGGCATCGGGGGCAATTTCGGCCGCGCGGTGGCCCGCCGGCTGCACCGCCGCTACGAGATCATCGGCATGGATCGACGCCCGGTCCACCACATGCCCAAGGACATCGATGTCGAAAATGTCGACATTCGTCGACGCCGCGCAGAGGACGTTTTTCGCCGCGAGCGCATCGATGCGGTGGTGCATCTGAACATCATGCACGACCCGCGCACCCGCCAAGAAGAGCACCACGCGTTCAACATCGTGGGCACCCAAAAGATCTTCCAGTTGGCCTCCGAGCACCGCGTGCCCAAGATCATTGTGCTGTCGAGCGCCAACGTGTACGGCCCCGATCCCACGAACAACCAGTTCTTGAAAGAAGATGCGCCGTTGATGGGGGGCCAAAAATTCGACGCCATTCGCGACCTGATCGCGCTGGACATGTTCTGCAACACGTTTTTCTGGCGTCACCCCGAGATCGAGACGGTCATCTTGCGCCCGGTACATATCGTGGGGCGAGTCAACAACGCGCCGAGTCGCTACCTGCGCCTGGAGCGCCCGATCACGGTGATGGGCTTCGACCCGATGATCCAGCTGATCCACGTCGAGGATGTGGTTTCGGCCGTCGAGCGCTCGCTGACGCCCGGAGTACGCGGCGTGTATAATATCGCCGGTCCGTCGCCGGTTCCCCTGTCACTGCTCTTTGACAAGATGGGCAAGACACCGCGGCCGGTGCCCGAACCGATGGCTCGCATGATGCTCAAAGCAGGCTGGTCGCTGAAGGTCAGTGACTGGCCGGTGCCCGAGCTCGACCACATCAAATACGTGTGCATGGTCGACGATTCGCTGGCGCGCCAAAAGCTTGGCTTCGCACACGAGTACTCACTCGACCGTATTCTCGACGATCTGAGCAGACCTCCCCGTCACTGACGCGTTCGCGGCTCCACGCACTTTTGCGTCGGCGTTGCGCGTGCCTTTCCACGCTCTCCAGCGAGAGTATTCGTGTGTCAAACAAATGTCGTTCGGACCTAGGTAACTTGACCTTCAAGATCGATTATGCATAAAACACATCAACTCGATTGACGACGCTCGACGCGCTCAAAGGCGCGTCGGATGTCGGATAAAAACCCAAGGCGGTGTGTCCTTTTTTCAGGTCGGGGGACCCCAAAGATGTAGACACGCCGGCGCCTGCCATCTGAGTCAGTGAGGGACCACGATGGACGTCGATCTCGACAAAGAAGTCTATACTACATTCGAAGCAGCCAAGATCTGCAACGCGAACATCACGTCGATCAAGAACTGGATCGACAAGGGGGAGCTTCGCGCGTTTCGTACACCCGGTGGCCACTACCGCATCGAGCGCAAGGTGCTCGATGATTTTCTGAATCGCCACTGCATGCCCAACCCGTTCGCCGAGCGTGAGCGCAAGCGGGTCTTCTTGGTGCACAGCAACCCGGAGCGGATCGACGAGCTGGCCCTGCAGTTTGGCCAGCAGCACGATTACGACTCCAGCGACAACGCCCAGCAGGCACTGCTGACCATCGGTCAGTGGCAGCCCGACGTGGCGATCGTCGACGACCGGCTCGACGGCATCGATCTGTCGGGGCTTTGCACGACCATTCGCGAGAACCGCGAGCTGCGCCCGGTGTGCATCATCGCGCTGCACGACCGCGACGAAGAGTATTCGGCCAAGCTGCGCGAGGCTGGGTGCGACCACGTCATTTCGCCGGTCTCCGACGAAGGCGGACTGCACGAAGCCATTCGCCGCGCGTTGCTGTAGAGCCTCGAAAACCACCCCACCCAAAAAAGACGACCCCTTAAACCTGTCATGCTTCCGAGGCATGAAAGGTCCAAGGGGCCGTGTTTTGAAACGCCCTGCAACTGGTTGTTGGGCTAATTGCTCAGGTACGCCGCGTTTTGACCGTGATGGCATCGCCGGCGACGCTGTCCTCGACGACCTCGAAGCCTGCGCGACGAAGGCGCTGGTGCAGTTCGTCGCGGCTGAACCAGTGGAACTGGGTGGGCAGCTCGGCGGCACGCTTGACCAGCCGACGCATCATGCCGTCACCCAGGATGAAGGTGCCGATGACGCAGATGCCGCCCGGCTCGAGGATGCGCGCGAAGTTGCGCAGCGCTTCGTCGATATTCTTCATCATATGAAGCGCTCCGGCGCAGTGCAGCCTGTTGTAGGCGGCACGGCGAGCGGGGATGCGCGTGGCGTCGCCACGGATCAAGAAGACCTGCTCGTCGAGGCCGTCGCGGCGAAGGTAAGTGCGCGCGGTCTCCAGCATCGGCCACGACAGGTCCATGCCCACCACCAGGCTGTCGTCGCCGGCGCCCTGCTCGTTGAGTTGCTGGGCGAAGTAACGGGTGAAGTTGCCGGTGCCCGCGGCCACGTCCAGAAGACGGGTGTTATCGTCCAGCTCGAGCATCTCCGAGCTGAGCGCGTATTCCTCGCTGAGGCTGCGGTCGCTGACCACGCCGGTCAGCTTGGGACGCATGACGTCTTCGTAGAAGCGCGCGTAGAAGCGCGACTCCATGATGCGCTGGGTGACGCTTCGGCCGCTGGGCTTGGGCGGGGCCAAGTCGGCCACGCCGTTGTGGAAGTTGTACTCGCGCCGGCAGGCGGTGCAGGTCAGCGTGGTCGCACCACGGTCGAACTCGTCGTGGCCACACGCCGGGCAGCGCAGCGTGGCGATGAACTGCTCGACGCGATCTTCGGTGCGCGCGGCCGGCTTGGCCGGAGCGCGTTTGCGGGCGGTCTCCGGCGTCGGAGGCACTTCCTCGGTGACGGTCTCTTTGGCTTTCTTCTCGACCTTCTCTTTGACCTCTTTGGCCTTTTTCTCGGCCTTCTTCTTGGTCTCGACCGCCTTCGCCTTGGCTTCTTCCTTTGCCTTGGCCTCTTTGGCCTTGGCTTCCTTTTTGGCCTCGGCCTCCTTCTCGGCCGCTTTGGCCTTGGCTTCCTTTGCCTTGGCCTCTTGCTTCTCTTTGGCCTTCTTCTCTTTGGCCTTCTTCTGGGCTTCTTTGGCCTTCTTGGCCGGCTCTTCGGCGACCTCGGCCGGCCCGGTGGCCTTCAACGCCTCACCGGCGGCCTTGTGGATCTTTTTCGAGAGCGCAGCGCCCACTCCGGAGACCTTCTCGAGCTTGCCATTCTTGGACGCCTCATAGAGCTCCTCGATGGAGCCGATGCCGAGCTCTTTGACGAAAGCTTCCGCCTTCGCCGGCCCCACATACTTCACCTGGGAGAGTTCCTCGATGGTTTGCTTGCTTGCTTTCTTGGCCATCGCACTTGCCTCTTCTAAAGATCGTTGAGCAACATCAAAATATATGGATTGGCGGCGACAAAATCGCCTCATTCGCCGAAAATTTCGAGCCCGGACGTGCTAATTAGCGGATATGACGCACTGTGTCAAACCGCCGCGCCCGCGATCCAGAGGCGGCGAGGAGGTCCATACGCACCGGTGCGACAATCTCGACACGCCCCCATAAAAGTCACGTTTTGCTCGAAAGCAGATGGAACCGCAAAGGTCGCGAAGGACGCAAAGGACGGCAAAGAAAGCTCTTGTTGACGTCCTTTACGGTGAACCACGCGTTCTGCCGTCTACGGCTTGCGGGCACGGGCGATGCGGTCGTGGCCCGAGTAGTCCTTGCGGATGTGTACGTCGACGAAGCCGGCCTCTTCGAGCAGCTCGCGCATAGCGTCGCCTTGCCGCCAGCCGTGCTCGCACACAAAGTGCCCGCCCGACGCGAGCGCGTCGAAAGCCTGAGGGATGAGCCGACGGATGACGTCGAGGCCGTCGGGGCCGGCAAAGAGAGCGCCGTCGGGCTCGTAGTCCTTGACGTCGACCATGACCTCGTCGCGCTCGTCTTCGGCCACATAAGGGGGGTTGCTCACCACGATGTCGACGGGAAGCACCTCCGGCGCGACACCCGACAGTAGGTCGCCGTGGGCGAAGTCAACGCGCTCGTCGAGTTCGAGCTTCTCGGCGTTTTGACGGGCGAGCGCCAAGGCATCCTCGGAGACATCGGTGGCGATGACGCGCAGATTCGGCCGCTCTTTGGCCATGACCAACGCGATGGCGCCGGTGCCGGTGCCCACGTCCACCAGCGTAGCCTCGTCCTCCTTCCCGACAAGTTCGAGCGCCTCCTCGATGAGGACCTCGGTCTCCGGGCGCGGGATGAGCGCGCGCTTGTCGACGTCGAGCTCGATGTCCCAGAACCCCTTGGTGCCCAACAAATACGCCACCGGCTCTCCGCTCACCCGACGCTTGATGAGCGCGCGGTAGCTCGCCAGCTCGTCGGAGCCCATCGGCCGGTCGAAATGGGTGTAGAGCTTGACCCGGTCGAAACCGAGGACGTGGGCGAGCAGCAACTCGGCATCGAGCCTGGGGCTGTCGGAGGCGTCCTTCGTCTCGAAAAAGTGGGTGGTCCACCGCAGGATCTTGAGCAGCGTCCACGGAGGACCGAGTTCTTCGGGAGGCGTGGTGGCTGGGTCTTGGGGCATGGGTCGTGAGGTCTTGGGTCGTGTTTTCGTTGCGAGGGTATGTCTCCAGACCTAGAAGGTCTGCCTCCAAAGGTCGAACTTGCTTCGGAGGCAGGGCATCTTGCCCTGACTTACTTCGCGAAAATGCCCGCGCGCACGAACAGCTTGCGCACGGCGCGCCAGAAGGCCACTTGATCGGTCATCAGGTGGTGGCCGCCAGCGTGGGGCAGAAAATCGGCGTCTTTGGCCGCTTTGGCAAGTCTCTTTCCGTGCTCGAACGGAATGACCTCGTCGCGCTCACCGTGGACGACGAGCACGGGAATGTCGAGGGACTCGACCACCGAGAGCGTCTCGAAGGGGTCGGTGATCAGGAACTCGGGCACCGGCACGCCGCGCGCCATGTCGGCGATGCGGGTAAACGTCGATTGCAGGATGAACGCCGCCGGCTTGCGCTTTCTCGCCAGCGAGGCGAGGACGCCGCCGCCCAGGGAGAAGCCGTGGTAGACGATGCGCTCCCCGTCGACCTCGGGCCGTGAGGCCAGGCGGTCGTAAAAGCGCACGAAGTCGCGAGTGATATGCTTCTGAGTGGGTGTGCCGTCGGAGCGTCCGTAGCCGCGATACTCGGGCAAGAGCACGCTCACGCCCGCCTGGCGGTACCTGCCGGCGGTGCCCACTTCCCAGCCGTCTATGAGCTCGCCGTTTCCGTGGGCAATGATGACCGCCGGGCCAGGTTTGTCGACGCTGACGCCCTTGCCGGGGAAGAACCAGGCCTCGACCTTGCCCTCTTCGTTCTGTAGCCAAATCTGCTCCCCGCCGGCCTCGGCCAGCCCTGTAGGCTTGCCGGCGGGCAGATCCGTCCCCGGAAAGATCATCTTTCGCTGCAATAAGGCGAGGAGTCCGGCGTAGATCACGTAAGCTACCACCACGAGGCGAAGGGCGCGCCACGTGTAGTGGCGCCAGGTGTGCGATGCGTCAGCGTCCGGCATGTTTTAGAACGACCAACCGATATTCAGGTTGAGCAGGGGGCCCCAGTCACTGCTCTCATCCGTGACGGAGTCGCCGGACGACTCGTTCTTGGCCTCGGCACCGATGCCGACGCGTTGGTAACCGAGCTGTCCGTCGAAGGTAAAGCCCAAGTCGGTGGCGATCTTATAGCCGATAAACGGACCGACCGCGACGCCTTCCCCAGTACCGCTGACCGTGCCGCTGGACGTCTCGATGTCGTTGCTGACGTTGACGTAGAGCACCTCGCCGCCGACCTGCAGGCCATGGTCGAAGTCACCCAGCGCGTAGTAGCGGAACTGGCCGCCGACTTCCCACACATCGTAGGTCTGCTCGCCGAGCACCCCGTCATTCTGAGTGAGCGAGCCGTAACCGCCGATGATGGCCGCGCCCCAGTTATCATCGGCCTTGAATTCGCCGGTGAGTTCGACGATGGGAAAGAGCAGATGCACCGGCGAAAACGTCACCGACATCAGCCGGGTCTGCTTTTTGGCCGAGGCCGTCGAGCCGACACCGTCGGCGAACGCCGAACCGGCGCTCAATAGCACGGCGAGCACCACGAGCACCGAGAGGATCAACTTTCTTTTCGCGAGCATGAAACGCCTCCAAAATGATCTATCTGGAAAAGACACTGTACGGGTTTAGCCAATTCAACGTCGCAGAGCAACTTTCTCACGGTTGCTAAGCAGACGTCGCGGAGGCGCGTTTCATTCAAATGGTGCGGAATTTTTTGCGAGGGCGTTTTTGTCTCACTAGGTGTCGACGGGTTGGAATGAGAAATTTCGGACGGATGTTTTTAGAGCGTCAACCTTTGGGTCTCATGCGGAGGTAAGACCATGTTTTTCGACCCACTGTATCTGATCATCATCGGCGTCGGGTTCGCGTTGAGCCTGGGCGCCCAGTTCTGGGTAAAGAATCGCGTCAACAAGTGGGCCGAGGTGGCCATCGGCCGCGGCATGACGGGTCGTGATGTGGCCCGCGCCATTTTGCAGGCCGAGGGCATCACCAACGTCGACATCGAGCAGGCCCACGGCTTCTTGTCGGATCACTACGACCCGAGCTCGCGCACGCTGCGACTGAGCTCGGACATCTTCAACGGCCGTTCGGTCACCGCCGCCGGCATCGCCGCCCACGAGGTCGGCCACGCCATCCAGCACAAGGAGGGCTACATGCCGATGACCATTCGCCAGAAGATGGTGCCGGTGGCCAATATCGGCACCAACCTTGGCGTCTGGATCATGATCATCGGCCTCGTCATCGGGCTGGCGGGCCTGGCGAAGATCGGCGTGTTTCTGTTCGCCGGATTCGTCGCCTTCACCCTGGTGACCCTGCCCGTCGAGTTCGACGCCTCCTCGCGCGCCAAGCGCGCCCTGGCCAACTACAACATCGTCGACTCGCGCGAGCTCGACGGCGTCAGCCAGGTGCTCACCGCCGCCGCAGCCACCTACGTGGCAGCCGCCGTGGCGGCAATCCTGCAGCTCCTGTACTGGTTGTTCCGGCTGGGAGTGCTCGGCGGGAGTCGCGACTAAGCCACTCCCTACCATTCTTCACCAAACGGCCTCAGATCCAACTGAAAGGTCCACGCCGAGCGCGGCTGGTGCGCCACCGCGCACACCGCCTCGGCGATGTCGTCAGGCTTCAGAAAGAACTCGTCGGGCTTGTCCGACATCATCTCGCGGGTGCGCGGGCTGTCGATGACGCCGTCGACCACGTAGTAGAAGACGTGGATATTTTTGGGGCCGAGCTCGCGGGCCATCGACTCGGCGAGCATACGCTGGGCGCCCTTGGCCTGGGCGAAGGCGGTCGTAAAGGGCTTTCCGCGCATGGCCGCAGTCGCTCCGGTGACCCCTATGGTGCCGCCGCCGTTGTCGAGCATCTTAGGCACGACCTTTTGGGCGCAGTGAAATAGCCCCAGCGTGTTGACTTTCCAACTCATCTGGAGGTCGTCGGCCTCGACCTCCATGAGCTTGCCCCACACGCCGGTGCCGGCGTTGTAGAGCAAGGTGTCGACCTCGCCGAGCTCTTCGGCGACCCGGTCGAACGCCCCGTCGACGCTGGCCTCGTCTGTCGCATCGCAGCCGAAGACCTCGACGCCGTCGATATCGCCCACCAACTCTTCGAGCTCATCCTCGTGGCGCGCCATCGCGGCCACCCGGTAGCCCTCCTGGGCAAACCGGCGCACCAACGACTCACCGTTTCCCGGCCCCACGCCGACCACCGCACATACCTTGCCCTCGTTCCGTTGACCCTCGCTCATCAGCATCTCCTTGTCTGAGTCCGTTTCGCTCTTAATCTCTCGTCGCATGTTTTAGTGACACAAACATAACGTGGAGATGAAAATGGCAAACGATACATTCGATATCGGCGGCGACATGACGGTGCATCGGCTCGGCTTCGGAGCCATGCGTATCACCGGCGAGGGCATCTGGGGCTGGCCCGACGACCGCGAGCAGGCCAAGAAGTTGCTCGAGCGCGTCGTCGAGCTGGGCATCGACTTTATCGACACGGCCGATTCCTACGGCCCCGAGGTCAGCGAATATCTGTTGTGCGAGGCGCTCAAGCCTTACGAGAACGTCCACATCGCCACCAAGGGCGGGCTGACTCGCCTCGGGCCGCGCGAGTGGCCGCGTGACGGGCGCCCCGAGCATCTCGAGCGCGCCATCAACAACTCGCTTCGGCGCCTCGAGGTCGACCAAATCGACCTGTACCAGCTACACGCCCCCGACCCGGACGTGCCCCTCGAGGACTCGTTGGGCGCGCTCAAAGAGGCGCAGGAGGCCGGCAAGATCCGCCACATCGGTGTGTCGAACTTCTCGGTCGACCAGATCGAACAGGCCCGCGAGATGGTCGAGGTGGTCACGGTGCAAAACCGTTACAATCTGGGCGACCGCGAGCACGACCCGGTCGTCGACTACTGCACCGAGCACGACATCGGGTTCATCCCCTGGTACCCGCTCAACACCGGCGAACTCGCCGAGGACGAGCGCCTCGAAGACATCGCCAAAAACTACGACGCCAAGCCCAGCCAGATCGCGCTGGCCTGGCTGTTGAAGCGCTCGCCGGTGATGCTGCCGATTCCGGGCACCTCCTCCATCGAGCACCTCGAGGAGAATACCGCCGCGCGCGACATCGACTTGAGCGACGAGGACTTCGAGACGCTCAGCCAGATGAGCGATTGAGCTGTTCGGTGCGGGGGCATCGCGTCCCTCTTTCGCGAGAACTCGAAGCACTCGCACCGAATCTATCCTTCCAACAAATCGGGCTCGTCGGAGTGCTGGCGGTCTTCGCTGATCTGGTCGTCGATCTCGGCTTCGGCCTCGAGATTGACGATCGAGGTCGGCGCCGGCTGGGCGGGCTTTTTAGGGGCGAGCTTTTCGGCCGGCTCTTTGCTCGGGTCAATAAGATTGACCCGGTAGATCGGCTCGGGCAGGTCGAAGCCGGCGGCGTCGAGCGCGGCCTTGACGATATATCTGGCCTCGCTCTGCACGTTGAGGAAGTCGTATTCGTTCTGGTCGACCCAAGCGTACCAGGTCACCTCGACGTTCGAGTCGCCCAGGCGGGTCACCCGAGCGAACGGCGGCGGCTCGGCGAGCACGCCCTCCATCGCATCGAGGGCGTCGAGGCCGGTGCGCCGCGCTTCGACCAGGTCTTCGTTGACGCCCACCCCGACGGTGACGTCCAGACGCCGGCGCGGGTTGCGCGTGAAGTTGTGGATGACGCTCTTGAAGACCAGCGAATTGGGCACGCGCACGTGGTTCCCATCGAGGGTCATGAGCACCGTATCGCGGGTGGTCAGACGCACGACCTTGCCCTCGAAGTCCTCGATGCGCACGTGGTCGTTATGGTTGAAGGGGCGGCGCAGGCTCAAGAAGATGCTAGCGAGGTAGTTCTCGCCGATGTCGCGAAACGCAAAGCCCAGCGCCACGCCGGCCACCCCGGCGGTGCCCAGCACCGCGCCGACCAGCGCTGTGATGTCGAAGACCTCCAACACCAGAATGACGCCCGACAAGAACACCAGCGTGCTGACCACCTGGCGCACGATATTCTGGACGAGCGGCCGGTCGGAGAGCCTTCGGAACAAAAAGTCGATGCGGGCGACGCCGCTCGCCAGCATCCAGAACAACCCCAGAATGACCAGCCCGACGACGAATAAGGGCAAGTAGACCACCGCCGCACCGACCAGCTCGCCGAGCTTGTCGACGGCGGGCTCGATGCGCCGGGAGAACTCGCGCGCCTCGGTGATGTCGTTGTCGACATAGACCACGCCCTCGAGGCCGGCGGCCAGTTCCTCGGCGCGCCGGGAGGACTCCGGCCCGGGCACCTCGCCGCTCAGGCGCACCACGCCTGATTGGACCGTCGCGTCGACCCCGGAGAGCTCCTCGACGGTGCCGAAGATCGTACTCAACCGGTCGCGGATGGCGTCGTCTTGAGCGCGGGGATCGACCGGAGCGTCTTTGGCGTCGACCTCCGGCTTCTTGTCAGCTTCCTGCTGCCTGTCAGCCTCTTGCTCCTGCAGCGGAAGCTGCTGCGCGTAGGACGCCGTCAGTGCCGTCAGGCATACCAGCAGCAAAGCGCCGGCCCACACGGCGGTGACTTGTCGTAGGGAGAGTCTCATCGATTACGCTCGGTATAGCGACAGTCGGTATCGCGACATGACGCGCGTGGGCGTCTGCAGCGCCCACAGCGTCTCATTGCGGTTCGCGCCAAGCATGCCCTCCCACAGCTAAGCTGACAAGAAGGCT
Organism: Persicimonas caeni; assembly: GCF_006517175.1. NCBI lineage: Bacteria > Deltaproteobacteria > Bradymonadales > Bradymonadaceae > Persicimonas > Persicimonas caeni. Next base: position 4,892,042 of record NZ_CP041186.1, on the reverse strand, counting down.
GGCCGACAAGACCGAGCCTTCGAGTTCACAGCCGGCCGATGGTTCCCATCTTTGAGAGAGGAGTCAGCTCAGCGTAGCATCTGCGAGGCCGGAAGCGGCTGCATGCGCCCTGGGTGTATGCTACGTTTTTATTTCAAGTATCCTCGCGGTCTTCAACACTCTCCAACCGAGCCTCTATGCCCTTTCGAGATTCCGAAATTCGACTGCTGCTCCAGGGGATCTTGGCAGCAGCTTCGGCACCGGTGTGCGTCATCTCGCAGGATTTCACGTTCATCGCGTTCAACGACGAATTTCGCGACGAATTTCACGCCGCCTACGGCGTGGAGGTCGAAGTGGGCACCAGTCTCGCCGAGGCATTGGCGCACCTGCCCAATGATCAAGAACGCGGCCTCGACTTGTGGAAGCGCGCCCTGGCCGGCGAAGAGTTCACGATGACCTCGACCTTTGGCGACCCACAGCGCCACCGACGTATCTACGAGTTGACCTACCGCGGCCTGCGCGACGAGAGCGGCGAGCAGGTGGGAGCGGTGCTGTTTGCGCGAGATCTGACCAAGCAGCATGCCGCTGAGGCCGCCCGCCGCCAGAGCGAGGAGAGGTTCGAGGAACTCGCCGACGCCATGCCCCAGCTCGTCTGGACGGCACGAGCTGACGGGACGGTCGACTACTACAATCAACGGCGAGAGGAGTTCGAGGGCATCGCGTACGGCACCGAGGGCGGGTGGAGCTGGAGCCCGGTGGTTCACCCCGACGACCGCGCGGCGACCATCGATGCCTGGGAGTACTCGGTGCGAACCGGTGAGTTGTACGAGATCGAGCACCGGATCAAGGTGAAGGACGGAACCTATCGATGGTACCTGAGCCGCGGCGTCCCCGCGTATGACGAGCACGGCGAGGTCGTGCGCTGGTACGGAACGGCCACCGACATCGAAGCGACCAAGCGCGCCGAGATCACGCTGCGCCACGCAGACCGACGTAAGGACGAGTTCTTGGCGATGCTCGGCCACGAGTTGCGCAATCCGCTGGCGGCCATCGCCAACGGGGTGCGCGTGGTCGATCGCGGCGGCGAGCCGGCGCGTCAGGCGCTTCCGATGGTCCAACGCCACGTCACTCAGATGTCGCGGCTGCTCGACGACCTGCTCGACGTCACTCGCATCACGCGTGGGCGACTCAACGTCGAGCGCCGGGTGCAACCGCTGGCACCGATCATCGCCTCGGCCGTCGCCTCGGTGCGCCCGCGCTCCGACGATTTCGGCCATACCGTCGAGGTCCCCGAGGTGCCCGACGTGGCTGTCGACGCCGACGCCACCCGCCTCGAGCAAATCGTGACAAACCTGCTCGACAACGCCGTCTCCTACACTCCGCCCGAGGGCCGAATCTCAGTGTGGATCGAGCCCGACGACGACACCGTCACCATTCACGTGCGCGACACCGGCCGCGGCATTCGCCGCGAAGATCTCGAGGCCATCTTCGAGCCGTTTCGACAGGGGGAAGGCAAGCGCAGTCGCGGCCTTGGCATCGGCTTGGCGCTGGCCAAGCAACTCGTCGAGCTCCACGAGGGAACTATCGAGGTGCGTAGCGAGGGGCCCGGCCAGGGAAGCGAGTTCGTCGTCACCCTTCCCCGCGCCCAAGATATCCCGACGGACGCGCTCGAGGCCCACCCGCTGCCCGGGCGCCTCGACGGGCTGCGAGTGCTCGCGGTCGACGATAACGTCGACGCGGCCTACTTCATGGCAGTGTTGTTGCAAGATGCCGGCAGCACCGTCGAGCTGGCGGCCACCGGAGCCGAGGGGTTCGACAAAGCCAAGAATGACGACTTCGACGTGGTGCTGCTCGACATTGGCCTGCCCGACATGAGCGGACGCGACCTCGTGCGCCGACTCCGACAACTCCCCGCCTACGCCGACACCCGCATGGTGGCTATCTCCGGGTATGGGCAGGACCGCGACATCGCCGACTCGCTGGAGGCTGGATTCGACGCCCACCTCGCCAAGCCCGTCTCGCCGGAGCAGCTGCGCGCCGCGATTCTCGCGGACGACCCCGAGGCCATCCAGAAGTCCGTCGAGCGACATGATAGCGCCCTCGCAGATCGCAACGAGACTGGCAACGAAGCCCGTCCCGCCGAATTGCTCCCCCTGATACGTCAACTGGTGCACGACCTGCGAAGCCCGTTGAGCGCGGTGGAATTTAGCAGCGCCATCCTCGAGCACCACGCCGACGCCGACGCCCCCGAGGCCAACCTCGCCGAGAGGTTGGCGCGCTCGAGTGCGACGATGAGCCAAATTCTCGAGCGCGCGCTCGACATGGCCGAACTCGAAGCGGGCAGCGCCACGCTCGACCTGCAGCCAATTCGCCTCGAAGAGCTGAGCGATGCAGTCCAGGGCGTTCTCGAAGCCGAGAGCCGCGTGGTGAGTCGAGTCGCCGTCGAGGAGGGAGCCGAGCGAAAGAGCGGTCGTTGGGATCGCCAGCGCCTGGTCGCCGCCATCGCACATCTCGCGGCGCGTTCGGAGCCGGCAAACGATGTGCCGGCCGTGAGATTCAAAGCGACAGACGACAGCGCCACCATCGAAATTGTCTTCGAAGAGGCGGTGCCCTCACCGAGCACGACCCGCGAGGAGACGGCCAACTACGACTCGCTGCACATGGACGTACGCTACGCTGACGAGGTCGTGCGGGCCCATGGGGGGAGACTCGACGTCGTCGTCGTCGAGGACAATTTCGTCGTCCGAATGCACCTTCCCGGTAAATAACTTGCGGTCACGTCCATCCTGAGTCAGCCTAGGGCCATCTGGCCGAGTTGATCTGCAGGTTTTGGCCTCAGGTTGATCAGCGACCTATCGTTTCCATGTTAATCTAAATGACGTTGCCGCGATTTCAGACGTTGGGCAGTTGGGAGTGAAGTATGGGTTATAATGCGCAGTTGGTTGTCCGTTCCCGCGACCCGCATGGCACTGACATCATCGACAAGGTCAAAGCGTTGGCCGACGAGCAGGACAAGACCTACTCGGAGATGGCGCTCGAGTTGCTGCAGCGTGGCCTCGAGGGCGGCGGCAAGGCCGCGCCCGCCGAGTCGCAGCCGGCCGACGAGCCGAGCGAGGCTCCCGAACAGACCGACGAGCCGGAGCCGAAGCAAGACTCCGAGCCGGAACCGCAACAAGACACCGAGCCGCAGCCCGAGCCGGCAGCCGAGCCAGAGACGGAGCCGGAAGCCGAGCCCCAGGACGAGCCGGAACCGGAGCCGGAACCGATCGAGGTGCCCGAGGTCGACGGCTCGGTGGCCGACGTCGCCAAGGCCTGCCTGGAGCAACTCGAAGGTCATGGTCCGAAGGCGGCTGCCCAGATCTTGGCGAATTTCTTCTCCGACGCCGGTCCTATCGAAGGCGGCAAGGTCAAGAATATCCTCAAGGACAAACTGACCAAGGCCGAGTACGAGGTCATCCTCGACAAGTTGCGCGAGACCAAAGAGTACCGAGAGTATCGCCAGCGAGTCATCTTCGAGCGCTAAAATCGCACTGGCAGTCCCGAATGCTCCGTCTATGTTCGAACTAATCGATCGGCCATCGGTCGGTCGATGCATTCTTGCGCACTAGCGTTACGAGGCAACCGTGGGAAGGGACACGCCAGACGGGGGATACAACACGCTCGAAGCGCGGCATAGCCAGGAGATTCTCGAGTCGATCGATGCCATCGTCTGGGAATTCGACGCGGGCGACTTCACCACCACTTACGTGAGCCCCCAGATCGAGCGGATCTTGGGGTATTCGCTCGATCACGCCAACGACGAACCAAATCTGTGGAAAGAGATCGTCCATCCCGACGACCTCGACGCCGTCATCGCCACGTGCAACAGACTGCACGACCGCGCCGACCGCTACGACTTCGAGTATCGGATGCGCACCGCCGACGGCGAGTGGCGATGGTTTCGTGACGCCACCACCGTGGTGCGCGAAGATGGCCAGCCCGTTCGGTTTCGGTGCATCCTGACTGACATCACCAACAAACACCTCGCCCAAGAGGCGCTCGAGCGCAGCCGAGAGCGACTGGCCTACGCCCAACAAGTCGCCAAGTTGGGCGATTGGGAGTGGGATATCCACCGGGATACGATCACCTGGTCGGACCAATGCTTTCGCATCTTCGGCCTCGAGCCACAGGCGGCCGGGTTCGACTTCGAGACCTATCAGAAGCTGCTCGACCCAAAGACCGCCGAGATGATCCGGCGTGCCGTCGAACGCACGCTCGACAAAGGGCTGCCGTACACCCTCGAGCATCCGATCACTCGACCGGACGGCACCCGAATCATCGTTCGTGCCTACGGTGAGCCAGTCTACGACGGCGAGGAACTCATCTACCTTCGCGGCACCGTCCAAGACGTCACCGCCCGCCACGAAGTCGAGCAACTCAAAGACAAACTCATCGCCCTGGTCAGCCACGAGTTGCGCACCCCGCTGACCCCGCTGGTAGGCCTGATCTCGCTGCTGAGCCACGACGAGGAAGTCCTCGAGAGTCCTCGGCTCACCCACATGATCAACATGGCTCGAAAGAACGCCGACCGGCTCGTCGAGGTCGTCGACGCCTTCTTGGAGGTCCGCGCGCTCACCGGAGAAGTCTCCGACACGTTTACCTTCGAGGAGGTCGAGTTGTACGACGTCCTCGTCGACGCCCTCGACCAACGCAGCGACCTGCACGAGACGCACGCCCTGTCGGTACACGCCCCCGACGAACCTGTGGTGATCACCGCCGACCGCGAGCGTTTGTGCGCCGCGGTCGCCAAGCTGTTGGCCAACGCCGAGAAGTTCTCGCCGGCCGACAGCGTCATCGAGATCGAGATCAGCCGCACCGTCGAAGTGGCGCGGCTGAGCATCCGCGACCACGGCCCCGGCATCGACGACGGCTTTCGTGCCCGCATCTTCGAGCGCTTTTCCCAAGCCGACGGCCCCGACACCCGTGACTACGGCGGCGTGGGCCTGGGGCTAGCCATCGCCAAGACCATCATCGACCGCCACGACGGCTCCATCCACTTTGAAGGGCCCGACGACGGCGGCACCGTCGCCATCGTCGAACTCCCCACCGCCGACTAGCCCCCGGCCCGCCCCCAGGGGTCATCAGCTTTGCGTGTGTGTCTAGGTTCGTAGGACGAACAGAACGGACGCTTGCGTCCGCACGAAACCATCGCACCAATCCCTTCGCACCCGTGGAGGAACGCCATGAGCATTAAAGACCTGATGACAAGCAAGCCGCAGTGCGCGTCGAAGAACACGTCGCTGCAGGACATCGCCAAGATGATGGACGACTGCGACTGCGGAATGATCCCCATCGTCGAGCAAAACGGAAAATCGAACGTGCTGGGCACGGTCACCGATCGTGACATCACCATCCGTGCGGTCTCGCAGGGCAAAAACCCGCTGGACCTGAACGCCTCGGACGTCATGAGCGGCAACCCCATTTGCATCAACCAGGACGCCGACGACAACGAGGCCGAACAGCTGATGGGCCAACACCAGATCCGCCGGCTTATCGTCGTCGACGACAACAACAACGTCGTGGGAGTGCTCGCCCAGGCCGACCTGGCGCGCAACGAGCCACAGCGTGAGACCGGCAAGGTCGTCCAGCAGATCTCCAAGCCCAGCGGCGGCCAGCAGACCCGCTCGAACCGCTAGACCACCGACTCGAACGCTCACACGCAAAAAGGCCCGCCGGCGCAGCGCCGGCGGGCCTTTTTTGGTCTCGACGACCCGAGTCGTTTAGAACTCGTCTTCGCTAAACGCCATCATCGGGTCCTTACCCGCCTTGATGAGCTTGGCGTACAGACCCGTCTCGGGCAGCACCATCTCCATGAAGTAGCGCGCCGTCTTGAGCTTGGTCTCGGCGTTCGGGTGGTCGTTGGCCACCGCGTAGGTGGTCATCTTGAGCCACATGAAGCCCAGCGCGGTCAACGCGAACAGGTTGAGGTAGTTCGAGGCGACGGCCGCAGCCATCTCCTGGTCCTTGGCCCCTTCGCTGGCCAGCTTCTGCGTGGCCTCCATGACGCGGCCGACGGCCTTCTGGAACGGCGGCAACAGCGCGGCGACCTCTTCATACTCGCCGGCCTCTTCCATGGCCTGCTGGACCCGCTGCTGGAAGGTCATCAGTAAGCGACCCTTGCCCTTGGCAAGCTTGCGACCGACGAGGTCGAGCGCCTGGATGTGGTTGGTGCCCTCGTAGATCATCGCGATGCGCTCATCGCGCATGTACTGCTCGATGTCCCAGTCGGCGGTGTAGCCCGAGCCACCACAGACCTGCATCGCCTCCGAGATATTCTCGAAGCCGCGCTCGGAGCCGTAGCTCTTCATGATCGGCGTCATCAGCGCGACCAGGTCGCTCGACTGCTGGCGCACCGTCTCGTCGGTGTGGTTGTGCGCGAGGTCATGATGCAGGCCGACCCACACACCCAGCGCACGCAGCGCCTCGTTGGTCGACTTGATGTTGAGCAGCATGCGACGCACGTCCGGGTGGACCATGATGGTGTCCGCCGGCTCGTCGGTCTCGCGCTTGCTCTCGTCGAGCGAGCGGCCCTGACGGCGCTCTTTAGCGAAGGCGAGCGCGGTCTGGTAAGCAATTTCGCCCAGCGCGTAGCCTTCCATGCCCACGTGCAGGCGGGCCATATTCATCATCGTGAACATCGAGCGCATGCCCTTGTGGGGCTCGCCGACGAGGTAGCCTTCGGCCTCCTCGAGCGCCATGACGCAGGTCGGCGAGGCGTGGATGCCCATCTTCTCTTCGAGGCCGGTGCAGTAGACCGGGTTGCGCGTGCCGTCGTCGAGGATCTTCGGGACGATGAACGCGCTGATGCCGCGGATGCCCTCGGGGGCGTCGGGCAGGCGGGCGAGGACGAAGTGGATGATGTTGTCGGTCAGGTTGTGCTCACCGAACGTGATCCAAATCTTGGTGCCCGTCAGCTTGTAGGTGCCGTCGTCCTGCGGATCGGCCTTGGTGGTGATCAAGCCCAGGTCGGTGCCGCACTGCGGCTCGGTCAGGCACATCGTACCGGACCACTCGCCCGGGATGAGCTTGGACAGGTACTTTTCTTTTTGCTCGTCGCTGCCGTGAGCCTGCAGCGCCGAGATCAGGCCGTTGGTCAGGCCCGGCGCCATCGAAAAGCTCTTGTTGCACGCGCTGATGATCTCGCTGGCGAGGATGCCCATCGCCTCGGGAGCGCCGCCACCACCGTATTCGGGGTCGCCGGCCAGGCCGACAAGGCCGTTCTCGACGAGGGTCTGGTAGGCGTCGCGGAAGCCCTCGGGCAACGTGACGGTGGCCTCGTCGGGATCGAACTTCAGCCCTTCTTCGTCACCCTTGCGGTTGATCGGCAGAAGCTTGTCGACGCTGATATTGCCGACGGTCTCGAGCACGGCCATGGTCGTGGCCAGGTCGTACATCTCGAACGCCTCGATATCGCCGAGCTTTTCTTCGAAGCCGAACGCCTCGAGTAGGAAGCGCATCTCTTTGAGCGGGGGGGAATACCGTTGCATGATCAGCCTCTCTTCTTGTGTGTCTTGTACCCGGGTCGGGTTTTGGGAACGAATGAACGCTCATTCAGTCGCAGTTATACTGTACAATTAGCGAGCGAATGTCACGCGAAATTCCCAGAGTATCTATTGGCTGACCTTGCAACCGGGTCGAGGGCCCTGCGAGAAGCGGCGGGCGCGGGGCGGCGAAGGCCGCCCCCGGGGCCCGACGCAGTTACCGCGCCACCGACACGTAGTCGACGCGCAGCAGGATATCGTCGACCTGGTTGAGCACCAGCCCGTCCCCGCTGGGCAGGCCGTTCGACGCCGGCGCCAGGCTGGTCGCCGGGATGAACAGCTCGTACTCACCGAAGAGCCCGCGGGCGGCCAACTCGGCGCTGGCGCCGTCGGTATACGAGTCGCTGGCGAATTCCTGCGGGGCGATGTTCAGGCGAGCCTGCACGCGGGCCTTCGAGAAGCCGTCGGCTTCCGATTGGCCGGTGATGCCGCTGATCCCCTCGCCGACGCCCGGCTCGCGGAACAGGTTTCGGGCCGGGCGCACGCTGGCGACCTGGAAGTCGCCTCGCGCGGCGTCACACAGGTTGCTGAAGAAGGTGTTGCGCTTGCGCACCTCCAGGTTGATCGTCGGGCTGACGCCCCGGATGACCTCGCCGTCTTCGCCTTGGATGGTCACGTTGAGCGACCAGAGACGCTCGGCGCACGAGTTGTCGCTGACGATGGGCACGCCCTGGAACTCGCCGCGATCGAGCACGCTGAGCGGGGCGATGTTGAAGGGGATGCGCCGGCCGATGAAGACGCCGTCTTCGTAGACCTCGTAGGCCGGGTCGACGAGCATTTTGCGGAAGCGCTCGGTGTCCGACAGCGCGTGCCACCCTGCGGGCGTGCTTTCGGAGCGGTCGCCGAGTTGCAGCAGGTGGTCTTTGAGGCTGACCACCTCGGTCAACTCGGCCGGCCGCGCGCCGGCCACGCTGTTGGTGTTGGCTTCTTGGCGCAGCTCGGTCAGGACCTGCTCGAGTTCGAGCGGCGTCTCGGCCAAGAGCACGTCGGAGCGGTAGCTCGAGGTCATCTGGAACTCGTACTCTACCGCGCGCACCGCCAGGTAGGCGCCTCGGCGCGCCAGGCGAAGCTTGCGTTCGTAGTCGGCCAGCTCCTCGTTATACCAGGGGCTCTGAGAGGGAACGAACATCGCGGCGGTCTCGGCGGTCTCCACGTCGATCAGGCCGGCGTCGTACTCGGCTTCGAGCACCTCCACGGCGTGCTGTGCCTGCAGGTAGCTCGACGCGAGCTCCTGCTGGGCCCGTTGAATCTCCAAGTACGCCGCGCGCAGCCCCACCAGCTCGAGCTCCGCCTCTTTGAAGCAGCGCGCCTCTTCGGTGGACTGCTCGATGCCCATCATCGTGGTCTCGTGGGCGCGCTCGGCGCGCTGCATGTCGGCGTCGTAGGCGATGCTGGCTGTGTCGGCGGCCGACCCGACGGCGTACGCCGCGCAGGTACCGGCGGCCAGTCCGTAGTCCCACGGCTCATCTGCGCCGGAGACCTCCGACAGACAATCGCCTGTCGAGTACGCCCAGGTCGCCACGGTGTCGGCGATCTGCTTGGCCGTCTGCAGGTGGTTCATCTCGGCGTCGAAGCTTCGCTGGGCCTCCATGAGTTGCTGGTTGCCCTGCTGCTGGATGAAGCACGACTGCATGGCGATACGGTACGCCTCGGTATGCTGCTCGACGGCGTCGCGCGCCACTTCGATGTCGGTCACCAGAGTGCGTGTGGCGTAGACCTCGGCGCCCACCGAGCCGCCGTAGCACGATTGCGGTGCGTCGGCCCAACGGGCGACCGGGGTCGGATCATGGCCGGGCACGAACTCGCGGCAGCGGCCTGCAATTTGCTCGGTGAGCACACCGTTGGTGTAGGTGCCGCGCAACTGCTTGGCGGCGGCGCCGGACAAAGGCATGCGCAGCGTGGTGCCCTCGAAGCCCAGCGCCTGGTTGGGCGCGCACACGGCTTCATAACTCCCGTCGCCCAACTGCTCGATTTCGGGCAGAATCCCCGGGAAGTTGGGCACTGCGGTGTTCTTGCAGGGGTTATACGGCTGGTGCGTCTGCGGGTCGTAGGTCACGTTGACCGGCCGGTCGACCTCGTCCCGCGCACACACGGTGGTCCCCTCCGAGGTGCGGAAACAGGCTCCCGCGGTGGTGCGCATCGTCACGTTGATCTGGGCGGGGAACCCGGTCCAATTCTCCAAAATCTGCTCGTAGAACGAGCCGAGCACCGGGTTGTCGAACTCCCAGCCGCGGACCATGGCATAGTAGCGGAAGTCTTTGCCCTGCACGTTGACCGTCGCATACGCCGGGCGTCGACCGATGCCGTTGGGCCCCAGTGCGGCCAGCGCGCTGGTGCACAGGCTGTAGGTCACCGCGTCTTCACTCGATGCCTGCCCCGGCGCGCACTCAGTGCGCTCGCTTCGGAACCAGCACGTCGAGGCGTCGAACGTGGCCTGATCGATGCTGTCGTGCACGTCGCCCGGACCGACGTCGCCAAAGGCCTCGCTTCCACAAAAGTCGATCATCATCAGGCCGAAGTCGGTCTTTTCGTCGGCGACCCGCAGCGCCTTGGCCGTGGCGGTCGCCTCCTCGTTCATCGCTCGCGAACTCTCGTCGAGATAGGCGTCCTTGGCCGTGTCGTAGGCGTCGACTGCGTCGCGCACCAGCGAGGCGGCCCAGGCCTCCGAGCCATTGGTCTGGCCGAGCAAAAAGCGGGTGATGGCGGTGAATCGGCTGGTGGCGTCCACCCGGAAGTCGCGGAAATACAGCGGCAAGTCGGTATCCTCGATGCCCAGGGGATTGCGGCCTTCGAGAAGCCCGTCGACGCGGTTGAGAAGCGTAACCCAGCTGCCCATAACCCGCCGCTCGACGGCGCGGAAGTTCTCGTCCCACTCCCCGTAATTGCCGTCGACGTCGCGGCTTCGCTCGGTGAGCGCCTGAATCAAGCTCTCGGCGACCAGGTGGGCCTGCTGGAGCCGAACCAGAGAGGCGGGCACCTCCTGGGCGCCCTCGTAGGCGTAGCGCTCGGCGATCGCCTGCCCGAGCCGTAGTTGAGCGTCGAGCAGCTCGGCCATCGAGACCACCAAGCCCTCATCCTGCCGGTGATAGCCCTCCTCGGTGAACCCGGCGCCGACCATCTGACGGTAGTCGGGGTGGCGAAGCGCCTCAGGGCTCAGGCTCATCAGGGCAGTGGCCACGCGCGGATGCATCAGCAGGCGCCAGGCGCGAAGCGACTGGTCCAAGCGCGCCTCGAGCCCGTCGAGGCTATCCGAGTTGACCGTCGCATCCAGGTGAGCAAACGGAGTGCTGTGGGTCGCCTCACTGGCGATGAAGGCATGGGCGTCCGTCCAACGCTGCAGCATGCGCATGGCTATCAGATCGGCCAGCGTCGCCTCGGCTCCGGTCTCGTCGCGCCAGTAGCGCACCGCCTCGGTCGCCCGGCCCACCGTGCCCAGCAGCTGTATGGGCCTGAAGCAACCTTCGGAGTTGTACCAGCCCATCGCGGCGAGCTTGTCCCGCTCGGTCGTGCCCGTCGGCGAGGCCAGCACGCGCTCGATCGCCTCGGAGTCGGCCACACAATCCTCGACGAGCGTGTCCGCCGTCAGGCCGGCTTCGTCCATCTCGAAGGCGAAATGGCGCCCGCTCTCTCCGCACGTCAGGTCGCCCGACGAAGCCGACTGCCCGCTGTCGGACAGCGGCTCGATCTCGAGCGAGCCGCTGCCGGTGTTGGCGTTCTCACAGGCCAAGCCCTCGGCGCAGCGCTTCGGGAGGGACGGCGGGATGCACACCTTGCTGAAGCGCACGTCCGGAATATTGGCGCGGATCTGGTAGGAAAACGAGTCGCCCGGCTGCATGGTCACGTCGAAATCGATGTACTGAGCCGGATACATGTCACGCTCTTCGGGCGTGAGCACCGACGTCACATCCACGATGCGGCAGTCGAGCCGATCGGCGGCCTCTTGGCAGAAATCGAAGCGCTGGTTGGGCACGTCGAGGGTCACATCGAAGACTGACGAGCCGTACCCCTCGTCGAAGGCGACCGTATCGGGCGAGTCGCTCAGGTCGATGTCACAGGGAAGCGCATGGTTGACGGTGGTGCCGTCGGCCAGCGTGATCTCGGGTGCTTGACGGAACCCGCTGGGCGTCGTCGGGGTGACATCGTGATAGAACCCGCTGGCGACCGGCACTTGCGCACTCCACAGCTCCAGAGACTGGTCGGAGACGCCGGCAAAGATCTCCGAGAGCAACGGCACACCGGCCCCGGCCAGCTCACTGACCGTCTTGGTCTTGTCGTTGTTCACGGTCCATCCGCCGGGCGAGTTCGGAGCCCTATCGTAGGCAAAGACCGGCGTGATTGTGTACGGCTGGTTCAGCGCGCCGACATTCGCGGCGTACACGTCGGGGAAGATCGAGTAGTAGAAGCTATTGTAGTAGGCGGAGCGATCGTCGTCGGAGACAAACGGCAAGTACGGCGCGACGCAAACGCCCATGTCGGTGCCACCGATCGAGCGGTCGGCGACCTGACGGATGGCCTCCCATTTGGAATCGAAATCAGGATAAGCGCTGGCCACGGTGGCCATGCCGGTCTCGGCGACGAACTCGGTGTCGGCGAGTTGGGCGGTGTCGTAGGCGAGTTGGGCGTCGGACTGCGCCTCGGGGGCGTCGGCTCCGTCGGGCAGGTCGCCGGTACGCGACAGCGTCACCATCCAGCGCGACATGGGGATGGCCGCCGTGTCTGTGATGCCCGCGTAGCGCAGGTCGAAGCCGAAGCGAAGCACCCCGTCCCAATCGGCGGCGCTCGGATCGGCGTCGACGCGCATGTCGCTCGGCGTGGCGATCACCTGGGAATTGGACAGCGCGATCTGGTCGAGCGCGAGCGCTTCGAAGGCCGGAAGCGCCAGGTCTTGGGCATCGGCGCTCAGCTCACCGATCCACTCCCCTTGCGGGTGGAGCACGCGCAGATTGTCTTCGATCACCAGGCGCATGCCGCTGCCGGTATCGAAAATCTGAGCGGTGATCGGCACCGACTGCTCGCGTCGCGGGGTGGTGATATTGAGCCCGAGGCCACCGACGCTTCCGCGGGCGACCAGGCGGGCGACGCCAGTGTAGGTGCCGACGAGCTCGGGCCCGTCAGTGGCCCCGCCGACGAGCGAGGTCCGCTCGGTGACGGTCACCGAGGTATGATGTCCACTCGAATCCCAGATCCCCACCTGGTTGGTCAGCGGCTCGTCATCGGTGTGCCCCGGGTCTCGCCGGGCCCACAACGTAACCGTCCCGTCCGCTTCGACACGCTGGTCGATGAGGACCTCGGCGGCAAAGTCGGCATCGCCCGGCGCGTCCCCGTCGGTGACCGCTACCTGAAGCCCCTCACCAGCGCCCACGCGGCCGGCCACGACCGGACCGTCGACCGCGCGCACCAAGATCGAGGCGAGCGGACGAGCATCGGTGAGCGTGGCGAGCTTCTGGCGCGGCTCGAGCCGGCCCAGGTCGTGGCGCTCGGGCAAATGCACCGTCGCCGCGTCGTCCGTCGCGCGACACTGGCCGAAGCCGTCGCAATACTCGTCGTCGGCACACTCGTCGTCCTTTTCGCAGCGCGCCTGGCACTGGCCGAGCCAGCAACTCGTGCCGCACGGGCAATGCTCGTCGCGCACGCAGGAGATCTTCTGTCCGACAAGTTGCGGATCCGGCTCACACGCATAGGGCTCGACAGAGTCGGTGTCGCCGCCGTCGGGCGCGTCCACGCCGACGTCCTCCAGATTCGTCTTGCCACTCTTGCCGGTATCGTCGCCGCAAGCGCCCAGCAAGACCATCAGCGCAACGAGCCCGATGACCCACCACTTTGAAACCCTCATATCCCTGACCCTTTCTCGAACCCGCCTCGATCTGAGGCAGCACCTTTTACGAAATCGTTAGGCGACAAGGGTCCGAGAAATGGGCACGCGGAGCAATGGTACTAATGGGTACCATCCGGCCGGCTGAGGCGCAGAATATGCGCATTTGCGAGGATTTCAGAGCCACTGGGCCATGAGCTCGGGGCGGCTTCGCACGCCCAACTTCCGATAGATGCGCACCACGACCTGGTGCAGGTAGCCCGTGCTCAAATCGAGGCGGTCGGCGATCTCTTTTTCCGACAGCGGACCGAGCAAATAGGACAGCACCTGTTGCTCGCGGGCGCTCAACTCCTGCTGGCCTGGCATCAGCCCCCGGCTTCGCACGTATGCTCGGGCCAGGGGCAGGATCCCCTGGACGATGGTGTGGAGCATCTGCTGCTCCCTCAGCCCAAATACCCGCGAGCCGCGGACGCGGTCGACCCCGATATTGATCTCGAGCCCATTGGCGACAGGAAACGCGCTGAAGAGCCGATCCTCGACCTCGAGGACATCAAAATACCCACGCATCGTCGAGCCGTCGAAGGTGCGCTGGTCGACGCTCCGGCGCAGACTGACCGTGCGAGCTTGCCCGTGCCTGGCGGCGAGGTATTGGATGGCGGGCTCGTTCCCATAGCCGGGCTCCCGAAAAATCCACTCGTGGCCTAATCGATTGAACTGTTCGGCCTCCGGGCCGTGGTGGAGGGTGACGAGAGGCAGGCATCGATACAGTGGATTGTCGACCGGCTCGGCGACCTCCTCGAGGACGACAGTGAGCCCGCGGTCCACATCGAGCATCTGGTGCACGCGCTGGCGAAAATGGACCCACGCTCCTTCGGACTCACTCAACCCAAACTCATTGAGCTCCGCCCACAAATCGGCGATCGCACGCCAATCGCAACTATCGAGTACTTCCATCGTTCAGAACCGGCTCTCGAAACAAGGGCACGGCGATTGTAGCCCAGAGACAACAACCTTGAAAGTTGCTTGCCTTGCTACTTGTTACAAAACTGGCAGAATGTGCTCATACTCATTGCAGCACCAAACCGAGATTCGCCAATCTTCCTGGACTCAGGCAGAAGAGGATCAACCGTGGCCAAATGGGATCTGCTGTTCAAAGACGCGATCATCTTCGACGGTACCGGTGAGCCGCCCCAACGTGGGGATCTTGCGGTTACAGACGGTAGAGTCGCCGCCCGGGGTGAAGATCTCGACGCGTCGATGGCCGAGCGTGTCGTCGACGCCGCCGGCAAGTGGTTGATGCCGGGCCTGCTCGACATCCACACCCATTACGACCTCGAGGTCGAGCTCGAGCCAAGCTTGCCCGAGTCGGTGCGCCACGGCACGACCACCGTGGTCATGAGCAACTGCAGCCTGGGGCTGGCCTTCGGCGCCCAGCGCAACGGCGGCGCCGATCCCATCGTCGATTGTTTCGCGCGCGTCGAGAATATGCCCAAGCATATCCTCGAGAAGGCGGCGAGCGTCGCCGAGGACTGGGACGACTCCGAGGGCTACCTTCGCCACCTCGACGAGCTCCCGCTGGGGCCCAACGTCGTCCCGCTCATCCCCCATTCGATGCTGCGCATCGAGGTGATGGGGCTCGAAGACAGCATCGCGCGTGATCCGACCGAGCGAGAGCTCGACGAGATGTGCGCCCTGGTCGAGAAGGGCATGAAGGAGGGCTACGCCGGCTTTTCGACCGACGCCCTTCCCTTTCACTACCTGGCCAACGACCCCAACCGGCGAAGCAAGATCCCCACCCAGTACGGCACCTACAAAGAGCTCAAGGCGCTGACCGATGTGGTGCGCGAGTACGAGGCGGTCTGGCAGGCCACGCCGCCCAAGGACAGCCCACCGCAGACCCTGCGCAACTTCTTGCTCTCCAGCGGCCGGCTGCACGGCAAACCGCTTCGGATCACCGCCGTCGCGGCGATGGACGTGCGCACCAACCGCATGCTCGGCGCGCTGGGGCGCGTGCTCACCCGCATCCTCAACTCCCGAATCGTCGACGGCAACTTCCGGCTGCAGGCCCTCGCCGCGCCCTTCAAGGTGTGGTCCGAAGGCCCCGTCACCCCGCTCGCCGAGGAGATCCCCGAGCTTCGCCGGCTCAACGAGCCCGACCTCGAGGACCGCGAGGCGCGCATGCGCGTGCTCGACGACCCCGAGTGGCGCGCCCAGTTTCGCAAGATGTGGTTCAGCGGAAAGCGCGGCTTCGGCCTGGCGCGCCTGAAGCGATGGCTGCGCATCGAGGACCACACCCTGACGCGCAACCTCGAGGACATGGTCATTGAGACCTGTCCGGTCAAAGAATGGAACGGCGCCACGATGCAGGAGGTCTACCAGCGGCTGATGTCCTACCAGAACGGCGACGTCGAGGCGCGCTCGCAGGCCGAGCGCGAGACGTTCGACAGTTTCGGCGCCGCGCCTCCCGACGACGCCGACTTCTTCTTGGGACTGCTGCGCCAGTTCGACCTCGACCTGTACTGGTACACCTACGCCGCCAACCTCGACGAGGGACCGCGCCGCGACCTGCTCATGGACCCGCAGATGCTGCCCGGCTTCTCCGACAGCGGCGCCCACATCACCAACATGGCGTTCTACGACGTCAACCTGCGCGCGCTGCAGATCGCCCAGAAGGAGTCGCTCGACCAGGTCGCCTACACCGTGCGCCGGCTGACGCGCGAGCCGGCCGACTTCTTCGGCCTCGACGCCGGGCGCATCGACCGCGGCGCCACCGCCGACCTGACGCTTGTCGACCCCGACAAGCTTCGCGGCTACGACTCCGAGTCCAACATCGAGAACGTCTACCGCGAAGTCTTCGAGCACAACCAACTGGTCAACCGCTCCGAGGGCGTCGTCCCCATGGTCGTCATCGGCGGCAAGCTCGCCGTCGACGGCGGCGAGCTGACCGACGCGCTCGGCCAGGTCAAGATGGGGCGCGCGCTGCGCAACCGCCGCGTCGAACTCCCCGCCCCAAAGACCTTCCGGGCGGCGGCGGAGTAGAGCGTCCTCACCCCAGTCCCCCAGCTCCGGTCGCGCTGCGCGCTCCCTGCGCTGGGGGCTATCAAACTCTCTATCGCCCTCCGGGCTCGCAGCTTCGCGGCGTCACGACGGCTCCGGCGCTCCGTTTGAGCCCCAACAATGCCGGAACCTGCGCGTCGAACGTCGCCCACGGAAACGCATCCCACTCACCCCCAACGCAGGACGACCCGCTCAATCACACATTAAAATCTCGGCCACTATTTGAACCACGCCGCTCTCCCCGCTACAATTGAAGACAACGCAAACGCGTCGAACAATTTGAATTGGGTGGTAACCACGCGAATCGAGGGCCGAAAGTCCGTCCGCAGGGACGAGTTTGGCGCGGGCCGTCGGTTTGTCTGCAAGGGAGTCGAAGATGGGACGTCGTCGAGATGCATGGCTGAGTTTCGTGGCTGCATTCACCGTGGTGTTGATGGCCGCCTTGCCCGACGCCGAGGCGTCCGATGGCGAGTTGTGCGTGCCAGTGTTCGCCGAGATGACCGCGACCTTCTTTAGCGAGGGGTGCACCAGTCCGGTGGGCCTGTGCACCGCCGGGCAGGTGACCACGCCCACCGGCGCGATCTTGGGCGTCGCTAGCTACACCGCCCAAGGCATCGGCGGCGGGGTCGTCGGCGAGGCGAGCGTAGTCACTCCGCCGGTCGAGCCGTCGACGACGTGGACCTACGCCGGCGAGCTGGTCATCAGCACGGCGCTCGGTGAGCTGGTCATGAGCGACGTGGGCATCTTCGACACCGCCGGCGGTGCGTTCACCGAGTTCGACCGTGTGGTCTCGGGCACCGGGCTCTTCACAGGCGCCAGCGGCACGCTGTTCATCAACGGCTTCGGCTTCGAGGACGGCAGCGGCTTCTACAGCGACATTCGGGGCACCCTGTGCGTGCCCGCCTCGCATCCTACCAGCGGGGCGGTCTTCTCGATGTTCGACTGATCCTCTTTCCTCCCCCTCCTCATCCCCCAGCTCCGGTCGCTGCGCGCTCTCTGCGCGATGTAGCGACGCGAAATGGAGCTGGGGGCTCGGGGTGATGGGTCATCCTCACGACACATCCCCGCCAAAAACAGATCAAACACAAACCCTTGTTTTCTATAGAGTTTTAGCGACAACCTTGCCCGTTTAGGCCTCACACAGTACTCTAGTTCGGTCGGCCTACCGACAGTTCTAACAGTGTTGTGTTCTGCGCCGCGGGGTGGGCCGCGGTGCGTCCTAGTTGCCAGGGGAGGCCTATGTCGAACGACGACCAGAAACGCCGCAGGCTCGCGCTCAGATTGGCTCAGCGCGCCAAGAAACGCGCGGCCAAACGCCAGGGAGACGAGCCAAGCATCGCCGAGATCCTCGAGGAGATCTCCGAGCACGCCGACGACGCGATCGGACGCATCGAACGGCTCGATGCGCGCGACTCCGAGGCGATCGTGCAGGAGGCTCCGACCAGCGAGGCCGACGTCGAGCCGCCGACGGTCGAAGTTCAACTCGGCCGAAGCATCGAGGGCGTCATGCCCGAAGCCGGGGTGTTCAAGACCCGGAGGAAACGACGCGACGCCGGCAAGTTCCCCGCCCAGCCGCCTCCTCTTCCCAATGAGGCGCGAAAGGAGCAGGCTCGACAGGACCAGGCTCGACAAGACCAGGCGCAACGGTCGGCGCCAACGCCAACCGAACCCGACCCGCCGCCCGCCGATGTCACCCCGTCGGTCGACCTGCGCCCAATGGAGACCGCCCCGGCCCAACACTGGGACGTATCTCACAAAACCACGCTTCGTCGCGTGCTGCTCACCCTCGTCTCACGGCCCGGAACCGGACTGCTCGAGCTCAGGAGCGGGCGGCGTCGCGCCCAACTGGTGATCCGCGACGGCCAACTCTACGACCTTCGGCTGCTGCCAAGCTCCCCGAAGCGAGCGCTGCTGTCGTTCATGGTGCGCGGCGGGAAGCTCAGCCCCGAGGCGGCCGAGGAGGTGGAGGCGTTTGCCCGCCAACACGGCGTCAGTCCGGCCAAGGCGCTCCTGGGGATGCCGCACCTGGCGCCGCCCGAGGTGGTGCGCGCCTCCATCAGCTCGCGGCTTCGCTACCTGCTGCGCAGGCTGCTGGACGCCGAATTGGGCGAGGCCGATTACTATCGCCTCGACGAGGTGCCGTCGTCGCTGTTGATCACGTCGGTTCCGATGGTCGGCGTCGTCTTCAACCAGATGCGCGACGCGCACAGCGGCCGGTTCTCCGGACGGCGCGGACGCACCGAGGAGAAGCTTCGCGGCATGCAACTCGAGCGCCGCACGAGCCTGATGTTCAGCTTCAACCAACTCGGCTTGAAGCTTCACGAGCGTCAACTCGTCGACCGGGTGCTCGCCAAGCCGCGGCTCTTCGAGAAGGTCCTCGAGTTGTCGCCGCTTCCCAGCGACGAGACCGTCGCGCTTCTGGGCGCGCTCGACGCCGTCGGCCTGCTGTCGGTGCAGTCGCCGGGCCTGTCGTCGCTGCAATCATCGAGTTGGGCCGAGGAGTACAAAGAGGCGATCGCGCGCCTGGAGGTCATGGAGGCGCGCATGGAGCGCGAGAACTACTTCACGTTGTTCGGGCTTCACTGGGCGACCTACGACTCCGAGGTCGAGAAGCGCTACACCGAGTTGCGCTCGGCCTTCCAGACGCTCAACCAGCCGCTGGGGCTCAATGGTAAGGAGAGGATTCGGCTGCGCGCGGTGCGAAAGCACCTGGCGGCGAGCTACGAGGTGTTGAGCGAGCCGAAAAAACG
Source organism: Persicimonas caeni (assembly GCF_006517175.1). Lineage (NCBI taxonomy): Bacteria > Deltaproteobacteria > Bradymonadales > Bradymonadaceae > Persicimonas > Persicimonas caeni. Next base: position 4,872,864 of record NZ_CP041186.1, on the reverse strand, counting down.
CCAACGCTACCGCAACCGGTTAGTGTCTGCGGCAGCGCGTCGGCGCACCGCCGGACAACTCGAGACGCTCGCGGCCGCCGCGGTGCGCCGCAAGATGTACCACAGCGCGCTCGACTACGTGCAAAGGCTGCTCGAGATCGCGCCCGACAACAGCAAGGCGGCCCGGCTTTTGCCGGTGCTTCTGGCTCGCACGAGCGTCGGGCAGTGGTAGTGATCAGAAGTCGCTGATGCGACTCGTCAGCTTGGGGTGATCGATGAAGGGATTGCGTGATTTTTGGCGCTTTTCGATGCGATCGTTTCGGATGCGCTCGGCCTTCGACGGCTTGTCCTCGTGGTGCCAGCTTCGAAGCACCTTCTCCTCGGCGCTGGGGATATCGAGATCGTACATGGTGGCCACGTAGAACATCGCGCGAGCGGCATCACCCCGGCGTTCGGGGCGCACCTCGAAGACCGGCTTGAAGCCCGAGCCGGGCCCCGAGCGCGACCCGCCGCGCGACCAGACCGCCACGGTTACATCGCCGTAGTGCAGGTTGATGCGCGCCGCCCTGGCCTCGCCGATGACCCCGAACATGTGGTGCAGATCGCTTCGCCCCTCTTTCGGCAGACGCGTCAGCGGCCAAGCGTGTTCGACGGCCCCATTGTTGGGCAGGGGCTGCTTGAAGTACTCGATCTCCTCGCCGGTGTAGGCCCCCTCGGCGTGACGGCCGTCGCCGTCGATCTCGCCCCACAGGTATTTTCGCGCCTGAAAATACGACAACTCCTGATGGCTCCAATCCTCGCGCAGCGCGTCTTGGAGGGCGTCGTCGCGCAGCCCCGGATGAGGCTCGGGCGGTCGCATCGTCTCGTGGAGCAGCCCGTAGAACAAAAAGGCGCCGACGGTGGCGAAGAGCAAAAGGGACAGATCGTGACGGCGAGTGTGCATGATGATCTCCCAAACGGATCGCAGTAGCCGAGCATTACCCTGCCCCTAAACCTTAGCACAATTCGCGACTTCGCCGCGAATTGGCCGCGCGCTCTATTCGGCGGGTTCGGCCGAGGCCTCAGGCTCGGGTTTGAGCTTGCGGTCGAGAATGAAGGTGCCGCCGGGGACCAACGAGGCCAAGAAAGCGAGCAGCATGAACTTGGGGGACCATTCTTCGTCAGTGGCGGCCTGCATGCCCATCACCACATAGAGGATGAACAACACGCCGTGGATCATCCCGACCACCTTGTTGGGCGTGGGCATGTCCATCATGTACTTGAGCGGCATGGTCACCAGCAGCAGCGCGAGGAACGAGATGCCCTCGGCGATGGCAATATAACGGAATCGAGTTAGAGCTTTCGACATCGGGATCTCCTGGCCCAGAGTTCGATCTTTTCTAATCAAAACCTTCCGGCTTCGAAATACCAAAAAGCCGGCGCCCCGAAAAGAGGCGCCGGCCATTTATCGACCATTCACACAAACAAACGGATCACGGTTGTAAATCCTTGAAAGATCCCCACGGATGAAAGGCGACGCCGAGCATACCCGATCCGCTGTAGTTTTGGGTGAGGGTGTCGACCACCGAATACATGGCGGTGTGGCCCTCTTGGTAGAACGACATGTAGTCGGCGGCGATCCCGGTGGGCCCGGTCTCGATGCCGAAGAGCACGGGCACGTTCGTCCAGAACCCGAGGTTTTGGATCACTCCGCCGGTGGTCGCGTAGCCGTCGTTCCAGCCATAGAAGTACGACGGGTCGCCGTTCTGGTTGGGCCGATTGTCGTAGTAATTCATCAACGTGACGTAATCGACCGGGGTATTGGCGCCGTTGAAGAAGTTGAGGATTGGCTTGTTGTAGAACGCGTAATCGGCGCCCAGATCGACCGTCAGGGTCAGATGGTGGCCAGTCTGCGCCTCGAAGGCGTCGAGGGTCGCCCGGCACGAGTTCATGATGTCCTTCCAGCGCTGGGTCCAATCGGCGTTGTAGCCGTTGGGCAGTTTGTTCTGCCACCAACCGCCGCCGTAGGGGCCGCCCTGGACGGTATGCGGCTCGATGTCGAAGTGGACGCCGTCGAGGCGCTCGTCGGGATCATTGGTCGTCTGGTTGAAGGCGACCACGTCGCGGCACACCTGCTTGGGCCACTGGGCGTTGGCGTCGCTCGCCAGCCAGAGCGCCTGTCCGTCGAGGTACTCGACGGCCACGCCCTGGGCATGTGCACGTCTGTTGAACGCGCGAAGCTTGGCCTGCTCGGTCGGGTCGGTCAGCGGATCATAGGTGACCGCGCGCAGCCGATCGAACATGTCGACGCGTGTGTAGGTGCGCGCTTCGAAGAAGAGGCGGTTGAGCGCACGCGCCGGCTGGCCGTGCGGAGCCGCGGCGAGTTGCATGAGCTGGTCTTGCATCCCCCAGCGGTTATCCAAAAAGGCCTTCGACGTCTCGGCGTCGGCCCACAGCCACAGGGCGCGGGTGTCCGAGCTGTTCAGGAAAGACGGTGTGCTGGGAGTCGGTGCTGGATTCGGAGCTGTTCCAGTATCCGGAGGTGTTCCTACGTCTGCCGATCCGGTGTCAGGGGTCGTTCCCGCGTCGAATTCGGAACCGCTGTCAGCGAGCGATCCGGTGTCCATCGATCCGGTGTCAGGGACCGTGTCTGCGTCGGAACCGCTGTCAGCGAGCGATCCGGTGTCCATCGATCCGGTGTCAGGGACCGTGTCTGCGTCGGGCGAGGGGTAGATATCCCCGCCCATGCCAATATCCGATGGCATGCTCGAGCCATCCGGATCGGAGCTACCGGCGTCTCTCAGGGCGTGGGCGACGTCTGAATAGTCTGTATCTGTAGAATCGAAGGGGATTTCGTCGTCCGAGGCCGGATTGAGACATCCGGCGGCCGTGATCCCCAAGCAGGCGGCGAGGATAAGGAGTCGTCTGTGAAGCGCTACTGCGTGCTCCAACATGATGTAAACTGCTCGACTGCGAGGTACGTCAATGGGGTCAGAAACTTTCGGGCAAAACGAACTGGCGCTGCGGGTCGAAGCCCGCAGCGCCAGCCCCCGTACGTATTACGGATTCAGGTCTTTATAGGAGTTCGGGCTGTAGTGATGGATGGCCACACCCAGCGCTTGGGTCGTGCCGTAGTCGCTGCGAAGCTGGTCGACCACCGTGTTCATCGCGTTGTAGCCCTCCTGGTAAAACGACATCCAGTCAGGCGCGATCGAGGTCGGGCCGGTCTCCAGGCCGAACACCAACGGGGTGTTGGTCCAAAGCTCCAAGTTCTGCTCGACACCGCCGGTCACCGTGCCGCCTTCGCTCTCGCCGAAGAAGAACGACGGCTGACCGTTCGCGTTGGGGCGGTTGTCGTAGTAGTTCATGATGCCGATATAATCGACGGGGCTGTTCGGCCCGTTGAAGAACTCGAGGATCGGCTTGTTGTAGTAGGCATAGTCGGCGCCGACGTCGGAGGCCAAGATCAGCTTGTGACCCGTTTCGGCCTCGTAGGCGTCGAAGATCGCCCGACACGAGTTCATGATGCCCTTCCAACGCTGGGTCCACTCGGCGTTGTAGCCGCCGTCGAGGCGGTTTTCCCACCAAAGACCGGCATAAGGCCCCTCGCGCACGGTGTGCGGCTCGATGTCGAAGTGGGCGCCGTCGAGGCGCTCGGCCACGTCGTTGGTCGTCTTGTTGAAGGCGACGATATCGCGGCAGATCTGCTTGGGGACCTCAGCCAGCGCGTCGCTGGCGACCCAGATGGCCTGGCCGTCGAGGTACTCGACGTCGATACCTTGGGAGTGCGCGCGGCGAAGGAAGCTGCGAAGCGCGCCCTGCTTGGAGGTGTCGAGCAGCGGATCATAGGTGACCGCGCGCGGTTGCGACCAGCGATCGGCGTTGGTGTGGCCGCGAGCTTCGAAGTAGAGGCGGTTGAGCGCGCGCGACGAGTCACCGTGCGGGGCGGCGGCGAACTGCAACAGCTCGTCTTGCGCGCCGCCGATATTCTCGACGATCTCTTTGGCGCCCGGAATCTCACTCCAGACCCACATGGCGCGCATGTCCGAGCGATTCAAGAAGGCCAGGGGATTGCTGCCATTGGAGGCGGGCGGCGCGTCGGCGGTCTGGCCGCCACCATCGGTTTGATCACCGGTCTGATCGCCGGACTGATCGGTGTCAGACTTCGTGTCGGTGTCGGTGTCAGACTTCGTGTCGGCCTCGAGATCAGCGCTGGGCTGCTCGTCATCGTTTATGTCGCCGACTAACACTGGGCTCTCTTCGTCGCTGGGATCGCCTACTGAGTAGGGATCGTCTCCAGCATCGTCAGATCCGTCCGTGGACGGCGAGGACCCTTCCTCGAGGATGCCTCCCGAGTTTTTGGAGTCGAAGGAGGCGTCGTCTTTATCTGCTGCACCACCGCAGCCGACCGCGGCGGCCGAAAAGACGAGGAGAAGGGCGAAGAGATTACGACGGAAAAATACTGCTGTGTTGAACATAAGCGTACCGAACTGCTTGTACTTCTCGGCACAATAAATTGTGCTTTAGGAAGTGCGTTTTCCTCTCGGCGTCCAACGAGGACACCGAACTGAGTTTCGTTATCGGTGACGCTTTTCGTTTACTCGGAAGCTGGAATCAACCGACGGAAGCTCCAGCTTACCGAGCAAACGAAAAACACGCCGAAACTCAAGAGCTTGAACTCGCCCCATGAGCTTCGGCAATAACTGGACTCTAAAGGGTAAGTTTTTGAAGAGCAAGGCTTTTCTGCTATTTATGTACAATTTTATTTACAGTAAAACTTTCATGCTAACAGCTACGAGAAGATGAAGAACCTTCAATCCCCTTTAGCTTTTTTCCTTATTCAACACGCAACTCGACCGAGGCGTATTGAACACAAAAAATGGTAGATGAAGAAGGTAGGTGGGAGGCAGGCAGACGGGCCGCGAGGTGGAGCTACTGGTCGGGCGGAAGTTGGGCGAGTATCTGGTTGGCGTGGTCGACGAGGTCCTGGCGCTCGTGGGGTTCGGGGACATTCTCTTCAGTAGCCAGGCGAGCAACCGCCTCGACTTGGTGACGCAGCGGTCGCAGTCGGTCGTCAGGCGGCTCGGTCTCGATGATGCGGGTGTAGACGTCGAGCAGACTGTGGAGCACGTGGACCTGAGGGGCCGCGACCCGGCGAATCTGTTCGAACGCCTCGCGCAGGTGGTCTTCGAAGGAAGGGCGCGGGGCAACGACCGTGCGCCCGTTGACGAGGCGGACCTCTCGCGGGAAATCCTGGTGGGCGAGGCGGGCAATCCAGTCGCCGAGTTGCGCGAGCACCTGCTCGGCGGTCGTGGGATCGTTGATTCCAGGAGACAGCGCGCGCAGGGCTATATCGACGAGCTGCTGGATTCCGAGCTCCGGGTTTTGGGCCACGGTGGGACGCGGCCCGATGAGAAAAGCGCTGCGCGCGTCCTTCTCGAGGTCTTCGAAGTCGTCGCACGAAAGCTCCGAGTCGAAGTAAAGCTCGACGAGCGGGCCACGTTTGACGACAAACTCGCCGATGCGGGGGCAAATTCTGATGGCCTCGACCGAATCATCGGCGAGTGATTCGACCTGATCGGTGTCCACCTGGCGCAGGTAGCCCGACTCAGAGGAACGAATCAGAGCCGAAGGGCGCTCCGACCCCTTGAGTTGCGCGACTAGGTCACGGTCCTCCAGCTCGCTCTCGTGCGATTCACCGATGCCTTCCGGGTAGAGGTGTTCACCGATGTCGAGCAAGTCCTCATGGATGCGTCGGGAAATGTCCGAGACACGAAGCTGCTCGGAGGTGTGGTGGACGAAGTAGACCAGCATCCCCAGGCAGAGCACGGCCAGCCCTAGGGCCACGAGCATGGACAAGCCGGGGATGAAGGCATCGTCGCCCTCGAACGGACCTTCGACCTGGCGCACCACCAGCAAGGCGTAGATGAACGTGGCCAAGTAGGTCCCCAGGACGACCTGCTGGCCGCGGTCGCGGCGAAACGTAGTGATCACCCGCGGGGAGTATTGGCCGGCGGCGAGCTGCAGGACGACGATGGTGATGGAAAAGGCGATACCGACGACGGTGGCCATGGCCCCGGCGATGGTGCCCAAGATCACCCGTGCGCCCGGGGCGCCCGCGTCATAGGCGAAGGGCAGAATCTCATCGATCTGGGGGCCGAAATTGGCGTCGATCCAGATCATGACTGGAGCGAGCACCAACCCTCCGAACACCAGCACGGAGGGCAGAAACCACATGCTCTCGCGAATTTTGATCCAGAAGCTCAGCTCACGTGGCTTCATCGGCCCATGGGTAGACGGAGTGCAGGTTCACGCCTTCAGGCAAAGCAGAAGGCTTCTCTGCAAAACTATGCACGCCCGGGGCCCAGGTTGATATCTTTGGGCTGTTGCGGCGGACTTGACGAAGTCACTCAGTCGCCATCATCGCCCATACGCGCCTTGAGCTTGTCGAGCTCTCGCTCTTGCTCGAGGAGGGCGAGGGGATCGGAGGAACGGTCTGCTTCAGGCAGGAGTTTTGGCGCGGAGGATTGCTCCGAGGACGACTTTCCAAGCAGGCGGCGGGCGAGGACGAACGCACCGTAGACCAACAGCGCAATGATCCCCCATTTGATGAGGACGGCGGAGAGGCCAATCAGAACGAGCAGGCCGATCACGAGGGCAACTACGCCCAGGATGCTCCAAAGCCAGCCCTTTCCTCCCCCGCCTGTGTGGTCATCGTCGCTCATGGCTCGTCCAATGTAGTTCACCCGACGGCGCACGGCAAACGCAGCAGCCAAAGCGCGAACCAAATGCCCCCCAATGCCCCCCACACACAAACGAGTATCAGACACCGTGTAAAGCCCTCTCCGTGCGGTTCTGCGCCGGGTTTCTACCAGAATGGCAACGCCCAAATGGCGTAGATCCATGCCCCTTTCCTGTCAGACCGAGGCTCCTAGGCGACCGTCGCTCCTCTCGTTCTCTATTCGCCTCGAGTCACCGTGTACGAAGACTATTGTGGGCTATTGAAGACATAGTTCGGCGGGCTCGCGGCTCGGGAAGGCGCAAACGGGCGGGTACAATGGCTGGCACGGCAAATGGGGGGCGGCTCAATTGAGCGACGGTGGCGGCTCACGGCGGATATCGCAGCTGCCGCCCACGCAGAACTGGCGGCCCGGCGGAATGGTGCCGTCGGGAAATTCGACATCCGACTTGCCCTCGCGCCACCTGCCGACCGCCTTTCGGTACCGGTCGACGAGAAGTCGTCGGTCTTCGCGGTACTCCTGGCGCTGCTTGAAATCGCCGCTGTGACACAGCGGCCGAGGCGCCTTCTTCGGCTTCCTGGGAGAGTCGCTCCATTTCACGCTGAGTGCCTTCTTAGGCCCCGGGCACGGCACAGTGCGCAGTTTGGCGAGTTCCCCAGCGTGTGTGTGACACTCGTCGACGATCTTTTGGTGGTACGCCTCGTCGTCGAGGCCCTGCCACTGCGGAAGCTTGGCCATCTCGAGGGCGTACCGCTCGGTGGCCATCTCGATGAGCTCGGCTTCGGTCTTATCCTTGTTTTTCCGCTTGCGCTTCTCCGCCCAGTACGTCTTGCGGTTGACCACCTCGCCCACCATCGGCTTTCCGCTCTTGTGGATGTCCCAGGAGCACAAGCCCGGCCACTGCTTCGGGTGGTGCACGAGGTTCGATTCAGACGGGTTGCACACGATGTAGCGTAGACGCTGGAGCATCGCCTCGTCGGTCAGGACCTTGGTCGCGGTGTAGCGGCGCTCCCAGAAGGTACCGGTGCGGTTGCGTAGCTTGTTGATCTTTTTGGCCAGTTGGCTCTGGAAGTCGCGCATGAACAGATGCATCTGCAGCGAGCGGCAGCGCGCCAGGATGTGGAAATGGTTGGACATGAAGCAAAACGCGAAGATCTCGACCCCATACATCCAGGCGTACTTGGACAGCAGTCCCAGGATGATGGCGTTGACCTGCTCCTCGGGCAAAAGCGCATAGATCTGGTGCAGCGTGCGGTTGCCGAGTTCGTAAATGGCGTCCTTTTCCTGATTTCGCAGCGGGTGTCCCATGGGTGCCGTGCTCCGTGAATAGATGAAGGTTCGTCTACAGCCCTCATTACGGTTTTCGGCAAAAGGGGGATATTCGTTGCGTGATCGAGCTAAATTTTTTGCGGAGACGCGGCAGAAGATCGGCTCCCCGATCGCGCCGTGATGCGCATGAAAGCTAACCCACACGGTGTCTGACACTGTCCCGGGGGTGGGGCGAGATCGGGGTGGGATTTCTGTTTGTGGAAATGGTGCCAGACATCGTGTTTCAGCTTGCAGACACGGTGTCTGGCACCGGGGGAGGGGGCCGATTTATATCTGGATGTTTCCGGAGCTACGATGCATCTACAATCAACGACTCACCACCCTAGGGGGACCTGCTTTGCCCAACCGCACCCAGTCACATTACCTGCTTGCCCTGCTCACTTTTCTGTCGTTCGCAACGCTTGGTTCGGCCTGTCACAACGAACCGCCCGAGCGCATCGACGCGGAGGCATTCGACCAGACCTGCGACACCGCACGCGACTGAGTGCTGGTCAACGAGCAGACCTGCCTGCAGTGCCGCGTCGGCGGCAACGCCGCCATCAACCAAGAGGCGCTCGACGACTTTATGCGGGCCCAAGATGAAGTCGATTGTGACGAACTGTCCACTGACTGGTGCAACAACGCGACGGTCAAACCCTATGTGATGTGCTCAGCGAATCGATGCGAGGTGTGGTCGCCCCAAGATCCGCAGGGACTCGCCGAGCAACTCGACCGAAGCTGCACCGAAGACTCCGACTGCGCGCCCATCCAATCGAGCGACCCCGAATTCTGCACCCGCGGCACCTGTGAATGCCCCGACCTCGCCGTCAATGAGGCCGCTTGGACAAAGACCCTCAACGCATCATGCGATGGCAGTCCCGATGACACTTGCTCACCTGACGCTTGCCCCCAAGGCCGCCGTGCCGTCTGCGAACAGAACACCTGCACCCTGGTTCCCTGACTCCAACCAAGCCCCCTCGTACTTCGACACTCGCTTCCCGATTTGGAATCATTTGGCGAACCCGGGCGACGGCTGCAACCGCTCCCAAAAATCCACGGGAAGATCTCGCCAGCCCGGCCAGTTGCCCATATAACTGGTACAGAACCTTTGGCCCCCAGGGCTCTTCGTGTGCAGGAAATGAAATGAAGCTTGGCAAGATCACCATCGTACTCTTCGTACTTCTGGGCAGCGTGGGCTGTGATCAGGTCACCAAAGTGGCCGCGCGACAGCACCTCGACGGCCGCGGCACGCTCTCGTATTTGGGCGATACCTTTCGGCTGACCTACGCCGAAAACCACGGCGCGTTTCTGGGGATGGGCTCGAGCCTGCCCGAAGGGATGCGCACGCTCATCTTCACCGGGTTGGTGGCGGTCTTTTTGCTCGGCCTGCTCGTCTGGGTGCTGCGCACCGCCGACATCTCCAAGATGGCGGTCGTGGCCGCCTCGTTGGTGATCGGCGGCGGCATCGGCAACCTCATCGACCGCGTCGCCTTCAACGGCGGCGTCACCGACTTCATGAACATGGGCATCGGCTCGCTGCGCACCGGCATTTTCAACGTCGCTGATGTCTGGATCATGGCAGGTGTGGTGCTACTCGCCCTCACCCCGGACATGTGGCGCGCCCCCGAAGAACCCGGCGCTGCAAGCGACCCCGACGACGCCGAAGCCCCAGCCGACCCTCCCGAGACAAGCAGCTAAACGAAGCTTCACCGAGCGACCTTTACTTCGTGGGGCTTGCCTGCGTCTCGACGGCCTCGGAGGTCGGCGCTGCGGGCGCAGCTCCCTGCTCTTGCTTCTGACTGATCTTTTCGAGCTGAGCGAGCATCGCCTCGAGTTGCTCATCGGTCATCGAGGTCTCGAAGTTGAGCGCGCCCTTGTCCTGCTCCAGTTTCAAGTTCGACAGCAACGCCTCTCCGCGCATCATCTGCATGGTCAACACGGCGGTGGTGCGCTTCTCCTTCCACCGCTCTAGCAACATGTCGGCGGTCGCCTTGTCGCCCGTATCTAACTGCCCCTCCAATTGCACCCCCTTGGACGCATCGAGCGCACCGGTCAACTTCATGACATCGACCGGCCCACCGCGATTGTAGACGCCCACGTCCATGGCCACCCACACGTGCTTGTTCAAGTCGACCTTGCCGAGAAGCTCTTTCATCATCGCCTGCGTCTCGACCGTCTTTGCCTTCCCCCTCACCGTCTTCCAGACCTTCTTACGGTAGTCCGCCGGGCCGAACACGAACACCGCGATATTCTTCTTCGGCAACGCCACCTCACCGGCATCGTCGAATGTGAAAACGTCGAGCTCCCCCACCTTCTTTTGCGACATCGTGGAGTCGTCTTCGACGAGCGCGACCCAGTCCTTTTTGTCGAACTTGCCCTCGATGACCGCCGTGAAAACGGCATCCCCTCGAGGGTTGGGCGCCACGAAGCCGAAGGTAAGCCGGTGGAGGTCTTTTTGAGGATCGATCCCCGCCTTCTCGATGAGTCCCTTTTCCAGAAACTGCGCGTCCGGCTGAGCTGCCACCCACTTGGCGCCGGCATCGTACAGCGTGGTGCCACGAGCCCCGGCCAGGTCGACGCCGAAGAGGAAACGGGTCTCTTCAGGAAAGTACGCAAGATGCTTCTTGGCGCTCGACTGCGCAAACGTCACCGCCGATGCGAGCGTGAGCGCGAAGAAAACAGTTCCCACCATCAAAATTTTGACGCTTTTCACAATAACTGCCTCCCGTGCTGAAGTATGCTAGCGAGTTGGCTCACTATAGAGTGAACCGCGCATGCACGCCACCACGGAGAGGCGGAACTCGTTCGAAAAGGAGGGGAACTATACCAACCCATCCACCCGCCGCATCTTGGCTTTGCCCAAGATCACGTCGATCATCTTCTTGGCGCGCACGAACACTGACTCCTGCACGTACGGAATCCCCATGCGCTCACACAGCGCTTTGACCTTGGGCTGGACCTTTCGGTACTGCAGCATCGTCAGGTCGGGCCAAATGTGGTGCTCGATCTGGTAGTTGAGCCACATCTGCGTCCAGTCGACGAACTCGTTGCCGCAGGCATAGTTGGCCGAGCCAACGATCTGGCGAAGGTAGAACTCTTCGCGCCCTTCGACTGGCTCGTCGAATCGGTACAGGTCTTCACCGGTGTGGTTTGGCCCGATGATAAGAAAGGCATGGATGTTGGTGAACAACTCGGCGCCGAGCGTGTTCAACAGAACATTGCCCACCGCGACGGGCCCCAGGGGGGCAAACATCGCCGGGATGGCACCAAAGCGCCACAGCGCGTGCGGAATCAAGCACTTGAGCCACAGCTCGCGGCCGCGCTCGTTGAACGGGCTCAACAGCTCGGCCGGCTCGGGCGCCGGCTCTTTGGCCCGCCGCGCGCGCGCCTTTTGCAATTCGTCGAGGGTGCTCGGCGCGTAGTAGACCCATTTCCAGGTGCCGGCGAGCAGCCCGACCAGAAGCTTTTGGAGCCATCCGGGCAAGTCTTGCTCGCGCATCCACTCGGTATTGCGCTCGAGTAGATCGGGGTCGTCGTCTTCCCCCAGGTGGTAGTGATGCAAAAAGTCGTGCTCTTCGTGCCACGCCTCCGGATAGATCCAGTCCATCCAGTCGATCAGCCGACGCCAACCCTTGCCGAAGACCTTGCTGGTGTACTTCGGATCGATGCCCGGCACCTTGTCGTAGCCTCGGTGGCTGATGTGGTGCATCAGGAGCCAACGGGTGAGCACGCCCTGCGAGATGAGCACGCTGGACACCGGGTTCGGCGCCATCCAAGCGGTTCCGTAGCCCAGCATCGTGCACAGCTTGCCCCATCGCTCGATCTTTTCGAGGTGGGCGATGTCCTCGGGGCCGGCTTCGGCGTCGAGTTCGGCGCGCAACGCCTTGAGTTCGCGGGCGAGTTCTTTGACATCGACTTTGCGGGGATCAAAATCGTGCTCGAGATACGGAGGGGCTTTGGACACAGGGACCTCGCTACAACATGAGGAGTTCATTGCGAGGTTCTCGGATGCCCCCGCGTTGTCAAATACACAGGCTCCCTTACCACGAGGTCAAGTGCGAAGCGAACGTCGCCGAGATGATCCGCGACGCCTGTCACGCAGTTGTCATGCGCATGTCACGCAGTTCATTGCAGTCGCTCCTTGACCGGAACGCATTCAAGAAGAGATCATCGGCGGGCCAATCCCCCCGCTTCTCCCTCGAAGAGAACCGAACCTGCTCCATTTGTATGTTGTATCGGAGAAGGTAGCTTCATGGCTCCAACTATTCTGCTGGCTGACGACGACGAAGATATCCGCGCAGTGCTGCGGGTGGCCCTCGAGGCCGAAGGCTATCACGTCGTCGAAGCGATCGACGGCGACCAAGCCCTCGAGAAAGTCGACGCATTCGGCCCCGATTTGTTGCTACTCGACGTGATGATGCCTGGAATCAACGGCACCGAGATCTGTCGCCGCATACGCGCCGACTCCGAGGTCCCGATCATCTTCTTGTCGCGGCGCAGCGAGCACATCGATCGCATCATTGGCCTGGAATTGGGCGCCGACGACTATATCGCCAAGCCGTTCCACCCACGCGAGGTCTCGGCGCGGGTGGGGGCGGTGCTGCGCCGCAGCAACTTGGCCGGCGAGTCGTCTGCGGCGCAGACGGACGAGCCTTCCGAGACGCTCCAACACCACCGCCTCACTCTCGAGCCCACCAGCCGTCAGGTGTGCTGGGATGGAAACCCCGTCGATTTGACCAAGACTGAGTTCGACCTGCTGCGCGCCCTGATGGCGCGGCCGACCAAAGTCTACACCCGCGAAGAGCTGATCATGCGCATTCACGGGCCCAGCACCTATGTGAGCGAACGCACCATCGACAGCCACGTGCGAAATGTCCGCCAGAAATTCGAGCAGGCAGGCGCGCCGTCGCTGCAACCCATCGAGACAGTGCGCGGGGTCGGATTCACCGTCGCCAGCTCTTCCTGAATGTGCTCGAGAATGCGCTCGAGCGCCTTCAGTGGGATGCCGCAGCCTGCAGCCTGTCGACCAGCGCACTCAACCTTACAACCTGCTCGTCGGATAACACCTCCCCTTGCCCCCTCATCGGCGCGATGGCCTCTTCGAGCGCGATCGCCACTCGACCGGCCTCGACAAACCCGTACGTGGCCGCCGAACCAGCCAAGCGATGGGCCTCCATATAGAGCCCCTCGAGGGCCGCGCCCCCGTCTCCGAGCGCACCGACCTGCTGGCGCATGCGGCCGATCCGCTCCTCGAACTTCGCCATGAAGATATCACGTAGCTCCTCGTAGAGCGCGGCGACCTCCTTCGACTCTTCGATTTCATGGGCCGAGTAGGTCTCCCAAATTTTTCGAATCCGGTCGGCCAACGTCATCGGATCGAACGGCTTGGTGATCACCTCGAAAGCCCCCAGCTCCCGGTAGCCTCGCACCTCCTCTGGCTGCGCCCTGGCGGTCAACATGACGACGCACAAGCTGTCTAGCAGCCCCTGTTCGTCCAAACGCACCAGCACGTCCCGCCCGTCGGTGCCGGGCATCATGGCGTCGAGTAGCACCAGGTCCGGCTCGGCCTGGGCAATCTGGGCCAACGCCTCTTCCCCTCCGCTCGCCACTTCGACGTCGTAGCCCCCCACCCGGCTCAGCGCCAAGGTGCTGATGGCTCGGATATGCTCGTCATCATCGACCAGCAAGATATGCTGCAAAATCTTGGTACTCATCGATTTCAATGGGTCGCCGTGTCGTTCGAAAGACTATTGTGCAGCAGCGTCATGATGGTCTGGCGTACATCGTTCAATTCGGTGCGCGACTTCACCAACGCTGCCGACACCCTCTCCGCCATCTCTTGAGGCGCCTCCGAGGCCGAGAAGATGACGACCTTGGCGTTGCCGACCCGGTCGAGAAGATCCTCGCCCGATCCGTCGGGCAACGCGAGATCGAGCAAGACGACGTCGAAGCTCTGCTCGTCCAGCGCCTCGGTGGCACCGGCGAGATCTTCGACCCCCACAAAGATCCAGCTGGCGGGCATGACCCGCTCGACGACACGGCGCAGCCCCTGGTCGTCCTCGACGTGGAGCAATCGCGGCGCCGGCTGGGTGTGTCCGATCTCGATGGCGCGCTCGACCACCTCGAGCAAGTGCTGCTCGTCGATCGGCTTGTAGATGATGTCCGAAATCGACAGCCCCAATTCCCCGAGGCGTCCGTCGCTGGCCATCACCGCGACCACCGGAGTCAGCCGAGTCGCCTTGCGTTGGCGCATCTCACGGACCAACTCCGAACCACGGCCATCGCCGAGCTTCAAATCGAGGAGCACCGCCGCATAGCGATGGCAGTCGAGCAGCCGACGCGCCCGCTCGATGGTCGGCGACAAGTCGACGGCGTTGCCGTTGTCCTCGAGCAATCGCCGCAGCACACGTGCGGCATCCAAGTCCTCCTCACACACCAGCACCCGGGGCCGGTCGCTCAGTGCTCCGTCGGCGCACACCGGTGCCAGGAGCGGAATGTCCAGATAAAAGCGGCTGCCTCCACCGTGGGCGTCCTCGAAGCCGATACGCCCGCGCATCCGCTCGGTGATCGCCTTGGAGATGCTCAACCCCAGCCCGGTGCCGCCCTTGCGGCGCCGACTCGAGCCGTCGGCTTGGGCGAAGCGCTCGAAGAGCTTGCCGCGAAACTCCATGGGGATCCCCGGCCCGTAATCACGCACGCTTACACGCACCCAATTGCCACGCTTCTCGGCGGCGAGTTCGACCGGCGAATGGGGCGGCGAGAACTTCGCGGCGTTCGAGATCAGGTTGGCCATGACCTGGGCGAAGCGATCGATGTCGACGAAGATGTCTCCGGCGGGCACGTCGGATTCGAGCACCAATTCGGTCTCGTGCGAGGCCGCAAAGGAGGCGTTGGCAACCAGCGCATCGTCGATGACCTTGTCGAGGGCGACCGTGCGCATCTGGAACTCCATCTTGCCCGACTCGATCTTCTCGATGTCGAGGATGTCGTTGACGATGCGAATGAGCCGCTCGCTATTGGTCAGCGCGATGTCGATATACTCGCGCGTCTCCTCGGTCAACTCGCCGGTAACGCCCCCCGCAACCAGCCCCAGGGCTCCACGGATCGCCGTCAGTGGCGTGCGCAACTCGTGGCTGACATTGGAGACGAACTCGGCCTGCATGCGCTCGAGCTTCTTGCGCTCGGAGATATCGCGCACGATCGACGAAGCTCCCACCACTGCTTCTCGGTCGTCGTGCAGCGGCGAGACGGTCACAGACACGTCCAGTTGGGTGCCGTTTCGCCGAACCCGGACCGTCTCGAAGTGGTCGATCCGCTCGCCGGCCGCCAGCCGATCGAGAATCTGGGCCTCTTCGCCCAGCCGGTCGACGGGCACCAAGGACGAACTCTTCGCGCCGATGGCCTCGTCGGCTGTGTAGCCAAACAGCCGCTCGGCCGATTCGTTCCAGCTGGTGATGGTCCCATCGAGCGACTTGGTGATGATGGCGTCGTCCGATGACTCGACCACCGCGGCCAAGCGGCGCGAGGACGCCTCGGCACGCTTGATCGCCGAAATATCGCGCACCACGCCCAAAAACTCGTGACGCCCGCGGGAGTGGAACTCCGAGACCGTCAAGTGGGCATGGAAGCACGATCCGTCCTTCTTGAGCGCCACCACCTCGCGGCCGGTGCCAATGACCCCCTTGTTGCCGGTGCGCAGGTACGACGAGATAAAGCCATCGTGCCGCTCGCGCATCGGCGAGGGCATCAGGATGGAGAGGTTCTGCCCACGCAACTCCTCGGGGCTGTAGCCGAAGATGCGCTCGACCGCCGGGTTGACCTCTTGAATGATCCCCTTGCTATTGATGGTGATGATCGCATCGACCGCGCTGTCGAGCAGCGCCCGAAGCCGCGAATCGGCCGGAGCTTCGTCGATCGCCTCGCCGCCGGCCTCCCCGTCAGCGAGTACAGGTGGATCTACTTTTCTCGAATTCATAAACACCCTTGCCCCCGCTCGCGTCTCGCGCGAGGCGTCCGGAGGCCCTCTTCGCCGGGTGGGCCGGGCCTCCGGACAACCGCGCATCAAAGCGCGGCTTCGACGCCTTTGAGCTGCATACGGGCTTTCGCCAGCGCCATGCCGATATTGGCCGACTTGCCGCAAACCCAGACCACGGCGTGATCCTCATTGTTTTTGCAGCGCTGGAAGATGTGCAACAGGTTGTCACTGAAGACGATCATCTCCTGGAAATAGTGGTGGTCGTCTTCGGGCAGGCCACGGCCAGCCTTGAACATCTTCTCGATGGCCGTGACATTCTTGCCTTGGAACATATCAGCGGTGGCCGCGGCCACCAAGTCGAGAACCGCTTGAGGGTGCGACTCGACGGTACGCACGCCGAGGAGCATTCCGGTGGACATGTCCACATAACCAGCGGCGACACACTCGGGGACTTCTTTGACACCTGCCTGCAGGGCGGAATCGAGCGACATATGACTACTCCTAAATGACTAACTATTGAGTGGATAAAATGCCGTAACCTCGCCCATGCAAGGTCCGGCGACACCGTCGTGGTGTCGTGGGTCGAGCGTGTGCTCGAACTTGTCGAATTCTGTCGAATATTTGGGCCGATGAAGCGACCAACGGCCGGCCCGGCGGCCTATGTACCTCTCGCCTTGCCGGTCACGCCGCGACCTCCTCGAGCAATCGGCGCGCCTTGATCAATGTAGAGCCCACCTGATGGGGCTGGCTGCGCACCAGTGCAGCGTGCTCGTCCGTGGCCATCGTGCACCAGAGACCGTCGCCGAATAAGAAAGCATTGATGAGCGCCTCCGCCCCGAGGTGCCCGCGGACTTCCCGGCTGTAGTCGAGCAGCGCGCGAACCTTCTGCCCCAGCACACCGAGCTCACCCTTGCGGCGGTCCGAGCTGACGGTGGTTCGCAGCGCAGTGCAGCCATCGGCGCCGGGCGCGTCGAAGCTCAACAACCAAGCTTCCTCACTGGAGTTGGCCATCAACTCGTAGAAGCGCGCCACGACCGCATCGGGCTCCCTACCTGACTGCCCACCGGGCGACTCCGATGCTCCACGTGACTCTTCATCGCTGCGCAGGGTCGTCGGCTCGTCGCCCAAATTGCCCAGCTCGGGAGGCGGCGGTGGTTCTTCCCAGTCGCCTACCGCGTCGAACGCAATCCCCAGACCGGCCGCGATCTGCTCGATGCGCGCGGGCTGTTGGCTCCACTGATGGGCTCGGCGCAGATACACCTCCGCCTGGTCGGCCAGCCCGTAGGACAGGAAGGCCTTCGCCTCGGCCAGCAGGCCCTCGACGAGTCGGGTGCGCATCTCGGGCTGGTCTTCGTCGATCTCCAACATATGCTCGGCGAGTTCGAGGGCTTTGTTGGTGTTGCCCGCCTTGTAGCCGTCGACGCACTTGGCGTAGATCTCCAACGCATCCGTGAGTCGGCCCCGGGCCTCGATTCGGCATGCATACTCCATGTGCAACTCCAACGGGTCGGGCTCGAGCCGAATCATCCGCAAACGGTTCATCCACTTGACGAGCGCATCCTAGCCTACCCGCGTGCACTCTGCTCTGAGATCGCGCGCATGTTTGGTCCACGTTTCGTGCAGATTGTGTGCATTCGAGGACTGCGGCCCCTCGAACAACAAAAAACCGGAGCAAAGGCGTATGAGCCCTTGCTCCGGTCGAGTTCGTCAATCTCGCGAAAACTCAGTTCGTCGAGGTTTGCCCCACCTTTTCGATGTCGTCCCAGTAGACGGCCACGAAGTACGGCTGCTCCTCGAGAGTTTGGCGAGTCTTGGGCTCGAGGTCGCCGGCGAGTTTCTTCCAGTCGTCGCCGTCGACGACGATGCCGCCAAATTTGAGCTGCTCGCCCTTGCTGATATCGATCATCTCGTTGCTGGGAATGTCTTCACGAACCACCGCAAAGATGCGCTCGCCGTTGTGGTTGATCCAGAAGCCGCGGTCGGAGATGACCTTGTTGACCTCGGCCTTGCCGACCACCGTCGCGCCGATGAAGTCGACCGGTGCGGCGTAAACGCTCACGACGCTGATCGCCTGGCTGGGCTTGGGCTGACCGAGCTCGATCTGGACATCTTCTTCACCCGAGCCGCCCGTGTAGGCGGGATTCTCTCCTTCGGGATACTCGCGATAGCCCTCGACTTCGACCTCGTCCTCTTCGACCTCGATTTCGACCTCGCCGTGCTCGGTCTCGATCTCCTTTTCGCCGGTGGCACGACTCTCCTTCTCGGGGAGTTCTTTTTCGATCTCGTACTCGGTCTCGTCCTCGGAGACCTCGATCTCACCGGTGGTCTTGCCCTCGTCGTCGACGTACTCCTTTTCGTGCGAGCAGCCTGCCCAAGCAAACGAAGCGGCCAACACAACGGCGAACATATTCACAAGGCGTTTGCTCATCGTACTTCGGTAACTCATTTCTCCTCCAACATGGCATTCAAAGCTCATGACGTCGAAGCCCGCTGGGCTGCCGACAAAATATGTCGAATGGCAGCGCAGCGGGCTTGGGCGCCAAGCTAAACGCGAGGAGCAATGTGTTAACCGTCTAGGGCCGCAGGGTCATTGAGCCGAGCCCAACGCTTCGCCGCGCTCGATCGACTTCTCCCACATGCGCAGGTAGCCCTCGGCGGAGCGGAACAGCGGATCGAGATCTTCGTCGCTGACCCCGTCGTTGCGCACGTCCTCGATAAGCTCGGGGAGCATGCCGATATGGGCGAAGCCCTCGGTGTTGAAGTCAATCGTGCGGTCCCCCACACGAGGCTCGGTAAAGGTGACTTCGCCCGAGAACGAATCAAACGGGTAGGTCACCGGGTTTTCCTGCGGCTCGCTGCACACGCTGTTGTCGCCAAATCGCGGCCCGGGCGCGCCCGCAAAGCCGTTCAGGTCGAAGCCAAAGCCCTCGGCGGGATAACCGCCGGCTGCTTCGATGAGCGCGATGCGCTCTTGCAGGTTGTCGTCGCGGGTGCCCGGCTGGCTGGGATCACTGCAACTCTTGAAGTTGAACTTCGAGACGCCGCCCAGCTCGTACAGCTTGCCGTTGTTGTTGTTGCCGTGCGAGCCCACCGCCGGGTAGTCGTTGGTCTCGAGCATCTCGAAGGCGCGCTCGTAGGAGCGACGCGGCAGGTGGTCGATTTCGATGACCATGCCACGCTTCATCAACTCCTCGATCAAGAACTCCCCGAGCGGGGTCAGCCCGGCGTTCATGCAGTAGTCGCCTTCGAGGGGCCCGCCGTTGAGCATGCCGACGTGGTCGAAGAGCGTGCCCACCGGATCGTCGCCAAAACCGCTCATGTCGTAGAGCGGGTCGGCAAAGTAGTTGTCGCGCGGGCCGTTGAGGCCGCCAAACTGCACGTCACCCTTGTCGAAGACGCTCGGGATGTCGGGGCAATCCTCGACGAAATTCGACTTGTGGCCGGTCTGGATGAAGTTGCCCAGCTCGATGATGCTGCGGTGGCCGTCGCCGGCCGAGAAGCCGTTGTCGTACTTGTGCACCGGGAAGATCACGCGCACGCCCTTCTCGTAATATTCGTCGAGCTTCTCGACGACGTCCTGCTCGGTGCAGCGCTCCTTGCCGTCGGGCGGAGTCAGGAAGCAGTCGAACAGGTTCGACGTCTCGATGCCGAGCACGATGGCCATCTTGCCCTCGTTGATCACCTGACGCGCCTCCTCGGGGCTCTCCACGATACGGAACCAGCCCTTGCCCGGCCCGCCCTCTTGGGCGTCGATATAGCGCTCGAGGTTACGCGTCTCCTCGATGATCCGGTCGACGGCGACCATGTCGTTGCACGAGTAGCGGATCGGCTGGGTGTCACTGCCGGCCAGAAGCTCGCAGATGATCTGGTTGGTCGTGGCGTGCTGGACCATCAGGCGAAGCCCGCCCAGATACGCGCGCTTCATCCAGGTGTAGTACTGCGTCTGGTGGGTCGAGCTGTCGTGCGCGCTCGGCCAGTCAGTAAACTCGGGATAGCCTTCGGTGTGGTGGTTGAACTCGGGCGTGCGGCCGGTGACGATGCCCTGAAGCAGCGCATCTTGGTCGAGGTCGTCGCCCTGGTCGAAGCCAAAGCCAAACAGGTCGGCGCGGCCCTCGGCGGCGTGGAACATCTCACACGACGGCAGCGCGTGCTCGACGCCCAGCGGGTGGAACGCCGAGCCGTGGAAGATGCCGGCACCGCCAAAGCCAAAGTTCGACAGGATATGCGAGTGGGTCTCGACGATGCCCCACACCGAGCCGTCGTCGAACTGACGAGGCGTGACCTCCCCTTCGGCATCGACGGTCAGCTCGGGGTACTCCGCGCAACCCTCGGCCGGATACAGCGTGACGACCGCCGCCTCATCGGCGCTCTCGGTCAGCCCGCCGGTGGTCAGGTACTGGCCCGACTTCAGATGACGCAATTGGAAGCGCGTCTCGTCGTGGACCGAGACCTCGAGCTGCCACTGCGCGCCGGGCAGGTAAGCGTCGTCGAGCTCGAAGATGTCGGAGCTGAGCTCGGCTTTGCGCACGAACTCGCCCTCTTCGGCCACGAAATACTGCTCCTCTTCGTCGTAGAACAGGTAGGTCGCCAGGTCCGACGCCCTCATCGTGAAGCGCGAGGCCGACGCGGCGTCCGCAGCCGAAAACGCAAATCCCTGCCCGTCGTCGGCCGGCGCCAAGAATTTTGCTTTGGCCTTGCCTGGCGCCACCGCGTCCATCGTGTAGCAGCCGTCGACGAAGCCGTAGATGCCGTCGTTTTCGGGGGCGGCCTCTCGCTGGACTTCGTCGGCGTCGTCACTGCACGCCGACAAGCTGAGAGCCAACGACGAGAAGATAAAAACCAGCGGTAGAGCAGACGCTCTCATTCCAAGCTTCATCGCAAATCCATTCCAAACGGAAATCATCGACCGCACCGGTACGGGCGACAGCGCTACCGACCGATCGGTTAATCTTTAGGACCTGCGACAAAGCTACTGAAAAGGAGAAGAAATGTCTACTGATGCGTGTTACGCAAAAGGTGTGTGTGAGGGGCTGGGGGCTGGGGCGTCACTCATCGTACAAACACCCCATGAACTTGCTGCACTGGGCGTTCGTCTCCACGGGAAGCTCTGCACACCGGCTCGCCGACTCCGGGCAATCCTGCAGCATCTCCTGGCGGACCTCGTCGGACATATCAGATGCGGTCGGGTCGCACTTCTCCAACTTGCGAATGAACTCTTCGCACCGATTGGGGGGCTCGCCTGCCGTACCCAGCTCGGCCGACTCGTTTTTGGGTGAGTCGCACGCTCCGACGAGCGCGCAGGTCAAGATCAGGGCGAGTGATGCGATGATTTTCGACTTCATGACAACTCCTGGGTGTCTGGCGCCTCATCTCGACGCGTATTCTTGCCTCAACGCGTGGTCACGACGAAACCATCGACGAGATCGTCGGAGATTACCGTCGCCCATGCTGATTCGCCAAGGACCTGCCACTGGGCGAAGCCGAGTAAGTAGGCTCGCAGCGTGGGGACGGCGACCGTGGTGTCGATGAACTCCTCACCGCAGCCGTCCTCGGTGGCGTCGGGACGAAACACGTCGAGCAGATCGGGCGTCAGGTCGGTGCAGATGGTGATAAAGCTAAAGTGGGCGCCGCGCGGCATCTCGACCCAGATATCGTTGGGGTTGTCGAGGCCGTTCCACGCCGGCACGGCCTGCTCGTCCTGAGTAGTGGTCGCGTCGAGGCGCCCCGATTGGAGCATCGTCGCCACGTCGATGGCGGCAAGCTCGCCGTCTTTGAAGAGCGGCACGAGCGCGGGCGCCTGCGGGCCGATAGCGTCGACGCGCGCATCGCCAAAGCCGTCGCGGAAGGTCGTCTCGACCTCGGCTTGGGCCAAAAACTCACAACTGCCGTCCCCGTAACTCGAGCAGCCTGCCTGCAGGGCGTCGAAATCGATGTCGGCGCCGCCCACGGCCAGGGTGGTGTAGGCGCCGAAGCTGTGGCCGAACAGAAAGACCTGCTCGAGGTCGGAGAGCCCGTCGAGCGCCTCGTCGCCCGGGCCGGTCTCGAGCGCGTCGAGCACGGCGGTGATATCGGTCACCCGGTTGAGCGTGTTAGCGGCGAACGAGGCGCTGCTGTTGCCGATGGCGTCCAACGCGGTGTTGCCCACGTGGTTGGGCGCGGCGACCACCCAGCCCCAGGAGGCGAACAGCTCGCCGTAGGGATAGGCGAGCAGGCCCTCACCGCCGGAGCCGTGCGAGTAGATGGTCACGGGGAACGGCCCGTCGGGCGACGCTGGCGGCGCGTCGAGGGCGAGCTCGGGCTCGACTTCGACGATGCCCCCGACGGCGTAACTCGCCGGCGCGGCGCCCGAATCGGCGGCGGCCGGATACCACACCTTGACGGGCAGTGTGCGCTCGGTGACGTCGCCGGCCGGGTCGTAGGTGACCTCGATTTCGCGGTAGCCCACCTCGAAGGGACCGGGCTCGAAGAGAGGTTGCGCCGCACCGAGATCGGGGTCCGCTGCATCTTCTAGTACGTCGGCCGAAGCATCGGCGCCGGCGTCGGGCTGGCCCGTATCGCCGCCGACGTCCTGTTTGGCATTGTTGGGCTGAGCATTGTTGGCCGAATCGTCGTCGCCGCAACCGACGAGAGGCGAGGAGGCGAGGAGCAACACGAGAAGTCGAGCGAAGAATGTTCGAGTAGCCATCATCATCAGCCCATTGCAAACAGGAGCGTGCGAGATGAGGACTTTAGCGGTAAGGATGCCTCGTGTCACTGCCGCCGCACGTGATATGTGATGGCCCCACACGGTGTCTGACACCATGTTCGCCCAGCTCCAACACGGTGTCTGACACCATGTTCGCCCCCCACCTGCACGTATGACGCAAGCCGCCAAAAAACGAGCCGACCGCGACCTGACCAAGGGCTCTCTGCCCAAGCATATCGTGCGCTTGGCCGGGCCGATGGCGCTGGGGATTCTGGCGATCATGACGATGAACATCGTCGACACCTACTTCGTGGGCCAGCTCGGCACCGACCAGCTCGCCGCGATGAGCTTTACGTTTCCGGTCGTCTTCTTCTTGAGCAGCCTCACCCTGGGCATGGGCGTGGGCGTGACCTCGGTGGTCTCGCGCGCGGTCGGCCGCAAAGACCACCCGAAGGCGCGGCGGGTCACCACCGACGCCCTCGCCCTGGCCACCATCGTCGTGGCGGTCATCTCGGTGGCGGGCTACCTGACGATCGAACCCATCTTCACGATGCTGGGCGCCGCGCCCAAGCTCATGCCGCTCATCACCGAGTACATGTCGATCTGGTATTTCGGCGCGGCTTTCCTGGTCGTGCCCATGATCGGCAACGCCGCCATTCGCTCGACGGGCGACACGCGCACCCCGGCGCTCATCATGCTCGGGGTCGCCGGGCTCAATATGTTGCTCGACCCGCTCTTTATCTTCGGGGTGGGTGACTGGGAGGGCTGGGGTATCGGCGGGGCGGCGACCGCCTCGGTCGTCTCGCGCGGCGTGGCGCTGGTGGCCGCGTTCTGGATCTTGCGGCGACGCGAAGACCTCATCTCCTTCGAGATGCCCGACATGACCGAGGTGCTCCAGTCGTGGCGCGAGGTCATGCGCGTGGGCGCCCCCGCCGGGGCGACGCGCTCGGTCGTCCCGCTGACCAACGCCTTTATCACCGCGCTGATCGCAGGCTTTGGCACCGAAGCCGTCGCCGGCTACGGCGCCGCCACCCGCGTCGAGGCGTTCGCGCTGGTGCTCTCCAACGGCCTGACCGCCTCGCTCGGGCCCTTGGTGGGCCAAAATTGGGGCGCCCACCAAAAGGACCGCGTCTACAAGGCGATCATCTACACGTGCACCGCCGTCGCCGCCGTCAGCGTGGCCATCTGGGGCCTACTCTACGGCTTCGCCGAGCCCATCGGCGACCTGTTCACCGACTCCGACGAGGCGATCGCCGTCTTCGTCCTCTTCGTGGCCATCGTCCCGCTGGGCCACGCGCTGCAGGGCACCTTCCGGGCGATGAGCAACGCGTGGAACGCCATCGACCGCCCCTTCCCCGCCGCCGCGCTGTCGCTGCTGCGCACCGTCGGCCTCATCGCCCCGTTCGCCTGGCTGGGCGCCGAATTCTTTGGCATCTCCGGGATGTTCTGGGGAATCATGCTCGCCAACGCCACCGCCGGCCTCGTCGCTATCGTGGCCGCCAAACCCGTTATCGAGTCGACGGACCACGAGTAGCCCCGAGAACACACTACCACCCCCAAACGACCAACATAATCAAAAAAATTAAATTTTAACGCTTGTGCATGCAACAAACGTGACTTAACCTCACCTAGAAGCATCAACGTTAAAGTTCTGTTTTCTATTTGGATTCCCACCTCGAGGGAGAAGTACGTGTTCGATGCCACGATGAAATCTGCGAGCTTATCGCTTCCCACTCCACGCGTCGCCGCTTTTGTGGCGACACTTTTTTTATTGCTCGCTCCCGCTGTCGCCAGCGCTCAGCAACCTGCCTGTGGTGACACGATCACCTCCGACGTCACGCTGACGGGCGATCTCGATTGTTCGGGATACACCAACACCGCCTATCAGGCCCCACTGCTGACCATCGGCGCCGACGGGGTCACCTTCGACGGTGGCGGCTTTACGATCATCGGGCCCAACGGGCGCAACGCCGGTATCCGCACCGATAACCGCGCCGACGTCACCATCCAGAACGTGACCATCACCGGCATCGAGTTCGGCGTTTTGGCGCCTAACTCGCCGGGCCTCGACGTGCTCAACACGAGCTATCAGGGCACGTATATCTCCCTCGACGCTAGCGGGCTCGGCGCGAACGCCGTCATCTCGGGCAACGACTTCCGAGGCACAGCCGCAGGCGCGCGCCTCGAGGGAGCGGACGGCTCGTTGGTGTTCACCAACAACCAACTAGACAACTCGTCTGCCGGTGGCGGCTTTGGTCTCCACCTGAATAATATCACCGGCCCCTGGACACTATCAGGCGCCGATGGGAACGACTTCGGCACCAGTGGCTCGGGCGGTTGCTGCCCGTGGGGCTTTGGCATCAACCTGTCCAACAGCTCTGACATCACCGTCGACGGGCTCGATCTCTCGGGGAGTGCGGGCTACGGCCTCCAACTCGCCGGCAACAGCAACACTACGCTTCGCAACCTGACCATCAATGGGCGTGTCGAGGCGATCTCCGGCAGCACCGACGGCTCGCCGGTCACCGTAGAGAACGTGACGGTCAGCGGCGCGGGCACCGGCTTCAATCTGAGCAACCTGCATCCCGACTCCACCTTCAGCAACGTCTCGCTTGCGGTGTCGGGTATCGGGTTCGTCGCACAGAGTTGGAGCGCGTCGGGCACGTTCGATGCTTCCGGCATGACGGTCGACGATTGGGGCCACTTCAACAACTCGACGCCGGCCTTCGCCTTTTACGGCAGCCAGACGGGCATCGTCGTCGACGGGGTGAAGTTGACCGGCACGACCGCCAAACTCGGCATCGACTTTCGCCTTCCTGGTGGCCAATTGACCAACGTCGGACTGTGCACGTTCGACCGGGCGGTGACCCTGCACGGCGCAGATGCCACGATCACCGGCGGGATCACGAGCTCCAACATCGGTGTCCAAATCGGCTCGAGCGCCACCAACGCCACCATCGACATCGGCGTGCTCAACAACACGCAGGACGTGGTCGACAACAGCAGCGATACCTCGGCGACGGTGACGACCAGCGCGGCAAGCGACAGCGACGGCGACGGCACCGCCGACCCGTGTGACCAGTGTGTGGGCGCTGACTCGAGCGGCGACGCCGACGGCGACGGCATTTGCAGCGACGTCGACAACTGCGACAGCGACGCGAACCCGAACCAGACCGACGCCGACGGCGACGGTAGCGGCGACGCCTGCGACCTCTGCTTCGGCGACGACACCAGCGGTGACACCGACTCCGACGGCTACTGCGACGCCGACGACAACTGCCCCAACGACGCCAACGCCAACCAGGATGACGCCGATCAAGACGGCAACGGAGACGTGTGCGACCTTTGCACGGGCGACGACTCCACCGGCGACGCCGACGGCGACCTCGTCTGCACGAGCGACGACAACTGCCCCTTCGTGGCCAACTCCGGGCAGGGCAACCTCGACGGCGACATGTACGGCAACGTGTGCGACAACTGCCCGTTTGCCGCCAACGACACCCAAGACGACGTCGACTCCGACGGCATGGGTGATGCGTGCGACAGCCGCGACGACACCGACGTCGACGGCGACGGCGTGACTAATGACGCCGACAACTGCGCCTTCACCGCCAACCCCAACCAGGACGATACCGATGCTGACGGCGTGGGCGACGCCTGTGACACCACCGACGGCACCGACGTCGACGGCGACGGCATCGCCAACGACTCCGACAACTGCCCCTTCGTGGCCAACCCCAACCAGGACGACACCGACCAAGACGGCCTCGGTGACGCCTGCGACCAGACCGACGGCACCGACGTCGATGGCGACGGCGTGAGCAACGACGCCGACAACTGCCCGTTCGTG
The DNA here is from genome assembly GCF_006517175.1 of Persicimonas caeni. NCBI lineage: Bacteria > Deltaproteobacteria > Bradymonadales > Bradymonadaceae > Persicimonas > Persicimonas caeni. The sequence goes on along the minus strand of NZ_CP041186.1, from coordinate 4,846,348 downwards.
GCCAATCCCAACCAGGACGACACCGACGGCGACGACCACGGTGACGCCTGCGACACCGAAGACTACGACGACCGCGACGCCGACGGCGTGGCCAACGACGCCGACAACTGCCCGTTCGTGGCCAACGCAAACCAGGACGACGCCGACCAAGACGGCGTGGGCGACGCCTGTGACTCGGCCGACGGCACCGACGCCGACGGCGACGGCGTGCTCAACGCCGACGACAACTGCCCCTTTGTGGCCAACGCCGCGCAGGACGACACCGACGCTGACGGCATCGGCGACGCCTGCGACCAGACCGACGGCACCGACGTCGACGGCGACGGCGCCTCCAACGCCGACGACAACTGCCCCTTCGTCGCCAACACCGACCAGGCTGACGCCGACAACGACGGCCTCGGTGACGTGTGCGACAACGCGGACGGCACCGACGCCGATGGCGACGGCGTCGAGAATGTCGACGACAACTGCGCCTTCGTCGCCAACAGCGACCAGGCTGACAGCGATGCCGACGGCCTCGGCGACGTGTGCGACACCGACGACGACACCGACGCCGATGACGACGGCGTGCTCAACGCCGACGACAACTGCCCCTTCGTCGATAACGCCGACCAGGAAGACGGCGACGAAGATGGCCTGGGCGACGCGTGTGACCCGTCCAACGGCACCGATGCCGACAATGACGGCGTCAACAACGACGCAGACAACTGCCCCTTCGTCGACAACGCCGACCAGGAAGACGGTGACGTCGACGGCATCGGCGACGCCTGTGATGACGACGATGCCACCGACTCGGACGCCGACTCGGTGACCAACGAGTTGGACAACTGCCCGTTCGACGCCAACGAAGACCAGGCCGACGAGGACAACGACGGCCTGGGCGACGCCTGCGACCCGCAGACGTTGGTCGATGACGGCTGCAACTCGACGGGCACCACCGGCGGCTCGTGGCTGATGCTGGCCCTCTTCGGCGGCCTGGCCCTGCTTCGTCGTCGTCGCAAAGCGCACAGGAGTCACTGATGCGCCTTGCTACAACGCTCACAACCGCGCTTGTGATCGTTGGACTGGCCGGTCCGGCCGGCGCCCAAGAGGTGCCGGCCGCCGGCTCGGTCGAAGCCGGCCTCTTTATGGGCGGCTTCCTCGCCTCCAACGACCACGAGTTTTACGATCCTTTCACCAGCACCTGGGCCGAGATGAACCCCGTGGTGGGCGCGCTCGGCTTGCGCGGCGCTTATTACCCGCTCGACTTTGTGGGTATCGAAGCCGAGACCAGCTTCATGCCCTCGGTGACCGCCGAAGGCGGCAACATCATGGGTCTGCGCGGCCATGTCATCGGCCAATACCCGATGACCGTCACCCCTTTTGCCCTCTTCGGAGCCGGTACGATGGGAGTGATGTCCGACGAAGACGCCGTGGGCGAAGACGCCGACACGGTGATGTATGCCGGCGCCGGCGCGCGCTACAAGGTCTGGCGGTCCGCCAGCGTGCGCGCCGACCTGCGCTGGATTCGCGCGCCCAAAGCCTTCTCTTACGGTGGCGAAACTTCGCACTTCGAGTTCCTGCTTGGAGGCGCCTGGACTTTCGGCCTCGCCACCCCTGAGCCGGCGCCCGCGCCGCAGCCCGTCGACACCGACGGAGACGGTCTGGTCGACAACGAGGACGGCTGTCCCGAGAAGCCCGAGAACGCTAACGGCTTCGAAGACGAAGACGGCTGCCCCGACACCTGGCCCGACTCCGACGAAGACGGCCTCGCCGACAATGTCGACGAGTGCAAAGACAAGCCCGAGGACGACGACGGGTTCGAGCAAGAGGACGGCTGCCCCGACCTCGACAACGACCAGGACACGGTCGCCGACGTCGAGGACAAATGCCCCGACCAGGCAGGTCCTGTAGCCAATAAAGGCTGCCCGGACACCGACCGTGACGAAGACACCGTGGTCGACCGACTCGACAACTGCCCCGACGAAAAGGGCACCGTCGAGAACCAGGGCTGCGCCGAAAAGCAGCTCGTGAAATTGGCCGACGACAAAGTCGAGCTCGACGAGCGCGTCCTCTTCGAGACCTTGAGCGCCGACCTCAAGTCCGAGTCGTTCCCGCTGCTCGACAACGTCGCCAAGGTCCTCGAGGCCCATCCGGAAATCGAGCGGGTCGAGGTCGCCGGCCACACCGACGAGCGCGGTACCGGCGAGTTCAACGCCGACTTGTCCCAGAAGCGCGCCGAGGCCGTGGTGGCCTATCTCGTCGACAAAGGCGTCGACAAGGACCGCCTCGTGGCCAAGGGCTACGGCGAGACCCAACCGCGCCAAGACGGGAACACCGACGAGGCACGGCAGGCCAACCGCCGCGTGGAGTTCACCATCCTCGACTGATCCCAACCTGCCCCTGTTCACGACGAGCCTCGCCACCCTCCTGGTGCGCGGGGCTCGTCGTTTTGAGGCCTCAACATGGTGTCTGATACCGTGTGCCGACCGTATACTGGCCTCTGCGGCGCTCCACATGATGTCTGATACCGTGTAGAGTGCTCTCATTCGCCCCGACAACGCCGGAGGGAAAAATGAAGTCTCGAACAAACCGCCCATTGCTTGCGCGCGCCGCGCTCTTGTCCCTACTCGCGCTCGCGACCAGTCTGGGGTCCGTCGGCTGCGAGCGCGCCCGCGAGCTTCTGGGCGACGAGCCGCGGGCGACCGCCGAGCAAGCCGCGCCGGCCGAGGCGGTCGACTTCGAGGTCGACGGCGACGGCGTCTTCTACGGTACGCTCATGCAAGACGGTCGGCTGCACGGCGCCGACAAGCTCGCGCGCATCCCGCTGGCCGAGCGCGCGGCGGTCGTCGTGCACGTCAACGGCAAGACCCCCGAGCTCGCCGAGCGCTACTACGTGGCCGACCTGGTCGACGCGGCGCCCGGCGACTCGACGACCGCCACGCTTCGCTCGGCCGACTATGTGGGCGCGCGCCTGGCCACCGGCGAGCAGGCCGCGCTGCGTGGGCTGGCGGTGCGCGACACGGTCCACCTGATGGCCGGCGTGGGCGAGGACGAGGACAGCCGCGCGGGGCTCGTGCGCAAAAAGAGCCGCGCGTCTGGCCACCGGCGAGCCGGCCGCGCTGGGTCCGACGAGAAGATGCCCGCGCACGTCAAAGAGCTCGACATGAAGGGCGAAGCGATCGAGCTCTTCGCCGACACCGAGATCACCAGCCATACAGGCACGGCGACCTCGTCGGGCGGCGGCTCGGCCATCCGGATCAACCGCATCAACGGAAACGCAAGAAGCCGCCCCTCGACCGGCGCGCGCACCCGCCCCGTCGCCGGCGCACACGGATGGAAGCCGGTCACCATGTACTACGCGCACTGGTGCGGGGTGTGCCGGCGCGCTAAAAAGTGGCTCGACGAGTACAAGGTGCCCTATCGCCTCGTGAACATCGACGAGTCGAAGATGGCCAAGGCCGAGATGGTCAAATTTGCCAAGAGCAAGGGCGCCAAACCGGGCGCCGTCCCCACCTTCCGCATCGACGGCGACACGATCATGCAGGGGTGGAGCCCGCGACGTTTCAAGAGGTTGGCGAAGCACTGAGCCTCGCCACGTTTACAGGCCGTATCCCCCGAGAGTTTCATGCAGTACCCGACCAAGTTGAGTTGCATTCTGTTGGCCCTGCTGATGTGCGCGGCGTGTGAGAGCCGGCCCGCGCAGTCCGTCCAGCAAGCTGATACGCCCGCACCATCCCCGGCATCGTCCCCTGCCCAACAAGCCGAGGCTGACCCAACGCCCGACGTACAGCCCCCCGTCGCCCCAGTCGTCTTGCTGCCCGACGGCGAATCGCCCGACGGCGGCTGGCCCACGCTGGTAATGCTGCACGGCTACCGGTCGAGCCAACGCGACTTCGTCCCCGTCGGCCGACTCGCCGCCGCCGAAGGCATCGCCGCGATCAGCCTGCCGGCGCCCTTCGAGCGTGGCGAGGGTCACTATCACTGGAAACAAGGAGAGCCCGAGCACACCCATGCCTACTTACAGGGGGTGGTGGGCAAGTTGGCCGAGGCCAAGGACGGAAAGCTCGACACCGGTCGCCTGTGGCTCGCCGGCTTCTCACAGGGCGCGATGCACTCAGTCCACCTCGCTGCGAAATACCCCGACGCCTACCGTGGCGTGCTCGCCATCTCGCCGGCCGGCTGGACGCCCGCGCCCGACGCGGTCGTCGAGCCCGAGGTGCGCCGCGACTTCGTAGTCATCGGCGGCCGCGCCGAAAAGGCGCGCTACCGCGACTCATTCTTCGCCACGCGCGACCTGCTCACGAAGAGTCAGCTGCCCGTAGAGATCATCGAGCACGACGGCGGCCATCGCTTCCCGCCCAATTGGCGCGCGCAGTTCGCGCGCATCTTCGCAGCCTGGGCGGATGAAACTCGATGATGGGGGATGACGCGAATGAAGTTGATAGAGCGGATTCAGCTTCATCCTTTGCATCCCCGACATCTGCGACATCGTCTTACCCGTCCCATTCGTCGCGCAGGATGCTGTAGACGCGGTGATCGATCTGCCGGTCGCGAAAGGTCGCGTAGCCGCGCGCCACGCCCTCGAACGTAAAGCCGAGGCGCTCGGGCACCCCGAAGCTGCGCTCGTTCGAAGGCTCGCAGCGAACCTCGATGCGATAGAGCCCGAGCTCGGCGAACCCGTAGTCGACCAGCGCCCGCGTCGCCCGGGTGACGATGCCCTTGCCCTGGTGCTCGGCGGCGAGCCAGTAGCCGATCTCGGCGCGTTTTTGCTCCCGGTTCATGTTCACGAAGCCGATAGTCCCCACGAGCTGGCCGTCGAGCCAGATGCTCGTGGGAACCGCGCGCCCTTCGGCCCAGCGCTTGCGCGCGCCGCGGATAAACTCGAGCGTATCGTCGGGCCCGTCGGTCCAGTCGACGAAGGGGAGCCACTGGCCGATATGCTCGCGGTTCTGCTCGATGACCTCGTAGAGCGCCTCGGCGTGGTGCTCTTCGTGGAGGCGAAGCTCGAGATGGTCGTCGATGCGAAAGCTAAACATGGGTGTGTCCTCGGGCCGAGCCGGCGTTACAGCGAGCGGTCTTCGATGCACCAACCGTCGGTGCAGGTGGTGCCGTCGGGGCAGACCGACGGGTCCCCGGTGCACTCGACACGGGCGCAGCGATCGGAGTCGTTGCAGCCGAATAGCGCCACGGGGCACTGACCGTTGGTGCAGCGCATCGCCGCGCAGCGCCCGCCGCTGGTGCACTCGAGCCCCGGCGCGCAGTCCTCATCGACAGTGCAGTCCCAGGTGCACACGCCGAACTGCGAGCAGGTCGCGCCCGTGGGGCAGTGGGTGTCTTCGCCGCAGCCCATGCACGCGCCGCCGGGAAGCCCCTCCGAGCAGCTCGCGCCGAGGGTGCTGTCGGGGCAATCGGAGTCGGTCGTGCATTGGCCCAGGGGGCGGCCGGCGTACGGGTCGGCGCCCGTATCTTCGCCCGAGCCGGTGTCTTGCTGGGCGACATCTTCGGTGACGTCTTGCGAGGCGTCTTCGGTGGCCGCGTCTTCGGCGACGTCTTGCGAGGCATCGTCGGACGCATCCTCCGACGAGGCATCAGACGGGTCGACGTCGGCGCCCGAGTCGGTCGCAGAAGCATCGGCCGCCGAAGTGTCGGTCGTATCGGACGTGTCCGCAGCGACGCCGGTGTCGTCGGCGTTGTTGCCACCGGTGTTGGTCGAGTCGTCGTCGCAGGCCGTCGCGAGCAGGGAGAGACAGAGAACGATAAGCAACAAAAAGCGATACATACACAATCTCCAGCAGGGTCGAAGGCCTGCCATTATCCACCCTCCTCGCGAGCTTGCAAGTCCTCAGGGTGCCGCTGCATCCCCGGCATCCGCTACTTGGCGGCTTCGCGCCGTTGCCTACATTGACCGCCCACGCCAAGGAGAAGCAAACAGGAGCCCTCATGGGCAACGACGCACCACATCAGATCATCCCGTTTCCAAGAGCGCGACGCCTGGTCACCGACGTCGGCCGGGTCGTCAAAGACCGACCCGTCATCCGCGGCCTGCTCGAGATCGACGTCACCGAGCCGCGCCAGAAGATCCGCGCCCACCGAGAGAAGACCGGCGAGTCACTCTCGTTTACGGGGTACCTAGCGGCGTGTGCGGGAGAGGCCATCGACGCCCACAAGGAGGTGCACGCCTGTCGCGACTGGCGAGGCCGGCTGGTGGTGTACGACGACGTCGACATCTCGACGATGATCGAGGTCGAGCGGGACGGAAAGAGATTTCCGGTGGGGCATATCGTGCGCGCGGCGAACAAAAAGTCGGTCCGACAGATTCACGCCGAGATTCGCGACGTGCAGGAGCAGCCGACTCGCGAGAAGAACGTCAAGCGCCTGATGGCGATCTCGGCGGCCCCCGGCTTCTTGCGCCGGCTGTTCCTGCGCCTCGTCGACAAGAGCCCCCGGCTGACCAAAAAGCTCAAGGGCACGGTCGTGCTGACCTCCGTGGGCATGTTCGGCAGCGGGGCCGGTTGGGGGCTCGCCCTGCCCACCCACACCCTCGGAATCACCGTCGGCGGCATCGCCACCAAGCCAGGGTTCGTCGACGGAAAGGTCGAGCCGCGCGAGATCTTGCACGTCACCCTCGACTTCGACCACGACGTCGTCGACGGCGCCCCGGCCGCCCGCTTCGCCCAGCGATTCGTCGAGATTGTCGAAGCGGGCGAAGCCCTTCCCTAGTGGGATGACGCGGTGCCGTCCTACGGGCCGCACACGGTGCCTGATACCGGGCCGCACACGGTGTCTGATACCGTTTCAGCGGCCGATTCAGCCGCGAAAAAACTCGACCGACCGGCGCGCCAACTCCTCACCCTTATCCTCCTGGATGAAGTGGCCCGCGCCTTCGATCGTGCCGTGCGGCTGGCCTTTGGCGCCGGGGATGATGTCCTGGAAGATGACGTCGGCGCCGCGCATGATCGGGTCGGAGTCGCCAAAGAGCGTCAGGAACGGTTTTTCGAATTGCTGCAACGTGTCCCATGCCTCGCGGTTGGCCTCCGAGGCGGGGTCGTCGGGTGAGGTCGGCACGAGCATCGGGAAGACGTGCGCAGCCGCCTGGTAAGATGTGTCCGGAAACGGCGCGCGATACGCCGCCATCGCATCTTCGGAGAGCTCGCCGACGGTGCCGAGGTCGACCACCGCGCCCGCGTCGAGGTCGTCCATGCTCTGCGACAGGTCGCGCCACTTGAAAAAGGCGTCCGGCAGCGGCTCGTCGCCGGTGGGAAGAAAGGTGTTCGCCGCCACGACCTTCGCGAAACGCTCGGGCATGTCGGCCACGAGCCGAAGCCCGATCAGCCCGCCCCAGTCCTGACACACCAAGTGGATGTCTTCGAGGCGGGCCTTCTCGACGAATTGGCGCGTCCAGTCGACGTAGCGCGCATAGCTGTAGTCGTCGCGGCTCGTCGGCTTGTCCGAACGCCCAAAACCGACCAGGTCGGGCGCCACCGCCCGATATCCCGCGTCCACGAAGAGCGGAATCATCTTGCGGTACAAATACGACCAGGTCGGCTCGCCATGCAGCATCAACACCGGCGGCGCGTCGCGCTCGCCCTCATCGACGTAGGCCATGCGCAACGTGCCGCCGTCACCGTCGTCGACGTCGACATACTGGGGCTCGTAGGGGAAATCGGCGAGGTTGTCGAAGCGATCGTCGGGCGTGCGTTTGGCATCCATCTTTGGGCTCCACAGTCAGTGATTACTTGATTATCGACACATTGAAGTGCCCACAGGGTAATCACGAACGCGCTCGATTCACGCTTGGACCGATTACTCGTCGAAGTCCGAGGCGTCGTGGCGCTCGGGCACCTGCTCGGACTCGTCGCCCCAGGTGCGGTTGACGCGCTCGCCGCGGATGACCGCGGGGCGATCGGCGATCGCGTCCGCCCAGCGTCGCACGCACTCGTACTCGTGCACCGACAAGAACTCGCCGGCGTTGTCGTAGATCTCGTCACGCACCAGCTTGCCGTACCACGGCCAAATAGCCATGTCGGCGATCGAATACTCCTCGCCGGCCATGTAGGCGTTCTCCGCCAGGCGCTTGTCGAGCACGTCGAGCTGACGCTTTGTCTCCATCGCGAATCGGTCGATGGGGTACTTGAGCCGCACCGGAGCGTACTGGAAGAAGTGGCCGAAGCCGCCGCCCAGGTACGGAGCGCTGCCCATCTGCCAGAAGAGCCAAGAGAGCGCCTCGGTGCGCGCCCCGTGGTCCTCGGGCAAGAAGGCCCCGAATTTTTCGGCGAGGTACAGCAGAATCGACCCCGATTCGAAGACTCGCTGGGGCGGGTCGTAGCTGTGGTCGACCATCGCCGGGATCTTCGAGTTCGGGTTGATTTCGACGAAGCCCGTCGAGAACTGATCCCCTTCGAGGATATTAACGGGCCAGGCATCGTACTCGGCCCCCTCAAAGCCCGCCTCGAGCAACTCCTCGAGCAGGATCGTCACCTTCTGACCGTTGGGCGTCGCCAGCGAGTACAACTGCAGAGTATGCTCGCCGACCGGCAACTCTTCCTCGTAGCGCGGCCCGGCCGTCGGTCGGTTGATGGAGGCGAACTCGCCGCCGCTTTCGGTGGGTTCCCAGACTTTCGGGGGGGTATATGTGTCGTCACTCATCTTCGGTACTCCAGTTGGGTGTGGCATTACATTGAGACAAGCCGTGGGGCGCTTGTGAACCCTCGGGCGTTTGTATGATGGGACTCGACCCCGTTCCGGTTCAAGAATGCTGTCACATGGTGTCTGATACCGTGTAAGTGCTTCAGACTCCGACGGTCTCTTTAGCCGCGACCTTTTCGTGGGTCTCCTCGTTGACGGACCCGACTTCGGCCGACGCCTCGACCTCGTCCGCCGACAAATCGAGCACATACTCGACGCCGACCGCGCCGTTTTCGGCTTCGATAAAGTCGCGAATCTGCGAGGCGAGCCACAACAAATCCTCTTTAGATCGCCCGGGAGCAACCCGCAACGGTTCGGCGTCGAAGCTGTAGACCAACAGCGCGTAGCTCGACACGTTGTGGGTGCCGTCGTTGTTCCCCAAATAGACGTCGGCGACGACGTCGACCCCCTCGAGCTTGTCGACCGGGATAAAGTCGACGCTCCGCCAGCCGAGCACCGAGCGCTCGAAGCTCAGCCCGCTCGCGTCGAGCACAATGCGCTCACGCCCGAACGCCGCCTGGAGCGCGCGCCGGCCCTGGTCGACCGAGATGGCCGACAGCGCGACGAGCATGGCCAGAAAGAGGCTCAGCACCACCCAAGCCGCCCCGAAATTCTCCCAGGGCGGCCCCAAGATGCCGACGCCCGCGATGGTCGAAAAGCCGAGCAGCCCTCCCATCAACAGATTAGAGAATAGTGTCGTCGTGACGGCGCGACGCGCAGAGCCGCGAACGCCTACTCTGGGGAGTTCGAAGCGCGTTGAGTCACGATCCTCAGTTCGCTCGATCGCCGTATCGGCGGGCGCCTCGATGGACGCACCGGCGTAGAGCGGACGCAAAAAATCATAGGTTTCAGCGTTCGACAAACGCTCCCGGACCTGATGTTCGAGGGGCACGGGCGAGTCGAATTCTTCGAGCCAGGCGTCCACCTCGGCATAGGCCGGCGCCCGCTCCACGGTGACCTGCGCGTCTGGTTCGTACGCCCCGCGCATCAACTCGAGGTAGGCACCGATCTTGGCGGCCAGCCACTCGATCTCGGCCTGGTGATTCTTCGTGCCCATCAACGGCTCTTCGTACCGAACAGCCAGATCGCCGCCGAACACGACACGTTGGCCATGGACGTCGCAAAGGTGCACCCCGGGTTGCCCCATCTGCTCACGCACCTCCTTCTCGGAGAGCTTGTCATCAGCCAACGCTCGTTGGAAGAACTCTTCACGGTGAACGCGCGCGGTGGGCAGATACATCGACTCGACGGAGAACTGCACGCGCTCGTCGACCTTCCCCTTGCGAAGACGCTCGACGGTGACAGCGTCGGAGTCGACCATCAGGCGCTCGGCGCGCGCCCCGAACGTGTCGCGGTAGGCCATCAGGCCGGCCACGAGCACGAATGGCGCCAAAAAACCGAGCACACCGGGCGCCAGGGCGACCGCCAGCCCCAAGGCGACCAGCAGCCCCAGAAAAATGTAGACGGCGCGACCCGACCGAAACCTCGCCCGGTGAATCTCGAGGCCCCAGGGAGTGAGCGACACGCTGCAATAGGGAAGCGACTCCAGCGCCTCGTCAGCGCGGCGCCACTCCTCGCAGAAGCGCCGCCATGCCTCATCGGAGGCCGATGCAGGTTGATGCTCGGGATTCATAGGGTTGGTACAATTCGAGTCTTGTTTGCCCAACCATAACATGACCCCTGACACCATGTAATATCTGCTGGGCAAGCCGCCCGAACTTATCGCGAAGATGTGCAACGAGCCTGGAGCGCTGCATGCTCGTATCGCGGGGAGGGTGTCGGAGTAGATGCCGGGCAAGACGGTGTCTAGCACTCATTATTGTTCACAAGTTGGAGGGCAATTGTATGATCATGAGTGTCGGGCACCGTGGCACTCGCGGCGTTTCGTGTATTTCGCTACCGCCCTAGACGCGAAGCTTGGCAAACGAGAGGACAAATATGCTCCTATTGCATCTGAGTTGGCACCTGGACGGGGAAGCTCGACTGTGGGCCGAAGATCCAGCATTGCCCCCACAACCCCCGCCAAAGCCGGGACGCCCCCCCAAGGTGGCGAAGCCGCGCGCGCATCCCTTCGCCGCGTCGGCAGCCGACCTGCGCGCGGCGCTCGCCAACGCCGCTCCCCTTGCAGGTCTTGGCGAGTTCGAAGCCGGCGAATTCACGCTCTTGCTTCCCTCGACCAAAGATGGACCGCAGGCCTCGCCGGGGCTCGTGCGTGACGAAGACGTCGACGCCGTCTGTGATCGACTCTCGCCGTGGACGGTCCCGGCACTCTCGCTGAATCGTAGTGCAGCAATCAGCCTACTGGACGAGCTTTCGGAAGAACTCGGCGGCGTCCAACTGGGCGACTCGGTACACTACTGGCGCGCTGTTGCGGCCCTCGCCGACGAATTTGTTCGCGCGGGACGGCTACTCCCCGGACTGGAAGTCGTCGACAACGTCGCGACGGCCGTATGGAGACCGCTGCCGGCGACGGCCGAGGACTTTGCGCGACTGCAGGCGCTGCGCGAGGCGATGCCACCAATGGCGCGAGCGTCGGTCACCGAGAGCATGATTCGAAGCGCCAAGGACACCGGCTGGGAAGCAGCGGAGGTTCCATCAACTAGACGCGTCCTCATCTCCCAGCTTGGCAAGCTCGTCGATACACTGGTGCGCGACAGGTTGGCCGACAGCGATGCCCAACGAAGCCCGGCTCCTTCAGGCAGCGCCCATCAACGATGGGTCCACGCTCTCGCGAGCCGCTCAGGTACGCTGGACGCCTCTTCCAACGACGTCGCCGCACTCAGCGAAGACCTCGAGGCATGGACACAGCCTCTCCGCGCGACGCAGGAGCGTGGTCTGCGTCTTTGCTTTCGGCTCTCGCCGCCCGATCCCGACGCCAACCCGTCGAAGGTGGATGCCGCCGCGGAGATCGACGAGGACGTCGTCTCCATCAGCCGCGGCGCGTGGCGCATCGACTTCTTGCTGCAGGCGGCTGACGACCCGAGCCTCCTGGTCGAAGCCGAGGTCGCCTGGCATTCCACCGGAAAGACGCTCCAAGTCCTCGAGCGATACATCGAGCACCCGCAGGAGGCTCTGCTCGAAGAGCTGGGCCGCGCGCTTCGATTGTTCCCGGCCCTCGAAGACGCGCTCCATGAGGCAAGACCGACGCGCTTGGAGGTATCTGCCGGCGAAGCCTACGAATTCTTGAGCCAGTACGCCCCTGTGCTCGAACAGTCGGGTTTTGGCATCATCGTGCCCGCCTGGTGGGATGAGCCCGAGCGGCGACTCGGCGCCAAGCTCGAGACCCGTTCGAAGAGCTCGAGCGACCCGCAAAGCTCTGGCAGTGGGCTGGGCGCAAGACAACTCCTTGACTTTCATTGGAAAGTCGCGCTCGGCGATGAGGAGTTATCCAAGGAAGAGCTCGAGCGACTCGCCGAGCTCAAAATGCCACTGGTGCGTGTGCGTGGCCAGTGGGTGTCGCTTCGCCCGGAGGATATCGAGCGCGCCTTGCGGCTCTTCGAGCAGGGCGAAGGCGGAGAGATGACGGCTGCTGAGGCTATCCGAGCGGGTCTGGGCCTGGAAGAAGCCGCTGAAAGGCTGCCGGTCGTCGCTCACGAGTTCGGCGGCTGGCTCGGCGAGTTGCTCGAGCAAGATTTCGAAGAACAACTCGCCGCGGCCAAGACTCCCGAGAAGTTCGACGGGACGCTTCGCCCGTATCAGGAACGCGGGCTGGCGTGGCTGTGCTACCTCGAACGACTCGGCTTCGGCGCCTGCCTGGCCGACGACATGGGACTGGGTAAGACGATCCAAGTCCTCGCCCGGATGGTCGAGGAGCGCGCGGAGAGCACATCGCCTGGCACGACGCTGCTCGTCTGCCCCCTGTCGGTGGTGGGCAACTGGAAGCACGAGGCGCACAAATTCGCGCCCGAACTCGACGTCTATGTCCATCACGGCCCCGAGCGGCGCCACGGCGACGTTCTCCAAGACGCCATCGCCGAGGCCGACCTGGTCGTCACCACCTACGGGGTCGTGCGAAGCGACGTCGACGAGCTTCGGCGAGTCGATTGGCATCGCGTGGTGCTCGACGAGGCCCAAAAGATCAAGAACAGCTCGGCGGGGCGCACCCAGGCGGTGCGCGCGCTGTCGGCACGACACCGCATCGCCCTGACGGGCACACCGGTCGAAAACAAGCTGCTCGAGCTGTGGTCGATCATGCACTTTTTGAACCCCGGCCTGCTCGGCTCTGCCAAGGCATTTCACGAAAAGCTCGCCAAGCCTATCGAGGTGCAAGGCGACGAGCGCAAGGCCGAGATCCTGCGCCGTCTCACCGGCCCGTTTATCCTGCGACGCCTCAAGACCGACGAACGCATCATCTCCGACCTGCCCGAGAAGATTGAAATCAAGGAGTATTGCAACCTGACCAGAGAACAGACCACGCTCTACAAAGCCGTCGTCGACGAGATGCTCGAGCGCATCAAACTCGCCGACGACATGGAGCGCCGCGGGCTGGTCCTTGCCATGATGACCCGCCTCAAACAGGTCTGTAACCATCCGGCTCAATTCCTCCAAGACGGCTCGTCGGTCGACGACCGCTCCGGCAAGCTCGACCGCCTCGAAAACCTGGCCCAGGAGATTCTCGACGCCGGCGACAAGGCGCTCATCTTCACCCAATACACCGAGATGGGCAGGCTGATTCGCCAGCAGCTCCAACGCAGGCTCGGCAAGCGCGTCCTCTACCTGCATGGAGGAACACCTCAAAAGAAGCGCGACGAGATGGTCGAGCGATTCCAGTCCCCCGACGGGCCGCCGTTCTTCCTGCTCTCGCTCCATGCCGGCGGCACCGGGCTCACGCTCACTGCGGCCAGCCACGTCATCCACTATGATCGTTGGTGGAACCCGGCGGTCGAAGACCAGGCGACCGACCGTGCGTTTCGCATCGGGCAGACCTCGAATGTTCAGGTGCGCAAGTTCATCTGCGAGGGGACGCTCGAGGAGAAGATCGACCAGATTATCGAGCGCAAGAAGAACCTCGCCGACCAGGTGCTCACCGACGGTGAGGCCTGGCTGACCGAATTGACCACCGACGAGCTCCGCGAGCTGGTCGAACTCTCCGAGGAGGCCCTGACATGAGCTGGAGCTACTTTCCGAAGAGCACCCCGCGCAAAGTCGAAGGCGGCATCAAAGCAAAGAGCAAGCGCGGCAAGATCGGCGAGGAGTGGTGGTCGCGCCGCTTCGTCGAGGTGGTCGAGTCGTACAGCATCAGCAGCCGCATCAAGCGCGGCAAACGCTACGCCCGCGGCGGCCAGGTCATCGCGCTCGCCATCGACGACGGCATGGTCCACGCCCAAGTGCAGGGCTCACGCCCCAACCCCTACAAGGTCGACATCGGCGGTGCATCGTTGGGTGACGAGGACTGGGAGCAGGTCGAGCAGGCGATGTCCGAGCGCGCCGCCTTCGCCGCGCAACTCTTAGCCGGCGAGATGCCCGCCGACATCGAGGAGGCCTTCGAAGCCTGTGAGTTCTCGCTCTTCCCGGCTTCATACAAAAAAATGGAGACCCACTGCAGTTGCCCGGACTCGGCCAATCCCTGCAAGCACATCGCGGCGGTCTTCTACATCCTCGCCGAGAAGTTCGATGAAGATCCGTTTCTGATCTTCCGCTGGCGCGGCCGCTCACGCGAGGAGTTGCTCGATCATTTGCGCCGACTTCGAAGCTCGAACGCCCGCGCCGCGGGCTCGCAAGACGATCTACCCGCTGAGCCATCCACGCCCCTATCCGAGTGTCTGGACAACTTCTGGAGCGCCGGCCCCTCTCTCGAGCGGATTCGTATCCGGCCGGGCTTGGCCGAGATCCCGGATGCCGCACTCCGGCGGCTGGGCAAGCCGCCCGAGCGTATCGCGGAGGTGCGCGACGAACTTGGAGCGCTGTATGCGCGTATTGTTGGGAGTGCGTCGGAGTAGATCTTCGGCGTGCTATTTGGGCGGACAAACTACGATTTGAGGGTCGTGTTTTTGGGAAGGTGAAGGCTCCAATCTACTACTAGCTGTCACAAGGCCCTCCCAGCGAATTAACTCGGTGCCTGAATCCAATTCCGCAGCGAGGCGCCCCCTGACGATAAAGCTCACTGGAGGTTTTCAAGATCAGCTAAGTCCTGATGTCGCCCGCTTGCCTGCTTGTTTTTCTTCAGATCATCCAAGCCGATAAAAGGCACCTCAACTTCCTCGATTTTCACGTTCTGACGATTCGGAAAACATTCGTCAAACGACAAGCCAGAGACGCTCGTAAGTAGATCGATACGCAGTGGAGGATAGCCGAGTTGAATGATCTGGTCGGGCTCCAGAAAGTCTTCGACTTTCAGCTCAAGCGCACCGAAGCCGAAGTCTTCGAGCGCCAGGAGGAGTCGGCGAGCGTTTTCAGCAGAGGGTTCGACCCACACGCCCAAGTCTTTGGTGTAGCGCGGATGGCCGTGGTACGCGACGGCATATCCACCGACGATGAGAAACCGTACATCACGAACGTTTGCACACGCGATAAACTCTCTGAAGTCGGGGGATATCTTCATCCTCAGGGTCCTCGGGCCAGTCGTGATACTCTCGGCGAATCGTCTCGACGGTCTCAATCCTCTCTTCGGGAGGACGCGATCGCCAAAATGCGGCGTCGCTCGCAGCCTCGTGTAAGCTCACCTTCTTGACGACTGTGCGATCTATCTGTCGATCCATGAGGATGGAGGGTAAGAAGTATTGTGGAAACCGGCGACCACGCGTCCTAAATATACCGACGAGGCGTCCAGATTCCAACGCCCCGTCTTTCGCAGCCATCGCACGGTGTCTGGCACCGCGTCAGTCCGCGAGGTGGACGTTACCTTGTGGGCGGATAGTTCACGACGATCTTGACGGTCGCGCTGAAGACAAGTCTTCTGACACTGTTTCGACCCGGAGGCCCTCAATGACATACTTTTTGGCAGTTGCGGCCCCCACAGAACAGTCGCAAATCGAAGCCGCCTTCGGCGATGCGTTCTACCTGAAGGACGCATCCGGCAGTCCAATCGGCGCTGCCGCGTTGGGCCACAAGGACGGTGCGGTGGTGCTCGTCAACTCAGGGCACGGCGCCACCCACATCGTATCTAGGCGAAAAGACGCTGACCGCCAGGTTGTCGACGGAGTTCGCAGGTTGCTCGAAAACGTACCCAGCGTGTCGGTTCTGCTACATCTGGCGAAGGGCGTCGTCTTGGAAGAACCCATCTCCGTTCGAGGACGGCGCCGCATGACCTTTCGAGAGTTCGCCGAGCTCTTTCCGGAACTCGAAGAGGACGTGCGATATGCTGTGGTGAACTCGTGGCAATGAATCGACCGATTCTGCCAAAGTGCCGGTCAACATGGTGTCTGACACCGCCTCAAGGCCCCAAGATGCCCTCCAAGCGAGCATCGCGAGCGCGCGCCGCGCTTTTTGCGGCGCCTCGGTAGCCTCGGGCGACCGGAGGGCGTCCGAGGGGAGGCGCGCTATTTGGGCGGACAAACTACGATTTGGGGGTCGCGTTTTTGGAACGTAGTCGTTCTCGATGCTCAACAACCCACCACGGTTGCCAGGTCGACCCTCAAATTGTTGTTTGTCCGCCCTAGCTCACACCTCTTTGTAGATCTCACGTAACCGACTGGCAGACATCGTTGCATAGCTCAACCCTACCGCAAACCCGCCCCGCATCTCAATCCTGAGGCTCCCAGTTGTACGGCATCAGCTCCGAAATGGCTGACTGAGGATGGTCTTGGATGCGCATCAAGACGTCGGCCAGGTAGTCCTGGGGGTTGACGTCGTTGGCGATGCAGGTCGCCACGAGCGATTGCAGGATGGCCAAGTTCTCGCCGGCCTGATCATTTCCGACGAAGAGAAAGTTCTTTCGGCCCAGCGCGATGAGCCGCAGGTTTCGCTCGCTCAGGTTGTTGTCGAGGCTGACCTGCGCATTGTTCAGAAAGACGCTGAGCGCCTCGCGCTGCTTGAGCGTGTAGTTGATGGCGCGGCCCAGCGGGCTCTTGGGCGGATGCAGCGGCTTTTGGACATCGAGCCACTCAAAAATACCGCCGATTATCTTTGTGCTCTTCGTCTGGCGCAGCGTAAGCAGCAAATGTGGCTTACTTCCGATAACTGGCTCGTCTGCCGCAAGATACTCCACCCCATAGAGCTCCAAAATCTGAGACATCATGTGGTCGGCCTCCACAGGGGCCGTGGAGCGCGCTTCGAAGAATTTGCGGCGCACGTGTGCCCAGCAGCCGGCGCGCTCGCGGCCGCTCGGACAGGTCACCTTGTTATAGCCGGTGTAGCCGTCGACCTGCAGGGTGCCGGTGGTCCCGCCGAGCACCTGCACCGGGGTTTCGCCGCCGCGAGACGGGCTGTAAACGTAGCTTATCTTTTTGCCCGCGATAAACGTCCACATCCATCCGCGCCGGCATTTTCCCTTGGCCTGCACCCGAATCGGGGTCTCGTCGGCCGAGACGTCCGCGCTCTGGGCGACGTCGCCGACCAAGTAGGCCCACAGCGGCCGCAACAGCCAGGCGGTGCGGTGGTACAGGTCCAAAAGCGTGCTCTTGTTCATCGGGATACCGACGCGGCGAAGCCGCTTTGCCTGCCGCTCGATGGGCAGGCTGTCGGCACACTTGGACACCACCACGTTGGCGTGCAGCCCCGGCCCGTACATCCCGCCCTCGCAGACCCGCTGAGGCGTTTGGCCGTACAGAAACTCGCCGCACTCGCACACCGCGCGATGCTGGCGGTGCTCACGGCGCACGAAATGCGCCGGCACGTACTCGTATTCGTAGCTGACCGCATCGGCCAGCGGGCTTGCTTGGTGGGAGTGTCGGCCGCAGCCGTGGCAATTGGGCTCGACGATGGGATGCTCGACCACCTCTTTGCGCGCGGCCTTTCGCTTCTTCTCGGCGTTTTTCTCGCGCCGCTTTTGCGCCCTGTGCAGCCGCTCCTTTTTCTGCTCGGCAGTCTCCCGGCGCGCTTGCTTCTTTCGAAGCTGGGTCTTCAGCGACGGCAGTCGCTCCGACGAGCTTCCAAACATCGCCCGTTGAAACTGCTCGAGCTGATGGCTCTGGCGAGCGATCGTCTCGCGCAAGTCGTCGATGAGCGCGTAGAGCGTGGCAATGAGCGCGGCGAGCTGACGCAGAAGACCCCGAGCGCTCGCACCATCGAGCTTCTGGATGTCTTCTGGGGTCGGGATGTCGATCCGCTCGGCCATAGAGCAGGTTAGATCACAGAAGTGATCGGATGTCGATCCCTTAGCTCGCATTTCTGGTTTCCGGCGGCTGCCACAATTTCGGGCGTCGAAGTCGGCTAAAGTCGATGCCCTCCAAAAGAAGTGTGAGCTGGGCTGCGTCGAGTCGAAGGGTCGCGTCGGCCGCAGCGATTTTGGGTCGCTTGAAGGTGCCCTTCTCCAGACGCTTGTAGAAGACGACGAAGCCGCCGGTGTCCCAGGTCAGAATCTTGAGTCTGTCGCCTCGCTTGGAGATGAACACGAAAAGGTGGCCGGAAAAGACGTCTTCGCCGAACTGGCGAACCAAAGCGCTCAGACCGTCGATGCCCTTGCGCATGTCGACCGGCTCGCGGGCGAGATAGATGCGCACTCCTCTGGGTAAGGTCAGCATGAGCTCGCCTCCTTGAGTGCAGCGAGCTCAGCCAGCCATCCCGGGTCGGGCAGCGCGGTCAAATGCAAACGCAACTCTCCGAGCTCGAGCGTGACCTGCTGGGGCGATGGGTCGACCTGGCTGGTGTCGACTTCGATAAATCGAGGTGCGGATGGGCCGGCTGTGGATGCTTCTTCGCGGCGCAGCCGGTACAGCCAGCTTCGGAAGGTGTCGGTGCGTACACCGTACTTCTGGGCGAATTCCTTCTGGGTGATGTCGCTGGACTGCTCGTACTTCTGAACGAGGGACGACCAGAATGGGCGGCCGCGTCTCTTCGGGGATGCCATGCGTGACTCCTTTAGCGTGAGTGACGCACAGATTATGCTGGGGAGGGGCTCAGGTGCTCAAGAACGAGGTCTGCCGGTCGGTTACGATCTCACGGCTGATGATCAGACGCTGGATCTGACTCGTGCCCTCGTAGATTTGGTAGATCTTCGAGTCGCGGTACAGCTTCTCGACCGGGTACTCTTTGTTGAAGCCAAACCCGCCGTAGACCTGCACGGCGTCGGTGGCGATTTTCTGCGCCTGGTCGGCGGCAAACGCCTTGGCGAAGGCGGCTTCTTTGGTGTTGCGCTCGCCGCGGTCGTGGCGCCAGGCGGCCTTGCGCACCAGCTGACGGGCGGCTTCGATGTTCATGGCCATCTCGGCGATCATGAAGCTGATGGCCTGGTTTTTGGCGATGGGCTTGCCGAAGGCCTTGCGCTCGAGCGAGTAGTCGCGGGCGTACTCGAAGGCGGCCTGGGCCAGGCCGACGGCGCCGGCGGCGACCAAGGGGCGCGACTTGTCGAAGGCGTGCATCGCCTGCATCCAGCCCACGCCCTCTTTGCCGCCGAGTAGGTTCTCCTCGGGGACCTCGACGTCGTCGAAGGTGATGGCGCGGGTGTCCGAGGCGCGCTGCCCCATATTGTCTTCCTTCTTGCCCACCTCGATGCCGGGGGTGTCGGCGTCGACGATAAAACCGCTCATGCCTTTGTAGCCGGCGTCCTTGTTGGTGTAGGCGACCACGAAGAACCAGGAGCACTTGCCTCCGTTGGTGATCCACATCTTTTGGCCGTTCAGGACGTACTTGTCGCCCTTTTTGACCGCGGTGGTGCCCATGCCGGCGACGTCGCTGCCGGCGCCCGGCTCGGTCACCGCGTAGGCGGCCATGTGCGGGGTGCCGTCTTCTTTGGGCGGGCCGACGAGCATGCCCAGGTACTTCTCCTTTTGCTCGTCGGTGCCGTACATGATCACCGGGCCGCTGGCGAGCTGGTTGGCCTCCATGGCCGTCGAAATGCCGGTGCAGCCCCAGGCGAGTTCCTCGGTGATGATCGACGAGTCGAGGGTGCCCAGGCCCAGGCCACCGTACTCGGTGGGGACCATCGTGTTGGTCAAGCCAAGCTCGTGCGCCTTCTTGATGACCTCCCAGGGGTACTCACCGGTGCGGTCGTGGTGCTCGGCGACCGGGCGGATGACGTCGCGAGCGAAGTCGCGCGCCGTCTTCTGGTACATCTTCTGATCTTCTGTCAGTCCGTAATCGATCATGGTGGTCTCGGGGGTTTAGGGTTTAGGGGTTTTGGGATTTTGGGGTTTCGGGGTTGCTCGGGGTCGTGGAGTTTCGGGTTATGATGGGTGAATGAGGGTTCATTGTCGAGGGGTTTTGGCCTCGCGACGGTCGCCCTCTGGGGCGACGTCTGCTATAGAGAGGCCCCACAACTCATACCAACGACGCACCATGAAATATCCCGATTCCGTCAAAAAACTCTTCAAAGCCTTCGAAGACGCCGGACGCGACCTCTATCTGGTCGGCGGCGCTGTACGCGACTACGAACTCGGCGAGCCGGTCGAAAACCTGGATGACTGGGATTTCTGCACCGACTCGCGGCCCAAAGAGACCGCCAGGATTCTGCGCAGCAACAACTTCCAGGTCTACGAGCTGGGCGCCGAGTTCGGCACGGTGGGCGCGGTCTTGTACGGCCCCGACGGCGAGCCGATAGACGTCCAGATCACGACCTACCGCTCCGAGGAGTATTACCGGCGCGGCAGCCGCCACCCGATCGTGGAGTTTGGCGACACTATCGAGCAGGACCTGGGCCGCCGCGACTTCTCCATCAACTCGATGGCGCTCGACGGCAACGGCGACCTGGTCGACCCGTACGACGGCAAGAAAGACCTGCAAGACGGCATCTTGCGCGTCATCGGCGACCCGCTCGAGACGCTCGCCGAAGATCCGCTGCGCATCCTTCGCATCGGCCGGTTCATGAGCAAGCTCGGCTTCGAGCCCACAGCGGACTTGCGCAAGGCGGCCACCGAGCGCGCCGACGGCATCCTCGACATCAGCGCCGAGCGCTGGCTGCAGGAGATGACCAAGCTGCTCAAGGGGCCGTTCGTGTCCCAATCGCTTCGGTTTTTGCATGAGATTCGAATTCTTGGCATCATCTTGCCCGAAGTCGACTCATTGATTGGTTTTCACACGACCAGCCCGGTGCCCCACCGGGACCTGTTTACCGAGACCCTCCAGGTCCTCGAGCAGGCCCCGCGAGCGGGACGGCTGCGCTGGGCGTCGCTTTTGTGTAACATCGGCAAACGCTGGACACGTATCGTCCGAGAAGACGACACGATCGCGTTTCCGGGACACCAGAAGCAGGCGGCGATGCTCGCCGGCGAGATCGCGCGGCGTTTCCGCTTCGACAACGACACCGCCGATGAGGTGCGCTTTTTGGTTCGCTATCACGGCCGAGAGCGCCAGTACGAGCCGCAGTGGTCCGACGCGCAGGTGCGTCGCTACGTGCGCCGCGCCGATCCGTACGTCGACAGCATGCTCGCGTTTGCCCGGGCCACCGTGGTCGACGTGACCGACACTGGCCAGGCGCACACCCTCGAGCAGATCGACCAACTCGAGGAGCGCATCGAGGCGCTCGAAGAGGCCGGCACGCTCCGCCCCGAGCTCCCCTCCGGGCTGGGCAACGGCATCATGAAGACCCTGGGCCTCAAGCCATCTCCGATGGTCGGCGAGGTCAAAGATTGGCTCGAAGAAGAGATCATTGAAGACCGGCTGGAATCTGGGCGCGAGCCCGCATACTATGTTGACTACTTGAAAAACTCGCCGCCGGACTTTTTGTCCGCGGCTCTTTCTGATGATGAGGAGTGACGAATGGTGGAGCGCAGCTGGGGCCTCCCCTCTTGGATGACGCGCAAGCTAGCGGTGGTGTCGATGGCCATTTTCATGGCCGCCTGCTCCGATAGCGGTTGCGACTGCGAGGGCTTCGAGACGGCGGAATATCCCGCCGAACATTACGACAAAACCCTTACTCGCGGCGCACAAGTGCGTGTGACCCAGTCGGGCTTCGACTATCTGGAAGGCCAGGTACCCACCCTGATCAGCCAGTTCCAGCCAGGTGGCCTGAGCTTCTGCGTGCCGCGCGACGACGGCAACAACCCGGCGATCTGCCTCGACCACACCTGCGCCGACGGCTCGCCGGGCTGTCAGATCGACCTGGCGGTCGACGACGCCGAGATCACTCCCGTCCCCTCGGACACCCTCGAGGTGGCGATCACCATCGGCGATATCGGCGGCCAAGACGCCAACGGAAACTGGCAGGACGAGCTCGACATCGAGTACGACACCGGCTGGTTGGGCACCATCGACTGCGATGTGCACCTTTGGGAAAAAGGCGCGTCCCAAAGCACCCCCGGCACACTCGACGCCACCCTGCCGGTCATGTTCAGCATCGACCAGAACTCGCCGACCGGTGACGTACGCATCGATCTGGGCGAGATCCAGATGGAAGACATCACCCAGCAGGTCGACTTCGAACTCGACGGCGGCATCGGTTGCACGGTGGGTAACTGGCTGAGCGGCTTGCTGCGCGGCCAGCTCGAAGACCAGGTCAAGTCGATGCTCGAAGACACCATCGCCGACCTCGAAGCCCAGCAGCTTTGCCGCGCCTGCGGCGACGGCGAGCCGGTCTGCCCGAGCAACTCGACCTGCGGAGACAACAACGGCACCCAATCGTGCATGTACTCCGACGGCACCTGCGTGCCCGCAAGCTTCGGCGTCGAGGGTAACCTGATGCTCGGCCAGGTCATCGGCGACTTTACCCAAAACCCCGACTCCAAAGTCCACACGATGTTCAAGTTGGCTGACATGGCCGACGTCGACACCGGGCTGAACTTGGGCGGACGCATCGGCTCCCAGCCCGAAGAGTTCGCCCGCTGCATCCCCGTCGACCCGACCACGCGCCCCAGCTTCGATCCGGTCGACCGCTCGTCGTCCATCCTGACCGACTCGCGCCCCGGCGGCGACCCCTTCATGGTCGGCATCGGCATGCACAAGCGTTCGGTCGAGCATGTCCTGTGGTCGACCTGGGGAAGCGGCGCGCTGTGCATGAAGATCGACAGCAACGACGTCTCCCAGCTTTCGGCCAACACCCTCGGCGCGCTGCTGCCGAGCATCAAAAAATTGGCCGGCGGCGACGCGATGCTCTACCTGCAAATCGCCCCGCAGACCGGCCCCACGGTCAAGCTGGGCGCCAACACGGTGACCCCGGACGGCGACACCTACGCCATCGACGACCCGCTGATGACCCTCGACTGGCGCGACCTCGACCTGCACTTCTACGTGTTCGCCAAGGAGCGCTTCGTGCGCGTATTCACCCTGCGCGCCGACATGTTGCTTCCGATTGCGCTGGCCGCCGACGGCCAGGGAAGCATCGTGCCGGTGCTCGGTGACCTCGAAGGCGCCGTGCAGAATATCCGACCGATTCGCACCGAGCTTCTCAAAGAAGATCCCCAGCGCATCATCGACCTGATTCCGACGCTCATGGGCATGGCGCTGCCGAGCCTGGCCGGCTCCATCAGCCAGCCCATCGAGCTTCCCGAGTTCGTGGGCATGCGCATCGCGCTCGAGCAAGACGACATCACCAGCGTCGACAACAACACCATGATCGCGCTGTACGCCGACCTGGTGCCCGCGGGCACCCAGCCGATGTCGATGATGCTCGACACGAGCATCGTCGACACCTCCGTCGACCTGAGCGAGTGGACCGCCTCGGGCGTGCCGCGCCCGAAGGCCATCGTCGACGTCGTCTCGGTGCTGCCGGCTTATGCCAACGCCGAGATGTCCTCGGACATCGAGTACAGCTACCGCGTCGACGGCGGCATCTGGAGCATGTACCAGCGCACGACGCGCCTCGAAATCCAAGACCCGATGCTCGTGCTCGAAGGCGAGCACCGCATCGAAGTGCGCGCGCGCTTCCGCGGCGACGCCGACTCGAGCGAGCTCGAGCCGGCCCAGACCTTCGTGACCGTCGACTACTCGGCGCCCGACTTCGCCATCGAGCGTGACGGCGAGCTCGTCACCCTCGACGCGCAGGACGCCGTCGACGCCCCCGAAGACCTGATGTTCCGCTACCGCGTGGTCGACGGCCAAGGCGAGAGCCAGTGGACGCCGTGGCTGCCCGAGCGCACCATCGACCTGGCCGCCATCGGCGCGCCCGAGCACTTCCGCCTCGTCGCCCAGGTGCGCGACAGCGCCGGCCACGTCTCCGAAGACGAGCAAAACGTCGTCTGGGAGCCGATGGATTACGACGACGCCGCGCCCACCCTCGACACCGACACCAGCGAGCCGAAGGCCGGCTGTCAGGCCGCCGGAAGCAGCTCGCCGATGGGCGCGGCCGGAGGACTCCTGGCCATCTTCGGCGTGGCCATGCTGCTGTGGCGTCGGCGCAAGTCGACCCAACTCTTCCGTCGCGCCAGCATTCTGGTGGTGGCCATCGCCGCCATCGGCCTGACCGGCTGCGACGACGACGCCGGCAGCAAGGACCAGCCGCAGACCTGTGAGCCGGCGTGCGCTGACAACCAGGAATGCGTCGAGGGCACCTGCGAGCTCATCGAAGGCGCCTGCGAGACCGACGACCAATGCTCCTGCCCCGAAGGCGAAATCGCTACCTGCGGCGACGACGGCATGTGCGCCTGCGAAGTCGCCTGCAGCGAGGGCTGCGGCGACGACCAGTTCTGCTGCTACGCGTCGAACTCCTGCCAAGACCTGCCCGACCCGTGCGCCGACACCGTCTGCGACCCGGGCTTCGAGCCCAAGGCGACCAGCCAGGGCACCGGCGACTCGACCACCTGCGAAGTCACCGGCGCGGCCTGCGAGTGTGTCTCGCTTCCGCCGCTGCCCATGGGCGTCCACGGTGAGTACGCCTCGGTCGCCCAAAACGGCGACGTGCGCGCTTCCGCCGTCTACAACCGCACCTACACCGACCTGATGGTCGCCACCGTCGACCAAAACGGCGAGCCGACCTGGTACTTCGTCGACGGCCTGCCCGATGACGGCGACGTCGAAGGCGCGCTCGACGGCCCCCGCGGCGGCATCGCCGACACCGGCACCAACGTCGGCACGCACACCGCCACCGGCGTCGACGCCAACGGCAACATCCACGTGCTGTACCGCGACGAAGAAAACGGAGACCTCAAGTACGCCCGCGGCACCAGCGGCGCCGACGGCTACACCTTCGAACTCAAGACCCTCGACGACGCCGGCGACACCGGCCTGTGGTCGAGCATGGTCATCCAGGGCGGCAACGTCTACGCGGTCTACGCGGCCTTCCAGGTCGAAGACGCCACCGACGGTTGGCAGACCCAGCTTCGCTACATCGACTTCCCGGCCGACGCCGCACTCGACGCCCTCGCCCCCACCCCTGAGGTGGTCTACGCGGCGGCGACCGACAACCCCTGCGGCGGCGCCTGCGGTGGATTCGAGCTTTGCTTCCCGGGCGATACGCCCACCTGCTCGGAGCCGACCGACGACTGCGCCGATAGCTGCGGCGACGGCCTCGAGTGCTACAACGGTGCCTGCGAGCCGTACTACACCCGCGGCAAGCGCGCCTACCCGATGATGGTCGGTCTGTACGCCCACCTGAGCACGACGAGCGACGGCCTGGCGGTGACCTTCTACGATCACCTGCAGCAGCAGGTCGGCTGGTCCACCCGCGCGAACGACACCTGGGCCGAGGCCACTCTGCTCGGCGCAGCCAGCGGCCCGTACGTCTCCGGCGCGGTCGACGCCGACGGCAACGTCCACCTGGCCTACATGGACACGCAAACCCAGCAGTTGGTCTACGAGATCCCCGGCCAGAACACCCGCGAGACGATCGCCGACGGCGTGCGCGACACCACCGAAGGCTACGTGCTCAACGATATCGGTGAGGACGTCGAGTTGCGCCTCGAGAGCGACGGCACGGTGCGCGTGCTCTACCAAGACGCCACCTGGCACAAGCTGCACATCGCCACTCGCGATGCGAGCGGCAACTGGACGGTGGACACGTTGAGCGAGCCGGGCGATCCTTATTCTGGCTCGCACGGCTTCTTCGCCGCGATGGTCCGCAACGCGGACAGCTCGGATCTGGCCGTCGACTTCGTCCTCAACAACCAGGCCGATCCGGCCGAGGGTAAACCGGAGTTCCATACGCTTCCGTGACACTGACCACCCGCCGTATATGCTGGTCTTCCGTGCTGGTCGCGCTCGCCGTCCTGGCGAGCTGCGACCGCACGGGAGCCACCGCCTGCGACCCCGCCTGCGAAGCCGGCTTGGTCTGCGACACCGACGACGGCGAGTGCATCCCTCCGCGCATCGAACCTCTCGAAGAGACTCCTGCTGGGCGCTCCGTTCGCCTGGGCATCATCGACGACCAGACCTTTCTGGCGGCCATCGATCCGGCCGACGGCCAGGTTCTGGTGGGCACGGCGGACGAAGAGCCGACGATGTACGCCCTGGCTGACATCACCCGCCCTCTGGGCCGCAAGCTGGCCCTGGCGACCTCGGCGTCGACGGTCGCCGTCGCCTGGCTCGAGCAAGACCGAAAGTACCGCGTCGCCATCCATCAACTCGACGACGCCGCCGACCGCTGGCGCCTGCTCCCGCCCATCACCTCCGGCTCACAAGCCGGCTCGCAGGATTACCGCGGCTCGGAGCACTTCGACCTGACCATTGACACGACGGGGCGCATCCACCTGGCGTTTCACGACGCCCAGGCACGCTCTCTGAATGTGCTCAGCGGCCAGGCCGACGCCGGACCGTGGACGATGGCCGTGGTCGACGACCCCTCGGAGCAATCCGACTTGGCCGCCTGCTCGGAGCAGCGCCGCCGCCTCTCCGGCCAAGGCCTTGGGTATCACCCCGACGTGATCACGAGCGCAGGGTCGACCTTTATCGCCTATCACGACAAAGATTGCGGCGATCTGCGCCTGGCCAGCCGCATCGACGGCGCCTGGACGACCACGGTGGTCGACACCGGCGACTTCGAGCGCGAGGACGACCTGGAGCTCACCAGTGGAGTCACCGGCAAATTTCCGTCGCTGGCCATCGATCGCTCGGGCAACCTTGCGATCGCCTACCAGGACGACACGCGCGGCCAGCTTCTGCTGGCCTATAGCCGCGAGGGCCAGTTTACGATCGAGGTCGCCGACCCGGGCTTCGAGGTCGACGAGTTCGGCCGCAAGCGCAAACACCTCGTGGGCGGCTTCGCCAGCCTGGTCTTCGACGACCGCGACATCCCCTGGATCGCCTACATCGACGCGACCACCGCGCGGCTGCGGCTCGCCCACCGGCGCCGCACGCTCGACCTGGACGGCACCTGGGCGCAGCAGACCGTCGACGGACGCCCGCCGACCGGCTTCTCGGCCTCGCTCGGCTTCTCGACCTCCCTGGGACTGACGATCGCCACCGAGCAGTTGCGCCCGCGGCGCGACGGCCTCGAATCACGCCTCGACCTGCTCAGAGAGGAGGAGTTTTGAGGCTCCCTGTCCTGCATCCGACGCTTCTGTTGGCCGCGCTCGCCGCGACGATGCTCCTGCCGAGCGGGTGTGACGACGTGCGCTTCCAGCCCGGCGCACGCAGCGCGCAGCCGCCGGTCTTCCAGCCGCGCACTATGCGCTCGCTGGTCAGCCCGCAGGGCCTCGAGCGCCTCTACCGCGCCGAGCATCCCGGTGGAATCACGCTGGCCTACCCGAGCGAGACATCGGACGCCTTCGGCCTCGACCTGACCCTCGGTCCGATCGACCGCCAGGTGAGCGTGCAGACCTGGCAGGTCGACGCCCAACCCGACGCGCTGACGGTGAACATCGAGTCGAATAACGTCGCCGTGACCGTGCCGGTGCGCATCGCCGAGGGCGTCGGCGCGCGTATCTGCCGCTACTCGGTAGAGGCCGACCGGGCCTCCATCGAAAGCGACGTCGCGCTCGGCCACGATGGCGACGTGCCCACCTTCGAGGCCGTCGGCGGGCGCACCGTCGACCTGAGCAATCCGCAGGTCAGCCTCATCGGCGACTGCCGTCCGCTCGAGGCGCAGGCCGAAGACGACGCCTTCGCCGTCGAGCAACTCTTCGTCGACTACCTCGAACGCGCCTGGACCGAATCGGGGCGCAAAGCCATCGCCATCGCCCCGCTCGACAGTCTCGGGCTGGTCCACAGCGTCGTCGGCCTCCAGCGGTTGAGCAGCTTCGAGAACCGCCGCGGCCAACTTCAAGTCTCGGGCCGCGTCACCCAGAGCAACGGCTCGAGCTTGTCGCCCGAGGGCTTCGACGTCGATCTCGACATGGCGCTCAACAGCCGCCGCGCCGACTGCGCGCCCGCAAGAGACCCCGAGGCCCCGGCGACTCTGTCGGCCGACGAGGTCCCCGCCGCCGAAGTCGAGCGCGCCGGAGCCGACGTGGGCATCGCCGTGGCCGCCCCGCTCGTGTTGCGACTCGCCCAGACGAGCACCCTGGCCGGGTTTGGCTGCCGCGGCCTCGAGAACCTGTCGTTCGACGGCGGCGGCTCGAACGTGGCCACTGACGACCTGATGCTCGAAGACGTCGGCCTGGGCGAGTTGCCCATCGGCGCCTGGGTCGAGCCGGTGGTCGTCCCCGGCGAGCTGCCCGAGCTCGAGATGGACCCCGTCAACGGCACCATCGAGCTCGCGTGGAACGACCTGTCGGTCGATCTATACGCCCAGATGCAAGAGGTGCCCGTGCGCATCGCGCAGGTCACCGCCACCGTCATCGTCTCGCTTCGCCCCACCGAGCGCCTCGACAGCATCGCGTTCACCGTCGACTCGGTCTTCGTGAGCGCCGCGTCGGTGCAGTCGCAGTGGAGCTACGAGGTGCCCTTCGACAGCGACCTGGTGCGCTGGACCCGACGCACCATGATGCTCGTGCTCGAGGACGCCTTCTCGCTGCCCATCCCCCTCGACCCGAGCGCGCCGCTGCACCTCATCGACTCGCAGGTGCGCGCCAACGACGTGCTGCTCTTCTTTGAATTCGACCGACTCTTCTAGATGACCGCTCTTTCGTTCCGCCTGGTGCTTGTGTGCCGTCTCGCGCTCCTCGGCGCCCTCCTCTGTACCCTCACAGGCACCCTGGCCGCTTGCTCGGATCCGCCGCCGCCCAAGGTCGGCGACGCATGCAGCTCTCTGTCGGACTGTCTCGGGGGAACGAACCTGGTGTGTGACGAGGGCGCGTGCGCCGTCATCGGCTGCGACTCGGCCGCCGAGTGCCCCGGCGAGTCGACCTGCGTCGACAGCATCTGCGGGCCGGCCGAGTGTGCCACGGGCGACGACTGCGCCGACGGGGCTGTCTGCTGGTCGGGCTGGTGCGTCGAGGACGGCTGCCTCGACAAGAGCGCGTGCGACCGCGGGCAAGTCTGCCTGGGCACCCCGCCCATGTGCACCGCCCCGCCCGAGCAATGCACCTCCGACCGCCAATGCCCCACGGGCGAGACCTGCCTCGTCGACAGGCGCCGCTGCACGCCCCAATGCACCGACGACGCCGACTGCCCCTCGTTCAACTACTGCCTCGAGGGCCTCTGCCGAGAGCCCTGCCGCGACGACGCCGAATGCCCCGGCGAATTGTCGTGCGTCGACGATCGCTGCACCGAATTGCCCGACTGCAGCGACGCCCCCGCCTGCTCCGGGCTGCGCCCCTACCGCGACCCGCTCACCTGCGCCTGCGTGGGTTGCCTGGCCAACTCCGACTGCGACCTGACTCGCCAGGAGTTCTGCACCACCGACGGCCAATGCCTGCTTTGCGCCGAGCCGGGCAGCTCCGACGAAGACTGCGCCTCGCGCGGGCAGTACTACGTCGACGGATGCTGCACCGAATGCCTCGACGACACCCACTGCCCCACCTCGCAAGCCCCCTACTGCGAGCGCGGCCGCTGCGTGGGCGTCGACGGCCCCGACTGCATCGCCCAGAGCGACTGCGCCGACGGGCTCGTCTGCGACCGCGGCGCCTGCATCGAGCCGCCGAGCTACGCAGCCTGCGACACCCAGGGCGACTGCCCACAGGGCGAAGCTTGCTACGCCGACGGATTATGCCGCGCCGCCTCCGAGGTGTGCACCGACTGCCCCACCCCGAGCCGCTGCGTCGCCGAACCGGGCGACCAGACCGGCACCTGCGCCGGCTGCACCGCACACTGCGACGCGGACGGATGCCCCGACGGGCAAGTCTGCTTCGTGACCGAAGGCAGCGCCGAGGGAGTTTGCGTCGACGCCGAACTCTCCGGTTGTTGACGCCTTCCGCCCATCCGTTTTAAGGAGCACGCGTTTCGACCGTCGCACGCTCACCCGCCTCCATCCCCGCACAGGTTATCCCATGACGCTCAGGCACACCGGCCATCGAGCCGCCGGAGTCTTGTTGGCGTGCGTGCTCCTCTCTACGAGCAGCACCGCCCTCGCCCAATCCGACGGTTCGCACCCCGAGAAGGCTGACCAGACTGACCAAACTGACAAGACTGACAAGACTGACAAGACCGCGACCGCCGACCAAATCGACACCGTCGAGCCTTCTGCCGAGCAGGCCTCCGTCAACGAGAAGGCCGTTCGCGCGATCGACGCCGGTGACTATGTCGTGGCCATCAACCTGCTCGAGGAGTCGGCGTTTCGTCAGCCGCTCAACGTGACGTGGCTCAACCTGGGGCGCGCCTATCAGCTCTCCGGACGTTGCCAAAAGGCCCGGGGCGCGTTCGATCGCGTCGACGGAGCTCCCGCGGTCGCCCAACCCTCGCCGGCGTTCGTCGCCAAGAAGCTCGAGGAGTACCGCGCCGAGACGTGCACCCCGCGAGATCAACCCGTCGTCGCCAAACAAGCGCCCGCCAAGCCGCAAACGGTCACTCCGCCGCCGGTCCAAAAGAGCCAGACCCGCAATATCTGGGGCGTCGCGGCGGTCTCCTCGGGCGTCCTCCTCGCAGGCGGAAGCCTCGCCCTGCACTTTGTCGCCGAGACCACGCGCAACGACGCCCTGGCCGATGCCGAGCCCGACGCCGGCCCGCTGACCACCGACATCTCGCGCGAGGAGTTCTTGGAGGCCGAAGCTCAGGCGAACACCCTCGACACCGTCGCGCTTTCGACGGGCCTGGTCGGCGGCGCCCTCATCGGCGGGGGCCTCTACCTGCTGCTGACCGACGGCGCCGAGGCGCGCCCCACCCAGGTGGGCGTGCAGACGACGCCTGCAGGTACGAGCCTTACCTTTACGACCGCGTTTTGACGCCCGGAGACACCATGTCGAAGCTGTATCGCGCGATAATCGCAATGGCCGTGACGCTCGCGGTGACACTGGGGCTCGGGGGCTGCGAGCAGACCCTCGAGGCGGACAAATACCTGTTCGAATGCGACCCCAGAGATGACGACTGCGGGCCGGCTTACACGTGCGTGTACGACCAGATTTCGGACCGCAACTACTGCACGACCAATCAGAGCCTGGGCGTCACTCCACAGCCGTCCGACGCCGGCGGCGCCGACGCCTCGGTGTGCTCCGACGGCGAGCGCGAGTACCTGGGCGAATGCGTCCCCGGCTGCGCATCGACGAACGATTGCCCCGACAGCTACGAGTGTCACTTCCCGCCGTCGGTCGGCGCCGGCGTCTGCCTGTACCGCAACCCCACCCTGGGCGCCGACTGCCAAGACGACTCGACGTGCAACGGACTGGC
This sequence comes from Persicimonas caeni, assembly GCF_006517175.1. NCBI lineage: Bacteria > Deltaproteobacteria > Bradymonadales > Bradymonadaceae > Persicimonas > Persicimonas caeni. The sequence continues at coordinate 4,815,079 of NZ_CP041186.1, read as the reverse complement.
CCCGGGCTTCGAGGACTCCGAGCCGCTCTGCTTTCCGATCGACGACACCGGAGGCCTGTGCACCGTCGAAGGCTGCATCGCCGACACGGCCACGGGCATCGCCTACGGCCCGACGACCGGCTGCGGCGTGGCGAGCCTGTGCTTCGAAGGCCTGTGTATGCGCGCCTGCACGCCCTCGTCGCCCTGCCCCAACCCCAAGGGGTCGCGCATCACCTGCCAGTACGTCGAGCGCGTCGACGGCACCCCGGCGGGCATCTGCACCCCGTCGTGCCAGTCGGACGACGAATGCAGCGACGGCGACGGCGTGTGCCGCGACGGCCAATGCCTATATGCTTGCTCCGACGCCGACGAACGCGACATCTGCGAGAGCGGCTCGGGCGAATGCGTCGAGGTCGACGGCAAGTCGGTGTGCGACTACACGCGCTGAGTCGACAAAACGTGGTGTCTGACGAAAACACGGTGTCTGATACCATCCGCGACCGCGACAAACATCGCCGGGGATTGCATCTTGCCCGCCGAACAAACTATGATTCGACAGCCGCAAGACACAAACGCACTGCCGAGAACGTAGACAATATGAAACGACTCAAGCACCTTGCCGTACTTATCGTGACGCTATTGCTCGTCGCCACCAGCTTCGGCTGCGAGCGAAAGCCTGCCGACCTCGAAGAGTGGCGCACCGCCAAAGGCGGCATGGAGAAGATGCAGGAGTGGGCGCAGAGCGGCGAGGAGCCGCGTCCGGTGCGCGTCCGCGCGTTCGAGATCCTGGTCGAAGAGGGCGAAGGCAACGCGCTTCCGCCCACGCTCGAGGGGGTCGAGGACGAGAAGCTTCGCGCCGAGATGGTCGAGGCGGCCGTGCCCATCGTGGTGTCGAAGTGGGAAAAGCAGGACATGCCCAAGCTGTCCGGCGACGTCAAAGAGAAGGGTGGACGCATCGCGGCCGGCGCCTCCGAGTCGGTCGAGGCCAAGGACGCCGCCTACTTTTTGCATCCCTTCGCCAAAGGCGAGTCCCAGAAGAAGCTCGAGTCGATCATCGGCGAGTGGATGTCGACCGACTGGCAGCTCCGCAACCAGCTCGGCAGCACCACGCTGGGCCAGATCGCCCCGCGCGCCGGCGAGTCGGGCACCGAGAGCCTGATCAAGTGGCTCGAGGAGGCCGTCCAGCCGTCGACCGTGGTCACCATGATCAACAAGCACGGCGACGACAAGACCAAGCAGGCGGCCGCCAAGGTGCTGCGCAAGCGCGCCGAAGAGGAGCACCCCGAGCTGGGCAAGTCGCTGCAGATCGCCCTGCTCTCGCTCGAGCACGAAGAGCTCAGCCCCTACTTCAAAAAGGCGATCACCGACCCGAACTCGCCCAACGAACTCGTCGACGCCTCGATGGACGCGCTCGTGCGCATCGAAGGCGAGAAGGCCGCGCCCTTCTTTAGCGACCTGGTCAAGAACAGAAGCGGCCTGCTTCGCTGGGTGTCGGCCACCCGCCTGGTCGAGGTCATGGGCAAGCCGGCATTCACCTACGTAGCAGCCGGCCTGCCGGTCGAGATGGACAGCTATCCGACCGCCGACAGCAAAGATCTCGTGGAGAACACCCAGTACTTCTGCAAGATGTACCACGGCGAGATGAAGGATGAGAAAGTCGAGTCGGTCTCCGACCAGCTCACCCGCGGCCTGAACAGCTCGCGCTGGCCGGCGCGCATGCTCGCGCTGCAGTGCGCGCGCATCTTCAAGGCCGATGACCTCAAAGACCAGATTTCGGCGCTGACCTCCGACCGCCAGGGCCTTCCGGGCTGGGGCGAGAAGAAGACCGTCGGCGACCTGGCCTCTGAGGTGCTCGAAGAGCTGTCGAAGTCCTGAGTCGGCCCCCGACGTCCCCACTCACTCGACGTCCCAACTCACAGGCTAGCGAGTCTGCATGCTGCTGGCGATCGCCAAGAACTTGCTCGGCAAGGGTAAGTCGGACGAGGAGAAACCCCTCGACGAGATGTCCGACGAGGACCTGATGCTGAGCTATGCCGACGGAAATGTCGGCGCGTTCGAGGTGATCGTCAGCCGCCACGAAAAGCCGCTCTTTCACTTTATCTTGCGAAGCTGCGGCAACCGCGACCGCGCCGAAGAGATCCTGCAGGAGGTCTTCCTGCGGGTCATCAAATACTCCGACAACTACAAGCCCACCGCCAAGTTCACCACGTGGGTCTATACGATCGCGCGCAACCTGTGCATCGATAAGGCGCGCAAGAGGAGCCGGGCGACCGAGATTTCCCTGGATCAGCCGCGCGGCTCCGATCCCGACGGCCAATCTCTGGGCGAGCGTCTGGCCGACGGCGGCGCATCGGCTGCGCCGGTCGAGTACGACCGCAGCGCGTTTCGCGAAAAGCTTATGGCCGCCCTCGACGAATTACCCGACGAACAGCGCGAGGTCTTTATGCTGCGCGAATTCTCCGGGCTCAAATACCGCGAGATCGCCGAGGCGGTGGGCGTGAAGGTGCCCACGGTCAAAAGCCGCATGAGATACGCCCTGCAGGCGCTTCGCGGCCACCTGGCCGACTATATCGACCATAGCTTCGACCGCGAGGAGAGACAGGAGATCGCCGTGCCGGAAGAGTGACGGCGACAGAGTCGTTTAAACTAAAACAGATCCATTTGTGGTCACGCACGTTTGCAGCATATGAAGTGATACTGGTGCCCTTGGCGCCTCAAGAAGGACAAGACGATGGCTTCCGATAAGCCACAATCCAAAATTCTCGACCTGCTCTACGACGACGAGCTCGACGCCGAAGCGCGCGACGAGGTTCGCCGTGCGGTCGACCAGTCCGACGAGGCCCGGCAGGAGCTCGAGAGCTTCGAGTCGATGCTGTCGAAGATTCGCGACGTCGACCTCGAAGAGGATGTGCCGACCTCCGTGCACGACTCGATCATGGCCGCAGCGCGCGAGCACACCGCCAAGAAGGCGTCGCGCCAGGCACAGGTCACCGAGCGGTCGCCCAACACGGCCGCGCCTCGAGAGAAGAGCCTGTGGAGCCGACTCAACTCCAGCGGCGTGGCACAGTTGGCCATGGCCGCAGCAGTGGTGCTCGTCGGCGGCTTCATCTTCGTCAAGCTGGGGAGCAAGTCGGAGCAGCGCGCCTTCCAGGCGGCCGAAGAGGCCGTGCACAGCGAAGTTACGTTCGGCGGCGAAGAGACCGAAGAACTCGCCAAGATGGAGCCTTCGCCCAAGCCGACCGAGTCCCCGGCGGACGAATTCGGTCAGGCACCGGCAGAGCCAGAGGAAGTCGCCGAGGAAGCCGCGGAAGCAGAACCCGAAGCAGAACCGGCCGAGAAGGCAAAGATTGGCGAACTCGCCCAACTCGACACGAAGGACACTAAGCAAGAGGCCCAGCAACAGGCCAACCGGCAGGTCGAGTCGAAAAAGCGCGCCAAAGCGAGAGCCCCGAAAGCTCCGACGCGCAAGGCTCGCTCGCGCAGCAAGAAATCGAAGTCGAGCGATATGCTCGACCTCTTTGGCAACAACACGCGCTCCGGAGCGGCCGCCCCGACGGGCAAATCGAAGCCCCAACCGCGGAAAGATCGCGACGATCGCTATGCAAGCGCCGAAGCGGCGCCCCAAGAAGAAGCCGCCGCGCCGGTCGAGCGCGATAAGGCCGACGAGAGCAGCGACTCGGCGGCCCTGGGCCAGAAGCTCGGCTCGCTGGCCGACGACACCAGCAGCTCTTCGAACTACGCGGTCGGCGCCGACGACAGCGCCGTCGCCGAGAGCGAATCGAAGCCCGTGCCCGCCCAGGCCAAAGCAAGCCGCGAGCAACAGACCTCACAGGTCAGCACGATGGAGTCGGACTACCGAAGCGGCAACTACGCCGGCGTCGTCACCCAGGCCGACCGCTATCTCGCGCGCTCCTCGGGCCAGAAGGCCGACGAGGCCCGCGTGCTCGAGCTCAAGGCGCGCGCGCTCGCCCAACAGGGCAAGACGCGCGAGGCTGACGAGGTCTACGCCGAGCTGCAGAAGAAGTACCCGTCGTACCGCTCGGCCCAAATCGAGCGCGAGCGCCGGGAGCTTGCCGAGAAGCGCAAGCGCGAGGTCAAAAAGCGCCGCCGCGCGCCGTCGAAGCGCTCCTATGATTTCGAGAGCGAGGCCCTCGAGAAGGAGGCCGCCGAGCCCGCCTCCGTCGCCCCGGCGAGCGCAGACTGATCGAGGCCCAAGACACACGACTCGAGACTCGAAACCCACGACTCGAGACATAGGACACAAGAACGAAAAAAGGCGACCGGGACAAACCCGGTCGCCTTTTTTACGTCAGAAGACGTCTCGATTACTTGAGCTCGACGCTGGCGCCGGCCTCTTCGAGAGCTTCCTTGACCTTCTCGGCCTCTTCCTTGTCCACGGCCTCTTTGACAGCGGCGGGAGCGCTTTCGACGAGGTCCTTGGCGTCCTTGAGGCCCAGACCGGTGTGCTCACGCACGGCCTTGATGACCTGGATCTTCTTGTCGCCGAAGCTGGTGAGCATGACGTCGAATTCGGTCTGCTCTTCCTCAGCGGCGCCACCAGCGGCAGCAGCGGGACCAGCAGCGACGGCCACGGCGGCCGAAGCTTCGACGCCCCACTTCTCTTCGAGCTCGCCCACGAGGTCGGCGATCTCCATGACGCTCATGTTGCTAAGGAACTCGACGACTTGGTCTTTGGTTACGTCTGCCATTGTAATTCTCCTTCGTATCGGCCCCGAATTTTGTCGGGGCAAAGTAAAGTGACTCTTGTCGTTGGTGACCGAGCGGGCCGCTGATTAAGCAGCTTCGCCCAGGTCGTCTTTGCGTGCGTTGAGCACGTTGAGAAACTTCTGCGGTGCGGCGTTGAGAAGTCGGACGAAATTGGTCGGTCCGGCGACGAACGTACGAAGCAGCTTGGCACGAAGTTCATCCTTCGTGGGCATCTTCGCGAGTTGGTCGACACCGGCCACGTCGATCATCTTGCCGTCCAGGTACCCGCCTTTGATCTCGAACTTGTCGTGATCGTCGGCGAAGTCGGCTGCAACTTTCGCGGGCGACACGGCGTCCTCGAAGCTGTAGGCGACTGCCGTCGGGCCACGGAACGACTCGGCCATGATGTCCAAGTCAGTATCCGCGACTGCAAGCTTGGCGAGCGTGTTCTTGACCACGTGGTAGTGGACGCCTTGGGCGCGGAACTCGCTGCGCAGCTCGTTGACGGTGTTCACGTCGAGACCGACGTGACTGGTCATGATGATCGACTTGGCCTGACCGAATTCGTCGCGCATCTGCTCAACAAGCTGTTCTTTTTGTGCGCGATTCACGGCAACTCCTTATGAGTTTGTGAGTTGGGCCAACTGACTGCTTTCGCAGCCAAACAAAAAACCCTCCGGCCGAGAAGCGGCGCAGAGGGTTGGCGTACAAGCTTCCGTTCAGGGCACACGCTCGTGCCGTGTCGGGAAAATCTATGTCCGTCATAGTCTCCGCTGGGTGGTGGTTTAAGCACCCTGACTTGGGTGCCCCTGCTTCTTCGACGCGGGTGGTGTCTTCAAATTTTCAAACGAGTCGTCTCCGACTCGGAGGCGACTGTATAGGGCAATCATCTGCCCCGGTCAAGCATGGTCCAGCCAAAACGCGATACTCACCACGGGGAGCACGGGGACACTGGGGAAAGCCTTTTCTAGCTATTCTCCGTGTCCCCGTGTGCCCTGTGGTGAAATCGCCTTTAGATCATCTCGCGAGCGAAGCCCGTGTCGAGCTTGATGCCCGGGCTCATCGTCGAGCTGATGCTGATCTTCTGGAAGTACGGTGCCTTGGCGCTGGCCGGACGAAGTCGGGCGAGCGTGCCGACGACCTCTTTGAGGTTGTCGGTGATCTGCTCCTCGCTGAAGCTGGCGCGAGCGAACGAGATGTGGATGATACCGGCTTTGTCGACGCGGAACTCCACGCGACCGGCCTTGAGTTCCTTGACGATCTTTTCGACGTCGAAGGTGACCGTGCCGCTCTTCGGGTTCGGCATCAGACCGCGAGGTCCGAGGATACGACCGATGCGGCCGACCTGGCCCATCATGTCCGGCGTAGCGACGGCCACGTCGAACTCGGTCCAGTTGTCCTCGGTGATACGGCTGATCAGGTTGTCGGTGCCCACGTAGTCGGCGCCGGCGGCTTCAGCCTGGCTGGCGTGCTCGCCCTTGGCGAAGACCAGGACGGTGGTCTGCTTGCCGCGACCGTGCGGCAGGACCAGCGAGCCGCGGACCATCTGGTCGGCGTGGCGCGGGTTGACGTTCAGGTTGACCGCTGCGTCGATCGACTCGTCGAAGTTGGCCTTGGCCATGCTCTTGACGAGCGAGATACCCTCTTCCAGGCCGTAGAGCTTGGCGGGATCGACGTTCTTATTGGCGTCACGATACTTTTTTCCGTGGCGTGCCATAGGTTCTTCTCCTTCATCACCGGCAATGCTGCCGTGTAGTCAGTTTTACTTCTTGACGTTGACGCCCATCGAGCGGCAGGTGCCAGCGACGGTACGGGCGGCGGCCTCGATATCGTCGGTCGAAAGGTCGGGAAGCTTGATCTCGGCGATCTTTTTGACCTGGTCCCAGGTCAGCGTTCCGACCTTGATGCGGTTCGGCACACCGCTGCCGCTGGGGATGCCCAATTCCTTGAGAATCAGGATCGCAGCCGGCGGGGTCTTGGTGATGAAAGTGAAGGACCGATCGGCGTACACCGTGATCTCGACCGGAATGATCATTCCGGGCTGGTCCTGCGTCTTGGCGTTGAATGCCTTGCAGAACTCCATGATGTTGACGCCGTGCTGGCCCAGCGCGGGACCGACGGGAGGCGACGGGTTCGCCTTGCCGGCCGGAACCTGCAGCTTGATCTTTGCAATCTCTTTTTTAGCCATCTCTAACCTCTGTGAGACTCGTGTTCAGTACGAGTAGCGCAGTATGCGTCGGAGGATCGACTCCTGCGCGTTTCGCATGTCAAAATCCAATCCCTCGTGGATTGGACGGGGCGTGTTACAACAAAAAGAACGCCGGATCAACCGACCCGGCGTTCTTAACTGCTCATTTTCACCACGGGGAGCACCGGGGCCACGGAGAAAAACCAAGCATGCTGTTCTCCGTGCCCCCGTGTGCCCCGTGGCGAATATCTATCTGCGAGCTACTCGGCTTCTTCGACCTGGTCGAAGTCGAACTCGACGGAGGTCGGGCGGCCGAAAATCTCGACGAAGACCTTGAGCTTTTCCTTCTCTTCGTTGACCTCTTCGACGGTACCGGTGAAGTCGGCGAAGTTGCCCTCGATGATGCGCACCTTGTCGCCCTGCTGGAAGGCGTAGGTGGGCTCGGCGCGAAGAGTCCCCTCTTCGATCTTCTCCTCGATGCCTTTGACTTCGCTCTCGGGCACGGGGCTGGGCTTGCGCTGGGTGCCACCGACGAAGCCGACGACCTTGGGCGTATCTTTGACGATATGCCAAGTTTCGTCGTCGAGGACCATCTTTACGAAGATGTAGCCCTTGTAGAACTTCTTGGTGCGCTCGCGGCGCTTGCCGTTCTTGACTTCAACGACCGTCTCGGTCGGAATGTAGATCTCCTCGAACGCCTCTTCACGCCCTGACGCAGCGATGCGCTGCTCAAGGGCCTGCTTGGCTTTGTTTTCGTAGTTCGAGAAGGTCTGAACGATGTACCAATTTCTTTGCTGCTGTTCTTCGGCCATGCTTTACGTGCCTGGTGTGAGAAGCATGTCGGTGAGGAAGCTCCAGATCTGGTCCGATCCCCACAGGAACACGCTCAGCAGAACCGTGAAGACGATCACAATGAGCGTGGAGCGCTTCGTCTCATTCCAACTCGGCCAGGTGACCTTCTTGAGCTCGATGACGACTTCGCTCAGGTAGCTGTAGACGTCTTTGCGACGGTACAAGTAGGCGACCAAGCCGATGGTGAGCGCTGCCGCGATCACAGTCGGCAGGGTTACCGCGCTACCGATGATAGCTACGCGCGGCAAGGCCTCGACGGCGCTCCAGAGCCATTCCAGAGCCTTGTCAGCGATGACGAAGGTCAGAATGGCAATGCCGACGTAGACGAGATTAACGAGTCGTGAGACGTCCATGATCCTCGTTGGTTTTGTGAGTAGGACCGACTGGCCCGACACATAAGAAGAACCGCCCGACAAAATCCGGCGGCTCTCCCGGGAGGAAAGAACGCGATGTCCTTCCTCGGTCAACAGGCCACGAGGGACTCGAACCCCCAACCGCCGGATTTGGAATCCGGAGCTCTCCCAATTGAGCTAGTGGCCTTTACGGTCGGCCCGAACGCAACGCTCGGGCCGACCTATCTGTGGCGCCACAAGTTGCTTCCGGACTCACCGGTGCAACCTGACAACGTGGCGCACTATTCCTTACTCGACGATTTCGGTCACGACGCCGGCGCCGACGGTGCGGCCGCCTTCGCGAATCGCGAAGCGCAGACCTTCGTCCATGGCGATCGGGGTGATCAGTTCGCCGGTGATGGTGACGCGGTCGCCCGGCATGACCATCTCGCTTCCCTCACCCAGGTGCACCGTGCCGGTGACGTCGGTGGTACGGAAGTAGAACTGCGGGCGGTAGCCGTCGAAGAACGGGGTGTGACGTCCACCCTCTTCTTTGGTCAGGATGTAGACCTCACCCATGAACTTGGTGTGCGGGGTGATGGTGCCCGGCTTGGCCAGGACCTGACCGCGCTCGACGTCTTCCTTCTTGATGCCGCGAAGCAGGCAGCCGACGTTGTCGCCAGCCACACCCTCGTCGAGGAGCTTGCGGAACATCTCGACGCCGGTGACGACGGTCTTCTCGGCTTTGTCCGACAGACCGACGATTTCGACTTCGTCGCCCGGGCAGACACGACCGCGCTCGATGCGACCGGTGACGACCGTACCACGACCCGAGATCGAGAAGACGTCCTCGATGGGCATCAGGAACGGCTTGTCGGTCTCACGCTCCGGCTCGGGGATGTAGTCGTCGACGGCGTCCATCAGCTTCATGATGGCTTCGTCGGCCATCGGGCCGGTCTCGCCGTTGAGCGCCATGAGCGCCGAGCCGGTCACAACCGGAAGCTCGTCGCCGGGGAACTCGTACTTCTCGAGGAGCTCGCGCACCTCGAGTTCGACCAGCTCAAGCAGTTCCTCGTCGTCGACCATGTCGGCCTTGTTGAGGAACACGACGATCGCCGGCACGCCGACCTGACGGGCGAGCAGGATGTGCTCGCGGGTCTGGGGCATGGGGCCGTCGGCAGCCGAGACCACCAGGATCGCGCCGTCCATCTGGGCGGCACCGGTGATCATGTTCTTGACGTAGTCGGCGTGGCCCGGGCAGTCGACGTGAGCGTAGTGGCGGTTGTCGGTCTCGTACTCGACGTGCGCCGTCGAGATGGTGATACCACGCTCGCGCTCTTCGGGAGCCTTATCGATGTTTTCGAAGTCGACGTTGGTCGCCAGACCTTTGTCGCTGAGCACGCGGGTAATCGCCGCGGTCAGGGTGGTCTTACCGTGGTCAACGTGACCGATGGTCCCGATGTTCAGGTGCGGTTTTGTTCTTTCGAATTTCTCTTTAGCCATGATTCGACTCCTTAAACGGTGTCACTACGACATGAATCGGTGAAACCTGACCGACCGGTCGCGTGCGTAGTTTTGGCTGCGTGCTGATTAAGCCGCTGGCAAAAAAGCCGCTGGTAAAAAAATGAGCGACTCAGGGAGTCGCCTCGGCCTCATCCCGCCCGAAGGCGGGATGAGGTGGGAGCATGCATCTTAAGAGCCCTTGACCGGACTTGAACCGGTGACCCCATCCTTACCATGGATGTGCTCTACCAACTGAGCTACAAGGGCACACATACTGCGGCGAGTCGCAACCTTCACGATACGTCTCGTTCGCGTCGCCTTCTTTAGCCTGTTCCTGACGAGCAATCAAGTCGTATTTGAACCGGCGGCAGAAGATGCCTGTGGCCCGCCCTCGGGCGGAACCACAAGCGGGAGACGGGATTCGAACCCGCGACCCTCAGCTTGGAAGGCTGATGCTCTGCCAACTGAGCTACTCCCGCACAGGCTGCTATTGCAACCTGTTGCTGAAATCATCCCCGAAGGGAGATTTCGTAGTGGTGGGGGAAGGATTCGAACCTTCGAAGGCTAAGCCGCCAGATTTACAGTCTGGTCCCTTTGACCGCTCGGGAACCCCACCTCAAACCAAATTGTCAATCGCCTTCGGTCATGCGACCTGGCGGCGAAAGCTGGCGATGGGATTCGAACCCATGACCTGCTGCTTACAAGGCAGCTGCTCTGCCAGTTGAGCTACGCCAGCGGAAGCTCATTTGCTCGCCCACTCGGGCGTGACTGCGACGCCCGGCGCCGCCAGCGGACGGAGAGTAATATAGTCTGTTTCGGGGCCTGTCAAGCAGAATATAAACTTTATTTGGGAAGTCTTTGAAAAACGTCCCGCGACCGCTTGTTCAGCCCTCCTGCGATCCACCGGTGGCCCACTGTCGACGCACCTCGTAGAGCATGATGGAGGCAGCGGAAGCCACGTTGAGGCTCTCGACACCTGCCGCCATCGGGATACGCACTTTGAAATCACATTTCTCGCCGACCAGACGCCGGATTCCCTGGTGTTCGCTGCCCATGACCAACGCGGTCTTCATCTCGAAGTCCATGTCCCACAGATCGGTGGTGTGTTCGCCGAGCATAGCGCCGGCCGTCCACCATCCATGCTCTTTGAGCTCGTCGAGGGTGCGGGCGATATTTGTGATACGCGCCACGGGTACGCGCAGGGCCTGTCCGGCCGAAGCACGCACCACCGCCGCGGTGACACCTGCGGCCCGATCTTTGGGAATGATCACCCCGTCGACGCCCATGGCAGCCGAACTGCGCAGGATCGCGCCGAGATTGTGCGGATCTTGAATCTGGTCGAGCACCAGCACGCATGCGCGGCTCGCGTCGGCGGTCGCGTCGAGGAGATCACCCAACGCAACGTATTCGAACGGGCGCGTCTGAATCACTATTCCTTGGTGATTGCCCCCCTCTGCCATGCGATCGAGCTCGTCGTAGGACGCCTGTTGGAGGCGAAGACCGAGGGTTTTGACCATTTCGCGCACGTCTTCGAGTTTTGAAGCGTACGGATCGGCCGCGTAGATCTCGTAGATCTGGTCGGGGGCCGTGCGGAGAAGCTCTTCTGAGGGGTGTACGCCGTAGATGTGCATGGTTTTTCGATTTGGCTTTTATGGTTGTTGGGGGCCCCGAGTTGGCTTGGAGTGCGTTACAGGCCACGCGTCAAAGCGAGCTGCCAATCTCTTCGACTGCCCCTGCCGGATCGTCGGCCTGATAGATAGGCCGACCGATCACCAAGTAGTCGCTTCCGGTGTCGAGCGCGTCTTTGGGCGTCATCACCCTGCTCTGGTCGTCGTCTTTGGCCATCTTCTTCTCGGGGCGAATGCCCGGGGTGACCAGCAGGGGATCGTCGCCGAAGCGATCGCGCATCTGGGCGGCCTCGTGAGCCGAGCAGACTAGGCCGTCGGCGCCGGCGTCGAGCGCCAGCTCGCCGAGGCTGTAGGCCCATTCGTCGAGGGCGAGCTCGACGCCGATCTGCGACATGTCGTCGGGCGACAGGCTGGTGAGCGCGGTCACCGCGACGATCTTGGGAGGGTTGTCGGTGCGCTGAGCGGCCGCCTCGACGGCCCGGGCGATCATGTCGGCGCCGCCGGAGGCGTGAACCGTCATCATGAACACCGATTCGAAGCTCAGCGCGCTTTCGACCGCACCGGCGACCGTGTTGGGGATGTCGTGAAACTTCAGGTCCAAGAAGACGTCGACATCACGCTGCGCCAAGACATCGAGCAAGGCCGGACCGTAGCGTGTGAACATGCGGCTTCCCACCTTGAACAGCGAGAGCTTGCCGTCGAGGGCGTCCACCAGCTCGAGCGCCTCGTCCATCGTGGCGACGTCGAGGGCGCTGATGACATGCTCGCGAAGCTTAGTTTGTTGTGCGTCGTTCATAGGGTGGCCTTGCTCGAAAGAAGCGTCTCAACCTTTCTGTACGAGCCCTTTGACGTACTCCACGGCCTCGTCGACCGAGATATCCTGAATGTCGGACTCGCTGCGAAGCTTGATCTCGACGTTGCCGTCCTTGAGACCGCGTGAGCCGATGGCGATGCGCACGGGGATGCCGACCAGGTCGGCGTCCTTGAACTTCTGGCCGACGCCGGCGTCGCGGTCGTCGAGGGTCACCTCGATGCCCGCGGCCCGAAGCTCCTCGTAGAGCTTTTCGCCGGTCTCGACGACCTCGTCGTTGCGCATCTGCAGCGGCAGCACGGTCACCTGGTAGGGCGCGATCGCCATGGGCCAGATGATGCCGTTGTCGTCGTGGTTCTGCTCGACGACGGCTGCCAGAATGCGAGTCACGCCGATGCCGTAGCAGCCCATGATCATGGGCTTCATCTGGCCGTTCTCGTCCTGGATCTTGGCGTCCATCGCCTCGGAGTACTTGGTGCCGAGGTAGAAGACGTGGCCGATCTCGATGCCGCGGTGGCCCTCGAAGGGCGCGCCGCAGCGGCCGCACAGGTCGGCGTTCTGAGCGCGGCGAAGGTCGGCGAACGCCTCGACTTCAAAGTCACGCCCGTGATTGACGTTGACGTAGTGCTTGTCGGCGTCGTTGGCGCCCACCGTGTAGTTGGTCATCTCCTCGACGGCCAAGTCGGCGAAGACGGGGATGTCCAAGTCGATCGGGCCGGCGAAGCCCACCGGAGCGCCGGTGATCTCGGTGACCTGCGCGTCGCTGGCCAAGTTGATCTCTTCGCACGAGATGTCGGTGTGCTCCTTCAAGAAGCCGCGAATCTTGATCTCGTTGGCGTCGTGGTCGCCGCGCACGAGCACCGCCACGGCGGTGTCGTCGCAGTTGAAGATCAGCGTCTTGAGGCAACGCATCGGCGCGATGTTCAGGAAGCCGGACACCTCGTCGATGGTCTTCTTGCCGGGCGTCTCCACCAACTCGAGGTCTTGGGGCGGGAACTTCTCGCCGTCGTACTCGGGCAGGCGAATCTCGGCCTTCTCGACGTTGGCCGCGTAGCCGCACTCGGGGCAGCTGACGATCTCGTCTTCGCCGGTGTCGGCGAGGACCTGGAACTCGTGGGACTTCGAGCCGCCGATATTGCCGGTGTCGGCCTCCACGGCCGCATAGTCGAAGCCGAGCCGCTCGCAGATGCGCTTGTACGTCTCGAACATCTCCTCGTAGCTCTTGTTGGCGCCCTCCTCGTCGATGTCGAACGAATAGGCGTCCTTCATGATGAACTCGCGCCCGCGCATCAGGCCGAAGCGGGGGCGGGGCTCGTCACGGAACTTCGTCTGGATCTGGTACAGGTTCACCGGCAGATCTTTGTAGCTGGCGATGTCGCCGCGGATCAGATCGGTGATGACCTCCTCGTGGGTCGGCCCGAGGCAGAAATCGGAGCCCTTGCGGTCCTTGAAGCGCAACAACTCGGGTCCATACTCGTCCCAACGGCCCGACTCCTTCCACAACTCGGCAGGCTGGACGGCCGGAAGGTGGACTTCCTGGGCGCCCGCGCGGTCCATCTCCTCGCGGATGATCTGCTCGATTTTGCGCACGGAGCGCCACCCGAGGGGCAAAAAGTCGTAGATGCCGCGGGTGAGCATGCGAATATAGCCGCCACGCACCAGCAACTTATGGCTGACGACCTCCGCATCGGCGGGGTCTTCTTTGCGCGTGGGCATGAACATCTTGGAAAGACGCATCGTTTTACCTTGGGTTTGACCAGAACGCTTCGAACGTCTGGGAAGTATCGCACCGCTCAATCAGTGTCAACGACACGGGGGTATGTGTTGCATTTCTGCGGTCGTGGCCCGAGAATCAGCCATCGAAATTCCAGAACCTGAACCAAGAACGAGTTCATGAAATTCGTCACCGCCACCATCGTCTTGTTGCAGGCCGCAAATGACGTGGCTCAAAAGCTCAACGGCGCGCCGGATGCGCCTGCTGAAAATGTCGGGTTTGTCGTGCCGTTCGAGATCGTGGCGATCGCTGTGGGCGTGCTGGTGACGTTCGGGCTGGTCTACTTGGTGAAGAGGCTTCTTGGGGAGAAGGACGTGGCGTGATGGGCGCTTTGCTTTCTGGCGCCCCCCATCCGTCTCGCGCTGTACGACGCGCGAGACACCTTCCCCCGGGGGAAGGGCTTACCCAGCGAAGAGCAACGTGGTGCCTACTGACCGACGAGGGTGATCTCGTCGACCGTCGAGAAGATAAACTCGGAGGTTTCGAGTTCGTCGATGTCGACGCGCTCGGAGGTGATGCGGCGCAGGGTGAGCTCAAGCTCGGCGCTGTCCTGGGAGAGTTGCTGGACGATGGTGTCGGGCACCGTGAAGGAGCCGTCGTCGTCGACCCGGCAGGTCAGCCGGGGGCGATCGGGGCCGAACCCACTCGAGATGTAAAGGAAGACGGTGTCGTCGCTGGCCTCGCCGAATGAAGGTTGCCACTCGACGGTCAGGTCTTGGGTGAAGTCGGCGTCCAGTTGGCGTCCCTGGTCGGCCGGCAGGTCGCCGATGGCGGCGATGCGAATCGGGCGCGGAGCGCGCATCGAGACGTAGAAACCGCCGGTGTGGCTGCGTCCGGGAGCGCCGAAGGAGTACCAGGCGCCCGGCTCGTAGCCGATGCGCAGCGGTTGAGCTCCGAAGCCCTGCTCGGTGCCGTAAATCACACCGGAAAACGCGCTCAAAAGGTCGGGAAGGCGGCGAGCTTCGAGGCGGATCGCCTCACCGGGTCCGCGCACCGTGATCGGTCCGACGTCGAGCAACTCCAGGCGAATATCGGCGGGATGCTGCTGGCCGACGGCCATATCCGATCGCAGGCTGCAGGCGTCGACGTCGAGCTCCCAGTCGGGGCTCCACACCTCGAGGGCCTCGAGGGCGGTGTCGTAATTGACTCCGTGGACGTCCAAGAACTGCGCGTGCACGCTGACGCCACCGCTTGCGGCGCCTCGTGGGTGAGAATACTCGGCCAACAAGGTGCCCGCGCGGGTCTCGTCGGGCGCAGCGGTGCCGTCGACATCGAGCTGCGGCAGGCTCTCCTCGGTGGAGCAGCCCGCGAGCAGCAAGATGGCCGTCAGGGCCGCTGCGGTACGCGATGTCAGTGCGTCGAGTTTCATCATCCATCCAGCGTGTTTCATTTCGACACCTGTTTCGATGAGCATATTCATTCGAGGAGCAGGTGCCGCTGTCCAGACTAGCACCGGGACGGCGGCAGTCAAGGATTGTTGGCGTCTTGGCGCGTGACGTCTCCGGTCTCGCGACCCGGGGTCCGTGTGAGTATCTGCTTCATTGCGAGAGGGTTGCGCGCGTGCTAATAAGCGATCTTATTTTCAGTACACGTCGCCGAACGGATTTGTCTGCCCGGAGCATCCCGCGATGAAAGTGTGTCCGCAGTGTCACAAGCGCTTCCCCGACAACACGTCGGTTTGTCCCAATGACGGCACCCAGCTAGTGGCTGCTCGCACCGGACAAAACCAGGCGAGCCGCCCGTCGGCGCCCAACCGAACCGGCTCGCGGCCTCAGCAACGGCCCCACACCGGCGGCTCGCGGCCCCAACAGCGGCCCCAAGGTGGCGGCTCGCGCGCCCAGCAGCGGTCTCAGCAGCGATCTCAACAGCGATCTCAACAAGGGCGCCAGTCTTCGCCGATCTCTCAGCCCCAAAACGTCGACCTGGTGGGTCGCGTTTTCTTCGGTGAATACACGATCACCAAGAAGCTTGGCGAAGGCGGCATGGGCGCGGTGTACCTGGCGCGCCAAAACGCCATCGACCAGAACGTGGCCCTCAAGGTGCTGCACGCCCGGGCGGCCGAGAGCGACGAGATCGTCCAGCGCTTCCACCGCGAGGCGAAGGTCATCAGTATGCTCACCCACCCGAATATCGTTCGGGTGTTCATCTTCGGGCGTACCGAAGACGATCTGCTCTACCTGGTCATGGAGTACGTGCAGGGACGCGAGCTGCGCGACCGCCTCGAAGAAACCGGCCCGCTCGACGAGCTGCTGGCCATCAAGATCATGAAGCAGACGTGCAGCGCCCTGGCTGAAGCCCACGACCTGGGCATCATCCACCGCGATCTCAAACCCGATAACATCCTTTTGACCGAATTTCGGGGCGAAAAGAACTTCGTCAAAATTCTAGACTTCGGGATCGCCAAGCTCAAAGAGCCCGACGGCAAGCCCGAGCAGAAGCTAACCCAGGCCGGCATCGTCTACGGCACGCCCGAATACCTGTCGCCCGAGCAGGCTCAGGCCCTCGATCTGGACCAGCGCACCGACATCTACAGCCTCGGCTGCATCCTCTACGAGCTGATCACCGGCCGGGTGCCGTTCACCGACAAGAACCCGGTGCAGATCTTGACCAAGCACGTCTTCGAAGAGCCGCCCAAGCCCAGCGAGGTCGCTCCCGGGCGCGTGGCGCCGACGATGGAAAAGATCATCATGAAGGCGATCGCCAAGGACCCCAACGATCGCTACGAGAACGCCATGGCGATGTTCGAGGCGCTGGTCGGCCGCGAGCGCGAGATCTTGTCGGAGCGCTCGGTCGACGCGCGCGAGACGTATTTCCCGGGCAGCGAGCTCACCGGCATGCACCAGGTCAGCAAGCTGCACGAGTACCTCGACGCCGCCAAGGAGACCAACGCGGTCTCGAACGCCACCCCTGCGCCGCAGTTTCAAAACGACGGCGGCCAGGCGATGGCTGCCCCGCAATCGCACAACCCGCAGGCGCAAAGCCAGCCGGTCCAACCGGCCATGGGCGCGCCCCAACAACAGCCGCAGGACGGCAACGCCAACCGCAAGATCATCATCATCGCGATCGTCGCGCTGGTGTTCATCTTGCTGGTGCTCGTCGGCTTCATTGCGGTGCTGTTGTTGAACGGCTGAGCGTGGGACGCCGAGTCGATCGCGGTCACGATCACGACTACGATCACGATCACGATCACGATCACGACTACGATCACGGCCGTCCCCAAACCCCTACACCCCTAGACCCCTAAACCCCTAGACCCCAAGCCGTACATGCTGTTCGACCTCGACAACGTCCAAAAGAGTTACGGAAACTTCGAGGCGCTCAAGGGGATCACCCTGCAAATCGAGGAGGGAAGCGTGGGACTGCTGGGGCCGAACGGCGCCGGCAAGTCGACGCTGATCAAGACCCTGCTCGGTTTGCTGGAGATGACCCGCGGCAGCGCCAGCGTGCTCGGCCACCGACTGCCCGAGCAGGCCCACAAGATCCGTCAGGCCATCGGCTATATGCCCGAGAACGACTGCTACCTGCCGTATATGACGGCGGTGCGCTATGTCAGCCTGATGGGCGAATTGACGGGCATGCCCCGCTCGGAGGCGTTCAGCCGAGCCCACGAGACTCTGTATTACGTGGGGCTGGGCGAGGCGCGCTACCGCAAACTGAGCGGCTTTTCGACGGGCATGAAGCAGCGCGTCAAGCTCGCCCAGGCGCTGGTCCACGGGCCCAGACTCGTCTTCTTGGACGAGCCGACCAACGGCCTCGACCCGCAGGGGCGCGACGAGATGCTCGACCTGATCAACGACGTCAAAGCCCGCGGGGTGAGCGTCGTGTTGTCGAGCCACATCCTCTACGACGTCGAGCGGGTCTGCGAGTCGGTGATCATGCTCGACCAAGGCGAGTTGATCCACTGCGGCCCCATCGACGCGCTCAAGGCCGACAAGGGCGAGCGTGTCATCGAGATTCAGACCAAAGAGGACGACGAGCGCTTCCGCCAGGCGCTGATCTCGCGGGGCTTCGACGTCGAGCGCGAGGGCTTTCGCCTGCTCGTGCGCCTTGGCGCCGACGCCGATCCGCTCGCCATCTTGGACGTCGCCCTCGAGGAGGGCATCCAGGTGCGCCACTTCATGCCGGGTGAGCTGACGCTCGAAAAAGCATTCTTGACGCTATTGGATGAACACAACGAAGCAGCAACAGCGTAATGGCAATACACGAACAAAATTACGTCAGCTACGACGGCCCGCTCGATGACGGCGGCGGCTGGTGGATCTTCGCACGCGCCACCTTCGGGCTCGCTTGGAGCCTCAAGCGCACCAAGCTTTTGCTCTTCTTGCTCTGGATTCCGGTGCTGATCACCCTCGGCCTGGTCTTCGTCGAGTACGGCGTGCGCGAGAATATGCCCTCCTTGCAGGCGCTGGCCGGCAAAGGTGAAGAGGGCCTCGGCGCCGGGGCAGTGACCTTCGTGCTGCAGATGCAGTTCTTCTCGGCCGCCCTTCTGATGATGGCCAGCGGCTGCGGGGCGATCGCCGAAGATCTGCGCTACCGCACCTTCCAGCTCTACTTCTCACGCCCGGTCGAGCGCTGGGAGTATATCCTGGGCAAATTCCTGGGCATCTCCATGCTCTGCTCGCTGGTCACGGTCGTTCCGGCGGTGCTCATCGGCGGGCTTCGGGCGGCGTATTTCTACCGCACCGACCTCGCCGGCCCGATGATCAAGCAGACGCTCGTCGGGATCGTCTTGTCGGCCTGCATCGCCGCGGTGGTCAGCAGCGTGGTGCTCGGGCTGAGTAGCCTGACGCGGCGCACCGGCTACGCGGTGCTGGGGTGGATCGGCGTCTTATTCGTGCCGATGGTCGTCGCGGCCATCGTCGGGGTGGCCAGCTCGGGGGCGGATACCGCCAACCTGACCCACCTGGCAGGCAATTTCTGGCTGCTCAGCCAGGGCCTGCTCGACCCGTCGCCGCCCGACGTGCCGATCATCGCGCCCATGCTCATCTTGGTAGCCGTCTCCGGCCTCGCCCTCTTCGGCATCCGCTGGCGCGTCCACAAACTCGAGGGGATCGCATGAGCAGCACCGAAACAGCCAATGGAGCCGCAACTGCTCAGACTGCTCAGAAGACTCAGCAGACGCGCGCCGAGCGCCCGATCGCCCGTGTGGGCGGAGATCCGGTCGTCATCTCGGCTCGCCGCCTGTCGCTGTGGTACGGCCAGGTGATCGGCGTCAACGACATCTCGCTCGACATCGGCCCGGGCGTCACCGGCCTTCTGGGCCCGAACGGCGCCGGCAAGTCGACGCTGATGAAGATCCTGAGCGGCCAGCTTCGCCCCTCGACGGGCGCCGCGCGCATGTTCGGCGAGCCGATCTGGAACAACTCGAAGATCTTCTCGCGCGTGGGGCTCGTCCCCGAGCAAGACGCCTTCTACGAGGAGATGACGGGCAAGGAGTTCGTCACCTACCTGACGCGGCTGCAGGGATACTCTCCGGCCGAAGCCGACAAGATGGCCGACGAGACGATCGAGCTCGTCGGGATGACCGAGTCCAAGGACCGGCCCATCGAGGAGTACTCCAAGGGAATGCGCCAGCGCATCAAGCTCGCCCAGGCGATCTCACACGACCCGGACGTCTTGTTTCTGGACGAGCCGCTCACCGGCACCGATCCGGTGGGCCGCCACAAGATGATCGAGCTCGTCAATCACCTCGGCGACGAGGGCAAGACGGTGCTCGTGTCGAGCCACGTGCTCCACGAGGTCGAGCAAATGACGCGCGACATCCTGCTCATCAACAAGGGCCGGGTGCTCGCCGAGGGCAATATCTACAAGATTCGCGAGCTCATCGACGAGCACCCGCACACGATCTTCATCGACTGCGACGCGCCGCGAAAATTCGCCGCCATGCTCACCGAGTACGACGACATCGTGCGCGTCGAGTTCACCGACAAGGGCTTCCAGGTCGCCACGCGTGACCCCGACAGCTGCTACCCGCGCATCCCGCGGCTGGCCCGCGAGCACGGCATCGAGCTTCGCGGCTACATGTCGCCGGACAATAACCTGATGTCGGTGTTCGAGTACCTCGTGAAGTGATCGCGCGCCCGCGCAACCCCGAGGCTCGCCTCGGAACCTGGCGTTCGAACCATCCAAGACCTGCAGTTGACCGAAAACATGACCACAGCCCGTACAGTAAATCCCGGCAGCCAGATTGCGACGATCTATACGACCGATCTGCGCAGGCTCTTGTTCGCCAAGAAGACGCTCGTGCTCTTGTGCGTGCAGCTCCTGCCGGTGGTCTTCGCGCTGATCTACGTCTTCTTCGAGAATATCGACGGCCTGTCGATGTTCTCGGAGACCGTCGAAGGGGTGATGTTCCCGTTTCTGATCCCGCTGGCGGCCGTCTTTTACGGTGGTCCGGCGCTGGTCGACGAGATGGAGGGGCGCACGCTGACCTACCTGACGCTGCGTCCCGTCCCCAAGCCGGCGCTCTTCTTGGGCAAATGGCTCGCCGGCACCACGGTGGCCGTGGGCCTGGTGCTCATCCCGGTGATCTCCTTGCTCGCCATCGTCGCGATCGCCTCGGGCGGGATGGGGACGTCGTTGACCACCATCGTGCAGATCCTGTTGGCCACCGTGCTGGGCACGGCGGCCTACACCGCCATCTTCGCCGCGCTCGGCGCCCTGGTGGCCAAGAGCCTCTTCGCGGGCATCCTTTACTTTGTGGTCGTGGAACTCATTTTCTCGTTCCTGCCGGTGCTCGAACTGCTCAGCGTTCGCTTTCACATGCGCAACGCCGCCGAGTTCAACACCTCGAGCCGACTGGGCATGCTCGATCAGCTCGTCTTCGACCAACCGTTGACGATCGACTGGTGGCTCGGCGCGATCATCCTCGCCATCATGTGCGGCATTGCGGTCGCGGCGGGCTCGGTCATCTTTTCGAACAAGCAATACCACATCTAAGCCATACCGAATCCAATCCATACCAAATCCAGGGAGCCACAATGGACTATCGGACTAGCGACAAGGGCACGACTGAAATCGAGGCCGATCTGCTCGTGGTTCCCGTGTCGGTCGAGGGGCTCGAGGAGCGGCGTTGTCACGCGCTGCGCATGATCAGCGAGAAGTCGCGGCTCGACCTGTTCGTCGAGTGTGAGCGCGAGGAGTTCGAGGCGAAGCCCGGCCAGACGATCGTGTTTCGCCGGCTCAACGAGCTCGGCGCCGAGCGCGTGCTCCTGGTGGGATTGGGCGGCGAGGACGAGCGCGCGGGCGACGCGCTGTGGCGTGGCGGCGTTCGCGCCGGGCGTCGCGCCTTCGAACTGCGCGCCAAACACGTCGCGCTGGCGCTTCCCGACGGACAAAACGACGGCAAGGGCGCGGCCCGAGCGGCCTCCGAGGTCGCGCTGGGCGTCAGCTACGGGATCTACCGCTTCGACAAGTACCTGCGCCGCGAAGATCAAGACTACGAGGGGCCCGACACGCTCACGCTGGTGCGAAACGGCCGAGACGTCGACGTCTCGCTCGACGAAGTCGGCCTGATCGCCCACGGCGTGGCGCTGGCCCGCGACATGGTCAACGAGCCGCCCGGCACGCTCACGCCCGAAGAGTTCGCCGACCGCGCCCGCGCCATCGCCGGCCGCGCCGGCCTGGAGTGCGCCTCGCTCGACAGCGCCGAGCTCGTCCAGCGCGGCTTCAACCTGATCGAGGCCGTCGGCAAAGGCAGCGACAACCCGCCCAGCCTCATCCACCTGATCTACCGCCCCGACGGCGAGGTGCGCCGCAAGGTCGCGCTGGTGGGCAAAGGCATCACCTTCGACACCGGCGGCTACAGCATGAAGCGTCCCGAAGGGATGAAGTTCATGCACAGCGACATGGCCGGCGGCGCCGCCGTGCTCGGCGCGGCGCGCGTGCTGGGCGAGTTGAAGCCCGAAGGCATCGAGATCCACTTCTTGGTGCCCGCGGCCGAAAACGCGGTCAACGGACGGGCCACCCGACCGGCCGACATCGTGCGCGGCTACGGCGGAAAGACCGTCCAAATCTTGAACACCGACGCCGAAGGCCGCCTGGTCCTGGCCGACGCGCTCGCCTACGCCCAGGAGTACGACGTCGACACCATCGTCGACCTCGCCACGCTCACCGGTTCGAGCGTCGTGGCGCTAGGCGGCTACCACGCAGCGCTCTTCTCGGACAACGACGAGCTCGTCGCCGGGCTCACCGACGCCTCGAAGCGCGGCTGCGAGGGGCTGTGGCGCATGCCGCTCCCCCCCGACATCGACAAGCAACTCGACTCGCCGGTGGCCGACATGAAGAATATCGGCAGCCGTTGGGGCGGCGCGATCAGCGCCGCGCTCTTCTTGAAGCGCTGGGTCGACGTCGACCGCTGGGCCCACATCGACATGGCCGGACCGGCCTACTCGGTCGAAGGCGACGACCTTCGCATCGTCGGCGGGACTGGCTTTGGGGTGACGACGCTCGTGGAGTTTGTGCGGAGTCTGTGACACGTCACCCCAAGCTCCGCTTCGCTTCGCATGGGGCTATGAAAAAGGGGATTCCGCTCTACGAGCTCCAGACAACCAAATTCCGCCATCACCAGGCGAGGCGAATCCCCGAGAATTGCCAGCGCGAATGGGGATAGAAGAAGTTGCGGTAGGTCTCGCGGATGTGGGTCTTGGAGGTGGCGCAGGAGCCGCCGCGCAGCACGTATTGGCCGCACATGAACTTGCCGTTGTACTCGCCGAGCGCGCCTTCGAAGGGCTCGAAGCCCGGGTAGGGGCCGTAGGAGCTGCGGGTCCACTCCCACACATCGCCGAACATCTGGGTGAAGCCCTCCGGGTCGGTCTCGACGGCGCGCGGGTGGAAGTTGCCCGACTCGACGAAGTTGCCCTCGATGAATTGGCCCTGGGTGGCGACCTCCCACTCTTGCTCGGAGGGCAGCCGCGCGCCGGCCCAGTCGGCGAAGGCGTCGGCTTCGTAGTAGCTGACGTGGCTGACGGGCTCGTTGGGCTGCACGGGGCGCATGCCGTTGAGGGTGTAGTGGTGCCACTGGCCGTCGCGCTTTTCCCAGTAGAGCGGGCCGTCCCAGCCCTGCTCCTGCACCGTCGCCCATCCGTCCGACAACCAGTGGTCGGGGCGCTCGTAGCCGCCGTCTTCGATAAACTGCAGGTACTCGCCGCAGGTCACCGGCCGGCGAGCGAGTTCGAAGGGCTGCAAGAGCACCTCGTGGCGAGGGCTCTCGTTGTCGTAGGAGAAGCCGTCTCCGCCATAGCCGATCTCGTAGACCCCGCCGTCGAAGGCGTGGCGGCGCATCTCGCGCGGCTCCTGCTTGCGCTCGGCGGCGAACGGCTCGTGCTCCTGCGGATAGGGCGCCGGGCGCAGCGGGTTTTGCCACATCAGGTGCTTGAGGTCGGTGAGCAGAAGCTCTTGGTGTTGCTGCTCGTGGTTGAGGCCGACTTCGAGCCGCAGGACGAACTCCTCACTCAGGTCGCCCTTGGCGATCACGTTTTGGAGTTCGTCGTCGATGGCGTTGCGGTAGTCGTAGACCTGCTCGACGGTCGGCCGGGTGATCATGCCTCGTCGGGCGCGCGTGTACTGGTCGCCGGCGGCGTTGTAGTAGGAGTTGAACAGGAAATTGAACGGCTCACTATACGGCTCGCGGCCGCACAGCTCCTGGAGGATGAACTGGTCGAAAAACCAAGTCGTGTGCGCCAGGTGCCACTTCGCGGGGCTCGCGTCGGGCATCGACTGGACGACGTAATCCTCGGTCTCGAGCGGCTCGCACAGCTGCTCGGAGAAAGTTCGCACCTGAACATAACGGCTGCGCAGCGATTCTGTGTCGCGCTCCATGACCTTCCCTCAATCAATCTTTTCTCGGTAATTTTGAACGGCTCGGCCCCATTATAGGCGCGAGCCGCGCAAAGTCCCGTCTGGTGCGAGCAGGTCGGTTTCGAACAGGTAGATTCAGAAAGAGACCTTCAATACAGAAAAGCGTCGTCGCCGCTGCTGACGGTCACGAACACCACCGTGTCGGCGACCACGCTGGCGTCGAGCTGCCCGTAGGCGGTCTCGAGCGAGTCGGCGTGCTGCGGCTCGTAGGCGATGACGTGCAAGATCTGCTTGGTCCACGCGTCCTCGGCGGCGACGTTGGCGCTGCTCTCCTGGACGTCCTGCAGCTTGTCGGTCAGCAGGGTGGTCGCCTGCTCGACGGTGTAGGGATCTTCGCGGGGCCAGCCCACCGCGCGGGTGACGCTCACGCCGACCTTGAGGCCGTCGATCTCGACCAGAAGGTCGGTAATCGAGGTGTCAGACACCGTGTAGCTGACCTCGTTTTCGGTCTTGAACAGCGTGGCGAGCTCGCAGCGCTCGAGCACCTCATAGGCGAAGACCTCCGACAGAATCGAGCTTCCGCCGGCGTTGCCGTCGGCGATGATTTCACGCCCGCCGTCGGTCAGGAGCGACTCGTCGGCGTCGTCGTACGGGTCGGTGCCGAAGTCGATGGTGTTCTCGATGAAGAACGACTCCCCGCTGGTCAGCTCGTCGTCGAGCACCCCGCACGAGCCGGAGATCGCGCCGAACCCGTCGCGCGGCACCTGCTCGCCGGCGTCTTCTTCAGTATCTGGGTCGGTGTCCTGCTCGGCGTCCGACACGGTATCAGACACCGTGTCGGCGGTGTCCCGCGCGGTGTCCAACATGGTGTCAGACACCGTGTCGGCGGACACCGTGTCGGCGGCATCTGACGGGTCACCCGCATCGGGAGCGACGTCGGTCGCGGCGTCTTGGACGCCGGTGTCGGCCGCGTTGTTGTCGGTCTCGGAGCCGCCGCAGGCGCTCAGGACGAGCAACGCGGCGAGGAGCAGGCGAGCGAAGAGAGTTCGATACATCGTGACTACCAATCAGTCGAGAAAGAAGACGTGCTGCTGCGCGGGAGTTTACACAGTTCGCGTGGTTCGAACCACCCGGGTTCGGCGTCGGCCTCTTCGGCATAAGAGAACAGATCCACGATCAGAGAATTGCAGAAAAAACGAGCCCAGGCTGCCGTCAGAGCAGGATCTCGAATTTTTCGCGCAACGAATCGGTCCATTTTGCCGAAAACAGTAGTGAGGGGTAGACGTATCGTGCGCACGAGTTTCCTCTTCAAATGGGCGGGTGAGTCGAAGTTGGTCTTGGCTCACCAGCCGGTGGTCGAGCCGGTGGGCTCGGTCTGCGGCGGAATCGGTTTCCTCGTTCCGCAAAACAAAGCTTTCGTAGCGAGCGTATCTTCGATGGGATGTCGGCCTGTACATCTTCGGCGCGCTCGGCGGAGGCCGAGCCGGCAGTTTCGTCCTTGTGGCGAAACGGTCGGATTTGCCCGGTGCGGGCTCGCGGAAGCGTCGAAGTAAGAGACCTGGCGTGAAGATGAGCCTGTGCCATGGGAGTTGCCGCAGCGGCGTCGGTGTAGGTGGTGGCGTCGGGTCAGGCGTGCGAAGTATGCGGTGTACGACCTGGCCGGGGAGGCTTCAAAAACGAGGCGGGCCTTGCCCGCATACTCGTCGACAACATGGGAATCAGCAGCTTCCAAGCCGGCAAAATTCGCCGGTCGACGCACCGGTGCGTCTTCTTCATGCGCTGGGCACAAGTTACTTTACCTCCAGCCGACCCTCGATGGTTCCGATTTTTACTCCAGAGTACTTCGATGAACCCTCGACACCTTCTTCGCGTACGTCATCCTCCTCCAGCCGACCCTCGATGGTTCCGATTTTTACTCCAGAGTACTTCGATGAACCCTCGACACCTTCTTCGCGTACGTCATCCTCCTCCAGCCGACCCTCGATGGTTCCGATTTTTACTCCAGAGTACTCGATCCGACCCTCGAGGGTCTCGAATTTTACTCTAGCCTCCTCGATCGCACCCTCGACACCTTCCAATTTTACTCCAGCGTCCTCGATCGTACCCTCGAGGGTTCCGTGGAGCAGGTTATCGTGCTCGAACGGACGCTCGACGTCTTCCCGAGTTGGTCGAGCGTGCTCGGCGCGACTCTGCGGGGGCTTTGCTCGAACCGGGTCGCGGCGATACTGTATGACCACACGTCATTCGGGCCCCATCATTTGCGAAGCTGACATGTTTTCCTCGCCGACAGGTATCTCATGAAGCAATCGACCGTCTCGTACAAACGTCACGACTTTTCGGGTCACTGGGACGCGGTGATCATCGGCTCCGGCATCGGCGGCCTCGCCACCGCGGCGATCATGGCCAAAGAGGGCAAGCGCGTGCTCGTGCTCGAGCGCCACTACACCGCCGGTGGGTTCACCCACGTGTTTCGCCGACCGAAGTACGAGTGGGACGTCGGGCTGCACTACGTGGGCGAGGTCACCCGCCCCAACTCGACGCTTCGTCGGCTCTTCGATTACGTGACCGACGGCAAGCTCGAGTGGGCGGATATGGGCGAGGTCTACGACCAGATCTGCTTTGGCGACGAGGTCTACCCGTTTCGAAAGGGGACCGACAACTTCAAGGCCGAGCTCAAGCGCCACTTCGAGGCGCCCGAGGACCAGCAGGCGATCGACGACTACGTCGATCTCGTCTTCAAGGCGGTCGGCCAGGGCCAGAAGTACTTCATGGAGAAGGCGATGCCGCCTCTTCTGGGCAAGCTCACCGGCCGATTCCTGCGCTCGAAATTCTTGGACCTCGCCGGCCGCTCTACCCTGTCGGTGATGCGCGAGCTGACCTCCAACGAGCGCCTTATCGGCGTGCTCACCGGCCAGTGGGGCGATTATGGCCTGCCGCCGTCGAAGAGCAGCTTTGCGATGCACGCGATGGTCGCGCGCCACTACTTTAGCGGCGGGGCGTATCCGGTAGGCGGCTCGGGGGCGATCTTGGAGCATATCGCGCCGGTCATCGAGCAAGCCGGCGGGGTCATCGCGGTGAGCGCCGAGGTCGACGAGATCCTCATCGAGAACGACCGGGCCGTGGGCGTGCGCATGGCCGACGACCGCGAGATTCGCGCCGACATGGTCATCAGCGGCGCCGGGTACATGAACACCGTCTCGAGCCTGCTCCCCGAGGACGTCGCCCGCCGCCACGACATGCTCTCCGAGCTGCAGCAGGTCGAGCCGTCGGCCTCGCATATCTGCCTGTACCTGGGCTTCCAGAAGACCGCCGAGGAGCTCGAGCTCCCCAAGGCCAACTACTGGCTCTACCCGGACAACTACGACCACGACCAGAACGTCGAGCGCTTTGTCGCCAACCCCGAGGAGACCGAGCTTCCGGTGACCTATATCTCGTTTCCGTCGGCCAAAGATCCCGACTGGGAGCGACGCTATCCGGGAACGGCCACCGTCGAGATCATCACCGTGGCGCCCTACGACTGGTTTCGGGAGTGGGAGGGCACGCGCTGGAAAAAGCGCGGCGAGGAGTACGACGCCCTCAAAGCGCGGCTCTCGGAGCGCATGCTCGCCAAGCTCTACGCCGTCGAGCCGCAACTCGAAGGTGAGATCGACCACTGCGAGCTGTCGACGCCGCTGTCGACGAAGCATTTCGCCAACTACGACACCGGCGAGATCTACGGGCTGGCGCACACGCCCGAGCGCTTCGAGAAGCGCTTTCTGCGCGCGCACACCCCGGTTCGCGACCTGTATCTGACCGGCCAGGACATCGCCACCTGCGGCATCGGCGGCGCGCTCAGCGCCAGCATGATCACCGCGGCGGCAGCGCTCAAGCAGAATATCCCGGCCAAGATCTTCAAGGCGAGCTGACCGGTTCGCCAGGGCTTTTCGGTGAGGCTTTTCGGGTGGTCGCCATGCTGCTAACGTGGCGGCCAGCCGAATTGCTCTCTCCGACGTATCAGCCCATGCGCGAGTATCGCGACCTCGAGAGTTTCCACAACTATCTCGACACATTAACCCTCGACGCACGCACGTTGCTAAGCGACGGCGGCGAGACGATCGTCTCCGACGGCGACACCGTTCGGGTGGCGAGCCGACAGCGGCTGCACACCCTGCCCGAGATGCGCCTCGACACCGACGAGCCGCTCGCCGCCCCACCCGATCTGCGCATGCTCGGCACCCTCGGTGAGGGCGGCATGGGCGTGGTTCACCTGGCCAACCAGGTGCCGCTCGACCGCGAGGTCGCCGTCAAGACGAGCCGCGCCGGGGCCGACGAGGACGCCGCGCGGCTGCTCCTCCAAGAGGCCTACGTCACCGGCTATCTCGAGCACCCCAATATCCTGCCCATCTACACGGTCGGAAAGAACCGCGACGGCGCGCCGCTCATCGTGATGAAGCGCGTCGAGGGCACCTCGTGGACGAGCATGCTCGCCGAGCTGGACGACGAGCGGCGTCTGGACGCGCTGGGCGAGCATATCGAGATCTTGTTGCAGGTGTGCAGCGCGGTGCGTTTTGCGCATAGCCGCGGGATTCTGCACCGCGACATCAAGCCCGAAAACGTCATGATCGGCCACTTCGACGAGGTCTACCTGCTCGACTGGGGCATCGCGTTGGCCGTCGACGAGGACAAGCAACTGCTGCCCCAACTCGCCGAGGCCTCGGGCGTCGCCGGCACGCCGCAGTACATGGCCCCCGAGATGACCTTCGACTCCCCCGAGGGGCTCGACGAGCGCGCCGACGTCTACCTGCTCGGCGCCACCCTGCACCACGTGTTGACCGGCGAGCCGCGCCACGGAGGCAATCGACTGCTCGAGGTGATGTACAACGCCTACACCTCGCAGCCTTACGAGTATGGGGAGCATATCCCGACCGAGCTCGCCGAGATCGCCAACCGGGCGTGCCGCGCCAAACGCGAGGAGCGCTACGAGTCGGTGGAGGCGTTTCGCGACGCGCTGCACGACTTTTTGAAGCATCGCGACTCCATCGACCTGGCGCAGTCGGCCGACGAGAAGCGCGAGGAGCTCGAGCGGCTCTTGGAGGCCGACGAAGCCGACCTGGCCGCCATCCACGACACCTACGGCGAGTGCCGCTTTGGCTTTTATCAGGCGCTTCGATTGTGGCCGGAGAATGCGCTCGCCTCCGAGGGGCTGCAGCGCTGTTTGGAGGCGATGACGGAGCATTACTTGAGTCAGGCGAACGTGGAGGCTGCGCGCGCCTGCCTCGCCGAGCTGCCCGAGCCGAACCCGCGGCTCGAAGCGCGCGCCGCCGAGCTCGCCGAGCGCAGCGAAGAGGACCGGCGAGATCTCGCGCGCCTCAAGCGCCTCGAGAGCGCCCTCGACTTGCGCACGGCGACGACCTCACGCAGCCGGCTGGCGATTGTGTTCGGAGTGGTCTGGACGGCGACGAGCCTGTATGCGGCGATCCGCATCGACCAGGGCCACTTCAGCTACGCCGAGCAACTCGAGAACCACATGATCTCGGGCTTTCGCAACCTGGTCCTGGTCGTCGTGGGCGTGTCGCTCTTTCGCAAGCGCATCTTCCGCAACGCCGTCAACCGGCGGGTCATCTACTTGCTGGTGGCGCTATTCGGCGCGCTGGCGTTCACCCGCTGGGCGGTGTGGTACGTCGACGGGAACCTGCAAGTCGCGCGCACCTCCGACTATATGATGGCGGCCTTCGCCATCGTCGGGGCGGGGTTGCTCTCGGATATGCGGCTTTGCTGGGTGGCCCTAGGATTCGCCTCGGCCGCGGTGGTGGGCATGCTCGTGCCCGAGCTGCAGGTCTACGCCAGCACCGCGGCCAACGCGATCACCTTCGGCTCGATCGCGTGGCTGTGGAGTCCGTCCCAGATGGACAAGAAGACGGACAAGAGACGAACGGGCTGAGTCACCTTCACGCCCCGCGAAGTTGAAGCACGTCTTTGCGCGGGTCGGCTTTGACGACCATCACCTCGCACTTTGCACCGACGGGCGGACGGTCGCGGAACTTGCAATTCGCCTTGAAGGCGACGTCGTGCACGAACACCGCTGCGGCCGCCTTATCGTGGCCTTTGTGCTCGACGACGGTCGCCTCGAGCGGCTCGCCTTTGAGGGTGGTGCCCAGGTGATACAGCGTCCAGTAGCGCGTCGTCTCGCGCTCGGCCAAGTAGGCGCCGCGCGCGGCGCTCTCGACCGATCCCAACACCTCCATGATATCCGACTCACCGTAGGGGAGCGCTTCTTCGGCCAGGAACGCCTTGATCTGGCGCTGCGCGACGAGGTCGGTGTAGCGGCGAATCGGGCTCGACGCCTGCACGTAGACCGCCAGGCCGAGGCCGAAGTGCGAGGTCGGCTGGGTGGTGACGTCGCCCGGCTTCATCTTGCGCACCAGGGCGAACTCCCGGGCCAGCCCCTCGGGCAGGCTCAGAATATCGTCGGTGTAGAGCTCCTCTTCGGGCGGCGCCTGGCCGCGAAAGATCGTGGGCAGCTCGTGGTCACGGCAGAACTCGCCGAGCACGCGGTTGTTGAGCACCATCACCTCGCTGACGAGCTGACGCGACGGCGAGTTGCTGTCGAGCACGCGCGTCGAGATGGTGGGCTCGCCGCCGGGGGTGTAGTCGACTTTGAGCTTGAGCTCGGGCAGGTCGATGTTGACCGCGCCGTTCGAGACGCGCTCTTCATGCAGCGCGCGGGCGATCTTTTGGAGGGATTGGAGGGAGGACGCCAGATTCTCGGAGGCGCTGGTATCCAGACCGGGAAGGTCTGCCTCCGATGGGTTCGCGAGGATCTGGTCGACGCCGTCGTAGGTCAGCCGGTGGTCGACCTCGACCATGGCCGGCACGATCTCGGTGTCGACCAGTTCCAGGTCGGCGTTGAAGGTCATCAGGCTCGAGACCGCCGGGCGAAGCTCGCCTGCCACCAAGCTCATCTTCTCGTGGCTCAGGCTGTGCGGAAACATCGGGAAGATGCCCGTGGGCAGGTAGATGCTCGTGCCGCGCCCGCGCGCCTCGAGGTCGACGTTGCAGCCGGCCGCCACACGCGCCGACGGGTCGGCGATATGCACGCCGACGCGATAGCCTCCGTCGGGCAGCTTCTCGCACGAGATCGCATCGTCGATGTCCTTGGTCGACGCCGAGTCGATGCTGAACATGAGCACGTCGGTCAGGTCGCGCCGGTAGCCCTCCGGCTCCCAGCTTCGCTCGCAGATCACCTGGGCAGCCTCGACGATCTCGTCGGCGATATCCGGCGAGATATTGTGGCGAAGCAGGTGCAGGTTTTCGTGCTCGTCCCACACGGTCATGTCGACCATCAGGTGGAACGCCTTCGAGCCGTAGCGGCCCTTGAGATGGCGGCCGTACCCGTCCTCGATCTCGTCCAGGAGCTCTTTGGCCTGGTCGGCGCGGTCGTGGTCCTGATCGTAGATGGCGTATTTCTGGATGATGCGAGCGAATTTGCGAAAGTCGGGGTCGGCCATCTTGGCGTCGGCGACCTCGGCGCGCGCGTCATCGTCGGCTTTCAAGATCTCGACGACGCCGTCGACGAAATTCTGGCGCTCGCGCTCTTTTTGGAGCTCGGCCTCGACCTGCTTTTTGAGCTCTTCGACCTGCGACTCCGAGCGCGGCTCGAAGGTCGGCCCCTTCTTCTGCTTGAAGTAGACGATATCGTCGCGCAGCACGCTCAAGACGGCGAGCCTCGCCGCCGGCTCGGTCGTGGCGAAGAAGAGCTCTGCGATCCCCTCGGGGCCCATCGCCTCGCCCATGTCACTGACGAATTGCCACAAGATGGGCAGGTCGAGTTCCTCGGCGAACTCCTCGACCTTCTTCGCAAAGCGACGCGCCCCGCTCTGGGCAACCGAGGTCGACGAGTAGTCGGCCACGCTCACACCGGTCTCGAAGGTGACCTCCTTGCGCGTCGCGCGCATCTCGTCGCCCTCGGAGGTGACCACCTCGAGTTTCTTCTTGCCGATCTCCCCGACGATCACGCCGATGCGGTGGTCGTCGCCGGAGCTGAATTCGATGATTTCGCCTAGGTTCATGAGGTTCAAACTTGCAAAGTGTGGGTTCTCGAGGCCCCCCATCCGCCTCGCGCTAAACTACGCGCTCGGCACCTTCCGCCAGGGGAAGGGCTGACCTAGCGCGCCTGAACCACGTAGCTTCTCGCAACAGCATCCCTTCCCCTGGGGGAAGGTGCCCGTAGCGAAGCGAAGGGCGGATGGGGGGCGCCATCCTAGCTATGATGACAAAATGACGACAAAACAAAGCCCGCGGAACACAACATCCCGCGGGCTTCCGATTCAGTCAACCGACTGAATCAAAGCTTCATTTCAGCAACGTCGCTCGCCACCTCGAACTCCGCCTCGGTCACTTCGCGCACGTCGTCGACGCTGACGCCCGGAGCGGTCTCCAGAAGCGTCAGGTGATCGCCGGTGACGTCGAAGCTGGCCAGGTCGGTGATGATGCGGTCGACCACGCCGGTGCCGGTCAGCGGCAGCGTGCACTCCTTGAGGAGCTTGGGCTTGCCCTTGCGGGTGGTGTGGGTCATCAAGACGACCACGCGCTTGGCGCCGGCGACCAGATCCATCGCGCCGCCCATGCCCTTGACCATCTTGCCCGGGATCATCCAGTTGGCCAGGTCGCCGTTCTGGGCGACCTGCATGGCGCCCAGAAGGGTCAGGTCGATGTGCGCGCCGCGGATCATCGCGAAGCTCTCGGCGCTGTCGAAGAACGCCGAGCCGGGACGCGTGGTCACCGTCTGCTTGCCGGCGTTGATCAGGTCGGGGTCCTCTTCGCCCTCGTAGGGGAAGGGGCCGATGCCCAGAAGGCCGTTCTCGCTGTGCAGCGTCACGTGCATGCCTTCAGGGATATAGTTGGCGGTCAGCGTCGGGATGCCGATGCCGAGGTTGACGTAAAAGCCGTCTTCGAGCTCTTGGGAGGCTCGCTGTGCAATCTGTTCACGTGTCAGAGCCATGGTCTCAATCTCCGATATCGTTGAGTCGATTCGTGCGAAAAGTGTCCGAAATTACCCACGCGGGCGCGTGGTGCGCTGCTCGATCCACTTCTCGTAGTTTTCGCCCTGCAGGATGCGCTGGACGTAGATGCCCGGCAGGTGGATCTCGTCGGGATCCAACTCGCCCGGCTCGACGAGCTCTTCGACCTCGGCGATGGTGATCTTGCCGGCCTTGGCCATCAGCGGGTTGAAGTTGCGGGCGGTGGCGTTGAACACCAGGTTGCCGTGCTTGTCGCCCTTCTGCGCTTTGACGAACGCGAAGTCGGCGTGCAGCGCGGTCTCCATGACGTACATGCGCCCGTCGAACTCACGGGTCTCTTTGCCGTCGGCGACCACGGTGCCGAAGCCGGTCGGAGTGTAGAAGGCCGGGATGCCCGCGCCGCCGGCGCGGATACGCTCGGCCAGCGTGCCCTGCGGGTTGAGCTCGACCTCGAGCTCGTCGGACAGATACTGGCGCTCGAACTCCTTGTTCTCGCCCACGTAGCTCGAGACCATCTTTCGGATCTGCTTGTTATTCAGCAAGATGCCGAGGCCGTAGTCGTCGGTCCCGCAGTTGTTGCTGATGACTTCCAGATCCTTGGTGCCCTTCTCGCGAATGGCGCGAATCAGGTTCTCGGGGTTGCCGCACAGGCCAAACCCGCCGCTCATGACCGTCATGCCGTCTTCGAGATCGAAGATGGCGTCGGCCGCCGATTCAAATACCTTGTCCATCGACCGCTCCTTCTTTGGTTATGGTTCGTTCGACTTTCGTTCTGCTGGTGAGTGGATACTAAATTGATGGGTGGGTTGGCAAGGGGGGAGCAATCGAGCACAAGACGTGCCTCCTCTCCGCCCGTAGCGCAGCGAAGGGAAGGAGAGGATTGAGGAGAGGACTCCCTTTCCATGTAGCGAAGCGAAATGGAGAGGGATTGAGGGAGAGGTAGAAACGGGTTGCCCGGGCTTGGTTTCCTCCTCCTCGATCCTCCTCCACTTCGCTTTGCTCGCGGAGGAGGGGTCCCCTCCTTGGTCCTCCCCACTTTTGAACTGCAAAGCGGGGAGGAACGTAGCTCCTTTGCACGCCTTCCCAAGACTCGTACGCCTTCCCACGACTCGCCTCCCCACGACTCGCACGCATTCTCACCACTGCGCCCCGAGCGACGCCCCAGCAAAGAAGTAATCGTAGAACCCGACCTCCAACTTCGCCACGCCGTACTTGCCGATATTGAAGCGCATGCCACCGGTCAGGTTGATCATCGGAATGACCGCGGGCACGTCGTCTTCGACTTTGCGGCTGTTCTGGTCGATCTGCGAAGGATCGGGCTGGCCGTCGTCCCCGAAACAGGAGTTGGGGGCGTAGCCGTTGGCGCCGCCGAGTTCGCCCTGGCAGGTCGAGCCGTCGACCGGGTCGTAGCGCACGATGTCGCCGAGCACGATGCCCGCGCCCACGCCGCCGCCGACGTAGGGGGCGAACCACTCTTGGACGTCCCAGTACCAGTAGCCGGAGACGACCGCCGACAGGAGTTGCATGTCGACTTCGGTGAAGTCGGCTTCGGCGGGGTTGTCGCCCGATTCCTTCCAGAAGCCGCTGGGCATGCTCAGGTCGGCGTACTCGATGGCGGTGCTCATCTCGAAGGCGTCGACCTTGCGCCAGACGAACTCGAGGCCGTAGGCCATGTTGGCCTGGCCGTCCCAGTGGCTGGCGTGCTCGTCGTACCAGATGTCGAGCATGAAGTCGGGCACCACGATGGCGCGCATGCGCGGGGCGACCAGATACTCGTTCTTGTCGAACTCCTCGTCGAAGCGCACTTCGTCGTCGCGGTCGACGTATTGCGCCGAGGCGTCCGAGGGGGTTGCCACCATCACCGCTGCGAGAACGGCCGTCACGGCCGCAGACATCACCACACGATTCCATGCACGCATACAACGCTCCATTGCGAGGGCGAGCCGCCGGTGGTGTCATTCACCACGGGGCTCGCCGGCTAGATCATTTCATCTTTTCGCAGCGAGTATAGAGAGGCGTGCGGCGAGGAACAAGTTTATGGGTGCCGCGTCGGCTCACTCGTCGATGAACGAGGCGCGCAGATCGACCACCAGGCCGCCCTGCTGCGGGTCGTTCGACTCGACGACGAGCACGCCGATGGCGTCGCGAACGTCGTCGCTCGACGCGGCCACCTGGACCTGCTCGGTGGTGCGCGGCGGGATCGACACGGGCGTGTCGGGCGCCTGGTTGATCGTGAAGGCGCCGCCGCCGTCGGTCGACAGCGCGATCTGGGAGACTTGCAACTGGCGCGTCTCGCTGCAGTTGAGGATGGTCAGGCTCTCGGTGCCGCGCGCGCCGGTGTTCACCTCACCGAAGTCGAGGCTCTTCGAGCTCACCCGGATGCACGGGGTGGGCTCGTTGCCGATGACGCCGATCTCGTAGCTCGACTCGTCGGGGTCGTTGCTGTCGATGGTGATCGTGGCCTCGTCGGTCTCGGCGTCCGACGGATTGTAGGTGACCTCGAAGATGATGTAGTCGTCCTTTTCGATGACCGCCGGGGTCTCGTAGGGCGCCTGCATCGCCAGCGAGAAGGCGCTGTCGCCGGCCATCAAGATCTCGTTGACCGTCAGCGGCGAGATGCCGCGGTTGTGGATGACCACCTCTTCGGTGGCCGGCGAGCCCACCGCCACGGTGCCGAAGCGAAGCGTGCGCAGCACATCGATGTCGGGGTACGAGCTGACCGTTTCGATGGCGACTTCGACCTGCGGGTTGTCCGGGTCGGTGCCGCTGATGCTGAGCACGCCGCGGTCGGTGACGTGGTCGAGGGGTTCGTAGACGACCTCGAGGTCGACGTGGGTGCCCGGCTCGATGGCCAGCGGGTCGTCGCCCACCCAGGTGCTGCCGGGCTTGAGCTCGGCGTCGTTCTCCGGGTCGCCCTCGGTCAGCTCGGCGTTGTTGATATACAGTGTGCTGCCGCCCACGTTGGCCAGGCGCACCGTCTCGGTCGCGGTCTGGCCGATCTCGACGCCTTCGAAAAAGAGCTGGGTGGGGGTGACGCGGAGCGCGGCCGGTTCGGCGGCGTCCTCTTCGACGTCGTCGACGGCGTCGCCCGAGGCGTCGGAGCCGGTGTCGGCCTCGACGGCGGCGTCTTCGGAGCCGCCGACATCTTTTTGGGGAGCCACTTGGGAGTCATCGTCGCTGCATCCGACGACGAGCGCCAGGGCGACGAGCAAAACAACACGGTTGTACTTCAACACTGCGGTACCTCTGATTGCTGCCAATTACTGCACTGAAACGGGAGTCTCGCTGCTGGTCGTCGAGCCGTTGCCGAGCTGGCCGTACTGGTTATCGCCCCAGCATTCGGCGCTGCCGTCGATCTTGACGGCGCACGAGTACTCGTAGCCGGCGCCGATGGACAGCGCGTTGGACAGCGAGTTGACCACGACCGGGGTGTTCACGTCGATGCTCGTGCCGTTGCCGAGCTGGCCCTTGCCGTTGCCGCCCCAGCAGTAGACGTCGCCGACATCGTCGAGCGCGCAGCTATGACGGTAGCCTGCGGCCACGCTCCGCGCGCCGCTCAGACCGCTGACGCGGACGGGGCGGCTGCGGTTCCCGTTGCCGCCGTTGCCGAGCTGGCCCTTGCTGCCGTTGCCCCAGCACCAGACTTCGCCGGCCTGGGTCACCGCGCAGGCGTGGTGCCAGCCCACCGCGATATCGACCACGTCGGTCAGGTTGCTCACTTGCAGCGGGCTCGACGAGCCCGACAAGGTGCCCGCGCCGAGCTGACCGTCGCCGCCTGCGCCCCAGCACCACACGGTGCCGTCGGACTGGCGCGCGCAGCTAAATGCGGCGCCGAGTTCGACCTCGACGGCCGACGAGACCGTCTCGACGCGCACCGGGTTGAGCACGTTATTCGAGTAGACGTTGCCGTCGCCGAGTTGGCCCTGCCCGCTCGATCCCCAGCACCACACGGTGCCGTTGGAGCGCGCCAGGCAGGAGTGGCCGCCGCCCGAGGCGATGTCGACGACGTCCGAGTAGCTCGACGCCGCGCGCACCGGCGCCGAACGGTTGTTGAACGTGCCGTCGCCCAACTGCCCCTTGGTGTTGATGCCCCAGCACCACGCGGTGCGGCTCGACAGCCAGGCGCAGGTGTGGTTGTTCGTCGCCGACACGCCCTGGGCGCTGCCCAGGTTCGAGACGCTGACGGGGTTGAGCGAGTAGTCCGTAGTGCCGTCGCCGAGTTGGCCGTAGGTCGAGCTGCCCACGATGGGCTTGGCGCCCCAGCAGCGCACGCTGCCGTCGGAGCGCGTGGCGCAGGTGTGCGAGTAGCCGCCGGTGATCTCACGGTAGCCGTCGAGCGCGCAGCGGTTGGAGAAGCAGTCTTGGCTCGTGCTCGGGCACAGCCCACAATCGGCGGTCGCGCCCGACCAAGTGACCTCGCCGCACTCCGCGCCGGCCTGCACGCACAGGTCGACGCACTGGCCGGCCGAGCACGCCTCGCCCGTGCCACACCCGCCGCACTGGGCGGTCTTTCCGTCGACGGTCGCCTCGCCGCACTGCACGCCGGCCTCGGTGCAGATGTCGACGCAACTGTCGTTGCGGCACACCTGCGTGGCAGGGCAGCTTCCGCCGCACGGCTCGGTGTTGGTGTCTTCTTCGACGTCGGCCGTGTCGGTCGCGTCCGTCGCGTCGGTGGCATCGGAGGTGTCTTCCTCGACGTCCTCGACGATATCGACCGCGTCCGACGCATCGCTCGCGTCGATCTCCGGCGGGGTGTCCGTCGCGTCCTGCGGATCCGGTGTGTCGGGGGCGACATCACCGGCATCGGCGCCGGGCGCGTCGGGCAAGTCTTCGTCGAGGCGCCCGGAGTCCTCCGTATCGTCGAGATCTCCGGTGGCGCACGAGGCTCCCAAGACGCTCGTCATCGCGACGAACACCAGCAGAACGATCGTCCTGCAACGGAGCGCACTAATTAGATTTTGGGAGTTACGAGACACCACGACTTCACCTGCGTTCGACTATAAC
Organism: Persicimonas caeni; assembly: GCF_006517175.1. Taxonomy (NCBI): domain Bacteria; class Deltaproteobacteria; order Bradymonadales; family Bradymonadaceae; genus Persicimonas; species Persicimonas caeni. The sequence continues at coordinate 4,777,504 of NZ_CP041186.1, read as the reverse complement.
GTCACTTGATATGGTCGATTACTAGCCGATTGAGCGCCTCAATTCAATCGCTGAGGTGGGATAGCGGGCATTATAGCAGGTGTCAGACACTGTTTCGGCGGCCTTGCCGGTCAGTCACGTAACCCCCCGGCGCCTTCGCGCCTGCCCCCCCTGCGCGAAGCGCTGGGGGGGCCAATGGTCGATTTGGCGCAGGTGGTCGATGGACGAGGAGTCGAAAACCCACGCGTGTCGTTAGGCCAACCATTCACTCCCCACGGCCGCCTTTCAGGCCGAAGGGGAGTCGGCCGAGCGCCGTTTGCGAGGCCGGAGGGGTTGAGGTGGCGAACCGGCAAGGCGCTGTTCGTCGAGGGGCAATACGGCCACTGAAACCTATGACTGGCGGCGTCATGCTTCCATGATGCGCATTGGCATCACTGTCAGAATGCCTTCTCACGCTCATTCAGCCGGTCGACGTTCCAATAGCTCACGCAAAACCCACACCCGCACCATCTCCACAAACGCAACCGATGCGCGAAGCTCGAGTGGTTCCCGAACATTCGCGAGCAACCGGGACGTCAATTCAGCGCCCGCCTCCAAGGTCCTGATTCGCTCCTCTCGATCTTCCGGCACCTTCCCTTTCTCGAGATAACTGAGCGTACCGAAGGCTACGTCCTCCAGCCAATCCAACGCATGGTAATCCTCCTCATCTAAAACCGACGAGAACGGACGCGCTGCATTGGCGATTGGCCCTACAAGCGCGTTTAAACTGTCAGATACCCGGTCATTCACTGATTATTCCTCCCGTACGAGACGATGCCTCCATTGCGCTTGATGAGAAACTCACCATTGCCCTTGTTGTACCTCACGGCCCCATTCGGCAACTTAGTTCTCTTCGCGCCTCTTTTGTTAAACGCGTTCGCTTGTCGAAGGTATTTTTTGAGATTCCCACCTCCATGCTTGTTTGCGTGATAACGGAGGCTTTCAGCCAGCGTGTCGTGATTTCCTTTGTTCCAATTCTTGGATAGACGCTCGAATTCCTCTTTGGGCATATCGCCAAGTAGGTCACGCAACTCATCGTAGCAGTTATGAACCCACGCCCCGATCTGCCCCACAAAATACGTGCGGAAGTCGTCGACGCCAAAGTTGCAGACCGTCTCGATGCGCCCGGTCAGATAGATGCGCTCGACTTCGAGCACCAAACCGTCGCCGCTGGGGATGCGATCGCCGAGCAAAAGCTCGTCGACGCGCGTAAAGCCTTGGCCCTCGACGAAGAACGGATGGTTGTCGGTCGTCTCAATGACCTCGACGCGACCCTGCTCGTCGACGAGTTCGAGCTCGATGATGGCGCGCTCGGGGTTGGCGTACGGGGCGACGACCTGGCGGCACTCGACCGCGCCTGTCTTCTCGTCGCGCGCCAGCACCCACTCGCCCTCTTCGACCTCGTCGATCGGCTTGTTCGAGCCGTCGCACATCCATACCACGGTGCTGGCTGTGAAGCTGCAGGTGCGCGTGGGGGTGTATGCGGCGAGGGCGTTGGCCTTGCCGCCCCGTCACCTCAACCCCCCGGCGCCTTCGCGCCTGCCCCCCTGCGCGAAGCCCACTCGATCCGAATCAGCGAGGAGGCGTGGGGGGCGACCGATCGGGAGGATCGTCAAGAAAACAAAAAGGATGTAATGATTTTGTTCGACCAAAAACAAACCGGGCACAAAGCCTGGAAATCATTACATCCGGAGACGATCATGCCAGACACTCGCCTCAATGTCAGCCTCCAAAATCACGAGCGTTCCGAGCCGCAGCGAGCAGTGCCCGCTCACTTCAACGAGTATATCGTAGCCTGCGAGCATCTGCGCGGTGAGGGCATTTTCGACGAGATCGAGCAGCAGTTTCGGCTCGACCGAAGCGGCTACCAGTTTATCGACGCGGTGCTGGCGGGGCTGGCCTTTTTTAGCGCCCAGCCCACGTACTCGGGGCTTCGTGGGATGCTCGACGAAGTCAATGGCCGAGGGTGGTCGCAGGCCCTGGCAGCGGCAGGGGGGCGAGACAGGCTTTGCAGCCAGGCATCGATGTCGCGCGTTTTGGGCGACATTCCCGAGGAGATGGCGTGTCGATTCAAAGAGCAGTTGCTCGGAGCATGGACCCCGGCGGCGCCTTTTTCGGCCTACGAGGCTGTGCTGTGGCGCGATTGCACCGGGCAGTCCTGGCACGGCTTCGCCATCGATGGGCGCGTGCAGCCTTTTCGACGCCGGGCGCTGTGCGAGGGCGAGGAGTACCCGCCCGCCCGCCGTCGGGTCGACAGCTTGGGCGCCAAACCGGGCTATTCGGGCCGAAAGCGCGCCGACGTCCAGATGGAGACGTCGATCTTGGAGCATCTGGGAAGCGGGCTTTATCTGGCGATGAATTATGCGGCCGGAAACGGCCAGCTCAGCGATGACTTTGCGCAGGGCCTGGCACTGATAGAGCGATGGGCCAACGCCCGCGGGCTCGAGCCCGGCCGGTGTTTTCTGGCCATCGACGGCCACCAGGGAGGGTTTGCCCAGCTGCGCGCGGCGCTTCGCTCGCCGGTGCACTTTTTGACCCGGCTTCGTTACTACGAGCCGCTCAAAGATCCTGCGGTGCGCGCTCAGCTGGCCCAGCAGACATGGCAGAAGGTCGACGATTCCCGAAGCGGCCCCCAGCGCTGGGCGACCGAAATGGGCGACTACTGGCTTGGTGACGCTCGGGCCAGGCTGGTGGTCAGCTGCTTTGAGCCGACCGACGGCAAGAAGCGCGGCGCCGGATGCTTTGTCGACGGGCTTCAGTACGAGGTCTACGCCTGCGATCTCGACCCGACGGCCTATCCGGCCGCAGAAGTCGTCACCACCTACTACGCCCGGGCCGGCCGCCAGGAAAACGGCTTTGCCCGACTCGATCGGCACATGGATCTGGAGAAGATGTACTCGGATTGCGCGCCCGGCCAGCAGGTCATGATGGCGCTGGGGGTTTGGCTACACAATTTCAGGGCCATTAGGGGCGCCGAGCTCTTCGGCGAGCTCGAGCCTATCGACGTCGAGGCTGCGCCGCGCAAGCTCGAATCGGCCGACACGCTGCCGCTCGCGCCGACCGGTGCCCCCGCACCCCACGCAGCCCCAGCGGCAGGCCGTCCGGAGCCGGCCTCGCTCGCCGTCGGCTTCGAGGCATCGCACGCCTGGTGGCAGGGTGTCACCCGAAAGGTCGAGCAGCGCATCGGTGGGCTCGATGGATTCAGCTATGACGCTCAAACCCGCCAGATCGGCTGTGCGAAAGGCGCCTATCTGGGCCTGTCCGGAATGCGCCAGCGCGGCGGCCGTGTGATCGTCAGATTCCGCATCGGCTCCCCACAAGCCTGCCAGGGCTGCCCCTTCCGCCGCGAATGCACCTCGTCGACGTCGCCGACCTACAGAAAAGAGATCGAGATTCACATGCCGCCGCCAGCCACGCTGGGTGCGCACGACGAGCCAGCTGCGATCCAAGGCCAAGATAAGGCCGCTGACGCGCCGACGCATGGCAGTGATCCCGCTGATAAGGCGTCGCCCTCAACGGCCCTGCTAGGGCTTAGACTGTCGATTCCTGACGACTTGCCCGAACCCGGCGACCTCCACATGCGTCAGCCGGTACTGGTCGCAAGCACCTTTCGCAACGCCTTTCGAAAAGCTGCTCGAAGCCTCAAGGTCGAGGTGACAAAATCTCCACCGGATTCCTCAACTCGCCACGTAGACTATCTGGCGATGACCGCCGCACGTCGCCAGCGACGCCGGAAAACCTGGGACGAGCGGCTACAGTGGAACAGCCTGCCCCAGCAGGCCAACATAACAATCGCCATCAGAGCCCCCTTAACTGCCGCACGTCTTTTACCGGAGGCAAATACCCCCGCATCGGATCCCCCCTTTCAAAACAAGGCGAATAGGTGATCCGAATCGAGTGGGCGAAGCGCTGGGGGGCGAATGGTCGACCTGGCATAGGTGGTCGATGGGCGGCCGGTCGATCTGGCGAAAGTGGTCGACAGGCGAAGCGCCGAGAACCGACCCCTTTCGACAGGCCAACCATTCACTCCCCACGGCCGCCTTTCAGGCCGAAGGGGAGTCGGCCGAGCGCCGTTTGCGAGGCCGGAGGGGTTGAGGTGGCGAACCGGCAAGGCGCTGCTATAGACTTTAACCCCCGCGCTGCATACAATCCGCCCGATTTTGCCCAGAGTTTCGATCCTTACCCACGTCCGTCATTCCATGCTTCACGAACCGGGTTCATCCTATCAACTCCCCGAGCGCGAGCTCGAGCAGGGTCAGACCGTCGTCTCCGAGCGCGGCGACGACGAGTCGCTCTTTGCGTTTTTTCGGCGCCGCATGGGCCAAAAAGCGTGGGTCTTGCCGCTGATCATCTTCGTGGTGTCGGCGGCGGTCTACTCGCTATTTGCGTGGGAGCGCGTCAAAGACACCTCGACCGACCCGCACTTCATCTATTTTGCGAATACGCTCAATACGATGGTCGCCGCCGAGTTGGGCGACGAGGAGGCGGTCAAGAAGCGTGAGGGCAAGTACGCCTTCGAGCTCGACCGGCGCCCGCCGCACCGGAACGACTGGGCGAGTTGGTGGGATCTGAGGACCAAGGACGGGGAGCATTTTCGGGGCATCTGGCTCGACGATCAGGGCCAGGGGCGCTTCAAGACCCTCGACAACCGGGTGGTCTACCTGGAGCGCAACCAGATCGACTACCGGGAGCGAAAACAGCGCTTCTTCGTGTCGTTTCCGCCGATGCCCTCCTTCTTGATGATGCCGTTGGCGGCTATCTGGGGCTACGAGGTCAACGACGTCGTCTGGACGATCTTCTTCGCCGCGCTCAACGCGGTGCTCATGTACTTGCTGCTCAAACGCCTCTCCATCGGCGGGCGCACCGGGCGCGGGCGCGACGACAACCTGTGGCTGACGCTCCTGTTTGCGTTCGGCTCGGCGCACCTGTGGTGCTCGGTGATGGGCCAGGTGTGGTTCACCGCGCTGATCATGGGCGTGACCTTCACCCTGCTGTATATGCTGTGCGCCATCGACGCGCGCCATCCGCTGCTGGCGGGCATCTTCTTGGCGCTCGGCTTCGCCACGCGCGCGCCGCTGGTGTTCACGGCGATCTTCTTCTTCGCCTTCGTCTTCTTCCCCGGCGGCAAGCTGCGCAAGGGGGACTGGGGCGACGCCATCAAAAAGCTCGCCCTCTTCTGCGCGCCTTGTTTGATTGTGGGCCTGAGCCTCTTGTGGATGAACCATATTCGCTTCGAGTCGTTCACCGAGTTCGGCCACCGCTACTTGGCCGCAGGCTCCCTCGAGCGCATCCAGCGCTTCGGCCTGTTCAACGTGCACTTCTTGTCGAAGAACCTGTCCGCGCTGATCACCCTCATCCCGCGCTTCCAGCCCGACGCGCCCTTCGTGGTCATCAGCAAGCACGGCATGAGTCTGTTTTTGACGACGCCGGCCTTCTTCTACCTCTTCCTGCCCGAAGAGCGAAAATCGGACATCGACAAGTTCTGGTGGCGCCTTCTGTGGGTCACTGTCGCCGTGGTCGCCATCCCGCACCTGATGTACCAGAACACCGGCTACGCCCAATTCGGCTACCGATTCGCCCTCGACTACATGCCGTACCTCATCGTTTTGCTCGCCGTCGGACGACGCCCGCTGAGTAAATTGTTCAAGGCATTGGTGCTGGTGGGGATCGCTGTAAATGCTTTTGGTGCGGTGACTTTTAACCGGTTCAGCAAGTTTTACAGTGAGCGGTTTTTTGTGTAGGGGGTCTAGGGGTTTGGGAGTTTGGGGGTTTAGGACGCGGATGACGCGGATTGACGCGGAGCGGGGGCTTGCCCCCAGCGGAGCCCTCGCCGGTGCAGCCCCGGGGCTCGACCCGGGGTTTTGATCCACAACAACCACGTGCACCGCAATACGCACGGAGACACAGCCATGAACAACGCAGTCAAAGAGAAACCGCCCGGATTGTGGTCGTCGAAGCCGACGGCGCTGCTGGCGACGTTGGCGGCCGGGACCGGCGCCATCGCGCTCGGCTCCATCGGCGTGGAGATTTGGACGGATCAGTCGCTGGCGCAGACTGCCAGCCTGGGCGTGGCGTTCGTGAGCGCGCCGCTCGGGTTGGCCACGCTCGTGTTGTCGGCGCTGACGGCGCGCTCGAACATGGTTTGGTCGGCGCCCGGCTTCGTGTTCGCCCTCGCCTATTGGACCATCTTCGCGCTTGCCGCATAACCACATCTTGGCTGCCTAATTCCCCCCGCCGGACAAACCCATGACGACCGATTTTGCCCAGATGCTTCGCACCGCGCAGGCCGAACGCACGCCCTGCGAGCCGCTCACCGCGATCAACAACGAGATCACCGTCGAAGAGGCCTACGCGGTCCAAGACGAGAATATCCGGCGTCGCCTCGAGGGCGGCGCGCGGCTGGTGGGCCGCAAGATCGGGCTGACGAGCCACGCCATCCAGGAGTGGCTGGGCGTCGACGAGCCCGACTTCGGCTGCCTGCTCGACGACATGATCGTCGACGACGGCGCCCGGGTCGACACATCCAAGCTGCTGCAGCCGCGCGCCGAGGCCGAGCTCGCCTTCGTCCTCAAAGAGGATCTGTGCGGGCCGGGCATCACCGCCGCCCAGGTCATCCAGGCGACCGACTTCGTGGTGCCGGCCATCGAGATCATCGACTCGCGCATCACCGACTGGGACATCGAGTACCCCGACACCATCGCCGACAACGCCTCGAGCGCGCTGTTCGTGCTGGGCAATCAGCCGGTCAAACTCGAAGACGCCGGCGACCTGCGCCTGGCGGGCATGAAGCTGCGCAAAAACGGCCGCGTCGTCTCCACCGGCGCCGGCGCCGCCTGCCTGGGCCACCCGCTGCACGCGGTCGCCTGGCTGGCCAACAAGCTCGGCGAGTTCGACACGGCGCTCGAGCCGGGCCAGATCATTTTGTCGGGGGCTTTGGGCCCGGTGACCGACGTCGAGCCGGGCTGCTGGCTCGAGGCTTCGATCGCTCGTGTTGGGTCTGTTCGGGTCTCGTTTCGTTGAGGAGAGCAAGGCGTAGCTTTGCGGCGCCCCCCATCCGCCTCGCGCTAAACCACGCGCTCGGCACCTTCCCCGAGGGGAAGGGATGCTGTTGCGAAAAGCTACGTGATTCAGGTGAGCTAAGGCAGCCCTTCCCCCGGGGGAAGGTGCCCGTAGCGAAGCGAAGGGCGGATGGGGGGCCTCAACAACCAAAATCGCTCAATGAAGAGTTCGAAAATGACCAAAACTCACGTCGCAATCCTAGGCTCGGGCAATATCGGCACCGACCTGATGATCAAGATTCTGGAGCGCTCCGACGCCCTCGAGCTCGACATGCTCGTGGGGATCGACCCGGAGTCGGAGGGGCTCGCCCGGGCGCGCAAGCTCGGGGTGGCGACCACGCACGAGGGGATCGCCGGGTTGATGGAGCACGAGTGCTGGGAGCGGGTCGAGGTCGTCTTCGACGCCACCAGCGCCAAGGCGCACCTGCACCATGCGCCCATCCTGGAGGACGCCGGCAAGATCGCGGTCGACCTGACGCCGGCGGCGGTGGGTCCGTACGTGGTGCCCGTGGCCAACCTCGAGGCGCACCAAGACGCCACCAACGTCAACATGGTGACCTGCGGTGGGCAGGCGACGATCCCGATCATCTGGGCGATCAACCAGGTCAGCCCGGTGCACTACGGCGAGATTGTGGCCTCGATTTCGAGCCGCTCGGCGGGGCCGGGGACGCGGGCGAATATCGACGAGTTCACCCAGACGACCTCGCGGGGCATCGAGGAGGTCGGCGGCGCGGGGCGCGGCAAGGCGATCATCATCCTGAACCCGGCCGATCCACCGCTGATCATGCGCGACACGGTCTACGCCTTTTGTGACGAGGCCGACCGCGACGCCATCCGCGCCTCCATCGAGGAGGTCGTCGCTCGGGTCGCCGAGTACGTGCCCGGCTACCGGCTGGTCAAACCGCCGGTCTTCGAAGACTACCTCGACGAGCCGCTGCGCGTGCCCGGCGAGGGCGAGCTTCACGGCACGAAGGTGACCTGCTTTTTGGAGGTCGAGGGGGCGGGGGATTATCTGCCGAAGTGTGCGGGGAACTTGGATATTATGACGTCGGCGGCGTTGAGGATGGGGGAGTTGCTGGCAACACAGCGAAAAAACAAAAAAGCAAAAGAGTAAAAGGCAAAGGAGCACGAGGTTAGCAACAGCGCCCTTTTGCTCCTTCACTTTTTGCTCTTTTGCTCCGAGCGCAATCTCGTCAAACAGTCAAGAACGGTCAGCGCAACTATGACTCTCAGCAAGCCAAATAAGCTCATTGTAAACGACGTCACCCTCCGCGACGGCATGCACGCGCTGTCGCACCAATATACCGTCGAGCAGATGCGCCAGATCGCGCGCAAGCTCGACGAGGCCAAGGTCGACATCGTCGAGGTCAGCCACGGCGACGGGCTCAACGGCAACTCGTTCAACTACGGGTTCTCGGCGCATACCGAGCGCGAGTACCTCGAGGCCGTGCGCGAAGAGCTCGACCACGCCAAGCTCGCCGCCCTGCTCTTGCCGGGCATCGGCACCGTCGAGGATATCGACATGGCGGTCGACGCGGGTATCGACACGATTCGGATCGCCACCCACTGCACCGAGGCCGACATCTCGCGCCAGCATATCGAGTACTCGCGCGACAAGGGCTTGGACACGGTCGGCTTTTTGATGATGGCCCACATGATCCCCACCGCCGAGCTCGTCGAGCAGGCCAAGCTCATGGAGTCGTACGGCGCGCATTGCGTGTACGTGACCGACTCGGCCGGCGCGCTCTTGATGGACGAGACCCGCGAGCGCGTCGCCGCGCTCAAAGACGCGCTCGACTGCGAGGTGGGCTTCCACAACCACAACAACCTGAGCCTGGGCGTGGCCAACACGGTCATCGCCATCGAAGCCGGCGCCGACCGCGCCGACGCCTCGCTGGCCGGCATGGGCGCAGGCGCGGGCAACTGCCCGCTGGAGGCGCTCGTCGCCGTGCTCGACCGCATGGGCGTCGACCACGGCTGCGACCTGTACCCGCTCATCGACGCCGCCGACAAGCTGGTACGCCCCCTGCAAACCCGCCCCGTCCAGACCGACGGCAACGCCCTGATGCTCGGGTACGCCGGGGTCTACTCGTCCTTTTTGCTGCACACCGAGAAGGCTGAAGAGCTGTACGGGGTCGACTCGCGGGATATTTTGGTGGAGTTGGGCAAGAGGAAGATGATCGGGGGGCAGGAGGATATGATTGTGGATGTGGCGTTGGATCTTGCGGAGGGTGACGAGTAAGCAGTGCCTCTGCTTCTTGCGGGGCCCCTCCGCCTCGCGCGTCGCCGCCTGCGGCGGCTGGCGCTCGGCACCTCCCCCCGGCGAAGGCCGCGGGGAGGAGCCCCTTGCGAAGAGCAACGACTCGGGTTCGCGTGAGTACTCGTCGCGAGATGGCAACCCTCCCGGTTCGCGTGACAATCACTGCTCGATCGCGAAGAGGCTCCTCCCCAGCGCGCTTAAAAGCGCTGGGGGAGGTGCCGAGCGCAAGCCGCAGGCGACGCGCGAGGCGGAGGGGCCGCCACAACAACCCAAACCGAACAAACAAAAACAAACGAAGGAAGAAGCTGATATGAAAAAAGACCAAATCAACTACTTCGCCGACATCGTCGACAGCGCCGCTGTCGCCGTCACCCCCATCACGATGCTCACCGCCGAGGCGCCCGAGATGACCCTCGAGGAGGCCTACGACATCCAGCGCGCCTCCATCGCGCGGCGTCTGGAGCGCGGCGAGCAGCTCGTGGGCATGAAGATGGGCCTGACGAGCAAGGCGAAGATGGAGCAGGTGGGGGTGCATAACCCCATCTATGGCCACCTGACCGACACGATGGTCGAGGGGAGCGGCGCCGAGCTCGACCGCGACCTGTTCATCCACCCGCGCGTCGAGCCCGAGGTCGCCTTCATCCTGGGCAAAGATCTCGAGGGCCCGACCACCCCGGCCGAGGCGCTCGACGCCGTCGAGAGCGTGTGCGCGGCGCTCGAGGTCATCGACAGCCGCTTTCGCGACTTCAAGTTCACCATCATCGACGTGGTCGCCGACAACGCCTCGTCGTCGAAGATCGTGCTGGGCACCGAGCGCGTGGCGCCCGACGCCCTCGACGAGCTGGGCAACCTGGGCATGGTGATGAGCCACAACGGCGAGGTCGTCAAAACGGGCAGCAGCGCGGCGATCTACGAGCACCCGGCCAACTCGCTGGCCGAGCTCGCCAACATGCTCGCCGAGCGCGGCGAGTCGTTGAAAGCGGGCCAGATCGTCATGGCCGGCGGCGCCACCGCCGCCATCCACGTCGACTCGGGCGACCACGTCCAGGTCGACGTCGATGAGCTGGGCAGCGTCGAGTTGTCTATTGGGTGAGTTGGAACGCCCTGCAGGATAGAAGCGCCGGCTATTGAAGGAGTTAGGATTGAAGGGCGGACGGGCTGCCGCGTTTGCGCGTGGCGGTCGTCTTGCCGATTAGCCACGTGGCTATGGCCCGAGAGCGTCGCCACGCGCAAACGCCGCAAATCGTCCGCCCTTCAATGATAATCTCACCTCAATAGCAGCCGTGAGACCCTGCAGGGCGTCCGCCACGACGAGCCTCGACCCTCGTCGTGGCGTCCGATGGACCAAAAAGGGAGCCTCCACCCTCAAAAAAACGTCCAACGGACCAAAACCTCGGCCTGAGGTGCGTTCGAAACGTCCGATGGACCAAAATCGTGGGCCCTAAATCCGACTTTCGACGTCCACGGGACCAAAAATTCCGTGCGAAAGCAGACGCCCGACGTTCGATGGACGAAAATGCCGAGGGTTCGAAGACGCGCGTGACGTCCGATGGACCAAAAACCGAGGGGCGAGGCTCGGCCGAGACGTCCAGTGGACGAAATTTCGAGGGTCGAATCGAACGGTGATCCGTTCATCGGACGTTTCGAACGCACCTCAGGGCCGTTTGTCGAGTCCGCCGAACCTCGCTCGCGGCGCTGCGTTCTATTTTTTGTGGGCCATGCGGGCGTCACTCGGCATCTCACCTCCAGCTCTTACGAGGGCACCAAACAAAACCTCTCGCTCCGAGGGACGAGTCGGCTCGGGTGAGTTGGAACGCCCTGCAGGATAGCAGCGCCGGCTATTGAAGGAGTTAATATTGAAGGGCGGACGAACTGCCGCGTTTGCGCGTGGCGGTCGTCTTGCCGATCTCGGAAAATCTTACCTACCTGAAGGCTGCGCGGGCAAAAACTGCCTCGCTACGCGCCCTTCTCCTCCGTCAAAAACCGCCCACTTCTGTGGTCCGGTGAGACTTTTGTCAGCGCGCCGACCGTCGCGGCCGGCGCAAGATCTATCTGCAGCGCTCGGGGAACGCATATTTTTCGCAACCAACCCGCCTAAAGCGAAAAAATCATATCAAAAACAAAACTATTTACGGCACGTCGTTTGCTTGGTAGTGACACGCCACTTTTTTGTACCCCCTTCATTTGGGAGAAGCCAAACGATGCAGTACCGAAATTGGAAACACCCCCTGGCCTACGGGGCAATGCTAGCGGCGGGCGTGTGCCTGACGCTGCCCGCCTCGCCGGCGTTCGCCGAAGGCTCGGCCGAGCTGGGCAGCTCGCAAAATCTGCGGTCGACGTTGCTGCAGCTCGACATCGTCGATCCGACGACGGAATCGGTGACCTGGTCGGGCTCGGGAACGTTGACGGTGACCGACCCCAACGGCACGACCGTGGGCACGATTTCGAGCGGGGGAAGCCTCGCGTTGAGCGGGCACCCGGCCGGCGTCTACTCGTTGACGCTGTCTCAACAGCAGACCGGCAGCTGGGATATCGGCGTGACCGACGGCACGACGACCTACCTGGGCCGTCTGTTCACCAGCCGGTGGAACTTCGACGCGGGTAGCTTTTCGGCGTCGGCGGCGACCAACGCGAGCTTCTATGCGATCGTTCCGGGCGGCGAGCCCGGCAAGACCGCGGTGGTCGAGCTCAAACTCGACGGCCTGGCCGGCTATGTCTACGACATCACGGCCAACTCGAGCGGCGTCGACGGCGACCAGTCGGGCATCAGCGTGCCGTCGAGCAATAACAGCGTGACTCCCGAGTACCCGCTGTACCTGAACCCGCCGGCGGTGTCCGACTACGCCACCCTGACCCCGACGGTGTCGAACGTGTCGTTTTCGGGCACGACCGCGGGCAGCCAGGCGCAGTGCAACGCCATCGATCCGGGGGTGACCGAGGGGACGTTCACCTTCGACACCAACGTCGAGGGCGGCGTGCAGATGATCTGCGACATCAACGCCGACGGGACCTTCGACCCCTCGTCGAACGTCGACGTGACCGTGGCCGGCACCGTCCAGCCGGGGACCAACACCCTGACCTGGGACGGCACCGACAACGAGAGCAACCCGGTGCCCTACGGCACCTACGACTGCATCATCCGCATCGGCGTCGGCGAGTTCCACTACGTGGGCCGCGACATCGAGACGAGCTACGAGGGCATGCGCATGTACGTGCTCGACAGCTTGCTGAATCGCTCGCCGCTGACGATGTTCTGGAACGACGAGTTGCTGCAGGCCAGCGCCGTGGCGCTTCCCAACGGCGAGATCGGCGCCTACTCGGCGGGCCCCAACGGGGTCATCTCGGGCCCCTACGCCGACGCGGCGGTGCCGCATACGGAGACGACCAACGGAAACGCGCGCGCCTGGGGCGACTTCTCGGGTGCCGGCCGCGGCGACAACGCCCTGCTGGACACCTACGCGTTTGTGGAGTCGGTCTCGAGCGCGTCCATCTCGGTGGAGACCGGCGACAGCAGCGTCGACTCCGACGGCGACGGGCTGAGCGACCTGGCCGAGCGATGCACCACCGACAGCGACCCGAACAACCCGGACACCGACGGCGACGGCATCAGTGACTTCGTCGAGGCCGACGGCGGCAGCTGGGTCGACACCGACTCGGACGGCATCGTCGACGCGCGCGACACGGACACCGACGGCGACGGCATCCTCGACGCCGACGAAGGCTCGAACGATTCGGACAACGACTCGGTGGGCAACTGGCGAGACACCGACGCCGACGGCGACGGCATCCCGGATGCGACCGAAGGCCGCGTCGACTCCGACGGCGACCTGACCTACGACTACCTGGACACCGACTCGGACGGCGACGGCATCCCGGACGCGACCGAGGGCAATGTCGACACCGACGGTGACTCGACGCCCGACTACCTCGACCTGGACAGCGATGACGACACGCTGCCCGACGAAAACGAGGGCACGACCGACAGCGACGGCGACGGCGCGGCCGACTACGTCGACGCCGACTCGGATAACGACGGCATCTCGGACGCCATCGAAGGCTCGGGCGACACCGACCTCGACTCCATCCCCGACTACCTGGACACCGACTCGGACAACGACGGCATCCTCGACGCCGACGAAGGCACCGCCGACCCGGACAACGACGGGACGGGCAACTGGCGAGATTTCGACAGCGACGGCGACGGCCTGGGTGATGTGGACGAAGGCGACGTCGACTTCGACGGCGACGGCACGCCCGACTACCTGGACACCGACTCGGACGACGACGGGATCTCGGACGCCATCGAAGGCGACGTCGACACCGACGGCGACAATGCACCGAACTATCTGGACACCGACTCGGACGGCGACACGCTGCCCGATTCGGTCGAGGGCACCGTCGACTCCGATGGCGACTCGACCCCCGACTACCTCGATACCGATTCGGACAACGACGGCATCGACGACTCGGTCGAGGGCGCGGGCGACACCGACCTGGACACGACGCCCGACTACCTGGACAGCGACTCGGACAATGACGGCCTGAGCGACGCGGTCGAGGGGAGCTTCGACAGCGACGGCGACGGCAGCGCCGATTACGTCGACACCGACAGCGACGACGACGGCATCGACGATGCGGTCGAAGGCGACGTCGACACCGACGGCGACGGCACGCCCGACTACCTGGACGACGACAGCGACGACGACGGCCTGCTCGACTTCATCGAGGGCACTGTCGACAGCGACGGCGATTCGACCCCCGATTACCTCGACGCCGATTCGGACAACGACGGCATCTCGGATGCGATCGAAGGCAACGGCGATTCGGACGGTGATTCGACGCCCGACTACCTGGATTCGGATTCGGACGGCGACGGCATCGACGATGCGGTCGAAGGCAACGTCGACAGCGACGGCGACTCCACCCCCGACTACCTCGACGCCGACTCGGACAACGACGGCATCGACGATTCGGTCGAAGGCAACGTCGACTCCGACGGCGACTCCACCCCCGACTACCTCGACGCCGACTCGGACAACGACGGCATTGACGATTCGGTCGAAGGCAACGTCGACTCCGATGGCGACTCGACGCCCGACTACCTCGACACCGACAGCGACGGCGACGGCATCGACGACTCGGTCGAAGGCAACGTCGACTCCGATGGAGACTCGACGCCCGACTACCTCGACGCCGACTCGGACGACGACGGCATCGACGATTCGGTCGAAGGCAACGTCGACTCCGACGGCGACTCGACGCCAGATTATCTCGACACGGACTCGGACGACGACGGCATCGACGATGCGACCGAAGGCAACGTCGACTCCGATGGCGATTCGACTCCCGACTACTTAGATACCGACAGCGACGACGACGGCATCGACGACGCGGTCGAAGGCAACGTCGACAGCGACTCGGACGGCACGCCCGACTACCTCGACACCGACTCGGACGACGACGGCATCGACGACGCGGTCGAAGGTTCGGTCGACTCGGATGGTGACGGCACCCCCGACTACCTCGACGCCGACAGCGACAATGACGGCCTGGCCGACGCCGATGAAGGCACGAGCGACTCCGACTCGGACGGCACACCGGACTACTTGGACACCGACAGCGACAATGACGGCATCGACGACGCGGTCGAAGGTTCGGTCGACTCCGATGGTGACGGCACGCCCGACTACCTGGACGCCGACTCGGACGGCGACGGCATCGACGATGCGACGGAAGGCAACGTCGACTCGGACGGTGACGGCACGCCCGACTACCTCGACGCCGACAGCGACGACGACGGCATCTCGGATGCGGTCGAAGGTTCGGTCGACTCCGATGGCGACGGTACGCCCGACTACCTCGACGCCGACTCGGACGGCGACGGCATCTCGGATGCGGTCGAAGGTTCGGTCGACTCCGATGGTGACGGCACGCCCGACTACCTCGACACCGACTCCGACGGCGACGGCATCTCGGATGCGGTCGAAGGCGACGTCGACACCGATGGTGACGGCACGCCCGATTACCTCGACACCGACAGCGACGACGACGGACTCAGCGACGCCGACGAAGGCGACGTCGACAGCGATGGCGACGGCGCGGCCGACTACGTCGACACCGATTCGGACGACGATGGTTTGAGCGACGCGACCGAAGGTGACGTCGACAGCGACTCGGACGGCACGCCCGACTACCTGGATACCGACAGCGACGACGACGGCATCTCGGATGCGGTCGAAGGCGACGTCGACACCGACGGTGACGGCACGCCCGACTACCTCGACACCGACTCCGACGGCGACACGCTGCCCGACTCCAGCGAGGGAACCGTCGACACCGACGGTGACGGCACGCCCGACTATCTGGACACCGACTCCGACGGCGACGGCACGCCCGACGCCGACGAGGAGAGCGACGATACCGACGGCGACGGCATCCCCGACTACCGGGATCCCGACTCGGACGATGACGGCATCCTCGACTCGGTCGAGGGCAACGTCGACACCGACGGCGACGGCACGCCCGACTATCTGGACGACGACTCGGACAACGACGGCATCTCGGATGCGGTCGAAGGCGACGTCGACTCCGATGGTGACGGCACCGCCGACTATATCGACGCCGACTCCGACGACGACGGCATCTCCGACGAGACCGAAGGCGACGTCGACACCGACGGTGACGGCACGCCCGACTACCTCGACACCGACTCGGACGACGACGGCTTGACCGACGCCGACGAGGGTGACGTCGACTCTGATGGCGACGGCGAGGCCGATTACGTCGATAGCGATTCCGACAATGACGGTATCTCGGACGAGACCGAAGGCGACGTCGACACCGACGGTGACGGCACGCCCGACTACCTCGACGACGACAGCGACGGCGACGGCATCTCGGATGAGACCGAAGGCGACGTCGACACCGATGGTGACGGCACGCCCGACTACCTCGACGACGACTCGGACGGCGACGGACTCAGCGACGCCGACGAAGGCGACGTCGACACCGACGGCGACGGCACCGCCGATTACCTCGACGACGACTCGGACAACGACGGCATCGACGACTCGACCGAGGGCACCGTCGACACCGACGGTGACGGCACCCGCGACTTCCAAGACGTCGACAGTGACAACGACGGTGTCATCGACGCCGACGAAGGCACCGTCGATACCGACGGCGACGGACAGAGCGACTACGTCGACTCCGACAGCGACAACGACGGCATCGACGACGAGAACGAGGGCAGCAACGACACCGACGGTGACGGCACGCCCGACTACATCGACGAGGATAGCGACAACGACGGGCTGACCGACGCCGACGAGGACGAGCTTGGCACCGATCCGCAGAACCCGGACACCGACGGTGACGGCCTCATCGACACCGACGAGGTCAACGAGCACGAGACCGACCCGACCGTGGCCGACACCGACGGCGGCGGCGTGCCCGACGGCGAGGAGATCGACCGCCGCTCCGACCCGCTGTCCGACATCGACGACGAGCAGACCACCCTGCGCGGCGGAAGCCTCGCCTGCTCGAGCGCCTCGCCTTCGGGCCCGGCGCCGATGGGACTGGCCCTGCTGATGCTCTTCGGCCTGAGCGCGCTGTGGCGCCGCGGCCGTAAGCTCGGCTCGAAGCTCGGCGTCCTGTTGGGCGCCGGCGCGGCCCTGATGGTGGTCGACGTGGCCCCGGCCCAGGCGCAGATGGGCGCGAACCTCGACACGGACTACCAGGTCGAGCACTTCGAGCCGCTGCCCGTGCAGGCCCACAGCATCTACAACGTCGCCACCAGCGACGTGCTCGGTCACCTGCGCCCGTCGGCAGGATTCTTCCTGCACTTCGTCGACGACCCCATCCGGCTCGACACCGAGTCGGGCACGACCCGCGCCAAGCTGCTCGACTCGCAGCTCAAAGCCGAATTGAGCGGCGCCATCGGCCTGTACGACCTGGGTGAAATCGGCCTGGTCGTGCCGATGGTCGCCTACCAGAGCGACGACAACGTCGCCCAATACGGGCTGAGCGGGGTCGACAGCTTCGCGCTCGCCGATATGCGCGTGGTGCCCAAGCTGCGTTTTCCGAAACGCTTCTACGGGTTCGGCGCGGCGCTGATGGCGTCGGTCTACCTGCCCGTGGGCGACACCGACAGCTTCAACTCCGACGGCGAGTTTCGCGTCGAGCCGCGCCTCGTGGTCGACTGGAAGCACGCCATGGGGATGCTCGTCAGCGCCAACGTGGGCTGGCAGGCGCGCGAAGAGGCCTACACGGGCAGCTACGCCGCCGGCGACATCGTGCGCTGGGGCGTGGGCATCGAAGGCCCGGCCTTCCTCGACGGGCTGAAGGCGCGCGCCAGCGCCTTCGGCAACATCAACCTGGCCGACGCGCGCAACCCCTTCGACGCCGGCGACAGCACCGACAACGAGAACGCCAACTCCGCCGAGTTGCTCGCCGGCGTCTCCTACGCCCTGCCCCAGGACCTGGCGGTCTCGCTCGGCGCGGGCACCGGCCTGAGCGCCGGGGTCGGCTCGCCGGCCTACCGGTTGTTCACCGCCATCGGGTGGCGTCCCGTCAATCGTGACGCCGACAGCGACGGCATCGAGGACGCCGACGATCAGTGCTCGGATATCGCCGAAGACATCGACGGATTCCAAGATGCCGACGGCTGCCCCGACCGCGACAACGACGGCGACCGCATCGATGACGTCGATGACCAGTGCCCGAACAAGGCCGAGGACTACAACGACATCGACGACAAGGATGGCTGCCCCGACGCCGGCGCCGACCGTGACGAAGACGGCATCGCCAACGCCGACGACCAGTGCCCGAACAAGGCCGAGGACGTCGACGAATTCGAAGACGAAGACGGCTGCCCCGACGTCGACAACGACGGCGACAAGCTCGCCGACGCCGACGACCAGTGTCCCAATGAAGCCGAAGACGTCGACGAATTCGAAGACGCCGACGGCTGCCCCGACAACGACAACGACGGCGACCGCATCGCCGACGCCGACGACCAGTGCCCCAACCAGGCCGAGGTGGTCAACGGCTTCGAGGATGAGGACGGCTGCCCCGACGAGGGCGAGTCGAAGGTCAAGGTGACCGAAGAGAAGATCAACATCATGGAGAAGATCTACTTCGACACCAACCGCGCCACCATCCGTGAGCGAAGCCACCGCATCCTCGACGAGATCGTGACGGTGCTTCGCACCCATCCCGAGATCGCCAAGGTGCGCGTCGAGGGTCACACCGACAGCAAGGGCAGCGACGCGCATAACCTCGAGTTGTCGCAGAAGCGCGCCGACGCTGTGGTGGGCTACCTGGTCGAAAAAGGCATCGACGCCTCGCGCCTCGAGGCCAAGGGCTACGGTGAGACGAAGCCGATCGCGGACAACGGCACGGCCGAAGGCCGCGAGAAGAACCGCCGCGTGACGTTCACCATTCTGGAGGGCGAGGAGGAGGCAAAGGTCGAGACCGAAGACGTCGAGACCAAGTAGGCCCTCCCTCCCCAGCTCCTGACCCGCCTCTCCGCAACGGGGGCGTCGCATCCAGCGGCGCCCCCGTTTGCTTGCAGCGCGTGTGGCGATCTGCCACAATCCGAGTCGTTCTTCACAAAATGAATGGCGATTCACCCCAGGCGGTACGGATCATGCGGCAGACGGCCAAGCTCCTTTCGATCTTCTTGTTGTCCCTCTCGGTGGCCACCTCGGCGTGCAGCGACGACGAGACCGGCGGCGCCAATAACACCACCAACAACAGCCTGGCCGACGTCGCGCCTGACTCGGGTGGAGCCGACGTCGGCGTCGACGCCTCAGACACCGGCGACGACGTCACCGACGCCGAGGACGACACCGAGGACGACACCGGCGCCGACTCGGACAACGACGGCTATCCCGACGACCAGGATGCCTTCCCCGAGGATCCGAACGAGTGGTCCGACACCGACGGCGACGGCACCGGCGACAACTCCGATGCGTGCCCGGCCAACCCCAACGGGCAGGTCGACTCGGATTCGGACGGCACCTGCGACGCCGAGGACGCCTTCCCCGATGACCCGAGCGAGCAGCTCGACACCGACGGCGACGGCACCGGCAACAACGCCGATGACGACGACGACGGCGACGGCCTGAGTGACGCCGAGGAGCTCGACTGGGGCACCGACTGCCTGCGCAGCAACCCGTTGGCGGCCGACACCGACGGCGACGGGGTCGACGACCCCGACGATCCCTACCCCTTCGAGCCGTTTCCGGAGTTCGTGCTGCGCCAGAACGACCAGCAGACGATCGACCTCTTTTTGAGCAACCGCGACGGCACGTTCCAAGCCCCCGCCCAGATCGGCGCGCCGATCACCCACGCGGGGAACACGTTGGCCTACGGGCTCTTCTCGATCGGCGACTTCGACGCCAACGGCGAGATCGATTTCATCGCCCACTCGAGCCGGCTCACCGACGGCAACCCGACGCGAAACTTCTACTTCTTCTGGCGCGACAGCAAAGCCGACGAGTTCCAGCAGGCCCATATCGGCACCACCGACGAGCCCATTTACGGCACGGTCATGGACGCCAACGGCGACCACAAATTCGACGTGGTGCGCTTCGAGTACGACAAGCCCAACTACATCAGCGGCGGGCGCATCATCGTGTACTTGAACAACGACGGGAACGCCTTCAGTTCGTGCGTGGTCGGTGACGACCCCAACGACGGATGCTTCTTCGTGCGCATGCCGCCGATCGACATCACCTCGACGGTCGACGGAGAGTGGGTGGCGCGCTTGGCCGGCCAGGCGGTCAACTTGAACCCGAACACCGACGACCACGATGACCTGACGCTGATCACGTATTCGTCGGGCGGAAACGCCGCCACCCAGGTCTACACGCTGTTCGGCAACGGCGACGGCACCTTCGGCCAGCCGCAGGTGCAGTTCACCCACAACCAGAGCGCCAGCCAAGCCCCGGCCAACTCGACGCTCTTCGCCGACGTCAACAACGACGGCACCGGAGACGTGGTGCTCGGCTTCGACGACGACGGCAAGCCCGGCGAGGCGTGGACCTACTTCGGAGACGGCACCGGCGGATTCGACACCTCGTCGATCACGGCCGTCGACCTCAACCCCACCGATGCCGACGAGACCAATGGCTCCGAGAGCCTCGGGCGCACCGGCTCGGGCCGCATCTTCGACATCGACTTCGACGGAAACGTCGATTTGCTGGTGGGTTACGAGCACCAAAATTACGGCGACCCGGGTCAGACGCGCCTTTACATGGGCAACGGGGACGGTACCTTCGGGCCGTCGCACTCGGTCATCGGACCGGTGTCACAGCACGCGCACCGCTTCGCGATTCCGCAGCGGTTGTGCCCTTCGTTTCAATTCGTCACGCCCTAACCCCGCAGCAGCTCGCTCTATGCCAGCACCCAAGCGCCTCGATAAGTACCTCGCCGACGCCACGAGCCTGTCGCGCAGCGACATCAACGCGGCGTGGGACGCCGGGCGCATCGAGGTGCGCCCCGACCTGGGCGACTCGTCCGCGGCAACATGGGAGCCGTGGCCCGACGACTACGAATTGTGGAGCCTGATCTTCGACGACGACGTCGTCTTGCTCGACGGCGAGGTCGTCGAGCCGAGCCCGGCGCGCCACTACTTTGCGCTGCACAAGCCCGAGGGGATTTTGACCACCACGAGCGACCCGCACGGGCGCGAGTGCCTCGAGCCGTGGCTCGACGAGTTGCCCGACACGGTCTTCCCGGTCGGCCGCCTCGACCGGCCCACCACCGGCTTTTTGCTGATGACCGACGACGGCGACCTGTGCTTTTGCCTGCTGCGCAAGCGCTTCGGGGTCGAAAAGGAGTACCACCTGACCGTCGAGGGCCCGGTCGCCGACGACGATGAGCGCCTGGCCAGATTGGAAGCGGGGATCGACATCGGCGACCGCAAGCCGCCGGCCACCGCGCTTCGCGCCGAGGTGGTCGAAAGCGGCGCCGAGCAGAGCTTGTTGTCGGTGGTCGTCGACGAGGGGCGCCACCGCATGGTGCGGCGCATGGCGCGTCGCGCCGAGTTTCGCCTGCAGCACCTGCACCGCCCACGCATCGGGCCGGTCACCATGGACCGGCAAGACGAGCCGCTCGAGGCCGGCGAATACCGGCGGCTGAGCGACGCCGAGGTCGACGCGATGTGGCAAGCCTGCGGCGGGCGCGAAGCCGCGCGCAAACGTCGCATCGCAGCGCTCGGGCGCCAGGCCCAAAAGTGGCGCGACCAAGACCGGCCCCACCCACGTCTGGAGGCTTGGTTGAGCGACAACGGTTGATGTCGCTCGAAGCGATACTAGATTTCCGCGTGCCCCACCGAAAAAAGGTAACGTCAGCCAACACGCGGGAGAAAAGCATGACGAAAGATCATACTTATAAAGTCGTCACCCTCGTCGGTTCCTCGCAAGAGAGCGTCGACGACGCCATCAAACAAGCCGTCA
The DNA here is from genome assembly GCF_006517175.1 of Persicimonas caeni. Lineage (NCBI taxonomy): Bacteria > Deltaproteobacteria > Bradymonadales > Bradymonadaceae > Persicimonas > Persicimonas caeni. The sequence continues at coordinate 4,755,704 of NZ_CP041186.1, read as the reverse complement.
AACAGGCCAACGAATCGGTGCGTCACCTGCGCTGGTTCGAGGTCGACGAGATCCGCGGCCACATCGATAACGGCGAGGTCGCCCACTACCAGGTCAAAGTCGACATCGGCTTTACGATCGAGGAATAGCCTGCAGACTTGAAATAGCTTGCAGACTTGAAGGGCGTCGCAAAGTAGCAGCCCCTATGTCCTTAAATGCTTATGTAGCGGGCGTTGCAACCCTGAAGGCGTTCATTTCGCATTCGACGCGCCTCGGTGGTTGCTCCCTCTTCTACATAAGCAATTAAGGACATAGGGGCTGCGTTATTTTACATGGTGCTGATTCGCAACGGCGGCTTACCGCGTCGCCTGACACCGCCCCTGCACGCACGCTACGGCGTTCGTAGGCGGCTCGGCGCAGTCGACCATCGTGCAGGTCTCGGCCCAGTCGCGCCCACACTGCGTGCGCGCGGCGAAGGCGTCCGCGATACCCATCTCGCCGATGCCCTCGGCGTTGACCGCAAAACCACCACAGCAATCGTAAATCGGCGAGTAGAGCGAGCAGTCGTCGTCCGAGCTGCAGGTGTTGTAATTCTGAGCGATCTCTTCGAACCGAAGCACGATATCGTCGCAGGTCGCCTCCACGCAGTAGCCGTACTCGTTCGAGTCGGGCCAAGTCACGCACAGGCCGTCGTCTCCCGGACACCCCTCTTCCAACGAGCAGTCGCGCGCCCGACAAAAGTCGCCGTCGGGGTCACAGATGCACTGTTGGTCGGGCTCTTGAAAGCGGCCCGGCGGAGGCGAAGGACAGGCGCCCATCGTGGCCAGCTCGCTCTCTTTGATGCAACTCGGCACGCGACTGCCGCAGTGATACGAGATGCACGGATCTGCTCCACACGAGCCACCCTCCGACTCGCGACACTCGCAAATCTGACAGCCGTTCTCGTCGGTCTTGTACCCGTTGAAGCAATCGAGAGCGCACTGGAACGGCTCGCACTGCGGCGGCTCCTCTTCTTCGCACTCACAGATCTCACACCCGTTCTGGTCGGTCTTGAAGCCGTTCTCGCAGAACAGCGTGCAGCTCACCGGCTCGCACTGCGGCGGCTCTTCCTCTTTACACGCACAGATCTCGCACCCGTTCTCGTCAGTCTTGAAGCCGTTCGGACAGGCGATCTCACAGGTCACCGGCTCGCACTGAGCCTGGCCGTCGCAGGCCTGACCGGAGTCGTCGACCTCGACGCCGTAGCACTGCGCCATCGCCGCACACTCGTACTCCACCCCGTCGACGCCGCACACGCTCGCCTCACTCGGCCCGCAGCGCCGCTCGGCCAAGCACTCACGCTCGTAGTCTTGGTTCAGATCGATACAGCCGCTCACGAATAGCAGCACCAAACAGATGGGGATCCAGATCGCTCGTCGCATGACTTTCCAGCTCGCTCGGGTTACACACACGAATGCAGACACTATGTACGATTTTCACAAGTCATGCCAACTTTTCGAGCGGGCGTAGCGGGCATTAAGGACGCATGTCGCCCCCGAGCTTTGTCGAAAAGTCGACGCACTTTCAGAAAACTGAGCCTCAGGGAACACCGATGAACCTGCATATTCGCGACTTCCCCGAACGTATCGTCTGCCTCGTCGAAGAGCCCACCGAGATCTTGTACGAGCTCGGCGAAGAAGACCGCATCGTGGGCATCAGCGCCTACACCGTGCGCCCCGAGCGCGCCAAAGACGAGAAACCGGTCGTCTCGGCGTTTATCGGCGGCAGCGTCGACAAAATCTGCGCACTCGAGCCCGACCTGATCATCGGGTTTTCGGATATCCAGGGAGAGCTGGCCAAGAAGCTCATCGAAGCGAACCAGCAGGTGCTCATCTTCAACCAGCGCACCATCCAGGACATCCTCGACGTGATCGTCTCCATCGGCCGGATTGTGGGGAAGGAAGAGCGCGCCAAGGAGCTCGCGCGCGGCTATATCGAGCGGCTCGAGGCGGCCAAGGCGCGCACTGACGCCCAGGCGCACCGCCCGCCGGTGTACTTCGAGGAGTGGCCCGACCCGCAGATCTCGGCCATTCGATGGGTCAGCCAGCTCGTCGAGCTGGCCGGCGGGCGCGACATCTTCTCGGAGAAGTCACACGGCAAGGGCGCCAAGGAGCGCTACGTCGACCACGCCGGGGTCATCGAGCACGCCCCGGAGGCGATCATCGCCTCGTGGTGCGGCAAGCCGGTCGATTGTGATTCGATTCGCAATCGGGAGGGGTACGAGACAGTGCCCGCGGTCCAAAACGACGAGATCTACGAGCTCGACCCGTCGATCATCCTGCAGCCGGGCCCGGCCGCGCTGACCGACGGCCTCGACGCGCTGGAGGCGATCATCCGGCCGTTGGCCGAATGAGCAGCGAAAAATCCGAATGAGCAGCGAAAAAGTTAAAAAGCGAAAAAGCAAAAGAGCGACGTCCCCAAGAACGCGCTCTTTCGCCTTTTGCTTTTTACTCTTTCGCTCTTTTACTTCTTTGCTCTTTTACTTCTTTGCTCTTTTGCTTCTTTGCTCGCCCCACCGCAGTTCAGGTGGGCATGGAGCTCCACGAGGTGATCGCCTCTTCGACCTTGTGCATCTCTTGGCCGTCCCACTTCCACAGGTGCTGGGCGCCGCGTCCGGCGCCGTCGGCCAGCGCAAAGCCCTCTTCGTGCACCCAGTACTCGGCGCCCTCGAGCTCGTCGAGCTCCCACTCCGAGTGCAGGTCCTGGTGCCAGACACTCCAAAACTCGTAGTGCCTGTCGAAGTCGTCGTCGTGGGCTTTGTCCGGGTCGCTCAGCCAGGCGCGCCACTCGCTGTTGAGGATGCAGAAGACGTGCTCGGTGTCCTGCTGGAGCAGCTCTTGGCCGGCGACGGCGCCGGCGAGGTCGGTGATGAACAAGAAGACACGCTCGTGGAGCGGGCGCTCCTCGAGGGCGGGCTCGAAGTGCTCGAACACATCGCCGCTCTGGACGAAGTCGAGGAATTGGAGCAGCACGCCCCCGGAGACGCGCCGCTTCCAGTTATCCAGCGCGTCGAGGTCGTGGCCGTTGGGGATCTCGAGATCCCCGCGATGTTCGAGGGCGAATTTGCGAAGCTCTTTGAGCCAGATGATAGCGTCTTCCATGGTGTCACACCGTCGCACAAAACCAATGTCAGACGCCTGTGTAGTCGCCGACCGCCGCGGGCGTCAACGCTGAGAGTGCGAGTTTAGCGGCGCGACAAAAACAACTCGTCGCCCATGCGCTTCTCACAATAGCTGCGCAGTCCGGTGCCTTCGGGGACCGCCTCGCGACAGAAGGTGGGCACCTGGCGCACCTCGAACGAGCCGGCGACTTCACGAAGCAGGCTCGAGTGGCCGGAGTGGCCGTTGGTCGCCTCGGCCGCCACGCCTACGCCCACGATCTCGGCGAGCGTCTCCCAACGCCCTTCGTGGAGCCGCTCGTGACAGCCGCGGTCGACGTAGTGGCGAACCGCGCGTTGCACGCCATCCCAGGCGACCGGCGAGGGCCCCTGGGCCATCTGCTGGGCCAAGTGATAGCGCACCCAGATGTCGGTCTGTTGGACCTCACACGAGTCGGGCATGAGCATGCGCGACAGGAGCTGCAGGTGGCGGATCTGCTCGATGTCGTTTTGATGACCGCGCCAGGTCAGCGCGCGGGCCAAGCGGTGGACAAGTTGGCCGTCGACGACGCCCAGCCGATCGACCGCCTGCTCCAGAAAGGCGATGTGCTCGTCGGGACCGGCTACCGCCTCGAGAGCGTCGGCCTTTTTGACCGCCAGCTCCGGGGTCAGCCCGACGGACTCGATGGCGGCGCTCGTCTCGGCGAGGATGACCTCGGTGGGCTCACCGCGCGCTTCCATGCAGTCGAGATGGCGCAGCCAATGCGCTTCGTTCCAATCGTGAGCCGGCGTGTCGAGGCGACAGGTATAGTCGAGCGCAGCGCGATGGCTGGCATCGGCCTGGCTGGCCTCGGCGAGTTCGGGCGGCCCATTGTCCTCCTCGAAGCCGTGGCTCACCGCGCCGACATCGGCCGCACGCTGCGCATGAGCCTGCAGCGCCGGGCACCGGGAGCGTTCGTCGCCCCCGTCGGCGCTCCAGATCACGCCGATCAGTCCGCCCACGGCAAAGACGCCGAACGCAAAGACCAGAAGGTTGATGGGTTCTGAAAGAACTGTGCGAGGAGTGATCGCCATGGCCGCCTCCGCTGTTTGATCCGCCACTACAAATATAAGACGCGCGCTCCGACTGTGTATTCCTTTTGTTCGAAGGGCCCGGCTGCGCCGCCCACAGGCCCCGTCGCGGCGCGCACGGCTAAATACGACGCGCCACAAGTTTCCAATTGCGCCCGGGCAATGCTATCTTCGCGGCGAACAACGGGGACTTACGCCGTCACGACTCCAACTATCCGTTCATGACCACGACCGAATCCGACACCACCCGAGACGAGCCGCGCGGAATGCTCGGCGAGATCGCGCGTATCTACCGCGACTCGCGCAAAGAGCAGGACATCTTCTGGAATGTCTACGTCGCCCGCCCCTTGGCGGCCGTGCTGCTCTACTTCTTGCGACGCACCGCCCTGACACCCAATCAGGTGACCTTTCTGGGCGCGGTGGCCTTCTTGGGGGTCGCTGCCGCACTCATCTTGATGCGCGACTGGACGGGCATGCTCGTCGCCGCTGCCATCCTGCAGTTCGCCTACATCCTCGACTGCGCCGACGGCCAACTCGCCCGGCTCAAGTCGATGACCAGCGAGGTGGGCGCCTACCTCGACTTTCTGATCGACGAGGTCAAAGCCCTCATTTTGGTGGGCGCGTTCAGCGTGCGCCTGTGGCTCGTCCACGACGAGCTGGTCTGGCTGCTGGTCGGACTGGGTGGCATGGCGCTGGTGTCCATCGCCACCTCGCTGACCAACTTCGTGCGCCGTCCCGAGTACGCCGGCCGCGACATCAAACCGGGCGAGTCGGCGCGCCGAAAGTCGGGGGCGCCCAAAGGTTTGATGCCCAAAGCGTTGTGGCTGGTGCAAAGCTTCGCCTCGTGGCTGGTCCACTACCCGTCGTGGTTTGTGTACCTGGCTTTGCTCGACGGGCTCGACGGGTTCGATGGATCGGCCTGGTTCATGTACCTGTTTTTGGGCGTGTACGCGCTGTACGCGGGCAAGACGGGGTTGGGGGTGTTGGTTAAGTTGGGGAGGCCGGGGTTTTATAAGTAGCAACGTGGTTGCTTTTTGGCGCCCCCCCATCCGCCTCGCGCTAAACTGCGCGCTCGGCACCTTCCCCAAGGGGAAGGGATGCTGTTGCGAGTTGGCGAAGCGTAGCTTCTCGGGGCCCCCCATCCGCCTCGCGCTAAACTGCGCGCTCGGCACCTTCCCCAAGGGGAAGGGATGCTCTTGCGAGAAGCTACGTGATTCAGGCGCGCTAAGGCAGCCCTTCCCCCGGGGGAAGGTGCCCGTAGCGGAGCGAAGGGCGGATGGGGGGCGCCAGAAAGCAAGACATTGCAAGATTGAAGCACCCGAAAGGACGAACTACCCATGAAAGCCATCATCATCGCCGCCGGCCTCGGCAGCCGCCTCGAGCACTACACCGACGAGCGCCCCAAGTGCATGGTCGACATCGGCGGACGCTCCATCTTGAGCTACCAGCTCGAGGCGTTCGCCAAGAACGACATCGACGACATCCACATCGTGCGCGGCTACCTAGCCGACAAGCTCGTCGTCGACGGGGCGACCTACCACGAGAACAGCGACTACCAGTCGAACAATATCTTGTTGTCGCTCTTCTGTGCGGCTTCGGCGATGGACGGGCCGTTCGTGTCGACTTACTCGGACATCGTCTACACGCCTCAGGTCGTCGAGCAGGCGGTCCACAGCCCTCACGACATCGCGCTGGTGGTCGACCGCCAATGGCACTTGGCCTACGAGGGACGCGAAGATCACCCGCCCGAGCAGGCCGAGTTGGCCGAGGTCGACGGCGAGCGCGTTCTGCGCGTGGGCAAGCAGGTCGGCCCCGAGAACGCCGTCGGCGAGTTTATCGGACTGGCACGCTACACCGCCGAGGGCGCGCGCCAACTCCGCGAAGTCTACGCCGACGTGCGCGCCAAGTATGGCGATGACGAGCCCTTCCAGGCGGCGGCCAAGTTTCGCAAGGCCTACCTGACCGATCTCTTCTGCGAGCTCATCGACCGCGGCGTCGACGTCGGGTGGGTGCCCATCGACGGCGGATGGCGCGAGATCGACACTGTTGAGGACCTGCACCGGGTGCGAGACGAGTGGGCCGGTTGATTTTGGCCTATGCGGCTTATGTTTCAGATGAGATTTGGGGGCCTTGCAGCAGACGAGCTCCAGCTATTAGGGGCGCCTGAACGGCGGCGCAAACTACAATTTGTGGGTCGCGTACATGCACCACATCAGCCGCATTGACATGACCCCCAAATTGCAGTTCCGCGAGGGCGTCGTTCGCCCTCGCCCCTAATAGCTGGCGCCACGACACCTGCATGGCCATCTCATTTGAATACTAAAACGAGAGGTACAGCCATGCCCGGAGCATACCACCGACTCAAGTCGAATTACGACATCTCGACCAACGAAGGATTTGCTCGCCTGAGCCGCATGGCCGGGCGTGATTACGAGTGGCCGCCTCCTAACAGCGGCAACGTCAACGAAGACATCATGCTCGACGCCGTCTACGGCGGCGCTGCCGACCCGAGCGTGCCCCAGGAGTACGTCGTCTACAGCGTCGACTGGCTCGACGAGCACCCGGAAGACGTCGAGGAGCTCCCCGAGGTCGAGCGCGTCTCCGGCGAGCCTCAAGAGGACTTCACCCGCTATCTCGACGAGAATTTCGAGGGCTGGGTCTACCACCGTGAGCGCGGCGAAGTGTACGTGCTCAAAGAGGAAGGCGACGAGGGTCGCGCACAACAAAAAACACGCCGGCGTCGCTAACACCACAAATCTAAAATTTCACAAAATTAACGCTCGGGCGATCACGTGATCGCCCGAGCGCTCTGCCCCCTCGAGCTCGGCTCTCTGAGGGGGCGGGTTTTCTCTGATCCAGCTATGATGCGGCTGTGCGCGGTGTTGCATTTTCGGCGCCCACGCGATACTGAACATACGTTCAAAAACGACACTCGAAAATCTGGCCTTTCTAAACCTCCGCAATTATTCGGTTTTCGTTGTTCTTGACCTCGGATGCGAAAAAATTAGTTTACAAATCAGACACACTAGATATAGTGGGTCGCGGATCGCAAACACCCCAACATGTTGTGGTTCTGGGTTGCACTTCTCGAGCTCAGACCGGGGCCGATCCGTCTCTTTTGTTAATTGTTAATTCGGTTTCTCGACGGGAAATAACCGCAGTCCGGCGGGAGTCGATCTAGGCCTGCCTTGGGTCTTCGCTCGTCTCAATCTCGACGGTCGCACGCCGACCGCGGACGGAGACCAAGGAAGGCTAGATGGAGTCTTCTTCCGACCGGTTAGTTCCGGAGGGGAACCCTTCGCAACGCAAGGATGCGAACATGATCATTGATGTTGAAAAATGGGGGACTTTTTCACTCGACGAGCGCTTCCTAGACGAATACCGGGAGCGTCCGGTCAAGTGGGGGTTTGGTGACCTTTCGTGGGCGACCTACAAACGCACCTACAGCCGTGACGGCGAAGACTGGTGGCAAACTTGCCAGCGCGTCATCGAGGGAATGTTTACCGTCCAGCGCGTTCATTGCATGGAGCGCGGCCTCCCCTGGGACGAAGAGAAGGCGCACCGGTTTGCCTGCAAGGCATACGATCGCCTGTTTCACTTTAAATGGACCCCGCCCGGCCGCGGCCTGTGGATGATGGGCTCGGACTACGTGTACGAGCGCGGCGGCGCGGCACTGAACAACTGCGGTTTCATCTCCACCAAGGAGATCGACCGCAACTTCGCGCGCCCCTTCTCGTGGATGTTCGGCATGTCGATGCTCGGGGTGGGCGTGGGCTTCGACACCAAGGGCGCCGGCAAGCGCGAGATCGTCAAGCCCGAGGTGAGCAACGAGAACTTCGTCATCCCCGACAGCCGTGAAGGCTGGGCGGCGGCGCTGACCAAGCTCCTCAACGCCTACGTGGGCGAAGACACCTTGCCGCGTGAGTGGGACTTCTCGCAGATCCGTCCCAAGGGCGCGCCGATCAAGTCGTTTGGCGGCGTGGCCAGCGGCCCGGCTCCCCTCGAGAAGATGCTCGAAACCCTCGAGAATCTGTTCGACGGCTATGTCGGCAAGAAGGTCGACTCGAAGCTCATCGTCGACACGATGAATATCACCGGCCGCTGCGTGGTCTCGGGTGGTGTGCGCCGCACCGCGCAAATCGCCTTCGGCGCCCCCGACGACACCGAATTCCTCGACCTGAAAATGGATCCCGAGAAGGTGTCCGCGTGGCGTTGGGCGTCGAACAACTCCATCGCCGCCGAAGTCGGCATGGACTACTCCGAAGTGGCCAAGCGTACCGGCAAAAACGGCGAGCCGGGCTACCTTTGGCTGGAGAACGCACGCGCCTTCGGCCGCATGAAGGACGAGGCGAACTGGAAGGACGAGCACGCCGAGGGCTCCAACCCCTGTGTCGAGCAGACGCTTTGGGACAAAGAGCTTTGCTGCCTGGTCGAGACCTACCCGACGCACCACGACAGCATCGACGACTACAAAGAGACGCTGCGCGTGGCCTACCAGTACGCCAAGACGGTCACCCTGATTCAGACTCACGATCCGGGCACCAACGCCGTCATGCTGCGCAACCGACGCATCGGATGTTCGATGACCGGCATCGTCCAGGCGATCAACAAGCACGGCTACCGTGAGTTCTTCAACTGGTGCGACGAGGGCTATCAGTACATCCAGTACCTCGACAAGAAGTACTCCGACTGGCTGTGCATCCCGCGCTCCATCAAGACGACCTCGGTCAAGCCGTCCGGCACCGTCAGCCTGCTCGCCGGCTCGACCCCGGGCGTGCACTGGGATCACGCGCCCTATTATATCCGACGCATCCGCGTCCAAGAGGGCCACGAGCTTCTCGACATGTGCGAGAAGGCCGGCTACCACATCGAGGAGGACCATTACTCGGACAACACGATGGTCATCTCCTTCCCGATCAAGGTCAACTCGCTCGACCGACGCAAGAACGAGGTCAGCCTGCGTGAGAAGGTCGACCTGGCCGCCCAGGTCCAGCACTACTGGGCCGACAACCAGGTCAGCTGCACCGCCGAGTTCGATCCGGACACCGAGGCCGAAGAGATCCCTCGCATCCTGGCGGCCTACGAGACGCGGCTCAAAGGCATCAGCTTCCTGCCGATGCGTGACCACGGCTACAAGCAGCCTCCGTACGAGGCGATCACCGAGGAGGAGTACCACGAGATGATGAAGGGCATCACTCCCCTCAAGCAGCACAACGGCAACACCCTGCACCACGACCAGGAAGACAAGTTCTGCGACGGTGAGGCTTGCTCGGTCGACTTCTAAGCTCGACTGATTGCTGAAGCTTTAAGAGTCCCGGTTGCGAACGCAGCCGGGGCTTTTTTGGTTTGAGGCCCCTCGGTTGCTGGAGGACTGCTATTTGGGGCGAGGGCTGGAAAGTGCCCTCGCGGAACTACAATTTGGGGGTCGTTTCAATGCGGCTCATGTGGTGCATCGAAGCTACCCTCAAATTGTAGTTCCGCGCCGCAGTTCAGGCGCCTCAAATAGGCGCCCCAAATGTCATGCTGTGCACTGACGAGAGACGACAGCAGCGAGCGCGACTTGAAATGAAAGTGGGTCATCCCCTGAAATTGAAGTTGGAACGTGGTCCGCACGAGGCGGCCACCAGATTTCACTCCAGGAGGATGACCCATGCGAAACTATAAGATCGACAACGATGTGATTGCAACGACGCGCAAACTGTGGATGGGAATCGACGCCCACAAGCGCACGCTGCATGTGACAGTCATCGACGATGACGGTGAGATGGTGCTCTCGGAGTCGCTGCCCCACGCCAAGGAGCATGTGGTCGGGCTGGTTCGTCGTCTCGAAGACGCCGATATCGTTGCTGTGTATGAAGCAGGCCCCACTGGCTACAAGCTCTTGAAATGGCTCGAAGAGCTCGGCTGTGATGCGTTTATGGTTCCGCCGACACATGTGCGCCAGAAGAAGGGCGGAAAGAAGATCAAGACCGACGAGCGCGACAGCTACGATTTGGCCGAGCAGGCTCGTGCTGGCATGCTTCCGGCCGTTCACGCGCTCGACGAGGATACGTACTGCGAGCGGCAGGTAGTGCGTACCCGGGGCCAGCTGGTCGAACACCGCAGCCAGCTCAAGGCTCAGCTCAAGTCGCTGCTGCTGTTTCACGGCGTCTCGGCGCCGGACGATTTGAAGGCCAACTGGTCGAAGCGATTCATGCGCTGGCTCGAGGAGGGGCCGACCGGTGACGAGAATCTCGACCTGGCGATTGAGGCGCTGGTGGGCGTCATCTACAGCTTCGACAAGCAGATTAAACGGCTCGAGGGGCGACTTCGCCAGATGGAAGAGAGCCAAAAATGGGCCGATGAAGCCGAGTTGTTGCGCAGCGTGCCGGGGATTGGCGCGCTGACCACGATGCTCCTTTTGCTCGAGCTCGGTGACGTGAGTCGTTTCGATCGCTGCGAGGAGTTTTCGAGCTGGCTTGGGCTTGTGCCAGGCGAGTGGTCCAGTGGAGATGGGCAAAACAAGGGCTCAATCACGCGAGCGGGCAATAAACGAGCGCGCTCAGCCCTGGTCGAGTCGAGCTGGACGCTGATCGGCAAAGACGCCGGGATGCGGGCAGTCTATGAGCGCATCAAAGCCAAGAGTGGCGCCGGTGTGGCGATCGTGGCGGTGGCGCGAAGGCTCGCGCTGGCGATACGTGCAATGCTTCGAGACCAAAAAAAGTACGAGTACAACCCGATAACAGCCTAAAGAGAATCACCATCTGCTGAGTAGATCAACCGTTTGAACAAGCACTTGTAGATGAACCAAACGACAGAAATGGCAGCTTTGAGGTAGCGGGCATTGGCCATGCTCGCGAGGGACGACCGCGGCCTGCTATTCGTGCAGCCACAGGACTCACGCCCTCAAATGGCGGCGTCCCACATACCGTAAAAGACACAGGGTGCTAGGCGTCCATTGCGACGACCACGTATAGGAAAGAGAGCATGTCCTCGCTAACCGCGAGCCGCCACCAAATCGATTGCGAATCCGCAAGCTGCAAGGAGATCAATTCGACCGATTTTGCCAATCAGGGGACTTGATCATACACATAGGAATAGCTGGCGTGACTCAACTGCAAGGCGCTCACCCCGAACTTATTCCAACGCGTGTTGGAATAGCCAAGAATCTGTGGCATAACGTACCCAGTCGCAACAAATCGAAGCCGTCGAACCTCATTCACTCCTCCTCAATATGGAGCAGACTCATGAGCACCGAGCGTAACTTCCAGACGACGAGCCCCGCTGGCCTCAACCACAACCTGCCGCCGATGAGGCTGTGGGCGAAGGCCAAGAAGCTGGGTACGTGGGACCCGCAGGACATCGACTTCAGCCAAGACATCGAGGATTGGAAGCAGATGAACGACCTCGAGCGCGAGGTCATCTTGCACCTGACCGCGCAGTTTCTGGCCGGAGAGGAGTCGGTCACCCTCGACCTGCTGCCGCTGATCATGACCGTGGCCAAGGAGGGACGGCTCGAAGAGGAGATGTACCTGACCTCCTTTCTGTTCGAGGAGGCGAAGCACGTCGAGGTCTTCCGTCGTTTTCTCGACGAGGTCGCCGAAGAGCGCACCGACTTGAGCCGGTTCCACGGCGGCAACTACAAAGCGATCTTCGAGCAGGCGCTCCCCAGCGCGCTCAACCGACTCTACGAGGACAACTCGCCGGAGGCGCAGGCCGAAGCGTCGGTCACCTACAACATGATCGTCGAAGGGGTGCTCGCCGAGACGGGCTACTACGCGTTTCACCACATGCTCGAAGAGAACGACCTGATGCCCGGCATGCGCGAGGTCGCCGGCCTGCTCAAGCAGGACGAGTCGCGCCACCTGGCCTTCGGGGTCTACTTTTTGTCGCGGTTGGTCGCCGAACACGGCGAAGGGGTCTGGCAGACCATCGAGAGCCGCATGACGATGATGCTCCCGCTGGCGTTGGGCATGATTGAAGATACGTTTGCGCCGTACGACGAGCTGCCGTTTGGCCTCGAACAGCAACTCTTCGTCGACTACGCCACCAATCAGTTCCAGAAGCGATACGCGCGCATTATGAAGGCGCGCGAGCAGTCGCTCGAAGACATTTTGGGCGAGCCGGCCCCGGCGCAATAAGAGCAGTAAGACGAGTGGCGTGGGGCGAGGGGCCCGTATCTTGGCGGCCTCGCGCCCCGCGCTTCTTGGCGCTCAACCCACCGGCGTGTTGACGATCCGGGCGAGCCACGAGATCAGCCCGAGGATGCCGAAAAGAACCAGAAAGAGGGTAAATAACAAAGCACTGGGCCCTTCGGTAAAGATCGTCAGGCGAGCCACGAGGCTCGCGGCGGCCAAGCCGAAAAAGATCAACGCCCAGGTCAGCAACAGCGGACGGTTACGCGACTCGAAGTCACGCGTACTCACGTCCATGCGCTCCAAACCCGGTATCTTGCGAAGATACGGGAAATTTCTGGTGGTCTCCATATCTTCCTCCTTTGACAGCGTCGCCTCATCGCACGCTCCGCATCGACAAACGCGGATAGAAAGTGCGGGCGCGGGTTGGAAGATAACCACGAGGCGTCTCGCTCAAGGCAAACGCAACGAGCCCGCCACGTAAACGCCGTGGCGGGCCCGATGGTTCTACTCACCGAATTGTGTTGGCCGAGTCAGCCAGCCAGCTCGATGTGGGGTCGATAGTAGACCTCGCGGATCACCTCGACGGTGCGCTCGAGGAATTTGCGAAGCGCGTCGACCGGCACCTCTTCGATCGGCTCTTCGATCTGACCGTAGTTGTTGATCGGGCCGTTCTTGATGGTGAAGCCTTCGAGGCTCTCGACAAACTTGTTGGCCTCGTCGCGCTGCTCGTCGGTGATGTCTTTGCTCGGGTGATGTTTGATGTGCAGGAACACCTCACCGCGGGTGTTCAAATCCATCACTGCGTAGCGCAGCGAGCCGTAGCGGACGTTGAAACCGCCTGCCTTACCACCACCGACGTTGAAGTCGCAGCCCAAGTCACGGGCGGCCATGATGACGTCGGTCATCGCCTGGCGGCGTTCCGGGCCGCCTTTTCGTTCTGCTTTTTCGAGTACGTCGAGAGTGTCCAAAGTGCGCCTCCTCGTAAAGCCCAAATAATTGTCGCGTAAGGCTACCTTACCGAGGCAAGGAATTCAATACGCGTGAAAAGAACATCCCGGATAAGAACAAGAAAGGGTGGAAAAGAATTCCAACCTGTGTCAAACTACACCGTGTTGGGGCGTTTAGCCCGGCCCAAGAAGGGCCCTCGCCCCCGCCTTTAGGTGTTATCCGTCAGGATTGCTCCCCCCCGTGAAATCCTTATTCAAGGCAACAATGCTCTGAGAGAAGCATTCAGAGCGGTTTCACCTCACAAGACGCGAGTCGTATGGGAAGACGAGGAAAGCGCAGGCGCGGACGCTCACGCGGACGTGGACGAGACAAACTGCAACGATTGGCTGATCGGTTGTCGGATTACACGCCGATCCAGCCCGACGAGCGCATCAAGCTCGAGACCGGCCCCGATGAAATCACCGGCCGGCTCATCGATCTGATCGCGCCGCTGGGCAAAGGCCAACGTGTGTTGGTAACCAGCCCCCCCAAAGCCGGTAAGACGACGATCTTGCAGAAGATCTCGCAATCGGTGCGCGAGAACTACCCGGATATCCACCAGGTAGCGCTGCTGATCGACGAGCGGCCCGAGGAAGCGACCGACTTTCGGCGCAATATCCCGGCCAAGGTCGAGGCGAGCACCACCGACCGCTCGCCGCGCGACCATATCAAGCTGGCCGAGAAGGTGTTCCGCCGCGCGCTGCAGAAGCTTTTGGACGGCCAAGACGTGCTGCTGCTGCTCGATTCGATCACGCGGCTGGCGCGCGCCTACAACCATACGGCCAGCGGCTCGGGGCGCACCCTGTCGGGCGGAATCACCGCCGGCGCGCTCGATCGACCCCGCCAGTTGTTTGGCGCGGCGCGCAACCTGGAGGAAGGCGGAAGCCTGACGATCGTGGCCACCGCGCTGATCGACACCGGCAGCCGCATGGACGACGTGATCTTCCACGAGTTCAAGGGCACCGGTAACTCCGAGCTCGTCCTCGACCGGGAGCTGGCCAACCGACGCCTGTACCCGGCGGTCGACCTGGGCGCCTCGGGCACCCGACGCGAGCTCAAGCTTCTGAGCGAGGTCGAAGGCCACCGCGTCCCCCACCTGCGCCGGCGCATCGCCGACATGGGCAAGCAGGACTCGCTCAAATGGTTGCTCGAGCGCCTCGATCGCACCCATAACAACCTCGAGCTGCTCGGCTCTATCTGAGTTTGTTAGAGGCGAAGGCTGAGTTTGTGAGAGGCGAAGGCCTTGCGAAGTAGCAGCCCCTTCTACTCGAGCAATTAAGGATTTTGGGGTTGCGAGTTGTGACATGGTTCCGATTCGCTGCCCCTAAGTCCTTAATTGCCCATGTTGAAAGCGCCTCGATCTCTGCAAGGCCTCGTCTGCCTGACAGCCTCTGGGCGCGTGCTTATCTCTTAACACGAGAGCACGCGCCCGAAGGTTTCGTTTTCCAACGAATCAGGCAGCTTTGGCCATGACACTCAGCGACCCGCTCGAACACCTCATCACCCAGACCGCCCACCCCTTTCGCGGCTCGCCGCGCAACCTGGACCCGTTGGTCGAGCAAGCGGCCGACCGACGCTTCGTCTTGTTGGGCGAAGCCAGCCACGGCACCCACGAGTTCTATCGGGTGCGCGCCGAGCTCACCAAACGCCTGATCGAAGAGCACGGATTTTCGGCGGTGCTGGTCGAAGCCGACTGGCCCGACGCTTACCGAGTCAACCGCTACGTGCAGCACGCCCGCCAAGAGCCCGACGCCTCCGAGGCGCTCGGCGACTTCGAGCGTTACCCGCGCTGGATGTGGCGTAACGAGGACGTCGTCGAGCTCGTCGAATGGATGCGCGTGCGCAATCGCGACCACGCCCCGGCCGACCGCGCCGGCTTCTACGGCTTCGACTTGTACAGCCTGCACCGGTCGATGAACGCGGTCATTGACTACCTCGACGAGCACAATCCCGACGCAGCCCGGCGTGCGCGCGAACGCTACGCCTGCTTCGACCACTTCGGACCCGACGCCCAGGCCTACGGCTATACGGCCGGTCGCCGCGGCGCCGAGACGTGCGAAGACGAGGTTGTCGAGCAACTCGTCGAGCTCGAGCAAAACCGCGCCCAGCTCCTGGCCGACAAGATGCGCGCTCACGACGGCACGACGGCCGAGGAGGAGTTCTTCTTCGCCGAGCAGAACGCCCGCGTGGCCAAAAACGCCGAAGAGTATTACCGCTCGATGTACTACGGACGCGCGTCGACCTGGAACCTGCGCGACCAGCACATGGCCGAGACGGCGTCGTCCCTGCTCGATCACCTGCAGAAGCAGGGAAGCACCAGCAAGGCCATTATCTGGGCGCACAACTCGCACCTGGGCGACGCGCGGGCTACGGCGATGTCGCGGCGAGGCGAGCACAACGTGGGTCAGCTGCTGCGCCAGCGCTTCGGCGACCAGGTGCTCAACGTCGGCTTTACCACCTACGAGGGCGCGGTGACCGCCTCGTCGAACTGGGGCAGCCACGCCGAGTACAAGCGCGTGCGCCCCGGGCTCGCCGAAAGCTTCGAAGCCTTGTTCCACAGGGCCGGTCCGAGCTATTTTCTGCTCGACCTGCACGCCGACGCCGAGCTAGACGAGGCGCTGGCCGAGCCGCGCCTGGAGCGCGCCATCGGGGTCATCTACCGCCCGGAGACCGAGCGAGTCAGCCATTACTTCGACGCTCGCCTCTCCGAGCAGTTCGACTGGGTGATTCACATGGACGTGACCAGCGCCGTCGTGCCGCTCGACCCGTCCACGCTGTGGCAAGACGCCGCGCGCGGAGGAGTCGACATGCCCGAGACGTACCCCTTTGGACTGTGATCCCCTTTGGACTTTAATCGCGACTCTTTCTTAGGAAGTATCGATGTCAAGCACGCGCGACGAGTTGCTAGAGGCCGGCTTTGAAGAGGTGTGCCGGCTCGACGAGATCCCACAGATGATGCCGCGCAAGGTCCAGACCGGTGGGCGCAGCGTGCTGCTGTGCAAGGACAAAGGTGAGGTCTACGCAGTCGACGAGATCTGCCCGCACAAAGACAAGTCGATGGCCTATGGAGTCGTCCATCACGGCAAGATCACGTGTCCCCACCACCAGTATGATTTCGAGTTGGCCACCGGCCGATGCAACCGGCGTAAGTGCGCGCCGGTGATGACCTATTCGGTCGAAGTGATCGACGAGTCGGTGTTCGTCAAAGTGGGGTAAAGCTCCACTTTTCTCGAATTTTCTGACATCTCGTGGAATTGTTTTCGTCGCTCCTTCTGTTATACTCCTCGCAAGCGGCCTTCAGGTTGTTGCCTGCTGGTCGGCCCGGGTTCACCGCTCGGGTAAGACACGCATAGGGCGTGTCGAAGCGGACTTGCATGAGGGCGCGTGCAAGCAGCCGCGGCGACTTGGGAGTCGCGAAACGTGGTGCCCAGAAAAGGAGGTGATCCAGTGCGCAGATCAAAGATACATAACCCGACTGGTGAGGTAGTGACCTCCTAGTTGGTAAGGTCCAGGCGCCGTTGTCCGCTCGGGGCAAGCATACGGACAACGCGGCGGTACTTTACCGCTGAGCCTAGGAAATCCCAGGACACTACCGCTCCCCGCATGGCTTCCGGTACAGTCGGGCCGGACAAGACCCACGAGCAGCCATGCGGGGTTTTTTATTTCTTGGACCCCTCGCCCTCCCCCGATCGAATACACCCGCACGCAGCCACACGCCTCCCCGGCTGCCGATTTTGATTTCCCTACCAATTCAGCACCGTTTCCAAGGTCATTTGCTTGTCAACGCCTACAGCGGGCGGTAAAGTGACGCGTGACTCCATTTCTCGGAACCACAACGGCATAACAGGCGCTTTAGATGCTTTGGGAAGCGTCGTTCCCGTGACGTTTGAAGGAAACGGTTCTTATGAACATTACGTGCCCCTCCTGTTCGGCGGAATACGAGGTCGACTCCTCGCGAGTACCCGCTGACGGTTTGTCGATGCGCTGCCCGAAGTGCTCCCACACCTTTCAAGTCGATCCCGACGACGTCCAAGACGACGGCGGCTCGACCCTGCTCGGCGCCTCGGGGCGTTCGGGCAAAGTCGACCGCTTCTTCGTCAAGCGGCCGACGGGGAAGGTGTTTGGGCCCTTCGACAAGAATGCCATCCGGATGATGCTCGAGGCCGGCAAACTCAGCGGCGACGCCGAGGTCTCGGCGGACAAGGAGAGTTGGCAGGGGCTCGATGAGATCCCCGAATTTGCCGAGTATGCCTCCGGCGGCGACGATCCCGGAATGAACCCCGGCGGCACGATGCTCGGCGGGTGGGCCTCCTCGGTCGTCGACGACGACGAGCCTGAACTGCCTCAAGCCCGTCCGCCCCAACTTCCCAAAGCGAAGGGAGACGGGCCAGGGCTGCCTGCTCCCAAGGGAGCCGACCTTCCGAAGGCGAAAGACAACGGCCCCGGTCTGCCGGCTCCCAAAGGCGCCGGACTTCCCAAGCCCAAAGGCGATGGTCCCGGACTCCCCAAACCTAAAGGGGGCCGTCCCGGGCTGCCCAAACCGAAAGGCCTCAACCTCCCTAAGCCCAAAGGCGACGGCCCTGGCCTGCCTGCGAGCAAAGACGCTGCCGGCCTGCCCGCCAGCAAAGACGCCGCCGGGCTGCCACAGTCGAAAGAAGCCGGCCTGCCACAGTCCGCATCGACCGGCCTGCCACAGTCCGCATCGACCGGGCTGCCGCAAGCCAAATCGGGCGCCCCTGACTTGCCCGCCTCGAAGAACGGCAGTCTTCCTGCGGCCAAAGGCAGCGACAGTCTGCCGCAAGCCAAAGGCGAGGACGCCCTGCCGATCGCGCAAGACGATGATCCGTTCAGCGCTCCGCTCGACGACGAGGACGATCTGTTCGGCGCTCCCGTCGACGACGACGCAGACGATCTGTTCGGCGCTCCGGCCGACGACGAGGACGACCTATTCGGCGCTCCCGTCGACGACGACGAAGACGATCTGTTCGGCGCCCCGGGCGCTCCCGTCGACGACGACGACGAGGACGACCTGTTTGGCGCTCCCGTCGACGATGACGAGGACGACCTGTTCGGCGCTCCCGTCGACGACGACGAAGACGACCTATTCGGCACCCCCGAAGAGGACGAAGATGATCTCTTCGGCGCCCCCGACGATGACGACGACCTGTTCGACGCGCCTGCGGCCGAAGAGGACGACGACGATCTGTTTGCCGCGCCGGTCGACGATGATCCTTTTGGAGCACCGGACGGTGGCGCAGACGCCGGCTTTGGCGACGAAGACTCCGAGGACCTATTCGCCGCGCCGGCCGATGACGACGAGGACGATCTCTTTGAAGATGGCGGCCTAGAAGCCGACGCGCTGTTCGACGATGGCGGAGGTGAGGACGACGACTTTCTGTCGGGTGACGCCAGCTTCTCCTTCCTGGACGACTCGGCCGATGCAGCCGGAGACGACGGGGGTCCTGACGACCTCGCCGGCAAATCGGGTGAGTGGGGCGACGATCTGATGGGCAGCGCCCCGGCCGACGACGCCTTCGATACCGGACGTTTCGACGACGGTGGCGGCGATTCGTGGGATGACGACTTTGGCGGTGGCTTCGACGATGCCGGCCTGGATGACGGTGGCCTCGACGACGACGATCCGTTCCGCCCCGCCTCCTCTGGCCCGCGTCAGCCCGCCTCGCGAGGCATTCCGGCACAAAAGACGCGCGATGAAGCCGTCGAAGAGGACAAAAAGCGTGGCTTGACCACCATGATCGGCGTGCCGTTGGTCGCCCTGTTGGTGATCGGCGGTGCCGGCTATGGCATCTACTCGTATTTCTTCGCCGATTCTGGCGATGAGGTCAAAAAGGTCGTCAAAGACACCGGCCCCAAGACCGTCGACATGAAGATGGCCTCCTCGGACAACTACGGGGATCTACTGGCGGTCATCGACCAGTCGAAAAAGGCCAAGCTCGACGCCGGCGAGGAGCCCAAGCTGCTTGTCGTCGAGTCGCTTTTCCTGTCGCGCTATGACGACAAAGACGTCGCCAAACACGCCGCCAAACTCGCCAAGAAGTACGCCAATGCATCGGGCGGCTGGGAAGCCTTGGCTCGCGGAGCTTACGAAGCTCAAAGCGGCAGCGCCGACGCCGCGCGCTCGTACCTCGAGCCGCTGGTCGGTGAGTCGGGCGAGCTCGGCTACTACGCTCAGCTGATGATGGGCGTCGGTGACGTCATCGCCCTCGAGAAGCACCTGGGCGCCGACGATGCTGCTGCACCGAAGGCCGAAAACGAGCCGGGTGAAAAGGAGACCGAGGACGCGGCGAAGAAAGACGCCGCCGAAAAGGGCAAGGCTGACGGTGAGGGCGCCGAAGCCAACGGAGCTGAAGAGCCCAAACAAGGCGAGGTTGCCGACGCTGAGAAGGCTGGCGAAGGAGCTGAGAAGCCGGACGACAAAGCGGCCGGCGACAAGCGCGCCGAAGAGGCGCCCGAAGCGAAAGACGAGCCCGCGGCCAAAGACAAACAAGTCAAAAAGAAGATCGCCAAGTCCACGGGTTTCGACAGCACCGCCAAGCAACTGGCCGCCCGCGCACGCACGGCATTGAAGGCCGCCAGTGAGGCGAACGCCAAGGCCGCCCTGCCCCACTACTGGCTCGGACGTCTGTACGAACTCGGCGGTGACCGCCAGAAGGCCATCGCCGCATGGAAGTCGGCACTGGAAAAATCGGAGCAGCATATCGCCTCGTTGGTCGACCTTGGCGAGGCCTACTACGAGCGCGGCGACTTGAACAACGCCACCGAGAGCCTCGAGAAGGTGCTCAGCAAGTTCAAGCAACTCGCAGCCGCCAACGAGCAGGCTCGTGCCCACCACCTGGTCGGCCGCGTCCACTCGGCACGCCAGCAGAGCGAAGAGGCGATCAAAGCGTACACCCAGGCGCTGAGCATCGACGCCAGCCGCACCGATACGCTACGCGCGCTGGCCGAGGAGTATGCCGCCGCCGAAAAGTATCAGGAGGCGCTGAACTTCTTTACGAGCAACAAGAATTTGGGCGAAAAGGATCCCGAGGTGATGCTCGGTATCGTGCGCTCGTATATGGGCCTGGAGAAGTGGGACGAAGCGATCCGCCAGCTCGAGGAGGGCGAGAAGCTCTTCCCGAACGACGCACGCTTCCCGCTGTACCTGGGCAAGCTCAACCGCAAACGCGGTGCGTTCTTCGACGCCCAAAAGGCGCTGCAGCGCGCCGTGCAAATCGACCCGGCGCTGCTGTCGGCCCACGCGGCCCTCGCGCAGTTGGCCTGGAAGGTCGACGAAGACGTCGAGAAAGCCGAATCTCATATCCAGCAGATTCGCCAGCAGCCCGAGCAGATCGACGCCGGCGTCGCCACCGACGTCGCCGCCTACTTCAAGATGAGCAACCGACGCGACCTGGCCGAGCAGTGGTACAAGGCATCGCTGCAGCGCGACCCGAACTACTGGCCGGCTCGCCTGGCGCTGGCGCGCATGTACCTGGAGAACGGCGAAGACGAAAAGGCGCTGACCCTCCTCGAGCGAGCTAAAGAAGAGGGGATCCAGGACATCCGCCTGTCGGCTTACCTGGCCGACGCTTATCGCCAGTCCGAGCGCTTCGCCAAGGCCGTCGAGCAGATCAACAAGGTCATCGAGCAGTACCCCAAGAATCAGGAGTATATCTTCATCCGCGGTCGCATCTACTTCGACCAGGGGAACTTCGATACGGCGCGCGAGGACTTCAACAAGGCCTACGAACTCGACCCTCGCTACCACGACGCGTACTTCTTCGTGGGTCGTACGGCCTTCGAGCAGGGCGACTACAAGAAGGCGATGAAGATCTTCCGCCACGTTCTCGATTACCGTCCCAACGAAGGAGAATTTCGTTACTGGATGGGACGTTCCTACGAGGCCGAAGAGCGCCTTACGCAGGCACTCGAGGAGTACCGCAAGGCCACGGCCGTCGACGAGAGCTACGGTTTGACCAACCCGCAACTGTACGTGCGCCGCGGCCGCCTGCTGTCTCGACTCGGCTACTCGGTGCAGGGCAAGCAGGACATTGCCCGCGCGCTGGAGTTGGCGCCCGACATGACCGAGGCGCTCATCGCCATGGGCGAAGCCAACTACGGCGAGCAGAACTATGACGAGGCGATCGAGAACTTCGAGGACGTCCTCGAGAAGCGTCCCGAGCATGCCGAAGTCCAGTACAAGCTCGGCATGGCACTGCAGTACACCGGCAAGGAGCTCGAGAGTGTCGAGCACCTGCAAAACGCAGTGCGCTACGGCTATGACGACCCGGAGGTCTTCCGCACGCTTGGCTATCTCTACAAGCGCATGCGCAAGAACAAGCTGGCGGTCAAGTCGTTCAAAGAGTACCTCAAGCGAATCGCCACCAAGGAGACCGTACCGGTGGCCACCAAGCGCGAGATGCTCCGACAGATTGAAGAACTCGGCGGAAGCCTGTGAGCACGCATGAAGAAGGTCTTTCTCATAACTGAAGATGACACACTGCGCCAAACTGTCGCGCAGTGTGTCGCCAAGCTCGATGCCACCGTAGAAAGTTGCGGCGAATGGTCCGAAGCGAAGGACGCGCTGTTCAAGGACCGCTTCGACGCGGTGTGCATCGACTACGACGCCATCAAAATCGAGGGGCTCGATGCCTTTATCCTGCTGGACAATATTCTCCAGAAGGAGCTGACTCCCGGCGTTCTACTGCTGCGCAAAGCGTCGCAGCGCGCCAAGCAGTTCATCAGTTCGCTCGATTCATTTCGGGACTCCATCGAGCTGGGCGGCGCCGAGCCGAGCGTCGAACTGCTCGCACCTCACCTCCAAGACCTTCTCGCCGAGGCCGCGGCGGATCGAGAGCAGGCGCAGGCTCCAGAAGCCGACGTCGGGCCCACGCTCGTCGAAGTGCACCTGCCCTCCCTCGAAAAGGGGTTGCTCGACAAGGTGAGCTTGCCGCGCGTGCTCTACACCCTGGCGCAGACGCGCGCCACCGGCCTGCTCCAGCTTCAAAACGATAGTATCAAGCGGCGCTACGCCATCCGCGAAGGGCAACCACTCGAACTCAAGAGCGCGGCGTTCTCCGACATCGAGACACTCGCCAGCGCGTTTGCTTGGCAGGGAGGCCAGTACGCGTTTGCGAAGACCAGCGTTCCCGACGGGGAGCCCATCGACGTGCTCCCTTTCATCTTCAACAGCCTCGACCGCCACGTCCCCCAACGACGTGTCATGCAGTCGATGATGCCGCACATGCGCACCTACCCCACGGTCACCAACCTGTGGGCCAAGCGGCGCGATGCGGTCAAAGCCAACGCGATCCTCGACAAGTTCATGAAGGCGTGTGATGGCGAGACGCACCTGGAGAAGGCGCTGGCAGCGCTGGGTGCCGATGCGACCGCCGGGTTCAAGGCGAGCCTGTATGCGCGCCATACCGACCTGATCATGCTGCGCAGCCAGCCCACCCCCGAGGGGGTGAACGTCCAGTACGACGCGGCCGTCGAGCAGGCCCAGCAGCAGCGGGTCGAAGAGGAGAAGAAGGCGACCAAGGCCTACCGCGCCACCGGCACGGGACGTCTCGATCTGGAAAAGGAACTGCACGACTTTCTCGACGAGATCGAGCAGGCGACCCCTTACGAGATCTTCGATGTCTGGGAGGGCTGCGGCCGCGAGCCGATCAAGACCAAGTTCTACAAGATGGTCAAGATGCACCACCCAGACGTCTACGGTGGCAACGTCTCTGGCGACGTCAAACGCCTCGCCCAGGAGATCTTCATCGCCATCAAAGACGCCTACACCGAACTGCTCAAGGTCGAGAAGGAGCAGACGCGACCAGACCCGCGCGAGTCGACCGGCGTTGGCGACTCCATCTCCGAGCCGATGACCTCCGGGCGCACCTCGACGAATTCCGGTGGCAAAAGCGTCGCAGGCCCGTCGACCGAGACGCTGAACACAGGTGTGTCTGCTGCGAGCACCGGCCTCGACGAGCCGAGCTTCGGCGCCGAGCCGGCGACCCAAATGGCATCCGAGGAGGTGGATACCGACGACTCGGCGCGTCAGTCGCGGGTCGAGCGTCTCAAGGCCAAGCGCCGCGCCACGCCCATCGGCCTGGGCCGCGAACCCTCCACGCCGATCGTGCAGGGCAAGACGCGCAAGAGCGAGTTGCGTCAGGGAAGTGAGGAGCGCAAGGCCAGGCTCGAGAAGCTTCGACGCAAGTCCACCAGCGGCACCACCAGCGGGATTCATAACCGCGGAGACAAGGCCAAAAAGGCGTTCAACGAAGGTTATAAAGCCTACCGGGAAAACGAAAACGAGCACCTCGCCTTCCGTTACTTCTCGACGGCCTACAACCTCGAGCCGGACAACCCGACCTACATGACCTTTTACGGCTATTTCCTGTTCCTCAACGAGCCCGACAAGCGCGATGAGGCTCAAAAGGTCTTGGAGAAAGCGATCGAAATTGGCGACCGCCAGTCGCTTCCGGACGCACACCTGTTCCTCGGACATATCCTGAAGGTCAAAGACAAGTCTCGGCAGGCGATGAAGCATTTTAAGATAGCGCACAAGCTCAACCCGAAGTCGCGTGAGGCCGAACGCGAGTTGCGCCTGTACCAGATGCGCCACAAGGACGAGAGCAACGATGAGAGCGACGCGGGCAGCTTTCTTAAAAACTTGTTTAAGAAGTAAATACGCCCTAACCTCGTTGTGTGGCATCGAAATGAGATCACTGGAGGGGCCCATCTGACCGTGGTATGGTGATGGGCCGGCAGCCTAGAATCAGGTTGAGTTTCAAGGAATTAGAATCGTATGGGCAAAATCATCGGAATCGACCTCGGTACGACCAACTCCTGTGTGGCGGTCATCGAAGGCGGCGACCCTCTCGTGCTGCCGAACAGTGAAGGTTCGCGCACCACTCCGTCGATGGTCGGCTTTACGGAAGACGATGAGCGTTTCGTCGGTCAGCAGGCCAAGCGCCAGGCGATCATCAATCCCGAGCGCACCATCTACGACATCAAGCGGATGATCGGCCAGAAGTACAACTCGTCTCTGGTCAAGAAGCTCAAAAAGACGCTTCCCTACGAGATTGTCGAGAACACCAACGGCGACGCCTGGGTGGAGGTCAGCGGGCAGCAGTACAGCCCCCAAGAGATCTCGGCGATGATCCTGCGCAAGATGAAGCAGACGGCGGAGGATTATTTCGGCGAAGAGATCGAGGAAGCCGTCATCACCGTGCCGGCTTATTTCAACGACGCCCAGCGCAGCGCGACCAAAGACGCCGGCAAGATCGCCGGCCTGACGGTGCGCCGCATCATCAACGAGCCGACCGCTGCCGCCCTCGCCTACGGCTACTCGAAGACCGACGACGCCAACCTGATCGTGTTCGACTTGGGCGGCGGAACCTTCGACGTCTCCGTGGTCCAGCTTCGCGGCGGCGTCTTTGAGGTCGCCGCCACCTGCGGTGACAACCACCTGGGCGGCGAAGACTTCGACCGCGCCATCCTCGACTTTTTGCTCGAGCGATTCAAAGACGAGACGGGCATCGACGTCTCCGAGGACAAAATGGCGCTTCAGCGGCTCAAGGAGGCCGCCGAGAACGCCAAGTGTGAGCTGTCGACGCTGACCGAGACCAACATCAACTTGCCCTTCCTGGCGGTTGACGACGCCGGCCCGCGCCACCTTTCGCTGTCCCTGTCGCGCTCGCAGCTCAATGACCTGTGCTACGACTTGGTCGAGCGTCTCGAGAAGCCGTGCCGCACGGCGATGAAGGATGCAGGCATCCAGCCCTCCGACATCGACGACGTGCTGCTCGTCGGCGGCATGACCCGCATGCCCCTGGTTCAGGAGAAGGTCGAAGAGATCTTTACCTGCAAGCCGAGCAAAGGGGTCAACCCCGACGAGGTCGTCGCCGTGGGCGCCGCCATCCAATCGGGCATCCTCGGCGGTGAAGTCCAGGAGGTCATCCTACTCGACGTCACCCCGCTCAGCCTGGGCATTCGCGTGGCGGGCGATCGCTTCTCGAAGATCATCCAGAAGAACACCTCCATCCCCACGCGTGAGACCAAGATCTTCACCACCACCGAAGCCAATCAGGACATGGTGACGATCACGGTGCTGCAGGGCGAGGAGCAAACCGCCAGCGAGAACACGCTATTGGGCATGTTCAACCTGACGGGCATCCCGCCGCAGCCCAAGGGCAAGCCGCGCATCGAGGTGGCCTTCGAGATCGACACCGACGGCATCGTCGCGGTGTCCGCCAAAGATTTGAACACCGACAAGAGTCAGTCGATCACGGTCGAAGGCCACTCCGGTCTGTCCGAAGAGGAATTGCAGCGGGCGATGAAACGCCAACAAACGGCGTAGTGAGCAAAAAGCTAATGAGCTAAAAAGCTAATGAGCTAAAAAGCTAATGAGCTAAAAAGCTAAAAAGCTAAAAAGCTAAAAAGCTAATGAGCTAATGAGCTAAAAAGTCAAAGAGGGCGCCCGCCGATGCGAGCGCCCTCTTTGCTTTTTCCCTTCTTCGCTTTTTTGCTTCTTCGCTTCTTTGCTCTTTTGCTTCTTCGCCGCCTCTACATCTCCGCGCTGGTCGCGCCGCTGGCCGGCAGGTAGGCGTGGTTCAGGTAGTCGAGCAGCATGCGGCTCGCGCAAAAGCGCCAGCCGAGGCTGATAATGCTCCACTTGACCCGCTCGATCCACTCGCGGGGCATGCCCGTCTGATCTTTGTCGTAGTACAGCGGGATGACTTCGTTCTCGAGCACCTTGTAGAGCTCTTTGGCGTCGTGGGCGTCCTGCTTGCCCGGGTCGGCGTACTCGGTGCCGTTTCCAATCGCGAAACCATTACGCCCGTCGTAGGCCTCGGCCCACCAACCGTCGAGGATCGAGCAGTTGAGCGCGCCGTTGAGGACGACCTTCTGGCCGCTGGTACCACAGGCTTCCTGCGGGCGACGCGGGTTGTTGAGCCAGACGTCGACGCCCTGGAGCATGTGGCGGGCGATATTCATGTCGTAGTCCGTCAAGAACACGATCCGCCCCTCGAAGACCGGGTCGGTGGTCGCCTTGACGATCTTCTGGATGAGCGCTTTTCCGTACTCGTCGGCCGGGTGGGCCTTGCCGGCGAAGACCAACTGGACGGGGCGTTCGGCGTCGTTGATCAGCTTTTTGAACCGCTCCATGTCGCGCATGAGCAAGTCGGCGCGCTTGTAGGTCGCGAAGCGCCGCGCAAAGCCAATCGTCAGGGTCTCCTGGTCGAAGCCACTGCCGGGCGTGACCTGGCCCTCTTTGTCGCCGCTGGGCGCCTTTTGGTTCTGCACGCGCTCGTTGATGAAATCGATGA
Organism: Persicimonas caeni; assembly: GCF_006517175.1. Classification (NCBI taxonomy): domain Bacteria; class Deltaproteobacteria; order Bradymonadales; family Bradymonadaceae; genus Persicimonas; species Persicimonas caeni. The sequence goes on along the minus strand of NZ_CP041186.1, from coordinate 4,729,095 downwards.
GCTTGGACTTCAAGAGCTGGTGGGTCTCCCACAACTCTCCGGGCTCGAGGTTGCCCAAGCCCGCCCAACCCTCGCGGGTGGCGAGACGGTTCTCCCAGCCCGGCTCGAGATACTTGTCGTACAACCCGCGCATCTCCGGGGCGAGGAACGAGTTGACGTGCACGCCGTTGGTGATGTGGCCGATGGGCACGTCCTTGACCTCGCGCTCGGGCCACAGGTCTTTCCACATGCGTCGGCTGACCTCGCCGTGCAGGTTACTGACGCCGTTGCGGTACCGGCTCATCTTGAGCGCCAAGACAGTCATGCAGAACGGCTCGTTGGGGTCGTCGAGATCGATGCGCCCGTAGCCGTGGAACTGACGATGGTCGAGCTTGAGCTTGGGGCGCATCCAGCCGAGCATGTCCTCGAAGAGCTGGATGGGGAAGCGGTCGTGGCCGGCGGGCACCGGGGTGTGCGTGGTGAACACCGTCTGGCGCATGACCTTGTCGCGCGCCTCGTCGAAGAAGAGCTCCTCGCGCTCCATATAACGCCGGGCGAGCTCGAAGGTGGCAAACGCGCTGTGGCCCTCGTTGAGATGATAGACGCCGGGGGTGATATCGAGCGCTTCGAGCGCGCGCACCCCGCCGATGCCCAGCAAGATCTCCTGGCGGATACGCATGCGCTGGTCGCCGCCGTACAATTGGCTGGTCAGCTGGCGGTCCTCCGGGTTGTTACCCGGCACATCCGAGTCGAGCATCAACAGCTGGTTTCGGCCCACGGGGGCCCGCCAGATGTGGGATTTGATGGTGCCCTGGCCCACCTCGACCTCGATGGTCACCGGCCGGCCGTCCTCGTTTTTGACCTTGGTCAGCGGCAGCGTCTCGATGTCGGTGCGGCCATACTCCTCTTGCTGCCAGCCGTTGCTGTCGATGGACTGCTGGAAGTAGCCCAGCGGGTAGAACAGACCCACCCCGACGATGGGAATGCCGAGGTCGCTCGAAGCCTTCATGTGGTCGCCGGCGAGGATGCCCAGTCCGCCCGAATAGATCGGGAATGACTCGTGGATGCCGAACTCGGCGCAGAAGTAGGCCACCGGCTTGGTGTGCAGGGTGCCGGCGCTCATGCACGCCTTCGGGCCGGACTTGTCGACGTAGTCACGCAGCTTTCGATGGGCATTCTGGATGCGGCTGGCCACCGCGGTGCGCTGGGCGCGATCTTCGATCTCTTTGGGCGACAGGGCGTCCAAAAACGCGATCGGATTGTGGTTGGTCTTGTGCCACAGCTCCGGGTCGAGGTCGCGAAAGACCAACCAGCCGTCAGGTTGCCAGCACCACCACAGGTTTTGGGCAATCTCTTCGAGCTTCTGAACCAACGGAAATCTGTTATCTGCCATGACCAACGCCTCTTGTCCTGCTAGTCACTGAACGCGGCCGGTCGCCACCGGACGCGGTGAATTAATATCCATTCAAACCATCAACATCGAGCCATATATCTGACCGGCCGTCTCGCCGGCCCCCCACATCGTTGCCCCTGCCATCGTTGCACCTGCCGCGCCAAAGCAGTTGCGCTTGCCGCGGGAAAGGTCACTTTGCTATTCCTTCTATGGTTTAGCAATCGCCTGAGGTTTAGCAAGGCTCGCCCACGGAGTACAGCAGATGCCCGGCATCGGAATTATCAGCAACCCTCACAGCCGCCGCAACCGGCGCCATCCCGAACAGATGCGCCGGCTCGCCTACATCTTGGGCCAAGACGACACCTACGAGCTGACTAACCGCATCGAGGACGTCAGCGACGCCGCCCGTCAATTCCGGGACAACGACATCGACATCCTGGCGCTCAACGGCGGTGACGGCACCAACCATGTCACCTTGACCAAGTTCATCGAGGTGTGGGGTGACGCCCCCCTTCCCAAGGTAGCCCTTCTTCGTGGGGGTACCATGAACACTGTGTCCAACGCGGTCGGAGTCAAGGGCACGCCGGCGCGGCTGTTGGCGAATCTGGTCGAAAAATACTACACCAAACAGCCCTTCGAGACGACCGAGCGCGACCTGCTGGCCGTCCGCGACGAGACGGGCACGCGCTACGGATTCATCTTCGGCAACGGCCTGGTGGCCAACTTTCTGGAGCTGTACTACGGCACCGGCAATCCGAGCCCGACCACCGCCGCCAAGCTTCTGGCCAAAGCCGTGGCCACGATGCCCTTCGACAGCGACATCAACCGCGAGCTGTTCCGCCCGTTTCGCGCGCGCATCGAGCTCGACGACGAGGTCTGGCAAGAGCGCGACTACACCGCTGTGCTCGCCTCGACGGTCGACCAGATCGGGCTGGGCTTCCGCCCGTTTATCCGCAGCGAAGAGTCGGCGGGGGCGTTCCACCTGCTCGGGGTCACCGAAGGCGCGGTGGGCACCGCCCTGCAACTGCCGCGCATTCGACTGGGACTGCCCGTCCCCGAAGACGTCTTCCGGTCGGCAGTGTCGGCCAAGGCGGTGTTCGTCTCCGACGAGCCCATTGCCTACACCATCGACGGCGACATGCACGTGGCCGACAGTGGGGAAGTCACGCTCGAGGCGGGGCCGAGGGTCGAGATCATCATCAAGTAACTCTTCCCCCACTCCCCCCTACTCCCCAAACTCCACGCTCACCGCCCCATAAAACGCCCGCCCCGGCAACGGCCTCTGCAGGCTGTCGGCCCCTCGCCGGTTGTCGGCCAGGTTGCGGGCGTTGAAGGTCAGCTCGACCCAGTCGACCGGCGCGAACGCCGCGCCCAGGTCCGCCGTCCAAAACGGCGGGTTGGAGATATGGCCGAAGTTGTCGAAGTAGACTCGGCTTCGCCAGAAGCCCTCGCCGAACAGACGCATCGAAGACACACCGTCGAAGGGCCCCAGCCCGCCCAATTCGACCTCCGCGCGCACCGAGCCCTGGTGGACCGGCTGGCCGAGCAAGGTCACCCCGTCGGGAAGCCCGTCGAGGGTGGCGTCAGTCAGCGTGTAGCTTGCAAGCAGGTCGACACGCTCACTCGGCCGCACCGACAGCGTCGTCTCGACGCCCTGGCTCGTCCCCGCCCCCAGATTCTGGGCCTGAAACTTCCACGCCGACACGGCCACAAAGTAGATCGACTCGTCGAGCGCGTTGCGAAAGTAGATCGCTTCGAGCGATACGGGGCCCTCCTCGGGCCCGAGCCGCACGCCGGCGTCGGCGCTCAGCGCGCGCTCCGGGGCGAGGTCGGGATTGCCCTCCAGGCCGGCCATGCGCAGGTAGAGCTCGTCGAAATCGGGCGCACGGAAGGTGCGCGCGAGGTTCGACTTGAACTCCAACCACCGGTGCGCCCGCCAGATCGCCCCCACCGACGGCATCAGCGGCGTCCACGCACGGTCGGCGGCCGCCTGGCGCGCGTCCTTCAAGTGCTCGAGGCGCAGCGCGGCGACGAGGCTGACGGCGTCGCCCGCCAGCAGCAACTCGTTCGACACGCCCGCCGCCAGGCTCAGCCGCGAGGCTTCGATGCTCGACCGGTCGGTCGCGTCGGCGAAGACCTCCTCGTGCGCCGCCTCGTAGCTTTGCCGGCGGCCCTCGAGCGTCAGGTGCAGGATATCCCCGAACGCAAAGAAGGTGCTCGCCTGCGCGTCGACCTCGAAGGTGTGCAGGGTCGAGGTGTCCGAGATCTGCGCGCCGCCCAGGTACGACTCCGGATTGTCGTAGTCGGTGTCGCGCCGCCCGTAGCCCGCCATCGCGCGAGCATCCATCGCGCCCCAATCGCCTGCAGCGAGGTTTCGCTGCCGCCAGGCGAGCTGGCCGACGAGGCGCCTCTGGTCGACGCGCGCCTCGTCGAAGCGCTCGGGCGACTCGCTGGGCCCGGGCGCGCCGCCCGAGCCCCCGTCGTACATCACCAGCGGCTCGAGGTGGCCCTCGCCGACGTCGACGCGCCCGGCCGCCAGCACGCTCAACTGCCGGTGGTCGTTGTTCACGCGCTCCTGCGCGGTGCCCTGCCGGTCGACAAACGCGAAGTCGCCCTCGCTCTGGCGCCAACCGGCGTCGAGGCGCACCGCGTACGACTCCCCGCCGTAGGCCGTATGCCCGAAGACTCCGTAGGTCGCGTAGCTTCCGCCCAGCCCGGTCGCCGCGCCCTGCCAGCCGGCGTCGTTCTTCGGCAGCCGCGTACGCAGGTCGAGCGCCCCGCTGAGCGCCCCCGCCCCGTGCACGGCCCCCGCCGCCCCGCGATACACGTCGACCGCCTCCACCCCCGCAAGCGACAAGCTCCCCACGTCGAACCCCACCCCCGCCGGCGCGCTGATGCGCATCCCGTTGAGCGACACGGCGAGCTGGCGCGAATTGCCCCCGCGCACCGTCGCAAACGCCGGACGCCCGAAGCTCGACGTCTGGCGCACCGTCACCCCGGGCACCCGCTCGAGTTCGTCGCCGAGATCGCGCCCACTCCCGGTCGCCTCGTCGACCTCGACGCGGGTGACGAAGCCGGAGGGCAGGCGCGCATCGTCGACCGACCGCTCCTTGGGCGAGACGGTCTTGACGGTGTTCTCGTCGGGCTCTTCGGCGTCTTCGGCGCGGGCGAGGCCGGGCGCCAGCAGCAGCGTGGCGAGGAGGCAGGTGGGTATGTGGGACGGCTTTTTCACGGGGCGGATCGTGGCAGACTTCGCGTCGATCTTGCAAGGACGTTGATCGGGGCGCGGCGCGGTCTCCCGGCCGCAGCTTGTGTGTTCTTGGCTTAGCTGACCTCCTCTGCTTGTTGCGGCGGACATGTTCGGCGCGCCGGAGGCGACGCCGGCGGGCGGGGACGCCCGCGCCCCGACCTGGTTGTGAGCCCCGGCAAGGTTGAGGCGAACATGTTCGGCGCGCCGGAGGCGACGCCGGCGGGCGGGGACGCCCGCGCCCCGACCTGGTTGTGAGCCCCGGCAAGGTTGAGGCGAACATGTTCGGCGCGCCGGAGGCGACGCCGGCGGGCGGGGACGCCCGCGCCCCGACCCGCGCGAGGCTTACAGGTCGGGGCGCGGCGCCTCCGGCCCGCCCTGCGGTCTCCCGGCCGCAGCTTGCGTGTCCCTCGCTGCGCTCCTCACACCAGTCGGGGCGCGGCGCCTCCGGCCCGCCCTGCGGTCTCCCGGCCGCAGCTTGCGTGTTCTTCGCGCTGGCTGGGCGCCTCTGCTTGTTGCGGCAGACATGTTCGGCGCGCCGGAGGCGACGCCGACGGGCGGGGACGCCCGCGCCTCCGGCCCGCCCTGCGGTCTCCCGGCCGCAGCTTGCGTGTTCTTCGCGCTGGCTGGGCGCCTCTGCTTGTTGCGGCAGACATGTTCGGCGCGCCGGAGGCGACGCCGGCGGGCGGGGACGCCCGCGCCCCGACCCGCGCGAGGCTTACAGGTCGGGGCGCGGCGCCTCCGGCCCGCCCTGCGGTCTCCCGGCCGCAGCTTGCGTGTTCTTCGCGCTGGCTGGGCGCCTCTGCTTGTTGCGGCAGACATGTTCGGCGCGCCGGAGGCGACGCCGGCGGGCGGGGACGCCCGCGCCCCGACCCGCGCGAGGCTTACAGGTCGGGGCGCGGCGCCTCCGGCCCGCCCTGCGGTCTCCCGGCCGCAGCTTGCGTGTCCCTCGCTGCGCGCCTCAAAACCCGTTATCCCAAAATCCATCCTTGTTCTGCTCGAACCACCGCCGCAACTCCTCCTTGTCGAACGGCGAGTCGTGAATGCTCGAAAACTCCCAATCCCACGGATCCTCCACAAGCCCCGCCCGCACCGGATTGAACCAGATATACCGCTGCACGTTGAAATCGTGCACCTCGTCGCGGATGTAGCGGTCGAAGGTCCCGGGCATCCACACCGGCGCCTCGACGTCCTCCGACACCTTGATGATCTCCTTGGCCGTAAACGACTTGATCTCTCCGGCCACCCGCGTCGGTATCTTCCGCCCGTTGCGGTAGGAGACATGGGCGTGGTTCGGCATCACCACCCAGTCCTTGAGGTCGTATTTGCGTCCGTCGCACCACAAAATGCTGTCGCGCACGATCGCAGCAACCTCCGGGCGCTCCAAAATGCAGGAGCCGCGGCCCTCGTCGAGAAACCGCGCCACGATTTTGTGACGCTCTTCGGGGCTATCGGCCGTCGCCTCCATGCGTTTGAATGATGCGACGGGCAGTGAATCGTGCAGTCTCAACGTGATCGTCTGACCGTGTTCGGTGTGAATGTGGGGCAGGTAGCCCCGCGAGTACTTGATCTCTGTATTGATCTCTGTATTCGTCATTGTGTCTCCTTCTGTCGATGGTCGTGGGGCGTTGGCGCCCCTATTACGGTTATCGGCAGAAGAGAGATTTTGTTGCGTGGATCGTGGCGTGGCGGCAGCCACGCGCCGATTTCTCTGTTTGCTGCTCGTCGATGGGACACGTTCGGCGCGCCCCGATCTGTGCGGGGCGTACAGGTCGGGGCGCGGCGCCTCCGGCCCGCCCTGCGGTCTCCCGGCCGCAGCTTGCGTGTCCCTAGCTGCGCGCCTCAACAAGCTTCGCCCTCCACACACACTCGGACCGTCCCAACACAAAGCCGCCTTGCCTTCCGACCCCCTTCGAGGGGTCCAAACACAAAGCCGCTTTGCCTTCCGACCCCCTTCGAGGGGTCCAAATACAAAGCCGCTTTGTCTTCCGCCCCCCTTCGAGGGGTCCAATCACAAACGCGCCTTGTGATCTCCCCCCCTTCGATCGCTCCGATCGCAAACCGGCTTTGTGTCGCGCCCCGTGGAACCGCGCCGTCGCCCCGCCCCACACCTTCACATTTGACGCCGCGACCTCCCGCCTGCTACTAGACAAATCCGCAACCACGCAGGAAGCCGGTGGAAAACCGGCGCTGCCCCCGCAACTGTAAGCGGTGACGAACTCGACGAATCCACTGGCTCCTAACGGAGTTGGGAAGGTGTCGGGCGAGGATGACCCGCAAGCCAGGATATTGCGTGCTGCGACATAGCCATTTTTCGCTTCGGGTCGGAAGCGTGCGGCGCGTGGGTTCGACGCGGCTTACCGTGTTTTCTCTCCCTCTGCTCCTCTCTGCTCCTCGACCCGAACCCATGCTACTTGAGGAGTACCCCCATGATGTTTTCGAAGCTGTGTAACCTGCGCCGGTGGGGCGCGCTGACGTGCATTCTCGCCTTTTCGCTCGCGCTCGCCGCTTGCGGCGATGACGACGACACCACCAACAACGCCGCCAACAACACGGCCGCCGACGCCGGCTCTGACGTGACGGAGCAAGATACCGGCGCCGATGAGGATACCGGGTCCGAGGAAGATGCGTTCACCGACGATACCGGCACCGACGACGACACCGGTACCGACGAAGATACCGGCACTGACGCCGGTACCGACGAAGATACCGGCACCGATGAGGACGCCGGCGCCGCCACGATCGAGGTCGAGGGCACCTACACCACCCAATTCGACACGACCGAGACGATCACCGCCGACATGTGGAACGACAATCCCATCGAGGATTTCGACAACGCCGACAACTGGGCGGTGACCTACACCCCGCAGGATGCCGAGTACAACCCGGACACCTACAGCAAGCTGGTGTGGACCGAGCCCGACAGCCAGGGCGCGTTCTTCTACTGCATCGTCGACTACGGGCTGGAGACCGCCGAGGCGGCGCGCACGACGGGGGAGACGGCCGACGACACCGATCCGGCCAACGGTGGCTGCGGTGGGTTTTCGTGGACGCAGATGACCCCGGAGTGATCGCCGGTGGGCGATCGTTTGGGCTTCTCGAGCAGAGGTAGGTGTGTGATGTGCAACGGCAAACTGTCTTGGGGTCTTGGGTCTTGGAGGCTTGTGGTCTTGAGTCTTGGGGTCTTGGGGCTTGGCGTGGGTTGTGGGGAGGCGGCCGATGGGCCGGCCGAGCCGTCGCTCTATGCGACCGAGGTCGTGTCGTTCGAGCCGGGCAAGGGAGCCGGATGGGGGCAGCACTACCTGCCGGACAACGTGCTCGGGGAGCCCGACGGGGCGTTCAGCAGCACGCCTGCGGCCGAGCGCCACTGGGTGCTCAGCCTGGGGGCGGGCGGCGAGATCGTGCTCGGCTTCGACCGGGCGATCGTCGACGGTCCCGGGGCCGATTTCGTGGTCTTCGAAAACGCGTTTTGGATTCGTGACAACCCCGACGAGGTGTGGGCCGAGCTCGCCGAGGTGTCGGTCAGCGCCGACGGCGAGACCTGGCATACCTTCGAGTGCTCCGACGAGCCCACCAAGCCGGGCCGCTGGCCCGGGTGCGCGGGCTGGACGCCCACCAACGCCTACGACCCCGCGGCCGTCGTCCCCCTCGACCCGCAGATCACCGGCGGTGACGCGTTCGACTTGGCCGACCTGAACTGGGACGACCAGAATTCGGGTAACCAGCGCGTCGACCGGGTGCGCTACGTGCGCATCCGCGACATGCTCGACAACACCAACTCCGAGGCCGACAACGTCGGCTTCGACCTCGACGCGGTGGGCGTGGTGCATGGTGAGTAGGCGATTGCACAACCCCGGACTCCCTTCGGTCGCCCGGGGCTACCGAGGCCGCGCAACACTGCGCGCGGCGCGCTCGCTGTGCTCGCTTGTCGTGGTTGTGGCGCTCTGCTTGGTTGGGTGCGGGGAGCCTGACGAGGCAGGGGGTCCGACGCGCTCTTACGAGGCCGCGGGGCCCGTCTGTGAGGCGGGCCCGAGCGCGCCCCGCGCGACCGTCTGGGCCGACTTCCAGACGCTCGGTGCCGACCCCAACGCCATCGCCCGCGGCGACGGATACCTGTGGGTTGTCGAGAGCAGCGACAACACCGTCAGCCGCTTCGATCCCGCCACCGGCGCCTTCGACGCCTTCTTCATCGACCTCGGGGTTAACCGCAACCCCTACGACCTGTACGTCGACGCGCCCAGAGACCTCGCCTACATCGCCAACCAGGGGGCGAATACGCTCACGGTGGCGAGCACGCAGACCGGCGAGGTCGTCGCCGAGATCGGCGCGGGCACCGAGGCGTTCGACGCCCCGCAGGGGGTCACGGCCAGCGACGACTATATCTACGTGACCAACACGCATCTGCGCGGCCGAGGCTTTGACGAGGGCTCGGTGACCGTGCTCGACCGCGACACGCGCGAGGTTCTCGGGAGCATCCCCACCGCCAAGAAAAACCCGCAATATATCGCCGCCATCGACACGCCCCACGGCCCCCGCATCGCCGTGGTGAGTAGCGGCGCGATTCACTACTCGGGCACGGTCACGTCCGACGGTGCGCTCGAGCTTTGGACCGAGACCGACGACCCGACCGCCCCGGAGCGCCAGATCTTCGCGCTCGAACGCACCGACGACGAGCGCATGGGCGCGCCGGGACGCCCGCTCGTCACCCCGGACGCGACCCGCCTGTACCTCGCCAGCGCCACCGCGCCGGTCCTCTTCGTGTTCGACCTGCAGGCGATGCAGTGGCTGCACGATACGAGCGACCCCCTCGAGGTCTACGCCACCGACGATAAGTCGCTGCACAACGCCACCATCGACGCACGCGGCGTCATCTACCTGACCGCCTTCAACGACGACGCGCTCTACCTGTTCGACACCTCCTGCGACGCAGTGCTCGCCGGGCCCCTCGACCTGGGCACGACCGACGGGTATTTGGAGGGCCCGGTCGATCTGCAGGTGGTCGGCGATGAGGTGTATTTTGTGATGACGTTGTCGAACGTGATGGGGCGGGTGGGGTTGGGATGGTGATCGGGGGACGTTGGATGTGTGGATGATTCGCCACGCCTCCCCCAGCTACGGTCGCTACGCTCCTATGAAGAAGAAGGTCAAGAGCAGAGTGGTTCGTTCCAAGGGGCCCTCGTCTTTTGAGCTTCTAGCCCCCGGCAACACCGGTTGTGTCGTCCGGAACCCCCGTATGTTCGGAGATCTCCTGCGACAAGTCTGGGTGAATGCTCATGGGGGGCATTTATCTAAATCGGGTCGTAGCAAAAGTGCCGACCACGCTCCTATTTGGACCTCGAGGGCCAAGATAAGTTCTGGTCATGCGGGTGGACTAATCTCCCAGTGGAACTCGGCTGGCTTGAGCCGGCTCACGAAGCGACGAGAGTCTCTTCCCGACCAGGTCGTCCCACGCTGTTCACGGACTCGCCAGCTGGCGCTCCGAGTCAGGTGGACGTCACGACCCTCTTAGCACTGTCTTTTCTGCGTTGTAGTGTTCTCCTCGTTTCCAGATGGACAATAAGATCGACGCGAGCTTCCGGGCGATGGTCAGCCGGGCGATCTCCCGGTCCATCCCGTCATCGATCAGTGCAGCCTCATGTGCGCCCCATGCCGGGTCCGTCGTTGCGGCCGTCACTGCGGCGCCTTTGATGATATCTTTGAGCGGCCGGCTGTACTTGTTGTTGAGCCCCATCGTCTGGCCATTGTTCTTTCGCTCGAGGCCTTTTGCTCCTTGCCTCCAATCTGACGTGCTTCGATGCACGACAGCCAATCCGACATACTTGAAGAACTGGCGCTTGCCTCGAAACCGATGGGGGGTGCGCACCCAGCCGATGGTCGCGGCAGCTCGCTTATCACCGAATCCCGGGATGCTCTTGATCCATTCGAAGGCATCGAAGCGCCGAGCCTCAGCGATCATGTCTCGAAGGGCCTCGTCGACCAGTTCATCGAGCAGATCAAGCTGGACATAGAGTCGACGCCCTCGCTGTTGGATGCCGCGCCCTGGAAGCTTCTTGAGCAGTGTCTCGCGAGCCTTTTGATCACATGTGTAGCGCTCTTTGGCGTTTGTCCGAACACCGTAGCCGTCGAAGAGCCCGCATAAACGGTTTTTAATGCGCACTCGATCCGAGATGACCTGCTGATAACTCTTGACCAGATGGCGAATATCACGGCTGCTATGGGAGCCATGGTACACTGGCTTGAGGAATCCACCGCGGAGCAGATCAGCCAGGGTCTCCGCATCGATTTCGTCACTCTTGTCATCTTCGGCAATGAGCTTGTTTCGTCTCGGGTCACACACCACCAGCTTGTCGACAAGCGGATGCAGCGTATCCCACATCCAAGCAGCGTACGGAGACTCTTCAAAGGTCATGTGCACTGTACCGGGGATGGCCATGACCTGCGTCGACAGATTCTCTGCGCTGGTGTGGCCGACCCACTTGCTTACCGTCCTCCCTTGCTCGTCTTTGACCACAACGGTTGAGGTCGACTTGTGAATGTCTGCGCCAACGTACATAGTACTCATCACGCCTCCTTTTGGGTGAATGGTGGATTGGAATCGCAACCACACCGTACACCCTTCAGGGGGCGTTCTTCGATCCTATCTCCCTTCGCAGGGGGCTATCAAAGGGAGGATTCCGCCCTTCGGGCTCCAGGTAGCGAAGGCCCCAGTTGAAGAACGTCCCACGCCACCTGAACTGCCTGGCAACTCGCCTCGAGCCCTAACTGTCGTCGGACGTGCAAGGCCGCCGAACTGCAAGCCCGAAGGGCGTTAACTCCGATTTGATAGCCCCCTGCGTAGGCATAGCCGGAGCTGGGGGTGGGTGTCACGAATCTAGACATGTCGCGTCTCCTCGATTAACCCTAACCCATCGAAAACCCGACTCCTTTCGCCCAAGACAACGCATGCGCCCCGTCAAACTCACCGCCCTCGCCTTGCTGCTCGCCGTCGCCGCCTCTTGCTCGAGCACACCCTCGACGCGCGACAATGGGGCCGAGCAGACCAAGAAAGAGAAAACCAAAACCTTCGACTACCCCGACACCGAGCGTCAGGACGTCGTCGAGGAGATCTTCGGCCAGACCGTGAGCGACCCGTACCGCTGGCTCGAAGACGCCTCGAGCGACAAGGTCCAGAGCTGGATGGAGGCGCAGGACGACTTCGCGCGCGACTACCTCGATGACTTACCCGGGCGCGACAAGCTCGCCGAGCGCTTCGAGGAGCTCTTCTACGTGGACGCGCTGTACGCGCCGAGCGTGCGAGGGGGGCGCTACTTCTACCGGCGCCGCCACGCCGACAAGGAGAAGGCGGTCTTCTATTGGAAGGAGAGCGCCGAGGGCGAAGAGAAGGTCCTGCTCGACCCGAACACGATGAGCGAGGACGGCAGCCTGTCGATCGGCGGGGTGTACGTGGCCTGGGACGGCAAGACCGTGGCTTACAAGGCCCAGGAGAACAACGCCGACGAGGCGACGCTGTACGTCATGGACGTCGACACCGGCGAGGTGAGCGACGTCGACGTCATCGAGGGGGCGAAATACGCCTACCCGTCGTGGACGCCGGACAGCAAAGGCTTTTACTACACCTACCTGCCCACCGACGCGAGCATCCCGGTCGACGAGCGCCCCGGCCATGCCGAGGTGCGCTACCACGAGCTGGGCACGAAGCAGGCGCAAGACAAGCTCGTGCGCGAGAAGACCGGCGATGCGCGCTCGTTTCTGGGCGTCGACCTGTCGCGCGACGGCCGCTGGCTGCTCGCCTACGTCTGGCACGGCTGGGACCGCGCGGACGTCTACTACCAGGACCTGAAGGCCGACAAACCTGAATGGACGCCGCTGGTGACCGGCACCGAGTACAGCTACGAGGTGCACGTGTGGGAGGACCACTTCTACATCTTCACCGACGAGAAGGCGCCCAACTGGCGGCTGATGAAGGTCTCGGCGGAGAACCCGGCGCGTGAGAACTGGACCGAGCTCATCGCCCAGGACGACGAGCGCGTGCTCGACGAGGTCCAGATTCGCGGCGGGCATCTCGTGCTGAGCTATCTGGAGAACGCCCACAGCGCCATGGATATCCGCAAGCTCGACGGCACGTTCGTGCGCAAGGTCGAGCTGCCGACCATCGGGGCGAGCTTCGGCATGAAGGGCGACCCGGACCGCGACGAGGCGTACTACTCGTTCATGTCGTTCACCACGCCGCGCCAGATCTACAAGACCTCCATCAAAACCGGCGAGACCGAGCTGTGGGAGAAGGTCGAGCTTCCCATCGATCCCGAACCCTACAAGGTCGACCAGGTCTGGTACGAGTCGAAGGACGGCACCAAAGTCTCGATGTTCATCGTCCACCGCAAGGATATCGAGTTCGACGGCTCGACGCCGCTGCTGCTGTACGGATACGGCGGCTTCAACGTCAACATGCGCCCCTACTTTCGCTCGAGCATCTACCCGTGGCTCGAAGCCGGCGGCGCCTACGCCGTGCCCAACCTGCGCGGCGGCGGCGAGTACGGCGAAGAGTGGCACCGCGACGGCATGCTCGACAAAAAACAGAACACCTTCGACGACTTCATCGCCGCCGCCGAGTACCTCATCGAGAAGGGCTACACGAGCCCCCAGAAGCTCGCCGTCGCCGGCGGCTCGAACGGCGGCCTGCTCGTGGGCGCGGTCATGACCCAGCGCCCCGAACTGTACGGCGCGGTCGTCTGCGCGGTCCCGCTACTCGACATGGTCCGCTACCACAAATTCGGCAGCGGCAAGACCTGGATGCTCGAGTACGGCGACCCGTCCAAAAAAGAGGACTTCGAGTACCTGTACGACTACTCACCGTACCACCACGTCAAAGAGGGCACCGACTACCCGGCGCTGCTGATGCTGGCGGCCGACAGCGACGATCGCGTCGACCCGATGCACGCGCGCAAGTTCACCGCGCGGGTCCAATACGCGACTTCTTCGCACCAGCCGGCGATTATGCGCATCGAAAAGAATGCGGGGCATGGTGGTGGTGATATGGTCAAAAAGTACGTCGACAAGTATGCCGACCAGTATGCCTTCCTCATGAAGCAACTGGGCGTCACGTCGAGTGGTCGATGAGCAGGAGAGTGGTTCAGTGGAACAGTGGTTTCTTGATTGAGCGAATTCGCCCGGTCGAGAAGTTCCAGCAAAGCGGTCTCATCGGCTGTGGCGCCGCGAGTTGGATACCCACTACAGCCAAGAAACCACTCGACCACTCCAACCACTCAACCATTTGGATGAATCAAAGGAGTGTAAGATGAGCGAAAGAGATAAAAAATTCGAAGATCCCCAACTAGCCATCAACCGCGTCTACACCCGCAAGGGCGACAGCGGCCAGACGAGCCTGGTCGGCGGCCAGCGCGTGCCGAAGACCGCCGCGCGCATCGACTCGTACGGCACCGTCGACGAGCTCAACGCCATCATCGGCATGTGTCGCCAGACGCTCATCGACGAGCACGGCGACAACGACGCCTTCGACGAGTTGGCGCACACGCTGCTGCGCGTGCAGCACGAGTTGTTCAACCTGGGGAGTATTCTGGCGACGCTGCCGGAGGATATCGGCGAGAAGATGCCGCGCGTCGACGAGACCGACGTGGCTGCGCTCGAGGCGAGCATCGACAAGATGAACGAGGAGCTGCCGGAGCTTCGCTCGTTCGTGCTGCCCGGCGGCTCGCGGCTGAACGCCGAGCTGCACCTGGGGCGCACGGTCTGCCGCCGCGCCGAGCGCAAGACGGTGGCGCTGGCCGAGACCGAGGAGGTCGACCCGAACGCCATCGCGTACCTGAACCGTCTGAGTGATGCGTTGTTCGTGTGGAGCCGCTGGGCGGCGGTGAAGGGAAGCGGGGCCGACGAGGTCCTGTGGGATCCGAACCTGTCGGCCGGTAGCTCCGCTTAACCCTCCTCTTCTTCCTTCTTACGCACCCAACCGTCGAAGTTCTTCTGACGACCGCGCGCAATCGCGAGCGACTCGTCGGGGACTTCGTCGGTGATCACGCTGCCGGCGCCGATATACGCCTTTTTGCCGAGCTTGGCGGGCGCGACGATGGCGGTGTTCGAGCCGATGAACGACCCCTCGCCGACCTCGGTGCGGTGCTTCTTCTTGCCGTCGTAGTTGCAGGTGATCGTGCCTGCGCCCACGTTGGTGCCTTTGCCCAGGTGCGCGTCGCCCAAGTAGCTCAAGTGGCCGGCTTTGACGCCGTCCTCGAACTTCGACTTTTTGACCTCGACGAAGTTTCCGACCTTACAGTCCTTGCCGATGTCGGACCCGGGCCGAAGGTGGGCGAACGGGCCCAGCGCGGTGCCGCTGTCGACGCGGGCGAGCGTCAGGTAGCAGTTGGCTTTGACGTGGACGTTCGCGGCGAGTTGGCAGTCTGTGATGACCGAGCCGTTCTCGACCACGGTGCCCGAGCCGATGCGCGTCTGGCCCTTGAGGTGCACGCCCGGATACAGCGTGACGTCGGTGCCTAGCTGCACGTCGGGCTCGATGTAGGTGGCGTCGGGGTCGATGAAGGTGACGCCCTCGTCCATCCATTTTTGGTTGATGCGCTTTTGGGCAAAACGCGTCGCCTCGGCGAGGTCTCGACGCGTGTTGACGCCCTGGATGAGCCCGATGTCGTCGATGATCCAGCCGTGGACGCCCGCGTGATTCGCGGCGACGGCGATCAGGTCGGTCAGATAGTACTCGCCTTGGGCGTTGTCGGCCGGCCCCTCGCAGATCTCGGGCAGGTACCGCGCCAGAAACTCGGTCTCGACCGCGTAGAATCCGGCGTTGATCTCGTCGACCTGGCGCTGCTTTTCGGTGGCATCCTTGTACTCGATGACGCCGGTGACCTCGCCGTCGGGGTTGCGCAGCACGCGCCCGTAGTGCGCCGGGTCGTCGAGCTTGGCGGTCATCATGCCCAGCGGATACATCGAGTTGGCCGTCTTCGTGACGAAGTCGCCGAGTGCCTCGGCGTTCATGTTGGGCACGTCGCCCGACAGGATCGCGGTGTACTCGGGCGCCGCGTCGAAGTAATCGCGCGCGGCGTACACCGCGTGGGCGGTGCCGAGCTGGTTCTCCTGCACGGCGAACTCGATCCGCTCGGAGTCGCGATGCTCCTCGAGCCACGACTGGACCTGCTCACGCCCGTAGCCGAGCACCACGACCACCCGCTCGGCGCCCGCCTCGAGGGCGGCGTCGACCGCATAGGCGACCATCGGCTTTCCCAACACCTCGTGGAGAACCTTCGGCTGCTCCGACTTGAGGCGCGTGCCCTTGCCCGCGGCCATGATCACTGCCTGAAAACTCGTCTTGTTATCCATTTTGGATCACCCAATTCGAATCACTTGTGAGACTGCGAACGGCGATTTTCACCACGGGGAGCACGGAGACACGGGGAATACGCAGATTAAATGTCTTTCCCCCGTGTCCCGTGCTCCCCGTGGTAAATTCTCTGCTGCAAACGTCTATTTTCACCACGGAGGACACAGCGACACGGGGACTACATAACTAAATGCCTTTCCCCGTGTCCCCGTGCTCCCCGTGGTAAATTCTCTGCTGCAAACGTCTATTTTCACCACGGAGGACACAGCGACACGGGGACTACATAACTAAATGCCTTTCCCCGTGTCCCCGTGCTCCCCGTGGTGAATCAACCGTTACGAAGCTTTCTCGTCTTCAGTCACCTCGCTGACCTCTTCGACGCTCGAGGCGGCGTTCAGGTCGTACTCGGCATCTTCGGGCGTCACACCGCTGCGGCCCGAATACGGGTCGAGCTCGACCTGCGGCTTGGTTGCGTCGGCCGAGGCCTTCTGGATGGCGATCTCCTGGGCCACGCGCGGATCTTGCACGGCCTTGGCGCCCTGGCTCTCTTCGAACTCGGCGACGAGCTTGTCGAACTCGGCGCAGGCGCGGGCGGTGACGGTGCGCTTTTTGCGGTACGGCATGAACGAGGACTTGAACCCGGCGATCATCAGCTTGCGCAGGTCGCCGATATTCAGGTCGTAGTGCTCCACGCAGCGCCAGATCTCCTCGGTCATCGTCGTGTCGGTGACCAGGCGGTTGTCGGTGTTGATCGTCACGCGCAGCCCGTACGACAGGTAGAACGGCAGCGGGTGGCTCTCGAAGCTCTCGCAGGCGCGGGTCTGCACGTTCGACGTCGGGCACATCTCCAGCGGGATGCGGTGGTCATTGACGTAGTTGAGCAGGTCGCCGTCCTCGCGAAGGCGAACGCCGTGGCCGATGCGGTGCGCGCCGCACATGTGAATCGCCTGGTGTACGCTCTCGGGGCCGTAGGCCTCGCCGGCGTGGATGGTCAGATTCACGTTGTTGTTGCGGATCAGGTAGAACGCGTCGCGGTGGTCTTTGGGCGGGTTATTCGCCTCGGCGCCGGCCAGGTCGAAGCCGACGACGCCTTTGTTCTTGAAGGCGACACACAGCTCGGCGAGCCGCAGCGACGACTCGGGGGTGATGTGGCGGATGCCGCAGATGATCTGGCCGCTCATCAATCCGTACTGGCGCTTGGCTTCGCGCAGGCCCTCGCCGACGGCTTCGACGATGACCGGAAAGCTCAAGCCCTGCTCGGTGTGAAGCAGCGGCGAGTAGCGCACTTCCATGTACTTGACGCCCTCTTTGGCGGCGTCTTCGCCCAGCTCGAAGGCCGCGCGGTACAGCGCCTCTTCGGTCTGCAGCACGCTCAACGTCACGTCGAACGCCTTGAGGTAGTCAGTCAGGTCCTTGCACACCTCGCCCATATGAATCGCCTTGGCGAGCTTCTCGGGGGTGTCCGCCCCGTTGGGCAGCTTGACGCCCTGCTCTTCGGCGAGTTCGAGGATCGTCTCCAGGCGAAGGCTTCCATCTAGGTGCACGTGCAAATCCGTCTTGGGCATACGCTCGACGAATTCGCGAGTAATCTCGAGTTTTTCCATATTCTTGACGTCCGATGCTAAAGGTGTGGTCGTTCGCAGGATATTTGGCGCAGTGTAGGAACGGGAGCGGGTGCAATCAAGTGCAGGAAGTAAAAGAGCCAATAAGCGAAAGAGCTAAAGAGCAACAGCGGCGCACGTAACTCATTTACTTTTTCGCTACTTTTGCTCTCTTGCTTTTTTGCTCTTTTGCTCTCTTGCTTTTTTGCTCTTTGGCTCTTTTGCTAGTTAACCCATTTACCGTTCCTTTTGCGGTCGACCTCCCTCGTCGCTTCGCGGAATTTCTTCTTCATCGAGCGCCGACGCCACCACTGCTTGATGCGTCGCGGGCGCCAATAATCGGTCGCCAGCAGCAAGCCGGTGACCATGCCGCCCAGGTGGCCGGCGATGCTGATCGGCTCGCGGGCAAAGACCACAAAGAAGATGTCCAGGACCACGAAGAACAGCAGTAAGGTCTTGCCGGTCATCGGCAGGAAGAAGAAGTTGAGGCTGCGGTCCCAGTTGTACCAGCAATACGCGGCCACCAGTCCCATGACCGCCCCCGAGTAGCCCAGGGTGGGCGCCACGGTGCCGAAGACGAGTTGGCTGAGCACCACGGCGATACCGCCGCCCAGCGCGCTCAGCAGGCTGACCGTCCAGAACTTCTTGGTGCTCCACATCTCGTCGAGGTAGCCGCCGAACATCCACAGGGCGAACGAGTTGAACAAGATGTGATTGAAGTCGGCGTGGAAAAAGGCGTAGGTGATGATCGTCCACACGTAGCCCCAGTCGAATACGTGCACCTTCGAGGTCCACAGGTACTGCCTCGCCACGTCATTGAACGCGGGGACGAAGACGGTGACCAAGAAGAGCGCGACCAGGCCGAAGATCGAGATCTTGATATTCTTGGTGAACGGGGGCCAGGCAACTTGATATTGCATACCTTTCTCACAGCTCGATTTGCGGGCAATTGCCAGACGGACTCTTACCACAATAGTAGAAACGTGTCGGGGGCTGTCGAATATTCGCGACTTGCATCGTGACAGGGTTTGCGATGAGATCCGCGCCGATCAACCCAGTGTCTCTCGACTGTACTGCATGGCCAGCTTCAAACATCTTCTCGACCGCGTCCGCGACCGGCTCCATCTCGACCAACCCGGTCGAGCGAAGCGGTGGGCGAGCGACTCTTTATTCTGGGGGCTTCTCGCAGGAGCGACCCTGGCGGTGATCTATCCGCTCTGGCTGGGCCCGATGCCCCCGCTGACCGACTTTGGCGGCCACGCGGCGATGGCCGACGTGTGGGCGCGCTACGACGAGGTCGCGCTGTACCGCGAGATGTTCGTGCTCAACGACGGCCTGGTGCCCAACACGCTGCCGTCTCGGTTTGCCAGCCTCCTCTACCCGCTGCTCGAGCCGCTGGCCTCGTTGCGACTGTTCACCAGCTTGATGATGGCCGCCACCGTCGGCGCGCTGGTGTGGATGGCGCGCGTGTTCGACCGATCGCGCTGGCTCGTCTTTCTGTGCGTGCCGTTTTTGTGGCACACCGGCCTGCATTGGGGGATGATCAACTACGTCGCCGTCATCCCGTTCTTCTTCGCCGCGCTCGCCGCCGCGCGCAAAGCCGGCCAGACCAGCGACTGGCGGTGGAGCGTGGCGCTGGGGGCGATTTGCCTGGCGAGCTTCTTCGCCCATGGCTTGGGCTGCGTGTTTACCATCGGTGCGGCTGCGTTCGTGCTCTTCTTCTCGCTGGCTCGCCCTCGCGACGCCGTGCACCTGCTCGCCTTCGTGCCCGCCGTCGCCCTTTGGGTGTACTGGAACGCCACGATGCAGAACGCCAGCGGCATGCCCTCGGGAGGTATCGGCGAGATGCTGGCGCGCCACGCGCGCTGGAACACACCGATGGGCAAAGTCCAGGGGTTCGTTGACCACGCCATCAACGCCACCTCGACCGAGGTCGAGGTGGAGGTTCTCGCCATCCTGTTCGGCGTTTGGCTGGTGTGGATGGGCGTGTCTCGAGGCGTCGATGTCCCGTCGTTCGAAGCGCCCCAAAACGCACGGGGAGTGCTCGAGAAGCTGCGTCAGGCGCTGCTTCGCGTGTATGAAGAAGGAAAGCGACACACGCTGCTCCTGGTGGTGGTTTGTCTGGGCATCGCCATCGCGATCTTTCCCTCACACATCCACCAGACCAACATCGACACGCGCGTGGTGCCGCTATTCGTCATGTGCGCCGCCCTGCTGCCCCGGCTGCCGCACCACAGTTGGCTGGCGGGCCTCGCCGGAGTCGTCGCCGTGGCGATGCCGTTTTGGTTTGGTCCGTTTATCGCTCAAAACGTCGAGCAATTTGCGCGGGACGAGTTTGGGCCCATCCTCGAGCTCACCGAGCATATCCCGCCCCAATCGCGCGTCGAGTGCGCCCAGATTCGCGGCTACAACGAGACGCGCTTTCACGGCAGCGCCCTGAACCACAACTGCCCGGGCCTGGTCCAGATGCGCACCCAGAGCTTTGGCGGGTTTCATTTTCCGGCCACCGGCTTCAACCCCATCAAGTTTCGCCCCGGCGAAAACTACGCCGACCTGCACCACACCGGCTTCGACGACGTCGCGCGGCTGCAGGCATGGGACTTCATCATCACCGACGAAGAGAAGCGCATCCCGCACGACGGCCTCGTCTCACTCGTCGACACCGCCACAGCCGGGGGCGAGCAGAAACAGGACGAGCAGAAACAGGACGAGCAGAAACAGGACGAGCAGATCCAGACCTGGCACCTGTACCGAGTCCACGACTTCGACCGGCCCACGACGCACTCGGCCATGGCCGGCGGCTACGGCGGCTTTCCCTTCGAGTGGTTCTGCCCGGAAGGCCAGGCACTCTCGAAGCTCGAAATCCGCCACGGAGAGGACAAAGAGCACATCGGCGAGCTTCGCCCGCACTGCCGCAAGGCGCGGGTCAACCGAACGAGCGCCCGCCTGACCACCGGTGGCACCGCCGGCCCCCGACTAGCAACGCCGGGCAAAGAGTCCGGGCGCGAGCACCTGCAATGCGACTCGGGCAAATTTGCGGCGGGCGTCTACGGAAGGGCAGACACGCTCGTCGAGAAGCTCGGCTTGATCTGCGCCCATGCGTCTCGCAAGCGCGCCAAAGACGCGGACTGGAAGGTACGCGACGTCAGTCGAACCTCCGCGGTCGGTGACGACCAAGGCAAGGCCGCTGACGACCAAGGCAAGGCCGCTGACGACCAAGGCAAGGCCGCTGACGACCAAGGCAAGGCCGCTGACGACCAAGACAAGGCCGCTGACGACCAAGGCAAGGCCGCTGACGACCAAGGTAAGGCGTTCGAGCTTCGCTGCCCCGAGGGAAGCGTCATCCAAGGGATCACCGGCAGAAACGGCGACAAGCTCGACGCTATCGGCATCGAGTGCGTGGAGCTCGATCGACTCGACGAAAGCGCCGACAAGAAAGCCACCGAGAAAAAGAGCACTAAAGAGAAAAACCCTTCGAAAAAGAAAGCCCCCAAAAAAGATCACGATAGATAGATCGAGCATTTGAAATGCGAGACGAAGTTCGGCAACGTCACCTCGCCTGCTTTAGTCTCACCCAACTAGCTTCTGTCTCACCTAAATAGTTTGAGCCTCAACCAGCCAGGGGGACTGTCACGCCACCATGACGAATTCACCGCAGCGAGATCGTCCGTCTCTGCAGTCGCGTCGACCTTTCACCCACCGATCGTGGTGGCTACTCTTGGCCATTGTGCTGATGGGCGTCGGTATCCGCTGCTACCAGCTCACCGAGCCGGGCATCACCGACTTTCACGCTTGGCGTCAGGCCGACACCGCCGCGTTCACCCACGGCTACCTCGACGAGACGCTCAACCCGTTCCACCCGACCGTCGATCGCTACCCGTGCGAGCTCCAAGGAGAGCCCTTTGGTCTCGTCGAGGCCGAGCTTCCGGTCGTCGGCTGGCTCGCCGCGTTGCCTCTGGCCGCCCTGGGCGTCGACTTTCCGCCCGCGTGGTACCTGCGCGCCATCTCGCTCCTCTTCTTCGCGCTGACCTGCTTGTACCTGTACCTGATGGTGCTTCGCCTGGGCGGCGAGGAATCCGAGGCCTTGCTGGCGGTGGCCGCCCTCTGTCTGCTGCCGCTGTCGATCTACTTTACCCGAACCATCCAGCCCGACGGCCCGTCGCTGTTCTTCGGGATCGCCTTTCTGTACCACCTGTTGGTCTGGCTCGAAGACGATCGGCTCGCCGACGCGGTGCTCAGCGGGGTCTTTGCCACCCTCGTGCTGTTGCTCAAGCTGTCCAACGGCTTCCTGGTATTTCCGGCGCTGTATCTCTTCATCAGCCGCAAAGGACTCGTCGGAGCGCTGCGCACGCCCCAATACTGGCTCTGGGGAGTGGCGATCCTCGTGCCGGTCGCCGCCTGGTCGCTCTACGCCCACGACTTTCCGTGGACCTTCGGCATCTGGGGGAACCGCTCGGGTAGCAAGTTCACCGACTGGCAGATCTTTAGCGATCCAGCCACCTGGCGAAAGCTCTCCGAGCGCCTCGTCTTCGACATCCTGACCTGGAGCGGTCTGATGCTCGCCGTCGTCGGCGCGACCCGCGCTCGAGGGCGCGAGGTCGTCCGCTTCGCGGCGGTGTGGGCCATCGCGTTCATCTTGTTTGTGTGTGCGACACTTCGAGGAAACGAGACGCATATCTACTACCAATTGCCGATCGTGGTGCCCGCCTCGATCCTCATCGGGGTCGGCGCACGAATCCTGTGGCGCGCGGGCCATGCCGGTCGCGCTGCCACGGCTGTCGCGCTGGTCGTCTATGCGGTCACCAGCTACCACATTCTGCTCGGACCGACCCGCGGCTGGGAGAACGGCTACTTCAACGACGACGTCCCCGCCGACATCCAGGAGGCGAGCCGACTGGTGCGCAAAAACCTCGCCCCGGGCGAGAAGTTCGTCAGCACCTCGCGCCATCCGGCGCTCTTCTTCAACGCCCGGCACCGCGGCTGGTTTTATGATGGCGAAGCGGTGCCAGGCTTCATCGCGTGCACCGACGAAGAGGCGCCCTACGTCCTGTGGACCAAAGACGACCGACGTCGCGCCACGAAAATGATGCGCCGCGACAAGACGCTGCAAAGCCAGCTCGTCGAGGTCGAGCGGGGGAAGCACTACTCGCTATGGAAGGTCGAGCAAGATAGCGACGTGATTTACCTTCGCGCCGTGGGAGGCAAGGGAGGCTCGGCATTTGTATGGGAGTGTCCAGAAGGCCAGGCGATCGCCGGCCTGAATATCCACCGCGCCAGGGACGGTGAGGTCGTGGGTGCGCTTCAAGCATCGTGCGCGCCGGTTGGCGACCAACAGCGCCAGCAACAACCGCGTCAACAAGGCACGGTGGGACCTTGGAAGGGGAAGCACCGCTCAGCCGACGGCCCCGACGAGCTTCGATGCCCCGAAGGAGAACTCGCCGTCGGCCTCGAGGGTCACGCCGAAGGGCTGATCGAGCATCTCGAGCCGACATGCAGCCCAACTGCGAATCGCCCCTCTAAATCGACGGGCGAAACAAGCTTTCGGCTACGATGTCCGCCCGGAAGCGTGCTCACTGGTATCCACGGTCAAGCCGGGCTCTACGTCGACGGAGTTGGCGGCATCTGTGCGCCGCCCGAAGCTCCCTCAGAATAGCTTTTCGGGCACCGCCGGCTCCAACCCGCGCGGCATCGACGGGGCGCGAAACCCCGACAACTCCAAAAGCGGGATGATCCGGCGCAGGTCCATGACCGTGCCCAGGCCGAGCAACTCGCGCGGCATGACCCAGCGCGCGTCGATGCACTCGCGCGGCCTGAGCTTCATGTCCCCGCGCCCGTTGTTCAGCGAGCACAAAAAGTACCAGGCCGACTCGAACTTGGCGATCGGTCGCTTGACCGTCACCCGAAGCCCGGTCTCCTCGAAAGCCTCGCGCACGCAGGCCACCTCCGGCCACTCATCTTTCCAGATGGTGCCACCCGGCGGGCACCACTGCCCGCCGCGGCCCAAATCGAGAGCCCGCCTTACGAACAGAAGCTGCCCGTCATCCTCTATCAACGCCCATGCAGACGCCATCGGTGATCCTCGCTGCCTTGCCGTTCTCTATTTATTCTCGCCTGAGTATAGGTACAGGCGGAAGCTTGGGAAATTCTATCCAAAGATACAACGGGATTATCGTCCGCGGGATTCCCGAATGGTTTGGGATCGGGGGGAGAGCCGTGCCGTTGGCGGAGCGGGGCCTTGGCCCCTGCGGAGCCCAGCACCCGCGGCCGCGCCCCCGCCCCGTCGTTTCACTGCAATGAGGTCGGTTTGCCTGTTGGTCCCAATCGACCCAATTCGTGCATCCGGAGCGGAGTCGTAGTTCTGCACGCCCTGCAGGTTGAACTACGGGGCGCGGTCGCGGGCGAGGGCGCGGTCGCGGGATGTTGCCGGCTCTGACAACGCTTGTGGATGGCAAACAGAGATCCGGATGGAACGCACCGCCGAAGAAGAGCACCGTAAGAAACTGAAAACACGAGACAATTCAAACCACCGGCGACGCTCGCTGAAAAAAATATCAGCCAGATCACGCAACAAATCTGCGATTTTGCCGAAAACCAATACGAGGGGGAGACGATATCCACCTACTACTCAACGTACTGGAGGCTATAAAATGTTAGGTCACGAGAAGCTCGAAGTTTACGGTGTTGCCCTGGAGTTCTTTGCACTGACATCCGGAACCTTGGAAGCAATCCCGCGAGGGCACAGTAAGCTGAAGGATCAGCTCGACCGAGCATCGACCTCGATCATGCTGAACATTGCGGAAGGCGCCGGAAAGCGGTTGCCTGCCGACAAGGCCAACTTCTACACGATTGCCCGCGGGTCGGCGTTCGAATCTGCGGCCGTCTACGACGCGCTGCAGGTGCGACGACTGATCAGCGATCATGACCACGAACAGGGTAAATGGTTGCTCAAGCGAGTTGTGTCGATGTTGAATAGCATGATTCTCAATCGAGTCGCCCAACAATAATCCGGGTGGAGCACAGCTGCGACCACGTCCCGTTGTCCTGTACCCGCGCCCACGCCCGCGACCGCGCCCCCGCCCCGTCGTTTCACTGCAATGAGGTCGATTTGGCTGTTGGTCCCAATCGTCCTTAGTCGTGCATCCGCAGCGGAGTCGCAGTTCTGCACGCCTTTCAGGTTGAACTACGGGGGCGCGGTCGCGGGCGGGGGCGCGGTCGCGGGCTAGCCCAACCGTCGGTTGCTCGCCAACCGCCCGGCAATTACCATCGGGGCTATGACTCGATCACGCGACATCGCTGCCCGCTCTTCCGAGACGCAGGCATCAGAAATGATCAAGGGCACGCTCAGCAAGATTCGCTTCGAGAGCGACAACGGCGAGTTCGCGGTGTGCGAACTCGAGATGTCGAGCGGGCGCAAGGTCACCATCGTGGGCAATATCATGTCTTCGCGCCCCGGCGAGACCGTCGAGGTCAACGGGCAATGGCAGAACGACGCGCGCTACGGGCGCCAATTCGCCATCGACGCGATCCGGCCGGTGCCGCCGACGACTCGCGAGGGCATCGAGAAATATCTTTCGAGCGGGTTCGTCGAGGGGATTGGGCCGGTGCTCGCCGAGCGCATCGTCGACCACTTCGGCGAGGATACGCTCGATCTGCTCGACGAGAATCCGGAGCGGATCACCGAGGTCGACGGCATCGGCAAGGTGCGCGCGAAGCGCATCATGAGCGCGTGGGCCGAGCAGCGCCAGGTGCGCTCGGTGATGGTTTTTTTGCAGTCGCACGGCGTCTCGCCGGGTTTTGCGGTCAAGATCTGGAAGCAGTACGCCGAGCGCTCCATCCGGATCGTGCGCGAGAATCCCTACAAGCTCGCCGAGGATATCCACGGCATCGGCTTCAAGACTGCGGACGCCATTGCGCTCGAGGCGGGCCTGGAGAAGGACTCGCTGGCGCGTCTTCGCGCGGGGCTCTTGTACTGCCTTCGCGAGGCCCACTCCGACGGCCACATGTACCTGCCGCTCGGCGAGCTCAAGCACCGCGCGGTCGAGATCTTGGGCGTGCCCGACGATATGCTCGGCGCGGCGGTGGCCGACCTCGCCCAGGACGAGCGCATCGTGACCGAGCCTCTGGGCGACGGACGCCCGCCGGCGGTGTTTCGCGCCCCAGCCTACCGCGCCGAGCTGGGCGCGGCGCGCCACCTGGGCCAGCTCGTGCGCGCCGAGCACTGGCTGACCTTCTCGGACCTCGACGACAAGCTCGCCGACATCGAGCGCAGCATGGGCGTCGAGCTCGCGCGTGCCCAAAAGCAGGCCGCGCTGGCGATTTTCGAGCACAAGACGGTCGTCGTGACCGGCGGGCCGGGCACGGGCAAGACGACGATCATCCGGGCGGTCGTCACGCTGGCCGAGCAGCTCGACCGTCACGTCAAGCTGGCCGCGCCGACAGGCCGCGCCGCCAAGCGCATGAACGAAGCGACCGGCCGCGACGCGAGCACAGTGCACCGGCTGCTCGAGTTCACGCCCAAAGAAGGCGGCTTCAAGTACAACGAGGAGCGCCCCCTCGACGTCGATCTGCTGATCGTCGACGAGGCGTCGATGATCGACACCTATCTGCTCCACGCGATCGTACGCGCCCTGCCCGAGTCGACCGCGCTGTTGTTGGTCGGCGACGTCGACCAGCTCCCGAGCGTCGGGCCGGGCAACGTGCTCGGCGACATCATCGACAGCGACACCGTCGAGGTCGTGCGCCTGACCGAGGTCTTTCGCCAGGCCGAGCAGTCGGCGATCGTCACCAACGCCCACCGCATCAACGCCGGCCAGATGCCCGTGGTGCCCCAGCGCAAGGCCGGCGAGCTCGTCGACTTCTACACCATCGCCGCGAAGAGCCCACAGGAGGCGCAGGAAAAGATCATCGAGCTCGTCAGCGACCGCGTGCCCAACGCCTTCGGCTACGACCCCATCGACGAGGTCCAGATCTTGTCGCCCATGCACAAAGGCGACGTGGGCTGCTCGGCGCTCAACCGAAAGCTGCAGGCGCGCTTCAACCCCGGCGCCGACGCTCTCGAGCGCGGCTCGAAGAAGTGGAAGGTCGGCGACAAGGTCATGCAGATCCGCAACAACTACGAGCTCGAGGTCTTCAACGGCGACATCGGCCAGATCTCGCTCATCAACCGCGACGACGACACCGTCTGGGTCAACTTCGACGGCCGCCGCGTCACCTACGACTTTACCGACCTCGACGAGCTGGTGCTCGCCTACGCCATCACCGTGCACAAGAGCCAGGGCAGCGAGTACGCCGCGGTGATCCTGCCGGTGCTCACCCAGCATTATGTCATGTTGCAGAGAAACCTTTTGTACACGGCGGTCACCCGCGCTAAGAAGCTCGTCGTCGTCGTCGGCAGCGAAAAAGCGGTCGGCATCGCCGTGCGCAACAACCGCTCGCAGCTACGCTACACGCGCCTCGACGAGCGCCTGCGCGAGATCGCCCGTAAGTGATCGTGATGCGAAGACCCCTAGCTTGGCGAAAGTGCTCGGCGAGCCCAAATTTGGAGAGTAAGTGATTCAGGTTCGCAGCGCCTGCTACATAAGCAATTAAGGACATAGGGGTTGCGAGTTGCCACACCTGGTCGATTCGCAGCCCTCATGTCCTTAGATGCCTATGTAGATGGCGCCCCAACTTCTGCAAGGCCACCGCCTTCGAGAGAAACAACCAAACGCCGTAACAAATGAGCCATTCTCCCCAAAACCCCAGCTTTTTCGACACCATCCAGGTCTACTTTCTGGAAGTGACCGGCCGGGGCATTATGTTCGGCGGTCGGGATTTGGAGCTGTTGAGCCAGTGGCGCGACGAAGGCGCCAGCGCCAAGGTGATCTGTCGCGGCATCAAAGAGGCCATCGACAGTATGGGAGAGGAGGACCCGCCGCGAAATATCTACGCGTGCCGCGGCCATATCGAAGCGGCCATCGAGAGCGCGCGCGACCGCTCGGCCGGCGCCCATGGCGGATACGCCCCGCCGTCGCAAACCAGCAGGCCGTCGGGAGCCAATCATCCGTCACAGTCGAACCCGCCCAGCGAGTCGACCGACCAGGCGCCCACCCAATCGTCGGGCAACGCCTACTCCAGCCTCTTCGAAGAAGCGCTGGCCAATATCGAGCGCGCCGGCAAAAATTGTGACCAAGAGCAGATCCGTCAGGTCTACCGCGAGGCGTGGCGCGAGATCAAAACGCTGGTCGACGCCAGCCAGGTCGACGATCCGTTCTCGGAACTCGCCGCCATCGAAGACGCGCTGGTCGACGGGTATTTTCGCGCCCTCGACCGTGCCGAACAGGACCGCATCGAAGACGCCATCAGCGAACAGAACCGCGTCGACCTCGCCATCATGAGCCCCGAGGCTCGTCGCGAGCACCTCGCCGCACGTCGGCGCAAGCTGCTCATCCGCGAATATGGCTTCGTGCCACTGATTGACTGACGCACGCCTCTTTACTCTCCCACCCGATATGGATTAAAACTAGGACCTCACCAAAACCGAAACATCGGAGGTCACCGTGGCCCGCGATTCGATTGTCGACCGCTTTCTCGACAACAGCGAGAAGCATGCCGGAAAGCCCGCCGCCTGGGCGAATCTTGACGGAAAGTGGAAGTACATCAACTGGGCGAACTACGCCAAGAAGTGCCGTTTGTTCGCTGGCGGGCTCGTCGCCCGGGGCATCGAGCCCCACCAACACATCACCATCATCGGCAACAACTGCCCCGAGTGGGTCATGGCCGACATGGGCGCGATGATGGCTCGCTGCGTGCCGGTGGGCATCTACCAGACCAACTCGCCGTCGGAGGTCGCCTATATCGCCGACCACTGCGAGTCGAAGGTGATGGTGCTCGAGGACAAAGAGCAGTGGGAAAAAGTCGACAAGGCGCGCGACGAGATGCCCAACTTGGAGCATCTGGTGATGATCCGCGACGCCGACCAGGTCGACGACGAGATGGTCGTCTCCTTCGACGACTTCTTGGAGAGCGGCCGCGAACACCTCGACGACGTCGACGAGCGCATCTCGGGCATCGAGATGGATGAAGTCGCCACCATGATCTACACCAGCGGTACCACCTCCAAGCCCAAAGGGGTGATGCTCACCCACGACAACCTGGCGTTCACCGCCGGCTCCGCCCAGAAGATGATCGGCGGCATGGAGCCCGACGACTGCCTGGTAAGTTATCTGCCGCTGTCGCATATCGCCGAGCAGATGTTCACCATCCACCTGGCGGCGACGTTTGGCTACCCGATTTGGTTCTGCGACGACATCGCCAAGGTCAAAGAGACCATCGAGGTCGCCCGCCCCACCGTATTCTTCGGGGTGCCCCGGGTGTGGGAAAAGTTCAAATCGGCGCTCGAAAACAAGCTCGCCGAGGCCACGGGCGCCAAGGCCAAGCTGGTCGACTGGGCGCGCGGCGTGGGCGTCAAAGCAGCCTACCAGCAGATCGAGCATGGCGACGTGCGAGGCGCGCTCAAGATCCAGTACGCGCTGGCCAACAAGCTGGTGTTCAGCAAGCTCAAGGGCAAGCTCGGCTTCGACCGGCTGCGCATGGCGGTGAGCGCGGCGGCGCCCATCGGCCTCGACGTGCTCGAGTTCTTCGCCAGCTTCGACATCATCATCCGCGAGATCTACGGCCAATCCGAGGATACCGGCCCGACCACCGCCAACCGGCCAATGCCCGGCCAGACCAAGCTCGGCACCGTCGGCCTGCCCATCCCCGACGTCGACGTCAAGATCGCCGAGGACGGCGAGATCTTGGTCAAGGGCCGCAACGTCTTCAAGGGCTACTACAAGAACGAAGACGCCACCAACGAGACGCTGACCGACGGCTGGCTGCACTCGGGCGACATCGGCCAGTTCGACAAGGACGGCTTCCTTCGCATCACCGGGCGCAAAAAGGAGATCATCATCACCGCCGGCGGCAAGAATATCGCCCCGGCCAAGATCGAGAGCCTCCTCAAAAAGATCGACGGCATCGGCCAGGCGGTCGTCATCGGCGACCGGCGCAAGTTCCTGTCGGCGCTGCTGACCATCGACGCCGAACGCGGCCCGGCCATGGCCGAGGAGAAGGGCTGGCCGACCGATCCGGACGAGCTGGTCGACCACCCCGAGTTCCGCGAGTACATCGACCGCGAGGTCGAGGCGGCCAACAACGAATTGGCCCGCGTCTCCACCGTCAAAAAGTGGGTCGTGCTGCCCCAGGACTTCTCTCAGGAGACCGACGAGCTCACGCCCACTCAAAAGATCAAGCGACGCGTCGTCGAGTCGAAGTATGCGGACGAGATCGAGGGGATGTATAGCGGAGGGAAGGCTGCGGAGTAGACAGACCCGCGCCAACCGCCGAATTACGCAAATCGCGCCTTGAAGCTCAGCCTCGATGGTTTAGCTTAGCAGTGCGCTACAATTTCCGATTTTGACCAAATACTGTCTCACAGGAGTCTGCCGTGAACGTCGAAGAAATCATGACCCCGAACCCGGAGCGCGTCTACGTCACCGATACGATCTCGGATGCGATCACCAAACTCTTCGAGATGGACGTGCGCCACCTGCCGGTGGTCAACGAAAATGATGAGCTGCTCGGCATGCTCAGTGACCGCGACCTGCGCAGCTTCTCGCTGCCGTTCTCGACCGGCGTCGACAGCAGCGACGCCGAAAACCAGCGCTCGGCCGCCCCGGTCAGCGACGTCATGCAGGGCGACGTCATCTCGGTGGGCACCGACGCCGAGCTCAGCGAGGTCATCGCGCTGATGATCGATCACAAAGTCGGCGCCATCCCCGTGGTCGACTCGCTCGAAGGCGGCCTGGTCGGCATCGTCAGCTACATCGACGTGCTGCGCCTTGCCGAAGACGAATTCAGCTTCTAAACAGCTGAAGACAGACCCAGAGGGCGCAGAGGGTTTCACTGATTCCTTTTGCGCCCTTTGCCGTTCATCCCACCGCTGGAATATCGGTGTCAGGCCACCAGTTAATGGGGTCCGATGGCGCCCGACGAAGGGTTTGACACAAGATGAAAAAAATTGTGTTGACACCCACTTCGGTTGTCACTATAAAACGCCTCCCGCCCGGCCCTTCTAGGGAAAATAAACGGGCAGGAAACAGCCACGCGGAAGTGGCGGAATTGGTAGACGCGCCAGACTAAGGATCTGGTGGGGATAATACCCCGTGGAGGTTCGAGTCCTCTCTTCCGCACTGAGCTAAAAATCGAAAAGGCCTCGCCATATGGCGAGGCTTTTTTCGTTTCTTGTTGTCACATCGGCTTGACTGCCTCCGTCTCGTCGTCTCTCTCGGTGGAGTTGCTCTCCCCGTGCCCGAATCATTCAGCGCTCCTCGAACGAGTGCGCTCCCAGTGCCTCCGAGCGCCAAGCACGGCCTGCCCCGCGGTTGTCCGAGCACGAGTAGGAGTTAAATTCCGACAGAGCCAACCGCTCGCCCCGTCGTCTCAACTCTTGGCAAGTCGGGAGCCTCATGGCCGACGAACGCCCCAGACTCGATGAAATCGTCAGCAGCTTTCGGGAGTTTTTCGAGGCCGCACCAATCGGCATGAAAGTTCTCAACGCGAACAACGAGCTACTGTACACAAACACGACGTTCCAGCAGATGGTTGGCTACTCGGAAGATGAACTACGCCAAATGACTCAGGCCGAGATGGTCCACAGCGCCGATCTGTATCGGTTCCACTCGCGTTTTGACAAGCTGGTCGCCGGGGAGTTGAAGTACAACGAGACCGAAATCCGCCACCGGCACAAAGAGGGCTTCTGGGTCTGGACCTCCATCGCCGATGTGCCGCTGGCGACTGACTCGCTCGGCGAGACGCTGGTACTCGAGCAAGTGGTCGATATCTCTCGGCGCCAAGAGATCGAGCGCATGCTCGTTCGAGCGGATACGGATGCCACGTTGGGCAAGATGGTGCGCGGCATCGCACACGACCTCAATAATCTGGTTCAGGCGCTCGAGTTGAACCTCGACGTGATCGGCGAGACTGCACAGGACGAGGCCACATCGAAGCATCTTCACAAAGCACATATGCTTCTCGATCGGGGCTCTCAGTTCGCCCAAAGTCTCATGGAGTTCGGCAGGAGTGGTGAAGAGGAGGCCGAGGAAGTCGACGTCAATGAACAGCTCTGCCACATGCAAGACTTCATCGACTACATCCTCCCACCGGACATCGAGGTCAACTACGAACTCGACGAAGACGTACCGGTCATTCGAGCGGTTCCGATCCAATTCGACCAGATCATAATGAACCTTCTGGTCAACGCTCGCGACGCCATTCAGAAGCAGCAAGCGTCGGGAACGATCACCATCATGACGAGCCGCCAGAGCGTTGGTCCTGAGGAAATCGAGGATTTAGAAGCCGACGAATATGCCTATATCGAGGTCCGCGACACCGGAGCTGGCATCGATCCAGAAACCCGCGAGCAACTCTTCGAGCCATTCTTCTCGACGAAGCAACAAAAAGGACACGGACTCGGTCTATCGACTGTCTATGGGATCGTCAGCAACGGACGCGGATATGTCAGCGTGGAGTCGACGCCTGGTAAAGGGGCGACTTTCGGGGTCTATCTTCCTCGCGCGAAGTGAGCACCTTCCACGCGCCAACCGCCCTCTCTCGCCACTCGCCGTCCGAACTCGACCTTGAGCGCGAAGTATTCGCGGTTACAGATCTTAGCGCGTATTCGAAGCAAGATAGCCCTATTCAAAGCGAGGAGAAAATGTCTGCAACCAACGAAGAGATGGCACGCCAACTCAAGCGCCTGGCCCGCTACAACAAAGACGCGGCCGGCAGCTTCGACACCGCCGCACAGAAAGTCGACAAGACCGAGTACAGCACGCTCTTTCGCAAGTACGAGCGCGAGCACTCCCAATTTGCCAATGATCTCGAGACCCAGGCGAACACGCTCGCCGGACGAGTCGAGGAGGCCGAGGAGACCTCGCTGGGTAAGATCTACCAGGGTTGGATGAAGCTCAAGTCGGCGCTCAGTGAAGACGACCTCGAGAGCATGCTCGAGGAGACCCAGCGCATGGAAGGCGCGCTCATCGACCAGTATGAGGACGCGATGCAGACCGACTGGACGCCCGAGATCCAGCAGAAGATCGCCGACCAGTTTGCCACGTTGAAGCAGGCGCGCACGGATCTGCAGAAGCGTCACTGAGCGCTACTCGGCCGCCGCACGCTCTTCGACCCGCCGCAGCTTCTGCCGGCGGGTCAACTGTTTGAAGTGCCACTCGGCGCTCGCCGCGTCCGAGCGCGACTCGTAGGTCCACGAGGCGACCAACTCGACCGGACGCCGGCAGCGCGTGTATTTGGCCCCCTTGGCCGTATGATTGTGCTCGTGAAGGCGCCGCTCGAGATCCGTGGTGATGCCGGTGTAGAGCGTTTCGTCGACGCACTCGAGGACGTACAGATACCATTCCGAAGACACTTCGCCACTCCTTGGCAATTCGTGATTCGCGCGATTCATGATCACACGGCCAGAGTGCCAACTGAACGGCGATCGCGCAACTTTAGCCGCCCGGCCGTCGCGATGGCTCACTGCGAGTCGCGCCGCACGAGCTTGGTCGGCTCGAGCATATAGCCGTCGTCGGTGGTCACGAGGATGTCTTGTAGTCCGAGGTCGCGCATGCGGTTGATCGTCGTATAGACCCGACGCGCGCCCGCCTCGGGCATGATCACCTCACCGGGCCAACCTGCCTCGAGGGTTTCGTCGAGGCTGAGCGGCTCGCCCGGTGCAGTGAGCCGTCGCTCGACGAGGGCGTGCAAAATGCGCTTCAGCGCACCACGTCGGCTGATGTCGACCCTCTCCTCGCCTTTGACCTCCAGCCAGCGTGCGTCGGCGGCGACCTCCAGGTCGGGCTCACCGTCGGCGTCGAGCGCTGGGACAGCCCCGGTCGCCACGAGCTCGTCGAGGTAAGCTCGCAGACGCTCGGCCTCGTCTTGAACGGCCGTATGCGAACTATTCTCGCCGGCCTCCACACCTGCGTAGGCCTTCTGCAGCGCGGTCACTGCCGCGGTGACGTCTTCCTCGGCGTGGGCCATCCTGGCCAGGGCAGCCATCAAATAACCTTCGAGGGTTCGCGCCAAGGCGCGCTCGGTGGGTAGCTCGGTCTCGTCGAGTTGCTCGGCTGCGCGCTCGAAATGCTCGCGCGATTCGGCGTGCCGGTCGAGCATCGCGAGGCTAGCGGCCAGGTAGAGCCGCGCATACAGCGCGCGCACCACTGCTCCGGCGTCGATGAGGCTGAGTGCCTCGGTCAAATCGGCTTCCGCCTGCGCGTAGTGCCCGCGCCAAAACCTCGCCTCGCCGCGGCCGCGAAGCACCGCGCCGCGATCGGCCTTCGTCAAGCCAGCCGAGTCGATGATCTCGAGCGCGCGCCCGTAAGCGCGCTCCGCTTGCTCGGGACGGCCGGTCTTGATGTAGACAAACGCCAGTTGGAAGGTGATCACCACCATCTTTCGACGGTTGCCCAGCGCGGTGAAGATCTCGAGCGCCTCCTCCATATAACGCTCGGCCTCGTCGTATCTGAAGTGGGCGGTGATCGCCGGCCCGTACAGCGCCAGGACCTCGGCCAGCGCGCTGGGGTTGCCGATACGCCGCGCACAGATCTGAGCCTCGTGCAGGTAGCGCGCCGCCTCGTCACGCTCGCCTCGCCAACTGTGCAGCACGCCCAGTTGCTGCAGGACGGTCACCTCCTCGGGAGTCGTCGACCCTTCGACGAGTTCGAGCGCGCGATGCACGTACTCTTCGGTGGTAGAGTGCTGGCCCAGCCGGTGGGTCACGGAGGCGAGTCCGATCAGCGGCGCGATTTGGAACGTCGGATCGCCCTCCTCTTCGACTGCATCTTCAGCCAAAGAAAGCGCCGCTGCATAGTCGTCCCGGGCCTGGTCGTGCTGGTGCAGCCACTGCCGCGCCCGCGCGCGCGCTTCGAATGCCAAAATCTCGAGCTGCGGGTCCGAGAGCGCCTCGGCCAGCGCCACAGCTTGTTCGACGCGCTCGAGCTGTCCGGGGAGGGGACCGATACGCCGGTCGAGCTCGCTCAGCGCCACGACCAGACGCACTGCGCGCGCAGGCTCATCGGCCACGCACTGACGCAGCGCCTGTTGCAGGTTCGCCAGCTCCTCGGTCATGCGGCGTACCGCCTCGAGTTCGCCTTCGGTGTCGAGCAGCGCCATCTGGTTTTGACCCCACTCGCAGAAATAGCTCGCGTGCCGACGAGCAGCCGCGTCCAACGCCTCACCGCTCTGGCGGGCACGCACAAACTCGCGCACCGGCTCGTACAGCGACAGCCGTGCACGCGTGGCCGACTCGCTGCCGGGCGGCGAGCGCAAAAGGGAGTGGCTGTGGAGCGCCTCGAGCACCTCGATGATCGGTGGCGCCTCGGGAGCGTCGAGCTCGAGAACCTGCTCGGCAGCCTCGACGGTGAAGCCGCCCTCGAAGCTCGCACACTGGGCCACCGCCCGACGCTCCCACGGCTTGAGCAGTTTCCAAGACCGCTCGATCGCCTGTTCGAGCTGTGATCCGGTGCGCGCGGCAGCGTGCTCACTCCATGCGTCGAGCAACTCGGTCGGCGACAATAGCTTTCCGCCCGCAGCGACCAACTCGATCGCCAGCGGGAGCCTCGCGCATTGGGTGGCGATCTCGCGCAGCGCCGCGTGATCGCTCTCGTTGAAGCCCACGTGGGCGCCGCGCGCCTGAAAGAGGCGGTCGACCAAGAGCGCCAGCGCGGCGTCTTCGCCCATGGAATCGACACTCTGCACACACTCTCGCTCGTGGCCGAAGCTGCGTCGGCTGGTGGCCACGATCTGCACGCCCGGGCCGGCGTCGATCCAACCGGCGATCATCTCGGCAAGCGAGCCCCCCTGCTCCGAAGGCTCGACGCCGGCCAACTGCTCGACGTTATCGAGCACCATCAGCACCTCACCGCGTCCGCCCAGCGCCCCCTCGATGGCCTTGGCGGCGCGCACCGGGTCGTCGCTGGCGGGCAACTGCACCTCCACGGCCCGCGCGATGATCGCCAGCGCCGCGCCCACGTCGCGCGCGGCGGTCAAGTCGCAGAACCAGGCTTCAGCAGCCACACCTGCGCGCTCTTCGAGCCACTGGTCGCCAAACTCCACGGCCAAGCGCGTCTTGCCTGCGCCCGCAGGCCCGACAAGCGTGATCCAGCGCGAGGCCGCGCCAATCCGTTCGGCCAAGCGCGCCAGTTCGACGGAGCGGTCGACGAAATTTGTGTGAAAGGTCGGCAAGTTGCTGCGCCGAAGCGGCTCTCCGGACACGCTGTAGGCGCGACGCTCGGCGAGTTCGGCCGGCAGGACCACAAAACCCGATTCGGAGAGCCGGGTCTGCCCACAAAACTCGTGCAGCTCGAGCACCGACGGCTCGAACTCCGCCCACGCCTCCTTGCCGATATAGTGGTGGACGCCGACGCTGACGACCGTTTGGCCGGCGCCGGCAAAGGTGGCGAGGGTCGTGGCGCGACGAATCGCGCGGCCTCCGTGGCGAACCTCGCCCGAGAACGGCGCACGCCGCTCGAAGAGCTTGCCCAGGTCCAGGCCCATCTTGACGCGCAGACCACGGTACAACAGGACGCCGTCGTCCGAATGGATGGCCTCGGCGTCGGGGTGCTCGAGGAGAGCATCGGGCCAAGCCACCTCCAACAGCGAACGCTGCACGTTCAAGCACCAACGCAACGCCCCGAGCGGCGCGTCGAACGCGGCCAAATGGCCGCCCTCATTACACAGAAGTGCTCGGCCGTCGTGCACTTGGAGCGCGCTGTCGAGCCGCCCCAGAAGCAACTCCACGCTCGCTCGCATCGCCTCGGGCCGATCTCTCCAGAGACGGTCCGCCCCAGCGATTTTCGTGGAAACGACGCTGAGAAACGTTTTCGACATGCATTTGGCCGGGTTGGAAGACTACCTCAGCCAATTGTGACAGTTGGTAAGGTGCAAAATCAAGATGGTTATATCCGGGCCCAAGCCCCCTCATCGACCGCGCTACGCAGGGCGAAGTAGTCTTCTGAGAGCGCAAAGTGGATCAGCGCGTCGACCCGCGCGCGCTTTTCTTCGCTCGCAGGCTCGTTAATCTCCGGCTCGAGCAAGCGCATCGCGTCGACGGCCGCGTGCAGGCTGCCACAGGCGAGCAGACCGGCGCGGTCGGCGGTATAACGGGCAATGCGCGAGAACTTCGCTAGCTCGCGCCGCACGAGCGAATGCTCGCACGCCTCGTCGTCGTCGCAGTGCAGCGCGCGTGTGC
Organism: Persicimonas caeni; assembly: GCF_006517175.1. NCBI lineage: Bacteria > Deltaproteobacteria > Bradymonadales > Bradymonadaceae > Persicimonas > Persicimonas caeni. Next base: position 4,692,267 of record NZ_CP041186.1, on the reverse strand, counting down.
GGCCCCAGCGAGCCAGCGCGGTCGACTCGGCCTTCGCAGCGTCGCGTGTGAGCGCCAGCCACTCCGAGCCCGCCGCATGTCGTGCTCCCCAGACGGGTTTGGCCAGCTTGATGGCCTTGGTCTTCTTTGCCCCCAGCAAGCCGCGAGCGCCGAGCCATTCACCGGCCATCAACGCCAACTCCACGCTGCGTTCTTTGACCCCCTGTACGTACTCCGCACGGGTGAACAGCAGGTGTCCGGCGCGGATATGCTCGACCTGGCTGGCGAGCACGAAGTCGAGCTGCGCGTCGGTGAGTTGTCGCGTGCTCCCATCTTCGAGGTGGGACTTGGCGAGCAAAATGAACGGCCGCTTGCCGCGCCCCAACGCACACGCTCCGGCTTCTTGGCGGCTCAGATGCACCGGCGGCGCCGGAATCCCCAGCAACGTGGCGACGCGCTCGAGCCGGGCGTGGAGCTTGGGATAAGTCTGCGCATCGGCGCGCTCGCAATGGGCGCGAAGGGCGTCGTCATCGCGCTCGCCGCACGCCCAGCGCGCAGTGAGCCGATGCAGGGCGGCCTTGCGGTCGTGCTCGTCGGGGTGGACCAGTCGGGTGTCGTGAGCTTCGTCGTCGAGCGTGCCCAGTCGTGCCGCGGCCGCGCCGACCGACAGAACGCCACAGGTCGAGTCGCCAAAAACCTCGCTGGCCGCTTGGGGGTTGACGAGCTCGAGTACGCTCTTGGCCGTCGTGATTTGATGGCGTCTCGCGCGGCTCACCGACCAGGTCAGCCGCGAGAGCGCCTCGTACGCCTCCAGGCGCCGCACTTGCCAGCGGAGCGCGCCCACGTACAGCTCGACGGCCTGCTCGAAGGCGCCCTCCTCTTCGGCTTGGCTTGCCGCCTCGAGATAGGCCTCGCACACGGCCATCGCCTCGGTCGACGCCCCGTCGGTCCAGTCGCACACCCCGGCCGACTGATGCTCCTGCGCAGCGGCGACCAGCCGCTCGACAGGCTCCTTGGCGCCGAGCTCGAACAACTGGCGAAGCCATTTGCCGGCGACCAACGGGCCGCCAAACAACTCGCGTTCACCGACGAAGAACCGATCGCGGCCCCACCCCGTCTCCACGCGCCAAGCGGCGGCTCGCGCCAACTCCTCGACGTGCAGCACACCACCGGCGGCCTCCCACAGCAAGAAGCCGCGCCGGCAGGTCATGGCGAGCCAGCCGCGAGCGGCGTCTTGGCCCGCGAGCGGACCGGTTTGGAGCAGGCCGACCAAGAATTCCTCGGCGCCAAGCTCTTCGATTAGAAATGTCTCGATGGAGGGCGTCGGCTCGTCGAACCACAATGAGCCGATGCGAAGTGTAGTGCGCTTCTGAAGCATCGTTTCCCCAACTGCTACGAATCTTGGAGAAGCCCGAGATGAGCTCGCGGACTTGTACAACGCAGAAGCGAACCGTTCAACCCCCTGAAATGTAACGACTTTGCAACACCCGATGATGCGGCGACTAGCTCAGCGCATCGGGATCTGCGTGCCGAAGCGCGCCTCGAAGTCGTCCTGCAGCTTCGCCAGCGCCGTCGTCTTGCCCACTCGCCGGTAGTAGCCGGCCAGGGAGACCCAAAGCTGCACGTTGCTCGGCACCAGGTCGCGCGCCTTGACGAAGTGGCGCTCGGTGGCGCCCTGCTTGTTCTGCAGCATCGCCAGATAACCCGACATCATGTGGCCCAACGCACAGTTGTCGTCGAGCTCGAGAGCGCGCTTGCAGGCCTTGCTGGCGCGGTGAAGGTCGCTCGAGTTGCCGGCGAGTTGGCACTTCAGTGCCTGAGTGGCGGCGACGTCGGCGTGGCTCTCGGCGAGCGCGTCGATGATCGCTTTGGCCTCTTTGTTCTGGCGCTTGTCGAGCAGTTCGGCGGCCTTGCGGGCGTGGTAGACGTAATCGGCCTCCTCGTCGGGCGGCACCGCGCCTTTTTTGACGCCGAAGAACTTGCGGATGTCGGCGATATGCTCGCGGACCTCCTGGGCGCCCTTCATCATCGGCACCTTGGCGATGGCGTCTTCGGAACGGGTCAAGGCGCCCGCCTCGGCGTACAGACGGGCGAGGCTGAGCCATTGGAAGCCCTCGACGCGCTCGGCGGCGTCGATGCGCCGGCGGCCCTCGTCGATCATCGCGAGCGCCTCGTCACGCTCGTCGCGCTCGAGATGAAAGATGGCGAGCATCAGCGCCGGCGACGGGTTCTCCTTGGCGACGGCAAAGGCAAGCTCGCACTGCTCGCGCGTTGCGTCGGTCATCCCGAAGGCCCGCGAGCGCACGTAGCACGCCGCTGCCATCACCGGCGGATTGTGCTGGCGCGACGAGGCGAGCGGCTGGAGGTGCTTCCAAGCCTCGTCGAAGCGCCCCTGACCGGCCAACTCGCGCGTGCGCTGCAGCCGGGTGGCCTCGCGGCGGGTGAGCACGTTGACGTCCAGATACGCCTTGGCGAGCGCCACGGATCTCTCCCTCGCTTTCGGATCGAACGCGTCTCGATACCGACCGTCGAGCTCCTCGAGCAGCCCCTTCAAAAAGGCGCGACGCCACGCGTCGTGGCTGTCATGCTCGGCGCGAAGCTTGACCGCCAGGCGGATGATACGCGTGTTCGCCGGGCCGAACGCCTGCTGTTCGGTGCTGCTCGCCGCGCCCATCAACCAGGTCGGCTCGCGGGTGTGCACGGCGCCGAGGGCGTGGCCAAGCTCGTGGAGCACCACCGACGTCTCCTTGTGCTCGAGCCGAGCGCCGTAAAGCCGGTCGCGCTCCTCGTCAGTCAGCTCGTCGAAGGCCTGATCGAAATGCTCGCGCTCGGCGGCGTCGTTCATCGCCCGCAGCACGATGTGTTGACCGTACGACTCGGCCATCCCCAACAAGTGAATCGACGGCTGGAAGGCGGCCAGCGACTTGGTCATGCCGATGACGAAGTCGACGTCGTCGGCCGGATCTTTGCCCCTGAGCTCGGCGAGGACCTGCTGCAAGTTGCTGCCGTCGCTCTGCGGTTGCCACTCGACGATCTGCACGACCTGCAAGTCGAAGTTGAACTGCTCTCGGGTCACTCTGCCAGCCGCCTCGATCTGCTCTTCGATACGCTCGCGCCAGCGCACGGTTTCTGCCCGGTAGCCCGCCCCGGCATACACCCGCACCTTCAAGTGCACGAGCTCTTCGGGCTTGTCGATCGTCTCGGCGGCCTCCGCAGTCGACGAGTACGTCTGTGAAGGGGTCATATGCTCGGCGGCGGCGAGTTGCAGGTCGCGCGGTGTGGGTGCGCACGCAGCGCACAGGCATATCCAACACAACGAGGCCGCCAAAGCGAATCTCGAACAATGTCTCATTTGGCGGCTCCTCATCTCTCCCCTCCACACAGCAGTCTCGGTCGGCACGAAAGCGGGCGGCATTCTCGCCCTAGCCTCCCATCGTGCGCAAGAGGAAACCATTGAAGAGGCTAAAGCCGCGTAAATTTTGCGCAAACGTCGTTGTATCCTGTTCGAATTCCCCCTAAACTGCCGCCACTTCAATCCGAAAACTGAGTCGGAATTCAGGGCCCGACTCTATAGCTCGCTCACGCCTAAGGAGGCGCGTTTTGCTTGTCGAGAAGCTCCAAGAGATCGCCGAGGCGAAGTGGTTTACCAACTTCATCACCTTCGTCATCATCCTCGCCGGCGTGGTCGTCGGCATGGAGACCTACCCGTCGGTCGTCGAGGCCTACGAGACCGAACTGCACATCCTCAACGAGATCATCTTGTGGATCTTCGTGGCCGAGGTCGTCGTCAAGATGGGCGCCGAGGGCTCCAAGCCGTGGAACTATTTCAAGGACCCGTGGAACGTCTTCGACTTCTTCATCGTGGCGGTCTGTTTCGTGCCGGGAGCGGGAAGTTACGCGGTGATCCTGCGTCTGGTGCGCCTGCTGCGTGTCTTGAAGCTGCTGAGCGCGCTGCCCAGGCTGCAGTTGCTCGTCGGAGCGCTGCTCAAGAGTCTTCCGTCGATGGGTTACGTGACGATCCTGTTGGGGCTTTTGTTCTACGTGTACGCGGTCGCCGCGGTGTTCATCTTCGGCGCCAACGACCCGATGCACTTCGAGACGCTGCACCTGGCCACGCTCAGCCTGTTCCGGGTGGTCACCCTCGAGGACTGGACCGACGTGATGTACATCAACATGTACGGCTGCGACGAGTACGGCTACGACGGCGTCGAGCACCTGTGCACCGACCCCAACGCCATGCCCGTTGTGGCGTCGGCCTTCTTCGTTAGCTTCGTGCTCTTGGGCACGATGGTCATCCTCAACCTGTTCATCGGTGTCATCATGAACGGCATGGAAGAGGCGACCATGGAGCAGGAGGAGTTCGACGAGCGCGAGCGCATGAAGAAGCAGGGCATCACCGAGCCGGAGCACACCGTCGAGCACGAGCTGTTCGAGCTCGACCAGGCGCTCGAGGAGTTGCACAAAAAGGTGGCGGTCATCAGCAGGCGGGTGCGCGCCGAGCATGACGGTCCTCCGGCGACCGACGGGGCGGTCGACCCGGCCGAATAAGGCCCGCCGACCGACAGCCCCCGACCTACTGGAACCCGCCCGCGCGATTACGCTTAAGGAGTGATCGTGCGGGCGTTTTCTTTTCGAGAAGCCATTGCCGGGGGAGTCATGGAAGCCGGAAATCTTTTGTCATTCGCCGTGGGGCTGGCTGCCGGATATCTGGGTATCCAGCGCTTTCGCGCCGACGACCTGTCGGGAAAGACGGTGCTCATCACCGGAGGCTCGAAGGGCCTGGGCTTTGTGCTGGCGCGCGACTTTGCGCGCATGGGCTGTCCGGTGGCGATCTGCGCGCGCGACGAAGAGGAGCTCGACATCGCCCGGCGCCGCCTCGAAGACGAGGACGCCCAAGTGGTCACCGGCGTGTGTGACGTGGCCGACCAAGCCCAGGTCGACCGCTTCGTGGGCGAGGTCGCCGAGGCGTTCGGGCCGGTCGACATCTTGGTCAACAACGCCGGCATCATCCAGGTGGGCCCGGTCGAAAACCTCGACGTCGACGACTTCGAGATGGCCATGGACACGATGTTCTGGGGGGTGTTGCACCCCACACGCGCCGTGCTCCCGCAGATGCTCGCCCGCGGCGAGGGCCGCATCGTCAACATCACCTCGATCGGCGGCAAGGTCAGCGTGCCGCATCTGCTTCCCTATTGCTGCGCGAAGTTCGCCGCGGTGGGCTTTTCCGAGGGGCTGCGCGCCGAGATGGCCGGCCGCGGCGTCGACATCATCACGATTGCGCCGGGGCTGATGCGCACCGGATCGCACGTCAACGCCCTGTTCAAGGGCAAGCGCGACGAGGAGTTCACCTGGTTTTCGATGGGCGCAGGCCTGCCGATGATCTCGATGAACGTCGAGCGCGCCGCCCGGCGCATCATCGCCGCGACCAAGCGCGGCAGCGCCGAGCGTGTGTTGTCGGCTCCGGCCAAGCTGTTGAGCTGGTTCCACGGGCTGCTGCCCGGCACCACCACGAAGATGATGGGCGCGATCAACCGCCTGGTGTTGCCGTCGGCCGACGGCGCCCACCAACGAGCCGAGCCGGGCAGCGAGGTCTACGACACGCTCGACGACGACGCCCGCTCCCTGCTCGACACCTTCGCCGCGCTCGGCCAAAAGGCCACCGAACAATTTCAGAATTTGAGTCGGCGTCGTTAGTTGACCTCCATCCCCCAGCTCCGGTCGCACTACGCGCTCGCTGCGCAGGGGGCTATCAAAGGGTGGTAGCGCCCTTCGGGCTCGCTTCTCGTCGGCCCTGCCCAGTTCACCACATGTCGACCTTGGGGTTGAGTTGCCAAGGAGCTACAGGTGGCGCGGGCCATGCTCGAACTGAGGCCTTACAACACCTGGAGCCCGGAGGGCGGCATCCCTTCTTTGATAGCCTCCTGCGTAGCGAAGCGGAGCTGGAGGTGTGAAGGCGATCAGATCATCTCGACGCGCCCGTTGATCGGCACCGGGTTGGTGACGGTGTAGTAGTTCGGCGAGTGGCCGCAGGCGGCCTTCAACAGCTCCTCGTACTGCTCGCGCGTGCCATCCCCGCTGACCCGGGCCACGAAATTGAGCTCCTCGTAGCCTTTGGGCACCGACTCGTCGATCCCCAAGAAGCCGCGTAGGTCGATGTCGCCCTCGAGTTCGATCTCGAGCTTGTCGAGACGGATCCCTTTGACCGCTGCGTTGACCACAAACGTGTTCATGATGCACGCGTTGATGGCGGCAAAGAGCACCTGCTGCGGGTTGGGGTATTTGCCCTGTCCCAGCAACTCGACCGGCTCGTCGATCATGATCTCGAAATCTTGTGGGTTCTCCTCCCCGCCGAGCACCCACGAACCGATATGGGTTCGGGTGATATCTCCTCCCTCCCAACTCGTTGTCGCTCGCCAGGTCGTCTGGGCCAGGTCCGGATTGGCCTCGAGCTGGTCGAGCTTCTCGAAGAGCGTCTCGGTGTCGATCCCGTTGATATGATCTTGCGAAGGCGATTGCTCCGGCGGACGTGCTTGCGTGGACATCTTCTACCTCCCTTGTTGTCTGGTTGTGGTGTGATCTGAGCCGCTGCACTGGCCCCCTTCGCAGCGACCGATGGGCCAACGAGAGCAAATGTAGGACGGTGACGGTGGTGTCCAGCCCTCTCGAACGATAAGATCGGCCCATCATGGCACTCCTCTTGCAGATCTTCCGGGCGTTCCCACATTAGACACGCTCTCGGCCGGCCTCGCGCCCTCACTTGTCCACTTTCGTTGAAACACCGTGACACAATCTGAAACACATAATTACGGATTCGTCATCAACAATCGCTCGTGCATCGGCTGTCATGCCTGCTCGACGGCCTGCAAGAGCGAAAACGAGGTGCCGCTGGGCGTGTACCGAACCTGGGTAAAGTACACTGAGGTCGGCGAATACCCCAACGCTCGGCGTCAATTTCAGGTAACGCGGTGCAACCACTGCGCGAACCCGCCGTGCGTGCGCATCTGCCCGGTCACCGCGATGTACCAGCGCGACGACGGCATCGTCGAATTCGACCCGGAGGCGTGCATCGGCTGCAAGGCGTGCATGCAGGCGTGCCCCTACGACGCGATTCACATCGACCCGGACAGCGGCACGGCGTCCAAATGCCATTACTGCGCCCATCGCACCGAGGTGGGCCTGGAGCCGGCGTGTGTGGTCGTCTGCCCGACCCACTCGATCATCGCGGGCGACATGAACGACCCGAACTCCGAGATCAGCAAGGTGCTCGCCAAAGAGCGCGTCACCGTGCGTAAGCCCGAGCAGGGCACCTCGCCCAAGCTCTTCTACATCGACGGCGACGACGTCACGATGCACCCGACGGCGACCGAGCGCACCCCGGAGACGTACATGTGGGCCGACACCGTCGAGCCCCACGGAGCCAAGGCCCAAAAGACCAACGGCCACGCCCACAAATCGAACGGCAGCACGGGCGTTGCTCAACTCGCCGCGACCAAGCGCGCCGACTCGGGTGTGCGCATTCGCGAGCCGCAAACGCAGGGCTTGCCCCAGGGCGGCCCCATCCAGCTCGGCCAAGGCCGCCGCGCCGAGCACATGGTCCAGGTCGCCTACAACGCCCAGCACGAAATCCCGTGGCACTGGCCGGTGCCCGCCTACCTGGTCACCAAGGGCATCGCCGCAGGCGTCTTTTTGCTGCTCGCCCTGGCCGCGTTTACCGGCTTGAGCACGCTGACCGCGCCGGTCGCCTCGGTGGGCGCGTTGATCTCGGTGGTCTTTTTGGCCGCCACCACCGGCCTTCTCGTCTTCGACCTCGAGCGCCCCGAGCGCTTCCTCAATATTCTGTTTCGGCCCCAATGGAAGAGCTGGCTCGCCCGCGGAGCGCTGCTCCTGATCGGGTTTTCGGGCATCGCCACAGTGTGGTGGGCGCTCGAGACCGCCGCTTGGATGGGTTGGATGGACCTCTCGGTGGCCGAGGCCGCTCGCCCCTGGCTGTTGGGCGTGGGCACGCCATTTGCCATCGGCACCGCGATCTACACTGCCTTTTTGTTCGGCCAGGCCGAGGGCCGCGACCTGTGGCAGAGCACGCTCTTGCCGCTGCACCTCGTCGTCCAAGCGGCGATGATGGGCGGCGCGGTCGTCTCGATCATGGGCGCGGTGATGGCGTTTCCCGAAGGCCTGATGAGCCTGGCGGTCGGCTTCTTCGCCGTTTCCCTCGTCGTCGACCTCTTCGTGACCTTGCTCGGCGAGTTCGGCATGCCCCACGCAAGCGAGGTGGCGGCGCGCGCAGCCCACGAGATCTCGCACGGCGCCTACAAGGGCTACTTCTGGGGCGGCGCCATCGTGCTCGGCCACCTCGTCCCGCTGGGACTCTTGCTCGTCGGCGCGCCCATCGCGGCGGCAGTGGCGGGCGTCTGCGCCATCATCGGATTGTACTTGTTCGAACACGCGTTTGTAATGGCACCCCAGGAGGTGCCCAATAGTTGAGCCTTTTGCAGTTCGCGGAGCCGGGGCTTGCCCCGAGCGGAGCCGGCGAGTGCTTCGCGGGCAGCAAGCAGCCGCTCCGCGATCGAAAGTTGCGACTCTCTAGACAGCAGAACACCATGAACATCAAAAAACTCCTCTCCATCATGCTCGACGCGGGCCCTCTGGGCTCCGAGAAACCGGCAGACGGCCCCACCAACGCGGCCGGCGAAGCGCTGCCGACCTTCGCCGAGGCCAAGCCCGAGCGCGTCGAGATGCTCGAGATCGAGCATGACGACGGGCGCATGAGCCAATATCCGCCCGCCGACAAGTGGGACGATTGGGTCGAGTGGGACGCCAAGGCGTGGCCCAAAAAGGTCGCGCGCAACTACACCTTGGTGCCCACGGTCTGCTTCAACTGCGAGAGCGCCTGCGGCCTGTTGGCCTACGTCGACAAGAAGACCTACGAGATCAAGCGCTTCGAGGGGAACCCGGCCCACCCGGGCAGCCGCGGGCGCAACTGCGCCAAGGGCCCAGCCACGCACAACCAGATCTACGACCCCGAGCGTATCCTCTACCCGCTCAAGCGCGTCGGCGAGCGCGGCGAGGGCAAGTGGAAGCGGGTCAGTTGGGAGGAGGCCCTGGAGGATATCGCCCAGAAGATGCGCGAGAGCCGCAAAAAGCGCCGCGACGGCATCACCTACCACGTCGGCCGCCCCGGCGAGGACGGCTTCGCCAACCGCTGCGTGGCCGCCTGGGGTGTCGACGGGCACAACAGCCACACCAACATCTGCTCGTCGGGCGCGCGCTTCGGCTACTGGTTCTGGGGCGGCTTCGACCGGCCGAGCCCCGACCATGCCAACGCGCGGGTCATGTTGCTCATCTCGAGCCACCTCGAGACGGGCCACTACTTCAACCCGCACGCCCAGCGCATCATGGAGGCGAAGGAGAAAGGCGCCAAGATCATCAACTTCGACCCGCGCCTGAGCAACACCGCCTCGAAGAGTGACGTGTGGCTGTCGACCTGGCCCGGCAGCGAGCCCACGGTGCTCCTGGCGATCGCCAACCACCTGATCCAGAACGACCTGTACGACAAGGAGTTCGTGCGCAAGTGGGTCAACTGGAGGGAGTTCTTGGCCGGCTGGACCGACCACATCGAGAGCCCCAAAGCACGCGCGGTCATCGAGAAGGCACAGGCTGCAGGTGAATTCGACGAGCCTTCGTTCGAGCTATTCGACCGCGTCCTCAAGGCGCTGTACGCCGAATTCACCTTCGAGCGCGCCGCCAAAGAGGCCCAGGTCGAGGTCGAACGCGTCCGCCAGGCCGCCGAGCTCGTGGCCGACTGTGACGGCAAGCTCGCCACCCACACCTGGCGTAGCGCCTCCATCGGCAACCTGGGCGGCTGGCAGGTCGCCCGCTGTCTCTTCTTCCTCAACGTGCTCACCGGCAGCGTGGGCACGCCCGGGGGCACCTCGTTCAACAGCTGGAACAAGTTCAAGCCCAAGCCGATGTCGGTGCCCGACCCGCAGCCGGCCTGGGACGAGATGCAGCTGCCGGACGAGTACCCGATGGCCTTCTTCGAGATGAGCTTCTTGCTGCCCCATTTCCTCAACGAAGGTCGCGGCGACATCGACGTCTATTTCACCCGGGTCTACAACCCCATGTGGATCAACCCGGACGGCTTCGTGTGGCTCGACGCGCTCAAAGACCCCGACAAGATCAAGCTGCACGTCGCGCTCACGCCCACCTGGAACGAGACGGCGTGGTTCGCCGATTACGTGCTGCCGATGGGCCACAGCGCCGAGCGCCACGACCTGATGAGCCAGGAGACCCACGCCGGCCAGTGGATCGCGTTTCGCCAGCCGGTGCGCCGCGTGGCCATGGAGCGCGCGGGCAAGACGGTCGACAAGACCTGGGAGGCCAACCCGGGCGAGGTCTGGGAGGAGAGCGAGTTCTGGATCGACCTGTCGGTGCGCATGGATCCCGACGGCGAGCTTGGCGTGCGCCAGTGGTTCGAGAGCCCGTATCGCGACGGCGAAGTCGTCACCGTCGACGAATACTTCCGCTGGATCTTCGAGAACAGCGTGCCCGGGCTGCCCGAAGCAGCCGCCAAAGAGGGCCTCGAGCCGATGGAGTACATGCGTAAATTCGGCGCCTTCGAGGTCGAGAGCGACTACTACACGCCGTATGCCCGCCGACTCGACGCCGCCAAGGCCGAGGAGACCGACGAATTCGGCCGCGCGCTCGACGCCGACGGCAACCCCGTCGGCCTCGAGATCGACGGCGAGCTCTACGAGGGCTTTGGCACGCCCAGCCGCAAGCTCGAGTTCTTCTCGCCCACGATCGCCGAATGGGGCTGGCCGGAGCAGCAACACGTGATCCCGTGGACCCTTCGAAGCCACGTGCATCCCGACGAGATCGACATCGCCGACGGGGAGATGCTCCTGCTTCCGAACTTCCGACTCCCCACGCTCATCCACACCCGCAGCGCCAACGCCAAGTGGCTCTACGAGATCAGCCACAAAAACCCGATCTGGATGAACCCCGTCGACGCCGAGCGTCTGGGCGTCGAGACCGGCGACCTGGTGCGTGCGACCACCGAGATCGGCTACATGGTCGACCGCGTCTGGGTCACCGAGGGCATCAAGCCCGGCATCATCGCCATGAGCCACCACCTGGGGCGCTGGCGCCTCGAAGAAGATTTGGGCGGCAACAAGGGCACGACGGCGGTCGCGCGCCTCGAAGAGGACGGCAAGGGCGAGCACAAGCTCAATATCCTGCACGGCGCGCGCGCCTGGAAGAGCTTCGACCCCGACACCAGCCGCATCTGGTGGGAGGACGTCGGCGTGCACCAAAACCTGACGCACCCGGTCCACCCCGATCCGTTGAGCGGCGCGCACTGCTGGCTGCAGAAGTGCTGGAACGTCAAAAAGGCCGAGCCCGGCGACCGCCACGGCGACGTGTGGGTCGACACCAAGAAGTCGATGAAGGTCTACCGCGACTGGCTCGCCATGACGCGGCCGGCGAGCGAGCACAGCCCTGACGGCACGCGCCGTCCGTACTGGCTCAAACGTCCGATCAAGCCGACCAAAGAAGCCTACAAGCTGCCGGACAGCGACCAGAAGTCTTCGCCGGCAAAGGAAGCGCCCGAAGCGCCGTCCCCGGTCGGCGAGGGGGCCGAGTGACTCTCGACGCATCCCAAACAGCACTGGCAAGAAGCCGGGTCTATCACCTGCTCGGCAAGCTCTTTTTGTACGGTCTGACCGACGAGACGCTACCTCACGTGCGCGCGGTCGACGAGTTGGCCGACGCGCTGTCGGTCTTCCGTGCCCAGACAGGCGAGCTCGACCTCGACAGCGCGGCCGCCGACTACCAGCATATCTTCGGGTTCAACGTCTTTGCGTTCGGGTCGACTTTTCTCGACGAGACCGCCCGCGTGGGCGGCGACGAGACCGAGCGCGTCACCGACGCCTACCTCGCCGCCGGCTTCCCGGTGGTCGAGACCGGCGAGGCCGCCGACCATCTGGGCGTCGAGCTCAACTTTCTGGGCTTTTTGGCGCGCATGGAGTCGGAGCACACAGGCGACGACGCCGAGCACGCCCGCCGGCTCACCCGCACCTTCCTCGACGAGCACCTGCTCGCCTGGCTTGCGCCCATCACCGTGGCGATTCGCCGCCAGGGGCACCCGTTCTTCACCGCGCTGGCCGACCTGACGCTCGAGATGGTCTGCGACCACCGCGCCGACCTCGAGCCGCCCGACGATCAGAGCCTGCGTGAGCTCCCCGAGCCGCCCGACATCCTCGAAGACCCGAAGACGGGCCTGCGCGACATCGGCAAATACCTGCTCACCCCGGCGTACAGCGGGATTTACCTGAGCCGCGACGATATCCGCGCGCTGTCGCGCGGCGGCGAGTTGCCGGCGGGCTTCGGCGCCCGGCGCACCATGCTCAACAACCTGCTGCGCTCGGCGGCCGACTACGACGGCCTGACCGACGTCCTCGACGGGCTGCGCGTGCTCGTCGAGCAGATGCGCGAGGCGCATCGAGCGTTCGCCAAGACGTGCCCGCCGCCGGCCGGGCAGATGGCGGAGATGTGGCTTGGGCGGCTCGATCGAACCGAGGAGATGCTCGGGCAAATTGCGGCGCATGTGTGATTCGGGCGATGGCGCAACGAACCTGCAAGGCCTACACCTCACGCCCATCCAGCACCCTCACCGCCTCGACCAATCGCTCCAAGGGTTCATTGTACTCGAACGCATATTCGCCCGTGCCGGGCTCGCCATAAACGAGTTCGCCGTCTTTGATATACATCCAGTCCGATGAGGCCCCGAGCTCCAGCAGCAAATCCTCGACGCCCGGTCGGCTCAGGTAGCGGCGTATCTGATCGTTATCGTCGCCCCAGATCGTAAACGCCTCCTCGAGGTACGGCAGCCCGACCTCTTGGCTACGCACGGCCGCGTTTAACTCAGGTAGGACAGCGTTGTACCGCTGAGAACGAATGACGCGCTCGGGTATCACGACCAACCCGTCGGGAGTTTGTTCGCCAAGCTGGGCACGAAACACGAGAGAGGTACCTCCGCCCCGAATGTCGAACAAGACGCCTTGGTATGCTCCCAGCATTCGCTTCGGTTCGAACCAGCCTTTGCGGTAATCAAACCCCAATTCCTTGGCGACCATCTGCAGCGGGTGCGGGCGAAACACCAAATACACAATGACGCCCAGGGCCAAGAGAACGGGAGGCGCCAAGAAGAGAAGTTCGCCCCCGTCGGGCCATACAAGTGGTGGCATTTTGAAGTCCGTGTCGAGTGAAGAGGATGGTCAGCGTCCGGGTCAGTCCAACATTGTGGAGGCCGCGTCATACGCCTCCCCTAAGACGAAGTTGTACGCCTCGCCGATGGCCACATTCGACCCCCATCGCACTGCATCTCCCACGACACTCTGGCCTCTCAACGTCATACTTGGGGCCCTCGAGCTGGCGATATGCAACGCGATAGCTTTGTTGCGGGCGTGCTTCGCCGCCTCGACGGTGTTTTTGTCGGTCTGCCCGTGGGCTTGGGCCTGTTCGGCGAGCTCCACATCTTGCCACGCGTTAACCATCCCCGGGGCGGCGCCTGCATTGCTTGTAGCAAAGCCAACTAGCCCCCCTGCAGCTGCGCCTCCCGTGGCGAGGGTGACGCCGATGCCGGCAGCGATGAGGATGCTCGACTTGGCGATGTCTTCCTCGAACAGATTGCTCTCCGCCTCAGCCTTCTCCTGCTCCATGACCGTCCGGAGCCCTTCCAACGCATCGTCGCCAAGTCTGGCAGGACCGCTCGACAACTTGTGCATGAACATTTGGCGGCCGAGCTTGAAGGTGTCGTCGACCAACACGCGATGATCATCGTTCGAATTGCCCCGGAACCGATCGCTCCTGAGCCGGCGAACAAGCCCTTGCATGTTGTCGGCGGCGTCGTCGAGAGCGTCTTCCAACGCCTGCTCCAGGTCGGTATAGGCGCCATCGGTGACAATCGATGCCCCCGGACCTTCAGCGCCGCCTCGTAGCGCAGCGATCTTGTCCGGATGACCGTGCAGCTCGGCGAGTTCGCTGGCGATTGCGCGCGCGTCATCTTCGGGAACCCCAAGCGTGGCGACCATCATTTGAGCAATCTGGGTACTGTCGGACGATTTCTCCGCGAACGACGCGAGCACTTCGCGCCGGGCGCTCGGGTCGGCATTGAACCGATTTTGAATGGAGAGTTTCGCATTCTCCAACGTCGTCACAGTCCCCTCGATGAACTTGTCCTCGAACGCATTGAGCACGACATCTTCGGTCGCCGCCAGGATCCTGTCGCGTATCTCGGCGACTTGCTCTTCAGGGACATCTCCACTTCGCATGAGAGTGCGCGAGATATTGTCGGCAAAGTCGGCGCGAGCGCCCGGACGCAGTTGAGCTGCGAAGTCGAGCTTCTCCTCCCAAGCGTTCTTGCCGAATGCGTCGTTGAGCATTCCCCGCATGTCGTTTTGATCCATCTTGGCGAGCTCGCCGGAGTTGGAACTCAGGGTCTCGTGAAAGTCGGCGAGTTGTTCATCGCCCCCGCTGACCTCGTCAATCGCGGCCTTCTCCGCTCGGGCCTTCGCCCGGGAGTTTTCGGCTATGAACTCGAACAGCGTCTTCTTGCCGGCCTCGAACACAGCCTCCTCGACGTCGCCGTCTTTGGAATGCTCGCCGACGAACGCCTCGAAGTCCTCGTGGACCGCCGGCCCCTTCTGCCACACATCCTTCGCTGTCTCGCTCAGGCAGCCACCGACGTCGTCGAGGGCCTCCTGCACGTTGCTCTTCCCCGCCCCCTCGGCCGGCGCCGAGGTCGCATCCGTGTCGGTCATCAAACCCGTGGTGGAGCCGCCGGCTCCGGATATTTTGTCTGCCATCGCGCACCTGCGCTCTCGTGTTGTCGTCAACCGGATCGAATCGAGGAGGGTCTTCGTCCCCTCCTATTACGGTTTTCGGCAGAGAGGGCCGATTCGTTGCGTACTTTTTTCAGATTTCTCGCGAAATCGCGGCTTGAAGGGGTTCTTGGAGGGGTCAAGAAGGTCACTTTTCTAATCGTACAAATCGAAGAGCCTCAATGCCCATACGCTTCGTAGCTCACCTTCACCCTTCCTTCGCCGCCCTCGATCCGGTCGGGACGATACGAGCCGAAAAAGGAGATCGAGTTGGTCTCGGGAAAATAATCGTAGCCATCGACGCGGCTGCGGGGCACCGGCTCACCATCGAGCTCGACGCCGAGGGTGGCGGTGATCGGTACTTCCGCCAGCACATTGCCCGACGATGCGCCGGAAGCCGAGTAGATGATCTGCTCGATAGTCTGCGAAATGTCTTCGGCACACAGCGAAGAGTAGGCTCCTCCCGTGGCTTGTGCGATGCGTCGATACGAGGTGCCGTCGAGACCGCAACCGTCACTGTCCCCCACGATGGCGTAGGCGGTCGTGTTGGCGGCAAAGAAACTCTCGAAGTCGTCATAGAGCAGTTGGCCCTGCGGGGTTTGCAGCCGATCGTCTTGGAAGGTCTGGGTCTCCTCGTCCGACATGAAGATCGTGATGAGCTCGGCGCCCGGACGCAACGCGTGCTCGGCGTCGCTTCGCATCGTCTCGATGCCCGATCGGGCCACCTGGAGTCCGTACTCCTCGTAGGTGTTGCCCGACCAATTGGAGACCGTGGCGACCTCGCCCAGAAAGGGCTCCAGCTCGGAGTGCCACCCGACGTCCTCACGCAACCTTCCCTCCCCGTCTTCATCCATCGTGGTGACGCCGAGCCGGTAGTCGAGGCTGGTGTTGTTCAACTCGGCGTAGAATTGGTTGGCCACCTCGGCGACCCGCGCGTAGTCGTCCACCATCGAGCCTGATTGGTCGAGCACCCAGTAAAAATCGGCCTTGGCCGAGCGACGGCCGCGGTAGACACCGCAATGAACGTGGGTCTGTCGGCGCGCCGACGCCAAATTTGTCGTGTTGGTCAGATCATCGAGCAAACCTTGCAGGGTGGGCTCGGCCGCGATCCGGCGCGACGGCGCCAAGGCGAGCGTCGTAAGCATCTGAGTGCGCTCGCCCAGATCGCGCGCAACGACAGCGAGTCGGACGTCGAACGTGTCGAACCGTTCACCGGTATCAGCAGGCAGCCCGCGCACCCGGTCGATACCAAACGGCGTCATCCTGTCGAGCAGCAGCTTGCGAAGCGCTGTCGAGGAGATCGGATTCGGCGTCGACAGCCTGTAGCGCCCTAACACAGCCCGGTGGCCGTCGTGGGTGCCAAACTCGCCGCCGTTCGACTCCTGCAGCAAGCTGCCGAGCGCGGCGAGGCTCACCCGATGCTCTGCGAGCATTTGAACGGCCTCGCTGCGCGACGGTCCGACGGCCGTCGACCACAACAACCCCGCCACCTCGCGCTGCGTATCGCCCAAAGCGACCGCGCTCCACCGCGCCTGGGACGGCGCACTGTCGACGATGGTCAGCTCGCGAAACGACGAGACGCTCGACGGAACCGCCAGCTGCCAATCGGCCGAGCCGCCGGTGGCGTGAAAGCTCACCTCCCGTCCCAACCGTTCGTCGCAGTTCGACAGTTGCTCGAGAGGCTCGTCCTCCGGCTCGTAGACCGGCGTGTCGTCGCCCATGTCGAGCTCGTCTCGCAGCACCCACTCGCTGTCGTCGAGGTCGTGGCAGGTGCAATTGGGCGCAAAGCAGGCCGCAAACAGGACCACAAAGATCAGTCGCTTGCCCACCTGGGCCGATAGCATCTTCGTCACGTCGTTCGCCCCCCTCGTCGTTTGTTGCAAAATGAGTCGTGGGTTGCTGAGTGTAGCAAAGAATCGACGCGCGCCCTAATCCGACGAGTTATGCGCGTCTACAACCCATACCGCTCGATCTTGTTGAGCAACCCTTGCCGCGACAACCCCAGCTCCTCGGCCGTGCGGGTGCGATTGCCCCCGTGGCGCACCAGCGCCGCCTCGATCTCGCGGCGCTCCAGCGCCTCCACCTTCTCGTGGAGCGTGGCCTGCGTGTCGGGCGTGGCGGCGCCGGCGGCGACCTTGTGGCCGAACGAGAAATCCTCGGGCTCGAGCACGTCGCGCTCGCCCACCAAGACTGTGGCGCGCTGCATCTCGTGGCGAAGCTCGCGCAGGTTGCCCGACCAAGCGTGCTCGAGGAGCGCGGAGCGCGCGGCGTCGGAGAGGGTTTTGACGCGGCCGTCGGCCGACAGCGCGGCGGCCTGATTCAAAAAGTGCGCGGCCAAAATAGGGATGTCGGTGGGTCGGCGGCGAAGCGGCGGCAAGGCGATCTCGGCGCCCTTGATGCGCCAGTAAAAGTCTTCGCGAAACTCGCCGGAGGCCTGCAGGGCGTCGAGGTCGCGGTTGGTCGCCGAGATGATGCGCACATCGACGGTCTGAGGGCGGTCGGCGCCCACCGGGTGGATCTCGCCCGACTCGAGGGTGCGCAAGAGTTTGACCTGCAGGGACGGAGGGGTGTCGCCGATTTCGTCGAGGAACAAGGTGCCGCCATCGGCCTCGGCGAAGACGCCCGGGCGGTCGGTCTTGGCGCCGGTGAAGGCACCTTGGACGTGGCCGAACAGCGTCGACTCGAGCAAGGTTTCGGGCAGCGCGCCGCAGTTGACCGCCACGAACGCCCCGTCGGCGCGCGGGCTATGCTCGTGGATGGTGCGCGCCATGAGCTCCTTACCGGTGCCATTTTCGCCGGTGACGAGCACCGGCAGGTCGCTGCGAGCGACGCGCTCGGCCATGCGCACCGCGTTCTCGAAAGCGGGGCTCTGGCCGATCATCGCGCCGGCCGGGCTCGAGGCGGCCAGCGAGTCCTGCAGGCTCTCGACCTGGCGCTGCAATTTCGTGCGCGCCACGGCGCGTTCGACGACGATGAGCAGCACGTCCGGGTCGACTGGCTTGGTCAAAAAGTCGAACGCCCCCTCTTTGACCGCGCGCACGGCAAATTGCGTGTCGCCGGCGCCCGAGACGACCACGATCTTGGCGCGCGGGTTCTCCGAGAGCATCTCCGAGAGCGCGTCGAGCCCCTTCTGGACGCTGCCGTCGGGCGGCAGCATCAAGTCGAGGACGACGACGTCGAAGTCGCCCGACGAAAACGCCTCGCGCGCCGACGGACGATCGTCGGCGCGTTCGACCTCGTAGCCCTCACCCTCCAAGAGCTTGCCGTAGACGCGGCGAAACGCGCGGTCGTCGTCGACGAGTAGAATGCGTGCGTTGTCGGACATGCTCATCCCTCGGTTGCTGTCGCTGCAGCGAGTACGTGTTGATGGCGAGGCAGCGCGATGGTGAACATCGCGCCGCCCAAATCTTGGGAGCGCCCCGCCTCGATCGCGCCGCCGTGGCGCTCGACGATGCGTCGGGCGATGGCCAGGCCCAGCCCGGTGCCGGTGCGCTTGCCCTCGCGCTTCCGGCCGGTCACAAACGGCTCGAAGAGCCGCCCGGCGAGCTCTTCGGGGAGCCCCGGACCGTTGTCCTCGATATGGAGTTCGAGCGTGCCGGCCTGCAGTGATCCGCGCACTCGAATGCGCGCCCCGTCGGTCTCGTCGAGGGCGAGCAGCGCGTTCTCGAAGAGGATGACGAAGACCTGGTTGAGCTGGGCCTGATCGGCCTCGATGACGCTTATTTTGTCGCTCAACTCGACGTCGAACTCGGCCTGACCGATCTCGGCGAGCGCTTGACGCGCCGACGAAAACGCCAGCTCGACGACGTCGCCTACCTCGACCATGCGAAGCTCGAGCTCGCGCGGGCGGCCGTAAGCCAAAAGCTCGTCCAAAAACTCGCTGGCGCGCTCGATCTGCTCGCGCATCTCGTCGATCGTGTCGCGGTCGACACCTTCGGCCGACAGCATACGCACATAGGCCGAGAGCACCCCGAGCGGGTTTCGAACCTCGTGGGCGATCGCCGAGGTAAACGTGCCCAGCTCGGCGAGCCTCTCGGCCTGGTCGGCGCGGCGCTCCTGCTCGGCGAGCTCGTCGGCCAGCTGGGTGGCGTCGGCCTGGTCGCGAGCGATTACGCGCCCCATCGCGCCTTGTAGATGCTGGCGGATCGGCTCGAAGGCCAGCGCGGCCATCGCCAGCAAAAAGAGCGCGCCGAAGCGATATTCGGTCACCAGCGGCTCGGCGCTCTCGGACATGAGCGTGAGGACGCCGAACAAAAAACCCGCCGAGATGAAGGCGGTCATCGCCGCGTACAGCAGGCTTCGCTCCATCAGGCGCCGGTCACGGGCGCGCTGGCGTGCCTGGACGACACCGGTGAGCACCAGCAGTGAGCCGAGCACCGCGAAGAGCCCGTAGGGCACGACTTGGCCGTGCGAGAGCATATAGGCGTTGAACCAGGCGCCCGAGTAGCCCAAGAACCCGGCGCCGAGAAGGCCCAGCATCTGGCGGCGGCGCTGGGGGTCGTCTTCGCGCCGCCAACCGCGCACGAGCGTGGCCATGGGCACCGACGCGGCGATCATCGCCAGCGCCATCGACTCCCAGAAAAAGGGGCCTGCCGACAGGTCGACCGGATCGTACAGAAGCCCGGGCACCAGGGCGCCGGCGGCGGTGATGACCGCGGCGACGGCGTAGGCGAACCACACCAGGCCGTAGGACTTCTGCTCGGTGAAGTCGTAGGCGGCGTGCAGGTAGCTGGCGACCACGAAGGCGCCGCCCGCGGCCAGGCGCTCGCCGATGGGGGCAGTCTCGGGAAAGTAGGTGAGCAAAAGCGAGGCCGACCAGCCGGCCGTCGCCAGACAATAGGCGGCCAAGCCCCGGGCGCGCTGGCCGCGCAACGCTGCGGTGAAAAAGAGCAGCAGCGCGACGCAGAGCACCGGGATGAGGCTGTAGGCGTACAGTGGAGTCATCGGGTCGACAAAAGTCCTTCGGAGAGCCCCTCGACGGTGGCTGCAATATCTTGGATCAGCCCGCTGACCTCGTGTTCGGGTCGGTCGGCGAATCGCAACAGGCGAATCTGCGAGCTGATCTCCTCGATTTCGAGGATGGCCCGTTCGAGGTCTTCGCTCAAGGCCCGTCTCATCTGCTCGAGCCGACGGATATTGCGAAGCCGGGCCTCGACGCTGTCGCGACGCGCCCGATTGTCGGACTCCGCGTCGGCGCGGAGCGCCTCGAGCGCGCGCTCGGCTCGCGCGGCGTCGAACTCGTCGGTGGCCAAGAGCTCGTCCATCTCGCCGATGCGCCGCGCCATGGTGGCCAGCGAGCCGGTGAGCTCGCGTACCCGCTGCATCTCGAGGCCGAGCACGTCCTCGGCGACGCCGTCGAGGCTCGTCAGCGCGTCGAGCAGACGCCTTTCAGCCCGGTCGACGCGCGGGTCGAGGTCGGGCGGGCGCGGCTTGGAAGCGCGGTCTGACGACGCGCCTCGGTTGGCCGCGCCTCCGAGGAGCACGGGGGCGAAGAACGGCCACAAGACCAGGTGCAGCGCAAAGCGCGCCGCCCCCGCGGCGAGGCTTTGGATCGGGCTCGCCAGCCACATCGCCGAAGCGACGACCGCGCCGATGATGCCGTAGATGATGCTCGTTTCGGTGATTCCCATCATATCCTCCAATCGTTCAAATCACGGTTCCCAAGAATTCGCCCAGGCGCCACAGTGCCACCGGCGCGACGGTCGAGAAGACCGCCCCCCAACACAGCACGAGCCGAAGCATGATGTTGCCGCGGCGCTCGTGGGTGATGGGCAGACGCTCGACGAGGCGCTTGAAGCTGCGGTACAGCGCGGCGATACCCACCAAGCCGACGGCGAAGGGGAGCCACATTCCCACGAGCACCACACCGTTGGCGCCCAGGCCCAGGTCGAAGCCCACGCCGATGCCCAGCGCGAGCGCGGTGTAGAATGGGAGCACACCCAGAAGCACGACCGAGGTGCGGGCCTGCACGCGAAGCGACTGAGCGGTGATCAGCCGAAACGAAGCGTCTAATCCGGCGAGCTGGGTGTAGAAGTAGAAGCTCGGCAAGCAGATGCCGATGGCGGCCAGGAATGCCCCCGAGAAGGCCAGCGGCATCCACAGGGTGGGCGTGCCGGCGGTGAACCAGGTGCCCAGGGTCGACGTCTGGGCGGCCAAGCCGACCACCACGCCGTAGAACCCCAACCCGAAGACCGACAGCAACAGCAGCTTTTGCACCGTGCTGGCCAGTTGTCCTTCGTCCATCACCAGGTCGTCCATCGGGCGGCCTTCGCTCAAGACGAGTTCGAAAAAACCTTCCGATTTGTCCTCCAACACGGTGTCAGACATTTCTGCGTCCACCGAATCGATATTCTCTGCGCTCAACGTGGTCATACCATCCTCCTTCATTCGCTCGATCAAAAGTTAAAGATACCAAACAGGTAGAAGAGCTCGGCGCCGATGACGCCCAGAAGCGCCAGCCACAGGTAGGCGAAGAAGTGGCTCTTGCGGGGCTCGAGCTCGCGCATCACCCGCAAGAAGACATCGGCCATGCAGAAGCCCACGCCGCTGAAGACGACCACGTTGACCAACCAGCGCACCGACGACCACGGGAGCGCCAGCGTGAAGAACCAGTTGATCGGCACGCTCGCCAGCAGCGCGCTCGCCCCGAAGCTGACGGTGATCGAGGCGGCCAGCGCCGTGCTGGTGAAGTTGATCTTGGAGCCGAGGATGCGCCGGATGATGTAGAGCGCAGGAAACGCGATGCACCAGGCGAGCCCGGCGGCCAGTGGGGTGTAAAACGCCCCGGAGACCATGCCCTCGGGGCCGCGGTGCATCTGCATGGTCAGCCCGTAGGCCGCCACGCCGACCACGGCGTTGAGCAACAGCACTCCGAAGACGGCCGCAGGCGGTGCGTCGTCGGTCTGCTCCTGCCACCTCTTGGCGAGTTGCTCGGGCCGGCGTACGGCAGTGCCGACTTCGACTAGAGCCGACTTGAGTTGAGATGCGATTGCCATGGGTTGCCTCCTGTCGTTTCCCAAAATTGGGTGTAGAGTGACGATTCCGTCGAATCGCACAGACAGGAGAGCAAGGGCTGTTCCAAGGGCAGATCGCCCTCAGGAAGTGCTACGGCAGGGGTCGAAGATAAGGATGGGGCGCGAGCGTGAAGGAGGTGGACGCTCGGGTGTCAACCAAGTTGACAGGCCCCCGAATGGTCAGCGCGCCAGCGCGTAGTTCACGAAGGTGTAGCCGAAGCCGTGGCCGTGGTTGCGGCTGTAGGTGTGGATGATATTGAAGTTCGCGCCGCGCAGTTCTTCGTCGAGTTCGATCTTGGAGACCCAGATGCGCGTGCCGGACGCCGAGATGTGCGTTTCGGGATCGACGTCGAACTTGTCCGGATCGAAGAAGCCCTCGCGCGTCATCGTCTCCGAGAAGAAGATCCCGCCCGGGTGTAGCACACGTGTCGCCTCGCGCAGAAACGCCTCGCGGTCGGCCGGCTCGACCAAGCAGTGCAAGCAGTGGTTGTCGACGACCAACCCGAACTCGTCGTCGTCGAAGTCCGACAGGTCGAGCACGTCGGCCACGACAAAATCGATGTCGAGATCGGCCTCGTCGGCGTTCTGTCGCGCCAGCTCGATGGCAGTCTCCGAGTAATCGACACCGACGACCGAGTAGCCGTACTCGGCCAGGCGCATCGAGGCCTGCCCGCCGCCGCAGCCAAACTCGATCGCGCGTGTGCCCGGCTGGGGAGCCCAGCGTGAGGCTAAGAAGCGATCGAGCGCCACATACGAATCGGTGGCCTCGGAGTCATCGCAAAGGTGACGTTGTTCGCTGGGAAGATCATCCCAGCCTGTTCCGCCCGCTTCCGCGATCGCCTTGTAGGCCGGCTCGTGGTCGTAATAGACGCGCTGGGCGTCTGGAGACTTCTCTTGTTCGTCGCTCGCCATCAATGTGCCTTCAGACTGAACTACAGGTGGGACAATCGAACCACCTTCTTGGCGTTCCGTCAACTTATCCCCACATGTAGATTAGACATCGAGGCGTCAGGAGCCAAGAATTGCCTGTGATTGACAGGTCGATACGCAAGGAGGAGTCGCGAAATGAGTCAGCGAGAGTCAGACGCCGGTGTACTGGTCAGCGCCTGCCTATTGGGCCGCAAGGTGCGCTACGACGGGGGCCACTCCCAAGCCGAGAGTGCCATTTTGGCGCGTTGGAAGGCCGAGGGACGGATATGTGTTTTTTGTCCGGAGGTCTCCGGCGGCCTGCCCACCCCGCGCCCTCCGGCCGAAATCGTGGGCGGCACGGGTGCCGACGTGCTCGACGGCCACGCCCGCGTGGTCACCGAGGAAGGCCAAGACGTGACCGCGTCATTCGTGCGCGGGGCCCACAACGCGCTTCGCGCGGCCCTCGAAGCCGGCGCCAAAGTCGCCGTGCTCAAGAGCAAGAGCCCGTCGTGCGGCTCGAAGACCATCTATGACGGCACCTTCAGCGGAACGCGCCTCGCCGGCCAAGGCGTCACCGCTGCGTTGTTGGGCCGCCACGGCATACGTGTGTTCGACGAAGCAGAGTTTGCAGCGGCCGATGCCTATTTGCGCGGCCAATAGCGTCTCGACATCCTCGTCGACACGCCCCATAATCGAGCTTCCCGTACGACAACCTGAGGGAGCGTCAGCTGTGAAAAAGGACGACTTAAAGGCGGATAGTTCGCGGTCAACGTCTGGTAACGGGCTACCGACATGGCCAGTGCCGTCGTTCAAGTTCATCGTGGAGGCCATCAACGAGGGAATCCTGCTGTGCGACCTCGACGGCAAGTTGTTGTACGTCAACGAGCGCATGGCCCAGATGCTGGGGTACCGCGTTGACGAAATGGTCGGCGACTCGCTCTTCTCTTTTATGGCCGCCCCATGGGCCGAGCGCGCCCGTAAGAACCTCGAGAGACGAGCCCAGGGCATCTCCGAGGTCATCGAACACGAGTTTCGCACTGCCGACGACCAGCCACTGCAGACGCTGGTATCCACCCAACCCATTCGCGTGACCGGTGAAGCGTACGAGGCGTCCCTGGTCGCGATCACCGATATCTCCGAGCGCGTCAAAGCGCGCACACGGCTCAAGCGCTCTGAAGAGAGTTTTCGCACACTCATCGAGAACTCCCCTGAAGGCATTGTCATCCACCGCGACGAGCAGGTGGTGTACGCCAACCCGGCCATGGCGGAGTTGCTCGAGTACGAGAGCCCCGCCGACCTGATTGGGATTCGAGTCGACTCGTTTGTGCTGTGCGAGGAGAGCCGAGCGGCTGCGCGCCAGGCGAACAAGCGCAAGGCCCGGGCGCAACGAGCACCGTTGCCTCATATCGAGCTTCGCCTGCGCACACGCAACGGCGAGCGAGTCGTGGTCGAGGAGACGCGGTTCGAAGGGACCTTCGACGGTCAGCCTGCCATGATTTCGCTGATACGAGACATCAGCCAGCGCAAGAGGCTGCAGGCGCGCACCATGGCCCTCGACCGGCTCGTGGTGGCGGGCACGTTGGCGGCCGGAGTGGGCCACGAAATCAACAACCCCTTGGCCTTTTTGACCGGCCACCTCGATCTTGTTCACACCGGTGTGGACGAGTGTCTGGACCTCGTCGAGCGCTTCGGCGCGTCCGACGCAGACCTCGACACCGATCGCAGCGACATCTCCGACATCTTGCTCGACATCCAGCACAGCCTGCGCGCGGCGACCCGAGGGGCGCATCGCATCCGCGACATCATCGACCACCTGCGTATGTTCACCCGCGACGAAGTCGCGCCGCCCTACCCGATCGAGGTGTCCGAAGTCCTCGAGACGTCGATCCGCATGGCCTCGCACCAATTGCCCGCTAACACGCGCCTGGTGCGCGATTACGGGT
Source organism: Persicimonas caeni (assembly GCF_006517175.1). NCBI lineage: Bacteria > Deltaproteobacteria > Bradymonadales > Bradymonadaceae > Persicimonas > Persicimonas caeni. The sequence goes on along the minus strand of NZ_CP041186.1, from coordinate 4,667,544 downwards.
CGGTTCCCCCGGCTTTGGGCCACGAGTCGAGCTTGGGCCAGGTGCTGCTCAATATGCTGATCAACGCCGCCCACGCCATCGAGGCGGCCGACTCCGATCGCGGGGTGTTGCGAGTGGTCTTGGACCAGCTCGACGGCTGGGTCACCATCGACATCGAAGACAGCGGCGTGGGCATCGCACAATCGCACCTCGATCGCATCTTCGACCCCTTTTTCACCACCAAAGAACCCGATCAGGGCACCGGGCTGGGCCTCTCCATCAGCAAGCAGCTCATCGAGCGCATGGGCGGCGAGCTCGACGTCGACAGCGCGCCGGGCGAGGGCACGCGCTTTCAAGTACGCTTGCCCGCTGCCCCCGAGCTCGGCGCCGAATAACCACGCCTCAGTCGCGGCGCTCCTGGCGCTTCTCCTTGTCGTCATCGGAGCTCAACAGCTTGGCCCCCAGGCTGAGCAAGCCGAGCTTGCCGCTGGCCTTGGCGGCCTTGCCGGTCGTCTTGGCGGCGACCTTGGTCACTTTTCCCAGCGCGTACAACGCCCCGACGCCCAAGGCGGCCACCCCGGCCGTGGCCAACACGGGGTGGAGGCGCGCCTGGGTGTAGAGACTCGAGCCACGCACCCGCCCGTCATAATCGCCGTAACGCGACGGCTGCTCGTTGCGCATCGGCTGGAAGAGGTTGCCCTGGCTGGCCCCATTCGTGGGACGGTCGGTCTTCTGCGCGTCGAACATCGTGCGCTCCATGAGCTTGTCGCCCAGTCGCGGGTAGTTCTCGCCGACGACGTTGAACTGCTTGGCGCCGGCGCCGATGAGCACGTCGCGCTTGGGCTTGCGCGCGCAACTCAAGATGGCGCGCGCGACCACCTCGGGCTTGTAGACCGGGGGCGGATAAGTCGGCTCGACGTCCATGTAGTTCTTGGCATGCTTGGTGAACGGGGTGTTGACGCTCCCCGGCTTGATCAACGTCACCGTGATCGGGTCGCCGGCCTCCTCGAGCTCCATGCGCAACGCATCGGAGAACGCCTTGATGGCGTGCTTGGTCGCCGAGTAGTGCGACAACAGCGGCAGCGCGGTGTCGGCCACCATGCTCGCCACGTTGATGAGCGCGCCGCCACCGCGCTGGCGAAGCACCGGGATGGCCGTCTTGCACCCGTGGACGGTGCCGAAGTAATTGACGTCGAAGAGCCGCCTGGCGTCGGCGATGGGCACCTCTTCGCTGCGCCCGTAGACCGCCTGAGCGGCCACATTGACCCAGGTATCGATGCCGCCGAATTCGCGGGTGGCCGTGCGCGCGATCTCTTCGACATCGCGTCGGTCACTGACGTCGGCCGGCACATAGATGGCGTGTTGCCCCTTGGCGTGAATGCGGTTGACGATCGTGGCGAGCTTATCCTCGCTGCGCGCCGCCAAGACCACCCGCGCGCCGCGCTCGGCGGCCATCTCGGCGGTGGTCATTCCGATCCCGCTGGAAGCGCCCGTGACGACGATCACCTGCTCGTTCAAGTCTTTATGCTTGCGCATCCTCCTCCCCTCCAAATGTTGTGTCGTGAGTTGTGAGTTGTGAGTCTCGGTCGGGACGTCACGAGGCAACGGTCGGCCTGCCCCATTCGCTCGGTCGGCTGATCCAGACAAAGGCGGCCCCCGCCACCCCGCCAAAGACCAGATGAGAGAGTGCGGTCACCCAACTTCTCGCCTCGGCAAACCAGGGAAAGACCCCGGTGAAGACGAAGAAATTGACCATGTAGAGCAGCAGGCCGAACCCCGCGCCGATTAGCGCGGCCATTCCCACTGATTGCAGGCGCACGAACAAGCCGATGAGCGCCGCGTACACGATCGACAAGCTCAGGTGGAGCGCCAGCGCCAACACGAATACTCCCGCGTCGAAAACCTCGAGTGGTGTGAGCACCTCGGGCCCCATGACGATGGCTGCTCGCATGCGCGGAGGCGCCCAGGCGCTGAGGCCCGTAAGCGGCACAAGCGCCATCTCGACGATCAGATAGACGAGACCGGCGATGATCCCGGCGAGGACCAACGCCCGCCAATCGAAAGGCCGATCCTGTTGGGTCTGTGCCATCGCGTCGTCCCGGGGCAGTTGGAGAACCAGACATCCCAACCTCACCCCAAACCTAAGGATCTCGACGCCGCGGTCGACCCCCAAGCGCTCCCAACCGGGCCCCCAAGAAGCCAAAACGCCGGCGCCACCCCGTGAGGAGGGTGGCGCCGGCGTCTCGATGACTCGTTCTCCCCGACTCCGCTGCGCTTCGCCGGGGGCTATCGAGTCAATATGCTGCGCCCTGTCGGGCTCGGCTTGTTTTGCTTACTCTCTTACGGCTCCAGCCACGAGATCTCCACGTCGTCACCGACGCGGTCGAGCAAAAACTCCTTGAACTTGCCGCGGATCTCGACCTCGACCTGACGGATACGCTCCTTGGAGACATCCCAGTCGTAGCCCAACTCCTTGAGCGTCTTGGAGTCGTCGACGATCATACGCTCGAACCAGATGGCCTTCTCGCGCGGATCATCGAGATACTCGCCGAAGGCCTCGATCGACCCTTCGATCTGCGAGGAGATCTCGTATTCGGCGAAGGCGTCTTCGGGGGCGACGTGGTCGCCTTCCATCAACTGGCCGACGGTGGTGCTGTCGTAGCCCGGCGCCGGCGCGTCGAGCGCCACGGGAGGGGCGTCGAGTTGGGCGCCCACGCGGACCACCTCTTTCTCGTCGACCTCCAGGTAATCGGCCACGCGACTGGCCGTGGGCTTGACGCCTCGGCGCGACAGTTCGCGACGCGCTTTTTTGAGGTTGTAGAACAACTTACGCCCGGCGCGCGACCCGCCGATACGTACCGGATGAACGAAGTTCATCAGGTAGTTGAGGATCATCGCGCGGATCCAGTACTGCGCGTAGCTGGTAAATTTGACCCCACGGTAGGGATCGTAGCGTGTGACCGCCTCGGCCAGGCCGACGTTGCCCTCTTGGACAAGGTCGAGCATATCCGCCCAGCGGCGCTTGTACTCTTTGGCCAGCTTGACCACCAAACGCAGGTTGGTCAGGATCAGAAGCTTGGCCGCGTCCATGTCATCTTCCTCGACGTAACGTCGAGCAAGTTCCTGCTGGTCGTCGGCCGGCAACGGCTCGACTTTCTGCAAACGTGCCATGTAGGTAGCCACCGGATCGGCGTCCGCAGAGATGTCGAGCGCCGATAACTTGTTGGCTGTGGCAAGGTCGAGCAGCTCGTCTTCTTCCTCTTGCTGTTGATTCGCAAGCTGCTCTTCGGTGACGACTTCCACGTGGGCCTGGTCCGTGTCGACTCTAGACTCCACTTGGTTCATCTTCGTCCTCCTCGTCAATAAATTGGGAAACCCGCCTCAAGTGTTCACTTCAAGCGAGGAGCGATGATGAAGCTACTACGTCAGTTCCGCTCTCTATGGTTTCGATGCGTCTCGAGGCCCGCGCGTTTCAAGTTTGTCGAGCTACGGGGCGGCTCGAGAGCGTGTTGAGAGATAACCACGAGACGCCGCCGGTCAAGCCGGGCAGGGTGTCGGGGCGACAAGAACCCCGGCGAGCACCGCCTGTGGGCGGGTTTGGAGGCCAAAAGGTTTAATGATCGTTTAATACAGCGTTAAACCGGCTGGTGCCGCGTGCCGAGGCGATCGCCCTTTGGCCCTGTTCTTTCTGTGCGTCATTTCTGTGCGCGCACGACCATGACTTGACAGGGCGCGTGGCGCAGCACTTTGAAGGCGGTGCTGCCCAAAAAAAGCCGCTTGAACCCGCGCCGGCCGTGGGTGCCCATCACGATCAGGTCGGCCTCATCGTCACGCGCAACTTCGACGATACTCTCGGCCGGGCTGCTGTTGGTCACCGAGCTCCTCCACAGCTTGAGCCGGTGGTCGACCCCGCTCAGATCGACCTCGGCCACAAACGCCTCGAGCGCTTCTCGCCGCTCGGCCTCCAGGCGCTCCAGGGATTCGGGAGCCGGCTCGGAGTCGAGCTTGAGGAGCCCGCCGTAAGGCGCCACGTAGTGGTGGACGATGTCGAGTCGGGCGTCGTGGAGCTGAGCCAACTCGACGGCGTGGCGCAGGCTGGCTCGGCTGCACTCGGACAGGTCGACCGGCGCGACGATCGACCCGATCGCCTCGGTGTGCGCGTCGGGCGGGACCACCAACACCGGCACCGTCGACTCGCGCACCACCTCCTCGGCGGTGCTGCCAAAAAGCATCCCCGACAGCGTCCCCGCCCCGGTGGGACCGAGCACCACCAGCTCGAAACTCTCGGCGCTCAGCGCCTCGAGCACCCCGACGCCGGCGAACTTGAGCTCGACGCCAAAGTCGACCTCGCTCGGGCGCAACTCTTCGGCGACCGCGTCCTGGTAGGTCCGCTCGAGCTCGACGAGCGCGTCTCGCTTGGCCGAGGCCAAGATCTCTTCGGAGTGGCTCACAAAGTCCTTGAGCGCGACGCCTTCGGCGGCCGCTTCCAGACAGTGCAACACCACAAGCTTCGAGTCGCTCCGACGCGCGTGCAGCGAGGCGGCGCGCAGCGCGTTTTCAGAGCCGGACGATAGATCGGTGGCGACGAGTACAGACATCTTCACATTCTCCATTTCGGGACATCCAAAGGCATACGGCAAGGTAAGAACTGAGCGCCCAAACGGCAACCACGGCCACGGCACAACTTGCTTGGGCGGGGCCAGTGTTCAGCTTTGGGTCGTACCACAACCATGACTGAAAGTGCTGTTTGCTCCCCGAGTATCCACCCTACTTCTCTGGAACGCGCATCATGAGAAACTCCCGGAACCACAGCCTCTTGACCGACATCGTCATCGGCACGGCCGGCGGCCTGGTGGGCACGTTGGCCATGCAAGCTTATTGGAAGGCCGTCACCACAATTTCAGGCTCCGATCCGCGCACCGAGACCCGCAAGACCAACGGGCAGACCACCTCCATTGCGCTGCTGGGGACTCATCACAAGGAGGGAGAATCGTCGACCGCCGCCCTCGCTCGGCTGGGTTACGAGGCGGTGGAACACCACGAGCCGCCCCAGAGCCAACAAGAGAAGCTCAGCCAACTGGTCCATTGGACCTACGGCGCTGCACAGGGCGCCATCTACGATGCAGTGGCCGAGCGACTGCCCGGCCCGCGGTGGGCCAAGGGATTGACCTACGGGGGCGCGATGTGGCTTTTGGGCGACGAGCTCGCCGTGCCGGCGTTGGGGCTGGCCGAAGGACCGCGCAAATATCCGGTGCGCCAGCACGTACACCGTCTCGGGTCGCACCTGGCGTACGGACTGGCCGCGGCGTTCACCACCAGCGCGCTGCATCGCATGTTGGAAGATTGATTCTCAGGACGCCTTGGCGCCGACCTCTCGGCACGCCTCACAAGCCGCGTCGACCGCGCGCATGATGTCGGCGCGGCTGTGCAGATCTTTGAGCTTGCGCCGAAGCGTCTTCTCCCCGGGGGTCCCCCGAAAATACCACAACAGGTGCTTGCGGATTTCGAAGGTCGTGCGCTCTTCGCCGAATGTGTCGATATACAGGTCGACGTGGCGGGCGAGCGTGCGGCGCTTCTCGGCCAGGTCGGGCCGTGCGGGCACCTCCTCGCCGGCCAAGTCGGCGGCGAGCTCGCGAAATACCCATGGGTTGCCGAGCGCGCCGCGCGCGACCATGACCGCGTCACATCCGGTGGTGTGAAACATACGCCGAGCCGACTGCCAGTCATGCACGTCGCCGTTTCCGATGACGACCATGTCGACGGCCTTCTTGAGCTCGGCGATGATCGCCAGGTCGACGTGGCCGTCGTACATGTCGCTTCGGGTGCGCCCGTGAATGGTCACCGCCGCCGCCCCGCCGTCTTGCATGGCTCGGCCGACGTCGACCGCGTTGCTCTCCTCCCAGCCCGCGCGAATCTTACCGGTCACCGGCACGTCGACCGCGTCGCTCATCGCCCGGAAGATCTCGTAGATGAGCTTCGTATCTTCGAGCAGCCCCGCCCCGCAGCCGTTGGAGACGACCTTGCGCATGGGACAACCCATGTTGAGGTCGACCACGTCGGCGCCCTCTTCGGCCACAATCGCGGCCGCCTCGGCGAGCACCGACGGCTCGTTGCCGAAGAGCTGGACGCTGACCGGGTGCTCCGAGGGGCGGATATCGAGCATCTGCCAGGTACGCTCGTCACCCTCGACGAGCTTGCGCGCGTGGATCATCTCGGTGACCACCAGCCCGGCGCCCATCTCTCGGCAGATCATCCGGTACGGCGGGTTGGTCACCGCCGCCATCGGCGAGAGCACCACCGGCGGGTCGAGGACCACGTCGGGGCCGAGCACGCACGGGTCGCGCTCGACGGGGCCGGGCACCGGCCCGCCCCATCGAGGCGGCTTCAAGTTGTCAAAGGAGATGCCCATAGGGCTCCGTTACTGCTTTTTGACGATGTAGTAATCGCTCAGCGTGTAGTTGAACCACTTCATTTGACCGGCGGCCCACTCGTCGGCGCGGTAGTAGGTGGCGTCGCTTCCCGTCTCCATCGACAGGCGGATATTGCGCCCCTCGAGTTGCCACTGGAACGGATTCTTGGCGTCCATGCCGATCGTCGGCACCACTTGGTGATACACGCCGGTACCGTCGTTGTTAAACGTCCACGTGATCTTGGCGGCGTTCATCGGCTCGCGCTGGCCGTCGGCGTCTTCGGTGTGGGTGTGCTGCCAGGTACCGACGAGCGTCTGGCGAAGCTCTTGTTGCTTCGTCGCCTCGAGCGGCGCGTCGGTCACGGGCGTGCTCGACGCGCAGCCGGCTGCGAGCATGACAACGGCGGTGAGCAGGCAAACAATCCAGCGATGGCAAAGCGAAAAGAGGCGCATCGGATCTCCTCGATGGGGGTGTTAGAACTTGCGGCTAAACTGCCACGCCGCTCTCTACCCCGCAAGCCCCTGCGCGCCCCATCGCTCACTCCGAGTCGCCCCAAACCTTTTCGATGAATTCGTCGCGCCCCGAGCCGCTGCGGTACGATTTGTAGCGCACCGGGCTCTTTTTGTAGAAGTCCTGGTGGTACTCCTCGGCCTTCCAGAAGGTGCCGGCCGGCTCGATTTCGGTGACGATCGGCTCGGTGAACCGCCCCGACGCCTCGAGCTCGCGGCGCGATTGCTCGGCGAGCTTTCGCTGCTCGTCGTCGTGCACGTAGATGGCGGTGCGGTACTGGCTGCCGATGTCGACGAATTGGCCGTTTTTCTGGGTGGGATTGATGTTGCGCCAGAAGACGTCGAGCAGCTCCTCGTAGGAAACCGTGTCGGGCTCGTAATAGACGCGCACCGCTTCGGCGTGGGTCGTCTTGCCGTAGGAGACTTCTTTGTAGGTCGGACTCTTCTCTTTGCCCCCGGTATATCCGGAGATGGTGCGCACCACGCCGTCGACCTTGTCGAAGGGCGGCTCCATGCACCAGAAGCAGCCACCGGCGAACGTGGCAATCTCGAGGGAGGGATCTTCAGCCGTCGGCGGCAGCGCCTCGGTGCCCTGCCCGCTCTCTTGGGCCTCTCCAGCAGACTCGACCTGCTCACCCGACGCCTGCTCTTCGTTCTCCGCGGCGACGGTATCGGAGCCCTCGTCGGCCGATCGGGTCGGCTTGCATGCGCTGATGGCGAGCACGACGGCCAGAAGGACGAGTAAAATCGGGACAATATGCTTGTTCATCTGGATATCACTCTTGTCGAGAGTCTCGGCAATCTCCTCTGCAAACGAGACGCATCGAACAGGCGGCGAGTTTCAAAGGATTTCACACGGGACGCTGAAACAGCGCCGGGAATGGCGCGGGCAGGTGCGCGATGAGGTACTCGACGACCTCCTTGTCGAGGTCGTCGGCCAAGACCTGACAGACCACCTGGGCCTGCTCGCCGGCGAAATCTTCGACGAGCCCCTCGCGATGGCTGATACGGTCTTTGAACTCGTCCATGTCGAAACGCTGGCCGCCCCAGGTGCGAGTGAGCGCATCCCCCAGACGCGCCGGCAGGCGTTTGGAGACCCAGGTGCGCTCCGGCGTCGAAAGCGTCTCGCCGAGCACCTCCAGCGTCGTCGCGGCGACCTGCTCGACCTTCTCACGAGACCACAAGTCGGTGTGCTGCTCGAGATGATCGATGAACGTCTCGTAATCCATGGCGCATAACCTCAGGTAGGGGTCGGAAAGTTCGCCCCCCAAACATAGGCACAATCCCCCCAAAACTCACACCTCACGCTTCTTCGCCCGGCTCCCAACGCGGCAACCCGATCGCCTCGCAGGGAATGCGCGGCAGCGGCGTGTCGAACGGCTCGATGAACATCTCGACGACCACGCCGACCTTGGCGTCGAACAGATGCCCGCCCAACACCTTGAAGTCGTGGCCCGAAATCGAGCAATGCGCGTGCAAGAAGGGCTCGCCGTCGAGCAGGCTGATATTGCCCTCGAGCGACAAGAGCTCCCAGATGCCGTCGAACGTGCGGTGGATATACTCGCGGTCGTCGAGCTCGTAGCAGCCCAATTCCGGATCTTCGAGGGCGCCGATGGCCGAGACCTTGGCGGCCTTGAAGCCGAGCTCAGCCGCCACCGATTCTACGTTTTCGCGCAGGGTCTCACCGCGCTCCAAACTGAGCACAACGCGACCATCTTCTTCTTGAATCCATTTCATGATTTTGCCGTGTCTCTTTTCAAGATTTTAGTACCAAATCGGCCCTCTAGCCCCTTCTCACTCGCTTGCGGGCCTTGCACTAAAACGGTGATTTATCCTAATACTGATCTCGCGTCTAGCGTTAACGACGCGCGTATTAGTGTGTTTTTTACACATATAAAGCTTCCTCTAAAAAAGCTTTAACATACAGGAGCAATCCGTGAACCAGAATATCACTCGCATCCAGAAAACACCGACGGGGATGCGCGGCTTCGACGAGATCACCGAAGGGGGTCTGCCGAAGAACCGTGTCACTGTGGTGATGGGCGGTCCCGGTGCCGGCAAGACCGTATTCGCCCTGCAGACGCTGGTCAACGGGGCGCTCGACTACGACGAGCCGGGTATCTTGGTGGCGTTCGAGGAGAACGCCGAGCATATCAAGATGAACGCGGCCGGGTTTGCGTGGCCGGGCGGCTTCGAGAGCCCCGACGAAGTCACGTTCATGGACGCCCAGCTTCGAAACACGGTGCTCGACGGCACCGACTTCGACCTGCAAGGCCTTTTGGCGATTCTGAGCGCGCAGGTCGAGGAGACGGGGGCGCGGCGGGTCGTCTTCGACGGCATCGACGTGTTGCTCGGCTTCTTGGACAATCCGCTGGCGGTGCGCCGCGAGGTGTTCCGCCTGCGAGACTGGGTGCTCCAAAACGGCATCAGCGGTGTGATCACAGCCAAGACGAACCCGCAGGGCGCCGAGATCGACCCGCACTACGACCAGCTGCAGTTCATGGCCGACTGTGTGGTCCAGCTCAGCCACAACCTGGTCGGGCACACCGCCATGCGCGGGATGCGCGTGTCCAAGTACCGCGGCACGTCGCACTCGTCGAACGAGTTTCCGTTCACGATCACCAGCGGCGGCATCGACGTGGCCGTGGGCTCGCGCTTCGAGATCGACCACCAGGTCTCCACCGAGCGCGTCTCGACGGGCGTCGATCGCCTCGACGCCATGATGGACGGCGGGTATTTCCGCGGCACCTCGGTGCTCATCTCCGGGGCGCCGGGCACCGCCAAGACCACGCTGGCAGGAGCCTTCACCCGGAAGGCCGCGCAGAACGGCGAGCGAACCCTGTATGTGAGCTTTGACGAGGACGCCAACCAGATCGTGCGCAACCTGCAGTCGGTCGGCCTGGACCTCGAGCCCTTTGTGACCGAAGGGGTCATCGACATGTTGTCGCTGCGCGCCCGCGGTTACAGCCCCGAGACCCACGTCGTCGAGATTATCAACGCCGCTCAGGACCACGGGGCCGAGAATCTTGTCATCGACCCCATCTCGGTGTTCACCCACTTCGGGGACACCCAGGCCGCCGAGGATGCCGCGCTGCGCTTGATTGACTTCGCCAAAAGCGCGGGCATTACTATCGTAAGTACGACGCTACTGGCGACGAAGTCGCCCGAGATCGAAGCCACACCGGTAGGACTTTCGACGATCGCGGACACCTGGCTGCACCTGTCCTACCAGAAGCAGGGTGGCGAGCGGAATCGGGCCCTGTCGGTCATCAAATCGCGCGGCATGAAGCACTCCAACCAGGTGCGCGAATTGTTGCTCGACGACGACGGCGTGACTCTCGCTCCGGTCTACACCGGCGGTGGCGAAGTCTTGATGGGCACGCTTCGCTGGGAGAAAGAGCAGCGAGAAAAGGCCGAGGCGGCCCGCCAAGTCGAAGAGCTGGAGCTCGAGAAGCAAAACGAGCGCCTGGCTCTCGACGAAATCGACATGAAGTTGGAGGCGCTTCGCCACGAGCAACAGCGCCGTAAATCCGAGCTCGAGAAACTCGATGAGCGTCAACGTAAACAGCGCGAGCGACGTGAGCACTTCGTCCAAGAACTTGCACGTCGCCGGGGACACACCCGCAGGGACAAGGCCGATGAATAAACCGTCGGACCAGACCCTGCAGCTGCGCCTCTATGTGGCCCCCAACTCGCGTGCGTCGACCCTGGCTCGACGCAACCTGGAGACGGCGCTCGATATCCTGCAACCCCACGAGGCCGACGTCGAAGTGGTCGACGTGACCGAGCACCCCAGGCGCGCCGCGCGCGACGGGGCGCTGGTCACCCCGCTTCTGGTGCGCGTCCAGCCCGAGCCGCGCCGTAAAGTCGGCGGCACCCTCGAGGACCAAAAGAGCCTCTTGGCGGTCTTGTCCGGGTTGAGCTAGCCCCCCACCTCCATCTGCGCCTTCATGCACCTCAGCCCGGCTTGCGTCCAATCAGGCTGACCACACTCGTGATGCCCTGATGCTGGCCGGCGCGGATATCTCTGTCTTCGGTGCCCAAGTATTTGATCTGGAGCGGGGCGAAGTCCTCGGCGAGTTCGTCGGCGGTGTAGAGGCACTCGACGGCGGTCGGCCCGCTCGAGGGCTGCTCGAGTTGCTCGGGGCGCAGCGCTTCGAGCAACAGCACGCCGCCGGGCGCGAGCGCGTTGATCGCGCGCCGGTGGGCCTGGCGGCGCGCCTCGGGCGGCAGGTGCATGTGCAAAATGATCACCGCCCCGTAAGTCGCACAACCGGCGTCGAAGGCGCTGACGTCGGCGCGCCGCGTCTCGATGTCCACTCCGGCCTCGGCGGCCAAGCGGTGCAGCTTGGCCAACGCGTGCGCGGACACATCCACCGCGCACACCTTCCATCCATGCCTGCCCAACCACACCGCGTTTCGACCCTCGCCCTCGCCCAGGCTCAGGATGGTTGCCTGACGCGGAATGAGCGAGGCGGCGTGTTCGGCCAAAAAGCTATTGGGTTGGTGTCCATACAACAGCCCCCGGCAGTCGTATTTGGCGTTCCAGTCGAGCGGCTCGGTCGCCATAGATGCCTCCGGACGCAGAAAATCTCGCTACGTCGAACATCGACATCGCGGGCGAATCGTGAACCCCCGACTTTTTGGAATCTTGCAGGTGTCCACATTGACACCCAGAGGCCATGCGACCAGAGGTCATGCGACCAGACGCCACGCGACCCATCGACCGAGAGTCTGCGATGAGTATCGACGCCATTCAAAAGTACTACGCCCAATACGACGAGTGGGGCCGGCTCGAAACACCTGCCGGCCGCCTGGAGATGCGACGCTGCCTGCGCACCCTCCACGCACATCTCGCGCCCCACAGCCGGGTGCTCGACCTGGGGGGCGGGCCGGGCCGCTATACCATCGAGCTGGCTCGCCGAGGCCACCAGATGACTTTGGTCGACCTGTCCGATAAGCACGTGCGCCGGGCGCGCCGCGAGTTGTCCGAGCACGACCTGTGGGAGCGCGTCGACGCCGTCGAGCAGGGAGATGCGCGCGCGGTCGACGCCCTCGACGCCGACAGCTTCGATGCGGTCGTGGCGTTCGGGCCCTTTTACCACCTCATCGACCCCGACGACCGACGACGCGCCGCCGCCGAGGTCGCCCGCCTGCTGCGCCCGGGAGGCCTGGCCTTCGTGCAATACCTCCCTGCGGCCAGCGGCTTTGTGCGCCTGATCGACCGCGCGGCCGAGTGGCCCGAGCAGCTCGACAGCGACACCATCGATCGCGCCCTCGAAGAGCACATCTATCAGAATCCGTCCGATGCGGGCTTTCAGGAGGGGTGTTACGCCGAGACGAGCGACATCGACGCGCTCTTCGACTCCGTCGGCGTCGAGCGCATTGACGCGGTGTCGGTGCGCGGCATCGCCGCCGGGCGCGAGGACAAGCTCGAGCGCATTCGCGACGAGAGCCCGCTCTTGTACGAAAAGATGGTGGAGTTGATCGAGGCGACCTCGCGCAGACCCGAAGTCATCGCCATGGGGCAGATCGCGCTGTGGGTGGGACGCCAGCGCACGGTGCACTGAAGGATACCGGCGACAAGAGGCCGGTCGGGGCTACTCGCGCGGCTTGAGCGCGCGGCGCAACTCATCGAGATCGATGGGCTTGGTCAGGTGCTCGTCGAAGCCGCTGTCGAGGCTCGCCTCGCGCAACTCGCTGCAGCCCAGACCGGTCATCGCCACCAGGCGCACCGAATCGAAGCGCGGGTCGATCTTGACCGCCCGGCACAGCGCATGACCGTCGAGATTGCCCGGAAGGTGCAGGTCGCACAGCACGGTGTCGGGGGTGTGGGCCTTGAGCTTGTCGAGCCCCTCTTCGACGTCGTGGGCCAACTCGACGCGGTGGCCCTCGAGCTCGAGTAGTTGGACGAGCAGCTGGGCGACGTCGCGGTCATCTTCGACGATCAGGATGCTGCGCTCGCGCACGACGGTCTGGCCGTCGGACGCTTCGTCGCCGGCACGCGGCCGCGTCGACAAGGGCAAGCGCACCCGAAAGGTCGCGCCCTCCCCGGGCCCCGCGCTCTCGGCGTCGACTTCACCGTCGTGCAAACGAACGATGCCGTTGACGATCGCCAGCCCGAGCCCCAACCCGCCGTCGCGTCGCTCGCCGGCCTCCGCCTGGGCGAACAGGTCGAAGATGCGCTCGACCTCCCCGTTCTCCATGCCCACGCCGGTGTCTCGCACCTCGAGCACCGCGTCGGCGTCACTATGCACCGCCACGGTCACCCGATCGCCCGCCTCGGTCGCCTTGCGCGCGTTGTTGAGCAGGTTGCTCAGCACCTGAGTCAAGCGCATCTCGTCGCCCTCGACCCAGATGGGCTCGTCGCCGAGCTCGACGGTCAGCTCGACGCCGAGGTCGTCGAAGCTCTTTTGCTGGTCGACGAAGACCTGCGCGACCACCGAGGTCAGATCGAGCACGCGCGTATCGAGGCTGATCTTGCCCCGGCTCAACCGGGAGACGTCCATCAGATCGTCGATGAGACGCTCCATGTGATCAGTCTGCCGGGCGATGATGTCGAAGGTCTTTTTGCGAATGGAGGGGTCGTCACCGCTCAAGTCCTGCAGATGCACGGCGGCACGCAGGGCGGTGATGGGGTTGCGGAGTTCGTGAGCCAAGGTGGCGATAAAGCGCTCCTTTTGCTCACACTCCTGCTGGAGCGACCCGACCGTCTCTTGCAGGTCGGCCAGATCATCTGCTCCGCGTGTACTCACTCGAAACTCTCTCGACTGTGCCCTCGTACGGAGTGCGCCAGATAGTCAGTGGGAAAGGAGTCAACTGCTCGAACGAGGTCACCGTACCGCACCGCGTTGCGCATATGCAACAGCATAGACGTATTAATCCTGTTAATATTAATGCTCTCGGACGCTCCCGGGCGTCCGAGGGCCGGCGATCCGTGGTGACCGCGCTTCGTTTAGGACCGTCTAGAACCGGAACTCTTCGGGCCCCAGCCAACCACTTTCGTCGTCGTCCCAAATCGAGAACAGGCCCTCACCGAACTCTTGCTCCTCGATGAGCTCGCTGTCGTTGAGATCCCACTCGTCGTAGAGCTCCTCGGAGGTCGCGTTGGTGACGAACTCCTCGCGGGTCACCGACTCGTCGTCGTCCTTGTCGAGCTCGTCGAAGTCACCGAAGGCGTCGTCTTCGTCGAACCACTTGTCGGAGGCCTCCTCGTAGTTCTCCTCGGTCAACGCGCCGTCACCATCGGTATCCCACGCGCCGAACACACCGCCGGTGAGCTCCTTGGGGTCGAGCTGCTTGTCGCCGTTGGCGTCCCACTGCGAGAAATACCCCTGCTGCTTGAGGCCGGCGGCGAACTCGTCCTCGATGATCTGCTCATTCTCGTCGGCGTCCCAGCCGCCGAAGAGCTCGTCGTCACCCTCGACAGCGGCGGGCTCCTCCTCAGCGGCGGGCTCCTCCTCGACGGCGGCCGCCTCCTCCTCGGCCCCCATCTCCTCTTGCGCGACGCCTTCCTCGTCGACGACGCCCTCCTCGGTGCCGTTGTAGTCACACGCCGAAAGCCCGGCGAGGCTCACGACGAAGAGCATGACGATCAGTCCGGCGGTCTTGCGTGTATGTCGAATCATCTCGAACTCCTGCTTACAGGCTACTCATTGAAGGACGTCGGTAGTCTGTATCTAAACACACCTCGGATCGTGTAAACCGTAGGCCGCAGCTGCCCCCTCACCTTGCAAACCCACTCCCAATCCCCATCATTACCCAAGACCCCAAGACCCCAAAACCCCAAGACCGCGCCCCAGGCACCACGACCCATGCCCCAAGCCATCCAAATCCACGAAACCGGCGGCCCCGGCGTACTGCGCTACGAAGAGATCGACCTCGGCGCCCCCGGCCCCAACGAAGCCCGCATCCGCCAGACCGCCATCGGCGTCAACTTCATCGACACCTACCATCGCAGCGGGCTGTACCCGCTGCCCGAGCTGCCCCACGCCATCGGCATGGAGGCAGCCGGGGTGGTCGAAGCGGTCGGCGCCGAGGTCGACACCGTCGCCGTCGGCGACCGCGTCGCCTACGCGGGCGGCCCGCCCGGGGCCTACGCCCAGACGCGGCGCATCGACGCCGACAAGCTCGTGCGCCTGCCCGACGCCATCGACGACGCGACCGCCGCGGCGTCGACGTGGTGTACGACTCGGTGGGCAAGGACACGCTTCGCGGCTCGCTCGACTCGCTGGCCCGGCGCGGGATGCTCGTGGCCTTCGGCAACGCCTCGGGCGCGCCCGACCCGGTCGACCCGCTCGAGCTGTCCAAGCGCGGCTCGCTGTACCTGACTCGCCCCAGCTTGATGGACTATATCGCCACGCGCGACGAGCTCGAGAAGAGCGCGCAGGCGCTCTTCGAGGTCGTCGAGGCGGGCGCAGTGCACATCGACGTCGGCCACAGGTGGCCCTTGGCCGACGCCGCCGACGCCCACCGGGCGCTCGAGGGACGCGAGACGACCGGCTCGATCGTGCTCGAGCCCTGAATGGAGCCCTAAAGATCGCCGGCTAGATCCGGCCGGTCGGTGATGATGCCATCGACGCCGAGGTCGACGAGCGCCTGCATGCGCTCGGCGTCGTTGACCGTCCACGGCTTGACGCGCAAGCCCGCGGCGTGGGCCTCGGCCACGGACTTGGCGGTGACGAGAGTGTGGCGCGGTGACCAGACGGCCGCGCCCTTGTCGGCCAACGCGGCCAGCGGCCCCCGGCGCTTCTTCTCGAGCGCGGCCAGCTCGAGCCACGGCGCGATCGTGCGCGCCGCCCACAGCGAGCGATGGTCGAAGCTCTGCAGCGTCACCCGATCTTGCAGCCCACGCGCCTCGACGGCCTCCACGAACGCCCGCTCGAAGGTCCCCGGCCGCTCGCCGTCGAACCCGTCGCCGATATTGGCAGGCTGCCTGGGCTTGCGCTTCGTCTCGATATTGAAGCGCACCCGGCGCGCGTTGTCCCGCTGGCCGTCGGTCTTCTGCGGGCTCTGGGCGTAGCGCTCGACGAACGCGAAGACCCGCTCGAGGGTCACGATGCCGTAGTCGTCGCCGGCCAGCGCCGTGGGGGAGGCGTCCTGGGCGGGAAAGCGCTTCGGATCCGGGTTCTGCGTGCACCGGTAGCGCGCCAATTGGTCGGCCGTCAGGTTGCGCACCCGCAACCTCGCATCCTTCGCCCGCAGCGCCGCCGGGTCGGGCAGATCGTCGACGCCGTCGGGCACCACGCACTTCTTCGCGCTCACGAACGGGTCGTGCCAGACGACCAGCCGGTCGTCTTTGGACAGGTGCAGGTCGAACTCGAGGGTGTCGACCTGCAGGTCGAGCGCCGCCTCGAAGGCCGGCAGCGTGTTCTCGGGCTTGAGGCCGCGCGCGCCGCGGTGGCCCTGGATGTCGAGCGGCTTGTCTGTGTTTTGCGCCCTCTCTGGATCTTGCACAGCGGAAACCTCCTGCGTCGCCGGCGCGCTCGAACAGCCCACGCCGACCATCGAACTCATGGCGAAGATAGCGACCAAATACTGCTTCACGGAAACTCTCCTCTGTTCCTCGGTGGCAAGATCATGTTCCTCGGTGGCAAGATCCGCCGACGGCTTGCTAGGATAGGCGCGTCATTCGTTCCAACGCCCCCGAGAGTACCATGGCCGTCGAGACTGTCGACCGCACTCGCCAAGACCAACAGAGCCAAGACCAACAGAGCCAAGACCAACAGAGCCAAGACCAACAGAGCCAAGACCAACAGAGCCAGCAAGAACGGCTCACCGAGGCGCAGCGGGCCGAGCTCGTCGAGCTGGCCGTCGCCTCCATAACCCGCGGGGTGCACTACGACGAGCCGCTGCACCTGCGCGACGCCGAGCTCGAGGGGTATCTGGCCGAGCCGCGCGCCACCTTCGTGACCGTCTACCTCGACGGCGAACTCGCCGGGTGCATCGGCTCCCTCGAAGCCCGGCGCCCCCTCGGCCGCGACATCGCCCACAACGCCTACATGGCCGCGTTTCGCGACCCGCGCTTCGACCCGCTGAGCGCCGACGACCTCGAGCGCCTCAGCCTGCACATCTCGGTGCTCAGCCCCCTGCGCGAGCTCGACGTGACGAGCGAAGCCGACCTGGTCGCCGCGCTCGAGCCGGGCGTGCACGGGCTGGTGCTCACCTGCCACGGCCAGCGCGGCACGCTGCTGCCGTCGGTGTGGGACCAATGCCCCGACCCGGCGCTCTTCGTACGCCACGTCAAACGCAAGGCCGGCCTGCCTCAAGACTACTGGTCCGACGAGATGCGCGCGCTCGTCTACGAGGTCGACGAATTCGACGGCAGCTGACGCTCCGGCACCACGACGGCCGCTCTGCTCACCTCGACGGCCGCTCTGCTCACCTCGACGGCCGCTCTGCTCACCTCGACGACTCCTCTGCTCATCACGACGACTCCTCTGCTCACCTCGACGACCTTTTCGACCACCTCGACGACTCCTCTGCTCACCTCGACGGCCACTCTGCTCACCTCGACGGCCACTCTGCTCACCTCGACGGCCACTCTGCTCACCTCGACGACTCCTCTGCTCATCACGACGGCCAATTTGTCACCACGACGACCTTCTCGACCACCTCGACGACCTTTTCGACCACCTCGACGACTCCTCTGCTCACCTCGACGACTCCTCTGCTCACCTCGACGGCCACTCTGGTCACCTCGACGGCCAATTTGTCACCACGACGAGTCGCGACCTCACCTCGACGCCCTCGATCGGTGCAACAGAGAAACACCACCCAGAACGACCGTCACGGGGCGATTTCGGAAAAAAGACGCAACAATTTTTGCTTTTTGCCGAAAACCGTAATGAGGGGTGGAAGTATCGTGCGCACGAATTTCCCCACAAATTTGAAACGGGCGGGTGAGTCGAGGTTGGCCTTGGCTCACTCCCTGGTGGCTGAGCCGGTTGGGCTCAGGGCATTTGCGGCGGAACGGTTTCCCGATCCGCAAAACAAAGCCTTCGTAGCGAGCGTATCTTCGATGGGATGTCGGCCAAGTACATCATCGGCGCGCTCGGCGGAGGTGGAGCCGGTAGCTTCGCCCTTGCGGCGGAGCGCAGTTATCGGATTTGCCCGGTGCGGGCTTGTTGATGCGCCGAAGTCAGACGTGGCGTGAAGATGGGCCTGTGCCATGGGAGTGCCGCAGCGGCGTCGATGTGGTCGTAGGCAGTGGCGTCGGGGTGGGCATGTGCTGAGCGCATGACCTATCCGAGGTGGCTTCAAAACGGGGCGGGCCTAGCCCGTTAGCCGATCACAATCACAAGCAAATCCGCAACGCCCATGCCGGCGAAATTCGCCGGCAGACGCACCGGTACGTCGTCGTGGGGGCGCTGCGCGCCGGTCTCGAGTCGTGGGTCGTGAGTCGTGGCTCTTTCGGGCGGTTGGCCGCCTCGGTAGCTACTCAGGCTCTTTCACCGGCGGGGTGAACCCGCCGGGGTCTTCGGGCGGTTGGCCACCTCGGTAGCTGCTCAGGCTCTTTCACCGGCGGGGTGAACCCTCATCCTTACCCACAATTTTCTCGACCACGTTTGGCTCTTCTAGACGCACGGGCTGTGGAAGGCCTCCGACTCGATGTCTTCTGATGAGCGAAGCCGGAGGCGGAGCGACACCCGGCGTTGTTTGCCGGGTCTTTGTAGCCGGGTGTGACCGAAGGGAACGCCCGGAGCGCCGTGGGGCCCCTCGACACGTGGTCGCTTCTCGACGTTTTCAACTCACGACCTCCTTGGCCATGCGTCAATTCGCGAAGCGTGGGTGTGTCGAGCATCGCCCCTCCCCCCACGTTCCCTTCGGTCACATGGGGCTACAGAGACCCCTCTCCGCTACGCTACGAGGGGTGGCGCTTCGGCTTGCGCCTCCGCTTATCAAAACGATTTCAGATTTGTGGGTAAGAACAAGGGTGAACCCGCCGGGGTCTTCGGTGACCGATCTCCGGCTCCCGGCGACCGTAACCGCGACCGTAACCGTAACCGTAACCGTGACCGTAGCCGTAACCGTAACCGAAACCGTAGCCGTAGCCGTAACCGTAACCGTGCCCCCACTTGCCTCTCCCCCCCATCCTCCATACATTTACTCCACCACAACATCCTCATCCGGAGCCCCGCATGCACACCACGCGCCTGTTCGCCGCGCTCGCCGTGTCGAGTCTAATCGTCGGATGTTCGACGGGCAGTTCGACCCAAAACATCGACGATACTCAGGGCACCAAGCCCACCAGCGCGTCCGCCGCGTGGGAGAAGGCGCAGTCGGAGTCGCCCTGCAAGGACGTCGACGCGCGCAGTTGCTATTTCCAGGGGATGAAGCTCGAGGCGTCCGCCAAGCCGAAGCAGGCGATTCGCTACTTCAAGGCGTCGTGCGAGCGCGAGGTCGCCAGCGCCTGCTACGACCTGGCGGTGCTGTACGAGAACGGCGAGTCGGTGGCCAAGGACGAGGCGAAGGCCAAGGAGTTGTACGAGCAGGCGTGCCAGTCGCAGGACCCTGACGCGATGGCGTGCAACAACCTGGCGGTGATGTACCAGCAGGGCCGCGCGGTCGAGGTCGACCAGGACAAGGCCGCCGAGTTGTACCGGCGAGCGTGCGAGCTGGGCTCGATGCTCGGCTGCCGCAACCTGGCGCGGCGCTATCTGGAGGGCGAAGGCGTCGAGAAGAGCCCGGCGCGCGCCGCCGCGCTGCTCGAGAAGGCGTGTCAGTTGGGGCATCCGGAGGCGTGTCCGCAGCTCACCTACCTGTTCGCCCACGACTGCGTCGAAGGCGGTGAGTGCGGCGCCGAGATACTCGAGCCGGCGCGCTCGGCCCAGAAGCTTCGCGAGATGTGCGAGGCGACCAAGCAGCCCCAGGCGTGCCTGGGCTACGGCTTCATGCTCGAGGCGGGCCTCGACGGCGAGGAGTCCGACCCGGCGAAGGCCGCCCTGCAGTACGACCAGGCCTGCAAAGCGGGCGTATCGACCGGCTGCAACTACATGGCGAACCTGTACCGGCGAGGCGACGGCGTCGAGCGCGACGTCGAGCGGGCCGTCCAGC
This sequence comes from Persicimonas caeni, assembly GCF_006517175.1. NCBI lineage: Bacteria > Deltaproteobacteria > Bradymonadales > Bradymonadaceae > Persicimonas > Persicimonas caeni. Next base: position 4,647,590 of record NZ_CP041186.1, on the reverse strand, counting down.
TATACGACAAGGCGTGCACCGAGGGGTTCATGCTGTCGTGTCACACCCTCGGGGTGATGCACCTTCGCGGCCGCAGCCTGCCGCCCGACCCCAAGCGCGGCTACGAGTATATCCGCAAGGCGTGCGAGGGCGGGCGCAGCCCGTCGTGCACCGCGCTCGAATTCCAGTGCTTTGCGGGGAGTCAGGAGGCGTGTCCGTGAGGGACTGCGTTGCGAAACCTGATTTGCGAATCTGAACCACGTCCCGATACGAAATCGCGAATCTGAACCACGTCGCAACTCGCAGCCCTTATGTCCTTAATTGCCTATGTAGAGGGCGTTGCTGATCGGCAAGGCGTTCAATATCGAAATATGTGGCGCCTCGGTTTCAGAAACGCCTGCTATATAAGCAATTAAGGACATAGGGGTTGCGTATCGCTCGGTGGTTCAGGTGTGCAAACACCACCAACAGAGAACTGAATTTCCAACCCTGCCCAGGCACGCTTCCAGCGTCGATTTCGGCAAAGATTTCGAGATCGCACGCAACAAAACGGCCTGCTCTGCCGAAAACAGTAATGAGGCCCGTGTGAACGATCATTACTACTGTGAGAGGAGCGATCAATGCAGAGCTATTGGGAGCTATATGTGCACCTCGTGTGGGGCACCAAGGGCAGGAGCCACATCTTACGTGGCGACGGCGAGGTTGCGATTCATCGAGCTATTCGGGACACAGCGAAGGAAAACGGAATGGTGCCAATCTGTGTCAACTCGGCGTGGAACCACACCCATTCGCTGTTCGGTTGGAACCTGGAGAGCTGTGTTCAAGACGTGGTGGACGCCTTCAAACAGCGTTCGCTCGAAGCTTGGGAGGAAGTCCGCGCTAAGAATGACAGTATGCCGACGCTCGAGTGGCAAGCTGGATTTTCCGCGTTCACTATAAGCCGCGGACAGATAGAGCGGACAAAGCAGTATATCGCACACCAAAAAGACCATCATCGAAACGGCAATACTTGGTCGCACTTCGAGAAGTGGTGCACGCTCGAGTCGGAGTCGGGATCGGAGTCTGAGTCTGAGGAGGACGAATGCGAATCATCTCCATCGCAGCCCTGAATCACATTGCAACACGCCCATCGCGAATCTGAATCACGTCGCGATACGAAATTGCGAATCTGAATCACGTCGCAACACGCAGCCCTTATGTCCTTAATTGCCTATGTAGAGGGCGTTGCTGATCGGCAGGGCGTTCAATATCGAAATATGTGGCGCCTCGGTTTCAGAAACGCCTGCTACATAAGCAATTAAGGACATAGGGGCTGCGTATCGCTCGGTGGTTCAGGTGCGAAGTAGTCACCCCTCCTCACCCTCCAACTCGCTCATCAGCCAGTCGTAGAACATGTACTGGGAGACGAGCGCCTCGAAGCCGCGCCAGCGGTCGCGGATGCGCTCGTAGTCCTCGTCGGTGGCCTCGTGGGGGTCAACGCCGTAGTTCGGCAGGATCCAGCGCCGCCAGCCCTTCTCTTGGCCTTTGGTCTTGCGCGACATGAAGTCGCCGTCGTGGCGGTTGCGCCGGAACATCAGGTTCTGGGCGGTCGACGGGCCGATGCCGCGCACCGAGGTGACCGCCTCCCAGAAGGCGTGGGCGTCCATTGCTTCGAGCGCCAGCGGGTCGAGCTCGCCCGAGGCGATCAAGTCGGCCAGGCCGGTGACGTACTCCCCCTTGCGCCGCGAGATGCCGAACTCGCGCAGGTCACTCGGGTCGACCGAGCGCAGCACCTCCGGGCGCGGGTACGAGTAGTAGGTGCGCCCGCGCCATTCGAAGGCCACGCCCCACGTCTTGCGCACGTCCTGGACCATGCGCTGCTTGGTCGGCTCGTGCGAGATGCGCGTGCGGATGATGTGGCGCATCGCGTCCTCGAAGAACTGGCCGCGCGACAGGCGCTTGAAGCCGTAGTGCTCCTCGACGATGGGGCCCATGACCGGGTCGTCTTGGACCTGCTCGTAGAACGCCTCGACGTCGAGCTCCGAGCCGACGATGCGCCCGACCTGCCGGCGAATCTCGGCCTCCTCGGCGTCGGTCGGCGGCGACTGGTCGGGAAGCTCGACCTCGAAGGCGGGATCGACCGGGTTGTCGTTGTAGTGGATCACCGCCAACACGGTCCGGTCGGCCAGGTTCAGCGGGCGGGCATAGCCGCCCTTGAAGATCTCCTCGGGGTCGTACTCGGCCTCGAAGTACTCGCTGACGTCGAGAGAGAGGTAGAAATCGTGGGGACCTTTCGATTCGATGCGCATGGGAACAACAGGGTGGAGGTTGAATAGGTGAACGGGCCCATTCGTCGGTATAGCATCGAGGCGGTTGCCGCAATGGACGCGCGAGCGTCAGTGTACTCTGCAGGCTCGATATGAGGGAGGGTGTTCTCATCGAGAGTACGGAAAAGACGCGCCTGAGTTGATTAAGAGAGCGATTCAAGCGTACTCTTCAACATGTAGAGAGTACACCGCTGGTCTACCTGATGACGTGGAGCGAGAAAATGAAAATGCGATACTTGATTGGCATGGCGATTCTGTTGGTCGTGGGCGCCGGTTGCGGCGATGACACCGGCACCGCACGCCCCGCCGGCGTCGGCCAGACCGTGGTCACCGGCAACGGCGAGACGGCGATCTACGACACGCCCACCGGCGACGACTGCATCGAGATCGGCTCGCAATGCGTCAGCCCGCAAGACGAATGCGGCGACGATGCGCGCGTCGACGTCATCGTCGACGACAGCGGAGAATACGTCGATACCGTCTGCTATCCGGGCGACGAGATCACCCACGACGAGCACAAAGGCAGCATCAAGTCGGATGAAGATGGCACGGTGGTCGTGTTAGATGGAAAAGACGACGGCGCCGACATCACCGACAACGTCGAGTTCAAGGGCAACGACGGCGTGCTCTACGGCCAGGGCGAAGACGTCTCGGTCGTGCGCGGCAACGTCAAAGTGATCGGCAACAACGCCGCCATTCGCGGGGTGCGTATCGAGGGCAGCGTCGACCTCGAGGGCAACGACGGCCGCCTCACCAACTGCGTCATCGAGGGCAACCTGCACATCAAGGGCAACGGCAACATGGTCACCAACTGCATCGTCTTCGGCGACTTGAAAGCCGGATATGCCGACGCGCAGGACACCACCCTGATCGGCAACTACGTGCAGAAAGACTTTCGCGCCGAGCATGAGACCACCGTGTGCAGCGGCAACTTCGAGTTCAGCGACAAGAATGAGAATGTCCAACTCGACGCGAGCGAAGCCGATGACGCCGACGCCGTGAGTTGCCCCACGGAGTCAGATGCCCAGTAACGAACAGATGAAATGACGAGTCGATGAAAGAAGCTCTCCGCCAGCATTTCGACCGCCTCGATGAACGCTGGGAGCTGCGGGCGCGCGCCGAAAAGTGGCGCCCGTGGTTCCCGGTGGCGTTCTTCGTGGGCGGTTTCCTGTTCGACGTGCTCACCCTGGGCCGGGTCGTCACCACCACGAACCTGATCGTGGTCGGCTTCTACGCGCTGGGCGTGGCCGCGTGCCTGGTCGCTCAGCCCTACGTCGCCATCACCGACGACGAGGGCCGGGCCGACGATGAGCAGACCGCCAAGTGGGTGCGCTGGCTCGGCTTCGGGCTCAACTTCTGTCTGGGCTCGCTCTTCAGCGCGCTGGTGGTGGTCTATTTCCGAAGCGCCGGCGAATGGTTCACGCTGCTGACCGTGATGGGCCTCTTCGCGGCGATGGTCTTCAACGAGTTCGCCCACTGGGACGAAAAGCAGCGCCATCTCTTGTGGGCGATCTACTGCGTCAGCCTGGTGATGCTGCTCAACTTCGTGGTCCCGCACATCGCCAAGAGCATCTCGCCGTGGTGGTTTTACCTGAGCTCGGCCGCCGCCGTGGGGCTCATCTGGGGCCTGTGTCGGCTGGCCCGCCAGCCCTACCGCACGGTCTACTCGGCCACCGGCGCGGCGGCGTTCGTGGTGGGGTTGTACGTCTTCGGGCTGGTGCCGCCGGTACCGCTGGTTATGAAGCACACGCTCATCGGCACCGATTTCCAAAAGACCGACGGCGAGTACACCGCGATGGTCGACGAGCAGAATTGGCTCGTCGACCTGGGCCTCCGCGCCCCCACCGTGGTGTGGGAGCCCGGCGAGCACGTCGCCGTGCTCACCGCGATCTTTGCGCCCGACGACGTCGAAGTCGACATGGAGCACCGCTGGTACCGCGAGGTCGACGGCGAGTGGACCCAGACTGACGCCATCCCCTTCCACATGCGCGGCGGCCGCCAGGACGGTTGGCGCATGTGGTCCCGCAAACGCCACGTGCAGCCGGGCAGATGGCGGGTGGAGACGGCCGTCAAAGACGGCACGATTCTGGGCTACGAGACGTTTGTGGTCGAAGAGGGCGAGGCGGCGGACAAAGAGCGTGAGGCGTTGTAAATCCTGGGGGCGATTCGTCGGATATTGAACGCCTTGCCGATAAGCAACGCCCTCTAAATATACAATTAAGGACATAGGGGCTGCGAGTTGCGACCACGTTCCGATACGCAACCCCTATGTCCTTAATTGCTTATGTAGCAGGCGCTTCTGTAACCGAGGCGCCTCAAATCTCGATCCTGGAAGCGCCTCAAATCTCAACTACCCCAACGCCTCGACAAGTCGCGGCATCACCAAGCCGGCGCGGGCCTCGACGCGCACCCAGGCGTGCTCGTCGCCGCGGGTCTCGCCGAGGTTGACGATCCCCAGCGGCAAACGCTTTTTGGCGGCGCCGCGCACGAAGCGAAACGCCGAGTAGACCGTCAGCGACGAGCCGACGACCAGCAGGGCGTCGGCCTCGTCGACGAGGCGCCAGGCGTCGGTGACCGTCGGCTTGGGGACGTTTTCGCCGAAGAAGACCACGTTGGGCTTGAGCACGCCGCTGCACTGCGTGCACGCCGGGATCACGAAATCGTCGGGGATGGCGGTGGGCAACTCGGCGTCGCCGTCGGGGGCGAGTTCGGTGGCGTGGCGTGAGCCCCACTCGGGGTTGAGGCGGGTCAGGCGCTCCTGCAGGTCGTCGCGCGGCTCGATGGCGTCGCACTCCAGGCAGCGCACCTCGGCGAGGGCGCCGTGCAGCTCGACGACGCGCCGGCTGCCGGCTTGGTGGTGCAGCCGGTCGACGTTCTGGGTGATCACGCCGCGCAACACGCCCGCCTCTTCAAGCTCTCGGATGGCCCGGTGGGCCTCATTGGGCTCGGCGCGGCGAAACCGCGGCCAGCCAACCATCGAGCGCGCCCAGTAGCGGCGCCTTGCCGCTTCGGTGGTCACGAACTCGCGATATTGGATCGGATTGCGCGTCTTTTGCCGGGTCTTCGGCCCGCGGTAGTCGGGGATGCCCGACTCGGTGCTACAGCCGGCTCCGGTGATCACCGTGACCCGCAACTCGTCGAGCAGGTCGACCAGAGCGGGCAGCTCGCTCAGATCTGATTCCACGCCTGGCAGCCATGCACGCGTTTCCTTTTGCTTCCCAACCATTTGGCAACCCTTGTCGAGATCGCTGAGGTGTCCAGCATTCAAACCGACGTGTCATGGGGACTCTTCCCCACATGCGCGGCAAACGATCGGGCCTTCCGGCTGCACTCTGCAATGTCGAGGCCCGCGTTCTACCAAGTCGATAAGGAGGAAGTATGGCCAAAGACAAGAACATGCTGTTGAAGTGGCTGCGCGACGCGCACGCCATGGAGTCGTCAGCCGAATCGATTCTCGAAAAGCAAGTCAAACGGGTCAAGGACCATCCGGAGGTCCACCGGCGCATCGCCGACCACCTCGAGGAGACCCGCCGCCAGCAGACCCGGCTGGAGGACTGCATCAACAAGCTCGGCGGAGACACCTCGGTGCTCAAGGAAATGGTCGGCAAGTTCAGCGGCACCATGCAAGCGCTGGGCGCCGCCGGGGCCGACGATGAGCTGGTCAAAGCGGCCATCAGCAACTACGCGTTCGAGTCGATGGAGATCGCCTCGTACAAGTCGCTCATCGCAGCGGCGGAGGCGTATAACGAACCCGAGATTCGCCGGGTGTGCGAGGAAATCCTCGTCGAAGAGGAGCGCATGGCCGAATGGCTCGAGAACAACGTCGGCGCGATCACCCGCGACCACCTGAGTCGCATGGGCGTCAGCGTTCACGAGCCGAGCAAACCCGGCCCGGAGAGCCGCCGCGAGCCGCCCAGGCCGCGTGCATGATCAGATGTAGATGATGAGGCGTGAAGAGGCTCACGCCACATGGAAATTGCAGGCCCTACAGCCAACACCCCGTGTCACCAGACAGGTGCACGGGGTGTTGGCGTTTTGGCACGTGGTTCATGCCTTCAAATACTCATCAACCCCCTCGAGCAACTCGCGAATCGTCCGCGCGTTTTGCCCCAGGTCGCCCTGCCCGATGCGCGACGCACTCCTCGCGGTCACCTCCGCCCGGCCGTCGTCGGTGGGCTGCACCCAGATGACCATATCGTCGACGAACCCGACGACCTTCGTGCGCACCTCGACGTCGAGGCGCATCTGCTCGGGGTTGTCGCTCTCGGGCGCCCAGCGCGGGTGGCGGTCTACGACCGCGCACACCGCGTCGAAGACCTCTTCGGGGTCGCGGTCGTAGACGCGCGGCTGCAGCTCGGGGTACCAGACCGACTTTCCCGTCTCGACCTCGTTGATTAACAGCGGGCGCAGCACACGTTTGAAGAGCGAGGGTGATTTGTCCATGACGTGCCTCCGTGATGCACCGGTTGCTCGCAGCGTGCATCTCAAAGGTATACGCGTAGGCTTTGCTGTTGCGCGGCGGTTCGTTAAGAAAGGCCCGATGAACTTAATGAATGAGTGTATGAACGACCGATTCTACAGACACCGCTTGGCTGTGTTCGTGCTGGTGTGCTTCATCGCGGCGATGAGCCCTGCGGCCCCGGCGCTCGCCGAGGAGGCGCCGGCCGCTGTCGCTGCTGAGCCAGGCGAGCCCGACGAGCCCGACGAGGTCGAGCCTCTGGCCATCGCCGTGGCCGCGGTACCCGGCTTTGTGGTCCACGGCGCCGGCCACTTCGTCGCCGGAGACTCCGAGACCGGCTGGAAGCTTCTGGGCGCGGAGCTGGCGGGCGTAGGGCTCCTCGTCGGCGGCATCGGCGGACTGGTGGTCACCGGGGCGGCCGACGAGACGATCACCCCGCTTGTGGGCATCACGGCGTTGGGCGGCACGACCTTTTTCTTCTCGTGGCTCGCCGACATCTACGGGGTGTCGGCGACCGGCGACGGCTTCGGGCTGCCCGAGCTCGAGCGCCCGCCGCTGGCGGCGTCGGTCGGCTACCAGTACGTCTACAACCCGACCTTCGAGTTCAATCACTTCGTCCACGCCGGGGCGGCCGGACGCCTGTCGGCTGTAGGCCTGCCACGCCTGGGGCTGCGCGGCGACGGCTGGTTTGGCGTCGACGACGCCAACTGGCGGGCGCGTGCCCAGGCGAGCTGGCGCTTTATGGGGCCACTGCCCGACGAGGCAGCCGCCGACGGCTCGTTTTTGGACGCCGAGTTCGGCCTCATCTACCACGACTACTCGACCTACGATTTCGCCGAAATCACCGGTGAGGCGCTCGTGCGCGGCCGCCTCGACCTGCACAACTACGCCGAGGCGCTGCGCGGCTCGTTCGTCGAGGCCGCGTTTGGCTACGGCCTGTCGCAATACGCTCACGAAGAGCACGAAGACGACGCATGGAGCCTGCTGCTCTTCGACGCGAGCATCGGCATGTATCTGGGGCGCAGCGCCACGGGCTACGGCGAGTTCGAGATCTTTTATGACCACCGCCACGACGGCTTCGCAGGCGGCGGCAAGCTCACCGGCCTGGGCAGCGGCGCACCGGGCAGCATGGGCGCGCGGCTGACCAAGTCCATCGCCGCGCCGTGGGGCATCCAAATCGGCTTTGAAGCAGGCTCGGCCTACGTCGCCGGGCTCGACGTGGTCTATCGACCGGGAGGGTCGCGATGAAGAACGCAGCGCTGACAGTTCTCATATTGCTGACAATGACGAGCGTGGTCGCGACCACCGGATGTTTGGACGTGGCTGACGACCGCGCCGAGCTCGACCGGCATATCGGCAAGGCGAAGGCAGGCGACGCCTCGATCACGGTCGAAGACGGTCTGGCCAACGTGCGCAGCTTCGCGCCGGGCAACGTCGTCCTGTGGGCGCAGGCGCCGACGCTGTCGATCGAGCTCGAGCCTGCGGACACGACCGCCTGGGAGATCCGCGTCGAGAACACCCTCTCGGACCTCCAGCTCACCGCAACCTCACCCAATGAGCTAGAGACGACGGTCCAGACAAGCACCGGCGAATTCCCCACCGAGCGCATCTTTCGCCTCGAGAATCTGACGCCCGGCGAGTCCTACACGCTCACGCTCGCCCCGCCCGACGCCGGCGACCTGAGCCCGTGGCATTTCTCGGTCTTCGCCGATATCCAAGACCATATCTACGAGGTCCAAGATATCTACGACCGCATGGGGAGCGACCCCGAGCTTCGCTTCTGCTTGATCAGCGGCGATTTGACCGAACAGGGGACGCCCGAAGAGCTCGAGCGCTTCGAGCGTGAGCTCAAGGAGCTGCCGATCCCGTGCTTCGCCACGCTGGGCAACCACGAGTTGGGCTACAGCGAGTCGGAGTTTCGCGAGCGCTTCGGCCGCGGCAACTTCAGCTTCACCTTCCGCGGCGCGCGCTTCACGCTGCTCGACTCGGCGAGCGCCACGCTGGCCCCGTTGGTGTATGATTGGCTCGAAGGTTGGCTCGACGCCGGCGCCGACGGGCTACACGCGGTGTTCATGCATATCCCGCCGCTCGACCCGGTCGGCCAGCGAAACGGCGCGTTCGCCAGCCGCGCGGAGGCCAACAAGCTGACGAATCGGCTCGCCGACCACGACGTCGACCTGGCCGTCTACGGCCACGTCCACTCGTTTTACGAGTACTCCCACACGGGCGTCCCGGCGCTCATCACCGGCGGCGGCGGAGCCATCCCCGAGCGCTTCGACGATATCGGCCGTCACTACGTCAAGGTCGAGGCCAACCCGGCCACGGGCGCCTTCTCCACCGAGGTCGTGCGCATTCCGTGAGCCCTCAGGCGCAGGCGTCCTCACATGCCTGCGCCAAGAGTTCGGCGATGCCCTCGGCGGCGGCGACTCGCTCGCCTTTAGGCGTCAGGTAGTGCACCCGCAGTTGGGTGCGCCGGGTCGTCTCGACGATCATGATGCGGTGCTCGTCCTCGGTGAACGTGACGAAGACCGGCAACACCGACGCTTCGCCCTTCTCGCGGCAACCGAGCCCTGCGAGGGCCTCGCCAAGAGCGGCGAGGTCGACCTCGTCGGGCAGATCGACCCTCCACAACAAGTTGTCGACACACGATTGCTCCAGCCTCAGGTTGAGCAGTTCGACGTCCTCGTTGTCGCTGGGTTTCGACTCGCTCATCAATTCCCTCACTCGGTCCGAGTCACGACGACTTCGCAACGATCATCGCCCTTGCAGGCGCATCGGGTCTGCTCGGCTCGCCACGGGTTATTCGACGGGGCGAAGACGTCCTCGTAGAACGCCGGGGTGAAGTCGGGCTGCTCGCTCCAATCGACCGCGTGGCCGAGCTGGGCGGCCGCCTCACACGCGCCCTCGAACAGGTAGCACGTGGGGTCGTCGGCGACGCCGTGGCGAATCTTGTAGTACGGTCCCTCGTAGGTGCTGGGAGCCTGGAAGGCGATCATCTTGCCCTCTTCGTAGTCGGAGACCGACCAGCGGCCAAAGCCCAAGCCCCGGGCGATGGTGCACGCGTGCAGCGCCACGGTGAGCATGTCACGCTCGGTGGAGCCGGTCAGAGCCTCCCACTCCGGCGAGCCGATGATGCCGCCGAAGGTGTTGAAGCCGCATAGTCGCCCCGCCTCACGCAGCAAGCTGGCTGACACGGCCACGAAGCTCGGGTGCTCGCGGCGCAGGGTCTCGAGCATCTCGTACGAGATTCGGTTGTAGAGGCTCGAGGGGTTGGTGGTGACGAAGACGCCGAAGGCCTGGATCAGGCCGCGCTCGTCGCCGGAGACGTTCGCCAAAAACTCCTTGAGACCCACTGTGAGTCTCTCGACGGTCTCCTCTTGGATGCCGGCGAAGGTCTCGGGCACCACCTCGGCAATCTTGTCGTAGTCGACGCGGATGCGCGGCTCGCTCAGCTCGACCTCTCGGATGCTCAACTCGAAGACGCAGCGCGAGTCGCCCAGCACCAAGCACTCGGTCTCTTGGACGTCGACCGCTTCGGGCGCCAGGTCGTGGGCGCAGGCGAGCGCCGCGGCGGCGAACCCGCCGGCGACGGCGTCGGCCGGGTGATAGCGCTGCTGAGTGTCACCGAATTTCTCCAGCCAGGTGTACGCATAGTGCATATGCTCGCCGATCGCCTCGCCGCCGTCGGCGTTCAACTGCGACAGGTCGATCTTGCCGTGGCCGAAATTCGAAAAGATCTCGGCGGCCAAGCTCAATCGCTCGTCGGGAGAGTCGACGCCCGCCTCGGCGAAGACCGAGCTGAGCAACTGGAAGAAGAACTCACGGGCTGCATCCGTGCGAAGCTGGATCGACGAGCCCACCCCCAGGGCGTCGTCGATCGTCTTGTCGATGAACAAGTTGTAGTGGTGGCAGTGCGAGCACACCGGCGTGTCGCCTGCGAAGACAAAGTCGTGGCCGTCGAGCCACTTGATTACCGAGCGAAAGTCTTCCATTTCTCTTCTCCTAAGAACTTACTGAAAACTCGAGGGCATTCGGGGGGGCCGGCTCAAGCCGGCTCGGGCTCGCTTTGGTCTTGGAGCTGGGGCAGTTGCTGGCGCACCACTCGGTCGACCTCGGCGACCAGCTCCGGCCCGGTGAAGTTGCCTTTGCGCATGATGCGCTCGGAGACCATCTGCAGCTGCTCGACCTCTGCACGGGTCAGTTGACGAGCAGTGACCACCACGACGGGGATATCGGACCACTTGTCGTGCTTGCGGATCTCGCGCAGGAACTCGAAGCCGTCCATCTCGGGCATCATCAAGTCGAGCAAAATGATGTCGGGGTGGAGCTCCTCGAGCTGCTCGATGGCGATGCGCCCGTTGGCGGCGGTGTCGACCTGCCAGCCGGCGGCTTCGATATTGCGCTGCATGATGTTGCGCGTGTCGGGGTCGTCCTCGACGACCAAGGCGTGGTGAGTGGCTTGGCGCCGGTCGAAGCGCTCGAGCACCTCGACCAACTTCTCGCTCTTGACCGGCTTGACCAGATAGTCGTCGGCACCCAGCGCGTAGCCCTTGTTGCGGTCGGCGACCATGGTGAGCATGACCACCGGGATGTGGCACAGCTCATCGTCGGCTTTGAGCTGAGCCAAAACATCCCAGCCGTCGGTGCCGGGCATCATCACGTCGAGCGTGATGACGCTCGGGGCGATGGTGCGCGCCAGCCGCAGGCCCTCCTCGCCGTCGTAGGCGCTGACGACCACGTAGCCGGCGCGGCCGAGTTGGCGGCGCAGCAACTCGTGCATCGTGTCGTCGTCGTCGATGACGAGCACGGTGAAGTTGCTGCGCGAGGTTCCCAGCGCCGCCATCGCCTCGGCGATCGCCTCGGTATTTGCCCCCGACGACAACGGCGCCGGCAGACGCACCGTGAAGGTCGAGCCCTCGCCGGTGGTGCTGGTCGCGGTGATCGCTCCGCCCATCATCTGGCAGAAGTGGCGGGTGATCGTCAGGCCGAGCCCGGTACCGCCGTACTCGCGGGTCGTCGAGCTGTCGGCCTGGGTAAACGGATTAAACAACTCCTCGAGCTTCTCCTCGGGGATGCCGATGCCGGTGTCGCTGATCTCGAAGACAAACTGCTCGCCCAGCTCGGTCGACTCGGCGCGCACCGTCAGGCGAACCTCGCCGTCCCTGGTAAACTTGGCGGCGTTGCTCAACAGGTTGATCAGGATCTGGCGCACCTTGATCCGGTCGGCGCGGATATGGCCCAAATCGTCGTCGCAGTCGATGACAAACGCGTTGGCGTTCTTCCGAACGTTGGGCTCGACGGTCGAGATGACGTCGTCGATGAGGCCAGCCAGCTTGAAGGTCTCCCAGACAATCTCGTGGCGACCGGCCTCGATCTTCGACAGGTCGAGGATGTCGTTGATCAGGCTGAGCAAGTGATTTGCAGCGGTGTGGATGCGATCGAGATCGGGCTGGATCTCGTCGTAACCAAAGTCGACGGCGTCCTCGGTGATCAGCTCGGTGTAGCCGATCACCGCGTTGAGCGGCGTGCGCAACTCGTGGCTCATATTCGCCAAGAAGACGCTCTTGGCCCGATTGGCCGCCACGGCCTTGTCGCGCGTTTCGGTCAGCTCACGATTGAGATCTTGCAACCTGGCAGCCGCCTCCTTCTGCTCGGTGACGTCGCGAAACACGCACACCGCCCCGGAGACGATGTGGTTTTGGAGCACTGGGCTGAAGATGCACGAGACCGGGATGGTCGAGCCATCCTCCCGCGTGATCACCGCGTCGTCATCGCGCAGGGTCTCTTGGCGATTGACCCGCGCCACGATCTGGCGCACGTCGAGCACCTCGCCGCCCTCGTGGAACTCGAGCATCTCGAAGAAGCTCGGCCCGTCGAGTTCGTCTCCATCACGGTCCAGCAACGTGCTGGCAGCCGGGTTCGAAAAGAGGAGTCTTCCTTTACGGTCGACCGCGCACACCCCGTCCTCGATCCCCGAGAGCACGGAGGTGAGCCTCTCGCGCTCTTCATCGACTTTGGTGCGCAGTTTCTTGGAGCTCTGGTCGAGCGTCTCGAGGGTGCGGTCGAGCAGATACTGGTTGCGCTCGGCTTCAGCTGCAAAGCGGTTCAAGCCTCGCAAAAGCTTCTTCCATTGTGCGGGATCGGGCGGTGTGTCGGGTTGGTCAACTCCGGCCTGTTCGAATAGGCCGAGTAAATCTGGATGTGTGGCCATGAATACTACTTTGAGAACCAATTGGGGGACGCTTCGGCACGAATACAGCCTCGGCAGGCTTGCCCCCCTCAGTCGGGGTCTGCGGCACTCGCCGGAGCGAGTCGCAGGGGGTCCGATTGTTCTCACCCAGGATTCGCCGCCGTCGTACCGACTTGCCAGGCCCGGAAGTGGCGTGTGGCGAACCCATGAAAAGATGATCGAGTCCTGAGATTGACGCAGGCGCAATTCTCGTCGCTCTTACCGCGATCGACGGGTGAGTCGACCACGGCTTTTCGTCACTGTTCATCTTGCCGTTGTCCACCACTATTGCCTTAAACACGAGAACATGCAACATTATCTTTAAGAAAATCCAAGAAGTTAGGAACGATGCCCGATGTCCAACTCGTTTGTGCAGGCGAGGGGGGATTTCCCGATACTCCGTCGCCGGATCAACGACCGCCCCCTGGTCTATTTGGACAGCGCGGCCACCTCGTTGATGCCCACGCCGGTCATCGATCAGATCGGTCGGTTTTGTGCACAGCAGCCAGGCAACGTCCACCGCAGCACCCACCTTTTGGGCGAGCAAGCCTCGGGCGCTTTCGAAGCGGCGCGCGCCACCGCGCAACGCTTTTTGAACGCCCCCCACTCCGATCAAATCGTCTTCGTGCGCGGCGCCACCCACGGGCTGAACCTGCTCGCACGGGCGTTAGGCGAGGGTTTTCTCGGAGAGGATGACGAGGTGGTGATCTCGAGCTTGGAGCATCACGCCAACCTGATCCCGTGGCAGCAGGCATGTCGACGCCGCGGCGCGAAGCTGCGCGTCGCCCCGCTCGATGAGCGCGGCGATCTCGATCTCGACGCCCTCGATGCTCTGCTCGGCCCGCGCACCCGCGTGGTGGCTGTGACCCACGTTTCCAATGTGTTTGGCACGATCAATCCCATCCGCGCGATCGTCGACGCCGCCCACGCCGTCGGTGCAGTGACGGTGGTCGACGGAGCCCAGGCGCCGGCCCATCTGCCGGTCGATGTGCAGCAATTGGGCTGTGATTTTTACGTTTGTTCCAGTCACAAACTCCTCGGCCCCACAGGTGTCGGATTGATGTACGGGCGACGCGCCTGGCTCGAGCGTTTGCCACCCGTGGAGACCGGCGGTGAGATGGTCAGCGAGGTGAGCTGGCAGGAGGCGAGTTTCTCCGCCCTCCCCCACCGCTTCGAGGCGGGCACCCCGCCGGTGGCCCAGGCGATCGGTTTGGCCGCGGCGATCGACTACCTCGAGGCGCTGGGCATGCAGGCCATCGAGCGTCACCAAAACGAGCTTCTCGAATACACCGTCGAGCGCCTCGACGCCTGTGATCGGGTCGAGGTGATCGGGCGGCCGCGCCGACGCGCGAGTGTCGTCTCCTTCAACGTCGAGGGGATGCACCCGCTCGACGTGGGCGCGCTGCTCGACAGCCAGGGCGTCGCGGTGCGCGCCGGCTACCACTGTGCCCAGCCCTTGATGAACGATCTCGGCCTGCAGGGCACCGTGCGCGCTTCGGTGGGCCTTTACAACAACCGCTCAGACATCGATCGTTTGGTCGAAGCAGTGGATCTGGCCTGTGAATTTGCTTAAGTAGCATCACCTCGCATGGTACGAGGCTTTCTGACCAAACCGGTCGCTTTCCGCCACGGAGTACAGTACATTGGCTAAGATACTGCTCGTCGAAGATAATGAGATGAACCGCGACATGCTCGCCCGTCGCCTACAGCGCAAAGGATACGAGGTAGTAGTCGCCGAAGACGGTCAAGTCGCCATAGATAGGGCCACCTCCGAGCAACCCGACCTGATCCTGATGGATCTGAGTCTGCCGGTGGTCGATGGATGGGAAGCAACGCGCACCCTCAAGGCCCAAGATGCAACGCAGCACATTCCGATCATCGCACTGACGGCGCACGCCATCTCCGATGACCGCGATACGGCGCTTGAATGCGGCTGTGATGAGTATGATACAAAGCCAGTCGACATGAAGCGTTTGCTGTCGAAGATGGAGAAGTTCTTAGATGGATCAGCTTGAAGGGCACCTTCTCGTTGTCGATGACAAGGAGATGAATCGCGATTTGTTGGCGCGTCGACTGCGTCGCCGAGGCTTCGAGGTCTCGACGGCGGTCGACGGGTTCGACGCGCTCGAGAAGATGGAGCAGCAAGACTTCGACCTGATCTTGCTCGACATCATGATGCCGCGGATGAACGGGCTGGAGGTCCTCGAGAAGGTCCGCCAGACCACCTCGGTGACCGAGCTGCCGATCATCATGGCCACCGCCAAGAGCGACAGCGAGACGGTGGTCGAGGCGCTGCAGATGGGCGCCAACGACTACGTGACCAAACCCCTCGACTTCGGGGTGGTCATGGCCCGCGTCAAAACCCACCTCGATATTCGCAACAAGAGCAAGCAGAAGTCCGAGAACCAGCGAGGCTTCGCCGCGCTGTCGGACTCGGGCAAGTTTCAGGCGGTCTCGAGTCGGCACTACTGCAAACGATGCCGCTCGAGCACCCAGGCCGAGCAATCCGAATGTCCGTCGTGCTACAGCAAACGCCCCGAAGGCGGCTGGCCGACGATCCGCAAGGACAAGTTCCCGCATCTGGGCCGCACGATCGCCGATCGCTACTTTCTGAGCCGCTACATCTCCAGCGGCTCGGTGGGCACCGTCTATCAGGCGCGTGATCTGGAGATCAATCGCGACTACGCCGCCAAGGTGGTCGACCTGAGCAACCCTGGCATCGGCGTCGATCCC
The DNA here is from genome assembly GCF_006517175.1 of Persicimonas caeni. NCBI lineage: Bacteria > Deltaproteobacteria > Bradymonadales > Bradymonadaceae > Persicimonas > Persicimonas caeni. Next base: position 4,631,884 of record NZ_CP041186.1, on the reverse strand, counting down.
GAGGAGATTCGCGAGCGCACCACCCGCGAAGTCGAGGTGCTCTCCAAGCTGAGCAACCCGCATATCGTCAAGATCTACGACGTGGTCATCGTCGGCGACGGCATCTTCGCGCTGATTCTCGACTACGTGCGCGGCTACAGCATGTCCAAGATCTTGGCGCGCGCCGGCAGCTTCAGTGTCATCAACGCGCTGAACATCGCCCGCCAGGTCGCCCAAGGCCTGTACGAAGCGCACCAAATGGGCATCGCCCACTGCGACATCAAGCCCGAGAATATCATGGTCGAAAAGATGCCCATCCGGGGTCATTTCGCCCACATTCTCGACTTCGGCGTCGCCGAAATCCTCGAGTTTCGCACCGAGGGCGGGCGCTACTACGGCACGCCGCTGTACAGCGCGCCCGAGCAGTTCCAGTCCCCCGATCTGATCGACCACCGCACCGACATCTACTCACTGGGCGCGGTGCTCTATCACATGATCACCGGTAAGCCGCCGTTCAACGGCGAGAACGCCTACCAGGTGCTGACCAAGCATATCTCCGAGCCGATCCCGCGCATCTTCAGCCCGGAGCTCGACGAGATGGAGCGCGAGTTCCTCGATCGGTTGATCCGACGCATGATGGCCAAGAAGCCAGAGGATCGCTTCAAGGACCTGTCGGGCGTGCTCGAATATATCGATACGTTGCTGCCGGTCTTCCAGCAGCGGCTTCGCGAGCGCGAAACCGGGTGAGCTCAGGCGAACTGCCAGACGTACAACGCGGCTAGCAGCGCGACGATAAGGGCGAGCAGCACGACCAGCCGCCCCCAGCCGCCGGACGCGGCGTCCACCTCGGAGCGGGTCGGTTGGGTCGGCGCAGCCGGCTTCTTCTTTTCGATCGGCTTTTTCTTTTCGACCGGCTTTTTCTCTACAACCGGCTTCTTGGGTGGGGCAGGCTTCTTCGCCTCCACCGGCTTCTTCGGTGGAGCCGACTTCTTCTTCTCGACCGGCTTCTTGGGTGGGGCAGGTTTCTTCGGCGCAGCCGACTTTTTCGGAGGAGCCGACTCTTTCGGAGGAGCCGACTTTTTCGGAGGAGCCGGCTTCTTCTCTTCGACCGGCTTCTTCGGCGCAGCCGGCTTCTTCGCCTCTACACGCTTCTTCGCTGCCGCCGGTTCGGGCTTCCCTTCGGCCCCCAACTCGCGCAAAACCCCGTGCGCGCCGGCAGCCATACGGCGGCGCAGCTCTTTGAACGCCGGATGCATCGTCACCGGCATCCACGGTCCGTCGAGGGTGGCGATTTCGTCGGCGCCGAGCAGCGCGCCGTGCTTGATGAGCAGGACTATGTCGGAGGCCTCGACCGGCCCGTGGATCTTGCCGTTGATCCGCAGCCGATATCGGCCATGCTCGATCGACGAGTGGATCTCTTTGGTCGGCAACACGATAAAACCGCTATGCCCTTCGTCCGCGCGACGCACCGGCGGATAGGCCGTGCGCGTGTTCTGACGCTTGCGCGGCTGCTCGGATTTCTCGACCGAACGCCCCTGCACGCTCATCTCGCGCAACACCTCGTGGGCGCCGCGCGCCATCTTCGAGCGCAACTGTGTGAACGCAGGGTGGTGGACGACGCGAACCCACGGCCCGTCGAGGGTGGCGATCTCCTCGCCGCCCAACAACGCGCCGTGCTTGATCAGCTCGACCAGGCCGGCGTCGTCGACCGGCCCGTACTCCTTGCCGGCCACGCGCAGCCGATACGGCCCCTCGGCCAGCGACTCGCGGATTTCGGGCGTGGGCAGGAAGATAAACCCGCTGCCGCGCGCCTCGCCGGCCCGCCCCGCCACCGAGATGCCCGGCATGCGACTGGTCTCTTGTTTGGAGCGCGCCTCCTTTCCCGCCTCGGGCCGCGGCACGGGCTGGGTGCGACGAACGTCGGGCGTGCTCGGCTCCTCGCCGACCGGTTTGCGACGCTGCTCACCCCACGATGGCTCGTCCCGAAGCTCCGCCGTCGGAAGCGGACGAGCCGACAAGTTCGTACGGTAGGGTGAATTGGCCGGCGGCACCGGGGTGTCGTCGTTGTAGGGGTTGGTCGTCTCGGCCATCCCCTCAGACTCGCTCGCCTCGCGCGAGCCCAGGTCCCACGTGCTGCGCGGACTCGACGCCTCGGAGGACTCGACGCCGGCCCGCTCCATGATCGACTCGAGGCGGCGGCGCAGATCATCGTCGCTCATCGAGCGCTGATAATCACCGCCCTCTCCTTCAGGCTTGGTGATGCCACCGGCAGGCGTTTCGGTGCGAAGGTTGGACTCGGGGGGAGCCGAACGCGCCGAGTCGAGCAGCCCATCGAGATCTTTCGATGCGCGGGAGTTCGACCCTTCGGCGCGCAGCGCGTTGGCCAAGCTCTCCATGTCGGCGAGTTCTTGATCGGTCAGCCCGCTGACCGACGACGACACCGTCGATAGACCTTCCGGGATCGGCGGCTCGGGAACGTCGACAAAGGAATCGTCTTCATCCTCGTCCGCCAAATTCGACGAGATCGGCTCCCCGAGTTCGTTGAGCTCCATCTGAGTGTGGCAGCGCGGACACGAGATCATCCGCTCGGAGGGTTCATCTTTGAGCCATTTGAGGCGAAACGCTGTACGGCAGCCCATACACCGAATTCGCTTCGAACTAACAGCGCCCATACTTCTACTACTGCCGACGTACGTAAGTGATCACGATCAGTCAGCTAAGGTCACCGATCTGCGAAGATAGTTCAAGGGCGCTTCGGTTCGTCATCGATTAAAACCCTGAAAAAGCGCAACAAAAAGAAGGGCTACACATAGCTTTGGCAGAATTCCCCCGCGGGCTCTCGGGCCGACTATGACTCGGTGAGCACGCCTCGCCGGCGCGCGGTTCGGTAGGCCATCTCGTAGGCGTTCATGGTCGCGTCCATCTTGCGCAACAACCCTTTGATTCCGCTCAACACACGGAAATAGGCGAGCGCGTCGGGCGGCGGGATGAGCTTGAAGAAGCTCGGATGACGCATCATGAAGAGCTTGGCCTCCATGGCCGGCTCCCAGTCGCCGAAGTCGAACGGCTCGTCGCGCATAAACGGCGCGGTGACGATGCTCTGGTACTGCAGCATCAACTCCGGGTCGATCGACTTGGGGTCGGTCCCGTCGGTGCCGAAGCCGAGGCGCAGGTAGATATCGATAATTCGCTCGGCGTCGTCCTGCCAGGCGGCGTCCAAGATCTCCATGAAGCCGTCGGTAAACTCGGGCTCGAAGCTCTTGACGCAGCCGAAGTCGAGCATGACGAGCGTGTCGTCATCCTGCAGCAGGAAATTGCCCGGGTGCGGGTCGCCGTGCAGCTCGTGCAGCTCGTGGAACATCCACGAGTACAGGTGCATCCAGCGCTCCAAGAGTTCTTGGCGTCGAGGCCCGTCGCCGATCTCGGCGAGGGCCTCGTCGAGCTTCTGGCCGTCGATGAACTCCATGACGAGCACTTCTTCGCTGGTCCACTGCGGGAAGGGCTTGGGAGCGCGCCATCCCTCGCGGCCGTCGAGGTGCTCATTGAACCGCGCCATGGTCTCGGCCTCGATGCGATAGTCGGCCTCCTCCATGAGCATGCGGCGCACCTCGTCGAAGATCTGGTCGAGCCGGTCGCGGTCGACGAACGCGCGGCCGTACACCAGCATCGTCTTGAGGCTCTTCAGGTCACTCTCGAGCGAGGCGGCCACGCCCGGGTACTGCACTTTGACGGCGACGTCTTCGCCTGTCTCCAAGGTGGCGCGGTGGACCTGGCCGATGCTCGCCGAGCCGATGGGATCGGGATCGAAGTAGCTGAAGACCATCTCCATGGGACGATCGAAGGCCTTTTCGATCTGGCCTTTGACCGTGTTGTAGGTCATCGGCTTGGCGTCCTTTTGCAGCGACGACATCACGTCGGCGAACTCGTCGGGCAGAAGCTCCGGGTCGGCCGACAGCATCTGGCCGATCTTCATCGACGCGCCTTTGAGCTCACCCAACACCTCGACGACGCGCTCGGCGTTTTTGGCGTAGGCGCGCTTCAAGCCCTCTTCGCGCCGATCCTTGTTGCCCGGCAGGAAGCTCCCCAGCTTCGAGGCGACGCTCGAGGCGGTGACTTTGGCGCCCATCGAGCCGAGCTTGAACATGCGCTTGAAGCGGTTGGAGGTGACCTCTTCGCCCGTCTCGCCGGCCAACTTTTCCCAATCTTCTGCCATCGGTACTCCCTCGGAAAACTCGCCCTCAATTTGTACCCGAGGAGCTCCGACATTCACAAGTGAATCTGCGGGCCATCAGGTCGTGGGCGCCCTGCGAAATCGCATAACCCACAGCTCGATGGCCTGATTCCATTCGCTCTGATCGATCATGCCGTTATCAGTTGTATCCCAGGCGGCGAACGCCTCCGAAGCAAACTCGCCGCGGGTCAAATACCCATCGTCGTTGGCATCCCAGTAGCGAAACAGGTTGGTGCGCTCGAAGCCCTGTTGCACCTCGTCGATGCCCAAATCGTCGTCGGCGTCGAGATCCCAGTCGCCAAACTCGCCGTAGGGCTGCTGGCTGCGATAGAACGACGCAGCCGCCCTCTTCCACTCGTCGGCCTCGACGCTTCCGCTCCTGTCGACGTCCCAGACTCGAAACGCGTGGCGAGTGAACTCCTCGCGGCCGACGACGCCGTTGCCGTTGCCGTCCCACATCTCGAAGACGCGCATCGTCTCGACGGCCTGGGTGAAATCGTACTCGTCGATCTGTGCGTCGCCGCGCGCCCAGTTGTGAAATTGGGTGTCGGGCGTAGCCGTGACGGCCTGATCGGCCGGGTCGGGCAGGTTCTGCTCCGGGATGCATGCCCCCAGCGCAGCAAAACCGAGCATCGCCAGCGCCGCCAAAAGTCGTTGATTACAAGTCATTTGCGCCCCCTCTGTTGGTTGTAGCCCCTACGTGTGACGCTAATCACACGCGGGGTCGGGACTACTGGCGCAACCATTGGATGCAGTAACCCGCAGGACTGAAACATGGAAAGCACATGGAGAAGCCCATGCAGGTTTGAAGCGCCCGCTACATAAGTAACTGCACGGAGATTGTGCGGGAAAGCTCGGCGAGCAATCGGCGGCAAGCACAAGGAGACAGCCCGCAGGCGATGCCGGCGGCATCGTCGAGGGATGGCGACGCAGTGATTGGCGTCGAGAGCCGCCGAGATGACCGACAGAATCTTCGTGTAGTTACTTAAGCAATTAAGGACGTAGGGGCTGCGTCATCGGCCGGGCCTGCTTTTCACATGCCCATTGCCTTCAGCTCAAACTAGGCGTAAAGTCTTTGCAACTTCTTAACAGAAAAAAGTCTGTTCGACGGCGCGGGACCAGCAACAACCTTGGGCGTACTCTCCTCACAAGACGAAAGCGACCTTCTCGACGAGGCCGACGAGCCGACCAGCGAGCACGAACTCAGCGAAGAGCGCATCCACACCTGTGTGAGCAAGTTCTTCGGGATGCTCGACCGGGTCGTGACCGTGCTGCGTGTCTACCCACGCCACCATCCGGTCATCGACAGCGTGACCCAGCAGGCGGTCAATCGCCTCCAGGAGGTGCTCGATGCGGGGCGGCCGGTCACCGTCGAGCTCACGCCCAGCCAGGTGCTGTCGGAGTGGGGCGAAGAGGTCTTCTCGCGTGAGATGAGCGAGAGCGAGCGGTTCATCTGGTACAAGCCCAACTCCGACGGGCTGCGCTTCCTGACGTTTCGCCCCGGCCTCGACGCTGCCGATCTGCAACAACTCATGCAGGTGGTCACTGCAATCGACAGCGGCGAGGTCGGCTCGGACGACGACACGATCACGCTGCTGTGGGAAAAGCAGCTCGACACCATCGCGTACCGGTCGGTCGACACCTTCGTCGACTCGGAGACCATCGAGGAGTTCAACCAGCGCACCTCCAAGGAGGTTGTCGACATGGTCGTCGAGGCGGCGATCGAGCCCGACGGAGAGTCGGGCCAAGAGATCGACCGAATCTTCGAGCACGTGGGCATCGACTGCCTCGACTGGTTTACGGCCGAGCGCGTCGGCCAGAGCTTTTTGACCAAGCCGATCGCCGCCTCCGAGGACGACCTGGCGTTCGCGCTGTCTGTGACCGAGAACCTCGTCGGCTCGCTTTACACCGAGTGGCACTCCGGAAGCCTGCTCGAGTTTCGCTTCATCGAGGCGCTGCTCAGCGTCATCCGCACCTCGCCGACCTCGCTGGCCGCCGAGCACGCGCGCATGGTCATCGAGAAGATGACCGTCGAGATGCTCGACAAGGAGATGTACGCGGCCGCCCTGCACGTACTCCGACTGCTGCAAACGCGCACCGAGATGTTCGAGCGCGCCGACGAGAATCCCATCGAGGCGGTCTTTGCGAGCGCCTCGGAGCCCGAGCGCGTCGAGGGGCTCTTGTGGCAGCTCCAAAAGTCGGACTCCCCCGAGCCCATGCGCGAGCTGCTCACGCTGCTCGACGCCGACGCCGTGCAGCGACGCACCCTGGCGATGTTGTCCAGCGACGACACCGAGCTGGCGCACCCCGAGCGGCTCATCGAGCTGCTCGTCGAGGTGACCGACGAGTCCAACGCCGACGCCATCCGCGCCGACGAGCACCTCGCCAACGAGCCCTTCCTCGAGCGCCTGCTCGACTGCATCCCGCCCGAGCGCCTCGCCGACTGGGCGCCGGCCCAGAAGGTCGTCGTCGCGGCCATCGCCACCGGCAAACTCGCGCTGCAAAGAAAGGCGCTCGAGCTCGACTTCGTCGGCTGGGCCGACATGACGCTGGCGCGCTCGACGCTCTTCCCGCTCATCGACCACCACGAGCAGGACATCCGCACGCGCACCTACGAGTTGTTGGGCCAATACCAACCGCAGGTGCTCCAAGAGCGGCTTCGCCGGCTGCTCGAAGGCGGCGAGTTGGGCAAAAAACCGATGGGCGAGATTCGCTTCCTGATGCAGACCTTCGTCGAGGCGCACCCCTCGCACCTCGACGAGCTTCGCAACCAACTCGACACCCGCGGGTGGTTCGGCGAGGCCAACGCCAAATGCGCCAAGGCCGCCGCGCGTATTCTTTTGGAGAAGGGCGACGCCAAGGCGCGCGCGACGATCGAGGCGCTCTCGAATAGCCTGCTGACCGCCCCGGGCCTCAAAGACGCCTACAAGCGGCTGTTGCAATCCCATGCCGCCAACGGAGGAGCTTGAAAATGGCCGACGACTTCTCCAGCAACAGCGTGCTCTCCGAGCGCGGCGAGCGCGCCGACGACACCAAAGAGGCGCTCGGCCCCCAGATTTGCGGCCACTTCGTCAAGGTTTTGAAGGCGAGCAGCATCTTTAGCATCGACCACGACCAGACCAAGCTGGCCGCCGAGGAGTTCGTCGACTGGGTCGACGCCAAGCTCGCCGAGGAGTCGCAAGAGCGCTTCTGCCTGCAGATGACCGAGCACAACATGTTCCTCGACGGCAAAATCATCCGCATCGACCAGCGCAGCCACGGGCGCATCGCGCCGATTCGCCAGCTCTGCCTGCAGGCGGACTTCAACGAAGTGATCTTTCGCAAAGGCATCACCGGCGGCGAGATGCTGCAGCTGGCCGCCGAGATCAAAAAGGTCGAGAGCGGTCAGCGCGACAGCCTCGATGGCTTCAAGCTCGCCCACCTCGAGTTGACCCTCGTCGCCCCCGAGGAGCAGGACGAAGACGAGGGCGTCGACGACGAGCGCCGCGAGCTCATCGAGCTGTACGCCAGCCTCTTGGTGCGCTGCCGCAACTACTTCGAGCGCATCCGCCACGGCGCCCACCCGTCGGTGACCGACATCAAGCGCATCGTCCAGCAGATCACCGACAGCATCGACGAGCACGGCGACATCTTCGTGGGCCTCATCAACATGAAGCTGTTGAGCGGGCGCGACTTCGTCCACGCGAGCAACTGCGCGGTCTACTCGATGCTGCTCGCCTCGGCGGTCGGCCTCGAGCCGACGATTGTGGTGCGCTGCGGCATGACCGCGCTCGCCCAGGACGTCGACAAATTGAGCGGCACCGCCGAGGTCGCCAGCGAGATCCACGTCGGCGACGAGACCCACTTCCAGACCAACCTGGCCTCAGTCGCCGCGCTTACCCAGACGGGCACCCGCGACGTGCTCAGCGCGCTGCGGCTGGTGACCAACTACGAGCGCGGCTTTCCGTACAACCGCCCGCTGCCGTCGACCTGGTACAACGACGAGATGAGCCCGCACCTGCTCAGCCGCATCGTCGAGATCGCGCGCGACTACGACATCTTGACCCAGGGCTTCGAGGGCCACAGCTCGATGAAGCCCGACCTGGCGCTGCAGACGATGATGCAGAAGATGGGCTCGCACTACGACCCGGCGCTCATGAAGCTGTTCGTCAACCGCCTGGGCATCTTCCCGGTGGGCACCACCGTGCGGCTCAACGACGGGCGCCAGGCGCTGGTCATCCGCAGCTCGCCCATCGACAGCGACAACAAGCTTTCGCACGCCACGCGCCCCACTGTACGCTTGCTCGACGGCACCGAGGAGCTCGTCGACCTGAGCGCGGCGTCGAACAAGGGGCTGTCGATCGAGCGTATCCTCGACGACGACGAGGTCGCCCAGCGTCCCAGCGCCTTCTTGCTGTTCTAATTCGGTGCGGGGGCATCTTGCCCTCGTCGGCAAGAACAGGGATGCACTCGCTCCGAAGGACTCAACATCACCGGACTGTCATGGCTGAACAAGACCCGCTCATCGGGCGCAAACTCGGAGGCAACCTGCGCATCGACCGCCTGCTCGGCCGGGGCGGCATGGGCGCGGTCTACGTGTGCGTCCAAGAGAGCCTAGGCCGCGAACTCGCCGTCAAGGTGATGACCCCCGAGCACGCCCAAAACCCGGTCGCCCCCGAGTACTTTTTGCGCGAGGCGCGCTCGGCCAGCGGGCTTCGCCACCCCAATATCATCCAGATCTACGACTTCGGCGAAGAGGACGACGGCACCCTCTACATCGCCATGGAGCTGGTGCCCGGCCAGCCGCTGACCGACGTCATCAAAGACGAGTTCCCGCTGCCCGCCGAGCGCGTCGTGGGTATCCTCGACCAGACCCTGGCCGCCCTCGAGGAGGCGCACGCCAACCAGATCATCCACCGGGACCTGAAGCCCGACAACCTGATGGTCGAGGAGACCCGCGCCGGAGGCGACTTCGTCAAGGTGCTCGACTTCGGCATCGCCAAGCCCAAGGGCGTCGACGCGGAGGCCGGCCCGCTGACCCGCCAGGGCGCGATCCTGGGCACCCCCGAGTTCATGAGCCCCGAGCAGGCCCGCGGCCAAGCGGTCGACGCGCGCACCGACCTGTTTGCCATCGGCGTCATCCTCTACAACATGCTCACCGACCGGCTGCCGATCACCGGCAAGTCGCTCACCGAGATGTTGATCAACCTCATCCAGCAGGAGCCGCTGGCCCCCTCGGCCGCCCGGACCGACCTGTCGATTCACCCGGGCCTCGAGGCGATCTGCCTGCGCGCCATCAAAAAAGACCCCGACCTGCGCTACCAATCGGCCGCCGACTTTCGGCGCGCGCTCGAGGCGGCCCTCGATGACGCGCCCGCCCCCGAGCCGTCGAAAGACGCCCCGCCGATGTTCGTGTTTCGCAAGCCCGGCAAGTCGGCCGAGCAGCCGCCCGAGCAGTCATCTAAGCCGCAGCCCGAACCCAAGCCCGAGCCGCCTGCTGATCCGCCGTCCGAGAAGGAAAGCAAGCAGACGGCCGTGCTCACCGACGACACCTCGCGACACACCGAGAAGATCGCCTCGCAGCCGACCCAGTTGCAGGTCAAAAAGCCCGAAGCCGACGACAAGCAGCCCGACGACAAGCAGCCCGACGACAAGCAAACCAAGGTGACGCGCGCGCTGGGCGTCGACGTCGAAGGCCTTCGCGAGGACCTGCTCGGCGAGCAGCGCTTCGCCACGGTGCTCGTGGCGCACCAGCGCGCCTCGCGCAAGATCGACGCGCGCGAGCAGGCCGAGCTGCGCGAGGCGGTGCACGACGCCGCCGGCGAGCTCGCCGCCGAGTTCGGCGCGACCGTGGGCACCCGCCGCGGCAACTGTCAGCCCATCTTGTTCGGCCTCGACGAGGCCGACGGCGCCGACGCCACGAAGGCCATCGAGATGGCCCTCGACCTGCGCCGCCGGCTTCGCCACGTCGCCCCGCCGGGCATCACCTTCAGCTACGCGCTCGCCCAGGGCAGCCTGTACGCCCCGTCGGGGAGCCAGCTCGCGCGCTTCGGCGGCGAGCCGCTCGACGACGCCACCGAACTGGCGCGCATGGCCGACGACGAGGCCGTCTTAGTCGCCGACGCAGCGCTCGACGACACGCTGCGCGACACCTACGAGTTCGGCGTCACGCGCGAACTCGACGGCGCGCCCGTGCTCGGCCGCCACAGCATGCGCGGCCACCTCGCGCGCGGCCCCGCCGACCTCATCGGGCGCGACGACGAGCTCGCCAAGCTCCTGGCCGAGCTCGCCCACGTCGCCCGCGGGTCGGGGCGCCTCTTCGGACTCGTCGGCGAGGCAGGCATGGGCAAGTCGGCGCTGCTCGCCGAGTTCGCCAGGCTCGCCCGCCAGCGCGGCTACGAGGTGCTGGGCGCCCGACACCACCGCCCGGGCGCCGAGGGCGTGCGCGACCTGCACCTGCAGTGGCTCGAGGCCTTCGCGTTCGCCTACGGAGGCGCAGGCGGCGCAGGAGAGGACGGCGAGGTCGACCTGGACGCCCTGCTCGAGCGAAAGGGCGTGTCCGCCGAGGCGCGCCGCGCGCTCACCGCGTTTTACCGCGGCCGACTCGACGAATGCTTCGGTGGCGGCGCAGGCGGCGCAGCCGCGCTCGGCGAGGGCCAGGCCAGCGCCGAAGCCGCGGTGCAAGCCGCCTTCCGCCAGCTCGTCGACCGACTCGCCGCCGCCCAGCCCGTGGTGCTCATCGTCGATGGAGTCGACGGCGTCGACCCGGCGTTGGCAAAGATGTACGAGGAGTGGGCGCTGTTCAGCGCCGATCGCGCGGTGCTCTTCGCCACGGCCATGCGCACCGTGGCCGGAAAGGAGCGCGACGCGCTGCCCGACACGGCTTCGGTCGTCGAGATCGGCCCGCTTGGCGAGGGCGCCGAGGCGCTGCTGCGAGCCGCCGCGCCGGCAGGAACCCCGCAGCCCACGCTCGACGCCTTGCTCGAGCTGGCCGGCGGCATCCCGCTGTACCTCGAGCAGCTCGGCCGCCAGCTGCACACCGCCGACGACGTCGACCCCAACAACCTCGACGCCTGGCTCGCCAAGGTCGACACGCTGGGCGGGGCGCTGCGCGCGCGGCTCTTCGCGCAGCCCAAGGCGGTGCGCAACGTGCTGGGCCTTTTGGCGATCGCCGGAAGCGGCACCTCCGCGCACGAGCTCGACGCCATGGCGCCCAGCAAGTGGGCGGTCGACGAGGCCCTGCAGTACCTGTACGACGAAGGGCTCATCCGCGCAGTCGGCGAGGACGCCCGGCTCTACTTCGACCCGCCGATCTTCGAGCGCGTCGTCTACGAGCAGCTCTCCCCCAAGCGCCGCCGACGCGCCCACGCCAACGCCGCCGCGCACTTCGCCAAGCTCGCCGAGCACGCCCAGCAGGCCGACGACGCCGGGCGGGCGCGCCGCTACGAGCTGCAACTGGCCCGCCAACTCGAGGCCTGCGAGAGCTACGAGCGCGCCTTCGGGGTCTACCGTCGGCTGGCCGACGACGCGCTCGCGGGCTTCGCGTTCGAGTCGGCCGAGCAATTTTTGTCGAAGCTCCTCGACGTCGCCACGCACAGGCCGGACGTCTCGCGCGCCGAACGCGCGACCCTCGAGCTCGAGCTCGCCCGCGTCGAGCGCGGCCTTGGCAACGTCGACGAGGCGCTCGACCTGGTGCGCACGGTCTACCGCGACCGCGGCCTCGACGCCCAACTGCAGCACGAGGCGGGCCTCGAGCTGGCCGATTTGTGGCTGGGCAGCGAAGACACCGCGCGCGTCGAGACGATGGTCGAGGGGCTCGTCCAAAAGCTTCGCGACGGCGGCGAGGCGTTCGCCCCCTGGCTGCTGCTTCGCGCCCTGCAGGTGCTCGGCGCCGCCCGCGAAAAACGCGGCAACCTCACCGGCGCCGCCGACGCGCTGCTCGAGGCGGTCGAACGGGCTCAGCGCACCGCCGACGTGTCGCAGAGTCCCTGGCGCCAACGCCTCGTGTGGGAGCCGCTCAACCAACTCGGTCGCATTCGCCTGCGCCTCGAGCAGACCGACGGCGCCGAAGAGCTGTTCGAGCAGGCCCGCCAGGTGGCCGCCGAGGCGAACGACCGCCGCGGCGAAGTCACCGCCCTGGCCAACCTGAGCACCGCCAAGGCGGCCACCGGCAGCTTCGAGCAGGCCTTCGACCACATGGGCCGCGCCCTCGAGCTGGCCGCCGACATCGCCGATCTCCCCGCCCTGGCCAAGCTGTGGCACAACCTCGGCCTGCTCTACGCGCGCCAACGCCGCTGGGAAGAGGCCCGCGACGCCTTCAACGAAAGCCTCGAGCGCGCCCGCGCGACCGGCTGGCGAGAGGGCATTGCCCTGAACAGCGAGCAGTTACGCCGCACGGCGGAGTCTTGAGTCTCGGCGCCGCCGGCGCCACGACCATTCTCGATGACGACACACGTGTTTAAGTTTCCACGTGACTGGGAGTTGCCGGAGTACCGTTTCGTACGCCGGGACTTAATCGTCCGAGAATACGCCCACGATTCGCTCGAACCAAGCTGGCGGGGTACGACGATGTCGAACAACTACAAACCCGATCCATTTCGCGACCTCTTCGATGACAACGAACTCTCGTCGCTATTCGATGACGAGGAAGAGGATCTGGCGACCGGCGAAGACTTCGAGGAGGAAGACCCGTACAAATGCCCGGGCTGCGGGGGGAAGGGGAAATACGTGGGGCTCTTCGAGATCGAAGATCCCTGCCAGGACTGCGGGGGCACGGGCACGGTGCGCCCGCCTTCATCAAACGACGACCGGCCGCGGTTCCCCAAAGCCGGCTCCTGACGACAACCAAACCAATGTTGTGACCAGCGCGCCATTATTTGTCGTTATGTGTCGGCCGCCGGCAGGCGCACCGTAAAGACGGTGCGCACGCCCGGCTCACTGACGAAGTCGATGGTGCCGCCCAGCGACTCTACGATATTTCGCGAGATCGCCATGCCCAGCCCGGTGCCCTCGCCTTCGGGCTTGGTCGTGCGAAACGGCTCGAAGACGATGTCCCGCTCGTCGGCGTGGATGCCTTTGCCGGTGTCGGAGACCTCGACGACGATCTCGTCGCCCTCGCGGCGGGTGACGAGCTTGATTTCGTTGTCCGCCGCCGCTCCCACCTCGATGGCCTGCGCCGCATTGACCACCAGATTCAAGAAGACCTGCGCCAGGCGCGACTCGTTGCCCAGGGCCACCGAGTGGTCGGCATAGTCGCGCGCGACGCTCGCCCGGTGGCGGATCTCGTGGTGGGCCATGTCGACGGCCAGCTCGATGATCGGCACGAGGTCGACCGGGGCGATTTCGCGGGTTTCTTCGTGGCGAGCGAACGTGCGCAGGTCGCGCGCGATGTCGCGCACCCGGTCGGTCCCCTCGCGCGCGTCGTCGAGCGCGTCGAGGGCCTCGAGGAGCTCGCGGCGCATCGACTCTTCGTCGATCTTCGGCTCGTCGCGCTCGATGAGCCCGCGCAAGGTGCGCTGGGCGAAGTCGATGCCCCCGGCCACATAAGTCAGCGGGTTGTTGATCTCGTGGCCCACCCCGGCGGCCAGCGTGCCCACCGCGATCATGCGGTCGGCCTCCATCATCTTGGCCTCCTGGCGAGCCAGGCGGTGCTGGACGACGGCGTGCTCCTCCTGGAAGAGCTGGGCCAGACGCCCCAGGTAGGCGCCGGAGGCGGCCAGCAAAAAGAGCGCGGCCAGAATCGAGGCGGCGCCGATATAGCGCCCCCAGGGAGAGGCCTGGTGGAGCAGCGCGCCGAAGCGCTCTTCGGCCTTCACGAGGCGCTCGTCGAGGAGGTCGAGCCGATGGAGCAATTCGTCGCGCCGCGCCTCGTCGACCTGCCCGAGCTCGAGGAGGCGCTCGGCTTGCTCGCCGAGCTCGAGCAGTTCGCGGACCGCCACGATCGCCTCGCCCCACACCTCCATGGCGGCCGCGGTCTGCGGAATCGCATGGCCGTACTTGAACAGGTCGAGCGCGGCGTCGGTCTCCGAGCGCGTCAGGCCCACTCGGATCGCGTGCGGCCTGGCCGCCTCCCAGTCTTTCGCGTTGACGAAATGCCGCAACTTGGCGTGGGCGCCGTAGAGCTCGTCGGTACTCTCACATGATCTCATCGCCGTCGGGTCGGACTGCTCGATGGTGTCGCGAACACAGCCCACCAGCTGCTTGCGCTCGCCCTTCCAGATCTGCTGGGCGGTCAACCACGAGTGCATCCCGATGCTCGTGTTGAAGGCGAGCACGCCCACATAGCTCAAGCCACCGACCAAGACGAGCAGCGCCGCCACAGCCACCATGCTCTTGGGGCTGAGCCTCTTGAGGCGATTGGTTACTTGTTGCATGGAGTGACTGACTTACTGCGACGGGAAAGCGAGGCGACCTGTCCTCGCCGCGAACTCACTATCGTACAGGAGTCCCCCAGATTGCGTAAGCGACTTATCGGCAGGCAGGTGCAAAAAAACATCAACGAGGGTAGTGGCTTACCGCCACCCGGTTCCCCTCCGGGTCGCGAAAATACGAGCTAAAGCCGGTGCGCTCTTCGATGGGCGAGCCCATCGCCTCGACCCGCGCCTCGAGCGCGCGCCGCTCGTCCTCGTCGCCCACCGCAAACGCCAGCAAAAAGGGCCCCGCGCCCACACCCTCGACCCGGCGCTCGGGCGCTTCGGTATGCTCGACCATCAGAATCGTCGAGTCGATCTCGAGCCAGACGGAGCGCAGCGAGCCATCGTCGTAATGATGGCGAGTCTTTTCGGAGAGTTCGAAGAGGTCGGCGTAGAAGGCGGCGACGCGTTCGACGTCGCGTGCGCCCAGGGCGATGTGGTGGAGCATTGACGCGGTCTTGTGTCGTGGAGCGCCTTCGGCGCAGTCGTGAGTCTTGGGGTCGTGGGTCGACGTTCGGGAATCTAGCAAGATCGAACGTGCTACGCCAAGACCCCAAGACCGGGGCCTTTTAGAACACTGCGTTCATCTGCAGGTACACCCAGTTCGCCACGCCGTCGGGCTCCTCGCCGGAGGAGATGCCGTCGGAGGGGACGAAGAGGCCGTGGCCCACGCCCAGATCGAGGATCTCGGTGAGCTTGGCGGAGGCGACGGTGTCGAACTCGAGGCCGACGGTCTCCGATTCGGGCTCGAGGCGGTTGAAGTAGTGGACCGACTCGCGCAGCTTGAACTGGCCGGTCTTGAAGCTAAAGCCGCCTTTGATCTCTTGGACGTTGCTGCGCGGGCCGATGATGTCCATCAGGCCCATCCACTTGTGGGCGGTGGGGTAGAATTGAAAGTACGCTTCGTTGGTGTCGGCGGTGTCCGGGTCGTCGCCGGTCGCGCGCGAATAGCCCACGAAGAGGCGCAGGGCGGCCGGCTCGTAGACCGAAAAGCCCAACTCGGTGTCGATCATCCAGGCGCTCAGGTCGACGGTGTCGTCGGTGCACTGGCCCGAGGGGCCGGGCAGGCAGCGCGAGCCGAGCTCGTAGACGCCTTCGGCCAGGCCGTCGACGAGGCCCCATTTGCCGGCGAGGCGGGCGCCCAGACCCAGCAAATTGCGGGTGTTGGGCTGGTCGTCAGAGAGGTCGTCGATCTGGACGTCGTACAGCGCGTACAGGTCGATCTCGTCGAGCGCCGGTTGGGCGACCTCGCGGATCTTGAAGTAGGCGCCGGTCAGCCAGGCGTCCTGGTTGAACAGCGAGACGTCCTCGAAGGCGGGATTCTCGAAGCCGACGTTGTAGCGGCCGGCGAAGACGTCGACGCCGAACGCGTCGGAGGGGTAGAACCCGAAGCGAAGCGCGTCCCAGGCGCGTCCGACCTGGGTCCAGCCGACGGTGCCGAGCACGCGGTGCTCACCGTAGGCGAGTTGCTGGCGGCCGGCGCGCACCCACCAGGTGTCGGAGGGCTTGTATTGCAGCCAGGCCTGGTGGGCGAAGAGCACCGGATCAGTGAGCGCGTTTCCGCCGAAGAGACCCCACTCGACGGCGTGTTGGATCTGGAGCAGCGCGCTGACGTCGCCGGCTTTGGCACCGACGCCCAGCCGGCTGCGTTGGCTGACCGAGCTGATCGTGTCGCCCGGGGGCGCGTAAATACCCCGGTAGCGAAGCTCGTCGTCCGCCAACCCGAAGCTGTGATTGTCGCGCAGCTCCAGGCGCGGGCGAAGCTGGGCGTTGAAGCTCCACTCGACGGGGGCGTCTTGTTCGGCGGCTTGTTCTCGAGCCGTCTCGGGCTGGACGGCCTGGGGTGGAATCTCTTCTGGCTGAACCTTCTCCTGAGCTTGCAGGGGCGTGCTAAAGGTGCCCGCCGCGAAGACGAGCGCGAGGGCGAGGGGGACTGGCGAGAATCTCGAACCGTACTGCATTTACTACCTCCTGTTCGGACAAAACCGCACCTAGCATAAGCATTCAGTGCCCGGTGGATATGACATGGATCACCTGGATGCGCAAAAATGCGATCAATTACGTTTAAAATCGAAGTGCACACAAACTACGCGCGTGCAGGAGGTTGTAAAACGCGCAGCTATCGGGGCGATCGGCACGCCTGGGTGGCCACCAGGCTGGAAAGTCTGCGGCGCGTGAAGCGACGGCGAGGGTAGAAATTCGCAGACCGGGCAGCTATGGTTTGCGTATTACAAACTCTTTGGAAATCGAGCGAGTCAACCATGAATGCATGGACGCCAATGAACGGGCGACGGCCGCCGAAGACGGCCAACGGCCACTCGAGCATGGTCTACGACGAGACACGCGAGCAGCTCTTGCTCGTCACTCCCGGCGAAGGCATCGAGGTGTGGGGATGGGACGGCGCGGGCTGGGAGACGATCACCGACGGCCTCGTGCCGAACGCGCCGTCGTCGCGCCCGCTCGCCGCGTTCGGCCTATGCGACACGTATATCTTCGTGCCCGGCGACGGCCATATGCGCGTGGTCCGGCTCGGCGCGCCCTATCACGTGCAGCTCATCGACGTGACCGAGCTGGCGCGGTGGGGCTACAGCCACGGCACCGCCGGCTTCGACGCCGAGTCGACATGCTTCTGGGTGCACGTCACCGACTACGAGGGCGGGACGACCTTTAGCTTCGATGGGGAGCGACTCGAGAAGCTCGTCGACGGCCCCGCGCTGATGAGCGGGTGCTGGGACGCCGCCAACGGACGGCTCGTGGGCATCGACATCGAGGACACGCTATATGCCTTCGACGGCGAGGCGTGGACGGTGCTGCACGCCGAGCATATGCCGACGAGCTCGGATATCGGCTACGACACAAGCCGCGATAGGCTCTTTCGGCTGGTCGCCCACTCGGACGAAGGTATGCGTCTGCACGAACTCGCCGGGGGCGGCTGGCAGCCGACCGACCGCGAGATGCGCCCGCTGATGGCCAGCGCGGTGGTCGGGTTCGACAAAGGACGCGGCGAGCTGGTGAGCTACGGCGGCCAAGACTTTCGCAAGGGCGCCGACTGGAGCGACGAGACGTGGGTGAGCGACGGCGGCGACCTGGTCAACACGGCCAGCGAAGCCGACCGGCTCGAGCTTGGCCGCCATACCACTCCGGTGCAGCTCGACGGCAAGCTCGTCGCCATCAATCACAGCACGCTGGCCGCCGACGCGCTCGGAGTGGGCGGCTGGGAGGTGCTGGTAGACCCGGTCGATAGCCACGACGCCGACCTCGGCCCGCTGCGCCACAGCCGGCTGTACGACCTGTCGGTGAACTTCGCCGCCGGCGACGACACGCTCTACATGCTCGACGGCGACGGCGGCCTGTGGACGAGCTCGGCCGGGTCGAAGTGGCGCCAACTCTGCGGCCCGGGGCGCGGACCCAACGGCCACTACGCCCGCCGCGTCGCCATGGCCTTCGACGCGGCCCGCGAGCGCCTGGTTTTGTTTGGCGGCGTGGAGTCGAACACGACGTGGGTCTTCGGCCAGAAGGGCTGGCAGGAGTTCGACGACGAAATTCGGCCTATCCACGGCGTCGCCTCCGCCGTGTCGACGCCCGAGGGCGTCTACCTGCTCGCCGGCCCCGATCTGTGGCTCCTGGAAGAAACGTGTTGGCGGTGCGTCGCCTCCGACCCCGACTGGCGTGGCGCCCATCTCTGCTACGACTCGAAGCGAAACGCCCTGCTCTCGTTCGGCGAAGACGGAGACGGCTGGAGGCTGGGAGTCTGGGTGGATGACGCCTGGCGCAACGTCGCAGCGCTGCCCGACGACGTACGCCTCGCGACGCCCTATTCAGGAGACGCCGAGGTGGGCGTCGATCCGCAGGGCGACCGCGTGGTGATTCTCGACAAGTCGATGTTCTGGGCGTTGGACTTGTCGGCCTGCGAGCTCTCCGACGCGACGCTTCCGACCGGTGAGTGTGAGCCGGCGCGGGCGACAACCCCGGCGCCGGAGGGCGACATGGTCGACGCCGTCGCGCTCGTGACGACCGACGGCGAGCCACGCCACGCCCGCGAGTTGGGCCTCCAGCTGGTGATCCCGAAGGAATGGCGCCTGGTCGCCACCATCCCCAACCACCCGGTCGTCACCGCCATGGAGGGCTTCGGCGGACTCGCCGTGCTGATGCATCCGCAATGGTGGAACCAGGACTTCGAGCCGTGGCGACTCGGCGGCGGTGGCATCGAGGTCGTCTTGCTCGCCGAAGAGCCGCCACTGTTGGTCGCCGATCCCTACGACGACAACATGATGGTGCCGGCCGACACCGTCGCGTTCCGCGAACTCTCTCCTGCCCTGCAAAGCCAGTACAACACCCTGCCCGACGCACAGCTCGACCGCGCCTACGGCACCAAGCTGGGCGGGTTTCCGCGCTACGTCCAAGACGACGTGCTCGAATATTACGAGGGCGACGACCACCCGCAGTTCGTGCTGCAACTACGCGCCGACGTCTTCGACTGCATGTTCGGGGATTTCGGGGCGGCGTACGTGTTCATCAACGAATATGGGGTGGGCAAGGCGGTGATGCAAAGTCATTGACCTTGCATTTGTCAGCCTTGCATTCGTGTCGTATGCTACATCAAAATATTTACCTCCTCGATCGAGCTCTCCGGGCGATACCGCCCCGGCAGGTCTTGCTCAAACGAGCTCTTCACTTCCACCCTGATGGGGGATCTACGTGCGTTTCGAAGCCCTTCGAAGTCTTGCTCTTTTATGCCTGATGATTTGCATGGTGGCGCTGTCGGCTTGCCGATCGTCCTACTCCTACCTTCGCGCCAATGAGCGCCCGCTCGACGAGGTCTGCCCATCGGGCGCCACACCCTCGAGCGAGCTCTTGATGGAAGACAAATGCGGCGTCAAGCTGACCCGCATGACAGGCGAAGCCGCGTGTAGAGCGGGAGATGGCCTCGGGTGCACCACCGCCGCGGTGCTCTCGTTGAGTTCAGTGGGGCTGTCCAAAGCGATCAGCCAACAGGCGCTCGCCAGCAACAACGACCATGCCTATAGGCTCGCCAAGCAGGGGTGCGACTTCGGCAACGAGACGAGCTGTCTGCTGCAAGCGCAGATGATGCTGCAGAGTTCCTCCCAGCAAGAGCAAGCTCGCGGCTTCCGGTTGATGGACCGCAGCTGCAAGGCGGGCATGGGCTCGATCTGCCACACCCTGGGCACCATCTTCGAAGAGTACGCTACCGCGCCGCGCGAGAAGCAAGATGCGTTCGACTACTATCGTCGAAGCTGCGCGGCGGATTACGCCGAAGGCTGTTTCCGCCTCGGCAAGATGTGGGAGACCGGCTTTGGCACCTCGACCAACCTGTCGAAGTCCAAAGAGAAGCTCCACGCGGCCTGTGACCTCAATCACGCCAAAGCGTGCGCCAGCGTCGACCGCGAGCCGCCCAAGGATGACGAGGAGCTGCTCGCCGAGTGGGCGGCGATCACCAATCAGTCGTTCATCGACATGGCGCTGGCCGGCTGCAAGAACGGCTTCAAGCACGGCTGCACGTTCGCCGGCCGACTCATCGAGCGCGGCGAGATTCGCGGAAGGTACGTCGGTGACGAGCATGCAGTGGCATTGTTCCGCGCCGGTTGTGCCCAGGGCTCTCCCGAGAGCTGCTATCACCTGGCGCAGAAGACCTTCCGAGGCGAAGGGCTCGAGGCGAACACCGTCACCGCCTCCAAGCTCGCCCACAAGGGCTGCAAGGCGGGTTCGAACGACGCGTGCGACCTGTACCGCGACCTCAAATACAGACTCTTCGAGCCGAAGGAGGCCTCCAAGTACGCCGATCACTGCGAAGACGACAAGAAGCAGGAGCGCGGATACGCCTGCTATCTGTCCGCCAAGGCCTACGGGTACGGCGTGAACTTCGACGCCGACGAGGAGCGCGCGCTCGAGCTGCACGAGAAGGGCTGTGCGCTCGACTACGCCGACTCGTGCGAAGCTGCGGGCGACCTGCTCGTCGAGTCGGACGAGAAGCGCGCGTTGGGGATGTACCGCAAGGGGTGTGACGGCGGCGCGGACAAGGCCTGCCACGTGCTCGGCAGTCGGTACGCCAAGGGCGACGGGGTCGAAAAGGACGTCACCCGCGCGGTCGACTATCTCGAGAAAGCCTGCACGCGTGGCCTTGGCGACGCGTGTGGCGAACTCGGCGACTTTTACGCCGACGGCGAAGGGGCCGACAAAGACGAGGCTCGCGCCGAGCAGATGTTCCGAAACGGATGCGCCAACGGCCATATCCGCTCGTGCACCCGCCTCGCCCAGTTCTACCTTCGGGCGAACTCCGAGGAGAGCTTTCGCCAGGCCATCCAGCTCTATGAATTTGCGTGCACCAACGAAGAGCCGGAAGCGTGCGACGATCTGGGAAGCATCCACGCTTCGCTCGACGACGAGGAGTCACATATCGAAGCCGCCGACTACTTCGAGAAGGCGTGCTTGATGGACTTCGGGAGGGGGTGCTCGAACTTCGCCTCGCGCTACTACTTCGGCGTCGGCGTCGAGAAGGACCGAGAGAAGGCCGTCGAGTTGTATCGGCGCTCGTGCACGCAGGGCTTCGAGACCGGTTGCTACCGCCTCGCCAGCATCTACGAAGCCGGTGAGGACGTAGACCGCGACGCCAAAAAGGCGCTCGAGTTGTACGAGGCGGCCTGCAAAGACGAGCATGTCGACTCGTGCCGCTCGGTCGCGCGCATGAAGCTCAACGGGACGCAAACAGCCTACCAGCCCGAGGTGGCCAAGAAGTACCTGACCAAGGCGTGCAACCTGGGCAGCGACGCCGCGTGCATCGACGTGGCCAACCTGGTCACCCGCGGCGTTCACGTCGAGCAGTCGCTCGAGGACGCCGTCGGGTTCCTGTCGACCGGTTGTGAAGCCGATGGAGCCACCTCGTGCTCGAAGCTCGCCGACCGGCTCCGGTTGGGCATGGGCGCCCCGGCCGATCCGAAGCAGGCGTCGACGAAGGCCAAACGCTCCCTCGACATCGTGCGCAACAACTGTGAAGACGGCGTCTACGGCCACTGCGATTGGGCGGCGCACCTGATCGCCCATGGAGATGGCGACAGGACCGACTTTTCAGCCGCACGCGAGTACCTTCGCAAGAAGTGCGACGAGGACATCGCCAGCGCCTGCATCGAGATCGGTGAGCAGAAGTCGACAGGAGAGCTCTTCCCGCGCGACCGCCAGAAGGGGGTCGATAAGTTGGTCGCCCTGTGCAAGGACAGCGATCTCGAAACGGCGTGCTACGAAGCCGCCTACTTCATGAGGTTCGGCCACAGCGACGAGCTCGATTTGACCCGTTCGGTCGACCTGTACCAGAGCCTGTGCGACGACGATAATCCGGTGGCTTGCCGCGCCGTGGGCACGGCATATCTGCACGGGCTGGGCGTCGATCGTGACTACACGCGGGCGGTCAACACGTTGGCAGACACGTGCACCGCCGACGAGAGCACCGGCTGCCTGAGCTACCTGGCCGCGTTGATGATGAGAGGCGACTCTGCCAAGGCCAAGCCGCTGGCCCAGCGCAGCAAGAGCGCGTGTGAGCGAAACAACGCCACCGGCTGCATCCAGCAAGGCGAGCTACTCTCCCACGGCGTGGCGGTCGGGCGCGACCTGACCAAGGCGATCGAGATGTTCGAGCGAGCTTGCGAGATGGGCGAGTTCAACAGCTGCGCGCGCGCCGAGGCGCTTCGCGACCACCAAACTCGCCTCGAGAAGGCCGACGCGGAGGCGCTGATCGAGCAATGCGAGCAGAAAGACGACGCGACGGCTTGTGTGGTGTTGGGGCTTGCCAACGAGTATGGCATCGGCGCGAAGGCCTCGTTCGACGCGGCCGCCACACGCTACGAGCAGGCGTGTGAGGCCGACGAGAAGCTGGGCTGCCAGCTTCGCGTGGCGATGGACCTCCACTCCAAGAAGCCGCTGACCGGCGACGCGGTCTACGACTTGTCCAAGAAGGCGTGCGCGCTGGGTTCGGGCGAGTACTGCTACGGACGCGGAGTCGGCCTCTCGAACCACGACTGGGATGCCGGCGTCGAGATGGTCGGACGCGCCTGCGGCGAGGGCGTCGAGCGAGCGTGTCTGTGGATGACCGCCAACGGGGAATCCGTCGGCGAATGAGATTTGCAGCCCCCAGCTTCGGTCGCGCTATGCGCGACGGAGCTGGGGGAACTGTTCGCAACGAGCCAGGGGTCGAGGGGCTTACGCCATGTCGGCGAGTTGATAGGCCATCTCTTCGACCTGCTCGTACGACTCGGCCACGAAGAAGACCTCCTGGGGCGCGTCGTAGTCGATGCTGAGCTGGCGGATCTTCTCGATGCTGAACGGGTGCTTCTCGACGGTCGGGTCGACCGAGCGAAGTAGATCTTGGATGCCGCCGTTGTTGCCGGCGCCGAAGATCTTGAGCTCGCCGTCCTCGCGAATGAGCCCGTACTCGACGGTGTACCAGTAGAAGAGCCCGATGAGGTCGAGCAGGTCGTCGTTGCCGGCCTCGACGGCGGCCTCGGCGGCCTTGCCGATGGCGACCGACATCTCGACGAACTCGGGGTGCATGAACATCGGCGCGTGGCCGCGAAGCTCGTGGACGATGTCGGGCTCGGGGGTGAAGAACGGGTAGGAGTGGTGGCGCACGTACGGCGTGCAGCGCATCACCTTCTGGCCGAGCATCGGCAAGAACTCCGACTTGTCCAACAGACCGCCGACGGGGGCGAGCATAAAGCCGGTTTCGGCTTCCATCTTCGCCGAGACCTGGTCGAGCTGCGGAACCTCGCTGACCGGCAGGTCGAGCTTGTCGCGCCCCTCGAGGAAGGCCTTGCACGAGTAGTGATCTTGGAGACGAATGAGCACCTCGGAGACCAAGCGCCAGGTGGTGTGCTCGTCGTCGGTGTATTCGTATCGCGGGATATTCGGCCACGCCTCTTCGGAGGCGCCGATCAGCTCGTCGAGACGAGCCCGATACTCCTCGTCGTGGGCGCCCGGGTAATTCGTCTGCACGATGCTGCCGTACTCTTCACGCGCAAACGGGATGTCCTCGAGAAACGTGCGGTCTCGGCGTTCGCTCATGGTCTGACTCCTCGCCAACTCGTTAAGTTTGTAGTGTTTAATCGGCCTTCCTTGTAGCGCGCGCGGGGCGTGTTGTCTACCTCGGGACGTCGTCAGGTTTGGCGAAAACACGCCGTCGAGCGTAGGGCACGCCGAGCGTGACCACCCGCACCAACATCAACGCGGTGATGCCCCACCACACGCCTTCGAGCCCCCAGCCCATCGGCCGGGTGAGCAGGAGCACGGCGACCGCTCCCGCCGCCGATACGACCATCGCCTTGGCCAGAAAGCCGAACTTCTCGGCGCCCATGTAGATGCCGTCCCACACGAAGACGACGCCGTTGATCGGCTGCAAGACGGCCACGAAGATGAAGATGTCCATCACACGGGCGACCGTCTGGGCCTCGTCGGTAAAGAGGCCCGGCAAGACCGGGCGGAGCGCGGCGAACCCCAGCGCGAGCACCGCCCCCACGCCCAATCCCCACTGCAACAGCCTGTCGGAGACGTCGCGGGCCTCGTCGACGTCGCCCGAGCCCAGATGCTTGGCCACCAGCGCCTGGGCGGCGACGGCGAGCGCGTCGACCACGAGCGCCAAGAAGCCCCACAGCTGATTGGCGACCTGGTGGGCGGCCACGGCGACCACGCCCACGCGGGCGGCGACCGCGGTGGCCAAGGTCATCGTGCCCACCAGCGCGCCCGTGCGGAGCAACAAGCTGCTGCCGATGCGCAAAAAGGGCAGCATCTGCTCGAGCGTCGGGCGCACCAGCTCGATGCCGAGCTCCTCGCGGCGCGACTTCAGCAGCAGCCACACGAACGTCAGCGCCCCCAGCCACTGCGCGATCACCGTGGCGGTCGCCGCCCCGGCGATGCCCCAGCCGAGCCCGAAGATCAAGATGGGGTCGAGAACCAGGTTGACCAGATTGAGCGCGATGGTCACGACCATCGCCGTGCGCGTGTCCTGGTAGCCGCGAAACGCCCCGTGGCCGACGTTGAGCAACAAGACCGCGGGTCCGGCGAACGCGCGGATGCGCAGGTAGGTCATCGCCGGCTCGCGCAGTTCACCGGTGGCCCCCATGAGGGTGAGGATGGGGCCGGCGAAGATCTGGAGCAGGGCCAGCGCGAGCGCCCCGGCGGCCAGGGCCAGCGTAAACGCCTGGATGACCACCTGCCCGGCGGCCTTTCGGTCGCCGCGCCCGAGCGCATTTCCCACCCTGGGCGTGGTGCCGTAGGCCAGGAAGTTGAAGATGACGAACGTCATCGCAAAGAGCGACGCGTTGATGCCCAGCGCGCCCAGCGGGGCGGTGCCGAGCTGGCCGACGAAGGCGGTGTCGACCAGCGAGACGAGCGGGTCGACCGCCAGGCTGCCCAGGGCGGGCACGGCCAGGCGCAGGATTTCGGGGTCGTGTTTGTGGCGTAAGGCGGAGAACTTCATGGCCCCTGAATTAAGCCATCATGCCGTTGGTTTCAACAAGCTGCCGTTGGTTTCAACAAGCTGCCGTTGGTTTCAATCGGCGTAGTCTTCGACCAAATCGCCAAAACACTGCGACGCTGCTTCGTCGAGGCTGGTAGGCTCGCCGTCCAGGCCCAGCGCAAAGCGAAGCTCGGCGGTGGCGAAGTGATGGAAAACGGGCCACGAGGCCTGCGGGGCGAGTTGGTCGTCGCGGCAGCCGTCGGAGGCCAGGCCGACGACCACCGGGTTGACGCTGACGCCGTTGTCCTGGGCGATCTGCAGGATGCCGCCGGCCTCTTGGCCGATGAGGCAGATGTCGGAGAAGGCCAGGTGGCCGGCCCCGGCGATCGACAGGTACAGCTTGGGCGCGGGCTGGTCGTCCCAGAAGGAGCGGATGCCGCCAGGCGAGACGAGGCCGTCGTCGCCGCCTGCGATATGCACTTGGCGTGCGTCGACGCCGGTGGGGTCCTCGCCGCCGACGCCGAGCGCCGGAGCCAGGCCGACGACCGAGACGATGCGCTCGTCCTGCGCGGCCGTGGCGAGCGCGGCGCGGCCGCCTGCGGAGTGGCCGGTGGCGCCGACCTCGTCGA
This sequence comes from Persicimonas caeni, assembly GCF_006517175.1. Classification (NCBI taxonomy): domain Bacteria; class Deltaproteobacteria; order Bradymonadales; family Bradymonadaceae; genus Persicimonas; species Persicimonas caeni. The sequence continues at coordinate 4,606,195 of NZ_CP041186.1, read as the reverse complement.
GCTTCAGGTGGCCTTCGAAGAAGCCGTCCGCCTCGGCGTCGGCGCCCTCGAGCCAGTCGAGCGTGCCGACGAGCGCGCCGATATCCTCGGTGCCGGTGAAGTTGATGTTGTTATTGAGCACCGCCTCCAGGCCACGCTCGGGATGCTCGGGGGAAGCGACGACGAAGCCCCACGAGGCCAGATGCGTGGTGTACTCGGTCGACTGCATCCGATAGCCGGCAAACCCGTGGCTGAAGAGGACGACCGGATGCTCCCCGTCGGCGATGGCCAGGTCGCGATAGGCGTCGGTGGTGTAGGTCGTCGGCGCGTCTTCGGGGATCTTGTCGCGTTCGTCGTCAGGTAGCCAGTCGCGAAGGTCGTAGGTGACGGGCGACTGGTCGTCGGACGGGGCCTCGGCGGCCGGATACCAGATCTCGACCGGCGCGCCGTCGATCTCGACGGTCGTCACGCCCACCGCATTGGGGCCGGCGACCGCATAGGGCGCACATTCGGCGTAGGTCGACGGGTCGGGCACTTGCGAAGCGTCGGCGTCTGCCTGTGCATCGCCCTCCCCACCGTCACCGACCGCGTCGACCGTGACATCACCGGCGTCGCTGACTCCGCTATCCTGCGGATTGGAGATGTCATCGTCGTCACAGGCGACCAGCGCGAAACCGATAAGCAGACAAACGAGGGGCATCTTGTTCATTTCGGCGCGTCCGCGTAGAGAGTTCTGTAAGTGATATTAAGATGCACGACACGCCCTTTGTGGTGCAAGAGGACGTGTCGTACACTCGCCGCACACTCTCGACCCGGATGATTTCGTGCAACGACGACTCTTCATACTCCTGATCGCCTTCGCCCTCTCCTTTGCCGGCTGCGACAAGCAGCAGGCTCAGAAGACCGACGCGCCCGCCGAGGAGGTGGCCGACACCCAGATGGTGGGCGCGCCCGAGGAAGCACCGCTCGAGGCCGAGCCCGACACAGAGCCGACCGAGCAGGCGACCGAGCAGCTCATCGAGCGCGCACTCCTGTGGAAGGTCGAGGGGCCCAACGGGCCGCTGTACCTGTTTGGCACGATTCACGGGGGCGTCGAAGGCCTGACGTGGGAGGCTTTTCCGCCTCCAGCCAGGCAGGCGCTCGACGCATCGAAGGTGGTGGTGCTCGAGGCGAACTTGGCCGACGTGAATCAACAGGAACTCGCCAACACAATGATGCTTCCGAGCGGCAAGTCGCTCGAGAAGATGCTCGGCGAAGAAGCGTTCGACGACCTCTCGAAGGCCACCGGCCAGATGTCGGTCATCCTCGACCGCCTGCAGCCGTGGGCGGCCTACTCCGAGCTGAGCCGAAAAATGATTGGAGGCGGCGCGGCGGTCGACAAGATGGTCGAGGAGAGCGCCCGCGCGCAGTCCAAGGAGCTCGTCTACCTCGAGGGCGTCAAAGAACAGATCGGCTTGCTGCAGAAGGCGGTCGACGCCGAGTTGCTGCGCTACATGGTGGAGACCCGCGAGGATCAAAAGAAGCTGCTCGACGAGCTTATCGCCGCCTATCAGGCCGGCGACGCCGACAAGTTGGCCAAGGTCGCCTTCGACCCTCAGGAGATGGAGCGCCACCCGAAGATGTACGAAGTTCTGTTCGACCGGCGAAACAAGGCGTGGGTCGGCGAGCTCGAAAAGCTCGTGCAGCGCGGCGATGTCTTCGTGGCTGTCGGCGCGGGCCACCTGGTCGGCGACAACAGCGTGATCGCGATGCTCGAGAAGAAGGGACACGAGGTCGAGCGAGTTTCGGCGGCAGACAACACAGAGAGCGATGATGCGAAGTGATGCGCGAGTTCTCTTGGCGCTTCTGACGGCGGCCGCGGCGATATTCGGCGCGGACTCGGCGGTAGCGCAAGACTGCACGGCCGCCGACGCCGACGTCTTCAGCACGGCGCGTCGAGCGCGCACGATCGTCTCGGATTATAACGAGATGCATCGCATCCACCGCGCAGATCTGGCGCGAAACGAGGCGTTCGCCCGCGAGACCGACCAAGAACTTCCGTGGCGATTCGACCTCGCCGGCATCGTCGGCACGCGGTCGACCTACGGGTTCGAGGTGTGCACCAACGAAGGGACAAAGAGCGCCAGCGTCAGCCCGATCTACGCCGGCGGCATCTTCAGCCTCGACTTCTACAACGCAGGCTTCGGCGTCGAGGCCTTCGCGCTGCTGGTCAGCGACGCGCTGAAAGTCTCGCCGACCGAGGAGCAGACGCGCACCGAAGACGGCGGCTTTCGCGACCCCGTCGGCCTCGCCAGCGTCAACACCCAGGAGACGATCTACGGCGGCCGCCTCACCCTGCACGACTGGGGCTCGTTGGTCATGGCAGGGATCGAGACCCATCCGCTGACCAACAACGCCGGCGTCGACGGGGTGGTGCTGCAACTGCCGGAGACGCCGCACACTACCGACGGGCGCATGTACGTCGGACTGGGGAGCCCCTACGGCGACACCTCGCTGCACCTTGTCTTCGCACCGGGCGACGTCGCCACCGATATCATCGAGCTTCGCGCCGACGCCGTGCCCTTGCCGGCCGACGTCGACACGCTGCTCGGCGCCGATGCCAGGGGCGTGGTGGGCGCCGCCTATATCGAAGACGAGTCGCAGGTGGCCCTCGATCTGGGGCTCGCCGACGCCTTCGGGTTCCTGACGCTCGTCGCGGCCACCGAGTTCAACCCGGTGCGCCTCCGCAAGGTGCGCGGCCGCGTCGACTGGGACGGCGGACCGGAGATGATCCTTCGCGACGAGAACCCCGAGACCGGCGAAGAAAACGCCATGCGCCTGGCCCTCGACTTGGGCGCCTTTGCCGAAGTTTCGTATTTCAACTCACGCCACCTCGAAGACGAGACCGGCCGCGACCACGTCTGGGGCACGGCCTTCGGCGCCACCTTCCGCCCCGACGCGATCATCCTGATGACCCAGATCGACTTCTGGTTCGGCGTCAACCGCCCGTCAGAGCTCGCCCGTGTCAGCGAGTTCGTCGATCACTGGCAAACGGGCGTGCGAGTACACGGGCGCTTCGGGTTGTAATTACCATTTTTGAAGCAAAAAAGGGTCTGCTATACTCGAAACAAATGGCGTTTCCCGAAGAAATACAGGCACTTAAGATGAATAATTCGAAATCTCTCCTTGTCCTTATTCTGCCCTTCTTCTTTGCTGTCTCCTGTGTGCACGTCCACGCTCATGAGGACCCGTATCAGAACCGCAGCGGCCGCCTCGAGTCGGGCAAGAGCTGTAAAGATCGATGCATGGAGGAGTTTCACTCCTGCAAATCGAGTCGCGGCAAAGGCAAAGGTGGCGCGAGCAAGTGCGCGCATCGCAAGAACGCGTGCAAAAGTCGCTGCTAAGCTAGCTTTCCCTCCTCTTTTTTATTGACGTTCACAGGCGTGCGGTTTCTTTAGGCGCAGGGTTGTACTACCTGCGCCAGCGCACTGTTGTATCTGTTGATTGCTGAACCTAATATTTACACAAAGGAAGTGACGATGAAGCGACTCACTTTAGTCGTACTATATGTGTTTCTTGTGTCTTCTGCCTTCTCGTGCCGCACCAGCCCGCCGATTCCTCCCGACGAGCCGCAAGCCGAAGAGCCGGCTGATACGCCGGAGCAATCGGAGCAACCCGAACAAGGCGAAGAGAGCAACGCCCAGGAAGATCAGCCCGGCTATCAGGATCCGCAGGGGCGCTTCTCCGCCCCCATCCCCGAGAACTGGTCAGTCGAGCAGCGCGAGGGTTACGCCACGGCGGTCGGGCCAGACAAGAAGATCAAGCTACACATGATGGCCCTCGACGGCGGCAAGGTCGCCGAGGCGATCGAGCAGATGTGGCCCAAGGTCAACCCCGATCTCGAGCTCGAGGCGACGCAGACGCTCAACCCGCCGGCAGCCCAGGGCCTCGAGGAGATTACCGTCGTCAACTACAAGATGGGCAAGGAAGGCTACGTCAAGCAGGCCTCCGGCTGGCGCGTCGGCAACACGGTGTATCTGGCGCTTATCGAAGGCGAGCTCGTTCCCGTCCAGAAACGCGCTTCCCAGCTGCAACTGATCGCCAGCGGGTTTCAGAAGAGCACGATGCAGCAGGAGAGCATCGCCGGCAAAAAGCCGGCCAAGCTCGACAAAGAGAAGCTGGCCAAATTCGACGCGCACGTCGCCCAGATGGTCGAGCTGTTCGGCGTGCCCGGCGCCTCCATCGGCGTGGTCCAGGATGGCGAAGTCGTCTATGCCAAGGCCTTCGGCGAGCGTAAGATGGGCGGCGAGCCCATGACCACCGACACGCTCATGATGGTCGGGTCGACCAGCAAGACGATGACCACGATGCTCATGGCAGACGCGGTCGACGAGGGCAAGCTCGAGTGGGACAAGGCCGCCCAGCTCATCCTGCCCGAGTTTTCGGTCAAAGACCCCGAGATCTCCAAAAAGATCACCGTCGAGAACCTGGTCTGCGCCTGCACGGGCGTGCCGCGGCGCGACTTCGAGATCTTTTTCAACTTCAACGACATGAGCGCCGAAGACACCATCGAGTCGCTCGAGACCTTCGAGTTCTTCACCGACTTCGGCGAAGCCTTCCAGTACAGCAACCAGATGGTCGCCACCGGCGGCTACGTCACCGCCGCCGCCCTGGGCAGCGAGTACGGAAAGCTGCAGGACGGCTATATCGCGGCGATGGACGAGCGCATCTTCGGCCCCATCGGCATGAAAGCGACGACGCTGTCGTTCGACGACGCGATCGGCTCGGGCAAAGCGGCGACACCCTACGTGCTCGGCCTCGACGCCACCTACGAGCCCACCCCGCTCGACGTCGAGCGCTTCGTCGTGCCGCTGGCACCGGCCGGCGCAGTCTGGTCGAATACCGACGACATGACCAAGTACATCATCACCCAGCTCAACAAGGGCGTCGCCCCTGACGGCAAACGCGTGGTCTCGGCCGAAAACCTCACCCACACCTGGAAGCCGCAGGTCGAAATCAACGCTCTGGCGAGCTACGGCCTGGGCTGGATCGTGGCTGACTACAAAGGCCAGACGATGATCTCACACGGCGGCAACACCACCGGGTTCACCTCCGAGCTGGCGTTTCTGCCCGACGCAGGCCTGGGCATCACGATCCTGAGCAACGGCGGAGCCGCCAACAATTTCTCCCAAGCGATTCGCAACGGCCTATTCGAACTCGCCTTCGACCTCGAGCCTCAAGCGTCGAAGAACGCTCAATTCGCCCACAAGACCACCGTCGAGGAGACCGCCAAGATGAAGAAGCGCCTCCAAGACATCGACCCCAAGGCGGTCAAGAGCTTCGTGGGCAGCTACCAGAGCGACGAGTTGGGTGAGGTCACCGTGAGTCTGAAGGACGGCAAGCTGGTCGTCGACGCCGGCGAGTTCGCCAGCGCCGTGCGCCCCATGAAATCCGAGCAGACCGGCGAGCTCGTCTATACCACCGTCGATCCGCCCGTGATCGGCGCCGAGATGAAGTTCGAAGAGAAGGACGGTAAGAAGATCATCGAGCTCGGCCAGGGCGTCGTCTCGTATACCTTCGTCAAGACTCAGTAGGGCTCGAATCTGCGGCGGTTGTTCGAGGCTCGAGACGTCGACCACCGGCGTGGGAGCCGGCCTATTGTCACATCTAAACCCTACTGCGAACCACGCCCAATCTTATCCCCAAACTTGTCGCGGATGGCGTCGAGCGTCTTTTCGAGCTTGGCGTTCTGCTTGCGCTCGCCGTCGAACAGGGCGAGCTGGACGGTGTCGTCTTCGGCGATGAGGTCGAAGGCGGCGGCGCCTACGAGCCGGATCGGCTCGTCGAGCTCGAGGGTGTCGAGCAGGCGGCGGGTCGTCTCGAAGAGCGTGCGTGAATCGTCCGCCGCCGTGGGCATCGGGCCCTGGCGAGTCTTGAGCCGGAAGGTCCTCGAGTAGCGAAGTTTTACGCGCGCCGATTCGGCGCGAAGGTTCTTCTTTCGAAGCTCCCGGGCCACGCGCTCGCACTGGGCGCGCAGGTGCTTCTCGATCTGTTGGCGCCCCCGAATATCCTCGCTGAGGGTGGTCTCGGCGCCCACCGACTTGCGCTCGCGGTCGGCGACGACCGGCCGGTCGTCCTCGCCGCGGGCGAGTTGCTTGAGGTGCCGCGCGCTGCGCTCGCCGACGATGCCTGCGAGCTTGATGAAATCGGCCTCGGCGATGTCGCCGATGGTGTGCAGCATGCGCGACTCGAGCTTCTTGGCCGTCTTTTTGCCCACGCCCCAGATCTTGCGGATCGACATCGGCGCCAGCGTCTGGCGCTCGGTGCCGTGGCGGATGAACGTCACCCCGTCGGGCTTGTCGAGATCGCTGGCGATCTTGGCCAAGAATTTGTTCGGAGCGATGCCCACCGAGCAAGTCAGCCCGTCGGTCGCCTCGAAGATGTCGCGCTTGAGGGCGGCGGCGGTCTCGAGCGGCGTGCCGAAGAGCTTTTCGGTGCCGGTCATGTCGAGGAAAGCCTCATCGAGGCTCAAGGGCTCGACGAGCGGGCTGTAGTTGTCGAGCACGGCCATGAGCTGTTTGCTCGCGGCCGCGTAATGGGACATGCGCGGCTTGATGACGACCGCGTCGGGGCATTTTCGGAGCGCGCGGACCATCGGCATGGCGCTGTGCACGCCGAACTTTCGCACCTCGTAGCTCGCCGCGGCGACCACGCCGCGCTTTTTCCCCCCGCCCACGATCACCGGCCGGCCGCGCAGCTCCGGGTGGTCGCGCTGCTCGACCGAGGCAAAAAAGGCATCCATGTCGACGTGGAAAATCAGTCGCATGGCGACAGTCTAACACACCGGTTCGACGGCGCGTCTAGAGATCATTTTCTTCGGCGGATTCGCCTTCTTCGTCGAGCTCCTCTTCGTCGACTGACTCGCCCTCGTCGAGCTCCTCTTCGTCGAGTTCGTCTTCTTCGCCGTCGCCAGACTCACCGAGGTCGGTATCGTCCTGCTGAGGCGCCTCCGGGCGATCGATGACGATCTCGCCCTCCTCGCCGTCGCCCATGCCCAGATCGATGGGCCCTTTTGGGTTCTGCTCGGGCGTCTCTGCAGCCGCGTCGTCCGACTCGGGCACCTCCACGGCCGACTTCTGAACGGCCGCCGAATTGCGCGACTTCTTCGCTACCGGCGCATCAGCAGCACACGCCCCCACAAGCCCGACCATTGCGACCAACATCACCAAACGAACTCGCCACATAACACCCTCACACATACTCACCAGGGCAAGATGCCCTGCCACCGAACTCACCAGGGCAAGATGCCCTGCCACCGAACTCACCAGGGCAAGATGCCCTGCCACCGAACTCACCAGGGCAAGATGCCCTGCCACCGAACTCACCAGGGCAAGATGCCCTGCCATCGAATTCTACCATTCGCCGATTTCAACGTTCGCCGGCCACTCACCAATCTTTTCGAGCGGCTCGTCGCGATCGAAAAGCTCCACGTCGGCCTTCTTCGCTCTCTGCTGCAGGTTGTCCACCGGTCCTTGCTCGCAATTTTGACCCTTGGCGAGCTCGGTGACAAGAGGCTCGATGGCGCGTTTGTGGTACGTGCTGCTCGTCGCGTTGACCCAGCAGGCGCGAAAGAGCCCGGCGGCGGGCGCGCCGCTGTAGGCGACCCCGGCGAGGTAGCCGGAGAGCTCGGCCTGCTCGCGCGGGGCCATGAGCGAGTCGCAGCCGGGGCAGCCCAGCGGGATCGTGCGGGCGTAGTGGCGCTCTTCGTCGGCGCGATGGCGTACCTCGTGGACCAGGCGCGGCCGCGCAATCCAGGCCGTGAGTTCTTGCAGAGCAACCCGGATCTCCTCGCGGCGCATCTCGAGCTTGTCGGAGTTGTCGATGAGCGTTCTGAGTTCGACCGGGGTGATGTCGGGGCATGCCGAGTGCTGCGCCATCGCCGCCTTCGACTCCAGTCGCAGCAGGCGACCCGAGTCGTAGGCGACGAGCGGCTTGAACGAGAAGCGAAACTTGTTGCAGTCGCGCTCGTTGATGGCGTCGACCGTGGCCATGAGTTGGTGGCGCGCGAACGCGGAGCTCTCGAGGGTCGCGAGCGCCTCCGGCGAGAGCATCTCCTTGGCTTCTTTGCGAATCGCCGGCGCGAACGCCTGCTTGACGGGTTCGAGGGTAGCGTCGCTGTCCGCCGACAACATCGGCCAGACGTGGTTCGCCGCCTCGCGCGCGCTGGTGTCGACGACCCACAGGGGTCGCTCGTCGGCCTCGGTGGCCCGGCACAGGTAGTTTTCGACGACGTTGGTGTTGTCGATACGCTGGGCCAAGAGCGCGGTGTACCGCTCGTCGTCGAGGCCGAACTTCACCTCGCCGGCCAGGTGGTAGTTCTTGGTGTAGAGCATGGGCCCGCGCTGGCGCAGCATCATATTCGCCTCGAAGTGATACGGCTGATCCTTCTGGCGCATGTAGTCGTTCCACGCCCAGGTCAAGTACAGCACGCGATCGCTCTTGTCGGCGGCTTTCTCCGAGTGCATCAGCTCGCCGAGCTCGGTAACGATGGCGTGCAGATTCGGGTCGGGCTCGACGGCCTTCTGCAACGCCTCGAAGCGCTCGAGGGTGCGCTTGGAGGGCTGGCCCGCCTCGTCGTACGACAACGACGACAGCCAGTGGGTCAACAGCTCGGCGTGGACCTCTTGCAGGTCGACGTTCTCGGCCAACTCGTCGGCCGACACCTCGTGCTCGGGCGTGTAGACCGGGTCGCCGAAGACGTCTTGCTCGCCGGCCAAGACCGCCTCGACGTACTCCCCGATGCCCGGATACATCACCTTGCCGATGAGCACGCCGCCCACGCCCAACAAGGCGATCACCGTGGCAATGATCATCGCTACGGTCACCGCGTTGCGGCGCTTGCCGGCGCGCTCGAGCGCGGCCAATTCGTCATCGTGTTCGTCGAGCAAGTCGCTCATGAGTCCCTCGGTGTTGTGTTGGACCCGAGCACCATATCGCAAACCATAGCGCGCTGAAAATCACGCGGCGACAAAGGAACAACAAGGCACAAAAAAAGCCCGGACCGCCTCACGGCGGCCCGGGCTCATCTACGCTCGAAGTGGATTCCTTACTGGAACGTCACGTCGAGGGAGATGGAGTACGGCTCGTTCGACGACGACAGGTTGTTGCCGCCATCTTCCATGACCACCAGGTAATAGGTGCCCTCGGTGAGCGTGAAGTACTCGGTGCCGACCGGGTTGCACCCGATCATGCCGGTGTCGAGCGAGGTGCACGGGTCGGCGGTGATGACCGCGTCGACGTCCACGTTGGCGTTGTCGGCCAGCGAGAAGGTCACGTCGGCCGTCTCGCCGGTGGGCACCGTAATCGCGAAGATCTGGTCGGGGCCCGAGAACGTGTTGCTGGTCGCCGAGCAATAGCCTTGCGTGCCGCTCGTGCTGCGGGTGGTGTAGGTGTTGGTCGCCGTGCCGAGGTTGCCCTCGACGTAGAAGCGCCCCTCCCCTCCGCCGGTCAGGTCGTAGGCGTCGGCGCAGGTGTCGGCGTTGTTGCTCAGCGTGACGTTGTTCTCGGCGCCCGGCGTCGGCTGGGCCCACGAGTAGAAGTCGACGCTGTTGTCGTCGGTATCCGACTGGTCGGTGCTGCGCCCCAGCGAGACGCCCGGGCCCGGATTGCGGGCCGCCGAACCTTCGCCGAAGAAGTTGGCGAGCAGACCGGCGCCGGCGAAGTCACCATAGCCGAGCGCGTCGACCAGACCGCCCTGCGGGTCGCGGACCTCGAGGCTGTCGGGGCCGTTCTGCAGGTTGGCGTTGGCGACGACGTCGACCTCGGGGTGGTTCGCCGAGGAGATGACCAGGTAGCCGTTGGCCGGAATGGTCGTTCCTTGCGCCAGGGTAATCGTGTCGTAGGACGTGCCGTCGGTTCCGTTGATCGCGCTAAGCTCGTAGCCCGACAGGTCTTTGCCGGCCGGTCCGAACAGCTCGATGAACGTCTGGTCGGGATCGTCGGTGCTGACGGTGTCGTACAACACCTCGCTGATGAGCAGCCCGTCGATGATGAAGGTCTCCGGTCCGCTGATATTGTTGCTACGATCGAGGTCGGCCGACTCTTGTCGCGGATCGGCGAAGACGTAGGCGTCGTAGCTGCCGATATTGCGATCGAAGGCGGTGAAGGTCACCGTGTAGGTCCCGCCCGGCGGAATCACGTCATAGACGCGCTCGGAGCGGTTCGACTGGGTGCTCGCCGTCGGCGCCTGAGCTTCGTCATAGTACAGGCGCACGTCGAAGGGATGGACGAGTTCGGCGGTGCCGTCATTGCGGAGCACGATGGTGAAGTCGACGTCGTTGCCGGTGCGCGCAGCCGTGAACGACTCGATGGTCAGATCCGGCGCGTTGGCGCGCGCGTTGATGGTGACCGTGTCGCGCGCGGTGTCGCCGTTGGCGTCGGTCACCACGACGGTGGCCTCGTAGACGCCGGCGTTCTGATAGGTATGCGCGATGGTGTCACCGCTGCCCGGGGCCGAGCCGTCGCCGAAGTACCAGGTGTAGCTCAACGGGGCGTTTCCGCCGGTGGCGCTCGTCGTGAAGTTGACCGTGTGCGGCGCGGTGCCGGTGTCTTGGTCGGCGGTCACGCTCACCGCAGGCACTTCATCGTCGGCGATGGTCACGTCGACGGTGTCGCTGGTGGTGTCGCCGTCGGCGTCGGTCACCGTCACGGTGGCGGTGTAGGTGCCGCCCGAGGTGTACGAGTGATTCGGGCGCGGGCCGGTCTGGGTGGCCGAGCTGTCGCCGAAGTCCCACGAGTAGGTGAACGGCGCGTCGCCGGCGGTCACGGTGGCGTCGAACTGGATGTTGATCGGCGCGATGCCGGTGTCCGGGGTGGCGCTGGCCGACACGGTCGGCTGCGCGTCGTCGAGCACCTCGACGGTGACCGTCGAGCCGTCGGTGCTGCCGTCGCCGTCGGTCACGATCAACGACACGTTGTAGGTGCCCGGAGTGTTGAAGGTGTGCGAGGGATTCTGGTCGGTGCTGGTGTTACCGTCACCGAAGTCCCATGCGTAAGTCAATGTGCCGTTGCCGCCGGTGGCGTTGGCGAAGAAGTCGACCGGCAGCGGCGCGCGGCCGGTGGCCGGGGTCGCCGAGGCGTTGGCCGACGGGATCAGGTTGTCGCCCACGTCGATGCTGATGGTGTCGGTGGCCGTGTCGCCGTTTTCGTCGCGCACGGTCACCGTGGCGGTGTACTGGCCGGCGGCCGAGTAGGTGTGCACCGGATCTTCGAGGTCCGAGGTCGTGCCCTCGCCGAAGCTCCACTGGTAAGTGAGCGTGCCGTTGCCGCCCGAGGCGGTCGCGTCGAACTGCACCTGAATCGGCGCCAGCCCGTCGGTCGGCGTCGCCGAGGCGGTGACCGTCGGGATCTCGTCGCTGGTCACCTCGATGTCGATCGTGTCAGTGGCGGTGTCGCCGTTGGCGTCGGTGGCCGTCACGGTCACCGTGTGGGTGCCGGCGTCCTGGAAGGTGTAGCTCGGCTTGCGGGTGTCGGCGGTGTCGCCGTTGCCGAAGTCCCAGGCAAACGTCAGCGGCGCTTCGCCGCCCTGGGCCTGCGGGTCGAACTGCACGGTCAGCGGCGCGATGCCGCTGGTCGGCTCGGCGAAGATGTCGACCGAGGGAACCGCGTTGTCGAGCACGTTGATCGTGACTTCCGAGCGGGCGGTGTCGCCGTCGGCGTCCTCGACGGTCACCACGGCTTTGTAGCTGCCCGGGTCGGTGTACTCGTGCGACTGGCTCTGGCCGTCGGCTTCTGCCGAACCGTCGCCGAAGTCCCAGGTGTAGGTCAGCGGTTCGTTGCCGCCGAAGACCTGCGCGTCGAGCGCGACGTTCAGCGGGGCGATGCCGCGGGCCGGGTCGGCGGTCGCCGACACGAAGGGCGTCTCGTCGTCGGCCACCTCGACGGTGACCTCTTGGGTCGTCTCTTTTTCGGTGAGCACGTCGGTCACGGTGACCTTGGCGGTGTAGGTACCCCCGATGATGTAGCGGTGCGCCGGGTTCTTCTCGTTCGAGAAGCTGCCGTCGCCGAACTGCCATTCGTACTCGAACTCACCCGAGCCACCCTCGGCGGTCACCTCGAAAGTGGTGTCGAGCGGCGCGATGCCCATCTCCGGGCTCGCCGAGGCGTTGACCGTGGGAGGGTCGGCCGGGTCGACGACCAGCTCGACCGTCTCCTCTTGCTTGAAGCCTTCGGCGTCGGTGACCACCACGGTCACGTCGTAGGTCCCCTCACGATAATAGGTGTGGGTGGCCTCGAGGCCGGTGACCTCTTCGTCGGTCTCCACGCCCAGGTCCCACATCGCCTCGTACGGCTCGGTGCCGCCGGTCGGCTCGACCGTAAACGTCACCTCCAGCGGGGCTTGGCCACTCGCCGGCTCGGCGGTCAGCGCCGTCACCTCCAGCGGATCCGGCTTCTTTGCTTCGTCGTCGCCGCACGCGGCGAAGACGAAGGTAGAAAGCATTAATAATACGAGCGATCTCAAATGCGCACTACGTAACACAGCACACTCCTACTGCAGTGTTGAAAAAGCGCCGACAACCCTCACCATCGGCATGACGAGTCCTCAAAGATGGGTGTTCGATGGCCTTTTAGCTCACCTTGCATCATGAATCAAATCAATCAGACGCTTCATATTTTTGTAACATCCGTGTCGCCAAAGTTTCGAGATTGACCGATCGGTTGCCACGCCTCGGCTCGCCCATTAAGGTGGTCAGTTCCAATCAACAACCAGGAGACGCCAGTGAGCGACCAGACGCCCGACCACGACCGACACGACAACTCCGACGTGCCCGACTTCATGCGCCAGAAGAGCTCGGCGGACAACGACTGGGCGGTCGACGAGTTCGAGGTGCCCGAGCCGGTCAACGTGCCCATGGCTCTGGCGGCCGGGATCGCCGTGGCGCTCTTGGGCGGCGCGATCTGGGCAGGGGTGGTCACCTTCCTGAATATCGAGCTGGGGTTGCTCGCCTGGGGCATCGGATTGGCCGTGGGCGTGACGATCATCGCCGTGGCCAAGCACGGCGACATGCGCCTGGGCGCCGCCGCGGCGGGCATCGCCTTTGTGGGCTTGGTCGTCGGCAAGCTCCTCATCGCCCAATTCGGGCTGGCCCACATGCAGGTCGACATGATCGTCGAAGATCCCGACATGATGGCCACCGCCGTCTATCACGAGTTGGCCGAAGACGGCCGCGTCGACCCAGACGTCGTCGACTTCTACGAGACGGCCACCGCCGACAGCGAGCCGGGCCCCGAACTCACCGGCAAGCTGATGAAGACCGAGGCCGACATCACCTCACGCGTGGCGAATATGTCGCAGGCCGAAAAGGAAGCCGCGGCCAAAGCCTACGCCGGCGCCGTCATCGGCGAGCTCCCGCTGACCGAGAGGATGGGCTTTTCGGGCTGGGATTTGCTGTGGTTCGGCCTGGCGCTCTACACGGCGTTTCGCATCTGCGCGACGGGGAGCAACGAAGAGCTCGCTTGAGCCTTTCTCGTTTGTACCAGCGAAGTTTAACCGCAAAGGTCGCCAAGTGCGCAAAGGAAGCAAAGGGTTCAACGTAGCGAGTTGTTTTTCTTTGCTTCCTTTGCGTCCTACGCGACCTTTGCGGTTCATATGCCGTTTGCACCGATAGACTGGCCTCACCCTTGCAGTTCATGACTCCCGGCTACGGCTGACTACGTTTGGGTCGGCTGGAGTAGCAGAGACTTCATCCGTTTTTGGAGTGTTTGTTCTCCGTTCTTCGAGGGAGAAGCATGAGTGAGGCTGACGAGCACAACGACGCACTCGAGAAGCGACTGGAAGGGATCGAGGCGAGCCTGCGAAGGATCGAGGCGCGGCTCGGGGTGACGGAGACGGTCACGGTTACGGAGACGGAGACGGTCACGGAACCGGAGCCGGAAACCGGCGCCCGGCAACCGGAAACCGGAACTCGGCAGCCGGAACCGGAGCCGGTCACGGAGCCGGTCACGGTCACGGAGCCGGAGCCGGCCACCGGCAACGGCATCGCCGTCGAGAACTGGCTCGACAAGATTGGCATCGGGCTGTTGCTGCTCGGCCTCGGCTTTTTGTTCAAGTTGTCGGTGGAGTTGGGTCTGCTCACACCACCCATCAAAGTCGGCCTCGGTCTGCTCACCGGCGCCGGGCTCGGCGTGGCCGGCTGGCGGGTGCGTGAGTCGCGCCGACGCCTGTCGCAGATCTTGATGGGCGGCAGCAGCGCCGCCTTCTACATCACGCTCTTTGCGGCCTACCAATTCTACGATTTGTTGCCCCATCCGATCGCCTTCGCCGGCATGATCGCGGTGACGCTGGCGACCTTCTTCATCGCCATACGCCAAGAAGACCCCGCGCTCGCCGTCGTCGGCGCCCTGGGCGGCTTCGCCACCCCGTTCATGCTCAGCTCCGGGTCCGGAAACTACGTGGGCCTGAGCATCTACAACGCCATCTTGGTCGCCGGCATGGTCGCCATCTATGCGATGCGCGGCTGGAAGAGCCTCCTGTCGGTCACCGCCTTCGGCGGCTGGCTCATCGCCGCCATCGCCGTGGTGATGAGCCTCGACGACGCCCTCGTGGGCACCGTCGACACCGCCGTACTCGGCCTCCACCTGCTCGTCGTCTGGGGGGCCATCGGCGTCGTCCCGCTCCTTCGCCCTGCCGACAGCGAAAGAGAAGCCAAAGAAATAGAGGCCAAACAAGACCCGCTGCGCACGCTGATCGTGCACGGGTTGACCCTCGTCTCGCCGTTCTTCTCCCTCGGCCTCGCGCGCGCCCTATGGGACCTGCCCGACTGGGCCTGGAGCACCGGCTACCTCATCGTCGCCGCGGCCTACTTCGCCGGCTCCTTCCCGCTGGAGTCGCGCCGCTCCCGCTCGCTCGCCTCGAACGTGCGCGCGGTCGCCGGACTCCTGCTCACCCTCGCCATCGCCGACTACTTCACGTTCGACGTCTGGCCGGTCGCCTTCGCCATGGAGGCCGTCGCGCTGACGCTGGCCGCGCGCGAGCTCGACGAAACCCCGCTGCGATGGGGCGCGCATATCTTGGCCATCACCGCGATCTTCTGGCTCGGCTTCATGCTCTTCGACGGCTCAGACGCCGCCGGCCTCGCCTTCTTGAACGCCTCGAGCGCCAAGGCCGTCGGCGTCCTCGGCTCCGTCTTGACGATGTCGCTCCTTCTACGCGGCCGCACCGCCAAGCTGGCGTACCGCTACGCCGTCCACTTCCTCCTGCTCATCTACCTGCTCGACCAGTCGATGCTCGCCGCCAACGGCGACGTGCTCGGCACGGCGTGTTGGGGCATCTACGCCATCGGGTTGCTGATCGCCGGCTTGCGCGTCGACTCGAAGCACCTCAAGTACACCGGCCTAGCCACCGTCGTACTGGCAGTCGGCAAGCTCCTCGTCATCGACATGGCCGGCACCGAGACGATCTGGCGCGTGTTGTTGTTCTTGGGGTTCGGCCTGGCTTTGTTGGCGGTGAGTTATGTGGCCCCAGTCTTGGGAGGCAGGGCTTCCAGCGCTAGTGGTGTGACACCGAAGTGAGATTCAACCTTTCGGCGAGGATAGCGCCGCCAGATTCGGATGCGAACCCCGAAGGCAAGCGCACCGCCGTCCTCATTCTCCTTCGACGACGAAACGCAGAGTATTTGTATGTCCGTAGGCTTCGGAGCTTCTACCCTCAAGCCGATTACCTTCGAGATCATAGACCGGAAGTAGTGGGTCCTCCCAAATCCCTACAAAGACGTCATAAGTTCCAGGCGCCTCTGGTGCCTTGAATTTGAATTGTTTTCGCAGCCCGATCTCAAACTTGCGCCCATGTCCCTGAGATGATTCATGGACGTGAAACCACTTTCTCGCCATCGGCTGGCCGTTGACAAAAGGAATCGCCACACGGGGCCTTGTCGGAAGTGTACTACTCATAAGTGAAAGGTTTAAAAGCGCCTCCTCTCCGGGCTGTATGGTGATCGAGTCGCGTACCGGTGTTGGGTCCGCCACTGTTGCCAAAAACACCATCCCATGCCGGTTTTGTGTTTCATTCAACACCGAACGCTCTATCTCATTCTCGACCTTCCTAATCGACGACTCGAAGCAGGCGGGAACTTGCGGGAGGCCATACCCGCCGTAATACAACATGAAATCACGAAAGTATGCCGCTCGATTACGAACGGGGCTCTCGAATGACCGTCGCGATATCATCACCGAGATTTGATGTGCCCGTCCGGGAGTCAGCGATGACGCAGGTAGCTTGACGTCAAAGAGTTCGGCGTCGTCACGCACCGCAAGCCGAACACCGGTGGACTCGAAAACCTCCGACTCACCACCTCGCTTATCTAACCAGTGAACGTACTCGGAAGATACCGGCTCGTAGTCGACGAGCACGGACACGTGCAACATATCCCCGGATTCGGGCGCTTCCTTAGACGCAAACCCAAGTTCAAAAACGACCTCTTCACCAGAGTTGGCGAAGAGATTGTAGCTATGAGGCCCAGCGTGAACAGGTTCAGCTGGATGAAACTTCGCCATCGCCGAGAACTGCCCCGCGTCTTGCAGCGTCTCGCGCATCGACTCTTTGGTGAACGTCTGCGGAAAGTAATTGGGCGGCTTGGAAAACTCATCGGGCACCGAAAACGTTGGGATCGTGGAGATGTCCACACACTCCCCACTGGCCGGCCAATCACCGTCATCGGTAGAGGCGACTGTGTCGGCCTCAGAATCGGAAGCGTCGGAAGCATCCGGCGAGGTGTCGGCACATTCCACGCTTGTTCCACTACATCCTACCTCGTGAGGCTTCACCTGACTTCCGTCTAGAGAGCAGCCTACTGCGAAAAGAAGTGGAAGCAGACAACCCATGAAACTTGCACGCTTATCCATCTTGCACTCGGGTTCGAGTAAGCAGTGTTTTACCTGAGGGCGACGCCCGACACCCTGAGCTGACCCGGGGGTTTCGGGAATTGCCCAATGAAAAATCTTGATGCCTAATGCGAAGTTTCGAAACGCGCAAACGAGCCCGGACCGACGCTGTGTCCCTGTTGACTGCCGAGCGCTTCCTGGTCACCTACTCTCGCGACTCGAAGACCTCAATCACGGGCTGCGGCAAGCCGAGTATGCCGACTTGGTCGACCGCAAACGCATCCTCCTCGAGCGCGAGCGAATCACCGACGGGAAACCCAATATGTTCACAAAATGAGGGCAAGTGCAGCGCGGCCAACACATCGAACTCGGCCGACGTCTCTCGCAACAGCGGCCACAGAAGTTCGAGTTCGAGCCCGGCATCGCCGACGTCAATCGGCTCGTAGGTCACACCCATGCCCGTTTGTCGCAGGTCCGAGGTCATGAAAAAGTCGTGGATGTTCGTTGCCGCCTCACGGGTGACGCTGCGCTTCGGGCGAAGTAAGAGACGATAGAAGTCCCCTGTGTATCGATGTGCAGTGTCGTGCGGTCGTCGAAGAGCTTCATAGCAGCCTGGAACATATTCTCGGCTCGCGCCATCGGACACACGAGCGACCACAAGCGGAAGCGTCTCTGCGGAGTCGACCTGATGTGTCTCGAGCTCCGGCGTAGATGAGCTCGCGGCCTTCAAATCGACCATCATCGGCTCGTCACAGCGATTGCAGACGGACTCCCGCCAACTCGCCGCCGGTACATCCGGGTTAAGGTCAATCGTCATCGAGAACTGATACTCGCCGCAGCCGTGAGAGAACGGCGCGAAATGGCGTTGCCACTGCCCGGGCGCCACCTCGCGAAACCCTTCGTCCGGTGGTGTGGACTGTCCGCAGCTATTTAATGGTATGGGTGGCGAAGGCGTCGTATCCGACTCCGCGGCTGCATCGCTGACACCGCCATCCTCATCGAGAGACCACGAGGAGCCTGAACCAGATGGGTCCTCGCTGCATCCCGCCAGCAGGTATGCACAGCAGAGGAGGAGCCCCAGTTGCCTCGAACGAAGGCACAAGCGTGAACGACGCATAGTGCTCGCAATCAACCCTGCTTTCAGTCTACGTTTCACTTTCATTTGCACCTCATCGCCTATCCGCCGCACGACCACGTTGCACGCCCATGCAGTAAAGATGCACGGCGGCGCTCGACGACACAAGAAGAAGGACATCAGGGCTGCGAGTTGGAACCAAGTCGCGATACGCAACTCCTATGTCCTCCGAGCGCGTCGTTCAGCGCGCCCCATGTAGCAGGCGCAGCGACCCTGAAAGGCAAACTCCTCTGCCCCCGCGCCAATTGCACGATCACCAATCACCTGCCAAACTCCCCGCCATGATCGAGAAACGAAAAGTAATCATCGGCACCACCGCCGTCGCCTTCGCCATCGGCGCCTTCGCCATCTACACGATGAGCAAAGCCGGCGCCTTTCGCGATATTGACCCTCACCTCCCCGGCGAATGCCGCAAGGTCGAGGACATCGTCGGCGGCGAGGATCTGCAGTGGCATCCCGACGGCGAGCACGTCTACGTGGCCGCGCAGGACCGGCGCGCCCTGGGCAGCCCCGGCCACATCTACCGGCTTCGCCCCGCCGACCCGAAGGCGGTGCCCGTCGACATCACGCCCGAGCTCGACATCCCGTTCCACCCGCACGGGCTGCACCTTTACGTGGGCGAAGACGGGCTCGAACGTCTCTTTGTGGTCAACCACCACAACGGCATGACTGCCCCGCACTCCATCGAGGTGTTCGACGTCACCGACGACGGCTCCCTCGAGCACGTCGAGTCGATCACCTCAGAGGCGCTCGTCTCGCCGAACGACGTGGTCGCGGTCGGCCCCGACCAGTTCTACGTGACCAACGACCACGGCAGCTCCGAGCTGTGGATGCACACCATCGAGGACTTCCTGCAGCTCGCCCGCGGCAACGTCGTCTTCTACGACGGCGAGGACTTCCGCGAGGTCTACGGCGGCACCCAATACGCCAACGGCATCAACGTGAGCCCCGACGGCACGGAACTCTACCTGGCCGAGACGATCGCCAAGACGATCAAGATCTTCAAGCGCGACCCCGCCACGAACGATCTCGAGCGCAAGCACACCGTCGAGACCAACATGGGCGTCGACAATATCGGCGTCACCCCCGCCAACACGCTGTGGGTCGCCGGCCACCCCAACCTCCTCGCCTTCCTGAGCCACGCCGGTGACCCCGAGTCGCGCTCCCCGTCGGAGGTCATCCGCCTCGAGCGCGCCGGCCCCGAGAACTGGAACGTCGAGGAGATCTACCTCGACGACGGCGACCCTATCTCCGGCGCGGCCGTGGGCACCGCACGCGACGACACGCTGGTCATCGGGCCGGTCTTCGACCCGCATCTCGTGGTGTGTGAGATGGGTGGGGAGTAGTTTGGAGGCAGCGCTTTTAGCGCTGGTTCTTTGACGGTGGCCTTGCAGGTTAGTGGCGCCATCTATTAGGGGCGCCTGAACTGCGGCGCGGGCCATTAAGGAGCCGGCGCTTCGAACCAAGACCACGTCCCAATTCGCAGCCCTCATGTCCTTATCGCGCGTTTTCCAGCGCGCCCCATTTAGATGGCGCCGCGCTCCTGCAAGGCCGCCGCGTCGCACAAATACGAGGGCAAGATGCCCCCGCACCGAAGGCCTCACGAGGGCAAGATGCCCACGCACCGAACGAGGGCAAGATGCCCCCGCACCGAAGGCCTCACGAGGGCAAGATGCCCACGCACCGAGTTCAGCCCCCGATCGCCCTGTTTGCAACATTTCTGTGGTAAACGCGACTTCGCGTTGATTCCCACCGCCCCGCCTGTCATCTTGCCTGTCACGCGAAAACGACAACCCAGCAGACAGGTTTGCCATGAGCATGTCCGACGCCTCAGCCACTCCTGCCTTTGTTGATTGGCACGAGCTTTCCACCGACCTCTCGCCCGCCGAGCTGCAAGCAGCCATCGACGCGGCCGACTGGGAGCATTTCGTCGCCGCGCGCGACCTGCCCGAGCTCCGCGCGCGCCTCGAGCGCCTCGCCGAGACCGACGGCGTCGGTGAACTCCACCACGCCTGCACGGCCGCGATTCGCGCACGCGGCGCCCAACTCCGTCCCCGTTTTCGCCACACCGAACCCTTCGTCGCCTACGCGCTGAGTCCCGACGGCGAGCATCTGGCCGTGGGCACCTGGGTCGGCGCGGACTACAACGCAGGCGGCACGCTGCAGATCTGGGAGGTCGCCACCGGCCGGCTCGTCAACGTCCTCGACGGCGTCGACGGCGGCGTCGGCTGGCCCGGCTACGCCAATTGCATCCAGTGGAGCCCCGACGGAAGCCGCGTGGGCGCGGCGTTTTCGACTAACGCGGTCGGCGACTTCGCCCCCTTCGGCGCCCGCAACGAGCCGGGCACTTGGGTGGCGGTGACCCACGGCTGGAGCCGGCCGCCGGCGTGGTGCTGGCGTCCCGACGGCCAGGCCGTCGCAGTGGGCTGCTGGGGCCCGTCGGCCGTGCCGGGGTGCATCGCGGAGTTTCAGACCGACCACGTCTACGAGGACGACGCCGGTTGGTTCGCCGACGAGCTCGGCGAGCCCATCGTCGAGGCGCTGACGCTCGAGGACGGCGACGTCGAGGAGATTCAGCCGCAGGAGTTCTTGCAATTTTCGCCCGAGGGGACGCACCTCTTCGGGCACAACGGCCACCTGCAGGCCTACGCCATCGACGTCGCCTCGGGCGACATCGAGTGGCTCTCGACGGTCGGCCGCCACGTCGCCTGGCGGCCCGACGGCGCCGTCTTCGCCCACGACCTGACGGGGCTCGTCTTCTACGACGCCGACAGCGGCCTGCCGACCTCGCAGATGCCGATGCATATGGGAGGCTCGGAGCTGTCGTGGGCGCCGGGCGCCGACTCGCGCCTCCTGGCGATGGTCGTCGAGCCCGACAACCAATTTGGCGCCGACCCCGGCGTGCACCTTTACGACGACGGCGAGTACCTGGGCAGCGTCGACCTCGCGCCGGGCGCGCCCGGCGACATCTGGGACTTCGAAGACGCCAAGCTCTGGGCGTGGGCGCCCGGCGGCAAGCGCGCAGCATGCCTGACCGCCCAGGCGACCGTCGAGGTCTTTGCCGTAGGCGCCGAGCCCGAGCACCTGGCAACCCTCGAGGTCGACGAGCCCACCGCCGGCATTTTGTGGGGGGCGAACGACACGATCGTCTGCGTGGGCAAGGAACACCTTGCGTTCTGGGACTTGGCCCGTGCAACGCAGCGCTCGGACGACGAGACGTGGTGGGTCGTCGACCGCCGATTCGCCTGGCCGACTCAATGGGACGAGGCGCCGGCGGGCGAGGCCGTGCCCTTCGACGGCCACCAGCCGGCCGAGCCCGACGAGCCGGCCGAGCTCGACCTCGGCTCCGAGGCCACCCTCGACGATATCTTCAGCGTCCACCGCGAGTCGCTCGGAGGGCTCGGCGCCGGCTGGAGGAGCCACACCGCCGACCACCACCGCGAAGTCGCCGTCATGCTCGCCGAGCGCGGCGAGGTCGAGGCCGCTCGCCAGGCCGCCGAGAGCGCGGCCACCGACCACGGCTTTGTGGCGGCCAACGCCGACATCGCGGTCATCTTCGCGCGCAACGGCCACACCGAAGCCGCCCAGACAGCCCTCGCCACCGCCGAGATGTTCGCCGAGCACGGCATCGAAGGTTGGGCGACCACCTTCGCCTACGCCCCGCTCGCCGCGGCCAACCATGTGCTGGGCAACGAAGCGCGCGCCGACGAACTCTTCGAGATGGCGCGCGAGAATATCGAGCAGGAGGCCAACGCCTTCCAGCGCTACCTGGCGCTGGCCCGCGGCTACTTGGCCATGGGCGACTACGACGCAGCCGACGCAGCCATCCTCGAAGGCCCGTGGGACTCCGGCTGGCTCAACCATTTCCTGAGCGCCTACCTCGTCGACCTGGCCCGCCACGGCGAGTTCGACCGCCTCGACTCGATGCTCGACCGATGCGAGGCCGCCGGCATGAACATCTCGGAGTTCCGCCTCGCCGACGGCATCGTCGACGCCCTCATCGACGCCGAGCAGTACGAGCGCGCCTGGCAGCTCCTCGCGCGCTTCGACGGCTTGTCGGTGACCCACTATCGCGAGCAGATCGTCACGGCGATGCTCGAAAACGGCCACCGCGAAGACTCCATTGAACTGAGCGCCCGATACCTCGACGAGAACCGCGAATACGTAGGGATGTTGCTCGACTGGGCGGAGCTTCTCGTGCGCCTCGACGAGCGCGGCGCAGACGCGTTGGCCGTGGAGCTGGAAGAGCGCGTCGACGAAATCTTGGCCGCCTGGAAGCCCGCCGACGCCCTGCAGAAATGGGGCGCCCTAGCCTCCGCCACCGGCCGCACGGTCGAAGCACTCGCCATCGTCGACGAATTCGACGACGAGACGAACCAATTCGCAGCCCTATGCGGCCTGGGCTCGACCCACGAAGAGGGCCTCGAGCGCGAGAAACTCTTCGAGCGCGCCGAGCTCCTGCTCGACATCCTCGGCGGCGACGAACTCGCCCACGTGCTGCGCCTCGCCAAGGCCGCCCACCGCGCCGGCGACGCCGCTCGCCACGAGCGCCTCTTCGGACGCGCCACCGCACTGGCCACCGACGGCACCCGCGACAAACGCTTTGCCCTGAGCGACCTCCAAGACGCCCAGATCTCCGTCGGCGACCTCGCCGCCGCCTACGAAACCCTGCGCGAGCAGACACCCACCAACCGCCGCTACGAAATGGACACGCTGCTCGACGCCTGCGCCCAAGCCGGCGAATACGGCGCGGTGCGCCAGCTCCTCGAGCAACTGCCGGCCGAGGACCTGAACGACCGCACGCAGCACGCGCTCCGCGCGCTGCGTATGGCGACCTGCGGTCGCAATTACGGCCCGTGTTGGTGAATTCGCCTTTGGAGGCAGCGCTTCCAGCGCTGGTTGCTTCGCCGTCCCTTCGGAGGCAGCGCTTCCAGCGCTGGTTGCTCGGGTGGTGGCCTTGCAGAAGAGTCACGCCATCTATTAGGGGCGCCTGAACTGCGGCGCAGGCCATTATGGAGTCGTTTCAATGCACCACATACGCCGCAACGAAACGACTCACTAATGGCCTTCGAGGGCGCTTTCCAGCCCTCGCCCCTAATAGCGGGCGCTGCGAATCGGAACCTCGTCGCAACACGCAACCCCCAAATCCTTATCGCCCGCTTTTCAGGGCGCCCTAAATAGCAGGCGCTTCGAATCGGAACCTCGTCGCAACACGCAACCCCCAAATCCTTATCGCCCGCTTTTCAGGGCGCCCTAAATAGCAGGAGCCACGCCCCTGCAAGGCCATCGCATCGCTCATACACGAGGGCAAGATGCCCCCGCACCGAAGGCCTCACGAGGGCAAGATGCCCCCGCACCGAACGCCTCACGCCACGCCAATCGCGCGCAAACGCTCCTGCAAGTACTCGTCGGCCGTCGTCGGCTCGTACTTGGGCTCTTCGCCCTCGGGGACGCAGTCGGCGATGACCTCGAGGCTGGCGTCGGGGTGCGGGTGCACGAAGAACGGCATCGAGTAGCGCGGCTCGGGCTCGCCTTCGGGGTTGACCACGCGGTGGGTGGTGGCGGGGATGACGTCGTTCGTCAGGCGCTTCATCATGTCGCCGGTGTCGACGATGAGCTGACCTTCGAGCGACGGCACCGGCAGCCATTCGCCGTCGCGGGTCAAGATCTCGAGCCCCGAGTCGGTCGCCGCCGGCAAGAGCGTGATCAGGTTGATGTCCTCGTGCTCGGCCGCGCGCATCTGGCCCGGCTCGTCGAAGCCGTCGCACACCGGGTAGTGGATGATGCGGATGATGCTGTTGCCGTCTTGGGCCTTGCTCGGGATGAAGTCTTTGGGCTGGCCCAGGTACTCGCTGATGGCGGCGAGCATCTTGTGGGCGCTCGCCTCGAGCGCGTCGTACAGGGCGAGGGTGTTGTCGCGGAATGCGGGGAGCTCGTCGGGCCACACGTTCTGCGGCATGCGCTTGGCCAGGGGGCTGTCGGCGTCAAACTCGCGGCCGACGTGCCAGAACTCCTTGAGGTCGGGTTTTTCGTTGTCCTTGGCGTGCTCCATGCCGAACGGCGTATAGCCGCGCTGGCGGCCGCTGTCGGGCTGCTCGTACTTACCCTTGGTCTCCTCGTCGAGCGCGAAGAACTCTTCGAACAGCTCGTAGTTGCGGTCGATGAGCTCCTGGGGCACGCCGTGGCCCTCGACGGCCACGAAACCGAGGTCGTTCAAGCCCTCCCCGAACTTCTTGACGAACGCCTCGCGCACCTCGGGGTCGTCGCTGTCGTAATCTGCCAGATTGACTACCGGAATCGTCTGCTCGACCGTCATTTTACTGCCTCACGGTGGGGGAGAAATCAGGTAAATTGCGGCGTGAGTCTAGCGTAAATCAGGATCGGCGTCATGTGGTTGTTGGGCGGGGGCCTCCTCCTAGATCCTCCTCCACTTCGCTTCGCTTGCGGAGGAGGGTACCTCTCCTCGGTCCTCTCCACTCCTCGCTTCGCTCGGGCGGAGAGGAAGATGTCGCACAATCGATCTCGGTAAAGGGTGCGCTGAAGCAACGTCTTCCTCTCCGCCCGTAACGAAGTGAAGGGATGGAGAGGACCGAGGAGAGGCCTCCCTTTCCACGCAGCGTAGCGAAGTGGAGAGGGACCGAGGGAGAGGCCGTATCCAATACGACTATCGAGCAACATCCCCTTGCTCTGGCAGCAAACGACGACACGCCCAGCCATCGTCGCGACTGTTCTGTCACCGTCATCGATCACACTCTCGGGCAAAGTCCCCACTCACAAAATACGTGATGCGCAGGTAGTCACAGAACCATTCGATCACCTGAGTCGTCGCCCCTTCCAGCCCACTTTGATAGACCACACATAACAGCCGCTCGAGGAGATAGCCCTCGAGTTCTTTGACCTCCCGCTCGTTTTCCCTAGTACGGATCTTCGGAGGAGACGGTTTTTCAACGCACCAGCCTTTCTCGAACTCACGGTCGTAGATGAAGTGGTCGTCGTTGAGATCTTGGCGTAAGTAGAGCCGAAGAGCAGCCCGCTTGAGCGCAAGCCGGGCTTTGCTGCGCGCACTGCGTTTGTTTCTCGCCCTGGCCAGATTCGACTCGGACGCCGTACCGTCGAGATCACCAGATTCGAGGAAGACCTCCTCTACATCTCGAACGATCTGGCAAAAATGCCTTTTGACTCGCACCCGCTTGATGCGCGTACAGACGCGAATGAACAGCCAAATGATGGCAGCCCCTGCGGCTATGACGAGCCCGGCTTGGTAGACATCGGTCTGTTCTGCTCCACCCAGCGGCACGTTCGCCAAGTAGTACACTGCTACCCCAAGAAACCCGAGCCACAACAGCCCTACGATGACCCCCAGCATCACCCTCCCCTTTGATAAACGACGCCCTCCGGAGCTTCTGTCTTTGCTGAAACAGCAGAAGTAGACCCCGGTGTTGATTAAGCCCACGGAGAATAATCCTACGAGCAGCACCAACAGGAAATCCACCATCAAACCGCGGTCGACCTCTCCCCAGAGAAGCCAGGTGGCCCCGAAGAGCAAGGAGGCGACGAAGAAGTAGGCGGCGAGAAAGACCGTTGTCCATGTCGTCGGAGTGATCGTCCAGCCGCTGAAACTGCTTAGAAAGCTCTGCATGCTGAGCGATTCGCCGAAGTCGTAACGCCTTACGGAGAAGGCGAGTACACAAAAAGCCCCGCAAGTCACCAGAAAAAGCACTGTCATGAGGCCGTAGACAACAGCGACATCCCCCAAGCCGACTCCTTCCAGAAATTTGTAGGTCAGGAAGGTAGCCCAACCGAAGAGTCCAAAACCAATTGAAGTCTGCGCCAAAAAGTAGGCCTGGGCGAGATGGTTGATCGGCTCAGCGTGGACCTGAAGGGACTCTGGAGGACAGCGTAGATAGAGAACCTTCGACTCCTTCGTGAAGATCTCGAGCGTTTCGTCAGGCATCCAATTCTCGTCGAGCGCTTTGTCGACGTCCAAGCGCGAGCTGTCTTCGAGAGTTCTTGGGTTACGGAGAACGAAGTCGGCGTCGGTGCCGGACACGGAGGTAGCCGCCAACTGGCCGATCACTCGACGCACACGCTGCCCCTCGTCGTCGCCGTGTTCCTCTCGAAGGCCAACCTCGATGAGCCCATTCAGCTTGAGCTTGTTGAAGAACATGCGCCACGAATTACCGTAGCTGAAGAGGGGAAACTTCAAGCCCCTCTTGTGGCGCACCTCACGCCAGAGAATCCAACGCAAGTTCAACTGAGGATAGGTACCGACGACAAGCCCGAGCGCAAACGCCGCGAGAAGAAACGGCACCAACGCGTAGTTGACCACGCGCTCGATCAACTCCTTCTTCTCGGTGGCTTCGATTGTTTCGGTAGCATCTTCTCCTTCCCCCGCCTCATCTAAGACGGCCTGCTGCTGTTCGCCACGCTCACCCTCCTGCGCCAAGTTCACGTCGTGAAACAGCAAAATGAACATCAGCGGCGAGATCATCAGGAGCAACAGCGCGGCCGCAGTGGTGACGAACACCGCCTTGCGCCACTCCCATTCGCGGAAAACGCTCCGGCCCGAGAAGAGATAGGCCACGGAGAAGACCGAGACGCCGATAAGGACAAAGAGCCCTGAGATAAGGACCCCGAATATGTATGGTGACATCACTCCCCCTGTTTCGTTTGCAAATCTGTCTGCAAACGCCGCTAGGAAAGCAAAGCCCCCGCGGCTCCAGCGCTTCCCTCGGCGCCGCCGCGATACCGCTCAAAGCCGAAGCTAGACAACCCCGCGTAGACCGCAAGCCGTTTCCGGCATCGGGTTCTGCCGTCAATAGACGCGGTCTCGGTCAGGGCTCAAAGCCGCTGCTGCTGCCGAAGCCGCTGCTGACAATGTAACTATCCAGCAACATCCCACCCCACCGCCTTGCACCTTCGCCCCACCCCTCTACTCTGCCCCACATGAAGCTGTACCGCATTCCCCCCATCCTTCTCATCGCCGCACTCTGCGGGGCCTGCAGCGGCGAGACCCGACACTCCGAGCGCGCCGCCTGGCTGCAGACGACCCTCGTCGAGGACAACCTTCTGGTCATCGAGCGCGAGCCCGAGCTCAGCGCGGGCAAATTCGCCAAGATGGCGTCACTGCCCTACTACTATTTTCGCGGCACCAACGCCCAGTTCTACCGCGACCTGACCGACGCCGACGCCCCCTTCAGCCAGACCGCGTTCGGCTCGAGCGCCGCGTCGGGCGTGTTGCTCATGGGCGACCCGCACCCGGAGAATATCGGCACTTACAGATCGGCCAAAGGTGAGATGAACGTCGAGTTCAACGACTTCGACGGGGCGCGCTTCGGGCCGTTTCACTTCGACGTGCGCCGGCTCGGCGTGGGCTTCGGGGTGGCCGCCGAGACGATGGAGCTCGACACCACGACCCGCGACGCGCTCATCGAGGCGGCCGCGCGGGGCTACGTCGACGAGATCGGGCGCATGAGCCGGGGCGCCGAGCCGTATCGCGTCGACCCGAACTTCCCGGGGCCCATTCTGGGCGACCTCATCGACGGCGCCATCAAAGACGGAGACGAGAAGGAGGCCCTATTCGAGTATACCCGTGTGCGCGACGGTCGGCGCCGGCTCTTCTTCGGCGCGGTCGAGTCGCCCATCGTCGAGGGCGTCATCGAGGACGAGCTCGTCGAGGTCGACGCACGCGAGCGGCGCCTCGTCGAGCGCCTCGTCGCCCAGTACCCGCAGACGCTCGTCGAGCCCCAGCCAGCCGGGGCGTTCGAGCTCAAGGGCGTCGGCCGCCGCTTGGGCGGCGGAGTGGCGAGTTATGCGCTGCTTCGGTTCTATGCGCTCGTCGAGGGGCCGACCGACTCGCGAGACGACGACTGGCTGCTCGAGCTCAAAGAGATTCGCGACCCCACCGCCATTCCGCGCCTGGCGGAGCTGCCGCCGCGCCAATTCGACACCAACGCCCAGCGCGTCGTCGTCGCGCAACGCCGCATGCAAATCGACGCGAAGAATGACCCGCTGTTGGGCTGGGCGGCCTCCGACACCCTGAGCTTTCGGGTGCGCCACCGTACCAAATACCAAAAGGGCCTCGACGTCGCCGACATCGAAGAGGGCCTGGCCGAGGCTGACTGGGACATCCAGCATGTGCTCCGCTTCGCCACGATCGCCGGGCGCCTGCTCGCCCGCAGCCACGCCATCGCTCCGCGCCGCGACGGCGGCGACGCGCTCGCCGCCATCGCCGCCACCCTCGACGGGCGCGAAGACGCCTTCGTCGACGAGACCTCCACGTTCGCCCGATCCTATACCGACCGCGTGATGAGTGATTACGCCCTCTTCGTCGACCTGCTCGACGCCGAGGGGCCGTTGCTCGGCGCGCGCCGAATGAGAGCAACGCCGTGAAGTTGTTGTTGAGTTGTATTTGCTTGCTCGCCACGCTGACGTCCGCGCTGTGTGCGGCGTCCGAGACCCGCGGGACCAGTGAGACCCGTGAGGCCACCCGCCTGGTCACCTTCGGCCAGCTCTTCTCGACCTACGACTACAGCACCACCGACAGCGCCGAGTTCAACGCCTTTCGGCTCGACCGCGCCCAGCTCGACGTGCTGTACGATTTCCAGCACCTTGCAGGGTTCCACGTCGCCCTCGAGGGCATCCGCTCGGCCGGCCCCGACAGCCTGTTCGGCGTCGACCAGAACTCGATCGTGGCGCGCTTCAAGTTCGGCTACGGCTTCGCCACGCCCGAGGTCGGCCCCGGCTTTGCGACCTTGCGCGCGGGCCTCATCCCCGACATCTGGATCGAGTCGGTCGAGTTCGGCTACGACCTTCGCGGCCTGGCGCCGCTGGCCGCCGAGTCGAGCCTCTTCTTCGACACGAGCGACCTGGGCGCCTCGGCCCACTACACCGCCTTCGACGGCCTGCTGCGCGTCGGGGCGAGCATGACCAACGGCGAGGGCCGCAACCAGGTCGAGCTCAACGAGGGCAAAAACGCCACGTTCACCGTGGGCTTGCGCCCGCTCGACGTCCGTTTCTGGGAGGGTGAGGGCGTGCTTGGCATCCACGCAGGCTACCGCGACGGCTCGACGGGGGCCGGCCAGCTTCGCAATCACCGCGCCATGGGGGCGGTAACCTTCCGCCACCCACGGTTGGGCGCCGGCGTCGAGTACGAGCGCGCCCTCGGCTACCTGGACCGCGGCTCGCGCGAGGCGCAAGTTCTGGGTGGCTGGGCCCACGTGGCCGTCTTGCCCCCCTGGCTGGCCGCCTTCGGCCGCTACGACCATCTCGACACCGACTTGGACGCCAACGACGCCACCATCGACACGCTGCGCGCCGGACTCTTCGGCGACCTTCTGCCCCCGCTCGATTTCGTCGAGGCGCGCCGCCTGCGCCTGTACGTGGGCTACCGTCTCGACTCGTTCGGCGAGGGCGCGGGCCCGGTGCCCGGCGTGCCCGACGCCGCCGACATCCACACGGTCTTTGCGACCGTCGAAGCCCGCGGAATCATCGCTACTTCTTCGACCGACACGACCCCATGAACACCCGACACACATTTCTGTTCGTCTCGCTCATCATCACCCTGACCGCCTGCAGCGGCGCCAAAGTCGAAGAGGAGGCCGACGCCTCCGGCAAGGACGCTGACGCCGACGCCACCGCCGAAGACACGACCGCAATGCCGGCGAGCCCGGTCGTCCTCAACGAAATCACCTCCGACGGCGACGACAACATCGAGCTCGTCAACACCGGCGAGACCGAGGTCGACATCTCCGGCTGGTACGTCGTCGACGACGCGTACGACACGGCCACCGGCGAGCCGGCCGACCATCGCTACGACTTCGCCGACGGCACCGCCCTGGCCCCGGGCGAGTACCTGGTGCTCGTCGAGGCCGACGACCACCAGTTCGGCTTGGGCAAAGAGGACGGCGTGCGCCTATTCGACGCCGACGACCAACTCCTCGACGAGACCGCCTGGCCCGACCTGGCCGCCGAGATCTCCTGGTGTCGCACCCCCGACGGCACCGGCGACTTCCAAGAGTGCGCAGAGGCGACGTTCGGCGAGCCGAACGACTGATCGGCCCCTCCATTGCGACCGCCCATCTCGTTCCTAAGATCGATGCAATGAGCAAGAGCAGCGCTCATTTCCTCAATCGAATCAGCTACTTCAACACCCGAGTCGACCGCCTCGGGTGAGGAGATACAACCATGGCCAACGAGAACTACAAGGAGATCGGCCGCAAGCTCACCGACGAAATCTGGAACAAGGGGGATATCGACGCCATCGACCGCTACTACGCCGACAACGCCAAGATCCACACCCCCATGGCGACGTTCGACGGAAAGGAAGGCCTGAAGCAATTCCTGGGGATGCACCGCGAGGCGTTTCCCGACCTGAAGGTCGAGCAGCACAAATACTACTCCAACGGCAACAGCACCGCGCTGGAGTGGACCTTTACGGGCACCCACAACGGGCCGTTTCTGGGCATCGAGCCCACCGGCAAGTCGGTGCGCGTCAGCGGGATGACCTCGACGCGCTACGAGAACGACAAGGTCGTCGAGCAGAACTTCTATTGGGACCGCATCGACCAGTTGCAAGCCGTTGGGTTGGGTCCCGAGGACCTGAATAAGCTGCAGATGAAGTAGGGTTTGGGTCGTTGTAGAGGCCCCTCCGACGGCGTGGCGGAGCCATAGTCGCCGGAGGGGCCACTCAAGACGCGCGCCCCTCGTCGAGCATGTCGCGCACCAGGGAGGCGAGTTCGTCGATGTCGTACGGTTTGGCAACGCGCACGCGCTGGGGGCTGATCTCTTTGCGTTGCAGGACCTCGCCGCTGTAGCCGGACACCAGGATGGACTGCATCGACGGGTACTCCTTGGCCAGGTGGTCGACCAGCTCGACGCCGCTGAGCTCGGGCATGATCACGTCGGTAAGCACCAGGTCGATTTGGCCCTCGTACGCGTCGATGACGTCGATGGCATTCTTGCCGCTTTTGGCCTCGATGACCGAGTAGCCGCGCCCCTCGAGGGCGAGCTTGAGCGGCTCGCGTACGTCCTCTTCGTCCTCGACCAGCAAGATCGTCTCGCCGCCCGACGACTCCCGCCGCGTCTGCGCGACGCGCTCGGTGACCCACGTGGCCGCCTCCGACTCGGCCAGCGGGAAGTAGATATAGAACGCGCTCCCCTCGCCCGGCTCGCTCTCCACGCAGATTTGGCCGCCGTAGCGCTGCACGATGCCGTAGACGGTCGCCAACCCCAGGCCGGTGCCCTTGCCGGTGGGCTTTGTCGTAAAGAACGGCTCGAAGATGTGGCTGCGGGTCTCCTCGTCCATGCCCACGCCGGTATCCTCGACGATCAGCAACACATAGTCGCCCGGCGACAGCTCCGGGTGATAGCCGCTGCGGCGCAGCGCCGGGGACAGGTACGCCTTGTGAGTGCGGATATTGAGCCGCCCGCCGCGGGGCATCGCGTCGCGGGCGTTGACGATGAGGTTCATGATCACCTGCTCGATCTGGCCGGGGTCGACCTCGACACGCGGCAGGTCCGACTCGAGGCGGACTTCGAACTCGATATCCTCCTCGATGATACTGCGGGCGAGCCCCTTGATCTCGCGGATCACCTCGTTCAGGTCGAGCACCCGCGGCTCGCCGATCTGCTCGGGGCTGAAGGCGAGCAGTTGGCGCGTCAGCCGCGCGCCGCGCTCGGCGGCGTCCTTGATTTTGCTCAGGTAGTGCTCGAGCTCGGGGGCGAGGTCGTCATGGGCCATGCTGGTGTAGGTGTAACTGTTGACGATCGTCAGCACGTTGTTGAAGTCGTGGGCGATGCCGCCGGCGAGTTGGCCCAGCGCCTCCATGCGCTCGCTTCGGCGCACCCGCTCTTCGAGTTCCCTGCGGTCGGAGATGTCGTGCACGAAGCCGGTGAACTTGGTCTCGCCGCCGAAGTTCATCTCGCCGACGCCCAGCTCCATGGGGAAGACGCTGCCGTCTTTGCGCTGGCCTTCGACCTCGCGCCCGATGCCGATGATGCGCGCCTCGCCGGTGCGCAGGTAGCGCTCGATATAGCCGTCGTGCTCTTCACGGTACGGCGAGGGCATCAAGATTTTGACGTTCTCGCCGATGACTTCCTCGGCGCGGTAGCCGAAGATCTGCTCGGCGGCCTTGTTGAATTGCTCGATGAGCCCATGTTCGTCGATGGTGATGATACCGTCGACGGCGGTGTTCAAGATGGCGCGCGTGTGCTCCTCGCTCTCCTCGAGCTTGGCCTCGAGCTCGGCAATGCGAGCCTCCAACTGCTGCTCGCGCCCCTCTGTACTGCAGTTCTGGTCGGAAGGTTCTGCCATGTCGGTGCCTCCGGAAGGCAACGCTCAAAGGTGAAACTAGTGCTGACGCACCGACTTGGAACGTACTCACGAGATTGGAGGGTGTCGACAGCCTGGGGGCGGGTGCTGCAAGGGG
Organism: Persicimonas caeni; assembly: GCF_006517175.1. NCBI lineage: Bacteria > Deltaproteobacteria > Bradymonadales > Bradymonadaceae > Persicimonas > Persicimonas caeni. The sequence continues at coordinate 4,573,795 of NZ_CP041186.1, read as the reverse complement.
GGTCGTCTCTCCCGTCGAAAGCCTTGCCGGGGAGCAGCGCCTGCTACATAGGGCGCCCTGAACTGCGGGCGATAAGGACATAGGGGTTGCGTGTAGTGACGTCGACACAACTCGCAACCGACACAACTCGCAACCTCTACATCGTTACAACTCGCAGCCCCTAAATCTTTAACGCGCGTTTTTCAGCGCGCCCCATTTAGATGGCGTGACTCTTCAGCAAGGCCGTCACTCCTCCGACGGCTCGAGCAGACGCCGCAACACCCGAAGAGCACGCGTCGGATTGCCCTGAGCTTCGCCCAGCGCGATATAGTCGGCCAAGATCTGGCGGGTCTGATCGCCCACTTTGGTGAAGTGGTATTCGAGGTAGACCTCGAGGTCGAAGGGCATCAGCGGCGGGGCGAGCGCCAGGCCGGGGCCGAGGATCTCGGGGCGGCGCAGGGTGCGCGCCGACAGGGGCACCTTGGCGAAGTGGTACATCCCGACGACCTGCAGCGCCTCTTTGGCCGCGGCCGTGGCGATTTCGAGCGCCGGGGTCTTGCGAAAGCGCTCGAGCGACCAGCCGGCGACCTCCAGGCCGGCGATGGCCGGGTTCATCGTCGCCGCGCCGAAGGCGGCCAGTTGCGGGGTCTTGGGGTCGACGGTGGCCCGGCAGCCGCCGCGAGCGAGCGCGTGGGCGACCCGGGCGGCGCGCTCGGGGCGGCCCGAGAACGGGATGGGCGTGAGCGGCGGCAAAAAGTAGGCCACGCCCTCGGGCAGTGCCTCGCCGGGCAGCGGCGCCCCGTAGGCGATGAGCGTGATCAGGCCGAAGACGACCTTCGTCGGGTCGTAGACCTCCTCGACGCGATGGACGTCGGCGATGCCCGGCTGCAACGACACGAGCGTGGCGTCGCCCAGGCGGCCGCAAAGGTCCTCGAGCCACTCGCCGCGCAGCGCCGTCGACGACATGCACAGCCAGACCTGGTCCCACTCGACCTTCTCGACCTCGTCGTAGTCGGTGTAGACGTCGAAGTCGGCAAAGCCGAAGGTGTCGGGGCGGCGAAACATGCGGTGGCGGTGCAGCACGAAGCCCGCCTCGGTCTCCTCGCGGTACTTCTCTTTGACCAAAAAGGCGACGTCCGCCCCGCCCTGGTGCAGATGATAGCCGTACGCCTGGCCCACCGCGCCGGCGCCGACCATAAGAATGCGTTCGTTGGAGGATTCGGTCATCGTGTCGTCCGTGTCGAAGAGCTCGTCGTGCGGTTGCCGCCAGATTAGAGCATGCGCATGACAAGACAAGAGCCCCCTTCGAATCGACGCGCTTCTCTTCGCCTGTTACCTTCCCTGTTGTTAGCAGGCGTCATCAGCCTCACCCAATCACGAACAAACCATGCGCAACCACCAACTCCCCCACACCCTCCTCATCCTGACCCTCGCTGCCACGACTCTGCCGGCGTGCGACAAGGCGAAGCAAACCAAGCCCGACCAGCCGGCAAAACAAGCGCCGGCGAACCTGCCGCCGATTGTTCGCCATGCCCCCGCGAAGACCCAGCTGCTCGCGACGCTAGACACACAAACGAGCGGGGTGGGCCAAACGATCATGTCGGAGTTGCTCGCCCGCGGACAGAACTGCGGCGAACTCGACCCCAAGACGGCGATTCAATCGGTGAGCTTCGTTTGGGCCGGGCCCTCAGTATGGCGCCTCGATATCCGGGGAAGCCTCGCGCCCAAGCAAGCTGGCTGCCTACTCGGCATGCACACCGACGACAGTGGGTTGACCGCCGACGGTCAGCTTCGCCTCGCCAACGCCGAGCCGACTGGAGTGGCCCTGATGACGCCGGATTATTCGGTGGCCAAAGGAGAGGCGAACAGAGAACTGGTCGCCAGCTTCGTCGCTGCATCCAAGGGGGCTGAGGCGACCGCGGCCATTCGCTGGACACCCGCCGGGGCCCCGGCGATCCTCGACGTCAAACGCGTCGGTCTCGACACCTTGTTTCGCTTTCACTTTAGCGATGAGAGCCAACGCCCGAAGTTTGTCGCCAACCTGCAACGCTTTTTCGACAAGGCCCCGCAGGGAGTCAGCCCCACCTACGAACTCGTCGATGAAACCAACGCTGTCCACGTCACCGTCGACGAGCCGAGTCTGGCTTGGTTCGTCCGCCGCGGGTTGGTCCAGTTTCTCAATCACCCGTCCGGCTCGATGCTGCCGACCATCCGCGTGGGAGAGCACTTGGCCGTGGTTAGAGAGCCGCTGATGCTCGAGCCGGCCGCCCCCGGCGATATCATTCTGTTCGACTTCCCGCAGAAGAGCGCCAAAGCCTACCTCGCCCGACAGCCAGACAATCAGAAACACTGCGTCCAGCAATCCACGCTGACGAGCACGACGCCGCCTCAATTCATCAAGAGGGTCGTGGCCGTGGCGGGTCAGACAGTTAAAATGCGAGAGAACCGACTGATCGTCGACGGAGAGGAAGTACCGACCAAGTTCATCCGAAAAGAACAGACTGGACGCTATTTGTTTCCACACCGAGCCATCGTCGAGGAAACCCTCGGCGAATCTACCTATCGTGTGCAACACAACGGTCGAAATGACAGCTTCGGGCCACTCGAAGTCCCGCTGGGCCACGTCTTCGTGCTCGGCGACAACCGCGGCAGCAGCTCGGACAGCCGCTGTTGGGGCACCGTACCCCGCGACCATATTCGCGGCCGCGCCGAAGCCATCATTTGGCCGGCGAGCGACGACGGCCTCGACTGGCATCGCTTGGGCGAGGATCTGTGAGGCGCTGCGTGTACGAGGCTACCTGGCCGACCAATCCGGACTCTCTTCGAGCAGCCTCTTTCGCTCCTTCGCAAGCACCTTCTTCAATTTCTTCTCCTGGGCGAGGATGAACCGGATATTCTTGCGCGCCAGCGTCGAAGCGCCCTTCTCTTTGTCGACCTCGAATCCATCGGGCGCGATCGACACGCGGTGGCGGGTGCACAACATGGGGGTCGGACTCGTCGTACGAGGTCCACGACTCACCGTGCGCAGCGTAGCCGGTGGCCGGCTCATCGCAGTACTCGAAGCGCGCTTCACCGATCGGTTTCGCCCAATTCGCCCCGGTTGCGGTGATGTAGGTGAAGGTGTCCGTCGAGCTGTCGCCGACGGGTGCGGCGTCGCGCTCGTAGCTCGTCGGATAGGTCACGACGTCGTGCACCGTTTTGCCGGCGGGATACGTCGCCTTCCATAGGTAGACCAGCGGATAAAAATCGGTGCTCGGATCGACCTTCATCCGAGTCTCGAGTTTGTTGCCATCTTGAGTGACCGACAGGCTGCCGTAGTATTTCTCGGCGAGCTTGCGAATGGCTTTTGTTTTCTGCTCGTCGGAGAGTTCTTGCCCCCACTCATCCCAGGAGACGGCTGATTGATTCAGCGACATGCGATCGACCTCCAACGAGCGGGCACTGCGTGGTGTTATCTCGTCGCGCTCTTCTTGTAACACTTTTGTATCTTGGAACACTCTTGTAGCACGCGAGCGGACGCGTTGTCGCGCCTGTCTCGTCGCCCCGGCAATCCCCTACTAAAGAATACGGCGATCGTTTAAAGTGCGGCGTATCGCACCGAGCAAGCCTCTCGATCACGAGCGATCATATGACAGGATATACCTACCGAATCTCGCCCGAAGACGACAAAGAGTTCCCCGCTCTGGAGCGCTGGGAAGAGTTGGCGGTCAACGCCGTCGGCCACGTCATCGAGTTCTGGGGGTTCAAGCGCAACCACGGGCGCACCTGGTGTCTGCTGTACTTGCGTGACGAGCCGATGTCGTCGTCCGACCTGCAAGAGCAGCTCGACCTGTCCAAGGGGGCCGTGTCGATGATCACGCGCGACCTCGAGCAGTGGGGCGTGACCCACCGGGTGCGCGTGCAGGGGAGTAACGCCTGGCATTTCGTGGCCGAGGTCGACTTCCTGAAGATGCTGCGCCGGGTCATCCGCGAGCGCGAACTCGAGATGGTCGAGCGAGTGCGCGACGACCTCAAGGACGCGCTGCAGTACGCCCGCGAGGGCGACGCCGACGAGAATACGCTCAAGCGCCTGCGCGGCATGGTGCGCCTGGCGGACATGATCGCCGACGCGGTGAATTTTTTCCTCAAGACTCTGCGCCTCGACTTCACCGAGGCCGACGAAGTGCTCGACTGACTCACTCCTGGCAGTTGGCGTTTTCGGACTCGCGATCGTCCATCACCAGCGGAGCCACCGCCATCGCCTCTTCGCAGCTCACCTGGCCGTCCCCATCCGTGTCGGCGTCGAACGAGCCCCCGCGCCCGTCGACGCGCACCATTCGGAAGCGGCTGTGCGGGTCGTTCGACTCGACCGGCGGGGCGATGGCACAAAAATCTTTCGAGCCGCCCAACGCGACCACGTCGGTCACGCCGGTCGACTGCCCGTCGATCTGGTTGGGCGCGGTGAAGCTCCCCCGATATTTGATGATCTGGCGCTGGCCCTGATAGCGCCGGCAATCGGAGCCCACCTCGAAGGTCACCCCGGGATTGCCGTCACCGTCGCTGTCGACCACGCGCGGGTCTTCCGGTTCGCTGGGGATGGCCTCGGTCGTCGGTTCGTCGAGGTCGAGGCCCCACAGGGCCACCTCGGTCGCCGACACATAGGTGCCTCCGACGCGTAGCGTGGAGACGACGCCCCGATCGACTGAGACGAACTCGATATTCTCGAGGACGACGTCGGGGATCTCGAGCTGCATGCCCAGAATCTCGGACAGCTGCGTATCGCACAGCCGACGCGTCTCGGTGACGGTCGCCCCGTCTTGCTCCAGCTCGACGACGTAGGTGGCGTGGGTGAGCTGCTCCTGGCGCAACACACAGGTGCTTCGCTCGTGGTACAGCAGCCAGGTGCCCGTCATCGTGCCGGCGCCCGGCCCCTGGCCGATGCCGCCATCGATCGAGGTGCCCGTATCGGCCACGCCGGCGTCGACGAGTTCCTGGTCGGGAAAGCTCGACTCACCGCGGTCGATCTCGCAGGCGCTCGCCAGCAAACCCGCGCTCACAAACATGCTTACAAACAAGGTGGCCGATACGATTTGCGTCCGTGTTCGTCGCATAGCTCAATCCTCGGGAAGCCAGGAGAGTTCGAGCACCACCGCGCCGAGCCAGCCGCCGGAGGTAAAGCCGGGGAAGCCCGGGTTGCCCGTCTGCAGGCCCTGTGCGGCGTCGTAGGGCTGGCCGGTGCGCGGGTCGGAGGTGTCGTCGGGCACCTCGTCGCACAGCGCCTCGACGCCGGGGCCGCAGTCGGGATAGTCGCCGCGCACGGCCTTTTCGGTGTCGCGGGTGAACAGAAGCTGCATCTGCAGGGCCCAGTCGAGCTGCAGCGGTGCGCCGAAAGCGTCGAAGGTGTAGGAGGCGCCGGCGCTCGTGATCAGCCGGTCGTTGTCGACGTAATTGGTGCGCCCGGTCTGGTCGGGCACCGGGCTCGGCACCCAGCCCAGCCCGGCTCGCAGGTCGCTGCCCGACTCGAGCTCGTACTCCAAGCCGAGCCGTGGCGACAGGGTGTCCTCGAAGTTCGTGGGCTGGCTGTGGGTGTCTCTGAAATCGGACCAGCGCTCGTAGCGCGCGTCGGCCAAGATCTGCGCGCGCCCCACCGTCCACGCCACGCCCACCGCCGCACTCGCCGGAGAGTAGCTGGGCGTCCAGTCGAGCTCCTGCTCGATGATGCGCTCGTCCTCGCCCCCCTCGGTGCCCAGGCGGATATTGTTGGTGCCCTGAATGCGGAAGTAGACCTCGTTTCGAAGCTGCAGCCCGAAGCTCAAGTCGTCGGTCGCGTCGACGAGCACGCCGGCCATCAAGCCCCAGTTGCTCTCGGTGTCGATGTCGGAGTTGACGTCGACGTCGCCCTGGTCGCTCACATCCGGGATAAAGACGCTCGTGTTCATCCCCGAGCCGGGCACGAACGCCGCGCCCAGCCCCGCCGACAGCCAGTCGGCGACTTTGTAGGCAACGCCAAGCTCGAGGTCCATGCGGCGCACGCGCCGGTCGATGAGCGTAAAGTGGAGCTGGTTGCTGAAGATGCGCTCGCGCTCGTCGGGAAAGTGGGTGTTCACGTCGACGTAGCCCGACGACGGCACGCTGAGGAGCACGCCGGCGCGGAAATTCTCGATACCGAACGAGGTCACCGCCCCGAGGTTGAACGCATACAGCGAGTCGATGTCGGTGGTATCTTGGCGAGGGTTGGGCTCCGAGCCCGACGGCACCGCCGGCGACTGGGGGCCCAGGTCGGGCACGTCGTAGCCCGACGGTCGGTCCATCAGCAGAATGCGCGAGCGGTTGATCCCGCCGATGATGCCCACGCTGATGCTCGACTCGCTGTGGGCGAGCGCGCCCAGATTGTAGAAGATCGCCGCCGAGCCCTCGGCCGAGGCGGTCTGCGCCCCGGCGGTCGCCGCCGCCCTTCCGCCGGCGCCATACATTTCAAAGGGGCTCGCCGCCGCCTCGGCGCCCGCCGCCAGCAGGGCGGCGAGGCCAAAAGTCACACATAATAAACGTCGCAAAATCCACCTCGAAACATCCAAAATGGTGGTCACCGGCGGCATTGTGCCGCACGGAGCGACGCGAGTACAGCGCGTGCGAATTATTCACGCGAGATGCCAAACGTGATGCCCGCGGAGGGAAACGACGGCGAGGTGTCGTCGCCGATGCCCCAGTGGTAGCGAAAGTAGGGGCCGAGCTCGAATTGCATGCCCGTCTCGCGGGTGCTGTTGGAGGGGTCGGGGATGGGCACGGCGAAGAGCGCCTTTTTGAGGCCGACGTACATCGTCTCCCACTGGAGAGCGCCGTCCTGGGGCACGAAGACCGAGCCGACGCCGAGCTGCGCGCCGCCCAGAAAACCGAGCGCGGCGCCCGCTTCGGCCAACAGATGGGAGTCGTAGGGCGCCGGGCCGACGTTGAACGAGAAGCCCGCGCCCACGTGCGGACGTAACGCCCAGCCCGGCTTGCCGAAGACCAAGTCGGCCTGCGGGCCGAAGCTGCCGACGTAGGCGGTGTCGGGAAACAACGTCATCCCGCCGAACGCCCCCAGGTTGCCGTCGATCCAGGGCCCGTCATCGGCGAATGCCGATTGAGGGACCATCAACGCAGCGAAGACGAGCGCACCAGCAAGCCTTGTGTTCATGTTCATGAGTGCCGTGGGCGGATGTAGATGCAGTGTTGGCTCCTCTGCAATCTACCGCCCGCCCGGCTCGCTTCAACTGTTTGCGAGGGGTTATCCTATCGGCGAGGAGGGCAGCACGAAGAGAAGCACCGCGGCGTAGTGCAGCGCGCTTCCACCCATGACGAACAGGTGCCAGACGGTGTGAAAGAAGCGTTTTTGCTGCAGCACGTAGAAGATGACGCCCAGGGTATAAGCGAGTCCGCCGGCGCCCATCAGCGCCAGGCCGCCAGTGGGCAGGCTCTCCCACAGCGGCTCGATGGCGAGTATGGCGAGCCATCCCATGCCCAGGTACAGCGCCAGCGACAGCTTCTTGAAGCGACCGAAGGCGAAGAGCTTGTAGAGGATGCCCACCAGCGCCAAGCCCCAAACGATGCCAAAGAGCGTAAAGCCCCAGCCACCGCGCAGGGAGACGAGCATAAACGGCGTGTAGGTGCCTGCGATGAGCAGGTAGATGGCGGTGTGGTCGAACACGCGCAGCCAGCGCTTGACCCGCGGGGTCTGCACGCTGTGATAGAGCGTGGACGCCAAGTAGAGCGTGACCAGGGTCGCCCCGTAGATGCTCGAGCTGACGATATGCAGCATCTCGCCGGTGGTCGCCGCCTTGATGACGAGCACGACCAATCCGATGATGGCGAGCACGAGGCCCAGCCCGTGGGTGATGGCGTTGGCGATCTCCTCGCCAAGCGTCTGGAGGCGCTTCTCTTTCGAATTCGTCGCTTCTGCAGGGTTCGAATTGGCAGTCGAGGCAATATCGGTTGGCATCTGTCACTCCGCGCCAAGGTTCGACGTGTCGGTTACGCTTTCGATGTTCGCTCGGGGGCGCGGGTTTCAAAGGAACACCCGCTCGAGCCCGATGCGTTTGCCGATACGTCGTTCAGCTACATACACTTCATCACGACGCCTAGTGTAGCGACACTTCGTAGCAAAGCACATGATCGAGATCAGCGAGGACACCCATGACCACTCCGAACACCGTGCAGGAAGTCGCCCGTCAGTTCGCCCGCGCCATCGACGTCGAGGACTATAAGGCCGCCGGCAAGCTCTTGGCCGGTGCGGCCATCTATTCGTTTCGCGGCCGGCGCATGGTCGGGCGCGACAAGATTATCGACAGCTTCGAGCAGAGCGAAGAGTGGACCAAGCGCACCTTCGACGAGGTCTACCACGACAACTCCATCCGGCCGGTCTCCGAAACTCTGGTGCGGGTGCGCTATGTCGACGACGTCAGCTGCGACGACCACCGGCTTCACTACCAGAGCGAGCAGCTCCTGGAGGTCGACCCCGAGCGCGGCGTCATCACCCACATCACCCACGTCGACCTGCCCGGCGAGACCCAGAAGCTCGACCTGTTCATGAAGCAATGCGGGCTGAACTGATAACCAAAGAGGGTATTTAAAGCTCACGTCGACTGGTTCTCAAACACAAATGTCTTCCGTGTAGAAAAACAGTGCACGGCTCGCTGGATTTTCTCCCCCAATCCGCGCTACACTAAGGACAAAGAAGCCAATAACTTCGCTATCCTTTTACGGATGAGAACCATGTCTGGAAAGACGTATCTGTCAGCCGTCGTATCGGCTGCTCTCTGTTTCGGCATGCTCGCCCCGGCAGTGGCTCAAGAGAAACCGGACGCCTCGGAGAAGTCTTCTGAAAAGAAGGCGAACCAACCGGAGGCCGACGCCCAGAAGACCGACGCCCAGAAGGCCGACGTCGACAAACGCTACAAAGCGCTGACCCGCCAGGCCGCCAAGGCCTACGGCGCCGAGCAATTCGATCAGTCGCTCGAGCTGTTCGCCAAAGCCTATGCGCTCAAGCAGGTGCCCAACCTGCTCTATAATATGGGGCGCATCGAGGAGAAGCGGGGCCACTTCAAGGCCGCCATCGGTCATTACGAAAAATTCGTCACCGAGCCCGGCGTCGATATCAAAGCGCGCAAGGATGCCCTCGAGCGGCTCAGCACCCTTCGTGAGGTGGTGGCGCTTCGGGAGAAAGGCAAAGAGGTCGACGAAGACAAGATTCAAGAGAAGCACGACGACCGCAAGCTCGCCGAGGCCAAAGAGGTCGACGAGCCGGCCCCGATGCGCGTCGAGCGAGATTACACGGCGGCGTGGATCACCATGGGGGTGGCGCTGGCTGCGTACGGCGGCGCCGGCTACTTCGCGCTGCAGGCGCGTGACGCCAACGACGAGTTCGCCAACGCCGACACGCGCACGGCACGACGCGACGCGGCCTCCACCGGCGAAACCTCGTCGATCGTGGCCGACTCGATGCTCGGCCTCGGCGTCGTGATGACCGGCCTGGGCGTCTACTTCTTCCTCTCCCCGTCGGAGACCGAAGTGCCGGCCGACCAAACGGCGATGCAACTGACTCCCCAGGTCGGCCCCGAGGGGGCAGGCATGACCTTTTCGGTCGAGTTTTAACGCGCGAAAGAAATCCGGGCATACGCAACCCCAACGAATAGCGGGCAGTTTTTCATGAAGTCACGACACAAGAAGATAGGGATGAGGCTAGCCAGCCTGGTGCTCTTTGCCGGAGCGCTCACGGCACTAGGCGGCTGCTCACTGCGCTACGATTTCACCGAGTGTGAAGTCGACAGTGATTGTCTCCAGATCGAACAGCCCGCAGAGGGCGAGTTTTACGTATGTGATCAAAACCAGTGCGTGGTCGACGACAATCGACAGTGTCGCACCGACAGCGATTGCGGCGCCGACGCCAATTGCCAGAGCGGCGTGTGCCAGACCATCGAGCCGCCCGGAGACGCCGGGGGCGACGCCGACGCCGGTGACGTGGGCGACGTCGATCCGAGCGACACCAACGACGTCGAGGACGAGCCGGACGCACCGTCGCTCGTCTGCGCCATCACGCAAGAATGCATCGACCGGTTCGGCGACAGCTACTACTGCGCCCCGTCGGGCACCTGCGTGGACACCGCGCACGCCTCGTGCGACGACATCTACTACCCGAACAGCGACCGCGACAACATCATCCTGCTCGGCTCGATCATCCCGACTCAGGGCGCGGCCTATCAGGGACTGGGCACCACCATCAAAAACGGCGTACGCATGGCGGTCATCGAGTACGCCAGCAACGCTTTCACCCTCCCCAGCGGCCACACCGTCGCCCACTTGCACTGCGAAGGCGGAAGCTCGCAGACCGGCCAAGAGGTCGCCCAGCACATGAAGGATATCGGCGTGCCCATCGTGGTCGGCCCGCTGACCAGTAGCACCTACCTCGACACCGTGCGCGAAGTCGCCGCCGTCGACGCCGACAACGACGGCACCTTCGACGACCCGATGGGCGCCATCGCCATCGGCGCGACGTCCCCGGCCATCGGCAACCTCGAGTCGACTGGCAAGCACTCGTTCCAGATTATCGCCAACGACCGCTACCAGTCCTCGGCCATCGTCGACCGCACCCAGAATCTTCGCTGGCAAAGCTGCGTGGCGCGCGCCGGCAGCGAGTGCACCGACGACACCACCTGCGAGCAGACCTTCGGCCCCGGCTACGTCTTCGACAGCACCAAGCCGGACACGCCCTGCAAAGACAGCACCCCGCAGGTCGCCGTCTTCTACAAAGACGACCAGTACGGCCGCGACCTGCAGAGCCTGCTGATCAGCCGCTTCACCGACCGCTACGCCGACGCGACGGTCAAGTTCTACAAGTACGCCGACCCGGCCTCACTCGACTTCGACGAGACGCGCATCGCCCAAGAGTTCGGCAACGTCATCGGCGCCGCGCTCAGCGGCAACGACGCGCTGCCGACCGCCGACATCGTGCTCTTCGTGGGCACCGGCGAGACCGCCTCGCTGGCCAAGGGCTACATCTCGGCGCTTCCCAGCCAACAAGCCGCCCTGTCGAAGCGCTACGTCTTCAGCCACGGCGGCGCCGCCGACTCCCCGAATATGTTCGCCGGCGACCAGGGTTTGAGCGAAGCGCTGATGGGCAACGTCGAGGCGATTGCGCCCAATATCTTCAACCAGCCGTATTATACGAAGTGGCAACAGCGCTACTCGATCACCTTCTCGGCGCCCGCGCAGACCTCGGTCGGTGGAGTCGCCTACGACGGCGCGTACATGGCCATCTTCGCGATGGCCGGCGTGCCCTCGGGCAGCGATTTGAGCGGCGCCAACGTCACCCAGGTCATCGAAGAGGGTCGCCTGCAGAACGCCGATACCGGCACCGAGATCGTGCTCGAGGAGAACACGAGCTTCCCGGGGGACGCGCGCGAAGCCCTCAAAAACGGCGGAGATATCGACATGGTCGGCGTCTCCGGTGCGCTCGACTTCACCTTCGACAACGACGTCAACGTCGGTACGGTGCGCTCGAACTACCTGCTGCTAAGCGTCACCTCTCGCCAGACCGGCGGCGGAAGCACCGTCTACGAGGGTGTCCCCACCCAGGTCTACGGGCTCATCCCCGGCGAGAATCACGGCGTGTGGCAGCCGATTCCGACGCCGTAAGGCCACAGGCCACGCGGCATCCTGACACGCTAAAAAGCCCCGCCGGCTCGATTGCCGGCGGGGCTTTTCTCGTTTCACGAGTCGTTTTGTCGATGGACTCAGTCGAGCAACAGGTCGCCGCCGCCGCTGCCGTCGTCGGCCGGCAACAGGTCGCCGCCGCTCGGGTCGTCGTCCGAGCCCGACTCCTTGTCGGAGGGAAGCAGCAGCGTGTCGTCCGAAGCCTTCTCCTTTTTGGAGGCCGACTTGTTGGAAGTAGTCTTCTTGGGAGCCGTCTCGGAAGGCTTGTCCGACTTGGCGGCCTTCTCGGTCGCCTTCTTCGTCGTACGGGTCGAGGGTTTCGCACTCTTCGACGGTTGCGTCTTCGCCCGCTTGGCCTTCGCGCCCGACGCTCCCGTCGACTTGGAGGAGCCGGTCGAGCGCTGGGTGCGCTGCGGAGCCTTCGCGCCCGTTCGCTCGGGCGTCGGCGCCGGCTTCGAGGCGGTGTCGTCGGCCTCGAACTCCATGTCAGCGCTCGCCTCGTCGTCCGCCTTCTCCGCCGCGGCCGCGTCCATCTTCTCGCGCACTGCGCTCAACTGCTCGCGGGCGCCCTCGTGATTGGGGTTGCGGCTCAACACCTTTTTGTAGGTCTCGAGCGCCTTTTCGAACTCGCCATCTTCGGCGTTGAGCGCGGCGTTGGCCATCAACTGCGCGATCTCGAGGCGGTCCTCGGCGGCGACGTATTTGCTCTTGAGGTCGGGGTAGTGCTTCAGGTCTTCTTCGACCATCTCCAGCGCGCCCTCGGCCTGGCCGAGCTTGCCGCTGTCGATGAGCGCCACCGCCTGCTCGATATCTCCCTGGACCTTCTCTTGGCTGGGGATGTCGGCTTGCTGTGAATAGAAGAAGAAGGCCGCACCGCCCACCAACAACACGCCGAAGACGCCCAACAGAATATTGCGCAGCCGGTTTTGCTTCTCGACTTTGAGCAAGTGCTCGCCGCTCACCCAAGTCACCTGCCCGGTGCTCGGGTCGGCGCCGAGGGCGACCAGGCCCGAATGATGCGACGGGGTGGCGTCGGCGGGCACCTGGTGAATCGGCGTCTCCCGACGTTGCCGCGAGATCTGCGCGCTCGGGTCGTCGGGCGACAGGCTGCTCAACTTGGCGACGCGCGAGGCGGTGTTGAATTCTCCGCTGACGTGCGGCGAAGAGATGTCGGTGCCGTCGATGCACGCGCCGAACTCGAACAAAAATTGGCCGGCGTTGTGGAAACGCTCGGCCGGATCTTTGGCGAGGGCGCGGTGGATGAGGTCGAGGACCGACTTGGGGATATCGTGGCCCGCGACGAGCCGCTCTTCGAGGCGCTCGGGCTCGTTGTGGACGTGCTGGTAGAGCACTGCGACGTCGTCGTCGCCCACAAACGGCTTCTCGCCGGTGAGCATGAAGTAGAACAACACGCCCAGCGCGTACACGTCGACGCGCTCGTCGGTGTCGTTGCCCATGATCTGCTCGGGGGCCAAAAAGGCCACCGAGCCGACCAGGTTTTGCTCCTTGGTCACGTCCGTCGAGCCCTTGACCAGCTTGGCGAGGCCGAAATCGAGGATCTTGACGTAGTTCTTCTCGCCTCGCCGCTCGGTGAGCATGATATTCGACGGCTTGATGTCCCGGTGGACAAGCCCCAGCGAATGCGCCTCGCTGATGCCCTCCAAGATCTGCAGGGCGATGGCGCCGAAGACCGAAAAGTCGACCGAACTGGTCGACTTGATGAACCGCCGAAGGGTGATCCCCTCGACGTACTCCATGACGATATAGGCCTGATCGCCGTGGTAGCCGAAGTCGTAGATGGAGACGATATGCGGGTGCTGCAGCTTACTCATGCCACGCGCTTCGCGCTCGAAGCGTGCCGAGGCTTCTTCGTCCTCGGCAAACGTGGGCGGCAGCACCTTGATGACGACCTTGCGGTCGAGCGCGCTCTGGCTGGCCAGATACACCACACCCATGCCACCGCGCCCGATGCACTCTTCGATCTCGTAACGGTCGTCGAGAACCTCGCCAATCAAGCTCTGCGGATCGAAGTGCGCATCACCGCGTGCCTTTCCGCCAGCGGACTTCTTCTCTTTCGAGGATGTCTTCTCACCCATGGACCTACTCGCCACCGTCGGTAGTCATGCCTCAGCAAGGCACCCCAGCACCCAACACTGACGCCAAGCGCACAAGGTGTGCAGGCGCAGTGATTTCCATTCGTGTCACTTATCGGCGACCAAGGTATCACCTCGGCGCGAAAACAGCAACAACTCGAGGAAATTGTGGCTTTTTTTACGGGTACAATCGGGCGTATCGACGGGTACAGTCGGGCGTATCGAGAGGAGAACTGCGCTCAACGGCGCAGCATCAAAGCAACTACCAGCGCGACGGCTCCGGCGGCCACGGGTCCAATGATGATTGGATCGGTCAACGACGGGGCGTCGGCCTGGGTCCAAGCAATCCCGGCCCCGACAAAGAGTAACGGAGCGAGGACGAACAACGCCGTCGGCGCCAGTCCACCCGAAGCGCCCTCCTCGGTGGAGGACTCTTCGGCGCTCACAGGGGCGATTTCAGCGGGCGTATCGAGCGTCTCGGGCGTTTCGAGCTCTTCGGAGACGTCGAACTCTTCGACAGCCTCGGGCTCTTCAGGTTCTGGCGGCTCTACGGCCTCGGGCTCCTCAGGCTCTGGCGGCTCTACGGCCTCGGGCTCTTCGAACGCCTCGGGCTCTTCAGGAGCCTGCGGCGCTTCGGGAGCTTTCGGGGCCTCGACAACTTCGTTTGCCTCCGGAGCCTCTGCTTCTTCGAGGTCTTCGGCGGCGACGGCCTTGTTGGAATTCGACTGCTTTCGCCCCCGAAGAATGCCCGCCTTCGGCACGGCTTGGCCTGCATCGACCTTCTTGGTCCTCTCGTCGTAATCGGCGAGGGCTTCCGACAAGCTGTTCCGGTTGATGGCCTTGGTGGCCACATTCTCGAGTTCGGCAGTGTCATCGTCCGAATCGTTCAGATCGCCGAGCAGATTCTTGGGACGGCTGGCCTGTCCTCCCATTTGCGGCTCGTTGGAGGCCGGCGCGTCTCCGCCCTTCTCCTTGCGCTCGCGAACCTTGGCGAGCCATTCGGGCACGGCCTCATTCTCCGTCGACTCACGGATCTGCTTGAGCGCATCGGCGCTCACCTGTCGCGTCGCATTGTCTTCGTAGGCGCCGGTATCTTCTTCGAGGCCCGCAGAGGCCCCGGCATTTGCAAAATCGTTTGTGCTCTCTTCGTCGCCAGCCATTCCGTAATGCTCCGCTCGGGCGTGTGACTCCGTGTTCATGTTAAGCCACAAATTGTGCGATATCCAAGAAAAAAGACGCAAATCCCGCACAATAACCCTCACGCTCCCCCTTGTGCCCCGCCGGCTGCCGACTCAAGCGCCGCCACCCTCCACAAACGCCACCTCCACCGCCTTCTGGTGCAGCGTCTCGACGGTGGCGCGCTGGTCCTGGGCCCGCTCGATGAGCGCGTCGAAGTCGAAGCCGGCCAGCCGCTCGTCGGACTGGCGCGCGATCTGCAGCGAGCGCCACAGCCGAATCTTGCCGGCGACGCCCATCGCCAAGGCCTCGAACTCGACCACACGGCTCAGAGGCGAGTAGCTGACCACGCGCCCGTTGAGCTTGAGCCGGCCGAGCTTCTCGGCGATCCAGGCGCCGGCGTCCTTGACGCGCGAGGTGTCGACGTCGACGGCGGCCATCACCTCCTCGAGAACGGTACGGTCGCGGCTGAGCTCGGCGGCCAACACCTCGGCCTTGCGGCCGAACTCGTTCTCGCTGTTGCTCTTGGAGACGCGCCGACACAATTCGATCGCGCCGCCGGCCGTGGAGTGGTGGTCTCGGAGATAGATCGCCAGAAGCTCTGGGTTGCTCATGAGAGGCCTCGGTGGGATGAGAGATTCGGAGAACAGCGCGCTGATAAAACTAATCACAACGCCGCCAAGCATCAGCCCCCTCGCACCTCGACCCCGAACTCGTTGGCATGCTTCTCGCTATGCACCTCTGCCGCCCCGCCCGACCGGGAGTGAAGACGAGCGACGAGAGCGCACGGAGACGACGATGAATTCGATTCAACTAGCCGGCATGAGCACGACCGGACGCCGCGAGACCAACCAGGACGCCTACTTTATCGACGCGGACATGGGCCTGTGCGTGGTCTGTGACGGGATGGGCGGCTACACCGGCGGCGAGGTCGCCAGCAAGACGGCCGTGGAGGTGATCCGGCACTTTTTTGCGGCAAAACTTTCCGAGTCGGACGCCATGTGGCCCTATCCGCTGCGCCGGGAGCTGACCCTCGAGGAGAATATGGTCAGCGTGTCGGTGCAATTGGCCCACCAGGCCATCTGCGCGCGGCGCCGCGGCGAGATCTCACGCATGGGCACCACCGTGGTGGTCGCCGCCTGCGCCGACGAGGACATAGTGTTGGGGCATGTGGGCGACAGCCGCATCTACCGGCTGCGCGACGGCGAGCTCGAGCAGCTCACCCGCGACCACTCCATGTATAACGAGCTGTACGACTCGGGCACCTGCGACCTGCCGCCCATCGAGAAGTTCAGGTACAGGCACGTGCTCAGCCGCGCGCTGGGCTATTCGCAGGAGGGACCGGAGAACCCCGACATTCGCCGCGAGCGGATGCGCGAAGGTGACACGTACCTGCTCTGCACCGACGGGCTGCACGACGTGCTCGGCGCCTCGCGTATCGCCTACGAGTTGGGCACGCGCGCTCCGGCCGAGGCGTGTGCGACGCTCATCGACATGGCCTACGAGGCGGGGAGCACCGACAATATCACCGCGGCGGTCGTGCGCGTGTCTCGCTAACGCGCCGCGTGTCTCGTGAGCGCGCCGCGTGGTTCGTGAGCGCGCTGCGAGGCTCGTAGCGCCTCCCATGCCTCTCTCAAATGCGCCGCGTGTCTTGTAGGCCCTTCAGAGTGCTTCTCGAGCATTTCCACCCTCCTCTAAAACTTTTTCAGCCCCCTCTAAAACTGTTTCAGCCCCCTCTCAAATTTTTTCACCCCCCTCATAAGGTGCGCCGAATGCGTCGTGAGCGCTCCGAATGCGTCTCGAGCGCTCCGAATGCGTCTCGAGCGCTCCGAATGCGTCTCGAGCGCTCCGAATGCGTCTCAAACGCTCCGAATGCGTCTCGAGCGCTCCGAATGCGTCTCGAGCGCTCCGAATGCGTCTCGAATTTTTTCAGGGGGGTCTCACCAGTTGAGAATCGGCCAGCCACGTTGGCGGGCCACGCGTCGAAGCCTCGGGTCGGGGCTGACGATGCGCGGCTGGCCGACCTCTTCGAGCATGGGCAGGTCGGAGTACGAGTCGGTGTAGAAATACGAGCGCTCCAGGTCGACGCCGTGCTCTTCGGCCCAGTTGCGCGCGTGGTGGACCTTGCCCGCCCCGTAGCACATCGGCGTGGCGAAGGTGCCCAGCAGGCAGCCCTGCGCGTCGACCGGAAAGTGGTTGGCCAGCCAGTGGTCGAAGCCCCAGCTCTCGGCGGCGACCTCGGCCTCGAAGCACGAACTGTTGGTCAGGATGACCAGCGGGTGGCCTTCGTTGCGGTGGGCGTCCATCGCCTCGGCGGCGCCGGTGCGCAGCCGCGCGCGAATCTCGTCGTGAAACCAGTCGCGCGTGCGCTCTTGGAGCGTCTCGAACGGCTCGCCCTTGTAGTAGGCGACCGCCTCATTGAACGCGCGCTCCATGTCGATGAGCGACAGGTGGTACATCGCCGTCCAGAAGGTCGCCTGGGCGAGCTGCCAGGAGCTGACGTTGCCCTGCGCGCGCTCGTGGTGGGCCCACAAAAGCGCGCTGTTGACGTCGATGAGGGTGCGGTCGAGATCGAAAAATGCAGCCGGTTTGGACATCGGTGTTCCTCTACAGATCCATTCGTCGCGTCCGATCTACCCCCGTCGGCAGCCAGACTCAAGCTCGTCGCCTATAACGTGGCCGCGCCCGACTTGTTCCCGACCCGCAGCGGTACTAGTTTAGAGGGGCCTTTGCTGTCCCCCCCAATGAGGATCGACGACCATCATGAAGACCCCAGCGTATCTGACCATCGTGCTCGCCGCTTCGTTACTCGCCCTGGCGGCCTGTGAGAAGCCCGGCGATTCAACCGGCGAGGAGCAAGCCTCCGCGACGCAAGACGAAGAGGCCGCCGCCGAGGAGCCTGCGGACGGCCAGAAAGCCGAGCAAGAGGCCGAGGAAGGCGCCGAGCAGGAAGCCAAGCAAGACGAAGCCAAACAACAGGACACCTCCGCCCAGGTCGACGCCCCCGAGGGCTGGGAGATCGTCGCCCCGGTCGAGATGACCGAAGCCGACAAGGCGAAGCTCGAGAAGGCCAAGTCGGCCCAAAAGGAGCTCGGCAAGACGCTGCTCAACGAGCTGACCAGCGCCACCGCCCAGAAGGGCTTTCCCGAGGCGGTCGCCGTGTGCAACACGGTCGCCCCGCAAATCGCCGAGAAGGTCCACACCGACAAGGGCGTGGCCATCGGGCGCACCTCCTTCAAGCTGCGCAACCCCGACAACAAGCCGCCCACGTGGGCCGAGCCGTTCGTCGAGGCGCGCGCCACCGAGCCGACCGTGATGCGAAGCACCGGCGGCGACAAGCTCGCCTACCTCGCCCCCATCAAGATGGGCGAGCTGTGCGTCAACTGCCACGGCCCGGCCGACAAGCTCGCCGAGGGCGTGCCCGAGAAGGTCGCCGAGCTCTACCCCCAGGACCAGGCCACCGGCTTCAACCCCGGCGATCTTCGCGGCTGGTTCTGGGTGGAAGTGCCCGAGAGCTGAGCCTGTGAGGGCTCCGCGGCGCTCGAAAACCTGATCCGCGTGACGATCACGCCGAACGGGTGAGGCGGTTCCTCAAAAGCGACACTTGCATCCTGCGTCGGCAAAAGTGACTCTTGGGTCACCTGACGTGGATCTGCTGCCGAGAACGCCATGAGCCAAACCTTTCGAACCGCCGATGTCGCCATCATCGGCGCCGGGACGACCGGCGCCGCCGCGGCCATGCTATGTGCGCGCCGCGGCCTCGAGACCGTCTGTGTGGAGCGCCGCGACCTCACCGAGGCGGGCGCGCGCTGGGTCAACGGGGTGCCGGCGAGTTTCTTCGACCGCGCCGGGATTGCCCGGCCCGAGGCGCCCGAGCGCATGGCGATGGGCGTCGACTTCCACCTCGTGGCCGGCTGGGGGCCCGAGCGGGTGGTCGTGCGCGACCACGAGTTGATGGAGGTCGACATGCGCCTGCTCGTCGAGCGGTTGCAGCGCGGCGCGCGCGACGCCGGCGCCGAACTCGTCGGCAGCACGCGTGTGGAGGGGATGGCCGACGGGCACCTGCAGACCTCGCGCGGCCCGATCGAGGCGCGCTGGTACATCGACGCGTCGGGCATGACCGGGGCGCGGCTGTTGGGCCACCCGGCCCCTGCGCCGCGCGACATCTGCGCGGCCGCCCAGGCGGTGCACACGGTCACTGACACCGCCGCGGCCCGGCGGTTTTGCGAGGAGCACGACGTCTCGCCGGGCCACACGCTCTGCTTTACGGGCATCGAGGGCGGCTACTCGATCTTGAACGTGCGCGTCGACGACGACCACGTCAGCCTGCTCACCGGCAGCATCCCGGCTGAGGGGCACCGCTCCGGGCACGCGATTCTGCAGGAATTCGCCGCCGCCCAGCCCTGGATCGGCGAGCGCCAATTCGGCGGCTCGCGCGCCATCCCGATTCGGCGGCCCTACGCGCGCTTTCACGAGGGCAATCGCGCGGTCATCGGCGACGCAGCCTGTCAGGTCTTCTCGGCGCACGGCTCGGGCATCGGCCCCGGCCTCGTCGCCGCGCGCTTTCTGGCCGACGCGCTCGCCGAAGGCCGCGGGCTAGCCGGCTACACCCGCGACTGGCAACGCCATTTCGGCGGCCTCTTCGCCGGCTACACCGTCTTTCGACGCTTCTCGCAGACCTTGTCGCCCGAGGTGCTCGAAACCCTGATGCGCACCGGCCTGATGGACGCCGAGATGGCCGCCCAAGGGCTGCTCCAGCAGATGCCCTCCCCCGACCTCGACCTCATCGCCAGCAAACTCAAAGCCGCCGCGCGCGCCCCGCGTCTGGCTCTCCAACTCACGCCCGTCCTGGCAAAGATGGGCGCCGCCCAACTGCTCTATGCGGGCTATCCGGCCTCGGAGACGCGTCGGACGCAGTGGCGTCGGCTGGTCGACGTCGTGCTTGGGATCTAGGGCTTGACGCCTGCGGCGCGGTCGTGAGTCATGGGGCTTGGTTAGCGGCTATGCAGGGAGCGGCCGATGATACACCGGTGCGCCTGCCGGCTGCTTTTCCCGGCATGGGCGTTGCGGATTTGCTTGTGATTGTGCTCGGCCAACGGGCAAAGCCCGCCCCGTTTTCAAGCCACCTCGGATAGGTCACACGCTGAGCGCATGCCCACCCCGACGCCACGACCTACGAGCTACAGCGACGCCGCTGCGGCACTCCTCATGGCACAGGCCCATCTTCGCGCCACCTCCGACGTCGACGCATCAACAAACCCGCACCGGGCAAATCCGACAACTGCGTTTCGCCACAAGGACGAAACTGCCGGCTCGGCCTCCGCCGAGCGCGTCGAAGAGGTACGGTCTAACTTCTCCTCGAAGATACGCTCGCTACGAAGGCTCTGTTTTGCGGATCGGGGAACCGTTCCGCCGCAGGCTGTGCCCACCGGCTCAGCCACCAGCTGGCGAGCCAAATCTAACGACGACTCACCCGCCCGTTTCAAATTTGTGGGGAAATTCGTGCGCACGATACGTCCACCCCTCATTACGGTTTTCGGCAGAAATGAGATTTTGTTGCGCAAAAAATCTAAAATCGTCCTCTGGCGGCACGCACGAGGCGAATTTCTCTAATGCCTTCCCGACGGATCGCGCCGGCCTATTCGGCGCGTTTCTCCGCCTCGCGCTTTTGGCGGAGCGCTTCGAGGGCGGAGCGTGGGGGTTGGTCTTTTGTGTCCGACGTTTTCGATTGGGACGTTTGGGCTTTGCCGGTGTTGCGGGTCGGCTCCGGTGGGCGTTGGCGGTCTCGCCATTGGCGCGCCCTCAGCTCTCCTCGTCTCCCTCTTCGGATGGGTAGAAGTAAGCGAAGCAGGTCGGACAGATGGAGTGAGAGATATTGTTGGGCATCTGGTCGACCAGCCGGGGCACCCAGTCCCAGCGCGTCGGGTCGGCCACGAGGCGGACGCGCTGACAGTGGCAGCACTGCGTGGCGATGTTGTTCGCGCCGACGTACGCATCGATCATGTTGAGGTCAGCGCCGGTTTCGTCGGGATGAGGCAGCTCGACGATCAGCGAGTTGCTGACCAAGCAGCCCACGCCCCCTTCGAGCGGAAAGACCTTCATGCGAAACTTCTGGAGCGTGTCCTTTCCCGGACACAAATAATCGAAGGCCCAGCGCTCCTGTCGCTTCATCGATTCGCGCACGCGCTTGGCGAAGAAGTCGCGCACGGGCGACGGCAACGCTTGGAGATACGAGGATCCGAGCCCGTACTCCTCGAAGAACGCCTGCGTCGCGCCATTTTCTCGGGCAAACCGAAACCAAGCTTCGTTCATCAGCGCGAGGGTCAAGTCGCGCCTGAGCCCAAAAATCACGGCTGAATCACGATCGAGCTCGGCCAACTCTTCCGGGTCGAAGTGCGCCCGAAAGTCATCGCTAATAATCACGTTGTGCTCCTCACTGGGAACAACAGGGTCAGGCGGTGTATGGTGTATCGAACAGCGTGAACTACGAGTGCTCTCAGAACTTAGATGCCACGAATGCATTTTTCGTTACTCTTTAGCGACACAATTTCTCTCGCGCTCGGCGTGCTCGCGCTTTTGACGCTGGTCGGATGTGAGCGAGGAGGCTTCGGATGCGAGACAGCGCCGCCGCCGGGCAGCCCCGTGGCGGTCGTAGAGCGCTATGAATGCAATCGCTGTCACTCTGCGCTCGCCCAGCCCACCCAAACGCGGGCCGAACAGGGGCCCTTCGAAGGAGGTCGGCTCGAACTCGCCGAGCAGGACCGAAGCTGCACCGGGTGTCATAACGCGCTCCACGACGGCGAGCTCGACGAGGAGTACCCCGCCGAGGCGATTACGCATTGGCAAAAAAACGTAGTCCACCTCATCGACGTCCCCACGCTGACGGGCGCAGGCCGACGTTTTCGGCGCGACTGGCTCGTCGACTTCTTGCGGTCACCGCACGACCTCCGGCCGCGGCTGGAAGCGACGATGCCGCGATTTGCGATGCCCGAGAAGGACGCGCGCGCCATCGCCGAGTACTTTGTGCCGACCTCCACAGGCGCTCACGAGGCGGTCGATTTGTCGCAGGCGGACCTCGGGGCCGGTCGCGCCGTCTTGGAGTCGAACGGCTGCACGAGTTGTCACGCTTTTGGCGGCGTCGAGGGGCTAAAAGCCTCTCCAGTGCCGGTCGAGATGGAGCCCGAGGCGCTCGCCCGCGCCATGAAGCTCGCCCCCGATCTTCGCTACACTCGCGACCGGATGAGCCCGGCGGCGGTGGTCGCCTGGCTCGAAGACTCGAAGAAGATCAAGTCCGACAGCCTCATGCCGCATATCCCGTTGAGCGAGACGGAGCGCGAGCAGGCGGCCGCCTTTATTTTGCGCGCCGAGCTCGCCCCCGTCGCGCGACCCGAGATGCCGAAGCGCCTGCCTGTGCTCGAACGCGAGGTGCGCTATGCGGAGGTGGAGCGCGAGGTGTTCAAGAAGGTCTGCTGGCATTGCCACTCCGACCCCGACGGCAACAACGGGGACGGTGGGCCGGGCAACACCGGCGGGTTCGGCTTCGAGGGCAAGGGCCTCGACCTGGGAAGCTACGAGGCGATCGAGCGCGGGCGTCTGGGCGAAGACGGAGAGCGCGAGAGCGTTGTCGAGCCAGGCGCCGACGGGGTCTCTCCGCTCGTCGCTCACATGCTCGCCCGGCACGCCGAGGTCGCCGGCGAGCCTGTCGAGGGCGTGCGCGGCATGCCGTTGGGACTGCCGCCGATGTCGATGGAGAAGATCCAGCTCGTCGAGACGTGGGTGGCGCAGGGGGCGCGGCAGTGAGACGCAGTCTTGGGGTCTTGGGGTTGAGATTGTGGGGGGCGTGTAGTTAATTCGATAGGGTTTTTGGTCGTTCTTTGCTCGGGAGCTTCGTCATGTTTGGTTTGAAAGATGGGCTCAATTTGGTGGACCGGTTCAAGTCGGGAGAGTCTGCGCCTGCGCGGCCGCCGGGGCCACGTGGTTGGCAGAACCTGAAGGTTTTGGTCGACTTCGCCACCGACCAGATCGGCTGCTTTCGACGCATCACGCGCCGTTACGGCTCGGCGTCGTTCTTCAAGTTGGGGACCTTCGACGCCTACCTGTTCACCGACCCGGAGGCGATCGAGGAGGTGCTGCTGACCAAGAGCAGCTCGTTCGAAAAGGACGCGCTCACCCACGAGCTCGACGTCCTGTTGGGCAAGGGACTGCTGACGAGCGAGGGGCAGATGTGGCGCCACCAGCGCCGGCTCATCTCGCCGAACCTTCGGCGCAAGCAGATCGCGCACTACGCCGACGTCATGGTCGAGCGCACTCGTCAGATGCTCGACGATTGGGAGGACGGGCAGGTGCGCCCGCTGCATCGCGACGCCATGGAGGTGACGCTTCGCATCGTGGTCGACACGCTCTTCAACCTCGAGATGGACAGCGATATCCACCGCGTCGGACAGGCGCTCGACACGGCGATGGAGGGGTTTCACGAGCAGGCGCATACCCTGTGGCGCTTCGTCCCGGAGCCGCTGCCGACCCCGATGAGGGCGAAGTTCGAGAAAGCGCTCGAGGAGTTCGACGCGCTGATTTACAAGCTCATCGACCAGCGCCGCCAGGACGCCACCGAGGGAGATGACCTGCTCTA
Source organism: Persicimonas caeni (assembly GCF_006517175.1). NCBI lineage: Bacteria > Deltaproteobacteria > Bradymonadales > Bradymonadaceae > Persicimonas > Persicimonas caeni. The sequence goes on along the minus strand of NZ_CP041186.1, from coordinate 4,550,254 downwards.
CCGGCTCATCGCCGCGGTCGACGACGAGGGCAACCAGATGACCGACGGGCAACTCCGCGACGAGGTCATCACGCTGTTTTTGGCCGGCCACGAGACCACCGCGCTTGCGATCATGTACGCCTGGTATCTGATGTCGGACCATCCGTGGGTCATGGACAAGGTCCACGCCGAGGTCGACGAGGTCCTCGGCGAACGTGTGGCGACCGCCGATGACGTCTCCGAGCTTCCGTACACGGAGGCGGTCATCCAGGAGACGATGCGGCTGTATCCGCCCGCCTGGACCATCGGGCGCGAGGCGATCGAGGACGTCGAAATCGCCGGTTGGACGGTGACCAAAGGCGCGCAGGTCTTGCTGCCGCAGAGCCTGGTGCACCGCGACCGACGCTGGTTCGACAACCCTGACCTCTTTCGCCCGGAGCGCTGGCTCGACGGGCTCGAAGACCGCATCCCACGCTTCGCCTACTTCCCGTTCGGCGGCGGCCCGCGCATCTGCATCGGCAACTATTTTGCGATGATGGAGGCGATCTTGGTCGTGGCCACGATGGCCCAGCAGGTTCGCCTCGAAAACGTCTCTCGCCAGGCGCTTCGCACCCAGCCCTCGGTCACCCAACGCCCCGCGACGGCGATCGAGATGAAGGTGCGGCGACGGTAAGCAACGCCACGGCAAACAACCTTCCGACTGCCTCCCGCCTCACACCCGCCGAAAGAGATACCCCTCGAGGTATTTCTCGGGCGCCCCGTGCTCCTCGTGGAGCACCACCTCGAGTTTGTCGGACACGTCGCGCAACTCCCCCGGCCGCAGGCAAAACCGCTCGGGAAACCCGAACTCCTCGTGCTGGCGAATCGAAAAGGTGTCGATGAGGAGCACGCCGCCCAGGCGCAGCAAATCGGGCGCCTGGGCCCAGAAGGTCTGCGGCGGCTTGAAGTGCGAGATCACCACGTTGTCGAAGCCCGACAGGCCCGAGAGGGCGTCGGGCGCGTCCAGGTCGATCTGATGGGTGTCGACGTCGAGGCCGCGCTCGGCGGCGAAGCGGCGAAGGCGGGCGAGGCCCACGTCGGAGATATCGACGCCGCACACCTCGAAGCCGCTCTCGGCCAAAAAGAGCGCGTTTCGGCCGTCACCGCAGGCGAGGTCGAGCACAGAGCCCTCCTCGAGCCGGTCGACGTGCTCGACGATGAACGGGTTGGGGTCGAGCGGCTCGTCGGCGCGGCCGCCGAATTTTGCGTTCCACTTGTCTCGATCTTTTTTCATCTGCGGTCTTTTGTCATCTACCGTCCTCAATCTTCCTCGCGTCGCTGCGTCCACCACCACGCCCAGGGCGCGAGCAGCGCCGACGCCAACAGCGCGAGCAGCGGTGTCAGATACCATGGGAGTGCACGCTCCGGGGCCTCGTGAGCTACACTGGCCGCGGGCTCGCCCGCGTCGTCGCCCTCGGGGAATTGGCCCACAGGCATCGTAAAGGCTTCGGTGAGTCCGTCGCCGCCGGCGGCCTCGGGGAACGTGATCTCGTAGCGGCATATGCCGAAGCCAACACCTTTGACGCGCGCCATCTGTGCGCGGTTCCAATTCGAGCCGTTTTCGTCGAGATCCGCGCTCACCTTACAGATGTCGGGGGTCAGGCTTCGCGCCTCGGTGAGCATCCCCGACTGGCAGACCGGGTCGGTGCCGGCCATCGGGTAGAAGCCGACAAACTGCTCGTAGCCCACGGCCGTGAGCGCCTGCAAGGTCGCAGGCTCGGGGCGAATCTGATCCACGTCGGAGCGGCGCACCAGCCGCAGCTCGAGCGAGGTGTCGTCGACCTTCGAGGTGATGCGCACGTCCTCGGCCGGCGGGCCGGCGCGAAAGACGATCTCGGAGAACTCGCGCGGGCGCGACACGAACTTCAGGGCGCCCTTCGGCTCGACGTCGACGGGCACGTAGCGGTAGCCGACAACCGCGCGGCCATCTTCGGCGTGCAGCGCAAACGGCACGGTCAGGTTGTCGGATGCCACGTACGCTGCCTTGGGCGTGTCTGCGCAGGTATGGGCGAGCTCGAGCGCGGTCGGTTTCGCCACGCTCATGAAGACCGAGTCCTCCAAGGTCGTGCCGTCGGCGCGTCGCACCGTCATCGTGATGCGTGCGCTGCCCGGAGCGACGCCTTCCAACACCGCGTGCCGCCCGTTGACCGACGCCACGGTGAGCACCTTCGGGTTCGACGAGGTCGCCTCGACCACCCGGTACTGCTTGTCGTCGCTGCCGTTCTCGAAGGCGACCAAATCGAGGCGCGCCCCCGGGGCGATGGGCTTGTTGAAGTTTTCGATCTGCACGTCGGTCAGGTAACCGAACGTGAATTGGCCCTCGTTGCCGGTAAGACGCGAGAAGCAGCCGGTGAGGGTGAATGAGGCGAAGAGAAGCGATGCAGCGAGGACAGAGACGACGAAGAGCCGCCGGGGGAAGGCTTTCGAGATGCGCGCCATGTGCTCTCCCTAACGTGGTAGTTGGACCTCGTCAGGGTAGCACATGGCGCGCGATTGACCATGCTCACTCGGCCGGTTGGACCTCGATGGTCTCGACGGCGGCCGCGTCGACCTCATCGCGGTCGTAGAGCAACTCGGTGGGCGTGTTGCTCAGCCACTCGTCGATGAGGCTGCCGTAGAACTCGGAGTCCTCGTGGTGGTCCTGGCCGCCGGGCAGCTGGAACCAGGCGTCGATGCCGTCGTCGGTGGCCTCGAAGACCACGCGCAGCGACGGGCCGTTGGGGTGGTTCCACGAGTCGTCGAAGTCGCCTGCGCGACCGGTCGGGTTGGCCACGTCGACGGTCGAGAAGCCGCCGTCGTTGGCGAACGGGCCGTTGTCGAACAGCGAGACGCCGGCCGAGGCGAACAGGCTGGTGAACTTGACCCAGTGGATGCGGCCCCAGCGCCAGTCGTCGGGGGTGCTGCTGGCGAAGACGGTATCCTCGGCGAGCTTGGCGGCGGTCGTGTCGAGCACCTCGAGCACGACGTCGGTCTTGGTCTCGGCGGACGCGTCGGTGGACACATCGTCGAAGTAGTCCTCCCCGCGGTTGAGCTCACCCGGGGCGTCGAACACGTAGATGAGCGCGGACTGCAACGAGTACCAGTTGGCCAGCGTCTCGTAGCTGCTGCCCTCGGCGATTTCGTCGGCGAAGACCGCTTCGGTCAGGTAGGGGAGCATGACGTGGAACGCGGCACAGCCGATCGACTCGCGCGCCTCGTCGGCGTCCGACGATTTGGGCGAAGCGTTCGGGTCGGTGCCGTCGAGGCCGGTCGGGCAGGTGTATTGCCAGTCGGCGAGTGCGTCGACGACCTTCTGGGCCTCGTCGCCCACCTGGTCGGCGTTGTCGTTGGCCACCTGCAGGATATGGGGCACGAGCACTTCGCCGTGCAGCACGTAGGTGTCGGCCTGAATCTCGTGCATCGTGTCGACGGTGTGGCTATTGCCGCCCTCTTCGATCAGCTCGACGATGCGCTTGTGGCGGTGGCCGTAGGCCGGCGGCGACTGCCAGGGGCTGTGCCCGTCGTTCGTCGGGTCGCCGTCGGTGTAGCTTCCGTCCATGTCGTTGTTGGCCGTGGCGATGAAGCCGGCCGAGGGATCGACCATCTTGGGCGAGTCGGCTTCCGACAGGTAGCCGTCCCACTCGGCCGAGCCGTCGCCGGGGAGCGGCAGCCAGTTGGGAAGCTCGGTGGTGGCGAAGGGACGGTTGGGGATGGCGCCCTTGGGGTTCCAGCCGATGGAGCCGGCGCGATCCATGAAGATCCAGTTCTGGTTGATGGCGCGCACCGGTCCGAGGGCGTCCATCGCCTCGGCGGTGGTCGTGGCGGTCATCAGGTCGTTCAAGAAGTCGATGTCGTTGCCGGCTTCGTTGAGGACCCACTTGATGGAGACGCCGCGGTTGTTGGCGACGTCTTTGGAGATGAGCGGGCCGTGGTGAGGGACCCATTCGAAGGTCTCGGTGATCGACTGGCCGTCGCTCGTCTCGAAGGTGAAGTCTTTTTGCAGAAGCGGCACTTCCTGGCCGTTGAACATCACGGCGGTGCCGTCGTCGTTGAGCTCCTCGATGTAGGCGTCGGCCAGGTCGAGGCGAGCGGTGGTCACGCCCCAGGCCACGTCGTTGTTGTGTCCGACGACGATGCCCGGCACGGCCGGGACCGAGGCGCCGACCACGTGCAGGTTGCCCTCACCGTTGGTCTTCGAGTCGAGCTCGACGAAGTACCAGATCGCCGGGTTGTTCAGCGAAAGGTGGGGGTCGTCGGCCAAGATCGCCTTGCCGTTGGCGGTGCGCGACGGGGCGACGACCCAGTTGTTCGAGCCGTCTTCGCCGTTGCGGGGGCCGAAGAGCAGCGAGGGGTTGTCGTCGAAGCGCTTGCGAGCGGCGGCCATGGCGTCCATCGCCGGGTGCAGCCGCTCTTTGGCCGCGCGCATCACCGCCGGGTCGAGCGCGCCGCCCAGGTTCGAGCGGATCATCGTCGACGGGTCGACGCCCGAGGCCTGCATGGTGTTGCTCTCCAGGCCCGGCTTGACCGAGAAGAGGTCGGCGGCGACCTCCGGATCGAGACGGGTGGCCATCTCGCCGCGGAACAGGTCGTCGGTCGCCGTCTCGCTGAGCTGGTAGGCCAACTGCAGGTACAGCGCGATGGTGTCTGCGGGCTCCCAGTCGCGGATATTGTCGGCGGCGACCAACGGGAATTCGTACTCGCGCGTCAGGGTGGCGTCGTTCTCGCCGGCGCGCATGTCAGCCAACCAGGCGTTCACGCCGTTGGCGTAGGCGTCGAGCATGGCGCGGGTCTCGTCGCTGACCTGAGCCAAGTAGGCTTCTTCGAGCGGCGTGCCGTCGCGCGTGGTCATCAGGTGACGAAACTGCTTGTCGCCGTCCAATCCGAGTTGGCCGATGACCTGCGAGAGTTGGCCGCGGGTCTGGCGGCGAATCAGGTCCATCTCGAAGAAGCGATGGTCGGCGTGGAAATAGCCCTGGGCTGCGTAGCAGTCGAGGTCGGTCTGGCAGTCGATATGCAGCACGCCCGACGGGTCGAACTGTACCTTGACCGGCGCCGACAGCCCGTCGATGCGGACCGCCTGGCTCTGCGTGGCGTCACCGGCGTCGTCATCCGCATCGCCCATATCATTCGTGTCCGCCGCATCGCTGCCGGCGTCGACGATCGGCTCTTCTTTCTTTTCCTCCTCGTCGCTACAGCCCGTCGCGGCCACGCCGAGAGAGAGCGCTGCGGCCAAGAGAACCTTGCCTGCCACGCCGGACATTTGAAGCCCCCAACGGGCCCTGGATTCATCACGTTGATCGTTCATCCTAGATACCTCTGCATTGACTGACTCACCGTTTAACCGATCGGTTTAGCACTACCATTAATCGCTTGGAAAATCGAATCATTTAGGGCGCGAGCTGCTCGACGCTGCGGTTGAAGCCGGGGAGGAAGATCTGGGCGACCCGGTCTGGCTCGGCGATGCCCTCGGCGGCAAAATAGGCCGTGGCGTCTTCGCCGGGGCGGCCGTGGTCGAGCATATCGCGCCGGTAGCGTGCCACGGCGACATAGAGCATCTGACCACGCACCTCGGCCTGCTCGATGACGCGCGCGAGCGTGTCGACGGCCGCGGAGTGTCGTCCGGCACAGGCGTGGCGGCCGGCCTCGAGCATGTCGGCGAGCATCTCCGACAGCGACGACGCGGACTCTCTGCGCAGCTTTTTGATGACCTTGTCGAGTTGCTTGTGATGTCCGGCGTCTGCGCGGCGCTGCTCGACGAGAGCGAGCAGCAAACGCCCCCACCACCAGCGCACCTCGATGCGCGCCAGGCCGAAGCGGCGGGCGAACGGCGAGCGGCTGACCACCTTGTGTTGGCGCTCGAGCGCCTCCCAGTCGTCGATGACGCTGTCCCGGTAGAGCGCGAGCTCGCCGCGGATGCGCAGGTCGTACCAGTGCAAGATCGAATGGGTGATCAACGGCGCGTACAGCGGCGTCGCCTCGAGCGCCCCCTCGACGCGTGCGGGCTCGCCGGCGAGCAGCCAGCGAACGCCGGCGATGCGCGTGGCGCTCATCAGCCGAAGGTGGTCGCCCTGACGTCGCGCCTGGTCGATGAACGCGTCATAGGCTTCGTACAGCTCGGCGACCCGCCCCAACTCGAGCAAGGTCTTGAGCCGCCAGACCTTCAGGCGATTGCTGCCGGCGACGCGCTGACTGCCGGTGGCGTGAGCGGCCAGCTGGGTCATCGCCTCCTCGAGGACGTCGAGCCCGTCGGCAAAATAGCCCATGAAGATCATCACGCTCGCACGACACCCCATGATGACGCCCATCTCTGCGTCGGTCGTCGCGATTTGCGTGGCTGTCTCCAAGAGCTCCTCACAACGCGCTTCGGCGCTCTCGCCGCCGCGCGCCGCGTAGGCGACCGCCTGCAGGGCGATGCCCTCGACGATGGCCGGGCGGTGTCCCAACGACAGCGCCAACAGCAGGGCGCGCACCCGGTAGTTGAACCCAAAAACCGGGTCGATGAAGCTAATCTGGCGCGACATGCTCGACAGAAGCTCGAGGCGCTCGAGCTGGGAAGGCTCGATCTTGTCGGGATCACGCGGCACGAATCCGAGCCCACGCCACTTCAGGCGCAGGTTATGCCAGAGGGTCGACACGACCAGCCCCACGGTGCTCGTCGAGATGCTCAGCCCGGTGTCGGCGAGCACCGACTCGAATTGCTCGAGGCCGCCGCCAACGTCGCCGTTGATCAGCAACGCCTCGGCGGCCCGACGACGCAGCGCGCGACGCCTGGGGGCGTCCGTGCACAGCTCGGCGGCGACCTGAAACTCGTGGGCGGCGTCGATGGAATGACCGCTGTTGAGGACCATCTCGGCGAGCTGGATCTGCAGGCGCAGCCGGTCGTCGGCGCCGACGTCTTCCGCTTCGAGCGCGCGTCGGTAGAGACGAGCGGCGCGCTCGAAGGCAAACGCGCGCTCGGCCTGCTCGGCCGCCTCGACGGCATACTGGGCGGCGAGCTCGGCGCGGCCGGCGTGCTCGAGGTGGCCCACCAGCACCATCGGGTCCTCGAGCAGGTTGGGCTCGGCCTGATAGGCGCGCGCCAGCCGCGCGTGGTGGGCGCTGCGCTGCTCGTCCGACAGGTGGTCGACGACCGACTCCCGGATGCGGTCGTGGTAGGCGACCACGCGTCGATGCCGCCGGCGCTTCTCCATGCGCACCAGACGAGTCGTCTCCAGGCGCTCGGCGGCGCCGAGCATCGCGCCGATGCCCTCGTCGAGCGCCACGGCGAGCAGGTCGAGGTTGACCGGAATGCCCGAGACACAGACGAGCTCGATGAGCTCGCGCTCCAACTCGCCCAGGCGCTCGACGCGCCGCCAGAGGATCGTCGCCAGGTTCACGTCGGGCTCGGCCGGCTCGATTGGCTCACCGGAATCCGTCGCGCCCCTCGAATCCTTTGCGGACAGGTGGCGCACCAACTCGCGCAGCAACAGCGGATGGCCGCGGGTGTCGTCGACGAGCCGCTCGATGGCGTCGGTGTCCAGATCCTGCTGCTGCGGCCACAGCCTGGCGAGCAGGTCGCGGGTGTCCCGCTCGGGCAGGTTGTCGAGCTCGATCAGGCGCACGTCGGGGGCATACTCGCACAGCGTCTCGAGTCCCTGCGGACCATAAGCTCCATACGAGCCGTCATCTTCGCGGCGCAACGTCGCCACGAGCAGCGCGCCGGCGCCTCGCTCGGGGTGGCTGACCCGCTCGAGGAGCTCGAGCGTCTCACGGTCAGCCCACTGCAGGTCATCGACGAACAGGATCATCGCGTAGTCTCTGCGCACGTTCGCCAGCAACCTGACGAGCGCATCGAAAGCGCGCGCGCGCAGCTCGCTCGACTCCTCGCGCGTCGTCATCCCACGGAACTCGGGGATGGCGGGAACGCGGAGCAAGACGGGAAAGACACGGCCCAGCAGCGCCGCGTCGATGGGCAGAAGGTCGGCGACCTCCCCTTCGTCGAGGCCTTTGAGAAAGTGACTCAACCCGTCGATGATCCCATCGAAGCCGTTGTACGGAACCGACTCGCGCTCGTAGCAGCGGCCTGTAAAGATCAGGGTGTCGTCGGAGGCCTGACTGAACAGGAAGCGATGCACCAGCGAGGATTTGCCGACGCCGGCTGCCCCCGACACAAAGACGCTGGCGCTCTGGCGCGGCCCTGTGTCGGCGAGCGCGTCTGCGAGCGCGTCGAGTTCGGCGTGGCGGCCGACGAACTCCACCGAGGGCGGCCGAGGCCCCAGCGCCGCAGCGGAGGTCACGACCGACTCGATATCCGCGCTGGCGATGCCCAGTCTGGCAGCGACATCCTCGCCTGTGGGTCGCGCCTGGGGCTCGGTCTCGAGCAGGTCCATGCACAAGCTGGCGAGGTCTTCGGGCATGTGCGGGGCGAGCAGACGCACGTCGGGAGCCGGCTCGGACACCTTTTGCAAGAGCACCGCCAGGGGCTTTCCTTCAAAGGGATAGAAGCCGGTAAAGATCTGGTAGAGCAGCACGCCCACGCTGTACCAGTCGGTCGCCGGCCCGACTCGTCGGCCGCGCCCCTGCTCGGGCGACAGGTACGGCACGGTCCCCACCACGTCGTGTTGGCTATTCGACGGCAGTAGCTTGTCGTAGAGCTGGGCGACCAATCCGAAGTCGAGGATGACCACTCGCCCATCACGCGTCACCATCAGGTTGGACGGCTTGATGTCGCGGTGGACGAGCTCGGCGCGGTGCAACGCGAGCAGTCCGCCGGTCAGCTGCCCGAGCGCTGCGCGCAGCCGTTCGAGATCGACCTCGTGGGTCTCGGGCTGGGAGGCCGGCCGGTCGATCGGCAGCGTATCGGAGTCGGGCTCGAAGCGCGGAAAACTCTCGCGCCCCCGCCCTCGGGGTAAAGAACGGAAATTGGCCGGAGGATGGCCGCCGTGCACGTAGGTAATGAAGTCTTGCCCCTCGAGCAACTCCATGCTGAAAAACCAGCGCTCGCCGTCGTGAATCAGCTCACCGAGGCGTACCAGGTTGGGGTGCTGAATCTCGGCCAGGGTGCGAAACTCGCGCTTGAACGAGTACAAGCCGCTGGGGCTCAGGTGCAGCAACGTCTTGACGGCGACGCGCTCCTGGCGGTCTTGGTCGAAGGCTTCGTAGACGACGCCGAGGCCTCCGGCGCCAAGGCGGCGTCGAATCTCGAAGCGATCGGCCCATACCCGTCCGACCTGGTCGTCATCCGTCGCTAATCGATGCATCGGGATTCGGTTGCAAGAGGTGCTCAGCTCCCGAGTATCTCCCGAACCCCACAGCAGCGCAACCAATCTGAGCGTCGAAGACCGGACCTATGTCCAGCGCGAGATCTTGCCCATGACTTGGTCGACCCGCTCTTCATCACCAAGTCCATGCCACTGCTGGACGGCCAGGGTGTAGACGGCGACGGCGTCACGAAACTGGCCGGCGTCGCGGAGGTGATCGCCGGCGAACTCGAGGAGCAGCGCGAGATCGCGCTCACTGGCGTCACTCTCGTCGAAGAAGTCGCGAATGAAGTCGAGGTGTTCTCCGACGGCGTCCCACAGCTTCTGGGCGCTCGCACAGGCCAGCAAGCCTGCAACTGCCACCACGTGAAAGAGGCGACGCCCGGTGTCCGCGAAGGTGTTGGCCGCGCGCGTGAAGTAGCGCTCGGCCTCTTGGATGCGGCCGCGATTGAGCAGAATGTGGGCGAGGTTGGTCTCCGAGACCGCCGTGGGCACGCCGATAGTGTGCTGAAGGGCGACGCATTCGCGATAAAGATCTTCAGCGCGCTCGAAATTTCCCATGAGGCGGTGGGCTTCGGACATGATTTCCAAACACAAGCCTTTTCCGGGAAGGTGTCCCAGCCTATCGCACAGCGCCATTGTCTCCTCGCCATACTGCAGGGCCTGATTCCACTTGTGCTGGAAAAAGGCATGGCGCACCCGAAGGTGGTGGTTGTGGGCGATGGCGAGTTCGTCGCCTTCGCGTGTTGCTGCCTCCAGATCCCGGTCGAGCATAAGTTCGGCTGCTTCGAAATTGCGTAGACTCGTCAGCACGTGCGCCACCGATCCAAAGACTCCACGCATCGGTGCGTCGGTGTCGATGGTGGTTAGCAACTCACAAGCCCGGTGAATCGTCTCGGAGGCCGCTTTGTCTCCCATCCACTGCAAGGACATACCCAGCCAACCCATCGCTTGGGCGTAAATCTCGGTCCATCCATGGCGCTCAGCAGCGTCCATCGCCCGTCGGGCCCAAGGAGCCGCCTCACGCGGCTGCCTGTTGTTCAGATAGGTGCGTGCACGAATCACCCACACATCTCCCCAACGCCGGTCATTTTCGGGCGCATCCATCTGCTCGAGGCAACGTAGGCTCGAGGACAACAGTCGCTGAGCGGCGCGGTACTCGCCGCGTCGCCTGCGCCCGCGAGCGCCCTCGACCAACGGTTCGAAGGCGCGGCTGAACTCGTGAGCGCTCATGGCATAACGGCCGAAGCGTTCTGCGTGGTGAGGCATGGATATATCGTAGAGCGTCTCGACCAAGGTGGCGCAATGGCGCCGACGGGCGACCCATGTGCCGTGGTTTCGCGCCAGACGCTCGATGCTCTCTCGCATGATGGCGTGCGCAAATGTGAAGCCAGCCTCGGTGTAGCGAATGAAGCGACGCTCGGCCAAGTCGGCGGCCAAGTTTTCGTCCAGACGCACCCCGGCCAGGTCGCACACGCCCTCCCACTCGGCGAACTGGACGTCTTGACCAAGCGCGGCGGCCAACTCCAGCGCATCTCGCGCATAGTCGGAGTGCTCGTCGAGAAGCGCCTCGAAACGCTTGACCCACACCTGGTGCAGGTGGTCGGGGATGGTCGGCTCGACCCCTTCGCGCAGCACAAAGCCGCGCTCGCCACTCTCGAGGACTCCTTGTTCGATCCAGTCTCCGATGAGTTCGACGGCGAAGAGCGGATTGCCGGCGGTCTTGGCGACCACCTCGCGAGCGAGTTCCCCCTCCAGCAACAGCAACTCTTGGACCAGACGCTCGTGCTCGACTGGGGCAAGTGGCTCGACGAGGAGTTCGTCGACCCGGTCCTGCTCGAGAAGAATATCGAGCAGGTCACGCTCCTCGGGACACTCGGCAAGCGCATCGTCGGTCGCCGACAGGATCAGCAAGACTCTGCCGGTGGAGTCGGAGTGACGACGCACGAAGCGAGCAAACTCGATCGCGTCGCTTCCCCACTGCACATCGTCACACCAGATAATGACCGGCCGCTGCTCGGCCAACGCCTGCAAGTAGCGCTGGATCACGGCGTGGCGTTGGGTGGGATTATCGATAGTCACCGAGTTTTCCGACTCACCGACCTCCAAGAAGGGACGCGCGATGCGCACCATCGCCTGACAATCGTAGTCCGATTCGATGCCGACTTTGGCCAGCGCCTCGCGAATCACCCGCTCGGCCTGCTGGTCGCTGGTGCCCAAGATGCGAAAGTGCCGCGCGAGCATCAGCCCCAGCCCATCGGCGCCGCCGCCTTCGGCGCTGTGGGTGGCGCGCATGATCGTGGCGGCGCCGAACTCCTTGATCCTCTGGGTGAACCAGTCGACCAGCCGGGTCTTTCCCGCCCCCTGGCTGCCACGAAGCACCACCACGCGGCTCTCAGCGGTCGACTCTGCGTCTCTCAGAGCACGCCACATGCGGTCGAGCTCGGCGTCGCGGCCAATCAGCGGGATAGCGCGCAGCCCGTAGAGCCCCAGCCCGGTCCCCACGATGCGCATCGACATCGGCTCGACGGTCGGCGGTGGCCACTGCTCGGGCAACTGGGTCAGGGTGCTCTTCGTGGGCGACTCGACCGACGAGCCGGACTCGAGCAGCGCGTCGAGCACCGGCGTGAGTTGGGCAAACTCGAAGGAGACCACCTCGGCGGGCGTGGTATCGGGCAAGCCGTGATCGTCGATAGCCGCCAGGGCTTTGGCCGCCTCGGCCGCCGACTGAAAACGATCGTCGACATCCCGGGCGAGCATCTTGTCGAGCCATCCCTGAACCTCGGGAGGCACGGGAACGACCGAGTCGAGGCGAGGATACTCGGCGCGGAAGTGCTCTTGGTAGATCTTGACGACGTCCGAACCTTGGAACAGCTCCATGCCGCTGAGCAACTCGTAGGCCACACACCCCAGGGAGTAGAGGTCCGACCACGGCCCGTGGGTGCGCCAGGGTTGATTGATCTGCTCGGGCGCCATGTAGCGTGGCGTCCCGATACAATGCGAGGTGGCAGCTCCCCCATCGACGGCGAAGGCGATTCCGAAGTCAGCCAGCTTCGGGATCAACCGGCCATTCCAGCGCGCGAGCAAAATATTTTCGGGCTTGATGTCGCGGTGGATCACCCCGGCGGCATGAGCGTGGGCAAGGGCATCGAGCAGCGTCAACAAGATCGCGCGGGCCTGATGCCAATGCACCCTGCCGGCCAGGTCGCGCAGGGTGCCGCGCTGGGCCAACTCCATGACGAAATAAGGAGTCCCCCGGTGAACGTCGTCTTCGCGCAATAGCTCGGTGGACTGGCCGACTTCGCCGTAGTCGAAGACCATGACGATGCCCGGGTGGTGCAGCGCGGCGACCGCCTGAACCTCGTTGCGCAGTCGGCGGCGCATATGTGCGTCGACCGAGCGCGAGCCGGTGATGACCTTGATGGCCACCGGCACCTGTTGCTCGAGGTGCCTGCCGCGCAACACCACGCCCATGCCGCCCCGACCGATGGACTCGTGAACCTCAAAGGGGCCGAGGGTCTCGTGGACGATCGACGACGGATTCGACAACCCTCTCGGGGTGTCGCAATGATCGAGCGTCGACAGATTCGGACGCCGATGGTGGTCCGGCGTCGGCGGAATCGGCGTATTCGGCGTATTCGGCGTACGGTCACTCACGCCTAAAATCCCTGGTTACAACACATAAGAACGCGTTCAGTGCACCTAATCAGTGCACCTAAAAGGTCCCGTTAACGATACACGTCGAGGGCAGCGCCCCATCGGCCGAGTCCAACGGGATTTCCATGCTATCACGCGTAAGCTCCCCGCGCGAGCAGACCCCGTCGTAGGAGCTGTCTTGGCCGTTGTCGTCGAAGTAGCGGTCGGTCTCGACGATCAACATCGGCAAGTCGGTATAAGACCGAGTAGGGGACGGACCCAACAAGAGATTGGAGCCATCTTCGTAGTAGTGCTCGCGCGTGAGTTTGATGGCTTCGGCGTCACGCTGGTAGCTACGAATCAGGCATTCGGTGCCCGACGAGTTACAAGAGTATTCGCGGGTGGTCCCTTGGCCGTCGACGAGCATCTCGAAGATGCGCGTCTTGATGCGGTAGATCCCTACGTTGCTCGCCCCGGGGTCCAAGTTAGCCATGCGCAGTTCGGTGCAACTGCGCGCCTCGATCTCGGTGGTCCCGTTGGTATTGCCGTTGTGGTAGCACTCGTCGCCGTCGCGATCGCTGCCGATATCGTAGGCAGCGGGCGTGTTCGGCCCGCCGTTGGCGAAGAGCGTGGGTACGTCGTAGGTCGTGCTGCCGATGGTCACCGCGCCATTGTGGTCGCTGATCACGTCGAGCAGGAAGTGGTTGAAGCCCACGACCGGCTTGTTGGCGTGAACCGGTGTGGAGTAGCCGAGCTGGATATAGTCGAAGTTGAACAGGCGATCGCTCGTCGAGTCGACCGGCACGCCGGTCAAATCGGAGACGAATTGCTGCAGCTCGCCGATGGTAGCCCAGTCCCCGTTGGTCTGCGGGATCAGCCCGCCGCCATTGAAGGTGCGCATGTCGGCGACCACCGTCCAGCGGTCGGTCGCCGAATCGTAGGTCGAGCTGATAAAGCCTTGGGGCAGGTTGTTCGGATCGTCGAAAGTCGCGAGGTCGACGCTCGAGATAGCCGTGCACCGGGTGCCTTCCTCGAGCTGTGCAGGGCACAGACAGCTGTAGGGATCGGTGTTAGGGTCGCAGGCCGAGATAAATTTGGCATTCGACAAGCTGTTGACGCTCAGCGGGCCTGTGCCTCCGAAACTGTTGGGCCAGCGCGAGCTCTGCGAGTTGACCAGCACCCCGTGCGGATAGGAGACCACCGTGTCGAGCCAAAGTCCGTCCGAGCGCATCAGATCGGCGCGATATTGGTAGATGTAGGAGCCGTCGGAGATCGCCGGCCCCTCGAGGTTGCTCGAGCCGAGCGCTTGTACGCTGGTCGACGCCTGAGGGTCCGAGCCATCCCACAATGCCTGAACGTTGGTCGGCGAGTTGACCTGGGTGGCGCCGTCGAGCACCACGCCGTAGGACTGGCAAGTCTGGGCGTCGATAACCTCCCACTCCCAGTCGAGGTAGTAGTCGAAATACCCGCTATACTCGCCGGGCAGGTACCACGGAAAATTGTCAGCGTTGAATAAGGCCGTGTCGTGGTAGTCGTCGCCGTTGGGCGAGAACATCGGGTGGTCGACGGCGACGTTGGTCAGCTCCACGATCCCATTTTGGCCCATCACGGTGACTTGGCCGGGCCGGATACGCGACGCGCGTACTTCGACTTCGTCGGCGCCGTGCAGGCTCAGGTGATGCGTTCCGGCATCGAGCTCCAGCGCAAAATGGTTGGTGGTGCTACTGCCCGCCTCACGTGGTCGAGGCATCACAGGGGTTCCGTCGACGTGCACGCGCGCCCCGAAAGCGCCGTCGACGCGGATGCACACGCGGCTGGCGTCGGTGAGATGAAAAGTGTCCCTCGAGGAGTCTCCCCAACTTGTGCTCGCCGCGAGGGGTCCGTCCAAGATCAGCTCGCCTGCCGTGCAGGGGTCTTCGGCCGGCCGAGCCGGTGAGGGCAGCACATCGAGACCACAGACCGGATTGGCTTGACTCAGCGCTTCGATGCGTCCGTTGGCCGTCGAGCTCTCGCCGCCGGGCGCGTCCTCAGCTGGAGAACACGCGTTCGCGGTAGCGAGCAGGCACACAAGTCCCACGGGAACGAACGAGCGCCACGCCTTCGCGATCGAATACTGCATAACTACCTCTGAGGCGCACCACAAGGGGCACCAAAAACGCCAAGTTTTGTCGACAGATGTCTCTGCCGTAAACTATAGCGCTCCGGAGGTAAGTTCACAAAGGCAATGCCATAAAAGGCGTATAAAAGAAGAGGGCGCGACGCCCATTCGGCGCCGCGCCCATCGTGCTCGACAGCCGGCCCAGGCAGGCCGGTCTGGAGAGGAGAGGCGGGGCTACATGCCGCCCTCTTCACCCTCCATCATGCCTTCCTGATCTTCGAGGGGTCCACCGCCAGCGGGCTGCTCCTCGAACTTCATCTTATCGACGATCTCGTTCCAGTTTTTGCGAATCTCGCCGAGTTCCTCCTCCATCTGCGACTCCATCTGCTCGGCTTCCTGCTCGCTGGCGCGCTCCATCTCTTGGAGGTTCTGTTGAGCCGAGGTGATTTGCTGCTGCAGCTCCTGAGCGGCCTGCTGCTCGGTTTCGTCGAGGTCCTGCATATTGATGCGCGTCAACTGTTGCTCGATGGCGCCAACGGTCCCCCAAGCTTCGCGCTCGAAGTCGTTATTGGCGTTCAGGATCGACTGACGCACATCCGGCCCGAAAACCAGCGCATTGGTGGGAATGCCCAGCTCGTCGGCGACATCGTCGCGGGTCTCCTCGAGGTCCTCCTCTCCGGTCATGCCCTCGGCGAGCTCTTCGCGGGCGGCTTCGGGCTCGACCTCATCGCCCAGACCGCCTTCCATGCCTTCGTCACCGAGTGCCACGCCTTCTTGTTCCTCTTCGACGATGCCTTCCTGCTCGGCTTCTCGTTCGCAGCCTACAGTGGCACCGGCCAACATCAGCGCGGCCAACAAGACTATCCATCGTCGTGCGATCGTACTCATCATGTCCTCCCCACGATTCGGCGCGGCCGGCGATATCCAACAGCTCGGCGGCGCCTGCTCGTTTTCGGGTGATAGACCTGACGAAACCACCTGGTTCGATCGTCGAGCCGAGCGAGTCACGTACAACCGGCCGGCTCGAATGCGGTGGTGCGACAGGACGTCCCGGCCCCCCATGAGACCGGGTCAACGATACTTTCAACCTACAGTCTCAAGGAAAACACCCGACGCAGATGTCAATGCTTAGCGCCTCACATCGGCACCAGAGGCACCATCAGGCTATGTGGAGCGTCGCGTGGTGAGCATGCGATCGATCGAGCCGCTGCCTCCACCGGCGACCATCAGCGCCACCACGATGCCCAACGCCAACAGGTGAAACTCGAAGCCTTCGCCAGCCTGGTTGCCTCCCCAGTTCATGAAAAAGCCGTGCTGGGCGTGCACGGTGACGATCGCGCCGATCATCACCGCCCCAATACCGGCGGCGGCGAGCCGGGTGGCCGCGCCCAGGGCCAGCGCCAGAGCGCCGAAGAACTCGATGATGATCACCAAAAAGGCCACGATCCACGGCAGGCCCATTCCCTCGGTGAAGTTGGTCATCGTGGCGCTATAGCCGCCACCGCCAAACCAGCCCAACAGCTTTTGGGCGCCGTGCGGAAACATCACCACCGCCAGCGTCAGGCGCAAAATGGCCGGAGCCCAGCGGTCCTCGGTCACAAAGAGCTTCGTCCACAGCGACGTGGAGCTTCGAGAGTCTGTTCGATGGAGCGTGTCAGTCGTCATAATCGCCTCCGCAAGTTTGGAGAGCCTTGTCCCCCTATGAACTTGCACACGAGACCGGGCGCGACACGCCTCTCCGTGTGGGCGCGGTGTTAACGCGGTGGGTCAGGCAGGCTGGGTCGGGCAAGCTGAGTCAAGCAGAGACGGCATCGGAGACTTGTTGCCGCTTGGCGCTCGAGGCTTCGGCGCGCTCGCAATCGCCCAGCCGACGCCACTGCTCGGCAGCCAGCGCGTACACCTCGACTGCATGCTCGCACTGGCTCCCGTTGCGCAAAGCGTCGGCGGTGCGCTCCAAAAGGTTGGCGAGATCTTCATCGGCGGCGTCCGTCCGATCCAGAAAGGTGGCCAGTGGCTCGATATACTCGCCCACGACGCCCCACCAGCCCCGGGCGGCAGCACACGCGAGCACTCCGGCGCGGGCGATGATCTCGAAAAACGCGCGCCCTCGGGCCTCGAACATCTCGGCGCTGATCAGAAAATGCGCCTCGGATTCTTCGTAACCACCCCGCTCGAACTTGAGCAGCGCCAAGTTGAGGTGCGTGATCCCCGCCGGGCTTCCAGTGGCCTCCTGAAAGCGCAGGCACTCTTCGTACATCGCCTCGGCACGCTCGAGTTCGCCAAGACGTCGGTAGAGCTCCGATAGCAACTCGAGAATCTGTGCCTCCGAGCGGGGATGACGAGCCGCCAGAGTGAGCGCGCGCTGGCAGTGTGCCAACCCGTCTTGAAAGTCCTTTTGGAAAAACGCCAACCGTGCCCGCATGTAGAAATTGGAGCTTCGAATCCACTGAGGGTCATCCGGACCGATCATCTCGAGTTCTCGATCGAGCAACCAATTGACCTTCTGGGCTTCGTTCACCCGTGACAGTCCTTGGGCGAGCGCTGTCATCGCCCCCCCAGCGCCACCACAGTCGGCACCATCGCGGATTAACGCGTATCCGTCCAAAAGCAGAGCCGAGGCATCGGATTCGCCCATCCACTGGGAGGCGAGCCCCAGATACGCCAGCGCCTGCGCTTTGATGCCCGTCCAACCATGACGTTTGGCCGCGTCGCGCGCCCTGACGGCCCATGCACACGCCTGAGTGACGCGACGCTCGTTGAGCGACAGACGCGCGCGGAACACGTCGAGCTTGCCCCAACGCACGTCGTCGTCGGGAAGTCCCATCGCCTCGAAGCAGTCCATCAACCGAGCGGCGAGTTGATTCGCCGCGGAGTATTCTCCGAGGTGTCGATGGGCACGAGCCCCCTGCCACAACGGCTCGACCGCGCGCTCGTACTCCCCGGCGCCCATCGCGTACAAGCCGAAACGACCCGACTGGCGTGGCGAGAAGTCCTCGTAAAGGCGCTCGAGCATGTCAGCGCAACGACGTCGGCAGTGCTGCCAGCGCCCGGCTTCGCGGCTGGCTCGCTCGATGCTCTGGCGCACGAGCGCGTGGCAAAACTCCCATCCCGCATCGGTGTGACGCGCAAATCGGCGCGCGACAAATTCGTGGACGAGCGATCTGTCGACTTGAAGTTTCGCCTGCTCACACACAGCGTGCCACTCGCGCCGATCCACCTTCGCCCCGAGGGCGGCGGCGAGTTCCAGCGCGTGGCGAGCGTCGGGCCCGCAGGACTCGAGCACCGCGTCGACCTTGTGCACACAGACTTCATGCAAATGATCGGGCATGGTCGGCACCACGCCGTCGGCGAGGACAAACCCTTGCTCGGCGACCTCGAGCACCCCGCGCTCGATCCACTCTCCGACCAGTTCGACCGCGAAGAGCGGGTTGCCGGCGGTGCGCTCGACCACCTCGTGGACGAGCGCGTCGTCGAGCAACAACAACTTGCGGACCAGGCGGGTGTGCTCGCGTTGACCGAGCGGCTCGACTGCCAGCGTGCTGGTGCGTGGGCCGCCGCACACCTCGTCGAGCATCTGCGAAGCGTCCGGCTGTTCGGCGAGCAGATCGTCGGTCGCGACCACCACAAAGAGCACCGGGCCCAGATCATCTGGATGGGCCTGCTGGGCAAAACGCACGAATTCGAGCCCGTCGATGCCCCACTGGGCGTCGTCGAGCCAGACCACCACCGGGCGCTTGGAGGCGAGGCGACGCAAATAGCGCCTCATCGCCGCATAGTATTGATTCGGGTCGGCGACGGGAGCCTGCTGCTGTGTGCGGGCACCCTTCAGGTCGGACCGTGCCAGATGTGCAATCACCTCCCAGTCGGGCAACGCCGGGTCCACCTCGGGCCCCAGCGCCTGCTGCACTGCGGAGTAAGTGGCCTGAGCGTCGGTCTCGACGATGCGAAGGTGGCGCGCGAGCATGTCCCCAAGCCCCTCGCCGGGGCCGTTCTCGACGCCAAACGCCGCGCGCAGGACCTCGGCGACGCCGAGCTCCTCGAGCCGACGGGTAAACTCTTGGACCAGCCGGGTCTTGCCACACCCCTGGTTTCCACGAAGCACCAGCGTGGAAGTCTTACCCGAGCGGGTAACCGCGCACAGCTCGTCCCACAGACGCTGCAGTTCGCGCTCGCGGCCCACGATGGGCACCGAGCGCAGCCCGTACAGACCCAGCCCCGCCCCCACAAAGCGCATCGAGCGCGGCGTCGACGCCGAGGTCGGCCAGCGGTCGGGCAGGCCGGCCGGCGGGGAAGCCGTCTTGTCAGTGGACAGGAGTTCGCCTGTCTGCTGGAGCTCGTCGGTCTGCAGAATGGGCTCGAGCACCGGCGTCAGCGAGGCCACCCCGCGCGTTTTCGCGGGGAGGCCTTGGGCGTCGGCACTGGCATCGAACGTGCTCAGATCGAGCCTGGCCAGCGCGCGCGCCGCGTCGGCCGCCGTGGCGAACCGATCCGCAGGCGCGGGCGCAAGCATCCGATCGAGCCACGCCTGAAAGCCCGCAGGCACGTCCATCGTCTCTTCGAGACGCCGGGGACACACGCCGCTCTTCTTCTGGTAGAGCACGCGGACATTCATCCCGTCGAAGAGAGACCGCCCGCTGATCAACTCGAAAGCCACACACCCCAACGCGTACAGGTCCGACCAGGGGCCGTGGGTGTGCCACGGCCGGTCGATCTGCTCGGGGGCCATGTAGCGCGGCGAGCCGACCAACCTCGACGAGGAGGCGTCCCCATCGAAGGCGCGCGACAGACCGAAGTCGGCCAGCTTCGGGATGAGCCGGCTGCCCCAGGTGCCCAACAAGATATTGTCCGGCTTGAGGTCGCGGTGAATGACACCGGCGGCGTGGGCGTGGGCCAGCGCGTCGAGCAGCGTCAGCAAGATCGCCTCGAGCTGGGTCCAGCGGACCTGACCGACCAGCTCGCGCAACGTGCCGCGGCGGGTCAACTCCATGACATAGTACGGGGTGCCTGCCGACAACTCGGCGGCCCCGGCGGCGCTGTCATGCGGGTCGACCTCGCCGTAGTCGAAGATCATGACAATGCCCGGGTGGTTGAGGCCGGCGGCGGCCTGCACCTCCCGGCGAAACCCGCGGCGCAGGCGCGCGTCGAGCTCGTCGGGCCGGTTGATCACCTTGATGGCCACGGGCACTTGCTGGCGGCGATGCTCCCCGGCGAACACAACGCCCATAGCTCCCTGCGCGAGGCGCTCGTGGACGTCGAAGGGACCGAGGGTGACGCTGTCGATTACTTCTTGGGGCTTCATAAGGGCGCGTACTTCCATTGCGCAAAACAACGAGATGGAACGAGAATCTCGAGTCATCGAAAAGACAGACGCGAACTGTAACGAAAACCGAGACTCATCTCCAACCGAATGTGTCCGACATGCGTCGCGCTCCCAGTACGAGTAGCGCATCCCCGAACGACCAAGCCGGGGGAGGCCATCAGGACGGTGGCCCATCGCACGCCGATGCCGTATGTAAATTGATGCCGATTCAACCACGAAGGAGTTCGACCGATGAGCAAAGACTTTACGTTCGCCGAATACCAGAAGCTCGCCTCACGCACCGCCCTATACCCCGGGCGAGACGACGACGCGCTTGCGCCCTACCCTGCGCTAGGGCTCGCCGGGGAGGCCGGCGAGGTCTGCGAACACATCAAAAAAGCGATCCGCGACGACGGCGGCCAGATCACCGAGGCGCGACGCCAGGCGCTGCGAAAAGAGATCGGCGATGTGCTCTGGTACGTCGCCGCGCTCAGCTCCGAGCTGGGCCTCGAGATGGGCGATATTGCCCAGGCCAATATCGACAAGCTCGCCGACCGCCAGGAGCGAGGCGTGCTTCACGGAGAAGGTGATGATCGATGACGACATCTAAGCGCGACATCCCGTACTACCGCGATTTTCTTCCCGACGAGTTGCTCGCACGACTCGTGCGCGAAGGCGAACCGGCGCAAGGCGTCCCCGGGCTGACCGTGGCGCCGGGGCTTCGAGACGCCTTCGGCCACATCGAGACCGACGAGGCGCTCGCGTTTGTCTGCGAGCTGTACCGACGCACGCGCGACCACCTTCGCCGCGTGCTCGACAGGCGCCAAGAAGACCGCGCCTTCGTCGACGAGGTCGTCGCCGAGAGCGTCGAGCGCAATGCCACGCGAGAGTACCTGTCGCCCGATTACGAGACGCCCATCGGGCGTCGCGACCAGGCGGGCCGCGTCGTCGTCGGACCGCTGCCCGATGACGAGCGCGCCGAGCCTGCGCCCGTCGAGGTCCCCGAGTTCATCGAGGGCATTCAGGTCACCCTGTTCGGCCCGCCGGACACCGCCAAGATGTCGATCAACGCGATGAACGCGCTGCACCGACGCCTGCCCGACGAGCCCGCACTGGTCGCCGAATTGGTCGAGGCATCGGGCGCCGTGCCTCGCTGGGGCGCGGACAACGAGGACTCGAAGACCCCGATCATGCGCAATTTCCTGCACGCGTGCGACAACTTGCTCGGCTGCTTCGACGGCACGCTGCGCTTCGAAGACACGCGTCGCACCGATCAAGCAGGGCGCGCCAAGACCTACGAGTTGGCCGACGACAAGCTCGCCAAGCCGATCAAGCGCATCCCCGGCCTGGCGCTCCCCGACGGCAATCACCTGCTCGACGGCCAGCCACTGCCGCTGCACCTGGTCGACTTCGCGCTGCACCTGTTCCACAACTGGCAGCGCCCCGAGGCGCTCGTCTTCTACGTGCCCAAGCTCGAAAACGAGGAGGAAGCAGCCTACCTCGCCGCGCTCATCGCCGAAGCCGAAGCGATGATCCACGTGCAACATCCCGAGTACGAGCCGGGCAGCGTGCGGCTGTTCATCGTCTTCGAGAACCCGCGGGCCATCTTTCGTATCCGCGAGATCGCCCAGGCGCTGTCGCCGCACTTCCTGGGCGGGAGCCTGGGCTGGCACGATTTTCTGGCCTCGACCGCGCGGCTCTTCCGCAACGACCCGCGCTACCGCATCCCGGTCAAGGCCGACCCCAATATCGTCATCAACCACATCAAGGAGTCCCACGAGATTTTGGCCAAGGCGCTCGCGCCTATGGGCGCGATTTCGATCGGCGGGATGTATGGCGTGCTCTACGAAGGGGGCAATCGCGACTCCTTCGAGGTGTGCATGGTCGGCTACATCAAAGACGTGGTCACCCAGCTCAAGCGGGGGCTGGACGGCTTCTGGGTCGCCCACCCCGACTTCGTGCGCCCGGGCATCGCGCTCGTCGAGGCGTTTCGCCGGTGGCGAGAAGACCCGCGTGACGACGTGCTCGAGCGGCTCGTCGAGGCGCTGGTGCCCGACCCGGTCGAGCGCGAGCCGCTCGTCGAGTTCATCTTCGGCGACGACGTTCCCGGCCTGGCCGAAGACGACCCGCTCTACCTGCGCGGGGTGCTCGCCGCCAACGTCGAGACGAGCGACGTCATCCAAAACGACGATCCCGAAGAGGTTCGCTACAACGTCTTTCAGGCGCTGCAATACCTGGCCGACTGGCTGGCGGGCAACGGCTGCGTGGCGCTGCCTGCGACGATGGAGAACGCGCGCGGCGAGCAGATCTTTGTGCGCATCATGGACGATCTGGCCACCACCGAGCGCTCGCGCTGGGAGTTGTGGGCCGAGATCGCCCACGGGCGCGTCTCGCTCGAGCTATTCGACGACATTCTCTTCGAAGAGCTCGAGTTCATCCGCGACGGCCGCCAAACCCCGACCAAGCGCGTGCAGGTCGCCTGGGAGGGCGAGGCAGCGCGTTGGTACCCCATTGCCGCGCGCCTGCTCAGACAACTGGTCACCAGCGACGAGCCCCCCGAGTTCGCCACCGAGCTGCTGATGCCGTTTACGCTCGATTGCGTGCGCGAAGCCGAAGACGCTTGGCAGGCCGCTGTGGCGCTATGCCCGGGCAAATACATTTGAGATCCCTTGGGAAGTCCCCACATTTGGTGCGGCATTGCCGTCCATCACGAATCCACCGCAGGATCACTGCGGAAGCAGGGGCAACCTAGGATGTCAGAGCACACCGGGCAGCGTCGCAATGAGGAGTGGGGCGGCCCATCACTACATATCGAAACATTCTTGCGCCGCGCGATCGCCATGAGCGACGCACTCGCCGCCCTGCACGCACAGCGGCGGGTGCACCGCGACATCAAGCCGAGTCATTTTCGCCACGACACGTCGACCGGCCGCGTCGATCTCGTCGGCACCGAGCTTGCCATCGACATCGACGCGATCGAGGGAGCGCACGACCGAGACGAGTCGATCGAGGGGACCTCCCTGGTCGGCTCGCTGCCGTATATGTCCCCCGAGCAGACGGGGCGTGTCGACTTGCCGGTCGACGCTCGCAGCGACCTGTACTCGCTAGGGGTCACCTTCTTTGAAATGCTCACCGGCGAATTGCCCTTCGACTCCGACGACCCCCTCGAGCTGATCCACCTGCACATCGCCGACGCCGCCCCTGCGGTGATCAGCCGGCGACCGGGCGTGCCCCGAGTCATCTCGGCCATCGTGCGCAAGCTGATGGCCAAAAACCCCGACGAGCGCTACGGAAGCGCCGAGGGCCTGCGCGCCGATCTCGAGCGCAGCCTGGACGAATGGATACGCACCGGAGAGATCTCACCGTTCGAGTTGGGCACCAACGACGCCGGCCCCAAGCTGCGCATCCCCGACAAGCTCTACGGGCGCCGCGAGGCCCTCGGCACACTGGTCGAACGCTTCGATCGCATCGACACGACCTCCGAGGCGCAGATCTCGGTGATCGCCGGCGGCCCGGGCGTGGGCAAATCCACGCTGATCGCCAAGTTCCAGCCCCACGCACGCCGCGGTGGGCTCTTTGCGTCGGGCAAATTCGACCAATATCACCGTAACGTTCCCTACCTGACGCTCATCGAGGCGTTTCGCCAGCTCGTCCAACAGATTCTGGCCGGCAGCGAAGAGGAGCTGGACACCTGGCGCGCCCGCATCCAAGAGGCGCTCGGGGAGACCGGGCGGGTCATCACCGCGGTCATCCCGGAGATCCGCCACATCGTGGGCGAACAGCCGCCGGTGCCCCAGTTGAGCCCTTCGGCCACTCAGAACCGGTTCAACTTGACGTTCGAGCGCTTCGTGCAGGCGTTTGCGCGCCCGCATCGACCGCTGGTGATCTTCTTGGACGACATGCAGTGGGCCGACGGAGCGACTCTGGCGCTGCTCGAGGTCATCTTGACCGGGTTCATGGTCGACAACCTGCACCTGATCTTCGCCTACCGTGACAACGAGGTCGACGCGGCCCATCCGTTCGCGCGCCTGATGAACAAGCTCGAGGCCGACGGCCCCAACATGCACCAGATCACGCTGGGACCGCTCGACGAGGCGCAGGTCAACCAGTTGGTCGCCGACACCTTGGAGAGCTCGCTCGACCACACCGCTCCGCTGAGCCGGCTCATCTACCGCAAGACCGAGGGCAACCCCTTTTTCGTGCGCCAGTTGCTCGAGAACCTCTTCGAGGAGGGGTTGGTCACCTACGATCGCGGCCGCCTGGAGTGGACATGGCAAGAAGAGCGAATCGAGGAGGCCGGGCTGACCGAGGACGTCGTCGGCCTGCTGGTGACTCGGCTGGAGCGGCTGACGCGTCCGGTCCAAGACACGCTGCAGCACGCCGCGTGTATCGGCAACAAGTTCAACCTGAGCACGCTGGCGATCGTCAGCGCCACGCCCCGCGACCAGATCCGCGCCCATCTCGAAGACGCCATCGCGCAGGGGCTCATCGGTCGGGTGCCCCAGCGCAACTCCGAGGAGGCTTCGGCGAGCTTTCAGTTCCACCACGACCGTATCCAACAGGCGGCCTACTCGATGGTCGCCCCGAGCGACCGCCCTGCGCTGCACCTCGAGATCGGCCAACTGATGCTGGCGAATATCCCGCCCGAAGAGCGCGGCGAGCAGATCTTCGACATCGTCGACCAGCTCAACAAGGCGGTCGGGCTGATCGACGACCCCGCAGAGCGCGAACAACTGACCCAGCTCAACCTGATGGCCGCCGAAAAGGCGCGCGCCTCGTCGGCCTTCGCCCCCGCCGCCACGCTCTTCGAGCTGGTGGCCGAGCTGATGGGCGAAGACGCCTGGCAGTCGCGCTTTGACGACATCTTCGAAATTCAGCTGGAGCGCGCCGAGTGCGAGTACCTCTCGGGCGATTTCGACGCCGCCGAACATATCCTGGCCGGATTGCTGCCGCGCTGCCGCACCGAGATCGATCGCGTCGACGTCTACATCGTCTGGCTGAGCCTGTACCAAAAAGCAGGCCGCTTCCGCGACGGGCTCCCCATGGGCCTCGAGGCGCTGGCCATGTTGGGGATGGAGTATCCCGAAGATGACGCCGAGCTGCCGGCGCTCGTCGAGGCGTTGCACCACGACATCGAGCGCGAACTCGACGGCCGCGATATCGACGACCTGGTCGACGCCCCGCTGCTCGACGACGCGCGCATCGAGCGCATCCTCGCGCTGTTGAGCGAGACGGCCGTCTTCTCGTATTTCGTGCGCCCGGCGCTGTTTCCCTTGCTGTCGCTCGACTCGGTGAACCTGTCGCTGCGCCACGGCAATACGCCTCGCTCCTGTTACGGCTACAGCGCCTACGCGCTGGTGCTGGTGTGGATGTTCGGCCAGGTCGACATGGCCGTGGCCTTCTCGGAGATGTCCCAGAAACTCAACCGCAAGCTCGACGACCTCAGCCGCGAGGGCTGGCTGGGGCATCTGCACGGCAATCATATCCTCATCTGGAAGCGACCCTTTGCCGAGGCCGCCGAGGTGCTCGAAGAGGCCTTCGACACCTGCGTGCTCACCGGCGATTTCGTCCACTCCAACTACATCGCGTTTACCGAGTGGTGGGTCTGCTTCGAGAGCGGCTCGACGCTCGACGAGCTCCAGGAGACCTCCCGCCGATTCGTCGGCTTTGCGCGCCAGACCGGCAACCGCGCCGTCGAGCAGGCCATTCGCATCGAGCAGCAGGTCGAAGACGCCCTGCTCGGGCGCACCGAGGCGCGCGGCGAGCTCGACGCTGCGGGCTTCGACTCCGACGAGGCACTCGCGGTCTTCTCGCACAACGGCTTCGGCACCGGCACGGCGCTCTTCTGGATCGCGCGCATGGTACTGGGCAACGTCTTCGGCCAGACCGACGCGGCCCTCGAGGCGGCGCGCCTGGCCGAAGCACACGCCGCGTCGACGATGACGCTGGCGCTCGAGGCGACCTACGTGTTCCAGCGTGCGATGGCGCTCAGCGCTGCCTGCCATCGGGCCGACGCCCCCTCAGACAAGACGCAGATGGTCGAGAGCCTGCGCGAGGCAGCCGACACCTTGAAAGCTTGGTGCAGCCACTCTCCGCAGAACTTCGAGGCCAAATGGGCGTTGAGCGCCGCCGAACTCGCCCAGTTCGACGGCGAAACCGACGCGGCGATGCGCTTGTACGAGCGCGCCTCCCAGCGCGCCGCCCAGTTCCAGGCGCCCCACGACGAGGCGATCGCCTGTGAGCGCGCCGCGGCGTTCTACGCGCGCAAGAATCTCGACACCGCCGCCCACGGCTTTTTACGCAAGGCGCGCCAGGCCTACGCACGTTGGGGCGCAACCGACAAGGTCAGCCAACTCGACGAGCTCTATCCACAACTGTTCACAGCCGAGGGCTCCTACGTCGACGACCGGCGTCTACGCGCCGAAAAACTCGACTTGATGGCGGCCATCAAAGCCGCTCAGGCGATCTCGGCCGAGCTGGAGGTCTCCAAGCTGACCGAGACGCTCATGCCGCTGCTCATCGAGCACGCCGGCGCCGAGCGCGGCTGTCTGGTGCTGCTCGACGGGGACGGGTTCTCCATCGAGGCCGAAATCTCGGTGGGCGCGGGAAGGCAACGCGCGCCCTTCGGCGCCGACGACGGTGAGTTCCGCCCCACCACCGGGGTCCCCGAGTCCATCCTCCGATATGTGCGACGCACCGGCGAAAAGGTCCTGCTCGACGACGCCCGCCGCTCCGAGACCTTTGGCTCGGACGAGTACGTCGCCGCCCACCAGCCCAAGTCGGTGCTCTGCCTTCCCGTGACGCGCCACGATGAGAGCTCGGGCAAGTTGTACGGCATGTTTTACCTGGAGAATAACCTGACGGCCGGTGCATTCAGCCCCGACCGTCTGCGCATCCTGCAGTTACTCGCCGCCCAGACGGCCGTCTCGTTGGAGAACGCCGGCCTGTATCGCGAGGCTCAACTCCTGAGCGACGCGCGCCGCTATGTCACCCAGCTCAAGCAGCTCAACGACGTGGCCATCGCGGTCAACTCGGCGCTGTCGCTCGACGAGGTCGCCCACATCGTCACCGAACGAATACGCGAACTCATCGGAGCGCACCAGGCGGTCACGAGCCTGACGGTCGACCAGAAGTGGGGCCAGGCGATCAACGCGGTATCGATGTCCGACAAATACGCGCACTGGCGGGACTACGAGGCAGCACCGACCGGCGAGGGCATCTACAAGCTTGTGTGCAGAGCCAACAAGCCCATGCGCCTGACCCAAGAGGAATTGACCGAGCACGCCGCCTGGCGCGGCTTTGGCGAGCACCAAGACGCACATCCGCCGATTCGCGGCTGGCTCGCCGCCCCGCTGGTCGGCCACGACGGCAAGAACCTAGGGCTCATCCAACTGTCGGACAAATACGACGGCGAGTTCACCGAGCGCGACGAGGCGCTTCTGGTCCAGCTCGCCCAGCTCATCGCGGTCCACGTCGAAAACGCCAGCCTCTACGAAGAGGTCCAGCGCGAGGTTCGCACCCGCGAGGAGTTGATGGCCGTGGTCTCGCACGACCTTCGCAGCCCGCTGTCGTCGATTACCTTGTCGGCCGAGTTGCTCGATATGACGGCCGGCAACGAGAACTCCGAAAAGGTCGCCGAGCGCGCCGAGGTCATTCGTCGAAACGCCGAGCATATGGACCGGCTGATCAACGACCTGCTCGATCTGGGCGCCATCGACACCGGGTCGTTCACCCTGCAGCTCGACCACTGCCATCCCGAGCAACTCGTCGAGGAGGCGCTCGATGCGCAGCGGCCGCAAGCGCGCCGTCAGGGCCTCACCCTCGACGCCGACGTGGCCCACGGCCTTCCGGCGACGCGATGCGATCACGACCGCGTCCTGCAGATCTTCTCCAACCTGATCGGCAACGCCATCAAGTTCACCCCCGAGGGCGGCCGCGTCACCGTCGGCGCCACCTCCCACCCTACCGGCGTGCGCTTCTCCGTGCGCGACACGGGTCCCGGCATCGCCGAAGACGAACTCTCCAAGATCTTCGAGAGCTACTGGCAAGCCAAGAAGACCCCGCGCATGGGCGTCGGTCTCGGCCTGTCGATCGCCAAAGGGCTGGTGGAGGCCCACGGCGGCGAGATCTGGGTGGAGAGCGAGTTGGGCGAGGGGACGACGTTCCTCTTTACGCTGCCGATGACCGACGGCGAGGCGTAGGCGAGGGCAAGATGCCCCCGGACTTCGGTGCGAGTGCTTCCAGCTCTCGCTTACGAGGGCAAGATGCCCCCGCACCGAACACTTCGCGCGCTTTCGGTGCGAGTGCTTCCAGCTCTCGCCTACGAGGGCAAGATGCCCACGCACCGAAGAAGGCGAGGGCAAGATGCCCACGCACCGAAGAAGACGAGGGCAAGATGCCCACGCACCGAACAAATATCGCGAAAGTCTTGCGTGAATGCACTTGGCCCACGCTTCCGGTCGCGTGAGGACGCCATTTAGCCGGCCGTCGCCGAACCGCAGTTCGACGCGCCGTCTGCCGACCCGATCCCCGAGCGACTCCCTCCCTGTAGTCACCTGCCCTCGGGCCACTTTCCCCCCCCCGTTCGACGGGGGTAGGCGGTGGCCCGAGGGCATTTTCATAGGGGGTTTGCCCCCTGCGCGCCGCGCCAACGCGACGCGCAGGGGGGTCGAACGGCATTGGCGGTGCGTAAACCCGCGCGGAACGCGACTCGAATGACATTTGCGGCGCGTAAACCCGCGCGGAGCGCGACTCGAATGACATTTGGCGTGGGTTGACGCAGCGCAAACGGGGTTCGACCGGGGGACGAGATGCGTTAGACGCAGCGTGAACGGGGTTCGACAGGGGGGCGAAATGCGTCGAACGCAGCGCGAACGGGGTTCGACGGGGGGCCACGGTCACGTGACCGAAGCCACCTCAATGCCGGCTCGAAAACTTGTGTTGACTCAAGAGCGCTCGACCCACACGGGCGTGTACACCGGCGAGATCAGATACTCGCCGTCGAACGTCTCCAGCACGTCCTGAAGGCCCAGCGCTCGCATGCGCGAGATCGTGGTGTAGAGGCGCTGGCTGGCCGACTGGGCGGTGAGCACCTCGTCGGGCCAGCCGGCGGCGACGATTTCGTCGCTGGTCATCGTCTCGCCGGGGGCCTCGAGGCGGCGGTCGACCAGGGCGCGCAGGATGCGCCGGATGGGCCCGCGCCGGCTGATGTCGACCGGCTCGGCGTCGTCGATGGCGAACCAGCGCGTCTCTTCGCAGACGCGTAGCACCGAGCGCTTCGGCGAAGCGCCGGCGGGCAGATCGCCGGCTTCGACGCGGGCGTCGAGGTAGGCGAGCAGGTTCTGGGCCTCGTGACGCGCGACCGGCAACTCGGGCGTGGCGTCGGCGCGCTCGTAGGCGTCGCGCAGCTTGCGACGAGCTTCGGCCTCGTCGCCGCGGCGCATCGCGGCGCGGGCGTGAGCGGCGTCCAAGTAGCCGTACATCACCTCGAAGAGCGAGCGCTCGCGGGCGATGTCGGTCTCCTCGAAGATCTGATCGACGCGCTCGAAGTAGCGCTTGGCCTCGCCGGTTCGCTCCAGCGCGCCGTACGTGGCCGCCAGACAGACCAAAATGGCGATCTTGAGGTGGATGTGGCCGGCTTCCTCGACGGCGATGCTCGCCTCGAGCAGGTCCGACTCGGCGGCGGCGTAGTCGCCGCGGGCAAAGCGTGAGCGACCTCGCCCCAAGAAGAAGACCGCGGTGTGCTCGCGGTCGCCCATCGCCGAGGCCAGCTCCATCGCCTCGGCGTAGCACCGCTCGGCGAGCTCGATCTGGTCGGTGGCGGTGTAGCAGGCGGCCAACTCGTGGCTGGTGACCAGCCGGCCGCGCCGGTCACCGACCGACTCGAACAGCTCGCGCGACTCGTCGATATAGCGAATCGCCTCGTCCCATTGCTGCTTCTGGCGCAGGATGGTGCCCAAAAAGAAGAGCACCGCGGCCTGGCTGAACGCGTTTTCGCAGCGCCGGGCGCGCACCAGCGCCCGGTGCAGGTAGTCGGTCGCCTCGTCCATCTCGTTTCGGTTTCGGGCGACGATGGCCGCGTTGGTCAACACGGTGATGACGTCGAAGCCCTCGTCGTCGCGGGCCATCTCGGCTGCCTGGCGCACCAGCGGGAGGCTCTCGTCCTCCTTGCCCTCCATCCCCAACACAAACCCGAGATCGCTCATCGTGTAGGCGATGACTCGTTCGTCGCCCAACTCGAGGGCGAGTTCGTGGGCTTCGCGGCAGTCGCCTTCGGCGGCCTCGTAGCGCCCGCCCCACATGCGGTTCTTGGCGCGGGTCCGGAGCGCGCGCACCAACAAGCCGGGCTCGCCGGCTTCGCGTGCAGCGGCCACCGCCGCGTCGTTGCGCTCGCCGAAGCCACCGAGCGGCCCGACGCGCACGTCGACCTCGGCCAGGCCCTCGACGATGGTGACGAGCCGGCGCGGGTGGTCGGCGCCGGCGTTGTCGGCCGCGCGATACAGGTTGGCGAGCTCGGCGCCGGCGCGGTCGAGCCAGGCGCGCTCGTCACCGCCCTCTAGATGGGCGCGAAGGGTCTTCGCCCATTCGGCGTAGTAGTCGATGTGTCGGCGCCTGGCCGCGGCGACGAGCTCCTCGTCGGCCCGCGCGCCTACGAAGTTGCGCACCGGGGCGAGCAGCACGTGGCGCGCGGCCTCGCCGGGCTGGGCGCCCGTGCGCAGCAACGAGAACTGACACAGCATCGCGAAGAGCTCTTCGGCGTCGGCGTCGACGGTGGCGCCGATGACCGAGACGGCCGCCTCGGCCGTAAAGCTGCCGGCGAAGACCGTACAAGCTTGCAGCGCGGCTTGCTGGGCCGGGTCGAGCATCTGCCAACTGCGCGCCAAAGCGCGCTCGAGCTCGTCGCGCGGCGCGTCGTCGTCCGGGCCTGCAGGCGCACTGCCCGAGCGGTGCGGCGTCGCACGCGCGATCAGCTCCAACGCCAGCGGCAACCGCCCACAGGCGTCGACCACCTCGAGCAGGTTGTCCGGGTCGCGCAGGTGAGGGGCGCGCGCATCGAGCGGAATCGGCGTGGGCCGCTCCAAGAGCTCTTCGAGGAGTGCTCGCGCGGCCGAGCGGCCCAGCGCGTCGACCATGACCACCTCGCCGTCGGCGCGAGGCTGGCGCTGACGCGTGGTGAGCACGTACAGATTCTCGGCGCCGTCGAGCCAGTGCGCGACCGAATCGATGAAGTCGTCGTCGAGAGCGTCGACGTCGTCGAGCACGAGCAACGTCGGGCCGCGCTCGCCGATGGCCGCGACCAGGCGGGCGTCGAGCTCGGCGCGCGCCTCGGAGCGCGGAATCTGCACGCCGGTGGTGCGGGCCACGCTAAAGACGGCCTCGTCGGTGGACTGCACCTCCGAAAGGTCGCAGAACCACGCCTCGGCCGCGCCCTCCAACCGGCCGGGGCTGCGCGCGTCGTGGTGGGCGAGCCACGCGCGGGCGAACTCGACGGCCAAGCGCGACTTGCCGGCGCCCGCCGGCCCGCAGATGGCTACCCGTCGCGCGCCCTCGAGGGCTTCGGCCAGCGCGTTGAACTCGCCTACTCGGTCGACGAACGCGCCGCCGGGCTCGGGCAGGTTGCTGCGTCGGTCGTGCGGCTTTGGGACGGGCGTGTGGGAGGCATTACGAGCCAAGCGTTGCGGGAGGGCGGTCGCCTCGCAGGTATCGGCAGCGAGTTGCTCGAGCCACCACGTGTGCTCCTCGCTGAGTGCCTGTGTCCCAGCCTGTATGCCGGCCAACTCGGCGATGAGGTCGACGACCGCGGCGCCGAGGCGCACGCCCCCGGTGGGCGCAGCTGCAGCGAGGCGGCCGGCCGCCTCCAGCGTCGGACCGCAGGCCAAGCTGCGACCACTCATCGCGTCGATGCGCGTGTGCACCACGCCCATGTCAACGCCCAGGCCGACGCGCAGGCCCCGAAACAAAAGGTCCTCGCCCTCCCCTTCCCCGAAAACCTCGGCGCCGGCCTCCTGCGAGACCAGGGCGTCCGGCCATTCGACCTCTACCAACGCGTCGCTCAGCGCCAGCGCCCAGTCGACCGCGTCGAAGACGTCGTCGAAGCTGGCGGCGATCGGCGCCTCGTGGGAGTCGAGCCGGGCGCCCCGATAGGTCTCGAGCAACGTGTCGACCGCGTTGGCCAACAACGCGACCGCCTTCTGCATCGCCTCGGGAACCTCTCTCCACAGCGCTCGCGCGCCGCGCACCTCGACGCACACCACCGGGGAGGCGCGAAGCTTGCCATAGGGCTCAGGAGGGGTCATACAACCTACTTGTCAGTGGGTGAGGCTCAAAGTAACTGCACGAAGATTGTGCGGGAAAGTCTCGGCGAGGGCTGAGTGTCAAGGACAAGGCGCGACGCCGAGGCGATGCAGCGCATCGTCGAGAAGGAGCAACGCAGTCATTGGCGCTCAGAACCGCCGAGATAACCGACAGAATCTTCGTGTAGTTACTCAAACTGTCAGTCATTGTAAGTTCCGAAAGACACTCACCATTTGGATGATGCAACATGATGAAAAGCGTGAGTGGAAGGGGCGGAGACGTCTCTCATGGAACTGGCAAGGTAGGTAAGGTTATGACGACGCGAAGATTCGCAATCATTTCTCTGGCGCTCCTGTTGAGCGCGCACGCCGTCGCCTGCAGTGACGACGGGGGTGGTGACGAGACCAACAACCCGGTCGCCGATGCAGGCCCGGATGCTGCGGATAACGATACCGGCAGCGAGGATGCGGGACAAGATGCGAACGACGCGTCCGACCTCGACGCCGGCGATCCCCAAGACGCCTCGGACACCTCCGACGTGACCGACCCGAGCGACGTCACCCCCGACGTCGAAGCCGATGCCGGCGACGTCACCCCCGACGTCGAGCCCGACACAGGCGAGGACGTCGGCCCGCCCCCCGTCGACGACCTCGACCCGACCGGCGGCGCCTGGAGCACGAACTACTCGATGCCGGGGCTGCAAGGACCCTCCGGGGCGCGCGGCTACGTGATGGCCGAAGACAAGGCCAGCGGCGGCTTTTATGTCGGCGGCATCTTCGACGTCGCCGGCGGCGCCTCGGCGACCAATATCGCCCACTGGGACGGCACGCAGTGGAACACGGTCGGCTCGATCTCGCTGGCCATCGACGTGCACGCCCTGGCGACCACGGCCAACGGCGACCTGTACGCCGGCGGCGAAGGTGGCGGCGGTGGCGGTATCGGCATCGGCGGCTCGAACACCCTCGAGAAGTGGGACGGCTCGAGCTGGTCGGTCTTCGCCAATATCGGCGGCGGCTTCGGCACCGTCGTCTACGACATCGAGGTCTTGAGCGACGGTCGCATCGCCATCGGCGGCCAATTCGGCGACGTCGACGGCCAATTGCTCGACAACCTGGCCGTCTGGGACGGCACCTCCTGGTCGATGCTGGGCAACGGCGACGCGCCCAACGGAGCTGTGCGCGTCATCGAGGAGCGCGCCAACGGCGACATCTGCATCGGCGGCGACTTCGCCGACATCGGCAGCCTGACGGTCAACCGCATCGCCTGCTACGACGGCACCCAGTGGAACGCGCTGGGCAGCGGCATGAACTCGTCGGTCGAGGAGTTGCTCGATGATGGCAACACGCTTCTGGCCGCGGGCACCTTCTCGGTGACCGACGCCAACGGAAACTCGAGCATCGGCATCGGCCGCTGGGACGGCACAGCCTGGGACGGCGTCGCAGGCGGCATGCAGGGCGGCTCGGTCACCGGCGTTCGCGCCCTGGCCCACGGCCCCAACGGCGAATTGTTCGTCGGCGGCACGTTCACCAGCGCGGGCAGCGGCACAGGCCAGGTCGGCGCCTCCAATATCGCCGTGCTCGACGCCAACGGCACCTGGAGCGCGCTCGGAAGCGGCATCTTCAACACCGCCGGCTTCGTGCTCGGCGCGGTCGTCGGCCCCAACGACTTCCTGGTCGACGACGTCAACGGCACGTTGACCGTGGCCGGCCTCTTCTCGATTGTCGGCGACACCTTCAGCCTCAATATCGGCAAGTGGGATATCGGCGGGACCGACGACACGAGCTGGTCGAAGGTGGTCGGACAGGGCGAGTTCGCCGGCGCCGACATCGCCGTGGTCACCCTGGCCACCGCCCCCGACGACACCGTCTACGCAGCCGGTCGCTTCACGACCATCGGCGGCAAGCAGATTTCGAGCCTCGCCCAGCTGACCAGCACTGGCTGGCAAGAGGTCCCCGGAGCCATCAGCGGCGACATCGCCGAGATCGTGTTCGACTCGAACGGCCACGCCTACATGGGCGGCTCGTTCACGGTCGCCTCGTCGACGCAGAATATCTCGAACCTGGCCATCTGGGACGGCGTCGACTGGAGCGGCTTCAGCGCTGCCGTCCCCGGCCAGATCACCGCGATGGCCATCGACGCCAACGACACGCTGTACGTCGCCGCCCACGCGCCCAACGCCAACACGAGCACGGTCTATGAATGGACCGGCTCGGCCTGGCAGCAGCTGGGCGACGCCTTCGACGACTACGTCCAGACGATGCAGGTGCTCCCCGGCGGAGACCTGTACGCCGCGGGCTCGTTCGACGGCGACATCAACGCCACCACCACGCTGTCGAAGATCGCGCGTTGGGACGGCTCGGCGTGGGTCGACGTCGGCGGTGGCCTGTCCGACCGAGGCCGCATCAGCGCCTCGACCGTCTGGGACGGCAAGCTCGTCGTCGTCGGCCACTTCGACGAGGTGGGCAGCGCGACTGCCGGCTCCATCGCCATCTGGGACGGCTCGGCCTGGGACACCCTGGGCGGCGGCCTGCCCCCGCGCTTCCCCAACGGTCCGCCTCCCACGGTGATGGCCGTCACGTCCAAGGCCAACGGCCTGTTCGTCAGCGGGACCTTCCCCCAGATCGACACGGTGCCCGCCAAGTATGTCGCCTGGTGGGACGGCCAAGACTGGCACGCGCTCGGCGACGGCCTGTCCGACTTCGCCCAGGCGCTGACCGTCTCCGACTACCGTCTGTTCGTCGGCGGTCCGTTCACCGAGGCCGGCGGCCACCCGTCGTACCACATCGGCGAATGGGACTACGCGCCCTGAGCCTGCGACAGCTAGGCCTCCAACATCGTGCGTAAATCCTCGATCGCTTCGGGGTGGCCGATGAAGATGACGTGGTCCCCGCGCCGGATAGTCGTATCGGGCGCGGGGACCTCTATCTTCCCATCTCGCCGCAGCCAGGCGACCAGCGCCCCCTCGGGCACGTCGACCTCCCCGACAGGCTTGTCGAGGAGCAGGCGCGAAGGCCCGCTCTCCTCCACCACCACTTCGAAAAACTGCTCGTTCGGCAGAAGCAACGCCTTGACGCGAGCTTCGTCGGCGGCGTCGAGCCATGCGTCGACAAACCCGGGCTCGTCGACCCTCGCGGCGAGCTTGGCGAGCAGGCGCAAGTGGCCATCGGCCTGCTCATTGGGTCCGATCAGGCACAAGATGGCGTAAATACGAGCGTGGGGAAGCCCCGGTTTCTCCTCCGAAATCCAGGCGCCTCGACTCAGCCGCACCATCACCAGTTGCGTGCCCTCAAACGAGTCCACGCGCAGGTGGGGCACGGCCGCGCCGTGCGACACCGGCATCAATTCGCTGTCGAACTCTTTGGACAGGCACTCCCGCAGAACCTCGGCGTCCACGGGCAAGTATTTGCTCACGGAGGTGCAGGCGGTGCGCATGGCGTCTTCGAACGAGACGTCGCCGTCGATGTCGATAAAGATCGCGGTGGTGACCAACTCCTCGAAGGCGTCCTCAGCGTTGAGCCCCTTGTCGGCGATCACCTGGCGAAGCTCGTGGTGCAGGCCCGTGTCGGCCTGATGGCCGAGCCGGCGAAACACGTGGAAGAGCGCGCCGCCGCGCTTGACCCGTCGGTGCGCGTACAAAAAGTACCACCCCAGCGCCAACACGATCACCCCGAGGGTGAAGAGCACCGGCATCCACCCCATCTCGATGATCAGCCAGACGGGAATGATGACGCCGGCGATCTGGGTCCAGGGATATAACGGGGAGCGAAAGCCGGGGTGATAATACTCGAGCTTGCTCTCGCGCATGATGATGGTCGCCAGGCACAACAGCCCGAACAAGATGAGCTGGATGGCGCTGGCGAGCTTGGCCAGCGACGCCACGTCCAGGAGCAAGACGGCTGCAGCCATGGTGCCCGCCGAGACCAAGATCCCCAGGGTCGGAGTCTGGAACCGATTGAGCTTGCTGAACCCCGACGGGACGAGCTGGTCGCGCGCCATCGCCAGCGGGTAGCGCGACGACGACATCACCCCGGCGTTTCCGGTCGAGGCGAACGCGGCGATGGCCGCGGCGACCACCAGGACCAGCCCGGTCGGCTCGGGCAACCAGTCGAAGAAAGCCTGCCCAGCGGTGGCCACCGGGGTCAGGTCTTCGTGGAACGCTGCCGGGTCGAGCAGCGCCACCATCACGAGCACGCCGGCCACGTAGATCGACACGGTGCACCCGAGCGCCAAAAACATGCCCAGAGGCACGTTTCGGTCCGGGTTTTTGACCTCCTCGGAGATACTGGCCACGTGCGTGAGGCCGGCGTACGACACGAAGACCAGCCCGACGGTCGAGAAGAGACCGCTCAACCCGAAGATCATGAAGGGAGAAAACTGCTCGGAGAACTGCTGCTGCGGCAGCTCGGCCACATTCCAGAGTCCCTGGAACACGAAGAAGCCGAGCACCGCCACGAGGACCACCACCAGAATGCGCTGCAGACCGGTGGTCTCCTTGGCGCCCACGAGGTTGATGACCGTAAAGGCGGCGATAAGCGCCAGCGCCACCGGCTTGATGGGCAGGTCGACGAAGATCGCCAGGTAGGCGCCCATGCCGATGAGCGCAAATGAGCTCTTGAGCACCAGCGCAATCCAGGTGCCCACGCCGCCTACCGTGCCCATCAACGGGCCGAGGGTGCGGTCCAAAAAGAAATAGGCCCCGCCGGCGCGCGGCATGGCGGTGGACAACTCGGCGGCGCTCAGGGCCGCCGGTAAGACCAACAGGCCCGAGATCAGATACGCGAGCACCACCGACGGGCCCGTCTGGGCCGCGGCGATGCCGGGCAGCAAGAAGAACCCCGAGCTGAACATCGCGCCGGTGGCGACGGCGAAGACGTCGAAGAGTCCCAGCTTCTTGTCGAGCTTCGTATCGCTCGGCTCCTCGGCAGCCCCCTCAGCAGGTAAGTCGGCGGTCGATGGTGCAGATGTCACGCGGTACTCCCGATCACTGAAAGTGCGCCCAATGCAGCACTTTCGAAGCTAAGCGAGAGACCGCAAAAACAAAGGTGGCCCCGAGAGTTAGATCGACGCGAACCCGTCCGGGCCGGTGCGCCGGTAGATCTGCTCGACGACCGGCTCGAAGGCGTCCGGGTCGCCCACGTACAGCGGCAGGCCCTGCTCGCCGGTGGGCACGTCTTCGCCGGCGGCGTCGGGGTCGTACTCGGCGAGCATCTCGCGGGCGGCGAAGTAGTCGTCGGGCGGGAAGAAGCCCAGCGCCAGGGCGAAGCGCACCGCCGTGTCGAGGATGCGCGCGGCGAGCTCGGGGGGGCTGGACTCGAGGTTGCCGTGGATGTCTTGCAGACGCTTTTTGAGCCCGCTGTAGCGATCGGGGCCGAGCGAGGAGGCGAAGATGACCTCCTTGACGCCCTGGCTGCCCAGATCGACCAGGAAAGCGGCGGCGACGTATTTGTCCTCGGAGACCTTCCGGCTCACGAAGACTGAGGCGAGCTTTTCGACGTCTCGCCAGTTCTCGGAGACGAGGCACTCGTGCAGCTCGTAGGAGGCGAGCTTGGCGCCGTCGCCCGGGTGCGGGGCGTGGCGATGGCTGTGCTCGGCGAGCAGGGCTTTGGCCTCGTCGGGGCCCACCGGCTCGGTGGGGATGCCCAGGTCGCGAAGCCTGTCGGGGTCGGGCACGCCGCGCCCGTCGAGGCGGTCGGCGTGCTCGTAGGCCTCCTTGGCCTTCGCGTCGGCGTGAAAGCGCACGCAGAAATGACCCAGCCGACGCCACGGCTCGGGGCGGTCGGGTTGGGCGTTGGCCTGCGCTTCGAGGTGCTCGATGCCCTCGCGCGGAGTGCGAAAGGTGGTGCCGTCCCACAGCTCCGGATGCCACACCTGCAGGGGCGAATCCTCGGGCCAACGCTCGGCGTCGGCCAGCGCGGCGATCATCGCCGCCAGCCTGTGCTCGGCGCGCTCGGTGGGCTCGACGCTGTCGACCGCCCCGCAGTTGGGGCACTCGACGATGCGGTCGAACAAGACCGCCGCGAAGGGGTCGCGCAGGTCGACCTCGCGCTCGCGGTCGAGGTACAGCTCCCTGAATGTGTAGTCCGAGACCGTGTCGCACTCGGTGCACCGAAGCGACAGCTCCAGCGGCCCGCCGTCGGGCAAGGCCGCTGACAGGTCGCCGTCGCCCGAGATCATCGCCTCGAGGCGCTTCTCGTAGCGCGCCTCACGCG
The DNA here is from genome assembly GCF_006517175.1 of Persicimonas caeni. Taxonomy (NCBI): domain Bacteria; class Deltaproteobacteria; order Bradymonadales; family Bradymonadaceae; genus Persicimonas; species Persicimonas caeni. Next base: position 4,511,482 of record NZ_CP041186.1, on the reverse strand, counting down.
AGGAGAGCTCGTCGAGGTCCTTTTTGATGCCGTCGGGGAGCTCGTCGAGGCGGCCGGCGACGTCGGCCACAAACGCGATCGCGTGGGCCAGGCGGTACTCGCCGGGCTCCCACTGCTCCATGAGCGGCTCGAGGCTGTCGGGGTCGGCGAGCTCGGAGAGGGTCTCCCACAACACCTCGTTCTCCTCGGTGCTCGCCAGCTTGTCGAAGCGCTCCAAGATGAGTCGGCTGGCCCACGTGTAGGGCACGGTGGCCAGCGCCAGGAGCGCACTGTCGGAGACGACCGCGCCGCCCAAGAGCAGGCGGTCGGGCTCGTCGGCGACCAGGCCAGGCTGGCGCTCGAGCGCGCAGATGAGCGTCTCGGCGGCCCAGTCGATGTCGTAGCCGGCGCGCTCGTCCTCCATCTCGTCGACGAGCACGCTCAAACACGGGGTGACGTCGTAGCCGTCGAGGCGCGAGGCGACCTGCAGGGCGTCGAACCATTCGAACTCGTCGTCGATCCGGTCGAGCCACTGGGTCACCAGCTCGCGCTGGTCGTCGCTGCCCGTCCAACGCGCCTCGATCATCTCCTCGAGGCGGTCGCGCTCCGTGCCAATCGACCAGCCGTACAGGTCGAGCACCGGCTCGAGGCCGTCGCGCTCGTCGAGGGTGGCCTCGATGTCGAAGACCAGGAGCACCGCCTCCTGCAGCGCGAACGACAGCTGGGCGCGCATATAGTCGTCGGGGATGCGTTGCGGGTGCTCGTCGAGGGCCCCGGCGAGCACGAACGCCCAGTCGAGCGGCGGAGCGTCGAGCTCACGCGCGCCCGACTCGCCGATGGAGCCGATGGTGTCGAGGCAGTGGCGGCTGACCGCCTTCCAGTCCTCCTGGGCGACCAACTCGGCCAGCTCGTCGCAGCGCTCCTCGAGCATCGACGGGTCGACGCGCGAGCTGAAGATGTCCTCTTGGCTCGGGTGCCACTCGATGGGCATGTCGGCGCCGAGCTCGGGCAGGCCGAAGCCGGCGCGGGCCATCAGGCGCACCAACAGGTCGTCGCGGTTGGGGTCGCAGGTGTCGAGCTTGCCCAGCGTCTCGAGCAGCGGCGCGGCCAACTCGGCGGTCGCCGCGGTGGTGCAGGCGGCCAAGAAGTCGGGGTTGTGGGCGAGCCGGTCGCTCCAGAACGCACACGCCGCCTCGCTAAATCCGTGCGGGTCGCGCTCGGCCCACAGCTCGAAATAGGTCACCGCCCCGGGGCTGCCAAAGGCCGTCTGGCACGCCTCCTCGTCGCCGCAACTGGCCAAGAGCACCGTCGACAGCCGCTTGGACCAGTGAGGCACGTCGTCGCGCGTGGAGAACGCGGCGACCGCCTCGGAGCACTCCTTACGCCCGGCGCTCTCGAGCATCGTCAGCGCGTTGGCGGCCACGTGCGGCTCCTCGTCGGCCAGCATGTCGACGGCCAGGGGCACCACGGCCTGCTCGCCGAGCATGCGCGCGAGGCGGTCGAGCGCCCAGCTTCGCGTCTGCGCGCTGCGCCCGGTGTCGCGCACCATGGCGCGCAGTCGGGATTCTTGCCAGATAGGCTCTCGAGAAGACGCTTTCGATTCGGACATCGTCCAGCTCCTATAATCATTGATGGTCGACAATATTGCCGGTGACAAAAGCTAAGGCGGGCGCGCCGCGTTCCAAGCTCACAGCCCCCGAATGTCAGCCGAGCACGGTCGACCAGGCCAGATAGGACGGAAACGACAGGTGGTAGACGATCAGCGCGTAATACAGGCCGAACAACGCGATCGCCGCGACCATGCTCAGCATGCGGTCGCAATGGCGCCACAGCAGCCAGACCGACAGGCCCACCAGCGTCAGCTTGGTCGCCACGAATAAGACCGGGTGAATGTCGAGAAGGTGCGCCATCAGCGGGTTGGCCTCGTAGGCCAGATCCGCCGACACCCACGTCACGGTGGCCACCGCGTCGATGGCGTTGAGCACAAAGATCGCCCCCACGAGATAGGTCATCCACTCACGGCGCTTCTCGAGCGCGTCCCCGCTTGCTCCCCCTCGACTTGTCCCCGCTCGATTGACCGTCGCCTGCGATGCAGCCCCCTCCATCGTCGCCCCCTGCGCAAATCAGTTCCAAGTATCCAGCCACACGAACCGTCCCCATTTGGTCTCGTCATGACAGTACTCTGGAACTTGGACACGGGCCGGGAGCGCGCCAACGCCCCATCACCAATCAAAGCGCCCCCGCACCTCCGGCGGCATCATCGGGCACGCCTCTTTGGGCCGCTCGAAGAGCTTGTGGCGGATCGCCGCCACGCCGTCGTAGACGCGGTCGCGCACCCCGCGCGGCACCCACGAGGCGGCCGTGGCGAGCACGCGCCACAGCCCGCCCAGGCGCTTGCCGAGGTACAGGATCGCCTCGGAGCGCTCCAACACCTCGCCGCGCTCGGTGATGACGATGACGCTGTCGGGCATCTCGGAAACACTGCGCTCGGGGGCGGCCTCACCCAGGCGACGAGCGAAGGCGTCGCTGGCGAGAGGTGCGAACCGAAACGCGTACGGCTCGGCGGGGTCTTCGGCGAGCAGAAACCGGACGGTGCGTTGGCACAGCCCGCAGCTTCCGTCGTAGAAGACGTGGTCGAGCGCGCCGTCGCGAAGCTTGCCTATCCAGGCGGGGTTGAAGGTGAGCAGGTGGACGGTGAGCATCCCCACGGTCAGGTCGGCGAAGGCCACCGTCGACAAGATGCCCAGGTGCAGGCCGACGAGCGACAGCCACAGCCAGGGGCGCAGCCGGCCGACCAGCGCCAGCGGCAGCGCGAAGAGCTCGAGGGCGAGCGTGCTGTAGGTGGCCGCCTGCAAGAGCACGTCGGGCAGGCCGAGTAGGAACTCACGCAGGGCCGTGTCGCGGGCGAGCGGGCTCTCGAGCACCTCGGCCAGGGCGGTGCCGTCTTGCCACGACGGGCTGATGAGCTTGGTGTAGCCGCTGTAGGTGTAGCCGACGGCCATCAGAATCCAGGCGGCCGAAAAATACGAGCGCGGCAACTTCCAGCCGCCCTGCGGGTCGGTGCGCCCGCGGGCGTCCCAGGCGCCGAAGGGCTTGCCGGGGGTGGCTGCGTGCAACAGTAGCATCCAGCCGACGAAGGCCAGGCTCGGGTTGCTGATGAGCGGGTTTCTGCCGAACAGGCACGCCCACACGTACCACAGGCCGACCGCTACGAGGCGGTCCTTGAAGCCGGCGGCGAAGGCGAGGCTTCCGACCGCGGCCGCCACGAGCAGGCCGGTGACGAACCAGGGCGGGTCGAAGAAGCTCAAGACGTTCGGGAAGACGAACGCCAGAGGGCTTGTGGCCGCGTCGGCCAGGACGCCCTCGTTCGAGAACATCTCGGCGCCCCACGGGATCAGATGCACGAAGTGCACGCACAGGTAGACGCCCAGGATGGCCCGGTAGACGCTGTATTGGCCGCCGGTCCATCCGTGCGGGGCGCGAAGGCGCATGAGGTCGCGGCCGAAATTGTCCGGTTTGTTTCGCTGTGTTTTCGTACTCATGAGCAGGGCACCTCGATGAGCGTGGGGAGTTCTCCCAGGTCGAGCCCGTCGCGCGGCACGTAGCGCACGCTCACGCCGCCGTCGACGGTCGCCGGGTCGATGCCGAGCTCGCGCAACACCGGCGCCTCGCCGCACAGGGCGAACTCGCTGGCCGCGTCGAACATCGGCCGCGCCGGCGCCTCGGTGTAGAGCACCGGGCCGAAGGCGAGGATCGCGCCGTAGATATTGCGCCGGTTATACGGGCCCTGCAGCTTCGGGTAGACCTGGGGCGTCAGCGCCATGACGTGCTCCTCGCCGTCGACGCTTCGCCACTCCAAAAAGAACTCGGTCGAGTAGGTCTCCAGGCCCTTGGCCGCCGAGAAGACCTTGGGCGCGGGCGAGGCGACGGTGGCCGCCGCCAGGCCCTTGAGCGGGCCGATGCCCAACAGGGCGCCGACCATCTGGGCCAGGCCCAGCACCAGGAGCGCCAGTGCACGGTAGTCGAGGCGACTCATTCGGCACCTCCCTCGCCCACGAACGGTTTCTTCTGCACGTCACGCCCGGCGAGCATGTCCATGACCTGGAGCTCCTCGTCGGCCTCGAAGCCGCAGTCGTCGTCCCAATTTTTGGGGTTGTGGAAGGTGCCGAAGAGCATGTCCCACAGCGGCAAGTCGCCGTAGTTGTACCGGTGCAGCCCGCGCTGGTGGTGCACGCAGTGGCTCTCGGGGCGCTGCATGATGTAGCCGACCCAGTGCGGGGTTTTGACGTTCCAGTGGTAGAAGAACTCGGCCAGCCCGCTCAAGAGCGTCGCGTAGGCGGCTTGGGTGGGGCTCAAGCCCACGAGCAGGTAGACCACCGCGCTCGAGATCAGCGCGTTGGTCACGATCTCGATGGGGTGCTTGTAAAACGAGGTGATGATTTCGAGGCGCCGCGGGCTGTGGTGGAGCTGGTGGAGCCAGTTCCACAAAAACTGCGACTCGTGGCGCGCGCGGTGCCACCAGTAGTACACGAAGGTCAGCACCAGGTAGCCGACCAGTCCACCGAGGGTCGGCCCCAGCGAGTCGAGCGACCAGAGCCTGTGATCGGCCATCCAGCCGTCCCAGGCCACGCCGGCAAAATAGACCGCGGCGACCTGAATGCCGTTGAATAAAATCGCCCGGCCCCACCAGCCGGCCACGTCGGGCCACTCGCGCGCCGGGCTGGCCAATTCGACGGCGATCATGACGATGCCAATGCCAATAACAATCAGAGGAATCATGGTTCGACCTTAGTGAGAGTGCTGCGGACCAGTGTCGCACAGGCACTTTGCAAGTGTCGAACCAACAGTGCACGCCCTCCCCCGCGGGCGCTGACATGCATGTCGGTGGGTTGGGTACGCCTACTCCGTCGAGTACGCCTACTCCACAGGGGGAGGAGAGGGACTCCTAAACCCCTCCCGACGAGTTTACAACGCCGGGTCGTTCGGGCCGAAGTGGGTGTCGCCGACGTCGATGCCGTGGTGGGCGACGACCAGGTAGATGAGCGCAGGGGCGTCGTCGAGGGCGGCAAAGGCGTGGCTCGTCCCCGAGCCGTGCTCGACGACCTCGCCGCGGCGGTAGACGGTGCCATCGGCGTCGCGCAGCCCGCCTTGCAAGACCAAGGTGGTCTCGGCGCCCCGGTGGGAGTGGTGGGGAAAGGCCATGCCCGGCGTCATGCGCACGAAGCCGACGATGGCCTCGTCGACCGAAGGACCGCCGTCGATGTGGAAGAGCTCGAGGCCCGGAAACGGCCCCTCCTCCCAATGGCTCGCCTCGTCGACGCGGCCCAAAAGCCTCAGGGCGCGTTCGGTGGACAGATCGATGATCTCGGCGACCTCGTCGGCCAGATCGGCGAAGCGCGCCTCGGGCGTCGCGGCGGCGAGTAAGTCGTCTCGCAGGCCGGCCGACGGCTCGACGGGGTCGAGCGCCGCGGCGAGCTCGACGAAATGCTGCCGGGCGCGCTCGAGAGCTCGGGCGCAGCGCGTACACTGAGCGGCGTGGGCCTCCAGCGCGGCTTCTTCAGCCTCGTCGAGCGCCCCCGCGAGCCAGTCATCGAGCATCGAGTCGATGTGCCCTGTTTTGTCGAGGTGCTCGGTCATGTCGAGCCTCCTTGGTGGGCGCCGAGCAGCGCTTCGAGCCGTTCGCGCGCCGCAGCCAGCCGTGATTTGACCGTGCCCAGTGGGATGTCGAGCAGCTCGGAAGCCTCTCGGCACGTGTGCCCGCGAAAATACGTCAACCCGAGGACCTGACGCAGCCGCGCGGGCAACTCGTCGATGACCTGGCGCAGCCGCGCGTGCTCGGCGTCACTCGCCGGGTCCTCGGGCGCGCGCCAATCGGGCGAGTCGGTGTCGACGTCGTCCAGGGAGTCGAGCCGATTGCGCCGCACGGTGCGGGCGCGGTCGAGGGTGCGGCTTCGCATGCGCAGCATCAGCCACGTCTGCACCGTCCCGCGGCTCGACTCGTAGGTGTCGGCGCGACGCCACACCTCCAAGAAGACGTCGTGGAGCACGTCCTCGACCTCCTCGCGGTCACCGAGGCGGCGCATCCCCAGCGCCATCAGGGCCGAAGCATAACGGTCGTACAACTCGCCGAGCGCCTCGCGGTCGCCTGCGGCGATAGCCTCGACCAACCCCTGATCGTCCACGTCTCGAGCCATAAACGGCACATCACTTCGAACACAATCGCACGTCGGGCGAATGTAGCAATCGAGGTGTGGGCGCTCAAGCCTCGCCGACTCAGACGGACGGCGGCGGGCAGGCCGGCTCGTGATGCTCCGCCGGCGTCTGCTGCGGCGGCCGTCGCCTCAAGAACCGCTCGCAGCGCGCAAAGAGTTGGAAGCGCTCGAGCAGCGGGTTGAGCCAGCCGCTGGTGATGCAGTAGTCGGTCTCGAACGGCGCGGTGTGGTGGCGGTCGTGGGCTCGAGGCGACAAGATCAGACCGCGCCGCTGCATCCACGCCACCACCGCCGGCACCTCGTCCATATGCGCCCACTTGTGGAACTGGTTGGTCATGAAGATCGCCAGCGGGAAGCTCACGAAGAACGACCCGAAGGCGAGCCACGCCGCGTCGAGTTGAGCCGGGAGCATCCAGGCGGCCGGCGCCAACACGAGCAGCAGCACCAGGCTGTTGTTACCGTTGACCTCCACGAAGTCGTGGTGGGTGATCCTTTTGGGAAAATCGTGGTGCTCGCGAAAGGGGCGGATGAACGCTTCGCCCAAGACCGGTGTGTCCGGCGTGCCGAAGCGGTCGGCCAGCCAGTGCACCATCCCCGAGACGAAGTCGGCGGCGACGTAGCCAACCAGCCCCGCGCCGAGCGCACAGGCCCAACTGAGCAGGCTGGCGGTGCTCGCGAGCGCCGCCAACAACCTCCACGACATCACCACCATCAAGGCGATGGCTGCGGCGATGGCCAAGATCTCTAAGAAGCGATGACTCGGCGAATACTCGTAGTGGGCGCTCGAGGCGCGCCACCAGTGACCCAAACTATTCATACGACTCGTACCGTGACTGCAAAAAACCATTCATTCATCCGTCACAGGAAGTACGAGCCAGCTCCGATTTTGGATCACCAGATTTTTCAGAAATTTTCTCTGTAGAGCCAACGCGCACCCGGCAAAAAGCAATAGACAGCCTACCGTCCTCACCCATACACTCCCGCTTCAAGCAGTTTTATACCGGTGATTTTCAACGACTGTGACCACGACAGACGATGGCAGGTCAGCAGGACAACTCGAAAGCATATTGCCCTGAATGCGGTGAGGAGTACGCCGCGTCAATGGAGGTATGCCCCGAGGACGGCCATTCGCTGTACACCTACCGGCTGCGCGACGCCGACGACGACCCGCTGCTCGGCGAGTTGCTCGACGGGCGCTTTCGGCTCGAGCGCGTGCTCGGCGAAGGCGGCATGGGCAAGGTCTATCAAGGGGTGCAGTTGTCGGTGGGACGCAGCGTGGCCGTCAAGGTGCTGCACTCCGAGATCTGCGACGACGAGATGGTCATCCAGCGCTTCTTTCGCGAGGCGAAGGTCATCTCCGATTTTGCCCACCCGGGCATCGTCAACCTGATCGATTTCGGCCAGGACGCCACCCACGACGTCCTCTACCTGGTCATGGAGCTGGTCGACGGGTTGTCGCTGGGAAGCCTGCTCGAGCGCGGACGCATCGGGCTGGGGCCGGCGCTCGAGATCACCCGGCAGGTGTGCAGCGCGCTGAGTGAGGCGCACGCCCGCGGGGTCATCCACCGGGACCTGAAGCCCGAAAACCTGATGCTGCTACCCATCGCCGACGGCTCGGTGCAGGTCAAAGTGCTCGACTTCGGCATCGCCAGCGCGCTGAAGGCCGACACCAAGCTCACCTCCACCGGCACGGTGTGCGGCACGGCGCACTATATGGCCCCCGAGCAGGCGCAGGGCCAGGAGATTGGCCCGGGCACCGACATCTACTCGCTGGGCGTGGTCTTGTTCGAGATGCTCACCGGGCAGTTGCCGTTTACGGCCGAAGCGCCGCTGCAGCTCATGCTCAAGCACGTCCAGCTCGAGCCGCCGTCGCTCCGCGAGATTTTGTCCGCCGACGACGCCCCCGACAAAGTCGTCGAGCTGGTCGACCGCACACTTCGCAAGCGCCCAGAGGGCCGGCCCGACAGCGTACTCGACCTGCGAGACGCCATCGAGGCCATCCAGCGCGCCCACGGGCTGCTGCCGATTCGGGTCGACGCGGCCGCCGCGCTCGACGAGGTCTTCGACGCCTGGCTCGTCCAGGGCAAGACGCGCGCTCGGCTGTCGAATAGCGACGAGATCGCCCCCATCACCGAGATCGGGGCCACGGGCGCGCGTACCGACCGCGGGTTTCCGCCGCCGGCGTCCGACGAGGAGCGCGAGCTGGTCTTTGCCGAGACGCGCGCCTCCGGCCCCGGCGTGAACACCGACAAGGCCCAGACGGCGGCGTCCCCGTCGAATCAGGCGACCGCGCCGGCTGCGGACTTCGACTCGAACACCTTCGAGTCGGCCGGCGCCCACGGAGACACGAAGTTGTTGTGGGTGGTGGGAATCCTATTGATTCTCGTGCTTGGTATTGGTGGGGTTGCCGCCTCCTTGCTTGCTGAGGATGAAGGCGGGGAAACGGAGACGGTCACGGAGACGGAGACGGTCACGGAGACGGAGACGGAAACCGGGAGCCGGGAGCCGGAAACCGGGAGCCGGGGGCCGGAGACCGGGGGCCGGGAGCCGGAGCCGGTCGCGGAGACGGAGACGGTCACGGAGACGGAGACGGTCACGGAGACGGAGACGGTCACGGAGACGGAGACCGGGAGCCGGGAGCCGGAGCCGGTCGCGGAGACGGCCACGGACACGAAGCCGAAACAGGAGCCGAAGCCCAAACCGGTCGCGAAACCCGAGCCAAAGCCCACACCGGTCGCAAAACCCGAGCCGAAACCCGTCGCCAAACCCGAGCCGAAACCGACGCCTGAACCGAACGACGAGCAGCCTGCGGCCAAAGACGACGGCCTCGACTTGTTCCCCATGGAGTAGATAGAGTGAGCAATCCAGCGATGAACGCCAACTCGAAGATGTTCCGTGTAACGCGGGTCGCCCTCGCCGCCAGCCTGGCGGCTGCGTGCGCTCTGGGGACGACGCCCGCACTCGCCCAACAAGGTGACAAGCCGGCGGTGAGCGCCCAGGACAAGAAGAAGGCGCAGGCCCACTTCGACAAGGGCGCCGAGTACTACCTGCAGGAGCGCTACGCCCGCGCCATCGTCGAGTTCCGCAAGGGCTACGAGAGCTATCCCGAGGCGATGTTCCTCTACAATATCGCCCTCGCCCAGGCCAAGCTCGGCCAGCACGACAAGGCGTTGGCGACCAGCGAGCGCGCCGCCGAAGGACTGAAAGGAAAGACCAAGGCGGCCAACGCTGCGCTGGGCGCGGCTTGTACGGTCGCTCTGGGCGCCCCCGAGCGCGCGGAGGCGATGGCCGAGGCGGCCAGCCGAGCGCGCGCCGAAGCCCCCACCAAGGACGCTCGCCCCGACGAGAAGAAAGACCCGGTCGACGAAGCGCCTGTGCTCGAGACCGCCGAGGGCCTCGGTGTGCTCGGCTGGACGGGCACGGCGATGCTGGTGGTGGGCGGAGCGGCGCTGGCCGGCGCCGGCTGGACGTCGATCGAGCTCGAAGACGACTGGGCGGCCTACGAAGAAGCCGGCGCCGACGCCGACTCGGCGCGCTATGCGCAGCTACGCGAGGACATCTCGTCGAAGCAGGACCGCGGCCAGATTCTGTTGTACTCGGGCGCCGGCCTGGCCGTCGCCGGCGCCGCGCTACTCACCGTCGACCTGATGAGCGGCGCAGAGAGAGAGCCGACAGCGTCGAGCTACACGCTGACGCCTTCGGTCGGCGCGGACGCGGTGGCGCTCGACTTCACGCTGGCATTTTAGGTTCCCAAGTCGCTCAAGGCGACTCGAGCGCGCGAATCTCGGCGCTGCCCGACGCGGACGGGTCCCCTTCCTCGACCACGATCAGGCGCCCCTGACTGTCGAACGCCGCGGTCTGGCGCACCGGCGAGGTGAACGTGAAGACCAATTTGACCTCGTCGGCTGCCTTTCGGTCGATGCGATAGACCTCCCCGTTGGTACTCCCCACGAAGACCCGCGAACGCGCATCGACGATGGGCGAGGCGACCACCCCGCCACTCACCTGCTCGACGATCATCTTGCCGACATTGCCCGGCTCATTGGGATCGAGCGAGTAGATCTTCCCGCCGCTCGGCTCCACCGTGCCCACGTACAGGTAGCCATCGGCATCGATCGCCACACGCCCGTGAACGGCACCGCCCAGCCCGTACGTCCAAATCACGGAGCATCGACGCCCATCGATGGCGAAGAGCTGGCCGGTCAGCGTGCCCACGTACACCGTCTCGTCGAGGCCGACGGCCAGGTCCGCGACGACCTTGCCGCCCAGGTCGATCCTCGACGCGCACAGCTCGTTGCCGCTCTTGTCGAAGGCGGTAAATTCGTCGTTCGTGGGGTTCTCGATAACCGCGTAGATACGCCCGTCCGCTCCGAGCGCCGGGGCGACACTGCCGTCGACTCGGGTACTCCCGGGGATCGTAAAGATCTCCGTCGTCCCATTCGAGATGCCGTAGAGGCTGCCGCCGATGCTGCTAAAGAAGAGATTGCTGCTCGAGTCGAGCAACGGCGAGCTGTAGACGACGTTGTAGGGCTCGTTGTTCGCCGTGCCGGTCGCCGTGGCATACGAGCTCAGATAGTTGCCCTGCGTGGACACGCTGATGACGCTTCCGTACTGGACGCCATCGGAGACCCGGCGCTTTTTCAACCCGTACGAGATCGTGCCGTTGGCCGAGATGACCGGGGTCGACGCCTCGCTCTCGTAGGCGACATAGGTCTGGTTCCCCGCGCTCCATTGCTCGACGGGAAAACTCCCGCCGTCGAGCTGGCCGTTGGCCGAGATCGTGTGCAGCGCGCCATCACTCGAGACGACGAAGAGAGCGCCCGAAGCCCCCGCGACCGGGCCGCTGGCAGGGCCGCTCGGCAGCGACGTCAACCATACACTCGACAACGAAAACTCTCCGCTCGGCCCGACCACCGGCGCGACGCCGCGGCGCGTCGGGCAGAAACCGTCCATCGGCCACGGCGATCCCGCCAGTGTGCCGCCGGTCTCACCGCAGGCTGCGCCACTGCGCCGCAGATGCACGACGAAGCCGGGATCATTGCCCGTGGCCGTCAATTCGACCGGCTGGGCCGAGCCGCTCCAGAACGAGGCGTGGTTGCCGAGATCGCCCACCGTCACCAGCGAGCCGGCGGGCGTGGCGGCCATGTCGCCGCCGCGTTGGGTGTCGGAGTTCGTCGGCGCCGACCTCGCCCACTTGAGCGAGCCGTCGAGGAAGTAGCGGGCCACGTACACGTCGGCCCCGTTGGCGCTTCGCGGGCGCAAGTAGGTCCCGTTGGGCTCGAGGTCGCCGAAGCCGACCGGCTCGTCGAATTTGCCGTACACGGCGATCTCACCATCGGCCGCGGCGACCGCTTCGACCGTCTCGGTGCCGGCGCCGCCCGCCGACGCCGCGGTGACCGCTTGTTGTGTGGTGATGTCGTAGGTGGCCAAGAAAATATCCGAGGTCGCCGCCTCGGGGTCGGCGAGCGTGGGCTCGAGCATCATGCCGTCATAGGTGCCCGCGACCGCCACCGTGTCGAGGTCGACCCCTGTGACCGCCGCCGGACGCGCGGCGTCCTCGCCGTCGATGCGTTCGAGCCAGGTCGCCCGGCCCTGCGAGGCGTCGAGCACGAGCAAAAACCCGTCCGATTGGCCGGTGGCGACAATGGTCAGGACCTCACCAGTACCGCGCGCGAACGACAAGCTCCCCTGAAAGGAGCCCACAACCGCGAGCTTGCCGCCTTCGAGCCGGGCCATGTCGGCCACCTCGAGGCTGTTTTCGCTCTCCAGATGCGCGGCCCACTCCACATACCCGTTGCTGTTGAACGCGGCGACGAAACCGTTTTGGGCGGCTCCCGACGCACCGGAGGTGAAGCCGAGCACGAAGTCCGAGCCATCGAAGCTCGCCTCGCCGTTGAAGTTACCGGCCGCGAAGACATTCGCGCCGGCGTCGACGGCCACGACCCGCTCCTCGCGGCTGCCCGAGATGTGGGCGATCCACTCGTAGCTAGTCTCGGAGAGGGCGGCGACGAAGGCGTCGGTCTCGTCGGCCTGCAAAACGGTGCCCAGTTGACGGTCGTCGCCGAAGACGAGGTCGCCGTCGAAGTGGCCGCCGGCCGCGATCGAGCCGACTCCGTAGGCCCCGACGTCGCTCACGTGCTCGTCGTTGCTTCCGTCGAGGCTCTTCGCCCACTCGACGACGCCATCACGGGCGTACGAGGCGACGAAACCTGCCGAGCCGCTCGTGGGATTGAGCGCGGTGCCGCCGAAGACGGCGTTTTCTCCGGCGTTGATCGTACCTCCGACGTGCACCCGGCCGCCCTGGCCCTCGCTCTCGACCGCCACCGCGCTGGGATAAGCGCCGAACGTGCGGTCCCCGTAATTCGGGCACTCGAGGGTGATGTGCGCGTCGGTGTCGTCGCAATCGGGCCGATGGTTGAAGTAAGCGTCGCACCCGTCGAAGAACCCATCCCCGTCGTCATCGTTGCACTGCCCGCAGCGGACCCACACGTCCCGGTCGCCGTCGTTGCAGTCTCCGGGGCGCGCCACCCAGTCGACGCTGGGAGCGAAGCAGGCCGCGGTCTGATTGTTCTGGTCCCCGTACCCGTCGCGGTCGTTGTCGCGATACCAGGTCTTCTGATCGACCACGTCGTCGTCGGCGTCGTCGATGTCGCCGTCGCAATCATTGTCGACGCCGTCACAGACCTCGTCGCGCTCCTCGCACGGAATCTCGGCGTCGTCTTCGACGTCGGAGGCGTCCGAGGCGTCGGTGGCATCAGCAGCATCGGTCGTATCGGCCGCATCCGTGGGATCGGTCGTGTCCGTGGCGTCGGACGTGTCGCCCGCATCGGCTGCATCGGCGTCGGTACCTGCGTCGAGCACTTCGGCGTCCGCGCCGGCGTCGGCCTCGCGCAACTCGACCTCGTCGAGGTCGCGGTACAATGTGTCACAACCGGTCGAAAACGAGCCGGCCAGGCCGACCCAAAGCAGCACGGTCGTCAGTCGGGCCGAGATTCGAAGCTGCGGCGAGGCGTTGCGTATGTCCATGGCAGATATCACCAAACACGGCGTGTCAGTTGTCGAAATGTCAGTCGTTGATGCTGAGCACGTAGGTACCTAGCCCGGCATTCGAGGGTGTATCGATCACGATCACATACGTCTCGCCCGCCGTGGCGCTGAGTGTGAGCGACGAGCGCCCGTCGGCCGCCGAGGCCACGTCGCAGGCAATTTCGGCGCCCGCCGCGCTCTCGTCGCAGGTGTCGAGCACGTAGAGCACCGTGGAAAGGCCCGAGCCCTCGGTGGTCAGCGTGTATTCGGCCGTCGACGGAGCGGTCCACGTGAAGACCCGCTCGCGACCGTTCGTGTCGGTGCCGCACGAGCCCACGAAGTGATTGCCCTCGGCGCCGCTGAAAAAGCCGGTTGTGACCGACTGGCCCACAGTCGAGCCCAGGTCGCTGGCGCAATCGGGATCGGCGCAATCGGCGCCGTCTTGGCCATCGTTGTCGAGCCCGTCGCGACAAAGGTTGAGCTCGTCGTCGATGGGCGCAATCGTGGCCACCGGCGTCGGGGCGTAGCGGGGCTGGGCCCCGTCGGGGTGCTGGTTGTCGCCCAGCACGCGCGCATCCAAACTCTCGCCTGCTCCCGAGCAGTACACCCGGCCGGTGTCGACCACCACACAGGTAAACGCCCCGCCGCCGGACGCGTCGACGACGGTCTTGCCCACGTAGAACGGGATCTGCACGGGCGCCGGCTTGTCGGCCGCCGAGCCGAGCCCCAGCTCACCGACTCCACCTTTGCCCCAGCACCACAGCTCGCCCGACGCCCGCAGCGCACAGTTGTGATAGCTGCCGGAGAAGAGCTTCTCGGCGTCGTCGATGATGTCGGTCTGCACGGGCACATGCGTCTCATCTCCGGGAGCCGAACTGCTGCCCGTCACGCCGCCCCACGTCTCGCCCCAGCACCACACCGCGCCGCTCTGCTGGCGAGCACAGCCCGTCTTGCTGTTCAAGCTGATTTCTTCGACGTCAGCCAGGCCGACCACCTGCGTGGGCGTCGAGGTGGTGCCCTGGTTCGTCCCGTTGCCCAGCTGAGCGTCGCCGTCGAGGCCCCAGCACCACACCGTGCCGTCGCTCTTGACCGCGCAGGCAAACTGCTCACTCGCCTCGACGTCGACGACGTCGGTCAGCCCGGAGACCGGCCCGCGTGCCTCCGAAGCACTCGTGGTCCCGCGGCCGAGTTGGCCGTCATTGTTGCGCCCCCAGCAGACGGCCTGGCCCGCAGCGTCGATACCGCACGTAAAGCCGCTGCCCGCGCTCAAGTCCGTCACGCCCGCTGCGGCGGTAATCTCGACGGGTGTCGGCGACTCGCCCACCGATGAGGGGAGTCCCAGTTGGCCGTGCGCGTTGTCGCCCCAGCAAAAGACCGCCCCCGCCGAATCGACCACGCAGCTGTGGTTCGCCCCCACGGTGAGCTCTTGGGCGTCGCTGATGCCGACCACCTCGGTGGGCAGCGGCGCGTCGTCCCTGCTGCCGTGGCCGATTTGCCCGTTGCTTCCCTCGCCCCAGCACACCACGCTCCCTGACTGACGCCGCCCACAGGTGGTGCGGGCGTAGCTGTCGAGGTCGATGATCTTGTCTATGTCGCCGCCGTCGCAAATATCGCCGCCTGCATCGCAGGAGGACTGGGCATCGGCGTCGCGCGCGACGTCTGCAGTATCCGATGCATCAGACGCATCAGTCGCGTCGGCGACGTCCGCTGCGTCGGTGGGCTCGATCGTATCCGTGGCGTCGGATGGTTCGTCCGCATCGACGGCGTCGACGGCGTCGGCGACATCGGCCGTGTCGCCTGTGTCGAGAACGTCGGCATCCGAGGCGGCGTCGGCCTCGCGCAACTCGACCTCGTCGAGGTCGCGATACAGGCTGTCACAGCCAGTCGAAATTGTGCCGACGAGGCCGACGAGGAGTAGAAGCGTCGTCATCCGCGCGGAGACGCCGCGCTCGGGCAGCGGGTTGGAATCACTCATGACAGATATCACCAAACACTACTTCACCAATTGTTGATTTTGAGCACGTAACGCCTTAACCCGGCGTTGTGCAATGAGTCGACCACAATCACGTGCGTCGTGCCCGCCGTGGCGCCGAGCGTCAGCGAGGGGCGGCCGGCGGCGGACGGCGCTCGGTGCCCCTGCAATCGCCACATGTGGCCCGGCATCGTCGAGCGCATCCGCATTCATCGTCCTGTATCGATCAGTACACGCCGACAGGGCGCGAAGACGTGCATACTCCTCTAAAAATGAATGGCCCGACTATACGCCAAGGTGTGTGGGATGGGAAGGTGGCGACAGGGGGTGGACGAGTGTTGCCCGGCCTGCACCCGTGGGCACGTTCTAGACGGATACGAGCTACATGAAGGAGGAGACTATGCCGCAGCAGGAGAGTTCGAGACCCGGGCGAGGACGCCCCCGCGACCCGGCGCGTGGCGAGGCGATTCGGCAAGCAACCCTCGAGCTGCTCGACGAGCTCGGCTACCACGGGCTGACGATGGTCGACGTGGCGCAGCGCGCTGGAGTCGCCAAGACGACCATCTACCGAAGGTGGGATTCGAAGGCCGAGATGGTGTTGGACGCCATCGCCGAGCAGGTCGTGCCCCGCGAGTTCGAGGAGACCGGCGACGCGCTCGCCGACCTGCGCAGCGTGGTGGCGCAGTTCTATGCCCGGGTGGCCGGGCGCGCCCACACGGAGCTCCCGATGGCGCCGGCGGCGTTGCTGCGCGAGGCGGAGCTGACCGACGCGTTCCACAAGCGCTTCGTCACGCCGATGCGCGACCATGCACGGGCGCTGGCCGAGCGGGCCATCGAGCAGGGAAAGCTTCGCGAGGACGTCGACCCGACGATGCTCGTCGACCTGCTGACGGCGCCGGCGGTCTACAAGCCGGTCGTGCTCGACGAGCGCGCCGGTGCAGACGACGCCGACGCGCTCTTCGTTATGGTCATGCGGGGGTGTCTTCGCGGGGATGAGCCCCGCGTGTGAATCAGGTACGCACGGGACGCGCGGTGCCCACGCGCCGTCTCGAGGGCTCGTGCGCGCGGCGTTTGAGCGCGGCGCTCCAGACCTCCAAGAGGAGCACGACCCCGCCGCCGATGACCAGACTCAAGAAGGTGAACATATGGCCGAAGGCGAGCGCGATGAAAGCCCCTCCGACCGCAATCAACCCGCCGGCGGCGGCCGCCCAGGAGTAGCCGGGGCTGTCGTCTTGCAGTGCGGCCGCGGTCATCAGAAAGGCGAGCGCGCCGCCGATAAACGCCATCCAGCCCACCGGGGCCATGACCGTCGAAATCTGCGCCATCACCGTGGCGATGAGCCAGCATCCGGCGAC
This sequence comes from Persicimonas caeni, assembly GCF_006517175.1. Taxonomy (NCBI): domain Bacteria; class Deltaproteobacteria; order Bradymonadales; family Bradymonadaceae; genus Persicimonas; species Persicimonas caeni. Next base: position 4,494,938 of record NZ_CP041186.1, on the reverse strand, counting down.
AAACGCCAGGATATCTTGCCAGCGGCGATGATGGACGTCCCACCTTTTCCAGTTCATGCGAGCCTCCGTGTCCACGAGACGAGTCAATGCGTCGTCTATCACAAGTGGTCGTCTATGAACGTGGGGGCGCGCCGCCTCACAGCAAGCCGATGGGCGCCGCTCGGGGCTCAGGACCCGTCGGGACGCGCGCTCGAGCTGAGCCAATTGAGGTAGCGCTGCACGATCTCGGGCATGTCGCGGATCATCAGCAAGAAGAGCCGCGTCGACTTCTCCGGCCGGCGCACGCCCTGCTCCCACTTGCGCAGCGTGTGCACCGAAAAGCCGTAGGCGCGCGAGAACTCGGTTTGCGACAGGCCCAGCCGCTTTCGAATCGACTTCACGTCGATGTCGAAGTCGTCGGGGATATCGATCGGGCTGACCGCCATCGACTCGTTGAACTCGCCGCCGGGGGCCGGGCCCTGCTTTTGGAGACGTTCGATCAATTCTTCGGCGATGTCGTGCTGCTCACTTTGCTGTGCCACAGTCTCACTCCGTCAGAATCATGCTCGAAAGGAGTACATATACCCATTGGGCTACAACGTAAGCGTACGAGGATGAGCTTCAATGGTGAAGGGGCAATTCATTTGCGCTCGCAAACACGTTTCAATGTGAAACATCCCGTCGAAACGACCCGCAACAGGCCGCGCGCCCTCGGGGGTCCCACCATCGGCGTAATCGCCTGCACCAAAGAAATTTCGAGGCTGGCCCGCTTTGTGCAAACGACCTCTCCCGACGGGCGTCATGGCCCGAACCAAATGAACCTGAAGCGAGGGATGAATCTTGGAAGCGTTGACCTTTGAAATGATCATGGTGCTAGCCATCCTGGCCGGCGCCGTCACACTCTTTGTCACCGAGGTCGTCCGCATCGACGTGGCGGCCATCATCATCATGGTCGTCATCGGCCTGTCGGGGCTGGTGGGGGCCGACGACCTCTTCGCCGGCTTCGCCTCGAACGCGGTGATTTCGATCATCGCGGTGATGATTTTGGGCGCGGGCCTCGACCGGGTCGGGGTGATGCGACGCGTGGCGGCCTTCTTGCTGCGCATCGGCGGCAAGACGGAGGGGCGCATCTCGTCGCTTATCTCGACGGCGGTGGCCACCATCAGCGCGTTTATGCAGAATATCGGCGCCGCCGCGCTCTTCTTGCCGGTCGCCGAGCGTCTGTCGGAGCGTACCAAGATTCCGGTGAGCCGCCTGCTGATGCCCATGGGCTTTGCGGCCATCCTGGGCGGCACGATGACCCTGGTCGCCTCCGGCCCCCTGATCCTCCTCAACGACCTGCTCGCCTCGACGGCGAGCAACCTGAACGTGGAGATCGAGCCCTACGGGCTGTTCGCCCCGACGCCGATTGGCGTGACGCTCGTCATCTCGGGCATCCTGCTCTTTGCCTTCGCGGGCAAATGGCTGCTGCCCAACAAAGCAGCCGACCGCGACGCCCACGCCGATTTGCCCGGCATCGCCGCCATCTACGGACTCGACCAAGATATCCGCGCTTACCTGGTCCCCGAGGGGAGCGACCTGCTCCATCGGCGAGTCGCCGACATCGAGGCCGAGCACGAGGGCATCCTCGTGGTCGCCGTACACGACGGCGACGGGCTGACCATCGCCCCCTACCGCGACTACATCATCGAGCCGGGCATGGTGGTGGGGCTGGTCGGCGACGGCCGCGCCGTGGAAGCCTTCGCCGCGGAGCAAGGCCTCAACCCCGTCGAGAGCGACCCCTTCACCATCCTGCACGACAAAGAGCACGCCGGCTTGGCCGAGGTGATCATTCGCCCGGGCGGCGACGCAGTGGGCAACACGGTGCGCGAGTTGCGCCTGCGCGAGCTGTACGACGTCACCCTTCTGGCGGTGCACCGCAACGGCAAAGTCATCACCGACGACCTGCGCCAGGTCAAACTCGAAGCCGGCGACGTGCTCGTGCTGTTCACCCCCTGGGGCCACCTCGACAACCTGGCCAAGCAGCCCGCCTTCGTCATCCTCTCCGACTACCCCACCGAGCCGCCGCGCACCAACAAGATGTGGTGGGCCCTGGGCGCCTTCGCGCTGTCGCTGAGCCTGGTCATCTTCACCAGCCTGCAGCTCTCGCTGGCCCTGATGGTCGGCGCGGGCATCGTGCTCGTCTCGGGCGTGCTCACCGCCGACGAGGCCTACCGCGCCGTCTCCTGGAAGACCATCTTCCTGCTCGCCGCCCTCATCCCCCTGGGCCAGGCCGTCGAGGACACGGGCACCGCCGCCTGGATCGCCGAGAACGTCATCAACGCCGCCGGCGGCCTGCCCCCGTGGGGCATGCAGCTGGTCATCGCCCTGGTGACCACGGTCTTCACGCTGACCATCTCGAACGTGGGCGCCACGGTCCTGCTCGTGCCCCTGGCCGCCAACGTCGCCGTAGGCGTCGGCGCCGACCCGGCCCAATTCGGCCTCATCGTCGCCCTGGCCGCCTCCAACGCCTTCTTGCTGCCCACCCACCAGGTCAACGCCCTGCTCATGGGACCCGGCGGCTACCGCGTCAAAGACTTCATGCGCGCCGGCACGGCGATGACGGTGCTCTTTTTGGTGGTGCTGATTGTGACGGTCAATATCTTCGTGTGATGCGTGGCGCCTGCGGCGCGGGCCTCGGCGCCTGCGGCGCGGTCGTGGGTCTTGGGGCTTGAATGTGCGCCCAGGCGAATCGTTACGTGAAGACCCCCGCGGGCTTGTCCCGCGGGTGAATCAGCCTGCGCAGCTAACGCCGCCGGTCGCCCCACCCACCATCCGCGCATCCTCCATCATCCCCGCCCATCCGCGCCCAATCCGCCTATCATCACCCCATCCGCGCTCAGCGCCATCAGCGCCATCCGCGCTATCAGCGCCATCAGCACCATCACCCTCATCCGCCAATCCCCACCATCAGCGCCATCCCCCGCGAGAACCCCACCACGCCCCGATTTCAAAAATAATCCGCAACAAATCCGCCAAATCCCCGATAACCATAATGAGGGCCCCGACGCGTCGTCTCACCCAGCGCCGCGTTCGAGATCGGCCCTCGCGGATGCGCACCCGTTGACGAGATGACACCCCGGCCTGGCCCACACCTCCTGCCGAGCCGCCCCACGAGGGCGGACGAAGCGAGGCGGGCGGAGGCAGCGCTGAGGTACGTCTTGGTTGGTCAATGGGGGGGGTCCGTGGGACCCAGGGGGAGGGATCATGTCTGCAACTCTGTTCATACTCGCAAGTCGCGCGCGCGAGGCGGGCGGGGCGCGGCCACATCTAGCTACACAGGCTCTTTCACCGGCGGGACGAGCCCGCCGGGGTCTTCGGAAGACTGCACTTCTCTAGCTACACAGGCTCTTTCACCGGCGGGACGAGCCCGCCGGGGTCTTCGGAAGACTGCACTTCTCTAGCTACACAGGCTCATTCACCGGCGGGACGAGCCCGACGGGGTCTTCGGAAGGCCGCGCACCGCCACGCCGCCCCTCCCACTCTGCTCGGGAAACCCGCGCACCGTCACGCCGACCCTCCCACTCTGCCCGGAAAGCCCGCGCACCGTCGGGCGGGCGTCCCGGATGGCCCGGTTGGCTCGCTCGACGCCAAGTAAGCCTTCGACGCCGCCCGGCCGGCCCGCTCGACGCCACGTGAGCCATCTTCGAGGAGCAGAAAGCCCACGCGACACCACGCGACCCAACCTGACGACCAGAGACGGCTCACCCGACACTACGCGGCCCAACCCGACGACCAGATACGTCTCCCGTGACGCAACGCGAGAAAAAACCGGCCTCGAGCGCACAAAAATAGATCCATCCGCCCGCCCGGCCGTTTGTGTTGGTAGTTGACAACGCCGGCCGTTGACTCGAAAGCTGAGTGCATACGGTCACACTCTCGAGCCCGGGATTCACCACGATGCCTCCGTTTCGCCGCCTTGCCTTCTCGCTACTCGCCCTCCTCTGTGTGTGGGCGAGCGCCACAACCGCGACCGCCCAGACCGTCGAGCCGCCGGTACCCGAGCCGCTGCGCCCGTGGGTCGACTGGGTGATGTACGACCAGCCCGACCTCGATTGCCCGCAGATCGACGGCACCGCCGGCGGGCGATTGTGCGTGTGGCCGGGTACCCTGGCCATCACCGCCGACAACGACGGGGCGACCTTCGAGATGAACGTCTGGCTCGCCCGGCGCGGCGACGTGCAGTTGCCCGGGGACAATACCCACTGGCCGCAGTCGGTCGCCGCCGACGCTCGCGCGGTCGTCGTCAAGGACGCGGGCGGCTTTCCGAGCGTCGCGCTCGACGCCGGGGCGCATCGCATCACGGGGCGCTTTGTGTGGTCGTCGGTGCCCGAGGTGCTCGCCGCGCCGACGCAGCTTGGCCGAGTGAGCTTGGAGGTCGGCGGTGCGAGGGTCGAGCGTCCGCAGCTCGACGCCAACGGGCGGCTGTGGATGCAGAGCGCGGGGGCGGCGGCGCCCAAAGACGAGGCCGACAGCATCCGCACCTCCATCTATCGCCGCCTCGACGACGGCTCGCCGCTGCGCGTCATCACCCAGCTCCAGCTCAACGTGTCGGGCAAGGCGCGTGAGATCGACATGGGTGAGGTGCTCGTCGAGGGGAGCCGGCCCGTGGCTGTCAACAGCCGGTTGCCGGTCAAGGTCGACCGAGACGGCCGGGTGAGCGTGTACGCCCGCCCCGGCACCCATAACGTGACCGTCGAGGCGGTGATCCGCGACCGGATCGAGCAAATCGCGGTGCCCGAGCCTGGGCCCGACTTCTACGACCCGCAGGAGGTCTGGATCTGGGTGCCCGACGAGGTCGTGCGCTCGGTAGAGCTCGACGGGCTGCAGACGGTCGACCCGGCGCGCACCTCGCTGCCCGAGGCGTGGCGCGGCCACACCACCTTTTTGGCCGAGCCGGGCGGGGCCCTCGAGCTCGACGTCACCCGCCGCGGGGTCACCCCGTCGCCCAACGTCGTGCGCCTCGACCGTCACTTCTGGCTCGACGTCGACGGCCAGGGCTTCACCATCCGCGACCAACTTACGGGGACGCTGCACAAAGATTGGCGCCTCGACTACGCCGGCCCCGCCAAGCTGGGCCATGTGAGCAACCGGGGCACCGATGATGTGCTCATCACCGAGAACCCCCAACCGGGACCAGACAAGACTCAGCGCAGCGGCGTCGAGCTGCGCGAGTCGGACCTGAATATGACCGCCGACCTGCGCCTCGAGGAGCCGTCGGGCTCGCTGCGTGCGGTTGGCTGGGACCACGACGTCCAGCAACTCGACGCCACGCTGAGCCTGCCGCCCGGCTGGACGCTCTTTGCCGCCGGCGGCGTCGACGAGGTCGACGGCACCTGGCTCGACTCGTGGACCCTGTGGGACTTCTTCTTCGTGCTCATGGTCGCCTTGAGCATCGGCAAGCTGATGGGCTGGCGCTGGACGCCGCTGGCGATCGTGGCGCTGGTGCTCACCCACGGCCACAGCGGCGCGCCCATGTGGGTCTGGCTGCACCTGGTCGCCGCCATCGCGCTGCTGCGCGTGCTGCCCGAGGGTTGGTGGCGCAAGGGCGTGCAAACCTACCGATTCATCACCCTTCTGGTGCTCTTCGGCGTCCTCGCCAGCTTCGCCCACGACCAGATCCGAGCGGGGCTGCACCCCGAGGTCGATCGCCGCGCGTTCAAGACCGGCGACTACGACGACTACTCGTTCACCCTGGCCCAAAAGCAGAACGCCCCGTTCACCGCTGCGGAATCGGCGGTGGAACAAGAGATCCAGTTTGGCGGCGAGGCGGACGAGGCCGCGATGGAAGGCGCCCCGGCCCAACGCAAATTCGAAAAGCCTTACAAGAAGAAGGCCGCGAGTTGGCTGGGCTCGCGCAACAAGCTCGACCTTCAGCAGGTCGACCCCAAGGCGGTCGTCCAGACCGGCCCCGGCCTGCCCGACTGGTCGTGGAATAGCTGGAGGCTGCGCTGGAACGGACCGGTCCACAAGGACCACGAGATCGACCTGTGGCTCGTCTCGCCGACGATCAACCGCGCGCTGGCCTTTTTGCGCGTCGGCCTGCTCATCGTGCTCGCCCTGCTGTTGTTGCTCGACCCGAGCAAGATCGCCGGCCGCAGGCCCAAACGAGGCGACGCTGACGACGACACAAGCGGCTCGGACACCGCCGCCGAGCTGTGGAAAAAGCTCGTCCATGCGAGCGCAGTGCTGCTGACCGGCGCATTCGTGCTCGGTTGCGTGCTCGGTGTAGGTGGCGATGCGCACGCCCAGCCGATGGGCGACCACGACGAGATGCTCCAGACGCTGCAAAAACGCATGGTCGAGGCGCGCAAATGCGACGGGGTCTGCGTGGTCGTCAGCCGCGCCGACATCGAGGTCGACGGGCTCGCCTTCGAGATGCGCGCCGAGGTCCACGCCCAGAAGGATTCGGGCTGGCACCTGCCCGGCCCCGCCGACGCCGTGCTCATCGAGTCGATCGCAGTCGACGGCATCGCGACCGACCAGCTGCGCCGCGATCCCGGCGGGCTGACCATCGTGCGCCTGCCCGAGGGCCGCCACACAGTCACGATGCGCGGCCGCCTGGCCAACCGCAACGTGGTCACCGTGCAGTTCCATTCGGCCACCCGTCCCAAGCAGGTCGCCTTTGCGAGCGACGACTGGACCGTCGACGGCATCAGCCCCGAGGGCGTGCCCGACAACTCGCTGCAGCTCACCCGCCAGCAGCAGTCCGGCGACGCGGGCGCCCAGGGCGCAGGGCAGTCGGGCGTGCAGCAGACCCCGGAGCTTCCGCCCTGGTACAGCGTCCACCGCACCGTCGGCCTGGGGCTCCCGTGGAAGGTGCAGACGACCGTCACCCGCCCGAATACCGAGCGGCCGCAGCTGGTCAAGCTCCCGCTCGTCGACGGCGAGAACGTCATCAGCGACGGCCTTCGCGTCGAAGACGGCGTGGTGCTCGTCGACTTCCCGCGCGGCGAGAGCACCGTCAGCTACGTCAGCGAGCTGCCCATCCGCCCGCAGGTCGAACTCGTCGCTCCCAAGGACAAGCCGTGGTCGGAGTCGTGGACCGTCGAATGCAGCCGCATCTGGCGGTGCAACTTCTCGGAGCTTCCGCCCGTCGAGCTTCTGGGCGACGACGGCGTCTTCCGCCCCACCTGGAAGCCGTGGCCGGGCGAAAAGCTCACCATCGGCGTCGAGCGCCCCGCGGGCGCCGAGGGCCAATCGTCGACCGTCGAGCACGTCGACTACACCATCAAGCCCGGCAAGCGCCTGCTCGAGGCCACCCTCGAGATGACCATCCGCGCCTCGCAGGGCGGCTGGCAGACGGTCACGCTCCCCGAGGGCGCCGAGCTGCAGACCACCACCGTCGACGACGAGGAGCGCAGCCTGCGCCTCGAAGAGGGCAAGCTCGACCTGCCCGTGCGCCCCGGCGAGCACACCTACGTGGTCAAATGGCAACAGCCGTGGGAGCGAAGCTTTGTCGAGCGGATGCCCCAGGTCGACATCGGCTCGCAGGCTGCCAACGTCGAGCTGCGCATCGAGCGCGGCCAGGACCGCTGGCTCTTGCGCACCATCGGCCCGCAGTGGGGCCCGGCGGTCATGTTCTGGTCGCACCTGGTCATCCTGCTCATCATCGCGGTCCTGCTCGGCCGGCTGCGCGGCCTGCCGCTGCAGACCTGGGAGTGGATGCTCTTGGTCATCGGCATGTCCCAACTCCCCTACGCCGCGCTCATCCCGGTCGTCGGCTGGTTCGCCGTGCTCACGCTGCGCAAGGCCAAGGCGCCCGAGAAGTGGTGGAAATTCGACCTCGTCCAGCTCTTCGTCGTCGGCATGACCATCGCCGCGGCGGCCACCTTGTACGCCGCCGTGCACACCAACCTGCTCTTCAACGTCGACATGCAGGTCGCCGGCGCCGACTCCTTCGACTCGCTGTTGCGCTGGTACGTCGACCGCAGCGGCTCGGAGCTGGCCACCCCGGCGATCGTCTCGCTGCCCATGCTCGTGTGGCGTGTGCTGATGCTCGCGTGGGCCTTCTGGTTGGTCAGCCGGCTGTTGAAGTGGGTGCCGTGGGGCTGGCAAGCGTTTAGTGAGGGGGGCCTCTGGCGCGGGCGCCAGAAATCCGAGTCTGGTCACGGCGCCGGGTCTGGTCACGGCTCCGGGTCTGGTCATGGATCCGGGTCCGGAGAACCGCCGAAGAGCCCCGAAGAGGCCGATTAAAATGTATTAGGACGAGCGATCGGGGCGGGGGATATCTTCGGGAAGTGGCGAGCCGAGCCTGGCAGCCAGCTCGAGCCACTCGGGGCAACTATCCATGGCGAGGAACTTCTCGCGGGTGATGCCACTCGTTGGCGCCAGGTGGTCCAGGAGCTCGTCGATGCGCTCGTCCATCTGTTCGTAGCTCTCCTCGACGCGGGGCAGGACCCAGGTCTTGATCAATGTGTCGAGGAACTCGTCGTCTTCGACCAGCCGCCGGGCCAGCCCCGCCATCACGTCGACGAGCAGGGCCTGGCGCAGCTCTTCGACGTCGAGCTGATCGCCGTTAATCGGCCCACCGCACGCTCGACAGACCAGCAGCAGCGACGCGAGGGTGTCGTTGCCGATCTCCACGATCCGCTCGTAATTCGCTCGCGCATCCGAGTCCATCAAGTCGGCGGGGCCCTCGAGGCGCGGGATGGCCTGCGCGCCGCCGAACGCATCGGCCAGCAGCTCGGGGGCGGCCTGGGCGAAGGGCAAACGCTCACCCAGATACGCCCCTCGGACCGCGTAGATGTGGCGCATCCTGTCGACCGGATCGAGCTCGGCGAGTTTGGTGGCGACATCGCGCACAAAGCGCGCCGTCGACGACGGGTTGCCGAGAGTATGAGCCAGCAGGCCTCGCTCCACCGCGCGGTAATCGGCCTCCTCGAGCCAATACTCGTCGATGGCTGCGTTGGCGACGATGGCGTGCTCCCGCGCCTCCGAGCGAAGATCGTACAACTGCTCTTGGAGTGTCATGTCGAGCTGCGGGACCAGCTTGTAGCCGAAGTCTTTCAGGCCGCGAATCACCCCCCGGCGCAGCTCCTCGCGGGCGTAATTCGTCCCGTAGGCGCGAGCGAAGCGATCTCGCGCGGCGACGAGCGCCGGGCGGGTGTGAATCGTCAAATCGACGTCGAGCTCGGTCTTCCAAACCTGGCCGCGTCTCGGAACATCGGTGAACTGGAACAACAACTTCATCATAGGCCTCAACTCATCAAAACCGGCACTCGTCGTCCGCGTAGGCACACCAGTTTGGCCGCAGATCGGCGATGTCGAGATCGTAGGTCTGCCCGGAGATGCGCTGCGAGACGCGCTCGTCTCGTTGGAACTCGGCGACCAGGCGGCCCGTGATGACTTCGCCCGGGACATAGAAGTCGAGGGTAAGTTCGCCGTTGTCGGTGCCCACGCACGTATCTTCCTCACAGGCGGTCACCGAGATGCCGTCGGCGAAGAGGGTCGTGCTGCCCGGTGTTTGGCTGTTGAGGTCGAGCGCCCCCTCGATGTCGACGACGAGCCGCACCGGCTCTTCGGCACACCACTCTTCGTCGGAGCCGGGGCGCAGCACGAATTGGGCGGTTCGGAGGTCGCCGTCGCATTCGTCGCTCACGCTCATGATGCGCAGGTCGTACGGGGGCACCTCGCCGATGTCGGGCCCGGCCTCGGCGGTATCGGGCACGTTGGTGTCGGGCACGTCGGCGTCCGTACCGGCGTCGGGCTCGAGATTCGCCCGCGCCGAGTCGACGCACGCGCCCCACGGCGCGCAGACACGCGCACCGCGGCATTCCTCGTCGCTCGTGCAGCCTTGCTCCCCCAGCTCGATACATCCCGAGAGGGCCATGGCGGAGGCAACGAGCGTAGTGGCGGCGAGTGCGGTGCGGAGCATCATGATGGAGCCTCGAAAATTCGCTATTTGGTGGACGCGGGCACCTTAGCAAAAGCCTCGACCTCGATCCAACCTGTGGGGGGGAACCGCGAAGAGCGCGGAGGAAGCTAAGAAGCTAAGAAGCTAAGAAGCTAAGAAGCTAAGAAGCTAAAAAGCTAAAAAGCTAAAAAGCTAAGAAGCTAAGAAGCTAAGAAGCTCGACTCCACGAGGTCTGAACCTTTGCTCCCTTTGCGTACTTCGCGACCTTTGCGGTTCCCCCCTACTCCAAAAGGTTCACCCCCTATCCCAAAGAGGTCATCCACACACAATCGACCGCGTCGAGCACCATGTGGATGACGAGCCCCACGCCCACCCAGCGCGTCTTCGGATGCACGCACAGTGCCGTGTAGACGATCCAGGCGGGCCAAGTATGCAGTGGGTGGAAGCCGATGCTGCAGCGGTCGGGGTCGTATAGCGGGTCGGCGAGCAGGTGGTCGAGGTCGACGATCATCGTGGCGACCATGACCAGCCAGGCTTTCTTCCACTGCTCGCGCCAGGCAGCGCGGGCGACGAGGCCGGGGACCAAGAAGTGAAGCAAGATGTGGAGGATGGGGCGGACCATAGGGGATGTTCCCAAGCGCGCAATCAAGAAAGCAAGCAAGAAGGCAAGCAAGGTGGCGTCACGGCGCGTGCCGAGTATAATCGCACCATTCGCCATCTTTCCATTTGGAACAACGGGGCGCGAAGGATATGCCGACAGACGCAAAAACACTGGTCGCCTCGCTGCTCGATGGCCGAGCGCGTGTGGGCGACGGGCCAGACGGGAAGAATATCACGTTGGGGAAACGCGGGACGGGCTCGCCTACGGACCGATTGCGCGCGGCGTACGCCTGGATCGTGCGTCGGGCGCTTCGAACGTCGTATTTCGACGTCGAGTTCGGTCCGCGCATCGAACTCGGCGGGGGCGACCGCAAGGTGGCGCTGGTCGACGGCGAGGCGTACGCCTCGTTCGTGCTGCTGCCGATTCTGACGCTGATGACCTCGAGGCGCTTGCTTATTTTGGGCGCGCCGGGCCGCGGCAAGACCACGGTGGCTACGCTCATGGCGCTCATCGCCGGCGACAGCCTCGACGAGGTGCGCCGCTCGGTGCAGCACGGCCACCCGCAGCTCACGGTGACCGACCTCCTGGGAAGCCCGCTCCCTGCCGAGCTGGTGCGCGCCGAGCGCACCGACGAGATTCGGGTCGCCTGGCGAAATTGGATCACCCGGCGGGTCAAGATCATCGACGAGTACAACCGCATCCCCACCAAGACTCAGTCGGCGCTGCTCAGCCTGATGGCCGAAGGCTACGCCGAGATGTACGAGCAGACCGTCGAGACGGGTCGTTCGGCGTGGTTCCTGACCGCCAACGACGACCTCGGCGGCGGTACCTTCCCGGTGATCGCCGCGCTGAAAGACCGGCTCGACGCGGTGGTGCGCTCGACGCCGTTCCACAGCGAGCACCTCGAAGTGCTCGACCGGCGAATCGCCCGCGCTCAGCGGCCCGAGGAGGCGCTGCCCGACAATATTCGCATCAGCGCCGACGAGCTCACCGAGGTCGACCGCCAGGTGCGCGAGGTGCCCATCCCCGACGCGGTGCGCGAGATCGTGGGCTTCTTCGCCAGCCAGCTCGACTTTTGCCGCCAGGCGAGCACCGACTTCGAGCGCATGAGCAAAGACACGCTGCATCTGTCGGGCCGCAAGCTCGCCCACGTGTGCAACGAGGACTGCCCGCTCGACAAGCAGGCGCATATCTGTTCGCAGGCCGAGACGGGCATCTCGCCGCGCACCTACCAGGCGCTGTTTCACTACGCCAAGGCGCTGGCGTTTTTTCGCGGGCAGCCGAAGGTGTCGCTCGACGACGTGCGGGCGCTGGCGCCGTGGATTCTATTCGCCAAGCTCAAGCCAAACCCGCAGAGCGCGTTTTTCCAGAAGACCGAAAACGCCACCTACGCCAACGACCGCGCCGGCTGGATCTCACAACTCTTCGAGCGCGCGCTCGACCAGTACGCCGCCTACGGCCAGACGCGCGACGAGGTGCGCAAGCTCGCCACGCTCGCCCAGGGCGCCGACGCCCTGCAGCCTGCCGAGCGCGCCAAGCGCCGCGACGAGGTACGCCAGCGCATGAAGTGGCTGCTCGATCGCCACGAGTTGAGCGCGCCGGTGCACGAAGACGTGATGTTTCTGAAGGGGATTTACGCACGACTCGGGAGCTGAGGAGCACGGGATGAAGACCTACCACACCGTCGTTCGCCGCATCTCCGAGCAGGGCGCCGAGCGGTTCGCCGACTGGGACGACGAGCTCTTTGCGACCTACGAGGCCCAACTCGGCCGGCCGCTCTTCGACGCCCTTGAAGGCTCGGGCGAGCGGCTCGCGGTCGCCGAGGCTTATCTGCACCTGCTCGGCGAAGCGATCGGTCAGGGTTATGTCACGCAGCAGCCCCTCGAATATGCGACTCGATACACGGCCCCCAACGGGCCGCCCGCGTTTACCCACGCGGCGAATTTTCTGACCCGCTGCTTTGGCAAGCTGTTGCCCGCGAGGTTGCCCGAGCTCGCGCCGGACAGACGCCTCGAGGTGCTCGTCGACACGTGGAATATCTGCGAAGGGCTGCTCGACAAGCCGGCGTGGATGGACGCCTACGTGCGATCCTGCGCGACCGACTTCGAGGCAGCCGAACACCTCTCCGGCTGGCTAACCCAATGCCTGCAGCCTGTGCTCGAGCCGGACCGGCCGCAGAGCTGGGAGGGCCCACTCGCCCTCGACATCCTCGAGCCTGCACGTTTCGACGCCAACTTTTTGCCCGGCGAGATGCACCTGCTCACCCCCAGCGTGGTCTACGTCGCCGATCGCCTGCGCGACGATGTGGGCCTGGCGGTCTTCGTGCGGCGCGGGGGGCCCGTACGCGTGCTCGGCCACACTGAGGTCGAGGGGCGTTACCACCCGTCGGACGAGACTCCGCAGCCAGAGCTCTCCGACAGCCGGCTTCGGGTCGGCCGACATGACCTCGCCCTGCCCTACCTGAGCCACCCGCACAACCAGCTCGTCTCTGACGCCGGCTTCGTGGTGGTCAGCGCCGTCGATTCACAGCGCCTCTGGGTCGCGGAGTGCGCGTGAATCAGCTCTCGACGGCCTGGCATAACGCGCAACGGCGCTGGTCGCAGTTCTTGGTGATGAGCGATCCGCTCGCCGACGACACGCTCGAGCACCCAGCCCAGATCGACATGGGGACGCGGCAGGTGTCGGTCAACCTGGCGCTGCTCGAGGAGAAAGGCGTCTCCGATTGCCTCGAGGCGCTCTTGGCTCACGAGTTGGGCCACCACGTGCGCTGGCCGGCGTCGATGGCCGTCGAGGCGAGGCTTCGCATCTTGCAGCGCCAGCTCGTGCCCATCGAGAACTACTCGCTGACCAATCTCTTCGAAGATCTGCTCATCAACGAGCACCTCGCCGACGACTACCGCGACGAGTTTATCCGGCTGTACCGCGCCGTCGTCGACCCGAAGCACTGGCAGAACGACCCGGCCTTTTTCTTCTACATGGCCGTCTACGAAGAGTTGTGGCGCCTCGAGCCCGACACGCTCATGGGCGGCTGCGCCGACGACTACGAGGACGAGTACCCGAATTATCGCGCCGAGGCGCAGCTTCTGGCCCAGAACCTGTACCGGCTCGGGCCCAATATTTACACGCAGTTCACCTACTTCTTGTCGGTCTTCGTGCGCTATATCAAGCCGCCCGAAGAGAAGCAGAAGACGATCTTGATCTTTCGCCCCCTCGAAGACCTCGTCGGCGAGCCATCGGCGGAGGACTGGGCCGACGCGTTGATCCCCACTGCCAAGGAGCTCGAGGCGATCCAACGAGCCATCGACGAAGGCTGGTTGAGCATCGGCGATAGCGAGCATCTCGAGCGGGCCAAAGAGCTCGAGAGGCGCATCGGGGGGCTCCCGGGGGTAGGCGGCGCCAACGCCGAGAAGGTCCCCGAAATCATGGCGGCGTTCTACCGGCGCAAGGCCGAGGAGTTCTTGCTCCGCCCGCCCACCCAGCCATCATTGGGCGAGGCGGTCGTGCCCACCACGATGCGCGAGTGGGAGCCGGGCCGGCCGGTCGGGAGCATCGACTGGATGCAGACCTTCTTGACCCAAGGCGAAGAGTTGGGCCGAGCGCTGCCCCTGGAGCGCGAGCGCATCGCCGAGATCGAGGGGTACGAGGTGCCCATGTGGCAGCCGCGCATGGAGATCTACCTCGACGTGAGCGGCTCGATGCCCGACCCGCGCTTCTCGCTCAACGCGATGACCTTGGCCGCCCAGATCTTATGCGTGGGGACCATCCGCGCCGGCGGGTTCGTCCGCGCGCTGATGTACTCGCACCACTACGTCGACTACTGGGAGTGGTGCCGCTCGGAGGTCGAGATGTCGCGCTTTTTGATGCACTACGTCGGCGGGGGCACCGAGTTTCCCTTCGAGCGCCTGCGCGAGTCGGTCACCGAATGCGGCGGGCGCCAACCGATCCGTGTGATCATCACCGATCATGACTTCGACCGAAACTACGAAGACGGAGACAACACCGCCTCCATCTTCGGTGAGGCGTGCACCCGTTCGGCGCAGGTGGTCATCCTCAAGCATACGGCCCCGTATGGCCTCCCCGACGACTTTCCCAATCACGACAAGGCTTATCGCCGACACGGCGCCACGGTCATCGGCGTGACCGCTCTCGACGATTTCCCAAGGGTGGCTGCCGACCTTGCATTTGCCTTCTTCGAGGCCGACAATAACCACCTGACGCCCCAACACTGACACAGCTTCTCAATCACTCGCCTCTGCGATCCCTCAATCTCTCCGCCATGGGCTTTTTCGACTGGATAAAAGGCAAGTCCTCGAGCGACGAAGGCAGCTTCGCCGCACTGCAGGAGCGCGCCGTGGAGCGACCGCTGGTAACGGGCCTCGTGCAGTATCAGGCAGGCGAACTCGTCGACGCGACGCCCGAGCCGCTGCTCGAGCGGGCGCGGCTGGCGGATTTCTTTCGCGAGGGCGGCCTTGCGCCGGTCGCCCCGGACACCTTCGACCGGATGACCGCCGGCTGGGACGTGGCGAGCTGGCGGCGCTTGGCGCTGGCGCTCTTCGCGCTGAACGTCCGAGGCGGACTCGCCGAAGATCTCGCCTTATTAGCCAGGGACCGCGACGTCGAGCAATTCGTACGTGAGGGTTTTATCGACCTCGTCGAGGCGACCGACCTCCTGACCATGGACATCTTGGCCGACAGCGGCGTGCGCAGCGAGGAGTTCGCGCGCCACCTGTACATTCGCCTGGGCATCACGCCCAGCGGCGAGACGTTGGCCGAGTCGATCGAAAAGCTCGAAAAGCTCGACTACGCCAACCTGCTCGAGGAGGCCGAGCGTGCCAAGGGCTCGGCCGAGGAGCGCATGGCGTACCTTCGCAAGCTGCAAGAGGAGCAAGAGGCCCAGATGGGGCGACGCTCCAAATGGTGAGCCCCGCGAACCCAGACAGATGATCGAAACCGCACTCGACTACAACGGCAGCATTTCGGGGAGCCCCGACGGCAGCACGGCCGCCGAGCGCTACCCGAGCGACGACCTGAAGCGCTACCGCTATCACACCGGCGCCACGCTTCGGCCGCTGGCTCCCGACGAGCCGTGCCCGGTGCTCTTTCGCGATATCGGCTTCGAGGCGATGGTCACGTTCCTGCGCGGCGAGCTCACTCGCCTCGCAGGCCCGCTGACGCCGGTGACCTATATGCGCACGGCTGATTATGAGGAGCCCTACACCGACTACGAACAGATCGGCCGGCTCGTCTTCCTGCGCCCGCTGGCCGTGCAGCCGTGGCATTCGGGCGTCGACACGGTGTTCGTGAGCCGCGCGACGCGCATGATCGACCCGTCGCTCATCGGATTCGTCCCCGGCGACGTCGCGCTCGAAGACGCCGGCCGCATGCTCGCCGACGCGCGCGACACCTCCGACTTGCGCGACGCGTTCGGTGGGACGAGCTACGAGACGCAGCGCCGCCACGAACTCGCCCGGCTCGAGGCGCTGTGCGAGGAGTTCTGGGCCGCCGAAGAGAAGGCGCTGCCTCTAAGAAAGATGCTGCAGGGCGGCGACTACGAAAAGAGCATGCGCGCCCGGGAATTGATGGCGCGCCACGACATCGACGAAAACGACCTGTGCGCCGCCTGGCACCATGTGCCCCGTGAGCGTCGCGACCGCCTGGTCGCCGCGCTCGAGGAGTGTTCGCTTTGACGAGCGAGGCCGCCCAAGCCGAAGCACAGGTCGACGCCGACTGGGACGCCTGCTCCTTTTTGACGTGCAGCGTCTTGCCGGTGCGCATGGCGTGCAACCTCCACTGCCCGTTTTGCTTCTCGAAGTCGTCGGTGAGCGCGCTCGACGCCGACCGCGTCGACTGGCGGACGATGGACGTCGACGGCTACTACGCGTTCGCCAAAGCGCGCGGCGCCACGCGCCTGGTCATCACCGGCGGCGGCGAGCCCCTGCTTCGCCCCGACGACACCGTCTGGCTCGTCGGACGCGGGGCGCGCTACTTCGACGAGATCGCCTGCTTCACCAACGGCACGCTGCTGACCGCCGAACTCGCCGCACGGCTGCGAGACGCCGGTCTGAGCTACCTGTGCTGGTCGCGCCACCACCACGACGACGCGAAGAATCGCGCGCTGATGGGCGACGGCGCGCCGGCGCTGGCAGACTTTATGGAGCGCGCCGGCGACCTGACCATCCGGGCGACCTGCGTCATGACGCAAGGATGGGTCGAGACGCGCGACGACGTCTTCGACTATATCGACGCGCTGCGCCCCTTCGGCGTGCGCCAATTCACCTTCAAGCACACCTACACCGCCTACGAGCGCTCGGTCTTTCGAGGCTCGGGCGAAGACCTGTGGGCGGGCGAGCACCAGGTGGAGTTCGACCCCTTTTCGCACGGTGACCCTCTTTCTTACGAAGACAAGGGCGACGGCGAAGTCGTCCACGAGCTTCCCTGGGGCCCGAAGATCCGCCGCATCGACGACCTGCAAGTCTGCTATTACCACGAGCCGAGGCCGACATGGGAAAAGCGCCACAAGACCGCCCGTTCATGCAACCTGTTGTCCGACGGGCGAGTCTACGCCTCCCTGGAGGATCGTCAGAGCCTGTTGTACCGGGTCGAAAGCTCCTAGAAGCGGTGCTCGACGAGGGCGTCGAGCATTTTCGACCGCTCATGCCGATGGGCTACCAAACAGGCGCCGACGCGTACCGCAAGGCGGCCGAGGGCTTGAGCGCGGCGCACTTGAGCGACCACTACACCGAGGGGCTCGACTTCTTGCGCGGCGAATTCGGCGACTACTTGAAGGCGACCTTGGCCGAGCTGACCGGGGGCGCCTGGAAGCTCGACGACTGGAAGGTTTACGCGGCGGGAAGCGACGTCGACCTGATGACGCATCTGGTCGAGGCGGTGGCCGCCAGCGGGCAGCGCGTGCACCTGTTCCCGGGCGACTGGTACGGTTTTTTGGTCGGCTGCACCCGCGAAGACAATATCCACTTTGACGCGGACACGCCGGCCGAGCTCGCGTGTTTGTGCCTGCCGAGCGTGCGCAACGGCCAGTTGACCGACGAGATGGTCGACTTCTTGGGCCAATCGACGCATCGATTGCTCAATATCAACCTCTTCCCGACGCTCGACGCCCACGAGCGCCGCGGCGTGGCCGAGGCGCTCGCGCCCGTGCTCGACGGGTCCGTTCTGTCGGTGAGCTTCTCGCGCGGCTTCGGGCTGACCGCCTCGCAGCTCGGCGTCTTCTTGGTGCCCCCCGACCACCCGTACAACGAGCGCTTCGAGCGCCAGTGGAATTGGCTGACCTACTTTTACAACCAGCTCGCCGCGCGCGCCTTCATGGAGGTCGACATCGCCGCCATGCAGGCGGTCGACGCCGAGCGCCGCGCCTACGTGCACGACTGGCTCGAGCGCCACGACCTGCCGGTCGTCGAGACGGGCAGTTATTACGTCAAGGCGTTCCGGGTGGAGGACGAGATCCCCGAGGAGCTCGCGCCCCTCGTGCGCGGGGAGACGTCGAGGGTGCGGCTATGCTTCAAGCCGCCTCACCGATAACCCGCCGCCTGCAGGTTGAACAATCGCGCATACGTCCCGCCGAGCTCCATCAGCTCGGCGTGGCTGCCGAGCTCGGTGATCTCGCCGTGTTGCAGCACGGCGATGCGGTCGGCCATGCGCACCGTCGAGAAGCGGTGGCTGATGAGGATGGCGATCTGGTCGGTCGTCAGGTCTTTGATGCGCTCGAAGACCTCGGCCTCGGCGCTGGCGTCCATCGCCGAGGTGGGCTCGTCGAAGACCAGGATGTCGGCGCCGCGGCGCATGAACGCGCGGGCCAAGGCGATCTTTTGCCACTGGCCGCCCGACAGCTCGCGGCCGTCTTTGAACCAGCGGCCGAGCTGGGTGTGGTAGCCCTCGTCCATCTTCTCGATGAACGGCGCGGCCATGCCGCGCTCGCCGGCGTGCTCCCAGCGCTCCTCGTTTTCGAACTCCTCGACGTCGCCCACCCCGATATTCTCGCCGACCTTGAACTGGTAGCGAACGAAGTCCTGGAAGATCACGCCGATGCGCTCGTGCAGCTTGTCTCTGTCCCAGTCGCGAAGGTCGGTGCCGTCGAGCAGAATGCGCCCCTTCGACGGGTTGTACAGGCGGGTCAGCAGCTTGATGAGCGTGGTCTTGCCCGAGCCGTTCTCGCCGACGAGCGCGAGCTTTTGGCCCGGCGGTAGGTGCAGGTCGACGCCGCGCACCGCGAAGTCATCCTGGCCCGGATACGAGAACCAAACGTCCTCGAAGCGAAGCCCGTCGCTGGGCGCGTCGCCCACGAGCACGCCCTCGCCGGCGGCGGGCACCGGCTCGTCGAGCAGTTCGTACAGCGTCGACAGGTACAGGTTGTCCTCGTACATCCCGCCGACCGATTCCAGGCTGGCCGACACCGCCGACTGGCCCTGCTTGAAGAGCAGCAGGTACATCGTCATGTCGCCCAGGGTGATGTCGGTGTTGATGGTCGCCACGACCACCCACACGTACGCCCCGTAGAACGCTGCGGTGCTCAACAGCCCCAGCGTAAAGCCCCAGAACCCGCGCCGGAGCGTCAGGTCACGGTCTTCGCCGTAGACGAGCTCGAAGATGTCGCGGTAGCGGTCGAGCAGAAGCGGGCCCAGCCCGAAGAGCTTGACCTCTTTGGCGTAGTCCTCACGCGCCAGGACCGTCTCCAGATACATCTGCTTTCGCGACTCAGGCGAGCGCCAGCGAAACAGCCGGAACGCCTCGCCGGAGAATTTCGTCTCCACGAAAAAGGCCGGCAGGCCCGCCACGAGCAAGATGACCACGGCCCACGGCGAGAAGGTCCACAGCAGGCCGCCCACGCTGACGAGCGTGATGGCGTTTTGCACGAGCGAGAACGTGCGTTTGACCAGGCTCAACGGCCGCGACGACGCCTCACGGCGCGCGCGGGTGAGCTTGTCGTAAAACTCGCTGTCCTCGAACTGCGTCAGGTCGAGGGTGAGCGCCTTCTCGAGGATGAGCGTGTTGACCTTGTGGCCGAGCTGGGCGCGCAGGAGTGACTGGCACACCGACAGCCCGCGCTGCGCGGCGGCCATGACCATGACGAGCGCGGCTTCGAGGCCGACGTACCAGAACGCGAGCGTGCGGTCGGCCGCCGCGCCCGTCGCCGCCGCCTCGATCACCTGGTCGACGATGAGCTTGCCCACATACGAGATGCCCGCCGGCAACACACCGGCGATGAGCGTGAGCACGCCGAGCAACACCGTCAGCTTCTTGCTCGTCGACCAGACGAGCTCGAGGGCATGCCCGCTATACTTGAAGACGCTCAGGTAGCGCTCGAGGAAGCTCGCGTCTTCGCGGGTGTGTTGGATTGGGCGTGTGGTGACATAGGCGCAGGGGGGTTCTCAAACAGAACAGAAGCAGTGGTCAATCAACGCGCGGGGGTCGACGGCTATTCTGGAAGACGTGCGACGAGTCGATGGCGGTTCAGGGATTGGGAGCCGATTAGAAACCGAGTTGCCACAATGGCACGCCGCCCTCTTTTCGCACGACAATCTGTCAATAGCGAGCCTTCGATGGACCGCCGCTTCGCCATCATGTCAATCCGAATAACCGCCGAATAAGACCCGCGAAGGGCCCTGTTTTATCAGGTGCAGCGTCGAAAACACTTCAGACCAGCGCACCGACACGCAACAGGAGCTACGCCCATGAAATGCAAGCAATGCGGCCATCGCTATCAACTCACGTCGGGAGGCACGGGCTGGTCCGACCCACCCGGCCACTTTTTCTTTGCCGGCCATGCCATGATGGTCAACGCCGGGGTGGCCACCGCCGTGGGCATATTTGGCCCCGGATTGTCGACCGACTCGGGCTTCTTTCTCTACACGATGGCAGGCGTGTTGATCGGAGGGGCGTTCTTGGCGTTCTTCATCAGCGCCACGGTCGCCCTGCTCGACCAATACCGCTATGGCAGTTGGCCGCGCTGCTCCGAGTGCGACCACGAACAGGTGCCCCGGCCGTGGTCGATTTGACCCGCCCAACTCTGCGGCGAGTCGCTACTGAGGCGCCCCCTAGTCCATACTCGCGCAGTGGGTCGCCACGAGCCGCCCGCTCAACTCGCCGCCGTCGAAGCTCGCCTGCACGTCGAGCGCGACGACGCCGTCTTCGTCCCGGGTGCCCGCGGCGACGAGCGAGGTGTCAACGTTGGCGGCCACCGGCGTGAGCGAGGCCGAGGTCGCCCGCGCGAAGGGCTCCTGGCCCAAGAAGCGCCCGTCGTAGTCCAGAAAGGTCACCGCCACGCCATCGTCCGCCTTCGTGAGCGTCCCCTCGCCGATGGGCGCGACCAGACCGGTGACAATGAGCGACCAGTCGGGCGTCGGTGAGTCTTGCTGCGGGCAGCCGTCGAAGCCGCCCTCGATGGCCTCGATGTAGACCTCCCACTCACCGCTGTCGGCGACCTCGGGGGCGGTCAGCCCGTAGACCGCCCGTTCGATCGGGCCGGTGGTGTCGCCGAACGCGACCGTCAGCGCGTGCTCGCGGCAGGCGCCTTCGCAGGTGGCGGGCAATCCGTCGGTCGAGTTCGTGTCGTGCGAGTTCGTGTCGTGCGAGTTCGTGTCGGCGAGGGCGACGTCGGCATCGGCGTCGGCGGTGTTGTCGGTCGAGTCGTCGTCGCAGGCGACCGTCGTCGCGAGCAGCAAAGCAAGCGTGGCGAGGACGAGTGGGCGGCTGTGGATCATCAGATACTCCATGGGGTCGGTATTCTACTTGCGATGCGACCATAATTCAGGAATCGGAACCTCGACCACCGGCGCGACCCCGTGGTCGACGTGGGCTTCCTCAACCATGGTCGATTCGAAGCCCCCTCTCAATGCTGCGACACACACTCGAACGTCCCGTCGGGTTTCATGTTGCACACGCCGAGCTTGCCGCCGCCCATGCGGCACTGCTGGCCGATTTTCTCGCAAACATCGACGGGGCCGGAGACTTCGTTCGGCTGCGGGCAGCCGGCGAGCAGAACAGCGGCGACCAGGCTGATGAGTAGACGTGTCATTGGCATCCTCGGTGACGATCTCGTGTTCTTGGGGAAGCTACGAAGCGTCGACCAGTTCGAAATATTCGCCGAATTCGGAGGGCACGATCGCTCGCTCGTTCTTGGTCAACTCCCGGGCGACCGCACTTACCAGATGACGCATGCCGACGGCCTCGCCTTCGTCGGCGGCGGCAAACGCGGCGTCGACCACGCAGTTTTTAATATGACCGCCGGTCAACGAGAAAGCGCGCGCCAGGAAACCGACGTCGATCGTATCGTCCTGAGGCAAGCTCTCCTGCAGAAATCCTTGCCAGATCCGTCGACGATCGGACTGACTGGGCAGGGGGAACTCCACCGAAAACTGGATGCGCCGCAAGAACGCTTCGTCGAGGTTCTTCTTGAGGTTGGTCGCCAAAATCGCCACCCCGTCGTACTCCTCCATGCGCTGGAGCAGATAGCCCACTTCGATATTGGCGTAGCGGTCGTGGGCGTCACGCACCTCCGAGCGCTTGCCGAAGATGGCGTCGGCCTCGTCGAAGAAGAGCACGGCATTGGCCGCGTCGGCGGCTTCGAAGACCCGGTCGAGGTTCTTCTCGGTCTCTCCGATATATTTGCTCACGATCTGGGACAAGTCGACGCGGAACATCTCCAGGTGAAGTTGCGCGGACAAGATGCCGGCGGCCATCGTCTTGCCGGTGCCCGACGGGCCGAAAAACAGGGCAGTGAGACCGCGGCCCAACTGAACCCGTCGGCGAAGCCCCCACTGGTCGTGGACCGTGGCGCGATGCGCCATCCATGCCTCCATGCGTCGCAGTTGGGACTTGCTGCGCTGCGGGAGCACCAGATCGTCCCATCCGTGGATCGTGCGCACACGCTTGGCCAATCCCGCCATGGCGTGCTGGCATTCGAGACGCGCGGCCTCGAACAACGCTTCGAGTTCGATGGCGTCGGCCCACGACACGCGCTGGGCCGCCGAGCGCACCTGCGCCCACGAGAGCTTGAAGCGATCGGCGAGCGAGGTGAGGTCGGCCGCCTCGCCCAATTCCGCCTCGCCCAATTCCGCCTCAACAAGCGCCGCCTGCCACCAGCGGCGGCGAATCGCCGCGTCGGCGGCGTCGATGCGTCCACGCCGCAGCCCGCCGGCACACGCTCCGAGCACATCCGAGCGAGGGTGCCGACACGACACCAGTACCAGCGGAGTGCTCCTGGGGGCCGCGAGCAGGTGCATGAAGACGGGCTCGAGGCGCTCCTGCTCGAACTGCTCGGCGCGCAGCCACACCATTGCCCGACCGCGAAGCCGGGCGTCTCGCACCAGACGCCGCGTGGCCTCCAGCGGGTCGGCGTGCACCGTCAGCAGACCGGCGTCGACCACCAAGGCGTCCGTGGTGTGGGTACTGGCGTCCAAATGCGCCAGCGCCGCGTGAGGATCGTCGACGACCAACGAGATCACGTCGGTTCGCGCTGCTGACGCCACGACTTCGTGCGCCGGGCCATCGAGCGGCGGCAGCGCGCCGACCTCGACGCACAGCCCGTCGACCATCGGGTCGAGCTCGTCGCGTCCGACGAGCCAATCGGCCACGGCCGGCGCCACCTCGATGGGCGCAGCAGCGTCGACGCCCTGCTCGTCGTCCCCGCCCAGGCGAACCAGCCGGTGGCGGCGAAGCGGCGCGTGCGCGGCGAGCTCGGCCCGATGGGCCAACTGCTCGGCCATGCCCTGCGAGAAGAGGCGGTGAGCGAGTCCCACCGTCGGCCCTCGGTCGCCCCCTCCAGCCAAGTGCATCAGGGGCACGAGCTCGGGGGCGAGCTGGGCGGCGAGCGCCAGCATCAAAACGTCCTCGGCAAACGGCGCCAGGTCGAACTCGGCGCAGAGCCGCACAAAGCGCGGCGGCTCGTCCATCGCCGCGGCGCGCTCCCGATGCCTACGCACAGTGGCGTCGAGCGCACCTTCGGCGCCGGCCTGACGGACCTCGCTCAACCAACCGGCCAGGGTGCCGATGATCGCCGCCAGCTCGCCCTCTTTCTCACCCGCCTCGTCGGCGTGGGCCGCGAGCTCCTGCTGCTGGCCGTCGGCAGTGTCCGCTCGAATGCTCTGCTCGAGCCGCCGCGTCAGACACTCGATTGCCCCCTGCCAATACTCTGCTTCATCTCGATATACGTCCAACATCCCACTCCGCATCTATCAACCAACGGTGATCGTCAACGAACGATCGAGCCAAGGCAGACGCCGCTCATCGGGCAGCACGGCCATACGCAGCACCACGCCGAGTGGTCCGCCGTCGAGGCGTACCTCGAGCGCGTCTTCGTCGCCGACAACCGCTCCCGGCTGGGCCAAAAAGGTGCGCGACAAATACGACACGCTCGACGCCTCGAAGCGCGGCAGCGTGCGCGCAAAGCGCCGGGCGGCGGCGAGCGTGACCTTCGACAACGCCTCGTCGAGGGGCTCGGTCAGCCAAGGGTAGCCGAGGCGGCGGCCGAGCCAAAGAAAGTCGGCCGTCTCTTCGTCGGGCGCCTCGAGCTTTTCGGCCCACCCCAGCGGCGGGTTGTCGGCGGCCACCTCGGCGCGCGCGTCGGCCTTGGGCGGCTCCGGCAGGCCTGCAAACGCTGCCAGCGCTGCGTCGTCGAGGCGCAAGGCGGCCGTCTTGCCTCCGAGCAGCTTGGTGCCCACCGCGTACAGCCATCGACGTGCCATCGCCTCTCCGACCGCTTCGACCCAGACCGGCCACACCTCGAGGTTGGCCAACGGCGCGGCCACCAAAAAGATGGCGGCGTGCGCGCTTTGAAACGAACGGGCGCTCGTCTCGTTCGGCTCGCCCGACGCCTCGACTGATGACTCGGGAGCGGGGGGCGCCGACCGTTCGCTCGACGCCCGAGCGAGCGCCGCGAGCGCTTCGACACGCCGTGGATGCCCGAGCGCCTCAGTCAGCCAGCCGACCACCGGCGCGGCCCACGACTCGGTCGCTATCGCCGCGGCGGCCGCCTCGACTCTGCCATCGATGAGCATCCGCAGCGCCTTGGGCGAGCGCCGCGCCAATCGCTGCAGCGTGGCGACCGCGTGGGCGAGCCGCCAGGCTATCTGCGGGCGCTGGCCGGGCGAGCCATCAGACGACTCGACCGACAGCGCCGCCACAAAGAGCCGCCACCGGTTGCGCGCCTCGGCGTCGCGGCTCGCATCCTTCTCGAGGGAGACGCTACCAAGCCAGTCGCCGACGGCCGACGGCAGCCGCGACGGCGGCGGCGGATAGAAGGTCAGGCCCAGCGCGTCGATGAGCCGGCGCGACTGGCGGTCAGTCCAACGGGCGACCAACCTCTCGAGATGCCCCGAGCCGGCCAGCTCGACGAGCGACTCGACGATCCACGCCGGCCGCACGCCCAGCAACTCGACGGTCACGTCGGCCGCCGGCAGCGACTGCAGGTGTCGAAACTCTTCGTAATACCACCGACCGTGGGCGCGCCCGTCGATCAGGTCGCGCAAAAAGGCGACCACGAAGGCGCGCGCCGACTCGAAGCGCCGCACGTCCTCGCTCGCCCCGCCCGAGGCCATCGCCTCGCCGAGCGCTCGCGCCAGGGCCTGCCCCCACAGATCGGCGATCTCGGCGTCGCTCATGCCCTTGGCGTCGACGCAAATGTCGAGATGGACGTGGCGAACGCGCCACAGCGCCCCGTCATCGGGCAGCGCGTCGAGCGCCTCGGCGCACGCCTCGACCAGTCGGCCGCCGGCGAGCTTGGTCAAACGCTGGCGGGTGCCGGCGGCGTCGTCCATGCCCTCGGGCAGGTGAAACCGGCAGTCCAACGCGCGGATGTCGACATCGATAGACATGAGCCCCTCTGTATCATGCAATGAACTCGCCGCGCACCAAACACAGACACGAAAGTGTCTGGTGATTCGGAGGGAGTGCATCCGCTGCGGCGAACCTCGCCGTCGGGATCGCCGCCTCACAACTCCTGAACCACTGTCACTCTTACGACAGTTCTCGTATCCCATCCGCCACAAACTGAGCCGCCTGCCGTACCTGCTCGTCGTCGTCTGCGTTGGCGACGTCGTCGAGGAGCCCAATAAAGCCGGGATGGCCGAGGTACCCCATCGAATCGACCGCAGCCAACCTGACCGCCGGGGATTTGTGTTCGAGATACTCTTCGAGCGCGCTGCGCTCGCGGCGGGACATGTCGTAGAGCCGTCCCATGGTCCATCGACGCAAACTCGCGGACAACGCCTCGGCCGAAGACGCCCGCTCGACTGCTCTCCACAACTCCTGCTCCGACCATACGTCGAGACGCTTGGCCAATTGGCGCGCGGTCTTCTTCGCGCGCCGTCCTTTGGTGACCAGCACGTTCAAATCGAGCGACGTATCTTCAATCAAGATGATGGCCGTCGTCTCCTCTCGATCGACCCATACTCGATTGAAGAAGATTCCTTGTTCGGGAACGGCCTCGTAATCTTCCGTCCAATCGAAGTCGAGAGCGTTGGCTGCAGCGAGCACGTCTGCACGCGTCACTTCTGGCTTGAGGATCAATGTACGTTGAGTCTCATCGGAAGGTGTCATGACGTTAATCTCTCTCTAAGAACCCGAACACGAGTTGTTTTAGGCGAATATTGCCTGTCTCCCACAGGATTCGTGCGCGGTCACGTAGTCTTCCTGAAACACCGTAGAAGCGTTGCATATACCGCAAAACCGCACGCTTGAACGCGCGCTCATCCAAAGCCACCAGTTGCTGTCCGAAGAGGTCACCCACGCGCTCCAAGAAGGCCTCTTCTCGCCGACGGATCTCATCTCGGAGGCCGGGAGTCGTCTTTCCCTTCGAGAGATACCGGTCGAACTCTCTCCTGCGTTCGTCGTCCTCGATGCTCGGACCGAGGTCGAAGCCGTGATGGCGAACCTGGCGAGCTGCACGCTGATAGCCACCCATCGTAAATGGTAGCGCCCCTCCCTTGCCTTGAAGGCGCGCTGGACGCGCGCAAAGATCGGCCCCAGCCCGGGGATATTGCTCAAGAAGTCGGCCGCGCCGTCGAGCCCGCGCATCAGCAGGCCCTTGGCCGGCCTGAACGCCTTCTGGATGACCAGGACGACGTCGTCGACCTTGTTCAAAAGCTTGGCGGCCAGCTTGATGAACGGCTTGGCGGCGGTCACCGCCCCCCAGCCTCCCATCGACACGATGATCAGGATGACCTCGAGCAAGATCATGCCCACCAACTTGCCGAAGTTGTAGCCTAGGTCCCAATCGGACATCGACAGCAGGCCGAGCAGGCCCTCGAGCATCTTCTCGCCGCCCGATTTGGCCAGCCCATTGATCTTGGCGGTGGCCGAGTCGAGCAGCGCCATGATCCGCTCGAGCGGGTTGGGGCCACGAAGGGCTCACCATGCAAAGGCTCGCGTTGTGCGCGCTCAGTCCTGTTGGGCAACCTCGCCGCGCACAAGCCAGCCGGGGATATAGTCCGACTCGACCTGAATCTCGATGTCTTGCTCGTAGGCGAGCGCGGCCATACTGCACAATTCGAGCGCCAGGATGCCTTCGATATCGTCAGCGCGATCGGCGGTTTCGCTTCCCCAGTATGCCTTGTGCAACTCGAGCGCCTTCACAAGGGCGTCGTTGAACGCCTTCTGGTCATGCTCGAGCAGTCGGAAAAAGACCTCCATCCACGGCACTGCGCGATGCAAAACCGCGTCGGGATTGGCCATCACCAAGCGCTCAGGTTCGGTCAACTCCATCGCCTCGGCCAAGTACATCGCCGTGTTCGGATCACCGGCCCAATAGCCGCGAAGTGCCTCGACGAACGGGTAAAAGAACGGCTCGGAGGTCACGCCCGGTGCCTGTCGGAGTTGGTCCGTCGTGAATGTGCAGAGCAAGTCCATCAATTCACGATCACGCAGAATCGCTGCCAGGTGAAACCCCGTCTGCCACGTTCCGTCGTGGGTCAGCGCGTTGATGCCGGTCGCCTCGAACACCACGGGGGCGCCTCCATCGCCAAGCTCAACCTCGACAGTGCCCTCTTCCTTTTGAGCACAGTGGTACAAACCCGCAATCGCGCGCGCTGCAGATATGAAACACATGCGGATTTCAGGGGCTTTGGGATCCAACACGGATTGAAACGCGGCAAGACTACGCGCCTCGTGTTGGATTGAATTCAATGATGTGAGTCGGGGAATCTGCCGAATAATGGAAAAGGAGTCGTCGAGCATTTCTGATAACTCTTCCACTTCAAGTTCCGCCAGCCAAACTCGGTTCTGATGTCGATCGATTCTCGCCATAAGTTGCTACTCCATCATTGTCAGATCAAACTCGCCTATCTCAATCTCTAGTTCTGGAAGCAGTCCCTTCTCGATCTCGTCGAGTGTTCGGGCTGGCCTATTTTTCTTAAAACCAGCCCGGATCTGCAGGTACGCAAGCTGACCCTGCTTTTCGGCACGCGTCAAATCGCGAACCACCC
This sequence comes from Persicimonas caeni, assembly GCF_006517175.1. Lineage (NCBI taxonomy): Bacteria > Deltaproteobacteria > Bradymonadales > Bradymonadaceae > Persicimonas > Persicimonas caeni. Next base: position 4,467,028 of record NZ_CP041186.1, on the reverse strand, counting down.
TTCTCAACTCTCTGCCTTGCTTCTTGCGGAGATGGTCCGTCGAGTCGAGCAACTTGGTCGACTTACCCTTCATTTCCTCTAGAACAATATCTTTATATCCCGGATGCCCTTGCTCGTACCTCTTAAATCCGCCTGCTCCCATGCGCGATCCTCTTCCGGCAGCCCCCCCCTTGGCCTCGGGGATCACCCGAATAGGCGGCTCGCCTTTACGAGGCACGATCTCCCAGATCTGGTCGAACTCCCCGGGCTTTCCGACCTCATAGGGGTTGCCCACAATGCGCTTGACGCTGTGCAACTTGTCGAGGTCGGCGGGCACCCGCCCGGTCGCCTTGAGCCAGTCGAGCGCATGATCCTTGATCCATGCCTCGGTGCCAAGTTCTCCTAACTTCTCACTGGCTCGTTGAACGCGCCAGGAGTACTTCTTTGCCTCGGCGTCCAGGCCTCGCTCCTTGTGCAAGTCGCGCAGTCGGCGGGCCTTCTCACGGTCCTCGAGAATTTTCTCGAATTTCCTTTTGACCGACTCGGGAATCGGGAACTTCCGAGAGGTTTCGCCGTTCGGACCCACCGGGCGAAACTTGGCCTTTTCGACCGGCAACTCGCCTTTGAACTCGGCGGGGACCTTCAGGCTGCCCGACTCGGGGTTGAGACGCTGGCCGGCACGATAGTTCTTGCGAATATCGCCCACCGACAGCGTCGACTTGGGGTAGCGGCTCAGATAGTCGGCGACGAATTGGTTTTCCGACACGTTCTTCCAATTGCCCGCCGACATCGGCGGCTTGATCGAGCGGGCCAGCACCTCCGAGCGCATCTCGCCGACCCTACTTAGCCCGAACTTGTCGACCGCCTTTTTGACGTCCTCGGCGCGGATACCCAGTTCGGAGTAATCTCGCCAGAATCCCTTACCCAGCGCGCCCTCGAGCTTTGCGAGCTCCTCGGTCGAGAACGTATTAACATAGGACTCCCGTGCGGCGAATTTTTGGAACCCACTCGCCTCGCGCGCCTTTCGGCTCTCGGCGACATGCGCTTCGACTCTTTCGGTGTAGCTGCCGACGCGGGTTTTGCTGGCGATCATCCAAATTGAGTATCGGCCGTCGCCAGCTTCGGCCTCGGCGCGGAAGTCCTTGATCCAGGGGTACGGCTTGCGAAGCAGTTGAAGCGCCGCCAGGGCTTGCTCGACGGGGCGGTCGGCTGCATCGAAAGAGGCCTCGATGGCGCGCGCTTCCAAAAGGGCCTTCTGCTTTTCAGCAGCATCCGGTCGGCGACGAGGGCGCTTTGACTTCTGACCAGACGAGGGCGCATCGGGCGCCTTCGAAGCGCTGGGCACGTCGGGCTTGCGGGCCGCCGCCGGCGCCCCGCCACGCCCCACCGGCGGCGCGTCGGGCACCTCGTCGCCGTAGCGCAGCATCGCCTTGAAGGCGCGCTGGACGCGCGCGAAGATCGGCCCGAGCCCGGGGATATTGCTCAAGAAGTCGGCCGCGCCGTCGAGCCCGCGCATCAGCAGACCTTTGGCGGGCTTGAACGCCTTCTGGATGACCAGGACGACGTCGTCGACCTTGTTCAAAAGCTTGGCGGCCAGCTTGATGAACGGCTTGGCGGCAGTCACCGCCCCCCAGCCTCCCATCGACACGATGATCAGGATGACCTCAAGCAAGATCATGCCCACCAGCTTGCCGAAGTTGTAGCCCAGGTCCCAGTCGGACATCGACAGCAGGCCGAACAGCCCCTCGAGCATCTTTTCGCCGCCGGATTTGGCCAGCCCCTTGATCTTGGCGGTGGCCGAGTCGAGCAGCGCCATGATGCGCTCGAGCGGGTTGGGCGGGTCGGCGTCGCGCAGCGTCTCTTCGAGCTTCTGCGCGTCGCCCCCGGTGCTCTGGTTTTCCGCTGCGGCCTGCATCACCGCGGCCCGGGTGGCGGCCGAGGGCTGCGGCGGCCACTGCTGCGCCTGTGAGTCCGCCGTCGCTCCCTGCATGCCGGCAAAGCCGCTCGCACCTGCCGCAGCCGCCGCGCCCGACGCTCCCGGTGACCCATTGGGTGATAACATCGAGCCGAACATCTTCGCCAACCACGCGACCGCTTTGACCGCAATTCGGATGATCTCGAAGATCAAGATGATCGGATCGAGGATCCCCTCGACGATGCCCACGAGCACGCCCACCAGGAACCCGCCGATGAAGGCGATGCCGCCGCCGGTCAACAGGTGCGCGGCCCGGTTGCTCATCGTGATGAGCTCTTCGGCCTCTTTGCCGGCTTCGCCCGACTTGCCCGCGGCGTCGGCGCGACGCTTGATCTCCTCGAAGAAGCCGAGCATCGCGTATTTGATGAATAGCTGGATCGGCCCGGCCATCAACAGGCCCTCGGGCATAGATGTGATCGCCAGAATGCACAGCCGCGCGATGAAGCCGATGACCGGAGGCTTCAGGTCGTCCGGAAGCAAGAGCCAGATCGCCGCGGTGAGCACCACCGGGGCGAGCAACGGGTTGGAGACCACCACGAGGAGCTTGACCAAGAACGACAAGATCGGCTCGAGCAGCGCGGCCACCGCCCGAATCATATCGAGCGCGGCGGCGACGAGCTCCTCGAAGAACTCGTCGCTCCACGACGCCACCTTGCGGCACTGCTCGGCCATCCACTCGAAGATGATCGCAATCGCCCGGAAGCATCCCTCGATGCCCAGCTTGCCCATGAACCCTTCGATGGTCTCGATGACGCCTTTCAACGCGCCGGAGACCGTCGACAACACCGAGCCCAACACCCCGGCGACCCCACGCAGCATCTCGAGGACCTGCGGCAGAACCTCCTCGGTGATGTAGTCGAGCGAGTCCTTCAAGATCGCGGCGAAGTCGAGGTCCGACCACCACGACTTGAGCTGCTCCCAGTACACCCCGAACTCGTCGTACAGTGTTTGGATCATCCCCAGCGGGGTGAACGGATACAGAATCCGCCCCAACTCCTGGATTTTTTCGATCCAGGCCGACAGCCCGAGCATCTCGTCGACCGTCTTCCACAGGGCCACGGCCTGCTCGACCAGCCAATTCCACAGCCCGGTGACGCCTTCGACGGCCAGGTCGAACAGATCTTTGATCCAGCCCCATACTTTCTTGACCGCCGGGCCGATCAGGTCCCACAGCGGCTTGGCCAGCGCCTTGAGGCTGTCCCAGACGCCCTGGATAAAGTCGCCCACGTTGCTGGCCACATCGTTCCACCAGCGCCGCGACTCCTCCTGGTCCTTTTCGACCTGCTCGGTCATCTTGTCGAGCCAGGGGTTGATATACTCGACCAAAAACTCGACATACGGCCGGAACGCCTCGCCCAGCGCCTTGCCCGACTGCTCGACCATCGCGTCGATGGCCGCCGTCATCGCCTTGGCGCTCTTGGCCATGCGCTCGAAGAACGGCTTGATGCCGTCGACGCCCTCCCATTGCTCGGTGCGCGCCTTGACCCAGTCGGCCACCCCGTCGCACATCGCCTCGACCAGCGGGTTGTTCAGCGGCGAGGCCTCCGCGATGGTCTTCATGAACGGGACCAGCCCGGGCACGATCGTCTCGGCCAGGTAGTCCACGCCCTGCTGGGCAAGGCCGCCGAGCCAAGAGCCGAAATTCGACACACCTTCGACGATCCCCGAGCCCACGTCCGAGAGCATGTCGAGCCCGTCCTGGGCCAGCCCGCCGATATCGTCGAGGATGCTCCGGCTCTCGGAGCCGCTCCCCGAGAACATATTCTTGGCCAGCGCCTTGGCGACGGTCGTCTTGACGGTGTTATTGCCGGGTGCCCGCAGGGCGCGGGCGGTGGCATCGGTCTGGGGAAGACCGACCTGGCGGATGAGCCGCTGGTACAACGCAGGGAGCTCCGCAAAACGCACGTCGGCGCCTGGGTCGCGACTTTGCGACGCGCTCGACTTGCGACGCTGCGTCTTCGCGCCCATGCCCAACGAGGGCTTCGAAGCGCGCGTCGTGTCGCGCCCCTGAGCGCTCTGCCTTGCCGTTGCTGTGGTCACCCCGCCCCTGTCCTCACGCTCGAGTCGGGGGCGCTCTCATCATCTATCCAATACAACATCGTCGGCGCCCCTGGCCCCACACATCAAGCAATATCCGTAAGCGCAAAAGTGTACTTCATAGACGACAGGCGAACAAGGCGTCGCATCGCGATGGATGAGTGCACGAAAACACTCAGTCCGGTTCAGCCCTTCGCAGGCGCTCGAGCTTCGACAAATAGCGATCTAAGACATCCCGCGCTTGCCGACGAAGCTTGGGTCGCCGTTCCTCAGCCAGTCGGTCGCCGATGGCCCGGGCGAGCCGATCCTCCCAACAGTAGTCGAGCGCGGTGATTGCTGCATATGCCTCGTCAAACTCGGGTGAGCTCACCAAGCTGACCAGAAGGTCGATGGCATCCTTCGGCGCTCGGCGAGGCTCGAGGGCACAGATGAGTTGGCGAAGGTAGGAGAACCGCTGTTCTAGGTCACGCGCGGACGCGGACTGGTACGCCTCGAGGAGCTCGTCGGCTGAAGTGACTTCAGCTGCCTCTAGCAATTTGGCGACTCGCCTCGTCTGGTCCCCGCGGATGACCAAGAAAGCGACCCCCATGATTGGGTCATCAACAAAGGCCACCTGCACTTGGCTGGCGGGATCTGTCCAGAACTCCGATCGAGCCTCAAAGCCATGGGCAGTATGAGTCGAGCCGTCCCATACCATTCCAACATCTTGGGCCAGCACTGCAAAGTCATCTGCGTGGATGTCCTGATCACGAAACACCGCGCGCCGCTGCTTGATTGATGTGTCGTCGATGTTCGAGGTGTCGAAATGCCGGAAACGCCTCGGGACCTCGAAGCGAGGTTCCTCCGCCCGGTCCAGCGCCAACCGAGCGGCGCGCCGAACCGAGTCACACGGGTCCGCATCAGCGATGGTCTCGAGCTCGGGTTGGAGCTTCGCCGTGGTCGCCACGGAGGAAACGCCCTCGATCAGCCCCCGTGCCATTGCTTCGCGCACCAGTGGATCATCATCACTGAGAAGCCTTCGAGCGGCCTCAATCCACGCCTCCTCAGGGGATTCAGGAGCAGCTCGTGCCAGCAAGAACGGCGCTGCACGACGATGCTCTGTGGAACGCGTAGCTCGCTCGACCCACGCGAGCACACCGGCAGTGTCGAGCCAGTCGCCATGGCTGGTGATCGACGCTTGCGCCGTGGCGGCCTCGGGACCTTCGAGGTGTCCCCACCACAAGTCGGCCTGCGGCTCAAAGATCACCGTCAGCATCGCGTCCCAGTCATCCAAGTCGAAGGTCAAGAGCAACGGAAGGCCAAGCTCTTCGTCGGGCTCCATGGACTCGACACACCTCAAGCCCCCGGCGTTCATCACCTTGCGCAACTCAGCCTCTCCAGCGCCTCCAAACGGGGGGTCAGGAAAGAGGCGAATATTGGTTGGGACCCTCATGGGATGATCTCCGCCTTTGGGCCTTCTCTCCAATGAAGCACCTTGCTCGCATCTTCGCGAACCTCGGCATTGGGGTCATCGCGCTCCATTCGACGCACCTCGTCCCACAACTGCGGCCAGCCTGGATCGCTCACATCGCCGACCCAGCGGATCGAAGCACACGCACATTGGCGCACCATCGGGTCGTCGTGTTCCAAGTACTGCAGGAACAGCGAAAGCCACTTCGGCTCGGGCTCGTTGGGAGCATGAAAGGCAAGTAATCCAACATCGAGGTCGGCCTCGAGCGTGCCGATGCTGGTTTCGGCGCGCTCAAAGGCCTCTTCGGCAGTCATCAGAGGCAGATATTCCGCCAGCGAGTCTATGACCGAGGCCTCCGCACGAAACAGTCCCGCCCACAAGTTGAAGCTATACTCGTAAAGCGTAACGACCCGCTCAGAAGCCAGACGCCGAAGCCGAATCACGGTGGGAATGTCCTCGAGTCGGTTCCCCATGGAAGTATCTTGGACGACAAAGCCCATCGACTGGAGCGCCATCTCGAACGGAGATCTTTGCTGCGAGGTGAATCGCTCTTTGGGCGTCACCTTGATGATATCTGTAGGTGCCACGACATCCTCATCTATATCAGGTTGAGTGCTCTGGCTCGCGCCATCATCCGTGTTCGAATCGTTTGCACTAGCTCCTCGCGCTTCTCACGCTCACTCGACAAGTCATCAAAATCCCAGTCCATCGCGCGCACCCACGCCTTGATTGAATTGTACTCCATCCACATCGCACGTTCCGCATCTGCACCGCCTCCTGGACCGCGATTATAAGCCTTTGGATCGGCGGGAGTCCGACCGGCCTCGATCTCGCCACGCCAGCCCGCCATCGCTTCATCCAGCGCACGGGTGCGCTTCATCGCCCCCTTGGGGCCCATTGGATGTTGCCCGAACGCTTCCAACCATTTCTGTGCGCGCTCCCCCGTGTCTTCGGTCGCATGCCCCGACAAGCGGTCCAACATCATCATGTTGTGTAGCAATGCCCGCGGGTTGCGGTGTGCTTCTTGGGTGAACAGAATCATTGCCACCTCAAAAATCGCGCTTCCCCGTGCGCCCTCCGGAATTTTTCGCGTTTTCAGAGCGCCAACGATCGCTTCGACGACCTCGCTCTCCACCCCACTGCGGGCAAGCTCTCTTGCGAGTGTGCCTCGGGATGCTGAGGCTCCCGGAAGCCCCACGATTTCGCGCCAACGAGTCACATCACCGCCACGGTAGCCGGCGCTCGTCTTATCGAAGTCTCCCCAACTTGCGTATGGAGATCCTCCAAAGGAGCGCTCGCTGCTGGGCACTTCCAGACCAACTAGACGATTTCCCGTGGAGCCCGGTACGTTCTTGCCGAACTGTTTGAATATGGATGCGTCTCCGAAACTCCATTCCTCGAACATGCCCGGGCGGCGAGGGTGCTGGCGACTCATGACCTCGAGGACGTCTACCATCGCCGCCTTCACCGGCACATTGAAATGATGCCGCCTCGGGCGATGCTTCTCGGGGGCATCATTGGCCCACTTCTCGCCTTCTCTACGACGCGTGTCATTATTCATGACAGGGCGCGACATCCGACGAGATCCCTCGATTTCTTTGACGTAGCTTGGAGTATACCTGCGTCGAAGCTCGAGGGCAATGTCATCGAGTGCGACGAGAAGCTCTTGAATATTGACTGAGACACCATCGAGAATCTCATCTTCGGGATTAACTCGAATGCGAATTGAGAACCTTCGTCCTCGACGGAAGAGCTTGATCCAGCGCACGCGATGAATTCTGGCAAGATATCGCAAGTGTGCACGAAGAGTTACTTCGGACTCGCCGTCGTCGAGCATGCGCTTGAGCTGAGGATAAACAATCCGCTTCACGCGACGAAGCTTTTCACGTGGGCTCTCGTTATCGTGATCTTTGTCTCGGTCTCTTTTCTTCGGCCCGTCCGCGTCCCTGGGCTTATCCAACCTGTCCGGCGTCTTAGGCCTATCCGGTGCATCGGGCGCTTTCGCCGGCTTCGGGGGCGGTGGCGTCAGTCGCCGGCAGGCCAGCTCGACGGATCAAGCGCTGGAACGCAGCAGGAAGGTCCGAAAAACGCACATCTGCGCCCGCATTCCGGCCCTTCGACGGGCCGGACTTGCCACGTCGAGAGGTCTGCCCGAGCCCGAGTGTGGGCCGGGCTTCGCGCGCGGCGCCTTGCGCTTGGGCGCTCTGTCGGGCGGCCGTGGCCACCGAGGCCCCCTCTCCCTAGCCCAATTTGGTCCGCATGATCCCCTTGGCGTCGTCGATCATCTTGGTCGCCTCGGACTCCGAGACGCCCAACGTGCCGGCCAATTCGTCGGCCTCCAAGAAGGCGAGTTCGGTGACGGTGTAGACACCGCTCTGCTCGAGGATGTCGCGGCGGACCTTGCCAATTTCGTCGACCATGTCCACGGTCCACGTCTTGTCGGCGCGGGTGAGGTCGCCACCGGCGCTCTTGCCGTAGCGCCCGGCGAGCACGCCGCCCGAGTCGTAGCTCCCGTAGGTTCCGTAGGTGTCGTCCTGAGGCGCCTTGCCGAAGACGACCTCCAGGGTGACGTTGCCGCTGGCGACGTACGAGCCGTCGCCGCGCAGCGCCACGAACCGGCGTTCGCCCAACGCGGCGGACTTGGCGACCGACAGGCCGCCGACGATGCGATCGTAGCTCGAGTTGAACACCTGCATCTGCAGGTCGGTGTCGATGACGTCCGCCGGCATTCGCTTGAGCGGCTGGCTCATCCCGCCGGTCAGCCAATCGGCCGACGTGTGGCCAGTGGTCGCCGTATCCCAGACCGGGTCGTCGGCCGGCTTCAAGAAGTGCACCGCCGTCGTCCCGCTCAGCGCGATGCCGCCGATAGTCGTGGGATATCCGAAACCGCCGACGACCTGGTCGGGCTCGATGCTCAAGATCTGCGGGCTCGGCTCGACGACCTCGGCCGCCTGGACGTCGAAGTAGACGCTGAAGTCCTCGCTTTGCGCGGTGAAGTCGGGCCCCTCGAGCACGAACGCTTTGGGGCCTTGTGAAGCCTCGCCGATCTCGAGGCGCGCCAAGATCCAGCCGTCGTTGGACCGGTCGGTCACGTAGGCGTCGATATTGCCGTCGTCGAACGTCACCGTCCTCGTGCCGCCGATATTCTGGCCGACGATGGCGACCTCGACGGTCTCCATCGGATGGCCGACCGCCGGCACGATGGCGTCGATGGTGATCTCGGTGGAGACCTGCGCGAGGCCGCACTCGACGACCTTGGCCAGCGGGGCGACCGCCGGAAGCGTCACCCGCGGGGCGTAATCGACCACGATCTGCTCGGCCTCGTTTTGACCCAGCGCGGCCAACACCACCCAGCCTTCACCCTCGCAGCTCGGACACGCCGCGGCGTCCTCAACGCTCTGAGGCGGCTCCTCGCGATTGACCCGCTTCCAGGCCTCGGCACACGACATCGGCTCGCAGCAGGTCGGCTTTTCGGTGAACAGCCGCAGCTCGTAGGTCTCGGCCATGCGCGCCGTCTCGCGCTCGGCGCGCGACATGCACTCGCCGGGCACCGACCAGGCGTCGGCAATCTCGGCCTCAGCCCAACGCACCGCCACCCAGACGCGGTCGAACTCGCCGAGCGCGCCCTCGTGTAACAGCTCGCAGTTGCTCGGCTCCGACGACCAGCAGTCGACGACGACCTCGCGGTCCTCGGGCACCCAGATCTCCTCGCCGTCGGGCCCCAACGCATAGCCCGAGGTGATCCGCACGACCGGACCCGCCTCGCTATACTTCGACTTGTCGACGAAGACCTCCAGCCCGCAGGCGACGCCGCAGCCGTGCAACAGTCGGTTTTGACGGCGCATCCGCGCCCGAAAATAGGCCTGCTCGGCCATCAGGTCGGCGGCGGTGACCACCTGCCGGGGGAAATAGCGCGGCCGCGTCAAGCCGCCCGAGGTCGCTGCATCATTCTTTTGTTGTGCCATTTATCTTCCTCTCGAGTCGATCCAGTCCGCTCAACCGTCAATGATATTCAGGATGCTAATCCAGTCGCCGCCAGGCGCGCCGTTGCCGCTGTGGCGTCCCTCGAATTGCCGGGCCTGCCCGTCGACCGACACGTTGAATGCCCCCTCGGGCACGCCCGGCCAGATGTGGTCGCCGTCCAGCGGGCGCCCCTTGGCGTCGACAATCCAGTCGCCGTGCAGGATGACGCGCAGCTCGACCGCTCGAGAAACCAGGTCCGCGACAATGCCTGCGTCGGGAATCAAGCGAACAGCCCTGACCAAGCCGAGTGGTTCTGTATCGGTGACGCCGTTGCCTCCGGTGAGCAGCTCGAACTCGGCGTTCCGGTCGTCCTCGCCCAGCCGCCAGCGCACGTCGAGCTTCGAGGGAGTTGCCTGGTCCCATGGGACGATGTCGATGGGGACCCCCCGCTGCTGCAGCCAACCCTTGTCGTCGTCGACGAAGATCACCTCGCAGCTTCGCCGGTTGAGCGAATGCCAGGCGACCGGACGCGCGAACTGGACCACAAGCCCGGGCCGCACGCTGCCCGCTTCGGCCTCCAACAGTGCAGGCAGATCGCCACGTTTGATCACCTCGTCGTGATGCCAACTCGCCCCCACCACCCGGTTGAGGTTTTTCTTGTCGAACTCGTCGGGGATCGTCACGACCACGGTACGGTCGACCAGGTCGACGTCCCACGCCTCGCCGAACTCCCAGTCGACGTCCTCGATGCCTTCGCCGTCGCGACCGTCTCGGCCCGCAGGCCCCTCGGGTCCGGTCGGCCCCTGCGGTCCCTCGGGCCCGGTGTCTCCCTTGGGCCCCTCCGGCCCGGCCGGACCTCCCGGCCCACGCGGGCCGGGCAAGCCCTCGGTCGCCCCACGCTCGAGCACGCACTCGATGACCTCTTTGAGCGTCGTCGTGCTCGGCACCAGAGGCCGGTCGGCGAGGTTGTCGATGCGGGCGACCTCCTCGTCGTCCTCGACCTCCAGGTCGCGTACCTGCCGCCCATCGACGAATCCCTTGATGGTCGCCAGTACGACCGCGTCGTCCTCGCAGGTCGGGCACCCGTCGATGGCGCGCTCGATGAGCACATCGCAGCTCGTCTCATCGACGTAGACCACCGAGATGCTGCCAGCCTCGTCGTCGACCTCGCCGTCCTCGACCGCGTCGGCGCCCACGTACAAGCGCCGGCCCACGTAGGCCATGTGCTGGCCGCGGGGCAGCCCGTCGACGACCGTGCCGATGCGGTGGAGCTTGCCGACCTCTTCGGGGTCGTCGACGTCGCCCTGACGAGCGCCGAAGCGCTCGAGGTCGACCACCACCACCTCGCCGCGATCGCGCGGCAGGCCCGAATCGGCCGCCTCGTGGCGACGCAACACATACGCCCACGCATCGCGCGGCGAGACGGCAAGGTCGACCGGCAAACGCCGCCACGGGTCGTCGACGCCCGTCACATCGGGAAGCTCGAGGCGCACGAACTTGTCGGTGTCACCCTCGCCGGGGTTCTGGCCGACGAGCGGCACGAAATCCCCCAGGCCCGAGCCTGTCTGCAGCCGATAGAGCGCGCCTGTCGGCGACAACACGTGCAGGTAGCCGCCGTCATAGCTCAACGCCAGCGCCTCGGCGGTATCGCCCGGGCGCAGGGCGAAGGGGCGCGCGAGGTTGTCGCGCATCCACTGCGGGTCGGTGTCGAAGCCACGCTCGAATTGGGGCAAGTTGACCACGAAGACGCGCGCGTCTGTGGTGTCTCCGACGACCAGCCACACCCCGTCGGTCGACTGGACCGTCGCGGTGACGTCGACGGTGTTCGCGCCCGAGTCGACCGTGTCGGCCAATTTCAACTCGAGGTGGTCGACGGTGACCTCACCGCCGTCTCGAGCGGCTTCTTGCAGGTCGTCGCTGCGGAATTTGAGGATCGTGCCGTCGGCTTGCACCGCGCACAAGCTGCCGTCGCGGCTGGAGACCTCCAGCGAGACGACCGGAGCGCCGTCGAGCTTGATGAACGCGGCTTGGGCGGCGTCGGGGTCGGCGTCGAGCGCGCTCCGATTCAAGATGTGGAGCTGCGGCCGAGGCGCTCCCCGGGTGCGGGTGGCCAAGTAGAGCCACTCTCCGTAGGCCGACGCGGCGATGGCCGTGGGCACCCGGTTGCCTGTCTCGTGGCGCGAGACCATCCGGTGGGTGGTGGTGTCGTAGGCGCGCACAGCCCCCTCGCCGTCCTCCTCGTTCCACGTGCCCACCCACAGTCGCTCGAGCGCGCGGTCGCTGGTCATCGCCCGCGGGCTCTCGCAGCTCAGCGTGTTGCGCCAGTCGAGCGCGGCGCCCACCGGTGGCTCGTCGGCTGCGCCCTGCCGGGCTGGGCGCACATCGAAGCCAAAGCGCTCGACGACGCGGCCGTGCGCGGTCGCCTCGTTGTCACATCCACAACCGCCCAGCAGCGTGGGCGTCGGCTCGGCCAGGCACTCGTCGTAGTGCAGCACCAGGTGCAAATCGACCGGGCCCTCTGCCTCGGCCACCGCCTCCTCGGCGAGCGTGCGCACGTCGACGACCTGGCGCGAGTCGATAACGATCTCGCGGCCGCAGCAGTCCAGCGCCAGCCCTGGCTCGACGACCACGTAGTCGGTGCGGCATCCCGCGCGCGGGTGCTCGACGACCTTCAGGCCGCACACGGTTCCGAAGCCGTGCACGTGACTGTTATGAAGCATTGACTTGCCGCGCACGTAGTCCTGCTCGTCGACAAAATCGCGCGCCTCGAGCAGCTTGCCGTCGAAATAGTGATTGCGCTCGAAGGTGTGCGTGCCGCATGTCTGGCAGCCGTCGAACGCAGTCTTGTCGGTACTCTCTGTCATGTGTGGCTCCCTCGATGGGTATCGGCGCCGCCGTCATCGCACGGACGCGCGCGGAAGCGGGTTTGGGTCTGATTGAGATGGCTCTGGTTGAGATGGCTCTGGCCCAGCCGGCGGCGGTCCGCCGCGTCGAGCTGGGAGGTGATCGTGGTGCGGTCCAAGACACTTCGGTCGACCGGCTCGTCGTCGGCCGGCAGCCGCCAGTCGCCCCGCGGCCCCAGCAGCGCGTCGACGCCGAGCGCCGAGGCACGCACGCCCGGCGCGGCCAAGCGCACCCCGGGCTCGACGCCCACGATATCGAAGTGGGTATGCGCCGGAGCGTGTTGGGAGATCAGCCTTCGAAGCGTCAGGCGCTTTTCGTCGGTGGCCACCGCCGCGGCGGGCACGTAGACGCTGAAGTGATGGGCGGCGTCGACCTCGGGCGAGTCGAGCCAACGACGAAGCTTGTCGTGTAGGCGACCGCGAAAGTGCTCGATAATTTGTGGCGGACGCGCCAGACCGCAGTGCAATTGAACTATCCGACGCAGCCCGCCCACGGTGCCGCGTCGGCGGTGCAGGTCTGCCACCTCGCGCAAAAAGGCGCGCCTCGTCGCATCATCCCACTGGGCGAGCAGGCGCAGGTCGAACCACGACGCCAGCCAGGGCAGCACCCTCGCCGGGGCGGCGTCGACGTCGAGCCAGCGCGGAAAATCGATCGCCTGCTGTTCGAGCTCGGCGAAGACGGTGTCGAACAGACCCTGCAGACGCTCGAGCACGTCGCGGCGGGCCGGCTCGCTACGGTAGACCCGCGGCAAAAACTCGACCGCCGTCTGGCGGTGCGCGTACAGATAAATCGCGCGCACCCGGGCAGTACTCGCTCCCGAGCCACGCAGCCGAACGCCCAATTGCAGGTAGCGCCCCGGCGGGCACATGATCATCCACTCGCGCGCCCCGGCCTTGCTCTCCCGGTAGCTCGGCGGGCGCAGCGCGGCGTCGTCGACGTTCTGCGCAGACAGCGGCGCGCGCTCCAAGTTCGTGCTGGCAGCAAAGACCTGCAGCGCCGCCCCCTCGGGCACCGCGGCGTCGATGACCACCCGGTGCCAGCGGTTATCTTCTCGCCCCGAATCGAACATTTCGAACAGAACCCACCCCGAGCGGGTGTAGCTCACGGGCGCCGGTGGTCGAGTCACGAACGCCGTCTGGCCGTCGGGCAGCGTGACGTGGCCGGCGGTATCGATGGCGATGCCCGTCTCGATCCACGTCTCCTCACAACAACCGGGCCCGACGCCGTCGACGCCAATGAGCAGGCGTCCCGCCTCGACGGCCAGCTTGTCGCTGACATCGGGCAACCAGGCATCGTCGGCCGGGCGCTCGACGAGCCGGCGCAGCGTCAGCTCGGGCAAGCGCACATAGCCGACCTTGTCTGCGTTCGCGGCGAGCAACGTGCCGTCGTCGCGCACCGCCAGGTCGGTGATGCCGCCGGGCCACCCCGGGTCTCCCTCGAGCTGCGCGAATTCGACGCGCGCTCGTCCGTTCGGCTCGACCGCGAGCGCGACCGGTTCGGCTACGCCCGTCGGGTGCAGCTCGACCTCGGTTCCAGGCGCAGCCGTGACCACCAACGCCTCATCTGCGAGGCGCAACCAGTCGACCGGCTCGGCGATGCCCCAGCTCCCCTCGTCGTCTCGCCGCACCGACGTATGCTGCTCGTCGGCCGTCCCCGGGGCGACCAAGACGATGACCCGCCTCAACTCGATCGCGCATCCAGGCGTCGGCAGCGCGAGCTTCTCGAAGGTGCGCCGGCTCGGCGACCACCACCATACATCCCCCAATGGGTCACAGACGAACAGATGTCCGCGCCACGTGGCGACGCCGGGCGGCTCTTCAGGCGCCGCTGTAGCGTCATCGGGCTCGGGCGACGCATCGCTGACCGCCAGGCGCAGCTCGGCGTCGGCCTCCACACCGGCCTGTTCACCGATTCGCCAGCCCGGCTGGTCGGCTAGCACGAAATCGAAGGGTCGAAGCACTCGAGTCATCGCCCCTCCTCGTAGACATAGCGCACCGCGACCTCGATCTGGCGCACGTCGATAAGCGCGCCGGCCTCGACTGGCAGGTCACAGCAGCGCCAGCTGGCGGTGACATAGTAGCGCAAGGTCGGCTCTCCCTGATCGTCGAGTTCGGTCGTGTCGAGCACGTCGATTTGAGGCGCGCACCCCGGCTTCGACAGACTGGGCAAGCCATCGCGCGCCGCATCCATCTGCGCCTGGGTCGGCGCCTCGTCGTACGCCTCGACCAGCCGCGTCAGCACCAGGTCGGCCACATGGCCGACGCCGTCGACGAGCATGACTTCGCGCAACAACTCCGAGTAGTAGACGTCTCGGCCGAACGGCCAGCCGCCGGCATCCCTGCCCCCGTCGAGCGGGTGCAGGTAGGCGCGCAGCCGTCGGTCGACCTCCTCGCGAATCGCAGCCAGGTCGGCAGTGGGCTGGGCGCGCACCTCCACGGCGAGGTCGACGGGCACGTAGGTCGGCCCGCGCACACACAGCTCGGTGGTCACCAGGCGACGCCCATCGAGATAACGCGTGACCTCCTCGAGCAGGGTCGGCGACGGCTCGGGATGATCGCCGTCGCCCATCGGCACGATGACCACCTCGATGCGCCGGCCGGCGGTCTGCCCATCGGGCCCTGGCGTCAACGCTGCGAAGGCATGCGCGCGGGCCAACGAGCCCGCTTGCAGCGCCAACTGCTCGAAATCGGACAACGTCACCGCCCGGTCTCCGTTGCGCATGGTATGGGCCACGCGCATCTTCGCCTCGTCCAAGGTCTCCTCATCGCGCCCACCGTCGGAGGGCCGATGGTTGGTCACCCCGGAGATGCCGCGCGGGTGGTCGAACAGCGTCGTGATCGTCTGCGCGCCCACGTTGCCCACCGCCCCGCCTCCGTAGCGATACTCGCGCGCGATCACCGCGTCGGCCGTCGCCGGGGGGATCCGCCCACGCCGCCCGTCGCCGAACAAAATTTCGCCGCGGGTGCGGTTGACCACGTAGTGGCGGTCGTGAGGACTCGAGGCATAGAAGTCGTCGACCTCCATCCACGGCTCGCCGTCGAGTTCGGGAACCTCGAGCTCGATCGCGCCGAGCACCGGGCGGTTGGCGAGCGCGAAGACCTGGTTGGGGGTGCCATCGCTGGCGCCCAACGATTCGTCGTACACGGTCACCGACGCGGTCGCGCGCACGGTGTTGGTCACGATGCGATCGAGCTCGGGGGCCGTCGGATAGTGCCCGCCGCTGAGCCGCGCTCGAAGCCAATAGTAGCTCTCCTCGTCGTCGCTCGCCTCCACATAGCCGAGTTGCGACAGCGGCAACTGCGGCAACGGCCCGGTCACGCGCAGGCGCACGTAGCCGGTGCGCGACAAGCCGCGGCTCGAATCGTCGAGGACGACCGCGCGACGCCAGCGCTTGCCGTCGAAGAACCCCCAGTCGACGTCGGCCTCGAGCCGAAACGCTTCGCCGTCGGGCGCCGGCGGCGAGGTACGCCCCTGCGGCTCGTCGAGCAGGCGGCGCGCATCGGGGGGCACGACATGCAACGCGAAGTCCTGGCGGGTGAACGGCTGCTTCGACTTGAAGCCGAGCAGCAGCGCCGGCATCGCCTGGCGCCCGATCTCGGCGGCGGCCTCGCCAAACGGTGCCCAGGCGCGCGCGTCCTCTCCGTTCTGCTCGCTGACGTCCTGCATCAACTCGGGCTGGCTGCGATAGGTCTGCGCGCTCAGACGGGCGTCTTCGAGGCGAATGACCTTGTCGAGGGTCGCCGTCAACGCCACCAAGGAGGTCTCGGTCTCGAAATAGAGTGGCGCGTCGAGGTCGGGGTCGTCGACGGCCACGCGCGTGCGCGGCGGTACGACCACCTCCGAGCCCGCGTCGGGCTTGGCCTCGAAGGTCAGGTGCGCCACCGCCGGCTGGGCGGCCAAGAGCTCCTCGCCGAGCAGCTCGAGCATCTTGACGTAGTGCAGCTCGGGCACCTGGTTGAGCCGATACAGGATCGTCTCGGCCAGCCACGACTGCAATTGCAGCAGCGTGATGCCCGGGTCGCTCTCGTTCCAGTCGGTCCACTCAGGCAGATACTGCGGGATGCGGTTTCGAGCCTCGCGGAACAAGGCCTCGAAGTCGCGATCGTCGAGCTTGGGTGGGGTCAACGGCATCGACTCTTACTCCTGCAAAAAGAACGGATAGACGAGATTGTGCACCGCGTTGTTGGCGCGCACGCGGTAGTCGATCTCGACGCGCAACAGGTTGGGGCGCTCGGCGTCACTGGTGGCGCGCACGTCGATGACGTCGATGCGCGGCTCCCAGCGCACCAGCGCCTCTTGGACGTGGTGGGCGATGGCCGCACGCGTGCCGGCGTTGTTGGGCGCGAACACAAAGTCGTGGATCGCGCAGCCGAACTCCGGGCGCATCATGCGCTCGCCGGGAGACGTCGACACGATCAGCCAGATCGACTGGGCGATGGCGTCGGCCCCTTTGGCCAGGCGAAACCCACCGCGGCCGCCCACGTCGACCGGAAAGCGCCAGCCGGTGCCCAAGATGGAATCGTCGAAGTTCGAGCTCACGCGCCACCTCCACCGACGAGCACCGTCGGCTCGCCGCCGAGCACGGTGCCGCGGGCGTTCTCGCCGTTTTGCTTCGTCGAATCGAACATGCAAACCACCCGCTGGCCGTTGACGTAGACCTCGCGCGACGTCGGCGGCTCGAAGGTCGCTTGGTCCATATGCTTTCCGGCATCGACCACGCCACCACCGGTGCCTGGCTCGTCGCCGGTGGTCGGATCGATGTAGCTCGCCTCGGTGACCACGGCTTTACCTCCGACGAAGACGTCTTCGGAGACCTGCTCGGCCTGCGAAAACTGGCCGACGTTCGGATAGGGGATGGGCACCTCGCCGCCAGGCGTCGGCGTCTTGCACACATCGGGAAAAGCCAGGCAGATAAACCCGGCGCGATTTGTGGTGATCGGAAACATCAGGCGTCCTCCCAGTCGAAGACGAGCTTGCCAAAATCGGCCAAGTCGGCCGGCGCGTAGGCCAAGGCCCCGCGCCACACCAAGTCGAGGTGCGCGGCGCTGCGGTCGTACACGAAAGTATCCAGGCGCATGTCTAGCGAAACTTGGCCGCCGCTACGCCGCTCGATATGCGCACCGGGAAAGACCGCAGGCGTGCGCAATGCGACCCCCTCCATGTCGTCCCACGAGCCGTCGTCGTTCGGGTCGCGAAACGACAGCACGTGCACGCTCTGGTCAGGCGAAAGATGATCGAAGGGCGGCTCGGAGTTCGAGTATGGCGGCCGCATGTCGGCGCAGACTCCGGCGTTATAAAACGCGTTCGAAAAGTCGTCTGGCAGGAGCTGGGCCGGGTCGAAGTTCTCCAAGTCGCTGCCGGCGTTCAGCAGGCGCGGCTCGAGATCGGCGCGCAGCCAGCCGAAGGTCACCAGCGCAGGGTTCATCGACGGCCCCCAATGCGTGTCTCTCGAGTCGCGGCTCAACGACTTACCGCCCGTCGCCAACCACTCGACCCAACGACTTACGCCTCCGCCCGCCTCGCCCAGAACGACCAAGTCTGCCTTGGGCTTGTAGGGCACCAGGTCGCTCTCGTAGCGGACCACCTGTTCGTCGCGATCGGCCCCGCCATTGTAAACCTGCTCGGTCATCACGAGATCGGCTGGCGCCACGCGGGTCAACTCGCCGCCCGCGCCCACCGCGTAACTCGCCTTGGCCACGGCGGTGAGCACCGCCTGAGGGGCGCCGCCCCACACGCGATGGCCCATCACCAGCCGTGCGCTCAACGCTGGATGTCCGACAACTTCCACGATTCTTGTCCGCTCCGGTTTGGGTCGGCTATTAAGGATTCAAGTCGATGCGCGTGCCGATGATCTTGATGCCGCTCGAGGTCAGCTCGATCTTGTTCGCGTCGTCGACCTTCAGGGTGATGCCCGACTCACTCATCTCGATGAGGGGCTCGGCGCCCCGAAACCGAATCGCGATGCGCTCCTCGCCGTCGCGGTCGTCGAACTCGAGCTCGTGGCCTTTGACGGTGCGAATCACGCGGCGCGAGGGCTCTTCGGCGTGCACCGGCGGCTCGGGACCGTTCCACAGGTAGCCGACGATATAGGGCATGCGGATATCGCCGCGGTCGAACGACAGCAGCACCTCGTCTTCCTTCTCGGGCATGAACTGCATGCCACGCGAGCTGCCCGCCATCGGTGAGGCCACCCGTGCCCAATAGGTCTCGACCTGGTCGCCCCACTGGCGCACCTCGACCTTGACCCGGCCGAGCTTGTCGGGATCTTCGAGGCTCTTGACCACCCCGGGGACCACTCCACTGATGCGACGCTCCCTCACGATTCGACCTCCTCGCCCTCGGCCTTGGCCGTCTTGCGGTCCTCTTTTCTCGCCTCGAAGTCGGTGGTGTACCCGCCGTCACCGATGGTGTGCGTGCTGCTGGTGACCAGATAACGCCCGCTGAAGCGCCGCCCCAGGTTGCGGATATAGACCGCGCGCCCGGCCCGAAGCTTGGGAAGCCCGACCGTGCTTCCAGACGCGGTGACCATGTCCTTGAGCTTGTTGGCCAAGATCTCTTTGGCCAGCTCCTTGGCCTCGCGCTCGTTGTAGATCGGCCGGTCGGCCACGACCTCTTCGCTGCCGGCGAGCGCGCCGTCGACGGCGGCCAAATCCTCGGCGGCCAACAGCGGCGCGAACGGCAGATCCTCGCGCGTCGCCTCGGCCTCGATCGGCTCTTTGGTCTGCGTCGGATTCCACCCACGCACCTTGACCTTGGCGACCTGATTTTTGGTGCGCAGCGTCGGTGAAAAGCTCACCAAGCTCTCGCCCCACTTCAGCTCGTAGGCCGGCGGCGTGCCGTCGACCGGCGGGTGGAAGTGCAACAGCGACTTGGTCTGCTCGCCGTCGTCGACCTCCTCGATATACAGGTCGTAGCCGTTTCGCCGCGCGCGCTTCATCAAAAACAGGATCGGATACTCGTTCTCCACGGCGACGTACGGAATCGTGTCTTCGGCGGCCTCTTGATTCGGGTTGGTCTTCAGCTCCAGCCGCGGCGGGGTCTTGCCCACCGCGCTTGCCTGCGCCTGCATGTCGGCTTCGAGCGACTTCAGGATATCCCGGGCGATCTGGGTGTCCGTGCGCTCGCTGTAAGTCTCGGTCTTCTGCTTGAAGTGCAGCCGGTACAGCTCGTTGAGCGCGCGGATCTGGATGGTCGGCTGCCCGCCGGCCGGAAACGAGGGCTGCATCGAGGTGATCGTGCCGCGCAGCATCAACTGCAGCGGCGACTTTTGACCGCTGGCCATCGGGTCGTCGAGGTAGCCCATATACACCTCGATGGAGGTGCCGGGGTCGAATAGCCCACTGTCGCTATACTTGAACCTGCGGTTGGCCTCGTCCCAGTTGTTCAAGGTCAACTGGCAGGTGTCGAGCGCATCGAGCGAGTCGGTGTAGCTGACGCTGATGACGTCGCGCACCACCTGCCGGTCGAGCGACTCGCCGCCCAGGCGCACTTCGAAGGTGGGCCTCCAGAACGCACGGCCCTCGTAGATTTTGTCGCCCTGAGTCACCGCGCTACCTCCGAAGTACCGGCAGAGTCAGCACCTGGCCCACCTGCAGACGACGCGGGTCGACGATGCCGTTGGCGCGGGCGATAAACTGCCAGCGCGAGGCGTCCTCGTAAGTTTTGTGGGCGATCAACGGCAGCGTGTCACCCTGCTCGACGGTGTAGGTGCGCGTGTGGTCGGAGGTCTGCAGGTTCAGCTCGGCGAGCTGCATCTCGAGGGTCTTGTACTCGCGCAGCGCCACCGCCAGCGTCGCCCGAAGCGGCGCCCCCTCCGGTGAGAAGTAGGTGAAGTTTTGCTCGACGCTCTCCACCACACACACAAATCCCTTGCGGTGACCCGGCGCGTTTTTCTCGTCCTTGTCGGTGATCGGCCCGGTGGCGTCGTAGGTGCCCGGAAAAGTCGCCCCCCACGTCAACAGCAGCCGAGGGGGGGCGTGGTGCTCGCCGCTCATCTTGACCAAGTTGTAGAACTTGTTGGTCTTCAGCGTCACCGGATGCACGCGCCCCTGGGCGTCCGGCTCGGTCGAGTCGAAGAAAAGATTGAGGCTGACCCGCTCGTTCGAGCCGCGCACGAACTGCAAGATCGGCGAATCCAACCCGGGGATGGCCACCTCGGCGTATTGGGCGGCCTTGCTCACCGACAGCTCGTTGGGATTGAACTGGCACGTCACCGTGCTGCTCTTGTCGGCGCCGCCGGTGGCGTCGCCGATGACCCTTTCATAGCTCTTCGCGACCTTGTCGAGCGGATAGAACGTCGCGTTGACCAAGTTGCCAGCCATCGCTCACCCCCACCCGCTCTGGTCGTCGTCGCCCAGGGCGCGCTCGCGCGCCAGAGCCTTCTGGCTGCGCTCACGCGCCTCCAACTCGGAGATGACCGCGCCGACGATGCGCTGCAACACCTGCGGCTGGAGCATCGCCGAAGCGTCGGTGACCCGCACGTCGGTGGTGACCTTGCCGATTCTCACGTTGGTCTTCTCGCTCATCCCAATACCTCTAGTCCGATCTGCTCGGTCGAATAGGGCTCGATACGCTCGTGCGAAATCTCGAGCGTCTCGATGGCCGTTTGGCTCGACGTGGCGTCGAGCGTGGGCCCGCTCAGCTTGACCGGCAGCCCGCGCTCCCAACGCCAGGCGAGCACCGGAAGCCGCGCCTCGTTGAGCAAGATGACCAGCCCGTCGTAGCGCACCACCTCTCCCTGGAGGGTGCGCCGGTGCCACAGCCTCAGCGTCGGATCCAACGTCACCCCGCGGGTGAGCGTCAGGTTGCTGAACGTGAAGCGCCCCGGAAACTTGTGGACGCGGTCGTTGTTGCCCCCTTCGGCGTACTCCTCGACCTGCATGGTCGCCTCCAGGCCGCTGCACTCGGAGAATCCCGCCACCGAGCGCGGCCCGCTCGAGGTGGGGTCGAGCAAGACGACCAAGAAGTTGAACGCGGGGACCGGATCGGTCAGCAGGCGCGTGGCGTTAGGTCCGGTCATCGTCACACCTCCTCGAACGACAGCGTGTCGGTGGTCATCCCCAGGCGCAGGCCGATAAACTCGAGCGGCACCGCCGGCGCCACCCATACCTCGGCGACCAACCGCCCGTTGGCGCGGTCCTGCTCGGTGGTCGTGGTCTGGTCGCACACCACCCGGTAGGCCTCTTCGGCGGTCTGGCCGGCGAGCGCACCACGTCGCCAATGTCGGTCGACCAGCGCGGTGAGCGAAGCGCGCACCAGCAGCGCCAGGGTGGGGTCATTGGGCTCGAAGACCGCCCAACTGAGCGCCACCTCGATCTCTTCGCGAAGTTGGTTGACCAGGCGGCGCACCGGGATGAACTGCCAGGCGGTCTGACTGCTCAGGGTACGCGCTCCCAGCGGCCGCACCCCGCGGCCGGGAAGCGCAGCCAGCACGTTGACGCCCGCCTCGTTGAGCACCCCGTGAAGCTCGTCTTCGAGCTG
This sequence comes from Persicimonas caeni, assembly GCF_006517175.1. NCBI lineage: Bacteria > Deltaproteobacteria > Bradymonadales > Bradymonadaceae > Persicimonas > Persicimonas caeni. Next base: position 4,445,240 of record NZ_CP041186.1, on the reverse strand, counting down.
GGCGCTGACCCCGCGGACCCCGCGCAGCGCGAGGTTGGCGGCGGCGTGATGCGGCCCTTCGGTCAGGTCGGTGGCGGCGAACGCCCCGGCGATGTGCCCGCTCGGGGGCATCGGGCGCACCACGGCGCCGGATGCCTGCGAGTCGGGCACCGAGATCCACGGGTAATAGAGCGCGCCGAAGGCGCTGTCGAAGCGTAGCCGCCAGTCGCGCACCGCGCGCAAGTCGCGCCGCAGCGGGTCGACCGGAGCGTCCAGAATCGCAAAGCGGTCGCGGCGCCGCTCACACTGCTCGACCATCGCCTGCTGGACCGAAAAGATGACACGCGCCGAAAACCGAGGGGCGCGCTCCTTGCGGCGAAGCTCGACCACGATCGTCTGGCCGAGCTCGGCCACGCTCAACGTGGCCTCGTAGGTCGTGTAGCCGTCGAGGCCCACTCGCACCCCTACTTTGCCGTCGACCGGGTTGACCGTCTGCCGAAAACCGCCGTCGGCGGCCGACTCGACGCTGACCCCGGGCAGGTGCACCGTGGCCCCCGCGAGCGCCTCCCCGCCGGCGTCGACCACAACGCCATCGACCTCGACGGGCGCGGGGGCGTCGAGATCGCTGCAATCGTAGCTTCGCCCGGCGATGGGGGCGGGCATCGCCATCTCCTCGACGACCGGCATCAAGTCTGGGCAGGCGAGCAGGCCGATCTCTTGGTTCGCCGCCACGGTCGACAGCCCCCAGGAGAGCCCCGCGCCGCCGACGAAGTGCTCGACGGCCACCTGCGCGAGCCCGTCGGCGCCACCGCCCAGCGCGACAGGCGAGCTCGACAGCGGGTGAACCGCGCCCGCCGACGGCTCGATGCGAACGTACTCGGCCTCTCGGGCCACCTCGGCGGCATAACGCGGGTGCGCTTTCGAGCTCGACAGCCGATCGAGGCGCTCGACGACCGCGTCGTCTCTCCACACCGTCAGCTCGAACTCGACGACCTCCACCGAGATCGATCCGGCGGGCTGGCCGGCCAGGCCGTGGTCGGCCAGCGGCTCGGCGATCTGCAGGGTCCCGCCGAGCGCGTCGAGCCCGACAAGTTCGCTGTAAACGGGCTGGGCGCCCTCGGCCTGCAGGCGAAGGCGTGCGTGCGCCTCGAAACCTGCCAGCGCCTCGGCCTGCAGGGTGTTCGCGCCCCACGGGCTCGCCAACGTCGCTCCGGCGACCTTCTCGGTCACCTCCACACGCAACTCGTCACCCCAAATCCCGGGACTGCTCGCCCGGACGCTCCAACTGCCGGCCTCGGCGTCTGCGAGCTTGACGCTCGCCGCCAAGGCTGCCTCGGGCGCGGCGATGCGCACCACCCAGCACACCCGGCCTCCGTTGGCGAAGAACCCGCGCACCGCGCGCCCCAGATGATACCGGGGTACCGCGCGTCCGAAGACCGACTCGAACTCGCGCCAACTCTGCAGGCGCACCGGCTCGTGCAGCGGCCCGCGCTCGGCAAAACCGAGCAACGCGGCCACGTCGCTGCGCACCTGCGGGCGGCTCGCCTGGGGCCGTGACGGCGCCCAGAACACGCCGGGTGTGGTGGGTCGGGTGGTCATCGGGCTCCCTAGAGCACCTCGTAGTCGAGGCCTTCGTGGGCGATCTCGATCGTCTCGACGGCCACCTCCGAGGACTTCGCGTCGAGCGTGGCGCCCTCGTACTTGGCGATCCAACCGGCGCGAAACGACCAGGCGATGACCTCGTTGCCCGCCTCGTCGCGCAACACGATTGCCCCGTCGCGCCGCTGGGTCTGCCCGTCGAGGGTCGTCTTTCGCCACTTCCACAACGCGTCGTTGTTGGTAATCCCGCGTTTGAGGCTGATGTTGTTGTACTTGAGCAGCCCGGGCAGCTTTCGCATGGTGTGCTCGTCGGAGCCCTCGCGGTACTCGATGACGTCGGACTCGGCCACAAAGCCGCTGGCCTCGGTAAACCCGGCCACGTCGACGCCGTCGATGCGCACGATAAAGCTGAACTGGGCGTAGGGGTCGATGCGTTCTCCAACCGCCATGATCTCTCTCCTCGAATCGATTCAGTGGGTTATTCGGCGCTGTCCAGCGTCTTTTGGCCGATGCGAATGATGACGAACTCGGCCGGGCGCAACGGGGCGATGCCCACCTCGACGATGAGCCGTCCGTTGGCGCGGTCTTGCTCGCTCATCGTGGTCTCGTCGCAACGAACGAAGAAGGCCTGCTCGGGGGTGCGCCCGGCCAAGGCCCCGTCTCGCCACAACGTGCGAAGAAAGCCCGAGATGGTGCGGCGAACCCGCGTCCATAGCGCGTGACCGTTGGGCTCGAAGACCGCCCATTGCAGCCCCTCCTCGAGTGATTCCTCCACGAAGATGAACAGCCGGCGCACCGGCACGTACTTCCAAGCGTTGTCCGAGGTCACGCAGCGCGCGCCCCACACACGGATGCCCCGGCCGCGAGCGCGCATGTCCCGGATGACGTTGATATTGGTCGGGTGAGGGTTGAGGATGTCCTGATCGGCGTCGGTCAGAGCCACCTCGAGATCGACGATGCCGCGAACCACTTCGTTGGCCGGGGCCTTGTGCACGCCGCGCTCGTTGTCGACGCGGGCATAGATCCCGGCGACGTGACCACTGGGCGGCACGGGCAACTCGGCGCCGTCGCGCGCGTCGAGCTGGACCAGCCACGGGTAGTACATCGCCCCGTACAGCGAATCGAGGTTGCCGCGCGCCTGCTGGACCTGCTGCAGATCGCTCGCCGCAGGAGGGTCGAGCACCGCGAAGCGGTCTTTGAGCAGCGCACACTGGGTCAACAGCGCGTCGTGGACCACCTGGTCGCCGAAGCCAGGCGCCGCCAGAATGCTGACCTGGTCGATCACCGCCATTGCGTGGATGCCGCTGCGGTTGCCCGGCCCGTTGTCCTCGCCGACAATATCGAGCGCGCTCGGCGCGCTGCCGTTGTCGCCCCCGCCCAGCGTGGTCTGTGAAATCCCCTCTTCGAGCCGCGGCAGCGACGCGGCCAGATTGGCCGTATCGAAGGCGAGCACCTCGGCGGTGATCAACTCGGATTCGCCGTTGACGATCGTCTCGACGAAACGCTCGCTCTCCTCGTTGAGGCTCAAGTTCCCGAATTGCTCGGTGGTGCCGTCGTAGGCGGCGGTGAGCCGAAACTCGACGACACGCACGCTGGCGCCGGCGGGGACGGTCCGCCCCAGATTGTCGGCCAGATCGAGGTGGCTGCGATCGACGATCGTGTCGACGAGGCCGTATTGCTTGTGGGTCCCGTCGTCGATCTCGACGATCGCGCCCTCGTACAGGTTGACCGTCGAGCTGACCGTCAGCGACGCGGCGCCGGCCTCCCCGGCGTGCGCGTGGGTCAACGTCGAATCGGTCGTAATCGGCAAGCGCAGCGGGTAATCGTCGGTCTCGAAGGTCACGTCCGCGCCGCTGACCGCCTTGACCACCAGGGTCTGCACGCCGTCGCCGGTGCGCACGCGCACCACGTCGCCGGCCTCCAGGTCCGAGCTAAACGCCTCGAAGGTCACCGCCGGGTCGTCGGCCCCGGCGACCGCGGCGGTCAGCTTGTGCACCTCGGCGGTCGCGCTCTGGTCGCTGGCGCACTTGGTCGCCAACGTGACTGCCTTGCCGCTGACCGCGGCGACCACGTAGCGCTCGTCGACGCCCGCGTGGTCGAATGAGATGACGTCGCCCTCTTCGAGAGCGTTGGCCGTCGAGGTCGTCAATTCGTCGTCGCCCTGGGCGGGCCCCTCGTCGAGCGACACCGCCACGGGTGCCTGGTCGACCTTCACCTCGAGCGCCGTGGCGTCGCTGGCGGTCGCCACGAGCGCGCCGTCCTGGTCGCTCAGCGTCACCGACACCTCATCCCCCCACTCACCTTCGCTGCTGGCGCGCAACAGCAGCGTCGTCGCGCCGGCGTCGGCGGAGGTGGTGCCGTCGATGCTCACCTGGCAGCGGCCCACGGTGAACGTCTCCGTGAGCGGGGCGTCGAGCGTGACCCGCCCCGAGGCGTGGTCGTAGCCCTCGACGGTGGCCGTCTCATCGACGCCTGCCTGCGGGTCGGCGAAGCGCACCGTCGTACCCACTTCGATGCCGCGCAAGCTGCGCAGCACGACTTGGTCGCCGCCCGAGATCGGCTCGGCCAGCCGCGTGGTGAACCCGTTGTTGAAGGTCAACTGCGAGGCGACCGCGTCGTCGGCGACCACCCGCTTGACGTACAGGCGCTTGCCTCCGTTGTTGAAGAACCCCTCGGCGGCGTACGCCAAAAAGCGCGCACTGCCGAAACTCTCCCCCAGGTGGCCGCCGTACTGGCGCTTGAAGTCTGCAAAGCTGGTCACCAGCGTGGGTCGACCGCTCGTCGGCCCCTTGGCCGTCGCACCGACGAAACCGGCCGTGCTCGTGCTCACTCCGTTGATGGTCTGGGGCGCCGGTTGTTCCTCGATGTAGACGCCGGGATGCAGGTACTCGGGCATGGTGTCCCTTCCTTGTTGAGGTTACTCGTTCCGTTGGGGTTACTCTTGCCTCAACGCGATCCGCCGACGGTTCTCGGCGGCCTCGTAGTCGATGAGGTGCTCGATGCGCGCATCGTCGTAGCCGGTCGCGCTCACGTCGATCGTGACAGTCTTTTGGCTCGGCAGCGGGTCGAAGACGACCTCGCCGCCCGCGTCGGTCTGCTGGGTGACCCCGTCGAGGGTGACGCTGGCGCCCGCCAGGGCCGAATTGTCGGCGGCGTCGAGGACGAGCAGACTCAGCCTCACCGGCTCGCGCTCGAGCTCGATGAGCTGGCCTTCGATGGGCAACGTGTCGCTGAAGCGCCGATAAGTCGCGTCCGCCACAGCGTCGAAGCTCGAGGCGAAGTCGGCCTGGGCGGGCTGGTCAGACGGGATGCTGAAATCGCTCAAGTCGACTGCGCCGTCCAAATAGCCGTCGGCGCTCGCTTCGAGCCGCAGGCGATACGCCCGCCCAATGTCTTCAAATGCAGACACAGGATCTCCGAAAAAGGCGAAAACCCCGTCACTTCGAACATTTACATCGAGCGGGTACGACTCGCCGCTGTCCCGGTCGACGAGGCGCACGTCGACCTCCGATCGCGGCGCGCCGGCGTCGATGGCGTCGACGACGCGTCCGCTGATGAGTGCTTGGCTGACGAGCGTGGTGCTCCTGGAAATCCTCCCCTGTCCGCTCACTCGATCTCCTCGACGCGGTGGACGTCGACGAGGCGCTCGCGCACCGGCGCCAACTCTTCGTCGGGGCGCAGGCTGTCGATCGAGACCGGCCGGATCATATAGCCCAGCGACAGTCGGTACGGTCGGTTGAACGCGTTCCAAATGCGGGTCATCCCCTCGAGGTCGAGGGGCTGCATCAGCAGGCGAACCTCCGGACGTCGCGGACGCAGGTCGGAGTCGAGAAACGCTTCCGAGATGACAGGGTGAGCGGCAAGAATCTGCACTGATTTCGCTAGGATACGAAGATTCACCTCCGGCTTGTCGTGCAGCGGGGTCAGCAGGTACAGCAGGTCGAGACTGGTGGGAACATGCGCCAGCGTGCCGGGGCCGGCGGGGATCTTCGGGCGGTTGTTCAGGTGAGCGTTGGGTACCACCTGGTACAAATATAACGACAGCGGCTCCGAACCGGCCGCTTGCCCTTCGCCCAGCAGCGTCGCCGGCGACTCCAACGAGACGTCGACTTGCTGAGTGAAGTGCGTCTTCAACGTCGCATCGGCGGCCAGCCCTTCGAAGAGCAAGTCGCGCAGATGCAACGTGATCGAGTGCAGAATATGGTAATCACTCATTACTACACGGCCTCGAACTCCACCTTCACCAGGTGGACGGTCGGACAGCGCCGGTCCCACTAAACATCCAAACTCATGGCCTTTGAGTAACTTTTAAGATCTCCGACGTCAAGCGACTTTGCCTACTTTTGTTGACATCTGCGCACGACGCCCTCGCGTCGCCGCAGCCTCCGTCTCCCATCGGCTATGGCAACCGCAGCTTGTTCGGCCCCTGGAGCGAGCTACATTTCAGGAGATGAAAGCTCGCAACCGACATCCCCAAACCCCATGGAATTCATCGGCTTGGCTGTAGCCATCGTCTTCGCGCTCACTCACCTCTTCGGCGGCAAACTTCGCTTTCTGGACGTGATTCCGCGGAGCCGCTGGTTGTCGGCGGCCGGCGGGGTTTCAGTCGCCTACGTCTTTTTGCACCTCTTGCCGGAGGTCGCCCACGCCGAGGAGGTCTTGGCCGAGCACGACCAATTGGGTGTGGTGGCCACGCCCGCCTTTTTGGTCGCGCTCGTCGGGCTGGTCGTCTTCTACGGGCTCGAGCGCGCCGCGCGGCAGAGGCGCCCCAAGGAGGCATTCTCGGGCACCGAGGAGCCCGGCGAGGAGTACGATGACTGGGTCTTCTGGCTGCATATCGCCTCGTACTCGGTCTACAACCTCATCATCGGCTACCTGCTCGTCCACGGCGAACGCCGAAGCCTCGACGAGCTCGTGCTGTACGCCGTGGCCATCGGGCTGCACTTTTTGGTCACCGACTACGGCCTTCGCCACGAACATAAGCGCGCCTACAAACGCTACGGGCGCTGGATTCTGGCCGGCGTCATCTTGGCCGGCTGGGCGGTGGGGATGGCCGTGCAGGTCTCCGAGATCACCCTGCTGGCCATCACCGCCTTTCTGGCCGGCGGCATCGTCATGAACGTGCTCAAAGAGGAACTCCCCGCCGAGCGCGAGAGCCGATTCAGCGCCTTCCTTTTGGGCACAGCGGCCTACGCGGGGCTGCTGCTTGTCATCTGATGGCCGCTGGTTGTGGCAAGCGCGCCGAGAATGTTAATCGTTTGGGCGAACAACCCCCTTTGCGCGTGATGCGCGCAAGCTGCACGGAGCCCACCATGAAGATCGAAATCTGGTCCGACGTCGTCTGCCCCTGGTGTTATATCGGAAAGCGCCGGCTCGAAGCCGCCCTCGAGGAGTTCGACGAAGAGGTCGACATCACCTGGCGAAGCTTCCAGCTCGATCCGAGCGCGCCCGACAAGCCGAGCGGCCCGCTCGTCGAGGAGCTCGCCAAAAAGTACGGCGTGGGCGTCGAGCAGGCGCGCGCCATGATGCAGCGCGTCGAGCAGAACGCCGCCGACGAGGGCCTCGACTTCGACTTCGACAACGCCCAGGGTGGCAACACCTTCGACGCCCACCGGGTCATCCACTTCGCCAGCGAACACGGCCCCGACGGACAAAACAAGCAGGGCGAGATGAAGGAGCGCCTCCTGAGCGCCTACATGACCGAGGGCCGCCCCATCAGCGACCGCGACGAGCTCGCCAAGCTCGCCGGCGAGGTGGGGCTCGACGCCAAAGAAGTGCGCGAGATGCTCGACGGCGACCGGTTCGTCGACGCGGTCAAATACGACCGCGCCGAAGCCCGCCAGATCGGCGTGACCGGCGTGCCGTTCTTCCTCATCGAGGGCAAATACGGCATCCCCGGCGCCCAGGCCTCCGAGACCTTGCTCTCGGCGTTGGAGACCGTGCGCGAGAAGGAACGAGCCATCGACGCGCCGCAGGGCGACGCCTGCGACGACGAAGGGTGCGACCTTCCCGGCCAGTCATGAGCAAACGAGCCGACAAAAAGTTCATGCGCCGCGCCGTCGACCTGGCGCTCGCCTCGGAGTCGGAGGGCAACCTGCCCATCGGCTGCGTCATCGTGCTCGACGGCGAGGTGATCGCCGAGGGCAAAAGCTCGGTGCTCTCTCCGCAATACAACCCCGGGCGCCACGCCGAAGTGGAGGCGATTCGCCGGGTCGACGATCGCCTGTGGCCGCGCGCCGCCGAGATGACCTGTTACACGACCCTCGAGCCGTGCGTGATGTGCGCGGGCACCCTGCTGCTGCACGGCGTGGGCCGCGTGGTCTTCGGGGCCTACGACAAGCTCGGCGGCGCCGGCTGCACCCTCGAGCACCTGCCTCCGTACTACGACGAGGGCGGCGTGTACGCCTGGGAGGGCCCGCTGATGCCGCGTGAGTGTGACCCGCTCTACGAGCGCGCCGACGAGGCGTTTGCCGAGCTGCCCGTGGGTCGAAAGCAGTGGGCCGAGCCCGACGAGCCGGCCGACACGCCCGAGAGCCTGCTCGACGAGCTGCACGCGTGGCGAGAGTCGAAGGGTCGGGGGTCCAGAAAGGCGCTGAGCCGAGCGCGCAAGGCCGCGCGCGCGTTCGTCGACAGGGCCGACGAGTCGGTGCTCGCCGCGGTGTTGCCTTATGCCCGCGCGATTTTCGAAGAGACCGGCTACCTCAAGGACTTCCGCGCGCTGGAGCGCTACGCCAAGAAGGCCGGCGAGCTCGACGTCCTCGATGAGGTCGACGAGACACTTCGCGCCGAGCTTCCCGACGTGTGGATCAAACGCGCGCTCCGGCAGGGCGACCTCGACGGCGCCATCGAATGCTGGTTCGAGCACGAAGAGCATTCCCGCGCCCGGCTCTGCGCCGACCCGCTCGTGCGCGCGGTCGACGACGCGCAGGTCGAGCTGCTCATCTCGTGTCGGATGAGCCAGGTCAACTACCGCATCGGGCGCCGAAAGCGCAGCCACTACCGACGAGCCTGCAACACTCTGCGCCGGCTCAAAGATGAGCTCGAGCGCGCCGGCCACGCCGAATACTGGCAGTACGTGATCGAGGATATCCGCGCCCAACACGACGGCCTTCCAGCGCTCATCGACGAGCTGGACAAGGCCGGGTTCATGGGCGGATAAGCCGTACTCCGCTACAGACGCCAACGTCCGACATCCAGGGGCACACAAGCTTGTTCACGCGTTTTCGAGGGCAGGCACGCGCATTGCAGAAGCATGGGACCAGTCTCTCTTGTTACCGGTCGCTCTTGTTACCGGTCGCTCTTGTTACTGGCGGTCTTACTTACGGTCCACTGCATCTGGGTGAATGTTCCTATGTCGGCACGCACGGTTTTGACAGCACTTCTCGCCTCGCTCCTTCTATCGACCGGCTGCGCACGCCTGTCCCCCCCGCCGTCGGGCAATTTCGGCAGCCTCGCCCTGCCCGCCGAGCCCGGGGAGACTCAATTGTCTGCAGGCGCGGCTTTCGGCGGCTTCTTCTTGGGAGGCAGCGCGGTCGTGGGCCAGTTCAGGGCTGCGCACCAGCTCAACGAAGACTGGAGGCTGGCTGCCGACGTCATCGGCGGCCGCGTCGCCATCAGCGACGAGGACGACGAGGAGGACGACGATACCTGGCTCGACCTCGACGGTCCCCATGTGGGTGAAGGGGGAGTCTTGAGCGCCGGCCGTCTGACATTCCAGCGCGCTCTGATGCGTGACCGCAATTCGATGGTCGGGCTGATGTTCGGCCTCGGAGGAGGTCACTACGGCGTGGGCGACATCTACTATGCAACCGGCGACGTCAGCCTGCCGGTGAGCACGTTTTCGGATGTCGGCGCGCTGTACTTCGGCCCCGCCGCCGCCCTCTCCGTGCCCATCGAGCAGCAAGGGCTGCAGCTCAGCGAAGACGAGCACTACCTGTATCCGACGACCGGCTACGTGGGGCTGAACGGCGGGGCCGCGCTCAATCTGGGCGACCACTTCCGCTATGTGGTCGAGATGCACCTGTCGTTTGCCGGAGCACCGTTTGAAGAAGAGGCGCGTCCTGCCGAGTTTGGCGCGGCGATGAGCGGCGGGCTGGTCGCTCAGTTCTGAGCGCCGACCCGCCGCTGTCGACTCGATGTGCGTGCCGTCTTGATGCCTGTATGAAAATAGTCGTTAGGCCGGTTAGTTATCGGTGGGCGTCGGACCGCAGTAGCCGAGAGTACCCGTGGGCGGCTCGAAGATTCGGCAGGTGTGGTCGGGCGCGGTGCACTCGGTGTCCGAGGTGCACAGCTTTCGGCACACGTTGTTGGGGTCGCAGTAGCCGTTGGCGTAGCCGTTCTGCTCGTTGCACACCACCTGGTAGCCGGTCTGCGGGCACGACTCGCCGATCTGGACCGCCGGCGCGATGCGCAGCGGCTCTTTGATGCACAGGTCGTTGTCGCTGGGGCCGAAGTCGTACACGCAGGTGCCGGTGGTGCAATCGGTCTGACTCTGGTCGCTCCAATCGCAGATCGTCGCACACTCGGTGGTGCGCGCGACCGGATCGGTCACACACTCTTCGGTGGCGCTGCACCCGACGATGGGCAGCGGCCCGTCGGCCTGCGGCTGACAGTGGGGGTCGCCAGGCAGGCAGGTGCCGGTGTTGCAGTCGGGGTCCCAAGCGCCGCAGCCACAGTTACAGGCGTTGCCGTCGAACCACGCCGTGGGCGGGCAGGTCCAGTCTTGGGGCGGGTAGGTCCCTTGCTGAGTGAAGTCGGCCACTTCGATGCACGCCCCATCCGGGACCGGCGTCGACTCGCGGGTCGACGACACCTCCACCTCGATCAGGCGAAGGTTGGTCACCTCGACGTTCCATTTGCGCGTGAACGGGTCGGAGTTGAGCACCAGCGTGCCGCGGTCGGCGAAGAAGGCGCGCGAGGCCGACCCGCCCGGAATCGACAAGCAGTGGTGGCAGTTGCCGAAGTTCTCGTCGACCGTCCCCGGCCCCAGCTCGTAGGTGCCCAAGAAGCGCGCGTTGTTGTACTTCTCGAAGAGAATTTCGAGTGGGCGCAGGTCGCCCTCGACCCGAGGCGACACCACCGTCGAGTACTTGATCGAAGCGCTGTCCTGGAGGACATCGTCGACGGTCGCCGGCACCTGGACCTGCATGCAGTCGGTGTAGGCGTCGGTCGTGTCGCTCGTATCGGCCGCGTCGGTCGTATCCTCCTCGACATCCTCGCCAGCCGCGTCCGCCTCGTCGACGTCCTCCTCGACGTCGCGCCCCGGGGCGTCGGCGACATCCTCCTCGGCGTCGGTGGCGTCGGTGGCCCCGGTGTCGGTTACCCCCGTGTCTGCGAGGTTATTGGAGTTCGTCTCCTCGTCACTGCAGGCGGCGGCGAGGAAGACACAAGAGAGGACGACAACAGCGAGTCTGGACACTTGAAATACCTTGGCACGAATGGCGAAACATTAAATCTAAGGCGCGAAGCTTAACCAGTCGGTCAAATGCAATCAAGCGTTTGAGGATGCTACTAAAAGATGGTCGCGTTTGGGTAACAAACCTCACTTCACGGAGCTTCGAGCACCTTGTGAACCGCCTCGGCCATCAAGTCGAGCGAGCTGTGCAGTCGGTGGTCGTCGTCGACCTCGGTGATCGTCACCCCGAGCTCGGCGCACTTGTCGCGCACCGCGTCGATGGGCACCACGTCGTCGTGAATCCCGTGGATGACCACCGCGTTTTCGGGCATGCGCTCGACCTCGTCGGCGGCGTCCCGATAGAGCGCCGGCGCCATGAGCACATAGCCGTGAAAGCGCTCCGGATGCTTCGAGTAGAGCAACGCGGCGAGCAGCCCGCCGTACGACGAACCGACCACGACCAGGTCGCTCATGCCCTCGGTCTCGCGCTCGGCCTTCTCGAGCCGCTCCCAGATGTCCATGCCCTGGAAATCAGGCGAGGTGACCTCGAAATCCTCGCTCAACCGCAGGTATTTGGTGCCGATGGGGCCCGATTCGAGGCCGTGAAAGAAGTAGATGGGTGAGTTGGGCATGAGGTGTCCTCCGTGTAGAGTGTACTCATCTCAGGTTTGGTCTCAGCAGGTTCCGGAGCATTCATAACATGAAAGCAACCCACGCAAAGCTCGTGTTCCTCGCCCTGTTGTGCTTCAGCTTCGGCCTCATGGCCTGTGAGCGTCCCGAAGAGAAGCCCGATTCGAGCGCCAAAGCCGAGGCGCCGCAACCGCAGCCTACGTCAGAGCCCGAGCCGGCAGCCGCACGACCGAGCACCGAGCTGGACGAGAATCCAAAGATCTCCGAGTTGTGGGGCGCCAAGCACGAGAATGGCGTCGTCAAAGTCGAGCTGCGCGACCTCGACGAGGACGAAAGAAAGAGACTGGCCGCGCTCTTCGCCGACGCAGACGCGCCAGTCGCCTTCGCCGCCGACAAGATGCCCGAGCGGTTTGCGGACGTCGACGCCGTCGACGTGCTCACGCCCGAGGGCCCGACGCGCCTCGAGATCGCGCAGCTCGTCCAAGAAGGCGGCCCGAGCCAGATGCACTACTGGCTGCACACCCAAAAGTCCGACGCGCTCCCCAAAGACCTGGGCTGGACGCTCGCCACGCCCGCCGGCCAGATGGGCGACACGGCGCGCATGCGACCGGCCGAGCCCCAGCCGGTGCACGCCAAGGCCGCGCCCAAGCTCGCCAAGGCGTTTCTGGGCGCGCTCGACGAAAAAGACCGCGACCGCGTGGCAAAGAAGCTCGAAGACGAGCACATGCTCGGCGTGAGCGCGCGTCTTCCGTCGCCCCACGGACAGGTCGTGGCGATCAACGTGCCCGGCAAGAATCAGATGCCCTTGGCCCAGGGCGTCTTCGTCGCCAAAGATACCGGCGAGGTCACCCACACCGTCAAAGAGCCCTTTGTGGGGCCGCTCGGCACGATTGAAATCCTGGCGGTCGCCGATCCCGACGGAGACGACATCGATGGGGTGCTCTACCGGATGAACACCGACGGCTACTGGATCAAGTGGATACACTTCGACGAGCAGGGCAACGTGGTCGTCGAGACGCTGGCGGGTTTTGCGGCCTGAATTGTCGGGTCGAGTTGGGCATCTTGCCCTCGTCTGCGAGAGCTAGAAGCACTCGCACCGATCGACGACAGCGCGATCTTTGTTCGGTGCGTGGGCATCTTGCCCTCGTCTGCGAGAGCTAAAAGCACTCGCACCGATCGACGACAGCGCGATCTTTGTTCGGTGCGTGGGCATCTTGCCCTCGTCTGCGAGAGCTAAAAGCACTCGCTTTCAAGGCAAGATGCCCTGCCTCCTGAATCACGGCGTCGACGCGTTGCCGTACAGAAAGACATTCCACCCCGAATAATCCGTCCAGCCCGACGAGGTATAGGCGCGTGCCCGGACGCGGTAGGCGTTGTCCTCGATGTAGGGCCAGAACTTCTTCGACGCGCTGCTCGGCTCGTAGGTGTAGTACTCTCGCCAGACCTGGCCGTCGTGGTACTGCACCTCGAACTCGTAGCGGCTGGCGCCGCCGACGTCGTCGCAGCTCACCGTGACGCTGTCGGTCCAGACGCGCTGGTTATTCGCCGGGCTCAGGCCGGTGGGGGCGTTGCTCGTCGGCTGGGCCGGGGCGTTCGGGTGGGTGGCGTTGCCGTACAGGAAGACGTTCCAGTCGGTGTAGTCGGTCCAACCCGACGCGGTGCGCGCTCGGGCGCGCCAGCGGTAGGCGACGTCGGAGTAGTAGGGCCAGAACTCTTTCGAGGAGACATCCGGATCGTAGGTGTAGTAGTCGACCCAAAGCCCACCTGCGTAGGCTTGGACGTCGAATTCGTAGTCGTAGGCGCCGCTGACCTGGTCAACTTGCAGGGTCACGCTGCTGGTGGTGACCTGCTCGCCGCCGGTCGGCCAGGCGCCGGTGGGGGCGTTGCTCGTCGGGGCCGTGTCCGTATCGGTCGAGCTGGTGTCGGTCGAACCTGTATCGGTCGAATCGGTGTCCGTCGAGCCACCACTATCGGGACCGCTGTCCGAGCCGGTCGAGATGCCGAACCAGAAGGTGCTCCAATCGGAGTACTCCGAGGTGCCGCCGGCGGTCGTCACGCGCACGCGCCACCGGTAGGCCGCCTTGCTCGCCGGCCAGAAGCGCTTCGAGGCGCTGTCGGTCTCGTAGGTGTAGTACGACTCCCACCCGCTTCCGTCGTAACGCTCGATGTCGAAGGCGTAGCGATACGCGCCGCTGACCTGCTCGGCCGACAGCGTCACGTCGTCGGTCCAGACCGACTTGTTATTCGCCGGGCTCAGCGTCTGCGGGGCGTCGGGGGTGTCGATCGAGTAGCCGCCCGACGAGCCGTCGACAGGCGGGATGTCCGAATAGTCGAGGTGATTGGCCGCGTACTTGGTCAGCTCGATGTGCAGGTGGTCGTGGTGCGGGTGCTTGCCGCCGCCGTGCTCCCAGCAGCGGTTCTTGCAGTAGTCCTCGGTGTAGCCGCGCGAGGTGTTGAACTGCGTCTTGTCCCAGATGAAGTACTGCACGCCGAGCTGGGTGGCGTTTCGAATCAGGTAGTTGGCCACCGGGTCGCCGGCGGTGTTGTCGGCGCGCTCGCCGATGGTGGGGATATACAGGTCGATGGCGCGACCCGTCGCGTGCATCGACAGGCTCGATCCGCCGCGCACCGACCGGCAGTAGACCGTGTGGTCGTAGCGGCTGGCGCCGTCGAAATTGTCCCGAAGAAAGCTCGCCAGGCGATCGGCGCCGGGAAGAATCGGGTTGCCGGTGCCGATGCACTGGTCGGCGTCGTCGTAGGTGATATTACCGGCCTGCTCGCGACCCGCCTCGGCCACGTCGGCCGGCGGGCGGTAGCGCCCGTTGATCGCTTGCGCCTGCTGGACTCGCGCCGTCTCGTCACCGCCCCAATCCCAACCGAGCATTCCGTCGCCACATCCGGTGGAACTCACCGCGGCGAGGAGCAAGCCGGCGAGGCTCATCGTGAGCTTGAAAGAGGAGCGAGAAGTGAGCTGGTACGAACGAGTCATGGTCGCCTCTAAACAGTCCGCGTGTTATGGTTTTTGAGGGCGAAGCAATGCTTTGTCCCTACGAATTACACTACAAACGCTTGTACCTTTCAGACGACTAAATTTGTAATTTTTAGATCTTTAAGCGACCTGAAAGATCTAAAACCCCATCTAAAAGTCTGCCTCAATCCCATCCTAAGTGCCGCCATCCATGTCTAGCCAGAAGTACAATCTGCCTCGCCGACGAAAGCGATTCATCGGACGAGCCCGAGAGATGTCTCTGCTCGACCAATGCATGCAGGAGGCGCCGCTCGTCACGATTGCCGGGACCGGGGGGATGGGAAAGACGCGCCTGGCGATGAACTACGCGGCGAGCACCGAGCGCTTCGAGCAGGTCGTGATGGTCGACGTGGCCAAAGCGCGCACGCTCGACGAGTTTCTGACCGGTGTGACCGAGGCGCTCGAGCCGGTGTTGGAGGCGATGCCCGGCGCCGGCTCGGGGCGCATCGAGCGCCTGGGCCACGCGCTGGCGTCGCTGGGCGACAGCCTGATCCTCGTCGACAACCTCGAGCAGGTGGTCGACCCGGCGGCCCACGCCATGCGCCAGTGGCTCGAAATCGCCCCCGAGGTGAGCTTTTTGGCGACCTCGCGCGAGGCGCTTCGGCTGCGCGGTGAGCGCCTGATTCGGCTCTCGCCGCTGCCGGAAGACGAGGCCGTCGAGCTCTTCGCCCACCGCGCTCGGCAGGTGCGCCCCGAGTTCGACCTCGACGAGACCAACCGCGCCGCGGTCGCCGAGATTGTGCGCTACCTCGACGCGGTCCCGCTGGCCGTCGAGCTCGCCGCCGCGCGGGTCAACGTGGTGGCGCCGGCCGACATCCTCGAGCGGTTGACCGGCGAGGGCGGCGGGCTGCACACGCTCATCCGCAAGACGCGCCACGCCACAGTGCGCCACCAGAGCATGCACGCCACCCTTTATTGGTCGTGGGAGTTGCTCGAGCCCGAGGAGCGCGAGGTCCTGGCAGGAGCGTCGGTCTTTCGCGGGAGCTTCGATCTGCCCGCGGCCGAGGCTGTGCTCGAGACCGACGCGCCGGTGTGGGTCGGCGACGTGCTCGAGTCGCTGGTCGACAAGTCGCTCGTGGTCACCAGACGCGCTCCGGGCTCCAAGCGCGGGGCCCTTCGCTTCCAGCTCTTCGCGACGACGCGCGAATTTGCCGACACGATGCTCGAAGGAGAGCGCCGCGACGAGCTCGAGCGACGACACGCGCGCTACTTCGCCGAGCGGCTGGCCAACTCCAAGAAGCTGCGCCGCGCCGAAGACCTCGCCAACGTCGAGAAGGCATTCTGGGCGTCGCTGGGCACTGACGACGCCACCGCTGCGCGCCTGGCGCTGGGCGCCTACCGGCTCAGAAGAGCGCGCGACGGCCACTCGAGCCGGCAGCTCGAGGTCGTCGACGCCGCCCTCGGCGGCGCGTTCGACGACCCCAAGCTTCGCGCCAAGCTGCTCGGCGCGCGAGCGCGCTGCTACTACGCCGAGGGCCGCTACACCGAAGCGCTGGCCGACGTCGACGCCGGCCTCGACGCCGCCGCGCAGGTCGACGCGACCGCCCGCCGCGCGCACCTGCTCTACCGCAAAGGCACGGTGCTGCGCGCCGCAGGCAAGCCATCGGCGGCCCGCCAGCCCCTCCGCGAGGCCCTCGAGCTCGCCGACTCCCTCCGCGACGCGCCGGCCATCGTCAAGATGCGCCAGATTCGCGCCATCGTCGATTACGAGCTGGGCGACTTCGACAGCGCCGCCGCCGAGCTCGCCCATGCGCTCGAGCTGGCCAGGCGCCACGCCATCGAAGCACTCGAGGCGCGGGTTCTGGTCGATCTTTGCCGATGCCAGGTCCCCACCGGCGACCTCGAATCGGCCGCCCACAGTCTCGACGGCGCACGCAGCATCGACACCGCGGCCGCCCCGCGCTTTCAGATGCGTTGGCTCGAGGCCCACGGCGAGCTCGAGTGGTATCGCGGCCACAACAAGCGCGCCTACGAGTCGTTTCGCCGCGCGCTCGACTACGCGTCCAAGGAAGACTGGTCGAAGACGAGCGCCGGGCGCCGGCTCAACCCGCTTCGCTTCGGGCTCAGCGCGCTCGACGCCACCGACGACGAAACCTCGCCCGAAGCATACCTACGTACGGTGTTGCAGACGGTGTGGGACACCGAAGATATCCCCGACCGCGTCCAGGCGCGCACCCGCTTGGCGATCATCCACCTGCGCCGCGGCGAGTTTCGCGAAGCCGTACGCCTGATGCGCCTGGCCACAGGCGAGGTCGACGCCCTCGAGTCGGGCCGCCTTCGCGCCCACGTGCGCTGCTGGGCGGCGGTCGCCGAAGCCGCCTTGGGCGGACGCGAGCGCGCCGAGCGACTGCTCGATGAGGCCCGCGCGGGCTTCGAGGAGTTGGGCGCGCGCGCCCTGCTCGACGACGTCGCCTACTTTTTGCGCGCCGGCGACTGCCTCGGCCAAGAGGGCCACGCGTCCGCCCTTGAGCTCGACGACATCGTCGAAGACCTGAGCACCCGCGCCAAAGAGCGTCGCTTCCAGCCCCAGGCGCGCATCTGGCGCTGGGTCTGCTACGACCACCTGTTAGAGCTCGCCGAGCTCTTCGAGAGCGCGGCGAATTCGATCGCTCCCCAAGAGGGCCTGATGGTCGCCCGCGACGGCAGCGCGTTCCGCCTGCCCGACGGCGAGCACGTCGACCTATCGAGCCGCCAGGCTTTGTCGCTCATCTTGGCCGAGCTCGCCCGACGCCGCGCCGCCGGCGAGGACGACGGCATCTCGGTCGACGCCCTCAGTCAGGTCGGCTGGCCCGACGAGAAGCTGACCAAGTCGGCCGGCTCCTCGCGGGTCTACACCGCGATTCGCACGCTGCGAACCATGGGGCTCGACGGGATCTTGCTGACCGGACGGGAGGGGTATGTGTTGGATCCGGAGTTGGACTTTGCGTGGTTGGAGTGAGGCGCCTGCGGCGCGTTTTCACACCGGCCGGCCGGCCATCATGTACGAGGCGAGTAGTCCGCCGTCGACGGGCAGGGTGACGCCGGTGACGAAGCTCGCGGCCTTGCTCGCCAGGAAGGCGACGACCGTGGCGACTTCTTCGGGCTCGCCCATGCGGCGAAGCGCGTGCAGGTCTTCCCAGTCGCGACGAGTCTGCTCGGGGTCGTCGGCCTCTTCGAGGGCGTCGAGCAACGTCTCGGTGGCGATGGCGCCCGGGGCGACGGCGTTGACGCGGATCTTTCGCGGTGCCAGGTCGAGCGCGGCTGCGCGGGTCAGGTTGATGAGCCCGGCCTTCGACGAGGCGTAGGCGGCGTTATGCTGCTCGGCCTGGATCCCCTGCACGCTGGCGACGTTGACCACCGACGCCCCGTCGGGCATCTGCTCGGCGGCCAGTTGGATCAGGTGCATCGGCGCGGTCAGGTTGACCTCCAGGACCTGGCGCCAATCCTCCAACGCCATCTCCGCGACACTTCCGGCCCGAAAGCTCGCCGCGTTGTTGACCAACAGATCGATGCCGCCCAACTGCTCGGCGACCGCCTCGACGACCGCCACGCGGGCATCTTCGTCCGAAAGGTCGGCCTGCATGCGATGCGCGGCGAGCTCACCTGCGGCCTCTTCGAGGTCGTCACGTACATCGACGAGGAAGAGCTCGGCGCCCTGCTCGGCGAAGTGTTTGGCGATGGCGTAGCCGATGCCGCGGGCCGCGCCGGTGATGAGGATGCGTTCGGGGGTCATCGGTTCTCCGTCGTTGTTCGAGGTTGTTGGATTAAAACTATTTCTTTACGACTCGTCCTTCAAGCAGTCTCGAACGTCGTACGCTACAAAACCGTGCACCTCCATCCTCGCCGATAGCGCGGCAAGATCAAACAAAACCTCTTTGTTTTCAGCCGGATAAAGCATGGATCAAGCGCATCTACTTCCCCTATGATGGTGTGTCGGTCGCACTGTAGTAGAACGGAGAGTCCATGTTTCGCCGCACCGCCCTTCTGGCTCGTCATCTCATCGCCCTCACCATCCTGTCGGTCTCTTGCTTGTTGGTCTCTGGACCCGCCTTCGGCGCGGACTGGGACAGATTTCCCGAACTCGAGGGGCGCCAGCACGCCGCTATCAAAAAGCGCTTCGACGGTCCGCTCTACGACCAGGTGCGGGAGTGTTACCGGCGTTACGACTCGCGCGTCGGCGCCGAGTATTTCGCTGCGATGGTCGACGTGACCGACGCATCGGGCAGCCGCTCGCGCAAGAAGAACGACGCCGGCCCCTACGCCGCCGCGCTCTTCGACGCGTGGAAGGAGCAGCGCAAGCTCGACGCCCAGGACGGCGTGTTGGTGGTGCTGGGGCTTCGCAATCGCTCGTTGGCCGTCGTGCCGGGCGAAAAGTGGAAGAAGATCGGCTTCGACGGCGAGGTCATCGAGGAGACGCTGAACGCCGCGCACGTCAAAAAGTACCAGCGCCGCGGCAAATACGTCGACGCCCTCTGCTCGGTCGTCCACGACATCGACCTGCGCCTCTCCTCGCTGCAGCGCGAGATGGACGGACGCATCTCGAAGCTCAAAGAGAGGCTGCCGGCGCTCGACCGCAAGCTCGGCGTGTTGACCCAGCAGGTCGACGGGCGCTTCAAGGAGGACCGCGCGTTCGGCGAGGAGTTGCGCGAGAAGCTCGCTAAGGCGCGCGCGCAGCTCGACGAAGCCAGCAAGCTCGTCGAGACCGAGCCCGCCCAGGCGGTCAACTTGGCCGACGCGGTCGAAGCCGTGATCCAGCCGGTGCGCAAGGACCTGTCGCGCTTCGACACCGACATCGCGGTGCTCGACGGACTCGAAAAGGACCTGGCGAAGCTCGAAGAGACGATCGAGGCCCGCCCCGACGTCGACTGGGAGCACCCGCAAGCCGCCCTCGCCCAGCTCGACGAGTGCAAGGAGAAGGCGGCTGATATCCGAAACGCCTACGAGGGGCGGCCCCCGCAGGTGCGCGATTGTCAGCGCAAAGCCGAGGAGCACCTCGCCCGCGGTGACGTACACTACTTCTACCTTCGCGGTGTGCTGCCAACCGCCGTCGTCGGGCTCATTGTGCTGCTGCTGATCAGCTTCGTCGCCGTGCGTCGTCTGCGCAGAAGGCGGGCGATGCGCGTGCTCGACGCCGACCTCGCCGAGTGGAACCGACGCCTCGACCGGGCGTTGACGCGGCTCGACTCGATCCACGACCTGTGCCCCTGGTACTTCGCCCCCGGCCGCACGTTGTGGCGTGGCGAGAGCGCGGCCCTCGACGCGCGAGTGAGCGACGCGACCAACCATATCGCGCTGCTGCTGGCCAAAGGGCGCGAGCTCGTCGCCGAGGCCGAGGCCCTGCGCGACGAATCGCACGCGCTCGACGCCGAGCGCCTCGAGCGCGCCCTGGCCGTGCTTCGCGAGACGAGCGTGGAGTTCGAGGCCGGGCGCGTTCACCCGCACCAGCAGCTCGAGATGCCCCTGTCGCAGCCGATCGCCACGAGCGCCAACGAGCTGCTCGGCGCCCTCGACGACACCTACTTGCAGGTGCGCAGCGAGCTCGACGAGGTCGTCGAGATGAACGCGCGCCTGGCCGAGGCGACCGATCGGGCCGACGCCGCCGCGGCGCGGGCCACGCACGCCGTCGAGCTGCGCGGCGAGCTCGGCCTCGACGCCGAGCACCTGACCCAGCCGCTGACCTCGGCGCTGGTCTCCTGGCGTCAGGCCAAGCGCGTGTCGGACGCAGACCCCAAACAAGCCTCCGCGCTCTTCGAAGAGGTCGCCGTGGGGCTCGAGGAGCTCGCCGAGCGCGCCGAGCTCGGCAACGAGGTCGTCCAGCGCATCCAAGGCCCCGTCGCCGAGCTGGGCGACGAGATGGAGCAGCACACCCTGCGCCTGCGCTTTGCACGCATCAACCTGAGCAAGCTCAGCTTCGACCCCCGCGACGAACTCGAGGCCGCCAAGCGCCGCGCGGTCAAGTGCATCGGCCTAGTCGACGCAGCGCGCGAGGCCGAGGCCGCGCAGGCCCTGGCCGACCTCGAAGAATCGCTCGAGCGCATCGCAGAAGGGCTCGAGGTCGTCGCCCAGACGCGCGACGACGTGCCCGAGCGGCTCGACGAGATCGCCGAGCGCCGCCGCGAGATCAAAGATCGACTCCTGGTGCTGCGCTACACTCTTCGCATGCTCGCCTCGAATAACGACGACCGCGTCTTCGAGGAGGAGTCGCAGCGGCTCAACAGGCACCACGCGCGGCTGACCGCGCTGCCCAACCGCATCGACCTTGCCCGGGAACACCACGAAGCCGGCCGCTACCTGATGGCCGCCGAGCAGATCGCCAAGATCGAGCGTGTTTTCGAGAAGTCGGAGGCGTTCATCGCCCAGCTCGAGGAACTCGAGGACGACGTGGCGAAGGCGCGCGAGCTGTGCGTCGAGCTCGTCGAGACGTGCGAGCCGCGGCTTCGCGCGCTGCAGGTACGCAGCAAGAAAACAGGAGTCAGCGCCGAGCTTCGCTCTCTGGTCGCCGAGCAGGCCGTCACGTTCCAGATCGTGCGCGACGCCGTGCGCGCCGAACACGCCGACTGGCTCGACGCGCGCGACGAACTGCTCGCGCTCAACGAGGTGCTGTGGTTCCTGTCCGCCGAGGTCGACCTCGACTTGGAGGGAGGTCACGACGCCACCGGCCTCGACGCCGAGGCGACGCGCCAATACCGCGAAACACAGGTCGCTCTGATGACCTACCGCCCGGCCGTGCGCGACTCGCTAGCGCCCCAGTCGCTCGGCGAGAGCTCCTCGTGGGCCGATTCGGTAGCGACGATCGATGCGCCGGCGGTGGCGATCTGACATTTCGGTGCGGGGCATCTTGCCCTCGCCTTCGGTGCGTGGGCATCTTGCCCTCGTCTTCGGCGCGTGGGCATCTTGCCCTCGTCTTCGGTGCGGGGCATCTTGCCCTCGCCTTCGGTGCGGGGCATCTTGCCCTCGCCTTCGGTGCGTGGGCATCTTGCCCTCGTCTTCGGTGCGGGGGCATCTTGCCCTCGTCTGCGAGAGCTAGAAGCACTCGCTCCGATTGAGGGTCCCCTACGCCGTCACCTCGTCGACGATACGCTCCGTCTCCTCCCACAGCCGCCTGGCCAGCTCGGGCTTCTTAGCCCGGCCGGCCGGGTCGGCGACGTTGCAATCCTCCATATACTCGCCGTTGATTGTAGCCGCGTCGGGGTGCACGGCCGCCCACGTCTGGGTCGCCGCCCCCTGCGGGCTCGACTTCAAAAAGAGCGGCTCGGCCATATTCCACACCGTGCGCAAGATCGGGTTCATGTGGCGCGTCAGGTTCGTGGCGATGACCCCCGGATGCACCGCGTTGGCCACCCGGCGGGTGTCGTCGTCGGCGAACCGACGCCCGAGCTCCTTGGCGAAGAGCAAATTGGCGAGCTTCGATTGGCCGTAGGCGCGCCAGGCGCTGTAGCCCTTCGAGCCGTCCAGGTTGTCGAATTGGATGCCCTCTTTGGGCGAAGAGCGGTGCGCGTCGCTGCTCACCATGACCACGCGACCGGTGTCAGACAGCGTGTCGAGCAGGCCGGTGACCAGGATGAAGTGGCCGACGTGGTTGGTGAAAAACTGCTTCTCGTAGCCGTGGGCCAACTCGAGCTGGGGCAGCGCCATGATGCCGGCGTTGCAGATGATCGCGTCGAGCTCGACGCCGTGCTCTCTGACCTCGTCGACGCACGCCTGCACCGACTCGGGCTCGGCGAGCTCGCAGACGACCGGGATTGTCTCGCCGTCGACCTTCGCGCCGGCGTCCTGGGCCTTCTGGCGCGTGCGCGCCGCCGCAAAGACCGTCGCGCCGCGCTCGGCGACGGCCTTCATCGTGTCGAAGCCGATGCCCGAGTTGCAGCCGGTGATCAAGACGTGGCGGCCGGATAGGTCGAGGTCGTCGACGACTTCGTACGCCGTGGTCGACCAGCCGTAGCCGCTCGGGCCCTTTCCTTTGAATAATCCAATCACTGACATGGTGGATCTCCGATGCGCTGATTCGCTGATTCGCTGAATATATGAGATGGGATAACACGGAAGGAAGATACGCGGAAACTCTGAGCGCGGTGCCGCTGAAGATTCATCTGATTTTCGCTGAAGGCGCTGTAGCTCCGCACCGCTCCTGATGGACCGACACGCCCCGGACGGCGACCTTCTACAGCGTCTTCCGCGCACTTCAGATGAATCTTTAGCGTTTCAGCGTTCGGCGTCTTAGCGGCTCCGAGCCTCTGAGCCTCTGATTCTCCGAGCTCCAGTGAATCAGTGAATCAGTGAATCAACGACTCCACACTCCGCGCAGCCTTACGCAGCGCCGCCCACACACGACTGGGCGACTTCTCCTCTTCCTGACGCCGGTCGCGCCGCACCGCCGCGAGCTCGGCGCGGTCGATCCAGCCCTGCTGGGCGGCATGTCGCGCCGCCGCCACGGTGTCTTTGACCAGCCGAAGGTCGGTGTCGTAGCAGCGAATATCGCGCGCCATCGCCTCCACCTGGAGGGCGCGCGCCGGCGAGACGTCGCGGATATACACGGCGGCGATCTGGTCGGGGTATTTCTCGACCACGGAGTGATAGACCTCCGGATCTTTTTGGCCGGAGTCGCCCACCAGGATGAACGGCAGGTCGGGGTAGGTCTGCAGCACGCGCTCGATGCGGTTGATCTTGTAGTCGGTGTGCCCGGCGCGGATGAACTTGTCGCGGTCGATGCCGAAGTCCTTCAAGAAGAGCGGGCCCACGGGGATGTCCTGGACCTGCATGAACTCGACGAGGAGCTCGTAGATATTCCAGGGCGACGAGGAGACGTACCAGATGGGGTTGGTGCGCCGGCCGGCGTCGTATTGCAGCGCGCGGTAGAATGCGCCGACGCCCTCGAAGGGCACGCGGGTGTGCGGGCTGTTGAGCAGCACGACCCGCGCGTGGCGCAACAGGTTGGTCGCGCCGGTGTGCACGATGGTGTCGTCGACGTCGCTGATGACGCCGAAGCGCGCGTCCTGGGGCACCTGAGCGCGGTTGTCGAACTGGAACGACGTCTGGCCCACCCGCGAGTGCGGGCGCGGCTCGAGCAGTTGCAGGTCGACCGGGTGCCACAAGCCGTCGTCGCGGGGCACCTCGTCGGGCTCGAGCACCGCGTCGAAGTAGCCCTCACTGTCGGTTCGGACCTCGCGCTGCTCGTCCCCAAACTCCACGAGCACCCGCGCCCCGGGCACCTCGTCGGTGCGATAGCGGCGCAACATGTTGAACAGGTTGCGCAACCCGGTGTCCTCGAGCTTCGACTCGACGACCGGGTCGGCGAGCACGCGGCCTTTGACGTGGATCTTGTCGTCGGTGCCGTAGCCCCGGTAGCCGACCACGCGCAGCGGTTTGTAGTAGCCGACCTTCTTGCGAAAGAGCCGATTCGCCCGGTCGAGCTGCTCGTCGATGAGCGCAGCGGTTCGGTGGATGGGAGCTGGAACGTCCATGGGGCACCTCGCGATGTAAACAACTGTGATCGCACAGGAAAGATGGACGCGAGAGGGTTGCTGAAAAGGGCGATGTTGTAGGCATCACTCTGGCAACCGCGCCGGCTCCGGCTCCCACGTCGCGTGGTCGCGGTACAAGAGCAACCCCGTGGCCACCACCGCCGCGATACTCACCCCGTAGTCCTGCAGCACGCCCATCTGCGCGGCTGCGATCGTGGCCGTAAAGGCCCACAACACGGGCACGGCGAGCAGGTAGAGGGGGACCTTGCGGGTGGTGAAGAGGAGGATGCCGAAGGTGAAGATCGTCATCGGGCACGGGGCGACGCCAAAGACCGGCGCGGCCGGGTACACGTGGCCCAGCGCCATGCCGAAGACCGGGTAGAGCACGAGCGCGTAGAGCAAGAAGATGCCCCCGATGATGTGATAAGCGCTGAGCTCGAACGAGAAGCGAAGCCGGTCGCGCACGGTCGCCCACACGAAGAGCAGGCCCTCGAGCACGAACAGGCCGCCGAAGACGAAGGCCATCGCGTTGATCTCGGCGAAGAAGCCGACGTGATAGACCAGCCCGTCCCAAAACCAAAAGAGCGCGAGCACCGCGCCGATGAGCGCGCCTGCCCAGCGCGAGCGCACCGCGGTAAGCCCCACGGCGAACACGCCCAGCGCGTAGGCGACGATCTGGGCGGGCCAGATGGCCTGATTGTAGTCGAAGAAGACGTCGAAGAATTCGGCGACTGAAAAGGGAAGCTCCATACGTCACCCCGTCTCGAAAACGTAAAGAGGGAGCGTTGCCCCTCCTTACAAGCATGCGATCGAGCGACGTATTGGCGAGGTCGCGGATGCGTTGCCCCAGCTGTTCGAAAGGGAAGAGTAGGCATTGCAGGCGCGCGGCGATGCCCCCGGCCGGCCTTCGCCGGCCGCCCCCCGCGCGGAGCCGCGGGGGGCTTTATGGCTGCTCTAGCGGAAGTGGTTCAGAGGCGAACCTTCAAGAATCGACCACTTCTGATAGGCCGACCATATAGGCCCCCGTTGCTTCGCCCCGGGGGGCTCAACCTAGCTGGGAGTTCAGCTTAACGACGCCCACGGCGTCGCTTACGCCCACCGCCGCGATTGTTGCGACGGCGCTTCTTGCCACCGCCGCCTCCGCGGCTGTTACGGCCACCACGCCCACCACGCGACGGCACCGCCGCCTGGTGGTGATACTCGTGGTCTTCGTCGGTCGGAATGGACTGGCCGATGACGCGCTCGACCTTGCGAAGCTTTTTGGCCTCGGACTCGTCGCAAAACGAGATCGCCACGCCCTCGCGGCCCGCGCGGCCGGTGCGGCCGATGCGGTGCACGTAGCTTTCGGGGTCGTCCGGAAGGTCGAACTGGAAGACGTGGGTGATATCGTCGACGTCGATGCCGCGCGAGGCGACGTCGGTGGCCACGAGCACGTCGTATTTGCCGTCTTTGAAGCCCTTGAGAGCCCGTTGGCGGGTGTTCTGCGACTTGTTGCCGTGGATGGCGATCGCGGGGAAGCCGGCCTTGCCCAGACGCTTGGCCAAGCGGTTGGCGCCGTGCTTGGTACGCGTGAACACGATCGAGCGGGCCACGCCCGGGCCGCCCAAAAGGTCGACGATCAGGCGCTTTTTGTCGCGCTTCTCGACGAACATGATGCGCTGGTCGATTTTGTCGACCGTGGGCTCCTCGGGCGCGATCTCGACGCGCACCGGGTTATGCAGAATCTGGTTGGCCAGGTCGACGATGCTCTTGGGCAGGGTCGCCGAGAACAGAAGGTTCTGCCGACGCTTGGGCAACTGCTTCATGATCTTGCGGATGTCATGGATAAAGCCCATGTCGAGCATCCGGTCGGCCTCGTCGAGCACGAAGCACTCGACCTTGGACAGGTCGATGAAACCGCGGCCCATCAGGTCGAGGAAGCGCCCCGGGCAGGCGACCACCAGGTCGACGCCCTTTTTGAGGTCGCGAATCTGCGGCTTCTCGCTCACGCCGCCGAAGACGAGCGTGCTCTTGAGCGACAGATGCCGCCCGTAGGTCTCGCAGCTGCGCTGGATCTGCGCGGCGAGTTCGCGGGTGGGCGACAGGATGACCGCACGGATCTGGCGCTTGCCGCCCGTCTTGGTTTTGTGCAGGTGCTGCAGGACCGGCAGCGAAAACGCGGCGGTCTTGCCGGTGCCGGTCTGCGCGCAGCCGAGCATGTCGCGGCCTTCGAGCAGCGGCGGGATCGACTGTGCCTGGATGGGAGTGGGGGTACGATAATTCTCGGCGGCTATCGCGCGCTGGAGCGGCTCGATGAGGTCGAGCTCCTTGAAAGTCTTCAAAAAATACAACCGGGTGTGGTGAGCACCCGTCACTCAGGCGCTCGGAAGATGCCGCGTGCTAGCACGTCGACGTGTGGATGTCCAAGGAGGTAAGGGCGGTGGTTATTCCGTATGTAGGCATTGCCGGCACGCAACGATGCCCCCGGGGCGCCTCCGCGCCCCGGCCCCCGTGCGATGCAACGGGGCCTTTATGGTCGGCCTGTTAGAAGTGGTCGATTCTCGAAGGTTCGCCTCTGAACCACCTATGCCAGAGCAACCATCAAGCCCCCCGCCGCTCCGCGCGGGGGGGCGGGCGGCGAAGGCCGCCCGGGGGCATCGCCCCGAGCCGGCAATGCATTCAATGGAATGAACCCTGCTGCTCCTTCGTATTTCGAACCGCGAGATATTAACCCTTGTCTTTCAACCCCGGCTCGATTAAGCAGCGCCACCTACTCTTGGTTCGCCGAGAGCTGGACGCACAACTCCCCGGATTCACCACTCGTAAAGAAGTCGAAGAAAGGGCCGCGAACAGCGCTGCTGGCGTGTATCACTCGATACGCCCCGGCTGCGCCCACGGCACCCGTGTGCGTCGTTTGAGACAGATTTGTGACGCAAAGAAGTAAGTAGAGACGTAAGCAGACAGGAAGCAAAGTTGCTCGAAGCAATTAAGAAGTCTTGGTTTTCGAATCCTCGCATGGACGTCCTCGCGGGCATGACCGTCGCATTGGCGCTCATCCCCGAAGCGGTCGCCTTCTCCATCATCGCCGGCGTCGACCCGATGGTCGGGCTGTACGCCTCGTTCTGTATCGCCGTGACCACCGCGTTCGTGGGTGGGCGCCCGGGTATGATCTCGGCGGCCACCGGCGCCATGGCGCTCTTGATGGTCACCCTCGTGGCCAATCACGGCCTCGAGTACCTGCTCGCCGCGACCATCTTGACCGGCGTGCTCCAGATCATCTTCGGCCTGCTCAAGGTGGGCCGGTTCATCACGTTTATCCCGCACCCGGTCATCCTCGGATTCGTCAACGCGTTGGCGATCCTGATCTTCATGGCCCAGCTGCCCCAATTCGAGGGCGCCGGCTGGATGATGTACGCCATGGTCGCCGGCACATTGGCGATCATCTACGGGCTGCCGCGCATCACCAAGGCAGTCCCCTCGGCGCTGGTGGCCATCGTGGTGATGACCGCCATCGCCATCTTCGGCGGGCTGGGCCTGAACACGGTGGGCGACATGGGCGAGATGACCGCCGCGCTGCCCTTCTTCCACCTGCCCAACATCGAATTGTCGTGGCATACGCTCAAGATCATCTTCCCCTACTCGTTCGCCCTGTCGATGGTCGGCATGCTCGAGTCGTTGCTGACCGCCAAGATCGTCGACGACATGACCGACACCAAGAGCGACAAGAACAAAGAGATCCGCGGCCAGGGCCTGGCCAATATCGTGGCCGGCTGCTTCGGCGGCATGGCCGGCTGCGCGATGATCGGCCAGTCGGTCATCAACGTCAAAAGTGGCGGTAGCGGGCGCTTGTCGGCGCTCGTGGCCGGCGTCTTCCTGCTCTTTTTGATCCTGGTGCTCGGCGACATCGTCGCCCAGATCCCCATGGCCGCGCTGGTGGGCGTGATGATCATGGTCTCGATCGGCACCTTCGACTGGCAGTCGATCCGCGAGCTGCACAAGGTGCCCGCCAGCGACGCGCTCGTCATGGTCACCACCGTGGGCGTGGTCGTCTACACCCACGACCTGGCCATGGGCGTGGTCGTGGGCGTGGCGCTCAGCGCGCTCTTCTTCGGCTGGAAGGTCGCCCAACTGCACGCCGATCAGCAGCTCCAGGAGGACGGCTCGAAGCACTACACCGTCCACGGCCCGATGTTCTTCGGCACCGCCACCCACTTCGCCGACGTCTTCGACATCAACGACGACCCCGAGCACGTCGTCATCGACTTCTCGCGCTCGCACGTGTGGGACCACTCGGCGGTCACCGCCATCGCGCGCATCATCGAGAAGTACGGCGAGCTCGAAAAGCAAGTCTCGCTGGTGGGGCTGAACACCGAGAGCGAGCAACTCATCGACCGCATCGGACTGGCCTCGCCGTCGGGACACTGATTCTCGACGGTGGCGGCTCGTTGCGGGCTCCGAACTCGCTGATGAGCTGCAACGCGCGGAGCCTGCGGGCTCCGAGTTCACCGAAGCATTTTGACGCCGGACGCTTCCGCCTCCGACGGTCACCAAAGCATCGCCAGGCCGGACATCTCCGGCCTGGCGATGCTTTTTTTGATGCTCGAGACGGACGCTTCCGCCAAAATTGGGCACTCGTGCATCGCGACGGCGGACGCGTCCGCCATTTTTCGTCGTCAACGGCCGCGAAAGCCGGAACGCTCCGCCAAAAAAGTGCACAAATTGCCGCGAAGGCCGGATCGCTCCGCCTTTTCGATGCTCCAGAGCTCGCCAGAGCCGGACGCGTCCGCCAAAAAAATGCTCCAGCCACCGCGACGGGCGGAGCGCTCCGCCCGAAAAATGCTTCGGTCGTCGTGGAGGGACGGAGGCCCTGAGACGCCGAAGCGCGGAGGGCGCTGGAGCGCGGAGGGCGCTGAACTCTGGGCCGCTAAAGATTCATCTGCAGTTCGCTGAACACGCTGCAGAAGGCAGCCCTCCGTCGCGTGTCGACGCGCCGCAGCGATCACTGCTCTACAGCGCCTGCCGCGTCGTTCAGATGAATCTTTAGCGCTTCAGCGTTCTGTGCCTCAAAAACTCCGCGCCCCAGCGCTTTAGCGCCCTTCGCGCTTCAGCGTATCCGCTAATCCAACGCGAGCTCGGGAAGCGCCGGCAAGACCGCCACGCGGCGGACTTCGATGCGTGAGAGCACCTCGCCCAGCTCGGCGAGTTGGTCGACGGTGGGGGGCTGGGCGGGGAGCTTGTCGGGGGCGACGGCCCACTGGACCAGCCGGAGGCGGTCGGGGCCGAATCGCTCGACGACGAGGACGCTGCGGGGTTGGCCGAAGTCGCGGCCCTCGGGCTCGTAGTAGACGCCCGGCTCGCCGGCGAAGCCCTCGGCGATGATGAAGTTTTGCGGCTTCAGGGCCTTGTTGAGGATGCGCACGTACAGCCGGTTGGTGCCCTCGTCGTAGATCGCCCGCGCCTTGGGCGGCTTGATGGCCATGTGCTCCGGCGCGGTGGGCGTGCGCGCCACGGCGTCGCGGTTGACGACCTTCGTGTAGCGAATCTCGCGGAGCCGGTCGCTCTGCAGGCGCCCCGACACGCGCACCTCCTCGGCCTCGTCACCCTCAGCCGAGCCGGCTGCGCCGAGCTCGAAGCGCGCGGCGAGTTTGCCGCGGCCCGCGCTTTTGTACGTGTCGGCGGTCATCGTGCCCGTGTAGTCGATGCTCGTCCCGGCAAAGGTCATGCAGTCGATCTGGACCTCGCGCGGGAAATATTGCGTGTAGACCTCGCGCGTTTTGCCCTCGCCGACCGGCGACTCCAGAAACGTAAAGAGCTGATTGTCCCCAAAGCGGGGAAACTGCACCCACAAGGACGGCGCGCCGTCGTCACGTCGGGTGTAGTCGAGGGCGGTGGTCACCGCGTCGAAGTAGAGCGTGCGCTTGCCCCGGGCGTTCTCGAAGACGAGCACGTTGGGCGCGTTGGGGTCGCCGTAGCTTCGCTCCGAGGGGCACTGTACTTGCTTTGTTTGCCCTGCTTGCCCTGCCTGCTTTGACTTCTGGGCCGACTCTTCCGACGCCTTCTCGGCCGTCCCCGACGTCTGACAGCCCGCGAGGGCGACTACAACACATACCAACCCAAACCATTGACGATTCATGACAGTTCACTGCGAATTAGAGTTCGTGGAGTTCGATGGTTCCGTCGGCGCCGCCGGTGACCAGCACGCGCCCGTCGGCCGAGAAGGCCACGGCGGTCACGTTGCCGGCGTGTCCGGTCGTGACGAGGGTGGACGGGCTCGAGATGACGTGGTGAGGGGTGCGCTCGACGAGCCGGTAGACCATCACGTCCGAGCATATGTCGGCCTCGTGGGGCACCGCGATCGCCAGGCGGTCGCCGTCGGGCGAGAACGCCAGCGCGTAGACCAACTCGTCGTGGTCGACCGCGCCGAGCTCCGCGCCGGTGGCCGCGTCGAGCAAGAGCAGCGCGCCAAAGGTCTTGACGGCCACGCGCGACCCGTCGGCGTTCGCGGCGACATAGTCGACCTTGCCGCTGTGGCCTCCGCCGGCTTCGACGGTGACCGAGTCGGGCACCAACTCGAAGGTCGCCCCCCGCTCGGTGGACCCGGCGGGGAAGAATTCACTGAGGATTTTTTGGATGAGGCGCGGTTCCATCACTCCCTCACAGCATGCGCTCGTGAGGGAGTGTTGTACCACGTTTGGAGAGTGGGCGGGAGGGCGTAGCCGCCGGCAGTACCGGCTCAGTCGACGTTGCTGCCGTCCAGCGGAACGCGCAGCGTAAAGCAGGCGCCGTTTCCGGGGATCGAATCGACCACCAGCTCGCCTCGGAGCTGCTCGGCGCTCGCGCGCGAAGCCGTCAGCCCCAGCCCCTCACCGCCGCTGTCGTGCTTGGTGGTGTAGTAGGGCCGGAAGATATGCAGCATCTGCTCGGGGGGGATTCCGGGACCGTCGTCGCCGACGGCCAACTCGAAATACTCACCGGCCGGCAGACACGAGGTCTTGTCGTCCCCTTCGAGCAGCACGCGGCGCGTCGACACGGTGATATTGCCGCCGTCCGCTCCGCAGGCGTCGCGCGCGTTGAGCAGCAGGTTGAGCACGATGCGCTCGAGGGCGAGCGGATCGGCCTGGAGGAGCCCGTCCCACTCCAGCTCGGTGAACAGTTCGCAGCCGGCCGGCAGCGACGGCTCGACGAGGTGGACGACCTCTTGGATGACTCGGCTCGGGTCGACGATCGCCTCGCCGTCCGAGCTCTCTCGCCCCAGCGAGGTCAGCTTGCGGGCCAGGCGCGTCGCCTTTTTGGCCGCCTGGAGGATATCGCGCAGATCTTCCTGGTACTCCGACTCGCTCGGCAACTCGGCGTTGAGAAAGGACGCCAGGCCGATGATGCCGGTGAGCAGGTTGTTGAAATCATGCGCCACCCCGCCGGCGAGTTGAGCGACCGACGCGGCGAGCTCCTCGGCGTGCTGGCGACGCTGGCGATGGCGAAGGCTCTGCAGACGCGGCAGAAAACGGAAGGCCAAGCCTTCTTCACGCTTCGTGGCCCGGATGGTCAGGTCACAAAAGCCCGTATTCGCGTCCACCGCGTCGACGAGCACCTCGTCGGCGCCTTCGTCCACCAGCTTGGCCATCACGCCGGCCACATCGTCGGCGAGTCCCAAACAGGAGACGACGGCGTCGAGGTCCTTCCCGTCGAGAGCTTCCGCGACGGCAATGGCCTCGGCGAACGCCGCGTTGTACCGCTGAATGCGCCCAGAGGGGTCGACGATCACCTCGGCGATCGCGCCCAAGCCCAAGTTCGATTCTCGTTCGTCTTGATGTGTCATACTGACTCGTTCGGACATACTGCCTCTTCCTCTATCTCTATGGAACCCCTCGAGAGAAGGCTCTCGTATTAACACTGACCATCATCGCAACCACGGCGAACGTTGTCTGTCAGCCACGGTCACGAGGTCATGTGGGCGGCGGGCGGTTCCCGAAGTAAGAGAGTGCCTACACTGTGTCGTCTTCCATGAACTCCAACAGGCGCGCCTCCATCGTCTCGGCGGAGACGCAACCGTTTGTGTTGCGTCGCCGCCAGAACTTGTCGTGCATCGGGTCACAGTGATCGTCGAACACGAGCACGGGTACCTCGGCGCAGGCAGTGAGCACTCGCTCGGCAAGCGCCGACTGGTCGTCGAGCAAGGTGTGGTCGATGAGCACGAGCCCCCCGGGCCCGTCAGGAAGGGCGTCGGGGAGCGCGTCGAGGGTGGATACCAGGGTCGCGTCGAGCGCGAACCGACGCTCCAGCCAGAGCGCAAAACGTTGCATCAGCGTAACTGAAGGGTGCACGACGACCACATGTTGGAGGCGCACGGAATCCATGGTTCGACCGTACGCTCGACCGACAGTTCGTGTCAGTCAGCCCCCGTCATATCGTTGTGTAGGAAGAACCGAGTTCTGTTTGTCAGACGAGTCCTACACGGTGTCGGACACCGTGTAAGGTGCCGCGTGTAAGGTGGCGAGGAGGGTGGATCCACAGGAAGCTGGGCGCCTCAATCGATGAGCTCGTGCTCGAGGGCGTAGCGCACCACGTCGGCGACCGTGTCGAAGCCGAGCTTCTCGAACAGGCGGCTGCGGTAGGTGCTGACCGTCTTGGGGCTCAGGTTGAGCTGCTCTCCGATCTCGCTGACCGTCGCGCCGTCGGCGAGGCGAAGCATCACCTGCATCTCGCGGTCCGACAAGGCCTCGTGGGGATCCTTCGCTTCGCCTTCGACGCTGCTCAGCAGTTGCTCGGCCATCTCCGGGCTCACGTAGCGCCGCCCGGAGCGGATACGCGCCACCGCCGCCTCCAGCTCGTCGACCGCCGAGGCTTTGTGCAGGTAACCGGCCGCCCCCGAGCGAAGCACCCGCAGCGCGAACGAGTCTTCCGGATGCACGCTCACGATCAGCACGGGTAAATCGGGCTCGGCCGCCTGGAGCTGCGACAGAGTGTTGAGCGCGTCGCCGTCGGGCATGTCGAGGTCCATGACCACCAGATCCCAGGTGTCGTTTCTGACCGCGCGCAGCACCTCGGCGTGTGTCTCCACCGACTCGGTATGCGTGACATAGTCGAGCGCGTCCAAGGTCATCTGAATGCCCTTTCGAACGATCGGATGGTCGTCGGCGATCAGAATCTTCATGGATCTCAGTTCTCCTCTAGTGGAAGCTCGAGTCTTACCGTGGTGCCCTGACTCGAAGAATCGATCTGCAGTTTTCCTCCGATGAGCGCGGCTCGCTCACGCATCCCCTGGATGCCGAACGAAGAGCGCTGCACGGTGCGCTCGGGATCGAAGCCCTTGCCGTCGTCGCGTACCAGCATCTGCCCGGAGCCTGCGCCGGTCTCGAAGCACACTGTAGCATGGTGCGCCTCGGCATGCCGGGCCACGTTGGTGAGCGCCTCTTGGGCGACCCGAAAGACTTGAATCGCCACGTTCGGGTTCACTCGCCAATTTTCGGTCCCCTGCTCTTCGAAGTCGCACTCGATGTTATACCGTTCGGAGGCTTCCCGACAAAGCTGCTCGAGGGCGGCGATCAGACCGAACTGGTCGAGCAGCGGAGGGCGCAGCGACGAGGCGAGCTTGCCGATGGTGACCGTGGCCTCTTTGACCTCGGCGGCCATCTGGTCGATGAGCTCGGTGGCGGAGCCATCGGCATGCTCCTTCAGCGCGCGCAGCCCGAAGGTCAGCCCGGTCAGCGTCTGACCGAGCTCGTCGTGAATCTCGCGGGCGATACGCTCGCGCTCTTCCTCTTGAGCCACCGTCACCGCGCGCATCAACCGCTGGATACGCTGCGTGGCCTGCTGATGCTGACGATCGAGCTGGACCCGCTCGGTGACGTCCTGGACTGTGCCGCGCAGCCATCGCGGCTCCCCATCGTCGCCGTTTTCAACCTTGGCGTTGGCGTGAAACCAGCGTATCTCGCCATCTTCGAACATGATGCGATAGTCGGTATCGAACTCCTCGCCGGTCTCCAACGAGCTCTCGAGCCTCTCCTGAACAAAGTCCACATCGTCGGGATGCAGCCGGTCGTAGAAGCGATCCATCAACCCCGTAGTTCGTGTGGGATCCAGCTGGAACAAACGCGGCACATGCGGCGACCAACTCAGCGTGCCGTCCGTGACGTCATACTCCCAGTGACCAATGCGTCCAATGCGCTCGGCGGCCTCGTAACGCCGCTGCGTCTCCTGAAGCTCGCCGATGAGGCGCTTTCGCTTGGCGCGCTGCGAACCGATCAAAAAGAACAGCAACGCCGAAGTGATCCCGACAAAGACCAGCCCCTTGACCGTCTGGCCGGCGACTGACTGTGCCGACACCATTTGGTCCGACACCACGATCCACAGGCCTGCAGCCACAGCATAAATCGCTACGATTTGAGATCGACTGAACTCCATTCTTCCGTTGGGGTGCGCGTATCGTTTTGGAGACCCTCGAAGTACCGAGGACCATGCTCAGATATTCCAGCACCACAATCGACCTACCCCTCGGCGCGCGGGCCCGACTGCTTGCCGAGCAGGACCCGATGGACGACTGCATTGAGCCGGTCGACTTGGATCGGTTTGGTCAGGTAATCGTCCATACCCGCGGCCAAGGCGCGCTCTCGGTCCCCCTTCAGCGCGTGCGCCGTCAGCGCGACGATAGGCACATGCTCGCCGTCTTCGACTTGCTCGCGGCTTCGGATGGCGGCGGTGGCCTCATAGCCGTCCATCTCGGGCATTTCGACGTCCATCAAGATCAGATCGAAGCGCTTGTCGGGCGCCTCGTAGGCCTCGATGGCCTCACGGCCCGACTCGGCCACGTCGACCTGATGGCCTCCGCGCTCGAGCAGCTTGACGGCGACGATCTGGTTCATCGGGTTGTCCTCGGCGACGAGCACCCGAAGCGAGGGCACCGGCGCAGCCTCCTCTCCGGCCTCGCGACGGGTGGCGCCTTCTGAGACGGGCTCGGGAATCTCGAGAGCCTGCAGCAACACCTCGTAGAGTTGAGACGGACTGACCGGATTGATGAGGTGGTAGACACGCCTGTCGCCGTCACTCGCCTCCACCGACCGCCCCGCCGCGTCCACCACGATGATGGGCACCCCGTCGAGCCGTTCGTCGGCGGCGATCTCGTCGGCCAAGGCATCGGCATTTCGGTCACATCGGCGCGAGTCGAGCACGACCAGGCGATAGGGGTCCTCTGCCGAGGCCGCACGATTCAACTCCTCGAGCACTGATTCCGTGCACGGGATGACCGTGGGCGAGAGCGCAAAATCGGCCAGCAACTGGGAATGAAAGTGCCGGCTCCGCTCGGTGCTGGCGACCACCAGCCCCCGAAGTCCTCGCAACGCCCGAGCCACCTCGGGGGACAGCGGCCAAGCCTCCTCTTCGACGGCAAAGGGCAAGGTGACGTGGAACTCGCTCCCTTCGCCGAGTTGGCTGTCGACCCAGATGTCGCCGCCCATGCGGTCGACCAGCTGCGAGACGATCGCCAGCCCCAGCCCCGTCCCCTGATATTTGCGCGTGCGTGAAGTATCGGCCCGGCTAAACGCGCTGAAGATCTCGTCTTGCTTTTCCTCGGCGATGCCAATGCCGGTATCGCGCACCGACAGGTGGAGGCGCGTCTGCTCGGGTTCCGGCCGATCGACGACTTCGACCTCGACGACCACCTCCCCTTGCTCGGTGAATTTGATTGCGTTGCCGACCAGGTTGGTCAAGATCTGGCGCAGCCTCCCCTCGTCGCCTCGCACCACCTCGGGCACGTCACGATGCACCCGACAGGCGAACTCGACCTCGTCGCCGGCCGCGTTGACCGCAAGCGGCTGAACCGCATCGAAGATCGTGTCGCGCACGTCGAACGGCTCGTTCTCCAGCCCCTCACCGGCCCCGGCCTCGAGCTTCGAGAAGTCGA
The DNA here is from genome assembly GCF_006517175.1 of Persicimonas caeni. Classification (NCBI taxonomy): domain Bacteria; class Deltaproteobacteria; order Bradymonadales; family Bradymonadaceae; genus Persicimonas; species Persicimonas caeni. Next base: position 4,409,295 of record NZ_CP041186.1, on the reverse strand, counting down.
GGATATCGTTGATCAGCGACAGAAGCGTCTGCGTCGACTGCCTCGCCAAGGTCAGATACTTGCGCTGCGCCGGGTTCAGCTCGGTGTCGAGCAGCAGTTCGTTGAGCCCGATGATGGCGTTCATGGGCGTGCGGATCTCGTGGCTCATATTGGCCAGAAACCGGCTCTTCGCACGCACCGCGGCCTCGGCCTCCTGGCGTGCGATGACGAGCGCGTCGTTCGAGCGTTGCAGCTCGGTGGTGCGCTCGGCGACCAGCTCCTCGAGGTGCTCGCGGTGGTGTTCGAGCGCGCTGAACAACTCCTCGATCTCGCGCGTCATCAAGTTGAACGCCTCGGCCATCTGGCCGACCTCGTCGTCGGTGCGCACGTCGGCGCGCACGTTGAAATCGCCCTCTTCGACGCGCGTGAGCAGCCCGGTGAGCTGACGAACCGGCTGGACAATGCGGCTCACCCCCACGGTGATAATCCCGATGGCGAGGAGCAGGCCAATCCCCGAGATGAGCACCAGGGTGACCGCCATCGCCTCGAGCTCCCGGGTCACCTCGGCCCGCCGGCCGGAGATAGCCAACGACCACCCCAGCCGAGGCACCGGGGCGAAGGCCATAAAGCGCGTCTCCTCGTCGTGCTCGAAGGTCGCCCAGCCGACCTCGCCGGCATCCATGGCCTGGGTGAGCGCCTCGCGATCTTCGAGCGCCGCTTCGGTCAGGCTCGCGGAAGCCCCCTTGTCGGGCTCGTTGAGCACGGCGCCGCCGGGGCCGAACACGAAGACATCGGCCTGCTCCAGGACCTGCATACGATTGAGCTTCTCGAAGAGAGCTTCGGTGGGCACGGTCACGCTCACCGTTCCTTGCAACTCGGGAGCGGTGTGCTCGAACGAGATCAACACCGGCGCCGTGATGCTGACCGCCTCGTAGCCGAAATGCTCGTGCACCTCCGAGATCGTCGTCTGCCCCTTCTGAGCCGCCTGCTTCCAATACTCACGGTCCCCAAGGCTGACGCCGCTCAACGCACGGTCGTAGGGGACCACCGTGATGACCTCGCCGTGCGGGCCGGTGTAGAAGATGTGGGCGACCTCGGGATACAACTGCCGGTGCACGCGAAGTGCGCTCTCGACATTGATGGCGGTGAGCACATCCGAGGCCAAGTAACGTGTGGCTCGCTCGGCCTCGATCAGTTCGTCGTTGAACTCGTCGGCCAACGATTCGCTCAGCAGGATGGCGTTGTCGCGAATCTTCTCGAGCAGAGCAGAGGTCGACAACTGCAGCGACAACACGCCGATGACCGCCACCATGGCGATGATCACCGGGATTACCCCCAACAAGAGTTTGTTGCGAATCTTCATGAGCCCACTCGGCTCGAGTCAATGCTGAGTCTACGCCCGTCGCCTACTCGAACTGCATGCCTCCCGATCCAAACCATTTGAGGGTCAGCGCCGCCAAGGTGCCGTCGGCGCGCATCTGTTCGAGCACCGCGTTGTAATGGGCGACGAAATTGCCGTCGAAGTGAGGTGCGACCCCGGTAGCGTAGGGCCGCACGGCGATGGGGACCCCGGCCGGAACCACCGGAAGCTCCCGATCGCGCACATAGTACAAGCCCGTCTGCAGGGTCGCCGAGCAGGCCTCCACCTCCTCGGCGACCAGTCGCTCGAGACACTCGAGGACACTCGACATCTCTACCAACTGGATCTGGCGGGTTGCCCGCAAGAGCCACCCCTCGATGCTGTCACGCAGTAAGCCAACTTTGCGACCTTGGAGGCTTTGGAGCACCTCCTCGGGTGTTTGCCCACCGATGCCGGCCGAGTCACGGTGCACGAAGATGACGAACTCGTAGGAGTTGTACGACTCGGTGAACTGATAGACACGCCGGCGCTGCTCGGAGATGGTCATGCTCGGGGCGAGTTGCGCGCGCCCCACCTTGACGTCGGTCAGGGTGCGCGGCCAGCTCGCCACGGTGAACGAATAGGGCACGCCCATGCGCCTCAAGATGGTCGAGACCACCTCGACGTCGTAGCCGCCCAGCTCACCGGTAGCGTTGACCATGGTGTACGGCGCTAAGTGGGGGGACACGCTCACCACGATCGTATTCCCCTCGGCGCTGGGCACCTGCGGAGGCACCACAGGCGCCTCCTCGATACTCACCACCGGTGATGATTCGAATTGGAAGGTGGGTTGGGATTTGATGAGAAGCCGCGGCTCGTCGGCGTCGCATCCGCTCGTCATGGCGACGAGCAGGCAGACGACCGCGGAGCCTGCGAGCCACGCCGTCTCTCGCCATCGAGACGACGTGGCGCAGGAGTGTTGTGTTACGTTGCCGTTGTGCTCGCGCGCCTCCTCCATGACCTCGCCCCGCCACAGTCACCCAATCGCAAGCTAGCTCCCGGGTGAGGGAGGTCAAACGAGGCGCGGCGGCTCAGTCCCAGTTGCCCTCGGGGGTCCCGTCGAAGTGCTTTTTCAATCCCGCCCAGCAGTCGAGGTAGTTCTCCTGCATGGTGTCGAGGCTGGCACTGTACTCGGTGAGATGCTGGGGCAGGCGGGTCTCCCACATAAACGCCATCGTCCCCTCGAGCTTCTGGGGCGCGAGGTCCATGTTGGAGGCCTTCTCGAAGGCGTCGACGTCGGGCCCGTGCGGCAGCATCATGTTGTGGAGACTCATGCCGCCGGGCAAAAAGCCCTCTTCTTTCGCGTCGTACTGGCCGTACACCAGCCCCATGAACTCCGACATGATGTTGCGGTGGTACCAGGGCGGGCGGAAGGTGTTCTCGCCGACGAGCCAGCGATCCGAGAAGATGACGAAGTCGATATTGGCCGTGCCCGCCTCGCCGGTGGGCGAGGTGAGCACCGTGAAGATCGACGGGTCCGGATGGTCGAACAGAATGGCGCCCACCGGCGAGTAGTCGCGAAGGTCGTACTTGTAGGGCACGTAGTTGCCGTGCCAGGCGACCACGTCGAGCGGCGAGTGGCCGATGGTGGTCGTGTAGTGGCGGCCGCACCACTTGACGTGGATGACCGACTCGGTCTCCTCGTCTTCGTAATAGGCGACCGGCGTCTTGAAGTCGCGCGCGTTCGCCAGGCAATTCGCCCCGATGGGCCCGCGCTCGGGCAGGGTGAACTTGGCGCCGTAATTCTCGCACAGGTAGCCGCGCGCCGGCCCGTCGACCAATTCGAAGCGGAAGGCCATGCCGCGCGGGACCACCGCGATTTCGCCCGGCTCGACCTCCATGATGCCCAACTCGGTCACCAGCCGAATCTCGCCTTCTTGCGGGATGAACATCATCTCGCCGTCGGCGTTGAGGGTATACATGTCCTGCATCGACTCGTTGACCAGATACAGGTGCGAGGCCATGCCCGCCTGGCCGACGGTGTCGCCGGCGGTGGTCACGGTGCGCACCCCGTCGACGAAATGCGTCGGCTCGTCGGGGATGTCGACGGGGTCCCAGCGGCGCTGGCCGATGGGAAGCTCACCCTCGTGGGCGGTCGGCGCGCTGCGCCACAGCTTCTGGCTATACGGCTCGTAGCTGCCCATGTGGCGCACCGACGGACGGATGCGGTACAGCCACGAGCGCTCGTTCGAGCTGCGCGGCGCGGTGAACGGCGAGCCCGACAGCTGCTCGGCGTACAGCCCGTAGGCGCACTTTTGGGGGGAGTTGCGCCCCTTGGGCAGCGCGCCCGGAAGGGACTCAGTTTCAAAGTCGTTTCCAAAGCCGGTCATGTACTCGAGCGTCATCTACGTCTCCGTCTGTTCTGGTTGATATCTGCCCGGTTATGACATAACCCGCCCGCCCACGAGAATCAATTGACTGCGACCAATCGACTCAACGGAATGAAGAAGCGCCCCCCGTCGGTGCACGACGGCGTGGCTGCCCCCCCACACGGTGTCAGACACCATGTCATGCAGCAGTAATGCGGCTCACAGCACGTTTCGACCAAGCTCGACGAGTTAATTCGGCGTGATGACGAAGGTCACACCGGCAGCAGCACACATCGAGTCGAAGTCGGCTGCGATTTGGCGGGCTCGTCGGTCGAAAAACGGCGGGGAACGTCATCGGATAGACGTACTTCGGCAGGCTCACGGCACAGGTCGCGAGAGCGGGCGGGGGACAATGGCTGGAGCTTCTCGAATCGACGACGGGAGGTCGCCTCAAGCGGGCCGTGGCGGCACGGTCATGTTGAACTGACCCTTGCACCCGTAGCAGAACTGGTGGCCTGGCGGGATCGTCCCCTCGGGAAACTCGATCCGGTTGACCGGCGTCTTTCCCTCGCGCCACTTTCCGACCGCCTCTTTGTAGCTGTCGGCCACGTCCCAGCGATGCTTGCGATACTCCTCGCGCTGCTCGGGGTCGCCTCCGTGACACAGCGGACGCGGCGCCTTTTTCGGATTTGCAGGACGGCTCGACCACTTCTGGGCGAGCACCTTCTTTGGGCCCAGGCACGGCTTGCAGCGATTTTCGGCCAGCTGCCCGGCGTGCTTGTGGCACTCCTCGACAATCTTTGCGTGGTAGGCCTCGTCGTCGAGGTCCTTCCACTGCGGGAGCTTGGCCATCTCGAGAGGGTAGCGCACCGTGGCCATCTCGATGAGCTCGGCCTCGGTCTTGTCTTCATTCTTCTTCTTTCGCTTCTCGCGCCAGTACGTCTCCCTGTCGACCACCTCTCCCCACATGGGCTCGCCGCTGTGGTGGATGTCCCAGGAGCAAAGCCCGGGCCACCGCTTCGGATGACTCACCAGGTCCGACTCGCACGGGTTGCATACCGTGTAGCGAAGCCGGTCGATCAGCGCGTCGTCGTCCAAGATCTTGGTGGCCGTGTAGCGGCGCTCCCAGAAAGTGCCCGTGCGGTTGTGAAGCTTGTTCAGCTTGCGCGCCAGCTGGCTCTGGAAGTCACGCATGAACAGGTGGAGCTGCAGCGAACGGCAGCGCGCCACGATGTGGAAGTGGTTCGACATAAAGCAAAATGCAAAGATCTCCACGCCGTAGATCCATGCGTACTTGGCCAAGAGTCCCAAGATGATCTTGTTGACCTCCTCGCCTGGCTTGAGCCCGTGGAACTGGTGGAGCGTGCGGTTGACGATTTCGTAAATCGCGTCCTTTTCTTGCTGCCTGAGCGGTTGTCCCATCTGCCAGTCTCCGTAAGGTGAAGGTTCATCGACAGCCCTCAATACGGTTTTCGGCAAAAGGGGCCGAATCGTTGCGTGTTCGAGCCAACTTTTTCGCGGAACGATGTGCGACGCGAGCACCGAGGATCGCGCTCAGATGCCCATGAATGCTGGACAACATGGTGTCTGACACCGTGTTGGGGGTGGGGCGAGATCGGGGGGTGATTTCTGTTTCGAAATCTGCACGAGGCCCCCCGCGCACCGCCCAACTTTGACGCCTCCGTCAAGGCCGTGGTAGGGGTGGAGCGTTACAGACTTTCGCACTTTGCTGATGAACATGATCGCCCGCCCCGCGGGCGCGAGAGAGTGTTTGCATGCTGATTCGATCCAAGAAGCTGCTCTTTGCTTCGGCCGTCTCCCTCTTTGCCCTCACCGGATGCGTGGCCGACGAGCACAAAGAGCCGGCGCCCCAGACCTCCCAGCCCACCTGCACCGGCGCCAAGTGCGACTCGTTCTCCGACCGCTTCGCCGACCTCTACAGCGACATGAAGTCGGTCGAGCTCGACGACTTGACCGTCCTCGGCGCGGGCCTGGCCACCGACGAACTCAACGGCCAACTCGCCGACGTGCCCTACAGCCAGATCGAGCTCTCGCCGACCTCGCTGTTCGGCGCCCAAGAAGACGTCTTCGGCGAGACGGTCGTCCACGACATCGGCCAACTTCGCGCCGGCCTCACCGAGCGCCTCGGTGAAGACGCCTTCGCCACCAAAATCGTCGGCATCCGCCAAGAAGCCCTCGCGGCCAACCCCGACATGGTCTTCGCCGAGAGCCACTTCGAGGTCGGCCCCTCGCTGGGCACCAACTGGGGCCTGTCCCACGGCGACGCCGTCGGCAACGTCGGCTTCAACGCCGACGCCTCCATCGAATCGGTGGTCATCGCCCCCTACGAAGACCGCGTCGACGCCATCGTCGACAACCCGCTGTCGGCCATCGGCTCGGCCCGCGAATTTGTCCTGCCCCGCCACGCCGACGACGTGCGCGCCATGGCCCCCGGCGAGAGCCTGGCCATGCGCGCCGACGGCACCCTCGGCTTGAACCTGGGCGTGGGCGTCCCCTTCCTGCTGGGCACCCTGACCGACTTCGTCTCGCTGCACGCCCGCGCGAGCTTCGGCGCCCGCGTGGCCCTCGGCGGCAAGCTCGACGTCCAACTGGTGCGCGGCACCAACGACGACGTCTGGGTCGACGTCGGCGTGGCCAACCAACACCTTCGCCACTTCTCGGTCGCCCTCGAGACCGGCTTCGGCGTCGAGGGACTCCCCGAGGTCAACGTCGATCTCGGCCCCCTGAACATGAGCCTCGACGACATCGCCGAAAAGGCGCTGCGCAAGCAGCTCAACGAGCGTCTGACCCCGTCGGTCTCGGCGACCAGCTCCTCGCAGACCTCCCGACTGACCGTGGCGCGCTTTCGCTTCGACCTCGCCCGCACGAGCGACGAGGTCGAGCAGGCCCTCGCCCAGTCGCTTCGCGGCGACATCCGCCTCGCCCAGGCGCTCGCCAACCGCGGCGGCGAGGGCGTCGTCCAGGAGCTCGACCTGACCAAGGAGCACCGCTCCGAGTCCGACTATATCGGCTTCCGCTTTCTGGGCATGGAGTTCTACCGCGCCAACGGCTTCGACACCGGCACGGTCCAAATCTCGGCCGACGGCCAAAACCAGACGCTCCTCTTCACCGAGATCGAGGACAAGTCGGGCCTCTTCTTCACCAACCGCAACACCAGCTGGCGCACCCTCGTCTCGCTCCAGAGCCGCGACGGCAGGCTGACCGACGCCAGCGTCAACGCCCGCATCACCCTTCGCGAGGACGACAAGTTCTTCGACCGTGACCAAATGCTCGACCACGTCGACGCCCTGGCCGGCTACTTCGTCGGCTTCGAGCCCTTCTACGCCGGCATCAGCGCCGAGCACGACGCCCTGCTCGACTGGGTCGACAACCAGTGCCCGCGCCCGGGCCACCAAGCCGATTACGCCGAGCGACGCGCCTACCGCGAGTGCATCGACGCGCTGCCGACCTCCCCGGAGTATATCTCGCAAAAAGACGCCGTCGCCGCCGCCAACGAGCAGGTGCTCGCCGGCGCGCTGCGCTCGGGCTTCGTCGAGGGCAACTCCGCCGACATCACCCGCAAGCTCCTGGCGTTCAAGCTCGGGATCTCCGCCCGCGGCGACTTCATGGGCAACCCCGAGGGCCGCATGCTCACCCAGGTGCGCTTTAGCGACGACGCCGTGCACCACCTGATGGTCCCCGGCCGCCACCAAGACTTCGAACTCGCCGTCGAGCAGGTCCTGCGCCTGATGGCCGCCGAACGCGACCGCACGTTGGCCGACAAGACCGACGACCTCGACGACTACGTCGACGACCGCCGCGAGCGCATCGCCGAGATGGCCGCGCTGTACGCCGACGCCACCGTCCAGTTCGCCGACTACGAGGCCCTGGCCACCATGCAAATCGACGGCGAGGCCGTCGGCGACGAGTCCCAGATGGTCCTCATCCCGGTCGACTCCCAGCAAGACATGCGCCTGGCCAGCCTGGCCGAGCACAAGGCCAAGGTCCTCGAGCGCCTCGTCCCCGAGCTCTCCGACCTGGCCGAAGACGGAATCTTCAACGACCTCGACGAGCCCACCGGCTTCGTCGTCGGCTACGCCATGCTGTGGATGGCCGAGCCGAGCCAGGTCGAGCTGCTGACCAAATTCGACTTCGACGACGACGAAGAGGCGCTGCCCGACGACGTCGACATCTACGCCATCGGCTCCTCGCCGCTCATCGGCGCCGGCCAATTCGACCTCGAAACTCTGCTCGCCGGTCCCTGATCGACCGCCTTGCAGACGGGAACTAACCGAAAAGGGCGCGAAGGACGCAAAGGACGCTAAAGTCCTCTGTGCCCTCCGCGCCCTTTGCGGTTCAACTCAACTCCTACCGAGACATCACACCCAAATCTTCGAAGCCTCGTACGGCGACTTCTCGTCGGCGAAGAACTCTCCGTCGAGGTAGCGGTAGCCCTTGTCGAGCTTGGCGATCTCGGCCATGTGCTCGTCGGTCAACTCGACGTCGAGCGCGCCGAAGTTCTCCTCGATGCGACCGGGGTTGGTCGACTTGGGGATGACGACCGTGTCACGCGCCATCGCCCAGGCGATGAGCACCTGCGCCGAGGTGGCGTCGAGCTCGTCGGCAATGGAGGTGATCGTCGGGTGGTCGAGCAGGGGCGGCTCGTCGCCGGCCTTGTGCTGGCGACCCGGCGAGCCCAAGGGCGAGTAGGCCGTGAGCAGGATGTCGTGCTCGTTGCAGAAGTCGAGCAGCTCGCGCTGCTGCAGGTGCGGGTGACACTCGACCTGCACGACCGCCGGCATCTCGCCGACCTCGGCCAGCGCCTGCAGGCGCTCGGGGCCCATGTTGGAGACGCCGATATGCTTGGTCAGCCCCGCCTCTTTGAGCTCCATCATCGCCTTCCAGGTCTCCTCGAGCGGGGCCTCCTCGAGGGTCAGGTAGTCCTCGCGGCTCTGAGGAAACTCCACGCCGTGGCGAAACGCGATCGGCCAGTGGATCAAGTACAGGTCGAGCTGCTCGAGCCCCAGGTCGTCGAGGGTCTTCTCGATGGCCGGGCGCACGTGCTCGGGCTTGTGTGAGTCGTTCCAAAGCTTCGAGGTCACAAACAGCTCGTCGCGGGTGATATCACCGGCCTCGATGGCCTCGGCGATACCCTGGCCGACCTCTTCTTCGTTGCCGTAGATCGCCGCACAATCGATGTGCAGGTATCCCGCCTCGAGCGCATGGCGCGCCGCCTGATGGACCTTGCCCGGATCGGCCAGCCACGTGCCCAAACCCAGGGCAGGCATCTCGATTCCGTCGCGAAGTTCCAGCTTCTTGTAGTTGGTCATCCTAGACTCCCTTTGCTTTGATCGGATTGTTGCAACTTAGGCGTATAGTAGATGCGCGACTTTTCCAAGCCGTTGCAACGAACCCGAATTTTGAAAGGGACTCCTCCGTTTGATCCGTCCCGGGGCGCACTTGAACAACTCGCCAACGATCGCAGGTTGTTCGAAATGCCCCCAAGCAGCCCCACAGACGTTTTCGCCTTCGTGCCGTCAGAGCCCACGACAGAGGGACGACTTGACCGACACCAATCAAAGAGAACACTCGAGCCGAGCTGACAGCCTTCCTCTGGCGAACGCCGCCGAGGCGCGTCGTCGTTCGGAGGCGCGCTACCAGACCCTCTTTGACTCCGTCGATGAGGGCATCTGCATTCTGGAGGTGCTCTTCGACGAGCAGCAGCATCCCGTCGACTGTTGCGTGCTGGAGATGAACCCCACCTTCGAGCAACTGACCGGGTTGAGCGACACCGAGGGCCGCACCGCTCGGGAACTCGCGCCGGATATGGACACCTTCTGGTTCGATGTCTTCGGCAAGGTCGCGCTGAGCGGCGAGCCTGAGCACTTCGAGCATCCGGCTCCAGACAGGGGCTGTTGGTTTGGCGTGCGTGTGATGCGGGTCGGCGAGCCGAGGAGCCGCCAGGTGGCCGTCTTCTTTCGCGACATCACCGAGCGCAAGCAAATTAACGATGCGTTGCGCGAGCGAGAGCGGTACTTCCGGTCGATGGCCGACACCGCGCCGGCCATGCTCTGGGTCACGGGCACGAACAACCAGTGCACCTTTCTGAGCCGTGGTTGGTACGATTATACCGGCCAGACCGAGCAAGAAGGCCTCGGCTTCGGGTGGGTCCACGCCGTCCACCCCGACGACCGGCAGCGGGCCCGCGAGCTGTATCTGAAGGCCGCCGAGCAGCGCGAGCCCTTCAAATTCGACTACCGGCTGCGCGGCACCGACGGGAAGTATCGCTGGGCCATCGACAGTGGCCGGCCGCGCTTCGACGCCGACGGCAATTGGCTGGGCTATATCGGCTCGGTCATCGACGTGCACGAGCGCAAAGAGTCGGAGCAGGCGCTGCGCCGGGCCGACACGCGCAAAGACCGCTTTATCGCCCTGCTCTCCCACGAGTTGCGCAATCCCCTCGCCCCCATCCAGCTCAGCCTGGACCTGCTCGACCACGTGCCTGCCGGCAGCCCCAGGGCGTCGCGCGCGCTCGAGGTCATCGAGCGTCAGATCGGCCAGCTCACCGGCCTGGTCGACGAATTGCTCGACGTGACCCGGGTGACCAGCGACAAAATTCGCCTGCACCGCGAAGTGCTGGCGCTCGACGAACTCTTGAAAGACACCGTCGAGGATCATCGCCAGCTATTCCTGGAGCGCGACGTCGCCCTCGACCTCGAGCTGTGCGACGAGCCCGCGCCGGTGTGGGGCGACCGCCACCGGCTGTGTCAGGTGGTGGGCAACCTGTTGCAGAACGCCGCCAAGTTCACCGACCCGGGCGGGCACGTCGTGGTGGAGCTGTCGGTATGCGCCGAGACCGGACGCGCCGAGATTTGCGTGAGAGACTCCGGCGTCGGCATGGACGAAACGACGCTGGCCAACCTCTTCGAGCCCTTCATCCAGGCCGACACCTCACTCGACCGCTCCTCGGGAGGACTCGGCCTGGGGCTCGCGCTGGTCAAAGGCCTGACCGAGCTTCACGGCGGCCAGGTCGGCGTGGAGAGTGAGGGACGCGGTCAAGGCGCGCGGTTCTCCATCTGGCTTCCGTTGACCGACCGGAACTGAGCACACGCGTCTGCCCCCTCCCGCCGAAGCAAACGGTGGCGCAGATGGTGTCTGGCGCACACGGTGTCAGACACCATGTGCGCCAGATTTCATGCGGCCGACATGGTGTCTGACACCGTGTTGGCCGCCCCCGTTTCACTCCACCTCATAGACCATGATCACCGGGGGATTCGAGTACTGCCCCTGATCCCGGTCGGCCGCCTTCGCCGTCAGGTACAGCCGGTTCGACGCGGGGTCGTACGACCCGCCGCCCAGGCTATTCGTCGCAAACGGAATCTCGAACTCGCCGTAGTCGTACGGGCGCACCTCGTGGGGCTGCATGCTCCCCTCTTTGACCGCCACCAGGTCCTCGACGTCCCAAAGCCAGTAGTAGGTGTAGTTGTCGTCGGGCTGGCGCGCGCAATACCCGCCGCAGGCCTGCTCCTTGCCCTCCTGGACGCACTTGTAGCACACCCCGCTGTTGTGTCCGCCCGAGTGGCCCAGCGTGATGTAGGTGCGCGAGCCCGGCGCGATGAACCCGTAGGTCGCCCGGGTCAGGTGCGTCCACAGGTCGTTCTCGCCCGAGTCGTTGCTCAGGTCGTCGCTCAAGGGGTTCCCCAGGCTAAAGTCGAGCACGGCCTGCGTGTCGACCGCGCCGTCGGAGACGTCCGCGCCCACGATATCGAACGGGTCGAAGACGAACGCCGTCGGCCCCACGCTCAGCCGCGAGATGATCGGCTGGCCGCTCGAGCTGCCGGTGATATGCGTGCCGCCCAGCGCGTCTTGCCACTGCGCCGGGATCGGGCTTATCCAGCCGCTCGTGTGCGCCCGGCCCTCCATCTCGAAGTAGCCGTCGACCGCCGAGCCGGCCAGGTCCGACGCGTCGCGCACCACCAGGGTCGTGTGCGTGTTGTCGCCCGGCGCGTCGTAGTACTCGTAGGCGTTGACCAGAAGCTCGACCCCGTTGGCCCCCTCCAGCAAGGCCATGCCGCCCACGCGGTTGATCCCCTGCGGGTTGTCGATGCGGTCGAGCACCTTGGCGAAGGGCTGGGTGGGGTCGGCGGCCATTTGCAGGTCGGTGACCGTGGTGCTGTCGACGAGGTCGGGCACCGCAAATTGGGCGATCGCTTGATGGTGGCTGTGGCCGACCAGGTACACCGAGTGATCACGTGCATCGTAGGCGATCGGCCCCTCCGAGTAGTTCATGCTCGAATCGCTGAACTCGCCGGCCGGCACCCGAAACGCCCCGACGAACTTCAACGCCGAGATGTCGAGCAGCGCCGGCTCCTCGGAGGCGTCCGGGACAGTGTCCGCGCCGGTGTCGGCCTGGGCGTCGCCCTCCTCGCCCACGTCCTGCGCGCCGGTGTCTTGCGCCCCTGTATCCGCGCCGGCGTCGGCCTCCTCGACCGGCTCCATCGGCTGCTCGTGCTCCGACTCACATCCCGCCACGAGCGCCCCCGACAAGAGGGCCGCGACCACCAGACGAACGACTTGCTTTTCCATGTTGGTCCTCATCATCACATATCCATCATTACAGTTGAGTCCGGTGACCATAGACCGAGGTCGCCCAAACGCCAACCCAGATACCTTGGTTGCAGGACTCGACCCCCGAGCGCGCCAACCCAGTTGCCTTGGTTGCCGTTCTGGCTGGCTAGAACCCCAGCCAAGGCACGTGGGTTGCCGTTCTGGCTGGCTAGAACCCCAGCCAAGGCACGTGGGTTGCCGTTCTGGCTGGCTAGAACCCCAGCCAAGGCCCGTGGGTTACCGTTCTGGCTGGCTAGAACCCCAACCCGAGCAACCTTGGTTGGCGTTCTCGCAAGAAAAAACACCCACCCAGACGCCTTGGTTGCTGTTCTCGCAAGAAAAATCGCCAACCCAACGGTATGGGTTGGCGTTCTCGCAAGAAAATACGCCAACACAGCGGTCTTGGCGGTCAATTTCTCGACCTTCTTCACCTCCACCTACCCTTTCCGTTACTATCGCCGCGTGAAAGGAACGTTGCTCACAAAACGCTGGTACGAGAGTCGCGGGCGGCTCTACCTCGAGTACTGGGTGCGCCTCGACGAGGGCGCCGGGCGCATCGTGGTCGACCGCGAGCCGGCGGTCTTCTTCGTCGCGCGCGACGTACCCACCCAGGCCGGCACCCGCCGCGCGGTCGACCTCGAGTCGATGGACCACAAGCCCGTCGACGCGGTCTACTTCACAAGCCAGCGCGCGCTGATGGACGAGCGCGACCGGCTGCTTCGCGAGCAGCACTACCTGGCGATGGAAGCCGACGTGTGGCCGTCCGACCGGTTTCTGATGGAGCGGTTCATCACCGGCACGATGCATATCGACGGCGAGCCCCGACGGCGCAACGGGGTGCTCGAATGGCGCAACCCGAAGCTCACGCCCGCCGACGCCCCCCACGAGCTTCGCCTGCTCAGCTTCGACATCGAGACCGAGGGCCTGCACGGCCGTGTCCTGTCCATCGCCGGGGTCTGCGGCGACGAGTCGCGCGTCTTCGTCGACCGGCCCGACGTCGACAGCCCGCACTTTATCTCGTGCGACGGCGAGGCGGCGGTGATTCGCGCGTTCCAGTCGTGGCTGCAGGAGGTCGACCCGGACGTGCTCACCGGGTGGAACGTCATCGGCTTCGACCTGCGCGTACTGCTGGAGCGCGCCAAGAAGAACCGCATGCGCCTTCGGCTCGGGCGCGGCCGAGGCCGAACGAGCGTGCGCAAGACGAACCGGCGCGGCGGCATGATCGCCGACGTCGAGGGGCGCGTGGTCCTCGACGGCCGCCCCACCCTGCAGGCGTCGGGCTACTACGCCGAGCGCTACTCGCTCGAGTACACCTCTCAGCACCTGCTCGGCGAGGGCAAGACGCTCCGGAAGGTCGAAGACAAGGCCGCCGAGATCTTGCGGCTGTACCACGACGAGCCCGACCAACTCGCCATCTACAACCTCAAAGACTGTGTGTTGGTGCAGCGCATCTTCGCCAAGCAAGACCTGTTGGGCTTCGTCCTCGAGCGCCAGCAACTCACCGGCCTCGAGATGGACCGGCTGGGCGGCTCGGTCGCCGCCTTCGACCACCTGTACCTTCCCCGGCTGCACCGGCGAGGCTACGTCGCCCCCACCATCGACAACGACGCCGACGGCGCCGACAGCCCCGGCGGCTACGTCATGGACTCGACGCCCGGCCTCTTTCGCAACGTGCTGGTGCTCGACTTCAAGAGCCTGTACCCGAGCATCATCCGCACCTTCAAAGTCGACCCCTACGGGCTGATCGAGGGCCTGCGCCAGATCGACTCCAACATGGTGTCTGACACCGTGCAGGACGGCGTCAACATGGTGTCTGACACCATGATCGCGGGATTTCGAGAGGCGTATTTTCACCCCGACGACCACATCCTCCCCGGGCTCATCGAGGAGCTCTGGGCCGCGCGCGACGAGGCCAAGAAACGCGGCGACACCGCCCGCTCGACGGCCATCAAGATCTTGATGAACTCGTTTTACGGCGTGCTCGGCACCACCGGCTGTCGCTTCTTCGACCCGCGCCTGGCAAGCTCCATCACCATGCGCGGCCACCAGATCATCCAGGAGACCCGCGACCTCATCGAAGAGCTGGGCTACGAGGTCGTCTACGGCGACACCGACTCGGTCTTCGTGCGCGTCGGCGACGAGCACGCCCCCGACGAAGCCCGCGCCATCGGCCACCAACTCGCCGCACGGGTCAACCGGCACTGGCGCGACTGGTGCAGCCGCGAGCACGGCGTGGAGAGTCACCTCGAGATGGAGTTCGAGACCCACTACGTGCGCTTCTTCTTGCCGACGAAGCGAAACTCCACCGAAGGCAGCAAGAAACGCTACGCCGGGTGGGTGCTCCGAGCCGGCGGCGAGGCCGAAGTGGTCGTCAAAGGCATGGAGGCCGCGCGCACCGACTGGACCCGGCTCGCCCGCGACTTCCAGCTCGAGCTGTTTCGCCGCGTCTTCGCCGACGAGCTCGACGGCATCCGCGCGTGGGTCAAAGAGGTCGTGCTCAGCGTGCGCGAGGGCCGCCGCGACGACGAGCTCGTCTACACCAAAAAGCTTCGCCGCCACCCCGACGAGTACACCAACACCCCGCCGCACGTGGCCGCCGCCAAGATCTTAGGCGGCAACCCACGCCGCATCTCCTACGTGATCACCCACGCCGGCCCCCAACCCCACGACATGGTCGACTCGCCCATCGACTACGAGCACTACGTCGACAAGCAGCTCCAACCCGCCGCCGAAGCGATCCTCGCCGAAGTCGGCGTCGACTTCGAGCGACTCGCCGACCGGCAGGTGTGGCTGTTCTGAGTGCACCCGTCCCGCCCAGCTTCGCATCCCATAAGTGCGCGTCTAAATTCGCGTTGTGCGCTACCACGCTGCTGATTGCCAGGGACGGACCATGCAAGACGATATCAAAGACCCGATTTTGTTGACGGGTGCCACGGGGTTCATCGGCAAGCACCTGTATCCGAGGCTCGCCGAGTTGGGGGTTCGGGTGAGAAACGGCACGCGCCGCCCCGAGGAGTCGCGCAGCGAGCAGCCCGACCGCGAGTGGGTCGAGCTCGACGTCGAGCGACCCGAGACGCTCGAGCCGGCTATGGAGGGCTGCCGGTCGGCGGTCTACCTCGTCCACCAGATGATGGGCGGCGAAGGCTATCGCAACCGTGAGCGGGCCGCCGCGCGCGCGTTTCGCAAGGCGGCCGAGCGGGCCGGCGTCGAGCGTATCGTCTACCTGGGCGGCGTCGAGCCCGACGCGGTGCCCTCCCGGCACCTGGGCAGCCGCCTCGAGACGGGCATCATCTTGCGCGGCGGGCGGGTGTCGACCGTGGAGTTGCGCGCCTCGATGGTCATCGGCGAGGGCAGCGCGAGCTGGCAAATCGTGCGCGATCTGGCCGCGCGCCTGCCTGTGATGCTCCTGCCCAAGTGGACGCGCTCGCGCTCCCAGCCCATCTATATCGACGACGTGGTCGAGGCCATCGTCGGCGCGCTCGCCCTCGACATGCAGGGTTCCGCTTGGTTTGATATCCCGGGCCCGGAGACGCTCACCGTCGAGCAGATCCTGCACCGCACCGCGCGCCTGCTCGGCCACGACATGGCCGGGTATCCGGTGCCGCTGTTGTCGCCGCGGCTGTCGAGCTACTGGCTTCGATTCGTGACCGGCTGCGACATGTACCTGGCCCGCGAGCTGGTCGAAGGGCTCAAGACCGACCTGGTCGCCGAGGACCACTCGTACTGGGAGCGTATCGGCCACACCGACCTCGTCGGCTTCGACGAAGCCGCGCAGCGCGCCACGCAGGGCCTCGAGCCCGACTCGCTGTTCGCGCGCACCTACGAGGGGCTCGTGCAGGCGATTTCTTCGCCACAAGCGAGCCCGTAAAGTTAGAGGAATCCGCCCGATGGGTCTGCGACGCAACCTCAACCTCGACCTCGTCATCACCAACGAGGCGCGTGAGTTTTACGGGGTCGAAGAGCGCATCTTCATGCGCAAGAATGCCGGCGAGTCGCTGACCCACGTGCTGATGAAGCTGGTCTCCTACCTCATCTTCTACCACCCGGACCTGCTCATCGAAGAGTCGGTCGGCCAGCGCTACAAGCCCGACCTGGTGCGACTGAACGACTACGGCGAGCCGGTGCAGTGGATCGACTGCGGCACGACCTCCCTCAAGAAGCTCGAGCAGATCTCGCGCGACAACACCGAGACCCTCATCGACATCGTCAAGCCCACCGAGCGCGAGCTTCGCCTCTACAAACAGCAGGCCGACGAGCGCCTCAGCCACCCCGAACGGGTGCGCTACATCACCTTCGAGCCCGGCTTTCTCGACCGGCTCGGCGCGATGATCGAGCGCCGCCACACGATCACGGCGGTGGTCCCGCCGTCGTGCGAGCATCTGTATTTGAGTGTGGACGGACGTCCGGTACGCACGTCCGTGACGATCTGGCGAGGCGCTGAATCAGCGGATTAAGCAGCCCGGTCAGGCAGCTCGCTCCTCGGCGCGTTGGCGGTGCGGCGGCCACAAGTCGCTCCAGCCGCCGCCGAATTTCTGGCTGATCTCGCCTTTGATCAGCCCCATGGTCAGCGCAACCGCGCCGACGAGCATCTCGTTGATGATAGCGGTGGTGTCGAAGCCGAAGAGCCACGGCGAGACCAGCAGCCAGGCGCCGGTCGCCGCGCAGACCCACCGAAGCGGGCGCGTCGTCTCCCAGATGGCCACGATCGAAAAGGTGATCAAGATCGGGCCGCAGATACGCTCGTTGATCTCGGCGCCCGTGCCGACGTATCCGAGCACGGAGGGGGCTGCCATCAACCAGATACCGAGTGCAGCGTTGATGAAGCGTGGCCACATGGTCAGTCCTCCAGTCCCCAGAACACGCGCCACGTCGAGCGGCCTTTGAGGCGCTCACGACGCACGTACTGTAGGCTCGCCAAGAATTCATCCATCGCCGGGCCGATCATCAGGATCGAGATCGCGGCGGTGGTCAAGCACAACGTGCACCAATAACCCACCGTCAACGGCTGCATCATCACCAGCGCGATGCTCACCGCGCCCAAGGGGCCGACGGCCAGACCGAAGACGACCACGATCCAGGGCATCGTCTTCCAGCGTTTGGTCCCGCCGATGGCGCCGGTGACCGCGTCGAGCAGGTAGCCAAACGCGCCCAACAGCGCGTCCGAGACGGGAAACGCCTCGGAGACCTTCGAGGTGAGCACCCGGCGGGTGCCGTCGCCGAAGAAGGGGTCCCACACGGTCGCCAAGACGCCGAGCTGGAACAGGGCCATATAGCCCGCGATGCCAAAGCCGATGACCGCCAGCACCACAATCGGTATGCGCTGCGACCACGCCGACGGATTGTAGTCCCATTCAGGAGGGGAGTTGGGCTCGTCGCGGACCTCCTCCTCAGCGGCGGACTGTGCCGAGGAGGCCTGCGTCGACGAGTAACTGCCCCATCGGGATGGATATTCGGACTCACTCATGACCCGGATCCCCGACAAAAGACGCCCCGCCTCAGGCAGGGCATGACAGCAAAACTGCACACTACCAGCCAAAGGTACGGTGATCCGGCGCCTCGACAACCCCCACAGGGAGTCTGACACCGTGCTCGAGCCGAGTTGTCGGGGTCAGCGCACTAGCTGCCGCGTTGGATATGGAGCAGCGGGCGTCGCCAGTCTCTGACGGTGGCTTTGGCGCCCTCGACAACCCCCACATGGGGTCTGACGCGGTGCCCGGGCCGAGATGTCGGAGAGGAACTTAGCTGCCGCGTTGGATATGCAGCAGCGGGCGTCGCCAGTCTTTAACGGTGGCTTTGGCGCCCTGGGCGATCAGCTCGTCGATGACGGTGTTGTAGCCGGTCAACGCGGCGAGGTCGTCGGCGAGGGCCTCGCCCACCAGCGCGTCGCTATCGAGCGACTCCATGCGGGCGAGCGCGTCATTGGCGAGGAGGACATCGTGCTCGCGCAACTCTTGGCGAAAATTGATCGAGCTGAGCAGCTCGACGAAGTTGATCACGTCTTCCCAGATCAGCCAGCCCGAGTAGGTCTCCTCGTCTTGGCTCTCCGACTGGAGCCAGCCGTAGACACGATCCCAGAGGCGGTCGAATTGGAAGCGGTCCTCGACGCGCAGCGCCGGGTAGCTGCTGTGGCCGCGAAGCTGGATGAATGACGTGCCCGCACGCCGCAGCCGCGCGACGACCTCGTCGTGGGGGGGCGTCTCCTGGGGACGCTCGAACTCGAGCAACGCGCGGCGCATCTTGCCGTAGACACGCCGTGTCTCCAGCGAGTCCTCCAAGCTCAGGTAATCGCCGAGGCGAGGCTGGTACGCGCTGCCTTCGCACAGCGCGCGCTCCAGGTTGATCAAGGCTTTGGTCATCACCCCTTTGGCCTGAGCGATGATCGTCAGCGCCCGCTGCAACTCCAGCTCGTCAACACTCGTCTGCGCGACGACGCCGCGCTGACGGTCGAGTTCATCGAAGACCATCGACACCGCAAACCGCGCGTCGACGAAATCGAGCTCTTCACCCAAGGGATGAGTGGTGTGGTTGGCGAGTCGCTCGACCAAGGTGAGGCTTTCGTCGAGCAGGGAGACCGTCCGATCTTTGAGGTCATCGGCCGCGACGTCCTCGGGAGAGGCGAGACACCGGTTGACGTCATTCTCGACATCAGCGGCCTTCTGCAGAAGTTCGTCGAGGATTCCGAACAGTTCCTCCGGAGAATCGAACCCGCCTTCACCAGTCGGCTCGGGCAACTCGCTCATCGTCGCCTCGGAGAATCCAGTCAGCTCCAACCCGAGGCCGTGCTTCGAGATATCGTCTTCCACTTCTACCCTCTGCGGTGTACTGCGCCCGCATCTAAAACCTAACGGTAGTTAACGATAGCGTCCGGGGATAAATATGCCAACCATGTGCAACAAAGTCGGCTCACGATTCCTCACAATGATGGACCATTACGAGTAGACACATGCCCACCGTCGGCAAATTTTTGGCAGGTGAACAAGAGATCTATCGCGCGCTCCCCCCACGTCTCCTCGAGCGACAATCGCAATTATGAGATGCGTCGAAGGCCCGAACGAAACACGCTGAGGCGAAAGTTTTTTCTGGAGCACGTGTGTGACGCGCTACTTCCCTTCGGGGAGCGTCTCGACCTCGACCTCGTCATCCGCAGCGGTCAACTCGAACGTACGTGTCTTTCGCACCTCGGTGGCGTCGAAGCGAAACGAGGGCGCGGGCATGGTGTGGGCGGGGCGCGGCTCGACCCGAAGCTCCGGCTCGGACGGAAGTCCGAGCGATACATCCTCGACCGTCACGCGCGCCTCGTCGGCCGAGGCCACGGTGATCGTCAGAAAGGCGCCTTCGGGCGGCACGTTCACGTAGTTGAGCCGCAAGATGCCGTCGTCAGCCGGCGCATATTCGCTCAAGTCGAGCACGCGATCGTCGAGTGTGGCGGCCGTGATCTCGCCCGACGTCCGCACGAACACGCGCATCTCCGGGGCGCCGCGCGGCGAGCGCAGCCGCCAGGCGAGCGTGTGGGCGGAGGCGTCGGCCGTCTGGCTCACGAGCTCGACTTCCGGCCCCGGAATATCGACCGGAGCAGCCGGCGCGATGAACGCGTCGAACATGCCCCAATTCGCCGTCTCGTAGCTGCCGCGCTCGATGTTGGCGGGGAAGAAAGTCCCCGTCCAGTCGTCGAGATGACGGTCGAAGCTCACCCACTCGGCCTCCCCCGAGTTTGCGTCGAGCGTATAGGCGATATGGTTGGGCCGCGGCCGGGCCTCGTCGAACCCAGCGGTCAGGTTTGCCCAACCGACGAGCCCCAGCGCCAGCAAGCCGGCGGCGCCGGGGACGAGCCACCGCTGGTGCCCGCCCCTGCCCGCGAGCAGTTCGAAGTGGGGCATCAAGAGCACGAGCACCGGTGCCACAAAGAGCGTCAGCCCTCCGAGAAGGGGCGCGCCGGTGGCGCCCTCGAAGCGGTTGATAAGCCCCACTGCCTGATACAGCGTGCCTGGAAGGAGCACGATGGCCGGAACGGCGGCCACCACCAACGCAGCGACATAGCCCCAGCCCGCAGGGCGCGCGCCCACCACCAGCCACGCGAGCGGCAACAACGCAAAGAAGAGCGGCCAAGTGGCGATATAGCTCATCGCCGGCAGCGTCAGACTCAACGCCCACAACAGGGGCAGCCAGACAAGCACGGCCGCGGCCGAAAGATGCGCGGCGCCCAAGCGCCGGACCAAGGCGTGGAGCACGCCGACGAGCGCCACTGCCAGCGCGATGAACGCGACGGTGTAGAGCTCGGTCTGATAGTGGCCGATGAGGATCACGTCGTAGACCGGGTTTAGCGACTTGATCGCCATCCACCCGAGTACGCACAAGGCGACGACCACGATCGTACCGACCGCGATGGACGCCGACGCGATGGCGAGCTCTTTGAGATGGAGCACCTCACGCCGAAATCCGACGCCGATGAGCAGCAAACCGATCACGGTGAGCACGGCGGCCATCGGCACAACCCACCCATACGGGTAATGAGCGACAACGCCCGGGAGCACGTTGAAGAAGACCTGGTTTTGCTCGCTGGGGATGTCGGTCAGGTCGAGCCGGCCGAAGTGGCCGAGGAAGGCGAGGGTGTAGTCCCCCTCTTGCTGAACGCTCCCCAGATCGATGTGCTCGAGGCTGTCGCGCGCCGTGTGATAGTCGACTGTGTCGGCGGTGTAGACGAAGCCCAGCCCCTGGATGCCGCCCTTCATATACTCGGCCAGATCGCACTCGAGCTGGCCCGACGGGTATGCCTCGGAGATGGCGCCGATCCACGAGTAAGCCGCCACGTTCGGAGCCACGTCGAAAAACTCCGAGACGAGCCATCCGTCTCGTTCGCTGGTCGCATAGAGGATGGCCGGTCCGCTGCTTCCCTGCGCCTCGTAATTGATCGCCAAGCGCACGTCGTCGGCCCACGGATGCTCTTTGACGAAGGCAGCGGCGCCGAGGTCGCCGTTTTCCTCCCCGTCGGTAAAGACGAAGACGACGTCGTTGCGAAGCGGCGGCCCCTCGACCACGGCTCGCAGCGCCTCGAGCGCGGTCACCACGCACGAGCCGCAATCGCTCGCTCCGGGGCCGGTGGTGCCCGAGTCGTAGTGTGCGTTGACCGCGATGGCGCCGGTGTTGTCGGTGCCCGGCACGCGCGTGAGCACGTTGTGGACCACGCCGGCCGAAAACCCGGGCGAGCCGGGAAAGCGCACGTGCACCGGCGAGGTTTGCACCTCGGCCTCGAGCCCCAGCGCCTCGATCTGCTCGACCAAGTACTGCCGCGCCGCCCGATTTCCCGGCGTGCCGATAGCTCGCGACTCGGTCGCGATAACCTCGAGATGCGCGTTTGCGCGCTCGGCGGAGAAGGCCGTCGGAGGAGCTGTCTCGGAGACGACCTCAGGGGTTTGCAACTGCGCCAAGCCCAACCAGGCGAACGCGCCGAAAGCCAAGAGCAGCACGAGCCGCGCCGGTCCGCTGGGGCCGGGCTCGGCAGGAGATGAAGGAGAATGGTTGGAAGGTTGGGACGTGCGTTTCATCGGGAGGCCCTTGCGTCATGCAGTCGAAGCAGATTCGCCCCCCCAGCTGGTGCATCGTCTGTGCCAACCGGCAGGAAGGCCCCACGCTGACGCGCTCGCGCGAAAACGATGCGTTCGCGCGAAAAAAGTGCGCCCGGTGGACGATGCGGCAATATTTGCTCGCACGAAGCCCCTTTTAAACCGCCTACACAGCCGCCCACACTTCCACTGACACCCTGCGCGCCCCGGCATTAAATGCGGTCGAACAGGGGTTTTCCACCCCGTCACGAACTTGTTAGAGGAATGTCCTTGCGCAGACCTGCTTCAATGGTATTTATGGGTGAATTGATATACCCTAAGCCTCTGCGCTGTATGTATGGAAAAGGGAGATGTAATGGCTGTAGATCTTGCTGTAGACCTCGATAAGTATACCGACGACCCCACGATCAGAGAGCTCCTCGAACTTCTGTTCGACGCCGGTGAGCACCTGACCCCGGAGCTGCAGAAAACGTTGCTCGATGCAGACGCCGCGCTCGACGACGCACTGCGAGCAATCCTCAACGACCCCCAGTCGGCTTATGTGGGCGCGCCCGGCCAAGGTTGGGCTCCGCTGCACGCCGCGACGCTACTCGCCGCGCGACGCGCCAAAGACGACAACGACCCGCGCTTGGCGAGCTGAGCACCTCGTGCCCTCCCCCACATGGTCCCTGACACCGTGTCAGGGACCCGATTGTGGTCGTCGATTTTCGGTCGCGATTCGTAATCGCTGAGTACGTCAGCCGCGCCCGCGGCGGCGCAACACCACCAAACCACCGGCGAGCACGAACACCATCAAGGCGTTGCCAGGCAGGCGAGCCGGGTTGCTGCTCGAGCAGCCGCACCCATCGTCTTCGGCGGCGCCGGACGTGGTGTCTTCAGACGTGGTGTCTTCGACCGGACATCCGTCGTCCCCTTCACCGGCCACCAACGGACACTCATCGTCGGCATCGACGACGGTGTCGCCGTCCGCATCGTCTTCGCAGGCATCGCCTTCGCCATCGGCGTCGGTGTCGGTCTGGTCGGGGTTGTTGACCAATCGGCAGTTGTCGCTGCCATCTTCGGCGCCATCGTCGTCGCTGTCGGCGTCCCGATAGTCCGGCGTGCCGTCGCCGTCCGTATCCACCGGCTCCGTTGTCAGGTCGCTATCGCCCGCCTCGTCACTGTCGGAAATAGCGTCTTCGTCGCTGTCCTCATCGAGCGCATCGATGGTCCCGTCGCCGTCGGTATCAATCGCGTCGGCCAAATCGTCGCCCACCTCATCCGAATCCGAGATCGTGTCACCGTCGCTGTCGGGCGTGCTCGAGTCGAGGCCGTTTTCGTCCTCCCACGAGTCGGGGAGACCGTCGGCGTCGGCGTCGGCAAAGGTGACCGTGACGGTGATCGAGCGCGTGTCCGACGCGATGCCGTCGGTGACCGACAGCGTCAACGCGTAGTCGCCCGCGTCTTCCCAGCTCGGCGTCCACTCGAACGCGCCGGTGCTCGCGTCGAGCGTCGCCCCCGCCGGCATCGGCTCGACTGCGAAGGTGAGCGTGTCGCCGGCGTCTTCATCCTCGGCGGCCAACGTCTCGCCCAGCGTGCCCCCTTCGACCACGCGCAGCGTCGCCCCGTCCTCCGGGGTCGGCGCCACGAAGACCGGCGCGTCATTCGCGTTGGCGACGACCAACTCGAAGGTCTGCGTGTCCGAGGCGCCGGCCACGTCGTTGACCCGAAGCGTCACGCTATGCGTGCCCACGTGCTCGTTGCGCGGCGTGCCGCTCAAGGTGGCGGTGCCGTCGCCGTTGTCTTGGAACCCGAGCCACCCCGGAAGGCTCGTCGCCGCGATGGTCAGCGTGTCGCCCGCGTCGTCGTCCTGCGCGGTGGCCGTGTAGCTGTAGGGCAGGTCCTCGTCGGCCGCGGCCACCGGCGTCGAGGTGAACACCGGCGCATCGTTGGTGTTGCTCACCACGATGTCGAAGCTCTGGGTGTCCGAACCGCCCGCGCCGTCGCTGACGGTCAACACCACCGCGTGGGTGCCCACGTGCTCGTTTCGCGGCATGCCCGACAACGTGGCGGTGCCGTCTTGGTTGTCCTGGACCGAGAGCCACCCCGGAAGCGTGGTCGCTCCGATGCTCAGCGAGTCGCCCGCGTCGATGTCGCTCGCCGTAATCGCGTAGCTGTAGTCTTGGTCTTCGTCGACCGCCGTGACCGGCGTCGAGGTAAAGCTCGGTGCGTCATTGACCGGGTTGACGGTCACGGTCACCGTGCCCGTCGCCGTTCCCCCGTTGCCGTCACTGACCGTGTAGCTAAACGAGTCGGTCCCGTTGAAATCAGCCGCCGGCGTGTAGGTGACCATGCCTGCGTTGACGCTCGTCGTGCCGTTCGACGGCGTTCCCACGCTGTCCAAGCCAATCGTGTCGCCGTCGGCGTCGGTGTCGTTGCCGAGCACGTCGATCGCCACGGGCTGGTCCTCGTCGGTGCTCACCGCGTCGTCGTTTGCGACAGGAGCCTTATTCGCCCTCCACTCGAGGAACCCGCGCACCGCCGGCTGCAACACGGCAGCCTGGTCGGGCGTCGGCCCTCGATCGGCAAAAAGATAGCTCATGTACAGAAACGCTCCGTCGTTGGCGTACTCGCGCAAGGTCAACGACGAATCGTTCGGGGCGCCGTGGCACAGCGTGCCCAGCGACTGAACGTTGCCGGTCTGATTATCGTCGATATGCACGACGTGATAGCTCTCGAATTGATCGGAGAACTCGTAGGTCGCCGGCATATACTGCGTAATCGGATGGGCGCTGCCGCGCGTCCAATCCGGGTTGCAGTCGTCCGTGCGCTCCCAGGTGCCGGCGGTGCTCAGGTCGAGATAGCCGCCGAGCCAGTTGGTGAATTGCGAGTAGTTGCTTCCCGAAAAGACCATCATCCGCCCGCCCGAGGCGAGCCAGTTGCTGTAGTCGTAACGGGTGGAGTCGCCTCTGCCGCGAAACCCCATGATCAGCACGTCGTAATTGCCCGGGTCGGGGTACTCGTCGGCGCTGATGGTGTAGGTGTAGCCCAAGTTGTCGAGCACATGCTTCCAGTACTGGTGGTAATTTCCCCCCAACAAAATACTGGGCTGCTGAGCCCACGCGCTCGAGGCGCCGACACACACAAAGACCAGAGCGATGATAACAGCGCGAATCAGGCGTTTCATGACAGCTTCCTACAGTACTCTCTCACAGTGAAAATAGTGACGGCGTTGCACCTCAAGGTTCGCAAACCGCCAGCTGCTCGCAGTTCCCCTCAGAGCCGCAGTAGAAGCTCTGACACTCGACCGAACGTTCGCAGGCGCTGCCGTCGGCCTTGCGTTCGGCGCAGGTGCCCAACTGGTCGTTCGAAGTCTTGTCGCAGAACAAGTTCCACTCACAGACAAGCCCATTGGCACACGCTTCGCCGACGGCTGCAGGAGGGTTGCACTGCCCGGTGGTCTCTCCGGGCGCGGTCACGTGACACACGAGCCCCGGCTCACAGGGATCGCTATCGCCCCATTTGGCGATGTCACACGCCTCGCCTTGGGCCACGAACGCGAACGACTGGCAGGTGCCCTCGATGCAGTACAGTCCCTCGCGGCACAGCTCGGGGGTGTCGGCACACGCCTCGCCCTCGCCCAGGTTGGGGGCGCGGCAGGTTCCCACGTCGGCGCCTTCGGGCACGACACACTCCAGCCCGTCTTGGCAGCCCCAAAAGTCGCACTCTTCGCCTTCGGCCTTGAGCGGCTGACAACTCTCGGTGCCCGTCTCACCGTCGTACTCGCAGACCTCGTCATCCCCGCAACTCGGGCCGTCGCCGCAGCCCGCTTCGACGATACACGTGCCGCCGCAGCTATCGCCTTCAGTCTCGCACCACGCGTCGTCGCCTGCGCATTGAATCGAGTCGATGCACGTCTCGCCCTCGGCGGTAAGCCCGCTGTAGATCTCCTGGCACGGGTTTTCACCGCCTTTGATCACGGAGCGCGCATCACACAGCTCCGACGAGTCGAGCCCGGCGATCAGGTTGAGGCATCCGGCTGCGTTGGCGCTGTCGAAGGCGAGCGCTCCCGCCTCGATGAGCTGAGCATTCTTCTCGAACTCGTAGCTCAGCCACTCCTGGGCCATCCCATCGGTGGGAAGTTTTTCAGCACACTCGGCTTCCGACTCGAATTTTCGGGCAGGACCGTAGTTGTCGTAGACCGGCACCTCACACTGCCACGCGTACTCGCAAAACGTGCGCTCGATCGCCAACCGCGTATATGCCTCGGTGAACTCGTCGTGCGAGATATCCTCGGAGTACGCCTCAGAACTATCGCTGCTCGAGTCATCCCCGCATCCGGTCGCGACAACGCCGACGCTAAACGCCAGCAAGATCAGCCCCATCATCGTACGTTTTTGCATCTTAACTCCACATCATTCCTCGAGCTTCGTCGCTCCTCCAACAGGAGCGCCCTCCTCGAGAAGCTCGACATTATTGTCTGCAAAATATCGGCATTATGCTGTCATGTGTGCCCACGGTAGTCCAACCGACGAAGCTGAGCAAATTTCACGGCCCACACGCCCCGAACGTCTCCCCTGCGCAGGCTTTGGGCTCAAGGCCGCAGGGTGTTTAAGATCGACCGGCTGGCGTGTGCGCCGTGCACCTCGACCGCCTCTTGTTGCATCTCAGTCACGGCGTACTCGACAGACACGACCCGAAGACAAGCACGAGCAGACAGCGGCGCTTGCATTCACTGCGCCTGCGCGGCATGAATCGTGTGCACTTTAATCGACGTATTTTGGCATCGACGAACGCGAAGTTCTTTATGTCCAGACCTCCGAGAGCTCGGAAATCGCTCTTCTTATTGGGCACCATCTGCCTTCTGAGCGCGCATCTCGGCTGCTCGTCGACCCAATATGCCGACAAGGCCGACGAGGTCGTCGAAGCGCCCGACGGCTCGACGCCCGTCGACGACCTGGGCGCCGACCGGTGGTGCAGCGACTTCGGCCAGCCGGGCCTCGACACGACCGTCGAGCGCGCTTGGGCGGGCAATATGCAGCTCAAGGCCGCATGGGCGCGCCTCGAGCAGGCCGAGGCGCTCGCCGAGATCGCCGAGGCGCCGCTGTGGCCTACCTTGGCTGCGCGCGCCGAGGCCGAATACCAGGACCGCCAATTCGGCGGCGCGGGTATCTCGACCAGCGGCGGCGGCCCCGAGCCCTTCTGGCAAATCTCGGCCGCGGCCGCCTACGAGGTCGACATCTGGGGCCGCCACCGCCACCGCGCCAAGGCCGCCGACCTGGAGGCCGAAGCCGCCGAGGCACAGGCCCGCGCGCTGGCCATCACCCTGACCTCCGAGGTCGCCGAGGCCTGGTTCGACGTCATCGCCCAACGCGAGCGCCTCGAACTCCTCGAGGCGCAACTGAAAGTCTCCGAAGACATCCTCGCCATCATCAAGCAGCGCCTTCGCCGCGGACTCGCCGGCGCCCTCGACGCCGCCCAGCAAGAAGCGAACGTCGAGTCGCTGCGCGGACAGGTCTCCGAGGCTCGCGGGCTGCTCGAAACGAGCCAAAACCGGCTCGCCGTGCTCGTGGGCGAGCCCCCCGAGGGCGAAGACTTCGTCGACGCGGCCACTCTGCCCGCCGTCGAGCCCATCGCCGACGCCGGCGTGCCGGCCAACCTCCTGGAGCGCCGCCCCGACGTGCGCGCCTCGTACCTGCTGCTCGAAGCCGCCGACGAGCGCACCGCCGCCGCCGTGGCCGACCGGCTCCCGCGCCTGCAACTGACCGCCTCCATCGGCTTTCAGGCCGAGCAACTCGCCAAACTCTTCGAGCAGCTCTTCTGGAGCATCGGCGCGGGCATCTCGCAGTCGCTCTTCGAGGGCGGCCGGCTGCGCGCCGAGGTCGAGTTCAGCGAGGCGGTCGCCAAAGAGCAGCTCTACCTGTACGCCGACACCCTGCTCGAGGCGATGCGCGAGGTGCGCGACGCCCTCGTCCTGGAGGCCAACCAACGCGAGCGCATCGAGAGCCTGCGCCGCGAGCTCGACATCGCCGAGTCGGTCGTCGACCTGGCGCGCAAGCGCTACAGCACCGGCGCGGTCGAGTACCTGCGCGTGCTCACCGGCCTCCAAGAGCTCCAGCAGGTCCAGCGAGCCTTGATCACCGCGCGCCGACAGCAGTTGAGCAACCGCATCAGCCTTTGCCGCGCCCTGGGCGGCAGCTGGGTCGAAGACGTCGAGCCATCGATTCAACCTGACGACTGAGAACGATTGTGTCCGATATACAGCCCCAAGACATGCAGCCCGACCAAGAGCCTGCTCCCGACGCGACGGCGCCCTCCGAAAAGGAGCACAAGTCCGGCAGCTGGAAGCTCACGCTGCTCATCTGCGTGGTCATCTTGGCCGCCGCCGGCGGCATCGTCGCGCTGACCTTCTCGACCGAGCCGACCGCCCAGAAGAGCGGCGCGACCAAAAAGACGGCCATGCTCGTCGAGGTCACCAGCGTCGAGCGCGGCGATTACCGTCCCGAGATCGTCGCCCAGGGGACCGTCGAGCC
Source organism: Persicimonas caeni (assembly GCF_006517175.1). Taxonomy (NCBI): domain Bacteria; class Deltaproteobacteria; order Bradymonadales; family Bradymonadaceae; genus Persicimonas; species Persicimonas caeni. The sequence goes on along the minus strand of NZ_CP041186.1, from coordinate 4,380,929 downwards.
GGCCCAGGACGTCGTGCTGCGCCCGCAAGTCGGCGGTCGCATCACCGAGCTCGCCCCGGCGTTCACCCCCGGCGGCTACGTCGCCCAAGGCGACCTGCTCGTGCGCATCGAGCCGGCCGACTTCCGCCATGTCCTCGCCCAGCGCAAGAGCGACCTTCGCCAGGCGCTCAGCGAGCTGGCCGTCGAGAAGGGGCGCACCGAAGCTGCCAAGGTCGAGTACGACTATATCGACGAAGAGCTCGAGCCCGAAAACGAGGCCCTCGTGCTGCGCAAACCGCAGCTCGAGGCGGCCAAAGAGCGCGTCAGCGCCGCTCGCGCCGCCGTCGAGCAGGCCGAGCTCGACCTTCGCCGCACGAGCGTCGAGGCGCCCTTCGACGCCCACATCATCCGACGCGACGCCAACGTCGGCTCGCAGGTCTCACCCAACGAAAGCATCGGGCGCCTCGTCGGCGTCGACGAGTACTGGGTCGGCGTCGAGCTCCCGCTGTCGAAGCTTCGCTGGGTCGAAGTCGCCCGCAACGGCGAGGACAGCCCCGAGGGCTCCAAGGTCCGCGTGCGCAACCGTCAGGCGTGGCCCAAAGACGCTTTCCGCACAGGCCACCTCTTCCGCACCGTCGGCGCCCTCGACGCGCAAACCCGCATGGCTCGCGTGCTCGCCACGATCCCCGACCCGCTCGCCCGCCAGAGCACGGACGACGGCCAACCCAAGCAGCCGCTGATGATCGGTGAGTTCGTCGAGGTGACCATCGAGGGCAAGCCCGTCGACAACGTGGTGCGCCTCGACCGCGATTACGTGCGCGCCAACGACACCGTCTGGGTCATGAAGGACGGCAAGCTCGAGGTGCGCCCGGTCGACATCGCCGTGCGCGACGCCCAATACGCCTATATCACCGACGGGCTCGACGACGGCGAGCAGGTCGTGACCACCAACCTCTCCACGGTCGTCGACGGCTCGCCGCTTCGCCTCGACGGAGCCGAGCACAACAACGCCGAGCAAGACGGAGCCGAGCAAGACGGAGCCGAGCAAGAAGACGCCGAGCAGGAAGGAGCCGGCGATGAGTAGTCCGAACTCCCAGCCCGACGCAGGCGCCGGCGAACAACGCGGACCCATCGCCTGGATGGCCAAGAACCCCATCGCGGCCAACCTGCTGATGTTCCTGCTCCTCTTCGGCGGCCTCTGGACGACCACCTTCATCCAAAAGGAGGTCGAGCCGCGCTACCAACTCGACGTCGTCGAGGTCAGCGTCACCTACCCGGGCGCCGCCCCCGCCGAGGTCGAAACCGGCATCTTGCTGCCCATCGAAGAGGCCGTGCGCGGCGTCAAAGGCATCAAAGAGATCTCCTCGACCGCATGGGAAGGCTCCGGGCGAGTCTCCATCGAGCTCGTCTCCGGCGCCGACCGCATGGTCGCCTTCCAGGACATCGACCAGGCCGTCAGCCGCATCCGCACCTTCCCCGACGACACCGAAGAACCCGAGGTGCGCCTGCAGGCCCAGGAACGCGAGGTCATGCAGATCGGGCTGTACGGCGAGGTCGACCCGTGGACGCTGCGAAAGCTCGGCGAACGCCTGCGCGACCGGCTGCTGAGCAACCCGGCGATCACCCAGGTCGACCTGGGTCGCGTGCCCGAGTACGTCACCCACGTCGAAATCCCCGCCAGCCGGCTTCGCGAGTACGATCTCACCCTGGGCGAGGTCGCCGACATCATCGAGGAGTCGAGCCAAGACGTGCCCGCAGGCGACGTGCAGACCAGCGCCGGCGAGATCTTGCTGCGCATGAAGGAGCGCAAGCAGTGGGCCGAGGAGTTCGCCACCATCCCCATCGTCACCTCGGCGTCGGGCACCGTGGTCACTCTCGGCAACTTGGCCGATATCACCGACGGCTTCGAAGAGATCGGCTTTCACTCCAAGTTCAACGCCCAGCCCTCCGTGAGCGTGGCGGTCTACCGCATCGGTGACCAGTCGCCCCTCGACATCTCGGAGGCCGTGCGCGGGGTCATGGACGACTTCGAGACGTCCCTGCCCATCGGCGTCGAGATGCGCGTCGATAGCAGCAGCGCCGACGACTACAACGACCGGCTGGCGCTCCTGCTCGAGAACGCCTTCCTCGCCGTGATCATCGTGTTGACCATCTTGGCGCTCTTCCTAGAGTTGCGCCTGGCCTTCTGGGTCATGATGGGCATGACCATCTCGTTCGTCGGCGCGATCCTGTTTTTGCCGATGGCCGACGTGAGCATCAACATGATCTCGATGTTCGGCTTCCTCGTCGCCCTGGGCATCGTCGTCGATGACGCCATCGTCGTCGGCGAGAATATCCACGAGTACCGCGAGAAGGGGGGCGACCGTCTAACGGCGGCCATCCAGGCGACCCGCGACATCGCCCGCCCGGTCACGTTCACCATCCTGACGACGGTCGTCGCCTTCGTGCCGCTGTTGTTCATCCCGGGCACCACCGGCAAATACTGGTGGCCCCTGCCCGCGGTGGTCATCACCGTGCTCCTGGTCTCGCTCGTCGAGGCGCTCTTCATCCTGCCCGCCCACCTCGGCCACAAGTCGCGCTGGGAGGGCTCGCGCCTCGAAGAGTGGCTCAACGCCAAGCAGCACACCTTCGCGCGCTGGTTCAACAAGGCGGTCGAAGACTACTTCGGCCCCCTGCTCGACAAGGTGTTGAAGTACCGCTACGTCACCGTCACCGCCGCCCTGGGGCTCTTGGCGGTCGTCGGCGGCTACGGCTACAGCGGCCACATGGGCATGGTCATGATGCCCGAGGTCGCCGCCGACGAGATCGAGGCCGGCGCGCGCCTGCCGGTGGGCACGACCCCCAAGCAGGCCGCCAAGACGGCCAACGAGATCACCGCCTCGACCCAGCGCATGTTCGAGGAGCACGACCTGTACCGGGTCGCCCACGGGGTCAAAACGAACGTGCGCGGGGGCAACTTCATCGACGTCGAGATCGTCATGCGCCCTCCCGACGAGCGCGACATGACCGCCAACGACGTCATCAAGCTGTGGCGAGACGAGATCGGCGACATCGCCGGCGTCGACCAGATCAGCTTCGAGGCCGAGCGCGGCCCGGGCGGCTGGCGCCAGGACATCGAGGTCGACCTGAGCCACAACGACGTCGACACCCTCGAGAAGGCCGCCATGGCCTTTAAAGATCGCCTCGACAGCTTCGACGCCTCGCGCGACGTCACCGACAACTACAACCGCGGCAAGACCCAGTTCGACCTGAAGCTTCTGCCCGAGGGCCGCGCGCTCGGGCTGACCCCGGCGGTGGTCGGCCAGCAGGTGCGCGACGCCTTCTTCGGCGCCCTGGCCATGCGCCAATTGCGCGGCACCAACGAGATCGAGGTGCGCGTCAAGCTGCCCAAAGAGGAGCGCGAGGACCTGTACTTCTTCCAGGACTTCGTGGTGCGCACACCCGACGGCACCGAGGTCCCCCTGCTCGACGTCGCCGAGGTCAGCCGCACCGAGGCGTTCACCAGCATCAACCGGCGCGACGGCCGCCGCGTGGTCACGGTGAGCACCGACGTCGAGCCCAAGAGCGCGGTCACCCGCGTCATCGAATCGCTGCAGGCCGAAGAACTGCCGGCCATCCGCGCCGACTACCCCGGCCTGACCTGGAGCTTCGAGGGCACCCAGGCCGAGATGCGCGAGTCGACCAAAGCCCTGTGGGGCGGCTTCGCCCTGGCCATGCTCGTGGTCTACTCGCTGCTCGCCGTCGCCTTCCGCAGCTACGTCCAGCCGTTCATCGTCCTGGCCGCCATCCCGTTCGGCGTCATCGGCGCGGTCATCGGCCACATCCTGCTCGGCTACGACCTGTCGCTCATGAGCCTGATGGGCATCATCGCCCTGTCGGGCGTGGTGGTGAACGACTCGCTCATCATGATCGACTACGCCAACAAAAAACGCGCGCACACCAGCGCCTTCGACGCCATCCACCAGGCCGGCATCCGCCGCTTCCGCCCCATCTTGCTGACCACGCTGACCACCTTCGGCGGGCTCGCCCCGATCATCCTGGAGACGTCCAACCAGGCCAAACACCTCATCCCGATGGCCATCTCGCTGGGCTTCGGCATCGTGTTCGCCACCTCGCTCTTGTTGTTGCTGGTCCCCAGCCTCTACATGATCTTGGAGGATGTGATGGAGTTGTTGGAGCGCTGAGGTTGGAGGCGCTGAACTCGGAGGCGCTGGACTCGGAGGCGCTGAACTCGGAGGCGCTGGACTCGGAGGCGCTAAAACGCGGAAGTTTCGAGGCGCTGGACTCTGGGCCGCTAAAGATTCATCTGAAGTTCGCTGGAGGCGCTGCAGAAGGCTGCCGCCCGTCGCGCGTCGACACGCCGCAGCGACCATGTTTCTACAGCGTCTTCCGTGTCGTTCAGATGAATCTTCAGCGCCGCAGCGTTCCGCGCCTCCGCGCCTCCGAGCCTCCGAGCCTCAGAGCTTCAGAGCCTCAGAGCCTCGGAGCTTCCGAGCCTCAGTTCTCCGGGAAGCAGAACTTGTCCGGCGTCCCGCTAAATGCGATCGACTTGCAGTCCTTCATGCCCTCGGGGCAATCGTCGACCGACTCGCACTGCGTCGAGCAGAGCGCCTGTGTGTCACCCTCGATGCACAGCGAGCTCGCACACTCGGTCTCGCCGGTCTCCGGATCACACGACTCGCCGGCGGCCTTCGTGCCGCGCTCACCGATCACACAGCAGGCGACCGGGTCGGTGTCGGTCCCCACGTTCTCGCAACGCCGCGCGTCCACGCAGTCGAAGTTCGAAAAGCAGGTCGACGCCCCGATCTCTTCGCAGCTAGCCACCGGGCCGGTGTCCTCGTCGGAGGCGTCCTCCGACGAAGCATCTTCGCCCCCGGCGTCCTCGCCCGAGGCATCTTCGCCGCCGCTATCTTCACCCGAAGCATCCTCGATAGCGTCGGCCTCTTCGGACGCATCTTCAGTTCCGGTGTCCGCGACGGTGCCGGTATCGGCGCCGTTGTTGGACGAGTCATCATCATCCGAGCAACCGACCGTCCCCACACAGACACCCAGGCTCAACACGACGACACAAACAAGGCGATACAACTTCGACATACGACTCCTCGACAAAATGGGAGAACAACAGCTCATTGGAACTGACCAGCATAAGGTGCCGCCCGGGCAGTTGCCAACCGCCGCGTTGCCGTCTTTCGGAGGCCGCGCATCTTGCGCTGGTTTGGAGGCCGCGCATCTTGCGCTGGTTTGGAGGCACGCACGCTCCTGCAACCAGCGCTGGAAGCACTGCCTCCAAATGACGTCGCGCCTTTGCGACACCAACTCATTGAACTCCCCCACCAGTTAAGCTAGCTTTTCGAAGCTTCAAACTGCTCGGTCTCCCCCAAGGCAGCTGAATGGTCTCGCTTCGCTCGTCGTACCGGTCGCTCGTCGACTTTCTCCTCGCCCCCAAACTCGCGACGCCGTTCAAGATCGATCAATATCGCGCAGAACTCGCGGTAAACACGCTATTGTGCGTCTTTGCCTGGAGCCTCGCCGCATCGGCCGCCGTCGGCTGGTGGGTCGGGGCGTGGCCGCTCGCCGGGCTCGTCGCCGCGGGGGCGGCGCTGTGTGTGGTCGCCGCGCTCGTCCTGCGCCTGACCGACAAACTCTTGTGGGTGGGCGCCGGCTTCGGCGTCGCGTTGGCCGGCCTGTGGACGGCGACCGCCTGGATGAGCGGGGGCCTGGGGAGCTTCGCCGCCGGCTGGATTCTAGCGGTGGTCTTCGTCGGGCTCGTCTTCGGCGGGCGCAAGCTCGGCGGCGCGTTCGCCGCGCTCGTCGCCGTGCTGTGCGGCGCGCTCTACGCCGGCGCGCCTCCTCTCGACGCCGGCGCCCTCGACGCCGCCCAGGTCGCCAAGCTCGATCTCGTGGGCGTGGGTGGGCTCGGCGTCGGGCTCGTGGCGCTGGGCATCCTGCGCGAGCGGTTCATCGACTGGCTCGTCATCTCGGTGCGCCAGATCGCCGCCGAGGCGAATACCTTCGTGCAGACCGCGCCGGTGGGGCTGGTCGCCTTCGACATGGACGGCCAGATCTTTCGCAGCAACGACGCCTCGGGCGATATCTTCGGCCACGACGGCTACGAAGCCCTCATCGAGGCCAACGTGCACGAACTGCTCGACGACCTCGAGCTAGGCGCCTTCAAACGCCAGACCGAAGAGGTCTCCGGCGAACGCCGCGGCCGCGACGAGCGTAGCGACAACGAGGGGCCGACCACCGTGCAGACCACCGGCAGGCGCGCCGACGGGACGACCTTTCTGGCTGAAATCGCCGGCTCGCGGCTGCCCGACGACTCCGGGGTGCTCCTGGCGGTGCGCGACATCACCGAGCGCGAGGCCTACCAGCAAAAGCTTCGCACCGCGCGCGACGAAGCGCTCGAGGCGAGCCGGGCCAAGAGCGCCTTTTTGGCGAATATGAGCCACGAGCTGCGCACCCCGCTCAACGCGGTCATCGGCTACTCCGAGATGCTCATCGAGGAGGCCGAGTTCGCTCACGACGACGGCGCCGAGCCCCCTCGCCTCATCGACTTTCTGCCCGACCTCGACCGCATCCGCACCGCCGGCAAGCACCAACTCGCCCTCATCGACGACATCCTGGACCTCTCCAAGATCGAGGCGGGCAAGATGGACTTTCACTACCAGCAAATCGACGTGCCCCGGCTGCTCGACGACCTCGTCGCCACCGTCAGGCCGCTGGCCACCCAGAACGCCAACGAGCTCGAGCTGCACATCGACGCCCGGGTCGACGCGATGCGCTCGGACCTGACCAAAATCCGCCAGGTCCTGCTCAACCTGCTGAGCAACGCCTGCAAGTTCACCGACGGAGGCACCATCTCGCTGACCGCCCGCCCCGACGGCGACGACATGCTCGTGTTCACCGTCAGCGACAACGGCATCGGCATGAGCGACGAGCAACTCGCCCGCGTCTTCGAGGCGTTCACGCAGGCCGACGAATCGACCACCCGCCGCTTCGGCGGCACCGGCCTGGGGCTGACGATCGCCGAGCACTTCTGCCGCGAGCTCGGCGGCGACATCTCGGTCGACTCGAAACTCGGCGAGGGCACCGATTTTCACGTGCGCCTGCCGGTCGAACACGGCCCCTGACCCCGCGTATTTCGGCGAACGCTTTGTTCGGTCCGGGGGCATCTTGCCCTCGCCTTCGGTCCGGGGGCATCTTGCCCTCGCCTTCGGTCCGGGGGCATCTTGCCCTCGCCTTCGGTCCGGGGGCATCTTGCCCTCGCACCGATATCACCCCTCGCCAAACAACCCCCCGGCCGCCTCGACCAACTCCTCACACGGCCCGTCGACCTGCACGTCGACGTTCGACCGCGCGACGACTTCGCGCGCGCTCAGGTCGATCGACACCGCCTCGGCGCTGCCGAATTGGCGGATCATCTCGCCCGACAACACGAACACGAGCCGGCCAATCCCCGCCCACACATGCGCCGCCGCGCACATCGCGCAGTGCTCGCCGCTCGTGTACATCGTCGCCTGCGCCCGCACCTCGGCGCTCAAGTGACGCGACGCCCAACTCGCCAGGGCGAGCTCGGGATGCGCGGTCACGTCCCCCGTGGTGCACACCTCGTTCGAGCGCTCGGCGAGCACCTCGCCGTCCGCGCCCACGAGCAGCGAGCCGAAGGGGTCGTCGCCCCGCTCGACCGCCTCGGCGGCCAATTCGATGCACCGGCGAAGGTGCGCTTTGTCGATATCTGTCATCGTCATGGTCGTTCCTCCTTTTCGATCTCCTTCAATAAGCTATGCGCTCGCTCCAACATGGTCACTGACACTGCAAACCGGCATGTCCGTCGCCCACGACACATTTTCGCGCCGCACTCTGCCTTGTCCGTCGCGCACGACACATTTTCGCGCCGCACTCTGCCTTGTCCGCCTCGCACGACGCATTTTCGCGCCGCACTCTGCCATGTCCGCCTCGCACGACACATTTTCGCGCCGCACTCTGCCTTGTCCGCCGTGCATGCCCGTCGGAGATTTCGCGCTCTGCCATGTCCGCCGTACAAAGCCGTCGGAGATTTCGCGCTCTGCCATGTCCGCCGTACAAAGCCGTCGGAGATTTCGCGCTCTGCCATGTCCGTCGTACATGCCCCTCGTACATTGCATGCGAGCCGAGGTCCGCCGGACATGCCCGTCGGAGATTTCGCGCTCTGCCATGTCCGCCGTCCATGCCCGTCGGAGATTTCGCACTCCCTCATGCGCGCCGTCCATGCCCGTCGGAGATTTCGCACTCCCTCATGCGCGCCGCACATCGCCGAGTGCAGCCCGAAACCCTCGCCTGCACTTGACCCGCCCTGCATGACCACTAGCTTGTGGCCGATGATCGACATCCCCATCCCCCTGACGAGCGAAGACCCCATGAAAGCACGCGAAATCCACCTGACCGAATATCCGAAAGGCGAACCGACCCTCGACACCTTCGAGCTCGCCGAGGTCGAGCTGCCCGAGGTGGGCGACGGCCAGGTGCGCCTCGAGACGCTGGCGTTCTCGGTCGACCCGTATATGCGCGGCCGCATGAGCGGCCGGCGCACCTACGTCGACCCGTTCCCGCTGCACGACACCCTCGACGGCGCCGCCGTCTCCCGCGTGGTCGACAGCAAGCACGACGAGGTCCCCGAGGGGAGCCTGGTGCTCAGCCAGCACGGCTGGCGCGACGCGGCGGTCGCCTTGGGCGACGCGGTGCGCGTGCTCCCCGAGCTCCCCGTCTCGCACACCCACTTTTTGGGCGCCCTCGGCCTGACCGGGTTCACCGCGTGGGTGGGCCTCGAGCGTATCGCCGAGCTTCGCGCCGACGACGTCATCTACGTGTCGGCGGCCGCCGGCGCAGTCGGCTCGATCGCCGGCCAACTCGCCAAGCACAAGGGAGCGACCGTCATCGGCTCGGCGGGCAGCGACGCCAAGGTCGCCCGCCTGCGCGAACTCGGCTTCGACGAGGCGTTCAACTACAAGACCGACCCCCCCAAAGACGCCCTCGGCCGACTGGCCCCCGACGGCCTCGATGTCTACTTCGACAACGTCGGCGGCGACACCCTCGAGGCGGCCATGCACTACCTGAACAACTTCGGCCGCGCGGCCATCTGCGGCATGATCTCCATCTACAACGCCACCGAGCCGCCCCCCGGCCCGCGCAACATGAGCAATATCGTCAGCAAACGTCTCAAGCTGCAGGGCTTTATCGTCAGCGACCACTGGCAAGACGACTTCCAGACCTTCGCCCAACAGGTCTCGCCGTTGGTCATCGACGGCACCATCCAGGCCGACGAGACCATCCGCGAGGGCATCGAAGACGCCCCGCAGGCTTTCCTCGACATGCTCAGCGGGAACAAACAGGGGAAGATGGTCGTCAAGGTGGGCGAGTGATTCGCAGCGGGCGCATCCCTGCTCTCGCCTACGAGGGCAAGATGCCCCCGCACCGAAGACGAGGGCAAGATGCCCCCGCACCGAAGACGAGGGCAAGATGCCCCCGCACCGAAGACGAGGGCAAGATGCCCCCGCACCGAAGACGAGGGCAAGATGCCCCCGCACCGAAGACGAGGGCAAGATGCCCCCGCACCGAAGACGAGGGCAAGATGCCCCCGCACCGAAGACGAGGGCAAGATGCCCCCGCACCGAAGACGAAGGCAAGATGCCCCCGCACCGATTTCGTACTAAGTCGAGGCCGCCGCCCGCACCCGCGGGCGGCTTCGGCGGTCAGTGTTCTTCCGTGCTTCCATGGTTCTCAGTAGCTCTACCGTGATTCCATGGCTCAACGTTTCCGCGCTTCCGCGTTTCCGTGCTTCCGCGCTTCAGCGGCCTCTGAGCTCGTCGAGGAGGACCTTCGCACTGAGCTCACCCGATATGAGGCTCGGCGGCATACCCGGGCCGGGCACGGTGAGTTGGCCGGCAAAATACAATCCGCCGACGGTCTTCGAGCGAAGCGGCGGCTTGAGCGGGCCAGTCTGGCGAAGCGTGTTCGCCATGCCGTAGGCGTTGCCCTTGAAGGCGCCGTAATCCTGCTCGAAATCCTCCATCGCGTAGCTTCGTTTGACCACGACGCGCTCGCGCAGCGGCTGGCCGACGTGGTCTTCGAGGCGTTGCATGACCTGGTGGTACAGGCGCTCGCGCATCGTCTCGGAGTCGCTCAGGCCGGCGGCGAGGGGGATGAGCAAGAAGAGGTTCGAATCGCCCTCGGGGGCGACGCTCGGGTCGGTGACCGACGGGGCGCAGGCATAGAAGAGCGGCGCGTCCGGCCAGCGCGGCCGCTCGTAGACCGCGTCCATGTGGCGGTCGAGGTCTTCGTCGAAGAAGAGCGTGTGGTGGCCGAGCTCGCCCAGGTCGCCGCCCAGGCCCAGGTAGAACAGCAGGCTCGACGGGCTCATCGTGCGCTTCGACCAGTACTTGTCGCCGAATTGGCGATGCTCGGCGGCGAGCAGGTCGCGCTCGACGTGGTGGTAGTCGGCCGAGGCGAGCACCGCGTCGGCGCGGAGCGTCCCCTCGGGGGTGCGCACGCCGCGGGCGCGGCCCCCTTCGACCACGATTTGATTGACCGGCCGGCCGAACTCGAACTGCACGCCCTGCTCTTCGGCGACCCTGACCATCGCCTCGATGATGCGGTGCATGCCGCCCATCGGGTACCAGGTGCCCAGCGCCATGTCGGCGTAGCTCATCAGGCTGTACATCGCCGAGGTCTTCTCGGCCGAGGCGCCCAAAAAGAGCACCGGCCACTCGACCAGGCGCGCCAGGCGCGGGTGCTCGAAGAAGCTGCGCGCGTAGTTGGACATCGAGCGCACCATCTTGAGCCGGAACAACTCGGTGACCAGCCGGGGGTCGACGAACTCGAAGAACGACAGGCTCGGGCGGAACAGATAGTCGTCGAACGCCTCGCGGTAGATATAGCTCGTCTGGTCGATGAACTCGTCGAACGCCTCGCCGGCGCCCGGCTCGTGGTGCTCGAACAGCTCGCGCAGCGCGTCGAGGCCCGCCGGGATATCCCAGGCGTCGCCGCCGGGCCACACCACCCGGTAGCTCGGGTCGAGCCGGCGAAGCTCGTACAGCTCGTCGACCCGGTAGCCGAAGCGCTCGAAGTAGCGTTCGAACACGTCGGGCATCCAGTACCAACTCGGGCCCAGGTCGAACATGAACCCGTCCTTCGACCAGGTCCGCGCGCGCCCGCCGGGCTGCTCGTGGCGCTCGACCACGCGCACCTTCGCCCCGCCGGCCGCCAGGTGCGCGGCGGCGGCCAATCCAGCAAAACCAGCACCAACAACAATGACTTCAGACATAGCTTTCTCTGCGTGTTTCCAAGGCCCGGAACTCGACGTCTTTTTAGATTCAGCTAGCTCCAGCGGTTAGATGCAGCCGACGCGCGCGAGGTTCGCCGCGTAACGCCTCGCGCCCCGGGAGCATCGAATACTACGACGCTGCCCACCCTTTGCCGGAGGACGACCATGCCGAACCAAATCCTAGCCAACCTCGAAGCCCCCACTCACTGCTTTGTCCAGGGCGCCAGCCGGGGCATCGGCCTCGGGTTCGTCCGCCGGCTGCTCGACGCCGACCACGTGGCCTGCGTGTACGCCTCGGCGCGCGACCCGCAACGGTCGGACGCGCTCGTCGAACTCGAGCGCGCCCACCCCGACAGGCTAAAACTCGTCGCCCTCGACGTCACCGACGAGTCGACGATCGCAAAGGCCGCCCAGAGGGTGCGCGACGAGGTCGGCGAGCTGCACTTTTTGTTCAACGTCGCCGGCATCTTGCATGACACGTCGACGGGCCTCAAACCGGAGAAGTCGCTGCGCGACCTCGACCCGGCCAACCTCCACCAGCTCTTCGGGGTCAACGCCTTCGGCCCCATCCTGATGGCCAAGCACTTCCACAGCCTCTTTCGCCACGGTCGCCGCGCGGTGTGGGCGAATATGTCGGCGCGCGTCGGAAGCATCGGCGACAACTACCTGGGCGGCTGGTACGGCTACCGCGCCTCGAAGGCCGCGCTCAACCAATTCACCCGCACGATGTCCATCGAGATGGGCCGAAAGGCCCCCGAGACCGTCGTCGTCGCGCTGCACCCGGGCACCGTCGACACCGCTCTGAGCGAGCCGTTTCAGGGTAACGTCAAACCCGAAAAGCTCTTCTCGGTCGAGCGCGCCGTCGACCAACTCCTCGAGGTCATCGACGGCCTCGGCCCCGACGACACCGGCGGCTTTTATGCCTGGGACGGCCAAGCTATCGAGTGGTAGCTCGGCGGCGAGCGCCCACATTCGCTCACCCGCATTGCACGAGATCGCCACACCCTCGCCAAACCGACACAACAACGGCGACTTAGGCTGACACTCGATAATCGTTGGAGCTTCCAGCAAACCATCGGGTGAGACCATGTTTTTGACGCCTCTTTCTCGTATCTCTTCGCTTCCGTGGGTCGTGTTGGCCGCCGCGGCCCTCGCCGCGAGCTGCGCTGGCGCGTCGGCCGCGCCGTCGGCGACGTCGGCGACCGAGCAGAACGCCGCCCAGGCGATTCGCTCGCAACCGACACGCCCCAGCCAGCCCGTGGACCAGTCGCTCGACCACTTCGTCCCCGACGGGTGGGTCGTCTTCGGCAGGGCGCGCGCCGACCTCGACCAGGACGGCCGCCAAGACATGGTCGCGCTCGTCGAACACAAGCAGAGCGGCCAGCGCGTCGACAGCTACCCGCTGCCGCGCACCCGCTACGTCCTCATCGTCGTCCAGGGCGAGCCCTTCGCCCGCCTCGCCGCGATGAACGCCGAGCTTCTGCGCACCGAACACGAGTTCGGCATGCTCGGCCCCACCGTCGAGCTCGAAGCCTCCCACGGCCGCTTCGCGATCACCCAATCCGGAGGCACCTCCGGCCACCGCTGGAGCTACACCCTCGACTTCCAGCACGACCGCACCCGCTCGGCCTGGTACTTGGCCGCGTGCAGCTTCGACGTCACCTCCTTCGACGTGCGCGGCCGACCGCAGACCGGCACCGGCGAGCACTCCTATCCGTACACGCTCAAAAACGACTTCGGCCACTACGACCGCGGCGAGTTCGAGGGGTTTTGTCCGAAGCTGTAGGTAACTTTGTAAATCGGAGCGAATGCATCCATCACTGGCCCACACCTTGCATCACATCTTCGCAGATGGCGCGACCCCGTCGCGCCGGGCAGCCTTGTCTCTCTCATCTGCGAAGAGGCCACTCGATGGCGATTCAAGTCTCCGCTCGCGCAAGTCGAGCTTTGTTGGTCACACTGACGAGTCTGGCGCTGCTGGCCGCCAGCTCGCTCCCAGCCCCCTCTGCGTACGCTCAGAGTGCGAAACCGGGCATCGACGCGGCCGTCCAGGCCCTCCAAGAGGGCAATTACGGCTACGGGCTCGAACTGCTCGACAACCTCCGACGCACGAGCGACGACCCGCGAATCACCTACTACCGGGGCTACGCGCTCGAGAAACTCGGCCACTGTGCGGCGGCAAAACAGGCCTACCGCGTCGCGGCCGCCGCCCCGAACCGGAAAAAACTTCAGGAATATGCTTCCGGTGCACTGGAAGGTTTTGACGCGCGCTGCGTTCCGACGTCGACCAGACCGACCCGCTCACCTGCAGATCTGCAAGAGGTGCAGCCCAATTTCGCAAACACGCCACTGCCCGCGCCTTCGCAGCCGTCGACGATGCGCGTCGGCTGGCAGGTCTTTGGCTGGACGACCATCTTTTTGGGCGGCCTCGTCGCCGCCTCGGTGCCGCTCAAGAGCGCCATCGAAGATAGCGCCATCGACGCCGTCGAGCCCTACTTCGTTCGACGCTACGGCTGCCAGGTCGACCGCGACGGCGCCTCCGGGCCCGCCTGCAACGAAGAAGCGCTCATCAAAGACCCCGCTTACCAGACCTACGAAGACGGCATCGTCATCGCCGAGCGCACCAACAAATACTTGCTGTACGGCGGGGCGGGGCTGGCCGCCGTCGGCGTGCTCACCCTCATCACCGTCGAGGTGACCGAGCCGGACACCGTCGACATCGCGTTCAACCCCTCGGCCGACGGCGCGGGCCTGCAAGCCATCTTTCGGTTCTAGGGCTTTTCCTCAGCCGTCGACACACAGAACATCGTCGCCTGCATCGCCGCGACCTCTTTGCGCACCCCGTCGGCAAACGCGTACACCTCGCCGCGGCACACCGTCAGCGTGCGCCCCGACTTGAGCACCCGCCCGGTGGCCACAAAGCGCTCGCCGACCGCCGGGCGCATCAGGTTCATCTTGAACTCCACCGCCAGCACGTCCGACCCCGCCGGCATCAGCGTCAGGCCAGCGAACCCGCAGGCGCTGTCGGCGATGGTGGTCACCACGCCCGCGTGCAGAAAGCCGCCCTGCTGGGTGAGTTTCTCGTCGTAGTCCAGCTCGATGTCGACCTCACCGGGCTCGACGCGCAGGAGTCGCGCGCCGAAGAGGTCCATGACGGCCTGCCTGGCAAAGCCGTCGCGCACACGCTGCTCGAAGTTGGGATCTTTGGGTTGGAAGTCGCTCATATCTAAAGACGCCTCAATGATGCCGCACTGACGTGCGTCATGTTCGTTGCCGTTCTCCCCCTGCTGCTTGTGGCGCGGAGGCGCGGCGCTTCAGCGCCCGTGCACCGCTAGCCAGATACACGGCGGCTCGCTGGAGGTACGCACCACCCGATGCCGCCGATGCGCCTCGATAAATACCGCCTCGCCCGCCCCGAGCTCGGTCGTGGTCCCGTCCTCCCACAGGAGCGTCGCCTCCCCCTGCAACAAGACGACCCACTCGCCGTCCTCCTGGTCGTACCACTCCCCGTCCGGCGTGGTATGCCCGTGCGAGATAATCCGCTCGACACGCACGTCCTCGCCGCGGGCGAGCACCTCGAAAAACTCGTCGTCGCCGGGGAGCTCGGCGGGCATGGCGAACACGTCCACCACCTCGTCGGCCGCGCTCTTGTTGGCCGAACTCTCGTCGGCCGAACTCTGCGGGGGCTCGGCGTCACACCACACAAGCTCCGCCTCCCCACCCGACCGACCGTAGACGATGGCATTCTGCCCGTACGCCGCGCCCAACCGCACCGCCTCCGAGCGCGCAATTCCCACGACCAGAACGCTCTCCTCGGCGTCCCAATCATCGCTGTCGGGCACCCCGCTGCCGCGAAAAAACGTGTACCCCGCCTCGCGAAGCTCACCCTCGAGCTCCTTTTGGCGCTCGTGATTCTCCAGCGGACTGAGCAACTCCGAGCCGGGATTCCAGGCGGTGATATACGCCCACTGCTCGGCGTGGTGCTCCTCGAGCAACGCGTCGAGCTCGGCATGCCCCTCGCCGACACGCACACGCAGCCGCCCCCGTGGCGTCGACGCAACGTAGGTGGTGGATTCGTAGGCGTCGCGGAGCATGGGGTTCATTGGGGTCTTGGGGGGTTGGGGATTTGGGGTTTGGGGGCTTGGGGTCTTGGGGCGCCTCAATTCAACCGCACGAAGATCTCCGACCCCACCGGCACTTGCTCGGGGGTCGCGGTGGGCAAGAAGAGGCTGTAGCAGCGCACGTGGCGCTCGGGCGCGGGGTCGACGAATTGCACCGGTACCACCGCCTGGGTGCGCCACACCGCCCCGTCGGGGGTGTGGACCTTGACCTCGAAGCGCTGCCCGAACTCGATCCCCTCCGCCTCCAACTCGTCGAGCGAGTAGCGGGCGACCGCCAGGCCGACGCCGGTGATTTGAAAAGTCTCGGTGACCGTGTGCAGATGGCGCATTGCTTTGATTCCTACCGTCGAGAGAGCGGCCGCAGACTATCCATCGACGCCCGCTGGCTCAAGCCTCGTCGCGCCGCTTGCTCGGGTCAATGCGTCCACCCTCCTCCACCCTCCTCCGCTCACCTCGCCACCGATCCGCTTAGGTCGCCACCAGAAAGACCGGCTCCTTATCTGCCGGCATCTGAGCCAACTCCTCTTCGGTCAGTCGGGCATACAGCTCGATGAGGTTGCCGCCGGGATCTTTGAGCCACAGCTCGTGCAGCGGCGTACCGCGCCAGGTCGTGCGCGGCGGCTTTTCGACGTGGAAGCCGGCTTCGCAGGCTCGGTGATACGCGTCGACCACGGCGTCCTTGTCGGCCAGAGCGATGCCCAGGTGATACAGCGTGTCGTGGTGCAGCGTCTTGCCGTCGTCGACCAGAATCACAAAATTGGTGCGAAGCTTCTCGCTCACAAAGGTCACGTACCGATGCGTCCACGCCTTGGGCTCGACGTCGAGCAGCCAGCTATAAAACCTGGCCGCCGCCGGCAGGTCGGGCACGCGGATGCTGCCGTGAAACTCGGTCGGCTCCGGGCTTTCGGGTCGGTTCTGGAGGGCGGCGAGGATCTCGAGGCGCATCTTGATCTTGTCGCGCGCCTGGCGAAACCGCGCGAGCATCTCCTCGTCGCCGACGCCAGGGTCGTCGCTGTCGGGGTCATCGATGGGCCAGTGATAACGCTCGGCGTCGGACAAAAAGGCCGGGCAGACCTCCTCGGCGCACAGCGTGATCACCGTGTCCACCGACGCCGGATCGACGTCGTCGACCGAGGTCGACGCCTGGCCGTCGAGGCTGATGCCGACCTCGCCCATCGCCTCGATCGCCCACGGGTTGACTCGCGACGGATTCGAGCCGGCCGACTGCACGCGCACCTCGTCACCGAAGAGGTCGCGCGCCAAGCCTTCTGCCATCTGGCTTCGCGCGGAGTTGGCGACACACAAAAACAAAATGCTCTTCATCGTACTGCTCCTTGTCGAGACGCGTCGGTCTGGGTTGATCAGTCGTGGGTTTGTTCACTGCGGAAAATACGATTTGGTCCCGTTGGCGATGCGCACGAGCGCCAGCATCAGGGGCACCTCGACCAGGACACCGACGACGGTGACCAAGGCAGCGCCCGAGTGGATGCCGAACAAGACGATGGCGGCGGCGACGGCGAGTTCGAAGAAGTTGCTCGAGCCGATCAGGGCGGCCGGCGCGGCGATGCAGTGGCGCACCTTCCAGGCTTTCGCCCAGCCGTAGGCCAGCGCAAAGATGAAGAAGGTCTGCAAGATCAACGGAATCGCGATCAGCACGATGTGCAGCGGGTTGTCGAGGATGACCTCGCCCTGAAACGAGAACAAGAGCACCAACGTCGCCAGCAGCCCGATCATGGTCACCGGGCCGAACTTGGGCAGAAACTGCTCGTCGAACCACGCCTTTCCCTTCTTGTTGATGAGCGCGGTGCGTGTCGCGTAGCCGGCGACCAGCGGGATGACGACGTAGAGCACCACCGACAGCAGCACCGTCTCCCAGGGCACGAAAATGTCGCCCAAGCCCAGCAAGAACATGACGATCGGGGCGAACGCGAACAACATGATCAGGTCGTTGATGGCCACCTGCACCAGCGTGTAGGCGGCGTCGCCACGGGTCAGGTAGCTCCACACGAAGACCATCGCCGTACATGGCGCCGCGCCCAACAACACCGCCCCGGCCAGGTACTCGCCGCGAAGTTCGGGGGTGATATACGGCTCGAAGACCACGTTGAAGAACAACCAGGCGATCGCGAACATCGAAAACGGCTTGATGAGCCAGTTCGCCACCAGCGTGATCGTCAGCCCCCGGGGCTCGTTTTTGACCCCGACAACGCTCTTGAAGTCGACCTGGAGCATCATCGGAAAGATCATCACCCAGATGAGCACCGCGATGGGCAGGTTGACCTCGGCGTAGGTCAACTCGCCAAGCACGTCGGGCACGAACGGCACGAACTGGCCGATGGCGATGCCCGCAGCGATACACAGCGCCACCCACACCGTCAGGTAGCGCTCGAAGAAGCCGATATCCTTGTTGGCGCCCTCGATGAGGTTGTCGTACTCGACGTCTCGACTCGTCATTGAGCTTCCTCGTTGCTCGGGCTGCCCGGGGAAACGAACAGGTCCACCAGGGCGCGAAACCGGGCGACGGCCGCCGGCTCGACGCAGTAGCACACCCTCGGGCCGTCCACCTCGCCGCGGATGAGCCCGGCGGCTTTGAGTTGCTTGAGGTGCTGCGACACGGTCGACTGGGCAAGCGGTAACTCGTCGACGATCTCGCCGCAGATGCACGCATTCTTCTCCATCAACAGACGCATGATGGCCACGCGCGCCGGATGCCCCAGCGCCTTGGCATACGCGGCCAACTGGTCGGCGTCGAAGACCTCCGCGCCGGAGACCTCCTCGGGCGCTGCTGGCGGCGGACAACATTCCTTCGATTCAGTGGACATACTCTTCCTCGTGCCGAAACCTATCGCCCATCGCAAATAGACGATTAAACAGCACGGGTCAACCCTGAACTCTTCCAGACTCCCGAGCCAGTCACCACCGCATGACATGAACTTCGTCGTGGAATGGAGTTCCCTTACGAAGCTGGGCTTCCCACAGAGTGGAAGCAAGATCGACACTCCGTTACGATTCGGCGCACGCTCGACCACCGACGACCTCTGTGGGGGATTGAATGCGCGCCCGAACATCATTCGTTGCCTGCCTTACCTGCCTGGGGACCCTTATCTGCCTGGGAGCCTTGGCCGGCTGCTTGCCCACCGCGCCGCCTCCGATGGTCAGTCCCACGGCGACCGCCGTGGTGGCGTCGGGGCCGACCGGCCAATCGGTCTTCTCCCAGCGCGCCGGCGCGGAAGTCACGACGGAGGCGACCTTTCTGGAGTCGCAGTTGAGCCATCGGTTTGGCAGCGGGGTGTCTGCGCATGGCTCGGTGTCGTGGGCGCAGGGTTGGTACGAGGAGCGCCAACGCGGCACGCCCGAGACCGTCGAGTATCGCAGCGGAGAGCAGGTGCTCGGGGCGATGGCGTGGCTGTTGGCAGGCCGCGGCGGCACGAGCGTCGAGGTCTCCTCGCCGCTCTACCTACACGCCGGGCTGAGCTACGGGCGCGGCGACCAAGACCTCGCCTACATGAGCTTCGACGCCGCCGCCTCGGTCGAGGGGCATTTCGCCGACAATATGTGGGGCGGCCTGATGATCGGCGGCGGCTACACACACCTGTTCGACCCGGGCAACCCGGTCTACGTCAACAGTCGGGACTCGGCGGATTTCGAGCAGATCGAGCGGCTGTCGACCGGCTTCTTCCTCACGAGCATGGGGCTGGGCGCCTGGCTCGGAGAGGGCGAGCGTGTGGGGTGGTCAGCGGATCTGAGTATGGCAAGCCCCATGACCACCGACGAAGACTGGGGCGCGAGCTTCTTCATGGCGTTCGCCCTCGGCCTGCACATTCGGCTGGGGGAATGAACCCATCACGATTCACGGTGTCGGACACCATGCGGTAAACGTTGAGCCGGCCCTGCAGAGGCCGTCACGCCCGCTATTGAGGGCGCCCCGAAAGTCGGGCGCGAAACAGCCATTGATGGGCGGACGATCAGAGGCTCCAGAGCGAGGCGATCGAATGGACGACAAGCTACGTCTCTTTTCGGCGAGACGCACCTCTACGCAAGAGCGCCGCGAGTCGTCCGCCCTTCAGTTGCCGCACCGCGAGGGCGTCGTCTGCCCTCGCCGTCAATAGCGGGCGTGGCTGTTCTGCAGGGCCTGCGCCTATAAAAACACACGGTGTCTGACATCGTCTCCTCGGAGAATGCACTTCCCTTACGAAGTCCGTGTGACGAGAGCTGGAAAACTCACCCAGATCTTGGCGCCTTCGGTGCGCTCGACGTCGATCCGGGCGTCGAGGGCGGCCAGGTGCTCGCTGCGAAAACGCTCCGCGTCGACGAAGGCGCCCTCGGGGTGACTGCAGGCGAGCTCGACGAGTTCCAGGAACCGACGTCGCTCACCGAAGCGGCGCTGGCGGCGCCACACTACGAAGTGGCGGGCAAATACGTAGACCGGCACCGCCGCGAGTACGGCGGCGCAGCCGGCGATCACCGCCTGCCACCAAGGCCCGGCGGCCATCACGAACGCGACGACGTCCTGCTCGCTCGCCGGCCCGGCCAACTCATCGGCGGTCAGCACGAGCGCGCCCCACAGGCCCAGCGCCCCGAAGAAAAAGGCCCCCAGGGCGATGGCGTCGGCCACCAGGCCGCCCTCCTGACGAAAAACCTCCTGCGGAGCCTTCTCGCGCTCCCACACCGGCGGCGGCGTGCCCACTGGGTCGGCGCCGGCGTCGAGCCCCTCGAACACGTACAGAATCTGCGCGTCGTCGGTCACGACGATATCGCCGCCGTAGTCGACCAGAAGCCGCGTGAGCTCCTCGTGGGTCCGGGCGAGGTCCCAGCCGTACAGGCGGACCAGGTCGGCCACGCAGATCTGGCCCCCACATCCGGCGACCAGCGCGGTGAAGTTGCGCTCGTCGGACAGGTCGTCGATGCGCTCTCGACCAAACGAGAACAGCCCGCCCAGCCGGTCGAACAGCCAGCGGTTGACCCCCTGGGTGATGCGCAGTGAAAAGACGGTGATCCAGTAGCCCACGAATAAGATCGGCGCCCAGACGCACAGCCCGAGTAAGAAGCCGCTGTCCATGTACTGGATCAACACGAGCAGCGCCGCCCCCACCAAAAAGACGAGCGACAGCGCCGGAAGCGCGAGCAGCACGACCACACCGAGCAGCACGTTTTGGACCACGGGCTGGCCCGGAAACGACAACTCGTGGACCAACCCCAGATAGACCAGCGCGATCGTCGCGGTGACCAAGCTCAGGGCGACCGCCGCGCCGAACCGGCCCAAGGCCGCCGCGCCACTGCGAAGCCGGTGCGCCCAGGGACGGAGCCACCCCGGCAGGCTCAACAGCCCTGGCATGGGCGCGAAACTCTCGAACAGATACTCGACCTCGTCGTGCTCATTGAGACGCACGTCGGCCCCGCGGGCGGTGCCCAAGAACGCCAGCGCCGGCTCGCACAGGTGCTCCGGAACCCCCGACACGCGCACCGCCTCGCGTACACCCACCCACGCCCCGGCGTCATGGTGCGCCCTCAACGCGTCGAGCAGACGCGCGCTCGTGTCGGCCAACTCCCAATCTTTCTTCTCGATATGGACGCTCTGGGTGCTCATCGCCAACCCCAAACATGAACTATTGTGGTCGAAGCATCATGGCGATTGGGCTCCTCGCGCACAAGTCCCCCATAAGCGCAGCCGAAGGCGTGGCATAACCGCATGGACAGGGCGTGGCCGGAGAAATGGGGTTCCCTCAAGCAGCGTCGAGCCACTGCCTCCACACTTGTCGCGCCGCGCGGAACCGACGCACGTATTCGACCACGTTGGGCACGTCGTACCGATCGGCGGCCTCGGCGAGCGCATCGTCGAGCGTCCGGCCGCGGTGCAGCAGCCGGTTGGCCTGCGCGAGCGTGCCCGGCCCGGCCTTCCACAGCGCCGCGATACGCGAGGGTTGATAGCAGTGCCGGCGGGCGTAGCGCTCCTGATAGGTGAAAAAGGCGCGCAACGCCTCGGCCCCGTCGCCCATCAACGAGCGGGTCGTGTCCCGTCCCGCGTCGTCCAGGCCGGCGTCGATGCCGGCGTAGCGCCCCATCTGCAGCAAACCGTGGAATTGGGAGCCGGGGCGGTGGGCTCGGTCATCGCCGTCGCTCTCGACGTCAATCAAGGCGAGAACGACCTCGTCGGGATAGGTGTCTTCGGAGAGGCCCATCTGCACGCGCGTGTCGCGCACCAGGGGCCACCAGCGAGAAACGTTCGGATTGGAAGATTTTGGCATTTCAAACCTCGATCGTCTGGGTATTGCACGAGATTGCGTCATCGGTGATGTCGAAGAGGCGGTAGCGAAGCCGACCGCGGTGGGGGCGCGTGCTCTTGCCCCCGTCCGCGATCCAGCCAACACCGTCGACCTCGCGCCATAGGCCCCAATGGTGGTCGTGGCCCATGAGGTACAGGTTGCACCGGTGGGCGCACACCGCGCGCATCTCGGCGGCGTCGACCAACTCGAGGCCGAGGTCGTCGTCGTACAGGTGGTGGTGGCCGGCGACCACGCGCGTGTGCGGTTGGCCGGTTTCGAGGTAGCGGGCGAGTTCTTGACGCTGGCGGTAGCCCACCCGGCCGCGAGCCAGGTCGCCCAGCCCGCGGGCCTCGGCGGTGGTGTCGATCAGGGTGATCTGCACCCCGTCGACCGTCATGCAGTACGGGTAGCCTTCGCGGGCGCAAGTCAGGGCGCGCCGAAAGGCGCCGAACGGCCGCCGGTCGAGCCCGCCGAATGTCCCCATCCACTCGACATCGTGGTTGCCGGGGCACACAAGCATGAGCCGACAGTCGGCTGCCAGCGCGTCGAGAATCTCGGCGGCGACCTCGAACTCGTCGGCGCGACCGCTGTCGACCAGGTCGCCGGTGATGACCACCACCGCGTCTGTGTGGTGCTCGATGATGTGCGCAACGAGCCGACGCAGGTGATGGTATTCAGCGCCGCTGCGCTCGGAGACGTGTAAATCAGTCAGGTGAATGAGCTTCATAGTCGCTCCAGAAAAGCAAAGGCCGACGGTTGCCCGTCGGCCTTTCTCCTTGTGAAGGTTGGTTGTTGGGAGTGAGGGGGGCAGCGCTCAGGGAAACTGCCCGAGCGCGCTCATCCTCGGCGCGGCCTCGGTGCGGCCCTGCTGGCGCAGCTCCTCGATCTCGTCTTCGAGCTCGGCAATACGCGTCTCGTAGCGGGCCTCGAGGGCCTCCATACGCTCGGCGCAGCGCCGCTCGGCCTCGCGTGCAGCCCGAAGCTGCTCGCGCACGTCGGCCAGCTCACGCTTGGCCTCCTCCAGCTCGGCGGTTTTCTGCTCGAGCTCCTGGCTGACGTTACTCAATGCGCTCTCCAGGCGCCCGAAGCGAGCTTCGTAGCGGTCGAGCAGGTCGACGTGGGCCTGGTTTCCGTCTTTGTAGGTGTTGCGCGTCAGCCACCAGACGATGAACGCCAGCGCCACATAGGGCGCGACGTCCTCGGGCAAAATCTCAAGTAAGGTTGTCTCAGTCGGCATCGGTCGACTCCTGGGAAAAAGTGTCTTGAATCCACTCCTCGACCTCGTCGGCGTCGCCATAGTGCTCGCGGATATACCACCCGAGGTCTCTTGGCTCGGGCCGCTCGTCGCCGAACGCCCGGCGCACCAACACGTGCACGTAGGGCTGGTAGACGCGGCGGCCGAAGCGGTAGAGCGCCACACGCGGGCCATGTTCGCCGGCGAAGGTCTGCTTTTTCGTCGGCTCGTCGTCGTGCAGCGACCAGACGGTGCCATCTGGGCAGACGGCGTACTGGCCGTCGAAGCCCTCGATGGGCATGCATTGTTGGGGGTCGTACTGGTCGGACATCGCGGCTCCGTGTGGTTCGCTCAAAGGCGTGTGGTTCGATTGGGTGAGGGTCGCATCCCCTCCACCTATTTATGCGGAAAATGAGTGGGGGTTTGATCGGTCGCGTGACGACTTTTTTCGGCCCCTGCTCGCGCGATAGGTGAGCACCTTTCGCCGGTGACGCGTCGAGGCAGCCCCGCAGGCCAGCCCCTCGGCGACCAACTGGGCGTACACCGCGGTGCGCGCCCGCGTCACCCGATCGTGCAGGGTCGACGAAGAAACACCGAAGTCGGCGGCCACCGCTCGCAGCGTGCGGCCCAAGATGTCGATCTGGCCCCACGCCTGCACCAGGTCCCGGGCGCGCTCACTCCCGGCCTCTCCACCGCCCAACTGTGCGACCGCGCCCTCGAGCACCTCGCGCACCAGTCGCACGTGGTAAGTCGGCGGCCCCGAATAGGCCGTCGGGTCGCGGGAAGTCTGCACCTTGACGCCGAGCCGCTCGATCTCGGCGAACGCGCTCCAACTCGACCAGAGTCCGGGGCACCCATGTTGCCACTCGTCAATGACGACGCGGGCGAAAAAGCCAAACTGCTTGGCCGAGTCGAACTGCGGTGCGCGCTTGCACAGTAATCTGGGGAGGTCGTCAGGGGGGACGTAGTCGTACGCCCACCGTTCGAGGATCTGTTCGTAAGCGTCCATGATCTCGGGCGGTGCTCTCGAGGGAGGGATGTTGGCTGCCTCACCTCGCTTCTGATGAGCCGCTGCGCGGCGTCGAAGCGGGTGCTCAGCCACCCATTAGCATATATAAGCACAGTACTAGCAAACAGAGGGCTTTTCAAGAGCGGTGGCGAGCGCCTTCGCTACCCGAGATCGAGGCGAAGCTCCTCATCGAGGGGATCGGGCGTGGGCCTTCTGGCCAGGGGGAAGTTGCTTGGGCCGGAACTCGTAAGTCTTCGATGCGTCGAGGTATGGGTACAGTTGAATCAGCGCGGTAACGTCCGTGTCCGCGAGGCTCTTGTCCGTGACCACCTTGTCGAGCCATTTGTCGCGGGTGAGTCTTTTCATTTCGGGAGTGCCCCCAGGTCAACTACTGAACAAACACCTAGTCATTTGTTCAGTATTATGGATCCAAACTGGCACCCGATCAACGTCCAAATCTCGATTTAATGATCGTATAACAATAAAAAACCGGCCGCGTGGCCGGTTGATGGGAAAATTGCGCGTGAGGTGTTCAGGTCACGGAAAGGTCATCCAGAAGGCCCATTCGACCTCGCCGACACGCTCGAGATAAGGGGTGTCGACCATCTGTTGCCAGTGCTGCTCGACGCGCTGGAGGTCGCGGCCGGTCTCGCGGGCAAACTGCTCGACGGTAACATGGATGAGCCAGTTGCCCGCCGGACGAAACACGGGCGCGGAGACCATCATCAGCATGTTCATCACGAAGGGATCGAGCGACGGATCCATCGCCACCCGATCGCGCCAAGCCGAGCGCAGCTCCTCGGAACTCACCTTTCCCGAGCCCGACTCGCCCAGCGAGTCCACGGTCAACTCGGCCTCGTCGACCCCCAGCGCCCCGGCCAGCGCCGACAGGCGCTCGTCGGGAATGCCCCGATCACCCGCCTCGATCTGCGAGATCATCGTCTGATGCACCCCGCCGATTAGCTTACCAAGTTTGGTCTGGCTCAGCCCGGCCTGCTTGCGCAGGCGCGCGATCCGCTCACCTAATAGCTTACGAAGCTCTTTTTCTCCGCTCATACGCGCATGCCTTGTTCATACGGAACGCTGTAGAACCCACCATACGCCCGTTCTGGGCTGTTTGGCAACCACCTGCCCGCCTGCTCTTGCAATTGCTCTTGACCTCGCCCTTATTTGCTATTAACCTGCTCTTGCGAAGCTAATAACCACTCAGGAGCGCGCCATGAGCAGCCCACTCGACAGTTCGACCCAGCACCACCGCCCCGCGTCTCGAGGCCAATCGACGCGACTCGGCAACCGGCCCTGCCCAGATTGCCACGGCCAGGGCGCCACCCCGGAGGTCGTCGTCGACTACATCGACGGCGTCTACGAGCGCATCGAGCTCGGCAACATCCTCTGGATCTGCCAGACCTGCCGCGGCGACGGCGAGGTGCCCCAAGACCGCTGATCGGCCCCCGTGCGGCCCCGATCACGCCCAAAACAGCCATCGCTCCCGAATTTTCGGGAGCACCAAGCGACAACCGTGAAGCACTCCAAAGGAGTCCCCCATGAAGCACATCGCATCGAAGCTCAACGCCATCCGCCAGTCCATCGCCCGGCTCGAGCCCTCCGCGCCCGACGCGGCCCGAAGCGACGCCAGCCTCTACGACGCCGTGCGCCGCGAACTGGTGCGCCATCGGGTCGAGTGGCTCCCGTCGCTGACCCTAGTCTCCCGCGAGGAGACCGACACCGAGACGATGGACGGTCTGCCCGAGCTGCGCCACCTGGTCGAGCTCGAGGTTGTCTACGTCGACTGCGACAGCGGCGAGTCACTCACCCAGGTCTGGTCGGGCGAGTCGATCCACCACGACGAGGAGGGCATTCAGATGGCCGCCGATCAGGCCGTCGAGGCCGCACTGAGCGCCCAGTTCATGCTCGGCTCGGCCGACGACGCCGCAGCCGAGCCGACGCGGTCGACGAACCATCACATTCACCTGCTTGAGGTCGCTCCGGCCGCGCCGGCAAGCGCCATCATCGAGCGGCTGCATGACCTCGGGCTGAGCGACGAACAGGTCGGCCTCTTCGGCCAGTGGATGGCCGACATGGAGGAGGTCGACGACATCTCCGAGATCAGTCGTGCCCGCATGCTCGCCTGGTACCAGCGTCTGTCGGCCTCGAGCGACGACGAACTGTTGACCAAGGTGATGGACGCGGTGGCGACGCTCGACGCCGTCGCCTGAGCCCCCCAACACACCATCGAACCGAAGATTCATAACCATCAACCAGACACACAGGACAGACCCATGACCACCGCGACAGCAACCCCTTTCGAGAGCCGCCCGCTTCCCCCTCGCGACTGCCGCACCATGAGTACCGCCCCGCGCTACTCCGAGCAGTGGCACGCGCTTCGCGCCCGGGGCGTCGGCTCCTCGGACGTGCCCGCCATCCTCGGGCTTTCGGCGCACGCGAGCGCCGAGGACATCTGGCGCACCAAGCTCGGCGAGGAGCCGCGCCGACAACCCTGGCTCGACGACTACGCCGACTTCGGCCGCTGGTTCACGCCGCACCTTCGCCGCTGGTGCGAGGCCGAAGACGACATCGACCTCGTGCCCGGCGCCGAGCTGGGCATCCTCCAGTCGACGCGCTGGAGCCGCGCGATCACCAATATCGGCGCCTACGACCCCGCCGCGGACGTCATCGAGGCGTACAAGACGACCTCCCAGGCGTGGAAGTCGGTCCCCACGGCGCACTACGTGCAGTGCCAACACCAACTCTTCGTCACCGGCGCTCGCCGGGTGCGGCTGCGCCAATTCATCTGCCCGGTCGACCGCGCGCTGCTGCCCGGCCTGCGCGACCGCCTGGGCAGCAGCATGCCCCAGGCCGACCCGGCCGAGGTCGACGCCGCCCTGGTCGATTGGCTGCTCGACGCAGGCGAGATCCACACCTGGATCTTCGAGCGCGACGACGCGCTCATCGAGCGCATGCTCATGCGCGAGCGCCGCTTCTGGGCGTTCGTCGACATGCAGGTCACTCCCATCGAGGCCGACCCTGCCGGCACGGTCGACCTGACCGAAGCGCCCCAGGTGCACGCCGCCTGCGTGGAGTACGCCCGTCTGCAGTCGCGCTACGACGCCAAGGTCCGAGAGTTTCTGGACGCCGAGGGGCTCGAAGTCCCCACCCAGGCCAGCGTCGGCGGCACCGCCGACAAGGCGCTGAAGGCCGCTCGCCGCGAGCTTCGCCGCGCCATCGACCAAGCCGTCGCCCTGCTCGACGAGCGCCCCAAGCGGGTGGTCATCGGCGAGCACCATGCCACCTGGATCGACCGCGGCACCCACGCCTTTTGGAATCCGTACCTCTCCGGCGACAGCGGCGTTGTCGACTTCTGAGCACGAAGCTCCCCACACCAAAGCAAGCACACGAGATAGCAGTGAGTACGCAGTACGAAGTAATCGAAGAGGACACGCTGACCGGACAGACCGAACAGGTCACGGTCCGCCCCACCTGGGAGAAGGCCTGCGAGGTGGTCGACGCGATTCGCGCCGACCGCCCCCTGCGCCAGAACCTGCGCTACGGCTTCACTATCAAACCGGCCGAGGAGGAAGAGTCATGAGCGACGATACACCGGCCGCCGAGCTTCGCCGTCAGCTCGAGCTCGTCCGGCAGACGATGCCCGAGACGCTGGCGCGCCTCGAGCTGCTCAAGCGCGGCGACATCGTCGCCGAGCACGCCCGGATGGTCACCCCCGCGCAGTTGCACGCCTATCTCGCCCGCACTGCCGACTGGGTCACCACCGAGCTGGGCGAGTGGCACTTCGTCCACCTGCCGACGGGCGCACGCGTCGACACCACCGAGGCCGACGGCATCGAGGCGGCGATCTGCGCGATCGCCGCCGCCGAAGCGCGTGGCCAGTTGGCGGTGTGGGTCGACCTGGTCAGGCTGTAGCTCGACGCGCGCGACTCGAGCGTCAGGGGGGACGGCGAGTCCGCTTCACCGTGGTAGTTGTCCCCCCAGCACTCCACGCGGCCGGAGGTGGTCGCGGCGCAGAAGTGGCCGGACCCGGTGCTCAGCTTCAAAAAGCGGCGGTGGGCACACCCGTATGCACGGCGGGTCGTTACCACTTAGCTTCCATCCGAATTGGCCCGCAGATCGACGACCACTTGCTCTTCATCCGGGTCGTCGCTTTCGATGACGAGTTCGCCGGTTTCGGGCTGATTGTCTTCAGGTTCGAACGTGATCCGTACGTCGAAGCTCTCACCGGGGGAGAGGTATTCAGTCCAATTGTCGCTGTCATTTTGGCTTCCCGGGTTGTTCGGATCGGGGTAGGAGAGGTGGAAACGGCTACTACCAGAGACGTAAATGTCGCTGATCCACAGGGGGAACGACCCGGTGTTGCTGACACTCAGGAACTCGTCTGTGGTATCGCCCGGTGCCGGTACTCGTCCAAACTTGACCGTCGTCGGGGTGACGGCGATTTCAGGTGCGATCGGCGGACCCTCGACAGCGATTTCATAGAAGGGATGCACGGGATCGTTACTCGTCACTTGGACCATCGCCCGATCGTCTATGTCATCTCTCGGCGTGTATCCGACGCTGACCGTGTGGCTCTGATCGGGCTCGAGCAGAATATCGCTGCTTGTAAAACCGTCACCCGGAGTGAATTCGACATACGAATCAAACTCGCCGCCGTGTTCCTCGAACAGTACAATCTTGCTGATGATGAGCGTGTCCCCTCCGACATTCTGGAGGTCGAAGGACGCCTCCGCCGTCTCATCGTAATTCACTGCAGGCATCGCAACTTGTTGCGGTGCTTCGAGTTGGGGCGCATCGGCGGGGTATGCAGAGTCTCGTGTTGTTTCGGCGTCCGATGCATCTCCCGCGTCAGCGCCACTACCGGAGCCAGACGAAGAATTACTACAGCCTGTAGCGACACACATCAGGGATACAAATGAGACGAAAATAAAAGAAGCTTTACGGTCCATGTAAACTCAAGTGATTGCACCAATGGGAAAAATCGTGATCAAGCATACTATGCTCGAGTTAATGAGGCTCCGCAAGGTCTCCGGGGACGTGAGCTTCACCGTTGGTGTCGGTGAACTCGAGGGGCTTGAAGAGCCGGTAGCCGTAGGTCGCTGAAGTCATCAGCGTAGTATTGGTGGTCGAGAGGGACGCGTCGGTCTTGGTGGGCAGCAAGTCGTAGGTGACGCTCGTGGTGTGGCCGACCGGGTTTTTCATCTCGACCGCCCGAGCGGGGATATCACGCGTGCAGGGGACATTCGCCCCCAATGATGAGGCTCGCCGCACGCAAAACGCCCCGAGCTGATCTGATGATCAACTCGGGGCGCTCGTCGTCTTAGATGACCTGCAATGTGGTGAACCACCCCGAGCCGCGCTCACCCGCGTGCAATGGGCTTCGTCGGGGAATGTACTTCCCTTACCGCATCGACGAGGTGGGGTACCTGTCCTACGACAGCAAGGCTGCCGACCTGCTCTTCGAGGTCGTCAACCGGCGCTACAAAGCCCAAAAGTCGGTGGCGCTGACCACCAACCTGGCCTTCAAAAACTGGACGACCGTCTTCCCCAACGCGACCTGCACCGTCGCGCTGGTCGACCGACTGTGCCACCGCGCCGATATCCTCAAAGTCGAGGGCGACTCGTGGCGAAAAAAGGAGGCAATGGAGCGCCAGGAGCGGCGCAAAGACGACGAGGAGAACGACCAGTGAACAAGATCCCGGTGCCGCCCCACCTTTCTGGGCCTCAGGCGAGCATGCTCATCGAGCTCGTCGACTGGCTCGTCGACGCGCTCATCGAGTGGCAGCAGGCCCTTCGCAGGACCTATCATCCGTGGGAGATCGAGGCCGACCAGGACTGGCACGACGACATCCCATTTTGACACCTCACGCTGCCGAGGCCAGCCACGCGCGCTGGTCTCGGTGGTCGAGCTGTCCACTCGACCTGTCCATATTTACGCGCTTTCTGAGGATCACTAACAGCAGCAAATAGGTATGCATCAGGCTCCAATGCCAACGGCGCGATTACGGGCGGCTGTTGCCCGAAATGCTGAAACTCGTCGAATGCAAACCGCCCCGAGCCGATCTGATAATCAGGTCGGGGCGGCTCGATGTCTTAGTTGACGTGCAATTTGGTGAGCCCGCGCAAGCCACACTCACCCGTCTAGAATGGACTTCGTAGGGAGGCTGTGTCAGGGAACGTGCTTCTCATACGCACTTCAACAATTGCGCTGATTTAGCCGCCAAACTGGAGCTATCGGAAAGGACTCAAAAACTCTGTAGCGCCTCGCTTCCTTTGGTTCGACTGCCAAGTGTGAAGACCCAGTAACTCGAAACGCAGATGCTGAGTTTCTGTCACTTCCAAGCTTAAGAGGCCTCTCTCACCAAGCTCACTGCATGTCTCGCGTGTAACCTCTTCACCCAAGCACGTCGACTCAAACCAGCTCTTTTCCGAATAGTGAGCGGACTTAGCGTTTAAAGCTTCGCATTTCCTCGCTACTTCAGCCACGATGAGTGCTTCAGTCGAGGTCTCAAGCTGTTGTGGAAGGTCTCGCCACAGCTGAGCAAAGTCCCAGATGGGTCTGAGTACGGCCACAGTCCACTTTTCACCAAGAGGTGCCGCACGATACACGACATTGTACAGCCATCCGCAAGAACTCAATCTTCCTAGAAAAGACTGGATGACATCACTACTTTCATTGGTAAGTCTCACTAAGATAGATGTCGGAACCGAACAAACTAGTGATTGGCGGCTAAGTGCATCGAGCTCCGCTTTTGTTGCTACTTGGGAGCGCTCTGAAAGTTCGCTCGAAGGTTCTGGAATACCACGATATGCTCCCAATTTGGCTTCGTGCGCAATAATGGCGGCGAGCAGCTTCGCCTGTGGCTGGACCTGCGGCTGAAAAATCACAAAAGATAGCCACGACTCAATCTCATTAGGTGTTTCTAAAATCTTTTCCATATTTCAATAGTCATTGATCCGACGACCACCCACTGGGCCTTGAATCTGTGCCCCAGTGACGGCATCCATCGCACCTAGATGCTCTCCTCGCATGTTGAAAATTTCAATTTCTCCGTGCAAACCATCCCAAGTGTAAAGATAATTTCCGTCAGTTCTAACTCCGGCATTGTGATTATCAAGTGACCTCCAGACCGGACTCGCAGATGGAGCCATTGTCTCGTTTTTAAGCTGTTTCTTCGTGGCTTCTTGTCGAGCTTTGTGCTTCTCCCATTCTCTTACACGATCCTGCACTCGTGACTCGTTGTACGGGTGTTTCTTGTTTGTCATTGGTGCGAGATTGTCGTTGGTTACCATCTCGCCAGAATCGATCCTCACCTCTACAGTGTTTGTGATCTTAAAGCCTGAATTCGAGTCAACGCGCTGAGTTATTCTCTCCTGAACTGCGGCACGGCCAACATTCCGGGCCTCGGCACGCATCATCACATTTCCCGCGCCGTTCCCGCCCTTCGCAACGGCATTACGAGTGGCTGCTTTCCCACCACCTTTGACCGCTGTCCTTCCTGCGGTTGCCGTACCCACAGAAATAAAATCCAAGATTGCAAACGCTACGTTCGATGTATAGAGCGAAAATTGTACTGCCATCTCTTCGGCATCGTGACGGCGAGCGGCAGCCCCGGCTGCCACGAAGTTGTTTCTTGCGTCCACAGCTGGGCCTACCAACGGAAGGGCCCAGGTGACGGAGTTGTCTATATACTTCGGAGCACGAGGCGAGGAGCGCTTTTCCCCTGCACCTTCCGTCGACTCCACGGTTCCAGGGCAGTAATCTAGTTCACAGGCATTCTTCTCTTCCGGAACCGACATTTGAACATCGGATTCCGTTGCCTTTTGAGAGTCTCCCGAGCCGCCCCCTCCATCGACATTAGGTTTTGTTCCAGCAAGATCTGTAAGTCTGATAGGATTCCCACTCACATACCTGTACAAATTCGGCCCATCCACCATCCCCAGCGGATCCGGCGCCGTCCACCTCGCCATCCACGGCGCATAGTACCGCGCCGAGTGGTAGTGCAGCCCACTCTCCTCGTCCTTCTCCTTGCCGGTAAACCGGTAGCGCTTGTACTCGAAGCTTCCAAAGGCGGTCTCACCGTAGGGCCGGTACTCCTCCCGGTTGACGAATAGCGTCCCGTTCTCCGGCACCTGCCGCAGCACCACGTTGCTCGACTGCAGGTGGTCTCCCAGGTGGTAGCGGGTCCTCGCGCGGTCGGCGCCGTCGAGCTCGGGGCCGGCGCGGTAGGTGGCCACGCGCTTGGCGTCGTCCATCAGGTGGAGCGTCTGGTTTTCGGTGGTCACAGACTCGTTTTCGATGACCTGCTGGTGCTCGAAGACGCCTCCGATGTAGACCGTGCGGGTGGTCTTCGCGCCGCGGCACACCACTTTCTGGACGCGCTCGCCGCCTGCGTCGTAGCTGTAGTGGGCAAAGACCGAGGGCGCGCTGCCGGTTATCTGGTTTCGAAAGGAGCGCATGCGACCGCCAAAATCCCACTCGAAGTGGCGCTCGGTGTTTTCTTGGACCAGGTTGCCGACGCTGTCGTAGGCGTAGGTGTAGGCGTTGCCACCGGCGGTCATGCCGGTCATGCGGTTCGAGCCGGTCTCGGTGGTGTAGTTGCGCGTCCACTGCGAGCCTGCGCCGTATTGGTGGGTGAGCAGGCTCAGCCCGCCGACGTCGTCGTAGGCGTAGGTTTCGGTGTAGGCGCGGGTGTCCTGCGGGCTGTCGGTGTAGCCGGCGTTGGATTTGGCGGTGAGTTGGTCCTGCCAGGGGTCGGTCTTGAGGACGTCGCTCTCGCGGCCGGTGGCTTCGATGAGCCGGTAGAGCGCGTCGTAGGCGAAATCCCGCACCATCGTGTCGGTGCCGGCGATGCCGATCTCAGAGACCCGCTCGTCGGTCGACAGGATGTTTCCGACGGCGTCGTAGCTGTAGACGATGTCCTGGTACTTCTTGCCGCTGCCATCGGTCGGAAGCGTGTAGCCTGTCTCGGGCGTCGAGTCCGGGTGGTACTTTTCGCTGCGCAGCCGCTTGAGGCGAAAGACGTTGGGGTCGTAGGCGTAGCGGGTCATCACGCCGTTTCCAATCGCCGCCAAAATCCGTTGTCCTTTCGCATTATAGGCGATGTAGTCGACCGACGGCGTGTTCGTGCCCGACATCTGGACTGACTGCAGGGCACCTGCGCGGTTGAACTGGGGCGTGATGGTCTTGCCGTAGCCGTAAGTGTCGGCGTCTTCCTGGTCGGCCGGCAAGGTCATCTGCACTGGGCGGTTGAGCGCGTCGAACACCGACTTCGACTTGTAGGCGGTGCGATAGGGGCTGTTGTCAATATCGACGAGCTCGCCCTTTCGGGTGGCGAGGTCGCCGGTCCAGTCCACTCGAAACGTATCGACGACGTAGCCGTTGGCGCTGTCGGCGTCGTCGACGGCGCCGATCATCAGGCCCGGGTCGATCACCTCACGGGTGTTTGCCAGCGCGTTTCCTTTGAAGTCGTATGCCTCGAGGGTGACCACGCCCGCTTCGTCGTAGTGCTGGTAGGGCTTTCCGAGGTGGTTGGTCGTGGTCGGGTTGGCCATCTCGTGGCCGAAGATGGTGCGGCCGACCAGACGCACCGACTCGCTCGAAGAGTCGCGCCCCCACTGGTGGGTGGTGCGAAGCATCTCGTCGGCGGAGGTGAGCGTCAGCGCGCCTCTTTCGTCGCGCGCTTCGATGGGCGTGCCGACGGCGTCGAAGACCGCGATCGAGGTGCCCGCGTCGATGCTCTCGTTTCTGAGTTTGCGGTCGGCGAGGTCGTAGAATTGCGTGGCGGCCGTGCGTCCCTTGGGATCGACGACGGTGAGGACGTTGCCGCGGATGTCGTAGGTCGTCCGGGTGACGAGTTGCTCACCAGTCTCGAGGCGCTCGACGGTTTTGATCGTGCGCCCCAGCGCGTCGACCACCGCGCTCGTCGGCGTATCCCAGTGAGCCTCGGCGCCGCCGACGATCGCGGTCCTGTTTCCGTCGTCGTCGACCTCGTAGTCGTAGTCGTTGGCGTCCCACGAGTAGGTCTTCCAGGGCGTCGGATCGAAGAAGGTCGGGTCGGCCACATCGGGCACCTCGCCGAAGACCACCAGCGTCTTGGCCCCGTCGGGGCGGATCGTCTGGACCTGGCGGCCGCGTGTCGAAGCCTCCCACGGCGCCCCGGGCCCCCACCGCCCCACCGGGCTTGTCCCGGTGGACGGAAAGCCTGAATGCTAGAGAAGCGCCCGCCTCCCTCCCATGGCGCGCGCAGCGCGCCGAGTCGGCCCCATCCGTCGTCGGGAAAATCCCTTCCCTTACCGTGGGATTCTTCGAGGATGGTATTGACGGTGGAAGTTACTGTTCCTGATCGTCTAGCAAGTCTCTGACGTCTACATAACGCCGGAAGAATGCCTTTCCAGATTGCTTGTCTACCAATATTCCTATGCTATTGTGCGAGCTGGGGCTCGCCTCAAATACAAATACCCAGCAGTGCTTCAACTCGGCAGCTCCAGCGAAGCATAAGTCTGAAGGTTGGTCATCTTCTTCCAATACATCTACGGCAATTTGATACGCCATAGCCCGTTCCTTCGCCGCCCCTCCTCCTCGGGTATGTGTTTCATATGCGTAGAGTTCTGAGTCGTATTCTTCGGCTATATGACTCAGAAGCTCAAAGAGTTCGCCTCTTCTCTCAGCGTCCACCTCAAGCTCGACGGGTATTACTGAGCCACGAAACCCCTCCCCAGTCAAATCCAGCAACTGGTACTTGTATTTGCCTGGGATATATTCGGCATAAATGACGAGAGCCACAACTGTAAGTCCTGAGTAAGTTATTGGATACGCAACAAAGGGCGGTCAAGTCCGACCAATTGTGTAAACTCGCTCTGCGCAGGCTGACTTCTGTTCCTCACTCAGCGGCTGCTAGAAGCGCGTCCTCCTGGGCGTGAGTTGCCCGCTTCGAGTCGTAGAATTCTTCCATCTTCAGATACCGTCCTCAGGTCGCCCACTCCTCGTGCTTCTCGGCTGCCGCTGAGCAGGGTTCTATACGTAGAAGAAGAGCGTAGGGCACGTCACTGTTCTTCGCGCGCGCAGTAAGTCTCGTGAACCTCACAGACTCCCGAATATGTCTGGGCTGCGATGCCAGGAAGTGATTCTGCGGCGCAGTGCCTTGGGCCAGCCAAAGAATCATAGCCACGAATTTCACAGCCAAACAAGGCTGCGCGAGCCTGCCAGACGATCACGAGGCCCTGCAACACGGTGTCCGACACCGGGCGGTAGCGGCTGCGCTCACCAACAACGTCGCATGACCGCATAGAATGCGCTTCGTCGGAGAATGTACTCCCCTTACCGTGCACCCAATAATGAGGCTCGCCGCACGCAAAACGCCCCGAGCTGATCTGATAATCAACTCGGGGCGCTCGACGTCTTAGATGACCTGCAATGTGGTGAACCACCCCGAGCCGCGCTCACCCGCGTGGAATGGGCTTCGTCGGGGAATGTACTTCCCATACGTCGCGGGGCGCGTAGTGGCCAGTATCGTGTATACAGCCCACCAAAGCATCATGTGTCATTTTCCAAAAGGTGCTCCAGCTCCAACATGTGAATCGCGGTTGACATTATGGGTAGCTGAGCGACCTGAGACATCCTGTTCCTGTAAGTATCCAAAAACGTTGCTTTGAATTCGCCCCGTCGGCGACGGTTCTTGAGAAACTCACCCAAAGCATCCAGCAGTTCAACCCGCCGCGCCTCATCTAGCTCAACCTGAAAAAATAGCAGCGCACCAACTTGTTCAAACAAGTAAGCGAGTTGGCTGTCTTCCTCATGACTCAGGTGCTCGCTTTCCAGCAGTCGAGTTGCACGCCCAATAGCGCGATCGATGTACTTGTCTGCCGTTAAGGTCGCAAGCGCTGTTTGTACGCGCTGATGAAAGTCACCACGTTCTATTTCTGTTGGTCTCATCCAATGGTCGACCTCGGCGGATAGAGTTGCGAGGAATCCAACGCTTTTGGGCGCGATGTCCCTACCTGCTTCCACCGAACCCAACAGCTTCTGCAATTGCTCTTTCTTTTCTTTGAACATAGCGGTCCTCATCATAATTTGAGCTTATTTCGTGTAGAATCCACGCGAATTGTGTTTGATATGGCTCCACCCGCGTTCTTCTTTAAAGTGAGTATGAATGGTCACGTTGCCCCCTTTTTCAGACGTGGCGGTGAAATACTGTGTATCAGGATCGTAATACCCTACGCGCGGCTTACCTGTCCGCTTGTCCTTGTAAAAGAACTTCCATCCCTTGTGGATAGTAATACGTGCACTTAAGTCGTACTCGGTTTTCGTTTGGACATCGATATCGTCCGGAGCGGCATGGTTTCTGTAGTGGTCGTTTAGGCCCGGCCCCTTCACATCTTGGTTCGACTTCGCCCATTTAGCATGCTTTGCCTTGCCTTTCAGTGAACGACGCAAGGCTGAATTACTGAGTCCCGATTTTTTTTTCAGAACTTTCAGGCCACCCTTGATTGCCCATAGACTGGTAATGGTACTATAGCCTTCAGCTCCTTCAACCTGATATTCGTTCTCAAGGGCAAACGCTTCATCTCGAGCAGTGGCTATTTCGGGAACCGCCGCCTCTTCAATCATCACAAATGGATGTCCCCGCATTTCCTGCATTGCTTGCTTTCCAGCGCCTTTCAGCCGCTCAATATCCTGAGCGTTCCGCTTAGCT
The DNA here is from genome assembly GCF_006517175.1 of Persicimonas caeni. Classification (NCBI taxonomy): domain Bacteria; class Deltaproteobacteria; order Bradymonadales; family Bradymonadaceae; genus Persicimonas; species Persicimonas caeni. Next base: position 4,344,320 of record NZ_CP041186.1, on the reverse strand, counting down.
CTCCTTTTTGCAGCGTAAACCGGATCATCAATAGGTATAGTCTGTACTGATGAGTCGCTGGCGCTGCGCCCCGTTGATATTGTGGACGTCCCGCCACGGTCGAACTCCGCCATGTTTTTTGCGTGCGTTTCGAGCGTCTGGCACATGTTGATGATCTCTCGGGCTTTGCCTCTCGCATCCTCCGGCATCTTTGAATCATCTGCGACTTTTTGAAGACCCGGTCTATACTTGGCCTGACAAACGTCCTGAGAAGAAACAACAGCGCTCTCTTGGTCGCCACCATTTTTGGCTGTTCCGCTTGGATCCACCAACTTCACCGGATTTCCACTCACATAAGCATACAAGTTCGGCCCATCGACCATCCCTAGCGGATCGGTCGCCGTCCACCGCGCCAGCCACGGCGCATAGTACCGCGCCGAGTGGTAGTGCAGCCCGCTCTCCTCGTCCTTCTCCTTGCCGGTAAACCGGTAGCGCTTGTACTCGAAGCTGCCAAAGGCGGTCTCGCCGTAGGGGCGGTACTCCTCGCGGTTGACGAAGAGTTTGCCGCTCGAGTCGGGCACCTGCCGAAGCACCACGTTGCTCGACTGCAGGTGGTCTCCCAGGTGGTAGCGGGTCCTCGCGCGGTCGGCGCCGTCGAGCTCGGGGCCGGCGCGGTAGGTGGCCACGCGCTTGGCGTCGTCCATCAGGTGGAGCGTCTGGTTTTCGGTGGTCACAGACTCGTTCTCGATGACCTGCTGGTGCTCGAAGACGCCTCCGATGTAGACCGTGCGGGTGGTCTTCGCGCCGCGGCACACCACTTTCTGGACGCGCTCGCCGCCTGCGTCGTAGCTGTAGTGGGCAAAGACCGAGGGCGCGCTGCCGGTTATCTGGTTTCGAAAGGAGCGCATGCGACCGCCAAAATCCCACTCGAAGTGGCGCTCGGTGTTTTCTTGGACCAGGTTGCCGACGCTGTCGTAGGCGTAGGTGTAGGCGTTGCCACCGGCGGTCATGCCGGTCATGCGGTTCGAGCCGGTCTCGATGGTGTAGTTGCGCGTCCACTGCGAGCCTGCGCCGTATTGGTGGGTGAGCAGGCTCAGCCCGCCGACGTTGTCGTAGGCGTAGGTTTCGGTGTAGTCGCGGGTATTCTGCGGCGAGTCGGTGTAGCCGGCGTTGGACTTGGCGGTGAGTTGGTCCTGCCAGGGGTCGGTCTTGAGGACGTCGCTCTCGCGGCCGGTCGCTTCGATGAGGCGGTAGAGGGCGTCGTATTCGAAACCCCGCACCATCGTGTCGGTCCCGCCCACACCGACGTCGGTGACCCGCTCGTCGGTCGACAGGATGTTGCCGACGGCGTCGTAGCTGTAGACGATGTCCTGGTATTTTTTGCCCGTGCTCGGCAGCAAGTAGCCGCTCTCGGGCGTCGAGGTCGCAGCGTACTTCTCGCTGCGCAGCCGCTTGAGGCGAAAGACGTTGGGGTCGTAGGCGTAGCGGGTCATCACGCCGTTTCCGAAGGCCGCCAGGATGCGCTGGCCCTTGGCGTTGTAGGCGATGTAGTCGACCGACGGGGTTTGGGTGCCCGACATCTGGACTGACTGCAGGGCGCCGGCGCGGTTGAATTGGGGCGTGATCGTCTTGCCGTAGCCGTAGGTATCGGCATCTTCCTGGTCGGCCGGCAGCGTCATCTGCACTGGGCGGTTGAGCGCGTCGAACACCGACTTGCTCTTGTACGACGTCCGATACGAGCTAGAGCCGATCAGTTCGCCCTGGCGATCCTCGAGCGTCTCGCCGGGCGCCGGCGTCCAGTCCACGCGAAACGTATCGACGACGTAGCCATTGGCGCTCGAGGCGTCGTCGACGGCGCCGATCATCAGCCCCGGGTCGATGACCTCTCGGGTGTTCTCGAGCGCGTTGCCCTTGAAGTCGTATGCCTCGAGCGTGACCACGCCCGCTTCGTCGTAGTGCTGGTAGGGCTTTCCGAGGTGGTTGGTCGCCGTCGGGTTGGCCATCTCGTGGCCGAAGATGGTGCGGCCGACCAGACGCACCGGCTCCGAAGCCGAATCGCGGCCCCACTGGTGGGTGGTGCGAAGCATCTCGTCGGCGGCCGTGAGCGTCAGCGCGCCGCGCTCGTCGCGAGCTTCGATGGGCGTGCCGACGGCGTCGAAGACTGCGATCGAGGTGCCCGCATCGATGCTCTCGTTTCTGAGTTTACGGTCGGCCAGGTCGTAGAATTGCGTGGCGGCCGTGCGGCCTTTGGGGTCGACGACGGTGAGGACGTTGCCGCGGATGTCGTAGGTCGTCTGGGTGACGAGCTGCTCGCCGCCCTCGAGGCGTTTCGACCAGAGCCGAGGTGGGCGTATCCCAGTGCGCCTCGGCGCCGCCGACGGTCGCGGTCCTGTTGCCGTCGTCGTCGACCTCGTAGTCGTAGTCGTTAGCGTCCCACGCGGCGGCTCGGAGCGCACGGGCATGCCGTAGGCGCCGATGTCGCGGCTACCGACGACCGTTGCCCGAAACGCTGAGACTCGTCGAGCGCAAAACGCCCCGAACCGATCTGATGATCAACTCGGGGCGCTCGATGTCTCAGTTGATGCGCGACGTGATGAGCCGCAGCAAGGCGTGGTTGCCTGCGTGGAATCGGCTTCGTTGGAGGAATGAGCTTCCCATTCGTCGCAGCGCATCGTCGAGGGAAGGCCGACGACGAGATCGTTGCGCTGTGCCGCCGAAACCGATCGGCATTTGCGAAATCGTGTACTAGCTGCTCAAATCTACGAGCACCACTTGTCCGCTGTCATAGACTTCGTTTACTGGTGTAGTAGCCCCAATTGGAACATAAGAGAACTTAGCGTTTTCAAATCCGCCTATCTCCAACTGATTGCCGGAATGGCCATCTCCACGTGTAAGTTGAACCTCTGCCTTGCCCTCAATTCTCACCTCAACCCAATCATTAAGGGAAATTTCGACGAAATCGTTAGCTCGTCGTAGTCCAGTGCATTTTAGCATGTTGTCATAGGGCCGCCCAAACCAACCATCGGGGAGGATAACTCCAAAAACAGCGCCCTCTCTTAGCAGGCTCGACCGCAGCCGAGCGTAATTTTGATCATCCATTTGACCTCCTGTCGACATTCTTAGAAAAGCCAGTTCACGTCCACATTCAAGATTAGTACTTGATTCCCCCCCCCGTGAAGGATGGGAAGGCCGGAATCAGATATTTGAGGCGCTGCAGCACCTTCAAAAATCTTAGTACCGGCAGGTACTCGGATACGTGCTACATCTGTCACTGTATTACCCCATTCCGGAAGCAACGCTAAATCTAGCTGTGATTGTAGGGGGCCTTGTGGCTTAACACGCGTCCAGTACGCTCCGATTTCCCCTGCCTTTCCTCCGTACACACGGTAGAACACTGTGGGTTCTGCTAGAATCTTCTCGGTATAAGTATGGCTGCGGAAAGTCGCTGCTTTAGAACTAGGCCCGGCTCCGAGAGGACCCGGCTTTGAATGAGGGCCGTATTTCTTTCCCTTGTTTAGGACACTCGGTCCTAGCCTTCCGTAACTAAAATAGGCCCAGGAAGGAAAGATCAGGCCTCCAATGCCGGCAGCAGCACCTGAAAGAGTTCCGCCTGTCTGTTGCGCCTCGTTATCGTACTCATAGGCATCTCTTGGCGCTGTTTGGCCATCAGACTTTCTCAAAAGGGGCGGGTTTACGACATCGTATGCGCGGTTGATGAATTGTTTCGCGGCACCTTCAGCCACTTGATCTTGGTATTGACTCCGTCTCTTTCCTCTCTTCACGTCCGTCGCGCACATCTCAAAGAGTCCGCACGTCCAGATCATTGCCGTGCCGTAGAACGCCTCTTTGATTCCCGCACGCCCTACACTGTCACCAACGAATGCGGAATGAGCGGAACTTGCCTTACCAGTTGCTTGGTCTTTATCAGGACTTGAAGCATCGTTCTTCCTCGGAGGTTGCAGCGGCTTCGTTGTTTCTCCTTTCGCAGTCCCGAACGCATCAGCAACTCTACTTTGGGCTATCAGTAATGTATCCTCCTCCTTTGTATTCGGCCGGGTCTGGGATGCCGTGCTTGAATCAGAAAAGTCGACCATCGTCACGTCATCGGATTTTGGTGCATCTCCAGAAGCAGTGCCATTCGGGTCGATTAGGCGCAGCGGGTTGCCGCGAACGTAAACGTACAGGTTCGGACCATCGACCATCCCCAACGGATCGGTCGCCGTCCAACGCGCCATCCACGGCGCATAATACCTTGCCGAGTGGTAGTGAAGCCCGCTCTCCTCATCCTTCTCCTTGCCGGTAAACCGGTAACGCTTGTACTCGAAGCTGCCAAAGGCGGTCTCGCCGTAGGGGCGGTACTCCTCGCGGTTGACGAAGAGTTTGCCGCTCGAGTCGGGCACCTGCCGAAGCACCACGTTGCTCGACTGCAGGTGGTCGCCCAGGTGGTAGCGGGTTTTCGCGCGGTCGGCGCCGTCGAGTTCGGGGCCGGCGCGGTGGGTGGCGACGCGCTTGGCGTCGTCCATCAGGTGGAGCGTCTGGTTTTCGGTGGTCACAGAGTCGTTCTCGATGACCTGCTGGTGCTCGAAGACGCCGCCGATATAGACCGTGCGGGTGGTCTTCGCGCCGCGGCACACCACTTTCTGGACGCGCTCGCCGCCTGCGTCGTAGCTGTAGTGGGCAAAGATCGTCGGCGCGCTGCCGGTGACCTGGTTTCGAAAGGCGCGCATCCTTCCTGCGAAGTCCCACTCGAAGTGGCGCTCGGTGTTTTCTTGGACCAGGTTTCCGACGCTGTCGTAGGTGTAGGTGTAGGCGTTTGCGCCCGAGGTCATGCCGGTCATGCGGTTCGAGCCGGTCTCGGTGGTGTAGTCGCGCGTCCACTGGGAGCCTGCGCCGTATTGATGAGTGAGCAGGCTCAGCCCGCCGACGTCGTCGTAGGCGTAGGTTTCGGTGTAGGCGCGCGTGATCTGCGGCGAGTCGTTGTAGCCCGCGTTGGACTTGGCGGTCAGTTGATCCTGCCAGGGGTCAGTCTTGAGGACGTCGCTCTCGCGGCCCGTCGCTTCGATGAGGCGGTAGAGGGCGTCGTACTCGAAACCTCGCACCATCGTGTCGGTGCCGGCGATGCCGATCTCAGCGACCCGCTCATCGGTCGCCAGGATGTTGCCGACGGCGTCGTAGCTGTAGACGATGTCCTGGTATTTTTTGCCAGTGCTCGGCAGCAAGTAGCCGCTCTCGGGCGTCGAGGTCGCAGCGTACTTCTCGCTTCGCAGGCGTTTGAGGCGAAAGACGTTGGGGTCGTAGGCGTAGCGGGTCATCACGCCGTTTCCGAAGGCCGCCAGGATGCGCTGGCCCTTGGCGTTGTAGGCGATGTAGTCGACCGACGGAGTTTCGGTGCCCGACATCTGGACTGACTGCAGGGCGCCGGCGCGGTTGAATTGGGGCGTGATCGTCTTGCCGTAGCCGTAAGTGTCGGCGTCTTCCTGGTCGGCCGGCAAGGTCATCTGCACTGGGCGGTTGAGCGCATCGAAGATGGACTTCGACTTGTAGGCGGTGCGATAGGGGCTGTTGTCAATATCGACGAGCTCGCCCTTTCGGGTGGCGAGGTCGCCGGTCCAGTCGACTCGAAACGTATCGACGACGTAGCCGTTGGCGCTCGAGGCGTCGTCGACGGCGCCGATCATCAGCCCCGGGTCGATGACCTCTCGGGTGTTCTCGAGCGCGTTTCCCTTGAAGTCGTATGCCTCGAGCGTGACCACGCCCGCTTCGTCGTAGTGCTGGTAGGGCTTTCCGAGGTGGTTGGTCGCCGTCGGGTTGGCCATCTCGTGGCCGAAGATGGTGCGGCCGCCCAGGCGCACGGTCTCCGAAGCCGAATCGCGGCCCCACTGGTGGGTGGTGCGAAGCATCTCGTCGGCGGCAGTGAGCGTCAGCGCGCCGCGCTCGTCGCGTGCTTCGATGGGCGTGCCCACGGCGTCGAAGACTGCTGTGGACGTGCCCGCGTCGATGCTCTCGTTTCTGAGTTTGCGGTCGGCGAGGTCGTAGAATTGCGTGGCGGCCGTGCGTCCTTTGGGGTCGACGACGGTGAGGACGTTGCCGCGGATGTCGTAGGTCGTCTGGGTGACGAGCTGCTCGCCGCCCTCGAGGCGCTCGACCGTCTCGATCGTGCGCCCCAGCGCGTCGACCAGCGCCGAGGTGGGCGTATCCCAGTGCGCCTCGGCGCCGCCGACGATCGCGGTCCTGTTGCCGTCGTCGTCGACCTCGTAGTCGTAGTCGTTGGCGTCCCACGAGTAGGTCTTCCAGGGCGTCGGCTCGAAGGAGGTCGGGTCGGCCACATCGGGCACGTCGCCGAAGACCACCAGCGTCTTGGCCCCGTCGGGGCGGATCGTTTGGACCTGGCGGCCGCGCGCATCGAAGCGCACCTTCACTGACTTTCCGGCCTGGGCCTGGGTGACGTTGCCGAAGGCAAAGCCCGACGAGAAGAACGGCTCCCACTTTTGGACGACTTTGCCTTTGTTGTTGTAGCGCTGCCAGCCCGACACGCGCACCCGGTTCGGGTCGCTCGTGGGGATGGCATTTTGGACGCCGCCGCCGTGCTCGGGCGGCAATCCAGCGCTGTCGACACCGGCTTCGCCGGCGCGCTCGTAGTCGAGCTCTTCTGCCTGGGCGCGGGTTTGCACCACGCGTCCGAAGCCGTCGGAGTACTCGATCGACTCGATCGTCTCGTCGCCGGTCACCCAGGATACCGATGGATTGACGTGGTACTCGCGCACGATGGTCTTGACTGAGACCGGCCTGGCGGGCTCTGTTTCGGTCGCGGGCGTAAACGTCAGATCGTAGACAAACTTCTTGCCGGGCACGTCGAGCGTATCGCCGACGGTTTCGGTCGACTTGCCCATTACCGCCGTCTTCTCGACGAGCCCCAGCGGCGAGTAGGCGACCTTGGTGCGGTTGCCGTTGGTGTCGGTGACCTCGACGGGCTTGAAGAGCCGGTAGTCGTAGGTCGCCGAGGTTGTCAGCGTGGTGTTGGTGGTCGAGATGGTCGCGTCGACCTGGGTCGGCAGCAGGTCGTAGCCATCGTAGGTGACGCTGGTGGTGTGGCCGACCGGGTTTTTCATCTCGACCGGCAGGCCTTTGGCGCCGGCGCCTGCCTGAAAGTCGTACTTCTTGCCGCCCGAGGGCGCGTAATAGCGCCCGGTCGTGCTGTCGTAGCGGTACCCTGCGCGGCCGTCCATCGCGTCGATGCGATTCTTGAACTCGGCGGGATACTCGGAGGGCCAGGTCGGCGAGTCGGCGTCGAGGTAGGCCGGAGATCCGCCTTCGCCGGCCGGATAGGCTTCGGCGAGGATGGCGTCGGTCATCACCAGCGACTCGGAGCGTACGGGCATGCCGTAGGCGCCGATCTCACCTTTGGCCAGGCCCTCGAAGGCCGGGCCGTCGTAGTAGGTGATCGCGTGGGCCTGGATCTCTTTCGTAGCCGAGCCGTCGTCGACTGACTGCTTGAGGCCGATGAGCGTGCTTTGGCCACTGTCGACAATCTCGAACGCTTCTGATTCTTCGGTGCGGTCGACCATGTACTGGCCGCCGTCGACGTCGCGGTAGATGAAGCTGGTGGTGCCGTGGGTCGATAGAAACGGCTCGGATGAGACGACATCGGGGCGGGTGAAGCCTCGGGGGCACGCGATCGAGGTCGTCTTTCGGAGCTGGCCGTACTGGTCGTAATCCTCCGACCACTCGAAGGAGGTCGCCGGGTCGTCGCCGCGGTCCCAGTTGGTGGTGCGCGAGGCGACCGAGTAGGCAAAGAAGATGCCGTGGTCCTCGCCCGAAAGCGCCTCCGCGCTCAGGTCGCGAAATGAGTGGATCGACTCGCTGACCGTGAACGGCTTGTCCTGCCGTGACGATCCGTCGAGCGCGTACGACTCACTTCGAAGCTTGCGACCGCGCAGGGCGCGCAGGACCTCGCGGCGCTTCTCGACCGCAAGCCCATCGAGCTTCTCCTGGAGGGTCTGGCCCGGGTCATTGATGGGATCGTCGCTGTCACCCCGATAGGCCCAGTCGCCAAGGAGTTGGTTTGGGTGATTGGCCGTGTCCGCATGCTGCCACCACTCGCCGCTAAAATCGGGCAGCACCCAGTCGCCGGAGGCATCCCACACCCCGCCGAGCATAAACCAGTGGCGGCTCTCGAGCGGCGGCGAGAATTCTTCCTGATCGACCGACGCAAACGACTCGCCGCGCACTGGGCTTGGGGGAACGCAAAGCGCCCCGAACCAATCTGATGATCAGCTCGGGGCGCTTTGCGTTTTGAGATCCTGTACTGGGAAACCTGCCTCACAGGCGTATGAGGCCTCCCTTGTCACGGTGCTTGGCACTGTTGGGTTACGTTCACGAGCCGAGGTGAGCGAAAAAGAGCAGGATCATCCGTCCTTGTCTAGAATCTTCCGCGCCTCATCAGAAGGCAGTGGCGGGCGAAACTCCTGTACACTTACTGTAAGGTCCAGATCCTCACTCCTACTCTCAACGTGGAAGTGATTCACCTCAGCCATCCCATCACGATAGTATTTCAAGAAGAAATTTAACCACTTAGTGACATGTCGCCGACCTATTTGATGACTCGCTCGGGGCGTTGCTGAACTCGCTCGCACCTGGCACCGGAAAGCCCGGCTGAGCTCCCTGACGCGTGGTAGAAGCCAATGCGTGAAATCGAGAAGGTCTATCGGCTCGCGCCTTGGTAGCGCAAAGACATGCACCTCTCTGCGGCTCCAGCGCCCTCATTGACCGCCCGATTAGGGAGTTGCTTCCTTGAAATCATTGTTTACTTCGGTCGTGAGCGAGGCGATTAGTTCGCGAAATGCTTCGATTGGCGCTCTATCTGACGGCATATAGTAAACACAATCTTCCATTTCCTCTGGATATCCGAAATCTGCATAAATTTCTGCGAGTTGCTCGAGCATCTCCCTTTCTGAGAGCTCCGCCTCCCGTACTGCGAGTAGTGAACTCAGGAGCCAGGCGTCTCGGGACACAGACGATCTGGACGAACTTTTCTCTGCGCCGGGCGCCAACATGCTCAGGGTTTGACGGACCAATTTGTCTTCGCTGGCCTCAGCACCGGCCAAATCAATAACGGCGTCCCGCTCTTCGCTCGGATGCCTGCACAGAAAATCAGTTGCAAAGTCGACTACGTCCTTTGCTCCAATGAAGCCCAGGTCCCACCCTACTTTGAGACTGTTCCAATTCCACCATTCGTGACTATCCAAGATTTCTACTGCTCGTTGACGGATCCTAGTGTTCATTTTTCACTCCTTGGCCGTTGGTTAGGTAGGCCGGTCACCTTACCGTTCTTGATGAATCTTCTGTGTGTCACTTCGCCATTGTCGACAATCCATTCGAACACGCCAGTTCTCCCGTTCAACGAGCCTTCAATTTGATAGAGTTTGCTCTCGCCGATAATTTGCCCGCCGAGGCCTCGAGTGGGAATGGTAAAATCTGCGGCATCTCCTGCAAAATTGTCGATAATGTCCGGCCATCCATGTTCTCGTGCAGTGGGACCGAATTCGCGGACGATTTGACGTGGTAACCCGTTCGGATCTGGATTGTCGGTTACTTTTAGCTTCGGGGTATCAACCTTGTTCCCGCTTCCTACTCTGGGTTTTCCGAGAATCGGGTTGTTTTTAAGGCTTCTGGTATTCCGCACGCTGGCCGCCTTTCTGATCATCTTCGCAGACCCGAACGCGCCAAGACCCATCGCCGTCACCTGGAGAGCACCGAGCCCACCTGTAACAGCTGCATCTTCGTAGTTGCCATTTTCCGCGGCTACAGTCGCGGCAGCGAATGATTCACCGACGCTTTCCGCGTCCGACGGCGCCCCAGCCCCGCCAATTAGATAGCTACCACCAACTACGCCGGTCGTGTAAAAGAACGCACCTGTACCACTTCCGACATACATCGCGAGTTCATCGCTTTCTGAGCCGGACAGCCCAACAGCCGTTGCTGCGGACTTTGTAGCTGATTCGGAAACCTGCTTGGTCTTATCCCCCATTGCCCTCGATTTCTCTTCTACGCCTTGAGTCGAAGCATTGCTCAGTACCAAAGCTCCACGGACTGCTGCCTTAACCCCAGCGATGAAAATGTCCAATGTGCTTGGATCCTCACTATTCGGATTGGTTCCGCCAGGGTCTTTGAGTCGAATGGGATTCCCACTCACATACCGGAATAAATGCGGCCCATCCACCATCCCCAACGGATCGGTCGTCGTCCACCTCGCCATCCATGGCGCATAGTACCGCGCCGAGTGGTAGTGAAGCCCGCTCTCCTCGTCCTTCTCCTTGCCGGTAAACCGGTAGCGCTTGTACTCGAAGCTGCCAAAGGCGGTCTCGCCGTACGGGCGGTACTCCTCGCGGTTGACGAAGAGCTCGCCGTTCGCATCGGGCTCTTGCCTGAGCACCACGTTGCTCGACTGCAGGTGGTCGCCCAGGTGATAGCGGGTCTTCGCACGGTCGGCGCCGTCGAGCTCCGGGCCGGCGCGGTAGGTGGCGACGCGTTTGGCGTCGTCCATCAGGTGCAGCGTCTGGTTTTCGGTGGACACCGAGCCGTTCTCGATGACCTGCTGGTGCTCGAAGACCCCGCCGATGTAGACCGTGCGGGTGGTCTTCGTGCCGCGGCACACCACTTTTTGGACGCGCTCGCCGCCAGCGTCGTAGCCATAGTGGGCGAAGACCGTGGGCGCGCTGCCGGTGATCTGGTTTCGAAAGGCGCGCATCCTTCCTGCGAAATCCCACTCGAAGTGGCGCTCGGTGTTTTCTTGGACCAGGTTACCGACGTTGTCGTAGGTGTAGGTGTAAGCGTTTGCGCCCGCGGTCATGCCGGTCATGCGGTTCGAGCCGGTCTCGGTGGTGTAGTTGCGCGTCCACTGCGAGCCTGCGCCGTATTGGTGGGTGAGCAGGCTCAGCCCGCCGACGTTGTCGTAGGCGTAGGTCTCGGTGTAGGCGCGGGTGTTCTGGGGCGAGTCGGTGTAGCCGGCTTGTGATTTGGCGGTGAGCTGGTCTTGCCAGGGGTCGGTCTTGAGGACGTCGCTCTCGCGGCCCGTTGCTTCGATGAGGCGGTAGAGGGCGTCGTATTCGAAACTTCGCACCATCGTGTTCGCTCCGCCCACGCCGACGTCGGTGACCCGCTCGTCGGTCGACAGGATGTTTCCGACGGCGTCGTAGCTGTAGACGATGTCCTGGTATTTTTTGCCAGTGCTCGGCAGCTCGTAGCCGGTCTCGGGCGTCGAGTCCGGGTGGAACTTCTCGCTGCGCAGCCGCTTGAGGCGAAAGACGTTGGGGTCGTAGGCGTAGCGGGTCATCACGCCGTTTCCGAAGGCCGCCAGGATGCGCTGGCCTTTGGCGTTGTAGGCGATGTAGTCGACCGACGGGGTTTGGGTGCCCGACATCTGGACGGACTGCAGGGCGCCTGCGCGGTTGAATTGGGGCGTGATCGTCTTGCCGTAGCCGAACTCGTCGGGGTCGGTGGCATCGTTGTCGTCGTCGTCGGCCGGCAGCGTCATCTGCACGGGGCGGTTGAGCGCGTCGAAGACCGACTTGCTCTTGTACGACGTCCGATACGAGCTCGAGCCGATCAGTTCGCCCTGGCGATCCTCGAGCGTCTCGCCGGGCGCCGGCGTCCAGTCCACGCGAAATGTATCGATGACGTAGCCGTTGGCGCTCGAGGCGTCGTCGACGGCGCCGATCATCAGGCCTGGGTCGATCACCTCGCGGGTGTTCTCGAGCGCGTTTCCCTTGAAGTCGTACGCCTCGAGCGTGACCACGCCCGCTTCGTCGTAGTGCTGGTAGGGCCTTCCGAGGTGGTTGGTCGCCGTCGGGTCGCCCGCCTTCTCGTGCCCAAAGATGGTGCGGCCGACCAGGCGCACCGACTCGCTCGAGGAGTCGCGCCCCCACTGGTGAGTGGGGCGAAGCATCTTGTCGACGGCGACAAGCGTCAGCGCGCCGCGCTCGTCGCGTGCTTCGATGGGCGTGCCGACGGCGTCGAAGACTGCGATGGACGTGCCCGCATCGATGCTCTCACATCGGAGTTTGCGGTCGGCGAGGTCGTAGAATTGCGTGGCGGCCGTGCGTCCTTTGGGGTCGACGACGGTGAGGACGTTGCCGCGGATGTCGTAGGTCGTCTGGGTGACGAGCTGCTCGCCGGTCTCGAGGCGCTCGACCGTCTCGATCGTGCGCCCCAAAGCGTCGACTACGGCCGATGTGGGGGTATCCCAGTGCTCGTCGGCGCCGCCTACGATGGCCGTCTTGTTTCCAGCAGAATCGACCTCGTAGTCGTAGTCGTTGGCGTCCCACGCGTAGGTCTTCCAAGGCGTCGGATCGAAGAAGGTCGGGTCGGCCACATCGGGCACCTCGCCGAAGACCACCAGCGTCTTGGCCCCGTCGGGGCGGATCGTTTGGACCTGACGGCCGCGCGCATCGAAGCGCACCTTGACCGACTTTCCGGCTTGGGCCTGGGTGACGTTTCCAAAGGCAAAGCCCGACGAGAAGAAGGGCTCCCACTTTTGGACGACTTTGCCCTTGTTGTTGTAGCGCTGCCAGCCCGACACGCGCACCCGGTCCGGGTCGCTCGTGGGAATGGCATTGGCGATGCCGCCGCCGTGCTCGGGCGGCAATCCAGCGCTGTCGACACCGGCTTCGCCGGCGCGCTCGTAGTCGAGCGCTTCTGCCTGGGCGCGGGTTTGCACCACGCGCCCGAAGCCGTCGGAGTACTCGATCGACTCGATCGTCTCGTCGCCGGACACCCAGGATACCGATTGATTGACGTGGTACTCACGCACGATCGTTTTGACCGCGACAGGCTTGGCGGGCGTCGTGCCTGATTCGGGCGTAAATGTCAGGTCGTAGACGAAGCGTTTGCCTGGAACCAGGAGCGTATCGCCGATGGTTTCGGTCGACTTGCCCATCACGGCGGTCTTCTCGACCAGACCCAGCGGCGAGTAGGCGACCTTGGTGCGGTTGCTGTTGGTGTCGGTGACCTCGAGGGGCTTGAAGAGCCGGTAGTCGTAGGACGCCGAAGTCGTCAGCGTGGTGTTGGTGGTCGAGATGGTCGCGTCGACCTGGGTGGGCAGCAGGGCGTAGCCATCGTAGGTGACGCTGGTGGTGTGGCCGACCGGGTTTTTCATCTGCACGGCCAGGCCGCGAGTGCCCGTGCCTGCCTGGAAGTCGTACTTCTTGCCGCCAGAGGGCGCGTAATAACGCCCGGTCGTGCTGTCGTAGCGGTAGCCTGCGCGGCCGTCCATCGCGTCGATGCGATTTTTGAACGCGGCGGGATACTCGGAGGGCCAAGAGAAGCTCTGGTCATCCGGATCTGCGGCAAGGTAGGCCGGCAGACCACCCTCGGTCGCAGGATAGGCTTCGGCGAGGATCGTGTCGGTCATCACCAGCGACTCGGAACGCACGGGCATGCCAAAGGCGCCGATCTGCCCCTTGGCCAGGCCATCGAAGGCCGGGCCGTCGTAGTAGGTGATCGAGTGGGCCTGGATCTCTTTCGTAGCCGAGCCGTCGTCGACCGACTGCTTGAGGCCGATGAGCGTGCTTTGGCCACTGTCGACGATCTCGAACGCCTCGCTCTCGGACGTGCGATCGACCATATATTGGCCGTCGTCGACGTCGCGGTAGATGAAGCTGGTGGTGCCGTGGGTCGATAGAAACGGCTCGGACGAGACGACATCCGGGCGGGTGAAGCCTCGGGGGCACGCGATCGAGGTCGTCTTTCGGGGCTGGCCGTAGGCGTCGTAGTCCTCCGACCACTCGAAGGAGGTCGCCGGGTCGTCGCCGCGGTCCCAGTTGGTGGTGCGCGAGGCGACCGAGTAGGCGAAGAAGATGCCGTGGTCCTCGCCCGAAAGCGCCTTGGCGCTCAGGTCACGAAACGAGTGGATCGATTCGCTGACCGTGAACGGTTTTTCTTGCAGGGGCGGGCCGTCGAGCGCGTACGATTCGCTTCGAAGCTTGCGGCCGCGAAGCGCGCGCAGCGCCTCTCGGCGCTTGTCGACCGCGAGCTCATCGAGCTTCTCCTGGAGCGTCTGGCCCGGGAGCTGCGGGTCGTCGCTATCACCCCGATAGGCCCAGTCGCCAAGGAGCTGATTCGGGTGATTGGCCGTGTCTGCATGCTGCCACCACTCGCCCGAAAAGTCGGGCACTTTCCAGTCGCCGGAGGCATCCCACACCCCGCCGAGCATAAACCAGTGGCGGCTCTCGAGCGGCGGCGAGAACTCTTCCTGATCGACCGAAGCGAACGACTCGCCGGGGGCGAGGCCCTCCGAGCCATAGTCGACAAAACTCTCCGAGTCGCGCTGGTTGACCCGCGCGAACCCTCGAAACTCGCGCTCCTCGCCATCCCAGTAGCCGTGGTGGTACTCGTACTCGGTGGTGAGCTTGCCTTTGGAGACCTGGTCGATGACCTCCACTCTGGAGACGGTCTGCACGGGAAACGGCAAGGGCGTCTTCCAGCGCGTCACCGGATCTTGGTCGTCGGCGAGGTAATACTCGGTCGACGGACGGTAGGCCACACGTGTGACCGCGCCCATGTGGTTGTCCATCTCGTTGAGGAGATAGGGTTTTTGGCCGCCGGTGAGATCCAGAAAGTACATATTGGCGCCGCCGGGCTGAGTGGCGTCGCGGCTCCACAGGATGCCGGGGCTGCCGGTGCCCTTGAGGTCGATGAGGCGCACGGCGTCCTCGTTGGTCATCCGTGGGGTGCCGCAGATCTCGATCGGCTCGGCAAAGCCGTTTCCAGACTGGTTCATCCACAGGGTCACCGACCCGTCGTCGATGAAGATGAGGTCGGCCAAGCCGTCACCGTCGACGTCGCCCAGGAGCACGTGCTCGGGGCGGTAGCCGTACGGAAAGCGCGGTGCGTTTTGCATGTGCACCTTCTTCCCGAAGCGGCCGTAGCCGAGGTTTGGCCAGTAGTCGATGTGCCCGGAGTGAATGAGCACGATGTCCTGGAGCCCGTCGCCGGTCATGTCGGCGGTGCGCACGCGCGGGTCGGAGAAGCGAATGTCACGCAAATCTCCAAGTTTTGATCTCGACTTCCAGTCGGTCTCCTTCCAAGCCTGGTCGGGATCGCGATCATTGAAGAAATACTCGAAGCCGGTACCCGTGCGAAGCACGTCGGTCAGCCCATCGCCGGTCAGGTCCATGAGTTTGACCTCCGGGTCGGCAAAGCCCACCGACGGCGCTTCGTCGTACGGAACAAACCCGTCCTCGTCCCAGCTCCCCTCGAAGGTCAGCGGAAAGTAGCCCTTCAGGTTGGGCTTCGAGACCATCAGGTCAGCGCGCCCGTTGCCCTCGGCGTCGATGAACTGGACCTGCGGGTCAGCTAGAGACAAACCCATCGGGCTAGACTTCATGGGCCGCGGCCAATCGAAAGTGCCGTCGCCGCGGTTGCGCCAGTAGCGGATGAATTGGCCGTTCATCTCGACCAGATCCGGCAGGCCGTTTCCGAACAGGTCGACCGTCTCGAGGCTGGGGTTTGCGAGCGAGACTTTCGGCAACTGCTCGCCCTCGATGGCCTCGAAGGTGCGGCCGGTGGGGTCGAAGTCGTTGTAGCTGAACTCGAGCGGCGGAAGCTCCTGGGTGTCGGGGCCGGCCTTGCCCTCGACGACGACCCGCTCGAGGATCGACAGCCGGTTGGTCAGCGTGTTCGGGTCGGCGTACTCGAGCCGGTAGCTTCGGATGAGGGCGTCGCTGCCGGTGTAGTGATTCGAGCGCACGTCGATGCGCTTGCAGCGCCTGGTGGTGCGGACCTCGAAGCCCTGCCGGTAGGTCGAAAACGGGTCGATGGCGTCGCCGGCCGCGTCGATCCGATCCTCCCAGACAAACTCCACCTCGACGAGAAACCCGCTGCCGCTCGGCGAGCCATCGTCGTAGTCGACGTACTCGATCTTGTGCGGATAGAGCGCCGAGTAGTGATGAGGGCCGTCCTCGACGGTGTCCTTGATGTAGCTGTAGCGAATCTCGTTGCCGAACGGGTCGACGGTCTTGGAGAGTCGCCACGAGAAGATCTTCGAAGAGTCGCCGGGGTCGGTGAGCGCCGCCGGATCGTCAGAAGCGACGTTCGGTGAGCCGTAGTAGCTGATATTGCCACCCTTGGTGCGCACCTCCCACCAATCGCCGCCGCCGGTCGGCCGGTGCCTTTCAATGCGCGCGAACAATCCTTCGGTGCGCGGGCGATACGTCTCCTTGACGATCTGCCCGCTCGTCCCATCGAGCTCCTCGCCGACCTTGACCAGATCTTCGGCGCCCGACAGCACAAAGGTGTCCTCGCCCTCATATTGCGGAACGCCCTTGGAGGTCTTTCGCGACACCCCCGGCACGCTCAACCCCCAACCCAGCCCGAACGGGCCGTTCCCGCTGCCCGAGCTGTAGACGAGTTTGAGGTCGGGCTGGAAGCCATTGCGGCCCGACGGCACAGAGATGGGCACCGAGAAATTGCCGGTGCCGGTGAATAGATCCGGCGAGAACGACTCGCCGATGCCCTCGAGGGCGCCACCGCCCTGGGGCAAAGAGATGATGTCTTTTGACGTGCCTGACTTGTTGCTCATGCCTAAATCCTTTTGCAGTTAAGTGCGCGGGCGGCCCGCAGGAGGGGAGCGCCCGCATATTTGCAAGACAAGATATAGGTTAAATTGCATTTAACTTAAAATCAAACACGAAACTCAATCCAATATAAGCCTTGAAATCGAATTCATGCTAACATATAAACATAAATGTGCTGGAGGCGCGGCTGTCGAGAGCGACACCCTCGCAGGCGGTGACCTTCGGCCCCCACATTTTTGTTCATTTGTTAACCGGTCGCGACCCGAGCCCCCCGTGATGGCCGCAAGAGAACGGCCTGGGGCCGTCGCGCCCACTTTAGTGAGAAGGAAAAGACGCTATGGCTATGTTTGATGCAGACATTCGAGTTTCCAGCCTCGATGGAGACGGCCCGATCCCAGGCCTACAGGTAGCAATTTGGGATGACGACGCGACTGAACCGGTCCCCTTCCTAGTAGAGGTGACCGACGAGCACGGGCTCGTTCACTTTGACTTTACAGATCAACAATATATTAACTTCTTCGATGGTGCCGAGCCCCTCCACTTTTTCATCTTTCCCGGTGACCTGGATCTGGCCGATCACTACCAAGACACCGGCGGCAACCTCGACCCCATTGCCGTGCACGCCGCAAGCTGGGATCCGACGGTCGAGCCTTCGTACGCACGCAACGTGCAGATCGGCGAGCTGTCGCCGGCAGCGGCTCCCAAGGAGGTGTACTTCGACGAGCCGGTGTCGGTGACGCTTCCGGCCGAGCCGGCACCGCAGGAGTATGGTGCGTCGCTAAATCTGCAGCGCACCAACGGTGTAGAACTGGAGGGAGTGCTGGTAGAGTTGGTCGATGCCGAAGGCAGCGGCAAGGGTCCGCTGCTCGCCCACAAGACCGACGGCTTCGGCCAGATCAGCTTCGCGTTCGATGAAAAGGACCTGGTGAGCTACTACGGCCGGATGGTCCAACGGTTTTACTTTCGCGCCTACGACAGCGACCGGCTGATCTTCGATTCGCGCACCGATCTGCCGCCCGAGACGGTCTACGGGCTGTCCAGCGACGGCATCTGGCAGATCGACAGTTACGGGTCCATCTCTGGGACAGTCGAGTCGACGGCACAATTTGCCGACGTGCGAGTGCTGGACGCCGACACGGAGGCTCCCAAGAAGCAGCTGTTGGTCGAGATGTTCCCGATCGGCGCCGATCCGACCAACGCCGAGCCGGTCGACGTCAAGGCAGTCGACGAGTTCGGCCGCGCGTCGTTTCGAGTCGCAGAGTTCTCACCTGCGACGCCCTCCCAGGGTTATTTCTTCAATTTGATCGAAGACGGCGTGGCGCCGGTGGATGCGCGTCCAATCGACGCGGTGACCAATCCGGCCTCACCGGACGTCGCAGGGCCGGGCTACTGGGTACCCAATCAGCCAGGCTGGGACGTCCAGACCTTCGACTACCGACTGTCTGACGGCCGGCGCATCAAAGTCGAGGGCCAGCTCACCGACTCGACCACTGGCGAGCCGCTCAGCGGCACTACGGTGGAGTTCTACGGGTGTGAGCAGGACGCCGCGCCCGCGCTCACGACGACGACCAATACCGAGGGACGCTACCAATTCGCCCCGCGCGAGATCGCCGAGCGCGTCAACCGTCAGGCACGCAATTTCTCGAAGCTCGTGTTCAAGGCGCCCGACGGCACCACTCTAATGGTCGCGGGAGCTGGCGGCGGAGACCCGTTGCCAGGGGTGCACTTCCAACTATCGGGCCTCGAGCACGTGTTCGACCTGGAGACTGACGGCACCGCCGTCAGCGGCCTCAAGTCGACCACCTGGTCGACGCGTGGGCGGTTGACGGATTCCGGCGGCGAGCCGTTGGCCAACTACAAGGTGCTCGCCTACGAGGTCGTGGGCGCAGGTTCGGAGACGCTTCGGATGACGTCGCCGACCAACGAGAACGGCTATTTTCCGCTCGAATGGAGTGAGCCGTATAATACGACGAACCTGCGAGACATGCGCTTCCAGATTCAGTCTCTCGACGGGCTGGTGGATGTGAGCACGGCCCAACTGCAGGTCGACCTGAATGCTGCGGAATTTTCGATCTCGGTCGATCCGCCCGTGGTGCTCGGCGGAGACTACCAGACAGGCTATTTCGAGACCGCCAAAAAGACCCCATACGAAGCTGTGGCCGACGCGGTCGTCGATGAGAACGACGATCACATCACGCCTGCGGTGACCTATCGCAAGGCGGCGGTCCAAGATCGGCTCTTTACCCTCGCCGAGTTGGGATTGGCCGGCGAGTGGGGGACCGGTTGGAACGCCGAGATCGCACAGCCGGCCGAGCTTCCGCAGAAGTGTCGCTGCGACTCGTGCACCTCGTCGTCGAGTCTGCTCTCTTATCTGTTGGAGCTCGTCGAATTCAGCGCGAAGCGCACTGAGATCAATGGAGGGGCGGTCGACATCCTCACGCTTTCGGACGCCCTCGAACAGCCGATTGCAGACTTTGCCGTCGAGTGCGGCATCTCCGAGCGTGACGTGTCGCAGCCGCGAATCGCAGTCGAGGTTTTGCGACGTCAGATTGAAGCAAAGCACTCGAGTGACGGCTCGCTCGCGTCGCGTGAGACAATCCGCGACAACGAATCCGTGGCACGATATCGTCGGGCAGCGTACGAGGCGCTGCTCCAGGCGATCGGGACCTCCTACGAGGAGTTGAGCACGTTGCCGTCGGCTGGGTCGTCGCGGCCGGACGCCGCCAAGACTCGCCAAGCTGTGGCAAATCGCCTCGGTATCTCCGAGGCTTCGCTCGACGGGTTGATTCTCGATCCGGACACGCTCACCGAAGTGGACCTGCAAACGCACTTCGGGTTGCGGGCCACGGAGACCGACGCCGACCTGTCGGGCGTGACCCCGCCGGACTTTCCCGATCCGCTCGACGAACCCTCCAGCCCCTGTACCTTGCTCGTCGCCCAGCGCACCGCGCTCGAGGATAAGTGGGAGCTCATCGATCGCCCGGCCGATGCCGACGCGTTGCATCCGCCGATTATCGACCCGGACCTGATCGGCGCCGGAGAGATTGTGCCGACCAGCACGCGGAGCCAAGCGGCAACGCTGCTGATTGATCGAGCGAACGATGTCAAATTGTGGCTCGGCGAGATCGACAGCGCGATGGCTGCCGTGACCACCGATGCCGCCAAACTCGACGCGGCGCTCGCTGCGACAGGCAGCATCGGCTTCGGCGAGGCTGCGACCTGGCAGGACAGCGACGATTCGGCCACCGCATCGATGGCTGAGCTAGCCGCTGCCCGCGCAGCCGGGACCAAGTACGAGGACGACCTTTCCGCTCACTATATGAGTCCGGCTGACCTCGACTACCTTACCGCAGTGCGCGACGACATCGACGCCGGCACCCCCGTAAAGCCACAGAGATGGAAGAACGTCAGCTCCATCTTGGTGGGGGCCCGTAAGCGGAGCAATTTCGCGACGTGGCGCGCCGAGGAAGCGACCCACGAAATCGTGTTGGCGCCGAGCACCTTCAATCTGCTGCCCATCGAAGACTATATCTCTCCGGTGGCTTCGCTTTCGGAGGACCTCTCGTATCGAGTCGACCTCGAGCGTCGACAAGAGTGGGAAGACACCCTCGAGCGGCGAACCCGCATCTGGAATCAACTCGAAGATGAGCTTTCGCAGGCCGTCGTCGACGCCGAGAGTGCGACCATGCCGATGCTGCGCGACGCGCTCATCGACGTCTTCGCCGATGGACAAGGCGAAACCCTTGAAGAGCGCGCGCACTGGGCCGGTGAAGAGCTGCTGGTCGACATGCAGTCGGATGGAGCCAGCCGGACGACGCGCGTCGCCCAGGCCATCGAGTCGCTGCAGATGATGCTCTACGAGGCGCGCGTAGGCACGTTGAGTTCGAGCATGATTAACGTGACGCTCGACCCATTCGAGTTCGACGAGGCGTGGAGCTGGTTGGGCTCGTATGAGTCGTGGCGCAGCGTCGTCGGCGTGCTGACCTACCCCGAGAATTACCTCGATCTGATCCCGCGTCAGACGAGTACCCCGGCGTTCGAGCAACTACGCGAAAACCTGCTCATGGCACCGTCGGTCACCGCCGAGCAGGCTTGCAAGGCCGCTGAAGAGTACGCCGAAGCCGTCGCCCCGCTGACCCGCTATGGCGGCCTGCGCATCCAGGCCACCTGCGAGGCCAACGTTCGGGTCAAGAAGCCGAGTCCGTGCGGCACCAGCGAGTACGACCAACGTCGTCTTCTGTTCATGTTCGGGCAGTACTCCGGCGGTACGCCGCAATACTCGACGATCGACCTCGACTCGGGCGAGCAGACGCCTTGGAAGGCGGTGCTTGCAGACAAGAACGATAAAGTGCGCGTGTTTGGCGCGGCTGAAGTGCGAGGCAGCGTGTTCTTGTACTACTGCAAACCAAAAGACGACGGCGCCTTCGAATTTTTCGCCACAGAATTTGCGGCGCAAGACGACAACCGAGACTGGACCGAAAGTCTCGATCTGGGAAAGGCGCCCGTTAGTGGAAATATCAGCGTCAAATTCGCCACCCTTCGGGATGGAGAGCTGCCGCTAGTCGTCGTTCAGCGAAGAAGGGATCGAAGACGGTCATCTGCATCGACGAGTGACCGGCGACGAAGAGGAAGTCAACAGGACTTTGACTATTGGATTAACTCCCTAGCTCGAGGCAGCGCGTGGACTCATGACGAGTGGATGGGGGGACGCATACACGCCGGTCTTGCAAGAGTGCTCGACGAGCCCAGGCTCTCTGAAGAGCGTATCGCTCACAAGCCGTTCGATACAGACGACTATTTCCGCATTGTCGACGTTTATGCGGAGAGTAGTGGACTTCAAGGCGCCGTTGACTTGTATCTCGAATGTGGCGGTCATTTCTTCGAGGCCCCCGCTTTCTATGACCCCACCGAGGGAAGACAGAGCGATCTAAACGCAAAGCCGTTGAGGGGACTCAAGGGCCGCTTCATTGCCGAGATTGGAGATACCTCTGGG
Organism: Persicimonas caeni; assembly: GCF_006517175.1. NCBI lineage: Bacteria > Deltaproteobacteria > Bradymonadales > Bradymonadaceae > Persicimonas > Persicimonas caeni. The sequence continues at coordinate 4,322,777 of NZ_CP041186.1, read as the reverse complement.
AATAAGACCGTACTATTCGAGCGGGATGGTCAACTCCGTGAGATGACTTTTAGAGGCTCGGAGTATGCGCAAGCTTCGCAACGAGTGAGTTTCTTGAAGCACCCGGTCTCGCATTTGGATGGTGCTGCGCCACATTGGGGGGGGCCGATCGATGGCTCCGCCGACCAAAGTGTGATTCGCGCGTTTCGCGGCGAACTCGAGGGTAGGCCGGCTTCGTTTATCCAGACACTCGATGTTTCATGGACCTATACCGCAGACGGGCTGTTGGGTTCGCTGCAACAGGGCGAAACTACCATTCCGGTGCCGCTTCGAACAAAAGCAATGGGTCCGCTTTCCCGACGGCTGAGTGACGAGAAAAAGGCGTTACGTCGACGCCACCTCGCAGACCAATTCCGCCTGCACCAGCAGTGGGGTACGAACGCCACGCGCGAGTACCTGAAGGAGTACTACTTCTTCGTGCCTCTCCTGCTCGCCCAGCAACTGCGCGAGGCCGGCGAGTACAAAGCTGCGGCCGACTGGCTCCGAACCGTCTACGATTACGCGACGGACGCCGACAAGCGCCGCATCTTCCCCGGTCTGCACGAGTCGTTGGCAGTCGACTTCGACTGGGATCGCGACGAGTGGATGCGCGACCCGCTCGACCCGCATGCGCTGGCCCAGCTTCGCCCGAAGACTTACGCCCGTGCGGTGTTCATCGAGGCGGCGAGTCTTCTGACCGAGTGGGCCGACCAGGAGTTCTCCAAGGACACGGCCGAATCCGTGCCCCTGGCGCGTGAGCTCTACGAGAAAGCGCTGCAAGTCCTCGAAGAGCCGGAGGTCGCCAACGCCACACCAACGGGTTGTGACCTCGGCCAGGCCGGCGAGAGGATCGTCGCCAAACTCGCCGACAAACACTTGGGCGATGCAGACGTAGAATTGCCTGCGCTCGCACAATCGGGCGTGATTCAGATGCTTCGACTGCTGAGCCGAATCGACGTTCCAAGCGCGCGTGATTCTGCGGTGGGTAATATCGAGTCCGCCATCGATACCTCGACCTCGCTGGCCGACGGTTTGGTCGCAGGGATCCAAAGGGCTAAGCTCGAAGTAGAGGAACTCGCCGAGCCTGACAGCTTGGCGCAGACGTTGGCCGACGAGAGTACGTACCGCAATGCCGTGCGCCAGCAACTCGAAGGCTCCTACAATCACCGGCGCGCATTGATGGCGGGTCAGGCGCGGGTGACGCAGCGTTTCGAGCAAGCCATCGCCAACATCACCGGCTCATTGCTCGACGATGTACAGAACAACCCTGCGAGTGTTTCGGCGAGCTTTCTTGCAGACCCCAATGAGCCGACGCCACAGGGAGAGGTGTACAACCCTGCCTTTGCCACGGACGAGTATGCTGCGACTACTTCGGAGCGTGAGCAGGAACTCCACGGGCCCTACGGTGGGGTCATCAATGCATACGTGCCGATGCCCCGCTACAGCATGTGCACGTCGCCCAATCCGATGTTTGAATTGGTGCGCTTTCAGGCCCGAAACAACCTTCGGAAGATTCACGCCGGTCGCACGATCAGCGGCCTGAAGCGCCCCAAGCCCCTGTACGAGCAAGGGCTTCGCTTCGAGAACGAGCCCCTGCTCGTGAGCGAGGCGGGCATGACGGCAGGCCAAGATGCGCCCCCGTCGCAGTACCGCTTCAAGGTGCTGTTGCAACAGGCGAAGAACTTGGTTGCATCGGCCAGTCAGATTGAAGGGGCGTATTTGTCGGCGCTTCAGAGTCGCGACGCAGAGCGCTTCAGGCTGATGGAGGCCGAGAACACTCTGCAACTGAGCGAGGCGTCGCAGGAGGTCGACAAGCTGCAAGTTTCAGCGGCACAAAATGGTCTGAAGGTCTCCAAGCTTCAACGTGGTCGCGCCTCGCTGCGACTTGACCACTACCGAGATCTACTGGCATCGGGCTTGATTGCGGCCGAAGAGAAGGCCCGCGCAGCGCTCGAAAGTGCCGCGCAGCTCCATGAGGCGGCGCTCGCAGCACAAGCGATCAACGTCGCCGATGCTATGGCGGTGGCGGCGCTTGGAGCTGCTACTGGTGGTGCTTCACTCTTGGTTGGGGCCCTCTCTGTTGGCGTCGAGTTGCAGCGAGGGGCACCAGGGCTGCTTGCATCCCGTGCCCAACAGAAGTCTGCGGCGGCTTCGTTCCATCAGACTCGTGCGAGCCATGCTCGTCGAAAGCAAGAGTGGCACTTTCAGGAGAGCCTCGCGTGCAAAGACGCCGAGATCGCCGAGGCGCAAATCGAAGGCAGCCGCATTCAACTTGATATCGCGTCGCAGCAGCGTCGGCTCGGCGAGTTGCGTACCGAGCATGCCGACGAGACGTTCCAGTTCTTGCAGAACAAGTTCACCTCCCAGGAACTCTATGCCTGGATGGTGCGCATTCTGCGCAAGACCTACCGCGGGCTTCTGCAACAGGCTGCCGACGTGGCGCGCATGGCGTGGCGTCAGCTCGTCTTCGAGCGCCAAGAGCCGATCTCGAACCCGTTCGCGAGCGACTACTGGCGTGATCCCAACCCGGGGGGCGTTGGCTTCAACGTGTCGAGCGATGATGCCTCCTATAGCCGCCAGGGCCTGACCGGCTCGGCGCGCCTGCTGGCTGATATCGCCACGCTCGAGGACAAAGCACGCGAGACCAACGAGCGTCGTCTGCAGCTCTCCAAGACGTTCTCGCTTGCCGAGCACGCTCCCGATGAGCTGTTGCGCCTTCGCAGCGATGGCCAGGCATCCTTGCACACCGCACTCGAACTGTTCGACCGGGACTTCCCGGGGCACTACCAGCGCCTCATCGAACGCGTGTCGGTGCGCGTGGTTGCCCTGACGCCAGTCGTTGACGGCATCAGCGCGTCGCTGTTCTCTAGCGGCAGCTCGCGTGCCACGGTGAGCGGCCCGGGCTATCAGCCCGTCGACATCCTTCGCGAGCCGCAGTCCATCTCGTTTACGAGCCCGAGTGGCTCGGCAGGCATGTTCGAGCTTGAGCCGCAATCCGAGCTTCTCCGGCCGTTCGAAGGACTGGGAGTCGAAACGACCTTCGACTTGCTGCTCCCCAAAGCAGCGAACTCGTGGGACTTCAACTCCTTGATGGACGTGCTCATCACTGTCGACTACTCGGCCAAGGAGAGCGTGGAGAAATACTCGAAGACGACCAGCCAACTTCCGCGTGAGGTCTCCGAGCAGCGAAGCTTCAGCCTGCGAAACGAGTTTCCCGACGAGTGGTACAAGCTCATCAACGAGCGCGTCGAAAACGCCCTGTCCGAGATTGTCTTCGACATTCAAGACGGTGACTTCCGCCCCGGCCGGCACAACATCTCTGTCGAGGACTTCCGTCTCTACCTAGTGACAGAGAGCGATGCTCCGGACATCGACGTTTCCTTTTCGTTTGCGGATGATTCTGCAACTACCGAGACCGCAGTCGACGGCATGGTCAGCACTCGCCGTAGCGGAGCTTGGGCGACCTCCAGTGTCCTCAGTGGAGGAACATCCCCCGCTGGCACGTGGACTTTTGAGTTCCCGCTGTCGACGAATGAGCTGCTCACCATCATCGACAACAAACAACTCTCCGACGTCGTGCTGGTGATCGAGTACGACGCCGACCTTCCCTCCTGGCCCATCCAATAACACCACACCGAGCGTGCGAAGGCACTGACCTTCGCACCTCATCGCCCACCAACTAGACCGCGCGCAGCTCTCGATACCGAGGCTGCGCGCGGCCTCTTTTAGGCGGGTGGGCTGACAACGGGCCGACGCTCGACACGTGGGCGCGTCTTCGACGACAGACCCTGGCCAGGCGTTGCGACGTGTAGGCATATGGAGGATGGCCTTCTCGGGCGAAGAGGGTTGCCGGGAGGTCGCCACATCGACCACGTGTCGAGGCCTCCCACGGCGCCCCGGGCCCTCCCCTCGCGAGGCTCGGGTCGGACCCGTCTACAGATGCCTCAGCAAACCACGCTTCGGCGTCGCTTCGCCTGCGGCTGCGCTCATCAACAACGTCGCATGACCGCATAGAATGCGCTTCGTCGGGGAATGTACTTCCCATACGTCACTGGGAAGATCGTCCTCGGAAGGCTTACTTTCCGTACTCACGCCCGCTCGAACTACCGTCTCACTTCTTACCCAGTCAAGAGGTCACCCGGCCGCATCTTCGGTCACGTCTTCGCTAGCAGCGCTCCCCTCCCCATACTTGGGCTCCTACTTCCACGAGCTCGCTATAGATTGTGGGCGAGACCATTGGAGTCAATTGCTTCCCTCGACCCTCACCGAGATTAGCAGGCCAGATCCGATCGCCCCGATTACAAGCAGGAGCGGCAATAATATGGCCTTCGCTGCCAAATATCCCTCTTGTTGATCCGGTGTTGGACCCAAAATGACATCGAGAGTCCCTCCCTTGTACACGGGCCCAACATCGTTGACTGACGCCCGCATAGCAATAGAGTCTAAGAATGTGAACGGCCCATGCCGAAGGACCACGGGTCCGCATTCTATTTCGCTAGATCTTGGCGAACAACTCACAACAAAGTGATCAGACGGATTCGGCGGAGTGCTGTCCGAATCAAACCTTAAGGCAAACTGAAATCGACTTCCCCCAAAAAACACAACAACTTCGGGCAAACCATAACGATTCCTTCGCCGGTCTAGGCGTTTAGGCTCATCTATGAGTTCAACTCCTCGAATCACGAAGTAAAGCGATTTAGTCGTCGAAGACCCTATATACACGCCCTCGCTACGCTCAGCCTCGCTGTGCGAGTCGTTTAGTGGAATCTCTAATAAGGGAATTTGATGCTTGTTCGTCCACCGCAAGAACGACAAGCAAGCTAACATAGTGATAACCAAACCAAAGCAGAGACGGTAGCCTACCACTTTTTTGGGGTGACTCACTGCTCATCCTTATAACATTGAATTATCAACAGAACTCGCTTCTGTCAGCACCTAGCTGCGTGACCGCAAGAGTCTAAGAGCTGGTTTCAAAACCGCGTAGCGCGAGAATGTTCATTCGAGATGAAGCGTTTTTCTTCTGACTCAATCGGATCATAGGATCCGTTCATGCTAAGGAGGCGCCCATGTCGAAACTTTTGCCGGATGAGCTGTGGGAAGTAATCGAACAGTATCTTCCTCAACATCAGCCCGACCCCCGAGGAGGCCGTCCGCGGGCGTCGGATTACGACGCGATGCGCGGCATCTTGTTTGTGCTCAAATCGGGCATCCAGTGGCAGATGCTGCCAACGGAGGCCTTTGGCGTCAGCGGGTCGACCTGCTGGCGGCGGTTGCACGAGTGGCACGAAGCCGAAGTTTGGGACCAGGTGCAGGCCTTGTTGCACCGCAGTCTCGATTATGCGGACGCCATCGACTGGGAGCGGGCGCTGATCGACTCGGACAGCATTCCCGCCAAAAAAGGGGGCCTGACACCGGCCCAAACCCGGTTGACCGCGGAAAACCCGGCACCAAGCGCCACGTGCTGACTGACGCCACTGGCATTGTGCTCGTCGTGTTGCTGTCGGCCGCCAACGTCCATGATTCCTTGATGCTCGGCCCTGTACTCGACGCCTGGCAAGGCGTGCAGCACGGCGATGATGAGCCGACAAAGGGCTTCGAGAAGCTTCACGCGGATAAGGCCTACGACACGCGCAATGTAACCGACCGGCAGACCTCGTTCTTGAGCACCTGAGCCCCTCCCCAGCATAATCTGTGCGTCACTCACGCTAAAGGAGTCACGCATGGCATCCCCGAAGAGACGCGGCCGCCCATTCTGGTCGTCCCTCGTTCAGAAGTACGAGCAGTCCAGCGACATCACCCAGAAGGAATTCGCCCAGAAGTACGGTGTACGCACCGACACCTTCCGAAGCTGGCTGTACCGGCTGCGCCGCGAAGAAGCATCCACAGCCGGCCCATCCGCACCTCGATTTATCGAAGTCGACACCAGCCAGGTCGACCCATCGCCCCAGCAGGTCACGCTCGAGCTCGGAGAGTTGCGTTTGCATTTGACCGCGCTGCCCGACCCGGGATGGCTGGCTGAGCTCGCTGCACTCAAGGAGGCGAGCTCATGCTGACCTTACCCAGAGGAGTGCGCATCTATCTCGCCCGCGAGCCGGTCGACATGCGCAAGGGCATCGACGGTCTGAGCGCTTTGGTTCGCCAGTTCGGCGAAGACGTCTTTTCCGGCCACCTTTTCGTGTTCATCTCCAAGCGAGGCGACAGACTCAAGATTCTGACCTGGGACACCGGCGGCTTCGTCGTCTTCTACAAGCGTCTGGAGAAGGGCACCTTCAAGCGACCCAAAATCGCTGCGGCCGACGCGACCCTTCGACTCGACGCAGCCCAGCTCACACTTCTTTTGGAGGGCATCGACTTTAGCCGACTTCGACGCCCGAAATTGTGGCAGCCGCCGGAAACCAGAAATGCGAGCTAAGGGATCGACATCCGATCACTTCTGTGATCTAACCTGCTCTATGGCCGAGCGGATCGACATCCCGACCCCAGAAGACATCCAGAAGCTCGATGGTGCGAGCGCTCGGGGTCTTCTGCGTCAGCTCGCCGCGCTCATTGCCACGCTCTACGCGCTCATCGACGACTTGCGCGAGACGATCGCTCGCCAGAGCCATCAGCTCGAGCAGTTTCAACGGGCGATGTTTGGAAGCTCGTCGGAGCGACTGCCGTCGCTGAAGACCCAGCTTCGAAAGAAGCAAGCGCGCCGGGAGACTGCCGAGCAGAAAAAGGAGCGGCTGCACAGGGCGCAAAAGCGGCGCGAGAAAAACGCCGAGAAGAAGCGAAAGGCCGCGCGCAAAGAGGTGGTCGAGCATCCCATCGTCGAGCCCAATTGCCACGGCTGCGGCCGACACTCCCACCAAGCAAGCCCGCTGGCCGATGCGGTCAGCTACGAATACGAGTACGTGCCGGCGCATTTCGTGCGCCGTGAGCACCGCCAGCATCGCGCGGTGTGCGAGTGCGGCGAGTTTCTGTACGGCCAAACGCCTCAGCGGGTCTGCGAGGGCGGGATGTACGGGCCGGGGCTGCACGCCAACGTGGTGGTGTCCAAGTGTGCCGACAGCCTGCCCATCGAGCGGCAGGCAAAGCGGCTTCGCCGCGTCGGTATCCCGATGAACAAGAGCACGCTTTTGGACCTGTACCACCGCACCGCCTGGCTGTTGCGGCCGCTGTGGGCCTACTTGGTCGGCGACGTCGCCCAGAGCGCGGACGTCTCGGCCGACGAGACCCCGATTCGGGTGCAGGCCAAGGGAAAATGCCGGCGCGGATGGATGTGGACGTTTATCGCGGGCAAAAAGATAAGCTACGTTTACAGCCCGTCTCGCGGCGGCGAAACCCCGGTGCAGGTGCTCGGCGGGACCACCGGCACCCTGCAGGTCGACGGCTACACCGGCTATAACAAGGTGACCTGTCCGAGCGGCCGCGAGCGCGCCGGCTGCTGGGCACACGTGCGCCGCAAATTCTTCGAAGCGCGCTCCACGGCCCCTGTGGAGGCCGACCACATGATGTCTCAGATTTTGGAGCTCTATGGGGTGGAGTATCTTGCGGCAGACGAGCCAGTTATCGGAAGTAAGCCACATTTGCTGCTTACGCTGCGCCAGACGAAGAGCACAAAGATAATCGGCGGTATTTTTGAGTGGCTCGATGTCCAAAAGCCGCTGCATCCGCCCAAGAGCCCGCTGGGCCGCGCCATCAACTACACGCTCAAGCAGCGCGAGGCGCTCAGCGTCTTTCTGAACAATGCGCAGGTCAGCCTCGACAACAACCTGAGCGAGCGAAACCTGCGGCTCATCGCGCTGGGCCGAAAGAACTTTCTCTTCGTCGGAAATGATCAGGCCGGCGAGAACTTGGCCATCCTGCAATCGCTCGTGGCGACCTGCATCGCCAACGACGTCAACCCCCAGGACTACCTGGCCGACGTCTTGATGCGCATCCAAGACCATCCTCAGTCAGCCATTTCGGAGCTGATGCCGTACAACTGGGAGCCTCAGGATTGAGATGCGGGGCGGGTTTGCGGTAGGGTTGAGCTATGCAACGATGTCTGCCAGTCGGTTACCGCGCAATTGCATGCGTTTGGTCCGCCAGCACGGCATGGAGTCGCGCATTGCGCGGCGCGGAATCGAATCGAACGAGAAACTCGGTCGGCATCGCTGGGTTGTCGAGCGTACGATGTCATGGTTCGACGACTACCGAAAAATTCGAATTCGAGATGAACGAAACTCCAACAAAACATGATGTCAGATACCATGTTATCCTGGATTAGCGGCGGTTCGGCTTGTCGGGCTGCCGCGGCAATTTGATGCTGACTTGCTCGACGGCTTCGCTTTGCACCAGCCGGGACAACGCGGAGAAGGAGTCCGCCTTGACGAGAATCACTGCGATGCGCCCGTCGTCCTGACTCATGACCGCAGTCGCTTCGAGCCCGGGGCAGGCGTTGACGAAAGCCAGCGCACGCTCCATGTCGAGGTGGAGGCTCGCCGAGATATGAGCTCGCCGCTTCCACAACAGTGGGGAGTAGTTGCCCAGCCGCTCGCGTGCCGCCGTCGAGAGTTCCTTTGGACTTTGAACTGCTCGATGGGACGCGCACTTTTTAGGCTCGGCATCGTCCCATCGGTCGAGTGTCTCATCGAGGGCGAAGCGATCGCGAAGCACCTCGACTTGCCGTGGCAACCAATCGGAGTATTGGCGCCCACGCCCCTTGCGCTGGTACCAAGCGCCGCGTTCACCGGTCGTGGCGGCGATCTTTTTATCGAGCAGGTACGCCGCCGTCGGAATCGTCACCTCGACTCTGGAGTGCGGCAGTGTCAGCAGACCAGGCTCACCGACCGCCAGGCGCCCTTGGCTGCTCACGGTCCCGAGGACCTTCGCGTCGGCGTATGTCTCGAGGGTGCGCGCCACCAACTCGCAGGCTTCTTCACAATCGCGGTCGATCAGCACCCGGACGCGTGCGACAGGTCCTGAGGAGGCCGCGCTTCGAGTCGACTTCTGGTTGCCGGCAGTCAGCCCCTCCCACACCTTCGCGGATCGTTCGGTTCGCTCGCTGTGCTGCGCTCGATAAGCCTCTCGCAACGCGTCGACAATGTCGGCATCGGCGCGCACCACTTGGCGAAGTGGCTGCAGTCGATCATGGCCCGTGAGTTGTTCCACCAGTGGCCAGATCGCGCGCGGGTCGCTGCCACGACTGCCGCGAAGGTCGACAATGACGCCCGGCGATTCCAACACGCGCTCGAGCGCGGCATCGACGCCCTTCCAATCCTTCGCACCGGGCTCTTTGAAGTACCGGACACCGATGACGCCGACATCGGAGTTTGGCTGCTGGACTGCAAAGAGTTGCGGGGCACCCGCGGCGACGTTGTCTCCGCTGGAAGACCCCTCGTAGGGTAATCCTCCCGAGGTGGCCCGGCGAGCGCGACACCGCTGCGCCTTTCCCAACGACGCGAATAACTCGGGGCGAACCAGCTTCGTCAGCACGCTACCCAACGCATCGCACAGAGTCCGGGGGGTGTGCTCTTGCTCTCCAGTCTTACGCAGCTCCCTCTCGAAGCTCGTCCATGCGGCCGGTGTCACGAAAACAGCGCGCGGCCCATACGCCTCGCGCATCGTGCGCAACACCACCTGGACATCACGATCGAGTTGCTCGGCAGTAAGCGTCGCCTCGGGGGCGACGACGGCCAACTGCTGCGAGCTCTCCTCCACCGCGCGTTCTGCTGCAGGCTCAGCGGGTGGCTTCGAAGCCGGCTTGGTGCTGGTGCATCCGACGCCGATCACTCCCGCGACTCCCAGCAAGACTGAGACAAATGCGCGCATCGGTTTCATAAATGCTCCCTTTGCAGGTGTGAAGGAGGCGGTTGCACCGGTTTTCTTCTTCTCGGGCCAGCCAATGGATCATATCCACGAATGTCACAGCCAAACAAGGCTGCGCGCGAGCCTGCCAGACGATCACGAGGCCCTGCAATACGGTATCCGACACCGTGCGGTAGCCGGTTGTTGAGGCAGCGCTTCGCCCTCGACAAACACATATGGTTGCCGAGTCGACAATCCGCCCCCCACGGCCGCTTTCTCAGGCCGAAGGGGGGCAGCCGCCGAGAGGCGGCGGGGGGTTGAGGTGACGAACCGGCAAGGCACACGCTTCGCATGCGCCAAGCAGACCAAGATGGTCTGGCTCCGAAAGCGCAGCAGAAGGGCATGGGGAACGTGCTTCCCGTACGCCCCACCCACCAGTGGGGCCGCGATTCGGCTTCGGAGTCAGTACGCCTGGTCGGCCGCCTTCGGTCGCAAGGTCAGGGTGTCGGAGCGCACAGGCATGCCGTAGGCGCCAATGTCGCGACGACCGGCGACCGTGGTCCGAAATGCTGAGACTCGTCGAACGCAAAACGCCCCGAAGTGATCGGAGGATCAGCTCGGGGCGCTCGATGTCTTAGATGACGTGCAATGTGGTGAACTACCGCAAGCCGCGCTCACCCGCGTGAAATGGGCTTCGTCGGGGAACGTACTTCCCTTACGTCGCGGGCTTCGTCGGGGAACGTACTTCCCTTACGTCGCGGCAAAGTAAGCCAGTGCATCTCGTTCGATTGAGGCCATTTCTTCAAAGTATTCCACGCCCCACGAGCTGCTCCAGTGGTGGGAATCAGAATCGAATGCCAACTCCAGTACGGTCCCTCCACCTTCGGAAGTCTCCGCGTACGTGCGCACTCGCTGACTCGCCACGAAGACAAACAAGTCCGCAGACATGACAATCGCTCCATCACGATTCCGCATCAACGAAGCGTTCCCGTAGTAGGTTGGCTTGGGCGAACTGAACCGAACACGATCGTCAGTCGCCATACAAGCCTTTAGAACAAATGAATTAAAGCCTTCGATACAGTCAACGCGTACAGCTGAAACTTGATGCCCTGTAACGAGGCTCAACTCCTGTTCGCACCATTCCTCAAACCTCGCCTGAAAAGCCATATCCGCTCGACCCGCCAAGTCCCAAGTTCGCTGTCCTAACAAAACCTGCCTGTCACCTTCATTAAAATATTCCATCTAGAACCTCACAGCTTCATGTAGGCTTCCCAAAGCTCATGGGTGAGCCACTTAACGTCTATTTGTCCATTTTCACCAATTGACACCTCAACGAACTGCTCTCCCTTCTTCCACGTTCACCCGCATGGAATGGGCTTCGTCGGGGAACGTACTTCCCATACGTCATAGGTAGAGTGTCCGACCGGTTTTTTCATCTCCACCGGCAGACCTTTTGCGCCGGTACCTGCCTGAAAGTCGTACTTCTTGCCGCCAGACGACGCGTAATAGCGCCCAGCCATGCTGTCGTAGTGGAGTCGGCCATCACCAGTGACTCGGAGCGCACAGGCATGCCGTAGGCGCCAATGTCGCGATTACCGGCGACCGTGGTCCGAAATGCTGAGACTCGTCGAACGCAAAACGCCCCGAAGTGATCGGAGGATCAGCTCGCGGCGCTCGATACCGAGGCTGCGCGCGGCCTCTTTTAGGCGGGTGGGCTGACAACGGGCCGACGCTCGACACGTGGTCGCGTCTTAGACGACAGACCCTGGCCAGGCGTTGCGACGGGTGGGCATAGGGAGGATGGCCTTCTCGGGCGAAGAGGGTTGCCGGGAGGTCGCCACATCGACCACATGTCGAGGCCTCCCACGGCGCCCTGGCCCCCCCCTCGCGAGGCTCGGGTCGGACCCGGCTACAGAGGCCTCAGCAAACCACAGCCCAAGACTACTTGGTCGATTCGCTCCCGGCGCGCTCGGCGTCGCTTTCCCTGCGGCTGCGCTCACGAAAAAACGTCGCATGACCGCATAGAATGCGCTTCGTCGGGGAATGTACTTCCCATACGTCACTGTGAGGACGTTGCCGCGGATGTCGTAGGTCGTCTGGGTGACGAGTTGCTCGCCGGTCTCAAGGCGCCGAAACGGTGGCCACCGTCCGCCCCCGGCGCGTCACACTCGGCTCTTCCTCGCCTGCAACACTCGGCAAAACCGCACCAACGCTTCTCCGTACGACTGGCTGGCACCGTTGGCTGCTTGCCTCGGCCCAAATGGCGCTGGCCTCTGCGATCGCGTCTCGATATTATCCCTCCATAGCAGCATTTCCATTGAGAGCGTGCTCGAACACCCGCTCCTTATTTCTGTCAATGGTACATGGAGATGCTGCCATTTTGTCTTGCTCAAGAAAATCCTCCTTTACCGACGGTCAGTCTCCGGTCACACCCGGCACCGTTGGCTGACTGGAATCAGAGCCGGCTGCTGGTCTACAAGTTTTCGCATTGGAGGTCGGTTGTATGACTGCTGTAAAGTACACCCATACTGCCTGATGCCAGATCCGGCCGAAAGAGCGACCTCCGTTTTTTGTTTTTGCTACACTCTCCGCCGTCTTGGGGGTTTCCGGACGGCAACTAGTTAGCCATTGTTCGGAGTTAGATGGGAAGTTGGCCCGGAAGAGTTTTTTTTCTTGCTGTGTTTTTTTTAACTTGTTCGATCGTCTACACAATCGAACCGCTACTCCCTTTGATAACTCAAGATTTCGAGAGGGAAGCTGCTCGGGGAGGTCATCTGATTGTATCGCCCGTTGTTTCGACGGGTGTACCCCGTTGGAGAGTAATCGAAGGCAAGGCGGAACTTCTAGAAAACCCGTATTGCGAAGGGGGTACGGACTATGGAACTGGCTTTGTTTCGATTGAGTGGCCTCGCGATTTGTCTCCGCCAATGTTTCAGACTTCCTTCTACCCACTTTGGGCCACTCGCGATTACGACCATATCTTAATCCAAGGGGATGTTGTTGGTTGCAGTATTTTTCCTCAAGAGCAGAACGTACGGTGGGCGTTTTCAGACGTTCGCGTCAAACGATGGGTGACGCGTGATAAGTTGATCTATGCGTTTACAGAAAAGGGGAGGGTTCCTGCGTGCCTGATTGTGATGTTAGGCCTGGTACTTGCTGTTGGGTTTGGTGGTCGCATTTATCGGCGAGTGAGCACGTTGGCATGACCCCAGTTGTTCGTTCTTTTTGCAATGGACCGTCGAGCTTGCTCGGTGGTGGGAACGATTATTGCGACATGCATTGGGCCGTCGTCACGGAGAGTTTCGGGCTTTGATTGAAAGGGACCTCATCCCTGTTTTCGATGGTTCCAGTCTGGTGCGTGTCGAGTGCGAAGCCGCAGCACTGGCTGATATCGGTGCACCTCCATCGCTTATGGCGATCACATACAAGGCTCTACGGCGATTAGCCATTGCCGCGGGAGCGGTCCAAGGTCTAGCTCATTTCTCCATCGTCTTATGGTTAGGTGTTTCGGTTGGTGAGAGCTTGGGTGATAGCGCCCCTCCGGACCTCATCATTATCTTGGCGGCTTTCGTTGTGGGGCTTTTAGCCGTAATTGTGGGAATGGGAGTAATCTGGTCGCGGGGGGTACAGTGAAGGTAAAGCCACCCGCGAGTTGGTACGTCAGGCAAAACCTAGGATTTGTCGCGAGCATCTCCTGCGGGCATCCGGTTCGGATCGTACGCTCGCGCGATCAGGCTCAGATGGCTGAAGCGCAACTACAAGTTGCTGAATACTTCGGAGAAGCTCGCTACGTAGTTCCTGCCGTTGCCTACAGTCCTGACGAGAGCTTGTTGCCCAACAAACGGGAACCACGTTCCCCGACGAAGCCCATTATATGCGGCTGAACACCACCCTGCTCGTCGTAGCGTCCGGCCGCCTCGGCGGGCGAGGCCCGCGCTCGTTGGCCGAAAGCGGCCAAGCTGGCCGCGCTCCTGCCCCGCTCCTGCTCTCGAACCCTCGCCCAGGGCCTCGCCCCCGTGGGCGACCATTGCAGCAGGGCTCGGCGGGGGCGTGGGGGGGCGTGGGGGCGAGGTTGGGGAGGTCTCGCGGTGGCCAAAGATTTGTCGGTGCGGGGTTCGAGGTGCGTGATCGCGAGTCGCAACATGTGTCGGCGAGGGGCTCGTGTAAGCCTCGGCGAGGGGTTGGGGCAGCTCGAGGAGAGGTGGGGCAAGCGGGATCGGCTGCCGGTGGATGGCTCGAGGGGCCGTGGGGGGAAGGGGCGCCGAGGGCTCGCCGGTGGTGGTGATGGGGTTGCCGGGAGGGGCGCGTCGGGGGTCGTTCGACTGGAGATCACGTTGCTGCAACCTGTCGACGAGTTGGTTTGTCGGTCGCGATCATGCACCGCGAATATGTCGGCGAGCAATTTTCTCGCTCGTGGTCATGCACCTGCAATATGGGGCGATCCGGTTTTGTCCCTCATCGAGGGGTTGCAGGGAGGCTGGACCGTCGGAGTTTGCAGGTCGTCAGCAGGTTGAGCGGAGGCTTGCGACGCGCGGCTTGAGGGTCGCTGGAGGGTTGGAGGAAGGGGACGAGGTCGCTTTCGGCGGCAGGCGCGCGGGCTGCGCGGAGCCAGTGGGGTCGAAAAAGGTCGACGCGCTCCACGCGGAGGAGTGGGGGCGCGTCGGCCTGTTTTGCAAATCGAGAACGCTAGGTTGTCACCGGGTCGTCGACAACGTCCTCGTCGACGACCGGGTTGACGTCGGCGTCCTCGATGGGCTCGCCGGCCACATCGACCACGTGTCGAGGCCTCCCACGGCGCCCTGGGCCCCCCCCTCGCGAGGCTCGGGTCGGACCCGTCTACAGATGCCTCAGCAAACCACGCTTCGGCGTCGCTTCGCCTGCGGCTGCGCTCATCAACAACGTCGCATGACCGCATAGAATGCGCTTCGTCGGGGAATGTACTTCCCTTACCGGGGGCAACGCTAAATAGCCGTTCACAATAATGACTCACTTCTCGCTTGCGCTGAACGACGATGACTGCGTTGCTCGTTCTCCACGATGCGCTGCATCGCGTCGGCCTCGCGCCTTGTCCTCGTCGCTCAGTGCGGCGCGATTTAAGTGAGTCATTATTACGAACGTCTATTTAGTTCTCTCGTCGACCGGCGCCGGTCAGGCATACCGGGCCTCGATCTCCTCGAAGATCTCGGCCAGCTGCGCGTCGCTGAGGCGCTCGCCTCGGAAGCCCTGGTGCACCGGGTAGTCGTGGCGGCGGGCGAACTCGACGACCTCGGTCCAGCGTTGGCGGTGGTTGTCGCTCATGCCGCAGTAGACCTGGCCGTCTTCGGCCCAGAACAAAGCGAGCGTGGCGACGGAGACGACCTGGTGGTCGTCGCCGGTGTCGGGGTCGTGCTGGAGGTCGAGGCGCGGCAGGACGCGGAGCTCGTCGTCGAGGGCCAGGGGCACGCGGGCGAGGGCGTCGTCGATGACGCTCAGACTGACCTGGGCGTAGGTCTTGAGCGGGGATTCGCGAAGCTCCTCGTCGGCCCAGGCGTAGGTCTTGCCGTCGCGGGCGACGCGGCCCACCGTGTTGACCACGGCGGCGGCCTGGCGGGTGGTGGGGCTGGTGCAGTGCTCTTCCTTCGCGGGGCTCGACTGCGAGCCGTCGATGATCTCGCAGAGCGTCTCGTCGAGCGCGATGGGCAGGTCGGCGGCCTGCTTGGCGTCGGTCAGGTCGAGGGCGCGCACGAATTTGGCGGCGCCCACGGCCGCGTCGAGGCCGGCGGCGTCGAGCTCGTTGGCGACCAGCGCGAGCCTGGCGAGCATGCGCTGGGTGACCGGGTCGTCGGCCAGGTGCGCGTCGAAGAAGGTATTTGCTTCTTTGGAAAACTCTTGCATCTCGTACCTCGATCCAGTTGCCGTCTCGAACACCGTTCGTCTGAACTACCTTGCGTGTGTCGCCAATTCAAGTGGCGCCGTCAGGCGCGACCCAGTCGGTCGAAGAGGCGCTGCGGGTCGCCGCGCCCGACGCGCAGCTTGGGTCGGCGCGTCTTCAGGTGCGGGGAGGCGTCGATGGAGTCCCAGTGCAGCCAGATGTTGAACTTGAGGTTGGGGGCGGTCGTCGCGCGCAGGTCCTTCCAGCCCAGGTGGCGGGCGACGGTGCGGTAGACCTTGCGTTTGGCGCCGCCGGGCCGGCCCTCCCAGCCGGCGCGGATGGCCCCGGCGAGGAGGTCGGCGAGTTGGATGCCGCGCGTCGAGCGGCTGTCGACGCGGCGGAAGTCGGCCACCGGGTTGCGGCGGGTCTCGCCGCGCTTTTTGGCCGCGGCGGTCAGGATGCGAAACTCGCGGCGGGTCAGCGTGCGCGTGGTCTCGCCGACCTGGTCGACGACCACCTCGAAGTCGCGCGGGCCGCCCGGCAGCGCGTCGAAGCGCTCCATGCAGGTGGTGAGCATCGTGCACAACAGCTTGCGGTAGGCCAGCGCTGCGGACGAGCGGCCCCGGAAGATGCGCATCTTGCTCTTCTTGACCCACAGCGACTGGAAGCAGACCCAGGGCGTCTCGAAGAACCAGCGCAGCGCCCGTTGGCGCGCGGCGAGCGCGTGGCTCATGCTCCACTTGAGCTCGCGGCGACACCCCTCGGCCCGGCAGATGCGGTCGACCGCCCGCTCGAGGGCGTCGACCCGGTCCAAGGGGCACCAGATCGAGCCCCACCCGAAGTAGGCGCAATTGTGCGTGCCCGTCTCGTCGCAAAAGATGGCCATCTTGCGAGGCATATGTCGTCCCTCCGTCCTTCGGCGTATGCGTTGTGTCCGTCGACCGACGAGGGGGACAACACCCCCTCCTTACGGTTTTCGGCAGAGATGGCCGAATCGTTGCGTTCTTTTTGCCAAATCGCCGCGAGAAGGGGCGCTGGCGGGGGTCTGCTCTGTTTGGTGCCAAGACGTCGGCAGACGTCACGCTGGAGGAACGGGGCTATCTCCCTCGGGCTTTAGCGCCTGCACCAGCGCACGGAGTTCCTCAAGTTCGGTGCGCAGAAGACCACCGACGCTCTGGGCCTCTAGCCACTCATGTAGCGCGCGGTTGATGAGGGTTTGATAGCTTCCGTCCGGCCCTGCCAACTGCTTGAAACGCTCGACGATGTCGGCATCGAGCCGGATAGTGAGTTGCTGCTTGCGTTTCGCAGCCTGCTGGAGCCGCTTGCGCAGCGCGTCGGGTCCTCGACCGAGCGTCTCGCGATCCTCGGGAACCTCGCGATACTCTTCGGGCGGGTTCGACTCATTTCCTGAACTCATATTCCCACTCCTTGCTAGCATCAAAGGCGGTGACGAGACGTACCAAAGGAGCGTCTTCGTCGGTGAAAATCACCTGCAGCACTCGACCGCTCCTGGTCTGGCCCACAGCCATCAAGCGTTCCGGATTTCCCTGCGGGTCCTCTTCGTAGAGGGTCAGCTTCCCCTCGAAAACATCGACCACCTCGCCAAAGTCCACGCTGTGTTTGTCTCGTACTTGCTCGTACTTGTGCTCGTCCCACACGTATCCGATGTCCATGTCGTTTCCTGCCTATGCAAACAATCGCAAATAGCGCGCAGGACATCGTGAGCCATTACGATTGTAGTTACACGATTCCTGATGGTCAATTTACACAAACGACGCAAACAATCGCGCCCCCTCCTTACGGTTTTCGGCTGAAGGGGGCGAATCGTTGCGTGTTTTTTTCGAAATCGTGCCCGGAGGGGGCGCTGGCGGGGGTCGCTCTGTTTGGCGAGCGCCCGGTCGAGGGATTTAACTCTTGCGCATGAGCGCTTCGAGCGCCTCCCAGATCTGCTCGGGGTCCACCGAGGCCGAGGTGACCTGCTCGAGGTCGCCGCCCGAGAAGACGATGGCGAGGGCGGTGCCGTGCACGACGTAGACCAACTCGTCGGGATCAGCGCCCTCGGCTAGCACGCCCTGCTCCTTGGCCTGGCACAACAGGGAGAGCACCGTGGTCATCGAGTCGTGCTTGAGTTGGCGCACACGCGTGGCCGCCTCCTCGGGACCTGCCTTGGCGAGGTCATCCGAGAAGAGCACCTTGAAGAT
Organism: Persicimonas caeni; assembly: GCF_006517175.1. NCBI lineage: Bacteria > Deltaproteobacteria > Bradymonadales > Bradymonadaceae > Persicimonas > Persicimonas caeni. Next base: position 4,304,936 of record NZ_CP041186.1, on the reverse strand, counting down.
CTCGGGGCGCTCGCGGATGAGCGCGACGCGGCGCTGGATGAACCCGCCGAGTTGCTCGAGGGGGTCGTCCGCCTCCTCGACGGGCGCCGTGGTCTGCACGAGCATCGCCTCGAGGCGCTTGACCGCCTCGAGCACGATATCGTCTTTGTCGGTGAAGTGGCGAAAGATCGTGCATTCGGACAGGCCCAACGCAGTTTCGCTTTCCGAAGGGAGAATGAGGGTGCTCAGTCGGCTCCGGTGCGCCGCCACGCCACGAAGCCGGCGTCGACAAGGGCGACCAGGTGGACGATCCAGCCGAGCAGGACGAACCACAGCAGAAAGCCCAGCACGATGAAGATCGCTCCCTTGAGCCACTGGCGGTTGAAGAACTGGCCCAAGCCCGAAAAGAGGATACTCAACAGGACGGCCACGACGACCATGAAGACGCGATAGCTCAACGGCTTTTCGCGGGAAGTCTCGTCGAGCGTGGCCGACGGGGCGGACCAGATGTCGTCGTTGTCGTGTTTCATGCGATTGAAGTCGTGTTTGAAAGAGCGCCACACTATCACCAGCGCTGGAAACGCTGCCTCCCAAGAGTCTACCCCTCGCCCCACCTCTTCGCCACCTCCGCCTCCAACGGCCCCGGCGCACACCTCTTCAAATGCGCGTTCAGGCTGTCGGCCAACGCTCTCTCGAGCACCGCCCCGGCCTCGTCGGCGTAGCCCGCGTCGGCCTCGACGATGAGTTCGTCGTGCAAGACGATCGACGGGCGGGCGCGGTCGAGGTCGAGGGTGTTGCACGCCTGCAAGAGCGCCGACTTGATGATGTCGGCCTCGGTCATCTGCAGCACGTAGGCCAGCGTCGTGCCCGGGTGGAGGTCGTCGCCTTGAGGGTCGAATTGGCAGCGTCGGCCGCTCGGGGTGACGACCGAGCCGCGCTTTTGCATGGCGTGGAAGAGGTCATGGCGGTAGCGGCGAACCTTAGGAAACTGTGCGAAGAAGCGCTCGATGAGCGCGGCGGCCTCGTCGGCTGTGACCTCGGCGCCGAAGCCGGCGGCGTAGTCGACGAGTTTGCGCGCGCCCATGCCGAGCAAGACGCCGAAGCTGACCGCCTTTGCCTGGGAGCGTTGCTGGTCGTCGGGCGGCTCGCCGAACAGCTGGGTGGCGATGGCGCGGTGGACGTCTCGTCGGCTCTCGAAGACGGCGAGCAGGCCCGGGTCGCCGCTCAGGTCGGCGGCGATACGTAGCTGGGCCTGGGAGATGTCGACGCTGACTAGTACTCGGCCGTCGGCGGCGTGCAAGTACTTGCGGGCGCCTTTGGAGATGCTCCCGAGCGGGGGCTTCGACCACGAGAAGCGCGCCGTGCTCGTGCCGAGTTGGTCGACGGTCGGGTGCGGTCGTCCTGCTTGTTGCCCTGCTTGTTGCCCTGCCGCTTGTCCGGATTCGGCCGAGGTCAGCGGCACGTCGAGCAGGCGCAACTCGTTGGCGCGCGTGACCATCTGGCGCCAGCGTCGGTAGGCGGTGAGCCAGCGCGCGGCGGGGCAGTCGGCGGCGTCGGCGGCGCGGGCGAGCGTGGTGTCCTGGACGTTGTCGAGCAAGACGCCCTCTTCTGCAAACCGCGCGCGAATCTCGCCGGCGCGGTGCAGGTTGGCGCAAGGGCCGACGAATTGCTGCAGCGCCTGCTCGACGCGTGTGCAGTTGGCTTCGAGCTGTTCGCGCCGCAGGTCGACGGCGTCTTGGTCGATGCAGGGCGCTGCGCGCTCCATGGCGGCGACGTCGACCGCGATGGCGTTCTCGAGCCTGCAGGTTTCGGTCAGGTCGTGGTCGTCGACCGCCTCGTACAGCAGGTCGGCGAGGCCGAGCGGGGTGAGGGGCTCGGGGCTCAGCTTGCGGGCGAGGCGCCAGCGGCTAAAGGGGACGGGCAGGCTCTGGCGGCGGTTGTTCAGCAGGCGTACGGCCAGCTCGAGGGTGCGTATGGGCAGCCTTCTGAGTTGCGCGTAGGGGACGCGGTCGAGCAGGTGGCGAAGGTCGTCGGTCGTCGAGACGACGAGGGTGTCGAGCGCGCCCAGGGTCTTCCGTACAGGCGCTTCGCCCAGGACCGTGGACTCGATGACGAGGCGAGCGCCGTCGGGGAACGAGAGCCACACAAACTCGGGGTTGGCGTCGAACTCGAGGTGCAGCGTGTCGTGGTCGGCGAGCTCTTTAGCAAGGTCCGACGAGCGAGTGTGGGGCCAGTAGTCGAACGCCGGGACGGACGCGTCTGCGTCGCCTTCGTGGGCGCTCTTGGGGAGCTCGTCCAGCGGGACATGGCCCGAGCCGATGGTGTTCAAGATACCTTCGGCGTCGGCGCGGAGTTCGAGGTCGGCGAGGGTCTCGGAGAGGTGCTCGCCGTAATAGGCGGCGAGCCACGGGTCGAAGAAGGCGACGGGTGCGCTCTCCTCCTCGGCAGCCATGCGGGCTCGATTGCGCGGCCGGACGTGCTCGGCGCGAAACGGCAGGTCGCGGCCCAGCAACCCGCGCAGCGCGACGACGGTGTGCTCGGGCCCCTCGGCGTGATCGGCCGCCTGTTGGAAGACGCGCAGGATGCGCTCGGGCGGCAGGTTGCTCTGGCGATGCCACGCCTCGAATGGGAGCCCGCCGTCGGTCTTGCTGGCCGGACATTTCTGGCGAAAGCATCGCAACACCCGGTCGGGCGTCATCCAAGCGGTGCGCTCGCCGCACAGGGGACACCAGACCCAAACACTGCGACTGCCCGAGCCGCGAAAGAGCCCGAGGTCGCGGCACGCCTGCTCGAGCCCGTCGGGTACGCCGTCGGAGCGCGACGAGGAAGTCGACGGCGCGGGCGCCCGCCCCTCGAGCCGGCCGACGAGCGCCTTCCAGGGCTCGGAGCGGTCGGTCCGGGGCAGCATCACGCCCGCGAAGATGTCGCCGAGGTGGCCGACACGCTCGACGCCGCCCTCGCGGGCAGCCTTCGCCCACACGAGGCTGCACTTTTGGAGCAGGCGCGCCTCGTCGGCGGTGAGCGTCGGGCCGATGAGCGCCGGGTCGAGCGGCAAGCGCAGGCCTGCATTGGGTCCGTCAGGCTCGCCTGGATGCTGGCTGAGCGGCAGGCGAACCGGCCCCGGCTTGGTGCGTAGTGCGCCCTTGTCGAGTGTTGGGAAGTCGGCGTCCAGCTCGTCGATCCGCTGGCGCAAGCCCGCGTAGGCATTGGGAGGCAAGAGCCGAGAGAACAACACGCCCACGCCACGCCGACCGCTGAGCACCAGCGTGTAGTCGCCGACGACGAAGCGCCCGTCGACGAAGCCGCTGGCCTGCAGCCCCGACTTTTCGAGCAGCTCGTGGAAGGCGAAGGCGTCGGCGTAGGCGAGTTCGACGGCCGCCTCGAGCGGGTCTTTGTGCGAGCAGGTCGACGCGGTGTGCTGGGCGGCGCAGTCGCGGCACGGGGCGTCGAAGTCGACGTTCGCCCAGGCCATCGAGGTCGAGAACCCGCTGCGCCAAAAGGGCCCTGCCGAGACGTCGAGCGAGTGGACCTGGTGGCTTCGACCGACGGTCTCTTGGCCCGGCCAGCTCTCGACGAGGCTGCGAAGGTCCTCCCCCGGAATGCCGATCTTGATGCTCTTCGAGAAGACGCACGGCTTGAGCACGCCGCGCCAGCCGCGCCCAACTAACCCAATGAGTGAGCTTGGAGGGGCTGCTGGCGAGCCGGTTGTGCGGGGTTCTAGCTGTGCGAGATAAGCGTCGAGGCCCATGGGCGGCCAGCTTAACGCGCGCTCGGCCGAGTGTCACGATCCAGAGTCGAGAAGGCCAAGCTGCTCGTCGATGCGCCGAACGGCGTCGAGGTCGCCCAGGCCGCGTCGCTGCTCGCGTGCGTCGACGAGCAGCGTGCGTGCGACATCGCTGCGGTCGCGCGCGCTCGCCTCGCCTGCCGCCCACTCGAGCAGGCGGGCCAACTCGAGCACGACCTTGCCCGTCTGGCGCACCGGCTCCATGGCGCTCAGGTGGGCGGCGACGTCGGCGTCGGGATCGCGGCGCAACGCGTCGACGATGAGGCCGGCGCGCGCATAGGCCAGCTCGACGAGGCCTTCGGGGAGCACGTCGATGACTCCTTCGAGCAGGCGCTTGGCCGGCTCACCGGTCTGTTGCTCGAGGCGGGACAGACCCACGCGCATGTCGAGCACGGCGAGGGCCACCCCGTGCGACTCGTGCGCCTCGGCGCGCACCTGTTCGACCCATCGAACCAGTTCATCATGGCGACCGGCGCGGCGGGCGCATTCGGCGAGCAGCGCGCGAGCGCCGCTGGCCAAGAATGGCTGGCCGATCTCTTCGGCGATTTGCAGGACCTGCTCACCCCACGCTCGCCCTTGGTCCAGGTGCCCCGCCTCGAGCAGCGTCCAGGCGCCGTACTCGAGCGCGCGGCCCAGTTGCCAGCGCTGACCGGAGGCGCGTGCCAAGGAGACTGCTTTGCGGGCGCAGTCGATCGCCTCGTCGAGGCGGCCGGCGAAGACCAGCATGTAGCCGGCCATGGCGAACGGATGATACCGAAGGACGTCGGCGCCGGCCTCAGTTTGGACCTCGATCGCTCGCTCGATGTTAACCAAGCCCTCGTCGAGGTTACCCGAGAAGAGCTCCCACTGCGCCTGAACGGCGATGGCGCGAGCCTCCAAGGCCGGGTCCGCGAGTTCCCGCGCGAGATGCGCGCCGACCCGAGCAAAGGAGCGGGCGACGAGGTATTCGGAAGTGTTGACGAGGCTGTGGGCCATCGAGATGACAGCGTCGGCCACCAGCGGCGATTTGCGGTCGAGTTCAATATGTGCAGCCGTACGCACGAAGAGTTCGAGAGATTCGCGCGCCCTGCCGCCATCGGCCAAATCGAGCTGATTCTTGGCCAGCGCGAGCAGGGTCTCGAGGGCCTCCTCGTACTGCTCGGCCTCGATCAGGTGATGCGCTCGACGTCGACGCATCGACCAACGCGTACCGGGGCCGTCGTCGACAAAAGCGCGCGCACAGAATCGATGCGCGGCGCGGTAGCGGCCCTGCGAGCGAGCTCGCCGCAGCAGGGTCTCTCGCAACATGGCGTGGATGAAGGAGAACGCCCCCCGGCTCTGGTCGATCAGGCGGGCCGAGGCGAGCGCATCCATCAGGCCTTCGGGTACGCTCACCCGCGCCAACTCACAAACACGCGACCACTCGCCCACGTCGACCTCGAGGCCGAGCGCGGCGGCCAATTCGAGCGCCAACCACCCTGCTCGGCGCGAATCGGCCGCCAAGGTGTCGAGCGCCCGAGCGACGCGCCTGCGCAACGCCTCGTACACATCGCCGGCGAGTTCCGGTCGCGCTCCCTCGACGAGCACAAAGCCCTGACGGGTCGGGCGCAGGATGCCGCGATCGACGCAATCGCCGACGAGTTGGACGGCGAACATCGGGTTGCCGCCGGTACGCTCGGCGAGGGCGCGGGCGTCCTGGGGGCTCAGCTGAGCCATCCGCTCGAGCATTTCGAGCTGCGCCCGGCGGGTCAGCGGATCGACGTCGAGGCGGCGCGTTCGGCCGTGCGCCTCGAGTTGGGCGAGCGCCTCTCGAGCCCGCGCCGAGTCGGCCAGGGCTTCTTCTTGGACCGTAGCGACCACCAAAACAGGCACGTCATCGCGCTCGAGTAGCTCGAGGGCGAACGAGATGCCTTCGAGCCCCCACTGCAGGTCGTCGAGCCACAGGATGCAGGTGCGCTCGGCGCAGGCGGTGGCGACCAGCCGCCTCAGCGCCGAGCGCTGCTGCGCGGGACTGCTCGGCGCCGAGTTCCGGGTGTCCGACTGCCGGTCGACCGCCATCAGGTCGAGCAGCGCCTGTACATCGGGCTGATTGCGCTCGCGGTGTTCCGACACCTCGAGCCAGTCATCGAGGCGCTGCGCGGCCTCGTCACGCGTCTGACCAAAGCAGCGAAACTGCCTGGCAACCATGCCGCCGAGCCCGAGCCGCGGCGCCTCCTGCTGGCCGTGGATTGCTTTCCATCCGTCGGCCACGCCGAGCTCTTCGGCGCGGGCGACCAACCAACGCGCCAGCCTCGACTTGCCGGTACCCGATGGCCCGCGCAGAACCACGCACGCCGACTGCTCGGTACGACTTACCTGAGCCAAGGTCGCCCACAACTTATTCTGGATGCTCTGACGCCCCACAAGTGGAGTGGGACGCATGTGGAAGAGGCCGAGGCCGGCGTTCAATTCGTCGTCGGAGGCGACCGGCTCGTCGAGGTCGAAGCTCGCCGGGAAGGGCGGCGCGACGATGGGCGCGAGCGGTGAAGCCGCGCAAAACTCCATCGTATCGTCGATCGCCGACGGCTCGTCGGGCGAGGTCACCGGCGAATTCTGGGCCGTCAGGTCGAGCTTGATCGTCGAATGACCTTCAGGCAGCGCGATCTCGAAGGGACGGGGAAAGGGGTTGTCGGGCATCGGGGAGAGCCGAACCAGCGCGTAGGCCGCGTCGGCGGCGCGGCGGAATCGCTCGCGGGTATCCTTGGCGAGCAGGCGCCGAAGCCAGCCTTCGAACCCGGCGGGAACCTGAACGTCGGCCGGCAGGGCGGGCAGCGGCTGGTGGGTATGCTTGCGCAGCGTCTGGAGCCAGTGTTCGGAGCGAAACGGCGGCTCGCCGGTGACCAACTCCCAGGCCAGACAACCGACCGCGTACAGGTCAGTCCACGGCCCCTGGTCGCGCGGCGTACCTACAATCTGCTCGGGCGCCACGTAATCGGGCGTGCCCGCGAATGCCTCGCCGCGGCCGGTGTCGATCTGCTCGATGTCGATGCGGGCGATGCCAAAATCGGTCACCTTGGGGGTGAGCGTGCGCCCATCGTCGGCGAGTAGAATATTGGCCGGTTTCAGGTCGCGGTGGATGACCCCGTGAGCGTGGGCGTTCGCCAGTGCGCCGAGCACCTGCAGCAAGAGCGACTTGATTTCGAGCCAGCGAAGCGCTTTACGCTCCTCCAGGCTCGGCCCGTCGACGAGCTCCATGACCATATAGTCTTGGCCGGCACCGACCACATGCCCACCCGTCAGTTCCAAATGGTGGGGCACGCGCCCCAGATCGAGCACACGCACCACATTGGAATGACGCAGCCGCGCGGCGGCGCGCACCTCCTCACGCAGCATATCACGGTGGGCCGCGTCCCCGCCCAGCTTGGCATTGAGAATCTTGAGCGCCACCTCCACACCATCACGTGCGTCGACGGCGCGATAGACCACCGCCATTCCTCCCTCACCCAGGAGGTCGACGATGTCATAATGAGCGACTTGGGGCATGGCTACGACTTGTGAGGGCACGGCTCCGAAAGATGATGCGCCGGGCCCGGCGCGGCGTCAACCGCGACCTGTCGGCAGTGCCCTCGCGACCTGTCGGCTGTGCCCTCGCTCGAACAATCTGCAATCGGCCTTGCTATACGGGTCGATGGCTGTTAGGGCTGGCCTCGGCGAGAGGGCAACCCCCGCTCGCAACATCTTTAGGAAAACCCGCCTTTTCTCTGGTATTTGGTTTTTTCACGCACATCCGCACTGTTGGAACCTAGCATCTTCCTTCCTTCGTAGATTTGCCTGAACAAGTTTAATCAGGTCTAGCTGGTCCATCCAAAAGACGAGCGCTCGACGGTTCGAGCGTTCGAGAAAGACCCTCACGAGTGGTCTCTGCGCGCATTGATAGTCTTGTTTTGCGCAGCGGACCGCACGGGGATTCACTGTAAGAGAGCACCACACTACAAGGAAAAAGCATGTCGAACAGAGTCGAAGGCAAAGTGAAGTGGTTCAACGAAGACAAAGGTTACGGCTTCATCGAGCGCAACGATGGAGGCGATGACGTCTTCTTGCACTTCAACGCGCTCGCACAAACCGGGTTCAAAACCATCGCCGAAGACGCCGCCGTCGAATTCGACGTCGAGATGGGCCCGAAAGGCGCCAAAGCTGCAAACGTGGTCCAGCTCTGAGGAGCGTGACCATCGCTTAGCTCACGCTCGCGTGTAGCCAAGCGTTGAAAGCCCCGGCCCCGCTGTCCGCAGCGGGGGCCGGGGCTTTTTGCGTTCTTGGTGGGTTGGAAGGGTTGCGACGCTCGTCTTGCTCGTCAGCCACGATACCGCAACAACGCCCGCTCGAAGTCCTGGCGGGAGACGACCTCGAGCACCACCAGGCTCGCCTGCTCGGGATCGAGCCGAAAGAACATACGCCAGTGTCGGCCGACGCGGCGGGTGTAGACGTCGGCCGTCCTCAGGCGTTTGACGTCGGTCCAGTGAGCCGTGTCGGCCGTGGCCAACTCGGTGGCGCTCTCGACGGCGCGGCGCACCACCGACGAAGGCAGCCGCCCCATCGCGCTCTCGAAGGCGGCGTCGAAGCGCGGCAGCATGCAGACGGCGCACGAGGCGTCGGGCTCGGCGGCGTCGAGCGCGTCGAAGGCGGCCTCCGCGGTGTCGACGCTGTCGTGAGGGCCGTCGGCTTCGCTCGCCTCGATGCGCTCGTGCAACTGGGAGACCTGCTCGCGAAGCGCGCTTTGCCGCTCGTTCTTCTCGTCGATGATCCCCTTGAGCCGCTCGATCTTCTGGCGCAGGCGGGCCACCTGATGCTCCGGATCTTCGGGAGCGTCTGGACCGGCGGCGTGTGCGGGAACCTTGTCCGCTGGCTTCTCGGCGCGCTCGAGTTGTCGTTGCAGCTTGGCTAACTGCGCCTTGAAGTCCTCGCGCTCGCGGCGCGCCTCGGCGTATTTGCGGCGCAACTCCTCGGCCTCGGCAGCCTCCTTGCGCTGTCGCGCGGTCTCGATGCGCTGCAGCAGGTCGCGAAGCTCGGACTCCATGCGCTCTTCGGCCCAGAAGTCGCGAATCTGTGAGGCGCGGTCGCCGGCGGGGAGCCGCAGCTTGTCACGCGCCTCTTCGACCATCTGGGCGAGCATGTCCGCGTCCTTGGCGTCCTCGCCAGACATCGCCCCGCGGGCCACGAGGATGCCCAACGGAGGGTGGCGGCGAAGCAGCGCGACGGCCAGATCGGCCTGGTCGGGCAACTCGTCGGTGCCCTCTTGGCGAAGCACCCGTAGCGCCGTCTCGGCGAGTTCGGCCACGGTTACGCCCTCCTCGCCGAGGAGCAGGTCGAACTCGACCTGCGCGACGGCCTCCTCGTCCATGAACTGAGTCTGATGGCGCACCACGTCGAGCTCGCCGGCAAAGAGAGCGCGCTCGACCATCCGACCTCGATGCTCCACGATCTCCTCGACGTCGCGCTCTTCCATATGGGCCAGCACACGCGCCGCGTGGTCGAACCAGCCGAACCTGACCAGTTGCTCGAACGCCATGAGCACCCGCGCCTCGTTCAGCTCGTCGAGGTCGAGCGCGATGATCTCGTGAGCCGGAAGCGCCCGAAATTGCTCGTCGGTCAGCTTGCGCGCCACCGCAGGACGCTTGCGCCCACCGCGATTTCCATTCCGCAGGCAACACTTCTTGTATTTGCGTCCACTGTCACACGGACACGGGTCGTTGCGCCCCACCTCGTCGCCGCTTCGCTGCACGGTACGCCCGATGACCACCTGACGCGCGGCGCGCTCGGGCAAAAGCTCGAGGGGCGGGCGGGTGACCATGCGCTCGAACAGGTGCTTCTGCGGATGGGCTTTGGCGAGCTCGACGTGACGCTCGCCGAGCTTGTTCAGCTCCGGGTCGTCGTACAGGCGCACCACCTCGCCCAGAGCGCTCATGGTCGCCTCGTTGAAGGTCATGCGGCACATCAGCCGCAACTGCGACACGGCCTCGGGCGGCGGCTCCTCGCAGCGCCGGCCGATATAATAGGCGAGCGCCAACTCGATCTGGTTATCGATGCGCCCGCTCTTCCACAACTCCATGAGGGCGTCGATCAGGTCGCCCTCGACCGCCCGCACCAGGGCCATATACTTGCCGAGCACGCCAAAGGGATAGGCCAGAAGGGGCTCGAGCACCGCCACGCTCACCGCACAGCCGGCCACGTGCGCGGCGACGACCACCGCCGCAGCCTGCTCGCAGTGCCGCTCCTCGATGAGCGTCCAGACGAGCTCCTCGGCGTCGGCCGCCTCGAAGCCGCGCATCATTCCAGCCAGACGCCGCACGTCGACCTGCCCAAAGCAAGCCTGCCGGACAAACCCGCTCACATCCTCACCAACAGCGTGCATCTCGCACCTCACAGTGCCCAAAGTCACGTTGACGATTCCGAGCTACGCCTCATCGGCCCCCCAACAGGGCCAGGATGTACAGAAATTCGGATGAGCCCGTAGGCTAGCACATTGGGAGGGTGCAGGCGAGGCGGGTGTGGAGGGATGGCTCGTGGAAGGCCCTCTTCGACTCCATCAATCGTCGAGCTGGTTTGCGCCGAGCAACAGGTCGCACAGCCAGCGCGCGCCTTCGTGGGGCGTGCCTTCGCGCACGGCGACCTCGAACGTCACGGTTGGAAATCCAAGCATGGGGATACCCACGAACCCGTCGGGCAAGTTGACGAAGTCGTTCATGATCGTGACGCCGAGCCGGTGGCCGACAAACGCGATGGCCAACTCGTAGCCCAGCGCTTCCACCGCGTTGTGCCAGGTGACACCGGACAGAACGCGCTCGGTCTTGACGCGGTTGGGATGGCCCTCGGGCGGCACGATCAACGACTCGCCTTCGAGGTCGGCGGCGACGACTTCGCTATGGCCGGCGAGCCTGTGATCGGCGGGGACGACTAGCATCTGATCGACGTCGAGCCAGGGGTGACACTCCAAGCCGTGCCGGTTCCCCTCGAAGACCCCCACCGCTACGTGGGCGCGCGCCTGGCGAACGGCCTCGGCGGCCTCGTGGCCGCGCATCGTCAACAAGCGCAGGGGAAAGGGGCCCTTGCGCGCTCTGGGAATCACCGGCTCGATCAGATGCAAGAACGCCCCGGCGCCGGAGGCCAGCGCGACGGTGCCCCGTCGCTTCGATGCGTCGAGCCGGGCGATGACGTCCTCGGTCAAAGAGCCGACCTCGCGCGCATGCGCCGCGACGATGCGACCCTCCTCGGTCAGCGTCAGCTCTCGACCATTGCGCACGTATAGCGGCACGTCGAGCTCCTCGGACAGCTTGCTCACCTTCTGGTGGAGCGCGGGTTGAGAGATGAAGAGTTCTTCGGCGGCGCGCGTGAAATTCCGGTGCCGGGCGAAAACCGCAAAGGCCATGAGCGCATCGTAATTCATACAGCCACTATAACCACTACTTATAGACACTAACAACATTCTAGTTCTGCCAAATAGCTCAGCGGGCACAATGGGAGCTGTAGATTGGATGAACCCATGACCTGGAGGTCACCATGAGATTCTATCTGATGCTCGTTCTATTCGCTGCAGCTCTCGTCGCGACCGGCTGCGATCTCAATCGCCACACCGGCGAACACGGACAGATCGTGTTCGAATACTACTCGCTCGAGGACCACACGAACTTCAACAAGCCGATCATCGAGGGAGGGCGAGTCGAGCTCTTTCTGTACGAGGTCGGCGACGAGGCCCCGCTCGACGTCATCGCCGCGACGTCGCTGGCCCCCGACACCGCCGTGGTCGACGGTCACGTGGCGAACCTCGTGGTCGTCCACGGCCTCGCCCCGGGCCGCGCACGATTCGAGGTTCGCGCCGTCGACGAGGACGGGGAGGTCCACGTCGACACCCTGGCCATGCGGGTTGACCGGGCGCGCACCATCCGCATGTACGGAGACGACGCGTCGGTCTTCAATGGCGCCTCGGACTCGTCCGATACTCATATCGCGATGGCAAAGCTCGCCGCGGAGACCCACCTGATGGATGAAGAGGACTGGGAGGATGACGAGGATGACGAGGATGAGGATGATGCGGTCCAGCGGCTGACCTTCGAGACCGGCGACCGCGTCGAAATCCCCTGGACCCGCTACTCGGCGACCGGCGAGCCGTTGATCGGCTACGGCGCCTACCCCATCGCCATCGACCCGCCGAACGCCGCAAAGCTCCACGACCGCCTCACCGACGACGATGCGTTCACGCTCTTTATGCCCGAGGAGCCGCAGACCTTCGAGGTCGTGCCCGCGGCCGGATACGAAGGCGACCGTCTGGTCATCGAAGTCGTCGAAGAGGACATCGTCGAGGAGACCGCGGAGCATATCGACAGGCTCGGCACGAAACTGGCCCAGCGGCTCGGCATGAGGGCGCCCCGGGAGCTTCGGCTCGACAACCAGTCACCGCACGAGCGCTCGACATCGACTCTCGCGCCGCTCATTGAGCCGGCCGCCGACGCTCATCTGAACGGCCTGCTACATCTGTTGGCGCTCTGGCTCATCACCGGGCTTCTAGGCGCCCTCGCCGTCTGGCGAAAGTTTGCCCGTGCCGATGCAGGCTTCCGGCAATAGGTGCAGGCTTCCGAACTCCTCGATGACCTGCAGCGGGCAGCGTGCGTTGTTGATGGCCGCCTCGATCTTCTGGCGGTGCGGCGCGCGCCGTCCTCGCCGACGACGATCCCCTCTTTCGCTTCAGACATCTTCGCTCCTCGCCCTGTAGATTTAGCCTCGAGCCGAAGACCTTGCAGGCAATCAGCGCCCGCTATTTAAGCAGTTATCATTGAAGGGCGGACGATTCGAAACGTTTGCGCGGTACGATGCGGTTGGGCAACAGCCACGTAGCTCGCCTGCAACTCGTGCGCCTCGCGCAAACGCCTCTACTCGTCCGCCCTTCAATGATAGTTCTACGTCAATAGCAGGCCAGATCATCTTCAACCCAAACGAGCGCGGTCGTCGCAATCTCCCCTGCACCTTCGCGCATTACGACCGCGCTCGTTCTTCCCACCTGTCTCCCTCCACCCAGATCGACCGCGGTCGTCGGCCGAGCAACCTCACCCGCGCCGCCGACGACCGCGGTCGCCCACGCCGCCGGTCCACCCCCAGCCCAATCGACCACGCTCGTTTCTCCTCGACGGTCCACCTTCGCCGCCCACGACCGCGCTCGTGCTCCCTCGACGGTCCACCTTCGCCGCCAACGACCGCGCTCGTCCCCGTCCACGGTTGTCCCTCGCACGTAACGACCGTGGTCGTCGAGCGCGAGGGTCCACCCTCGAGACGACACGACCGCGGTCGTTCGCACTGAGGGTGCCCCCCTGGAAGAAACGACCGCGGTCGCTCGCACTGAGGGTGCATTAAAAATCGCGACGACCGCGCTCGATCCGGCCGATGGTTGGGTCCCGAGCGACACGACCGCGGTCGTTCGTAGAGTGAATCACTAAGTTGCGCTCACCCGCACGCCTCCCGCCCGCTCACCTGTAGAACGCCTCGGCCATGCGCGTCTCCGGCCGCTGCATCGCCGCAAAGAACGCCTCGGGGGCGACGAAATCGAAGTAGACCTGCATCTGGTCGAGAAACGGCGGCAACACGCGAGCCAGGTCGGCGGCGACCAGGCCGTGGGCGGCGAGTTGTTGGGCGATGAGCATGGGGAGTTCGTCTTCGTCGAATACCTGCTGATTGGTCAGGTAGGCCGCGATGACTTCACCGAGTTCGTAGGCGAGTTCGTAGAGTTGCTCGGGTCGCGGCTGCCGACTGTCGGCGATGGCCGGAAACAACGACTCGAGGAGCACGAAGCTCGCGCAACTCGTCGCCAGGTGGACGACGTCGAAGCCCACCGGCACCTCGAGGCCGCTGAAGAAGCGATGGCGCATCGCCCGGCGAAGTTCGGCGTCCTCGGCGGCCTCGAGGCGACCGGCCTCGATATCAGTGCCCTCTTCGAAGCCCTGCGCACCCTGCAGCCCTTTTTCGAGCATGCCGCGCATCAGGGGGCTGTGGGCGGGGTCGCGGCGCGTGTGCTCGGCCAGACTCGCAAACTCGGCGGCCAGCGTGTCGTCTTCGGCCAGCGCATGCCACTGGGCGGTGTGCTCGGCCAAGCTCGCCACCCGCTCGACGGTGTCGTCGGCCTCGGCGAGTCTGGCGAGCGCGGCGTCGAACCACGCTTCGTCGGGCGAGCCGACCACGTTCGGAGGCGCCTCCACGTCGGCCTCGATGAGCTCGGTGATGTCCACAAACCAATACTGGCACTGCGGCCGGCTCAGAAGCTGGCGGGTACGTTCCAAGGAGACCTGCTCGCGCGCCTCGGGCGGCCGCCGAACCGCGGCGTCATCGGCAGGCAAGCGCCGCACTCGCCAGGCCAACTCGGAGAACTCGTCGGGGAGCGTCCCCTGCGCCTCGGCACGCTCCAGCCGCTCGTGGCACAGGGCCGCGGCCACCTCGACGGGCACCTCGAGGAGTTCGGAGGCGGCCTGGGCGCGCATCGCCTCTTGGATGCCCGCAAGCTCGTCGCGCCCCTCGAAGTCCGCGGCAAAACCATCGCGCAACTCGCCGGTGGTGCGAAACAACAAGTTGATCACCGTCAGCGACCCGTCGGAGCGTTTGCGAGCCAAGAAGATGGGGAAGGCGCCGCTGCCGTCGCAGGAGCCGAACAGCCCCACGCCCTCGATATGACGGCCGCCGTCGAGTGCGCTGGTGCGCAGCTCGAGCGCCTGGCGGCGCAGGGTGCGCTCGACCTCGTCACTCTCGGCCCACGCGGCCGCGTCTTCGAGGAGTTCGGCGTCGGCGACCACGGCGTCTTCGACCACCGCCGCGCCCAATATCGGCCACAACGGCTCGTAGGCCGGCTCGGCGAGCACCGCGCGGTAGACGAGGCCGGCGTCGAGCCCGAGCTCGTGTCGTTGCTCTTCGACCACGCCAAACAGCGCGTCGCGTTGCTCCGCCCCACTGGCAAGCAGCATGTCGGCGACTTGCATGAACAGCTCGGGCGCCTCCTCGGCGTAGCCCAAAAGGGTCGCCATGCTGTCGGCAAGCATGCCGGCCACTTCGCCCTCGCCGACCAGGCCGACCAGCTCATCCATGTCGACGCGCTCGTCTCCCGAAAGCGCCGCGAACGCAAACCGGCGAAGCGCCTCGTCGGCGTCGGGGTCGGCGACAACCTTCTGCAGCCGCTCGAGCTGGTCGCCGAGGCCCAGATCGCCGAAGATCGCCATGACCCAGGCGCGCTCGCCACGTCCGATGTCGCCGCGCTCGGCGCGGTCGACCAGGGCGGCGAGGAGTTCGTCGGCGTCCGCCTGGCCGATGCGATAGGCCAACTCGGCCTCGTCGACCGGCGGCTCTTCGAACAGCTCGTCGACCACCTCGCGCCCCGAGCGCGTCGGCTCGTCCTCACGCTCCCAACCTTCTGACGCCATCGCATCGCTCGGCCCCGAATAATCACACACGCCCATGCGCGGTGAGTTGACCACCGGAAGCAGCCACGAGGTGCCGCACTCGTGCGTGCGGGCATGCTCTTGGCACAAAAAGCCCTCGGCCTCCCATTGACACTCCGTACAAACCCACGCGGCGGGTTTTCCGCAGACCGTACATTCGAAGACCGGCGCCTCATTTCGCGCCAACACTATGATCCGGCGCACGGACTCCGGCGATTCGACGGCGAGGTCGGCCGGCCACGGCGCAGCGCCGTACGAACGGCCCTCCAGATGGGTCGTGGAGCCGAAATCGTAGGCGTACGCAAACTCGGCGCCGTCGTCGAGCACCCGCACGATCGGCACGTCCGCCGAGCGTACCGGCGGGCCAAACCCCAGGCTGTCGCCGCCGCCGCATGGGTCGTAGCGCACCCCGTCGATTTCGAACTCGCTCAAGTGTCCGCAGCACTCCAGCCAGACGTTGCGCAACAGGTTGTCGAGGCCCTCCAAGGTGGCATCACGCGCAGCTACCAGTTGCAACCAGTAGTCCGAGTTGTACGGGTCGGTGACCTTCAGGTGCACGCCGGACTTTTTGGCGTCCGCGTGCTTTGCGAGACAACTCTGCAGGTGGCGGGTCATCCCGCGCTCGGAGTAGCTCTTTCCACAAATGCGGCAGGTTGCGTCAGACATGGGGCTCCTGGTGGTGGGTTCGGGGTAGACAGCGAATCGCCGATCATCACCCTATCCGCTTAGGCAATTAGTAGCATTGAAGGGCGGACGAAGGGTCAGCGGCTTGCCCTTGGTGGTGATGGCGACCATCCCCTGGCCGGACAGCTTCATGTTGAACAAGCCCCCGGAGGTGATCCCCGCCCCGCCGGTCATCTCGATGTCCCAGTCGATCCCGCTCTCCATGGCCAACAGGTCGTTGCCGTTGACACTCATCGACTGGCCGGCCAAGTCGAACACCGCGATCTTCTTTTTGCGGTCGGCCAAGTAGACCCTGCCTCGGCCCTCCATCTTCATGAGCACCGCCCCCTCACCGGTGACCTGCTTTTTGAGGAACTTCTTCATCCCGCCGTCGAAGCTGCTCTGGCGCTCGAAGCGCACCTCGCCGTTGTAGTCGACCATCGTGCCGACCTTCGCCCACACGTGCCCGTCGACGTTGACCTCCAGAATCTCGGACGTCTCCAACACAAACCGGTCGGTCGACCCCTGCTGCTGAGCGTTCGCCCTCAAAAACTCATCGATAGATTGGCGAGCCATAGCTTTTCACCTCGAAAATGAGGAACCCCAACAAGTCGTGATATGGCGCGACCATAACGCAGTGACGGTGTTTGTTCCAGCCCCTGCCGCTTCCAGACCGGCGTGACCGCTCTCTGGCAGCCGGCGAGCCACGACTTCTCGTGGCGCACATGGTCCATGACCAACAGCCGGCCGCCGGGGCGCACCACGCGGTGCAGCTCGGCGAGCACCGCGGCGAGGTCGCGCACCGAGCACAACACGAACGTGCTGGCAGCCGTACCGGCGATTCCGTCCTCCAGCGGGAGCGACTCGCCGAACGCGTCGACACGCTCTTCGTGCCACTCGCCGTCGGCGGTACGCTCGGCGAAGTTCAGGTTGCGCCGCTCGTCGTCGACATACACCACGCTGGGGCGGTCCTCCTCGTCGAGCGACAGGTCGACCAACCAATCGAACGCCGACGCCGTGGCGATCACGTCGACGACCCACTGCCTGCCGTCCCAGCGCGCGTACTTGACGGCGAAGTGTCGTGATCGTCGGCCTTCTGGAAGTAGGCGACGTGCGGACACCCGGTGCTGTCGAGCGCGAGGCGCGCCGCGTCGGTATCGCCGTCTTCGCGGGTGAGCTGGATATGCTCGGGCAACACGCCCCCCAATGGGCCAGCGCGGGCCCACTGTCGGTGCCTGCCGCGTCAACGCTCGCGCTTCTTTTTGCTGTCGCCCCACAGGGCGAAGTGGAGCATGTGTGGTGAAACTCGCCGACGATGACAAAACAGTGGGCGTCGGGGGCGAACGGCTCGGGCCCTTTTCTCCTGAGCGATTAGCTCGACGCGAAGACCTGCTTGTCGGTATCGCTCGATGCGCCGCCTCGTCTCTGCACTTGCTGGGCTTTGTCGGGGAACGTGGTTCCCTAGTTGTGGCGTACCCGTCGGGGAATGCACTTCCCATACGATGCCCTTACAATGGCCCTTCATGTCGTCTGACGAGCCCGTCATTTGTCCTGCCGAATCTCCATCGACCACCCACCGACATCACTGGTTTCTACAGCTTGCAGTCCAAGGTCAGCGGGCGGCACTTCATAATCCGGGCCTTCTCAGCCTCCGTTAGTTGCCTCGAATTCTGTACGTCGCCAAAGGCGAGCTCGTAGGCGATATCGGCGGAGATGGGATCCATGCCGTGGATCAGGTAGACCTTCTTTCCCTTGCTACGCACCTGCGAGTAGATTTCGAAGCAGCGGTGCATGTCGATGGATTCGTCGTAGACTTCGCAATCGGCGCTGCGCCGGCGGAAGTTCAACATACTCTGAGCGGCGTTTTGAGCGTCGAGCTCCGTCTCTTTTTCGGCGACGAAGTAGTAGGCGATGACGAATCCCTCGTCGACGACGGCGAACATATCATTGGGGCTGCGACCTCCACCCAGCGCGCCGCCGATTTTGGAGGGCACGCCAAGCCGGGCATTCGAGCAGCGGTGGACTTCGACGGGAAAGGGAAGCGACGCTTTCCTATCATCGGACACGGGAACCCGAGTAAACCCTTCTCCGTGGCACTTGATGAAGGCATTGGGCGGCGAAAAGCGGCGCCCCAGCGCTTCGACGTTGCTGTAGGCATGATCGCCCCAGATGCCGAGGTCCATGCTGCCATTGATGAAACCGCTCTTGCGGCGCTCTTTCTTCTCCCCCGTGTACGGCTCGACGACACGAGGTTCGTCGTCACCCGAGGGGAGGCAGCAGCCAAGGGCTGCCAAGACGAATCCGGCGATCGCGACCCAGGTGAGTGTCTGTTCCAGTCTGCTCGGGTTTCTGCTCATGTCTCCTCCCAAAATAGGTATGTGTACGTGTTCGAGCCTTGCTTACCCGAACAAGATACTGCGCCGGCGCCTAAGGCAGGTCGCCGCCGTCGGGGGTGACTTCGCAATGTGGAAAATATGGGTCGAGTTTCCCACAAACTGTCGAGGGCGACAAGGGAACAAGCGCCGGCTCGGGCGCAACGACCCGGGTTGGTGCGGGAGTGGGAGGAAGTACAAGCGTTGCCATATGAGCGAGATGCAGCAAAAGACCCGGCTGCGGTAGTCGGGCACGTCCTCGACCGGCCCCTCGAACAGGGGAAACGGGATGCCGAGAGATGTCGTCGAGCCTGGCGGCGAGCTTGTCGACGAGCGCCGCACGAGCCTGCGCATCACTGCGCTCGTCGGTGTCCAGGGCGACGAACTCCCGGTCGAGAAGGTGGTCGAGCAGCTTGGCTGCGATAGTCTCTTTGCGCGGTTGATTCATGGTCTGTCCGGGCGGTCCCCGCCTCGCTCCTCAGTTGCTTTGCTCGATCGTGTCGCATTCCAGTGACAGGGAACCAGGTTCCTCGACGAAGCCCACAGGTGCTGCAACATAACCCGCAGGATGGTAAACGTTGACTTATCGAGGGAGCAACAGACCGCAGACCGAATCGGACGTTTTATGCACACGCATCCTTCCCAAAACCTGCCGGCGCTCCTTTGGCGGCTGCTCGGCGTCTGCCTGACCCGGCGCTGGTTCTGGGTCGTCGTGCTCCTCGGGCTCGTTGGCAGCGCTGTGTTCGTCATGTGCCAGACGCCGGCGTCGTTGAAGGTGGGGACCTTCAACATCCAAAACTACCCGAAGTCCGAGCGCCAGCCCGCCAACGCCCTCGAGCTCATCGACTCGCTCGAGCTCGACGCGCTCGGCGTGCAAGAAATCACGCGCCCACACCACTTCGAGAAAGCCGTCCATGTGCACCTGGGACCGCAATGGACGGTGCTCTTCGCCGACCAAGACGTGCGCCATCGAGTCGGGCTCATCTTCGACGACGACGTCTTCGAGCTCCTCGAGACACACACCCACGGCGAGACGGCGGTGACGCGCGGCGCGCGAGCAACCTTCGAGGTCCGACTGCGCACCGAGACCACCTTGGCGAAGCGAACGCTGCGCATCTTCGTCGTCCACCTGAAGGCCGGCGGCGACGGCGGCGAGATTCGGCGCGACCAGCTTCGACGCCTGCGCCCGATCCTCAAAGACGCGGTCGCCTCGGGCGACGAGGTCGTCGTGCTGGGCGACTTCAACACCACCGGCGAGTCGGACCGCCGCGAGGTCGCGGCGTTGGCCGACGCCGCCCAGCTTGACTGGACCTCCGAGGAGCTGCTGTGCACCTCGTACTGGAGTCGCCCCTCCGACTGTCCCACCACCCCTCTCGACCACATCCTCGCCACCAGCCCCGCCCACTCAGTCGACGCTGCTGGGGCGTGCGAGACCGTCGGTTGTGAGGCGGAGGGAGCCTGCCCGGTCTACGTGAAGCGGGTCTCTGATCACTGTCCGGTCACCGCAGAGTTTTGAGGTCTTTGCACGGTGGTGTAGCGAGGCGGTCGAGCCATCCAGAAGACTCATCGACACCCACGCCGCCCAATCCAAAGAGGTAAACCATGACGAAATTCGATGACAAACAGGCAGCACGCGAATGGGTGTGGGAGCGGCTCCGCGAAGAAGGCCAGGCGCGGTTTCCCTTTCCCGTCACCGGGCGCATTCCCAACTTCGCCGGCGCCGAGCAGGCCGCCGAGCGCCTCCTCGATCACCCCATCTTCGCCGGCGTCGAGCGCATCAAGTGCAACCCCGACTCGCCCCAGAAGCCACTTCGTCGCATGGCCCTCGAGCGCGGCATCACCGTCTTTGTGCCCACCCCGCGCCTGAAGGGTGGATTCCTGCGCTTCGATCCCCACAAGATTCCCGCCGACAAGTTCCGCGAGGCGTCCGCCTTGAGCAAATGGGACCGGTGGAAAGAAGAGGTCGACCTCGACCAGATGCCCCAGCTCGACCTTATCGTGACCGGGTGTGTGGCCGTCACCGAAGACGGACGGCGCGCCGGCAAGGGCGAGGGGTATAGCGACCTCGAGTTCGGCATCCTCGAGGAACTCGGCCACGAGCGCGTGCCGGTGGTGACCACCGTCCACGAAACCCAGATCGTCGGCGGCTTTCCCATCGACGCCCACGACATCGGCCTCCACGCCATTGCAACCCCCGAGCGCATCATCACACCCGACGAGCCCCCGCAGCCTGCCGGCGGCATCGATTGGGAGCAACTCGACGACGAAGACCTGGCCAAGATGCCGGTCCTACGTCGCCTGAAGGCGATGGCCGAGCCGTGAACGCCCGTTCGAGCACTACCCACCGACGTAAGAGGACGACGTTCCCCGACGAGCCGGAAGGCGGTGGGTGTTTTGCAACTGCCCTCATCCCGACCAGATCGGCCGGACTGGATGTACACAGTTATCGAGGCACAGCGCTTCCTCCTTTGCACCTGTGAAGCACTACGCTAGGTTTGGCCCACGACTCCACGACCATCGGGGGCATCACCCAATGGACCACTACAACGCCGTTGCCGACAAGCTCACCGAGCGCTACGAAAGCGTGAACTTCGAGAAGGTCTACGAGAAGATCTTGAAGCACTTTCCCAAGCACCACGTTCAGGTGCTCGACGTGGTAAGAGCGGCCCTGCTCGTTGCCATCCTGCTCGGCGGATGCGTGAGCGACATGTCCAGCCAGGGCAATGGCGAGTTCCATGAAGTTAACAAACGAGCCAGGTATGGCTTCCCTTGCGAAACAGACCCGGCCGAGCCGCACGGCGAATGCAACCCGCTCGATCAAGACTGCCCAGAAGGCGAGATTTGCTACTCGGTGGCCGAGCCAGGGACCGGCAAGGCCATCTATGGCTGCATTTCGGCAAGCACCCCGCTTGCCTGCGCCGAGCTGGACAAATGGAGTCGCGAAGGCACATGCCGCCAGATTTGCGAGCTGTCGACCGGTCGCGGGTGCGACCCTGATGGCCCCACGCCTTATTGTCGCGCCGTCAGAGGAGCCAAAGACGAATACGGCTTCGGCTATTGCTACGGCTCGTGTGAGCCATGAGCCTCTCCGGGTGAACCAGGCCGCGACGCGTTGCTCGCATCACTCAACTGCTTCCCATCACTCGCCCAGCCTCGTGAAACGCTGCGAGGATAGTCGCTCCTAGCTCATAATCTAGCGGCGATTTGAGCCGCTTAACCTCCCACTCTGAGACCGGACAACTTACAAGCAGCGCGGAGGACATATGCAGCAGATCACGTTTCTTCAGGTCGACGACCTGACACGCACCGACGAGTTCTACGGCAATCATCTGGGCCTCGAGATAGTGCTCGACCAGGGCGCGTGCCACATTTATCGCGTCGGCGAAGATGCCTTTCTGGGATTTTGCGACCACAAGGACGGACCGGCACCCGACGGCATCATCGTGACGCTGGTGCGCGACGACGTCGACGCCTTCTGCGCGCAGCTCGAAGAGGCCGGCGTGGAAATCGAATCGGGACCCAAAGCCAACGAGCGCTTCCAGATCTACCAGGCCTTCGTCCGCGATCCGGACGGCTACCTCATCGAGATCCAACGCTTCGACGACCCGCGCTGGCCACAAACATGAACCGACGTCGCCTTTGCCTCAAGCTCCGAGCGCGCTCTCCCAGCCCCCTCATCGTCCGAACAACGCGCCCGCCAGAAATCCGACCAAGGCCACCACGATCACCACCTGCGCCGAGAGCGGACCAGCCTCGTCAAAACGGAACCTCATCATAGCTCCCCTCCGGAAACCGCTGCACTTTGGCGGGCTTGGACACCTCTTGCGCGAACGTCGCGTCTCCCTGCACCGTGTCGGTGATGAGCTACTCGTAGAGCCCGGGGGTACGAGCTTGGGCGCCATTGAGCCCCCTTGTGGCCTCGAGAGCCTGTACGAAAATAAATGCCCGAGCGAGGGCGAGCTGATTTTGAGGCCATTTTTGTTCGTAAAACGTAGGCTTAGCAGCGCTAAGTCGAGGCTTTGCGGGCAAAAATGGACCAAAACTCAGCCGTCATTCGCGACCAAATTAATTTTCATACAGGCCCTAAGCAGATGTCGGCAGAAATGGGTTGCCGCGCCAGGGTACAGGGTGAGAAGGTAGCGACAAGCCCTTTTCGAGCCACGGAGTCCCACGATGCGCCACCTCGTCTCTGCACTTGCCGCCCTCCTCGCCGTCTCGTCCCTCACCCTGGCGACGACCGCCAGCGCCCAAGATGACACGTCCGACGACGAGGTCGTCTGCTCGTACGACGCGTACAACTGCGGGGATTTCAGTTCGTGCGCGCAGGTGATGCAGGTATTTCGGGCATGCGAGGGCGACGTGCATAAGCTCGATCGCGACAAGGATGGGGTGCCGTGTGAGTCGTTGTGTGATTGAGCTCGCGCTGAGGCTAACCCTCGAAGTGCGGCCTTCCGCCTGCCGATGAGGTGCAAATGAGTGAATATAGATACTACGAATTTCGCACGATCGACCGGCCGTTGAGCGACGAGCAGATGCGCGAGCTTCGTGGCATCTCAACACGCGCCGAGATCACCCAAACGAGCTTTATCAATGAGTACAACTGGGGAGACTTGAAGGCACGCCCCGAGCGACTCGTCGAGGATTATTTCGACGCGTACCTGCATATCACCAACTACGGCCTGCGCGAGGTCATGTTGCGTGTGCCGCTGGGCGCACTCGATCTCCATATGGCCGCTGAATACCAGACGGACGAGTGCCTCAGCATCTGGTCGACCGAAACCCATCATGTCGTGAAGTTTGCGCCCTATCTCGAAGATCTCGGCTACGAGGACTGGTGGGAAGATCAGCGCCTACTGTCGTCTATCACCCCGCTGCGCGACGAACTCGCCCGCGGTGACCTTCGGGCGTTGTACCTGGGCTGGTTATTCGCCGCCGTGTACGGCTGGCTCGAGCCAGACGAGCCGGAGCCGCCGCTCCCGGCGGGCCTCGACAGGCTCACCGGGCCGTTGTCGGCTTTGGCTCAATTTATCTGCTTGGATGAAGACCACTTGCTAGCCGCCGCCGAAGCAAGCCCCGAGCCGGCCCCCGAACCCTCGAACGACGAGCTGCGCAGCTGGCTCGGCAACAAAACCGAAGCGCAAAAAATCGACTGGCTGATGAAAGTCGTGCGCGGGGAGGACCACACACTCGGTGCCTACTTGCGCCGTGAATTCGCCACCGAGCACGACCGGCTCTTGGCCGGCCGCGTTGCTGAGACCGGAAGCCCTCGCACCGCTGGGGCGTTGTACGAGCGCGCCGAACAACTCTACCAGGAGCGTCGCGCCCGAGAGCAAGAGAAGAAACGCCGTGAAGAAGAGCGCAAACGTCAAGAACAACAGCGAAATCGCGACGCCTATCTCGACCAGATCGAAGGTCAAGACGAGGGGCTGTGGGCCGAGGTCGAGCAACTCGTCGAGTCTTATAAGCCGCGAGACTACGACGCGGCCGTCGAGATTCTGCTCGACCTACACGACCTGGCAGAGCGCAAAGATAACTCTGCCGCCTTCGAGCGTCGGCTCGCCGACTTCAAGGAACGCTATGGGCGGCGCCGTAGATTGATGGAACGGCTTGAGAAGAAGGATCTGTGACACGAATTCACCAAAGGCAATGCCAATGAATGCATCCGCGTCCGCCAACATCTTTGCCGACTCGCCCCTCGCCCAGCTTCGCCGCCACGGCCTGGTTCACGTGGGGATCCGCCGAAACGATGGCGACGAGACGCTTTTGGTGGGAGTTCCCAGCGAAGTGTGCGCGAAGTTGCGTGCCTCCTAGGCATATTGTGTAATTGGCCACAGAGATAGCCAACCTGCTCGAATCTGCGTCGTCTCCATTGCCCATGAAGAAACTACATCTCAGCCAAAACACCATCGCCGACCTCGAAATGGCCCGCGAAAATGCAAGCTTCGAAGTCGAATGGTACCTCGACACCGACACCGGCAAAGTCCTGATGTTCGGCCCCGACATTCCAGCCGCCGACGACGAGCCTCGGGACAACGACCCCGACTGGGTCAAAGAAGCACACGCCCAACGCGTCGAAGCATGGAATGACACCACCGGGCGGTACTTGGCCGTGCCGAGCGCCGGATCCGAGGAAGGATGGCAGGACATGGACGCCTTCATCGCCACAGTCGACGACGACGAACTTCGCGAGGCCCTCGCAGAGGCCATCCGCGGCCGCGGCGCCTTTCGCCGGTTCAAAGACGTGCTGACCCGCGCGCCCGCCGAGCGCCAGCGCTGGTTTGACTTCAAGCAACAACGCACCGATGAGCGCATTCGTCACTGGCTTGCCGGCAACGGTTTCGAGTTGGTCGTCGAGCCGGCTCGAGTAACGAAAAGCGATGAACTGTGTCAATGACCGTGTTCGCGATCGCGACAAGGATGGGGTGCCGTGTGAGTCGTTGTGTGATTGAGCGCGCGCCCCCTCGGGAGAGAACCCATGCGTACATTTACAGTCGACGACGTAAAGCCCCTGCTCGACGAGCCGTTCGAGACCTCCACGGTGCGCGAAGCGCTCGGCCGGCGGATCGACGGCCTGTGCTTCGAGGCTGACTGCGGCGGCGAGGTCTATGTGCAGCCGCGCGACGACATGGGCTGGGACCTGCGCACGACGCACGCCTTTATCGAGACAGTGCATCTAGCGTTCGATAACCACCTGCCGCTCACCTTGAGCCCCGATGATTTCTGGCTGTGCATCGCGCAGGGCTTTGCGACCCACTTCAAGGAGAACGTCGCCGAGCTGCGCGAGCGGTTCGTCGACTTCGAGGGAAAAGAGCTCATCGAGGTTCGACGCGACGAGTTCGTCAAAGGCTCCGAGGAGAACGACTGGGAGGGCTGCTTCGCCGAATTCACCGAACAGGTCGCCGACCATATCGGGGTGCACTTGTGGGACCTGCTCGTGGCCGACTTCTCGACGACCGGCCCGGTCGAGCAAGCCGCCTCCGAGATCACCCTGATGGACGCGATGTCTCCGCTCTTCGACTACGAGCTGCACACCGTCTGCGGGTTTCCGCAGATCACGCTCCTGGGCACGCCCGACGACTGGTGGGACCTCAAAGAGCGCGCCGGCGCGCTGGCTGAGTTCGACCTGACCTGGTGGACCGGTGAACTCCGGCCGGTGCTCGACCGGGTGGCGAAATCGGCCGAGGGGTGCGCCGACGTCGAGTTCTGGCGATCGTTCTACAAAGACAGCGGCGCGTCGGGCGGCCCGTACGTGACCGGTTGGATCAACGTCTTGTTTCCGTACCTCGACGGCGACGACGGGTGGCAGCGCAACTACTATATCGGCAAGAGCAAGAACCGGGTGCGACAGATCGGTGGCGGACCCAACGTCGGCGACTTTCCGGCCGGATTGTCGATGGCCGACGTATTGTGGCGCTACTATGCCGATAGGTACCCGATGAAATTCGTGAGCGGCTTTGTCGGCACGTCGCAGGATCCGGAGACGCTGGGAGTGCGGCCGAAGATCGGCTGGGCGGTCGGTCAGGAAATTGGCTCGCCCCATGTCGGAGCAAACGATTGAACGAGTCAGAAGAAGTCTCAACTGCATGGCGCGTCGCGCGGGCGGGCTACCTTGCGTTGTGGCTCGCGGCAGCGGCCCTCGCCGCCCTGGCCACGCTCGAATTCGGTGCGGCCATGGACGGCGTCGGCTTCGCGCACCTGACTTCGCCAACGTACGTGACCGTCTTGCTCGTTCAGGTGATCGTCGGGGTCATCGGCTTCCTCGCCTACAGAGCCTATCGCGGAGCCATTGACTACACCGTCGGATTCTTCAGCGGCGTCGTTCTGTGGTTCCTGGTCGTGTGGCTCGGCGCCTATAGTTTGGAGTGGCACCACGCGCGAGTCTGCGACACGACCGACGCGCCCAATGCGTGCTACGCGGCCGTCTGGGAGCACAAAACCAATTGTCGGCCCGACCGCGACGAGGCGTGCTTCGAGCGGCTCCAACGCGCTTGTGTGCTCGGCCGCGAACAAGGTTGCGATCTGCTGTTGGAAAACGACACATGGAACGACGAGGTGATGTGCGGCAAGCTCGCCGCCAATTGTGAGCGAGCAAGGCGGTGCGGAGGCGACGGTTTCCCTCGGCACTGCGCCGAAGACTCGCTGCCTGGTATCGCAGCGATGACGTATTCGGGCGTCTGTGACGTTCACGAGACCTATTGTGAGCGCGACGAGCAGTGACGTTTCTGGCAAGCACAAAGGCCGTGTGACTGAGCCCCTGCGCCGAGAGCAGACCCGCCTTATCAAAACGGAATCTCGTCATCGCTCCCCTCCGGAAACCGCGGCACTTTGGCGGGCTTGGACACCTCTTGCGCGAACGTCGCGTCTCCCTGCACCGGCTCGGCTTGCCACCCGCGCACTTTGGCGCGCCGCAGCGCCTCGAGCAGGTGCGCGTTCGACTGCTCCCGTAAGATCTGAGTAAGACGAGGCAACTCCGCATCGGGCACCTCCACCCCGACGCGCTCGGCGAGCTTGCGGATAAGCTGCCAGCAGACCTGGGGGCTGGGCCGGTCGACCTCGACGATCTGGTCGACACGGCCGGGACGACACGCTCACACGCGCCCAGCTCGTCGCCATGCTCGAAGCCCTGCTCGACCACGGCCTCGCGCGCCGCGGCGCCCACGACACCCTCGGGCTAACGCCCCTGGGCACCGCGGTAATGCTCGCCAAGCGCGAACTCACCGAGCAGGCCAAAGGCGACCTTGCCGAGGCCCGCCAGACCCGAAGCAACCGCCCTCCCGCCGAGCGCTTCCGGCCCGACTCCTACACCCTCACCCAGACACTCCACGCCCTTCGAAACGGCCACCACCCGAGCGACATCGCCCAGATGCGCAACCTCGCCGAGAGCACCATCTGCGAGCACATGATGAGCCTGGCCGCCCGCGGCGAGCGCTTCGACCTGACGCCCCACCTCGAAGTGGTGTTTCTCGAAGAGCTCCGCCAAAAGGCCGCCGGCTGGAAGCCCGGCGACGCAGTCAGCACGATACGCGACGCCCTCGACGAGGAGGAGTGCGACTGGACGAAGCTCAAGATTCACCTGGTGCAGGTATTTCTGGAGTAGGGGAGGTGGTGAACGGTGCCCCCGCACATGCGGGGGTGTCGGCTTGTTGTGTTGGTGAGAGGAGTTGCGATGCGGGAAGGGGGCTATGTGGGTTTGAACCGGCGATTTGGGTGTTGGGAATTCAGTCCCAGGCACCCTCTGAAGGTCGAAATCGGCCTCTGAGGGCATTCTCACCGTGATGGAGCGTCACCCGGAGTCTGGCTCCGTCCGCCCGCGACTTGGGAGTTTACTTGGGAGTTTGGGGATTACTTGGGACCTAGCAGCACATGGTTGATTTCTCTTCTAGTCATGCGCGGGCTAGCAAGTAGTCACCCACAAGAGTAGTGAATCAACTCCCTTCTTGTGCCGCTGAACACCGCGAATGTCGTCGGTTGCGGTCTTGTCTTGAACGACATAGCATCGGCTCGATGACTGCCACGACTCGACTGTAACCGGGGGGATTTCTCCATGAGACCAGCTAACGCCTTTTCACTTGCTGCCTTTGCACTCCTTACCCTTTCGCTACTCGCGTGCGGCAGCGAGACCGCTAGAGAAGATGGGGACGCCGTCACCTTTTCGGATGCTGGAGATGCCTTTGAAGACGGAACGTCGGGCGATGCAGGCTCAACTGAGGCCATGGCTCCCTCGAGACTCGCGGCAGGCTACATGCACACCTGTTGGCTGAACGAGCAACAGGAGATCGACTGCTGGGGGCTCGGCATCGATTCTGGCGTGACGGAAGACGAATACGGGTTCGACTTCGATCAAGCCATTCCGCCTGAAGGTATCTTCGAGCAGGTCGTCTCCGGGGCGCACTATAGTTGTGCGCTATCGGCCGAAGGGCAAACGACCTGCTGGGGCATCGGCAGTGACCCAGATGCAGTTGAGGAGAACACCTACGGCTTCGATCAAGATCAAGCTATTCCACCGGATACCCCTTTCACACAGCTTACCGCAGGAGCGCTCTTCGCCTGCGGCCTTGCGGCGGACGGCATCGAATGCTGGGGCGAGCCGGAACTCTCTTCTGCAGTCGAAGAGGCGCTCACCGGAGATCTGGTACAGCTGACGGCGGGGTGGTCGCACGCCTGTGGCCTCACTGAGGCAGGGCGAATCCTTTGCGGTGGCCTCGGCTCAAATGCATCGTCGAACGAGGGAGAAGAAGACTTCGACCAAGGGATCGCTCCCGCCGGCACCGACTTCATCCACGTAAGCGCAGGCGCGAACCACACTTGTGGTCTGCACCAGGATGGCAGCATCGAATGCTGGGGTCTTGGCTCCGACGCATCCGCGGATGAGGGCGCCGAGGACTTCGACCAGGCGGTTCCCCCTGCTACCGGAAGCTTCACGCGCTTGGCCGCCGGCCTCGGCCACACATGCGCAATTCGAGACGACGCGACTGTCACATGCTGGGGAATGGGCAGTGATCTAGAGACGCTCGAGAACCAACAGGCAGATGCCAATCAGGCCGTGCCCCTAGATGGAACATTCAAGGATCTCGAAAGTGGCGCCTTGCACACCTGCGGCGTTCGCACCGACGGCACGGTCGTCTGTTGGGGGTGGAACGGATATGCGCAGAGCGACCCCGCTCAGGTCAATCCCGGTGACGAGTGCGCCCGGCTCCCAGCCAGCGACTTCGATAGGTATCAGTGCTCGTTTCTTTGTCAAACCGGCTGCCGCAGTGGTGAAGCATGTTTCGTGGGACAGAACCCGCAAGTTGGCTTGGTGACAACGTGCTCGGCCGAGGGAAGTGGCATGCAAGGTGAGCCCTGCTCGAGTGAAGGGACCTGTGCTGCAGGCTTTGGATGCTCCTCGAGCCCGAGAGGTACAGCTTGTGCGAAGTATTGCAGGCCGAGTTCTGAGGATTTCCCAGGCTGCGATGCAGAAGCGGAGTGTGTGCAGCAGGGTGACGGTTTCGGGATTTGCGAGTAAATTAATTTACGGACCGGCAATCTCGCCAGAAGCCGGAAGAGGCTGGAAGAAGAAGCTTGGGCGCGGACATGCTGAAACCCCCTTATATGCAAACCGTGTCACGAGCACCTTCTTAAGCGTTAGCTCAAGACAGTGCGTACCAAGCTAGAAACTCTAGAAACTTTTTGTCGGTTGCTTGCTGCTGCGCTGCTTCGTGATCGTAGAAATACACTTCCTCAGAACAGCTACCGGCTGAAGAGCATTGGAAGCCGTAAAAGTCACCTGTTCCATTTTCCGTGAAGGCAACAAAGTTCTCCGGAAGCAGAGTTGTACTTTGATTTAGCTCAACAATATTCCAGGGAGAATTCGGTTCTACTGAGCAAATGCGTGAATAGGCGAACTGCCCGCCACCATAGTTGCGAAGAAAGAAGCGGTAAGCGCGCGGAAATGTGACTCCTAAATCTTGCTCTGCCTTTTCGACTTGCTCAACGGTGGCCTTCGGATCTGACTCAAGGCCGAAGGCAACGGGATCGGCAGCCTTCAGCTCTTCAACAAGTTGTTCAAAGTCCTCGTGCGTCATTTATAAACCCTCTGCCGTTCATGAAACCCGCTTTCACTCTTTATATACCCAGTCTGGAAGTACTTGGTCGAGACCCATCTCTCGCGCCCGATACCACCAATGAAGCTGTCGATCTTCCTTCCTCATTTCCGCAGTAACACCTTGATTAAACTTATTCCGGTGTAGCGCCGGGTTGTTTCGATGATTGCCAGGACGCACCTCGTGAATGGCTGAGCCGGGCATTTGATCAGCATGATGAAGATCTGGCTTTCCAAGGCCTCTGGGTGAAACTCCTAGCGCTCCTTGTTTTAAATCATTTTTTGTCCAAGGCCCCTCAATGCGGGACGGAGGATCTCCTGGTCCGAGTCTAAATATCTCGTCATTCCAGTCACAATTATGAACCCACGCGCCGACCCCACCCACAAAATACGATCGAAATTCCTCGACCGCAAAGTTGTAGACGGTGGAGGTGCGCGTCGTCCAGGTCGCACCGCTCACCTTCAACCAGCCGCCGGCGGAGGTGAAGACTTCGTCGCCTGGCGCCAGTTCGTCTACACGCGTCCATCCTCGATTGCGCACCCAGAATGGGTGGTTGTCGGTCACCTCGAAGAGCTCGTAGGCGCCGTCAGGCCCCTCAAACTCGAGCTCGATGATTGGCCGCTCATGGTCAACGTAGGTCTTTTCGACCGCTTTGCAGGCAAATTCCCCGGTCTCGGCGTCTCTGGCGAGGACCTCGTCGCCAACCTCGATGTCATCGATTGACATCAGCGTGCCGTCGCACATCTCGACGACCGTGCCTTCGACAAAGCTGCAAGGCGAGCCTCCTCTCCGCCGATTGACGAGCTCTGCGAGCTTCTGTTTGCCTTTGTTTCCGAGCTTACCTCCTGCATCGAGCAGCTTCCTTCCGCCGCGGCGCGCGACGTTTCCTGCACCGCGCAGGCCAGCTTTCACGCCGGGGACCTTCAGCAGGAGCTTCCCGGCGCCTATGGCGAGATTGTCGAGCGGCCCACCAATGAGCACGCCGACGGACTCAGTGGCAACGAATTCGGCGACAGCTATTGTCGCCTGTAGTCCTCGACGTTGCGCTTCGGTGAGCATTGGTCCTTCGCCGCTTCCAAAGTCGAGGTTCGGGCGTTCGCGGATACGATCACCAATTCCAGTTCCAAGCCCGAGGTCGCGAAAGGGGTTCGTCGGCGCGCCATCGGCGTGTCCCTGCTTGGCGAGGCCCCACGGATCCCAATAGTTAATTGGGTCAAATCCTGCGTAGGCGTAGAGGTTGTATGCGTCTACATACCCCGCAGGGTCGGGTGAGATAAACTGCCCCAACTTTGCCGAATACCAGCGGTTGCGCATATAAGATAGACCGGTGACCTCCGAGCGCAGTTGGCTAGCGAAGAGCATCGGCATGCCCTCGTTAGAACAAGTCGACGTCGTCCCGACCTCGGTGCAGGTTGCGAACTCGTTTTCGTTCCGGGTGGTAAGCCGGCCGTCAGCGTCGTACTGATAGATCTGGCGCATCTTTTCGGCGTTGGCATCCCAAACGCCGACGACAGAATTGCGGTGGTCAGCCAAGGGCACCAAGTGGTCCGTTTCCGACGACGTTCCCAGATCCACTCTACGCAACTCAATGAGTTGATCGAGGTGCACGCCCCAACCGAATTCGGTAGCGTCGTTGCCAGACTCATCGATGAGCGCTGCTATCTGATTGTCAAAATATGCAACGTCCGTCTCATTGCCGCCTGGCGTGATAATCTGAGCCAACCGCCCAGAAGCGTCATAGGCATAGGCTTCGAGCAGACTATTGTTCGAGTCAGACACCCCGATTAATCGACCACGCTCGTCAAAGTGGAACTCCTTCTCCACTCCTTTAGTAACCCGTCCAAACCCATCATGTTCGGTCTGATAAGTACCCTGGTCGATCTCAACTGTGTCGAGGCGGTGGCCGCTGAGCCTCGCGTTTCCTACGGCCCAGCGAGGTTGACTCGTCGAAGCGCTCGTGATGGACAAGAGACCGCCGACCCTCGTCTCACGATTATAGTTCCAAAGTTCGGCTTCGGCTCCCGAACTTGCAGCGCTGTTATGCGCCGCAGCAGCTTGATCGATCACGCTACTGAAAGCTTGGTGATCCAAGACACCCGACGTGTCGACAACCTCGCTCAGACCATTCTGCTCCCACACGCCGCTCAGGTACCCCTTCTTGTTGTACTTGTAACCGCGCCACGGCTGTGCGTGTTCACTATCTGGACGAATAGTTCCGTCCAGTTGGAACATCGGATGGCCGAAACGCCACTTCAAGCTGCCGATACGTCCGAGAGGATCGCGAACGACCTCAATATCGAGCATCGGTGCTGAACAATGGGACGCGGACCACGTGCCACCACAATATGCATCACCCCAGGCAGTGCCGTGGGAACTCACGTCTACGACTGAATATTGCCAGCCGACCGGGCGCCCCAGCCCGTCCACATCTAGCACCTGCTCGAGAGGGTCTCGAGATGTCGAGAGTGTCCAATCTTGGGTGCGTCCAGCGAACATACCGCCATACCAGTGGAAGTCGGTACGCAGCGTAAGAGAACTACATTCCCCGACGAGCCGCATTCAATGGGCATTTCGGCTATTCACCCCACGGATATGGCACGGACGCAAGCTGACGTCGTCTTGGTGAGGCGGTCGAAAGTCATTTTATTGACCTCCCCCTACTCAAAGCTCGTGTTAGCGCATCTTTACCGATGGATTTGCGCCGCTTAACCTCCCACTCTGAGACCGTACAACTTACAAGAATCGCGGAGGACATATGCAGCAGATCACGTTTCTTCAGGTCGACGACCTGACACGCACCGACGATTTTTACGGCAATCATCTGGGCCTCGAGATGGTGCTCGACCAGGGCGCGTGCCACATCTATCGCGTCGGCGAAGATGCCTTTCTGGGATTTTGCGACCACAAGGACGGACCGGCGCCCAACGGCATCATCGTGACGCTGGTGCGCGACGACGTCGACGCCTTCTGCGCGCAGCTCGAAGAGGCCGGCGTGGAAATCGAATCGGGACCCAAAGCCAACGAGCGCTTCCAGATCTACCAGGCCTTCGTTCGCGATCCGGACGGCTACCTCATCGAGATTCAACGCTTCGACGACCCGCGTTGGCCACAAACATGAACCAACGTAGCCTTAGCCCCAAGCTCCGAGCGCGCTCCCAGCCACCCAAACGCCCTGAGTCCCTGCACTCCAATCGCCGTTTTGCGAGGTCGTTGTCCAACCTCGCCCCTAGTAGCTGGCGTGACTGTTCTGCAGGGCCTGCTCTCTCTTACCGTCGAGAAATAGAGTGCAGCACCTTCAGGGCATCGACGACGTGGCAGCCCCAGTGGCCGTAGCGTTTCACCGTCCGAACAACGCGCCCGCCAGAAATCCGACCAAGGCCACCACGACCACCACCACGATCAGCCCGCGTACGAAGCTTACGAGCGCGGTCCCTTGATGGTATCCGCACTTCGCACACGCGTTGGTCTTCCCCGCGATGATGCCATCACATTTCTTGCATCGTTGTGGCGCCATTGGCATAGCCTCCGCAAATAAAGTTGTGGTCGCCTTCTATCGACCTGTTCGTTCGAGTGGCATTGAAGCCCGGGCTGCGTCGTTCATGCGCCCTTCCGCAAGCGTGCGAAACACCTCGGTAGCGAGCTCGAGGTTCTGCTGCAGCTCCCCGAACAGGTTGAAGCAAAGTGGCTGGCTCGACAGCAGGTTGTTGAAGATGCGCGGCTGGAAGCTACGGGCATCGACGTTTTCGAGGGCGTGGTAGCGCTCGAGGAGTGCATCGAAGGTCATGGGCTACACCCTCAAGTATTGTAGAACTTCGACGCTCGCCAGTGCTCGGTGAACGTGTCTTTGAGCGGGCCGAGCGAGATGTGGTGCTCGAGGGTAGACTTGGACACGCCGCCGAAGGTGTCGTCGCTCAGGACCGCGACCTGGACTGGCACCGAGGTGTCTTTGCGCTCTTCGAGATACCTCGCCATCTTGTCCGGAGTGATCTTGCCGGCCTTGCGAAGCTTGCATCGGTAAGTCCCCAGAATCGCCGCCCCGGGCTCGAGGCTCAGCGGGAACTGGAGTTGGTTTCCGTTGGCGTCGAAGAGCCCTTGCTGCTCGAGCACCCAAAAAGCCGGCTTGGCGCCAAAGCCCACGACGACATTCTGAACGTTCGCGACGCGGTACTCGTCCGGATTTTTGAGGCGCACGCGCAGGTCGAGGCGAACGTCGGGGACATGATACGTGTCGCTCAATCGCTGCAACTCGGCCATGCCGCGATCGAGCTTCTTCTCGTAAAGCTCGATCAAGTCTTGCTGAGCCTCGAGCTCCTCGGCCGACCGACCCACATCTTTCTCTTGGGTCAATCGCAGCTTGCGACGCAGCACGACCATGTCTTCGGCGCGCTCGACAAGCTTCTCATAAGAGTCACCGGTGAGGAGTTCGAACTGGTACGTGGAGCCTTCGAGCGGATCGACGAGGACGGCCAACGGGGCAATGGCGTCCGCCAACAGATTGTGAATCATGGCGTTCTTACGGCGATAAATCGAGAACGACGCGAACGAGAAGAAGCCGATCGCGCCCAAAAAGGAGAAGCTCAAAACCGTCGCCATCTGATCCGTCGGCTCTGAACTGCCGACTCGGCCCACGACTGTAACGAAGGTGACGCCACACACCACCGCCGCCCAAAAGGTATAGGTCTTGATGAAGTCGCCAACCAGATCTACCACCGAGCGCAACCAGTAGCCCGATTCGAGATTATTCTCTTCGTACATCTGCAACACCTTCGATTCCCGTAACGCGCCAACAAAGGACGGGGCCGGCCATGCGTCGGCCGCGCACGCGCGCCGTCACATTCACTGGAAACTCGATCCCCCCGCCATCTAAAGAATTTATCGCGAGGTAAGTTGCAGTGACTCTACCACTGGCTTGTGCTTGATGAAAAGGGGCCAGCGATCATCCGCCCACACTCCCCAAAATACGCCGACGGCACACCCCACGCCGTCGGAAGCAACACATTGGAAGGTCTTCGTCGATGCCGGCGCGACGGCCGAACTCGACGATGTCGACGGTGGAGTCGGCGGCGAGGTTGCCGTAGCCGAAGAAATCGGACGTGAACGCTGCCAGTAGCTTCGAGTCGAGTTGCCTAGCCCCCATCGATTCACCTCCAAAACTGCTTGAGAAGAGAACTGCTCTTCCGGCTACCGTACCGAAAGTGGGCGCACTCGCCCACACAAGCGTTCCCCTTTGCGCCCGAGGCTCCCTAGGCTAGAGTTGGACGGCAAGTCAACGAACACCGGGGGCCCACCCAATGGACGACGTACACTACTACAACGCCCTGGCCGAAGAGCTCGCCGAGCGCTACGAGAGCGTCAGCTTCGAGACGGTCCACGATAAGATTGTCGAGCATCTACCCAAGCACCGAGCCCAGGTGCTCGACGTGGGGGCAGGCTCCGGGCGCGATGCGGCCGCGCTTGCTGCTCGCGGCCACGACGTCGTCGCCGTCGAGCCCGCGGACCGGCTTCGCGAGCGCGCCCAGACGCTTCACCCCGACAAGAGCATCCACTGGGTCGCCGACTCGCTGCCCGCCCTGCAAAAGGTCTACGAGCTCGGCGACCACTACGACCTCATCTTGCTGAGCGCCGTGTGGATGCACCTTCGCCCCGAGGAGCGCGACCGCGCCATGCGAAAGCTCGCCGGGCTGCTCAACCCGGGCGGCAAGATCGTCATCACCACCCGAAGCGTCGGCTTCTCGGGCCGGCGCACGCTGTACCGCGTCGACCCCGACGAGCTCGCCGGCCGCGCCCAAGACCACGGGCTCGAGGTCGTCATGACCCATGCGTCCGACGACGTGCTCGGCCGCGAGGACGTCAACTGGTCGACGCTGGTGTTCCAGTCGACCGACGACGGCACCGAGGCGCTGCCGATCCTTCGAAACATCATCGTCAACGACGCCAAGACCGCCACCTACAAGCTCGGGCTTTTGCGCACCCTGCTTCGCATCGCCGCCGGCGCCCGCGGCCTGGTCGAGATCCGCGACGACGGCACCGTACGCGTGCCGATGGGGCTGGTGTGTCTGTTCTGGCTCAAGAACTACTGGGAGCCCATCACCCGCGGCATGGCCCAGCACCGCCACCAGGGCACCCAGGCCGCCTTCCGCGGCGAGGTCGAAGACCTGGCCCAACAGCTCTCGCTCTACGACCTGCGCTTCGGCGCGAAGTTCACCGGCGACCGCGCCCAACTGCTGCACACGACGCTCAAAAAGATCCGCAAGTCGCTCGGCTCGAGCGGCCCCTTGCGCCACATCACCTACCTCGAGAGCGACGTCCCCATCTTTCGGTACGCCAACGAGCGCCTGTCGAGCACGGCCCGCGCCGTCGAGCTCACCCCCGCCTACCTCGAGAGCTTCGGCGAGGTCATCGTCCCCGCCCACATCTTCCACGCGATGGCGCGCTTCTGGGTGTGGATCGAGCCCACGGTGCTCGACGAATGGACCCGCATGATGCGCGGCATCGACGGCAACGCCCCCCACACCGTCGACGACTACGCCGCCGCGCTCGCCTGGGCCGGCGAGGACCCGCGCGATACCAAGCAAGTCGCGGGCATCGTCACCGAGCTGACCCGCAGCGGACCCATCGACGGCGTGTGGACCGGCCGCCCCATCAAGCGCCGCGACCAGTGCGAGATCGACCACTGCATCCCCTACAGCCGCTGGTTCAACAACTCGCTGTGGAACCTGCTGCCGGCGACGGTCACGGCGAACCAGAAGAAGGGCGACAAGCTGCCGGCGCCCGACCTGCTCGAGGTGGCGCGGCCGCGGATTGTAGGGTGGTGGGAGCGGGCGTATCTGGACGGCGCGCCGCAGCTTCGCGACACGTTCGTGTGCGAGGCGGACGCGTCACTGCCCGGGACGAATTTGTCGGCGGATGGCGTCGACCTGGAGGTCATCTACGGGGCGATGGACCGGCAGATTCGCCGGATGCGCCGCGACCAGCAGATTGCGTCGTGGGCTGGGTAGGTGCTTGGTGCATGCGCCGCACGAATGCTCGGGGCGAGGTCGTCTCGACGCCCCATCCCCTCTTCCCTCCCCTCCCCCCTTCTGCTATTCTGCGACGCACAACATCTAAAACGACGCTGGGGGACACAGTGGCGGCCCCCGGCAGCAGCGACCGATTGCTTCTCGGTGTGTGTGCGTGTCTAGCCCAATGGGCGGGCGCGAGTTTGTACGAGACAGCCAATCTCATCCATTGGTGCCACGTACAACTGCTCTGTGCCCCTATGGTGCTCCAAGCCTGGGGGCCTTCACCAGGAGACGACGATGCAGATTGCGCCCTTTTCTGAAATGTACCAGATGTCCATCGGCAGCATGGTGTTCTGCCTGAAGGATATCATCCGACAGATGCCCAACCTGCCGCAGCCCAACCCGACGCTGCAGGCGCGTATCGACACGGCGTTGGCCTCGGCCCAAAAGGCCAACGGCATGCGCTTCAACTGGAACGTGCAGGAGCGCCAGGTCACCAAGGGCCGCGGCGGCGCCAGCGAGACCGACAACACCATCGACAAGACGCTCACCGCGACCGACAAACACCTGGGCGCGCTGAGCCGAAACGGCCGGCGCCCCAGGCGCCAGCAGATGGCCCGCGAGCTCAAAAGCGTCTTCTTTCCCAACGGCGTGCGCCCCCTGAGCGGCCTGAGCTACGAGGACCAGCTCGCCGCCCTCGAGGTGATGCTCCAGCGCATCGACGACGAGTTCGCCGACCACATCGTCGAGTGCGGCATGGTCGTGCTCATCGACCAGCTGCGCGACCTGGTCGAGCAGTTCGCCGAGGACCTCGACGTGCGCCAGCGCGACGAGGTCACCTTCGACGAGGTCCGCGCCGCCGAGCACATCGCGCGCGAGGACTTCGACCACGTGCTGGTGACCATCCTGGCCGACTACCGCCCCCAGCCCGAGGTCCGCTCGGCGCTGCTCGCCCAGGTCGTCGACCAGCAAGAGCGCATCGCCGCGCACATGAAGCGAAACGGCACCATCCCCAACGTCGACCCGAACACCGGCGAGGTCCTCGACCCCGACAGCGGCCAGCCGGTCGAGCCGCCGGTCGCCGACACCGACACGGATATCGACACCGACACAGACGCCGACCCGGTCGACCCGCCGACCGAGGACGACCCCGTCGAGGCCTGATCCCTTTCAACCCAAACGAGCGCGGTCGTCGCAATCTCCCCTGCACCTTCACGCATTACGACCGCGCTCGTCGGCCGAGCAACCTCACCCGCTCCGCCGACGACCGCGGTCGCCCACACCGCCGGTCCACCTCCAGCCCAATCGACCACGCTCGTCCTCCCTCGACGGTCCACCTTCGCCGCCCACGACCGCGCTCGTACGCCCTCGACGGTCCACCTTCGCCGCCCACGACCGCGCTCGTCCCCGTCGAGGAGTATCCCTCGCACATAACGACCGCGGTCGTTCGCGCTGAGGGCCCACCCTCGAGTGCGAACGACCGCGGTCGTTATGTCTCGAGGGGGGACCCATGGAAAGAACGACCGCGGTCGTTCGTGCTGAGGGTGCATTAAAAATCGCAACGACCGCGCTCGATCCGGCCAAAGGGTGGGTCTCGAGCGACACGACCGTGGTCGTTCGTGGAGTCGAAGGAGTTGCGCCGACGGTGAGTCCGGTCGTTCGGGGAGAAGGTCGAGTTGAAGTGGTGACGATAGAGCTCGTGCGCTGAGCGATTCTGCGTTGTCCAGATCATGACGACAACGCTTCGCAAGGCCCTATCGCTACTCCTCGTGCTGCTCGTGTTCCCCGCTGCGTCGCCCCCGAGCAGTGCATCTCTGGCATCTGCACAGCTCGGTGAGGCGTGTGCTTCCGAGGAGGCACAGCCGCGCATGTAATAGCGGTGGGAGCGGGCATAATTGGATGATTTCAGCGACGTTGCCGGGGGGCGGAGGTGTCGGTCGATGGGGTCGACGGGTGAGTTGAATGGGGCGATGGGCCGGCAGATTTGGCGGATGCGCGGGGACCAGCAGATTGCGTCGTGGGCAGGGTGTATAACGTTCTTCTTGAAACGCAATGCGCTCTAGATGCTGCCAGGTCAGCGAGGATCCGCGTAGTTCATTCGTAAACTGTCCGCACAAATGCCCCCCCACCCTAGCACGCGCCGCGCGTTGCTGTGACTCAACGGCGGTGGTTTTCTGCACCTAAGCGTCAGTCGATGTCGAGCTCGACCGCCTCTTCATTCATTGAGAAGTTTCGAATGTCGTCGATGGGGAGACGGATGCCATTCTGACTGCACCAGTGATTGACCTGTTTAGCTTCGCTCAACGTCAAACATCGAAACAGCGTCCTCACAGCCCCCTCATTTGACTTTGAGAAGGCACCGACAATGATTGACCACCCATCTAGTACACCAGCTTTCGCTGGGATCTCTTTGACGCGCTGGCGGAAGATACAATCGACTCTCTCCTCGCCGAGAAGATTACCTAACTCGAAAAGAACCTGCGGTCCAAGTGGGCTTAGCGCTCCCTCAGCGACTCGAAACCACTCACCAGCTGTGAACTCAACGCCCTCGTACGTCTGCGTTTCCGCCCGTTGAAGCAAGAGATGTACCGCTCCGCCTGGAGCAAGTCGCGCATACGGGAACAGCGTAGACTTCTCGCACTCGAAACGCTTACAAATCGAGCCCGCGACCTCCTCCAGAACCTCCCACGCGTCAGGGCGCAAATGGACCTCCGCACTCGGAATCCAGGCATCGTCCCACTCCACCTGCTCCCACTGCGTTGAGCTACTCTCGCGTGGCTCATCCAGCTTTTGCTGTACTAGCCGAAGAAGGCCGCGAACCTCTTCAACGGTAGCTGGTCGCTCCTCACGAGCCAGGGCCGTGGTTTGCGATACAAACTCTTGCCAAGGGCCGGTCACTTCGACGGCTATATTAGGGACGGGCCACTCAGCTGTCAGCGCCCACGCAATCACACGACCCAGTGCGTAGATATCCGCCCGTTGATCTAGATTATGAGCGTCCTTATATGATTCAGGCGCACTGAAGCCCTCGGTTCCGAACGTACCGTTCGGTTTAGTTTCCTGCACCGTTGTTTGGCCCAGCGGGCGTCGTACCAGCCCCCAGTCCGCAACAACCCACCGCGGACCCGCATCTTCTGTAAACCTTAGGATATTCCGCGGATTGAGATCGCGATGAACCACCCCCACTGAATGGGCGGCCTCTAAGCCGTCAAGTAAATCTTGAGTAAGATCCACGAGTTCATATCGAGGATCGAGATTCGGGCCGATTTTTGCCAGCGAACCATCAGCCAAGGGCATCACGTACCAGTTGTAATCATCAGAATCGAAGTCGAGCACCTTTATAATATTTGGATGGTCGAAGTTCTGGAGTACATCGATTTCCCGACGGCTCCGCTCTCTTGATGCTCCACGAAAAAATCGCTTGAGAGCAACTTGCTCCCCTGTTTTCTTAACCTCCGCACGAAAAATCTCCGCTTGCCCCCCCGTGCTAAGCGGTTTTGATTCCAAGCGATACGCGTCACGTCTGCCCGCCATAAGAACCTCCTCCGTTTGCATCCTTAGTAGCCATCATGACCCCTGACGCAGGCTCGGCAAAGGGTGCAGGCACTCGATGCTGCTTGCCTCGAAAACGTTCAACCCCATCAATCGAGAAGTGAACTTATCTGTAACTGCTCCCATTGGAAAAGCGCGCTAGCGACTTGCTTTGTGGCCATCCGAAGCCCTCTTTCGTCACTCACGTCTTGGTCAACATCCAAGAGCGCCTCACTCGATATGTTCATCGAAATGCGTACGGCCGTCTCTCTGGGGAGGCCGTATTCAATTAACCGGCGTGTCACCGGACGAAACGCCCCGAATTCCAAGCAACTCAGCAAGGGATTATCGGGGTCCTGCATATACGATATTGGCCCCAATAACTTAGGCAGTTCATGAGACACATATTTCAAAACCATTTGAACCTTCTGCTCAATCGAATCTTCATTCAGCTCCAAACCTTTATCTGCCCAGTCAATCAGTTCTGCCCACGGCTTCTCCGAAGCCCAGTCGCGTGCAGTGACTGCGAGGGCCCTCAAGAACTTACCTGAGGCGCTGCCAAGGTGACGGTTAAACCGTGAGGGAGCCTCGTGCTCCAGTTGTTGGATGAGCCTCAACAAGGACTGAAAAAAGTCGTCGCTTAGTGGCGACTTCGGAAGTTCCTCTAGCCGTCCTTGAGCATTAGCTCGGTATAACATGTCAAGCACAAATGGATCCCAATACCTAAACTGTTTGCACACGTCCCGAGCAACACCAAGTTGAGCGAGCGACTTCCTTACAGCCGTATATTCTAAGTCGCTCAGTCGGATCCCGACTGTAGCAAGACGCTCTCTCCCCTCTTCGCCATCACGAAGTACGGCCTGGCGAATGTATATCGCCAAGTCAGCACCGTCGACGTCACGTGATATGGGTTCGCCGTCCAGCAAAACATCTAACACACTCTTGCGTTGCGCTTGAAAGCGTTCCTCGTAGCTACTGTTCACATCCTTCTTAGCATCCTTGGATAGCTCTAAGCCCTGTTCTTGAAAGAGGGTCTCATCTAGGACAATCGCGCGCCCCACAAAGTCTTTCATCAAGCGCCCTGTCCTGCCACGCAAGTTTGAAAACTCGTAAGAACTTAGAGACACATTGTCTCGATCGCTACGTCGTTGAAGAAACAAGTGCGGGTTTCTCACAATCAAATTTTTTGCTGGCAGGTTCACCCCTTGCAATAGTGTTGTAGTGCACGCCACCGTTGTTAACGCTCCCGCCGAAAAAGCGTCTTCCACTGCCATACGAACGTGCCTCGGCATCTTCCCGTGATGGTAGCCGATTCGGCTCTCGACCGTTTTAGCTAAACTGTAATTCGGATGCACAGTCTCTGCAATGTATGCTCTCAGATCAGTCAACAGAGGTTCATTACTCACAGTATCATGATTGCGTGCCTCCAGAGCGCATGCAGTCCGTCTAGCTTGATTCGTTGTCGGAGAAAACACGAGGTTGCCAGCATCCTTTCCTATCCCTTCTATTACCTGCGTCAAAAGATCAAAAAGCGGTTCTTTATAATATTGCTTACCGAAAATACTCTTCGGAACCGCACCTTCCGGAAGTTCAACCTCCAAGGGAGCATTGTGAATTGGACAGTGTTGGCGCAAGAACACCTTTCCGCCGCGCCTCGAAGTAAACGAATATGTCAGGTTCACCACCGGCGGTAGATTTTCGCTCACTGTCCTGGCTCCTTCGCCCAATAGGCTTTTGGAAAGCTCACCGATGTTTTTCAACAGGGGACCGCACACAACTGCCTTTTGCGGTGAAAACTTGCTGTCAACATCCCGAACCACATCCAGCAAGACTCGCGCACGCTCATCACCTTGATTTGCGATTCGCTCAACGTTCTGCACCTCATCAACAACCAAAAGAAACAGATTTTTGAATGCTTCTTCTCGGAGAAGAGCCGACTGTGCACGCTCTTGGGTGAGTACGAAAACGCTCCTATCCCCACGCGCACGCAAACGATCTGATACCGTCTGGTATACATTCAACCCTTTCACATCATTACGACGAATGACATCCTTAATATCTCTCGTAACTTGACTTATCAGACTAAGGGTAGGGACGATGTACACGATATCGCCGCCATTTGAACAAGCTAGATCAACAATCTTGTGAGCGAGTACAAATGACTTACCTGCTGACGTCGGCGCAGACACCCCTACACGATCATAATCATCAATAGCCTTCCACAATCGACGTTGGAAGGACGAAAGGGTAATATTTTGCCGTCCAGCCACACGCACTTCATGCTGCAACAATCGCCGTCCTACGTCGACTTCAGCAAAGAGACTGCCTAGAGATGAAAAAGTCCCTTCGACTGGGTCATAGCCGTCGTCCACCATCTGGCTACTCGGGGAGAGGCCGAGGCGGCTGAGGACCTGTACGAGAAAGGATGGGACAGCGGTCCAATGGCTCTGGCGATGTTCCCAGATGAGGCCACAAATAAGAAGGCAAGCTCTTCGTAGCTCGTCGGTTACTGCCCGACGGGAGAGACGCTCAGCCA
The DNA here is from genome assembly GCF_006517175.1 of Persicimonas caeni. Lineage (NCBI taxonomy): Bacteria > Deltaproteobacteria > Bradymonadales > Bradymonadaceae > Persicimonas > Persicimonas caeni. The sequence goes on along the minus strand of NZ_CP041186.1, from coordinate 4,262,065 downwards.
GATTCAAGGCCCTGGTAGCTAAGGCGTCAGGTAAAGGATGAAGGTCTTGAGGTATACTACAAACATGTGAACCCACGTAGGCCAAGTCGTACTCACAAACTGAAGTCAACAACATGCGCTCTTGGCTTGAAAGCATCCTATACCCCCAACTCCTGCTTAAACATGTTCAACAGATCGTCCATCTCTTGAACGGGAAACAGGATATAGTTAATCCGCGGGATAAGATTAGTCGGAATGGACTCAAACACTTTCCAAGACTTCGCCCGCTGAGTTTGGCTCCAAATCGAATCAATCACCGAGTCAAGAATCTCTTGCCGAGTTGCGCCATTCCAAGAGTTTTTCTCATCGTAGGTCACTATGCAGACGAGGTGCACCTCGATATTCGTAGCCTCGCCGCTCTGATAGCCTTGTGCAACCGCTTCCAATTCTGGCGGAAGAAACTCATCGTAAACATACAAGTCGAGCTCTCGCCTGTGATTCTTGTAATGATGTTGAATCAAGTCGCCAACAGCATCAGTAAGCGCGTCTCGTAAGCCTCCCGACTTTCGGTCGTACGTTTTCGCCTCACCAATATACAGAATAAACTTGTCACCACGTCGGCCAATATGGATGGCGTCTGCTCCGTTGCGCTCAAGCTCCGGGTTCGTGGTGATTTTCATTTTTCTCAGAAGCGGAACCGCTTTAAAGAAGTACTGTATTAAGTTGCTCAGTAATAATTCTGAAAACTGCCCCTTTACGCTGCTGACGCGGAATTTCTTCACGCAGTGCCGGAACAGGTGCCTCGATGCAGCTCGCTCACTTCGTTTTTTTTCAAAGAGTGCCAGCATTTCCGTTTGCTTAGCCTTCGAATACACAAAGTCCTCGATGCAGTTAACCAACTCTACAACAAACTCCTCGCGCATTTCCTGAAGGTCAGCATAGGAGATGCACGTCGCGACGTGGTCCTTTTCTGGAGGTATATTAAAATGGTCCCGCACGACGTACAGCGTATCCATAAAAGCATCAAACTGAACTCTAAGCTGCTCGAAATCCACATCGATTTGTTCCGACAGGCTCACTCGTACCACCGTCCTGCTACACTGATTAGAAGTACCCACGAAAATCACAACCAAACTTTAATTCAACTTTTAAAAACCGGTTCCCGCGGCTAGCTCAGAACAAGTTTATCAGCCGAAGATGAGCAGGCGCGCACGCCATTAGTTGGCACTCAGGTTAGCCACCTCTTAGTGACTTTACTCCTACGGGAAGACGCGAAATCCTCACATCAACCCCTCATCACCTGCTCCAACCGCTTCCTTCCGAGCAACTCCTGCTGATCAAACACAGCCAGGTTGAACTCCTCCTTTTTCGTCACCCCCTGCCAATTCTCCGCCACCCACTTCAGGTTCTCGGGGGTCACCACGCACCCCAGGTGTCAGGATAGTTGTCGCCTCTTCGATTGTTAGTTTCATGGAACGAAGGGGCAACAAGGAGATCCGAGATGAGTCCATATCCTAAAGAGCTAAAAGAGCGTCTTGTTCGACGGATGCTCGACGAAAAGATCAGCCCGGAGAGCCTGGCCGAGCTGAGCGGCGTGGGCAAGACGACGCTTTGGCGGTGGAGAAAGGCGGCGCTCGATGGTGCCTTGCGTGCTGAGGCAAAGCCAGAGTCGGCACCCGAGAGACGCTCTTCGGCCGAAAAGCTGCGTCTTGTGATGGCCGCCGAGGCGCTCGAGGGCAAGGAGTTTGGCGCTTTCCTGCGCGAGGAAGGAGTGCATACAAGCGACCTTCGACGCTGGAGAGCGCAGATGTACGAGGGGCTTGATGGACGCACCAGGGCCAAGAAGGAGGCCACCCAGAAGCTGCGCCAGGCCCAACGGGACAAGCGCGAACTCGAAAGCGAGCTTCGCCGAAAGGAGGCCGCGCTGGCCGAGACGGCCGCCTTGTTGGTGCTCTCAAAAAAGGCGCGCCGGTTGTGGGGGGACGAGGACGCTCCCATGATCGGCAAGAGCGACAAGTCATCCTCGACATGATCGCAGAGGCGGTCTCCCACGGCGCGCGTCAGGCCCAGGCCTGTCGGACCCTGGGCATCAGCGAGCGCACCATACAGCGGTGGCGAAAAGACCCGCAGGCCGAGGACGCTCGCCAGGGACCCCACAGTCGGTGTGCGCACGCGCTCACCGACGAGGAGCGAGCACAGGTGGTCGCCATCGCCACAGGTCGTGAATTCTGTGATGTGAGCCCCCGGCAGATCGTATGCAGCCTGGCCGACCGGGGCGAGTATGTCGCCAGCGAGTCGACATTTTACCGCGTGTTGCGCGAAGAGAAGATGATGACCCACCGCCAGCCAAGCCGGCCGCCGAAGCCCAGGCCGAAGCCCGAATTAGTGGCCGCCAGCCCCGGCCAGGTCTGGGTGTGGGATATCACATACTTGCCCACCCAGGTACGCGGCCGGTTTGTCTACCTTTACTGGATCATGGACTTGTTCAGCCGCAAGATCGTCGGCTTTAGCGTCGAAGACCAAGAATCGATGGAGCTGTCGAGCCGCCTCATTGAAAAGACGATCCTCGCCGAACAGGTCGAGGCGAGCGGACTTTGCATCCACGCCGACAACGGGGCTGCGATGAAGGGCTCGACGCTTCTGGCGACGCTGGAGCGCCTGGAGGTGGCCGCTTCGTTTAGCCGCCCGGGCGTCTCCAACGACAACCCTCACTGCGAATCGAGCTTTCGCACGCTCAAATACCGGCCTGGCTACCCCAAAAAGCCGCTCGACGGCGTGCATGAATGGTCTGAGTGGGTCGAGGCGTTTGTCCGCTGGTACAACACCGAGCACTATCACAGCGGGATCGGCTGGGTGACCCCCGAGCAGCGCCACGCGGGCGAAGACGTCGAGCTGCTACAAAGACGCCAAAAGCTCTATGAACAGGCGCGCCAAAAGAATCCCGCACGCTGGAGTCGAAGGCCGCGAGGATGGACGCGCCCCGAAGAGGTGCGGCTTGCGCCGCTCAATTTACAAGAGACGTAGATAATTCAGACGCGACAACTATCTTGACACATACCGCGCACAGGTCAGCCCCCTGCTGTGACTCGCACTTGAGTCGCAAGCGGTTCTCCTGGACCTCAGGATCGACGTCGGCAAAGAGGGCTGTGAAGTGAGTCACGCACTGTTCGACGGAGGCGCGGATAGAGCGATTGAACTGCTGGAGGTGCGCGTTCGGGAAGGTGTCGACGCTCTCGGTGGACTTATCATCCCACATGAGGAGCGACTCGTCCGGAATGTAGACGCAGTGGATCTGCACGGCGTCGAAGTGGGAATTCGCGAGTTCAGCCTGCGAGGCCATTCGCTGCGTGACTGCCTGACTGCGCATACTGCTTGCTCCCCTCACGACACGAAGTTTTATTCAGTTTGAAGTTGAAGGGAGTGTAGCACCGACGTGAGATTATGCAAAGGGTGTTGACGAATGTCGACAAATCCATGGCGTTTGGACGGACTGACGCCGAAGAGGCTCGACTGCGACACCTTGCGCTAGCGCCGAGCCGGCGTCAGTCCGGGCGAGGCGTCTGCCAGGGAGCCTCGAGATATGCGTTGGCTACGAAACCGCCAACGAGACACTCGCCGCGAGGAACACGAGCGCCGCGAGTACGGAGAGCAAGACCTTCTTTGAAAGCAGGAGGTCGGAGCCCTGCGCAGTCTGCTCGAGGAATCCTTCGCGCGTCTCGAAGGCGAGCACGGCCGCGACAAACGTGAACGACACCGTCGGTGCCAGGAAAGCCAAGGGCTCGACGTCACCGACAAAGAGCCCCGCGACTACGAGCAGCCCACAGACCAAAATCGTCCCGCTCAAAACTGTCGTGTATGGCTTGCTGAGACCAGCGGCCGGCTCTCCTTGAAAATCAATCGCGCAGCTGTGATGGACAATTCTCATCGAGGTGTCTTCAGTCATAAATGGCTCTCATCTAGGTGGCAGGAGAGTGATTAGGTCGTGATGCGTGTGAACACTCGGCGAGGCCGTGCCGAGGCGGCCCCATCAGGCCGCCTTCTTCGGAGTTAGCCGGCCGCGCCCAACATCGCGCCGCCGACGCCGAGCACGCTCGCCGCGATGAGGCCGAAGACGAGCATTACGACCCAGATGATGATCGCCGCAGGGATCGAGGCGAACGCGAGCTTGATGAGGAGCATGACCATGTTGCCAAACGAGATGTCGACGTCGGCGACGACGACTTCCTGGAGGCGCTTTCGCTCATGATGCTGCGCTCGCCCGGCTTGTTGACGCTGTGCGGAACCTGCTTGTTGCTGACTCACGATGGACTCCTTTCGAAAAGGTTCGACGGGAGCGCGCGGCTCCCCCCAGTTGTTGTGATTGCTTGCTGTGATTGCTACAGCCGGAGAGTGGCCGATACGTGAAGGCGCGTCAAACGCACTGCGCTCGTATGACGATTGATTAGGAGCCGTCGTACGTCGGCTCGCAAAGAAGCCTCGTGCCCGACGTCGTCATCGAGCAGGGCGAGCGCACGATCATCCTCGACGCGAAGTACAAATCGCACTGGGAGGAGCTCGACCTGTACGGGTGGCACTCGGTGCGCGACTACGTGCGCGACGCCCATCGAAACGACATCTTGCAGGTGCTCGCCTATGCGAATCTGTCGGAGGCCAAGCACGTGACGACGTGTTTGATATACCCCTGCAGGCGCGAGACGTGGGCCTCGCTCGACGAGCGCGAGCGGGTGGCGCATCGGGCGGAGGTGCCGGTGGGGCAGAGGCGCCTGGATGTGGTACTCGCGGCCGTGCCGATGGATGTTGTAGCTGGCGACAAGGTACTCGAGCGGGCGCTTCGGTTTCCCTAGCTTCGACGCCTGCGGGACCGACGTGCACCGGTTGGACGGTGATAACGACGAGATTCCCTGCGAATCGTTGTGCGACTGACGACGCGCGCAGTCTTCCACAGCTCTCGCAGCCTCGCTTCGTCGACAACCTCGCAGATGTTCGTCCCGAGTCCGTAGAGGCGGCGAATCAGGGCCTCATGCAGCGGGTTGACGGCCTGGTACTCGTCGACAATGACGTACCGGATGCGGTCGGCCAGAAGCTTTTGGGCGTGCAGCCTGATGGGGTCGTCGGGGTCGTCGAGCGCCTTCACCGCGTCGTGCTGGATGCGCGAGTAATCGAGGTAGCAGCGCTCGGTGAGAGTCGGTGATCTAAACGGGGAGGCCGTTTCACCTCCGAACAACTCTCGACACGGAGGGGAGAGGCCGCAAGGGATGCTGATGCTCGTCGCCCCACCGCTCTTGCATCGCCGCCGGCCGCGCGGCTACGCTGAGCACATCCGCCACCGACACTGGGTTTCGCCATGCGCATTAGCTTTCTCGTAACCTGCAGCATCCTCTCGCTCTGCTCCCTCACCCTGGCCCCTGCTGCCAGTGCGCAGGACGACAAATCCGACGACGAGGTCGTCTGCTCCTATGACGCCTACAACTGCGGGGACTTCAGCTCGTGCACCCAGGTGATGCGGGTTTTCGAGGCCTGTGAGAGTGACGTACATAAGCTCGACCGTGACAAGGATGGGGTGCCGTGCGAGGCGTTGTGTGACTAACCCAGCTGCACTGTCGGGAGAGAACCGATGCGCATTTTTCGAGTCGATGATGACGAGCCCCTGCTCGGCAAGCCGTTCGAGACTGGCTCCGTTCGTGAGGTCGCCCATCATTTCGACGCTGGCGCAGTCGGCTTAGAAGCGCAGCAGGGGATTACAAGCACCCGACGCGCCCAGGAGAGCCTATGAGCCTGTCATCCTCTGTGACGGTAACCGGCGAGAACTTGTCGCTGGCCTTACACTCGGAGATCGCACGGGAAGACTACGACGGGTCGAGCAGCGTTTCCCTCGAGCTGGAGATCATGCGACCCGACGGGAAATATGTGGTCCGCTCGTGGGAGGACGCGATGACACTCATCGCGCCATTCAGCGAGTCTGTCGAGCTCATTGCCCGCACCGACGCGTTGAGCGATTTCCTCATGATTGTTAATTCGATGACCGGCGGCCCGCGACCTATCACCGACTCACCGTTGTGGGGCTTCCTCGAGCCTCTGCTTCGAGTCCCACTGGCGCAGCTCTACCCGCGATTCTGCGGTGCTCGGCTTACCTGGCACGGCTACTACCTTTGCGACGGGGAGCGTCACGTGGACCAATTCGTCTGGAATATCCCCGAGGCCTCACTATCGCGGCTGCCCTCGATTGGTGCCTTCGCAAACGCTCGGGACTCGCGAGACGACTGACTTCCAGCAACATGCTGCCCGCTACGAGGGGCTCCCTGAAAGGCGGGCGCGGAAAGGCGATTAGAGTGCCGCCTCTCTGGAGAATCGTCGCCTGGCGAGGCGGTCGATACGCACACTCCCGGCCACCCGAACGCCCCAACTCGCCGCACTCTAATCGCCTTTGCGAGGTCGTCGTCTGCCCTCGCCGCTAATCGCGGGCGTTACTGCCCTAGATGGCCTGCTCGCGAGCCGGGGACACGCTTCGGTGAGGCCGGAGCCGCCGCGACCCGCCAATCGCGTCACTTGTCTGACATTTTGTCTTGCAGCGCCTCCGAAGATACGGCACCATGCGTTCAATCATTCAGAGTTGGGGTAGACCTGCGACCATCACGAGTTCGATGGCCGGGCGACACCGGCGCCGATTCGAGCATTGTGTGGCATGCAAGGATTCGAAGGCAGTGAGCTGACCGACCTGTTGGTCGACCATCGCGTCGAGGTGAACAGCCTCGACGGATCGGCGCGGCTGAGCGTTCCGGTGCGGCTGACGCGCGGCCGCGAGGGCTTCGGGCCCCGGTTGTCGCTGCACCATGGCGGCCAGCGCAACTCGCCGTTTGGCTTCGGCTGGTCGCTCGGCGGGCTGGGCTCGATCGGGCTGGATACGCGCAAGGGATTGCCGTCATACCACGAAGGCGAACAGCGGTTTTCGTTCGGCGAGCGCTCGCTGGTGCCCTATCTCGAGAAGCGCGAGGGCCGGTGGCAGCCGCGCGTGGTCGAAAATGACGGTTGGCGCGTCGAATACTATCGCCCCCGCGTCGAGCGCACCTACGAGCGCATCGAGCGCTGGGTGCGCATCGCCGACGACCGGGCGCACTGGGTCGTGCGCGGCCGCGACGGCGTCGTGTCGGTGTACGGCCGACGCGACGACGGCTCCTCGCGCATCGCCGATCCCCGCGACGCCTCGCGCACCTTCCGCTGGCTGCTCGAAGGGCAGTACCACCCCAAGGGCAGCGCGATCCTCTACGACTACAAGCCCGAGGACGCCGCCGGGGTCGACAAAGACGCGCCCCATGAAGCCCATCGATTCGAAGGCGACGGCGGCTTCGCCCAGCGTTACCTGAAGCGGGTTCGATACGGCAACACCCGACCCGTGGCCTTCGACGAGCCGGTTCCGTCGGATGTCGAGTGGCGCTTCGAAGTCGTCCTCGACTACGGCGAACACGCCCCGGCCCCCGAGCAGGCTTACGAAGAATCGACGCCCTGGCCGGTTCGCCCCGACGCCTTCTCGAACCACCGCGCCGGCTTCGAGGTGCGCATCTATCGGCGCTGCCGGCGCGTGATGATGTTCCACCGCTTCGGCGCACTGGGTGACTCGCCGTGCCTGGTCGGCTCGACGGTGCTCGAGCACGACGACGACCCGGCGGGCGCGATGCTCGAGCGCGTGCTCCACCGCGGCTATCGACGCGCCGACGACGGCACGTTCGAAGAGGCCGAGACGCCTGCGCTCGCCCTCGATTACGCCCGGGCCGCCGTCGACGAGGCGTTCGCGCCGGCGCCGGAAGAGACCTCGGTCAACGTGCCTGCCGGGGTCGACGGCCACGGATATCGCTTCTTCGATCTGTTCGGCGAGGGGCTCCCCGGGCTTCTGATGCGCCGCGGCGGCGCCTGGTACTACAAGGAGAACCTGGGCGGCGGGCGCTTCGGGCCGCTTCGCGAGCTCGACGAGCTCCCCGCTCGCCTGTCGGCGGCGCTCGAGTTGCAGGACTTCGACGGCGACGGCGACCCGGATCTGGTGAGCTTCGCCGGCCGCGAGGCCGGCCGCTATACCCGCGACCGCCACCGGGATCGCTGGCAGCCCTACAAGACCTTCGCCTCGTCGGTGCGCGCCGACTACGCCAACGCCCGTCCGCAGTGGGCCGATCTGAATGGTGACGGTTATCCCGACCTGATCATCGATCGGCACGACCGCTTTATCTGGTATGCCTCGCGCGACGGCGAGGAGTTCGACGATCCTGTCGAGATCGCCAAGCCCGACGCCGGCGACGGGGGCCTGCCCACGCTTCGCCGAGACGGCCGGCGCTTCTTCTTCGCCGATATGAGCGGCGACGGGCTGCCCGACATGGTGCGCGTGGACAACGGCCGGGTGCAGTACTGGCCCAACCGGGGCCGCGGCCAGTTCGGCGAGGCGGTGCTCATGGGCGCCTCGCCGCGTTTCGACTCCGACGACGCCTTCGAGCCGAGCCGCCTGCACTTCGTCGACCTCGACCGAAGCGGCGCCGCCGACTTGTTGTACCTGGGCCGCGGCGAGCTTCGCTGGTGGAAGAACCTGGCCGGCAACGGCTTCGACGCCGGGCACACCGTCGGCGGGCTGCCCTATATCGACCGCCACGCGGCGGTGCAGCTCGTCGACTTTCTGGGCGACGGCAGCCGCTGCCTGGTCTGGTCGTCGCCGCTGCCGACCGCCGAAGGTCAGGCCATCTCCTACCTGCGCCTGAGCGGCGAGACCCCGGCGCGCACGCTCAGGTCGGTCGACAACTCCTGCGGTCGCCAGACCCGACTGGTCTATCGGCGCTCGACGCTCGACTACCTGCGCGACAAACAGGACGGCCGCGGCTGGCGTACCAAGCTGCCGCGCCACGGCGCGGTGGTCGGCGAACTCGAGACGATCGACCACATCGGTGAAACCCGCCGACAGACCATCTACCGGTACCGCGACGGCCGATGGGACGCCGAGGAGCGTCGGTTCCGCGGCTTCGGCCAGGTCGATGCCCTCGACCTCGCCCCGGACGCCGCCGACGCGCCCACCGCCCCGATGATGTGGCGCACGTGGAACCACGTGGGTGCCTTCGACGATTTTGATGCACGCGCCGACGAGTTCTTCGACGCCGACCCCGCCCAGATGCGGCTGGAGCCGCCGCGTTGCGTCGCCGGCAGCGCGTGGACCAACGCCGAGCACGAAGACGCCTTGCGCTCGGTGGCAGGTACGACCTGGCGCCAGGAGTACTACGAGGTCGGCGACGACGGACCGGCCGACGCGCCGCTGCGCGTCGTCGAGTACGCCTACGAGATCGAGCGCCGCCAACCGAGCGACGGCGAGCACGAAGCCGTGTTCGCGCCGGCCCAGACCGAGACACTGGTCCACGAATACGAGGCGCAGGCAGACGACCCGCGCGTCAGCCACCAGGTGCAACTCGAGGCCGACGCTTACGGCAACGTTAGCCGGCGGCTGTCGCTGGCCTACCCGCGCCGCGATGGCCCCGAACGCCTCGACGCACAGGCGCGGCTGCACGCCGAGCTCACCTGCACGAACCACGTCAACTTCGACGACCCGGCTCGCTACGAGCTCGGCGTCGAGGTCGAGCGGCTGCGCTACGAGCTTTCGGGCCTCGACTTCGACGGCGCTCGCCTCGATATCGACGCCCTTCGCGCGCAGGTCGACGTGGCGCTCGACGACCCGCTGCCCTACGACGCCCCTCTTCCCTTCGACACAGAGGCGACCGACGCGAATGTCGAAGCCCGGCTGCTGGCCTGGACGCGCAATCATTTTTGGGACGATACCCGCGACACCTCTAACCCCTTGGGTGATGTCGGCGAGCTCACACTGCTCCATCACGTCGACCGGGCGGTCTTTCCCGAGACGCTGGTCGCCGAGATCTTCGGCGAGCGCGTCGACGAGGCGCGCCTCGTCGACGCCGGCCTCGAGCTGCGCGACGGCTACTGGTGGACGCCGCAGACGACCTATCACTACCGCGACGCGAGCAGCTTCTTTCGCCTCGCCCGCGAAGAGCGGCCGGGCGGCGGGGAGCGGCAGGTCTCGTTCGACGACGATTGGTTGGTGGTCACCGCCAGCGAGGACAGCCTCGGAAACCGCATAGCCGCCGAGCTCGACGTCCAGCGGATGGCCGCCTGGCGCATCACCGACGCCAACGACAACGTCGAAGAGGTGCGCTACGACCCGATGGGAATGATCGTTGCGCGCTCACGACACGGCACGCGCATGGGCGCCGACGGAGCCGAGCACGCCTTCGGCGACGCCCCGCTCGAGCAATGGGAAGCGCCGGCGGGAATGACCTTCGCCGACTTTGCCAGCGATCCCGCCGCCCTTTTGGGCTCCGCCACGAGCTGCTCGTTTTACGACCTCGGGGCCTTCGAGCGCGGCGAAGGCCCGCCGCGCCTGCTCAACATCGTGCGCGAGGAGCATATCAACGACGGCGAGGGCGCAGGTGCAGGCGACTCGCGCCTCGACGCCACGATCACCTACCTGGACGGCTTCGGCCGTGTGCTGCAGACCAAGACCGAGGCCGGACCGGGCGAGGCGATTCGCCGCGACGCCCACGGCGAGGTGCTCGTCGTCGACGGACAGGTCGAGCACGGCCCGGCCGCGCGACGCTGGCTCACCTCCGGCCACGCGGTCTACGACGACAAAGGGCTCTTACTGCGTCGGCACGAGCCGTTCTTCTCGACGAGCCCCGACTTCGAGTCCGACGCCGCCCTGGAAGCTCATGGCGTCGCCACCGAATTCTCCTATGACGCCAGCGGCCGCGAGGTAGGCCGAAAGAAGCCCGACGGAACGGTCACACGTGTGGAGTACGCCGCCTGGTCGGTGACCAGTTGGGACGGAAACGACGCCGTCGTCGGCTCCGACTGGGCCGCCGAGCGCGTCGCGCTCGACGCCGACGACCCACGCCGCAAGGCGCTCGACGCCGCCCTCGCCCACGCCGACACGCCCACCTCCGCACATTTCGACGCCGCCGGGCGCACGGTGCGCACCGTCGAAACCGGCGAGGGCGGGGAGGCCGGCGAAGATCGCGTCACCGACACGACCCACGACCTGCGGGGCCTCCCCGTCGACGTGGTCGACCCGCGCGGCGTCACCACGCTGTCGTACCGATACGACATGCTCGGTCGACTCTTGTACGAGAAGAGCGCCGACGCCGGCGACAAGTGGTTGTTCAGGGACGCCGCCGGGCGCACCGTCGACCGCTGGGATGGACGGGGCACCCACGTCCACCAAGACTTCGACGAACTCGGCCGCCTGCGCGAGGCCAGTATCCATGAGACCAGCGGCAAGCGCGTGGTGCGTCGAAACGTCTACGGCGAGCAGGCCGCGCTGCCCGACGCCGAACTCCGCGCCCGCAACTTGCGCGGGCGGGTCTTCGAGGTCTTCGACGACGCCGGCACGCTCGCCTTCGAGCGCTACGACCACACAGGCTCGCCGCTGACCAAGCGACGCCGGCTGCGCGCCGACTACGACGCGCCGGCCGATTGGACCGACGTCGACTCGGTCGCCCTGCACCCCGAAGGCCACGTCTCCCAGGCGGGCTACGACGCGCTCGGCCGCCCCTACGAAAAGCAACTCGCCGACGGCACGACCCACCGCTACGAGTATGGACAACTCGGCGAGGTGCGCCGTGTCACCGTGTCGACCGAGGACGGCGTGCTGCGCGACGAGACCTTCCTCGAAGACGCCGCCTACAACGCCCGCGGCCAGCGCACGCTCGCAAGGCTCGGCAACGGCGTCGAGCTTCGCCACGACTTCGACGACCGATCGTTCAGACTGAGCCGACTGCGCGTCGAGCGTCCCGGCGAGGCGTCGACGCGACGCTACATGGACGTCGCCTACACCTACGACCCGGTGGGCAATATCACCCGGTGGGTCGATCGCCGCCAAGAGCCCGCAGCCGGCGCGACTGCCCTGGTGCAGGGCGCCAGCGTCACCTCGGCGCGCGAGTTCACCTACGACGCGCACTACCAACTGGTGCGCGCGACCGGGCGAGTCCACGGGGCGCTGCAACAACACGATTATCGCCACAGCGCTCCGGGAAGCGCGCGCCTCAAAGGCACGCGGCACCTGAGCCTGAACAACGGCGCGGCCATGGAGCGCTACACGCGCACCTACGCCTACGATCTGGCCGGCAACCTCGAGTCGATCAGCCACCAGGCTGCCTCGCGTAGCTGGACGACCGACTTGTGGACCGCCCCCGACTCGAACCGGTCGGTGGCCAAGCACGACGTCGACGGCGTCGAGATCGCCGACCCGGAGTCGTTCTTCGACGAGAACGGCAACATGGTGCGCCTGCCGCACCTCGACCGGCTCGAGTGGGACTGGGCGAATCGACTCTCCCGCGCGGTCGTCATCGAGCGCGATGGCGAACAGACCGACGACGCCGAGTATTACGTCTACGGCGCCGACGGCCGACGGGCGCGTAAAGTGACCGAGAGGGTCGTCCAAGGCGGAGTCGAGGTCACCGACGTGGTGTATCTCGACGACTGCGAGATTCGCGAGGTGCGCCGCGGCAGCGCGATACGCCTTCGCCGGCGCACCTGTCATGTGAGCGACGGCTCCTCGCGCATCGCCACGATGCACCAGTGGGACGTCGACGACCGGGGCGCCGAGACCGACGACCTCGACCAGAAAAAGATCCACTACCGGGTCGACAACCACCTGGGCTCGGTGAGCCTGGAGCTCGACGCCAACGGCGAGGTCATCTCCTACGAGGAGTATTTCGCCTACGGCGGCACCAGTTTTATCGCCGGCGATTCGGCGCGCGACGTCAAGCTCAAGGAGTACCGCTACAGCGGCAAGCTTCGCGACGACACCACCGGGCTGTACTACTACGAATACCGCTACTACGCGCCCTTTATCGGCAACTGGGTCAGCCCCGACCCGGCCGGGCCCGTCGACGGGCTCAACCTATACAGGTTCGTGCGCAATAACCCGATTCGGTTCGTCGATCCGAATGGGTTGCAGAGTGACGACATCCACATCGTCGGTGCCGTCGAAGGCGGGCTCAGCGAAGAAGAGGCGATCGCCCAATTCAACCGCTCGCGCGGCATCGAGTTGGGGATCATCGTCACCGATATGGAGCGCATAAACGAGACCACGTGGTTGATCACGGAGTCTCGCGACGACAGTCGCCGCCGCCAGGAGATTATCGACCGAGTCGGGGGCGATGAGGAACTCGGCGACGTCCTCTACACACTGACGCGGGTCACTGACCAGATGAACGGAGACAGCCGCCTCGACGAGGCGGTCGACTCGGCCGGCGGCGGTGGTGGTGGCGAAGGCGATGCCGGCGAGGGCAATGCCGGAGAGGGCGATGGTGGCGAGGGCGATGGTGGCGAGGGCGATGCCGCAGGAGAGACCGGCGACGGGGACGCCCCAGACGCTGCCGATCCGGGCCCAAATTCATCCGAGTCAACCGGTGACGGCCAAGATGAAGGCGGCGCGGGCCAAGACGAAGCCACAGCCGACTCCAGCAACGTAGGCAGCGACAAGGGCGCCGAAAACGGCGCCCCGAATGCCCCAGCGAGCGACAACGACGGCGTCAGCGGAAACGGCGACACCACCGAGGGGGTGGCCGAAGGCAGCACTGATGGCAGCACTACAGGTGGAGGAAGCTCGAGCGGCAACGCTCCCGACGGCGCGCAGAATCTGCCGCCGGTTCCCCCTGGTTTACCCACGAGCAGTCAAGGCATCCCCTACTCGCCGGACATCGACCCCGACCTGATCCGCGAGGGGGCAGGCGCCGGCAACCCGTACGTAGATCCACGCGGCACTCCCGGCGCCGACGACGGCAGCGGGCAACGACCGGGCGGCCAAGGGGGCGGCCACCCCAACGGCAGCGCAGGCGGCGGGCAAACCGGGACGCCCGGCGGCTCGCCCGACGGCGATGGCTCCGGGCCCGCCCACGGAAAACGCGGGCTCAAAGGAGGCATGGGCGACGAGGAGCTCCCCGAGTGGCTCTCCTGGGTCGACCCCGCCCTCGACGGGCTTCAGATTGGCCTCGACGTGGTCGGCCTGGTCCCCGGTCTGGGCGAAATCGCCGACGGCATCAACGGACTCATCTCGCTCGGTCGCGGTGACTATGTTGGAGCCGGGTTGAGCTTCGCGGCGATGATCCCGTTCGCCGGCTGGGGCGCCACCGCCGGCAAATTCGGCCGCAAGGCGGTCGACGCCGCCGATGCGCTCGGCGATACGACCCGGGCGGTGAGTCGATATGGGGACGAAGCGGCAGATGTGACGATGGACGCCAGCAGAAGGAATGCTGGTGGCGGTGCCGGCGGTGGTGGCGGTGCCGGCGGTGGTGGCGGTGCCGGCGGTGGTGGCGGTGCCGGCGGTGGTGGCGGTGCCGGCGGTGGTGGCGGTGCCGGTGGTGCTGGCGGTGGGGATGGCGATTGGGCGAGAGTGGGCAGATGGATGGCTCCAGACGAACTCGAAAAGATGAAAACCACAGGCCGAGTTCAGGAAGGTGGCGGCGGCGTCCACAGAGTTGCGTACCCTGCTGACCCTGATGCTTATAAGGCAGCCCCAACGGGAGATGTCTTCGCAACTTATGATGTCCCAGCCGAAACACTTCGACCGGCTGGCGATTCCGCTTGGCGCTTGATTGCAGGCCCGAACAGCATCCATGGCAGACTGGCCAAAAGACGAGGAGAGCCTGTCCCGCAGTTTCCGAAGTTTCGAAATCTTATCGAAGAGCTCATCAAATGAAACCGAGCCGCGAGCACATTCAATCATCGCTCCAAGCCTTATTGGCCAAGGTGAGCGAGTATGATGACGTCATAAATGATGCACAGTTGGATGATCTATCCTTGGTCATCGAGACGGATTCGGTACTGGCCCAAATCACGCATTGGCCACAGGAACATTTCAATGAGGGCTCAACAGAGTGGATCGTCCATGAAATCGACTCCGGAGGAGATATCTCACCTCACCATGCTACGTGGGAGACCCACCAAGAGTTCGAACGACTTCAACAGACCTTCTTGCTCGCGCTTCGAGACGTGACAGGCCTCGATCTCCTCTAAAACGACTTGCTTATTCCCGATGAAGCCACCCGTGGGGGCCAAGAACCATGGTCATTTCAACGTCATGAGGAAACAAGACAACGAACGACGCATTGAACGCGTGATGGCTGCCATCGAGGCGGATGCGAAGGGTGCTCCGCCGGTGCGCTGTGAAGTTTGCCTCGCACCGATTCGCGTCCTGCGATGGCCCGACGGAAAACTGCGCAGAACTGAATGCGACTGTGGCCGATACAACTCCGATTTTCGCTCGTAGCTCCGCCCCGGCCCGGCGTCTGAAAAATTTATAAACTGGAGATGTGTAAGTGAATCGCAACGACCTGCTGAAACTCGATGCCCTCGCCCACCTGACCCCCCGCGAGCTGGCCGAGCGCGACCCGCGCCTGGCCAAGCACGTCGACCGAAAGTTGACCGAGCGGGCCACCAAGACTCTGGCGCGCCGTTTCGAGGGTGCCGGTGCGCCGGTGCGCCGCGTGGCGGCCAACCTGCGCGTGCGTCCCGACGACCTGCGCAGCGGCCGGCCGCTCGGCGCGGTGATGCGCGGGCTCGCCGATCGTCTTCGCAGGCGCCGTGGCGATGGGGACGGCGCTGAGACGACCGCCGAAGTCGACCTCGACGCCGTGTTGGACACCACCGACGACGAGCGGCCCCTCGACGAACTCGTCGGCATGGATACGCCCATCGCGATGCACCCCGAGTTTCGGCCCCAGCTCGAGGCGGCCAAACTGTTCAAATTCGCCGACGCGTTCGCGCTCGACGACGCAGCGGTCGAGCCGCTCATCGACGCCGAGGTGCGCCTCAACCAGCTCGACGCCTCCCGGCTCGAGGGGCTGGTGGCCGGACAGGCGCTCGACGAGCGCACCGCCAAGCAGGTCGCCGACGCGGCGAACGCCTACCGGGTGCTCGACGAGAATCCCGACCTGGTCGCCGCCGCTAAAGAGCGGCTTCGCACCGAGCAGCTCGACGCCACCAAGCTCGTCGAGCTCGACGCCGACGGCTTCACCAAGATCATTCGTATGGGCGAGCTCGAGCCGCCGGTGGGCATGGACGTCGAAGGGTGGGCCGAGGGGCTGCACCGCAAGACGCTCAACCTCTTCCCCACCGCCGGCCTTGCCGCGACACTCGAGCGCGCCGAGAGTGACCGCGACTTCGCCAAGTTCTTGAAGCTCAACCGCAACACCGAGCTCCTCACCCTCGACCTTGCGTCTGCGGAGGTCGTCGAGAGCATCGAGTTCGGCGGCGTCGACGCGGACACCCGCACCCGCTGGCTCGACACCGCCAAGAGCTACCAGCGCGTCTGGGCGATGACCGACGACGTCCTCGACACCCACAAGATCGTCGACGCCGGATACGTCTCCGCGGTCCAGGTGGCCGGCGCCAAGGTCGAGCGCATCGCCCAAGATACCGGTCTGAAAGCCGAGGCCGTGCAGCGCTACTGGGACAAGTCGCGCAAGATCGCCACCACCGTGACCGGCTATACCGGCACCATCATCGACCTGCTCCACGGCGGGTTTAACGACACGGCGGTGAGCAATATCTCCACCGAGGTCGACTCCTACCTGGCCGAAATCCCCGGCTTCGACGATCTGTTCGGCGCGCTGGCGTTTTGCGACTGCAAGGATTGCCACTCGATTCTGGGACCGGCGGCCTACTTCGTCGACCTGATGACGTTCATCGACGAGCAGATCTCCCAGGAGCACTTCACCGGCGCGCTCGCCGATCACGTGCTGGCGCTGAAGTCGCGCCGCCCCGACCTGTGGACGCTCGAGCTGACCTGCGAGAACACCCACGAGCTGGTGCCCTACCTCGAGATCATCAACGAGATCTTGGAGAACGCCGTGGCGAGCGACCGCGGCTTCGACGGCGACTTCGCCGACCGTCCGGCGGTCTTCGAGGAGGTCTACGCCGAGGCGCTCCTCGGAACCCCGGGCCAGCCCCGAGACAGCTTCGAGCAGCCCTTCCACCTGCCCGTCGAACAACTGAAAATCTACCTGGCGCACTTCGAGCGAACCTTGGCGGACGCTGCCCACGCAGTTGGCGCCCCCATGGCTCGCGCCTCGCTGGGGCTCTCGCCCGATGCGTATGACGTTTTGGTCACGCCTGAAGACGACTTGGCTGCGCTGGAACGCTGGTACGGGCTCGACTTCGACCTCGACGGCGACACCATCTCGGCGTTCGACGCCCAAGACCTGGTGGCGGCGACCGGCCTGACGCGCAACGAACTCGGCCGCGCGGTGAACTCTTGGTACGTCTCGGAGGCCGGCAGCGTCGCCATCACCATTCGCGGTGAGAAGCGGAGCAACGAGAGCATCCAAAACGACATCGAGCGCATCCGCGGCTTGAAGCCGAGCTCGCTCGACCGGCTGCACCGGTTCACGCGGCTGTGGCGCGCGCTCGGCTGGACGATCGAGGAGGTCGACCTCGCCCTCGAGCGCCTCGACGATGAGGGGCTCGCCGACGATATCTCCACCGATGCCTGCAACGCGCTCGCCGCGATGCTCGAGCTTCGAAACACCCTCGATCTCGACGTCGACCAGACCCTGGCCCTCTTTTCGTCGATGCCGCGACGTGCCGCCGACGAGGAGGGCACCCCACTCTTCGACCGGGTCTTCAACACCAACTTCTTCGTTCGTACCGCCGGTGAGTGGCCCGAGGCCGGACTTTCGTATCTGCATCCGTCGCTGCGACCGTCTTCCGACGACGATGTCGACGACGATGCCGACCCCAATACCGGTCGGCTGACCGCCGGGCTTCGCACCGACGAGATGAGCCTGGGCGTGCTGGTGCGAGGGCTCGCCGTACCACTGGGCGTCACCCCCAACGCCGACGACGTCGCTGCGCGCCGATTCGCGCTCGACGCCACCAACCTCGGCTTGTTGCATCGCCACGCCCTGCTGACCCGCTGCCTCGGCGTGTCGGCCGAGCAGCTCTTCGCGCTCTGTGCCCTCGCCCCGAACCTCTCACAGGGCTGGGTCGCCGGACTCGACGACCTGCTGAACTTGGTCTCGTTTTGGAGCTGGTGGGAAGAGAGCGGCTGGACGCTCGACGCGCTCACGAGCCTGATCGCCCCCGACGCCGAAGACGACCCGCGCGAGGTTTTGTGGGCAGACGCGCTCTTCGACGAGGCGACGGTTGCGTTCATGGAAAACCACCCCGAGCTATTCGCCGACGCTGACTGGGGCGCGCCGGATGTCAAGACGCTCATGCAATTCGAGACCTTCGCCGACCACCTCGCCGCGCTCGACGCGCAGCGCCGGGAAGCGCTTCTCGACGCGCTCGCTGCCTACGACGAATCGACCGGGTTCGACGAAGCCGCTCGATCGCTCTTGGCCGAGCGCTTCGACACCGAGCTCGACCTGATTCAGTCGTTGCACGATCACGTCGCGCTGGGCGCCGACCCCATCGCCGCGCTCGGCCGCCTCGAGGCGGCCCTGGCATTGTGCGAGCGGCTGGGCGTCTCCGGAAACGCGCTGGCAGCGATGGCCTCGACCAACTACGAGGTTTTGTCCGGCGCGGCCGCCGCCTTGGCCGGCGCGATGCACACCCGCTACGACCAGAAGGACTGGGACGACACCGTCCAACCGCTCGAGGACAAGCTGCTCGCCCGCAAGCGAGACGCCCTGGTCGACTATCTGGTGCACACGGGCGCCCCGCAATTCGACGAGGTCGACGACCTGTACCACTACTACCTGCTCGACGTGGAGCTGGGCGGCTGTGCGCGCACCTCCCGGCTGGTCGCCGCCACCTCGAGCCTGCAACTGTACGTGCAGCGCTGTCGGCTCAACCTGGAGCGCAGCCCCGCCGGGGCAGCCCAACCCGTGGAGGTCTCGCCCGAAACCGTCACCGACGAGGAGTGGGCGTGGCGCAAGAACTATCGGGTGTGGGAGGCCAATCGAAAGGTCTTCTTATACCCCGAAAACTACGCCGAGCCCGAGCTTCGCGACAACAAATCGCCGCTCTTCGAGGAGCTCGAAGAGGAGCTTTTGGCCCAGGAGATCAACGCCGACACGGTGCGTGACGCCTACGCGCGCTACCTCAAGGGTTTCGAAGAGGTCTCCAAGCTCAAGATCGCCGGCGCCTGGCACGAAAAGGCCGCAGACGGCGACGTCCTGCACCTATTCGGGGCCACCTCGGCCGACCCGCCGGTCTACTACTACCGGCGCGTGGAGAATATCGAGGCGTCGGTCTCCGACGATGCTCACGCCGTGCACTGGTCGCCGTGGCGAAAGATCGACGTTCAAATTCCGACCCGAAAGGTCTCACCGGTGGTCTACCGTGGCCGGCTGCACGTCTTCTGGGTCAAATACGTCACCAAAACGCAGACGACCGTCTCCGACGGAGACGCCCGCTTCACCGGCTATCGCCACACGATGTCGCTCGAATATACCGTGCGCAAACTCGACGGAACGTGGACCTCGCCCCAGAGCGTCAAGCTGAACCAGAAGCCCTTCGGCGGCTATGGCCCCGGCGTCATCTCCGACCCGGTCATCAGCGACACGAGCTTCCGCTCGCCGTTCTACGACGACGAGAACCACAGCGAGCCGCGCGAGGGTTACACCCTCGATGGGTTCGCCTGGGAGCGGGTCTACCCGTGGACTCCGAATGACGATCTGCTGCTGCGCGGCGCCGACTTCCAGATGATCTCGGGCATCGACACCTACGAGCTCGACCTGCGCCCGCCCTTTCTCGACGATGGCGGCCTCGGCGTCCCCTTCGTCAATCCACTCGCAGGACTCATCGCGCTGGCATTCGGCGCCGACTTGTCGAGCCGGCTGGTGTGGTCCGAGAGGGCCGGCGGGTCGCGCAGGTTGCATATGGGCGAGGTCGAATTACCCCTCTTCGAGCCGAATACCCTGGCCACGCTCGTGGTGGAAAAGGAGCGCCTCGACCAGTACACCAAGAATCCGGCCGAGTCTGCCGGACCGCAGTGGGACGATGGGCTCACTGATCTCTTGGACGGTATCTTCAGCGGCCCCGAGATCGCGCGCATCAACGGCTCGGTGGAGCTGACGCCGGTGATGGGCTCGGCGAGCGACGTGATCATCGACCGCGACGGCGAACTCTTCTTGCTGCAAGAGGGCGCGCGCGACGACGCCAAATACCACCTGCGCCGACTCGGCACGAGCGTGGCCGAGGACATGGCGCGCGTGCTCTTCAACGACGGCGTCGACGCCCTGCTCGACATCGACACCCAGCTCGACCTGGGCGAGCACGAGCTGCCGTTTCGCATCGAGAGCGACCACGTCGTCGACGCCACCCACGCCGGCGAGCTCGACTACACCGGCCCCATGGGCTTGTACCTGCGCGAGGTCTTCTTCCATATCCCCTTCCTCATCGCCAACCACCTCAACAGCCAGAATCAATTCGAGGAGGCCCAGGCGTGGTACCACCACATCTTCGACCCGACGGCGTCCGACAAGGTCGGCGGGCTGTCCGGCCTCGACGAGCAGGAGCGTGAGCGCCGCGAGCGCAACCGAGTATGGCGCTACCGGGAGTTCCGCGAGATCGGCCTCGACTCGCTGCGCACCCAGTTGACCGACGAGGGCGCCATCGGCCTGTACGAGCGCGACCCGTTCAACCCGCACGCCATCGCCCGGCTGCGGCTGAGCGCCTATCAGAAGACGATCTTGATGAAGTACGTCGACAACCTGCTCGACTGGGGCGACTCGCATTTCGGGCGGTTCACCATGGAGTCGCTCAACGAGGCGACCCTGCTGTACGTGACCGCCCAGGAGTTGCTCGGCAAGCGGCCGCCGGTGCTCGGCGATTGCGGCGAGCTCGAAGACGCCTCCCGACGCACCTTCGACGAGATCGCGCCCAATCTTACGGGCGATTTTTTGGCCGAGCTCGAGACCTGGACGGTCAACAAATACCGCCGACGCCTGCGCACGTTTGACCAGCGCTTTGCCATGGTCGACGTCACCGCCACGCGCCGCGCGACCGAAAAGGCGTACACCAAGTACGTCGACGCCACGGTCGACGAAGACGTGTTCGACGACAAGCGAGCCTTGAAGGCCGACTTCGTCGACACAATCGCGCTTCGCAAAAAGAGCGCGCACAAAGCCGACACGGCCAAGGCACCGACCCGCGACATCCAGTTCCGCCCCCGCGGCAAGACCCAGACGAACAAGTCGTCCCAAACGGCCTCGTTCGGCTGGTCGGTGACCCGCCAGGTCAACCCGGTCTTCTGCGTGCCCAAGAACAAAAAGCTTTTGGGCTATTGGGACCGGGTCGAAGACCGGCTCTACAAGCTGCGAAACTGCATGACGATCGACGGGGTCAAGAAGCTGCCGGCGCTCTTCGCCCCGCCCATCGACCCGGCGATGCTCGTCGCCGCCCGCGCTGCGGGCTTGAGCCTGCAAGACGCTCTCGACGCCGTCGCAGGCGAGCTTCCGGCGTATCGCTTCCGCTACCTGGTCGCCAAGGCGCGCCAGTACGTCGGCGGGGTGCAGAGCTTCGGCGCTGCCTTGATGCAAGCCATCGAAAAACGCGACGCCGAGGAGCTCGCCCGCATCCGGCGCACCCACCAGAAAAACGTGCTCGACCTGACCGAGGCGCTCAAAGAGCAGGAGATCGAGGCCGCCGACAAGAACCTGGCCACCCTGCAGAAGCGCATCGACGCGGCGACCTACCGAAAGGAGCACTACGAAGCGTTGATCGATGAGGGCCGGCTCGACAGCGAGGTCGTCCAGCACAGCGCCAAGATGACCTCGGCGGTGCTTCGGGGGACCACCGGCGTGCTCGAGACCGTGGGTGCCATCGCCTACCTGGTTCCCCAATTCGGCTCCCCCTTTGCGATGAAATACGGCGGCAAGGAAGCCGCAGACTCGGGCACCACCTGGGCCGAGGTCACGCGCGCGGCCGCCGGGGTCACCGACGCCATTGGCGCCGGCGCAGGCCTCATCGCCTCGAACACACGGCGCGAGCAGGGCTGGGAGCACCAAAAGGAGCTGGCGCAAAAAGAGCTCGACACCCTCGGCGCCCAGGTCGAGTCGGCCACGCTGCGAAAGCAAATCGCCCAGGCCGGCCTCGAGCTGCACCGCACCACCCAAGAGCAACTCGACGAGGTCATCGACTTCTACGAAGAGAAGTTCAGCAATCTGGGGCTGTACACCTGGCTGTCGAGCCGGCTGCAGGCGCTGTACCGCGAGGCGTACAACACCGCGCTGAGCTTCGTGCGCATGGCCGAGGCGGCGTACCACTTCGAGCGCGACGACACTACTGTTTTCGTCGACGGCGCCGCCTGGGACGCCTCGCACGCCGGCCTGCTCGCCGGCGAAGAGTTGATGCTGGCGCTCGACAAGATGGAGCAGCGCTTCATCGAGACCGACTACCGCTCGCTCGAGCTCAACCAGAGCTTCTCGCTGGCCCAGATCGACCCCAAGGCGCTGCTCGGGCTCAAGCAGGACGGACGCTGCGAGTTCCACGTCCCGGAGTTCTTCTTCGACCTGTACTACCCGGGCCACTACAAGCGGCGCATCAAGGCGGTGCGCCTGTCGATCCCCTGCATCACCGGGCCGTACACCAACGTCTCCGCTCGCCTGGAGCTGGTCTCCAGCCAGATGCGCACCCACGCAAGCCTCGAGGCCGACGCGCTGGTCGACGTGCCCGCCACGCGGACCACCTCGGTGGCCACGAGCACCGCCCAGGGCGACGCCGGCGTCTTCGAGCTCAACTTCCGCGACGAGCGCTACATGCCTTTCGAGGGCGCCGGCGCGGTGAGCACCTGGCGCCTGGAGCTGCCGCGAAACTTCCGGCCCTTCGACTACAACACGATCAACGACGTCATCCTCAACATCAGCTACACCGCCGAAGACGACGGCGTGCTGCGCGAAGAGGTCGAAGGCCAGAACGCCCAAGCCGAAAGCGCGCTGCTCGACTTCATGGCGGATAACGGCCTGACCCGCGTGATCAGCATGCGCCAAGAGTACTCGAGCGCGTTCCACCGGCTGACCCACGCCGACGCCGGCACCGCCGTCGACTTCGACATCTCGTCGAAGCATTTCCCGCTCTTTCTACAAGGCCGCGACCTGCAGCCCACCAAGGTGCGCCTGGTCGTCGTGCCCACCCCCGACGCCGACCCGACCAGCCTCGCCCTGCGCCTCGACGGCAACGAAGCCAGCGGCTTTGTGGCCGACAGCGCCCTTGGAGAGCTACCGACCGCCGAGACGGCGCTCGCGATGCCCCTCAAAGACACCCACACGCTCGAGCTGGCTGCGCCCGGCGCACTCGCCCGCACCAGTAACGCTGCGCGCATAGATCCGGATTTGGTCGAAGATGTGCTGTTGGTGATCGACTATGGGCTGTAGGCCCACAGCCACGGGGATTCACACCGGAACCACAGAGTTGAACCGGCGACGTGAACCCGAGCGGTATGTGAGAACCTGGGGGCTTTTCGCCCAACTTGGGCCCCCCCGCCCTTTTTGCACACCCAAGAAACGCCGAAACCCCTGCAAATGCGGGGGTTCTCGGCAAAGCGGGCGACGAGATTTGAACTCGCGACAACTAGCTTGGGAATCTCCACAGAACTCTCTTCGAAAAGCCTAAACCCCGCAAAGGGCCCCGCAGCGCCGCGATTTTGCGACACGTTACGATAACGCGAAGCAGGACCCGACACGCAGCGATGTGGGACTTTGTGTGGGAGTTGGTGGGTGAGATGTGGGACTTGGAGGAAGTTGGCAATATGGACTCGAGCAATCGACTGTGGGACTTGCCATCTTAGGACTGGTCGAAAGACAGCACCGCTGCGTCATTTCCGTCTCAACCACGCGGCGCTCAGCACATTGCCTCACGCGCCATCAAGCGAAATCAGCAATCCCTCCTGTTCGAGTCCCTTCCCAATTCGGTCGATCTCGGCAAGCACACCGCGCACGGCGTCGTCGGCTTGGCTGCGCACACGCTCTAACACCTCGGCCGAATCGCTCAGGAGTTCGGCACGTCCAAAGCGCTGCAGCCGCTCGACGAAGTCGTCGGGAACGAACAGTTCGACACGGGTGCTCTCCCCGACGAGCGACAGAGCATCCGCAAGCTTGAGGTACTCGTCGAGGCCGACCGGGTCGTAGTCGCCAGCGTGAATGACCGTAGCTTGGGCCATGGGTGGGGAGGCCAGCCAATTGAGCACGCGACTGCTGGTGCGGCCGCGGCTCCACAGCGCAACTTCAACATCGGTGATGAGGTGCTCGACACTTAGAAAGAACTCTAAGTTCTCAACGATCGTCAGACGGCCTGAAAAAGCCCACTCGAAAGGCTCTTCGAGCACGAGCGAGGCGACGCCGAACCGGCGGGTCAGTTCGGCGACGGGCATGTCACCGTCGGCATGACGCAGCACCGCATCACCGAATCCGCGGAGCTGTAACAGACTGGCGTCGACGCCCCTGCCGCGCTTGGAGTCGGCGAAGTTGGCCATTCCACGCGCGCGCGAAGGCAGCTCCTTATCGGTGCCATCGAGCCCGTAGGGATACTCCCGGGCAATCCAGCGAAGAAGTGCCTCCGGGCTAGTCAACTGGACACGAAATCCCGCTCCCGCGCGCCGCTCGACGAGCACCCCTAGGTTGAACAGCGGCTGCAGACGCCGACGCATCGCCCGGCTCAAGGCCGAGGCGGGGCACGAGCCCTCGTCGAGCAGTCTGGCGAGTCGATCGGCCAGTGCATCAACGCTCATGGACGACCTCCCCGTCGCGCGCCAGAGCATCGTGTTCGTCTTCGTCCTGGCGATCCAAGCGCATGCGCGAGCGGCAATCCAGCACAACGCGGCCCTCAGAAGCGCTCAAGAAGTACAGCGTATCTACACAGTCGCGCGCATCGGGGCTAGCAACCAGGGGCACGAAGTTCATCTGCCGTGCATGCTCGATGATGCCGCGCAGATTCTGGTCGTCGAGCACGGACACCTCGTCGAGGAAGAACGGGATGCGCGCGCGGTCCTCCTCGAGCAGCATGCGCAACAACTCCAAGTGAATGATGACCTTGATCGTCGTGGTCGTCCCCTGCGATTCGATGCGGTCGAGCGCCTCGAAAGACTTTTTGGCGCCGGAGGCATCCTCGATCTGGAAGCGCAACTCGAAGAGCTGTTCGAGGCGAAGCTGCGGGTAGTCCTCCAGCAGATTAGCGATGGACTGCAGCGATTCTTGGGCAGCACGCCCGCCGACGAAGAGCGGTGCGCGCTCCCACTCGAGTACAGTGTCAATCTTGGCGACCAACCGTTCGTTTTCGCGGACCACCAACCTCAAACCGGCGAGGTTGGAGATTTGACGCGCTCCCAGCGAGCGGTTCAGCCGGCTCACCTGCTGCTTGAGCTTATCGAGGCTGTTACGAAGGTCCTGAAGCTCTCGGTGCAGCCCGCGCACGATGCCCTGCCACAGCTCCGAGAGCGCCTGTCTCTGATCATCGAGAGCCTCGCGCGCCTCGATGAGGTTCTCGACCGTAGAGGCTTCGTCCTTGCCGGCATAGCGCGACGTCGTCCTGTGGTCGATGTCCTTAAGATGTGTCTGGGCTTCTTGGAAGTAGCGCTCGTACTTGGAAGTCATCTTGTGAAACCGCCCGAGAAGTGTGTCAAGCGGCAGTTCGCCCACAGCGAGCTCGGACTGAGAAGGGTCTAAGGCCGACGACGAATCGAGCATGTCGGGCGGCGGCTCAAGTGCGTCGAGTTTGCGACCCAACTCCTGTATTTGCTCACGTTGTCTCTTCTGGCGCCGCTGTGCCTCGGCGATATCGGCTTTGAACCGGTCGCGAAGTTGAGTGTTTGCGTCTCGTTGCTCGACGAGCTCAGCGAGCGTCCGTTCTATGTCAACCAGTCCCTCTTCCAACTCGGCTCGGCCCTCCTCGGCCTCACGCCAGTCGGCGTAGTTGGCCAAATCGCGGTCGAGTCGTTTGATCTGCTGGTCGGCCTGATCACGGCGCTCTTCAAGTTCGGCACGGCGTCGGATATCTTGGAGTTTCTGCTCGAGAATGTGCGCGCGCCGCTCAAGTTGGCTGACTTCTTCTTGGATGCGCTCGGGCTCCGAGAACACCGCCAGATCAGGCGGTTCGGGCAGCACCGAAGCCGGCAGCCGCACAGTATCGTCGCAGTAGCCATCCTTGTCGAAGCTGGCAGCGATGGTGCGAAGCCGCGCAAAGAGTCCTGCCTCGTCACGCACGTCGGCGCCGTCAGCGCCAATGCGCACGCGCAGTAAATCAGGGTGTATCATTGAGAAGACACGCTCGAGGTCCTCATCGCTCAACTGCGAGCGCTGGCGAAGATAAGTCACCGCAGCGTCAGCCAAATTAGCGAGCAGTTGGCGGTTGCGTTGCAGCCCACTGCGCACGCGGTCGAGCTCGCGCTGGACACGTGCCAAATCGTCGTCGGCAAGCCCATGCAGCCGACCGACAAGGTCCTCGAACTGTGCCTGCAAATCTGTGCGCCGCCGCCTTTGGACATCGGCGTCAAACTGGGCGAACCGCTCGCGCAACTCGTCTAGATGGGCTATCTCCGCACGGGTCACCGCGGCGCGTCGGTTGTGGTCGTCGATCGCGAAGTCGAGCTCGGTACGCCTCTGCTCGACGTCAGAAAGCTCATCGGCGAGTCGCTGCTCATCGTCCACTGCCGCCTGCAAATTCTCGGTCAGCCGTTTATGTTCGGCCTGGGCGGCCACCTGCAGCTGTTGCCATGTTACTATACAGGCAGCCTGGGCGTTATCGCGCTTCTCGATAGTAGAGAGCGCCGTCTCGATATGGGGCTCGACCGCCGCGAGCTCTTCAACCTCGGCGGCCTGCTGTTTGGCGGTACGGTATTGATCCTCGAAATCACGACGCAGGTCGACGGCGACACGGCTCAGCTCGTGCTGATTGACCTTAATGAGCAGGTTGATTAGTTCGCTTGCCGGCAAGTGGGAAAGGCGCAGAAGGTTGCGAAACAGAAAACCGAAACTTTCGTAGGTAGCCGCGCTTCGAAGCGGCACCAGCCCCAGCACGACATCGCTGTGACTCCCTACCAGCGCGCGGTGCAGATCTTTGGCTTCTAGGTTCTGAAGCCTGCGGTCGAGTAGCCTGGTACGCACGTCCTCCCAGCTTCGGCTGACGCGACCGTCGAGAAAATCCTCGCGCTCGAAGGCCCCCTCGTAGGTAAACCGCTGGAAGCCGTAGCCCTGGCCGGGTCCCAGCCCTCGCACGCCCACCACGCGCAAGCCAACCTGCGTCATGCACTCAAACATGATGAAGCTATTGGGATGGGCAAAATAGTAGCGTTTGGTCGCGTCACGTGAGTGGGCGAAGTACATCTGCTGGAAGTTGTCCAGATACAAAAACTGCAGCGCGGCGATGAGCGTGGTCTTACCGGTGTTGTTGGCGGCGACCAGGTGTAACGGTTCGTCCAGCTCGATCTCGGCAAAGTCATAGACTCCCGATCGAATGAGAATCAGGCGTTGCGGTCCGCGCTGCGCGGTCATGCGCCCTCCTGATCACTAGCCTCATCGAGGGCGTCGGCGGCTTCATAACACAGCTCAACAAATCGCCAGACCGGTGCGCGAAATCGAAAAGAATCACCGTTCACTTCGGCGAAGCCGTAGCGCTCCATGCGCTGCAGTTGAGTGTCCAACTCATCCTCCCCGTGAATGCCTACCTCGGCGCATAGGCGTCGGTGGCGCTCCTGGCGCAAATGAGGCAAGTCGGCCACGCGATGTTCCTCGTCAAAGATCGCGGCGTGCACGTCACGCCCGTCATCTCCCAGCGCCTCGATGAGCACCAAGAAGAAGACAACCATTTGGCTCGCACCGGTGCCTAGCTCGCCGGTGCCCCGAAAGTAGAAGAACTTGCGCTCGTGGCGCACTAACTCGAAGCCCAGAGCATCGAAGAGGTGGCGAAAATCCTCGAAGCGCTGGCGAAGTGCAAAGTAGATTCGATGGTCCTCCTCGCAAACATGCCGCCCCTTACGCAATAGGTCGAAGACCTCAGCCAGATGGGGTAGATCGGTAGCATCGCTCGCATTCATACCGCCCCTCCTGTGGGTAGATGCTCAGCTTGGTAGCGAAGCGGCCAGGCAGTAACCGTGGTATCTCCAACCCGGTACTGGCGCTCGCCGGCATCCTCGGGAACGTCTACGGAGCCGAAGTCCCCCCGATAGACCCATCCGTAGGCACGCAAGAGCTCGGCGAGCCCGTGGTCCGGCCAGTGCCGGCTCATGAAGGCGAGCACATCGTCGATTGTACCGGAGGCGGCGAGTGCATCGGCAACCTCCTCACGTAGAAGGAAGCGGTGCTCTACCGGCGGCGGAGCTGCGGCGATCTCAACTTCTTCTTCGGGCTCGTAGCCCTGCAGGCTGACGAAGCGCGC
The DNA here is from genome assembly GCF_006517175.1 of Persicimonas caeni. Taxonomy (NCBI): domain Bacteria; class Deltaproteobacteria; order Bradymonadales; family Bradymonadaceae; genus Persicimonas; species Persicimonas caeni. The sequence continues at coordinate 4,233,736 of NZ_CP041186.1, read as the reverse complement.
CAATAGTCGGTCATCACTGACAAGGCCGTAAGGGCGCCAACTGACCAAGGCGAGACGCTCGTCAACATCTAGCCCTGACGCCCCTTGTGCCCACAGCCGTCGAAGTAATGCGCTGGCGCCGTCGAGCAGTCGGCTATCGGCGCGAAGTCGCTTGTAGAGCGGCGCAATCTCCGCGATCGCCTCGCGATGGCGGTCCCCGGCGATGCGGCGGGTGCGCACGAGCCTGGCGCCGGTGCGCTGCAGAGCGCGCCGGGTCGGACGAGGCAAGCCGCTTAGCTCCGGAGCACGCGCCAACACGCCGGCCAGCTTGTTGAGACTCACGTCCAAGGCACCGCCGACCTCGATGAGCTGGCCCAGCGGCACGAGTACCTGCTCCCAAACGCGGTTGACGATCTCGAAGCGCTCGCGCGCCCGAATCTGGTCGCGCTGGCTTCTAAGATTCGAGGCCTGGGTGGTTATGGCCTCGAAATTCGCCTCAGCCATGTCCCGGATGCTGTCGAGGGTGTGGTCGGCTTCCTCTATTGGCTGGGAGAGCGCGTGGGCGCGCCCGCTGTCGAGGGCCTGATCGATCTCGGCGGTCAGCTGCCCCAGACGCTTCACGTAACCCATGACCACCTCAGCGGTAGCCAACTGCTGGCGCTTGAGCAGCCAGGCAAGCAGGCTGCGCACCGGCCCGCTGAGCTCGAAAATCAAATCGGCGCCCGGTGCCTCCTGCAAAAACCCGTAGTCGAACAACTGGGTATAGATAGTCTCCAGGCTCGGTGCCGCCTGGGACGCGTGACGCTCGATAAGCGCGCGCAGATCGACCTCATCAATCGCGCGGCTGCGCTCGAACAACGCCACCAGCAGCCTCGGATACTTGCTGGCGAATCGGAAGAAGTCTTCGGGAGAAACAGTCATTCTTGGTCTTGCCAGTCGCGAGGAACCCGGTCCAAGTCAACATTACCACCGGAAATGAGCGGACGAAAATTTCCGGTGCACCGGAATTTACATACGTTCCTACTCGGCCATCGCCGCTTCCTTCTTCACCACACTCACCATTCCCGAATCCACCGTCGCCCGCCCCTGCTTTACGAGCAGCTCCACAGCCTCCTCGGCCACCTCGCGAAGGTTGCTGCCAAGTTGTGAGAATCCGAACGCCCGCACCGTCTCTCGGTAAAGGTCATCGGGCGGCAACGACATGTTGTAGCCAAGAATGGCATAGGCTGCATTGGCTGCCTCTTCGGGCGCGATTTCATCAGCTTCTCTCGGCGTCTCACCGTCTTTCGACGGACGGAAGATACGGTACGACGATGGCGTCACGGCGGCAGACCAGAGAAATTCACCCTTCTGTCGAGGTCGCTTTCCAGCGGGTAGCGACGCAAGCGAGTCCAAAATGCGCTTCTCGATACGCCCCGAAAGACGCGAATAGCCCCAGTGCTTTACAACGCGGCGCAACACGCTGGCGGTGAGAACCGGCGACTCCTTGTCGACGATTTTCATCACGCTATGGGCGATGCCCGGAAGGTTGTTGTCGTTGTTGAACTGGTCCTGCGTTCGCACGTCTTCACGAAGTTCGGCGGCACGGTACGGAACAGCCCGCTCCAACTCGAGGTAGTTGATCTGTCCGCCGTCCAGGAGCTCATCGACCCAGGCTCGTTGTTCGTCGTCGACGTCCTCGAATCCCTTGTCGTCCTCCTCTTCGTCGGCCTCGGCGACGACGACTTCATTGGTCGCAGTCGTCAACGCCGGAGGCTCTTCCTTCCGAAGCTCCTCGAGCCTGGCTTTGAGACGCTCCAATTCGCGGTCGCGGTTGTGCCACCAGTCGGCCGTCCAGATGCGGTGGATACGCCAGCCCAGGCTCTTCAGAACAGCGAGCCGCGTGCGCTCGCGATCCCGCGCCGTACTTCCCAAGCGGTAGCTTTCGCCGTCGAGCTCGATGCCGAGCAGGAACGTATCCGGATAGTCGGGATGACGTACCGCCACGTCGACCTGATAACCGGAGCAGCCGACGTTCGTGCGGACGTCGTATCCGGCGTCTTTGAGAAACTCCTCGATACGTCGTTGGATGGCCGAATGCGCCGCGGAATCAGACGAGCGTGTCGTCGCCTCGGCGATGGCTCGCGGGCCAATCTCGGCGTACTTGAGGAACGTCTTGAGGTGTTCGACAGCGCGTGCCGATGTCCGCGTCAGGTCGATCTGCTCTGCACGAAGCTTTGCGAACACAATCAATTGCTCGCGTGCTCGGGTGATGGCAACGTTGAGTCGACGCTCGCCGCCTTTTCGGTTCAACGGCCCGAAGTTCATCGAGAGCTTGCCGTTCTCATCGGGCGCATAGCAGATCGAGAACATCATGATGTCTCGCTCGTCGCCCTGCACATTCTCCAGGTTCTTGACGAAGACCGGCTCGGCGACCGCATCCGAAAAGTACGGCTCGATCGAGGGGTTGTCTCGTCGCGCCTCGTCGAGCAGGTCCTCGATGAGCGTTTGCTGCGCTTGGCTGAAGGTGACCACGCCGATGGAGCGTCGAGCGTCCTCGGGGTCCTTGAGTCGCTGAACAATCTCGGCGACGATGGCGCGCGCCTCGGCCTCGTTCGTCCGCGTGCGTCCCTTGTCGTAGTAGCCCTCCTCGATGTGACGATAGGAAACACCCAGCGAACTGAGTTCGTCCATCGCGCTCGGGAAGGTGAACAGGTCGTTGTCGTAGTAGTGGAAATTCGAAAACGCGATGAGCGATTCGTCGCGGCTTCGGTAGTGCCAGCGCAGCCGGCGCGACTGCAGACCGGAGGCGACGCACTCGTCGAGAATGCTCTCGAGATCTTCGACCTCCTGGATCTCTTCGTCTTCGTAGGTCTTGCTGAAGAAGCTCGTCGGTGGAAGCTGTTTGGAATCGCCCACGACAATGCACTGGTCGGCACGCGAAATTGCGCCCAGCGCATCCCACGGCGGAATCTGTGAAGCCTCGTCAAAGACGACGACGTCGAAATCCACCGGGTCGTCACTCAAATACTGTGCCACGCTCATCGGGCTCATCAGCATGCACGGCGCAACCCGAGGCAGAAGGTTAGGGATGCGATCGAACAGTTCGCGGATGGGGATGTGACGAGACTTCTTCTGAATCTCGCGCAGCAAGATGCCGATCTCCGAGCTCGTCGAGGTTGCACGAGGCTCTGGGATCTGTGCACTGAGGCGAGCGCGAATCTCCTTTTGTGCGAGTTCGAACGACTTGCGGTCGAGCTCGCGAAATTTCTCGATAGCTCGCCTGTGGCTAAGCCCACTGAAGGAGACAAGCTGCTTGTCAGCCGAGATCATGCGCTCGGTCCACCAGGAGAGCACCGCCTTCTCAGAGATGAGCGGAAGCTCTTCGGCCTCGACGTCACCCTGCTCCAGCCCATCGACAATCGGCGGCAAGCCGACGTCGCTCACTTTGGCACGAGCTCGCAGGTACAGCGACCACGGGCGAAGCTCGCCCATCGAGCTACGCCAGCCACTTACCATGTCGTCCAAGTTTTCGAGCCAAGTCTCCGCGGCCAAGATACTCTCTTCATCGAACTCGGTCGCCTCGACCACGGCTTGGTAGGCTTTCGATAGACGCTCGACCGCCGCTCGATAAGCATCGACAAACTCACCCCCGCCTTGCCAGGGAAGGACTTCTTCCTGTGCCAACTGCGACCACGACTCGCGTGCTGCGAGGCTGGACAAACGCTGCCGATATGCTTCTCTCCACTGAGACGCCTCGTCGAGCATGGCCCAGTCCGTCGACGCTCCCTGCCATAGGGTGCCCTGGAGTTCGGGCGGCACAGACTGCTCGGATAGCTTCTGCTCTAGTTTGCCGACTTCGAGTGCGACGTCGAGGTGCTCGGTGACGCGGTTGTTGTCGGCGAGGTTGCCATCCTTTGTCGCCGCACGTAGCTGTCGCCGTACGCTCCACAGCATGAAGAAGGCGATGAGAAAAAAGGCGTCGCCCCACTGCCCAAATTTGCGTCGCGCGTCGCGGAGGTCGAGCTCGAATAGCTCGTCGGTATATCGCTCCTCGAGCGTTGCTCGTGACTGCTGGAGCTCTCGTCCTGTCTCGATAGACTCTTGGAGCCTCGGGGCAAGCATCTCCCAGCCGGACGTCGCGGCGAGCAGACGCCCACCGGTCGGTCGCTTCGATAATGCAGCCATCGCTTCGGCGTGCGCCTCGAGCGCCGACAACGTCTGGTCATCGGGCGCCGGCACCGCGTCGGGCAATTCCTCGAGTTTCTTGCGCACGTCCGAAATCGCACCGGCGAGTTCTTCGAGCTGTTCTTTGAGGCTTCGCTGGCGGTCGGGGTCGAGGACTTCTGCTCGAATCGCCGCAAGCGGATGCTCTGAGACCGGCGCGACCTCTCGTGCGAAATCGGCAAAGCTCTGCACGGCTTCTTTTGTCGCCGAGAACTGCTCCGCACCAAGCTCGTCCGCAGAAGTCTCGAGCTCGACCTCAATCTGCTGTACGTCCTCCAGCTCGGTGAGACGCGCGACTGCTTCAAAGATACTCAACCCAATGTTCCGGCGCCGATGGAGCGTCTCCACATATGCATTGATGGGCCTGCGGCTAGCCTCCAATTTTTTGACCAGCGCGTCCCACTCGGTTGGGGTGTGTTTCTTTGCCTGCCTCAGCGCATTGCCGAGCTGGCTTGCCACAGCCCGTTTATTGGCGCTGTCGGAGTGAAGCCTCAGACAGAAGTCGTCCAACCCAACGTTGCTCAAGCGCTTGTAGACGACCTCGAGCGCCGCCTTCTTCTCGGCGACGAAGAGGATGTTCCGTCCATCTGCCAAGCATTGCGCAATGATATTGGTGATGGTCTGGGATTTTCCCGTACCCGGCGGTCCCTGGAGCACGAAGGACTCGCGTTTCGAAGCCGCTCGCACGGCTTCGAGCTGTGACGAATCGGCCTCCATCACGCAGAAATCGGTGACCTTGTCTCCGGTCGACTGAGTCGAGGAGTCCTCCTCACTGGCGACGACGTTCTCCGTCGGGTTGAGAACGCGTTTCGCCACCGGGTTATCGAACAGCCGCTCTTCATTGGCACGCAAGTCGTGCCACATCATGAACTTGCCGAAGGAGAGAATCCCCAGGAAGGCAAACTCGAGGATATCCCAGCCCTTGGCGTCGAGGATCGCCTCTCGGAACTGCTTGAAGATAAGGTCGATGTCGAGCCCGGAAGCGTCTTCCGGCAAGACAGAGAGCCCCTCGACCTCGAGCGAGAACTCCTGGCGGAGCTTCTCCAGAAGCGAGTGGTTGATGAGCGCTTCGTCATCGGTGAGCGACAGCTTGTAGTTGTCTGTCGCCGACACTCGCTCGAGCTTGGCCGGAAGCAAGATCAGCGGGGCGAGCCGCGGCGTCTGTGGGCTGTTCGGGTCGAACCAACGCAAGAAGCCTACAGCGACGTGCAGCAAGTTGACGCCCGACTCCTGCATCTCGCGGCGCGCGTCGCGATAGATCTTCTTGAGTCGTTTGGCATGCTCGGCCGGAGGATATGCCGAGTGCAGCCGTTTTGCATCGAGGTCGTTGTCGAGAAGTTCGCGAAGCTTGTCCTGGTCGTCGTAGAGCTGCTGCACATCGTCCGACATCGGCGACAAGGCGCCGATCATTTGAGGCTTCGGGTGCAGCTTGAACGTCTTTCCTGTGGCCAACGCATCTTCGAGCCGCCCCAGGTCTTGGTGGAGCAGCATGGCAGTCGACAGAGTGTGCTTGAAGTTGAGAAGGCGGTTGTTAAGCGACAGATCCAGCAACTTCGAACGCCAACGCTGCAGACGGCCAAACTCGTCTTCATCGAGCTGAGCCACGCGCGCCAAATGCTGCTGGGCGCGGCCCTCGAGCTCCGCAGCGTCAGGACGCAGCGACGGCGCAGCGGCCTCGACGCGGTCCTCACGATTCGAATGGTCGAGCAGACGCACACGTCCATCCTCATCAAAGACCCGAGACGCCATCGGACGAATGCCGGTCAGACGAGCGGCGCGCACATCGACCGCCACCTCGAAGATTGGAAAATCCTCGACATGTGCCAGAGCCTTGGCCTCCGCCTTTTCGAACGAAAGCCCGCCTCCGGAGACGGCCAACGTCGGGTCGAAGAATAGCGCGTGGGACAGCTTGGCGCGCTTTCGAAGCTGCGTCGGGTCGTCGACGATTGGCTCCGCAAACGTCTCTTCTCTGAGCCACACTCCGACAAACGCATGGCCCTGAATCACCACCAGAATGGGGTGCAAGCCGATGTGCTCGAGCGCCGCCGCCGTGAGCAGGGTGACATCCAAGCACGTGCCCATCCGGCTGTTGAGCATCTGCTCGGGCGTACGCACCTTCTGCCCCGCCGTCTCGAAGCTCGCCGGCGGGTCAACATAGCTGAAGCCGAGCTCTTGGAGCGCACCATATGCGCTCGCCGCCATCTTGCGCACCTGGTCCGGGTCGCCCGTCTGGTATCCCGGCAGCGAGCCGTTGCCCGTCCAACGCTCCATGATGTCGCGCATCCGCGTGACCACTTGGACAACGTCGGGATGGTTCGGCAGCACAAAGGCTGACAAGATCTGCGGCAGCACACTCACGCCATGCCATTCGTTGTACGCGAGCCACTCGATCGGAAGCTCGAACTCGGCCGGCTCGACATTCTTCGCCGCGAGCCTCAGCACGAGCTCCGTTCGCTTTCTTTCATCGAGCCCGGCGAGCTCGTCGGAGGGAAAGTCGAGGTTAATCTGGCGCTTGTTCCAGATATGCTCAGGCTCGAGCTTGGCGAGTTGGGCGGTCCAGGGTTCGCTGCCGTCGACTCGCGTGGCCAGCTCGACTCGGACGTCGCGAAGCGCGTCGCCGCCTTTGTGCTCCAGGCTCAGCGCCGAAACGACGGGCATGCGGTTTTGTTGGAGGGCGTAGTTGACGACACCACCGTATTCGACGGTGACTTCGACGTCGTTCCAGTTAAATTGGGACGTGTCCATAATCCCCCCTGACCAGTGCTTTGGGAGCGCTCAGACGAGCAATTGGAAAGATGGCTTTCGGCTTTGTGAGGGTGAGGATACTCGCAATGATTGAGAAGATACAAGTGAGATGCTAAGGCGCTGCCTCTCGCCCTCATGTAGTCACATGTTCCCGACGACGAGGCGGCGCGAGCGAAGTGTCTGGCCACTCCCCATTGAACCACTCGACTGTACGCGCAAGACCTTCGTCCAAGCCGATGGAAGCCGAGTAGCCAACCAAATCACACGCCCGAGTAATGTCCGCCAGACTGTGCTTCACGTCTCCAGGCCGCCGGTCGCCCTGCCTCGCGCCCTTATCGAAACCGACCTGACGCGCTATTCGTCTGTAGAGAACATTGAGAGATATGCGTTCGCCGCAACCAACATTGATGACCGTTCCTGCGACTTGCGAAGCACGCTCCACCGCAAGGAGATTCGCCCGCACAGCATTGGCTACGTAAGTGAAGTCGCGGCTTTGCTCTCCATCGCCAAAGATCGTCGGCGTGTCACCCGCCCGCATTTGCCGGATGAATCGGGGGATGACAGCAGCGTAGGGTCCGTCAGGAGATTGTCGTGGGCCGAAGATGTTGAAGTAGCGAAGACCCACCGTCGCTAATCCGTATGCACTAGCAAAGATCTCTAGGTGGTTTTCGGCTGCGACCTTGCTCGCGGCATAAGGGCTAAGTGGCCGGCGCTTCATACCCTCATGCTTGGGAAGCGTGTCGGTGTTGCCGTAAACAGAGCTGCTGCTCGCGGCGACAAATGCTTCGACTCCTGCATCACGGGCTGAAATCAGCATGTGAAGTGTTCCGGTGGCGTTCACTTCGTGACATGTCAGCGGATCACGAAGTGAGCGCGGAACGGAGCCCAACGCAGCTTGGTGAATGACGTAATCGACTCCCTGGCAAACCTGCCGGCAGGTATCGAGGTCACGAATGTCTCCCTCGACAAACTCGATCTCCTCGATGAAGGGTTCGAGGTTTTGCCGCGAGCCGGTGGCAAAGTTATCGAGCCCGCGCACCTCGTGGCCTCGCTCGACCAGGGCCTCAGCGATATGACTTCCGATGAATCCTGCGATGCCGGTGACGAGATAACGCACCCCAAAAACTCCTAAACTATAACAATGAACATCAAGCAATGAAACGAGGCGTTGACCACAGGTCGCTCTTACCGCTTGCCGGGCGACCTTCGATTGTCAGCGCGCCTCGATAGCCACGCGATGAAAGCAGCCTAGATACTTGGTGACGTACACGCGGGTCGTGCCGCCCATCGCTGTACGCGAACCAACTCGACCGGTTTCGCAACGGAAGCAGTTCGAGGGTTTCGACCGAATGTAAGACTTCCGCCTCGAGTTGCTCTGGAGCTAACAGCGGAAGCAATCGATGTTGGTGGCCGTGTGGCCCGACGTACCATCCCATCGATGACAGCTCGACAAGATCACTGCTTTTCAGGAAAGCAGGAACCTGGGCCAATGCATCGCTTATGTCGAACTCGTCGGCGAGCGTCTCGAGCATCTCCGCCTGCCGAGCAGGTGTTGCGTCCAAGTAGGCCGACTTGAGCTTACCGACGACGGCTCGCTCTCTTCCTGACTCAGTGCGAAGCTCCCAGCACTCGTGAATTCTGTCGTGTGAGAGTCGAAATAGCTGCCGTTCTGCCTGGCGCAGCACCGAATACCAGCGGTCCACGGGAGGCCACCACTCGCCGCTCAATGCCCGTGTGGTCATGAAGATACTGGGGCGAAAACCATACTTGGCGGCGACAGGCGCTGCGTGGTCGAGGACATCTGCGTACCCATCATCAAACGTGATCCAACACGCGCGGCTCGAAGCGGCCTCTCCGTCTAGCAGCTTGGCAACCTGAACTTCGTCGACGATCTCGTAGTGACGCGCCAGGTAGGCAAGTCGGTCATCGAACTCCTCTACCGTCATTGCCGAGCCGCGGGCGAAGTACGGCCATTGGCTCGTTCGAGCCTCCGACGGCAGCACTCGGTGAAAACACTCGATCCTCAACTCAACCATCAGAATTCTCTGCGCTCCGGCTTGCGATTTCTGCCAAGCCTCGCACAGCAGTCTGCTGCTTCAACTGGCGAAAGGGGCCCGTGGATTACATCATCGCGCCTGTCGTCCAAGGCGCGCCCGGCCAGCTCCTTCGCCCATCCTTCCGCAGCCACGGCGACTACGGGGCGCCCGAGTGTCCAAGCAAAGGCAATTTCGCTGAGTGTACCAGCTCGTCCTCCAACAGCCGCGACTACATCTGCCGAGGCAGCTACCATCACGTTCCGCGCGTGGTTCATGCCACTGGCGACGACGATATCACAGTGCTCATTGGCGTCATGTGGCTCATAGGTCGGCAGCACACCAACGGTCGCACCGTAAACGTAGCTCGACGAGGAGCGTGCCCCACGACAAGCAGCCTCCATGATTCCACCAAGACCGCCTGTAACGATGGTGCAACCTCGGTCGACGAGCTCGCGGCCGAGCGTCTCCGCGTTTGCCAAATCTGTTGCGGTCGCGCGAGCGCTACCGACCACTGCGACGGCAACGCGTCGGGAACTTCGATGGCCGTTCGGACGCGTCTCTGATAGCTCGCTCGGAGCTCTTTGCCTTCGCATCTCGGGGCATGGCTGCACCACAATGGACGAAGGCATCGCGAGGTCTGAAAAATGATCCTCGAGCTCACCTAGCTCACCTTGGTGAACATGCTCATCCGTCATCCCGAGACGGGATACGATCGAAACGCGCGTCTTCCGGGATCGACTACCGCTAAGTATCTTCCAAGCTTCCGCACCGGCGTCTTCCGCCCACAGCATGACCAATGTCGCACGAGTTGAGGCGTGCTGCGCGAGCTCGTGACGCCCACGTCCGTCACCATAGAGCGGCGGCGTGACGATGAGCGCGTCCTCCCGCTCGACCTCCAGCGACACGCCTGCGGCATCGATGGCGAGCTGTGCTAGTGAACATCCGGTGCACCATTGCACGCGGTGTCCGCCGGCCTCGAGCTGAGCTGCAAGCGTTGCGGCAGACGGGAACTGGCCGGGGCGGCCAGTAAAAACCCGTGGCTCACCGGCGTAGAGCACAGCGCCTTCCTCAATGCCGTCAAAGGCATCCAATACTTGGTCGGCAGTCAACTCACGCCCATATCGGAGCCGTTCGCCGAAGTACCCGCGGAGTTCCTCGCCGATCCAGTCTCCCGGAAAGATAACGCGCTCTGCCCGCTTTAGCGCTCGCAATCCTTGGTGCGTGGCTCCGTCGAGCGTATCGCCGACCATTCCTCCTACGAATGCAATGGTTCCCATCGTTTCGTCTCGGCTAAAGAAATCTGTCCCACCTTGGCAATCCACACTCTAAATCGCTCGCGCTCGACCGAGCTCATCATCGCGGCATATCGCTCATAGAAACAAAACGCGCCTTCGCGATACGCCGAAGAGCCGGCCCCGGACAGACGGCGGCCGACATGGGAACGAAAAACCACGTCTCGACTACGATTTCGTCGGTATCTGACGCCGGGGACCAGCGAGGCACGAATGGCGAAGTCAACGTCATTGAAAGCGCGAAGCTGAGGGTCAAATCCTCCGATAGATCGGAAAAATTCGTTTCGCACTAACAGGTTGCTGCCCCGGCAACCGCCGTTCGTCGCGAAAAAGCGTCGGGGGTGCAAGACCGCAGGCGGCGTCTTCTCGTGCACGCACACGTCTCGGCGTTGCTTCCAAAACGCAGACAAGCCGACATCAAAGTCATCATCCAAAAAGGCGGCCAAGTGACCGGGTCGCCAGAGGTCATCATCGTCCAGAAACGCGATGTACTCGCTCTGGGTCAGTTCTGCACCCGTATTGCGCGCGACTGACACGCCTTTGGCCCCTCCAGTCGCTACGACCTCCAGGTTCGGCCGTTCTCCGATGAGTTCGCAAACGCGCTGTCGTGATTCGTCACTCGCGTCGACAACAACCAGGATCTTCCTAGCCTCGACGATTTGCCGTTCCACCGACTCAATCGCTTCGATGAGCATCACCGGCCGGTCCCCGCGTGTGGGAATGACTGCGGTTACATCCATTGCTCGCCCCACCACCTGGAAAGTGCCTCCGCAACGACAGGCCCGCCGCGAGGACCGAGGAACTCGGTAAATTCTCGGCGGGCTAAGCGTACCTTATCGAGTTCTTTGTGCTGGCGTTGAAGGTGCCGGCCGACAATATCCGCTACCTCCTGAGAATCGATCCTACGCAGCGACCGCAGGACCTCGGACGTGAGTTGGTCTTCCGTGCAATCGAGCAGCGACGTGTCAAAAGCCGGGTCGAGTGCTGGCAGATTGAGGCCTGGTGCAACAAGTCCTTCTCGCTCATAGGTTCGCAACTGTAGGACCTGCGTCGCATTCTGAGGCGGCAACACGAGCATGTCGACATCGGCGCGAAGCCCTTCAAAGATGGCGCCTTGCCCCGGTGTTGTTACGTATAGCTCTGATTGGTTTAGCCTGCTCAGGAACTCGTCGTAGGGGTAGGAAACGATATCCACCTGGTCAGCCAATGGATGCTGCCGGGCGACTTCGCCGGCTTCGCGTCCGCCAGCCAGCGTCCACGGCTTCGGCCAGTCGATGTCATGGTGAGAGATCCAGTCGATGACCATGCGCGGAAAGGCGGAGTTTTCCCCGGGGCGAACCCAACGGCTACGCGCACCACCGATTTGGATGAGCGTGCCACGCTGTTCACCTCGGTGCACCGCGGCTGTGCGGATCAGCGGCCCCACCTGTATTGGTTCTTCGCGATACTCGTGAGATTGTAGTCGCTCTGCCACGCCCGGAAAACGCTGGACGAATGTGCGCTCGGCGAGGTTCCACACAGGCTGGTCTTTGCGAGCCCCACACCAGTAGAGCACGTCGACAAAAAATATCGGCAAACCGAGTTCCGCGTATAACTCCACGTTGCTCTGGTTGCTCACGACCAGAGCAGCGTCGAAGTGTGCCGGATCAATTGCATCCCGGACCGCAACCGGCGACTTGTTGTCGACATGGACTACGTGGTCAACGGCCCGGTCGCGGTCGAGCAATTCCGCGGTGACATCGCGAACCAACGCTGTGCTGATAGCGTCGACGTGTTCGAGAACAGCGAGCATGGCTGCACTGGACCCGTAGCACATCGGATTGCTGTCGCAGAGCAATCGTAAGCGGGGCGGCTTCAAGCGTTCCTCCACGGGTAAATCCCAAAGACTTTCGGATGCTGGCCGAGCTCGGCGAGCGAGAGCCAATCGAGCACAGCATTGTCGGCTCGGTCGACCACGAGTATGCCGGTCGCCGTGTCACCAAACGGTCGGTCTGCCCAGCGCTCACGGGGCATCCTGGAGATGCGCGTGAAGCCGAGTACGAGAAGCTCTTCCGTTAGCGCAAGCCCCCGAACCCACCCTGAGCGTCCAGAACATGAAAACGAATCGAATTCACACCTCGGAGAGGTCTCAGATTCGAATGGTCGAAACGACCAGACCCTCCCGTCGGTCGTGGTGAACCAAAGCCTGTCCCGCCAGGGCACCAGGTCGTGCGGGCATCCAGGCACGCGAATCGCGACCGAGCCTCCATTGGCGGGACCAAGTGCGCGATCTGTGAATCTCGAAACCCAGATTTGCTCAGGCAGTGCAAGCACCGCGTTCGGATGAACGTTATCACGTAGCTTGCGCAAGTGGAGCGGCCTAGAAGGGTCTGCAAACTCGTCGAAATAGGGGTCCTTGTCGGCTCGTCGAAGTTGCGGCGTCAGAGGGTCGAGCGGCCAGCGGGTCAGCAGCTTGCCGCCGGCGTCAAAGACATCGATTTGATCGTGCCCAGTATTGGCAACGACCACGCGCCGCTCACGTCCTCGCTCCGCGATCGCGACATCATGAAGATCGTTGAAGTCATCACGCACAAGCCATGGCTCTAAGCTGTTCTCACGGGGTTCGAGACGATAGATGGCGTTGAACCCACAGACGAGCAATGTGCCGTCGGCGAGCAGGTCAGCTCCGGTAAAGCCCTTACCGTGCAATCGTCGTTCGGCCGGCAGCGCATACCGACGACCCCACACAATCTGAAGCCGCTTTCCCGTCCAGCCGACCCTCACGAGGATGCCATCTGAGGAATCGAAGTCTCCCATGGTCACCAGCCACTGCTTCACAAGACGCTCCGTGACGCATGAAGGCTCGTATAGGCGCTGAGCACACCTCGAAGCAAATCGCCCGCGACCAGCGCCTCGAATACGTGGCTGCGATGAGCTTGCTCGAATGTCTGGCGGATTCGGACGAGCGAAGCCCTTAGGGCGTGTGCCAATGGGCGACAGTTGCTGTCTCTCCACCAACAAGCCGCCGGTTGATCCAGCGTCGCCAATGCCCCCTGGACCTCAGCCGTAACATGTTTTGCATCATTGTGAATTCGTTCGGCGCGTCTTTCAGCAATACGCCTCAAGTACTGGTGTGGAGAAAGACCGGGCGGGATGCCATGCATGACCATACGGGCGAGCATCACACCTGCGAACTCCCGCTTCCATTCTCGCGGATGCGCTGAGATTGCACTCTGGTCACGTCGGTCGTGACGTAGTGAAAGGTTGGCCTCTGCCACACGATAACCTTGCTCGCGCGCGAGCATGGTGGCCCCAATCATATCGCTGCGCCGGGAGTGTCCGTCGCCGACCGGAAAGGCCGGATAGCGATGAGCCAATAGCGGCTCCACCCCAAAGAAAACGGCGTTGCCGCCCCGATTGGGAGCCATCGAGTCGACAATTTCCACATCGTTCGAGTCACGCTCCTCGAGCAGGGGACGAAACACTCCACGACCGAATTCGATGCCTCGCGCGTCGTCCAACATCTTGGCCAACTGCTCTGCCACGGTTGGCCCCACCCCGGAGCGTGTTAGCCACGGGTACGGCTCCCTCCACTGCGCTGAACTGCCCTGACTATGTGAGTAGTAATAGTCGCCTCGATATCGCGTGGGGTCGACGTGAGCCACTTGGTAAAGCTCGGTCGGTTCTGCGCCGGCAAGCCGTTTCAGTTCCGCGGTCAAATCACTGAGTTGGCAGGAGATGACCGAGTTGGGTCGAACTGGAGCGTCCCCAGTAAACCCGGAGACCAGCAGGTCACACTTGTCGCGTGTGGCCAAATCGCGAATCTGTTCGATGCGTCGAGAGGCGATATTCTGGCAGTCGAGCTGCCCGTCGACGAGCCGGAACCGCTCGAATGCCAGGTCATCATCGACCATCCACACGATCGGCTCGTCGATCGCCCATTGTCTCGTCAGGTTTGCGATACAACGGGAGAGTCGGACGCGTGTTTTATGTAGCGGCGCCCGAGAAGAACTGTTGCGCACACAGCGACGCCGACCTCTCGCACGTTTGTCGGCAAGCTCGAGCAACTGCGGGATCTTGGACGGCTGTGTCCCATTATCCAGCACGACGACATGGACGCTCGGGTCGCTATCAACAGGCCTTAGAGAAGCCAATAATCGGCCTAGGCAAGCATCCCGATCGGTGACGACCACGCCAATGATGACGTCTCTACGCTCTTCGGATACGACTTTCATTGACCGTTGGCTGCGATGTTATCCAAGAGGGCCCGGACCTGAATCCAGTGTTTGACCGCTCCGTCGATGGGAATCGACTCATTCGGTGCGTGAATTCGTGTCTCACCATCATTGGAGCCAAGTCCCACGTATCGACTGCCGGCAGGCAGCGCTGCTTGAAAGGCGCACCCTCCGGGTACCAGCGCCTTATTGAGCGGCCGGACCTCCACGTGTCGATGTTCACCGGCCACTCGCGTGGCGCGACGTACGAGTTCCAGGTCTTCTGGCGTCAATGGCTCTCGCTTGCCGTCGGCGAGTTGGCGATAGGTGAGCAACCTCTGGGACCCCTCCGCATCGGTCTTACCGTTCTCATCGAGGAACCAATCGGCGTCCGGCAGACCATGCTCTTCAAGATACCGTCTGAGCGTCTGAGAACCTGATTCCTCTTCGCCCTGTACCAGCCACCATATCTCTGGAGCTCGATCGAGGTCGCGCAGGGCCTCCAAACGTGCTGCTAACACTCCCTTGTTGTCGGCGACGCCAAGGCCGTACCAGCGCTCGTCGATTTGCGTAAGGTTGAGTGGGGGAGTGTTCCAACCATCTTCGATATGATCGACATCGTAGTGGTTGTACATCACCACGCGACCCCGACCACCGCCGGTCGCCGAACGTCGGAAGATCAGCAGTGGGGCTTGCGCGTCACCAAAGCGGTGCGTGTCAAAACCAAGTTCACCGGCGGCGCTCTCCAGCCACTCGGCCATCACCTGGCAGTCGGCTCCGTCAGGCGACGTGTCCCACTCGAGAAGTTGGCTGAGGGTACTCTCAATACGTGCAGAAATGGTGGAATCTAGACGTTGTACGCAGAACACATCGAGTCCGCGAGGATGAGGGTGTCCGGTCAAGGTCTCTATCACGAGACCATGCTCACTCAGGAGCCTCTCGAACCACGCCCTCCCCATCACGCTGTCCAGCCGTTCGTTCGGTCGCCTCGGGTGCGGTTGCCCTTCATCGACGCGCTCGACCGCCTCGGAGATCCGCCCCGTCGACAACCACTTGCCATCATCTGCGAGTACCGAGGCGACGCGTGCTACCGTAGCCTCGACCTGCTCGGCGCCGAGATGGTTCAACACGCTTTGAGTGAGCACAAAGTCCGCCGACCGAGACGTTACGTTCGAGAGGTCCGATAGGCAGCCTAGCACGGGGTTCTTATCAGCCAGCCCAGCCTCCCGCACGAGCTTGCGTCCTTCCTCGACGAGCTCTGCTAATGGGTCAACGCCGACGTACCGGCCGGGTTCCAAGTGTCGAATGACATGGAGCCCGCCTCTCAGCGTGCCACACCCGATGTCGACAACGGTCGAATTCTGGTCGAGACCATGGGCGAGCAGGAGCTCGAGTTGCCAAGGCCCCATGACTTCAGGAATGCCGCCTATGCGATCGTGAACAGATGCCAGGTATGGCGATGTCGTCATACATACTCCGTATCGACTTACTGCAGGAGACGCGGCTCGTGACGCTTTTTGATCGGTCCCCCCTACTCATTTACTGGAAGTTGAGCGGCGTGATGTAACTAGGACAAAGTGGGGTTGATATCTACCGACCCGCATTCGCTCTAATAAACGCCTCAAGCGCCGCTGGTCGCATGTTCCGCTCCCACCATGCCCAAGAAAATGCTCAGTTCGGCTTGATACTAACTGCGAGTGATGTGTCCTGTCCAGCAAGTGATTTCGCAGTAGAGCGCTGCACCTATCCACTGCATTAACGCGCGCCATCGACTCGACCTCATCGCTGCAAAAGTGGTGGGCCGGGAGCCAATAGTGTGGGCCCAGGCTGTTTCAAATCGTCTTAGTAGGCTATCCTGACGTTCACCTGACGCAAGCACTCGGGGGTCTCAGTGACAACGACCGACACCACCAAGCCCGGCCGCCCGGCCAAAGCCTACTCGCAGGCCCACCGCCTCCTCATCCTCTACGACATGCTCAACGACGGCGCGCACCTTCGCGCCAAACACACCGCCGAGAAGTTCGGCGTGAGCCGTCGCACGCTCGAGCGGGACATCAGCGTACTGCGCGAAGTCCTACAACTCGAGCGTGTCGAAACACCCGAAGTCGCCTACCGACTCGTCGGCAAGAAGCGCAGGTGGGAACTGTCATCGTGGCAGGTACTCGCCGTTGCCGTGGGCGCAAAGACCACCGACTTCCTCGCCGGCCGCCGCTTTGCCCCGGAGCTCGAACCGCTGCTCGACCAATTGCGCAGTGCGCTCAACCCTGGGCAGCGTCATCGCCTGTACGGCATCGAGCAGAAAATCCATGCGGTGCGGCTTGGCGATAAGGACTACCGAACCCGCCCCGACTTGCAGGAAGTTTTGGTCGAGCTGACCGACGGCCTCCTCTACGAAAAGCCCGCCGACGTTTCATATCTCTCACACCGACGCGCCGCAGGCGGCAAGGACCCTCGCGAGCTCTGCATCCAGCCGCTGAGCTTGGTGCTCCACCGCGGCGGAGTCTACTTCATCTGCGACGTCGCAGGTGGCGATTGGCACGGTGATGACCGGCGCATCTTGCTCGCACTCGACCGCATCGAGCACGCCGAATGCCGACGCACCGACGCCAGCTTCGACTACCCCAAAGACTTCGCCCCAGACGACTTCCTCGCCGACGCCTTCGGGATTGCTACCGTCGGAGAGCTCGAGCACATCCGGCTTCACATCGACGAGGTGTACGCGCCCTACGTCCTCGAGCGGCGCTGGCACTCGAGCCAAAACTTCGAGCACCAGCCTGACGGAAGCATCATCATGTCGCTCGAGGTGTGCGGGTATTGGGAGCTTGTCGACTGGATTCTTGGCATGGGCGAGCACGTCGAAGTGCTGGAGCCGCCGGCGCTCCGAATGAAAGTGCGTGAGCGGCTCGAGAAGGCGCTGGCCCGATACGACGACGAAGCCGATGACAGCGCTGCGACATAGTCTGTCGCAGGACCCGCTATGTTGCTCTGGCTGGCGGAACGAAAATATACGCTGCACTACTGATTGAAAATGAACTGTCACTTCACAAATGAGCACACTATGCATCGCCCTCCCCAAACACGTCTCGACGACTTGTGTCGCACCGAACGCTACTTCACCTCCGCGCTGCTGACCGGCCTGCTGTTTCACGACAACCTGCGCGGGGTCGACGAGTTCTTCCAGTGGCTCATCGAGCAGAAGGAGCTACAGGTGGCGCGTGTCGACGACGGAAAACTGGTGCGCCCGGCGAGCATCGATACCACCGGTCATCTCGAAGTACTTACGGAGTTCAACATCAAGCGGGAGCTCAGCTGCTACTACCCGAATGAGCTCGCCACACTGATCGCCGACGTCAACGATTGTGACGATACGGTCGACGTTACCGACGGCCAGAGCGTGCCAGATGTCGTCATCTTGGCCGGCAATACGCTCCTGGTGATCGAAGGGAAGTTCTTCGTCTCCGATCAGAGTCCCGCAAGGATTAACCAGCAGCTTTGCTCGCAGAAGGAAGAGATCGAATTGATGGTTCGCTACCTCGCTCCGCACATCGAGCAAACCTGCCACGCCTATTTGAGCCCCGAGACGAATTTGGAGCTCGCCGATTACGACTGCGACCTGATCATCTCGTGGGAGGACATCCACACGTTTGCAGCGGGACTGGTCGGCGAAAACCACTACATCTCGAAGCGCTTGGCTGCGGCCAACGCGCGATATCGGGCATCTCGCGTCGGCAGCACGGGCGGAGGAATCAACTACAGCCAACGTTGTGGGTTCGCAGAGACGATGCGCCTCTGCAAAGAGCACGGGGAGGCGCTCTTGGTGGGCTTCTCTGGGGGCGTGTCGAAGCTCAAATCTTCGAGCGAGGCGTACCTGTTGGAGCGCTCTTACAAGCTCGATTCGGCGACCGACGGCAAGGGAAAGAAGAAACGGTCGAACTGGATCCGGGGTGACAGGTTTCTGAAGATACTCAACCGCCACATGGAGCTCGAATCATGAACGTCAATGACCGCCGAAACATCCCTTCGTCTTTCTTCGAGAAGCACCCGATCATGCGATGGGCAGCTCTGACCGAGCAACTCGCAGGACGCGACGACATCGGCGAGCCGATTCACGACCCCGCTCAAGCGGTCTTCGTCTTGCTCCTTGTTGCGCGGGCATGCCGATACAAGCCCGGCTCCATGCGCTTTGAGGAGCACGCGACGCAACTCCAAACAGTACTCGAGCGGTTCTCGAAGCCCATCGGCGGTGAGTCCGCCCCAAACTACCCATTCTGGCGGTTCCAGGAGCACGGATTCTGGCGTCTCGAGCCCAACGCCGACGGGAAGGTCGTCGGCGTCTGCGAAGAGCGGTTGTGGCAGGCGCTCATCCAGCACCCGTGGATGCGCTACGACCTGGCCAAGAGCTTGCTCGATGCGTACTGGCCTGAAGAAATCCATGCGACCATTCGAAACGCGATTGCTCTTCCAGAAGGACCTCCGCCGCGACAGACATAGGTTGATCACTTTTCCGCCGCTGCTACACTGGCGCCACAAATATGCTGACAAACCCACTCCGGGGGTGGAAGCGCGCTTTTCGCATCCAAGAGAGTCACTCGATGATCACTGCCATTACGCTCGAGAATTTTCGAGCTATCCGCGAGCCGATTCGCATCGACATCGCCCCGATCACCTTGCTTTTCGGAGCAAACGGCGTCGGCAAGAGCGCAGTAATCAAGGCGCTGCACTTTGCCGGTCAGCAACTCGGCGTCGAGCGCTTCGAGACATTTGGTGAAGAGCTCGGCGAGTTTGTCGACTGTGTGCATGGGCAAACGACCGAGCGTGATATCCGAATCGGCGTAGAGGCTTGTTATTCTGGCCCCTTCGAGGACCTCAGCTTCGACCAAGTAATTCAAGAAGCTGCAGCAACATTCGACTTGGATATCGGCGAGCCGAGTTTCTGGGACTTTTGGGACAGCTTCGGGACGGCGGCCGTCGACATCGAGGTGGGCCAACGCACCTTCCATCACCTGCAAACACCTCATATGCGTACAACTGCGGGCGTGCCGGCTGCGCAATTCGTTCGCAGTACCTATGCCGGCAATTCCACACGAGGTTTCGACAGGCAGGTTATCGAACTCCATCCCCAGCGCCTGCTCGAGTTGATGGATGCCGATCAGGTACCGGCTGCCATCCGACAGCATGTAAACCAATGGGTAGAGTCCTCGGGAGTTGGCGACGCGTCCGCGGAGGACGGGTGGGTGGAGTTAGGCTGGGCGCCCGGCCGCTCCTTCACGGCCGACTCCGCACTCGATACATCTGTGGAAGTGAGCCCACCGGTCAAGGCGCTACTTCTTACGCCTTTCCATCTCGTCCGAGAGTCACTCTACGAATTCCTCCACGTAGGACCACTTCGGGAGCGTCCCCCGCGAGAAGAGAGAACGGCGGGCGACGTCGACATGTACGATCAATATCGTTGGTTCACCGGCGCTGCCGCTTGGGATGCGCTGCACCACGCGTCGGTGTACCAGCGTGTCGATGACAAGGTCCCCCTCATCGAGCGCGTCAACGAGTGGCTCGCCTCGCCGGAGCGCCTCGGACTTGGCCTTTCACTACGCGTGAACACGGCTCGCGAAGTGCCCTTGGAAGCCCTTAGTGCGCTCGAACAGACTCCGAATAAGATCGGCGTACACAACTTCTTGGAAGCCGTCTCCAACACACCTGCTGTCTCGCACTTCGAGATCGAAGATCGGAATCGCGGCATCGGCGTCCAAGCCCGCGACCACGGCACGGGTGTTTCACAGCTCGTCCCCCTCGTAGTCGCCGCCCACGTCAGCTATCCCTTCGACTCGCCGTTGGTTGCCATCGAACAGCCCGAGTTGCACGTCCATCCGGCGGTGCAAGCGTCACTGGGAGATCTCTTCGTGGTGCAACGGGGCAAGACTTCGCGTCGATTCATGGTGGAGACCCACAGTGAACATCTCTTGCTGCGCTTGATGCGTCGCATCCGTGAGACATACGAGCAGAAATTGCCACGCCCGGAACTCACGCTCAGCTCACAAGATGTGGCGGTCTACTACGTCGAGCAGCGCGACGGCACCGCCGAAGTATCACGGCTCGTCATCGACGAAGACGGTGACTTCCGTGCAGGATGGCCCGCCGGTTTCTTCGCCGAGCGCGCCGAGGAGTTGTTTTGATGTTTCGCGAGTACGCCATCGACCCCGACGTCTTCGCCGAGCTCGAACAGATGTTCGGCCTCTTCGTCGGTCACTTCGGTATGCAACACGGTCGCCTCATTTTCGAGCTGCCCTCGAACTGGAAAGCTAAAGTCTACGAAGCCTGCGGCGGAAGCTGGCGAAAGCGCCAGATGGTCGACCTGCTCAGGCGTCAACTCGGACGCAAAGCCTTCGTAAGACGCCGCGACACTCCCTTCGATAGCAACGAGCCATGGTTGCAAAACGCCCTGTCGGTCCACGCCGATGGCTCGGTTCACGCCATCGTCTCGACATCGGCAGAACCAAAGCCGGGAGTGCTGCGTCTCGACGACCTCCACGACGGCACGGAGCAGTGGCGCACCACGCGAAGCCTGAATGTCCCGCGGACCACAGAAGCGATGGTCGATGCCGTGCGCGTGCTGCTCGGCTACAGTCAACGTGTGCGTTTCGTCGACCCGTATTTCAATCCCAACAAGCGAAGATTCACCGACAATCTCAACGCGTTCTTGCAGGCATGCGGCAAGCTACGGGGCAAGAATGTCCGCTGCGAGATTCACTCGTCGACGAAGCCCGGACAGAGCGCCGCGTATTTCGAGCGCCAATGCCGCGAACGACTCCGCTCTCCACACGGAGTGCGAGTGGTTCGATGGCAGGCCCGCACTGATGGGCAAGACTTCCACGACCGCTTCATCCTGACCGACATCGGCGGCGTCAAGATAGGACACGGCCTCGACCACGGACAGGGGAGAGATTCGACCACGACCTTCAGCCTCTTGGAACGCGAAACCTGGGCTGAATTGCAGGGCCGCTTCGACGATGCCCGTGTGTACGATCTCGCTGATGAGTGCAGGGTTGCAGCCGTAGAGCGTTCCTAATTCAATCAGTACTCCAAATGTCCTCACCCTTCACCCAAATCCCCCAATCCGCCTGGCTCGCCAGCAACGACCTCGCCTTCGCCTTCTTCGACGGCTACCCGGTCACCGACGGCCACACACTCATCGTCCCACACCGCGTCGTTCCGACCTGGTTCGACGCCACCGTCGAAGAGCAGCAGGCCATCATGCAGCTCGTCGACGAGGTCAAAGCTGTCCTCGACGCGCGCTTCGAGCCCGACGGCTACAATATCGGCATCAACGCCGGCGAGGCGGCTGGGCAGACGGTGATGCACCTGCATGTGCACGTCATCCCGCGCTACAAGGGCGATATGCCCGACCCGCGCGGTGGGGTGCGTCATGTGATTCCGTGGAAGGGGAACTACCTCGCCGAATCCTCGCCCTCACTGGCGACGGGCGGCGCGGACGACCACTTCGTCGACCACCTGCGTCCGCTCTTCGCTCGGGCACAGCGCATCGCCATCGTCGCGGCGTTCGTCCAGGACAGTGGACTCCAGCTCTTGCAAAGCCCGCTGCGCTCGGCGCTCGACCGCGGCGTCGACGTGCGGCTGCTTACTGGCGACTACTTCAACATCACGCAGGTCGAGGCCCTCAAGCGGCTGCTCGACTGGATGGATGGCGCGGCCGCCGTGCGGGAGCAAGCCGCACGCGAAGGCTCGCTCGAGGTGCGGGTCGTCGAGGTGGGTAAGCGTGACGGGTGGCCGAAATCGTTCCACCCGAAGTCGTGGCGCTTCGAGTCGCCGAGCTTCGGCGTGGCGTTTGTCGGGAGCAGCAACATCTCGCACACCGCGCTCACCGTCGGCAGCGAGTGGAACCTGCGGGTTCGCCGTCAGAGTGACCCGCAGGGCTATGGGGAGGTCGTTCGCGCGTTCGACGCGCAGTGGGACGAGGCCACGCCGCTCACCCTCGACTGGGTGTCGGGCTACGAGCTTCGCGCCCGGGCAAAGCCAAAGCCGCTGCCAACCGGCGAGGAGGACGAGGAGGCGCCGGCCGAGGTGCCGACGCCGCACGACGTGCAGGCCGAGGCGCTCGAGGCGCTCGAAAAGGCCCGCAAGAACGGTCGCGAGCGCGCCCTCGTCGTCCACGCCACGGGCCTCGGCAAAACGTGGCTCGCCGCGTTCGACGTACGGGCGTTCGCCGACTACTTCCACACCTCGCCGCGTGTGCTCTTCGTCGCCCACCGCGCCGAGATCTTGCAGCAGGCCGCGGACACCTTTCGCAGGATTCTGCCCGAGGCGACCTTCGGGTGGTATGTCGGGTCGCGCTCGCAGGCCCACGGCGACGTCGTCTTCGCCTCCGTCCAGAAGCTCACCTACGGCGACAACCTCGCCGCCCTCAAACCCGACGCCTTCGACTACATCATCGTCGACGAGGTCCACCACGCCGCCGCTCCCAGTTACCGGCGTATCTTGGAGCACCTCGACCCGGCGTTCCTCCTGGGGCTGACGGCGACGCCCGACCGCGCCGACGAGGCCGATATCCGGCCGCTATTCGACGACTTCGTCGCCCATCGAGCGAGTATCGGCGAAGGCATCGAACTCGAATTCTTGAGCCCGTTTCACTACTTCGGACTCGCCGACGTCACCGACTACGCGCCCATTCCCTGGCGAAACGGCAAGTTCCAGACCGAGGCGCTCACCAAGGCCGTCGCCACCCACGAGCGCATGGCCAGGGTCTGGGAGGCGCTCGCCGAGCATCCGGGCGAGAGCACCATCATCTTCTGCTCGAGCATCGACCACGCGCGGTTCGTCAGCGAATGGCTCGCCGAGCGTGACATGCAGGTGGCGGCGATCTTCTCGGGCCCCGACTCCGCCGACCGCGACGCGTCGCTTCGCGCCCTCAAAGACGGCGAGTTGGATGCGGTGTGCGCGGTCGACATCCTCAACGAGGGCGTCGACATCCCGCGTGTCGATCGGGTGGTGATGCTGCGGCCGACCGAGTCGCCGGTCGTCTTCATGCAGCAGCTCGGCCGCGGGCTGCGCACCGCCGACGGCAAGGACTACCTGACGGTGCTCGACTTCGTCGGCAACCACCGCGTGTTTTTGGACCGCGTGCGCACGCTCCTGTCGCTCGGCCCGAAGCCCCTCTCACTTCGAAAATTTTTGGAGAAAGGCGAGCAGCCCGAGCTTCCGAAGGGCTGCCAGATCAACATCGAGCTCGAGGCGATCGACCTGCTCAAAGATCTGCTTCCGACGTCGAGCCGAAGCTCGCTGGTGCGCGAGTATCGCGAGCTCCACCAGGCGCGCGGCAAGCGCCCCACCGCAAGCGAGCTGCACACACTCGGGTTCAACCTGCGCACACTCAAAAAGCACGGCGGCTGGTTCGGCTTCCTCGCCGACGAGGGCGACCTGACCGACGCCGAGCTCGAGGCCTGGCGTGTCGGCGAAGCGTGGTTCCACGAACTCGAGACGACCACGCTCAACAAGAGCTACAAGATGGTCGTCGTCCAGGCGCTGCTCGACGCCGACGCGCTCGACACCGGCCTTCCCATCGACGCCGTCTCCGACCGCTGCCACCGCATCCTCGCGCGCTCGCCGGAGCTCTTCCAGGACATCGCCTCGCTCACCCAGCTCGACGACCCGCGCGATCCCGACTCCGAGCAGTGGCGAAACTTCTGGGACGCCATGCCGTTGAGCGTCTGGTCGGGCGACTACCGCCGAACGATCGACAACCCCTGGTTCACCAGGACCACCAATAAGCCGACCATAACCTCCCCGCGAGGAACGAGTGGGGAGGATCAAGGAGGGGCATCGTCGCGGTCCGGCAATGAGCCTCGTTATTTCACCTCCCACGTACCCGTCCCATCAGCGCCGGCCGCTCGCGAGGCCTTCCTGACCATGACCCGCGAACTGGTCGAGTACCGCCTGACGAAATACCGCGAGCGCTACGACGAGGCCGCCCAAGAGACCGGCGCCTTTCGCGCCAAGCTCATCAGCAACAAGCGCGACCCGATCCTCAAGCTCCCGTCGCGCAAGAAGCACCCCGACATCCCCCGCGGCGAGACCACCGTCGCGCTGCCCGACGGCCAGAAGTGGCGCTTTCGCTTCGTCAAAATCGCGGTCAACGTCGCCCACCCAGTCGGCGCGAACAAAAACCGCCTGCCCGACCTGCTGCGCACCTGGTTCGGCCCGGCGGCCGGCGAGCCAGGCACGGAGTTCCGGGTCGAGTTTCGCCCCACCAAAGACGGCTGGCGCATCGAGCCCCTGGGCGCGCACGTCATCCCGTTCCCGCGCCCCGGCCACGTCATCGCCTTCCCGAACCTGCAGGCCGCCGCCGGCGCACACCGCCTGCCGCAAGACGAGACGCCGACGTGGACGCAATTGCGACTCGCCGACGCCGACGCTCCGTCGGCCGACTTCGCCGTGCAGGCACACGGCGATTCGATGGACGGCGGCGATGTAGCGGACGAGAGAATTCGCAATGGCGACTGGGTGCTGATGCGCTGGGCGCGCGGCGAGCCGCTCGAGGCCGTCGAAGGGCGCGTGGCGTTGGTGCGTCATGCCGGGGAGTCGGACGAAGCGCCGGCGTACTACCTGAAGCGGGTGGTCGAGACGGAAGAGGGGTTCGAATTGCGGTCGGATAACCCGCGGGTACCGGCTCTTGAGGCGTCGGAGGAGACGGTTGTGGTGGCGTTGTGCGTGGGTGTCACACCCCGACACGAGGCGACGTCGCGGCATATGGACGCGTTTGTCGCCGCGTTGCCCGCACAGCTCGAACGCCACGGCGTCACCCGCGAGCCGGCCTACGCAGCCGCGCTCGAAGAGGAGGCGAGGAGGCTCGCCGAAGATGCCGCCGACCGCAGCGAGTTCATTGCCCTGCTGAGTGATTGGATGGTCGCGGAGTACGAGGTCGACGAGGCGTTTTCCAGCGCACTGCTCGACCGTATCTGGCAGCAAACACAACGCGACTGACGCGCCGGTTGTGAAGCAGCGACGGCCAGTCGACGCATGAACCCCAGGTGTCAGGATAGTTGTCGCCTCTTCCCACCCCTCCCCCCTTCTGCTATTCTGCGACGCACAACATCTAAAACGACGCTGGGGGACACAGTGGCGGCCCCCGGCAGCAGCGACCGATTGCTTCTCGGTGTGTGTGCGTGTCTAGCCCAATGGGCGGGCGCGAGTTTGTACGAGACAGCCAATCTCATCCATTGGTGCCACGTACAACTGCTCTGTGCCCCTATGGTGCTCCAAGCCTGGGGGCCTTCACCAGGAGACGACGATGCAGATTGCGCCCTTTTCTGAAATGTACCAGATGTCCATCGGCAGCATGGTGTTCTGCCTGAAGGATATCATCCGACAGATGCCCAACCTGCCGCAGCCCAACCCGACGCTGCAGGCGCGTATCGACACGGCGTTGGCCTCGGCCCAAAAGGCCAACGGCATGCGCTTCAACTGGAACGTGCAGGAGCGCCAGGTCACCAAGGGCCGCGGCGGCGCCAGCGAGACCGACAACACCATCGACAAGACGCTCACCGCGACCGACAAACACCTGGGCGCGCTGAGCCGCAACGGCCGGCGCCCCAGGCGCCAGCAGATGGCCCGCGAGCTCAAAAGCGTCTTCTTCCCCAACGGCGTGCGCCCCCTGAGCGGCCTGAGCTACGAGGACCAGCTCGCCGCCCTCGAGGTGATGCTCCAGCGCATCGACGACGAGTTCGCCGACCACATCGTCGAGTGCGGCATGGTCGTGCTCATCGACCAGCTGCGCGACCTGGTCGAGCAGTTCGCCGAGGACCTCGACGTGCGCCAGCGCGACGAGGTCACCTTCGACGAGGTCCGCGCCGCCGAGCACATCGCCCGCGAGGACTTCGACCACGTGCTGGTCACCATCCTGGCCGACTACCGCCCCCAGCCCGAGGTCCGCTCGGCGCTGCTCGCCCAGGTCGTCGACCAGCAAGAGCGCATCGCCGCGCACATGAAGCGAAACGGCACCATCCCCAACGTCGACCCGAACACCGGCGAGGTCCTCGACCCCGACAGCGGCCAGCCGGTCGAGCCGCCGGTCGTCGACACCGACACCGACACGGACATCGACACCGACACAGACGCCGACCCGGTCGACCCGTCGACCGAGGACGACCCCGTCGAGGCCTGATCCTTTTCAACCCAAACGAGCGCGGTCGTCGCAATCTCCCCTGCACCTTCACGCATTACGACCGCGCTCGTTCCTCCCACCGGTCTCCCTCCCCCCAGATCGACCGCGGTCGTCGGCCGAGCAACCTCACCCGCTCCGCCAACGACCGCGGTCGCCCACACCGCCGGCCCCCCTCCAGCCCAATCGACCACGCTCGCTCCCCCTCGACGGTCCACTTTCGCCGCCCACGACCGCGCTCGTTCCCCCTCAAAGGTCCACCTTCGCCGCCAACGACCGCGCTCGTCCCCGTCGAGGAGTGTCCCTCGCACATAACGACCGCGGTCGTTCGCGCTGAGGGTCCACCCTCGAGTGCAAACGACCGCGGTCGTTATGTCTCGAGGGGGGACCCTTGGAAAGAACGACCGCGGTCGTTCGTGCTGAGGGTGCATTAAAAATCGCAACGACCGCGCTCGATCCGGCCAAAGGGTGGGTTCCGGGCGACACGACCGCGGTCGTTCGCGGAGTCGAAGGGGTTGCGCCGACGGTGAGCGCGGTCGATCGAAGGCGGCCCGACTCGCGGCCCGAACGACCACAAGCTCGCCCAACGCCACCAGTGTGTTGCAGGATGCCCACGACGTGCCTAAAACAAACGAGAGAGAGACGCCCAACCAGGAGACCCCGTGACACAGACAGCCGACGAACTTCTCGAAGAGTTGCGCCAAAGCGGTGAGGTACTCGATCCGAATCTGCGCGAAGCGATTCGACAGGCCGACCGCGACGCGATCACCCCCGGCCTTCATCGCCCATTTGAACGAATCCCTCGACGGTACGCTCAGCTGCGTCGAGGGCAGGGTTGAGGGGCTCCGTTTTAGTGAAAAGTGATAGCTCGCCGAGGCTGCGAACGTTCAGGAGATACATGAACCACACCATCGATCAACTCATCGACGCACTCGTCGACGGTGGACGCGACCTGACTGACGGGCGACGCAGCGAACTCATCTTCACGCTGCGGGCCAAAGGGCCCGCCGCGCTCGAACCGATTCTCGAAGCGCTCGAGCAGCTAGAGGATGAGTCGACACGCCACGCGCTGCTCGACGCCGCCTCCGACCTGGGCGTCCACGACGAGCGTCTCCGCTCCCACCTCGTCGACCTCCTCGACCCACACCCGATGCTCGCCACGATGTTCCTATCGACTTACGGCGACCCCGACACACTCCCGGCTGTGCGGCGCACTCTCGACCGCGTGCGCTCCGGCGCAAACGACCCGCTCGCCGACGACTCGATCCGCGAGCTGGAGCGTGCGATCGACGAACTGGAGTTCGACGAGGATGTCGACGCGGGCAAGACCGCCGAGGAGCTCCGGCGCGAGATTGAAGATCTCCGGCACGAGAATGCGCGGCTTCGCGAGGAGATCGGGCTATCCGGCGAGCCGTATCGAAAAGGGGCGAGTGAGAAGCTCGGACGCAACGACCCGTGTTGGTGTGGGAGTGGCCGGAAGTATAAGCGATGTCATCTGAAGTCGGACCAGTCTTAATAGATGTCTCTTTGTTCGTTTGCATTGAGAGGAGCCACTCTACCTCCGTCCACAAGAGCGACGAGGAAGAGGCTTTCCACGGCGGAGTATAGTCGCCCTCGAGTTGGTCGACGAACTCGAGAAGCTCGGCCACCCCCAAGACCAGAACAGCCAAAAGCTCGCCATCCCGTGGAACACGTTGAGGCGTTGGCAGAAGAAACGCGCCGCCGGGCATATCAAATACGAGCTTGCTTGTGTTCAGCTGCAAAATGGCACCTCTCCCTCACCGGACACACCTCACAATTCGGCGAAGGCGCGCACACCTCTCGGGTGAAATCGAGCAACGCATAGCCAAACCGGCTCGGCTCGTACTCATGCTCGAACAGCCGATCCACGAACTGAAGGAACCACTTGCGGCGCCGCGTCTCCCCGTCCCATTCGAAGCCGAAATAGCGACCGAGCAGACGCACGACATTTGAGTCGACAAACGAATCGGGCTGATTGCGGTGAAGCACCTGGAACGCGCCCGATACATAGGGACCGACGCCCGGCAACTCCTTTAGTCCGTCCCTCGTATCAGGAACTTCACCCGTCAGCTCTGCAAGTTGGTCGCCGAGCTGGCTGATGTATTTCGCTCGCCAGGCCAGGCCGAGCGAGTAGATTGCATCACCGACCTCTTCCGTCGATGCTTCGGCCAAGGATTCGGGGGTGGGAAAGCGTTCGAAGAAGTCGTCGTAGAGTTGGGCGACGGCGCTCGCGCGTGTGCGCTGCAAGAGGATTTCGGTGACGAGGAGCTTCCACTCGTCGTCTGGTTTTCGCCAGGGGAAATCGTGGTCCTCGGGGCTCCACCACTCGATGATGCCCTTGCGGAGGTAAGCCCACTTTTCCTCGGGAGTTTCTTGTGCGTCGGGATACGACATCGATGCTTGAGGGGAAGGGGAGGAAACCAGTACAACTGTACGGCCAGCGAAACCCGCCGGCAGAGACTAACAACCAGCGCTACAGACACCAGTCACCATAATGGGCAACAACGAAAGTCATTCCTTCGACTTCATCGATCTCTTTGCGGGCATCGGTGGAATCCGCATCGCACTCGAGAAAGCGGGCGGCCACTGCGTGATGACCTCCGAGATCGACAAGTGGGCACGGAAGACCTACCAAGCCTATTTCAACGACGGTGACGATCATCTGTTCAACGAGGATATCACGGCGATCGAGCCGGCCGAAGTTCCCGACCATGACGTGCTCGCCGGTGGATTCCCGTGTCAGCCGTTCTCGCTGGCCGGTGTCTCCAAAAAGAACGCCCTCGGCCGCTCGCACGGGTTCGACGATCCGACGAAGGGGACGCTCTTTTTCAATATCAAGAAGATCTTGATGGAGAAGACGCCCTCGGCGTTTCTTCTGGAGAACGTCAAAAACCTCCGCTCGCACGACGGCGGCGATACGTGGAAGGTAATCGCGTACTCGCTGCACCAGGCGGGCTACGCATTCACCGACAAGATCATCGATGCCGCCGACGTCCTTCCCCAGCACCGAGAGCGTGTGTTCATCGTCGGGTTTCATCGCGAGACCTTCGGACTCGGGGAGCGCCGCCTCGACTGGTCTTCGTTCTGG
The DNA here is from genome assembly GCF_006517175.1 of Persicimonas caeni. NCBI lineage: Bacteria > Deltaproteobacteria > Bradymonadales > Bradymonadaceae > Persicimonas > Persicimonas caeni. The sequence goes on along the minus strand of NZ_CP041186.1, from coordinate 4,204,007 downwards.
CAAACGGTTGAAGAAGGGATCGAGCGCCGGGCCGAGTCCTATCGACAGGAGTACGAAGTTTCCGCCGACCAAGACTGGCCGCTGGTCAAACATGTACTCGAGGACCACGCCGACGTGCCCGACAAGTACACGTTGACGCCGGGCCTGTGGGAGTATCTGCAGGAGTACCGCAGAAAACACCGCGCCAAAGGCAACGGGTTCGGCTACGGAATGGTCAAAGGCGACGAGGCATACACGCGCACCATCAGTGCACGCTACTACAAGGACGGATCAGAAGCGCTCGTCTACCAGGGAGAGGAGGTACGACCTCGACGACTGACACCGCTCGAGTGCTCGCGCCTGCAGGGCTTTCCGAAGGAGTTCCAGAAGCTCTATGAGCGAACTGAAGAGGTCGAGCAACCGGTAAGCGACACCCAGGCCTACAAGCAGTTTGGGAACAGCGTGTGCGTCCCGGTGGTCGAGGCTATCGCCGACCCCATGAGTTCCTTTCTGGCAGATCCAGAGCAGCTCCACGCGCTTCCGGATACCGACGAGCCCTTCCAGGCTGCACTGTTTAATGCCAAGAGCATGAAACAGGTACTGGAGCGGGTCGGTCAGTGAGTGCGCCTTAGAGCCGCTCGTGCAACTTCTCGCGCACAAACTCCTCGACCTCGTCGGGCACGTTGACTCCTTCTGCAGCTCCCAGCGCACCACGAATCTGCAATGAAATCGGTGCCCCCCGAGGCAGCACAAATGCGTGCAGTTGGTCGTCCGTCAGGCTCGTGGCGAGGACGAGCATGTCACGCTCTTCGGCCTCCTCGAGTGGAGTGCCTGCCGGATAGTAGAGTCTCCATTCGCTTCGCCGAGGGCTCGAAGCCCGCGCGTCGTACCACTTTACCCGGCCATCAAAGTCCTTGCGGACTGAGCCGTCCTTCCAGAACAGACGCCAATGGCAATCGAGTTGTTGCTCCTCCTCACCCAGCAACTGGCGCAGAGCCGTGACTCCCTGAATTTCGTGCTGGTTGCTCGATGAGTTCGGCAGATCGATCGGGCGCAGGTGACGCACGGCGATCTTGTCGTAGATTCGGCCGGGCGACGGAGGGTTCCCTCCCATCGCCTCGATCGTCTCGACGAAGAGACCGCGAATCGTCTCCAGGCGATCTTCTTCGGCGACCGCATCCAAGTTTGCGAACGCAGCTCGACGCACCACACGCTTCATCACTTCGCGCAGCAAATGCTCTTCAGGGGATTGTCGCAGCCCTTCGACGTAGGGGCGATACTTTATAAACTCGGTGGCGATCGAGCGGCAAAGATCGTGATAGCCGGCGATGTTTCCACGCTCGAGCAATGCCACCATGTTGTCCTCCGTGAGCCCGCGGCCGGAAGTGTCGAGCAACCACACTTCGTCATCGGCCGTTGGATCACGCAGAATGGTGGCACGCCACCACAGGCGTTGCAGCAGGTTTCGGTTTCCCCCGAGAAAACGCGATTCGGTCGTAGGGCCGGTGACAACCGAGCTCTTCGTCGAGCCGAAACGCCAGACGACGGCTTCCGGCACCAACTTGCAAGTGAGGTATTGCCATACCTCATCGCGCAGGGCCTCTCCGGGGATGATCGGGAGCCTCAGGAGAATGCGGGCGAGCTCGAGATCAAATTGGCGCTGGCCCTCGAGGAAGCGTTGGTCGGGGTAGCCCGAGGCCTTTGCAGCCTCGATCACCTGTTGACGAAACTCCCGTAGAATGTCGTCTGTGACTTTCGGTCCGCCGGTCGGGGCAAAAAGAACCCCGTCAATATCAGATCGCGGCCGTGCTTCAGCGACCTGCTCGGGGCTCATCTCGTGGAAACGCTCCGCCCAGAGCTTGGCGTTTCCTTTTTGCAGTCGAGGGAACAGATAAAGGGTCATGACGGAAACTCCAGCAGTGCCCCCTGTACAATCGTCTCGAATCGTTGAGGTGCTTCACGATGCAGTGCACCAATCTGGGGCAACGTCAGATTGGGAAAGAGCAGCCGGGCGCGAGCGCGAAGGGAGTCACCGAGAGACCCTTCCGGGTACTGGTGCTCGGGATCGCAAAACACTTCGTCGCTCACAGCACGCGAAATCAGCTGGCGGCCGATATCGAAGTACATCATCTGAGTCGCAAATGCCGAACCGTAGGAGCTGTCGTCTGGCGAGACGAGCTCGACCAGCTCTTGGTGCTGTGAATTGAGGTAGATCTCCATGCCGACCGAAGGAGGAAGCTCGAAGCCTTCCGGGACAACCTCGACGACCCAAGCTGCATTCGGGTTGTCGAACTTCTCCGGAAAGTCTTTGAAGTTCACGACGCATACAGGCAACCGTGAGCCGGGGCTTTCGAGAATCCGCTTTTCCGTGGTTTGCCACAGCACACTGCCCGGAACCCTCGCGCCGCCGGGTTGTGGCGAGTTCTCCTCGACAAGCATGACAAAGGTGTGGAGGTAGAGCGTTCCACCCGTTTGAGACCCCCAGATGGGCAAACTCAACGACACCTCAATACGTCTGTCTTCATCGAGGTCGATCTCTACTTCCTCACCGCGGCCGCGCATGTAGTTCGTAAGGTCCGTACTCCACTCGGCGAACACAGCAATCCGGGCATCCTCGGATAGCTGGCAAGCCTCTCTGAAAGCCGCCAAATCGATCTCGAGAGCGCGGGAGAAGCGAAGATTGACCAGGTAGTCCCAGTGGTCGGCGTCGCCTCCGTCTTGACCGGTCGTAATCTCCCAGGGTGAAGCAAAGAGAAGTTCACCGGGAGGCTCTTCGGGAAGCTTTGCAAATGGGGGGATTTTGAGTTTTGTAGCCATGAATTACTCCGCCTTGGCGATACCTTCGGCGCTCAGATCGATGTCGACCATGCAATCGGCCGGCTGAACAACGGTCACCACACCGTCTTCGACATCTGGCGGTATGGTCAGCGTGATCTCACTCGCGTCGCCCTTCGGTTGTTGCGCAACGGCATCTCCCACCACCCAGCTTTTCACAACGGGCTTTCGGCCGCCTTCGGGCGGCGCGGACTCCTTGGCGCCTCCGGCGGTGACAACGGAGACCTGGAAGGTGATTTCGGAACCTTCGGTGTTGTCGAGATGCCCGACGGAGAAGGGAACTTCCAGCTCGACCTCGTTCGTACCGGGCCTTCGAACGGGAGGCTTCACCTGAATTTGCGGTTTCTTCTCTCGGGTTCCTCCGCCGCCCCCACCGTTGGAGGAGATCGTCTCCTTGCCCCGTGCGCTTTCATTGAGACCGGGCAGCAAGCCGCCCAGATGATCAGCAAGGCCAGCGACCGACTTGGTGTAGGCCGAGGTCACGAGATCCGTCGTCGGAGCTACGAATTTGCGGGTCTTCTCGTCAATGCGAGTAAACGACACGTTCACGTAGATACGCTCGTTGCGGTCGGAGAGTCGCTCCCGGACCCAATCGTCGTGGCTGGGCGGCTCGGCGCGAGCAAAGACATCCTCAATGTCTCGGTCGGTCACAAAGACACCGGCATACTGCTCGCCCTCACGAGGCGGGATACCTGACGGCTGCATATACTTGAGGACCATCAAGGTATTGCGCATGAGAGCCACATGGCGAAGTGGCTCCTCCGGACTTACCGGCGAACTGGGGTCCGGGGTTGCTCGCATGCGTGCAAAGGCGCGACGCGCCAAGCCCAGCCTTCCAAGCAGCGCCTTGGGACTCTTGCTTCGAATTTCGAAGGTGCGGGCCATCTGGCTTTCGTCGCGACGGCCCCTGAGCGTATCGAAGGCCCTCGTGAAAGCTTTCAAGCGCGAGTGGTGTCGAGGGTCAGGAATCCGAACGTCTTGCCCCTCCCAACGAACGGCGAACTTGATGCCTCCGGCGAGCATCCGGGGCCAGCAGTTCCACAAGATGCTCGAGACAATCTGCTCTTTGGGCGTGGCGGCCCGCTCTTTTTTCGAACGCTTGTCCGACTCGCCGTCGGCTTCTACCGACGACATCGCCGGATCGAGAACCATGATGGTCGTTCCGGTTTCTGCTTTGCCGGGCACCGGCATGCCGAGAGCTTTGGCAATTGCATCGGCCGACTCGCCGATGACCGGCCCAACCCAGCCGTCTCGATCCTCGCCCCACCAGTGACGCCCCGTGCACTGCTCATCAGTGCGCGGGTCCCTGTACTTGTCGAGCCATGAAACTCCGACGAAGCGTGACTCCAGCTCCCCACCGACCTCGGTGCGTGAGTGGACGAGGATAGTGCGTGCTCGACTGGCCCGGAAGAAAGACGAGCGACCGTACCCATAGCTACCGCCGGAGACGGTGCCCTGGTGGTCCGTCGAAGGCTTCGTCTCGCCAATCATGTAGACAAAGTTGACGAAATCGCGGCGGCCTCCGGCAGTCTCCGTAGGTCGAACAGGACCGGCGAGTCCGCGGGTGTTTCGGTCCCAGACCAGAAGCACGGGGAGCTCGGGCTCATGGGTCAGGCCGTCGAGCTTCGGTGGATGCGAGTGCAGGATGGAGTCCTGCAGCGTTCGAAGAGGCCGGTCGCGCAGGGTCTTGTACTCGACCCCGAACTCGATCGCGTCGGCGTCCTCGCGACGAGCGTCCCAGCTATTCTGGACGGCCTCGCGTACAAGGAGCTCGAGCGGTTCGAGCTTCGGTGCGCCCAAGAGGTTTCCTAGACCATCCCCTGTGATATTGCCGTAATCCGTTACCTTTTCGGCGTGGTAGTGCAGACTTGTCACGTCGTCACCAGCGCTTGGAGAGCTTCTTGAAGTTCTTCGTCAGTGATCGGCTCGACACCATCGACGTCGAGATTGATATCATAGTTTACGCGCTCCACTCCGGCGGGAAGCTGTGCGGAGAAAGAGGAAGCAACCAGACGAGGGAAGCCCGGCTGATCAACTCGGTAGGTGAGACGCTCGACAACTTCGAAGCGGGTCTCCTCATACTTAGCCCGGTCAACCGGTGAATAGCCCACGGCAGCGAGCTTCTCGTGAAGGTCGACGGAGTTGACGCCTTTGGCTTTGAGTTGATCGACAAGCCCGGGAATGGTGATTCCCTGGCCGACCGGCTCTCGAAGGGCCACAAAGTGCAAATAGAGCCGTCCCTCGGAAATATCGAGCTGGTCGAGAGACTGCACATGCACCCGCCGGCCCTCGACTCGCATGGAACTCTTTACTTCGATGTCGACCGCCTCGGAGACAAAATCGTGGCGTCCGCCGTCGGGGCCGACCCATGCTTTGATTGCCTTGGGGGAGAGCTCCGCAAGGTCATTGAGGAGCAGTAGCTCGGTGATAAGCCCGGCCTGCTTTTGTGGCGAAAGCATGGTGACCGGAACCCGCTCGAGCAGTTGTCGCCAACGCTCGAGGACTCGCACACAAACCGGGAAAGGCGATGCGCCCTCTTCGGCCAGCAACTCGTCGATCATGTCCTGCGCGACCACGCTGAACATATCGTTCAACTCGCTGAGCTGGCAGGAGATATCGCAGTACAGACGCTGCTTTCCGTCCGAAATGTAGGGTTTGACCTCCACACGCATGCCACGGCTCGAATTGTCGAGCTCTTCGGACGCGTTGTCCGGCGCGGGTACCACGACGTGGCGACGGCCCTTTGGGTCGACGCCTACGTAGATCTCCCCCCATGTGGTTCGTGCTCCCGACCGGAGCAATTGTAAATCGCTGAGCGATAGCCCATCCGAAGCGATTTCTGCGGCAATGTCATTCCACAACTGCTCGAGCTTCACTGCTAATTCCTAGCCTTCCAGTTCCTGTTCGTCTTCGCTGACCGCAATATCTTCTTCTTCGGGGCGACTCTCGTCGAGCCCCTCGCCCTCGAAAACGCGGTCGAGGTTGTTCTTCACGTAGTCGCGCATCGGGCGCTTCGATTTTGGGAAAGACAAGCCGATGCCGATGATGTGCTCTTTGGCGTCGAGGGGATGACGAAGCTTCGATTCGTTTGCTGGTTCTGAGTCTTTGTCGATCGGATAAATAAGCAGCAGACCGTTATCCGGCTGTCTTTCGTTGCGCATGTTTTTGATACTCTCACTGTTCAGGCTTTTGAGTGAGCCATCCCAGTCGAGATCGATGATCCTATCTGCCCGAGAGGTAAGCGCTTTGATGTTGGCCGGTTGAATTTTGCGGAACCGCGAACGTGTGACGAGATGAGTCGTGACATCGGCTCCGATATCGAGCGAATCGAGGCGCTGATTGCCGATGATACCGATATTCCACGTCTGCAGCCCTTCGTGCTCGAGCTCCCGCTCGACATAGTTAATGAGCAAGCGATTTTCGAAATCCTCATGCAGCGATTGGTATTGCCGCAGAAACTCCAGCACGGGCTCGACATCGACGTTTCGGTAGAGCCAGCGCGCTCCCGCCTGATTCTCCGACTGATGCTTCCCACTCACCTGCTCGAGAAGCTCTCGTGTGACCTCGAGGTTCGACTGAAGCCACTCACGGTCGTCGTGCTTGAACTGGAACGTCTGAATGTGGCTATCGCTATAAGAGGCCGACGCAAGTGTCACATGCTGCATCTTGAGCCGTGACGTGACAGCAAGCTTCGGATGTGTCTGAACCCGTACGGCGAAATCGAGAGGTGTTTTGTTCTCCTTTTCATAGCGACGAATGTCGTGGCGAATCTCCTCTTCGACCGTAGCCAAGTGGATGAAGTGGTCCTGCAACTCGGAGGTCATCCACACGCGCGGCAAGTCCTCATAGCCCGGCCGGTAGCCAAACCAACGCCCCATTTGCAAGAGCGTGTCGTAGGCTGACGCCGTACGAATGAAGTAGCTGACAATGAGCCCTTCAATCGTAAGGCCGCGGGAGAGCGTGTTTCCGCCGATGGCGATATGAACACCGGCCTCTTCTGTGTTGTAGTTCAGGCCGCTACCAATCTGACCGTTATCAACAACTACCTCGCAGCGCTCGAACACCTCGTCGATATGCTCGGCGATTTCGTCAAACGACACTTCATTGATTTCCATCTGGAGATCGGCAGGCGTCACGCGTGCGTTCTCCTGCTCCCATAGAGTCTGGAGCTCGCTGCTCAGATCGGCGCGATATTTGGTCCACTCCTTCTCGAACTCGCGCACGTATCCGGCCACGAGCTGCTGCAACTGACCGTGCGTATACGTGTAGAGCGTCGTGTGAATAAGCATGCTGCTATGCTTATTTGTCTGCCCTCGCGCCAGCCGACAGGCACTGGCCAAGACGAAATACCGAAGCGCATTTTCGAGCGTCGGCGTCATTTCCGGCTGGAACTCGAAACGCTCGTTTCTTCCCGGCGGCTGCATGCGAACAGCGTCCTCTTCCGGCACGTCACGGAGCATATCGAGGCCGTCGTAACTCGCCTCATCGTCATCGTAGCGAATCATCTCACGACCGAAGATGCGCTCCGCACCGAAGTACTGACGAGGCCGGGGAAGATCGAAGATAAAATCACGCGGGTAGAGATCTTCTGGAAGCGTCGGATCGATGAAGATGTTGGCGAACGGTGTCGCGGTGTAGCCGATGTAGACACTCTTCGGAAGCGTCTCGAGCAACTGAACAATTCGTTGGTTGATGGCGCTACGCTCATCTGCCTTTCGGCGAGTATTCACACTCGCTTGGTCCGCTTCGTCATCGATGATGACCACGGGGCAGCCGCGTTTGACGTCGTCCTTGGCTTGGGCGAAGAACTTTCGCAGCCGGTCCAGAATGTAGACGTTCTTTTTGACGACGCAGAGGATTCGGCCCTCGGGGTGCCGAGGGTTCAGCATGTAGTCGGGATTGCCGACGCCCTGGAAGTCTTGGGTAGCGGAGGTGAGTTCGTTCCAGTTCTCGCTGTTCGGCGCGCACAGCTCTGCGTGCAGTCGACGCTGCGTCTGGCGACGCAACGAACTGGTCATTCCGGTCAGAACGATGAAGAGCTTGTAGCCAATGTCTGCAGCCTTCGCGATAAGGCCGGTGTAGTTCGCGGTCTTACCGCTCTGCACGTATCCGAGCACCAAGCCTCGCGTGGAGATATCGCCCTCTCCGGGATGCGGCAGATACGCCATCAGCTTTGTGGTGGCCGTATCGACGCTCTCGATTGCTGAATTCGCCCAGCCCTTCTCGTGGAGAAGACCCTTGTAAGCCGGCCAGCACCAAGCCGTATCGAAGTCAGGGCCAGGGTACCAAGTCTCGATGTGCTCCTGCCCCTCCAGCACACGCGGGTCCGTGAATTTGATGAATCGGCGGGTACGCTTTCGATACTCTTCGGCGATTTTGTCGACCACGGCCTCGTCTCCAACGAAACGAAGCAAACGCGCACGTGCCTTTTCCGGCGCGTAGCCGCCGCGGATCCACATCTCGTAATCTTGGAGGTATTCTTCGAGCTCCAACTTATCGACCTGAGTCATGACAGAATCCTACTTGGTTAGACGGTGGTGGTGCGCTCGGACAGGGGAACGACGAGATCTTCACGGCCGAGTTTGCGAGCAACCAGATTCAGCACTTCGGCGTCATCATCGAAGCCGCCCTCTTCGAAATCAGAGCTCGCGTCTTCGGCGACCGTGAAATAGCGGATAGCGGCCTGCACCATGCTGTAGTCGTCGCTTTCAAAAGAGTCACTCGCTACGTGGTCGAGCAACTTTAATGCGCTGTTGGCGATTGCTCGAGCGAGAGGAAGGTCTACAGTACCGAGCCGTTGCTCCTCCTCTTGAAGGAGTGACATATAACCGTTCACCTCGAACTGTAGACTGAGTCGACGCTCGGGTGGATCCTCGAGAAAGCTCTCGAAGACGCCTCGAACTGATGAATCCATCGCCGACGATGCTTCCTCGAGCCCGCCGCCGGACTCGGGCACATTTGGCACTTCGAGCTCATCCGTCTTGTCGTCATCGGTATTCACCTGTGCCGAACCACTCTTCGCTGTGGCAAAAGGGTCCTCCTGCTCGAGGCGCGCGTTGCACTTCTCGTAGAACTCTTGCCACGTGCCAGCTCGACCGACGTCGTAGGATTCGACCTGGTACTTATCGCGCCAGCTCTTCGGAAGATACTCGAAGCTCGGCTTGAGATATTTGGTACGATAATCGCCGTCGATTGCGAGCAGGTAAGTCGTTACCTCACCCTGCTTTGTTCCCGCGACGTGCCCACGAAATTCGACTATTTGGATCTGTCCTGCCGGCATGATCAGCCTCGCTCGAAAGATCTACTTATCGGTCGGCGAAATGCTGGCATACAGCCTTTCTCAAGTGTTCGAAGAAAGAACGTCTGCGAGCCGTCATCGCCTCAGATATGAGCCTACAAAAAGTATTTGCCCCTAATTGCAAGAGCTTTTGCGGCATCGTAGCTTGCAAAACTACATGACGCAACCGTGATACTGCCGGATATATCCACCCAAAGATCGCATCACGAACAAGTCCATCCTCAAGTCGCCCGTATCGCCCGGCCCCCGCGATCCCTACAAATCCCCGCCAAATCACACTGCTCGCACGTCCCGCACCAGTGCTCGAGGCGAGCGAAGTCGTTGTCGCGAATCGAGCTGCCGGCGCGTCGGATGCGCTGGGCGGTCGTTTGGAGCATCTCGTCGTCGACGAGTTCGCGCACGGTGTGGCCGCGCTCGTCGAGGTTGAGGATTTCGACCAGGTCGGCGTCCTCGCCGGTCAGCGCCCGGTAGCCGATGGCGTAGGTGTGCAGCTGCTCGGGGGTGACCTCCTCGTCGATGGGGCGCTGGGAGGATTTGAAGTCGACGATGGAGACCTCGCCGGTGTCGAGGCGCTTGATGAGGTCGACGCGGCCGTTGACGGTGATCTCGGGCTCGACCTGGATTTCGACCTGCTTTTCGGCGTGTACGACCTGGTCGAGGACCTCGTCGTTGCGCGTGAGGTAACGGTCGACGGCCTCGACGGCCGCTTCGTGCAGTTGGTCGCGAAGCTCGGGGTAGGCGAACGGGATGTGGAAGTGGCGCGAGACGAGCGCGTCGACCTCGTCGTGGTCGACGTGCTCTCCGGCCTGGGCGCGCTTGTGCATCTCGGCCAGGGCGTCGTGCAGGGATTTGCCGAAGCCGAGCGCCTCGTGAATCGGCGGGTTGAAGCCGTACAGAAAGCGAAGCTTGAACTGGTACGGGCACATGTAGAAGTAGCGAAGCTCGCTGAAGCTGAGCACGACCGGGGGTACGTCCTGGAGGGCGCTGGGCTCGAGCTTGTCGACCGCGCGGCGCCGAGGCTCGCGGGTGAGCACGCGGGGCGAGTCGCTCAGCTCTTTGAAGAACGGCGAGGGCTTTTGGTACCAGCGCTTTTTGGTCGGGTCCGGGGCAAAGGAGGCAAAGAAGTACTTCTTGCTGCGCGTCAGCGCGACGTAGAGCAGGCGCCGCTCGTCTTCGACCGAGCCGTCGTAGCGGGCGGCGTTTTCGACGGCGCTGCTCGGCATCAGGTGCCACTTGGTGCGCCCGAAGGGGCCGCGTGACGGGAAGTGGTCCTTTTGGAGCGCCGGGGCAAAGACGGCTGCCCATTCGCGGCCTTTGGCCTGGTGGATGGTCGAGATCTGCACGGCGTTCGGGCGCGCGAAGGCGTCGGTGTCCATCCCCTCGTCGTAGTGGTCCGGGGCGGCGTATTTGAGCCAGCGCACGAAGGTCAGGTACTTCTCTTTGGGCTCGGACTGGAAGTGGATCTGCTCGAAGTCCGAGATGACCTGGCTGAACTTGCCCAGGTTGCAGTAGACGACGTCGGCGCGCGGATCTCCGGAGGCCATCGGCGGGATGCGCTCTTCGCGCAGCTCGACGGCCTCGAGAAAGTTCAGAAAAGTGCGTTGGATGTTGTAGGCCGCCCAGCGCGTGCTCGCCGTCCAGTCGCGGGCGCTGTCGAGGACTGCGATGCCGCGGGTGAGATCGTCGTCAGTCAGGCCGACGCGCGCGCTCTTCCAAAGCTCGCGCAGCCTCGCCTCGTCGACGACCTCTTCATCCTCGTCGGGCTCGTAGACGTCCTGGGTGACGTAGCGAAAGAGCCCCTCGGCGGCGTTGATCTCGTCGGCCTCGAAGAGGCTCGTAAAGCCGCCGACGATAAACGGGATGTCGCGGGCCTTGAAGGCCTCGGCAAGAGGCCCGGCCGTGCGGTCTTTGATGGTGCGGAGGAGGACGGCGAAGTCGGACCAATCGAGGCCGCGCGCGGGCTCATCGCGCCTGTCTTGGAGAGGCATGCCGCGAAGATGCACGAGCTTGTCGGCGATCCACGCCGCTTCGCTCGCCGGCGTGTCGAAGCTCAAGGTGAGCAAGTCGCCGAAGTCGAAGGGCTGGTGGCCGGCGGCGGCGACCGGCTTGTCGAGCCGCTCTTCGTTGAGCTCGGCGATGCGCTTGGCCGTATCGACGATACCCATGCTCGAGCGAAAGTTCTCGCCCATCTTCACGGACTCGACCCGTTCATATCGGTCACAGAATGTGATGATATTGCGCACCTCCGAGCCGCGCCATTGATAAATTGTCTGGTCGTCGTCGCCGACCACGCAGATATTGGCCCCGAGTCCGTAGAGGCGGCGAATCAGGGCCTCCTGAAGCGGGTTGACGTCCTGGTACTCGTCGACGATGACGTACCGGATGCGGTCGGCCAGAAGCTTTTGGGCGTGCAGCCTGACGGGGTCGTCGGGGTCGCCGAGCGCCTTCACCGCCTCGTGCTGGATGCGCGAGTAGTCGAGGTAGCGGTGCTCGTCGAGCAGGTCGGTGTACATCCGCAGCGCTCGACGCAGCGGCTCGGGCACCTGGGCGGTGTCGACCTTGTCCTCCCGAAGGACGTTGAGCGCCTCGAGAAACACACGCACGTCGAAAGTTCTACGGGTCAGTGTCTCGACCTCGCCGTCCTCGTCGCGCTTCTTGTTGCCCTCTTTGTCGTAGACTTCCACCCCGCTCAGCCCGCATTTGACCTTGTTGCGCGCGATGAGCAGCTCGGTCTGCACCTGGGAGAGCACGTTGTATTTGAGAAACTCGTACAGATAGGTCTGCAGGAAATCGAGGCAGAAGCCGTGGATGGTCCCCACGTACATTTCGGCCATGCCGTCGGTCGGCCCGAGCTTTCGCTCCGCGCTCTTGATGATGCGCGCGTTCAGCTCGGCCGCCGCCTTCTCGGTGAACGTAAAGGCGACGATATTGCGCGGAGAGACATCGGGCAGCGCCAGCAAGTTGGCCGTGCGCTCGGCGAGCACCTGCGTCTTGCCGGAGCCGGCACAGGCGATGATTTGCACGTTGGGCTCGACCAACTGCATGGCCCGCTGCTGGGCGTCGGTGTATCTCATGGAGCCTCCGCCTCCCCAGGGCGAGGGACACGCTGACGGATCGACAAGACGGCGAGGTGCTTCGGTCGGCAGCGCTCGGTGAGAGTCGGTGATCTAAACGGGGAGGCCGTTTCACCTCCGAACAACTCTCGACACGGAAGGGAGAGGCCGCAAGGGATGCTGATGATCTTCGACGCCGGACCGTTCCGCCGCGGCCGCTGGGAGAAGAAGGTAAGAAACGCGAAAAGCCCCCGGAAATCCGGAGGCTTTTCATCGAGAGCGGGCGACGAGATTCGAACTCGCGACAACTAGCTTGGGAATCGCTCCCGAGCAGGCGCTCAGAGGCCCCTGAAGGGTCCAGGCGCAGTTTCACCGTCACGGAGCGTCACCCGGAGTCTGGCTGCGTTCGCCCGCAACTTGGGAGTTTACTTGGGTCTTTGGGAGTCACTTGGGTCTCACCCCGTGTATTTCGCCCATTCGAGCTTGTCAGGACGCCATCGGTCACCTGCCCCCAATCGTTCCTGAAGGACTGGATTCAAAAACTCAACACACTCATTCTGGAGGTCGGCGAGTGACTGCCACGGAAGGTCGTCTTCTTCTCGCATCTGATTATACAGCGCTTCCCAAAACTCCGGTGGCTGCGGTAACTCAGGGGGCAGTGAATGCGTGTCGCGAAAATCAAAGGTCGCGACGATGGACTGCCTCAACGTCGCGGCCTCAAACGGCGAATGCAGGGCCAGCAATCCGATATCGACCAGATCTTTGACCCGGCCACTCGGTGCACCTTCATAGGTCATCGTCATGGCGTGCAGCTTTTCGGCCACGTGTGCTTCGACAGGGTACACGCGATGCTCGAGTGGCTCGATGCCGATGAACTCGAGAAGGTTCGAGCCGGTAACGGTGTCGGGCGGCAACAAGAGCTTGTCGGAGACGGACAAGTCGAGCATGAAGATGCTGCCAAATGGACGCGCCGCAAGCTGGGCTTGCACACGCAGCCGACGCCCTCCATAGACTACCTGCTCGCCCACCATTTCCTTGAAGTCTTCCTCGCCGACGAAAGCAAAGGTCAGATAATCATCCCGCTGCTTGGCGGCTTCGGCTCGGAGTCTGTCGACAACGTCGTCGAGCGCCCCCTCGATGCGCATGTCAATGTCTTTGGTGGTGCGGGCGCGAGATAGGCGCAACTCCATGGCAAAGCCGCCTTTGAGGATGACAGCATCGCCCACAGCCTCGTAAACCCGCGCCAGAAATCGCTCGAACAGCACTATTTGAAGCACCCGATTGAAACCCACGCCCATTTCGCGAGCCCGGCGTTTCACACGCGCTTTGAGTGCCTGCTCGAACGCCGACGGATTAGGGTAAGTCTTTGCCATCACTGCCTCGTCCTGGTCATCAACTCGTGGATGATGCGCCGCTCGAAATCCTGAGGCACGAGTCCGCGCTCTTGCGCCTCATCGAGCGCCTGACGAAAAAGCTCCGGGTTGAATCCGGCGACGGCGAGGTCGAGGATGGTGCGTACTGGAGTTGTTACTGGCACGGAGTGGTACCACTGTCGCTCTTCATCCGGCACATCTGCGCGATGGAGTCTCAACCAACTTGGTGGCTCCTTAGGAGGAAGGGGCTCTTCGACGGGAAGCGTAATGTCGACGGCGCGCGGCAGCACATCCGACAAATCGTGGAGCGACAACGCGGTCTGGTGGCTTATCACTCCTCGCTGTCGTGACCACAGGTAGGCGACGATAAGCTCCTCGTGCTCTGACATCGGGAAATGCTCCAGGCGATAGATACCCGGAAGTACGCGCTCAAGGCGCCCTTTGGACTCGTGGTGGCTGAACATCTGGCGGCTTACGTCGACCTGATAGGTCGCCACGTAGCCTTCCTGATGTTTGGCCATCTTTGCGATGTCGTCTAGCGTGGACACTGGTGAACACCCTCGTTTGACATACCAACCCTTCACAACGATTTGCCGTCAAACTATATTTGACATACCCACGATTTTCAACACGCCCATGTCAAACCATAGTCACGAGGTGTAAAATTTACACAGCCACTAGAATTGCCCTCGCTCCGTGCGTATTCTCCGAGTCCTAGCAGCCGCGAGTTGCCCTCGGAGAAACGACCGTGATTTCACCTAAAGACTACACCGACGATCCAGCTAGCCTAACGTTGGTCGGGCAACTCTTTGAGACAGGCAAGACACTACCAGGCGAGCTGCACGAAGAATTGCTGGCCGCAGACCAGCCACTGGATATGAGGACACCTCCGGCGGCGGGTGGGCAGCGGTGCACGCAGCAAGGCTCGTCGCCGAGCGAAAAGCAACGGGAGCCATCGAGCCGCTCATGGAAATCGTCTCGGAGATGGAGTTTGACACCTACCTGTTCAATCGGGCCTGCGTATCTCTGCAAGAATTCGGCGAAGCTGCGCTCGCTCCGGTATGGGAGGCCTATGCGTCAGCTCCCGACGACACCGCACAGAGCTACCTGGGCATCCTCGCCGGACTCGGCATCCATCCCTACGCCCCGGCGCGCCGCAGCACGGCGCAAAAATCTTTGAACAGTTGCTCGGCATGCGCCCGCGGACCATTTTCCTCTAACTCCGCCAGGTACCAGCCTGCCTTGAGCCAAAGCTCCCAAATGCGCACGTGAGCGATATCGATCGGCTCACCGGCGTGTGCGTTGTAGGCGTCGACCAGTTGTTGGAGCGACTGACCGTCCCGAAACACTTTGCGGCGCCCGCGGCTTACGATGGCCTGCACTTGGACGTATCGCCCACTTGGGACCACCCTTGGTTTTCGCAGCCCCAAGAAAGCCAAAAACCCCGCTCTCACGGGGTTCTGGCTAGGAAGCGGGCGACGAGATTTGAACTCGCGACGACTAGCTTGGGAATCTGGAACAGCAGCCGATTTTGGGAGGCCAAAACGGGAGCCTCATGGGGACTTCGGCCAGATTTCATGCGGGTATTTCGGGTAGTTGGCGGAGCTGAAGGGCGGTTGCGACCTCAAATCGAGCAAAGTCCCCCAGAACCTCCCAGGAGGGTCCCAGGAACCTCTTGGTGGACTACAAGTGGACTACGGCCCACCAGCAAGAACTTCCCCGAAACCTCACGCGAGTGCGTCCTCCGAAAGGCGACCCAATAGCCCCCTCAACGCTCTTCTCCGATGCCCGGTGGTGGAGCTCGACTGGACGGCGCCCAGCTTTCCCTTGTTATGATGGTCGCCGAATTGAACGACACCAGACGTGGAGGGGCAATGACCGAGCACCAGAACATCAAACAAATCGCCGAAGGTCGATACCAGATCCAGTTCCGCTACACGGATCCGACGACCGGTGAGAGGAAGAACCTGCGTCGCAGCTTTCTTGGCACGCTGGGGGAGGCCGTTGCGGAGCGAGACCGGCTCATGGCCGTCGCGAAAAACGGCGAGCTGTTCGGTTCGAATGCGGATCAAGACGGCAATGGACGATGAGGGGGTGAGCATGACGAGTTACCAGAACATCAAGGAACTCGAAGACGGTCGATACCAGATCCGATTTCGGTATACCGACCCGCTGACGGGCAAGTTGAAAAATGTCCGCCGCCACTTTGACGGCACCTTGCGCGAGGCCATCGCCGAGCGGGATCGGCTCAAAGTTGCCGCCCGGAACGGTGAACTTTACCGCTCGGAGACGGTCTCGAACCGAGCCACTGTCGACGACTTGTTTCCGAGGTGGAAGGAGCATCGGAGAAATCGCGCAGGCCGACGTACGCGAAGCCTCGCACCGTCGACACTCGACACCCAGCACAGCATCCTCGAGCGCCACATGTTGCCGGACATGGGCGACTGGATCGTCGCTGAGATCCAGCTGCACCATCTCGAGCGGATGACCGACGAGTGGGCGATGGCGACGAAGAAGAACGGCGAGTTGTACTCCCCGGCCACGGTCAACAGCTGGATCCGCGCTGCGAAAGTATTTCTGAAGTGGGCGTTCAAGCGGGTGGGTAGGAACACGCACATCGTTGACGACTGGTCCAAACTCCCGCAGCCGGAGAAGACGAAGGGCCGCTCGTTGGATCCAGAGCAGTCGCGCAAACTGCTCGCCGCGATGAAGGCGGAGTGTCCAAAGTGGTATCCGCTGACGCTCGTCCTCCTGGTGACGGGCCAGCGATTCTCCACCGTGAGTGCGCTGGAGTGGGAGGATCTCGACCGCGAGAAGGGCTACATCGACTTCAACAAATCCCAAGTACTCGGTGAAGTGCGACGAGGCAGCAAAACGGGCCAGATACTACGATTGCCGGTGCCCGACCGCGTCTTCGAGGTACTCGAGGAGCATCGTGCCTATATGCGTGAGAAGAAGCATCCCGGCCTGCGGACTGGGCTGGTATTTCCAGCCAAGATCGATCCCGACAAGGCGGTCAACGACGGCTACATGACGCCGGCCAGCCTCCACAAGCCGCTCAATAAGGGGTGCGAGAAGGCGGGGATCCCGCGGGTAAGCCCGCATGATTTGAGACGCACGTTCAACTCCTTGGCGCTTGAGGCGGGATTGTCGGCACACCTCCTCCGGACCATCACGGGCCACACCGAGGAAATGACCGACCACTATTATCATGACACGAAGGAGGGGCGGCAGCAGATCACTGACGCTATTTGCGGTGAGTTGCTGCCAGCGGAGTGATCCGAGACCTTCCGCCGCAACCCACCTCTCTACAAGACACCGGTATCGGGAAGAGATGGGAGCAACCGTTACTCGCTACTTTTCGCGGTCATGTTTGGAACAAACTTTAGGAGTGCCGACGACAGTGAGCTGTCAATATTCCAAGAGAGCGGGAGGAAAGTTTTTCTCAACGCATTTGTTCTTCCTTGGTGTTGATGTACCCAAGACGGATGGAATTCTGCTGCATTTGGTGAAGGTGTCGCTCTTGAATCGACAGACTCAAGTGGCAGCTCAAGTACCCCGTTTGCCGTACATGAGCGGTTTTGGAAGTAGATCGCAAGCACGCTGGTCCACTGCATTCGGAGTTCGATTGCGAATGTGCCAACACGACCACTCGAGTTCAATCGAGCATGCCGCCATGCCGCCAAGAATTTGGCGGTCGAAGAGTTCCACTTGTCTACTAACTCCGTCACCGCTAGCTTTTCTGCAGACCGTTGCGGCGAGACAACATCCCATGAGTGTACGCAAGAAATTCAACCCGAAGCGCAAGCTGCGCGACCCACGTGCCAGTGAAGCAGAGACACAAGAGTGGCTCCGTGAGGTGGAATATGCTGGGAACCCTGTCCATAAACGGAATCCCGGAGATTTTGGCCTCACGCCGCCGGCGGCTCCGAGTCCAGACAAGACTCTTTGTGATGGTGCGGAGATATTTGAGAAGGCTAGAGCTCAAGAACTGCTGTCCGAGGGGATTCGTCGTGGTCTGGTGAGTGCACAGCAGCGGGGTAAGTTTCCGCAGAATGTTTGGGCAGTAACCGCCACCGGGATTCCGCTCGAGGCCCAACTTGAAAACCACGTAAAGGGTACATATCACGGCTATCCCTTAGCCAGTAACGATCCACTTCGCGAGAAGGTTCTGGAGTGGTGGGAGGACAAATGAAACAGCACTTAGACTTCGACCTAACTTGGGAGCAACTCAGCACGGGGGGAGACGAGGAGCGTGCTACTTTTGCAAGCCTCGCCCTTCTCGCTGACGGACAGGTAGTTACGAGAGTCGAGGATCAGTTGGCCAAGACAACTCGGTCTGTCGTTCGAGTTGCCGCGTATCCCCTAGCACTTTGGTTCGCATCGAATTGGTGGCGACTGCGGTGGGAAGGCCCCCGAAAGGGCGGTGGGGACCACGACTGGGCGATGGCACACCGGTTGCCGGCAGCGGGCGGGGGATATGTGTGGCCTGACGTCGAAATTGTGAGTCACGGTGAATACGTAAACCTTTGCTCCCACGAAACATCATCGAACGACATAGAATCAATCATGTATCTCGGCAATGTTGATGCGTCCCTGCCGGCAGATGATTTCGTTGCCGCATTGGATAGCTTCATAGATTCAGTAATTGCTCGTTTGCGTGATCGTGGATTGGAGAAGACTCCGCTCCAGGAGCTTTGGGCGCTCGTTCGGAAAGAACGAAGAGAACCGTCCACCAGTGAATTTCGGCGGCTGGAGGCGTTACTTGGCTTTGATGCAGAGGAGGGTCCTCATAGCCGTATTGAAGCTCTTATCGAAGCGGGCAAGCGATTAGGCAGTGAAGCTATTGCGGAAGTCGCTGCAATTTCGAAGGAAGTTCCTGACTTGAGTGACATCGAAGAAGCTCTACAGGAAGCAGATCGAGTTGCGGTCCAAGATTGTGCTTCACTCCGCAAACACGTGGCGGGAACTGCCGGCTATCGGTATTCTTGGCAGCGTGGAGAAGAAGCTGGACGCATCGTTCGGAGTGTAATTGGACAGGCGAATGGCCCGCTAG
This sequence comes from Persicimonas caeni, assembly GCF_006517175.1. Lineage (NCBI taxonomy): Bacteria > Deltaproteobacteria > Bradymonadales > Bradymonadaceae > Persicimonas > Persicimonas caeni. The sequence goes on along the minus strand of NZ_CP041186.1, from coordinate 4,185,413 downwards.
ATGATTCAATTTTGGAAGATTGGCTTTCATTACCGACGAATGTACTCCAACAAGATCCTACAACGAGTAGGGATTTTCCATTCGCAGCCGCACTGAGGGGCAGTGCGGACTCGGATGAAATGCGGGTTCTTTTCCGAAGTTCGTTTCATTCAGGTCGCCGGTTCGAAATTGCGAGACTTGTCGGCGATCATCTTGTGTCGGCCCCGCGGGATGATCGAATGATGCCTGCGACTCAAGCGAAGACCGCACGCCAGAGCACGCAACGTGCATTCGCTGCAGAGCTGCTTCTACCTTGGAGCGACTTAATCGGACAGATCGGAGACAATCCGGACGACGAGGAGCGAATTGAAGACATTGCATTTAAATATCAAGTGTCTCCCTTGGTGGTGCGCACGCGCCTGGTGAGCAAAGGGATTTCAGAACATTCGCTCTAGAGATGCTGTCAGTGTACTCGGTCGGTAGACATTAGGTTCGTGTTTAAATCGCTGAGGCGAGATGCTCGTAGTGCGGACTTTACAGCCCGCATCTGCATCTCAGCTCAGTGGATCGAGCTCATCAGCCTTCCGCTTCGCCCACGCGATCCAGTCGGAGAGTTCGCTGCCATCCTCACCCGTTCCCTTCTCGGCGATGACAGCGCCGACGTATGCACGGATCCGCTGAGCTCGATGCCACGCATCCGCCTCCGCTTCGAGTTCCGTGAGCCGACGCCGTTCCTCCTCGAGCTCTCGCTCACGGGCTTGGCGAGCCTTCTCCTCCTCCGCCTCTCGTGCCTTTTCGATTTCCCGCTGCCGAGCCGCTTCTTCCTGCTCCTTGCGGCGTTCACGCAAGGCTGCTGCGGTTTTGATGACCGATGAGATGAAGTCATTGAGGCAGTCTTCGACGCGCTGCTTTTTGGCATCCGACCATGTGCGCCGGATGTCACGGTGATAGATGCGCGTGACGATACTCAGCGTCAGTTCGCCACTTGGGAAGAACTCCCGAACAGTGGGGTCGTCACCAATTGCCAGGGCGAACCGTCTGCTCATGGCTTCACGCCCAGTCGTCTTCAACTCTCGAACCTCCTCGCGAGCGCGCTCGGTCAGCTCGAACGGAACGCTCTCGCCGCCGATCTTCACCGCCGTTTGCTTCTCGCCGCGATGGTTCTTCTCAACCACGACCTCATGGCCCCGCTCCTCGAGTGCCTTGATGAGTGCGTCCATGATACGCATGGCCCGATCGATGCTCGGACGACCGACGGCGACACTCAACGTGTCATCACCTGCCGGATGTAGTCGCGCATACCGTCCCGGTTTGGCCCGCTCGAGCGCCCGTTTCGTTCGTTTGACAAGCGGATGAGGATTGCGCAGCTCTTCGGGCACGACGACCTCCCTCTCGGCCTTCTGCTCCTGCTCGATCTGCTCTTGTTCGTCAGCGGACAACGGAGGATCTGGAGGTGGAGGATAGAACGAGATCGTCTGGAAGCGCTGCTCGTTCTCCGCGAGCTTGGGTAGCGGCTCGCGATCGACGTCGTTGCCGTGCTGGAGCTTCGCCCAGTAGCCGCGAGGCGGTGTCGGGATCCGGTGACGCTCGCAGATTTTGCCAAGTCCGCGGCCCGAGAGGCCGAATTCGTCAGCGAGCCGGTACACCGGCGTATTCCACACGCGCTCGTAGAGCTCTTCGCGGGATATGATGGCCTTCCGTCCAGATTTATACATACCGCTGCCCTGCTGAATTGGCCTGTTGAGTTGCGTGGTCGAGTTCCTAACCAATACGATAACCGTCCATGGGCTAATCATGAATAGGCATAGTCGTGGAGGTTCGTTGGAGGGCTGACCGATGAGGAGGAACCATGTCCGATGAAACTAGTAACTCCACCGAGAAGAATGAAAGCGCTTACGGCAATGACGAGAGACCATTGAACCAAGAGGAGTTAACAGGCATTGGTTGGGCTGTCTGGGACCATGCCCGTTTATTCAAGAGCTGGACTGACGAGGATTTCTACTCTCAGTTGTATTCGCTTGCTGGCCTCGACCCCGTTCGCGACTCAGACGACTGCTTGTGGCTATTCGGAGGACTTGGCTACGAACTCTGTGAGTATGTTGCCCCCGGGAGACGGAATGCTGTCCCCAAGAGATTGACAACCGAGGCAACAAAACAGCTAAAGAAGCTAAGCGCCTCAGCGGACGCAATTCTCGACGCGCTTAGTCAGGCACGAAAATACCGTAGTCGCCAGTCATATGCTGATGATGCACCCGTGGAGGAACAGATTGCGGCAGTACTCAATAAGCTCATCGGGTTATTTGGCGAGCTTGCCTTGCAGCAGCAACAAATGTCCGACAATCGCCCCAGCCCTGCGGCCCCCTTGGAAACATTTGAAGCATGGCTATTGTCGTTTCAAAACGATGTGGAGTTAGTGTTGGAACTATATGCTACCCGGGCCAAAACGGTAGATTCCGAATACTCTCAGTTTTCCGCCCGCGAGCGCGCCGCTACTGCCAATAGGGTCGCCACACTTTTTGATGAGTTCGCACGTGAGGAAGCGACAGTCGAAAATAAAATTGAATTCGTCCGGCTCGTACTGAAAGAATTCTGCGGCGTCAATGCGGCTTCCTCAACAGTGCGGGGATGGCTCTACCAGGCACAGGACAACACAACAGAACGCAGTGCCTCGCTCCCAGCGGAGTTGGCGCGAGAGACCGGAGTGGCACGCAGTAATCCCTATGGAGGCTGGCCGCCTTTTTCGGTGTTGCTCAAGCACCGGCACGAGGTTGAGTCGAGCACCGAGTGACCTAGCAAATTCCGGGCCAACAACACTCCCCATTTGCTTCGTTTCTGAACGAAATCCCGAAAGACAATTCTTCCCCCTCATCCGTACGATTCATCTCGTGCTGGCGCAATGCTGCACACGGCGTGAGACCGTAAGATGTGGGGAGATACAATCATCGGATCGAAGAGATCCGTAGCCCTCGCGGGCGTCCGAGGCCCTCCACAGGCCGACCTCACCGGACGCATCGTTGAGGGCTTTTCTCTTGGAGGCACACGACATGATCGTTTCAATCATCAGCGAGATCAATCGCTTGCTCGACGACGGCGGAGCACGACGCGCATGGGAGGAACTGGCGGAGCGACTCGGTAACCAGGTCATCCTGTGCATCGACACTCGACGTCGCGGCGTGCGAATCGGCGAAGACATGATTTGGGCCTCGGCCATCGCGGCCCGCGATGACATCAACGAGCTCGTCGACCTCAAACGGCGGGTCGAAGCGGCGATGGATTGGCGTTGGCTAGAGCTCGTCCGCCCCGGCAGCGAGCAGCCGCGTCGGCTCGAACTGCGGGGCGACGGAGAGCTGAGGGTGAGTCCTCTGAGAGTCCGCTGAGTCAGGTACAGACGATACAACAACTTGCGGGACAAACCATCAAAGGAGCAGATGATGCAGTATACGCACGAGGATTACGTCAAATATGAGTACGTTTCGCACCACATCTGCGCGCTGCTCGGAGTGGACGACGCCACGCAGCGCAAGCTGAGGCTCGATGAGCGAATGCTGATCCTTCTCGGTGAGCTGTTGAGCGGAGAGGATGCCAATCATCTTTTGGCAGAGGCTCGTCGCCTCTATTTGTCGGGCCATCGCGACGTCGAGGATTTCGTTCGGCAATTCGCCGATGTCGTCGCCAAGCTGGAAAATCAGCGGCGTGGAGAGTGAGCGCCCACCACGAGGGCAATACGCGACTCGTCTGGCTTCGATTGAACACCGGTTTTGTCAAAGTAGCCAGCTCGGCAAATCACATCTGGGGCAAGAGATGGCTGGTGGAACTCGCCATCACCCCGCACGGTTCAAGACATTGGGTGTGAAAGCTCGACACGGTAACAGACGCCATTTCCTGAGAACACAACGTAACAAACCCCCAATCCAACCTAGAATGAGCATACATTGCGCTCACTCTTACCTCGGTTGGGTCAGATCTATTCCGCGGCTCGAAGCCGCGAAGGAGTGATTATGAGATTCCAAGATTGCACCGAGGTCCCGGCTAGCGTGCTTGCTCGTGACATTACGACACTCGTGGGCCTCGACATCTACAGCGTTGAGGGACAACGGGCTCAACAGCGGATCCAAATGCTGCTCGGCGGCGATCTGACGGGCGAGCACGCAGCACAACTCTTCCAGTTCGCCCGAGATGGGTACCTCGTTGGGTACCGTGAGATCGAGGAAATGATCGACGCTCTCGCAAGCGAGCTCAACCACATGTTCCCGACTGAGATGTCTTTTTCTTGAAACGAGCAAGACCAGAAGTGAAAGACCCCTCTCCGAGGACGAGTCGGAGAGGGGGCGAACTGTGCGTTGACACGAAACACACGGGTCGCATCAGCAACAACACATGAGCCGCATGACACGCACCACACCATAGGTAGATCATCGGCCTGAGGCAAAGCCAAAGAATGCCCAGCGGCTCTCCAGAACGTATCTTTTCGGCGGCTGAATGCCCGCCGGTAGGAGGGTGATGCCACAGTACAACTTCCAACCCGAACCCAAAGCCCGGATCGTCGAGATAGGCAGTGGGGTGTATTTCCACGAGCCTCAGACCTGGGAGCTGACGCCCAAATGGGTGCTATTGAGCCGCACCCACGCGTCCGTCGAGAACAACCGCGGTCTCATCAGTCTATGGTCCGTCGTCACCCTCGACTATGACGAAGACCGTGCTACCCAGCGTGTCTGGCAGGTGCGTCGCAACGCGGTGCACCGCAAACCGGACGATCCCGACTATTGCGCTGGCGAGTACATGGCGGTCAAAGTGCCGAGTTACGTGGCAGAAGAGTGGCAGACCGCTGGGCGGGTCCACAAACCGCTCGACGAGATCGACCCGCTCGAGCCACCACAAACCTGGGAAGTCCCCAGACGCACCGAGCGAGAATGGGATAAGAGCCGCGAGGAGTTCTTCGAGCGCATCGAAAAAACTCTCCGGTCGAAGCTCGATTGGCAGACTGACGATTGCAGTCACCTGCGCCGAACGCACTCGACACCGGAGGAGCGCGAGCGTCTCGCGAGGATCGCCGCCGGGGAGACGCCAGTCCGAGTGGCCGGAGGGCCTCGCTCCCCTTCACGTGACGACTACATCTACCTCATCAAAACGCGACGAGACGAGGCGCTCAACACCTATCAGCCAGTCTCTTGGGGAAGTGACCCCAACATCCTAGAGGGCGTGCCCACCCGAGCGCGACACATCACCCAGTTCGCGTTCCGCCGCTGGGAACTCGAGGAGCACCTCGAGCAAGGCGACGGATCCATGCGCGGGTGGACGTTGCGGGATCCCGTAGTCGGCGCCGAAGAGATCACTATCGACATAGATCACGAGCATCCCGCCATCGCCAAGACGTGGGCACGGGATTTATCGCGCATGCTGACGTCGAAGGGGGTGGAGCACGACGTCTGGTACAGCGGATCCAAGGGTTTTCACATCAGCATTCACCAGAATGTGGTCGGCGGGATCAAACCGGCAGCGACAGTGCCGAGACGGGTGTGCAGGTTCGCGGAGTACTTGGTCGACCTGGCCAACCAGGACGTCCCAAACCGGATCCGCCGGTTTCAGTCTGGAAACGCCTCGGACATAAGAATCGATACCAACCCGTACACAGCCATTGGTACGATCCGGCTGCCCGGCGCTGCCCATGAGAAAACTGGCCGCTACAAAGTGCGCCTTACCCCCGGCCAACTCAAGTGGTCGATGCCACGAATCGAGGAGTGGGCGTCGCATGAGCCGACCCCCGCGCAGATCGAGAATCGTGTCGGCGAGTTCAACTTGAAGATGTGGTGGGTGTGGCAGGTCGCGAGCGTAGAGGTGAACCCGGTCGAGGTGCGTCGGTCGTGGGTGCATGACCGGGGCGGCCCGATCAATATCCCCGAGATGGTCAAGGCCGTCGAGGACGCCGCACGCGATGAGGCGAGTGGGCGGTGGGATCGCAGGGGCGACCGGATCAATTTCCACTGCATCAAAGATGACCACGACGACTCTGGATCCCCCGATGCGTGGCTCCGGCTCGATACGGCAACCCCGGCCTATCAATGCTACGGATGTGGCGAATGGCAGCCTCTGCATCGGTTTGCCGACGAGCACCTCGGGATCTCGCCTGTCTGGCCCTCCGACGACCGCACCCACGATGTCAAAGACAAGCGGGATCACCTCTACGACGTTATGTACGAGATCCTGTCAGCGTACGAACGTGGAGAGATCACAGCCCAGGAGGCAAACCGCGTCTTTGTGGTCTCGGCCGGGCTGGGCAAAACGACCATGGCCCTTGAGATCGCAGCAGAACTCGGGCTCCCGGTCATCCACATGGCGCGTGGTCACCACCAGATTGCCGATGCCCTCCAGGGGCGAGACGCTCGGCACCTGGACCGCACCGAGGCCGACGAACCCGGGTGCGGCATCTACCGTCACCCCGACACGGATCGCCTGATGTACCAAGAGATGGACCGACGGGCGATGCAGAAGCGCAGCCGCTTTGAGGTATGCCTCGACTGCCCCCTCAAACCGATCGAGGGCAAACCGGAGCATGAGTACCCTACGAGGCTGGCACCGGACGGCACCGCCATCACAGGTCCATGCCAGGCGATCATCAACCGCAATGAGGCCGAGGGGGAAAAGCGTAACTTGGGCGTGCCGCACGCCTACCTCGGCACTCAACAGCTCGGCAAGTGGTCCGCAACCCGCGGGCTCATCATCGGCGACGAGGATCCGCTCGAGTCGATCCGTAAAACCTGCGCAGTCGTCGTAGAGGACGTGCGCGAGGAGATGGAAGAGGGTCACCCACTGACCGATGCTGGCCTGTTCGATGAGGTCGACAACGATGCAGACCTCATCGACCTCATCGACCCCGGCGCAACGACGGCGGACGTCTGGAAGTACCTGATGCGCGGGGAGATCCCGCCCAGAAACCTGCTTCCGGATCGAACCTATGTGCACCAGCGCCTGTCGCTCGACCCCGCGGTTCTGGCAGAGAGGGAAGAAGCCTGGAAAGAGGCGGTGCGAAAAAAGGCAGAGCGCGACGGGATGATGCTCTCGACGCTGAGATACCAGCTCCAGACGCCCGAAGGCGAGAGGACACGCAAAGAGTTCGAGCAGGAATGGCTTCGGCGCAAAGTGGAGGGGGTGATGGCGAACCTATACGTTGAGGAGGTCGACGACGATGTCACCAGACTGATCAACGTCCTCATTGGCGGACAAGTTGCCGACGTTCGGCTCATCGACGAAGCCGAGACGGAGGGAGGAGAGACGATCCCTGCAAAGCTGGTGTTCCGGCTCGAGTCGAACCTCCCCGACGACGTGCCCATCTGGATCCTTGACGCCAGTCCCCACGAGCGGGATCTACAGGCATACTGTGAGGAGCTCCCCGGCCTGCGCTTCGAGCGGGTCATTGCGCACAATCCCGAGTCAGTGATCATCCAGGATCCGGGCTCAGTGTGGTCCCGAAAAAGAATCAAGAAGGGTGTTCAGCAGTGGTACATGGGGGAGCGTGACCACCGGATCGGCCGCGTCGTCCGCTTTCTCGACCGGATCCGCGAGGCGGGCAAGGAGTGGGGCCTCATAACTCACAAAGACAGCGCGCTGATCCCGCTCCTCAAGAGCGAGTTCGGATCCGATCCCATGGATCCGGCGCCGTTCTTGCCGTTCGACGACCAGGGAAAGCCGAGCCAGTACTGCTGGTTTGGGGCGCTCCGCGGACTCAACACGCTCGAACACGTCGACTGGCTGGTTGTGCTCGGCTGTCAGTGCACGCCCTCGTGGGGATACGACGAGGACGCCCTGCGGTTTGGTTATGACGGAAGGGACGTCATCGACCACGTCGACAGCGTGCAGCCGTACGAAGCTCCCCACGGCGCGTACAAACTCAATTTCCGGTGCCCCCAGCCGATCACGCCGCATGGTGAACACCTCTGGCATCGCAAAGAGGTCAGCGAGTTGTACCAAGCGGTGATGCGTGCGCGGCTCCTCACGGGATCGAAGCGTGTTCTGCTGCTGACTCACGTCGGGATCGAGGTACCCGAGTGCCGCACCAAGATCGATCCGTACGTCCTGTGGCGCGAGGGCGCGTGGGAGCGGATCATCGAGGGTGGCGAACACGGAGATGGCGCGCGAGTCCCCGAAGGTTATGATGGGAATCTGGCGCAGTTTACGGTCGACGAGATCAAACGGATGTCGCAAGAGACAGTGATGAGCGACACGGAGATCGCGAGCTGGCTCGGTGTAAGTAGGAGGACCGTACACGAGCATCGCTTGCTATCCGCGAGCGAACGGAAGCTTGAGGCGGTGCGGCGGGTGCTCGACGAGAAGCCGGATGCGACGCATGGAGAGATCGCAGAGCAACTCGGGATGGGTCGGAAAACAGTGCGACGGATCCGAAAAAAGTTGTCTATGGGTGCTTATTGAAGGAGGTGGTCAAAATGGGAAGGAGCTTATTAGAGAATATATAAGGTGCTTCCCAAATTGACCACCCCTAGAAGGCCCTCAAACGGCGATTGGCCCGTATTACGAGAGATCGCACGTGTATAGAGCACCCGAGCACGCACACAGGATCCTGCAGTCGATCACTCCGACCGTTCAGACTCCCGCCCTCCGACTATCGCCTCCCCTGAACATGAAGACCGAGCCGTGTACGTATGCGGTTCCCGCACCACCAGATACGATTCGAGGAGAACGAAGATGCTGATCGACGTTATGACCAAGGACCGACACGAAGCCTACGAGGCATGGCAGCGAACAGACGACCTTCCGCGCATGGTCGTGATCATGAAAGAACGCGGAAAGATGCCGGAGCCGCCGGACTCCTTTGAAAAGCTGCGCGAGATGCACGAGGAGTGTGTTCGGATGGTGGAGGAGTGTGGTCGGACGATCGAGGAGAATATGCGGAGACTCCAAGGTGTACCGGAGCCCCACCCCTTGGACGCACCGAACGAGTGACGCTCGACCGAAGCTGAAATCCTGGAAAGATCGCTCTGCGGATTATTTTTCAGCAATTTAGGGCTTTTTTCCGTGGGTGGCGCACACCGGATCCCGGAGGGGTCTTGCCTCACACAACCCTCATCCGCCCCCTGAAGGCCCTCGGCAGGCTTGCACACCAGGTCCGTGCGCAAAATCTCACGGCGTCCCCGAAAAAATCGAGTAAATCGAAAATCGCAGCTCAATTCGAATCTCGATCAAGATCTCTCAGATGCTGGCCAAGCGGACTCTGCTCGACTGGACGCTTTAGAAGCTCCCGCACAGTGCAAATCGGTTCGTCTAGCGAAGCATCGCCTGCATCGGCGCGCTGTTGATCATCGCTCAGATGGCCTTCACCGTAGTCAACCACGTTTGCGTCAGCGTTCTTCATCGCTACTCACACTCGCGTAGTTCAGTCAACCTCGTTGTCAATTGGGGCTCGCCGACCACCGTAGTCCTCGCCTCATTGGTCATCTTCGTCCCGCGTCAAAGCGCCAGATAATCACCGGACGATTCATCCGGCCGTGCATGTGCGTAACGGGATGTCGTACGCAGCGACGCATGCCCCAGCGTTTGCTGCACCAAGTGCACCGGCGCCCCCCGGTCGAGAGCGTGGGAGGCGTGGGAGTGTCTCAGCCAATGAGGGCTAACCGACCGCTCCGACGTGTCGATCCCGGCGCGCGATGCCGCTTTGCGAACAATGCGGTACACTTGGCTCCGCGACAATGCCCCACCTTTTTGCGAAACGAAGACAGGATCGTCAGCGCCGGCGGCTTCGGTACGCAATTCAAGTAAACCCGACCAAAGTGACTCGGGTACAGGGATAGTGCGAGTCTTGCCGCCCTTCCCGTACACAACCGCAACTCCCGCACCTTTGTGTCGCTGGAGATCCCGCCACGTGAGACCTACGATTTCGGAGACGCGCAGACCGATCCCGTACAGTGTAGACAACAGGATCCGATCTCGGCCTTCTGCGAGGGCGAGTATCCGCTGCACCTCGGCTTCCGATAGAATTCGCTCACCCAGTGTCTCCTTCGACCGCGGGATCCTCAGCGCCTTGCCCACATTGAACCGAAGGTAGCCAACGCGATGGGCAAATGTGAAAAGTGAACGCAGGGCGGCCAGTTTCGTGGCCTGGGTGGATTCTGCGTAGCCTCGGTCGTCGAGCTCGCCAGACCATTCAACTAAGTGTTCGAGCTTGATTTCATGCAGCGGCCGGTCAATGAAGCCGAGCGCCTGGCCGACATCCAGCCGATAGGTGCGTTGCGTCGTCTGAGCCTTCTGCGACAACCACAACTCGATCAGCGCATTGTCGGTCCTCACGTTCGTCTGGCGTTCTGCTCGAGTCGGAGGCTCTGGTCGCCGCCGCTGAACGGAAATCTCTTTGGAATCGTCGAGGAGTTCGATTTGGCTCGTCATGCCCGCTCTCCCGAGAAACGCAACAATATGGCAGTAGTCATGCGTCACATGCATAAGCCTACCAGCTGGCCCTGACGGGAAGAAAGCAGGCCGAGCAGTGCGCCGGCAAAGGCGGTAGCCAGACCCTTCCGATGAATTTCCCAAAACCGCGCCCTTATCGATCTCAGTTCTTCGCAAGAGGCCGTTTTCAGCACATTTAGTCTACGATCAAAATGGGGCCTGGAACTCAAAAATCCTCCCGCAGAAACCAGGAGGATTAGCCGTACGCCGTACTCACCGAGATTTTGCCCAAACTACCACGGCCGAAGCACCCATCGTCCTCGCCCCCCGACAGTTGAGCACATGGACAGCCACGGCGAGACCAAATACTGTCTGCATGCTGCTGTAGTCCTCGAACCCCAGGGGGAAAACCCATGTCGAAGATTTTTGTTAGCCACGCCAGTAAAGACGCGCCCGTTTCCACTGCATTCGTCCAGCAGATCCTAGAAGGAGCTCTCGGATTCCCCCACAGGAGGATTTGCCACACGAGTTCTCCCGGCACGATACCGATCGGCAGCGACATCCCTCCATTTCTTCGCCAGGAACTCGACAACGCAGACCTGGTGATCCTGCTATTATCACCGAATTTCGCCGCGAGCCCGTTTTGTATGGCGGAACTCGGCGCCGCGTGGGTGCAGCGCAAGGCATTCCCTCTCTTGATTCCGCCCCAAGGCTATAACGACCTTGAGGGCGTGTTCGAAGTCACACAGGCTGCGAAACTCGATGTTCCAGCGGCTCTCGACGGGCTCCGGGATCGGATCATCGAAGAGTTTGAGTTTGATCACAAGAGCACTCAACGGTGGAACCCCGAGCGAAAGCTCTTTCTCGAGCAACTGGATGAGCTCGTTGCCGAACTGCCTCGGCCTGACCGTGTATCGCGCCAACAATATGCGACGCTTCAATCTCAGTTCTCCGATGCTCAAGACGCCGTTGAGGAAATAACTCGGGAACTGAAGGAGAAGGACGCCCTGATCGAGAAGCTCAAGGAAGCGAAAGATCGCGAGGAGGTCCGCGAAGTACTGGCTGAGTCTTTGGATGACTGGGGGAAATTCGACGAAATGGTTGCCGACGCGCGGGAACTCCTCGATGGCCTTGAAAAGGCCACTCGAGAGGCTCTCTTCCATAAACTCCATTCTGGGAATGGTTTCACGCCGGCCAGTGAACGTCGCACCGCGACTTGGCAGTCCTACTGGGAGGATGTCGAGGCCGCCGATGTCAAAAATGAGGTCACCATTGACCACGATCGCGAACTCGTCTTTGCCAACATGGACAAGCTACGCGTCGAGAAGGCTTTTGAAAGCCTCCAAGCCCTCGAAGAATGGCTAACGCATGACGAGAATGGCGCGAGCGAGCAATTCTTGGACTCGTATGTTGAGAAGTATGCCCGTAATCCGAATCTCGACGATCGCGACTTCTGGGACGCGCACTTGGAAAACGGTGGGTCGTGGTAAAGCTCGCGCCCTCGCAAGAGCGGGAACTCTCCCGATCGGCGCCCAGAACCGCTCCCTTATCGCTTTCGGTTCCTCGAGGGAGGCCGTTTTGAACGCATTTGGTCTACGATCAAAATCCCACCTCAAGTTGGAAAATGATCGCGTACAAATCGCCGATGGAAGGCGCAGGGTACACGACTACCTGAGGAGACGGCCACACTCTGACGCCCGACAACTGTGTGTGCTGACTTCCGCGTAAGAGGTCAACCTGCGCGAACTCCTGCGTCCGCCGAAGGAGTGGGACAACGGGTGAGCATCACCAACCCCGGAACGGGCAGTCGTGGAAGAGTGTTCTTCGCGCCTCACTTCCAGACAGCTCCGGTGATCAGCTTGTGGCCCGAGTAGACGATACGCCTCGCGTACGGCGAGGCTGAAGCTCCCTCACCACCAGCGTCAGCAACCTCGACGCCACAAGCGTGGGCACATGGTCGACCAAGTCACGCCAGAAATGCTCGTGTGGATACACGTCTGCACCCTTGCCTTCTCGGTCGCCAACGTGTTGTTTCACCGTCTCCACTCTTGATTCCGCCGGCCTGTTTCGGGCTCGGCGAGTGAACCGACGCGAAACAGTCGCTCATTCGACGTCTGCGACAAGCTCGCCATCATCTTCTTCACCCTGCTCGCACTCGGCTCTTTCCGGGCCGCCCAGCCCGTCCCCAAGCACGTAGTACCGGCTGCCAAGTCGAGTCACGTCGATCTCGCCGCGTTTGGCGAGCCGCCACCCTCGCTGATAGTCGAGACCAACCTGCTCGCACCATTCGGGAAGGGGGGTAAGCTTCTTCATCGCATCCTCCGGTTTTGCTTTGTAAGGCATCGCTCGTTGCGTACACGCCTCCCCATATATCAATCGATTACTGTGGCCTGCGGATCACACACCCGAATCTCGCGTGGTCTGGAACCGTCTCGGTGGGTCTGTGGATATGCGCCTCGCTCTCCTGCACTCTCGCGTGGTTTGCCGGAGTTCAAGAAAATCTCAAAAAGTTTCGTAAGAACTGCCGACACGCCCGGTATAGTATGTGGAGGCCCCTGTGCCCGGTGTTGGAGCACGGAATCAACGAGCGCGCCGAAAGCGCCGCCTCCGCGACGGAACGTTCACGAATCTTCCTTCAACGGAGAGAGCATGTTGGAAAAAACAGACCACATCGATGCATACGCCAAGCTGCGGGAGCGGCAGAACACGACTCCTCCTCGCACTCAGGCACGCGCCGCCAACGCCACCATCGACGACGAAGACCATGTCGTGGCTGTGGGCTGCGGGCAGGCGTGCGGACCCGACGGCAGTTCGAGAGCTGCGCTTGCCGCTGTCGAGGATCTCGACTTCGACCTGCAGCAGCTGCAACGGGAGGGAACTCTCCACATTCTCGTGGAGGCGGCCCTGGGCCGGCCATTCGACGAGATTCTTTCGGGCGTCCGCCTGATCTGGGATGCGGTCGGCGGGCCGTGTGCCTACGAGATCGATTTCGATTTTTTTGAGGGATTGGACGACGAGGTGATCATCAGCCTCATCGTTTGCCGGAGGTGATACGGAAAGCCCTTCTGTCAGTCATCAAGGCAGAGGGGCTTTTCTGCGACGAAGTCCGGAATGTGTACGAGATGGATGTCCTTCTCCTCGGTCCAATGCTCCACATGGTCCAACGCCTGCGCGAGAAAATCCTCCACATCGTCTGAAGCCTCTCGCGGGAAGACTCGTGATTGGAGCAGAAGCGTTGGAGTCGCCTCTTGGACCTTGATCCGCGGCCATTCTCCCTCCTCGGAAATGACGGTGGCAACACCACGAACCACGCCGCCTGTCACCACGACGCTCTTGTCCAAGGTGATAGCAGTAATAAGTGCAGCAGCGACCTGCTCTCCAGTCCAGTCTTCGTTCGTCTCTACGTTGCTGGAAAACTGGATTAGGTGTCCCTGCTGTGGCTGGTGGAGCAGGTTCGTCAATGCCAAAGCACGACTTTGTTCGAGAAGGTGTTCTGGCCGCACCGCAAGGTCATCCGTTTTCAAGCCGACCGACTGGGCTAGCTCTTGAGCGTGGAACGCGGCAGCAAGTGTCTGGAGGAGAGCATCGTCCACATCCTCAAAAGATACTCGCGGCGGAAGTTCGATCTCAGGAGAGGCTGCAACTCCATCTTCAAAATCGAACTTAACGTTTAGAGGTTTGTCTCTTCGAGCTCCGGCATTCATCAGACGCAAGACACGTCCCGCCCCTGCAGCTGGTGAAAGCTGAATCGGATCATCAGATTCAGGCATGCTAAGCGACAAGGAGATTTGACCGCGACCAAACCGAAAGTCTAGACACGGTGAACTCGCGCGGAATTCCACGTCCGCACGTTCAAGCCCAAATTGCTCGACGACCCATGCGTTCGAGTAGATTTCAACCGGGAGCTTGACTGGCGGGAACTGAAGGTCACCAGCAAGTGAAACTACAAGATTGCCGGCTTTTGCTCCTAACTCTACCCACGCCTCCGATTGCTGGTCGTGCCAGCGCATTTCCTCCGGCGCGCGGACCCGACTCCCGAATCGCTGCTCAAAAGCCTCGAATTTCGCCAGTTCGAGCTTCTTGGTCTGCCCGAGGTAAAAGTCGTTCAAAGTCTGGATTAGAGCTTCCCGGTTTGGGGCTTCAATTGCTGCCGTCCCTCCAAACGGAAACGTCTCGCTGACCCCAGCCTGCTTCAACCATTCACGTTTCAAATCAGCGTACTCGTCTGGAGCAGTTCCCGCTGCCGCTCTCAGTTTCTCACTCAGTAGATGATGATCGTTCGGGTCGAGGGGTTCTGCGCGAGACCAATTCAGGTTCTTGGTGAGCTTGCGGAACTTCCGCACATCATCCTCAGCCAGGTTAGCGAGGCGCTTTGCAACTTCACCTACGAGATGTTCCCCCACGTGAATGAGATACGCTTCTTGGGGCACCGAGCTGTCGTCGATTTCAAGAACATAGAAGAAGCAGGGACGAGAGTCCTTGGCAAAACGCTCCCAGTGCTGCAGCGCGACGCTCATTGACTTGGATCCGCTGCGGGTGCCCTTCACCTGAACGAATGCCCGTTGTTCGACGGCCCTATTAAACATCTCCGAAGCATCAAATTGAACATGGATGTTCTCCGGGAACTCCAAAATAAAGTCCCAACCGCGGCGATCATGGGCGGGCCGATGGCATTCGAATCCAGCACGCGTTACGATACTGCGGAAGTGATCTTCTGCGATGTCGCCGGTCTTACTCATTGTCCACTTCTCGTAACGGTATCAGTTACGCCCTTTCTATCCCCGACTCTAAAAAGCGCACGATGCACCCGCGGAGCCACACGGCCGGAACGGGTTAAAAAGGCCGGATCTTTCTAGCCATCACCGCCCCGTTTGCCCACTCTGGTGACAGTCAAATGGCATGGGTAAATCAAGTGCCAAGTATCTCGCTAACTTCGTTCCTAACAGCGATTCCCAGACGCTCTAGAGCATCGTCGGCATCGTCGAGTAGAGCACTCCAGTTGTAAGAATCTGGCTCAAGAGCCCCTTCCCACAGCGACCGGAGCGCAGAATAGGCATCTCCTGCAGCGACAATAGTCTGGTCGTTTCCGATTAGCTCGATTTGTCGTACGTCAACGGCCATTTCATTTAGCTCCTCCCAGCTCTGCTGACGAAGTCGCCGACTTGTCTCTTCGTCCAAGTTCATAGTCTCCCGCTGTATTCGAAGGAAGACGGTCATCGCGGACACGAAATGCTCCATGAGCGCTTGAACTCGCACCTGAGCAAGTACCGTACGCTCGGCAACTTCTGCGCTCCGTGCAACAGCCGCTGTTCGCTGCCATGCGAATATGGCTACCCAAGCGCTAACAACCAAAGAGAGAATACTGACTCCAAGTTCCATACTTGCCACCCACCAACTCGATGAAATTAGGTAATTTGAGCCTGACTAGCACCGGGACCTTGCCACGTGCCCCTCTAAAATCAAGCCATCAACTCTCAGCGAAGACTGCCGGTTTTCCATCGCCCTTCGGCCCGCCCAGCGGCTCCTCCAGAGATCGCTCCGGAAATCCGTCTGTCGAGTAGTCGATGTATGTGTCTGCACCTTCCGTCACGGCGAGTATGACTCGATTGATCAGGCTCTGAAACGCCCGTACGTGCCGCATCAAAGTGTCATAGTGTTCGTCTTGGTACGTACGCCCGTGGGCCGGATGGTTCCGCTCGCTGAGCGCCGCCTTCTCGACATCGCCGAATTCCAGTCCAAGGTGTTCCATCAACACTCGAGACTGCGCCGTGAGCGAGATCTTGTGAAAATACGAAAGCTTCGAGAGTAGATCCTCGACGGTGGCTCCAGGGCACAGAAATTCGTCATCCACCAGTCCCTTCACTGCAGCCTCAAGCGCAGGTCGAACAGTCTCTCGATATGCCTTCTTTTCAATCAGGGTCGTCGGCAAGTCATGTTCAATGCGATCACGGATGTACTCGAAACTCGAGCCGTATACGGCTGGCCCCACATCCATAACGGTTCTTCGGGCCAAGAAGTAGAACCGCTTCAACTCGTCGACGCACAGCAACTCATCGGCGTCGATGAGCTTCTGCGTAAGTTGCCGAATTTTCTCTTCATCAAAGAGATTCCCATCCAACCAAGAGCCTGAGCCTGCGATATTGGTCATCGGAGCAGTCCCGCCGCTAACAGCACCGATAACCTTCGTGAAGGTTTGAGAAACATGACGCGTTTTGATCAGCCAACCGTCATCGTTGAACCAAGAGGTACTTACCAGAATGAGTTCGCCGCCTAGAGCGAAGGACAGGGATTGACGAATAAGCCGTCGTTCTTCTGCACTCGGAACAGCCCCAGCGTACTCGACAAAGCCGGGAAGCCACTTCTGCGGTCCCCCGGTGGTACAGCCCACATTGACTTCGTACTCACTCTCATTGACCACAAGTGATAATGACAGGTGGTCTAGACCATCTTGGTTGCGGCTCCGCATTCGCTCCCACTCAATCCCCTCACGACGTCGCTTATGCGACACATCCGTGTCAGCGTCGGTTGCACGAGGAAAGATGAGTTCGTGACGCAGATTGAGAACCCAATCGATCGCGTGAACCGGTTCATCGTCGCGAAGAACTCTTTCGAGTGCCGCACATCGCCACTTCTCTGTCACCTGGTTCGGCTCGCCGCATGAAGATTGCCGTTCCTTGTCCAATCGAAGCGAGTTGTAGCATGTAACAGCACACTCACTCAGTTCCTTAAACTCGAGCGTTTCACCCTCGATACGCTGACCCGGCACTCGGGATTTCCCATCCTCTTCCTCGTCGTCCCGCGGCGGTGGATCATATGACGTTCCGCACGCCCATAAAGAGAAGTCGGACCGACGCTCGATCTCGAAGAAGTCACACGGCGACTCAAATTCCGGTCGGCAAATCTCGCTCGGCAGTTTCTCCCATTTCCACTCGTCTGGCATCATCAACGTCTACCTCTCACTCGCACCGCGCGCACTAGCGCAGTGTGCCGCAGTAACGGCCTCCGGCTCATGTTGGGTGCAGATAGTCCAATAGGCTGTTCAAGAAAACAACCTTTCTTACTGTACGCCCTCGCCTCATCCCGTTTATTACGATCAACAAATTCCGGCAGCACAGCGACTCGAGGTTGCGGAACCCGCGTCCAGATCGCACAATGTCTCCGACCGACCTCCTGACATCAGAGGGGCCGCATCTCCTCGACCGATTCGCGCAACGCAGTTCGAACCCTCCCACTGTTCGACGCCCAAAACCGCGGATCGAATAGACGGGTACCTTCGTGTTATAGGTCGGAGCCAGAAAACTGGCGACTGGATGAGATTGTAGTGAGGACGCCTGGTGAATGACTTTGCACAACCTGGCGAGACTGTTGAGCTTCCCACCCTTCAGGGTCGGCTCGAGCAATCCGACGTGACGGCTGATTTGACCGGCGCCGGCCTGCTTGTCGACCGGGTCGAGCTGATCGCACGACTATACAAAGAACATCAAAGTTGGGCGGAGGTTCGGGAGATTTGGCACTCGCAGCGTATCAGCGAGCGCGGGTCGCGCGGCAGTGCGCAGAAGATCTTTCGGATCTTGCGGCGCCGGCTACAGACGGGAGCTTCGCACCTGCCGTCAGTTCCCCAACTGGCCGAGATTCTCGATGCGTGTCGCGGAGAGCGGGCGAAGGCGCAGCTCGTGTACCTGTACCTGGTCGAGGCGGACTCGCTCGTGAAGTATGTGCTCCACGAGATCCTGCGAGACTCGAAGCCCGATGCCAACCAGTGGGATCTGTCGTCCGACCGCCTGATGAGGATCCTCGACGAGTTTCGGGATGCCGACGGGGAGCCGCTTCGGTATGCGACGTCGACGCGGAAGCGGTTGGTGGAAGGGATACGGTCGGTGCTGCACGAGATTGGCGTGCGCAAGCGTCCCTACGATGACGAAGGCGTCGTTCCGACGCTCGACCGGGAAGTGCTGTTGGTCGCGGCCGGGTACTCGTGGTCGAAAGAAGGCGACCGGTGGCAGTCCAGTCCCGTGGGCCTGCTCTATCTGTTTCAGCCGGTCCATCACCTGGACACGCTTTTCGACCGGGTGAACGCAGATCCGACCTGGAGCACCCGCAATTTTCAGAACCAAGTAATGCTGCATCCCGAGGACGATCCCTTCTCGTTCGAGCTGTGAGAATGGGATTGCTTTGACTGACGATTGGTGAGGGAGAGGAGTTCAGACGTGAAGACGACCCACATCTTCGAGCGCGACCTCAGTGAACGGCTCGACGAGTCGATTCGTGTCGACCGCAACTTGGAGACCGAAGACCGTCTCGAGTTGCTGCGGCAGTACCACGTCACCGAGTCGGCGCGGGAGTTTCTGACCGAGCTATTCAGCCGACTGCAGGGTGACGTCTCCTACATGCGGCAGGGCTGGAACAATTGGCTCTACGGATACTACGGCAGCGGCAAGAGCCACCTGTTGACCGTGGTCGGCCTGCTCACTGATTCCGACACCATTGAAGAAGACAGTCGCGATCAGGTCTGGGAAGCCTTCAGCGAGGGCAACGCCGGGCTCGAGGAGCTGCGTAAGTCGTGGAACGGGCTTCTCGACGGATTCAAGACCATCCCCGTCTTCATCAACCTGCTCAAATATCAGGGCCAGGCCGAGCGTGGCTTCGGTGAGATCCTGCTGGAGGCGGCACACCTCAAACAGAAGCACTCGCCCAGGCTGCAGGTCGCGTTCTTCGAGGATTGGTACGAGGATTATGTACCGCGCGCCAAATGGGCGAAGCGTGCCCTGGACGTGCTCGACGATGCCGGGGTGTCGGTCGACGCTGAGGACGTGTGGCCGAAGGTCCAACGCTATCGCGTCCTGTCGGACATCGTGCTCCCGCGACTCTATATGGACGTGGCCGACGCCAAGGAGAGCGACGGACTTCGCGACGTCGTCACACGGGATCTGCGCCCCGAAGCCGTCGTCCAAGAGCTCGAGGCGTGGAGAAAGAAGCTCGACGCCGAGAGCGACCGCGATGTGAAGCTCGTGCTGCTCCTCGACGAGATCAGCCTCTTCATCGGCACGCAGTACAACCTGCTGACCGAGCTCAACTCGGTGGCCGAGAATATCGACGAGGTCGGTCGAGGCAATATCGTCAGTGTCGTCACCGCCCAGGAGAAGATAGCCGATGTTCGCACAGACTACGTGCCGAAGGCAGTGTCGTTCGGGATCCTGAGCGACCGGTATCCCTACCAGTACAACCTGCCGTCGAGCCACGTCGGCCGGATCGTCCAGCGACGCCTCCTGCACAAGTCGAAGAAAGGCCGAAGCTGGGTCATCGACAACGTCGTCAACCAGGGCGTCCCGCCGGCCGATGCGTACATCTATTCGAACGTCCAGCAGAACACGACGCCGCGACTCAACGACGTCGACAACGATGAGTTTGCGGACTACTTCCCGCTGCTCCCGTATCACCCGCCGCTGTTCCTCGAGATCCTCTCGAACCTTCGCAACCGCGAGTCCGAGACGGCGAAGTCCATCTTCTCGGGCACCGCACGCGCGGTGCTCGCCATCGTCAAAGGGCTGCTCGAGGAGTGGGTCGACAAGCGCGACGAGAAGGAGCTCGTCAACCTCGTCGACTTCTTCGACATCATCCGGCCCGAACTCGAGAACATCATCCCGGACAAGCTCAAGACCATCACCGCCATCGAGAACGAGGTCGCCGACGGATCCCTCGAAGAGCTCGACAGCAAGGTCGCCAAGGCCGTCCTTCTGCTGACCTACGTGCCGAACCACATCCCGTTGGAGGCGCATAACATCGCTGTGTCGATCATGCGCGACACGCAGCGCGCCGATCCGCTCAAGATGGAGAATCGCGTCACCGATTCCCTGCGCCGGCTGAGCACGTATATCCGCCCGAGCGAAAACGGCGGGCCGCATCTTCGGTTTACGACGCCCAAGGAGCGAGACATCCTCCGTCGGGCCGCCCAGATCGAGAAAGACGTGGATTGGCACAGCTTTGCTAAGACCGTCGAAGAGCACCTGTGGGAGGACCTGCTCGACCGCCTAGACTTCCAGGGGAAACTCTCGTTCCCGAGGACGGACCAACGTTATCCTGTAAGCTACGAGTTTGCCGTCGACGGGATCGACTTCGGCAAGAAGTTCGGCTCGCCCGATGGGTTAGCTGTTCCGATTGCTGTGCGCGGCTTGCTGCCCGATGACGTGGCTGGCGCGCCTCCGTCCCCGAACGAGGCCGTGCTCGAGTGGACGGTATCTGACAAGGATCGTCAGGGCGTGCGCGACCAACTCACGACCTGGGCAGCGTTGTTCCAGGCGGCGAATGAGAGCGACCACGTACCCGAGTCGATTGCCGAAGACCTTACGGAGCAGCGTCACCGTCTGCTCGGCAGCGTTCGCGGCCTTCTGGTCGAGGGAAGCTTCCGAGTGCAGTCCGATAAGGGACTCTCCAGCATCAGCAAGGCGCTCGAGACGCTCCTCGACAAGCGGTTCCCAGAACACTTCCACCCGGAGATGTCTGCGGTTAATCAATCGACCCTCTCCCAGCTTAAGGGCCTAAAACCAGGTGAGCCCCTTCCGGATTGGGCCGCACGCGTCGGCGTGTCCGAAGGCACTGCGGATGAGGAGCAGGGGAAAATCGCCAGCAAGGTCTGGGCCCTTACCGGCCGGACGCTTGCCCAAAACGGCCAGGAGCTCAGCGTCAACCGGCTGCTCGAGCTCATTGCCGAGGCAGAGCCAATCTACGAAGACGCAAAGCCTGCGCTCATCGCACTTATCTGGGGAGAGTGCCGCCGGCCTATGACCAGGTTCCGCGTGGTGGGGAATGACGGCAGCCCAGTCGATGAAGACGTACTCCTCGATCGCAGCCGATGGCACGAGACACGGATCCAGCTCTTCGGAGATCCCGACGAAGACATCCGAGAGATCCTGGAGCGGATCCCGACGGTAGACCCGGGCGTCACAATCGGCGAAGCCTTCGATCACTGGCGGCAATACCTCAACAACAACCGCCAGCGGCTACGCGCCCTCCTCAAAGTAGTCGAGTACAAGGACGAGAAGATCCGGCAGCCCGAAACAAGCCGCCTGATGTCGGCGTTTCTCGACGGCCTTCGCAGCCGCCGCGATGAGATCGACTCCCAGCTCGAACAGCTCAAGCAACGCGAAGCGAATTGGGATGCGTTGGCCGATGCCTCTCTTGCGGTCGGCAATTGGATCGATGGCGCCCGGGAGACCTGGGATCTACGCGGTGCAAGCCTATTCGAATTCGAGGCGCTCCTTGTCCTGCAAAGCGCGGGCTTTCCGTGGCTTACCGACAAGACCGACACCGAGTTGTCGAAGCTCAGAAGTGAACTGGACGACGCGCGCAACATCGAATGGTGGAGCGAGCAGGGCTGGAGTGATCTGCGCGATACAGTCAGCTCCTTGCCCGATGCTCGCTCGGCGGTCCGGGAGGCATGGACCGCGTACTGCGAAGACGGCGACCGCCTGGAGCTCTTCGAGGCGGTGAATGAAAACCCGTGGTTCGCATCACTCGATGGGTTTTACACGCTACAAGTCCAGGACGAGTTCGAGCGCGCCTACCTTCGCCCGCTACGTCACTTCCAAAACGAATTCGATCGTTTGCGCCGAGGCGTCGAGCCGCTCGTCGACCAGAACGAAGCGGACATCGACCGTCTGGACCGGGCGGTAAAGGCGTTGCGCACTCTCGCGCAGAAGCACGAGCAAATGAAGGCTGACTCGGAGGTTGCCATCACCGAACTCCGCACCAAGTGGCAGTACTTCAAGGCCGTGATTGGAGAGTATCGCCCCGGCGATGTCGCCGGCGTAGGCATGTGGCCAGACGACGAGCCGGGCCTGCGTGAGGTTCTGCGAATGGTCTTGCGCAACCCGAAGCGCGGGACCGGCGGGAAACTCAAAGACTTCGAGCTCGAACAGACTGATAAAGGGGTGATCGTCCGATGAATACTCTGACTCAGGCCAAGAAGTTGGACCCACTCAAGGCGTTTCAGCAGAAGCTGGTAGACTTCGCTGCACGCAAGCGCCGCGGGATCCGCAACCCCTTCGTCATCGTTCCGGTCGATCCGCCCTACGAGCGTCGGATGACCTCGATTCTGGCATCGTGGGAACCCGAACCGGATCACCACACCGGTCAACTTCCGGTGAAGCGCATTTTCCTGGACGAGATCCTGCCGCAGACCGACGTCTATCGCACCGTGGTCTCGATCCCGCAGGCCGCTTTGGAGAGCGCGAGTGCGTCTGGCCTCGGCGATTATGACGTCACCGAGCGTGTCGAGCAGACGATGCGCGACAACCTCGCCACGGAAATCGTCGACCTCATCCTGGACGAGCACGAGGATATTCTGACCGTGGAGCGGCAGATCGTGCTGCTACTCAACCTCGGCAGCCTCTATCCATTTGCCCGGGCCTCGGAGCTGCTCGACGAGTTCGACCGCCGGCGCGCCCAATCGACCATCGGGATCCCGTTTCCCGGGTCGGTCATCGGCGGCAAGTTGGCGTTCTTCGGCGAGGATGCGCGGCACTACTATCCGGCCCATCGGATCGACCAGCAAATCAAGGGGCGGCATCTACAATGACCACTTCGACCACACAGAATGCTATGTCGGACAAAACTAAAAAGGGGACGCTCAAGCTGGATAAGAGCCTCTTTCATCACGATCCGACCCGAACGCTCGAGGAAGTCCAAAAGGTCAACGACGTCGAGCAGGCGAGAAACGACGTCCAGGAGTTCCATGAGACTCCGAGCGTGTCGCGCGTGTTAGAGGCTTTGGGTGAGCTCATTCCCGACGCATCTCACCGTGAGCGGTTCCTCTACCTTCACGCGACTTTCGGGTCGGGTAAAACGCACCTCCTGAAACTTGTCGGCTACGCGACGGCACAAAGTGATGCCCCGGAGGCCGCCGAAATTGCGAGCTTGCTCGGCGATAAGTTCTCGGGGTTCAAGCAGCTTAAGACGCAACTCAGCAATGCCAAAGTCGATCGGTTCATCCCCGTCTTCCTGAACCTGCTCGACCGTGATGCGTCCTCAGAGCCGCCGATCCCACTGCTGCTCTACAAGGCCCTGGGGCGCAAGCTGGGCAAGAGATTCGGCTACAAGACCGACCCGATGTGGTTGCTCGAGTTCGCCTTCCAGCTCGATCGCAATTTCAAGCTGTGGTCCGCGCTTTGGGATTACCACCTCGACAGCGACGATATGTACGCCGGCGCGTTCCGCGAAGCCTACGCCAAGCGCGGGATGATTCGCGGTTGGCTGACCCGTGCGGTGGCCGAGCTCGCCAACAAATCGGACGACCAGAACCTGCGCACCAAGTATGGAAGCGAGGCAAGCGTCCGTCGTGCCATCAACGCTGCCGAGAAGGCCGTCGACGCCGAGAACTTCACGGCCACCGAGCTCGCCGAGCGCATCCGATGGGCGAAGGAACTCCTCCAGAAGAGAGACGACGAGTCCACCGACTTCATCTTCGGCCTCGACGAGGTCGCCCTCTTCATCGGCGACGAGCGCACCCGCTACACCGAGTTCCGACGCACAATCGAAACGCTCGCCGACGAAGGCGTCCAGCCTGTCATCATCGGCACGGGCCAGTGGTCGCTGGCATCCATCCACAAGGAGTTTGTCGGCGATCCCGATCCGAACGCCTGGTACGCGAACGAAGTCGAGCTCGAGGGGACCGATACCGAGATCATCGTTCGCAAGCGTTGGTTGAGAAAGTCGCCTGAAAACTGGAAGGCCGTCAAAGAGGCCCTCGAAGCCAGTAAGAACGATATTCTGACCAGCGACGAACGCTCCGATATCGGCGACCGCGACTCGGCCGCCGTGGAATCTTATCCGTTCCGGCCTACCGACCTTCGCCACATGCGTGAGGCGTTGCAACACCTGATGAGCCGCGGCCGAACCACTCGCCACGAGTACGTGCAGGGACGCGCCTTGTTGGTGCAGGTCCGCGCTCTATTCACTGAACACGGGTGGTCCGGACGTGAGCTAGGCGCCCTGGTGCCGTGGTCCGAAATCTTCGAGCTTCTCGACGAGGAGACGCCGTTCATCCCCGGCTGGGTACGCACACTGCTCGAACGGATCGAGGCGACAGTCGGTGACGCATCTGACAAGGCAGTGGATGTCGCGCGCGTCATCTACCTGCTCAACCGTATCGAGGACGTCGATGCCACCCTCGACAACGTCGTGCGGCTTCTCGTCGGCAGCCTCGACGCGGACGTCAGCGGCCTACGCAAGGAAGTCGAGAAGGCGCTGGACATCCTCGTCAACGACAAGCGGTATGTACGCTCCGAAGAAGGTGGCAAACGCACGGCCCAGCCCGTCTATCGGCTCCTCACCGAAGACGAAGTCACGCTCGCCGAGAAGATCGAGGAGCGCGCCGCCGGCATCCAACTCTCGCGACTTCGCAACTGGATCGGCGAGGTTGTTCAAAACGAGCGACTGTTCGGCTCCGAGGGCCTGCGCCGCGAAGAGAAGGTAGGCGACGAACGCGATGTACCGCTCCGGACCTACTACACGATCCTCCGCGAATTGGCCGAACCCGCAGAAACACATGACGCCGTCGCCGTCCGCGTCGTGGTCACCGACGACGTCGATGCTGTACGCAAGCAATGGACCAAACTCCACCAGGACGGCACACGCGCCGGCGAGGATTTGCTCGTGGCGGCGTCACTGCCCTCCGGATTCGAAGACCGCCTACGGCGCCAGCTCGCCACAGAGTCCGTGCTCGACGCCACCACACAGGGATACGGCGACCTCCGCGACTCCAGCCTCGAGGAGCGCCGGCTTTTGCGAGAGGAGCTCTCTCACGTCCTCCAGGATGCGGCCATCTATGCCCGAGCCGGCAAGAAGATGGGCAAATACGCCGACTCGTTTGAGAAGTACATCGCGACCCAGGTCGTACCCGAGAAGTTCCCGCACCGAAAGACACTACAAATGCCACTTCAGGCCAGCGGCGATGCGCCCAAGCTGCAGGCGTTCTTTCAGTCCGAGCAATCATCGAAAAAAGCTCAGGAGTGGCCCCTCTCGAAGGCCGACGCCAAGATGCTCGGAGTCGACACGTTCAACCGAGAGATTTCGGGCGGCTGGGCGGCGGAGTTCTTCGAAGCATTCACTCACCAGGTTCAGGGCGAGGACCTCATCGAGGCGATTCAGGGCCGCGCCGGCCGTTGGCTCGGCACCGGCCTCGAAGCTCTCCAGGCGCTCCTACTGACGCTCGCCTGCGCTCGCCAAATCCAGCTCCGCCAGGGTGGCAAGACCATCCTCGAGCCAAAGCGCATGGCCGTCGCTGTTCGGGGTAAGACCAACATCGAGAGCCTCACGGTCAAGCTCGAGCCCCCCGTCGATGCATCGGAGCTCCAACGCCTCCAGACCGTCTATCGTGCGCTGACTGAAGAAGACAGTACCCCCGACGAGCCGGAAGCCATCGTCCACGCGATTGAGCAATGGGCGCGTGACCATGGTCACCGCATCATCGAGTTCCGCGATCGCTGCCTCGACAGCACGTTCGGCGACGAGAGCGAGGTCGACATCTCCGCTCTTCGCAAGCTGATCGAGCCGGTGTTCCGCGCCGAGCCAAATGCCCGCATCACTCGAGACGACCTCACTGACGATGGTGTCGTTCGCCAGGCCGAGATTTACCGAGATGTTCGGCCGTTACTCGTGGGTGACGAGACAGAGCAATGGCAGCGGTTCTTGGACCGCGCCGCAGAGCTCCAGAAGGACCACCGCACCCACGACCTCACGATTCAGTTCATGCGCCTCAAGTCGGGCCAGAAAGCCCCATCAGTGAGCGAGGTGCGATCCCTGCTGCGCCAGGCGAAGAGCATCGGAACAGCTGTCGGCGAGGCGCCGAATGGAGGTGACACCGCTGGTGACACTTCGGGCACCGAAGCGGAGAAAGACGCGGCGGAGGAAAGCGAGTCCAGCCCGGGCAGTGAACCCAGCGAGGCCGAGCTCGAGGAGCAATCCGAAGACGATGTGATTAACGACGTTGTCGAACGACTCAAGGACCTCCCGGAGGGGACTGTGGTCGTCGTAGAGAACAAGTGACGAATACAACCAAGCTTCCAATAACTCGGTGAAGCCGAGAGCAACATAAATATTATGAACAAGCCTGTGGATCCCATTGTAAAGAGCCAACTCGACCGTCCCGAGCGCCAGCGCCTCGAGCGAAAGGTCTGCGAGATGCGGGAGAAAGCCGAGAACGACATCGGTTTCCGCATCCGCGATTACTATGGAATCGAGGACGTTGACACCACTCCTGAGTACCTCAGCACGGAGGAGCAGGAGACGCGAGACAAGCTTATCGAGGCGGTTCACCGAGAGCAGGGCAAGAAGCGCGACTGGGAGAAAGCCGTCGACCTCTTCATCAAAGGTTGCGCGTACACACTCATCAATCGTCTCGCGGCGTTTCGGTGTATGGAGGTGCGGGGGTTCCTTGAGCGCGCCGTGACGCGATTTCGCGACGATGGAAAAACTCCTGCGGCCGATCCGGTCATCCGGAAGCATTTCCTCGATGACAAAGAGGGAGTGGCCGAGGCTTTTCGGGACGCATGTCGGCAAATGACCGACGAGATCGAGATCGTCTTTGACCCTACGAGCGCGTACAGCGTGCTCGATGTCGACTTGGATGACGCGCTATTCGATACGTATGAGGCGGTGTGTCGGCTATTGGATGAGGTTGATGATCAGACGTGGCGAGCCGACGACGTGCTCGGTTGGGTGTATGAGTACTACAACCTGCAAGACCTGCCGCGTGTGCAAGAAAAAGCGAAGTCGAGCGGTGGCCTAGATCCAGAGGACGTGCCGGCAGCGAACCAGTTCTACACGCCGCACTGGGTCGTTCGAATGCTCACGGACAACAGCCTTGGCAAACTCTACCTGGAGCATCGAGGTGAGTTTCAGGAGACCATTCAGCGCCAGGCTGAACTTTACCAGCCAGAGCAACGAAAGAGCCGAGAGAATTCACCAGAGGCTGCGCCGACGGTCGCTGAGCTGTGCGCTTATCTGGTTCCAAGCGATAAGGAGGGCCAGGCCACTGACACCCTGTGGAAGGGAGGCCCGGAAGAACTGAAAGTCATCGATCCAGCGTGCGGAAGTGGCCACTTTTTGCTCTACGCGTTCGACGTCCTCGAACGCATTTGGTGGAAGGAGCGTCCAAACCTGGATCGCTCGCGAATACCGTCGAAGATCCTACGCCACAACTTGTTCGGTGTGGATTTGGATATGCGGGCATGCCAGCTGGCTGCTTTTAATCTCTACCTCAAAGCCCGTACTCGGGCCGAGCAAGAGGGGGGCGCTTTCACCATGCCTCCAGTGGGTATCGTTTGCGCAGACGTTCATCTTGCAAGCCTTGAGGGCGCAGATGAAGTCTTCGCCGAGGTAGCCGATGGGAACGACGCGGTTCGAGAGGTCCTTCACGGCATACTGGATGCTTTCGAGGCAACAGAAGGTCTCGGTAGCCTTCTCGATGTCAAAGGGACGCTGTCCAAGTCATTCTTTGAAAAGGAGAAGGACCTTCCGCTTTTCTCGAGGAATCGGGATGTGCACGACATTCTCGAAGCCCTTCATAACGAGATCGGTCGTCACCGTGGGGACGAGTCTTTTCAGGCTCGAGACCTGAAGAGCTTCCTCCACCTACTCGTCGTGCTGTCACACGATTACGACGTTGCCCTAATGAACCCGCCGTACGGCGCCCGCAGCCGAATTCCCGCTGAGGTTAAGAAGTACATTGAGAAACACTACGACTACACCCCTGAGTTTTACATCAACTTTTTCGAGGTGTGTGAACGGCTGACGAAGGAGAACGGGCGAGTGGGCATGCTCGTCCCTCGCTCCTTTCTTTTCAAGCGCACGTTCGAGGAGTTCCGAGAAGACTTTTTCCAAGGCAGGGGGGCATTCGACTTCTTGGCAGAGTATGGGCTTGGAGTCTTAGATAACGCGACCGTTCGTACGGTTGGTACGGTCGTTCGAACTGGCCTATCAGCTGACGTGGACACCGTCGGCGAATTCTTCCGCCTTGCTGATCTGGAAACCACTGAGAAAGAAGGAGCCTTCCTCGCCGCAGCGTTTGGAGAGCCCACGGATGACGAGGTCGTGCGCAAGTATTCGCGCCCACTTTCCGAGTTCAAGATGATTCCAGGAGCGCCGGTTTCCTACTGGGTTCCAAAGCGGCTCCGAAGGCTGTTCGAATCAGACGTCGTGCTTGATGCGGAGAATGCTCGCCTGAACAAGGTAAGCCTCGGCGCCGTGAAGCAGGGGCTTGCAACTGGTGACGATGGTAGGTTTCTTCGGCACTTCTGGGAGGTTCCTGGCGATGAGTCGTGGGTTCCTATTGCCAAGGGAGGGGAAGATACTGCTGTTCTTCCCCGAGTAACCCTTTCAGCACAATGGGCGCACGACGGAAGTGAGATCAAACGGTATCCAGGTTCCCGAGCTCAGAACACACAGTATTATTTCAAGTTCGGAGTTACGTACAATCGGGTGAAGTCTGATGGCAGGAGATTTAGCTTGCTCTATCAAGGCTCGATCTTCGGAGACAAAGGTCCTGTCGTCATTCCATCGTCGGCGACAACAGTAGATGAGCTCCTTCCCATCGTGAGCTACTTGAATAGCCGACTGGTAACATATTTTGTTCTCTCCCAGACACCGGAGAGGATGTGGGAAATCGGTGAGGTTTCACGCCTGCCTTGGAAGCCTGAATTAGGTGTTCTGCCAGAACTGAGAGAACTTGCAAGGGAACTGACGGCGATCGTCGTTGCTCAACGTGGTGAGAGTATGACGTCTCCACATTATCGGGGCCCAGCCTTGCTTCCAATGACCAGCTCGGACAAACGCAGGTTGTCACTGTACCGGCATCCACACCGCCGTCTTAGCGAACATCTTCCAGAGCGCAAGCAAGAGCCGTTTGGACCAGAAATGTCGTTATCACAACGCGCTATTGCCGTCGAAAAGGCGCGAAGACAATTAGAGCAGGAGGCACAGGAGATAGAGGGACGAATCAACGAGGTGATCTTCCAGCATTTTGAAATTGATGAACAGGAACGACATGAGGTTTTCGCGGAGATCGCCCTCAGAACAAATGAAGATCCCCGCGAACAGGTCAATCAAGCTCCCGACGCCGTAACGGAACCGCCTGAGGACTATCGCGAACTCATTCAACGAATGCTCCTGCACCTTGTGCTTGAAGTCATTGAAGAAGATGAAGATGGTGTTGTTCCCCTACTACAGGAAAGCGATGATGAAGAGAGCGCTCTTCTTAGTCGGCTTCAGGGCAAGTTCCAGGAAGTTTTCGGAGAGCATGCCCATGACCGCCTCGAAGAAATCGATCAGATTCTAGGCCGCAAGTCGTCATCGAAGGAGGCGTACCCTAATATCCAGCATTGGCTAGAGCGGGATTTGTTCGACTTTCATATCTCGACCTTCGAGAACGCTCCAATTATCTGGAAGGTCACGACGGAGCGTCTCGTAGCTGACCCGAAGGCTGAAGGCTTCGCTTGCCTTGTTGGATACCACCAGCTGGACCACAACCTCTTCTCTACGATTCGTAATCGATACATTGAGAAGCGCGAGAAAGCGCTGCGGGAAAAGCTTACTGCGGCACGCCAACGCCTCACTGACGCAGGTCTCTCCGCGAAGGAACGGAATCGTTGGGAGATTGAGCAGGTGCGATGCGAGAGTGCGCTAAGGCAGATACAAGCTTTTCGTGACACCACCGCTGACCTCAAGCGTAGTCGCCCCCGAGACTGGAATGAGGAGAATCGACAGCTCGCAGAAAACCTCGCCGGCCTTGTTGCGGAGTTCCGGCAGCGGACAGCCGAACGATTGGAAACGCTCGACGCCGTCCATCAACAGATGCCGGAAAAGCAGTTCGTCGATCACTTTAGCCCAAAGTTCATGGAGTCGGTTAACGGCAACCGCGAAGAGTGGCTCGACGCCCTTGAGGACTTGGAAGAAGCATGCCGCGCATACGCTGCTTCAAATGATCAGCCGGTACGTGCGCATCTGTACGACCTCTTCGTCTACTTCGATAAGCTCGCAGGATCGACACACTATGCGAGCAACGGCATCCTCTTCATGAACTACTATTTCGAGAAGGGGAAAAACTACCTAAAGGCCGCTGGCCAACTCGAAACTGGCCTGCAGCCCCACGAGCGACTTTTGGGCGAGTTGGCACGCGAGACTGGACGCGACGTGGAACTTGGCGAGCAGATTCGGAAGGCGTGTAAGAAGCTGAGCAAGGAGCTTCCGTCTGACTGGAAGACGCGCGCGCTTGAGGAGGTCATGGTAGCCGGTTGGAATCCGGTCAAGAAGCACGGCGTGGCCATCAACATTCAGCCGCTCGCCGAGGCCAAGATTGTGCCCAAGAGTGTAGATGAGAACGTCATTTGATGCGCTGGCGAGTGAACGAGCGCCCTGACCAATCAGAAACGAGCATACGAACGGATTGACAGCCATGAAGCCAGTCACTGGACCTCCAACGCGGTCGCTTCAGGATCTCGCGCAGGAGCTCATCGAGACGACCTGCAAAATTGCAAAGAAGCACGGTGATCATCGCATCATCTGGTGGGATGACGGCGGCTTCCTCGAAGAGGTCGTTCGCAAAGCCTGTGACCGACGTGACGAATTCGACTTTGTAGGTGTGGCAAAGGACGAGAGTTCGCTGTTGCTCCGCAAGCGTGTCCAGGAGAGGGCGAGCACCGCCGGAACGGACTCCTTTCAGGTCCTGTATATCCCGCACGAACGCGGCGACCGAGCGTGGTTTCGAGATGTGGAGGAAGGTGGCGCTCGGATCCCCGTCGGGATCGAGGAACTGTCTGCGCGACTCTATGGTGTGCAGCGTTGGGAGGTATTCGACGACACGCTCGAGAGCGCCGGCCAAGAGAGCCGACGTGCTGACCGGGCCGAATATCTCCTCGAGCAACTCGGCCACACCGCCACAGGGCGCCCCGACCTGCCGACCTTGCAGGCCGAGCTTCTGACCAACGGTCACGGCCGACCCGACGAGTACATCCTGAAGATGGGTTGGGGCGACATGAGCGACGACGAGGATACCGTCGCCCGGGTGCGCCAGGAGTTGACGAAGGCCGGTGTAGTTGGACTCGAAGACAGCGACGGTCCGCAGGCTATTGAAGAGAAGGTGCGCAAGTGGGCTGTCGCACAGTGGATGCTTCACGAGGGCTTTCCGGCCGACGCCTTGCCGTCACCGTATGACGGTTCGGTCCCCTTCGAGCACCACCGTATGCGGCAAATGCTCGAGGGTGTGCTCCGAAAGGCGAAGCGCAAGGAGCCGCTGGATCGGATTTACCTTGGCGAAGCTCGCTTTTTCAAAGATGCCATCTTGCGTTTCGGTGAGGCCTGGCGGCTCGCCAAGTGTCCGGTCAACGGGGCGCTCGACGAGGAGCTTTGGAAGCTCTGGTTGAGTGACTTCGAGCGTGGCGAATACGAGCAATGCCACGAGCGTGCAGTTGTACGGAGAGATGCGCTGTGTGATGCGTATGACGTCGATGTACACGGGATCGGCGCGGATGACTCGCCGTGGATCCGCGCCTGGGAAGAAGCTGCACAGATGGCCGACCTCGCCCGGCGCTACGAGACCTGGGAAGAGCTGGGCGATGTTCCAATCGCGACGCTGTACGGCGACCAGGACGAGGGAACGTGGAAGATAGACCGTGCGGTTCGCCGGATCGTCGTGTCGGGTCATCCTGAGCGCGATCTGCCGTCGTGGCATCCCGCGCGCGGCGGTCTCGGTCCGAAGCGCGATGAGCTCGTGACGACTCAGTACGTCAAGTACATGGAGGCGCTCAGCACTCGTTGTGCGAAGGCTCTGGAGATCGGCGAGGTCTTCGAGGGCGTGACGAGAACGCACGGATTCCTGTCGGAGCACTGGGACAAGTTCAACACCACCGAGCGAGTCGCGGTGTTCTACATCGACGCCCTACGCCTCGACCTCGCCTACGAGTTGGCCGAGCGTCTTAGCCAGGCCGGCGACGAAGGCGCAGCCTACACCATCGAGTCCCACATCTGCGCCGGCGTGCTCCCCTCGGAGACACACTTCGGAATGGGAGCCATCACACCTGGCCGCCCTGATACATATCGAGTCCGCTTCAAGGATAGCTCGGGCAAGCCCAAGCTGCGCGCCCAGCGCAAAGGCGACGACCTGAGCACGAACAATCGCAACACACTGCTCGAGCGCGAGGGTTGGAGCGTAACACGGGATCCCAACGATGGCTGGGAGGAAAGCCGCCACGTCGCATACTTCGACACCGAAATCGACGACATCGGCGAGAAAGACCTGTCCGGCATCGAGCACAAGCTCTCCAGGCGAGTCGAGGAACTAGCCGAGCTGATCGAAGAAGTCATGGAGCGTGAGACCTGGACCAAGGCGTTCGTGGTCGCCGACCACGGCTTCGTGCTTTTGCCCGAAGAGCAGACCAACTTCGAGGACGTCTCAGTCTCCGACAAGAAGGTCGATGTCGCCCGACGCCGGACTGCGAGCCGAGGTCACGACAAAACCTTCACCGACAGCGTCATGGTGGATTCGTCGACTCCCGGATTCGACTACCTGGACGACGACGTCCACCTCGAGCTTCTGACTCAGCCGCTGCAGCGTTTCGGCAAGCAGGGCATCAGCGACCTTCGCTACTACCACGGCGGTGCGTCACCTCAGGAGTTTATCCTCAATTTCCTAGAGATAACGAAGGAGTAGCAACATGGGGGACACCTCCATTCACGCCGATGAAATTGTCGCAGAAAGCCTGCAGCCCGGCGACAAGATTCGCCTCAACGGAAAGGCGGCCGAGGTGATTCTTATCCATGACGTGGGCGGATCACCCTACCTACGCGCCGTCATCGAGGGCATGGGAATCAAGTCCGTCGCCTTGGCGGATGTGACCGTCGAGAAGGAAGGCGGAGACGAGCTCGACACGATTCCGCTCGACGACATCCAGTCGGCCGACCGCTTCGACCTGCGAGTCCGCGCGATTCAACTCCGCTTGGCCCACAACCAGGGCAAGCTCCTGAGTATCTCGAACTCGCTCGTGCGCCTCGAGCCATACCAGCTCGCCTGCGTCAACCAGGTGATGGGTAAGCTGCGCCAGCGCGTACTGATTGCTGACGACGTCGGTCTCGGTAAGACCATCGAGGCCGGGCTGCTCCTCAAGGAGCTCGAGGCTCGCCGGCGCGCCGACCGCGTGTTGTTCGTGGTGCCGGCGCACCTGCAGGGGAAGTGGATCCGCGACATGCAGCGGTTCTTCGACATCCGGCTCACCCAGGCGAACCGGCTGTGGGTCGATGGCGAGCGACATCGGCTCGGCGAGGAGACCAATATCTGGAAGCAGGAGGGGCTGAGGCTTGTTACCAGCATGGCGTTCCTACGCCAGAAAGAGTTCCAGCGGGAGCTCGAAGATGCCTTCTGGGATGTCGTGGTGGTCGACGAATGCCACAAAGCGAGCAAACGCGGAAACTCGCCGAGTGTCACCTCGAAGCGCGTCGAGCAGGTCTGCCACAATTCGGATGCGCTCGTGCTGTTGAGCGCGACGCCGCACGACGGCAAGGAGCAGCCCTTCCGCTCGCTGATTAGCTATATCGATCCGTTCCGTGTCGCGACCGACCAGGAGCTCGATAAGCAGACAGTCGACGAGGTGATGGTGCGTCGGGGCAAGGACACCATCTTCGACGACGACGGCGAGCGGGTCTTTCCGAACCGAGACGTCCAGACCGTCGAGCTCGAGATGACGCCGAGCGAGAAGGACCTGTACGACGACGTGACGCACTACGTCCGTGAGATCTTTAACCGGTCTGAGAGGCTCAACGCGCCCGTCATCGGCTTTGCCATGGCGCTGATGCAGAAGCGCCTGGTCAGCAGCGTAGGGGCCATCAGAGAGACCATGAGGCGCAGGTTGCAGGGGCTGCTGGAGATCGACGAGGTCTCGCTGTCATCAGACGCCAAGGCATACCTCGATGGAGACGACCTCGAGGAGGACGACAAGGTCCGCGTCGAGCAGGAGTTGGAGAAGCTGACGGTCCCCGGCGCCGACGAGGAGTACGAGGCCGAAATCGAGGCGCTCCGAAAGATCGTGAAACAGGCTGAGGAGCTTCCGGTCGACACCAAAGGCCGGGCCTTCAAGAGCTTCATCCAGAAGCTCTTGGCCGAAAACCCCAACGAGAAGATTCTGCTGTTCACGGAGTACCGCGACACACTCGACTACATCCTCGACCTCGTCGCGGACGAGCCGTGGGCCGACGAAATTCTGCAGATCCACGGCGGCGTCGACAAAGAAGACCGCGCCAAAATCGAGCACGAGTTCAACTTCGGACGTTCGCGGTTTCTGTTCTGCACCGATGCGGCCAGCGAAGGTATCGACCTCCAGCACGCCTGCCACATCATGATCAACTACGAGCTGCCGTGGAACCCGAACCGGCTCGAGCAGCGGATCGGACGCATCCACCGCTATGGTCAGCAAAAAGAGGTCAAGGTCTGGAACTTCCAGTTCAGCGACACCCGCGAGTCGAAAATCTTCGGCATGCTGCAGCAGAAGATCGACAATATCCGCGACAAGGTTGGCGCCACCGCCGACGTACTCGGCATCCTCGACGGCCTCGACATCGAGGCTCTCGTCATGCGCTCGCTTCGCGACGACAAGCCGATCTCAGCGACGGCTGAAGAACTCGAGCGCGAGTTCGAAGAGCGCCAGCAAACCCTGCTCGAATGGTATGACCGAAGCCTCATCGACTGCACCACATTCGACGCCGAGAGCCGGCGCAAGATCATGGAGGTCGTCGACGAGTCCGAAGACATCTTCGGCACCGAGTCCGACATGCAGGACTTCATCGTCCACGGCGTCCAAACCCTCGGCGGCAGCGCAAAAGACGCATCGGCACGAGTCTTCGACCTCAAACTGCCCGACACGCTCAAACGCAAGCTCGGCAACGAGGCTCCCAATGGTCCGTTCACCACGGACCGCGACCTCGCCATGCGCCGCGACGACGTCACCTTCCTCGCCCCTGACTCCCCACTCGTCCAGGTCCTCATTGACCACGTCCTGAACGCTTCGCCCGCCGACGATGCGAGCTTGGAAGGGACGCCGCCAGGTAACTCGGGATTCGGTGGATCCGTCGGCATGAAGGTGCTGCCGTTCCTCGACCGCCCGGGCATCACCTACGTCTACCGCACTGCCTTCGAGGACGGCACCAACGAAGTCCTGCGCGAAGAGCTATGGCCGGTCTTCGTCGACGCCCAATCCCTCGACGCCCGCACCGACCTCGGCAAACGCGTTCTCGACGGCACCAGCCTGCAGATATCCGCCGACCTCGACGCAGCCAAGTCGCTCATCGAACACGAGCGCGAGCTGCGCAAAGCCGCCGAACGCCAACTCGCCCACGACCTCGCCGCCCAACGCGACGAACTCGTCGCCAAACGCCGCCGCGAAACCGACCGCGAACTCGAACACGTCGGCGAATACCGCCGAGCGGAGCGCGAGCGCGTCCAGAAGTTCATCTCCGCCTATGAGGCGAAGCAGGCCGAGGGCAAGGACATGGAGATTGCTATCAAGGGCCAGAGGCACCGGCTGAAGCACCTCGAGGAGCGTACGGCGAAGCGAGAGGAGAATATCCGGCGCAAGGCCCAGGTGGTGTCGTTGGAGCCTGAGTTGGTGGGTGTTTGTTTGAGTTTGCCAAGTTGAGGTGCACCAGATGAAAAAGGGGCAATACTGTACGGGTGTGAACCCTGCGAAGTACGACCTGATCGTTTCATTTTAGATGATAGAGTAAATAAATCACTTGCGCCGCTCGCAGCGAATTCTTGCAATGTGCTGCAATGAGCAATGCTCGAACTGCCGCCACTACTTTAAACTAACGCTAGCTCCAACTGAGTTTACTAACCTTGAGAGAAGCGGACCTATGGCTGTAGATATGCGCGTTTACGAGTTGGCAGAAGAGCTGGGGCTGAATCGCCAGAAGCTAGTACAGCTGATCAACGAGCTGCCCGTTGGCTTCACCGTCAACAACTACATGACCAAACTCACTGGCGGTGAAGTTCAGACCATCCGCAATGAATTGGCATCGGGAGGCCGAGCGGATCCAGCCTCGAAGGAAGTAGAAGCGGTTCATTACATCAGCATCAATCCAAACGCCGAATCGTATGCTCGTGACGTGCAGCCTGCGCTCGATTGGAAGTCTGCCATCTTTGACGACCTGACGCAGGGAGGAAGGCAGCTTAGCTGGTACAATTATGGAGCAAATCGAGAGGGCAAGGTTGTTTCGCTCTTCGGTGAAATCTATTGCTGCCGGGCAGGACTGCACCACAGCAGGCCGGATACGATGTTCATCTTTCGAGTTGAAGACGCAGACAGCAACTTGCCTCGCTACGTGCCAAAGTCGTACCAGGCGAAGTTCAAACTGCTGGAGAGGAATGATTCGCCACCTCGTGGAAAGCCGTTGGTGCATCTTTTTGGTGATGAGGCAAAGCCTCCCCAATCGAAAGAAGACGAGTCCCGGGTGCAGGTTGCGACGCCTACTATCAAACGTCGACGTGTTTCACGGAGTGGCGTTATCGCAGAGGACATCCTGGGATCGTTCGATGATGAAGCGATACCGAGTACTCATCTCAAGGAGCTCCTGCATCGAGATCCACTCACATTAGCCAGATCTTGGCGTCCTCGAACTTTTGAGAAAGCCAACAAGAACCCCGGCGAGTTCTTGGACTCGTTTCGCCAACCATGGCAAAAATTCAATCTCCTGAAGGAAGCCCCTGAGTCGCTTAGTCTTCCGTTGCGGAACATCATGCGTGGAGGAGACAAGTCTCGATGGCTCGCGAAGACCGAATTTGAGGCAATCCTCGAGCTATTTAGTCTCGAGGCTCTGAACACATATATTCAAAACCGCCACCACGATGATCTCGCCGGCCAGCGCCTTTTGCGAGCATTCGCCGACATCCCGCTTGCTAATCAAACGCGTTGCAAGGTGTGGAAGGAAATCGCTGCCTCTCTGCCCACCGAACAATTGCCGTTCGAAATCGCTCACACGCTGAAGTCGCTCAAGCCATATCCTGCTGACCAGCGGCACGTCTGGTTTGAACAAATTGGGAAGCTGATAGCTGACGAGAATTCACCTGGCAGTGATTCAGAACTACACGACCTATTCAACGATAGTGGCATCAACAGCGCCTATCCCGATGCTTTGAGTTGGGCGAAGACTTTTCTCGCATCTGAACCGCAGCCGGATTCATCAGATGAAGCTCCAGACACCGACGAGTCTGCGCAAGTGTCTTCGCAACCAAAACAGTTCGACGAATCCGTACAGGATGTTGCATCAGACGGCTTGAACGAACCAAGCGATGAGTGGCCGGTTTTCCTCGCTTGGGTGGTCGAACGTAGCGGAACCGCTGCTGCTACAATCCAGCAAACAGTGTCGCGCGCGCAGCGGACGCTCGAGAACTGTCAGGCGTTAGGTGCTCAGATATCTGAACCCGACGATGTCGTTAGGTGGCAAAAGGCGATCGGGGAGTTGCGACAAGAGATCGTTGACTGGCTCGAGGAGTTTCCCGAAGTCGAAGCACTGCGACAAAATCGGGACGAATGCCAGTCGGCGTTCAACCGCGCCAGCGATGTGCTCGGCGACAAGGGAGCCTGCCTTGTTCTGGAGCTCGAGGCTCCAGTGCCTTCGGAGCTTCAAAATGCCCTGGACGTGTTCGATGCTCAAGAGGAGCTTGTGTCGGATCTTCCTGCTTGGCTCGTCAAGCCGACCACAGAGGCAAGCAGCGAAGAAAGCCAGCTAGATTCCGCGCATTGGCTCGCGGCATTGTGCGACTCGAGTTTTCGCAAGGGAGTTGTTTCGTTAAGTCGAGCCATTGACCAAGCAGGGCTGACTTCTGCACAAATCGATATCGCCTCCATTTCTCCGCCTGATGAGGAGTTGGAGACATCTGAAAGGCTTCAGCATTTCGATCGCTCGTTTCGAGCACTACTCGATAATGCCAGCCTCGGAGATGTTGATGACGCGCACACAGAGTGGATCTCGAGAGCACGTGAGCATGGTATAAAACCCGATGCCCTTCGAGAGACATATGAGGAGGTTATATCCATCACTCCCCAATTGGGAGCTTCTCTCGTTAAGGAGTTTATTCGACATCTTGAAGGCGAAGAACCCGAAGCCATTCGCAGTTACGTAAGTCGGTTCAAGAAGGCGGCGAATGAGTTTTTGGACTTTGTGGGGACTGAGCAGATCGATGCGCCTCTTTCCATGATTGAGCAGCGCATGACGACTCGAGGCGAAGAGGGATCGGTGGCCACCTTTGCGCACGACCGTGTTACAGGACGCGGCCGTTTGGCAACTTTGCTCGTCGTCGAGAAAGAGGACTACTGGTGGATGTATCTGCCTGTTGTCATCGAGACAGACCGGCGGCGTTCCATGGACTTCGAACTTGAGGCCGATCTCGAACGTCCTTCGTTGAAGGAGACTTGGCCTCCGCGTCGAGCATCGATACGTCCAAAAACAGTGTCGATCGCACCGGAAGATTGGATTGAGAGTCCTTCCGACTCCTCAAAATTTCGCTACGAAATCAAGCTTGAACTTCCCTTTCGTGAGCCCCCGGACACCTACCTACATGTAAAGCTGCGAGGAGTTCGTGGATCACGCGTCTTGGCCGAGAAAATATTGAGGTGGGACAGCAGATGCTCTAAGAATCGCGAAAAAGCGAGCCTGGACTGGGGCCAAGATGCGATGGACTACATTAGGGAGCATCCGATTGGCATTCAGAAGAGTAGGGATGCCATCATCAAATGTCTCCTAAATACTCAATCCGTAGCTGTATTTGCCCCTCGTCGTTTCGGCAAGACAACCATTGCCAGATACATAAAGGAAGAGGGCCCAAAGCAGCAATTACTCGTCGCAGAGACGATCAGCTGCACGTCAAACCGCCGAGAAGACAATCGGCCCGGACTCAAATATCATAAAATCTGGAACGAGGTTTCGGAGGACCTTCAACTTAAAACAGGGAGTTCTCTAACTCTTCCATCCGACGCAAGACTCCCTTCTCGTGACGCTTTTGATCACGTTCGAGAGGCTGCCCATCGAAGAGGATACGAAGCAATAGCATTGGTCATCGACGAAGCACAGCTCTTCTTTCCACCGTCAGATGGGGGGCGACTCGGCGATCTGATAAAGGACCGCCTCGAAAATGAATGGGCACTTCGTCGTCCAGGTAAAGTGCCACTTGTCTTCTGCTTCATTGGTCTTCCCGAGCTTCGAAAGAGAATCCCGAACTTGCTGGGAGCCACAACAACATTCAGG
This sequence comes from Persicimonas caeni, assembly GCF_006517175.1. Classification (NCBI taxonomy): domain Bacteria; class Deltaproteobacteria; order Bradymonadales; family Bradymonadaceae; genus Persicimonas; species Persicimonas caeni. The sequence continues at coordinate 4,145,762 of NZ_CP041186.1, read as the reverse complement.
TCAACTCCTGCGGAAGAACAAGACCTCTACAAGCTTATCGAACAACGCAGCGGCAAGCTTCTTGAAACGACTCGCGGGGCAAGACTGCTTCTTAGTCAAGTCTCCGAAAACTTCTACGTATTGCAACAGCTCTTGAACGCTCTTGTCTCATTGATCAACCAAGAAGGACGATGGTGGTTCAATAGACGTGACGTCAATCAAGTTTATGACGGCCTTCTCCGAGACCTGCGCAATGGCGGCGCATCAGAACTCGGGGGCCGAGTGAGAGATGCCCTCAACGAAGCAGAAAGTGTGAACGAGTGGCGACCAAGGCGTGAATACCCCGTCGCTGCGGCGCTTGCGCATACAAAATACGAAACTGGTGCGCGAGGCAAAGATCTGCTCCATCTCGTGGTACGGAAACTAAACGACTGGATTGATATCCTCGGAGGTTATGAAGGGAATGGCCTCCGCTACGATGTCCGTCTCGTGACAGAGAACCTCAGTCGCTTGAGTGACAGTGAACTACTCAAGGGCACTTCATTTCGCTCCAAATTGCTCGAAGCTTGGCTCATCGGACGTGTCGAATCTGGGATCGAGCTGGAATCTGAGATGCGAGACTGCCTTTTTCGAGGAGCGGTACCACACGTCACTGTTCCAGCAGACGCTGAGGAGGTTGCGTCGGGCTCCCAAGCGAGAATCTTACTGTCAGAGACGTCAGGCACGAAGAAAGTCTATCGCGAGGTTCGTGTTGGAAACGACCAAACGCGCGCCGAGGTGCTCGGTAATTTGACTACCCTCAAAGAGGTGCTCGCAGCCGCATCAGCTCATGAGGGGACGCCTTACGTTTTCGAGCTCGAGCAGGTGGGTCTATCATCACGGGACGCATCGCGCATTATCGAAGTTTACCCTTGGATTGAAGGTGCAGACTTAGGTTCCTATGAAGGGAGGTTACCCGCTCAAGCTGTGGTCGATCTCGGTGAACGTCTTGCAAAGGGCTTGCAGTTTCTCCATGGCTGCAACGTACTGCATCGAGACATTCGCCCACGCAACGTGGTGCTCCGACATCGAGGAAAGACGCCCGTATTGATCGACTTCGGACTTGCTCGCCTCTCCAACAGAGTCGGTGACACAACCATCCCCGATGAGTTCGCGGCGCCGGAAGTTCGCTCTGGTAGCGGGCGGTGGAGTAACGCAGCTGACGTATTCAGTCTTGGTCAGACTCTAAGCCATGTACTCAATACCGATACTGCGCCAACGGAATTGCTCGAGCTTCTCGTGCAGTGCGCGAAAGAGGACCCAACGGAGCGGCCATCTAGCCACAACGGAGCATTGGTTGATGCGTTTGCAGAGATTGGAACAACATTGGAGCTATCCCGCAAGAGAGAGGATTCCTGGCGGGAATTTCGGAAACTCATGGGAACCAATCTAGCCAAGAGCTGGTTTGGAGACATCTGTAAGAAGTTTCGAGCAACGATTGAAGCCGCCGAAATCGGCCTACTCCTCAGCGATTTCGACCGCGCATCGGCAGCAGCGGACTTTCTAAACCATGTGATGGAGGCATCACCGTATGGTTGCGATAATCTAAAACAGTTGGAGGACAAGACACGCGACCGAAATGATCGCAGCGCGCTCAAATTTGTCCGACACTTACGAAATCTCGACGCCCATCCATTCAAGAACGACGATCGGCGTTACAGAAAGTTTCAAGAGCATCCCGCCGAAGAACGGAAACACACGATGGAGGTTGCAGCCGAGATCATAGGTGCGGAGTCTGAACTAGACTCCCTTGGAAAAGTCCTAGAGTGGTTTCTAGCTTCCGAGTAGCACCAGCTTGATCTTATTGGTCCTCAATCAATCCGTGAACGACACTGAAGGATTCACGGCGCGCCGCTTCGCACACACCCTCGAGAGCGCCGCTCAGTCACTCACTCTGCGACTCGCAGAAGCGGCTCTTCGTACCCTGCGAGATAGCACATGGTCGCATACCCGAGCTGAGACATACGACGCAGGTGACGCGGGACTTCGACAGACAACGGGAGAGCCACAGCAGGACGCAGACCAGCTCCGACGAGGAGACTGTCAATACGGCGGACAGTGCGAGCAAGCCGTACAAGCTGAGGCCGGCCCGGAGTCAAGAAATCCACCGTGTCACCCGACCGCAAGCGAAAGAGCCCCAGCAATAATCGACAGGCATTCTCGTAAGGACTTTCGTATTTGCGCAAGACCTTTCGCGCCACTTTTCCCTCGGAGACCTCGTCGATGAGCTCGGGCAACCGTGCGAGGACGTTGCGTAAACTCCGACTGGCACGGCCGAACAACTCCTTCGCAGAATCTGCAAGTGTGCCCACAAGTTCCGGATCACGCCAAATAGCAGAACCGAGCACACCGACAGCTGCGTTGGACAATGCTGGGTTGAACTCGTCGCCCGAGTTCCAGCGGTGTAGCAGTTCGAGCAATCGCTCTACGAGTTCTCTTCGCTCTCCCTTCCCATCTCCGAGAGCATCCTTGAGATTCCAGACTTCGGTTCGTCCAGCTTCAAGATCTTCGGCGAGGGCCGCTTTCTCGATCCGGTCGAAGATGCGCGCTGCCTCGTCGACGGACTTCGCCGGCGCGCATCCTCGGTCGTCATACGGCGGCACGAGAAAATTTCGATCCGCGATTTGGTCCCACGTCTTACCTTCGGTATGCCACGAAGCAGAAACACGCGCCGCGGCGTCCTCGACCTCCGCGCGCAACACTAACTCCCAATTGCGTTCAATGCCGTGTTTGTAGGAAAACCGACCACGCAGCGTCGAGTCATCGTTCCCCGTTATCTTGTCGAGCCGCACATGGCCTTCAATGCCAAGCGAACGGCGAGTTCGTTCGTCACCGACCATTGGAAGGATGCAGGACGAGCTCGCAGCGGGTGGAATTAGGTTTGCGGGCACGTCGATGTCGACTGTCTCACCAGCCGCAACACCGCGCTCGGTCTCGGCGATCAGCGGCAGGATTTCGTAATGACCATCTCGAATAACTTCGACTGCCATGTTCTGGAGCCAATCCTGCCAGGTGGGCAGGTCGGCTTCATGCCGGGCCGCCAAGAGGTTTGCGCCTGTGGCAACCACGCCAGCATCTGCAATCAGATGGTTTGAACCCGGCAAGATGACATGCGCGGGCGGATTTGGCTTCGCGCCAGCCGTTCCAGGGACAAAAGAGACAATCGCCCCCTTTTTCAATCCTTCAAAAAACCCGGAGGAAGCACAGTTATTGGGATGCATGAAGACGTCCTCGCCTGTTTCTCGACTGGCAAAGCCGAAGCCCTTTTGAAGCGAAGCGAACTTCACAGTGCCCCACTGGCGATTTGGCGATCGTCCGGCAAGGCCAGCATCGAGGGAGGCGACGTCCGCGACGTCTGCGTCGGCGATTCGAAAGGGACGCCCAACCATCAGGATTTTACGAGGCACGCCTTTTTCGAGTTCCCCGAGCAGCTCCTGGACAGTTCGTCCAGCGAATACGTCGGCGAGTCGCTCTTCGAACAACTGTTTCCACGTGGTTACCAGTCTTTCCCACAGCTTTGCGCTGTGCCTCAGAACGAGCCACTGGTCGCTGGTGCCATCGACTGGCATGACAATTCTGCCCTCTTCGAGAAGACGCTCAATTCGACCCGATGCAACCAATTGCTGCGCGAGCGCAGCCCGCTTGTGGAGTCCGTGCTCCTTCAGAAGTTGCTCGGCGTAGTCGAGCTGGATTTGCCTGTACGTGAGAACATCATCGATGTCTGTCGTAGCGAGAGACGGTCGGCGCTCCCACAGGATCCCAGCAGAGTCTGGAACTGCTTCCTCCAACTCCTGTACATGCCGAGCTACCAGTGGCGTCATGGTGAGACTCGGCGCTTCCGCGTCAACCACGAGGACGAGGTCGCTCTCTTCGACGTCGAGTTCGCCCTTGGCCTGCCAGCCAGTTGCAGCAGCGACGCTCCGCCAAACCGGAAAGCACTTACCCAACCCCTTGCTTATCGCATTGCGGATCCGCGACCGGCTGATGGCATCAACCGTGTCGGGGATGGCTACGCCAATTGTTCGTGTTTGATCTGAGCCGAGTTCGCTGGCCAACTGCTGGGCCACCGCCCTGCCCGCTCGGTAGGCGTGTGCCAACTCGACCGATGCTGATTCTGCGTCAAACACTTCTGCAAACGGGATGTACTGACCCGACGTCCCGGGCGGTAAAGCGGGCGAGTCAGGCTGTTCGACACTCCACAGAACCTCCGAATCGGGAAGGTTTCGCCGCACACCCACTGCATGCACTGACGTACGCTGCTTCGAGTTCCCAAAGACTCGCGGACGGCTAGTGCCGAGGTCCAGCCCGAGCGGCGACACCGCGGCACCAGGAAGGTTCGAAATCGAAGTCGAATCCGAATCAAGGGATGGCTCGGGTTGCGAGCCAAAAAGCCGTAGCAGCTCCCGCACGAGGAAATGCGATGCCTCGCCTATCCCCCCAATATCTGCAAAACCATCAAGTAGCGGTGACACCCGGGACTTTACGGTACGAAACAAGCGCAATGGCTGTCCCCGCTGAGATTCGAGTCGACCGAATTCAAGCACTCCTACATGATATTCGAACTGGAAGAGCGACGTGGCGCTTTCGTTCGATAGCGAAGCGAGCGCACCGATTTCGACATTGATCGTGTGCCCTCGTAAACTAAGCTCAATGATACGAAGCCGAGTGCGCCCTTCATCCGCGCTACTCTTCTGGGTATGCCCCCTCTTGTCTCGGTTGAGGCTGCTCTCTAACACAAATGTCACGCTGGGCTGGTCACTCCAGCTAGCCAAGTTCGACGGCTGCCTCAAAGCAATCGCTTCGTTACCAGGATCCCGCAGGATGATCGGCCCCTCCCACAACTGCACCCCTTGCTGCTCCGCTAATAGCGCAACAAAGCTCCAGAAGAGCGCCCCGGCGGTGCGCTCCCCGACGCGCACCCACGACTTTTCGAGGACATCGTCACGCCGCAACAACATCTGATAGGCGCGCCACACTCGCGAATAGTCGCGGTCGTCGAGCAGGACGTTCGTGGGCTGCGGCCGATAGCCCAGCGAAAGGAACGCTAATTCACTACGCTGAAACTTATTTCTGAGCAATCTAAGTGCGTCCTCAAGCTCATCAATGCTCGGATGCACTCCATCAGAATATGCGGCGGCAGCGTCGAGCCGTTGTTCGACATATCGCCGAAGCTCTTGCACCACCCGGCAAACCACCCGGTTTTCGAGCGTGTCGACCGAAAACCTACGCACGACGGCCTTGGCTTTTCGCTGCCCCGCGAGCTTCTCCTTCGCTGTCCGACCAGGCTGGCGCGCCAGCCATCGCATGCTCGCCTCGTCCATCTCACGCACGGCGTGCAGCGGACGCATCTCGTGCTGCCGGACGATCTTGGTGCGAGGTTCGCGCAGGATGTTGCCGATGGCTTCGAGGCACAGATCCAGGGCGCGTTGGCCGACATCGTAAGGAAGTGGACGTGCTCCTCCAGCGAGAACTTGCCGTATGGACCTTAGAACCTCCCGCAACATCACCGGTCGAGGTCGTCCTGTCAGCGGATCCCGCGGACTTGTAGAAGCCAGCAGATGTTCCGTAGCTTGAAGCGTGATCCAATGCGCCCCTTTCCTCGATGGCGTTTCATGAGCCGCTAACTCCTCGAGCCGAACTTCGTCGAGGTCCGCACCATGCACCGCGTCTGTCATTTCGTTGCTGGCTCGTCGACCCATCATCCCTCTTCCAGATATTTGGCGCTGTTCCAGACGAACGTGCCGTACCCGGACGAGCACGCGATGTCGAAATCATTCTCCAGGTGCAGGCTGAGCTCGGGGTCGGTCAGAACCTCCCGAATGGGCTCGAGACATTTGGTCTTCGATTGCCCGCGCGTCTCGATTCCGCGCAACCGCGGCATGATTCGCTGGACGACCTGGTCTTCGAACGCCAGCTTCATTGCCTTTTCTCGCTCCTTCTCATCGACGCCGGCGTCGATCACCTTGGGGTGATTGGCCATGTAATGCTCGATTGCCTGGAAGGGGCGGTGTCCAATCGCTCGGCCGACATATTGCAGGCATTCGTTGATGTGTTCGACTGCCTGTTTGAACACGCTAATCTCTTCGTCGGTAAAGGTGCTTCGGGACTGAACCCATCCGTCCCAGGTAGACTTCGCAATCAGCGGCACCGGTTCCGCGAGCTTGGCTTCCAAGCGCCTCTTGAGCTCGGTTGGGCGCGGGAAACTCAAGACGTTGCTACGGTCAAGAACTTTGTCCGATAGGGTCTTGGTCGTGGCGTCCTCGTTCATCGTGCCAGCCCACAAGACGTTGCGCCCAAGCTCAACGTCGTAAGACTCGACATCCGGTCCCAATCCGATCGATTTCTTAACCGGCTCTTGGTTGCCCCTGCGGTCCTCGAGCTTGCTCAGCAGGTCGCTGAAGTACAGCTCGACGTGGGCAAGGTTCATCTCGTCGAGCAGGACGATCATCATTCGATCGGAGAAGCCGCCCTCGTAACCGGGATCTGTCGGGTCCTTCTGGCTTTGGACGAGCGCCCGCAACAGATCGGTCGCATCGAACCTGTTGTCGATCGAGTTGAAGTAGCCAAAAAGCGACTCAGGGCTGTCCCAGTTTGGCTTCACGGCCAGCGGTAGAAACTGGAGCCCGCCGAAGCGAGCGTAAAGCTTCGGAAGTTGGCTTTTGCCTGTCCCGCTGACACCGGTAAGCACCGCGAGCGGCGACCACTCGGCCGTCTTCATCGACGTGTGAAACGCGTGCAGCAACCGCGGATTGAACTCCAGCCCCGACTCGCGACACTTGGTGTCGATCTGCTCCAGCCACTCGAGCTCCGACGCACCCGACGGCCGATCCGCGACGTCGCGTTCGGCGAGTTTCTTGATCGGCATTTCGATCGAGCCGATGCACGCATCGCGCTCCGCCGTCGTGTCATACATGCCGCGCAACCGCTTGACGTCTTCTTCGAGCTTCTTGCTCGCCGCCTCCATCGCCTGGACATCGCGCTTATATGTCTCGCTTAGCCTCTTCTGTTGCTCTACCTCTGCGGCCGTCTGCAGCGAGTTGGCCCGTTCAGCCTTGAGCTCGGCGATCTCCCGCGTCATCTGCTGTCGGGCAATGCGCCACTCATCCTTCTCCTTGCGCAGTTCCGCAAGGAGCTTTGCGTCCTTCTGCGATGGCCGCTCGGATAACTCTGAGCGCAATCGCTCGATCTCGCCTTCCAGCGACCCATTTTCAGCCAGGACCTCCTTTGGCTCTCGCTCTCCGAAACGCTCCCGCCACTCTTCATGTGCCTCAACGCGCTCGCGGAGCCTCCTGCGATCATCGTCGATCGCCTCAACGCGCTCAGCCTTAGCTTTGAGTTGTCGCTGAAGTTCCTCGACTTTTTCGCGCGCCCGCAGTTCTATCTTGTCTTCGATTTGGGCGCGCTCTTCCTCCAGCACACCTTCCAGGCTCGTAAGTCGATGCGCCTCACGATCGAGCGTTTGCTGCTTCTCCTGTACCTCCTTTTCCCGCTCGTCCAACGCGTTCTCACGCTCATCGAGCTTTGACGTGCGGCGATCCAACTCGGCCTCGCGCTCGTTGATGAGTTCGTCGGCTCGCTCGCGCTGTGCCTCGATTTCTTCATCAAGCCGCTCGCGGCGGTCCTCGATCTCTCGGTCGAGCGCCTCAAAGCGACGCGTACGCTCCGCATCGATTTCCTCATCGAGAGCCTGCTCGCGCCTCTTCCGCTCTTCATCCCACTCGTTCTTTAGCTCGGTGAGCCGCTGAGTACGGAGCTTTTGGAAACCCGCGTCGGCCTCCAGCTCACGTTCCTTTAGGTCAGCTTCGCGTTTGTCGGCGTTACGCTCGCGCTCCTTGAGATCGGCTTCGCGTTTGTCCGCCTCTTGCTTACGCTGCTTGAGGTCGGCTTCGCGACTCGTGGCTTCGCGCTCTTGGTCGGCGATGGCATCTTCTCGGGCCTCGAGAGCGCATTCTTGCTCCTCGATCGTTTCTTCCCGGCCGCCGAGCTCGTCCGCGAGGGCCTCGAGCTTCTCGCGCTTCGCGTCCAACTCCGCCTCCTCTTCCTCCAGCACCGCCTGCGTCTGCTCCAATGCCGACTCCCTGTCGTCGAGCTGGTCCTCTTTGTCGTTTACCCTCTTCCATGAATCGGCGAGTCGCTGTCTTTCCTCCAGCAACTCATCGGGAGCTTCTACGGAGCTCTCCGTCAGTGCTTTACTTATCGTCTCATCCACGATTGCTTCGTCGTCTTGTTGACTCATCCCGCCTCTTTCCTGTTGTCATTCAGATTCTGAGACCGTCGTCAGCGCGGCATCGACGATCTTGTAGACCATCTCGGCAACTTCTCGTTGTTCTTCTGGTTCGATTCGACGTTCGGCTCCATGGCCTCGACGCCTCGAAAGCTCTCCGATTTTCAGCAGCCAGTCGGGCTGTAACTTCGATAGACGGCGCACCATCGTCTCTCGTCCCTCCGCGCCTCGGATAAGGCCAGCCCAAACGAGGGCGTTCAACGAACCCTTCCCTCGCTGGAGAGCATGCTCCAGCCGTTCCGCCCGCACTTTGAGCAGGTCTCTAGGCAGCGCCCCTTCTCGATTGAGCATGAATCCCATCTTGGCGGCCAATTCGAGCAGCGCCCTGGAGTTGTCCAGGTAGTCACCCGCTTCCTCGATCGGTGGCGTGGTCGCAACCAGTTCTTGTACGGCGGCCTCAACGGCCGATGCCCCTGAGATCACAAGGTCACGAAGCCGTCGATCGAGCCCGGGGCCGATTGATGACGCACCGTCATCGACCAACCAATCGATCTCGATTGCGCATTGCTCCATGTCGACCAAATTGCCCTTTAGTTTTGGACTCGCTTCTCGCACCTGTGGCACACGCGATTCAACTGCTTGTCTTGCGGACGCCCGGATCCGACACATCATCTCGGCATCCCATCCTCCGCCGGCTTCTGCCAGCACTGAATCACCTACCTCTGCCGGAGTCGGGAACAACGCTCGAACAAACCGACGTACCTGCTCGACGAGCTCGGCGATTCGCTGGATCGGAACCTCCTTCGATGACGCGTGTGCGGCCGTGCCTCGTTCGCTGTGCAGCTCGTAGAGGAAGTCAACCAGGCCGGGGTTCTCTTTGAACGCCCGCCGCATGGGGTGCTGCGGCATGTCGGCCGCGGTCATAATTGAGACAGCGAGCAGCGCGCGCAGCTCTCTATTGTCGTAACCAACCACGCCAAAGGCTTGACCTTGTGTGACTTTCAGAAGGGATGTCGCTTCGTCTTGATCGATGTGTCCGCCAAGTCGACGGATCACACCATGAAGTACCGACGCGTTACCCGCTGCGTTCTCACCAAATCCACCGACCACTGAAGTGCCTGCGTGGTCGCCCACCACGAAGCGCAAAGCGTCTTCGACTGCACGATATGCGCATCGAAGCACGCTTCTCGCTTCTTTGTCAGCGGCCGTCAGTCCTTCCCCTCCCTCGGTCACTCCTTCAGTCATTTTGTTCAGTGCTTCCTGCGTTTGCAGCAGTCCGGAGAGCACACCATCCGGCAACCGATCCAGTGGACCGACCTCGTCTTCGACCTCTCTCGCAGCTCGGCGCAGTTGAATCTCCAAGATCTCGGCAAACTCAACTGTATCCACGCCATAGCCGTCGCCTGTCGCCTTCTTGACCTTGTCCCTAAGGTTATTGGCACCTTGCTCCATCATTTGTGCCATTGTGCGCCGCAACCTGGGACTCGGGCCTAGTCCGAATGGGTCGCAGACTTGCCAGCTGCTCGAGCGAATGACATCGGACGGTACGAACACACACGTTGCCGCAAAGACGGCCTCCGGTTCGGGATCTACTAAACGCCCCCCATCGATCTGAGAGACTGGTACGCCAATGCTCCCCTTGTGATAGAAACCCGTGCGTCGTTCCCATACGTCAATTCGGCGAAAATGGCCGCGAACCGCATTTCCGATGGCATAGGAGTCCGGTGCTTGCGGTGGCGGCGAGCCGTGATGGTCAGGCCAGACAACAAAGGCGTCGGTGAGTCTTGATCTTGCCGGCCCACCCATTCGGACTGTCGCACTCCCGTTCGGCGTAATCTGCGAGTCGACTAACTGCATCGCATCGGCTTCGAAGCGCGGCCAAAGGCGCCCGGTAATCGCATCGACAAAGACCCGGCCAGTCTTTAGTTCCGGCTCTTGGTTCTCGAACTCTCGCAACTGCTCTATCGCAGAATCCGATGGCACGCCGTACTCATCCACATGGCCTTGGCGTCGCATCCGCTCCATCAAGAAGTCGACCATTTCGCCATCCAACTGCAGCACCTCTGAGAGCCGCGTTGTGCCACGTGCCCCTGCATGAGCAGCTTTCAGCAGAAACCGCTCGAAGAGATTAAACGGCTCGGGCTGTGGAAGGGGAACTACGACCCGATAAGCCCAGAATGGCCAAAGAAGCCACTGCTTGGTCTTTGGATTCCACCTGAATGGAAACGACGTCAGGTCGAAATCGAGCACCGGAGAATCTGCCCCGTGGAAATCACTTGATGCAGCCATATTCCCCCCTGCAAAGGTCGTCGTGGAACGCTATGAGCGGAGCGATTGCTTCGTCCGCTCCAGGCTCGCGAAGAAAACTGCGGTCGCCAACCACAATCAGGAGCTTGCGCTGTCGGCTCATGCTCACGCACATGCGGTTGGGTGACATCAGAAAGCCGTACTTGCTCTGATAGTCGTGCGGAGTCTTCGCGCGCTTGGTGTTACTACGTACCATGGAGAGAAAAACGACGTCGAATTCCTTTCCCTGGAAGGCATCGACGGTCCCCACACGCAGTCGCTCACGCCCATCAGGCAGGCGCAGGTAGTCTTCAGCAACACGGTACTCGTTCGGCTCGACTTGCTCCGCCAGTCCATGCTCGCACAGCGCCTGCCAGATTTCGTCGCGCTGTGCCCCATAGTATGTGATGACGCCGAATGAGAGATTCTTTTCCTGAGGAGCATCAATCAATCGCTTCAACTCCTCGGCGATGATTTTTGCTTCGGCGGGGCGTGACTTACTTTGACCGTCTACTTCTCGGCCAAACGGCCCCACGGGAACATCCAGCCAAGCGGCAACCGCATCTTCGTAGCCTGGCAGTTCGTGCTCGAAGTCATCGTTTTCGAGGCCAGAGCGAACTTCGAGATCCTCCGTCTTCTCGTAGAACTCGCGACTCACGAAGTCACCCAACTCGGGGTGCATGCGATATTGTTCATCGAGAGTGACGCAATATCTGCTATTCGCCGCCTCCATGAGCGTGCGACGAAGCCGCTCGAAGAGACTCTCCTCGATGAATTGCTCGACCCGCTCGGCCACCGACGGCCCGGCCTCTTCGTCGTCGTACATCTCTTTGAGCTCATCCTGAATGTGCCGGTCGACGATGTGGGGAAGCTGCCTGTGGTCGCCGACCAAAATGATACGACGTTCGGCCTGTGTCATCGGAATGAGTAGATCCAGCGGCGTGGAACGTGCCGCCTCGTCGATGATCACCGTGTCATACTTAATGGGCTCTCCCTTCTTCTGTCTGGCCAGGTAATGACTGGCAGATTGCTGGCAGGTCGCGCCTCTCACGGAGGTCAGCTCCTCGATGGTTCGACGGTATGCGTATGGCTCTCGCTCGAGCGTGTCGCAAAACTCAGCAGCCACGGCGTCGATCCCGGACATATCCTCGAGCGTTCGCTCCTCGAGCTCGTCTCGCACCTTGGCCAATAGCCCCCGCACTGCCTCCCTCACCGTAGAGCGAAGTTCGCTCCCCTCGGACGGCACGACACGGAGTAGAAGTTGATGCCGCATCTCTTCGAGGTACTCGAGAAACTCGAGGTCGTCCCCTTTGCGCCATGTTGCAGCCACGTCGAGCAAGGCTTGCTCTCCGTCGCCGAGTGTGAAGGGACCGTCGTGGCGCTCGAAGCGCAAAAGAAGGCTCTCGGCGTTACGTGCGCCATCATCCTCAAACGACGTGTTAGTCGTTCTAAGAGCGCGCACGGCTCGCACCAGGGATTGGCGCTCGGGATCCTGCGTGAAGGGACGCGCCAGACGACGAAGCTCGGCAATCTGCTCTCGAATCTCATCGAGCAATTCGATGGTCAAGTGATCGCCGGCACTGTCGATGACCCGCTGGAGCATTTGTGCAGTAGCAGCCGGCGGCCGCGGCGCAGTCAGGTAGTTGACGGTGATGTCATCGACGTGGCGCCGCGTCTCGCTCGGGGTTGACTCTGGAAGCCTCTCCCGTAAGGCCGCAATAGTCTCACCGCAGGTCCGCTCGACACGACCCATGTGCTCGGCGAAACCATCGCGACGATTGCGGCCGCCGAATTTGACCGCAGGCACACCATGAACCTCGATACGCTCGACAACGTTCTCGACGGCGTCGTGCTGGAAACCGGACAGCAGGATCTTCACCGGCTCGCCCGGCTCGTCGCCATGGATCTCATCCAGCATCTGCACAATGGCACGGATAACGGTCGTCTTTCCCGTGCCCGGTGGTCCATGGATTACTGCGATGTCTGGTGTATTGAGTGCAGCCCGTATCGCTTCGCGCTGGTTGGGAGTCGGTGGATGCTCCCCGAAAACACGCTTTTGTACTGCGGGTGAGAGCGACTCGACCGTATTCTTCCCTGGTGTGTTGACGGCACTTCCTTCGAGCAACAAGCCGAGATACGAAATCGGCCCCGACATTTGTCGAATGGTCTTCTGAGCCTCTTGGCGTCGCTCGTATACTTTCCAGTCACCGGTCAGCGAGACGTATAGGAAGCCTTTCTCAGGAGGAAGGTCATCGTCGTCCTGGAGTTCCAAGACAAGATGACCGGCGCGGAGCCTCGAACTGTAGATGTCCACTTCGCCTTGAAAAGGTCGTGTTGTGTGCGTGTGCTCGAAACCTCCCCATTCAAGCTCCTCGTTCGTCAAAATCGACGGCGCTGATTTCGCAGCTTCGATGTACACGTTCCCTTGCACGTGCTCGATCGCATCCGGAAGCCGTTCGAAGTCTTCCAAGTCGAAGCGAATCTTGGACTCTGACTGCCCGAATCCCCACTGATGGTAGCGGAACACGCCAAACTTTCGCGCATCTTCCAGCTTGAGCGCCCCCTCCATCTCGCCGTACTTGCGCCACAAGGCCAGGAAGCTGTCTCGTGCGCTAGTCAACTCTTCGAGTTGTGCTCGCAGTTTCGCCCCCTGTCGCGCTGCGACGCTGTGATCTTTAAAGGCGAGGCGGCCCTGGGCGAGCGCCACTCCTGCCGTTCCTGATGAAGCGGCTGTTCTGGTAGCCCCCGTAACCCGCAAACGCTGTCCATCTCCGTCAGGATGCTCCTCGCGCTTCACGAATACCCGCACAGATCGGCCGTGGAGCGTAAACGCGTCGAGATCGTCGCTGTCGACCTCAGCCCCGGCAGACAAAAAGGCGCTTACGACTTTGCTGGCCTTGTCATCAGCGTCGTCTTGAAGCCCGAGCAAGCACTGGTCGGTCAACCAGCTGACACACTCCTCAACACTGCTCAAACCAGAGTGGATATTTCGACACGCGTCGACTGACTCCTCGTCGACGGCAATATCCATCTCCAGGCGCTCGAGCGCATAGGGGAACTCGTGGACCTGCAGGATGATGCGGTGGTCGTCGATGCGGTTGAGCATCCAGGTGACCGACGGGCGATTGCGCACGAAAAGTCGTTCGAGTTCACGCCCATCATTGCCGCGCTCACCTTCCACGGCGAGCAACACGTCTCCCAGTTTGAGTACCGCGGTTTTGTCGCGAGAGCCCGCGATGAGCTCGACCTCGACTCCGGGCTTCAAATCCGCAGGGAACGGCTCATTATCGACTCGGCAAATGTGTATGGGCGTGACTCGCCCATGATCGAGTTGAGTGATCTTCATGCCTACTTCCCCCGCTCGAAGTATCGAAAGAACGCAATCCGATGGGACTCGTCGGCAGGACCGCAGTGCAGAAACCACTCACGCCTACCTTTGGGCAACGGGAGGGTCTTCTCCCCCCGGAGCGGTGTTTCGGAACCGTCTGGACCGCTGACCAAGCGGAACTCGCGATCGCTGACATTGGAGAGAGACACACCTCCACGACTGACAGACACCTCGAGTTCCGGCTCGTTCGCTGCTTCTAGCGGCGCAGCCGACACCATATGTGTGGTAATCACATCCGTTCTGCCGGCTTGAACAACCTTTCGCCAAAGCGGCTTGGATGCTCGCAGCAGTGACCAGTCCTCTTCATCGAGGCGAGGCTCCCAATGCCGTATCTCGATGGACAAAACTCCGGTTTGGCTTCCTTCGGAGGGACACCACGGGCAGCTATCGGCGTTGACGAAATGGGTCATCCCGCACTCGTCACACCAGATGGTCATATCTGCTGCACGCCGAAAAGCGTCGACAAAGTCGACCATGCTCGGCCGAGCTGTCCGATCTTCGCGCCCATCCACGAAGGTCCGCTCGAACAACTCCCGAAGCTGCCGAGTCAACACCCAAGCGCGAGGCACGCCCTCGTCACTTCGATTGCTGGCATCGCTCGGATCGTCCACAAAGGGCAACTCCCCCCGGAGCGCCTTCTCCTCAAGGTCCTCGGTGGTCGTCACATCCCATCCATTGACCTCCACGGCACTGCCGAGAAAGGGATGATTTAGAACGAGCACCCAGTACGCGAGGATCGCAAACGAATAGACGTCGGTGAGCGTGTCTGCGTGAGCGCCGTGCTGCACAACCTCGGGCGCGCCAAAGTATGGTGTGTAGACACTCGTCGAAGCGCGGGGCAGCCAGTCGAGATTGTCACAGTCAATCAGCCACACTCCGCTAGCGTCGACCGCCTCTGGCACAAACACGTTGTTGTGGGAGATGTCCCCATAGACGAGCGGCACAGCGTGGAGACGCGCCAGGATCCACGCGAGTTGCGACAGGATCTCCAGCCGGCGTCGAAGACCTCCACTGTCCAGATAGAACTGTGGCAAGCTCTCCTCGCTACCAGTGGCAATGAGCCCTCCGATGGGCCCCATCTGCTCGAGGAGACGCATGGTGTAGCCGACGTGGCCGTGCAGCATGGCCAATGGGCTCGCCACGGGCAGGCCGGTAAGCGGAAGCGTGCGAACTTCCTCCAGGCGCCGCCGCAGTCGGCGGCGCCCCTCGTCGAGCGTCTTGGCCTCCCCGCCCTCACCGGGCGGGGCACAGAACTTCACGACGACGTCGGGCGTACTCGAGGATCGAAAGACAATCCCCTGCCCGCCCTTGCCGAGCGGTTTGTCGGCCAACTCGTAGGTATTACCCTTCTCGTCGACCACGCTCTCCGGATAGATATTGTCTGTATCGCTCGTGCTCATTGCTTAGAGCTCCTCAAGGCCGAAGGGGTTGTCCATCTCCGGGATCTCGTTCGGGTTGACGCTGCGCGACCGCATCGTCACGGTCATCGTCACCAAGTCGAAGAAGTTCTTGATGCGACTGGCATCGTCGGCCCGATAAATCGGCTTCTCGGGATTGTTGAGGAACTTGCGCAGCATTTGCTCGTCCGCGTCGGCGCCAATGGCGAGCGCCATTCGGTCGGCTTTGCTCGCGCGCCCCTCGTGGGAGAGCCGCTTCAGGCCCTGACGCCAGTCATCTGTCGGCTGGCCGTCGGAGACCAAGACCACCGTCGGCCGGTACGCGTGGCTGTCGATCGCCTCCCGGTTTTCGATCAGCTCGGCGGCCATCTCCATAGCCTGGCCCATTGGGGTACCACCGCCGGCGTGCATCGACTCCCAGGAAGTCTCGCCGGCGCTGGTCAGCGGCGTGTGCAACTTCGCCTCACCGCCGAAAGTGATGACCGCCACGTGAATCTCGGCCCGAAGGTCGTCTTCGTCGCCGAAGGTCTCGATCATCTCGGACACCGAGCGGTTGAGCGCGTCGATCTTACCCTCGACGGACATGCTTCCGCTGACGTCGGCGAGGAGAATAACGGGGAGCTGGCGAGCGGACGAAACGGTGAATTCGTTGAACTTGCTCTTTTCTTGCATGGCTTTCTCGGATTGAGTTTCTTCAGTATGGGTACAAGTGCCTATGATTGAAACGGTCGATGTCAGCTCGCGCGGAGCCCGCTGAAGTCACGGTTTCGGTAGACCGTCATGACCACGTTGTCGCTGGAGTCACACACCACCTGCACGCCGCGAAACGGCTCCAGGTCGGCCTCGTGCGCAAACTCTTCGGCTTCTCGCCGCCCGATGGCGAACACCCGGGCACCTCTGGCGTAAACGCAGCGCCCGTAGGTCAGCACGGCTCTCACCGCATCGAGGCTCAGGCCCCGCCGGTGCATCCTCTTGTGCAGGTGCTTGGTCAATTCGTACTTCCCATTCAACGACGGGCGATACGCACGAGAAATCCGCAGGCTTCTCTTCAAGTGGTGCATCTTCGTTCCGTGGCTTCAGGTTCATCATCGACTCGCCAAAGCCATGTTGCGAAGGCCATGCCAACCCTCGAAATCCCCTCCAGGCGGCTTCAGCTGGCGCTCCCGCCGCCCATCGGGTAAGGTTCTTTGCGTTCGACGTAAAAACTTTTACCACCATGGGGATGGATACCGATGAAAATACTCGTCTGCTGGATCGGTTTTACGGATATTCGGGCATCGCAGGGAAAGGCGAATGGGATCGGGCCGATCGCCCAAGCCTTTGAAACGTTTGATTTCGACCGTGCTGTGCTCTTGTGTGACTCCGACGATGCTCAAGGTCAACGCTATCGAGAATGGGTAGCGCCGCGCACCAGTGCTGAAATCGACCTGCGCACTGAGATCGACCTCGACTCACCCATGGATTTCGAAGGCATCTACCGTGCCGCCACCGACGCGTTGGAAGACGTGCTCAGCGAGAGCACCGATGACGCCAAACCAGATCTGACCTTCCATGTCAGCCCGGGTACACCCGTCATGGCCGCCGTCTGGATCATTCTTGCGAAGACTCGCTTTCCCGCTACAGTTATTCAATCTTCTAAGGACCACGGTGCGCAGGTACTCCCAGTCCCCTTCCACCTATCTGCGGAATACATCGCCGACCTAACCCGCCACGCCGACGAACGTCTGGTCGAAGCAGCTCAGGCGCCCACCCC
Source organism: Persicimonas caeni (assembly GCF_006517175.1). Classification (NCBI taxonomy): domain Bacteria; class Deltaproteobacteria; order Bradymonadales; family Bradymonadaceae; genus Persicimonas; species Persicimonas caeni. Next base: position 4,128,696 of record NZ_CP041186.1, on the reverse strand, counting down.
TGAGGATCCGGCGTTCGAATCGATTATCCACCAATGCGGCAAGATGCAGGAGTTGCTCAGGCGCGCTCGCCTGATTGCACCGAGACACGTACCGGTGTTGATCCAGGGCGAAAGCGGAACTGGCAAAGAACTACTCGCTAAAGCAATCCATCATGCGAGCCCTCGAAAAGACGGCCCATTCGTAGCTGTAAACTGTGGTGCAATCCCTCCCAATCTTGTGGAAGCTGAGTTTTTCGGTGCCGTCGCAGGAGCCTATACCGGCTCTAAAGTCGACCGCACTGGCCACTTCGAAGAAGCCGACGGGGGTACGATTTTCCTCGACGAAATCGGCGAGATGCCGCTGGAGATCCAGGTCAAGGTGCTTCGGGTTCTCCAAGAGCGCAAGGTCATGCGAGTGGGTTCGAGTGACGAGATCGACATCAACGTACGTGTGGTCGCGGCGACGAACCGCTCGCTATTTCGAGAAGTCAATGAAGGGCGATTTCGAGAAGATCTCTTTCATCGCATTGCCGTTGGTATCCTCGACATTCCTCCCCTTCGTGAACGTTCGGGTGATCTCGACCCACTGGTCAATGCGATCCTGGCCGACATCAACGACGAGTTCGGTGGCTCCGATCCCAAGGAGCTATCGACGCCAGCCCGAAAAGCATTTCACCGGCACCACTGGCCGGGCAATATTCGCGAGCTTCGAAACACCCTCTTGCGCGCCTACATCATGACGTCCGGCCCGCGCCTCAGCGGCGAGATGGTCGAATCATCCTTGCTGACCTTCGAGCCGGGTCAGCAGGAATTGCTCCATCGACCTCTCGACGATGAATTCGACCTCGAAGACATCTTGAACGAAGTCAAACGTCACTACATCCAGCGCGCACTCGCGGAGACTGATGGCGTGAAGAAACGCGCGACAGAACTTCTTGGGCTCGGGACGCGCCAAACGCTGTCCAACTGGATGGACAAGCTGGGCGTAGATGCCTGAGATACACTGGATGCATCAAATGAGACTGTGCTCTTCACAAAGTTCAGCGTCGTAAAAGTCGCCTGCCTCGACCATACCGACACACTTGGGCATCCGGCACAGGAGCATCTTCGCGCCACAACTGCCGCACGCGTACTCGTTTCGACCAAGATACCGCTGCTGAGAGAGAGCGAACTTTCCGACATCACTACAGTTAGGACACCGAGAACTACTCGTGTCCTTCTCCACCTTCTCGCGCTTCTTCTCCGCCTTGTCCTCGGCTTTGTGAAACTTCTCGAGCTGCTTTTGGACATCCTTCCGTTCAATGCCGTACGACTCTGCGAGCGCGAACAGCCGAGCGCGGTGCTTGCGCAGTTCCTCCTGTTTGCGAAGCCGCTCGAGCGTCACCACAAACATCGCTGCTTCATCGACGATGATCTGTAGATCCTGCGAATAGTCGGGTTCTGACTTGGTGAACGGTAGCTTCTTCAGCAGCGACTGCGATTTTGTCAGCGGTTGCCCCTGCGTAATGCGCGACTTCGACCACGCAGGACTTCCTGACGATTCCCGAATGTCGTTTACGATGCGCCGACGCTCTGCTTCGGGCGGCACTTGGCTCATCAGGGTCATATCCAGGAGTTCGAGTTCGTCCTCCTGCATCCCATCGGCCTCAGCGATGGTCCAAAGCGCGCGGATTGCGCCTTCAGCAAGAACTTTTTCGCGCTCGTGCTGGCGCTCGACCTCGCTGACGAACTCGAGGTACTTCTCTTCGCTGTACCCAAGTGCCTTGGCAAGGCGAGCAAAGAAATCCTTCTCCGTCGAATCAAAGTCGCCGTCGGAATGACAAATGAGCACACCAAATTTAAGTAGCGTCTCCTTATGCGCGGCCGTCAGGCTCTGCTCTCGAATCGCTTGAAGAGCGAGTTCCTCCGCATTGCTCTCTCGGACGGTTTCCAGACGTGCACGTGGGTCAAAGCTGCCTTTGCTCGGGACGCGACGGAGCAGGTCGCGCATGAACCGAAGCTCTTCGATACTCACTTCGCCATCACGATCCGCGAGTGCGTACAGCGAGGGAATTGCCGCCTTGAGAAAAGCAATCTCCCTTTGACGATCCCGTTTGGCCGTCACCCCCGACACAACCGTTCGAACACCCTTCATCGCCGCAAAGCTCACACCTGTAACCAACCAGCCTGGAGGGCCGAAGAAGCCCGAAACGAATGGTATCGCCTTCAGCACGCCGCCGAGCAACGGATATTTGATAGCAAACCAAGCGGATGTCACAAACGTAGAGACCACCGCATCGACACCACGACCAACGACACGCCATCCCTTCATCTTTGCAAGCGCGAACATGAGCGAGTCGCCGGACATCAACGCACTACCAAGGTTGATAAGCGGCACCAAGTCCCCGTACTCGGCGGCAACCTCTTCGCCGAGAAGCGCGTTGATCACCTCGTTATTCAACGAACCGAAGCTCTGACGGAGTTCGGAATGTACCTGAAGTGTGGCTCTCGATGCGTTAGAGAAGTACATGCAACTCTCCCAGGGGGGCTTTTTCTGTTCATAATGGCCAGTATCAACCTCCGATGACGAGCTGATTTCCGGCCTGGCTACTGCTGCTCCGTACCCAACTCGATGAGCTCTGCGCTCTGGTCGCACACGACCGCACTGATACTGCGCATGTTCTCTTCGAGCCGATCCCATTCTGCAGCCGTTAGGCGCTCGAGGTGCTCCATGCGCAGTCGATGCCGCTCGAACAGCACGTACTTCGTGTGACTGACGGCGTACTTGGACAGCGCCATCCATTCCGCGAGATTGATGGCCAGGGGATTGCCCTGGTAGAGGACGATCTTTCCAGCGTTGCCCAAACAAGCGATCCCGTGGGCGGTTAGCAGCATCGAACGTAACTTCGGATCGCCAGCGCCGGGAAACTCCACCTCGCCGTGCTTGAGGAAATATCGGATCATGGCATAGCCGCGCACGACCAGTTCGACGACGGCGACACTGATGCTGCTGGTCAAGAAATGACGCAGATCAAAGCCGTTGTAGTCCATCCAACGAGCCAGCTTGGCCAGCGTTCTCTTCTCCCCATTGATTTCGATCTCGCCGACGTTCAAAAACTGGAAAAGCTGCATGAGTGGAGCAGGCAAGCCCGAAGGCGTGCACACATCGGACAGCATATGGCCGACCTGCTTCAGAAAAGCGGTGAATACTCCAACACGCTCTCCGTTGGCCGCTGGTCTGCCGATAAACGGCGTGTGCGTCCCGGAGCCAATGTCGTATTTGAAGCCGGTAATAGTCCCTCGACAGAGATCTATGATGCCAAAGATGAGACCCAGAATTGGAGCGTGGCCAAGGGTCTGGAAGCGATGGGTGTGTGGGGACATGCCTGGAAACGGTTTCCCGTCAGCAGAGCGAAAGCCATCGTATGGGGTCTTGCAGGTCTTTTCGCACCAACGTGCGAATTGTGCGAACCAATCCTGCTGTTCTTTGTCAGAAGTATTGTACTGCTTCAGCCAAGCCGTAATTGGACTGCCGGTTTGGCCGGCGAACTCGCCAACCGCGATGTCCTGCGGGATCTTGACGAGCAGGAAGTCTGTGAGCGCGGCGAGAACTCCTGCGACACCAACAACACCGTAATCCCACGGATCCCAGCGGAATTGAGCGTCGTAGTCGGAGTTCCGAAGCTGCTCGAGGTCTTCATCGCTGAGCAGCGCCTCGAGCGGCGGAGCAATCGTCCCCTCCGCTGAGACATTCTGTGCGGCCGCCTCGTTCACGAACGTACGCCAGCTTCGGTACTGCCAGCGGCACGACGTGCTCTCAAAGCGCGCATCGATCTCGGCATAAAGCGACTCAATCTCGATCGCCTCGAAATCGTCTACATCCCCATCACACAGGAGGTCAGCAGACGCCTCGATTTCGGCTAGGTCGCGCTCGAGCTCGAGAATGTCACGACGGTTTTCCCCCGTCTGACTCAACGCAGCCTCAGCCTCGTCGAGACGAACCGACACAGTCTCGACGAGGCGAGCTTGTGCGCTTAGCACGACCGCCAATTCCTCCAAGAAGCTGTCAGACAGCGCGATGGGCTCAACTGGCTTTTTTTCGCTTGGCAATGATCTTCTTTAGCTGTCGGATGCGGTGAGTGAGCTTCTCGATGGCTTCGCGATTCGCAGCGGATTCTTCGGCGGCCTGCCGCAGATCTTCAACGCGATTCATCATGTGCGTGATGGCGTCTTGCAGGTTGGCGATCAGCCGCTGAGCGCGGCGCTCCTTCTGCTTCCTCAATGTCTCCTTCTTGCGAGAGGAGCCCAGGTCCAGAGCTACTGCTAGCGCGCCGAACGCTGCCGCGCCCATCAGCGCCGCCACCCCAATTCCTGGAACCATCCCAAGCCCCAATCCCAATGCTGCAAGCCCAGATGTGATGCCCGCGGCACTGAGCCCGATAATCGAGCCGGAGAAGTACACAGCAGCCACGGGCACACCTACTGCAGTCATTCCCGACACCGCTGCTTTCACAGCATCGGTCGCCCGATCATCGTCAACACCTCGTTCTCGCAGCTCTTGCATCGTTTCGACATACGACACGATTTCCTCGAACTGCGCATCCGTAATGCCCAACTTCAATTGCGCCTGCTGTAGTGCTTCCTCTTCGGTCGGGTCTACAAGTGCATCCGCCTTTGCAACCTCAACGAGGTTGATCATCAATGCGTAGCGGAGAGTCTCGTTCCCCTCGTTCAGTACGTCGAGGCACTCCTTAAAGTCGGGAGGTTCGATAACGAAATTGCGAAGCTTCTCCTTGGACTCGTCACTGAGGCCCTCCGAGTCAATAAGCTCGTAGATGACGAAGAGCTCCTCGCGATCGACTTCGCCATCGATCGCCGACATACAGAACAGCGCACCGAAAAATGCCAGGCGCTCCTCGTCGGGAAGTTCGGTGAAGTCAAACTCCTCTGGATCGGCCATAGTATTACCCCTTTGTTTCAGTTGGTTATCGTCGTCGAATTGGCACAAAGGCTGTCTTGAACGGCTATTGAGAAGCCTTCGCGAGTGCCTAACGCGGAGCGGATTCCGCACCGCTTTGTCGACTGCGTATGCAGGAAGGCTATTGGCGGAAACGCCATAGCGCAAGGGGAATCTCGTACTTTCTTCGCGGTAAGCGCGTGGCGAGACCCTCCGCAACATGTGAAGGGAGTGCTGTTTACACCCGGTCGACACGCTCGTCTCTCCCGAGTATCGTCACGAGCATGGTGGCTCAGGGGGAAACTCCTACCCTAACCACGCCACGATGAGTGTATGAAATGAGTGTGTGAAAGTCGAGACGGAAGCGCACCGCCAAACCGCGTACGACCCCGATCCGCGCCAACGAAAGTAGATGGGTTTGATTTAGTCGTAGGGAAGGAATCATGGGCAAGTTAGGTAATCTCAAGCGGCTGGATCCCCGGCATGTATGGGCTCACGAAGCCACCGAATTCACACCGTGGCTCGCCGACCAGATCGAGATGCTCGGTGACGCCATCGGCCTCGAGCTCGAGCTGGTTCGCCGCGAGTCGAGCGTCGGCGACTTCTCGGTCGACCTGCTCGCGCGGGATCTAGGTCGAAACCAACTCGTCGTCATCGAGAACCAGCTCGAAGTCACAGATCACTCCCACCTCGGTCAGCTGCTGACCTATGCAGCCGGCACCACTGCAGGTGGCGTAATCTGGATTTGCCGAGAGTTTCGGGAGGAACACAGGCAGGCGCTCGACTGGCTCAACGAGCACTGTCGAGACATCGACTTCTTCGGTGTCGTGCTCGAGGTACTGCAGATCGACGACTCAGCGCCGGCGGCTAACTTTCGCCCCATCGCGTTCCCAAACGACTGGACGCGCCGCTCCCAGGAGGCTGCGAAGTCGAGCGAGCTCTCCGAACGGGCCAAGGCATACCAAGAGTTTTTCCAGCGCCTCCTCGACCACCTACGCGAGGAGCATCGGTTCACGGGCGCACGCAAAGGACTGCCTCAGAACTGGTACTCGTTCTCATCCGGCCACAGCGGCTTCAACTACGGAGTTAGCTTTGCCCGCGGCGGCGAGATCCGAGCCGAGATTTACATCGACACCGGCGAGGGCGACGAGAACCTGGAGATATTCGAGGCGTTCCAGGCCGAACGAGAGGCCATCGAACACGAGTTCGGTGAACCGCTGCGCTGGGAGCGGCTCGACAACAGTCGGGGATGCCGGATCGCCACGTATCGCGACGGGAGTATCGAGGACTCCGACGAGGAACTCGAGGAGTACTTGAAGTGGGCGACCGACCGGATGCTGCGGTTCAAGAAGGTGTTCGACGGTCGTTTGTCGCGGCTGCCGTAAGGCTCGGCACATCTGCGGTTGCAAATTTAGCGGGGTGTTTTTCGCGTAGCTATTCGAAACCCAGCTCGGCAACGTCGATAAAGTTTACGGATCTTAGAAAGTTGATGCTCGACTCAGCATGGGCGTCGGTTCCACGTCCAACGATTAGGCCGACAACGTCTCGCCCAGCAGCGTACTCCTCCTTGACCGAGCCCATGTAGCTGGTCACCTGCCCAACGACCTCGCGCCGAACTCCGACATTCTTGAGTTCGAGGACGACGAGGCTACCTGTTCGTTTGTCGATGCAAAGGAGGTCGAGTCGTCCACCCGTCGCGAGAACCAGTTGCTGTCCCGTCTTCCCTGTTTTCTCATCGCGCCATAGCTCGAGTTCATATCCGAACGGCTCGAGCCGGTGCAGCTCGGCTTTAAGGCGCTCCTCCAGGTCGCGCTCAGATTCGACTGGTGTGGTGGGCAAACTCTTCTGCTCACCGCTCTCCCGGTCGCCGCGATCCGCCAACTCCAACAGCGCGTCCCAGGTCTCGGCGGGAATCGGAAATGAACGTTGGATGAAGTTTACCTTCTGAGCGTGCCAGTCGGCGAGTTCGGGAGCAGAACGAAGGGTGCGGTTCGGGATGGGTGAATCCAGCTTTGCCACCGGTTGCCACTCACAGCCGGCCGCCTCGCCCGTCGAGCCATAAGGATCGTACCCGACGTTCCAAGCGTCTGATGTCGCCTGGAGAATGTAGGCAATATCGCTCTTGGGTGACTTCCGGTACAGCATGATCAAGTCACCTTCGAGAACGCTCGAATCGCAAGTCCACCAGCCGGCCGAGCGAGCACTCCTGTCCGGATCGAGTTCTGGGCGCTCGTTGCCGGCAAAGTCCAGATAGGACTCCGAACCTGCGACCCAGAGCCAATAGCGTATCGAGGTGTCACCAGCTTTTCTGCGCGCCGCGGCCTCAGGTGTGATGGCAAGTTCCGGCGGCCGGATCGCGTGCTCTCTGCTCGACTCGCGGTGCAGCTCGCTGGACCGGGTGAATTCGTCAAGCATCACCTTGCCGGCTCCGATGAGGCGCTGGAGAAATGATTCTTCGGACATAGATACCCCTGCATGGAGAAGTTGGGGGTAGGATGCAGCGAAATCCTACTAGCCGCAAGCACGACAGACCGGTGTAAACCGCCGCCGGCGCTGGAGGACGGTGGCACGCTCGTCACCTCCGGGAAGAAAATCCCACTGCTCGATTGGGCAATCGAGCCGAAATGCCTATGATGGACGCACCGCCACCATGACTCGTCGAAACGACGGGAAGCGGAAGCCGCTTCTACCTACGACGCGTGCTTTCGCGCTTGCTGAAACCGCACCGACTTCTGGGATGGGATGATGACCGACGCGTACGCCCGATACGACCTCACCAAGAGCGTTTCCCCGACCAAGCATCCGGTCGAGCACCAGCGAGAGGCGCTCGACGCGCTACAACGGTGGTACGACGGCAAACGTGACGACGCAGCCGGCGCCCTGCTCTCCATCCCCACGGGCGGAGGAAAGACGTTCATCGCCACGCGGTTCCTGGCAAGAACCGCTCTTCGAGAGGGTCGCAAAGTGCTGTGGTTGGCTCATACCCACCACCTTCTCGAGCAGGCGTTCGAAGCCTTCGGGGAAGGCGTGCAAGCGATCGGAGAGGAGCGGCAGGTGAGCGTGCGGACGGTTTCTGGGGCACCTGGACACTTTCGCATCGGGCACGTCGAACCGGGAGATGATGTCGTCATCGCGACGATTCAGACGATCACAGGTGCGTACAAACGAGGCGTGGACGCCTTGGAAGAGTTCATCGATGCCGCAGGCGACGATCTCTTCGTGGTCTTCGATGAAGCCCACCACACCCCGGCCAACACGTACCGCCGGCTGCTGCTCGCCCTGCGTGACCGGATCCCGCGCATGCAGCTTCTCGGTATGTCTGCAACTCCCACGTACACCGACGAGGGCAAGCGTGGGTGGCTAGGAGAGTTGTTTCCGCAGGGCATCATCTATCGGGTCACCGCCGACGATCTGATGGCGGCCCGGGTCCTCGCGCAGCCTAAGATCCACGACATCCCGCTCGACTTCACGCCCACCTTCGACGCCACCGACTACGAGCGATGGTCACGCACCAATCGAGACCTGCCCGAGTCGATCATCACCCAGCTCGCGGAAAACCGGGAGCGCAACGCCCACATCGCGGACCACTACGCTCAGAACCGGGCACTGTACGGGCAGACCATCATCTTCGCCGACCGTTGGCCGCAGTGCATCATGCTCGAGGAGATGCTCGAGGATCGCGGCGTGCGGGCCGGCTCGGTCTTTTCCCATACCGACCCGCGAGGGCGAACGGCCGAGGAGCGGAACAAGACTCGCCACAGCAACGACCAGGTCATCGAGGCGTTCAAGAACGGCGAGCTCGATGTTGTCGTCAACATCGGGATCCTGACAGAGGGCACGGACGTCCCGGACGCGAAGACTGTGTTCCTGACCAGGAAGACCACGAGTTCGATCCTGCTCACCCAAATGGTCGGACGGGCGCTGCGTGGCCCGAGATTTGGCGGTACCGACGAAGCTCACATCGTCTCGTTCATCGACGACTGGCGCCAACTCATCCACTGGGCCGACGTCGAAGACATCTTCGGTGGATTGGAAACCGGCGGGGATCCCGCCGAACGTACGCCTATCGAGCAGATTTCGGTGGCGCTGGTGCGACGGCTCGCTCGTCAGATGGACACCGGCATCAATATCAACCCTGTGCCGTACACGGAGTTGCTGCCCGTAGGCTGGTACCGTGTCGAGTACGAGGTGCGGGCCGACCACGACAACATCGAGCAGGTCCGACGAATGCTGCTCGTCTACGAGGACCAAAAGGAAATATTCGACGGCCTGCTCGAAGAATGGACACGGGATCTTCCGCAGGTATTTGTCGACGAGCTGCTCTCCGAAGACGTCGACCGGGTCGAGGAGCGCATCGCCTCGCATGTCGACCAGTGGGCTGAGCGGTTTGGAGATGCGCCCGAGGAGTTGATGTCGAATATCCGACCGAACCTGAGGGCGCTGGCTCGTCACATGGCACAGGGCGACGGGCGCCGGCCCGAGTTCTTTCCCTTCGAGGCCCGGGACCAACACGACCTCGACGTCCTCGCGCAGCACGTCTATCAGGAACGTCTCGACCGAATCGAAGAGGAAGACCTGCTTCGGCGAGAATACGGCCAGGCCGATCGCTACTGGAAACGATTCTACCCGTCGTTCGAGCACTTCTGCAGCGCCTTCGACGCTTCGTACCGACGCCTGCGAAGCGACACACCACCAACGGAGATCAACAAGACCGTCGTCGCACCGCCGCCGCCTGAACTAACCGAGGAAGAGAAAGACGAAATCATCAATCGGGCTCGGGGCCGATGCCTGTGCTGTGACTGGGACTACCGCCCTTCATTGGAAATCGACCACATCCGCCCGTACTCCGACGGCGGCAGCACGTCGCGCCAGAACTCGCAGACGCTGTGCAAACGCTGCAACCAAGTAAAGGGAACCGACTTCATCAACTTTCGCGTCCACGCCACCCCGTGGAACGAAGCTCCAACTTCGGAATTGCGCCTGGACGCATACCCGCCAAACATTCGTGACCACGCGATGGATCCGAAGTGGTGGTCCTGCTACTTCGCTCGGGTCATCAATTTCTTCTACGAGAGCGATGCGGTGGACCGAGTCGAAGTTGGCCAGCGAGGCGAGGCGCTGCGGGTCTGGAAGATCCACCTATTCTCAAACAATCCTTCCGAATGGCTGGAGCCGCGACTCCCGAAGTTGGTCGAAAAGGCCCGCCAGATCCGGGCCGACCACAAATTGAAGGCCGCTCCGAAGCGCATCGAAGTCTACGTGCAGGGTGAAAGGGTGGTCAGCGCGAGCAGCGACGCGGGCGAGACAGTGGCGTCACCTGTCACGTAGTCGGGCGAGGCCGCTGGCGATCTCCTCCATCACATGCTCACGAATCCGAGAAAACGGGTCGTCAGGCTGGACATCGGTTTCGCCAGACTCGCAGCGGCCATCTTCATCGACCGACCACGCGATGCGCGCTTCGATACCTGGAGGTGACGGGAAAGGTGCTTGCCAGATCCGCACCGAGAGGTTCTCGCCACGATCCGTCCAGCAGGACAACGTGTCCCCATGCCGGTCCACCCGTGACGATATGGAGATCACAGCAGCTTCAATCTGGTCGAAAGCATCGCCCATCCACTCCTCAGGCTTAAAACTCAGGAAGTCGGCACGCTTGTCGTCACGCCCCGGCAGGTCATCGTTTTCAGCCCAAACCCATGCATCACGGGTATTTTCCCAGCGTTTGTGGTCAGTCATTCTCGGCTCCGTCTGAAGTAACGTCGATGATTCTTCCAGCTCCTCAGTCCGAGTAGCGAGTCATACAACCTCGGCAGGATCCAGCAGCGTCAGGATAAGCGGCGCTCGGAGGAGAATCGAGCGGCACCTGCCATGGTCGATTACGAGGTCGGAAAGGTACAGCCTTGCTATGAAGTGGGCCCGGGCGTCTTGAATGAGGAAACCGAGTGGCTACCGGCGACCGCAAAGCGAATTCGACCGCCACCTCGTAAGTGCTATCTGGTTGGCCGGACGGAAACGGAACATCACAATCCAAGGTACCGCCTTCTCCTGAGCTGCACTCGAACGCCCATCGTGTGTGGGTGCCCTCGAACTCGAGGGTTGGGTGCAGGAGCAGCTCGCGGGAAGCGAAGCGTTCAACGGTCACCAAGGAGCGCCACCACCGCTCGACCTGTCGGTGTGGCAGGTCGTCGGGCAAGATGTCATCCACAGAATCCGCCGAACCAACCGGGCATAGGTGCCGTGCCTCACAGCTTTGCTTTTCCTGATGTAGGTGTAGGAAGGTAGGCGGGTTATTCAAAGGTGCATGGCTCTGCTTGACGTGTGCTCTTGACGTATGTTCGACTTTGAGGTGCAAACTTGCATTGGTTGAAGGGGAAGCGAGCAATGAGAAACGTCCGTCTGTATCTGTGTTCAGTGCTGTTTGTGACTGTGGCTACTTTAGTGGTTGCGGCCAGCGTCACTCCGGCGAGAGCCGAAGAACCTTCCAAGATCAAAGAGCTCCAGGCGGAGGTTGAACGGCTGAAAACAGAGCTCGCCCAGTGCCGTAAGCAAAACCATAAGAGTTCAGACTCTGATTCGTTGAGTAGCTCCGACGAGTCACAACGCCTGAAGAAAGCGTGCGTGAATATGAAGCTCGCTCCCAAGCACGCCAAGATTCTTGACCTTGTGAAAATTGAATTCAAGCCGGACGACTCGCAGTGCATTTTCGTCGCCAAGGCGAAAGTGGCGATAAAGCACTTTCCATTCGTGTTCGCTGAATTCGACGCAGATGACATCAAATTGGATCGGAACATCTCCGTCTTCAACAATCTGAAACCGGGAGATAAGGTAAGAGATAACTTCTCAGTTGAAGAGCAGACTGTGCGCATCGAGAGCGCCCCTTACTGATCCTACTCCCGCCAAGAATCAAATACGGACGACATCAGGCAGCGAGAAAGCGAATAAGTAAAACCACCCGACAAACTTCCCCAGAAGTCCCCCAAAGTCCCCCTCGGAACCGACCCGCCAAACAGCGATCAGCCACACCAGGTGGGCCACAGGTGGGCCATGGGCCCTCAAGAAGCAGAAAGCGGGCCGCCATGTCGACGACCCGCATCCTGTTGTGTTCACTGCCTTTTCTTGGCAAAGCGGGCGACGAGATTTGAACTCGCGACAACTAGCTTGGGAAGCTAGGACTCTACCACTGAGCTACGCCCGCGTCGGTTCGACACTCCCAAACTCTACTCTCTTCCTTGGTGGGGTCAAGAGCATTCTGCGCCGGCGCCGGCCTCAGGGTTTGGCGACCGAGAGGTAGTCGAGGCGCAGCAGGATGTCGTCGACGTTTTCGAGCACCAGACCGTCTTCGTCGTCGCGGGCGATGAGGCTGGCGGGGATGAAGAGCGCGTAGTCGCCGTATAGGCCGCGAGCGGCCAGTTCGCTGGTCTCGCCGTTGGCGTATTGGGTATCCTCGAGGGCGGCGCGGTCGACGCCGAAGAAGGCCTGGATGCGGGCGCGTGAGAAGCGCTCGGCGCTCTGCTCGACGCCCTGGTCGGTGCCGTACTCCTCGCCGACGCCGGGCTCGCGGAACAGGTTTTGGGTCGGCCGCACCGTGGCCAGCTGGAAGGGCTGGCCTTCGGGGGCGTCGCCGCACCACTGGCTGTAGAAGGTGTTGCGCTTGAGCAGGTCGATGCGCACGAACGAGGTGTCCGAGCCGCGGAACAAGTCGTCGCCGACCATCGAGGCGTTGACCGACCAGAGCCGCTCGGCGCAGTCGTTCTGCGAGTAGATGGGCACGCCCTTGGCGTCCATGCCCAGGGCGGCCAGCGGGGCGAGCGAGAAGGGGATGCGCTGGCCGGTGTACTGGCCGCGCTCGTCGTAGGCGGCGTAGCGCTCGGAGGTCAGCAGCACCTGGAAGCGCTGCTGCGGGGTCATCGGGCGCATCTCGGCCGGCCACTGGCTCTTGTCGCCCAGCTGCAGGATGTCGTCGCGCAGGCTGAGCACGGTGCTCAGCTCGGTGGGCCGACTGCCCTGGATGGAGCGGGTGCCCGAGTCTTGCCACAGCTCCTGCAGCACGGCCTCCAGGTCGGTGGGGACCTGGGCCTGGAGCACCTGCTGGCGCAGGCCGATGGACTGCTGGAATTCGTACTCCACTGCGCGCACCGCCAGGTAGGTCGCGCGGCGGGCGAGCTTGAAGTCGCGGGTGTAGGTGGAGACCAACTCGTCGAACCAGGGGGTGCCTACCGGCGCCGGGGTGTCGAACAGGTCCGACTCCTCCAAGAACGCGTGTCCGCGGGCGTGCGCCGACTGGGCCTCGGCGACCATCGTGGCGTACGAGCCCTGGGCGCCCTCCAGGTCGAAGGCGGCGCGCTCCAGGTCGATGGCGGCGGTCTTTGCGCCGACCAGCTTGAGGCGAGCCTCGTTGAAGCAGATCTTCTCTTCGGCCTCGGCCTCCAGGTTGGCGACGGTGTCGTCGTGTCGCATCTGGTTGCGCTCCATCTCGGACTGCAGGTTGATGCTAATGATCTCGGCCGCCGACTCGAAGCCGGCGGTGACACAGAGACCGGAGACGATCCCGCCGTTGACCACCGCGCTGAGGGGATCGTCCTTGTCGGCGCTCGCCGCCGCGCCCAGACAGTCTTTGGTCGCCCCGAGCGCCGAGGCGGTGCTGTCGGCGGTCGACCGCAGGATGTTCAGGTTGCGCATCGTGGTGCGGTGGGCGTCACGCACGTTTTTGAGCCGCTGATTGCTCTCGGCGAGCGTCCAGCACGATTGCATGGCGATGTCGTAGGCCTCGATATGATCGGCCATCTGCTGGTTGGCCTGCTGGACGTCGAAGTTCGCCGACGCCACCCCCAGGAAGGCCTCGCCCAGCGCGCCGCTGACGCACTCGGGCCGCTCGATGGGGCTCTTTGGCAGCAGGATGTTTCGCCGCGCGCCGGAGAAGCGCGCTTCGCACTCGCTCCAGTAGGTGTTCCAGGCGCCGAAGTAGCCGGTCTCGCCGTTGCCGCCGTTGCGGCCGCGCAACTGCAGGCTGGTCCCATCCAGGGGAACCTCGTCGAGCGCCGGGTTGGCCGTGCATTTCAAACAGGGAGTCTGCGGGTCCCCGGCGCACGCGCCGATAGAGACTGCCTGCGCGTTCGCCGAGTCAGTGCGCGGGCACCTGCGGGCGAAGTCGCGCAGCTTCTGGCTGGCGAAGCCCAGGGAGTCGTCCAGCGACGACTGGTCGATCTTGTGATGCATGCAGAATCGGGCCATGACGTCTTCGTCGGTCCACCGTTCGTACCAGCCCTTGACGTCGAACTGGCAGTCGGGGTTCTGTTGGTCGATCGAGCAGGTCGACGCGTCGAAGTCGGGGTCGTCGACCGGCGAATCGTCCAGCGGCCCACAGTAGTCACGCAGCTTGGCGTTGTACTCGCGCCGGATCTGGGAGGCCCACACCTGCACGTCGCGCTCGTAGCGCTCGGCCTGCAGGTCGCGGTCGGCCTGGTCCAAGAAGGCCTGGCGCGCCGCCTCCAAGGACGCCTTGGCGTCGTCGACCATCGCCGGCGCCCAAGCAGCGTCGTCCCCCGGCCCGGAGCCGGCGATGAAGTCGCTGACCGCGGTGAACCGGCCGATCGCCCCGGTGATGGTGGAGGTGTGGAAGTACAGCGGCAGGTTGCGGTCGGCGATCCCCAACGGGTCCAAGCCCGAGGCGAAGCCGGCGAGGGTCTGCGCGGTGGTCGTGCTGGTGGCGAGCAGCCGGCGCCAGGCCCGGTCGTAGTCGCTCTCGACCTGCGGCTGGGGCTGGCCGGCGCCGGCGCGGGCGTGCATGTCGGCGGCCAGCGCCTGCACCATGATGCTGCGGGGGGTGAACCCGCGAAGCAGCGCCACGCGCTCCTCGTCGGTCACGCTCAGCGAGGTTCGCACTTCTTTGTTCAGATAGATCGACTGGCGGGCCAGCGTCTCGAGCATCACCGCCGATAGGGGCTGCTTCTGCTCTTCGTGCTCTGCGGTCTCGTAGCCCGACTTGTGCGCGCGGTAGTCGGGGCTCTCCAGCACCGCCCGGGGCGTGTTCAACACCGCGTGGGTGATGTGCGGCGACAAGATCAAATCCCAGCCCTGCACCATCGCCTGGCGCGCCTGGGCGCCGTCGACGAATCGTTGACTCTCGACATCCTCGCCCCCGTCGTCCTCGTCAGTGCTGAAGACATTCTTCATGTCCGCCAGTTGGTCGGACTCGGTGGCGATGAACGAGTGCACCTGCAGCCAGCGGCTCAGCAGGCGGTGGGTGTAGGCGACGCCGGCGGCGTGCCTGTCGGACTCGGGCATGGGCACGTCTGCGCGCAGCGAGCGCGACTGCGCGGCCACGGCGGTCAGCAACCGGCCGACGCCGACGCACGCCGGGTCGTCGTACAGCGCGTCGAAGCCGGCGCCGTACGGCTCGGGCGACATCGTCGGCGGCGCATCGGCCAAGGTGAGCACCTCGTCGAGGCATCCGTTGATCGCCTCGCCCACGGTGCGCTCGCCGGGATCGACGGCGTCTAGGGCGATAGTCGCCGTACGCCTGCCCGAGGCACAGCTAAAGTCGCCCGATTCCGCCAGGGCCTGCGGGTCGAGGTCGAACTCGCCGGCCACGTAGTCTGCGTCGCCGGCATCGGGTGCCGGGTCCATGCAGAAGATCCCCTCGGAGCACGACGAGCCGACCGCCGGCAGACGGCACGTGCGGACGACCTTCATCGAATAGTCCGCCGTGATCGTCTTCTCTTCCCCAGATCTCAAGAAGGTCCCGTCGGCGGTGACCTCGAGCGTCTCACTGGAGGCGTCTTCGAGCACGCAGCCCGTCTTGGCGGCGACCTCCTCGCAGAAGTCGATGTGCGAGAAACTGGCGGCCCCGCCGCCATCGTTTTGGGTGGACACCTGCAGATTCAGGTCGGTCAGCTCGCAGGGGAGCCGGGCGTCCGACAGTTCTGGCTCGAAGGATGCGTCGTCGAAGCTCGGCGCGCTGGTGCCCCAGTAGACGTTGTCGATCAAGGCGTAAAACGGCGTATCTTCGCGGATCGGCTCGGTCAAATTGCGCCCATCGAGGCTCAACCACTTGGCAAAGAGGGCCTCGGCGACGGCGTTGCTGCCTTCTTGGCTGCCACACATCGCCAGCGACGCCGGGCCGCCGTTGTACCAGCGAAGCGCCGCGTCGGGGTCGATCGTCGCGTTGACGGTCTGGCCGAACGCGGCCTCCCAGGGGCTCGCCGCGGCGAGCTGCGCGGCGGGATCGTCGCCGAAGGTGGCGTCGGCGGGCACGGAGGGCGCCGCCTGGTCGGCGTCGGCGACCCGCTCCAGGTCGACCCGCCAGCGCACCGTGGGGGCCACATCAGCTCCGCTTCCGAGGAAGGACTGGGTCAACTCGAGCTCCACGGTGCGCGGGCGGCTGGTCACGTGCACCCGGGCGTCTACCGTCGAGGTCAACCAGGCGGTGGTGCGCCCGGCGACGGTGGTCTCGATGAAGGGATGCATGGGGAATGCGACCTGGCCTGCGCGCACGCCGGTGTCGGCGTCGGCTTCGCCCAAGGTCGCCTCTCCCACGAAAGCCGGGCGGCTGGTCAGCGCGTTCAGCTCGTCGGCGATGGAGATGACGAAGCGGTCGTCGACCGACCACACCGTCGCCGTGACAGGCTGATCGAGCCGCTCCGAAGGCGCGGAGAGCGCGTCGAGGTCGCGGTCACTGCCGACGCCGGACAGACGCATCTGCCCCTCGTAGCGCCCTGCAATGGGCGCGTCGGGCGCGGGAGCGACGTCGGGCATGGGAGCCAGGCGTTGCTGGGGCCGAAACAGGCTCAAGCGGTCGGTCCCCTCGGACGTATGGGCTTCGAGGGTGGCGATCGCGTCGGGGTCGACCTCCTGGTCGCCGTCGCCAGCCGTGCGCCGCTTGACGTACAGCTCGACGATCGCCTGCGCGTCGATCTCGGTGAGCATGCATTCGGCTGTCCACACCTGGGCGTCGGGGCACAAAACGAGCGCTCCGTCGACGCCTTCTACCCGGGCTCGAGAGACCGGCTCCTCGCCGGCGCGCAGCTCCACGCGCAGCGCCTGGCCGTCGGGCAAGGTGCGAGAGGAGGCGACGAAGCTGAGCGAGCCGCCGCCCTGGGTGGCCGGCAGGCGCCACTGGTCGACCTGGTCGGGCGAGCGGCATTGCCCGTAGGTGCTGCAAACCTCGCCGTCGGCGCAATCGGCGTCGCTGGTGCACTCGGCCTCGCAGCGCCCCAGGTCGCAGAAGGTGCCGCAGGGGCAGGTCTCGTCGGTCTGGCAGCGGTCGCGCTCGGCGATCCGCGCAGGATCGGGCTCGCATTGCACGACTGCTTGCGAAGGAGATTCGCCGCCGCCCCCGCAGCCGATGGTGACCAGCGCGATCACACCGAGCGCCATCGTCAGGGCTCGGCGGCGCAGGCGAAACCCGAGCAGGCCCAGCAAGACGACCAACGCGACGGCGGCGTTCGCCGGGGCGTCGACCGACGAGCAGCCTCCGTTGGCCGCTTTGCCCTCGCTCGACGAGTTGTCCGGCTGGCCCGAGTCCGTGCCGGCGTCAGCGCCGGGGGTGCCGGTGAGTTCTTCGACCGGCAGGACGATCACGCGCACCGTGGCGGTGGCGGTCTGCCCCTGGCCGTCGGTGATCGTGTACGCGAAGGAGTCCTCGCCTATGTGGTCTCCTGCGGGATTATAGGTGATGGCGTAGCCGTCGTGGCCTATCTGGCCGTGGGTCGGTCGGGTGGTGCTCTCGATGGTGAGCGTGTCGCCGTCGACGGTGGCGTCGTTGACCAGCACCTCGATCGTCACCGGGGTGTCCACGTCGGTCTGCGCCGTGTCGTCGGCGGCCACCGGGGCGTCGTTGACCGGCGAGACGGTCACCGTCACCGTGGCCGTCGCGTGTCCGCCGCTTCCGTCGGAGACGGTGTACTCGAAGGTATCCTCGCCGTTGAAGTCGGCGCCCGGGGTGTAGGTGAGGTCCGCGCCGTTGCTGACCGCAGAGCCGTGGGCCGGTTGGGTGACCGCGTGAACGCTGAGCGCGTCGAGGTCGACGTCGGTGTCGTTTGCCAGCACGTCGATCGTCACCGGCGTATCTTCGGCGGTGCTCGCGGCGTCGGCGGCGGCCTCGGGCGAGGAGTTCGGGATATCGAAAGCGTGCGCCGGGGTGCCTCCCACAACGATAGAGTGGTCGTCGAGCGTTATATCTGAACCGAACCCGGCTCCGGTCGCACGCTCGGCCGCGCCGAGCTTGGCGACCTGCCCCCAGTTGTCCGCCCCTCCATGGTCGCGGACAAAGACGTAGGCCGACCCAGAGTTCTCGTAGATTTGGTCGGTGTGCACATCGTCTCCCGGAGCGCCGACCACGAGCATGTCGCCGCGGAGAGCGACCGAGGCCCCGAACGCATCCAACCGAACAGCGTCCTTGGCGAAGAGCGTCTTGAACTGGCGCCACTGATCCGGCCCGCCGTGGTCTTTGGCGAAGAGGTAGACCTGGCCGGTTCCCGAGCCGTTGCCGTTGGGTGTCGGGCTGCTGGAGCTACCTACAGCCACCACGTCTCCGCTCACCGCTGCCGAATCGCCGTATTGCACGTCTAATTGCTTGATACGGCCCCAGTTGTCCGGACCGCCCTGAGCCCGGCCGAAGAGGTGGACATGGTCGTCCGCGATCCCCGGCGGGTCGATAATGGCGACGGCGTTGTCCTCACTCATCGTCAGCATGTAGAATTGAGCAACACCGCCCAGGTCGAGGTCTTTGACATACCTCCAAGCGTTCGCGCCGCTCGGATCCTTCGCGAAGATGAGTGCGACTTTCGAGTTATCCATTTTCATAGCGGTGAGGATGGCTGTGTCTGCATTGACCGCCACATGTCGTGCAAACCTCCAGTAGCTCGCGTCCGGCGCGCTCAATTTGTCGACGAGCCCCCAGTTATTCGGCCCGCCCTCGTCTTTGGCGAACAGATAGGCGGCGCCGGTGCCGTCGTCATCGTGGCGCGCCGTGATCAACGCGACGTCGCCGCCCATCGCGACCGAGTGCCCGAATTCGTCGTAGTCCTCGGGGTCGTTGGGCAGGAGCGTTTTCACCTGCCCCCAGTTCCCCTCCCCGCCCTCGTCCCTGGCGAAGACATAGGCCGCGCCCGAATTCACGCCGTTGGGCGCCGCCCCCCGATCTCCCACAATCGCCACGCCACCGCTCATCGCCACGACACCCCCAGCGGCGAGTTCGGTGGGGTCCGCCCAACGTCCGTCGAGGCGTTGCGCCTGGACGGTGGTGGGTTCGGGCGAATCGTCGGGCGCCGAGGCGTCCGAGCAACCGGAAGCAGCCAGTCCCACGGCCACAAGCAACACGGCGACGAGGCTTCGCCGGCGGCGCAGTCCCCATACGCCTAGCAACACCAGGAGCACGGCGGCGAGGTTGGCGGGGGCGTGCACCGTCGAGCAGCCGCCTTTGCCGGCGTTGGACTGCCCGCTCGATTGGTTGGCGCCGCCGGCATCGGCGTCGGCGCCGGTATCTGCGCCGGCGTCGGCGTCCCCGTCGTGCGGACCATCCTCGACGGCCATGACGGTCACGTGCACCGTCGCGGTGGCGGTCGCGCCGTCGGCGTCGGCCACGGTGTAGTCGAAGGAGTCGTCGCCGGCATAATCGGCCTCCGGTGTGTAGAGCACGGAGTCTCCGTCGTGGCTCGCCGTGCCGTGCGTCGGCGAGGCGACGCTGTCGACGACCAGCGAGTCGCTGTCGATGTCGGTGTCGTTGGCGAGCACACGGATCGACAAGGCGGTGCCCTGGTCGAGCGTGGCGGTGTCGTCGGCAGCAACGGGCGGGTCGTTGACCGCGACGACGGTGACCGACACCGTCGCCGTGGAGGTCTCTCCGCGACCATCTGAAATGGTGTAATCGAAGGAGTCGTCGCCGTTATATTCCGGCTCGGGGGTGTAGGTAATTTCCCCCTCGTCGTCGACCACCGTGCCGTGGGAGGGCTCGGTGATCTGTTCTATGACGAGCGGGTCACCGTTGGAGTCGACGTCGTTGGCGAGCACGTCGATGGCGGTCGGTGTATCTTCGTCAACGCTGAGCGCGTCGTCGGCGGCCTCCGGCGGGGCGTTGGGCACGCCGAATACGTAGGCCGCGCCCAACTGGCCGTCCGAGCCGCTGTTGCTGATCGCCCCGAACTCTCCGCTGACCGCCACGGCGCCTTCGGCCCCGAGGCCGGGCTGCTGATCGACAGCGCTGACGACCTCAACCTCGCCCCAGTTGCCTGGGCCGCCTTGGTTCTGGGCGAAGGCATACGCCAGCGCCTCGTCATCACGCATGGCGCCTATCCAGGCGACCGTATTGCTCACGGCCACCGTTTGGCCGAGCCAATCGAACGCCTCGCCGTCGGACGCGGTCAGCTTGACGACCTGCCCCCAGTTGTCGGTACCGCCTTCGTTTCGGGCGAAGACGTACGCCGCCCCCGCCCCACTGGCCCGGTCGTCGTCTCCACGGGCGCCCACCACGAGCAGATCGCCGCTCAGCGCGACCGCGGTTGCGAAGTCGTCGTCGGCCTCGAGCTCGGAGGGAACGAGCTTGGTGACCAGTCCCCAGTTGTTCGGGCCGCCGTGGTCTCTGGAGAATACATACGCGGCACCCGCGTCGCTCCCCCGCTCGTCATGGCCGTGGGCGCCGACGGCGACCACGTCGCCGCTCACGGCAACGGCGCGGCCGAAGGTGTCGTCGGCGGCGCCGTCGGGAGCGGTCAGCTTGGCGACCTGTCCCCAGTTGTCGCCGCCACCTTCATCTCGAGCGAAGACGTACGCCGCCCCAGACCAGCTCCCGCTGACGTTCTTGGCGTGCGCGCCGACCACCGCCAACTCGTCGCTGACTGCCACAGCGGCGCCGAAGCGGTCGCCATCGGCGGCGTCGGCGGCGTTCAGCCGGGTGATCCTTCCCCAGGCGTCCGGCCCTTCGACGTTGCGCCCGAAGAGATACGCGCTTCCCTTGCGCGCGCCGTCGTAACGGGCGAAGGGAGCGCCGACCAAGGCGACCTCGCTGCTCACCGACACCGCGGAGCCGAACTCGGCGTCCCAAGTGGCGTCGGAGGCGAAGAGCTCGGTGACGCGTCCCCAGTTGTCCTCCCCACCCTCATCGCGGGCAAAGATCACTGCCGCGCCGCTTCCGTTTGCCCTCGTGTTATCGCGGGGAGCGCCCACCAGCACCACGTCTGCGCTCAGCGCCATCACCTCGCCGAATTCGTCGGTGTCGGAGCGATTCGCCGCGACGAGCTTTTGCTGCTCGCTCCATGTCCAGGGGCCATCGAACGACTGGAACTCGAAGGTCGAGGGATAGTCTCGCTCGTCACCTCTCCGTTCGTCGACTGCCTGAGACTCCTCGGACATGGCCCCATCCGAGCAGCCAGCAGCGGAGCCGGCGAGCATCAGGGCGACAGGTATGGCGGCAAGAAAATGTGTGCGCTCCAACAACATGATTCACTCCCTCGTCATCAAACTGAGTAGACGGGGAGAGAATACAAAGAGGGCTCATTCGGCGCATTTACATGACGCGCCAATTCCTTCCCATTTTACGACGGAGGACTGAAATGTTTACGAAGGTGGACTGAAACGGATGGAGCGTCCGGCAGCCTTAGGCGCCCAGCTCTTGGAGCTTTTGTTGGGCGGCGCGGCGGATGCCGTTGGCGTTGGCGGCCTGGGCCAGGTTTTGGAGGCGCTCGGTGGCGGCGGCGTGGTCGCCCTTTTCGATTTCGCACAGGGCGATGTGGAAGTGGGCGGCGTCGGCGGCCTGGGGGTCGTCGAGGGCCTGGGTGAGCTCGTCGATGGCTTCGTCGTACAGGCCCATGTCGCGGTAGGCGGTGCCGAGCTCGATGCTGGTGTTGTTGAAGGCGGCTTCGCCCAGGTTGAGCGAGCCGGTGGACTCGTGCTCGGCGCCGGGGACGAATTTTTGGGAGAGGCTGCGGGCGCCGAAGGGGTTGGCTTCGGGCTCGATGCCCTGGCGGGCCTGCTGGATCTGGCGAGCGCGCTTTTCGATGCCGCGGTGTTGGGGGTTTTCGTCTTGGACGCGGTCGAGGGTCTCTTCGGCCTCGCTGACCAGGCCCTGCTGCAGGAAGAAGTCGACCTCGGCGAGTTCGCCCAGGGGGTCGTCGCCGCCCAGGTTGACCGCTTCGCTGGGGCCGTCGAAGTCGCCAAACAGGTCGTCGAACATCGAGTCGGCCTCTTCTTCGCTGATGTCAAAGCCGAAGCCGCCGCCGTCGGCGCTGTCGTCGGCGTCGTCAAGGGCGACCATCTGGTCGTCGCTCAGCTCGCCCAGGCCGTCGAGGTCGACGTCCATGTCGACGACGTCGGCGTCGTCGAAGGCGGACTCGTCGAAGTCGAGGTCGTCGTCGGTGACCTCGATCATCTCGGCGTCGGTGTCTTCGACGAGTTCGAGGCCTTCGAGGTCGTCGACGTCGAGCTCGATTTCGCTCATCTCGACGACCGACTCTTCAATCTCGTGGAAGCCGGCTTCGAGCTCGGCGGGGTTGACCTCTTCGGGCTCGGCGTCGACGAATTCGAGGTCGCCCATGTCGAGCTCGAGCAGATCGTCGGCAGGTTCGCCGCCGGCGTCGGAGGGCTCGGCGATCTCGAGGTTGTCGAGCTCGACGAGCGCAATCTCGTCGAGGACCTCGGCGTCGAGGTCGCCGGCGGTCAGGCCGTACTTTTCGGCGGCCTCGTGCACGCGGGCGATGTCACCGGTGAGCTCGAGCGCCTCGGAGATGAACTTCTGGGCGCGCCCCGGGGTGGTGCGGGTGATGCGGGCCATCTCCAGGAGCTCGTCGACCGCGCCTTCGGGGTTGTTGCGGGCCTGCTGCAGCTTCTTCATCTGCTCGCGGGCCTGCAGGCTGTCGGGGTGCTTGGCGATCACGCCGACGATCGTCTCGTAGGCCTTGTCGTGCAGGCCGTACTTGATGAAGACGTCGGTCTCTTTGAGCTCCTTGGCGATCTCCTCTTCGGTCGTCTTCGGGCCACTATGCTCGATGGTCGGCTCGACCGCCTCGATGACCTCGATTTCGGCGCTGACGTCGACGAGCTGGTCCTCGTCGAGGGTCTGGGGCACGTCGTCCTGGGCCGCAGGCGGCGGAGTCTGCGGCTGGGACGTGTCTTGTCGGGGCGCGTCTTGTCGCGAAGCATGCTGGGAGGCCGAGTGGGATCGAGCGGCCGGCGCCTGGATCTCGACGACCTCGCTTTCGCCCTCGGACTCCTCGTCCAAAAACTCGATGCCGTCGAGGGCGTCGACGCTGGGCGGCTCGGTGGGGGTGTGGTTTCGCTGCGGGTGCAGCGGGCCGGTGTCGCGCCGGCCGGTCATCACGCCCGAGTCGTCGAGTTGGCGAAGCTTCTGCAGCTCCTTTTTGGCGCGCTTGTCGTTCGGGGCGAGCTCGAGGATGTCCGAGTAGACCTGCGCGACGTCCTCCTGGCGCGACTGCTTGCTGTACAGGTTGGCGAGCTCGTGCATCACCAACACAGCCTTGTCGTGGCGGTCGAGCCGGCGAAACGTCTCGACGAGCAGCTCGAGGATGCCCACGTTTTGCGGGTGCTGCTTGAAGCAGACCTGCAGGTGCTTGAGCGCGTGCTTGTTGTCGTTGCGCTGCAGGTAGATGTCGATGACGCGGCGGCGAAGGTGCAGCGCGTCGTCGCGTAAAAAGATGATGCGCTCGGCGACCTGGACGTACTCGTCGATGCGCCCTTCGTCGTCGAGCTTCTCGGCGGCGTGTTCGAACAGCTCGAGGGCCTGATCGTGCAGGTTGTCCTTGGCGTAGCGCTCGGCGAGTTGGATCCGCATGCCCACGTCGTCGGGGTCGAGGCGGATCATGCGCTCGAGCAACTCACGCTGGGAGGCGGCGTCGCCGACCTGCTTATAGATCTTTTGGGCTTTGTGGTACGAGCGCACCGCGTCTTTGAGGCGGCCCAAGCGATGGTAAGCGTCGCCCAGGTCGCGGTGCAGTGTGGGCTCGTCGGGGGCGAGGCGAAGCGCCTGCTTGTAGACGGCGACCGCCTTTTCGTAGATGTCGTCGGCGGCGTAGTGCTTGGCGACGGCCCCGTAGGCGTCGAGCGCCTCTTCGGTGCGATCGAGCTTGCTGTACAGGTCCGCGATCTTGAGCTGGCTGCGTGCGTCGGACGGGTCGTCGTCGACCAGCTGCTGATACTTGCTGATCGCTTTTTCCCAGTTGCCCTTGCGCACCTGCTTGCGCGCGGCGTTCAGAACTTTGTTGCGGTTGATTCCCACAGAGAGGACCTAGCCCAGTTTGCTCGTTGGTCTCGAGTGTCCAGTCTACGATACGACGCCCGACGCAACGTCGCAACTTTCTAGCAAGTAAACTGGCCCGTGAAGCTGTGTAGCTTTGGAGACCCGATGTTAGGAACGGGCGAATACGGCGTCAAGCGTGCGTCTTCGCCCGTTCGCTCTTTTATTTATTGACCCGCTCGACGAACTCGCCGTTGCGGGTGTCCACTTTGATGATCTCACCCTGCTCCAAGTAGAGCGGGACGATGACCGTGGCGCCGGTTTCGACCGTGGCCGGTTTGGTGCCACCCTGCGCGGTGTTGCCTTTGACGCCGGGATCGGTCTTGGTGACTTTCAGCTCCACGAACGTCGGCGGCTCGACACTGATAGCTTTGCCGTTGTGGAACAGAATGTCGATAGTCATATTGTCCTTCAGATAGTCGAGCACCGGCTCCATGGCCTCGGCCGACACCCGGATTTGCTCGTAGGTGTCCTCGTCCATGAATACGTAGTGGCCGGTCTCGTCCTGGTAGAGATACTGCATCTCGCGCGACTCGATATTCGGCGTGTCGACCGTGTCGCCCGAGCGGAAGTTCTCGTTGAAGACGCGTCCGGTCTCCAGGCTCTTGTAGCGCGTTTTGACGAACGCGACGCCTTTACCCGGCTTGACGTGCTTGGCCTCCAGAATGATGAAGGGCTCGCCGTCGATCTCGATCTTGAGGTTTTTACGGAATTGGGTGGTATCGATCGTCATCGAGTGAATCTCCAAAAATAGAGCCGTTCGCTTGACCGTGAGTCAAACGAACGCGCGGACTTCTGAATTTCTAATAAATTGGGGGCCACGGGGGGCAATCACGTCGGCGGGGGCGAGTCAGACCATCTCGCGTTCGACGTACGGCGCGATCAGTCGCAGCATGGTCTGGCCGCGATTGACGTCGGCGTCGGTGTCGAGCGCCAAGATCAGCAGGTACTCACTGGCGACCACACGTGCGAGCGCGGTCACCTCCCCCAGCGTAATGCTCACCTCGTTAACTTCCCCGACCTCGTAAATCTGCAGACGACGAAATTTGTCCAGCAGGTTGCTCAATTCGACGGCGACTGCGTTCATCTGGACGAGTTCCTCGCCGCTAAAGACGCTGTCGATAGGAATGCCGTCGAACCCGATCAACATGCAGCCGAGGGATCCATCGACGTTTTTGACGACCCTCGTCAACTTCTGTCTGAACATGCGTCCTCCGTACGGTGCCGAGCAGTACCGTATTGGTTTTCTTATAAAAGGGCGAATTGGTCAAGCTTACAGCATGCCTTCGACCTCGATCTTACCGACCAGCACGCGGTTATCGCCGTCGTGGGCCTGCTTGGGCTCGACCTGCATGCGGCGGCTGCCGCGGTAGAAGCCCATCCAGATGGTGTAGATGCCCGGCGAGGAGTACGAGTCGATGTTGAGTTCGTACTCGTCTTTGACGATGTCGCCGGGTAGCCAGTAGTTGGTCGGGAAATCGCCGTTGGCGGGCTCGTGATCGCCGTGGATGCGGCTTCCCGGGTAGTCGACGTGCATAAAGATCTTTTGCTGTCCGCTGATGCGCTTTTTGACCCGGAAGTAGAAAGTCAGCTTGGCCTTCTCGCCCCACTTGTAGGTCGGGAAGGTGCCGTCTTCGGGCTTCCGGTCGATGTTCCAACCGATGAGTTCGAGTCGGTCATCGTAGGTCGCCGGCATGATCCGGCCGTTTTTGGCAAAGCGCAGCGGAATCTCGGGCTCGAATTCTTTGGGGTTGTCGACGATGGCCTTCGAGATGAAGTTTTTCTGCTCTTCGCCGTCTTCGAGCTTGTTGCTGGCCAGCAAGAGCCGGCTGGAGCTGTCGTCGAGCACGGGCAGGTCGCGCCCGAAGCGCTTGCGGATATCGTAGTTGATGGCGGCGAGGCGGTCGCGGGGGATGACGACGAAGAAGCGCTCCTCGTCGTCGAACCGGTCGACGAACGCCTCGGTGCGCGAGATCTGGGGCACTTCGCCCAGGTAGACCGAGCTGTCGCCCACCGACACGTTGTGGCGGTACAGCGGCTCGTCGTCGGCGGCGACCTCGGTATAGGTCTGGAAGATGCCCTGCTGCGACAGGTGCGCCGACAGCTTGGGAGCAAAGGAGAACAAGAAGATCCCGGCGGTGGCCACCCCGGCGATCGCCACGATGGCCCCCCAGGTGCTGGGGAGTTCGACCAGGCGAGCCAGTGCGGGGATGAGGCCCTCTTCGGCGCGGTAGGCTTCCTTTTGCCAGGCGCGCTTGCGCAGCGGAGAGACCTCGTCCTGGGTCTTTTCGATATGCTGGGGCGTTTCGATGAACTCGCCGCCGTCTTCGGCGGTCTCGTCGCCCTTGGCTTTGCGGCGCGCCCGCCAGGCGCGGAAGCGCCCGGGAAGCTCGCGCAGGGTTCGAAGGGTGAGCCCCGCCCAGGAGGCGAGCCCGAAGAAGAAGGTCGCCAGCATGATCGCCCAGCCATATTTGATGGCCTTGAGCGTCTTGCCAAAGCTAAAGTCGTCGGGAAGCTCGAGGTCTTCCTGAAAGACCAGGTAGGCTTCCATGAAACGATCGGGGAAGCGCTCGAGGTCTTTGCCGAGCATCATGATCGTGGCCACGGCCACAAAGCCCATGGCGTAGACGACCAGCGAGTGCAGGCGTGCGCGCTTCCAGAACGCGACGTCGCCCAGCATCAGGCCCACGCCCACCAACAGGGGCAAATAGCCCGCGTAGTAGTAGTGGTCGAAGCCCGACGAGGCGGCGACCACGACCGCGGTCATAAAGCCCCACACCAACAGCAAGCGCTTGAAGGAGGACTGCGCCGACATCAGGTCGGTCAGCGGTTTTCCGTCGTCGTCTTCGAGGCGAGCGGCGCGCGCGCAGTAACCCACGCCCAGCGGCACGAGGGCGACCCAGGGGAGCAACGAGAAGCCGAGCTGGCGCACCCACATGGCAAAGTGCAGGTGGTCTTTTGCCAGGCTCGAGCCGGTGAGGTGATTTTCGAGCAAGAAGGTCAGAAGCGGGATCTTACCGGCGATCTCGCCGTCGATGCGTCGAAGCGGGTTGGCGTCGCCGTAGGCCATCGTGACGAGCGCCACGACGATGGCCGTCATCACCACGGCGAGCGCGCCCGGCCCGCCGATGAGCGAGCGGACCGCGCGAGTCCTTCTGGCCAGGAACAAGCCGGCGAGCAGGATGAACGACGGCACCAAGATGGCGATCCACTGCAGAACATGCGGCAGAAAGTAGACGTCGTTGGTGGCGTCGGCGCTTCGTTGCAGGCCCCAAAGGAGCACGCCGCCGGCGCCTAGAAGCGAGGCGACGGCAAGGCCGACGTCGAGGCGTTCGACCATCACGGCGACGCCCGAGGGGTTCGCGCGAGCGCGAGCGACCTGCTCGAAGGGGAGTTGGGTGACCGCGTAGCCGACGATGACCGCCAGCGGCGTGACCAACCCCCAGAAGCGAAGCTCCAAAAAGCTGAGCGACAGAGCCACGCCCAGAAGCGCGCCCCACAGCCAGCGCTCCTTGGGATCGCAGGCGTGGGCGAGCTGGAAATAGGCCATGACCGCCAGAGAGCTGACGACCACGAAGAGCATGCCCGTGCTCAGCGTGTGCGCGCCGAAAAAGACGGCCGGTGCGCTGACCAGCACGACCGAAGCGAGCAGCGCCGACCAGGTGTCGAAGTGGCTCTTGATCCAGAAGAAGACGAGAAGCACGAGCAAAAAGACGCTCACCGCGATGGGCAGGCGCGCCGAGCGCTCGAGCTTGCCGACCTCGAAGCGGGAGGAGTCGTCGGATTTGCCGATCGACCACGAGATGAGCCAGGTCTTGAGCAACGGACGCGTCACGCGGCGGCCGTCGATGGTCGGCGTGGCCCAGTTGGGTTCGGGCGCGTCGGCGCCATCGCGCAGCTGCTCGGGCTGGACCCGGGCGTGCTCCAACTTGCTTTTGCCGTCCTCGCCGTCTTTGGGGGCCTCGGCGGCTTTCTCGTCGCCGCGCTCGGCGTACTCGCGCGCCGCCAAGATCTCGTCGGCCTCCCACGGCTCCCAGATACCCAAGCTCGACAACTGGCCGAACAACAGCGTGCCGGCGACCACCACGAGAAGCCCCACAGCCACCATCGTGCCGGTCTTCGAAGACCACCAGGAGTACCACCCCTGGCGCTCGACCGCCTCGGCGGGCTGGATCTCGGTCGTTTTGGATGAGTCGTTCACGGAATCCCGTACTTTGTGGGTTGGATCAAACTCGAATCGCCCGTGCGACATGCCTTAACAGCATGATCGTTCGGGCGATTCCGTGTAGGAGGGGATATCATATGGTGGGGGCGGGTTCAATTTGTGGATTGCGGGTGGCGATTGACAAAGGCGTGTAAGGTGCACGCGCACGTTCACGACGTTCGAAGTGAGCGAGTGAGCTTGCTCGGGGTTCGTGGCCGTCGTCGAGCTCACTGCAGGGTGAACTGCCGTTTACGTTCAGGTGCACGTGCACGTTCACGACGGAGGTGAGGGCCTACTCCAAGTTAATCAACTTTGTGAGCATCGACGCGATGCGCACGAGTTGGGATTTGCCGCGCTCATGCTCGGTCGGCTTAATGAGGTGGCGAGCATTCAGAACATCGTAGATTGCGCCGCACTCGAACGTGGAACCGCGAGCAATCGTGTAAAAGCTCGCCTTGTCCTTCGGTCGAACCTTCCCGGCGCCCTCCGCAATATTGAGCAGGATCGACGTGGATGCGCGGTTGAGCTGACTCTTCAGATTGCCGGTTCCGCGCGGCAGCCGTTCGAGAATGACCGACGTAATGGCGACGAAATCGAGTGCAACATCATAAACATCGAATTTTTCGTGACTGAGCATTTATGGCCTCTGCATTCATTGGGTGCGATTGTCATGAGGGGGATTGCCCCCTCGTACTAGGTTTTCGGCAGAACCGCCTAATTTGTTGCGTGTAGAATTGATTCTTCATTGGAGAGGCCGAACGAAAAACGTGAATACAACAATCATTTCAGCAACTTCCAAACCCAAAGAAAAATACGCCCAACGTGTCCATTTCTGTTTGCGATCGCATAGCAAGAAGGCCAAAGCGTGCACGTGCACCTCTGATCATCCCACACATCTCATTTGCCGATGCGGAGCCGGGGCTTGCCCACTTGTTTTGCTAAGCAGGGGTTGGTCGGCGTTCAGGAATCGCACGCCCGATCCCAAGGCGAGCCTTGGGGCTGCACCGGCGAGGGCTCCGCGGGCAGCAAGCAGCCGCTCCGCGTGCCGCAACACGGTGCCTGACACCTCGTCGACGCCATCCCGCATATCTTTGTTGATGCGCTGCGTTGACGGTCGGGGCGCGGTCGTCCCCGGCCGCCGGGGTCCGTCTCGGGCCCCGCACGTGTTCGGGCAAGGCGTGTGCCTTGCCTCAGACACGCGACAACACGGAGCCTGACACCGCGTCGACGGCTCCGTGATCGTGATCGTGATCGTCGTCGTGATCGGCGGTGGTCGTTCGCGGCGAGACAAACGGCCGATCACGACGACGATCACGATCACGGCCGCACAACACGGTGCCTGACACCTC
This sequence comes from Persicimonas caeni, assembly GCF_006517175.1. Taxonomy (NCBI): domain Bacteria; class Deltaproteobacteria; order Bradymonadales; family Bradymonadaceae; genus Persicimonas; species Persicimonas caeni. The sequence goes on along the minus strand of NZ_CP041186.1, from coordinate 4,098,988 downwards.
ACCGTTAACCCACTTCGTGGGTCTCGATGGACGGGTTCGCCGACCACAATACGGTGTCTGGCACCTCGTCGTCGCGGGGTCCGTCTCGGGCCCCGCACGTGTTTGGGCAAGGCGTGTGCCTTGCAAAAGACACGCAAGCTGGGGCGGTGACGCCCCAGGGCGGGCGAGGACGCCGCGCGGCCCGGCTGGGGCGGTGACGCCCCAGGGCGGGCGAGGACGCCGCGCGGCCCGGCTGGGGCGGGGGCGCCCCAGGGCGGGCGAGGACGCCGCGCGCCCCGACCCGGTTGTTCGCCTCCGCCATTTGTGTTGGATGGTGAGACGTGCACCTGAACGTGAACGGTCTTTGTTTCTGCTTGGAGGCCGGCCTAGCAACGACTTTCGAAGTGAGCGAGTGAGCTTGCTCGGGGGTTCGTGGCCGTCGTCGAGCTCACTGCAGGGTGAACTGCCGTTTGCGTTCAGGTGCACGTGCACGTTCGAGGGCCCATGATGAAGTTTCTAATCTTTTTGAATATCTTCTGCCTCTGCTCGTCTCACCCCATGACAAAGATGAAATTGCGCGCGAAATGCGCCACAATGCACATAGATAGATCTGAGAATCCCTCTGGAGGAATGTCATGAAGCGCCTTGCCTGGACATTGATGACCGCAGCCCTGATGGCGCTGGGTCTGGGATCGGGCTGTTTGATCACCGACGGAAACGGTGGCAGCGGCGATTGCTGTTATCAGTACGAGGTCTGCGAGACGTATTGCGACCCGTACGGAAACTGCGAGCGCGAGTGCTGGTTCCAGGAGAGTTGCCCGTCGACGTGTGAGACCGATAGCCAGCCCGACGACGGCGGGTTTTGCTACAGCGACGTCGACTGCGCCGACGGCCAGATCTGCGTGAACAACGCGTGTGCGAGTCGCGACACCGAGGAGCGCGGCACCGCCGGGTTGTGTCAGGCGTGCGAGACGAACTCGGATTGCGCCGACGAGAATGCGCTGTGCGTCCAGCTTCGAAACGACGCCGGCGGAGCGGCCGAGCGGGTCTGCGCGGCGCCTTGCGGCAGCGGGGCGAGCTGTGCGGACGGCTTCGAGTGCGTCAACATCAACGGCGCACGCCAGTGCCTGCCGCAGCCGAACTCCGAGAATATTCGCACCTGTGCCGACGCGCCGAACCTCGAGTGTGTGACGGCCAGCGACTGCGCCCAGGGCGAGAGCTGCGTCAACAACAAGTGTGAGGCGCCCGACACCGCCGAGTGTTCCGCCGACAGCGACTGCGCCGCCGGCGAGGTCTGCGACCGTCAGGAGTGTGTGCCGGAGACCGGCCCCGAGTGCGAGACGCGAAGCGACTGCGCCACCGGCGAGGTCTGCGTCGACGGCGTGTGTGACGGGGGCACCGAGAGCTGCGTGTTCAACAACGAGTGCTCCGAAGACGGGCTGTGCGTCAACGGCACCTGCTACTCGGCGTGCTCGAGTGACGACGAGTGTGGTCGCCTGGAGCACTGCCGCCAGGGCGTGTGCCGTCCGACCGAGTGCCGCGGCACCTCCGACTGCGCCGGCGACGAGATCTGCGTCGACGCGACCTGCCGTCCGGCCTGCTCGTCCGACGCCGGGACCGACTCGTGCGAGCCGGGCTACGTATGCACCCAGCACGGCTACTGCGACCGCGACCCGAACGTCGACTGCCGCACCAACGCCGAGTGCTCGCGTGACGAAGTCTGCCAGGAGGGCGAGTGCCGCGCCGCGTGCACCTGCAACCAGGACTGCGCCGAGGGCACCATCTGCGACACCGGCACCAACACCTGCGTCGACGACGGCGGCGACACCCCGACGAGCTGCGAGACGAGCTGCGATTGCCCGAGCGGTCAGCAGTGCAGCGATGCAGGCGAGTGCGTGGCTGGCTGAGCCAGGCGAAGGCGCCCTAAACGCCTCCGACCAACCGGAACGCCGCCCAATTCGAGGGCGGCGTTCCTCGTTGGACCATCTCGATTTGACTCTTCCTGAGCGCTGCCGCGGGGTCCTCCCCGGCGGCGATTGCTTTGTACATCCCGGACATCAGGCGAGTGGTGCCGTCGTCGGTCACGCTCCACGTGCTCGCGATGACGTTGTGGCTGCCCGTATAGAGGATGGCGCCGGCCAGCCCGTAGGCGCCTTCGCCGAGCGTGCGCCAGCCGCGGCCGGTCGTGCAGCCCGACAACACGACCAGGTGGGCGGAGGTTTTGCGCGCGAGGAGTTCGGCGAGGGTGAGCACGCCGTCGTCGGGAGCGTCGTCGGTGCGGCTGAGCAAGAGCGCCGGCTGGCGGAACTCGAGGGTGGCTGCCTGGTTGATATGCAGAGGGCGGGCATCGCTCACCCCGTGGGTGGCCAAGTGAATGAGGCCGTAGCGAGCGAGGTCGGTCTGGCGCAGCCAGCTCTCGGCAGCCTTGTTGCCGGTGAGCGTGTCGACGTCGAGTGATTGCGCCCCGAGGCGCTTCTTGACGGAGTCGAGCTCGGCTCGTGCGCCCGGGAGCGCCGGGAACATGTGGCTGAGCGTGAACATCCCGGACGCCGGCAGGTCTTTGGCGAGCGCGAGCAGGTCGATCGCGGGCCGGTCGAGGTCGGGCGCGCCGAGCACGAGGGCGCGCTGGGACGCCGGCGGGGCCTCGCGCTCGATCAACCGGGCGAGCACTGCGGCCGAAGGGGTGTACGAGACGGTTCGATCGAGCACCACATAGCGCGGCTTCGCCTTCGACGTAGGCTTGGCGAGCGCCTCGAAGGGCAACTCGTAGAGCTTTTCGTCGGGCGCGATGACCAATCGATCGACATCCTTGATGACGTCTTCAACCGGGCCGACAAGCTCCACGTACAGGCGCTCGGCGAGTTTGCGGTGGCGCTTTTGGGCCTCGGGATCGTCGCTGTGGGCGAAGGTGCCCAAGAAGGCGTCGACGAGCGGCTCGATCTCTTCGCGCCCGGCGATGCGACGCATGTCGATACCGTCGTCGGTCAGCACCCACACATAGCTTCGCCGCGGCATGATCAGATACTCGAGGACCGCGGTCTTCCGGTCGAGCTTGGACGTCACCGCGGAGGGCAGACTGCCAAAGGGCGTAGCGCTGGGGCTCGTCTTCTCGGCGGCCTTCTGCCAGCGTGTGAGGCGGGAGAGCGCCGCGTCGGCCGCGCCGTTGAGTGAGCCGGCCTCGAGCGAGTCGGCATCGAGCGCGACGTCCATTTCGCGCTCGGCGGCGAGGGTGGCGTCGATGCGCCCGTCTAGCAGATCGAGCAGCCCACGTGCCTTCAAGCCGTTGGCGAGCCGCAGGCCGGCGCGGTAGTCGGCCTGGACGCGATTGGCAGTGTCGAGGCCGACGTGGGTGTCGACGAGGGCCATGTACACCTTTCGCTTGTCGGCGAAGAAGTGCTGGCGAAGCGTGGGAGTGGGTAGGCTCGTGCGGGTCCTTTCGATCGTGCGCACCGCCGCGTCGAGGTAGCGCCGGGCGTCTTCGGTGTGGCCTCGCTCGACCAGAAGTTGGCCGCCCTGGTAGCCCAGCCGCCAGCTATCGCCGCCCCAGCCGGCAAAATCGGTGTGGGCGCGAAGCGTGCGCACGAGCACCGGCGGCGGCTGGATGGCCAGGTTTGGCGCGCTTCGCAGGGTGGCGATCGTGTCGGCGAGAGCGCGGCGGCCGGCGGGGGTCTGGAGCAGGCGCGTGATGTGTTTTTCGTCGAGTTCGGACAGGCTCGGACCGGCGGCGTCCGTGGCGTCGTCGACCACGCCACCGGCGTTGATTCCCAGACCGAGCAAGTCGGCGAGTTGCGCGAAGAGCGCGAGGTCCTGGCGAAGCCCCCCTGCGCGCTCGGCGCGGCGATCGAGACGGGTGGCCTCCTCGAGGTGGTCGATCGCCTCGCCGATCGAACCGGCGTCGAGGGCGACCTGCGCCCTCGCGCGCAAGACATAAGGCAGAGCCTCGCGCCGTCGAAAACTTCGGTACTCGCCCCAGGCGATGTCGAGGAGCATGCGCCGCGATAGCGTTTCGTCGCGCAGCAAGCCGCGCTCGAGCGCAGCGGCAAACAGATACGGCAGGTCACCGGCGTGGCGATCACTGAGGTCGCCGTGCAGGGGCATCTTCGCCTCGCGCCACCATCGATGCGCGCGCTCGGCGGCCTTCCGTGCGTCGCCCTCGCCCGCCTCTCGCGCCGCGATCGCCTCGACGAGCGACATCTCGACGTGGCGGCGGCGCTCGCCGGCGGCCTCGAAGTGGGTGCGGGCGACCATCGCCGACCGGCGAGCCAGCGGCCAATCGTGGGTGCGCAGGCCGCACCAGGCGCCGAGCCAAGCCTCCGAGCCGGTGGCATCGGTGTAGCGTGCACAATCGGCGGCCGTGCCACGGTGGTCGATCGCGTCGCGAAGCTCCAAGTCTGGCGAGGCGGCCGCGTGATCGTCGTCGTGATCGTGATCGTCGTCGGCCGTCTTCTGCGGTATCGCACAGCTCGCCAGCATGCACAGCAAGGCTGCAGCGGCTAAGATGCGATGGGCTCTTTTCTGTTCGATCACGATCACGATCACGACGACGATCACGGGTTTGCGGCGCCAAATCGCCGCGTGGGCAGAATAACTCGAAAAAAATTTACCAAAAGTTTACCGGCATCCGTAAATCAATCTCGACGGTCGCAGAGCAGGCCGAAGACGTGCACAGGATCAACCACATAAATGTGCGAAAATGTGCTCAAATCGGCGCAAGTTGACTCAGAAGGCCGCGCTATCTATAGTTCGCAATCTCTTGAGATGGGTTAGACAAGTGTCGCCTGTCAGTAACAATGACCGGCACGCTGGGACTTCGAAGGGGCAAAATGAGAACAGGGAGAAATAAAATGGCTCGATGGGAGCGAAAGGGACTGACCCTTGCGTTGGCGCTCGCCGTTATGACCGCCGGCGTGACCGGTTGTAGTGACGACGAAGGCAACGGAGATATCGATACTGGCGCAGCCGGAAATATCAACGTGGTCGGTTCGCCGATCAACTTCCGCGAGGTTCCTCTGAATGGGGAAGCGCTCGAGAGCATTTTGATCCGTAACGACGGCACAGGCACGTTGCGCATCAAGAAGATCTCGATCGACGAGAATAACTCGAGTGACGGCGACCAGTACGACGGCGAGCGTGAGTTCTGGCGGGGCGATACCGGCTGGGACAACGAGTCGTTCGAGATCGCGCCGGGTGACTCGCACAGTCTGAACCTCAAGTACGCTCCCGAAAACCAGATCACCGACAGTGGTGACCTGGTCATCGAGAGCAACGATCCGGACGCTCCGGAGTTCCGAGTCCCCATCACGACCTCGGGTCTGGCCCCTGAAATTGCCACCGAGCGCACCGTCAACTTCGAGCGCGTTCCGCCGAATACGGACGATCCGAACTGGGAAGGTGCGTGGAAGCGTACCACCGTGCAAAACCTCGGTGCTGCTCCCCTCAAGATCGACGATATCTACGTCAACGGAAGCAACAACTTCCGCGTGACCTTCCCGGCGCCCGACGCCGAAGTCGGCGATACTGGCAGCGACACCGACCAGTGGCCGCAGACGCTGGCTCCCGACGATACGTTCGACGTGCGCGTGTGGTTCAAGCCGGACGACAACCTGCCCGAGACCGGCGAGTTGGTCTTCGAGAGCAACGATCCGGACAACGAGCAGCACATCGTCACGCTCAACGGCAACAGTGGCGCGGCCTGCATCCAGGTCAGCCCGGGTGACGAGGTCAACTTCGGCCAAGCTTCGCTGGGTCAGACCTCGCAGAAGACAGTGACCATCGAGAACTGCAGCCGCAGCTCGCAGCTCGAGATCAGCAGCATCGACATCACCGACGACGGTGGCGGCGCCTACGCCATCCAAGATGGCAGCCTGCCGGGCAACCTCCCCGGTGACATCGCGACCATCGAGCCGCAGGAGCGGGCCAACTTCGTGGTCACCTTCGAGCCGGCCACCGAGACGAACTACAACGGTGAGATCACCATCAACAGCAACGACCCGGCCACCGGCATCCTGAAGCTGCCGATCGTCGGCGAGGGCTCGGACAACGCCTGCCCGACGGCCAAAGCGCGCGCCTGGATTCAGGGCACGAACCGTCAGCAGACCACCATCGAGACGATTCCGCTGAACACCATTCAGTTCGACGGCTCGCAGTCGACCGACCAGAACGGCACGGTGGAGCGCTACGAGTGGACCATCCTGTCGCGTCCGCAGGGCTCGACGCAGCGTCTGCTCCCGGCCAACAACATCGAGCAGCCGCGTCTGTTCCTCGACCTGGCTGGCGAGTACGAAATCGAGCTGAAGGTCTACGACGACCAAGGCGCTGCCAGCTGCGGCGACCCGGCCATCATCACCATCATCGCCGTGCCCGAGGACGACGTGCACGTCCAGCTTGTGTGGGATACCCCGAGTGACCCGGACCAGACCGACACGTTCGGCACCGACCTCGACCTGCACTACCTGCACCCGAACGGCCGCTGGGACGATCCGCCCTGGGATATCTTCTGGCGCAACCCGCAGGCCGACTGGGGCACGCAGGGAAGCGGCGCGGACGACCCGAGCCTCGACATCGACGACACCGACGGTGCCGGCCCCGAGAACATCAACCACAGTGGGCTGGAAAACCTGACCTACAAGACCGGTGTCTACTACTACAGCGACAACACGCTGGGCGCGAGCTACGCCACGCTTCGAGTCTACGTGCGTGGCCAGCTCGAGCTGGAAATCGAGAACAAGTACATGCCGCGTACCGGCAGCTTCTGGGACGCAGCGATCATCACATGGCCTAGCGCTAACGTGACGAATATCAGCCGCATGTACCAAGGATTCCCGGGAAGCCCGTAAGGGTGAGTGGGGGAATCAAGCGGCCGTCATAGTCGCTGACACGTAGACGAAAGGGCGCCATTGGAGGCGCCCTTTTGTTGTTCTTGGGTTTGGGAGTTTGGGGTTTTGGGGTCTTGGGAGGTTGAAGGTGATTGCGTGCTTGGGAGGCTTGCGCCAAATGTAGGCCCTTGCCGAATCGCCGGTGCGCTACTACAAATCCAAGCCAACAACCGAGAACCAAGACCCGGAGTGAAAGATGAGCGACGAAGTAATGATTCGACTGCGTGTTGGAATGGAGCAGGCACACTACGCCGGCGATCTCGTCGACGGCGCGTGGGTGCTCAAGCTATTTGGCGACGTCGCGACCGAGCTGTTGATCCGCCACGACGGCGACGAAGGGCTCTTTCGGGCCTACGACGACGTCGAGTTTCTGGCGCCGGTCAAAGCGGGTGATTACCTGGAGGTGGTCGGCGAGATCACCGACGCGGGCAACACCAGCCGGCGCATGAAGTTCGAGGCGCGCAAGGTCATCCAGCTGACCAACAACCCAGACCAGCCGTCGGAGGCCGAGGTGCTCGACGAGCCCATCGTCGTCGTGCGGGCCACCGGAACCTGCGTGGTGCCCAAGGAGTTTCAGAAATGATGACCCCTTTGATCATCACCGCCGCCGTCGACGGCGCCGAGACGATGCGCGAGCACAACCCGAACGTGCCCTACACGCCCGAAGAGATCGCCCAAGAGGCGGTGCGCTGCCGTGAGGCCGGCGCGAGTATGGTGCACGTGCACGGCCGCGAGGACGACGGCACGCCGACCCAGGCGCGCGACGTGTTCGAGCAGATTCTGAACAAGATCCGCGAGCGCAGCGATATCCTGGTGCAGTTTTCGACCGGCGGCGCGGTGTGGATGTCGGTCGAAGAGCGCATCGAGGCGCTCGACTTGCGCCCCGACATGGCCACGCTGACCACCGGCACGGTCAACTTCGGCGAGGACGTCTTCATGAACTCTCTGCCGATGATTCGCCAGATCGCCGAACGCCTGCAGGAGTTCGACATCACCCCCGAGATCGAGATCTTCGACACGGGCATGGTCGACACGGCGATGCGCCTAGTCAAAGAGGGTCTGCTCGAAGAGCCGCTGCACTTCGACTTCGTGCTCGGCGTGCCCGGTGGCATGGGCGGACGCCCCGAGAACCTCGAGTTCTTGGTCGACATGATCCCCGAGGGGAGCACCTGGTCGGTCGCGGGCATCGGGCGCCACGAGCTGCCGCTGGCCTACAAGGCCATCGACATGGGCGGCCACGTGCGTGTGGGCCTCGAGGACAATATCTTCGTCGAGAAGGGCGTGCTGGCGAAGGGGAGCTGGGAGCTCGTCGAGAAGGTGGTCGAGTATGCCGAAGAGCAAGGGCGCGAGATTGCCACGCCAGAGGTGGCGAAGGAGATTTTGGGAGTGGGGTGACAGGAAGCTAAAAACGAAGCGCTTCTAGATACGCCCCCACCGCCCCACCGACATCCTCGGCCCGCATCACACCTCCCATCACCGCCACACCGTACGCCCCGGCGTCGAGGCACGCCTCGACGCGCTCGGGCGTGATGCCCGCCAATGCATAAACCGGGATATCGATCGCCTTGCAGACACGGGCGAGCTCGTCCAGCCCCAGCGCCGGCCCGTAGCCGGGCTTGGAGGCCGTCTCGAAGATGGGGCTCAAGGTGACGAAGTCGGCGCCGCTTTGCTCGGCGGCTTTGGCCTCGGCAAGCGAGTGGGTCGAGACGCCGATTATGTGACCAGCGCTGGAAGCGCTGCCTCCAATGATGGCTCGACGCTCCTTCGGAGGCAGCCTACCAGCGCTGGAAGCGCTGCCTCCAATGATGGCTCGACGCTCCTTTGGAGGCAGACCTTCTAGGTCTGGTTGAACGCGGTCGGTGGGCAAGTGAACGCCGTCGGCGCCTGTCTTGTGGGCGATGTCGGCGTAGGTGTTGACGAGAATCTGGGCACCGTGGTCGTGTGCGAGGGGCACCAGATGCTCGGCGAGCACGGAGATTTCGCGATGCGAGAGGTGCTTTTCGCGCAGTTGGACGAATGTTGCGCCTGCGTCGAAGCAGGCGCGCAGGACCGTGGGCAACGGGGCGCTCGCCTGACGGCTGTTTGTAATGAGGTAGAGCCTGGAGAGCATCAGTCTTCGTGGTACTGCACGATGCCTTCGGTCGGTGACGAGGCGCGGGCGTAGAAGCGGCGTGGGATGCGCCCGGCGGTGTAGGCGGCGCGGCCGGCTTCGACGGCCTTTCGAAAGGCGTCGGCCATGACGACCGGCTTCTTGGCCCCGGAGATCGCGCTGTTCAAGAGCACGCCGTCGCAGCCGAGTTCCATGGCGAGCGCGGCGTCCGAGGCGGTGCCGATGCCGGCGTCGACGAACATCGGCACTTCGAGCTCTTCGCGGATGATCTGGAAGTTGTACGGGTTGCGAATGCCCATGCCGCTTCCGATGGGCGAGCCGAGCGGCATGACCGCGGCGCAGCCGGCGTCCTGCAGCTTTTTGCACAGGATCGGGTCATCGTTGCTGTAGGCCATGACCACAAAGCCGTCGTCGACGAGCTCGCGGGCGGCCTTGAGCAGCTCTTCGCCATCGGGCAAGAGCGTCTCGTCGTCGCCGATCACCTCGAGCTTGATGAGGTCGGTCTCGAGCGCTTCGCGGGCGAGCTGGGCGGTGAGCACGGCGTCGCGGGCGGTGAAGCAGCCGGCGGTGTTGGGCAAAATCTGGTAGTCGCCGCCGAGCAGATCGAGCACGCCGGCTTCCTGCGACGCCTGCAGATCGATGCGCCGGATCGCCACAGTCACCATCTCGGCGCCGCTCGCGCGCACTGCGTCGAGCATCACCTGGTAGTTGGGGAAGCGAGCCGTGCCCACGATCAGCCGGCTTTTCAGCTCGTAGGGGCCAACTTTGAGAGTGTCCGTCTTTTCGGTCGAGTCAGTCACTTATCCGCCTTGTGTTGCTCGGATGATCTCGACGGCGTCGTCGTCATCGAGCTGGTGGTCATCCCACTCGCTCTTGGGCACGACCGAGTTGTTGACCGCGATCGCCACGCCTCGCCGCTGGGTGATGTCGAGGTGCGCGAGGAGCTCTGCGACGGTCAGCGTGTCGGAGTCGAGCGTTTTGGGTTCGCCGTTGAGTTGCAGTTTCATGGTTGTTCTTTTGTCCGTTTGTCTCGGCGCACACCTCGCCTCCGGGCGTTCCCTTCGGTCACACCCGGCTACAGAGGCCCGGCTGAAAAACGCCGGGCGGCGCTCCGCCTTCGGCTACGCTTATCAACAACTGCGCCGAATTAAAACTCGACATCGTGCCGTTTTAGTCACACCCTGTCCGCGTAGCTACCTCCCGCCGCCAACCAGCGATGACCGACACCGATACCAAGAACGAAAAGAACAAAAAGCCCGAACGCTCGATGGGAAGCCGCATGGGTATCGCGGCGCTGATCTTGTCGGCGAGCATCTTCTTGAGCCGCATCTTGGGCTTTTTGCGCGAGGCGGTCATCGCCTACACTCACGGGGCGAGCTACGCGACCGATGCGTACTACGCCGCGTTCACCCTGCCCGACCTGATGAGCTATTTTCTGGCGGGCGGCACGCTGTCGATCACGTTCATCCCGCTCTTCTCGTCGTACATCGCCAAAGACGACGAGGAGGGTGCGTGGGAGCTCTTCTCGACCGTGGCGACCACGATGGGAGCGTTCTTGCTCGTCTTCGTCGTCGCCCTCGAGTTGCTGGCGCCGTACGTGGTGCCCAAGCTCAACCCGGGCTTTGCCGACGACCCGCGCCAGCTCGCGTTGGCCATCGAAATGACCCGCATCGTGATCCCCGCCCAGATCTGCTTTTATATCGGCGGGCTCATCCAGGCGACGCTCTTTGTGCGCGAGGTCTTCTGGCCCTCCGCGCTCGCCCCGCTCATCTACAATATTTGCATTATTTTGGGAGGCGTACTCCTCGAGCCGTTCATCGGCATCAAAGGCTTCTCAGTGGGTGTGGTGGTGGGTGCGATGCTCGGGCCGCTTCTCCTGCCGCTGTGGGCAGCTAGAAGCCGCGTGAAGTTCCGCTTTCGGTTTGCCCCGAACGACGAAGACTTCAAGGCCTTCGTGCTGTTGTCCCTGCCGCTGATGATTGGGGTGAGCTTGGTTACCGTCGACGAGTGGCTGCTGCGCTACTTCGGCTCGATGTCGGCCGACGGGGCGATCACGTGGCTGAACAACGCACGCAAGATGATGCTCGTGCTCTTTGCCATCATCGGCCAGGCGGCCGGCCAGGCAGCCCTGCCCTACCTGACGAGGCTGTACCACGAGGGCAAAGAGGCCGAGATGGGCCAGATGCTCGCCACGAGCCTGCAACGGGTGGGCTTTTTGTCGCTGGTGGCTGCTGCAGGGCTCATCGTGACGGCCGAGCCGCTCATCTGGCTGGTGTTCCAGCGCGGCGAGTTTACCCCGGCCGACGCCACTCAGACGGCCAACCTGCTCGTCTTCTTCGCCTTCGGTCTCTTTGCCTGGGCGTCGCAGGCGCTGGTGGTGCGTGGCTTTTACGCGCGCAAAAATACGCTCACGCCGATGTTCATCGGCACGGCCGTGGTCGCCGTCTCGCTGCCCATCTACTGGTGGCTGTACCGCGAGCATAACGTCGAGGGGCTGGCCCTGGCGACCTCCATCGGCATCTCGCTCAACGCGCTGACGACCGTGATTGTGTATCGCTTGCGCACCGGCGCGCTGCCGCTCAAGTCGGTGGCCGCCGGCCTGTCGCGCGGTCTGCTGTACGCGGTGGCGTGCGGCGGAGCGGCGTGGGGCGTTCGACGCCTGCTCACCCCTTACCTCGACATCGCGAACACGCTCGAAAATATCGGGCTGTTGGGCGCGATGGCCGTCGCCTTCTTCGGCGCCGGCGCCCTCCTCACCGTATTCTTACGCCCGCCCGAAGTCGAAGTCGTCTTGAAGCGAGTGCTCCAGAAGTTCGGCTGATTCGCTCTGCCGCATGAACACTGGGCCCGCGTCATTTCGGCGCCAAACCATTGAAAAAAGGGCGGGTTTGCTTATCTCTGAAGGGTAGATCCCGGATCGGCTAGTAGTCATGCCGGTCCGCGGCCGTTTTTATCATTTCTTTGATGCTTGACACCGGATCTACGGCTTTCTAGACTTCAAGCAGTTCTCACACATGTAGCATCGCGGCCTCTTTCGACGCCCGGAGACCGTTGATTTTCCGACGTATCGCGCCCTTGGGGTAAGCGCGTGTCGGTGTCGTTGCGTGGCGTCTCTGTATTCTGGACTATCTTCTCAACGAGGAACGACCATGACGAAAGCAGAACTGATCGACGCAATCAACCAGCGCGCATCCGACGAAGGCATCGACCTGACCAAGAAAGACACCCGCTCTCTCGTCGACATCGTCTTCGAGACGGTGGCGGGCTCTATCGAAGACGAGCAGCGCTTCTCCTACCCGAACTTCGGCACCTTCAACGTCAAGCACCGCAAAGCCCGCGAGGGACGCAACCCGCGTACCGGCGAGCCGATCCAGATTCCGGCTTCGAACACAGTGGGCTTCAAGCCGGCGCCGACGTTGAAAGACCAGATCAACTGATCTGGAGCGAAAAAGCACAAGAGCGAAAGAGCAAAAGAGCAAGAAGCAAAAAAGCCCGTGAGGTTGATCCCCACGGGCTTTTTGCTTTTTCACTTTTTTACTCTGTCGCTCTCTTACTCGACGGTCACACTCTTCGCCAAGTTGCGCGGCTGGTCGACGTCGGTGCCCTTGAAGTCGGCCACGTGATACGCCAGAAGCTGCATGACCACGACCGACAAGAGCGGCTGGATATACTCGGGCACGTCGGGAATCTCGAGGACGACGTCGGCGAAGTCACGCACGCCGTTGTCGCCTTCGGTGGCCAGCGCGATGAGCTGGCCCTGGCGGGCTTTGACCTCTTCGAGGTTGCTGAACACCTTTTCGTAGACCCGGTTTTTGGGGACCAGGATGACCACGGGCAGGTTCTCGTCGATGAGCGCGATGGGCCCGTGCTTCATCTCGCCGGCGGCGTAGCCCTCGGCGTGGATGTAGCTGATTTCCTTGAGCTTGAGCGCGCCCTCGCAGGCGATGGGATAGAGGTTGCCGCGGCCCAGATACAGGCACGAATTGACGTCCGAGTAGTTGTAGGCGATGTGCTTGTAGATCGCCTTTTCGTGCAACATCTTGTCCATCGTGCCGGGCACGTCGCGAAGCGCCTGCAAGATCTCGCGGGCCTCCTCGGCGTCGAGAGTGCCGCGGCGACGGCCCAGCCAGACTGCCAGCATGCTGACCACGGCGAGCTGCGTAGTGAAGGCCTTGGTGCTGGCGACACCGATTTCGGGGCCTGCCTGCGTGTAGACGACGCCCTCGGCCTCGCGAGCGATGGTCGATTCGATCACGTTGCAGATCGCCAGGCACTTGGCGCCCAACTCACTGGCCTGTCGCATCGCCGCCAGGGTATCGGCGGTTTCGCCGGACTGGCTGACGGGGATGCACAGGGTGTTCTCGGTGATGAGCGGGTTGCGGTAGCGGAACTCGCTGGCCAGATCGACCTCGACGGGCACGCGGGCGAGCTCCTCGATGGTGTATTTGGCGACCTGGGCGGCATAGTAGCTGGTGCCGCAGGCGACGAACACGATCTTGTCGAGCCCCTTGATCCACTCTTCGTCGAAGCCCATCTCGCCGAAGTCGACGTCACCGCGGTCGACGCTGACGCGTCCACGCAAGGCGTCGGTGATGCGGGCGGGCTGCTCGTGGATCTCCTTGAGCATGAAGTGCTTATAGCCCTGCTTTTCGGCCGACACCGGGTCCCAGTTGATGCGCTTGGACTCGCGCTCGGCCGGCTCACCGCTGGCATCGAAGACCTCGACGCTGCCCTTTTTGAGCACGGCGGTGTCGCCGTCCTCCAGGTAGATGAACTCGCGGGTATAAGGCAGCACGGCGGGCACATCGCTGGCCGCAAAGACCTGGTCGCCCTCGGTGCCGATGACCATCGGCGAGGCGTTTCGGGCCACGACCAACTCCTCGGGCTTGTCGGCCTCCATGACCACGAGCGCGTAGGAGCCGTCGACGACCTTCAGCGCGCTTCCGACGGCCTGGTGCAGGCTCTCGGTGCCCTTCTGCAGCGCGTGGTCGATCAGGTGGGCGATGACCTCGGTGTCGGTCTCGCTTTTGAACTCACGGCCCTCTTTGGCGAGCTTCTTTTTGAGCTCGGCGTAGTTCTCGATGATGCCGTTGTGCGCCACGATCACCCGGCCCGCCTTGTGCGGGTGAGCGTTGCGCTCGCTGGGGCGCCCGTGGGTCGCCCAGCGGGTGTGGCCCAGCCCGATGCACCCGTCGAAGGGGTCCTCGTGGAAGGCGCGAAACAGTGACGAGAGCTTACCCTCGGCGCGGCGCATCTTGACCGAGCCGTCGGCCGTGCCGATGGCGATGCCCGCCGAGTCGTAGCCCCGATATTCGAGTCGCTGGAGCCCGGACAGCAAGATTTCACTGCAGTCACGGTCCCCGACATATCCAACGATTCCACACATACGATGCCTCGTATTGGATCTAGAAAAGAAACAAGGACGCCCCCAAGCCGGCGTCGATGTCAGTGCTATACTGGTGGAGCAACAGGTACAACGTAATCACTTTCGGGAGGGCCGAAAAGGAAGCAGGCCCCTCCGAAGGTGGAGAGGCCTGTGTACCGCCTAACTATGGAGGATAATGCCACAATCGAGGAGGCATTGCCAGAGGTCAGGGTGCGGCGACGCCGTCGATGTGCGCGCCGACCGCCTCGAAGGTCGCCCCGAGGCTCAACGCCTCTTTGGCCGCATCGGCGTCGGTGCTGATGTCGGCCGAGTTGTTGATGAAGAATTCGATCGAGAAGCAACTCTCGGTGCCCGAGGGCGTGGCCAGCACCTGACACATCTGGCTGGCGGTGGCGTCGCCCTCGCAGGCGGCCTGGTCGGCGTGGGTCGACACGCACTCCCAGTTATCCGGAGAGCTCTCCACGAAGATGGGGTCGGTGGTGATGCACGAGCAGGCCTGGGCGACCGAGTTGAGGCTGCCGTACAACTCCTGCAGGGTGACCAACCCCGAAATCTCGCCGTTGCTCAGTGCCACTCGCCCACCGGCCTGAAGGTCGGCGCCCTGAAGGACGTCGGCTTCGACGCGCACCTCGTCGACGACCGTCTCGATCAGGTCGGTGCCCACCGGCAACACCAGCGGCGTGGTGCCGCCGGTGGCCACGAGCCGACCGTTGGTCACGCTCGCCGAGGCGAAGGTCGACTTCGGGTCGTTGTTGGCGTCGAGGCTCGCCGGATCGATGTTGAAATCGCCGTTGCCCGCCAGGTTGGGGGCGAAATCGCTGTCGGTGTCTTGGCCGAAGAGCATCGCGAAGTCGACCGTCGGGTCATTGACCGAGTCACTCCAGAAACCGTACTCGAACAGGTAGACGAGCACGCCGTTTTGGATCTGGATGTCGATGATGTCATTGAACGGAATCCCCAAGATGCCTTCGATCTGGCCGGCCAAGTCGCCCAACGCGCTGTCGGTGGCGCCGTCACCGTCGAAGTCGGTGCAGCACTCGCCGCTCTTTTTGACGACGAACTCGTTGAGGAAGGAGGCGGGGCCGTAGTCGCCGTAGGCCTCCGGGTCGCAGCCGGCGTCGAGATCGGCCGGGAACGAGCAGCCGGAGTGGCCGGCGTCGACCTGCGTCGAACCCGAGTCGGCGTCGTCGGTAGCGTCCGTGGCATCGGTCGTGTCGGTGGCGTCCGTGGCATCGGTCGCGTCCGTGGCATCCGTCGCGTCGGAGCCCGTGTCCTCGGCGCCCGTATCCTGACCGGTATCTTCGTCGTCTGTGGTGTCCGATTCGGAATCGACGGCTGCATCAGCAGCGTCTGCCACCGTGCCCGTGTCCTGGGGGTCGGTGCCGCCGGTGTCGTCATCGGAGCAGGCGACGAATCCCAACGACGCGACTGTGGCAATGGCGAGATAACGAACGGAAAGCTCGAGCGTACGGCGCATCAGACATCCTCACGGGGCAGACAAAATATCGATTCAAACATGTCTAGCATACAGTGAGGACTAGGCTGACGCAATCGTTGGGGGTGGGATTGAGTTAGAGTTTGCCTTGCGGAGCAGAGGCGCTCTCTACATAAGCAATTAAGGACATAAGGGTTGCGTATCGAGACGTGGTTCAGAGTTGCAATCGGCAAATCTGGACGCCGTCGCAATTCGGAATCTGGGCCCCTGAACGCCGTCGCAACTCGCAAGCCCTATGTCCTTAGTTGCCTATCTAAGTAACTGCACGAGCATCTCGCGCAAGGGGCGCACCTCTTTGGGCGAGTACGAACCTTCGGCCACACGCGCCACGGCGCCGTCGCGAATCACCAACAGTTCGCCGCGGTTGGGTGTCGAGGGCGGGTAGTCGAGCTCTTCGTCGCCCCACAGGTTCTGGACGATGTCGGCGAGCTTCTTTCGCTGCGCTTCGTCGAGGGTAGCGGTGCCCGTCTCGGAGAGTTCGTCCCAGTAGGTGCCCTCGCCGCGCGCCCAGCGCACCTCGCCGTGGTCGTCGACGACGATGCGCACCGTGGGCACTTTGACGCCGCCCATGGCGAAGACGAGCCCCTTCTCGGGCAGGTAGTCGGCCATCCCCTCTTCCATGAGGGCGGCGAACCGGCCCTCGCTGGTGACCGCGTCTTCGGGGGCGTCGAACGCTTCGGCCAGCGGCGGGGTGCGCTGCATTTTGGCGCCGTCGTCGGCGGGCGCCTCGTCGAGTTCGACGTGCTCCTCCGTCTCGCCGCCTTTGGCCAACTTCCCGATGCCGGCCGACTTGTGCACCGGGTTGGTTTTGTTCACCGGGTTGGTACCCACATTGGGATCGGGCACGTTGGGCTGCCTGTCGCAGTCGTCACAACCGGCGGCAAACGCCAGCGAGACGAGCGCCGCGGCGAGCGTCTTCGAGATGTGCATCGGACGTCTCATACGGTTCCCTTATGGCTCAAAGCTCAACTGGCACCAGAGCGCCAGGTGGTCGAGGCGCTCGAGTTGCTCGCCGACGGCCATGTCGAGCGGGGCGAGGCCCGGATGGGCGCCCATCGTTTTGCACCGGCCGATCAGCCCGCGGGATACCACGTGGTCGAGCGTCGTCTTCGAGATGGGCGATGTCCAGTAGGGCGGATCGTGCTCGACGATACCTGAATGATAAGCAAAAGACGGGCTGTCTCCAGCCTGCGCGGGCCCGTCGAGGCCGACATGCGCACTCCAAAGAGCCACGTCGGGGTAATCTTCGCTCTGGCGAAACGGATCGAAGTTGAGGTCGCCGCCCACGAGCACCTTGTCGGAGGTTACGAGCGAGGCGTCCGGGCCGAACACATGCTCGAAGTAGCCCTTTCGGCACTCGCGGCCTTCGGTCGCGCCGCCGGCGTCGCTGGGCGGGTGGCCGTTGACGATGTCGAAGCTGGCCGCGTCGGTATGCACAGTGACCGCCGAGAGGGTGAAGCCCTCGTCGCAGCCCTCGACCGGCGGCGCGGTGCGCGCGCTGCGCTCGCACAGCACGCCCGGCTCACAGCCGTCGATGCTGCCAACGTCGGTGCGCACGCCGACGCACTCGTAGCCGTTACGGTCGTCGCACACGATCGTGTAGTCCGCTCCCAGCAGCCGGCGCGCCTGGGAGGGCTCGTTGGCGGTGTGGTCGGGATGACACGCGTGGTCGGCCGGCGGGTTTTGCACCGCCGCACACTGCTGGGGATCGAGCACCTCTTGAAGCAAGACGACGTCGGGAGCGAGCTCGGCGATGCGCCCGGCGATGGTCTGCTCCATCTCGGTCCAGCACAGGTTGAAGGCGACGTCGTTGCAGCGCCGAAAGTCGATATTGCCGACATTGGCTACCAGCGCCGAGAAGCTGTCGTCGCCGGCCTCGGGCATCTGCCACTCGAGGCCGAGGGCGTCTTCGCCGCGCTGATCCTGCTCGGGCCACTGCTGGCCTGCGTCGGCCGCGTCCGTATCCTCGACGACGTCGGCCGAGTCTGCAGCGTCGGTCAGATCGCCGGCATCCGGCTCGCCAGGATCGTCGCCATTGGACGAATCGCAGCCTGTTGAGGTAGTCAAAATCACCAGACAAATCGCCAGCCAGCACCACTTTCGGGACATGCAAACCTCGATGAACGACAAGACCTATTTTCGCGCACGCTATATCCTCGACGGCTTCGATTGGGTCGAAGACGGCTACCTGGAAGTCGAGAACGGACGCGTCGGCAGAATCTACGGTACGGAAAACGACCTGCCCGAACAACACGCGCCCGAAGATGCCGTCGATCTGGGCGAGGTGGCCGTGGTGCCGGGGTTGGTCAACGCGCACAGCCACGCCTTCCAGCGCGGCATTCGCGGCAAGACCGAGTACCTGATCGCCGGTCGCGAGGAGGAGGATTTCTGGACCTGGCGAGACGAAATGTACCGCGCGGCGCTCGGCTACGACGCCGACAAGGTCGAAGAGGTCAGTCGGCTCGCCTTCCTCGAGATGGCGATGAGCGGGATTACGAGCGTGGGCGAATTTCACTACCTGCACCACCAGCCCGACGGCACGCCCTACGCCGACCCCAACGAGCTTGCCCACCGGGTGATTCGGGCGGCGCGCGACGTCGGTATTCGTATCACCTTGCTGCGGGTGGGCTACCACCGCGCCGGGCACGGCCGGCCCGCCGAAGAGGGTCAGCGACGCTTCGTCGAGCCCGACGTCGACACCTACCTGACGCGCGCCGACGACTTGCGCGGCGCGTGGGCCGACGACGAACACGTCACCGTGGGCCTGGCGCCGCATAGCATCCGCGCGGTGCCGCGCGAGTGGCTCGTCGCCGCGTCCGATTATGCCGACGAGCACGACCTCGCGTTCCACACGCACGCCTGCGAGCAGCGCCGCGAGATCGAAGAGAGCCGCGAGGAGTATGGCAAGCCGCCGGTGGCAGCCTTCGCCGACATGGGCATCTTGAGCGAGCGCATGACGCTCGTACACGGCACGCACCTGACCGACGAGGAGCTCGGCCTGCTCGAGATGCACCGCCCCACGGTGTGCGCCTGCCCGACGACCGAGCGCAACTTGGGCGACGGCTTCCTGCCAGCCCTGGAACTCGCCAAGCGCGACGTGCCCATCAGCTTGGGCAGTGACAGCCACACCAATATCGATCTGTGGGAAGAGATGCGCCTTGTGGAGTATCACGAGCGGCTTCGCTACGAGCGCCGAAACGTGCTCGCCACCGAAATCCGCGAGCATATGCTCGGCAAGCAAGCCGGCGACCGCCTGCCCACGGCGAACGCGCTGTGGCCGATGGGCACGCTCAACGGGGCGCGCTCACTCGGGCTGTCGGCCGGCTGCCTCGAGCCGGGCTGCTTGGCCGACTTCGTGACGATCGACCTGAATCACATCACGCTTCGGGGCACCACGCGGGACAGCCTGTTGGCCGACATCACGTTGTCGATGACTCCCGGGGCGGTGAAGGGTGTGTTTGTGGGTGGGGAGGAGTTGGAGCTCGAGTGAAGAGCGAAAAAGCGAAAAAGCGAAAAAGCGAAAAAGCGAAAAAGCAAAAGAGTAACACCCGGTGTCGTACGCTTTTGCTTTTTCGCTCTTTTACTCTTTCGCTCTTTCGCTCAGCTATTTTTTCTCCCGAAAAAATAGCTTGATGCGCGAGCCTTTGCGGACGCGGATGATCTTTTTCTCGGATTCCTCGCCGCCCTCGAAGCGGACTTGGACTTCGTGGCGTCCGGGCTCAACCTCGACGGTGCCGGGGGTGCGCTCGCCGGTGCCGTTGCCGTCGATGAGGATGTCGCCCTTGGGCTTCGAGTAGACGGTGACGCGGCCCTGGCCGTCCTTCTCGTCGTCCTCGTTCTCCTCACTGCGAGGCTCGGGACGGCGGGTGGCCTTGGGCGGGCTGACGCGGGAGCGGGGGGCGCCCCCCTGAAAACCGGTCAACTCGACCATCAGCAAGCGCGTCTCGTGGGGGCGCAGGTTGATGCGGTAGGTCTTGGTCTTGCCGTCGTAGGTCACCTCGACGATATGCGGGCCACCGGCAGGCAGCACCATCCCCTTTGGCTCGCCGTTGTCGCCGTACTCGGGGTACGGCAACCCGTTGACCTTGACGTCGGCCTTTTCGAAGTTGGTGACGACCTCGAGAACCGCCGGCTTCCACTGCTCGCGCTTCTGTGTCGACGATTGGCCGTTGGCCGTCTGGGGGGCCGAAAGGCCGCCGGCAACCAGAACCAGCGCGGAGAGAGCGACGAATAACGATGTGCGTAGGTGCCTCATGAGTTTCTACATATCAGCCAGTTTGGTTCGGGACAACAGGCCCCTCCTCGGTCCTCCCCCTTCGCTTCGCGCGGGTGAGGAGGCCCCTCCTCGGTCCTCCCCTTGCCTTCGGCCGGGGAGGAGGTACTGGCTTGAACGCTGGCCGAGGCTACTTCATTCAAAGAAGTCGAGGACTTTGCGCTCGTGGGAGGCGGCGCGGGCGCGGCCGTGGGCCCACTCGCGCAGCGCTTTGATCTCGTCTTCGTAGGTTCGGTACAGCGGGATCGTCTCTTTGACGGCGTACTCGAGGTCCTCGACGCCGATGTCACGGTCGTCGGCGAACGCGGTGTACATGGCGCTGACGACGACCTGCTCGAGCTCGGCGCCCGAGTAGTGCTCGGTGCGCGCGGCGAGGTCGTCGAGCACCTCGTCGCCGAAGGCGCGGCCGCGACGGGTCAGATGGATCTGCAAGATCTCTTTGCGCTCGTGGATGTCGGGCAGGTCGACGAAGAAGATCTCGTCGAAGCGGCCCTTTCGCAGCATCTCGGGCGGCAGCGAGGTGACGTCGTTGGCCGTGGCGACCAAAAAGACCGGCGCGGTCTTCTCCTGTTGCCAGGTCAGAAGCGAGCCCAGCACCCGCTGCGCGCGCCCCTCGCTGTCGGAGCCGAAGCCCTTTTCGATCTCGTCCATCCACAACACGCACGGCGCGATCGCCTCCGAGGTGCGAATGGCCTGGCGCAGCGCGTCTTCAGGCGAGCGCTTGCCGTCGAAGATGACGCCCAGGTCGAGGCGCAACAGCGGCAGGCCCCAGTGGCGGGCCACAGCCTTTGCAGTCAGGCTCTTGCCGCAGCCCTGCACGCCGATGAGCAAAAGCCCCTTGGGCGACGGAAGACCGAAGGCCTTGGCGTCTTCGCTGAAGGCGCGCTTACGCTCGGCGAGCCAGCGCTTGAGCGCGTCCAGGCCGCCGACGTCGGCCAAGCCCTGGTCGAGCGGAAAGAACTCCAAGATCTCGCTGGCGCCGATGAGGCGCTGCTTCTCGCGCAGGATCGACTGCTCGAGATCGAAGGGCTGGTTGCGCTCGAGGGCCTCCTCGTATTGTTGGCGCACGCGGTGGAACGCACGGAACGCCTGGCGCGAGGTCAAGCCCATGGCGCCGCTGACCAGCGCGTCTTTGTCGAGGTAGGGAAATTCGTCGTCGGGGAAGACGATGTGGCACTCGCGACCAATGACCTCCCGGCCGGGAAGCGGCACGGTCAGGTGGGCGAGGTCTTTTTGGAGCTCGTCGAGCTCGAGGCGCTTGGGCCCGAGCAACACGATCGTCTTGTGGGCGGCCGCGCAGGTGCCCTCCATCTCGCGCAGCCGACGGCGCACCGTCGAGCCGGTCACCAAGTCGTGGACGTCCTTGAGCACGAAAACGGCCGGCTCCGCGGTGCGCTCGATGCGGTCGAGCGCGCCCGAAAAGTCGGCCTCGGAGGGCTTGCCGTCGAAGTCGGTGACCGGGCTCCAGGTCAACAGGGGCCGACCGTCGGCCTCGGCGAGGCGACGCACGATCGAAAGAGCCCGCTCCTCCTCGAAAGTCTCGAGGTGGATGAGGGCGTATGGGGCTCTTAGGAGCGACCGTAATTCTCTGAGGAATTGTGCGTGTGTGTTGGGCAAGGGGGTATGGGAGGGGTCTAGGGGTTTCGGGGTCTCGGGCGCTGATGGCGCTGATGCGCGGATCCGTGGTCAGTTTAGCACGGGAATGCCGATACGCCAGGGGCGACCGCGATTGGCCGCCACTTCCAGCCGTTCCGGGTCCCCGAGATCCCAGCTTCCACACTGTTCCGAGCCCCTGGCTTCCACGCTGTTCCGAAACCCCGAGCCCCCTAAACCCCTAAACTCCTATCAAACCGCGTCAGCGGTTGTAGTACTTGACCACCTTGTAGTCGTCACCCACCAACACGTCTTTGGTCTCTTCTTTCCAGCGCTTTTCCAACTCGCCGTATTTGTCGAGGTGGTCGCCTTCTTTGTGCTCGGCGTCGAGGATGATCTTGGCGGAGACACCGCGGCCTTTGGGCTGGACGGTGATCACGCCGATGCCGCGCTCTTTGCACGTCTCGAGCATGATGCCGTTGTACTGCTCGTCGCCGTCGCGAAACTCGTCGAGTGGCAGCGCGATCCACACGTAGTTGGCCTCCACGGAGCTGAGGCTGTGGATGCCGCGATTGACGTCGAACAGGCAGTTGTCGAAGCTGGTTTCGAGGCGAATGGAGTGCAGGGACTGGCGATCTCCGCCGATGTAGACGAGGTCGATATTTCCCTTGCCGCCTTCGGTCTCTTCATCCTTGATGACGTCGAACATGCCGTGTTCGCGGCCAACTTCACGGTCGAACATACGCTCGATCGGCTCCGCCATGTCTTCGCGGTCAAAGGAGTAGTCGGTCATATTCTTGTCCTCCTGGAGGGATGCAACACCAAACCGGCGGGCCCACCGGCCGGTATCAAATCAAAATTCAAACGGGAAACGGCGCGTTGTTGCGTACCGCGAAACCCGCCTGACGCCGGTCGTCGGGCGGATTTCCGTGGCAAACTAACCTAAGCACCGTTTCCGGTGGGTCCAGTAGGGTTGCAGATAGGCGCGCGAAAAGCAAATCGCGCGCCCGTCTGCTCAACCACACGTCTCGTCGATGAGACCGTCGCAGTCGTTGTCGATGCCCTCGCAGGCCTCGAAGGCACCTTCGTAGACGTCGGGGTTGGTGTCGTCGCAGTCGCCGTTGCACACGGTGACGCCGTCGCCGTCGCGGTCGAAGCCCTCGTCGACCTGGCCGTCGTTGTCGTCGTCGACGCCGTTGCAGACCTCTTGATTGACGCAGCTACCGCACTCCTCGTCGACCAGACCGTCGCAGTCGTTGTCGATCGAGTCGCAGATCTCGGCGGTGGGCGTGCAGCCGCAGTCCTCGTCGATGAGCCCGTCGCAATCGTTGTCGATGCCGTCGTCGCAAGTCTCGGTCGACTCGCACACATAACAGCCCTCGTCGATCAGCCCGTCGCAGTCGTTGTCGGCGCCGTCGCACGACTCACCGGTGGCCGTGCACTGGATGCAGCACTCGTCGATGTCGCCGTCACAGTCGTTGTCGACCCCGTCGCAGTACTCGGTGGTCGGCTGGCAGGTCGCGCAACCCTCGTCGACATCCCCGTCGCAGTCGTTGTCGACCCCGTCGCACGTCTCGGTCTCGGGCGTGCAACTCTGGCAGCCCTCGTCGACCGTACCGTCGCAGTCGTTGTCGACCCCGTCACACGTCTCGGTCTGCGGGGTGCAGTCGGTGCATTCTTCGTCGATGTCGCCGTCGCAGTCGTCGTCGATGCCGTTACACAGCTCCTCGGAGGGCTGACAGGTCGGGCAGCCCTCGTCGATATCGCCGTCGCAGTCGTTGTCCGCGCCGTCGCATTGCTCGGGCGCCGGCGAGCAGGTCGAGCAGCCCTCGTCGATGTCGCCGTCGCAGTCGTTGTCCGCGCCGTCGCACACCTCGAGGGTGCAGCCGTTGCAGCCTTCGTCGACCTCGGTGTCGCAGTCATTGTCGACGCCGTCACAGATCTCGAGGGTCGGCGAGCAGTTGGGGGCGCAGCCTTCGTCGATCTGGCCGTCGCAGTCGTTGTCGATATTGTCGCACTCTTCGGGGCAGCTCGAACAAATCGACTGCGTGCACGTCGAGGCGTTGGAGCCACCGCAGTCCGAGCAGCCGTTGTCGTAGCAGGAGTAGTCGGTCTGGCAGGCGGTGCCATCGAGCATCGACACGCCGTTGCAGCAGCCCCAGCAGTCGCAGCCCGGCGCCGGGTCGCATTGCAGGTCGTTGCCGCTGCCGCCGTCGCCGTCCCAGCGACACTCGGTCGCGCAGCGATCGTTGCTGTCGCTGCAGGCGTTGTCGCCGGCGATGCAGGTGGGGTGGTTGCCCGAGATGGTCGGGTCTTCGGAGGAGTCACAGGGACTGACGCAGCCGTCGTCTTGCTGGTCGATCAGCCCGTCGCCGTCGTTGTCGATGCCGTCGTTGCAGGGGCTGTTGCACCAGCTCGGGTCACTCGAAAAGCTCTGGCAGTCGTTCCACAGGTCGGTGCGCGACGACGGCGCCGGGTCGTTGAAGCCCTCGCACACATCGCCCTCGCCGTCCTGGTCGGCGTCGGCCTGGCTCGAGTTCGACACGGTCGGGCAGTTGTCGCACAAGTCGCCGACGCCATCGCCGTCGGTGTCGTCCTGGTTCGGGTTGGGGGCCAGGGGGCAGTTGTCGTACAGGTCGGTGATGCCGTCACCGTCGGTGTCGGTGCCCTCGCAGGCATCGCCGGTGCCGTCGCCGTCGGCGTCTTCTTGGTTGATGTTGGGCACGGTCTGGCAGTTGTCGCAGGCGTCGCCGACGCTGTCTTGGTCGGTGTCGACCTGGTTGGCGTTGGCGTCGTTGGGGCAGTTGTCGTTGCCGTCGGTGATGCCGTCGCCGTCGGCGTCGCTCGCGTCACAGGCGTCGCCGGTGCCGTTTTGGTCGGTGTCGGCCTGGTTGAAGTTGGCGGTCTGCGGACAGTTGTCACAATCGTCACCCACGCCGTCGCCGTCGGCGTCCTCCTGGTTCGGGTTGCTCGTCGCCGGGCAGTTGTCGTCACGGTCGATGACGCCGTCGCCGTCAGTGTCGGTGTCCTCACAGGCGTCGCCGGTGCCGTTTTGGTCGGTGTCGGCCTGGTCGAAGTTGGCGACATCGACGCAGTTGTCGCACGCGTCGCCGCGTCCGTCGCCGTCAGTGTCGAGCTGGGTGTCGTTGGCGTCCTGCGGGCAGTTGTCGGCGATGTTGATGATGCCGTCGTTATCGTCGTCGCCGTCGGAGCCATCGGCGCAAGCATCGCCCACGCCGTCGCCGTCGGAATCCTGCTGGTCGAAGTTGGCCGTCGCCTGGCAGTTGTCGCAGGCGTCACCCACCGAGTCGCCGTCGGTGTCGGTCTGGTCTTGGTTGGGGATGCTGGGACAATTGTCACCGGCGTTGGGGATGGTGTCGCCGTCGCTGTCGTCGGTGTCGTTCTCACAGGCATCGCCGATGCCGTCGCCGTTGGAGTCCTCCTGGCTGACGTTGGCGGTCGCCGCGCAGTTGTCGCACGCGTCGCCAATCTCGTCGGCATCCTGATCGCTTTGGGCTCTGTTGGGCTGCTGCGGACAGTTATCCTCCGCGTCGACAATCCCGTCGTTGTCGCTGTCGACCGGATCGGTGGTGTCGTCCTCGCCGTCGTCGGCGGTGTCCTGGGCATCCGCAAACGCGTCGACATCCTCATCGACGGCATCGACGCCCGCGTCGCCAAGTTCGTTGTTCGTCGTCTGACCTCCGCCCGAATCGTCGCTGCAGCCTGACACCAGGCCCATGGCAACGAAAACGCACACGATCAACCACACTGCAAGCTTGGTTCGACGCATAAATGTCCTCTAGCAATCCATTGACTCGACGAGCCTCAGGCCCATCGAACTCAGATCCGTTTCAGTACAATTGATCGATGGCGCGGCAAAGCTCGTTGCCGCGCCATCGTTCGACCGACCTGCATCAACCGCAGGTCTCGTCGATGCCACCGTCACAGTCGTTGTCGAGTGCGTCACACAACTCGAAGGCGCCCTCGTAGATGTCAGCGTTGGAATCGTCACAATCGCCACCGCAGGTGGTCATGCCGTCACCGTCATTGTCGAAGCCCTCGTCGATTTGGCCGTCGCAGTTGTTGTCGACGCCATCGCACACCTCCGACGACGGCGTGCAGCTCGTGCAGCCTTCGTCGATATCGCCATCACAGTCGTTGTCGACGCCGTCGCACACCTCGGTGCTCGGCGTGCACTGCGAACAGTCTTCGTCGACGGTGCCGTCGCAATCGTTGTCGACGCCGTCGCACACCTCGGTGCTCGGCGTGCACACCGAGCAACCCTCGTCGACCAGGCCGTCGCAGTCGTTGTCGTCGCCGTCACACACCTCCACCGTGCACGTGCCGCAACCCTCGTCGGCTTCGCCGTCGCAGTCGTTGTCGATGCCGTCGCACACCTCGATCATCGGGGTGCAGTCAGCGGCGCAACCCTCGTCGATTTCGCCGTCGCAGTCGTTGTCGATGCTGTCGCACTCCTCGGGGCAGCTCGAGCAGACGTCCTGACTGCACGTCGACGCCGCCGAACCGCTGCAGTCCGAGCAGCCGTTGTCATAGCAGGAGTAGTCGACTTCGCAGGAAGTGCCGTCGAGCATCGACACGCCATTGCAGCAACCCCAGCAATCACAACCGGGAGCCGGGTCGCACAGGTGGTCGTTGCCGCTGCCGCCGTCGCCGTCCCAGCGGCACTCGCTCGCGCAGCGGTCGTTGCTGTCGATGCAGGCGTTGTCGCCCGAGATGCAGGTGGGCTTGTTGCCCGAGATATTCGGGTCTTCGGAGGTGTCGCAGGGGCTGATGCAGCCGTCGTCGGCCAAGTCGATCAGGCCGTCGCCATCGTTGTCGATGCCGTCGTTGCACTCGGTGTCGCACGAGCTCGGGTCGCTGGCGATGGTATCGCAGCTGTCCCACAGGTCTTGGCGCGAGGAGGGAGCCGGCGAGCTCAACCCTTCGCAGACATCGCCGGTGCCGTTTCCATCGGCGTCGGCCTGGTCGGCGTTGGCGATCTGGCGACAGTTGTCGCACACGTTGCCCACGCCGTCGCCGTCGCTGTCGTCCTGGCCGGCGTTGGAGGCGTCGGGGCAATTGTCTTCGGCGTCGATGATCCCATCGCCGTCGGAGTCGGTCGAACCGCCACCGCTGTCCGAGCCGCTGCCGGCGTCATCTTGTGTTTCGCCGCCGTCGTCGGCCGAGCCGCCGTCGGTCGGATCGCTCGTGTCGGTGGCGTCGCTTCCGCCTTCGTCACCGGCGTCGCTCGTGGCGTCGGCGCTGTTGTTGGAGTCGGTTTCCGACTGCCCGCTTTGACCCGTGTTCTCTTCCGTGCACCCGGCCAAGGCGAACGCCACCACCGCTGCACACATAATTAGCCAACGAGTAATCTTCTGTTTATGCATCTGCTTCCCCGCGAAAAGATCCAAAGTGTCCCCAAAAAGCGAAAAATGGCACGTTTAGCGCCCTGCACGTGGGACTAAACTGCCATTACGACTCGAATACAGATTGTGTAGCAAAGTATGCTGAGTTGAGGATAACGAAATCGCAGGCAGGAAACAATCAAATCATCGACGAGGACGATCTGCGAAGCCGAAGTCGGACGATGCGGGGAAACCAAAACCGCGCTGGTCCGCGTAGAATGCGGGCCAGCGCGGCGATGGTGAGAAGATTTGCTCCGAATACGCGGTGAGGGGACGGCTCAACCGGTCGAAAGCGCCCACTGCAACTCGTCGCGCAGGGTGTCGACTTCTTGATTGAGCACGCGCTGGTCGGCGGCGCCCAGGACGACGCCGTGCATGCCGATGAAGGTGAGGTCGATTTCGTAGGTGCCCTGCTCGTCGCCGAGCTTGCGGAATTGGACGTCGAGCTCGATGGGCTCTTGCTGGATCGTCGAGCGGCCCATGCAGTACAGGAACAAGTAGACGAACAGGGGCAAGACGAGCACGAACAGCGGGACGAGCGCCAGGATGAAGGTGACGCTGCCCCGCTCGAAGCGCATGCGTTGGCCGCCGACGTGCACGGCCTTGTAGCCAAACGAGCCGAAGAGGCGCTCGACGTGCTCGCGCAAAGCCTTTTCGGACTTGACCCCGTAGACCTTCAGTTGACGCATGAAGATCGTCTGCGACGGGTCGGTGAAGGTGTCGAGATCGGTGTCGACCCGTGCCGGCAGGTTGTTGGGGTTGTGGTTTCGGTGCGTCGAGTGGGACGGCTCGTCGGCTTTGACCAGTTGGCCCTCGACGACGAGATTGTCGGCGTCGTTGACGGTGGCTTCGCGGTCGAGCACGGCCACCGAAGCCCCGGGAGGCCCGTCGGTCACCGACCCATCTTCGGCGCCGTAGCGTGCTTGAATGTGAGCACGGAGCGCGGGTGGAAGCTGGCTTCGCCCGACGCGATTGGCTTTGGGCGGCCGACGCCGCACGAGCGCGCGGTCACGGGCGACCCCGTCGAGGCTTCCGTCGGTGGTTTCGGTCGACTTTTTTGTGAGTCCGCCACTGTCGGCGCGCACCAAGCCATTGGTCGGCAGGTTCTGCTCGGTGTCGCCGTGCTTGTTTGCAGATGGGTCCGTTGCCGACTGCTTATTTGCCGACGAAAGGGCCTGCTGTGGCTTGGAGTCGGCGACGGCGCCGTCATGTCCCAGAGAGACCGTCTCGTCGGGTTGTTGGGTCGGCGAGGCTGCGTTGGCGTCGGCGGCAGCTTCGGCGTCGAGTTGGTCTTTCCATACCGGCTGGGGCAACGCAGCTTTGCCCTCGACGCCCGGCACGAAATACTCCAAGCGGCCGTCTTCGGTGACATCCATCTCGATCAGGCCGGCGTGAGTGGCCTGCTCCAGGTAAGTCGAAACGGTCTCGTGGGGAAGCCCGAGCGCGTAGGCGAGGTAAGAAGGCTGGAAGCGCTCCAACCCGTCTTCATAGGCCAACTTCAGGATGTTCCACTCGAATTCCTCGTAAGTCATCTCTCACACGCGCGGCAATAGAGGTCCGTCGAGAAATGAAACGCGCCAAACGGGGCGCGGCATTCCGATGGACGGAGACGGCTCACTAAAAGTGTAGATCCGGACGTGTGTGGAATCAATGGTGGGGCCCCGAAGGGCCCCGTCGATGCTCACGCCGGTTCGGGCTCTCCGTCGGCTTGGCCCTTCGCCTCACCTTTGAGCTTCTCGAGCACGCTGGCGTCCTCGAGAGTGGTGGTGTCACCGGTCTCGCGCCCGGCGGCGATGTCGGCCAGAAGTCGGCGCATGATCTTGCCGCTTCGGGTCTTGGGCAGCGCCGGAGTGAACCGGATCTCGGCCGGGCGTGCGATGACGCCGATCTCGTCGACCACGTGCTGCTTGAGGTCGTCGCCCAGGCTTCGGGGCGGCTCGTCGTCTTCGGTGGTCACAAAGGCGACCACAGCCTGGCCTTTGATCTCGTCGGGACGCGCGACCACGGCGGCTTCGGCGACCGCCGGGTGGCTCACCAGCGCGCTCTCGATCTCCATGGTGCCCAGACGGTGGCCGCTGACGTTGATGACGTCGTCGATGCGGCCCATGATCCAGATGTTGCCGTCCTCGTCCTTGCGAGCGCCGTCACCGGCAAAGTAGATGTCGCCAAAGCGGCCGAAATAGCCCTGCTTGTAGCGCTCCGGGTTTCCATAGACGGTGCGCAGCATCGACGGCCACGGGCGCTTGATCACCAGGAAGCCACCTTCGTTGGCGCCCACCGAGTTGCCGTCTTTGTCGACGACGTCGGCTTCGATGCCCGGCAGCGGGTGCGTGGCGCTTCCGGGCACGGTGGTGGTCGCCCCCGGCATCGGCGAGATCATGTGGCCGCCGGTCTCGGTCTGCCACCAGGTGTCGACGATGGGACACTCGTTGTTGCCGATCTTGTCGCGGTACCACATCCACGCCTCCGGGTTGATCGGCTCGCCGACGGTGCCCAAAAGGCGCAAGGTCGACAGGTCGTGCTTGTCGACGTGCTCCTCGCCCCACTTCATGAACGCGCGAATGGCGGTCGGCGCGGTGTAGAACGTGTTCACCCCGTGGCGCTCGACGATGTCCCAGAAGCGGTCGGGCTTGGGGTAGTTGGGCGCGCCCTCGTACATCAGGCTGGTGGCGCCCTCCTGAAGCGGGCCGTACACGATGTAGCTGTGGCCGGTGATCCAGCCGATATCGGCGGTGCACCAGTAGACGTCGTCGTCCTTGAGGTCGAAGACCCACCGCGAGGTGAGCTTGGTCCACAGCGCGTAGCCCGCCGAGGTGTGCACCACGCCCTTGGGTTTTCCGGTCGTGCCGCTGGTGTAGAGGATGAACAGCGGGTGCTCGGAGTCGAAGGACTTCGGCTCGTGATGGGTCGACTGGCCGCCGACCAGATCGTCCCACCAGTGGTCGCGCTCGTTGTTCCAGTCGACCTTGTTCTCGGTGCGCCGCACCACCACGACGTCCTCGACGCTGTCGCAGCCCTTCTCGAGCGCCTCGTCGACGGCGTCTTTGAGGCGGATGACCTCGCCGCGACGCCAGCCGCCGTCGGCGGTGATGATCACTTTGCAGTCGGCATCCTCGACGCGCTCACGGATGGCCTGGGCGCTGAAGCCGCCAAAGATGACGCTGTGCGGGGCGCCGATGCGCGCGCAGGCGAGCACCGCGATCGCCAACTCGGGGACCATCGGCATGTAGAGCGCCACGCGGTCGCCCGCTTCGACTCCGAGACCTTCGAGGGCGTTGGCAAAACGGCACACCTCGGCGTGCAGCTGCTGGTAGGTCAGCGTGACCTGGTCGCCCGGCTCGCCTTCCCAGATGATCGCGGCCTTGTTGCGCCGCCAGGTGTCCAGGTGTCGGTCGAGACACTGCGCGCTGACGTTGAGCTTGCCGCCGGTGAACCACTTGGCAAACGGCGGCTCCCACTCGAGCACGGTGTCGAACTCCTCGTCCCACACGAGCTCCTCACGCGCCAGATCACCCCAGAAGGCGTCCGGATCTTGTTCGTACTTGTCGCGAAGCTCTTGGAGCTTGTCCGCGTCGACGTTGGCCTGGGCGGCAAAGTCGGCAGGCGGCTCGAATTTGCGCTCTTCCTGAAGGATGCTCTCGATTTTGTCTTCGTTCACCTTCTGGCTCCTTGATTAGGTTTGTCAGCGATTAGGGCTGTCCGGATTCAGGCACGCGCACACGACAGCCGGCGGGCGGCTTGCGGTCGTGCGGTTTGGCCTAGGTATACAGCTTGGTGGGTCGTTTGTAGGAAATCTGGCGGATTTGCGCAACTGATGGCGCAGCCGAGCAGGCATCCGGCGGCCCTGTGCAGCGGCGGCTCAGCTGTGACGCACACGCCAATTTATGCACGTATCTTGGGCAGACGAGTCGTCGCGCGTTCGCTGGGGATCGGCGGGGTGGTTCTGCATCGGTGCGACCACCCGAGGGGAGCGCTCGTAGGGAATGACGCGGCTGCCGGCGAGGATGGCTGCCGACGGAGCGTGGCCACGGCCGTCCCCGGAGGCGCGCGCGCCGAGGTGCGGGGCGATGCCGCGCAGCCGCTCGGCGACCTCGTGCATCGACGCCGGGCGCTGGCTGGGCGCTTTGCGCAGCATGTCGGCGACCAGCCTCTCGAGGTCTTCGGGGAAGTCGCGGTCGCCGGCCACCTCGGCCAGAGCGGGGGCCGTTTGCGTCACGTGCTTGTGCAGCAGTTGGTAGGGGTTTGTGCCCGTAAACGGGGGCCGACCGGTCAGCAGGTGGAAGAGGACCGCGCCCAGTGAATAGACGTCGGTGCGAACATCGATCTCGTCGCCACGGCTCTGCTCGGGGCTGGCGTATAGCGGCGTGCCGACAAACCCGTGGGTCTTGGAGACCTCTCCGCAGATATGCGCGATACCAAAGTCGATCAGGTGAATCATCTCGTCGTCGCGATGCAGCTGCTCGACGATGATGTTGTCGGGCTTCAAATCCCGATGGGCCACGCCCGCGGCGTGCACCTGGCCGAGCGCGTCGGCGATCTGGGAGCCGAGCTCGACCGCCCGCGCCATCTCGAGGCGCCCGCTTCGGTCCAGAACCTGGCCGAGCGTGTGGCCGTCGACGAAGTCGGTGACCAAGCCTACGTAGTCCTCGGCCAGTTCGACCACGTCGATCAACTGGAGCACGTGCGGGCTGTTCAGGTGGGCCAGCGCGGCGATCTCACGCTCGAAGCGGCGCTTGGCGTCGCCTGCATCTTGGCCGGCGGGCTCGCTTCGCAGATTGATCAACTTGATGGCCACGGCGTGATCGGTCGGATGCATCGACGCCAAATAAACCCGACCCGACGCGCCGTGGCCGATACGCCGGCGCAGTAAATAACGGTCGTGGATCAACCGTCCGAGCCACGGGTCGACCAACGCGTCCAGCTCATCCCAGCCCGCTTCGGGGCGTCCTGTGCCACAGTGGCCGCATACCGACTCCGAGTACCCCACCGCCGTGTTGCACTCCACGCAGGTCTTCGACAGCACCCGCCTAATTCTCCCCGATTTCTGCACTCGACCGAACATGCTGCTCCTCGTTGCGGCCTCCCCGGCCGCCTCACGTTACTCTTCGTAAACAAGATATCACGTAAGGAGAGCAAGGTGCGTGCCAACCGCGCGATCAGGGTGCAGTGTGACGCACAGAGCAAAAGTGGCCGGCGGCAGCGCGCATATTTTGCGCACCGCCGCCGGCCACTGCGTAATTTGCACCGCTGCACGCGGCGCCGGCCTATTCGGCCGCTGCCTCGATGCAGCTGCGCGCGGTGAACGTCTCACCGTCGAAGATGCTGCCGACCTCGGTCAGCGTATGGTGCGCGTAGCACCACAAGATGATGTCGCGGTCGCTCTCGATGTCGCCGGTCTGCGGGTCGAAGGCGATGGGGCCCGAAGCCCCCTGGAGCGCCACCGATTGGCCGTTGCTCACGGCGTTATACGCCTTTTGGAGATCCGATTTGACCGCCTCGACTTCGGTGCCATCGGCGGTCAGACGCTCGAGGCCCTTGTTGATCTGCTCGCCGCTCAGGTCGGTGTTCTTGGCGGCGATGGCCAGCGCGTATGTAGCGTCCCAGCCGTTCGAGGCGTATTGAACCTGCACCGGATCATAAACCCAAGCGTCTTGGTAAATCGTTCGAAAGCTCTGGAACGGCGGGTAGCTCGCGTCGGCGTTGGTCTTGAGGGCTGTGCCCCAAATGCGCCCTGCGACCTCTTCGCTGCCCATCTCGGCGCGCGCGATGTCTTTCGCCAGGTCGGGCATGACGTGATAGGCGGTGTGGCCGATGGTCGGTGAGCGCATCAGCTGGTCGTAGGAGAGCATGGTCACCCAAAGGTCGGGGCGTCCGAGCCACACCACGATATCCGGCGCCGGCGACAGGCTCTCCAGCTCTTTGAACATCTCCAGGTCGGTGGGCACGGTCCGGTCGATGTTGACCGCGTTTTCGTACGAGATCGACACGACCTGATCGGGGCCGCCGGGGTTGGGGTTGAAGTCGAGGTAACCGCTCGCGATCATGTGCTGGGTAAACGCGCGGTTGAGGGTCTCGCCGTAGATGTCGTCGTTGACGACCATGGCGACTCGGACGTCCTCGTGCGGCTTGTCGAGCACGGTGTCCATGATGTGCTGGACGAGCTTGGCCAAGGCCTCGCCTTGCTTGTCGTCGGTGGCGACGGTGCGCCAGATATAGCCGCCATCGTCGATGTCCGACAGGTTCGGGTCGGTGATCGACGGCGAGATCATCGGCACCTCGTGCTGCTTGGCCAAGTCGGCCAACGCGAAGGCGCTGGTGGCGGTAAGCGGCCCGAGGATGGCCTCGACCCCGAGGTCTTCGATCAAGTAAGTCGCCGCTTGCCGCGCCACATCGCGGTCGCCGGCGGAATCACACACGACCAGGGCCATCTCTCGGCCGTTGAGCCCGCCCATGGCGTTGATGTCGTCGGTGGCCAGGTAGATCGCCTGACGCACCGGCGTGCCGACACCGCCCAGCGCGCCGCTGCTCGGCAGAAGCACGCCCACGGGCACCACGTCTTCTGCGCCGAAGTTGCCGTAGGTCCGGTCACAGGGGGCCTGGAGCATGTCCCGAGTCATCTGCTCACAGATGCCGTCGTCGGCACATACGGAGAGCGATCCATATTTGCTCTTGCACGCGGAGTCCGTTTCGCACTCGGTAAAGTTTTCGAGACTCGTGCAGCCCGCCAACAGCATGCAGCCGGCGATGACGAGTGCAGTGCGTGCCGCTACGGCAGCGGAGGGGTCGTTCCTGAACATCCTGTGAACCCGTATAAAAGAAATCTGCGAGGCTAGTCGGTGATGCCGGCGAGGAGCGCGCCTGCAAGCAGACGCGCTCCGCCTGCGTGGTCATTACGAGACGTCTTTTTCATCGGCCACCCAGTTTTCGTGCTGGTTGCAGCACGAGTGGACGATGATCCGTTGCACGCCCGCCGGGAGGGTGAACTCGGTGCGCGCCTCGGCATCGAGGCCGCTATACTCGGTCAGGCCGAGCACCTCGCCGGTGTCGGCGTCTTTGATGTAGTGCGCGTTGATATGGTGCTCGACGGTCATCTCGTGGTTGGTGAACACCTCGACGATGCCGCCGCCGACGAAGGTCACTGCGGGCACGTGCGAGCCGGCCTTGCCCTCCCACACGTCGGGATCGGCGGCGGAGTAGAACTTCTTGCGACTCGCCTCTTCGAGCGCCTTGACGCGCTGCTTGTCGTATTCGTCCACTCCACCGTTGCTCGAGTCGTCGGTCGCACTGTCGCCGCAGCCCCAGAGGGTGGCGGGCACGCTGAGCGTGAGCGCACTGACAATGCCCATGCGCTTGATGGCTTCACGTCGGTTCAATTTCTTCGAGTCACTCATCCTCTCTCTCCTTTCTCGTTGCAGCTCATGTGAAACATCATGTGTGCGACACATTCGCAGGAAGATGTCCTGCGTCCTCTTTGGGGAGCGGCGTCGAGCCCCTCCCCTCCTCGCCGGCGCCGCTGGCAGCCGGCCTGATCCGCCGGAGCGAACCATTCTTTAAAAACCGTTCCATCTCGTGGTTCGAAGGCGCCTACTCCTCGTACAGCGCGCCGTTTGCGATCCAGTTCTCGATCATCTCGATTTCCCAGCTCAGCAGCCGGTCTCGCGGCTCTTGAGGCATGCGCTCTCCCTCGGTCTGGGAGGTGATACGCAAGAAGACCTCGCTCTCGGCGGGAACTCCCGGCTCGATCAAAGGCATCTCCCATTTCCTGCTGGTCACGTCTTGCAGGGCGTAGCGCACTTCTGCATTGGTGGCATCGACGTTGTGCGGGATGTAGAAGTTGCCCGCCCCGCGCCCACCGTGGCAGGCCCCGGAGGCGCAGTTTCTGCGGATGACGTCGGCCACGTTAGGGAACGTCGGTGGCAGTTGCGGGTCGCGCACGTCACGCACCGTCACGTCGCCCGAGGCGTCTGCCCCGGCGTCCGGCGAGGGGTCCGTGTCGTTGGCGGAGTCGCTACATCCGATCGCGCCGGCAAGCATTGCAGCGACCAGCGCGGCTACCATCCCTCGCGGCCTTCTCATGGGCTGATACATCGAGCCATGTCCACATTTGAGTGCGTCGTCATTCAATCGTCGTCTCAGTCACATCGATCCCAATCGCGTGACTTCATTCACTCGATGCCCATCATGGGCACCGAATCGTCCTCGAGATCTTCATCGGCCGGCATGAGCAAGTCGATCTTGCGCTTTGGCTCTTTGGTTTCCTTCGTCGAAGCAGAGGTCTTGGTAGCAGGCTTCGCCCCGGCCGAGGCTTTCGGCTTGCGTCCCTGCGAGCGCTCGACTTGGCGGGGCCGGGCCTTTGGGCGGTCTCGGCGAGCTCCTGCGGAGCCCCCGGCTTTCTGCAGCTTGGCCTGAATCCGCTCGTGATCGCCGACGGCCAGCTCGTAGGTCTCGGTCCACTTCTGGTAGTCGGCAACGCTCAACTCGAGGGTGTGCTCCCCGGGGGCGAGCCGGTGATCGATGGGCGTTTGACCGACCCGCTCCCCGTCGACCCACAGCGACGCGGCCGGCGTCGAGGTCACGGTCACCACGGGATAGCTCTCCAATTCTGCCAGGGCCTTCTTGGCGTCGGCGTGGTTGCCGTCCTGCTCGAGCACCTTGCGATAGGTCGCCATCGCCTCGTCGAACTGAGCATGCTCGCTTTGCTCGGCGGCCTTCTGCATCAGACGTTGCAAGTCGATCGCCACGCGCAGACGCGCCTCTTGTTCGAGCAACTCCGGGTTGCCTTTGCGCGAGTCTTTGGTGGAGTCGAGGATCATCTTGGCCTGGGCGTAGCTGCCCTTTTTGATGAGGGCGTCCACGCGGTCGAGCGCCTCGCGCGCGCTTCGAGCGGAGTCCTCCTGCTGCTGGGCCTGGGCCTGTTCGTCGGCCCCGTCGTTCTCGGCGCCCATATTCATGGCAGCGAAGCCAACGCCGAGCAGAGCGACGAGGCCGACGGCTGCCAACGCGATCTTGAGCTTGTTCGACGACGGGTCGGCGGTGGCCTGCTCGACATTCTCTTGGAGCAGGGGCTTCGAGATGACTCCGCTGTACTCGCCGGCCTGAGGCACCTGCCTGCTGCGGCTAGACGAGCCTTCGGTGGGGATATAAAACTCGCCGCTTCCCGGGCTCAGGTGGCGAGCGCCCGACCAAGGACTGGCAAAGATGTCTGAGGCGTCGACGGCGCCGCGCAACATCTCCTGGACCATGTTGGCGTTGCGGGGACGGTCGTCGGGATCCTTGCTCAGGCACACGTGGACCAGATCGATGACGTTCTTGGGGATATCGTGGTCGGCCGGCAGCACCTCCGACAGGTGCGGCGGGTCGGAGTGCACGTGCTGGTACAGCACGCCCATCTCACCGCCTTTGAACGGCTTTTCGCCCGACAGCATCTGGTAGAAGAGCACGCCCAGGGCGTAGACATCGGCGCGGGTGTCGACGTCCATGCCCAAGATCTGCTCGGGCGCCATGTAGGAGACCGAGCCGATGACGGTGTCTTTCTGGGTCAACTCCGCGCCGTCGCGGAGCAGTTTGGCCAACCCGAAGTCGAGGACCTTGACGAAGTTCGGCTTGCCCTGCTTCTCACAGAGCATGATGTTCGACGGCTTGAGATCGCGGTGGATCAGACCGCGGCGGTGGGCTTCTCCGACTGCGTCGAGGATCTGAATGGCGACCAGACCGAAGTCGGCCAGCACCATCGGCCCGGTATTCTTCATCACCTGACGCAACGTGCCGCCGTCGACGAACTCCATGACGATGTAGGAGAGCGTCCCCTCGTGGCCGAAGTCGTAGATGGTCACGATATTGGGGTGGTCGAGCTGGCTGAGACCCAGCGCCTCGCGCTCGAAGCGCTTGGCGTCGGATTCGTCGTTGAGGTCGGAGCGCCGAATGGTCTTGACGACCACTTTGCGGCTGAGCTGCTCGTGCTCGGCCAAGTAGACCACGCCCATGCCACCGACGCCGATGCAGCGTTTGACGAGATAGCGATCCGCGATCTTCCTGCCGATCAGTTGCTCGATATCGGCGTGCTGCGATTGAGACGACGTCGACTCGATCGGCTCGACTTCGACCGACGCCAACTCCTGCTCCCCCTCGGGACCCGACGGGGTGGAAACCTGCTCGCTGTCAGCTTCTGGGTGTGTCTTGTTGGCCATGGTCTGACTACCGCTGTTGGTCAGCCGAAGAGTCACTTCGACAGTGAGGTCGAGGTGTTACGGCGGCCTGGCGGCGCTGCGTCACCTATCGTGATTAAATGGGTGTTTTAAGTATGTAGGCCGCCCCGAGTCGGTGCGGTCGAGGATTGAAAGTCGGTCCATTATCAACCTGCCGCCACGCGCTGGCGCGACTTGGTGTTTAGAACTTCAGTTGCATCTGCACTCCGGCTCGGTCGGGGCCGAGTTGGGGAGCGATGGTGGCTCGAGTGTCTTGCTCGATCGGTTCGGCCGTTAGCCAGAAGTACACGCCGGTGGCAGCCAAAAGCCCGCCGGTGATGAAGAGGCTGTCCGAGATGATGGCGTAGGTATTGGCGTCGCTTTGCGAGGCTCGACGCGCCTCGGGCGTCGCCCCGTCGAGCACGTCGTCGCCGGACGAATGAGCCATGGCCATGAAGACCCCACCGCCAATCGCCGCCACAGTCCCCGATCCGAGCGTGATCCAGGTCATCGTGTAGTCGTACTGCGGCTCGGGCAGAGCCTGCGTCTGCTGGCCCACGCCGGCCTGTTGCTGCTCGGGTTGGGACTCGGCCTGCTCCCGCGACGCGGCCGCCTCTCGACCTGCGCGAGCTTCGGCCTCAGCTTTCTCAGCTTCTTCGGCTTTCTTGGCTTGTGCACGGTCGTCGAGGATCTCGCGGATGAGTTTCGAGCGCTTATTGGCGTGGCTTCGCGCCTTTAATTCCACGTTTGGCGCGTCGACAAACCGATCATAGTAAGCCAGCGCTTCTTCGAGATTACCGTGCTTCTCGAAAGCGATGCCGATATTGAACAGCAGCGTGGCGTCGGGCTTCATCGCGTACGCCTGCTTGAAGAGCTCGGCGGCCGCTTCGTAGTCCTGAGCCTTGAATTTGGTCTGACCCTGGCTGACCAGGTCGAAGAACTTGTCCTCGTCGAACGACGCCGAGCCTTCCTCGGCCGCCTCCGCCTGCTCGTCAGCTGCCTGATCGGTGCTGGACGCCTCTGGAGCGGCGTCTTGGGCCCAGATCGACGGACTCCATGCAAGGACGGTGGAAAGGCAAAGGGCTTTTAGTAGTGCGACGCGTCGGGAGGGATCGGTACATCGACGGCTCGTGGTCGCTTGCCGCGGCTCGTCCCACGATTTATGGAAGGTATGTCGAACGACGCCAGATGGGTTCTGCTTAAAATCTTTCACGGTCTCTACAACTCGACCTGCAAGATGAATCAGGCCTCAAAAAAACACGCTCTTCGAGGCAAATGTCGACTCTACGGTACGCTTAAAAGCGACAATAGACAAGTATTTCAATTCTTTTTTCACAGAAAATCCTGAATACTACGAGTTTTCAACGCTGCCTACCACCGCACTCACGGCGCTCCCCCTCGTAACGACGAGGCCTCCATGCTCATCGACCATACGTTTCGCCCCAACAATTTCGACGGATGGCGCCTCGACGTCACGCGCTACCACGATCCTGAATACTTCGATCCGTCTCGCAAGCCGGTGGTGATGATCCCGGGTTACGGGATGAACACCTTCATCTTGAACTTCCACCCCACCGGCCCCTCGATGATCGAGTACCTGTGCTCGAAGGGCTTCGAGGTGTGGGCGGCGAACCTGCGCGGCCAAGGCGACTCCCAAAAGGTGGGCGGCACGCTCAAGTACGGTTTTCGTGAGCTGGGGTTGGTCGACTTTCCGGTCGTGCTCGACCTGGTGCTCGAAGAGACGCAGACCGAGCCCGACGTCGAAAACGTCCACGCCGTCGGCTGTAGTCTGGGCGCCTCGGTACTCTACGGGTACCTGGCCCACCACCAGAAGAACCACCGGTTTGCCTCGCTCATCGCCATCGGCGGGCCGCTGCGCTGGGACGAGGTCCACCCGCTGGTCAAATTCGCCTTCCAGTCGCCCAAGGTCGCCGCTCTGGTGCCGATTCGCGGCACGCGCCTGCTCGCCAAGACCTTCTTGCCGATGCTCAAGAAGGTCCCCTGGCTGCTGTCGATCTACATGAACGCCGACCAGATCGACCTGAGCGAAGCCGACGAGATGGTCAAGACGGTCGACAACCCCAACCCGTACCTGAACGTGCAGATCGCCAAGTGGATCAACAACCGCGATCTCGTCGTCGACGGGGTCAACGTCACCGACGCTCTGGCCCACGTCGAAGACCTGTCGATCCTGTGCCTGCTGGCCAACTCCGACGGCATCGTGCCCGCCGGCGCGGCCAACAGCGTATGCAGGGTCGCCACCGGAAGCTGCTCGGATGTGCTCGTGGTCGGCGACGACGAAAATTGGTACGCCCATGCCGACCTGTTCATCTCCGAGAAGGCCCAGGAGACGGTCTTCGAACCGATGTCGAATTGGCTGACTGAGGTCGACTGATCTGGGGCAGCTTCTCGACCCGTGTGGTTGAGTGGTTGAGTGGTTGAGTGGTTGAGTGGTTAAGTGGTTGGTTGGCACGACGGGCAGTAATAGCTCGACCGACCACCGACCTTGGTACGCGCGAGCTCAGTTCCGCAGCGCGGACACGCTTCGCCTTCGCGGCCGTACACGTCGAATGGATTGTCGGCGCGGCTCTCCTCGAGGTAGACCACCTCATCGGCTTGTTCGACGGCGATGACGTGTTCGAGAAACTCGACGATGGTCTCGGCAAGTTCGTCGTATTGCTCGTCAGTCAGGTCTCCGCACTTGGCCCGCGGACCGAGTTGCATGCGCCACATGATCTCGATCGCCGCAATATTGCCCAGCCCGGCGATGACCTCTTGGTCCATCAACGCCGTCTTGAGCATGCGCCGCTCGGGTAGCAGCTCGCGCAGCTGCTCGCCGGAGATCTCCAAGGCATCCGGCCCCATCTTTTGGATGGGCTCGTACTCCTCGAATTCGTCCGGAGCGAGCAGCCGGACGGTGCCCAGTCGGCGCTGGTCCTTGAAGACGAGCCAGCCGGTGTCGTCTACCTTCCACGACAGCCTCGCGTACTTGGGCTCGGGCTCCTCGCAGCGCACGATCTTTCCAGTCATCCGAAAATGAACGATGAGCGTCGAGCCATCCTCCAGACGGACCACGGTGTATTTGCCGTGCCGGTCGATGCGCTCGGCACGCTGCTTCAGAGCCTCGACGAGCGCGTCGGGGTCGGTGTCGCGCAGCGGTTTGTCGTCGACCACGACGACTTCAGTGGCGGCGCGGCCCTCCCACCAATGAACGAGGTTTCGGCGGGTGATTTCTACTTCGGGTAATTCGGGCACTGGGTTTGAGTGGTTCAGTGGTTCAGTGGTTCAGTGGTTCAGTGGTCGAGTGATCGAGCTCGCAAGCGCAATCGAGAAGCTCTAGCGTAGAAGCCGATGGGCAAAGACGCCGCGAACCGGCGACATCCCGCAGCCAAGAAACCACTAAACAACTGAACCACTCAACCACTCAACCCTTACTCCTCGAACTTCTCCAAATTCTCTTTGAAGTTGCTCACCAACTCCTTGTCGCCGGCCTTCTTGGCCAACGGCAAGCCCTTTTGGAGCGCCTTCTTGGCTGCCTTCTTGTCACCGAGCTTCAACTCGGCCCGGGCCAAGCCGCTGTAGGCCCACGCTTGCGACTGGGGGTCGCCCTTGGCGTCTTCGATGAGCGCTTCGAGCGAGCCTTTGGCGGTCTTCCACTCCCTCTCTTCGAGCTGGAGTTGGGCGAGTTGGGTGCGCAGTTGCACGCGGGTGGCGCGCAGGCTGTCGGACTTGTCCTGCTCGGTGATGGCGATGCCCTTTTTGAAGGCGTGAGCGGCCTCGTCCTCTTTGTTCTTCATCTGACCCAAAATGATGCCGCGGCGCAGCATCGCATCGGAGGCGAGCGCGCGGTCGGGGGGCGTCTGCTCGAGCGACAGCTCGACGGCCTTGTTCAGGTGGTCGAGCCCCCCGGGCGCCCAGCCGTCGCGTCCGGCGGTGACGCCCACGCCGTAGTGGGTCGCGGCGAGCATCGCCGGGTTGGCCGACTTCTGCTTCTCGAGCTCCTCGAGCGCCTTTTTGCACAGGTAGTGCGCGCCGTTGGAGCGCAGGCTCATCTCGACCTGGCACAGGTTGGCGCGATAGGTGGCCACCGCCGGGGTGTCGTGGGTGCCGGGCACGCCGGTCTTCTCGAGGCGCTGGATCACCTTGGAGTACATCGCGCTGGCTTTGTTGAGCTGGCCCTGCGCGTGGTACAGCCCGGCGAGCTGGGCGTTCGAGCGCGCGGCGAGGTCGGGGATGCCGAGCTTGTCGAAGGTCTTGGCCGCCGCCGTGCACTTGTCCTCGAATTGGCTCCCCTTGCCAGCGCTCACGCCGAACTCGCACAAGGCGAGTTGGCTGCGGGCGATGAGATTCGGACTCTTGGTCTTCTTGGCCACCGACAATGCGCGCTCGTAGTGCTTCTGGGCGGCCGCCGCGTTGCCCTTGTGCATCTCGGACTGGGCGGTGAGCACCAGCGCGTCGACCAGCGCGGGCCGGTTATTCATGGCGCTGAACTTGCCGACCAGCCCCTCGAGGTACTTGTCCGCCTGGGCGTGCTGGCCCTGCTCCTGCAACAACTTGGCGATGCGCAGCCGGTTTCTGAGCTGCGCGGGCACGCTGTCGGCCTTGGAGAAGCTCTGCTGGGCGCGCTTCAACAACTCGAGCGCCTTGGCAGGATTGCCGCCCTGGGCGTAGAGCCCGGCGGTCTTGGCCAGCGCCGAGCCCACCGATAGCGGCGTGCCGGCGGCCTCGAGCTGCGCGATCGCCTTTTTATAGTCGGAGTCGGGCCCTGCCGGACGCCCGCGAAGCTGGCGCACCAGACGGTGGTTGAGCTTGCACAACGCCCCGAAGACCTCGTCGTTTTGCTCGGAGGTCAGGTTGATGCAGATTTTGAGGGTGTTTTCGGCCTTTCTAAGCTTACCCTGGCTTGCTTGGATATGGCCCTGAGTGAGCAACAGGCGGCCGACGGCCTCGTTCATCTTCAACTTGCGCGCACGCCTCAACGCGTCGTCCACGCGCTTGTCGGCCGCGGCGTAATCGCCCTGCTCCC
The DNA here is from genome assembly GCF_006517175.1 of Persicimonas caeni. NCBI lineage: Bacteria > Deltaproteobacteria > Bradymonadales > Bradymonadaceae > Persicimonas > Persicimonas caeni. The sequence continues at coordinate 4,056,662 of NZ_CP041186.1, read as the reverse complement.
ACAAAAGGCTGCTCCACTCCAGCGCCGCTTGCGCCTTGAGGCGGCTGTCGTCGGGGGCCGTATCGTAGGCCTTCTTGTAGCTCTCGCGCGCCTGCTCCCACTTGCCTGCCTGATACTGCTTCTGAGCCGTCTCCAACAGGTCGAGGGCAGCTTTGTCGGCGTCGCCCTGCGCCTCCGACTCGGCGGCGGGCGCCTTTTGCTGTTGTTTACTGTCCTGAGCAAACGCGGGCGTGCCCGCGGCGAGCATCAAGCCAGCACCAATCCATGCCACAAGCTGTCGACGTACCTTCATTGCCATAGTCCTCTGCGCGGTTAGGCGTTGACGCAACTACTTTAACAAATTTGTGCGCTGGATGCGCGGGTACAAGTTGGATCTGGCTTTTATCGGTGGCCTTGCAGGGGCGCAACGCCTTCTACATAAGCAATTAAGGACATAAGGGTTGCGTATCGTGCCGAGCCTCCAACTCGCAGCCCCTATGTCCTTAGATGCCTATGTAGCTGGCGCAACGATCCCTGCAAGACATGCTCTTCGATTTACAAACACCCTACCCGCCCAAATTCTCGGTGGCCCAAAACTTCTGCCCATCGGTCTCGGCGAAATCCTCTTCGACCAGATGCACCAGGTGGGCGAGCAGGCTGCGCGCGGCCAACGGCCACACGTGGGCGGGGACGTCGTCGTACACCTCGGGGACGAGGTCGATGGGCGTGACCGACGTCGAGGCGCGCCTGAGCGCCTCGAGAATGCCGCGCTCGCGCTTCATACGGTGGGAGATATAGAAGTCGAGCCGCCCGCGCGGGTCGGTGATCGCCCAGCCGTGGGCCGGAAAGATGGTGCGCGGGCCGAGCTCGCGGATACGCCGCAGGCTCTCCATGTACTGGCCGACGTGGCCCTCGGGCGGGTTGATGACGATCGTCCCCTTCGAGGCGACCAGATCTCCGGCGATGACGCTCTTCGTGCGCTCGTGGAACAGGCACAGGTGGTCAGGGGCGTGACCTGGCGTGTGCAGGCAGGTCAACGTGTCCGGGCCGAGCTCGATCGCCTCGCCGTCTTCGAGCTCGCGGTCGACCGGCAAGTCCTTGAGGCGAGCGACCAGCTCGTGATGCGCCCAGACCTCGGCGTCGTAGCGCTCGACGAGGGCCGACACCCCGGAGACGTGATCGCGATGGTGGTGCGTGAGCACCACAGCGGCCAGCCCGCGCCCCTGCTCCAGGAAACCATCGATCGCGCCGAAGAGGAGCTCGAGCTCGGCGTCGTCGGCCGAGCCCGGGTCGATGACCACGAAGCGCTCGTCGCCCACAAAATAGCAGTTGGTATGCGTGGCCGGCGGGATGGTCGCCGTTTCGAGGGGCAGGACGCTCAGGCCGCCGACGATCTCCATGGGCGCGTCGCGCCTGTGGGCGTCGCGGCGCCGGTCGAGCTCGCCTGCGACCTCGTCGAGGGGCGTGTGCGCGAAGATGTCGAGCACGGCCACGAGCGGCGGCGTCATCGGCGCGCGCCCCGTGCTCCAGCGCTCGAGCGCGTCTTCGGGGCGAATCCACTCCGAGAAGGCGATCTCGTCGCGGTCGACTTTCTTATGGAGCTCGTCGACCCCGAGGCGCTCGCACTCTTCGTCGCTCAGGTGCAGCCAGAAAAACTCGGTGTAGAAATCCTCGTCGAGCCAACTCGGCGTACGCCAGCCGCCCAGGTGCGCGAGCCGACTCGCCTCGAAGTTGAGCCCCGATTCCTCGAAGAGCTCGCGGGTCGCCGCCGCGTAGAACTCCCGCGCGACGGCGAGCTCGCCCTCGTCGACGTCGAGGGGCGTCGAGTGATCTTCGCGCTCGACGCGACCGACGAAATACGAAAAGAAGCCGCCCATAAAGCCGGCATCGTGCGGCCTGCGCGCCCAGAAGAGTTCGAGCTCGCCGCCTGCGCCGCGCGTGAGGACGACGCCGGAGGTTTGGCTGGGTTCGCTAGATGACATACGACTCATGTGCCTCGTGCGAGCTTCGCGGCACCGAACACTCCGGCCTCGTCGCCCAACTCGGGGAAGCGGATCTCGAGGTCGTCGCGGGCGGATTCGAGCACCAGCGGGGGCACTTTGGTGAGCACGCGCCCGCGGAAATCGTCGAGGTTGTCGAGGATGCCGCCGCCCAACAGCAGTACGGCCGGGTTGAGCAGGGTGCAGGCGTTGGCCATCGTCAGGGCCAGGTAGTCGGTGGCCCTCTCCCACAGCTCGTCGAACGCCTCGTGGCCCTCTGCGGCGAGTTTGTCAGCCTCGAACAGGTCGGCAGTGATGGCCTCGCCGGGTCGGAGCACCGCGTCGAGCCCCTCGGGCTCGGCGATCTCGGCGGCCATCCTCTCGAGGTGGACACCGCCCGCGTACGCCTCGACGCAGCCGCGCTGCCCGCACCCGCAAAGCCGGCCGCCGGGCACGACCTTGGCGTGACCGATCTCGCCGGCCTTGCCGCCTGCGCCGTTGATGAGTTCGCCGTTCGACAAGATCGCCCCGCCCACGCCGGTGCCCACGTACACGGCCAAGACGTTGTCGGCGTCGGTGATCGCCCCTTTGCAATGCTCGCCCCACAACAGCGCGCTCAGGTCGTTGACGATGCGGATATCGAGCTGGCCGAAGTCCTCCTCGAGCTCCTCGCGGAGCATGTCGGCGAAGCGAATATCCCGCCAGCCCAGGTTGGGCGCGTTGATGATGACCGAGCCGGTCGCGTCGAGCTGGCCGGCGATGCCCACGCCCACGCTGGCGAGGCTCGCCGGGTCGACTCCGGCCTCGGCGCCGGCGTCCTCGAGCATGCGATGCATCGCCTGCCCGACCTCCTCGGGCGTCAGCGCCTCGCGCACACTCTCGCGCGCCTCGGCCAAAACCTGCCACGAATCATCGAAGAGACTGAGGCGAGCGTTCGTGCCGCCGATGTCGAAGCCAGCGTAGAAGGACATGGCAAGAGGGTGAAGAAGTGAAAGGGAGTGAAGAAGTAAACGAGTGAAAAAGTAAAAGAGTGAAGAAGTAAACGAGTGAAGAAGTGAACGGGTGAAGAAGTAAACGGGTGAAAAAGTAAAAGAGTGAAGAAGTAAACGGGTGAAGTCGGGCTACGTGCTGAACATGCCAACGCGTCCCACAAAGGCAATGGGGGAGTTTTGCTTCTTTGCTTATTTACTCTTTCGCTCTTTTACTCTTTCGCTGCCTCAACTCTTTCGCTCTTTCACTCTTTTACTCTTTCGCTCCTTTACTCTTTCGCTCCTTTACTCTTCTTGTGCTCCCTCACAACTGCCATCGCACGCCGGTCATGAAGAACAACTGCCAGTTGTAGGCGACTTGGTAGTTGCCCGGGTCGTTCGACGTGTTGAAGTCGTCGAAGCGCTCGACGGTGTTGTCGGCGACGAAGGGGTCCCACGTGGCGCGGAACTCGAGGGGGATGCTCAGTTGCGGGTTCGCCTGGTAGTCGAAGCCGAGCGCGACGGTGGCGCCCAGATGGGAGGTGGGCGTGGTGTGCAGCTTTTCGGGGCCGGGATCGACGATGGCCCCGCTCTGCAGGCCGAGCATCGGCTCGAGGCCGACGCCGAGGCGAAAGCCGCTGGCCGGGGTGTCGGCGGTGCCGCGGCGAAGGTGAACGAGCAGCGGCACGCGCAGCATATTGGCCTGCAGGGTGACGTCGCGCCGGTTGCCCGTCTCGGGATCTTGCTCGAAGCCCATCGCCGAGTGGCGACTGAAGAGCAGGCCGCCCTCGAACTCGAGCACGGCGCCCTGGGTCTCGACGAGGGGATAGTGAACGGTGCCGCCGACGAGAAAGCCCATGCCGTCGAAGGCCGAGCCGCTCAAAAGCGAGGGCTCACCGGCCGGATCGGACGGCTTGCTCAACAAGCTCCAGTTGCCGCCGACCTTGGCGCCCAGCGCCAACCCCTCGGCCTGCGAGGAGGCCGGCACGAAGACGCCGAAGGCGACTAGAAGGCCTGCGGCCAGAAGCTTGGAAAGGGCGTTGCTCATCGTCTCCTCCACTCGCCGCCTCCTGTCGCCAGTCGTGGGCGGCGGCGGCACCGTTACACTATCAGACCCGTGCGCGATCAGACGCGCTTGACGTCGACGCTCTCGATCACCACCTCGTTAACCGGGCGATCGGCGCGGCCGGTCTGCACCGAGCCGATCTTTTGGACCACGTCCATGCCGCCGACGACCTCGCCGAACACGGCGTGGCGGTCGTCGAGGTGCGGGGTGGCGCCCAGGGTGATGAAGAACTGGCTGCCGTTGGTGTTCGGCCCGGCGTTGGCCATCGACAGCTTGCCGGCCGAGTCGTGGCGAAGCTCCGGGTGGAACTCGTCCTCGAACTTGTAGCCAGGGCCGCCGCGACCGGTGCCGGTCGGGTCGCCGCCCTGGATCATGAAGCCGTCGATGATGCGGTGGAAGATGATGCCGTCGTAGTACGACCCGGTCGTCCACTCGCCGGTGCCCGGATCTTTGTACTCACGCTGACCGGTCGCCAGACCGACGAAGTTCGCCACGGTCTTCGGGGCGCGGTCTTCGAACAGCTTGACGTCGATGTCGCCGTGGTTGGTGTGCAGGATGGCGTGCAGCTCGCCATCGCCGGAGACGTAATCGGACGGGGTTTCGTCGAATTTCTTGAGGGTGCTCATGGGTGTGTCCTCTTGGGTTGTTGAGGTTGATACTTCCGAGTGTGGGGTAATGTGGCGTTTGTGGGGGCGTTCGTCAACTGGGGTGGTGGGCCTCTGCGGAAAGCAGGGCGTAGCTTCGCGGCACCCCCCATCCGTCTCGCGCTGTAAGGCGCGCGAGCCACCTTCCCCGTGGGGAAGGGCTGCCTTAGCACCTCTGAACCACGTAGCTTTCCGCAGGGACATCCCTTCCCCTGGGGGAAGGTGCCGAGCGCGCGGTGTAGCGCGAGGCGGATGGGGGGCGCCAAAAAGCTACGCCTTCAATGCCCTAAATCATCAAATCCCAGTCATACATCACACCCGTAAAGAACCCGAAGTTCCCCAGATACTCGCCGTTATAGAACAGCAAGTAGCTCCCGTCGTCCTGCTGGCGCGGGTCGACGCGGGCGTTGAAGGTCTCGTCCCAGCCCAGGTTGTAGCCGGCGCGCACTTCGATGGGGATGCGCACCTCGCCCAGGTCGATCTCGATGCCGGTGGTGATTTGCAGCAGCGTGTAGCTCGACTCCTCGATGCGGTTGCGCCGCTCGTACTCGCGCTCGAAGGGCTCCACGGCGCGGTCGTCGGTGCGGTAGCTCAGGTCGCTGTCTTGCTGCAGGACGAACTCCAGGCCGAGCCCGAAGAAGGGCTTAATCATCTCGGTCTTGGCGTTGACCTTGAGCAAGAGCGGGATGTGCAGCGCGCTGGTCTCCTGCTCGGAGTAGATGCGCCCGAGGTTGGTGTTCGAGGTGGCGTGCTCTTTGTCGAGCCAGCCGGTGGCGTGGTCCTGCGAGTAGTAAAAGCCGGTCTCCAGCCCCAGCACCTCCCAAGCACGCGCCTCGAGCGCGAGCCCGGCGGCGGCGCCGACGCCGAAGGCGCCGAAGAACCCGGAGACGTCGTCGCGCGCGCCGTAGCGCGTCCACTGCTCGGGGGTCAGGTTGGGCACCTCGGTGACCGCGGACATCGCCGCGCCTCCTTTGATGCCCACCGACAGGTCGACGCGAGTTTTCGATTGGGCCGATGCGGTGCTCGTAAAGGCGAGGCTGGCAGCAATCAGGCAGACGAGGGACAGCAAGCGAGAGCAATTCATGGCAACTCCACCGGGGACAGCAACACGTCAATTGGTGGGGTGTTGATACCCGAAATTGGGTGGATTTGCCAACGGTGGGTCGTGCTGGAGTCCCTTGCTGGCTGAGGGGGCCCCTCCGGCGGCTATGGCTACGCCACGCCGCCACCTCCCCTGGTCCTGAAAAGCGGCCTGGGGAGGGGGATTGCACCTATGAACCACTTTCCTTGCCTGCAATCCCCTTCCCCAGCGCGTTTTCCAGCGCATGGGGAAGTGCCGAGCGCTGTCTGCGAGGCTAAGGGGACCGCTCGAGAGGCAAGGGCGCTCAAAGCTCCCGCCCCCACAAAACCCGCCCCAACCCACCGAGCGCGAGCAACAGAACGATGAGCGGCATCCCCGCCTCGGACGCCCCGCCCGGGCCGGCGCAGCCGCCCGACGCGGCCGTCTGGGCGCGCGCCGAGTCCTCGCCGGACGCCGGGAGCATCGACGACTCGTCGTCGTTTTTGTCCCTTTTGGGTTTCGCTGGTTTGGTTTTCTCGGGATCGTCTTTCTCTGGCGACTCGGCGCCCGTCGAGGGCAAGACGTCGCCCACCGGCTTGTTGTACTTGGCGACGTCCTTCTTCAAACCGGCGACCTTCTTCTCCTCGACGTATTTGGACAGCGCCAGCTTCGACTTGGGGGCGTCGAAGGCGAGGTCTTTGGCGGCGTCGGCCTTGGCCTTGCCGCGGCCGCCCGGCCCGCCCCAGATGCCTCGGCGCGGGTTTTCGCAGTCGACGTCGCCCGCCCAGTGATTGAGCTTGATATAGCGGCCCTGGAAGTTGTTGACGTTGGCCTGCTTCGAGCCCTTCTCGCTGAATGTGCCCTCGGCGCCCTGGGGCATGCCGCGGCCGCCGACGATGGGCTTGGCCTTCTTGAAGACGAGGTCTTTGCCCAGCGTGTGCTTGTTGTAGCGGGCGTGCAGGCGAGTGACGACCCAGTTTTGGTGGACGACGCGGCGTCGCGGCGCGGGCGCGACACTCCCCGATTTTTTACGCGCCTCCTCACGTTGCTCGGCCGCCTTGTCGAGCATCGCCGCGGTCAGCACGTCGGCGCCCAAGGTCATCAGGTCCTTGTTGCGAAGCGGCGGGCCCGGGCACGGGTCGCAAGTCGACGTCCTCCAGCTGTACTCGGTGACCACCGCCTTGGGATTCTCCTTCAAGACGTTGTCGAACAGCTCGTTGTAGAACCCGCCGAAGTTCTTTTTGGCCTTCTCGTTGACCACCACGTTCGTCGGGATGGTCACGTTCGGGTAATTCGCCACCTCGTAGCGCTGGCCCTTGGCGAGCACGAAGGCGATGAGGTCTTGGACGCCCTTCGAGTTGATGAGGCCCAGCCGGACCGGCAACACGAAGTCGTCGCTGTCGTAGTGGAAGCGAATCGGCGACAACACGGCCTCGCCGTCCTCGAACTTGACCTTTTTGACGTCGACCTTGGCCACAAAGAAGTACTGGCCGTTTTGGATATACGGCTTGAAGTACGGGGCGGCGCCCTTGGGGATATTGTACTTATTCTGTTTGAGCCACTTCTCGAGCGCGGTCGACTCGGTCGAGCTCAAGATGGCGATATCGTACTCGCCGACCTTGAACTGCGCGTGGACCTTGACCTTCGCCTTGGCCGGCACGCTGAACTGCATGCCCGCGCTGCCGCGACCGCTACTGCCAAGATCGAGCAACAGGCTGCCTTTCTTCTTCCGAACTTCACACGGGTCGCGCTCCCAATACTCCACGAGCCTCGGCGCGGTGAGTTGGTCGAGGCGGGCGAAGACGTCGTCGGGCAGCGTCTTGACCTGCTTTTTCTCGAGCACCACCGGCACGGGCACCACCATCGCGAAGTCTTTGGGCGGGCCCTCGTAATTGTTCTGCATGGAGAGCACCGTGCGCTTTCCCTCGCGCATCAGGCTGACCATGGTGGCGTTGTTGTACAGGTCGGCGTTGGCGCCGGAGACGTAGAAGCCGCAGAAGGCCGAGGCGGTGGTGGGCAGGAGGAGTGAAACGACGATGATCGTCAAAAAAGCTGTAGAGATCCGACAAGTCCAACTCATTTCAACCCTCCAATGATTTGTAGTTCGCGGAGCGGGGGCTTGCCCCCAGCGGAGCTCGCCCCGTTGTTTGGGGCGCCCGTGCAGCCCCACGGCTTGCCGTGGGGTACACCGTGCGCCACCTGAACTCCGTACCAACTTTGATTTTCACAATTCGGCAATATTCGTCGCGGCGAATTGGCCATGCCGAATATTGCATTTGCGGCCGTATTTGCCGATGCGCAACGTCTTGTTGGCGGTCATATGTGATTTTCGGCGTCAAAACCCCACGGCAAGCCGTGGGGCTGCACCGGCAAGGGCTCCGCTCGGGGCTTGCCCCGGCTCCGCGGATGGCGATCACTCCCGCCGCCACAAGATTTTTCCGAGCCCACCGAACGCGAGCAGAAGCACGACAAACGACAGCCCGGCCTTCGACTCTCCACTCGGCCCAGCACACCCGCCGGTGCCCGAGCCACGCGGGTGGCGCACTTCGCCGCCCGAGCCGTCCTTAGCCTTGTTCCCGTCGTTGCCGTTACCGTCATTTATCTTGCCATCGCCCATGCCGCCGGACTTCGTATCGACGACCGGAAAGAGATTACCGACCGGCTCGGAGTAGTCCTTCGTGGGGAATTTGAGGCCGGGGACGTTCTCCTCCTCGACGTATTTGGCGAGCGCGTAGTCCGACTCGGGCTTGTCGAAGGCGATGTCGCCGGCGGCCTGCGAGCGCGCCTGGCCCTGGCCGTTGGGTCCACCCCACACGCCGCGGCGAGGGTTTTCGCAGTCGACGGCGCCTTCCCAGTGGTTGAGCTTGATGTAGCGGCCCTGGAAGTTGTTGACGTTGGCCTGCCGGGAGCCCTTCTCGTGCATCATCCCCTCGGCGCCCTGCGGCATACCTCGGCCGCCGATGATCGGCGGGGCCTTTTTGAAGACGAGGTCTTTGCCCAAGGTGTGCTTGTTGTAGCGGGCGTGCAGGCGGGTGACGACCCAGCCGCGGGTATTCATGCGGGGCGGTGGCTGCACGAAGCGGCGTCGGCGACGCTGGCCGGGAGGGTCGTTCGACGACGACGGCTTGGAGGCTTGGCCGTCGATGACGTCGGCGCCCAGGCTCAGGATGTCGTTGGGCCGCAGCGGCGGGCCCGGGCACGGGTCACAGGTCGAGGTCGCCCAGCTATACTCGGTGACGACCGCTTTGGGGTTCTCCTTCATCACGTTGTTGAACAGCTCGTTGTAGAAGCCGCCGAAGTTCTTTTTGACCTCCTCGTTGACGATGATGTTCGTCGGGATGGTCACGTTGGGGTAGTTGGCGACCTCGTAGCGCTGGTTTTTGCCGAGCACGAACGCGATCAGGTCTTGCGCGCCCTTCGAGTTGATGAGCCCCAGGCGCACCGGCAGCATGAAGTCGTCGCTGTCGTAGTGGAAGCGCAGCGGAGACAACACCGCCTTGCCGTCCTGGAACTTGACCTTCTCGACGTCGACCTTGGCCACGAAGAAGTACTGGCCGTTTTGGATATACGGCTTGAAGTACGGGGCGGCGCCCTTGGGGATATTGTACTTGTTCTGGTTGAGCCAATCCTCGAGTGCGGTCGACTCGGTCGAGCTCAAGATGACGATATCGTACTCGCCGACCTTGAACTTGGCGTGGACCTGGACCTTGGGCTTGGACTTCTTCGCCGAGCTTCGCCGCGAGCGCGAAGACATCTCGCCTGCAATGTCCTGGGATTCATAGTAGTGACGCTTCGGCGGCTTGTAGCACGGGTCCCGCTCCCAGTACTCGACGAGCCTCGGCGCGGTGAGCCGGTCGAGGCGATTGAACACGTCATCCGACAGCGTCTTGACCTGCTTTTTCTCCAACACCACCGGCACGGGCACCACCATCGCGAAGTCCTCGGGCGGCCCCTCGTAGCTGTTCTGCATGGCGAGCACGGTGCGCTTTCCCTGGCGCATCAGGCTGACCATGGTGGCGTCGTTGTATAGGTCGGCTTCGGCGCCCGAGACGTAAAACCCGCAGAAGGCGTCAGCGTCAGCGGGAGCGGCGAAGGTGACGAAAGTCGCGGCGATGAACGCTACGACGGCGGCATGAGCCCGGTGGGTCAGATCCATTTACATCCTCCGTAGACAGAGTCGGTCGTGGGTTACGACCGGTACTAACGCGTTGGGGATGATTTAGATCTAACATGAGGTGAGGTTTTCGGGTAGGGTCGCAGCTCTACAAGTCCTCGCTCCCCGAAGATTCCGCCGCCTTCGCCTCTCGCCACTTTTTCCAAAGGAAGAACGCGGCGAGCAGGACGACGGGGATGCTCACCGCCTGACTCGTCGACAGCCCCAGAATCGTGCCGCGCTGGTCGGCGCGCAGGAACTCGACCATGAAGCGCGCGATCGGATAGAGCACGGCGAAGGTCAAGAAGACCTGCCCGTCGAATTTCTTGTTGGGGCGCACCCAGAAGTACGTGACCAAGAAGATGCACAGCGCGTACAGGCTCGACATGAGCTGGGTGGGGTACACCAGCAGGCTCGCCTTGATGCCCTCGTGCCACTGCGTGTTGAGCGCGTCGTAGTGGTTGTCGAAGTGGTGCTGGTAGGCCAGCGAGCCCTGCGGGAAGCGCACGCCCAGCCAGTCGATGTGGCAGACGTCGCCGAAGCAGCAGCCGGCGGCCAGGCAGCCCAAGCGGCCCATGAACAGCCCGAATGGGATGCCGTAGCCGCCAAGGTCCAAGATCTTCCAGGTGTCCCAGCCGTTCTTCTTGATGAAGTACCAGGCCACCGCGACCGTGCCGATGAGCGAGCCGTAGATGGTCAGGCCGCCGGCCCAGAATTTGAGCCAGCGAAACGGGTCGCGCTGCGGGTAGCACAGCCCGTCGGCCACGTTGCACACCGCGCCGATATCCATGCCCGCTTGCTGGTCGGCCAGGCATTGCTCGTTGGCAAAGCAGGCCGCGCCGCTGGCCAACTCGCGGCCGTCGAGCTTGAAGGGGTCGGTGATCAGGTGGACGTAGTCCCAGAAGAGGCCGTCGGCGATGACGTGCATGAAGCGTGCGCCGAGCACGCCGACGATGAGCATCCAGATGGCGAAGTCGACGAACTTGTGCCGCTCGATGCCCATCTTCTCGGCGTCTTTCTGAGCGAGGTAGGCCGCGCCCAGAAAGCCGATCATGATGGCGGCGAAATACGACGGGATGGTGAAGTGCAGCGCGCCGTCGAGGCCGATCCAGGAGCTGTCGAATAAGGTGGGGAACATCGGAGGCCTTCGAGAGTTGAAGCGTGCTATTTGAGCGGACAAACTACAATTTTGGGGTCGTTCTATCCAACGTGTGTCGAAGGATCGTTCCAACCGACGACCGAGGTCGCTGACACGACCCTCAAATTTGTAGTTTGTCTGCCTAAATCTGGAGTTTCGCCATCTTTTCAGGCGGCACTCCTTGAGTTGGCGCGTCTAGTATGCTCAGCGATTAGTAGGTACGTGGCATAAGTGGTCGAAATGAAAATAAGAAGGGCTTGGAGGTGGTTGCTAGGGTTGCGTACACCAAGCAGTCCAACCGTCCAAGCCCTGGCTCGACAATGGCCTCTATCAAAGCCCTCATCGAGATGTTTCGACCGGCCTTCAGCACCCCGACTTACGACAACTTTAGTTACCTGATGTTGGCCTGGATCCGATGTGAATCTAGGCGATGCATCAGTAACCTGTTGCGCGCCGGCCGTTTTATGCCGGGGCTGAGGATGAAACCGGACGGTGAGCCCAAACATTTCTCGATATTCTATCGGTTCTTTTCGCGGGCCAAATGGAGCCTGGATGAGCTCGGCCATCTGCTGGCGTTGGCTTTGAAGGCCCGACTCGGACAAACGGTGTATGTGCTTGTGGATGATACTGTTTGCCGGCGCACTGGGCCCTTTGTGATGGGCGCCGGAATCCATCGAGACCCGATGCGCTCGACCCTCACCGGCAAGAGGGTGCGCAAGTCGGCATTCTGCTGGGGTCTTCAATTTGTGACGCTGGCAGTTTGGGTCCCGGTCGGTTTCATGCACAGCGGCGGCATCGCCGTTCCGTTGCTGTTTCGTCTGCACCGCACCCGTAAGCTGTGTCCGCCTGAGGCCTATTGCAGCCGCCCCCAGCTTTTTGCCGAGATGCTCGCAGTCTTGAGAAGCTGGTGGCTCGAGGCCCATTTTGTCGTCGTGGGCGACAACGACTACGTCAACAGGACCGTTTTTTCGGCCCTGGACGATAACATGGAGATGGTCGGCCGATTCAAAGCCAATGCAGCTCTCTTTGATGCCAAGGTCGAGCAAACGCCGGGGCCGGGACGCCGACGCATCTGGGGCAAGCGGCTCCCATCGTTGGCCGAGCTCGCTGAGGATCCCCAGCTGCCGTGGAAAGAGCAAATCCTTTACATCTATGGTCAACAACTGCAGCTTTGGATCAAAACATTTGAGGCTCAGTGGAAGAGCGCCGGGAAGGATCGCGTGCTGACCGTCGTCATCACTCGCGATCCGAGCGGACGACTCGAAGATAACTACTACTTTCGAAGCCGGCCGGGCTGCTCGGGCCCCAAAGTCCTGATTCCGCAGAGCCTGCGGTGGTCGCTGGAGAGCTGCTACCGTGACTGCAAGCAGTACATGGGCATCGAGGAGGTCCAAAACGGATTCGCTCAAGGAGACGAACCTGCAGATTCGACGATCCACGGGCCCAAGGCTCCTATCGAGCGGCGGCCGATCGCCTCGGAGCGCACGGTTCCATTCGGAATGCTGTGCTACAGCTTTGTGGTGCTGTGGTATCTCGACCATGGTCAGCCGCTCAAAGACATATGGTGGGCGCGCTATCTGGCCCCGTGGTATCCGCACAAAGTGACAATCAGTTTCGTCGACATGCTCCAGGCATTTCACCGCCAGATGGAGCAAGAACAATTATGGCAAACCCGGTCTGACGACCGGGTTTACGAAAAACAGACAACTCAACTGGCCCGACACGCGCCGCCAGGGGCCGATGGGGCTCGCAAGGCGGCCTGAAACGGCCTACCTTCGGCCCAATTTACGAGGGCAAGATGCCCTCGCACCGAAGAAAACGCCGACAAATTCGGCGAAACTCCAGCTAAATAGCGCTTCGAAGAATCGTCACGCCTCGACTTTCGCAGGCTCTTCGTCCTTACCCCGCGGCCGAAACGCGTCGCGGATGAGCTCGATGGCCATCAATGCCACGCCGATGCAGATGAGCGCGTCGGCGATATTGAACGTCGGCCAGCGGTACTCGTTGGTGTATTTCCAGACGATGAAGTCGATAACGTAGCCGAAGCGTATTCGGTCGATGAAGTTGCCGACCGCGCCCGAGGCGATGAAGCTCAGGCCCCACACCAAAATCTGCTGCTCCCAATACACCCCGTGCAGGATATATAGGATCATGACCACCGCGATGAGGCTGACGACGACGAAGAACGGCACGCGCCACTCTTTGTTGCCGTCGGCGAGCAGGCCGAAGGCCGCGCCCGGGTTCTCGGTGTACTGGAAATCCCAGTAATCCTGGATGACCACGACCTTGCGGTTGGTCACCTCGATTTCCTGGCCCGGCTCGACCTGCATGTCGCCCTTGAGGGGCACGCCGTCGGCGGTGCGGGTGTGGTAGTTGGCGACCGTGGCGATCTCGTCGGCGTCGTTGCTGGTGAACTCGCCGGCGAGGAACTCCTCGACCGTCTCGCCTTTGTCGCTCTCGTCGACCTCGAGCACCACCGGATGGTGGACGTAGCCCGGGCGAACCGTCGCAAGGCGGTCGGCGGCATAGTCTTTCGACCACTGGTCGAGACCCACGCCGACCAACATGACGACGAAAAAGAGGATGTACTTCTTGACGTTCGGCTTCATGTATATCAGTCCAACTGCTCGACCACCGATTCACAGCGGTCGCACACGTCTTTGTCACTTCCGGGCTCGATCCAGTAGTTCCAGCAGCGCGGGCATTTCTCGCCCTCGGCGGGCACCACTTCGACGCCGACGCTCTGGTCTTCGGGCACTTCCCCTTCGACGACGTCTGCGTAGCTCACGATGAACAACGCGTCGAGCATCTCGGCGTAATCCCGAAGAAGCTCGAGCGTGTCGCCCTCGGCCGTGACGGTGACGTGCGCCTCTTGGCTGCTGCCGATCTGGCCGGGCTTCTTCTGCTTGCGGGGCACGCGCTTCTCTTCGAGGGCGCGCTGGACGTCCTGGCGCACCTCCAAGAGCGTCTCCCACTTGGCAGCCAACTCGTCGTTCTTCCACTCGGCGGGCACGTCCGGGAAGTCGGCCAAGAAGACCGACTCGGGATCGTCCTCGCCGTGGTCCAGATGCTGCCAGACCTCCTCGGAGGTGAACGACAGGATCGGCGCGGTGGCGCGAACCAGGGCGTGCAGCACGCTCCAATAGGCCGTCTGGCCGGCCAGGCGCGCCTCGCCGTCGGGCAGCTCGCAGTACATGCGGTCTTTGGTCACGTCCATGTAGATATTGGACAGGTCGACCGTCATGAACTGCAGGAGCGTGTGGTAGATCGTGTGGAACTGGTAGTTCTCGTACGCCTCTTGGATACGCTCGACGACCTCGGCGGTGCGGTGCAGCACCCATTTGTCGATGTCGTGCAACCGGTCGTAGTCGACCGCCTGCGAGGCGTCGAAGCTGCCCAGGTTGCCCAGCATGAAGCGGAACGTATTGCGGATCTTGCGGTAGCCGTCGGCGATGCGCTTCAAGATCTCGTCGCTGAGCGTGATGTCGCCCTTGTAGTCGACCGCAGCGACCCACAGGCGCAAGATCTCGGCGCCGTACTCCTGGAGCATCTTTTCGGGCGGCTCGAAGTTCTTGGACGACTTCGAGTACTTGTGGCCGTCCTCGTCGGTCACGAACCCGTGGGTCAGGCACGTCTTGTACGGCGAGTGGCCGCGGGTGCCCACACACGCCAGCAGGCTCGACTGGAACCAGCCGCGGTGTTGGTCGCTGCCCTCGAGGTACAGGTCGGCGAGGTCGCCCCAGCCGAGCTCGTTTTCGAGCACGGCCGACCAAGAGACGCCCGAGTCGAACCAGACGTCGAGGATATCTTGCTCCTTGGTGAACTCCGTTCCGCCACACTCGGCGCAGCTCATCCCTTCCGGCAACAAGTCGGCCGGGCTGCGGTCGAACCACACGTCGGCGCCTTCTTCCTCGATGAGATCGGCGACGTGGTTGCACAGCTCGCCGGTGGCCAGCGCCTCGTCACAGTCGTTGCAGTACATGACCGTGATGGGCGCGCCCCAGGAGCGCTGGCGGCTGATGCACCAGTCGGGCCGGCCTTCGACCATGCCCTCGATGCGGTCTTGGCCCCAGCCGGGCACCCAGTTGACCTTCTGGATCTCGTCGAGCGCCTCTTCGCGCAGGCGAAGGCCGTCGGGGTTGCCGGCGGTCTCGGGCTCCATGGCGATAAACCACTGGGTGGTCGCCCGGAAGATGACCGGCTTTTTGGTGCGCCAGCCGTACGGGTAACGCGGGATGGTGATGCGGTCGCCAGCCTTGTTGAGCAGGCGGCCCATATTGGCCAGGTGCTGGGCGATATACTTGTTCGCCGTGAGCACGTGCACGCCCTTCATGTTCTTTTCGCCGTCGTCGGCTTGCACCGGAAGGTCGATATAAAACTTCGCCTCCTGGTCGACCGGGCAGATGACGTCGAGTCCGAAGTGCTGGCCCAACTGGAAGTCTTCCTGACCGTGGCCGGGAGCGGTGTGAACGCAGCCGGTACCCTGGTCGAGGGTGACGTAGTCGGCCGGAAGCAGCACCGACTCGCGCTCGAGCCAGGCGTGATCTGCGGCCAAGCCCTTGCCCTCGCCGAGCTCACCGACGAGCTCGCGGCCCTCGAAATTGGCGAGCGTCTCGACGTCGTCCTCGGCGATGTCGCACTCTTCGAGCACGGTGGCGCGACGGCCCTCGGCCATCACGTAGACTTCGTCGCCGTGGCCGACGAGCTGGTAGTTCAGGTCGGGGTTGAGCGCGATGGCCAGGTTCGCCGGAAGCGTCCACGGCGTGGTCGTCCAGATGAGCACGTACACGTCTTTGTCGCCCGCCTTCTCGGCCAGCTCGTCGGGGAGCTGGCTGAAGGGGAACTTCACGTAGACGTGCTCGGTGCGGAACTCGTCGTACTCGACCTCGGCCTCGGCCAGCGCGGTCTTGGCCGCCCAGTCCCAGTGGACCGGCTTGAGGCCGCGGTAGACGATGCCCTTGTCGAAGAATTTGCCCAGCTCACGCACGATCGTCGCCTCGTAGTCGTACGACATCGTGGTGTAGGGCCGCTCCCAGGCGCCGAAGATCATCATGCGCTGGAACTCTTCGGCCTGGATATTGACCCACTTGTCGGCGTACTCGCGGCAAGCCTGTCGCACCTCGACCTTGGACATGTCGCGCTTCTTCTCGCCCAGGTTCTGGTCGACCTTGTGCTCGATCGGAAGCCCGTGGCAGTCCCAGCCGGGCACGTACTCCGCCAGGTAGCCCGCCAGGTTGCGGTACTTGATGACGAAGTCCTTCAACGTCTTGTTGAGGATGTGGCCGTGGTGGATGTTGCCGTTGGCGTAGGGAGGGCCGTCGTGCAGGATATACCGCTGGGCGCCCTCGTCTTTTCGCCGCGCAATCATCTTCCCGTAAATGTCGTCACGCTCCCACCGCATAATCTGGTCCTGCTCGCGGTCGGAGAGGTTGGCGCGCATCGGGAAGTCGGTCGACGGAAGATTGAGGGTGGCTTTGTAATCCTTACCCACGGTGATCCTCGCTGGCGAGTTTACGGTTGAACACGAACGGGCAACGGCACCGGTAACAATTCGGGGTGGCCGTGCCTTCCATACGAATGGAATCGTCTACCGTAGGACGCGGCCTGCGTCCAGTGTCGTGGGGTTGGGGCGGTTTTCCGTGAACGTGCACGTGCACCTGAACGTGAACGGCAGTTTGAGCCTCCTTCGTTGCAACGCCCCCACCCACACGCTAGATTGTCGGCGCAACAGCTCTCGCACCACCACCGCGCACAGCCAGGGATGCCATGGCACACGTCCGTGAAGACCTTCTGACCCCGACTCTGTCGGCGGGACACCGGCCCGTTCGGCTCTATTCGCCGACGGCGCTCTTCTATACGTCGTTCTTCGGCGGGCCGGTCGCCGCCATCGCATTCTCGTGGCTCAACTCTCAGGAGTTGCGTCGAACCAAAGACGATCTTCGCTGGTACGTACTCGCCGCGCTCGCGTCGGTGGCCTGGATCGGCGGGGTGGTCTACGCAGTCGACGTCGCCAACATGATTCCAGCCGACATGCTCGGCAGCGAGAGTCGCACGGGGCGTTACTTGATCCGCGGCTTCGGGTTGGTCGTGTGGGGCGGCTTCTACTTCATGCACCGTCCCATGCACCGCACCAACACGATGGTCGGCGCCGAGCCGCTCAACCCGTGGAAGGCCGCGATCGGGTGCATCGTGGCGGCGATGGTCGTGCAGTGGGTGATTGTGGCGGGAGCCAAGGTGGTTCTCGGATGAATGAAGCGACCCCTGCCATGGCAGCGACCGAGCTCGATGAACTCCACGCACGCGTCGACCAACTGATCGATCTGCGCCGCTTCGACGAGGCTGAAAGCTGGCTCCAGCGCGCCGTGCGCCTCGAGCCCGAGGCGATTCAGAACTACGTGCTCGGCGCGCGCATTGCCTACAGCCGTGACCACTACGGTGAGGCCTACAACCAGATTTACCGCGCGCTCGGGCGAGAGCCGGAGCATCTCGAGGCGCGCCTCATCTTGTTTCGCATCCACAACGCGACCGAGGACTACCCGGCGGCCGAGAAGCTCGTCATCGAGTTGATCCGCGAGTACCCCGAAGACGGGGAGCTGTACGCGATGTACGCCCACGTCATGATGCTCACCTTTCACCTCGACAAGGCCGAAGCGCTGATGGCCGAGGCGCGCTACCGCGACCCGCACAGCGAATATGTCGAGTTGATCGACCTGCTCATCAACGTGGCGCGCGGGCGCATCGACGACGCCGCGCAGAACCTGTCGGAGCTGGTCAAGAACAACCCGGAGGCCGAGCACGTCGCCTCGTCGATGTTCGTGGTCCTCCTCGAGCAAAAGCGCTACCGCGAGGCCCTCGAGGTCGGCCGTCAATTGCTTCGAAACGACCCTGGCGACGAGGAGATGGTCGACGCGCTCGTCGAGCTTCGCTCGCTCACCCACTGGTCGATGCTGCCGTGGTATCCGTTCGTGCGCTGGGACTACGCCGGCGTCGCCGCCGTATGGGTCGCCGGCCTGATCATGCTGGCGGTCGCCGAGAAATACACGTCGGCGTCGACCTTCGTGACGATCACGTTCGTGTACGTCGGGTGGGTGCTCATGTCGTGGATCTACCCGCCGATTTTGACTCGCGTGCTCAAAAAGACAGGATTCTAAGAGATGTCCACCACGCTCGATGATTTGGCCGCCACGCTCGTGCGCGACCCGTTCGATACCGCCACCCGCCGCGCCTACGCCGACGCACTGCTCGCAGCCGAGCAAGTCGACGACGCGCTCGCGCAATACCGTCTGCTCGTGCGCCAGCAGGGCGACAGCGCCCACGGACACTTGGGCGTCGCGCATTGCCTGGTCGCCAAGGGCGAGCTCGACGATGCGCGCGAGGCCTACGAAGCGGCGAGCGATTGCCACGACTTCCAGCCCGACGAGGCGCTCGCCCGACGCTTCGACGACAAGACCGAGCGCGTGCCCGCCGGCGGCCCGCAGCTGCGCGTGGTCGACGCCGAGGACGAGGCACCCGAAGGCCAAGTCGTCTCGCTCGCAGGAACCCGCCCGACGCGCTTCGTCGACATCGTGGGCATGGAGAAGATCAAAAAGACGCTGCGGCTCAAGATCGTCGAGCCGTTCGCCCGCCCCGGCCTCTTCGCGCGCTTCAAGAAAAAGAGCGGCGGCGGGGTCTTGCTCTACGGTCCTCCCGGCTGCGGAAAGACGATGCTCGCCCGCGCCGTGGCCACCGAATGCGAGGCGACGTTCATCGGCGTCGGCATCAGCGATATCCTGAATATGTGGCGCGGCGAGAGCGAACGAAACCTGTCGCTCATGTTCGAACGGGCGCGAGCCAATCGCCCGGCGGTGCTCTTCTTCGACGAGCTCGACGCCCTGGCCTACGCCCGCTCGAAGGCCAATAGTGACGGCACGCGCACCATCGTCAACGAGTTCCTCAACCAACTCGACGGCGCCACCCACGACAACGACCAAGTGCTGGTCCTCGCGGCCACCAATATGCCGTGGGACGTCGACGAGGCGATGAAGCGACCCGGACGCTTCGACCGCCAGATCTTCGTGCCGCCGCCCGACAAGGACGCGCGCGCCGCGATGTTTCGCTCGAAGCTCGAGGAGGTGCCGACCGACGGGCTCGACTACGCCGCCCTCGCCCGCGCCAGCGAGTACGCCTCGGGCGCCGATATCGACGGCATCATCGAGGCGGCCAAGGATATTGTGCTCTCGGAGATCTTCGACACCGGCCGCGAGCGCCCGTTACGGCAGACCGACCTCGTCGAGGCCGCCCATGACCACGAACCGACCACGCTCGACTGGCTGCGCACGGCGCGCAATCTGGTGAAATACGGGGGGGTGGATCGGTCGTACAAAGAGGTCGAGAAATACCTCAAAAAGGTCAAACTGTAGCTACCAACTCCCATCCCCCGACGACCCCGATCCGTTTTTAGGGCCGGGTTGGGGCTGGCCGAACTTCTCGGGCTGGGGCATCTCGCGGTCGAACGGCGTGCTCGCCGTTCGGCCTTCTTTTTTGCGGCGGGCGAGTTCGGCTTTGACGAGGTCGCCGGCGTCGGCAAAGTCGGCATCGAGCCCGGCGTCTTCCCACGGCTCGACTTCCCCGCGGTACTCGCGCTCGCCGGCGAGCACTTTGACCAGGTCGGCCATCGCGTCGAGCACGAGGGGAGCGTTGGCTTCCATCGGGCCGAAACGTTCGATTTCGATCGAGCCCTTCGACAGCTTGGCGCTCTCATAGCGCTCCATGAAGTCGGCCAAGGCGTCGGCGTTGCCGGCCTGGGTCAAAAAAGCGCGCGCTGCGTCGGGGTCTTTCGCCTTGATCACCGCGGTCCGGTCGAGGCGAGCGTGGCGGATGACGATGTCTTGGAGGCCGAAGATCTTGCCGATCTGGGCGAGGTCGGATTCGTGGACGATCTTTAGCCCCTCGGGCAAGGGCACGGTGATGTCGGCGGTGATCTGCGTGAGCGTGCGCGAGCGCTGCCCGTTGCCGCGGCGGAACTCCTCGATACGCACAGGGATTCCCTCGTAGCGCCCCGACAAGACGCCCTTGCCGAGCATGCTCGAATCGACCGACAGGCCGAGTCGCTTGGCGAGGGTCTCACGCCGATTGTCCTCGCTCTTCTTGAAGAGGACATAGAAGACGACCCCGCCGATGCCGAGGAGCACGAGGATGATGGGATCCATGGGCGTTCTCAGTCGTGATGTTTGGAGCGTACGGGGGTGACCGCCGGGTCGATCATGTAGCCGTCGTCGACCGTCTGCAGCACCTCGTCGAGGCCGAGATCACGCATGCGGTTGATCGTCGAGTAGACGCGGCGCGCGCCCGAGCTCGGGGTGAGCACCTCGTCGGGCCAGCCCGCCGCCATGACGTCGTCGACCGACATCGGCTCGCCGGGCGCATCGAAGCGCCGATCGACCAGGGCCGCCAAGATCTTGCGCAGCGCGCCGCGGCGGCTGATGTCGACGTGCTCGCCGCGGTCGATGGCGAACCAACGCGCGTCGGGGCCGAGCTGGAGCACGCGCCGGGTCGGGGCGACGTGCGGGGGGACCAATCCCTGCTCGACCTGCATGTCGAGCGCCTCGCGCAGCGCACGGGCGATAGCGTGCGCCTCGTTGACGTGGGGCACGCCCTCTTGGCCCGGGTACTCGCAGCATGCGTAGGCACGCTCCAGTTCGGCTTCGGCCGCCTCGAAGTCGTCGGCGCCATACAGCTTTCGGGCGTTGGCGGCGACCTGGAAGCCGCGCAGCACCTCGAGGACCACGGCCAACTTGGCCGCATCGGTGTCCTCGATGGCCTCTTCGGCGCGGGCGAAGAATTTCTCGGCTTCGGCCAATCGGTCGAGCGCGGCGTAGCAGGCCCCCAGGTACGACCAGATCCAGACGCTCAAATCGAGGTACGCCTGGTTCTGCACCTTGGCAAGGGCGCTGATGAGGTCGTCTTCGGCGCGGGTGTATTGGCCACGCATGAACCGGGAGCGCGCCCGCCCGTGCAACAGTAACGCCTCGTATTGGGACACACCGATCGAGGCGCCCTCGACCAGCGCCTCGTCGTAATAGCGCTCCTCACGGCGGTGATCGCCCTCCCATCCGGCCACGCGGGCGAGTTCGAAGAGCGCCACGGTCGCTCGGCGGCGGTTGCCCTGAGTGCGGAAGATCTCGAGCGCCTCGTTCAAGTAGCGCCGCCCCTCGGCGGGCTGGTCGCCGCCGATGGCGGTGCCCAACGAGGAGAGCACCCGCGCCAGCATGCTGGGGTTGCCCAACTGGCGGGCGAGCACCAGCGCCTCGCTGAACCGGCGCACGCCCTCGTCGTCCCGCTCGAGGCTGCCGAGCATGACCCCGCACCAGGCCAGCGCGGCGATCTCGTCGAGCGTGCCGCTGCCGCGGGCGACGTCGTATGCCTGTTTGGCGTACTCGAGGCCCTCGCGATAATGGCCGCGGTGACCCACCGCGAAGGTGCGCCCCAAGAGCGCGCGCGTCAGCACCGAGGCGTCACCCGACTCACGGACGAGTTCCTGCGCGCGCGCGAAATCGTCGGCCGCGCCGTCGTATTTGTGAATCCACATGCAGGTCTGACCGCGCACGACGAGCGCCTCGGCCAGAAGCGCGTCGTCGGCGACCTCTTCGGCCAAGACGACCGCCTGATCGGCGCGCTCTTTTTGACCGCCGAGCGGCCCGACGCGCTTGTCGAGCTCGCCGAGCACGATGACCAGGCGCACCGCCGAGTCCGGGTCGCACTCGAGGCTATGCTCGTAGGCCGCGATCAGGTTGGGCAACTCTTCGGTGAGCCGGCCAATCCAGTCGGTCTCTGCAGCCCCCTCGAGCCCGGCGACGGCCTTCTTCGACCAGCGTACGAAATGTGCGGCGTGCCGCCCACGCGCCTCTTCGGCAGCCTCCGCGTCGAGTAGGGCGGTCGCAAAGCCACGCACGGGCTCGTACATCGACAGCCGGGTCTCCTCGGCCGAGTCACGCCCGGCGCGCGAGCGCAACAGCGAATGGTTGTGCAGCGTCTCGAGCACGTCGCTGACCGCCGGGGCGTCGTCGAAGCTCGACAGATCGACGACGTCGGCAGCCGACTCGACGGTGAAGCCACCGGCGAAGATGGAGCACTGCAACAAGGCGTGTTGCTCGAAAGGCTGGATCATCTCGAAGGTGCGCGCGATCGCCTGCTGCAGGCGCGACATGGGCGTGTCGGCCTCGTCCTCCTGCCAAGCGCGCAGAAGCTGGCGCGGGGTCAACCGCCGGCCGCTCGCCGCCACCAGCTCGATCGCCAGCGGAAGCTCACCGCAGCGCTCGACGATCTCCTGGAGCGCCGGGCGATCCTGAGCGCCGAAGCGCACCTGCACGCCGCGCGGGGTGGCGAGGCGATCTTCGAGGAGGATGCGCGCCGCGTCGCGGCCGAGCGAGTCGAGCTCGACGGCGGTCTCGAGGCGATGCCCGGCGCGCCGCCGGCTGGTGACGACGAGCAACAAGCCCTCGCTCTCCTCGAGCCAGCCCTCCAACACCGGCGCGAGCTCGTCGATGAGATCTTCGGCGTTGTCGATCAGCAGTAACACGTCGCCGCGCCCAGCCACGCTGCTCTCGAGGCGGTCGGCGAGCACTTCGATTTCGTCGGAGAGCGGCAGTTGCACCTCCATCACTCGCGCGATCACGTAGAGCGCGTCGGCAACACCGGCCGCCTCACTCAGGTCGCAAAACCACGCTTCGCGCCCCCCGTCGGTGCGGTCTTGGAGCGATCGCCTGGCAAACTCGACGGCCAAGCGCGTCTTTCCGATGCCGGCCGTGCCGATCAAGCTGACCCACGAGGCCCCTTCATCGGCGAGTCGGGCGATGACGGCCAACTCGGCGGCGCGTCCGAAAAACCGGGTGCGGTAGGAGGGTAGGTTCGTCCGACGCGACGTCGCCTGCAGCGCGCTTTGCTGGCGCCGCCAGGAGAGCTCGCGCGCCGTGATCGCGTAGAGCGGCGGGCCTACATCGGCGGCCAGCTCGTCGATCTCGAGGTCGAGCGCGGCGCCCTCTTCGAGGGCGTGGACCGCCTCGGCGCCCGCCACGATGCCGCCGGCGGCGGCTCGCTGGGCGTAGTCACAGGCGCGATCGACCACCTCGCCGACCAGCTGCACCTGACCGTCTCGCCAGTGCAGACGCCTGACCGGCGTGCCCAACTCGACGCCCAACCCGAGACGCAGCCCGCGAAAGACGAGCCGATCGTCATCGTCGCGGCTCTCGGCGGCGAGTGGATGCTCGAGGAGCCTGGGAGACCAGTCGCATTGGAGGAGCTCGCGTTGCAGCCGGCACGCCCAGGCGATCGCCTCGTCGGGTGAATCGAAGACCGCAATCGTGTCAGCGCGATGCGTCGCCACGAGCTCTCCCGAGTCCTCGTCGAGCGTACGAGCCACCAATCTGTCGAGCCTCTCGACCGCCGCCGGCATCGCCTCGGGCACATCGGCCCACAACTGGCTGGCGCCTGCCAGGTGCAGCGCGACAAAGGCTTTCGGGGTCAGGTTCGCCATGAGCAGCAACTCGGGGAGATCAGATCCGCCAAACGTCACTGACGATTGTGACATATTGTCGCGCCGTCGTGAACGCCTTCCTCCCTCCGCTTCGCGGGGGGCTATCATCCTCATCCCCACCCTTCTCCCCCCAGCTCCGCTTCACTTCGCGGGGGGCTACCAAAGGGGTTGGCTTTGCCCTCCGGGCTCGGCTTGTTTTCCCCCTCCCAACCCAACTGTGACACTCTGTGACTTAAGTGTGAACAAAAGGCTCTTTACAACTAAAGATGACGCCAATCGAAGACATAACCCCCTGTGATTAGGAGAGAACCATGCACTTCAAAAGACGCCTCATCGGCCTCTTGAGCTGCTTGGCAGCAGCCGCGACGTTGACCGCCTGCGGCGGCGGCGAAGAGTTGACCTGTGGCCCCGGCACCCAGGCCATGGACGGAGAATGCGCGCTGACCGACGACGGCTGCGCCGACGGCACCGTGCTCGCCGAAGACGGCACCTGCGTGCCCGAGTCGGGCGCTTGCGCCGAGGGCACGACCTTCGACGCCGAGCAGGGCAAGTGTATCGTCAACACCGAGATCACCTGCGGTGAAGGTACCGTCGCCCAGGACGGCATCTGCGTGGTCGAGACGCCGACGACCTGCGGCCCGAACACCGAGCGCGACGCCAACAGCGGCGAGTGCATCATCACCGACGCGGCCTGCACAGTCGGCACCGCCTACGACTCCGACAGCGACAGCTGCATGCCCACCGACGAGGTGTGCGCCGAGGGGACCCACTTCAGCGTCGACGACGCGGTGTGCATGCCCGATGCGCAGTGTCAGGAGGGCGACATCATCCTCAACGGTCTGTGCGCCACCCACGCCGAAGAGTTGGCCGCCAACGCCGACCACGCCGAGGCGCAGCCCGTCTCCGATCCGGCCGACATCACCCTCAAAGCCGCCGGCGAGCAGTACGTCTTCACCGGCACGATCGCCGCTCCGGCCGATCACGACGCCGACGGCACCCTCGACCAAGACGCCGACGTCTACAACTTCAGCGCCGACGCGGGCACCTGGATGGAGATCGCCCTGCAGTCGACGGGCATGCCTGCCCCGGGCTTCAAGCTCGCCAGCGCCGACGGCACCTGGGTTCGCTACAGCCCGTTCGACACCTCGGCGGCCCGCCAGATCATGATCCCGAAGTCGGGCGACTACACCCTGACGATCCTGCCGAGTATCGTGATGCAATCCGACGGCGCCGTCGGCCCTCTCGGCGGCGACGACTGGGGTTATGTGGGCACGTTCGAGAAGATCGACGCCCCCACCAGTGTGCCGCAGGGCGACATGCTGACCAACGGTGTCAGCGGCGAGTTCAGCACGCTGACCGACAACTTCTTCGAGATCACCGACCTCCCCCAGGACGGGCTGGTCAAGGTGCAGTTCGCCGAGCTCTCCGACGACATCGACGCCGAAGTCGTCGTCTGGGGCGACGCGCCCAACGCCTTCTACAACTTCCCGATTTCGGCGAGCGGCGAAGCCTTCATCAAGGTGCCCGACGCCAGCTCGGTCTACGTGCTCGTCGACTACGTGCGCAAGCGCGGCTCGCAGGACAGCTTCGCCACCGGCGCGGCGACCAGCCTGAATGCGTTCGCCCTCGGCTCGATCCCCGCTGACAGCGAGGCGTCCACGCCCACCACGACCGTCGCCGGCGACGACACCCTCTACGTCACCTTCCGCGCCTCGGCCGACCAGTTTCTGGAGCTGACCCACGACAACGCCAACTCTCAAAACGGCCACCTGACCCTGTACCGGGTCGACGGCAGCGTGGCGGTACCGGAGTTAAACGTCGGGACGTACTCCAGCGACTTCGTCTCCCATCGCGCTCTGTACCAGTACACGACCAACCCCGACGCGTTCTACGTGCTCGAGGTCGTCTCTGCGTACGGCAACGACATGGAAGACCAGTCGATCACCGTCGCCTCCAAGAGCCCGATCGATCTGGGCCAGGTGGGCATCGGTAGCTCCGTAAGCCACACCGGCGGCGCGATGCGGCGCAAGCAAAAGGACTGGGGCTTCGTCGAGTTCCCCGCCGAGACCCGCCTCGAGCTCGCCTCGTCGGTGACCTCCGACGAGATGTTCGCGCGCATCACCCTCGAGTTTTGGGACGACAGCGGCGAGAGTATGGGCACGCTCAGCCAGACCCGTCAGATGGTGTTGATGCCGGGCACCTACAAGTTCGCCGTCGCTCCGACGGGCGGCGACATCGCCGACTACAACTTCGATTTGACGGCGAATCTGCCGCCGATCCGCGAGGGCGCCGAACCCAACGACACCCCCGCCAACGCTACCCCGATGCCGATCGGCCGCGACCTGGTGGGTACGCTGGCCGGCACCGACGTCGACGTCTGGCAGGTCGATTTGGCCCAAGACATGGCCTCCGACGAGGTCTTCGTCGCCGAAATCGCGCACACCTCCGGCGGCAGCTGGATCGGCACCAAGCCTTACGGCTGCAAGCTGCTCGACAGCACCGGCGCCGAACTCATCGCCACCCCGGAGACCTCCGAGGGCTGTGTGATCGTGACCGACGGGCTGACCACCGGCACCTACTACATCGAGGTCACCAACCCGACACCGGATGAGCACGGCTACGCCGGCGAAGTCAGCATCGTCGCCGGCACGATGCTCGCCGAGTCCAACGACACCACCGCCACGGCCACTACGACCATCTTCGCCGACCTGACCTCGGGCGACAGCTTCTTTGGCGAGACCCCCGACGCCACCGACGTCGACTACCTCGAGTTTACGGTCAACAGCGCCATCGCGACCGACAAGGCGCTGATCATCTACCCGATGCTCTACACCGAGTCCCCGGGCACCATTTACTGGGCGATCGAGGACTCGATGGGCAACGTGGTCACCAGCGGCCCGATGCAACAAGGCCCGCTGGTCGTCCCGTCGGCCAGCCTGCCTACGGGCACCTACTACGTGGGCGTCGCCTGGCCGTCGCCGCGTGCGGGTCAGACGGGTGTCTACAGCTTCCACGCCGCGGTGGATACGCCGCCGAGTGGGGGGAAGTGAGGTTGTAGGGAACTTTAACAAGTAGCAAAAAGCCCGGCCGCACATGAGGCCGGGCTTTTTGCGTTCTCCGATGCGCCCCCTGCGGAGCGGGGCCTTGGCCCCTGCGGAGCCAGCGCCCGTGCAGCCCTGCGGCTTGCCGCGGGGGGTTGATTCGCAATCGCCACATCCGTTGCTCTATGCGACGCGACGGCTTGCCCAATTGTGGGAATCGAGTTTGATCGGTGTTCAGGAATCACACGATTGACCCCAAGGCAAGCCTTGGGGCTGCACCGGCGAGGGCTCCGCTGGGGGCAAGCCCCCGCTCCGCGATAGAAGCTCGACCCCACCGGGGGGTCGATCCGCAATCACCACATTCGTTGCTCTACGCGGCGCGACGCCTCACCAAATCCCCACATCCACCTGCCAAACCCCCGACTGCGCCCCCTGCGACGCAGCATCCACCACCAAATACACCGTCTCGTCACTCACCGCCGTGTAGCTATACTCCAGCGTCTTGGTGAACGGGTCGGGCGGCGTCGCCTCGGCCAGGCAGGTGTTCGCGTAGTCGTCGCGCAGGCAGCTCGACAGCAGGTAGAACTCGGCGGTGTCGTCGCGGTCGGGGATCACGCGGATGTCGGCGGTCTGGCCAGCGGCGAGCGTGATGGCGTAGACGACCTCGTTGCCAAGGCTCATGCTCGAGTAGCACGCGCCTGCTTGCGGGGTGAGCGTGTTGGTGTAGCTCGTCATGTCCGCGGCGAACGTTCCGCCGCCGCCCACCGGGATGGCGTCGATGCACACGTCGCCGGTGGGCGTGGCGCACGCGCCGGCCGAGCAGGAGCCGTCGCAGGTGTAGCTGTGCCAGCGCGTGCCGTGCACGCCGCAATACTCCAGCGTGGTCGCGTCGGCGCAGCGCGTCTCTTCGGGGTTGCAGATGAGCGGGCCGACGGCGATGTCGAGGTCCCACAGCTTGTTGGCCTCGTCGACTGAGTCGCCGTCGACGACCAGGTAGACCGTCTCGGCCTGGGCGGCCTGGTAGACGAGCTCTTCGGCGTCGCCCGGCTGGCCCTCGTCGACGCCGTCCAAGCACGTCGTCTGCGCGGTCGCGCAGTCGCTCACGAGGTAGATCGCCGGGTCGTCGCCCCAGTATTGCGGGGTCAGCGTCGCCTCGAGGATGTCGCCGGCGGCCAGGTCGACGCGGTAGAAGGCGTCGGGCGCCGGGGTCGCCTCGCCCAGGCAGCCCGTCGAGCCCAGGTCGACGGTGTCGGTCAGAAGCGCCGGGTCGACGGTGTAGCTTCCGCCGCCGGTGGCGTCGATGACCCCCGCGCAAGTGTCGTTGGGGGCCGAGTCGCACGCGTCGGTGGTGCAGCCGTGCAGGCAGTCCTTTTGCAGCCAGCTCGTGCCGCTCGGGCTGCACGTCTCGAGGGTCGAGCCGGTGCAGTGGGCGTCGCCGGCGGTGCAGATCTGCGGGCCGGCGTCGATGCGCACCTCGAATTCGCCGCGCGACGCCTCCATGAACGACGACACGATCACGTAGTACGTCCCGTTGCTCGGCACGCGGTAGGTCACCTCGCGCGGGTTGCCGTTGGACTCGCCAATGACGCAGTTGTTCACCGCGTCGGTGCAGTCGTCGACGATGCGGATCGAGCCCCAGAAATCGGCGTCGAGCTCGGCGCGGATGACGTCGCCGGCGTAGGCCTCGACCTCGTAGACCACGTCGGGGCCGACGTCGCTCGAGCCGGTGCAGTTGGTGCGCCAGTCGCCCAGCGGGTGGTCGATGCCGAACGTCTCGATGCGTCCGGTGAACACGCCGCCGCCCGAGGCGTCGATGGCGTCGATGCACGTCTCGCCGGTGGCGTCGACGCACTCGCCGCTCGCGCAGATGCCGTCGCACGCCCAGGTCTCCCAGGTCGTGCCGCTCTCGTTACAGTAGCTCATCACCGTTTGACTCGCGCACACCGTCTCGAGCGGGTTGCACACCCGCGGGCCCATCTTGACGTCGAGCAGCCGGATGCCGCGCGTCTCGCCGGTCCCCGGCGCGCTCCATTGGATGACGCTCTCGACGATGAGATAGACCGTCTCGGGGGCGTTGCCGGCCTGGTAGATGATCCGCTCGGCCATGCCGCTGTCGAGGTTGTCGGCGGCGGCCAGGCAGGTGTTCGACGGGTCGTTGCAATCGGAGACCAGGCTCAAGAGCACCTCGTCGGCCTCCGCCCACGGGATCACCTCGACGTCGAGCACCTCGTTGGCGGCGAGCTCGAACTTGAAGAACGCCTCTTCGGCGTCGCCCGGCTTGGGCAGGCAGGTGCGCGACTCGGTGTTGGTCACGTCCCACATGTCGACGTCGTACAGGCCCGAGCCCGGGATGCGGAACGCGTCGACGCAGCGATCGTTGCTCGCCGGGTCGCACGCCCCGGCCGTGCACCCGAAGGTGCACCACTCGTCGATCCAGGCAGTGCCCGCCTCGTTGCAGGTGCGCGACATCTTGTCCTGGCACAGCGCCTGGCCGGGCTGGCACACCTGCGGGGCGATGTCGAACGAGACCTCGTAGTCGTCGCGCCCGTGGGTGCGCAGCGCGCTGTCGACGACCACGTAGACCGTCTGATCTGTCGACGACTGGTAGTGGTACACCTCGCGTTCCCCCTTCAGCGCGTTGTTGACGCCCCCTTCGCAGGTATGCGGCGTGTCGGTGCAGTCGGTGACCACGTAGATCATCGGGTCGTCGTAGTCGTGGTGGGGCGTGGCCTGGACGGTGAGCACCTCGCCGGCCTGCAGGTCGACCTCGAAGTAGGCCTCGGGGCCGTCGCTCGCCATGCCGTTGACGCTGTTGGTCGTGCCCCCGCACTGGTTTTTGTGCAGGTCGGAGATGTCGCCGTGCTGGGTCATGTCGATGACGAAGAAGTCGCCGTCGTCGGCCGGGATCGCGTCGGCGCAAACCTGACCGCGCGGGTCGGCGCACACGCCGTTCTGGCAGCCGCCGTCACACACGTAGCGGATCTCCTGCAGGCCGAAGTTGCCGCAATACTCCATCGTCTGCGCGTCGAGGCAGGTCGTGGCGCCGGGGGTGCAGATGGGCGTGTCGACGCTGATGTCGACGGTGAAGTCGCCATTGGGGAACTGGTCGGTCTGGGTAATCTGCTCGGCGGTCACGATGATGTAGTAGGTCCCGGTCGTCTCCACCTTGTGCTGGACCTTCTCGGTGCTCGGCGGCAGCCCCGCCCAGCCGGCATATTCGTCGTCGCCGACCACGCAATGCTCCCAGGCCGGCGTCGAACAGTCGGTCGTGATCCACAATTGGGCGTCGAAGACCGAGTTGACCTCGGCGGTGATCACCTGGCCGGCCTGCGCGTGGACCTTGTAGACCGCGTCGGGGCCGAACGAGGTGAAGCCCGTGCAGCTGAACTCGCCCACTGGGAGCTGATAGTCCATCCTGTACGGCTCGATATTGTGCTGGAAGCTCGCCCCGGTGGTGCCCGCATCGGCGGCGGTCGCACACGTGTCGTTCGACGGCGGGATGCACGCGTTGGCCGAGCAGCCAAACCCGTAGCAACTCTGCTCCACCCACTCGATGCCGTAAGCATCGCAATACTCGAGGGTGTCGGGCCCGGCGCAGCGCGCGTCGTAAGGAGTGCACAGCGGCGAGTGGATCGTAAACGACACGCCCCACAGCCCGGTCGCCTTCGCCGCGCTATCGCCGTCGACGACCACGTAGACCGTCGTGGCGACAGGCGCGCGGTATCGGAGCGTCTCGTCGCCCCCGTCACCCTCGCGGTCGGCGCCTTTGAGGCAGGTCTGCTCGGGGTTCATGCAGTCTTCGAGCAGGTAGATGGCGGTGTCGTCGCGCCCGTTTTGCGCCGAGACGGTCACCTCCAAGACCTCCTTGGCGTCGAGCTCGACCGCATAGAAGCCGTCCGGGGCGGGAGCGCCGTCGCCGAGGCAATGCTCCACGGCGCGGATATCGTCCTGGGCCGACGTCGGGTCGAAGGTGTGCGTGTCGCCGTCGGCCGCCGGGATGGCCTCCGGGCAGATATCGCCCGTCGAGGTCGCACACTCGCCCGACGCGCAGCTCGCGGCGCAGTCGTAGTACTCCCAGCTCGCCGCACAGCCGCAATACTCGATCGTGTCGGCGTCGAGGCAGCGCTTCTCGCCGGGGATGCACTGCGGGGCGCCGGCCTCGATGTCGAGGGTGTAGGTGCCCACCGCGCCTCGCGCCACCGCGCTGACGACCACGTAATAGGTGCCGTCGGTGGGCACCTCGAAGTCGAGCTTTTCGGGGTTGTCCATGTCCGTGCCCGCCACGCAACTGTCGGAGGCGTCGGGGCACGACGCGGCGATCCACAGCGCGGCGTCGAACGGCGCGTCGACGGTGGCGCGAATCATGTCCCCGCCGTTGGCGTCCACCCGATAGACCGCGTCGGAGCCGTCGACCCGATGGCCCAAGCAGGGGTTGGTGTCCGACAACCGGTGGTGGCGCAGCAGATTGTGAATCTCGCCGGTGAACGTGCCCCCCTGGCTGGCGTCGATGGCGGTCATGCACGACTCGGCGTCGGCCTGACAATAGCCAGTATTGGAGTCGCAGCCCGACGGGCAGGTCACCTGGTCGAAGCCGGTGCGCGAGGCGTCGCACACCCGGGCGGTGTCGGCGTCGGCGCAGCCGTTGTCGCGAAACGAGCACACCACCGGCTCGGCGTCGAGGTCGAGCGTAAACCCGCCCCCGCTGCTCACCTCGCGGCCCTGCACGATCACATAATATGTCCCCGGCTCGAGCACCTGGCCGTACTCGACGACCCCGTCTTGCTGGTTCTCGCAGGCGATCTCGGTGCTCGCAAACCCGCACGCGGTGCGCACCGCCAGCGACATCGTCTCGTCGTCGTCGGGGGTGACCGTCGCCGTCACCCAGCTCTGCTCGCTCAACTCGAAGCTGTAGACGACCTCCCCCGAGCGGTTGTCACTCGCCGTGCACGACGAGCCCATCTCGAAGCTCTGGCTGAGGTCGGTCGTCCCGTGGATGCTCTGCGGCGCGCTCAGCTCGGTGGCCTGTTCACACGCCGTGTCGACGTCTTCGGGCACGAGGTCGACCGACAGCGCATAGCGCACCCCGGCCGTCTCGGTGTTGCCCGCATCTTTGACCCGCACGATCCACTCGCCCTGGTTGGTGATGAGCACCCGCTGCTCGACCTCGACCAGCCCGCTCGCGTCGCTCGTCGCCGTCTGGCGCACCGCCCCGCTCGGCTCGACGAGCTCGAGGGTCACATCGCCCACGCCCACGTCCTCGGGCGCGAACTGCAGCCGCGCGGTCAGCATGCCCGCCGAGGTCGTCTGCCAGGCCAGGTTGTACTTGAAGTGGTCGCTGTCGCCCGCGCACACCGTCCCCTGCACCACCCCGCCCGACTGTGCCGCCTGGAACTCGGTGGCCTGCGAGACGAGATCATTCGCCTCGTGCATATCGTCCCGACACGCCTGCGGCTCCGCACACGCCCCGGCCACACACACCCGCTCCCCGACACAATCGAGCGCGTTCGTACATCCGTTGACGTCGTCCTCCTCACACCGCCCGCTCGCGCTCGCCTCGTCGTACAGGCAATGCTGGTTGCCCGTGCACCCGAGCACCTCGCACACGTCCTCGGAGGGCACACACCGCGCGTCGAGGCAGCTCTCCCCTTGAGCGCAATCGGCCGAAGTGGTGCAGGTATTCTGCACCTCGCACAGACCCGTCTGCGGATTGCACAACGTCCCCTCCGGACACTCGAGCCCCGCGCACAAGTCGGGCGCGGTGTCCGGCGCGGTGTCCGGCGTCGTATCTGGCTCGACGTCTGCACCGGCGTCGGGCGTCTCGGAGACGTCCGGCTCCGCCGGAGTCGGCTCGTCGCTGCAGGCGGCGAGGAAGAGGGTCAGCGAGACGAAGATCCAGGCGATGGAGCGAGCGCGTAGCGTCGGGGACAGTAGCGTCGAGGACATAGGGGCCTCCGCGAGGCGAGGGGGGTCTACTGGTACGCCTTATAGGGTCGCGAAGGGTGGGTGGGGGATGAAGTCACAGAGTGTCACATTTGGGTTTGCGTGGGCCCCCACAACAACCCAAACCGCCCAACCAATCGCCTTAAAATTGCTTCCCACGCCCAAAAACACTACGCTCCACAGACTTCAGGAAGCATTGCACCGTGATTGGCCCCACTCAGGATGTAAAAATGACGCGCCTCGCAGTAATTTTATCGGCCCTCGCCCTTCTGACCAGCGCCTGCAGCGACGACAATACCCAGAGCAACAACACCGCCGATACCGGCGCCGCCGACGTCTCCGACACCGCCGACACTGCCGAGCCGTCCGACACGGGCGCGACCGACGCGACCGATACAGCCGAAGACACCTCCGACGACGCCGACGACGCCGACACGAGCGACGTCGGCAAAGACGACTGCCTGCAAGTCGAGCTCGCTCAGACGGTCGGCGAGGTCTACGAGGACGGGGTCTCGGTGGAGTATTCGGTGCAGGCGAGCCCGCAGATCGAGGGCGAGACGCGCCAGTTGTCGATCCTCTTCGAGCGCTACGGGAATGCGACGTACACGGGCACCTTCGAGCTCGGTCCGGGCCGCGACAGCAACTTCGGCAACTGCGCGCACTGCCTCTACATCCGCGGCGACGTGCGCGAGCGCGCCTTCTTCGCCGACCGCGGCACGCTGGTGAGCAACGCCGACCCGTTCCAGCGCACGCTCGACGTGTCGGTGACGGACCTGCGCCTGGTCGAGGTCGAGGTCGGCGAGGGTCGCTACTCGACGCCGGTGCCCGGCGGAGTGTGCATCGAGGTGGCCGACTTCAGCTTCAAGGGAACCTTCCCGCCGTCGGGCTGGACCTGCCCGGTGCAGTCGTACCGCGACGGCGAGTACTGCAACTGCGAGTGCGGCGCCTTCGACCCCGACTGCAACAGGCAACCGTGCTCCGACGGCAGCCTGAGCTGCCCCGACGAGCAGCCCGAGCCGCTGCCGGTCCTCGGCTGCCAACAAGACGAGATCTGCGAGGGCGACGCGCTGGCCGGCGAGCACCGCTGCATGAGCGAGTGCGACTTCGACGCCCGCCAGGGCTGCGCCGACGGCTACACCTGCATGTTCGCAGGCGGCGGCTACACCCGCGACATCTGCAGCAACGACCCCCTGCGCCTCGCCCCCGACGTACGCCCCGGCGAATCGTGCCCCGACACCCCCTTCCAGAAGCTGTGCAACGTGGTCGACGGCTTCGCCGAAGGCTACTGCGGCTGCAACGACGTCTGCCGCCCGCTATGCGCGACCGACGCCGACTGCGACTCCGGCCAGATCTGCATCATCCCCGACACCACCGTCCCCGAGCCGCACGTCGGCTTCTGCGATATCCCGAGTTGTCCGGATCCGGATGATGGGGAGTGAGGTTTGGGGGCCTCTCCCTCGATCCCTCTCCTTCCCTTCGCTTCGCTACGCTACGGGTGGAGAGGGTGTTTGGGCCTCTCCCTCGATCCCTCTCCTTCCCTTCGCTTCGCTACGGGTGGAGAGGGGGGCCTCTCCTCGGTCCTCTCCTTCCCTCCACTTCGTTACGGGCGGAGAGGAAGACGTCGTTCAATCGAACTCTGTACTAGGTGCGTAGTAGCAACATCTTCCTCCCCTGCGCGAAGCGAAGCGTAGCGTAGCGTAGGGGAGGACCGAGGAGGGGACTCCTCCTCCGCAAGCAAAGCGAAGTGGAGGAGGACCGAGGAGGAGGAAAACACAAACCCTCACCCATCAACATCGAGCAACTCAGCCACCTTCTGGCACAACTCGTCGAACCCGAACGGCTTAGGCAAAAAGGGCGTGGCGATCTCGAGCGCGTCGGCGTCGAGCACGTCGCGGCTGGGGTAGCCGCTGATCAGCAGGACGCGGATCTGCGGCCAACGCTCGTCGATGATCGCGGCCAGCTCCAGGCCGCCCAGCTCGGGCATGACCACGTCGGAGACGACCACGTCGATCGAAATGTCGGCCCGCTCGAGCACGTCGAGCGCCTCGGTGCCCGATTTGGTCACCAGCACGCGATAACCCTGGCGCGACAATGCGCGTGACGCCAACCGGCGCACGACCGGCTCGTCCTCACAGACCAGGATCGTGTGGGCGTGCGCCGCCGGCGGGCGTTTGGGGGGCTTGGTCGGCTTGGGGTTCGTCGCCTCCGGGGGGACTTCGGCGCGGGGCAAATACACGTGCAGGGCGGTCCCTTCGCCCAGCTCGGTCTCTACCTGCACATGCCCGCCGCTCTGCTTGATGATGCCGTAGACCGTCGACAAACCCAGCCCGCTGCCATCTTTCTTGGTGGTGAAGAAGGGATCGAAGATGTGATTGAGGACCTCGTCGTCGATCCCGTGGCCCTCGTCGGCGACCGAGAGCACCACGTAGCGCCCCTCGGGCACCTCGACCGGGACGCCCTCGCAGGGGCGGTCGAGCTCGACGTTGTCTAACTCGACGACGACCCGCCCGCCGCCGGCCATCGCGTCGCGCGCGTTGACCACCAGATTCAAGACCACCTGGGAGAGCTGGCCCTCGTCCGCCTCGACGAAGCCGAGACCGGCCTGCGGGCGGACGTCGAGCTCGATGTGCTCGCCGATGAGCCGCTCGAGCATCGGCTTCATCGCGCCGACGACTTCTGCCAGACACAGCTTCTCTGGCTGCAAGACCTGCTGTCGACTGAAGGCGAGCAACTGTCGGGTCAGCGACGCCGCCCGACGGGCAGCCTGCTCGATCTCGCCGACGTGCTCGATCAGCTCCTCGTCGCCACCGACATCCTCCCGCAGGAGCTGCGTGTTGCCCTTGATGGCGGTGAGCATGTTGTTGAAATCGTGGGCGATGCCGCCGGCCAGCCGCCCCACCGCCTCCAACTTCTGCGCCTGGCGAAGCTGGGCCTCGATGGCCTTGCGCTCGGTCAGGTCGCGCGAGATGCCCACCACGCCGACCAGCCGGCCGGCCTCGTCGAGGATGGGGCTGGAGGTCACCTGGGCGGGAAAGCTCGTGCCGTCCTTTCGACGTACCTCGAACTCTCCCGACCAACGCTCGCCGCGGGCGACGTTGGCCAAAATCTCTTCGGCCCGCTCACGGGCGTCCTCAGGGGTGTTCATCTCGAGAATATTTCGGCCGAGCGCCTCCTGCTCGCTCCAGCCAAACAGCGCCTCGGCGCGTCCGTTCCAATACAGCACCCGCCCGTCGAGGTCCGTGGCGATGACCGCCTCGCCCACCGCCTCGAGCAGGGTCGCTTGGAAGCGCACACGCTCCTCGGCCTGCGCGCGGCGCACCGCTTCGGAGAGACGATCGGCGATCGCCTCGATGAGCTTCGCCTCTTCATCGATGAAGACCTGGCCGCCCCGCTCGGGCGGCTCGTCGAGGTAGGCGACCTCGACCACGCCGTCGATCACGCCTTCGACGCCCTCGCAGACCGTGAACGGCTGGCGCTGGACCCAAGGCGTGTGCGCAAAGCCGTCGGTCTGGCAGACCACCTCGCCGACCCGAATGCGCGCGGCCGCCAACTCTGGATGCTGCCAGCCGGCCGGAATCCGCCCGACGACACGCTCGAGCACCGACTCGAGTTCGTCAGACCGCGTCTCGAGCAGCATCTGCGAGATGTCATACAGACAACTGAGCTCTTTGACGCGCTCGCCGAGCTCGTAGCTACGCTGCTCGAGGCGCTCTTCGACCGAGCCCGGCTGCTCGTCCGTGTTCGTGACTTCGTCTTTCATCTGCTTCCCAATTGTCCCGACCGTGGCCTCCGGGAAAAAACGAATCGGGGTTGCAGATTATTCTGGGCGGTCTACTGCACCACCACCTCCAACTCGAACACGCCCACCGCCACATCGTAGCTATCCGCCACCACGTACACTGTCTCGTCGGCCGTCGCCGTATAGGTGACCGTCTCGTCGGCCGCCCCGTACACGTCCGAGCCGGCCACACACGCGCCCTTCGCGTCCGTGCAGTCGCTCAGGACGTACAGCGACAGGTCCTCGGAGAGCGCGGTGTTGCGAAGCGTGGCCGTCAGCGTCTGGCCGGCGGCGAGGGTGACGGCGTAGGCGGCGTCGGGGCCGAGGGCGTCGTAGCCGGTGCAGCCGCCGTAGCCCGGGTCGAGGGCGTTGGAGAGCGAGGTGAAGTCGCCGGTGACCGTGGTCGTGCCGGTCAGCGGGACAGCGTCGGCGCATACGTCGCCCGAAGGCTGGGTGCAGGCGCCGTTGAAGCAGCCGCCGTCGCAGGCGTAGTCGACCCAACCGGTGCCGTCGTTTGTGCAGTAGCTCAGCGTGGCGTTGTCGATGCACGTCGAGGCGCCGGCCCCGCAGGCGGGCGGGTCGACGCCGATGTCGACGCGGAACTCGCCGGTGGCGGACGGGTCGTAGGAGTCGGCAAAGATGTAGTAGCGGCCGTCCTCGGGGACCACGAACTCGACCATTTCAGGCTGCGCGCGGGTCTCGTCGGCGCCGGCGGTGCAGAAGGCGTGCGGGGTCGCGCAGTTCGTCGAGATCCAGACCGCCACGTTCTCGTGGCTGCGCACGCTGGCGCGGATGACCTCGTTCTTCTGGGCGTCGACGAAGTAGACCGCCTCGGGGCCTGCGGCGGCGTCGCCGGTGCAGCTCGGGGGCGCCAGGGCCGGGTCGTGTTGGTTGGTATAGGCATCGAACGAGGCGCTAAACGAGCCGCCGCCTGTCTGCTGGGCGGTCGCGCAGCTGTCGTTGGGGCCCGGGTGACAGGCGCCAGCGTAGCAGCCGAAGGGACACTCGGTGACCTCCCAGCGGCCATAGTCGTTGCACACCTTCTTGGTCGTCGAGCCGTCGCAGATCGCGGCGCCGGGCTGGCATTGCTGCGGGGCGATGTCGACGTCGAGCACGAAGTCGCCCGCCTTGTCCTCGGGGATGGCGTCGACGACGAGGTAGACCGTGCGGTTGCTCGAGGCGACGTACCCCGTGCCGTAATTGTCGCCGTCCACTGGGCGAGCGGCTGCAAGGCATTGCGAGTCGTCCCCGCAGGTGTCGAGCACGTAGGCCATCGCCCCCGGCGTGCCGCTCACTTCGGCGACCAGCGACTCGCCGGCCTGCAGCTCGACGGCGTAGACCGCGTCGGCGGCCAGCGGACTGAACACGGTGCAGACCCCGTCGGGGGGCGTGTGCTGGTTGGAGAAGCGATCGAACGAGTCGCGAATGCGGGTGCTCTCGGTGATGAGCTCGGCCTGGGCGCAGGTGTCGTTGGCCGTGGGCGGCGCGGCGCAGCGCGGCCCGTCGCAGCCCCAGGTGCACGTGGCCGTCGCCCGTATGGCCGCCCCCTCGTCGTCGCACACGCTCAGCGTGCCGGTCTGGGCGTCGCAGCTGCTTCCGCCCGGCTGGCACGTGTGGTTGGCGTGGATGTCGACCGTGACGGTGAAGTCACCCAGGCCGTGGGTGTTCGTCGAGTCGACGACTAGATAGTAGGTCTGGGTCACGGGCGCATAGTACGACAAGGCCTTCGACCGCGGTTCGGCGAGCGTGCAGCTCGTGGCGGTGTCGCCCGTGCAGCTGTCGAGGACGTACATCCCGGCGTTCGTGTCGGTGGCGTACAGCGTGGCATCCAGGGTCTGGCCGGCCTGCAGGTGCACGGCGTAGACCGAGTCGCGGCCGACCTGTTCGTCCCTCGCGTCGAGCACGCAGGTGTCGGTGCCCGGGTTGAGGTCGTCGGCGTAGTCGCCGAACGTGCCGGTGAACTCGTCGCCGTCGACCAGCGTGACCGCATCGAAGCAGAAGTCGCCGGTGGGGTTGTCGCAGCGGCCTGCCGAGCACGACCCGTTGCAGGAGAACGGCTCGAAGACCCCGTACTCGTTGCACGTCTCCAGCGTGCCGCCGCCCGAGCCGCAGCGCGTCTCTCCGGCCACGCACCCGGGCGTCTGGATGTCGATGTCGAGGGTGTAGCTGGCCGACGAATCCTCGGGGTCGACCGCGTCGACCACCAAGTAGACCGGGCCTGTGCTCGTCGCCTCGTAGTGCAGCTCGAGCGGGTCGCCGGTAGGGCTGTTGGCCAGGCAACTCCCGCCCACCGTCGGGCAATCTTCGAGCACGTACATCACCGAGGAGGTGCGAGACAGGCTCGCCGTCAGGTAGGCGCTGAGCACCTCGCCGGCCTGCAGGTCGACCCGGTAGACCGTCTCGGCGCCCGAGGTCTGCTGCCCACCGAAGTCGCACGCGCCCGATACTCCGCCCAGGCGGATGCTGTCGGTGCCCCTCCAGTCGCCGGTGACGCTGTCGCCGTCGACCAGAGTCAGCGCGTCGGCGCAGTACTCGCCGGTCTGCTGGACGCACGCCCCGGCGTTGCAGCCGCCGGTGCACGGGAACGACTCGTACACGCCGCCCGTGTTGCACACCTCGACGGTCGCCGCGTTGGGGCCGCACCGGGAGTCTCCCGGGGTGCAGCCGGGCATCTCGAGGTCGATCGACAGGGTGAAGGTCCCGGAGCTCGCCAGATTGATGTCGTCGTCGACGACCAGGTAGACTCGGCGCGCGTCCGGGGCCTGGTAGACGAGCGTGTCGTCCTCCGAGACGCCCTCGGTACGCGCAAGGCACGACTGGTCGTCGGCGCAATCCTCGAGCAGGTACATAAAGCCGGTGTAGTTGTCCGACCGGTAGGTCGCCTGCAGCACTTCGCCGGCCTGCATGTCGACCGCGTAGATCGTGTCGTTGCCCACGCCTTCGGTGCCGGCGGGGTCGAAGCTGCACGCTCCCACGGTGGCGTCGGGCAGGTCGATACTGTTGTTGCCGTCCCAGTTGCCGGTGACGCTGTCTCCATCCTGCAGCACGATCGCGTCGTCGCACACATCACCCATTTGCGGCGAGCACGCTCCGTTGACACACTGTTGGGTCTGGTTGTTCGTGGGGTCCTGGCAGCCGTAGGCTTCCCAGACGCCGTACTCGTTGCACGTCTCCAGGGTCACCCCGTCGGCGCGGCACTGGGTGGCGCCCGGCGTGCAGGTGGGCGTGGCGATCTCGACGAGCACCTGGAAGGACTCGGTCGGCGCGTTGGCGCCCAGCATGCGGTCGACGACGATGTAGACGGTCTCGTCGGTCGTCGCCTCGTACCACAATTCGCCCGGCTCGATGGAGTCGTGACAGCTGGTCGTGTCCAAGCAGTCGGTCAGCAAATAGGCGACGGCGTGATCGGACGAGGAGTACACGGTCGCCTCGAGCACCTCGCCGGCCTGCAGGTCGACCGAGTAGACGAAGTCGCTTCCCACCGGGCCCTGCCCGCCGAACCAGCAGCCGCCGACGAAGCCCGCGTCGGGCTGCACCGAGTTCGTCCCGTCGAAGTAGCCAAAGACGTTGTCTCCGTCGGCCAGGGGGACGGCGTCGGCGCAGAAATCACCCTGCGGCGTGTCGCACGCCGAGTGGTTGCACGCGGTGATGCTCTGGCCGGTCTCGTCGACGCAAGTGTACTCGCGCGACAGCCCGTAGCGGTCGCAATACTGCAGCGTCTGGCTGTCGACGCACGACTTGGCGCCCGGGGTGCACGACGGCGTCTGCACGATCACGTCGAGGGTGAAGCCCGTGGAGGGGCGCAGGTTGCCGTTTTGGCTGTCGACGACGAGGTAGAGGGTGTCGTTCTGGGTGGCTTCGTAGCGCAGGGTGCCCGAGGTCGTGCGCTCCATGCAGGTCGACGGCTGGCCGCAGTCGTCGAGCAGATACATCACCGCCTCGGGATCCGAGGTCGACAGGCGCGCCTCGAAGATCTCGCCGGCTTCGACCTCGACCGAGTAGATCGTGTCGCGGCCGGACACGCCGTCGTCGCCAAAATCGCACGCCCCGTGGCTCCCCGAGCCCGGGTCGATGATGTCGGTGCCTCCGAAGTCACCGCTGACCGAGTCGCCCGACTGCAGCGGCACGGCGTCGAAGCAGACGTCGCCCGAGGGTTGGTCGCACGCGGCGTTGGTGCACGTGGTGGCGCACACGATCGGGTCGTAGACCCGGTCGTTGGTGCACCGGCCCAGCGACTTGCCGTCGGGCAAGCACGCCACGGCGCCGGTGCCGCAGCCGGGGAAATGCGTCGACACGCTCAACTCGTAGTTGTAGGCGGCGTCGCGGGTGCCGTCGACGACCAGGTAGACCGTCTCGTCCTGCGAGGCCGTATAGTCGAGGTGCAACGCGCCGCCTCGCGGGGTGGCCGACAGGCAGCTATTCGACTGCGCGCAGTCCGACAGCAGATACATGACCAGCGACGAGTCGTTGGCGAGCAGCTTGGCGTCGAGGCGCTCGCCGAAGGCCAGGTCGATGGCGTAGATGCGCTCTTTGCCGTCCGCCGCCGAGTTGAAGAAGCACGACCCGACGTCTCCTACAGGCGGCTGCAGCGTGTTGGCCCCGTCGAGGGTCCCCTCGACGACGTCGCCCGACTGCAGGGTGACGGCGTCCTGGCAGACGTCACCGGAGGGCACCAGGCAGGCGTCGTTCGAGCAGCCGCCCATGCACAAAAAGCTCTCGAAGACGCGCTGGTCGTTGCACACCTCCAGATACGGGTTCGAGCAGCGCGACTCGCCGGGGGAGCACTGCGGGCTCGAGATCGTCGCCGACAGGTTGTAGCTGACCGTCTGCAGCGGCGAGTTGGCGAAGCGGTAGTCGAGGACGACGTAGATCGTCTCGTCCTGGCTGGCTCGGTAGCTCAACGTGGTGGGGTCGAAGCCGCCCGCGCCCTGCCGGAGCACCTGACAGCTCGAGGCGTCGTTGCAGTCCTGCAGCAGGTACATCATCACGCCCACCGAGGTGCTCGTCAGCGACAGTTCGAGCAGGTCGTCGGCGGCCAGGTCGACGCTGAAGAAGGTGTCGGGGCCGATCCCGCTATTGGCGCCGAAGTCGCACGCGCCGACCACCCCGGAGCCGGGGTTGATGGCGTTGGACGCCTCGAGGGTGCCGCTGACCGAATCGCCCGAGGCCAGCGGGCGGGCGTCGGGGCAGATATCGCCGCTCGGCGCGTCGCAGGCGCCGTTGGTGCAGGTCGTCTCGCACAGGTAGTCGACGGGAGCGCCCTCTTGGCCGCAATACGACAGGTGGTGCGCCGACGAGCACCCCAGCGAGGCGCCCGGCGTGCAGGACGGGAAGTTGTCGATGGTAGCCGTGACCGTAAAGAGGCCCGAGGCGAGGCGATCGGAGTCGGCGATGACGTAGTAGGTGGCCGTTTCGGGCGCGACGAATTGGAGCGACTCGAACGACTCGCTCTCCCCGTCACGTCCGGCTACGCAGGCGTCGGTGCCGAGGGTGCAATCGGTGGTGACCCACAGCGAGGCGTCGAAGTCGGCGTCCATCGTCAGCGTGACGATCTGGCCGGCCTGGGCGTCGAGCGAGAAGACCGCGTCCTTGCCCGCAGCCTCCCTGTAGGTGCATCCGTCGAAGCCCGGGTCGTAATCGGGAGTGTAGTCGGTGATCAGGCCGGTGTAGCTGCCGCCGGCGGCAATCAGGTCGAGCGCGCCCTTGCAGGTCAGGTTGGTCGGGGGGTTGCAGCTAGTCGAGGCGGTGTCGCAGCCGAACGGGCAGCTTCGGCTGACTTCGAAGTCGAGCCCGGCGGCGTCGCAAACCATCAGGTCGTCGTCCGAGCACTGCATCGTCTCGGGCACACACGAGGGGGTGCCCATCTCGATGGCGATATTGGCGAGTCCGCCCACGTCGGCCGCGCCGGTATCGGCGATCACGTAGAGGGTCTGCGCGACGCCGGTGGTGTTATGGTAGCCGATATGCTCGCGGAAGTTGCCGCTCGAATCACGCAGGCTGGCCCGGTTGACCGCCGCAAAGCAGGTCTGCTCGAGGTCCTGGCAGTCGCGCGCCAGGTAGAGCGAGCCGTAGTCGTCGACCATCTCGAGGTTGACGCGAAGCGCGTAGTCCGCCGGCAGCTCGACGCGGTAGGCCACGTCGGGACCGTCGGTGGCGCTGGTGGTGTGGTTGTTGGGCACGCACCCGCCGGAGCCCGGGTCGTAGTCGTTGGCGTGCAGGCTCCAGTCGATGGTGCCGGTATAGCCGCCGGTCGCGTCGATGGCGGCGTAGCACATCTCGCCGGGCTCGACCTGGCAATGACCGGTCGTCGCGTCGCAGCCCACTTCGCAGGCGAACTCGTGGGTCTGAGTGCCCCAGGGGTTGCACACCTGCGAGGTCGTCGCGTCGCTGCAGCTCGACTCGCCGGGCGAGCAGACCACGGGCTCGGTGGCGAACTCGATGGTGTAGGCGCCTTCGTTGTCGTAGCCGGCGCCCTGCACGACCACGTAGTAGGTGCCGGGCTCGAGCATCCGGTCGATCTGCTCGGCGTCGCGCTTTGGCTGCTCGTCGTAGCAAAC
Organism: Persicimonas caeni; assembly: GCF_006517175.1. NCBI lineage: Bacteria > Deltaproteobacteria > Bradymonadales > Bradymonadaceae > Persicimonas > Persicimonas caeni. The sequence goes on along the minus strand of NZ_CP041186.1, from coordinate 4,013,848 downwards.
CAGCTCCTCGGCGATGGCGCTGCATCCTTTGTAGAGGCTCACCACCGGGTCGAGGCTCGACGACCACGCCGGGTCGACGGTCAGCCGCGCCAGGCGCTCTTCGGAGAGGGTGAAGACGTAGACGTCTTCGGTCGCCTGGTTGGCCCCGCCGGTGCACGACGAGCCCAAAGACGAGCGCACCGAGTTGCGGGTGTCGCCGCTTGTTTGGCCTTCGGCGAGGGGAGCGGCGGAGGGGAAATGGATGCAGGTGTCGACGCCGGTGTCGGAGTCGGTGTCGCCACCGGACACATCGCCGGCGTCTGCTTCGACGTCGGGCGCGGTATCGCTCGTGTCGGCGTCGACGCCCGTATCGTCTTCGACGTCGGGCTCGTCGACGTCGGGCACCACGTCTGCGCTATCCGCCGCGTCGACGCTCACGTCACCGGCGTCCGGCTCGAGCGCCTGCTTGTCGTCCGGCTCCCCGCTGCAGGCAGCCAGCGCGAGCGTCAACGAGACGATGAACGTGCGAACGATCGATTTCGACAGTTGTGTAGACATTGGAGCCCTCCGCTTGTGGTCTGATTACCACGATCGGAGGTGCTCGGGTGACAGTGAAGTCACAGATTGTCACAGTTGAGAGGCGTCGGGCTGTTGCGGGGCATCTTCCCCGCGAACAATCACCGCTCGCCCACGTCCGATATGCCGCCGGTTTTCGTGAAGCAGCCGGTTGAGATAGCCCCGCGCCTCTTCACACGCCTCGTCGAGCGCCATCCCCTGGGCGAGCGCCGCCACGAGCGCGCTCGACAGCTGGCAGCCGGTGCCGCGCACCTCTTCATCGACGCGCTCGAGCGCCGACAGGCTGCGCACACCCTGCGCATCGGCCAGCACGTCGCGCATGCCGTCCTCTTCACGGGGAAGGTGCCCCGCCTTCAACAACACGGCCCGACAGCCCAGGTCGACCAATTCGGAGGCGGCCGCCTCGAAGGACTGGCGGTCGGCGATGGGGCGTTGGAGCAGCACCTGCGCCTCGTCGACGTTGGGGGTGAGCAGGTCGACCTGCGGCAAGAGCCGCTCGCGCATCGCCAACACGGTGCCGGGCATTTTAAGCGTCTGGCTGGCGCTGCTGGCCATCACCGGGTCGAAGACGACCGGACAGTCGAACTCCTCGCGCGCCTGCTCGACCACGCTGGCCACCACGTCGACGACCTCGGCGCGCGAGACCATCCCGATCTTGATGCCGGCGGGCTCGACGTCGTCGAAGAGCGTGGTGAGCTGCTCTTCGACAAGGCGAGCCGACAAACCCTCGAAGCGGCTCACCCCGGCGGTGTTCTGGCACACCACCGCGGTGATCACGGAGAGCCCGTGGAAGCCCCAGTCCCGGAAGACCTGCAGATCGACCTGGATGCCGGCGCCGCCGGAAGGGTCGGTCCCCGCGATAGTCAAAAGGCTACGTGTTTGGCTCATGGCTCGTCTCGGATAAAAGCGAGGCTGGACGAGCTAAATATAGACGCGGTTTGGGTGGGGAAGCAATCGCGTGTTGGGGTCCCTCGCGCTGAAAAACGCGCTGGGGAGGGGGATTCCAATCCTTGCTCCGAACGAGGCAGTGCAGTAAACCATTGAACTGGAAGGAACTCCCACCCAGGCAGCAAGATGTCCAACCGCCACCAGATTTACCTCATCCCGGGCTTTTTCGGCTTCGCCGCCCTCGGCGGCATCTCCTACTTCCGCCAGGTGCGTGAGACGCTCACCGACGTGTTTGTGCGGCGCGGCGAGGAGGTCGAGATCATCGGCGTGAAGACGTTTCCGACCGCGTCGCTTCGCCACCGCGCTCGAAAGCTGATCATGACCGTGGCCGACAACGGCGGGTTCGAAGAGGGCGTGCATCTTCACTTCGTGGGCCACTCGACCGGCGCGCTCGACGCGCGGCTGGCCGCCAGCCCCGACGCCCACCTCGACCTCGACGAGTACCGCGAGGCGCTGTACTGCAACCTCGAGACGATCGTGAGCATCTCGGGGCCGCATTACGGCACGCCGGTGGCCAACTTTTTCAGCACGCTATACGGCAAGAACCTGCTGTACCTGGTCACGCTCTTGATCATCGTGGGGCTGTGGCGCCGGCCGGTGTCGCTGCTAGGTGGGCTGTTGGGGCTGGTGACCAAGGTCAACGACCTGTTGGGCCTCGACGAGACGCTCATCCGGCAGGTCACCAACCAACTTCTGAAGGACTTCAACCCGTCGGTCGAGGCCGAGGTGCGCCAGTTCTTGCGCTCCATCATCGAAGACCAGGGCTCGATGATCCAGCTCACCCCCGAGGGGATGGACCTGTTCAACACGACCACGATCGACAACCCGGAGGTGCGCTACGTCTCGTACGCCACCGCCGCGCCGCCGCCCACGCAGGTGATCAAGAAGATCCGGCTTCGCCACGCGCTCACCCCGCTCAACAAGATCTTGTACGGGCTGCTGTGGACGCTCGCCTCGCGCGCTCACGCCGGCTACCCGTACCACCCGCCCATCCAGTCCGAGGACCTCATCAAAAAGCGCCCGCTGCCGTTCGTGGTCACCGAATCGACCAGCGACGGAGTCGTGCCCACCCTGAGTCAGATCTGGGGAGAGTTTCGAGGCGTGGTGCGCGCCGATCACCTGGACGTGATCGGCCACTATCTGCGCGGCCCCTTCGACGTGCGCGACGGCGCCGATTGGTTCGGCTCCGGGGCGAAATTCGACCGCGAGAGCTTCGAGTGGCTCTGGGAAGATATCGCCAGCGTGATGCTCGAGTCGGTTTGAGCTCCTACCTTTGACGGCACAGGCACAGTTGGCCTTCCGGGCAGCACACGTTCGGGCCGTCCGAGCAGAACTGGCAATCCTCGCGGAACCCACAATCGGTGTCGTCGAAGCATCCGGAAGAGACGACGCACGACCCCGAGCTGCAATAGCCCGAGCCGTTGGAGGTCAGGCAAGGCTCGCCAGCGCACGCCGAATCAGCGCACATCGTGTCCCCGTCGCAGTCGTAATCGATGAACGGGCTGCACTGCTCGGTGGCGCCGGGGTATGCGTCGGCGTTGCCGTCCTCGCAGTCGCCGTCTTGGGTAGCCGTGTAGTCGCCGCTCGGTGAGCAACTCTCCTGGGAGTCACCGGTGACGCCGTAGCCGTCGTCGTCGGTGTCGAGGTAGTAGGTCGTCAGCACGCCTTCGTCGATCTGGCCGTCACAGTTGTTGTCGCGGCCGTCACACGTCTCGATGGCTCCCGGATTGATATCCTCATTCCGATCATTGCAGTCGCCGCCCTGCAGCGCCGAGTAGTCGCGCGACGGCGAGCAACTCTCCACCGTGTCCCCGGTGACGCCGTAGTCGTCGCTGTCCATGTCGCGGTAGTAGGTCGTCTTGACGCCCTCGTCGACTTGGCCGTCGCAGTCGTTGTCCTCTCCGTCGCACGCCTCTTGGCCGCCGTTGGTCGGCGTACATCCGACGTCGGACGTATCTTCGACCACATCGGTCGTGTCGGTATCGGCAGCGTCTGCATCGGCAGCGTCTTCGAGGTCGGTGGTGTCGGAGGCGTCGGACGCGTCTTCGAGGTCTTGGAGCGTGTCGGGCTCTTCGCTCGCGTCGGTGGCCACGTCCGAGGGAGCCTCGGCGTCGAGGTCGGCGGTGTCGGAGGCGCCGGTGTCGGGCTGCTCGGACTGAGCGTCCGCAGTGGGCTGCTCGGCGAGCAGGCAGATGCTCTCGCCGAACACCACTCCGCCGGTGCTCACGCATTCGTAGCCGGGCTGGCAGTCGTCGTCCGTCGCGCAGGCCTCGCCGGCCGAGGAGCTACACCCGGCCGCGCCCAGCGCGATCAAACAGGTCGTCACGATTGCTGCGCGCGCTCGGCTCCACATGCCTTCAAACATTCCAACACTCCGGTCGTACGTTTCCATCACAGCTTGCTTCGTCACAGCTCGTCGCGTCAAAGCTTAAGCAGTCGCTCACCGCGACGCAAAATGCCGTTGTCGACGCCCATCGCCTTGAACGTCTCCAGATTCTTCTGCAGCGGGTTGTCGATCTTGTTCAGCTCGCGCACCTTTTGAAAGCCGAGCTGGGGCAGAAAGAGCCAGGGCGACACCGGGATCGGAAAGTCGCTGCCCAGCGCCACCCGCTCGCGGGCGACCTCGTCGGCCAGCACGGTCTTCAGGTACGGAAACCGGGCCATCGAGGCCATCGCCGAGATGTCGCCGAAGAGGTTTGGAAACTCGCGGAGCATCGACTGCCAGGTGCCAATATCCTCGTGGATATGCGCGACGCCGGCGCTGGCGCAGTGCGCCGAGATCACCGTCACGCCTTCGCTCAACGCCGCATGCAGCCGCTCGGGGCGGCCAAACGACTGGTCGATGGGCGGGATGGTATGCTCGAACGACGAGTGAATCAGCAGCGGCACGCCCAGCTCGACCATGCGCTGCCAGAAGGGCTGGTAGTCGGGGTCGCCCGGGTCGAAGCCCTGGCTGTTGGGCAGCATCTTGATGGCCACCGCCCCGTGCGCTACGACCCGCTCGAGCTCCTCGATGGCGTCTTTGCGCTTCGGGTTGACCGAGCAGATCGGCAGCAACTTGGCCGACGCCTCGCACACCTTCAGACAGTAGTCGTTGCACACATAGACCTGGGTGCGCTCGCGATCGAACTCGCCGTCGTCATCGTAGACGCCGTCGAGGGCGAGCACGCCGACCCCGTCGAGATCGCTGTCGTGCGCCCAGCCGAGCAACCTGTCGCGATACGCCTCGTCGAGCTCTCCGCGGCTGACGCCCTTGAGGCCCAACACGCGGCTCAACAGTTGATAGACGATGCCACGCGACATCTTGTCGCTGACGTAGCAGCCGTTATCTTCTCGCAGCGCGACCAAATGTACGTGAATGTCGATGATCATGGTTTGGAGACTCTAGCACGGGCGGGGTTGAGTGGTTAAGTGGTCGAGTGGTTGTACAGCTCGCCGATCTCGACCATCTTTGATCCACGGCCATCAGGCGATTCGTTGACAATGGGCGAGAGCGCACCAGCCAAGAAACCACTCAACCTCTGAACCACTCAACCACTCATGCTCTTCAAGCACAAAAAAATCTACCTCGACGCCGCCGGACGCAAGACCAACGCCCTGCTCGTGCGCGACGGACGCATCGCCGCGGTGGGCGAGCAGGCCGAGGAGCTTTGCGAGGCCGACGAGCGCGTCGTCGAACCCGAGGGGGAGTGCCTCTTTCCGGCGCTCGCCGACGCCCACTGCCATCTGTGGGGCGTGGGGCTGCGGGCGGGCACGGTCGATCTGTCCGGCACGACGTCGGCCCGCGAGGCCTACGAGCGGTTGCGCGCCTACGACCCGGCCGACGCGCCGACCGATTGGGTCCTGGGCTACGGCTGGGACGAGCACGCCTGGCCCGACGGCGATCGCCTCGACCGGCGCGAGCTCGACGCGATCTTCGGCGACGTGCCGTGCAGCTTCCACCGCGTCGACCGCCACGCCATCGCGGTCAACTCCGAGGCGCTTCGGCGCGCCGGGGTGGGCGAGGACTACGCGCCCAGCGAGGGCGGACGCGCGGTGCGCGACGAAGACGGCCGGCTGACCGGCGTCCTGGTCGATCACGCCATGCGCCCGGTGCTCGACGCCATCCCCGAGCCGAGCGAAGAGGAGGACCGACAGGTCTTTTTGGAGAGCGCGCGCGAGTTTTTGCGCCACGGCATCACCTCGACCCACATGGCGTTCACCGGCGTCGACCGCCTCGACATGCTTCGCAACATGGCCGGGGCAGGCGAGCTGCCGCTGCGGGTCTACACCATCGTCGACGGCACCGACGCCCGGCTGAGCGAGGTAATCGACGTCGGCCCCACCCACGATTCAGACGGCTGGCTGTCGATCGCGGCGATCAAATTCTTCGCCGACGGCGCGCTCGGCTCCGAGGGCGCCCACCTGCTCGAGCCGTACAAAAGCGGCGGCCACGGCTTGGTGATGACCGAACGCACCGAGCTCACCCGCGAGGTCGCCGCGCTGATGGAAGACGGCTGGCAGGTCGCCGTCCACGCCATCGGCGACGCCGCCGGCCGCGACGTCATCGAGGCGTTCGCCGCCGTCCCCGAGCGCATCCGCCACCGCGTGCGCCCTCGCCTCGAGCATGCCCAGATGCTCACCAAGCGCGACTGCGAGCGGATGGGCGACCTGTCGGCCGTCGCCTCCATCCAGCCGATTCACCTGCGCAGCGACGGCGCCTGGGCGCACGAAGTCCTGTCGGAGACCCAACTCGACCGCCTCTACCCTTGGCCCGAACTCGCCGTCCACGCCACGCTGGCCGGCGGCAGCGACTATCCGATTGAAGACCCTAACCCCTGGTACGGCATCGCCACCGCGCTCACCCGCAAGACGACGAGCGGCGAGGCGTTCTTCGCCGAGAAGGCGCTCACCCGCGAGCAGATTCTGGAGGCCTATACCGCCGGCGCGGCGTACGCGGCGCATTGGGAGCGCGTGTTGGGGCGGTTGGACGAGGGGTTTGCGGCGGATGTGATCGCGTTGGACCGCGATCCGTTCGAGGTGACGGCGGAGGAGATGTGGGAGATGGGTGTTTTGGGGGTTTGGGTTGGGGGACGTCGTGTCGCTCCTTCACGTGAGGCGTAGCTTTTTGAGGCCCCCCATCCGCCTCGCGCTGTAAGGCGCGCGAGGCACCTTCCCCCGGGGGAAGGGCTGCCTTAGCGCGGCTGAACCACATTGCTTTTCGCAGGGGCATCCCTTCCCCTGGGGGAAGGTGCCCGTAGCGAAGCGAAGGGCGGATGGGGGGCACCAAAAAGCTACGCCTCCAACAACGCCTCAATCCTCTCCCTCACCACGTCGAACTTGCGAACGAGATCGAGCGTCATCTGCGCATGACCATGCGCATACCCGTTGCCGATCAACAAATCGACGTCCTTCCCCACGCCCTCGCAGCCGAGCGCGGCCTTGGCGAAGCTCGTCGCCATGTTGAAGAAGTAGACCTTACCGCGGTCTTTGCACGGTAGGATGGCGGCCATCTCGGTGTCGGAGACGTTGCAGGTGTTGATGACCACGTCGAAAAGCTCTCCCGAGGCCATCTCCTGGGCCAACTCGAGCACCTCGACCGGGTTCTTGGCGTTGCCGCAGCGGTAGTCGTCGACGATGCCGGCCTCTTTCATGGCCACGAGGTTGTCGTCGCGAAGGTCGAAGCCGCACACCAGCCCCGCGTCGCCCATGGCGTCGCGCGCGGCCGCCGCGCAGATCATCCCCGACTTGCCCATGCCGAGCACGAGCACGCGCTCGGCGCCCTCGACCAGGCGCTTCGTCTGCGCCGGCGCGCCGCACACGTCGAGCGCCGACAGCGCCAGGCGCTCGGGCATATCGTCGGGCATGCGCACCAGCGGCGAGCTCGGCCATAGGTAGGCCGTGCCGGTCACGTCGACCTGGTCGGCGTCGAGGTAGACCTTGTCGACGCTGTCGAGGTCGAGCGGGGTCAGCGTCAGGCTGACCAGCGTGGCGATCTTGTCGCCCACGTTCACCTCGACCGGGCCCTCGTAATTCGGGCCCAGCGCGCGCACCTCGCCCAACAGCATCCCGCCGCTGCCGGTCACCGGGTTCTGCATCTTGCCGCGCTCGGCGACGATGGAGCGAATCCGCTGCGCCACCGCCACCTCGTCGCGCCCGACCTCACCCACGATCTGGTGGAAGCTCGCCGAGTCGACGTTCAACGTGTGCACGTCGATGACGATCTCGTTGTCGTAGGCGCCCGTCTCGTTGTCGAGACGCTGCGCCGCCTGCGGCAAAGAGCCCTCCGGCTCGATGACGCGATGCAGGCCATACACATGTCCGCCACTACGAAAATCCATAACGCTCCAATTAAGCTAGGTGCTCCTCTCCACCCGTAGCGAAGCGAAGGGAGGGAGAGGATTAAGGAGAGGACTACCTTTCCACGTAGCGCAAGCGAAGTGGAGAGGGACCGAGGGAGAGGCATCTCAATCTCCTCTCAACTCCCCCCCAACCCCAATCGTTCCATCACCATCTGCAGATCACTCCACGCGTTCTTCTTTTGCTGCGGGCTGCGCAGCAAATACGCCGGGTGATACGTCGGCATCACCGGCACGCCGTTCCACTCGTGCCATTTGCCGCGCAGCCGGCCCATCGACTCCTGCTCGCCGGTGACGAATTGCGAGGCGAATTTGCCCAAGGTGACGATGACCGTAGGCTCGATCGCCTGGAGTTGCTTGCGCAGAAACGGCGAGCACTCCTTGATCTCTTCGGGGTGCGGGTTGCGGTTGTCGGGCGGGCGGCACTTGATGACGTTGCAGATGTAGACGTCCTCGCGCTTCAGGCCCATCGCCTCGATCATCTTGTCGAGCAGTTGGCCCGCCTTGCCCACGAACGGCTCGCCCTGCTGGTCCTCGTTGTAACCGGGCGCCTCGCCCACGAAGACGAGCTTGGCCTGCGCGTCGCCCACGCCGAACGCGATATTGGTGCGGTGCTCGCAGAGCCCGCAGCGCTGACAATCGCCCAAGTACTTCTCGAGAAACTCGAGCTTCTCGGCGTTGGTCATCTCTTTCTTTTTCGGCTTTTTCGATGCGGCCGATTTCTGGGGCTGCTCCGACGGCCTCGCCGCGCTCATCGTCATGCCGCTCGGATCGTAGTCGGCCGGCGGCATCATGTCGGCCTCGTCGGCGTAGAACGAGCCGTACTCCATCGGGGGCGGCTCGTTGCTGGGCTGCTGTTGCGCTTTTGGCCGCCTTTGCTCTTTTGGCTTTTGGCTCTTTTGCTCCTTCGCTCTTTCGCTCGTTGGCTCTTTTGCTTTTTGAGCCTTTTGCTCTTTCGCTCTTTCGCTCGTTGGCGCCTTTGCTTTCTGAGCCGTTTGCTTTCGTCCGCCGAAGCGCTTCCTCGGGCGGCTGCCAATGCCGCTCTTCCAGGGAGTCGAGCCGCCCTGGGATTTGGGAGCCTCGGGAGTCTTCTTCTGCTCTTTGGAGCCGAAGGGGTTGAAGCTGGGCTTCTTGGCCGGCTGCTCCTCGCTCGCCGGCTTGTCTTGCGACGGCGCAGCCTGGGGCTTGTGGCTGGGGCTCGGGCTGGAACTCGACCTGGAACTCGAACTGGGGCTAGACGCACGGGAGCTGCTCTCGCCGCCGCCCTGCAACTGCTTGGTCAGCCGGTCGAGCTTGGCCTTCTCGCGCGCTTTTTGGCGCGCCTCGAACGCCTCGCGCTCGGCGGCCGGTGCGGGCACGCTGCCGGCGGCGCCGCTCGCTTGCTGCCAGCGCAGGTAATTCTTCATGTCGCGGACGACTCGATACAACTCGGCTCGCTTGCTCATCGCCCGTCCTCCTCGCCTGTTCGACTGTTGGCCAAGGCGACCGCCTCGCGCCAGATCTCGCGGGACAAGGCGTCCTTCGACGCCGGCCCGTACTCGGTCACACCTCGGTCGCTGATGACGGCGACCTGCGACTCGTCGGCGCCAAACGCCGAGCGTGCCCCGCCGATCTTGTTGGCGACCATCATATGCGCCCCTTTGCGCTCGCGCTTGGCCTTGCCGCGCTCGACCACGTCGAAGCTCTCGGCGGCAAAACCCACCACCAGCGGGCCGTCGGTGCGCGCGCCGTACTTCTGGCCGAGCTCGGCCAGGATGTCCGGGTTTCGCTCGAGCTCGAGCTTGCCGGCCATCGCGCCCTTCTCGACCTTCTGGTCGGACGCCTGCTTGGGCCGAAAATCGCCCACCGCCGCTGCTTTGACGATGAAGTCGGCGCTGTCGGCCTCGGCCATCACCGCCTCGTGCATCTGCCGGGCGCCCGTCACCTCGACGAGGCGTACACCGGCGGGCGCATCCAGCGTGGTCGGGCCGCTCACAAGCACGACGTCGGCGCCGAAGGCGCTCGCCGCCCTCGCCAAGGCGTAGCCCATGCGCCCGGTCGACGGGTTCGAGATGAACCGCGCCGGATCGATATGCTCGCGGGTGGGCCCGGCGGTGACCACGACCTTCTTGTCGGCCAGAATCTTGGGCGCGACGGCCGCGTCGACCATGTCGAGGAGCACCGGCGGGTCGGGAAGCCTGCCCGGGCCGACTTCCTTGCAGGCGAGCTCGCCCGAGTCGGGGTCGACGACCAGGTAGCCGGCCTCGTCGGCCAGCGTGCGCAGGTTTCGCTGCACGAGCGGGTTGAACCACATCTGGGTGTTCATCGACGGGGCGACCACCACCGGGGCGGTCGTCGCCAAGATGATCGTGGTGAGCAGGTCGTTGGCCATGCCCGCGGCCATGCGCGCCACCAAGTTCGCCGTCGCCGGCGCGATGAGCACCACGTCGGCCCAGCGGGCCAGGTCGATGTGGCCGATCTCGGACTCGAAGGTCGCGTCGAAGGTCTCGGTGCCGACGGTATTCTCGGTCAGAATCTGCAAGGTCAGCGGACGCACGAACTCCTGCGCGCCGCTGGTCATCACCGCGCGCACGTCGTCGCCGCGCTTTTTGAAGGCGCGCACGATCTCGCACGCCTTATAAGCGGCGATCCCCCCGCTGATTCCGATGAGAATATTCATGTAGCCAGTTGTGTACGTCCGTGGTGTTACAGCAGCATCAACCTGTCGACCGAATTCGTAAGAGCAAAGAAACAAAGAAGCGAAAAAGCGAAATTACCAGTCAGCAGCCCTTTGCTCTTTCACTTCTTCGCTCTTTCACTTCTTCGCTCCAATGTAGTTCAAAAACGTGTGGAGCAAGAAACCGGTCGCTCCCCAGATAACATGCCCGTTCCAGTCGAAAAAGTGAACCGGGTAGACCTGCCCGCCGAACTCACGCTCTTCGACGCGGTGGATCGCCGGGTCGGCGAGCTCGCGCAGCGGGGCCTGGAAGATCAGGTGGATCTCGTCGGGGTTGATGATCAGGTCGTAGGGGTGGTCGAATTCGCCGACGTAGGCGGTCACCTGGAAGCCGGTGATCGTCGGGATGCGCGTCAGCGCGCCGTACAGGCGCACGTCGGAGGGGAGCAGCGCGATCTCTTCGTACGATTCGCGCAGCGCCGTCTCGGCCAGCGAGTCGTCCTCCACCTCGCGGCGCCCGCCCGGAAAGCTGATCTCGCCGGAGTGGTTGCGCAGCTCGTGCGAGCGCTGGGTGAACAGCACGTGCAGATCGCCGTCGTACTCGCTCAGCGGGATCAGCACCGCCGAGGCCGACAGGTCGCGATGCGCAAAATCGCGCTCGCTGTGCCAGCTACTGCGTGGCTGGTTGTCGAGGCGTTCGAGTTTTCGACGCACCTCTTGTGGGCTAAACGACTCCGGCATGCTTGTACGCCTTGCAGTGGATGGGGCGCCATCTACATAGGCATTTAAAGACATAGGGGCTGCGAATCGTCCCTCAGCCTCGAATCGCAGCCCTTATGTCCTTAACTGCTTATGTAGCAGGCCTTCAAAAACCGAGGCCCCACTATTTCACGAACACGATCACCTACCAATCTTGGCTTTGAAGACGCGTCGGCCGTTCTCCTCGCGATCGAACTCGACGTCGACGATCTCGAGCGACAGCTTGCGGATTCGGCCGCGGGGGAGCCGCACGTGGGCGAAATCGCCCTCTTCGACCTTGATGACGCGGCACGAGCCGAGCTTGGGGTGCTCGAGGATGTCGCCGGGCTCCAAGAGCGGCTCTTCGAAGTCGATGTCGCCGTAGATGTCCTCGGCGCTGGTCGTCTCGGCGGGCTTGGAGCGCCTCGAGGGCGTCTTGCCCGACGCGACCTCCGAGCTCTCGCCGGCGGCGTCCTTCCAGGACATGCCTTTGCCGGCGATCGGCTTCTGAGGCTCGGGCTCTTTGGCCGCCGGCTTCTCGGCAGGCTTCTCCTCTCGCGCGGGCTTCTCGGCGGGCTTGGCGACCGGCTTCTCCTCTCGGGCCGGTTTGGCCGGAGTCGGCGCGGCGGGCTCAGCAGGAGCCTCGGGCGTCTTGGGCGCCGGCTTGGCCTCCTGGGTGCGTCGGATGGAGCGCACGTCGAGGCGACCGCTGTCGGGGTCGAGGCGTCGCTCCATGGCCAGATCTTCGAAGATCTCGAGGACGAACTCGACCGAGGCGGCCTTGCCGGCGCGAAGCTGGCCCGACAAGACCTGCGGGCCGGCCGGCCCCATCACGCTCATCAAGCTCTCGAGGCGCAAGACGACCTGGTCACCCAGGCGCGAGACGTTGCCGCTGAGCGAGATCAGGTCGAAGTTGCCTTCGCCTGCAAAAACCGTGGTGTAGTCGCCCTTCTCGGCGTCGAAGCGGGCGATCTCGGCCTGCGAGAGCGCGCCGATCGCCTGAATCTGGCCGGCGTGCACGTCGTGCTCGCGGCAAAGGTCGGTCAACGTCTCGACGAGGTCTTCCCCCGGCTCGATTCGTCCCAGAAGGCGGCGTGTGCGTGTGGTTTCCTGAAAGATCACAGTCGGATTCGTGGTGCTGGAGTGGTGATGATTCGCGAGCGCTAACTTGCACACATCGGGCTCGATCTTCAACTGCAGATTCTCACCACGGAGAACACGGGGGACACAGTGGAACTTCTTTCTCGAAAAACACTCTCCGTGTCCCCCGTGTCCCCGTGGTGAATCTGGTGGTTCAGTCAGCGATGCCGTGCTCTTTGAGCTTGCGCCACAGGGTCGTGCGGCTGATGCCCAGCAGCTCGGCGGCGTCGGTGCGGTTGCCGCCGGTCTCGCGCAGCGCGTCGAGGAGTCGCTCGCGTTCGAGGTCTTCTTCGGTCATCGGCTCCTCGCGACGCACGGGGGGCGGCTCGCCGCGCAGCTCGGGGGTGAGCTCGTCGCAGGTGATCACCGAGCCCTCGCCCACCGCAAAGGCATACTCGATGACGTTTCGCAGCTCGCGCACGTTGCCCGGCCACTCGTAGCGGGTGAGCGCCTGCATCGCCTGGGCGGCGATCCCGTCGACCTTGCGAAACCCGCGGGTGTTGAACAGATCGACGAAATGCCAGGTCAGCGCCTCGACGTCGCCGCGCCGGTCGCGCAGCGGGGGCAAGAAGAGCGGGACGACGCGGATGCGGTACATCAAGTCTTCGCGAAACTCGCCCTTGTCGACCGCGTCGCGCAGCGATCGGTGGGTCGCCGAGATGATGCGCACGTCGACGGTCTTGGTCTGGGTGCCGCCCAGAGGCACGAATTTTTGCTCCTGGACCACGCGCAGCAGCCGGGCCTGCAGGTCGAGGGGCAGCTCGGCGATTTCGTCCAAGAAGATCGTGCCGCCGTCGGCCAGCTCGAAGAGACCCTGGCGTGAGGAGACCGCGCCGGTGAACGCGCCTTTGACGTGGCCGAAGAGCTCGCTGGCGAGCAACTCGCCGGTGAGCGTGGCGCAGTTGAGCGCCTTGAACGGCCCTGCGGAGCGCGGACTCAGGTCGTGCAGCGCCTGGGCGACCAGCTCCTTACCGGTGCCCGTCTCGCCGCGCACCAGCACCGAGGCGTCGGTGCGCGCGACCTTGCGCACCAGGTCGAAGAACTCGCGCATCTGCGGCGCCACGGTGATCATCCCGTGGAACTCGGTGGGGGCGAGCTCCGAGGGCTCGAGCACGTCAGACTCCATCATTGCTCCTGTTTGGTTTCGTCGCGCTTGTGTTCGTCGTGCTTGGTTTCGTCGTGGCCTTCCAACTCGCCGTTCGCCTCGTGCACATCGTAGCGGTGCTCCTTGCCCCACCTCGACAGCACGTGCTGCACGGCCAGGTCGAGCGTGGGAGTAAAGTGTTCGCGCCCCAGCTCGACGTGCAACCCGGCGCGCTTGATCGTGTCGCGCACCGGTCCCTTCGCCCCAGCGATATACAGCTCGACGTCGCGCTCTCCAAGCGTGTTGATCACCTTGGCGAGCATCGCCGCCGAGGTCGTGTCGAGGTCGTTGACCCCGGTGGCGTCGATGAGCAGCGCGCGGTACTCGTCGCCTCCATGCGAGTGCGACTCGAGCAGCTTGTCTTTGATCAGGTCGGCGTTGGCGAACGACAGCGACGCGTCGACGCGCAAGATGTAGATGCCCTTGATCGTCTCGGCCTCGGGGTTGCGCTCCAAGCTGCGAAAATCCTTGGTGCCCGGCATATGACCCAGCTCGGCGATATTCGGCCGGCTGATGCGATACAAGATGGCGATGACCGACGCGGCGATACCGATCAAGATGCCCTCTTGGATGCCGATGGCCAGCGTGCAGCCGAAGGTGAGCAGGGCGATGAGCCCGTCGCGACGCTTCGTCTTGAGCAGGTAGCGCAGCTCGGGCACGTCGATCAGGCCGATGGCCGAGACCATGATGATCGCGGCGAGCACGGGCACCGGCAGATAGTAGAAGACGTCGGTCAACAGCAGCAGAGTCAGCCCGATCACGCTCGCCGCGATGATGTTGGACACCGGGGTGCGCGCGCCCGACTGCTCGTTGACCGCGCTTCGCGAAAAGCTGCCCGACACCGGGATGCTTCGAAAGAAGCTTCCCAAGAAGTTCGACGCGCCAATCGCAATGAGCTCGCGGTTGGCGTCGACCGAGTAGTCGTGCTTCGCGGCGAAGACCTTGCCCAGCGACATCACCCCCATGAACTGCACGAGCGCGAGCGTCAGAGCGGTGGCCCATAGGCCGTTGAAGCCCTCGAGGGTCAACTCCGGAAACCCGAAGCTCGGCAAGCCTTGCGGGATATCGCCCACCAGCTCGATGCCCATCTTCTCGAGGCCCAGGCTCCAATCGAGCACGATCCCGACGATCACCACCAGGAGCGCCCCCGGGATCGATGGCTTCCAAAACTGCAGGCCGAGCAGCACCGCGATGCTCACCCCGCCCATGATGAGCGTGAGCATGTGGATCTGGTCGAGCTGCTGGAACGCCTCCCAGAACAGAATGTGGATATACTGCGTGTTGGGCAGATCGAGGCCCAGAAGGTTGCCTAACTGACTGGCCGCAATGATCAGCGGCGCGGCCGACATAAATCCGGCGATGACCGGCCGCGACAAGAAGTTGACCAAAAAACCGAGACGCAAAAAACCCATGCCGATCTGCAGCGCGCCGGTCAGCAGGGCGAGCAGGATGGCCAGCTCGATGTAGCGGTCGGTGTGCGGCTGGGCCAGCGCGCCGACGCCGGCGGCCACGATGAGCATGTCGATGGCGACCGTGCCCACCGCCAAGTGGCGCGAGGTGCCCAACAACGGATAAATCAGCAGGGGAATGAGCGAGGCGTACAGCCCGTAAATCGCCGGCATGCCTGCCAGCATTGCGTACGCCATGCTCTGGGGGATGAGCATGACCCCGACGGTCAATCCGGCGGCCAAGTCACCGCGAAAGCGCTTGCCGTTATAGTCGGGTAGCCACCGAAAAGCTGTTACGATCTGGCCCAGGCGTTCCACGACAAATCTTCATCGAGCGCCGTACTGCACGGCTGACTCGTCAAGGGGACAGTTGCGTGAGCTCCATATAGAGCATCGATACACTCTGGTCGAGGGCCGGCTCCCAAGAGGGCCAAGCCTCGGTCAAGCGCTCGATCTGCTCGTCCAAAGCCCGAAGGTTCTGCTCGTATAGGTCTAAGCGCTGCGTCAACTCTTTCCAACGCTCGGCGCTGTATTCGGTGCGCCGGCGCGCATACGTGGCGCGTGTCTGGCGCAAGTCGGCCCGCCGGGCGGCGAGCATGCTGCGGCTGGCTCGCAAGATCGGCGGGATGCGCCGCAGGCGCTGGCGCAGCTTGCCACGAAGCTGGCGCAGCCCGTCGAGCGTCTCGAGCTTGGCGATCGCCTCGGAGCGCCGCTCGGGCACCTTCTCTTCGAGGTCAACCAGCAGACGGTCGACAAATTCCGGACTGCAGGTGAGCTGCAGCCCCGGCTGTCCGGCGGGCTCGTCTTGTCCAGGTTGATCTTGTCCGGGTTTATCTGGCCCGTTCTCGTCGACGGCGAGTTGGTTGGGATCCCACGGCTCGTTGAGGCAGTCGACGGCCACGTGCTTGAAGAGATCGAGCGGGAAAGGCCGGGCGTACAGCCCCGGCGGTGCGTCGACGAAGGCCTGGCGAAGCGTCTGCACTTCGGCCAAGTCCTCGCGCATGACCTGGCGGATCAACCGCAGCCTCTCGCTGCGGCGATCGACCTGGTCGCGCTCGACGCTCATATCGGGAAGAGCCGGCCCGGTCGTCCCCCAACACGCGCCCAGCGCCATGGAGAGCGCGGCGATGAGGAGGAACGCACCGGACCGAAAGTGGGTAGGCATTGGGGCGCCTTACGACGAGCCTTCGATCACATCTTTGGGGATGTTCGGAAGCTCTTCGAGGTTGGGCATCATGATGATCTCGATGCGCCGGTTGAGCGCCTTGCCCTCGTCGGTCTCGTTGCTGGCCACCGGGTCGTACTCGCCGTAGCCGGCCGCGGCCAGCTTGGTCGGGTCGACACCCGACTCCTCGAGCAGCTGGACCACCTCGACGGCGCGCTTGGTCGACAACTCCCAGTTCGCCTCGGCCTGGCCGACGTCGTCGGTGTGGCCGGCGACCAGAAAGTCGCGCTTTTTGATCTGCTGGAGCACGCCGGCCAGCTCGTTGAGCGCGGCCTTACCGTCGTCTTTGATGCGCGTGCTGCCGGTGTCGAACAAGATGTTGTTGGCCAGCTCGATGACCATCTTGCCGTCGCGAATCTTGACCGACAACTTGCCCGACTCGACCATGCTGGCGAATTTGCCGGCGATCTCGCGGAAGCGCTTCAAGCGCGCCTCGGCCTTGGCCTGCTGCTTGCGAAGCTCGGCCAACTGGGTTTTGGTCGCGTTGAGCCGCTCTTCGAGCGAGCCGTGCTTCGACTCGTACAGCTCCAGGGTCCCCTGAGCCTCTTCGAGCTTGGCCTGCAGGTCTTTTTTGTCCTTCTCGAGCGCGGCGATGCGCCCCTCGAGATCGGCGATCTGGGCTTTGAGATCCTCTTCGGTCTTCGCCGCCTGCTGCTGGGTGTTGGCGAGCTCGATCTTGAGATTCTCGTAGTCTTTCTTTAGCGCATTGTGCTTCTCCTCGGGAACGCCGCAGCCGGCCATCAGCAACAGCAACCCGAGCGTCAGCACCTTCGCAAACGCCTGACGACTCATCGAATCCTCCACATAAGGACTATCACTAAGAAGAAAATGCTCTCGGGTTAGGTATAGCACTCAGAGCATCCCCTTCCAAGGCGGAGCGGCTGCTTGCTGCCTGCGGAGCTCGCCCGGTTGTTTGGGGCGCCGGTGCAGCCCCGCGGTGCGCGTGCATCAGGGACTCGATGGCTCGATGACGCGAAAATGAAGAGGGTTGGAGCTTTCGTGCAGGCCACGGCTGCTTCCAAACGAGACGCCGTCGACCTCCACTCCATCGCGCGTCTTCCAGAACACGTAAGGGTCCTCCCAGGTCGCCACCTGCACCACATAGACGCCGGGCTCCTCGGGAAAGGTTACCTCGAAGCTCTTTCTGGCATCGACGATCGTGCGGTACTCATCGCCCCCCTGAGTCACCCACCAGACCGGCCCAAGCGGCTCGGCGTCGAGCATGGGCACGAGCACCGTAGGCTTTCCCTCGGGCGGGTCTGCGGTTCGTAGCACCGAAAAGAACATGCGTCGGGTCTCGCCAGGCTCGACTTCGATGATCTCTTGAGTGTCCAACTCACTGGTGATCCCCTCGAAGAAAAGGGGACCGAGATCGCTGGAGGTGCCGCGGATGTAGAGCAACTCCTCCCAGTCGCTTCGCGGCACCCCGAGCCTCGGCTCGGCGCACGGGCGCCAGGGCCGGGAGTAACCTCCGTTGAACAAGGCGTAGCGCCGAGATTCGCCCCCCCTCACACCGTCGGCGGACGTGATATTGTAGCTTACGCTGATCTCGTACATGCGCCGCTCGGTAAAGACCTCGGCGGGAATGGTCACATCGAGGATCTCAAAATCCGACTCTAGGCCAAAGTTGACGCCGGTCGCGGTGGTCTCCATGAGCTTCTGGCTGCGATTGGGGTTCCATCGCTCGTAGGTCGCCTCGACGGGGGCATAGTCGACCATCACCGTGACGCTCAGGCGGTATGGCGAGAAATCGTCGGCGTCGTTGAACGAATAGACATGGATGGGAACATCGGTTCCGGGTTCTCCGTAGAGATTGTAGGCGCGTACGCCATTCGGATAGACAGCCTCCCCCGGCCGTATCGACAACGCCATTCCTGGAGTGAAACCAAGCTCGTCGATGAACTCCTGGCGGGTAATTTTCGGCCGTTGCTGGGTTACTGCGTCTGTTGGAAGTGAGAACTCCTCGTCGTCCGCGGGAAACGTCACTTCACCGCTGCAGGGATTCTCCTGCTGCCACAGCGAGGCGTCGAATTCGACCGGCTCTGCAGCTTCGTCGGCGTCCTCGACATCGCCATCGACAACGTCCTGAGCATCCTCGCGCACATCGGGTGGTGACACGACATCTTCAACGGTGTCTTCGGCGGTATCTCGGGCGGCATCCGCATCGCCATCACCCGAGTCCTCGATGGCTGTAGCGTCTGTTGCAGCATCCGTCCCCGAAATTGGGGACTCGCAGGAGGCACAGCCCAAGAGTGCCACGACAATCACTACCAAGAGTGCTCGTTGTTCAAACGCCTTCAACATCGTTTCGCTCCGACCATATCGCTCTTGCTACGCACATCACGGTACTGCACGCGCTATCAGAAAATCAGCAGGTGTGATTGCTATGAATGTGAATAGGTGCACCACCACGGGTCGCCCCGCACTCTGACTCGGGCGCCGGAATGCCCGTGGTGGCAAGTAACTTGAAAGATGGATCTGGAGAGAATTAGTTAAAACCCTCTTTGCATCGTGGAGCAGATGAGTCATACGCTCCGTCTTTCGTATTTAGCAGCAAGGTGGTTTCGCCTCGCTCGACTCTCCCCTGCGAACACACGCCATTGACGAGGTTGTCGCTGTGCACGCCCTCTGTCGCGTTGTCGGTCTTATCCTTATCTACCGGCTCTGGTTCATTGTCGAAGCTGCCGTTGTTGAAAAAGGAGGTCTCGAGCCTCAACCTGTCGGCGACCACGCGCTCACGAATGATCCTGCTCTCCTCGGGGTGGCACCGAAGCTCTCCGTCGATCCAGTCTCCAACGCAACGAATCCCGTTGTCGATTCGCTTCAACGTATCAGCAGTCATCAGCTCAGTGGTCGCGTATTCGTGACCCAGCGTCTCACAACGAGCCGGGCCGCAGTCGACGCCCAGGGGTTCCGGCTCGCAGGTAACGCCCGTGTTCGTATCAACAGCGATCGAACACTGGTTGGCAGCGGCCTCTTCACCCCACTCCTTGTCGTCTGAGTTTTCGTCGGTTCCTCCACAACTGCTCACCGCAAACAAGTTGAACCCAGCCCCGGCGAAGAAGACCTGGCCATACACCTTCTTTCTCGAATATGGAGCGCCAGCGAACGTGTGGCGGTGAGTTATTTACTGTCATCCTTCGCTGGTTTGGACACCCGGGAGGCTAGCAGACACAGGGGGGGCATGTCGACATATGAAGACATAGATCGACATCAAACAGGAAGATATATCGCCCATAAATGACCTCAACGAGCATTAAGGGCATCTACATAGTTGCCATTTGAAGACGACTACTTTTCGAAACGCCCCAAATAATCGTGCACCGGCCGCTCGCCCGACTCCACCAACTCCGAACACCCATACAACTCGCACACCATCTCATCGACCTCCCGCTCGAGGGTCGCGCACTCCGCGCCGAACGCGCGCACCTGCTCGGCGTCCGCCGTGTCGCGACACAGGCTGCGTGGGCTGTCGTCGACGAAGCACGCCACCTCTTTCATCCCGTCGACAAGCCGGCGGGCGCGGCCGGCGAGCTCGGCGGCCAGGTCGGCGGACCACTCGGGCACCGGCAGGTTGCGCAGGTCGCGCACCTGGTAGTGCAGGCTCGGGTTCATGGCGTTCAGGAGCGCGCGCACCGGCGTCGAGTTGAGCACGGCGAGCAGGACGTACAGGTCGTCGGGATCGTGCGGAAAGATCGCCGGGCCGGCCATGTCGAACACGCATCCTCGGGGCATCAGGCGGGCGTTGAAGGTGCGCCCGCCGAAGTCGGTGTAGCAGATGCCCTCGCGGAACCACCACTTTTGGGCGAGCAGGTTCGAGGTGCGGTTGTCGGCGTAGAAGGCGCGCGCCTCGTCGGACCAGTCGACCACGTTGTGCCAGTTGCCCCACCAGGGCGCGTAACGCCCGCCCTTGCTGTAAAAGACCCACCGGCCGTCGTCCGCGCCGGCCTCGCCGACGATCTCGGGGGCGCTTCGCAGCTCGCCGGGGTCGACCTCGCGCCAGTTTTTGACGTAGCGGCGATTCTTGCCCGTCTTGTTCTGGCTTCCGGGGATATCGGCGAGGTCGGCGAGTGTGCGGCCGCCGTCGAAGTGGGCGCGCAGGCGTTGGGGCAGCCAGTGGGCGAGCACGCGGCCGGGGAGCGCGTCGAAGGCGGTCGCCGGCTCGCGGCGGGTGTGCTCGTCGCGGCGCTCGACGAAGGCGTCGCGCTTGGCCGCGGCGTCCGAATAGGCGCGAAGATCGATGAACTCGGTCGGTTCACCCGCGCCCGCCCGGCTCTGCACGAACGCGACCACGTTGGCCTTCTCGCCGTTCAGGTTGGCGAAGGCGTGCGCGCCCAGGTGCATGAACGCGACCAGCTCGCCGTGGTCGAGTAGCCAACTGCGGGCTTTTCGAAAGCGACTCAAGAACCACACCGTCTGCTGGGCGAGCACGCCGACGGTGTGGGTCGACAGCTCGTGGCAGCGGCGGATGAACGCAGTGTACAGGTCGGCGTGAAACGGCCGGTAGGTCGCGCGGATGCGCTCTTTGAGCGCGGCGGGCATCGAGCGCGAGCCCATATACGGCGGGTTGGTGATCACGACGTCGAACTCGCCGAGCTCGTCGAAGAGCCCGTCGGCGACGCGGACGTTGGCCTGGATGGCCGCCTCGGCGGCCTCGTCGCGCCGGCCCAGGTGGCGGGCGACGGCCAGCGCCAGCGCGCGGCGGGCGACGTCGACGGCGCGAGTGTCGAGGTCGACGCCGTACAGCCGCGCGGCGGCGTCGGCGGGCTCGACGCCGCGCGAGATCAGGTCGTCGAGGGCGGCGAGGAGCATCTGTCCGCCGCCCACGGCGGGGTCGCAGACAGTCAACGAGGGCAAGATGCCCCCGCACCGAAGCTCTCGGGGCGTCGACGCGGTGCCTGACACCGAGTCCGAGGGCAAGATGCCCCCGCACCGATGTTCTCGGGGCGTCGACGCGGTGCCTGACACCGAGTCCGAGGGCAAGATGCCCCCGCACCGATGTTCTCGGGGCGTCGACGCGGTGCCTGACACCGAGTCCGAGGGCAAGATGCCCCCGCACCGATGTTCTCGGGGCGTCGACGCGGTGTCTGACACCGTGTCGAGGCAGGTTTTCGCCAGGAAATCGGCCACCCATCGCGGGGTGTAGAGCTGGGTGGTGACGGTGCCCGAGGCGTGCTTCTCCTCGTCGCGAGTGTGCGCCCGATTGCTCGCGTCGCGCTCGACCTCACCGAAATGCTGGTGAAACCAGCCGAGGGTGTGTGGCTCGTCCCACAGCGCCTCGCGCCCGTCGCAGTCGACCTCGTCGAGCAGCGCACGGGCGCGCTCGAGAGCGGCGGCGTCGCTCGACGTCCAGTCGTCGACCACCACGCCCAGACGCTCGGCCTGGCGGCAGGTGATGGCGTCGACCAAGACGCCGTAGCCTTCGGCGGGAAGGTCGGCCAAGGCGGTGCGCCAGCGGCGCACGTAGGGGGCGAATGCGATGTCACCGAGCTCCACGACTGCTCCATCGTCGTTGCGATTACTTGCTGCCCTCGCCACTTTCGGTGCGAGTGCATCCCTGCTCTCGCATACGAGGGCAAGATGCCTTCGCACCGATATCGGCTCGTTCGACGACGGTCAATTCACGAGCGTTCGCTATCGGAAGCAACGAACTCGATACAGCAGATGGAAACGCCCTGCAGCAACGCGCACGTTCAAGCGAAGATCTCGGCCACGCCGATGTCGAGGTCGGGTTCCGAGTCGTCTCCCAAGCGTACCGGGTTTTGAACGCTGATAGTCGCCGCGTCGGCCACCTGCGCGTAGAACAGGCGAGTCAACAGGTTGACGTGACCCATATGCCGAGCGCCAACCGGTGCCATCTCGTAGATCTCCCCGTCGATGAGCTCGACACGGTCGTCCTCCCCGAAAATGCCGCTTTGCCCGAGCCGACGGTACTCCTCGACCGTGAAACGGTGCTTCTGAGGCTCGACTGGCGGGATGGTCGACATAGCGAATGCGTGTGCTGGACAGGTGAAATAACGCCTCTTCAATCTACGTCGCCACCTCGAACCGGTCAACGCGCCCTTCCTCCTACCTCCTACCTCCGCCAGCTCCCCCAGCTCCCCCAGCTCCGCTACGCTTCGCTGGGGGCTATCAACTGGGGGCTATCAAAAGGATTGGCTTTGCCCTCCGGGCTCGGCTTGTTTTCCTCACCCATCTTTATACGGCGAATCCTCCCGCATCGCCTCGATCTGGCGCTCCACCTCCCACTTCTCTTGCGCGATGAAGTCGGCGATCGCGCGGGCCAGCCCCGGGTGGCGCACCCAGTGGGCGCTGTAGGTCGGCGTGGGCATGAACCCGCGGTCGTATTTGTGCTCGCCCTGCGCGCCCGGCTCGAATTTCTGGACGCCGTGGTCGATGCACCACTCCACGGCGCGGTACAGGCAGACCTCGAAGTGGGCGTATTTGATCTCGTCGAGGCAGCCCCAGTAGCGCCCGTAGAGCCCGTCGCCCTTCCACAGGTTGAACGCGCCGGCGAACTCGCGGCCGTCGTGCTCGGCGACGACCATGTGCACCCGGTCGCCCAGCGCCTGGCCCAACTGCTCGAAGAAGGCGCGGTTGAGGTATTGCTTGCCCCAGTAGAACTTCTCGATGGTGTCCCTGTAGTAGTCGAACATCCGGTCGAGGTGGGCGGGCGTGACCTCGTCGCCGACGAGTACCTTGGTGGTCACGCCGGCCTCGGCGAGTTTGCGGCGCTCGCGGCGGATATTGGAGCGCTTTTTGGAGCGAAAACGCGCCAGATAATCGTCGAAGTCGCCATAGTCGTCCCCGACACCCAAGTCAGGGCCGTTGTACCAGTGATATTGCAGGCCCTCGCGGATGGGCAGGCCGAGGTCCTCGAAGAGCTCGACCTCCTCGGGGAGCACGAAGTTGAAGTGCAGCGAGGACAGTTGTGCCCGCTGGGCAAAGTCGATCGCCGCCTCGACCAGCGCGCGGCGAATCGCGCCGGCGTCCTCCTGCGACTCGTCGACGAGGATGCGCCGGCCCTCGATGGGGGTGAACGGCACGGCCACGACCGCCTTCGGGTAGTACTGCATGCCCGCGCGGTGGGCGGCGTCGGCCCAACTCCAGTCGAAGACGAACTCGCCGCGCGAGTCGGTCTTCAGGTAGAGAGGCAGCGCCCCGACGAGCTCGCCGTCGCGAAACGCCCCCAAGATCTGCGGGTACCAGCCGGTGCCCTCGCCCACACATCCGGTCTCTTCGAGCGTCACCAAGAATCCGTGCTCCAAAAACGGGCTCGCGTCGGCGACCAGCGCGTCCCACTGGGAGGCATCGAGGGCACCGACGGCGTCGAAAAATTGGAGGTCGAGGCTCATAGACGTTACTCGTGGTCGGAGACGCGTAAATCTGACGTAGGCACAGGCGCTCATGACAAAGATGTCACGCTTTGCAGTGTAGCAAACAGAGCGGGTGGGCCCGAATCATCCTTAGGATGCATCTGCAGGGTGTTGCGATGCGCTGGCATAGCGCTTGCTTTCTTTGTGAAGCAGCAGCACGACTCCAAGGCAACTGGTCAAAATATGAAAATCAAATCACTCCCCCCCCTCCTCTTCGCCCTCGCGCTGACCGCCTGCGGCGCCGACGACGGCGGCGGCGGCCTGGCGACCGACGACCCCAACGGCGGGTACAACAACGGCGGTAGCGACAACTACGCCGACGCCGGCGCGGCCGCGCCGAGCGATGCGGGCAGCGGCGATGTGTTCGTGCCCGAAGAGGAGGAGTTCTTGGTGCGAGAGGTCGCCACGACCTCGGCGTACGTCTTCGTTCCCAACAGCTCCGAGGAGAGCAACACCGTCGCCAAGATCGACGGGCGTGACTTCTCGATCGAACCGATTCCGGTCGGCCAGGAGCCCACGGTGGTGCGCGCGGCGTCGGTCGACGGGGTCGGCGACGTCGCCTACGTGCTATGCGAGGGCTCGTCGACCGTGGCGATCATTCGCGCGGACATGGAGGTCGACCGCCCCGAGCAGCAGGTCAACCTGTTGACCGTGCCCGAGGAGGTCAACTCCCTGGCGTTGAGCCCCGACGGGCGCCACCTGCTCGCCTACATCGACCCGGACAAGCCACTGCGCGCCGACACGAGCGTCGCCTCTTTGCAGGCCGCCACGCTGGTGCGCCTGGGCGACGAGCCCAAAGACGACGCCGCCTACGAGCTGTCGGTCACCCGACTCATCGACGAGATCGAGTTCACCGAGGACGGCGAGCAGGCGTTCATCGTGGGGCGCGAGGGGATCAACCGGATCTACTTGAACGACGTCGACGCGGACCGCTTCGTGCCGCCGCTGCCGCTCGATTTGTCGCAGACGGTATTTCCGCCCAAGGACCTCGAGATCGAGGTGAGCGCCGACGGCGACTTTTTGGTCGCGCGTAGCTCCGAGTTCGCAGGCGCGGCCCTCTACCGGCCGCCCACCGACGCCGCCGAGGCGACCTTGCGGCTCGTCGAGCTGTCGGCGATCCCGACCGACATCGACCTGTTCCTCGAAGAGGACGGCTCGCCGGGCGTCCTGGCGACGCTGCGCGACAGCGACGAGCTGGCGATTCTGGACGTCGAGGCGACGCTCGAGGCCGCCGAGGACGCCGTGCCCGAGCCCGAAATTCTGGCCGTGAGCGACACCCAACCGGGGCTGGCTCAACTGACGCCCGACGGCGAGCAGGTCCTGCTCTACACCTCGCTGGTGACCACGCCGATGCTGGGCGTGCTCGACCTGGGCGAGCGTGCGTTGCGCGCCTACCCGCTGCGAAATCAGATCCGAAGCGTCGCCGTCTCCAACGACAGCGACACCGCGGTCGTCGTCCACCGCAAACAAGAGGGCCAGGCGCCCTCGGACGCCGACCCGCTGACGTTTTTCCAATACAACCACGGCATCACGCTCTTCGACATCGAGACCGGCTACCGCCGCCCGGTCGTGCTCCAGGGCGAGCCGGCCGACCTGGTGATGACCCAGGATGGAGAGGGCAACGCGCTCGTCTTTGTGATGCAGCAGTCGCCCGACCCCGACTTTCGCGGCATCACGCGCATCGACCTGGAGAGCTATCGCACCGACTTCTTCAGCCTCGCCCGCCAGCCCACCCAGTTGGGCGTGGTCGCCGGCAAGGTGTTCGTGAGCCAGGAGTCCGAGGAAGGGCGCATCACGTTCATCGACGTGGCGACGAGCTCGCAGCGGACGGTGAGTGGGTATGAGTTGAACGCAGGGATTGATTGAGTTCGAGTTTGGAAGGCGTTGCTTTTTGACGTCCGCTATTTGAGGGCGCTGAACTACGCGCCAAACTACAATTTGAGTGTCGCTACGATGCAGCGCATGTGGCTCTTGAAGGCAACACTCAAATCGCTTTTCTGCGAGGGCGTAGCTTGTCCTCGCCTCAAATAGCGGGCGACGAAAACCAAGGAGACACAAAGAATGACCCAAAATATACGAAAACTCACAGTCCTGCTGGCCGCGCTCGCCTTAACCGCCTGCGCCGACCAGAGCCTCGAATCCGACGGCGCGGGGCCGACGAATAACCAGAACACCTCCGACGCCGGCTTCAACAACGGCGGCGGAGGCAGCCGCGACGCGTACGTGCCCGAGCAAGAAGAGGAGTTCGAGTTCTCGGCGCCGGCCGTCGTCGGCGACCAGGTCTACGTGGCCAACGAGACGCTCAACTCGGTGGCTGTCATCGACAGCCGCAACCTGTCAATCTCGACGCGCCTGGTCGGCTTTCGGCCCACCCAGATCGTCGGGCCGGACGCCGAGCGCGCCGAGCCCGCCGACGACGCGCGGGTGATGGTGCTCAACGAGGGCAGCCAGTCGGTGAGCATCCTGGCGACCGACGGCGAAGAAGTCGTCACGGTGCCGGTGATGTCGCGGGCGAACTCCATCGAGATGGACCCGACCGGCACCTCCGGCGTGGTGTGGTACGACCCGCAGAAGGCCAAGGCGAGCGACCCGGCCGGCGACTTGTCGTCGGTGTCGGTGGTCCAAGAAAGCGAGTCGTATCAGCTCTCGGTCGGCTTCCACGTGCGTGATGTCTTCTTCGACGACGCCGGCGAGCGCGCGCTCGTCTTGAGCGACGACGGCGTGAGCCTCATCGACCTGACGAGCCTGTCGGGCGACGCGATCGCGCCGCCCACGCCGGTGGTGCCGCCCGAATACCAGTTTAGCCAACCCGAAGATCTCGAGGTGCTCGTCTCCGACGACGCCCAGTGGGCGATCACCCGCAGCGCGAGCTTCGAGGGAGCGGTCTTGCTCGAGGTCGACACCGGCAAGCACCACTTCTTGCCGCTGCCCGAGATCCCGACCGACATCGATCTGATCGACGGCGACGACCTCGAGGTGCTCATCATGCTGCGCGCCGAGGGCAAGGCCGTGCGCGCGACGATCCCCGAGGGCTTCACGGCCGCCGCCGAGGCGATGGACGTCTCGCAGCAGATTCAGGCCAATGGGACTGACGCGGGCATGGATGCAGGCGCCGATGCGGGCATGGACGCGGGCGCTGACATCGGCGTGGATACAGGCGCCGACACGGGAAGCATGGACGTCGGCAGCACGGACACCGGCAGCATGGACACCGGCAGCATGGACGTCGGCAGCACCGACACGGGCAGCTACGCGGACACGGGCCAATCGGCCGATCCGTTCACCTTCCCGATGGGCATCGACGGCTTCGAGGTCTTCGACGTCGAGGTCGCCGGCCTGGGCGCCGCCTCGGTCGCCCTCGACGGCGACACCGCCCTGCTCTTCACCACGCTCGACGCCGAAAAACGCGCCGTCCTGTTCGACCTGGAGACCGACGAGCAGCGCACGCTCGTCTTCGAAAAGGGCGTGCGCGGGGCCATCTCCGACCGCAACGGAGATACCTTCTTGGTGCTGCACTCCAAGGTCGACGGGTCGATCCTTCCGGGCACGACCCCGGCCGACCCCGAATATATCGCGCGTAGCTGGGGCGTGTCGGTCGTCGACGTCGCCTCGGCGGCGAGCCGCCTGGTGCTCACCAAGCACGAGCCGGGCCAGGCGACCCTGTGGGCGCCGGAGGACGCCGACTCGAAGGTCTTCTTGATCTTCGAAGCCCCCGAGGCCCTCTCGGCCGCCGAGCCGTCGCACCGCGACGTCTTGACCATCAACCTGCGCAGCTTTCGCACCGATAGCTTCCGCGTGCCGAGCCTGCCCGAGGGGCTCGGGCCGATTCGAAGCGCCGGCAAGATCTACATCAGCCAGCGCCACCCGCAGGGACGCATGACGTTCGTCGACGCGGCGACCGAAGCGAGACAGACGATTACTGGATACCAGTTGAACGCTGGGATTGATTGAATGAGGTCCAAAATGAACCCCAATATACGAAAACTCACAGTTCTGCTGCTCTCAGCGGCTCTTTTGGGCGCCTGCGGCGACGACGACCACTCCGAGGAGTGGGACAACTCGCTGCGCGTAGGCCAACCGCTGCGCGCGAACGGCGATTTGCTCTTCGTCAACGAGAACCTCCAGCAGGTCGTCAGACTCCAGCCCAAGCGAAGCGGCGAGGAGATCGACCTCGAGATCGACCGCGCGTCGACCGGCGCCGACCCCGGCGCTCGCGCGCTGTCGGCCGACGAGTCGCAGCTCTTCGTGGTCAACGAGGAACTCGACGAGCAAGGCGCGTCGTTGAGCGTCTACGACCTGTCAGGCGAGTCGTTGTCGGCCCAGACCGTCGGCCTCGACAGCGCCTACGACCGGCTGTCGGTCGACCCGGAGGGCGAATTCTTGCTGCTCAGCTTTACCGGCGGCGGCGGAAACTTCGTGGCTCGAAACCTCAACGAGCTCGGCATCGTCGACCTGCGCGACGGCATCGCCGACGACGAGGAGGCGAGCTTCCAGACGTTGTCGAACCGGCCACGCGACATCATCTTCGCGCCCAAGTTCACCCTCGACGGCTCCGAGCAGCGCCTGGCGGCGTCGCTCGCCGAGAGCGAGGTCACGATCATCGACCTTCTGGCCGAAGACGAGGCCAACCGCCTGCGTGAGGTGCCGCTGACGATCAGCCAGGCCGACCAGGTGCGCACGCCCACCCAGGCGATCTTCGACGTGACGCCCGAGGAGTCGATGCCGAACACGGTCAGCCTGTACCTGTTGACCGACACCGGCCAGGACATCACCCACGTGGCGATCCAGCCGAGCATTCGGCAGGACGCGAACCGCAAATTCGACATCAGCGTCAACCAACTCGCCGCGGGCAACAACCCGGCGCGCATGAAGTTGTTGGAGCTCGATGAACAGGGCTCGCGCATCATCGCGATCGACCAGAATCGCCCCGAATTCACCATGATCGACGTGCAGTCGGGCGAGAGTTCGACCTTCGACCTGCCGATGACCGCGCCGGCCGAAGACCTGCTCGTCTACCAGACCAGCGTCGACGGTGAGCCCGAGACGCGCGTGCTCGCCTGGTCGTCGCGCTCCCCGCTGGTGTCGGTGATCCGCCCCGAGAGCATCGCCATCTCCGACGACACGCCCACCCTGGGTCGCAGCGTCGAGGCGATTCGCCTCAAGGCCGCGCCGAGTCGCGTGCAGCTCGACGAGGAGACCAACGGCGAGCGCGCTATCGTCCACCACGCCGGCCTGGGCGCGGGCTTTACCGTGCTCAACCTGCGCACCAACCGCGCGGTGCCGATTCAGGGCGCCTCGCTGGGCGACATCTACTTCGGCCAGGTCTACGCCTACGGCGTGTTCCGCGGCGAGCCGTACTTCGGGCTGTTCGACCTGGAGACCGGCCACCCGACTGCGTTCGAATTGCCCAAAGAGGGCGAGCGCATCTACCTCGACGGCGAGGACGAGCTTCTGGTCGTCCAGCACGCCGACCGCACCGGCAGTTTCACGCTGCTCAACGCGACCAACCCCATTCCGGAAAACGCCAAAGTTTTCAACGACATTTTCCTCGAGAACCTCTTCGGACAGGAGCTGCCATGAACTCGACCCAACTGACCAAACGATTGTGCGCGATTGGCTGCCTGGTCGCCGCGGCATGCCTGTCGACGAGCGCCTTCGCCCAGAACGCGGACGTCCAGGCCGGCGCCCAGCTCGACCCCGAGCCGGTCGCCTTTAGCGAGGAACCCGAGCTCCTGTTCGAGCTGCGCGTCCCGTCGTTCTACCCGACCGACTCGAGCTTCGACGCCTTTAGCGACGACGACCACTACACCGGCGGCATGCTCGGCGCCGGCTACGATATCGGCAGCTTCACCGTGCCCGGGCTGCGCGCCTACCTGCTGTACGTGGGAGGCGGCGCCGACCAGTCGCGCTTCAACGGCGATCTCGAGCTGAGCTGGACGAGAAACCTGTTCATGGCCGCCGCCGACTGGGGCCCCGAGTTGTGGGGCGTCTTTCGGCCCTCGGCCCGCGTGGGCGCCGGCTACGCGCTGCAGGCCCTCGAGGTCGACACGGCCACATCCATCAAGGACGACTACGCCCACGACATCGTCGGGTTAGGCTCAGTGGGCTTCGAGGTGTCGACGCCCGAGAAGATGTTCGGCGGCGTACAACTGAGCATTCTGGGCGAGTTCGGCTACCAGGCGCAGACGAACGCGACGTGGGATGAACTCGAGGGTGGGGGAAATGGAGGCTTCGAGACGCAGGAGGCGTCTCTGGGGGATCTGAACACGAATGGTGTGTTCTGGGATCTGGGGATTGGGTTGAGGGTGGATCTTTGAAGATCCACTAAGCTTTGAAGCTCCACTAAGCAAGGCCTTGCTTTGCGGCGCCCCCCATCCGCCCTCCGCTTCGCTACGGGCACCTTCCCCGAGGGGAAGGGATGCCCCTGCGAAAAGCAATGTGGTTCAGCCGCGCGAGGCGGATGGGGGGTCCCAAAAAGCTACGCCTTGCTCTAGAACAAGCGCTAGAACAACGGATCCGGCCCCTGATAGCGCGCATCACTGAACGCCAACAACGGCATGAAGATGATGCCCAAGAAGACGATCCCCAGCCCCCACAAAATGTCTTTGCCGTAGGCCTTGGCGAACTCGATGGAGATGACGACGCTGACCGCGAAGTTCACCACCGGGATGAAGAACAGCACGATCCACCAGATCGGCCGCCCGATGATCTCGAGCATGACCACCACGTTGTAGATCGGAATGATCGCCGCCCAGCCGGGCTTGCCCGCCTTGGTGAAGAGCTTCCACATCGACGCGATCATCACCGCGGCGACCAGCAGCCCGAAGAGCATGCCTACCAACCCGAAGAGCATTCCGATGAAGCCGAAATCCGACGATGAAGCTTGTGCAATAGTTAACCAGTGATACACCGCGTCCCCTTTTGAAAAGAAGTTGTCAAAAACTTGAGCTGATGGTGCCTAAATAGTGCCGACGAGTCAATCGCGGAGCGACTGTGCAGGTACTTCTTGTTCCTTTCTCCTCCTTGACACACCACTCAAAAACACGAAAATTAGAGGTGCCGGACTCTCCTCTTACGGGAGTGTGGAATCGGTTGCGGTTACGGCCCGCCGCGCCACGTTCGATACGTTTACCTACTCGGTGCCCTGTAAGCACAGGCGCCGAGAAAACGTTCGTTTTGTGGTGCGGCTGTATCGCCCTTACTCATCAGCCGTTACAGCCGTTCCACACAACCGATAACACGCCGTTGTTGTGCGTAGGAGGAGTCTGATGTCCACTGCCGAAAATATCACCCCCGAAAAACTTCCGAAAAAAGCTAAAGCCGCGCCGCCCAAAGAGCGTCGCCAGAAGCCGCCGGTCGATCCGTCCGTGCTCGCCCACCGCAACCTCAAGGACGGTGAGTGGTGGCGCGAGATGCCCGCGTTCGCCGACGTCGACGAGGAGCAATTCCTCGACTACATCTGGCAGATGCGCAACTCGGCCTACGGCGAAGAGAAGCTCGTGGGCCTCATCGAGGGCGTCGCCCCTGACGACTTCATCAAAGACGTCCAAGAGGGCTTTAGCAAGGTGCCCATGGCGGTGCGTGTCACTCCGTACCTCTTGAGCCTCATCGATTGGGACAACCCCTGGGACGACCCGATCCGCCGCCAGTTCATCCCGCTGGCAAGCCAGCTCAAGCCCGACCACCCGATGCTCACCCTCGACAGCCTGCACGAGCAGGCCGACGCTCCCGTCGAGGGCCTGACGCACCGCTACCAAGACAAGGCGCTTTTCCTGGTCATGGACACCTGCCCGGTGTACTGCCGCTTCTGCACGCGCAGCTACGCCATCGGCGTCGACACCGACACCGTCGAGAAGGTCAAGCTGCGCGTCGACCCGAAGCGCTGGGAGAAGGCGTTCGACTATATCGAGTCGCGCCCCGAGCTCGAGGATATCGTCATCAGCGGCGGCGACACCTACAACCTGCCCTACAAGCACGTCAAAGCGATCGGCGAGCGCCTCTTGCGCATGGATAATATCCGGCGCATCCGCTTTGCAACCAAGGGCCTGGCGGTCATGCCGATGAAGGTCTTGAGCGACGACAAGTGGCTCGACGCCATCACCGAGGTGCTGATGCTCGGCCGCCAGCTGCACAAGGAGGTGTGCATCCACACCCACTTCAACACGCCCAACGAGATCACCTCGATCTCGAAGCGCGCCATGGACGTCTTGTTCGAGCGCGGCATGACCGTGCGCAACCAGTGCGTGCTGCAGGCCGGCGTCAACGACTCGGCCGAGACGATGACCGAGCTGACCAAGAAGCTCAGCGAGATCAACGTCCAGCCCTACTACGTCTACCAGCACGACATGGTCCAGGGCGTCGAGGACCTTCGCACCACGGTGCAGAAGAATATCGAGATCGAGAAGAACGTGCGCGGGGTGACCGCCGGCTTCAACACCGCCTGCCACGTGGTCGACGCCCCCGGCGGCGGCGGCAAGCGCGACGTGCACTCCTACGAGTACTACAACCGCGAGACCGGCGTGAGCGTCTACACCGCCCCCTCGGTCAAGCCCGGCGAGTTCTTCCTTTACTTCGACCCGCTTCGCGAGCTCTCCGAGGAGATCCAGGAGGCCTGGCAGGACCCGAAGAAGCAAAAGGAGATGTGCGACCAGGCGATTGCGGAGGCGAAAGCCAGAAAGGGCGCGCGCTAGAATGACGGTCTTGCAGGTGAGGGCGCCCGCTATTGAGGTGGAACTAGCATTGATGGGCGGACGAGCAGCCACGTTTGCGCGAGGCGATCAAAAAGCAGATAAGCCACGTGGCTATTGGCGAATCGCACCGCCACGCGCAAACGCTACGCATCGTCCGCCCCTCAATCCTAACTCCTTAAATAGCCGGCGCCACGCCCCTGCAAGGCCACCTCTCCTGAACAGCCGTATCTGAATAACGACGAATCAGCCCCGGTCTAACTCACAGGACCGGGGCTTTTTCTTTCTTTTCGATCTCTAGATCGGTACAAAGAATGTAGACGAATTGTCTGCTAACAATTTGAGGTAGTTACCATGAAAAAATACTCTGTTTGGATGGTCGCGCTCCTCGCGGCTGGATTCGTGCTCACCGCCGCGCCCAAAGACGCCGACGCCGCGCTTCGACTCGGCGCCGACGGCCTCTGGATGCCGCTTGCCTTCCAGAATATCGAGACCGAGGAGGCCAACGCCGAGCTCGACTCTGACCACGACTTGGCGAGCTTCGGGGTGAGCGCGCATGGCAACCTTGGCTTCGACATCTTTGCGATCGGGCTCAAGCTCAACTACTTCAACCAGGCGATCTCCTTCGCGGACGGCGACGACCGCTTCGAGGAGCTCGACATCAACCTGATGGCGCGTGTGGGCATCCCCACCACTGACATCGCCTTTTTCGCCGAGGCCGGTCCCACGACCAGCCCCGGCTTCGACTACTTCGGCTATAACGTCGGCGGCGGCGTCGAGTACGACTTGATCGGCCTGCCGCTCATCGATCTCAACTTGGGCGCGATGGGCCAGTACGTGAACGTCTCTGACGTCGACTTCTCGATCAACGGCGTCGAAGAGACCGCCAGCGTGAACGAAGGCCGTGTGATGCTCTTTTTGGGCGTAGACTTCAGCATCTGATGCAACGACTCACCGAGCTGCCCGTGCTGGCCATCGATTGCCAGTCGACGGGCGCTTCTCCAAAACATGGCCACCTCCTCGAGCTCGCCTGGTGCCGCACGTGCGCCGATGACGAGAGCTCGCCGGAGGTGGCCTCTTTTGTGCTGGAACTGCCCGATGGCGACACCATCCCGCGGCGTATCCAGCGCATGACCGGCATCGACGACGAGGCGATGGCCGAGGCCGTCCCTCCAGAAAGCGTCTGGGAGAAACTTCGCCGCGAGGCAGCCGAGACGCCGCATTCGGTCATCCACTACGCGCGCTTCGAGCGCGCCTTTTTGGACGACGCCCACGGGCGATTCGGCGCCGACGACGCCTTCCCGCTCGACATCGTGTGCACCCACGCCATCGCCCGCAGGCTCTTCAGCGACCTGCCCCGCCGCGGCATCCGCGCGCTGGCAGGGTATTTGGGCCACACGCTCCCCGAACAAAAACGCGCCGGGCACCACGCGCTGGCGACCGCTTGGATCTGGCGCCAACTCGTGCGCGACCTGCGCCTGGGTCACGGCGTCGAGACGCTCGACGAGCTTCGCCAGTGGCTCGAACAGACGCCGGTCTCGTCGAGTAAGAAGACCCACTACGCCATCGACCGTGACCTGCGGCTGTCGCTGCCCCAGACGCCCGGCGTCTACCGCATGCTCTCGAAGACGAGCGACGTGCTCTATGTGGGCAAGGCGACCTCGCTCAAGCAGCGCGTCAACACCTACTTCCAGACGCGCCGCGGCCTGAGCGAGCGCAAGCTCGAACTCGTCACGCAGGTGTGGGATCTGGACGTCACCACCGTGCCCACGCCGCTCGAAGCGGCGCTGCTCGAGACCGACGAGATCAAACGCCACAGCCCGCCGTACAACTGGGGGCTTCGCCAAAAGCACCGCGAGCTGCGCTTTGCGAATGCCGACTGGACGAGCTTTTCGGACATATTCGACGACGAGCACGCAACGGGGCCGTTGCGCTCGACACGCTCGCTGAGGCTGGCCAGCGCGCTCGAGGACACAGGGCCAGTAGCCGAGTGGCTCACCGAGGAGGCGCCCGAGTATTTGGCCGACGCCGCCGAGTGGCTCGACGCGGGGGTGGACGCGTTCTACGTCCGCCACGGCGACTGCGACCTGGACGCATTGGCGCTTGTGTTGTGGGAGGAGTACTTGGCGGCCAAGGAATTGGCCGACGAGGAGAGCGGGGCCGACGACGAGGCCGAGAACGAGCAACTCGAGGAAGAGGAGCTCGTCTGGACCGACGAGCTCGTCGCCGACGCCCTCGAGACGGCGCTTCGGCGCGCCCACCGCGCCTGCCGACGCGCCCGTTGGCTCTGCAGGCTGACCGACGCCACGATCGCCTGGCGACCATCGATCGACGGCTGCAACGGGCGCATGATCGTGCTCGAGGCCGGTGAGGTGGTCGAGGCGCGCGACTGGGAGGGTGAGGCGTTGGACGAGCCGCCGGGGCATGCGCGAACGGCCGGCGAGCGCAAGGCGCTCTTCGATCTGGCGATGTGGGACAGGTTGCGAGTGCTGACGACCGAGCTTCGCCGGCTGCTGAGCGATGGGCGTGAGGTTCGGGTGCGGTTTGATAATGAGACGTCGCTTGGCGTGGGTGAGCTGAAGATAGCTCTTGCGCTCATTTAGGCCGGGGCGCGGTCGTCCCCGGCCGCCGGGGTCCGTCTCGGGCCCCGCACGTGTCCGCGCAGGGCGTGCGCCTTGCCGTGGGACACGCAAGCTGGGGCGGTGACGCCCCAGGGCGGGCGAGGACGCCGCGCGCCCCGACCGGGTTGTGCGCGCGGCAAGGAAGGGGCGCGGTCGTCTCGAGGCTGTCGCAAAAGCTTTTGGAGGCAGGGCATCTTGCCCTGTGAGCAAGACCGCACGCTCCTGCAACCAGCGCTGGAAGCGCTGCCTCCAAACGGCGGCACCCCGGCGGCCTCGTCTCGACCGCCGGGGTGCCTCCGGCGCCCCGAACTTTATTGAAGCCCGACCAGATAGCCCACCACCAACACGCCCTGCAACAACATCGTCCCGTCCAGCAGCCCCACGTAATACAACTCGCCGTGCACCTTGTGGGACGGCCACAACGCCGCAGCGGTGAGCAGCCCGGACAACGCCATCGGGATTGTCGCGCTGCTCACGGTGAGCCCGTAGTGGGCGACGACCAGCCCCACGAAGATCAGCATCAACCCGACGGCCAGCCAGCGTGTCTTGTGGACGCCCAAGGTCATCGGCAGCGTGTAAATGCCCGCCTGGGCGTCGCGGTTCATGTCGCGCACATCGAACGGCAGGGTGATGGCGAAGATGAAGATCATCCGCTCGACGAATGCCAAAACCGCATTGGTCTCGAAAACCTCGACCCCGGCGTCGAGCGCCGGCAAAACCACCGTCACCGAGCTCCACACCAGCGCGATCAAAAAGATCTTCAGCCCTGGTACGTCCTTGAGGCGCCTCTTTTGGCCATCCCGCGCCCACACCGGCAGCGAATAGGCCAGCGTGACCACACCCAACGGCACCAGCCCCCACAAAAGGTCGAGCGGAACGAACCAAAAACTCGCCGCCGAGCCGACACCGCCCACTGCCGCGAGGGCCCACAGCCAGCTTCGGTGCGCGTCGATCCAGGTGTGGCGCTCGGTGACTGCGACGGCGTCTTCGCGCGAGATCGATACGAGTCGGTCGAGGTTGTAGACGAAGAGTGTGGCGAAGAAGACGAGCGCCAAGAGCCCCCACGACGGCGGCAGCCAAGAAGCGGCGCCGGCCCCCAGCAGATAGTACGTGGCGTGGGTCAGCGCGACCGCCGCCAGCGCGATAAAGATGTTGGAGAAAATCAAAAGGCGCATCACGTGCTCAACGGTATGCGCCAAATGTAGGTGTGTCCACTACAGCTTTCTTTGCGCGACGGCGATATTTTAGCTAAAACCTTGGCTGTCGTTTGCAACCTACCTGGCACTCTTTTTGTGTGGATCGGCGCTATGATTAGCCGTTTGAGACTCCTCACCAGCGTTTTCGCCCTCTTTGTCGCCGCCTCGAGCCTGGCTGGATGCAGCTTCGAGCCCGGCGAGCGCACGCAACTGGCCGGCCAGGAGTGCTTCTCCGACGACCAATGTGTCGAAGGACTGCTCTGCGTCGAGCGCGTCTGCAAGCCACAAGCCGGAGTCACCGGATCGGATGCCGGTGTCGACGCGGACGTCGATACGCCCGATGACGCTACCGACGTGCCTCCCGGTGACGACGTCCCCTTTCTCGACGTCGGCCAAGACGCCGGCCAGATGGTCTGCGAGCCCGGCTCGCGGCGCTGTGGCGGACGCCAAGTCCTCGAGATCTGCTCCGAAGACGGCACGCGCTATTTCCAGCGCGAGTGCGAGGGCGATCTCGTGTGCCAAAACGGCCGCTGCGTCGATCCCGGCGGCTGCGAGGACCGTGACGGCGACGGCTACTGCGCCGACGAGGACTGCGACGACGCCGACCGCAGCATCAACCCCGGCATCATGGAGAGCTGCGACACACCCTACGACGATAACTGCGACGGGCAGGTCAACGAAAACTGCACCGAGTGCTGCCCCGGCGGCTGCGGCGACGGCGAGTTCTGCTCGAACTGCCAGTGCGCCCCCGTCGATCCCAACACCTGCCAATTCCAAGACCAGCCCTGCAGCCAAGAGGGTTGGAACAACGGCTTTTACTGCACGAGCATCGACAACAGCGGCGACATGCGTTGCCTGGGCATCTGTCAGCGAAACGCCGACGACCCCGACTCGACATGCCCCAACCCCGGCAGTGTGTGCGCCTTCGGCGACGGCGAGCAAGGCGTGTGCCTGAGCGGATGCACGATCAGCCAGGGATGCGGCCTGCCCGGCTGGGGTTGCCTGCCCTATGACGGCAGCGACCGCGAGGGTATCTGCGTGCCGACCAACCCGAACAACCGGCTCGGCGACTCGTGCGACTCCGACGCCTTCTTCGACTGCGAAGAGGGTGCCATCTGCCTCGACCTTCAGCGCGGCGCACGCTGCGTGCCTGCCTGTCGCGCCTTCAGCAACGCCTTCAACAGCGACACCGACTGCGCCAACGGCCACTGCGTGCCGCTCACCGATCGTCTGGGCATGTGCCGCCCCGACGCCGGCAACGCGACCGAGGGCGACCAGTGCAACCAGCGCCAGGTCTTCAGCGCCTGCAACCAGGACGCGGTCACCTGCGTGCCCAGCGGACAATTCCAGGACCCCGAGTGCACCCGCTTCTGCCGCCTGAGCGAGGGCGACGACGACTGCGGCGACGACCAGGACTGCTACCAGTACGACCAGCAGCGAGAGGACCTGGGCGCGTGTATCGACGACGCCCCCTGATGGAAGGCGCTAACTGAGCTCAGAAGCACACAAAAAAAGCCCGGCTCGTCGGAGCCGGGCTTCTTTTTTGCTCTTTTACTCTTTTGCTCTTTTGCTCTTTTACTTTTTTGCTCGTCAGCTCTCCTCGACGTTACGCCGAGAAGATGTGCTCGAGCTCGTTGAGAATATCTTGCTCGGTGGTGCTCTTTGCGATCGCCAGCTCCTGCACAAACAGGCGCCGGGCAGTGTCGAGCATCTTGCGCTCGCCGAAGCTCAAGGTCTTTTCGAACTTGAGCAGGTTCAGGTCGCGCAGGACCTCGGCGATTTCAAAGGCGCTACCGGTTTGAATCTTTTCGACGTAGGCCCGGTAGCGTCGGTTCCACGTCTGGGTGTTAAGATCGACATCGCGCTCGCGAAGAATGTCGTAGACTTCCTCGACTTCCTCATCATTGATGATTTGGCGCAGGCCGACATTTTCGACGTTGTCGACCGGAATCATAATTTTCTTGTCAGAATCGAGCACTCTCAGCACGTAGAACGTCTGTGAGGTGCCCATGATCTCCTTGGTGTCGATCCCGACAACTTCCGCTACGCCTTGTGCAGGATAAACGGCCTTGTCTCCAACCTCGAACTCCGTCGCCATGGATCTCCTTGAGAATTTTTTCGTCTAGTGCAGCGACCTGCGTCCCCGCGTAATCGACGCATACCAATTGACGCGCGAACGGGCGCGTGCCGCATGTCGCCACGCACCCGTCCTCACTTCTCAATCCTCAGTAGTCTATGGTGTTTTCCCCGAACTTACAAGCAACGCCGACGTGGAAAATTTCGGGCCCTGAGGGTGCCTGGGGGCATATGTCGACGCGGAGTAACACCTGTCGACTGCGTAGGATAGAACCGAAATGAATTATGGTTCATTCCATGAGGGGTGGGTGTCGGGGCGATGAATCCGCCCCGACGACCACAAAGCCTCAGACCTTGAAGCGGCGAGCCAGATCGAGAAGCTTCGGAAGCGTGAAGCCAGAAATCTTGGTCTCATAATCGTCGTTACCGCCGGGGAAGCGGGCCTTGACGATTTTTTCTACCAGATCGCTCTTCGAACCGTACTGTTCTTGGACCTTCTGGTGCGACTCCCACAAGCGAAGGAGCTTGCGGTTGCTCAGGGTGCGGATGCGATGGTCGAAGTCCTCGGCCTCCCATTCGTCTTCGGGCTTCTCGAGGAGGCCCAAGACCTTTTCGGCCAGCTCTTCTTTGGAACCATGCTCTTCGCGAACACGCTGCAGCGGACTCTTCTTTGCCATGATCTTCTCCTGTCGTTACTGTGGTGTCGCTTTGGGAGGATCGAATACGCAAATGATTCAGGAGAATCGGCACGTGGCCTGTATTCGGCTCCGCTGAAGCAACCCCGCAGGTGCCTGGAAAGCAGTTATATTTACAAACGCCGCCCCGATGGGCGGCCGCGCACTTCTAGCAGAGCCCCTCGACGATGACAAGCAAAGTAGGATCGACGCAAACGCCATGGACCCTCGTCCTCTGCACGCTGTTGGTCGCGCTGGCGACCGGCTGCGACAAGAAGCCGAGCGACCCGGCTCCGAACGCCGCCAAAGAAGCGTCCGGCGCCAAGGAAGCGTCCGGCGCCCAAAAGGGCGATGCCATCGCCCAAAAGAGCCCTAACGAGCCTAAGATCGTCTACGCCGACGGCGAGCAACCCGGGCCCGAGACGGTGCTCGCCGAAGCCGGCGACATCGAGGTGACCCTGGAGGACTTCGAGTCCTCGATGCGCCGCAGCATGCTCATCGCCCCCGAGGGCCAAACCGAGATCCCCAAGGAGCGTCTGGCCACTCCGCACCTGCAGATCAACGTGGTGCGAAACCTGCTGAGCAACAAGATCATCGAAGCGGAGGCCGAACACCGCGGGCTCGAGGCCAGCAAGGATGAAAAGGTCGCTGCCCTGTCCGAAAGCCGACGTCTCTCGGCGTACGCGCCGATCTTTGAGAAGGGCGATGCGGACGCCAAAGCCCTCGCCGAGCGCGGGTTGAGCCTCGACGACCTCGACGCGATCGCTCGCGACATCGTCCTCCGCGAGAAGTTGCACAACGCGCTCGCCGAAGAGATCCCCGACGAGGCCCTGTGGCAGGCGTACAAGCAGCAAAACAACCAGATCGCGCTGCTCCTGGTGGGCATGCGCAATACCCCGTCGATGGAGGAGATCTCCGCGCTCGTCGAAGAGGAGCCCGAGCGCATCCGGAAGCACTTCGAGGAGAACAAAAAGCGCTACCGACAACCGTCGATGGTCCGCCTGACGATGCTGTCGCCCACGCCGTCGGGCAACGTCGACGCCACCAAGCTCGAAAAGGCCGCCGATCGCCTCCAGAAAGGCGACGCCCCCGACAAAATCGCCGCCGACCTGGGGCTCCAGAGTGAGACGGGTGCGCTTTTGGTGCGCGGCGAAAACGCCAAGGCGTTCGACGCAGATACGGGCAGCACCGGTTTTCAGACCAAAGGCCCGCGCGGCGCCTACGCCTGGAAGGTCGAGGGACACCGCGACTCCAAAGAAGCCGAGCTCACCGCCGCGCTCCAGCGCGAGATCGCCGCCGAGCTACTCGGGGGCAATTCCATCCCGCCCAAGCGTCGCGCCCAGGCCAAGGAGGTCATCGAGGCGATGGAGAAACTCCCCTCCGACAAGACCGGCAAGGTCCCCGAGTCGGCGCTCGCCGACTTCGAAAAGCGTATGAAGTCCAAGGGCTATCAGGTCCGCCGCACGCCGCTCTTCCCCCAAAACGACCGCGGCTTCATCCCCACGGTGGGCCTGGCCGAAGAGGTCGCCCAGAAGGCGTTCACCATGGACCTCGACGACCCGGTCGTCGACACCCCGGTCTTGTCGCGCAAGAAGGTCTGGACGTTCCGCGTGCTCGACCGGCAAGAGAAGGACAAGGAGGACTTCGAACGGGAGAAAGAAGCCTTCCGAAAGCAATTCGAAGCACGCGCCAAGAACCAGCTCGTGCCCGGCTTCGTCAGCCAGTACGAGGACGAGCACGACGCTCGCCTCGACCTCGAGCCGCTGCGGGTCAAGTACGGGACTCTGCAGAAAAACTAATCGAAAGCGGTCGCCTTGCAGGCGTTGCGAATCGGAACGTCGTCTCAATTCGCAACCCTCAAATTGTAGTTTGTCCGCCCCAATAGCCGCCTCAAGAAGGCTGCCACGGCCCACCCAGGCGAGGAGTCCCGCCGGGCCACGGGTAGTCGGGGTAGAAGACTTCGACGAGGGTGAGCCCCTGCGCCGGCGCGGTGATGCCGCCCAGGCCGCGGTCGCCGGTGCGGAACATCTCGTCGATGACCGCCGGCTCGTGGCGCCCGGCGCCGATGTCGACCAGCGTGCCCGAGATGATGCGCACCATGTACTTCAAGAACGCCGTCCCCTCGACCTCGATGGTCAGCTGGGGGCCGTCTTGAAAGACCTCGACGCGGCGAAGCTCGCGCACGGTGGTCTCGGCGTCGCAGTCGGCGGCGCGAAACGCCTCGAAGTCGTGCTCGCCGACCAGGCGCTCGGCCGCGTCGCGCATTGCGTCGAGGTCGAGCGGGCCGTTGACCCTCCACTGCTGGTCCCCATAGAGGGGATGCGCGAAGCGGTGATTCCAGACCTTATAGCGATAGATCTTGCCGCGCGCCGAGTGCCGAGCGTGGAAGCCCTCGGGGGCGGGCTCGCAGTAGACGACGCAGATATCGTCGTCGGTCAGCGCGTTCAGCCCACGCACGAAGTCCCAGGTCGAGCGCGGCGCGTCGAGGTCGTAGGCGATATGGGCCACCTGCCCCAGCGCGTGCACCCCCGAATCGGTGCGGCTCGCGCCCTGCACTTTCAAGTCATCGGGCGAGCAGTTGAGGATGCGCGCGGCGGCCTTGGTCAGATCCCCCTCGACGGAGCGATCGACCGACTGGATCTGCCAGCCGTGGTAGGCGGTGCCGTCGTAGGCGACGAGAATGCGGTAATGCGTTTTCATGAACTGCTTATTTCACCACAGAGAACACGGGGGACACAGAGGCAAAAAAGAAACCTCCGTGCCCCCTGTGCTCCCCGTGGTGAATCTGTCGTTTAATATTCGAAAGCAAGCCCGAAGACCCAACGGTCGTCGGACAGGATAAAACTGTCGCTCGCGCCGAAGTCGTCGACCTCCATGATCTGGTACTCGGCGAAGGCGTAGGTGTGATTGATACCCCAGTTGTAATCCATCGCGCCCGAGGAGCTCGGGTCGATCCAGTCGAGGCCCAATTGCAGGCCGGCGGCGACGTGCCAGCCCCAGGTGCCGCCGTCGCCATCTTGGCCGTCGACGTCGGCGGTGTCGCCGGCGGAGTCCTCGATTTGCCACAAGAAGTAGTCGACGCCGCCTTTGAGGATCGGCGCGAGCGGGATATCCCAGTACTCCTGGAGCTGATCGAGCTGGTAGTAAAGGCCGGCGCGCAGGGGGATGACCATCATGCCGGTCTCGGCGTTGATGTCGTCTTGCGTCAGTCCGCTATTCTCGTCGACGAGCGCTTTGCCACCGAAGTGGGTGTAGCCGAACGAGCCGCTGGCGCCGAACGCGCCGAAGCCGTCGTAGATATGAACCCCCTGCTCGTACTCGACGAGCACGCGGCTGCCGCCGCCGAAGATTTCACGAAACGGCTCGCCCTGCAGGCCCGCTTCGTCGTCGATCGACGGGTAGTAGCCGCCGATGCGCAGCTCGGCGAGCCCCCAGGTGGGCGACTGAGCGTGGGCGTCGGGCGACGCGGTTGCTACCAACCCGAACGCGCCGATGGCGGCGATTACGGGCGCAGCTTGCCGAAGACGCCTCCGTCGACGCCAGCCGAACAGGCCGAGTCCGAGCAGGCCGAGCACGGCCGCCGAGCCGCTCAGCGGGCCGCCGGTGGTGCTGCAGCCGCCGGCTTCGGCGCCGCCGGCTTCTTTGTAATTCTCCCAAAAGTCGATCACAGGCACCGGCGCGAAGCCGTCGCCTTCGGGGTCGAACTCGGCGCCGGGGATGACAAGCTCGCTGTAATTGCCCGCGTCGTCGCGCGAAGCGATGGCGATGAAGATACGCGAGTCTTCGCCGCTCAAGTCGAGCTCGTCGAGGTCGGCGTTGCCCGAAAAATCGGGCCCATCGTTGTTCAGGTTGTCGCGAATGAGCGGGCTGGTGAACACATCGTCGGCGTCGAGCGCCTGGCGGACGGTCAACTCCGACAGATCGCGCTCCGAATAAAACAGCACGAACGGGTTGACCGCACGCTCGTCGATCTGCCGGTCGACGTCGAGCGGCACGTCCTGATCCCCCTCGAGCCTCCAGTTCAGCGACGCCTCGGCCTCGGTGACCACCACACTGCTGATGTCGGTCGGCGGCGTCGGCGGCTTGGTGTCGAGCTCGACGACCGCGTCGAAAAGATCGACGCGCGTCTGTACATCCCCCGTGGTCGTCGGGTTGAAGACGATGCGGTAGAAATACTGTTGGTCGACCTCGAGCTCGGTGCAGTCTTCCTTGTTGAGCAGCAGCTCGATTTCGTTGTTGGTGGCCTGCTCGGTGATCTCCTGGCCCTCGACCGCCGTGGAGACCAGATCGCTGAACTCGATCTTGGCGCCGAAGTTGAATTCGGTATTGGGATCGAGATCAGTAAAGTCGGTGTTGTCAACTGCTGCGGTGGTGCAGTCGTCGGAGCTGTCCTCGTCACACTCGAAGT
This sequence comes from Persicimonas caeni, assembly GCF_006517175.1. Taxonomy (NCBI): domain Bacteria; class Deltaproteobacteria; order Bradymonadales; family Bradymonadaceae; genus Persicimonas; species Persicimonas caeni. Next base: position 3,970,618 of record NZ_CP041186.1, on the reverse strand, counting down.
CGTCGGGGGTCTGGTCGGTGGGCACCGCGAAAACACGCGTGAAGTCGACGACGCTTTCGGGCTGCGACGACAATTGAAACTTGAACGCGATTTCTATCTTGCGCTCGAAGAGGCTGATGCACTCGTCCTGCCCGACGATGACCAGCTGCCCGTTGTCCTGGACGTCGAAGAAGTTGTCCTGCCCTGTCGGCCCGATCTCGACGTTCGTCACGATCGTGGAGTCCTCCAGTTCGACCGCCGTGCCGGTGGCGGGCAAGGCGGCGAGCGGAAGGAGAGCAGCGGGCAACGCAAACAAACATTTCATCAAAGGAAAGCGGTGCATCGTCATCCTTAACTAGATCAAGTCTCCGAGCGGCGTCGGACGAGTTCTTCGGCGATTTGTACGGCGTTGAGCGCGGCGCCTTTGCGCAGGTTGTCGCTCACGACCCAGAAGTGCAGCGTTTGGGGGCGGTCGAGGTCCTGGCGGATGCGGCCGACCCAGGTGTCGTCGGTCTTCTCGGCCAGGCGGGCCAAGGGGTAGACGTTGTTGGCGGGGTCGTCGTAGACCTTGACGCCCGGCGCGGCTTCCCACAGCTCGCGGGCCTTCTCGACGCTCAGCTCGCCGTCGAGGTCGACGGTGACCGACTCGGAGTGGCTGCGCACCGAGGGCACGCGCACACACGTGGCCGCCACCTCGAGCTCGGGCAGCGTCATGATTTTACGCGTCTCGTTGACCATCTTGAGCTCTTCGCGGGTAAAGCCCGAGTCGAAGAACACGTCGATATGCGGCAGGGCCTCGAAGGCGAGCGGGTGGGCGAATTTCTGCGCCTCGGGCTCGTCGGTGCCCTCGACGCGCGCTTTGACCGAGGCCATCAGCTCGTCGATGCCCTTTTGGCCGGCGCCGGAGGCCGATTGGTACGTGCTCACGATGATGCGCTCGAGGCCCGCGGCGTCGTGCAGGGGCTTCAAAGCCACGACCATCTGGATGGTCGAGCAGTTCGGGTTGGCGATGATGCCCGGCCCGTCGACGATCGCCTCGGGGTTGACCTCGGGGACGACCAGCGGGACGTCCGGGTCCATACGAAAGGCGCTGGTGTTGTCGATGACGACCACACCGGCGTCGACGGCGCGCGGGGCGTGCTTTTTGCTCACGCTGCCGCCGGCCGAAAACAACCCGAAGTCGACGCCCTCGAAAGACGCCTCCTCGAGATCCTCGATGACGACTTCTTTGCCGCGAAACTCGACGGTCTTGCCCGCCGAGCGTTTCGAGGCCATGGCGCGCAGCGTGCGCACCGGAAAGTCGCGCTCTTCCAGAATATCGAGCATCTCGCGGCCCACGGCGCCGGTAGCGCCGACCACGGCCACGTTGAATCCCGTCTCGTTGATCTCGGTTCCTGCCATCTCTGAAGCTCCTAAGAGAGTGGATCGCGTGCACAGGGACCCACCACGTAACTTTTTTCACCCGGTTCAATCAAGGTCGCTCGGGGGTGGGGATATTCCATGGGGGAGGCCTTGCTGGCAAGAAACGACCTGTGCAAGGCCGCCTCTTTCGCTTCGTTTCAATGAGCGCCTTGCTGGCAAGAGACGCCCGCTATTAGGGGCGAGGGCGAACTACGCCCTCGCGGAACGACAATTAGAGGGTCGTTTCAATCACCATGATAGCCGCATCATACCCACCTCGCCCTCCGGGGCGAGCTTTTCGAGCGCTTCGCCGCGCAGCTCGACGCCGCCGTCGACCTCGCGGTACTCGCACAAAGACGCCATAAAGCGCGCCTCGCGCGACTCGTCTTCCACCGACACCAGCGCCCGGCCGTCGGCGCGCTCATCCTCGCCGAACTCGCCGGCAAAAGCGACGCGCTTGGTGCGGGTGACCGGCTCGCAGCGATTCGCCTCCACCGCGTAGGTCGGCCCGCCGTCGAAGGGATCGATGGAGTGGTCCCACCGAAACCCGATCCCCTCGAGCATGCGCTTGGCCGGGCGGGTGCGCTTGCCGACCACGCCGATCAGGTCGCGCACGTGCTCGGGCAAAAGCGAGGTGTAGATGGGCGTCGACGGAAAGAGGCTGCGGATAAACTCGACGTTGTCGCGGCTCAGAAGGTCGGCGGTGCGGTAGTCGAGGTGCGTGAAGTTCTGGCCCAGGCAATCCCACAAGTCGCTGGTGCCGTCGGGGTTGAGCGGCGGCAGCAGCTCGGCGACGATGCGGTCGCGGAACAGGTCGCGGTGCAGCCCGATGAACAAAAAGCGCACGAAGCTGAGCAATTTACCCAGCTTGAGCTGGTGGCCGCGGTAGTCGGGGTGCAAGATCAGCCCGCCGATCTCGGTGGGCCCATCGTAGTTAAAGGTGAGCTGGAGCACCTGGTGGACGAAATGCTTGTCCAGGGTCGTCGAGTATTTCTGCTCCTCGCGCACGTTGAAGTAGACCGCCGGGCGCTCGTAGGTGCCGTGCTGGGCGATGATCAGGCACGAGCCGATGAGCCGGTCTTCGGCCAGATCTTCGAGCACGAACAGATAGTCGCGAAACTTCGCCTCGCGGTAGACCCCGCCGAAGCTGCCGCGGCTGACGTCGACCAGCTTCTGCAGCCGGGCGGAATCATTGGGCAGGTTCAGCGTGTTTAGTCTACGAGCCAGATCTCGGAGTTGTTCGAGATCGGTCGGGATGACTTCGCGTAAGAGGAACATGGGTACTGCGGGGTCTGGGAGTTTCGGGGTTTCGGGGTTTCGGAACTGCCTGACTGCATTTGGGCCTCGAGGGCCGATTGTAGATTAAAGAGACCGTTTGTCACGGCCACCCCGGTTGATTATCTTAGAAGTGGTCGCGAATACCACTCATCGCCAACGGACGAGCAAAATATGAGCAGCTTTCTGAGTGACGCCATCGCCCAATTGAGCCGCCAGGCCGGCAAACTCGCCGGACACGCCGCCGGCGCGTCGGCCGACAGCCTGCGCCGCAGCGCGGTGAGCAGCCAGCAGGGCCTGCGCCAGGCCTACGAAGCCGCGGCTCAATCCAAACAAGGCAAGCAATTCATGGGCGTGGTCCGCTCGGCGGCCATCGCCGGGCCGGCCAAAGAGGTCGCCTATATCTGCGGTCGCGCCGGCGTCGCCGGGGCCATCGTCGACGGCGCGGTGGGCGGGCTCAACGCCGCCAAATACATGCGCGAGGGCAAGATCGACGGCGCCCAGGCTGCCAAGCACGTCGCCGCCGAGTCGGGCTGCGGGTTCGTGACCTCCTCGTCGGGCACCGCCGGCACCATCGCCGTCTACATGATCACCGGCTCGATGGGCCCGGCCGCCATGGCCGTGGGCATGGGCGCCTCCATCGGCTCGCGCTACGTCTACCGCAAGATCGTCGGCGAGACGCTTCCCAAGGACGACGATCAGGCCGAGCACGAAGAAGACGCGGTCAACGAGTCGGACGTCATCGAAGAGATCGGGCCGCGACCGCAAGAGTGATTTTGTAGGGCGCGAGAGATCGAGAAGAAAAAGGCCGACCCGGCAATACGGGTCGGCCTTTTTCTTCGGTGTGGGGCCATCTTGGCCTCGCTTTTCTTCTTCGGTGCGGGGCCATCTTGGCCTCGCTTTTTTTGCGAGGGCTAGAAGCCCACACACCGAAGACTCTTTGCGAGGGCTGGAAGCCCACGCACCGAAGACTCTTTGCGAGGGCTAGAAGCCCACGCACCGAAGACGTCTCACGACGGCTGCAAGTCCCCGCACCGACGAAGCGCGAACTCGAGCGCCTCGATGACGCCGTTCTGGTCGACGGGGCCGCAGGTGCGAAATCGCTCGCATACCTGCGGGTCGCCGTCGGCCATGGCAAACGGGTGGCCGACGGCGTCGAGCATCGGGATATCGCTCATCGAGTCGCCCACGCCGACGACGTCGGCCAGGTCGACGCCCAGGTGCTCGGCGGCGAAGACCGCGCCGGTGCCCTTGGAGACGTGGGCGCTCGTCACGCTGATGAAGGCGTCTTTGGGGAGCGCCGGCGACGTGGCGCTGGACGCGTTGCAGGCCGGCAGGTCGACGGCGAGCGCCTGGTCGAGGAGTGCGGGGTCGATGATCCAGTGGGCGCGGATGACCTCCTCGTCGATCAAGACCCCCTCCAAGTCGCGCTCCACAGGCGCGATGTCGAGCACCTCGGCGTGCCGGGCGCACTCGGTGGTGATGCGGTCGACGTAGACCTCGCCGGCCGTATAGAACTCGATCGTCGCCTCGAGGCGGCGGGCGTGGCCGACGAGCCGGCGTAGCACGTCGGCCCCCAGGGGCGCAGAGTGCAACAGCTTCGGCTCGGCGTCGGCGGTGGTGACGAGCGCGCCGTTGTGGAAGATATGCGGCGCGCCCGCATCCAACCGGCGGGCGATGTCGAGGGCGACGCCCGAGTGGGTGCGCCCCGTGCACACGGCCAGGCGAAGCCCGGCGTCGCGCAGCCGTTCGGCGGCCGACCAGATGGCGGCGTCAACGCCGCCGTCGGCGCCCAGAAGCGTGCCGTCGATGTCCAGAAGTACCAAGCTCACGTTAAAACTCACCTCTTGTGCCCATACCGTCGCCCTTGCGGCGGATTTGGATGGTTGAATCTTTGGGGGCCGGCTCGACGGCCTCCTCTTCGATCGTGGCGGTGGCCGGCGGATCCTCACCCAAAACCTTGCCCAGCGCCTCGAAATTCTCCTCGACCTCGGGGCTCGGGTCGCGATCCCAGTCGATGTCGAGCTCGCCCTGGTCGCGGTAGGCGAAGAGCACGCCGAAGTCGCTGAATTCGGTGGTGAACGTCGCCGACCACGCGCCCTTGGGAAGGTACGCCTCGATCGTCGCAATCGCCTCACGGGCCTTGGTGATATCGTCGGCGGTCAGCCCGCGCGCGTCCTTGTCGGCCTCGGCCTTATCGACCAGCGACTTGATGTTGGTGACGAGTTCTTGGGCGGAATCGCCTAGGTTCAGGCGCAGGACCAGCGCCGGGGACGTCGCCGAGGGTTCCGCGGCGAGCACTTCTTTGCCGTTGTCGACCATCTTCGGGCCCACCGTCACGGCGAGGCCGCGTTGGGTCATCACGAGCAGCGGGTCGATGATGCCTTCGTAGACGCCGGCGGCCTGCGGGATGGGCACCGGATTGCCGTCGGGCTGCGCCTGCAGCTGCTTGGCCTGCGGGAAGAACTGGCCGACGAGGAACATGAACGCCTGCGGCTGGTCGGTGCGAAGCGCGCCGAGCACGCGCGGGATCCAGACGGTCGTGCCGTTTTTGGTGTTATCGGCCTTCCACTCGAGCACCACGTTGCGAAGCAGCACGTTGAAGCCGGCGAGCTTGCGCATCGCGGGCGGGACCTGCCCGGCGGCGCCGATGATGTTGTTGGCGGTGCGGTTGGCGTCCTGGAATTGCTCGCACTGGAACGGCTGCATCTGGACCTTCTGGGCCTCGGCGACCACGAAGTCGAGCAATTTGCCCATGTCGAGCCCCAGGCCGACCTCGATGAGCGACTTCTGGGCGAAGGCGGTGTTGTGGCCGGGGGTGCCCGACACGGTCTTGGCGAGCTCGCGGGCGAATCCGTCTTCGAGCTCGGCGCCGAAGGCGAAATCGGTGGTCGTCTTGTCGTAGGCGCGGAAGCCGGCCACCAGCTTGGGCATCATGCGCGCGATCCGCATGAACTCGGTTTTGCACTGCTCCGACTTGGTCATGTAGAAGTTGCTCTTGTCGAGGATCGCCTTGGTGATTCCCTGGGGCTGCTCGGTCCCCGTGCCGTAGGCGATCATCTTCTCGAAGTCGAAGTAGCCGGCGCCGAAGCGCTTGAAGCCGTTATTCTCGACGGTGCGCAAGAATGCGTTGTCGTCGGCCAGACTCTTCGCGGGCTTCTTGGCGCCCACGAAATAGGGCAAGAAGATCTCGAAGACATCGTCGTCGACCACGGCCATGACCGCCTCGTCGGAGGTCGTGCGCAGCAGCAAGTAGTCGCCGCCGGCGCCGTAGCGACGGTAGGAGACTTGCTGGTGCTCGAGCTCGGTGCCCGGCTCGTCGTAGGTCTTTTCGAGATCGTCGACGAGCGCCATGAATTTCTTCTCGTCGCTCAGCGTAAAGCGCAGCACCGGCACCACGCCGACCATGTAGCTGGCTACGCGCGGGCTCGACGAGATGCCGAGCTTCTCGAGCCCCTCGGCGCTCACCTCTCCGCCCATCTTTTCGAGCAGGAACTCGGGCGGCTCGGGCGGCTTGTTCGCCTCGGCGGCCGCACGGTTGGCCTCCTCGAGGCTCTGGCCGGCGACCGGCATGTCGGCGTCGAGCTCCTCGCCCCATTTGCGGAACGTCTCGAGCTTCTCGAGGCCGTTGGCGATCAGCGCGGCCGGAATCGGCTCGCTGCCGCCGACGAAGTAGAAGGTGTCGGCCGGAATCTCTTCAAAATAGGCGGGCAGGCGTTTTCCCTGCGCCTGAGCGTCGTCGTCCGTTCCCTTCGAGCCGGCACACGCGCCCAGCGAGAGCGCCAAGAATATGAAAAATAACGACGATGCAACTCTGCGATAATTCACATCTACCCCTTGTAAAAATCACTCGATTCAACCACGCCGCGTATGGTGGCGCGGTGGGTCATGCGGGTCAAGGGCGTTCGCTCGAGGCAGAGATGGCCTTGCGGGAAACGTAGCGCCATCCCCCAGCTTCGGGCGAAAGGCGCCCTACGCAGGGGGCTATTGAAGAGGGGTTTCGCCCTACGGGCTACAGGAGGAGGGCGTCTCAGTTCTAGCTGGTCCTACGCCAGCCGAGCGCATGAGCAGATCGCGGCAAGATGGCGCGACAACCCTGCACGGCCTACACACAAAGAAGCTCAATCCCCGAGCATCGCGACTGCGCCTTCGAGCTCGCGCACGTCGACGCCGTACAGAATCGCGCGTTGGATCTGGACGAGCCGGCGGCTCTCGGCGGCGTCCAAGCCCCCGTAGCGCTCGTGCTCGGGGACGAAGCGCACGCCATAGCGCCCGGCGATGAGGCGCGTGGCGGCCTGGATGGTGTCGGCGTCGGCGCCGTAGATCTCGGCGAGCTCGTCGAAGCTCGCCGCCTGGCGCCAGTGCAGGCGCTCGCAGACGGCCTGGATGGCGCCGGCGAGCGTGTAGGGGGTCAGGTGGACGTCGAAGCGGTCGTGGCGCGCCTGTGCCCACAGCGATTGGGCGGTTTCGAGCAGCAAGAAGTTGCGCTCGTGGGCGGCGAGTTGCTCGACCAGCAGATGAAGGCCCGCCGGAAGGTTGAGCGACATCAGCCCGGCGTCGGCCATCGGAGCGCCGGGGTCGTCGTCGCGCACCAGCCCGATCTCGGCGCGCAGACGATCGGTGATCGCGTGCACTCGTTTCTCGACGGCCTGGCGGTCGATCGTCCACAGCGAGATGAACCGGCGGATCAGGCGATCGACCTGCGCATGGTCGGCCAACCGGCTCGACGCCGAGGGCAGCCCGTCGGCCAAGACGTCGATGAGCGCCTCTTGGACGTCGAGGGCCTCGAACCAGCGCCCTTCGCCCTCGTAAAAATGGGAAATGGACTCCAAGATCCAGGGGTTGTCTGGAGAGCGATCGAGCGCGCCCAAGAACATCGACAAGGCGGTGTCCGGAAAGCCGAGTTGCTGCATGGCGATCGCCCCGGTGCGCATGAACTCGGCTTCGTCGACGCGATCGCGGGCGTTATGAAAGGCGGTCAGGTAGTGCAGGAGCGCTCGCCACCATTCGCCGTGCGCCGCCGCGCAGTGGCCCAGCGCGTAGAGCAGTCCGGGATCGCCGGCGGAGAGTTCGTTCGACTTGAGGGAGGCGGCGCGCTCGAAGGCCTGGCGCGCCTCGTCGACGTCGCCGGCGCGGTAGGCGAGCACGCCCAGGTTCTCGTAGCAAAAGAGCCGCGTGGGCGTGTCGTCGGCGACCGAGCGAAGTCGGCTCAGCGCGCGCATCGCCTCGACGAATTTGCCCTCGTCGATGAGCGTCTCGATGGTGTCGGCGAGCCACTGGTGTGCTTCGACGACGTTGGTGGCGTTGGAACCGTTGTAGGGATCAGTCATAGTGCTTGTCCGGTTCGCGGGTGCTTTGGTGCTTGTGTAACAAGTTGTGGACGTGGGGCATTTCGCGAGTGGGTGTGGCAGATGGCCTTGCTGATCCGGAACCTCACCCCCCGGAGCTTGAACTACGAGCTCCTGCCCCCCACGCGTTCGGCTCTGGGGGGCGAATGGTCGGCCGAAAAACCACATGTGGTTGTTGGGGCAATCACTGCCTCCCCAACGGCGCTTTTTGCCGTTAGGGGAGGTCCCCGGAGGGGGGAGGGGTTGAGGCGACTGACCTGCAAGGCCAACAAAACGTCACCCCAAATTTCAATCTCCAGTTGTCCCACCGCCCAAAATATGACAAATACTGACCGTCCTTTCAGCGTCCAGAACTGGGGAACTAACAGGTTATGCTGAGCCACCTCGTCATTCGCAATTTCGCTATCATCGAGCACCTCGAAATCCCGCTGCACGCGGGCTACACGGTGCTGACCGGAGAGACCGGTGCGGGTAAGTCGATCATCATCGACGCGCTCAACCTGCTTTTGGGCGGGCGAGCGTCGACCGACGTGATCCGCTCGGACGAAGACGAGGCGGTCGTCGAGGCGATCTTCGCGCCGCGCAAAGACAAGCTCGAACAGATCAACGCGCGGCTCGAGGCCGAGGGGATCAACACGGGCAACGATCTGGTGGTGCGCCGGATCGTGAGCCGATCGGGGCGCAACAAGGTCTTCATCAACGGCGGGCTCTCCACTGTCACCGCGCTGGGCGAGGTGACCCACGGCCTGGTCGATATCAGCGGCCAGCACGAGCACTACAGCCTGTTCGACGTGACTCAGCACGTCGAGATGCTCGACGGGTTCGCCGAGGTGGGCGCGCTGCGCGACAAGATGAAGGCAAGCTTCGCCGAGGTGGCGCGCATTCGCCGCAAGCTGGCGAGCATCCACGAGAATGTCCAAGAGCGGCTCAACCGCATCGACTTTCTGCGCTTCCAACTCCAGGAGATCGATGGGGCGGGGCTCGAAGAGGACGAAGACGAGAATCTCAAGGCCGAGCTGGAGACGCTCAAGCACGCCGAGAAGATCATCAAGGCGACTCGAGCCGCCGCGGTACTGTGCTACGAGGGCAATACGGCGGCCGCCGAGCAGCTTTCGGAGGCGATCGACGAGCTGACGCGCGCCTCGCAGTGGGCGCCGCAGCTGGCCGAGCTCGCCGAGCGACTCGAGGAGGCGCGCATCGGCGTCGAAGAGGTCGCCCGCGAGTTGGCCGGGCACAACCGCGACATCGACAACGATCCGGCGCGTCTCGACGAGATCGTCGCGCGACTCGAGGCGATCAAGCGGCTCAAGCGAAAGCATGGGGCGGCCGACGTGGCCATGATCTTGGCCAAGGCCGAGGATATGCGCGCCGAGCTCTCCGAGCTGGAGAACGCCGAGGAGCGCGGCGGCGAGCTCGAAGCCAAACTCGCCGAAGCGCGCTCGAAGGCCCTCGAGTTGGCCTACAAGCTCAGCAAGCAGCGCCGCGCGGCGGCGCGGGTGCTCGAAGAGCGCCTCGAGGCCGAGCTGGGCGACCTGAACATGAAGCATACCCGATTTGTGACGAGCTTCGAGCCGGCTGAGTTGCCGGCCAAAAAGAAGCTCGACGACGCCGAGCTTCGCCTCGGCCCCACCGGCTTCGACACCGTCGAGTTTTTGCTCGCCCCCAACGCCGGCGAAGAGCCGCGTCCGCTGGCCAAGATCGCCAGTGGCGGCGAGTTGAGCCGCATCATGCTCGCCTTCAAGACGGTGTTGGTGGCGCGCGACTCGGTCGAGACCTACGTGTTCGACGAGGTCGACACCGGCATCGGCGGGCAGACCGCCGACGTGGTCGGCGCCAAGATCAAGGGTACCGCCGACGGCCACCAGGTCCTGTGCATCACCCACCTTCCGCAGATCGCCTCGCGCAGCGACCACCATTACCTGGTCGAAAAGCTGCTCGAAGACGGTCGCACCCGGTCGCGCATTCGTCCGCTCGACGAAGAAGAGCGCGTCGAGGAACTCGCCCGCATGCTCGGCGGCACTCGCGTGACCGCCAAAACACGCGACGCCGCGCGCGAATTGCTTGGCTAATTAGTCGATGAGATCGGCAGCGCTCTCGCACAGCGGCAGCTCGACATAGAAGGTCGTGCCCGCCTCTTCGCCACACTCGAAGAAAATTCGCCCGTCGAATTGCTCGACGATGAGCTGCGCCAGCGACAAGCCGATGCCGGTGCCGCCGTATCGGCGCGTGGCCGTCGAGTCGGCCTGCACGAACTGGTCGAAGATGTGCGCGCGCATCTCCTCGGGAATCCCCGGCCCACAATCGGAGATGGAAATGAGCGCGTGTGAATCGTGCGTCTCGGTCGCCACAGTGACCTCGGCGCCGACCGGCGAGAACTTGGCCGCGTTGCTCAGCAGAATGCTCATGAGTTGGACCATGTAGCCGCGATCGGCGAGCACCCAGAGCTCTTCGGAGGCGAGCTGCAAGTTCAACTCGAAGTCGTAGCGCTGGTGCAGGTAGCGGCAGGCATGAATCGAGGCGAGGATGACGTCCCCGAGCTCGAGGTTGCGCAGGTCGAACGAGGCGTCTCCCTGCGACAAGTCACGGTAGTCGAGAAGCTGGTCGATCAGGCGACGCAGCCGCAGCGCGTTTCGCCGCGCGACGCCGACCAATTGCTCGACATGCTCGTCCTCGGTGACCACCGGATCGCTCTCGAGCAGGTCTAGGACGCCGATGATGGGCGTCAGCGGCGTGCGCAACTCGTGGCTGACGATCGAGATGAACTCGTCTTTGATCCGCTCGTTGCGCTTGCGCTCGCTGATGTCTTGGACAATGGCCACCACGGTCGCGTCGGCGTCGGAGGCCGCGCGTAGAAGGCGAATCTCGACCGGATAACGCGAGCCGTCTTTGCGCAGATGAACCCCCTCGAAGCTCAACATGCGCTTCTCACCGTACACCAAGGGCTTGGCGCGCTCGTAGATCCCCTCGAGGGTGTCTTCGCTGATATCGGCCGGCGTCATGTGCGACAATTCTTCGACCGTATAGCCGAGGTTGACGCGTGCACCGCGGTTGACCCACACGAATCGCATCGTGCGGGGATCCACCATGTAGATCTCGTTGTATGAATCTTCCAGAATACGCCCGAGGCGTTGATTCTGGGAGTTGATTTGTTGGCTCAGAGACAGTTTTTTGCGGGTCGAATTACGCCCCCCCGACATGACCTCGTCGAGGTCGACCGGAGTTTTTGACATGGACCACCACCCATTTTTCCTACAGCTTGTTTGGATCGGGGGCAGTCAACCACGTACGTACCTCATAGTCAACAAACTTCTAATCAAATTTACTATTGTATGACGGTTTTCACGCACTAAGCCAAGAAAATAGGCCAGCCCGCTACGCTTATTTCTCGAAGGTCAGAGGAGGGGCTTCGATGAGAGGCAATTTGATGGTGAATGTCGAGCCTCGGTTGACCTCGCTGTCGACGCAGATCTCTCCATCGAGTACTTCGACGACCATCTTCGCGATCGTCAATCCGAGGCCGGTACCTTCGTAAGGACGTGAGGGGCCGCCTTCGACCTGGACGAACGACTCGAAGATCCGCTCGAGGTCCTCCTCGGGAATGCCCGGGCCGCGATCGGTCACGCTCACATACGCGGTATCGTCATCGCATCCGACCGTCATTTCGATCGTCTCCCCGGGTGGAGAGAACTTTGCGGCATTGCCCAGAATGATGCCCAGAGCCATCTCGAGATAATGGCGATCGGCGCAAACCCACACCGGCTGCTCACTGCACTGGTGCTCCAGCACGAAATCATATTTTCGCTGCAGATGAGTGCTCTTTGCGATGGTGCTTCGCACCACATCATCGAGGTTGTACGACTGACACTCGAGGCGCTCCCCGTCGGACGAGAGCGTCTGAAAAGTCAGCAGACGCTCGATCAACCGCTGCAAGCGCTGGCAGCTGCGCTGGGCCAGCACGATCATGTCGGCGAGCTGGGGCTCCTCGGTGCAACGCGGGTGTGCCTGTAAGAGGCCCAACACGCCGCGAATCGGTGTCAGCGGTGTGCGCAGCTCGTGGCTGACCATCGAGAGGAACTCGTCTTTGAGCCGCTCGGTTTGTTCACGCTCGGTGATGTCGTATCCGACGACGACCAATCCTTTGCGGCGTCCTTCGGCATCGAAGACAGGCACTTTGACCGTCTCGAAGACCGGCGTGGTCCCATCGCTGCGAGGGATACGCTCGACCCCGCGACTCAACGACCCTTTTTGCCAGGCGATCTCGTCGGTGCGAATGCACCCGCGGAGGGCATCGCGATGGAAGTCGGAGTATTCAGCCAACTCCGCGTCGGTCTTGCCCTTGTAGTCGACGCCCTCGAGGTCGAAGAGTTCGAGGTCATAGTCGTTGGCCAAGATCCAACGCCCCTGGGCATCCTTGATACAGACCAGGCCGGGCACGGCGTTGATCAACGTCTCCAGCCAGTAATGCTCGTTGCGCAGCAATTCGCTCTCGCGCATCTCTTCGGAGACGTCTTGCACCGATGCGACCCACCGCTCTTGGCCGTCGGCGCCCGAAAAGGTCTGCCATCCGCGCAGACGGATGTGGCGTGACTCCGTCTCGTCAGAACTCGCCAAGCGATGGGTGATCTCGAACGGTGCGGCCACGTCTGCCACGATGCTCTCGAGACTGCGAGCCACGCGCTCGTCATCGTCGGGATGCACAAAGGTGAGCCACTTTTCGAGGTCGTTCAGCACCACCTCGCGCGGCTCGAGCCCGAGCATCTCGCACAGGTGGGAGGACAAGACCACCTCTCCACTCTCGGGCGTCCAAATCCAGTAGCCCAATCGCGCCGCCGCCTGTACAGCCTGCAGCAGCTGTACTGACTCCCCATCTTCGAGGCTTGCGACAGCAGGGAGGCTTTTCTTGTCCAATTTCATGCGTTTACTCCACAGGCGGCGACTGCTTGGCACCGTGCCAAGCCTAGCACATACGTCTACTCTGGGTAACAACGAGACGCGAAGAACATTTCGGTGATGCCCTGCGCTTTGTTTCCCATCTTCGCCTTCGGCACGACAACAACTACGCCACAAAAAAACCCCGGAGGCCTGACCGGCCCCCGGGGTCTCGAACTTCTATCCGACGCGTTGCGACTTAGTAGCGGTAGTAGTCCGGCTTGTACGGACCTTCTTTGGCCACACCGATATAGGAGGCCTGCTCTTCAGTCATCTCGGTCAGGTTGGCGCCGAGCTTGTCGAGGTGGAGTCGAGCGACCTCCTCGTCGAGCTCTTTGGGCAGCGTGATGACGTCGGTGCCGTAGTCTTCGGCGTTCTCGAACAGCTCCATCTGCGCGAGCACCTGGTTGGTGAACGAAGCCGACATGACGAAGCTGGGGTGACCGGTGGCGCAGCCCAGGTTGACCAGGCGGCCTTCGGCCAAGATGATCACCGAGTGGCCATCTTCGAAGCGCCACTCGTGGACCTGCGGCTTGATCTCGATCTTTTCGACTTCGCCCGTCTCGCGCATCTTCTCGAGGCCGGCCATCTCGATCTCGTTGTCGAAGTGGCCGATGTTGCAGACGATGGCGTTGTGCTTCATCTGCTTCATGTGCTCGGCGGTGATGACGTCCTTGTTGCCGGTCGCCGTCACGTAGATGTCGAAGTCGCGCTCGATGGCGTCTTCGACGGTGAGCACGTCGAGGCCGTGCATGGTGGCCTGCAGCGCACAGATCGGGTCGATCTCGCTGGTGGCGACCTTGCACTTCTGGCCGATGAGCGACTCGACGCTGCCCTTGCCCACGTCACCGTAGCCGCAGACCAGCGCGCGCTTGCCGGCGAGCATCACGTCGGTGGCGCGCATGATCGCGTCGACCAGCGAGTGGCGGCAGCCGTAGATGTTGTCGAACTTCGACTTGGTGACCGAGTCGTTGACGTTGATCGCCGGGAACAGCAGCGTGCCGTCTTTCTTCATCTGGTACAGACGGTGCACACCGGTGGTCGTCTCTTCGCTGACGCCCTTGATGCCCGGAGCCATGTCGCTCCACATCGACGCCTCGACGCCCTGGACCTCGGCCAGAAGCGTACGCACGACCTGAACGTCCTTGGTGTCGGCGTCTTCGGCCGACGGCACGCTTCCGGCGCGCTCGTACTCTTCGCCCAGGTGGACCATCATGGTGGCGTCGCCACCGTCGTCGAGGATCAGGTTCGGGCCTTCGCCGTCCGGCCAACGAAGCGCCTGGAAGGTGCACCACCAGTACTCTTCGATGGACTCGCCTTTCCAGGCGTACACAGCCGGACCCTTGGGGTCGTCGGCGGTGCCGTCGGGACCGGCGACGACTGCGGCGGCAGCGTGGTCCTGGGTCGAGAAGATGTTGCACGACACCCAGCGCACCTCGGCGCCCAGCGCGACGAGCGTCTCGATGAGCACGGCCGTCTGGATGGTCATGTGCAGCGAGCCCATGATGCGCGCGCCGGCAAGCGGCTGCGAATCGGCGTAGCGCTCGCGAAGCGCCATCAGCCCGGGCATCTCTTCTTCGGCCAACTCGATCTCTTTGCGGCCAAAGCGCACCATCTCGGGGCTCATCTCGGCGACCTTGTACTCGAGGTCAGAGAAGAGCGGCAACCCTGTATTCATGAAGCCTTTCGGCATATCGACAACGGAACTAGTCATATCGGAGATCTCCTTGAAGCTTTTGCGCGCGACCACGTTTCCAGAAACGGGCCGCTGGGGGGCAACATTTCACTGCCCCGTGCTGTGAACAGCCAACTTTGTTAATCGTTTCAACACACAAGGTCAATGGAAGGTACCTGACGTCCAGATTGACCCAGCCGGCAGGGGCGTAATAGCATGACCCAGCCACACCTCATCCACCTAGCCAGTTCCTTTGATGCAAATGTACTGCCCCGAGTGTCGCACGACCTACGATAATTCGGTGGGGGTATGCCCTGATGACGGCACGCGTTTGTATCGGCTCGACCCTGGCGAAGACCCGCTGCTGGGGGTCGTCCTCGACGAGCGCTTTCGTATCGACGAGCTCATCGGACAGGGCGGCATGGGCGCAGTATACCGAGGCGAGCAGCTCTCGGTGGGCCGCCAGGTGGCCATCAAGGTGCTCAAGGCCGAATTTGTCGAGCGCGAAGTCGCCATCGAGCGGTTCTTCCGCGAGGCGAAACTGATCAGCGGGTTGACCCACCCCAATATCGTGCGGCTCATCGAATTCGGCCAAGACGCTCAGCGCGACCTGCTCTACTTGGTCATGGAGCTCGTCGAGGGAGTCAGCCTGGGCGATCTGCTTCGGCTCGGCCGGCTGCGCGCCAACTTCGCCCTCGAGATCGCCTACCAAGTGTTGGGGGCGCTGACCGAACCGCACGCCGCCGGCATCATTCACCGCGACCTCAAGCCCGAAAACCTGCTGCTGGGCGCACGAAGTGACGGCACTCTGCAGGCCAAAGTGCTCGATTTTGGCATCGCGCGGGCGCTCAGCGGCGACACTCGACTGACGCAGACGGGGATGATCTGCGGCACGCCCGCCTACATGGCGCCCGAGCAGTCGCGCGAGCAGCCGGTGGACGCGCGCACCGATCTGTACTCGCTGGGGGTCGTCCTCTACGAGATGCTCTCGGGCAAGCCGCCGTTTCGCGGCGACAGCAGCCTGCAGGTGATGCTCAAGCACATCCAAGAGGAGCCCCCCTCACTGCTAGAGCGAGTGCCGCGCGGGGCGCTGCCCGACGAGCTCGAGGCGCTCGTCATCGAGATGATGGCCAAAAAGGTCAGCGCGCGCCCTGCCTCGGCGCGCGAAGTGCGCGAGCGTATAGACGCGCTGCGTGCCCAGTTGCGCCTCGAGCCGGTGCGTGTCGACCACAAGCTCGAGACGCCCGAGGACTTCGATGCCTGGATCTTGCCGGCGATGAACACCGGCGGCACCCCGGGCAACACGCTCGGGCTGGTCAAAGAATCGGCGCTCTTTCCCAACGCCGACAGCGACGAGTTCGCCCCGACCGAAGCGCTCGACAGTGACGAATTGGTCAACGAGATGCCCCACGACACCGTCTTCGAGGAGGCCGCGCCGACCACACCGATGACGCGCGCCACGACCGAGCCGAACGCCGAGCGGGTGGCCGTGGGCGCGGGGAAGGCGGCGCCCGCGTCCGACGGACCCAGCGTGCGCACGCAGGTCGCAGACGGGCGCACCGACGAAGTCGAGGCGTCGGCGGAGTTTGCGCAGGCGGCGTCTGCGGCGGAGACCGACCCGGCCAGAAAGTCAGCGTTGTCGACGAAAACGCTGACGAGGATTGCGGCGGCAATAATGGTCGTGCTGGTGATCGCGGCGGGCGTGCTAGTCTACTTGAGTCTGAATCGGTCGAGTGAGGAGACGGGGACGGTCACGGGCACGGAGACGGTCACGGGCACGGAGACGGTCACGGGCACGGAGACAGAGACGGTCACGGCTACGGAGACGGAACCGGTCACGGTCACGGGCACGGGCACGGAGCCGGAACCGGGCACGGACACGAAGCCGGAGACGGAGCCGGAGCCGGTCACGGCCACGAAGCCGGAGACGGAGACGGTCACGGCCACGAAGCCGGAGACGAAGCCGGAGACGGAGACGGTCACGGCTACGAAGCCGGAGCCGGAACCCAAACCGGAGCCGGAGCTGGAACCAAAACCCAAACCAAAGCCCGCGCCGAAACCCGAGACCGAGCCGAACCTCGATCAGCAGTTCCAGAACTTGATGAATGCCGAGTAGCCCAATGGTACCCAAAACCCTTTGCTCGATGTTGGTTTTCTCGGTTGCTGCGGGGTTGGTCTGCCCGGGGCCCCTCTACGCGCAGTCGCCCCCAAAGCTGTCGGCGTCGGAAAAGCGCGAGCTGACGAGCTTGATGGAGGCCGGCCAAGCCGCCTACGAACGCGGCGAGTTCGAACGCTCGCTGCGCTACTTTCAGGACGCCTACGAACTGTACGCCCACCCGAACCTGCTCTACCGGATTGCGCTGTCGCACGAGAAGCTCGGCAACGACAAAGACGCGATCAGCTTCTACCGAAGCTTTTTGCAGGAGCGCCCCGACACCAAAAAGCGCGGGCGCATCGAGCAGACGATCAAGGTCCTCGAGAAGCGCCTGGCCGACAAGCAGAGCGTGCTGCGCATCAAGTCGAACCCGGCCGTCGCCACCGTCTACATCAACGAGACGGTCAACGGTGCGTCGGGCACCACGCCCCTGGAGGTTCCCATTTCGCCGGGCACCTACAAAGTGATCGTCAAAAAGGAAGGCTACAAAACGGTCGAGGAGACCGTCGAGGTGGCCGAAGGCGAGACCCTGTCGCTGAGTTACTCGCTGGCCAAAGAGGCGAAGCTCGAGGACGACGACGCCTACTACTTCTTTCCCACCGGGCCGCTCCTCCTGGCCGGTGCGAGCGTCTTGTCGGGCGTGGGCGCCTGGTTGAGCTACGACGAATACTCCGAGGCGAGTGACCAGCTCGAGTACTACAACGCGCTGAAGGCCGAAGGGCAGCCGCGACCGGCCGATTACAACGCCACCCACGAGAACAAGCAATTCTACGGTGCGATGACCTGGGTGGGCGGCGCGCTAGCCATTGGCGGGCTGACCGCCGCCACCTTGTGGTACCTCAACGACGACGCCTACTCGCAGGCGCCCGTCGAGGACGACGACACGGCCTTTGCGGTGACGCCGGCGATCGGGGCGGATGGGTCGTCGGTGCAGGTGATTTGGGAGTTTTGAGAGAGGGAGGACTTTGTGAAAAGTGACGCCTTGCAGAGGCGAGGCGCCTGCTATTAGGGGCGCCTGCACTGCGGCGCGGACCGCTAGGGAGCCGTACGGTTGTCACTTATGTGGTTATTTGCACGACTCTCTAATGGCTGTTCCGCGAGGGCGTCTTCTAGCCCTCGCCCCTAGTAGCAGGCGTTGCAGCTCTGCAAGGCCTACGCTTTTGAGTTCCTAGCCGAGTGACTCCAGCCAGTCGATCTGGACGTCGTCGCCCAGGCGGCCGAGCAGGTACTGCTTGAAGTTCTCGCGGATCTGCACCTCGACCTGGCGGATGCGCTCCTTGGAGACGCCCCACTCGTCGCCCAGCGACACCAGGCTCTTGGGCTCTTCGGCGATCATGCGCTCGTGCCAGATGGCGCGCTCGCGATCGTCTTCGATATTCGCACCAAAAGACTCGATGGCGTCGCGGATCTGACTCGACAGATCGTACTCGGCGCAGGCCGATTCCGGGTCGATGGTGTCCGACTCCATCAACTCGCCGACGGTGGTCTTCTCGTGGCCCGGGGCCTGTGCGTCCAAGAAGACCGGCGGTGCGTCGAGTTGCGCGGCCACCCTCACGACCTCTTTGGGGTCGACGTCGAGGTAGTCGGCGATCAGCTGCGGGGTGGGCTCGTGGCCCTTTTTGATGAGTTGTCGACGCGTCTTCTTGAGGTTGTAGAACAACTTGCGTCCGGCGCGCGAGCTGCCGATTTTGACCGGATGCAGGTGGTTCATCAGGTAGTTGAGGATCATCGCGCGGATCCAATACTGCGCGTAGCTCGTAAACTTGACCCCTCGATACGGGTCGTAGCGCTTGACCGCCTCGGACAGGCCAACGTTGCCCTCCTGGATCAGGTCGAGCAGGTTCGTCCAGCGGCGCTGGTACTCCCTAGCCAGCTTCACCACCAGCCGAAGGTTGGTCAAAATGAGCATTTTGGCGGCGTTGAGATCGCCATGCTCGACGAAGCGTTCGGCCAACTCCTGTTGCTTTTCCGCCGGCAGCGGCTCGACGTAGTTGAGTCGGGCCAGATACACCGTCAGCGGATCGGTCTTGGCGGTCATCTCCGGTACCTTGCTCCCCTTCATCAGGGGCAGGCTCAAGTCACCAAAGATCTTGGAGACGTCGTCCAAGCGCTCCTTTCGTATATCGACGCCTTGATCCTCTTGACCAAGGATCACTTCGACGTTGGCTTCTTCGCTCGTTGGAATTCGTTCGGTTGTCATGTCTGGTACGCCCCTCGTTCGAGATAAGGAGGAAAAGCGCCACCCATCGCCACGGCTCCACTGCGGAGCGCCTGTGGGGATGCGCGTGCTAATTTGCTTTTCACATTTGGTACAACGAGTGGGACTGCTCTCGGTCACAATCCATCACATACAACATAGCCGGAAACGTCATACGCAGTTCTGGCATTCCATGTGATGCATTGGCGGTGGGCAGGTTTCAAAGATATGCAGGCATATCAATGCAAAATGCTCACCTTTTTCCGCCCGTCAACCACCATCGCCCTCAGAACCACATCTGAGCGGGAAGCACCGTGGTGCTCGGCGACGTGTAGCGAAGTCGACTCTAGAGATCTGAGGGCAAAACTCAACGATCGATTGTGGAGGGTTCGGACTTACAGCAGGAGGGGAATTTTTCAGAAGTAAATCGACACCGACCCGTTGGCATAAAAGTTGTCCGTGTCGTTCAGGTCCATGCGAAACCCGCCGTCGAGGCCGGCGGTCTGCAGACGCACGCCCAGGCCGCCGGTCAAAAAGTTCTGGTCGCTGAACTGCTGGCGCTGGAAGCCCAGTCGAATGGGCACGGTGCCGCCTGCGAAGTACTCGGCGCCCACCTCGAAGAAGGGCTGGACCTCCTCCGGATCGGAGGTCAGGTCGATGCCGCCGTCGGCGGCGAGCATGAAGCTCGACTCGTCGCCGAAGCTCAGGCCGCCGGCGATGGTGGTCGGGGCGACCGAGCCGCAGAGATCGTCGCGGTCACACACGTCGACCAGGTTCTGGCCGGCCACACCGATCTGGATGCGATCGGTGGCCCGAAACAAGATCCCCGCGTCGACGGTCACCGTGTGGACGACCTGCACATCTTCGACGTGCACGTTCAGGTAGCGTCCGGCCAGGCCCACCGAGATGCGCTCGGGCAGCACCGGCAACGCCACGGCCAGCCGAGCCGAGTGCCCCGACGAGTTGCTGTAGTCGCCGCGGCCAAAGAAGTAGCTGTAGCTCACGCCGGCGGCGATGTCCGGGTTGGTCTTGCTGTCGACGATGGAGGCGTTGAGCACCGACCCGGCCGGGTTGTACTCGTAGGTTCCCTCGACCTGATACATCATGCGGCTGGCGATGCCGCCCGGGTTGTGGAAGATCGCCGAGGCCCCGGTGGCCACGCCCGTATACGCCAGGCCCATACCGCTCGGGCGCACGCCCTCGGTGAAGGTGGGCCCGCCGGTGGGGGCTTCGGCCTGCTCTTGCGCCTGGACCTGGCCGGCCCAAAGCACCGTTGCTGCGACAGCGAACATCGCTACCACTCGCTTCGCCATCGGTTCTACTCCTGTCTCTTGCTCGCAAAGGCGGTCGAAAGAATCTGGGTACAGCGGCGGCACACTACCTCGCACGGCGGCTACCTCGCAAGCCGCGCGGGTGTAAAGCCCTGCAACGCGTCGGGAGTATGGCCGGTGGCGATCGCCTCGGCCAGGCACTCGGCGGTGACTGCGGTAAGCAAGATGCCATTTCGGCCGTGGCCGGTGGCAAACCACAACCCGTCGAGCTCGGAGGGGCCGAGCACCGGCAAGTTGTCGAGGGTCACCGGGCGAAAACCCGTCCACATGTCGAGCAGGTGTTGGTCGTAGATGCCCGGAAGCGTCTCCCACGCCCCGCGCAGCAATTCGAAGACGCCGCCGGCCGTCAACTGGGGATCGAAGCCCATCTCCTCGCTGGTCGCGCCCACGATGAGCCGGCCGTCGGATTTGGGCACCAGGTAGGCGTCGGGCGCGCGAATGACACGCTCACACAGTGGCGGCTCGCCCAGGTCGATAGAGAGCATCTGCCCACGCACCGGGCGCACGCGCGGCAAGAGCTCTCTGGGGATGCCTTCGAGCCCGCGCGTCCAAGCGCCCGCGGCCACGAGCAGCGTCTCGCAGGCGATGCGCTCGCCCGCGTCGGTCACCACGGCTTCGACGCGCTCGCCACACTCGACGCGCGCAATCGCCGTGTGCTCGTGCAGCGTGCCGCCGGCGCGCTCGAAGGCCTTGGCCATCGCGCGGGTCATCCGGCGCGGGTCGACCTGGTGGTCGGTGCGGATATACAGCGCCGAGTGCAGGTTGGGCACCAGCCCCGGCTCGAGCTCGCGCGCCTCGTCGGCGCTCAATTTATCGACCTCGAGGCCGAGCTCGCGGTGGTAATCATGGACGCGCTGGAGCTCCTCGGCGTCATCGCGATCGAGGGCAACCATCAAGGTCCCCTCGTCGCGGTAGTCGACGTCCATGCCGCTGGCTTCTTCGAGGCGCGCGATGAAGTCGGGGTACATCGCCAGGCTCTTCTGGCCGAGCCTCAAAAGCGCCTCCTCCTCGAAGGTGACCTCCGCGGTCGGCGCGAGCATGCCCGCCGCCGCCCAGCTCGCCCCGCGACCGACCTCATCGCGCTCGAAGATGGTGACCTCGAAGCCGCGCTCGACGAGCTCGAGGCCCACGCCCAAGCCGGCAATGCCGGCTCCAACAACTGCAATTTGTGTGGTTTGCATACTCAGAACTCCCGACTCTTCGGCAGCGTTCTCCTCTCCGCCCGCAGCGAAGCAAGGGAAGGAGAGGACCAAGGAGAGGCCTCCCTTTCCACGAAACGAAGTGGAGTGGAGAGGGACCGAGGGTGAGGCCCTCACCCCCCAAACGGCCTCAAAAACCAACTCAACAACCCCGGCCAGCCATAAACTGCCTCGGTATACGCCAGAATCGCCCCCGCCAAAATCGGCACCGCAAAGGGCATGCGCGAGCGCGGGTCGGTCTCCAGGTCTTCGCGCACCATCGAGGTCTTGTAGACGAGCATGCGATAGAGCCCGCGCAGGAAGCGGAACATACGCACGATCATGTCTTTGAGGTAGCCGGTGAACAGCGCCTTGACCAGCCCGAGAGCCGAGCCGGCGAAGACGGCGTAGAAGAGAATCTCGCCCAGGCCGGACAGCCCCATAAATGCGCCCACGCCCATCAACAGCTTGACGTCACCGCCTCCCAGCCAGCCCGGGGCGGCCAGAAAGATGCCGATGACGAAGGTGACCACCACCGCCAGGAGTCCGGCCAACAGGCCGTCGAGGCCGAAGGCAGCGGTGTGGCAGACCAGCCCCACCAGCACCGACGAGTAGCTCAACTTGTTGGGGATGCGCCCTTTGCCCTCCTCGTCGTTGTGTGCCGAGACCGCGTCCATGATCGCCGCGGTGACGAGAAAGGCGCCCAAGGGGGCGAAGATGATGAGTTGAACCCACAGCTCGGATTGGACGATCGTCTTCATGGCTCGTGGTTATACAACGGGGAGCGGTCGCATCAAAGGGAGGAGCGACAAGAAAACGAGGCCGGGCAGCGCGCAGTTGCGCTGCCCGGCCTCACTCTTTCACGCGACTCGCCGTGCTCATGACAGGCACGCGAGCCCGTGTTCTGTCGCCTTGCGAAGGCGCTCGTAGATTACGAGCCTAACTCAGAACGTGACCTGAGTGTCGACAGCGTTCTCGGCCTCGTTGAACTTCGAGCTGGCCGTCTCACCGAACACCTTGACGATGGCGATGACGAAGCAAGCGATGAGAATCAGAAGGATGATGTACTCGGTAGCGGTAGCGCCGTCTTCGTCGTTGTGAAATGCGACCAGCAGGTTCTTGAGAGCTTCCATTGTCTTACCTCCTCCAGGGGGGTGAATATCGACCCAGCGAGCGCGCTGTCTCTCTGTGTCCGTTGACGTTCTGCCTAATCTGCCGCCTCCGCAGGCGACTGTTCTCAGTACACTCAGTTATGAAGCAACTTCCGATCCAACTCTAGAAAAAAGTTTGGATTCGGCTCATCTCCCCGGCGCGGCGGCCACGAGGACCGGTTTTTCGCCGGGGAAATTCGAGTCGCCACCTCGCGGTGTGACATGCTGTCACACCTTTGAGGACTAGCGACCCCAATCCCTACACCGCCGGGTGTCCCAGCCACCAGACCATGAAGTCACGGTAGGCCTTGATATAGGCGGCGGTGCCGATCAGGGCGATGGTCGCCCCGAAACTGATCAGCGTAAAGACGATGATGTACTCGGTCATCGCCACACCGGAGTCGTCCCGGTGGAAGCTGTCGAGTGCATCGACCACTGTCTGGCGAACTCGCTGTAGCTTGTTGGTCTCTTTCATAGTCGAGCCGGCTTCTCCCGGCGCCGAAGCTCCGGGCGATTCGCCTTGTCTAAGTTGGATCGTGTCCATGGCCAAGATACCCTACACGGTTTGCAGGATCAACAACGACGTCCCCACAACACCACTGGGCCTGCCTACTCCTCTTCTACTCTGCCCCAGAAAGCCTGCAAGCTTCGCGCCGCCGGGAAATTTTGGGCCGCGCCCACGCCTTCGTATGAGGCTGCCAATTGACACTTCTGCCCAAATCGTCCAGATCTCCCCTGACAGCGTCGTAGTTGGGCAGTTGCCGTGACGCAGTTGTAGTTACCTCGATCATTCGGTCCCTCGATCACTCGATCCCTCCTCATGAACGACGAACAACAAACGCTTCCCGCGAGCGCCGAGGCGCATTTCGAGAGCCGCTACCCGATCGCCGAGCTCGTCGGTCGCATCGAGGCGGGACACTCGCACCTGCAGGTCATCGGGGCGACCGGCTCGCTCAAGGCGTGCATGTTGGCCGACCTGAGCCGTCGCCTCGAGCGCCCCCTGGTGGTGCTCACCCCGGCGCCGGCCGACGCGCGCCGGGTGGCGACCGACCTCGAGCTGTTCGCCTCCGGGATCATCGAGGAGGACGCGCCGTTTACCGACGAGGTGGCCCACTACCCCGAGTTCGACGTCGGCCCGTTCCACAACGCCTCGCCGGAGCGCAAGTTGATGATGCGCCGGCTCAGCACGCTGCACAAACTCACCGGCGAGCGCCCGCCGCGCTACACCGTCGCCCCGATTGGGGCGGCGATGCGAAAGACGATCCCGGTAAGTTCGCTCGGGCGCATGTCGCGCACCCTCGAGCTGGGCGACGAGATCGCCAACGAGGAGCTTCGCGTCTACCTGACCGACTGCGGCTACACCGAAGTGCCGGTGGTCGAAGATCCGGGCACCTACGCCATTCGCGGCGACATCGTCGACGTGTACGTCCCTTCGGAGGCCCACCCCTTGCGCATCGAGCGCTGGGGCGACGAGATCTCCGAGATCCGCACGTTCAACGCCGAGACCCAACGCACCGTCGACGAGCGCCTCGACTGCCAGATCTTTCCGGTGCGCCAGGAGATCTTGGACGAGACGTCGGTCGAACAGGCCCGACGCAAGCTTCGCGACCTGGGCAACGACCTGCAGTTCCCCAGCCGTGAGATCCGCGAGGTCGTCGCCGACCTGCAGGCCGGCCTGCACTTCATCGGCATCGACGCGCTGTTGCCCGCCTTGCACGACGAGTGCGCCGACCTGTTCGACTACGTGCCCGACGACGCCATCGTAGTCGTCGTCGACCCCGACACGCTCCTCGACGAGGCCCAGCGCCTGGTCGAAAACCGGCGCGAAGAGCGCAAACTCGCCCTCGAAAAGGGCGAACTCGTCTTCGACCTGCACGACTACTTTCGCCAGGCCAACTCGATGGTCAGCTGGGTGCGCAAGCGCTCGACGCGCCTCGAGATCCGCCGCGTGGCGATGCAGCCGGTCGAAAGCGAACTCGCCTTCCGGCTGCCCAAAGACGACGACTCCTTCGAGTTTCGCGCCCGCCCGAACACCGACGTGGTGCGCCTGCGCAAAGAAAAGCGCGGCGTCGAGCAGACCGTCAAAAAGCTCGTCGAGCATATCGGCCAGTGGAAGGGTCGCTACGGGCGTATCTGCTTTGCCTGCCGCACCGCCGGCCAGGTCGACCGGCTCGTCTCGCTGCTCAAGACCTACGGCGAAGACGCCCTCGACCTGGAGCCGCCCATCGACGTCACCGAGCCGGTGCCGCCGCCGGCCGGCCTCATCGAGGTCTACAAGGCCGACCTGTCGGGCGGGTTTCGCTCCGAGCACCTCGGCCTGTGCCTGGTGTCGGGCGAAGAGGTCTTCGGCCAACGCGTGGCCACCCACTCGAAGAAGTCGGTCACCGAACACGCCGAGATCTCGCACTTCCGCGACCTGACCCCCGGCGACCACGTCGTCCACGTCGACTTCGGTATCGGTAAGTACCACGGCCTCATCCACCTCGAGGTCGAGGGGATTGGCAACGACTTCCTCAACATCGAGTACGACGACGGCGACAAGCTCTACATCCCGGTCCACCGGCTGGCGCGCGTCCAGAAATATATCGGCAAGGCGGTCGATAGTATCCGCCTCGACAAGCTCGGCGGCACGAGCTGGGACAAGACCAAAGAGCGCGTCAAAGATCAGATCAAGGCGATCGCCGGCGACCTGCTCAAGTTGTACGCCCAGCGCGAGATGGCCAAGGGCCACAGCTTCAGCCCGCCCGACGACTTCTACCGCGAGTTCGAAGCCGCCTTCCCCTTCGAGGAGACCCCCGACCAGGCCCGCGCCATCGAGGAGACCCTCTCCGACATGGTCTCCAAGCGGCCCATGGACCGGCTGGTCTGCGGCGACGTCGGCTTCGGCAAGACCGAGGTCGCCATCCGCGGGGCGATGAAGGCAGCGATGGACGGCAAGCAGGTCGCCGTGCTCGTACCCACCACGATTTTGTGCGAGCAGCACCGCCTGAACTTCCGCGAGCGCTGCGAGGAGTTCGGCGTGCGCGTCGAGGCGCTGAGCCGCTTTCGCACCTCCAAGGAGGCCAAGGAAATCATCGCGGCCACCGAAGAGGGCAAGGTCGACATCCTCATCGGCACCCACCGGATCTTGTCGCAAGACATCAAGTTCCGGAACCTGGGCCTGCTCGTGGTCGACGAGGAGCAGCGCTTCGGGGTCAAGCACAAAGACAAGATCAAGAAGATGCGCAACAACATCGACGTGCTCACGCTCACAGCCACGCCGATCCCGCGCACACTGCAGATGAGCCTTCTGGGCATCCGCGACCTGTCGATCATCGCCACGCCCCCGCACAACCGCCTGGCGGTCAGGACCCACGTCGCCAAATTCAGCGACAGCGTCATCCGCGAGGCGGTCATGCGCGAGATCTCGCGCGGCGGGCAGGTCTTCTTCGTGCACAACCGCGTCAAGACCATCGACGAGATGGCCGCCCACATCGGCGAGCTCGTCCCCGAGGCGAGGATTGCGGTGGGCCACGGCCAGATGTCCGAGAAGAAGCTCGAGGACGTCATGCTCTCGTATATCGAGGGCGACGTGAACGTGCTCGTCTGCTCGGCGATCATCGAAAGTGGGCTCGATATCCCCAACGCGAACACGATCATCGTCAACCGCGCCGACCTGTTCGGCCTGAGCCAGCTCTACCAGCTTCGCGGCCGCGTCGGCCGCGGCACCGAGCGCGCCTACGCCTACCTGCTGATTCCACCCACGCGCACGCTGCCCAAGGACGCCCAGGCGCGCCTGGAGGTCATCCAGACGCACACCGAACTCGGCAGCGGCTTCCAGGTCGCCACCTACGACCTCGAGATTCGCGGCGCAGGCAGCCTGCTCGGCGACGACCAGTCTGGCCACGTCCAGGCCGTCGGTTTGGATCTGTACACGGAGTTGTTGGAGGAGACGATCAACGACCTTCGCGGCGACGACGTCCAGGAGGATATCGAGCCGGAGGTCAACGTGCCCGTCGAGTCGTATATCCCGTCGGACTATATCGACGCGACCTCGCTCAGGCTCATGTTCTACAAGCGCTTCTCACTCGCCCGCGACCGCGACGAGCTGTTCGACATCTACGAAGAGCTCGCCGACCGCTTCGGCCAGCCGCCCGAGCCGGTGCGCAACCTGCGCGACATCATCGCGGTCAAGGCCGCCTGCCGCCAGCTTCGCGCCCGCCGCCTCGACACCGGCCCCAGCGCCATCAGCGTCGAGCTCGACGAGTCGACCACGCTGGCGCCCGAGAAGGTCGTCGACTTCATCCACGAGACCCGCGGCCGCCTGCGCATCACCGACGAGATGAAGCTCATCTACTCGCTCAAGCCCGACGAGTCGGCCCGCCCGCTGGAGACGACCCGCGCGTTCGTCGAGAAGCTGCTGACGTATCGCGCCGGGGTGTGATGTCGCTGCGAACAGGGATGTCGTTTGGAGGCAGCGCTTCTAGTGGTGTGACAAAACAGCACGTTCCCCGTCACCTCGGCCGACACGTCCCAATCGACACCGAGCCCGTGCAACGATAACCAGACGGACACTGCGGCTCGGCATCACCGTCATTGCGACAAAACGCACGGCACGTCCCCTCGAGCCCCCCGTCGGTGATACACCCCGACCCGGCTTCGCAGAGACCAGCCGAGGGACTGCACATCTCGCCCGGAGCGTTGATCCCGGGTGACGTACACCTCGTCAGGTAGCCAACGTCGTGCGTCCACGTCAGGATGCACGCCTGGCCTTCGCCACAGCCGGTCTGGCACAGGGGACTGCACCCATAGATGCCGTAGTCGCCGTGGTCGACCCGCTCGCAGCCGTCGGCGCCGTACTCGCTATCGGGATCTGCCTGCCCGAGGCCGTTGTTGCCCCAACACTCGACCTCGCCGCTCTCGCGCCGCCCACATGTATGCCAGTTCCAAGTGGAGACCTCCACGAACGGCCCCTGCCGAGCGTCGGCGTGCCCCCTGTCGCGCAGGTCCGCGGGGCCGGGCTCGGCGCCAAAGCCCCAACACTCGACGTCGCCATCCTCGCGCACGCCGCACGAGTGCGCCCGCCCGGCCGCGACCCACCGAAAGCGTCCTTCGGGCGCGACCGCCTGATCGTGATCGAAATCGTGTTCGCGAACCTCCGCGTCGCTCCCAAGCCCCCAACAACTCACCGTCCCGTCACGCCTTACGCCGCAGCTGTGAAAGTGGCCGGCGCTGACCTGCACAAACTCCCCGGCCGGCGGCGCCGCCTGGCCGAAGTGGTATTGCCCATCGGAAGCCTCGGCATCGGAGCCGTACCCGACGCACTCGACTTCGCCGCTGTTCATGACTGCGCACATGTGGCCGTAGCCCACGCTTACCTGCCGCGCCTCGCCGTCGACGAGGTCCTCCGGCCCGCTCATCCAGCCCCAACACTTGACGGTGCGGTCGTCGCGAACCCCGCACGTCGCGTAGGGCCCGGCGTCGACGGCGAGGAAGGTCCCCTCGGGCGGCACCGCCTGGTCGAAGTCGTAGTCCGACGGCGCCTCCGCGCGACCCGGCAGGCGCCCATGCCCCCAACACTCGACCGCGCCATCGGCTTTGATGCCGCACGAATGCAGCGTCCCGCTGCTCACCTGCACAAACTCCCCGTCGGGCTCGACCGACTGGTCGAGGTCCCACAGACCTTCGTGGGTGCCCCACACGTCACCCAACCCGAAGCAGCGAAGCTCTCCGTCGTTTAGAATGGCGCAGGAGTGGTAGGTGCCCGCGCTCACGGTTTCGCCGAAGACGGGGCCGGGTTCTGTGTCGGCGTCTGCGTGGCCGGCGTCGCCGACGTCGTTTGCGTCATGCTCGACGTCGACGGCGTCGACGTCGACGGATGCGCCGGCGTCGGAGGTTTGGTTGGGAGTGCCATCGCCGCAAGCGGTTGTGAAGACGGCGAGAAAAAGGCAGCAAAAACACTTACGGACGAACAACTTCAAGGGTGTCTCCAATCCACTCGGTACCGGTTGGGACGCATAAAACCTATTACTGTTCAAAACGGCAGCGCGCCACTGAAGCTTTCCTCTCCGGGAAAGAACCTGGTCAGCGACTGAACCATGCGATCTGGGCCTTCGATATATACAAAAGAAGAATCAAAAACACCGAACCGGAAGTGACGAGACGCAAGACTGACGTCTAAGTCATAAAACCATTGGCTTTCGTCACGAATAACTTCCAAGACTTCCCAAAACGGCAGGGATAAAGGGCACCTTTCCGTTGCTTCTTCCCACTCACATACGGTATCGCCAACCCCCCAGACCCGCCTGAGCTCCACTTGGTCACTCGTTGACAGATAGTCAAGTTCAATCAACGCATCTGCCATCCTCGACAGCGGGAAGCCCTGTGCGGACTCATCCGGCCGGCGCACTAGCTAGTAGGTGTGAAGTCTGCATCTCTTTCTCGCTCGGATAATTGCAGTCACTCGTCCATCTCAAAAGGCTCGGGCTCTCCACGCTTCATCCCGCCTTTCGGTGCCAGTTCGGGATTATTCGGTGTCAGCTTATGCTGATGAGGAACGGGATGACCTTCTGGAAATCCGTGGTCACTGAAATCGATGTCACGTGTTGGCTGTAGATTCCCGTTGTCGCCAACACCCCATTCGTGCGCCTGAGGCGCCCCGCAGCGTAAGGGAACCAGGTTCCCCGACGAAGCCCATTTGGTGCGGGTTTGCGAGCCTAAGGCGCCCCTCGGGTTTGCGAGCCTAAGGCGACCCTCGGGAGCCGCGCCGAAGCGTCGTTTGCTGAGGCCTCGGTAGCCCGGGGCGACCGTAGCGTAGCGAAGGGAGTCCCGGGTGAGCCACAACCACCCCAAACGCAACTATAGGACAACCCAAGACGTCGCAACTCGTCCGACACCCACGCCTCGATGATTCGCGCGCCCTCCCCCGGACTCGCTTCGCGTCGCCCGGGGCTACCGAGGCGCCGCAGAAGGCGCGGCGCGCGCTCGCTTCACTCGCTTGCCCAGACCAAGATGGTCTGGCTCGAAGTAATATCGCTCGCCCCGGGCGTCAGGGAACCCGGGCGTCAGGGAACCAGGTTCCCCGACGAGGCGGGTTCCCCGACGAGGCGTATAAACCGTGGCCTTGCGGGGTTTTGGCGCTCGCTATTAGAGGCGCCTGCACGACGGCGCAAACGACAATTTGAGGGTCGATCCCTCGCAACTCGTGTGGTTGATGAGTCGACCCTCGACTCGTCGTTTGTCGGGGGCGTCGTTTGCCCTCGCCGCAAATAGCCTGCCTTCATTTCACAGATCGGCCGATCGGTGCTAGACCATAGCTTGGAATCAATTGCCCCCCGAGCACTGTTGGTGGAACGGGACGGGGCAGACCCCGCCCGTCGAAGTAGACGCCTCAGCTTATGAAATCGCGGTTTCGCACATACCTGGCAGTCACCACGCTGGCCCTCATCGCCTCGGCGGGTTGCGCGCCCGAGAAGCCCTCGGAGGCGCAACTTCGCGGCGAGATCGACCGCAGCGAGCAGCCGAAGGCGACTGCCGAGATCGAAAAGGAGCCGGTCGTCGTCGTTGACGGCGAGGAGATCACGCTCGGCGAGTTCAACCGGCGCTTGCAGGCGCTCCCCGAGTTTGCGCGGGCGCGGTTTGCGACGATCGAGAAGAAGAAGGAGTACCTCGACAGCATCGCCCAATTCGAGGTGATGGCCGACGTGGCCGAGGAAGAGGGCCTGGGCACGCGCGCCGCGGTCCTCTCGGCCATGAAGGACACACTCGCCGAGCGCCTGCTGAGCGAGGTCATCCACGAGCGGTTGTCGATGGAGGACATCGACGAGGCGGCCGTCGAGCAGTATTACGAGGCGCACCGCGACGATTTCCACACGCCGAAGGCGCGCCGCGTGGCGCTCATCGAGTTCGACACGCGCGACAACGCCGAGAAGGCGCGCGGTCGCATCCTCGAGCAGATGGCCACCGCCGAAGAGCCGATCATCGAATTTCGCAAGGCGGCGGCGCGCTACTCGACCGACCGCGCGGTCGCCCGCGAGGGCGGCGATATCGGGTTCGTCGGGGCTCCGGACACCGAGACGCAGCGCCCGGCCGTCGCCGAGCAAGCCTGGGCACTCGCCCAGCAGGGGCAGGTGACGCCGGTCTTTGCGGTCGACGGTGGCTGGGCGCTGGCTACCTTCTTCGATGAACGCGACGAGCACGTCACGCCGCTGGCGGAGGCGTCGGGGGAGATTCGAAACAAGCTGTACGAGAAACGAAAGCAACAGCTCGTCGACGACTACGTCGCCGAGCTTCGACAAAAAGCAACGATCGAGCGCCACCCGAAGGTGGCCGAGGGCGTCGAAGCGCCGGAGAAGCTGGGCACTCGACGCGCAGAAGATATCCCGCTACGCACCGAAGAGGCGTTTGAGACGCCGAAGAATCTGCGAAGCGATACGGTTCCTGACGAGACGAAACCGACACCATGAAAACGTTGACCCGCATCCTGTTGATCGCCGCCTGCCTGAGCGCCGGTGGCCTCGCGACCGTGGCCACGCCGGCGACGGCCGACGCCGAGATCATCGACCGCATCGTGGCGCGCATCAACAACGACATCGTCACGTTCTACGAGCTCAAGCAGGCCGCCACGCCGTTCATGCTCCAGAACGGCATCGATCCGAGCGCGCTCGAAAATCCCCAGCAGCGAGAGCAGATCTACGACAAGGTCCTCGACGATCTCGTCGAGCGTAAGCTCTTGTTGCAGGAGGCCGACAAGCTCGACTTGAGCGTCTCCGACGAGCAGGTCGACCAGTGGCTGGCCTACACGCGCCAGCAACAGCAGATGAGCGAAGAGCAGTTCCGCCAGATGATCAGCCAGTACGGCATGTCCTACGACGCCTACCGCGAGATGATCCGCCAGAACCTGCTCAAGCTGCGCCTGGTCAAGGTCAAGGTCGGCAGCCAGGTGTCGGTCTCCGACGAAGAGGTCGACGCGCTCTACAAAAAGCGCTTCGGCAACTCGGGCGCCCAGTCCAAGTATATCGAGGTGCGCCACATCCTGGTGCGCCCCGAGAACGACTCCGCCCAGGCCCTCGAGAAGGCGCGCAAGCAGGCCATCGAGGCCCAGAAGGCCGTCCAAAACGGCACCGACTTCGGCGAAGCCGCCAAAAAGTACAGCCAGGGCCCGTCGGCCGAACAGGGAGGGTACCTGGGCACCTTCTCGCAGGGCGACCTCGACCCCGACTTCGAGAAGGCGGCCTTCGCGCTCGACAAGGGCGAGCTGTCCGACGTCGTGCGCACCCAGTTTGGCTTCCACGTCATCAAGGTCGAAGACGTCGAGTACCGCGAAGACGGCGCCGCCGAGGAGCGCAAAGCCCAGCTTCGCGCCGAGCTGCAACAAAAGGCCGTCGAGCGCCAGCTGCAAGCCTACCTCCAGAACCTGCGGGCGCGCTCGCTTGTCCAGGTCCGATACTAGCGCGAGCCCACTGACGAGGCCCCATGAAGATCGGCATCACAATCGGTGATCCGGCAGGCATCGGCCCCGAGGTCATCCTCAAGGCGCTCCAAGAGCCGCTGGCCGACGGGATCGAGCCGGTCGTCTTCGGCAGCCGTCAGGTGCTCGAGCGCACCGACCGCCTGCTGGTCAAGGCGGTCACCGGCTACACCCCGCTCATCAGCAAATTCGACACACTGCACGGCCCCGACGACACCGTCGAGCCGGGCGCCATCGGCGTGATCGACGTCCTGCCCAACCTCGACGCCGCCCATATCCCCTTCGGCGAACGCGACGCGCGCTCGGCGCAGCTGCAACTGGCTGCGTTCCACAGCGTGGTCACCGCCGCCCAGGAGGGTGAGATCGGCGCGATCGTCACCGCCCCGTGGACCAAAGAGCTCTTCCGCACCATCGACATGCCTCCGGTGGGCCACACCGAGATTCTGGCCGAGGCCTTCGACGCCCCCGAGCACGTCATGATGCTGGCCGGCCCGCGCCTGCGCGTGGCGCTGGTGACCACGCACGTGCCCATCTCGCGGGTGAGCGAGCAGCTCAGGCCGCCCCGCTTGGAGGCAGTCATTCGCACCACCGCCGCCGATCTCGAACGGCTCTTCGGGGTCAAGCAACCCAATATCGCGGTGTGCGGGCTCAACCCGCACGCCGGTGAGATGGGCGTGATGGGCGTGGAGGAAGGCGAGATCATCCGGCCGGTGGTCAACAAGCTGGCCGACGAGCTCTCCGACAGCGTCGAGCTCTCCGGGCCCTACTCGGCCGACACCCTCTTCGCGCGCTACCGCGGCGGGCGCCAGCCCTTCGACGCAGTGGTGTGCATCTACCACGACCAGGGCCTCATCCCACTGAAGCTCATGCACTTCGGCGAGTCGGCCAATATCACGCTGGGCCTGCCCGTGGTGCGCACCTCGGTCGACCACGGCACCGCCTACGACATCGCCGGATGGGGCGTGGCCGACGCAGGGTCGATGCGCTACGCGATCGAGCTGGCGGTGGATATGGCGAAACGGGTCGAGAAGTGAAGCCCCTTGCTTGTTGAGGCGGCCCCTCCGCCTCGCGCGTCGCTACCTGCAGCAGCTTGCGCTCGGCACCTCCCCCGGCTAGACGCCGCAGGGAGGAGCCCCTTGCCCAAATGAGGATCGAATGGTTGATGTAGAGAAGAATGGGCAAATTTGGACCGTGGTGCTCGACCGCAAGGAGCGCCGCAATGCCGTGGACCGGCAGACCGCCGAGGCGCTGGCGGACGCGTTTCGCGCGTTCGAGGCCGACGACGAGGCGCGCGTGGCCGTGTTGCACGGCGAGCACGGCACGTTTTGCTCGGGCGCCGACCTCAAGGCGTTCTCCGAGGGCAACCCCAACCGACTCGCCCCGGACGGCGACGGGCCCATGGGGCCGTCGCGCATGCTCCTTAACAAACCGGTCATCGCCTCCATCGCGGGTCACGCGGTCGCCGGCGGGCTCGAGCTCGCCCTGTGGTGCGACCTGCGCGTGGCCGACGAGGACGCCATTCTGGGCGTCTTTTGCCGGCGCTGGGGCGTCCCGCTCATCGACGGAGGCACCGTGCGGCTGCCCAGGCTCATCGGCCTGAGCCGCGCGCTCGATCTGATCGTGACCGGCCGGCCGGTCGAGGCCGACGAGGCGCTGCAGATGGGACTCGTCAACCGCGTCGTCCCCTCCGGCACCTCTCGCGAAGCCGCCGAGGCGCTCGCCCGGCGTATCGCCGACTTCCCGCAGGTGTGCATGAATAACGACCGGCTGTCGGCCTACGAGCAATTCGGCATGACGCTCGACGAGGCGATGGCCAACGAGTTCCGGCGGGGGCTGGAGTCGCTCGACGCCGGGGCGCGCGAGGGGGCAACGCGGTTTGCAGAAGGGGCTGGGCGTGGTGGGAGCTTCGAAGACTGAATTTCAATCTAATGACATTTGTTTATCTTCGACGCGAACACCCAACAGTTAACGTCGAGCAGTCCATATGACCGAAACGTCCAACGACATCCAACTCAACCACAAGGTCGAGGAGCGCATCCTCGGCAGCCTCAAAAAGCGCGACGGGGTTGCCACCGCCGGCGACGTGGCCGCGGACACTGGGCTGGGTTACGACCAGACCGAGATGGCGCTTCGGCACATGCTCACGCTGTACAAGAGCCACCTCGACGTCGACGACGAGGGCAACCTTCGCTACCGGTTCGACCCGAAGTTCCAGCGCCGCGGCGCCCAGCCTGGCAAGGCCTGGCGCAGCTTCAAGCAGGGGCTGTGGAAGGCGTTCGTCGCCTTCTTCAAGGTGTGGACGATGGTCATGCTCGTCGGCTACACCGTGCTCTTCGTGCTGCTTCTGGTCGCCGTCGGCATCGCCGGCTTTGCGGCGAGCATGCAGTCGGACGACCGCGACGGCGGCGGCCAGATCGGCATCCTGCCGTTTCTGCTCGTGGCGCGCTTTCTCGAGTTCATGTTCTGGTGGAATATCTTCAGCGGACCTCGCTACGACCGCGGCTACGGGCGCGGCTACGGACGCCGACGCGGCCTCTTCGGGGGCATGGGCGAGCGTGAGCGCAAAAAGCCGTCGAAGCCGTTTTACCAGAAGATTTTCCACTACTTGTTCGGCCCCGAAGAAGCCAAGACCGACCCGCTGGGCCCGGAGCGCGCATTCGCGCAGTTCGTGCGCAGCCGAAACGGGCGCATCACCGCCGCCGAGTGGGCCTCGCGCACCGGCCAGACCCTCCAGGAAGCCGAAAACGCGCTCACCGCGAGCATCGTGAGGTTCAACGGCGACGTCGACGTCAGCGACGACGGCGTGCTCGTCTACCGCTTCGACGAATTGGTGGTCACCGCCGAAGAGGGAGACAGCTACGAAGACCTGCCGCCCATCTGGCAGCGCAAGGTCTCCGTGCCCGATTTCACGAGCAACAAGGGCTCGTCGAACACCTGGATCTCGGTGCTCAACGGCTTTAACTTGGCCATGTCGGCGTTTATCCTCTTTGCAGTCATCGGCTTGCCGCTGGGAGCACAGATTGCGCTCGGCTGGGTGCCTTTCGTCTTCAGCACGCTCTTCTTTGCGATCCCGCTGCTTCGGAAGTTCTCCCACAACAAGCGCAAGCAGCAGGCTGCCGTCGAGAACGAGCGTCGCGACGCGCTGTCGATCGTCTTCCAGTCGGCCCGCGACGGCGAAGCTCGCCAGGTGCCCGACTCGTCAGTGCCCGAGAAGTTTCAAGATGGCTTCCTCGTGGGTTATGATGGTGATATTGAAGTGACCGACGATGGGATCACCGTCTTTCGCTTTCCGCGCGTGGCCGAGGAGCTCGAGGCCGGCGAAGACGCGCGCGAGTCGGCGGCCAACGAGGTCGTCTTCGGCAAGACGGTCTTCTCGTCCGACGAGGAAGAGAAGAGCCTCGACGACGCTGAGATGGAGGAATTCGATCGGCGCCTGTCGCGCGAGCTCGGCGGCGAGGTCTTCGAGATGGAGTTCGAACAGGCTGCCCCCGCCGAGGTCAGTCGTAGTTAATTTGACCGGGACGGCTTATGTCCGAGACCACTCCAGAATCAGCGCAATCACCGACGAACACCCTCACCGAAAGCGAAAAGGCGAAGAAAAGACGCTTCTCGATGCTGCGCGAGTTCTCGCTGGCCGACCTGATCACGCTGGGCAACGCCAGCTGTGGCACCGCGTCGATCTTCTTGGCGCTCAGCTACGCCTCCGAGCACGAGGTGGGCTATCTGTGGGTGTCGTTCGCCCTGCTGCCCGTGGCGCTGATCTTGGACTTCTTCGACGGCTACGTGGCCCGCTGGCGCCGCGCGCAGTCGATGCTCGGCCCCGACCTCGACAGCCTATCCGATATCGTGTCGTTCGGCGTCGCCCCGGCGGTCCTGGCGTGGGCGCTGGGCATGCGCGGCGGACTCGACATGGCGGTGCTCATCTTCTTCGTCGCCTGCGGCATCAGCCGTCTGGCCCGCTACAACGCCACCGCAGCCGAACTCACCGAGGAGACCTCCGGCAAGGTCAAGTACTACGAGGGCACCCCGATCCCGACGAGCATCGTGCTGGTGATCGTCCTCGTCATCGCGTTCTCGCAGGGCGCGGTCGGCGCCAACTTCTGGTTCGGCTCGGTCGAGATCCTGGGCATGGGCTGGCACCCGCTGTCGACGATGTACTTTTTGAGCGGTTGCGCGATGATCAGCGGCACGCTCAAAATCCCGAAGCCGTGAGCAGCGGGTAGAAGAGCGAAAAAGCAAAAGAGCGAAGAAGCAAAAGAGCGAAGAAGCAAAAGAGCGAAGAAGCAAGAGAGCGAAGAAGCGAAAGAGCGAAGAAGCGAAAGAGCGAAAAAGCAAAAGAGCGAAAAAGCAAAAGAGCAACAGCGAGCCTAATGCCCGTTGTTGCTCTTTCACTTTTTTACTTCTTTACTCTTTCGCTTCTTTACTCTTTCGCTTCTTTACTCTTTCGCTTCTTTACTCTTTCGCTCTTTCGCTGCCGTCAATCGCCGCTGGTGGCGCCGACGAGCTTGTTAGCGAGGTAGAGGGTGCCGCCGAACACTGCGATGAACGCCGCGAGCACGCCCGCTTGGATGGCGAAGACGTTGACGATGTCGGCGATCTCGGCACTATCGGCCGACCATTTGGCGAACATGACCAGGGCCAGCACCGCGTAACAAACGGCGACGGTGAGATAGAAAACCCAGCCAGCCTGGTGGATCGGTCCTTCGTGCTCTTCGTGCTTGTCAGCCATTGTTCTCAACCTCAAAAACTCTTCTACGTACAGGGGCGAATCCGCCCGGTCTAAACCGCCGCTATTCTGCGGAAGTCGAGGCTAGTTGTAAACCCCGAATTGAGCAATGGCAAGGGAACTGGGCAGGAAATGGCAGGTATCAGTCGGGAAGGAGGTACAAGTACCCGCTCTCGATGCGACCGCGCGTGCCGGTATGCAGCCATCCCTTGGCGTCGACGGTGCGTGGCCCGTCGCCATCCCAATAGCCCTCGAAGAGCACCTCGGAGCGGATCAAGATCTCGCCGGGCTCGCCGCGCTTGGCGCCGTCGATCTTGCAGGCGTAGCCCTGCACGGGGCGTCCCACCGAACCCCGGCGTCGCGCGCCGGGCCGCTCGATGTGGCTGATCCCGCACTCGGGCGTGCCCCAGACGCCCAACAAGGTGAGATCGGTGCGATCGATGACGTCGGTGACTTCGTCGGAGAGGCTTCCGCCGATCAGGTAGACGGTGTCGAGCTTGCCGCCGAATTGGCGGCTGAGCGGGTCGAAGAAGAGCCGGCGGGCGGCCTCCTTGCTCACACGCCCCAGGAGTCCGGTCAGCCCACCGGCGGCGCCACCGTCGGCCTGCAGCACTTCGGTGGACTCTTCGATCTCGTCACGCAGACGGTTGGCGCGATCGTCCAAGAAGGCCGGGCCGCAGACGAGACGGGTGGGCAGAAGCTTGTTCAGGTTGGCGCGCAGCACGCCCTTCGATGAGGCGGTGGCGACCTGGCAGCCCTGCAACAGCGTGGCGGCGGTGAGCAGCCACGACGAGAAGACGCCGTACTCGAGGGTCGTCGCCAGGCGATCGTGGTCCCTAAGTTGGAGATCGTCGCCCAGCAACTCGAGCATCTCCCCGACGCTCTCGCCGGTGAAGAAGGCCCCGTGCGGGTCGTCGCCCAGCTTGGCGTCGAACAAGACCAGCGTCGGCTGGTCGCGATCGACGCCGTAGATCACCTCGGCCAGGTCGTCGACTCGCCCGCGCACCGCCAGCGAGCGACCGTGCCCGTCGAGCCCCTCGAGGGAGTGAAACCTGGACGCCTCGGGCCAATCGGCGCTGTCTTCGAGCGCGATCCAATGCAGATGTGGCGGCAGCTTGCCATTCTTGCCGCGCAGGTACTCCCACTCGTCGGCATCACGCACCACGATCCACTCGGCGCCAGTGCGCGCCAGCGCCCGCAAGGTGGTGCTGCGCTGGCGGTCGGGACGAATCGGCACCAGGCAGCCGCCCACCAGCCAGGTCGCAAACGCCAGGTCGATCCACTCGCGCCCGCTCGGAGCGACCATGCCCATACGCGTACCCGGCTCGAAGCCGGCGTCCATCAGCGCAATGGCCAGCCGTTGTACACGACGCGTCCACTCCCAATACGTCTCCTCGACTACCTTGCCGCGCTCGTCGACCGTGGCCAGCGCGGTCAGGTCTTTGTAGTCTTGGAATTTGCGCCAAAAATGGGTGGGGAAGTTGTGCATTTTCCAGACGTGGGCGTGGGGACGTATTGCAAGCCTCTAGGTTCTTGAGCGCTACGGGCGGCGGATAAATTCCATGCAAGTTGTGGGTATGTGGCCTACGAAAAATCGTAGGATCGTGGGGAGGGAAGGCAATGTTGCAAGACGTAAGGCGTAGCAATGCGGTGCCCCCCATCCGCCCTTCGCTTCGCTACGGGCACCTTCCCCGAGGGGTAAGGGATTACCCTGCGAAAAGCTACGTGGTCGGTTCGCGCAAGGCGGATGGGGGGCGCCAAAAAGCTACGCCTTGCTTTCTGAGACACCTACGCCCCGATCGGATGCCACGCCGTCTTGAACTCGACGAAGGGCATGATGCGATACGGGCTCTGCTGGTCGTCGGCGCGCCAGCCTTTGGCGTCGGGGTCGTCGTAGAACTTGACCCGCTTGACCGTGTCGGCCGCCTCGAGGGCGATCTCTTTCTTCTGCTCGGCCGTCGGCCCGAAGCAAAGTACGCCGTCGACGTCCTTGTGGCCGGCGACGTGGCCCAGAAGTTCGTCGCGCTTGCCGGTCAGGATATTGATCACCCCGCCCGGAAGATCACTGTTGTTGAGCACCTCGGCGAAGTCGATGGCCACGGTGGGCGCGTCGTTCTCGACGATGAGCACCGCCGTGTTGCCCGCCACGATCACCGGCGCGACCGCCGAGACCAGGCCCAGCAGCGGAGCGTTCTTGGGCGAGAAGACCGTGATGACGCCTGTCGGCTCGGGGGTGGTGAAGTTGAAGTGCGGCGAGCTGACCGGGTTGGTCGACCCGAAGACCTGGGTGAACTTGTCCGACCAGCCGGCGTACCACACCAGGCGGTCGACGGCGGCGTCGACCTCGGCCTCGGCGTCTTCGGCCGAGTAGCCGGCGATGTCGACCAGCGCGGCTTCGAAGTCGCGCCGGCGCGTCTCCATCATCTCGGCCATGCGGTACAAGATCTGGCCGCGGTTGAAGGCGGTGCGGCCCGACCAGCCGCCGAGCGCCCCGCGGGCGGCGACGACCGACTCACGAAAGTCCTTTCTCGAGGCATGGCAGATATTGGCCACGAAGCCTCCTTTGTGATCTTTGACGGTCAGGTAACGCCCACTTTCGGTGCGGGGGTATTTGCCGTTGATGTACAGTTTGTAGGTTTTGAGGACCGACAATCTCTTCTTGGTCATGCTCGAAGCTCCGATTGAGTCTCCATGATTTCTGTCGCCCCCCATCCGCCCTTCGCTTCGCTACGGGCACCTTCCCCGAGGGGAAGGGATGTCCTTGCGCGCCCGAACCACGTAGCTTTCCGCAACAGCACCCCTTCCCCTGGGCGGGTACCCGCTTGCGGGTGTTGCCGAGCGCGTAGTTTAGCGCGAGGCGGATGGGGGGCGCCGCATTGCTACGCCTCGCTTTCCGCAACCGCGCCAGACGGATGGGGGGCGCCGCATTGCTACGCCTCGCTTTCTGAAGCAACGCCTACGAAAGCTTCAAATACGGCATGAGCCCATGCCGCCCACCTTCACGCCCAAACCCGCTCTCTTTGTAGCCGCCGAACGGGCTCGCCGGGTCGAACTTGTTGTAGGTGTTGCCCCACACCACGCCCGATTTGAGCGCGCCGGCCACGCGGAACAGCTTGCTGCCCTTGTCGGTCCAGATGCCGTTGGCGAGTCCGTAGAAGGTGTTGTTGGCCTTCTCGATCGCCTCGTCGGGGGTGCGGAAGGTCAGCACCGACAGGACCGGCCCGAAGATTTCTTCTTGGGCGATGCGGTGCGACGGGGTGACGTCGGTGAAGATCGTCGGCTGCAAGAAGTAGCCGGTCTCGGGCACGTCGCAGTCGGGCTGGTGCATCTGGGCGCCCTCTTCCATGCCCGCGCCGATGAGCTCCTGGATGCGGTTGAGCTGCTCGAGCGAGTTGATCGCGCCGATGTCGGTGTTCTTGTCGAGCGGGTCGCCCACCCGAAGCGTCGACATGCGTCGCTTGAGCTTGTCGATGACCTCGTCGTGGATGTTCTCTTGGACGAGTAGCCGCGAGCCGGCGCAGCAGACGTGGCCCTGGTTGAAGAAGATGCCGTTGACGATGCCCTCGACGGCTTGGTCGATGGGGGCGTCGTCGAAGATGATGTTGGCGCCCTTGCCGCCCAGCTCGAGCGTCAAACGCTTGTCGGTGCCCGCCAGCTGGCGCTGGATGAGCTTGCCGACGGCGGTCGAGCCGGTGAAGGCGATCTTGTCGACGTCGTCGTGGTTGACGATCGCCGCGCCGGTGGCGCCTGCGCCGTTGACGAAGTTGACCACGCCCGGCGGCAGGTCGGCCTCCTGGATGATCTCGGCCAGGAGCATCGCCGTCAGCGGCGTCGTCTCGGCGGGCTTGATGACGATCGTGTTGCCGGTGGCCAGCGCCGGGGCGATCTTCCAGGCAGCCATGAGCAGCGGGAAGTTCCACGGGATGATCTGGCCGGCCACGCCGATGGGCGAGACCTGCGCGCCCGGGAAGGCGTACTCGAGCTTGTCGGCCCAGCCGGCGTAGTGGAAGAAATGCGCCGCGGCCAGGGGCACGTCGACGTCGCGCGACTCGCGAATGGGCTTGCCGCCGTCCATCGTCTCGACGACGGCCAGCTCGCGCGCCTTCTCCTGCATCATCCGCGCGATGCGGTAGATGTACTTGGCGCGCTCGGCCGGTTTGGTCTTCTTCCAGTACTTCTCGTAGGCCTTGCGCGCGGCTTGGACGGCTTTGTCGACCGTCTCTTCGGTCGCCGCGGCCACCTGCGCGATGGGCTCTTCGGTCGCCGGGTTGATCGACGGGAAGAACTCGCTCTCCTCGGGGATGACGAATTCGCCGTCGATGAAGTGGCCGTAACGCTCGTCGAGCTCGACGAAGTCGGTGCCCTGCGGCGCCGGATCGTAGCCCCACATGTCGCCGAAGAGCAGGTCTTTCATGTCGGATGGTTTGTTCACATCATCCTCCGGATGATTGGGAGCAAAAAGCAAACAAGCAAACAAGCAAAAAGTAAAAAAGTAAAAAAGTAAAAAAGTAAAAGAGAAGAGGAAGCAGATGCGGCCAATTTTATTGAGCCTTTACTCTTTTGCTCTCTTACTTTTTCGCTTCTTTGCTGCCTTTAGCTGATGCTCAGGTAACGGCTGGAGTGATAGCGACCGCTCTCGAGCTTCTCGAGCTGCATGAGCAGGTCATTCAGGAGCGACGAGGCGCCAAAGCGGAACCATTCGTTCGACAGCCAGGCGTCGCCCAGCGTCTCTTTGACCATCGCCAGGTAACGAAGGGCGAGCTTGGCGTCGCGGATGCCGCCGGCCGGCTTCATGCCGACCATCTCGCCGGTCTTCAAGAAGTGGTCGCGGATGGTCTGCAGCATGACGAGCGTCACGGGCATCGTCGCCGCCGGCTTGACCTTGCCGGTCGACGTCTTGATGAAATGCGCCCCGGCGTCGATGGCGATCTGGCTGGCCAGACGCACGTTGTCGTAGGTCTCGAGCTCGCCGGTCTCCAAGATCACCTTGAGGTGGGCGTCGCCGCAGGCCTCTCGCACCGCGCAGATCTCATCAAAGACCCGCACGTACTCGCCGGCCAAAAACGCGCCGCGGTTGATGACCATGTCGATCTCGTTGGCGCCCGCCTCGACGGCCTCTCTGGTGTCGGCGAGGCGCCCCTCGAGCGAGGACTGGCCGCTGGGAAAGTAGGTGGCGACCGACGCGATATTGATGCCGGTGCCCTCGAGCTCCTCGACGGCGATCGGCACCATGCTCGGGTAGACACAGACGGCGGCGACCTTCGGGGTGTCCAGCGTCTGGCTGGGCAGCCGCGCTTTGCGGCACAACATGCGCACTTTGCCGGGGGTGTCCATGCCGGCCAGCGTGGTCAAATCGACCATCGTGATGGCCAAGTTCAGGCCGGCCTTCTTGGCCGCCTTCTTGATGCTGCGCGTCTTGAAGCGACCCGCGCGCTCCTCGATTCCGACCTGGTCGATCGGCGGCACGCGCGGCGTTTGGTAAGTATCTGACATAATTAGCGTCGTGGTCACGGTTTTC
This sequence comes from Persicimonas caeni, assembly GCF_006517175.1. Lineage (NCBI taxonomy): Bacteria > Deltaproteobacteria > Bradymonadales > Bradymonadaceae > Persicimonas > Persicimonas caeni. The sequence continues at coordinate 3,928,307 of NZ_CP041186.1, read as the reverse complement.
GTGGAAGCGGACGCCGCGCAGGTTAGTGCAGGTTGGGTAGTGTGGCAAGGCGGGCCTTTGGCCGGGTCCGTGGGTTTTGGGGCAAGCTGACAGACTTTCGATAATCTCCGGAGCGGCGCACAAAAAAAGCCGCCCGGCAAAAACCGGGCGGCCGCTCTGTCACAGCGTCCTATGAACGCGCGCAGCGCTTATTGTGTGCACCTCCAATGGACGGTGAAGGTCAGGTAAGTGGCGTCACCGCCACCGCCGTCGTAATACTCGTTGCCCTGTTGGCCGCAATAACCGCACACGGTGCCGCAAGTTCCCCCCCATGCGTCGGCGCCTGAATATCCCAACGATTGGCAGGCGACGGTCGGGTTGTACACGCCTCCACTATTCGCCGCGACCCAGGCTGTGCTGCTATCGGCGCGACAGACAATCCACTCAGCTCCCGAGATGCGTCCAGTCGTGCCGGTGGTCCCCACCGCTACCTCATTATCGACATTGCTGAGGGACCGTTGGGCCGGCACGAGGCCGTCGTAGTTACCATCCGTGCTCGACGAGGCGTTGAAGTCGAGCGTGTAAGACTGGTTGCCGTCTGACAGGTTGTCGTCCACACCGGTGACCTGAATGGTCTGGGGGGTATTCCAATTGGCGGGGGTGAACGTCAACGACGCAGGCGAGACACTTCCTTCGCTGCTGTCGCTGACCGCGTAGGTCAGCGTGACGTCGCCGGTGGGCTCGGAGTTGAGTACGACGTCGAAAGTAGCTTGCCCGCCAGCCTCGGAAGTGTTGCCCGTCAGCGGGGTAACGGAGATGCCGGCGGTGTCGTCGTCGGTGTTGGTCACCGACACATTCGCCGGAGTGATCGCCGCGTAAGCCGCGTCACTGCTCGTCGTCGCGCTGAATGTGATCGCATACGGTTGAGCGCCGTCAGCGACGAAGTCGTCTTGACCCGTCACGGTCACGACCTGAGGGGTGCTCCAGTTGGCGTCGGTGAAGGTCAAGCTCGACGTGCCCACCTGACCCTCGCCCGGGTCGGTGGAGCCGAAGTTGACGGTCACGTCATCGAAGGGCTGCGAGCGAAGCACCACGGTGAACGTGGCCTGGCCCCCCGCCTCGGTCGTGTCACCCGATATCGCACTCACCTCGATACCAGCGGTATCGTTGTCGGTATTCGTCAGCGACACATTTTGGGGCGAGATCGCCGCGTAAGCCGCGTCGTTGCTCGTCGTCGCCCCGAACGTGATGGCGTACGGCTGGTCGCCGTCGGCCAAGTCGTCGTCCTGGCCCTGGACGACGATATTTTGCGGCGCGTTCCAGTTTGCCGAGGTGAACGTCAGGCTGTTGGCGGTCGGCACACCCTCGGTAGCATCGCTGGTGGCGAAGTTGAAGGTCACATCGTCGAACGGCTCGGAGTTGAGCACGACCGAGAAGGTCGCCGCGCCGCCGTCTTCGGTGCTCGTCGCGGCGCTGATGCTGACCGTTACGCCAGCGGAGTCATCATCGGTGTTCGTCAACGCCACATTTTGCGGGGTGATCGCCGCATAGGCCGCGTCGTTGCTCGTCGTGGCCGAGAAGACCACGTTGTAGGGCTGGTCGCCGTCATCCAAGTTATCATCTTGTCCGGCCACGGTGACCGTCTGGGGGGCGTTCCAGTTCTGGTCGGTGAACGTCAAGCTCGTCCGCGAGACGATGCCCTCGCTGGTATCGCTCGAGTCGAAGTTGACGGTGACGTCGTCGAACGGGCGCGAGTTGAGCACGACCATAAATTCAGCCAGCGCGCCGGCCTCGTCGGAGCTAGCGTCCACCACGGTGACCGAAATACCCGCCGAGTCGTCGTCGGTGTTGGTCACCGCCACGTTCTGCGGGGTGATCGCCGCATAGGCCGCGTCGTTGCTCGTCGTGGCCGAGAAGACCACATTGTACGGCTGGTCGCCGTCGGCGTAGTCGTCGTTCTGGCCGGTCAACGTGACCGTCTGCGGCGCGTTCCAGTTCTGGTCCGTGAAGGTCAGGCTGGACTGGCCGACCGTACCCTCGCCTGTGTCGCTCGAATCGAAGCTGACGGTGACGTCGTCGAACGGCTCGGAGTTGAGCACCACGGTGAATGTGGCCTGGCCGCCGGACTCGCTGGTATTGCCGCTGATCGGGCTGACGGTGATGCCCGCCGAGTCGTCGTCGGTGTTGGTCACCGCCACGCTCTGCGGGGTGATCGCCGCGTAGGCCGCGTCGGTGCTCGTCGTCGCCGCGAATGCAATCACATATGGCTGGTCGCCGTCGGCCACGTCGTCGTCCTGGCCGGTGACGGTGACTGTCTGCGGCGCGTTCCAGTTCTGGTCGGTGAACGTCAGGCTGGACTGGCCGACCGTGCCTTCACGGGTGTTGTACGAGCCGAAGTTGACGGTGACGTCGTCGAAGGGCTCGGAGTTGAGCACCACGGTGAACGTGGCCTGGCCGCCGGCTTCGGTGGTGTTGCCGCTGATCGGGCTGACGGTGATGCCCGCCGAGTCGTCGTCGGTGTTGGTCACCGCCACGTTCTGCGGGGTGATCGCTGCGTAAGCCGCGTCGTTGCTCGTCGTGGCCGAGAAGACCACGTTGTACGGCTGGTCGCCGTCGGCATAGTCGTCGTCTTGACCGGTCAACGTGACCGTCTGCGGGGCGTTCCAGTTCTGGTCGGTGAACGTCAGGCTGGTCTGGTCGACCGTGCCCTCGCCGGCGTCACTGGTGTCGAAGTTGACCGTGACGTCGTCGAACGGCTTGGAGTTGAGCACCACGGTGAACGTGGCCTGGCCGCCGGCTTCACTGGTGGAGCTGCTGACCTGATTCACCGAAATCCCGGGCGTCTCGTCGTCGACGTTGGTCAGCTCGACGCTGTCGGGCACGATCGCCGCGTAGTCGGCGTCATCACTGATCGTCTCGCTAAAGACCACCTCATAGAGCTGGTTTCCGTCGGCGACGTCATCGTCCTGGCCGGTCGCGGTGACCGTCTGCGGGGCGTTCCAGTTGTCCGGCGTAAACGTCAGCGAAGAGACGTCGACTGTGCCCTCGTCGGGGTCGCTCGACCCGAGGGTCAGCGTCACGTCGGCGGTCGGCTGCGAGTTCAAGACGACCGTAAAGCTCGCCTGCTCGCCTGCCTCGGTGGTGTCACCTGTGGGGTCGCTGACGGTGAAGCCGGCCGTCTCGTCGTCGACGTTGGTCAGCTCGACGGCGTCCGGCGCGATGGCTGCGTACTCTTCATCGTCGCTGGTCGTCTCGCCGAAGACCACCTCGTAGAGCTGGTTTCCGTCGGCGACGTCATCGTCTTGGCCGGTGGCGGTGACCGTCTGCGGGGCGTTCCAGTTATCCGCGGTGAAGGTCAGCGTCGACTTATCGATCGTGCCTTCTTCAGGATTGCTCGACGCGAGCTCCAGCGTCACGTCGGCAGTCGGCTGCGAGTTCAAGACGACCGTGAAGCTCGCCTGTCCACCGGCCTCGGTGGTGTCGCCGTCGGGGTCGGTGACCGTGAAGCCTGCCGTCTCGTCGTCTACGTTGGTCAGCTCGATCTCGACCTTCTCGAAGATGTCGAAGCGGCTGTCGTCGGTCTCGAGCGACTCGACCACGATCGCGTAGGTCTGGTCGCCGTCGGCCACATCGTCGTCTTGGCCGGTCACCGTAACCGTCTGCGGCGCGTCCCAGTTTTCCGGAGTGAAGGTGAGCGAGGAGACGTCGGCCTGGCCCTCCTCGGGATCATTCGAGGCGAGGCTTATGACGACATCGGCCGTGGGCTGTACGGCCAGCACCACATCGAAGCTGGCCTGGCCGCCCATCTCACTGGTCGTCCCGCTCACCTCACCCAAGGTCACAAGCTCGGTTCCCGGCTCCAAGGTGCCGTTATTGACCCCGGTCCCGCCGGTGCCATCGTCGCTACAAGCTGCGCCAAACGCGGCGGCTTGTGCCAAAGCCAAGGCAATACAAATCCGCCGTAAATATCTCTTCTTCACGATACACTCACCTATCTCTTTGAAAAAAATGCCTGAAAGGCTACGCCAAAAAATCAATTTTTTCGATTTGTGCGCGCATCAGACACTAAGTAGTCCCAGATTTCAAGCTCACCCAACTATTTTACCGCCGAGGGAGTAGAAAGCGCTGGGAGCAAGTGCATCGGTCGCCGGAGCGGCCCCCGTCAGTCCGCCTCGCTGCATTGGTAGGCCGCCGAGCGCTGCGCCTTCGGCTCGATGAACATCGGCTGGATGAGCCAGGTGCCGTCTCCGTTGGCCGTGGCCAGGCACATCACGCCGCCTTTGTGGCGATCGATGACCAGCCGCAGGTCGGTGGCGTCGACGAGCATGCCGATGTCGGTGTCGGAGTCGCCGGCGACGAAGACCGGCCGCCTGGAGGCGTCTTCGGGAATGCTCATCTGCGCGTCGGCCGGGAGCTCGAAGATCTCTTTGTTGATCCAGCAGCGCTTGCCTACGTCGTAGGTCATCATCGTGGTGTTGTTGTCGGCGGCGGGGCCGCAGCCCTGGAAGCCGTAGGTGAGCTTGCCGTCGGCCAGCACGTTTCGGATGCCGATGACGCGCTCGCCGGGCACGCCGGCACGCTCGGCGATCGGGTCGACGACGTATTGCGGCGAGGCGGTGACGACCCACACCTCGACGCCGTTGGCCTGCAGCGCGCCGATGAGATCGCGCATCGGCTCGTAGATGCGGATATAGCGACCGCTGTCGACGGGCGCCTCGAGGCGCTCCTCGAAGGCTTCGGTGGCAAACGCGCGCACCTCGTCGGGCGTGTGCCCCGCCTGCAGTTGCGCGACCCAGGCGTAGGGTTGGTTGATCGTCTCGGTCATCTCGTCGGTCCAGGCCGCATCGCCGCCGGTGGTCTGGCTCGTCGAATAGATCGACCAGATCTCTCGGCCACACGCGTTCGGCCCGTCTTCGCCCGCCGTCTGCAGCCACTCGCCGGGCTCGCCGGCGGCGTCGCAGGCCGCCGACAGGGCCGCGGTGGCCGCCTCGGTCAAGGCGGGGTTCGTCTTCGACCAATCTTTGGCCGGCGGTTGGGCGATGAGGTTGTGGTCGATCATCCACTCCATGGTGGCGTCGCCCACGTCGTTTTTGATGACGGTGTTGTCCCAGTCGAACACCGCGACGACGCGCTCGCCGGCGCTCCGATTGGCAAGCTTGGCGGCCTGCTCGGCGAGCATGGCGTTGATCGCGGCGCGGTTGGCGTCGGTCCAGCCGTCGACGTTCGGGTCGAGCAGGCGCGCTTCAGTGTGTTCGGCGGCTCGATCGGCTGCGGGCTTCTCATTCATCGGTTTCTCATCTTCGGGCGCCGTCTGACTCGGCGACGCACAACCTCCGAGGGCCAGCGAGATCCCGAGCCCGGCCACGACGACAGCAACAACACGTTCGACATCCATCCATCTACCTCCTGCAAGAAAGAAGCAAGCTCTACGGCCCGAACGTATCATCGATGGCCCGTTTCGCAGCGGCGTTTGCCGTGACATCTCTGTGACAACGAGGAGGGCACCCCGTTCAGACGGCCTCCTGAGGGAGGGTACCCTCCCCGAGAAATGCTCGAACGCACTCTTTTGGGAGGTCACCTTGGCCGTCGAACGCGTTCGAGCCCTTCGAAACGACTTCGACCTGACGCAAAAACGCGTCGGAGCACCTCTCGGCGAGGTTACCCTGACGGGTCGAGTGCTCGAACGCGCCAATTTCTCAGTTCAACCTGCCCGATACATGCCCGAACGCACTCCAGCGCGAAGGTACCCTCCCCGGTCGAGTGCTCGAACGCGCTCCAACGCCAGGTCGAACCGGCCGGCCCCATGCTCGCGCGCGTTTTTGGGTCGGCTCCACTCGGCCCGACGATGCCCGAGAGCATGTGACAGACGGCAAAAGGCCGCCCGGTGGTGTCCGGGCGGCCTTTTGAGTCGGAGTGAGCTCAATCAACTGAGCTCGACCGGGTTAGTACAGGCAGCGTTATTGCAGACAGCGAATCTCGCTGACGACGGGGATATCGCACCCGCCACCGCTCCACGGCCCCCAGTTGTAGTCGACCGAGGTCTGACTGCTGAATAGGTGACAGGTGGTAAAGCCGCCCGACTCACAGGTCGACACCCGACCGTAGGAGTACAGGCTGCTGAAGCCCTCGGCCTGGCAAGCCCACAGCGCACACGTCGCCGCGTCGCCGCACCCGTTGAACGAGGTGCAGGAGCCATGATGACCCCAACCGACGGTGCTACCGGTGATATCGACCCACTCGTCGTCGGCGTTGGTCACCGCCACCGTTGCGGGCGTCAGCCCGTTGTAGGCAGCGTCGCCGCTGACCGTGGGCACGAACGCGATGCCGTAGGCCTGCGGGCCGTCGCTGTCGGGGTCGTCCACACCGGTGACCGTGACCACCTGCGGGGTATCCCAGTCGGCCGAGGTGAACGTCAGCTGCGTCACCGACACGGTGCCCTCGGTCAGATCGTTGCTGTCGAAGCCAACGGTCACGTCGGCGAGGGGACGCGAGGTCAGCACGACGGTAAACGTCGCCTGGCCGCCGCTCTCGCTGGTGTCGTTGCTGATCGCGCTGACCTGGATACTCGCCGAGTCGTTGTCGGTGTTGGTCACCGCCACGTTCTGCGGGGTGATCCCGGCATAGGCGGCGTCGTTGCTCGAGCTGGCGCCGAACGTGACCGCGTAGGGCTGGTCGCCGTCGGCCACGAAGTCGTCCTGGCCGGTGATGGTGACCGTCTGCGGGGTGTTCCAGTCAGCCGAGGTGAACGTCAGGCTCGTCTGGTCGACGAGACCCTCGGTGGAGTCGTTCGAGCCCAAGGTGAGCGTGACCGTGTCGTACGGCTCGCTGTTGAGCACGACCGTGAAGGTCGCCTGGCCGCCGGCTTCACTCGTCGGGCCGCTGATCGCGCCCACGGTGATGCCCGCCGAGTCGTCGTCGGTGTTGGTCACCGCCACGTTCTGCGGGGTGATCGCCGCGTAGGCCGCGTCCCCACTCGTCGTCGCCGTAAAGGCGATGGCGTACGGCTGGTCGCCGTCGGCCAAGAAGTCGTCCTGGCCGGCCACGGTGACCGTCTGCGGGGTGTCCCAATCGGCGTCGGTGAACGTCAGGCTCGTCTGGTCGACGGTGCCCTCGGCCGGGTTGTTGGAGTCGAGGTTCACCACCACATCGGCGAACGGACGCGAGTTGAGCACCACCGAGAAGGTGGCTTGGCCGCCCGCCTCGCTCGTCGGGCCGCTGATCGCGCCCACGGTGATGCCCGCCGAGTCGTCGTCGACGTTGGTGAACGCCACGTTCTGCGGGGTGATCGCCGCGTAGGCCGCGTCCCCACTCGTCGTCGCCGAGAAGGCGATGGCGTACGGCTGGTCGCCGTCGGCGAACGCGTCGTTCTGGCCGACCACGGTGACCTGCTGCGGGGCGTTCCAGTTCTGGTCGGTGAACGTCAGGCTGCTCGTCGCCGCGATGCCCTCGCCGGCATCGTTCGAGGCGAAGTTGACCGTGACGTCGGCGTACGGCTGCGAGTTGAGCACCACTGCGAAGCTGCCCTGGGCGTTGTCTTCGCCCGTGGTGCCGTCGACGAGAGTGACGGTGATGCCCGCCGAGTCGTCGTCGGTGTTGGTCACCGCCACGTTTTGCGGAGTGATCGCCGCGTAGGCCGGGTCCCCACTCGTCGTCGCCGAGAAGACGACGCTGTAGGGCTGGTCGCCGTCGGCCAACAAGTCGTCCTGACCGGTCAGCGTGACCGTCTGCGGGGCGTTCCAGTTCTGGTCGGTGAACGTCAGCGTCGTCTTGTCGAGGCTACCCTCGCCTGCATCGCTCGAAGCGAAGCTGACCGTGACGTCGGCGTAGGGGCGCGAGTTGAGCGCGACGGTAAAGCTCGCCTGGCCGCCCGCCTCGCTCGTCGAGCCGCTGATGGCGCTCACGGTGATGCCCGCCGAGTCGTCGTCGGTGTTTTGCACCGCCACGTTCTGCGGGGTGATCGCCGCGTAGGCCGCGTCCTGGCTCGTCGTCGCCGAGAAGGCGATGGCGTACGGCTGGTCGCCGTCGGCCAAGAAGTCGTCCTGGCCGGTCACCGTGACCGTCTGCGGGGCGTTCCAGTTCTGGTCGGTGAAGGTCAGGCTGCCATTGCCGACCGTGCCCTCGCTCGTGTCGGTCGAGGCGTAGTTGACGGTCACGTCTTCGAAGGGCTGGGAGTTGAGCACCACGGTGAACGTGGCCTGGCCGCCGGCTTCACTGGTGGAGCCGCTCACGGCGCTGACGGTAATCCCTGCCGAGTCGTCGTCGGTGTTCGTCACCGCCACGTTCTGCGGAGTGATCGCCGCGTAGGCCGCGTCCTGGCTCGTCGTCGCCGAGAAGGCGATGGCGTAGGGCTGGTCGCCGTCGGCCAAGAAGTCGTCCTGGCCGGTCACCGTGACCGTCTGCGGGGCGTTCCAGTTTTGCGCGGTGAACGTCAGCGCGGTCTTGTCGACCGTGCCCTCGTCGGCGCTGGCCGAGTCGAGGTTGACGATGACGTCTTCGAAGGGCTCGGAGTTGAGCACCACGGTGAACGTGGCCTGGCCGCCGGCTTCGCTCGTCGCGCCGCTGATCGCGCCCACGGTGATGCCCGCCGAGTCGTCGTCGGTGTTGGTCACCGCCACGTTCTGCGGGGTGATCGCTGCGTAGGCGGCGTCCTGACTCGTCGTCGCCGCGAAGGTCACCGCGTACGGCTGGTCGCCGTCGGCCAGGTCGTCGTTTTGGCCGGTCAGCGTCGCCGTCTGCGGCGCGTTCCAGTTCTGGTCGGTGAACGTCAGCGAGGTCGTGTCGAGGCTACCCTCGCCGGCGTCGCTCGAGTCGAAGTTGACGGTGACGTCGCCGTAGGGGCGCGAGTTGAGGACCACGGTGAAGCTGGCTTGGCCGCCCGCCTCACTGGTGGCGCCGCTCACCGCGCTCACGGTGATGCCCGCCGAGTCGTTGTCGGTGTTGGTCACCGCCACGTTCTGCGGGGTCAGCCCGTTGTAGGCTGCGTCCTGGCTGAGCGCCGGAAGGAAGGCCACCGCGTAGGGCTGGTCGCCGTCGGCATATTCGTCGTCCTGACCGGTCAACGTGACCGTCTGCGGGGCGTTCCAGTTCTGGGCAGTGAACGTCAGCGACGTCTTGTCGAGCACGCCTTCGCCGCGTTCGTTGGAGCCGAAGTTGAGGGTCACGTCCTCGTAGGGCTCGGAGTTGAGCACGATCGTGAAGGTCGCCTGGCCGCCGGCTTCGCTCGTCGGGCCGCTCACGGCGCTGACGGTGATGCCCGCCGAGTCGTCGTCGACGTTGCTCACGGCGACGTTTTGCAGCGACAACGCGTCGTAGGCCGGGTCCTGGCTGCTCGTGGGGTCGAAGACCACGCTGTAGGGCTGGTCGCCGTCGGCCAGATCGTCGTCTTGGCCGGTCAGCGTCACCGTCTGCGGGGCGTTCCAGTTGGCGTCGGTGAACGTCAGGCTCGCCTTGTCGAGGCTACCCTCGCCGGCGTCGCTCGACTCGAAGCTCAGCGCGACGTCGCCGTAGGGGCGCGAGTTGAGGACCACGGTGAACGTGGCCTGGCCGCCGGCTTCACCCGTCGGGCCGCTGATCGCGCTGACCGTGATGCCCGCCGAGTCGTCGTCGGTGTTGGTCACCGCCACGTTCTGCGGGGTGATCGCAGCATATGCGGCGTCGTTGCTCGTCGTCGCCGAGAACACGATGTCGTAGGGCTGGTCGCCGTCGGCGTAGTCGTCATTCTGGCCGGTGATCGTGACCGTCTGCGGGGCGTTCCAGTTCTGGGCGGTGAACGTCAACGTGGTCTTGTCGACCGTGCCCTCGTCGGCGCCGGCCGAGTCGAGGTTGACGGTGACGTCTTCGAACGGCTCGGAGTTGAGCACGACCGTGAAGCTCGCCTGGCCGCCGGCTTCGGTGGTGGCGCCGCTCACGGCGCTGACGGTGATGCCTGCCGAATCGTCGTCGGTGTTGGTCACCGCCACGTTCTGCGGAGTGATCGCTGCGTAGGCGGCGTCGTTGCTCGTCGTCGCCGCAAACACGATGCTGTAGGGCTGGTCGCCGTCGGCGCGGTCGTCGTCTTGTCCGGTGACGGTGACCGTCTGCGGGGCGTTCCAGTTCTGCGCGGTGAAGGTCAGCGCGGTCTTGTCGACCAGACCTTCGCCCAGGGCGCCCGAGTCGAGGTTGATGGTGACGTCTTCGAACGGCTCGGAGTTGAGCACGACCGTAAAGCTCGCCTGCGCGCCCGCCTCGCTGGTGTCACCGCTGATATCGCTGACGGTGATGCCCGCCGAGTCGTCGTCGGTGTTGCTCACGGCCACGTTCTGCGGGGTCAGCGCGGCGTAGCGCGCGTCGTTACTCGTGGTCGCCGAGAAGGCGATCGCGTACGGCTGGTCGCCGTCGGCCAGATCGTCGTCCTGGCCGGTCACGATGACCGCCTGCGGGGCGTTCCAGTTCTGGACGGTGAAGGTCAGCTCGGTGCGATCGAGCACGCCCTCGCCCAGGTCGCTCGAGTCGAAGCTGAGCGTGACGTCGTCGGTCGGCTCGGAGTTGAGCACCACCGCGAAGGTCGCCTGGCCGCCCGCCTCGGTCGTCGGGCCGCTCATCGGGCTGACGGTGAAGCCGGCCGAGTCGTCGTCGACGTTGGTCAGCGCCAGGTTCTGCGGGGTCAGCCCGGCGTAGTCGGCGTCGTCGCTCGCGCTCGCCTCGAAGACCACGCCGAAGGGCTGGTCGCCGTCGGCGATTTCATCGTCGAGACCGGTCACGAGCACCGTCTGCGGGGCGTTCCAGTTGTCGGGGGTGAAGGTCAACTCGCTCGTGCCCAGGCTCGCCTCTTCGGGAGCGTCGACCGCGAAGCCGAGGCTGACCGCGGCGGCGGGCTTGGAGTTGAGCACAACCGAAAAGACGGCCTGGCCGCCGCCTTCGGTGGTCGTGGCGTCGAGCACCTGGACGGTGATGCCGGGCGTCTCGTCGTCGACGTTGGCGAAGGCGACCGCCTCGGGCGAGATCGCCGCGTAGTCGGCGTCGGCGCTGGTCGTCTCCTCGAACAGGATTTCGTAGGCCTGGTTGCCGTCGGCCAGATCGTCGTCCTGGCCGGTCACGGTCACCGTCTGCGGGGCGTTCCAGTTGTCGGCGGTGAACGTCAGCGCGGTCTTGTCGGCCGTGCCTTCGCCGGGGTCGCTCGAGGCGAGGCTCAGGGTGACGTCGGCCTCGGGCTGGGAGTTGAGGACCACAGTGAAGCTGGCCTGCCCGCCCGCCTCGGTGGTGTCGCCGGAGGCTTCACTGACGGTGATGCCCGCCGTCTCGTCGTCGACGTTGGTGAAGTCGACCGCCTCGGGGGCGATCGCCGCGTAATCGGCGTCGTCGCTGGACGTCTCGCCGAAGACCACCTGGTAAGCCTGCGGCCCGTCGGCCAGATCGTCGTCTTGGCCGGTCACGGTGACCGTCTGCGGGGCGTTCCAGTTGTCGGGGGTGAAGGTCAGGCTGCTGCGATCGGGCGTGCCCTCTTCGGCGTCGCTCGACTCGAGGCTGACGACCACGTCAGCGGTCGGCTGGGAGTTGAGGACTAGCGTGAAGCTGGCCTGCCCGCCAGCCTCGGTGGTGTCGCCGGAGGCCTCGCTGACCGTAAAGCCGGCCGTCTCGTCGTCGACGTTGGCCAGCGCGACGCTGGGCGGCTGGAGGCCGGCGAAGCGCTCGTCGTCGCTCTCCATCGCCTCGAAGACCACCTGGTAGGCCTGCTCGCCGTCGGCGAGATCGTCGTCTTGGCCGGTCACGGTGACCGTCTGCGGGGCGTCCCAGTTGTCGGGGGTGAAGGTCAGCGTCGCCCGGTCGACCTCACCCTCGCCGGGGTCACTCGAGGCCACCTGGAGCACGACGTCGGCCGACGGCTTCTCCTTGAGCGCCACCGAGAAGGTCGCTTGCGCGCCAGCCTCGCTGGTCTTTCCGCTCGGCTCGCCGACTTCGACGAGCTCGGAGAGAGTGAGCGGCTCCTCTGTCTTGTCGTCATCGTCCGAACATCCAGTCCAAAACGCGGCCGCCTGCACTAACGCTACTACCACGCAGACCCGCTGTAGGGTCCGCCTCTTCGATCCTATCATCCCTCGCTCCATGCTGGGCGCCCGAAGACGCCATTAACGATTAGCTACCGGACACACTGCACCCCCTGACTGATGGAGCGCGGAGATCCGCAGCGAGGGCATCGACACGAAAAGCCGAGGCGTTTAACGACTTTTTGCACTCCCCTTACTCTGGCTGTGTCTTCAGTGGTGTCTTCACAGGTGAGGTGCCGCCACTCGGATGCGTTGCCTTCACACACAGTGGCTTGGCGCGGTACAACGTCAGACCCGACACCCACTGCGTTCGCTGCCAAGGCTGCATGCAAACGACACGAGACCACGTAACGACACGAGACGAGGAGTACCGCTGTGAAGCGCGCGTCCAATATCGACCGATTTGCCGTGATCATCGGCGCGATGAAGTGCGGCACGACCAGCCTGTTTCGCTATCTATGCCAGCACCCGCAGGTGGTCGGCTCGTCGCACAAGGAGCTCAACTACTTCGCCAACGACGATAATTGGGCGCGCGGCAACACCTGGTACGAAGAGCATTTCGACTTCGACCCGGCGCGGCACCGGGTGGGCCTGGAGGCGTCGACGCACTACACCAAGCAGCCGATGTACCCGAACGCCGCCGAGCGCATGGCCCAGGTCGACGCGTCGTTCAAGCTGGTCTACCTGGTGCGCGACCCGATCGCGCGCATCGAGTCGCACCTGACCCACGGGGTGTTCAAGGGGTGGCTCGGCGAGCGCAAGCACATCAAAGATCACCCGCACGTACTGGCGGTGTCGCGCTACGCCTACCAGCTCGACGCCTTCTTGGAGCACTTCCCCGCCGACGACATCTTGGTGGTGAGCCTGTCCGAGCTGAAGCAGCGGCCGCGCGCGGTCGTCGACCGGGTGCTCGCCCATATCGGGCTGGAAGCCGACTTCGAGCTGAACACCGACTCGCAGCACAACTCGAGCCGCGAGAAGACCGTCGACCGCGGCCTGTGGCGCGTGCTGAGCAAGACCGGCCCGCTGGGCCAGGCGCTGCCCACAGGTGTGCGCCGCTTTCTGGGCGAAGGCGTCGAGCGCCAGGTGCTGAGCCCCGACGAGCGCGCCTTCGTCGCCCGCGAACTCGCCGACGACATGCAGCGACTGCGCGACGAGCACGGCGTCGACACCGACGCCTGGTTTGCCGACGTCGAGGCGTGATTTTTCGCCCATCATTTTCGCCCGCCGTAAGGGAATGGGGTTCCCCGACGAGGCCCGGTTCATGCGGGTCTGCGCAAGTTCGGCCTCGTTTTTCGGATCGCCTCTACAGGGGGGCGCTTCTCTTCGTCGTTGATGCTCGAATGGGTCGTGGTGTAAGAAGGCCCCGGCGCATTGAAACTCCCCCACAGACCTGCGGCCGCACGCACCGACTCATGGCCAAACGCACACAAAAGACTGCTCCCGACAAGGTCGTCGGGTGGCGCGAGTGGATCGCGATCCCCGAGTTTGGCATCGACTTCGTCAAGGCGAAGGTCGACACCGGCGCGCGCAGCTCGGCGCTGCACGCCTTCGAGATCCGGCGTTTCGAGCGAGACGGCCAGCCGTGGGTGCGCTTCAAGGTCCACCCGGTCCAGCGCAACACCAAGGAGACGGTCCGCTGCGAGGCGCCCATCCACGACGAGCGCACCGTGCGCAGCTCGGTGGGCCACGAGCAAAAACGCATCGTCATCCGCCCCGAGATCGAGCTGCTGGGCGAGCGCTATGCCATCGATCTCACGCTGACCAACCGCGACGCCATGGGCTTTCGCATGCTCCTGGGTCGCGAAGCCACCCGCGGCCGCTTTCTGGTCGACCCCGGGCGCTCATATCTGGCCGGCAGGCCCGATGTGAAGAAGTAGCCAATTTGTAGCCCCTCCGGCGGCTTCGCCGCCACCTCCCCGACGCGGGGAGGAGCCCCTAGCCGTATTGAACGCATGAAGATTGCTATCCTGTCGCGAAAATCGACGCTCTACTCCACCCGCAGGCTTCGCCAGGCGTGCACCCAGCGCGGCCACGAGGTCAAGGTCATCGACTACCTGCGCTGCTACATGGATATCACCTCCAAAAAGCCGGTGATCCGCTATGGCGAGCGCGACCTGACCAACGAGTTCGACGCCCTGATTCCGCGGGTGGGCGCCTCGCACACCTTTTACGGCACGGCGGTGGTGCGCCAATTCGAGATGATGGGGGTCTTTGCGGCCAACAGCTCCGAGGGGATCTCGTGCTCGCGTGACAAATTGCGCGCGCTGCAGCTTCTGGCCCACGAAGGGGTGGGCATGCCGGTGACCGCGTTCGCCCACTCAATGAAGGACGTCAACGGCATCATCAAGGCCGTGGGCGGGGCGCCGCTGGTCATCAAGATGCTCGAGGGCACCCAGGGCATCGGGGTCGTGCTCGCCGAGACGCACAAGGCCGCCCAGTCGGTCATCGAGGCGTTCATGGGCATGGACGCCAACTTCCTCGTCCAGGAGTTCATCCACGAGGCGGGCGGCGCCGACATCCGCGCCTTGGTCGTCGGCGACGAGGTCGTCGCCGCCATGCAGCGCCAGGCGCCCGAGGGCGAGTTTCGCTCGAACCTGCACCGCGGCGGCAGCGCCACCGAGATCGAGCTGACCGACGAAGAGCGCCAAACGGCGGTGCACGCCGCCAAGGTCATGGGCTTGGGCGTGGCCGGCGTCGACCTGCTGCGCTCGGAGCGCGGGCCGCTGGTCCTCGAGGTCAATTCCTCGCCGGGACTGGAAGGGATCGAAAAGTCGAGTAAGATCGACGTGGCCGATCACGTCGTGGCGTTTATCGAGAGAGCCGTCGAAGCAAAACAATGACGCGCCGGGTGGGCGCAGGTTACTGAACAGGGCTTTGGACATGACGACACGAGACAACACTCCCAGGATCATTCGCGTCGGCGACGTCGTCATCCCCGCCGGCATGCGCAAGCGCGCCGACCTGCCGGTGGCCCAGCTGCCCACCCAAAACCAGGTCTCCATTCCCATCGAGGTGGTCAACGGCGTCGAGCCCGGCCCCCGGCTGTGGGTCAACGCGGCCATCCACGGCGACGAGATCAACGGCGTGGAGATCGTGCGCGAGCTTCTGGCCGAGCTCGACCCGCAGAAGCTTCGCGGCACCGTCTTCGCCGTGCCCATCGTCAACGTCTTCGGCTTTGTCTACGAGTCGCGCTACCTGCCCGACCGGCGCGACCTGAACCGCAGCTTCCCGGGCAGCGCCCGCGGCTCCTTGGCCGCGCGCCTGGCCCACCTGTTCATGACCGAGATCGTCGACCAGTGCACCCACGGGCTCGACCTGCACACCGGAAGCAACGAGCGCACCAACCTGCCGCATATCCGCGCCGACCTGGGCGACGAAGAGACGCGCCGCTGCGCCGAGGCGTTCGCCGCGCCGGTCATGATCGACTCGCAGGGGCCGCGCGGCTCACTTCGCCGCGCCGTGCGAAAGCGCGACAAGCCGATCTTGGTCTTCGAAGGAGGCGAGCCTCGCCGGTTCAACGCCGACGTGGTCGAGGTGGGGCTGGCCGGCACGCTGCGACTGATGGAGGCGCTGGGCATGTGCGAGCACCCCGACACCGAGCTCGACTACGAGCCGCGCGAGTCGAAGCGACGCACCTGGCTGCGCGCCAAGCGCGCCGGGATCTTGCGCCTGCAGAAGTCGAGCGGGGATTTCGTCAAGAAAGGCGAGTGCATCGGCACCATCGGCGATGCGTTCGACGCGGTCAGCGGGAAGGTCAAAGCGAGCTTCGACGGGCTGATCATCAGCCACGTCAACAACCCCCTGGTCCACCAGGGCGACGCGGTCATCCACCTGGCCGCGCTCGAATAGCTCGCCATACCCGAACAGATGAAATGAAGCCCCCTGAAGGCCTCCAGCGTCAGAATGAGCCGCCAACCGACAGCAGCGCGCCGCCGTCGGTGGGTGAGACGCCCCAGTTGGCGCTGAAGTCGCCGGTCTCTTCGACGTCCCAGTTACGCGTCAGGTAGGTCGCGGTGCCCAGGCCGGTGACCGTGCCCAGGATGCCCATGACCGAAAACGCCGTGGCGCTCTGAACGTCGGGTTCGATGAAGATGTAGGTGCCGATGCCGATCAAAAAGCCCAAGATACCGCCCGAGTCGATGACGAAGGTACGCCCGCGGCTCATCGGGTAGTTCTGGGAGAGCGCGGCGCCACCGGCGATGCCCAGATCGGCGGCGAAGAGCACCGACCAGGCGACCGTGGACTCCTCGGCGTCGAACTCGTTGGCGGCGTGGATGAGGAAGGTCAAAAAGCCCGCCCACAGACCGCCCGAGTTGGCCATCGACACCTCACCGGCGGTGGGCTCGGCGAGGTCCCAGATCAAGGCGCCGGCGCCCAGGCCGGCCAGCTGCGAGCCGGCCAACAGACCGGCGTATTCCGATCCCTCGATGTCGAGCGCAATACCGGCGAGGACGCCGTTGCCAAAGCCCCAGGCGGTGCCCGAGTTGAGCAGCAGCGCGTGGCCCTGCGTGATCCCGTCCTGAGTGGGCACGAGCGACAGGGTCAGGCCCAGCGCGCCGCCGATGCCGAGGGCCGCGACGACGGCCTGCTCGCTGTCACACTCGACCATCGCGCACAACTCGGCGCCTAGCGTGATGCCGTGGGCGGTCTGGAAAAAGGCGAGCTCGGCGCGCGCCAGGCCGCTGGGCTCTTCTTGTCCGATGAGATCTTCGCCTTTGGGACGCGTCTTCTCGCGCAGCACGGCGAGCGCCTCGGCGGAGACTTCGGTGGCCGGGTGGTCGGGGTAGTCTTCGGCGAGTCGCTCGAGAAGCTCGAGCGCCCCGTAGCGCTTGCCGCGTGCGAGTTGGTCGAGCGCGCGACGCAGCAGGTTCCAGCCGGCGGGGTCGGCGTCGGCGTCGAGCTCCTTTTCGACGACCTCGTCGGCCGGCTTCTCGGGCGCCGGCGGCTCTTCGACGTCCGCGGGCGCTTCGGGCGCCGGCGGCTCTTCGACGTCCGCAGGCGCTTCGGGCACAGGTGGCGGCGGAGGCGGCGCGCCTTCGTCAGCCTGCTGAGCGAAAACGGAAGCAGGGCCCAACGCGATCAAAGCAGACAACAAAACCGAGCAACAACAGCGCATTACATCCATCGCTCCACCAATCACCAAGCGCAACACAACGATTTGTTCGTACGCCCGTGGTCTATCACGGACGCGAGGCGCAAAACAACTACTTCACTCGCCCCCAAAGCTCCCACGCCGCCTCGACGGTGTCAGGGACCGTGTCGAGGCCTTCCTCGAGGGCATCGGGCAGGTTCTGCGGGTCGACAGCGTCCAGGGGGCTGCCGATTTTGGGCAGCACGCAGCGCGCGCTCAAGATGGCGTGGGTGCGCTCGGCGGTGATCTTGGCTTCGGGCTCCTCGGGGTTTTGCCAGGCGGCCTCGGCCAAGAATTGCGAGAAGACCTGCCGAGCCATCAGGGGCGCGAGGCGCCCGGCCAAGACGGCCATGTGGGCGGCGTCGCGGTGGCCCGAGATGACCTGGGCGAGGATCGACGGGGCGAAGTCGGCGCGCGCGTCGAAGGTGGCGATCGCCGCGGCGACGAGCTTGTGATCGGCGTCACCGTCGCGAAAGGCGCGTTGCAGGGTGACCGTGGAGACGTCCGGGTGCCCGCTCAGCTCGGCCAGCGCCTGTCGGACCACGTCGACGTCGGCCGTCTTCGGCTCGCGCAGGGCTTCGACGAGCCCTTCGTCCTCGACCAGCACCGCCAAATCGACGCCCTCTTCGCTCTGGCGCTCGGCCTCGCCGACCCGCGCCGAATACCGCTGGCGCAGCTTGGCCACGAAGTACGGGGCTGGGTCGGTGGAGATATAGTTCCTCAACAGACGCACCGCTGCGTCTTCGTCGAGTCCGTCGAGGCGCTCGGCGACGAGCTCGTATTTTCGGCGCTCGGCGTCGAGGCGCTTTCGCGTGTGGGCGGCGAAATTAGCCAGCGGGCCGAACGCGCGGGTGCCCAGAAGGGGTAATACGGCCGAAAACGCCTCGACGAGCGCCGTCTCCAACAACTCGGGAAGCCGCTCGTCTTGCATGCGCTTGGCCACCACCGGGTGCTCGGCCACGTGGAGCACGACCTCCACGTCGGGCCACGTCTGCTCGTAGGCGTCGGGCGTGAGCACCTCGATCAAAGTCTTCTGGGCGTCTTCGGTCAACTCCCCCGATTGGAGGGCTTCGTCGGCCGTCTTCTTGAGCTCGGCGATTCGCTTTGGCTGCATGGTTTTTCTGTTCGCCTCGAAAAGATCGTCGTTTGGCGGCGCCAATGTGGAACAGCGCCCGACCCACGTCAACGGGCGTCTGAGGGCGTTCATTGCCCGTTGCTCCAAAAAAGTACGCAACGAAATGGGTGTTTCTGCCGATAACCGTAATAGAGGGCGGCCAACGGCCTCGATAACCAACAACGACACCGATGACGAACCATGAAGCATACAAAGACAATGGAACTTCTTCGCCCCCAAACCCCGGCTATCTACGCGGACTGGCAACGCCACTTCGGTCACCTGATGGCCGAACTCAAAGCCGCCGGCAGGCGCGTCGTCGGCCACTCGCGCGACCCGACCGTGCTCGAGTTGCTCGACGCGTTCCAGCGCGGCGACGCCGACCCGGTCGGCTTCGGCCTCGTCGAGCACCTGTACGAGTTCGCCGCGTTCCACGTGCCCGGCAGCACGGGGCGAACGATGGCCGAATGCGCCGTCGACGCCGCCCACCTGCTGCCTGAGGAGGTGCGCGGCCAGCTCTCGCAACTCGCCGCTTCGTATTGGGAGCTATTCGAGGTGGTCGGGCTCACCGACAGCGGCGCGCTCGGGCTTCGCCGCCTGCACGACAACGTGAGCGTCGAGTTGAGCGCGCTCGAGCGCGACCTGCCGCTCATGCGTCATACGGTGGTGGCCTGTCGCCGCTTCGACGCGGGTGGTTTTGTGGCTGCGCCGGTGCCGCTGATGCCCGAGCAGGAGGGTCTGGCACAATTGGTGAACCAGATCGAATGTGAGCAACCCGGACCGTTCGATACACGCGCAGATTACATGCGTTACCGCGGCAGCGCGTTGATCTTGGCCCACGCCATTCGCCGCCATCGCGACCGCCTGGCCGGGTGGCGTCCGATGCCCGAGCCAAACGTGTCGCTGGTCGAGTCAGAGCTCGACGCCGACCAGTGGCTGCGCCTCGACGCGGCCTTCGAGCTTCTCGAGTCCGCAGTCGCCGACAGCCTGACCGGCGTGGCGCCGCTGGTGCTCTCGCTGCCCGACGGCGGCGTCTGCAGCATCGCACGAAACGGCCGATGGCCGGCGCTGACGCTGTTCGAGTCGATGCAAGAGCAGCTCGAGTGGCAGGAATCAGGGAGCGCCAGCCGGTTCGTGCGCGCCTGGCGAGCCCGAGCCGACGAGTTATTCGGCGAAGACGTCGAGTTGCTGGAGAGTGAGGGGCTACAGCCGGAGGAAAACGGCGCCGTGGTGGCCGTCGGGCTCGCCGGAGGCGTGTGGAAAGACGTCGACGCCACGCAGATCGACCGACTCGTCGGGGCGTGTCGCTGGGTCGCCCTTCAGGTGCAGAGTGGCGGTGAGTTGGCGGCGTGATGTGGTTTAGTAAACGCAGCGAAAGCCGACGTCGGTGCGGGTGTCGTCGGGCTCGAGCTCCATGCGCGAGGTCACGCGCAGATCGAACGGGTGGCTCGTCCAGGAGCCGCCGCGCGCCTCGAGCTCGAGCTTTTCGCCATTGTCGACCCACTCGGCGACGTTTCCGGCCATGTCGTAGACGCCGTAGGGGCTCTTGCCGTTGGGGAAACTCGCCGGCGGCGCGGTCCACTCGAAGCCGTCGAGCTTGCCGACGATGGGGTTTTTGGCGATGTCCATCTCACCCCAGTTGGCGATGTCGCTCGACCACGAGGTGCCCCAGGGGAAGAGCTTGCCTTTGTCGCCGCGGGCGGCCTTCTCCCACTGGTCGGAGCTGGGCAGCTTGCCACCGGCCCATTTGCAGTAAGCTTTGGCCTGGGCTTGGCTCACGCAGGTCACCGGCATATTCGGCTCTTGGAGCGCCTTGGGCACCCGAAGCGAGATCTGCAGGCCCTGGTGGGTCCACACCTCGCACGCCTTATAGTCGATGGGCTCGCAGCCGTCGGCGTCGACGCAGTCTTGGTACTCGCCGACGGTCGTCTCGGTCGCGTCGATTTCGTAGGCGGCGAGCTCGACGGTCTTCTCGGGAAATTCGCCGGCAAGGAGCTTGTCCTGCTTGCAGGTCTCCTTGGGATCGTCTTCGACCTTCTGGCACATCTGCAAGATGAACGAGCGCACGTCTTCCTCGAGGCCGCGCAAAAACGGGCCTTCGGGGATGTCGACTTTTTCGGGCACATCGACGGCGTCGGCCGACGCATCATCGGGCAGGCGCGTGGCCAGAAAGTAGGTGGCCAGCACGGCGACGGCGGTCAGGCTCAGCCAGATGGTCACGTAGATGGCCATCTTGCCGCCGCCAGCGTCGGGAGCGGGCCGCTCCATGAGCGCGCTCTGTGAGGTGGCGGCCGAAAGCTCGGCCGAGTGTGCGGCCGCCGGCGTCTCGGCACTGATATCGGCCGAACCGACGGCCTGCAGCCCCTCGATCTGGGTCTGGGGCTCCTCGGGCGAGGGCATCTTGGACGAGCGGCCTGCTGCAGGGCGGCCCGCGCCGGTAAAAGGCGCGCCGCCGTCGTTGGCGGTCTGGCCCACTTGCCGGCCTGTTTGGCTCGGGTCTTGGTCGGTGCGACTTCGGCGCAGCCGTTGCAGCATTTCGTCGGTCACGACCTGATGACCTTCCTTGACCGTGTCGCTGCGACGGATACGATAGCCGCAATTCTCGCAAAACGGTGCCTTGGCCGACTGGGTCGTCTGGCATTCTGGGCAGGTGACCTGACTGTCGTCACTCACGACGTTACCGCTTGCACCAAAGGGAACGAGGCTCTAGTACTACTAGACGTTATCAATCCACGTGGTAGGAAATAGCATAAATCACCCAATTTCTCAGGGATAAAAATGAAGAAGGTACTGACGAGCTTGTTGGTTCTGTCGCTCGTGCTCCTGGCCGGAGTCGGGTGTGAGTCGAAGACCGACGGCGGCGAAGAGAAAGCCGAGACCGAAACGGCCGCCAAAGCCGACGAGGCCAACGAGGGCGAAGAGGCCGAGAAGGCCGACGAAGGCGCCCAAGAAGAAGAGGCCGCCGAGGAAGAGCAGGCCGGCCAATGGGTCGAAAGCGACACCTACGGGCTGAAGTTCCGCGTGCCCGAAGACTGGAAAGTCGTCAAAGACGACGAGGGCGTGTCGGCTACCGATCCGGAAGGCTCGACGACCGTGCTTCTGGCCGGCTCGAAGTCCCAGGAGCTCGCCAAGTCGATGCTCAACGACATGCGCGCCGACCTGCAGTTCAAGGACATCAAGGTCGAGAAGACCGGCCCGAGCACCATCAACGGCATGCCCGTGTTCAAGGGCACCGGCACCGGCGTGCTCGAAAAAGAGGACATGGACCAAGAGATCCAGTTCCTCGGCTACACCATCAAACGCGAAGGCGACCAGACCGCCACGCTGTTTATCTTCAGCGAAGCCGAGATGTACGAGGCCAAAAAGGACATCATTCACGGCGTGGCGAACACGCTGGTCGAAACCGCCGAATAAGGCAGCGAAAAGCTAAACAGCGAAAAAGCTAACAAGTCAAAGAGCGAACGAGTTAAAGAGCGAAGAAGTTAAAGAACTACAAGCAAGTGAAAGAGCGAAGAAGTCAAAGCAACGGTGTTGCTTCTTTGCTCTTTTACTCTTTTACTTTTTTCTCTCGAGCTTTTCGCTCTCACCCAAGGTGAGCCCAATGGCTGAAACGGAAACGATTCAACAGATGAAGGCCGACATGAAGGCGGCCATGAAAGCGCGTGAGAAGGACAAGCTCCAGACGATCCGCTCGCTGCTGTCGAGCCTGAAGAACGCGCGTATCGACAAGGGCGACGACCTCGACGAAGACGAGGTCATCAGCGTGCTGTCGACGGAGGCCAAGAAGCGTCGCGAGGCGGCCGAGATGTACGCCGACGGCGGCCGCGACGAGCTCGCCGAGAAGGAAGAGGCCGAGATCAAGGTCATCGAGGAGTACCTGCCCGAGCAGATGACCGACGACGAAGCCGAAGCTCTGGTCGACGAAGCCATCGAGTCGACCGGCGCCTCGTCGAAGGCCGACATGGGCAAGGTCATGGGCTACGTGATGCCCAAGATCAAAGGTCGGTATGAGGGCTCGAAGATGAAGGACATCGTGCTCGGCAAGCTGTAAGGCAGCAAAAGAGCTAAAGAGCGAACAAGCAAAAGAGCTTTAAGGCAGCAAAAGAGCTAAAAAGCGAACAAGCAAAAGAGCAACGGCGAGTGACGCTGTTGCTCTTTTGCTTTTTTACTTTCTTACTCTTTTACTTCTTTGCTCTTTTACTCTTTTACTTCTTTGCTCTTTTACTCTTTTACTTCTTTGCTCTTTTACTCTTTTACTTCTTTGCTCTTTTGCTTGTTCGCTTTTTCGCCGCCGTCAGTGATGCCTATCGCCGTCCTGGCCGGGCACGCGGAACCGCACGTCCTCCAACAAGTCGAACACCTCGCTGGTGCACTTGAGCCCGCTGTCGGGGAAGAAGATGGCGTTGTCCTCGAATTGGCCGAGGAACAAGATCGGATCGGCCGAGCGGTTGTAGCCCAGCTGCACGAGGGTGTCCTCGGGGATGAACTCTTCGCGCGACAAGTAGATCGGCTCGGCGAGCACGTACAGGCTCTCGTCTTTGAGCCCCTCGAGGGTCTCGACGTAGCCGGGCTCGCGGATCAGGTAGCCTTTGTCGTGGAAGACCCAGCGGTTGAGCTTGTTCTCAGCCGGCAGCAAAAGCAGCGGGGGGCCCTGCTGGGAGTGGTTGTGAAAGTAGACAAGCATCCCGGCGCGCACCCACTGCTCTTTTCCCGGGAGCGGCTCGGTGGTGCGGTAGAGTCCACAGGGTGGCAGATTTTCCTGCATGGAATTCTCGGTCACAGGATCAAAAGGGCTTCGAGAAGTGCGAACGGGCTCAGGTGCCGGCTCGCTTACGCATCAGCGACTTGGCCGCGCGTGAGACCTGGTGCGGCACGTTGCGACTGCGCATGACGTCGCGCAGGTCATTCTGACGAAGGTGCTTCAAGAATTTCATCGTATCCTTGAGCGGCGTCTTCGGGTTGTTGACCAGGTTTTTGACCACGTCGTATTTGCGCGTCCAATCGCGGTTGTTGGCGATATACTCGATGACGTTGTCGGGAAGCGACTTGTTGCCGGCAAATTTGGCGATGTCGGCCGGCTTGATGCGCGGGCTCTTGATCGCGGCCATGTGCACGAGCTTGTTCTGGTCGCGCACCAAGATCTTGATCGCCTCGCGGCTGCCGACGGTGGCCAGGCGGATCTTCTGAGCGATGGACATGTCGCTGAGCTGGGCGTACAGGTTGCCGCGTGCACCCGAACCGTCGTCGAGTTCGTCGAACTCGTCGCCCTCTTCCTCTTCTTCTTCGGGGCCGAGGTCGAGTTCCTGGCGAAGCTTCTCGCGCTGCGAGCGCGTCAGCTTCTCGCCGGCCTCCTCGAGCATGCGCCGCTTTTCTTCTTCCTTTTCGACGCGCTCCGATTCCTGCTGGAGCAGCGCCGAGAAGCTCTCGTCGTCGGCGCCCTTGTCCCCAAAGAGGTCTTGGCCGGTCTTGAGCGCGTCGGACAGCCCGGGAAGCCCCTTGAGCTCGACGTTATTGCGCTGGGCCAATTCGATGAGGCTGTCGATGGTCGCCGAGCTGACGGCGGTGTTCTTGTACAGCCCTTCGATGATCTTGGGGGTGCGAAGGATACGCACCTGGTTGGTGGCGATGACGTCGGCGAGCTGGCTGTCGGCCTTCTCGGCGAGCCTGGCCACCGTCTGGTCGTCGGTGGCCTGGTTGCGCACCACAATGGTGCCGATCTCGGAGCTGTCCGCGCGCACGGTGCCGACCCAGTCGAGCAGGCCGGCGTGGTCGGCGTTCTGGATGGCCGGCCCCAGCACGTTGGGCGGCATGTCGGCCAGCGAGTCCTTGGCGGCCCCGGCGACCTTCTGATCCGAGTCGAAGTGGAGCTGGTACAGCACCTTGACCATCTGCTCGGGCGGCGCGGGCAACATGCCGCGCGCGGCCATCATCTTGAGCTTGGACGGCGCGTCCGGCTGGACGTGCTTTTGCAGCTTCTGCGGAATCGCGCTCAGGTCGAGCGGCTCGCGTTCGAACTCAGGCATCGAGACTTCTCCAAGTTAGCAGGAAGACCTTCTACGGTTTGCGATGGTAAACACTGTGAGCAAAATCGCCAACACGGCACCCGACACAGGCGCCGGGGCGGTCGGCGAGGAGGTGGCGCAGCCTTCGTCGCCGCCTCCGCCGCCAGAGCCGCTGCCGGCATCGCCAAGACCGGCGTCACCGCCTGCGTCTTCACCGCCGCCAGCTCCCTGGCTGATGTCGAGGCGATACTCGTGCACGGTCGTGCCACTCGAGTTGATCGCCAAGAGTTTCAAGCTTCCGTCGGCGCCTTCGACGATCGCCGCCGGGCTGTGCTCGGTCAGCCCGCCGAGCGGCGCCACACCGAGTTCATCACCGGTGGCGGCGTCCGCCACGCGCAACACGAGCTCGTTGGCCGCATTGTACAAGATCAGCGCGTGATTCGCACCCACCCACATGCCCAGCGGCAAGCCGAGCTCGATGGACTCCGACGAGGCGTCGACCGTCGCCTCGAAGCTCGCCGACCAGACCTCGCCTGCCTCGTCGTCGACCACGGTCACGTTCGTAGGCGCGGCCGGATCGTTGGTCGGCGTCCACAGCAAAAAGGCGTTGCCCTGCTGGCCGTAGACCATCTGACGCACATAGCGCGTCGACCAGTCCTCGCCCAGCGGTTTGAACGCGTCGATGCTGTTGCGGCCGTTGTAGCTGAAGAAGTGCGCGCCCTGCGAGCCGGCGTCGTAGATGTAGAGCAGAAAATAGCCGTCGGAGGTGCGGCTGACCGCCTCGGCGATGACCCCTGCGCTGCCGCTTAGCCCGAAGGTCTGGCCGCTGACGCGCAGCCGACCGTCGTCGGCGTCGACCACGTGCGCCTGGGTCAGCGGCTGGGCGCCGCCGATGTTGAGCTGGCCGTTGGTAAACGCCAGAAGCTTGTCGAATTCGGCGCTGTAGGCCATCTGGGCGTGCGGGCTGACGTATTCGCCCAAAAAGGAGCCGGTGCCGCCGTCGGCTTCGTCAGCCGCGTCGACCAGCTCTTGGTCGGCCAGCGCCCACACCTCGTTGCCCTCGGCGTCGATGCGCGCGGTGAAACCGTAGACGTCGCCCTGCTGGGCGTCGGCCTCGCCGCCGCGCACGAAAAACCCGCCGTCGGGATGCGGCAGCACCCCGGCGCACGCGGTCGGGCCACCGGCGTACTGATACGCATAAGACGTTGCGCCGGCGTCGTCTGCCACCAACACGGTGCACGCGGTGTCGGCGTCCTGACCGGTGGTCGCCGAGATGACGGTCTTGCCATCCTGCGCTTGAATCTGAGCCTGGCCGAGGTTGAAGCCCTCAGGGATCTCGAAGCTTCGCACCTCGGTGGCGTCCAGGTTGACCGCCGCCGATACCGCTGCAGGGGACAGTAGAGTTGCGGCGAGGACGCAGGCGGTGAGGTGTTGTGGGGTCATCATCAATCCAATTGAGTTGGCCATGCAGAGGCGTGACGCCCGCTATTAGGGGCGCCTTCACTGCGGCGCGAACTACGATTTGAGTGCGGCGAAGCGAAGGGCTTCAGGCACCTGGCGCCTACTCTACTCAGCGGCTTCTTCGCGATAATGCGCCACCCAGCCGTCCTTCGACGTGAAGACGCGAATGCATTTGATCTGCTTGTCCTCGCACAACTCGAACCAGTGCCAGGTGCCCTCGGGGACGACCAAGAGATCGCCAGGGTGGACTTCGACGTCGAAGACTTTGTCGTCGGGGGCGTGGATGACGAAGACGCCGCGTCCGTCGACCACAAAGCGCACCTCGTCTTCGGTGTGCTCGTGCTCCTTGTCGAACTTGGCCAAGATATCGTCGAGGTTGGGCGTATCGGGCGACAGCGCGATGACGTCGGCCGTCTCGTAGCCGCCACGCTCCTTGAGGGCCTCGATTTCGTCGGAGAAGACCTCGAGGATGCGCTCCTGCTCGGTGTCGGCCTCGACCGCCTTGGCCTCCTCGGAGTGCAACTTGTCGATATTCCACACCTCGTAGTCGAGGCCGTAGGCGCCAACGAAGTCTTTGATGGCCCCCGGCTCGGTCAGGACGGTGTCGGTACCGCGTACTCTCAATTCTGCCATTGTGAAGCTCCTTTGGAGAAAGAGGATTGAGGGATCGAGTAAACTACTAACTACAACTGCAAATGTCTCGCAAGCATTCGATGCGTCGCGCAGTTTATCCGTGTCATCCGCGCCATCCGCGGCCTTTCCTTCGATTTCTCGATCCCTCGATCTCTCACAACTGGAAGATCAGGAACTTGAGGATCTTCTCCATGTCCTGGTTGAGCGCCGACTGACGCTCGTTGTGGAACGCCGTGTAAATCGCGGTACCGCCGCCGGCGCCCTGATAAGAGATCAGGAGCGGCGAGCTCGGCTGAGTGCCGGCGGCCGAGTCGCAGCGGCTCAGACTGGAGAACGGCTGTGAGCACAGTTGCGCGTCGCCCTGCAGGTGAATCGTGCTCGAGGCGCCGGCGCCTTCGGCCACGACCCAGTTGTTGTTGATGATGGGCGGGTTGGCGGTCGGGTCATGGGGAAACTCGATGGTCGCCTGCGTGTTGCCCAGCGCGGTCTGGAGCCCTTGCGAGGTCACTTGTGCGGAGATCGTCTGCGGCGCGTAACCGATACGCGCGTCGTTGATGGTTTGATCGTCGCCGTGGAAGTCGACCGCGTCGGCGAAGACCTTCTCGAGGAAGGGATGTGACCAGTCGGAGACGTACAGACTGTTGCCCGCGCTCAGGTACGACGACAGGTTCGCGATCACCGTGGAGACGTCGCCCGAGTTGTTCTGACCCATGACGTTCCACAACTCGCCGCAGTTGATGAAGATGATGTCGTACTGCGACATGGCCGCCGAGTCCTTCAGAAAGGCCAGCGAGTCGCTGTAGCGCCCGTTGGGCTCGAAGAACGACGACATCTTGTCGTTCCCCTTGATGTCGTAGTCGAGCTGCAGGTCGTCGAGGATGCCGGCGACGTGGTCGTAGGCGCCCTCGATGACCGCGATTTTGACGCTGCCGCCGTCGAGGCAGACCTTGGCCGCCGCACTGCTCAAATCGAGAGTCTGGCCGTTCTGCACGATGATCGTCTGGTTACGGCTGAACGAGCCGGTGCTGATCGTCAGCGTGTGCTGGCCGGCGGGCACGTCGTCGAACTGGAAGTTGCCGTTGGCGTCGGTCTGCACGGTGTCGGTGTAGGGGTTGCCGTCACAATCGAAGCCCTCGATGGTCACCGTGGCGCCGGCGAGCAACTCGCCGGAGGGCGCGCACGCCTTGCCGATGACGGTGCCCGGCCCGCAGGTGCCGCCGATGGGGCCGCCGTCGTAGCCCGAGCCGCCGTCTTCGCCGGGGTTCGTCCCGGCGTCGGTTTCCGAGCCGTTTGGCTCGCAGACGCCGGAAACTGGGTTATAAGACTGCCCCTCCGGGCACTGCTCGGTGCCGCCGGCGTCGCTGCCGGGATCAGTCCCGCCGTCGACGCCCGGGGTGGTGCCTCCGTCGCTGCCCGAGTTGTTGTCGCGGGCAATCGGCTCGCACCGACCGCTGAGCACGTTGAACGATTCGCCGCTTTCGCACTCGTCACCACCACCTTGGCCGCCACTGTCGGTGTCATCGCTGCATGCAGCGCCCAAAGACGCAACCAAGAGCACCACAAAAACGCTCGCCATCAGTTTGCGCAAATCAATCATCATCGGCCTCATCTCGTCCGTGCCAGTGGTGCAAAATCGCCCAGTTTCACTGCAGATGGCGGCAACTTAGCAGACCTTGGGGCCAGAATTCAATTGTGTGACGATCGAATCGCGTTTGTGTGACACGTGGACAGCGCGTGCTCATATAGCCCGCAACACGATATCAGACACCATGTTGGACAGGCTGGCGGGCAGCTGTCATGCTGAGCGCAGACGTGCATACCTACAGGGGATCTACCAGGAGAGCCGATGACCGACACGACCGTTGTAATCGCGACGTTTCAAAGCCCGGTCGAAGCCAATATCGCCCGGACGCGCCTCGAAGAGCACGGCATCTCGTGTCGGCTGGACGACGAGAATATGATGGTCGCCGATCCCCTCCTGGGCGCCGCCGTCGGCGGCATCAAATTGGTGATCCGCGAAGACGACGCCGACGAGGCCGTCGAGGTGTTGCGCGATGCACCGGCCGGCGAGCCCGGCTCGATCATCGACGACGACTGGGACGACTTCGAGAGCGACGAAGCCGAGTCGAGCCAACTCGCCTCGTCCACCCTCGCCTGCCCCAAGTGCCACAGCCAAGAGATCGGCTTTGGCAGCCTCTTTCACTGGTACTGGTCCGCGGTCATCCTGTTGGGCATCGGCCCGATCTTTTTGCCCGACACTGCGGCGACGGCGTTCCTCAAAGACACCCACGGGATCATTTTCTACGCCGGCGCGTTTATCGGCTTTTGGCTCGCGGTGCTGCGCCAATTCCCGCTGCGCTGCAAAGAGTGCGACGCTCAGGGCCCTCGCAGGTTGTTTCAGGGTAACTTGGACTAATGCGTTCGTGGCCTGCGCCACATCGACGCCGCGACTGAATCGCCATTCAACACACTTTTGCCACCCCGCCGATTTATGTACACTCGCGGCATACAATCGATTTCGAGTACTGCCCAAGGTGTGCCATGAAGTTGTTCGCCCGTAGCGCCTCCTGCCTGTTGCTCCTCGCCCTCGTGGCGAGTTGTGGCGACGCCAAAGAAGAACAAGAGCAAGATCTGTGCGTCCGAGACAACGTCGTCTGCTTGAACGGCGACGTTTGCAATCCGAGCACCGGTGAGTGCGAACGTCCCAAAGGCTTGCCGTGGAGTCCCGGGGAGCAGGCGTTTCGCGACGCCTCGAGTGACTGGGGCCTCGACGGACTCGCTGCGAACGGCCAGCGCATCTCGGTGACCGATGTCGACGGCGACGGATGGGCCGATCTGTCGGTGCGGCGGGCCGGCGGCGGCAAGGATGACTTTTCGTCGGGCGGTGAGCGCGCTTCGTGGCTTCTGCGAAATACCGGCGAAGGCGGCTTCGAGGACGTGACGAAGGCGTCGGGGCTGGTCGCGACGCGCTCGGGCGCAGACGCAAATACCGGACGCAAGATCGACCTGATCATCTGGGGCGACGTCGACAACGACGGCGATCTCGACGCCTACACCGCGTTCAACAAGCAGAACGCGCAGAACGAGGACACCGCCGAGATCATGCTCAACGAGGGTGACGGCACGTTCGTGTTCGCCGCGGCGGACGATCCGGTGCGCAACGCTGGTGCGATCGACTCCCCCGGCGGGGCGAGCTTCGTCGACGTCGACCGCGACGGCGCACTCGACCTGTGGATTTCACAATATGCCGCTCAATCACCGCTGCAAGACCGGCTGCTTCTGGGTGACGGCACCGGCGGCTTTACCGAGGCGACCGCCGACGCGGGGTTGAGCACCGAGGAGTGGACGAGCATCACCACGCTCAATCAAGCCGAGGGCCACTCACTGTCGTGGGGCGCGACCGCCTGCGACCTCAACGGCGACGGCACTCCCGAGCTGATGGCGGCCTCGTACGGTCGCGCGCCCAACCACCTGTGGCTCGGCCAGCGCGCGGACGACGGCGAGGTGAGCTTTGCGAACGAGTCGGTCGCCTCGGCCTACGCGTTCGACGACCGCACCGACTGGACCGACAACGAGTCGGCGCGCTGCTACTGCCAGCTCAACCCCGACGCTCCCGACTGCGACGGAGTGCCGGCGCCCGAGCTTATCCAATGCAACGCAAACACCCAGCTTCGCTGGAACCACAACAACGATCGCGAGGCGTTTCGCCTGGGCGGCAACAGCGGCACGACGGTGTGCGCCGACGTCAACAACGACGGCTGGATGGACCTGTTGACCACCGAGATCGTCCACTGGGACGTGGGCTCGTCGAGCGACCCGAGCGAACTGCTCTACAACAAACAAGACCCGTCAGTGCGCTTCGAGCGCCCCGGCAACGAAGCCACCGGGCTGACGCGTGAGCACGAGCTGACCGCCTGGAACGACGGCGACATCACCGCCGCGGTCTTCGACTTCGACAACGACGGCCGAAAGGACGTCTACATCGGCTCGACCGACTATCCGGGAACGCGCGGCCATCTGTGGCATCAAAAAGAGGACGGCACCTTCGAGAGAGTCCCGCTGGCCGACGGCATCGACCACACCAGCAGCCACGGGGTCGGCGTGGCCGACTACGACCGAGACGGTGACCTCGACATTGTGGTCGGGCACTCGCGGTTTCGCTGCGGGTCGGGCGATCATTGTTATGCGCCCGAAGAGGGGCACGCGCGGCTCTTCGAGAACACCATCGGCCAGGCCAATAATTGGCTGCAGGTCGAGCTCGAAGGCGCCGACGGCACCAACCGAAAGGCGATCGGCGCACGCGTGACCGTCCAAACCGACGCCGGCACCCAGGTCTCCGAGGTCGGCGGCGGCCACGGCCATTATGGCGTCCAGCACGAGCTCGCACGCCACTTTGGGCTCGGTGCAGCCGAACAAGCCACGGTGACGGTGCGGTGGCCGGATGAAAACTTGAGCGAAGAAACGTTCGATTTGGAGGCCGGTCAACGTTATATTTGGAAGCAGGGAGAGGAGCCGGTGGTGGCACCTCAATAGTTCAACGGGGCAACACGCACATATGACCGACGGTTTTATCAAACCAGACGAGCAGGAACTTACCGAAGCGGGACTCGTCGAGGACTCGGACGTCTCCGAACTCGACGAAGCCAGCGCGGCGGCCGCGCCCGACGATCTTTCGGAGGATTTCAAGAAGCGCTGGCAGGCGATTTTGGAGATGCCCCCCGACGAGGTGCTCGAGCTCGTAGCGGACGAGTTCGAGGACAAGCCGCAGCACGGCCGTGAGATCTTGTCGATGCTGCTGGCCCAGGAGTTGGGCTACAAGCGGCTGTTTCGGCGCGCGGACAGTCTGCGGCACAAGCCGCTGTGGGGTGTGTTGTCCAAGCAGACCTACGCCGAGCTTGGGGGCAAGGCGCGCATCGCGCTGGAGCGTTTGGCGCACTCGACGCGACCGGGCCGGCCGGCATTCCACCCGATGGCCGCCTTGGCGACCATCGCCATGTGGCGCCACGGCGACGTCGACCAGCAAAAGGAGGCCAGCGAGCTTCTCGGGCGCTACGCGCTGCCCGACGAGCCTGACTGGATGTACGAGCTAGTCACCACGTTCGCCAAACTACAGCAAGAGGACGGCGTACGCGAAGACGACCGCCAGCTCATCGACCTGGCCCGAGTGCAACTCGAGGCCAAATTCTGGGACCCGGCGGCGCTGTTGTGCGGGTTTTATCTGGTGCGCGAGTTCGCCCCGAGTTGGGCCGGCTCGCCGATGACGAACCTGGTCAAGGCGTGCGACCGAGCCGCCGACCAGCGCCCTCGCGAGATGGCCCCGTGGCTCGACCTGCTCGCCGACGCGGCCATCGGCGGATATCTGAACTACCCGTGGCTCGAAAAGCCGATGCGCGCGGCGATTCGGGTGAGCATCGATGACCCGGCTCGCGAACAAGAGCTTCGCTCGTGGCACGACCGTCGACCTTACGACGCCGATCACTCCCGGCTCAAAGAACTGTATGAGGGGCTCCTGTCGGCCTACAGCAGCCGCGACGAAGACGAGCGCGACGAGGCGCGGCGCGCGCTTCTCGAGGAGGTCGAGCAGACCGTCGAGCACAACCCGATGCGCGCCCAGCGACTGCTCGAGTTGATGGTGATGCGCGAGCACCCGCGCCGGGTGGGCACGCTGCCGACGAAACTCGGCTACGCGCTCGACCAACTCGCCGACAAGCCCAAGCTCGAGGACGCCGACGAGACGCTCATCCGCCTGTACGTGAGCAACTACAATATCGAGCCGCACGCGGTGCGCTTGGTGCGCCGGGTGGCGGACCGTATCGACTGGGAGGATCCCGAGCGTACGCCCGGCCCCCAGGAACTCGATATGTACCTGGTGGTCAGTGACTACGAGCGCGCTTTCGAGCACCTGACGTGCAAGTTCGACGGGGTCACCCTCGAGCACGCCGACAAGGACGCGGCCGCGCGGGTGAAGTTCTTCGTCGAGAAGCGCCTCGACCCCAACAGCCTGACGCGCATTGTGCGCAAGCTGTTTACCCCGATGGAGTGGATCGGCGCGTCGATCACCAACCTCGACTTTATCTCCAAGGCGGTCGAGCGTGCGCTCGAGATGTTCGAAAAGCGGGTGCGCACCGTCGACATGACCGAACGCGTCGTCGCCGAGTACAAGGAGGCAGGCGCACCGGTCGAGTCGATCGAGGATATCGCCCGGTTGAATATGGGCCAGGTCGACAACGTCTTGCAGAACCGAAAGACGATGCGGCTATTGTTGAGCGCGGTCGCCGGCGGTTTGTCCGGTGGGCTCGCCCCGTTCAGCTGGGCGGCGCTGTCATTGGCCGACGCGCCGGTGCTCTTGGGCCTGACGGCCGATATTTGCAGCCGGTTTTGCTGGTACTACGGCTTCGACCCGCGCGAGAATCCCGAGCTGCCCATGGAGATCATGGCGGTGGCGCTAGGTGGCTCGCGCGCGGCGGCCATCGAGCCGATGCTGCTTCGGCAAAACCTTCGCGAGTACGCGGTGCGCAAGTCGTTGATGGTCGGCGCGGTCGCCCACGGAAGCGTCACCCATATGGCCGGGCGCACGCTGGGCAAGTTCATGCAGGAGCAGCTCGGCCAGGAGACGACCAAGCAGGTGACCAACCTGGCCAAGCGCGCGGTGACCAAGAACCTGCAGCGGCGAGCCGCCGAGTCGGTGCCGTCGAAGACGCTGCCGTTCGTGGGCGCGGTGCTCGGCGCCTCGCTCAACGTCGCGCTCATCTATGACGTGTGCGAGGCGGCCCAGGCCGTGCTGACCGACCGATTCCTGGAGCGCAAATACCCGGACTGGATTCGTAAATTCGACCTGGGAGGAGCGCCGGGGCAGCTCGAGGGTGAAATAGCGGAGCTACCCGAAGATGTTTGATGGATGGGCGCCTTTGTGAAAGGCGTTTTCCTCATCGAGGCGTTGCTCTCTCGAAATACACCGAACGAATAGATGCCCCACCCAATTTTTCGTTGGATTGACTGTACGGACCGAACGCGACCGCGCAGCCTGATGCGGCCCGAAGGGGTCAAGCTGCGCCTGGCGCAGCTCACCGATCCGCACGTGCCGAGCGAGGTCGAGCTGATCGGACGGCTGCGGGATCTGGTCGGCTTGCAGGAGTCGGTGTGGGATTTCGCGCATGGGATCGGCCGGGTGACCAACGAGATTGGCCACCGCTATCGAAAGCAGCGTCGCCTCTACACCAACCTCATCAAAAAGGCGCTGCTGGGGCTGCACCAACTCGGGGTCGACCACCTGCTGCTGACCGGCGACTTGTCGCATTGCAGCCTGCCCACCGAGTTTTTGGAGATGCGAGGCGCGCTCGAGGTTACCGGTTGGTGGGGCGACGACAAGCTCACGGTCATCCCGGGTAACCACGATCGGTTCAACCTGTACGAAAAGCACCCCAAAGAGCCGATGGAGGCGTTCTTCGACGTGGTCACACCGCGTCAGCCGCGCATCAAAACGCTCGAGCAAGGGGTGGCACTTGTCGAGCTGGATACCAACCGCGACCCGAAGGACGACCCTCTCTTCACCGAAAAGTGGCTGCCGAATACGGTCGGAAAGGTTTACGAGGAAGTGCCTGACTGGTTCGACAAGAATCGGCGCGACATCGAAGGCATGCGGGTGATCACCCTGATGCACCACCACATCACCGACGACTGGTACACCGAGCGCCCCGCGTCGGCCATCGGCAACCTGATGGCGCCGGCCGACGGCGTCGAAGACATGGTCGACGCCCTCGAACTCGTCGACAAAGAGGCGCTTATCCTGCACGGCCACAAGCACGACGTGATGCCCGTCGAGTACCACTACGACGGCCACCCGGTCAGCTGCCCCGGCGGCTTCGCCGAGGCGATGCGCGTCAACCTCATCGACTTCAACGTGCACGACGAAGCGGTGATCACCCAGGTTGCGTTGCGCGCCTGACCCCCGCCCCCCATCCCCCCCTGCGTGGGAACCGCTGCGTGGGAACCACGTTCCCCGACGAGCCGCTATTCATGCGGCTCATCGCGACCTTTCTGCTCACCGGGGTTTCGCAAATCGAGACTCGATGACGGCACGCGATCCAAACAGAATTTAACCCCGAATTTCTGCCTCCCGATCGGGAACTACATTCCCCGACGAGGCCCGGCTCATGCGGGTTTCGGGGCATTGCTGCATCGATCGGCGGAAAATTTTTTCGGGTTTGGCACGCAACGATTTGGCCGGTTCTGCCGAAAACCAGAGTGAGAGCTGACTGGTTTGACTCTACCCGGAGGAACGTCGCGATGCCTGCCGTCGATAATATCCGAATCTACGAAGACGATGCGTTCTATTTCGTCACCAATCGCTGCATCGAGGCGAAGTTCTTGATTCGCCCGGACGACGACGGCGAGATGCAGCGCATCTGTTTGGCCTGCCTGGCGTGGGCTGCGCAGAAGCACGAGGTCGAGATCTTCGCCTACGTCTTCATGAGCAACCATTTTCACCTGCTCGTGCGCGCCCCCAAGATGAACCTGTCCGAGTTCATGCGTGACTTTCAGCGCGAGCTTGCCGCCCGACTCAACCGCCACCGTAACCGCACCGGTACCGTGTTCCCCCGCCCGTTCGATGCACCCAAGGTCATCGGCGACGACATGTTTCTGGAGAAGCTCAAGTACATCGTCAACAACCCCTGCCTGTCCGATCTAGTGCGCCATCCCGCCGACTGGCCCGGGGTGTCGTCCTGGAAGTCCCACCAGACCGGCGAGGCGCAGGTCGGACGGCTCATCGACTACAAAGAGCTTCGCCGACTGCGCAGAAAAGACCCATCGACGCCACGTGAAGAGGCGATGCGAAGCGACGAGCTCGTGCTCGCAACGCCGCCAATGTGGGAAGACAAAAGCGACGAGGAGCTCCGCCAACTCATCGTGGCTCAGGTCGAGGAACAGGCCACCGAGCTGCAGAAGGAGCGTGCGCGCCGGCGAAGGCGAGTTGTGGGCCCAGCCAAGCTCAAACGCATGAAGGTTCGGCATAGCCCTCCCGCTCCCAAATGCTATCCACGAGTCAAATGCCTGTGCGCGGACGCCGAGAAGAAGAAGGCTTACCTCGAAGAGCGAATGACCACGGTCGACGCCTACAAACAGGCGATGGGAAGGTGGCGCCGGGGCAAGTCTTCGGTGACATTTCCTACGGGGACGCATCCACCGGGCTTGTGCCGGTGCGCATGAGCTTGAACGCACTGGCCGAAGGCGCGCTCGACCGCATTTGACGGGCCTCGTCGGGGAATGTGGTTTCCTGTCCCCCTCCTGTCCCCCTAAGGACCTGTCCCACGAAAATGGTGGAGCCAGACGATGCCAAATGGGTGGAAATTTGAATGACGTTGCACATTCTGGTTGGATGACCTTGTAACGTGTTCTTTAAGCCACATCACCAGCTCTACATGGGGGATTTTGATGAAGCCAACCATCACTTGTTTGTGCTCGCGGCATCTGCTTGTGTGCCTCGTCATTGGGCTCAGCCTATTCTCGCTCAATTGCAGCAACGATAACGCGCATGAAGAGACGGTTGCCGCCGTTGACGCGGTCGACGATACCGAGAAGCAACAGGACGCCACTGACCTGGGCCACGCCACCGACACTTACGATATCCAGCCAAGTTGCGATGAGCCTGACGATGGGTCGGACAACTGCCCCGATATCTGCAACCCTCAACAAGAAGACACAGACGGGGACGGCGTCGGCGATGCCTGCGACGACGATATCGATGGGGACACCGTTTTTAACGATGACGACAATTGCCCAAATACCGCCAACGCAGACCAGGCCGACGGCGACAGGGACGGAAAAGGCTCGGCGTGCGACGACGACGAGCAGTTCACCGTACCAGCATGTGGCGACGGCGGGCGGCCGTGCGCTCCGGACCTCGATCTGGAGGCCGACTCGGACCATGTGTTCATCGGTGAGAGTGAGGGAGACTTGTTGAGTTCGGCTGCGCCAGCCGGAGATGTCAACGGCGACGGCGTTGACGATCTCGTCCTCGGAGCCTTTGGCTACTCCGACAATTTCGACAATGCTGGAGCGGCCTATCTCATCTTTGGAGAGCAAGGCGGCACACTGCCCGAGCTATCGGACGCCGACGCAATCTTCACTGGGCCTCGAGCCTACGACCACGCCGGATTCTCGGTCGCCGGTGGTAGTGACATCAACGATGACGGGTTCGACGATGTTCTCGTGGGTGCCACGGGACGCAGCACAGACACGCCTGGGCGAGCCTATTTGCTCTACGGCGGCTCGAACTTGAGCGGAACTCATTCACTCGCCGACGCCGACGTTCGGTTTGTGGGCGAAGCGATCGATGATGCTGCAGGCTTTTCGGTGTCCATGCCCGGTGACGTCAACGGCGACGGGGTCGACGATGTGCTCATCTACGCCATGGCTATCGGCGGCGAAACTCAAACGCAGGGCAAGGCGTACATCTTCTTTGGCTCGAGTGCACTAACCGGCGAGGTATCGCTGGCAGACGCCGATGTGTCGTTCGTGCCGACCAACACCGAAGGGCCTAAGCTGGAAGGAGCACGGCCCGCAGGTGACTTCAACGGAGACGGTATAAGCGACCTCTTATTCGCCACCGGAGGGCAAAATTCGACCACTCATGTCGCCAATGTGGTACTCGGCCGAACCGATTTGGCTGGCGAGCTCGATCTGAACTCGACCGACATCACGTTCGTGGTCGACCCCACGGTGCCACTCGGAGGAGGAGCATTCGCCGGACGCTACGCAGCTGCTGCCGGTGACGTCGATGGCGACGGCTTCGACGACCTGCTCATCGGCGATGGGAGCAATGAAGTAACCCCGGCGGAAGTGGTTTACTTGGTCAAAGGCCAGTCTCAACCGGATGCCGAGTACCGCCTGGTCGACGCCCCGGTGAAATTTGTGGGCGAAGTCTCCGCCCCGGGCATTGGCGGCAAGCTTGCGGCCGCGGGCGATGTCAACGGCGATGGCGCGGCTGACATCTTGCTCGGAACCCATTCGAAGGCCTACCTGATCCATGGCGCCGCCAACCTGCAGGGCATTATCGGCCTCGACTCCGCCGAGGCGCGCTTCAGCGCAAGCTACGACGCGGCACCTCTCATCCAGCTCTCCACCGCGGGCGATCTCGACGACGACGGCAACGACGACGTGCTCCTCAGCTTTCGTCACCCCAACGATCCCGAGTCGTTACATGCCGGGGCGAACTTTGTGTTCTACGGCCCCATTCCCTGACATCGAAAAGGGGACTACGAGTCCATGAACTTCGACGGACCAACGAGTCGCTCGGCCGCATGCTGCGCGGCTCGTCGGGGAATGTAGTTCCCGGTGGGAGGGGGGCGAAATTACGAGGGGATGCGCCCGCGTTGCTGCGCCTGCTCCAGCAGTGGGCGCATGGCCTGCGCGGCCGCGGTGAAGGCCTCGAAGACGCCCCGCTCGCCTGTGGCCACCGATTCGACGACCTCGACCCAGCTCGGCAGCATCAGCCCTCGGCGTACGTCCTCGCCAGACACCGCGCTGTCTAGGTCGACCTTGTTGGCCAGTAAAACCAGCCGAAGCGGGCCGTCGGCGCCGAAGAGTTGCTCGACGAGCGCCGAGGTCGAGCCGGCGTCGACCTGGTAGCGCTGCGACAGCCTTGCCACCAGGTCGCGCAGCGCCTCTTCGTTGGCACCTTGGCGCTCGCGGGCCGCGTCGGCCACGAAGATCACTGCGCTGATGCCGTCCAACACCTTTTCCAGGGCGAGGTTGCCCTCCAGCGGCTGCTCGGGCGTCTTGCATTGGTAGTGGACGGGATACCCCGAAAACTCGCCGATCTCGCCGGGCGGGTGGCAAAAATAGGTCGTAAAGCGGGTGTCGGGCTCGTCGACCTCGACGGGCAGCGCATTTCGACGCATGCCCACGGCCTGGCGCGTGTCGCGCTCGGGGACGTCGACATCGTCGACGCGCTGGGCGACCTGGGCGGCGAGGGCGTGCACGACGGTGGTCTTGCCACTGTCGACCGGGCCCCAGAAGGCCAGCTTGACGTTGATGCGTTTTTGACTCCAGACGAAGAACATGGGGTGGGGACTCGACGTGTTGGGTTCTTGGTTGGTCCGTGGGGCCCGATTCTCTGCTGCGCCACAGTGATTACGATCAGATCTGTTGGTCCACAACTACAACGAGGCGGAGGCTGGGATGAAGGAGAAGACGTTTCTTGCGACGTTCACCGCAATCATGTTGGCGAGCCTTCCTGCGTGGGCGTGCGGGCTGTTGTGCAGCGCGGATATCGGCGAATGGACGTTTGTGCATTACAACACTGCGTTCGGCTCGATCTTTTGGATCCCGGCGTCGCTGTTGACGTTTATCGCGTTGTGGGTGCTCAGGCACAACTGCAGTTGCAAGCCCGCACTTCTGGCCGCCTCGACCGGCATCGTGCCCTATTCCATCCTCTCGACGCTCTTCATGCTCGACGGAATCGCCCCCGTGCTCGAGAAGCTCTTTCACGGCTCGAGCGGCATAGTTTTCACCGCGTTCAGTGCGCTGTTGCTCGTCGTGCAGGGGGTCTATGTGGCCGCAGCCTACGTGATCGCCGACGGGGTCCAACGCCCCTCCTTAGACGAGTTCTAGTTCGGCTCGTGGGGGGCGCCAGGCACCACTGCGGCCCCCTCGAAGCGCACCGCATTCTCCAGATAGACCGATTGGCTGGGGAAGGCAAAGCCGCTGCCGGCGTCCTCGACGATTGCCATCACATCCAACAAAAGCGCCTGCTTGATCTCCATGAACTCGTCATAGGCGGTAGTCAGCATCCAACACTGCACGAGCACGTCGAGTGAGCTTGCGCCAAATCCCTCGAAGAAGACCTTCATCGACTCGTCTTCGATGCGCTCGTCATCGAGGATGCGCTGTTTGATCTTGGCGATGATCTCGTCCATCTGCTCGCTGCTGGTCCCATAGACTAGCCCGATGTGGGTGCGAAGCCGACGTTTCTTCATGGCCGAGCAGTTCTCGACGGCGCGGGTGGCGATATCGGCGTTGGGCACCGTGATCAGCGTGTCGCTGAACGTGCGGATTTTGGTCGACCGAAGTCCGACCTCCTCGACAATCCCCTCGCCGACATCGGTACGCACCCAGTCGCCCATCTTGAAGGGCCGGTCGGTGAAGATCATCAGCGAGCCAAACCAGTTCGACAATGTCGGCTTGGCCGCCAGCGCAAACGCCAAGCCGCCGATGCCCAGGCCGGCGATGAGGCTGGTCACGTCGTAGCCCCACTGCTGGATGATCGCGATGCCCACGATGATGAACAGCACGACCCGGGCCACGCGCATGACCAAGGGCACGAGCTGGTCGTCCATCTCCGACTCGGTCTGCTCGGTGTACTTGAGCATGGCGTGCATGCCCACGTCGAGCACCCGGTAGACCACCCAGGCCACCAGCACCGTGCCGATCGTCTGCAACACCAGCGTCGCCACCGTCATCAGCGAGGCCGGCGGCTCCAAGAATAGAAGCGCGAAGTAAACGGCGACCAGGTTGACCACCCAGCCCAACGGCCCTCGCACTCCCTCGAGGAGGCGATCGTCGATCTCGGTTTCGGTACGCCCAAACAGCAGCTTGAACGGCGTGAGCAGCTTGTCGAGCAGAAAGCCGCGCAGCGAAAAGCCGAGCAGGAGCATCAACAGCGACAGCCCCAGCCGCCACACCGGGATGTTGAACAGATCGATGGCCAAGACCCCTTCGACGAACTCTTCCCACTCGGGCAGCGGGCCGTCGGGAGCGACCTTTTCGGCCGCCGAATCGGACCCGGCCTGTGCGAAGGCCGACGTCGACGTCAAGGTTATCGCCGCGGCAGCCAGCCACAGCGACACCGTGCGCATTCGCTCTTTCCCTCGTTCGAACATGACAATCCTCCTGCCCAAATTGGACGCATTTGACCTGCTGCGTTATAGCTTATCTGCCGACAAAAACAACAGATAGTGGCCCTCCTCAGCCAACCAGGAAGTGTCGTGAACGACTCGAAAGACCTTCAGAAACACCATGTCCGCAAATCCGAGCAGGAGATTCGCTTTCTCGAGGGGCCCAAGACCCGCCGCTTCGAATTTATGCGGCTGCTGCGCATCTCTTGGGAGTTTATACAGGGTTTTCGAAAGCTACACTTCGTCGGCCCGTGCGTGACCGTCTTCGGCTCGGCGCGCTTCAAAGAGGATCACAAATACTACGAACTTGGCCGCGCTGCCGGCGCTGCGCTCGCCCAGAAGGGTTTTACGGTGATGACCGGCGGCGGGCCGGGCATCATGGAGGCCGCCAACCGCGGCGCCCACGAAGTCGGCGGCAAATCGATCGGCTGCAATATCCAGCTGCCCTTCGAGCAAGAGGCCAACCCTTACGTCGACGACTGGATCGACTTTCGCTACTTCTTCGTGCGCAAGGTCATGCTGGTCAAATACTCGTACGCCTTTGTGATCCTGCCCGGCGGCTTCGGCACGATGGACGAGATTTTCGAGACGCTCACCCTCATCCAGACCGGCAAGATCCACGACTTTCCGGTGGTGATCATGGGCAAAGACTACTGGCAGCCGATGCTCGAGTTCATCGAGGAGATGATGATCGAGGTGGGCACCATCTCGCCCGAAGATCTCGAGTTGATCACGCTGACCGACGACATCGACGAGATGCTCGAGGTGATCGAGAAGAACGCTATCGAGCAGTTCGGGCTGACCTATCCCGAGCCTCAAAAGTCGAAGCTGCTCGGTGAGGGCTAAATCACCTTAAAGAAATATAAAATTTTTTGGTTGCTCTTAACCGACAAGTGTCTATCGTAGCTTCTACGCTTATAAATTTCGGTTTTCGCAGTAGAGGTACGAGAGATGTTTAAGAACTTGAAGACAAAAGGCCTGCTAGTCGTTCTGGCGCTGAGCCTCGCGGCCAGCGCATGCACCGGTGACGAAGGCCCGCAGGGTGAACAGGGCCCGCAGGGGGAGCAAGGTCCGCAGGGTGAGCAAGGCCCGCAAGGTGAACAGGGCCCGGAAGGTCCGCAGGGTGAACAAGGCCCGGAGGGCCCGGAAGGTCCCGGTTTTGAAGGGTTCGCCATCTCGGGCACCGTCGACGACGGCACCGGCGCCGTCTCGAGCACCCCGGTCGCCCTCAACGTGGTCGACTCGGACGGCATGCCGTTTTCGACCGCCGGCGCCGACCTGACCGACGACAACGGCGCCTACGAGATCACCCTGGTCGATATCGAGGAGGCCTCTCCCTGGCTGGTCGCCAGCGCCCCGACCGACCACGGCATCTACCGAGCCTTCGTGAGCGGGCAGACCCAGGACATCACCGCGGCGACCAACGCCGTGTACGAGGTCATCTCGCACATCATCGAGACGCCGATGGGCCGCTCGGTCGACGACTACACCGCCACCGAGATCGCCGACAGCGTCGCCGAAGCCGAAACCGCGCTCGGTGCCGCCACCATCGACTTGACCGACACCGACGCCGTCTTCTCGCTCGTGTTGGCCGAAGTGGGCCCGGCCATCGCCGACCGCTCCGAGGGTCCAGTGATCGCCGCCGATCCCGGCGCGCCCATCACCACCGACCCCAATGATGTCAGCACACCGCTCTCGATCCCCGCGATCACGTTTACTGATGGAGGAGACGAAGAGTGGGACATCGCAGGCGCCGGCGTCGTCGATGACGGCACCGATGATGCCTATGACAGCTTCTTCGAGCTGTCTATTGATGGCAATTCCTTCTTCATCGACGAAGAAAGCCCCTCGTTCAACGCCGCCCTCGAGGACGACCGCGAGTTCGTCATCGGCCCCGAGCCCCTCGCTGGAGTGGAGGTCACCCGCAAAGTATTCGTACCCGAGACCGGCTCGTTCATTCGCTACGCCGAAATTCTGACCAACTCGACGGCCACCGATGTCACGGTCAACGTGACCGTCGGCGGCAACCTCGGCAGTGACGAGAGCAACGACGAGGTCACGTACTCGTCGAACGGCGACCAGATCGTGGACGCCAC
Organism: Persicimonas caeni; assembly: GCF_006517175.1. Lineage (NCBI taxonomy): Bacteria > Deltaproteobacteria > Bradymonadales > Bradymonadaceae > Persicimonas > Persicimonas caeni. The sequence continues at coordinate 3,885,970 of NZ_CP041186.1, read as the reverse complement.
CGACTCGTGGCTGGTCAACTATCAAGACCAGAGCGATCCGGCGGTTGGTTTCTTTTTCCCGGGAGCCGAGCCGACGAAGAGCGGCGACGACATCGACTATACCTGGACGGGAATCACCGTGCCGGCCAATAGCACGGTCATCTTGGTCCACTGGGGATTCCAAGAGTACGAAACCGCCCCGCAAGCCGAGACGCTTCGCGACCTGCTGCAGCGCTTCGACTCCTTCATGTCGGCCGAGTACGTGGCCGGCATGAGCATCGACGAGTACTCCAAGGTCATCAACCTGTCGAACATCAACGTGTCGGGTCCGAACGTACGCGGCGAGGCCGGCGCGGTCGAGCCCTTTGGCGAGGTGACCGTGACGAACACCGCTTCGAGTGAGTCGTCGTCGGTGACGGCCAACTCCGATGGTAGCTTCGAGACCTTCGTGCCTGCCGACAGTGGTGACAGCCTGCAGGTGACCACCACCAACGGCACCGACGAGACGGTGACGATGCAGTAAGGCTCGCCATCGCGACACAACGAAAAAGCCCCGGCGCGTTCACATCGCCGGGGCTTTTTCGTGTTGCCAGAGCATCACATAGTCGCGCCACCTCAACCGAGCTTGCGCAACACCCGTCGCACCTCGGCGAGCAACTCGCCGGGGCCGCGGCTGACCTTCTGAATGACCTGGGAGGCGGCCGCTTCAAGTTCGTCGGCCTCCTCGGAGGTCAGCTCCTTGGCGGTCACGACCACCACGGGCACCGCTGCAAAACGCGCGTCCGCGCGGAACCGGCTCAAAAACTCGAACCCGTCGACCTCGGGCATCATCAAGTCGAGCAACACCAGGTCGGGCAGTGATTGCGCGGCGGCGTCCAAGCCTTCCTGGCCGTTGGTCGCCTCGCTGACCTGCCAGCCCTGCTGTTCGACGATCCGGCGCACCAATTCACGGGTGGCCTCGTCGTCCTCGACTACCAGGCAGTGGCCCGTGGCTCTGCCACGGCGGCGGTACTCACCGATCAGGTCGACCAATCGCGAGCGGTCGATGGGCTTGACCAGGTAGTGGTCGGCGCCGAGCGCGAAGCCGCGTTGGCGCTCGTCGAGCATGCTTATCAGGATCACCGGGATCCGACGCAGCTTCTCGTCGGCCTCCAGCTCGCCGAGCACGCCCCAGCCGTCGGTCTCGGGCATGAGCACGTCGAGAGTGATCGCCAACGGGTCGAGCTCACGGGCCAGATGCAGCCCTTCGGCGCCGTTGGTGGCGGTGACCACTTTGTAGCCCTCCCCGCGCAGGGTACGGCTGAGCAGGTCGCGCGCGCTCTCGTCGTCCTCGATGACCAACACAATCCCGCTGCTGTCGGCTCGGGGTGAGGGCAACGCATCCGTGTGCGCGGATTCGTCGACCTCGACCTCGCGCTCTTCGAAGTCGACCGGCAGCACCACACGAAAGGTCGTGCCCTGCCCCTGCTCCGAGGAGACGTCGATGGAGCCGCCGAGCATGTGGCTATAGTGCTTGGTGATCGCCAGCCCCAGGCCGGTGCCGCCGAATTTGCGGGTGGTCGACGCGTCGGCCTGCTGGAAAGCCTCGAAGACCCGGTCGAGCTCTTCGTCGCTCATGCCCACGCCGGTGTCGCTGACCTCGAAGCCGAAATAGTCGCCGTCGCAGGTCACCCGCAGGCGCACCTGGCCCTCGGAGGTGAACTTGCAGGCGTTGCTCAGCAGGTTGAACAGAATCTGGCGGATCTTGGTGACGTCCGAGCGCATGGGCGGAGGCTCGCCGACGACCTGAACGACCAACTCGTTGTCGTTCTTGTCGGCCAAGGGCTGGGCGGTCGACTCGATGTCGCCGACCATCTGCTCCAGGTCGAACTCGGTGATGTCGAGCTCGGTCTTGCCCGCCTCGATCTTGGACAGGTCGAGGATATCGTTGATCAACGCCAGCAAGTGGCGCCCGGCGGTCAAGATTCGGTCGAGGTCGGGGATATAATCCTCGTCGCCGACGTCCTCCATCTCTTCGATAAGAAACTCGGAGTAGCCGATGACGGCGTTGAGCGGGGTGCGAAGCTCGTGACTCATATTCGCCAAGAAGGTGCTCTTGGCCTGGCTGGCCTGAATCGCCTCGTCGCGCGCCGACTCCAGACGCGCGTTGAGCGCCTTGAGCTGCTCTTCGGCCGCCTTGCGTTTGCTGATATCGCGGCACAACGCCAAGATGACCTTCTGGCCGTCGACCACAAAAGCGCCCACTCGCGTCTCTACCGGGTAGATGCTGCCGTCTTTGCGTCGATGGGTCCCCTCGACGGTAAAGACTTCGTCGACGGTCATGTCGTCCCAGAAGGCCCCCGGATCGAGGGCCATCTCGAAGTCGGAGACGTGCAACGACAAGAACTCCTCTCGGGTATAGCCGAGCATCTCGCAGGCCGCCTGGTTGGCCTCGATGATATGCCCCTTCGTGTCGTGCAAGACGAACGCGTCGACCGCGTGGGAGATGAGGTTGTCGAAGTTCTCGTCGAGGATGAGCGTGTTTTCACTGGCACGCTCGTAGACGCCGTCGAGCTCGTCCAAAAATAGGCGCCACTGTTCGGCAGTGGGAGGTTCGTCGACCGAGAGGTCGAACTTGTCGAGCTGAGAAGCAAGCAGCCTGTTCACTTCGAGATCGTCGTTCATCGCGCCCAATCCTCACGAGCATATTGTCCGACATTGGAGCCAATGACCCTACACGATTCCCCCCTGATGAAGCCAGAAGCCTCGGGCTGATGAAGCCAGAAGCCTCGGGGGCGAACCGGCAATGGGATGCATGGGTGGCCGCAGACGGTGCAGTTGGCTATACTCAAATTACAGCAAACAACTGCTCGGACCTAGGAAAAGAGATGCAAAAAAGGTCGAGCCAGCAGCTCTGAGCTCGTCAGTTCACACCGTCTGCTGCTTTTTCTGGTGACGCTTCAGCGCGTGGGTGCCGCCGCGGAAGCTATACGCCTCGAAGCCGGCGCGGCGCATTTGCTCGGCTAGAAACGCACTCTTGAGCCCCACCTCGCAGCAGAGCAGGTAGGTGCCCTCTTTGGGCAGGTAGGCGACGTTTTCGATCGCCTTCTCGAAGGGCAGGTGGACGGAGTCGGGGTACGACCAGGCGTTGTCAGCCACGTGTGTGCGCAGGTCGAGCACCACGGCCCCCTCGGGCACGCGGTTGATCTCGACGTCGACGATCTCGTCGCCCGAGGCCATCTCGAGCACATCGTGGGTCCGACGCTTTTCGACCAGGGTCTCGAGGAGCGTCTGGCTGACGCGGGCTTCCTCCACGTCGAGCTTGTCGGGAGTGCAGGTGGTGACCGGCCGGCCGCCGTCGAGCGCGCAGAACTCGGGCACGCTCGCCGAGATATCGAAAGTGCCGATATGGCGGGCGAGCTCGGTGATGTCGTTTTTGTTCAGGCCGACCAGCGGGCGAAGGATCGGCGTCGGGATGGGCTGCTGGATCGCCGCCAGGTTCATCAGCGTCTGCGAAGAAACCTGCCCGGCGGACTCGCCGGTGATCATCGCCGGGTAGCCCTGCTCGACGCAGAGGAGGTGGGCAGCGCGCATCATCAGGCGCTTGAGCAAGAGCTGCCAGTAGCTTCCGCGCACGTTCTGCTTCATCTCGGCGACCAGCGAGCGCAGGTCGACCACGTGCAGCTTGGCGGCGTAGCCGTTCGACCACAACTCACACAGCCGTTTGGTGACGTCGCGCACCCCGCGCTCGTGGGCGGGCCCGCCGAGGTTGAAGAACAAGAAGTCGAGATCGATGCCGCGCTTTTGCATCATCCAGCCAGCCACCGCCGAGTCGAACCCGCCGCTCATCAAGCACAGCGCCTTGCCCTCGGTGCCCATGGGCAGGCCGGCGGGCCCGGGAAGCTCTTCGTCCAGAAAGAAGACCTCGTCTTCGCGGATCTCGACGCCCACGACCACCTCGGGGTGGTCGAGGTCGACGCCGGCGCTGGCGTCGAAGAGCCTCGCGCCCAACTGCCGGTTGACGTCGCCCGACTGGAAGTCGATCCCGTCGCGGTTGCCCACGCGGCGAGCGCGCACGGCGAATTTCTTGCCCTCGACGCGCTCGGCGTAGAGCTGCTCGCCCAGGTCGAGGATATCGTCGAGGGTCTCCCAGGAGTAGCGCGTCGCCGGGACCACGCCCTTGATGCCGTAAATGCGCGCAAGAATCTCGCCGGCGCGCTCGTCGTCAGACTCCACGTCGATACGCGCCCATTGCCGGTGCAACTCGTAGTCGACCTCGGCGCGTCGGAGCGCATCGTGGATATTGTGCACCAGTCGATTCTGGAAGCGCTTGCGGACCTGCGGCGACTTGATCCCCAACTCGCCGGACAGGCGCAAGATATTGGTTCTGCGGCTTTTTGCTGGCTTCGACACGAAATACTCCACAGCGTCGGTTTGAAACACGAAAGGCTGACGTTCGGACTCCCCAACGAACGAATCAGCTCGGGCATTTCATGGCCAACTGGGCCAGCAGAGTCAAGGGGGAGGTGTCGACGAGAGGCCGACCAGGGGGGAACGAGGCGCGACGGCAGCGATTGCATTGGCCGATCGAGTGCACATTTTCGGCGTGCAGCACTGAGGTGCTCGAAAATGCTTCGCTTCCCTCAAGTCGTGATCTGCCTATGTTGCGCGAATCGTTGAGTCTCGGTCGTTTGTTTGGCATCAGCATCAAGCTCAACTGGAGCGTGCTGGTCATCTTCGCGCTGATCGTGGTCAACCTGGCCGTGGGCGTCTACCCCGAATGGCACCCTGGCTGGAGTCCGCTGCTGTTGTGGACGGTGTCCTTGGCCGCCGCGGTCGTCTTCTTCTTGTCCCTTCTGGCCCACGAACTGGCCCACTCGCTGACCGCCAAGGCCTACGGGTTGCCGGTGCGAAGCATCACGCTCTTTTTGTTCGGCGGCGTCTCCGACATTCAGGAAGAGCCGGACACCCCGTGGCGCGAGATCGTCATCGCCGGGGTCGGCCCGCTGATGAGTCTCGTGTTGGGCATTTTGTTCTTGTGGTGGTTCAACCTGCTCATGCCCGTGGACGCCGGCGGGGTAGACGCCCAGATGCAGGCGTTCACCGAGCTCGGCCCCACCGCCTCGGTGCTGGCCTGGGTGGGTCCGATCAACATTTTGCTGGCCGTCTTCAACATGATCCCGGCGCTTCCGCTCGACGGAGGCCGCGTCTTTCGCGCCATCCTGTGGAAAGCGACCGGCGACCTCAAGAAGGCGACGCGCTGGTCGGCCGCGGTCGCTCGCCTCATCTCGTGGACGCTGGTGGGCGTGGGCGTGGCGATGATCTTCGGCATCGAGGTACCGTTTTTGGGCAGCGGATTCATCGGCGGCTTGTGGCTGGCAGTAATCGGCTGGTTTCTTGGCCGCTCGGCGATGGCCTCCTACACCCAACTGCTGCTCGATGAGGCCCTCGAAGGCGTCCAAGTCAGCCGCCTGGTGCGCGAAGGGGGGCAGACCGTGCCCTCGAGCTTGTCGATCAACACACTCATCGACGACTACCTGCTCGAGGGCGACATCGAGCGCCTGCCGGTGGTCGACGGCGCCGACTACCGCGGCATGGTCGAGTTCTCCGACATCCACAAGGTCGACCAAGACGACTGGAGCGACACCACAATCACCCAAGTGATGACCCCGGCCGATGAGACCGACACCGCCCAACTACAAGACGACGTGAGCGACGTGCTGCGCACGATGCTTCGCCACAGCCGCGACCAGCTCCCCGTGCTCCACGACGGCGAGTTTCGCGGCATGGTACATCGCGACGACATCTTGCGATGGATTCAGGCCCACTCGGACATGAACGTGCCGGGTGTGGGTTCGCCGACCTCCTGATTTAGGACTAAATGACGTAGGCCCGCCCGCAGTTTGTCGACGCTCGTTGACAGCCCCCCCCCCTTCCCCCTGTAGCCTCCGAACAAAGCCATCACCGGCTTTCGTCGACACAAGTCGCCGAAAAGAGCATCCACATCTCACAATTTCACAACACAGGGGTGGCAAAAGTAGACACACCGCCGTCAAAAACTCGCGGGCGCTGTCCACATCCATCTTGGCTGGTTGTTCGCGAACACCACCACACGATCTCTATCTGGAGGCATTTCGATGTTCTCATGCTGTAGGAAGCCAGATTCATCCCCATCACTTCGTCCGAAAACCGCCATCTGCGCGATTCTTCTGTGTCTCACCGCTGGCCTCGGCTGTGGCGACTCGTCAAATGGCGCTCCGAACTCGAACGTCAATAACGACGCCGATGCTGGGAGCAACGATGCAAGCGACGTCACGGAAAGTTGCGGGTCCGATGAATGGCTGAATTCGTCGGATTCGACGTGTCAATCCTGTCCAGCTGCCGCGCTGGAGTGCAGTTCGTTTGATCTTGCCGAGAGCACGATCGATTCCGTCGGCGGCAATATCACCATCACAATCCAACCCGGGCAGACCGAAATAAGTTCCGCGACACTTCTGGCCCGGGAAATCGAGCGAGTTTGTCAGGGCGGAGGTGGCGGGGGAACTGGCGGCAGCAATTGCGTGGAAAATATCACGGATCTCGAGGTCGAGGCTGAGGCCACGGAGAATGAGTTGCGATTTCTTGTCGAGCCGGAGGGAGAATTCTCGAGCGAGATCGAACTCACCGAACTCCAACTCACAGACGCTTGTGGAGCCGAGCATTCGATTCCATTCGAAGCGTCCTGGGACCTCGCCACCGAGGAAGTCGTCAATGAATTGAGCTGCATGTGAATTGGCATCTTCAGCGGATTGCCAGATGACTGAATATTGAACGTTTTTGGAGTGTATGAAATGGAACAAAGTAGTAGGTTCACGCACCAAACTATGCTCGTCGGAGCGCTTGTACTGGCCGCATCGGTGACAAGCTCTTGCACCGATCAAGAATCATCTGCCCCTCATGATCAAATCGAAACGCGAGCCTTGGCCTCGACAGGTAGCGGTGGGCCGCGCGGAGGTGCTCTGCCGGAAGGAGAAGGCGGCGAGGGCTCACTCGGTGAGAGTTGGAAGTTCGATGACATTGAGTTTGACGAATCCACCATCCCACCGCCACTCGTTCCTCAGCCGCTGCATGAATGTGCCACCGAAGTTCAGGTTCGCAGTTGCTTGGACAAGGCGCTCGTGGTGATCGTTGATGAGAGCGACAAGGAGATTGGCAGCGCGCCTTGTATAAACGGGACCGCAACTGTGCAACTCGATAGTGGGCGCCAGCTTCAAGCTGGCGAGTCCATTCGAGCCGTCCAGAAGGTAAACGGGCAGATTGGACGAGAGTCATCGGAACAGCGCGTGTCCAAACACACAGGTCCGATTCCCGAACCTAGGATTGCTCGCGACGTTTGGGATTGCAGCCGACTCGTCGTCGTGGACGGCGGCCTGCCGGGCGGTGATATCGAGCTCAGCCGAGGTACGCCCGGAAACATGAGCGTAGTACGCAGAGAGCCGGTCTCGAGCGGATGGGAGATCATACGATCTTATATCCCTCAGGGCTCTGCTCAGCAGGGTGAACAGGTCATCGCGACGCAATCGATATGCGGGGGAACGCCCGTCGATTCCGCTCCCAAATCGATCGGTGCTCAATCTCCTCCTCCTGCCCCCACAAAGGTCGAAGCCTGGGAAGGCGGCGAGCAAATCACCGTTCGTGGGCTATTGACCGGTGCGGTCGTGGAGACGGAACGCGTCGATCCTAGCCCACTACTACATCTCTTCTCCGGGATCGCTATCGACCCGTCAAACTGGTGGAACTCATCCGAGACGATCCAGCAGCATTGGGATCTGAAAGCAACGCAGGAACTCTGCTCGGTCTCGAACCCGAGCAACGATTTGTATATCGGCTCGAGTGATGAATTGAAGGAGAGAATCTCGAAGGTTGAGATCCTCACACCAGTGTGCCCCAACGCACCTTATGTCGAGGTTGCAACTCAGAACCCCATGGGGCGCATTGTGTTGTACGGAGACAAGGTAGACCCCTCGAATTATATTGGCGCGGCGGCCGCGGCCGATAGCCCGACGGCTGTCGGACTGACCGCTCCGCTCAACAATAACAATGTCAATAATGTCTACGCCCGCCAAGAATTGCCGAGTGGTCTGAAAGGACAAGAGTCCCTCCCCGTTCCGGTGGGCGACGACCCTAACTTCACAGTCAGCGGCCAGACAAGCCACACCGATCAAGACGACCAACGGCCCATCGAGGGCTTTGTCCGCGAGACTAGCCGGGGTCCGACATTCGAATTGCGTGAGTGCTGTCCAGCTGAACCAGTCACCGAAGACGGTCGCGTTAAGGTCGATATCTTTCGTGAGGACGATCTAAATTTCCCGTACGCGACGATCCACCTAGACCGCCAGTATTCCGGCGTCTATTCCGGGCGGTGGGACTGGTTCATGAGCGAATCGACCGGGGGACCCATTCCACCGCCGGCCAATTATCAATACGTCGCCGTGGTAGAGTCGCCTTGTTCTGAGGCGAAGCTCAAGGTCCCGTTCTTCGTGCTCACCGGCGAAGCCAACAATAGCGGTGATTCACGCCCGCTCGAGGTATCGCTGAATGTCGAAGGAGCCGAAACCGACGAAGCATCTAGCGAAGACTCGGTCACCGTCTCGGCCGGTGAAGATATCACAATTTCGGTTGATGCCTTCGACCGCGACGGCGTCCAAGAGGTCCGAGTGATATCCGACCCCGTCGGTCTCGTGAACAACCCGTCGCAGAAAACAGCTACGGAAACCGTTCCGGTGCCGGGTCGACTCACCCTCGATACCCAAATTGATGGGTTGAGCCCGGGCCAGATTACGGTGCATGCTGAAGCGAAGAACTTTGGCGGCTCGTGGGTGCCCACCGCGGAAATCAACGTCCAAATCGAACAGGAAAAACCCAGGGTCGTCAATATCTCGCCGTCTGAGCTATTCGCTCAGACAGTGTCGGATTCTCCGAACACCGTCGATATTGACGGCGATCACCTGTTCTACCCGCCCAACCTCACCACCTCGGTCGAGTTCTGCACGCTCGGCTCGCAGCCCAATTGCGAGACAAGCACCAACTTCGATAACGCAAACTCTTCAGCCGACGAACTCGTCGGCGTCGAGATTCCAAACGGCGTGGTTGGCGCAGGCGGAATTTATACCCCCAGGTGTCAGGATAGTTGTCGCCTCTTCGATTGTTAGTTTCATGGAACGAAGGGGCAACAAGGAGATCCGAGATGAGTCCATATCCTAAAGAGCTAAAAGAGCGTCTTGTTCGACGGATGCTCGACGAAAAGATCAGCCCGGAGAGCCTGGCCGAGCTGAGCGGCGTGGGCAAGACGACGCTTTGGCGGTGGAGAAAGGCGGCGCTCGATGGTGCCTTGCGTGCTGAGGCAAAGCCAGAGTCGGCACCCGAGAGACGCTCTTCGGCCGAAAAGCTGCGTCTTGTGATGGCCGCCGAGGCGCTCGAGGGCAAGGAGTTTGGCGCTTTCCTGCGCGAGGAAGGAGTGCATACAAGCGACCTTCGACGCTGGAGAGCGCAGATGTACGAGGGGCTTGATGGACGCACCAGGGCCAAGAAGGAGGCCACCCAGAAGCTGCGCCAGGCCCAACGGGACAAGCGCGAACTCGAAAGCGAGCTTCGCCGAAAGGAGGCCGCGCTGGCCGAGACGGCCGCCTTGTTGGTGCTCTCAAAAAAGGCGCGCCGGTTGTGGGGGGACGAGGACGCTCCCATGATCGGCAAGAGCGACAAGTCATCCTCGACATGATCGCAGAGGCGGTCTCCCACGGCGCGCGTCAGGCCCAGGCCTGTCGGACCCTGGGCATCAGCGAGCGCACCATACAGCGGTGGCGAAAAGACCCGCAGGCCGAGGACGCTCGCCAGGGACCCCACAGTCGGTGTGCGCACGCGCTCACCGACGAGGAGCGAGCACAGGTGGTCGCCATCGCCACAGGTCGTGAATTCTGTGATGTGAGCCCCCGGCAGATCGTATGCAGCCTGGCCGACCGGGGCGAGTATGTCGCCAGCGAGTCGACATTTTACCGCGTGTTGCGCGAAGAGAAGATGATGACCCACCGCCAGCCAAGCCGGCCGCCGAAGCCCAGGCCGAAGCCCGAATTAGTGGCCGCCAGCCCCGGCCAGGTCTGGGTGTGGGATATCACATACTTGCCCACCCAGGTACGCGGCCGGTTTGTCTACCTTTACTGGATCATGGACTTGTTCAGCCGCAAGATCGTCGGCTTTAGCGTCGAAGACCAAGAATCGATGGAGCTGTCGAGCCGCCTCATTGAAAAGACGATCCTCGCCGAACAGGTCGAGGCGAGCGGACTTTGCATCCACGCCGACAACGGGGCTGCGATGAAGGGCTCGACGCTTCTGGCGACGCTGGAGCGCCTGGAGGTGGCCGCTTCGTTTAGCCGCCCGGGCGTCTCCAACGACAACCCTCACTGCGAATCGAGCTTTCGCACGCTCAAATACCGGCCTGGCTACCCCAAAAAGCCGCTCGACGGCGTGCATGAATGGTCTGAGTGGGTCGAGGCGTTTGTCCGCTGGTACAACACCGAGCACTATCACAGCGGGATCGGCTGGGTGACCCCCGAGCAGCGCCACGCGGGCGAAGACGTCGAGCTGCTACAAAGACGCCAAAAGCTCTATGAACAGGCGCGCCAAAAGAATCCCGCACGCTGGAGTCGAAGGCCGCGAGGATGGACGCGCCCCGAAGAGGTGCGGCTTGCGCCGCTCAATTTACAAGAGACGTAGATAATTCAGACGCGACAACTATCTTGACACATACCGATACTGTCGAAGTCCATATCGGCTCGATGGAAAGTGATGATGAAGAGACGATTACGCTCAAGGACCGCAAGAACGGCGCATTCAGTTCGTACGGTGTCGGTGAGTTTAAGACCCTGTCCTATCCGAGTGCACGACAACTACCTGATAGCTGCACATCAGGCGGTTCAAACCTTGTCCAGTCCGTGACATTTTCGGGAACTTCGAGCATTGACATCACGACCGGTGATGAGAGTAAATCCGTCACCTACGACGTATCGGTGCTCCAAGCGCGCGATCCGAGCCAAGCCGGCTCTTGCTCGACAGACTCTGACTGCGACGGAAGTAACCAATGTAACAATGGCATTTGCGAAGGTGGCGAGACTCAAGTCAATGTTGGCGGGGCGGTCGTCGCGTCGAATTGTCGTGCAGTCCTCGTGCTGTCAGAAAATTCTTCCGTTTCGACGGGCTTCTCGATCAACATTATTTACTTCCCGCCTTCAAGTAGCGGATCTACGACGCCCGTCGAGAGTGGTGCGCTTTCAGTCAGCATATATGAACCGCAAAGCCAAACGTACGGCTATCCGCAGGTGGTCAAATTCTTGCTGAGCCCGGACGCGACGGTGCTGTCGGTCGGTGATATGGACCCGAACGGACAGAGCAGTGGGACGAGTATTGCCTTCAACAGCTTTACTTACGACCTGCTTGAGGGTCAGTACTTGACGACGGGACAGACGGGAACATGCACCTTTCCATGCAGTTTCGCCGCATCGATGAGCGACGAACGTACGATTGAATTCAGCGAAGGCGGCTCGCCGCACTATACAGAAGACATCCGCTAGGCGACGGCATCTATACCCTCCCACGGAGGTGCCCCGGGCTGTACTCGCAGCCCGGGCATTTCTCTTTCCACACGGGGAGCCTCGCCTTCAAATGCCCTCTCAACCTTAACTCTGCAGTTGCGACTGTAGCGGTTGTTTCCACGTAACCTCACTCGCATTCACAGCCGAACGTTGCCTCAACCGCACTGGGATATGTCGGACTGAAGCCCTCCCAGGACGTTGGTTCGAATTCGCCGACAGCGACGCACCCCGCATCGCACAACTCTATTGGCTCGAGTTCAAATGTGAAGTCCTCGACGCAACGCAATTGCGGCGACCATCGGCCAAAACTACACCCTGGAGCGAACTGATAGTCCACATAGTAGTTTATATCGAGGGTTCCCGGCTGCTCGATCGAAACGGCTACCCCGTTTTGAACATCATTCTCACATCCACCGAAGGTAACCGGTTCGAAAAACAGTGGATCCGCATCTGTGAGGTCGGAAGGTGAAATCCGGCCCTGAACCAACTCGATCATTTCCCCATGACGCGGCGAGGGAATCAGAAGCTGCAGGTCCTTGCTCGGAGTCGATTGCCCGTCGGCTTCCGACGGAGAAACGTTGACCGGAATGAGCCGCGCCGGCCAATCCTCGTAGGCGGCGTCCAACTCGGCGATCGATGGGCTACACTCGTCGACGTCGATTTGTAGCGTTGCGCGGTAGATGCCAGTCTGCAGAGAGTCGAAGCGCTCCTCTGCTCCTGGTTCTCCAACGTTCCACGAGTCGCTGTCGGCGTCGTCCTCACCGCAGGCGAGCCCGCCGATCAGAAAGCCGACGAGTGCTCCTGCAGCGCAACTTCGAGCAATTCGAAGAGAGTTGAATGGTCCAAAAACGCGACTCATTAACGCCATAGATGTACGAGATTAATGAAAGGGGACTCTGTGCGGTCAACCTCCCAGACGATATCAAGTCTTCGAACGTTCTTCATCCCCGAGCCGAAGGATGCCAGCTCTAGTTGCCCTCTGCGTAGCCGCGCCGTTTGCGGCGGATCTGGGGGTTCGCGTGGGGGGATCACGTGAGGCAAGCATGGGAATTCGGAAAGCCTCTCGATTGTCAATATGCCGGTTGAGAACACACCTCAAACATTCTAAAAGAAAAAGGTCGCAGAAAACGCTTCCTGAACGAGTCGGGTGATACCATGGCAGGACATAGTAAATGGGCTAATATCAAGCACAAGAAGGCCCGAGAAGACGCCAAACGCGGCAAAATCTTTAGCAAGTTGGTCAAAAAGATCACCTCGGCGGCGCGCCGTGGCGGCGGAGATCCGGATATCAACAACGAGCTTCGCCTGTTCATTGACAAGGCGAAAGACGCCAACATGCCCAAGGACAATATCGAGCGGGCCATCAAGAAGGGCACCGGCGAGCTCGAGGGCGTCAGCTATGACGAGTTCACCTACGAGGGCTACGGCCCGGGCGGGGTGGCGATCTTTTTGACGGGCGCGACCGACAACCGAAACCGCACCGTCGCCGAGATTCGCCACATGTTCAGCGAGCGCAACGGCAACCTGGGCGAGAGTGGCTGCGTCAACTGGATGTTCAAGGATCGCGGGCTTCTGAGCATCTCGGAGGAGAAGGTCGAGGACTTGGAGAACCTCATGGAGGTCGCGCTCGAAAACGGCGCGGTCGACTTCGAGCAGGAAGACGGCGTGGTCACCATCCAGACCGAGGTCGCCGACTACATGGCGATGCGCACCGCCCTCGAAGAGGCCGGCTACGACGAGTTCATGACCGACGAGATCACCAAGCTCGCCGACAACCACATCGCCCCCGACCTGAGCACCGTGGAGACCAACCTGGCGCTCATCGAGGAGCTCGAGGACCACGACGACATCGAGAACGTCTACCACAACCTCGAATTGTCGGACGACGTCGCCGAGCAGTTGGCGGCGGAGTGAGTTTAAGGGGAACTAAGGGGAACTAAGGGGAACTAAGGGGAACTAAAGCAGCCATGTCCAACACGCTAGCTTAGTCACCCTTAGTAACTCTTAGTCACCCTTAGTAACTCTTAGTCACCCTTAGTAACTCTTAGTCCCCCCCTTACACAAAAAAGAGGCTCCGTTGCATCCCTTGTGGGGTACGCAATCGGAGCCTCTTTGGCTAAGGGCAGCTCTCATTTCTGAAAGCGTCCTCAGCTGACTGAAAGCCGCGACGAGATCTGTCCAGCGTCCGTTTAGCTACCGCAGGCTTTCCACCTACGACGGCCGACAACTGCCGTGGTTTTTTACGCCGCGGCAGACATCATCTGGATGCTAATTCAGTCACGAACAACATACCTGTCTCGGTCCGATGGAGGTTTTTACGCTCCCATGGACCTTTTTGCAGGCCTTACCTCGTTTGAGGAGGTGGGCCTTGTTGCTCACTGCGGTCTAAACAGGCCACGGTGAGAATCGACGAGGTCGTCATCTCGTAACCGACGACCTCATCGCGACTTCAAATTTGATTCTGGGCACGTCCCCCGATCGGTCAAATATTTATTTTCCCGAGCGCGTCCAATCACTTAGACCCACCCGAAGCCCCGCCAGCTCTTGTCTCTGCTGCGTACGGTTTAAATTCAGCCACACGCCATCCGTTTGTCGTCGCATCATGACTGATGCCACCGCAGGAGACCGCTGTGCGCCCAAGCCTGCTCGCCATCGCCCTGGCTGTGCTCACCGTCGTCACGCCCGTCGTCACGTTTGCCCAAGAGGGCGACAGCAGTGCCGACCCGTCGGCACAGGCCCGTCCGTTGGACGAGCCGGCTGACGGTGAGACAGGGGCCACCCCAGACTCGAACGCCTCGACCTCGACGGAGGTGCGTTGGAACGACAACTGGGAGAAGGTGCGCTGGTGGCAATATCCCACCGCGGTCGGCCTGAACGCCTTCGGGTTTACCGCGCGCTTCGCGCTCGACGACCCCGAGCCGAACTGGGAAGGCACCATTTCGATCGACCAGGAGATTTTGGACGCCATCGCCGTGCGTGACGACCCGTGGCGAAGCAACCTGATCGAGGTCAGCGACATCGGCTTTTTCGGCTCGATGGCCTACCGCGCCTTCGACTCGGTCATCGTCCCGGGCTACCTGCACGACAACTGGGAGGTCGCCTGGCAGTTGGCCTGGATCGACCTGCAGGCCTTCGGCACCGTCGCGGCCGTCTTGTGGGGCACACAGCTCTACGTGGGTCGCGTGCGCCCCACGTCCGCCAACTGCGACGACCCGGAGCGGCGCGGCAGTATCTGCGACCCGGAGAGCAGCGAGTACGCCCGAAGCTTTATCGCCGGCCACCCCGCGACCGCCATCACGGCCGCCGGGCTGACCTGTTTGCACCACGAGCATATGCCGCTGTACGGCGGTGGCTTTGCCGATGATCTGGCCTGCGGGGTCATGATCGGCAACGCGGTGGTCAACGGGTTCACCCGTGTGATGACCGAGCACCACTACCCCTCCGACCTCTTGTTCGGCACAGTCCTCGGTTTGACCGCCGGCTGGGTGCTGCCGACTGCGCTGCACTACGGCTGGGGAGACGACGAGGACGACGCCGCCGAGACCGCACGCCTGCCCAAAGGGGAGCCCGACTCGAGCACGCCGGTCTTTACGTTCTCGCCGTCGGTCATCGACGACGAGCCGGCGTTGATGTTGTTGGGGAGATTCTAGAGCGGCAAACTGATTGCCGATCTAGGCGGGCAAAAACGGCGGCAGGGGCACATCGATCACCTCACAGACCGCGCGCAACAGCTCGGCCTCCTCGGCGGTGACCTCTTCGTCGGCGAGCACACAGTGGGCCGTGGCGTTGACGATCTGCTGCTTGACGCCGTTGGTGGCCTGGGAGATGCGGTCGAGGGCGCCGTCGAGCTCCTCGAACGAGCAGCGCGATTTGGCGAGCAGGTCAGCCTTGTTCTTGACGCTGGCGTTTTTCAGGCAGTTCGTCCCTTCGCGAAACGCCATCTCGGCGCCGCCGGTGTCGCTGTGGCCGGCCCACGACAGGCACGACAGCAACAAGACGACGTCGTTACGAAGCGGCGTGAGCGAGTAGTATTGCGCCACGCGCCTTCCGCCGCCTCCGTGACTCGCCTCCAGACGATGCTTGAGGAGCTTTTCGAGCGAAAACTCGAAGAGCGACACGCGGTTGTCGGCGTAGATGAGTCGGTCCAAGATCTTGATGAACATCGCGTGCTGGCCTTCGGACATCTGGCGCAGCGCGGGCACCAAGATCTCGACCAGCGGCAAGCGATGGACCGGATCGAGCCCTTCGAGCTGGTTGGCGTAACGGCGCGTCTCCTCGGCGAGCCCACGGGTGAGCTCTCGGTTGATCACTTCCAACTGGGTGTGGCGCGTGCTCGGGTCGACGTCCATGAGCAACGCAAAGACGACCGCGGCGGCCGAGTAGGTGTCGCGCGCCGCCTCACGAATCGGCGCGGGAATGGCCTCCAATGCGCCGCGCGCGTAGTCGACGTGCTCTTCGGAGGTCTGGCCCATCGAGTCGAGCACGGCGTCGGCCTCGAGGTTCATGCGCTGGCCCTGCGCTCGCGGGCGCGCTCGGCGAGCCTGAGGCTCGCTGGCCTGTGGCGACCCGCCGTCGGCGGCTAGCCCCATGGCTCCTGCGGCGGCCATCTGCGCCGCCGGCTGTGAGGCGCCGCCCGCGACGGGAATCTCCCAGCGAGGCTTCTCGGCCTCGACCTTCTTTTGCTCGAGCTCTTTGGGCTTTTTGACCTTCGGAAATGCGCCGCTAAAGCCCGGGTCGACGCGGCGAATCCGGTCTTTGAGGGGCGGGTGCGTGGCAAAGACGGAGCTGAGCCAGCTCGGCTCGAGCGCGTCGCCGAAAAAGAGGTGGCTGACCTCGTCTGCCTCCGGCGAGTGAATGCGCGAGCCGACCGAGTAGCCGCCAATCTTGAGCAGCGCCCCGGAGAGCCCCTTGGGATTGCGCGTAAACTGCACCGCCGAGGCGTCGGCCAAGTACTCACGCTGGCGACTGATGGCGCTCTTGATGATCGCGCCGAAAAAACGTCCCACGTAGCCGATGATGAAGAGCGCCAGGCCGATGATTCCCAACCAGATCACGCCCCCGCCCGAGTCGCGGCTCGAGCGCGAGCGTCGGCCCGAGCCGTGAAACGCCATACGCATGAGCACCCGGCCGGTCACCGCGAGCATCAGGATGCCGTGCAGCACGCCGATCATGCGGATATTCATGCGCATATCCCCATTGAGGATATGGCTGAACTCGTGGGCGATGACCCCCTGGAGTTCGTCGCGGTTGAGCATCTCGAGGCAGCCGCGGCTCACGGCGATGGCTGCGTTGTTGGGGGTGAAGCCGGCCGCAAAGGCGTTGATGCCCGACTCGTTGTCGAGCACGTACAGAAGGGGCACCGACACGCCGCTGGCGATCGACATCTCTTCGACGACGTTGATGAGTTGCTGCTCGGCGAGGTCGTCGGTGCGAAAGTCGACGAACCGACCGCCGAGTTGCTCACAGACAAGGCTTCCGCCGCCGCGAGCCAGCTGGTGGATCTTCCAGAAGGTGCCCCCGCCCACCAACGCCAGCGTGCCGATCGACGCCAAGAGCAGCGCGTCGAAGTTGAACCAGCTCGCCGTGGTCACCCCATCGTGGGCGGAGGGGAGCCACAGCGCCTGGCCCTCGATGGCGATCACGGCGACAAAATAGACCGCCACGATCGTGATGAGCACCGCCAGGCCGAACAGGACGACCAGACGAAACGTGTTCTTCCGGGCGACGTCCTGATGCTCGAAAAAGTTCTTCATCGACTAAATTCTGTCTCGAGTGCGAGGCTCAACCGAAAGCGACCTGGGGAGCCTGACGCTCTTCTTCGACCTCGATCTCGAACAGAGTGGCCTTCTGGAAGCCGAACATGTTGGCGACCATGACCGCCGGGAACTTCTCGCGGTCGATGTTGTACGAAGTCACCGAGTCGTTGAACGCCTGGCGGGCGAACGCGATGCGGTTTTCCGTCGAGGAGAGCTCCTCCATCAACTTGCTCATCTGCTCGTCGGCCTTCAACTCCGGGTAATCCTCGACGGTGACCATCAGGTTGCCCAACGCCCCCGACAGCATCGATTCGGCGCCCATCAGCGCCTGCATGGCGCTCGAGTCGCTCGGGTTCTGCGAGGCACGCTTCTCCGCCGACGCCGCTTTGTTGCGCGCGGCGATGACCGCCTCGAGCGTCTCGCTTTCGTGCTTCATGTACCCTTTGGCCGTCTCGACCAAGTTCGGGATGAGATCGTGGCGCCGCTTGAGCTGCACATCGATCTGCGAGAACGCGTTTTCGTAGCGGTTTCGCTTGGTTACGAGCTTGTTATAGACGCTTACAAAGAAGATTCCGGCCAATACCATCAGGCCCAGAAACACGACCGCGACAATCCACATGATTCCACCTCGTCATCTATCGAAAAAAAACGGCGTCTGTTGCGTTGTTGTCTTGCGCGCCCAGCATAACGCTTGGGTGTGCGGGGGTCCAGCGCTGAGCAGACACCTCCTGCCCTCATTGGACGCCCCGATCACCATCCTTCTTCAAAAACAAACGGATATTCGACCCACATCACCCCCTCCTCACTGGTGGGAAAAGACGCGCGCGACAACTCATCGATGATGCAGTCATCGAAGGCTGGGTCATAGAGGCGCACCTTGACCAACACGTCGACGTCTTTGAAGCGCGCGGTCGAGCCGTCGGCCACCATGTTGAATCCCACCGCCAGTCGCCCGTCGGCCTGCGGGTTGCGCTCGAGCAGGCGCTCGTAGCACCCCTCGACGATCTCCTTGGCGACGTCGACCCCGGAGCGGCGCACCGTCAAGTCGATGGGGTAGCGCTGGGGGCGCTCCTTTTCGAGTTCTTCGTCGATTTCTTGGGAGGCGGCATCGGGCAGGTGGGCCATCCACTTTTTCTGGCCGAGCACTCGCTGGTTGACCGGATCTTGCCACAGACGCACGTCGGCGCTGCTCCCGGCGTCAGTCTGCGAGTCGCTCGACGCCGATGGCTCGAGAGGGGGCGGGCGCACAATCGTTCCCTGAAACCGACGCGCGTCGGCCGTCGGCTCGTCGCCGCCCGCGTCTCGCTCAGGCTCGCCCTCCGCGCCCTGCTTGGCGGCCGGCTCCGAGGCTTCGAAGGCCCGAAACGCCGCCTCTTCGGACGTCGTCGACGATGGCGCCGCCGGGTCGTCGGCGAGCGACCACATCGCCACCAGCACGCCCCCACCGATCATGGCGATCACCGCCGCGGCGATCCACTTTTTCGTTGGCTCGGATTCGGCGCTACTCAACCCTAACTCCGCTCAAAAACCGCAATTCTTTGCGCAATTGTAGTATTGAACTAGACTATACCGAAGCTGGAAGTCTCTGGGTAAGCTGCAGGTCTCGATGGCGAGCAATGAACAAACGGCACCGACCACTCTCGAGCCAGGAGAGATCCTGCTCGATCGGTACGTCGTGGAGCACCAGGTCGCCGAGGGCGGCATGGCCGCCATCCATCTGACCCACGATCGCGCCACCGGTGAGAAGGTCGCCATCAAGGTGCTCTACCCCTACTACAGCCAAAACCCGGTGGTGTGCACCCGCTTTTTGGACGAAGGGCGCATCCAGCGCTACCTCGACCACCCCAACATCATCAACGTCTACGACATCGTCGAGCAGCCGCAGTTGGCCATCATCATGGAGTATATCGACGGGCCGACGCTCGACGAGTACCTCCAAGATCACGGCCCCCTCGAGCCCCAAGAACTGCTCAGCCTGATGCTCCCGGTGCTCTCGGCGGTCGGCTTTGCGCACCACAAAGGGGTCATCCACCGCGATATCAAGCCGTCGAATATCCTGCTGCAGCCCTCCGCCTCGGGCATGGTCCCCAAGGTCATGGATTTCGGTGTGGCCAAGGTCGAGCGCGGCGGCAAAGATCTAACCGCGGCGGGCACCACGGTGGGAACGCTGCACTACATGAGCCCCGAACAAATCGTCGGCTCACGCGACATCGACGGGCGCGCCGACATCTACAGCCTGGGCGTGACCATCTACAAGCTCTGTACGGGCGACGTCCCCTTCAACGCGTCGACCGAGTTTGCCCTGATGATGGCGCAGGTCGAAGCGCGGCCCACTCCGCCCAGCGAGCTTCGCCCCGAGATCTCCCCGCGGCTCGAGGAGATCATCCTCAAGGCGCTGGCCAAAAAGCCGGCCGATCGCTACCAGTCGGTCAAAGCACTGACCTCCGCGCTGCTCACGCTCAAGGCCGACGAGCCGGACTACGACGACACCGACACCGACACGGCTCCGCTGCCGGCCCGCTTGCTCGAGTATGCCATGATGGCCGACGAGATCGCCATCGACCGCACCGGCGAGCTCGACATCACGCAGTTCCAAGAGCTGATCAACGAGACGAAGGAGACCCAGGAGCAAGCTCCGCCGCAGGTCGACACGCTCGACGCGACCGTGCAGCTCGATGCCTCGCGGCTCAAAGCTCATGTTCAGAAAGACGCCGACAACAGCCAGGAGTTGCGCACCACCGCGCCGATGGATCGCGCCGATAGGAGTCCTGGCGCCGATAAGAGTGCCGGCGCCGGCAAGAAGAGCCTGGTGGGTGTCGACTCGCAGGAGCGCACCCAGCCGCTGCCGATGGCCGACGCCGATACACGCGAGTCACAGAACGCGCTGACCGCCGATACCTCCTCGGAGATGCAGTCGCTGTCTCAAGAGACGACCCACCCGTTTCACAGCCGGGACGCCGATCGCAGCCAACCCATCGCCACCGAGGACGTCAACACGCAGGACGTGACGCGCCCCCGGGTGGTCAAAGACGAGCAGGTCGACCCCGAACCGATGCGCGCCCGTGCCGCCGGGCAAGATTCACTGACCCACCGCGCGCCCGATGACGCCAAGCAGCAGATCGAGCAGATGGCCCGCGGCAACGCCTCGCTGAGCCGCCTGCAGCTCTATTTGCTGCTCGGCGGCCTGCTGCTCATCGCGGGACTGTCGGGCGCCATCGTCTGGGCGATCTGGTTCCGTTGAGTCGTCCCTGGCGAATTACCAGTCTTGCTTCAGGAAGGGGTTGAGTTGCTTCTCTCGGCCGATGCTCGTGGCGGGGCCGTGGCCGGAGAGCACGCGGGTGTCGTCGGGGAGTCCGCTGATGCGCTCGAGGGAGGCGCGCATCTGGTTGCGATCACTGCCGGGCAAGTCGACGCGACCCATGCTGCCCGCAAAGAGCACGTCACCGCTCAAGATCACCGAATGCTCGGCAATATGGAACCCGACGCTCCCCGGGCTGTGGCCGGGCAAAAAGATCACTTCGGCGCTGAGTTTGCCGATGGCGATCGTCTGGCCGTCGAACAACTCCTTGTCGGGCGAGGGCAGCTGCTCGACCGGAATGCCGAACATCTGGCCCTGCTGGGGCGCCGCCTGCCACAGCATCATATCGTCCGGGTGCAGATAGATCGGCGCGCCGGTCGCCTCTTTGATCTCGGGGATCGCCGCCACGTGATCGATGTGGGCGTGGGTCTGCAAGATCTTGGTGATCTTCAAATCGTGCTCGTCCGCCAACCCCAGGAGCCCCTCGGGATCGCCGCCTGCGTCGACGATCACGCCCTCACCCGTCTCGGCACAACCGACCACGTACACGTTCGTCTGAATCGGGCCGACGGTCAGCGACTCGATGATGATATCTCGACTGCTCATTCTCGTTCCTCGTTCTCAAAAAACTGCGTATGAACCGCGAAGGTCGCCCAAGGCGTCACGCTTTCGCTCTTTTTTCTTCTTCTCTCTTTGATCTCTCGGCGTCCGTGGCGGTTATAAAAAGTCGTTGTTGATCCACGTCCAAGTCAGTAACATAACGCGCCCCCTCGACGATACATTCGCACGGCGACAGGCAGTAATTGATGAGTGATTTTTTCCACATCGTTGAAGTCGACCGCAGCACTGCCCCCAAGGCGAGCGACCAGTCGACCGTCCAGCTAGCAAAACCGGTCCTGCCGGACAACCGACGCTACATCGCCGTGTCCGGCAATATCGGCGCCGGCAAGAGCTCGATCGTCGATTTTTTGAGCCAGCGCTTCGACATCCAGCCCTTCTTCGAGCCCAACGAGGCCAACCCCTATCTGGAGGACTTCTACGACGAGATGGAGCGATGGAGCTTCCACAGTCAGGTCTACTTTTTGACCGCCAAGTTCAAGCTGCACAAGGAGCTCGACGCCTCGCCGCAAAACGTCATCCAAGATCGCACGATCTGGGAGGACGCCGAGATCTTCGCCGAGAACCTCTACCAGACCGGCGCGATGAGCGAGCGCGACTACCGCACGTACCGGAACCTGTACGAGTCGATCCAGGACGAGATTCGCCCGCCCGACGTCATGATCTACCTGCGTTGCCCGGTGAGCACGGTCCAAAAGCGCATCGCCATGCGCGGCCGCGAGATGGAGCAGAATATCCCGGTCGAGTACATCGAGCGGCTGCACGGGTTGTACGAGAATTGGATCGAGGCCTACGACCTGTCGCCGCTGGTCATCCTGCCGACCGACAAGCTCGACTACGTGACCAACCTCGTCGATTGCCACGAGCTCGTCACCGCGATCGAGAAGTATCTTTGAATCAAAGCGCCAACACCAACAACCCGCCCACAAACGCCGCCAGAAGCGGCCTCTCCAGGTTCGGATCATCTGACGCCTTCGCCAGGTAGGCGAAGAGGGGCACGGCGAACAAAAACGCTGCGATCGCGGCGGTCGGCGGCTCTTGCAAGAAGGGCCACGCCACACATGGCACGACCATCAAAGGCCAGCTCTTCGGTGTTTGCTTGAAGTACGCAAGGGCCATCCACAGCGCGCTGACGGCAGCAGCGGCCAAGAACAAGTCGGGCACGTGCGCCGAGAGGCCCTGCCACGCAAAGCCTTGGCGCCATTCGCTGCCGGTCTGCAGTGTACGCAACGACACGCCCATGCGCCCGGCCATCGACATCGCCAACAGCATGATGCCCGAAAACGCTGCCGGCGGCCCGAGCGTGGTCAGCCACGGGCTCGCGGCGTGTTGCTTGCCGGCTTGGTAATTCTTCCAGCCGAGGATCGCGACGCCGGGCCACACAAAGACCGCCTCGGGCTTGAAGGCCATGGCGGTCATCAGTGCGACCGCGGCGAGCAGGTGATGGCTGGCCGACAGCGCGGCCAACGAAATCGCCACGAGGCCGATGGCAAAGCTCCAGTCGGCGGCCGGCAGCGTCCACACCATCGCCGGGCACGCCGCCCACAGCCAAGTGGCCCGGTCGGCGGTCTGCGGGAGTTGATCGCGGCGCACGAATCGGTACACGCCGATGATGCCGGCGAGCAGGACGAGTTCGGCGAGTGCGGCCAATACTAGCGGGCCGTGGGCGCCGAGCGCGCCGATGCCGTGGACGAGCAGGCTCCAGGCGGGCGCGCCGCCGTCGAAGCTGTCGGGCGAAAAGAGCGGCGATCGTCCGGAGGTGGCCATCGTCAGCCACAACAAGGCGCGGGTGACAAACCAGGCGACGAACGCCGTACGGTAGCTAGGATGTATACGTGCAACGAGCGGGTGCATAACAACAGTTACGCTACCCGCTCTATGGGAAATTGCAAAAAATTTGAGGTGGGTATTCGGGGCTGGTTTTTGAGCCCCCCTCCGACGGCTTCGCCGCCACCTCCCCGACGCGGGGAGGGGTTACGATCTCTTCACCATCACGCGGTTTCGGCCGGCGTTCTTGGCGGCGTACAACGCCTCGTCGGCCGCGCCGATCAGGTCCTCGGGTGCACGTGCCTGCACGCCCGGAACGCCGGAGACGCCCACGCTGATGGTCACCGGGATATTCTGGCCTTCGTAGATGAAGTCGGTCTGCTCGACGAGCTTGCGGATGCGATTGCCCAGTCGGGCACACTGGTCGATGGCGATGCCACGGCAGATGATCGCGAACTCCTCGCCGCCGTAGCGCGCGAAGGTGTCCTCGTTGCGAATCGACTGCATGGCCAGCTCCGAGAGCTTGGCCAAGATGCGATCACCGGCCAGGTGACCGTAGGTGTCGTTGGTGTTCTTGAAGTGATCGACGTCGAACATCAGCATGCTCAGATGCGTGCCGTGGCGCAGCGCGTAGGACAGCTCCGAGCGCAGATGGTTCATCATGTACTTTTTGTTGTACGCGCCGGTCAGCCCATCTCGCAACGCGGCGTCGAACATCTGGCGCTGGAAGTCCTCGTCGAGCTTGTCGTGATAGGTGAACTTGAGGATGGTCGTGGTGCCCAGCGTGATCTTGTCGCCGTCTTGGAGTTGGTACTCCGAGGTGACCCGGCGTCCGTTGATATAGGTGCCGTTGGCGCTCTGCAGGTCTTCGACGAAGACGTCGTCACCGTGGTGGACGATGCGCGCGTGCTGGCGCGACACCCCCACGTCGTTGAGCTGCAGGTCGACCTTGGGCGAGCGGCCCATGGTGATGTTGTTCTGGTCAACTTTGTACATCCGACCGACGTGCGGCCCCGAGATGACGATCAAATACGCCTGATCGCGCTCGTTGAGGCCCTGGCGAGCCTGCTGGAGCATCTCGCTGTTGACGATCATTGTTGTCTCCGACGGCTCAGATAGATCCGCGCCACCCGCCGGAAAACCCTGTTCGTTTTGATCAGACATGGAACCCTACTTTCTCACAACCTCACGCTTGGAACTCGAGCTCCTGGCCGCTCGTGTGTGCCTATAAAGCCTACCCGAGTAGACCCGCTGAAGCAACCTACGTACCGCAGTCGAACTCAGCGACGACACGGACGGCCCGGCGGGTCTCGAATTCATTCTTTGGACGGACGAACGACATATTTGTTCAGGGTGCGCAGGACCACCGGATCGTCGATGCTCGTTCGCAGGTCGTACAACCGTTTGCGACCGGCCGGGCCACCGAAACGCCCCAGCGCCGTCACAGCGGTCAAACGAAGCTGCAAGTCACCAGCGACCACCAAAGGCGCCAGCTTTGCCACCGCCTGCTCGCCGCGAATGCGCGCGAAGCTCGCGATGGCGTGGTGGTGCAACAACTCGAGTTGCCGGGGCTCGCGCACCGCAACGGAGGCGGGCTCGTCGACGACTCGCCCCAAAAACGCGACGGTCTTTGCGTCGCGATAGTGGCCGAGCATGTCGACTGCACGCAGGCGCATCGACGGCCGCAGCTTGTTGGTTCGAGCCAGATCGCGCAGGTGACTCGCCACGAGATCGGGCGCCCCGATGGCGTCGAGTGCGTCGCGCGTCGGCGCGCCATGATAGGCGCTCAAGGCAAAGACGAGTTGGCGGCGAATCGACTCGGCTCGTTCGCTCTCCGTCGAGTCGCCCTCGGCCGAGGCCGGAGCGCTCGGATTGGACTGGGCTTGCTGTGCCTGTACGAAGTGCGGGCCAGCCAGCGCGAACGCGACGAGCACGCCCACGATCAGTCGCCCCCGGGGCCTGTAGGAACCCGTCGAATGCACACACGCCTCGTTTCAATCGCTATCGATGACCCGAGTAAAGTACATCATTCGAGATCTTTCGAAAACCGTTGTTTTTCGGGACCTCAATCCCGGAAGAACTCCACCAGCTCGTCGTGAATCGCCTCCGCATCGCGATACCCCATATCGAGCAATTGGCCCGTATAGCCCCCGTCGAACAACAGGTAGCTGAGCAGATCGCTCTCGCGATAGTCACGCTCGGCAGCCGCGCGGGCCACCGACGCCATCATGCGCGATCCCCAGAAGGCGTCGGATTGCTGGACGGCAAAATCGGAGGCGAGACGGCCGAGGTCCTCGCTGGGCCGCAAGAGAAGCGGCTCGACGATGTGGTACTTTTGGCCGCGGTAGACCTCGACGACCTCGTTGAGCGCGTCGGTGAACGAGTCGTCGCCAAAGAGTTCTTCGCCGTAGCGCAGGATGCCGTTGATGCGCTCGAGCACGCTCATGTCGTAGTCGAGCGGGTCGAGGAGCAGCGCGTCGAGGAGCTTGCCGATGAGCATGCCCACGTCGGGAAAACGTGCGTCCGGGGCGTCGGGCGGCGCGTCGAAGGGGCCGGGCTTGGGCCAGTCGCCGCGGCTTCGCAGCGAGATGACCAGCACGCGGTTGGCGTCGAAGCGAAGCGCCGGCGACAAGGGAGTGTTTTGGCGAAGCCCGCCGTCGCAAAACCAGTGGTGGCCGAGCTTGACCGGCGGGAACATGAACGGGATCGCCGCGCTCGCCAAGACTTTGTCGGCGGTGATCGGACCGCCGATGGCGATACGGCGGGGATCGCGGGTCCACGGCGGCAGCCGGTTGTCGGCGGTCTGGGCAAAAATGGTCGTCTGGCCGGTGGCGATATTGGTCGCCGAGACGGTGACCGCGTCGATGACACCGCGCTTGAGGTTGCGCTCGATATTGTCCAGCGGAAGCTCTTTGCGGATGAGCCGGTCGAAAAAGCTCGTCTCGAGGATGCCGCCGGGACGTTCGTTGGCAGCGATGGCGCCGACCTTATCGTCGAACGACTCCATGCCCAGCAGGTTACGCACCAGGCTGAAGATTTTGGGGAGCGACGGCTGGATGACGCGGTCGAAGTTGAGCGTGCGCCACAAGTACCAAAGCCGCTGGAAGCAGAACGCCGGGTCGTCGAGCGTGGCTGCCAGCCAAGACGAATTGATGGCGCCGACGCTCGTGCCGCAGATGACGTCGAAGCGCGGAGCGTGCCCCAGATCGTCGGGTAACTCCTCGAGGATATAGCGCAGCACGCCCGCCTCGTAGGCGCCGCGCGCACCACCACCTGAAAGAACGACTGCACGTACTGGAGGAGACATCGACTCGGACTACTCCGCGGACTACTGGGTTTGGACGACCTACTGAGTTTGGATGACCTGGAGGCGGTTGTCGACCTCGCGCACGCCCTCGACCGAGCGCACGGTCACCTCGATGGCGTCGCGCAGCAGGGCATCCTCGACGCGGCCTTCGAGGGTCACGAGTCGATCCTCGACGGTGATGTCGAGCGGCTCGACCGGCAGGCCCATCTCCTGGAGTTTGACGGCGATGTCGACCTGGATGCGACTGTCGGGCACGGTCGCCGGGTCGCGCCCCGGAAGCGACGGACCGTCGCCATCCGGCTCGGCCGGATCCATGCTGGCGACCAGACGCACTGCGCCCACAGGGCGCACGTATACTGGTGAGCCGGCGTCTTTGAGCGAAGGCTCTGCGCCGGAGTTCGTTCGCAGCGCCAAGAAGGCGCCGACGGCGGCCAAGGCCGCGATCACGGCCAGAGCTGCAACCCACCGGCGCGGGCCTCGATTTGTCGCACGTACAGTCGTCACAGATTCGTGAACAGCTCGGGATCAAATATCCATTCCCGAGCACCATACGCCACACACCCGCCGGTCGCAATCGAGGCGGGGGCGAGGTGGCGCGCCCCCGCGACTCGGCGCCCTACTGCGCGCTGCATGAATTGCCCAACTCACAAAGGCCGGTGCCGTTGGGCGGAGTCTGGTGGGCGGGGGAAGCGGAACCGCTCAGGTGGACGTCGCCGGGGGTGTTGGCGTCGTTGCCGGTGCCGAAGGTGCAGGCGTTGAACTGGACGTTGCCCATGCTGGTGGTGGCGATCGACGGAAACAGATCGACCACACCACCGGCCGTGGTGGCGGTGTTGCGACGGAAAGTGGCGTTGCTGACCGTGATCGTGGCGTTCGGAATCTGAAACTTCCCCTGGATGGCGCCGCCGTGGGCGGCCGTGTTGTCCTCGAAGGTGCCGCCGTCGACGGCCACGAGGTTCTCCGAGTAAATCGCGCCGCCCTGGCCGGCGGCGGTGTTGCCCTGGTAGGAGCCGCCCTGAACGGTCAGGTTCATGCCGGCGGCGTTCACCGCCCCACCGTCGGCTCCGGAGGTGTTGTTGCGGTACGTGCCGCCTACGAGGGTGACGGCGTTGCCAAACCGGGAGGTACTGAGTCGCACCGCACCGCCGATGTCGTCAGCACTGTTGCCCTCGAAAGTCACCGACGACAAGTCGATCGTGGCGCCGTCTTCGAGATGCCAGAAGAGCGCCCCCGCCGCGCCCGAGGAGGCGTTGTTTCGGAAGACATTGGCCCCGGTAAAGGTCGGCGTGACGGAGTGTTGATAGCCTTTGTAGAGCGCGGCGCGCTCGCTGGTGTTGTTCTCGACGGTCAGATTGTGAAAGGAGAGCGACGCTAGCTCGTCACTAAAGACGTTGATTACCTGGTTGACTCCACTGGCGTTGTTGGCGACGACGACGTCGCGGACCGTGACCGTCTCGGCGCCCAGCCCCAAAATCCCCGCCCCGGTGTTGTTGCGAAACTCGGCATTGCTCAGCGTAAGGTCACCGGTGCTGTTCGCCAGAAGATTGAACGCCGTGCGGTCCGAGACGTTGTCGGTGGCGACCACGTTGGTGATCGTGACCGAGCCGGCGCGGCGTAGCGTGAGCAACTCGGCGGCCGGACTCGCCGACGAACCGTTGTTGGTGATGGTAACGCCGTCGACGGTCACGTTCGACCAGATCTCGAAGCCCTCGATGCTGTCGGTCAGCGTGACGTTGCGCACAGTCGTGCCCTGACCGCACCAAAACTCGGACTTGTCGGCCTGGCCGGAGATGGTGAGGTCATCGATGTCGAAAACACAGGTGCTCCCGCCGGCCACCTTGGCAAAGAGCGCCTGAGTGACGTCCTCGATGGTGGTGCGCTCGACGCTGGCCGAGGTCTCGTTGCCGATGCTGATGGCCGCCGCCCCGTAGCCGGTGACGGCGTGGTCGCGGATGGTCACGTCCTGGACGTCGAGCGTGGGGCCGTGGCCGCGGATCACGGCCAAACAATTGCTGTCGCGGCCCACCAGCGTCATGTCACGCACCGACAGGTCGCCGTCGCTGTCAATGGGGCAGGTCCCGCCAGTCGCCTCGAGGGTGGTCGTGCTCTGATCGTCACCGGTCACAGTGACCGTGTGTGACCCCGCCGCCACACCCACCGCGAAGTCACCCTCGCAAAATCGAAGCTCACCGTCTTCGGTCAGAGTGAGCTCGGCGGGGTTGGCTAGCGACGCGCTGGCGAGTTGGTCGGTCAACGCGATGGGGTCGCCGCCAGCGGCCGGAAAGAAGCTGACCGTATCGGGCTCGACGGCAGTGCCGTCACAGTCGCGGTCGATCGCGTCGCAGCCCTCGGCGAAGCCAGGGGCGCGTAGCGGATCGTCATCGTCGCAGTCGACCGAGGCGACGGCGCCGTCGCCGTCATTGTCGGCGTTGGGATCGTCTGTATCCGTGCCCCCGGAATCCTGTCCCGAACCGGTGTCAGACACCGTGTCCGCGGCATCGTCACCGGTGTCAGACACCGTGTCCGCGTCGCCAGCAGCATCTGATCCCGCGTCAGCGACCGAAGCATCGGCCTGCCCCTGACCGTTGCTGGCCGAATCGTTATCACTGTCGCCGTCGCACGCAGCGAGCCCCACGACAAGCGCCACGACCACCGCAATCAAACTGCCCTTCTGCATCACTTCTCCTCGCCTGCTCACCCTAAAACTGAGTTCATCCGCCAGGCGGAGGAGAACACGCGCCCCGCGTACTTTTGAATAGTCAGTTCGTCTAGCGAAGCGTCGAACGGAGGGGACAGGTGACTGCGCCCATTTGGGGGGCAACTGGCCCCCGAACGGTATCTGTCCCCGAACGGTCTCAGACACCATGTCGGTCAGGCTAACAAGCGGTTCTGAGGGCGTTTGGCGCAGAAAACAGACTCCTCGTGATGGTGCAAGTCGACCCGGTGTTCGACCTCGCACCACGCACGGCGTCGCTTTGAGACGTCTCGCTCTGCCAACCGCGGACGTAGAAGCATCGACAGGCACACTGTAGATACAGTTCGGCGTACTCACGACTCAAGAGGCACGAGCGAGCGGGGTACGATGGCTGGCACAGCGGAAGGGATAGGGCTCAGTTGAGCGTCGGCGGCGGCTCACGGCGAATGTCGTGACTGCCGCCCACGCAGAACTGGCGGCCCGGTGGGATGGTGCCGTCGGGGAAAGTCACCGGTGACTTTCCGTTGCGCCATCGGTCGATGGCCTTTCGGTAGCGAGTCACGAGGGCGAAGTAGTCCTCGCGGTAGGTTTGGCGCTGCTTGCAGTCGCCACCATGGCACAGGGGACGCGGTGCCTTCTTGGGTTTTTTGGGGCGGTCGTTCCACTTCACACTGAGCGCTTTCTGGGGCCCTAAACACGGAGTCTTGCGCCTTTTGGCCAGCTCACCTGCGTGCTCGTGGCACTCGTCGACGATCTTTTGGTGGTAGGCGTCATCGTCGAGCTCCTGCCACTGCGGAAGTTTGGCCATCTCGAGCGCATACCGCTCGGTGGCCATCTCGATGAGCTCGGCTTCGGTCTTGCCTTCGTTCTTCTTCTTGCGCTTCTCCGCCCAGTACGTCTTGCGGTTGACGACCTCTCCCACCATCGGCTTTCCGCTTTTGTGGATGTCCCACGAGCACAGCCCCGGCCACTGCTTCGGGTGGTGTACGAGGTTCGACTCAGACGGGTTGCACACGATGTAGCGCAGGCGTTGGAGCATCGCCTCGTCTGTGAGGACCTTGGTTGCGGTGTAGCGACGCTCCCAGAAGGTGCCCGTGCGGTTGCGTAACTTGTTGATCTTTCGAGCGAGCTGGCTCTGGAAGTCGCGCATGAACAGATGCATCTGCAGCGAGCGACAGCGCGCCAGGATGTGGAAGTGATTGGACATGAAGCAAAAGGCGAAGATTTCGACCCCATACATCCAGGCGTACTTGGACAGCAGTCCCAGGATGATGGCGTTGACCTGCTCTTCGGGCAAAAGCGCATAGATCTGGTGCAGCGTGCGGTTGCCGAGTTCGTAGATGGCGTCCTTTTCCTGATTTCGCAGCGGGTGTCCCATGGGTGCCGTGCTCCGTGAATAATTGAAGGTTCGTCTACAGCCCTCATTACGGTTTTCGGCAAAAAGGGGAGATTCGTTGCGTGATCGAGCGAAATTTTTTTCGGAGATGCGGCAGAAGATCGGCTCCCCGATCGCGCCGTGATGCGCATGAAAGCTAACCCACACGGTGTCTGACACCGTGTGGGGGGAGCGGCGAGATCGGGGTGAATTTTCTGTTTTCAGCATGGTGGCTGAAATCGTGGCAGGGTTGGATGCGGTTGTGGCGTCTGCCGGCGTCCTTTTTCGGGGGCAACCGGTCCGGGCGACTTTGCGAATCGGGGCGCATGTCGTACAGTCGACCGGAGAAACTTGCCCGACGTATCCGCAGGGATCTGCTTGTATGTTGAACCGCGTCCATCATGGCCACGACCCGAAATCTGGCCTCTTGGCAGTAGCGGTCGGCTCACAGACCGTCTCCATCTGGTCCGTGTCGACAGCGGCGTCCGAGTCGGCGCCTCGCCGCAAACCTGACTTCGAATTGGCGACCGCTCGCAGCGCCTTGCGCGGGCTGACTTTCATCGCCCCCAGGGTCGTCGTCACCGCCCACGCAACCGGCGCCCTGGCAGCCTGGAGGCTTCCCGAGTTCGACGGTGACGCCACCGCCGACCAGGACGCGACCGCCGAACTTGTCTGGGAACTCAAGCTCGACGTCGAGCCGTGTATCTTTGCCGCCAGCGGCAGCTTCGACGGCGACAGCTACTTCTTCGCCCTTGGTTGCAAGCAGGGCGAAGTCGTGCTCGTCGTGCCCGACGGTCAGGCCGAGCCGACAGTGCATGTCGCCGAAGACGCCCACAAAAACGACATCACCGCCCTCGCCTTCTCCACCGATGGCCGCCAGCTCGCAAGCGCCGGGCGCGACCGCCTCATCAAGCTGTGGGACACCAACTCGCACGCCGAGACGCTCACCCTCGAGGGATGCGAAGCTTGGCCGCTTTGCCTGGCGTTCTCGCAGTCGGGCACGCACCTTGTCAGCGGCTGCATGGACAACGGAGTCTACCTCTGGGACGTGCGCGAGTCGGCCGCCAAACCGCTCGTCGCCGCCGCCTTCGAGCACCACGGTTGGGTTGTCGACGTCGCCTGGACACCCGACGACGAATTCATCGCCGCGGCGAGTTGGGACAACACCATTGGCCTGTACGCCGCCGACTCGCTCACCCCGCGCTACTCCTACGAGTACCACCGCGACTACGTCTCGCAGCTCTACTTTCCCCCTCAGACGCCCCACCTGGTCTCGGCCAGCTACGACCAGCACGTCGGCGTGTGGAACTGGCAGGAGGCTCAGCTCGAGCAGTTTTCGTCCGCCCACACCGACTGGATTCTGGGTTTGACTCCGCTCGACGACGCGCGCTTTGTGACGATCTCCAGCGACAAAACGGCGCGTATCTGGACCACCGACGACTTTCGCTGCATCGGCCTGCTCGGAGAGAGCGTCTCGGGCGGCTTCGAACTCGGCGCCGACGCGTTTGGCGCCGACCCGTCGGCCGACGACGACGTCCAGAGTAACCTGGGTGTTCGCACCGAGCGCCCCATGGACGCCGAGCGCGCGGTTCGTGAGCTTCGCCACAAGAGCGAGCCCGGGGCGAAGACGCCCATGGCCATCCTCGATGAAGCCGTCGACGACGACGAGCTCGACGTGCCCGAACAGGCGCTCGACGAGGCTGTGCCATCGCACGACGACCGAGTTCTCGACAGCGCCGAGGACCAGCTCGACGCCGCGCTCTCGGATGAGGAGTCAGACGCCGTCGATCGATTCGCGTCCTACGCTGGAGAAGATGAGGGCGGCCTTGAAGATGACGGCGACGAGGAGCCGTTCGACCCGGAACTCGATGACGAGCCGGGGCTCGATCTCGACGACGCGCTCGCCGACGGAGGCCAAGAAGTCGACGAAGACGAGTCGGCGTTCGACCAGCTCGACGACGCGCTCGCCGACGACGCTGCGCAAGACGAGGAGGGAGAATCACCCCTCGACCAACTCGACGAGGCGCTCGCAGACGAGGAAGCCGACCAGAATGGCGAGGAAGATGGTTCTCTGAGCGATTTTTTGGAGAGCGCTCCCGATGATCTCGGGCTCGATGTCGTTTCTTCCGTAGGCGACTTTGCCGATGACGAAGACGAGATCGACCCCGCCAATGCGTTCCACGCAGATGCAGCGACTCAAATGCTCGACCAAAGCGTTGTCGAGGAGGCGCTCGCGAGCGATCGTGCGCAGGAAGAAGCACCCGAGCCCGAGCAAGCACCCGAGCCCGAGCAGGATCCCGACTCCGACAGCCTCAAGCACAGACTCAAGGCGAGCCTTGGCAAGCTCAAGCAGCGCACGGCGGAGCACGCTGCGACAAAGAAGACGAAGAGGCCGGCCGGGATGGAATCGGTCGACTCGCACCTCGACCTCGATCTTGGCATTGAGAGCGAAGTCTTTTCGGACTTTGGCGGCCTTCTCGACCCTTCGGAGGCCCACTCCCAAGCTTCGTCCGAGCTGCCCCCGTCGCTGCGCTCCGACCAAGAGCGGACAACGCCCACCGAAGATGACGTGGCGATGCCTCCTGGGGAACCGCAGACGGCGGACGAACCGCAGACAGTCGACGAGCCGCAGACAGTCGGCGAATCCGAGCCGCAGACAGTCGACGAGCCGCAGACAGTCGACGAGTCCGAGCCGCAGACAGTCGACGAATCCGAGCCGCAGACGCTCGATGATTCCGCCCTCGCCAATGAGTCAAGTGATCCGCTTGCCGACGACGAGGATCTCGTCCCCGATATCTACGGCAACACCACGCAGTTCGGGATGCCTTCGGAGGTGGAAGACGAGCTGGACCAGAGCAACGGGCCGGTGCGCCACTCCAACGAAAACCGCAGCGGTACGCTTACCGGTGCGCGCCCGCTGCGAGCGCCGGACGAGTACACCAAAGTCGAGCAGAATATCACCCCCGATTCGCTCAACTTCGGCGAGTCGACCGCGGCGCGTGAGGTCAGCCTGGCGGACGAGTTTCGCACGCCTACACAAGAAGCGCCCGAGGATTCCACCAAGCAGATCAGCGGTAAGAGCCTCGGCATCTTGCGCAAAGGCAGACTGGGCACGGGAAGCGCGGGCAGGCTCAGCCCCGGCGACTCGGAGGCGTCGGACCTCGAAGTCCCCGAAGTCTCCAAGGCCGGTGAGGCCACATCGGCACAGTCCGAGGGCCCGGAGGTTATCGAGACCGACTTCCGTGACCTGTGGGACCGTCGATCGGCGGCGTCAGCGCCCGGCATGGGCATCATCAAGCGGCCCTTGGCGGCCGACACGGCCTACAAGCTTGTGCGCGAGTACGACACGCCCCACCGTTGGGTCTACGGCTGCGACATCTACCCGCAGACCAAGCTTCTGGCCAGCTGCGGGGGCAACGACACCGTGGCGATCTGGGGCTTCGACGGCACTCAAAAGCACCAGTTCCACGTGGGCAGCGACGGGCTCAACGACGTGGTCTTTACCCCCGACGGCACCATGGTGCTCGCGGGGGGCGACGATAGCCTGATCCACGCCTGGCTGATTCCCCAGAAGACGCTCGCCAAGGCTGAGATTGTGCGCCATGCCCAACTCTCCGGCCACGAATCTTGGATTTCGAGCTTGGCCATCTCCAGAAACGGCAAGGTCATCCTTAGCGGCAGCTTCGACGGCACCGCGCGGGCGTGGCACCTCCAAGATGGCGAACTCGGCGCAGTGCTCAGCGGGCATGGCGGACCTGTGTCCGGCGTCGACTTTGGCTCCAAGGGCTTGCTGACGGTGGGCCATGACGGCTCGTTGAGGGTGTGGAACCCTGCCGGTTTGCAAATCGACCAGCTCGACGGATTCGGCAAGATCTTGTGCTTGGACCAGAGCAAAGCGGGGTACGTGTGGACGACGGCCGACGGGCGTGTGTCGATCACCGACGAGCACGGCACGCGCGAGCTGGTCACGCACCGGGGCGAAGCCACCACCGCAGCCGTCGCCAAGGACGGAGCGATCGCCTCGGGCGGAAAAGACGGACAGGTCCACCTGTACGTGCCTCGCGCCGACAAGCCCTTCCAGACCCTCGAACTCGACACCCCGACCTGGGCGCTACAGCGCAAAGACGACTATCTTGCCGTCGGCACCGACGACGGGAAGCTGCGTCTCTACAAACGCGGCTGAGTACCTTCCGCCAGCAGCCTTTGCCTCGACGCCGGAGCGCTGTTAACGTCGTAGCACCGAAACATTCCGTGCTACTCGTGTTTTCGCGACTCCGAGAGCCATCATGGCAAAGGATAGATGCTTTCAGCTAAATCGATCCTCTCGTACGCCGTACTCGCCGCCCTGTGGATTGCGCTCGTTTGGTCCGGCCATACATGGGCCGCGACGGGCTTTCTGATCGCAAGCACCCTGGCCTACGTCGGCTTTGTGGGCGTGTCGCTGTGGCTTGAAGACAGCGCCAGTTGGTTTACGAGCCGGTGGGGGCCCGAAGAGGGGTTCCGCCGATTCAGGGAGCCGGCCGCGGTCATCATGAACAACTACGGAATCAGCCTGGTGGTCCTCGCCGTCGTCACGCGCGACACCATGGCGCTGGGTGTCGGAGATTGGTTCTACTGGACGATCGGCGGGCTGCTGGTCGCAGTGGGCTACGGCATCAAGCATTGGGCGCGGCGCACCATCGGCGACGGCTACTACTGGGTCGATTTCTTCGCCCCGCCCGACGAGATCGAACACAGCGCCGAAGGCCCCTACCGCTGGTTCTCCAACCCCATGTACACGATCGGCTACGCGCACGCCTACGGCGTGGCGATTGCACTCGCCTCGCTGCATGCACTACTGGCAGCCGCCTTCATGCAGGTGAGCATCCTAGCTTTTTGGTGGTTTATCGAGCGGGCGCATTACCGGGAGGTATACGCTGCCGAACTCGAGATGCAGGGGGAGCCGAGCGCCTGAAATCGGAGCGACGCAGGCCGTCGCTCCAGGGTACTCAGGCAGGCTTGAAAGCCAGGATCGTCACACCGCAGGTCGACAGGACGGCCGGAGTCACCTCGACGGGCTTTTGGGCCAAGCTGGCACGCAAGACCTGAGGGTCGCGAAAGGCGCCGACAAGCAGCGCACGTACGTGGATGCCTTCTTCGAGCAGAATGCGCCCCAAGGAAAGCTCTTCGGGACTCGCGGCAATCTCGGCCGAGCAGAGCCGGCCGCGTCCGGACAACGCCAGCGGACGCATGTGGGCCGACTGGCAATGCGGGCACAGATCGGTGGGAGGAAAGTGGTGTTGGCTGCACGAGACACATTGCGCTGCGACCAAGTTCCCCTGACGCAACTGCTGCTCGTACAGGTCGGTTACGCAGAGATACGTGTGCCCCGCCGCCGCCCTCATCGGGTTTGATGAGGTCGGGTTCGGCGAGGAAGCAACGAGAGCTTCGTTCATGTTGTTGTCTTTCGTCGAGCGGTAGGCGCTTTCAGAAAAAAGAAGTGCCTGGTTGTTAAGATTATGATGAGACCGATCTTGCCGAGTCGGCCGTGCCGCCATCTCGAGGATGACGCGCCGGCCGACTCGACAATGAGAGCGTGGAAAAGTTAGTTGGGAAGTCCAAGTCGCTCGACGTCCGTGGCGTGCAGTCCTTTGGGCCCGCGCTGGAGTTCGAATTCGACGTCTTCATCGGCCTTCAAGGTCTTGAAGCCGTCCTCCAGAATGGAGCTGTAGTGCACGAAGATATCTTCGTCGACACCATCCACTCGGATGAATCCGTACCCTTTTGCGTTATTGAACCACTTGACAGAGCCCTGAGTTGTCATAACTTCTTTCTCCTTCCTTGAGCTGAACACTGACAGAACCTTGAGTTGTTCGCCTTGGAGACGGTGCACCACACACCGATCCCGTCGATATCGGCACCCACCGATATCCACCCCATAATCTCCTCCTTGAGCTACTGCGCCTGGGAGGCATGGTGGATACTGGGCATTACCTCCACCACGTCTTCGAGCCTAAGAATGGCCCCCAAAACGGTCAACGAGGGGTGTCAAATTATTTCTGGGGGCAGTTTTTTTAGTTTGCGTGGAGAACGCTTTACTCGTAATACGAAGAAAACAGTTTCACTGTGGCTTCTGCCGCTAGAAATCGGCCCGTGGAGGCCTCCACGGGCACATTGACCGCTCGGTCAAAGACAGAGCCGCCCAGTCCACCGCCCAGAGCGGTATCGTGTTCAGGGGGATCAATCGGGGCCTGAAGGGCATACAGCAGGGGTGGCGGGAAACTCAGATCTCTTCCATCCGCTCGACGACGGCGCGTTGCGCGCCTGCAGCGGTGTCGAGCACCCGGTCGAGATCGACGCCGGCGAGTTCGCCGTTGCGCACCACCTGACGCCCGGAGGCGAATACATGGCGCACGTTGCTGCGGTGAGCCGAGTAGACGAGGCGCGAGTAGACGTCCCCTCCCGGGCCACACCCCGGATCGGCGTCGAGATCGACGACCACCAGGTCGGCGCTCTTGCCCACCTCGATGCTTCCCACCTTGTCGTCGATGTGCAGCGCGCGGGCACCGTCGATGGTCGCCAACTCGAGCACGCGACGGGCGGGCATGGCGCGCGGGCCGTGGATCGGCTTTTGGATGAGCGCAGCCAGGCGCATCTCGACGAAGGCGTCCAGGTTGTTGTTGCACGGCGCCCCGTCGGCGCCCAGCGACACCTGCACGCCGTACTTGTCGTAGCGCGGCATATTCGCAATGCCGCTGGCGAGCTTGAGGTTACTCGACGGGCAGTGACTGACCGCCGAGCCGGTGTGAGCGAGCACCTGGCATTCGTGGTCACTGACGTGAACGCCGTGGGCGAAGACACTCTTGGGCCGCGTCATGCCGATTTGCTCGAGGAACTCGATGTTGCTCACCCCGTAATGCTTGTGGGTGAACTCGTTTTCGAATTCGGTTTCGGAGCTGTGGGTGTGGATATGCAGGTCGAGGTCGTTGGCCGCCTCGACCACCGACTCAAGAAGCCCGCGCGTGCACGACACGGCGAAGCGTGGCGCAAAGGCATAGCGGATACGCCCCTCGGCCGCCCCGTCCCAACGCTCGGCCAGAGCGAGGCTCTCACGCAGGCTCTCCTTCGAGTCCTCGAGCAGCGGCCCGGGGACTTGGTCACCGTGGTCCATCATGCACTTGCCGATGAACGCGCGGATGCCCGAGGCTTTGACCGCCTCGCCCACAGCGTCGGTGTGACGCACAGTGCCCATGTCGAGCAGCGTGGTGGTGCCGCCCAGCACCAATTCGGCCAGTCCCAGCTCGGCGCTGGCGTACAGCTCGTCGGGCTCGAGGGCGGCCTCGTAGGGCCAGATGCGCTTTCGCAGCCAGTCGATGAGCACCATGTCGTCGGCCAGGTTGCGCATCAACGTCTGGCACAGGTGGATGTGGGTCTGCACAAAGCCGGGGATGAGCGCTTGGCCGCCGACGTCGACGACTTCGGCTCCGTCGGCCTGCTGCACGTCGACCTGGCCCACCGCCTCGATGTTGCCGTCACGAATCAACACGTCGCCTTCGATGACGTCGAAGGCGTCGTTCATGGTCACGATGGTGGCGTTGCGCAGCAGGGTCGTCGAGTCAGTCACGCTCGTTCTCTCGTTGGCAGTTGGCGTTTACGCAACGGGAGACGCTAGCACGGTGGATTGGGGGGGTTCAACCCTCCAACCGATGCAGCGGCGTCGGCCCGTCGAGGCAACGCTCGCCCCATTCGAAGTCGTGGGAGGGGACGATGACCTCGTCGGGATGCTCGTCGTGGTAGAGGCGCAGTGAGCGAAGCGTCTCCTCGGCCTGCGCGAGGTTGTAGGCGAACGAGCGCGGCATGCGACCCAGCCGGCGGCGCTCGATGATGTGCTCGACGCAAAAGGCGGCGTCTCCGACCAAAAAGACGCGCCGGCCGTCGTCAAAGGTCAACCGGTAGCCGACGTGGCCGATGGAGTGGCCGGGCAGGCCCACCGCGCGCACCGAGCCGTCGCCGAACAAATCGACCCCATCGGGGTCTTCTTCGAGAGGGGCGGGGTCGTCGAATAGCTCGACGCGGTTTCGCATCGCCCGAAAATCGTCGAGTTGGTAGCCCTCGCGAAGCGCGGTGAAGGGCGTGAGGCTCAGCGGGAACTCCCACTCGCTGCGGGCGATGTGGAAATGCGCGTGGCCCAACTCCTTCATCCCACCGGTGTGATCGTAGTGGAGGTGAGTCATCAAGATGTGGTTGATCTCGGAGGGGCGAAAACCGAGTTGCTCGAGGCGCGGGACCACCGACCACTCGTCTTCGAACTTCAGACCGGCGCCGCGAAGCAGCGCGCCCATCATCGAGCCGACGTTCGAGGGGCCCTCGTGGCCAAACGGCGCGTCAATCAAAAAAGGGCCGTGCTCGGAGTGATAGCCGAGTGCGGCGAGCATTGGCAGGCGCGGAAACGTCATCGGAGCGCCCGCCACGATGATCGGGCGGGGCACACGTATCCACCCACAGTGAAACAGCCAGAGCTGTTCGAGCATGGTTCTCTCTTCGGTTCAGACCCGAGCGATCAATTCACCATCATCCATCTGCAGCGGCGCATAGACCAGATCGCCGGTGCGCTCGTCGGGATTCCCGGTCAGGCGCACCCGCAGGTAATCTTCGGTCACGCCGTAGTTGTTCTCCTCGACGACGATCTCGGCGGCCTGGCCGACCCGAGAGCGATGGTAGGCTTCGCCCTTGGCCTGGGCGAGCTCGCGAAGCTCCTGGCTGCGCGCCGACTTGATGTCGCCGTGGATCTTGTCGTCCATGTCGGCGGCCACCGTGCCGTCTCGCTCGGAGTAAGGGAACACGTGCAGGTAGGTAAACGGGAGCGTCTCGACCAGGTCGCGTGTCTGGGCAAAGTCCTCGTCCGTCTCACCGGGGAAGCCGACGATGACGTCGGCGCCGAGGCCCAGATAGGGCAGCCGCTCGACGATCTCGACGAGACGATCGCGGTACTGCTCGCGGGTGTGCCAGCGGCGCATGTTGCGCAACACGGCGTTCGAGCCGGCCTGCATGGGCACGTGCAGATGGGGCACCAGGCGCCCGCCGGAGGTCTCGAGCAGGTCGATCATCAGGTCGTCGATCTCGGTCGCCTCGATGCTGCCGAGCCGAAAACGCACGTCGGGGACTTCATCGAGCAGCCGGCGGATGAGCTTGGAGAGCGTGTGCTCCTTTTTGCCGCCCTCCAGATCGTGGCCGTAGTGGCCGATGTGGATGCCCGTAAAGACGAGCTCGCGGTGGAACTCGGCGAGCTGCTCGGCCTCGGCGACGATGTCGTCTTCGAGGCGAGAGCGGCTCTTGCCGCGGGCGAGCTTGGTGGCGCAAAACGAGCAGCGACGGTTGCAGCCGTCCTGGATCTTCATCCAGCCGCGCGTGCCACGCTCGTTCTTCTCCAGTAGCACCCCACCGATGGGCTCTTCGTCGCGATCGACCAGCGGCGCCTCGGGGGCGACCATGCCGGCCACGGCCACCGCGTCGTGGCCTTTGACCACCCCGGTGACCTCGTCCATGTCCATATAGTCGTCGAAGCGAAGCGCCGCCGAGCAGCCGGCCACGATGATCTGGACGTCCGGGTTGTCACGTTTGAGGCGGCGAATCGCCTTGCGCGCGCCGGCATCGGCGTTGTTGGTCACCGTGCAGGTGTTCACCACGCACGCGTCCGCCTCGAGGGGGTCGTCGACGGCGACCGCCCCGCGGGCCTCGAGCTCCTGGCGAAACTTTTCGGTGTCGTACTGATTGGCCTTGCAGCCGTGTGTGACAAAGTGGACTTTCATGGTGGCCGGTACTTCTTAGATGACTACTTCTTCTCGCGTAAGATCTCCATCGCGCGATCTTTTTCCTTCTGCTCGGCGGTCCGCTCGCCCGATTCGGCCGCGGCCTCGGACGCAGCCTTGGCGTTCTCGGCCGTGCGGATTTTATAGCCGAGGATGGTGCCTCCGGTGACCGTCAAAAAGAGCAAGATCCCAATCACGATGATCAGGTTGCGCCGATACTCTCGTGAATTGGGGTCGACGTCTTGTCGGATGCGAACTGGTTCCATCGCGCCGTCTCCGTTCTCCAAATGGCCTTGGTAGCAAAGGTATGATGCGCCTCAACTATCCAACGCGCCAAAGCGCTGTGACCTTCCACGAGGGGGCGTTGAAAGTCAAATGGCGAGTGGTGGGTTGATGGTGCTCCCTGCGTCTCGCACGGTACCGCGTGCGAGACACCTCCCCCACGGTGGAGGAGCATCTTGCTCATTTGGGGCGCATTTCATATGAGTGGGAACGAAATTTGATAGCATCAACACAAACGAGGTAAATGATGGGCACCAACCCAGTTTTGAAGGTAGGCGACGAGGCTCCCGATTTCACGCTCGATTCCGACGACGCGGGCGAGGTTTCGCTGAGCGATCTCCGCGGCCAGAAGGTCGTTTTGTACTTCTACCCGAAGGACATGACTCCCGGCTGCACCACCCAGGCGTGCGACTTCCGTGACAATATGGACACCTTCGAAGACAAAGGCTTCAAGGTGCTGGGCGTGTCGCCCGATCCGGTCGAACGCCACGAGAAGTTTCGCGACAAGCACGACCTGAACTTCACGCTCTTGGCCGACCCGGACCACCAGGTCGCCGAGGCGTACGGCGTGTGGCGCGAGAAGAAGAATTACGGCAAGACCTACACGGGGATCGTGCGCTCGACGTTCTTCATCGACGAAGAGGGCAAGATCGCCGAGATCCAGGACAACGTGCGCGCCAAAGGGCACGTGGATCGTCTGTTGCGCGACAGCGTGTGAGTAGGCCTTGCAGAGGCGTGGCGCCTACTATTCGAGGCGCCTGAAAAGCGGCGCAAAAAATTTGAGGGTCGTTTCAATGCACCGACTGTGGTGATTGAAACGACCCTCAAATCGTTGTTCTGCGAGGGCGTTGTTCGCCCTCGCCTCAAATAGAGTCAGTTGCGGTAGATGTACGTGTCTTGGCTCGTCTGCATGCCGTCTTCGTCACGCGCGATGATCGAGACGCGGTTCATCCCCTTGAACAGCGGAATCTTCGAGGCGATCTCGGCCTTCTGGCCGTCGACCTTGGTGTACTCGAGCTTGCGCGTGTTGATGCTGGTGGCGTCCTGTCGGTTGACCACGAAGATGTAGTAGTCCTTGATGGACGAATCATCTTCGACGACCGCCTCGAGCGAGACCGAGTCCTTGGAGGTCATCATCGTCGACGGGTTGAGTTCGACCTGCGGCGACTGGAAGTTGTTGCGCCGGGTCACGCCGCTGAGTTCGGCCGTGGCGCCCGAATCGTAGTCGACCAGCGACTTCTGGATCCAAGCCTTGCGTCGGCCCAGGTCGACCTTGACCCAATCGTCGAGCTTTCCGACCACAGGCAGGGTGGCGTCCTTGTCGGCCATGGCGGCGACATCGGCCTTGGTCGTGGCCCCCAGGAAGAGCTTAGCCGGGCCGCTTTTGACCTTGGCCACGCCCTTGGCGTCTGCGACCTTGTCCTTGCTGGCGGCAAACGGCACCTTGATCTTTTTGTGGACGAAGTCGCGGAAGACGTTGTCGAAGACGTCGATCTCGAGCTCGATGTAATCGTTCTCGGGGATCTCCTTGAGGTGGAATTCGAACTCGGCGACCTCTTCGGTGCCCTTTTCGATCTTGTCGATCTTGACGCGGCCCTTGTCGAGGTAGACGGCCTCACCGGCGAGGTTTTTGAGGTAGACCATCGTCTCGTTGCTGTCGGCCTGGCCGACGTTCTTGACGATGGTGCGGAAGGTCACCTTCTCGTCCTTTTGAAGCACGCCGTCGCCGCTGGCGTCGACCACTTCGTAGGCAAAGGCGAACTGAGGCCGGTCGAGGCCGACG
The DNA here is from genome assembly GCF_006517175.1 of Persicimonas caeni. Taxonomy (NCBI): domain Bacteria; class Deltaproteobacteria; order Bradymonadales; family Bradymonadaceae; genus Persicimonas; species Persicimonas caeni. The sequence goes on along the minus strand of NZ_CP041186.1, from coordinate 3,843,719 downwards.
ATGCGAAGCGGCTTTTTGACCGTGTCACCGAACTTGTCTTCGGGGCCGCTGACCTGGAACTCGAGCAGGTCGTGGCGGCTCATGGCGTCTTTGGGAAGCTCGACTTCGACGGTCCACTCTTTGGACGCACCGGGCGCGAGCTTACCGAACAAAAACTCCTTGTCATCGAGCACGGGGTTGTCGCTCGAGGAGATGGCCTTGAGGCGATGCAGGGTCTTTTTGCCCTTGTTGGTGGCCTTGGCGGTGATTTTGACCTTCTCGCCGGCCTTGACGGTATCCTTGTCGACCGAGGTGGTCACTTCGAGGTCGACGTTGGCCGTTTCCGGGTTTTCACCTTCAGACCAATCGACGTCGAGCGTGGAGAGCTTTTTCTGAATCTCCTTCATCTCACGCTCGGAGATCTTGCCGAGCTCGGGCTGCAGCTTCTCGAGCAGCGCCTGGCGCTTCCACGTCTTGCCCACGGCGGCGACGAGTTGCTGGCCGAACTTGATCTCGAAGTCCTCTTTGAAGGCGTTGGGATCTTCGAACTCCTCCTCTTCACCGTCGGCGGGCACGTCTTCGAGGAAGCGCACAAAGCCGACGCCGTCACCGGCGGCGTGCGCCGCGGCGTTGGACAGGTGGCTCTCGAGGTCGCTCTCACGCAAAATATTGTTCGACAGGAACATGTCGGCCTCGCCGTCGGCCAGCGCCACCGGCACGAGGCGCAGGTCCGGGGCGATGCCCTTGCCCTGAATGGAGATGTCGCCCGGGGTCAGGTACTGGGCCACGGTCAGCTTGAGCGCCGAGTTGTCGTTGAACTCGTAGAGCACCTGGACCGAGCCTTTGCCGAAGGTGGTGTCACCGACGACCAGGGCGCGGTCGTGGTTCTGCAGCGCGCCGCTGACGATCTCGGAGGCCGAGGCGCTGCCGGCGTTGACCAGCACCACGATGGGATACTTGGGCTCGGTGCCCGACTTGGTGGCGACCTTTTTGTCGCGCATCTTGTTCCCCACGCCCACGGTGCTGACGATGGCTCCCTGGTCGAGGAAGGCGTCGCTGACTTTGATGGCCTGGTCCAGAAGACCGCCGGGGTTGTCGCGCAGGTCGAGGACGAGCCCCTGCATGCCGCCCATCTTCTTTTTGAGCTTCTTGAGGTGCTTGACCAGGTCGCTGTGGGTGTTGGCCTGGAAGTTCTTGATGCGGATGTAGCCGACCTTGTCGCCCAAGGCCTGACTGTCGACCGACTCGATGTTGATGATCGCGCGGGTCACGGTGAACTTTCTGGGCTCGCTCCACGCCTTGCGCTTGATCCAGATATCGACCGCCGTGCCCGGCTCGCCGCGCATCATGCTGACGGCTTCGTTGAGGTTCATGTTGATGGTCGACTCTTCGCCGATGCGCACGATCTTGTCTTTGGCCTTGATGCCTTGCTTGGCCGCCGGGGTGTCCGGGATCGGGCTCATGACGGTGAGCTCGCCGTCACGGATGGAGATGACGATGCCCAGGCCGCCGAATTTACCGCCGGTCTGAGTCTGCATCTCCTCGTAGTGGCGAGGCGGCAGGAGCGTGCTGTGCGGGTCGAGGGTGGTGAGCATACCGTTGATGGCGGCGTACTCGATCTCGCGAAAGTCGAGATCGGGGTCCTCCTGCAGATGCTCTTCGACAAAGCGGAACATCTTCTGCAGCCGGAAGCTCATCTCCCAGAGGCTCTCGAGTTCCTTGACCTTGAAGCTTTTGGTCGACCCGTTGACGTGGACCTTGATGGCCGACGGGTTCTCTTTGCCCCCCACGAAGGTGACCACCAACTCGGTGATCGAGTTTTGCACCTCGTCGAGCGCGGCGATGAGCATCTTGTTGGGGTCGACGCGCTCGGGCTCGACATAGTTGTCCTTGATGCGCAGCAAGACCCGGTTGAGGATCTTGAGCGCCGACAAGTCGTACTCGCCGTCTTTACCCTCGGAGGCCGACACCTCGGAGTTCTTCAAATCGAACTGCACCCCGCGGTCGCTGAACTGAACGCTCAGAACAAACGCGATGGCCAGCGAGAGGAAGGCGACAATGAAACGCCCGTGGCGCTTGAGGTTGCCCATCAGTTTTTCCATGCCTGTTCGTACTGTGTGAGATCAACAAATTACAGACAGCAAGTAAATAAGGAGAGAGAACGTGTCCCGTAGGCTCTATCCTTGCGCAGGATGCGCTCCGCGGCAAGCCCTCACCCCGAAGAACCCGCTGTCGTGTCCGAGTGATGAACGGACATAACGGTTTAATGTATTCCTCGCGACTTTCTCCACATGACACCCACTGCATTCTGTTGCACAATGGCCGCCGACGCGTCTTAAGGAAGTCCAGCGCCAGGAGTCGCCGAGATGTCTCGGATGCCCGAGGTCGGCGAGGTCGTCGATGATGTGTTTCGCATCGAGTCCGAGCTCGACCATGGAAATTTTGGCGCGGTCTATCGAGCCCATGATCTCCTCGAGGACCGCACCCTCGCGCTCAAAGTGCTCAAGCCCGGCCCTCACGACGAGGACGAGCTTCGCCAGCGCTTCGAGCGTGAGGCACGGCTGATCTACAGCCTGCGCCATCCCCATGTCTTGCGCGTCTTCTACTACGGCGAGACCCTCTCGGGCCTGCCGTACATGGCCATGGAGTTTCTGGAGGGCACCGATCTCAAGACGCTGTTGCGCCATCACGGTGCGCTCAATCCTCGACTGGTGCGGCGTATCTCCCTTGAAACGTTGTCTGCTCTTGAAGCTGCCCACGAGTTGGGAATCGTCCACCGCGACTTGAAGCCGGCCAACATCTTTTTGGTCAACGACGGGGGCAAGGGACACGTCAAAGTGCTCGATTTTGGCTTCGCCAAAGCCCTCGAAGACGACCAGAGCGAGGAGCTGACCGCCGCCAAGACCCTGGTGGGCACCCCCGCTTATATGTCGCCCGAGCTCGTACACAAGAAAAACGTCGGCCCTCAGGCCGATCTGTACGCCATGGGGCTGATCATCGCCGAGATGCTCACCGGCGAGAAGCTCGTCCAGATCGAGTCGGTCTACGACACGATCCTGTTCCAAGCCTCCGACAAACCCCTGAAGCTTCCGGCCGAGGTCAACGAGTCGATCTTTGCCGACATCATCGAACGCGCAGTCGAAAAGGACGTCACCAAGCGCTACCAGACCGCCACCGACATGGTGCTCGACCTGGAAACGCTCGACCTGGGCGAGGGGCGCCGCTCCTCGAAGCCGGGCAACCCCCGGGTGCCCAACGAGTTCGGCCAGGCCGACGAAGACGCTTCGACGACCCCGCACTCGCTGGGGATGCCCTCGATGCGCGAGATCGACCAGGCCCTGGCCAACGACGGCGGCCAGCCCAACGGGAACGCCCAGTCCAGAGGGGGTGGAAGGCGCTCCATCGACCCGTTCGCCGACTTTCCCGCCTACGAAGAGTCGGGGCCGGTCGGCGGCTTGGGCACCACCAAAGAGCGTCCCAGCTACGACCTCGATCCTGCGGGCGACGACATGGCCACGACCAACCGTCGCTCCGGCTACGACGTCGCTCCCATCGAAGACAGCTCGCCCCGCGTCGAACCCCGCAATACCGGCTCGTTCGCCCCTCCGATCGACGAGCAGCCCACCCAGGAGTTCAACCGCGACGACCACGCGGCCATGCTCGGCGGATCTGGCCCTCAACCCGCCAACATCCGCGCCACCGACGAAATCGACCTCGCCAGCGAGCGGCCTTCCCCGGCCGCCGAGGCCAAGAGCTCGAGCGTGGTCAAAGAGATCTTGCTGGGTGTGGTGATCGGAGGGTTGATCCTGGGCGTGTTCTTGTACTTCCTTTCGACACAGTAGTCCTCTCCCCGACGCGGGGATGCGGAGGGGGTTCAGAAACCCTCCACTTCCGCCTCGCCACCCCTCCCCGACTCGGGGAGGAACTAACGCGTCAGATTATCGCTGCGGTACAGCGTCTGGAAGGGGTACATCGCCACCGTCTGACGCAGTTTTTTGTAGGCGATGTCGTCGAAGTCGCGTTGGACGACCTCGTCGCCCATGCGCGCCGTCAGAGTGGCGCGGATGACGCGTTTGACGGTAAAGCCACTCTCGTCTTCGGGTACCGGGCGGGTCTCGTCGACCCAGCGGACCACCAGCCGCTCGGCGCCCTCGTCCAGCAGCTCCTCCAAGAAATCCTCGAGCCTCTCGAGCGCCTCACTCATACCGTGTCCTGTTCGGTCCAGTAGGCAAATTCGCCGTTTTGCACCACGCCGCTCACATGACTGGTGCCGAAGTGATACGGAACGTAGGTCATCGAGGGGACGCTGAGCATCGTCAGGTTGGCCGTCACGCCCGTGCGAATGCGGCCGATATCGTCGCGCCGAAGCGCCTTGGCCGCGCCGATGGTCACCGCGCGCAGCGCCTCTCCCGGGGTCATCTTGTAGAGCGTGCAGGCGAGCGTGAGCATCAGGCCTAAGTCCTGCGTCATGGCGCTTCCCGGGTTGAAGTCGGTCGCCACGGCGACCTCACAGCCGGCCTGCAAGAGCTTCCTGGCCGGGGCGAGGTGGTCGGTGGTGCCCAAGAACAAGTTGACCGCGGGCATCAACACGCCCACCACGCCCGCGTCGGCCATCGCGGCGATGGCGTCGTCAGAGGTGTACTCGAGGTGGTCGGCGCTGGCGGCGCCTACTTCGGCGGCCAAGCGCGCAGCGCCGGCGTCGGTGAGTTCGTCGGCGTGGATGCGGGCGATGAGCCCGTGGTCTTGGCCGGTCGTCAGGATGCGGCGCGCCTCGTCGACGGTGAACGCGCCGCGGTCGCAGAAGACGTCGCAATACTGCGCCAAGTTCTGCTCGGCGACCTTCGGGATCATCTCCTCACAGACCAGGTCGACATACTCGTCTCGGCGGTCGCGGTACTCACGCGGGATGGCGTGCGCCCCCAAAAAGCAGGGGACCAGCTCGCAAGGCACCTCCTGGTCGGCGACCATCTGAATCGCCTTGAGCGACTTGAGCTCGTCGGAGGTCGTCAACCCGTAGCCGGTCTTGACCTCCAGGGTGGTCACGCCCGCTCGCACCGAGTCGAAGACGCGCTCGAGCAGCGCGTCGGCGAGCTCCTTGGTCGATGCACGCCGAAGCGCGTCGACCGAATTGAGGATGCCGCCACCCTCCTCCAAAATCTCGACGTAGGGCCGCCCGGCGTTGCGCAACACGAATTCGTCGGCGCGCTCGCCGGCGAACACGGCGTGGGTGTGACAGTCGACCCAGCCCGGGGTGACCAGCTCGGCCCGAATCTGCGGGGCCTGCTTGGCCTCTTCGGTGCGCTCTTCGTACGGGCCGAACCATTCGATCTGGCCGTCATTGACGAAGACGCCGGCGTCGTCGATGGCGCCGACGATCTCGCGGTCACGCGCGTGGAGATCGGCCTGCGGGTCGTAGTCGCGCAGTGCGTCGGACTCCTCGGGCATGGTGAGGAGTTGGCGGGCGTGGATGGTGAATGTGTTGTTCATTGGTGTGTGTCGTTCCGTTCGTTCGCCTTGCAGATGAGTGGCGCCTGCTATTTTAGGCGCCTGAAATTCGGCGCAAACTACAATTTGGGGGTCGTGCCAACGATCACATAAGCCGCATCGAAACGACCCTCAAATTGTAGTTTATCGAGGGCGTCATTCGCCCTCGCCTCGAATAGCAGGCCTTCGAAAACCGAGGCGCCTCAATCATCAAGATGCGGAACCCGCACCCCATGCTCCTTCGCGCAATCGATCGCCTTCTCATACCCCGCATCCGCGTGGCGGATGACGCCCATGCCGGGATCGGTCGTCAGCACGCGCTCGAGGCGCGCGGCCGCCGCATCGGTGCCGTCGGCCACGATGACCTGGCCGGCGTGCAGGCTGTAGCCCATGCCCACGCCGCCGCCGTGGTGGAAGCTGACCCAGCTCGCCCCGCCGATGGCGTTGAGCATGGCGTTGAGGATCGGCCAGTCGGCGACCGCGTCGGTGCCGTCCTTCATGGACTCGGTCTCACGGTTGGGGCTGGCGACGCTTCCGCAGTCGAGGTGGTCGCGGCCGATGACCACCGGTGCGCTCAGCTCGCCATTCTTGACCATCTCGTTGAACTTCAGGCCGGCTTTGACCCGCTCGCCGTAGCCGAGCCAGCAGATGCGCGACGGCAAGCCCTGGAAGTGGACCTTCTCTTGGGCCATGTCAATCCAGCGCATCAGGTGCTCTTTTTCGGGGAAGAGCTCGCGGATGGCCTCGTCGGTCTTGTAGATATCTTGCGGGTCGCCCGACAGCGCCGCCCAGCGGAACGGCCCCTGGCCCTCACAGAAGAGCGGGCGGATGTAGGCGGGCACGAAGCCGGGGAACTCGAAGGCGCGCTCGAAGCCGTTGTCGAGGGCGACCTGGCGGATATTGTTGCCGTAGTCGAAGACGATCGCGCCCTCATCTTTGAAGCCGACCATCGCCTCGACATGGCGCGTGATGCTCTCGACGGCCTCTTCGAGATAGCCCGACGGATCGCTCTCGCGGTAGGCGTCGGCCTCTTCGACGGTGTAGCCGGCGGGCACGTAGCCGTTGAGCGGGTCGTGCGCGGCGGTCTGGTCGGTGACGATGTCGGGAATCACGCCGCGCTCGAGCAGCTCGGGGTGGACCTCGGCGGCGTTACCCAGGAGCGCGACGCTCAGCGCTTCGCCTTTCTCCTTCGCGTCCATGATCCAGGCGAGCGCCTCGTCGAGGTCGTCGGTCCACTTGTCGCAGTAGCCGGTTTCGATGCGCCGCTCGATGCGGTGCTTGTCGACCTCCACACCCAGGAAAGCCGCGCCGTTGAAGGTCGCCGCCAACGGCTGCGCCCCGCCCATGCCGCCCAGACCGGCGGTGAGCACGAATTTGCCCGACAGGTCACTGTCGAAGTGCTTTTTGCCGGCGGCGGCGAACGTCTCGTAGGTGCCCTGCAAGATGCCCTGGGTGCCGATGTAGATCCAGCTGCCGGCGGTCATCTGGCCGTACATCATCAAGCCCTGCTTCTCGAGCTCGTTGAAGTGGTCCCAATTGGCCCACTTGCCCACGAGGTTCGAGTTGGCGATGAGCACGCGGGGGGCATCTTTGTGGGTCTTGAAGACCCCGACGGCCTTGCCCGACTGCACCAACAGCGTCTCGTCGTCTTCGAGGCGCTCGAGCTCGCGCACGATGCGGTCGTAGCACTCCCAGTTGCGCGCCGCCTTGCCGGTGCCGCCGTAGACCACCAGGCGCTCGGGCGCCTCGGCGACCTCCGGGTCGAGGTTGTTCATCAGCATGCGAAGCGCGGCCTCTTGAATCCAGCCCTTGCAGCGCAATTCGGTGCCGCGCGGGGCGCGGATGGGGAGTCGATCGTTCATGTTATTCTCCGTTGTATTTGCAGCGTTCGCTGATTCTTACTCGTCCCGAAACGTGTACTTCATGTTCACGTTGATCGTGCCGGTGCCCCCTTCGGCCTTCGGAAAGTCACCGCGCTTCAAGACCTTCTTGGCGCAATTCTCGACCTTCTTGTCGTTGATCGCCGAGTGCAGCTTGTTGACCGCGCTGACCTTGCCCTTTTCATTGACGTTGACCGTCAAGATGAGCTGGCCGGTGCCGGTGAAGCGGTTGCGGCGCACGCGGCTGGCGTAGCACTTGGACAGCTTGTCCTGCAGGCCGTTGACGACCTCTTGGGCCTTCTGGTTGTCAGCGAAGTTGTTGGCGTAGACGCTGTTGAGCTTGGCGAAGGGTTTGCGGCTGTACTTTTTGGCCGACGCGGCAAACTTCTCTTTGGTCTTGCCATCGGCGCTGATGATGAAGATCGACTTGTCGGTCACCGCCACGGTCTCGGTTTTGCCGTCACCGTCGAGGTCTTTCTGCAGGCCGGCCTGGACCTCGCCGTCGATTTCGGCGCCCTTGGCGGCTTTCTTGACCGCGTCGGACAGCTCGACCGGGCTGGCTTCGCTCAGGTCGACGGCGTCTTCGGCAATCTCGGGCTCGGCGAGTTCCTTGGCAAGGACTTCACCGGCGGCGTCGATGCGCGCCCACTTGTTCATGCCGCGGTATTTGCACTCGAGGTCGGCTTTGAGGTCGCCGTTGTAGTCACCGGCGCGGCAGTGGTCGATGCGTCGGCCCAGGGACAGTTCCCAGACGAACTGGCCGTCGTAGGTGTAGACCTTCATCGCCTTGCTGTTCTGACACAACAGGTCGAGTTTGTCGTCGGCCACGAAATCGGCCACGATCGTCTGATCGCAGCCCTTCTCGAGCTGCCACATCGGGTCGCTGTTGGTCTTGAGCACAAACGTCGGCTTGCCGGCGCCCACGACCTCGTAGGACTGGTCGCCGTCGAGGTCGACCAGATAGAGGTTGTCTGCGTCGCCATCGTTGCGCGCCTTCCAAGTGTACACACGGTGGGGGCGCTTCTCGTTGGTGATGAAAATGAGCCCCGAGTCGTTCTCGACCAGCACGGGCATGTCGCTGTCGGGCCAGTTGTAGACCTTGGATTCGGCCGAGGCCGACGCAGAGACGCCCAGGGCGAGCAGGAGAGACGGAACAAGGACCGAGTAACGCATGGTTGCAACTCCTTGGCGACGGCGACGCCGCTCGAAATGCATAGAAACGACCAGCTTTTGCTGGTTTATGGAGTAGCGATTTGCTGCGTGTGCGTCAATGCGGACAACCGCCGGGGGCGTTGCTTTTCGGCGACCAACTTGCATTCAGACCGATCACGGTGGTAATCCACCCTCTACGATACGCCGGGCGCCCGTCTCCGGCCCGCATACACCGATGCCAGAACCGCCCATGAAACCCCGAATCCGGCTGCTTACAATAGTGTTGTTTTTGCTGGCGGCACTGGTTGTGCCGACAAGCTGCAACAACGAGTTCGAGGGCTCGCTGCCCCGCCGCGACCAGCTCAACTACCCCATCGGGGTGACCTTTCACCCCAACGGGCGCTACCTGTACGTGGTCAATAGCAACTTCGACGCGCGCTACCGACCCAGCGCGGGCGGCACCGTGAGCGTCATCGACGCCGACACGCTCGAGATCGCAGCGGAGCAGACCCCCTTTCTGCCCTCCTTCGGCGCGTTCATCGAGCTCAACGAAGACGCCTCCAAAGCGTATGTGACCGCCCGGGCCGACGACGTGGTGGTCGCCTACGAGGTGGCCGACGACGGCAGCGCGCTTTTCTGCACCGGAGCCGACGGCGCGCAGACCTCCGACCCCGCCGAATGCGTCATCGACCGCGTGCCCGACCAGTCGGGCGGCGCGGAGCTTCCGCCCGACCCGTTCGCCCTGTCGGTATTCACCGTCGAGCGCGGCGGTGAGCCGGTCGACGTCATCAACACCACGCACCTGCAGAGCCGGGACAACCAGGCCGCACGCGTCTCGTCGATCAGCCTGCCCGGCGGACAATTGGCCGGCGGCACGATTCAGACGGCCCCGTTTTTCCGCGCCACCACCATCGCCCGGCGCCCCGGCACCCAGAACCTGTATGTGGGCGCGCGCAGCACCAACGGCGTGGGCATCTTCCAGCCGTTCATCAACGAGGAAGGCGAGGTCGAGGCGATCATCCAGCGCGGCTTCTTCGAGCTGAACCACGGCACGATCAACAACAATATCATTCCCATCGACGCGCGCGGCATGGCGTTCAACGACGCCGGCGACCGACTCTATGTGGTCACCCGCCGCCCCGACGCGATGCACGTGGTCAAGCTCGTGGCCGCCGACCCCGATGAAGGCACCGGCACCTCCCACGAGGTTGCTTCGGCGCTGCCGCTGCCAGACGGGCCCAGCGACATCGTGCTGCACACCACTCCGCAGGGCCGTCAGTTGGCCTATATCTCGAGCTTCGACGACGAGTCGATCCAGGTGGTCGACGTCGACAGCCTGACGATCACCGACGAGATCTTGCTCGACGCCAGCCCCTACGAGATGGCCATCGAGCCGCCGACCAGCGGCTGCTCGGAGGCCGACGAACGCTGCCGGCTGTTCGTCACCCTGTTCGACGACGCCCAAGACAGCTCCGTTGACTGCGCGTCGACCGGAAGCTGCGGTTCGGTGGCGGTCATCGACATCAATCCGCTCAACCGCAATCCCGAGGCACCCGAGCTGTCACGCTACCACACGGTGATCAGCAAGATTCAATGACGGCTTTGACTATGATGCGACTTACAAACGCAACCGCCCTTGTTGGTGCCCTGATCTTGGGAGCCGGCCTGTCCGCCGGCTGCAGCGAAGACGACTTCGAACAGCCGGCGAGTCTGCAGTCGCCCCGTGCGATGACCATCGCCCGAGGCCAAGTCTGCATGACGAGCAGCGCGCCGTTTGGCGGCGCGGTGCGGCCCGTGCTGAGCGAATGCGGCACCACTGAGGAGGGCGTCGAGGAAGTCAGCGCCATCGGCCTGGTCGCCAACCAGACCGGCAACAGCGTCGGCGTCATCGACATGACCCGCAACACCCGGGAAGACACGCAACGGACCCCTCGGCTGGTCGACCTCGACCCGGCCGTGCCCGGCGTGACCCACATTCCGGTGGGCAATTCACCGGTCGACGTGGCTGCCGGCACGGGCACGACCGCCTACGCGGTCAACCAGGCCGACGCCTCCGTGTCGGTGATCAACCTGACGGTGCTCAAGGCGCTCCAAGACGATATCGTCTTTGACGAGGCCCCCAAAAAGGTGGTGGTGACCCCGAAGCCGAGCGCCGACGCCCCCGGAACACTCGTCGTGGCGCTGACCAACCCGTCCAGGCTGTGGACGCACGACGAAGTCGAGTGCGCATTTCCCCAGAACGCCATCGACGAAGAAGGCAATATCGATCGAGATCAGGCGCCCGCCGACACCGGCTGCGACGACGTGCCGACGCAGGACGCCGGCCAGACCATCGCGCTGCCGGGCACGGTCAGCGACCTGGTCGTCGGCCCCACTGGCGATCTCGTCTACGCCGTCTACACCGACGCCAACTTCGCCTCGGTCTTCGCGGTCACCGACACGGGCCTCGACACCTTCGACGACGGCTGCCTCGAAGGCGACGCCGCGCCCTGTGAAGTCGCGCGTGTCGGGCTGACGTTTGGCTGCTCCGACGGCATCGACAACGAGGGCGACGGACTCGTCGACCAGAACGACCCGCAATGCTACGGCCCGCGCGGCTCGGAGAGCCCCGACGGCATCGGCCGAACCCCGCAGGGGGAGTGCTCCGACGGCGTCGACAATGAAGAAGGTCAACCCGACGGCCTCATCGACCGCCAAGATCCCGACTGCCTCTACAGCGGCGGCGCCGAAGACGCGCCCATCGTCGCAGATGCCACGCTCGCCTGCATGGACGGGCGCGACAACGACGACGACGGACAGACTGACTATCCGGCCGACGACGCCTGCTATGGTGACGTCGGGCGCACCGAGCGCGCCGCCGAACCACTCGGCTACACCTCCGTGAGCATCGACCCGGCAGGCAACTTTTTGTACGCCGTCGACCAGGCCAACAATCAGGTCATCGTGGTCGACGCCACCCGCCTCGAGCTCATCGACGCCTTTGACGCCGGCGGTCGCGACCGCACGCCGTTCTCCAGCCAGCTCGGCATCTCGGTGCCCCCGGCGCCCACCGCCGTCGACGCACTCGTCGAGCGCGACGTCACCTGGCAAGACCCGCAGGACGACTCGCACTACATCGTGCGCTACGTCTTCGGCGCGTTCGTGGCCACCGACGGTGGATTCGTCTACAACCTCAACGCTGCCAGTGTGGAGTGCGAGGTCACCGATCCAGCCGCTGAGGCCAACTGCCTCGACCTCCCTGCGTTCCCGATCGAGTACGACGTCGAGGAATGTCTCGGCGGAGAGGGCACGCTCGAAGAGGTCGACTGCGCGGGCGAACGACTCGTCGAGGGCGATGGGTTCCGCCAGGTCGTCAACCCGAACTTCCAGCTTCAGGACTCCAGTGACCGCCAGAGCCGCGTGCGCGGCCTGGGCACATGCGAGAACCCGCAGGTCTTCGTCGACGCGCTCCGCGCCTCCCTCGACGGCCCTGTCGACGTAAGCTGCACCTCGCCACTTCGCCCGCAGCCCATCGACCCGTTCGCGGCCTCCGTCGGCGACGATGCGCTCGCCGCGGCCATTGAAGATCGGGAGTTCGACCGCGCCTCGCTTCTGCAACAGAGCACATTGGGCCTCGAGCCCACCGACGAGGGCAGCGTCGCCGTCGAGAATTTCGTCAGCGTCGCCGACCAGGCGATCGTCCAAGAGTCGGTCACCGTGACTTGGGAGGGGGTCATCCCCGGCACCAACCGAGACGACGGCATCGTCGCCGAGGAGCCGGGCGAGCTGACCGTCGTCGGCCTCGACTTGTGTGAGACGGGCGTCCAAGAGGGCGACCGCCTGACGATTCTGTCGACGCCGGTCGACCCCAACGGCGAGATTCCCAGCCAGTGTGACATCTTTGTCGACGACCAAGATGCGCGCGATTTCCGCACCTGGGAGATCTCCGAGGTGCGCCCCGACGCGCTCGTGCTGTCGGTGATCGCCGAGGAGGACGAAGGCGAGAATTTCGTCGATGAATTGCCGTCGCGAGGTTGCTTTGCCGAGGGCGTGCGCTACGAAATCCGCGCGAACGACGAGTGGATCGTCGTCGGCGACCGCTCCGGCTTCTTGTCCGACCGCACCAGCGTGCTGGGCACCTGCCAGCCCAAATTCGGCGCTGACGACGCCCGCTTCAATGCGCGCGTGCAGACCGGCGAGTTGTTCGAAGGCCCCTACTTCAGCTTCCAACTCTTCGAAGGATTCGCGCCCGAGGGAGCGCAGGCCCCGGTGGACCCGGCGCGAAGCGCCGACGAGGAGTTCTCGTACCGATTCAGCGTCGAGCGTAACTTCTCACCCGACAGCTACCGTACGACCACGGTGCTGCCGACACAGGTGCTCGCAGAGAATAACCTGCCCGCAGGACGCTGGCTGATCGTCCCCGATCCGGCGAGCAACTTCATCTACTTCCGCGCCCTCGATATCAGGGGCGACGAAGGTGTGTTCTTGCTGCAGTGAGAATGTCGCAGGCAGCGACGAACGCGCTGCCCTTTACTCGGTGGGAATCTGGTTCTCATCCTCGACGAAGCTCGGCCCGATCTGCTCTCCGCTCTCGGTGCCGAGCTTTTCGAGTCTCTTGAGCGCATCTTTGGCGGCCATGCGCACGCCCATATGCGGGTCGTTGATGGAGACCTGCTCGAGCACCTTTTTGGCCTCCCCGGCGCCCGTCTCGCCGAGCACGGTGGCCGCCTTCTGGCGCACCTGAGGCTCCTTGGCCCCCAGCGATTTGACCACCGCTTCGGTGGCGCGATCGTCACTCACCAGCGAAAAGACATCGAGAATACGGATCCGCTCGGCGGGCTCTGTCTCGGCGCTCTCGAGCTGCTGCGCGAGCGCGTAGATCTTCTTTTCGTATTTGTAGAGCGTCTTGGTCGCTTCTTCCTCGCGCCCCGCGTCCGAATAGATCTGGCCGAGCTCGAGCAGCGCGAACACATAATCGGGTTGGGTGGCGAGGAGTTTTTTGTAGGCCTCGATGGCCCGGGTCGACTCGCCCTGCTGGGCGAACGCACGGGCGATGACCAGCTGGACCTCGGGGATATCGTCGACGCGCTCGGCGAGCTGGTCGTACAACTCCAGCGCTTTCTCGGGACGGTCGGTTTCGTTGTAGATCTGAGCGAGCGCGATCGCCCCGGAGACTTGCGGGCCGGAGACGGGCTCGGTTTTGACCAACGCCCCGAACAATTCTTCGGCGCGGTCGAGATCCTCGGTCAAAAAGGCCTGCTTCGCCTTGGCCATGAGCCGTCGTTGGACGTCGGTACCCTCGCCGAGGCCGTTGGGATCTTCTTTTGCCGTCGCGTCGTCCGCCTGGGCCTCCGCCGATTCGTCGGCTTTTGCCTCGGAACCGGGCTCCCGAGCCGGGTCTTGCTCGGCGGGATCTTGCTCGGCGGGATCTTGCTCGGCGGGGTCGTCCTTGGCGGGCGCGCTTGGCTGCTGATCGGCGGAAGGATCGTCGCCGCCGGTGTATTTGCAGCCGCCCGTCAGGGCGATCGACAGGGCCAGCGGGGTGACGAAGTAGCGAAGCTTGGGCATAGGCTATCAGTCGGATTGGGGCAAAGAGATATAGAACGTCGTTCCTTTGCCTATTTCAGTCTCGAAGGTGATCTCACCGCCGTGCTCTTCGACGATCTTTTTGACGATCGCCAAGCCCAGGCCGGTGCCGTGTTTTTTACCTTTGGTGACGAACGAGTCGAACAGCGTGGTGCGGATCTCCTCGGGGATACCCGGACCGGTGTCACGGCAGGCGAAAACCAACTCGCCGGTCTCCTCATTCCGATCGACCGACATCTCGAAGACGCCGCCGTCGGTCATCGCCTCGGCGGCGTTTCGAGCCAGGTTGACGATCGTGCGCTTCATCTTGCCGCTGTCGAAGCACGCTTTGCCCTCGTAATCGAGGCGGGTGCGAAATTCGACGTCGGTGTCGGAGAGTTCGTGGCGCAGCAATTCGCCGACCTCGGCGAAAAACTCGCTCAAGATGACCTCATCGACGGTGATCTCGGTGTCACCGCGGGCAAAGACGAGCAACTCGCGCGTCATCTGGTTGAGGTGCTTGAACTGCTTTTTGATGCTGGCGGCGTACTCGTCGCGCTTTTCACGATCGTCGGCCTTGGCCATCAACTGCACGTTGCCGGAGATGACCGCGATCGGGTTTTTGAGATCATGGACCACACCGGTGAGCATCTGGCCGATGGTGGCCAGACGCTCGGCCTTCTCTTGCTCCTGGCGGTGCCGGCGTGTGGCGACCGCCGCGGCGATCTGGCCGGCGATCAGCGTCAGGATCTTTTTGTCGTCCTCAGTGAACCCGCTTCGGGGCTCGTCGCCGTCCTCGGGCGCGTCGTGGAAGCGGTTCATCACCTCGAGGGCGCCGATGCACTCGTCGTCATCGAATAGCGGCACCGAGATGACGTTGTGCACCTCGAAGCCGATCTCGTAGCTGGCCGCCTCGGAGACCACTCCGCAGTTGCCCATGTCGCACACGAAGGGATCGCCCGACTCGATGACCTTACCGGCGATGCCGCGGCCACACGAGATGACGCTGGTGGAGAACTCCCACTGGCGATCGCTGATCTTCGGGGAGCGATCGACGAGCACATACATGCGGTTGTGGTCGTCCTCGCGGAGGGTCAGCGCCGAGGCGCGCGCCGAGATCAGGTCGAGCGCCTTTTGGGTGATCGTCTCGATGAGATCGTCGAGATCGAGCGCGCGGCTCAACTCGCGCTCGACTTCGTAGAGCAGATCGAGCTCGTTGACCTTCTTTTCGAGCTCCTTTTGGGTGCGCCGAAGTTCGATATTCTTGTCGACCACCGACAGGTACAGCTTGCTGTTCTCGATGGCGACCGCCGTCTGGCTGGCGATCGCGCTGAGCAGATTTTCATCCTGAATGGTGAAATCGCCCGAGTTTCGGTTGAGCACCTGGACGACCCCGATGATGTGGCCCTCTTGGTTGCGCACCGGCTGGCACAGCATGTTGCGCGTCTTGTAGCCGGTCTGAGCGTCGACGTCGGGGTTGAAACGCGGATCGTTGTAGGCGTCGCGCACGTTGATGCTCTTGCCGGTCATCGCGACCCAACCGGCCAAGCCCTGACCCGCCTGCAGGCGGATCTCGGTGTCGACGCCCCCCTGGGCGACCTTGCTCCACAGCTCACCGGTCTCATCGTCGACCAAAAACAGGGTCGAGCGCTGGGCTTCCATCAACCGGGTGATCTTCTCCATGATCAGGTGCAACAGCTCGTCGAGCTGGATCGTCTGGCCCAGCGCGCTGCCGATCTCCTGCATGCAGGTAAATTTCGCCTCTTGCTGGCGAAGCACTTCCCCAATCTCTTCGAGAAGGCGGGTGAGCTGCTCGGAGGAGAGCTCGCGGATCGTGTCCTCGAGGCTAGTCTTGGGCCGACTCAGCCAGGCCAAGAGCGCCTCACGGCTGTCCGTGCTGTTGGCACGGGCTCGCACCGTCGAGGGGGCGAGGTCGCTGTGTACGAGGTCCTCGTTCATGGTCAGCGCCAGAGGGAAAAGAAAGCTGCGTTACTTCCAAGAAGGTAGCACACAGATGGGCGCTGGAAAAAGCGGAGGGTGAGCGTGGTCGGGAAACAGACCGATCGCTCAAACACACAAAGCGCCGCATCGACATAGCGATACGGCGCTCGGTGATTCTTACTGTCTCGGCAGATTAAGCCAACACGTCCTTCAGACGCAGGCCTTTGTCCTTCAAGAAGGCGAGCAGGCCTTTCTTGGAGACGGTGCGCAGCGCGCGCGCCGACAGCTTGACACGCACCCAGCGATCCTCTTCGGGGATGTAGATACGCTTCTTTTTGAGGTTCGGCTGCTGCCGCATTTTCGTGCGGTTGTTGGCGTGCGAGACTTTGTTGCCAACCAGCGGCTTCTTGTTCGTCAATTTACATTTGCGCGACATAATCGTTCCTTTCTGGCTCGAAGGCGTTGGTAGCTTGCGGCTGTATCTTCGGCAAATGCCGGCCTTAAAAGACGGCATGTATGCGATGGATTCAACGTACGGGCCCGCGAAGCCCTTCCCTGAGGGAGCGGAACTTGGCAGGTGATCCGACGATTGTCAAGTCTATGCACCGAATAGGGTCGGCGCGCGGGCGCTAAACACTTGCCAGCGTTCAAAAATCCGTCGGTTTTCGGCAGTTGTTTTCCGGTCGAGCATCTTGCATCGACCCATAGCGTGCTGTAGATTGTCCAACGTCCAGAACACGCGCCACAACTCGAATTTCGCCGACCGATTGGAGGCAAATCAGTGGACGAGGGAAAATTGGCCTCACAGGCTTTGTCGGGACCGAGCGAGGGGAAGGGCCCCGACGACTCCGATGACGGTATCAAGATGAAGGGGAGATTCCGCAACCCGGTCTCCGACAGACTCGATCTCGGCTCGAACGTGACCGACGACGAAGACGCGATCTCCCAGATGGCCAAGCGCTTTCGGGGGCCTGGCGCCGCTCTGTCCGAGGTCGACGAGGCCCCTAGCCTCGACAGCCAGGACGAGCCCGATCCCAACATCTCGGACGACGAGCTGCAAAACTTTTTGCTCGACGCCCTCGACAGCCAAGATGAGCCCGACGAGGGCTACGTGCTCGAAGAGGTCGACGAGACCGTCGATACCGAGCAGCCGATCGACCAGACCGATCGTATGGTCGATCCCCCCGTCGTCCAGCCGGCGACGACCGCCAAGAGCCCGCAGAGCGATGCGCAGGGCATCGTGTGCTCGTCTTGCCACGCCAGCAACCCGCCTGGCATGCGCTTTTGCGTGCAGTGCGGCGGCAGCCTCAAGAGCGCTGCCAAGGCCCCCAGTGGCGCCAAAAGCCCCGAGCCCCAACGCCAGCCGCCGCCCCCCTCCGCGGCAGCCAAGCAGGAGAACCCCTGGGACGTCCACCTCGTGTCGATCAACGAGGACGGCTCCGACGGGATCTCCATTCCGCTCGAGTTTTTGGAGACCACGCTCGGCCGAGACGGCGACACCCGGTTTCCCACCGACGCCTTTCTGAGCCCGAAGCACGCTCGACTACACATCGAGAACGGCGATCTGTACATCGAAGATCTCTACAGCCTCAACGGCACCTTCCTGAAGCTTCGTGACGAGGTGCGCCTGACGCCCGGCGACTCCTTCTTGATGGGTCGCCAGGTGCTGCGCTTCGAGCGCTTCGAGCAGTCGATCACCCCCAAGACCAAATCGTCCGACGGCACCCGCTACATGGGCAGCCCGGCCCCGGGTGGCAACTACAAGATCTTGCAGATTGGCATCGGAAACGTCGTCCAGAACGTGTACTGCCTGCCCGAATCGGGCGCGGTGCTCGGACGTGAGAAAGGCGACATCATCTTTCCGCACGACAAGTTCATGTCGAGTCGACACGCTCAGATCTATACGGGCGAGGACGGCCAGTGCTACTTGGTCGATCTCAACTCCTCGAACGGCACTTGGACCAAGCTCTGGGAGAAGACGCAGCTGGAGAACGGCGACTACATCTTTATGGGTCAGCAGCTCTTCCGCGTTCACGTCGGTAAAAAGAAGTAGACGAATTGACCACGAAGGGGACCCACAGTCGCCGGTTGACAACTCCATCCGGTTGTCATTAACTGCCGCTCCCCACGAAAGCGGCCAAAGGCGTTAGGTGGGTGATTTTACTGAGATTTAACCGATTGGTTAAAGTAAGTTTGACGCGAGTTGTACGATGACCAAATCCGAACTTATCGAAGTTGTTGCCGAGCGCATCGATATCCCCAAAAACCGCGCCTATGACGTGGTCAATGCAATTTTTGATGCGATGAAGGACGCGCTGCTCCAGGAAGACCGTATCGAGCTGCGCGGCTTTGGAAGCTTCTCGATCCGCGAGTACGACGCCCGCGTGGGTCGCAATCCGCGCACCGGCGAAGAGGTCTTCGTCGACGCCAAGAAGTCAGTGCATTTCAAGGTGGGCAAGGAACTGCGCGAGCGCGTCGACGTCCTCAACGAGTACAACTGAGTCTATTGCGGCAGACAAACTACAATTTGAGGGTCGTGATTTTGCACGGATATCCAGTGCGGCAGCCCCCAAATCGTACTTTGTCAGCTCAAATAGTCGTCACTCTACCCCCATGAACTTGTGGATCTGCAAGTTCAGCCTGACCGGAAGCCTCTCCTCCAAGATCCAATTCGCCAGCGTGTTCGAGTCGAGTTCGCCGTGCACCGGCGAGAAGTGGACCTCATCGACACGCTCGAACAGCTCGTGCTCGCGGCAGGCCTCGACCGCCCAGTCGAAGTCCTGCCGATCGAGCACCACGATTTTGACCTCATCCGTCGGCTTGAGCTCGGCGATATTCTCCCACAGGTTCTTCTCCACCTCGCCACTGCCCGGCGCCTTCAGGTCCATGATCACGCGCACCCGATCGTCGATCGGCGCGATGTCGAGCGACCCGGACGTCTCGATGAGCACCTCGTAGCCCTCGTCGCACAACCGTGTCATCAGCGGATGGACGTCGGGCTGCAGTAGCGGCTCTCCGCCGGTGATCTCGACCAAGTTACAGCCGTAGCTCTCGACCTGGGCGACGATGTCGTCAAGGCTCTTCTTGTCGCCCCCTTTGAACGAGTAGGGGGTGTCGCACCACGAGCAGCGCAGATTGCAACGCGACAGCCGCACAAAGACGCACGGTAGCCCGGCGCGCGTGGACTCGCCTTGGATGCTGTAGAAGATTTCGGTTAAACGTAGCTGGTCGTCCTTCATCGCGGTACGCCTTACTGCAAGCAACTGCTTTTCGGTTCTTGGCTCTTGGTTCTTGGTTCTCGAAGGCTGCGAAGCACAGCAAGAAGCAAAAACAAAGCGCCCGTCGGTCCATTCCGACGGGCGCTTTGCTATTAGCGCAGTTTATAGCCGACAAGCAACCTTAAGGGACCACGCATTGGCCGCCGCGGCAGACTTCGTTGAAGTTGCAGTCGCCGTCGTCGAGGCACTGGGTGCCCGACTGGCAGGTGCCGTTGACGCACAACTCGCCGGTGGGGCAGTCGGAGTTGATGCGGCATGACTGCACCGAGGTGTCCTGGCAGAAGCCGTAATTGCACTCCTGATTGGGGCCGCAGTCGGCATCGACCGAGCACTCGGGCGCGGGGATGGCGTAGCAGGCACCGGCCCAGCAGTACTGACCGGAGGGGCAGTCGCTGTCGGCGGTGCAGCCGCCCGGGTTCTGACAGGTGTTGTTGATGCACTGCGACGGGTTCGGGCAGTCGCTGTCTTGACCACAGTAGGGTCCGAGCACGCAGCGGTTGGCCAGGCACTGGAAGGTGTTGGCGCAGTCGCTGTCACTCTGACAGGTCGTCGGCTGGCAGTACTGGAACTCGCAGCGCTCGTTGGCGCCGCAGTCGCTGTCGCTCTGGCAGTCGCCGGCGATCAGGCAGACGTTGTTGCGGCACTCGGTGCCCGACGGGCAGTCATTGTCGGTCTGGCAGCCGGAGACCTGGCTGCACTGGTCGCCGATGCACAACTGACCGGTGGGGCAGTCGCTGTCGGTCGAGCAGGTGGTGTCGGCGATGCACTCGCCGCTGAACAAGTCGCAGCGTTCGCCGCTCGAGCAGTCGCTGTCGTTTCGGCAAGCCGGCGGCGTCTTGCACTGCCCGGCCAGGCATTCGGTGCCGGTGGGGCAGTCGGCGTCGCTCGTGCACTGATTGTTCGAGGGGATGCACACACCGCGGTCGCAGACCTCACCGGTGGGGCAGTCGGCGTCGTCGACACACTGCGAGGTGATCGGCTCGCAGGTATTGCTACTGGGAGAGCATTCGAAGCCCGACTCACAGTCGGCGTCGATGCGGCAGCCCGGCCCGCAGCGGCCGTTCTGGCAGATTTCGCCGTCGGCGCACTCGTTGTCGGTGGTGCACCCGGGCTGCGGCACACATTGGCCGCTGTCGCAGGTCTCGCCGAGCGCGCAGTCGCTGTCGGTGGTGCACTGGGCGGTGGACTGACACGTGCCGTTGACGCAGCTTTCGCCCTGAGCGCAATCGCTGTCGGCGCTGCACTCGGGCACGAACTGGCACTGGTAATTCAGGCAGCGCTCGTTGGGGCCGCAGTCGCTGTCGAACTGGCACTCGCCGGGGGGACGGATGCAGAAGCCGAACTCACAGATGCGCCCGCTGGGGCAGTCGGCGTCGGTCTGGCAGTTGGCCGGCGGCACCGGCAGGCACTGACCAGCCACGCAGCTGGTCGGCCCGGGGCACTCGGCGTCGCTCTGGCAGCCGGTGGGATCCTGGCAGGTGTTGTTGATGCACTGCATGCTGGGCAGCGGGCAGTCCGAGTCGCTCTGGCACAACAGCGGCGGCGCGCAGCGCTGGGCGATGCACTGCCAGGCGGGCGGGCAGTCGTTGGCGTCGGTGCAGCTTTGGGCCACGCAGTTATTCAGGTCGCAGCGCTGGCCCTGCGGGCAATCACTGTCGACGCGGCACTCGGGCGCAGGCTGGCAGAAGAAATCGTTGCAGACCGCGCCGGTCGGGCAGTCGGCGTCGCTGGTGCATTGGCGCACATCGACGCATCGGTCGCCGATGCACTGGAAGCCCTGCTGACAGTCGGCGTCGCTGGTGCAATCGACCTCGGGCTGACAGGTGCGCGAGATCGGCTCACACTCTTCGCCGGAGGGGCAATCGGAGTCACGGCTGCAGCCGCCCGGGTTGGTGCAGAAGTTGTTCTGGCAGACCTCGCCGGTGCGACAGTCGGAGTCGCTGCGGCAGTCGCCGGTGAAGACGCACTGGTTGTTGACGCACGATTCGTCACCGGGGCAATCCGCGTCGATCTGGCACTGCGGCGGACGTGGCACGCACTGGCCAGTGGCCGGATCGCACAGGAAGTCGGCCGGGCAATCGGCGTCAATCTGACACTGACTGGTCGGGATGCACTGGCCGTCCTGACAGACCGTATCGGGCGGGCAAGAGATGTTGTCGCACGAATCGACGCGCTCGCAGCGGAAGCTCTCGTTGCAGATCTCGTCGGGGCGACAGTCGTCGTCGCCGCGACAATCACCGACGAAGAAGCAGCTCCCACCGATGCAGCGCTCGGCCGGGCCGCAGTCGCTGTCGGCCTGGCAGGAGCCCGCCGGCTCGCAGGCGTTGCTCACACAGACCTGATTGGGACCACAATCCTCGTCGATGCGGCACTCCACGTCGGTCAGGCAGCGCCCATCGATGCAGACTTCGCCGGGGTCGCAATCGCTGTCGAGCACGCAATCGGGAGCGATCAACTCGCACTCGCCGGCCTCGTTGCAGAACTCGTCCATCGCGCAGTCGCGGTCGTCGACGCACGCGGGCGGCTCTCGGGGGATGCAGATCCCGTCGGCGCACTGCTCGCCGGCGTCGCAGTCGGTGTCGCTCTGGCAGCGATCGTATTCGCACGTGCCGTCGTTACAGGTGCCACCAAGGCCACAGTCGGCGTCGGCCTGGCACTCGGCGACCACGCAGACGTTGTCGCGGCAGATTTCATCGTTGGGACAATCGGAGTTCTCGAAGCACTCGGCCACGCACACGCCGTCTTCACAGACGGTCGTGGGCGGGCAGTCGCGGTCTTGACGACAGCCGAGCCGGCAGCTTCCGTCTTCGCAGATCATGCCGTCGGTGCAGTCGTCGTCGATCTCGCACTCCGGCGGGATCTCCACGCAGATATTGTCGGCGTTGCAGTATTCGCCGTCCGCGCAATCCTGGTCGCTCGTGCACTCGCCGCGCTGGCGGCATTCACAGCCGTCGCAGACGTAGCCGAACGGGCAATCCTCGTCGGTCGCGCAGGCGCAGTCGTCTTCGCACACGCCGTCGACACAGACTTCACCGAAGCTGCAGTCGAAGTCGTCCTCACACTCGCTGCCGACGCACTGGCCGGTGTCGGCGTTGCAGACCTCGCCCTCGTCACAGTCGGCGTCGGTCTGGCAGACCTCGTCGATCTGGCAGGCGCCGTCGACGCAGACTTCGCCCTCGTCGCAATCGCTATCGACCGTGCACGAATCGACCGGCACGGTGCACACCCCGGCGCGGCAAATCTCGCCGTCGGCGCAATCGGTCGAGTCGATACACGCGACCGGCTGCGAACAGTAGTTGCCGATGCACTGGGCTCCGGCGTCACAGTCGGCGTCGGTTTGACAGCGATCTCCGAGCACCGATCGCCCGCAACTGTTGAGCAGCAAGAGCGCGAAAAGCGCGAGCAGAAATGCGAAAGGTAAAAATCTACGTCGAGACATTGTAGGGCCTCAGTACGCCGTGAAAATTTAGGATCTCAGACGGCGTACACCCTACCACACGGGGTTAGGAGCATCAAATTAGCGCGCGCAGAGACTTGAAGATCGACGCCCGGTTTCGGTCGCGGGCGCCGGCTTCCGGTCAGCTGAGCTGAGCCCGCGCCTTTTGCACCATTTCGACCATCGCCTTTCTGACCTGTCCGGGCCCGCGGAGAGGCGCGTCGAAGTGCACGCGCACCACGCGCTCGCGGCCGTCTTCGGTGGCCGCCTGAATGTCGAAGCCGTAGCGGTCGAGGGCGACCATGCGGGCGCTCGTGGGCGCTTCGATGTCGGAGAAGGCGCGCACGTAGTCGAGGATCGCGTCGGTGTGGTCGTCGTTCATGTGCTCGACGGCGCCGGCGGAGCCCAGCGCGATCGCGTCGGGCGAGGCGGCGCGGTAGGCCTCTTCGCCGACCCAGCTCATGCGGCCGAAACCGCCGATATACCGCGCCTTCTCGACGCGCAGGCGCCAGAAGGCGAAGTCGGAAAAGTCGATGTAGCCGGCGGCGTGCGGGTGGGCCTCCAGATAAGCGTCGCGGTAGGCGTCGCGGTCCTCGACCGGCTCGATCTCGCCCACGAGGGTGACCCGCTCGAGCGCCAGAGGGCGGCCGTCGGCCATGCCCGGAGCGATGAAGAGCGAGGCGCGTGCGTCGGCCTTGAAGTTGTGGGTATGCTCGGCCAGATCGCTCAGCAAGAAGATCGCATCCCCTTCATCGGTGGCCACGAATTCGGCCAACGATCCATAGGGGTGCCCTTCTTCGGACTCGAGCGTCGAGAGCACGCCTCGACGGGCTGCGGCGAGCATGGTGCGCGCCGATTCGGCGTGAGTGAGGCGTTTTTCTTCGGCTTGGGCTTGTTCGGACATAGATTTGTTCGGGGTTATGGGGTCTCGGGTGGGCAGGGACACGACAACCGTTGCAACCGTGGCGCGAATATAATAGCGTGCGGCGGCAAATCACGGCTGGCTAGAGTTTAGGCAACGAGAAAGGCACGAAAAATGGGTAAGGAAGTCATTCAGGGAATCTTTGGCGGGCTGGTGGCGATCGTGATCGTGGTCGCCATCGGAAGCTTCATCGCACAGGCCGGCAGCCACGGCCCGGCCCACGGCGGCGAAGCAGCGCAGACCGAAGGCGCTCCCGATGGAGCGAAGCCCGCCCCGCCGGCCGAAGAAGCCAACGAGGGCGCCGAGCAGCCTGCCGAGAACAAGTAGTAGAGCAGCGCCCTCCCACTCCGACGGCGAGCGCGCTCAGCCGAGCGCCTCGTCGGTCAGCAGTCCGCGGGTGAGCACCTCCATGCTCGTCTCGAGTAGCTTCTCGAGATCCGGGGTACTCCCGCCGACGGCCATTCCCGCCTGAATCCCATCGATGATCGCCTTGAGCAGCGTCGCCGCCGAGGTGGCGTGGAGCCGTCTTACCTGCCCCTCGTCCATCGCACGCTCCAACACGCTGGCCAATCGACCGATATAGCTTTCTTGCAGCTCTTGGACCATCTCGTCGATCTCTTCGTCGCGGATGGCCATCTCGGCAATGATGGCGGTAAACCGCGGCTTGTCGGTCGCGGCGAATTGCTGCACGAAATGCTCCCCCAGCCCGATCAAAATGGTGGCAATATCGTTCTCGGCGTCCAAGACCCCGTCGATGAACTCCATGTCGCGGTTGTACTCGCGCTCGACCAGGCTGCGAAAAATGTCGCGCTTGGAGTCGAAGTGAAAATAGATGCCCCCTTTCGACAGGCCCGACTCCCGGGCGATCTCGTCCATCTTGGTGGCAAAATAGCCTTTGCGCATAAAGCAAGCGCGCGCTGCGTCCAGAATCTGGGTCGCGCGCTCATCTGGGCTACGATGCTTGGTCATGACCTTCCTGTGCGTGCCGCGTCGTTGCAAACTACTGTGCGGAGAGTTCCACGGTTGCGCCCATCTTGCAACTGGTGCGTGGCGAGGAACTGGTGCATGGTGGGCGGCGCCGCGGCAGCCGTCGGCACACAAGCCGATGGGACGACGCGCGATCGGTAGACCGTAGGCGAACCGTTGTGCTAACATCGCCGCGGAAGCAAATTGCACCTCCATAGACTCATATAGGCAACACTGGTGGTCGATCATTTCGGCGAAGGCACGAAGTTCGGGCGGTACGCCCTGCTGGGTAAAATCGGCACCGGGGGAATGGCCGAGATCTATCGCGCCAAGACCTTTGGGGCGGCTGGTTTCGAGAAAGAATTCGCGATCAAGTTGATCTTGCCCAGCCTCGTCGACGACAGCGAATTCGTCGAGATGTTCATCAACGAGGCCAAGATCGCGGTCAGCCTCTACCACGCCAACATCGTGCAGGTCTTCGATCTCGGTGAGATCGACGGGCAGTACTACATCGCCATGGAGTACGTGCTCGGCAAGGATTTGCTCGAGGTGCTGGCGCGTTGCGCCGAGCGCAACCTCAAGATCCCGCTCAACCTGGTGCTCTTCATCACCATGGAGATGCTCAAGGGGCTCAACTTCGCCCACCGCGCCAAAGACCCGTTCGGCGAGGACTTGAACATCATCCACCGCGACGTCAGCCCGTCGAATATCATGATCAGCTACGCGGGCGACGTCAAAGTGGGCGACTTCGGGGTAGCCAAGGCCGCCATCGAGCGCACCTTGACCGAGAGCGGCACGCTCAAAGGCAAGGTCGGCTACATGAGCCCCGAGCAGGTCATGGGCGAGGAGATCGACGCGCGCAGCGACGTCTTCGCCGCCGGCGTAGTCTTCTTCGAGGCGTTGAGCATGAGCCGGCTCTTTGTGGGCAGCTCGGACCTCGAGGTGATGCTGCAGGTACGCGACGCCGACATCGCCAAAGGCCTCGAGAAGGCCGAGCCGCTGCCTCAAGATCTGCGCACGATTGTCCAGCGCGCGCTGACCAAGCATCGCGAGGAGCGCTTCCAGACCTCCGGCGAGTTCTACCAGGCGCTGGTCGATTTCTGCTACCACCACAGCATCAAGGTCACCGGCACCGACCTGTCGAACTTCATGCGCCGGCTGTTCGCCGACGAGATCGAAAAAGAGAAGACGAAGCGGCGCGCCGAGCCGCGCCTGCAGCAGCTCATGGCCGAGGCGAAACGACCGCCCAAAGAGAAGCCGGCGCTCGAAAAGACGCCCGCGCCCGCCGCCGAAAAGGCGCTGCAGATGGCCGACCAGGTGCCGATGAGCGAGGCCTACGAGTCGTCGGCCGCCGAGAGCGATGCCGCCGAGAGCGATGCCGCCGACGAATCGCATACCACGCTCGACGCCACCGACGACCAGCGCTACCGCTACCGCGATTCGAGCGGGCTGATCTACGGGCCGATGGGGCTCGAGACGCTGGTGGGCCTGGTTTCCGAGCAGGAAGAAGTCGTGGGCGACCGCGTCTCCATCGACGGCGGTGCATGGCGGCCGCTCGAACAGGTCGACGAGCTCGACGAGGTGATCGACCCAAAGGGTGCGCCCGACGACGCCCCCTCGGAGGCGGACGCGCCGCCGGCCGCCGAGCCGCAAGATTCGGACGCCGACACAGACGACTCGGACGCCGATGATTCCGAAGCCGACGAGGATCGCCCCGACACCCTGCGTGGACCGGCGCCCGAGGAGGTCGGCCGAGAGACCACGACCCTGCCCGAAGACCACGACCTCGCCAGGGAACTCGAGGACGCGGTCTCCTCACTCGAACAGCTCAGCCGGGGACTCTCCGAGTCGACCGCCCGCGAGACGGGAAGCCGAGCCGCCTTCGAGATGACCTCGAGCGTGGTCAACGACTCGGATGTCGACAAAGAGCCGCCTTCGGTACCCGACGAGGCCGACGACGCGACCATGCACGACGACGAATCGGCGCAACAGGCCATCGAGGAGTTGCGCAGCCAATACGCCAGCTACGAGGGCGAATTGTCGCGGGTGCCGTTTGCGCGCATCCTGGCACGTCTGCATCGCTCCGGGGCCACCGGGCGACTGCACGTCCAAGACGGGTCGGTCGAAAAGTCGATCTTCATGCGCGACGGGGAGCCGATCTTGGTCGACTCGAATAAGAAAGAGGAACTCTTGGGTTCCTTTTTGATCCGCCGCGACCGCATCACCCAGGCACAGCTCGATGAAGCGCTGGCGCGGCTGAGCGAGTGGGGCGGACGCCTGGGCGACGCGCTGGTCGCCATCGGCGCGGTCGAGGCTCACGACATCTTCGAGCTTCTGGCCGAGCAAATGCGCGAGAAGCTGCTCGACGTCTTCACCTGGTCGCGGGGTCACTACGGGTACTACGAGAATCAAGAGCCCGACACGATGGGCTATCCGCTGGGGCTGGACACTTACTCGACGATTGTGCAGGCCTGCCGCGAGTATATCCCCCTCGATCTGATCAACGGGTTTTATCAGGGGCGCCGACACACCTCGATCTTCGAGTCCACGCGGGCGCCAGTCGACGTCGACCGACTTCGGTTGAGTTCACGCGAGCTTCGCATCCTGACCCAGCTCGACGCGGGCAGCAACCTGAACTCGATCCTCGACGAGAGCTCACAGGACCGCAAAGACCTGGTGCTTCGCACCGTCTACCTGCTCCATCAGGTCGAAGTCCTCAAATTCGAGACCACCGACAAGCTCGAGCTTCCGGGAGATTGAGGCTGGCGCGGCCAAGTCTTAGAACCCCAGCCTCGAGCTCATCGTCGCGCCCGACTGGCGCGCGGCCTGCGCGATGTCGTCGGCGCTCTGGTCGACGACGCGCGTCAACGCCTCGCTGACCGCTCGGGCGAGCCCGGCAGGGGTGCGCTCGGCGAGCCTCTCTTGCTCTTCAAATACCTTCGTCCACAGCAAGTCCCCGGTCTGACCGTCGCGAAGCCGCATCTCGAGGACCACACGGCCCAGCCACTTCTCCTCGGTGACATCGACCTCTTCGATGGCCGAGATATGGCCCGACAACACCACGTCGCTGCCGACCACCTGCCCGGTCGAGACCGACTCGAAGCGCCCGGTCGCCGCATAGCCGCGCCGCAGCGCATCCGTGACCAACATCCCCGGGTTCGTCGCCCAACGGTGGTAGTAGTAGTAGTTCAGCTCGTAGGGCGTCTTTCGGTAGACAATCTTGGGCTCGTCGTAGGCAGCGTCGGTGGTGAACTGCTCGATGCCGAGCACCGGCTTGTCGCCCACTTCCGAGGCCGTCTGCTGTGGCCGGAGGTCGAGCCGGTAGTGCTTGACCTCGGGCGTCGACCCGCCACAGGCGCTCGCAGCCCCCAGCGCCAACGCCAACACCAGCATTACCGACCATCGCACATACAAATTCGAATCAATCATGGAAGTTCACGTGGTTCGGGTTTGTCGTCGAAGAGCAATCGCGACGGCTGAGATTGGAGTGAGCGCGCCAGATTTTTGAAACTCTCGGCGGCCAAACGGAGGTTGTAGAACGTGGCCCGGAGTTGGTCCTGGTTCTGGTTGACCGTCTGACTCAAGTTCTGCAAAAGCACCGTCAGCGTGTCGAGGGCAGCGGTCACCTTCTGCATGGTGTTGCCCACCTCGAGGCCTTGGAGGCGCTCTTGGACCATGGTGTTGGTCTGGCGGAACTCGGCGACCGTCTCGGGAATCTTGGCGCCGCGCACCGCCTGCTGGGCCAACCGTGTCAGCTCGTTGATCTCGGTGAGCGTCTCGTTGGCGCGCGCGGAGGTCTCCCCGGCGTTCGAGATGAGCTGGTCGAGCTCCTCGCGGTTATCGGCGACCAGCGAGCGGGTGACCTGCAGGGTCTGGCTGAGTTCGGAGCTGAGTTGCTCGAGGTTCTGGGTCGACGCCTCGGCGCTGGCAATGATCTGGTCGACCCGCTCCTGGTTCTTGTCGCGGGTCATGTACAAAATATTGTTGAGCAGCTTTTCGACCTTCAGACCGATGTCGGTGGCGCGACCGGTCAACTGCTCGAGCATGCTCTGGCCTGCCTGGATCTCGCTTCCCGGCGGCAACAGCTTCGCCTCGGCGGTGCCCCCGGCGAGTTCGATGAACTTCAAGCCGGTGATCCCCTGCATGTTAATGTACGCCTGTGTGTCGGTCTTGATGGGCGTCCCCTTGTCGACCTGAATGCGCACCTCGACGACCTCGACGTTGTCGGGGTCGACTCGAATCGCGTCGACCGTGCCCACCCGCACACCGCGCAGCTTGACCGGCGCGCCCTGCTCGAGGCCGCTGACGCTCTCACTGAACTCGATGAAGTAGGTCCAGCGCTCCTCCCACAGCCCCATGCCCGTCAGCACGATGACCGTGCCGGCAAAGAGCACGGTAGCCGCCGTCAAGAAGACGCCGAGTTTGACCTTTTGCGTGCGTGTCGCCATTGCGCATCTACCGTATCAGGATTGACTATCGGCCATCGCGTCCAAGACGCTGCTGCCGCCATCACCCGCGTCCACATAATCGGGCGGGACGCGGTGGAAAAAGTTATAGACGATCTCGTCGTCGCTGTTGGACAGCTCTTCGACGGTGCCGACGGCGCGCACCCGCCCATCGGCGAGCATGACCACGCGGTCGGCCAAGATCTTGATACTCTCCAACTCGTGGGTCACCACCACCATCGTGACCCCGAAGAGGCGCTGCATCTGGCGCAGCAGGGCGTCCAGGCCCGCCGCCACCACCGGGTCGAGACCGGCGGAGGGCTCGTCGGCGAAGACGATTTCAGGGTCCATGATCGTGGCGCGTGCCAGGGCGACACGTTTTCTCTGGCCGCCGGAGACGTCGGCCGGCAGTCGAAACTCCAGCCCCTCGAGCCCCACCAGCGCCAGCTTCTGGCGAACCATCTCGCGGATGACCGGCTCGGGCAGATTGGTGTGCTGGCGAAGCGGCAACGAGATGTTGTCGTAGATGGTGCGCGAGCCGAACAGCGCCCCGTACTGATAGAGCATGCCGGTGCGCCTGAGCACTCGGCTGCGTTCTTTGGGGGTCATCGCGTAGATATCTTCGCCCAACAGGCGAATCTCGCCCGAAAGTGGCGGCAACAAGCCCACGATCGTTTTGAGCAAGGTCGATTTGCCCGAGCCCGATCCGCCCAAAAGCGCGGCGATCTCGCCGCGGAAAATCTCGACATTAACGTCCTCGAGCACCGCGACGTCGCCGTAGCCGCAGACCAAATCGCGGCACTCGATGACAGGCTCGGATGTCTTCTGCTCGCTCATAGACGCCTTCTCATCCGCCCATCAATGTGGAGACGGTCGTAAAGATGCTGTCGGCCACAATGATCATAAAGATCGAGGCCACCACCGCCCGGGTGGTCGCTCGGCCTACGCCGCTGGCGCCGCCGCGCACGTTCATTCCAGCGTAACAAGCAATCGTGCCGATGATCCAAGCAAAGACCACGCTCTTGAGCAGCCCGTGCATCACATCGCCCAGCGTCACCGAGATCAGCGTCTGGTTGATATACGAGTCGGCCGACAGGTCCAGGTAGAGCGTACCGATCAAAAAGCCACCGGACACGCCGATGATATCACTCATCAGCGCCAGCGACGGCGTAACGATCGTAATCGCGATCATGCGCGGGAGAATCAGGTAGCGGCTGGGGTTGATCCCCATGGTCTGGAGTGCGTCGATCTCCTCCTGGACCTTCATGGTCGCCAACTCGGCGGCGATCGCCGAGCCGCTGCGCCCGGCGAGCATGATGCCGGTCATCATCGGGCCGAACTCGCGCACCATCGAGATGACCACCAGGTTGGCCACGTAGATATTCGCCCCGAACTGGCGCAGCTGGTAGGCCGACTGGAAGGCCATGATCAGGCCGAGAAGAAGGCTGAGCAGCCCGATGATTGGAAAGGCGTCGACGCCGATGGCCACCGACTGCTCGGTGACCGAATTTTTGGGCGGGAAGCGCCCCTTGAACATATCGACGAAGGCGAAGACGGCGTCGGTAAACGTGTCGTAGTAGTGCTTGAGCTCGTGCCAGCCGTTCAACCCCAGCTCTCCGACCGACTCGAAGAAGGTGGGGACATATTTTTCGGCCAGCTCGCCGGTAAACTGGGGCATCAGGTCGAGCGCGTCGCGCTGCTCGTCGCTCAGGTTTTCGGTGTGTAACTGGCGTCCGACCTCGCCGAGGCGATACGACCCCAGCGAGATGACCGCGATACCGGCCGAGTCGAGCTCGCGCACCTCCGAGAAGTCGACGACGACCTGCTCGACGCCAGATTGCGCGCAGAGGTGCTCGAACTCGGCGTGCAGCTTCTCGGCATGGTCGACGTCCAAGGCGCCGCGCGGCTTCAACCGCACGGTGCGTCCCCCATCGATGTCTTCGCGCGTGATTTCCATTCGGGCAAACGCCCCCGCTCCACCAAAAGGTGCCACGTCTACATCATTTCACAGCTTGCGTAGCACATACGAGGCTATTGTATGCAGGATGAGATGCAAAGCCAAAAGGTTTGGGGGTTTGGGGGTTTGGGGCGCGGATAGCGCTGGTAGCGCGGATAGCGCGGATAGCGCGGATGCGGATGGCGCGGATGCGGATGGGAGTTTGTTCGAGCGTGACATGGTGTTAAATTCCGCGAAACATTGACGGGGCGTGTGGTGTGCTCCACACTGGGTTTTCCGTCCCCGTTGGGTCCGACGATTACGAGTTCATGACGCTACTCATTCTATACGTGCTTTTGGCGCTCGGGGTCTCCTTCCTGTGCTCTGTACTGGAAGCGGTCCTGCTAAGTGTCAGCCCCTCATACGTCGCTGCGCTCCAGCAGCAAGGTGACAAGGTTGGCGAGCGCCTCGAGAAGCTCAAGCGCGACATCGACCGCCCGCTCGCCTCGATTCTGAGCCTGAACACCATTGCGCACACCGTGGGCGCTGCCGGCGCCGGTGCGCAGGCGCAGGTCGTCTTTGGCGATGCACTCATCGCTGTGTTTTCGGCGGTGCTCACCTTGGCGATCCTGATCTTCTCGGAGATCATTCCCAAGACGCTGGGCGCATCGTACTGGCGTGGACTGGCGCCGTGGGCCACGCGCATTCTGATCCCGATGATCTGGCTGATGTACCCGTTCGTGCTCCTCTCCAAGGCGCTCACGCGGATCATCTCGCCCAAAAAGCAGGCGCATACCGTCAGCCGTGAGGAGTTCAGCGCGCTGGCCGACATCGGCACCCGCGAAGGCGTCTTCGAAGAGGAAGAGTCGCGTATCCTGCGCAACCTGCTTCGCTTCAAGTCGCTGCGCGTCAAAGACATCATGACCCCGCGCACCGTCGTGCTCGCCTCCCCCGAGGATCGCAGCGTCGAAGAGTTTTTCGACAAGCGGCCCAACCCGCGTTTTTCGCGTATCCCCATTTACGGCGAAAACCGCGACGACATCACCGGATACGTGCTCAAGCACGATCTGTTGCTCGAACTGGCCAACGACCGCGGCGACTCGAAGCTGGGTGACCTACGCCGCGAGGTCCTGGTCGTCCCCGAGCTGCTGTCGCTTCGCGAGTTGTTCGAGCGGCTCATCGAGACCCAAGAGCACCTGGCGCTGGTCGTCGACGAGTACGGCGGCATGGCGGGCATCGTGACGATGGAAGACCTGGTCGAGACCCTCCTCGGCCTGGAGATCGTCGACGAGGTCGACCTCATCCAGGACATGCAGGTCTTGGCGCGCCACCAGTGGTACAACCGCGCCAAACGCCTCGGACTTGTGACCGAAGACGACACCGCCGACGACCTGGGCATCGACCTGCCGTCACGGCCCGGCGCGGAGTCGCCCGACTCGAGCAGCTCGCCCGACAAAGGCGCAGAGCCGCCGCCGTCTGAATAGCGAGTCGGCGAGGCGGTCGATCCTCCAAACGTCAATCTTAGATATAAAAATAGGCCGGCTCCCACGCCGGTGGTCGAGGTTTCGAGCCCTGGACTCGGGTCGATACTCGACGTTTACGATTCGACCATCCGTTCAGAACGCCCACGTCGTCCACGGGAGTGCGACCCCGCCTATTGAAACATCTAAAGATTTAGGTTTGCGGATCGGCAGCGTGGTTCCAAGGGCGCGTTTGCGGATCGGCAGCGTGATCAATGCTTTTGAATCTCCCCCACCGTTCCAACCGTCTTTTCTAGGCGAACGCCAGGACCAGCATCACCGCGGCCCACAAAAAGATGTTGATCAGAAACGGGGCGTCTCGCAGGAGCAAGTCGGTGGGACTCTCCGGCGAGTCCTTGTTGATGAGCTGATAGAAGCGGGTGATGCCAAAGACGGCGAAGAGCACCGTCACCGGCAGCCACGGCGACGTGAACGGTGTCGGTTGGCTGCGAAGCGGCTGGTAGGGAAGCGCCGTGGCGATCTCGGGCAGCGCAGCAGTCAGCGTGTAGACCGTGTAGACGGCGATCGTCAGCCCGGCCACGAAGAGCACGGCAAAGTCGAGGTGCTCGGCGCGGTAGCTCTCGAGGACCTTGCGCGACTTTTTGACCTCGCCGTTCAGGTAGAGGCGAAGCTCGTGATCGCGCTTGCCCAGGCCGAGATACAGCGCCAAGAAGAAGGTGCACGCGATCAGCCACTCGGAGATGAACACATTGATGGCGAACGCCCCGGCGAGCACGCGCAACACAAAGCCCGTGGCGATGATCGTCACGTCGAGAAAAGCGACGTTCTTGAGCACCGTCGAGTAGGCCAGGTTCATGAGCAAATAGCCGGTAATGACCGCGCCCGTCCACGGGCCCAGTGCGAACGAGCCGGCGATCGTGCCCGCCCCCAGAAGCCAAGCAGTCGCCTTGGCCACCGGCAAGGGAAGCTCGCCAGATGGGATCGGGCGTCGACATTTGACCGGATGCTTTTTGTCTTTCTCGATGTCGAAGACATCGTTGAACAGATAGACGGTACCGGCAGCCAGGCAGAACAAAAACGCCGCCGAGACGGCCAGCGCGGCCTTCTCGGGGCTCATGAAGCTCTTCGAGAAGAAGAGCGGCGCGAGCACAAAGAAGTTCTTGACCCACTGATGCGGCCGAAGGGTCACGAAGACACCGCGCGCCATACGCCATAGACTCGCGCGCGATTTCTCGGTGGTGGATGTTTCGCTTTGTGACATGGATTTCTGGGTGGTGGCGTTGTGCCAGTGTTGCGTCCGCTCAGCCTAAGTTGATTCTCTTAGCCTAGCAAACGGTTCTTGGTTCTTGGTTCTCGGTGTAGCAAAGTGTAGGCCTTGCAGATACGTCTTCGCTGCAAGACGACCGTCCCCAAAGCCTCAGACGTTGTAGCGTTATGCTCGAGTTCGAAGATTTGACCACATTGCAGATCGTTGTCCTGACGGTCTACTTTGCGATCTTGCTGGTGCTATCGTTTTACGGCTCGCACCGCTACGCCATCGTGGCCCTGTACAAAAAGTTTGCGCAGGGAGACGACCCGCAGCCCAAGGATCGCTTCGCGCCCGAGCAGCTTCCGGTCGTCACCGTCCAACTCCCCCTTTACAACGAGCGGTATGTGGTCGAGCGGCTCATCCGCGCGGTCTGCCAGCTCGACTATCCCAAAGATCGCCTCGAGATTCAGGTCCTCGACGACTCGACCGACGACACCACCGACAAGGCGGCCAAGCTGGTCGACGAGATGCGCGAGCGCGGCTTCGACATCAGCCTGCACCACCGAAAAGACCGCACCGGCTACAAAGCTGGCGCACTCGAAGCGGGCATGGCCAAGGCGCGCGGCGAGTTCATCGCCGTGTTCGACGCCGACTTCGTGCCGCAGCCAAGCTTTCTGCGCGACACCATCGACCACTTCACCGACGAAGAGATCGGCATGGTGCAGGCTCGCTGGGAACATATCAACCGCGAGTTCAGCCTGCTCACGCGCGCCCAGGCGATCTTGCTCGATGGGCACTTCGTGCTCGAGCACACCGCGCGTAACCGCGCCGGACGCTTCTTTAATTTCAACGGCACGGCCGGCATCTGGCGAAAGGAGACGATCATCGACGCCGGCGGCTGGGAGCACGACACGCTCACCGAGGACCTCGACCTGTCGTACCGCGCCCAACTCGAGGGCTGGCAGTTCGTCTTCTTGCGCGACGTCACCGCCCCCAGCGAGATTCCGGTGGAGATGAACGCGTTTCGCTCCCAGCAACACCGCTGGGCCAAAGGCTCGATCCAGACAGCTCTGAAGTTGCTCCCGCGGATCCTCAAAAGCAACCTGCCCCGCGAGATCAAATACGAGGCCTTCCACCACCTGACCTCGAATTTCGCCTACCTGCTCATGGTGATTTTGGCGGTGCTCATGCCGCTGGCGACCATCATTCGCATCCACCAGGGCTGGTACGAGGCGCTCTTTTTGGACCTGCCCATCTTTTTGGGGGCGACCTTCTCGGTCTGCTATTTCTATTGGGTCTCCCAGCGCGAGATCGGACGCAACGCTTGGGAGATCTTACGGCTCATTCCGGCGGTGCTCGGCCTGGGGATCGGCGTGTCGGTCAACAACGCCAAGGCCGTCGTCGAGGCGATGGTCGGTCATCAGACACCCTTCGTGCGCACCCCCAAATACGCCATCCAGAGTGTCGGCGAGTCGTGGTCCTCGAAGCTCTATATCCGCAAATCGACCATCTTGCCGCTGGTAGAGTTCGCCCTGGGCGCCTGGTTCACCTACGGGATCTTTTTTGTGGTCGTCAGCGAAAATCACAGCTTCTTTAGCGTGCCCTTCTTGATTCTCTTCCAGTTCGGCTTCTTCTACGTGGCCACGCTGAGCGCGTTCCAGGGCCTTCGTGGCGCAGTCAGGGCTCGATAATGCTTCCTGACAGTGCCATTTTAAGCCTGTACGCCGCTCTCTTTGTGCCCTGGGCCTGGCTGGTTCTGCGCAGCGACGACAAGCCGCTCGCGTGGTCGCGCTTGATCGGCGCCGCCGTGTTGGCCCGCCTGGCGCTGGTCTTCATCGAGCCGATGCTCTCCGATGACATCTTCCGGTACGTCTGGGACGGACGCGTCGCCCACGCCGGCATCAACCCCTACCTGCACGCGCCGGCCTCCGAGGCCCTCGCGCATCTTCGCGACGCTCAGCTCTGGCCGAAGATCAACCACCCGGAAGTCCCCACCATCTACCCGCCGGTCGCCCAGATGCTCTTCTGGCTGAACGCCGCTTTGGGCGGCGGGACGACGCTGTTGCGCCTCTTGCTCGTCGGGGTCGAGGCCGCCGGGGTCGGCTTCGTCTGGTTTGTGCTCAGCCGCACTCGCCCCAAGCTCGACGAGAGCGCGCTCAAGCGCGCGTTCATCATCTACGCACTGTGCCCGCTCGTGGTCGTCGAGGTTGCATGGAGCGGCCACGTCGACGTACTCGCCTGGATGCCGCTTGTCGCCGCGCTGGTCCTGATGGTGCGGGCGCCAACGTACCGAGCCGCCGCCGGTGCTGGCGCACTGTTCGGGCTGAGCATCGCTGCCAAATTCCTAGGCGTGCTCGCCCTGCCGCTGGTGCTCCTGGCGCCGCGTGCGCGCTTCGAGTCGACGCTCGCCGAAGCCGCCAGGCGCCGCGTGATCTTCGTCGCGCTCGCCGCCGTGGTCATCGCCGTCTCGTACATGCCGTACCTCGACGCGGGCTCGAAGCTCTTCTCGGGCTTCGGCACCTATGCGAGTAGTTGGCAGGGCAACGACGGCCCTTTTCGGGCTCTGGCCGAGCTGAGCGAGGAATCACTGGAGCGCTGGGCGCCGCCCGGCAACACGATCGTCGGCGAAACACGCATCAACCGCTTCGACGGCAAAGTCATCTTCACCTTCCCCCAATACGACGAACTCTTCAGCGAGATGGGGTGGACGCGCACCTGGCGGGGCATGGAGGTCCCGTCGACGAGCTTCGCCGCCGACCAGATCGCCCAGACGGTCGCCAAGCTCGTGGCGGTCTTCATCGTCGCGCTCGCTATGCTCTGGGCGCTCGTGATGCGCCGCGACCCCATCGCCGGCACGCTCTTGGTGCTACTCGCGCTCTTCTTCATGGCTCCCGTCGTCCACCCCTGGTACGTGGCGTGGCTGGTGCCGCTGGCGGCACTTCGCCGGTCGAAGACGGCGCTCGTCTTCGCGTTCGTGGTGCTCGCAGCCTATGTGGGGTGGATGAACGCGCGCGCCGGGGGGAGCTGGATGGTGCCCCATTGGCTGGTGGCCGTGGAGTTTGGCGTGGTGGGAGTGGTGTGGCTTTGGGAGTCGATCAACTCGCCTCGTACAACGGCCCGTGCTCCCCGCTGAAGCACATCACATCGCCGCGCTCGATGAGCGCGTGCAGGTGTGAGTCGACCTGAGCTATATGCACCCACCAGCGGCTCGCCGGCTGATAGGGCTTGCCGTCGGGTGTGAACGCCAGTGCCAACTCGTACAGGCCCATCGGTCGCCCCAACTCACGCAACAACGCCAGCGTACGCCCTTCGTAGTCGGTGACGAACGAGCGCGAGCGCTCGAACGAGGCGTCGATATTGTCGCGTCGGTGCAGCCCGTGGCCGGGAAGCAAAAACTGGGCGTCGAGAGCCTGCAGGCGGTCGAGGCTGTCGCGGTAGGTGTCGAGTTCGTCGTTCATCGCCCGGCAGATGGGCGTGGGCACGGCGATGACGACGTCTCCGCAGAAAAGCCAGCCGCGCTCGGGCGCGAAGAAGGCGCCGTGGTGCGGGTCGTGGCCGCGGGCGTCGTGAAACTCGAGGGTGAGGTCGCCGATCTCGAGGCGCTCGCCGAACTCGACGAACGCGGCGTTTTCGAGCACGCCGCGGCCGTACTTGTCGACCAAACCGCCCTGGTTTTTACGCTCGGCCAAGAGCCGCGAGCGATGCGGCTCGGCGAAGGCCTCGGCGATCCAGGGCGTCCAGTTGTGCATATCGTCTTGGAAGGCGTGCCAGCGCTCGCGATACGGCTCGAGTCCCTGCCAGGCAATCTGCGGGGCGTGCGTTTTCTGGCTGATGAGCGCGGCTGCGCCCATGTGGTCGATATGGGCGTGGGTGTAGAGCCAGTAGTCGACGTCACGAAGGCTCTTCGCGAGCCCCATGTCCGCCAGGGCCGTCTCCAACTGGTCGACGGTCTCGGGCCAGCCGGCGTCGATGACGGCGAGTGCGCCGCCGCCGGAGTAGACGTAGGTATTGACGATGAGGCTTTTGCCGGGGCTTCGCAGCCTCAGACGAAAAAGGCCCTCGTCGAGTTCGAGGGCGCTTCCCCATTGGTCTTTCCACTTCTTGGTCAAATCGTACTACCTAATTCCAACCCCCGGCTCCGCTTCGCTTCGCCGGGGGCTATCACAACCTGGCGCTTTGCCCTTCGGGCTCGGCTTGTTTAGTTGATCGAGGCGACCGCTCTCGATGCCATTTGATGTCAATGCGCTGGCGGCGTCAGAAGCACCGTGCAAGGCATATGTTTTACCACTCCGCTGGCGACACTTCCCAGCAGGAAATCGTCCATGGCGCTTCGGCCGACGGTGCCGACCACGATGGCGTCGATGTCGTTGTCTTCGGCGTAGCCGACGATCTCGCGGGTGGGATACCCCGTGACGACCTCGGAGGTCCAGTCGATGTCGTCGAGGCGAGTCTGGCGCTTGTCGACCAGCACCTCCATTTCGCCGCGGGCGCGCTCGCGCACCGCCGAGACCTCCTGGTACTCGCCGCCGGCGTAGCCGACGAGCCCGTCGGGCAGGGCGATCGGGCCGGGAGGGTAGACCACGTGCAGGATGTGCAGGCGAGCGCTCGCCTGTTCGGCCAGATCGATCGCCAGGTTGAGCGCCTTCTCGCTGGCCTCGGAGAAGTCGATGCCCACCAAGATCGTGGGTCGGCTCGCCCAGTCGACCCCGTTCGAGTGAGCGATCGCCAGGTTGCACGGCGGGCGATGCGACAGCTTCTCGACGGTCGAG
This sequence comes from Persicimonas caeni, assembly GCF_006517175.1. NCBI lineage: Bacteria > Deltaproteobacteria > Bradymonadales > Bradymonadaceae > Persicimonas > Persicimonas caeni. Next base: position 3,805,257 of record NZ_CP041186.1, on the reverse strand, counting down.
CCGGCGACCAGCCGCGCCAGCGCGCCCTGGCCCGACTGACCCACCACCAGCCAGTCGGCGGCGAGGCGATCGACGATCTCGGGCAGCTTTTTGGACGCGCGGCCCTCCTCGAGGATCAGCTCGTAGTCGAGCTTGCCTTCGAGTTCTTCACCGAGATGCTCCTCGAGAAACTCGTGGACCTGCGCCTCCATGCGTCGGCGGTTGTCGGGGTCGTCGAGGATGGTGGTCGTGCCCACCTGCGGGTACCAGGTGCCCTGGCCCTCGACGTAGGCGACGTAGACCTCGGCCGGGTCATCCTCGCGGTGCATGCGCTCGGCCATGGCAAACCCTTGGCGAGCGGCGTCCAGTGAATTTTCGGAGAGGTCCGTTCCGATGACGATCTTCATTGTGCGTGTCCCTTGTTACGGCATTGTAGGTATCTGTAACCGCTGTAAGGCTAAGCACATTGGCGCAGAGCGTCTAGGGGACAATTTGACAGACGAAAAACCGCCGCTAGACTGGGGGGCCCTGAAATCCCGGCAGACCTCCCAGAGCAAGCCCTTGATTTTTCTGGCAAAAAGAACCGCCAAACGTCGAGGGCACTCGCGGCAGTTGAGTAGAGATGGGTTTGATTCCTGAATCGGTGATCGAGGAAGTCCTCGCCCGAGCAGACATATTGCACACCGTCCGCAACTACGTGAGCCTCAAGAAGTCGGGGTCGAGCTTCAAAGGGTTGTGTCCGTTTCACGACGAGAATACGCCCAGCTTTTACGTGACCCCGAGCAAAGGGATCTTCAAGTGCTTCGGCTGTGGAGTCGGTGGCAACGTCATCAGCTTCATGATGGAGATCGAGGGTTGGAGCTTTCCGGAGGCGGTGCGCCAGCTCGCCGAGCGCAACGGCGTGGAGATTCCGGAAGAAGATCCTCAGGCCGCCAAGCGCGCGCGCAAGCGGCGCGAAGGCAAGAAGCTGTACTGGCAGATCATGGAGACGGCGCGCGCCTACTTCGAATCCCAGCTGTGGGGTGAGGCGGGCGCGGCGGCGCGCCATTATCTGACCGAGCGCGAGATCGACGAGGAGACGGCCAAGAATTTCGGGCTCGGATATGCGCCCCAGGGTTGGCAGAACCTGCTCGACCACCTCCAGAGCAAGGGCATCAGCGGCAAGATCGCCGAGCGGGCGGGTCTGGCGCTGTCGCGCAACAAAGGCTCGGGCCACTACGATCGTTTCCGGCATCGGGTGGTCTTTCCGGTGGTCGATATCTGGGACCACACCCTGGCGTTCGGCGGGCGAACCATCGCCGCCAACGACGACGCGCCCAAATATATCAACTCGCCGGAGACGAAATTTTACACCAAAGGCGAGCAGCTCTACGGGCTGCACGCGGCCAAGCAGGGCATCCAAAAAGCGGGCTATGCGCTGCTCGTCGAGGGCAATTTCGACGTAATCTGCCTGCACGCCAAGGGCTTCGACACCGCGGTCGCCCCCATGGGAACCGCACTGACCTCGGAACAAGCGCGACTGCTGCAGCGTTATTGCGACCAGGTGGTCATCGCTTTCGACGGGGATAGTGCCGGTGAGGAGGCCACGGTGCGCTGTTTACAGGCGTTTTCGGAGGCCAAACTCGAGGCTCTGGTAATACGATTTGACGAACTCGAAGATCCTGATACGTTTGTCCGCCGCCACGGAGCCGAGGCGCTTTCGCAAAAGATCGAGCAGGCCCAACCACTTGTCGCGTGGGCGCTCGATCGAGTCCTGGCTCCGGCCGAAGGTGACAACGTCGACCGCAAGTTGAGCGCGCTCGAAGAAGCCGGCGACGTGTTACGCCACGTAGGCAACCAACTGGCCTGGGAGCACTACGCCCAGGAGGTTTCTCGGCGGTTAAATATCGCGCCCAAACTTTTGAAGGATTATATTCGGCGGCCCGATCAGTTGAGGAGTCGGGCCCGCCAAGCCGTCATCGAGGCTCATCGGCCCTTGGAGTTGGACAGCGCCGAATACGGCGTGCTCATGGTCCTGCTCGACCATCCGGAGTGGCTCGACAAATTTTTGGGAGACGAGCTCGAGAATCTGCTCAGCACACAGGAGCTGGCCGATTTTCTCGAGCTCACGCGTCAGCACTACGAGCGTCACGGCGAAATCAACGCGCCGGTGCTGCTCGAAAAGATCGATCATGGGGCCTTTCGGCGCACCGTCGCCAAGGCCCTGACCGATGAAGGTTACGACCCGGAAGACCCGGACAAGGCATTACAGTTTTACCAAGACTGCGTTCGTACGCTCAAGAAGAATTGGGCCACGCGCAGTCTCGACGAGCTGACCCGTCAGCTCGACCAGATTGATTTTTACAACGAACGTAACAAGTTCGAGGAATTGACTCGTCAAAAGGAGCAGATCGCCCAGTTCAAGGCATCGCTCGACTGGGATCGATCACTATAAATGTGTGGGCCCCCGCTTTGCGGCCACCGCGCCGAGTCGGCCGATGGGCCGAGTCTGCGGGGGCTGAGGAATAAGCCCGAAAAGCCAAAAGTTTGACGGCTGGCCATCCATCACCGGTAGATGAAGCCGCGCGGTAGATGAAGCCGAGTCGACAGCACCAGAAGTTAACGCCGTCAGTCAGTGGCTCGCACGTAAGCCAGAAGGAGTACACCTTGATGCAGAAAGCCCGAGCAGAAGTCCGAACAACCAGCTTGGAGGTTCGGAAGCTCATCGCCATGGGTAAGGAGAAGGGCTACTTGACCTACAAAGAGGTCAACGATGCGCTGCCACCCGGGGTGTTGTCGAGCGAGCAAATCGACGACATGCTGATGCTCTTCGAGGAGCTGGATATCCAGGTCGTCGAAAAGCCCAGCCAGTACGAGCCGCCCAAAGAAGATCCCAACGCAGGCAAAAAGCTTCGCGCCGAGACCAAAGGCGGGGAAAAGAAAAAGAAGGGCAGCGACTTCGTCAAGGGCAACGACCCGGTGCGCATGTACCTGCGCAAGATGGGTCAGGTGCCGCTTCTGACCCGCGACGGTGAGGTCGCCATTGCCAAGCGCATCGAAGAGGGCGAGCGCACGATCCTGACGGTCGTGCTGAGCACCTCGGTGGGTGTGCGCGAGATGATCCTGCTCGGCGAGCGCGTGCGCAAAGAGAAGGTCAAGCTGACCGACGTGTTGCAGGCGCCCAACCCCGAGGATCTGCCCAAGGACGAAGACGGCAACGTCATCGAACTGACCGTCGACGAGCGCCGCAAGTGGTTCTGCGACCAGATCGACAAGGTCAAAGAGCGCTACCAGGACAACCGGCGCATGGGCGAGAAGCTCATCACCCGCGCCGGCCTCGAGGACAGCGAGCGCCGACGTCTGCGCGAGCAGATCAAGTCGAACCGCCGCGAGATGTTCCAGATCATGAAGGGTGTGCGCCTGACCAAAAAGCACACCGACAAGATCGTGGCCAAGTTCAAGAGCCTGATCCACCGCGTCGACAGGGCCGAGGACGATCTCGAGAAGATCGAGCGCCTCTACCGGGTCAAGTTCGACGAGGTCAAAGAGTGCGCCCGGCTGTACCGCAAAGACTACGACGAAGAGGGTGACGCGCTTCGCCAGAGCCTCGGGCTGTCGCAGGTGCGCATGAAGGCCATCTGGAAGGAGATGCGCTCCATCCAGCGCCGCTGCCGCTCGGTCGAGATCGAGGCGGGCCAGTCCATCGACACGCTGCGCATCACCCACCAGGCCGTGCTGGCCGGTGAGAAGATCGCCGAGCGTGCCAAGAGCGAGCTGGTCGAGGCCAACCTCCGCCTGGTCGTCTCCATCGCCAAAAAGTACACCAACCGCGGCCTGCAGTTCCTGGATCTCATCCAGGAGGGCAACATCGGCCTGATGAAGGCGGTCGACAAGTTCGAGTACCAGCGTGGCTACAAGTTCTCGACCTACGCCACCTGGTGGATCCGCCAGGCGATCACCCGCGCGATCGCCGACCAGGCGCGCACCATCCGTATCCCGGTGCACATGATCGAGACGATCAACAAGCTCAGCCGCACCGAGCGCTATCTCATCCAGGAGCTGGGCCGTCCGCCCCGCCCCGAAGAGATCGCCGAGAAGATGGACATGCCCGTCGAGAAGGTGCGCAAAGTCCTCAAGATCGCCAAGGAGCCGATCTCCTTGGAGACGCCCATCGGCGAGGAGCAGGACTCCTCTCTGGGCGATTTCATCGCCGACGAGGAAGCGATCAACCCCTCGGAGGCCGTCGAGGACTCCAACCTGGCCGACCAGACCCGCAAGGTCTTGTCGACGCTGACCCCGCGCGAGGAAAAGGTGCTGCGCATGCGCTTTGGCATCGGCGGCAAGTCCGACCACACCCTCGAAGAGGTGGGCCAGGACTTCAACGTCACCCGCGAGCGTATCCGTCAGATCGAGGCCAAGGCCCTCAAGAAGCTTCGCCACCCGTCGCGCGCGAAGCAGCTCGAGAGCTTCATCGACACGTGATCGGCTTCGGCTGAGGTAGCATCGAACGGGCGTGCTTTCGGGCACGCCCGTTTTTTTGTCTCCTTGGAATGCTCCACCCCGCCCCTACGTTCTGCGAACGCGCATCTGGGGCACCGGTCATGGATCGACACTTGCGAAAGCGTCGACCTTTCGTTAATTACACTGGTCGCCGCGTGCGGGCGTTTGAAAGTTGGGTTCCGTTCTCATTGATTTACGGGCCTATAGCTCAGCGGTTAGAGCCACCGGTTCATAACCGGTCGGTCCCAGGTTCGAATCCTGGTGGGCCCATACGATCCCACCGGGGGTCGTCGACCGGCGCAATCGGCTTCGCTTGCGGGCACTTCCACAGTGACGAGGAGCACGACATGCAATCTGTCGATATCCCCCAGTTGGGGCTGCTCGCAGCGAGAGCTGAATGCGACGAATACAGCGGCTGCGTCAAACACGCACACGGTAGAGAAGCAACAAGTAAGATCACGGATGCAAAGCGCCTCGACTGACCCAGTCGGGCGCTTTTGCATTTGGCACCGAGAACCCGAGAGGTGATCCATTGAAGGAGCAGCTAGCGCTACTTCGAGAACTGCAGCGGATTGATCTCCAGCTCGACGAGCTCGAGGATCAAAAGGATGATATTCAGGAAAAACTCGAGGAGAATCGAGGCTTCCTGGACAAGCTCATCGACGACCTCGAGAACCAGAAAAAGGAGCTCGAGGAGGTCAAGAGCCTGCGTCGCCAGAAAAAAGACGACATCGAGCAGACTCGCTCGCAACTGGCCGACCGCCAGGAGAAGCTCAAGGCGGTCAGCACTCAGAAAGAGTTCGGCGCCGTCGAGACCGAGATCGATGTGCTCAAAAAGAACCTCGAGCAGACTCAAGAGGAGGCTTTGCACCTCGACGAGTCCATCGAGTCGACCGAGCAGTCGATCGAAGAGAAAGAAGAAAAGATCGTGCAGCTTCGCGAAGGCATCGCCTCCGAAGTCGCCGACGCCGAACAGCAGCTCGCCGAGCTCGACGAAGAGATCGAGGCGCGCCACGACCGCCAGGACGAAGCGCGTGAGGAGGTCTCCAAGCGCGTGCTTCACAAGTACGACTTCATTCGCAGCCGCCGCCCCGGCCTGGCCATCGTGCCGGCCAAAGACGGCCACTGCGAGGGATGCTTCATGGCGATTCCGCCACAGCAGTTCATCGAGATCCAGCGAGGCGAGACCCTCGAGATCTGCCCGAGCTGCCAGCGCATCCTGTACTTCTGGGAGCACGCACTCGACGACGAAGACAAGGTCGAGGGCAGCGAGCCGGTCGAAGCCGGCTGAATCTTCGGGGCGTCCGCTGCATCTTTAAGGTAGTCGAGAGTCGTCTCGGCCCTCCAAGATGGTCGCCGGCGTACGTGGGCCGCTCACGCGGTGGACGTGCGTCGGAGGAAAGTCCGGACATCGCAGGGCTGGGTGGTCGGTAACGCCGACCGGGGGTAACCCTAGGGCCAGTGCAACAGAAAACAGACCGCCGGGCGAGCCTTCGGGCCTGCCCGGTAAGGGTGAAAAGGTGAGGTAAGAGCTCACCGGGGCGGTGGTGACATCGCCTGTCTTTGCAAACCCCACCCGATGCAAGGCGAACGGGAGTCGAGGGTCTTCGGACCCTCCAGGGCGGCCCGCCCTGCCGACTCCAGGTAGCCGCTCGAGCTGCAGAGCAATCTGTGGCCTAGATGAATGACCATCGCCGCTTCTGGGCGCAAGCCCGGAGGAGGGGACAAAATCCGGCTTACTAGGAGGACCGAGCGTTCTTCGAGACACACGAAAAGCCCGAGCGCGGCGACGCGCTCGGGCTTTTTGTGTTCGGAGCTACTCGCCCCTCTTGGGCAACGAGGCGATCTTCTTGTCGAGGCGCTCGTCTTTGGCCAGCGCCTCGCCGATCTTGTCGACCGTGCTCGCCACGTTGTCGTCGGGGGCAAGTTGCACCGGCTGGAGCAGGTCGACGGTGGTGTCGGCGATCGACTCGATATTCAGGTAGGTCTCTTTGGGCATCTTGGTAAAGTCGACCTCGCGCTCCTGCAGCAGGCGGGTGAGCGCTTCGGTGGTGCTGTAGATGTCGGTGGCCACCGGCGACACCAGGCTTCGGCGCAGTCGGGTGTCGTCGGCGCTGGCGGCGAGCATCACGTCGGGGCCGAAGTCGACCCCGTCGGGCAGCTTCATGCACCACTCGCCCTGGATGTCCGTCGTCGCTCGACGAAGCACCTCTCCCCTCTTCTGGCCGTCCGGCCCCACCCGATACAACGCCACGGTCGCCTCGGGCACCGTCTGCTCGCCCTCGAGCGGCGCGGCGTGGGCCGAACCCACCAGCCAATCGCCGAACGGCGAGCGCATCGCCAGTTGGCCGCCCGGCGCGAGCACCCGACCGCGCAGAATACGCGGGTGGTACTGCTGCGCGGCCTCCTCGGCGGTAGCGCCGGGACAAGTTGAAGCAGCGTCGGCTGTCGTCGCTGGCTGCGTTTTGTCCGCTTCGCACGCGGTCCAAAGCACCGCGCCAAGCCCCAAAACAACGAGCCTCGTTCTTATTGACGGATTTTTCATGGCAGCTACGTTCTCAGTTACAGCGGTCATGTCGATGTAGGAGAACCGAATACACGCGAGCACCACGTCGCACACGACGTGGTCAGGTGCATTTGGGATGCCTCGCCGCTATCTCCGGTAGCACCTTCCGGGCGTCTCGCAAAGTAGGATCGACGCCGGAAGTCCGTACTGTGAGGAGGGCAACCCGACGTGCGCCGACCTCGCCCCCGAAGGGGAGACCTGGTACGAGTGCAAGATCGAGGGAAATTTCGAATCCGGGACCTACACCTACTCGGGCACGCAATTCGATGAGGACCCGTCCGGGTTCTGCGAGCAACTCGCCAGCCTGACCATCGATGTGTACGACACCGACCAGGGCCAGGTCTTCGACTGGGTTTCCAACCCGGTCAACGGCGGCGACAACGGCAACTTCTACAGGTACACCGACGCCCACAATGACGTCGGCGAGCAGGCGACTGACGACGGGCTGCACGCGCCGGTGGGCTCGAGCGGGCTCTACTCAGATATCAGCCACATTTCGTTTTGCTTCGATCTCGAGCTCGACGTCGAAAAGACGGCCACCGCCAAGTTCACCCGTACCTACGACAGGGACATAACCAAAAGGGCCGATGAGACCGACTGGGCTCTCTTCAAAGGCGACACCGCTACAAGGTCACGGTCAGCAAAGAAGGCTCGACCGACTCGTGCTTTTCGATCGACGGCACGATCACCATCACCAACCCCAACCCCGACTTCGACGCCGATCTGACGGGGGTCACCGACGTCATCTCGACCGGGATCAACGCCTCGGTCAACTGCCCGAGCGACCTGACGGTGCCCAAAAACGGCGGCACGCTGCAATGCACCTACTCGGCCAACGTGCCCGACGCGACCGCCCGCACCAACACGGCCACGGCGACGCTGCAGAACTACACCTACGACTACAACCCGAGCACCTCGTCGTACGACAAGACCGCCAAGTCGACCACGACCGACTTCACCGGCAGCGCCAACGTCGACTTTAGCCAAGCCACGATCACCCGCGTCGACGAGTGCGTCGACGTCAGCGACGACAAGTACGGCTCGCTCGGCCAGGTCTGCGTGCCCTCGAGCGGCACGTCGGCCTCGCAGACGTTCAACTACAGCCTGACGATCGGCCCCATCACCGAGAGCGAGTGCGGCACGAGCTTCGTCAACGTCGCCAGCTTCACCTCGACTGAGACGACCAACCCGGAGACGGGCTCGGATGATTGGACGGTCGATATCGAGTGCGAACTACAGGGCGGCGAAGGCTGCACGCCGGGCTTCTGGAAAAACCACGAGGACGAGTGGTGCAAGGAGAACGGCGAATACCACTACGCCCCCGACGACGAGCTCGGCGAGGTCTTCGACTTCACGGGCACCTCGAAGCAAGTCGAGTCCCTCGCCGACGACACCCTGGCGGACGCCCTCGCCTACGGCGGCGGCCCGGGTGAGTTGGGCGACGCCATGAACCTGCTGCGCCACGCGGTCGCCGCGCTGCTCAACGCGTGCAAAGACGACCAGGTCAGCTACGACTATTATGACGACCAGGTCATCTCGTGGACGAGCAAGGCGCTCGCAGGCGACTTCCCCTTCACCGCCGATGGCGTGGAGATCACCAGCATGGAGGAGCTCAAAGATCTGTTCGAGGCGGCCAACGAACAGATCGCGCCCGGCTTCTGCGAATAACGCGGTGAACTCGCAGCCAGCCTGATCACCCACCAGCCCCGCCGGGACCCCGGCGGGGCTTTTTTTGCCCTCGGAGCAGACCAAATCTGCATCGACCCGCGTAAAACGCGATCCCAGACCGCGTTTTTTGGGGCACGCCCCCGCCAAGTTCCGACCTCTGACCAAACCTCTGCCCCCCCCGGACCGGCCGGGTTTTGATGAGTGACTAGAATTTTTTGGGGTCGAATCAAAAAAAATGCGGTCCCCGACCAAAACGGGGGGAGGGGGGGAGGGGGGGTGTTTTGGTCGGGGACCGTAACTGACGGGGCTGGGGCCCCCAGGTCTCAGTCGTCGGTGGGGACGTCCTCGCCGCTGTCGGGATCGATGTCGGGGACCGGGCGCTGGCGGCGGTAGTAGTCGGCGATGCGCTCGTTTTGGTCGACGATGGGGGTCATGAGCTTCTGGCGAGCCTCGGCGTCGCCGGGGTTCTCGCCGTTGAACTTGCCCAAGATCTTGGCGGCCACGCGCAGCATGCGCTCCTGGCCCTGCAGGCGCGCGGCGCGCACCTCGCTGAAGGCGACGGGGCGGCTCTGCGGGGCCTCGAGGGCCTGGGCGAACTCGTCGGTCAGCCCGACGAGGCGGTCGGCGATGGCGCCGGCGCCCAGCGGCTCGACGTGGGTGGCGCGCATGGCGTCGAGCTTGGCGTTCATCGCCTGCAGGCTCGACAGCTCGTCCTCGAAGGCCTCGGTGATGATGGGCCGGGCGCCCTCCGGGAAGATCTTGCGCTTGAGCTCGCGCGCGGTCTTGCCCAGCGGGTGGTCGGCCGGAAAGCTCTGGATGTCGGACTTGAGCCGCGAGTGAAACCCGCCGACGGTGCGGTCGATGACCTCGTCGAGGCGGTCGGCCTCCACGCGCACGCCCTCGGTGGTCGACTTGGTCGTCTGCCACTCGCCTTCGAGCTCGCGCACGCCCTCGTTGAAGTCGATGGCCGCACGCGCGCTGTCGGCGATGTCGTCGTAGCCCAGTTGGGCGGCGATCGCCTCGATGGCGCGCAACGCGAACAAGCGGCGGCCGGTGGTGAATTGGTACAGATCGAAATAGCTGGCAAGGCTTGCTTCCATACACGTCCTCCACAGTTCCAGTGAAGCTGGCGCCCCGTCGGGCGCGAGCCTGCTCCCCACCTCCGCATTGCTGCGGGGGAACACATTTCAAATGGTGTACGCCGAGCATCGCCGATCGGCGCGCGGCCTGTCAAGACGGGTGTAAACGGCCCGGGAGCAGCTGCAGACGGGGGGAAACACGAGTTTGGGTCGATCTATTTCGCGGCGGCGCCGGCCCCTCCGACAGCTCCACCGGCACAAAAGGGTTGACGGATTTTGCCGCCGAGCTACCTTCAAAAACATAACGCGACGTATTCAGATGTAGGACACGAGAGCACAAGCCACTACTTGGTGCGAGGGTTCCCGAGCGCCGGTGTGGCGGCAGCCGTTTGTCACGTAGTCGGCCGCCTCGACGATGCTTCCGGGCCGCCTCGTGGGGACTTGGTGGCCCCAGAAGCATCCACTGCAGCAACCAGATCGCTGGTAGGGGGGAAGACTTGAACGCGTATTCACACGTCTGCCATCCGTTGCGCGCCCAGCCAAGCCTGGCCGGGGGCCACCCTGCCCGAACAACCGAAGTCACCATGTAAGCAGAAGCGAGCCGACCGAGTTCGGCACGACGCTGGAGGGCAACGTTGTCCTCAGTTCACATGGAGGTGAAGTATGCAGTAGGCCTCCGCATCTCACAGTCATCTAGGGGGACTGTATGCGTGCACTTGTCTCACGATCTTCACGAGGAAAGTGGAACCAATTTCGCGCCATATTGATTGCCGCGCTGCTCGCCGGCGTGGGCGCCGCGGGTTGCGGCGAGCAGATGACCGACTCTACCGAGCCGACGCTCGGCGGCGAGTACGAAGACGAGTACGAACGCGAGGAAGACGAAGAAGAGGAAGAAGAGGACGAGTACGGAGACGAGGACGGCTACGAGTACGACAAGGAGAAGCACAAAAAGCACTACTACGACTACGAGGGGGGCTATTCGGCCGACTACTACAAAGTGCGGTTGGGCAAGGACCACGAGGAGAACAACGAGAAGTACTACGACGGCAGAAACGCCTGGAACCCGACCTGCGGTGGCCTGACGCACCTCGAAGGCGACTTCATCGAGTGCAAGATCGACCCGGTCTACCAGTACCCGTACTTCACCTACACCGGCAATCACCTCGAGGGCGAAGGCTGTGACCAGCTCGCCTTCCACATCAAGCGCTACGGAGAAGAGTTCGACATCAAGTCGAGCGCGCCCATCGCGGCGATGTGCGTCAAGGGTGGCCCGGGCGCCAACTGCTACACTTTCAAAGACGGCGGCACCAACGTGGGCGTGGGCTACAACGCCTACGACGAAGAAGTGGGCAAGAACTACGGCATCAGCCACATCTCGCTGTGCGTGCGTCCTCAGCCGGACGTGGCGGTCAAAAAGGAGGCCGTCGAAGACACCATCCAGCCGGGCGACTACGCCGCCTTCAAGCTCAAGGTCAAAAACAAGGGCACGGCCACGGCCAAAAACGTCGTCCTCAAGGACAAGCTTCAGGACCACGAGGACGGCGAGGTCAACTGGAAGATCAAGGCCGTCAAGAAGAACGGCTACGCCGTACACGACCCGCACCAGTACTGCTGGTTGACCGACGAGGCGCACGACTACAAGTCGGACGACCTGCTCGAGTGCAAGTTCGACTACCTCGAGCCGGGCGACAAGATCGTGGTCAAGGTGGCCCGCAAGGCGACCCAAGACGACTGCGGCTACCTGCCCAACATCGCGTACGTGTCGGCGGATAACGAGCCCGACAAGAAGTATCTGAAGAAGAACAACAAGAGTAAGGCCAAGATCAAGGTCGAGTGCATGGCCGACGTCGCCGTCGAGAAGACCGCCCGCCAGGACAAGGTCTACCCGGGTGGCTACGCCGCCTTCGACATCAAGGTCAAAAACGTCGGCTCGATGACGGCCAAGTACGTCCAGCTGATCGACAAGCTCGAGGGCACCGGCTGGTACGTGAGCGGCGACGCCGCCTCGTACTGCAGCATCTACGACTACTACGGCAAAGAGGTGCTCAAGTGTAACTTCGGCGAGCTCGCCCCGGGCGCCTACAAGCATATCGTGGTCAAGCGCAAGGCGACCGAGGCGGACTGCGAGGACGGCTACATCAAGAACACCGCCAAGGTCAGCGCCTACAACGACTACAACGCCGACAACAACAGCGCCTACGACAAGATCCCGGTCAAGTGCATGAGCGACGTCGCCGTCGAGAAGACCGCGCTGCAAGACAAGGTCTACCCGGGCGACTACGCCGCGTTCAAAATCAAGGTCAAGAACGTGGGCTCGACCACCGCCAAGTACGTCAAGCTGATCGACAAGCTGCCGGGCACCGGCTGGTACGTGGGCGGCGATGACGCCTCGTACTGCGGCATCCACGACTACTACGGCAAAGAGGTGCTCAAGTGTAACTTCGGCGAACTCGCCCCGTACGCCTACAAGAAGATTGTGGTCAAGCGGAAGGTGACCGCGGCCGATTGCGCCTACGGCTATATCAAGAACGTCGCCGAGGTCAGCGCCTACAACGACTACAACGCCGACAACAACAGCGACTGGGCCAAGATCCCTGTGAAGTGCGTGGCCGACCTGAAGGTCGAGAAGGAAGCGCTGTACACCCCGATCGAGCCGGGCGACAAGATCGGCTTCAAGCTCAAGGTGACCAACGTGGGTCACGTGGCGGCTGAAAACGGCAAGCTGTACGACAAGCTGCCCGGCACCGGCTGGTACCTGGGCTACGGCGCGCCGGAGTCGTGCTCGCTGCACGAGTACTACGGCGACACCATCCTCAAGTGCGACCTGAGCGGCCTGGCCCCCGGCGCTTACGCCAAGGTCAAGGTCTTGCGCAAGGCGACCAAGTACGACTGCGGTTGGGTCAAGAACGTCGCCAAGGTCAAGGCCGACAACGACTACAACACCAGCAACAACACGGCCTACGCCAAGGTCGAGGTGCAGTGCGCCGACCTGAAGGTCGAGAAGACCGCCCTCGACGCCGACGTCAAGCCGGGTGAGAAGCTCGCCTTCAAGATCACGGTGACCAACCAGGGCACCGCCAACGCCACCAACGTGGTGCTCAAGGACGAACTGCCCGGCACCGGCTGGCACCTGGGCTACGACGCGCCGAGTGGCTGCGAGATCAAAGAGTACTACGGCAAAGAAGTGCTCGTGTGCACCCGAGCAGGCCTGGGTGCGGGTGGTAGCGGCTCGGTGACGGTCTACCGCAAGGCGACCTACGATGACTGCGGCACGGTGGAGAACACCGCCAAGGTCAGCGCCGACAACGACGTCGACCACTCCAACAACTACTCGACGGCGTACATCGAGGTGGAGTGCTGCTACTACGACGGCTACTACACCTGCTGGGACTACTACGAGTCGGACGGCATCGACGGCTGGTACGACCAGTGATGATCTGTTGAGTAGTCGTAGCTAGACGTACAAAAGCCCCGCCGGTGTGTTGCCGGCGGGGCTTTTTTTGCGGCGTGGGCCCTGCGGGGTTGAGGCGCCCGCTATTAGGGGCACGGGCAGACTACGAGGCCGTCGCAAAAGATCGCCGTCGTTTGGAGGCAGCGCTTCCAGCGCTGGTTGCAGGAGCGTGCGGCCTTGCTCCCAGGGCAAGATGCCCTGCCTCCAAAGGCTTTTGCGACAGCCTCAGACTACGCCCGCGCGAAAGACAATTTGCGGGTCGAGGTGGCGACCGACTTGCGGGTGCGTAGCGCCATCGTCATTCAAGCCTTGATCATCTGGCGAGCTTCGTCGGGGGTCGCAGGCTCGCGGCCCACCTCGCGGGCCATGGCGACGATCGCCTCGATGAGTCGGCCGTTGCCGTGCTCGGCGACCTTCTCGCCGTCGGGCAGATAGAAGGTGTCCTCGACGCCGGTGCGCAGGTGACCGCCCAGCTCGGCGGTCTTGCGGTGGATGTCCCAGACCTCGTCGCGGCCGATGACGATCGACTGCCAGTGCGCCCCCTCGGGGAGCAGGTCGACCAGGATGGGCAGCAGGTCGGTGCGCGCGGGCATGCCGCTGGCCACGCCTTGCACGAGCGAGACGGTGTAGGGCTTGTCGAGGATGCCGACCTTCTCGAACATCGAAATGGAGCGCACGATCCCGGTGTCGAAGCACTCGCACTCGGGGATGATGTCGTTGTCGCGCATCACCTCGAGGAAGCGCTCGACCTTGCTGACCGGGTTGTCGAAGAGCATGGGCGGCCAGGCCCACTCGCCGTTGCTGCGCGCCTTGAGGTAGTTGAGCGACCCCGAGTTCATCGCCGCCATCTCCGGCTTGACCCGCTCGAGCACGCCCTGCGGCCCGCTGATATCATCGCCCATCACGCCGGTCGTCGAGTTGACGATGATGTCCGGCGCCGCCTCCTTGATGGCGTCGACGCACTCGGCGGCCAGGTCCGGATCCCACGAGGGCATCCGACCCATGGCCTGCTCGCGAAAGTGGATATGCACCACGGCCGCGCCAGCGTCGTAGGCCTCTTTGGCGCTCTGGGCCATCTCCTCGGGCGTGTACGGCACCGGGTGGGTCTTCGGGTTGGTCAGCACACCGTTGAGGGCGCAAGTGACGATGACTTTGTCGCTCATGAGGATCTCCAGGCCAAAGTTAGTATGTACTTACTTACGACTGGAGATATAGCAACGAATAGCCGAGTGGGCAAGGAGAGGCGGCCTATTCGGCGATGCCCTCATGAATCGGCATGCGCCGCGGACGCTCGAGCGCCAACTCACCGTTGGACAGCTGAGCCATCACCTCGAGCGCCGATCGCGCCAGGATGCGCGAGCCGATGCCGATGGCGCGCTCGTCGATGTCGAACTTCGAGGAGTGCAAGAAGTGGCGAGCGCGCGGGCCTGGCCCGGCGGTGCCCAGGCGGAACATCGCCCCGGGGGCGTGCTGCAGGTAGTAGGAGAAGTCCTCGCCGCCCATGCTCGGCAGCGGGATCTCGTAGATGCCGTCGTCACCCAGAAAGTCGCGGCCGATCTGCTCGATGATGCCGATGACCTTGGGGTCGTTGACCACCGAGGGGGCGCCGTGTTCGATCTCGAGCTCGAAGTTCGCCCCGTGGGCCATGCAGATGCCGCCGACGACCTTCTGGAGCACCGGCTCGAGCCGCTCGCGCGACTCCTTGGAGAGCGTGCGCAGCGTGCCCTGCATGGTGGCCACCTCGGGGATGACGTTGGGGCTGTCGCCAGCGTGGATGGAGCCCAGCGACAAGACGACCGGGTCGCGCGAGTCGAAGTACTGGCTGGTCATCTGGTACAGGGCGTTGGCCACCTGGGTGGCCACGCGCACCGGGTCGGTGCAGTGATGGGGCCGCGCGCCGTGGCCGCTCTTGCCGATGATCTTGATGCAGAAGCTGTCGAAGGCCGCCGTCAGGTTGCCCTCGCGCACGCCGATGCGGCCGACCTCGAGCTCGGGGTCGCAGTGCAGCGCCAGGACGGCGTCGACGCCCTCGATGGCGCCGAACGAGACCATGTCGACCGCGCCGCCGGGAGAGACCTCCTCGGCGTGCTGGTACAGCAGGCGAAGCCGTCCGGTCAGCTGCTCGCGGATCTCACTGATCGCCATGCCCGCGCCAGTGGCCACGGTCATGTGCACGTCGTGGCCGCAGGCGTGCATCACCCCGTCGTTTTGCGAGGCGTAGGGCACCTCGTTGAGCTCTTTGATCGGCAGGGCGTCGATGTCGGTGCGGATGGCCACCGTCGGGTCGACGGCCGGGTCGAAGTCCTCGGGGATCAGGTCGGCGTAAAAGCCGGTGCCCTCCTCGCGCACGTACACGTCGAACCCGATATCCTTGAGCGTCGCCGCCAGCATCGAGGTCGTCTCGTACTCTTTGTGGCTCAGCTCGGGATGGGCGTGCAGCTCTCGCCGCAACGAGATCAGGTCGGAGGTCTTCTCCTTGAGGATATCGTCGACTTGCGAAAGGAAATCGATGGGGGACTGCATGGTGACACCGTTCTCGAAGCGGTCAAACTACGAATCACTTACAACAACATCTTGCTCATCGAACGCCTCGTTTCCAGCTTGCTGTTGCGACTGCAACCGCTCGAGCAGGCTGGACATCAGCGCCTGGATGTCTTCGAGGAAAACGTAAGGGTTATACAGATAAATTTTGATCTCTTCGCCGCCCACGCGCACTTCGAGCATGCCCTTGGCAGCCGTAGCGTTCATGCGCTGCAGGCCGAGCGCGTCGACGTCGAGCACCGACCAGTCGATCGACCAGGCCTTTTCTTCGCGGCCGACCAAGAGTTTGTCGTCGGTGACGCCCACAAAGTGGGTGCCGGCGAACGCATACCAATAAGCGGCATGTACAGAAAGGCCGAGCCCGCCTGCGACGAGCCCGGCAAAGATGGCGGTCCACAGATTCTCGCTGAATCCGTACTGCCACCAGATAAAGCCGGCGCCGGCGAGCATCAGCCCGCCGATGGCCAGGATGAGGGTATAGCCGAGGCGATTGAGCTGATAACGAAAGACGTCGACGTCGCCCCCTTGGAGGGCTTCGTCGACGCCTTTGGTGTCGAGAAGTTGAACGTTAGCCATGGGCTCCGTTAGACATCCAAGTTACGGACGTCGAGTGCGTTGGACTCGATGAACTCGCGGCGCGGCTCGACCTGGTCACCCATGAGCACGGTGAACATCTCGTCGGCCTCGATGGCGTCCTCGATGCGCACCTGCAGGAAGGTGCGGCTGTCCGGGTCCATGGTGGTGTCCCACAGCTGCTCGGGGTTCATCTCACCCAGACCCTTGTAGCGCTGGACCGACTGGCCTTTGCGCCCGGCGTCGAGCACCGCGTCGAGCAGCACGTCGATATTCTCGTAGGTCTGCTCGGTGCGTCCGTCGACGGTGACGTTGTCACCCAGCTCGCGGAACTTCTGCCAGATGCGCACCAGCTCTTCGTACTCGAAGCTGGTGAGCATCTCGCGGTCGACGCGGGTGGTCACGAGCGCGCCCGATACACGGGTGTGCCAGGTGGCCTGATACACGTCGTCGAACTCGCGGCTCTCGGAGATGGTCGGCGCGTGCCAGCGCGCGTTCTTGTGCTCTTCGGAGAGCTTCTCGCGCACCGCGTCCATCGTCTCGCGCAGGCCTTCGGCGTCCTGGAGATCTTCGACGGTCACCGGCGTGCGCACCAACTCGTTGATCACGCGCCGGTCGTTGCGACGGCTCATGCGGTCGGCGAACTTGCGGTAGTTGATCAGCTCCTCGACGAACTCGGCGAGCTCGTCGCCCTCGAGCTCTTTGCCGGCGCTTCCGCGCAGGCTGACGCTCGACTTGACGCGCTCGATGAGGAAGTCGTTGAGCGCCTTCTCGTCTTTCATGTAGGTGATCGAGCGGCCTCGCTTGACGCCGTACAGCGGCGGCTGGGCGATATACAGGTGGCCACGCTCGATGAGCTCGGGCATCTGACGGTAGAAGAACGTCAACAGCAGCGTACGGATGTGCGCGCCGTCGACGTCGGCGTCAGTCATGAGCACGATCTTGTGGTAGCGCAGCTTGTCCATGTCGAAGTGCTCGTCGCCGATGCCGCAGCCGAACGCCGAGATCATGGCCGCGATCTCGTTGTTGGACAGCATCTTGTCGAAGCGCGCCTTCTCGACGTTGAGGATCTTACCGCGCAGCGGCAAGATGGCCTGGAAGCGTCGCTCTCGGCCTTGTTTGGCCGAGCCGCCTGCAGAATCACCCTCAACAATGTAGATTTCGCTCTCCTCGGGGTCGCGCGACTGGCAGTCGGCGAGCTTGCCGGGAAGGCTGCCCACCGAGTTCATCGCCGACTTACGCGCGATCTCGCGCGCCTTGCGGGCCGCCTCGCGGGCGCGGCTGGCCGCCAGCGCCTTGTTGACGATGGTCTTGGCCGCGTTCGGGTTCTCGTTGAGGAAGTAGCCCAGGTACTCGTTGACCACCGACTCGACCATGCCCTTGATCTCGTTGGAGACCAGCTTCTCCTTGGTCTGGCTGGAGAATTTGGGGTCGGGCATCTTGACCGACAGCACCGAGGTCAGGCCCTCGCGGATGTCGTCGCCGTTGAGCGTCTCTTTGACCAGGTCGTTCGAGATCGCGTAGGCGTTGACCGTGCGCGTGAGCGAGGCGCGCAGACCCGACAGGTGGCTGCCGCCGTCTTTGTTGCGGATATTGTTCGTGTAGCAGAACACCGTGGTGTTGTACGAGTCGTTCCACTGCAGGCTGACCTCGACCTGCACGCCCTCCTCCTCGATGACCGACCGGATGTGGATCGGCTCGGGGTGGAGCGGCTGCTTGTTCTTGTTGAGGTCGCTCACGAACGAGTTGATGCCGCCTTCGAAGCTGAAGTCGTGGCGCTTGCCGTCTCGCTCGTCGATGATCGTGATGTTGACGCCGGCGTTCAGGTAGGCCTGCTCGCGCAGACGCTGCGACAGCGTGTCGTAGCTGAACGTGGTGCCCTCGAAGATCGTGGAGTCCGGCTTGAAGGTGATCTTGGTGCCGGTGGTCTTGGCCTTGCCGATCTCCTGGACCGGCTCCTTGGGCACGCCGCGGTTGTACTCCTGGGCCCACAGCTTGCCGTCGCGCTTGATCTCGAGCTTGAGCCACTCGCTCAAGGCGTTGACGACCGAGACACCGACGCCGTGCAGACCACCGGAGACCTTGTAGGAGTTCTGGTCGAACTTACCGCCGGCGTGCAGCACGGTCATGATGACCTCGGCGGCCGACTTGCCCGTCTTTTTGTGCACGTCGACCGGGATGCCGCGACCGTTGTCCTCGATCGTGATCACATCGTCGGCGCGAATGGTGATGGTCACCGTATCGCAGTGGCCGGCCAGCGCCTCATCGATGGAGTTGTCGACGACCTCGAAGACCATGTGGTGCAGGCCGGAGCCGTCGTCGGTATCACCGATATACATGCCTGGGCGCTTGCGCACGGCCTCCAAGCCCTCCAGGACCTGGATGTTGTCGGCGGTATATTCGTTACTTTCGGCGACAGCCTGCTTGAGCTCGTCGTCGAGCTCGAGTTTGCTGCCGTCACTCGAGACAATGGGAGGTTGTTCCTGAGTCATCAAATTTCCCTGATCAGAAACCGTCTGATCGCCAAAGCCGCCCCTACGGGGCGACCGTGGCCGATGAAGATTGGATCACGACAAAATCAAAAGTCGCGGAAACGTACCATGTTCGTGCGGTGAAGGGCAATGGAGGCCTCGGTTTTTGCAGCGCCTTCTACATAAGCAATTAAGGACATGAGGGCTGCGAATCGCCCACGGGTTCAGATTCGAGATCAGCGAGCCTGGAACGCGTCGCAAAACGCAGCCCCTATGTCCTTAATTGCCTATGTAGCGGGCGTCACGCCCCTGCAAGGCGTACTCTCCAGCCAAATCTACTCGACCGGATTCTCCAGCCGCCCAATGCCGTCAATCTCAACACTGACGACATTGCCGGGCTCCAGCGGCCCCACACCGTGGGGCGTGCCGGTCAGGATGACGTCGCCTGCCTCCAGAGTCATCACCTGGCTGACGAACGCCACGACATACTCGATGCCGAAGATGAAGTCGTTCAACTGGCTGCGTTGCCGCTCTTGGCCGTCGACCTGCAACACCAGCGTGTGCTCGGCGGGCAGGAAATTGTCGGCGGTCGCCACGGCGGGCCCCAGCGGGCAGAAGGTGTCGAAACCCTTGCCTCGCGTGTACCGCTTCTCGCGCCTCTGGATATCGCGAGCGGTCACGTCATTGGCGCATGTATAACCGAGAATAACCCCCGAAGATTCCTCGGGTTCCAGCCTTTTTGACCGTTTTCCGATCACCACCGCCAGCTCGCCTTCGTGGTGGACGAGCTCGGATTGGGCGGGCAATTCGATTGCGTCGCCGGGGCCGATGACCGCGGTGGGCGGCTTCATGAACATCAGCGGCTCGTCGGGGATGGTCTTGTTCATCTCCTCGGCGTGCTTCTGGTAATTCAGCCCGATGCACACGACCTTCGAGGGCGCCACGGGAGCCAGCACCTCGAGCTCACCCTCGGGGCCCAACTCGTCGCCGACGGCGAGTTCTCGGTCGCCATGAACGACATCGACGAGCGCCTCGAAGGGCGTCTCGACACGACAAAACCGGCCGTCGCGCACGACGGCGTGCGTGGGGTGGCCGGTCTGGGGATCGATGACTCTGTAAAATAATGACATTGTATACCTTGAAGGGGCGTGGCGCCTGCTAAATAAGCAATTAAGGACATAGGGGTTGCGAGCCGTCCGTTTGGCGCGACTCGCAAAAGAATAAGGGCCGCGAGTCGCCTATTCGTCGCGACTCGCAGCCCTTATGTCCTTAGATGCTCATGTAGAGGGCGCTGCAACAACCCAATCCATGCATCTCTCTAATTATTCTCCACCACCTTCTGCCTCTTTGGCCTTTTCGGCCGCTTCGGCGCGAAGCTTGGCGTTCTCCTCTTCGATGCGCTTCTTCTCGGCCTCACGACGCTCGATGTAGCTCTTGAGCGCGTTGAAGTCCATCTCGAGGGTGTACTTGTAGTTGCACAGGTCGCGGAAGGTCTTGCCCGACGGCGGGGTGGCCGGGGGCTGGCCGTCCTTCCACTCGCAGGTCCACATGCGACGCTGCAGCGCGGTGACGTACTTGGGGTACTCGCCCTTCTCTTCGGGCAGGGCCAACTGGATCTTGTGGCCGCGGTCGGGCGGGGTGTCCACGTTGACCTGGCTCTCTTCGAGCTTGCCGCTCTCCTCGTCCTTGACCCAGAACTTGTCGAAGGTCACCGGGGTCACCAGCTCGTTGCCCTCTTTGTCGAGCAGCGGCTTGTTGTTGAACATGACCTTGGCGCCGGCGGGCATCGAGTTGATGGTGATCTCGCCGTAGTACTCGTTTTCGACGTCCGAGGTGTCCAGACGCTGCTCGAACTCGAGCTGGTGCTGGCCGCTCTCGGGGATCAGGTTGACCGAGACCATCTTCTGGTAGCTGTAGGGGCTCGATCCGCCCGTCCACATACCTTCGGTCAGCTCGACCTTGTCGGACTTGAAGCCCGGAGCATTCACCTCGATGGTGTGCTTCTTTTTGACCTTGAGGTTCTGGAACATCGCCCCGGAGGTCGTCAGGTGCAGGTCTCGCCACTCACCCGAGGAGGTCTGACCGTACTGGGTCTGCCCGTCGAGCTTGATCTGGGCGTAGATGGGCGTGCCGGTGACGTTGAGCGTGCCGTACTTCTCGAGCTTGGCGCGCTGGGCGGCTTCCCACTCTTCTTTCTTCTTCTGAGCCTCGGCCATGCGCCGCTCTTTGAGCTCACCGCGGAACAGAGCGGCGACGTCGCCGCCGATGTCGGTGAAACTGACCACGACGAAGCCGAGCGCGCCCACGAGCACGACGATGACCAGGCTCAAGATGATGGTCGTGGTGCTCGACCCTTTCTTGTAGCCGCCCAGGTCTTCTTCACCCAGGTAGTCGCCGCCGACGTCGATGTCGTCGATGTCGCTGCCGCCTCCCGAACCGCCGGGGTTGAAGACCCCGCCGAGCTCGTCGGTGGCCGACGACTTTTTCTTCTTGGAAGCCTTCTTCTCGGACTTGGCCTCGACAGCATCGTCGGCGTCGTCAGCCTCGTCGCCCTCGGCCGCTTTGGCCTTCTCTTCGGCGAGTTTCTTTTTGAGCCGCTCCTTTTTGGAGGGCTTGTCGTCGCTGGCCGACTTTTTCTTCTTCTTTTTCTTGCGCTTCGAGGACGACGGCACGTCGAAGATGCCGCCGAGCCCGTCCATGGCGCTATCGCCGGAATCCTCGGGCACCTTCTCGTCCTCCACGCCCATGTCGGCCGCCATGCTATCGACGATCTCGTCGGCAGACGGCGAGCCCTTTTCATTCTCGTCGGCCATCAAAAACTCCTGATTCTATGTGCAAATGGGGGCTATCCCCTTAGACGTGCTTAGAAAAAGCGCTTTTCTTTTGCGTCCCTTACGAGGACGGGAGATTAGACGCTCTGCCGATTTACTGTCAACCCACAGCAACTCGAGGGTCGTTTGGGGGCGTGACGACACGTTGCGATGGTGGTTTTCGACTTGCCACCACCGGCGATGTTGCTGGTAGTATACCTCGACTGATATTCGATTTTGGCTGTGTGAGTAATCTACCACATGACGGATCAACTCGATCGCTCGACGCTGCTCGGCTTGCTGAAATTACGCGGCGAGTTGAGCGAAATTGGTCATACTCGAGTCGATGTTGCGCTCGAACACCTGCATCAACAGTTGGGCCGACTCCTCCACACCGACTATTCTCTGCTGATAGTCCACAGCTTCAGTCCACAACTCGCCGACGAACAACCCGAGACACTCTCCCCCAGCATAGAGACCACGCTGCTCGAAGCGTACGGGACCGACGCGACCCAGCGCACGCGCATCGGAAGAGACTGGTCGGAGAGCACGCCCGATGTGTACGACGATCCCATCGTGCGCATGACCGCCGAGGGCCTCGGCACGCGCCGCACGTTTAGGCAAGTCGAAGACGCTAGCTGCCACCGATGGCGGAACTCGGCCGTGCCTGACCTGTGGTACGCCACGGGCATGCGTTCACGTCTGCTGACGATGGTGCCGATCGACGAGAGCGTCGAAGTCACCTTCGGGCTCGACCGACCCCGCAGCGAAAGGCCGTTCACCGAGCGCGACCGCCAGTTTCTCGACCTGGCGTTCGCCCACCTGACCCCGTTACTGCGGAGTTTCTGCCAGCGCAGAGGCTTATTGCCCGACCAGACCTCGCTCACCCCTCGCGAACGCGACGTGCTCGAGTTTTTGCTAGGCCCTCTCTCCGAAAAAGAGATCGCCCACGAACTCGGCCTGAGCACCAGTTGGCTGCACGAGGTCGTCATCTCGATCTATCGCAAGTTCAACGTGCGCAGCCGCGCCGAGCTGATGTCCCAATGGCTCTGAGTGTAAGCAAGAATACTCCCACCTCTCGCAGCCAACCTCGCACCTTTCACACATTTCACACCACCCCCTCCCATTAGAGGGATTGTCAGCCCGGGGGTGAGACTCGATACGCTCGAATGAAATCTGGACGAATGGGTTAGGCCCGAACGGACCAGCCAATCGAACTTAATTCGAGTGATGTAATGAAAGTCTGTGCAAGAACTGTGTGTTGGGGTGGTGCGACAGCAAACGTCACCCGTCTTCGGCTCGGCGCGCTGAGCCTCATACTCGCCGCGGCCGTACTCGGCGCTTGTGGCGACGAGCCCGAGCCGGCCAGCATCGAGCTGCCGGGCGAGCCCGCCCCGGAGTCGACGGTCCCGCTGGAAGTCAACTCGACCGCGGGCTGCGCGGTCGACGCCGACTGCGCCTCCGGCCGGTTCTGCTTCCAGAGCCAGTGCGTCTTCGAATGCAGCGACGAACGAGCCTGCTCGGGCGACGCCGAGTGCTCGCCCAGGGGTCGCTGCACGGCCGACGGCACCGACGTCGCCGCGACGCTGCCCGCCGACCTGTCGGCCACCAATACGCCGCAGACGGTCTTCCACGTCGCCGCCGGCCAGCAGGAGGTCACCTTCACGCTCGAGCTCAACCAGCCCGCTCCCGCCGAGGGGCTGCAATACCGCATCGAGCGCGGCTTCGAGGCCGAGGGCGCCGAGGAGCTGTTGCGCACCAGCGGCGGCCAGGACGTCGTCGACATCGTCATCCCCACCGGCAAGGCCGACCCGGAGCACGACGACAGCCAGCAAGTGCGTCTGAAGCTGTTCACGCCGGTGGGCAACTACCAGTTGGCGCTGGTGCCCGAATATCCGATAGGCGGCAACTACGTGGGCGAGGCCTACGTCGACACCTTCGGCCCCACGGGGCTTCCCCTCGAACTGCAAATCGTCACGCAGCCCGACGGCGCCACGCTCGCCGATGCCGACAAGGCCTGGTTGGTCTTGCCGGTCGGCCCCCAACACTTGTTCAGCCCGCTGGCGTCGGCCAACGGCCAGATCGAGTACGTCGCCCGCGAGCTCGTCTACGACGACTTCGTCGAGCAGTGGGTCGCGCGCTTCTCGTTCGCCTTCGAGGTGGCCGACGCGGGCTCGGGAGACGTCGGCATCATCAGGGCCGACTCGGGCCAGGTGCGCCGCGCGCTTCGCTTCCAGCTGGAGCCCGGCGCCGATCAAACCGTGATCGGCGAATTCTCCGACACGTGGACCGGCCTGTACGAGACGTTGAGCGCCAACGGCGTGCGCACCCTCGAGGACGTCCAGTTCAGCGGAGATCTCTACCTGCAACGCTACAGCGAAGGGCCGTCGAACGCCGATATCAGCGTGGGCGATCACCCCGAAGCTGACCCGCAGCCGCTCGACGCCCCGCCGCTGGAGGCGTGCACCGACGCCATCTTCGCCGTCGCCACCGAGTGTGACTCCGAACTCGACGGCGTCGCCGCTTTCGAGTCCGCCGCCCCGGCCGTGCAGGCATCGTGCGCGGTCGCGGTGGCCGAGCACGCCATCTCGGGTGAGACGACCAGCCAACAAATTCAGAACTACCTCGACGGCGACGCGACCAACGACGCCGGCCAGAGCTTCGCCGAGTTCATGGAGGAGTGCGCCGCGGGCACCAACGGAACCTGCCGCCCCAGCGACGAGGTGCTGTGCGCCCGCCAGTTGACCGCCCACGCCTACCGCAACCAGCCCAACGACGCCGCCTCCAACGCCACGCTGGTCAGCAGATTCGAGGAGTTGACCCTGGAGGCCTACCTGGGCCGTGAGCTGGGCGCCTTCGGCACCGACTCGAAGCTTCGCCTCGAGTGGCTCGAGACCACCGACTATCCCGCCGTGGTCGCCTCGGCGGTCGAAGATCTGAACCGACAACTGCTCGAAGACTGGAAGACCAAGGTGCTCGACGCACATATGGGCGTGTTGAGCGGCCAACTCGACGCCAGCGGCCTGGCCGTGCTCAGCCGTCAAACCACCGGGGCCAGCAGCGCCGACGCCCGCGAGCAACTGCTGGTGCAGATGACCCAGAGCTGGCGCGGCACGCTCGACTCGCTGACCATGGCGACCACCCGCTGGCACGAGTTGTTGAAGACCGACGCCGACCGCGCCGCCAAGCGCGACCTGGTCAGCGCGCGCATCTTCGACCTGTACCTGGCCGCCGGCATCCTAAAGAACCTGAACCTGGCCGCCGACGCAGGCTACCTCTCCGGCCGACTCGCCGGCGGGATGTCGATCTTGCTGCGCGAGCTGCACAAGCTCAGCCTCCCCTTCGACGAGCTCATCTATGCGCGCGACGCCGAGGTGGTCGTCAACACCTCGATCGACCCGCTGTCGGGCAACGACACCTTGTTGAGCGAGCGCGAGACCGAGGCCCGCGCCGAGCTCGAGCGCGCCCACGAGTCGGTCACGGGCGTCATCGAGCGTGCTCAGGCCGAGGCGCTCGACGAAACCCAACTGCGTAACCGCATGGCTAACGAGATCGGCGACCTGCGCGCCAGCCTCGTCGAGCTGTGCGGCCTGCCCTCCGGATGCACCGTCAGCGACATGCGCACCGACGAGGCGTGTCGCGTGCAGGTCGAGGTCGGCCAATGCGGCTTCGCCCTCGAGAAGGGCACCGGCGAGTACACCAACTTCGCCGCCGGCCAGCAGAGCATCTCGGAGGCCGGTCAATCGCTGCTCGACGTGATGGAAGCGGCCAACAATATCGGCATCGCCGACGAGGAGCTCCGCGCGCTCGTCCAACGCACCAGCATGGAGTACGCCGAGCTGCAGACCTTCGCGGCCAAGATCCAGGAGTGGAACGACAAGCGCCTCGGAGGTGCCGAGGCGTTGGCGCAGAATATCCAGGACCGTCAAGACGTGCGCAGCCAGGCGGTCAGCGACATCCTCGACAATATGGAGCAGCGCGCTGCGACCCACCAAGAGGCGATCGAGTCGACCGGCGAGACCTTCGACAAGTGGAACGAGATTCGCATGGGCGGTGTCACGCGCAGCATGGGGTTGATGTTGACGGCACATACTGCACGCTCGGCAGCCGCCGGCCTGGAGCACACCGCCGAGTCGATCGACAGCATCGCCGATGCCATAGCCGCGGGCGTGCCCGACTCCCCCGACGATGTGGGCGCCCCGGTTCAAATGGCCACCTTACTTGCCGCCAAGGGTGTTTCTGTGGGCATGAATACCGCCGCGCTCGGGCTGAAGACGACCGCCAATTCGCTCGACATGGCGAATGAGTCACTCCAGATGGTCCAAGACGCCAGAATGGCCAACCTGCAAGACGAGAACGACCTGAGCACCATGGTCACCGAGGCCGAGCTCGCCAACCTCAAGGCTGAGGCCAGGCTCATCAAGCAGAAGTCGGCCAACGAAGTCGCCCGCCTCAAGGAGATCATCGAGCTGTCGCAGGCGTACCTGAACGCCGAGTTGACCCACGAGCGCGACCTCGACGAGTTTCGCCAGCGCCGGCTCGACTTTCGCCAAGACCTGACCCACATCGCCGGGCTCGACCTTCGCGTCCAGCAGGCCCGCCTCCAATTCGACCAAGCCGTGTCGAGGTACCTGCGATTCGTCCAGCGCGCCAAGCTGCTCGACGCCAAGCTCCGAGACCTCGAGCGCCAGCGTCAGGACGTCAACGCCCTGGTCGGCTCGCCGGAGGTCATCTTCGGGCGCGCCAACCGCCTCGATCAGGCCGAGGCCCGCCTGAACCGGGCCAAGGACAAGCTCATGGAGTGGCTCGTGGCGCTGGAGTACTACGCGGTGCGCCCGTTCATGGATCAGCGCGTGGCGATCTTGCTGGCGCGCAACACCTACCAGCTCGAGAAGATCGCCGAGGAGCTGGCCCGATTGCAGCGCAGCTGCGGCGGGCCGATCAACGAAGTCTCGTCGGACTTGTCGGTGCGAGACGACCTGTTGAGCCTGCACAGCGCCACCGTCGACCCGGTCACCGAGCAGATCTCGAGCCCCGCTCAGCGATTCCGCGCGGTGTTGGGCGACGGCTATGTCCCCATCGACAAGCGCGTGCGCTACAGCACCGACGATACCATCGGCAGCCTGATGTCGCGCGATCCCGACATCCTGGCGGCGACCTTCTTCATCGACCTGAACGACTTCGCCAACCTGGAGCTGACCTGCAACGCCAAGGTCGCCTCGCTGGGCGTCAAGCTCGTCGGCGAGGTCGGCGACGCTCGACCCACCGTCAGCGTGCTGTACGACGGCACCAGCAAGTTGCGCTCGTGCCAGCCGGGCATCGACGACTACGTCGCCCAATTCGGCACCGGCGCGACCAACTACGGCAAGATCTCCCACCTTCGCACGGTGGGGCGCTCGATGTCGCCGGTGGCCGGCGTCAACGAGTTCGTCGACACCAACGCCGAAGGAAGCCAGACCTTCGGTGGGCTCCCGCTGGCCAGCCAGTACACCATCCTGATCAACAAAAAGGCCGGGGAGAACTCCCGGCTCGACTGGGACAAGCTCGAGGATATCGAGCTGCGGCTGACCTACGCCTATCAGGACGTCTTCCCCGAAGGACAATGTGAGTGAACGCGACGCCCGGCGTATCGTGGCGATGCGCCGGGTGGGCACGACCGCTGTTCGTCTGAATATCTCCAACGTTTTTGCTGCTGAGAGAACCCAATGAGACGTCACTATCTTGCAATCACCACTGCCGCGCTTGTCGTGTCGGGCCTGGTCACATCAAACCTGGGATGTGGTGGTGATTCCCCCCCGGCTAGCTCGACCGGCGACGCCGAACTCGCCGCCGACGTGACCCCCAGTGACGTTGGCCCGCGTGATTCCGGCCCCCGCGACACCGATGAAGCCGACGGCGACTCGCCGGATACCGGGGTTGGCGACGTCGCCAGTGACGCCGAAGGCGATGCCCCATTCACCGGGCGGACCCTGACCGACTATCGCCGCTGCACCAGCAACTTGGATTGCCCCGTCGGCTTGGGCACCTGCGTCAAGCAAGTCACGCTGAACCGACCCGACGCCGACGGCACCGAGACGATCGCGATAAACGAGATCTTCTCGGGCCTGGGCGCCGACGAGGGCGTCTGCTCGCTCGAATGCACCAACAACCCGGGCGTGTGCGCCGAGCTGTCGATGAACGGAACCACCGCAGATCCGGCGGCGCATACCTGCCAGTTGATCACCACGGGCGAAGCGCCGTATCCGACCAATGCGCCCTCGTTGCCCCTTGATGAACCGATCGAGCCGGCCGAAATGGCCGCCGGCCAGCCTTTCGCAGCCATCTGTCGGCCGCCCTTCGAGCTCGACGAGCAAATCGACGACTCGTTCTGCGAGCCGTGTGACGGCCCCGACGCCTGCGGCGACGACGGACTCTGCTGGAGCCTGACCGACCTCATTCCCGCCCAGGCCGGCCAGAGCGGACTGTGCTTGACGCCCTGTACTGACGACGCGAGCTGCCCGCTGGGCTTTGTTTGTGACGCCACCGACGACGCCTCCCAGACCTACTGCCGGCCCGAAACGTATACCTGCACCAACTGTCGCGACCACGACGGTGATGGGTTCGGCACCGGCCACTGCGGCACGGCCGACGATCTGGTCACCGCTCACGACTGCGACGACCGCGACGACCGCGCCTACTACGACCCCGACGCCATGGATCATCCCTTCCCGGCCACCTGCGGCCCGCAGGACTTCAACTGCAACGGGCTGAGCGACGACGCGGAGGTCACCAGCGCCGATATCTTCCCGGCCGACCACTGTGGCAGCTGCTTCTCGACGTGCACCGGCGACATTCTCGACGGTAACGGTGTCAAGACCGCAGAGAAGCAGTGCGTATCCGACCCATCGGCCGGCGCCACGTGCACGATCGCCTGCGCCGACGGCTTCGCCGACTGTGACGGCGACTCTACCAACGGCTGCGAAGTCGAGATCGACACCAACAACGACATCCGAACCTTCCACCGCGACGGCGACGGTGACGGCGTGGGCTCCGATACCCACGTTTTATTCGACTGCGATGGCAGCGGGCTTCCCACCGACGTGACCTACGTGCCAAACGGCGGCGACTGCAACGATGACGACATCGAGATCTATGGCGGCCCCAACCCCCATCCAGAAGTCTGTGATGGCAAAGACAACGACTGTGACCCCAGCACCGACGAGGCGACCCACGCCACCGACGCCGGTGGTGAATGCCCGGACAGCGGCGAGCCCGGGATCTGTAAGCCAGGCGTGGAGGTGTGTACGTCCGGCACCTTGGAGTGTGAGCCCGTCATTCAACCCGGCACGGTCGCGGAGGTCTGTGACGACCTCGACAACGACTGCGACGGCGAGGTCGACGAGGATGCCACCGACGCCACGCGGTACTACCCGGACAGCGACGGCGACAACTACGGCGTCTCGGGCAACCCGACACGCTACTGCCCCGGTGACGTGCCCAGCGGCGTTGCCATCAACTGGGGCGATTGCGATGACGGTGATCCTCGACGCTACCCCACCAACCCGGAGACCTGCGACGGCGTCGACAACGACTGTGACACCGATGTCGACGAACCGGGCGCCCAAGGCTCGCTCGTCTGGTACGAGGACGTCGACGGCGATGGCTTCGGAGATCCGAACACCGCCACCAGTCAAGCCTATTGCGCCGGAGACACCACCATCCCCCTGAACAGTCCGGTGAGCCAGGCCGGGGACTGCAACGTGAACAACTACATGATCAACCCCAACGCCACCGAGGAGTGCGGCGACGGCGTCGACAACAACTGTGACGGGGTGGTCGACGAGGGCTGCCCCACGGGGCCGGTGCAGCGGGTGGGACCCCTCGACATCAGGAGGTTCGCGGGTGTCGAAATCCATAACATGAGCACGAGCTATAGCGTCTGTAGCGACGATAAGATCATGACCCATGTCAAGGTCGACTACTTCCCGAGCACCTGGCCGGTCGTCTCGCTCAATGCGGGCTGTGAAGATGTCGACGTCCTCAGCAACCAGGGCACCTACAGCCTCGGCATGCGGACGCTGGACTATGCCGGGTGGACCTCGGCGGCCACGAGCAACAACAGGGCGGAATATGCCTGCCCCGGGACCAATCAGGGAATCTACAGGGTCGACGTCAACCACGGCGATGAGGTCGTCGACAGCGTCCAATTCACCTGCCGGTCCTACGAGATTGACCAAAACACCTACGCGATCGAAGCGGACCACTATAACATCCCTGGCCCGTCGCCGCAGTTCGGCCCCAATGGCGCCTACACCGACACGTCCCAGTGCGACGAGCAGGACAACAAGGTCGCCGTTGGCTTCATTGTCGAGGCGGGCTGGACGTGGCAATCTGGACAGCAGTACAAGTGGGCGATCAGGAGAGTGCAGCTCATCTGCCAAGATATCGAGGCGGTGCTTAAATAGCAGCCAACGCCTCGAATCACTCATCCAGCCCGGCCAACTTCTCCAGATAGGCCCGCGTGCGCTTGTACTCGTCGTTCTGCGGGTCGAGCTGGATCGCGCCGTGCAGCGCCTGGAAGGCGCGCGGGTAGTCGCCGCGGAATTGGGCGTGGAGCAGGGCGAGTTGGTGGTAGAACTCGGGGACCGACGGGCTGACTTCGAGGGCCTTTCTGAGCACCTGGATCGCCCCAAAATAGTTCTGGCGCGCCTTGAAATAGCGCACCATGGCGAGCACGCGGCCGACTTCTTGACGGCTGTACGAGATCTCGGAGGGTTCGGCCAAGCTGCCTCTCTTGCCCCCATTCTCGCCCTGCTCGTCGAGCCACGGCAGCCTCGTGTCGTCGTCTACGAGCGCGGCGGCGCCTGCCGTGCGAACACGCTCAGGGGTGCGCGCCTCGGTGGGAAGCTCGGTGGCCCACACCTCGGCCTCGTGAATCTGGCTCACCTCCGACAACGAGCTCAAATCGGCCGGCTCGATCTCGAGACAGCCTCGCTCGACGAGCGACTGGATCGCCTGCTCGACGTCGAAGGGCAGCCCCGAGGCGAAGGTGCGGATCTTGGCCACGGGCATCGCCTCGTCGATGCGCGAGAACAAAAACGCCTCCGCGGCGCTCAGGTCCTCGTCAGGCGTCGGCTCGCGCATCGGGCGCACCACGTCGGCCTGCGAGAGTTCGAGCCCCAGGCGCAGACTTCGCAAAAAGTGGGTGAGCCGGTCGCGGTCGTCGGCCGAGATCGCCACGCCGAAGCCGCCTCGCTCGCCGGCAGGCGAGCTGTGGGCGACGACCTGCGCGCGCACCTCCAGCGAGCGGGCGCTCGGCTCGAAGACCAAGCACAGGTCGACCTCCGAATGCAGCTCGGGCTGCTCGTCGCTGGGCAAAAAGAGCCCGCCGGCGAGCAGGTTTCGGCGATATTCGCGGGCGAGCCTGTCGGCGGTGCGAAACCGCACCGTGACCTGCGGGCGCGTCTCGAAGTCGACGTCGCCGACGTCATCGAGCACGATCACCAGCGACTCGCCGGCGCTCGGGGTACGCACCGTCACCTGCGGGGCGACCTCGTCGACCTCGGTGGCCTCGGCCCAAAAATCGAGCGGATCGGACTTGGGGATCCACTGCACGCTGCACGCCGAGACGAGCCCGCGGCTGAACTCGTCGATGCTCGACCAGCGGTCCTCGAAGCGCACCGACAGCGCGCGCAAGATCACCTCGTCGAGCGCCTCGCCGACCTCCTCGCGAAGCTCGCTCGGCGGCCGAGGAGGGGTCGTCCGCGCCTCGGGCGTGGCGTCGTCCCACGACGTGGTCAACCACGGCTTTTGGCCGGTGAGCATCTCGTACAGAATCGCGGCGAGCGAAAATTGGTCGGCGCGGTGATCGACATCGGGTTGGACTGCCTGCTCGGGCGCCATGTACGCTGGCGTGCCGTACAACTGGGAAGACTTGGCCGCCACCATCACGATGCTCGAGATGCCGAAATCGAGCAGCTTCGAGGCTTCGCTGCCGTCGGAGCGCTCGACGAGCATGATATTGCCCGGTTTCAAATCACGGTGGACGATGCCCAAATCATGGGCCGACGAGAGCGCCGAGGCTGCCTGCAACGTGATGCGAAGGCTTCGCTGCATGCCCAGCGGCGCCTCCTCGGCGATCACCGCGTCGAGGGACGCCCCCTCGAGGTGCTCCATGACGAAGAAATAGCCGTAATTACGGCACTTGCCGAAATCGGTCACAAAGACGATGTTTTCGTGGCCGATGAGGCTGGTGGACTTGGCCTCTTCACGAAAACGCACCACCCAGGACGGGTCGGAGGCGACGCGCGGGTGCAAGATCTTCATGGCGAAGGTCTGCCCCAAGAACTGGTGCTCGACGGCGAACACCCAGCCGTAGCTCCCTTCCCCGATCTGCTCGACGACGCGGTAGCGCCCGTCGATCTCGGCTCCCCGGGTTGGCAGGTTAAACGAGTAGGTTTGTGTCTTGCTCACGGAACGGCGCTCGTTTACGGAGTCAGTCGCACGCCCATTAAATATAGATTATTTTAAGACACTTTAAAAACATGAAAACTAAGAAAACTAGCAATCCTGCAGCGCTTCTGGAGACGTGGCTGCGCGTCGACTCGACCTCCGGGCGCGAAGCCGCCTTTTTGGCCGCGCTCGAAGCATATTTTGGGGATCTGGGCTTCGACTGCACCCGCCAGCCGGTCGCCGAGGACCGCTGGAACCTGCTCGTCACCCGCACCGACAACCCCAAGCTCATCTACTCGACCCACGTCGACACGGTGCCACCGTTCTTCGGCCCGCGCCGCGAGGGCGACACGATCTACGGGCGCGGCGCGTGCGACACGAAAGGTGGCATCGTCGCCATGGCCTACGCCGGCCAGCGCCTGCTCGATGAGGGCTACGAGGATTTCGGCTACTTGTTCGTCGTCGGCGAGGAGGTCGACCATGTCGGCGCGAAGGTCGCCGCCGACCTGGAGCTTTCACCCGAGCGCATCATCCTGTGCGAGCCGACACGCAATCGCGTCGTCGCCGCTCAAAAGGGCATGCTCAAGATGCGCCTCGAGACCGACGGCGTCGCCGGCCACTCTGCCTACCCCGCTCGCGGCACCTCGGCGGTGCACAAGCTCTTGGACGCCATCGAGGCGCTGCGCTCGCACGACTGGCCCGAAGACGACACTCTCGGACCGACCACGCTCAATATCGGCACGGTCGAAGGGGGCGTGGCCGCCAACGTCTTCGCCCCGTCGGCCGAGGCCCAGGCGCTCTTTCGCACGGTCAGCGACACCGAGGCGCTCTTAGCCAAGGTCGAAGAGCTCGTCGAACCGTACGGCCAGGTCACGAACGTGGTCTACAACGACCCGGTCTTCTTCGATCCGCCCGCCGACGTCGACACGTGCACCGTGCCGTTCAACACCGACGCGACGTATCTCGGCCCGCTGGGCCCCATCTGGCTGGTCGGCCCCGGCGACATCGAGGTCGCCCACTCCGACCACGAGCACATCGAGCTCGACAGCCTGGAGGCCGGCATCGATCTGTACGAGCGCCTGGGCAAGTTGGTGTTGTGACCGCGCCGAACCGGCCCCTGCGCTGGACTCGCCCCTGCGCGTGCTCAACTTCGTGGATGACCGTCAGTTCTGCATGTCACTTCCAGACAGACTTGCACTGCTATTGCAGGGAGGGGACGTATCTATGAAGCGCCAGCAACAGAGTGAATCGGACAAACTTCGCAGCCCGCACCCGGGACTCCAGTCGGTTCTGCCACGGCTCAAGTCGCTCAACCCCGAGCGCGCCGAGTCGCGGCCAGTCTTCGACAACAAGGCGAAGGCCAAGCTATTCATCGACATCCAGGAGCGCGAGCAAGACAAGCAACTCATGCTCACGCCCGTCTGGCGCATCGACCATACCGACCTCGAAGCGAGTGAGGTCAAAGGCTGGACCGTCACCAAATACCCATGCTGATGCCGTAAAGGAGCACCCGCGCTGATAGCGACGGGTCGATCCGTGGGGTCCTAAGGGGTACCACGATCAAAAAAAGCCCCCGCCCGTTTTTCCGGGCGGGGGCTTTTTTGCGTGCATTGCCTCGACGACGTGCGTCTTTGGGATGCGTGACGTTATTCGGTCACGGTGATCATCCGCGTCGTGTTGTTGTACCCGCCGTTCTCGATCACGTTGCCCTCGCCGTCGACCAGCTTGAGCGTGATCTCGTGCTCGCCGGGCTCGAGCGCCGGCAGAAGCACCGGTTTCCACTCGGTGAGCGTGGTCTCTTTGCCGTCGACGCCGTAGACGACCTTGGCGTCGTCACCCAGCTCGATATTCGACACGTAGAAGTCCAGAAGCAGCTCTTTGGCAGATTCGACGTCGTAGGTGCCTTTGGGTCGGCTGTAGGTCACGTAGGGCTTCGAGGCGTCGAACTCGAAGTCTTCCGACTCTTTCTCGACGTGGAAGGTGCGCGTTTTGAACACCTCGCCTTTTTTGAGCGACAGGTGATAGTGGCGCGCCGGGAAGACGCGCAGCGTGTGGGTGCCCGGCTCGAGGTCTTCGAGGACCAGCGGCTCGTCGGCCTCGTAGTGAGCGATATACGGCTCGTTGTCGACGATGACGTGGATGTGCTGGCCGATCTCTTTGCCGGTGCGGTAGTTCGTCACCGAGTAAGTCGTCTCGACTTTGTCACCCGACTCGAGCACCTCGCCCTCTTTGGGGCTGGTGATCTCGAGGCTGACCTCGGGGACGTCCTGGTCCCACTTCAACTGGTTCTCGGTGCCCGGCACGGCCGAGCTGTGCGGCTTCATGTCGGCCTTGGCACCCGGCTCGGGAGCTTCTTTTTCAGGAGTCTCTTCGGCAGGCTCGGCCACCGCTTCTTCTTTGGGCTCGGTGTCCTCTTTTTTCTCACAACCGGTGGCGACCATGGCTCCGGCCAAAACGAGCATGACGGCTAGACGAAAGCTGTTCGAAGTCATACATTCCTCACATTTGATGAATTGGGATTTGCCATTTTGGAGGCAGACCTTCTAGGTCTGGACCAGCGCTTGAAGCGCTGCCTCCGATTGAAAGCATCGCAGCGCGCATCAAACTAAGGCATCCGATCAAAGTTTCAACCCCGCAGGGAAATACACCATGGCACTCATAGAGAGTCACGACGCACAGCTCGGCATGGACGCCCCGGACTTCGAGCTTTCGGCCACCGACGGCCAGAGCTACTCGCTCGAGTCGTTTGCCGACGCCGACGTGCTGGTGATGATGTTCATCTGCAACCACTGCCCCTACGTCAAGGCGGTGCGCGGACGCCTCGTCGACTTGGCCGAGCAGATGAGCGACCAATCGGTGGCGTTTGCGGCGATCAGCTCCAACGACGCCGAGCGCTACCCCGACGACGGCTTCGAGCGCATGAAAGAAGTCGCCGAGGAATATAACTTCCCGTTCCCGTATCTTTACGACGAGACGCAAGACGTGGCCCGAAGTTACGGAGCGGTGTGCACCCCCGATTTCTTCGTCTTCGACGAGGACCGTAAGCTTCGCTACCGCGGCCGTCTCGACGATAATTGGAAAGAGCCCGAGCAGGTCAGCCGCCGCGAACTCAAAGCCGCGGTCGACACCCTGCTCGCCGGCGAGACGCCGGACGAGGAGCAACATCCGTCGATGGGCTGCAGCATCAAGTGGAAGCAGTAGGCTGCAGTAATCGGCCTGTTGCGAGCATCAGCCTTTTGCCAGCAAGATGCTGTGGCGTCCACGGCATCGTTCTGTTACACCGAAGGCGGCTTGTGAGCCGCCCAGATTCGCCTCACGCGCAGTGAACACGCATGTTTTCCGGTCTTGGTCTCGCTGAAATTTTGCTCATCTTGCTGGTCGCCCTCGTGGTGGTCGGCCCGGAGAAGATTCCGGACATGGCCCGCATGCTCGGCAAGGGTGTGCGCGAGGCCAGACGCGCCTCGAATATGTTTCGCGACATGTTCATGATCGAGGAGACCGGAAACTACCGCGACCAAGATCGCCGCAAGCAACTCCACGAGGAGCGCCGAGAGGTGGGGGAGAACAGCCCCGGGGTCGCCGGCACCGTCTCGCGCGAGCAGACCGCACGCGCGCTGCCGCCGATGCGCCCCGTGCTGATCGACCCGCCGCGACGCGCCACCCACACCAACGCCGTGGAACTGGCGGCCGCCGGCGAATCGACCGCTTGCACCTTCGAGACGTTGACCGCCGCTCGGTCCGCATGATTTGGACATGACCACCGATCCCACACCCGAACAGACGCCGCGCCAAGAAGCCCTCGACGAAGCTCGCATGAGCATCATCGAGCACTTGGCCGAACTGCGCACGCGGCTCATCTACTCGATCATCGCCGTCTTCGTGGGCGTGATCGCCTGCTGGTTTTTCCGCGACCAGATCTTCACCTTCTTGAAGCAGCCGCTCTTGATGGCCGCTCCCGAAGGCCAGATCGAACTGTCCAATATCCACCACAAAGACCTGGCCGAGCCGGTCTTCGCCATGCTCAAAACGGCGTTGGTCGGCGGCATTTTTGCCACCTCCCCGTTCACCCTCTACCAGCTCTGGAAGTTCATCTCGCCGGGGCTGTACTCCCACGAAAAGAAGATCGCCATCCCCTTCGTGGTCTTGGCGACGCTCTTTTTCTTCGGCGGCGCGGCCTTCTGCTACTACTTCGTGCTGCCCTACGGCTTCAAATTCCTGATGATGTTCGGCCTCGAGGTCAGCTCGACACCCCAGCTGATGATGAGCGAGTACCTGTCGCTGGTCACCAAGCTGTTGCTGGTCTTCGGCGTGGTCTTCGAGCTGCCCATCCTGTCGATGTTCCTGTCGGCGATGGGCGTCATCGACCATAACACGCTCTTGCGCCACTGGCGCGCCGCCGTCATCGGCTCGTTCGTCGCCGGCGCCTTGCTCACCCCCGCCGACCCGATGACCCAGGTCCTGCTCGCCGTGCCCCTGTGCGTGCTCTACTTCATCTCGATTGGCGTGGCGTTCTTCTTTGCGCGCAAACGTAAGGAGAAGGAGGAGCGGGTGATGAAGGAGTTGGATGAGTTGGGCGAGTAAGGTTGTTTGAGCATTGTTGTCCTCCTCCTCGGTCCTCCTCCACTTCGCTTTGCTTGCGGAGGAGGAGTCCCCTCCTCGGTCCTCCCCTACGCTACGCTTCGCTTCGCGCAGGGGAGGAAGATGTTGCTACAGCGCACCTCGTACAGAGATCGATGAAGCAACATCGCAACTTGTACCGAGATCGACTGAACGACATCTTCCTCTCCGCCCGTAGCGAAGCGAAGGGAAGGAGAGGACCGAGGAGAGGCCCCCCTCTCCACCCGTAGCGAAGCGAAGGGAAGGAGAGGGATCGAGGGAGAGGCCTACCCCACCTCCCAAAAAATTTTACCATTCTCCCCACCCCACTCGTAGTACCCCACCAGAGGATGGAGTTGCTCGAAAGCGAAGAAAATATCGAGGCGTTTCGCCGCGGCGATCGTGACCTGCTAGGTGACGTGTATCGCCACTATGTGAGCGACGTCGAACGCATGCTTCGCGGCGGGTTTACCTTCACGAGCCAGGGCGAGACGGTGCGGTTTCGCGGCATCACCCAGCCCTTTCGGCTCCAGGAAGTAATCCAAGAGAGCTTCATCCACACGTTTCGCGACAAGGCGCGCCAGGCCTACGACCCGGCGCGCGAGTTTCGCCCGTACCTGTTGACGATCGTCCGCAACTTGGTCATCGACCGGTACCGGCGCAGAAAACTCGAGTCGCAGCTCTTCGTGCACCTGGGCGACATGGCCTATGCGGACGAAGACGAACGCGAGGTGCTCGGGCGCCTGTCGGGCAATGAAGCCCAGCAGGGAGACCCGGAAGAGTCGGCCTGGCAGAGCCAGCTGGGCGTGGTGCTGGGCGAGTTTCTCGCCGCGCTCGACGACGTCGACTCGCGCATCCTCGAGGAGCACCTGCTCGGGTCGCAGACCCAGCAGGGGATGGCCGATGAACTCGGCATGAGCCGAAACGACGTGCGCAAGCGCATCCGCGAGTTGCGCGCCCGGCTTCTGCGACACCTCAAGAGCGAGGGCGTCATCGGCAATTTGGAAGTGGCAGACGTCATGCGCGCAGTGACCACGCTTATCGCGCTTGGAGTGGTTGGATGAACGACGACCCACAAATCGACCTATCCCACGAGGCCGTCAGCCAGGCCCTCGAGACGCTCTTTGTCGAGGAGAACCACGACAAGGCGTTTCAGAAGGTGCCCGCCTGGCAGGTCCACCGGCATCTGGCCGACTGCGAGGTCTGCCGGCGCCATTACGACGGCATGGCGCTGGCCGATCGACTATTGGCCGATCGCCTGCTGTCGAATGAGGCGGACCAGCCCGAAGAGGCGCCCCGCGGCGGCTTCGAGACCGGCTTTGCCGAGGCGTCGTTCATGGGCGCGCTCGACCAGATGCTCGACGAGGAGCGATCGGCCAGCGAGCAAACCGACTCGGCCAGCTCGGCCGACGTCGTCGACCTGGGCGCCGAGCGCTCGCGTCGCATGCAGGTGCTCCGTCAACTCAGCCTCGCCGCCGCCGTACTCCTCGTCGCCGGGGCGAGCTGGTACGCCTTCAACCAGAACCAGAGCCAGAACAACAACGCCGTCGTCACGAACAACGACGAGTTCCAGCCGCGCTCGGCCGCCACGACCGACAGGACGGGCCCCTTCGACACGCCCGCCATCGAGATCTTCTGCGCCGAGCGCACCGCCGACGGCATGCAGTTTACCGGCACCAAAGACGCTCCGTTCGGACTGCTCTCGTGCCCGAAGAACGCCGAGCTCAAGCTCGCCTACGACAACGCATCACCCGAGCTTAGCCACGCAGCCTTTTTTGGCGTCTCCCAGAAAGGTAGAATCTACTGGTACGGCCCGACGCCGGCTGACATGGGCGCCGTCGAGGTGGGCGCCACCGACGAGCTCACGCCCTTCGGCGAGTCGATTCGCCTCGGGGTCAACCACGAGCCGGGCAAGGTGCGCGTGATCGGACTCTTCGCCGCCGAGCCGCTCGACTTTCCGAGCCTCGAGCGCGTAGTCGACACCATCGGCGCCGAGGCGCTCTTCGAGGACTCTGCGCACAACAAGCTCGACGAGCTCGGCGTACGCGGCACGATGACCAGCAGCACCTTTGAAGTAATTGACGGCGAAGCGAGCGACGGAGGCAAGCGATGAAAGGCCGAGGACACACCCCGAAAGAGTCACGCGCCAAAGCTCGATTCGTCGCGCTCCTCTGTGCCCTGGTGGTGGCGAGCTTCGCCGCCGCACCGGCGCTGGCTGGAGAGAACGGCTCCTCCGAGGCCGAGAAGACACGCGTCTACGCGCTCATCGTGGCCAACAACTCGAGCGTCGACGAGGGCGTAAAGCCCCTGAAATTCGCCGACGACGACGGCGCTCGCTACTACGAGCTGTTCGACAGCCTCACCGACGAGGCGACGCTTCTGACCACGCTCGACGCCGACAGCCAAAAGATCTTTCCGAAGGTCGTCCCGCATACCGCGCCGCCGTCGCGCGCGCAGCTCAAAAAGGCCGTCGGCAACCTGTCGCGCACCATTCGCGCGAACAAAAAGAAGGGCATCGAAAGCGAGGTCTACCTCGTCTTTACCGGCCACGGAAACGTGGACGACACCGGCGAAGGCTATCTGAGCCTGAGCGACGGCAAGCTCGAGCGAACCGAGCTGTTCCGCGACGTGATCGAGGGCATCGACGCCGACTACACGCACCTGATTGTCGACGCCTGCCACTCGTACTTCATGGTCGAGTCGCGCGGCGGAAACGACGACTGGAAAGACGACCGCTCCGGCGAGTCGCTCGACGGCGAACTCGACGCCTACCTGTCCAAGCGCAGCCACAAGGCCAAGAAGACCGAGCGCGACAGCACCGTGGGCGTGATCGTGTCGACCTCCGGCACCGCCGAGGTTCACGAGTGGAGCCGCTTTCGCGCCGGCGTCTTCAGCCACCAGCTTCGAAGCGCCTTGTTGGGCGCCGCCGACGTCGACCAAAACGGCGACATCACCTACGCCGAGATCGAGGCCTACCTGGTCGCCGCCAACGCCGGCGTGGCCAACCCGCGCGCTCGCATCAACGTCTACGCCGACCCGCCCGAGCAGCACCGCGCTCGCCCGCTGGTCGCGCTGGACGACTACCAAAACGCCACCGTGCTCGAAGTGCCCACCCAAACGGGCGGACGCTTCCACCTCGAAGACGCCCGCGGCCTGCGCTACGCCGACTTCAACGTCGACGCCACGTTGGCCACCCGCGTCGTCCTCTTGCACGAGCCGGTCGGCAAGCGCGGCTACTACCTGAGCACGGGCGGCAAGCAGGCGTCGGTGCCCCTCGACGACGCCACGGTGAGTACTACCGAGCTGGCCTTCGCCACCCAGAGCGGCCAATCGCGCGGCGCCGTCGACGAGGCGTTTCGCACCGGCCTCTTCTCGGTCGCTTACGGCGACGGCTTCTACCGCGGCTTCGTCGCCGCGCGCGACAAATACGACGCCGGCGCCCGCCAGCGCATCCGGCTCGAGCCCGACACCCCGTGGGCCTTCGCCCCGAGCACCGGCTACGCCATCAGCCCGGCCCTGCTCGACGCCGACGGCCCCCAACACCACGTGCGCTTCGACGGCCTGTTCCGCCACGACAACGGCTGGGCGGTCGGCCCGTTCGCAAGCTACGGCTTTACGCCCGGCAGCGACGTCGTCGGCCACCGCGCCGCCCTCGGCGTCGAACTCGCCCACCGCTTCGCCACGGGCGCGAGCTACCTCGAGCCGCGCCTGCGCACCGGCTACCAATTCGTCATGTTGGCCGACGACGCACAAGCCCAGGGCGACCCGCTGGGCGCCCGCGGCGAACTCGCGCTCGCCTTCGGCTGGAGCATCGGTGAGTCGTGGCAGCTCGAAGTCGAGCCGGGCGTCTCGCTCGACGTCGTCACCCAGACGAGCACCGACCAGGTCAGCGAGACGCTGTACTGGCAGCCGTATGTGGGCGTGGGCGTCGGCTTCTAAACGTGAACTTGCCACGTGCACGTGCACGTAAACGGCCGTTCCCCCTGCACATATCGCCGCCATCTGAACATCCCTCGAAACGGCAGGCATCGCTCGATCGGAGCTGCCTGCCGTTTTGCATTCATTGCCGTTGAAACTGCCGTTCACGTTCAGGTGCACGAGCACGTTCATGGGGCGCCTCTGGTGAGTTGATCTCTTTAGCCACAACCCCCTCCAGCACCCCACCACACCCCGATTTCCAAAAAAGTACGCAACGATTTTCCATTTTTGCCGAAAACCGTAATGAGGGGGACGAAAGCCCCTCGATGGTAAACGGCAAACTGAAACTGACTTCAGATAGATGGAGAATCGAAAATGCGTATCGAAACCCTGTTGATTTCGCTCTTTGTGTTCGCTTTTGGAAGCGTTGGCTGCAGCCAACCCGAGCCGGTCACCGCGGAGTACGAGCCGGCCGACTGCAACTGCGTCGAGCAGACGAGCACCGACAAACCGCCGGCCGAGACCCAGGGCCTGGCCGACGAGACCGACGAACCGACCGCGGTCGCTCAGGCGGGCGAGATGGCCTTCGCCGGCCCCGCCGAAGAGACGGCGGACCACGCGCCCACCGATCTCGCAGCCGAGCCCGACGAGTCGGCGCCCGCCGCCTCGGAGACCGACGCTCCCCCGAAAGCTGAAAAGAAGAACAACGCCGGACCCACCGGCGTGGTCAACCTGAACACCGCCTCGATCGACCAACTGATGGCGCTGCCAGGCGTCGGCCCGTCGCTGGCCGCACGCATCGTCGAGTTTCGCCAGAAGCGTCGCTTCGAGGAGCCGAAGCATCTGCTGAGGGTGCGGGGTATCGGTAAGGCGACCTTTGCGAAGTTGGCGCCGATGTTGGCGGTGAGTGGGCCGACGACGTTGGCGAAGTAGCGAGTGGCGTCTGGGCCCATGAGGCCCCCCATCCGTCCCGCGCAACAAGACGCGCGGGACACCTTCCCCGAGGGGAAGGGATGCCTTAGCGCGCCTGAACCATGTAGCTTCTCGCAACAGCATCCCTTCCCCCGGGGGAAGGTGCCGAGCGCGAAGTGCAGCGCGAGGCGGATGGGGGTCGACAACAAGCTACGCCTTGCTTTACGAGCCTACGCCTGACTGCGCGCCCTCTTCTCCCGCCAACCCTCCACCCAATTGTAAATCACCGGGATCACCACCAACGAAATCGCCGCCGACACGAACAACCCGCCGATCACCGCCCGCGCCAGCGGCGCCTGGGTCTCGCCGCCCTCGCCCAGGCCGATCGCCACGGGCATCAGGGCGAGCATGGTGGTGGCGGTGGTCATCAGAATCGGGCGCAGGCGGCGGCGCACGCTCACACGCACCGCCTCGAGCACGCTCATCGAGCGCTCTTCGCGCATCAGGTTGATGTAGTCGATGAGCACGATCGCGTTGTTGACGACGATACCGATGAGCACGATGCAGCCCAAGAACGACTGCATGTTGAAGGTGGTGCCGGTCGCCGCGAGCATCGCCAGGACGCCGATGGCGGCGAACGGGATGGAGAACATGATGTAGAGCGGCTGCAAGAAGCTCTCGAACTGCGAGGCCATGACCATGTAGACGAGCACGATC
Source organism: Persicimonas caeni (assembly GCF_006517175.1). Taxonomy (NCBI): domain Bacteria; class Deltaproteobacteria; order Bradymonadales; family Bradymonadaceae; genus Persicimonas; species Persicimonas caeni. The sequence continues at coordinate 3,763,066 of NZ_CP041186.1, read as the reverse complement.
GCCAGCAGGATACCGACGAGCAGGCTCGAGAAGGTCTTCTTTTGCTCTTCGGACTCGCCTTTGACGAGCACGCTGAAGCCCTCGGGCATCTCCATCTGACGGATCTTGTCGCGAAGCTCGGTCGTCAGCGAGCCCAGGTCGCGGTCGCCGGTCAGGTTGGCGCGCAGGTCGATGACGCGGCGCTGGTTCTCGCGGTCGATCGTCAGCGGGCTTTCGGTCTCGCGGACCTCGACCACCTCGCGCATGGGCAGGCTGCCGACGCCCGGCAGAACCACCGGCGCGTCGAGCACCGCTTCGATCGACTCGCGGTCCTTCTCGGACAGCCGCACGAGCACGTCGAACTCGTCGCCCAACGCGCGGAAGACCGTCGCGCGGCTTCCCTGCACGTACGTCTGAATCTGGCGGGCGACGACCGCGGGCGTGACGCCCAGGCGGCCGAGCTTTTTGCGGTCGGGCACGATCTGCAGCTCTTTGCCGCCGGGCTGGCGGCTGATGCGCGCCGAGGCGATCCCCTCGGTCGACTCCATCATCTCTTTGACCTCGAGCGCCAGCTTGTCGCCGGTGTCCATGTCGAAGCCGCGCACCTGCAGCTGCAGGCGATCGCCCCCGCCGCGCATGATGCGCAAGATCCACAGGCCGCCGCCGGCGCGCACGCGCACGTCCGCCCCGGGCGTCAGCCCGGTCACCATCGAGCGAATATCATTGGCGATCTCCTCGCTGCTGCGATCGCGCTGCTCGGGATCGACGACCTTGATCTCGATGCTCGCGCTCTCCTCACCGCTGCTCGACCAGAAGCCGGGCGTGCCGATGATGGTGCGCATCGACTCCATCTCGGGGATCGCCTCGGGCACCACCGCCTCGATCTTGCGGATGGCCCGCTCGGTCACTTCAATCCGCGTGCCCACGGGCATGTCGAGGCTGATATTGACCTCGCTCTGGTCCTCTTCGGGCATCAGCTCGGTGCCGATATGCGGCACGAGAAGCAGCGAGGCGCCCAACAGGGCGGCCGCGCCGGTGAGCGTGATCTTGGGGTGCGACAGGCACCAGTCGGCGAGGTTGCCGTAAGTGCGCTCGAGGGCAGCCAGAAACGAGCCGACCAAGCCCTCGTCACTCGTCATCTTGCTCGACTTGGTGCTCAGGAATTTGGCCGACAGCATCGGCACGAGCGTCAGCGCCACGGCCAGCGCGCAGATCAGCGCGAAGCTGACCACGAACGCCATCTGACCGAAGAAGATCGACGCCAGACCGGTCAAAAAGACTACCGGGATGAACACGACCAGCGTGGTGGTCGTCGACGCCACGATCGCCGTGGCGACCTCGCGCGAACCGTCCACGGCGGCCGTCTCGGGGTCGTCGCCCTCCTCGAGCTTTCGGAAGATATTCTCCAGAATGACGATCGCGTTATCGACCAGAAGGCCGATGCCGAGCGCCACGCCGCCGAAGCTGATCAGGTTGAGGGTAATGTCGAAGTAGTACATCAGCGTGAAGATGCCGATGACCGAGATCGGGATCGCCGTGGCGATGATCAGCGTCGAGCGCACATCTCGCAGGAAGAACAAGAGCACGAAGATCGCCAACAACGCGCCGATGAGCACGCTCTCCTGCACGTTCGAGATCGAGTCCTCGATATATTCGGAGGTGTCCTCGAGCACCGTGAGCTTGGCGCGCCCCTCGTAGTCGCGGTTGATGCCGTCGAGCTCGGCGATGACCCGCTTGGCCACCGTCACGGTGTTCGAGCCCGACTGCTTGTTGACGCTCAGCCGGATGCCCGGCTCGCCGTTGACGCGCACCACATTGGTCGGCTCCTCGTAGGTGTCGACGATGCGCGCGACATCCTTGAGGAAGATCGGGTTCTGCGAGCCGTCTTCGCCGGTACGAAGGTCGACGACGACGCTCTCGAAATCCTCGACCTTTTCGGCCTCGCCCACCGAGCGCAACAGCACGTTGTCGTCGAATTGCTCGACCACGCCGGCGGGGACGTTGCGGTTCTGCTCGCGAAGCGCGCTCACCACCGTCTGCGGGGCGAGGTCGAGCGCTTTGAGGCGCTCGGCGTCGAGCAAGATATGGATCTGGCGCTTCAGACCACCGCGCACGTCGACGCGGGCGACGCCCTCGATGCGCTCGATGCGCGGGCCGAGCTCCTGCTCGGCGAGCTGGCGAAGCGCCGGCTCGTCGAGCTCGCCCGACAGGCCCATATAGAGCACCGGAAAGCTTCCCAAGTCGAACTTGTAGACGACCGGGTTTTCGGCTTCTTCGGGAAGCTGTGATTTGACGCGCTCGACCGCCGCGCGCACGTCGTTGAGCGCGGTGTCGAGGTTGGTACCCCACACGAAGCGAAGCGCCACGCGGCTTCGGCCCTCGGCCGACAGGCTCTCGATGCGATCGATGCCCTCGATCGTGCTGACCGCCTGCTCGATGGGGCGAGTGACGATCGTCTCCATCTCCTCGGGGCCTGCGCCCTCGTAGGTGGTGACCACCGAGATGCTCGGAAAGTCGATCTCGGGCAGGAGGTCGACCTGCAGGCGCGTAAACGACACCGCGCCCAAAAAGATCAGCCCGAGGAAGAACATCGTCGTCAATACGGGCCGGTGAACTGCTGCCTTGGGCAGGTTCATTGCTTGCCTCCCGCCTTCTGATCCTTCAACGACTGAACTTCAGTGCCCGGCTGCAGCTTCTCGAAGCCGCGCAGCACGATCGCCTCGCCGCCCTCGAGCCCCTCGACCACCTCGACCTGCTCGCGGCCGCGCAGGCCGATGAGAAGCGTCTTCTTCTGCGCCTCGCCCCCATCGGCCGTCCACACGTACGGCTTGCCGCCGCGCTCTTCGAGCAGCGCCTGCTTGGGCACGGTCACCGCCTCGTCGCGGCTGCCGAGCTCCAATTGCACCTGGGCGTACATGCCGGGGCGCACCCGCTCGGCAGCTTTGGCCTGCTCTTGTTGGTCTTCACCGGAGGCCGGCGCGAGCTCCACGTCGACACGCAGCATGCGCGTCTTCGGGTCGATGGCCGGCGCGATGCGCGCGACCTTGCCCGCGATCGCCTCACCGCCGAGCGCGCTGATGCGCAAGGTCACCGGCTTTCCGAGAGCGATGTTGCCGCTATCCTGCTCGGGCACGTTGACCCGCAGGTAGATCGCATCGTCGCTCACCAGCCGAAACACCGGCTGGCTCGGCCCCACATAGGTGCCCAGGTCGACATGCCGCGCGGCGACCTTGGCGTCGAACGGCGCGCGCACCTCGGTGTTGCGCAGGTTCTCGCGCGCTGTCTGCAGCCTGGCGTTGTTCTGGTCGAGCGTCGCCTTGGCCACGGCGATCTTCTGCTTGGCCCCGCGAAGCTGCGCCTCCAAGTTCTCGATCTCGCGCTCGGCGATGAGCTGCTTGTCGAGCAGCGGGCGCTTTCGCTCCAGGTCCTTCTCGAGGTTCTCGGCAGCCACCTCGGCCTCCCCCACGCTCGCCCGCGCCATCTCGACGGCCGCGCGCGCCTCGCGCACCTTTTGCAGGTAGGCGGTCCGGTCGACCTTGGCCAACACGTCGCCCTTCTCGAGCTTGTCGCCGATATCGTAGTCGAGCTCGACGATGCGCCCGCTCACCTCGAATGCGACCTCGGCCGACCGCTCGGCGGCAAACTCGCCGGCGTAATCGCCCTGCACCGCAAACGGGCCCTTCTGGGCGGTCGTCGTCTCGACGAGCACCGCCGAGTTGACCTTGAAGCCGCCCTTCTTGCCCGCCGACGAAGCCTTGGCCTCCTCGCCGGCGTCACAGGCGCCCAGGAGGCCGCAGATAAGAATGAGTGCGAATGTGCTTGTATATTTTTTCATAAGTCGTTTCACGTCAGTCGTCGACATCTTCCTCTCCTCCCGTAGCGCAAGCGAAGGGAAGGAAAGCACTGGAGAGAGGGAGTCGTCGACATCTTCCTATCCTCCCGTAGCGCAAGCGAAGGGAAGGAGATGACCGAGGAGAGGACTCCCTCTCCGCAAGCGTAGCGCAGTGGAGAGGGACCGAGGGAGAGGCCCCTTTCCGTCTCTTATTCCACCCCCAACAACCCCACCAAATACCGATACTCCGCCGCCGCCACCCGCGCATCGAAGATGCGCCGGTTGAGCGTCGTCTCGGCCCGAAAGAGCGTCTCGGATGCCTGAATCACGTCAATATTTGTGTCGAGCCCCTGCTCGAACCGTTGCTGAGCGGTCTCGTAAGCCTGGCTCGCCGCCTCGACCTGCTGGCGGGCGACCGCCACGGCAGCGTCGGCCGTCTTCCAATCGCGAAGCGCCTGTCGCACGCCCACCCGGGCCTGGCGAAGGTCGCTCTGGTACTGCAGTGTCTCTTCTTTGACCTGCGCCTCGAGCGCGTCCAGTTGCGCATAGCGCGCCCCGCCGTCGTACAATAGCCAGGTGGCCGACAGCGTCATCGACCAGGTGAACCCGTCGGGGTTCGAGAACGCGCTCTCGGGGCCGGTGCGCGCGTCTGCCCGAAGCTCGACCAAGGGGAGAAAGCTCCACCAGATGGCCTCCTCACTGAGCTCGACCGCCCGGATCTGGTTTTTGACCGCCTTGAAATCGGGGCGTTCGTCGATCCGCTCGAGCGGAGCCGCCTCGGGCGGCGTCGGCAGCGCCGCGTCGTCGACCCGGGCGCGAACGGACGCGCCGGGCTCGCGGGCGAGCAGCGCGCCGAGCGCGTCGTCGGCGTTTCCGCGCAGCGCGCGCGCCTCCAACAAGGCCTGCTTGGCCTCGAGCATCTGCGTACGGGCCCGCTCGACGTCGAGCTTGACGGCGATCTTGGCGTCCAACAGCGCCTGGGCCCGCTCGAGCTGCGCCTGGCGAAGCTCGAGGGTGCGCTGGGCGATGTCGACGCTATTTTGGGCCGCCGCCAACAGGTAGAACGACTGGCGCGCCTCGAATAAAAGCGTACTTCGCTGCCACTTCGACAGCGCCTGCGTGGCCTCGAGCAACTCACCCGAGCGCTCGAGCAGCGGGTAGCGCGTGCCGTCGAAGATCGCGATCGACGCGCGCCCCGACGCTGCCCAATCGTATTGCGGGCGCACCTGCCGGCCGCCAAAGTCGATCTCTTCGCCGTAACGTGTGCCGCTGGCGCTCAGTGCGATCGACGGCAACAGGGCCGCCCACGCTTCGCGCCGCGCCGCGCGTGCCTGCTCCACACGAGCCTCGGTGATCTCCCAAACCTCGTTCTCTTCGGCGACCTCGACGAGCACCGTGTCGAGGCCCAGCTCTTGCGGTGCGGCCTGCTCTTGAGCCCACGCGGTGCCGGAGGCGAGCAGCGCCGCGGCCAGCGCGCACACAGTCGACGTCGTACATCTTTGGAGCGAGTACTTCTTCATTTAATGTCGAACTATCCAAACGTACAATGAGTAGAGCGCGGCCCGCTGGCCGGAGAACGATCGGGGGCCTGTGTTAAACGATGCACCTTGTCGCGTGCAAGTTACAGCCAACGCAAATCGCATCCCGGCGTCGCACCGCGACAAGTTTCGTGGTATGGTTCGCACGCTTTTCGCTGCGAGAAAAAAGCAGACATTGACTCTCTATGACGCCGAAGAAGAAAATGGCCACCATGAAGTTCAAACTAAGCCTCGCCGCCGCCGTATTCCTTGCAAGTTCGACGGCCTACGCCGAACCGGGTGACGCCTCGGAGAAGACGCAACCCAAGCTGGAGACGGCCGCCGACGCGTCGGTGCTCGTGCGCGACCTGCAGGACAAGATTCGACAGGCCCGGCTCGAGCAGGACAAGCTGCGCGGCACCGCTCTTCCGGACGGGGTCGCCGACAGGCTGTCGGCTCATCGCGCGATGACGCCGATGAACAACGACCAGCCGCCGGCCGACAGGTTGGTCTGGAAGCACGACTGGGAGCTCGACCACGCCAGCACCGACACCCTGTTCGGCTGGACGATGCACACCGCCGGCGACATCAACGGCGACGACTTCGACGACATGCTCGTGGGCGCGCCCAACGGCGACGGGGCGGCGTATCTGTTCCACGGCAGCGCCGACGGCCCCGCCGACGCAGCCAACTGGATCGAGGGCTCGCCGCAAGAGGACGCCCAGTTCGGCTACGCGCTGGGCTCGGCCGGCGACATCGACGGCGACGGCTTCGACGACGTGGTCATCGGCGCGCCGTTCTACAGCGTCAACCCCGACGAAAAGCAAGGCGCCTTCTACATCTACCGCGGCAGCTCGGCCGGCCTCTCCACCGAGCCCGACCGCGAGTACATCGGCCAGACCGTCGAGGGCCAGCTCGGCCTGTCGGTCGCCTCGGCCGGCGACGTCAACGGCGACGGCTACGTCGACGTCATCGTCGGCGCCCCCGGCCCCGGCGCCGGCGGCACCGCGTTCATCTACACCGGCGGCGTCAACGGCCTGAGCCAGGCGCCCACCTTCACCATCGAGGCCCCCGACAACAGCGGCCAGTTCGGCTTCTCGGTCGACGGCGCCGGCGACGTCAACGGCGACGGCTACGCCGACGTCATCGTCGGCTCGCCCGCCTACACCGCAGGCGAGCCCGCCGAGGGCGCGGTGTTTCTGTACCTAGGCAGCGAAAACGGCCCCTCCGAGACGCCCGACTGGCAGGTCGAGTCCGACAGCCGCGAGGCCTTTTTGGGCTACATGATCGCCGGCGCCGGCGACATCAACGGCGACGGCTACGGCGACATCATCGCCGGCGCGGCCGGCTACACCGGCCCGGTCGGCGAGGACGAAGAGCCCCTGCAATACGAGGGCGCCGTGTTCGCTTACCTGAGCGACGGCACCACCCTGGAGGCCACCCACTCCTGGAAGATCGAGGGCAACCGCCAAGAGGCCTTCTTGGGCAAGGACGTCTCCGGCGGCGGCGACGTCAACGGCGACGGCTACGACGACGTGCTCATCGCCAACGCCCACTTCGGCCTGGTCTCCTACGGCGGCGAGCTGTACCTGGGCGGCGAGAACGGCCTGAGTCCCGACATCGCCTGGCAGGCGATCTTCGAGGGCAACTCGACCATCGGCCAGACCGCCCACATGGTCGGCGACATCAACAACGACGGCTTCACCGACATGCTGTTGAGCGCCCCGGAGCTGACCGACATCTACCTGTACTTCGGCGCCGGCTGCTTCGACGCCGACTGGGACAACTTCACCGCCCCCAACCCGATCTCGTGCCCCTCGGGCGACGACTGCCACGACCTGCACGACACCGCCTACCCGGGCGGCGAAGAGATCTGTGACGGGCTCGACAACAACTGCGACGGCACCTTCGACGACGGCTGCGACGACGACGGTGACGGCTACTGCGACGACGACATCGAGGCTTGGGCCGCCGGCGGCCTGCCCCCGATTTGCCCCAACGGCCTGGGCGACTGCGACGACGAAGACCCCGACCACAACCCGGGCAGCCCCGAGCTGTGCAACTTCAAAGACGACGATTGCAACGACCGCGTCGACGAGGAGCCCAAGGTCTGCGGCGAAGAGCAGATCTGCGTGCAGGGCGGCTGCTTCGCCGAGTGCACCGCCGACGCCGAGTGCGCCGAGGGCCAGAAATGCTACGGCGGCCGCTGCGCCGCCGACCCCTGCGAGGGCATCATCTGCCCGGAGACCCGCGAGGAGTGCTTCAACGGCACCTGCCAGGTCGCCTGCAAGATCGAAGCCGAGTGTCGCTTCGACGACAAGCAGTGCATCGCCGGCCGCTGCGCCGCCGACCCGTGCGACGGCGTGCTGTGCGGGTCGAACGAGGTCTGCGACAACGGCACCTGCGTCGACCCCAACGCCGGCGGTGAAGACGCCGGCGGCGATGCAGGCGGCGCCGACGCGGGCACCGGCTCGACCGACGGCTCCAACAAAAAGGACGACGGCGGCTGCTCGACCACCCCGGGCGGCGTGCCCGGCTCGGGCATGATGCTGGTCTTGGCCGCGCTCGGCGGCCTGCTGTGGCGCCGACGGTCCTAGGAGGCAGTGCTTCTAGCGCTGGAACCTTAAATTGGAGGCAGCGCTTCTAGCGCTGGAAAGCCGGGGCTTCGGGCCCCGGCTTTTTTGCATTTTGAACAACGTTGCCCCACCCCACCCTGTTCGCTACAGTAAACAAGAATTTCCCAACACCACCTGGGGGTAGATAGATGTTTGTATGGAAGCAACCCACCCGACTCGCCGCCGTCGCCCTGTGCGCCGGCCTGACCATGAACTGCGGCGCCTGCGAAGATACCAGCGGCGGCGACCTCATCGAGAACAACGCCCTGCCCGACGGCGGCGAGCTCTCCGACGGCTCGCCCGACGGCGACGACGACGATCGCTTTGGCGGCGATTTCTACGACCCGGAGACCGGTGTCGGCCAGCTCGTCAGCGAGACGATCCAGCCCAAGATGGACATCCTGTGGGTCATCGATAATAGCACCTCGATGTGCGAGGAGCAGGCTGCGCTGCGCCAGAACTTCTCGCGCTTTGCCAACCAGCTCGTCGCCGAGGGGGTCGACTTCAACCTGGGTATCACCACCACCCACATGAGAGAAAACTTCCCGGTGGAGACGGTCGCCAAACCCGGCGAGCTCCAGTCGACGCCGCAGCCGATTCCGAACTACATACCCACGTGCCACGGTGATGTCGGAGATCCCGATGATCCCAACGATGGCTACGCGTATATCCGCGATCGCATCGAGACCGCCGTGGGCTGCGCCAAAGATCCGTCGGCGTGGCAAGACCTTCTGGATATCACAGACGAAGAGATCGCCTGTCACCTCAACCGCGAGTGCGGCGGCCCCGAAGATCTGTTTCCCAAGGCCGACGAGGACGGCGAGTCGCCGTACCGCGAGACCCCAAAGGTCGTACGCTCCTCGTACTACGACGCGGCCAACAAGGTCGACGTCGAGCGCATGAGCCGCGATTTCGCCTGCATGAGCCTCGTCGGCACGCGCGGGTTTCCCATTGAGAAAGGCCTCGGCGCCGCCGTCAAAGCCGTCTCGCCGGAGATGACCGGCGGCGCGGCCGAATCGCCGACCGACGACTCCGCGCCCAACCACGGACTCGTGCGCCAAGACGCCGAGTTCGCCCTCGTCTTCGTCACCGACGAGAACGACTGCACCCACGACGGCACCCTCCCCGAAGACTCGATCTGTGCCGGCAGCATTTGCGAATTCGCCAACCGACCCGACGACACCGACAGTCCGCTCATCGACCCGACCGAGCTCGCCGCGCAATTCGCCAATAACTTGAGCGCGACCAAGGGCCGCGAGATCGACGAGACCGAGGTCACCGTCGCCTCCATCCACGGCCGATGGAAGCGCTACGGCGCCACCGACGCCTACCCCGAAGCCACGCCAATCGACGTGGACGAGTGCTCCGAGATGGAGGACCGACCCGGTCTAGACCGCTCCGTACAACCTGCGTGCGACTCCGAATTCGGCACCGCCTTCTCCGGCGACCGCTACGAGCGATTCGCGCGCAACTTCTCGCGCAGCTACCCGCAGGTCGACGGCGAGCATATGCCTGGCTTGATCTGCCAGCCGGATGCGATCCCCGACACCCTCGAAGCGATCGGCAGCGCCAGCGCCTCGGCCGCCGCCGTCTGCATCACCCGCGAGCTGCACGCCTGCGAGGGCGACGCAACCGCCTGCCCCGATCACCGCTTCGGCGACGCAGCCCCGAGCTGCGCCCCGGGCCCCAATGACCGCCCCTTCTGCGACAGCGCCGTCGAGCTGCAACTCTTCGCCGGCATCCCGGGCGCAACTCTCACCGACACCGGCTACTGCATCCCCGACAGCATCGACGCCGACGGCCTCGACGGCGGCTGCGTCGTCAGCCGCGACAAGTACCGCCTGGCCACGTGCAACTCGGCCGAGGGCGTGCGTTTTGTATGGGAAAACCCGCAGGAGGCGGTGACCACGCTGGACGGGTATTACGTAAAGCTTCGGTATTTGACTGATGCTTATGGTGAGTAGCGACGATGCCCCCGAGGCGGCCACGTCGACCGCGCCCGCGCCCGCGACCCGCAGTCAAAGCAGCAAGGAGTCCGCCACATCGATGTAGCTCCGAACGGGCCGCTTGGGTCAACTCATCGTAGAAGGGAAAAACGACCTCACTGCTGGAAAAAGGCGGGGCGCGGTCGCGGGCACGGTCGCGGTCACGGGGTGTCACCCACCCAACTGCCCCTCCAACTCCCCCACGTCCGTCGTCGGCTGCTGACATGCCCGTTCGAAGCACACATACGCCGTCGGCTTGCCATCCTTCGCCTCGCGCGCCTCGACCAGCGGCACCGCCTTCGCCCAATCGTCCAGCCCACGCCCGTCGAGGCCGGCCATCACGCGCACCATGTTGGGGACGTAGCTTTTGCGGAGCACGTCGCGCATCTCCTCCGACTCGCCGTCGGGCTCGATCAGCACCACCTCAGTGGGGCCCTCGGTGTGGAAGTCGAGGGCCTGGAGCATCTCGCTCATGCCGGTGGGGATGCGACCCATCTTGGCGTACAGGCTGCGAAGGGCCTCGTCGGCCAGGTCGCGCAGGTCGGTGCGGCCGCGTAGTTCGGCCAGGCGTAGCAGGTTCATGACCGCGATGGAGTTTCCGGAGGGCGTGGCGCCGTCGTAGGTCTCTTTTTGGCGCACGATCAGATTTTTGTGGTGCTCGGCGGTGTAGAAAAAGCCGCCGGCCGGGTCCAAGAAGAGCTCGACGCTGCGCTGGACGAACGACTCGGCCTGCTCGAGTCGGTGCAGGTCGCCAGTCGCTTCGAACAGGTCCATCAGCGCGGCGGCCATCCAAGAAAAGTCGTCCAGGTAGCCCGGGAAGCGCGCGCGCCCGTCCTTGTAGGTGCGCATGAGCCCGAAGTCGCTCTTCAAGTCGCCCTCGACCATTTCGTCGAGCACGAAGTCAGCGGCGCGCTCGGCGGCGCGCACGTATTTGGGCTCGTCGAAGGCAAAGCCGGCCTTGGCCATCGCGCCGATCATCATGCCGTTCCAGGCGGCCAAGATCTTGGTGTCAGTGCCCGGGCGCGTGCGCTGCTCGCGCGCCTCGAAGAGCTTGTCGCGAATTGCCTGGATATCGCCCGGCACCCGGTCGAAGGCGGCCTCGTGGCCGCGCTTGTCGAGGTGGTGCAACCGGTTGAGCGCCGATTGACCGTGCTCGAAATTGCCTCCCGGGGCGACGCCCCAGTACTCGGCGGCGCGCTGGGCGTCGTTGACGCCGAGCACCGCCTCGAGTTCGGCGGGTGTCCACACGAAGAATTTGCCCTCCTCGCCCTCGGTGTCGGCGTCTTGGGTCGAGTAGAAGGGCTGCTTGTCCTCGCGCGAGGTGTCGATCATTTCGCGCAGTACGTAGTCGAGCGTCTCGCAGGCGATGCGCCGGTAGAATTGGCGCCCGGTCGCCTGCCACGCCTCGACGTAAGCGTCGGCCAACAGCGCGTTGTCGTAGAGCATCTTCTCGAAGTGCGGGATGAGCCACTTGGCGTCGACCGAATAGCGGTGGAAGCCGCCGCCCAACTGGTCGTACATGCCGCCCGAGGCCATGCGGGCGAGCGTCACCTCGACCATCGCCAACGCCTCTTCGCGCTGGTCCTCGTCGGCGTTCAAGTCGCCCCACACGTGCAACAGGAGCCGAAGCTGCTGGCTCGGCGGGAATTTTGGCGCCTCTCCGAAGCCGCCGTGCTTGCCGTCGAAGGTGCGCTGCATCTCCCCGAACGCCGCCTCCACCGGCTGGCGATCGAGCCGCTCGCTCGTCTTGCCCGGCTTCTCCATCGAGGCGAGCCGCTCGGTGATCCGCTGGCCGACGTCCTCGATCTTGTCACGGTCGTTCTCCCACGCGTCGATCAACTGGCCGAGCACGTCCATGAAGCCCGGGCGCCCGTAGCGGCTCTCGGGCGGGAAATAGGTCCCCGCATAAAAGGGCGTCAGGTCGGGCGACAGCCACACGCTCATCGGCCAGCCGCCCTGGCCGGTCATCACCTGCACCGCGTTCATGTAGATATTGTCGAGGTCGGGCCGCTCCTCGCGGTCGACCTTGATGGACACGAAATGCTCGTTGAGCACGCGCGCGATGCGCTCGCTCTCGAAGCTCTCGCGCTCCATGACGTGGCACCAGTGACACGCCGAATAGCCGATCGACAAAAAGATCGGCTTGTCCTCGCGCCGCGCCTTTTCGAGCGCTTCGTCACCCCACGGATACCAGTCGACCGGGTTGTGGGCGTGCTGCAACAAGTACGGGCTCGTCTCGTCGGCGAGGCGATTGGTGTGGGTGTGGTCGTTGGTCATGGCTTTGATTGGGTTGGGGGGTCGTGGACGTGGGGGAAGCTATGCACGGGGCTGGGTGAGCGTAGGCGGATAGGGGGCACCATAAAGCAACGCACCACATGTCAGACCTCAACCCGAATACACAAAAAACGACACAAAGCCCCCTGAGCCCCCGTAGACACAGGACCTCCCTCACTTGGCCCCCAATTGCAATCTGAATTTGTATACACCCACCATCGTCGCTACACTCGACGAAGCATCTTTGCCACACAACTCAGCTCTTAATTGTGAGGTCCTTTATGTGGCCCCAACGTATGCGACTGAATATTGTCCTGCTTCTTCTTCCGCTTCTGGCGCTCACCGCGTGCGGTGACGACGATCCGCCTCCGGCCGCGCTCGGCGAGGCGTGTGACGCCTCGCTCGACAAACCGTGCGAGAGCGGCTCGTGCGTCGACGACGGGGAAGGCACCGATCGCTGTCTGAGCTCGTCGGGCGGTACCTGCGACCCGGCGGCCGACACCTCCCACTGCCTCTCCGAGCTGACCTGCGCCGAGGTCGAGGACGGCTCGCACGCCTGCTACGCGCCGGTGTTTATCGAAGGCATCGTGCGCGATTCGACCGACGACGCGCCCATCGAAGGCGCGCATATCATCGGCCTCGACGAGCAGAAGTTCGCCGTGACCGATGTGGCCGTCAGCGACGCCGAGGGCAACTACTCGCTGGCCGTGCCGGTGGTTCGAAACTCCGAGGGCGCGCCGGTCGACACCTCGTTTACGCTTCGCGCCGACGCCCAAGACTACCAGACCTTCCCCAGCGGGCTTCGCACCGCGCTGCCCATCAACACCTCGACTGCCCAGCGTATGGAGGGGCGAGACGAGGACGGCTGGACCATCTCGGGCACGCCCACCGAGGTCGTGCTCATCCCGCTGCCCGCCAATGCCCAGGGCAACCCGAGCATCGCAGGCTCCGTGCTCGCCGAGGACAACAACGCCGGCGTGCTCGTGGTCGCCGCGGGCGCCGACCGAGCCTACAGCGCGGTGACCGACCGCGAGGGCAACTACAAGATCTTCAACGTGCCCGCCGGCGACTACGAGGTGCGCGGCTACGCCGCCGGCCTTCAGCTCGTGCCCGAGGGGGCGACGGTGGCGAGCGATCCGGTCGAGGACGTCGATCTGAGCGTATCCGATGAAGCGACGGCCACGCTGTCGGGCGACGTCAATATCGTCAACGCCCCGGGCGGCGCGCAGACCAGCGTGGTGCTGGTGGTCGCCGACACCTTCGACGACACGTTCGTGCGCGGCGAGGTGCCGCCCGGGCTGCGCGCGCCGCGCTCGGGTGCGCCCGACGTCGAAGGCGCCTGGACCATCGAAGGCGTCCCCGCCGGTGAGTACGTGGTGCTGGCCGCGTTCGAAAACGACGATCTGGTGCGCGACCCCGACCAGAATATCGCCGGCACCGACTTTGTGACGGTCACCATCGACCCGGCCGCCGGCGACACCGACGTCAGCCTGGCAGACTCGTTCAAGGTTACCGAGGCGCTCGCCGTCATCAGCCCCGGCCCCGAGCGCCCCGAGATGGTCAGCGCCGCGCCGACGCTCGAGTGGGCCGACGACAGCAGCGAGGACTTCTACACCGTCGAGGTCTACAACGCCTACGGCGATTTGGTGTGGGATAACGACGGCCAGCAAGTTGACCGCGTGACCGGCAATGACACGGTGAGCATCGACTACGGTGGGCCCACCGAGCCGGGGATGTACTACCAGTTCCGCGTGAAGTCGTGGAAAGGGGACTCGCCGATCTCGGCGACCGAGGATTTGCGCGGGGTGTTCTACTTCGAATAAAACCGGGGAATGAACCGCGAAGGGCGCTTGGCGCCCTTCGCGGTTCGTCTCTCTTACTCGAACTCCACTTCCACACCCATTCCCACCCGACCGACGACCTCACCCCGCCCGTCGTCGTCGCGCCGATACGCCACTTCGCCGTTGACCAGCGTGAGCACCGGCCAGCCGGTGAGCTCGCGGCCCGCCCATGGCGTCCACTGGCACTTGGTGAACTGGTCTTCGTCGCGCACCTCGCGCGTCATCTTCGGGTCGATGAGCACCAGGTCGGCGTGATTGCCCTGCTCGATTTTGCTGCGGCCGACGACGCCGTAGATCTCGGCGGGCGCGTGGCATACCCATTCGAGCACGTCCTCGTAGGAGCACTCGCCGCGGTGGGCGGCGTCGAGCATCAGCGGGAGCATCGTCTCGACGCCCGGCACCCCGCTGGGGGCTTCGCGGTAGGGGCGATCCTTCTCTTCGATGGTGTGGGGGGCGTGGTCGGTGGCGATCATCTGGATGGCGCCCTCGTCGAGCCCCTCCCACATCGCCTTGCGGTGCTCCTCGCTGCGAAGCGGCGGGTTCATGCGCACGCGGGTGCCCCATTCGTCGTAGGCGTCGGTGTTCATGAACAGGTGGTGCGGGCACACCTCGCAGGTGATGCGGGTGTTCAGGCCGTGCTCCTGGGCCTTCTCGCGCGCCGCGTCGAGCACCTCGAGCTCGTCGAGGGTCGACAGGTGCAGCACGTGTAGGTCTCGGCCGTGGTCGAGGGCGAGCTTCGTGGCCAACTCGACCGCCTCGGCGGCGGCGCGGGGGTCGCGGATCTCGGAGTGGACCTTGGGATCATCGCGGCCCTCGAACTTCTCGGCGCGCTCGCGCAACCGAAGCTCGCTCTCGGCGTGCACGCACACCTTGCCGAGCCAGGCGGCGAAGACCTCGTCGAGGTCCTCTTCACGGTAGACGAGCAGGTCACCGGTCGAGCAGCCCATAAAGATCTTGAGGCCGGGCACGCCCTGGGCTTTGCGAATCTCGTCGTGGTTGTTGGGACCGGCGCCGAAGAAGAGCCCGAAGTTGCACAGCGTCTTCTCCGAGGCGAGCGCGCGCTTCTCACGCAGCCGCTCGACGGTGGTAGTGGTGGGCTTGGTGTTGGGCATCTCGAAGACGGTGGTCACCCCGCCGGCCACCGCCGCCGACGAGCCGGTGTGCCAGTCTTCTTTGTAGGTCGGGCCCGGCTCGCGAAAATGCACGTGGCCGTCGATCGCCCCCGGCCACAACCAGCGGCCCTTGCCGTCGATCTCGGTGTCGGCGGTGCCGGTCACCTCGCCAATCTCGGCGATCCGGCCATTCTCGATGAGGCAGTCGCCCTCGACGCGCCCGTCGGGCGTAAAGATCGTGACATCACGTATGACTTTGCTGCGATCGGCCATCGTCATCCTCGAATTGTAAAGAGTTGGGTGCACGTACGTTGTGGAATTATACGAACGTGCGCAGATCTGCAAATGAAACCCCTGCCCGGGCGGGTAGGTGCCGAAGCCGCTGTGAGCAAGGCGGAGGGGACTACTCCGCCATCGCCTCGGCGTAGCTCTCGCGGGGCTGCGGGCGCCCAAGATAAAAGCCCTGGCCGAGCATAAAGCCCAGCGAGCGCAAGGTGTCGCAGTCGTCGGGCCCCTCGATGCCCTCGGCGATGAGTTCGGCGCCGCAGCGTTCGCCAAGTTCGAGCAGGTACCGAGCCAGCGCCTGCTTTTGGGCGCTGTGGGCGATGCCGCGCGTCAGCGTGATATCCATCTTGATGTAGTCCGGCTCCAGGTCGGTCAGAAGCCGAAGGTTGGTGGTGCCGGTGCCCATGTCGTCGAGCGCGAACTTGAAGCCGCGCGCGCGCAGCCGACGCACGCTCGGAAGGATACGCTGGGCCTGGTCGTGGGTGATATTCTCGGTGATCTCGAAGACGAGTTGCTCGGGGCTCAGGCCGTCGTCGAGCCACGCGTCGATGAGCAACTCGAGATCTTCCATCGGGTGGTAGAAGGTCGGCGGCAGGCAGTTGATGAACAGCTTGCGGGTGGTCTTCAGGCCCGGCCGACGCCGCACCGAAAGGGCGCGGCAGGTCTGGTCGAGCTCGCCTTCGAGGTCGGCGCGCGCCGCGGCCACGAACAGGTGCACGCCGAGCTGCTCGGAGTCCGCCTCGGCCGCGCGGCTGAGCGCCTCGAAGCCCATGATGTCGTTGGAATCGAGCCGCACGATCGGCTGGTAGAGCGTGTGGATCTTGCGGTGCGCGATCATCTGGCCGACCACGCGGTGACGGCGGCGCTGCATCTCCAGGTAGTTCGCCTGAGCGTCCGAGCGTGCCCGCCGAATCGACCGGTAGATCTCGCGGCGCGGGTCGACCGAGCTGTTGCGAATGATCAGCGCGCTGCCCGAGGCGATCTTTTCGAACGCCTGGTGGACGACCAGTTGCGCGTCGTGGCTCGGCTCGAAGACATCGCGGGTGATCTGGCCGACGATTTCCTCGAAGTCGACCGCGCCCGGGGTGTCCTCGTCGCGCGGGCGCGTCAAAAAGACGAGCACCGCCTCGCCGCCGACCGCGTCGAGGCAGACGACGTCTTCGGCGCGCACCGACTGGCCGCGCAGACGCTCGACGTTGTGGGCCAACCGCCCCAACACGGCGTCGTAGGCCGACGCTCCGTGCTGGCGCTCCCAGGCCCCCAAGTTGCTCGCGTCGAACATCACCAGGCCGACCAGCGCGCGCTCTTCGACCTTCTGGGCCAGCGCGTCAATAACAGAGCTCAACGTCGGGAGCATGGACGCCTGAAGGCCCTCAGCCTCCTCGTCGCGCACCGCCTCCGACAATTCCTCTAACTCTTGCTGATCCACTGACTCGAATGGGTCATCGTCGAACATCCCAGAACCCTTCCTAGCTCCCGCCAAGCTCGGACTTGCGGTGCACCGGATGTGTGTGAGTAAGTCGTTAGCAAAAGGTTACCCAAGCCCCCTCTCAAGTGTCAATTGTTCAATTTTTCACTTGTGGCTAGCGGGGCATGATGCGCGACTCGATGAGCTTTTCGACGACCGCGGGTTGGTCGCCGTCGGTGCTGGCGTGGATCACACGCTGGACGACGCCACGGCCGTGGGAGAAGTAGCGGGTCTGGCCGCGGCCGCGGTAGTAGCGGTCGATGGCCTCGAGCGGGCCAGTGCCCTCGATGGCGACCGTGTTGGCGTAGCTTCCTGCCGGCACCAGGATGTCGTGCCAGTCGCCGGCGACCTGGAACACCTCGTCGTCCTCGCCGCTTTGGCCGCCTTCGCCCCAGCCCTCGTCGAGGCGCATGGGGAAGCGAAAGAGCGGGGTTTGTCGGTCGAGGTAAGACAGCAGCCAGCCGAGATCATCGGCGTGCACCCGGCAGACCGACGAACACCGGTAGATGCGCCGCGGGAGCACCAGCCAGTGCTGGTCGATGGTGGTCAGCTTCTCGTCGTTGTACGAGCGACGAAGCGTGACCAACCGCCAGCTTCCGTAGCGGTCGACCGAGGTGACCTCGAGCAGCGTCTCGGTGGCGCGAAGCCCGCTCGCCGACAGCGCCGGGTTGGCGTCTTCGGGCGAAGCTTGTTCACTCGGAGCTTGTTCACTCGGAGCTTGTTCGCTCGGAGCTTGTTTGGTGGGATCTTGTTGGGTCGGAGCTTGTTTAATCGAATCGGGGCCCGCCTCGGCGGCCTTGGCCGCATCCTGCAGGCTTCGTCGGTAGCGCCAGAAGTTCCCCACCGCCAGCGGGTAGGGATATTCGCGCGTCTCGAGCAACTGCGGCTTCAAGTGCAGGCCGGCGCGCAAATAGACCTCGAGCTGCGAGCTCATCTGAACCGCCGAGGCGACGCCGAGTCCGGGCTGGTTGGGGTGGTGGCGAGGGTGAGCGATGCGCAAAATCTTGGGGACGCGCAGCTCGAAGATCACGTCGGAGCCCTTGAGGCGAAGACGCAGCACGTTGCCCCAATGCTGGGCGATCGGCTCGCCCTCCTCGGCGATGGGTCCGTCGAGGGTGCGCCCCTCGCCGAGTTCGAGACTATGGAACTCGAGCAGGCCGGCGAAGCCGCCTTCGGGGGCCTCGGATGCACGACCGACCTCGAAGCTTCGCCACACCTCCCCGCTCTTGCCCTGAATGTCGTCGACGAACTTGCGCGAGCGGTCGAGTTCGAGGTGGACCATGCCGGCGTAATCGGCAGGGGCGACAAAGACCGAGTCCCACAGGTCCTCGTCGCGTTCGACGAGCGCGGTGAACATCGCCTGACCTAGCGCCTCGGCGGTCGACATCGGCTGGCGGCGCGTCTGGCTTCGCTTCTCGAGGCTTCCCCAGTTGCCCGAAGCGTTCGAGCCATCGAGAAGATGACGCATCAGTCGGCGCTCGCGCACAGCGGCGGCCTCCGGCGACAGGTCCGGGCGCTCGGTGTAGATGAGGGGTTGGAGCGGAGAGGCGTTCGACGGCGACGGATCTTGAGCGTCGCTGCAGGCCGGAAGGGCCAACAAGAGAATCAGGAGGAGGGTGCTGCGACAGCGTTTGTGGGTCATGAAGCAGAAGCAAGCGCGCAGGCCGACGACGGCCTGCGCGCCGTCGGTTCTTTAGTTGGATGAGGCAGCGTAATCCGGCACGAGGTCGCCCGGATAGGGGTATTCGCCCAGGTCGACCGAGGTCTCCTCACCGTTCCACTGTTGGACGAAAGCGTTGACCGGTCGGCCGAACACCACGAAGAAGTGCTGCTCACTGGCCGGGTAAGTCGCGTCGATCTCGATGAAGCCACCCTCGCCTTCGATGTAGCCGGGGATGCTGTCGTCGACGTTCTGGAAGATCAGATCTTGGACCGGGGTGCGCACGCGCACCTTCGAGCCACAAGTCAGATCTTGGCCGTTTTGCACCGGGCTCATCGAGAAGGCCTGGAAGGTGTCCGGCTGGCCCGGCTCGACGGGGTAGCCCGAGTAGGTGAACGGCTCGAAGCAGGTCTGGAGGGTCTCGACGTTCCACACCACCTGGCTCTCGGCGTAGGTGGGGTTGCCGTCAGGACCGGCCGGGCCAGTCGGCGTGGGGCACTCTTGCTCGGCCGTTTGTCCACCGCCGCCGCCACCGCCACCGGTGTCTTCCTGCTCGATGGTCACCGCGCTCGACAGACACTCCATGAAATCTTCAGTGGTCGGCTCGGCGTAGATCTGGCCGCTGACGCTCAAGCCTTCGGAGCGCTGCTCGCCGGTGCGCGGGTCTGTTCTGCGCACGCCCCACACCAGCGTGTAGGTGTTGTTCTGGCCGGTCACCGGGAAGAACCACGGATCGTTGGCGATCTGCGTGTGCACCTGGGGACGCTTGTAGTTGTCGGGCACGGGCGTGAAGCCGCAGCGGGTGGTCGCGTACTGCTCGAGCGACTCGTCGTACATGGGCTGCGGGCTGACGTTCCACTCGGTCTGATACGAGTACGACAGCAACTGGTCGGGCATCAGCGAGTTATTCAACGACAGCGAGTTGCCGAAGATGGTCACGCAGTCGGGATCCGGGGTGCGGATGTGCCGGTACAGCGTGGCGTCGGCGGCCGCTTCGTTGGAGCGACGGCTCACGATCAGCGTGCCGGTCTCCTGGGGATACATCGAGAAGAGCGGCTTGCTCAGAAGCATCTCGGTGGGCGCGCCGTCGAGCACGAGCGTGAACGCCGTCGAGTTGACGTTGCGGTCCACCTCGATGGGCTCCTCGGTGCGCTTACCGAAGGGAAGGCCGGACACCAGCTTTCCGGTCGGCCCGTACAGAGTCAGGCTGCTCGCCCCGGGATAACCGTTAGTGACGTACAAAAATACCGTCTCGCCGCCATCTCCGTTGCCGTTGTCACCGCAACCTGCAGAGATCAGCCCCAGACAAACCAGGAAGAAAGCAAGGCAGACGCCGCTCCGTTTTACTCCGAGCATCCCAAACCCTTGGACACAACTTACGTTCGACAAGTCAAATCAACAGGCTCGAAGGTACTCGATACGCTAGTAAAGTGTCAAACTTGAGCGGGGGTTGCGCGCCGGTGGGACCAAGAAACGATTCGACCCGAAGTCGCGGGCGACTTCGGGTCGATGAGCGGGGTGGACGGGACTCGAACCCGCGACCTCTGGCGTGACAGGCCAGCATTCTAACCAGCTGAACTACCACCCCGGCTTTGCATACCCGTGAGGGTACGATTTGTGGAGGTGAAAAAGCGGGGTGGACGGGACTCGAACCCGCGACCTCTGGCGTGACAGGCCAGCATTCTAACCAGCTGAACTACCACCCCTTTTCAACCTCTTCGCCGCTCCTCGAGAGTTGCGGCATGGGCGCACCTGGGATTGAACCAGGGACCTACTGCTTGTAAGGCAGCCGCTCTCCCGCTGAGCTATGCGCCCGATGGGAATCGTGTGACTCCCGTTCAAAGCGGAAACGGAAAATAAGGGAGGCTCATTCCTTCGTCAAGCCTTTTTTTCACTTTTGCCCGCGACTTTTTTTCAACGCCCTTCTAGTGGATGGGCGGGTCGTCCATTTGGACCGCCGACGCAGCCGTAGCGGGCTCCATCTCCTCGTCCGATCGGCCCACTGACATGCGCCTGTCGCTGTCATCCAAAAGGATATTGGGCGGCAGGATCGGCTGTCGGAGCTGGCGCAAGAATGCCTCGGGCTGCTCCAGGCTCAGCGCGTAGCGCAACACCTCGTCAAAATGCTTGACCGGCACGATCTCGAGCGCGTCGCGCACGACTTCGGGCACCTCTTCGAGATCCTTGGTGTTCTGCTTCGGGATCAGCACGGTGCGAATACCGGTGCGATGCGCGGCCAAGAGCTTTTCTTTGAGGCCGCCGATGGGCAAGACTCGTCCACGCAGGGTGATCTCGCCGGTCATCGCCACGTCGTGGCGCACCGGGATCTGGGTGAGCGCGCTCACCAGGCTGGTGGCCATGGTGATCCCGGCCGACGGCCCGTCTTTGGGAAGCGCGCCTTCAGGGAAGTGCACGTGCAGGTCGACCTTCTTGTGGAAGTCGGGGCTCAGTCCCAAGTTCGCCGCCCGGGTACGCACGTAGCTGATCGCCGCCTTGGCCGACTCTTGCATCACGTCGCCCAGCTTACCGGTGATCTCGATCTTTCCGGTGCCGGCCATCATCGTGACCTCGGCGTGCAGCATCACTCCGCCAAATTGCGTCCACGCCATGCCGTTGGTCAGCCCGACGTGATCTTCGCGCTCCAAGCGCTGGTTCTGGTGGCGCCTCGGCCCCAGAAATTCGCTGACGTCGTCGGCCTCGACCACAAAGCTCGTGTCGGCTTCACCGTCGACCACCCGCCGAGCGATCTTTCGACACACCGAGCCGAGCTCGCGCTCGAGGTTTCGCACGCCGGCCTCACGCGTGTAGTGGTGGATGACGCGATCGATCGCATCATCGGTGATCGTCACGTCGATGTCGGCGATGCCGTTGTTCTCGAGTTGCTTCGGGATCAGGTAGCGCCGCGCGATCTTGAGCTTCTCGCGATCGGTGTAGCCCGGAATCTGGATGATCTCCATGCGATCGCGCAGCGGCGCCGGGATCTTGTGCAGATCGTTGGCCGTGCAGATGAACATCACCTTCGACAGGTCGTAATCGAGGTCGAGGTAGTGGTCGTTGAACGTGCCGTTTTGCTCGGGGTCGAGCACCTCGAGCATGGCCGCGCTGGGGTCGCCACGGAAATCGGTCGACATCTTGTCGATCTCGTCGAGCAGGAAGACCGGATTGGAGCTCTCGGCCTTCTTGAGCGACTGGATGAGCTTGCCCGGCATCGAGCCGATGTAGGTGCGTCGGTGGCCGCGAATCTCGGCCTCGTCGCGCACGCCGCCCAGGCTCAAGCGCACGAAATTGCGGTTGGTCGCCCGCGCAATCGAGCGGCCCAACGACGTCTTACCGACGCCGGGAGGGCCCACGAAGCACAAGATCGGGCCGCGGGGCTCTTCGACGAGCGACTGCACCGCCAAGTGCTCGAGAATCCGCTCTTTGGGCTTCTCCAGACCGAAGTGGTCGGCGTCGAGGGTCTTTTCGGCCTCGGCCACGTCGAGACGATCCTCGGTCATCTCGAACCAGGGCAGCGACAACACCCAGTCGATATAGTTGCGGGCGACGGTCGCCTCGGCGCTCATCGGGCTCATCATCTTGAGCTTGCGAAGCTCCTGCTCGAGACGCTCGCGCGCGTCTTCGGGAAGCTTCTTTTCGGCGATGCGCGCCTCGAGCTCGTCGATGTCGTTCTTGAACTGGTTTTTCTTGTTGCCCGACTTCTTCGAGTCGTTGTCCTTCTTGCCGTAGAACTCGCGCTGGGTGCGCTCCATCTGCTTTTTGACGCGCGAGCGAATGTCGCGCTCGACCTGCTGGATCTCGATCTCGGACTGCATCAGCTCGTAGAGCTTCTCGAGACGATCACCCGGGTCGAAAGCCTCCAAAATCTGCTGCTTGTCGGCGAGCTTGAGCGACAACTGCGCCACGATCGTGTCGGCGAGTTTGGCCGGATCGGTGATCTTGGCCACCTGGCTGAGCATCTCCGGGGGCACGCGCTTGTTCAGCTTGACGTACTTCTCGAAGGTCGAGCGCACCATCTCGACGAGCGCGTCGATATCCTTGTCGCTCTCGGCGCCCGGCTCGACAAGCTCGACTTCGACCTCGAAGTACTTGTCGTTTTTGGCGTATTGGTCGATACGCAGGCGCTGCTTGCCCTCCACGAGCACCTTCACGGTACCGTCGGGCAGCCGCAACAGCTGCACAATCCGACCCAAGGTGCCGACCTGATAGATGTCGTCCTGGGTGGGATTGTTGGTCTTCGACTTGATCTGGGCGGCGAGCGCGATCTCTTTGTTGGCGTTCATCGCCTCTTCGAGCGCATTGATGCTCTTCTCGCGCCCCACAAACAGGGGAACGACCATGCTCGGAAAGACGATGATGTCGCGAAGGGGAAGAAGAGGCAGGCGCCGGGTGGGGCGGTCGCCCGCACCCTCCGAATCATGGGAAAACGGCATTCTTTCCTCGATCCGTCGACACGAGTAGCTCGGTGGGCACACCCGTGCGTAAGTGATTGATGACTACGTAGATTGGGAGACGTCCCAATGAGGACACTGTTTTAGCCTGCGCGCAGCAAACTCGCAAAAATTTTCGCTATTTAGCTGTTTTTGCTCGTTTGCTTCTCGCTATTCACGCGCTCTCGGCCTTCGTCTCCTCGAACTGGATGGCCGCGTCGTCGGCCTCTTCGACCATCTCTTCGGTGATGGTCACATTCTTGAGGTCATTGCGGCCGGGCACCTCGTACATCAACTCGAGCATGACGCGCTCGAGGATGGTGCGCAGTCCACGGGCACCGGTCTTGTGACCCAGCGCCTTGCGCGACACCGCGCGGAGGGCGGCCTCGTCGAAGTCGAGCTCGACCCCGTCGATGCGAAACAGCTTGCGGTATTGTTTGACCAGCGCGTTTTTCGGCTCGGTCAGAATCTGGACGAGCGCGTCTTCATCGAGCTCGTCGAGGGTGGCGATCACCGGCAGGCGGCCGACGAATTCGGGGATCAGCCCGAACTTCATCAGATCTTCAGGCTGCAACTGAGCGAGCAACTCGGTGGCGCTCATCTCTTTGTTGTTGTCGCGCACGTCCGAGCCAAAGCCCATCTTGCGCTGGCCGACGCGCTGGGTGATCACCTCTTCGAGGCCGCTGAACGCGCCGCCGCAGATGAACAGGATATTGGTGGTGTCGATCTGCAGGAAATCCTGCTGCGGGTGCTTTCGCCCCCCTTTGGGAGGAATGGAGGCGACGGTGCCCTCGATGATCTTGAGCAACGCCTGTTGGACGCCCTCACCGGAGACATCCTTGGTGATCGAGGGGTTCTCGCCTTTGCGCGCGATCTTATCGATCTCGTCGATGTAGATGATGCCGCGGCTGGCCCGCTCGACGTCGTTGTCAGCTGCTTGGAGCAGGTTGACGATGATATTCTCGACGTCCTCGCCCACATAACCCGCCTCGGTCAGGCTGGTCGCATCGGCGATCGTGAACGGCACATCGAGGATGCGCGCCAGAGTCTGCGCCAAAAGCGTCTTGCCGCAGCCGGTCGGGCCGATCAGCAGGATATTGGACTTCTGCAGCTCGACCTCGTCGGCGTCGACGTGGCTCTCGATGCGCTTGTAGTGGTTGTGCACGGCCACCGACAAGATCTTTTTGGCGCGCTCCTGGCCGATCACGTAATCGTCGAGCGTGGCCTTGATCTCCATGGGCTTGGGCACGTTGGCCAGGCCCGTGGCGCGATCTTCGCGGTCCATCTCTTCGTCGATGATGTGACCGCAAAGGCCGATGCACTCATCGCAGATGTAGACAGTCGGCCCCGCGATAAGCTTTTGGACCTCGCGCTGGCTCTTGCCACAGAACGAGCAGCACAGGTTGGAGTGGCCGCCGTCGTTTCCCTTCTTCGTCATCTCGTGTGTCCTTCGCGACGTATCTCAATGCCCGGAGCCGCGCGAGTGGTCCTCGCGCGGCTGTATCCTGGGCTTGCGAGCGTATATTCGATGCCCGAATCACGATCATCGGTGCGCGCCTCGTCGGGCGGCCCACCTGATCTCAAAAATAGCATATCTGGAGATTCGGCAAAAATCTCCCCGGGCGCTCGCCAGTTTACCGATCTTCGATCACTGCTGGAGCGCGGCCGGGCGGCCTTCGATGACCTGGTCGACCAGGCCATATTCTTTCGCCTCGATTGCACTCATGTAGTAGTCACGCTCAGTGTCTTCTTCGATGCGTTCTTTGGTTTGACCAGTGTGGCGCACTAGCACATCGGACAACGTCTCGCGCAGCTTCATAATTTCTTGCGCCTGAATGTCGATGTCGGTGGCCTGCCCGCTCAACCCGCCCATCAAAGGCTGGTGGATGAGCACCCGCGCGTTGGGAAGCGCCATGCGCTTGCCCTCGGCGCCGGCGGCCAGAAGCACCGCGCCCATCGAGGCGGCTTGACCCAAGCAGATCGTGGCCACCTCGGGCTGGACGTACTGGATGGTGTCATAGATCGCCAGCCCGGCGGTCACGCTTCCGCCCGGCGAGTTGATATACAGCGAGATCTCTTTGTCGGGGTCCTCGCTCTCCAGATACAGCAACTGCGCGATGATCGTGTTGGCCACGTGATCGTTGACCGGCGTCCCCAAAAAGATGATTCGGTCTTTGAGCAATCGGCTAAAGATGTCCCAGCCGCGCTCGCCACGATGAGTCTGTTCAATAACGCGTGGAATGAATGCCATACCTAATTCGTCGCCGTGTATAAGATAAATGATTAATGTGCCCCGGAAATTAATCGCGACTTTCACGGGAACAACAACCGGGCGGGTCGCGCTCTTCCATCGGAGGCCGGCCTTCCAGGTCCAAAAGGGCGCTGGAAGCGCTGCCTCCACGGTGGCGTCTGTTGCAGCGCTACCAGTGCAGTGCTAGCCAACGCGATCGGTTTTGACAAGGGGAGGGAACGCGCGAGTGGTCGAAAGCCACCCGCGTGGGGGTCAGTTCGAGGTAAAGGCGGTCACCGCGGTGCGGCCGTGCTCACGATCGGGGCGAACGTGCAGCGTGATGTGCTTGTTGCCGCGTGCAAAGCGCAGGTACTTGCCCACGCCGGCCGGCGCGTCCATGCGGCCATAGAGTTGCTGCATGATCGGCTCGCCGTCGCGAAGCTCCCAGCCCTCGGCGGCCAAGGTCTGGATATAGTCGACCGCGACGCGATCGACCGACTCTTGCGACCAGAACTCGTTGCTCGAGTAGGGCGACTCGCCGCCGCTGCCGGCGAAGTTGAACGCCTGGCGGCAACTCTCGCACGCGGGCACCGGACCGTCGGTCTGACCTTCGTGCTCGTAACGATCGGGCAGCACCGCCTTCATGTCGAACTCCTCGTCGCTCCAGCTGGCGGTGACCACGGTCTGGCCGCTTTGGCGGTCGCGGAAGGCCTCGATGGAGCGATAACCCTCGACCCGCTCGATGAAATCGGTGGCGATCTTCTCGGCGGTGTCCTTGTCCATGCTGCGCAGCGCGGCGCAGGTGCGCAGCTCGGGCTGCTCGCTGATGGCGACGGTGTAGGCCTTGAGCTCGGTCTGCGCAGCCTTGAGCCGGACGCGCCACTCGGAGCAGACCTTCGGGCCGCCGCCGTCGCACGAGGAGCGCTTGCTCATCGCCTTGCCCAGCTTCTTGCCGGTGGGCGGCTGCTGGAGCGAGGCGGCCGCCTTGTCGACCAACTCGGGGTCGCCGCCGCACTGAGCGTACAGCTTCGACAGCTTCTCGGTGGTCTGCTCGATCTGATCGATCATCTCGATGGCGCGCTCGGAGGTCTCGCCCTCGGCGTCGCCTTTGTCGAAGACCATGCCCGTCATCGACATGTAGTCGTTGTTGACCACCGCGGGCAGAATTTCGCCGTTGATCGCCGCCTCAGAGCGCTCGGCGTAGCGCTTTTTGTGCGCCTCGGAGCCTCGCAGCCGGCTGAACTGGTCGGTGCTCTGCATCCACATGCGGCTGTTGAGCCCGTGCTCGACAAAGGCGCGCTGGTACTCTTCGAGCAAAAGCTCGGGGCTTTTGTGCGAGGTGCGCGTCGAGAAGTAGACGTCGTTGCCGTTCAGGTTATACGCCCGGGGCGGCTCGTGGCCCAGATCTTGGAGCGCGCCGGCGAATTTCTGAGTGTTGGTGCGCTCGAAGGGGGTCATCCACAGCACGTCGGCCTGCGAGGACTCGACCCCGACCCCGCCGTCTTGCGACGAGGGGTTGAGCACCAGAAACGCCGCGGCGATTCCGCAGACCAGCCCCACGGTGAGCAGGATTCGCAGCAAGTTTTTGCCAAGCGTCGGCCAGTGCATGCTCTTCTCCAATCAGCGGCAGTTGCTCATGTAGCCCATGTCGGTGTTGAGCGACAACACGTTGCTCAAGCACGGATCGTCTTCGGCCATCAGGCGCGAGAAGCCCGGCACGACGATCAAGTCTTCGATGAAGCCGGGCTTGTCGACCGGGGTGTTGAGCACGTCGTAGGCTGCCTTGTAGGTGCGGCTTCGACCGGCGACCTCGAAGGTGTTCTCTTGGTAGCCCACCGACATGCCGTAGCGCATGCCGGCGGCGGGCGTCTGGTTCGGCCCGATGAACGACAGCGGGATGTCGAGCGCGTACACCGACAGCGCCCCGGAGGCCGAGGTCAGCATATTCCAGCGCGAATCGTCGAGCATGTCCTGCGGGTAGGCGCTCAGGTTCTCGCCGGGCACGTTGCCCGAGGGGTCCTCGCCGGTCAGGTCGAGCGGCAGCATTGCGCCTTTGCTCTCGCCGACGCTGCCGTCGCCCATCATGCGCAGGTTTTTGATCTGGGCCATCCAGTCGCCGTTTTCACTGGGATACGAGTTGATGTCGCCCATGGCATTGGCGGCGGCCATCAGGGGCACGCCCGAGTCGAACGGAGCCATCAGACCGCCGTCGGCGACATCCATGGCGTTCACCCACATCTGCTTGCCCGCCTCGATTTTGACGCGCACGCTCTGGCGCTCGACCTGATACAGGTTGAGCATGCCCACCCAGATGATGATGAATACCGGCAAGGTGATGATGAACTCGGTCATGGCCGTGCCGCGCTCGTCGCGGTCGAACGCCGACAGCGCCCGCAGGCCAAACCAGCTCCATCGCTCGCGCTCAAGCTCCGCCTGGTTGTGCTCGTGCTCATTTGGCGATGCCATCGAGCACCTCCTTGCCGTCAATTTTGCCGTCCATGCCCCGGCTGACCTTCTCCATGTAGAGCAGGTCGTTGAACATGGTGCCCATGTCCACGCCGAATAGCGGCGCCTGCTTCATCGCCAGCCCACGCGCCTCCGACCACATGTCGCTCGGGTCGACGGGCATGTCCTCATTTTTGAGCGTTACCGGGCGCAGCTTGCCGATCCAACTCGGGTGGAACATCCACATGGCGTGGGGGCCCTCGAACAGGTTCGGGTCGTTGTCCGGCTTGTAGTAGATCTCGCTGCGCGCCATGCTCCACACGCCGCCTTCGGGCAGGCCGATAATGTTGGTCGAGTAGTCCTTGTCGATCACGGCGTCGTAGTTGTCGCGAAGCTGGCCGGCATAGTCCTCGTTGAAGCGATAGCTCCAGATGATGTTGGACTTCTTCATGTACGCCTCACCCGAGTCGCCCGTCGCCGTCAGGTAGTACGGCGGTGACAGTTCGGCCTCTTTGGGCAGGAGCGCTCCCAAAAAGCAGCCCGTCCACGAGTTGGCAATACTGACCACTTCTCGCGGCCCCTTCGAGGCGATATTCGGCGAGCTGACGCTATTGTTCTTGAGTTCCTGGAAGTTGCGCTGCCACTCCAAAAGGCTGCCCGGGCTCGACGGGTTCCACACGTAGGTCGGCGCCAGGCACGTCTCGACGGCCGCCGGGAAACCGGTGTCCTTTTTGAGCGGTAATTTGCCGTAGGTGGTGTTATCCGGCATCGGGAAGGTGGTGACCACGTTGGCGCCGTTTCGCACCCCGCGGATGACCGCCTCGCCCAACGCCCAGTACGGCGCATACTCGACCATCTCTTTTTGGTAGGTGTCGAGCGCCTCCAGATGATCGGTCAACGTATCCCCGGCGATACGCCCGATGATAAAGAAGATGTAGTCGATACCCTCGAAGATGGGCACCAGTGAGATCCAGTTGCCGATACAGTTGAAGCACGCATTCCAACAGCCACAGAACCACCCACAGCAGCACCGACTGCACTGGCCGTCGAGCCAGCTCATGTAGCTCGGGTACTGGGTGTAGTACATGTTGCGGATGCCGCTGATGGTGCGCTTGCCCACGTTGGCAAACGCGACCATGTTCATGGCCCGCGCTTTGACGGCCGCCTGGCTGTAGCCGGCGGTGTCGGCGGCCATCTGCACGTCGACCTTGTCGCGCGACAGCGCGCCGGCGTCGAAGATGATCAAGCTAACCATGAACAAGAACAGACACGCCGCAAAGCACAACATGAGGATCGCACCGCTCTCGTCGCGGTGCGTACGCATCATCAAGTCGCGCATTTTTTGCAGGAGTGTCTCTCGTCTCATGGCTCTCTCTCGTTGACCGGGCTCGCCGTACGAGTCGGTCGTCATCTTACATATCCGGCTGCTCGGGGAACGTCATCTCACGCCGAATGGGCATGTGGTGCGCAAAACGGGTCGCGATGGTCGCCGTGTCGCCAAAGATGTAGGCGAACCACGGGAACAGCAGCGCGTACTGGTAGGTGAAGCGCGCGCCCACCTCGTCGTTCTCGTCGATAATTTCGAAGTCTTCGAGGCACATCCACGCCGAGGTCACCTTGCGACCGGCGCGCAGGTAAAATGAATCCGAGTCCAGGGCCCGCGTAAACGTCAGGTTTTCGGCGCTGGCGTTCATGTTCTGGTTGCCGAAGAACGCCCAGTTGTAGTTGGTCTGGATCCAGAAGTTTTCGCCGGAGACCGGAAACTGGTTGAAGCTGGCGGCCACCGCCGTGCGGATGCGCCGAAAGGGAGGCCCACTGCCGCCCGGGTTGTTGCGACCGACCGTGAAGTTCGACGCCGCCGTCGGCGCCAAGGTCAGCGCCGCGGCTGTGCGCGCTCGGAACTCCACATCGTCCATGTTGACGCCGTTGCGGCCGATCTCGGCCTCCGGCTGCCACAGCCACGCCGTGCGCGCGGCCTGATAGACCGCCAGATCGCTGATAATGCCGGCCACGTTGATCATGGCGTACTGAGCGATGCCGCTGGTGAGCAGCAAAAAGGGAACCAGCGCCACGAGCGTCTCGAGCATCACCGCTCCGCGCGCCTTGTAGACCTTGACCGCCTTTTTGCCGCGCTTTTGCAACACGCGCCACAGGACGACGCCCGAGCCCCACACCGCGGCCGACAGGCCCAGGTGCAGCGCCAGCGCGCCCCAATTCGGATCGTAGCCGCCGGCCCAGGTAGCCTGGAACAGAAGCTCGAGCGCGCTCAGATCGGCAGCCACAACGCCCAGCAGCGCTGCAATCACCAGCGTCGCGGTCACGTGCCCCCCTGCCTTGGCGGCGAGGACCACTAGATTGTTGTGCGCCTCTTTCATCGGGCCACTTTCCTCGGTTTCATTCTAGAGAAGTCAACTGTCCATCGTTTACTTAAAGCATAAGCCGCGCCAAGCGGTCTTGCGTGCCACTGAAGGCCTTCTGAGGCGATCGGGGTGCGACAAGTTGTCACATCGGTGGGGGCAACTGTCCTCATCACCGGCCTATTTATCGCGCTTGTGCTCGTGCTTGGCCTTCGCCTGCTCGCCTTTTAGAAGCTTTTGTGCGCCTTGAATCTGCTCCATGCCCTTCTTGGTCTTCTCGCCGAGTACCTCGGTGTTGGGCGTGATTCGGCTCTCTATGAACTGCGCCTGCGCCTTGTCCTCACCCATCATCTTGTTGGCGGTGTCTTGAATGGCTTGCAGGTTCTGGAACGGCTTGGTGCCGAGCTCTTCGGGCGACGGTGCCTGCTGGCGAGCACGCTCCATCATCTGGCGCACCTGCTCCTTGTTGTACGATTTGAGCGCCTCGCCGCGGTTGCTCTGGGCGGCGGCGGCGAACTGATCGAGGGAGAGCATCTGGTCGGAGGCCTGAGAGTTGCCCGCCGAGATCTGTCCGGCGAGCGCGGCGCTCTCCTCGGCGCTCAGCCCTTTGATCTCCTCCATGAGCGCGGCCTGCTCTTGGAGCACCTTTTGGTGGCTCTTGCAGACCATGTCGCCGTCGACCTTTCCCTGGCGTTGGATACGCTCGATGAGCGCGTCGCACACTTGGCTGGGGGTGACCGACGACTCTCCGCGCTGCCCGTCGAGGCAGCGGTCGTTCTCGTCGACCAACCAGTCGAGCACCTCGCGGGCGCGAGTGCGGTTCGATTCGCCGCCCAGCGCCACGCAGGCGAGTTGCACGCCGACCATCTGCATCTTCTCGCACGTCAGGTCGACCTTGCTCGCGATCTCGGAGAACTCGCGTTTGGCGGTCGCTTCACCGAAGCTCAGCGCCATCAAGTCGGCAGCCGCGCCCGAGCGCACCAGCTTGCCGGCGTCGATCGACCCGGCCAGCGATTCACACGAGGCGTTCATCTGGGTGAGGCTGTCGGCACAGCAAGTCCGCTTGGCTTTGGAAGGGGAGCGAAACGCGCAGTTGAGCAGGTCGGTTTGCTTGGCCCCGGCGTCGACCGGAAGCGAAACCAGCGCCTGGGCATGCAGGCACTGGTTTTCGTCATCGACCGGCGCCTGGGTCATCAGGCGCTTGTACCAGTCGCTTTCGAGGTTGGCGGCGACGATAGCAGCGCGGTTGGCCTCGCCGACGTCGGTCAGGCAGCGCGTCGCCAGGCGCGGCCGCCCGGTCAGGGCGTCCGAGATACCGTCGAGCTCGCCGTGGCCGGCGAAGAGTTGGCGGCACGCTTCGAGCTGCACATTTTGGTCGGGATCTTCGAGCGCGCCGTACAGATCGACGGCCGACGGCGCGGCTTTGGCGACGCCCGCGCGCACCTGGGGGGCGAGCCACAGCGCAGGCACGCCGACGCCCACGAGGGCGCCGACCAGCGCGGTCAGCCCGATCACCAAGAAACGCGAAGGCGCGTTGCGAGCCTCCGGATGGAGGAGCAACGCGCCCACGATACTGATCGGCAGAGCGGCGGCGGCCCCCAACATGAGGGGCATCATCGGCTCGAGCCATTGATCACTGCCATACAGCGCAAGTACGCCGACCGCGCCGGCAGCAATCGTTCCTGAAGATAGATATGGCTTGAAGTTGGCAGCCATCGCGTCCGCTAGAAAAGTGTCTACTGCGGGAACTCTGTTCCCTATCGCATACACTCCCAGCCTAACGGAGGACTGCCTTCAAAGCAATCCGAACAGGAGCGAAACTTACTCTTCTTCGTCCTCGTCGGCCTCTTCTTCAGCGGCCTCTTCGGCTTCTTCTTCGTCCTCGTCGGCCTCTTCTTCGTCGGCCTCTTCGGCTTCTTCCTCGGCAGCCTCTTCGGTCTCTTCAGCTTCAGCAGCCTCGACAGCCTCCTCGGCTTCTTCGGCTTCTTCGGCTTCTTCGGCTTCCTCGACCTCTTCTTCCTCGGACGGCTCGACTTCTTCGAAATCGGCCTTTTCGAGCAAGAAGTGCTTGGTCTTTTCGAGCAGCGCCATCATGTTGGCCTGGCGAAGCTGCTCTTGGCTCTGCATGAGTTGCTGCATGAACTGCTGCGGCGACATGCGGCTGTGGCGAGCCTGGTGCTGGATGTAGTTCATCAGGTCTTCCTGCTCGAGCTCGAGATCTTCTTTCTCGGCGATCGCAAGCAGCAAGAAGTCGGTGCGGATGCGGTCTTTGACGTCGCTTTCGAGCTCTTCACCGCCGGTGAACTCCTCGATGTCGATGCCAAGCTCGGCCGGATCCATGCCCTGCTGCATGAACTGCTGGAGCATCTGCATGCGCTGGCGACGCTCGCGGTCGACCTGAGCCTCGACGAATTGCGGCGGCAGATCGAACTCGTTTTGCTCGAGAAGCTTGTCGACGAGCTGATCTTCGGCGGCGTGCATCGCCTGGTGCTCGAGTTCCTCTTCGAGCTCTTCGCGAATCTGGCCGCGAAGCTCGAGCAGGGTCTCGGCCTGGCCGGTATCCTTGGCGAAGTCGTCGTCGAGCTCGGGGAGGACCTCCTTTTTGACCGACTTGATGTCGATCTGCAGTTGGATGGTCTCGTTCTGCAGCTCTTCGACCGGGAAGCCTTCGTCCGGGGTGACGTCGACGACGACGGTCTCGTCGAAGCCGGCGCCGATCAGACCCTCTTCGAGGCCCGGGATCGACTGGCCCTGGCCGATTTCGAGCTGAGCGCCTTCGCCTTTGATCTCGGCGAGCGCCTCGTTCTCGTCGGCGCCGAGCGCGTGGTAATCGAAGGTGACCACGTCGCCTTCTTCGATCTTGTCGCGGAACTCGATGGGCTCGAGGGTGGCGTACTGGTGACGCATCGCCTCGAGGCGCTGGTCGATATCCTCGGAGGACACCTCGGCCTTCTCACGGGTGAGCTGCAGGCCCAGGTAGCCGATGGGATCGATCTCGGGGCGAAGCTCGAGGTCGACCTTGAACTGCAGTCCGCCTTCCTCTTCGGGGCCCGACTCCACGCTGGGCTGGCCGACGTGGATGACCGGTTGCTCGCTCTCGGAGATGATCAGGTTGAGCTTGTCGTTGACCAGGTTCTCGATGACGTCCTGCTGGACGCTGGCGCCGTAGCGCTTCTTCATGACCGACAGGGGCACCTTGCCCTTGCGGAAGCCACGGATCTTGACGTCTTTGGACAACTCTTTGAGGGCTTTGTTGACCCGATTATTATACTCTTCGACCGGCACGGTGACCTGAGCGGTGCGCGTCAGATCTCCGGTTTCTTCCACCTCGTAAGGCATGGAATCTCCTCTTTTGTTCTTGCTTGACGTGTGACTTGTCGGATTCGATGTGGGGATGCGAGAGGGGGGACTCGAACCCCCACGGAAATTACTCCACTGGAACCTAAATCCAGCGCGTCTACCAATTCCGCCACCCTCGCAGACGCGACTCTAAAGAAAAAAGTCGAGTCGATAGCTAAAAGAAAGCCGAGTCGATAGCTATCAACTCGGCACATACATCTTGCAGTTGTGGGCGATCGCCTCAGGCGTCGCGTTGCAAAACAGCACGCCCGGTAGGAGTCGAACCTACGACCTACGGATTCGAAGTCCGGCGCTCTATCCAGCTGAGCTACGGGCGCAAATGGCGTTGTTGACCGCCAATCCTCACGGGTGCGCTTCGAAACTCACACTCGTGGTCAAACAGGGTGGATGACGGGAATTGAACCCGCGACCTCAGGTACCACAAACCTGCGCTCTAACCAACTGAGCTACATCCACCATAAACCCATGCCGTGTGTCCCAGCGCTTCCGAAGAAACGCCCACCGGACGATCGCGGCAGGGCGGGGAACATACTCGGGGTCCCCGGCAGTGTCAAGGCTTTTAAAACGACAAAATTGATGTGCTCGAAACCAACTCTCGAACGAATCATCGCCCGGGAGTTCCCTCCTCGCCATGTCCAGTCAACGAACCGGGCGCCAGGCGCATTCCCGACACTCTGCGCCCGCTTTTTCGGCGCCCGCTTGGTTTGTCACCCGCCTTACTCGCAGACGTCGCCCACCCCGTCGCCATCGGCGTCGGCCTGATCGGCGTTGGCCGTGGCGGGGCAGTTGTCGCACACATCGCCCACCCCGTCGCCGTCGAAGTCCTTCTGGGGCTGGTTGAAGTCGTAGGGGCAGTTGTCGGTCGCGTCGGGATGGTTGTCGCCGTCGCTGTTGTCATCGCAGGCATCACCGATGCCGTCGCGATCGACGTCGCGCTGGTCGATATTCTCGACCGTCTCGCAGTTGTCGCTGCCGTTGGCCACCCCATCGCCGTCGATGTCGGGATCGCAGGCGTCGCCGATGCCGTCGCCATTGGTGTCGGCCTGATCGGCGTTGGCAGCCTCCGCGCAGTTGTCCGAGCTGTCGGGGATGGTGTCCCCGTCGCGGTCGTCGTCACACGCGTCGCCCACACCGTCGCTGTCGAGATCGGCCTGATCGGTATTGGCCACTTGGGGGCAATTGTCCTGCGCGTCACCCACGCCATCGTCGTCCGAGTCGACCGCAGCGGTGTCGCCGCCGACGTCCGCGCTCGAGGTATCGCCGCCACTGCCGGCGTCTGTGAGCGCCGCCTCGTCGGTGACGACACACACGCTGTCTCCGAAGAAGACGCCGCCGCTCGACACACAACTGTAGCCCTGGGCGCAGTCGGCGTCCGACGAGCACGTCTGCCCCTCTCCGCCGCAGCCCGTCGAGCCGAGCAGGCCCACCGCCAGCACCACCAGCACACACGCACGTCGCATTCGTTTCATGGGATTGTCTACCATCGCACCGTCCCCCAAACGCCCGTACCATTGGTCGAAACGCCCACCTGAGCGCCCTGAGAGTCGCCCTTCGCGCCGACGGCGTCACCGCCGCCGAGCCACGCCTCGACCTCGGCGTCGTAGACCCACAACGCAGCACCTCCGGCGGCGAACAGGGCGCCCACCGTGTACAGCGCGACCGTGCGCCCCTGCGCCGAATCAGCTTCGGCGGCCAGTGCCTCGGCGCGGCGGACATCGCCGTCGGCCGACGCCGCGGCGAGTTCGTCTTGGCGTGAGCTGGCCGAGGCATCCGAGATGATGCCGCCGAGGATGAGCGCGCCGCCAAGCCCAATCGCGCCGTATTTGGTATAAGTCACTGCAGGTTTTTGCCAGGGAGTGCCGAGTTCGACCTTTCGGCGATGCTGGCCGGCCGGCTCCACGCTCACCGTCACGGTCTGGGCCACTCGCCCAGGCGCCGACACACGCACCTGGTGCTCGCCGGCGGGCAGCGTAAACGTGGCTGGGCACGTCTCGCTCTGCTCTCCGACCGCCACCTCGGCCTCTTCGGGGGCGCACTCGACGGCCAATTCGCCGCGGTCGACGCAGGCGGCGTTGGCGCCCAACGCCTCGTCGAACTTCTTGCGCAGCTTTCCACTGGCTCGCCCATCGTCACGGCCGCGCTCGAACTCCGCCTTTGCAGCCCCACAATCGCCGATTTGCTCGTAGATGCGGCCGACGGCCAGCGCAAATTTGGGGTGATCGGCGATGGCACGCGCCTTCTCGAACTCGGCGATGGCCTGGCGTAAATCACCCGCCTTTCGATGCTCGACGGCCTGCTTGACGTGAGCCCGAAACTGCTCGAGCGAGGCCGACTCCTCGGCACCGGCTCCCAATGGGCCGAGCGCGATCAACAGAGCGACCGCGCACGCTACACTCCCCCGATTCATTCTCTCTGTGCGCAATGTTGCGACCAAATCTCACTCCACCAAAAATTCGTC
The DNA here is from genome assembly GCF_006517175.1 of Persicimonas caeni. NCBI lineage: Bacteria > Deltaproteobacteria > Bradymonadales > Bradymonadaceae > Persicimonas > Persicimonas caeni. Next base: position 3,727,221 of record NZ_CP041186.1, on the reverse strand, counting down.
GAGCACCTTCTCGACTTTATCATCGGAGAGCTTCTCCTTTCTCTCCCCGCCGGCCTTGCGGCCCTTGCCATTTCGCGCCCCTCCGCGCCGGCTGCCTGCACGCTCGGACCCTCGCGCCCCGTCATCGCGCTCGACCTTCTTGTCGAGCTTGTCGAGCACCTCCACCACGATCGGCGAACTCTCCTCGGTCAGCTCGGTCGTCTTGACGGCATACCCCTCTTGCTCGAAATGCACCGTCTGTGGAAGCTCCTCGACCGCGACCTGATAGACCAGCGGCGTCGTTCCAAGGACCTGCTCCCCGACTCGCGCCGTCGCTCCGCTCGGATCTGTGTCGAGATCGAAGCGAAGCTTTTTGACCTCGTCGGCCCCAGCCGCGTCGCCGCCTGCATCTTCTGTGGCCGCCAAGGCTCTCGTTGCCCCGGCTTCGGCCCCGTCGGCTGCCGATTCGGGCTCGCCGCTACGCTCGGCAGCAGCCGCCTCGTCGTCCCCAGCGTCGATCTCGGGCGCCTCGCCCGGATCCGTCATCAAAAACCCAAACAGCGCGATCACAAGACACGCGCTGGCGCCGCCGCCTATCATCCAGACCTTCTTGTTGGAATCGGCCGCGAAGAAATCGGCGTCATCGACGCCCAACTCTCCCGTCTCGCCCTCGGGGACAGCAGCGCGCACCGGCTCGCCTTGCTTCGCAGGCTCAGACTGGCTCGGCTCGGACTGGCTCGGCTCAGACTGGCTCGGCTCAGACTGGGCTGGCTTGGGCACTGGCGGCTTCGACACCGGCGGCTTGGGCGCCGGCCGCTTCGACACCGACGGCTTGGGCAACTTGAGAGGTGGTGGTGACAGAGCTGACGAATCGGCTTTCGGCTGCGGCGGCTCGAGCGAATGCGGCCCCGATTGATGATTGGCCACCGAGATCGGCGTGGGCTCGGGCTCGGGGATGGATGCACTCGAGTCTTCTTCGAGCGAGGTGGACTCGGACCCCCCTGCCAACTTTTTCTCGACCTTGGGTGGCGGCGTGACCGCCTTCTCGGAGACGCCTTGCGACTGCGGGGACTCGTAGCCATCGACGCGCAGGTCCTGGGGTAGCTCCTCGATGATTGCTTCGAGCGCCTGCAACATCTGATCGGCGTCGGCGTAGCGTTCCTCGGGTCGCTTGCACGTCGCTTTGCGAATGATCGGCGCCAACGGGGTGCGCTCGATCTCGGGCGGAATGTCGGGGTCGATCTGCAGGTGCATCATCATCGTCTGCACCGCCCCGTCTCCTTTGAAGACGCGTTGGCCGATGAGCATCTCGAGCAAAATCAACCCGACCGCATAGATGTCCGACGCCTTCTCGAGCGACTCACTTTGCAGGTATTCCGGGGCGACATAGCCAGGCGTGCCGCAGATCGACCCCGACCCGGTCAGGTCGACGTCGCTTCCATCGAGACTCTTGGCGATGCCGAAATCGAGCAGCTTGACGACGTCTTCACCGCGGCGGTTCTCGGTGACGAAGACGTTGCTCGGCTTGAGGTCGCGGTGGATGAAGTCGTGAGCGTGAGCTTCGGCCAGCCCGTCGAGCATCTGTCGTGTGATTTCGACGGCTCGTCCCACGGGCAGACAGCCTTCTTCAGCGATCAATCGCTTCAGGTCCCGCCCGTCGAGGAACTCCATGGCCACATACACCAGGCCTTCGCTCGACTCGCCGAAGTCGTACAGGCGAATGGTGTTGGGGTGGTTGAGGAGCTTGGCCAGGCGCACCTCTTGCTCGAAGCGGCCCAAGAGCTTCTCGTTCCCCGCGGCGATATGTGGATGCAGCAGTTTGATCGCCACCGGCCGCTCCATCGGGAGCTGCTCGGCGCGCAACACCACCCCCATGCCCCCAGTGGCCAGTACCGCTTGAATACGGTACCGCCCATCGAGCAGGTCCCCGATATCCGGCATCTTGAGCCGGTCGAGTTTTGCCTGTTCGCTCGTCGCCATCCGCCACCCTGACATGTTCCGCGCCGGGCTATCGAGCCCAGACACGGCTGCCACCTCAATTCCGAGAGGTCTGTTCTAAACCACCCCTAATGCTACTGCCAAGTGAGGGGAATCGTCCAATCAATGTTTGGATCCGGTTATGGACACGGTACCACGGGCGGCGAAACAGTGTCAAAGTTTGGGAAGACGGTGTTACTCGACCAAGAGTTCGTCGAGGACCTTCTCGACTTTCTGCTCTGAAATGTCTCTCGTTTCTGCAGGCTTGGGCTCTGTGACAGGCTTGGGGGCAGGTCTGCGGGAGCGAGGCGCGGAGCGCTTGCTCTGACGTTGTTTGGGCGCTTCGACCGACTCGGTCGCTTCCATCGTTGGTTGCGCCACTTCGGGAGGGGACTGCGGATTCAAACGCTCGAATACGAGTTCAGATGCGTCTGCGCTCAATTCGACGGACGCCGTCGTGAAGCCATCTTTGGCGAGGTTCAACGTGGCAGGCAGCTCGTCGCGGGGCACCTCGACACTCAGCGGCGTCGAACCCAAAAACTCATTGCCACGCTCGACACGCGCGCCGGCCGGTTCGCTGTCGACGACGAATTCGAGGGACACGGGAGGTGAGTCCGAGGTCGATGAGTCTGCCGCTGATGGGACCTCCGTTGATGAGACCGAGGAGGAGCCGGACTCCTCGGGATGCACAGGGGCGATTTGTACGGCGGGTGCAGATGTCGCGGGCGCAGCCGACGACGACGCACCGTCGTCGCTCAGCAGCAGCGCCACGCCGACTCCGGCGAGGACGGCGAGCGCGGCAGCGGCGCCCGCGGCCACTCGCGGCGACACGACCGGCTCGAAAGGCTCTTCTCGGTACAGCGACACACGCGTGGCGGATCGCGACGACCCCTCGGTGCGTTGAGGCGCAGGCCTGGGCGCTCCCACTGGCTCGGGACGGTCCACGCGGCGCGCCAGCAACTCGGCAGGCAGACGTTCGGCGACGGGTCGCAGCGCTCGGTACATCTCGTCGGCGTCGGCGTAGCGATCCTCGGGTTGGATGGCCACGGCCTTTCGAATCACCCCGGCGAGCGGACTCTCCTCGATCAGAAACGGGATCTGGGGGCGCGTTTGCAGACGCATCGTCATCGTCTCCATGGGCGAATCGCCCTCGAAGACACGTTGGCCGCACAGCATCTCCAACAAGATCAGCCCCACCGCATATACGTCACAAGCTTTGCCGATCGGCTCGGAGCGCAAGTACTCGGGCGCCACGTAGTTAGGCGTGCCGCAGATCGTGCCGGTGCCGGTCAAGTCGGCGCCTGCGTCGACCAGCGGCTTGGCAATGCCAAAATCGAGCAGCTTGACGACGTCTTCGCCGCGGCGGTTTCGGGCGACGAACACATTGCTCGGCTTGATGTCTCGATGGACGAAGTCTCGCGCGTGGGCTTCGGCCAGCCCGTCGAGCATCTGCAGGGTGAGATCGACGGCGCGCCACACTCGCAACGCCCCCCGCCGAGCGAGCAGCTCGTCGAGCGTCTCACCATCGAGATACTCCATGGCGACAAAGAGCAGGCCTTCTTCGGTCTTTCCCGAATCATACAACCGGATGGTGTTGCGGTGGTCGAGGGTCTTGGCCAGTTGTACTTCACGATGGAAACGCTCGACGATCGTCGCGTCGGTAGCAGCGATATGCGGGTGCAGAAGCTTGAGCGCCACCTCCCGCTCCATCGCCACGTGCTCGGCGCGCAACACCACTCCCATGCCCCCGGTCGCGATCACCGACTCGACTCGATAGCGCCCGTCGATCACCTGCCCGATATGCGGCAGCTTCGGGGGAACCTGGGGCGTCGAATTTTCCTGCGTCAGTTCTGGCACGCGTCACCTACCCCGTTGGCATCAGAATCCTCTTGACCCGGATTGGCGGTATTTGGGCAGTTGTCGCACTCGTCGCCCACACCGTCGTTGTCGGCATCGCGCTGCGGTGGATTGAAGACGTCGGGACAGTTGTCCTGGTTGTTATTCTTGTTGTCGCCATCGCGGTTCGCGTCGCACACATCTCCCACCCCGTCGTTGTCGAGGTCGGCCTGATCGGGATTGCTCTGGCTCGCACAATTGTCCTGTGCGTTGGCGACACCGTCTCCGTCGAGATCGCCGTCACACGCGTCGCCCTGGCCGTCACCGTCGGAATCGACTTGGCTCGCGTTGGCATCCCGCGGGCAGTTGTCGGTCGCGTCGTCGATCCCGTCGCCGTCGGCGTCGTCGTCACACGTGTCGCCAATCCCGTCGCTGTCGAGGTCCGACTGATCGGGGTTCGACCGATCGGGGCAGTTGTCGGCGCTGTCACGAATCCCATCGGCATCACTATCGGTGAAGCTGTCACACGCGTCACCTTGACCGTCGCCGTCGGCATCAGCCTGATCCGAGTTGGCGGCTTGTGGGCAGTTGTCGCCGCCGTTGGCGACGCCGTCGCCGTCGATATCGTCGTCGCAAGCGTCGCCGAGGTCGTCACCGTCGAGGTCGGCCTGGGTGGTGTTGGCATCGTTCGGGCAGTTGTCGTCTGCATCAGCCACTCCATCGCCGTCTCCGTCTGGCAAAGCAGCGTCCGGCTCGGTGGTATCTGGCTCAGTGGTGTCTGGCTCAGTGGTGTCTGGCGCCGCGTCGGCATCTCCATCCTCACCGGTGTCGGCGTCAGCGGTCGTGTCGGAAGTGGCGTCGGCGGGCTCCATCGGCCCGGCGATGACACAGATACGCTCGCCGAAGAGGACGCCGCCGCTCGTCGCACACCGCTCCCCCGAAGCACAGTCCGAGTCGGTCTCGCAGACCCGTCCCTCCGAGCCTCCGCACCCGCCGAGCATCGCCCCCACGAGAGCCCAACACGCAGCCAGCGCCAACGCGCGGCCCCACCCAGACCTCCATGTCGTCACCATTGTATCCATCACTATCGTCATGATTCGTGTCGTATTTTGGCCATTGATGCCTCTACCACCGAATCGTCGCCCCCACCGACGCTCCGTCGCTGCCCACCGATACCTGCGGCTGCACAGCCGCCTCACCGTCTCCGGCGACCCATCCAGCCACCTCTTCGTCGTAGACCCAGAGCAATCCACCTGCGGCAGCCACGATCGCTCCACTCGTGTAGAGCAGTGCGGTGCGCGTGCGGGCCGACTCGGCCTCTGAGACCAATTGATTAGTGCGCTCGAACTCGCCACGGGAGTGTGCCTGGTGCAGCTCTTCCTGACGGCTAGCCGCCGAGGCATCCGATGCAAGCCCGGCGACGAGGAGCGTGGCGCCGAGCCCCATCCCGCCGTATGCGCTGTAGGTCAGCCAATCGGGCACCGCGGCCACAGGCTTCACCTCTCGGGGCGGGATCTCGGTCAGGTGCACCTCGTGGCGCTCTTGGCTGCCGGGTTCGACCTGCACCTCCACCTGCAACTCTCGATGCCCCGGCGCCGAGGCGATCAGCATGTGCGAGCCCGCCTCCAACTCGACGAGATCCCCGCAGAGCAACTCGCGCTCCCCGAGGCGCACCTGGGCGTCTGCCGGAGAGCAGTCGAGGGCGAGCTGGCCGCGGCTCTCGCACTCTTTGTTATTGGCCAACGCCTCCTCGAGCTTGGCCCGCAGCGCTTCGGACGCGCGCTTGTCAGAGCGCGCCTTCTCGTAGTCGGCGCGCGCCGCCGCGCAGTCGCCGATCGCCTCGTGGAGTTCACCGGTGACGAACATCAACTTGGGGTGATCGGCGATGGCGCGCGCCTTCTCGAAGTGATCGAGCGCCTGACGGTGCTGTTGCTGCTTGCGAAGCTTGGCGCCTCGGGCGACGTGCTGGCGAAACGTCTCGACTTTGTCGGCTTCGTCTCCTCCAGCGGCACTGGCCGGCGTCGCCCACGACAAGCTGCCCCACAACACGAACAGCGCGCACACGACGGGACAGACGCGCCGCATACGTGTGCGCCTGGCGCCGATACGCTCATTTTGACTTACAGTATCCATCATCCAATCCATGGGTCGTGATGGGTCATCTTGGCGCCTCTACTCAATCGCGCAGGTACTGATCCATCACCTGCTCGATGCGCTCGTCGGACAGCCGCTCCGCAGTGGCCTCCTTGCCTTCAGGCGAATCTGGTGCGGTGTCGGTCTGACCTTCAGCCTTTGTCGGCGACGTCTCGGGAGGTTCTGCACTCGCACGACGCGCCGGCTCGACCGCCTGGCTCTCTTGCTCCTCCAGAATCTCGACCACGATCGGCGACGAAGTCCGGGTCAACTCGACCTGCTTCGGCGCGTATCCTTCGAGTTCGAAGCGCACCGTCTGGGGCAGTTTCTCCTCGATGACCTTGTGGGTCGTGGGTGTGTGGCCCACCTCACGTTCCCCTACGTAGACCGTCGCGCCCACAGGATCGGTATCCAAATCGAAGCTAATCCCGCGCGCCTCGGCCTGCTCCTTTTCGTCCGAAACGCTGCCGGCCACGTCCTCGAGAGGTGCTTCGCTCGACGTCGATGCACGGGCGCCCGGGTCGTCAGCAGATGGCGAACTCACCGGCGTGACAAACTCGGGCGCATCGCCCGGATCGAGTGCCCAAAAGACGCCGACTCCCACAAGCGCCGCCAGCGCGATCGTGGCCGCCGCCCAACGCACGTAGGAGCCTATCTTGCCGGCCACAATCTTGCCGGCCACGGGCGTCCCGCCACCATGCGCCATCGCCCGAGGGCCGGCGCTGGAATCAGCCGACGCTCGTTGGCTCGACGCCTCTGCCCGACGGGCTTCTTCGAAGCGCTGGCGCTCGAGCTCACGTCGAAAGATGTCGGAGGAGACGGCCCGCTCGACCCACGACGGTGTGCTCTGCGCCTGTGGAAGCTCGTCGCTCGAGTCGAGCCCCGACGGTATCTCGGGCACGATCGTATCGACCGACGCCCGCTCTCGCTCGGCCGAGTCGAGCTCCTCGTCGACCGCCTCGGTTGCATCCGGCAGCGCTGCGAGCGAGGGCCGATGCACCTTCAGATCTGCCGGGACCTGTCGCATCACCGCACAAACGGCGGCGTACATCTCCTCGGCGTCTTGATAACGCGCGTTCGGATCTTTGGCGGTCGCCCGCTCGATCACCTCGGCGAGTGGCGTCTGGGCGATCTCGTCCGGGATGTCCGGATCGAGCTTGAGGTGCATCATCATCGTCTGCACCGGCGCCTCGCCCTTGAAGACCTGTCGGCCTGTGAGCATCTCGAGCAAGATCAACCCGACTGCGTAGATGTCGGCCGGCTTGCCTGGCCGCTCTTGCATCAGGTACTCGGGCGCCACATACGAAGGCGTGCCGCAGATCGAGCCCGAACCGGTCAGATCCGCCGAGTCCGACAACGACTTGGCGATGCCGAAGTCGAGCAGCTTCACCAGGTCTTCGCCGCGTCGGTTCTTGACGATAAAGACGTTGCTCGGCTTGAGATCTCGGTGGATGAACCCTCGCGCGTGGGCCTCGGCCAGCCCGTCGAGCATCTGGCGCGTGATCTCGAGAGCAGCGCCCACACTCATGACCCCTTCGCGGGCGATGCGCCGCTTGAGGTCCATCCCGTCGAGCATCTCCATGGCCACATACACCAGGCCCTGCTCGGATTTGCCGAAATCGTACAGGCGAATCGTGTTGGGATGGTTGAGCTGCTTGGCCAATCGCACCTCGCGCGCAAAACGCTCCACCAGATTGGGATCGGCCACGGCGATATGCGGATGCAGCAACTTGAGCGCCACCGACCGCTCCATCGGCAGTTGCTCGGCTCGCAAAATGACGCCCATCCCGCCGGTCGCAATGACGCCCTGCACGCGATAGCGGCCATCGAGAATCTCCCCAATCTCCGGCACTTGGAGCCGTTCCAGCTTGTGCTGTTCTGTCTGCCCCATCAGTCGCCCCGACTGCAGTCTGCTCCCCGCACCTGCGATACTGCTGGCAACAAGCTCTGTGTGAATTTACGCAGCGAGTCCCCGAACTAACGGCGCCGCGCCTTCGAACGAGCGAAACACGCATCGGCGAAAGAGCTGCCGTCAGCCGACACACTGCCCTCTGTCGGCGTGGAGGTATGTCGCGATACATTTCAAACCAAATCACTCACTAGACCGAGGCAAGAAAAGAACCTAAAGCCTATTGTGAAGATGATGTTGTAAGGAAATGCACCAAGATGAAGAGCCTCACACACTGAGCCGCGCCCCCGAATACATCGGCCACGACGCGTGTGCAGATTGAACCTTGCCCGCGTCGGGTTCGCACTCTCGATACGGAGGTGGAAGAATACGGCACGGCGTACACAATCGAGGCTCTCCGCGCCCGACTCGTGCGCCAAAGTTTTTTCCCCGCGCTAAACTGACGCTGCTCTCGCCCCGCGCGAATAGGATGACTTCGCGCCGCCCCGTCAGCCCGCGCTTCTAACCCAACCGCTCGTGAAACGCTTCGGCGAAGCGGCTGAGCTGCTCCCAATCGGTGTACTCGTAGTCCTGACTCGTGTCAGTGTCTCCGCCGGAGCTGGCGCTGATCTTCTTCATCGCAAACCGCTTGAACCAATTGTACTCGGTGTACTTGAGCGCGCCGGCTACGATTTCGGCCTGCTCGGGCGTCCAGCCGGTCTCCTCGAGGAAGGTGTCGAGCGCGCCCTGGGCGTCGTCCCGCGTGTCCTCACTCGCCGCCGACAAGCTCACCGAGAAGAACGCCGAGGGCATCGACTGCAACTCCTCGAGGTGCTCGTCGACAAAGGCGCGGATGTAGCGCTGGTGGGTGCCTGCGTGCAGCGAGCCGCCCACGATGACGCCGTCGAAATCACTCAGCTCGAAGGCATCGTCGAACTCGGAGCCGAGTACGATCTCGACCTGATCATCGTGGTCACGAAGCGTCTGGGCGATGTGCTCGCAGATCTTTCGGGTGTGGCCTTCGGTGGTGCCGTAAATAATGGCGATACGGTGGTTCATCGTTCTCCTCAACAGCGGAAGTCAACTATCCGTGGTCGTCGCAGCTAAACTGTGCAAGCGGAGAGCGGTTTCAAGCACCATCAACAAGCACCATCAACGAGGGTCGCAAAGACCACAATGACCGCACTCCTCGCCGAAGCTCGGTGCGCTGCCGAAATGGGCGAGGAGGGAGGCCTGATAGCAGTCGCGCGCTCCGGCGTAGTCGCTGACATTGCGAATCTGCTCTTTGGCCAGGTGCCGACGATCTTCGAGGCGGTCGAAGTCGACGTCGAGCTCGAGCGGCTCGGCGTCTTTGATGACTTCGACGCTGCCGCGCTTGCGACGGATATGCCCGGCGCGGCTCAGCAAGTCGAGGCAGGCCCCCACGACCATCGGCGGCAGCTTCTGCCCCCGGCCGCGCGCGCCCTTGGCGAGCTTCGCCGGGGTCGTCTTGTGCTCACCCGGGCCCAACGAGCGAAGGTGCAGCCACACCCGAATCAATTGCATGCGCAGCGGATAGGCGTTGTCGGCAAACCACTCGTGGATGCGCATGTCCGAGCGCCGATACATCAGCACGCAGCGCGCAGGCTTTCCGTCACGCCCGGCGCGGCCGGCCTCTTGGTAGTACGCCTCGATGCTCCCCGGGGCGTTGTAGTGGATGACCGCGCGCACGTCCGGCTTGTCGACCCCCATCCCAAAAGCGTTGGTCGCCACCATGACTTCGACCCCGCCGTCCATCCAACGCTCTTGAGCCTCGGTGCGCTTTTTGGCCGACATCCCACCGTGGTAGCGACCCACCGAGACGCCCTCGTCCTCGAGCATCTTGCCCACCGCGTTCACCTGCTTGCGCGAAGCGACGTACACGATCACCGACTCGCCGGTATGCTCGCCGATGAGCGTGCGTAAATGGCGCATCTTGTCGCGCTTCTTCTTGCCCTTGAAGACTTCGAAGCGAAGGTTGGGCCGCTCGAAGCCCGACACGAGCATATCGGCGCCGTCGATGTCGAGTTGCTCGAGGATATCGCGCTGGACGAACTCGGTCGCCGTGGCGGTCAACGCCACCGTCTGCGGGCTGCCGAAGCGACGACGCACCTCGGCCAGACGCCGGTAGTCGGGGCGAAAATCGTGTCCCCACTGGCTGATGCAATGAGCCTCGTCGATCGCCAAGAGCCCGATCTCGATCTCCTCGAGCGCCTCGCAAAAGCTGGGACTGCGAAAACGCTCGGGGGCGACGTAGACGAGCTTGTAGTCGCCGGCGTACATCTCGGCGATGCGCTCCTGCTGCTGCGCCCGCGAGATCGACGAGTTGATCGCACACGCCGGCAGCCCCGTCGACGCGAGCGCATCCACCTGGTCTTTCATCAATGCAATAAGCGGCGAGACGACCAGTGTTACCCCCTGAGTCACGGCGCCGGCGAGTTGGTAGCACAGGCTCTTGCCCGAGCCGGTGGGCATGACCACCAGCGCGTCGCGCCCCTCGAGCAGGTGTTCGACGACCTCGCGCTGGCCGGGTCGAAAGGCGTCGTAGCCAAAGATCTGACGAAGCGCGTCGTCGGCGGTCTCGGCAAACGGGGCGAGCGCCGTGGGACCGAGCGGGCGCAATATTTCTTGGGTGGCATCGAGCGTCATAGGCCCCAAAGATGGGTGAGCCGAACGTCCAGCGCAAGGAAAGACGCGCTTGCTTTTGCTCCTGATTGTGAGCCGGGTCATCTAAGACTAAGGTAGGCGTAACTAGGATCGAGGAATGTAGTGATCGACAAGAAATGGATAAAGGCCGGATTCGGCGCCATGGGACTGCTTGCGGCGACGGCTGCCACCGTCTTTTATTGGTCGACCGGCTGGGGCGCGTCGCTGGGCGGCGATCCCGACGGCGAGCGCCTCGAGCGCATTCGCCAGTCGAAGCAGTGGAGCGATGAGGACGGAATCTTCGTCAACTCGGTGCCCACGACCGTGATGATGCCCGGCAAGACCTGGGAGGTGACCCTCGACTGGTTCGACAAGCCCGGCGATGCGGTGCCCGACACTCCGCCGTCCACCGTGCGCCCGGTCTTCTCCGAGCCGCCGGCCGATGGCCTTCGGGTGACGTGGCTGGGCCACTCGACCACGTTGGTCGAAATCGACGGCGCGCGCATCCTCATCGACTCGGTCTTCGCCGACCGCGCCTCGCCGTCGACGCTCGTCGGCCCGCTGCGCTTCCACCCGCTGCCGGTCGACCCCTCCGAGCTTCCCGAGCTCGACGCGATCATCATCTCGCACGACCACTACGACCACCTCGACATGCGCGCCGCCCGCGAGCTCGCAGCCTCGTCGAACGCCCCCTTCCTGGTACCGCTGGGCGTCGGCGAGCACCTCGAGGTGTGGGATATCCCCGCCGACCGCATCCGCGAGTTCGACTGGTGGGACGAGACCCAGATCGGTCCGGTCACGATCGCCGCCACCCCGTCGCGCCACTTCTCGGGCCGCGGACTCCTCAACCGCTTCAGCACGCTGTGGGCCTCGTGGACCTTCGTCGGCCCCGAGCACCGCGTCTTCTTCAGCGGCGACACCGGGCTGTTCGACGGCTTCGCCGACATCGCCGACAAGTACGGCCCCTTCGACATCGCCATGTATGAAATCGGCGCCTTCAACACCAACTGGGGCCAGATTCACCTGGGCCCCGAAGGTGCCCTCGACGCCTTCGAGATGATGGACGCCAAGCTCGTCGTGCCCATCCACTGGGGCACCTTCGACCTGGGCCTGCACGGCTGGAAGGACCCCATCCGCACTTTCGCCACCCTCGCCGACGAGCGCGGCCACCGCTGGGCTGCGCCCATGCCCGGCGGCGCGATCGAGCCGGGGGTGAGTGAGCCGAAAGAGCCGTGGTGGGAGTGAATTTTTACTGACGAACAAGCTCGACGAGTCTGCGCACCCGGTCGACGTCGACCGGGTTGTGCACCTCACCGCCTTCCTTGAAGTACGTGCCGACGATGGCGCCGTCGCAAAGCGCCATGAGCTCGGCGGCGTTGTCGGGACTCAGCCCCGAACCGACCAAGACCGGCACGCCGCCGGCGGCGTCGCGAACGCGCTCCAAAAACTCGGGGGTCACCGGCGCACCGGTCGCCTGGCCGGTGACGATGACGGCGTCTGCCAAACCGCGCTGCACGCAATCTTTGGTGGCATCTTCCGGGTCGATGTCGGCTAACGGAGCGGCATGCTTGACCAGTACATCGGCCAGAATCGCCACGTCGACGGCGTCCAGCGCCTTGCGGTAACGCAGCGTGCGGTACGCTTCGCCCTCGATCACCCCTTGGTCGGTCACATACGCGCCGGTGTGGACGTTGACGCGGATAAAGTCTGCCCCCGACGCAGCCGCAACCCCGATGGCCGCGGGCGCGTCGTTTCGGAGGCAATTCACGCCCACGGCGACGTCGAAGCGCGCGCGGCACTCCGTCACCACGCGCGTCAAAAACGCCACCTGGTGCGGCGGAAGGCGGTCTCCCTCACTTCCCTTGGGAAAGGGCGCCGAGCCGAAATTCTCGACGATCAGTCCGTCGACGCCACCCTCGACGAGCGCCTCGGCGTCTTGGAGGGCGAACGCGAGCACATCGTCGAAGCCGCCGGCGCCGTCATGGCGAGGATCGCCCGGCATCGCCGGCAGGTGGATGACGCCAATGATTCCGCGCGGTGTGGTCATAGGGGCTCCGGGGCAAGGGGCCAGTGAGCGTGGCCGATCTTCACCTTCGATGACACACTTCGTCAACTCGCCAATACGCGCCGTCTTCTGCGCAGCCTGCGGGCATAGCGACGCAACATCTTCCAGGTCACTTCGGCAAACGCCGCCGCGTCGCACCGGCAGGTGACCACCAGCGTATCGCCGCGCGCTTGGCCAGGGTTGAAGTCGAGGTAGGCGGCGATGTCCGGGTCGGAGAGCACCTCCGGCTCCCAAGCGGCACCTTCGCAATACTTCATCTCGCCGTCGCCCCGAAAAATGCCGCGTTCGGCATCGTAAGCATCCCCGTAGAGCTCGCGCATGGCCGCGTCTTGGACCTGACGGACCTCGGCGGGGGTCTCGAAGCGGCGGTTGGGGTAGGTCGCGCGAATGTTGCGCGCGAGTAACAGATACGAGTTGAAGGTGGCGATGCGGCTGATCAGAAAGATCTCGTTGGTCGGATACCGCAATCGCAAGCGCGTAAAGGCATCGAGGCTGCAGACCTCCGGCAGGCTCCGTCCGCGCGCGATCTTGTCGTAGATCACCCACTTTCCGTGCAGCACCGTATACTCGGTCCCGCCAACCTCGACGTTGAGGTGCCAGTAGCAACTCATCGCCCGTACTCGGCCCTTGTCGTCGCGATAGCGATAGACAAACTCACACTGGCGAATTGCCTCCAACGCTGCGGCGCGCTCTTTGTCGACGTGTCGGTCGACCAGCTGCCACAACTCCTCGAGCTCGACCTCGCTCAAGGCTGCACCATCGGCCGGCCCCTCCAGATGCATCGGGTGCTCGACAGGCTTGACGCGGTTGACCAACTCGATCAGACGGGAGGAGACATCCATCAGCCACTCTCACTTCTACCTGGGACGTTGATAAACAGATAAAGGACAAGCCAACGACTCACGCCGAGCGCCGCTCGCTCGCGACCGGCTCCTGCTCGAAGAAAAAATGCACGCCGGACGCCGGCACGAGATCAGTGAGCCAGGTAGCCTCGTCGTCGCGCTCGGCAAAAAACGGCCGGCCCACCCATTCGGGATCGCGCCCCTGCAACAACTGCAGTGCGAAGAGATCGCGCCCACCGATGCGGGTCACGCCGTTGACCAGCACCTTCCCCGGAAAGCTCGACATCACCGGCCCGCGCACGGTTCGGGCCAACCCCGAAACCTGGCTGTAGGCATCGCGAAAGATGCGCCACGCTTCGACCAGCGGAACCTCGAAGTAGCGCTGCGCCCCGGTGTCTCGGGCCACGAACATGTAGTAGGGGATGGCGCCGTGGCGCACCGACGCTCGCCACAGCTCCGCCCAAGCCTGGGATGAATCGTTGATGTGGCGCATGATGGGCGATTGCACCCGCACGACCGCGCCGGTGGATCGCACCCGCGCCAGCGCACGCTGCGCCGGTTCGGTCGACAACTCCACCGGGTGGTTGTAATGGGCCATCAACGCCAGATGCTTGCCGCTTTCGACCACCCGCTCGAACAGGCGAAGCGCCGCGTCGGCGTCAGGCCCGTCGAGGTAGCGATACGGCCAATAGGACAACGACTTGGTGCCGATGCGAATATGACGCACATGGTCGAGCTCGGGATCATCGAGCAGCGGCTCGAGGTAGCGGGCGAGCACCTTGGTCTTCATGACCATCGGGTCGCCGCCGGTGATGAGCACGTCGGTCACCTCGGGGTGGCGTTTCAGATACGCGACCAGATCGGCCGCCTCTCGCGTGGCGAATTTGTACTCGTCTTCGCCGACAAACTGCGCCCACCGAAAACAGAAGGTGCAGTAGGCGTGGCAGGTTTGGCCGGGCGATGGAAATACGAGCACCGTCTCGCGGTATTTGTGCTGCAGCCCGGGAAGTTTGCGCCCGTCGATTTGGGGGACGTTGTGGGTGAGCTGGCCGCCGGGGTGGGGATTGAGCTGGCGCCGAATCTCGGAGAGCACCGCGTCACGCTCCGCTCGAGGCGCCTGACGGTGAAGCAACTCGGCGACCCGCGCAAAATGCCGCGGCTCGAGCAGCTCGCGGTGAGCGAAGTTGAGCCGAAAGATCGGATCGTCGGGGACACGGTCCCAGTCGATCAGCTCCTGCATCACGTAGTTGTTGGTGCGAAACGGTAGCACCGCCGAGACGACCTCGATCGCCTCGCGCTGCTCGGGGCTGAGCCGCTGCCACTGTGGCGTGTTGCTCACGTTGGCGCGGGTGATCGGCTTGTAGGCTGGGGCTGCGGCCGGCTTACTACTCATCTGTGCTTCCTATCACTACGCGAAAGCGGCATCTTCTGCCCGCCGACCGGCGGACTCCCTCCGCAAACAACTGACGCAAATTTTTCGCAAACTGATGAGAAAGCACGCGATATGTTTCCCCACCAGCCACGCATTCAGTGTACACTTAAGGAAACACAACCACAGCGTCAACGAAAAATGAGTGACAATTCAGCGTTGTCAATTGTCGCCAATCTGGCCGCTCAACTCTTGTCGGCGCGGTACCTCGGCATTCGACAGGCTGCCAGTTGACCACTCGAACTGCTTTGGTAGGCTGCGCACAGGCAACTTGCCCAGAGGCCTGACCCTCGCTGCCAGCTCAGCCCCCCGGATTGAAGTAATGGACGTACAACCTGAACTCGAGGCGCTGCGACTCTATGTCGACCGCGTCCGACCGAGCTCACCCGACCACGTCGACGAGGCCGCCGACAACCTGCGCGGGCTCATCGAGGAACTCGAGGGGAACGACACAGCCCAACTCGACTTCATCGCTGCAGTCTGTGGCTGCCTGGGGCAGGTACGTATTGTTCACGCGCTGGCCGAGAGCGGGATTTTGGCCGACGCCGGGTTCATACAGGAGTTCGAGCGGCGCTTCAGCGCCAAGATCCTGCCCCCGGATTTGGACGCCAACGATCTGCGCTGGATCCTCGCGCGGCTCTTCGACCAAAAGGACGACTGGAAGTGGGTGGGCGGCATCGAGGTCGACCTGTGGGCGCGGCTCATCCAATTCGTCGTCGAGGGCGTGGTCTCCCACCCACGCCGCGAGATTCGCGCGGCGATCACCGGCCTGGCGCAGCGGGCAGGCGCCCTGGGGATCGACGAGGATTTCACCTCCAAGCTCCACGAAGTCGAAGACTACGACTCGCCGTTCCTCGAGTTGAGCGTTCATGCCCATCATTTTGTCGATTGCAAAAACTGCCAGGACGAACCGGAGCTGCGCGAAGCATTGGTCGCCACGGTGCGAGAATGCCGCAAAATGGTGGTCTACCTACGCGAGCACAAGCGACGCTACGGCACGAGCCTGCATCTGACGCGCGTCTCCCGACGATTGCTCCAACAGCTCGACCGGCTCGAACTGCTCATCGGCATCGTCTCTCCGACCTCTCGCGACGAGCTGTGCCGCCACCTTGCGCGTCTGCTCACGCAATTGGTTCGAGCCCAACACAAACAGACGAGCATCCGCGAATTCGTGCGCCACAGCGCCGACCTCGTCCTGTATCAAGTCACCGAGCAGACGGCGAAGAAGGGGCAGAAATACATCACGAAGACCGCCGCCGGGTACTGGCGGTTTTTGCGCAAAGCGATGGCCGGCGGCGTCATCGTCGGCCTCTTCGCGCTCTTCAAGAACCTGCTGGGCAAATTGCCCCTGTCGCTGGGAGCCGAGGCGGCCGTCTACAGCCTCAACTACGCCGCCTGCTTCGTGTTGATCTACCTGACCGGCTCGATCTTGGCGACCAAGCAGCCGGCGGTGACCGCCTCGGCGATCGCCCGCGAGCTCGACGACAAAGCCGATGACGACGCCCCTATCGAGGGAGTCGCCGACGTGATCATGGCGGTCTGGCGCAGTCAGTTCGTCTCCTTTGCGGGCAACCTGCTGTGCGCCTTCCCGGTCGCCATCGCGTTGGCGTGGGTGCTGGACGCATCACTCGGCGTTCAGGTCGCCGACGCCGAAAAAGCCGCCTACTTGCTGAAGTCCGTCGACTTCCTGCGCACGCCCGCTCTGCTCTACGCGGGGATCGCGGGTGTCTACCTGTTCGCCGCCGGTGTCATCACGGGGACAGTCAACAACCGGCTCGTCTACGCCAACGTGCGCCGCAGGATTCGCAAACACCCGTTTTTATCCCGCTTCGACACACTCTCGACGCGGGTGGCTAATTACGTGTGCGATCACCTGGGAATGCTCATCGGAAACGTCGTGCTGGGCGTGTTCTTGGGCACCGCCGGGACGATCGGCGTCATCTTCGGGGTCCCCTTCGACATCCGCCACATCGCCTTTTCGTCGGCCCACCTTGGAACCGCACTCGTCTCGGCCCCCGAATTGGTCACCCTCGAGAGCTTCGCCTTCGCCGTCGTCGGGGTGTGCCTGATCGGATTCGTCAACTTCTTGGTCAGCTTCGGGTTGACCCTGTGGATGACCCTGGAGTCGCGCACCGTCTCGTTCAAAGAGTGGCGCAGCTTGGTCCGCACGCTGCTCAAGCGGGCCGTCACGCGTCCGCTCGACTGGTACACGCCGCCGCGTAAGAAGTCCTCGGCGACAGAGTGAGGCTTGCATGGCAACTACGCCGAGTAACCATCTCGTTCGGGCACGACAACGCCCAAGGAATCCCCAGGGAGAAAGCTTATGAAATTGGGACCCCTGAGCGAAATTATCTTATACGTCGAAGACATGGAGTCGCAGGTCGCGTTCTACCGCGATGTCCTCGGTCTCGCGGTTACCTACCCTGCCGAGTGCGACTCTTATGCCGACCAGCACTGGGTGACCTTCGATACCGGCGCGTGCTCCCTCGCGCTGCATGGCGGCGGCAGCCAAAGCCAAGGCAAAGATGCCCCCAAATTCGTCTTCGACGTCGACGATATCGCCGAGGCTCGCCAAGAGCTCCTCGACCACGGCGTCCGCGTCGGCGAGGTGCGAAGCCCCGCCCCGGGCGTCGACGTGGTCGACGCTCGCGATCCGGAAGGCAACGCGTTTTCAATCGAGTCGCGTTAAGCCGCCCGACGGCTTATCCGCTTCATCTCGAGGCCCGCGGATGACCTTGGCCGCGAAAAGCGACTACCAGTCGGCGGCATCGGCGGCCGGTTCGACAGGCGCCTGGCCGCGATGTGAACCATCTAACCGCGCCAGTCCCTGACGATCGAGCGGGTCATGCTCGTCGTAGTGCTCCAGAGCGGTCGCCTTGCACGATTCGACGACAAATTCCTCGATGACGAACCCGCCCAGGTCAGGGCCCAACAAGCGTACGACCTGCTCACCGATCTTCGGAAATTCGCGCTCCAGTGCGTCGTAGTCGAGGGAACGTACGACCGTACGCAAGGTCTCGACAAATTTGCGCCTGAACAAGCTGCGCACGAACTCCGGGTCAGAAGCTTTCTCGCACCCGTGCGTCTCGACCACCCGCAACACGTCTTCTCTGGTGCGATTCACCTTGACCCAGAAACTCACCTCCACATCAGCCTTCAGGTTGTCGGCCGTGCGGCAAGCCTCTTGGCCGACGCACTGCACCGGCACCTCGACCGTCTTCGTCGAGAGGACGTACGCCTCTTGAACGTACGGCAACACCAGAGCGCGGCTAAAGGCCACATGGGGCTCTGCAGACCTCATGATCACCAGCGCCTCGTGTGGCGCAACCGAACGCATGCTCCTCTTGAGCATCCACAGGGAACCAAGAATCCAAACGACCGAGAATCCAAGCGCCACGACGAGCACAATTGCATCCACAACACGTCCCCTCAAATTGCATTTTCGGCGAAATCCAAACTGATCTTCCGACTCGTGGCGGAACGAGCCGACTGGCAATGAACTCAGCAGCGAGTAGGCCCGGCGCCGAAACCACACAAATTCGCGGCTCGGACGATGGGAGAAAACCAGATGCAGGAATCAAAAAGAAGCACGCCCGACAGGATTCGAACCTGTGACCGTCGGCTCAGGTTTGGCTGGAGCTTCCGCTCCCTTCGCCTGACTCGTCCACATCAGCGCTGCCTTTGCGCTGCCTCGTCGACGATGTCGTCAACATCGCCTCCTCGACATCGCTTCGCCATCGCTGATGTGGCCTTCGTCATGCTCGGCCCGGAAAGCACCAGCCAAACCTCAAAGGCCGATGCTCTATCCAGCTGAGCTATTCCGCTTTCAACAATCGAAAAGCACGCCCGACAGGATTCGAACCTGTGACCGTCGGCTTAGAAGGCCGATGCTCTATCCAGCTGAGCTACGGGCGCTCTGGGGAAACTCGAAAGCTTCCAAACCAAAGTCGGCGGTGAGATGGGAGAGGGGGACCGAGCCGCGCCGAGACGATTTGATGCAGATTCGGATATCGAAAAACGCAGGCGATGCCAGCGGCATCGTCGAGGCTTTTCGAAACCGAAGATGCGCAAATCGGACGGCGCGGTGACGGGAGCCTCTCCCATCTCACCGCCAAGAAGTCGGGGCGCCCAGATTCGAACTGAGGACTTCCTGCTCCCAAAGCAGGCGCGCTACCAGGCTGCGCCACGCCCCGTGACTGCAAACGCGAAGGCTCGCGTTTGCAGGATGTGGCTTATAGAGGATCGGCCGGCCACTTTCAATACTGCAACCGCGACCAATTTCCTCTCATTCCTGCGATCAACCTTCGACGTCGAAGGTGCCCTCGCCGCTGAGCGCCCCTTCGTCGATCGCCTCTTGGAGCAGGCTGCGAGCGGCTTCGACCTTGTTCTCGTCGACCGTCACGCGGATCTGGCCGTGCTTGCCCACGTCCATGGGGAACTGCGAGGGGTGCAGCTTTTGCAGAAAGCAGTCGATCTGGTTGTCGAGCAGAATATCGCGGATCAGCTCGGCCTCGGCGAAGTTGTAGCTGGTATACACGTCGACCAGCTCGTAGTCCGCGATCTCGTCGGGCTCGATGTTGCCCCAGGTCTTCTTGTTGTTTTCGTCGGCCATGGTTTGGCTACCTCGTTACGTCATCGTCAAAATGATTGGCGCCACCAAGATAGAGACACGGTGGCAGTTGGCAACAACTTCCTCATTTCTCGCGCAAATCGGCGTAGCTCGCCGCCAGCGGGTAGCGCCAACCGACGCCGAACGCCTTGGACGTCACCTTGAGCACCGGCGCGGCCTGCCAGCGCTTGTACTCGGCGCGAAACAGCTTTTTGAGCGTGTCGTCGACGAGCTCGGCGTCGAAGCCGCGCTCGACGATCTCGGCAGCCGACAACCCGTCGTTCATGTAAGCCTCCAAGATGGCGTCGAGCACCTCGTAGGGCGGCAGCGCGTCCTGGTCGGTCTGGTCGGGGCGAAGCTCCGCCGACGGAGCGCGCTCGATGGTGCGCCCCGGGATGACCTCTTTGCCCGCCTCCACGTTCAGCGACCGAGCCATGTCATAGACCAGCGTCTTGAGGCAGTCTCCTAGCGGACTCAGCGCGCCGACCATGTCCCCGTACAGCGTCGAGTAGCCCACGGCGAGCTCGCTCTTGTTGCTGGGCACCAGCACGAGCTTTCCGTACTTGTTGCTCAGTGCCATCAAGGTCGTGCCGCGGATACGCGCCTGAATATTCTCCTCGGCGATCCCTTCGTCATAGCCTTCGAAGGCGGGGGCCATCTGCGCCAAAAACGCGCCGAACGTCTCTTCGATGGGGATGGTCTGAAAGTCGATCCCCAGGTTGTCGGCCAAAATCTTGGCGTCCTCGTTGCTCATGTCGCGCGTGTAGCGCGTGGGCATCGCCACGCCGAGCACGTTTTCGGGCCCCAGCGCCTCGGCAGCCAGCGCGGCGGTCAGCGCCGAGTCGATACCACCGGAGACGCCGATGACCGCGCCCTCGAAGCCGCTCTTGTGAAAGTAATCGCGAATCCCCATCACCACCGCCTTTCGGGCCTGAGTGGCGGTATCCTCGGAGATGTCGGCCAAGCTCGGCGGCTCGACGGCGTCGGCCGCATCGACCGGAATCTCGCGGACGGTGAAGTCCTCGGCGAACTCGGCGAGCCGGCAGGACACCTCCCCGTCGGGCGTGACGACCAGGGAGCGGCCGTCGAAGATGAGCTCGTCGTGGCCGCCGATCTGGTTGACGAAGACCATCGTGCGCCCATGCG
This sequence comes from Persicimonas caeni, assembly GCF_006517175.1. NCBI lineage: Bacteria > Deltaproteobacteria > Bradymonadales > Bradymonadaceae > Persicimonas > Persicimonas caeni. The sequence goes on along the minus strand of NZ_CP041186.1, from coordinate 3,706,653 downwards.
AGCTGGCGTGGCTCGCCAGCAGCCGACGGCGAAACTCGCCCTTGTGCACGTGGAAGGGGCTGGCGGCGATGTTGATCAGCAACTCGGCGCCCGCCTCGGCGAGCTCTTTGACCGGGTCGACCCAGTAGAGCGGGCGCTCCCAGAAATCGCGCTCGTTCCAGGCGTCTTCGCACACGCTGATGCCCAACTCGACGCCCTTGAACGCGAACGTGCGCGCATCGTCGCCCGGCTCGAAGTAGCGGTCCTCGTCGAACACGTCGTAAGTCGGCAGCAGGCGCTTGAAAACCTTGCCGACGACCTCGCCGCCGTGACACAGCGCGGCCGCGTTGCGAAGCGTCTTTCCCTGCTCGCCGGGGTTCTTGTCGATAAAGCCCAAGAGCACGCCCAGCTCGTCGTCACTCAACGCGGCGACCTCGTCGAGCTTGGCGAGTTGGCGGGCGATGAGCTCATCGCGCTCGACCATGTCGCGCGGCGGATACCCCAGCAACGCGCACTCCGAGAAGACCACCAGATCGGCCCCTTCGGTGCGCGCTCGCTCGATATGCTCGGCGATGAGGGCGACATTGCCCTCCAAATCTCCCACCGTGTAGTTGAGCTGGGCGAGGGCGATTCGCAATGTACGGCTTTGTGACGACATGATTCCTTCTCAGGTGCGCATGAATTCTTTAGGTGCGCATGAACAAGTAGACGACATAGCCGACATAAAACGCCAGCATGAAGGCGCCTTCCAAGCGCGAGACGCGATGGCCGGTGCGCAAGATCGGCCAAATTCCCAGGGCCACGCCCAACATGATCCACAGGTCGAAGTCGATGGCGGCCTGGCCGACGGCGATCGGCACCACGATTGACGAGAGGCCGAGCACCAAAAAGATATTGAAGATATTCGAGCCGATGACGTTTCCGACCGAGATATCGGACTCGTTGCGGTAGGCGGCCACCAAGCTGGTGGCGAGCTCGGGAAGGCTCGTGCCGAAGGCGACCACGGTGATGCCGATGACCAGCTCCGGGATGCCGATCGCCTTGGCAATCACGGTCGCCGACTCGACCATCAGGTACGCACCGCCGGCCAGCCCCAGGATGCCCCCGGCGATCTTGGCCATGTCGGCGAGCGCGGGCGCTTCGGTGTCGGCCTCCTCGAGCTCGTCGAGCCCCTCGACGTCGACGTCACCGCCTTTTTGCGCCGCGAAGAAGGCGAAGACCAGGTAGAACACCATGCTGATCGCCAAAATACCGCCCTCCAGCCGGGTGATCGTGCCGTCGAAGGCGACGAGCACCATCATGATCGAGGCGACGACCATGACCGGAAACTCTCGGCGCACCGCCTGCACGTGGACCTCGAGGGGGCGCACCAGTGACGCACACCCCAAGATCAGCGCGATATTGGCGATATTGCTGCCGATGATATTGCCCACGGAGATGTCGTCGGTGCCCTTGAAGGCCGCCATCAAGCAGACCAGCAACTCGGGAGCGCTGGTGCCGAAGGCGACGACCGTCAGGCCGACCACAAGCGGGGTGATCCCCAAACGCAGCGCCACCGCGCTGGCTCCGGCGACCAGAAACTCGGCGCCGAAGTACAGCAGGACGAGTCCCACCACAAAGAGGAGAATTTCGATAATCATATACGTTCCAAATGCCTTGGTCGGCCTGCAATCGAGCGCCCCGGGGGCAGACTCGGCACGGGCGCCACAACGACTGAGACTGGCCCGAAGTGCTAGCGCGCACCGGGGGGTTCGTCAACTCGAACGGGCGCTTACGCCCCGATCACTCGGGCCCGACTCGGTTGCCCAACGAGTCCAACTCTGGTAATTACGAACCATAGGGACGGTCGGGGCTCGACAGTAGTTTTCGTCCCGGACCACACGCACTTCCCTACAATCATCTGGACCCAATCACCTAGACAGCTCACCTGGACAGATTGTGAAGTTGAACTGGACGAGTTTGGCGAGTCGATCGCCTGCACGTGCGACCCTGGTCGCCATGAGCGCCACCCTTTTGATGCTCACCGGCAGCGTCGGGTGCGGCGATCAGAGTGACGAGGCCGAGCGCGACGCCCAAGCAGCCCGAGACGCCAACAAGGGCCAGCCCGGAGAGGCTGACGCCCGGCGCAAGCGCCACGGCAACCTCTCTTCGAAGGGATTGAGCGCCGAAAAGATCGACCTCAACAAAGACGATCAGCCCGACCAGTGGAGTTACAAGAGCTCTGAAGGCGTGGTGCGCATCGAGCGCGACATGAACTTCGACGGCAGCGTCGACCTGTGGCAATACCTCGACGGGTCGGGCAACATCATCGAAGAGGAGATGGACCTCGACCTCGACGGCAAAGTCGACGTCGTCGCCTACTACAAAGACGGCGTGGTCACCCGTAAGGCGATGTCGGTCAACTTCGACGACGAATTCTCGATCGTCAAATTCTACAACAAAGAGGGCCGCCTGCTGCGTGTCGAGCGCGACCAAGACGGCGACGGCACCCCCGACCTGTTCGAGTATTACGACGAGGAAGGCCAACGCGAACGCGTCGGTTGGGACCAAAACGGCGACGGCTCGCCCGACGAATTCGACCAACTCCCCTAACCCCTCCCCACGTCGGGGAGGTGCCGAGCGTCGTGCGCGAGGCGGAGGGGGTTGCAACAAGCAACCACTGTAGACAGCTCTCAATGTACCAAGTTGAGCAAGTGCTCGTTCCGGTCGATTTCTCGACCTCCAGCCGCGCGGCGCTCGCCTTTGCGCGCGCCATCGGCAAGAACTCACCGCGCATTCACCTGGCCCACGCGCTCGGAGAGTGGCGCCCGTACGTGCGCCGCGTGCTCTTCCCGTACGCCGCGCTGGGCGAGGACGACGTGGAGTTCGAGCACGAGCTCATCGAAGAGGCGCGCGCCCACATGCTCGCCCACCTCGAGGTCAATCCCGACAAAGACAAGAGCATCGCCGATCTCACCATGCAGATCGGCCCGGTCAAAGAGACCCTGAGCGAGCGCGTGCGCAGCGTCGGCCCCGACATGGTGGTCATGGGCGCCTTTGGCGAAGGCGGCGTGCAACCCAACGTATTGGGCTCGACCGCCGAGAAGCTCCTGCGCGCGGTCACCCGCCCGGTCGTCCTCGTGCGCGACTACGACCCCAAACCGAGCATCGACCACATCGTGGTCGCCGTCGACCTGACCTCGCGCAGCACCGACGTGGTCGCCAAAGCGCTCGGGTTTGCTCTGCAGGTCGGCGCCACCATCGAACTCGTCTACGTGCTGCCCGACCCGCTCACCCAAGATACCAACAAGATTTTGGCGCGCACCCTCGACTTCAACGCCACCAAGATCTTGGAGCGCTCCCGCAGCAAGATCGAAGCGCTCTTCGACCGCATGGTCGACCACGTCGAGGTCGCCTATCCCGAGCAGGACTCGGCGCGCGAGTTGTTGCAGCAACGAAAAGTGATGGTGGGCGACCCGCCGCGGGTCATCGTCGACCACGCCGACAAGGTCGACGCCGACATGGTGGTGGTCGGCGGGCACAACACCCAGTCCGCCTCGCACCGCCAGCTGGGCCGCATCGCCTGGACGATCGCGCGCACCGCGCCGACGCATGTGATGGTGGTCCCGCCGGAGAAAGAAGTGAGCTTGTTGGGCAACGACGAGTCATAGGAGGCAGCGCTTCCAGCGCTGGTCCAGACCTAGAAGGTCTGCCTCCTATCGAAACTTCACCTCACCCGCTTGCACCTTCTCCACAACACCGTCGATCTCGACGAGCAAGCCCCCGTCGTCCGAGATGCCCTGCGAGACGCCGTCTCGCCAGCCGCCGTTCTTCGACACCTGCACCTGACGCCCCACGGTGCGATCGTAGCCCTTGAGTTCGTCGATAAATGAGCTCCATCCCTCGTCGGCGTACTGATCGGTGTACTTGACGACGACGTCGCGAATCCCCTGCAACAGCCGAAGCCTATCGAAGACCTGCCCCGCCTCGATGCGAAGGCTCGTCATGATGTCGGCGAGTTCGTCGGGAACCTGCTCGGCGGTGGTGTTCACGTTGATCCCCAGGCCAACGACAACCGCCTCGAAGCCCCCCGAGCCGGTGAGCGCCTCGCTCAAGATCCCGGCGAGCTTCTTTGGGCCGATATACAGGTCGTTGGGCCACTTGACCCAGATGTCCAGGCCCGTCAGCCCGCGCAACAGCGAGCAGACGCCGGCCGCGGTCGCCAGCGTCAGCCCCGAGGCGCGCGACGGCTCCAGGTCGGGCCGAAGCAGCACGGTCATGTAGAGGTTGGCGTTTTCGGGCGAAAACCAGCTGCGACGCTTGCCGCCGACCTCGCGCCGCCCACGCCCTGCGGTCTGCCGGTCGGCCGCCCAGCACGCCCCGTGCTCGGCGCCCTCGCCGGCCGCGCGTAGCGCCACGTCGTTGGTCGAATCCACCGTGTCGTGGAAGATGATTGGCGGTCGCTCGGCCATGGGTCGCTCCGTTCAGAACTTGAGGGAAATGTCGGCCGCCTCGATCGAATGCGTCAGCGCGCCCGACGAAATGTAGTCGAGTCCGATGCCGGCCAGCTCGGGCAGGCGCTCGAGCGTGATATTGCCGCTGGCCTCGACGGCCACGCGCTCGCCGGAGTGCTCGCGCACCCGCGCGATCGCCTCGACCATTTCGTCGGTGGCCATATTGTCGAGCATGATCACATCGGCGCCGGCGTCGAGGGCGCGGTCGAGTTCGTCGAAATTGGTCACCTCGACCTCGATCTTGACCGTCAGCGGGGCGCGCTCGCGTGCCCGGCGCACCGCCTCGGCGATGCTGCCGCCGGCCGCGGCGATGTGGTTGTCCTTGATCATGACCCCGCCCGACAGGTTGAACCGGTGGTTCGCCCCGCCGCCGCAGCGCACCGAGTACTTGTCGAGCTCGCGATACCCCGGCAGCGTCTTGCGCGTGTCGAGGATGCGCGTCTTGGAGTCGCCCAGCGCCTCGACGTAGCGCGCGGTCTTCGTGGCGATGCCCGACATGCGCTGCAAGAAGTTCAGGGCGACGCGCTCGGCGCGCAGAATCGAAATCGCCGGGCCCTCGGCGCGACCGATAACTCCGCCGACGTCGACGGCCTGGCCGTCTTCGAAGTCGAAGGACCACGTCACGCTCGGGTCGACGCGCTCGAAGACCGCCGTGACCATGGGCAAGCCGGCGAGCCGAAGCCTCTCTTTGGCCACGAGCCGGGCGGTGACCGACTCCCCTTCGAAAAAGACCGCCGAGGCGACGTCGAAGCCGACCTCGTCCTCATCGATCGCCATGTCGATCAGCCGGCGAATTCTGGGGCTTACAAAGAGCATCGCTTACCTACTTTACTAAACGTTGAGGTGGATATGCTCGGGGGCAACCCCGAGGCGCAAAAGCTTGCCGATGACCAGCTCCATCATGACCGGCGCGCCGCTGACGAAGACCAGCGCGTCCTCGAGCTCCGGGTCGTGGGCGTCGAAGGCATGCTGGACGTAGCGGTAGCCCTCTTCGGGCTCGGGCAGGTTTTCGATCGCCTGGAAGACGCGGGCGCCGTGGGCGCGCCAGTCGGCGAACTCCTGCACGTAGGCGAAGTCGTCGCGCTCGCTCTCGCCGTAGTAGACCGCCACGTTGGCCGGGGCCCGGTCGGGATCGAGCCGCCAATATTGCAATACGGGACGCACACTGGCGACGCCGGCGCCCGTGGTAAAGATCAGCACCGAGGCGCCGGCGAGGTCGTCGGCCGGATAACCGGCTCCCTCGGCGGGACTCAGGCACACGTGGTGGCCCTCGCGCAGTTGCTCGATCGTCTCGCCGAGGTCGCTGTCGAGGTCGATGAGGAACTCCCAGTGCTCCTCATCGGCCCCTGGCGCATTGGCGATGACTAGAAAACGCGGGTCTTCCGACCCACATTGGAAGGTCAGGTATTGGCCGGGGCGAGTGTGCGAGGCCAAGAATTCGGCGTCGTCGACGTGAACCCGAAGCGCCCGGTAGCGTTGCCCCTCGGCCCAGATACGATCGACGACAAAGCGCCGGCGCACCCGGTCGGCCTCCGGAGGTTGGGCCGGAAGCTGATTGGCTAGCTCGTGGGCAAAATTTTCAATCTCGTGGTCCTTCAAGCCGAGTCCTCAGTGGAGGCATTCACAAACGAATCAATAGCAGAAAGTCGGCGTTCGACAACCCTCCGAGCTCGATGCCTTGCCGATGCGGCGCCGATGCCTTGCCGAGAGACGGTCGCTGGGCTATTGTCCCGCGCCGGGTCAGTCGTAGAATTCAACATCGAGGTCAAGCATGCCCGCTCCGTACTTTCATCTGCTCGGACACATCTTCCTCGCCGTCGAGGCTTGTGAGCACAACTCCAGCCTCGCCAGCGCGCTCAAGTCGGCCGGGTTCGGCAAAGACAAGCTCAGCCGCGGTAAGGAGCTGGCGGCGGCCGGCGAAAAGCTGATCGACCGCAAGGCCGAAGAGGCCGGCGAAGATCGCATCTACGAACATAATACGCACAACGCCACCGCCGAGGTGGAGATGTGGAAGTCGACCGTGTCGTTCCGCCTCAACAAGGCGCTCGACGACGCCGGCCTGGTCAAAAAGACGCTGGGCGACGACATCCACGCACACAACCACACGGTCACGCTCATCGCCCAAGCCTTGCGCATCATTGGGATGATCCGCACCCACCCGAAGATTCACGAGAGTCTGGGCTCGGAGCGCAGCATCGAAGATCTGCTCATCCGCGGGTGGGTCCTTTTGAACAAGGTCTACCGCAACACCCAGGTGCTCATGGCTCCCGGCGCTGCCGGCGATCCGGACCACAAGATCTTCGACGAGATCGCCAAGCAGGAAACGGCGATGATGCAGTGGATCCACGAGCTTGGACGCGCCACCGAGAAGGTCAAAGAGCCGACGCTTTTGGGCGAGCTGGGCTACGTGCCCGAGGGCGTGGGGCTGCCGCTCGGCGGCACGGCCTACGGCGTCCCGCTTCACCAGAAGGCCCAGCGTGATGACCTTCCTGACATGGATGACCTTCGTCCCGATCCGGGCTGGTCGGCCGGCCGTCAGGGCCGCAACCGCGAGAACCTCGGCAAGGGCTGGGTCAAACCGACGTTCGATTAATTCCTGACATTCGAACCGCAGACGTTCGACAAGCCAGAGGCCCACGCTGCAAACTGACCTCTACGAACTGCTCGATGTCGCGCGCGACGCCGACAAGCAGACGCTCAAGTCTGCTTACCGTCGGCTCGCGCGCGAACACCACCCCGACGTCAACCCCGGCGACGACGGCGCCGAAGAGCGCTTCAAGCAAATCCTCGCCGCCTACCGCATCCTGAGCGACCCGAAGACCCGCAAGCTGTACGATCGCTACGGCTTCGAGGGGCTGCGCAGCGACTTCGACCCCGCCCAGTACGATGAGCAACGCGGCCGTCGCCCTCGCGAGGAGCGCTCACGCCAGTACGCGCGCCAACGCGCCGCCGCCGACGAGATCTTCGCCGACATCTTCAACGGCCGAAGCCCCTTCGACACCAGTCACATGCGCGATTTTGGCGGGTTCGATGCCTCCGTCGACCCGCAAGGCGCCGAACAAGGCCAGCACCTGTCGGCCGACCTGACCGTCGACTTTCTGACCGCGGTCCGAGGCGGTCCGGCCACCGTGCGCCTGCCCCACCACGCCCTCGACATCGATATCCCCGAGGGCGCCCAAGACGGTGACGTCCTCGAGCTTCGCGGCCAGGGCGGCGAGCCCCCCTCGCAGACCGGCGTCCCCGGCGACCTGACGATCAACCTGCACGTTCGCCCCCACGAGCTGCTCCGCCGAAACGGCCTCGATCTGTATATGGACTTGCCGATCACGTTCGCCGAGGCGGTCAAGGGCGCGGCGGTCACCGTGCCCACGCCCCGCGGCGAGTACGAGGTGAACGTGCCCTCGGGGGTGCACACCGGCACTAAGCTTCGCCTGGCGGGGCAGGGCGTGCGGCGCCAAGGGAAAGAAGGCGACTTCTTTGCGGTCGTGCAGGTCTATACGCCCGATTTTGTGGATGAGGAGATCGAAAAGGCGGCCGAGAAGATGGAGCGGGGGTATTCGGAGGATGTCCGGAAGGATTTGAAGCTGTAGTTTTGTGGTTGTTGTGGCTCCCTCCGCCTCGCAGACTCCGCTCGGCACCTCCCCCACGCGGGGAGGGGTGGCGAGTCTGAACTCACTGCCGGTTTGCCACCCCTCCCCGAGTCGGGGAGGTGGCGGCGTAGCGACAGCGAAGCCGCCGGAGGGGGCCTCAAAAACCCTTTCCCTCCCCGCCTTGAGTTCGAGCATCTGCCGCCTTCGACTTGCCGTCGAAGGGAAAAGGCGTTGTAAAGAATGTTAACTGTGTTAAGTTTGTTAACATCATGAACAGGCGGGGACTCGATGGAGATCATCATCACACAATGGGCCTTGGACTCGTATCTGAACCTCAGGCATACCAATGTCTTTGACGGAAACGAATATTGGATCAAGTTGCGCCCTGACGTGATGCGGCTACAGCATTACCCGAACGACCCGAAATTTCAGAATGGAAAGTTCTGGTCAATCGCAAGTGGACGGCGAGGTCCGGTTACTGACGGCTTCAAAATGAAGTGGCATAACGTCGGCAACGGCAACGTGCAGCTAAGGCTGACAGTCGGTTTGTTGCAGGACGATGCATACCTTTGCGAGGCGTATGTAAAAGACAGCCCGCAAATTGACCGACGAATGATCGCCCGGTTTTCGGTGCATCTAACGAATATCCGCCGTGGCAGATATGTCGAGCGAGGGAGGTTGACGTGACAGTTCAACATCAAACATCGAGTGAGCATCAGGTAGACCTTTTTGAAGTCGCCACAAAGATGCGCAACGAAGGGCTACCCGATGAGTTTATCGCCGATGCCGTGGCCGTAGCGCGCGGCTACGAAGGCGTTTACGACCTGATGATGATGTGGTCGGAAGTGCTGGACGCGACCGAGCGCGACGAGATCGTGGCCGACATCCAAGATATGATCGACGAATGCAGCGAGCCGGTGGGACCGCGCAAAGAGCGCTACGTTCGCTTCGATGACCTCGACTGGATTGCGGACAACATCATGAAGTTTAAGGATAACCTGCGGCGGGAGGTTGATACGCAGGGAATGACGCTCACGCAGCTTGCGGAGCGTACGGGAATGCCACTGCCCTCGTTGTCGAGATTCTTCAACAACGCATCGATGCCTCGCCGTGCAACCCTTCTGAAGATTGCCGAGGCGCTCGATCTTTCGGCCGTCGAGATTGCGACGGATTGGGATTATTAAACGACAGGAGCACGGGTATTTCGGTCCACGTCGCAACATTCAACAGTGCGCTCCAACGAAGACTTCGAGCGCACTACCTAGACGATTCGGCCATTCGCCACAGCCCATTTTCCAGTCCGACATAAAGGCCCGATGAGAGTACCTGTGCGGTGAGGATCTTCTCGTCGGGTCGCCATAGCGGCTGATGCGCACCGGAATCACGATCGACTCGATAGATCCCATTCGTCGATACCGCGAGCAGCTCGCTGCGATACGTCAGGATCTTGATGAAACCGTGGAGTGGCTCGCGGTCGCCGACCTCGCCGGCTTGGACTTCCTCAGCATACCCCGGCCCCGTGAGCCGTTCCCATCCATCGTCACGTCGAATGTAGATTGCCTCATCCGAAGTCGCATAGAGCTCGTCGTTGGTAGCGAGCAACGTGTGGACTGGTACGGCATCGGACCCATTTGTCGCGGTCGGAAGCCCCTCGTGTGCTCGAGTCCAGCGACCTTCGGCGATGTCGGCGCGCCAAACGCCAAAGAGAGCGGTCACCACCCAGATTTCGCTGTCGACAAACGTCATCGACAAGATGGACGAGGTCTGCTCATCAGTCGCCTGCGGTAGCCCTTCGCCGAAACGTTCGAAGTCGTCGTCAGTCGACGGTGCAACCCAGACGCCGCCGCCACCGGACGTACTTTGCTGGAAATCGGCCACTTCTTCACTCCCTGGCAAGACGGCATGTCGAACGTCGCCCGCAGCGCGTATGAATACCTGTCCGGCTCGGAACTGCAGATCTATCGCCGGGGAGTTTGGAGCGAAGTATCCAAGCGAGTGATGATCTGCGGGCTCCTCTCCCCAGATCAACCGGCTCTCGCGCCCCTCACCCCCCACCTCATACAGCGAGCCGGAACCGGCCTTGGTCGCAAAGAGACGTCCGTTACGAATGAATAGACCCTTTTGACGCTCCTCTACATATTGAAACACGTCCGCGAGGACCGGAAGTGGCGCCCATGTGCCATCTTCGATGCGCTTGGTGACGTATCCGTACAGCTGTGCCCCCCTTCGAGCGACGAGCCGATCGCCGTACTCGAAGATTTGGGAGATACCCGCCGACGGCGGCCCCGCGGGTCTCCACGTTTCGCCGAAATCATCGGTCTGCCACAGGCCTCGCAGGGTACGCACCGCAAAGCTCGAGCCATCGAGCTCGAACAGGTACCGATCCATCTGGGCCCCGGAACCACCGCCGATGTAGTGGAGTTCTTGGTAGGCATCGAACGGCCTGTCGATGCGGTTCCAGCGCATTGTCTCGAGGTCGAAACGCACAAGGTCCTGATTTCTTGTCCGGGCTACGACTCGACCGTCTAGCGACACCGCGCCTCGCACCTCTCCGTGGTAACCTTCGGGAAAGGTAGCCCGATCGGCGATGGTCGCTTCGCCCACCGAGCGACACCCGATCACCGGGTCGAACTCGCCGACATCGCCTGCTCCATTCGGGATGAACAAGTATCGACCGTCCGACGGCATGAAGTAGTGACGCGTGTAGCTGGTGCACCACCGGTCGAGGTCGACCGTTTGCCAGGTCTGGCCACTATCGGTCGAGAGGCGAAGGTGGTCGCCTTCGGACAATGTGATCAGCCCGGGAACCATCATGCTTGGGTAGCTGTGCGCGGACTCGAAGCGGTTGATGTATCCGATTGGCGACTCGCTGATGACATCCCAGCTGGCCCCGGCATCGGCGCTCCGCCAGAGCTCGGTCTCGGAGCGCAGAAACAATGCCTTGCTGTCGCTCCTGATGGACCAACCCTTCGTGAACCTGATCGACTCGGCGAGTTCAGGGTGCGGGCCGCGTGGCTGCCACGAGTCACCGCCGTCGCGGCTCAGGTACACCGGCTTTCCGGCGACGAAGAACACATGACCTTGCTCCACCTCGAGAATCCGCGGATGCCCGTCGTCCCAATTTTTGGGTGGAGTCTCGTACTCTTCCCATTCGGTCTCCGAAGAGAAGCGGTAGAGCGAATCGTCGTGTTCGAAATAGGCCATAGGACCGATGCGCCCAACGAAGCGACCTGCACTTCCTGGTGGGCTTCCGAGATACTGCCACTGTGCTTCGTGCGGCTCCGAGGCATCTTCGGGCGCGGAAGCGTCCGGCGCAAAACGGTCGCCGATATCCCACTGCGAATGTGTCGTGTCGTCGCTACAGGCTGTCACGGACACAAACAGCAAGAACACGGTGAGGACAGAAGTCGCACGAGTCATTGCTCGCCCCTCGGCAAGTGCGTAGGTGTCTTGGTGGATGCTGCGACAAGGTACGTGCAGCTTCTGCCGGCTCAAGGATGTGAGGAAGGATTTGGAGTTGTAGTTTTGTGGTGGTTGCCGCCCCCTCCGCCTCGCAGACTGCGCTCGGCACCTCCCCCACGCGGGGAGGGAGCCTCAAAACCCCTCTTACTTCAACCGCGGCACCGCATGAAACACGTCTTCTACGACACGCCCACGCCCTTCCGCCGCCACGTCGTCGACGGAGTCGTACTGGGCGATCCCCATCGCCTCTAACTCCGGCATCTCGGGCGCGCCGACCACAGCCACGTCACACCATTCGAGCGCCCGCGCCAGCACGTACGCTCGCTGTTGGCCGCCGCGCGTCTGCACCTCACGCTCGCCGCGAAGTTCTGCCATGAGCGCCTCTTGGCCGCGCATCATCGCCTCGGCGCATGCCTGCTCGCCGGCGCCCTGGCCGATGCCCTCGGGGCACGCCGCCTCCAAGATCAGCAGGCCGCCCTCGCGAACCGCCGGCCGGTCGACGAGCGCAGCGTAGGTCACCGCGCGCGAGGCTTGGTAGAAGTTGACCGCCTTGGGGCCCTCGACCGGTAGGTGCAGCCAATCGAAGGGCTCGTCGACGTCCTCGAAGAAGACGTCTTGGGCGACCTCGACGCAGCTTTGGAACGCCGCGAAGAGCGGCCCGAACTGCGCAGCGTGGCACGCGTCGGCGCCGTCGGGCACGATCATCAGGCCCCATTTGGGCCCGAGAGGGTGGGACAGCTCCCACAACGCTTGCTGGAACGGGTTGTCTTCGACGTTGCCCAGCGCGGTGCGCTCGTCGCGCAAGAATTCGAGGCCGTGCATCGCGCTCACCGTGGCGTGCGAGGCGCAGCCGATGGAGACGGTCTTCGCTCCGCCGGAGAACCCGGCGTATTGGTGCGGCTCGACCACGCCCACACAGATGATGCGGTCGGCGTTGGTGATCGCAGGGGAGTAGCGTGCCGGAAGGGCCGGCCAGCCGTCGTGGTCGGCGCCGACGTCGGCCTCGAGCTCGACGAGGTCGTCGGCAAGGGCGTCATGTTGGACCAGGCGCGCGTCGTAACGCGCGGCAACTTCGGCCAACGGAAGGAGTTCCGTGCGCGATAGCGGGCGATGCAGCCCCAGCGCGACAACTAACGTCACCTGGGCGCCGGCGTCGTCCAACAACGCCAGCAACGGGGAGAGCACCGCATCGTAGTCGAGCGGGCGCGTCAGATCAGGGACCGCGACGGTGACCTTCTTGCCGCGAAAAAAAGCCGCCTGAAACCCGGCGGCGAGGGCGTCGATGACCGCATCGTTGGTCGGTGTCACGCTTCCTCCAGAAGCCTTCTCTCCAAGTGTCTCTCGATTCCTACCGGCACGCTCGCCGCGCCCTTCATGACCTCGACGCCGGCGTCGGTCAGCGCGATGCGCTTTCGGCGCGCGCTCTCGACGAGGCCCTCTTCGACGCAATCGTCGAGCAGGTCGACCAGGTCTTGTTGGTTCATGTACTCGAGGATGCCGTAGGTCGACATCTTCGACAGCCCCAGGCGCCTGAGTTCGACGGACCGCGAGCCGCGCAGCATCGCCGCCACCCGAACCGGCGTGGCGTGCTGGCGGGCGCGGGCCACGCCACTCAAGATCTTACGCACGATCGTCTCGGCGGAATCCTCGGCGTCGATGGGAGAGATCATGCCGTCGGGGCTGCGGGCGTAGTCGGGCCGCCCGCAGCAGCTGTCACAGTGGCCGCAGCCACCCTTGTAGCTCGGCCGGCTGTTAAAATAGTTGAGCAAATAGGTCTGTCGACAGCCGCGCCCGGTCGCGTACATCTCGACGTCTTCTAGCTGGCGCTTGCCGAGCTTGCGTTGGCTGGCGAGTTTGTCCCAGTCGACGCGCAGGTCGCGAAGCCGGGCGCGGTCGAGCACCTCGACCCAGTCGTAGCCGGCGTCAGTGCCTGTTCGGAGGTGACCGCCCCCGTCGAGCAGCCTGAGCGCGGTCTCGACCGCCCAGGGGTGGATGCGCTTGGAGTGCCCGGCGCGGTTGAGGTGGTCGCAGATCTGCTCGGCGCCCAGGTCGTGGCGGCCCATGCCGCGCTTGAACAGGAGCAGCCAGACCCGCTCGACGATCTCTTTTTGGGGAAACGAATTCTCCGTGAAGAACTCGTGGATGCCCGCATCGCGGCTGTTGTAGAGCACCACGCACTCGGCGGGCTCGCCGTCGCGCCCTGCGCGGCCGGCCTCCTGGTAGTATGCCTCGAGGCTGCCGGGGATATTGTAGTGGACGATGGCGCGCACGTCGGACTTGTCGACGCCCATGCCAAAGGCGTTGGTGGCGACCAGCACGGGCAGGTCGCCGGCCATGAACGCATCCTGGATGCTCGCGCGCTGCCGGTCCGACAAGCCTGCGTGGTAGCCCGCGGCGAGCCAGCCGCGCGACTCCAGGCTGCGCGAGACCTCTTCGACCTGCCGACGCGTCGCACAGTAGACGACCACCGACTCGCCTCGCCGATGGTTCAAGAGCTTTTCGATGCGCCCGATCTTCTCTTGTTGCCCGATCGTTTCGACTACTTCGTAGAACAGATTCGGCCGCTCGAAACCCGACACGATCACCTCGGCGTCGTCCATGCCCAGCTGGTCGAGGATGTCGCGCTGCACCAGCGTGGTCGCCGTGGCGGTGAGGGCCATCATCACCGGATGGCCCACCTCGGCGCGGATGTCGCCGATGTCGAGATAGTCGGGGCGAAAGTCGTGGCCCCACTGGCTGATGCAATGGGCCTCGTCGACGGCGATCAGACCGATCTTGGCCTCCGAGAGCGCCCGTCGAAAGGCGTCGTTTCGGAAGCGCTCGGGGGCGACGTAGACGAGGTCGTACTCCCCCCGGGCCATCTTGCGCAGCCGTTCTTGCTGCTCGGCGTAGGCGATCGACGAGTTGATCAGCGTGGCCGCCACGCCGAATTCGGCGAGCGCGTCGACCTGGTCTTTCATCAAGGCGATCAGCGGGGAGATGACCAGCGCCGTGCCGTCGAGCATGCAGGCGGGAAGCTGGTAGCACAGGCTCTTGCCCGAGCCGGTGGGCATCACGGCCAACACGTCGTGCCCGGCCAAGACGGCTTCGACGATGTCGCGTTGGCCGGGGCGAAAGTCGTCGAAGCCGAAATGCTCTTTGAGAGCTGCCTGCACGTCGTGTGCTGGGCTGGTAGGTTGTGCGTCCATGCGGTGTTCGTCGTGGTTAGAATTCGAGCATCACCCCCGCCACCGGCGCGAGCTGAAACCCGCTCAAGTTGCGGGTCTCCTCGAGTACCGTAGGAGTGAACGCCATGTACATGCCCGTTAGTTCCAAATTCACCCAGATCCACTCGTAGCCGAGCATGATGCCGGTGGTCGCCCCGCCATACACGATCGTCTCATCCTGGAAGTACTTGACCGGCGCGTAGTCGGCGTACTCCGAAGGGGCCACATCGAGCAACTCCGGGTCGATGACCGGCTCGGCGCTGACCCACGAAACGATCATGCGTGGGCCGGCGTAGAACCGAAGAAACGAAAACGGCTCCATGCCGAACATCAGCGCCAGGTCGGCGTCGGTGCGCTTGAACTCAGTCAGCGTCAGGTACTTGAGCTTGAAGGGCAGATCGATGGTCTGGCGACCCACGCCGGCCATGACCGACAGCACGCGCCGCTCGTCGGCCGACTGCCACAGCCGGCCTTTGACGTCGCCCTTGAAGGAGGCGCCGTTGTAGCGAACGCCTACGTCGATCCCCTCGACCACGCCCACGCGCGCGGCGAACTCGGTGGCGAACGCCGGCTTGAACAGCATGAAGGCGAGCGCCGAGTCGAGCGCCTGGCGGTACTCTCGTTCGCTCAGGGTGCTTCCCTGCTCGTTGGCGTTTTTGATGCGCTCTTTGGCCAGGTTGACCGACTCTTGGTACTCGGTGATCACGTTGGTGTTGGCGCTTCCCTGCATCGCCACCGACCCCTGCCATTCGCCGGGCTCGAGCGTCTGCGGGTGCGTCGTGTAGGTCATCGAGGTGGTGCAACCGGCCAGCAGCGACAAGGCAACGAGCACGGTTGCCGCACCAAGACTCGTTTTCCACGTTCCAAACATCTCAAACCTCATCACCAAGCCTCGAGCCGCACGCCCAACGCCTTCGAGCAGACAGTACGGATTGTGTATAACAGGTAGCTCATCTATCGTCGCCCGCAGCGCACGAGTTGTCCACCCCCGGAGACGCACCATGACCGGCATATCTTCAGAATTCCCAGAAACCACCCTCGATGACAAGACCCTCGGCCAGCTCATCGAGCGCCGCCGCCACCTGCACGCCCACCCGGAGCTCTCCAACGAGGAGGAGCAGACGGCGCGCTACATCGAGGAGCAGCTCGCAAAGATTGGCATCACCGACGTCAAACGCATCGCCGACACGGGAGTGGTCGCCGTCGTCGAGGGGGCTCACGACGGGCCGACGTTGGGCTGGCGTGGCGACATCGACGCGCTGCCCATCCAGGAGATCAACGAGGTCTCCTACCGCAGCCAAAACGACGGGGTGATGCACGCCTGCGGCCACGACGTGCACACCACGGTGACGCTGGGATTGGCCGAGCAGATGCACGCGCGGCGAGACGAGCTGCACGGGCGGGTCAAATTCATCTTCCAGCCCGCCGAGGAGGCAAGCCCTGTCGACGAGCCGGTCGGCGCCGAGAAGATGGCCCAGGCCGGCGTGCTCGAAGCCCCGAAAGTCGACGCCGTCTTCGCCGCCCACTGCATGCCCACCCTCGAGGTCGGCAAGATCGGCTACACCGGCGGCGGGGTGTGGGCGGGCTCGGACCTCGTCGAGATCGAGGTGCGCGGCAAGAAAGCCCACGGCGCCTATCCGCACGAGGGCGTCGACGCCGTGCTCGTAGCCAGCCATCTGGTCACGGCGCTGCAGTCGGTGGTCAGCCGACGCGTCGATGCGCGCCAAGCGTGTGTGGTCACCATCGGCAAAATCGAAGCCGGAAACTCGTACAATATCTTGGCCGAGGACGCCAAGCTGACTGGGATTTTGCGCTCCCTGTCGACGGAGGTGTCGGCGCAGGCCAAGGAGGAAATCGGGCGGCTGGCGCGGAATATTTGCGAGGGTTTCGGCGCTTCCTGTGAGGTGAAATTCACCGCCGGCGCGCGCCCCGTCATCAACGATAGCCGCCTGGAGGCGCGCGCGGTCCGAGCCCTCGAGGAGCGCTTTGGCACGGATGAAATCGTGCCCCACGAGCCGCAACTGGGCGCCGAGGACTTCGCCGCCTTCTCGCGGCGCATCCCCGGCTGCTACTTCTTTTTGGGCATCCGCAACGAGCGCGAAGGCATCGTCAACGCGCTGCACACCCCCAACTTCGACGTCGACGAGCGGTGTCTGGGGTTTGGGGTCGAGCGGTTTGCGATGATGTTGTTGGATGTGGCGAAAGGGTGGGAAAGAGAGTGACCCGCAGCTATGCGACGCCCCCCATCCGCCTCGCGCTAAACCGCGCGCGAGCCACCTTCCCCGAGGGGAAGGGATGCTGTTGCGAGAACCACAGTGGTAGCTTTCTGGCGAGGGCATCCCTTCCCCCGGGGGAAGGTGCCCGGAGCGAAGCGAAGGGCGGATGGGGGGCACCGAAAAGCTACGCTTTACACCCGCGACACAGCGCTATTATAAAGCCACCACGATCAAACGAACCCACAAATCTCAACCAACTTCACAAGGAACACCGACATGAAAGGCGGCTTCAACAACATCGTTCGCCAGGCCCAGCAGATGCAGGGCAAGATCGCCAAAGTCCAAGAAGAAATGGCCGAAAAGAAGATCGAGGCCTCCACCGGTGGTGGCATGGTCACCGCGGTGGTCACTGGCGATCAGGAACTTTTGGAAGTCAAAATCGACCCGGAAGTCGTCGATCCCGAAGACGTCGAGATGCTCCAGGAAATGGTCGTGGGCGCGGTCAATCAGGCCATGAAGCTCGCCGGCGACATGATGAACGAGGAGATCGAGAAGATCACCGGCGGCATGAGCATTCCGGGTCTGTTCTAAGAAGGACTCGATGAAGTCTACCGATCCCATTACGAGACTCGTCAGCGCGTTCACCAAGCTTCCCGGCGTCGGTGAGCGCACCGCCAGCAGGCTCGCCTTCTTCATCCTCAACCAGCCCGACGAGATCGCCAACGAGTTGGCTCAGGCGCTGGTCGAGGTCAAAGAGAAGGTGGGCCTGTGTGAGCGCTGCTGCAACCTGACCGACGAGCGACTCTGCTCGGTGTGTCAGTCCCAGCGCCGCGATCACTCGGTGATCTGCGTGGTCGAGAACACCCCCGATCTGCGCGCGATCGAGAATACCGGCGAGTTTACCGGCAGCTACCACGTGCTGCACGGGTTGATCAGCCCCCTGGAGGGGATCGGCCCCGATGACGTGCATATCCGCGAGTTGTTGAAGCGGTTGGAATCGCCCGCGGCCAACGGTGACGCGGCGGTCGATGAGATCATCATCGCCACTAGCCCCTCCGTCGACGGCGAAGCGACCTCTTTGTACCTTTCCAAGCTCATCAAACCCCTGGGGATTCGGGTCAGCCGGATCGCCTCCGGGGTGCCCATCGGCAGTGAGCTGGAGTATACCGACAAGTCGACGCTGTCGCGTGCGCTCATGGAACGTCGCGATCTGTAATGCCAGAATTGCGCACTGTTTGCATTGTGTGTTACGGTCGTTGCAGAATCGGTTTTCGCAGAACATGAACGTGCTGCCAAGAGGTGGCTCTGCGGCAGCGAAGCTGGCTCTGCGGTGCCTGTCGATTGTGTGACACTTGAAGTCTGAAGATCCCTGAGGAGTTCCTCTATGGTCAGTGGTCAGATGGTGATTTACGAGGAGGAAGCGAACCAGCTCAAAGGTATTTGTGAGCAGCTGGTGCGTGACGCCCTCGCGAAAGCCATCTTCATCGTCGACCCCGACGGTCAGCTTATTGCAGCTACCGGAGAAACGTCCGGCATCGACACCACCGGGTTGGCCTCGCTGGTCGCTGGCGCGACTGCGGCTACTGGTGGGTTGGCCGACATGCTCGGCGAAGAAGAGTTTCCCGTCCACTTCCACGAGGGCACGAGGAACCACCTACATGTGTCGCTGATTCGCAGTCAGCTGATCTTGGTGGTGATCTTCGATGAGCGCTCGAGCCTGGGCCTGGTGCGGCTGCGCGTCAAGCGCGCGTACACCCAGATGGAAGACGTGCTCGACTCACTCGAGAAGAAGGCGGCCGCAGGCAACGACGACGTCGATATCTTCGGAGATATCACCGACGACGACATCGACAGCCTGTTTAACGATACGTTCTAGCGAGCGATCAAGAAAAGAATGTGACACGGCGCGCGGGCATGATATAACGCAAGCGTCGCGGTCACCGACACGAAGCGGGTCTTCAGACTCGCCTGAACGCTGGAAAATCCTGAGGAAATTCGACGAGCTGTCTCCCACAGCCAAGCTCGGCCACGAGAAAGGTTCTTATGTCGTTCATCAACTACGCTCAGCGAGAGATCATCCTCAAGATCGTGTATTACGGTCCGGGTCTCTGCGGTAAAACGACGAACATCAAATTCATCTATTCGGGAACCAATCCGGATGCCCGTGGCAAGCTGATCAACCTGGAGACCAAGCAGGAGCGTACCCTCTTTTTCGACTTCCTGCCGCTGAGCCTTCCGGCGATTCGCGGGTTCAAGACTCGCCTGCACCTTTACTCGGTGCCCGGCCAGCTCTTCTACAGCGCCAGCCGTAAGCTCATCATGAAGGGCGCCGACGGCGTCATCTTCGTCGCCGACAGCCAGCGCGCCCGTAAAGAGGCGAATATCATCTCCATGGAGGACCTCAAAGAGAACCTCCAGGAGTACGGCTACGACATCGACAAGATCCCGTTCGTCATCCAGTACAACAAGCGCGACCTTCCCACGGCCATGCCGCTCGAAGAGCTGCGCGAGGATCTCAACCCCGAGGGCAAGTACCCCGACTTCGAGGCCTGCGCGGTCGCCCCGGACGGCCCGGGCGTCTTCGAAACCCTCAAAGCAGTGGTCAAGCAGATCTTGATGGAGCTCAAAAAGAAGAAGCAATAAGCATCCATCGACGAACACATTTCAAAAGGCCTGCCGATCTCCGGCAGGCCTTTTGTCGTTGAAAAAACGCTCCGTTTTTACTAGACTTTCACACCTACGTAGTAACGTTGTATGGGGGCGATCGACCAGACAAGAGGTTCTGGAGTGGTGCGATCTCTAAGTGGCACCGCGTAGAAATCATCTACGCGCCGCCATACGAGCGCGCTCTTCGCCGGACCAATTCACCAAGGAGGTGGGACATGGCACTACCGTCGAATCTTACGTCGCAGCACGCCAAACTCGACGCCAATATCTCGCTGATGCGCGGGCGTCTCGAATCGGCACAAACGGATAAGACCGACGACGAGTTATTC
This sequence comes from Persicimonas caeni, assembly GCF_006517175.1. Taxonomy (NCBI): domain Bacteria; class Deltaproteobacteria; order Bradymonadales; family Bradymonadaceae; genus Persicimonas; species Persicimonas caeni. The sequence goes on along the minus strand of NZ_CP041186.1, from coordinate 3,686,711 downwards.
GCTCAGCTCAAACCGTGGACCGAACAGATGGGCAAGATGCTCCACGGTTACGTCGAAGACGAGCAACGCGTGCTCTTGCAACAAGCCACTCGCGTACTCGGCGAGACCCTCGAGGAGGTCGCCGAGATCAACGAGCACAACGCCGAGCTCTTGGAGTGCTTCGAGAGCTTCAAGCAGGCGCTCGATCAGGTGACCATTTCCGGAGACGAAGCTGCCCTCGACGAGGTCCGCGAGCGTTTTCAAAAATTCTGCGCCTGTTTCCGACGCCAGCGCGACGCCGAACGCAACTTCTACACCCTCTATTCGACCATTCTCTTCCCCGCCGGCGCTGCCACGGATTGACACTCAGACCCTGTCTGATTGACACCACTGCAGCACTTACCTAACTTACGTCGACGTTTCGAAAGGGCTGGCGGAAAGAAACCGCCCGCCCGTTTCGTTTGGGCTCAGGGCCTTTGCTGTAATGCAGTCCCGAGACCCCGAGACCCCTAAACCCCGAAACCCCGACGCAACAATGACTTCCGAGCCGACCACTCAAGGTACAAAGAACCCGTACGCCCACGACGGCGAAAAAAACACCATGCCCGAGGCCGACGGCACGCTGGGCAAGAAGGTCTTCATTGAGACCTACGGGTGTCAGATGAACCTCGCCGACAGCGAGCTGATGGGTGGCGTGTTGGCCGACACCGGCTACTCCTCCGCCGAGTCGCTCGAAGAGGCGGACGTGATCCTGATCAACACCTGCGCGGTGCGCGAGCGCGCCGAGGATCGCGTGTTCGGTCGGCTCTCACACCTGCTTCGGTTCAAGAACGACAAGCCCGAGCTCGTCCTCGGTGTGACCGGCTGCATGGCCGAGCACCTGCGCGACAAGATCACCGATCAGGCCCCTTACGTCGACCTGGTGATCGGCCCCGACGCCTACCGTCGGCTGCCCGCCCTGCTCGACAAGGCCACCGGCGAGGCGCGCGATCCGGTCATCGACGTCAAGCTCGACAAGGCCGAGGTCTACGAGGGACTGACGCCCAAGCGAAAGCCGGGCGTGGGCGGATGGGTCACCGTGCAGCGTGGCTGCGACAAGTTCTGCACCTTCTGCATCGTGCCGTTCGTGCGCGGGCGCGAGCGCGGCGTGCCGCCTCACGAGATCTTGCGCCAGGTCGAAAACTTGGCCGAGCGCGGCTACAAAGAGGTCACCCTTCTGGGCCAGACGGTCAACTCGTACCGCTACGAGGACGTCGACTTCGCTGACCTGCTCGAGCAGATCGTGCCCATCGAGGGCATCGAGCGCATCCGGTTCACGTCGCCGTATCCCACTGATTTCACTCCGAAATTGATCGAAACGATTGCGCGGCACGACAAGATTTGCAACTATCTGCACCTGCCGGCGCAGTCGGGCTCGAACCGGATGCTCGACGAGATGCGCCGCCAGTACACGCGCGAAGAGTACGACCAGCTCGTCGACGACATTCGCGCGGCGGTGCCCGACATCGCCCTGTCGACCGACATCATCGTCGGCTTTCCGGGGGAAACCGAAGAGGACTTCGAGCAGACGATGGAGCTGATGGAGTCGACGCGCTTCGACTTCGCGTACCTGTTCAAATACTCCGAGCGCAGCAACACCTACGCGTCGCGCAACCTCCCCGACGACATCGACGAGGAAGTCAAAGGCGAGCGCCTCAAAAAGATCATCGCGCTGCAGGAATCGATCAGCGCCGAGGTCTTCAAGTCGAAGGTCGGCGGCACCTACACGGTGCTCGTCGAAGGCGAGAGCCGCCGCGACCCCAACGAGCTTTGTGGGCGCACCGGCGACTTCAAGACGGTGGTCTTCCCGAAGGCCGACGGCCGCGACATCGAGGCCGGCGATCTGGTCGACGTGAAGGTGACCGACTGCACGAGCCATACGTTGTTGGGTGAATTGGCGTAACAATTGCCAACACGCCCCCACTACGGTACCAATTTCCACTGTTAAAGAGCATTCGCGGTCGTCATTCGGCCGTCATGTAGTATTCAGGAGCCATACATCATGTCCAAGAACTTCGTCTTCACCTCCGAATCCGTCTCCGAAGGCCACCCCGATAAGGTCGCCGACCAGATCTCCGACGGCGTCCTCGACGCCATTCTGGCGCAGGACACCAGCGCGCGCGTCGCCTGTGAGACCATCGTCAACACGGGCCTCGCCATGATCTTCGGCGAGATCACCACCAAGGCTTACGTCGACCTGCCCGAGATCGTGCGCAACACGATCAAGCGCATCGGTTACACCAATCCCGAGTTCGGATTCGACTACCGCTCCTGCTCGGTCCAGTCGGCCATCGACGAGCAGAGCCCCGACATCGCTCAGGGCGTCGTCACCGACATGGGTGTGGTCGAAGAACAGGGCGCCGGCGACCAGGGCCTGATGTTCGGTTACGCCTGCGACGAGACCGAAGAGCTGATGCCGATGCCGATCATGTACTCGCACAAGCTCGTCGCCCATCTGGCGCAGGTGCGAAAGCAGGAAGTCGTCGACTTCTTCGGCCCCGACAGCAAGAGCCAGGTCACGGTGCGCTACGAGGACAACGAGCCGGTCGCCATCGACGCGGTCGTCGTGTCGACCCAGCACCTCGACCGCGTGAGCATCGACGAGGTGCGCGAGGCGGTCATGGAGACGACCATCAAGAAGGTCCTCCCCGAGGAGCTGCTGCACGAGGGCACCAAGTTCCACATCAACCCGACCGGCCGCTTCGTCGCCGGCGGCCCCTTGGCTGACGCCGGCTTGACCGGCCGCAAGATCATCGTCGACACCTACGGCGGCATGGGCCGCCACGGCGGCGGTGCCTTCAGCGGTAAGGACCCGAGCAAGGTCGACCGCTCGGCCGCCTACATGACCCGCTACATCGCCAAGAACATCGTCGCCGCCGGCCTCGCCCGCCGCTGCGAAGTCCAGCTCGCCTACGCTATCGGCGTCGCCGAGCCGGTCAGCGTCATGGTCAACACCTTCGGCACCGCCGCGGTCCCCGAGGAGAAGATCGAAGCCGCCGTCCCCGAGTTCTTCGAACTCAAGCCGGCCGGCATCATCCGCACCCTCGACCTGCTGCGCCCGATCTACCGCGACACCGCCGCCTACGGCCACTTCGGTCGCTCCTCCTTCAACTGGGAGAAGACCGACAAGGCCGAGGTGCTCAAGGACGCGCTGCTCTAAGCTCGCGCGACCACGTTTCGGTGCGGGGGCTTCTAGCCCTCGCGAAAGGCGCCCCCCGGGGCGCCTTTTTCGTTGCGGAGCCGGGGCTTGCCGCGGGGTAATGAGCCACGAACCACCCAATACACACCGAACACAAAAAAGCCCCGGCGAATCGAACTCGCCGGGGCTTTCTTACGTTTGCAGCGCCGTGTTTAGTTCGGCGAGCAGGCCGAAATGGTGTCCACCGTGCCGGTGCTGAGCGTCACCCGGATATTGGAGTCGCAGGCGGTCAGCGCGTTGCCGGAGACGCCGCCGGAGCAGTCGCCGCCGTCGTCGCAGACGCGCGTGCAGTAGCTGGCCTGGTCGCCGCACTGACGCTGGCCACTCTGCGGCTCGACCTGGCAGACCTGGCCGGACTGGCAGTCGCTGGCCGAGCTGCAGGGGGTGCCGTCGTAGATGGTGTTGGTCAGGCACAGGCCACTCTGGCAGTCCGAGCCACTCGAGCACGTATCGCCAAGCAGACCGACGTTGCTGTCGTTCGGGTCGACGATGTTGCGGCGCACGCAGATCTGGTCGACGGCGTCTTCACGCGTGTTCTCGTTGGTCGTGCACACGTGCTCGACCGTATTGCCGTTACTGTCGGTGAAGTCGAGGCCGCCGCAGTCGCTGTTGTCGGCGCAGGCGGTGTTGCAGAAGCCGAGCTGGCTGGTGCCGACGTTGAAGGTCGTGCATGCCTGGCCCTGCGCGCACTGGCTGTCGGCCGCGCAGATCACCGAGCACTCGTCGCTGTTGCCGTTGAGGCAGATGCGCGAGCGGCAGTCGCTCGTCTGCTCGCAGGTGTCGCCCAGGGCGCCCGAGGCGTTGGCGTCGGGCATGCCGCAGTAGGCTTCGCGAGCCTGCGGGTCGCTGGTGCCGGCGCGGATATCGTTGCACATGCGCACGCCATCCGAGCAGATGCCGTCTTGGTCGCAGCGGTCATCGGGCAGCGTCTCGCAGACCTCGAAGGTGCCAACCAAGCCGCTCTTGGCGACGTTGGCCGACTGGCAAAGCTGGCCGTTTCCGCACTGGTTGCTGGTGTCGCACGGGGCGCTGCAGTGGTCGTTGAGGCACACGAGGCTGCCGCACTCCGAGTCGCTCGTGCACGGCACGCCCGTGGCGTTACCGCCGGCGTTGGGGATGCAGACCGACTCGAGGGCGTTGCCCGAGGCGTCGGGCACAATCGCGCAGGTCAAGCCACTGGCGCAGTCGTCGTTCGAGGTGCACGCGGTCGGGTCCTTGGCGACGCAGACGCTCACGTCGTTGGTGCCGCCGCTGCCGTCGTCCAGCGAGGTGGTGCCACACTCGTAGCCGGGGGTCGGGCAGTCGCTGTCATTTTCGCACGGCACGGTGCACACGTCGCGGAAGCGACCTTCGTTGCACAGGTTCGATTCGCAGCCGCCGTCGTCGGTGCAAATCTCGCCCAGACCGCCGCCACCGCTGTTGCCGTTGGCGCACTGCGCCTCGCCGGTGGCGCGGTCGACGTAGCAGACTTGGCCGGTCGGGCAGTCGCGCTTGCTCGAGCAGGTGCGCGGCGGGGTGCACACCGAGGCGTTGTCGGTGCTGCCGTTGCCCAGGTCGACCGGCGAGATCTCGCACGAGAAGTCGTCGCCCGCGGCGCAGTCGCCGTTGGCGGCGCAGGGTGCCGAGCAAGTGCCGTCCTGACACAGGTTCTGGGCGCAGTCGGCGTCGGTCGAGCAGGTGTCGCCGACATCGCCGCCGCCCGAGTTGGGCGTGCCGCATTCGAAGGTGACTTCCGTGGCGCCCTTGATCGCGATGCAGCGCTCGGGGGAGGTGCAGTCGGCGTCCGAGGAGCACTGCGAAGCCGGCTTGGGCACGCAGATATTGACCGTCTCGGTCGCGCCGCCGTCGGTCTGGACGTCGGTGGAATCGCAGATGATGCTGCCGTCGTCGGAGCAGTCCGACGTCGTCTCGCACGGCGCGGAGCAGGTGCCGTCGACGCACAGGTTCGACGCGCAGTCGCTGTCGGCCGAGCAGCTATCGCCGACTTGGCCGCTTCCGGAGGGGTCTTGGCAGGTGAACTCGACCGTATTGCCCGAGCGATCCGCCACGCAGATTTGCGGGTCGGTGCAGTCGGCGTCCGAGCCGCACTCGTCGGGGTTCGTCCCGCCGTCGTCACCGGTATCTTGGGCTGTGTCGGAGGTATCCGTACCCGCGTCGTCGCCACCTGTGGTGTCGGTGCCGACGTCGACGCCCTGTCCGTTACTGCGTGACTGGCCGGGATCGTCCGTGCCACAGGCTGCGACGAGCGCAACCAATACGAATATTACCAGAGTCGTCCACTTCCTCATCATCCGCTCCATTGTCCAGAAGTCACAGTCGTTGAGACTTCTGGAGCCGCGATTTATTCAACGCGCAAAGTATATAAACAGTGTAACGCGGCGCGTTATAGATTGAAAATCAGCGTTTCTCAAGCGGATGAGGTTGTTTTTAGTCGGCCTCGAACTCCAAAGCGACCGAGTTGATGCAGTAGCGAAGCCCCGTGGGCTCCGGCCCGTCCGGGAACACGTGGCCCAGATGCGAGCCGCAGTTACTGCACACCACCTCGGTGCGGCGCATACCGTGGCTCAGGTCCTGCTTCTCGTCGACGGCGTCCTCGTCGGCCGGCTCATAGAAGCTCGGCCAGCCGCTACCCGACTTGTACTTCGTCTCCGAGTCGAACAACTCTTGGCCGCACGCGGCGCACTTGTAGACACCCTCCTCGTCGTGCTCGTACAGATCGCCGGCGAACGCGCGTTCGGTGCCCCCCTCACGCAGCACGCGGTACTGCTCGGGGGTGAGCTTTTCGCGCCAGTAGGACTCGGGTTTGTCGCGGTCGGTGCTCATGGTGGTGCTCCTCGTTTAGCAAAACGTAACGCGTCTCAAACATAGGATGCAGGTGGGGGGAGGCAAAGTTCGTGATCGCGCGCATCACGATCTATTCCCCCGATTTCCCCCGTTGCCCCAACCCTGCGAGTATGCCAGAGTTTCGCCGAATGCCCTCACGGGCTCCTCTCTCGCACACACAAAAGCATGCTCCAGGTCTTCTACTCCAACCATCTCGAGAGGCTGGTCGACGCGCTCGTCGAGGCGACCACGCTCGAGCGCAAGCGGCTCAAGCTGAGTCCGTTCGACCGCACGCCGGTGGTGGTGCCGAACTGGAACGTCGAGGCGTACCTCAAGTTCGAGGTCGCCCGCCGCAAGGGCATCGCGGCGCATATGGAGTACCGCCAGCTGATCGAGTTTTTCGAGTCGCTGTTGCCCACCAGCGGCGAGTACCGGATTCTCGACGACCAGACCCTCCAGCTTCTGCTCATCGACGCGCTCGGCGACAAAAAGCTGTTGGCACGAAAGGACTTGGCGCCGGTCCAGGGCTACCTCTCCGCCGCCGGCGACGACCGCGACTCGCTCGAGCTTCGCCGCTTCCAGTTGAGCGCGCACTTGGCCGAGCTCTTCCGCGAGTACGACTACGCGCGTCCCGAGATGGTCGCCGAGTGGCCCGAGAGCCCCCAATTTCGCGACCCGCACTGGCGGCGCATCGAGCGCTGGCAGCGCGCCCTCTGGCTCGATCTGTTCGCCCCCGACGGCCGCGTCGCCAAACTCGCCGACGAAAAGGGCGCCGCATATATAAGGCTGCCCGAGATCTTCGAGCGCGTCCCCGCCGACGCGCTGCAGATCCCCAAGAGCGTCCACCTCTTCGCGATGAACAAGCTCGGGCGCGTCTTCGAGGGCCTTCTGGGCGTGCTCGGCGAGCGCACCGAGGTCCACTTGTGGTCGCTCAACCCGTGCCGTGAGTTTTGGGAGGACGTGGTCACCGACATCGACGAGGAGGCCGAGCTGCTGTCGAGCAAGGCGGTCGACGGCGGGCAGCTCGTGCTCGCCGGGGCCGCTCCGGACCTGCGCGACGAGGACTTTTGGGAGCCCGAGAAGTTCCCACTGCCGCTCAGACTGTGGGGCCGCGCCGGGCGTGACCAAGTGCGCATGCTCAACCGGTTGTGCGGCCATGACCCGCGCACGCTCTTCGAGGAGCCCGCTATCGACAGCGTGCTGACGCAGGTCCAGCAGGACGTGCTCGACCTCGCTCCCGAGCGCGAAGAGCCCATCGACGCGCTCGACGACGACAGCATCACCGTGCTCGCCTGCCCCGGCATCCAGCGCGAGGCCGAGATCATCGCCAACGAGATCTGGGCGCTGATGCGCGGCGAGCGCCACATGTGGGACGACAAGCCACTGCAATTCAACGAGATAGCCGTCATCGTCAACCGCGACCAGCGCGTCGAGTACCAGACCCACCTCGAGGCGGTCTTCCGCGACGTCTACGACATCCCGTTCAACATCGTCGACCTGCAGGCGAACGCCGACAGTCGGCTCGTCGAGGCGCTCGAACTGCTGCTCGACCTGCCATTCGGCAACTTCAAGCGCCGCGAGCTGCTCAAGTTGCTCACGCACCCGAACGTCATCGCCAAATTCGACGACGTCGAGCCGCAGACGTGGCTTCGTTGGTGCGACGAGCTCAACATCTTCCACGGCGCCGACCACACAGACCACGCCGACACCTATATCGAGCGCGACCTGTTCAACTGGGATCAGGGCCTCAAGCGCCTGGTACTGGGCGGGTTTATGACCGGCGAGCCGAGCGGTGACGACCGCGCGTTCCGCCACGAGCAGTTCCACTACCTGCCCCACGAGTACGCCCACGGCGAGTCGACGAGCGCCGCCCGATTGGTGATGTGTGCCCGCTCGCTCATCGCCGACGCCCGCCGCTGCCGCCGCGAAGAGCACACGCTCGCCGAATGGTTCGAGCGCATCGGCGAGATGGTCGAAAATTACCTCGCGCCGGCCCACGACGACGAGGAGTTCGAGTTCATGCGCTGCCGTCGCCTGCTCGGCGACCTGGCCGACCTCGACGTCACCGGCCGCAAGATGCCCTACCGCGTCGCCCGCGAATTTTTGGGCCGTGCGCTCGGCGAGCTCGAAGGCCGCCGCGGCCAATACCTCGCCGACGGTGTGGTCGTCTCGTCATTCTTGCCCGCGCGGCCGATGCCCTTCCGCGCCGTCTTCGTCGCCGGCATGGGCGAGTCGTATTTCCCGTCCTCCGACGGCGGCGACCCGCTCGACCTTCGCCAGGTCAAATGGCAAGAGGGCGACGCCGGCCGCCGCGACCGCGACAAGTACGCCTTTTTGCAGACCCTGCTGTCGACCCGCGAGCGCTTCTACGCAAGCTACGTCTCGCGCGACAGCCGCACCGGCGAAGCCCTCGAGCCGTCGTCGGTCGTGCGCGACCTGCTGCATATGCTCGAGCAGAGCTACCTCGGCCGGGAAAAGACCGCCGCGTGCGTGCGTGAGCACCCGCTTCGGCGCTTCGACGCGGCCTATTTTGACCGGGACGACTCCGACGAGGAGAGCGAGTTCGGCACGGTCTACCATCCCGAAGCCCGGCGCGAGGCCGCCGCCTTCGCCCTGCGCGAGAGCCTCCGCGAGCATTGCCGCCGGTACAACGTGCCCTTTCCGGAGCTTCCGATCCTCGAAAAGGCCGTCGCCGAGCCGCTGCGAAACCAGGTCGGCGCGGTGCTCGGCACCTACGCACAACCCAAGGCGCAGGCGCCCGACGAAGATCTCCTCGAGGTCTCGCTGTCGTTCTCGCAGCTTCGCCAATTCCTCGAGAGCCCGCTGCAGGCCTCGGCGCGCTGGATTCTGGGGCTTCGCTCCGACGACGATCAGGACCTGCTCGACGTCGAGGACGAGGTCTTCGAGTCGTCGTATGTGAGCTCGCTTCTCTTCGCGCGCGACGTCTTCTGGGAAACGATCACCGAGCACGCCCCCGACGATAACCCGGCGTTCTTGCCCATTTACGAGCAGAAGGCGCGCTACCTCGAACTCAAAGGCGAGCTCCCCACCGGGCCGTTTCACGAAGGTGAGCGCAAAAAGCAGTTGGAGCTTCTGGAGACGTGGCGCGCCAACCTCGCCAAGCTGGGCGTGCCCGGCGAGGCTCCGCTCGAGGTCAAGCGCATCGGGCGCGCCGAGCGCCACGCGCCGTTAGACGAGATCTGGGATTCCATCAGCTTCGAGTTGGTCCTCGACGACCAACCCGTCCGCGTCGAGCTCTACGGCGAGACCGAAGCCCTCGATAACACACACGGCACCGCCGTCACCCTCGTCTCGCGCAGCCGCGTCAAAGACAAGGACTTCCTGCGCGGCTTCTTCACGCAGGTAGGCCTCGCCGCCAGCGGCAAAATCGATGAAGATCGCCCCTTCGACCTGGTCGTCGCCCCCGGAAAGTCGCTCGCGCGGGCCCGCAAGCTGTCGAAATACAAAAAGCGCCTCGCCCCCATCAGCCAGGCCGACGCGCTGGCGTACCTCGAGACGCTCACTGCCGACTTCTTGAGCGGCGTCCACGCTTATTTGATGCCCATCGAGGCGGTCTTCGAGTACTTCGACCCCGAGAACGAAACACCCTTCGACGAGCTCGTCGAGATGCAGCTCAACAACCGCTGGAGCACGTGCAGCTCCGAGTACGGCCCGGTGCGCCAGCCGGCGCGCTTCGAGGCCCCGCAGGACGCCGACCGATTGCTTCAACGACGGTATGCGCCGTTCTTTAAACGTTTGGGCGGGGGGGAGTGATATGGCTTATTGCGGCGGCTCTTGGTTTTTAGTTCTTGGTTCTTGTTCTTGCTTTCCGAAAGGCGCAGCTCGATCTGCCTGCGGTGATCTGCGCAGGCTGTTGAAGTCGAAGTCATGCAGCGCTTCGCATAAACCCAGACATCAAGACCCAAGAACCAAGAACCAAGAACCGACCCGCCTGGGAGGTACGACGTGATCGAGACGTACCGAATCAAGAAGCCTGCCACCCTCGCGCAGATCCCCCACGACAATCACGCCGTGATCGAGGCGTCGGCCGGCACCGGCAAGACGTACACCATCGAGCACATGGTCATCGACCTCTTGCTCGCCAACGAGGACTTGCGCATCTCGCAGATCTTGATCGTCACGTTCACCGAGAGGGCGACCTACGAGCTGACCGCGCGCATCCGAAAGCTCTTGCAGGGCATCGTCGACGCAGATCCGAAGCTCTTGGCGAAGGATTACGAGACTGAAGCTTGGGAGATCGACACCAAGAGGCGCCGACGGCTGCAAAAGGCGCTGTCGTCGTTCGACATGGCGCCGATCCACACCATTCACGGCTTCTGCCACCGCGTGCTCACCGAAAACGCCTTCCAGAACCATCGGCTCTTCGACCAAGACCACACCGACTTCGATGTGCTCTTCGAGAGGGTCTTCAAGGAGGCGCTGCGGCGCGAGTTCGCCCACAAAGACGAGTTTCGCCCGTACCTGGCCGCCTGGCTCGAGGCGAAGAACCCCGCGGTCGACAAGCTCGAGCGCATGTTGTCTCGCTGCGTGCGCACGCGCGCCGAAATCCGGCCCAAATTCGACGAGATGGCGCTCGCCCGCGCTCTCGATGCGTTCGGCGAACGCGACGCCAAAGCGATCGCCGACGCGCTCAAAGCCGAGCTCAAAGAAGAAGGCGTCCACCACGCCACGATCCGCGCGACCGTAAAGCGCGTGACCGGCATCATGGAGGCGCTCGACGCCTTCCGCACCTCCGGCGACGTCGTCCAATTCCTGGCGCTCGCCGGGGAGAAGAAGACCTACGAGTACCTCGACGAAAAACTCGGCGAGTACGCCTTTGCCGGCCCCGTCGGCCAGATGGTGCGCCGCGCCTTCGAGGCGGTCGTGCCCCTCGAAGCCGCCATCGTCGAGAAGTTCTTGCCCACGCTCGAGCGCATGTTGCGCCAGTACAAAGAAGAAGAGGGGCATTTCTCCTACGACGACATGCTCAGCTTCGTGTGGGAGAGCCTCGAGAGCCCGCGGGGCCAGAGCCTCGTCGAGGTGCTGCGCGGCCGCTACAAGTACGCGCTCATCGACGAGTTCCAGGACACCGACGACCTGCAGTGGAAGATCTTTCGGCGCATCTTCCACGAGAGCGAACTCGAGAATATCTTCTACCTCATCGGCGACCCCAAGCAGGCGATCTACAGCTTCCGCGGCGCCGACGTCTACACCTACCTCGACGCCAAGAAGACCGTGCTCGACGCCGGCGGCACGCTCGTACGCCTGGGCGACAACTGGCGCTCCTCGCAGGGCGTCGTGTCGGCCTACAACCACATCTTCGAGCAGGACGCCCAGCCGCCCTACTTCACCGGCGAGATCACCTACGACACGCCCGTCGAGTGCGCGCTGCCCGACCGCATGGCATTCCGGGCCGACGGCGAGCCGGCCACGCCCATCACGCTCGTCCAGTTGATGGACCCGGACCTGAACGCCACGCGCGTTCGCGAGGGCTTCGCCGCCTATTTCGCCTCCGAGATCCGCGCGCTGCTCGACGACTCGAGTTCGAGCGACGGGGGGCTCTTCGTGCGCGAGGACGTCAACTCGGACAAAGAGCGCATCTCGGCGCGCGATATCTTCGTGCTGACCCGATCGCGCTCCGAGGGGCGCTATATCGCCGAGTACCTGCGCCGCGAGGGCGTCCCGTACGCCTTCTTCAAACAAGACGGGCTCTTCCAGACGCCCGAGGCGCTGCACGTCTACGACCTGCTGCAGGGCATCGCCCACCCGCACGACCGCTCGAAGCGCCTCAAGGCTTGGCTCACCCCGTTCTTCGGCCTCGACATCGAGGCGCTCGCCGACACCGACGAGATGTCGGACACCGACCCGTTGGTGCGCGACCTGTTCGACTGGAAGCAGGCCGCCGACAAGCGCTACTTCGAGAGCCTATTCAACTCGGTGCTGCGCCGAAGCGGGCTGTTGCGCCGTGAGATCTTTACGAAGACGAGCGAGCGCGAGCTCACCAACTACCTGCATATCTTCGAGATTCTGCTCGAGGAGGCCAACCGCAGCGGCTTTGATTTGAGCGAGCTCGTCTTGCGGCTCAAGGCGTTCATCGAAGAGCGCCAGACGCCCGAGGGCGAGGACGGAAACGTCCAGCGCCTGGAGACCGACCGCGACGCCGTGCAGATCATGACGATGCACAAGTCGAAGGGCCTCGAGGCCGAAGTCGTCTTCATCTACGGCGGCTTCGGGCGCGCCCCGTCGGGCAGCCTGCACGCCTTTCACGAGGACGACGGCCGCCCCGTGCTCCACATCGGCTCGCCGCCGCAGAGCTCGCGCGACAAGTGGGAGCGCGAGCAGCGCGAGGAGGAGCAGCGGCTGATGTACGTGGCGCTCACCCGCGCCAAGTCGCGCATCTACCTGCCGTATGTGGGCTTCGAGAACGAGCCTGACCAAGAAGACGGGCTCGACAAGCGAGACTACAATATCGACGGCACCTACGCCGCGCTCTTGCCCAGGCTCGACACCATCACGCGCAACCTGCAGGACCCGGTCGACGGCTGGTTCGAGCTCGAGCAGGTCGAGTACGCCCAGACGCTGCGCGTGCGAGACGTCGCCGCCCAGATGCAGGCGCTTCGCCAATGGCAGATGCCCGACGACCTGCCGCGCCCCTTCGACGACGCGATGTTCCGCCCGCTGCGCTCGCGCCGGCACACGGTCAGCTCGTATAGCCGCATCAAAGGCGAGCGCGAGCGCCATCTGGAGATCGACGCCGACGAGTTCAAGGCCGACGGCGGCCAGCCCGTCGCCGCGCTGCTCCCCGACGACGCCCTGCCGGGCGGCAAGCGCGCCGGTGTGTTCCTGCACGAACTCGTCGAGAACCTCGACTTCGAGCGCGTGCGCGGTCACCAAGACCTGGAGAGTTGGCTCGACGACGCTCAGATCGAAGACGACTTCCGCGCCTGCATGCGCCAATACGGCGTCGGCGAGGAGTACCTCGCCTATTGCAAAAAGCTCGTCTGGAGCTCGGTCACCACGCCGTTGAGCACCGAGGCCGTCGAGCTCCCCTGCATCGCCCAATGCGACCGCACGCTGCGCGAGCTCGAATTTCTCTACCCGATCCCCGAGCGCTCCCACGCGCGCATCGACGAAATCGCCGAAGACGAGCGCACCGAATTCGCGATCGAGCGCGGCTACATCAAGGGCTTCATCGACTTGTTGTTCGAAACGGGCGGCAAGATCTACTTCGCCGACTGGAAGAGCGACATCCTCGCCGAGTACAGCCCCCACACGCTCGACCGCCACGTCGCCGAGCGCTACGGCATCCAGGCGACCATCTACGCGCTCGCGGTCGTCAAATTCTTGGAGATCCACGACGAAGAGGCATACGAAGAGCGCTTCGGCGGGTATCTATACCTGTTCATGCGCGGCATGGACGCCGAGAACGGCCACGGTGTGTACTACGGGCGGCCGAGCTGGGACGATGTCCGCCGGTACGAAGAGCATTTGAGAGAGCGGGTTCGCTACTAGGAGGCAGCGCTTCCAGCGCTGGTACATATGCAACAAGACCTCTTCTCCATACCGGCCGAGCAGGCCACCAAGAAGCCCAAGGGCCTCGCCAAGCGCCGCCACGCCCTGTTGTCCGACTTCGAGGCGTGCCTGGCCGATCGCGCCGCCGACCACGACCTGTCGGCGGCAATCGTCCATTACGCCCGCGAGCTCGTCAGCCTCGAGAACGCGCTGTCGCGCGACGAGCGGCGCGCGCTGTTGCTGCTCGTGCTCGCCTCCATTGTCGAGCAGCGAAACGGGTCGACCCGGCTGCCGCTGGACGCCGGCGAGGAGAGCCACCTTCGCGAATTGATCCGAGAACTCTTGCCCGCACGAAATCGGCCTGCACGAAAAGCCGACGACACGGTGTCTGACACCATGTTGGAGACGCTTCAGAACCTGCTCGAGCAGGGCATCGCCTCGACGGTCATCGGCGGGCCCGACGACTATTGCCCGCTCATCGTCGACGACGGACACCTGTACCACCAGCGCATGCTGCACTACGAGACGCGCCTGGTCGCCGCGGTGCGCGAGCGCATGGCGCTTGGCAACGCCGACCTCGAACTCGACGCGGTCCGACAGGCCCTGGGCGACACCCTCGCCGCCATGCCGCTGGTGGGCGACGGCGTGCCGATGCAGCTCAACGCCGAGCAGCAATACGCGCTGCTCACCGCGGTGTACCGCCCGCTGACGATCATCTCGGGCGGCCCGGGCACCGGCAAGACCTCCATCGTCGTCTCACTCATGCGCATGCTCGTCCGCCTGGGCATCGCCCCCGACGAGATCGCGCTCGCCGCGCCCACGGGCAAGGCAGCCAACCGCCTGGGCGAGTCGATCAACGCCCAACTCATGGCCCTCGACGGGCGCGACGCCCCCGAGCAGGCGCTCTTCGCCGAGCTCGACGAGCCGCGCACGCTCCACCGGCTCCTCGGCTACTCCCAGGCGCGTAACGGGTTCTATTACCACGAGAATAACCGCCTTCGGCAGCGCGTGATCATCGTCGACGAGGCGTCGATGATCGATCTCTTCTTGATGGAGCGGCTCATCAGCGCGGTCGATCCCGGCGCGCGGCTCATCTTGCTAGGCGACGCCGAGCAGCTCCCGTCGGTCGACTCGGGCGCGGTCTTTCGCGATCTCGTCCCCTGGCAGGTCGACACACGCACGCCCTGGCGCGAGCTCGTGGAGTCCACGTCGAGCCCGTCGCTCGACGAGACCACGAGCGACGAGCCCACCGCGGGCTTCGCAGTGCGCCTGGAGACGAGCTACCGCATGGACCCCAACGACCCTGCCGGCGCCAATATCCTGCGCGCCGCCCAGGCGCTGAACCGCGGCGAGGTCGCGCCGCTCTTTTCTGGTGGCTCAACTGGTGACTCGACCGAAGACAGCCCGCTCGTCGACCGCCGCACAGGCTTCGACGAGATGCTGCGCGAGGGCGTCGAGCTGATCGAACCCGCCGAGGACGCCCCCGCCCCCGACCCGGTCTTGATGAACGGCTTCGTCGACTGGTGGTACGCCAAGCTCATCGGATCGCTCACGAATTTCCGCGAGCGCATCCTGCAGACCTTCGAGTACGACGGCACCGAATTCTCGGCCGACGCCACCGCCGAGCTTCGCGCACTCTTCGAGCACTTCGCCGAGTTCCGCGTGCTGGCGATCACCCGCGTCTTCGCCACCGGCTCCGAGCGCCTCAACGCCGCCTTCCACGCCCGCCATTTGCGCCTCCTGGGCCGCACGAACGCTGGAGATCTGGAAGTCGGCGAGCCGATCATCATGCTCCAGAACGACTACGGACGCGGACTGTTCAACGGCGACCAGGGCCTCGTCCTCGACGTCGTGCGCACCGATGGCGACTTTAGGCGCGTTCAACAGATGGCCATCTTCGAGCGCGACGGCGAGTTCGTCCCGTTCAATATCCAACCCATTCGCCGCCACATCGAGCACGCCTTCGCGCTGACGGTTCACAAGGCGCAGGGCTCGGAGTTCGACACCGTGGCGGTCGTCCTGCCGACGGAAGACATCCCGCTCCTGACCCGCGAGATCTTGTATACCGGCATGACCCGTAGCAAACGCTCGGTCGTGCTCGTCGGCGAGCAGGCGCGCATCGAGGCCGCCGCGAACAACCCGGTGCGCCGGTTTTCGGGGGTGGCTCAGAAGTTGGGCTCCTCTCGATAGGCGAATAGCGGAAACAAGAAAAATACGCCCCGTGCATCCCGTCACGGGCCGATCCCGAGAAAAAGTACGCAACAAAATCGCGTTTTTGCCGAAAACCGTAATGAGGGGTGGAAGTATCGTGCGCACGAATTTCCCCACAAATTTGAAACGGGCGGGTGAGTCGAAGTTGGCCTTGGCTCACTCCCTGGTGGCTGAGCCGGTGGGCTCAGGGCATTTGCGGCGGAACGGTTTCCCGATCCGCAAAACAAAGCCTTCGTAGCGAGCGTATTTTCGATGGGATGTGCGACCGTACATCATCGGCGCGCTCGGCGGAGGTGGAGCCGGTAGCTTCGCCCTTGTGGCGGAGCGCAGTTATCGGATTTGCCCGGTGCGGGTTTGTTGATGCGCCGAAGTTAGACGTGGCGCGAAGATGGGCCTGTGCCATGGGAGTGCCGCAGCGGCGTCGTTGTAGGTCGTGGCGTCGGGGTAGGCATGCGCCCAGCGTATGACCTATCCGAGGTGGCTTAAAAACGGGGCGGGCCTAGCCCGTTGACCTGTCGACATCACAAGAAAATCCGCAACGCCCATGCCGGCAAATTCTGTCGGTAGACGCACCATTATGCCGTCATAATGGCATCGAAAATTCAACTATCTTCGAGCCACTGACGAAGCTCTTGTTGGGCGCGCCCGCGAAGCTTGGCGGGTTGGTCGGGGTGGTAATTCAACTCGAGCTCGTCGAACTCCTGGACCTCGTCGAAGACCAGGTAACGCATCTCCTCGGAAGTGGAGTTGAGCGCGGCGACCAGCCAGTCGTGGCGGGATTGATGTTGGGCATCGACCCACCAGTTTTTCCATTCGGAAGCCGAGGGGACGAAGTTCTTGTAGGTGATCTCGCGAAGCGCCTTGTTGATATCTTCTCGGACGCGGCCTTCGAAACGCTCGAGGCAGTCGATGAGCAAGGGCACGGCGCCGCGCTCGCGAAGCGCGCCAAGCAGTTGAGCGGAGACCTCGACCTTCAAGTCCTCGGCGGCGCTGGCTACAACGTCGTAAAGCTCGGGCAGGACGCGTTTGGTGAACCAAGGTTGGCGGCGCTGGCTCAGCAGCACGATCTTGGCGATGGAGCGTGTCTGTTGGTCGCGGTCGAAGAGCCGCGGAATAAAGTCGTCGAGCACGTCCTCGATGGGCAGCTTGGTGAACAGGTACGTGGCGTAAAACCGAAGCTCGACGCTGGTATGCCCCAAGTATGAGGCGGCCACGGGAACGGCGTGCTCACCGGCCTGTGCCAGAGCTGCCAGCACCGGACCGTGCTCGCTGACCGGAGGAAGCGTCTCAATGGTAAACTGATAGCGATCGACGAGCAGACGGCCGGGAAAGCGCTCTTCGAGCAGCGCCATGGCAGCTTTGCCGAAGCCGGCGATTTGCTCGGCGGCGACGAAGGCTTCGTGAGGCTGGGCGTTGTCGAGTTTGTCGGCGGCCTCCTCGAGTTCTTCGACGATGGAGGTGTCGGAGCCACTGAAGCCTGTGCTGTCATCGTGGATGGGCGCTTCGATTTCGATGGAGGGAAAGCGCTCGACGTCGATATCACGTTCGACAAACAAATCGTCTTGCTCGGTCGATTGACTGACGGCCGGTTGGGCCTCTGCTTCGGCCTCTTTCACCGGCTCGAACACAGCACCGGGCTCGTCCTCCGCGTCTACTTCGGGCTGTTCGAAGGGTTCGGATTCTTCGGCACGGCTCGATTTACTCTTTTTTTTAGAGGACTTGCGCCCTCCTTTGAGCGAAACCGGCCTCAGGATCTGGAACATCGGCGCGTTCGCCTTGTCGTCCTCGTCCGAGTCGTCGGCATCTTCGGCCTCGGAGGGAGGGAAATCTCCGTCGGCCTCGGATGCTTCTGCGGAGGCCGCGCTGCTGCTCGCCGGGTTGAGGTTCTGCTCGAACTCGGCGACTGAAAATCCGCCGCTCATCGTCGAGCGCACATCCTCGTCGGCCTCTTCGAACGCCTCGGGTACTTCTGCTTCGTCTCCATCGCCGTCGGCTTCGTCCTCATCGAGATCGACAGGTTGGATAATGCTGACGCTGCTCTCCTCGCCGACCCCCGGTGAACTGACTTCGACGGCCGATCGCTGCGAGCTCTTGCTCTTGTCGCCGTCGGCTTGGTCGGCAAACGGGATGCCGAATGCGGTGGCGCCGGGCTTGTCTTCTTCCGGCTCTTCTTCGAGGCTCGGCGCAGCGTCGGCGAACGGAATCCCAAAGGAGGTCGCCGAAGGGCTGTCCGGGACCTCTTCGTGGGGTTCGGAGGCAGATGAAGCGGCCTCGGCCAAACTCGGCATCGCCCCGGGCGACGGGTCGTCTTCCGACTGAGCTTCAGCTTGCTCGGAGGACTCGGGCAACGCCGGAATGCGCTCGGAGGTCGGCGGAAGCTGGCGAGCTTTGGCCAGTCGCACCAGTTCTTCGAGCTGGTCGCCCACGGCGCGAGCGACCTCTTCGAGGGGGCCAGCCGAGGGAATCGAGTCGCTGCGAGGCTCCCCGATGACCGCCATCGACGGCCGCGAGCCGATGCGCACTGTTTGCACCAGCAAATTGTCGGGCGGGAAGAGCGTCAGCTCGACGAAGAGCTGGCCGAGGCCGACATCTTCGGGCATCTCGGCCATCGAGTGACCCACATGATTTGCATCGAACAGGACGGCGTCGGGAGGCACGTCGATGTTGACGCGCCGAAGGGTCTGGATGTCGCGAAAATCGTCGGACAGCTCGGGCCACCCGGCCACGAGGTACGGCTGGGCACGTTCGTGGCCGAGTACGAGCACCATGCGGTTGTCGAGCCACTTACTCGAGAAGCCGAGCAGCGCGTGCAACAGCGCGTCACGATCGTAGCAGTTGCGCAGGAACTCGAGGGTATCTTCGCGGCTCCATCCTACGCCCAGCGAATCGAGGTCGATTTCGGTGTGCTCGCCGGTGGAGCTGACCCCGCCACCAAAGCTGACCCGGCGGTTCGTCTCGCTCATAAAATTGGCCAGCCAGCCGTCGGCCGCATCGCCCAGCAGCGTGTGCAGCGCCTCGGTGAAGCGCAGCCGCGGCCAGACGAACTGCGACAGCGTCACGCTGTGCTCGTCGGCGATGTTCTCGAGGAGTTCTTGGTCGAGCGGCTCGACCACAAAGACGGCCAAACTTCGGCGGTGCTTGCGAAAAGGGATGATGCAATGCTGTCGAATCAGGTCGGCGTCGAGGGTCTCGAAGGCGTCGCGGTCGACCTGCGTGTAGTCGGTTGGATCGGCGGCGGGCAGCCCGGTCTGCTCCGACAGAGCCTCGAGCAGCTCCTTTTCGGCAAGGTCGCCGGCAACCAACAACTGAGAAACGACGTCGCTGTCGAGATCTTGCGCGCGCTGACGTGCGCGTTGTACCCGCTCGGGGTCGATCTCGATGTTGTCGAGCAGACTTTCAGTCAATTGCGTCTCGGTACCCAATGGTAAAACCCGCTGTGTGGCGCAGCTATCTCCCCTCGACAAATCGCGCCCACGCGCGCTCGAAATTTGTCGCGGTGTTTGGCCCGAGTTTATCAGTAAGAATTGCATACGGTCAAAGAAAATGCGCGCTTTTACCTTGAGATCGGGCGAGATAGCGCAGTGGAGCCGCTGTTGACACAGAACCGTCTCCCGCTAACGTAACCGGACAGACGAATGAGCTCACCTTCTGAGAATACGACGAGCGAGAGTTTTATGAAGAAGTGGTTGGTAGCAGCGGCAGTGGCCGCATTGGCAGCAGGGGCAGGTTGTGAGACTTCGGAGCCTCAAAAGGACGACGCCTCGCAGGCGAGTGCGCAAGAGGCGGCCCAAGCGGAGAAGTCTCAGGAACAGGAAAAGGCCCAGCAAGAGACGGCCGAAAAGGCCGAGGCCGATGATTCTGCCGCCGAAGAGGGCGCCAAGAAGACCCAGGACGGGCTCGCAGCTGATCTGCCGGCCGGCGAGACTGGCACCTACGGCGCCGAGTTCACCATCGAGGGCGAGCCGATGACCTTGGCTGCAGCCATGGAAAAAGCTGCCGAGGGCGAAGGGCCGTACAAGGTGAGCGCCAACATCGAGAAGGTGTGCAAGAAGAAGGGCTGCTGGTTCACCCTGACCGCCGAGGGCGTCGACCAGCCGGTGCGCGTGAAGATGAAGGACTACGGGTTCTTCGTGCCGCGCAACTCCGCCGGAGGCGAAGCGATCGTCGAAGGCAAGCTCATCAAGCGGGTCGTCCCGCAGAAAGAGGCCCAGCACTACGCCGACGACGAGGTCGCCGGCACCGGCAAAGAGGCCAAAAAGATCGAGGGCGACCAGGTCCGCTGGGAGATGCTCATCACCGCCGCCAAGATCACCAACAAGAGCTGAGCGCGTTTTGACCGACAAGATGGTCATACCGGGGCCCGGAGACGATTCTCCGGGCTCTTCCGAAGAGCAGCAAGAAGAGCAACGCGAGTTGTTCAACTGGGATCTGCTCTTCGATTTTCACGCGATGATCGGTGAGTTGCGCCAGACCGACGGCATCGTCGAGGTCGAGGCGACGATGCACGATCCCGTGCCCAACTTCACCATCGAGACCATCGAGCACGGCCTGGGCATTTTGGTGCCCAGCCGGATCAAGTCGTTCTACCAGATCACCGACGGGCTCGAGTTCTCCTGGAGCTACGAGCACGACGGCCAGCTCCTGCCGGGCGGTGGCGCGCATATCTTCGACTTCGCCACCGTCTTCGACAATTGGCTCGATTCGCTGTGGCACAGCCTTCCGGAGCACAGCGACGAAGAGCAAGACTTTTTGTGGTCGCTTCGCGGCGTCGACCGTGACCTGGGCCCCGAGTCGTCGAAGATGGTGGTGATGTGCGTCGAGGAGGATTACCCCACCTACGACCTCTTCGTGCACGATCTCGACAGCCACACCTCCGAGCTGCTCGAGCTGACCTTCCGCGAATATTTCGACTGCCTGCTCACCTCGCGCGGCACCTACGGCTGGCGAGGGTTGCTCACCGAAGACACCGACGGCGACGGCGCCGAGGCGTTCTTCGAGGTGATGGACCGGTTTTTCCCGCACGCCAAACTCGATCGCTGGCGAGGGTAAAGGCCTCGCAGCTCGTCAAACCTCAATTTCGACCGACCCGCTCTGTTTTCTGCCATCTCGCCGCAGCTTGTGTTATTGTCATTGAGAGACGCGTGTTTGTGGGTCAAAACTTGACACTGTTTTTGAGACTCTGGTAGTAGAGTTCGAACAGCTTTCACACCCGCGCGATGCACGCGAAGGCCGGTTTGGCTCTCCTTGTGGGGAGGCCGCAAAAGTACTTTCTCGCCGACAAGTTCTATGCAAGTTTTGAGAGACACCGTACGTACCCTCGGCACGACGGCGCGTGGTGGCCTGGTGGCTGCCACGCTCGTATTGGTGACTGTTTTGCTCGTCGGGTGTGGACCCGTCCAGTCGACCCAGCGCATCAGCGAAGCCGAAGTCGACTTCGAACGCGCGCGAGTGGTCGAGGCGCACGAAAAGGCGCCCTACGAATACTTCAGCGCCAAATATTACCTGCACAAAGCCAAAGAGGAGTGGGGCTACTCCGACTTCGAGGCGGCTTACGATTACGCGCGCAAGGCCAAGCAGGCCGCGCGTGCGGCGATCTTGAAGGCCAAAGAGGACCCCTGGACCGGTAGCCCGGTCGACAAAGCCAAGACCCAAGAGGTCGAAGGGGCTCAGAAAAAGCAGGCAGAATCCGACACCGAGGCAGGTCCTCGCGGGTTCTAAGCAGTGCAGGCGGCACGGCCGCTTTCGATGATTTACTGACGGTAACGACGTAAGAGGTTCGCGTTGATGAACCGGACAAAATATATTTCGCTGGCCCTCGGCATGATGGTCGCCCTGCTCTCCTTGGGCACGGTCGGCTGCAGCACGGGCGCCAAGCTTCGCGGTCAGGCCAAAGAGATTCAGGCCCTCAACGAGACGATCCACGAGCGCGCCTACCGATGCGCGCCCCACGAGATCGCCATCGCCGAGTCGAGCGTCGAGTTCGGCCTCTACGAGCTCAACCAGGGCGACTTCGTGCGTGCGCGCAATCATATCTACCGCGCCGAGGAGCACGCCAAGAAGGCCGACAAGATGTCGGACTTCGACGAGTGTCGTGACCAGGCGGTCGCCATGCAGGTCGAGAAGACCCCCACCGTCGAGGTCGCCGAGGCCAAGCCTCAGCCCAAAGATCAGGACGGCGACGGGCTGCTCGACAACGAGGACCAGTGCCCGATGGACCCCGAGGACATCGACGGGTTCGAGGACGAGGATGGCTGCCCCGATGATGACAACGACGGCGACGGCATCGCCGACGTGACCGATCAGTGTCCGTTCGTCAAAGAGGACGTCGACGGCTTCCGCGACGAAGATGGCTGCCCCGAGTTCGACAACGACTTCGACGGCATCGCCGACCTCAACGACCAGTGCGCCGGCAAGCCCGAAGACTTCGACGGTTATCAGGACGAAGACGGCTGCCCGGAGACGGATAACGACGCCGACGGCATCGCCGACATGCTCGACAAGTGTCCCTTGGAGGCTGAAGATTACGACGGCGACGTCGATGACGACGGCTGCCCCGAGGAGCGCAAGCTGGTCAAGGTCGAAGGCGACCAGATCAAGCTCAACGAGAAAGTTCACTTCAAGACGGCCAAATCCGACATTCTCCCGCAGAGCTACCCGCTCCTGAACGAGGTCGCCGAGGTGCTCGCCGCCAACCCGACCATCAAGGTGCGCATCGAAGGGCACACCGACAGCCGCGGCAGCGACAGGTACAACCAGAAGCTGTCCGACGAGCGCGCCGCGAGCGTCGTGCAGTACCTGGTCGGCCGAGGCATCGACTCATCGCGCATGCTCTCGAAGGGCTTCGGCGAAGACCGACCCATCGAGGACAACGCGACCAAGGCTGGACGCGCGGCCAACCGACGCGTGGAGATTCACATCACCGAGAGATGATCACGAGCGACTCCGGGACTGAGGCCGCTGGACACCCTCCAGCGGCCTCGCCGTTCGTTCGCACCCACTGGATGCCACTCCTATGAAGCGTCTGACACGCCTTACATTCGTTGCGCTCATGATGGCTGCCTCCGGCACCGCCGTCATGTCCGTGCCGTCGGTTGCCGTCGCCCAAGACACCGAGTCGAAGCTCGAGGGCATGCTCAAGCAGGCCACCGAGGACTACGACGTCCTGATGATCGGCGACGCCAAGAACAAGCTCCAAAACGCCATCGGGCTGGCCCAGAGCGAAGGCATCAGCAGCCCGGTGGTCGCCGAGTTGTACGTCATGCTGGCCATCGTCGAGTTCGCCGAGGGGCGTGACGAAGCCAAGGCCAAGGAGCGCTTTGTCTCGGCGCTGGGCCACGACTACGACGTGAGCATCCCGCCGCACTACAAGAACCCGAGCCTCGAGAAGGCGATGGCGCAGGCCCGCCAGCAGGTGCCCGAGCCCAAGGACGATTCGGGCAGCGAGCAGGGCCAGGGCAACGCGCAGGCCGGCAGCGGCAAGTTCGAGCACACCCCGCCGGCGACCGCCAAGGCCGGCGAGCCGCTCGAGCTCGAGGCGTTTGTGCCCGCCGACATGCCCGTTTACCGGGTGTTCGTGCTGCATCGGCGCTTCGGTGAGAACGAGTTCGAGAAGCTCGAGATGAAGCCCACCGGAACCACACGCTTTGCGGTGGAGATCCCCGCCGAGCAGGTGCGCACCAGCCAGATCGAATATTATATCGAGGCGGTCGACCGCGCCGGCAACGTCATCGGCCAGGCGGGCACGCAGACCTCGCCGATGAACACCACCGTGCTCGGCTCGAGCGATGACCAGAAGGTCGTCGACGGCCAGGGCAAGGGCAAAGGCCAGGGTGGAGGCGGCGGCACCGAGGAGCCGGAAGTTCCGGCAGACGCCTCCGGTCACAAAGTCTACGTCATGGTCACCGGTGGCTCCGGGCTCGGCTTCTTGCCGGGCGGCAACCCCACGGCGCACCCCGAGCGCGCCGTATCGGGCGGTCTGGCCCCGGCGTTCGGCCACGGCATGCTCGACGCCGGCTACATGATCACCGACAACGCCCACCTGGGCATGTACTTCCGCTGGCAGTTCTCCCCGCCGCAGGACTTCAGCCGCATCCCGGCCGAGTCCAAGGGCGGCAACTCGTTCCTCGACACCAAAGACGAGTGCTTCGGGTTGGGCATGCCCGGCGACTGCCTGTTGGGCTTCAAGTACCGCTGGTTCTTCAAAGACATCAGCCGCTTCCGCATGTACTCGAGCACCGGCGCCGGCATCGGCCGCGTGCGCCACTGGCTGCGGCTCAAAGAGTCGTACTACCTCGAGGACGGCCAGACGCCCGCGCCGCAATGTGAAGGCAAAGACCGCGTCGAAGACCCGGTCGTGGGCGACTTCTGCTACGTGCGCGACACGGTGCGCCCCGGTTGGGCTCACTTCGGCGTCGGCGCCGGCGCGATGTGGCCGGTCCACGAGAACGTCGAGCTGGCCGCCGACGGCTACTTGATCGTGTTGGTGCCCGAGACGGGCATCAACTTCGATTTGAACCTGGGCCTGAACTTCCGTTTCTAAGCCGCGCAAAAAATTTGCGCGTGTAGGACAACGTGGTACGGTCACGGTGGATTGGGCAGCCAAGGACGGCGCCCTACTTCATGACCACGAAGTCGATGTAACTCGCTATGTCGTTCATTCGAAGTCACACCATTGTCGCGATCCTCATCTTCGCAGCGGTGCTCGCTACGGCCGGCACGGCGGCCGCGTTTCCTCCGGGCACGCTGACTGGGATCGATCTCCCCACCGTTTTGACCCTCGACGACCGCGCGCGCGCTTTCTCCTTCGAGCTCGACGGGAAAAAGGCGCCCAAAAAGTCGCTCCAAAAGGTGCGCACCATCGTCATCGACCCCGGTCATGGCGGCGAAAACTCGGGCGCGCTGGGCGTGGCCGAGATCAAAGAAAAATACCTGACCATGGCGCTGGCCTACCGGCTGCGCGACCAGATCCACCGCAAATACCCCGACGTCAAAGTCATCCTGACCCGCTACTGGGACAAGGACATGAGCCTGACCGAGCGGGTCCACTTCGCCAACCTGATGGGCGCCGACATGTTCATGTCGTTGCACTACAACGCGGCGGTCCACGACCGCGCGGTCGGCTACGAGACCTACTTCCTGCTGGCCAGCGAAGCCACGCCGGGCGAAGAGGAGAAAAAGGGCGAGCCCATCGCCACCGCCAAGAACGTGGTGTCGGGCATCGAGACGCCGATCGGGACCAAGAAGGACGGCGTCTACAACGACGCGCTCGTCGAGCTCAAGCGTGACCTCGATCGCGAGCGTCAGCACAAGGAGAGCGGGCTGCTGGCCGAGACGATCCAGAACAACCTCGCCAAGAAGCTCGAGTCGACCAACCGCGGCGTCAAGCAGGCCAATTTCGGCGTGCTGCGCGGGGCGTTGATGCCCGCCGTGGTCGTCGAGGCGGGCTTTTTGACCCACCCCAAAGAGGGCCAGAAGGTCGTCGAGAAGAACCACCGCGAAAAGGTCGTCAAAGCGCTGATCAAATCGGTCGAGGACTTCGACGCCAAGCTGGTCGAGCGCTCCAAGAAGTAAGCCTTGGCCTTGCTTGCAAGAATTGTCGCCTATTTGGGCGGACAAACTACAATTTGAGGGTCGTGTCATCGGATGCGGTGGCCAAGTCGCTATTTGGGCGGACAGACGACAATTTGAGGGTCGTGTCATCGGATGCGGTGGCCAATTCGACCCTCAAATTGTAGTTTGTCGGCCCAAATAGCTTTTTTGATCAATCATTCTTAACTGGAGCTCCCATGACAGATCGCTTCGACGGCCGTGACCTCGACGAACTTCGCCCCGTGACCATCCAGACCGACTTCACCGAGATGCCCGAGGCATCGGTGCTCATCAGCATGGGCAAAACCAAGGTGATGTGCACCGCCAGCGTCGAGGAGAGCGTGCCGCGTTGGATGCGCGACGCCGAGCCCGAGCGCGGCTGGGTCACCGCCGAGTACGCCCTGCTGCCCGGCTCGACCGCGCCGCGTTTTCGCCGCGAGCGTCGCCGCGTGGGCGGACGCACCAAAGAGATCCAGCGCCTCATCGGCCGCAGCCTGCGCGCCGTATGCGACCTCGAAAAACTCCCCGGCCACACCATCTGGCTCGACTGCGACGTCCTGCAGGCCGACGGCGGCACCCGCACCGCCTCCATCACCGGCGCCTTCGTCGCCCTCGCCCTCGCCTGCGGCCGCCTCGTCGAGCGCGGCGCCATCGAGGAGATGCCTCTTCGCGAGAACGTCGCCGCCATCTCGGCCGGCGTGCTCGGCGACCAGGTCCTGCTCGACCTGCCCTACGAAGAGGACAGCACCGCCGACGTCGACATGAACGTGGTCATGACCGGCTCGGGCGAGTTCGTCGAGATCCAGGGCACCGGCGAGGAGTCGACCTTCTCGCACAAAGAGCTCTTGGCGCTGCTGGAGGTCGCCGACAAAGGAATCCGTGAGCTCTCGGAGGCGCAGCAGGCGGCGTTGCCGGAAGATCAGATGTATGCTGGGTTGTTTGGGTGAGTAAGGACCTGCGCTCCCTTGCTTACTGTCGGGGCCCCTTCGCCTCGCAGACAGCGCGAGGCACTTCCCCTGGCGCTGAAAAGCGCGCCGGGGAAGGGGATTGCAGGCAAGGAAAGTGGTTCAGACGCGCAATCCCCCTCCCCGGGCCGCGTTACAGGCCCAGGGGAGGTGTCGGCGAAGCGTAGCTGAGCCGACGGAGGGGCCCCGCCAAAAAGCAAGGGATTTCAAAACTTCAGATCATGACCCACACACGCCACATACCCGCCATCCTCGCCGCCCTGCTGCTCACCCTCGTGACCAGCACCGCCTTCGCCGTCCCCGAGGTCCCCGACTCCGCCTACGGCGAAGGGGCGGTCGACGGCAACGATCCGCGCGTGGAGACGCGCCTTCTGATCGACGCCAGCCAGGTCAAAGCGGGCGATACCGTGCGCGTCGGGGTGCTCTACACCCTCGATCCCGACTGGCATATCTACTGGCGTAATAGCGGCGACGCGGGGCTGTCGACCGACACCGACTTGGCGAGCGACAGCGCGACCGTGGGCGAGTTGCAGTGGCCCGCCCCGCACGTCTTCGTCGACAAGGCCGGCGAGGTCTACACCTTCGGCTACAGCGAGCAGGTGCTCTTCTTTGCCGACGCGAACGTCTCCCAAGACGCGAGCGGCGAGTTCACCGTCAGCGCCGAGGTCGACTACCTGGCCTGCAAGGTCGAGTGCATCCCCGGCAACTCCAAGCTCGAGCGCTCCATCCCCGTGGCCGACGAGACGACGCCCGCGCCCGACGAGGTGCGCGCGCTGTTCGAGCGGGCCCAGAAGAACCTGACCGAGACCGCCGACGAGCTCGGCATCGCGGTCGCCACCGCCCTGTCCCAAGAGCCGATTCGCCCCGGCGACGAGTTTCGCGCGGCCATCGCCCTCGACTACTGCCCCGAGCGCGCGGAGGACTGCGAGCCGTACACGGTCGCCTACGATATCCGCAAATACGCGTTCATCCCCGACACCACCGCCCAGGCGAAGCTCGAGGTGGTGGGCGTTCGCGCCCATCCGAGTGCCGAGCACGGCCAGATTTTGGAGCTCGCGGGCAAAGCCGGGTCCAACGAGCCGAAGGACGGCGAGCGCCTGTCGGGGGTGATTCACCTGGAGCGCGACGGCGAGAAGGTCGAGCTTCTGGTCGACGAGCCGCTCCCGCGGGGGCCGAAAGGCGCCGAGGTCGAAGAGATCGACAGCCCGTTGCTCGGAGCCGTGACGGGCGCTGAGAGCGCGGACAAAGCAGAAGCCAAGCCCTCCAAGCCTGGGCCCTCCAAGCCCGGCCCCGCCGAGCCGATCGCCTGGTGGAAGGCCCTGCTGCTCGCCTTTTTCGGCGGCATGATCTTGAACCTGATGCCGTGCGTCTTCCCGGTCTTGGCCATCAAAGTCAGCTCGTTCACCCAGCTCGTCCACGAGTCGAAGAAGAGCATTCTGTCGCACGGGATGGCCTACACCGGCGGGGTGGTCGGCTCACTGTTGGCGCTGGCGCTGGTGGTCGTCGGCCTTCGCGCCGCCGGCACGCAGGTCGGCTGGGGCTTCCAGTTCCAGGAGCCCCTCTTCATCGCCGCGCTGTGCGCGATCTTGGTGCTCTTCGCGCTCAACCTCTTTGGCGTCTTCGAGGTGAGCGTGGCCCCCAACGAGCTGGCCGAGAAGACCCACCAGGCCAGCGGCCTGCGCCGAAGCGCCGCCGAGGGCGTGCTCGCCGTGATCTTGGCGACGCCCTGCTCGGCGCCCTTTCTGGGCACGGCGGTCGGCTTCGCCTTGGCGTCGAGCGCGTGGACGATCATCGCCATCTTCGTGATGCTCGGCCTGGGGCTGGCCGCCCCCTTCGTGGTGCTCACGTTGACCCCCGGCGCCGCCAAGCTCCTGCCCAAACCCGGCGCCTGGATGAGCGTCCTCAAAGAGGTCTTGGGCTTCGCGCTCATCGGCACGGTCGTGTGGCTCTTCTGGATTCTGGGCCAGATGGCCGGCGCCGACGGTATCGTCCAGCTCATCATCTTCTTGAGCGTGCTCGCGCTGTGGGCGTGGTTCTTCGGCAAGATTCAGTACCGCTTCGAGGGCGTGCGCAAATGGGGCTTCACCCTCCTGGCGGCGCTCGTCGTCGCCGCAACCGGCTGGTACGTGCTCGACTTCGACCGCCAGAAGGCGGCGAGCGCGCAGTCCGCGCCGGCCGACGGCATCCAGTGGCGCGAGTGGACCGAAGAGGCGGTCCAAGAAGAGCTCGCCGACGGCAACGTCGTCTTCGTCGACTTCACCGCCGATTGGTGCATCACCTGCAAGGTCAACGAGCGCACCATCATCGACACCCCCGAGGTCAAAGGGGCCATCGCCGACAACGAGGTGGTCACCATCAAGGCCGACTGGACCAACCCCGACGAGCGCATCCGCCAAAAACTCGCCGAGCACGGCAAGGGCGGCGTGCCGATGTATCTGGTGTACCACCCGGAGCATCCTAACGACCCGCAGGTGTTGCCGGAGGTGTTGACGGTGGAGTTGTTGGTCGAGGCGCTGAGCAAATAGTTTCGGCTAATTGGCGCAACAGACCGACATTTTCCTCCCCACTTTGCAGTCCCAAAGTGGGGAGGACCAAGGAGGGGTCCCCTCCTCCGCGAGCGAAGCGAAGTGGAGGAGGATCGAGGAGGAGGCCCCCTTGCCAACCCCTCCCCCCTTCTGCCAAGATCTGCGCGAATCACTACTCAACCGTGCTAGGAGTCTAGAATGAAGACCAAGACGATTCTGTCGTTGATCCTGACCGGCGTGCTCGCCCTGGGCGTCGCCTGCGAGAAGAAAGAAGAAGCCGCCACGGGCGACCAGGCCGAGGCCGTCGAGGCCGAAGGTGAGGCCAAAGAAGGCGAAGAAGCCGCCGAGAAGGCCGAAGAGGCCGACGAAGGCGCGGCCGCCAAAGAGGGCGAAGAAGCCGACAAAGCCGAGGGCGAAGAGACCGCCACGGCGACCGTGGGCGAGCCGGCCCCCGACTTCGAGCTCAAAGACGCCAGCGGCAAGACGCACAAGCTGAGCGACTACAAGGGCAAGATCGTCGTGCTCGAGTGGACCAACCCGGGCTGCCCGTACGTGGTGCGCCACAAAGAGGAAGAGAAGACGATGACCAAGACCCACGAAGCCGTCGGCGGTGCCGAAGAGGTCGTGTGGCTGGCCGTCGACACCACCAACACGGTGACCGCGGAGAGCGCCAAGAAGTCGAAAGAAGAGTGGGGCTTCGACATGCCCGTGCTCCTCGACGCCGACGGCAAAGTCGGCAAGATGTATGACGCCAAGACCACCCCGCACATGTACGTGGTCGACAAAGAGGGCGTGCTTCGCTACCGCGGCGCCATCGACGACGACCCGCGCGGCAAGAAGAAGGTCGAAGAGCGCACCAACTACGTGACCCAAGCGGTCCAGGCGCTCAAAGAGGGCAAAGACGTGCCCAAGTCGGAGACCAAGCCGTACGGCTGCAGCGTCAAGTACGGTAGCTAAGGGATCAATCACCACGGTGGGCACAGAGAGCACGGGGAAAGACTTTTTATCCCCGTGTCCCCCGTGTCCCCGTGGTGAATCCCCCCTCTCCAAAGCCCGCACTCGCGGGCTTTTTTCTTTGACCTCTACCGGTTCGTTGGGAGCTTTCGGTGGGATAAATTCAACCACCGGAGGGTCGAGATGGGCCAGAATGTCGCGCAGAAGCTGATCGAGTCGCACCTTGTTCGGCGGGATGGGGGGACCGGGGAGATGGAGCCCGGCGAAGAGATCGGGCTGAGGATCGACCAGACGCTCACCCAGGACGCCACCGGCACGCTGGTGATGCTCGAGTTGGAGGCGATGGGGTTGGAGCGGGTGCAGACCGAACTCTCGGCGCAGTACGTCGACCACAACCTCATCCAGGAGGACAACAAGAACCCCGACGACCACCTCTTTTTGCGAAGCGCCTGCAAGAAGTGGGGGATCTGGTACAGCAAGCCGGGCAACGGGGTGAGCCACCCGGTGCATCAGGAGCGTTTCGGCGTGCCGGGCAAGACGTTGGCGGGCTCGGACAGCCACACGCCCGCCGCCGGGGCCATCGGCATGCTCGCGATCGGCTCGGGGGGCCTGGAGGTCGCCCTGGCGATGGCCGGCGAGCCGCTCAACATCAAGATGCCCCAAGTTTGGGGCGTCGAGCTCACAGGCGAGCTGCCCGACTGGGTCAGCGCGAAGGACGTCATCCTCGAGATGCTCCGCCGCCACGGGGTCGACGGCGGCAAAAACCGCATCATCGAGTATTACGGGCCCGGGCTGGCCAGCCTGTCGGCCATGGACCGCCACGTCATCGCCAACATGGGCACCGAGCTCGGGGCGACGTCGACGGTCTTTCCGTCCGACGAGGAGGTCCGGCGCTTTCTTCGCCGCCAGGGCCGCGAGGACGACTGGACCGAGCTCGTCGCCGACGCCGACGCCGAGTACGACGTCCACGAGCAGATCGACTTGGGCGAGCTCGAGCCGCTATGCGCCCTCCCCTCGAGCCCCGGCAACGTCGTGCCCGTGCGCGAGGTCGCCGGCCGACCCATCTACCAATCCTACGTCGGCTCCTCGGCCAACCCCGGCTGGCGCGACTTCGCGGTGGTCGCCGAGATCGTACGCGGCAAAGAGGTCCACGACCGCGTCTCCTTCGACATCAACCCCACCTCGCGCCAGATCTTGGAGAACCTCACCCGCGACGGCCACCTGTTGAGCCTCATCCAGTCGGGCGCCCGGCTCCACCAGGCCGGCTGCAACGGCTGCATCGGCATGGGCCAGGCGCCGGCCAAAGGCCGCATCAGCCTGCGCACCGTCCCGCGCAATTTCCCCAACCGCTCGGGCACCGAGGAAGACGAGGTCTACCTGGTCAGCCCCGAGACGGCCGCGGCGAGCGCCTTGCGCGGCGAAATCACCGACCCACGCGACCTCGACATGGACTACCCGCGCCTCGACGAGCCCGACGACATCATCATCGACGAGGACATGCTCGTCCCCCCGCTCCCGGAGGACGAGGCGAAGTCCTACGAGCTCCAAAAGGGCCCCAACGTCACCCAAATCCCCGACTTCGACCCCCTGCCCGACAACTTATGCGCCCCGGTCGCCCTGAAGATGGGCGACGACATCTCCACCGACGAGATCTTGCGCGCCGGCGCCCAGGTCCTGCCGCTTCGCAGCAATATCCCCGAGATCTCCACGTACACCTTCGACGTGGTCGACCCCGAGTACTACGACCGCGCCCTGCACTACCGCGACGAAGACGACGACGTCGACGGCCACAGCGTCGTCGGCGGCTGCAACTACGGCCAGGGCTCGAGCCGCGAGCACGCCGCCCTCGCCCCGCGCTTTCTGGGCCTGCGCTTCGCCATCGCCAAGGGCTATGCGCGCATCCACTGGCAAAACCTGGCCAACTTCGGCGTCTTGCCGCTCGAGTTCCAGTCTGACGAGGATTACGAGGCGATCGACCAAGGCGACACGCTGCGGATATCGGATGTGCGTGAGCAGATTCAGGAGGGGTGCACGGTGGAGGTGGAGAATGTGACCAAAGGCG
Organism: Persicimonas caeni; assembly: GCF_006517175.1. Classification (NCBI taxonomy): domain Bacteria; class Deltaproteobacteria; order Bradymonadales; family Bradymonadaceae; genus Persicimonas; species Persicimonas caeni. The sequence goes on along the minus strand of NZ_CP041186.1, from coordinate 3,654,854 downwards.
AGACCTTCGAGGCGGTGCATTCCCTGTCGGCGCGGCAGGTGGTGATGGTGCTGGCCGGTGGCTTAATTAAGGTGATGCAGGAGAAGCTTCGGTGAGGTGTTAATTGGCGGAAATGCGGAGGGAACGGCCGATCACGATCACGACGACGATCACGATCACGGTTGATTGACGGCCTACGTTCGCTTCGACCGTGATCGTCATCGTGATCGTGATCGGCTTTTATCCGCGTCTGCGGGCTATCAGCACATCTTTGTCAACATCTGCACCATCCGCTTCGTCAACTCTTTGCCCTTCCGGTACTGCTGTGACTCGATGACATTGGGGCTCGATTTGTTGCGTCCCTTTTTAGCGGAGACGGCCTAGAAGATGCGCTGAGCGGGAAATTGGCAGAATTTCTCTGATCGGGAAATGCGGAGGGAACGGCCGATCACGATCACGACGACGATCACGATCACGGTTGATTGACGGCCTACGTTCGCTTCGACCGTGATCGTCGTCGTGATCGTGATCGTGATCGGCTTTTATCCGCGTCTGCGGACTATCAGCACATCTTTGTCAACATCTGCACCATCCGCTTCGTCAACTCTTTGCCCTTCCGGTACTGCTGTGACTCGATGACATTAAGGCGATCGAGGACATCGAGAATCGCGTTGCATTCGGCAGCTGAACCACGCGCAATCGCGCGGTAGCGACGCGAGTCTTTGGCGGTCATCTTTCCGCTACCTTCTGCGATATTAAGTGGAACTGAATAGGCTGCTCGATGAAATTGGTTGGCGACATCGCTATGGCCGCGCGGTAGCGCCTCGATCACTTGGGCGCTCAGGGCGACAAAATCGAGGGAACACTGGTAAACATCGAGTTTCTCATAAGCGAGCATGTTATCTCCTTCTCGAGTCTCCTCGAGGTTGATAGTTGAAACAGAACGATCATGAGAGCGACCACCATCAAGGAGTCGCCTCATTACGGTTTTCGGCGCAGGAGCTCGATTTGTTGCGTCCTTTTTTAGCGGAGGCGGCCTAGAAGATGCGCTGAGCGGGAAATTGGCAGAATTTCTCTGATCGGGAACTGCGGAGGGAACGGCCGATCACGATCACGACGACGATCACGATCACGGTTGATTGACCGCTTACGTCGGCTTCGACCGTGATCGTCGTCGTGATCGTGATCGGCTTTTATCCGCGTCTCCCCATCCTCCAATTCTTGGCTCCACCCCCAACTTCCTCTACGATAGCCCCGTCGCTATTCACCTATGAATTGAGGAAGTCACCATGAAAAAATTACACGAACTATTCCGCCCACTGGGCGCCCGCACCCTCGGGGTCGTCCTGGTCGGCCTGAGCACCTGTCTCTTCGTCGGCTGCGGCGACCCCTCGGGCGGCAGCAGTAGCCCGATCTCCTGTGAGACGAACGACGATTGTCCCTCTAACTACACCTGCGAGCTCAGCGACGAAGAACCCGCCGAGGGGAGCGACGCGGGCGTGTCGAGGGTCTGCAAATACGATGGCGGCAGTAACATTCCCGTCGTCGACGGTCCGCCCGTGGCTCTCGACCAGTTGCCGCAAAAATACGCCGAGATCGTGTGTGGGCGGATCTTCGGTTGCTGCGACGAGGCCGAGAAGCAGGAGGTGCTCTCGGAGTTCGGTGGGGCGGCCAACGAGGCGGAGTGCCAGACCAAGGCGCAGGCGTTGTTCGGCAACCTGCTCGGGCAGATGAACGACAGCGTCGAGTCGGGGCGCGCGACGTATAGCGCCGACAACGCCGGCGACTGCCTGGCGACCATGGAGTCGCTCGACTGCTCCTACGGCGTCTTCCCGGATGGCGCAGCGGAGCCGGAGGTCTGCGAGAAGACGCTCGAGGGCCAGGTCGAGGACGGCGGGGAGTGCTACTCGGACGAAGAATGCGTCGTCGGCGAGTGCATGGGCCAGGAGTGGAGCGAGAACGGTGAGGTCACCCAGCCGGGCACCTGCTCGACGGGCTTTGCGATCGGCGAGGCGTGCGAGTGGTCGGACGAGTGCGTCGAGGGAACCTATTGCAACCAGGAGTACGACGAGGACACCGGTGAATTCGTGGGCACCTGCGAGAAGATCGGCGACGTGGGCGACGCGTGCGGCGGCAGCTCGCAGTCGTGCAAAGACGGGCTGTTCTGCGACCAGCAGTACGACTCGGACACCGGTCAGACCGTGGGCACGTGCAAGGCGCCCAGCGCCGTGGGCGAGTCGTGCGACTCGGGCGGGTGCGTCGACGGCGCCTACTGCGAGACCTACGACCCCGAAACCGGCGAGTCGCCCAACGTGTGCAAGGCGCGCAAGGGCGAGGGCGAGGGCTGCAACTACGGCCAATGCAACGAGAGCACCTACTGCAAGGTCGCCGAGGACGGCTCGTCGGGCAGTTTCTCGGGCACGTGCACGGCCTTGAAGGCCGCAGGCGAGCCGTGCGAGAGCTCGGACGAGTGCATGAGTAGTTGGTGCGGGACGTCGGCCAGTAACCCGGAGGCGGGTAATACGTGCCAGTCCGACGGCTCGACCGACGGCGCTATGTGCGACGGAGCTTGATGACGCGGATTTGCTGAGAGGCGGATAGAACTGCCGATATGGAACTGCCGATCACGACGACGATCACGATCACGACCGAAATGTACGCTCACGGTCAATCGTGGCGTGATCGTCGTCGTGATCGTGATCGGTCTTTATCCGCCTCCTTCGTCCCCTCCCTGACTCCGATTTGACGCCCCTCCCCCACCTGCTAGACTCGCCGCGCATTGCCAACCCGCAGCGACTCGAGAGCCTCCCATGCCGTACCGCCCCCTGACGCTTCTACTCATTATCGCCACCCTCACCCTGGCCCCTGGCGCCGCCTTCGCCCAGGACGATGCACCCTCCGACGAACCGCGCGGCCCGATGGGCGCGGCCGAGGGGCCCGACGCGCAGTCGAGCACGGCCGCGGGCGCCTGGCGCGCCTCGTTCGGCGCGGACGCGACGTTGACCTACTTTCGTCGGGGCGACGACGCCGCGGTCATCGTGGTCGCCGCGGGCGAACACAGCGAGGTTGAGTTGACGGCCGATACGCTCGAGGGCGCGCTGCGCGACAGCGACGCGTTTCACTTCGTCATGAACGACGACGCGCTCGCCGACAACTCGGCGGTCGACGACGCCAAGATTGTCGCGAAGGCCAAGCACCTGCCCGTCGGGCAGGTCGCCGTGGTGCGCGTGTATGCCGGGGCGGCGGGCAAGCCGCCCACGGCGGTGGTGACCGTCTACGACAAGGCGACCGGCGAGGCGGCCACGGCGCTGTCGGTGACCCGCGGGGCGGAGCCCAAGCCGAGCGACCGGCCGCCGGCGGACAGCGCGCCTGCGCAGACTGAGGAGACCGAGAAGACCGACAACGCCAGCCAACAAACCGAGCAGGGCAAACAAGACGCCGAACGAGCCGGCGCCGACGCGGCGGCGGGGGCCGTCGAGACGGCCGAGCGCGCGGCCGACCCGGCGCGCCGGGCGTACCTGGCGCGCTATGTTTGGTTCGACGAGGCGGGCAACGAGGCGCCGCTCAGCCAGTGGAAGCGCGTCTACCGCGGCGACCAGAAGGAGTCGCTCGAGGGCGAGGCGTTCTACCGCGAGATCGGCCGGCCCGATCTGGCCGAGGCGTACGACACGCACAGCACGATCAAGTGGACGACGGTGGCAGGCCTGGCCACGCTGGGCGCCGGCTCGGCGGCCGCGCTGTTGCTCACCGGCGAGCCGGGCGACGAGACGCGCCTGGTGACCGCCGGCGTGGTCGGCGGCGGCCTGTTCGTGTCGTCGGTGTTCGTCGGGATGCTCTACAACCCGCACCCCATCGAGCTCGACGAGGCCAAGCAACTCGCCGGCGAGCATAACCAAGAGATCCGCGACGAGCTCGGCCTGCCCGAGGCCGCGGCCAACGAGCACGCGAGCGCGTGGGAGTGGTCGGTGGGCGTGAGCCCGCGTGGGATGAGCGTGCGGGTCGGGTTCTGACACGTCTCGAAGGTGTAAAACGGCGTTCGGGGCGACCGACGCGCGTTTTTGCGGCAGAAGAAGTCGCGTCGGAGCGACCGACGGGCATCTTGGCAAATGCGAACCGGCGAACGGAGCGACCGACGCGCCTTATGCACTTGCGAGAGGCCGCATCGGAGTGACCGACGCGCGTTTTACAAATGAAAAAAGCCCGTCGGAGCGACCGACGCGCCTTATGCACTTGCGAGAGGTCGCCTCGGAGCGACCGACGCGCGTTTCGCAAATGAGAAACGGCCATCGGAGCGACCGACGCACGTTTCGCAACGCCCGAAGCCACGTTGACGCGGGATCGACGCCCGCCTAAACTCGCCGCGCTCTATTTCCCCTGTTTAGCCTGGGCGGACCCATGCCAAATCGACGATTAATCGCCTCGTTGCTCACCCTCTCGCTTGCGAGCACACCGACCGCGGTCCTCGCCCAAGACCCCGGCTCGACCGAGACCGAGCCCCAAGACGCCGAACAGCCCGACGCTCGGAGCGAGTGGACCAAGTCCTTCCCGGGCGACGCGGCGGCGAGCTACTTTCCCACGTCGAGCAAGGTTCGCACGGTCGTGGTGGCCGCCGGCGAGCACGCCGAGGTCGACATGGCGACCGACGTGCTCGAGGAGGCGCTTCGCAACACCGGCAAGTTCAAGCTGGTGATGAACGACGACATGCTCGCCGACAATTCGAAGCTCGACGACGAGCAGATCTTTGCGAAGGCCAAGCATCTGCCGGTGCGCTACATGGCGATCGTGCGCGTGTTCGACGCCGGCGCGGGCCAGCCGCCCACGGCGGTGGTCACGATCTACGACAAGGTGTCGAGCGAGGCGGTCGCGGCGATGTCGGCCACCCGCGGTGTGCCCGTCGAGGCGAGCGCCGAGGTGGCCTCCAGCCCGGGCTCGGGAGTGAGCAAGAAGGCCGCCGAGGCCGTCGCCGAGACGACCGAGGAGCAGGTCGAGCAGGCCGAGGCTGACGATCCGAGCCTCAGCGACCGCGAGCTCGCGCGGGCCAAGCAGGAGTACCTCGAGAACTATATCTGGTTCGAGGACGTCACCGCCGTCAATCAGTACGGCAGCGTGGTGGGGCAGTGGAGCAACGTGTATCGCGGCAAGTACAAAAAGCCGCTCGCGGTCGACGAGTTCTACGAGGAGATCGGGCGGTCGGACTTGGCCGACGACTACAACAAAAAGCGCGCTTTGAAATATGGCCTCTTCGGGGTCGGGGTCGCCGTGGCCATCGGAGGTGCGGCCTACGGCATGACGGCCAAAGACCCGTGGCTCGATATCGACTACGTGGATTGCGACGCCAAGTACGACTGGTACGAGCAGGAGGCGCAGTACAATGCCTGCCAGGACCGTGTGGAGGCGGCGATCGAGAAAGACCAGGAGATCTATGATACGCGCCAGCGCAACGGTTGGATTCTGTTCGGGGCGGGCTCGCTGGTCTACCTCGGCTCGCTGTTGATCAACCCGCACCCCGTCGAGCTCAGCGAGGCGAAGCGCCTGGCCGACAAGCACAACCAGCGACTCAAGCGGCGCCTGGGCCTGGCCGACGCGCTGGCTGACGAGCAGGCGAGCAACTACAGTTGGTCGATCGACGCCACCGGCAATGCCGACGGCGGCGGACTGCGGCTGCGCGTCGAGTTCTAGATCGTGGCCGATTGATTTTATCTGTGATTCTGATTCGAGGCTGTTTGTATGTTTTGTCGCCGCACGTCCGTCGCCCTTTTGGTCGCTTCTCTACTGATTCCCTCGTCGAGCTTCGCCCAGGAGGCGCCGAGTCCTGAGGAAGAGACGGCCGACCCGGAATCGGCAAACCAGGAACAACCCGACCCGCTCGGCGAGTGGGTCGCGACCTTCCCGGGCGACGCGGCGGCGAGCTACTTTGCGACCGGCGACAACGCCAGCGTCATCGTGGTGGCCGCCGGCGGCCACGCCGAGGCCGAGATGGCCGCCGACACCCTCGAGAAGGCGCTGCGCCAAAGCGGCCGGTTCGAGCTGGTGATGAACGACGACGTGCTCGCCGACAACGCGAAGGTCGACGACGAGACCATCGTGGGGAAGGCCGAGCACCTGCCCGTGAGCCAGGTGGCCGACAAGCACAACCGCAAGCTTCGCAAGGAGCTGGGCCTGCCCGAGGACGTCTCCGACGGCCAGGCGAGCAAGCTGAAGTGGTCGGTGGGGCTGACGGGTAACGGAGCGATGCTTCGCGTCGAGTTTTAAAGACCATAGGAGGCAGGGCATCTTGCCCTGGGAGCAAGGCTGCACGCTTCTGCCACCAGACCTGGAAGGTCTGCCTCCAAACCACAGCGGCCTTTGGAGGCAGGGCATCTTGCCCTGGGCGCAAGGCTGCACGCTTCTGCCACCAGACCTGGAAGGTCTGCCTCCAAAGAAGGCGGCTCGCAAGTGAGTAGCTCATGAACGATCCATCCAAACTCCTCGCCGTCGACCTGGGCGTGCGTTGCGGGCTGGCCGTCTACGGGCGCAACGGACGCCTCGAGAGCTACCGGTCGACCAATTTCGGCAGCGCGCGCACGATGAAGAACGCCGTGTGGGGGATTTTGCGCGGCGTCGACGGGCTCACCCACATCGTCGCCGAGGGCGACCGCAACTTGGCGCAGGCCTGGGAGAAGGCGGCCAAAAAGCAGGGCTTGAGCTTCGAGGTCATCGGGGCGGAGGCGTGGCGCCCGGATATTTTGCTGAAGCGTCAGCGCCGCAGCGGGGCCGACGCGAAGGAGGCGGCCGACGAGCTCGCCCGCGAGGTCATCGAGTGGTCGGGGGCGGACCGGCCGACGTCGCTTCGGCACGATGCGGCGGAGGCGATTTTGATTGGGCTGTGGGGTGTGTGGGAGCTGGGGTGGCTCGATGAGCTGCCGGTTTGAGGATCGAGGGGTGATGACTTGACGAGCTGCGTCCCTTCCCGAGGGTGCGCTCATCGAGCGCGCCTGAGGGCGCCTCGATTACGCTTACCCCCGGTGACTAGGGGGAATCTTGCTTCTTCGTATGCTAGAGCTGAGACCCCTCGTCACCGGGGGTAAGCCCAGCCGATGTGCGCTTCGCGCACTCGGCGAGGCGCACCCTCGGAGAAGGTCGCAGCTCGATCACTGTCAAAAAGGATCCCCCGATGAACCCCATCTACCTCGACTACAACGCCACCACCCCGCTCTTGCCGGAGGTCGTCGACGCGATGCTCCCGTACCTGCGCGAGCATTTCGGCAACCCGTCGAGCAGCCACGTGTATGGAAAGCGCGCGCGTCGGGCGGTCGACCAGGCGCGCGAGCAGGTCGCCGAGTTTATCGGCTGCTGGCCCGAGGAGGTCGTGTTCACCGGGGGCGGCACCGAGGCGAATAACCTGGCGATCCGCGGCGCGGCGCGCGCGGCCGCCGAGGGGCGGCGGCATATCGTGACCTCGTCGGTGGAGCATCCGGCGGTCGAAAAGCCGTGCGCCTGGCTCGAAGGCCAGGGCTGGCGGGTCACCCGCCTGGAGGTCGACGCCACCGGCTGCGTCGACCTGGGCCACGCCGCCGAGGTGATCGACGACGAGTGCGCGCTGGTGACCGTGATGCACGCGAACAACGAGGTGGGCACCATCCAGCCGGTCGACGAGCTCGCCGAGTTCGCCCACGCGCACGGGGCGGTGTTCCACACGGACGCGGCGCAGTCGCTCGGAAAGATCTGGGTGCGGGTCGAAGACCTCGGCCTCGACCTGATGACGATCGCCGGCCACAAGCTGTACGCCCCCAAGGGCGTCGGCGCGCTGTTCGTGCGCGAGATGACGCCGCTCGAGGCGGTGACCTTCGGGGCCGACCACGAAGGTGGGCTGCGGCCGGGCACCGAGAACGTCGCCTCGATCGTGGGGCTGGGCAAGGCGTGCGAGCTGGCCCACAAGAGCCTCGACGAGGCGGCCGACGAGATGCGTCGGCTGCGCGACGCGCTGTGGGCGCGGCTTTCGGGGGCGGTGTCGGGGATTACGGTCAACGGCGACCTCGACAACTGCTTGCCGAACACGCTCAACGTGCGGTTCCCCGGCGTGATGGGCCAGGACGTGCTCGCGGCGGCCGACGAGGTCGCGGCGTCGACCGGGTCGGCGTGTCACGAGGGCGAGGTGACGATCTCGCGGGTGCTCGAGGCGATGGGCGTGGCGGAAGACGAGGCGGTGGGGTCGGTGCGGTTGTCGTTGGGGCGGCAGACGACGATGGACGAGGTGGAGCGGGCGGCGGAGGCGTTGGTGGGGGCTTGGAGAGGGGTGAGTGCCTCCTCCTGAATCCTCCTCCGTGTCGCTGGCCTCTCCCTCGCTCCCTCTCCTTCCCTCGCTTCGCTTCGGGTGGAGAGGGGGGCCTCTCCTCGGTCCTCTCCTTCCCTTTGCTTCGCTGCGGGCGGAGAGGAAGAGTTTGCGACCAGCGCTAGAAGCACTGCCTCCTATGCGACCCGCGTCTAGCGGAACCGGAAGGTGTTGAACTTCAGGTCGAGGACCTGGAAGTCGGTGACCACGCGGCAGACCCGGTCGTCGTCGTCGAAGCCGATCCAGGTCTCGTAGAGTCCCGGGCCGAAGCCGGTCTCGAAGGCGATCAGGTTCAGGCTCTCGGCGCCGGGGATCTTCAGGTCGCGGCCCAGGTTGACGTTCGCCCACGAGTAGCCCTGCTTGCGGTGGCGGTTGAACTTGTAGTGCAGGGCGCGCTTGAACTCGTCCTCGTCGGGCAGCACCGTGTGGGTGTAGTTCATCAGCACGCCGGCGGTGTGGGCGTCGATGAAGCAGCCCACCGAGGAGTCGACCGGGTAGCCGGCGTCGAAGTGCAACAGGTTGCTCTGCTCGTCTTCTTGCAGGCGCGCGCGCTGCCAACGCACCGCCTCTTTGTCGCTGACCTCCAAGGTGGCGTAGGCCACCCGGTTCTCGTCGCGCAACTCGGCGATGATGAGGATGACCGGGTAGCTGCCCGGCGCGAGCATCACGTCGAACGGTTCTGTCTCCAAGTATTTGAGGGGGTCGCAGGCGACTAATTCCCCGCTGGGGAAGTCGAGCAGACCCACGTTTCGGCGGCGAATGACGATGTCATAGCCGAGCGCGGTGACGGTGTCGCCATCATCAAAACTACGATAAGTGTGGGATAGCATGGCGTTGTGGGCAGGTGTGGTACGACTCCCCCAAGGGGCGGAAGACCCTGATGACTCCCGCATTATTAATAATGCACACAATGCTGCTGTGATTCCAGCAAGCCCCCTGTACAACAGCAAAGGGCGCCGCGTGGGCGGCGCCCTTTGCTGTTGATGCGCTCTTTTCCTGCTTCTTGTTGCGCTCTTCTTACTGCTTCGAGTTGACCGTCTCGGCGATGGAGACGAACGAGTCGACCTCGAGGCTGGCGCCGCCGACGAGCGCGCCGTCGACGTCGGGCTGGGCGATGATCTCGGCGATATTGTGCGGCTTGACGCTGCCTCCGTACAGGATACGGATCGCGTCGGCGGCCTCTTGGCCGTAGATGTCGGCGATCATCGAGCGGATGTCGGCGTGGACCTCCTGAGCCTGCTCGGGGCTGGCCGTCTTGCCGGTGCCGATGGCCCAGATGGGCTCGTAGGCGATGACGATATTCTTGATGTCGCTCTTGTTGACCCCGGCCAGCGCGGCGCGCACCTGGAACTCGACCTTCTGCAGGGTGCGCTCGTCCTCGCGCTCCTCGAGGGTCTCGCCGATGCACACGATCGGCTTGAGATCGTGCTCGATGGCGACGTGGGTCTTGTGGTTGATGTCCTTGTCGGACTCGTGGAAATACTCGCGGCGCTCGCTGTGGCCGAGGATGACCCAGTCACAGCCGGCGTCCTTGATCATCGTGGGCGACACCTCACCGGTGTACGCGCCACTGTCGGCCCAGTGCATATTCTGAGCGGCGAGGCCGAGGTTCGACCCCTCGATGACCGCCGCCACCGGCGCCAGACAGATGGCGGTGGGGCCGACGACGACCTCGACGTCGTCGAAGCCGTTGGTGCCCTCGGCGACGCCTGCGGCGAGCTCTTGAGCCTCGCCGATATGCTTGTTCATCTTCCAATTGCCAGCGACGATCGGTTTACGCATGGGTTTTGTCGGTTGTTGTGGGTTATGGGTTATTCAAACGGGTAGTTCGCGCGAAGTGCTTCGATCCCCGGAAGCGGCTGGCCTTCGACCATCTGCAGGCTGGCGCCGCCGCCGGTGGAGATGTGGGTGATCTTGGTCTCGACGCCGGCCTTGTTGACCGCGGCGGCCGAGTCTCCGCCGCCGATGACGCTAAACGCGCCGCTTTCGGCGATGGCGTGGGCCACGGCCATGGTGCCTTTGGCGAAGACGTCGCGCTCGAAGACGCCCATGGGGCCGTTCCAGAAGATCGTCGCCGAGTTGTCGATGGTCGTCTCGTAGTTGTCGATGGTCTTGGGGCCGATGTCAAAGGCGGCCTTGCCCTTGGGGATCGACTGGCGCTCGGTCGTCTCGACGTCCTCTTCGGCCGCGTCGATGCTGTCGGCGACGACGTGGTCGACGGGCAGGTGGAAGTTGACCCCGCGCGCGTCGGCCTTGCGCATGATCGCCTCGGCCTGGCGGATATAGTCGTTTTCGACCCGCGAGGAGCCCACGTCGATGCCCTTGGCCTTCAGGAAAGTGTAGGCCATCGCCCCGCCGATGAGCACGTTGTTGACCTTCTCGACCATCGTGTCGAGCACGCCCAGCTTATCGGAGACCTTCGCGCCGCCCATGATGGCGGTGTAGTTCTTGCGCTTGCGGTCGATGAGCTCGTTGATCTTGTCGAGCTCGGTCTTGATCAGAAAGCCCGCCCCCTTCGAGTTGCGGTCGAAGTGCTTGACCATGTGGTACATCGAGGCGTGCTTGCGGTGCGAGGTGCCGAAGGCGTCGTTGACGTAGACGTCGGCCAGCTCGGCGAGTCCCTTGGCGAACTCGGCGTCGCCGCCCTTCTCGCCGGGGTTGAAGCGCAGGTTCTCGAGCAGCATGACCTGCCCTTTGCGCATGTTCTCGATGAGCCGCTGGACGAACTCGCCGGTCTGCTCCTCGGGCATGACCACCTCGACGTCGAGCCACCCGGCCAGCTCGTCGCCCACCGGCTCGAGGCTCAACTTCTCGTCGGGCTTGCCCTTGGGCCGGCCCAGGTGGCTGGCCAGGATGACCTTGGCACCCGCCTTCATCGCGTGCTCGATGGTGGGCAGCGCGGCGCGGATACGCGTGTCGTCGGTGACGTTGCCGTCGTCGTCGAGCGGGACGTTGAAGTCGACGCGAATGAAGACGCGCTTGTCTTCGAGCTCGAGCTGGTCGATGAACTTGATGCCGGTGGTGTCCATTTTTTGTTCTTGGTTCTTGGTTCTTGGTTCGTGGCGAGGGTGTAGGCCTTAGCAGAGCATGCGACGCCATCTATTAAAGGCGCCTGAACTGCGGCGCAGAACTACGATTTGAGGGTCGTCCCAATGCAGCATATGTGGTGATTGAAACGACCCTCAAATTGTTATCTGCGAGGGCGTTTTTCAGCCCTCGCCCCTAATAGCAGGCGCTTCGCCCTGGCAAGGCCTACGCTTCGACTCTCATCACTTCTGCGAAGCGACGTACTTGACCACGTCGACCATGCGGTTGGAGAAGCCCCACTCGTTGTCGTACCAGCTGACGACTTTGGCCATCTTGTCGCCCGAGGACATCGTCGACTCGAGGTCGACGACCGAGGAGTGCGGGTCGCCCATCAGGTCGGTGCTGACCACCGGATCGGAGGTGACGCCGAGCACGCCCTTGAGGTCGCCGTTGGCCGCTTCGGTCAGTGCGTCGTTGACCGTGTCGACGCTGACGCTCTTTTCGAACTGGCAGACCAGGTCGATGAGCGAGACGTCCGGGGTGGGCACGCGCACGGCCATGCCGTTGAGCTTGCCCTCGAGCTCGGGGATGACGCGGCTGACGGCCACCGCAGCGCCGGTCGACGTCGGCACCATGTTCTGGGCGGCGGCGCGGCCGCGGCGGAAGTCCTTCTTGTGCGGCGAGTCGAGCAGCGCCTGGTTGTTGGTGTAGGCGTGCACGGTCGTCATCAGGCCGTTCTCGATGCCGAAGGTGTCGTTGAGCACCTTGGCGACCGGGGCCAGGCAGTTGGTCGTGCAGCTGGCCACGTCGATGATCTGCATGTTGTCGACGTCGATGTCCTTGTGGTTGACCCCGTAGACCACCGACAGGTCGAGGCCTTTGCCCGGTGCCGAGACCAGCACGAAGTCGGCGCCGGCGTCGAGGTGCTTCTGGGCGTCTTCGCGCTTTCGGAAAAAGCCGGTGCATTCGAACACGTAGTCGACGCCCAGGTCGCCCCAGCCCAGGTTCGCCGGGTCGCGCTCCGACATCACTTTGACGTCGGTGCCGCCGATATTCAGGCCGTCCTCGGTCACTTCGACGTTGCCGTCATACTTGCGGTGGACCGTGTCGTACTTGAACAGGTAGGCGAGCTGTTCGGGGCTGGTCAGATCGTTGACCGCCACCAGTTCGACGTCCGGATCGTCCATGAGGATGCGTCCGACGCAGCGTCCAATGCGACCAAAACCGTTAATTCCGATGCGAATGGCCATGGGAGTTCCTTCTTTGTTTAGTTCGATGGGTGCTCGATAGGTAACACAATGCTGTGTGCGGCGAGTAACTAAATAGTTGCCACAGCGCGAGTGTCAATGGGGAAGCGCCGAATGTCTCGGGTGGAGGCGTTGCAAGATGGAGGCGCTGCAGAGTTGCAGCGCGTCCTACTCGTCGTGCAACTCCACCGCCACGCGCTCTTTCTCGGGATTGAAGAGCTCGCGCGCGGCTTCGACGGTCGGGTGATGCTTGAGATCTTCTTCGAGCTGCTGCTTGCGCGCGACGCGGTCGGCCTCGCGCTCCTCATACAGCGTCAGCTCTTCGGGAGAGACGGGCTCGTCGAGCTCGGGCAGCTTGATCTCGAGGGACCACTCACCGCTGAACAGGTCGGCCAGGGCGTCTTTGATGGCGTCGGCGACGCGCTCGGGACGATCGCCCTCACGGAACAGCTCGATGTAGTTGGGCTTGATCTCGATGACGACCTTGCCGTCGTCGAATTGATGGAGTCGGGCGTGCTCGCAGGTGGCGGCCACCGGCTGCGTATCCTTGCGAATATGCTCGACCAGCGCGCGCCAACGCTCACGGGGCGGCTCGGCGAGGAGCGCGTCGCGCTCGTTGGTGTCCGTGGAAGGCTTCGGCTCCGCGACCGGCTCCGGCTCCGCGACCGGCTCCGGCTCCGTGACCGGCTCCGGCTTCGTGACCGGCTCCGGCTTCGTGACCGTTTCCGGTTTCCGGGTGCCGGGCTCCGGGTGCCGGGTGCCGGGCTCCGGGTGCCGGGTGCCGGGCTCCGGGTGCCGAGCTCCGGTCTCCGGGTGCCGGGTGCCGGGTTCCGGGTGCCGGTCTCCGGGCTCCGGGTGCCGGTCTCCGGTCTCCGGGTGCCGGGTGCCGGGCTCCGGGTGCCGGGTGCCGGGCTCCGGATCCGGCTCCGTGGCCGTGACCGGCTCCGGCTTCGTGACCGGCTCCGGCTTTATCGACTCACCACCATCATTGGCGGTTTCCGCCGGCGTCTTCTCTACTTCATTCCGCCGCGGAATTTTTTTTTTGGCTTGGTGGGCCTGCTGCGCGTCGGCCGCCGCCACCGCGTCCATGTCGACGTCGTCCTCGAGCGTCCCCTCGAGCGACTGCAGCCGGTCGACGAGCAGGTCGAGGCCGACGAGCGGCTCGAGGCTCGACATACGCACCAGCGTCATCTCGAACAGCAGCTTCGGGTACGGCGAGCGCGTCATCTCCTGGGCGCCGTCGGCCATGACCGAGAAGTAACGGTGCAACAGGTCGGTGGGCGTGCCGTCGACCTGCTCTCGGGCGATGCCCAGCTCGCTTTCGGTCAGGTTGGTGACCCGGTCGGGGTTCTCGACCACGGCGGTGACCACCAGGTCGCGAAAGTGGGTGACCAATTCGCTGGCGAATTGCTGCAGGTCGTAGCCGTAGCGGTTGACCTCGTCGAGGACCTCGAGCGCGGCCTCGGCGTTGCGCGAGATGATCGCCTCGCTCAGCTCGAAGAGGTGCTTGCGGTTGGCCACGCCCAAGATCTGGGCGACCTGCGCCTCGTCGAACGAGTCGCCGGCGAAGCTGATGACCTGGTCCATCAGGCTCAGCGCGTCGCGCATGCCGCCGTTGGCCTGGCGGGCGATGAGCTGCAGGGCGGCCTTCTCCGAGTCGATCTCCTCGGCCTCACACAGGTGGGTGAGGTGATCGACGATGTCGTGCTGGCTGATGCGTTTGAAGTCGAAGCGCTGGCACCGGCTCAGGATGGTCACCGGGATCTTCTGCGGCTCGGTGGTCGCGAAGATGAAGTGCGCGTGCTCGGGCGGCTCCTCGAGGGTCTTCAACAGGGCGTTGAAGGCCTCGTTGGTGAGCATGTGGACTTCGTCGATGATGTAGATCTTGTAGCGGTCGCGGCTGGGCGCATAGCGCACACCCTCGCGAAGCTCGCGGATCTCGTTGATGCCACGGTTCGACGCACCGTCGATCTCGAAGACGTCGACCGACTGGCCCTCGTGGATCTCTTTGCACGACGAGCATTCGTAGCACGGCGTCGGCGTGGGCCCCTTCTCGCAGTTGAGCGCCTTCGCGAGGATACGCGCCGTGGTCGTCTTGCCGACGCCGCGCGTGCCGCAGAACAGGTAAGCATGCGCCACGCGGTCTTGCTCGAGAGAGTTCTTGAGCGTGCGCGCCACATGCTCCTGGCCGACGACTTCTTCGAAGTATTTTGGGCGCCACTTTCTGGCGAGGACTACGTAGGACATCGCTTGCCGGGGGGCTTGAGAAACGGGCTGCGAACTGCCAGCCCGTTGTACTTCATTACCCCTGTAGAGCGCAAAGGCTGAGGCGAAAATTTCGTGGGAGGCTCTCTCTCGAGGTGGTCGCCTTGCTGGAGTTGTGGCTCCGGCTATTAGGGGCGCCTGAACGGCGGCGCTGAACGGCTATTAGTGGGTCGTTTCGATGGGGCGTATGTGGTGATTGAGGTGATTGAGGTGATCGAATAGCGAGGTGGTCGCCTTGCTGGAGTTGTGGCTCCGGCTATTTGGGGCGCCTGAACGGCGGCGCAAACTACAATTTGAGGGTCGTGTCAATCACCACATGAGCCGCATTGAAACGACCCCCAAGTTGCTGTTCCGCGAGGGCGCTGTTCAGCCCTCGCCCCTAATAGCAGGCGTTACGCGCCCTGCAAGGCCTACTCTCCTCTGCGGCGCAATCCCATCAGCCCCAGCAACCCGAAGACCATCCAGGCGATCGTTGCCGAACCGTTGGTCGCCGACGAGCAGCCGGCGCGCGGCTGCGTCTGCTGATCGGACGAGGGCGCGGGCGTGTAGCCGGCCGACTCGCCGGCCATACCCTCGCCGCACACGCACGTGCCGGGCACCCAGCTCATGATGTGGGCTTCGTAGCCCGGCCCGCCGTAGTCGAGCGTGCCGCCCTGGCAGGTGCACACGTCGCGCTCCATGCAGTGGATCGCCTCGCGGTCGACGCCGTCGTCGTCGTAGTCACCGAGTTTGGTGGGGTCGTAGACCGAGAAGAGCTGGTTGTCCCAACTCGTCGACAAGTTGTCGACCTGGCCGTTGCAGTCGTCGTCGAGGCCGTTGCAGATCTCGGGCATCGGCGCGAGCGTCTGCACACATTCTTCGGTGCCGCTGTCGCACGAGATCTTGCCTTGGCCGCACCGGCCCGGCAGGCCCGTATCGCATGGATTTCCTTCGTTGGGACAATCCCAATGCTCGAAGGTGGCGTCGCCCTCGCCGAGGGCCGAGCAGTAGCTGGTGCCGTTTTGGTTGACCCCCTCGAGGTAGTACAGCGTCTTGTTCTCGTCGACGTACTCGAGGCCGCTGCCTTCGGTCAAAATATGGCAGTTCAGCTCGTCGTCGTGGCAATACCGCACGGCGAAGTCTTCGGGCGGCACGTCCTTGGGGCGCACTTGGATGCAGGCAAAGATGCCGAAGAAGTTGGTGGGCGGATCGGGCGCGAACGCTCCGCTACACTTTTTGCCGGCCAAGGCGCACTCGAGGTTGGGCAGCGTCGTAGAGTCCGGAGCGCCGGTCTCGGTGAGCTTGGCCGAGCCACCGCAGTCGTAGCGTTGGGCGGCGATATCGTAGCGGATCTTGTCTTCGTCACGGCCGTCTTCGATATGCGTGCAGATGTCGATGGCCGGATCGGTCTCGATATCGCAGCCGTCTTCATCGTAGCAGCATTGGCCGGTGCCGCCGGCAGCCGCCAACAACCCGCCGTATAGTGAGACGTCGTCCGGGTTGTGCTTCATGCCGAGCACGAAGGTGGGCATCGACGGAAACTGGCCGCCGTGGCCGTCGTAGCTTCGGCACGCTTCGCGCAGCGAGGTGATGAGGCGGTCGCCGTGGTCGCCGTTGTCCGTCTGGGGCATGCGCTCGAGCATGATCAGGTTGAGGTTGGCCCGCTCCCACCAGCGAGACAAGACGTTGGTGTCGACCGAGAGGTTGGAGTCATAGGCTTCTGGAAAAGTCATCTCGCGCTCGACGCGCAGGACCTGGTCGAGCGGCTCATATTGCCAGCCGTCGCCCGATTGGTCGCAATACTCGCGGCCGGATTGATTCTGCATACCTTGGAGTTCTCGGCCGACTTGCCGGCAGGAGCCGGCGGCAGGGGCGACGACCTGGTTGGCCGCTCGATCTCCCCAGCCGCATTGCGTGCGTCGGCCGTCGACCGCCGCGTGCATCGTCAGCCCGAAGCGCAGGGTGTCACAATACTCTTCGACGGTGTGACGAATCGCCGGGCCCATATTCTGCGATTGGCCGTTGGCAAAGGTGCTCCCCGAGAAGATCGAGTGCACGTTGGGCGCGCGCCATTCGGCCGACAACGTGCCAGGAGCGAGCAGCAACAGAAGAGAGATACAGAGCCCATGCACAGCCAGTTGGCATTGTTTCGTCATTGAAAGTCCCCGATTTGCAAGTAAGCGAGCGTCCCCAAACAGATGCGTGTGGGCCGAGCGTCTCCCTCCGACTCGGCCGACAAGCGGCACTGCGAATCATTGCAGCATAAACTCGAACTGAAACGGTCGAGAGGTCGAGCTCAAAGCTTCGATGACGACGATATAGTCGCCATCCGCCGGCACGTCCCAGACCAGACGGTTCTCCCCACCGTCGTCGATAAACATGGCCTCGCGACACGATGTCGCCGCACAGTCGTCGAGTACGTAGTACAAGTAAGAGCCTGCCCCGCTGGCGTCGGCGACCGTCAGAGTCTGCCCGGCGAGCAGGCTGGGCACCCGCGCGAAGACCTCCATAGCCGTGGTGTCTCCATTTTCGAGTGTCTCGGAGGCCTCACAGCCAGTGAAGTCGGCGGCGTTCCATCGGTGCGTGTAGGCTCGACGGTCGCCCTGCACGACGACCGTTTGGCCACTGGGCGTCGGCTCGACGACCAGCGCCGTCTCGCAGGTGTCGCCGTTGCAGGCGTCGCCGGAACTGCAGTCACCGGCGCAGCTATATGTCTCTACGCTGGTCCCCTGCACGCACGCCTCACTGGCGCCATCACTGCAGGTCGTCTCACCGGGAATGCACGCGGCCGGCTCCAAGCCGATGGAGATGTTGAACGCCTTATCGGGCGTGTCTTGGCCTGCCTGCACTTTCAGATAGTAGGTGTGCTGTGGCTCGACGATGGCGCGCCACGGCGACTGTTGCGAGCAGAAGAGTTCGGCGTCGGCCTCGCAAGAGTTTTCGTAGAGGCCAAACGAAATCGGAGCAGTGGTGCTCGCCGAGACCAAGACTTCAGCGATCGCCAACTCCTCGGCGCGGAAGGTAAAGACGTACTCACCCCGGTTGTCTCCATTGGGTGCACAACTCGTCGGCGCTCCCTGCGTGCTTTTGAGCGTGCGGGAAACCACCGTCGGCGAGCCTACCGACAAGGTGCCCAGATCTTCGTGGGCACCGTCACATCCAGCCTGTGGCTCAGTGTCATGGTCGGTGGCGTCTGCCAGAGGAGCGTCAGCGCCGCTGTCGGTCGTGCCTGCGTCGGTTGGATTCGGTTCGTTGGTACCGATCTGGTTGCCTGGCGCCGGCTCGTTGTTCTGCTCGCCACACGCCACGACTTGCAGCGCACAAAGCAGCGCCGCGAGCGCCGCCAGATGCACCCCTCCACGATCGGTTCGCTCCCATGATGTCATGCTGATGCCCCGATAGCTGCCCGAAAGCTGCCTACAGACCCCCAGCCTTCGTATCTGCCCATCTGGTCGCACCCATACGAGCGCATAGCTTCGGCGCGAGAATCGACGGCAGATAGTGAGTTTTCCATTAATACGGTTGAACTCAACGTGGGCACATCGAGGATGTCTTCAAGAAAAAGACCCATCAACGGCCTGGGGAGTATTCGGGTGGAATCCCCGACCGCCTCCAGCATGTCCCCCCTGCGATCCTCCCCCCTGAATCCCCCCAGATTTCAGAGGCGGGCATCACGCACACTGGCACGGTCGGGGAAGAGCCACCTCCCCCAAAACTGCGAAAGGGTTTACTGCATCAATAGGACGCCGGCCGGGCTCCATCGAGCACACAATGATCCAGCCAAAGAGTACCCCCAGCGCCAACACACACATCTCCAGCAAAAACGGTCGCGCGGTACTCCTCGCCCCGACATGGAGCAGCTCCGCTGCGTCAAAAAGTGCTTGTTTTTCGATGTGTTGTAGTTTCTTGCTTAGTTGAGAAGGTAGACCCTGCCGAAGCAGGGTCAAGGGTCGGAGAAGGTTAGAGCGGGTTGATCGTCAGGCCGCTCAGGATCTTCGGATAGAAGAAGGTCGACTTCTGGGGCATCTTGCCGCCCGACTGGCAGACCTCGACGACCTGCTCGACGGGGGTGGGGTTCATCAAGACGACGAGTTGGACGTCGTCGTCTTTGCGCGCGGCGACAGCCCCGTCGAGCTTTTTGATGTAGCGCAGGTTGGTCTTGGCTTCCTGGGCTTCTTTGTTGATGCCCAGCATCCGGTCGATGATCCCCTCGTGCAGGATGGCCACGTCGAGGCGGCGCACCTGGTCGGGGGTCTCCTCATCGAAGATATCGGCGGACTCGTCGCCGGTGTACTGCACCAAGATCGGCCCTTCGGCCTCCTGGGACAGCAGCATGAAGCTCGGCGCGGACTCGCCGGCCTCGGTGAGCTGGTCGTTCAGGTGAAGCGGCTCGTCGACGTGCTCTTTGGAGAGGCGACGCACTTTGAAGACCTCGGAGTCTTCGAGTGCGCTCAGAAGCTCGCCCATGTCGAAGTCTTCGACGCCGTGGACCACTCGATGGGTTCCGAAGACCTGCAGGCCGGGGTCGTGGATATTGACCATGAACGCCATGACGTACTCGTACGGGGCGTTTTCGACCGATTCTTCGGCGACCTCACGGCGGAAGTCGCGGTAGGCCAGCGCGGTCTCGTAGCGGTGGTGACCGTCGGCGATCAGGAGCTGGGAGTCTTCGAGCACGCGGGCGATTTCGGCCTGCGCGTCGGCGTCGAAGACGGGCCAGGTGCGGTGGCGGATGCCGTCGTGATCGGTGGTCACGTCGAGTTCTTGGCTCTCCTCGAGATTCGCCTCCAGAAGCGCGTCGACCTTGCGCTCGGGGTCGTCGTACAAGAAGAAGATCGGGCTCATGTTCGCGTCACAAGCTTTCATCAGCTCGAGACGATCGACCTTGGGGCCCCGAAGGGTGCGCTCGTGAGGGAGCACGACCTCTTCGTCGTACGTCGCCAGGCGCACCGCGCCCAAAAAGCCCTTGCGGGTATGCTCGTTGCCGTGTGCGTCGGTGAAGGTCTGGTGATGCGCGTACAGGCCCGGCTGGTTGTCCTGGCGCAGGAGGCCGCGCGCCAGCCAGTCCATCAGGTGGCGACGGGCGCGGGTGTACCGACTATTCTCGGCCGTGTCGCTGTCATGCTGACGGTTGAGCACGAGCCGAATCACGTTCGCCGGATGCTTCTCGTAGAGCTCGGCTTGCTCGTCGGCGTCGATGACGTCGTACGGCGGCGCGAGTACGTCGGCCGGCTCGTCGAGTTCATCGAGGTTGTAGCGAATTGCGCGAAAGCCTTTGATTTCTGCCATGGTTTGTTAGGGGTTTTTAGAGGGTTTTGGGTTTGAGTTGGGGGGTTACTGCTTTTCCGAGAGCGCCTCTTTGATGGCCTTCTCGAACGTCTCGGGCTGCTGGGCGCCGACGACGCGGGTGCCGTCGATGAAGAACGACGGGGTGCCGCGCACGCCGATGGCGTCACCTTGCTTCATGTCTGCGGCGATCTGCTCGTCGTAGGCCTTTTTACCCATGTCCTTTTCGAACTTCTCGACGTCGAGGCCGAGTTTTTTAGCCAGCTCGGCGTAGATGCCCTCTTCGGTCAGGCGCTGCTGATTCTGGAAGAGCAGGTCGTGCATCGCCCAGAACTTGCCCTGCTCGCCGGCGGCCATGGCCGCCTTGGCGGCGGGCTCGGCCTCTTTGTGGAACGGCAGCGGGTAGTGCTTGTAGACCACCTTGACCTCGTCTTTGACGTTCTCGAGCGCCTCGTCGAAGCGCTGGGCGCCCATGCGGCAGTAGGGGCACTGGAAATCGGAGAAGACGAAGACGGTGACCTTGGCGTCGGCCGGGCCTCTGACCTGATCCTTGTCGACGCTCAGCTTGCTGGTGTCGACGCGCGGCGCCGGCTCCTCGTCGCCGGCGCCGGCGCCGGCTTCGGGGCTGGGGGCGTTGGCCTTGTTGTAGGCCACGGCCGCCTCGTAGAGCTTCTCGCCGGAGACTTTCTTGTCTTTTTGAAGCTTCTCGGCGACCTCAATTTGCTCGTCGATCACGGCCTCGAAGGCCGAAAACGGCTGGGCGCCCACGAGCTGCACGCCGTTGATGAAGAAGGTCGGCGTGCCGCGCGCGCCCACCTTCTGGGCCTGCTTGATGTCCTCTTCGAGGCGCTTCTGGTAGGTGTCGCTGGCGAGGGCGCGCTCGACCTGGCGCTCGCTCAGGCCGACCTTTTTGCCCAGGTCGACGAAGGTCCCCTCTTCACGAAGCGCGCTCTGATGTTCGAAGAGCAGGTCGTGCATTTCCCAGAACTTGCCCTCTTTTTGGGCGGCCATGGCTAGCTTGGCGGCCTCGTCGGCCTCCTGGTGGAACGGCAGCGGCAGGTGCTTGAAGACCACGCGCACCTTGTCACCGTACTTCTCCTCGATCCGGTCGACGGTCGACGCAGCTCTGCTGCAGAAAGGGCACTGGAAGTCGCTGAATTCGACGACGGTGACCAACGCCTTGTCGGCCGAGCCTTTGACGGCGTCGTCTTTGTCGACGGGGACCATCTCGACGATCTGCTCGGGTTCGGGCGGCTTGGCGTCGACCTCACCGCGGGCCTGGGCCTCTGCGTAGTTAGCGGCGACCAGCGTCTGGTACATCTGGTCGGCGGAGACGCCCTCCTTCTTCTTTCGGGCGGCCATCTCGAGCTGTTCGTCGACGATCTCTTGGAAGCGGTCGAGCGGCTGGGCGCCGACGATGTTGACGCCGTTGATGTAGAAGTTGGGGGTGCCGCGCACGTCGAGCTTTTCGACGAGCTCGAGATCCTCTTCGATCTCGGCGGCGTAGGCGGGCTTGTCGAAGTCGGCTCTGAACTGCTCGACGTCGAGGCCGAGCTGCTCGGCATAACCGGCGGTCAGCTCCTTCATCTGGGCGGTGTCTTTGCCGCGAAACTCGCGCTGGTTGTCGAAGAGCAGGTCGTGCATCTCCCAGAACTTGCCCTGCTCACCGGCGGCCATGGCCGCACGCGAGGCGTCTTTGGCCTGGCGGTGGAACGGCAGCGGGTAGTGCTTGAAGACCACCCGAACCTTGCCCTTGTAGTCGTCGTCGGCGAGGAGCTCGTCGACGATGGCCGCGCCCCGCGAGCAGAAGGGGCACTGGAAGTCCGAGAACGCCACGATGGTCACGGCCGCGTCGGCCGGCCCCTGCTGCGGCGAGTCGCCCACGGGAATGATCTTGCTGTCGGCGACGTCGACCCTCTTGGCGCGAGCCTCCTGGGCGGTCTTGTCGGACTGAGCGGTCAGCGAATCGCTGGGCTCGCCGTTGTCTTTGCGGGTGGCTTCGCCGCCAGAGCAGGCGGCGGCGAAAAGGGAGAGAGCGGCCAGAAGCGCGACAAGCGACTTATTTAGCATGAGCGTTGTTCCTCGGAGGTAAAACAGATGCGGCGAACATAGTGCTCGCCGCAGTGTGCATCAAGAGGACAACTTCGCTTCTGGCCACAAAAGTCCGGCGGTGGTCACTTCGCCTCGTCGAGTTCCTCTTTGATGGTGCTGTCGAACTTCGAGGTGGGCTGGGCGCCGACCACGCGCACGCCGTTGACGAAGAATACCGGGGTGCCTCGCACGCCCACTTCTCGACCCATCTTCATGTCGGCTTCGATAATCTTGTCGTACTCGGGCTTCTTCATGTCCTCTTTGAACTGAGCGACGTCGAGGCCCATCTCCTTGGCGAGTCCCGCGACCCACGCGTCGAAGTCGGCGCTGTGCTTCCTCATCTCGCGCTGCTTTTCGAACAGCTTGTCGTGCATCTCCCAGAACTTGCCTTGCTCACCGGCAGCCATGGCCGCCTTGGCAGCCGGCTTGGCCTCCTTGTGGAACGGCAACGGGTAGTGCTTGTAGACCAGACGCACCTCGTCCGGGTGCTTCTTGAGGGCAGCTTCGGCGTTCTGAATGCCCCGCTTGCAGTAGGGGCACTGGAAGTCGGAGAAGACGAAGATGGTCACCGGAGCGTCCTTCGGGCCCAAGATGGGAGCCTGACCGACCACGAGCTTGCTGGTGTCGATCTTGGGCTCGGGCTTTTTACGCACGGCCGGCTTGTCATCTTTTTGCGGGTTGTCCGCTTCGTTTTTGGCGACGGCGGCCTTATAGAGCGCCTCCCCCTCGAGGCCTTTGTCGTCGCGAAGCTGCTCGGCGAGTTTGATCTGCTTGTCGATCTCGGCTTTGAACTCCGGAAAAGGCTGAGCGCCACGCAGGTTGACGCCGTTGATCCAGAAGTTGGGCGTGCCGCGGGCGCCGACTTTCTGCGCCAGTTCCAGGTCGTCTTCGACCTTCTGGGCGATGGCGTCGGAGTTGTAGTCCTTCTCGAACTTGGCCACGTCCAGACCGATCTCTTGGGCGACATCAATCGCCCACGCGTCGAAGTTGTCGGCGTTGGCGCGCATTTCGCGCTGCTTCTCGAACAGCTTGTCGTGCATCTCCCAGAACGCGCCCTGCTCGTGGGCGGCGAG
Organism: Persicimonas caeni; assembly: GCF_006517175.1. Classification (NCBI taxonomy): domain Bacteria; class Deltaproteobacteria; order Bradymonadales; family Bradymonadaceae; genus Persicimonas; species Persicimonas caeni. The sequence goes on along the minus strand of NZ_CP041186.1, from coordinate 3,631,596 downwards.
CGCGGCGCGCGCGGCCGGCTTGGCCTGGGCGTGCATGGCCAGCGGAAGCTGCTTGAAGACCACGCGTACCTGGTCGCCGTACTCTTTGCTGATCTGGTCGAGCGTCGGAGTCACCTTCGCGCAGAAGGGACATTGGAAGTCGCTGAACTCGACGATGGTCACTAGCGGGTCTTTGGTGTTGCCGAACATCGGGTCCTGGTCGCTGACCGGCACATACTCGACTCTGGTCTTTGGCTTGTGCGACTTTCTGCGCTTGGGCGGCTCGGGCTTGGTGTAGTTTTCGGCCACGGCCTTTTTGTAGAGCGCCTCGCGGCTCACGCCGTCCTCCGAGAGCAACTCGTTGGCTTGCTTCAGCTTGCGTTTCACCACCGCCTCGAACTCCGCCAGCGGCTTGGCGCCCCGGACGCGCTCGCCGTTGACGAAGAAGTGCGGCGTGCCGCGCACGGCGACGTCTTGGCCGAGCTTCATATCGTCGTCGATCTGCTTCTGGGTGGCGGGGGCGTCGAAGTCGGCCTCGAATTGCTCGACGTTCAAGCCCATCTCTTTGGCGCGCTGGGAGGTCCACTCCTTGAAGCCGTTTTGGTGGACCTTGAACTGTCGCTGGTTTTCGAACAGCCAGTCGTGCATCTCCCAGAACTTGCCCTGGTTGCCGGCGGCGATGGTCGCCTTGGCGGCCTCGTCGGCCTGCTGGTGGAACGGCAGCGGGTAGTGCTTGAAGACCACGCGCACGTCGTTGGGGTATTTGTCGACGAGGCGGTGCATCGTGGTGGCGCCACGTGCGCAGAATGGGCACTGCAGGTCGGAGAAGGCGACGATGGTCACCGGGGCGTCGGCCTTGCCCAGCACCGGGCTGTCGCCGACGGGAAGGATGTCGCTTTCGGCCTCGTTGGGATTCTCTTGCTCTTCGGTGCCCGCCTTGTCGGCGGTTTGCTCCACCGGTGCTTGGTCGGTCTCTTGCGGTGGGCTGCTAGAACAACTCGCCATCCACAGGCTCGAAAGCATCACGACGACTCGAAACAATCGAAACTTCATAGGTTCTCCGCAAAAAGTATCTGTCTGGTGCGGCGACCTTAGCGGCAGGCAGTGAAGAGTCGCAAGCGGCAACAAAAAACCCCGCCGGCCACGAGGACCGGCGGGGTTTGTTGTTAATCAGCTAAGAAGCCTCAGCTTACTTGGCTTCTTTGAGAGCGGCTTCGATCTCGGACTTGAACTTCGACGGCGGCTGAGCACCGACGACGCGACGTCCGTTGATGAAGAAGGCGGGGGTGCCGCGCACGCCGACCTTCTGGCCCTGGGCCATATCCTGCTTGATGATCTTGTCATACTCAGGATTCTGCATGTCCTTGTTGAACTTGGCCATGTTCAGGCCCAGCTGCTTGGCCAGCTCCTTGAAGATGCCGTCTTCCTTGAGGCGACGCTGGTTCTGGAAGAGCAGGTCGTACATCTCCCAGTACTTGCCCTGCTCACCGGCAGCCATGGCTGCTTTGGCGGCGGCCGGAGCCTCTTTATGGAACGGAAGCGGGTAGTTCTTGACGATGATCTGGACCTTGTCGCCGAACTCCTTGGCAGCTTCCTTCATGTTCTTGCCACCACGGTTGCAGTAGGGGCATTGGAAGTCGGTGAACTCGACGATTTTGACCGGAGCGTTGTCCGGGCCTTTGGTGTAGGCATCACCGGTGGCCAGGTCCTTGACGTCGACCTTCGGGGCCGGCTGGTCGCGCTTGGGCTGCGGAGCGGCCTTGGGCGCGTTCTTCTTGTTCTCAGCCACGGCGGCTTTGTAGAGCTTTTCGCCCGACAGGCCTTTCTTCTTGAGCTCTTTGGCCAGCTTGATCTGCTTGTCGATCTCGGCCTTGAAGCTCGGGAAGGGCTGAGCGCCGCGCAGGTTGACGCCGTTGATCCAGAAGTTCGGGGTGCCACGGGCGCCGACTTTCTGCGACAGCTTCAGGTCACGCTCGACCTTGGCGGCGATCGCCGGGTCGTTGTAGTCCTTCTTGAATTTGGCCACGTTCAGGCCGAGCTCTTTGGCCAGGCCGGCAGCCCATTCTTCGAAGTTGTTGGCGTTGGCGCGCATCTCACGCTGCTTTTCGAACAGCTTGTCGTGCATCTCCCAGAACTTGCCCTGCTTGTGAGCGGCGAGAGCGGCCTGTGCGGCCGGCTTGGCCTGGGCGTGCATGCCCAGCGGAAGCTGCTTGAAGACCACGCGTACCTGGTCGCCGTACTCTTCTTTGATCTTGTCGAGGGTCGGCAGGACCTTGCCGCAGAAGGGGCATTGGAAGTCCGAGAACTCGACGATGGTCACGAGCGGGTCCTTGGCGTTGCCGAACATCGGGTCGCCCTCTTCGACGGGGACGAACTCGACCTTCTGGGCCGGCTTGTTGGGCTTCTGCTGCGGCTTCTCTTTGCCGCCGTCGAAGTTCTTGGCGACCATCTTCTCGTAGAGGTTCGCGCGGGTCACGCCGGCCTGGCCGAGCATGCCTTTGGCCTCTTTGATCTGACGCTTGACGATCTCTTCGAAAGCCGAAATCGGCTTGGCGCCTTTGACGCGCTCACCGTTGACGAAGAAGTGCGGCGTGCCGCGCACGGCGACTTCCTGGCCGAGCTTCATGTCTTCGTCGATCTGCTTTTGGGTCTCGGGGGCGTCGAAGTCCTTCTTGAACTTGGCGACGTCGAGGCCCAGCTCCTTGGCGTGGCCAGCGGTCCACTCTTTCATGTCGCCAGAGTGCTGCTTGAGCTGCTTTTGGTTTTCGAACAACCAGTCGTGCATCTCCCAGAACTTGCCCTGCTTGCCGGCAGCGATGGCGGCCTTCGAGGCGGCCGGCGCCTCTTTGTGGAACGGCAGCGGGTAGTGCTTGAAGACCACGCGCACGTCGTTGGGGTACTTCTCGACGAGCTCCTTCATGGTGTTCGCGCCGCGCTGGCAGAACGGGCATTGGAAGTCGGAGAATTCGACCACGGTGATGATCGCCGAGTCTTTTCCGAGCACGGCGCTGTCGCCGATGGGAATGGCGCTGTCGCCATCGACCTGGCCGCCGTCGTCCATCTTGGCAGCCGCGCCGGCGTTCTCGTCGGAGCCGGCCGAGCCGTCGGTGTTCCAGTTGCCCACCATGAAGCCGCCCGCAAAGGCGATGAGGGCCACAAAGACGTACGACAAAAGTCGTGCCGTCATATTTCCATTACTCTCTTGTGCCATGTGTTCAATTCCTCACTAAAAGGATCCGCAACTCCACCATACGGAGTTGCCTAATGGTTTTACTTCTGTCGTGTATCAGACACGGTGGAGTTAGCCCGAACGCGTCCCGAGCGCAAGTAATGCGCAAGCCGGTTCTCGGCAAACGAGCAACGCAGAAACGCCGCCTGGCATTTCAAGACGAGCCAACTCCCCTGCAATGTGGTGCTGCGATCAGGCGCGCGGAGGCTCTTCGGGGGGATCGCGATGGCCGTGGAGGGGCCCGATGCGAAGCTGGGCCCACGCGCGGGGGTTGTCTTCGGAGAGGCTGGGTGGAAGTTGAAGCTCGTAGAGGAGTTGACGCGCACTGGCCGTGGACACGTCGACGGTCAACGTCGGCGGTGCCGGCGGAAGCGAGCGACATTCGTCGGGATTGCTGCGGCAGCTCTGGCCCTCGGAGTCGGCCGGTTCGGGCTCGACCTCCACCGACTCGGCGACGACCACAGGGGCAGCGTCAGCCTCATCGTCGGCTGGCTCCACGGCGGCGAACATCGAGTCGATGACCGCGTTGGCCGCTTGCTCTCCTCGCCACTTGGCCAGCAGGCTCGGAAGCGTCGAGATCTGGCCTTGCGCATCCTCGAAACAAAAATTCGACGAGGGGTCGGTGTCGGGATCGTCACCGCAGGGCGTTTCGTTGGCGACTTCTTCGGTGTCGTACAAGCTCAGGGCGGGGGTCGACGGGGCGTCGGCCGGCGTCATCGTCAGAAGCGACGCCACGCCCTGCTCGGCAAGATCGGAGACGGTATGCTCCACGCACCGACCCACATCGGCGTGGGCGCTCGTCGGCCACAATAGCAGCACGAGCCCGCACACGATGGCGGCTTGGGCGAGAAAACCCGTCAGTTGTGAATGGCCCGATTGCCTCATAGACCCTGCGTTGGTAGGGCTACTACCCGAGATCCCTGCGCTTGGCGAAGGTTCCAATTAGCGGACTTTAGAAGACTTTGAAGCACGATTCAAGTCAGTCACATTCCCTCAGCGTTCTGATCCCCACCCTCGACGAGGCCGCCTGGATCGCTCATTCGGTGCGCTGCGCCCGCGCCAGCTTACGTGCGGCGGACGTCGACGGCGAGGTAATCGTGTGCGACGGCGGCAGCCAAGACGCCACCGTCGTCGAGGCGCGCCGCTTCGCCGATCGGGTCGTCGAGTGCGCTCCGGGCCGCCCCGCCCAGCTCAACGCCGGGGCTCGGGTCGCCGTGGGCGACGTACTCGTGATGCTTCACGCCGACTCGCTTTTGACCCCGCGCGCGGTCGAGGCGATGGTCGCCGCGGTCGAGCGTGGCGCCGTGGGCGGTTGGTTCCAGATCGACATCATCCCCGATTTGCAAGTCGGTCACCGCCACCTGCATCTGGGCTGGATGGCCTGGGGCATCAACCTGCGCACCCGCCTCTTTCGCACCGCCACCGGCGACCAATGCATTTTTTGCCGCCGCGACGCCTTCGAGGCCATCGGCGGCGTGCCCGATGTTCCGCTGATGGAAGGAAACCTATGCGCACGATCCCTGCGCGGCCACGGATCGATCGAAATTTTGGCGCCCGAGCTTCGGATTTCGGGCCGCCGATGGGAGAAGAACGGGGTGTTGCGCACGATGGTTTTCATGTATGGCATACGCGCCGCGCACCGCGCTGGCGTGTCGGAGGACGTGTTGGCCAGGGTGTGGCGGGGGTGGAGTCGGTGAAGCGTTCGGGTTTCTGCGGCCCCCCATCCGCCCTTCGCTTCGCTACGGGCACCTTCCCCCAGGGGAAGGGCTTCCTTAGCTAAAGGCACACGCGTAGCTTTTCGCAACAGCATCCCTTCCCCTGGGGGAAGGTGCCGAGCGCGAAGTACAGCGCGAGGCGGATGGGGGGCGACAAGAAGCAACGTGTAGCAAAATGAACCAAGTTCACAAAAAAGCCACCTTCGCCCTCGTCGGCTGCGGCCGCGTCGCACGCCACCACCTGCGCGCGCTGGACCACCACGCCGGGGGCGCCGAACTCGTCGCCGTGTGTGATCCGGATCCCGACCAGCTCGCCGAGGCGACCGGGCAGACCGGCGCCGCCGGCTACGAGTCGCTCGAGGCGCTTCTGGCCGAGATGACCCCCGACGTCGTGGTGCTCTCCTCGCCGAGTGGGCTGCACCCCGAGCAGGCCGAAATGGCCGCTCGCGCCGGCTGCCACGTGATGTGCGAAAAACCGATCGCCACCCACTTCGAAGACGGCGCGCGCATGGTCGCTGCCTGCAAGGAGGCCGGCGTCGAGCTCTTCGTGGTCAAGCAGCTGCGCTACAATCCCACGCTGCGACTGTTGCACCGCGCGCTCCAAGAAGAGCGCTTCGGACAGGTGCATCTGGTCGACGTGGACGTCTTTTGGACTCGCCCCCAGGCTTATTACGACCGAGACGCCTGGCGCGGCACCCGCGATTTGGACGGCGGGGCGTTTTTGAACCAGACGAGTCACTACGTCGACCTGTTGTGCTGGTTGTTCGGCCCCGTCGAAAGTGTGCACGGATATATGGCCACCCTCGGCCGCGACATCGAGGTCGAGGACTCGGGCACGTTGAGCCTGCGCTGGCAGAGCGGCGCGCTGGGCTCGATGAGCGTGACCATGCTCACCTACCCGGAGAACCTGCGCGCCTCGATGACCATTGCCGGGAGCCGTGGCACCGCGGTCCTGGGCGGCAAGGCGTGCGACGAAATCGAGGTGTGGCGCTTCGACGATGATTACGAGACGCCCGACGAGATCGCCATGCTCAACCAAGAGACCCGTGAGTTTTATGGCGACGGTCACCTGTCGTATTACGCCAACGTGCTCGACGTGCTCGCCGGTAAGGCCGAACCCGACACCGACGGGGTCGCGGGGCTGGAGTCGTTGGAGGTGATCTGTGCCGGGTACCGATCGGCGCAAGAAGGCGTGCGGGTGGAGTTGCCTCTATGAGTTTTTACCACCACCCCACCGCTATTATCGATGAGGGCGCCGAGATCGGCGACGACACCAAGATCTGGCATTTCTGCCACGTGATGTCCGGCGCGCGCATCGGTGAGCGCTGCGTCTTGGGCCAGAATGTCTACGTGGGCGGCACGGCAGTGATCGGCGACGGCTGCAAGGTCCAGAACAATGTGTCGGTCTACGACGGCGTCTGCCTCGACGACGACGTCTTCGTGGGCCCCAGCGCCGTCTTCACGAACGTGCGCCACCCGCGGGCCCACGTGTCGCGCAAAGACGAATACGAGCCCACGCGCGTGGGCCGCGGCGCCACCATCGGCGCGAACGCCACGATCGTGTGCGGTACGAGACTCGGCGAATATGCGTTCGTGGGCGCCGGTAGCGTGGTGACCAAAGACGTGCCCGCCCACGCGCTGGTGGTCGGTAACCCGGCGCGCCAGCTCGGCTGGGCGTGTCAGTGCGGTGAGCGACTCGCCGGCGACGGGCCGACCTGGCAGTGCGATCGGTGCGGGACGGCGTATCAAAAGAGGTCGTCGAGCGCGTCGAGCCCGGACGACAATTCGGCCGAGGCGGCCTCTTGCATCTCCGGGCTAGTGGCGTTCGACGCGTAACCAGCGCTGTCGGGCCAGTTGGCGACATACTCGACCAGCCCGTCGACGAGGGCCATGAGGGTCTTGGAGCCGATGCCGCTCAAAGAACCCAAGGTGTGCATACATGGGGGCAGGTGCCCGAGTCGCAACACGGGCGTGTCGAACGCTTTGTCTTCGCGCGTGGCCTTCTCGATGCGCCTCCACGTGCCGTTGTGGCGATCTCGCAGCGCCGCCAGGGGCGTCTCGAGGACCGCGGTGGGGAAGAGTTTGCGGATGCCCCAGAAGAGCTCTTCGTAACCGATCCCGATGGTCTGGTTGGGGTCCATTTGGCGGTGGCGGTCGACCAAGCACGCCCACCGAAAGGCCGCATGATACCGCTCGACGGCCTCCTCGAGCGCCCCTTGCAACTCCTCGGCGGCGTGCCGCTCGGCCCACGACTTCGCCTGCCCGATGCTCCAGTTCAGGTCGAAGCCGGCGTTGCGAAAGGCGTCGAGGTCGATATCGAGCGACGATAGCGGATACTCCTCGGCATGCCCGAGCCTCGGATGCTCGATGCGCCCCGACGGATCGAGCGCGATCATCGCGAGCATCTCGGCGATGGGAAAGACGTACTCGAGAGAGTGGGGGCCGACCGGAATCGAATAGTGCCAGGTGGTGCTCTTGGGCAGCGCATACAGGCGCATCGCCTCGAGTTGGCTGACGATGGCCTCGACGTGGTCCTCGACGAGCAGCGCGACGTCGACCGACCATCCCGGCGCCAGGTGGGCGTTTTTGCGGTGAAAGTCGTTGCAGATATGGCACTGGTAGTGGTCGGGGTGGACGGCGCCATACTCGCCGAAGACGCCGGTGTCTTCGACGTAGACCCCCGAGCGAAGCCCGTACTTGTGAAGCGTCTTTTCGACGTCGTCAAAGAGGTTGGCCTGCCGCAGGTACCACACCTGCCGGATTTCGCGGCTCAAGATCACGCGCATGTCGTCGCGGCCGGTGTTGATGCAGTCGGCGCGAACCAGCAGCGACAAGATATCTTCTTCGTAATGCACGCGTCGAAACGCGTTGTCTGCGTCCCCGTCGGGCCAACCCCACGGCGCGCGCTGGGCGACCCGGTTCAAAAAGTCGACGGCGGCGGCGTCGAGCTCGGCGGCGAAGAAGAGCATGCAGGTCTCGTCCTGCTCGATGAGCCAGCCGACATAGACCCCGGGAGCCGTGATCGCCGCCCACTGGTAGTCGGTGAAAACGTCGAGCTCGCGACGAAATGGTGCGTCGGTGCCGTCGATCCGGGTCGCTTCGAAGCCGTCGCTCGCCTCGGTGATCTGCCAGGCGCCCAGGCGAGCGTGCTGCATGGCTTCGAGGAGCTCGGCGCTCGCCTCGCCGTGTTTCTGGCCGACTCGCCGGGCAATCTCGTCGGTGGCGCCTTCGCCGTAAGGGCGACGGGCGCGAAATACGCCGTAGGAGCGCAAGAGCACGCCTCGCTCGGTGGTCAGCCGCCGGTCGGGAGAGATCTCGAGATGGTCGAGGATCTGAGCGGTCGTATAGCCGCCGAACGCCTCGCGCTGCCAGGCCGAGGCGGTGTTGAACACGTGGGAAAAACGCTCCGAGAAGCCCTCGACGAACTCGAGCAGGCGCAGCATATCCGGCTTGCCGAGGGCCACCGGAAGATCGCGGCGCTGGGCGTCTGTTCGACCACGAGAAGATTTGGGTGATCGCGCCTTCGAGGGACTGAATTTCTCACTCATGCGGCGCCAGAAGCGTCGCTTTGACGAGGCGCAACAATCACTGTGCGTGCTCCCGCTGCCGCATGGGCAGGGACCGTCGAGCCGAAATATGGAAGCCATGGATTCCTCCCAAAAACTTCGATGAGCGAGCACGCTCGAATGAGTGTGGGCGTTCGATTGTTTGGCGCACGGCGATCGTGGTATCCCAACGACGAAACCTCAACAAGTCGAGAGTCCCCCAATTGTCAACGAATAGGAGCCCTTCTGATGGCAAATGATACTACCGCTGACGTTGGTCTTCTCCAACGCGCCGAAAATCTCCTCAAGGATATTCGCAGCCACGCCCGGCGTGTGTCACGCGCCAAAGATTTGCTGGCGGCGGTCAAAGGCAAGGAGCCGTCGTCGAAGTCGTACGCCGAGTGGCTCGAAATCGAGCGCGGTCTCGGCGGCTACGAGTTGGGCGTGCCCGAGCTCGACGCCCAGCGCGCCGAGCTCATCGAAGCGCTCGGCGCGGAGATGAAAAAGCTTCGCATCAAGGCGCGCATGGCGTTCATGCAGAAGCTCGAGATGCTCGCCGAGGCACAGGATATCGCCCTCGAAAAGCTCTCCGAAGCCCCGTTGGTGCTCTTTGCCGACCCGTTGACCTTCGAGATCGACTTCGACGCCGGCGGCGCCCGACTTCTGTATGGCCACGAGCCGATCTGCGAGTTGCCGCTCGACGCCAAGGAACTGTTGGGCGCGCACCAGACGACCGTCGAAGAGCTCGAGCGGCGCACCATCCCCTCCGAAGACTTCTTCGACAGGCTGCGCGCCGCCTACCGCATGGTCTTGGCCGCCGACGGCACCGAAAAGGGCGATCGTGTCGATCTCGTCGACGTGCTCGTGCCGCTGTCGGTGCTCGGACTCGAACGAAAAGACTGGCGCAACAAAGGTCCCGGCGCGCTCGAGCCCTACCCGCGCCACCTGCTCGCCTGGCAACTCGCCAAATTGCGCCGCGACGGCGTGTTGGAGCGCGGCGGCGTGCGCCTCGACCTGGGCGCGGCGACCGGGGGCTCGACCAAGAACAAGCAAAACGTGCTGTATATCCCGGTGGGGGCCAAAAACGGGCAGTATTATGGGTCGCTTCGTTTTGGGTGACTGACGCGATCGCATTAGAGAAATCGCGGCGTGGCGGGGTTGTTGGGGCGATCGACGCAACGATTTTGGGAAATTGCCGATAACCGTAATGAGAGGGATGGGTTGTTGAGGCGGCCCCTCCGCCAAGCGCGCCGCTGCCTGCGGCAGCTCGCGCTCGGCACCTCCCCCCGGCAAAGGCCGCGGGGAGGAGCTCCTTCGCGATCGAGCAGTGGTAGCTTCTCGACGCGAGCCCGAAGCGTAGCAATTTGACGAGGGGCTCCTCCCCAGCGCCTTTGCGCTGGGGAGGTGGTCGAGGGCTTCGCCCGAGACCGGAGGGGCAGCCACAACAACCTAAAGAGCTGCATTCTGAACATAGACAACCGGACAACCCAATGACCTCCATCAACCCAATCACCGCCTCCCATATCCTCCAGCGCCTCGGCGAGAGCGGCCAGCCGCCCGAGCGGGGCGTCGAGCTGATCAACGTGGGCAACGAGAGCTACCTGAACGTGCTCGAGCAGGAGTATTTCGACCGCCAACTCAAGGGAGGGGCGAGCTTCAAGCTGGTGCAGGGCTACTTCGGTGGTGGCAAGACCCACTTTTTATACTGCGTGCGCGACATGGCGTGGCGCCACGGTTTCGCGGTGGCGGTGGTCGAACTGTCGCCCACCGAGTGCCCCTACGACGACACGCTCAAGGTCTACTCGACGGTCGCCCGCCGCATCGCCATGCCGGCGGACGACGAGATGGGCGGGCCGCGCTACGGCATCAGCGACCTGCTGCGTGATCTGGTCGACCGGCGTGTCGAGGAGGCCGAGGTCGACTACCGCGCCCAGGGCGTCGCCCAACCCGCGCAGGACGCGCGCCGGTCGGTGGCTCGCTGGCTGCGCCGCGACGTCGCCCGCACCCCGTGCGAGAGCGTCTCGTACCGAAAGGCAGTCGTCGAGTTCGCTCTGGGCTGGCTCGAGGAGGACTACGAGCGCGTCGGGCGCCTGGAGGCGTGGCTTCGCGGCGAGCCGGTGCCCCGCGGGGAGGTGCGCGACTGGGGCGTCTACGAGGAGATGAGCCGGGCCAACGGCTTTTTGATGCTGCGCAGCCTCACCCAGATGATCAAGGGCCTGGGCTTTGCGGGCACCGCGTTGTTGTTCGACGAGGTCGACCGCAACCTGTCGGTCAGCGCCAAGCGAAGCCAGACCATCGGCGACAACCTGCGCCAGGTCATCGACCTGTGCGGCCGCCACCAGCTTCCCAACACGCTGTTCATGTACGCGGTGCCCCCCGAGTTCATGCGCACGGTGGTGCCCGACTACCCGGCGCTGTACCAGCGGCTCAAAACCCCGGTGCCGTTGAGCGTGCGCAGCCCCCAGGCGGTGCTCATCGACCTGGAGCAGCTCGACTTGGCGCCCAAAAAGCTTTTGAGCGCGGTGGGCCAAAAGCTCGTGCCCATCTTCGAGGAGGCGCGCGGGGTCGACTTCGACGACGAGCTGCAGCGCGAAAACGCCGCCATGCTGGCAAGCGCCTGCGTGAACACCCAGTTCGAGGTCAATCACCGCCGGCTCTTCGTCAAAACCTTCGTCGATTTTCTGCACCTGCAGATGGTCGACGGCGAGCACAAGCTCGACGTCGACGCAGCGATTGACCTGGTGCTCGAGGGCCACGAGGCCCTGGCAGTCGGCGCCGACACCGAGGACGACTTCCAGGATTTCTGATGGCTACGACACCCATAACAGAGGTCACCCCTGCCATGCTCACCCTCGAGGCGATGCGGCTGGGCGTGGTGCCGCACACCGCCCTCGACGCCTACACGGTGGGCCGCGACGCCGAAATCGAGCTCATCGAGGCCGATTTGGACGCGGTAGGTACGCGAGGTGGCGCGCTCAGGGCGTTCCTGGGCGGCTACGGCACGGGCAAGACGCATCTTCTGGAGCTGATCGGCCAGCACGCCCTTCGACGCGGCTTTATGGTGGCCCACGTGGTGCTCGACCCCGAGGAGACCGCCCCGAGCCACCCCAAGCGGGTCTACCGCGAACTTGTGCGCTCGCTGGAGTACCCCGATCGCGCCGGCACGGAGCGAAGCTTGGTGCCCCTTTTCGAGCGGGCGTTGGGGAGCGAGGCGGTGCGCGAGGCGTTTTTGCTCGATGGCTCCACCCGCGCCCGTGAGACCCTCGATGAGGGGGCGCACCTGTACCTGACCCCGGCGCTTCGCTACTACGAGGCGCTCGTGCAGGCCGAGCTGGACGAGCACGAGCGCGACTACGGGCTGAGCCTGCTCTTCGACTGGCTCGAGGGGCACCCGACGATCTCGAACGGCGAAATCGACGACGTCTTGCGGCGCATGGTCGGGCGCAAGGGGCGCATCTACAGCATGAAGGATTATCGGCCGTGGGCGCGCATCTACGGCTACCTGCTCAGCGGATTGTCGGCGCTGGCGCGGCTGGCGGGCTACGAGGGGCTCGTGGTGCTGGTCGACGAGGCCGAGTTTTATTCGCTCCTGTCGAGCGAAAACCGCGACTATGCCCGGGTCTTGTTCAAGGCGCTGGCGTGGGCGTCGGTGGGCGGCGAAGATGGGCTGCTGCCGTTCGGGCGCGAAGAGCTCGACCTGGGCGGCATGGGGATCTTGCAGGACTTGCCGCCGCAGTATCGACCGGCGGAGTTGGAGGGGGGCGCCGGGCTCTACACCGTCTTTGCGATGACGCCCAATGAGCAGGGCCTCGAGGCGCTGGGCGAGGCGGTGCCCGCCCAGGCGACCGCCGAATTGGGGGCGTTCGAGATGGGCGATTATCGTGCGCTCGTAGAGCGCGTCTTCGACCACTACGGGCGAGCGCGCCCCGAGGACGAGATCGACGAGCGGGTCGTGGGGGCGCTGGGACAGGTGGTCTCGGGGCTTTTGGGCTCGGGCTATGTCGAGAACCCGCGCCAGGCGATGAAATTCATCGTCGAGTTTCTGGACCTGACCGTCTTTCGGCCCGAGTCGATGAAGCAGGTGGTGGGTGATTTGAGGAGCATGTACGCATGAGCGGCGAGTCGGCATCGGATGGGGCGGGGTCGGACGAGAGGCGCGTGCGCGCGCTGTTGCGGCACACCTGGCACGCCTTTTTCGGGCGGTTTGGCCGGCTGACCGAGGCGCAGGCCAAGGCCGCAGCGCCGGTGGCACGCGGCGAGTCGGCGGTGTTGTGCGCGCCGACGGCGTCGGGCAAGACCGAGGCTCTCGTGGCGCCGATGATGGAGCGTTGTTTTGGTTCGGGCACGGCCTCGAAGGAGGCGCTTCGACTGGTGGTGGTGTGCCCGACACGCGCTCTGTGCAACGATTTTTTGCGCCGGGTGCGCCGGCCGGTGGAGGCGTGCGGGTGGACGGTGGACCTGAAGACGGGCGACAGCCCGTCGTTTTCGGCCGACGCGCCGCCCCAACTGCTGGTGACGACGCCCGAGTCGCTCGACTCGCTGTTGAGCCGCCAGCCGGCCGCGCTCAAGGGGATCGCGGGGATCTTTTTAGACGAGATTCACCTGCTCGACGGCAGCCCGCGCGGCGATCATCTCTTGGCGTTGGTTTGGCGCCTGAGGAGCTTTCGGCCCGAGCTGCAGGTGTGCTGCGCCTCGGCCACGGCCGCCGACGCCGAGCGGCTTGCGGATGAATGGTGCGGTGCTGGAGGTAAGGGCGCTCGGGTGGTCCGCGTCGAGGGTGGCCGCGACCGCGAGTTGCAAGCGCTCTTCGAGAAGATCATCGATCCATTCGAGGCGGCGCGCGCCCTCGAGCGGCTGATGCATGACGAGCCGGGCTCGAAGACGCTCGTCTTCGCCAACACCCGCGCCGAAGTCGAGTGGCTGTCGGCCACACTCGCCGCAAGCCTGGGCGCCACGAAGGTCTTCGCCCACCACGGAAGCCTGGCCAAAGCCGAGCGGCTGCGCGCCGAGAAGGGCTTTTTGCGGGCGGGCAGCGGGGTGTGCGTGGCCACGATGACGCTCGAGCTGGGCATCGACATCGGCGACGTCGACCGGGTCGTGCTGGTCAACCCGCCGCCCAACGTCGCCTCGTTCACCCAGCGGGTGGGCCGCAGCAACCGCCGAGGGGGCGCGATCCGGGTGGTTTGCTTGCACTCGACCGCGTTCGACCGGATGCGCTTCGAGCACCAGATCGCGTGCGCCCGGGCGGGCAAGCTCTTTGTCGAGCCGCAGGTCTTTCGCCCGACGATGCTCCCGCAGCAGGCCGTCTCGCTGATCTTCCAGAACCCCAGGGGCTGGGTGTCGGCCAAGGCGCTCCACAAGAGGCTGCCGCCGAGCGCCCAGAAGATGTGGTCGCGCGCTGATTGCGAGGACGTGCTCGAGGTGATGCGCGCCGAGGGCTACCTGCACGCCGATTCGCAGGGACGGTTCGTAGCCGACCAACCGGCGCGCAAGGACTGGCGCCACGGCCGCATCCACGCCCACATCGGCGATGACGCCGAGGTCGAGGTGGTCGACGAGACCACCGGACGCACCATCGGCACCGCCCACTGGAGCGGCGACGACGTGTCGCGCGCCGACGCTGACGGCGAAGGGATCTTGCTGGGCGGCAAGGGCCGCAAGGTCACCCGCGTGCGCGACCGACGCGTGTTTGTGGAGGCGGGGGCGATGGATGAAGCCCCGAGCTTCCTGAGCCGCATGGGCCCCAACTACTCGTTTGCGCTCGCGCGCGACCTCGCCGCCTTCGCCGACCTAGGCGACGACACCCTCTGGCTGAGCCGCACCGGCGGCCACATCTCGAGGCACGACGAATGGCGCCTCGAGCACTTCTTCGGCACCCTGTGGGGCCAACTCCTGGCCGCGGTGCTGCGCAGCCACGGATTCCGGTTCAAACGCGTCGGCGCCTTCCACGCCACCGTCACCCGCCGCCCTCGCCGCTTGCCCAAGAACCTGGGCACGCCCGCCGCCATCGAATCGACGGTCGACGACTACCTCGAGAAGGGCTACAAAAAGCTCGCCAAGCGGCTGCAACCCGGCCCCTGGAAGCGATTCGTCCCCCCCGACCTGATGCGCCGCTGGGTGCGCGCGTGCATGCGGCCCGAGGAGTTCGCGCAGGTGGTGGCGGGGTTTCGGATATGTGATGCGTAGCGATCTTGTGAGGCGTAGCTTGATGGCGCCCCCCATCCGCCTCGCGCTAAACCGCACGCTCGGCACCTTCCCCGTGGGGAAGGGATTCCCCTGCGAGAAGCTACGTGTTTGGTTTATGCAAGGAAATCCCTTCCCCTGGGGGAAGGTGAGTCGCGCGCCGTACAGCGCGACTCGGATGGGGGACCACAACAACCCAAACATTACAAAGCCATGACGATCCCCTTCATCGACCTCCACGCCCAACACCAACCCATTCGTGCCGAGATCGACCGCGCCATCGCCGAAGTCCTCGACTCGGGCCAGTTCATCCGCGGGCCTTTTGTAAGGCGCTTCGAGGAGAAGGTCGCGGAGTATGTCGGGGTCAAGCACGCCATCGGCGTCTCATCCGGAACGGATGCGCTCTTGGCGAGCCTCATGGCCCTGGGCGTCGGCCCAGGCGACGAAGTCATCACCACGCCTTTCACGTTCTGCGCCTCGGCCGAGTGCATTTTGCGGGTGGGCGCCGAACCCGTGTTCGTGGATATCGACCCGGCGACGTTCAACCTCGATGCCGGGTTGGTCACCGAGGCGGTGACTGATCGAACGCGCGCGATCTTGCCGGTACACCTGTTCGGGCAGTGCTGCGACATGGACGCAATCATGGACGTGGCGCGTGCTCATGACTTGTTCGTGGTCGAAGACTGCGCCCAGGCGATGGGCGCGAAGTACCGGGGGCAGCAGGCAGGATCGATGGGCGACGTGGGCTGTTTTAGCTTTTTTCCGACGAAGAACCTCGGTGGCGTGGGTGATGGCGGAATGATCACGTGTGACGATGATGCCTTGGCGGAGCGGATTCGAGTGGTCTGCTCGCATGGGTGTGCCGAGAAGTACGACCAGGTGATGGCCGGCGGGAACTTCCGGTTGGATGCGATTCAGGCGGCGGTGCTGGACGTGAAATTAGAGCATCTGAACGAGTGGATTGGGGTGCGGCGGCAGAATGCGCGCGCGTACGATGAGGCGTTGGCGGGGGTCGAGGGGGTTGTGACGCCGGTGGAGGCGGAGGGGTGTTGGCACACGTATAACCAGTATACGGTGCGGGTGGACGACCGCGAGGCGGTGTGTGGGCGGTTGAAGGATGCGGGGGTGGGGTTTGGGGTGTATTATCGCAAGGGGTTGCAGGCGCAGGCTGCGTATGAGGGTGTGCGGTGTGTGCCGGAGGGGTTGGGGGTGACAGAGATGGTTTGTGGGGAGGTGGTGAGTTTGCCGGTGGGGGGGGAGCAGATTGCGGTAGACTTGGTGGCGCGTACGATGTCCTGACCTCTCTTGATTGTGCGCTCGGTGGAATTTGCGACATCATGCCATGATGTACGAAGGGTGAGAGATAGCTAGGTCGTTGTTTATCAAGGCAATGGTGGTCATGCGGATCAGGATATGTCTGAGGTAAGTGTTGTCATTCCGTCCCGAAATCGGCCGAAACTGTTAAACCAGGTATTGGCATCTTATGTGGGCCAGCCGAAGGTCCGCGAGATCCTTATAGTCGACGATGGATCCTCTCGTTCTGTCGAGTCGGCGCTCAAGGGGCGGTGGCGCGACGATGAGCGGGTCCGAATCTTGCGTTTGCCTCGTTCTTTGGGAGCTGCTGCGGCACGAAATGCCGGAATCAACGAGGCGACCGCACCTTTTGTCTTCTTCGGTGAAGATGACGCGGTGCTCGACGATGGGCATATCGGAGGGCTGTTGGCCGAACGAGAGCGCCTCGGCGTGGAAGTGATCTGTGGCCGACTGATCCAACAGCAATCCAATGAGACGTTCGAGCAAGCGCGCCGTCGTGTAGAGGGAACGCACGAGGCACTCTACAACCGCCGGATTATTTCGGTGACCACGGCCAGTGTGCGTGAGCCGGTCGAGGTTCCGTTTGCACACTGTTTGTTTTTGGCTCCCACCGATTTGGTGAAGGAGCACTTATTTAGCACCCACTACGGTGGCCCATCTTTCATGCGCGAGGATGCCGAACTGCAACTCAGGCTCAGAAAGAGCGGGTATCCGCTGTACGTGACACCCGCGGCCACGGTGTTCCACTTGGCTAAGAAGAAGGGCGCTGGCGCCGGCACCCGTGATTACTCGTCGGTGTTGGCGCAGTTGGGCAGTATCACGGCCAATTTGGCGATGCTAATCGACGAGTACTTCGAGGAATTACGCCCGTTCTTTCCGGGCATGAACAAGCGCCAGATGCTGACACGCGCCTGTCGTGGACATCTGTACTTGGGATTGAAGAATTGGATGCGAGCCAGTTCTCCGCTCATCGACCGCAGCGCTGAGTGGTGGAATCGAGCACGTTGGATACTCCAACGCTCTAACTGACCGAGCCGGGTCAGGTTCAATGGAGGGCGTCGACGTGGCTGACTTCCCAGAGTAGCTCGCGAAGCCGCTGGAAACAGGGCTTACCCTTGCTGCAGACTTCCCGCGCCTGTTGGAGTAGTCGACGGCGGCGGTGATAGAGCTTGGCCGCGACATTTTGCGGCGCCCAGAGCAGGTCGAGGAATCGATTGGCCAGCCTCCAAACCTCTTCAGTCTCGGGTTGTTTGCGCTCGTACCCAAATGCCTCGAGTTGTTTGCCTGCGATCCAGTTGAATCGCCTGTGACGGTGTGGACTCCAGTGGGCGAAGCGTTGGAGGGGATCGAAGTCGGCAGATTTCTCGACCGGCTTCCAGTGGACTTGATCGGCGCCACCCCGTGCCTCAGATGAGCCCATTACGGGCGAGCGCTGCGCGGCTTCGAAATCATACACCTGCGGATCGAGATCGAGAAAATCGAAGATCCGGTGACACTCGCGCTCGAGGTCGCCCACGAGATCTTCATACCTCACCACGATCCACTGGTTGTCATTGACATCGCTCTCTTCGACAAACTCCAAAATAGTATCTGCGGCACGACGCCAACGACGAATGGCCTTTTCGTAGCGTATCTGGAATGACTTTACCGACGACTCGGTGACCGCACGCCCATCGCGTACCAATATGACCAGCTGGGCGTCGGGGAAGAGTTCGAAGAACAGCTCCACATTGTGAACCGTCGGTGTTTTGACGATCACTCGCTTGTCGGGGGCACCGCAACGTCGCTGGAGAAATTGGACCAACCCATCGCCGAGTGAGCGGAGCAAATCAGCTCGCTTTTCGTCAGACGCGTGGCGCCCCCACAATTCACTGAGGAGTTCGACAAAGGAAACCAGATGGTCGGCACCGTATACGAAATAGGGTTCGGGAATACCGTGGTTGCTTGTGCATGACGGATGTTGTGACAGCAGCCGGCCCAAAAATGCGGTGCCGCTCCGGGGTGTGATTCCGAGGATGAAAATAGGCTTGGGCATCTTATTTCTCAGTTACTCGGGGAACGTCTGTCGCCGGTTGTGAGCATAAGCCAGCCGCCTTTTATTCTCCAGCTTGCCATCCGTCCAGAAGCCGCCTGGGGGCGGGCTCTCGGCGTTCGGCTTGCTGTACGGCGCGCTCGGGTTCGCGCTAGGATGGCGGGACCTATTCTCTGGTGACGAGATCAGCCACATCGGACGAGACTGGCACGAGTAACTGCCATGGAAGAGCAGACCATCATCACGGGGGAACATGTCAAAGCATGCCGGGACAAAGACGACCGGCCCGAGCGTTGCTTTCATGGCCAACGGGTTCCTCGAGAGCCGGTCTTGTCGATCGTCACCCCGACATACAACGCCATGCCGTACTTGGCGGAGGCCATCGAATCGACCGAGGCACTCGGTGAGGAGTTCGCCTTCGAACATGTGGTCGCCGATGGTGCCAGCACAGACGGCTCAGTGGGACTCCTTTCGGGCGCCGAATACGTGCGAGGTGTGTCTCAGCCAGACGATGGTCTCTACAGTGCGCTCAACTGGACACTTCGGCATGCTCATGGGCGATATGTCCAGTGGCTCAATGCCGATGACCTGCTCTGCCCGAACTTTACCAGACGCGCAGTCGAGCTTCTGGAAGCACACGACAATATCGACCTCGTCCTCGGCTCCACGTTGTTCATCGACGCCGCGGGTGTCGTCGAGGAGACGTGGCGCTATGAGCCCTACCGTGCCGTTGACCTGTGGGCCTGCGCGCAGGGTTATTTCTTCAACATCAACTCGGCGGTCTTTCGCACAGATCTGCTGCGTTCGGTCGGAGATTTCGACCAATCCACCTATCCGACAGCGGCCGACATCGACTTCGAGATGCGTCTGCTGCGCAACAAAATCGACGCAGTTGTGCTGGACGAGCCCGCCTACGTGTTTCGGCGTCATGCGTCCTCTCGTACCAGCGGCGAGGATGCACCAGAGCGAGTCATGCAGACCGGTTGGCGCTTGTTCGAGACTTGGAGCATGGACGAATCACTCGACACGGCTTTGCGCCGCGCGTTTGCTCTCCGCGCGATGGAGCTTCGTTTAGGCTGGTGCTTCAAGCGACTTCGCACCTTTGGCAGACGAGCCGAGGCATTGGGCGACCTCGTCCAGCTATTGAGCACTCGGCCGCGGGAGACAGGTCTCGCGGCGAAGAGTTGGTTGGACAAGAAGTTTCGTGGTGGATTCGTCCCGATGAAATCCGAACACACTACCGCAGCAGATGAAGTCAGCGGAACAGCCGGTCGGCGATAAACGCAGCTGTATCGAGAGGTCCTTGTAGAGCGCTGAGGCGGTACTTGGCGAGGATGCCTGGGAGCCAGGCGACCCCCTGAGGGAGTCCGCCGAGGTCGAGAGACGACCACGTTGACGTCACCGCGCCCTCGTGGAAGCGAAAGTCGAGCAACTTCTCGGCGGCCTCTCGCGGAGGAAAGCACAGGGCGCGTCGGGCGAGCAGACGCGCGGCGATGACAACGGACTTCTCGTCGAGACAATCGCTGAGTTCTACGAGAATCTCTACCGATGGCTTCAGTGCTTCGACTCCATCGAGCACACCGCAGGTCAGGCTTGCCCTCGAGGAGCGCAAGGAAGGCGAAAGCGGGACCCTCTCTCCAAGAAGGGGTTCGATGCGCCCCGAATCGGCCTGCCGCAGGCCGATAGTTGTCGGCTCTGCAGGGTTCGACAAGATAAGTTCCCAGGCTCGAATCACGCCCGCTGACTTGAAGAGCGGTACTGTGGAGGGTCGCGTGCGATGATCATCTCGCAACAAGCCAAACTTGAGGTTTTGGGGAGTCGAGGCGGGGCCTTGGGCGGAGACGCCGAGGTAGAGGCCGACAATAGTGGTACCGTCGAGGCTCTGGTTGATCGCACGTTGTGTGGTGCCAGCCCAACCAGAGTCGACGAGTGCGATGGTTTCGAGCGGTGAGTCGCCGACGAAGTCGCGCAGATAGCCGGCAAGCAGTTGACGGTGCTCTGCGCAGATGCCGTCCATGTCAGCTCGAAGGCTCGAGCAAGCAGCGGAGATTTCCGCACGGGTTGCTTGTGAAAGAGGAGTGTGGGGGGCGATGCCGGCCTTGGCGAGGATCTTGGCGCACAACGAGTCGTCTAACGGGTACTGCTCGAGAAGTTGCCGGGCAGAATTTCGTCCGATTTTCCCGGGAAACCCGGCGTCATGACGGCATAAGTCCAAGAGAAGTGCGCCGCTGACTGCTCGGCGCGATAAATGGGCATAGTGACGCTGCGGTGAATCAGGGAGCACATCCGCTAGTTTTTCGTAGACGTCCAACAGAAGACGTCCCTCCCGGGCGAGATAGAAGCTGTGTGATATCCCGTGGCGCCGATAGTGACGCCATTGCCAATAGCTAAACAAGCAGAGCACCGGCGCGATATATCTCTTTCCGAACCGGTAGAGGGCGTCAGTCTCTTTTTCGGCTTCGGGGATGACGACTAATTCTGCAACTTCGTGTGCGGATAGTCCCCGATCCACAGTGGCCAGAGGAGGCACGTACGGCGGAGGGCCAGGTGCCAGTGTGGTTCGAGGAACCCAGATATAACGGCAGGCGCTACCGGCCGCGCGAATCACATCGCTTTTAAGATTATCCCCGACATGTACCAGTTGGTGTGGGCTGATGCCGATGTCACGAACGACGTACTCAAAGAGTTGCCCGTGACGTTTGGAGAGGCCGATAGACGCGGAGCTGAATACCCGGTCAATCGGCAAGTCATGGTGATGGAGCAGTTCGTCGAGAAGGCATTTGGGAAGGTAGGTGTCACTGATCGCGACGACGGAAATGTCGTGCTCCTCGAGCAACTCGATCGCTGTGCTCGCGCCGGGCATCGCGGCGGTGAGACACTTTTCCCAATACGATTGGGCTTCCAAACCCAAGGCTTGGACCGTCTCGCGATCAAGGGCCCACTCGACGGCGAGCTCGTCGAGCCAGTCCTCGACGCTCCATTCGACCCCGGTCTTACGTGCGATGGCTTCGTGTCGGCGTGCGAACGCCCGTCGGTGGTCGAGCAGTGCTTCGAGGTCGAGTGGGACCTCGGCGACTCGCTCCAACGAGGCATGTAGTTGCCGGACGGTGAGCCGATCGACCGTCGATGTGCTCGCCTGCCGCCTAAGCAGGGTGTCGAAGACGTCGAAAGAGACTACCTTGGGCGCAGGTGACCGAAGGATTCTGTGGGCGATGTCGACCAAGAAAGCCACATCAGTTCTCACGGACTAGATCATCGATGATGTGCCGAGTTTTATATTTGGTGTATCGAGCCGCGCGCCGAAGCAAACTCCGGACACCGACAATAGGATCGAAGTGGTGCCGTTGGCTAAACTGATCGGCTTGTGAGTGACGAATCACAAAGTCGGGGTGACACAACGGGAAATGCATTGGCTTCGTCTCGAGGTTGGCAAGCACGCTGTCGGCGGCTTTTGTGTGAGTCGCGCTCGAACCAAACCCAATATTTGTGACCAGATTATGCGCGGGCAAAATACAGAGGCCGCGTTGGACAAACATGGTGAATTGCCAGATATAGGCCCATGAATCAATGTCGCCGCGGTAGACTCGCTCGAAGATCTCGCTCCAGTAGTGGCAGGCGGCCGCGGTTTCGAAGTATTGGTCGAGCCAATTGTCATCGCGTACCTCGGGCCAAAGCGACATATCGCGATCGTACAACTTCCAAGCGCGTCGCCAGGTCGCCCAGCCCCAGCAGTGACTGAAGTGGGAGAAGTAGTAGCTAAAACGGGTCGAGTGGCGGCCGAATTGGAAATTGTCGCCAGAGATGGCCATGACCCGCGAATCGTGGCGGTAGCGGTCGAGAAGTTCGGCGCAGAAGCGAAAGAAGGTCGGGTCGGGGACGCAGTCATCCTCGAGAATGATCAACTCTTCTTCGTGCTCGAATGCCCAATCGATGCCGGTGGAAGCCCGGCGGCGCCAACCGAGGTTCTCTTCGGCGAAGTTGGTTTTCACCTCGCAGTTCCAATCGATGTCACCGACCAACTGTCTGGTGCGCTCGACGCGGGCATGCTCCCCAGGAAGCGAAGTGCGAGGGCCATCACCGATGACATAGAGACGAGACGGTGTGACTTTCTTGATCGCACGCAGCACTCGCTGGGTGGTCTCAGGGCGATCGAAAATGAAAAGAACAATGGCAGGTCGCGACGCTTGGGAAGTCGGAGACAAAATTTAGCCCCGTGAACGAGTCATTTGGTTCGGTGTTCGAGGGCTTGCGCGAGGGCAAGTTCATAGTCGTGGGGTTGAAGGCTGGGTCGATCGAAGAGCCGTTTGAGCACTCGAGAGACAATGGGGCGCTTGATCAGGTCGAGCGCCAGGTCGGGAATTTTTCGCTCGGAAAAGAGATGCAATCCGGCGCCGTCGCTGGTCAAGTGACATCCCAACTGATCGGCCAGTTCGCTCAGCGCAGCGTGTGTAAAAAAAGAAATATGCTGCCCGTGTTCTCGACCAAAATACCACCATTCGTCGAGCCTAGGTGGAGTCGACGGCACCAGTAAGGTGCTGAAAAAGATTGCATTGCTCTGTGCCCAGAGGCTGTGGATTTGCTCGCGCGGGTTGCGCATGTGCTCGAACACCTCGAAGCAGGTTATCAGGTCGTAGACGCGCGTGTCCGTGAGCGCGACTTCGACCTGCCCCCCAAACAGGTTCGAAGAGTATTGATCACGGTAATAGAAGTCGAACCCGCGATCGCGCATCATTCGAACGAAAAGCCCGTATCCGGCACCGTGGTCGAGAAACTCGCCAGAGGCATCAAAGAAGAGATGGATGAGCGCCGATGTCCACCTTGCGCAGTGCTGCGAGCGAGAAACCATCCCCACATCAGTGGAGGTAATGGCGTCTTGGTAGGCCTCAGATAACCAGTGCGGCTCTTCCGTCTGTATGAAACCACAGTTCGGACAGCGGAAAAAGCTCGCCGTGTGTCGCCCCAAGAGGGTTGTGGTTTGGTAGTTATCGACCGGAGTGTCACAGATGAGGCAATATTCAGATCTGGACATCGACTGGGTCATTATCAACGGGCTGTCTTTCGCTGCAACGCGTAGTGGTATCCGTCAAGCGTCTTCTTCACTGTCGTACTCCACTGAAACTGGCGGCTACGCTCGCGTCCACGCCGGCTCAGTGTAGTGCGCAACTGATTGTCGAAGTAAACTTGCTCGATCGCACTGCTCATCGACTCCACGTCTTCAGGATCGAAGAAAACGGCGGCTGATCCGACAACCTCAGGGATGGAGCTACGCTCCGAGCACACGACGGGACAGCCCATCGTCATCGCTTCTAGCGGGGGAAGCCCGAAGCCCTCGTAAAGCGAAGGATACACCAAGCATCTTGCTCCCGCAAAGAGACGAGCCAAGCACCGGTCATCGCCTTTCATCAGGTGAGTTCGTTCGCGCAGCCCGCATCTATCGAGTAGGTCGACCTGCTCGGACGTGAATTCCCCTCCACCAAAACACACCAGGTTTGCTTCTTGACCAACACGACTGCTCGAAAGCGCTCGCACCATTTGCGCAAAGTTCTTGTAGTCAGCCGCGCCTTGGCGCGCGCCGACATAGAGGACATAGGGCGCGAGCGCGTCGTCGGGCCGCACGTCAGTGAAGCGGGAAAACGACGTGCCCAGATGGGTGACGAAGATTTTGTCGGCGGGGATGTCGAAAAGCTCGACAAGATCGCGCTTGGTGCAGTGCGAAACGGTGAACACCACGTCTGCGAGTTCGGCCAGGGAACGTTTCCGCGTGCTAAGTGGCTGCGCAAATGCCTCAGGCCCGGCGACACGCTCGCGAATCAGATCATGAACGGTAAACGCCAAACGCGCCCGCTTTGGCAACACAACTCGGTCGTGAAACGTAACGTGGTAGATCGCCGTTTCTGGCAACAATGCACGTAAGAGTGAATCCGTGCAGCGGTTGAATTGGAGACGTGCCGTATTGGTCCCGGCCCTTTTTGAAACTCTCGCTCCCCACACTTCGTCGACTTCGTCCAAATATGCGTTTATGTGCAGCCCGGCCGCAATTCTGGACTGCATTCCCGCGCGCCGAAGCCCACGGTGAAGTTCTGTGCAGTAGCGCGAAATTCCGCCGTAGGTCTGTCGATCGAAGATGTGATGGCTGAAGTAGACGTCCAACTAGTCTTGTCCCACTGATTTGGCAAATTATCAGAGTACGGGAGGCATCAATTGCCGAAGGAGAGTCCTGCCAAATTTGCTTTGTTTTCGCAGCCCTTCGAAGGCACTTCGCTTGCTATCGAGTAGTCGGTCTTCTTCGACGAGCGCTGCATCTTGGTCAGAACTGGTCGCGTGTGCACCTAACGTTGCCCCGTGACAGTTTCATGCGGAGAGCTTATCAGGCACGCCGCCATCGGCGAAAGCCGCTTTCATTCCGCGCATTTCAGGTTCGACTTCGTGTTAGGGCGAGCAGTTGGTCGATGAACGCCGCAGCACAGTTCTGGCGGCGCCAGGTGGGGCTGAAGTCCGCGAGGCGCGTCTGGTACTGTGCATGATTGTCGATGGCTCGGCGCAGCCCACGCGCCAGCCCACTCGGGCTGTAGTCATCATAGACCACCCCGATCTGGTGCTCTTGGACAATGCGAGCCATCCAAGTTTCAGCCGGCACAACCATGACCTTCTGCAGCCCGACCGCTTCGGCGAAGATCCCCGATGTCTTATGGGCGAAGATCGCCGGTTCGTAGGGCAGCGCCAAGATATCCATCCCTGCGAGATTTGCCTTGTACTGAGCCCTCGAAAAGGGGCCGACGCGCACGTCGGTGCCGGGATGTGCACGAAGTCGTTCCAACACATGCTGCCCCAGAGAGCCCGATTCTCCTGGCCGCAGCGTAACGTTGAAAACCCAGTGCACGTCCGCATCGAGCCGTTCGAGCGCCCCGCTGAGCTGGGAGGCGCCACGTCGAGGCGACAGCGCGCCGGTATAGCCGACGGTGGGCCGACTCGACGAGGATGATTGCTGTGGGAACGACTCCCAATCGATGACCATCGGAAGCGAGTGCACCGGGCCGTCGAGGACGCCTTCGAGCTGGTCAGCGACCACCGCAGTTTGGCCCGCCAGATGCAGCGCGCGCCCGGCTCGGGCCCGACGGCTTGCGGCGATGGTGGCCTCGAAGAGCGGTCGCATCGGCAGCCTGCTGGTGCGAATCGGCTCGTCGTTCCAGGTGAAGAAGAGCATCACCATCGGATTCGAACGGTGCGCCAGGAGATAGTGCACACTGGCCGCGAGCAAATACTCGGGGCGTCCACCGAGCATGCAAAAGACTCGTTGAGGGTCGCCTCCGGCTCCAGTGCCGCTCGCCGTCTGCAGGGAACGAAATAGGCGCAAGCCTTCATCGAGCCAGCGCAGCAAGCGCAGGCCCAGGTTGGGGCGGGCGAACGCCGGAAGCACTGCCTGCAGGCGAACACCGGCCTCTTCGAGTACTGTGCGAGCCTGGTGATCGATATCGGAGTTAACCCAAGCGCTCAATTCGACGCCGCGATGACGCGCGGCCTTGTGCAGCGCGACCAAATACTCGACCTCGTGGCCGTTGAGCCGGGCGATATTGGGCTCGATCAGGACGAGTTCAGGGTGGTTGGAGACACCAAGCGGGCTTTTCGAAGGCATCTTGTCCGGTAAAGGCATCTTGTCCGGTAAAGGCATCTTGTCCGGTAAAGGCATCTTGTCCGGTATACGACGGTCAGGGGGGACGAGTTGCGACAGCACGAAAGTAAAGGGCATCAAACGCAGTGGCAAGATTGTGACATGCCAGACTCTCGGTTTCAGCAAGCGAAGATAGGTGTTAGAATCGAGGGCGCGCGAATCTATCTGGGGAACTTCTCCAAGCAGATGCGCAGCGGTTTCTGTCCCGTCTCAACGTCTGAAGGCACCGTTGGATCGTCCCTCCACCAAGCAATTGAGCGATGAGCCCCGTGGGCACCACGAGCAGATGCCGGTTCAGACCGTCATCGAGGCTCGCAGCGGGTGGCGACTCATCGACTGGCGAGAGCTAGTTCGCTACAAGGATCTGCTCACCTTTTTAGTGCTGCGTGACGTTCGTGTCATCTATAAGCAGACTGTTTTGGGAATTGGCTGGGCGATCATTCGTCCGTTGTTCAGTATGATTGTCTTTTCGGTCGTCTTCGGCAAAATGGCCAAAGTGCCCAGCGACGGCATCCCCTATCCAATTTTTTCATATGCGGCGCTGGTGCCATGGACCTACTTCGCCACAGCGATGACCGCCTCGACGGAAAGCTTGGTCAAAGACCGTCGAATGATTACGAAAGTCTACTTTCCGCGGCTGGTTGTTCCCTTGGCGCCTGTATTGGCGAAGTTGATGGACTTTGCCATCGCCTTCTTGCTGCTAATCGCTCTGATGCTGGGGTACGGATACGCCCCCACTTGGAAGATACTGTTTCTGCCGATTCTCGTCGTCATGATGGTGGCCACAGCGACAGGAGCTGGCTTATGGCTTTCGGCGTTGGCGATTCAGTACCGTGACGTCAAGTATGTGGCGCAGTTTTTGGTTCAACTGTTGATGTATGCCGCACCGGTAGTTTGGCCTGCTTCGCTGGTGCCCGATCAGTACCGGCTTTTGTATGGGCTCTATCCCATGGCCGGGGTCATTGAGGGCATGCGAGCAAGCTTATTGGGGACGGGCGCCATGCCGTGGGAGTTGATTGGGATGGGGGCGATAAGTACCACCGTCATCGTTATTTCAGGGGCGTTCTATTTTCGGCGCGTGGAGCGTGTCTTTGCAGATGTTGCATAGACGAACCGACTCACTTTGTGCGGATTTCCAGCGATGAACGATGTAGCCATCAGCGTAGACCAGCTAAGCAAACGTTATCGCATCGGTACGCGGGATGAGCAGCAAGATACCCTCATCGGGGCGTTGAATTCTTGGCTGAAAGCGCCGTTGAAGAACTTTCGTCGCATTCGACGGCTGTCGCGATTCGACGGGCCGCAGGCGGACGACCTGATCTGGGCACTTCGGGAAGTTTCCTTCGAGGTGGCGCGTGGAGAGGTGCTCGGCGTCATCGGCCGCAACGGAGCCGGTAAGAGCACATTGCTCAAGGTACTGTCTCGCATCACTGAACCGAGCAGCGGACGAGCTGTGCTCAACGGGCGCGTCGCCAGCTTGCTCGAGGTTGGCACCGGGTTTCATTCCGAGTTGACTGGCCGCGACAATATCTTCCTTAACGGCACGATACTCGGTATGAGTAAGGCTGAGATCAGCGAGAAGTTCGACGAGATCGTCGCGTTTTCGGGAGTCGGCAAATTTATCGACACCCCCGTCAAGCGATACTCTTCCGGGATGCGCGTACGGCTAGCCTTCTCAGTCGCCGCACACCTCGAGCCCGAGATCTTGCTTATCGACGAGGTGCTGGCCGTTGGTGACATCGCGTTCCAAAAAAAGTGTTTGGGCAAGATGGAGGAGGTCGCCAGTCAGGGGCGTACCATTCTCTTTGTCAGTCACGACATGGGAGCAGTGAGTGACCTATGCGATCGGACCGTGTTGTTAGACGAGGGGGAGTTGGTTTGCGCAGGGCCGACCGATGAAGTGATCAGCCATTACTTTGCAACTGTTGACCAACAGATGAATTCGGATGGCAGTCGCTGTTGGAGCGACCTCGGGACGGCTCCGGGAGGAGAGCAGTTGCGATTATGTCAGATCGCACTTCGAGATAGCACGGGTAGGCGCACGTCGACCATGTCGGTTCAGGACCCCATCACCATCGAGTTCGTCTACCGGGTCCTCGAAGAAGTGCGCGGCATGCGTTTTGTGATGAAAATGCGCCGAGCTACGGGAGAGCTGGTGTTGGCCTCGACCGATCATCTCCAGCGTACCGAGACCTTGTCGCCCGGAGTTTATCGTGGCGCCTGTCAGATTCCAGGCAAGCTGCTTAATCGAGGCCGGTATTACATCACATTACATGCCGGTATTCCGGGCCAAAAAGTGCTACTGCAAGGTCAAGAGTGGGTCGGCTTTACCGCTGAAGGCCAAACCGCCCATGGCTCCAGGTATCCAGAAAAGTGGCCCGGAGTGGTGGCCCCCGAACTCGAATGGCAAGTCGACGAGCCACTCGTCGACTCCCGTGAGCAGCTGGCGGCCGTCGCTGGTATAGAGTGAAGTCGTTTCCTCTCCCAGGAGCAGAACGTGTTAGTCGAGTGGTTCAACCGGGCGCGGGCAATCGTGGGGAACAGGAAAACGTATCTGCCTCCCGATCCGAGGCCGAACGATATCTACCTGACCTCTTATCCTCGATCGGGAAACACATGGACCCGTTTTCTGTTGGCCAATTACCTGACGGGCGAGGCTTGTGACTTTGACGCCGTGTACCGCTGCGTGCCGGATCTATATGTCAGCCCGGAGCGCTGTGCCGAATTGCCGTCGCCGAGGTTTTTGAAGAGCCATGAGCCTTATGTGCCCGAGTATCGAAGGGTGATCTACATCGTACGCGATGGGCGAGATGTTGCCGTCTCCTACTACTTTTATTGCCGGCAGCGTGGGACCATTTCTCAAGAGATGTCTTTCGACGATTATCTAACGTTGTTTAACCGTGGTCAGGTTGGTCCCTACGGCTCCTGGAGTACCCATCTAAACTCGTGGTTGGACAACTTAGAACCATCGGGTCGCCTTCTGCTCATCCGCTATCGAGATTTGAAAGAAGATACGGCACAACAACTTCGCCGCATCCTCGAGTTCGCGGGGCTTGATATCAATGTCGACCGCGTCGAGCGTGCCGTGACCGATGCGCGCTTCGAGCGAATGCAGCGCCAAGAAAGGATCATGCGTCAACGCAATCTTCAAACGAGCGCCGACGGCCAGTCGCTCAAGGCGGTGCGCAAAGGTCAGACTGACCAGTGGCAGGAGATGTTCAGCGATGGGCAGCTTCGTCGGTTCCTAGATTGTCACGGCGATGCACTGGCGCGGCTGGGTTAGATATTAAAAGCCCGTCCGGTGTGGCTTACTGCAATATTCCCACGAGAAGTGAGCACCTGGAATCGAAAAGAGGTCTGTTCCTCCCACTTCGCAACCACAGTCTGCTCGCCTTCCCGATCGATATCGTCGAGGACGATCGTGCAGCAGGAGGCTAGCCTGTCGGCGATGTAAGGCAGGGCCGGAAAACGGGCAAACCGATATTGATCCTTAAATGCGGGGGGACCATCGACCACGACCAGATCAATACCCTTCGGTGGCAGCTTCTGCTCGAGTACGGCAGTGTCGTACCAAGTATAGACCACTGGCTCATTGTGCCAATCGCCTTGCTGGGTTCCGAAAGGAGAGGTTTCGAGAGGTGCTTTGATCAGGGTGACGTGATCGAGCAGTCCTCGCCGTTCGAGCTCCTTGCGGACAATCGAGGCCCACTTAGGATCGTGTTCTACACTGAACAGGTGACCGCGGCGAGATTGCAGCAGAGCGGCGATGAAGAACGTCGAGACACCGGAACCGAACTCGACAATAACGCGGCGGTCGTTGATCGTGATATCATTTAACAGCAGTTCGACTGCCGCTGGGCGCAGCGCCGAGCTCGTCCAGGGGATGAACTCGGAGTATAACGGCTGGAGACGTTGCATTGCGAGAACGTCGTTCTGAACCATCAGCAGCTCGGAGACCGGCCGCTTTAGCACGCGCTGGAGAGTTTGAGAGATGCCTGAGATTTTCTTCGTGATGTTCAAGTCAGATCCTTGAGCCCGGCTACACAGTAGAAAACACCTTTATGACGAGAGTTGTTCACGTCAACTCCCACCTTTCGGGCGGTGCAGCCAGGGGAGCCTACTGGCTGCACCAGGCTCTGCGTGCCGCGGGGGTGGATTCGAGTTTTCTGAGCCGCCCCAAAGAGGAGTCGGCTCTGGCCGCCGAGGCCGTTCCTGACACGCTCGGCTGGCAGGTTCATCAGCGGGTCAGTCGACGCCTCTATCGACTCCTTCGGCGTCTCAAACATAAGGATAGAGGGGGATTCTGGTCGCTACAACTCGTGCCGAATACGATCAGTGAGACGATCAACGAGTTCGGTGCGGATCTCGTCCATCTCCACTGGGTTGGTCGGGAGTTTGTACCGATTGCTTCGGTGCCACGCATCGAGGCCCCCTTGGTCTGGACGATTCGGGATATGTGGCCCTTCACCGGCGGATGTCACTACTCCGAGCAGTGCAGCGGCTATCACTACCAGTGTGGCGCTTGCCCGCAGTTGCGCGGCGACTTCTCCTATGATCTCAGCCACCTGGTGTGGCGATGGAAAAAACATTGCTGGCGCGATTTGGATGTGCATCTAGTGGCGCCGAGCGAGTGGATGGCCGACTGCATACGCGCTAGCAGCCTGCTGCGTGATTACCCAGTGCGAGTCATCCCCAACGGCGTTTCCCTCGACACTTTCTACCCCGAGCCAGCGGCAGCAGCGCGCCGCAAGCTCGGGTTGCCTGTCGATGGTAAGCTTGTTTTGTTCGGGGCAATGAACGCTCGGGAGTCTCGCAAGGGTGGTCGGCAACTCCTAGAGGCCCTCGAGAGGATCGCGCAGACCTCGAAGGCCGAGGACATTAGTGTAGTCGTCTTCGGTCAGGGGACCCCGTTGGAGTTGCCGCTGCCAAGCGTCCACCTCGGTTATATCGACAACGATGAGAGGCTTCGGCTCGCCTACAGCGCGGCAGACGTGATGGTGGTGCCGTCCCTCGAAGAGGCGTTTGGAAAAACAGTCATCGAGGCAATGGCCTGCCAGACGCCTGTGGTCGCATTTAATACCGGAGGCCCGGCTGACATTATCGCTCATAGGGAGAATGGCTTCTTGGCGCCCACCGGTCACTCTGAGAGGCTCGCCGAAGGAATTCTATGGTGCCTCGAAGAGGACGAACGGCTGGCGCGCCTGTCAGAAGCGAGTCTCGAGACAGCGCAGTTCCGCTATGGCATCCGGACAGTCGCCTCCGAGTATACCGAACTCTACGAGGAGATTCTCAGCCGGCGTGGTGGCTAAGAGCAACATCTTATCGTTTGTAAATAGCGACTCATCGGCACGCATAATCCGGCGATAGGGCAAAAGTCGCGCCATCCACAACCAACTCGATTGCGGTAGTCTGAACTCACATCGGGGGCTGCCAATCAATTGGACCGTACCAGTGTCTGGCAGTTGCTTCGGTTTGCCCGCGCACTCGCGCAATCTCCTCGGGGCTGAGCCGTTGGGTCCATGACCATACATTCGAGCGGCTGTCTCGGGCCAGCTGGTGCGGCTTCGCCGTCTCGACCGTATTGCTCGCCGCGCTCGTGCGCTCAAGGAAATGCTGCGAGGCGCGAGTAAATGGCACCCCCAAGCGTGAAGCCAGCGTGCGAAATTCGGCGACGGGCTCGCGCGATAGATCTTCGTGGCGCACAACATTCCAATTAGGGTGGCGCTCGAGAAGCTTCGCCGCCGTCCCATAGATGAGGTTCCAGAGCAGTGCCGCTTGGTCGATTATGTCGTGTCGTCGGTCAGCGAAGTCCTCAATCTGTGTGCGATACTCCGATAGAAAGTCCCGCATCAGCAGCGGTTGATCCCGTAGGTGTGCGAACGGAAAATCCCAGCTGCGCTGTTTGAGGCTTCCTGCAAAGGCGGCGGGGTGACGTACCAATACCACGACCTGAAAGCCGTAGCGCTGCGAGAGCCACTCCGACGAGAAAAATGCGAGCGGATCTTTGAGGATCACGTGGCAACCGGGCAGACGGTTGTAGACGAAGGCGCGCGCCGATTGTCCCTGGCGGGTCAGCGAGACGCGGGAGGCCAATCGCGTCCGCAGCCATGGGTTGAACGCCATCCCCATATGCGTCTCGAAAGCGGCGGCCCAGCGGTGTTCGTTGTCTGCGCAGACGTAGGTGTACCAGTGCTCGAGTTCGGCGAAGCCAGCCGCGTTGACGTTGAAAGGCTCGTGGACGTAGTGCAAACGTCTTGGCTGAGATAGTACTTTGCCTACCCACGTCGTTCCGCTTCGATGAGAGCCCGTAATGAGGATTGGTGAATTGGCAAGAAGTCGCAATGACATGGGTGCTAGCCTCTACAGTCGACTGATCTGGAGCGGGAAGCGGCAGAGAATATTTCGCGTATCCAACACGAGGTTCCCTTGATACGCCACCACCTCATAATCCACCCTCCCATGAGCCACCACTACCACCACCGCATCACTCTCCGCCACCACCGCCTCCGTCAACTCCACACTCCTCACCCCTCCCAACTCTTCTACTACCGGCACAAACGGATCGAGATACGCCAAATCCGCCCCCCATGTATCCAACAGGCGCTAGATATCGATCGCCGGCGACTCCCGGGTGTCATGCACATTGGCCTTATACGCCATGCCTAGCAGCAAGATCTTCGCCCCTTTGACCGCCTTGCCCTGCTCGTTCAACAGCCGGACCAGTTTGTCGACCACAAACATGGGCATGTTGGTATTCAGGTCAGTGGCGAGCTCGATGAACCGGTTGTGAAAGCCCACCGACTTGGCCTTCCAGCTCAGGTATGAGGGGTCGAGGGGGATACAGTGTCCACCGATCCCTGGCCCCGGGTAAAACGGCATGAATCCGAACGGCTTGGTGCTCGCCGCTTCGATGACCTCCCAGATGTCGATGTCCATACGGTCGCACATGATCGCCATCTCGTTGACCAGCGCGATGTTGACCGCGCGGAAGGTGTTCTCGAGGAGCTTGACCATTTCGGCTTCGGTGGTGCTTTTGACCGGGTGGACCTCGTCGATGATCTGCTCGTAGAGGGCGTTCACCAGTTCCGTCGAGGCTTCGTCGACGCCGCCGACGACCTTGGGGGTGTTGCCGATGTGGTAGTCGGGGTTGCCGGGATCGACGCGCTCGGGGCTGAAGGCCACAAAAATATCAGCGCCCGCATGGGCGAGCTTGGGGGGCGACGACCTCTTCGGTGGTGCCGAGAAACGTCGTCGACTCGAGCACCAACAGGCATGGCTCGCGCAGGTGGACGGCGAGCATGTCGAGGGCGGCGTGGATAAATGAAAGATCGGGCTGACGAGTCTTGTTGAGCGGTGTGGCCACGCCAATGCACACTGCGTCGGCGTCGGCGGTATAGGCGTAGTCGCTCGTGGGCTCGAAGCGCCCCGTCGCCAGCGCGGCGGCCAATCGCTCGGTAGCTACGTCGGTGATGTAGCGTTGGAGCGGCTTGACTCATCAAAGATATGATCCTTATCAGCAGCTACAGGCGTGTAGACGAGACTCAATTGACTTATCCACCCCAAAACGTCAATATACCGCGAAGTTAGCACGGGGGCGTTTCAAATTGCGTGATCACGCACGACGCACATAAGCTTCAGACAATTCAAGGGAAGTACCCATGACCGTCACCGACACCGTGTCGGATCGCAATCCGCTGTCGCACCTCGACGAGGTCGATCGCTTTTCGTCGCCCGACGAGATGCCTGATTACAGCCATCTCGACGAGTTGGAGGCGCAGAGCATCTTCATCATTCGCGAGGCGTTCAACAAATTCGACAACCTGGGCATGCTGTGGAGCATGGGCAAGGACTCGAGCGTGCTGCTGTGGCTGGCGCGCAAGGCGTTCTTCGGCCACGTGCCCTTCCCGGTCATGCACGTCGATACGAGCTACAAGATCCCCGAGATGATTCAGTTTCGGGACGAGCTCGCCGACCAGTGGAACCTGGATCTGCGGGTGGGGCAGAACAAGGCCGAGATCGAGGCCGGCAACACCTTCCCGGTGGGCAACGCCACGCGCGTCGAGTGCTGCTCGATGCTCAAAAAAGACGCCCTGCAGGACCTGATCGCGGCCAATGACATGCACGCGATCTTCCTGGGCATCCGCCGCGACGAAGAGGGCACGCGCGCCAAGGAGCGCTACTTCTCGCCGCGCGACAAGGACTTCGCCTGGGACTTCAAGGACCAGCCGCCCGAGTTGTGGGACCAGTTCAAGACCGACTTCGAGCCGGGCACGCATCTGCGGATCCACCCGCTTCTGCACTGGACCGAGGTCAATATCTGGGAATACATCGACCGCGAGCGCATTCCCACGCTGAGCCTGTACTTCGCCGACAGCAGCGACGACGGCACCATGCGCTACCGTAGCTTGGGTTGCGCGCCGTGCACCGACGGCATCGCCTCGACCGCCAACACCGTCCCCGACATCATCGCCGAACTCAAGGCGACGAAGGTCAGCGAGCGCTCGACGCGCGCCCAGGACCAGGAGTCCGAGGACGCCTTCGAGCTGTTGCGCGCCAGTGGGTATATGTAAGGGCGACGTTGTAAGGCGTAGCTTTCTGACGCCCCCCATCCGCCTCGCGCTGTACTACGCGCTCGGCACCTTCCCCACGGGGAAGGGCTGCCCCTGCGGAAAGCAACTCTGTTCAGGCGCGCTAAGGCATCCCTTCCCCTGGGGGAAGGTGCCCGTAGCGAAGCGAAGGGCGGATGGGGGGCCCCAGCAACCCAAACGAACACACGCAAAACATACATGAAATCCGAGACCACACCGCTAAAAATCGTCATCGTCGGCCACGTCGACCACGGCAAGTCGACCCTCGTGGGCCGGTTTCTGTACGAGACCGACTCCCTCGAAGAGGGCAAATACGAGGCCATCAAGGCGACCTGCGAGCGCCGCGGCGTCCCCTTCGAGTGGGCGTTTTTGATGGACGCGCTGCAGGCCGAGCGCAACCAGAATATCACCATCGACACGGCGCAAATCTGGTTCGAGTCGGACAAGCGTCCGTACACGATCATCGACGCGCCGGGGCACAAAGAGTTCTTGAAGAACATGGTCACCGGCGCCGCTCAGGCCGACGCCGCCCTGCTCCTGATCGCCGCTGACGAGGGCATCCAGGAGCAGAGCCGGCGCCACTGCCACATGCTCAGCATGCTGGGCATCGAGCAGGTGACCGTGGTCGTGAACAAGATGGACCTGGTCGACTACGACCAGGAGCGCTTCGAGAATATCATCTCGGAGTACACCGAGTTCTTGAACGAGATCGGCATCGAGCCGAGCTCGTTCATCCCCATCTCGGCGCGCGAAGGCGACAACGTCGCCTCGAAGCCTGCCGAGAACATGGCTTGGTATGACGGACCGAACGTCGTCCAAGTCTTGGACGCCTTCGAGACGCCGAAGACCCTGGAAAACCGCCCGCTTCGCTTCCCCATCCAGGACGTCTACCGCTTCGACGAGCGGCGCATCCTGGCGGGCCGCGTCGAAGCCGGCACGCTCAACGTGGGCGACGAGCTCGTGTTCACCCCCCACGGCAAGACCGCCCGCGTGCAGACCATCGAGCGGTGGAGCGCGCCCGCCAGCGACACCGCCCATGCGGGCGAGTCCATCGGCGTGACCCTCGACGAGCAGATCTTTGTGGAGCGCGGTCATGTGGCAAGCCACGCGGCCGAAGCGCCCGAGGAGACCTCGCGCTTTCGGGCCAATGTCTTCTGGATGGGCAAGCAAGACTTGCTGGCCAACCGGCCCTACAAGCTCAAGCTCGCCACCCAAGAGGTCGAGTGCACCATCCGCGAGGTCGTGCGCATCATCGACGGGTCGACCCTCGAGGTCGTCAGCGAGGACCGCGACAACATCGAGCGCTACGACGTCGCCGAGGTGATCTTGGAGACCAAGCGCCCCATCGCCGTCGAGCGCCACGACCAGACCCCGGAGGTGGGCCGGTTTGTCATCGTCGACGAGTACGACGTCGCCGGCGGCGGCATCGTGCTCGAGCCGGAGCTCCACCAGGAGAATATCTTCTGGCACGAGGGCAAGGTCGCCCGCAAAGATCGCGAGCGCCTCAACGGCCACCGCGGCGCGTGCGTGTGGCTCACCGGGCTTTCGGGCGCGGGCAAATCATCCATCGCCGTCGAGCTCGAGTCGCAGCTGCACCGCCGCGGCATCCACACCTACATCCTCGACGGCGACAACGTGCGCCACGGCCTGGGCGCCGACCTCGGCTTCTCGGCCGCCGACCGCGACGAGCATATCCGCCGCGTCGGCGAGGTCTCGAAGCTCTTCGTCGACGCCGGCACCATCGTCGTCTCGGCGTTCATCTCGCCCTACCAGCGCGTGCGCGACCGGGTGCGCGAGTCGATGGAAGACGGCCAATTCATCGAAGTCCACGTCGACGCCTCGGTCGAGGCGTGCGAGGAGCGCGACCCCAAGGGCCTGTACGAGAAGGCACGCGCCGGCGAGATCGACAACTTCACGGGCATCAGCGCGCCGTACGAGGCGCCGGAAAATCCCGAGATCGTCATCGATACGGTGACCGACGAGAGCGCTGCGAAAAGCGCGGCCAAGATCGTCGACTTCCTCGAGCAGGGTGGGTATCTGACCATGATGCGCGAGGCGGTGGTAAAGCCGCAGACGGCGTAAACAACATTTTCACCACGGGCACACGGGGAACACGGAGAGATGCATTTTGTTTTTCCTCTGTGGGCACCGTGCTCCCCGTGGTGAACCTCTCCTTTGCCCAGCAAAACGGATCAGATTGTGACGAAGAAGACCGCCCTCCTCACCGGCATCACCGGCCAAGACGGGTCGTATCTTGCCGAGCTTCTCCTGGAGAAAGGTTACGAGGTGCATGGGATCATTCGTCGATCGAGTTCGTTCAACACGCAGCGCATCGAGCATGTTTACGAAGATCCACATACCGAAGCACAGCAGCTTTTCCTGCATTACGGCGATCTGACCGACTCGTCGAACATGTCGCGTCTCATTGAGAAAATCGAGCCGGACGAGATCTACAACCTCGCTGCTCAAAGCCACGTCAAAGTCTCATTCGAAGTGCCCGAGTACACCGCACAGGTGGACGCTCTCGGCACCCTTCGGCTACTCGACGCGATCAAGGAGACCGGGGTCACCACGAAGTTCTATCAGGCCTCGACCAGTGAGATGTACGGCAAGGTGGCGGAGACGCCACAGAACGAACAAACGCCGTTCTACCCGCGATCACCCTACGCTGCTGCCAAGCTGTACGCCTACTGGATTACGGTCAACTACCGCGAAGCCTATGGCCTACACGCCTCTAACGGGATCCTTTTCAACCACGAGAGCCCGCGGCGCGGCAAGACATTCGTCACTCGTAAGATCACCCGAGCCGTCGCCCGCATCAAGCACGGTGTGCAGGAGCGTCTCTATTTGGGAAATCTCGACGCTCGCCGCGATTGGGGCTATGCCCCTGAATATGTAGAAGCGATGTGGCTGATGCTCCAGGCCGACGGTCCCGACGATTACGTCATTGCCACCGGCGAGACGTATTCGGTGCGCGAGTTCACCGCCTGGGCATTCGAGCACGCCGGCATGCCCATCCGCTGGGAAGGCGAGGGCGTCGACGAGAAGGGCTACCACGCCGAGACCGGCGACCTGCTCGTCGAGGTCGATCCCGCCTACTTCCGCCCCACCGAGGTCGATCTGCTCATCGGCGACCCGTCCAAGGCCAAAGAGAAGCTCGGCTGGGAGGCGGAGACCGACGTCAAAAAGCTCGTGGAGATCATGGTCGACCACGACCTAGGGATGGTCTCGCGGCTGGTGACGCTTCGCGAGGCGGGCTACGACGTGATCGAGCAGGGCGTCGATTGATCCAGAACCACGCTGCTTCCCCGCAATCCCCCTCCCCAGCGCGCTTTCCTGCGCCAGGGGAGGTGTCGGCGCGGCGTAGCCAAGCCGACGGAGGGGCCCCGCCAGAAAGCAAGGGATAGCGAAAAGGAAAAACAATGACCAAACACGCGCGCATGACCGCGTCCGCCAAAGTCTACGTCGCCGGCCACACCGGCCTCGTCGGCTCCGCCATCGTCCGCCGCCTGCAGGACGCCGGCTACGAAGATATCGTCACCCGACGCTCCTCTGAACTCGACCTCACCCGTCAAGCCGACGTCGAGGCCTTCTTCGCCCAGAGTTTTGCGAAACAAGATAAGCCCGGCTTCGTCATCGACGCGGCCGCCAAGGTCGGGGGCATCCTCGCCAACAACACCTACCGCGGCGAATTCATCAGGGACAATCTGCTCATCCAGACGAACCTTATCGACGCGGCGCGCCGAGCAGGCGTCGAGCGGCTGTTGTTCTTGGGGTCGAGCTGCATCTACCCGCGCGAGTGCCCCCAGCCGATGCGCGAAGACCACCTGCTCAC
Source organism: Persicimonas caeni (assembly GCF_006517175.1). Taxonomy (NCBI): domain Bacteria; class Deltaproteobacteria; order Bradymonadales; family Bradymonadaceae; genus Persicimonas; species Persicimonas caeni. The sequence goes on along the minus strand of NZ_CP041186.1, from coordinate 3,593,507 downwards.
CGGCCCGCTCGAGCCGACCAACGAGCCGTACGCCATCGCCAAGATCGCCGGCATCAAGATGTGCGAGGCGTTCAACGCGCAGTACGGCACTCGGTATCTGAGCGTGATGCCCACCAACCTGTACGGCCCGGGCGACAACTTCGACCTGGAGACGAGCCACGTGCTGCCGGCGTTCATCCACAAGTTCCATCGGGCGAAGGTGCAGGGTGACGACGAGGTGGTGATGTGGGGTACGGGCTCGCCCAGGCGCGAGTTTCTGTACGTCGACGACCTCGCCGACGCGTGCGTTTATCTGCTCGAGGAGACCGACGAGGTCGAACTGACCAATATCGGCGTGGGCGAGGACATCTCGATTCGCGAGCTCGCCGAGTTGGTGGCGGATGTGGTCGGATTCGAGGGGGAGATCGTCAACGATGCGTCGAAGCCGGACGGTACGCCGCGGAAGCTGCTCGATGTGAGCAAGCTCAACGGACTGGGCTGGGAAGCGAAGGTGGGGCTTCGAGAGGGCGTGGAGCGGACGTATCGATGGTTTGTGGAGAATTGGATACCGTGAAGAGCGAGAAGGCATCGCACAGATCTATGGTACGTGTGGAGCAACGCCGCTCAATTCATATGTTTTACTGCTCTGTTGGAAGAACGCGACATTCTTTTTTAAGATGATCAAGTCGCAGGCGCGCTCGCGCCGTTTCCCGCTCCGTAAGTTGTAGCGACCTTTATGCGTAAAACTGCCGATTGGTTTCTCGAGCTTCCAGGCCTCCCCCGAAGCATTCGAGTCCTGTTGATCGCGGCGTTTCATCTGCTGGTATTCGCGGCGGCTTTCGTGGGCGCGTTCGCGATCCGGTTCGACTTCGACATCCCCATCAAATACCAACAGTCGATGTGGCACTTGTTGCCCGTCGTTATCGGCGTCAAGCTCACGATTTTTGCGGTGCTGAAGCTGTTTCGAGGGTGGTGGCGTTATGTGAGCATGCATGATGTTGTGGCTCTAGCACGAGCGTTGGCACTCGCCGCTGGAGCCTTAGTCTTGGTGAATGTCTTTGTGATGACCCCGGAAGTCTTTCCTCGGTCGGTCTATCTCATCGACTTCGGTCTCTCGTTTTTGGGGCTTGGCGCTGCTCGCGGCAGTCTGCGGTTGTTGCGAGAAGCACTGCGTTCAAATATGGCGGCGAACGGAGACGCCAAGCGTCTGCTCATCCTTGGTGCGGGTGATACCGGAGAGACGTTAGTCCGGGAGATCAACAAGAATAAGAACCTCCCGTTTCGCCCAGTTGCCTTTCTCGATGACGATCCGTACAAGCACAAGCTGCGCATTCACGGCGTACCAGTGCTTGGCTCGATGAACCTCATTGAAGAAATTGTGAACGCGCACGAGATCGAGCAGATCATCATCGCAATGCCATCGGCCGGACGCGACGAACTGCGAAAAATCTATGAACGCTCGCGCAATACGGATGCCGAGGTCAAGATTTTGCCCGCGCTCGAGTCGATGCTCAGCGGTGAGATTTCACTGACACAGTTGCGCGAGGTCTCCATCTCCGATCTCCTGGGGCGAGATCCTGTCGAGCTCGATACCCAATCCATTGGGGTGTTCTTGCAAGGACGCACTGTGCTTGTAACAGGCGCGGCCGGTTCGATCGGCTCGGAGTTGTGTCGGCAGGTGCTTCGCTTTGGCCCACAAAAGCTCGTGATGGTTGATCAGGCCGAGACGCCGCTCTTCTTCACAGAGCGCGAGTTGCGCGAAGAGCATGCAGATAAGTTGGTTCCGTGCATGGCCGATATTCGCGATCAAAAGCGAATGCAGGCGATCTTCTCGAGGCACAAGCCAGATGTTGTGTTTCATGCTGCTGCCTATAAGCACGTTCCGTTGATGGAGGCCAACCCTTCCGAAGCCGTGCGTAATAACGTGCTAGGCACACAGAATATCGCCGATCTGGCAGCACAAGCGAGTACTTCGGCATTCGTACTTGTGTCGACCGATAAAGCCGTTAACCCTACGTCGGTCATGGGTACGACCAAGCGAATCACCGAACTTTACGTGCACGCACTGGCCTCCAACTGTGAAACAAAGTTTTGTGCGGTGCGTTTTGGCAACGTGCTTGGCTCGAACGGCAGCGTGGTACCAATCTTCCGCGAACAGATCCGCCAGGGAGGCCCTGTCACGGTGACTCATCCGGAGATGACGCGCTTCTTTATGACCATTCCGGAGGCAGCACAGCTCGTGCTTCAGGCGGGAGCCATCGGCAAGGGCGGCGAATTGTTCGTGTTGGACATGGGTGAGCCAGTGAGGATTCTGGATCTCGCGCGGGACATGATTCGACTGTCTGGCCTCGATTTCGACGATATCGACATCGTCTTTACCGGAAAACGACCCGGCGAAAAGTTGTTTGAAGAGCTTTCGTTCGACGCCGAGAAACTAGGTAAAACGCGGCACAAGAAGATCTTCATTGGAAATCACGCAGGTGCTCGCTTCGAGGAGCAGCGTCCGACCTACTTGGCACTCCTGGAAGCCGCCGAGCGTGACGACGACGTCGAGGTGCGCAAGCTGCTCAAGCGATTGGTCCCCAGCTACAGCCACCCTCAAGCAGACGAGAAGGTCGTCTCCATCGAGAGTGGGAAGTTCAAAGCTGTTGGTGTATCGAAGTAGCAACTATGACTACTATCTCTGCCTCAAAACAATCGCCGATCCGAGTTCTTACTGTTTTTGGGACACGTCCCGAAGCGATCAAGATGGCACCGCTGGTACGAGCGTTGGATGACGAACCGAAGCGTTTCGAGCAGGTGGTGTGCGTTACCGCACAGCATCGTGAGATGCTCGATCAGGTCTTGGAGCTGTTCGAAATTCAACCGGATGTCGACCTCGACTTGATGCGAGAGAATCAAGATCTGACGGGCTTGACCTGTCGGATCCTCACGGGACTGCGGGACGTGCTCGCCGACATCGAACCGGACCTGGTGTTGGTGCACGGAGATACAACGACGACGTTTGCAGCCAGCTTGGCGTCTTTCTATGCGCAGATTCCCGTCGGGCACATCGAAGCGGGACTTCGTACCGGCGATCCCTACCGCCCGTGGCCAGAAGAGCTGAACCGCCAACTCACCGACACGCTGTCGGCCGCCTATTTTGCGCCCACCGAACGCGCCCGTGACAACCTCCATCGCGAGGGTGTCTCCGACGACCGATTGGTGGTGACGGGCAACACTGTCATCGACGCCCTTCTGTGGGTTCGCGAGCGCCTCCGCGCGCTGGACGACGCGGAGCTCCCCGGGCTGTTATCGCAGAACGCAGAGTCGTCTGAGGTGCCGGAGCGTTTGACCGACTTCCTCGTGGGGCGTCGGAACAAGGACTCGTTTGACGAGCCGATGGTGCTCATCACCGGCCACCGACGCGAGAACTTCGGGAAGGGCTTTGACGAAATCGTTGCCGGGATTCAACGCTTGTCTCGAAGCTATCCGCATGTGCGGTTTGTCTATCCGGTTCATCTCAATCCCAATGTGCAGCAGCCGGTGCATGCGGCGCTCGCCGATTGTGACAACGTCTATCTCGTCCCTCCCATGGATTACGCGCCGTTCGTCTTCTTGATGGACCAAGCGACGCTCATACTAACCGATTCCGGGGGCATTCAGGAGGAAGCACCCAGTCTAGGCAAGCCTGTATTGGTGATGCGTGACACCACGGAACGGCCGGAGGCGATCGAAGCTGGCACGGCCCGTCTCGTAGGAGCGAGTGCCGATCGAATTTTTCGGGAAGTCAGTAGGTTGATTGAAGACCGCGCTGCCTACGACGAGATGGCGCGAGTCGAAAACCCCTTTGGGGACGGACAGGCATCGAGACGCATCTGTGAATTTATCTGGCAGCTTCGACAAGACGAAATCTTGTAAGGCCGGGTTGAATACACGCGGCCAGTCATTCTTAAGAGAAGAGCAGTAGTTATGGAGAATCCGTCGTCTTCCAAGGCTGACATTTGTGTTGTCGGCCTCGGCTATATAGGCCTCCCCACCGCTTCAATGTTTGCAGCACAGGGGTTCGACGTACTCGGCGTCGATGTGAGCGCGCACGTGGTGGAGATCGTCAATGAGGGTAAGATCCACATTGAGGAGCCTGGCTTGCGCACGCTCGTCAGCGCGGCCGTCAAGTCGGGGCAGCTGCGCGCAGCGCGAGCGCCGCAGCCGGCAAAGACGTTCATCATCGCAGTGCCTACTCCCTGCCGAGTCAATGAGAAGCGGCACGATGATCGCTCCAGTGATCTGAGCTATGTCGACAGTGCTGTCGAGGCCATTCTCCCGGTGCTCGAAGAAGGCGACCTGGTGATTTTGGAGTCGACAAGTCCGCCGAAGACGACGGTGGAGAGGGTGGCCAAGCCGCTGGTCGAAGCTGGCTTCACGCCGGGAGAAGATGTCTTCGTGGCGCATTGCCCCGAGCGAGTACTTCCCGGGCATATTCTACGTGAGCTGACCCAAAACGATCGGGTCATCGGCGGGATTACCATGGCATGTGCGCAGCGAGCTGCGCGGCTTTATGCGTCGGTGGTCGAAGGTCAAATTCATCAGACCAATGCAACAACCGCCGAGTTGGTCAAGCTCATGGAAAACACTTTCCGGGACGTCAACATCGCACTGGCGAATGAGCTAGCTGGGATCTGTGATCACCTCGACGTCGATGTCACCCGCGTCATCGAACTGGCGAATTGCCACCCGCGAGTCAATCTTCACCAACCCGGTCCTGGAGTGGGTGGGCATTGCTTGCCGCTGGATCCCTGGTTTGTCATCGAGTCCGCGCCCGAACAGGCCCGGCTTATCCGCGAGGCGCGCCTGCTCAATCAAGCCGTGCCTCGCTACTTGGTCCACCAGATCAAAGATACGCTCGAGCTCGGGAACTCATCGTCTGCGAAGTTGGCGATCTTCGGGGTGGCCTACAAGGGCAATGTCGATGACGCTCGCGAGTCGCCAGGACGCGATTTCGTCGAGCTCTTGGAGGGCGAGCCCGTCGACGTAGCGGTATACGATCCGCATGTGCGTCACTTCGAGCACGAACTCGTCGGCCTTCAAAAGGCCGTGCAGGACGCGGACGCGATCGTCATCACCGCTGCTCACGACGAATTCAAGTTCATCGATCCCAGCGCCCTCATCGGATTGATGCGAGGGCATCACGTCTTCGACTTTTGCAATCTGCTCGACGCCAAGAAGTGGCGCTCGGCGGGGTTCACATACGTGGGCCGGGGCGTCAGCCCGCAGGCAGCTCCATCGCACGCTGAGTCGCTCTGACTCGGCCTGAGACCCGAGCCCCACGGGCTCGGGTCTCCTCGCGCCAACCAGCGGCAGCGCAGAAGTTATAGCTTGTAGATATTCGGGGAGTCGTGGTCGAGCGCATTACGTGTATCGAACACGAGTGGGGCATGCTCGACCAAGAGCTTGTAGTCGACCGCAGAATGGTTGGTGACCACGACCACTGCATCCTGCTCGGCGAGCATCGCAGCATCCAAGTCTACTGAGCGTGCGCCATCGAAGGTGTCGACGCACTCGATGTGCGGGTCGTGGTACGACAGGTTTGCGCCCCACTCCTCCAGCGACTTCCAGATATCGAGCGCGGGCGACTCTCGTAGATCGTTGACGTCGGGCTTGTAAGCCACGCCCACCAGAAGGATGCGCGCGCCGTTGACCGAGCGTTGCTGCTCGTTGAGCAGGCGCACCAACTTCTGGACCACAAACCTCGGCATGTTGGTGTTCAAATCCGAGGCGAGTTCGATGAAGCGATTGTAGTAGCCGAAGGTCTTCGCCTTCCAACTCAAGTAAGTAGGGTCGAGGGGAATGCAGTGACCGCCGATGCCCGGTCCCGGGTAAAACGGCATGAAGCCAAATGGCTTGGTACTCGCCGCTTCGATCACCTGCCAGATGTCGATGCCCATGCGGTCGCACATCACCGCCATCTCGTTGACCAGGGCGATATTGACCGCTCGAAAGGTATTTTCCAGCAGCTTGACCATCTCGGCTTCGGTGGCATTGCTGACTGGGTGCACTTGATTGATGAACTGGCCATAAAGGGCTTCGACGAGCGCGGTGGAGTCGGGCGTAACACCGCCGACGACCTTGGGAGTGTTGGTCAGCCCGTAGGTTTCGTTGCCCGGATCGACCCTCTCGGGGCTGAACGCCACGAAGAGATCTTCGTCGATCTTGTGCCCGGCGCGCTCGAAGACCGGAACGAGCACCTCTTCGGTGGTGCCGGGGTAGGTCGTCGATTCGAGCACGACCAGCGAGGGCCGGCGCAGATGTGGGGTGATGCTCGCCGCTGCCGAACGGATGAAAGAGAGATCCGGCTCACGCGTTTTGTTCAGCGGCGTGGGCACACAGATGCTGATGGCATCGGCTTCGCCGACCACCGCGAAGTCGGTGGTGGGGATATAACGGCCACTTTCGATGGCGCGAGCCACGCGCTCACTGGCAATGTCGGTGATGTAGCTTTGCCCGGCGGCGAGTTGCTCGACCTTCGCCTCGGCGACATCGACGCCGTAGCAGCGGAAACCTGCTTCCACAAACTCCAGTGCCAGGGGCAGGCCCACGTAGCCCTGGCCGATGACGGCGACGGTGGCGTCTTGATTGGTGAACTTCTTCCGGAGAATCGATACGGCGTCTGACATGAGGTACTTCCGTACAGCAGTGGGCGAAGAGCAGAGAGTCTGGTCTGACTACGCCGGTCAACTGGCGATTTTGCTGGGACCTTCGGGTTGGTCTTGTTCGTAGGAGTAGCGGTAGTAGTACGAGTATCGATAACCCGCAGCTCCTGCACCGATCTCGTTGAATACGACCCCCATGAAAGGGGCGCCGATGCCGTTGAGTTGCTCGACGGAGCGACGCAACAACTCGCGTTGGGTTTGACCGAACTTCAAAATCAAGAGCACTCCATCGACCACCTGGCTCAGCACCAGCGCATCGGAGACGGCGGCCAGAGGCGGAGAGTCGAAGATGACTCGGTCATAGCGGCCGCGCAATTCGTCGACCAGTTCATGAAAGCGCGTCGAGTGCAGCAATTCGGAAGGGTTCGGTGGAACCTCTCCACAGGTCATCACTTCGAGGTTGGGCACCTGAGTTTTTTGAATGGCTTCGTCCACCGAGATGCGGTCGAGGATCACGGTCGACACCCCTTGTTCCTTGCTCGGGACGCCCAAAGCTTTGTGCACGCGCGGACGCCGAAGGTCGGCGTCGATGATCAAAGTCCGCTGGCCCGATTGAGCCATGGCAATGGCCATGTTGACAGATGAAAGCGTCTTACCTTCACCGGGTCCCGGACTGGTCACCAACAAGAGCTTTGGTGGATTGTCCGGGGCCATAAACATCAGGTTGGTGCGCAGGGTCTTGATGCCCTCGGCAAACGAACTTTTGGGTGCCGTGTGCGTAATGGTGTCTGCCGGAGACTCGCCGATCGGCTCGAGCGTCTTGAGCACGGATCGATCCAACTCGGGAAGCATCGCTAGCACCGGCTTGTCAGTGACGCGACTGACATCCTCTTCGCTCTTCACAGTGGTGTCGAGAGTATCTCGCAGCACCATCATACCGATTCCCAGCGCCAGACCGGCGACCAGACCGAGCGCCATATTCATCGGTGTATTCGGCCCCACGGGGGCTTCTGGGACGTCGGCGTGCTCGAGGACCTGGATGAGATCGCTGTCATACATCGAGTTGATGTTGAGTTCTGAAGAGCGTCCCAAAACCGTCTCGTAGAGCTTCTGAACACTGTCGGCGTCGTTCTTGAGCTGGCTGTACTCCACGCCTAGCTCGTTGAGAGCGAACACATCTTTTTTGAGGCGCGCGAGCTCGGACTCGAGGTTGCCCTCATGACGGCGCAGTACTTGAACGCGGTTCTCGACGGCGGTGCGAATGCGATCGATGTCTTCTTGGATCGCTTCCCGAACGGTGTCGAGCTGGTTTGTCACCGCTTGAACCTCGGGATGATTGTCCAAATACTTGGTCTGTAGACGCGCAAGATCTTGCTCGAGCTTCGCCTCTCTATCGAAGAGACTCGCCAACGCCTCGTTTTCGACGAGGGCCGTGATGGCGCGCATGTCCTCTTCCGCCTTCTCCATGTCACGGATTTGAGAGAGCAAAGCCTCTTCAGAAGAGAGTTCGGTGCGTACCTTCATCAACTGTTCGTTGACCGTCGACATATTGTTGGCGGTCAAATTTTGGCGGTCTTCGTACGACAGCGACAAGATATTGTGCTTGCGCTTAAATTGCTGGAGCTTGTTTTGGGCGGCGTCGAGTTCCTTCTTCTTGGTCGACACGTAGGAATCAAACCAGTTGACCAACTGATTGAGTCCTCCCGATTGGACCTCATGGGTATACTCGACATAGGTGTCAGCTAGTCCGTTGGACAGCTTGGCGGCGAGTTCCGGGTCGGTCGCCGTCACACTGACAATCGCCACTCGGCTGTCGCGCTGCAGCGACACCTTGAACATCCCCATGACTTTTTCGCGAGCGGCCTTGAGACGCTCCTCACGGGATCGCTGTTTCCCCCCGGGCAGTGGATTGAGAAAGTCCGGGTGATCGAGCAGTCCGACATTTTCGACCACGCGTTCTGCGAACCAGTTCGACCTGAACACTTCTTTTTGCGTGTTCCAAAACTGATCGAATTGCCAGCGCCCGCCCGGGTCGAGCATCTCGACCCGCTCGATTTGACGGCCAAAGAGGTTGGGTTTGGATTCGTGGAAAATGATCTTGGACTGGGCCCGATAAATCTTGGGCTGCTGCTTCGTCCACAGATACGCGCCGACGATACCCACGATAGCCGCAAGCACCAGAATCCAGTAGTATCGTTTAACGAGTGACCAGTAGTGGGCTACCAACTCTCCCAACGATTCCGAGTCTGGATCGGACGGAAGGGGGGCTCGAATGTCTTGGAAATCGGTTGTCATACTACCGTGTTGGACTTGCGGTGCCCGCCTCTATAGGGCGGAAGAGCCGCGCAAGAAATCAGTCGAAAACCGTAGGTTGATAGTGATCCACTGTCAACAAAACGGATGGGTAACTTTTCCCGTTATTGCCGTTCCTTTTTCATGTCGGCACGTCTTCTAAAACTCGGCACCGTTGGGATAGTTGCCGGCGCGACATTGGCGCTTGGCGGCGTGCACGCCATCACTGCTTCTGTGCTGGGCTCGCTATTGGCACTTCTGGCTTTCCTCCACACTGTGCAGAAAAGCGTCGGTAGAACGAACCGAGTGTGGATTTCCATTCCCGCGCTTGCGTTCGGACTCTTTGCGATCGTGTCATTGATGCAGTTGGTACCGATCCCGCTGTCCTGGCACCGCTGGTTGAGTCCCGAGCGTACCGAACTACTACACCATGGGTGGTCAGTGCTGTTTAGCGCGCCTCCCCCGACCGTCGCCACGCCGCTGTCGATGGCCCCCGAACATACTGCCACCTGGATGGCGCGTTGGGTTGCCTTATTCGCCATTGCTCAGCTCGGAGCCAACCTTCGTCGCGAGTCGAGCGAGTGGACACTCCTTTTATGGGGGTTCGTCGCGCTCGGCCTGCTCGAACTGCTCATTGGAGGCGTTCAAAGCTTCTTGGCGACACCCAAGTATCTGGGCCTATGGGAAACTGAACACTCTTTGGATACTTGGAGTAGTTTCGTCAACCCCAATCACGCGGCCACGTTTTACGGACTCGTTAGTTTGGTCGCCTTTGCACTGGCGTTTCGCAGCCGCCAAGAGAGTCCCGTTCGGATGCTCGTCGCCAGCGTCTGTGGCTTGTTGTTTATGCTGGTGATGTTCGAGCAGGACTCTCAAGGGGCGCCGCTCATCTTCGCATTGGTTCTCATCATCGTCGCCGCCGCCGGCAGCAACTATCTCGGGCCAGTCCGTCACCGACTCTCGATAATTCGCGACAACATCTGGTGGCTCGCTCCGGTACTCCTGGTCGGTTTACCGCTCACTGGCTTCGTCTTCTTTCAACTCGGCTCGGTTCAGGCCCGTGACTGGCCTCTGCAGAATATCTTGCCCGCGTGGCTGGATCAAACCGGACAGGTGCGCCTCGAGTTGTCGCGAGCCGCGCTGGAGGCAAGCAAAGGCTTTTGGTTGACGGGTTCGGGCGCCGGTTCGAGCGCGTTTGCCATACCTTCCTTCGTCGACTGGACGGCGGTACGCGCCGCCAGCATTCCGACTATCGAGAATGAGCCTGTAGAGTGGTTTATGACCCTCGGATGGTTGCCGGCCATACTCGGGATCGGTTTGCTGTCGGCGTATCTATGGATGCCGCTGCGCCTCTATCGGCGCCAGGCGCGGTTATCCCATATCTTTCTGTTCGCTGTGGCAGCCTATTTCCTGATGCTGTCTTTGTTTCACTTTCTTTTCTTCACCCTGGGCATTTCGCTGCCAGCCATCCTCTTGCTCGAGTACGGGCGTCAGTCACAGCGCACCGGCGCCCCTCAATCTGGCCAGGCGCGGTTGAAGTGGATGGCTCGCCGAGGGGTCATAGAAGTGTCGCGTAGGACCGGAGTGGTGGTGGCTGGTCTGGCGCTGGCGTTGGCGCTGGGGAGTTTTGCCGCCGGAACTTTCGCGGTGGAGCCGTTCTCGTCGGACACCACGATCGAAGCTGACGGAGAGGTGGCTCGAGCCGTGAGGCTGACACCGGGAGACCCGATGCTCTTCGCCAAGGCAGCGGTCGCACTCGACCGCCAAGACCAGTCAAATCGAGCCGCTCGTGCCGCAGAGCATGCGTACCAATTGCAACCTGTACCGCGTTTAGGGCTTCTGAGGGCGAGGATGTGGGCAGCGGCAGGCGAGCGTGAGCGCTCGCTGGAGGCTTACCGGGAGTTGCTGGGGCAAAGTTGGCCGTCGTTTGTCATCGACTGGCGCCGCTTTCTCGTCAATGATTTCTCCGACGCTCGGGCGCAGGCCGCCGCGCTGCGCGATGCGCCGCCAGCTCGCTGGTCTAGCTTCGTCGGCGAGCTGCGGCGCAGCGGTCGAGCTTATGCCGCGCTCGACTTTGCCCTCGAACTCGTCGAGGCACGCCCGCAGTCTTTCGCGGCGCGTGAGTTGCTCGTCGAGCAGTATATGGAGGTCGGGCTCTTCGACGTCGCACAGACGTGGGCGGAGCAGGTCCTCTACGAGCAGCGATCGCAGAGCGGAGAGCAAATCGAGCACGCGCGTGTACTCTTGGCACGGGCGCACTTTGCGGCGGGCCAGCCCGCTTCTGCGAGAGCTGTGCTGCGGCGAGGGAGCGAGTCCTTCGACAGCAGTCACGCTCTTCAGCGCCAGTGGTTGGCGTATTTGGCCGATGATCCCCGTGCGGCCGGGGAGCGTGACGTATCGCTTACCCGTACGGCCTTCGGTTCGACCTGCAACGCTCCGGTCGAGGAGCGCGACCTGCAGGCGATCTGTTGGCGCGCCGAAGCCTGGCTGCTCGAGCGAGACGGCGATACCAACGCATCGGAGGCTATTTTGCGTCGGCTCGACCGCATTCACGACGAGCCGGTTCCGCTGGCCAAACTATATTTACGCCAGGCCGACTGCTTGGCCATCGAGCAGTTGCTGGCCCAGATGCACACGGCGAACCGACACGTGCGGCTGAGACGCCAGGTGCGCGAGCTCAGTCAGCGCTGTGCGGCTCGCTAAGTAACCAGCGCGACGCAATCGGGGCGCTCAACGGCCTTCGTGGACGAGTTGGTGCAGGTATTGGCCGTACTCGGACTTACGCAGCGGCGAGGCCAGCTCGAGCACCTGCTCGTCGGAGATCCAGCCTTCGCGCCAGGCGATCTCTTCGGGGCAGGCGATCATCAGCCCCTGGCGCTGCTGGATGGTAGCGATGAAGTTCGACGCCTGCAGCAGCGACTGGTGGGTGCCGGTGTCCAACCAGGCCATCCCCCGGCCGAGCAGCTCGACGTCGAGGCTCTTTCGCTCCAGATAGGTCTTATTGACGTCGGTAATCTCGAGCTCGCCGCGAGCAGAGGGCTCGAGGCTTTTGGCGATGTCGACGACCTGGTTGTCGTAGAAGTAAAGGCCGGTCACCGCCCAGTGTGAGCGCGGGTTCTCCGGCTTCTCTTCCAAGCTCACCACCCGGTTGGCCTCGTCGAACTCGACCACGCCGTAGCGCTCCGGATCCTTGACGTAGTACCCGAAGACGGTTGCGCCCTGCTTTTGGGCGGCTGCCCGGCGAACGACCTCGCGCAATCCACGTCCGTAGAAGATGTTGTCGCCCAAGATCAGACTCACCGAGTCGTCGCCGACGAACTCTTCGCCAATGATGAACGCTTGAGCCAAGCCCTCGGGCTTGGGCTGAGCGGCGTACTGCAGCTCCACGCCCCACTGGCTGCCATCGCCCAGCATCTCCTCGAACAGCGGCAGGTGATGCGGCGTCGAGATCACCAGGATCTCGCGGATGCCCGCCAGCATCAGCACCGACAGCGGGTAGTAGATCATCGGTTTGTCGTAGACCGGCAGCAGTTGCTTGCTCAGCCCGCGGGTGATCGGATACAGGCGCGTGCCTGCTCCACCTGCCAGAATAATGCCCTTCAACGTCAACCTCCCAGTCCAAGTCGCTCGAGTTTGTAGGAGTCTCCCAGCGCCGTCTTACACCAATCGAGGTTGTCGAGGTACCAACGCACGGTCTTGCGAATCCCCGACTCGAAGGTCTCTTCGGGAGTCCACCCGAGGGTCGACTCTATCTTGGAGGCGTCGATGGCATAGCGCAGATCGTGGCCCGGCCGGTCGGCCACGAACGTGATCAACGAGGCGTGCTCGTCGACGGCGGCCTCGTCGAGCATCTCGTCGAGCAGCCCGCAGATCGCGTGGACGACCTCCAGGTTGGTCTTCTCGTTATGCCCGCCGATGTTGTAGGTCTGGCCGACCTCGCCGTGTTCGAGCACGCGCATCAGCGCGCGCACATGGTCGTCGACGAACAACCAGTCGCGCACGTTCTCGCCGGTGCCATACACCGGGATGTCCTCGCCGGAGCGCGCCTTGAGGATGACCACCGGGATGAGCTTTTCGGGGTACTGGTGGGGCCCGTAATTGTTCGAGCAGTTGGTCACCAGCACCGGAAGTCCGTAGGTGCGATGCCACGCCCGTACCAGGTGGTCGGCCGACGCCTTGCTCGCCGAGTACGGTGAGCTGGGGTCGTAGGGAGTCTCCTCGGTGAAGAACCCCTCCTCGCCGAGCTCGCCGTAGACCTCGTCGGTGGACACGTTCAGGAAGCGAAACCGCTCGGCGTCCTCGTCGGCCAGTCCGTCCCAGTAGGTCCGTGCGGCGTCGAGCAGGTTCGCCGTGCCCACGATGTTGGTCTGGATGAACGCCGCCGGTCCGTCGATCGAGCGGTCGACGTGCGACTCGGCGGCCAGGTGGATGACCGCCTGCGGCTGGTATTCGTCGAACAACCGGACCACCTCGTCGCGGTCACATACGTCGACCTTCTCGAAGCAGTAGCGCTCGTCGTCGGCCACCGAGGCCACCGAGGCGAGGGTGCCCGCATAGGTCAGCTTGTCGACGTTGACCACGTCATAGTCGGTGTGGTGGATGAGATGGCGAACAAGCGCGGAGCCGATAAATCCGGCGCCGCCAGTGACAATGATGGTGGGATTCATGTACGAAAAGCGAAACGATGTAAGGGGGTTAGATCCTCATGCGTGCCGCGCGTGACGCGACCGGCCTCTGAAAGTGGACCACAAATCTCCACGAGAAACAACGCCTTCTGTTCCTCATATCCTTTCATGACATCCGCACAAAGTTCCGATAGGGTTGCATTTAGCGCCGGGCGGGGGAGCCGACTCGGCGTCCATTAGACAGATAGTCTACCCTCAGCAGTATTGACGCTATGATCGTCCAAAAGACCCCCCTGCAGGGGTTGTTGATCATCGAGCTACGTCGTTTTGGCGACGATCGTGGCTGGTTCATGGAGAGCTACAATCGCGAGCGTTATGCCGAAGCTGGCCTCAACGAGGAATTTGTTCAGGACAACCTGTCGTTCTCTGAGCGCGGGGTGCTGCGAGGGCTGCATTTCCAAAACCCGAGTGCCCAGGGAAAGCTGGTCAGTGTGATCGATGGGGAGGTCTTCGACGTCGCCGTCGACCTTCGACAAGACTCGCCGACCTTCAAGCAGTGGTACGGCGTGCTCCTCTCCGGGGATAATCGCCGCCAGTTTTACGTACCTCCCGGCTTCGCCCACGGATTTGTGGTCACCGGCGAATACGCCTACTTCCACTACAAGTGCACCGACCTTTACAACCCCGACGCCGAGCGATCGGTGCGCTGGGACGATCCCGAGTTGGATATCGACTGGCCAGTTGACGAACCAGTCCTGTCGGCCAAGGATGCGCAGGCGCCGTTGCTGGCCGATGTGCCCGAGGATGCGCTGTTCTGAATTCGAGACCACCGGGTAGTTGCAAGTATCATCGACTTGCTGCAGTTATGCGACCGACTCCGAAGTAGACCCATGACCAAACCCCGCATCGCCGTCGTTGTCTCTCACCCGATCCAACACTTCTGCCCGCAGTATGCGAGTTGGAGTGAGAGTGAGGAGTGGGATTTGCAGGTGTTCTTTGCTTCGACGGCAGGGATGGAGGCCTACCAAGACGAAAATTTCGGCCAAGAGATCAAGTGGGAGGGCCTCGAGCTCAACTTCCCGCACGTCTTCTTGAACGACGGCGAGGCCATCTCTCCGTCGCCGAGCTTGGACGCTCCCGAGTTGGAGACGAGGCTCGCCGCGTACGGTCCGGACGTGGTGATCGTTTATGGCTACATCCAGAAGTTACAGCGCCGCGCGCTTCGTTGGGGCAGCAAGCATTGCCAGCGGGTTTTGATGATTTCCGATAGTGAGGACCGCACCGAGCGCCCGATGTATAAGGAGGCGCTCAAGAAGCTGGCCTTGCCCAAGCTCTTCGAGCAGGTCGACGGCTTTCTGACCGTCGGCGATGCCAATGAGGACTATTACCGGGCCTATGGGGTTCCCCCACAGCAGTTCTTCCGCACCTTCTTTCCCATCGACCGGGACTACTTTCAAAAGGCTTTCGAGTCGCGTGCCGAGATGCGCTCCGAATTGCGCGCCGAGTACGGCATCCCCAACGACCACATGGTGGTCAGCGTCGTCGGCAAGCTGGTCGACTGGAAGCGCCAACAAGATCTCATCCACGCACAACAGATCCTGCGGCGCAACCATCCGAAGACAACCACGCTGATCATTGGCTCGGGGCCGACCGAAGACGAGCTGCGCGAGATGGTGGACAGGTCGCAGGCAGAGGGCGTCATCTTCACCGGATTTGTCCAGCCCACCGAGCTGCCCAAGTTCTACGCGGCGACCGATGTATACGTGCACACGGCTTCCCACGAGCCACACTCACTGGCCATCAGCGAGGCGATCTTTATGGGGTGCGCGGCTGTCATCAGTGACCGTTGTGGCAGCTATGGGCCTACCGATGATGTGCGGCCCGGTCACAACGGCTTCGTCTACGAGTGCGGCGAGCCCGAAGCGCTGAGTCAGAAGCTCGCGGTCCTCGCCGCCAACCCCGAGATGTGCGCCGAGTTTGGTGGGGCATCGCGCCGCTTCGCCCAATTCCACCAAGAGCTCGCGCATGGCGGAAGCCTGCGCGCCGCGTTGCGTGCCGTGGGTGTGCTTTAATGAGTTTCCCCCCATCTGTACAAGCCATGAGTCTTCGTGACTTTATCCCGCTAGACCTCAAGACCGCCGTGGCGCGGCGGATGTGCAGCGATTTGGTAGGTAACTTGGTTGGAGCGATCTTCAACGATCGGATCCCGAGTTGGGACTGCCACATCGACACATCCAGTCCGCGCATCGACGGGCCGACAAAGGCGTCGGTCTTCTGGCGGCTGTACGAGGGCAGCGAAATTCGGTTCATTCGCTCGCAGCTTCGAGCCGATCTCGACGTGGTTGAAGTCGGGGGAAGCATTGGCGTGGTCTCCTGCCATATTCGACGCCGGCTCGCCCCTCATCGACGACTGTTCGTGGTGGAGGCCGACCCGGAGCTGGCGACGATCGCCGACAATAACTTACGCAGCAACCACCCGAAGGCGAGCTTCGAAGTGCTCAACCGTGCCGTGAGTTACCACCCTGATGCTGATGGCCTAGTCAGGTTCGCCCGCAGCCCGGCCAATGTGTCGGGTCGGCTCGCCGAGGATACGTCGCAGGATGTTGTCGAGGTCGGTGCCACCACGCTAGGCGGTCTGGTCGAAGAGAAGCAAATAGATGAGTTCGTGCTCGTTTCCGACATCGAGGGGGCCGAAGCTCAGCTCCTCGATCAGGACGCGGAGATTTTGCGTGATCGGTGTCGGCAAATCGTCATCGAGCTGCACGAGACACAGCTAGCCGGCACAGCTGTAGGCATTGACGACCTCGTTGCTACCATCACCGATCTCGGCTTCGCTCTCGACGCTCGTCGCGGGCCGGTGTGTGTCTTCAGCGCCGACAAGAGTGAGAAGAGGCAATGACCCACCCGCGTCACATCCTGCTGTTCGGCGCCCGCGGCCAAGTAGGCCGAGAGCTGCAGCGCGTGCTCGGGCCGCTTGGAGAGGTGGTCGCTGCCGACCGCGAGCACGCCGATCTCACTGACTCTGATGCGGTCCGTGCGCTCATCCGCAACACCCAGCCTTCGCTGTTGGTCAATGCGGCGGCGTACACTGCTGTCGACAAGGCCGAGGAGGAGACCGAACTCGCTCGGATGGTCAATGCGGTCGCTCCGGGCATCTTGGCTGAGGAAGCTGCCGCTCTCGGCGCCCCGTTGGTTCATTATTCAACCGACTATGTATTCGACGGCACCGCCAATCGCCCGTATACCGAAGACGACGCAACCAAGCCGGTCAATACGTACGGCCGCACCAAGCTCGCTGGTGAGGAGGCCATTCGTGAGCGGCACGCCGCGCACCTGATTCTGCGCACGAGCTGGGTCTACGGGCTTCGCCGCCAGAACTTTCTCCGTACGATGTTGCGTCTGGCGAAGACCCATCCGGAGCTGCGCGTAGTCGACGATCAGATCGGCGCGCCTACCTGGTGCCGTACTATCGCTGAGACAACCGCGGTGGTATTGGCACGCTGGTTGACCGACGATGAGCCGAGCGCGCGCGCGGGTACCTATCACCTGACGTGCGCCGGGCAGACCAGTTGGTGCGGATTCGCTCGGGCGATCTTCGAGGCGTTCATCGATCAGCCCGACGACCGCCCCGATGTCGAGCCGATCCCCTCGTCGGAGTATCCCACTTCTGCACAACGACCGCCGTTTTCGGTGTTGGACTGTCGCAGGCTGCGCGATGTGTTTGCGGTGCGGCTTCCCGAGTGGAGCAGCGCGCTTCAGATGGTCGCCCAGGATGCTAGCGACTGTCGGGCCTATCGGCGCTCGGCCGTGTCTACTGAATAGAACGAGGAGCTCTCTTCAATGACCAACTCTCGGACAACTCGCCCACCTATCATCATCCTCGGCATGCACCGGTCGGGCACCAGTATGATCTGCCGGATGCTCGAGCAGCTGGGACTGTTTGTGGGAGAGCAGAAAGACGCCAACAACGAGGCGATGTTCTTTCTGGAGCTCAACGGTTGGTTGTTGAGACAGGCCGGCGCCCGCTGGGATATCCCCGAGCCGTTTGATTATTTGTTGGAGTTCGATCAAGAGCGTGAACTTGCGGTCGATTATCTGCGCTACCTGTTGCGCACGCCGCGTCTGGGGAGCTACATCGGCTGGCAGCGATACCTGCGCGAGCCGACCCCCTCCTCGTGGGACTTTCCATGGGGTTGGAAAGATCCTCGCAATACCTTTACCCTTCCGCTCTGGCTCGAGGTATTCCCCGAGGCGCGAATGGTGCATATCCACCGCCATGGAGTTGACGTCGCGCGCAGCCTCCAGACACGTCGCGACAAGAAGTTTGCGGCCGGTCGAGCAACTTATGAGCGCATGCGCGGAAAATTCGCACCGATCTACTGGCTGAGGCAGAAGCAGTCCGGCTTCGGCGGATCACTGCGGTGTGCGTCGCTCGAAGGGGGCTTCTCGCTGTGGGAGGCTTATATGCACCGCGCCCAGCAAAATCTGGCCGGGCTCGATGATCGGGCCATCGAGATCCAGTACGAGGACTTTTTGGCCGAGCCCGCCCAGCAACTCGAGCGGCTATGCGAGTTTTGTTCGCTCGACGCATCGGCCCAGGACATCCGCGGGGTTGCCAGCAATGTGCGCGCCGGACGTGCGTTTGCGTTCACCGACGATGCGGACGCCGTTGCGTTTGCTGATGGTGTACGCGAGCGCCTGGATGCGTTCGGCTACGGGGCGAGCCACTAGGACCGCGAGCCACCCGGGGCTCCGACATATTAACACACGGCATGGAGAGAAAATGTTGTCTCAGAAGCAACGACATCTCTTGGCGCAGCGTCTTTTCTGGTCGCCGCTTGGCGAACGGCTGGCGTCCATCGCTTCGGCACTGGAGGTTCGCTTCGACACGGTGATCCGCAACTTCTCGCTGATGCGCGAGAGTAATGGTGAAAAGTGGATCGTCAACTTCGTCGAGCCTCGCGGAGTGGTCATGGATGTGGGCTTTTTTCGGGGGGAGTTCACTCAGGCTGTGCTGCAGCGACAGCCGAGCGCCCGCGTTATCGCCTTTGATCCGTCCCAAGCAGCCCGCAAGTTCTTCGACGCGGAACTTGAGGGGAATAAGCGTATCACCTTTGAGTCTCTGGCGCTGTCGAATAGCGAGGGGCAGGCGACCTTCTTCGACTACGCCAACGAGTGCAACAGCCTCGCGCAACGTGTCGAGCAATCGGTGAAGGATTGCGCTGAGCCGTACGCGGTCGAGGTAACGACTCTCGATCGCTACTGCGAGCGACAGGGCATCGAGCATATCAACTTCCTCAAGATTGACGCTGAGGGCTTCGACCTCCACGTTTTAGAAGGTGCAACCGAGATTCTCGAACAGGAACGTGTCGACGTATTCATGTTCGAGTTTGGTAGCGGGTGGATCGCCAGCCGGCGCTATCTCCACGAGGCCGTGGAACTTCTGGAGGACAAGCCCTACCGGCTGTTTCGACTCTTTAACGGCTTTCTCGGGAACTTTGACTATGACTATCGCTACGATTCGTGCTCTACGCGGCCGGCGATGTATGTGGGCATGAGCGAGCGGCGTTTGAGCCGAGGTGATGTTCCTGTCCGTGACCTCCGGCTCCTCTAGATCCGTCGTATTGGATATGAGCATCAACTCCGAAGAAAAGATCTCCGTTTGTCTGCTGACTTACAACCACGTTCACATGATCGAGGAGACTCTCGCCTCGATCATGGACCAGTCGGTCGACGGCTTCGAGATCATCGTCAGCGACGACTGCTCGACCGACGGCACCTGGGAGTTGGTCCAGCAGATAGCCGCCGGTGACGAGCGCGTCCGCGCGGTGCAACCGCCCGAAAACCGTGGCATGCCCGGCAACGCCAACTATGCGGTCGAGCAGTCCGACCGGCCGTATATCGCGTTGCTCCATCACGATGATATCTATCGTACCGATCTGCTCGAACGGTGGGTTGATGTCGCCGAGCGCCACCCCGACGTCGCTTTTGTGTTCAACGCCTACGGCTTCGAGGATACCGATGAGGTCCACGTCCATCCGTACGCTGAGCGCGTCGACGGTCGGCAGTTCCTCGAGGGGCGCCTGTTCAGCGGCTGGGGCTGCCCGGTGCGCGGTACCGCACTGATCCGGCGGTCGTGCTGGGATGCGGTCGGTGGGATGCACACGCAGTTCAACCTGCTCGCCGATGTCGACCTTTGGATGCGCTTGGCCGCGCGCTGGGCCGTGGGCTATGTTCCCGAGCCGCTCATCTCGGTGCGCCAGGAGCGGCCGGAGGATTATCCGGAATCTTACAGCGAGTTTTCGTGGTTTCGTCAGCGCATGCTCTACGAGATCCACGCTGCCAACCATCTGGATTACTACGACTTAAGCACCCTGCGTGGTGCGCTGGCTTGGTGGAGGTTCCGCGGGCGGCTCAGCGCCGACATCTTCAAGTGGTTGACCTATGCGGTGGTCCGCCGCCAAAAGCGCATGCTCGAGACCAGCGCTGAGGGCGCCAGTGAGTACGAGTGGGCCTCGATTGGCCTGGTTCGCAACCTCTATCGCAAGCTGGGACAGATGCCCCTGGGGTGGCGAGAGCCCCGGCGCTCCCGCTGAGCGGGCGCTCCTCATCATTCAGCAGTCTCGATCATGGTACTCAATGAGTAATTCAGCGCCTACAAACCGCCGGCCGGTATTCGTCGTCGGCTGCCCCCGCAGCGGCAATACGTTGATGGGATGTTTGCTCGACAAGCATCCCGACTTCGCCGTCTTCTTCGAACAGTCGACCTTCTATTCGCTGCAAACTACCTGGAGTGAACACGTCGACAGCGGCGCCGATCCACGCGAGAGTTTTGCCGATGTCGCGCTGCAAGGCTTGGCCCCTTGGTTGGAGCAGCAGTCCTGCATTTCGCTGCCGCGCGACGAAGTTCTCGATGTGCTCGGCCAAGTCGAGCCGTGCTGGCCCGACCTTCTCGACGCGTTTATGCGGCTGCAGATGCGCAAGGCCAAGCCAGGCGCCTCGCGTTGGGGCGATAAGACCCCCCAGAATGTCGCGCGCATGGCCAGCATCGTCGAGGCCTTCCCGCAGGCGAGGATTATCTATGTATACCGAGATCCCCGACACTCGGTCGTGTCGTTGAGCAACCCGAGTTTTCCTCACGCTAGCGACGACGAGTTGGTTAACGCCGAAGTCGTGCGCCATTACCAGCGTGTCTACGAGCAGCAGAAGCAACAGGTGCCCCCAGCGAACTTGATCGAGGTGCGCTATGAAGAGCTTCTGGATGACCCGCCGACTCAGCTCGCGCGGGTATGCAGCTTCCTTCAGGTCGACTTCGATGAGGCGATGCTCGGCGACGTCGACCCCGAAGTCGCGCAAGCCATTGGCTGGGTCCACTACAAGGGCTGGCAAAAGATCCGCCCGCAGCCATCAGCGCGCACCATCGAGCTGCGCGCCGAGACGCAGGCGCGCCTCGAGCCGCTGCTGGCGCAATTGGGGTACGACTACCGGCCGACCTCAGCGCGCACCCGCTTGCGTGCTCAGGCGCTCACCCTGCCCTTTCGCGGGGTCAACCAACTGCTCAACGCCTTATGGCGGGTTCGCCACCCGTCGGCGGGCGACCTCTTTCTCAAAGATCTGCCGTCATGGTCCGACTATCTGCGCTGGGTGATTCCCCACAGTGCATCTACCCGGGCCTGAGGGCACACATCACACCATTGAATTGAAGCGAGTTGTCGATGTCTTTCCTCTTCATCTTATCAACGCCGTTTTCAGGCTCGACCATCCTCTGGCAACTGGTCGGCTCTTCGCCCCACGCCTCTTCACTACCCGCAGAGGGTCAGCACATGGACTCGGTTCGCGAAGTCATGCGCGGGCGTCACTGGGACCCCGACTACGAGATCCCGTGGGAGCGCGTTCGACTGGAGTGGGAGAAGGAATGGGATTCGAGCAAAGAGTTTCTGCTCGAGAAGAGCCCGCCCAACCTGCTTCGTGCGGCCGCAATTCAGGAGCACTTCGAGCCGGCATACTTCATCGGCATGATTCGCAATCCCTACGCCTTCTGCGAGGGGGTGGCCCGCCGGCCGGACAATGACATGGACGTGGCCAGCGCCGCTGAGTTCTGGTTGCAGTGCGCCCAAGCACAGACGCGCAACAAGGCCGAACTCGACCACATCCTCTTCTTCACCTACGAGGAGTTCGCCGAGGATCCGGCGGCGATCCGCGATCGCATCCTGGAGTTCTTGCCGGAGCTGGAGTGCCTCGATCTCGACGAGCCTTCCGACCACTCGTTCATGGGACACGAGCCGATTATCCGAAACCTCAACCCTATTCAGATTCGGCGGTTGACCAGCCGCGACATCGCCCGGATCAACCGGGTGCTGCGCCGCGAGCCGCAGCTAATGGCCGATTTCGGTTACGACTTCATCGAGCCGAGCTTGGCGCAGACAATCGGTAGTCTGAAGGCCAAGGCGAGCTCCTATGCGCTACGAGCAGCGCGCTTTCGAGGGATCTTGCCCGGCCCAATTGTGCGTCGTATCGAGAAGCTTGTGCTCGAGTAGGCACGTCGGCGCTCGGTATCTCTGCACGGAGCTGTGTTTTCTTAGATGGGTCAACCACAGACATCGAACCTCAGGCGCTTGTGGGAGCGTTGGAAGAATGTCGCCTTGACTTCCGGGGCCGACATCGGCCTGGCCGGCCTCGGCCTTGTCAGCGGCATTCTCACCGCTCGCCTACTTGCGCCGGCGGGAAAGGGGGAGCTGACCGCCGCGCTTCTGTGGCCGGGCCTCTTCCAGACCTTCGCCAACTTCGGGATGCGTCACGCGGTGGTGTACTTCTCGGGAAGACGCAGCGATCAAATCGGCGCGCTGGCCGCAGGTATCACCGCCCTTTCGCTGGTCATGGGAGGCATCGCCGGACTGATTGGGGTGCTGGTTATCCCCAGCATCATCGACGACTACAGCCCGAGCACCCTGCTGGCGACCCAAGTGCTCTTCGCCTGGTTGCCGTTCGCCATCCTCGGTGGCAACGCTCTGGCTATACTGCAGGGTCAGGGGCGCTTTCAGCCCTGGAATATACTGCGGGTCTTCCGCCAGGTCTTTTACGTGGGCTCCATCGTGGCGTTGTGGGTGGTCGATCTGGTCCACGTCCACTACGTCGTCTATGCGTATCTGATCGCCGACATTCTGGTGACCACAGGCGCGGTCAGCGTCGTGGCGCGTTCAATTGAACGGTTCGAATTCGACGTCGGCTTGCTCAAGGAGCTGTTGTGGTACGGCAGCCGAAACTTCTTGGCGAGCATGGCCGGCCAGGCGAACTACCAGCTCGATCAGGCGATCATTTCCGCGCTGCTGGCGCCGCGGCTCTTGGGCCTCTACAAGGTCGCCGTCAGCAGCTCCCAGTTTGTCAAGCTGATGAGCATGGGCTTCCAGCGCGTGATCATCTCCGATGTCGCTCGCTCGAACAGCGACGCCGAGGGCCACGAAAAGATCCGACGAAGCTTGAAAACGGCTTCTCCATTTCTCATCCTCTCATCGGTGCTCATCGCCTTGGCGATGCCGCTTTTGCTTCCGCTGATGTTTGGCCAAGAGTACGCTCCGGCGGTGCCGGCCGCACAGATCATGTGCTTGGCCTCGGCAGTGTTCGGCATGAAGCAGATCCTGTATAACGGCGCCCGAGGGCAAGGGCGCCCGCAGATCCCGCTGTACTGCGAGTTTATGGCGTTAGCGGTTACCGCGGCTGGATTATACGTCCTATTGCCGATGTTGGAGATCAAAGGCGCTGCGATCACTTCCTTATTGGCATATTCATCGGGGTTGGCGGCCGCCTTTTACTTTCTGCGGCGCTCGGAACGCGCCATCGACGCAGCGAAATGAACTCGAGCAGCCCGCGACGTTTGCCCAACGCACAGTCATCATGAAGATTCTGGTTGTCGGAAAATTCTACGTCGAGGGGTTCGCACGCCACATCGGCCAGACACTCGAGCAGATGGGCCACGAGGTGCTGCGCTTCGAACCCGGCGTCGAGCGCAAGCCCACTGGCGGCTTCCTGCGCCGCAAGCTAGAAAGCGTGACCACCCGCATGCACGCCGCCGCCGAGCACATCGACGTGTATCGCAAGTGGAGCCTGCGCGAGCTCACCGAACTGGCTCGCCGCGCCCGGCCCGATTTGATCATCAGCTGCTACGATTTTTTGCGCCCGGCCGAGGTGGCCTCCCTCAAGAAGCTCGCCGATGCGCGCGTGGTCATGTGGTACCCCGACGCACTCGTCAATTTTGGGCGTTCGCACTTTATGGTCGCCCCTTATGACGCCATTTTCTTCAAGGACCCGTATATTGTCGAAAAGCTCGACGGCGTCATCGATAGTCCGGTGTTCTACTTGCCCGAGTGCTTCAATCCGCTGGTTCATCGAGCAGACGCCAGCGAGTCGGAGGGGCCACTGCGTAACAAGTACCACTGTGACATCACCACTGCGGGCAATATGTACGCCTACCGCGTAGCCTTCTTTCGCCACTTGACCGACTACAACGTCAAACTGTGGGGCAACCCCCTGCCCTCTTGGATCGACGCGCCGGAGGTGCGCGCGATGCACCAGGGAGAGTACGTGGTGGAGGCTGATAAGGCCGAGGCATTTTTGGGCGCCAAGATCGTGCTCGACAATATGCACCCGGCCGAGGTTTGGGGTATCAACTGCCGCGCCTTCGAGGTTGCTGGCATCGGCGGTTTTTTGATGCTCGACTCGAAGCCCGGGCTCCACCAACTTTTCACCGACGGCGAGGAAGTCGTCTCCTTTCGCAGCGTCGACGACTTGCGTGCCAAGATCGACTATTATCTGGAGCGACCCGACGAGCGACGGCGTATCGCCCAGGCTGGACGGCGCCGAGCACACGCCGAGCATACCTACGAGGCTCGTCTGCGGTTGTTATTCGCCACCCTCGAAGGGCAGCGTGACGGATTCGAACGGCCCGAGATCGCCTGTCAACGAGTCCACGCCGCCCAGGGGGCTTGAGTCGTGTTCACCGGACGCTTCTCCATCGCTCTATCTCACATGGTCGTCGGCGTCGCGCTCTATCGCGGCATGGTCGCCGAACTCGTGCCCGATCGAGTCGGCTTCATCAGTCTGACGCTGCTGCTGTTGGTCTATCTGGGCATCGAGATCTGGTTCGCCCGCCGCGAACACCCCAGCCGATGGCTGGTCAACCCAGCAGTGATGGCCTCTTTTGCCACCTTCGCGCTCACTCTGGGTTTTACCAACTTTGTGCTCTTCGTACCCGAGGTCGCCAAGGCCCGAATGTGGCAGTACCAGCTCTTTGGGTTTCAGTGGCTGAGCCTGGCCACTCTAATGGGCATGGTAGCGGCCTTCGGCATGTGGACCGGGTTTCATTTGAATTTGGGCAAGCGTCTCGGGGTTCGGCTGCGGCGATCGAGCTTCCTTATCCGTGTGCTCCACACCGAAGTCCGCCTGCGCTGGTGGTTTGTCATCGCGGGGATCGTCGCCAGCGTCGGGTCACGTCTGCTCTTGGTGCAGCTGGGCGCTTTCGGCTACTCCGCTGATATCTCCCAGTTGTACGCCTTGGGGCCGTACCTCTTTTACATCAATTTGTTCGCCGATCTAGGCATGTTGTCGCTGGTCGGCATTGCCTTGTACTACTTTGCCTCCGACTACCCACGCCCGTTCACCTTGGGGTTGTTGCTGGGTGTGCTCGGCGCTGAGATCTTCTTCGGCCTGCTCTCCGGCTTCAAGGGCGCCGTGGTCATGCCGATCATCGTGGTGGGGGTGTGTTACTACATTGTGAAAGGCCGGGTACCCAAGATGCAGATCTTGGCGGCCTTCGCACTTGTATTCCTTGCTTACCAGATCGTCGAGCCGTTCCGTCAGTTGCGCGTCTCGGACAGTTCCTTCGATAACCAGAGCGCCTCGTACCTGACCGACACTATTACGGGCATCGCCAGCGGCAAGGTCGACACAGGCTACTCGGCAGACGTCTCTGATACAGCCATCGAGGTGCTCGCCCGCAAGAACACCACCGCCTTCGCGGCCATGGCCATGCGTGCCAAGGAAGACGGGGTGATCAAACACAAGAGCCAAGTGTTTCAGCGCGACCTGTTGTTGTCACCCGCCTACGCCGTAATCCCCCGGCTCATCTGGCGCTCGAAGCCCACCCAAGATATCGGGGAGTGGTACAACCGCGTGGTGCTCGGCAATCCCTTCCGCAACGCCGTGGGAATGAGCCCGGTGGGCTACCTGTACATCGCCGGTGGCGCGCTGGCCGTGCTATTGGGCTTTCTCGTTTTGGGGCTAACGCAACGCGTATTGCTCGAGGGCTTTCTCTTCGCCGGCGCCGGCGGAGTGATCGTCTTCTTGGGCCTGTTGGACAACATGGTGCGCATCGACAATGCCTTCTACGCCGTCTTCGTCGAGATGATCCGGTATGTGCCGCTGTTGTTCGTCGCACAGCTCTTGTTGTTTCGCCGCGCCCCTTCGCACACCCGCCGTGAAGTTAGGCCTGGCTCATCTGCTACGCGCGCTCACCTCACCAGCATGACCTCGCGCTAGTTCCTTGCTTGGAGTACCAGTGTCACACCGACGTATTTCATTGCTGGCCTCGCAAGCTTTCGGCTCGCCGGGCGGCATCCAGACCTACATGCGGCTCATACTGCACGCCCTTGAGGCGGAGGCGCGCTTGGGAGAAGTCTTTTCGCTGTGGGACAGCGACTCCGACACCGATCTGCAGAAGTGGTTGCAGCGCGCCGGCAGCTCTGCCCACTGCGCCGAGGGCAACAAGCTTCACCTTGTATCGCAGTGCATACGCCACGCCAGGTCCGATCAGATCATGGTCGTCGGCCACCTCGGCTTGTCGCCCATTGCCTTGGCGCTCAAAGCCCTGGGGCGCATCCGCGGTTACGTAGTAATCCTGCACGGCATCGAGGCTTGGTGTGAGCTCCACGGACGCAATGAGCTCGCCCTGCGGCTGGCCGATGGCATCGTGGCAACGACCCCGTTTACGCGTGACAAGTTTGCGCAGATGAACGAGCTGGTTCCGACACGTATCGCAGTCTTACCCCTGGCTATCGAACAGGAGCGATTTCAAGGTTCCTACAACGCCCCACGCACCCGGGCCGTCAACGAGCCAATGCGCGTGGTCAGTGTCGCCCGCCTCGATAGCGGCGAGCAATACAAGGGGATCGACCACACCATCGAGGCTATCGCGCAACTGACCGAGCGCGGCGTCGACGCCTCCTACCGCGTCGTCGGCGATGGCGATGATCGCGAGCGGCTCGAGCGGCTCAGCCAGAACCTCGGAGTGACCGACCGAGTCGACTTTCTCGGCCGTGTCTCCGACGAGGAGCTCCGGAAAGAGTTTCGCCAGGCGGACGTGTTCTCGCTTCCCAGCGCCGGCGAGGGCTTCGGCCTCGTCTACCTCGAGGCAATGTACTACGCTCTGCCGAGCATCGCGTGCCCCGAAGGGGGCGCGCAGCACGTGATCATTAATGGGCGTGAGGGACTGCAAGTGCCCTACGCCGATCCGGGCGCCCTCGCCGACGCCTTGGAACGCTTGGGCGAGCCGTCGCTGTATGAGGAGCTCAGTCGGCGGGCGCTCGAGGCGCTGCACACGAGGTTCTCCTTCGATCGATTTCGCCAAGACTTCATCTCTATAGTGGACCGTATCCCATGTGCGGAATAGCAGGCATTTGGCGCCCTGGGGAGGGCGGCGAGGAGGCGGTGCGCCGAATGATCGGCGCGCTGGCCCATCGCGGCCCCGATGACCGCGGCGTTTTCTCCGATGAGCAGGTCGTCCTCGGTCACCGGCGCTTGTCCATCCTCGACCCGTCGCCGCTGGGTCACCAGCCGATGGCCGCAGCCGATGGCCGGGTCCAGGTCGTGTTCAACGGCGAGATCTACAACTTCCACGAGCTGCGCGACCAGCTTGGCGGGGCAGGTCACACCTTTCGCAGCGACTCGGACACCGAGGTACTGTTGTATGGCTTTCTCGAATGGGGAGAAGCACTCATCGAACGCCTCGTGGGTGACTTCGCCTTCGCGATTTACGATGGGCGCGAGCAGGCGCTTCTCCTCGCGCGCGACCGATTCGGGGTCAAGCCGCTGTACTACGCGCGCCTGGGCGATCAACTCGTTTTCGCCTCGGAGGTGCGCGCCATCTTGAGAAGCGGCCGCGTCGCTGCGCAGCTCGACGAAGCTCGGCTCCCGGAGTTTCTGTCACTGCAATCCGTCGCTCCACCGGCCACTCTGGTCGAGGGCGTGCGGATGCTCGAGCCGGGGGCGACCATGCGCGTGGACGCCGGCGGTGTCTGCATCCGCAAGTTCTGGGACCTGGCCGAGCACGCCGCCGAGCCGCTGGCTGGTGACCCCGCCACCATGCGCCGCGAGGTCCAGCGGCGACTGTATCGAGCCGTCGAACGCCAGATGGTCAGCGACGTGCCGCTGGGGGCGTTCCTGAGCGGAGGTATCGACTCGTCGGCGGTCGTGGGGATGATGAGCCGACTGGTCGAGCGTCCCATCCAGACCATCGCGGTTGCCTTCGATGACGCCGGCTTCGATGACGGCCACTTTGCGCGAATCGCCGCTGACGCATTCGGCACCGACCATGTCGAAGTGAAGTTGACCGACGACGAACTCTACGAGCACGCCCACGCCGCGCTCGGCGCCCAGGACCATCCCTCCGCGGACGGCATCAACACCTACATCGTCTCGCAGGCAGCGCGCCGCCGCGGGTTGAAGGTCGCCCTGTCGGGCTTGGGCGGCGACGAGCTATTCGCCGGCTACTCCAACTTCGCGCGACTCGAGCGCCTGGGGCGTTTCCAGTCGGGACTCGCCGCTGTGCCGGCCCCGCTTCGGCACGCCGTCGCCACGGTTTGTGATGGCCCTACCCGGCCGATCGCTGCTCAGAAGATCGCCGAATTGCTTCGCTCGGACGGATCGATTGCCGAAGCCTATCCTGTGGTGCGCCGAGTGCTGTCTCG
This sequence comes from Persicimonas caeni, assembly GCF_006517175.1. Classification (NCBI taxonomy): domain Bacteria; class Deltaproteobacteria; order Bradymonadales; family Bradymonadaceae; genus Persicimonas; species Persicimonas caeni. The sequence continues at coordinate 3,565,025 of NZ_CP041186.1, read as the reverse complement.
CGCGCAGCTCGGCGAATTGCTGCACGAGCCTGGGGACGAGACTTTGGGGGTGACCCGGCGGCTCCGCCAGGCCTTCTTCGCCCGGCCGAATATGCCGACCCTATCCCAGGTGAGCTACGCCGAGGCGACCAGTTATATGCACGACATCTTGCTGCGCGACACCGACCAGATGAGCATGGCCCACAGCCTAGAGGTGCGCGTGCCACTTCTGGACCACGAGTTGGCCGAATACGTGGTGCGTATTCCCGACGCCGTCAAGCGTCCGAAAATGGCCCCCAAGCAGCTTATGGTAGACGCCCTCGACGGGCTTCTGCCCGACGAGATCGTCCACCGTCCCAAGCAGGGCTTTCGCATGCCCTTCGAGCGCTGGCTCAAAGGTCCATTGCGCGACACCTGCCGGACAAATCTGCAGCGGGTGGCGGCGATTCCCAGCTTTCGCGAGCACGCTATTGCGACGCTGTGGGAGGATTTTCTGGCAGGCAAAGCCTCGGTGTCGTGGTCGCGCGTCTGGCTGCTCAATTGCCTGGGCTCCTGGATCGCCAACGTTCTCGAACCCACCAGCCAATGATGACCGACACGATTCTAATCTTCCGGGACTACTATCTGCCCGGCTACAAGTCCGGCGGCCCGGTCCAGTCGCTCGCCAACCTCGTGGGCCATCTGGGTGACGACTTCCGCTTCAAGATCGTCACCGCCGACCGCGACGAGGGGGACACCGCCCCATACGACTCCGTCGAGCTTAACGCTTGGAATCAGGTGGGAAAGGCCGAGGTTTTCTATCTGTCAGCCGCTGACAATATCGCCTTGGCGATGCATCGACTGCTCAATGAGACCGACTACGATCTTGCGTACTACAACAGCTTTTTCTCGGCGAACTATACCATCTTGCCGCTTCTCCTTCGTCGTTTCGGGTTGGCGCCAAAGGTGCCGGCGGTGGTCGCCCCCCGCGGGGAGTTCTCCGAGTCCGCGCTCCAGCTCAAGGCGGCCAAAAAGAATGCGTTTCTGACCGCGGCCAAGGTCCTCGGGCTGTATTCGGATGTAACGTGGCATGCCTCCGACGAGGAGGAGTTGGCCCAGATTCAGCGGGTTTTCGGTCCGCAAGTTCATGTCGGGGTTGCCGGGGTTCCCCTGCCCCATCTCGAGTCGCCGCAAGTGCCGGAAGATAGACGGCCAAAGCGCAAAGGCGAGCTGCGCGTCGGCTACTTGGGCCGAGTCTCGCCCATCAAGAATATCGACTTCGCCCTCGACGTACTCGGCGAGATTTCGAAGGGTGCAGTCAGTTTCGACATTTATGGGCCGCTCTCCGACGTCGAGTACCATAAGCGTTGCGAGCGTGTGGCCGATCGCTTGCCCGAGCACGTCACGGCAACCTTCCACGGGGCGCTCCCCCACCCGCAGGTCCAAGAAACCCTGCGCCAGTACGATGTCATGTTCTTGCCCTCGAAGAGCGAGAGCTTCGGCCACGCCATCCTCGAATCGCTCATGGCGGCCTGCCCGGTGCTCATCGGCCAGGCGACCCCCTGGCGCGAGCTCGAGCAGAAGCAAGCCGGTTGGGACATCACGCTCGATGACCGTGAGACGTTCGTCGACGTGCTCGAGCGCCTCGTCGAGATGGGACCCGACCAGTTCGAGCGACTCCAGCGTGGCGCCAGACAGCTTGCCTTCGACACCATTTTCGCCGACGACACCGCCTCGGAGTACCGAGACCTGTTCGCGGCCGCGTTGTGAGGCGACGCATTTACTCTTTTTCCAGCGATACCTAGCGAGTCGACATGTGTGGCATTGGAGGATTTTGGGGGACGTTCGACCGCGGATTGCTCGAGCGGATGAACAACGCCGTGGCGCACCGCGGCCCCGACGACGCCGGCGAGTTCTTCGACGCGAAGCTCGGCTTGGGCCTCGCCCATCGGCGTCTGTCGATCATCGATCTCTCCGACGCCGGCCACCAGCCGATGTGGGACAGCTCGAAGAGCGTGTGCATCGTTTATAACGGCGAGCTCTACAACTATCGAGAACTCAAAGAAGAACTCGCCGAACAAGGTTTTCGGTTCCGGAGCGATTCGGATACCGAGGTGCTGCTCAATTTGTACCGACGAGACGGTGCCGAGATGCTCTCTGCGCTCAACGGCATTTTTGCCTTCGCGCTGTGGGATCCGCAACGAGGCGAGTTGCTTGTGGCTCGCGACGGGCTCGGTATCAAGCCGTTGTACTACGCCCAGACCGACCACGGATTCCTCTTTTCGAGCGAGCTCAAGGCGATCTTACAGAGTCCCGTGGTTAGCCGCGAGCTCGACCCCCAGGCAATCCAGTACCATCTGACCTACCTCTGGTGCCCCGCGCCGCATACGATGCTCCGCGCGGTGCGAAAGCTCGAGCCTGGCGAGGCGATGCTGGTGCGCGATGGGGCGGTGGCCCGGCGTTGGGTTTTCTACGACCTTCCCTATCAAGCCCCCCCAGACGAGATCGACGTCGACGAGGCGGTCGACCGGGTGCGCAACGGTCTGGAGCAGGCTGTTCGCCGCCAGTTGGTCGCCGACGTCAACGTCGGCGCCTTCCTGTCGGGGGGACTCGATTCTTCGTCGATCGTGGCGATGTATCGAAAGCTCCAGCCCGACCGCAATATCCAGTGTTTTACGATCGGGTTTACCGGCGAGCAGACAGGTGATTTCGAGGGGTTCGCGCAAGACCTCCCTTACGCCGAGCGCGTCGCCGAGCACCTCGGAGTCGACCTGCACCGCATCGACGTCGGCCCGGACATGATCGAGCGGCTGCCGGAGATGATCTACCTGCTCGACGAGCCCCAAGCAGATCCGGCGCCTATCAATGCGCTGTTCATCAGTGAGTTGGCGCGCCAGAAGGGCATCAAGGTGTTGCTGTCGGGCGCCGGCGGTGACGACATCTTCACCGGCTACCGGCGCCATTACGCCCTGACGCTCGAGCGGATGTGGCGCTGGCTTCCTGCAGGGGTGCGCTCGACGATGAGCGCCGCCGCTCGGACGGTACCCGCGGCCAACCCGTTGGCGCGCCGGGCGCGCAAAGCCTTCGAGTATGCCGGCTTGGACGATGATGCGCGGCTCATCAGTTATTTCTACTGGCTCAACCCTGAGGTAAGCGACGGGCTCTACAGCGACCACTTTCGGACTGTGCTCGGCGGGAGCCGACCGAAGGCGCCGCTAGCTCGCAGCCTCGCGCGCATCCCGAGAGAGACGGATCCGCTCAACCGCATGCTCTACCTGGAGGCCAAGCATTTTTTGGCTGACCATAACCTCAACTACACCGATAAGATGAGCATGGCGACCGGTGTGGAGGTACGCGTCCCGCTGCTGGATCCCGACCTCATCGGCGTTGCGACCAGCCTACCGGTGCGGTACAAACAACGCGGTCGCACTGGGAAATGGATCTTCAAGAAAGCGATGGAGCCCTATTTGCCCGAAGAGGTCGTCTACCGGCCAAAGAGCGGCTTTGGCGCTCCGCTTCGAGGGTGGCTTCGAAGCGATCTGCGTCCCTTACTCGACGAGCTTCTCGGGGAGCAGTCTCTCAAACGGCGCGGCATCTTCGACCCGGAGGCCGTGCGACACCTCGTCGATCTCGACGCCCAACGCCAGATCGATGCGAGTTACCCGATCTTTTCGCTGATGTGTATCGAGCTGTGGTGTCGCACCTTCGTCGACCGCGACCGCCCAGCTCCCGTGGACGTACAGTTATGAAACAGGTTCTCCAAAGCCTCAAAACCGGCGACACCCAGATCGTCGAGATTCCTTGCCCTTCGGTCAAACCGGGCCACTTGCTCATCCAGACCCGCCGCACGCTGGTGTCGGCGGGCACCGAGCGCATGCTGGTGGAGTTCGGGCAGGCCAATTACCTCGAGAAGGCGCGCAAGCAGCCCGAGAAGGTCAAGCAGGTGCTCGACAAGGTGCGCACCGACGGGTTGTGGACCACGCTGGATGCAGTCCAGTCCAAGCTCGACCAGCCCTTGGCGCTCGGCTACTGCAACGCCGGAGTGGTCCTCGAGGTCGGTGACGGTGTCGAGGGCTTCGAGCCGGGCGACCGCGTCGTCTCCAACGGGGCGCACGCCGAGGTGGTCAACGTACCCAAGAATTTGTGCGCCAAGATCCCCGACGGGGTCGACTTCGACGAGGCCGCCTTTACGGTGGCCGCCTCGATCTCGCTGCAGGGCATCAGGCTGGTCCAGCCCACCCTCGGTGAGCGCTTTGTGGTCACGGGGTTGGGTTTGCTCGGGCTGATGGCCGTGCAACTGCTGCGTGCCCACGGCTGTGAGGTGTTGGGCATCGACTTCGACGAGACGCGCCTGAAGATGGCCGAGAGCTTCGGCGCCGACACCGTCAACCTGAGCGCCGGCGAAGATCCGGTGGCCGCAGGCATGGCGTTTTCGCGCGGGCGCGGGGTCGACGGCGTGTTGGTGACCGCCTCCACCAAGAGCAGCGAGCCGATGCACCAGGCCGCCCAGATGTGCAGAAAGCGCGGGCGCATTGTCCTGGTGGGTGTGACCGGCCTCGAGCTCAATCGCGCCGACTTTTATGAAAAGGAGCTCACTTTCCAGGTTTCCTGCTCGTATGGGCCGGGCCGTTACGAGACCAATTACGAGGAGCGCGGGCTCGACTATCCGGTGGGCTTTGTGCGCTGGACCGAGCAGCGAAATTTCGAGGCGGTGCTCGACATGCTCGCGGCCAAGAAGCTCGACGTCTCGCCGCTGACGACCCATCACTTCGATATCGCCGACGCCGCCGCCGCTTATACGGAGCTGACCGAAAATGGCGAGGCCATCGGGATTTTGCTGGAGTACCCGGAGCCCGAAGAAGACCCGCGGGAGACCGACACGGTCGCCTTCAACCCCGAAGGTTTGGTCTCCGCGCCGGTGCGCCGGGCGGCACAGGTGGTCGCCGACGCCCGGGATAGGCTGCTTCGGCGCGATCGGTCCTCGGCCGTCGTCGGGGTCGTCGGGGCGGGCAACTATGCCACCCGCGTGATGCTGCCGGCGCTGCAAAAGACCGGCGCGCGTCTCAAAACCGTCGCCTCGCGCGGGGGCATGAGCGGCTACTACGCCGGCAAAAAGTTTGGCTTCGAGCAGACCACCACCGACACCGAGCGGCTGTTCGCCGATCCTGAAATCAACGCACTGGTCATCCTGACGCGCCACGACAACCACGCGCGCCTGGTCGAGCAGGCGCTGGCGGCCGGAAAGCACGTCTTCGTCGAAAAACCCTTGGCGATCACCGCCGAGCAACTCGAACAGGTCGAGCAGGCGTATATACACGCCTCCGAGCAAAGAGATCCGCCGGTCTTGATGGTCGGCTTCAACCGACGCTTTGCCCCGCACGTCCAAGAGATGAAGCGTCTGTTGGACGCGACCTCCGAGCCGAAGAGCTTCATCATGACGGTCAACGCCGGCGCCATCCCCGCCGACCACTGGACGCAAGACCCGCAGGTCGGCGGTGGTCGCATCATCGGCGAGGGCTGCCACTTCATCGATCTGCTGCGCTTCCTCGCGGGCAGCCCGATCACCGGCTTGAGCGCCACCCGCATGGGAGACGCGCCGGCGGTGGAGGTGACCGAGGACAAAATGGCGATCACCTTGTCGTTTGCCGACGGCTCGTTCGGTACGGTCCACTACCTGGCCAACGGCGACAAGTCGTTCCCCAAGGAGCGCCTGGAGGTCTTTTGCGGTGGCGGGATCCTGCAGCTCGACAACTTTCGAAAGCTGCGTGGCTTTGGCTGGCCGGGCTTCGGCTCGACCGGGTCGCTGGCACAGGACAAGGGCCATGCGAATTGCATCGACACGTTTGTCGACGCGGTCGCCGCTGGCGGGCCCTCGCCCATCGGATTCGATGAGCTCGTCGAGGTTACCCGGGCGAGCTTCACTGCGGTCGTTCAATCTTAAGAAGTGAAGAATTGGCGAAACATCCTAGAGGAAGCCAAGCTGCTCGGCCCGAAGAAGCTGGCCTTTCGCGTCTGGTACGAGCTGTCCAACCGTTCGGGCCTGAGACGCCGGCTGGAGTCGGCGAAGGCCAACCCTGCCCCCGCCCCCCTTCCGTCCATCGAGCAGTGGTGGGCCAATCTCGACCCAACGCATTGGTTCGTCTCGCTGGACTCCGAGGTGCGCTCGGGGCGAGCTCGCGCGAAGATGGAGCAATGGCTGGGCACCGACGATCGTGGGCGCCTGCTCATGGAAGCCGAGGACGCGCTGCATGGGCGTATCGAGTGCTTTTCGCGCTGGCAGGCCGACTACGGCGACCCGATCGATTGGCACCTCAACCCGCGCACCGGTGCGCGCTGGCCACTCGAATACTGGGCCAGCGCCCTCGGCCACGGAGCTGAGTGCGGAGACGTCAAATTCACCTGGGAGGTCAACCGCTTCCCGCACCTGTATGCGTGGGTTCGGGCGTATGTGCTCACTGGTGACTCTCGGTGGGTGCGCGCGTTTACCACTCAACTCGCCCGATGGGAGCAGGCCAACCCGTACCGGCTGGGCGTCAACTGGAGCAGCGGCCAGGAGCTCGCCATCCGATTGATGGCCTGGTGCTTTGCGGTAGCCGTGATGACGCGGGACCCGGCCTTCAAAGAGGAAGACTTTCGTCGGTTTGCGCGGCTCGCCTACCTGCATGCCGAGCATATCGACGCGAATATCGACTACGCGCGTCTGGCGGTGCACAACAACCACCTCATCGGCGAAGCGCTGGGCCTATTTTTGGTCGGAAGTCTCTTTCCGTTTTTAGACGAAGCCGAAGGTTGGCGCGACAAGGGCAAGAGGCTGCTCCTGGACGACTGCCTGTCGCAGTTCTGGAGCGACGGCGGGTACTGTCAGTCGTCGCATACCTACCACCGGCTCGCGCTGCACTACTATGTGTGGGCCTGGCGTCTGGGAGCTTTCGAACAGGGACCCGAGCGCGAGCGCATCGCGGGCATCCTCGCCCGCTCGGCCGACTATCTGACGCACTTCGTCAACGAGCCCGACGGGCGTCTTCCCAACTGGGGGGCCAACGACGGCGCCCTGCTCAACCCGTGGACGAGCTGCGATTACGCAGACTTTCGGCCGCTACTGACTACGCTTCGCTTTCTTGTCGACGGCAAGCGCGGCTTCGAGGCGGGCCCGTGGGACGAGGAGTTGTTTTGGTTTTTCGGCAACGAGGCTTGCGAGGCGCCTGTCGCCATGGGCAAGCTCGGCTCGAAGAGCTTTCCGGTGTCTGGGCTCCATGTGCTTCGAGAGAGCTCCGATAACTTTGCGGTCATGCGCTGTGGCACGGTCATCGATCGCTTCGGCCAGGCCGACCAGCTGCACGTCGACCTGTGGCACGACGGCGTCAACGTCGCCATCGACGGCGGCTCGTATTGCTACAACGATGAACTCGCCTTCCACCGCTGGTTTATGGGATCGGGGTCGCACAACACCGTGACCGTCGACGGACGTGATCAGATGCTCCTGCACCGGCGGTTCAAGTGGCTGTACTGGACCGAAGCCGAATGCAACGGTATCCAAGATAGCAGCGTCGAAGGCCTCCACTATGGCTATAGCGGGCTCGGAGTGACTCACCGTCGTCTGATCAGCTCCCTAGAGGACGGCTGGAAAGTGGTCGACTGGTTGGACAAACACGACGACCAAACGCACCAATTTCGGCTGCACTGGCTGCTCGCCGACGGGAGTTGGCATTCCGAGCACGACGAGAGCGGTCGCTGGGTGCTTTCACTCGACCTCGGGTCGTTTTCGGTGCGCGTGAGTATCTCGGCGGAAGATGCTCGCACGGGTCTTGCGATGACCCCGCAGGCAAAGTTCCACGTAGAACGGGCTGCCGAAGGCGAGCATATTGATGGCTGGCATTCACGCTACTACGGCGAGCGGACGCCCGCGCTGGGCGTGAGCTGCGAACTATCCTGTGCCAAGCCGTTGCGGCTGACTACTCATTTTCAATTCGCACAATAGCGACTTAGAGCCGACTCGAACCTATGAAAATCGTTGTCATCCATCAGTATTTCCTGCGGCCCGAGGAGGGCGGCGGGTCTCGCTTCAACGAGATGACCCGGTTTTGGGTGGAGCAGGGTCACGAGGTGACCGTCATCGCCGGTCAAGTGCATTACGCCACTGGCGAGAAGCCGGCCGAGTACAAGGGCAAAATGGTCGTCGAGGAGTGGCAAGATGGTGTGCGGGTGCTTCGCGCGTACACGCCCTCGACCTTTCACCAGTCGATCCTCGGTCGGATGTGGGCCTTCGGCGGCTTCGGATTGGGCGCCTCGCTGGCGTTGATGACACACATCGACGATGCCGATGTGGTCTTAGCGACTTCACCGTCGCTGCTGGTCTTGGTGCCCGGGCTGCTCGCTAAGTCGCTTCGCGGCTGGCCCCTGATCTTCGAAGTGCGCGATCTCTGGCCGGAGTCGGCGGTGTCGACCGGGGTGCTTTCGGAGACCTCCCCGGTTACTCAATTCGCCTACTGGCTCGAGGAGACCGGTTACCGTGCCGCCGACAAAATCAATGTGCTCACGCCCGCGTTTCGCCAGAACATCGTCGAGCGCGGCTTGGCTGGGCTCGATAAGATCTCCTTTATCCCCAACGGCGCGGATGTCGATCTGTTCACCCCCGGACCTGCTGACCCCGACGTTCGCGAGCGCTACGGTTGGCAAGATAAATTCGTGGTCCTTTATGCCGGGGCGCATGGCATCGCCAATCACCTGTGGCAGCTCATCGACGCCGCCGAAATCCTGCGCGAGCGTGGGCGCGACGACATCATCTTGGCCTCAGTGGGGAACGGGCCGCAGAAAGCTGACTTGATCGCCGAAACCGAAAGCCGGGGGCTGACCAATATGCAGTGGCTCGACGCGGTCTCCAAGACTGAAATGCCCGGCCTTCTTCGCGCTGCCGACGTCGGCGCAGCTGTGCTGAAGCGGGTTGACACTTTCAAGACGGTCTATCCCAACAAGATTTTCGACTATATGGCCTGCGCACGTCCCACGTTACTGGCGATCGACGGCGTCGCCCGCGAGGTCATCGAGGAGCAGGCCGAGTCCGGGATTTTTGTGGAGCCGGAACGTCCGGAGGAGCTTGCCGACACTGTCGAGTGGATGGTCGAGCACCCCGATGAGCTTCGGCAGATGGGTGAGCGTGGCCGCCGCTTCGTCGAGGAAAACTTCGCTCGGCCGAAGCTCGCCGCGCGCTATCTGGAAGTGATGAAGGAGGTCGTAGGCGACGGGAGCAGACGATGAGTCACTCGAGACGTTTTATCGTGGTGGGTGCTGGCGGCCACGGAAAGGTGGTGGCTGATGCCATTCGGGCGAGCGGCGATCGTGTCGCCGGCTTCGTCGACATCGATCCAGCTAAGCTCGGGCAAGTCGTCGAACCGGGGGGGGCCGCAGTGATCTGCTCACAGGGAGACTTCTTCGATAGAGTAAGTGCGGATTCGTTAGATGAGCTGGGTGATGCGGTAGCGTTCGGCGTTGGCAACAACCGCGTCCGGAGCGAACTGCTGGCACGGTTACCCAACGAGTTGACCCCGCCGGTAGTTCATCCGGGAGCCATCGTGAGCTCTACGGCGAAGCTCGGCTCGGGTACGGTCGTTTTTGCCGGCGCGGTCATCAATGCCGCGGCCGTGATCGGCTCCGGCGTCATTGTCAACTCCGCGGCGGTCATCGAGCATGACTGTCGTATCGGTGACGGAGCGCACCTTTCGCCGAACACCGCCGTTTGTGGGGGCTCGACAATTGGGCAACGCACCTGGGTGGGCGCCGGGAGCACCGTAATCCATCAAGTTTGCGTAGGGGATGACGTCGTGATCGGCGCCGGCGCGGTCATCATCCGCGATGTCCCCGCCAAGGCGACGGTGGTGGGCAACCCGGGCAAGGTGATCAAGCAAGCCGAGTGAGGCTCAAGCGTCTGTGCCCATAAACTCGGTCATGGTCGCCTCCCCCTCGGCGGCGATCCCTTCGCGGGCGAGGACCTTGGCGACCGTCATCGCCAAGATTTTGACATCCAGAAGCAGGCTCTGGTGGTCGACATACCACACGTCGTGGGCGAACTTCTCCTCCCACGACAAGGCGTTGCGCCCGTTGACCTGCGCCCAGCCAGTCACTCCAGGTTTGACCTCGTGGCGGCGCGCCTGTTCGGGCGTGTAGCGGTCGAGGTAGCGCATCAGCAGCGGGCGCGGGCCCACCAGGCTCATATCGCCCTCGAGCACGTTGAAGAGCGTGGGCAACTCATCGATGCTCGTCTCGCGAAGAAAGGCCCCCACCGGGGTTAGCCGGTCGGCGTCCGACTTCAACCGGTCCTCACCGGGTTTGGGTTCACGCATCGTGCGAAACTTGAGCATCTCGAAGGGATGTCCGCCGAGGCCGGGTCGCGTCTGGCGAAAGAAAATCGGGCTACCCATGGTAAGCCGAACGGCCGCTGCCGCCGGCAGCCACAACGGAGCGGTCACAGCTAATCCGGCGCCGCTTCCGACGATGTCCAGGCAGCGCTTGGTGGTGCGATAGGCGATTTTTCGAAAACACTTGAACATCGTGGGCCGATGGTGTTCCACTTGAGCTAGAAGCCGGCCGCGCAGGCCGGCACCGAATCGAGGTCATTATGTCAGAGCAGCGCGAGCGTATCTATCTGTCTCCTCCTCACTTGGGCGAACTCGAGCGAGAGTTTGTCCAGGAGGCATTCGACACCAACTGGATAGCACCGCTGGGGCCGAACGTCGACGCCTTCGAACAGGAGTTCTGCGAGCAGGTCGGCAGCGCGCACGCTTTGGCGCTCTCCTCGGGCACCGGCGCGTTGCACCTGGCGCTTATCGAAGCCGGCGTCGAGGCCGGCGACGAGGTCTTCGTCTCCTCGTTGACCTTCGCGGCCAGCGTCAACGCGATCGTCTATCAGAATGCCAAGCCGGTGCTGGTCGACAGTGAGCGGGAGAGCTGGAACTTGGACCCGTTGCTCGTGCGGGAGGCGTTTGAGAAACGCGCCGCGCGCGGAAAACTCCCAAAGGCGTTGGTGCTGGTTCACCTCTACGGCCAGAGCGCCGACATCGATCCTATTGTCCAGGTCTGTCGCGAGTATGACGTGGCGTTGATCGAGGACGCCGCCGAAGCCCTGGGGGCTTCCTACAAAGGGCGCGCGCCAGGAACCTTCGGCCAGTCAGGCATTTTTTCGTTCAACGGCAACAAGATCATCACCACCTCCGGCGGAGGCATGTTGGTCTCCGACGACAAAGCCCTCATCGACCATGCGCGCAAGCTCTCGACCCAGGCGCGTGACCCTGCCCCGCATTATCAGCACAGTGAGATTGGCTACAACTATCGGATGAGCAACGTGCTCGCTGGAATTGGTCGCGGCCAGCTGCGTGTTCTACGGAAGCGTGTAGAGGCGAGACGCGCAACCTTCGATTACTACCGCGAGCACTTGGGTGATCTTCCGGGCATCGAGTTCCAGCCGGAGGCCGACTGGGGCACTCACTCTCGATGGTTGACCGTGCTGACGATCGAGCCTGATGCGTTCGGCGCGAGCCGCGAAGACGTGCGTCTGGCGCTCGAAGCCGAGAATATCGAGGCGCGGCCAGTGTGGAAGCCGATGCACATGCAGCCGGTATTTGCCGATTGTGAGATGATCGGCGGCAGTGTCTCTGAGGAGTTGTTTGATAAGGGGCTCTGCCTTCCGTCCGGCTCGACTCTCACTCGGGCCGACCAAAATCGCATCATCGCCGTCGTGCGGAGGGAGATGGTGCAGTAGAGAACCGGCTCGTTGATTCGGCGAGAGTCGCTCGCCGGAGGTGGATGCAAATGTGGTGTTGCATACCAGCACATCGTAAGCGCTCGAAGGTGGGAGTTCGACTCTTTCGACAGCTGGTCTGGGTGTTTTTTGTCGCAACCGGCATATTGTCCGGCGTCCACGATGCAGCTGCTCAAAGCTGGGTGTCTCAGGGGGGCAACTTCTGGCGTCAACGCAGCACGGAGTTGCCACTGGAGAGTCCATCACTTGCTCCAACTTGGTTCCTACCGACGCCCGGACTTCCCGAAGGTGTCGCATTAGCTGAGATCGACGGGGATCCGCGCACCGAGATCATGTTGCTCGGTGGAGGGCGCATCACAGCCTTCGAGCATGAAGGCCGACGTGAATGGGTCACGACACCTCGAGGACTCCGAAGTGTGCTCGCTCCGGTGGACCTTGATGGAGATCAGCGCCCTGAGTTGATCGGTCGAGGCCAGCCCGCGGGCGTGGCCGTGGTGCGTGGTCGTGATGGCAAGGTTCTCTGGGAATCGTCGCTCTCGGAGCTTGGTCTGGTTGGCTCAGTGTTGATCGAGGATTTCGATCGAGACGGCTTGCCGGATGCCTTCTTTGCCGAAGCTGATTGTGGCTCCCCCACCCGAGGCATCGGTCGAGGTATCGCGTACACCTTTGCCCAGGCGGATAATCCGGTCGAACTCTTTCGGCTCGAGGAGAATACCCGCAACTATCACTGCGGTCGGCGCATGGCCTTGGCCGATTTGGACGGCGACGGCCGCAAGGAGATTCTCGCTCCGAGCACCTCACACGTTCATGTCTATTCCTCGGTCGACGGGCGCTGGCTCGGCGCTACAGGTGAGTTTACGCCCCCGTTGCCCTACGGGGTGGCGCGCCTCTTCGTCGAAGATATTGATGACGATGGACGTCACGAGGTTCTGCTTCTTACCAACAACAACTATCCTCCCGATAAGAACTCGCGCCGCGCTATGCTCCTCGGCAGTGAAGGCGAACCCGACGAGCTTGCGATCTTGTGGGACCTGAATGTCGACGATGTCTCGCGCGATCGGCATGCGTGGCCCAATGAGCCGCTGGTCGATCTCGACGGGAATGGCACGATGGAGTTTATTCACGCCTTCTATGACCAAGGAGAGAATAAATGGACCACGTTTGTTCGGACCCCGGCCTCTGCCGCAGTACTGGACCGAGTTGATGGACGGCCAGTGGGCGTGGTTCATCACGAACGGCAGCGCCCTTGGGTGCTGATCTTGGATGAGGAAATTGGCCAACTGCGTGCGCTACAAGTGGTGGGGTCCAAGCTCGAGATTCTCCACGAGTTAGATGGAGACGAGTTGATGCCTACCGTGATGGAATGGCGTGCCAACGGATCCACACTCAGTACAGCACGAACCCATGCGAACTCGTCTCCTTACTTTTATCTCATCGATAAACGTGATGCTGCTGGCCAAACTCTGTCCGAGCACCGCTTGCTTGCGTTTGACTCGAATGGTGTTCTGGCTTCGGAGTATGTCTATTCAGCGCAGGATGTACTCGAGGGCTCGCGCGTTGGAGAAAGGAATCTCTTCGTTCATGTGGAAACAGACACGGGCACGGTGCGTCGCCTCGATGGCTCCTTGCGGGAAATTGCCGGAGAAAAGCCTATCGTGTCTCCTTCTCAGGAAGCCGACGAACTTCTAGGCGGGCCGGATCTTTCTGGGCAGGCGTTGAGCCTGGCGCGGTCGCACTCGTTTTTCGATCTCTCGAGCGCCCATCTCGGACGGCCGGCTTTACGTCGAACTCGTCCCTCATCAGCACTGGGACTTCTCGACGCCAATTCAGATGGATACCTCGATTGGCTTGTTGTGGATCGAGACTATCGAGCCGATGTAGATGATCTTGCCGTCATCGATGGGCGTACCGAGCAGGTCCTGTGGGCTCGAGAGGGACTCGTCGAGCGCAGCCCCACTTATGAAGCGATCTGGCAGGCGAACTCGGTGGTAGCCGATTTATCTGGAGACTCGGTACCGGACATCATCTTACAAATCGATGAGCCCTCCTACGACACCCTCTCCGTTGTCGCCATTGATGGAGCCAGCGGGGACCTCTTGTGGCCGGGCGCCTTCGAGCTGCCGAGCGCAGTTGGCGGCGGCGCCAATCCGTCGTTGGCGATTCGTACTGAGTCGGGGCCTGTCATCGTCTCTGGGATCCGCGGCGAACTTGTTCCAATTGATGGTGCAGACGGCACCCTCCATTCACCTGCGACCGACGTTCCCTTTAGTTGTTGTTTGAGTGCTTGGCCAGCTGGCGAGGGCCGAAGTGCACAACTGGTCCTCGATGCCCGAATCGTTGCGCGCTGGTATGCATTTGACGAGACGCTGGCGCCGCTTTGGAGCAACTCGAGCATATATGAGCGGAATCGAAGTCGCTACACTGGCACAGGTGCATCCTTGGTGCGGGGAGCTGATCGCCGGTACATCGTCGAAGGACGCGCGGCCGCTTTGCCTCACAACCACAACTTGGTTGTCCTCGATGCGGACAATGGCAAGTTGGTGCACCAGTTGGTGCTCGCCAATGGGGAAGTCAGGCTTGCTGACTCAGATCCGACTCATGAAAGCCTCAATGCCGGGGTGGGGTTCCATAAAACCCCGACGAGTGACGCTCTCTACATGACGAGCAGCAAGAGCGGATATCTGTACTTGTTGCGACTTGGTGCCGATGCGACGCATCCATCTTATCCTCAAAATATTTTTGTTCGGTCTTGGAATCTTGGAGTCGAACTCGGAGACTTATCTGCGCTGGACGTCGATGCCGATGGCTTCAGCGAGGTGGTTGTGCCAACACTCGATGGTCAGGCAATCATCCTCGATGAATCTGACGTGAATACCGCGCTGACTGTACGCGATACCGACTGTGAAACAGACGCCGATGTAGACGCGATCACCTTCACCGATCAGTTTTGTGCCTCTTGGAACCTGCCCCAGCGCCAGGTCGATGGCTATGTCGCCACACTCGTCGAGTCCGACAGTGGCTCGCCGGTCTCCGAAGCGGTCGACGTGGGCAATCAGACGAATGTACGGTTCGAGGATATCCGGCTGTTGATCGGGCATACCTATCACGTGCGAGTGCAGGCATACTTAGGGGAGGGCACCGATGCGAGCGTTTCTCTTCCCTACGAGAGCGACGGTGCGCAGGTGGTCGACCCGGGGGAGGCTCCTGTTATTATCGGACCGACCGCCGAACCCGGAGCATTCGTCGTGGGAAGTGGAACCTCTACGATTCGCGCCACTTTACAAGATCCTTCACCGCTCGCTGCTTATTCTGTCCATATTCGGGATATGGCGGGAAACTTGGTTTACGGTGAAAGCGCTCAGCTTAACACGAGCGAGTTTCAGATCGAGTTGAACTGGGATGGTCGTGCCGCTGACGGAAGCAGCTTGCCTTCGGGCCTTTACCGCGTAGTTGTCGAAGCTGTCGACTTTAGCGGTTTGCGAGCCGAAGCCGAGACCGGCATCGAACTCATCGACTTCATGGACATCAAGGTCCCCGAGGAGCCCGGATGTGCCTGTAGTTCGTCGAACAGTTCCCCACGCTCGGTACCGGCCTCGGCTTTCGCGCTTCTCGTATTGATCGCCGTTCGGCAGTGGGGCTTCAGGTCTCGTCAGCGAGGGTAAGAAGGCTAACCCATGCCAAATGGATTACTTGCCGCGCTATTTCTCAGCCTGAGCTTTACCGGGCTGGGGGTCATTTACAAGTACTTTGGAGGTGCGGGGCTCGCTGCGTACCTACCGCTCAATGCGGCCGCAATTTATGCTGTGTGCCATTTCTACCCGGCGCTGCGAAAGAGGGTCAGCGCGCGGCATATTCGCTGGGCCAGCGTCGGCCTCTTCGGGTTCGTGGCGTTGGCTTTTGTGGTGTTGTATCCGATGGCCAATGCTGGAATCTTCGGGGCTGGCAGTGATGCAGATGACGCACTCAATCTGGCGGTCGGTGAACTCTTGGCCGGCCGCTATCCGTACTATCCGCAGACCTATCTGGAGAATCCGATTTCGCCGATGCCTGGCGCGGTCCTGCTCGCCGTACCGTTTGCGGTGGTTTGGACCAGCTCGCTTCAGAATCTGCTGTGGCTTGGCGCTTTCTTCGCCTGGATGTGGCGCAAGCGTCGCGACTCATGGGATGCGTTGTTCTTTACCTGCCTTCTACTGAGCTCGCCTGCAGTCATGCAGCAGGCGATGACCGGCACCGATCTTCTCGCGAACTCCATTTATGTGGCTCTTGGATGCCTGTGGGTTATCGATTCCCTCTCCAAGGACCAACCCGGCTGGAAAGGTGCGGCGACTGCGAGTCTTTTGGGGATTCTACTCTCTTCGCGGGCGCATTTTCTGTTCGTTACGCCGCTGCTCTTGGGGCTCGTTGCTCGTCGAGTTGGATGGAAAAGTGCTTGGAGCTTGGCCGCGGTGGCGGGCGCAAGCTTTCTGGCCGTCACACTTCCCTTCTTTTTGTACGACCCCGCGAGCTTCTCGCCCTTACATACTTCCTCGAAGCTGGGTCTCTATAATTCGGTGGTCCCCTTTTTCTCGGGGATTGTGTTGACGATCATGGCTTGCGTTGCGTTGCTATTGGCGCGGCGAGTGGCGAGGGCCGAGCACTTTCTTTGGGGGGCGGCTGTCGTCCTTGCCATTCCGATCGTATCGGTCGTTGTCGTAAGTACGATTTGGGCGGGTGGCTGGGGTCTTCTTCAATCCGGTTACGGGGTCAGTTTTCTTCCCTTCGCCATCTTAGCCGCTCAGCAGCGTTTGAGCGCATCCCGCGCCTCTCTTACCCACGACTAACACCCTCCTCCGCTGTCAACGGATGAGTTGTATGGATAGCTTGGGGCAGCAGGATGACGGCATTGCCGATTTGTGACGCTGCCCGGGGTGGCGAAGGCCTCCCCGGGGCATCGTTGCTGACCTGCAATGCCACCGTTTTCCCAGCTACTCCCGAATCATATACAGCTCCCACGGGTCCCCATCCTCGAACATGATGCGGCGGACCTTTTGGACGGCGCGGGCGTTGATGCGGCTGACCCAGGACTTCGAGATGCCGAGCTTCTCGGCGATCTCGGTCATCGAGTAGTCTTCGATGTAGTAGGCGACGAGCACGTCGCGCTCGTTGTCGGAGAGTCGCTCGATGGCGGCCTGCAGGGCGGCGATGAGCTCGCGGCGTTCGACGTAGTTGCCCTGGGTGGCGGCTTCGCTGCGTGAGAGCTGCTCGAGCTTGGTGTTTTGGAGCAGGCAGATTGTGACGCAGTCGCCGACCATGCCGTCGAGGTATTTGATGCACGAGGCGAGCGACTTGGTTTGGGGGAGTTTGGCCTGGGCGAGCAGGTTCGACTCCATGTAGTCGTTGAGCTGGATGGCGTCCTGCAGTTGGATGGCGGTGCCGCGCATGCCCCAGCCGGTGGCGCGCAAGCCGTCGTACATCGCGCCGCGGATGCGGTAGAAGGCGAAGCTGGCGAAGGAGACCTCCATCGCCGGGTCGAAGCGCTGGTGGGCTTCGAGCAGGCCCTGGTAGCCCCAGGCGATGAGGTCTTCGAGATCGACCGGGCAGTCGAGCTGTTGGATGAGCTCCTGGCCGGTGTTCTTGACCAGCCCGGCGTACGATTCGACCAGCTCTTCGGGCGTCATCTGGGTGATGCGCTCCGGGGGGAGGTCGTCGGCCGATGCCTCGTTGGCGGGTGGCTGGTTTTCGGGCCCTTGGGGCCCTCGGGGTGTGTCGTCGCGCGTAGTCATGCCCCCTCCTCATGTTTACAGAGAACATTGCGGGGCACTGCTACTGCCGTACTACCGCCCCAGCGGTTACGGTGCGCTCGGGCCGACGGGGCGCGTCGGCTGTTACGCAAAAGCTGCAACAATTTTTGACAAGTTATGTATAACCTAGCAGGCCGATTTGATGTGATCAACGGGAAATCGGCTTTGGCTGCGGTGTATGCGACGTTTGTGGTCATTGGCGTCCTCGCTGTGTCGATGTGGGATGATGTAGTACATCCCTCATTACGGTTTTCGGCGAGGAGGCGGGTTTTGTTGCGTGTTTTCTTGGGGGTTTAGGGGTTTGGGGGTCTGGGGGTTTCGGTTAAAGGGTTGATATGGCGAGGGTTTTGGGTGGGGTGGAAATTTGTGGGAGGTTGGTGGTTTTCTGTTGCGATCTTCTTGAAGGACGTAGCTTTTTGGGGACCCCCATCCGACTCGCGCTGTACGGCGCGCGAGCCACCTTCCCCCCGGGGAAGGGTTGCCTTAGCTCATTTGAAGTACGTGGCTTTTCGCAGTGGCATCCCTTCCCCCGTGGGGAAGGTGCCGAGTGCGCGGTTTAGCACGAGGCGGATGGGGGGCGTCTGCAAGCTACGTATTGCTTCTCGTACCTAAAACGACAACGTCCGGCCGCGCCGGATCGTCGCCGTGTTGCCGTCGTCGCTCACCTCGACCTGCAGTGCCTCGAGGCGATCGCCCTCGCAGGGGCCCATGATGCATTCGCCGTTGGCAGGGTCGAACCGGGCGCCGTGCATCTTGCACAACAGGGCGCTTTTGTTGGCGTCGAAGAACTCGCCGGTGTCGGCGTCGAGGGGCATCGACCAGTGGGGGCACAGGTTGCGGAAGGCGCGGAGTTCGCCGGCCCAGCGCAGCAGGAGGCCTTTGGCGGGGCGGCCGAAGGCGTCGGTGTAGTCGAAGCTTTGGGCGTCGCCGTTTTGGGTGAGAGCGGAGACGTTGATAGTGGCGATTTGGCGCATGGCTGAACTTCGGTTGATGGCATTGCTGGTTAGGAACGATGCCCCCGGGGGGCCTTCCCCCGTGCGAGGCAACGGGGGCCTATGTGGTCGGAGTCACGACCATGATCGGTTTTTGATAGGATCCCTAAAGATCTTCCCAAACACCATAGAACACGATACTCATAGGGTACAGCGTTGCTGTGCGATATGAGGGGATCTCAATGAATTCAATCAATTGGCGGTCGGTGGGCCACTTCGCGATCGTAGTCGCGTTTTTGGCGGGGAGTTACGCGTTGTATCCGTGGGCGGAGTGCTCGATTTCGAGCGCGCAGAGCGGAGATCTGCCTGCGCCCGTCCAGAACGACGGCAGTGCGTTGACGCTGGCTCAGGAGGCGCGCAATCGCAAGATGCCGACGGCGTCGACCGGGTTTTTCGACCGACTCGGCGCCGCCGAGCCGGTGTGTCGGCAGCGGCATCCGCTCGGGGAGCGAAAGGCGGGGTGGGGCGTGAGCGTGGCGGCGCTGCTGCTGATGCTGATCAGCCGCGCGATTGCCAAGCGCAACGAGAGCCGCCCAATCGTGCCGCGCGGCGACGCGCCGGTAGGCCAGCACACCGGCGACCGGCGCAGCATGGAGACCTCGAGTCGTGCGGGGGGTGGTCGTGGAGGCGTCCCGGAAGCGATCACGATCAGCCAAGAACTCGAAATCGACCTGCCCGGCGAGGAGGGGCCTGAAGAAGACCTGGACGCGCTCATCAACTACCTCGAGGAGGAGGAGGAGGACGTGCGCCAGGAGGCCGAGAAGGCGCGGCCGCGCGGCCGCGGGGCGGGGGCCGATATCGACGGGTTTTATTGCCCGCCGGGCCTCGAGGACGCTCCCGTCCTGTACGTCGACCCGTCGAATCTGGCGGCGAGTGATGCCATGGACGACCTGGATTCGCGGGTGGGCAATCCCGAGCGGCCCTTCGAGACCATCCAGGCCGCGCTCGACCGTGCCAGCAAGCTGTTCACCACGACGCGCGGGCCGGTGCAGGTGCGAGTATCGCCGGGGGTGTACCAGGAGCGGCTCTTCGTGCCCACGCACGTCTCGCTGGTCAACCACCGCCTGCCGGCCGAGGGGAGCATTCGCCAGCATCTGGACTGGCTGGTCGCCCAGCAGGAGGTGGGCCACCCCGACCGCGTCACGCTGTTGCCTCCGGCCGACGCCGAGTTCGCGATCAAGTTCGAGCACGGCCAACGCCAGGGGATCTTTGGCTGCCATGTGGTCGGCCGCGAGGGCGTACGCCAACAGGGCTTGGTCGCCGAGCACTGTACCGGGCTGGCCGTGGTCCACTGCGCGATCGAGGACTTCACGCAAGGTGGGATGCACTTTGTCGACTGTGGCGGCGGCACCAAACAGACCGCCGCGCAGGTGGTCGGCTGCCGATTTCGCCATAACAAGGCGGTGCGTGGAGGGGCGGTGTTTGTGCGAGGTGGCACGCTGCGTATCGAGAAGACGCGCTTCGAGGACAACACGTCGACACTCGGCGGGGCGATCTTCGTGGTCGACGCCTCCGGGCCCCTGCAACTCGACGCGGTCGGGTTTCGGGGCAACGAGGCGACCGCCGAGGACCGGCTGACGGTGCGCCCGGACGTCGTCAAACTCGAGGACTGGCGCCACGGGCCCGGCCAGGGTGGTGCGCTGGCGGCGGTGCGCTCGAAGATCAAGTTCACCGACTGCAAGTTCTTGGAAAACAGGGGCAAGATTTCGGGCGGTGCGTTGGCGTTGCTCGGCGCCCAAGCCGTGTTCGACAGCCGTGACTCGGGCAACTCCTTCAAGAAAAACCAGGCGCGCGTGGGCGGGGCGGTCTTTGTGGCCGGCTGGACGGGCTGTCGAGCGACGCTCAAGGCGAAGGGCTCGAAGTTTTTCGCCAACGAGGCCGGCTCCGACGGCGGCGCGCTTGCGATTATTGGACTGGCCGTCGCGCAGGTGATGGGGGCGAAGTTCGTCGAGAACCAAAGCCTCGCCAACGACGGGGTGGGCGGCGCGGTGGCGAGCCTCAAGGGTGGGCAGTTCATGGCCAAGGAGACGCGGTTTCGGGCCAATGAGACGGCCGGGAGAGGCGGCGCTGCAGGTGCGATCAACGCGAGCCTGGTGCTCAGCGACGGTTGCTATGTCGAGGAGAATGTCGCCCAGGGCGGCGAGGGCGGCGGGTTGTTCTGTCTGTCGGAGTCGAACGCCGAGATGGAGGGGCTGATGAATCGCACTGACTTCAAGCTCCCGTTCGTCTTTACCACACGGGACGTGGCGATTCGGCACAACAAGTCGGCCGGTCAGACGGCCGGGCTACTCGTCGGCAACCAAGAGGACATGCCCACGTTCCCGATCAAGGTGACGATCGAAAAGCCGATGTATGTACGAAATAACAAAGCCGCCGGCGGCTCGGAGCGCACGGGCGACTTGGTCGTTCGGTGGGCGCGTGAGGTGGTGTCGGATAGTGGGGATCGCGCCAAGAAGCAGCTTCTGCTCAATTGAGCGGTGGTTGAGTGGTTCGGTGGTTGAGTGGTTTCTTGGCTGCAGGGCATTCCGGCTCGGAGCGGTTTGGCCTGGAGGTCTCTACGCAGGAAACCCTCGAACGGCCGTGCATCACCAATCAAGAAACCACTTAGCCACCGAACCACTCAACCACTATTCGTCGTTCAGCGCCTTTAACTTCTCGGCCTGAAAATGCTCGTGCACCGGTACGAGCACCTCGTCGACGTCTCCATTCAGTACATCTTCCAAACGCCGCGTCGTGTAGCCGATGCGGTGATCAGTGATACGCGACTGAGGGAAGTTATACGTGCGGATGCGCTCGGAGCGGTCGCCGCTGCCGACCTGCTCGCGGCGCTCGGCGGCGCGTTCTTGGTGCTGGGCCTCGCGCTTTTGCTCGAGCAGGCGAGTCTTGAGGACCTTGAGGGCCTTGGCCTTGTTTTTGTGCTGGCTCTTTTCGTCCTGGCAGGTGACCACCAGGCCGGTGGGCTCGTGGGTGATGCGGATCGCCGAGTCGGTCGTGTTGACCGACTGGCCGCCGGGGCCCGACGAGCGATAGGTGTCGATCTTGAGGTCGTTCATGTCGAGGTCGAGCTCGACGTCTTCGGCCTCGGGCAAGATCGCCACCGTGCACGCGGACGTGTGGATGCGGCCCTGGGTCTCGGTCTCCGGCACGCGCTGGACGCGGTGGGTGCCGCCTTCGTACTTGAGCTTGCTGTAGACGTCGTCGCCCTCGATGAGCGCGACGATCTGGCGGAAGCCGCCGGTGTCGGTCTCGCTCGCCTCGACGATGTCCACCTTCCAGCCCTGGTTGGCCGCGTAGCGGTCGTACATGCGGAAGAGATCTGCGGCGAAGAGCGCCGCCTCGTCGCCGCCGGTGCCTGCGCGGACCTCGATGAGAATATTCTTCTCGTCGAGGGGGTCCTTGGGGATCAAAAGCCGCGTGATCCGCTCTTCGAGCTCCTCGCGCTCGGCGTCGAGGCGGGCGATCTCGGCGCGCGCCATCTCCTTGAGCTCGGGGTCGTCCTCGGAGAGCAGGGACTTGTTGTCCTCGAGCTCCTCTTCGACCGCGCGAAAACGCTTGTAGGCGTCGACGATCTCCTGCAGATGCGCATGCTCTTTGGCGAGCTTCTGATACTGCTGCGGATCGCTGGCGACAGAAGGATCGGCGAGCATGCTGTTGAGCTCGCGGTAGCGGCCTTGGACTTCGTCTAGTTTGGCGAACATGGAGGGGCTTTGGTTGTAGGTGGTAGCCGGTAGTACAGATGCCCCCCGGCGCCTACGCGCCGCCACCCCCGCGCGAGGCGGCGGGGGTGGTCATGGTTGCTCTCTCGAAAGTGGTTCGAACTCGAAGGTCCGAAAACTGACCACTTGTGAAAGGCCGACCATACGCACCCCGCCGCTCCGCGCGGGGTGCCGGGAGCGAAGGCGACCGGGGGCATCGCTGCGCTCCTGCAATGGCAACGCCAATGCAGACCCTAGCCGCTCATGCTGTTAAGGAACTCCTCGTTGGAGTCGGTCTTGCCCATTTTGTCGAGCAGGAACTCCATGGAGTCGACCACGTTGAGCGGGTGCAGGAGCTGGCGCAAGATCCAGACGCGGTTGAGCTGCTGATCGTTCATCAGGAGCTCTTCCTTACGCGTGCCCGACTTGTTGATGTTGAGGCACGGGAAGATGCGCTTTTCCATGAGCTTGCGGTCGAGGTGCAGCTCGCTGTTACCGGTTCCTTTGAACTCCTCGAAGATGACTTCGTCCATGCGGCTGCCGGTGTCGATCAGCGCGGTGGCGATGATCGTGAGGCTGCCGCCCTCTTCGATATTACGCGCGGCGCCGAAGAAGCGCTTGGGCTTGTGCAGCGCGTTGGAGTCGACACCACCGGACAGGATCTTGCCCGACGGGGGAACGACGGTGTTGTAGGCGCGGGCCAGACGGGTGATCGAGTCGAGCAGGATGACGACATCCTTTTTGTGCTCGACGAGGCGCTTGGCCTTCTCGATGACCATCTCGGCGACCTGGACGTGACGCTCGGCCGGCTCGTCGAAGGTCGAGCTGACGACTTCGCCGTCGACGGAGCGCTGCATGTCGGTGACCTCCTCGGGACGCTCGTCGATGAGCAGCACGATGAGGGCCGAGTCGGGGTGGTTGGCCGCGACGGCGTGGGCGATGTCCTGCAGCAGGACGGTCTTACCGGTACGCGGCGGCGCCACGATCAGCGCGCGCTGGCCCTTACCGATCGGCGTGAGCAGATCGAGGATGCGCAGGCTGTAGTTGTCCGGCTCGCACTCCAGCTCGATGCGCTCTTGCGGGTACAGCGGAGTGAGGTTGTCGAACAGGATCTTGTCGCGCGAATCTTCGGGGTCGTCGTAGTTGACGGCCTCGACTTTGAGCAGCGCGAAGTAGCGCTCGTTGTCCTTCGGCGGGCGAATTTGGCCGCTGACGGTGTCGCCGGTGCGCAGGTTGAAGCGACGGATCTGGCTGGGCGAGACATAAATGTCATCCGGCCCGGGCAGGTAGTTGTAATCGGGAGCGCGCAGGAAACCGAAACCGTCGGGCAGGATTTCCAGGACGCCTTCCCCGTAGATCTGGCCGTCCTTTTCGGTTTGCGCCTGCAGCAGAGCGAAGATCAGCTCCTGCTTGCGCATGTTCGACGCGCCGTCGATTTTGGCCTCTTTGGCCATCTTGGTGAGCTCACCAATTTTCTTTTCTTTGAGTTCTTTCAGGTTCATGAAGACTCCTCGAAGGGACCTTTCAACAAGGTAGGTAGGTATTGCGTCCTTCGCGCGAGGTCACAGACGCACACACGAACGGGAACGTTCGGCAGCGAGCGACGATCGGGCGAGGTGGGTTTGACAAGATTAAAAAATTTGGGGTGCCGTGCGGCGCTGACCGAGGCCCTACGCAGAGCCGAAGCCAACGTGGGTCGCGCACACCGATATTATCAGAGGAAACAAACTGGCTGGTATATGCGACTCGGCGTACCGGAAAGTACTGCTGAGACTCACGCACAATTCCCCGAACTGGAGGAATTGAACACCGAGACGTCGCCTAGCAGGTACGAGGGTAGCGACAATTTCGGCGTTGTCAATAGGGAGAACCCGGCGCACAACAAAGACATTCCAAAAACAGAAAACGCCGGCCCGCAGGCCGGCGCTTTCGTGCGGATCAATTGTCCGTGTCGGGAGTGCTCTGGATCGTTGGGGGAACGTGTTGGCCTCCCGTGCCCGACAGAACCTTGCACGTGCCGTGCCAAGAGTGAGGATCGGCGCGTGAGAGGCGTGGCGGGGCGATCGGGTCCCAAGAGATGTTTCAATTTCTGTGAAACACCGCTCCGATCATGACATCGATGTCATGATCTTCGAGTGGCGGCGCTGTCGCATCGTTGTTACTCATTCCTAGTTGATCGCCACATCGTATGCTATAAAAATGCGACCGGTCGCGCTCCTTCCGTGCCAGAATCGGAGGGGGGCGGCCAACGCGAAATGAATTCGCTCGCGCACGCTTTATTACAGAGCGCCCAGCACTCGCGGCCACCAAAAAAGCCGGCGGGTCGAGGGCAGCTCTAATCGCGAGATTTCGCGGCCAAGACAGCTATCTTGCTACCTTCGCTGTGGCTCCTTGTTTTGGAGGCAGCGCGTCCAGCGCTGGACCAGACCTTGAAGGTCTGCCTCCCAAGCTTTCGGCCTCAGCCGGGTGGTTCAACACATTTTCCGAGTACCAAAAAATAGGTTTTTATGTCCGACCTTCTGGTAGTTAACTCCACGAGTGCAGAGACACGTGTAGCCCTGGTCGAAGACGGCATCATCAGCGAGTTCTACATCGAGCGAAAGCGCGATCGCGATGTCGTCGGCAATATCTACAAAGGCAAGGTCGTGCGCGTCCTGCCGGGCATGCAGGCCTCGTTCATCGACGTCGCCCAGCAGAAAGCCGGCTTTTTGCACGTCAGCGATTTTTACGATTTCGAAGAAGATCTGGCCGCCTTTGTCGACGAGGACGCCGAGCTCTGGCCGCCGCCGTCGCGCAGCCAGAACAAAAAGCGCGTCAATATCCAAGACGTCCTCAACGAGGGCGAAGAGATCATGGTCCAGGTCTCCAAGGAGCCTATCGGCACCAAGGGCGCGCGGCTGACCAGCCATATCTCGATCCCGGGCCGCTTTTTGGTCTTCATGCCCACCGTGTCGCATATCGGCATCTCGCGGCGCATCTCGAGCGACAAAAAGCGCAAGCGCTTGCGCAAGATCGTCGAGGAGCAGCGCCAGCCGGGCACCGGCTTTATCGTGCGCACCGTCAGCGAGAACGCTTCCGAGGAGATGATTCGTCGCGAGATCGACGTGCTCACCAAGCAGTGGGAAGAAATCCTCGAGAAGTGCAGCCGGGTGAAGGCTCCGTACCTGCTGTACGAAGAGCCCGACCTTCTGCTGCGCGTGGCGCGTGACCTGTTCACGCCCAACCTCGAGCGGCTGGTGGTCGACGACAAGGAGGCGTACGAGCGCGTGCGCAACTACGTCGAGAAGTTCATGCCCGAGTACGTCGATTTCATCGACCTGTACGACTACGACGAGCCGATCTTCGACGCGTTCGGCATCGAGCCCGAGATCAACGGGGCGCTGTCGCGTCACGTCGAGCTCGAGTCGGGCGGCGAGTTGGTCTTCGACAAGACCGAGGCGCTGACCTCCATCGACATCAACACCGGCAAGTTCGTCGGGTCGAGCAGTCTCGAAGAGACGATCTTCAAGACGAACCTCGAGGCGGTCGACGAGATCGTCTACCAGCTTCGACTTCGCAATATCGGCGGCATCATCATCATCGACTTCATTGATATGGAGGAGGCTGGCCACCGCGAGAAGGTCTACCGCGCGCTCGAAGAGGCGCTCAAAAAAGATCGGGTGACCACGAACGCGCTGGCGATCTCGGACTTCGGTCTCGTCGAGATGACCCGCAAACGCGTGCGCGAGTCGCTGCACCAGTTCCTCTGCGAGCCGTGCGAGTACTGCGATTCGCGTGGCTTCGTGAAGTCCAAAGAGACGGTCGCCTACGAGCTCATCCGCGAGCTCAAGCGCGAGATTCCGCTCATCAAAGAAGAAGACATCTACATCCAAGCGTCCCCACAGGTCATCCAGGTGCTGCGCGGCGTCGAGCGAAAGGCGCTCGACAAGCTCGCCAAGGACGCGGGCAAGAAGTTTCACTACAAGTCTCAAAGCGACCGGCACATGGAATCGTTCGAGATCGCCGGGGCATCGTAGTATAGTGGGCGGAGCGGGGGCTCGCCCCCAGCGAAGCCAGCGCCGCTACAGCCCCAAGACTCATCTTGGGGTTGAGCGGTCAATACGGAGCAGACGTGACGACAAACGACCCAGCGACGACCAGCAGCGGCTCTTGGGCTGCCGCCGAGCACCGCCAGCACACGCGGGTGATCATCAACCAAGAGTTCGAGTGCATCGAGGACTACATCGCCGAGTATGTCTCGAATATCTCGCAGGGCGGGGTGTTCATCCGCTCGAAGAACCCGCTGCCGGTGGGCACCAAGGTCACCTTGCAGTTCTCGGTCATCCTCGACGACATCGAGGAGGTCAAAGGCGAGGGTGAGGTCGTGCGGGTCGATTCGTCGCCCGAAAATACGGGCATGGGCGTGGCGTTTACGCGCTTGGACGGCGGCAGCAAAGAATTGATCGACGAGATCTGCCGCCGCGCGGGTGTTGAGGAGTAGGGTTCACCACGGAGACACGGGGGACACAGAGAAAGGCCTTTTGGTTTTTCGCCGTGTCCCTGTGCTCCCCGGGGTGAATATGACGTTCAATAACGTCCCGATTCGAGCCAGTTTTTGACCGCGTGGTAGGCCTGCGTGATCTCCTGGCTGAGCTCGGTGGCGAGCTCTTCCATGTCCGAGTCGTTGGCGTAGCGGTCGGGATGATAGCGGCGCATCAGACGGCGGTAGGATTCTTTGACCGTCTCGAGATCGGAGCCGTAGGGCACTTCCAGGTTGGCGTAGTACTCGCGGATCGTCTTCTCCCCGGAGCCCGTGCCTGCGCTGCTCGAGCGTTTGCTGCTTTGTTCGCCGCCGATCTGCTCCCAATCACCGTCGGCGATCGAGTCGAACAGCTTTTCGAACCCGCCACGCTGCTCGAAGTCTTTGACCCGGTCGAGAACGTCGTTCAGGTTAGCGCGTACCGCGCGAACGAACCTGTCTTTGAAGTTGCTCATAGGATGTATCGGCCTTGGTAGAAACAGCTCTCTGAAACAACGGTCTGGGCGGCCTCACTATTCATCTTAGACATGGCAACGGTCGTTGTCAGTTGCCTTCCCCCCACCTGCTGCCTATAGTCGTTCGCGAACTTACCACAAATTGGAGGTTAACGGACGATGGAACTGTATAGCGAAAGTTTCGACGACGGCGACGAGATCCCTGGACAGTATGCGTTTTGCGTGCCCGACCCGGCGAGCCACGCCACGTTCAGCGACAACCTCAACCCGCATCTGGCGTGGAGTGATCTGCCTGAGGACACCCAGTCACTCGTGTTGATTTGCCACGACCCGGACGTGCCCAGCAAGCCGGACGACGTCAACCAGGAGGGCCGCGAGGTTCCCTCCGACCTCGACCGCATCGACTTCTACCACTGGGTGCTCGTCGACATCGATCCCGAACTCGAGGGGATCGACGAGGGCGAATTCTCCGAGGAAGTGACCGCACACGGTAAAAAAGGACCGGACGCTCCCCACGGCACCCGCCAGGGGATCAACGACTACACCAACTGGTTCGACGGCAATCCCGACATGGAGGGTGAGTTCTTCGGCTACGACGGACCGTGTCCTCCGTGGAACGACTCGATCGTCCACCACTACCACTTCACGCTCTACGCGCTCGACGTGGCCAAGTGTCCGGTCGAAGGCACCTTCACGGCCGCAGACGTGCTCGACGCCATCGAGCCGCATATCCTCGACGAGGCGTCGATCGTGGGGCTGTATAGCTTGAATCCGAACGTGGATGTTTGAGCAATTCATGCAGGCTTAGCTTTGCGAGGCCCCCCATCCGCCCTTCGCTGTGCTTCGGGCACCTTCCCCGAGGGGAAGGGATGCCTTAGCGAGAATCACAGTGGTAGCTTTGCGCAAGGACAGCCCTTCCCCCAGGGGAAGGTGCCGAGCGCGAAGTACAGCGCGAGGCGGATGGGGGGCGCCGCAAAGCAAGGACTCGCGGAGGGAAAGTCCCATGAACATCTCCAAGCACCGCAAAACGGCCTTTATCCTCGCCGGCCTCATTCTTCTGGGCGGTGCGCTCCTCCTCGCCTTTCCCGTCTCTCAACCACCCGCGCCTGCGGCCGATGTGGCCGCGCAAACGCCCGCCGTCCACTCCGATTACGGCGGCATGCTCCTCAAGATGGTCATCTCAGTAGGCCTCGTCTGCCTGCTCGCCTATGCGATCTTGCGCTGGGGACTGGGGCGACTCGCCGGAGTCCAAGCCGGAACCGAGCGCATGGAGATTCTGGACCGTCTTTCCGTCGGTCCGAACCGTTCGATTATGGTCGTTCGGGTGGCTAGTAGGTTCTTGGTGATCGGCAATACCGAAACAGGGATTTCGCTTCTGAGCGAACTTTCTGAAGAAGACGCGTGTGAGTTTCTTGTCTCGCAAGTGTCTGAAGAATAGACGAAAACGCCGACGCGATTGATGCGACGGCTTCTCCCTCCCGAAAAAAATCCAAAAAAGTACGCAACGAATCGGCCCTCTCTGCCGAAAACAGTAATAGAGGGGTCTTGGGGTCTTGGAACTGCGTCACTGCGTTCGCTTCTTCGGAGAGGGTAGGGCATGTGTGCCGGTCAATCAGCTTATAGCCGCAGTCGTAGTCGGCGATTTTCTTCGCTCATCACGTTCAGTGCGTTGTTTCTGCCGGCGGTGCCGGCGTTTGCGCAAATGCCGGGCGGTGGCTCGCAGAGCCCAATTGGGCTGGTGGTAGCGTTGGGCTTGCTCGCGCTGCTGCCGTTCTTGCTCATCATGGTAACGAGCTTCGTGAAGGTCGCGGTCGTCTTGTCTTTGCTGCGCACCGCGATCGGCGCGCAGCAGGTGCCGCCCAACCAGGTGATCACCGGCTTGGCCATCGTGTTGAGCATCTACATCATGGCGCCCGTGGGCATGCAGATCTACACGGAGGTCGAGCCGATGGTCGCCCAGATGGAGGAGACCGAGGAGCGCCCCGGCTTCGACGAGTACCGCGACCTCGCCAAGCGCACCGCCGCCCCGCTCAAGAGCTTTTTGAACAAGCACGCACACCCGATGGAAAAGCAGCTCCTCTACGAGCTCGCCCGCGAGTTGCGCCCACCCGACCAGCGCGAGGGCCTCGAGCAAAGCGACCTGATCGTCGCGGTGCCGGCGTTTGTGGTCAGCGAGCTCAAGGAGGCGTTCACCATCGGGTTTATCCTCTTCGTGCCGTTCATCGTCATCGACATGGTCATCGCCAATATCTTGCTCAGCCTGGGTATGCACATGCTCAGTCCGACCACGATCAGCCTACCGTTCAAGTTGCTGCTCTTCGTGCTCGTCGACGGGTGGTTTTTGGTCGTGAAGGGGCTGGTGCTTGGCTACGTGTGAACGAGTAAGGGTTACTAAGGGTTACTAAGGGTTACTAAGGGTTACTAAGGGTTACTAAGGGTTACTAGGGGTTACTAAGGGTTACTAAGGGTTACTTTGAGGAGGATCGGATGGGTTGGCGCGGAAAGAAAAAGAGGCGTGGGAAGTGGCCGCATGAGGAACTGTTGGCTTGGAAAAAGGGTCGTGAGCTTGTGGCGCGGGTATATCGGGTGACGCCGTCGTTTCCTCAAAATGAGAAGTTTGGTTTGCAGTCGCAGATGAGGCGGTCGGCGGTGTCAGTTCTTTCGAATATTGCCGAGGGAGCCGCTCGAGGTTCAGATCGAGACTTTCTCCGCTTTCTGTACATTTCCCGTGCGTCGCTGTCCGAGCTCTCGACACAGATCTTCATTTGCCAGGACTTGGGATTCTTAGACGCCGGAGAGGCTGACGAACTCCATTATGAACTCGATGGCGTCAGCTACTTTCTACAGCGGCTGATAGATTCGAAGCGTTCGAATCGGCGAGCTTAGTCACCCTAAGTCACCCTTAAACGATGGAAGACTACATCTTGCAGATCGCTCGTGAGGGCCTCTTGCTCATCTTGGTCGCCTCGGCGCCACCGGTGCTGGCGAGCCTGGTGACGGGCCTGCTGATCAGCATTTTTCAGGCGACGACGCAGATCCAAGAGCAGACGCTGACCTTCGTGCCCAAGCTCATCGCCGTGTTCGCGAGCTTGGTCATCGCCGGGCCGTGGATCGGCGCTCAGCTATTGCGCTTTACGCGCATGCTCTTCGAGGGTTTTCCAGGGCTCTTCTAGGAATCGCGCATGTGGGAGTTTCTCACAGACGAGGGTGTCCAGCAGGGCATCAACCAGATGATCGTGCTGGCGGCGCTGGTGACCGCTCGGCTGGTGCCGGTGGTCTATCTGGTGCCCTATCTGGGCGGACAAACTGTGCCTCAGCCGGTCAAGATGGGCATCGCGATGGCGCTGACGGTGATGGTGTACCCCGCGGTGTGGGAGACGGGAGCGGCCGGCGCGCTGCCGGCTGGCTCGCTCGAGCTTGGCGCGCTGGTCGTCAAGGAGCTCGTCGTCGGCCTGATGCTCGGCTTCGTCGCCGCGCTCGCCTTCGAGGCGTTGCGTGTGGCTGGCCAGGTCATCGACGGCGCCCGCGGCCAGACCATGGCGACGGCCTTCGTCCCGCAGCTCAAGACGCAGACGAGCGTGTCGGCGGAGTTTCTGTACCAGCTGGGCGTCGTGATGTTTCTGGTCACCGGCGGCCACCGGCTCTTTTTGACCGCGTTGGTCAAGAGCTATGTCATCGTACCACCGCAGAGTTTCCCCGAATTGGGGGTCAAGCTCGAGGCGATCACCTTCAGCATCGTGCGGCTCACCGCCGACGCCATCGCCCTGGGCGTGTTGCTCGCGTTCCCGGTCGTCGCCGCCATCCTGCTCGCCAACCTGATGCTCGCCCTCATCAATAAGGCCGCCCCGCAGATCAACGTCTTCTTCCTGGGCATGCCGCTCAAAGCGGTGTTGGGGGTGGGCGTGTTGCTCGTGGGGTTGCAGGTCGTGGTCGATCGCTTCCTGGAAGAGGCCGCGTTGGGCGTCACACACGTGATGGGCCTGATGGAGCTAATGTGAGAGAGGGTTCACCACGGAGACACGGGGAGCACGGGGAAGAGATTTTGTTCTTACTCCGTGGCCCCCGTGGTGATTACTCGCCGTTCAAAGAGCTGAGCTGGGCTCATGAGTGAGAAGAGCGAAAAACCAACTGCCAAACGCCGGCGCAAGGCCCGCGAAGAGGGCAATGTCGCCAAGTCGGCAGAGTTTACCGGTGCGATGGTGATGCTCTTTGCCGGGGCGGCGCTGGCGTTTTGGATGACCGAGATCGTGCGGCGTTCGGCGGGGCTGGTGGTCGAGAGCATTGGACTCATTTCCAGCCGGGATCCGACGTCGGCCGACATCGGGCCGTTCATGATGGCGGCGCTGGTGGAGCTGTCGTGGATGATCGCGCCCGTGCTGGCGGTGGGGTTCGTGGCCGCGGGGTTCTTCAATTACGTGCAGATTGGCGCGCTCTTTACGATGGACCCGTTGATCCCGAAGGGCGAGCGGCTCAACCCGGCGGCGGGACTCAAGCGCCTCGTCGAGCCAAAGAAGCTCGTCGATTTGGCCAAGAATGTCGGCAAATTGAGCGTATCGGGGGTGCTCGGCTACTTCGTCATCGGCGACAAACTCGGCGTGCTCGTGCAACTCCCACGTATGGGGCTGTGGCAGTCGATGGAGGTGCTGGGCACGGTGGCCTTCGACCTGTGTGCATATTTGGGCGGCGCGCTCGTGGTCTTCGGCGTGATCGACCTTTTGTGGCAGCGCCACAAGCACGAGAAGAGCCTGATGATGTCCAAAGACGAGGTCAAGCGCGAGCACAAGGAGAGTCAGGGTGACCCGCAGATCAAGAGCAAGCGCAAGCAGTTTCACCGCGAGTTGCTCAAAGACACGGGCATCAAAAACGTCAAGAAGGCGGACGCGGTGGTCGTCAACCCGACCCATGTAGCCGTCGCGCTACGCTACGAAGAGGAGTCGATGGGCGCGCCGCAGGTGGTCTCCGCGGGGCGTGGCGAGTTGGCGCGCCAGATCAAAAAGATCGCGCGGCGCCACGGCATTCCGACCATTCGAAACGTCGAGCTGGCCCGTGCGCTGGTCGATCTCGACGTCGACCACGAGATCCCGGCCGAATTCTACGAGCCGGTCGCTGAAGTTCTCAGTTACGTCTACAAGTTGCGAAGGGAGTGATCATGGCGCTCGATGATGTGGAGGCGTGGAGTTTGTCGCGCCTCGGGTTTTTGTTCTATTCGCGCGGTCGGCTGGCGCAGGCGGCGGCGATCTTTCACGGGCTGCTGCAGCTTCGGCCGCGTGGGGCTTACCAGTGGTACGCCCTCGGGCTCGTGCGGCGCGACCAGGGCGATTTTCGTGGCGCGGTCGAGTCGCTCAACCAGGCGCTTAGCTGCGACGCGAACCTGTGGCCGGCGCGGGTTGCCCTCGCCGAGTTATTGAGAGGGCAGGGGTATGCCCAAGATGCCGCCGCGGTGCTCGCGCCGCTGGTGCGCAGCGGCGACTCGAGTACGCCGGCGGTGCGACGAGGGCGCGCGCTGTGGCGGTGTTGGCAGAGGAGCTAGCACATTTGCCTTCCGAAGCAGCGGCGTCGTATCATGGGCGAACGAAATTGTTTCACGTGAAAAGTTGTCGTTCCGTACTGAAGTGCCGTGGATGTCCATGAATTCGGATGCCGAAGCCGTTGTCGAAGAGCTTGTGGATGAGCTGGTCGACGTTCGCCTGAGATTTGCTGAGTTGGCGTTGACCGACGGGCAGTTGTCCAAAGGCTTTCGCACGATCGCTGACGGCCTCGGCCAGGTGCTCGGGGAGCTCGAAGATGAGGCCGAGACCGATCAGGCGCGCCTGGGGGTCGTGCTGCAGGGGTTGCGCGCCCTCGCCGACGTATTGGAGGCGCGCGAGGCGCCCGACGAGGTGGCCGCCCACGGGAGCGAGGCGCCCGACGATCCCGCCGCACAATTCCACGCGATGTTCCGCAAAGAGGCGCGCAAGCGCTTGTCGGGCTTGTCGATCTCGATGATGGGGATCTTTAGCGAGCGCGCCAGCAAAGACGCGCTCGACCAGACCGCCAGCCACCTGCACGCCATGAAAGGGGCCGCGTCGATGGTGGGCTTTACCACCATCGCCCAGCTTGTCAGCGCCATGGAAAAGGTCGTGCTCGACATGAAGCGTTACGAGCCCGACGAGCGGACATGGCCGGTACGCTCGTTGATGCGTGGCTTCCAATTGCTCGAAGGGGCCGTCAATCACCCTGGGCTCGAGATCGACGAAGAACAAGCCGGAGGCGTGGTACGCATGCTCGAGACGTGCCGTGAAGCGGCATCGGCAAACTCGCCATCGTCTGCCGAGTCCTCCGCCGAAGCCGCCAATCTGTCTGACCAACCAGAAGATATGGCGCAGATGCGCACGACGCAGCCGTTGGAAGCCGCGCCCCGAAAGCCGGCGCGTCGGCGATTCGAGGAGTATGACGGGCCGGTCGAAAAGCGCATTCTCATCGTCGACGACATCGAGGCGATCGCCGCCAGCGTGGGCTTCGTGTTGTCGGAGCTCGACGTCCCCATCGACATGGCCGAAAACGGCGAAGAGGCGCTCGACATGCTTCGCGAGCGTCCCTACTCGTTGGTCGTCAGTGACGTCGACATGCCCCGAATGAACGGCATGGCGCTCACGCGCATGATTCGCAGTGACGAATACATGAGCGACATCCCGGTGATCTTGCTCACCAGCCTCGACCGTCCCGACGAGCGCGACGCGGGCATCGAGGCCGGCGCCACCGACTACATTATCAAGGGGTCGATCGGAGGCGGCGAGCTCCTCAATCGCGTCAAGGAGTTGTTGGAGATCGCCCCCGACGTGCCCGCCGGCGACTTTCCTCCCGAGGCTCGCCAGCACCGGATCCTCATCGCCGAGGACGTCGAGACCATCGCGGCGTCCATCGCTTTTGTTCTTTCAGAAGGCCCCTTCGAGATCGAGATCGCGCGCAACGGCGCCAAGGCTTTGGCCCGGCTCGAGGAAGAATCGTACGATCTGTTGCTAAGCGACGTGCAGATGCCGGAGATGAGTGGTATGGAGCTACTCGCAGCGGTCCGGAGCCACGAGAGGTTCTCCGAGTTGCCGGTGATCTTGTTGACGAGTCTACAAGATCCCGAAGTTCAAGAAGAGGCGCTCGACGCCGGTGCCAATCGCTTCCTCATCAAGGGCGAAGTGCCCGGCGCGACGCTGCGTCAGATCATCGAAGAAGTCGCTTCGACTAAGAGCTGAGACGACAGCCATGAAACCACTGGTTCTGATCATCGACGACAGCGAACTGATTTTGCAGATGCTCGACATGGTCTGCCAACAGGCGGGCTATCGGACGATCACGTGCAACAGCTTCAGCCAGGTCGACGAGGTGGTCCTCGACGAGGCGCCCGCGGTGGTGGTCAGCGACTTGAACTTGCCCGGTCTCGGCGAGCGCGACCCGGTCGCCGCCCTGCACGCGATCACCCAACTCGAGTCGGTGCCCGTCATCATCGTCTCGGGCATCGAGGCTGCAGAACTCGAGGAGACCGCCGAGCGCATCGGTGCGGCCGGCGCCATCTCCAAAGACGGCGGCATGCCCGTCGTCCAGGCTGAACTTCCCAAGCTGTTGGCGGAGCTTTCGGGTAGCTGAGAGCTCTCTATTGAAGGGCGAGGGCGCTTCAACTTCTGCAGGGCGTTCATTCAAAGAAATCCGACACCGTCTCAGCGAGTGAGCCGTCACGCACCAGCGTGGCGGCTTTTTCGATGTCGGGGTAGAGCACGCGGTCGTGCTTCATGAACTCGACGTGTTCGCGCAACAGTGTTTGGGCGCGGCGGGTGCCTTCGCCGAGGCGATGGCCGTTTCGCAGGTCGAGCGCCTGGGCGGCGATGAGGTATTCGATGCCGACGATCGTCTCGACGTTGGTCAGCGCGCGCAGTGTGTGCAGCGCGGCGTGCATGCCCATCGAGACGTGATCTTCCATGTTGGCGCTGGTGGGAATGGAGTCGACGCTAGCGGGGAATGCCTGCGATTTGTTCTCCGAGACGAGCGCGGCGGCGACGTATTGCGGGATCATCATCCCGGAGTTCAGGCCCGGATTCGACACCAAGAAGGGCGGCAGGCCCTCCGAGAAGTACTTGTCGGTGAGCTTCGCGCAGCGTCGCTCCGAGACGCTTCCGATCTCGGCGATGGCAGTCTTCAGGTAGTCGAGCGCGAGAGCCACCGGTTGGCCGTGGAAGTTGCCGCCCGACAAAATCGCGCCTTCGCGGCCATCTTCGGGCGGGAAGACCAATGGGTTGTCGGTCACGGCGTTGGCCTCGGTGGTCAATACGTCGATGACGTGGTCGAGCACATCGCGGCTCGCGCCGTGAACCTGCGGCATGCATCGCAGGCAGTAGGAGTCTTGGACGTACTCGACCTTGCCCTCGACGGTGCCGGGAGCGGCGCCAGCCAGTTCGCTGTCTGCCAATAAGGCGCGCAGTGCACGTGCGCTGTCGATTTGTCCCTTGCGGCCGCGAATCTCGTGGATGCGCGGGTCGAGCGCGGCGAGGCGGCCGGCGACTGCTTCGAGGCTCATCGCGCCGACCGTATCGGCGCAGTCGAGCAATTGGCGAAAGCGGATGGCGGCGACCACGCCGGCGGCGGTCATCGCCTGGGTGCCATTGAGGAGCGCCAGGCCCTCCTTGTAGGTCAGGCGGACCGGCTGCAAACCGGCGCGCATCATCGCCTCCTCGCCGCTGAGTTTTTCGCCTTCAAACTCCGCTTCGCCCAGGCCGATGAGCGGCAGGCACATATGGGCCAGGGGGCAGAGATCGCCACTGGCGCCGACGCTGCCAAGCTCCGGGATGACCGGATGGACACCGGCGTTGAGCATGTCGGCGAGCAGTTGCAGCGTAGACAGGCGAATGCCGGAGTTGCCCTGCGACAGCGCGTTGATGCGTAGCAGCATCATCGCACGCACCACCTCCGTGGGAAGGGGCTGACCGACGCCGCACGCATGGCTCACCAAAAGGCGTTCCTGCAGCGTTTCGGCGTCCTCCGGGCGGATCACACGGTCGCGGTTGGCGCCAAAGCCGGTGGTCACCCCATAGACGGCTTCGCCGCTCTGGGCCATTTCACGCACGAATTGGGCGGCTTGTTCGATCTTGGGATGGGCGGAGGGAGCGATCTCGACCGTCACGTGGTCGAAGACGACGCGTTCGATGGTTTCGAGATTCAGTGGGGTATGACCGATATGCATTTCTAGTACGTCCTATATTGCCACCCCTCCCCGAGCGGGGAGGTGGCGGCGTAGCGTAGCGAAGCCGTCAAAAGAGGGCCTCAGACGGCAGTTGAGACTCATTCAGTTCAGCTTGAGCGCCGCCATAAAGCAGCAAAACCAGCCCACGATCATCGCGGTGCCGCCGATGGGCGTGATGGCACCCAACCATTTGATGCCCGACAGGGCGAGGACGTACAGCGTGCCGGAGAAGACGACGACGCCGCCCAAAAAGGCCCAGCCGGCGACGGTCGCCCAGGTGGTTTGAGTCTGGCCGACGAGCCAGGCGGCGCCAAAGAGCGCCAGCGCGTGGTACATCTGGTATTTGGCGGCGGTTTCCCAGACGGCGAGCATATCGGCGTCGAGGCGTGCTTCGAGCGCGTGGGCGCCGAACGCGCCGGCGGCGACGCCGAGCAGCCCCAACAGACTTCCCATGGCGACGAACAATTTCATCGTAGACCTCGGTTCTCAGATTCGTTCGGAACGATTTCCTCGAGGAGCTTTTTGGCCTCGCGTGACGCCTCGCTGCGTGTAGAGCGAGGATGTAGCTTGGCCATGTCCTCGGCGATGAGCCTGACGCGTCGCGCGTGGATGACGGCGATGGTCGAGGCACGATCGCGCAAAAGACGCTCGCGCTGTTGTCGGTGCTCGGCGTCGGCACGGGCCGACGCCGATGTGGACGAGGCCCGGTCACAACCCACCCCGCTCGAGCCCACGATGAGCAAGCCGAGCAGGGCGGCGGTGACGGGCAACCAGGTCGCACCTAGAAAACGCGTGCTCTTTACAATTCGTTCCACAGGTATGCGCTCGTCTCGATGCCCTTGTAGAAGCATTCGAGGTTGAACTTTTCGTTGGGGCTGTGAAGCCGATCGTCGTCGAGGCCGAGACCCATCAAGATCGTCGGCGACTCGAGTTCATTGGAGAACGTCGCTACGACCGGAATCGAGCCGCCACCGCGGGTGAAGACGGTCTCGGCGTCCCACGACTTCTGCAGCGCGCGGCAGGCGGCGCGTACGGTCTCGTTGTCGCGGTCGATGAGCACCGGATCCCCACCGTGGTGGGGCTTGAACTCGACCTTGACCGTGTCGGGGGCGATCTCCTCGATGTAGTTCTGGCACAACTCGAGCACCTTGGCGGGATCTTGGCCCGGCACCAGGCGACACGAAATTTTGGCCGACGCCGTCGACGGAAGCACCGTCTTGGCGCCCTCGCCGATAAAGCCGCCCCAGATGCCGTTGCAGTCGAGGGTTGGCCGCGCCCACTTGCGCTCGAGGGTGGTGTAGCCCTCCTCGCCCTGGAGCCCCGGCGCACCGGTCTCGGCGAGGTAGCCCTCCTCGTCGAACGGCAGCGAAGCGAATTGCTCGCGCTCGTCGTCTTCGAGGGCGATGACGTCGTCGTAAAAGCCGGGCACGGCGATGCGGCCGTCGGCGTCGTGCAGCTGCGCGATGATCTTGGCGAGCTCGTTGATCGGGTTGGGAACGGTGCCGCCAAAGAGTCCCGAGTGCAGGTCGTGGCTCGGTCCGGTCACGGTGACCTCGAAGTAGGTCAGGCCGCGCAGCCCGTAGGTGATCGTGGGCACGCCCGGAGCGAACATCGACGAGTCGGAGATGACGACGGCGTCGCACGCCAAGCGCTCCTTGTTCTCGAGGACCCAGGGAGTGAGGTTCGGGCTGCCGACCTCCTCTTCCCCCTCGATGAGCAGCTTGACGTTGACGGGCAATTCGCCGCTCGTCTGAAGGTGCGCCTCGAGGCCTTTGACATGGGCAAAGAGTTGCCCTTTGTCATCGGTGGCACCGCGCGCAAAGATTTTGCCATCGCGCACGTCGGGCTCGAAGGGCGGCGTATCCCACAGGTCGAGCGGATCGGGCGGCTGCACGTCGTAGTGCCCGTAGATAAGAATCGTCGGCTTGCCCGGCGCCTTGCAGTGCTCCGCATAGACAATCGGATGGCCGGCGGTCTCCTCGATCTCGACGGTGTCGATGCCGATCTCTTCGAGGTGGTCGGCCACCCAGCGTGCGCAGCGCGCCACTTCGTCCTTCTGGGTGGGGTCGGTCGAGATGCTCGGAATGCGCAAATATTCTTTGAGTTCGTCGAGGAAACGCTCTTTGTTTTCCTCGATATATTCAACAGCTTGCTGGCTCATGGGTGGCTCCTCTTGGGGAAGGTTTGTGCCTCAAGGTGATCTTTAGCTCTGATGCCCCTCACGTAGCAACTGGCGAAAAGCCGTGGAGGCTTTGAGGCCGTGGAGGCCGTGGAGGCTTTGAGGCTTGGAGGCCTTGAGGCGTGGAGGCCTTGAGGCCGTGGAAGCACGGTAGAGCTATGGAGGACCGTGGAAGCGTGGAGGAAGACGGAGGTGAACGCGGAGTTCAGGTTGCCGCGCGCTGCCTGGGCGGGGCGTGGCGGTGCTCAATGTTCTTCAGTGCTTCCATGGTACTCCATAGCTCTTCCGTGTTTCGAGTGGCTCAATGGCCTCGGGGTTTCCGTGGCCTCCACGGCCTCCACGGCCTCCACGGCCTCCACGGCCTCCACGGCCTCCACGGCCTCCACGGCCTCCACGGCCTTTACGTCAACAGAGCTGCGGGCTGGTGGGGCGGCCTCTGACGCCGTCTAGGCCGCGATTTGAGCACCCCTGCCAAAAAAGTACGCAACGAATTGGTTGGTTTTGCCGAAAACAGTAATGGAGGGGATGTGCGTTACCTCCAAGACAAACTCAACCACCAATTTTGGAGCATACAAATGGCATATCATGAGGAAGTAGCGAATGACGTTCTGACCGAGACGATCATCGGCAAAGCGATCGATATCCACAAGAACACCGCCCCCGGACTGCGCGAGTCGTTGTACCAGGAGTTGTTGTGCGAGGCGCTTCGCGATGAGGGGATCGCCTGTGAGATGGAGCACTCGATCGAGATCGAGTACGCCGGGCGCACGGTCACGACCGGCCGGGCCGATCTATGGATCGCCGACACCGTCGTGGTGGAACTCAAGGTCGTCAAGCAGATCACCGATGAGCACTACAATCAGTTAGGGCGGTACGTGAAGGCGGCTGACGCAACGCGTGGGCTGGTGCTCAACTTCGGGTCGGCGACGGTGGGGATCAGGCGATATACCAACTTCGAGCTCTTGGAGGCCGGGGAGGGCGTGGAGGCCGTGGAGGGCACCGAGGACAGGGAGGGCATTGAGGCGTAGAGGCCTTGAGGCCGTGGAAGCACGGTAGAGCTATGGAGGACCGTGGAAGCGTGGAGGAAGATGGAGGTGAACACGGAGTTCAGGTTGCCGCGCGCTGCCCGGGCGCGGCGTGGCATTGCTCAGTGTTCTTCAGTGCTTCCATGGTACTCCATAGCTCTTCCGTGTTTCGAGTGGTTCAATGGCCTCCGCGCTTCCGCGCTTCCGCGCTTCCGCGCCCTCCGCGCACTCACTGCCGAACGAAGATGCGTCGGACGCGCGGCGAGATATTGCACAGGAGCTCGTAGCTGATCGTCCCCCCGCGCCCAGCGATTTCGTCGACGGTGATCGCCTCGCTGCCTTGGTGCCCGAAGATAACTACTTCGTCGCCTACCTTGGCGTTGGGGACGTCGGTCACGTCGACCATCGACACGTCCATGCAGACGTTGCCGACGACCGGGCAGCGCCGGCCGCCGATGAGGACTTCGCCGCCGTTGGACATGAAGCGGGGGAAGCCGTCGTTGTAGCCGGCGGCGATCGTGGCGATCGTGCGGGGCTGCTCGGCGGTCCAGGTGCGGTTGTAGCCGACCGTTTCGCCGGCGGCGACGTCTTTGAGGTGGATGATGCGGGTGGTGAAGGCTAGCGCCGCGTGTGTACCGTCTGTTTCACGTGAAACGGCAGGAGTCGGCGAGAGGCCGTAGAGACCGAGTCCCACGCGCACGCGGTCGAAATGGGCGTCGGGAAAGCGCCAGGCGCCGGCGGTGTTGGCGGCGTGGACCACATTCGGATGGATGCCTTCGGCGTGCAGTTGGTCGAGCACCGTTTTGAAGGTGTCGATCTGTTGGCGGGTGAAGGCGTCCTCGTCGGGGTCGTCGGCGGCGGCGAAGTGGGTCATCAGCCCTTCGATGACGATCTCGTCGATCGCGGCCAACTCGCGGGCGAAGCTCAAGGTCTCGTCGGGCTTGAGCCCCACGCGGTTCATGCCGGTGTCGACCTCGAGGTGAACGTGCACGCGTTTAGAGAAGCGGCGCGCTTGGGTGCGAAGCGCGTCGACGACTCCTCGCGAGTAGACCAGCGGGGTGAGGTCGTATTTGACGAGCTTGTCCGCCTCGGACGCGAGGGCGTTGGTGACCAGTATTGGCAGCGTCAGGCCGCGTTTTCGAAGTGGGATGCCCTCGTCGGCGTATGCGACGGCGAGCGCGTCGACCCCCTCGCGGGCGAGCGTCTG
Source organism: Persicimonas caeni (assembly GCF_006517175.1). Taxonomy (NCBI): domain Bacteria; class Deltaproteobacteria; order Bradymonadales; family Bradymonadaceae; genus Persicimonas; species Persicimonas caeni. The sequence goes on along the minus strand of NZ_CP041186.1, from coordinate 3,524,258 downwards.
CGAGACGCGCGTCGAGTCGTTGCCGTAGCCAAAACTCTTGACCACGGCGATCAGCCCCGTGCCGTCGCCGACATGGCGGCGAATGGCGTGATAGTTGTCGCGGATGGCGTTGAGGTCGATGTAGAGCCGGGCCGGCGCCACGCTCTCGAGGAGGCGTTCGGCGGCGCGCTCCAGTCCCATGGTGCGGCTCGCCTTGAACAGCACCACGTCGCCCGAGCGCAATTCGCGCTCGAGCAGGTCGTGCAGCGTGTCGATGGAGTCGACGCAGTCGATGTGATCGGCCGTCATGCCGGCAGTTTGCGCCGCTTTGCCGATGGTCTGCGCGCGCTCGCCGTAGCAGATCAACCGGTCGATGCCCGTGTGTGCGACCACCTGGCCGAGTTGACGGTGAGCGGCGGTCGAGCGCGCGCCGAGATCGAGCATATCGCCCAAGATGGCGATTGCGCGCTGTTGGCCGGCATAGTGCTCGAGCACACTCAGCGCGGCCCGCGCGCTCACCGGATCGGAGCTGTAGGCGTCGTTGATGAAGGTGACACCCTCCTGGGTGGTGTGCATCTCGAGGCGCAACGGACTCAGTTCGAAGGCAGCCAAGCCCTCGCGAATGGCCTCGACAGACACACCAAGAGTATCGGCAGCTGCGATCGCCGCCGCCGCGTTCGCTAGGTTGTGGCGACCGGGCACGTTGAGGGCGAACGGGTGATGTGCGCCGTCGGGAAATTGCACCGAGAATGCAAACCCCTGGGAGGTCTGCGCGACTCGCTCGACCAGATAATCAGCGTCGGTTTTTTCGTCGCCAGGAGCATCTTTGCCAGGTGCGATGGCAAATGACACAGGGGTGCCGGGCAGCTTGTAACGCCCCAGGGGCTTGCTCTCGGCGGGATAGATCAGCGGGCGGTCGTCCAGATTGGCAAAAAGTTCGAGCTTCTCGCGCGCGGTGGTGGCGAGGTCGTTGAGGCCGGCGGCGTGGGCGAGCCCGATATTGGTGATGATGCCCAGCGTCGGGCGAATCATCGGCTCGAGACGCTCCATTTCACCGATACGGCTGATGCCCGCTTCGATCACGGCAATATCGTGCTCGGGGCGGATGCCGAGCAGTGAGAGCGGCACACCGATCTGCGAGTTGTAGCTGCCGGGGCTGCGAAAGACGGTTTGCTCTTGCGCCAAGATGCTGGCGAGCATGTCTTTGACGATCGTCTTGCCGTTCGAGCCGGTAATGCCGACCACCGGGACGTCGAAGAGTCCGCGCCAACTGGCCGCGAGTCGCTGGAGGGCCTCGAGCGTATCGTCGACTCGGATGAGCGCCACATCTGGGTAAGCCAATGGGTCACCGTGGCTCACTAACGCGGCAGCGGCGCCCTTCTCACTCGCCTCGGTGATAAAGCGATGGCCGTCGAAGTGCTCGCCGTCGAGAGCGACAAAGAGGCTATTTTGCGCAAAGGGAGCTCGTGAGTCGGTGCCGATTTCACTGATGACGAGGTCTGCATCGCCGCACAGAAGTTCGCCGCCGGTGAGCCGGGCGATCTGCTCGAGGGTGAGCTGTGGCGATTGTGACATCAATTACGTCCAGTACTCGTGCATCGGGTTGACGGGAGCGATGCCTCGACCCACTAGCGGCGCGTTCTCGATGGCTTTGCTGATAAAGTCGCGGGCAAAGCCAATCGCCTCGGGCAGTTCGTCCTCGAGCGCCAAACGGGCCGTGATGACGGCCGAATAGACGCATCCCGAGCCGTGTACGCGGCTGCTGTCGATGCGGTCGGCGCCGAATTCGATAAAGCCGGTGCCGTCGAAGAAGATATCGCGCACGATCTTGTCGAAGTGTGCGCCCTTGATAAGCACGTGCTGTACCCCGAAGTCGTAGATGCGCTTGGCCGCCTCTTTCATCGAGGCGACGTTGCCGACCTCGCGGCCGCAAAGCGCCTCGGCCTCGTGACGGTTGGGCGTGACCAACATCGCACCTTCGAGCATCCGGTCGCGGATCATGCGCTGGGCACGCTCGGGCATGAGCGGATCCCCGTGCTTCGAGACAATGACCGGATCGACGACGAGTTTGTCGATGGGACGCTCGGAGAGCGCTTCGGCGACGGTGCCGATGACCGCTTCGCTTCCGAGGGCGCCGGTCTTGGCGGCCGCGGGCCGCAGGTCTCCCATCACGGCTTCGAATTGAGCACGAACCAGATGCTCGGGGAGCATTTCCAAGCCCGAGACGCCCTGGGTGTTCTGGGCGGTCACAAGCGTGAGCACGGAGGCTCCGTGGACGCCGCACGCCGCGAAGGCCTTCAGGTCCGCTTGGATGCCCGCGCCGCCGCCGCTGTCGCTGCCGGCGATCGTCAGGGCCACGGGATGCGGCGTCTCTTCTTTCTTCTCGCCCGTCATGTCGCCCGTAAGGGCCGAAAGAAAATCGCTCATGGTGTTTCCAAAACTAGTCGGATTGTTTGATTTGTTCCCTGGTCTTGCCGAAGCGGCGCTCGCGGCCGCCAAACGAGTCGAAGGCGCGCAGTAGTTGCGCCTCGTCGAAGTCGGGCCACAGCACGTCGGTCACGTACAGCTCGCTGTAGGCAATCTGCCAGAGCAAGAAGTTGCTGATGCGCAGCTCACCGCTGGTGCGGATGACCAAATCGGGGTCGGGGGCGCCGCTGGTGTAGAGCTGCTCTTCGAAGGTGGCTTCGGTGATATCGTCGGGGGCGAGGGCGCCGTCGACGGCAGCCTTGGCGAGGTTGCGCGCGGCCTGCAGGATCTCCTCACGGCCGCCGTAGCTCACCGCCACCTGCAACAACAGGTCACGATTGTCGGCGGTGGCCTCTTCGAGATCGGTGATCGACTTGCGCAGGCGCCGGCCGAGCTGTGAGCGCTGGCCGATGACTTGGATTCGCACCCCGTTTCGCATCAGGCGCTCGCGCTCCTTTTTGATGTAGAGGTCGAACAGCGTCATCAGCCCGGTGACTTCGTCTTCGGGGCGTCCCCAGTTTTGCGTGCTAAAGGCGTACAGCGTGAGCGCCTCGACGCCCAAGTAGCGGCACGCCTCGACGACGCGACGCACCGAGTGGGCGCCCTGGCGGTGGCCTTTGATGCGGCGCATGCCGCGTTGCTGCGCCCAGCGACCGTTGCCGTCCATGATCACGGCGACGTGGGTGGGGATCGGTCCCTCGTAGTCGGAGAGCAACAGTTCATCGACCGTCAGGTCGCTCAGCTCACCGGTCGAACGAGCGGGTTTGGGAGAGTTCTTCGGCATTTGGACTACCCTGCGCGGGGGGCGATTACGACGGCGATGAATTAACACGCGGAAGGCGCGGGTGGCAATGCGGTCGTGTCTAGGTTATGCAAAAGTCGATGGTCGACCTGTGAGAACGAGGTAGCGGTCAATGAGCAGAACGAAGGCATTCAAAGAGCAGCTCGACGAGCACGGCGCCAAGTGGAGTGAGTGGCGTGCGGTCGAGGTCGTCGGTGATTTTGGCGATCCGGATACCGAGTATCACGCGGTGCGCGGCGAGGGGCTGGGGTTGGCAGACCACTCCTGGCGCGAAACACTGGTGGTCACCGGCAGCGATGCTGTGCCGTGGCTGCAGGGGCTCGTGACCAGCGATTTGTTCCAGTTGGCTGAGGAAGGCTCCGGCCAGATCACCACGGCGGTCAACCAGGTCGGCAGGCTCATCGCCGAAGCGCGCGTCCTCCATATGCCCGAGATGTTGGTGCTCGACCTCGAGCCGGGTGTGCTCGAGGCGGGACTCTTGTCGCACCTTCGCCGGCACATCATCACCGAAGACGTCACGCTGGTCGACCGCAGCGAGCAGACCGCGCGTGTGAGCCTGTACGGCGAGCAGGCCGCCGAGCTGCTCGACAGGGTGTGTGACACCGAGCATCGGGTGACGTCCCTGGAGGAGTTCGCGGGCACCTGGGGCGCGATGGGCGACGAGGATGTCGTCATCCAGCGCGTGCCGCTGACAGGAGGGCCGGGCTTCGACGTCTCTTGTGCCAGCGAAGCAGCCGACCGGGTGTGGCGGACCCTGATCGACGCCAACGACGCGGTCACGCCGGTGGGCTTCGATACGCTCGAGACCCTTCGCATCGAGGCGGGTGTGCCGAGGTTTGGCAAAGAGCTGACTGAGGAGCGTATCCCGCTGGAAGCCGGACTCGACCACGCCATCTCGTTCAATAAAGGCTGCTACTTGGGCCAAGAGATCATCGCGCGGCTCGACACCCGCGGCACTCCGGCCCGATTGCTGCGCACGCTGGTGCTCGGAGAAGGCGCGGCGCCGCGCGTGGGTGCCGATATCGAGCGCGAGGGCAAGGTCGTCGGGCAGGTGGTCAGCTCGGTATGGTCCCCGCGCCTGCAAAAGCCGATCGCTCTGGGCTACGTCAAGCGCAACCACAACGAGGTCGGCACCGACGTCGAGGTTGAAGCTCGTCCGGCCAGCGTCGAGGCGCTGGGATATGCGCTTGCTTCCACGTCAGCCAAGGTTTAAATTTCGCGCCGGGCGGCCCATTTGTACTCTCGCCAGTTGTTTCTTCGAGTGAGGCGAATCCCTTGAGCCTTCAAGACCAACGCTTCGTGCTTTTCTCCGGCAAGGGTGGCGTCGGAAAGACGGTCATCTCGTCGGCCTACGCGCTCAGCTGCGCGCGGCGCGGTGAGCGTACGCTGTTGATGGAGCTCAACGTCAAAGACAAAGTGAGCTCCTTTTTCGGCTCGTCGTCCGTGGGAAGTGACATCGTGGAGGTCGAGGACAACCTCTTCGCGGTCAACGTCACCCCGGACGCTGCGCTGGAGGAGTACGGCCTGATGATCTTGAAGGTCAAGCTCATCTACAAGGCCGTGTTCGAGAACCGCATCATCAGCTCCTTTCTGCGCTCGATTCCCGGCCTCAACGACCTGTTGATGCTCGGCAAGGCCTATTTTCACGCCACCGAGGTCGCCACCGACGGCTCGTACGTGTGGGACAAGGTCGTGGTCGACGCGCCGGCGACCGGCCACGGGCTCTTCTTTTTGCAGATCCCGTCGGTCATCACCGGGTTTATCAGCTCGGGGCATATGTACGAGGAGGCCAAGCGCATCCAAGACCTGCTCCAAGATCCGGCGAAAACGGCGTTGAACCTGGTGACGCTGCCCGAGGAAATGCCGGTCAACGAGACGCTGATGATGCGCGACGAGCTCCAAGAGCGCATGGGGCTGGCGACGACCTCGATCATCGCCAACGGCGTTTACCCGCCGCTTTTCAGCCAAGAACAATACGACTGGATCGACGAGGCGCGTGACGCCGTGGCCCCCGACAGCGAGCTGCTCGGCGGCTTTTTGGACGCGGCGTCGTTTCGCGGCCAGCGCGTCGACTTGCAGAACGAGTACCTCGAGCGCCTCGAGAACGAGGTCGATCTGCCGCTGTATTACGTGCCGTATCACTTCACCGACCGCGTCACGTTCCCGGTCATCTCGAAAATCGCCGACCAGCTCGCCGCCCAGATTTCGGGCGAACAAGAGCCGACTGCCCTCTCAGCGCAATGAGCCTGCAATCGATGGAAGCTGATCGCGAAGCATTTTCGAAGCTGATCGCCGGACGTGAGCTGGTGGTTTGCGCCGGTTCGGGTGGTGTGGGCAAGACGACCACCAGCGCCGTCATCGCGCTCCACGCAGCCGTCGAGGGCCGAAAGGTTCTCGTACTGACGATCGATCCGGCCAAGCGCCTGGCCAATAGCCTGGGCGTCAGTTCCTTGGAGAATACCCCGCAACGCATCCCGCTCGACCAGTTTCGCGAGCACGGACTCGAGCCCAAAGGGGAGCTGTGGGGGATGATGCTCGACATGAAGCAGTCGTTCGATCACCTGGTCGATCGCTACTCGGCCAGCGAGGAGAACCGGCAAGAGATCCTCAACAACAAGATCTACAAGTACTTCTCCACGAGCTTGGCCGGCACCCAAGAGTATGCCGCGGCCGAGCGGCTCTTGGAGTTGCACACCGAAGAGGATTACGACCTCATCGTGCTCGACACCCCGCCGACGACCCACGCGCTCGACTTTCTGGAGGCGCCGGTGCGCTTGGCCGACGCCGTCGAGAACAAGGCGCTTCAGTGGATCTACAAGCCCAACCTTCTGACCGGCCGCAGTGGCCTGGGCCTGTTTTCGGCAGGGACGTCTTACGTCGTCAAAGCGCTGAGCAAATTTACCGGCACCGCCTTTCTCGACGAGTTGGCCGTCTTTTTGCGCAATTTCTCGTCGATGTTCGAGGGATTTCGCGACCGCGCCAACCAGGTGCGCGAGCTGCTGATGGGCGACAAGGCGACCTTCGTGGTGGTCACCGCCCCCGATCCGCTGCAGCTCGACGAGGCGCTGTTCTTCTACGAGCAACTCGGCACCCGTCAGCAGGTGGCGGTGGGTGGTTTCGTGGTCAACCGCGTACATCCCAACTGGGTGCCCGAAGCGGAGCTCAAACGCCCGCTCGTCAGCCTGATGAACGAACTCGAAGCCCTCGAAGAGCCTGTCGGCGCGCTGTCTGAAGAGACGCGTCGCGAACTCGCCGAGAACCTGCGCGAGAACGCCGCCGAGTTCTACACCCTGGCGCTCAAAGACGCCGGCAGCCTCCTGCGCCTGCGCGAGGAGATCCCTCAATCCATCCCCATGGTTCAAGTGCCCTTCTTCGCTCAAGACATCCACAGTCTCGAAGGCCTGAGCCGCGTGCGCGAAGCGATCTTCGGCGCCTGAAACTCCCCCGCTCGAAATCCGATCGGAACAAATTGTCGGTGTCGGTGTCGTTCTATATGTAGCCGATAGTAGCTACTGCCACGACTCGAACATGACAACGCTTGCAGGGATGCTATGATTACGGGGAAAGAATTCTCGATTGGATCGGAAAATCAGAAGGTTGGAGCGCGAATGCGGGGATTGAGAGGCTCGGGGCGAAGCACGAAGAACAAGTGGTGGCGGCTGATGGGGGCATCGGCGCTCGCCGGGGTGATGCTGGTGGGCTCGGCGTGTTCGACGACCTCGGGCGCGAAGACGCTCGATGGCACGCCGACGGCCGAGGAGCGACTCGAACTCGATCCGATGTTGATTCGGGCGGGCGCAAACGGCGAGGGCGAGACGATCGACGTCACCGAGGTCTTCAAGATGGCCTACGAGGCGTACTCGGATCGGCGCTACGAAAAGGCCGCCAAGCACTATGTGCTGGTCGTCGAGTACTTCAAAGACAGCAAATACTATCTGCCGGCGCTCTACAACGCCGGGTTGAGCTACGAGAAGCTCGAGCGTTGGCAGCCCGCGGCCAAGTATTACCGCCAGATCATCGACGAACACCCCGAAGAGAAAGACGCCAAGGACGCCTACTATCGCCTGGCGAACGCCTACGAGAAGATGGGCGAGCACCAAATGGTCGTCGAATTGATGACCGAGGTGCTGCTTCGCAAGGAGCTGAGTAACTTCGACCGGTGTGAAGCGTATGTGCGCCGCTCGAATTCGTTGCTCGAACTCGAGGACTGGAAGGAAGCCGAGCAGGGCTACACCACGATGCTCGAGCTCAACGAGAAGGCCGCGGCGACCGAGCGGCTCTCGGATGATTCACACCTGGTGGTGCAGGCGCATTTCGGCCTCGGGCGCTCGTATCACGAGCGGGTGCGCGATATCGAACTGGTCCTGCCGACCGAGCGCATGGGCCAAGATCTCGAGAAGAAAGGCGAGTTGTTCACCCGCGCTCAGCTCTACTACATCGAGGCGCTGCGCCACCATCACCCGCAATGGTCGATGGCCGCCGGCTACATGATCGGCAAGCTGTACGAGGATTTCTACACGGACATCTTCAACGCCGAGATCCCCGACGACCTCGACCGTGAGCACGTGGCGCTGTATTTCGAGGAGCTCCAAAAGCATATCCGCCCGCTGATGGAGCGCGCGGTGCAGGTCTACGAAAAAAACCTGTCGCTGTCGCGGCGTATCGGCACCAGCGACGAGCAAAACGAGTGGGTCGCCCAGACCTCCCAGAAGCTCGAGCGGCTGCGCCACTTCCTCGACGATCCCATCACCCAGCGCCGCGCCGAAATGCTCGTCGCCCACGGTCACACGGTCAAGACGCCGTGGGACCCGCAGGCCACGGCGACCGACCTGGTCGACATCGCCGTCAAACAAGCGGCTGAAGAGGCACATGGCGAGAGCGCCGCGAAGCTGGAAAAAAAGGCGGAGGGGCCGGATTCGTAAGGGCGACGAAGAGCTGCGCTCACTAGCGACTAGGGGTGATCAAGAGTTACTGCCCCTCCTTAGTCCCCCTTAGTCCCCCTTAGTAACCCTTAGTCCCCCTTAGTAACCCTTAGTAACCCTTAGTCATCCTCACCGGTCGGGAAGCTCAAGAGCTTGCCGGCCGGTTTTTTTGTGCCCTCGGCGCGCCGGTGGCGGTGGCTGCTCACCGGCATGAGCCAGCGAATGTGGTGGATGGGGATGTCGAACTCACCGAAGTCGCTGTCGACGAGGAGCGCCGGTTCGGCTTCCTCGGCGTCAGCGTCGGCATTCGAGTCGGCGTCGGCCGAGAGCAACTCGATGGGCGTGCAGCGGATGCGCGGCCAGATATTCTCGCGCGCATCCAGGTACTCCAGCTCGAGATCATAGCCCTCGTCGAGGGCGAATTGGGCCACCGAGATGCGACTCTCGATGTCGGCGTCGAACATGATGTCGACTTCAGGGGTGTCGGTGTGCGCACCGGTGTCGAGTTCGTACGCTTCGCCTTCGGTCAGCCAGCGAAGTACGCGCGAAGCTTCGTCGTCGCACAGGTTGGCCGCCGACTTGGGGAGCGCGCGCCAGACGAGGCGCCGCAGTTTTTCGGCCGCCGAAGGCTTGATGCGGGTGCCTCCGCGAAACGCGAGGATTTCGAGCACCCGTGCGGCGACGGCCGCGGCAGAGAGCACGGAGTTGTCGGTGAGCAGTGCGGGGTGCTCGACGTCGAACGCGTCGGCGGCGAACGGCTCGCTGATATCTTCGCGGGGCTTGCGGCCGGGCAGAAAATCCTTCCAATCCATCGTCAGTCTCGTTGGCGTTTCACGTGAAACAAGCGTGGAGCGCAGGAAAACTAGCAACGCCAGGTCGTGGCTCAAGCAAGAGCGCGCACGGCGTCTTCGAGCGTCGTGAAGATATACTTTTCGCGAAGCCGCGTGATGACGTGGGTGTAGAGGGCACGCTTCTTTTCCCACGGCACGCGCAGGTCGGGTTGGGCGGCGACGAGTTCGGGGGAGTCGACGTCGTCGGCGTCCATGAAGTCGATCGCGTGAAACTCGAGCTGGAAAATCTCGTCGTAGGCTCCGGCAAGAAGCGGGTAGACGGCGTTGAAGCCCGACTCGCCGAGCAGATGCAAGCTGGTACCGATGATTGGAAAGCGCAGACCCGGCACCAGGCACATCGGCACTTCGACCGGCATGCGCGAGCGCTCGTCCGGCTTCCAAAGCTTGTCGCGTGAGGGGCGATAGGGCCCGATGGGGGCGAGCAAGTTGGACGCGGGCGTCATCGCGCTTCGGCTGGGCCGACTTCGAAGCCGCTGCCAGGCCATGATGGCGCCTTTGGCGAAGTAGTAGGGTGGGCAGGGAAAGACCGACGAGTCGTACAGGTAGCCGCGCGAGGCGACGAGTTGCAGGAGATCTTCGGTGATATTGTAGCCGGGGGCGCGGTAGCCGACCGGACGCCGCCCGCCGGCGGCCTCGATCGCCTCTTCACCCAACGCGAGTTCGCGCTCGCGAATCTCGAGCGGTCGCTGCGGCAAATCGTAGAAATGCGAGTAGCTGTGGTTTCCGAGCTCGAATCCCTTCGAGACGGCTTCGGCCAACAACTCGGCGTGGGCGGGCTGCTCGGCGTCGCGTCCGACGACGAACAGGGTCGCCGGCACGTGATGGTCGGCGAAAAAGTCGAGCAGCCGGCGCACCCCGACCGTGTAGGCGGCGTCGGGGCCGCCATCTCGGCGTCGATCCAGCCCATGGATGTCTCGATAGAAGCGAAGGGAGTCGAGATCGACCGTCAGGCACGCGCGGGGCGGCGAGGAGGCGCCGTTGGCTGCGGGTTCGCTCATTATTGCCGGTGACGAATACGGATAACCCAGACGAGCCGGGCGAGGTTCTTGAGCACGTTGGGCACGCGCCGAAACAGGTTGATCGACGGCTGGCGCTTCTCGACGACCGTCAGCGGGATCTCGGTCATGCGGAAGTTCATGCGCTCGGCTCGAATGACAAACTCGCTGGCGAACAGGTCTTTGTTGACCACGCAGCGATCGATCACGTCGAGCAGGCGCTTGCGCTTGAAGGCCTTGAGTCCGTGGGTGTCGGTGCCCTTGAAGCCCAAGAAGATGTGCAGCAACGAATTGAGCACGCGCGTGGCCAAACGCCGGTACAGCGGGCGGCGATCGGAGGATTCTTTGAGCGCCTTGCTGCCCACCACCAGGTCGAAGCCCTCGTCGCGCATCTTGCCGAGCGCGCGCACGTAGAAATCGGTGTCGCACAGGTCGATCTCGTCACAGATGACGTACTCGCCTTTGGCCGCCAGGATGCCTCGGCGCAGCGCCAGGCCGTAGTCCGGCTCCGGGTTGTGCATCAGCTCGAGCTCGGGGTGGCGCTCCATGAGCTCTTTGGCGACCGCGATCGTGTTATCCGTCGAGCCATTTTCGGCCAGGATAATCTGGTAGCTGTTGTTCCAGCGCGGGTCGTTGTCGAGCTTTTCGGTCAGGTCGGCGATGGACGCCGACAGAATCCCCTCCTCGTTGTAGATGGGGATGACGATGGTGACGTCGACTTCGCGCTGCTCGTCCAGGTCCGCGATTTCGGTTTCCGGTCGTTTATTCATGAATCGGCTCTTCGGATATTACTGCGTAGTACCGGTGGGTTTTAGCGAGATGCGCGGTGTTGTGCAAGTTTGGAGGCCACAATGCGCGTCAAATCCTCTGCGCCTTAAATCTCCTGCTCCTGCGCCATTTTGTTCAGCCAGCGATAAATCAGGTACAGAAAGCCCCAGTTGAGCAGCAGCAAGACGAAGGACATGCCGACCAAAAAGGCAATCATGCCGGTGTCGGTGGTGTCCACATCCCCCACGAAGGGGACCAAACTCGGCTCGATGAGCACGAGGGCCGGGATGGCGGCCGGCAAAGCCATCAAGATGGCGGCCACGCTGAGCGCGCCCTTGCCAACGACGTCGACTGGATGTTGGGGAGTGGTATCGCTCATGTCTATTCAATCTGCCTGTGGTTGCCTGCATGCCTGTTCAGGTAGTACAACGGAGGTGCGTCCGAACCTCAACCGACGGCGCGCGCCGTGAATTTCGGGCGGAGCATATAGCCTAGTGCTTCTACACACAAACCACACTGAATGACCAGCTTCGACAAGCCATCAGACGACAAAGACGAGCCCAAGCTGAGCGACGTCGAGGCGTCCGCGTTGCGGATTTTGGCAGGACGGCCCCACGCCCAGGGCGAGTTGGAGCGCAAGTTGCGCAAGCGTGACTACCCGGACGAGCTCATCGCCGAGGTGTGCAGGCGCATGCGCGAATTCGGCTATCTCGACGACGAGCAGTTCGCCGAAGATCAGGCGGCGATTCTCAAACGCAAGGGCTGGGGGCCGCGCCAGATCGGCTATAAACTTGGCAATACGGGGCTCGATGACGTGGTCGTCGACGAGGCCATCGCCAATCTCGGCAGCGCGAGGGACTGGCAGGAGGCATGTCGCGAGCGCGTCCGCTCGAAATACCGCTGCGAGCCCGGCGAGCTCGACTTCGACGGGCGCAAAAAGGCATTTCGCCACCTCAAGTACCGCGGCTTTCGCGAGTCGACCATCCGCCGCGTCCTCTTTGACTGAGTCGACATGTCGACTCGACCTTGCGTACGCCTGTCGCGGCGCGATAGGCTCCCTTCGATAAGAACAATGTAATCTTTCGAAGGAATCGCAGCATGACTCCCCACTTCAATGAGTGGCTCGATCTGACGATCCGTTGGCTGCACGTCATCGCCGGCGTGGCCTGGATCGGCACCTCGTTTTATTTCGTTTGGCTCGAAAACCTGCTCGAGCGCGGCAAGGACAGCTTACCGGAGGGCGTCGAAGGCGATCTGTGGGCTGTGCACGGCGGGGGATTCTACCACCTCAAGAAGTTTGAAGTCGCCCCCGATGAGCTCCCCGAGACGCTGCACTGGTTCAAGTGGGAAGCGTACTTCACGTGGATTTTCGGCCTGTCGCTGCTCATCGTGGTCTACTACTTGAATGCCGGCTCGATGATGATCGATCCGGGCGTGGCCGACATCACGAGCACGACCGCCGTGGCCATCGGCGCCGGCTCGATCGTAGGCGGCTGGGTGGTCTACGACGTGTTGTGCCGCACGCCCTTGCTCAAGCGTCCGACCCTCTTCTTGGCCGTGATGTATGGGCTAATGGTCGCCTCGGCGTTCATTCTGTCGGAGGTGCTCAGCGCGCGTGCAGCGTACATCCATATCGGCGCGATGATCGGCACGATGATGGCCGGCAACGTCTTCTTCGTGATCATCCCGAACCAAAAGAAGATGGTTCAAGCCGCCGAGGAAGGACGCGAGCCGGAGGCCAGCGACGGCCAGTACGCCTCGCTGCGCTCGCGCCACAACAACTACTTCACGCTGCCCGTGCTCTTCATCATGGTCAGCAACCACTTCCCAAGCACCTACGGCAACGAGTACGGCTGGGCGATCTTGGCCGGCCTGTCGGCCATTGGCATCGCTGTGCGCCACCACTTCAACGTGCGCCACAAGACCAACAAGTGGGCCTGGACGATGGCCGCAGCCTTGGTCGGCATGGTCGCGCTGGGACTGGTGACCTCGCCGGGCTTCGGCAAAGCTGACGAACAAAAGGCGCTCGAGCAGATGGAGCCCGTGGCCTTCCAAGAGGTGCAGGGCATCATCAACGCACGTTGCGTGCAGTGCCACTCGCAGAACCCGACCGACGATGTGTTCAAGGTCCCGCAGGGCGTCGTGTTCGACACCCCGGCGGACATCAAAAAGTACGCCCCGCGCATCAAGGTGCGGACCTACGACCAGAAGACGATGCCTATCGCGAACAAGACCGGGATGACTGACGAAGAGCGCAAGATCTTGGGCGCTTGGGTCGTTCAAGGAGCCAAGATCGAGTAGACAACGACGATTTCGCCACAGAGGACACGGGGCCCACGGAGAACGACTTCTTCTTCTCTCCGTGGGCCCCGTGTCCTCTGTGGTGAGTATCTCGTTCAGCTACCGCGGTAAGTGGAGTAGCCGTAGGGGCTGAGCAAGAGCGGCACGTGGTAGTGCTCGTCGGGGTGTTGGATTTCGAAGACGACTTTGACCACCGGGTAAAAACCCTTCGTGTCGTTCATCTCGAAGTAGACGCCGGTTTCGAAGGTCATGCGGTACATGCCGACGTCGAGCGACTCGCCTTCGTTCAACAGGTCGCGAACGCGCCCGTCGTCATTCGTGGTGCCTCCGCCGATGACCTGCCAGCCGTCGTCGGTGTTGGCTTCGAGGATCAGCGGGACGCCTTCTGCAGGCGTGCCCAGCGAGGTGTCGAGAACGTGGGTGCTGATGGTGCTCATAGGTATTAAGGGTGACTAAGGGTGACTAAGGGTGACTAAGGGTGACTTCCGTTACGGCTTCCCGATCAACTTTTCGAGTCGAAGCGCGGTGATCTTGCGCTGCTCTTCGGCGGCGTTTTCGATCTCGGTGGCGCGGTCGTTTTCGAGACGTTCCTCGAGCATGGCGAGCATCTCGTCGGCGCTCTTGCCGGAGGCGCAGACGATGAAGATGAAGCCGTGGCGCTCTTGGTAGGCGACATTCTTCTCCAACAACGCGTCGAGCATCTCGTTGGAGGCGTCGGCCGCGCCCTTCTGCTCCTGCTCGGACCACTGCTTCGACTTTTCGGTCTGGTCGCCCTCGGCCTTGCGCTCTCCGATCTTCGGATGCGCCGAGAAGGCTTCGAGGTAGTCCTCTTCTCCCAGGTCGGCCCAGACTTCATCAGCGGTTTGCTGGAGGGCTTCGATCGAGGCGTACGGACGCTGCTCGACCATGGTGTCGGCCCAGCGGGTCGAGCCGCAGCAGGTGATGAACGCCTCTTTGGCGGCGCCCTCGGGTAGCGTGTTCAGCCACTCGAGCTTGCGGGCGCGCCAGCCCTCTTCGCTGACCTGGCCGCGCAGGCGAAGCCGGCTCACACCGCCGTCGGGATAGATATTGAAGCGTACGTGTGTGATCGGTTCATCGGCGTCCAACGCGAAGTGGTGGCGCGTGTGTGCTTGGAGCTTCGTCTCGTCGCGCAGCACCTGCCAATCGTGAGCGTCGGGATCAAAAGCTCCCTCGCCAACCTCCGCGTTGCATCCTTCGAGCGAGAAGCGATCGGGGTAGTTGCCTTTGAAGTGGTTGGTGTCCACCTCGACGTGCTCGACGGTGCCCTCGGCGCCCAATTCGAGCACGACCCAGTCGTAGCCGGGCCCACGACGGCGTTTGGTTTCCCAACCGTCGCCCATATCCTTGCCGCGCCCCGGCATCAGCAGGTTGTTGGCATCGCCGAAGAACATGTCACTGGCGGTGACAACGCGGCCGCCATTTTCGATGGCGCCCAAATCGATTTCGCCGACACGCTCCCAGCGGTCGAGGTCCGGCAGCGGCTCTCCGTGCACGCGAAGGCGGGCGACGCCTCCGTCGGGATAGATGTGGAAGCGCAGGTGAGTAAATCGCCGGTCGGTGTCGAGCTCGAAGTGGTTCTTCGAGTCGCCCTCGAGGTCCGATTGGGGCAGGATTTCGACCCACTCGATGTCGCCGCTGGCGAGTTCTTCAGGCTCGGGCTGTCCTTCGACCGCGCACGCCTCGATGGAGCAGGCCTCCGGATAATTGCCGCGAAAGAACGCCGTGTCGACGACCACGCCCCGAATCAAACCGGGCAGGCCCAGCCGCACGATGCACCAGTCGTGGCCCGGTGTGCGCTTGCGGCGGCTCTCCCAGCCGTCCATCCATTTGCCGCGATCGGTGTAAACGCCCTCTTTCCAGACGGCTTCGGCGGGCTTGAGCAGGTTTTCTTTGGGGGCGAAGAACTCGTCGCTGGCGATGAGCACGGCGCCGCCGAGGCGTTCGGAGGCGAGGTCGATGTATTTTGTGAAGGGCATTTTTTAGGGTTTAGGGGGTTGGGGTTTGGGGGTTTAGGAGCGGTTTTCCGGTCGGGTGGGCGAAATTGCCGTCGTCGTAGACGACTTCGCCGCGCAGGTACGTCTTGTGGACGACGCCCTGGAGGCGTCGGCCGTCGTACGGGGTCAGCTTGTGGCGGTGTTGCAGGCTCTGGGCGTCGACGGTGAATTCGGCGTCGGGGTCCCAGATGACGATATCGGCGTCGGAGCCCGGGCGCAGACTGCCTTTGCGCTCGGAGATGCCAGCGAGCCTCGCCGGGGCGGAGCTAGCCCATTGAGCTACATCTTCGAGTTTGTGACCCCTAGCGCGGGCTGCGGTCCAGAGTACCGGCAAAAGTAGCTGCAACGAGGCAATGCCACCCCATGCCTCGTCGAAGCGGCCGGTGTCGAGGCATTTGAGCTCGGGCGGACTCGGCGAGTGGTCGGTGGCGACCAGGTCGAGGCAGCCGTCGCGCAGGGCCTTCCACAGCTCGTCGGCGTTCCCGCGTGGTCGAATCGGGGGCGCACATTTAAACTCGGTGGCACCCTCGGCGACGTCGTCGGAGCCGAAATAGAGGTAATGTGTGCAGCTCTCGGCCGTCAGGCGTGCGCCGCGGGCCTTGGCTCGCTCGATAAAGGGCAAGGCCGTGGCCGACGACACGTGCACGATGTGCACGCGCGTGTCGAAGCGCTGCGATAGCTCGGCCATCAGAGCAATGGCCTGGTCTTCGGCCGATCGCGGCCGTGAAGCGAGGTAGAGCCCGTAGTGGCGCGGGTTGCCGTGTTGCCACACCTGAGCGGCGTCTTCGAGGACGCTGGGAAGCTCGGCGTGACACAGAAGCACGGCGTCGAGCTCGCTCAGCACGGGCATCGCCTCTTCGAGATCGGCCGGCGAGACGTTCTGGAACTCGTCGACGCCCGAGGGGGACAAAAAGCACTTGAAGCCGAGCACGCCAGCCTCGTACAGCGCAGCCAGCGCGTCCGTATTGCCCGGGACAACCCCGCCCCAGAAGCCGACGTCGACGTGGCATTTGCCGTGAGCAGCATCGAGCTTCGCCTGGAAGCCTTTCGTCGTCGTTGTCGCCGGCACCGAGTTCAACGGCATATCGACCAGCGTGGTCACGCCGCCGGCTGCCGCCGCGCGCGTCGCCGTCTCGAAGCCCTCCCAATCAGTGCGGCCCGGCTCGTTGATGTGGACGTGGGAGTCGACCAGACCGGCCATGACGACCGCGTCGCCCGCTTCATCGAGTTCGGCGCCGTCGGGCACCTCTTCATAAGGCGCGACGTGCTCGATGCGTCCGTCGCGGATGTGGATGCTCGCCTCTTGGACGCCGTCCGGGGTGACGACGCGGCGGCTTCGTATACATTTCAAGGGCATAGTCGGGTCTTGTCTCTCGTTCGAAGGGTCCTGAGGCTACGCGCACGCAGCTTACAAAGATCAGGCTTGTCTCAGGGGGCCATCTTGGCATAACTCGGGCGCCGAGAACACCGCGCACCGCGGAAGACTCGAGAAGCATCTCACAAGCAGCAATTCTGAAGTAGCAAGTCTCAAGCAGCAAGAAGTAACACCTGTGACCACCCCTTGGACAATTGGCCTTATTCTGGGCACCGTCTCGGCAATCTGCTGGACCTCGCTCGATATCACCAGAAAACACGTCGTCGGCAAGATGACCGCTTCGATCGCGCTGCTGGGCATGATGATCACCCAGTTTCCGTTCGTGCTGCCGTTTATGACGGCCGCTGAAGTGGGCGCTGCCCCCGAGGCGCAGACTCCCCTGACCGAGATTCTCTTCGCCGGGTTTCCCGAGTTGTCGGGCACCTACCTACTCTTCGCGCTCGGCTCGGTGACGCTCAACGTGGCGGCAAACTACCTCTTTTTGCGCGCGATGCAGATCTCGCCGCTGAGCCTGACGACCCCGTACCTGTCGTTTACGCCGGTCTTCTCGGCGCTCTTTGCGTTCCTGTTCTTGGGCGAGGGCGTTACGTCCTGGGGCGTCGCCGGCATTCTGGTGGTTTGCCTCGGCGCGTTCTTCCTGAACCCGGGCAATAAGGAACACGGCGTGCTCGCCCCGCTCAAGGCGCTGTGGACCGAACGCGGCAGCTTTTACGTGTTGCTCGTGGCGATCATCTGGAGCATCACGCCTGTGCTCGACAAGCGCGCCAGCGACCTCACATCCCCGATGTGGCACACTCTGGTGCTCGCCATGGGCGTCGGTCTGGCGTTCAGCGTGTGGCTCTTTGCCCGCGGAAAAGCCAAGCAGGTGTGGCAGGAGTTCAAGCTCACGCCCTGGTTCTTGGTGCTCGCAGGTTTCTTCTTGGTCGCCGCCATGGTGCTGCAACTCACCTCGTACGCCTACATCGAGATCGCCTACGTCGAGACGCTCAAGCGCGCGCTCGGCGTGGTCGGCGCGATGGTCGCCGGCTACTTCCTGTTCGGCGAGAAAGACATCGCCCGACGCTTCTTGGGCGCGGGCGTAATGGTCGCGGGCGTGGCTTTGGTGATGTTCGGCGGGAACTAGATCTCACCACGGGGACACGGAGAGCACGGGGGAGAAGCATATAAAGCTGTTCCCCGTGTCCCAGTGTTCCCCGTGGTGAATCTCTTTTATGCAGGAGTGGCTGTCTTGGCGGAGTCGCTACCGCTGAGGTCGGGCTGGAAGCGCTCCAGGATGTCGGTGTAGTCGGCCGGTACGAGCCCCTCGAGCAGTTCGCGGGATTTGGCGACCGGGATCGGCTTTTTCTTTTCTTCTTCAGATTGGGTGGCGCGATAGTCGGCGATGCGAGCGTGTGCCTCCTCGACGGCGTTGGAGATCTCGTCCATGTGCAAGATCTCGGCGGTGTCGAGTTCGATCTGCGAGATCGGGTTCTCGCGTACCCAGGCCGGCCCGAACAGCTTGTCGAGCATCATCGTCGACAGTTCGGGCATATCCCAGTAGACGCCGTGCTCGCTCAAGACCTTGCGCGACAGCATGCCGAAGAGCCCGGCGCCGGGGATGGCCATGAGTGCGGCCGACAAGAAAGCCGGCAGACGCACGATGGCGTGGGCGCCGTAGGTCAGCCCGTGTGAGAGGCGGAAGGCGGTGACGTCACGCTCGGCGATGATCTTGGCGTCGCCCAGCGCCCCACGTCCGTAGACTCCTTCGAGCGCGTCGACGTTCTGCGAGCCGCCGGCCCACGTGAAAAAGGCGGTCAGCGACGCGGGCTCGAGCCAGTCGAAGCTGACCATCGCCTGCAGAAGCTTGGCGTGGTTTCGCCCCATCGTGTCGAGCGTCTCTTGGTAGCCGCGCGGGTGGTAGCTCTTGGTGCGCGTGCTGATGACTCGCCCTTCGAAGTCGATGGTGGGGACCTCGATGGGCTCTTTGCCCTCCCGAGGCGAGATCCACTTGCCGAAGGCCACCGAGTCGATGAAGACGGCTGCCTTTCGCGGGGCCTGGGCGCGCACCCTCTCGAACGCTGCTTTCACTTTGGACGGAAACGCAGGAGCGGCCTCTTTGACGTCCCCTTTGAGTCCGCGGCGGGGCGCCATCATGATGTCGGCAAAGAGCACCTCGAACTCCACGCCGCGCTGTTTGGCGTACTCTTCGAGGGCGAGCGCGTTCTGATAGCGCGCGTAATGGACGGGCGAGACGGGCGTGCCGTCGTCGTCGAGCTTCAGCAGGGCCTCGGGTTCGTAGTACACCCCCACGCCGTACTGGAGCACGCCGGCGTCGATGGCCGCCAATGTGGTGTGCAACCCCATACCGTCGGAGACTCCCGCGAGCAACCATGGCTGCTCGCGCACACGCGCCGAGTGCTGCAGGTTGGCAATGGCGTCGAGGCTCTGGCGATCGAAGCTCGCCGAGAGGGCTTCGAGGCGCTTCATGCCAGCGGCGATATTCTGCTGCTTGTTTTCGAGGTCCATCTGCGCTCCGGGAGCATGGTTGACCATGATGGCTGACCAACGTGCGGGCCAAAAATGACCTGTCAACCCGCCACGTACGACGGTCAGTGTTAGGACAACCGCGCCCCCGGCGCAACAACCACAGGCGATTTTTCTTGAAGCGGCTAAGTGCCTGCGGTGAATGAAGATTCAGTCAGTCGCACCACCGGGACCGGCTCAGTAGGCGCCGCCGGTGTTGAGCATCTCGCAGCTCTCCTGCAGGCCCTCGTCGCAGCCGCGCTGGAACCACTGGCGCGCCTTGTCGTGGCTGCGGGTGACGCCGCCGCCATTGGCGTACAGGATGCCCGCGGCGTGACACGCCTCCGCTCGACCCAGGTCGCAGCCCTTTTCGTAGAAGCCCAGCGCACGCGCCAAATCGCGATCGACGCCACGCGCCTCCGAGTACATCACGCCCGCCAACCCGCAGCCGGTGCCGTCATCGGCATCGCAAGCGCGTTCGAACCACTCGACCGCGCGGGTGAAGTTCTGCGGGATGCCCGTACCCTCGTAGTTCATCAGCCCGGCGGTGACGCAGCTGGGCGAAAACCCGTTCTCGCAGCTCTCCTTGAAGTAGTCGAGCGCGCGCGGAGCGTCCGAGCGCACTTGGTCACCGCGCAGGTAGATGGCCCCCAGAATGCCACACGACTCGGCGTGGCCTCCCTCGCACGCTTGGTCGAAGTAGCCGAGCGCCTTGTCGATGCTGCGTTCCATCCCGTGCCCCTCGTAGCGCATCACGCCCATCTTGTAGCACGAGCGCGCGTAGCCTTCGGTACACGACTCGCGGTACAACCGCGGGGCCTCCTCGGGATTTTGCGCGGCCTCTTCGTATTTCTCCTGCGGCGTGTGACTGCAGCCGGTCATCATGGTCAGTGGTGCGATCAAAAACACAGCAATCCAAGTACAATAGCGCTTCATTTCGAGCCCCCGATGGCAGAAATGGGTTGTGGAGTGGGTCGTAGATAAAACGTAAACGTGTTGTGCATCTTGAACAGGGTGGAAGAATAGACGACGTGAAGCCGTTTTGTGATCTCGAGCCCCCGTCTCTTGATATCGACACAATACGGGGCAACAATTAGTCGTAGGTAAGCTCGACGTAGCGAGGCGAGGACGATGATCGAGAATCTAGCGAGCAAGGCAAGCGATTCGTTGTGGCGAAAGGTCGGTGAAAAGGCGGTGATCACCGCCGTGACCACGCTGCTCAGTGAGGCGATCAAGGCATCGGTCGAAGTCGTCAAAAAGAGTAAGCTCATGGAGCAGAAGGCCGATTTCGACGACCGGCGAGCGCGTGAGAAGAAGGCGCGAGAGCCCGACGAGCCGCAGTCCGAAGAGGAAGACGCCGACGAGGCCGACGACGAGGTCGACGCCGCCGAGTCACCCAAAGGTGACGATACGTCCAAAAGCGGACCCAAGATCAGCTTTGCAGAGTACCTCGCTCGCCGAGACGTCTGAGTCGATCATCTGAATTGATCGCTCAGAAGGGCGACGTCTCGTCGAGCCGCTTGGCGAAATGATCGGCCAGGGCCGCGTCGCCCGTGCCTCGATAGTAGTCGACAAGTCTTTCGAGCGCGAACGGGTTGCGCGGCGAAAGCGCGACCATTTCGTGCAAACGGTGCACGATTTCGTCGCGCTCCTCATCGCCTCGTCCTTCTCTTTCGAGCCGCTCGACTTCCCCCCGCAATTCGCGAAGCCGCGTGCCGATCGGCATGCCTCGCCGGAGCTTCGCGCGTGAAAACGATCCTGCAAGTTTCACTGTTTCACGTGGAA
Organism: Persicimonas caeni; assembly: GCF_006517175.1. NCBI lineage: Bacteria > Deltaproteobacteria > Bradymonadales > Bradymonadaceae > Persicimonas > Persicimonas caeni. Next base: position 3,503,497 of record NZ_CP041186.1, on the reverse strand, counting down.
CATCCTCTTGTCGTGCTTGCTCCGTCGGGCGAGTCTCCGGCTGGCGACGCCCGCCCGACTGCGCCTTCTTGCGCAGTGCGTAAGTGCGCGAGAGTTGAGAGGCGAGCTTGGTTTTCGGCTTTGCCTTCGGCGGTCGAGCTTGTTGATCCGAACCACTGCTCGAAGGTCTGTTTCCGAGATCGGATTTGGAAGCGCGGTTCTTGAAGCGGGCGCTGTCGGAGCTGCTTCCGAGTCCTTCGGCAAGTGCGGGCAGCAGCACCACCATCGAGAGGATGTCGAGTCTGTTGTGGTCGAAGACATCGAGCAGCAGATGGGGCGACCCGGTCTTCAGGTACTGCTTCCACCGGCCCGGGATCTTCGCGCCGGGTACGTCATCGGTGCGCCCGAAGCCGAGCACGTCCTCCTCGAGTTGCGAGAGCTTGTGGCCGTTGCGATCGGGCAACAGTTTTCGAGCCAGATGCAGCAAGTCGAGGTGGGCAAGATCGTCGAGTGGATGCTCTATGCCGTAATGACTGAAGCGCCGCTGGAGCATGCGCACATCGAACGAGCTTCCATTGAACGTGCACAACCCCTCGCAATCGCGTAAGATCTCGGCGCACGCGCTCAGCGAGGCAGGCTCGTCCGCCTCGGTCGGGGTGAAGTAGTGGTAGACCCCGAACTGCGAGCCCTCCCAGACGCCGATCCCGATACAGAACGGAAAGCTCGTCTTCGACAGCCCGTTGGTCTCGAGGTCCAAAAAGACCAGGCGGCTCGGATCGGCGGAATGCAAGCGCGCATCGTTGAGTTGCTTTCGGAAGCCCTCGAGCGTGACCGCTGCACCCTCGGCAAGCCGCTTCGTGCCGTGTTGGTGGGACTGCGGGTGATGGCGCACTAGAAAATGGGCCTCACCGCGGGCTGTCGGGCGACTGTCGGCGCCGTGGTCGCGCCACGCATCGACCGCCGATGTGGCGATGCCCAAATCCTGCTCCTCGACGTCATCGGCGGTGAACACACGCGACTGCTCGTCTTGCGTCGACTGACGACGGCGCTTTTCACGAGAGCCGTGCAGTTGTTTCAGCCGTTTTTTGAACTTCGAGGACATGGTACAGAGAGTGATTGAGAGATCGAGGGTTCGAGGGATCGAGAGAAAGCCACTCGATCACTGAAGTTATATCGCAGGGAACGAGAATGTCGAAGTATCCACCGATGGATGATCTGCTCAGGAATCAGCGGCGCAGGAGGCGTCGACGGCGCAATCGTGGGCCGCGGCGCATGCTGTTCTTGCTGGTGCTGATCGCTGCGGCAGCCGGTGGATGGTGGTGGTACTCCCAAGAGGACGTCCAGCCCGAGAAGAAAGACATGCGCGGGGTGGCGCTGAGCGCGGCCACGGCGGTGATCGACGAGAGCGTCGACGCGGCGCGCGCTCCGCTCGAGGTCGAGGAGGCCTCCGAAGATCTGGGCACGAGCAAGCGCGACGAGGAGCTCACCGCCGAGTGGACCGAAGGTGAGTCGGTCGCCGTGCGCGGGGTTTTGCAGAAGAACCAGTCGGTCTTCTTGGCGCTCCAAGATCGCAATCTCTCCGCGCAGGCGATCCACGCGGTGGTCTCGGCGACCGGCAAGAAATTCGACTTTCGCCGCAGTCGCCCCGGCGACGAGTGGTTCGCCCAGGTCGACGACGAGGGCAATATCACCCGCTTTCGCTACCAGACCTCGCCGGAGGATATCTGGGAGACGGTGCGCACCGGCGAGGGTAAATACGAGACCGAAAAGGTCGAGGTCCCCGTCCAAACGCGCCAAGAGGTTATCGCCGGCGTCGTCAACAGCAGCCTGTGGCAGGCGATGATCGAGCAGGGCGAGGACGGCTCGCTCATCTATCGCTTCGCCGACATCTTCGCCTATACCGTCGACTTCAACGCCGAAACTCGCCCGGGGGATCGCTTCGCGCTGGCCTTCGAGAAGATTTACCTCGACGGCAAATTCTTGCGCTACGGACGCATCGTCGCCGGCATGTATGCCGGTCGCGGTGGGATCAACTACGGCTTCTACTACGAGAGCGACGACGGTGAGTCGGGCTATTACGACGAAAACGGCGAAAACCTGCAGCGCCAGTTCCTCAAGAGTCCGCTCGCCTCGGTGCGTGTGACGAGTACCTACGGCAAGCGCTACCACCCGGTGTTGAAGCGCATGCGCATGCACAACGGCATCGACTACGGCGCCCCCACCGGCACGCCGATTCGCGCGGTCGCCGACGGCACGGTGACTTTTGCCGGCTGGAAGGGCGCCAACGGCAAGCTCATCGCCATCAAGCACGCCAACGGCTATCGCACCTACTACGCGCACCTGCACAAGATTTCGAAGGGCATCCGCCCTGGCAAGCGCGTCACCAAGAAGACGATCATCGGCCAAGTGGGCAACACCGGTCGCTCGACCGGTCCGCACCTTCACTTCGGCATGAAGCGTCACGGCAAGTACGTCAACCCACGCAAGGTCGACTTCGCGCGGGCCGAGCCGCTCAAAGGCGCCGAGAAGACGCGATTCGTCGATGAGATCGCCACGCCGCTCAAAGAGAAACTCGACGCCGAGTTGAAGAAATCGGCGCCCGCCCTGCCCACCGCGGAGATCGACGACCAACCGGCGGTCGGAGCGCAATGAACAACTGGGCCCAAAAGCTGACCAGCCCGACGTTTCGCCACACGGCCATCGGCCTGTACGTGGTGTGCCTGGCGGCGCTGATTGGCGTGTATGTTTGGGTCTCGTTGCTCCAAGTCGAATACGCAGCCTATATCCAAGGGGATCAAACCTTCGAAAAAGGGCGGCCCAACGCCATGCGCGGGGTGGTGCTCGACGCGCCGAGCGGCCAGTTCATCCGCGGGGCGGGCATCGAGTTGACGCTGGTCGACGGAACCTACGAGAGCGACGAAAAGCTCGACAGCTTGCTCGCGCTCCCCTCCACCGGCGTCGCCAAGGCCCGGACCGCGCCCAGCGGACACGTCCACCTGAAGGCAACGGTCCCGGAGGATTGGACAGCCGGTGAGCAGGCTCTGGTCGTGCGTGCCGATGGTTCGAACGTCGAAAACTTTCGCACCGGCTCCAAAATCGCCGTCGCCGAGCGAACGGCTCCGGTCGACTACTGGCCCCGGCGCACCGAGCGGCTTCCGAAAGACGACGGCCGCCGAGGCACGAAAACGGTCGCGAGTTCAGAAGGCCCCATCCAGATCGAGTTGCTGCCGGCCGACGGCCGAGTCTCGCGCGGATTGCGAAGTGAAGTCTTCCTGCGCACCGTCGATCGTGAGACCAAAGAGCCCGTGTCGGTCGCACTCGTCTTCGAGAAAGCCGAAGGCATGCGCCAAGGGGACCTCCCCAAAGAGCTTCGCACCGATGAGATGGGCCTCGCGCGGCTCGATATCGTCGCCATGACCGACCAAACTTGGACGCTGGCGACGAAGCCCGAGCGTGAAGGCGAAGAACCCAGCTCCGCCAAGCTGCACGTGACGACGGTCCCGACGCAGGTGGCGCTCCAGATGAACGAGCCGCTGGCCGTCTCCGGCGAGCCGGCCGACGGCGTGGTGTACAGCCTATTCCAGTCGGGCGGCGTGATGGTCGACCTGTACAACGGCGACGACTGGGTGGACGCGGCTGCCTTTGGCATTCGCCCCGACCGAAGCGGCGTTCGGGCGAAGGTGCCCGCGCTCGACGAGGAGGGATTGCTCTACCGAGTGCAGGTCTACAAGAGCATCTACGACGCCGGCGGCGCCTGGGACATCGAGTATCTGGTCGCAGCCGAGGGACGGGGACTCGACGATTACCAGCAAGCCGCCCAGAAGCTCGCCGATTATGTGGCCGAACGCACCGACGATCCCTATTTTGACGCCGTCGCCGGCTCGGACGTCTTCGTGACGACGGTCGACACCGCGAAGCTTCGGCTCTGGATCGTGGCGATGCTCGAGGCAGTGCCGCGCCACTTCGACGCGCCGCCGCTGCTGATCAACAGCCAGAAAGCCGCTCGCGAGAAGCTCGCCGCGTGGAAGGACGACGTCAAAGGCGACCTAATGATCCTCACCGCCATCGCGCTTTTGATCGGCCTGGCGGTGGTCGGCTACCTCGTACTCATGGGCGTCAAAAGCTATCAGCAGCAAAACCAGATGCTCCGCGACGTCGAGCTCGAGATGTCTCTCGACGAAGAGGGCGACGAGGCTTACGCCCAGCTCGACAAGAGCATCAACGAGGCCAACTGGGTGGCCGGATTGCAGATCTTCATCGTCGTGGCCACCCTCGTCTTCTTCACCCTTGGGATTTTGCTGCTGCTGAGCTACTTGTAGCTCCAACCGAGACCCCGAGCACCCAAACCCCCAGACCCCTGCAGTTCAATGCCCAACTCCAACACCCTCTACATCGTCGACGGCTCCTCGTATATTTTTCGGGCCTTCTACGCCATCCGCAACCCCTTGACGACCTCTAAGGGCCTGCCGACCAACGGCATCTACGGCTTCACGCAGATGCTCATCAAGCTGTTGCGCGCCGAAGATCCCAAGTACATCGCGGTCACCTTCGACGCGCACAGCGCCGAGAAGACCAACTTCCGCAAGGAGATGTACGAGGAGTACAAGGCCAACCGCTCGAAGATGCCCGACGACCTGAAGGTGCAGCTTCCGTACTTTCACAAGGTGGTCGAGGCGATGCGCATCCCGCTCAAAGAGCAGGCCGGGGTGGAGGCCGACGACGTCATCGCCACGATGACCAAGAAGGCGCGCGAAGAGGGACTCGAGGTCTGCATCATCAGCGCCGACAAAGACCTGATGCAGCTGCTCTCCGATCACGTGAGCATGCTGGATACGATGCGTGACAAGAAGTACACGCCCGAGGACGTCCAAGAGCGGTTCAACGTCTCGCCTGACAAAGTGCGCTACGTCTTGGCACTCGCCGGGGATAGCTCCGACAATATTCCGGGGGTGCCAGGCATCGGAGAGGTAACCGGCGGGCGGCTCATCGACGAGTTTGGCGACCTGGAGACCCTGCTTGCCAACATTGACAAAGTCGGTGGCAAAAAGCGCAAGCAAAACCTGACCGAGTTCGCCGATCAGGCTCGCCTGTCGCTCGACTTGGTCACCCTGCGCGACGACTGCGACGTCGAGCTCGATCTCGACCGCCTCAAGCTCACGCCCCCGGACATGGACGATCTGACCGCGCTCTTCTCCGAGCTCGAGTTCGAGACGCCGCTTCGCGAGGTGCGCCAGTGGATGGACGAGCACGACTGGCTCGAAGAAGACCAGATGGCGTTCGACTTCTCGAGCATCGGCCCCGAGACCCACGACCACGAGTCGAGCGACAAGAATTATCGGGCGATCTTCACCGAAGAGGAGCTCGACGAGGTCTTGGCCGCCCTCGACGACGTCGACCGGTTCGCGTTCGACCTGGAGACGACGAGCCTCGACCCGCTCGACGCCAAGATTTGCGGCATGAGCTTCGCTTGGAACCAAGGCGAGGCCGTCTATATCCCGTGTGCGCACGCTTATGACGGAGCGCCCACGCAGTTGGACATCGACACGGTGCTCGAGAAGGTGCGCCCCTACTTGGAAGGCGACGACAAGAAGGTCGTCGGCCAGCACCTGAAGTACGAGTGGCTGGTGCTTCGCAAGTACGGCATTGATCTAACCGCCATCAAATACGACACGATGCTGATGAGTTACCTGCTCGATCCGGGTAAAAACTCGCACAGCCTCGATACGCTGGCGCGCGATCTGTTCAACTACAACACGATCACCTTCGAAGATGTGGCCGGGAAGGGCAAAAATCAGGTCACCTTCGACCAGGTCGACCTCGAGGAGGCAACGCCGTATGCCGCCGAGGACGCAGATCTGACGCTGATGATCTGCAACGAGCTCGAGCCCGAGCTCATCGACGCGGAATTGGACGAGCTGCACGACAAGCTCGAGGTTCCGTTGACCCGCGTACTCGGCATCATGGAAGCCACGGGCGTGCGCATCGACCACGACATGCTCGGTGAGCTGAGCGAGGAGTTCGAAAAGGAGCTCCAAGAGCTGCAAGACCAGATCGACGAGCTCTCTGGCGGCCCGACCAACCCGAATAGCCCCAAGCAGCTTCGCGAAGTGCTCTTCGACAAGCTCGGCCTGCCGGTCAAAAAGCGCACCAAGACCGGCCCGTCGACCGCGGCGTCGGTGCTCGAGGAGCTAAGCGAGCTGCACGAGCTCCCCGAGCTGATCTTGGAGTACCGCTCGTTCTCGAAGCTCAAAGGCACCTACGTCGACGCACTGCCGGAGCTCATCCGCGAGGACACCGGACGCATCCACACCGACTTCAACCAGGCGGTCACGGCCACCGGCCGGCTCTCCTCGTCGAACCCGAACCTGCAAAATATCCCGATGCGCACCGCGCGCGGCCGTCAAATCCGCAAGGCGTTCGTGCCCGACGCTGGCTCGAAGCTTCTGGTGGCCGATTACTCGCAGATCGAGCTTCGCATCCTAGCGCATATGTCCCAAGACCCGCTCCTGCTCGAGGCGTACGGGTCCGGCGCGGATATCCACCGGCTGACCGCCTCGCAGATCTTCGACGTCGAGTTCGACGAGGTGACCCCCGAGCAGCGAGGCGCCGGCAAGACGATCAACTTCGGCGTCCTCTACGGCATGGGCTCGCGCCGACTCGCCCGCGAGCTCGACATCTCGCAATCGGACGCCAAGCAGTACATCGACAACTACTTCGAGAAGTACGCCAAGGTCACCGACTTCTTCGACGAACTCGTCGAACGCGCCCGCGACACGGGCTACGCCGAGACGATGTTCGGCCGCCGCCGGCTGCTCCCCGAGCTCACTCAAACGAGCCGCCGCCAGCAGGCCTTCGCCGAGCGCGCCGCGGTCAACACCCCGATTCAGGGCACCGCCGCCGACATCATCAAGTACGCCATGGTCAACCTGCAAAAGCAGATCGAGGCCGACGAGCTTCCCATGCGCATGCTGCTTCAGGTGCACGATGAATTGGTCTTCGAGGTCGAGGACGACTTCGTCGATGAGGCGCGCGACATCGTGCGCGAGGGCATGGAGGGCGTCTGCGAGATGGACGTGCCGCTCGAGGTCGACCTGGGCGTGGGTGACAACTGGCTGGATGCGAAGTGATGAAGGGGGAGGGTTGTTGGTGCCCCCTCCGACGGCTTCGCTTCGCTGCGCCGCCACCTCCCCGCGCCGGGGAGGGGTGGCAAGACGTGAAGGCGTTCAGGCTCGCCACCCCTCCCCGCGTCGGGGAGGTGCCGAGCACAGTTTGCGAGGCGGAGGGGGCCCCAACAACCCACTCCGCTGCTACTGATCGCGGCGCTTGATCTCCAACTCCATCAAATCCTCGGCGACATCGGTGTTCGGGAAGATATCCCGGGCGCCTGCCAAGAATTCTTTGGGGCGGATATACTTCTGGGACAGGTGCGTGAGCACGAGCCTCTTGGCGCCGGCTTTGCGGGCGCAGTGGGCGGCGTCGGCGGCGGTGGAGTGGCCGCGTTCGTGGGCCAACTTCTCGTTGCCGGCGGGGTAGGTTGCCTCGTGGATGACCAAATCGGCGTCTTTGGCCAACTCGATGGCGCCGTCGCACGGCGAGGTGTCGGTGATGTAGGCGATCTTGAGGCCGGGGCGTGACGGGCCGAGCACCTGGTCGGGAGCAACTGTGCGGCCGTCGTCGAGTTCAACCGTCTCGCCTTGTTGCAGGCGGCCGTACAGCGGGCCGGGCGGCACGCCTAGTGCCTTGGCGGCGTCGAGGTCGAAGCGGCCGGGGCGGTCTTCTTCGATGAAGGCGTAGCCCCAGGTCTCCACGCGGTGGCGGAGCCGGCGGACTTCGACGCGGTAGTCGCTCTGCTTGCAGATCACGCCCGGCTCTTTGTGCTCGTGGGCGTGGACCGGAAAGCTCGGCCACAAAATGTGCAGGTCGCGCAGCGCCTTGAACCAGTGGTTCAGCCCGCTGGGGCCGTAGATGTCGAGGGCATCTTCGCGTCGGTTCAGCGTCAGTGAGCCCACAAAGCCGGGCAGTCCGTTGACGTGGTCGCCGTGGAAGTGGGTCAAAAAGACCGACTCGAGCGCGCCGGGGCGCAGTGACGACTTCGACAACTGGACCTGGGTACCCTCGCCGCAGTCGAACATGTACATCTTTCCGTCGCGGAATAGCGCCACCGACGACACCCCACGGTGCGGCATCGGCTTTCCGCTTCCGGTCCCCAGAAAAACGACACGTACAGACATAGATGCAGTCCTGAGCTTGCGACAGTGGCGGGCGAGTCGGATTTCGCCCGATGGAACGGGCGCGGAACATAACAGCCGGGTCGTGCGGCGGCAAGGGGGCGTAAATCGAGTGATGACGGGGAGTTTTTGAAAAAAATCGAAAACATCCCTAGTCAAACCCGCGAATACGTCGAGGTTTACCGATGTACCCGAAATACCGAGGGGAACACCAGAGCAGTTCGCAACCAGAGGCGGGGGCCTGCGGGTTGTGAGAATGGACAATCGAATCGGGGCAGCGTGTTGATGATAGCTGTTGTAGACGCTGCCAGGTGGCTGATGGAAGGGAAAACTGGGGGGAACGATGCGTACACGACGGGAGATGACGAGGCGACTGCGACTGTGGCCGCTGGTGCTGGCCGGAGCGCTGGCGCTGGGAGCAGTGGGCTGTGATGACGATGATGACGACGAGCAACCAGTCGCCGATGTAGGCGTGGGCGACGCTGGTGATGACGCAGGCGCCGACGTGGGCGATGCCGAGCCGGTGGACGCCGACGACGACGCCGAGGAGGACGCCTTCACCGGCCCGAGCGCCCTGCTGCAGGTGATCCACGAGTCGCCCGATCCGGCGGCGCAGGTCGTCGACGTCTACGTCAACGGCAACCTGTTCATCGACGATTTTCGCTACCGCACGGCCACCGCTTTCGAGCAGGTGCCTGCCGACACCGATCTGACGATCGCGCTGGCGCCGGGCACCAGCGACAGCTTCGACGACCGCATCGTCGAGCTCGGGCCGATCAGTCTCGACGATGGCGGCCAATTCGTCGCCGCGGTCAACGGGGTGCTCGATCCGCAGAACACGCCGACCACGCCGGCCAACGGCGACATCTCGCTGGGCCTGACGCTACTCGAGGAGGCACGCGTCGAGTCGAGTGACGACGGAGTCGACCAGGCCACGATCTTTCACAGCAGCCCCGACACCCCGCCGGTCGACATCGTCGTCGACCGCACTACCACGCTGTTGAGCGGGCTGAACTACGCCGAATTCTCCAACTACGTCGATATCCCCAACGGGATCCACACCCTCGATGTGACCAACCCGGCGCGCGAGGACCGGCGGATCGACTCGTTCCAGACGCCCAATCTGGGCGGCGGCCAGGCGTTCGTCATCGCCGCCTCGGGCTTTTTGAACACCGACAACAGCGATCGCCCCGAATTCGCGCTTGTGGCCTACCCCGCCGAGGGCGGCGAGGGCATCGAGCTGATGCAGGCCGGCCGCGTGCAGGTCGTCCACAACAGCCCCGATGCGGCGTTCGACACCGTCGACGTGTATATCGAAGGCGAGTTGGTGGGAGACGACCTGACCTATCGGCAGGCCACCGCGGCGTTGAGCTACCCGTCGGGCATCGCGGTCGACGTGGCGATCGCGCCGTCTGACAGTGCGTCGGATGAAGACGCCATCTTTGTGGCCACGCCCACCTTGGCCGCCGGGGCGACCTACGCCGGCATTGCCACGGGGGTGAGTGACCCGAGCCAGTTCGAGCCCAACCCGGGAGGCGAAGACATCGCCTTCGACGTCAAATTCGGGGTGGTGCGCGAGGTCTCCGACAGCTGGGACATGGTCCAGCTCAAGGCATTTCACGGGGTGACCGACGCCCCGGCCATCGATGTGGTCACCGCCGCCGGCAAGCAGACGCTGGTCGATGACCTCAACTACGGACAATTCAGTGAGTTTTTCATGGTCGACCCGGCTCCGGTCGGGTTGCAAGTCACCCCAGCCGATCAGTCGTCGGTGCTCGCCCAGGTCGATGTCGATCTGAGCGTCTTCGAAGGTGAGGCGTTGACGCTGGTCGCCTCCGGGTTCCTGACCCCCGGAGATCTCGACCAGACCAACGGCACCGATGGGCCGGGGTTTGCCATCTTGGCGATTCAAGCCGATGGCAGCGTCACGGAGCTCAAGCCGTCGCCGTGACAACAACCAGAGTGGCTCCACTGCATCCGGGGGGACGGTGGAGCCATCTCTGTGTTTCTGTGCAAGTGCGTTTTTCTCTCAAATTGTGGAGGAGCTTATGTCTCTCCTGGACCGACTGAGAAGTAGCATGACGACAGGCAAGTACGGACGGCCGATGCACGCGTGGCTCGGCGCTGCGCTGGTGGTGGGCATGTTCGCCGCCGGTTGTGGTGACGATGACGACGATGCGCAACAGGACTTTGGCTCGATCAACTTGGCGCTCGCCGCGACCAGTGACATGGGAACGGCCGACCGAATCGAGCTGCAGGACCCGCAGGGCACCACCTACACGATCACCGAATTGTGGGTGGCGATCGACGAGATCGAGCTCGACCTGCCCGACGGCGTCGACTGTGATGATGTCGAAGACCAAATCAGCGGCCGCGTCGAGTGTGACGAGGGCGAGCTCGAGGGCGAGGACGACGAGATCAAAGTCGAGGGCAAGATCGCCGTCAACCTGCTGACCGGCGAGACGGTGCCCGATATCTCGGGGCTAACAATCCCCGCGCTCAGCTACGACGAGATCGATCTCGAGGTCAACAACATCGACGACGACCAAGACGAGTTTCCGCAGTTCATCCGCGGCGAGACGGTGCGCATGCTCGCCGACTTCGAGCGCAACAACACCAAGCAGGAGCTCGACGCTCGCTTCAGCTTCGACACCGAAGCGAAGTACGGCGAAGGGCAGGACGAAGAGGGACTGCTCGACGCACTCCGAGATGGTGACACCTTGGTGCTGCGCCTCGACGTCACCAACTGGTTCAACGACGTGCGCATCACCCAGTGTCTGGCCGACGGCGACTTGAAGTCGGCCAACGGCCGCGTTGTGGTCGATGACGACGTCGGTGGCGAATGTTCCGACGCCGAAGGCGAATTCGAGACGAACTTCGAAGAGTCGCTGCTCGTCGGAATCACACGCTAGCCACCCAATCTTTGCTTCCTATCGCGGCCCGCAGGGTAACCCCCTGCGGCTGCCCATCACAGGTCGTGTTGTTGCTGTAACCGGAGGCGTTATGTCGAATTTAGCCCGATGTCGTGTTCCTTGGTCGAACCGCTTGTCCGCCCCTGCGTTAGGGGCGTGCCTGGGTGTGGCCCTGGTGGCGAGTTGGCTCGCCGCCGGTTGCGGTGACAATGGCGATGGAGACTCGCCGCAGGAGTTTGGCACCGCCCAGGTGCGCCTCGAGGCGATGAGTTCGACGAACACCATGGCCAACCAACTGGAGTTCGAAGACCCGTCGGGTACCCTCTACTCGATGACCTCGCTGACCATCGCGGTCGAGGAGTTGGAGTTCGATCTTCCGGCGAATATCTCTTGCGGCGACATCGGCGGTGAGTTCGACGCGCGCGTTCAGTGCGACGACGACGGCGCGCTGGGCGGCGAGGACCAGATCAAGATCGACGGCCCGTTCGTCTTCAACGTGCTCGAAGGCACCAGCACGCCGGACCTCTCGACGATTCGGATTCCGGCCATCGGTTACACGACGGTGGACCTGGAGGTCGACACGGCCCGCATCGAAGACAACACCGTGCCACGGGACGCCGACATCATCGATCACACCGTGGTCGCCTTCTCCGATTTCGAGTTCATGAACAGCAAGCGCGAGCTGATGCTCGACTTCTCGTTCAAGGCCGAGGCCAAAGCCAGCGCCGATGACCTGCCCCAAGCGGCAGTCGCCGATGGCGGCACCTTGGTCTTGCAGCTCGACGTGGCCAACTGGCTCGACTCCATTCCGGTCACCGACTGTCTGATGGCCGGCTCGCTGAAGTCTCGAGACGGTCTGGTCACCCTCGACGACGAGGCGATCGACGATTGTGGTGACGCCGAGGCACAGTTCGAGTCGAACTTCGAGGACTCGCTGCGTCTGAAGATCGAGCCGCCGCCCGAAACGATGTAAATCCCACGAATCCGAGCATCAACGCTGGCCTCCGGGGCAAAAACGTCGACATTTGATCGTGTCAGATGACATGACCTATCGACGTTACCCTCGGAGGCCTTATGCCGTATCTGAGATCGCTCGCGCGCTCCCTAAACGTCAGCTCGCCGACGCTCGCCGTTGTGCTTGCCGTTCTGCTCACAGGCGGCGTCGGGTGCAGCCTCGAAGACGAAACCGTCGACATTGACGACTCCGATTTCGACCCCGGCCAAGCCACCTTCGCATTGGGCGCGACCAGTTCCCTGTCCAACTCGTCCGACGACCTCGTCTTTGCCGACGACAACGGCACCGTCTACACGTTGACGGAGAGTCGGCTGCTCGTCGAAGAGATCGAGTTCGAGTTGCCCCAATACGTCGAGTGCGACGATATCGAGGCGCAACTGGCCCCTGAGGTCAAATGCGACTCGCAATTCGACGATGAGGTCGACGCGAGCGACGACGACATCTCCAACAACGCCGAGCTCAAGATCGAGGGGCCGTTCGTGCTCGACGTCGCCACAGGCGAACTGACGCCGAACATCGGCGAGGTGCCCATCCCGGCGCTTCGCTACCAAGAGATCGACGTCGAGTTCGACGAAGCGAAGTCGACCACCCGCGGTGTGTCGTCGGGCGACCTGATCGTGGGCAACACTTGGATCGTGAACGCCGCGTTTCGCGACGAGGAGAACAACGCGCGCGAACTCGCCATCCGCGTCGGCTTCAGCGGCGAGGTCGACGTCGAGCCCGACGGCGGCATCGACGTCCCCGAAGACGGCCGGGTGGTGTTCACGTTCGACGTCGCGCGCTTCCTCGAGAACGTCCCACTGACAAGCTGCCTGCGCGACGGCGACCTGAAGACAAGCGGGACGCAGGTGCTGGTGACCAACAACACCGACTCGGGCGAGTGCCTGAACATGAAAGAGCGCCTCGAGAACACGCTGAAAGCATCGGGCGGGGTGCGTATCGAGCAGTAGGATCCAGTGGTCGAGCCATTGGAGGCAGACCATCCTGGTCTGGTCGAGCCATTGGAGGCAGACCATCCTGGTCTGGTCGAGCCATTGGAGGCAGACCATCTTGGTCTGGTCGAGCCATTGGAGGCAGACCATCCTGGTCTGGTTGAGCCATTGGAGGCAGACCATCTTGGTCTGGAACCAGCGCTCGAAGCGCTGCCTCCAAAACCACCAGCGCTCGAAGCGCTGCCTCCAAAACCACCAGCGCTCGAAGCGCTGCCTCCAAAACCACCAGCGCTCGAAGCGCTGCCTGCAATGGCGACCTTTCCTAGCTGGCTTTCTCCTCGTCTTTGGACCACCGGTCGGGGTATTGTCTGCGCCATTTCCACTCCTTAAACCCCGCGGCCTCCGGGTTCCTCCAAACATACTTGCGCTTCTCGGCCAGCTCTTCTTCCGACCGAAGCAGTCGGTCGTAGAAGTCCGCCTGCCAGAGCTTGCCTTCCCGCCCGACGAGCTTGTTGATCTCGTTGCCGGTGAAGGACTTCCACGAGTGCATGATGTCGGACAACCAATGCCCGCGGCGCGTTTGGAGCGTCAGATGGGCGTGCGAACCCATAATCGACCACATGTCGAGGTCGTAGCGGTCGCGGTGGAAGTACTCGAAGGCGTCGGCGACGATCTGCGCTACATCGTCGCGCTGCAGTAGCATCGATCCGTGGCCCTGGTCGAGGACTCCGTCGACCTTCTCGAAGTATCCATCGTCGACCAGTTGGCGAGTCTTGCTGGTGAGTTTCTTCTGCTTTTTGAGACGCTCCAGCTCTTCTTCACGCTCTGCTTTGAAGCGGGCGAGTTGTTTTTTGGGGATGGAATCCTGGAGGCAAATGGTCACGAAGTAGATCCCGCCATCGACCTCGAGGTGCGGAAGCGACTCCCCGCGACGGAAGCGTTGCGGGCCTGAGTAGTCGAAGTAGTTTTTCACGAGTTTCTCCTGATCAGAGTGTAGTGGATGCTGCACTCTGGTTTTCGGCAGAAACGGGCGATTTGTTGCGTGCGTTTGGCGGAGATCGGGGCGTGGCGGGGGTCTAGGGGCGAAATTTCTTTATGGTGGCTGTTTGGATCGTGGACCCATTGGAGGCAGACCGTCCTGGTCTGGTCGAGCCATTGGAGGCAGACCATCTTGGTCTGGAACCAGCGCTCGAAGCGCTGCCTCCAAAACCACCAGCGCTCGAAGCGCTGCCTCCAAAACCACCAGCGCTCGAAGCGCTGCCTCCAAAACCACCAGCGCTCGAAGCGCTGCCTCCAAAACCACCAGCGCTCGAAGCGCTGCCTCCAAAACCACCAGCGCTCGAAGCGCTGCCTCCAAAACCACCAGCGCTCGAAGCGCTGCCTCCAAAACCACCAGCGCTCGAAGCGCTGCCTCCAAAACCACCAGCGCTCGAAGCGCTGCCTCCAAAGCCACCAGCGCTCGAAGCGCTGCCTCCACAACCACCAGCGCTCGAAGCGCTGCCTCCAAAACCACCAGCGCTCGAAGCACTGCCGCCGAGGCGACCGAGGAGCCTTTCGAATCTCTGGACCGGCGCGGCGATTCGTGAGACAAAGAGGGCATCTTGCGACACCAGCCCAACGGGTCCACCGATGAGTTTTCAGATTTTGATGAATGGCGTCGGAAACGCCTTTTCTCGCGAGCACTACGGGACGAATTTCTTGCTGCAGAAGGATGACTTTCTGCTCGCGGTCGACTGTCCCGATAGCTACCGCAACGCGCTGCAAGACCACGCGTTCGAGCATAAGGGAGAGGAGGTCGACGTCGACACGATCGACGCAATCGTGATCACGCACCTGCACGGCGACCACGTCAATGGCCTCGAGATGACGCTGGCCTACCGGCGCTACGTCAGCGGCGGAAAGATGAAGATCTACACCTCGCCAGAGGCCGGCGAGCGGCTGTGGGACGGACGCCTGGCCGTGTCGTTGGGACGGTCGTACAACGGGGAGACCTACGACGATCTCACCCCCGACGATTACTACGACCTCGACATCATCGAGTGGGGCGAACCGCACAAGATCGGCCCGTTCGAGATCACCACACGGTGCACGACGCACCACCTGCCCACGATGGCGATGCGCATCAGCGACGGCGAGCACACGCTGGGTTATTCGTGTGATACGGCCTACGATCCCGAACTCATCGAGTGGCTGGGCGACGCCGACTTCATCATGCACGAGACGAGCTTCGGGCCGGGCCACACCCCGCTCGACAAGCTCATGGGCCTGCCCGAAGAGCTTCGCCAAAAGATGCTCGTCGTCCACCTCCCCGAGGGCTTCCAGCCCATCGATGAGCTCGACTTCGCCCAGCAGGGCCAGACGTACACCGTTGGATAAACAGCAGCGCTAAACCGAAAAGGGCGCGAAGAACGCAAAGGACGCCAAAAGCTCGTAAGCTCTTTCTCCTTTGCTTCCTTCGCGCCCTTTGCGCCCTTTGCAGTTCACCCTGGTTAGTTTTGCTTCTCCAGCGTCAGGAAGAGCAACGAGCTGCGCTCGACGCCGACGGCCCATTGCTGGAACTTCTTGTACTCGTCGGGTTGCACGCGCTGGATGGGCATGTCGATGCTCGAGGTGATGCCCAATTGGCCGGCGGTCAGGCCGGCCGAGCGGCTGAACTTGCCCCACTTGCTGTCCAAGGTCCACTCGCCCGTCTGGCTGCGCAGTTTGGCGCGCCATCCCTCCGGAAGTTTCACGTGAAACGAGTAGTCGTGGTCGCGCTGGTAGCGCACCATCATCGGGGTCGTGCGCGTCGATAGTTCGGCGTAAGCTTGGGCGACCGGCTCGCGGAACAGGGCCGTTTCGACCTTCATCACGCCCGGCTTGACCTCGCGGGCGAAGAAGGGGCGCTCGAATTTGGCGCTGATGACCAGCGGCTTGTCGGGCGTCTTTTCGCCCTCGATCTCGAAGCTTGCGAGCGAGGCGCCCGGCACCTGGTTCGACAGCATCAGGTCGACGTACTTGCGGCGCGCGCTCTCGTCGGCGCGGCTGCGCAGGCTCGAGCGGATGACGAACGCCCGGATGCCCTCGTAGGTCATCGTAGCGGTGCCGCTGAGTGTGCCGTTTTCGGTCAACTCGGCCGACACGTCGACGGTGCGCGTAGGATCGCGGTGGCCGTCGGCGGGGACCGTCTTCTTCGTCGGCTCCTCACAGGTGATGCACACCGCCGGCTGACCGAGCACCGACAGGCCGATGGCGCCGAACATCGCGTCCGGGCCCGAGGGCGACAGCCACGCGCTCTTGCCGTCGGGCATCTGCACTTCGAGCAGCGGCGAGCGGTACTTGCCCATCTCGCCGGTGGGGAACTCCTTCGGGTGGGCGAATCTGCTCTTGGCCATGTAGATGTGCGCCGGGATGCCGGCTTTGTCGTAGGCGGCCTTGAGCACCAGCAGCGGACTGCCGTCGCGCTCGGCCAGCGCGTGGCTGGCATCTTTGCCAAAATCTGTCAAAGACGGGTCGGGGAACCACTTCGAGACGCGGTAGAAGAGCTCTTTGACCTCTTCATCGCTGCCCGGCTCGAGCCCTTTACGCCACTTGGCGATCTGGGCGTCGAGCCCGCGGCTGATCTTCATGCTGTCGCGGATCGTATCGACGTAGGCGCGGCGCGATGCCTCGAATTCGCCCACGGTCGTGCCTTTGCGGAACAACTGGACCCACGGAAGATACTCGTCCCACGACACCGTCGAAGGCTCGGAGCGCGGACGCGGGCTGTCGGTGCGCACAAAGCGCACGCCCTCGCCTTCTTCCGTCTTGATCTTCTCGGCCTCGGGCGCGCCGTTCTCGCGCAAGAATTCGCCGTCGGTCCCCAAGATGACGTACTCGCTGTGCAAGCTCGAGATGTTCGCCATCTTGAAGAAGAAGCGCATGCCGTCGCGCGCCGTCTTCGACAGCGACTCGGGCGGCGAGTACTGCACATAGGCCGTCTCGACAAAGTCGCCGGGTGCTAGGCCCGGCATGCTGAGCGTGTCTTTGCCCGTCGTCTCCTGCGGCACGCGCGTCGAGCCGTCGGCTTTGACGGTGCGTGCGAGGACCAGGCGTGCATCGTTGGGCGCGTCGAACTCGCCGAAGCGGTCGATGGCGTTCTTGGTCAGCACGCGCACCAAGTTATGGGTGAGCGTGACCGAGGAGCCGTCGTCGAAGTATTTGCGCGCCGCGAAGTCGACCACGTAGTACGCCTCGTCACTCGCATACCCCTCGCCCTGCTCTTTGGCGCGCTCGACCTCGACGCGCGCAGCTTCCAGGCCGTCGGGCATCAGGCTCTCGAGCGGGATATCGTTCTCGAGGATCGACATGCGCCACTGCAGCCAGCCGGAGCTCCCGTTGTGGTCGATCGCCTCCTGAATCACGGCAACCGCCGCGTCCTTGCCTTCCTCGGCCAAGGTCTGGTTGGCGAGCTTGTTCCACACGTTGAGCGCCCACGGCATGCGCTCTTTGCCGGCGAGCAAGACCTTCTTGGCCTCGCCGGCACGCCCCTGCGCGATGAGCTCGTCGGCGTAGTTGATCTGCGCCGAGCTATTGTACGGATAGCGCTTGGCGCGCTTGCGATAGACCGCCAAGCGCTCGTCGGGCATGTCGTTTCGCTCGAATGCGAGCGTCTCGGCGAGCGACGGGCACTTCTCGGGCTCGGCGATCAGGCCGTCGAGCGGCGGAAAGTAACTGCGATGGTAGTAGAGCTGCTGCAGCTCACCGGCGGCCTTGCAATTCGCGGGGGCGACGTCGAGCACTGCCTTCCACGCCTTCTCGGCCGACTCCGCATAGCCCTGGTCGCTGAGCCAATCGGCCCACTCGATGAGCGGCTCGACGTTGCGAAGCTCACCATCTTCGGTGACCGCGGCGTCACGCGTCGCCTCGAGCAACTCGCGAAGCTCGCGCTCATTGGTGCCCTGGGAGCGCAGCCACTCGATGAGACGCACCGAGTTGTCGATGCTGTCGGGGTCGAGGCGGTGGGCGCGGCGGATATCGGAAAGCGTGCGCGAATCGCGGATGCGCGACGGCACTTCCCACAAGGTCTGCGTCTGCTTCGAGCGCAGTACGTAGCCGGGCGCGAAGTCCTTGTGTCGACGCATCAGCTCCTTGAAGGCGGCGTCAAAATACGTCGGCTCGAGGTCCATGTAGCTGGCGCTGGCCGTCAAAAAGAGCTCGGTATCGCTGGCGTCCTCGACGTCCTCGGGGGCGACCATCAGCGGCTCGAGCTCCGAGGGGAGCTTTTGGTCCGAAGCGAGCGTGACCGTGCCTTGCGACGCGCCTTCTTGGGGCATCTCGCGGAAGGTGACGCCGCTACCGGACAGCGCCGTAGCGTCGTCTTCGAGCAGCGCGAAGTCGAACCAATCGCGGTAGCCGCGCTGGTAGGCGAGCTTGACCAGAATGCGGTGCTCGCCGGGGCTGAGCTCGATGCGGCGAAGGCGCTTGCTCGTTCCGTACTCGCCCTCTTCACGCTCGATGACCAGCTCGCCGTCGATCCAAACTTTGGCCGCGCCCGAAAAGCTCGTGTAGAGCAGGTAGCTACGCTTGTCTTCGCCCTGTTTGTCACCTGGACCGGGCGGCTCCACCGTCGCGAAGGTCTCCATATAGTGGACCCCGGAGCGGTCAAAGCTCGGCGACAGGTTGATGCCGTTAGCCACAAAGGGGCGCACCGTCTCGTAATTGGCGGGCACGTCCTCGGCGACGTAAGGCGATAGGTACTTGTGCTGGAAGGCCGACTCGTCCTCGACGCCGAATTTGCGGTCGAAATCGAGCAGTCTCCAGTGCGACAGCACCGGCGTG
Source organism: Persicimonas caeni (assembly GCF_006517175.1). Lineage (NCBI taxonomy): Bacteria > Deltaproteobacteria > Bradymonadales > Bradymonadaceae > Persicimonas > Persicimonas caeni. Next base: position 3,484,632 of record NZ_CP041186.1, on the reverse strand, counting down.
GTCATCCAACGCGACGGAAAGCCGAGCGCGTCGCCCGAAAAGGGCTCCTCAGTATCGGACTTCTTCCAGCCGTTCCAGCTCACCTGCTGGCCGATGAGCGACAGATAGACCGCCGCCATCGGCTCGACGTCGCCGAATTGAATCTCGGCCAGCACCGGCTCGAGACGGTCGTGGAAGTCGACTAGCTCGTCGCGAAGCGCATAGAGGCGCGCCGCCGCAAAGCGATTGAGCGGGTGGGCCGGCTCGCGCTGGAGCATGCGCAAGTACAACTCGCCGGCGCGCTCGACGTCTCCATCCCAATGGGCGACCTCCGCGAGCGCGAAGACCTGCTCGATGGGCGCCTTTTTGTCGACGGGCGCGCTGTAGTCGACCCCGTCGCCGTTATTGGCAAACCAGGTGTCGAGCGTGCGGCTCGCGCGGGTCTCAGCCGGGAAGTCGTAGCGGTCAGTCCGCGTCTGCGGGCCGGATGTGCAACTCGCGGCGAATAGGGCTGCAGCGAGGGTGAAGCTAATGCGTGATGTGTATTTCATTGCTCTTTACCAATGCCAATCGTCTCGTTGAGCGCCGCGGTCATCTCGGACACGAACTGTCGGAACTTCGGGTAATCCTCGGCTTTGATCCGCTGGACAGCGATGTTGTAGCGAATGTCGACCGACAGGTGGTCGGACTTCTTGTCGAAGTCGATGGTGACCGTGCCGAACTTGCTCTCGACTTTGGTGTCTCGGGGGACCTGCTCGAAGCTCTCGGTGGCCGGCAGGCGGTAGCGCATCGTGGTGTGGTTTTCGAACGGCAGGCGAATCGTCAAATCCTGGGTGCGCGAGGCCTGCTTGGCGTAGGCCGACAGCAGATCTTTGGGCGCTCCGTACGGGAAGATGAACTCTCTGCCGTGGTTCGAGCGCTCGAGGCGCCCGCCCTTGAACTTGAAGGAGATTTCGACCGGTTTCTCGAGGTCGCCCAGGTTCTTGTACGTGGCGCTGATGAGTTCGGCGCCCGGGTAAACCCCGGCCAATTGCTTCTCGAAGACCTCGTCGCGCCGCTCCGGATCTTCGAGCGAGCGGCGGTAGTACACCGCGTTTTGGCCGCGGGCGACCAGGCGCCCCTCGGTCAGCGGCGAGTCGCCAGTCAGGTCGACGGTCATCTCCCGGCGGAGCAGGTTGTCGGTGGGCTCGTCGATGGGCAGCGTGACCATCTTGGCCGCGCCGCCGTCGTCGACGATGAGCGCCTGGGCGCCCTGGTCCATCGGGGTCAGCTCGGTGGTGCCGTTATATTCGGCCGTGCCGTCCAGATACAGATCCATGCTCGGCACGTAGGTGATGGCGTGGTTGAAGATATGCATGGAGGCCGGGAACTTCTCGACGGTGCCAAGCTTGCGGGTGCGCACCAGCACCATCTTGGCGGGCACGCCCGCCTCGTCGAGCATCACCTTGAGCAGCGCTGCTTTGTCCTTGCAGTCGCCGTAGCGGTTCCGGAAGCAGGTCGTCGTCCGGTAGGGCTTCCAGCCGTGGATCCCCAGACCGACGTGCAGGTAGCGGGTATTCTTGACCACGTAGTTGTGGATCGCCTCGACCTTCTGTTCCTCGGTCTTCAGGCCCTCGGTCAGCTCGGCGACCTTGTTGCGAATCGTCTCGTCGACGATGAGCTGCTCTTTGATGAGGTTCCACCACCAGTTGCCGACCTCATCGTAGGTCTTCTTATTCGAGACCAACACGTAGTCGTAAACATCGGTGTAGCCGGGCTGGCCGGGGTCGGTCTCGACGTCCTCGATATCGCTCATCTCGAAAGCGGTCACCCGATAGTTCTTCTCGAGCTTGGCGTCGCCCGGCAGCGCGTCTTCGAGCTTCTTGTGCTCGGCCTTGGGCGCGCGGAAATACAGGTCCCAGCTCCTTGGGTAATGCACCGCGTAGCGCGCAAACGCGATCGGCTTGGTGCTGTTGATGTAGGTGACGTCGCCGAAATAGTCGCCGCGGAAGTTTTCGTTGGCGATCTGGCTGACGCGATAGCGGAACTCGACGATATCGCCCACCTCGACGTTGTTGGCGCGCAGGTTGACGTAGGCGCCGTCGTTGTAGGTCGTCGAGCCTTTGCGCGAGCCGCCCGAGTGCCACTGGTCGTAGTCCTCGGAGACGGTGCCGTCGGCCTTATGCACCTTGACCGAGAGCACCTCGACCTGCTCGTCGCCGGTCTGGTAGCTCACCCGGTGGAACTTGGCCGAGTCGATGCCCTCGCTGGTGATGACGCGATCAGCGCGCTGGATCACCTCGGTGGCCAACCCGTTGGGGGCCACGCGCACGAGCTTCTGGTCGACGATGGTGTCGTAGTTGAACGAGCCGGCGGGCGCCTTTTTGGCGATCTTCTGGATATCCTCGACCATCCACGGCTCGTAAAAGCGGTTCGCGTTCGGCTCGAGGAAGCGCTTGAACTGGCGAAGCTGGGCGTCCTGCGGCTTCTGGGCGATCGCCTGGTCGACGACCGCCACGGCCTCGTCGGTCCTGTCGAGCGCGACGAGCATCTCGGCTTTGCGGCGGTACAGGCCGGTGTTGCCCGGGCGCTCGGCCAGAAGCTCGTCGAGCTCGGCGAGCGCGGCCTTTGTGTCACCCTTGGCGCGCAGCGTCTCGGCCTCACGGATGCCCCAGCGCAGCGAATGGGGCGCGAATTCGCGCTGGTCGCGGATAATCGCGAGCGCCTCGTCGTGCTCGCCTTTGGCGATGAGGTCGCCGGCGCGCTTCCAGGCGTAGGAGGTGTTAAACGCCGACAGCTTCTCCATCTTGCGGTACAGCTTCTCGGCCTGCTCGCGCTTGCCCACTTGGTAGGTCAGATAGGCCAGACGCCCCACGTACGCCGACACCTTCATGCGGTCGTCGGCATTGTAGGCCTCGAGCACGCGCAGCGCCTTTTCGGCGAAGCCGCGGTTGGCGTACCAGTCGGCCAGCGAGGCGTAGGCCGCCAAAAAGCCGGGGTGCTGGGCGCGCAACTCGTCGAGGACCTCGCGCTCCTTGAGTTGCGTCGCCGTGGCGATGCTCGCGCCGTACTCGGCGGCCAAGCGCGCGGCGATCCATGGGTCGGACGGGGCGAGCTTATGGGCGCGCTGCAGCAGGTCGAGCTTCTTCCAGTGCTCTTCGAAGAGCTCGGCGGCCATGGCGAGTTCGCGTGCCGGAACCGCGCCGGCTTTCTTTTTCGCCGCGGCGACGATTTTGTCGCCGGTGCTTCGCCACGGGGTGGCCGCGTCGAGGGGCTCGACCTGGCTCCACAGCCACGCAGCCCACACGGCGTCGGCCATCTCACTCGCTCTGACCCGCTTACTCACCTTGGCGGCTTGCTTAGCGGCTCGAGCCGCGATGCCCTGCCCGGTCGGCTTCAGCTTGTCCTTCTCGACCTTTTCGACCTTCCCCGCGTTCCACGTCCCCGCAGAAGCGAGGTCGTCGATCGGTCGAAGCTGCGGGTCGACCACACGGGCGGTCAGCCCGAGGCTGCCGTCGCCGGTCGAGCCGAGCTTGACCAGAAGCTGGTTCTTGCCCTTCTCGAGGTCGATCTTCCAGGCCTCGCCGTCGATGCCCAGCCCCAGATCTTCGCCGCGATAGGCCACGGGCTTGCCGTTGAGCCACACCTTGAACGCCCCGTCGGCACCCAACAAGAGCCTCGCCTCGCCGGCGCGCTTGGCGTCGATTTCGCTGGCCAGATAGACCACCGCGGCGGTGTTGGGCTCGACGGTGTAGTCGAGATCAAATTGGCACAGCCGGTCGTAATCGGGGTTGGCGCGCCAATCGACCTCGGTCATCTTGCCCGCATACGGGCCGGAGGCGCCCTCTTCGGGGCCGAGTTTCACGTGAAACGCTTCCATCGACGGGTTGTCGAAGGGTCCCACGAGCGTCCAGTCGGTCACGCAGCCCTGTTTGCCCATCGGGCCGTTCATGCCGTCTTTGCCGTGGGTGAAGTCACGGCTGTCGAGTCGTGCGCCCTCGGCGGCGCGCAGCAGCCGGAACCGGACCAGCGGCGAAGGCGTCTTCTGGGCGGCGGCTTCGAGCGCTTTTGCGAAGAAGCCGTTGGGCACGTACGGTGCAAAGCGCTCCAGGGCGCGCACCTTGCCCATCGCCACGGCGGGGCGAGCTTCGTTGGCGACCTCGCCGAGCAGCGCTTCGACCTCGGCTTGGGCCGAACGATCGTCTTGTTGTTGAGCCCACGCCGGCGACGCGCTCAACAGAGACGCGGCGGCGATGGCCGTCAGAAGAAGCTTTACGCGGTTTGGTTTTAGATGCATGGATCTATAGTTCAAAGTGGACTACGCAGCGTTGTGCGGGAGCCTGAGTTATCGGTTGGTCGGAACACGAGCGGCATCATTAATAATCCGCGCGGCTCGCACAAGGGAGCACAGGCATGCACGAGTTACTCGAAGATTTGAAGCAGGCCCGGCGCGGATCGACGATTCGTCAGGTCACTCGCGGGCTTACGCTGCCCTTTCGGGCGGCGCGTTTTCTCAAAGAGAACAAAAAGCTGGTGCCGTTCGTGATCGTGCCGGCGCTCATCAACGCGGTGCTGTTCGCGATCAGCGCCTATTTGCTGCTGACCAACGCCGGCGACATCGTCGACTGGCTGTGGGAGAAGCCGGTAGTCGACGGGCTATTGAGCTACCTGCTCATCGTGCTGTGGTATTTCGTCTACGTGCTGTGCCTTCTGGCGGCGGTGGTGCTCTCGTATGTCGTCGTGCTGGTGGCCGGCGGCATCGTGGCGAGCCCGTTCCACGACTTCTTGTCCGAGCACACCGAGCGCATCCTGCGCGGGGTCGACGACGTCTCCGGCCCCGACGAGTCGATCGTGGGCGACCTGCTTCGGTCCATCGGCTCGAGCGCGTTCATCGGGCTTATGTACGCCTCGCTGATGCTCCCCATCTTGCTGCTCAACTTCATCCCCGGCATCGGAAACGTCACCTCCACGGTGCTGAGCGCGTGCGTGAGCGCCTTTTTCGTCGCCCTCGAGTACACCGACCCGACCCTGCAGCGCCACGGGGTGAAGCTTCGCGACAAGTTCGGCCTCATCTGGGATAACCTGCCGCTGACCGGCTCGTTCGGCCTGGGGACCAGCTTGTTGTTGTGGGTGCCGCTGATGAACTTCATCTGCATGCCGATCGCGGTGATTGGGGGCACGGCGTTGGGTATTGCGCTGGAAGAAGATTAGCGAATCGCGCTTCTGGCCGTTCCGAAGCGCCCGATCGCAGGCAAAGCCCGCCTCTAAGCCGCCAGGAACGTCGTCGGGCGGAGAAACCACGCCTCTACGCAACCCGGAACGTCATCCCGCTGAGAACTCGCGCCTCTACGCAACCCGGAACGTCGTCGCGCTGACGAATCGCGCCTCTACGCAACCCGGAACGTCGTCGCGCTGACAAATCGCGCCTCTACGCAACCAGGACACGTCGTCGCGCTGGGAAAATGGCCTTTCCGGTTTTCCGGAACGCGTCCTTGCTCACAAAATGGTCTTTCCGGTTTCGCCAGAAGCCATCGGGCTGAGCCAGCGGCCTTTCCGGTTTCGCCAGACGCGTCGTCGCTCACAGAATGGCCTTTCCGGTTTCGCCAGAAGCGATCGAGCTGAGAAGATGGTCTTTCCGTTTTTCCGGAACGCGTCTTTGCTCGGAGTTGATGCTTCTGCGAACACGCCTTTAGAAAATTTCGCCTCCAGCACCCCTTCACGACCCGATTTCAGAAAAAAGACGCAACAAATTTCGGATTTTGCCGAAAACCATAATGAGGGGTGGATGTATCGTGGCCACGAATTTCCCCACAAATTTCAAACGGGCGGGTGAGTCGAAGTTCGTTTTGGCTCACTGCCCGGGTGGCTGAGCCGGTGGGCTCGGACTGCGGCGGAACGGTTTCCCGATCCGCAAAACAAAGCTTTCGTAGCGAGCGTATCTTCGAGGTGATGTCGGCCCGTACCTCTTCGACGCGCTCGGCGGAGGCCGAGCCGGCAGTTTCGTCCTTGTGGCGAAACGGTCGGATTTGCCCGGTGCGGGCTTGTTGATGCGTCGAAGTTCAGACGTGGCGTGAAGATGAGCCTGTGCCATGGGAGTGCCGCAGCGGCGTCGTTGTAATTCGTAGGTCGTGGCGTCGGGGTGGGCATGCGCTCAGCGTATGACCTATCCGAGGTGGCTTCAAAACGGGGCGGGCCTTGCCCGTTGACCTGTCGACATCATAAGAAAATCCGCAGCGCCCATGCCGGCGAATTTTGTCGGTAGACGCACCGGTATGCCGTCGTGATGGGCCTGGACGGCCGGTTAGCTGCACAGGCTGATTCACCGGCGGGACGAGCCCACCGGGGTCTTCGGGGCGGGTGGTCGCCTCGTTAGCTGCACAGGCTGATTCACCGGCGGGGCGAGCCCGCCGGGGTCTTCGGGGCGGGTGGTCGCCTCGTTAGCTGCACAGGCTGATTCACCGGCGGGACGAGCCCGCCGGGGTCTTCGGGGCGGGTGGTCGCCTCGTTAGCTGCACAGGCTGATTCACCGGCGGGACGAGCCCGCCGGGGTCTTCGGGGCGGGTGGTCGCTCCGCGTAGCCGCATGTCGGAAGAGAGGGGCAACCGAAGCAAACGCCCCCCTTTGCTTCCTTAGCGCCCTTGGCGACCTTTGCGGTTCTCCTACACGATCCTGCCACCAGCGCTGCAAACGCTCCCTCCGAACGACGGCGTCCCTTTGCGACAGCCTCGTACACCCGCCGGGGTCTTCGTGCCGACACTCATTCGGGCACGATGCGATAGACCGTCCCGCCCAGCTTCACCAGCACCTTGTCGCCAAGCTTGGCGATCTTGCCGAGCTCGGGGTGATCTTGGACGAGCTGGAAGTACTTCTTGCTGTACATCTTCACCTTCGTCGCCTTTGCGTCGCTCTTCAGGCCTTCTTGGACCCACACCCCTTCTTCGAGCGCGAATGTCTTGCCCGAGATCCAGCGCCGCGTCGACTGGTTGTCTTCGGCGACCTTGTCGGCTTCTTTGAGGTCGCGCGTCGCCTCGGAGGCCTGCACGGCGCTCTCGCCGGTCGATTTGCCGAAGCCGCCGAAGCCGCCGAGGTCTTGCGATAGCGACTCTTTGCGTGCTCGGCGCTTTTTCGGCGAAGAGGCTGCTCGTCCCCTTATGCTATGGCCGTCAGGCTTTACGAGGCTTCCCTCGACGTTGGTGTCGTCGAAATTGTAGAACTTGCTCACGTTATCCGATCGAGTATTCCCGGTCGCCCCGGAGCGATTCTGCACCTGCGGCTGCGCCTCCTCCAACTCGCTGTCGTCGACGGCCAGGTAGCTCGTGTATGGCGTCACCAGCCCGAACTTCTTGGCCAGGCGCACCACCTCGTCTTTGAGCTCCTTCTGCTCGCCGTTGATGCGAATCTGGTCGAGCAAGAAGCCCACCTTTCGAGTCGCCCACAGCTTCGGGATGAACTCCAAGGGCGCCGTGTCGTACTCCTCGACATCTTCCTCCCCCTCTCCACCCTTTTCCTTCCTCTTCCCACCCCCAAACTTATACGTCTTCTTCTGTCCCCCGGTCTTTCCCGTCACCTTGATCTTCTTTTTGAACGCCTTTTTGTGCCGGCCGAAGAGCACGACCTGGTCGCCCTGGAACAGGTCGGGCGTGGGGTTGGGGTAGATGTCGTAGGCTTTTGCGCCGCCGAAATCGATCTGGATATCCGAGAGCACCGGCGAGGAGATGCGGTCGTAGAGCGCCGAGACGGCGTCTTCCATGTTCTCGCCCGGTTTGACGTAGTCGCTTAGGCCGCGCCCGTCGTTGGCGAGCCCGTCGAGCAGGCGGGTGTTGACGTCGAAGCCGACGCCGAAGGTGAACAAGCGCTCGTTCGAGTCGAGCTTCGTGCGCGCTTGGGCAAGAATCTTGGGCGCCTGGGTCTCGCCGACGGTGGGGATACCGTCGGTCACGAAGATGATCTGGTGGGGTTGGCCTTTGGCGGGCTTTTGGGCGAGCGCCTTTTCGAGGGCGGCCGAGATCGCGGTGCCCCCGGCGGCGTCCAGGCCCTTGGCGAAGGCCACGCCGCGCTTTTTGGCGTCGTCGCTCGCCTGTTGCGGCTCGTTGAAGAGCGTCTCGACGCCCGTGGAGAACCGGATGACATTGAAGTTGTCCTGCGCCTCGAGGTGCTCGAGGCAGTAGGCCAAGGTCTTTCGGGCCTGCTCGATCTTGTCGCCGTTCATCGACCCGGAGGTGTCCATCACGAAGGTGTAGGTCTGGCCGATCTCTTCGTGCGCCGCCGAGTCGACCCGCGGGGCGATCGCCATCATGAAGTACGGATCTTCGCCGCCGTCGCCGTCGGTGTCCCAGGTCATCGCGTTCAGCCCGATGGTCTCCTTGGAGTAGCCCAGGTACAGCTCGAAGTCCTTGTCGAGCTCGGTGTGGAACTTCTCGGTGCCCACCAAGAGCTTCTTGGCGCCGTCGCGTTGCAGGCTCACTTTGTGAGTCGGCGAGTAGGCGGTCGTGATCGGGATGGGCGACTGGACTTTGGCGGTGAGGGTGAAGTCCTTTTCGGTCTTCGCGGTCACGTAGTCGCTGCCCGCGGCGAGCGGGTAGTTGTAGCGGTACAAGCCGCCGCGGCGCTTCAAGACCTGACCGAATTTCAACTCGAGCTTCTGCGTGCCGCCTGCAGGGATCGGAAAGATGCTCGCCCGAAAGAGCCGCCCGTCCATGTACTCGACGAGCCCCGGATCTTTGGTGCGCCGCACGATCGACTCGTAGATCTGGCGCGCCTGCTTCTTGTCGAGCACGGCGCCTTTGGTCTTCTTGCCGTTGATCCACAACGAGAAGTCGCTCACCGTCGCGCCGCGCGGCAGCGGGAAGACGAACTGACCCTCGATGGCCCGTGAGGTGTGGTTCTTGAACACCTGAGTGACCTTCGTGACCGCCGCGTTGTTCGTGACGGTGATCTCGACGCGATGACTCTCGACGTCGAACGGGCGCACGTCGGAGTTGTTGGGGATGATCAGGCCGATGGCGCTCGCCTGGGCGGGCAGGATCAGGCAGACGAGCAGCGAGAAGAGCTTGAGGGTGCGCGCGAGCATCGCGGGTTCTCCGGGTGGCGTCACATGAGCAGTCAGTATGACAGTCATTCTTACAGATTGTTCCAACGCAGACGAATGGCGTTGGATCTAAATTCGTGCCGAAGCTCTGCAACCGGCAGCAAAATAAGTGCTTTGGCGTTGATCGAAGCGAACCTACAGAGTTAGTTTAGTGTGCCCGTCGAGAATCTTGAGTATCACGACAATTCGAGGGGACGCAGCACCCCGAGTCGAAGCGAAAGCATATGACGGATCACAACCTCGCGTACGCCCTACCGCCGATTCCTCCGAGCGAGTCAGAGCGCCTCGAAGCGCTCCGAGCGCTCGACATCTTGGACACCGAAGCCGAGCGCAACTTCGACGATCTCGTGGAGTTGGCGTCCTTTATCTGCGACGTGCCCATCGCCTTGTGCTCGCTGGTCGATGAGGACCGACAGTGGTTCAAGGCATGTGTGGGGCTCGACGTGACCGAGACGAGCCGTGACGTGTCGTTTTGCGGTCACGCCATCAACCAGTACGAACCGTTCATCGTCGAGGATGCGCATCAGGACGAGCGATTCCGGCACAACCCGCTGGTCGTCGGCGAACCCCACATTCGGTTCTACGCCGGGTTTCCGCTCGTGCTCGACGACGACCTGCCGCTGGGCACCCTTTGCATCATCGACACGCGTCCGCGAACGCTCACGCCGCGCCAACTCGAGGCGATGCAGGCGTTACAGCGCCAGATGCAGGACCAACTGCGGCTGCGCGCCGAGCTGCGACGCTCCGAGCGAGTGTGCAAGGAGCTTGGCGAACACGTCTCCGATCTGACCGAGACCAGCCAGAAGCTGAGCGAACGCGGCGAGGCCGCGCTTCGGCAGCTGTCGATCGCGCGCCGCCACAACGAAGTGCTCGTCGAGGAGTCCAACGATCCGATCCTGTTCTTCGACGAGGACGGGTGCATCCTCGACGCCAACCAGCGCACGCTGGATGCCCTGGGCTACACCCTCGACCAGCTGCGCGGGGCGCGCTTCATCGACGTGCTGCGGCCCGATTGCACCGAGGACGCTCTCGGCTGCTTCGAGCAGGCGCTGCGGGGAGCTCCATCGAGCGTCGAGGTGGTCGTGCTCACCAGCGATGACCGAGAGCTCTACGGGGTGGCTTCGGCGCGCCGCATCGAGCTGGGCGATTCGCTTGTCGTCCAATCAATCTTTCGCGACCACACCGAGCAGCGCCACGCGCGCGACGAACTCGAGTCGACTCGCCGACAGCTGTGGCAGGCCCAGAAATTCGACTCGTTGGGCCGACTCGCCAGCGGTGTGGCCCACGACTTCAACAATATGCTCAGCGTGATCACCACCTGCGCGGAGTTTCTGCTCCAAGATCTGGACCAAGCAGATCCACGTCGCCAAGACGTCACCGACATCGCCGAGGCCGCCAAGCAATCGGCCGGCCTGACCCGCCAGCTGCTGGCTTTCAGCCGCTCGCAACGCCTCGACGCCCGCGTGACCTGCCTCGACATGCTCGTCGGGCGCCCCGAGAAGTTGTTTCGACGACTGGTCGACGCCTCGGTCGACCTCGAGGTCGAGCTTGGCGCCGGGGCGCTGGAGGTCTTCGTCGATCCGGGACAGATCGAGCAGGTGCTGGTCAACTTGCTCATCAACGCCCGAGACGCGCTCGAAGACGACGGCAACATCCGCGTGGAGACTCGCCGCGCTCGCGTGTTCGCGGATGACCCGGCGGCGAGGCCCCCGGGCGTCTACGGCGTTATCACGGTGCGCGACGACGGCATCGGCATGGACGCCCCCACCCTCGACAAGGTCTTCGAGCCGTTCTTTACGACCAAAGCCGAAGGTGAAGGCACAGGCTTGGGCCTGGCGACCGCGCACGGCATCGTCGCCCAGAGCGGCGGGTTTATCGAAGTAGACAGCACCCCTGGCGAAGGCAGCGAGTTTCGCGTGTGGCTTCCCGAGGCGACCGAAGAGCAGTGCCGCATGACTCCCGTCGAACGCCGGCTGCCCGAACAGCCGGTCGACATCGACGTGACGGTGCTGCTGGTCGAAGAGCACCCCCTCGTGCGTCGAAGCACGCAGCGCTGCTTGGAGCGCATGGGGGTGGAGGTTTATGTGGCGAAAGACGGCGCCCAGGCGCTCGAGTTGTGGCAGGCCCACCAAGACGAGATCGCGGCGTTGATCTCGGACATCCGAATACCCGCGACCGACGGCGTGGGGATCTTGACGCAACTCCGGGCGGAGGAGCCGGCGCTGCCGGCCATCCTGCTGACCGGACACGCCGAGACGATGTGGGCCGACGAGTGGAAGGACGCCTCGACGCTCGTGCTGCGAAAGCCGACCACGCCCCAGCGGCTCCTGTCGGTGCTCTCGTCGATGCTGGTCGGTTAGCCGTTGGTCGGCGACTCCCCGTAAAACTGTCCGTGAAATCCAAAGGGGATATGGTGCGGGACCTGTGCACGCGCCCTCTCCTGGAGGGTGTGGGCATCGAGCACCAGCAGAAAGGAGCGCTCGCGCCGGGCGTCGAGCACCACCGACAGGAGCACCCCGTCGTCCTCGGCCTCGGCCTGCGGCCGCTCGACGAAGACCGGCTCGCCCGGATAGCAACCCTCCTCGCGCCATCGTGTCGCCTCGCCGCTAGGCAGGTCGATGCGCACGATCTGATCGATGAAGCGGCCCGGCTCCGAGACCCCAATGCCCCACACACACCCGTAAGCCCGCGTCGCCGAGCGGCCCAGATTGATGCGCGGCAGCTCGATGGGCTCCTGGCTCACCAAGCGGGACTCGGCCCGGGGGTTGCCGTCGTAGAGGCGAAAACGCTCGAGTTTCCCGGCTGGGTTGGCCGGCGCGGAGTGGCGCACCCGGTCCAGGTAGAGCTCGTCGATGATCGTGGCGTCGGGGTACGTGATCACGTCGACGACCAGGTGCTTGTTGTCCTCGAAGGCGTTGACGTGGTGGAAGCCAAAGCGCGGCTCGGCGTGGTAGTCGCCGACCAAGGCGCCGTCGTGCTTGCGAAATACCCGAAACCGCGTGCCTCGCTCGGGCTTCCAGCGGTAGTTCTCGATGAAGGGCTTGTTGCTGGCGAGCATCTCGAGGGGATTGACCACCAGGGGCCACTCGCTCAACACGACGTAATTCTCGGTCATCCCGAAGCTGTGCATGTAGGCGGGCCGGTCGACCTCGAGGCTGCCCACGAGCTCGCGCTCGAGGCTCTTCGGATCGGTGGCGACGATCTTGTACTTGCTGGTGCGTCCAAAGCGCAGCGCGTAGTTGAGTTCGCGGCCGCTGTCACGCTCGTAGTGCGGGTGGGCGGTGGTCGCGTCGGCCTCGACGCCGCCTGCGTAGTCGATATGCCCCAGGGTTCGCAGCGTGTCGGGGTCGAACTCGATGGGCATGGGCGTCTCGGTCATCGCCACATAACGATCGGCGAGCCGGGTGACGTTGACGCTGGCGTTGTCGGTCAGGTCGGGCGAGAACATCGACATGATGCGCCCAAAGATCGACCGACACGGGTCGGTGGCGAACTCGGAGAGGGCAATGCGCCCCTCTTGGCCGGCGCGCACGAACGCGTCGCTGTGCAGAAAGCGGTTGGCGTAGGAGACCTTGCCGCCCTCGATGCCGAACGCGTGCAGCATCGCCAGCCCGTCGAACCAGTGCCGGTACGAGCGGTCCTCGACCTCGAAGCGCGCCGGTCCGTTGCGCACCAGCCTACCCGACAACCACTCCGGAACCTCGCCGTCGACGGGCAGAGCATCGATATGCGTTTCACGGTGCAGTGATCGAAAGCCGACAGCGTGACTGGCTCGGGTTGACGAGGCATGTGTCGGGGTTGGAGAGGTCATGATGGGCTCCGGGCTGGTGGCGAGATCGTCTAGAACGCTCGACAGGTTGGCCCGAAGCTAATTGCCCGACGGCTGCGAGCAACTCATCGACTCAACGCCACCTTCCCGGCATCGGTCGGAAACTCCCAGGTGTAGACGAAGACGGGCTTGGCGTCGGCGCGCTCGTAGCCTCGCACCTCCATCTGGCCGGTGTCGTCGAGGGGAACGTAGACGATCTGCCTGCCTGCCGACGGAGCGGGCTTGTGGGCCGAGAAGCTCAGGTCGTCCGGCTTGAGCACCCGCGACGGCCCGCGGTTGGCGCCGGGAATCTGGGCGTCGCGGTGCTCGCTGACGCTCTTTGGCCACAAGCGCCGGCCCTGCGAGGTCTGCAGGAAGTTGACGAAGTCCGAGGGCCGACCCGACGGGTAGGCCTTGTAGAAGCCCGCCGCCTGTAAGGTCTCCTTGCCCATCACCTGATACATCACGCGCTGTCCCTGCTGCAGCGCCGGCGAGCCGGGCTGCTCGGAGGAGTTGATGATGAAGTAGGCGATGCCGCCGAAGGTCAGCGCGAACGCGATGACCGTCTTCAGCGTAAAACCCGATCTTCCTTGTGGCGCAGAGAACATAATCAGATGCTCACATCTCGAGTTAAGCGAGTCGCAGGTGCCAACAGTTGGCTAGCGATTCCAAAGAGTGTTGCGAAGACCTGCCACGCGACATACAGCGCAAAGCCGAGGACAAAGATGCCCACGAGGGCCAGCAGGCCGAGCGAAGGCGTGCCAAAGCCGGTAGTCAGCGCGCGGAGCATCGAGCTGGCGGCGATACCCACCACCATCGAGACACCCAACAATTTTGGTAGTCCGCCGGCGCGCGCGGCCAAATTCTGCCAGTGTTCCCCGTCGAAACGCGCGGCGAGAGCAGCCACCCCCCAGAAGAGCGCCATCATGGCGAAGACCCCGAGAAGCGAAGCCCCTGCGCTCGTCAGTATGACCGTCAGCAGAGCATCACTGGTGTTGAAGTAGTCCAAGGTCGTGGTGGCCCAAGTTGCATAACCGATCGATGCCAGCTCGACGCCTAACGCCAGCAGCCACAGGCCGAACGCCCAGCCCAGGCGGCTCGAGGCTTCGGCTTCGGTGTGCCGCGTCCCTCTCCACAACAGCCAGACGCCGACCAACGGCAACAGCGCGGCGAGCACGCTGGCCGGCCCGCGCGTAGAGATCTCCTCGAGTAGCAATCGCTGGCTCGGCCCGCCGAAACTGGCCTCCTTGGTGTAGGCTTCGACGATCGTCCAAATACCTGTCGCTACCCGGGCTATCAGACCAGTGACGAGCAGAAAAATAGCGCTACGCAACGTGTGGTGCGGCGTCGCGCCGTCCCCCTCGGCCCGTGCGGCGTTTGCCCGCAACGCCACCACCGTCATCATCACACCGGTGACGAGTTCACCAATAGCGACTACATGGGCGTCGAGCAATTCGAGCCAACTGCCTTGGGCTTGTGTGGCGCTTCGAGCGCTGTCTCCGAAGAGACTGGCGAGACTCGGCAGCGCGAAGAAGGCGAGCGCGATGGCCGCTAGTGCCCAGATGGGCGTCGAGGGCCGGTCCTCCAAGTTCGACCCGATGGCAGCGACACCGGCGACGATCAAGCCGGAGTAGGCCAACCAACTGAATTGCCACGTATAAAAGATGGCTTGGTGGCCGAGCGTGCTTCGGTCGATAAGTGTTAGTGTGGGGCCCAGGGCGAGGCTGAGCAAGCCGGCGCCCACCGCACCAAAGAGCAGGCGCCTGGCGAGGCGAAACTGGGGAGCGCGGAGCCAGCAGGCGAGTCCTCCGCCGACGGAGAGCACCGCAAAATGGGTCCATCGCGACAGGCGCCACGTACTGTTGTAGGTCCATTGAAGCAGCCCGAATTCACCCCAGTGGCCGTCGAGTTTGGAGAGCAAAATGTTGTAGCCAAACGAGACGAGCGCCGAGAGTAGGGTGAGGGCGGCGAGCAGCCACATGCCCACCTTCAGCAGGTCGCCCTGGCTTTCTTCGATGTTACGCATGTGGTGTCTCCTCGCCGGCTGAATGCACCTTGCCGGATGCACCTTCCGGTGGTCGGCTGACTGTTCGGTCGGTGCATCGCAGCTTAGTGCAAAGGGCGCGGTGAGGGAAGTTCACCCCTGCGCCTCGAGCCAATCGATCGCGAAGAGGGAGGCCTCGTTGACGATCTTGCCGGCGCGAATCTCGTCGGCTGCGTTTTCAAGGTAGTCGTTGGCCGCGCGAACATCGCTGTCGCGACACCCGTACTGCTCGAGCTTGGCGGCCAGGCGCGCCGGGTCGCCCACTTGTCCCGTTCGCCACCAGTTCATCTCGAGGTTGCAGCGATAAGCCTCGGCCTCGATGAGCGCGCGCCGCCGCGGGCTGAGCACGTAGGGCACGCTAAAGCCGAGCAGGCCGTCGCGGCGAGCCTGGACGACGTGTTGATGCTCGTGGACGCCGACGACGATCTGGTACCAAAGATCGTCGTCGCTCCCGTCGCCGACCGTAAACCACGGATAGATACGCCGGCCGACCACCGTTGTGTACCGGTTCATGAACGTGTGGCGGTCCATGATGCGCACGAGGTGCAACCCTGCGCCCGCTAGCTTCATCAACGGCGAGCGCGCCTTGGGCACGACTATGGTGCCGTAGTGGGCGTTCATCTTGCTCCACAAACGGCGAGTTGTCTCGGCGGTGATCTTCATGGCCGGGCGCGGGTGTGTGGCGTCAGGCGCGACAGCTTTCTCGCCCACTGAGTTGGCTCTCCACGTCGATCCAAAAACGAAGCTTGTGGTACTCCATGCCGTCGCGCACCACGTCGACGCGGTTTTCGAACTCCCCGCCGTTTTTCTCGATGATCTTGCGCGAGGCGACGTTGTCGGGATCGCAGGTCAGCAGCACTCGCTGCATGCCGCATTCGCAGGCCTTTTGCAGAGCCAACTCGAGGATGGTGGTGCCGTAGCCCTCACGGCGGCGGCCGGGGCGGATCGAATAGCCGATATGACCGCCGACTTCGAGCAGGTGGTCGTTGAGCTCGTGGCGTAGCTCGAGCCGGCCGATGAACTCGTCGCCGTCGACCAGCCAGTAGATCGTTTCGGGGACGCGATAGACGGCGATATTCTCGGGGTGAATACGCTTTCGCTCGTCGGCGACGTGAGCTTCGAAGTCGCCGTCGAGTTCGTCGAGGTCGTGGTAGGTATAGCGCCCCTCACGATGGAATTCGCGAAGGGCGCTCAAGTAGCTCGCTTTGTAGCGGGATGTGGGACGTACGAGTTTTGCCATGGCTTTTTAGTGCGCGCCAGTAGTGCTCAATGCCGGCGCGAAACCCCACGTTACGCGCCTCTCCTAGGAAAATCGACGCCGAAGGGCGGCAAGTCCAAGACCAAAGAGGGCGACGAGGGCGCCAGTCGACAGAGGATCGCTCGTGCCGGTGGCCGAGCAGCCCTCGTCAGAGCCGCCGTCGTCGGTGCTGCCGCCATTGTCGGTACCGCCCGTGTCCGCAGAGCCGGTGTCGGCCGTCATGCCCGCGTCGTCGGAGCCACCGGCATCGGCGCCTGGGCCGCCGGCGTCTTCGGAGCCGCCGGCGTCCTCACCGCCGATCTCGGGCGTATCGTTCGCATCGGCCGGGTTCGACGGCTCGTAGTCGGCCGGGGCGTCGTCTCCCTCGGCCCATTCGCCGTTGGGATCGCCGAGTTCTTCACCATTGGTAAACCCGTCACCGTCGGCGTCCAGCTCATAGATGGCCTGCCAGTCGACTTTTTGAGCGGAGATATCACCGCCGCCGGTCAGATTCTGCTCGACCTGCTGGCCAAATACGTTGCGCTCGCCGTTTTGCGGCCCGGTCGGAAACGAGGCGGTGTGACACGTGGTGCACGAGAACGTCGCACCATTGGGAATCTGCTGGACGCGCGGGGTACGCGCATCGGCGACGCTCGTCACGCCAAGGCTGAGTGCGACAATGAGGGCGGCCCGGTACTTCATTGATCGTTACTCCATCTGGTTGGGTGGTTCACACAATGTGAGGAGTATTGTGCCACGGGTTGGCACGGATTGGAAATGTTGGGTCGAGGCGTGCTCACATCACATACGCCAGGCGTCCCAAAAGCTGCGACACGGCGGTCTTGATCTCGCCGCGGCTCTCGTGGGGAGGGCCGACGCACGAGGGGCAGCCGCGCTCGCAGCTGCAGTCCTCGATGAGCTCGCGGGCCATCTTGACGAAGTCGCGGTGGTTGTCGAATAGGCCTTCGCCAAAGCCGACGCCGCCCGGATACTTGTCGTAGATAAAGACGGTCGGGTCGTATAACACCGGGCCAATACGCCCCGTCTTCATCTCGTGGTGGTGATCGTGGAAGGAGGCAGCGGCGGCGTCTTCGTCGAAAGAGTGGGTCTGGCCGTCGGCGTCGCGAAGGGTCAGCCCCTCGAAGCCCTCGCTCAGCCAGCGATCGTCGGCGACCGAGCCGATACACAGGTCGAGGTCGCGCGGGTCGCACATCAGCCGCAGGCTCGCCGCCGTCTGCAGCACTTTGCCGGCGCCGTTGACCACGCGAGCCCACCGCTCCGGGTCCGAGGACAGGTCGGGGAAATTCTCGCACGGGAGCTCGAGCCAGTAGGCCATCGTGTGCAGGTCGAGCTCGGGCAGATTGATCTCGCCGTAGCCGATATTCTCGCCGGTGCCGAATTTGATCTTTTTGTAGCCCACGAAGCGGTCGGTCACGCGCACCTCGCCGAAGCCGATGCGCCCGGGGGCGGCCTCGCGCTCCTTGAACACGTCGAGCACGTGCACCGAGGCGTAGTGCATGGCGGTGGTGTAGTAGCCGTCGTTGCTGCGGCGCACGTAGGCGCGTCGCTCGTCGTAGTCGAGGCGCTCGACTCGGTAGGGCTCGCCCGAGATCTGATAGACCGCGTTGGGGTACAGGGCGGTGTGGGCGCCCTCGAAGTCGACCTCGGCGACCACGTTGGGCTGTTGGTGGGTGACGTCGATCACCACGAAATTCTCTTCGGCGATATTGCGCAGGTTGATCTCGCTGGCGGGATAGGTCTGCGAGGACCACTTCCAGCGCCCGTCGACCCGGTGGACCATATTGGTCTCGGCCTCCAAGAATTCGAGCGCCTCCTCGGTCTCGGTCGGCGACAGCTCACCGAAACCCTCGCCGACCTTGAAGCCGAGCTCGTAGGCGGCGCATTTGAGGTGCTCGACGGCGATGAGCAGGTTTTTGGGGTCGATGCGCGCCTCTTCGGGCGACTGGCCGATAAAGTACTCGGGGTGGTTGATGATGAACTGGTCGACGGGCGCATCGCCGGCGACGACGACCGCCAGGCTGACGCCGCCCGAGCGCCCTGCCCGGCCGATCTGCTGCCAGGTCGAGGCGACCGAGCCGGGATAGCCGGCCAAGATGCACACGTCCAAGCTGCCGATATCGATGCCCAACTCGAGAGCGTTAGTCGAGATGACGCCCAACAGATACCCTTCGCGAAGGCCCCGCTCGATGGATCGGCGCAGGTCCGGCAGGTAGCCGCCGCGGTAGCTCGCCACACGATCTTCGAGGTTCTTGTTGCCCCGCTCGCGTCGGAGCCGGTCCTTGAGGCGGTGGACGACGACCTCGACAGACTGGCGACTTCGGGCAAAGACGATCGTGCCGCAGCCGCCCTTGATGGTCTGTTTGGCCACGCGCTCGGCGGCGGTCAACGGGCTCTGGCGGCGCATCTGCTGCGGGTCGACGATGGGTGGGTTGAAAAAGCAGACGTAGCGCTCGGCCGACGGCGCCCCGTTCTCGTCGACCAGCTCGAACGGACGATCGGCCAGCGTGGTAGCGAGCTCGCGCGGGTTCGAGATGGTGGCGCTGGTCGCCACGAACGTCGGATTCGAGCCGTAGTGGGCGCATACCCGGTTGAGCCGGCGCATCACGTTGGCCACGTGGCTTCCGAAGACGCCACGGTAGGTGTGAATCTCGTCGACGATGATGTACTCGAGGCTGCGAAAGAAGTTCGCCCACTTCTCGTGGTGCGGCAGGATGCCGGCGTGCAGCATGTCGGGGTTGGTGACCACCAGCCGCCCGTTGCGGCGGATCCGCCGTCGCACATCGGGCGGGGTGTCCCCGTCGTAGACCTGCGCTTCCCACGCGCTCGCCGCACCCGGCGCTGCCCCAATGAGTTGGTTGAGTTCCGCGGTCTGGTCTTGGCTGAGCGCCTTCGTCGGAAACAGGTACAATGCGCTAGCGTTGCGGTACATCGCATCGAGCACCGGCAGGTTATAACACAGGCTCTTGCCACTCGCGGTGGGTGTGACCACCACCACGTCTTCACCGGCGAGCGCGTGACCGACGGCCTTGGCCTGGTGGCTCCAGAGCCGCTCGATGCCGCGCCTGCGGAGCATCTGCTGCAAGGCTTCATTGAGTCCGGCCGGAAAATCCGCATATTGAGCTTCCCGCGCCGGGATATGCTTCAGCGCCGTGAAGTGGCGGCCGACGCCTTTGCCCTTCTGCCAGCGTTTGATGAGGTCGCGGAGTTCGCCCTGAGGTGTATTGATGTTGCGCATCGTCGGTTCGGAAGGTTATGGATGCTTTTGGCCCAATGTGCCATAAACACTGAATGCTTGTATAGTGCCGAGGACCTGGGGAGTTGCGGCCGTTTCCGAGGGTGCGCTCATCGAGACAAGTTGCCAAAATGATCATTCTGCCAAAAAAAAGCCCCCGACCTTTCGGCCGGGGGCCCGCAGTCACCGTCGGGGGGAGGTGGCTCAGTGACTGCAAAGCCTCGCTCACGCGAGGTGCATCTACTCGGGGGGAAGCAGATGCAAAGTCGGCCGCCCATTGCTTGGGGGGAGAATGAACGACCTACATGAGGAGAAACACCTAGAGCAGCTCGGGGGAAAACTGCCCTAATCACCTCAGCTAAAAACGATAATTACAGTAGAAACGACGTGTCGTCAACAGGTTATACTCAAAAAATTGCGTTAACACGGACGCAACTTTCGCATAGATAGGATCAATCAATGGCCGAAGACATCCCGCTGAGCAAATCTGGCTTCGAGCGCGCCCTGCGCGAATTGGTCAAAGAAACCAAGGCAAACCGAGAGAATCCAGGCTCTTACAAATGCGAGGGATCGCAGCGCTGCTACGGGTGCATGTTCACCACCGACAGCGTCGATTGCTTCAACTGCACCTACTGCGACGCGTGTGAACAATGCAGCGAGTGCACCCACTGCAAAGGCTGCGTCGGGTGTCACGAGTGCAGCTATTGCGTGAATTCACGGAACTGCTCGAACTCGTCGTATCTGATCATGAGCGAAGATTGCTCAGACTGCGTCTTCTGCTTCGGGTGCGTGGGCCTGAGCAAAAAGGAGTTCCACATCCTCAACCAGAAGTTCTCGCGCGACGAGTACTTCCGTAAGCTCGAGGTGCTCGAAAAGGAGTTTGGGCTGAAGCGTCGTCGGTAGGGAGGGTTCACCCCGGGGAACACGGGGACACGGGGAACTGCTTTGATTCTTGCCTTTCCCCGTGCCTCCGTGCGCCCCGTGGTGAATTGTCTCCTTCTACTTCGCGTGCTTCGGCCGGAAAGGCACGACCACGTCCGGATCGCACTGCATGCGCGGGCCTTCGAGCAGTTCGATGGTGTAGGGGATGACCTCGAAGAGCTCGTCCAGGATTTCGGCGACCGCCTTGGGATTGCCGGGCAGGTTGACGATGAGCGAGCGGCCGCGGACCACGCCCACCTGGCGCGACAGAATCGCGGTGGGCACGTATTGCAGGCTGATGGCGCGCATCTTCTCGCCGAAGCCGTCGAGCACCTTGTCAGCGACCTCGACGGTGGCGTCGGGGGTGACGTCACGCGGGGCGGGCCCGGTGCCACCGGTGGTGAGCACCAGGTGGCAGCCCGCTTCGTCGACCAGCTCCTCGAGCGTGGCCGTAATCTGGGAGTACTCGTCGGGGATGAGCCGAAACTCCTCCTCCCACTCCGAGACCAACCCCTTTTGAAGCCACTGGCGAATGGCCGGTCCGCCGCGGTCTTCATACTCGCCGCGGTAGGCGCGGTCGCTGACGGTGACGATGCCGATTTTGATGGTTTGATCTGTCATGAAGAGATCGGATGTGATGGTTGACGCTCAAAACCCCAAGGCGAGCCTTGGGGCTGCACGGGCGCCCCAGAAAGCGGGGCGAGTTCCGCAGGCAGCAAGCAGCCGCTCCGCCTAAGGATCCCGGCGTTCTAATTCGACAATCAAGCTACCGTAGTCGCCTGCCGAGTTGACCTCGGGGACGTAGCCGCGAACGTAGCGGAAGCCGGGGCCTTCGAGCCAGCGCAGAATTGCCGGCTTGAGCACCGGGTCGCCGTCGGACTGCAGTCCGCGGCCGTGAATGATGCGCACGAAGCGCGCGCCGCCCTTCCAATGCTGGTGGGCGAAGAGCTCGAGCTGGCGAAGCGCGTCCTCGACCGAGTCGCCACGAAAGTTGATCTCGGGGACGTCGTGGCGCCGGCTGCGCTTTTTGTAGCGGTCGAGCATCTCCTTTTGGGCGGCGTCGAGCGGGCCGACGTTGTTGAGCCCGTCGCCGGACTTGGGAAGCGCCGGGGTGATCATGTCGGGCGATTCGCTTCTGTACGACAGCGCGCGCTCGGCGTCCTTTTTTGGGTCGGGAGAGCTCTTGCGCCGGTACTTGTCGTTGCGCACGAGCTTATCGACGGGGCCGACGGCCTTCTCGAACTGGCGCATCTCGCGAAGCATGTCGAGATCTTGTCGCGCCTCCTCGTCGGCGGCTGCTCGATCTTCGGGGGAGTCGCCTTCGTTCTCCTGCGAGACCCCAGGAGCCGCCGACGTTCGTCCCTCGGGTGTGCCGGGGCGGTTCTCTTCGGGAAACTCGGGCCCCTGGCCGTGAAATTTGCCGCGGTAGACATCCTCGGGCGCAAGCTCTTCGACGGCTTTGGCGAAGAGCTCTTCGTCGCTCAACTCGCCTTTATCGAGTTCGGATGCGGAGGGGGCGTCGAGTTCGGGGCGAGGGTTGGAGTCTCGCCCCGACGGCTGGCGCTTGGAGGAGGTGGTGCTTTCGGACGAACGGGAGGCGTTGTCCTCGACGGCCTCGTCTCGTTCGGCAGGCTCGATGTCGAGGCCTTTGAGTTTGTCGGCCAGTGCGCCGGCAAACGGTGATTTTTCTTTCTTCTTCTTGTCACTCAAGACTAATCGTCTTTCTTCTCGGCCTTCTTCTTTTTGAGCTCTTTGGGGAGCTCGGGGTCCTTGTACTCGTAGGGAACCTCGACACGAACGAGGCCCTCGCCACCGAAGCGGTCGGCCGGGTAGACGAACGTGACGCTCTTCACTTCTTTGGACGGACGCTCGAAGAGGACGAAGTCGGTGACCGATTTGCCCGGTTTGATTTCGGTGCTGTCCGTGATCTGCCCTTCGGCCTCGGCGTTCGAGGGCATCTTGACGCGGTTGAACGTCTCTCCACCGCTGTAGAGCGCGGCACCACGGGCGCCTTCGACGTTGTGCTCGGGCGAGTAGGTGATCGGCTCTTTGCCGGTGTTCTCCACCTTATAGCTGATCTTGAGGCGCGGGTTGGAGCTGTAGCCCTCACCCTCGATGGTGTGCTTGGTCTTGATGTAGGCGACTTCGGCCTTCTCGACGGTGAATCCGACCGGGCCGGCGCTGACCGTTTTGCCCATCTCGTGGACCGTGGGTCCTTTGGGCTTCTGGTACTGATAGGGAATGCGGAAGAGCACCGGCACCGCCCCGTGGTGCATGGTCGGCGGCAGGCTCAAGATGAGCGCGGCCTCTTTGGCCTCGGGCACCTCGAACAAGAAGACATCGGTGAGGCTTTCGCCCTTGGCGAGCGTCTTCGACTGGGTGACCTGCTCGTCGAGCTGGCCCTCTTCGAGGAAAACGCCGTTGATCGTCTGCTTGGAGGCCGGCGGCAAGTCGGCTTCCTTGCCCGGATCTTGGTAGAGCAGCGGCGCGTTCGCCTCGGTGACCTGCTGCGTGCGATGCGACGGGGTGTACGTCAGCGGCTGATCTTTTTGGTTGGTCACCTCGACGTTGATGGCGAGCACCGGCTCGGGGTACTCGACCGTCTTGCCGTCGGCGTTCAACTCCAGATAGCGGACGTCGTAGCCAGTCACGTTAAACTGCACACCGCCGGCCTGGACCGGCTTCTTCATCTCGGTCACCGCCGGCTTCTCACAGGCAGCCCCTGCCGTCAAAAGCGCGGCAGCGACGAGTAGCAGAACTCTCGCGACTCGAAATCCGAAGGGATTGGTCATGACGAAGTCCAAAATACCTCAATGGCGATCGGTCGAAGCGGATATCGAAGGGCTCCGACCCAAATGGGGCGATTCATAACGACAGAGTGTGGCACGCGAGAGCGTGCGCGACGGCCATCTTTGCACAGAGGCGACACCGTTAGCAACTGAGCCGTGCAAAACGGAATATGCGGTCGGTGCGCGTGCAACTTTCAACCGCCGGTCCCTTCTGATACTCTTTGCACGACATACATGCAAACAAAATTGGAAAGGAGACGTGCCGTCCCAAGCGCCTGTGACCCCGCGCTTTTTCCCCCGCGGACGTACACGTGATCCGGTCGAACTCTGGCTTGAATCATGGAACAGAACGAGCGCTTTGCGAACGTTTTTCGGCTCTTGGTCGTCGCCGCCGTCGCTGGGCTGGCCGCCACTTCGTTGGGCTGCACCCAGGAGTACGACTTCGAGCGCGCCGAATACCAGCGCGGCACGCTGGGTGAGGAACTCTTCGGCGTCTGGCACAAAGATGCTAAGCGCGCCGCCGAGAAGCGCGAGCAGAAAACCCAGATGCTGGTGCGAAACCGCCACGATTTTGTCACCGCCGTCGACACCATCGCCCCGCCCGACAAGCTCGGCGAGGTCGACCGGTTCTTGCAGGACGTGCTCGCGCTCATCGACGACGGGCTGATGCAGGGGCTGACCCGCAAGCTGCGCGTGGTCTTTTTGCAGGCCGCCGCCGACACCGGGTTGATGGAGGCGCTGGCGATCGAAAACCGCCCGCACCCCGAAGACTTCTTGAGCCCGGTCAACGGCAAGAACTTCTTGGGTCACCTTTTGGGCTATCCGCGCATGTCGGAGGTGGCCACTCGCACCACCGACATCTTGTTGAGCTCCGACGGCGTCGACCGGCAGGGCAATGCAGCCTTGTCCGAGTCGACGGCCCTGTCCGACTTGATGGGCTCACTGACCATCAGCCTTCGTGAAGAGCAGCATATCGAGGCCCGCGACACCATCGCCTTCTCGATGAAGACGGTGCTGGTCAGTGAGGACCTGCGCTTCAACCTGCAGGGAAGCGAGCCGCTGTGGGCGGTCCAATACGACCGGCGCGGCATCCCGATGGTCAAGAAGACCTCCAGCGGCCTGCCGGTGCCCTTTGTCGACAGCGACGGCGACGGGCTGGCCGACGTCGACAGCGACGGCAACTTCGTGCTCAGCACTGGCGAGTCGCGCGACGTGCCTCCTTTCGAGACGCGCACCAACGAGCAGTCACTCTTGAATCGCGACACCTACGGACGCGGCTCGGCGGCCGGCGGCGACTATGTCTTCGAATACGTCGACCTGAGCAAGACCGGGCTGCACTTCATGACTCGCCAATTGGGTCAGCTCACCCAGCGGGGCATCTTGTGGGATATGGTCGACGCCGCCCCGGCGGTGCTCGGCCCGCGTGAAGTCAAGAGCGACGCCCAGGGGCCGTTCGCCGGCTATTCGGCCGACAATCCGGTCACCGACCTGATGTACTCGCTGCTCCACACCCTCGACATCGACCGGCTCGACGAGGTGCTCGCAAGCCTGGCCGACTTCATGGACGAGAGCAGCTCGGAGCTCGCCGGGGTGATGTTCGCCCTCGACGAGGCCGCCGAGATCATGGACAGCCATCCCGACGCCGGGATGGAAGACAACGAGACGGTCGCCCACGACCTTCTGCCGGTGCTCGAGCGCATCGCGGCCGACCCCGAGCTGTGGCAAGACTTCTTCTGGGCGCTTCGCCAGCCCGTGTCGCGCTATACCGGCGAGCCGCTGGTGACGCTCGTACAGCACAGAGACCAGAACCCGGCCGTGCCGGCCAAAGACGGGCCGTACGACTCGTGCTTCCAAGATTGCAAGGCGCGCTTCCCGACCTTCGACTCTTTCGACGACGGCAATCCGCAGAGTTGTCGTGAGCGCTACGCGCCCCAGCGCGCGCTGCAGCGCTACCAGTGCATCCGCGCCTGCCCCATCAGTGAAGTCTTCTCCGAGCCGATGGACTTCGACGCCCCCGAGGCGGTGTCCAACCGCAGCATGCTCCAGCGGTTGATGCACCTGCTTCGAGACGCCCACCAGACGCCCTACGGCCTGGCGATCGTCGAGCCCGGTTGGCTGAGCAGCCTGCCGCCGCTGATCGACCTGCCCGACTCGGCCGGCGCGATGGTGCGCTCCATCGGCGGCGAGCTCGACCTGGCCGACTACGTCGCCGAGATCGACGGCCTGCAGCCCCTGATCGACCTTATCGGCGGCGCCAGCTCGGTGGCAGGCCTCGTCTCGACGCTCAGCCCGCTTCTGGGCGCCAAGCTCGACCGACGCGCCACGCCCGACCAGATCACCCGCCTGTTCAACTTGCCCGAGCTTACCGGCTCCATCGCCGGGGTCGATCTCGAGGTCGACCCGCCGGTGTGCAAGGACGGCTACGCGATGTCGCAGCACCACGCCGACATCCTGTACGCCTCCGAGGCCAGCGGCCTCTACGACACGATGGCGCCGCTCGCCTGTGCGTTCAGCAAGCACGACAAAGAGGCGCTGCTGGGCGAAATGTTCACGGTGATGCACAACCACTACTCGAGCCGCACCGACCTGTACTCGACCGCCAACGGCGCCACCTCACCCATGAAGGGCGCGAACCTGCGCAGCTACGAGCCGGCGCTCGCCGAGATCCTGCAGCGCGGCACGTTGTTCGAGGCGCTGTACCGCCTGTCGGTGGCCGCCGACCGCTTCAAGAGCGACAGCGGCATCGACTTCAACGAGCAGCTTCGCCTGCTCGTCCACAACGCCACGCGCACCGACGACGGGTTCACCGGCCGCAACGGCGAAGCCATGATCACCCTCGCCGACGGGCGCACCGTACGCGAGTTGAGCCGCCTGCACCTTCTGATGGAGGCCGCCGACCAGATGTCCGAGCGCGTCGAAAATAACCCCGCCGCCGAGGCCGCCTTCGAGAATATGATGGGCGCGCTATACGACGTGATGCTGGCCGCCGAGTGGCCCGACGGCGAGCAGCCGCGCTTCCAGGACCCGGGCAGCATCGCGCTGACGGCGAAGTTGACGCGTCACCTGTCCGAGAAGGCCGCCGAGGCTCGCCAGCAAGGCCGGCTGACCGAATGGCTCACCGACGAGCAGATGCAGAACGTGGTCGACATGTGGAACTCGCGCACCTTGCCGGCGCTGGTCGACTTGAGCGAGGAGCTCGCCTCGAGCCAAGAGAACAAGGCGCTGACCGACGACCTGATGACCTATCTTCTGGGCGCGCAGGCCGGCCGCAACCAGGCCGCCATGGCCGCCTATGTGCTCATGGTCTACACGCTGCACCAAGATACCTGGGTGCCGCTGTCGCACTTTTTGGCCACCGTGCTCGATCCCAACCGCGACTGGGAGGTCGAGCCGTACGGCAAGCTGCCGCTGACGAGCCACGTGCTCCAGCTCCTGCGCGACTCGGTCGAGCGCGACACCGAAGGCCACGGCCTCGACATGTTCGAGCGCGGGTTCTCGAACCGCCCCGACGGCTCCGTGCCCTTCGGCACGGTCTTCGGCATCGTCGCCGATTACTTCCGCGTCGACCCCGCCTCCCAGCAGCCGTACTCGGCCGAGGACTACGAGCAGGTCTTCCGCGAACTCGCCGCCTGGCTTGGCGACGACGTGCACGGCATCGAGCAACTCTACGATATCGTAAGGGGAATCGAGTGATCGGCGTAAAGACCCCGGATTCACCGACACGCGGCTGACAAAGAAAGACGAAGAGAAGACGTTGAAATACCAAAGACTCACCACATCCCTCGTCGCCGTTCTGGCGATCTTGCTTATCGCCAGCGAAGCCTTCGCCGGCGGCTTCTACTTGCCCGGCCGCGGCGTGCGCCCCCTGGGACGCGCCGGCGCATTTGTGGCCAGCGGCGAGGGCAACCTGAACAGCCTGTGGTACAACCCCGCCAACCTCACGTTGAGCGAGGGGATGGAGCTGACGGTCGACCTGGCCGTGGTCGACTTGGCCTTCGACTTCCAGCGGGCCCCGCGCGTCACTCAGGGCGGCGACACGATCGAGTACGGGCGAGTCGAGAGCTCGGCGGCGCCCCAGCCGATCCCGCAGATTCTGATCGGCGGCCCCACCGGCAACGACGACCTGAGCTGGGCGTTCGGCTTCTATACGCCGTACATGGCGGGTGCGACGTTCCCCGAGAACGGCCCGCAGCGCTACACCCTCATCGACAACGTCGGCTCGGCGATGGGCTTTTTGCACGCTGCGGTGAGCTACAAGCTGGGTGACGGGGCGCGGGTAGGACTGGGCGTACAGAACGCCTTCGCATCGTTTCGGCTGGTGAGCACGACCTCGGCCTACACCGGCCTGCACGGCCGCCCCGAGGACGAAGACCTCGACATCTTGAGCAAAATCGAACTCTCCGACTTCTTCGCCCCGGCGGGCAATATCGGGTTCTGGGTGAAGTTGGGTCCGTCGATGGAGGCTGCAATCTCGGCGCAGTCGCCCGTCTTCTTCGAGGACGGCGACGCCGAGCTGACCGTGCGCATGCCGAGTCACCCGGAGTTCGACAACGCCCGGCTGACCAACAACACCCTGGCGGCGAGCATGGTGCTGCCGGCGGTGGCGCGCGTGGCGCTTCGCTACGTCGACGATCCGATCGACATCGAGCTGGCAGGGGTGTGGGAGGGGTGGTCGGCGTTCAAAGAGATCAAGGCGACCCCCAACGACATCGAAGTCGAAGGCGTGCCGGGCATCGGCTCGATTCCGGTCGGGCCGCTGACCATCCCCGAAAACTGGAAGGACACGTTCTCGGTGCGCCTGGGCGGCGACTTCAAGGTCGACGAGGCGCTGACGCTTCGGGCCGGCTACAACTTCGAGACCGGCGCCGTTCCCGACGAGTACTACAGCGTCTTCTCACCCGACAGCGACAAGCACACCGTCGCCGCGGGCATGAGCTGGGCCTTCGACGGCTGGCAACTCGACGCCGGCACCGCCTACTACTTCTTCTCCGACCGCAACATCGACACGTCGAATATGCGCCAGATCAACCCCACCGACGCCGAAAACGAACTCGCCACCGTGGTGGGCAACGGGGAGTACTCGTCGCGCTACTTCGTGTTCGGCATGGGCGTGAACTACATGTTCGAATAACCCCTCCCCGTAGGGGAAGGGGGACTAAGGGGGACTAAGGGTCACTAAGCCGCTCGCTCCGCTCGCTAGGCTCTAAAGGTCACTAAGTCACCCTAAGTAACCCTTAGTCACCCTAAGTAACCCTTAGTCCCCCTTAGTACTACTTGGTCAATTTCGTGGCCCGCACCTGAGCGAGACCAGGGCCACGAGCGCGAGAAGGCATTCTGACAGCGATGCCGGTGCGCATCATGGAAGAATGACGCCGAAGCGATCGTGGTTCTGGGCCGCTCCAGGGCGGGTTCACCGAAAGTGACCAAGTAGTATTAGTCACCCTTAGTCACCTTAAGTCACCCTTAGTCACCTTAAGTCACCCTTAGTCACCCTAAGTAACCCTTAGTCACCTTAAGTCACCCTAGCGGGGAGGTGCCAAGTGTAGTTTGCGAGGCGGAGGGGCTACGCGTTGTGGCGGATATGCATGATGTCGCCATCCTTCACCACGTAATCCTTGCCCTCCAAGCGCAGCTTACCGGCCGAGCGGATGCCCGCCTCGTCGCCGTGCTCTTCGAGCGCGTCGACGGTGTAGACCTCGGCGCGGATGAACCGCTTTTCGAAGTCGGTGTGGATGACGCCGGCGGCCTGCGGGGCGGTGGCGCCTACCGGGATGGTCCAGGCGCGGACCTCTTTTTCACCGGCGGTGAAGAAGCTCTGCAGCCCCAGAAGCTTGTAGGCGGCGCGCACCAGCACGTTGAGGGCGGGCTCGTCGATGCCCAGGCCTTCGAGCATCTCTCGCTTTTCGGCATCTTCGAGCTCGGCGAGCTCCGATTCGATGGAGCCGCACAACACGACCACGCCGCTCTTCTCGCCCTCGGCGAGGTTGCGAAGCGTCTGGACGTGCTCGGACTGGCCCTCGAGATCGTTCTCGTCGACGTTGGCGACGTAGAGCACCGGCTTCATGGTGAGCAGGTGACAGTCGTGCACGAGGCGCCGCTCGTTGTCGTTCAGCTCCAGCGAGCGCGCGGGCAAGCCTTCGTTGAGGGTCTCGATGACCTTCTCGAGCACTTTGACCCGGGCGATCTCCTCTTTGTCCTGGCTCTTGGCCGCCCGCTTGGCCTTCTCGAGGCGCTTATCGACGGTCTGCATGTCCGCCAAGATCAACTCGGTGTTGATGATGTCGACGTCGCGCGCGGGGTCGACGCCGCCCTCGACGTGGGTCACGTCGGAGTCCTCGAAGCAGCGCACCACGTGCAAGATGGCGTCGACTTCGCGGATATTGGCCAAGAATTTGTTGCCCAGGCCTTCACCCTCCGAAGCCCCTTTGACCAGCCCGGCGATGTCGACGATCTCGACGACGGTCGGGATGACCTCCTGGGTGGTGATATGCGCGTTGATGATGTCCAGGCGCGGATCGGGCACCGGCACGATGCCCACGTTGGGATCGATGGTGCAGAAGGGGTAGTTGGCCGAATCAGCGCCAGCCTCGGTCAGCGCGTTGAAGATGGTCGATTTTCCGACGTTGGGGAGTCCAACGACACCGGCGGAAACACTCATGGTTGTACGTCTCTTTAGCGGCTTGGTAGTTGGCGGTAATATTTGACCAGTGTTCGAACGATGCAGTTGTTAGTGGAATTCCCTTCGTATGTGAAGAGTGTTGCGGCTGTGATAGGTTTCTGAGGTGCTGAAGCGCGGATGCACTGAGGGAACTGCCGATCACGATCACGATCACGACTACGATCACGAGAAGATGATATGCCCATCGATCCGGTTATTCATGCGCACATGACCTACCTCGTCCAGAAGGAGAAGAAGGCGCGTGAGCACGCCGATGGCCTCGAGGACGAGATCGAGCTGTGGAAGAAGCGGGTGCGCCTGGCCGAGGACAAAGGCATGCCCGACCTGGCCGACGAGGCGCGCGGGCGTGCCCGCCAGCTCATCGCCGAGCGTCGCGAACTCGAGGACAAGCTCGATCTCATGGCCACCGAAAAGCGCATGCTCGTCAAAGAGAGCCGCCGGCCCTCGGGCGAAGAGGTCGCCCGCGCCGAAGCCCTGCTCGAGCGTTGGAAGGAGAGCGGTCTGGTCGACCCCGACGAGGCGGTCTTGGAGCGCGAGTTCGACGAGATGGAGGCGGAGATGGCGTTGGAGGAGTTTAAGAAAGAGGCTAAGGGTGACTAAGGGTTACTTAAGGTGACTAAGGGTTACTTAGGGTTACTTAGGGTTACTTAGGGTTACTTAGTACTACTTGGTCACTTTCGGTGAACCCGCCCTGGAGCGGCCCAGAACCACGATCGCTTCGGCGTCATTCTTCCATGATGCGCACCGGCATCGCTGTCAGAATGCCTTCTCGCGCTCGTGGCCCTGGTCTCGCTCAGGTGCGGGCCACGAAGTTGACCAAGTAGTACTAAGGGTCACTAATACTACCTGATTAGCTTCGTGAAATGAGAATTGCGCCGACATTCAGGTCGACTCCGTGTTGGACCCCCGCTCTTTCTGGGAGGACGCCGATGGATACGACCACGCCTGCGCTTTCGGACTTTCGCGACTTCGATGCTTTCGTCGACTACGCCTTCGATGGCATCGGATACAAGACCACGCGAGATAACCTGGGTCTGTATGTCCAGTCGCGCCTGCTGACGATCGACCGCAAAAACAGCGAGGTCTCGGGCGCTCATCTGGCACCAGCGCCGCACAAGGCGGATGCCTATCGCCAGAAGCTGACCCGCTCGACGCTCAATGAGTGGCCTACCGAGGCGGTCACTGAGCGGCTCTGGGCGCTGGCCTACCAGATCATGCCCAATGCCAGTGCCTGGATTATCGACTCGTCGGGGATTCCCAAGAAGGGCGACAAAAGCGTGGGCGTGGCCCATCAGTACTGCGGCGAGCTTGGCAAACTGGCCAACTGTCAGGTCTTGGTCAGCGTGCATCTGTCGACCTCGACCTTGAGCCTGCCGCTGATCATGGACCTGTTTTTGCCCGAGGAGTGGGCTTTCGATCCAGACCGGCGAGCCGAAGTTGGTGTGCCTGAAGACATCGAGTTTCGCTCCAAGCCTCAAATGGCGGTCGACCAGATCGACCGCCTCCTCGATGCCGGCTGCGCCCAGAAGGTCGTGGTGGCTGATGCCGACTTTGGGGCCAATCAGGAGTTTCGAAAGAGCCTGCAGATGCGAGGCCTCGAGTACATGGGCGGCACACGAAAGAATGTGACGGTCATGCGGCCCAATAAGCTTCGTCACCACGACCAGGAGGCAATGTCCCTTTTTGAGGTGGCCAAAGCCTTGCCTGACAAAGCTTTTTGCACCATCACCTGGCGCGAGGGCACCAAGGGCGAGCTTAGCTCGCGCTTTGCCGCTCTTCGCGTCGTACCTGCTCAGGGTCGCCATTTCGGGAAAGAACTCGAAGAAGAGCAATGGCTTCTCATCGAGTGGCCCGAGGGCGAAAAGGAGCCGCGCCACTACTGGTTTTCGAACCTCTCGCAGCGTACCTCGATCAGACGACTTGTCCGTCTGGCCATGCTGCGCTGGAGAATCGAGCGTGACTACCAAGACCTGAAACAGGAGCTTGGCCTCAAGGACTACCAGGGCCGGATGTGGCGCGGGTTTCACCATCATTTGTCCTGTGCATGGCCGCGATGTACTACCTGGCGCTTCACCGCCAGGTTTTTCCCCCTGAAGCGCGCGCCGTCGATTGGCCGCGTCAGGCGAAACCTTGAAGAGGCACTCATGGAGCGACTAGGCCATTGTATCCACTGTAGACGACCGTATGGCCCGCATGAATCACCGCCGCCGACTGAGTCAGCAGAGCTCCGACCGAGATCGAAGCTTCGTGATGTCGGACGGCGAGTGTTCATGCGGATTCGCGAGAAGGTAATCAGGTAGTATTAGTCACCCTTCCCCTATTGGCATTTCCACCCGATTTTGCCATGATCCGGGCGAGTTTACCCTCATTTGCGTACTACCAGGAGCATTTTCGTGCCGAAAGACGGGCCATTTAGTATCCCGACCATCAGGGGACGCATCGCCGAGAAGCTCGACAAAGCCTCGGCGCGGGTCGACGAGGGCGAGGAGGAGATGGAGTTTCCGCCCTCGCCGGCGGAGGTCGCGCTGCGCACGTCCGAAGAGCGCGGGGTCGTGGCCCTGGCGTGCCTGATTCTCGAGAACCTACGCGAGCACGGCGGAACGCGCGCGCCCAAGCGGCCGCTCGAGACCGTGCTGCGAAAGACCCTCGCCTCCTTCGGCCCCAAAGAGGTCATGGACATCGAGGTCGAGGCCTACGAGATCTTGTTGTGGCTCGGCAGCACGATCGACCCGGAGTGGTCGCAGCAATCGTCGAGCGACGTCGATCAGATCGGCGAAAACTCGAGCTACGACGAGCTCATTCGCTGGGCCATCGGCGGCAACCACGACCTCGAGATGGACTACTACAGCCGCGGCCGCGGCGAATTGACCCATCGGCGAGTCACCCCTATCAGCCTCGACGCCGAGACGTACCTGCACGCCTACTGCCATCTTCGCCGCGACGAGCGCGTCTTTCGCATCAGCCGAATCGCCGACCTGCGGCCGATGGGCGGCTGGAGCAAGCACAGGCGACGCCAGGGAGCCGAAACCAAGGCGAAGACGCAAGCGGAGCCCAAACCGAAGCCGGCCGAAGCCTCCAAGCCGACCCAAAAGCCCGACGACTCCAACGACGACAACCCCCAAATGAGCCTCCTCGACGGGTGACCGGGCCTTCCAAGACCCTAGACCCCTAGACCCCTAGACCCCTAGACCCACCCTCCATGTTCAAACACTTCATCAACGGCGAATTCGTCCCCTCCACGTCGGGACGCACCTTCGACAACATCAACCCCGTCACCGGCGAGCTGGTCGGCAAGGTCGCCGAGGGCGGCGAAGAGGAGGTCGATCGCGCCGTCGCGGCCGCCCAGCGCGCCCTCGAAGGCCCCTGGGGCACGATGCCTAGGCTCGAGCGACTCGACCTGTTGGAGAAGGTCGCCGAGGGGATCGAGGCGCGCTTCGACGACTTTCTGGCCGCCGAAATCGCCGACACCGGCAAGCCCAAGCGCTTCGCCTCCAAGGTCGATATCCCGCGCGGGGCGGCCAACCTGAAGTTCTTCGCGAACCTGGCGCGCAACCTCGAGTCGCAGTCGTACACGATGGACACCTCCGACGGCGGCAAGGCCCTGAGCTACGTGCTCCGCGAGCCGGTCGGCGTGGTCGGGGTCATCTCGCCGTGGAACCTGCCGCTGCTCTTGCTCACCTGGAAGCTCGGCCCGGCGCTCGCCATGGGCAACACGGTGGTGGTCAAGCCGTCGGAGGAGACGCCCGGCACGGCCACGCTGCTTGGAGAGGTCTTCGACGAGGTGGGCGTGCCGCCCGGCGTCTACAACGTCGTCAACGGGCTCGGCCCCAACTCCGCCGGCGAAGCGATTACGCGCCACCCGGGCATCTCGGCGATCACGTTCACCGGCGAGAGCCGCACCGGCCAGATCATCCAGAAAGCCTCGGCCGAATCGCTCAAGTCGCTCTCGTTCGAGCTCGGCGGCAAGAACCCGGCGCTCATCTTCGCCGACTGCGACTTCGACGCCGCCGTGGCCGGCACGACGCGCTCGGTCTTCGCCAACTGCGGGCAGGTCTGCCTGTGCTCCGAGCGCGTCTATGTCGAGCGCCCCATCTTCGACGACTTCGTGGCCGCGCTCAAAGAGAAGGCCGAGGACCTGAAGATGGGCGACCCGTTCGACGAGGCGACCGGGTTCGGCCCGCTCATCTCCGAGGAGCACCGCCAGAAGGTCCTCTCGTACTACGAACTCGCCCGCGAGGAGGGCGCCACGGTGGTCACCGGCGGCGGCATCCCCGAACTCGACGCGCCCTACTCGAACGGGTTTTACGTCGAGCCCACGATTTGGACTGGCCTGGCCGACGACGCGCGGTGTATGCGCGAGGAAGTCTTCGGGCCGGTCTGCCACATCCGCCCGTTCGACACCGACGACGAGGCGATCGCGCTCGCCAACGACAGCGACTACGGACTCGCCGCGGCGATCTGGACGCAAAACCTCGAGCGCGCCCATAAGGTCGCCGCCCGGGTCGAGACCGGCATGGTCTGGCTCAACACCTGGTTTTTACGCGACCTTCGCACCCCGTTCGGCGGCGTGAAGCTCAGCGGCGTCGGCCGCGAGGGCGGCATGCACTCGCTCGACTTCTATAGCGAATTGAAGACTGTTTGCACCAAGCTGTAGCCATGACCAAATCATATACTGTCGAAGAACTCGCCCAGCCCCTGGCCCACTACCCGCACGCGCGGCGCGTCGGTGACCTGATCTTTGTGTCCGGCGTGTCGTGCCGTCGCGCCGACAACACCCACAAGGGCGTGACCATCCACGAGGACGGCACAGTCGAAAAGAATATCGGCGAGCAGGCCGAGGCCGTGCTCGACAATATCGACCGCATCCTCAACGAGGCCGGCTCCGGGCTGGGCGACGTGGTCGACATCACCGTCTTCCTCGTCGACATGGACGACTACGGCGGGTTCAACGAGGTCTACAACCGCTACTTCGACGCCGAGACCGGCCCCACGCGCACCACCGTGGCCGTGCACCAACTTCCCCACCCCAATCTGCTGGTCGAACTGAAGGTCGTCGCCTACGCGCCTCAGTAACTCCCCCAAGACACAAAAAAGGCGGACGACAAGCGTCCGCCTTTTGGAGAAGCCGCGTTGCGCCGGCCGGCTCAGCTGCCGGTGGCGTCGTATTTGGCGGGCATCTTCGGGCCCGGAGTCTCGGGCTCCGTGCTCACGATTTTGTTGTTCTCGTCGACGCGCACGCATTTGCCGACGTGGTTGCGCGCCTCTTCGCCGTCCATCTGCACGTAGGTGCACAGGATGACGATGTCGCCCGGGTCGTTCAGGTGGGCGGCAGCGCCGTTGACGCAAATGACGCCCGAGCCCGACGGGCCGGGGATGGCGTAGGTTTCGAGGCGAGTGCCCTGGGTGACGTTCCAGATGCAGATCCACTCGTAGGGCAGGATATCGGCTGCCTCGAGAAGATCGGTGTCGATCGTGACGCTTCCCTCGTAGTGGAGGTCGGCGTGAGTCACTGTGGCGCGGTGAATCTTGCTGTACATCATCTTACGGCGCATAACAGCGATACTCCGTGTGGTATTTATAGAACTCTCGAGCGGCCTATCGAGTCGAACCGCCCGTCTCGTGCGCTTCTTCGGCGCGTCGTTATAACAGAGAAATCCGGCCTCGTCGAGAAGGCAACCCGCGAGCCGGGTGAGCGTCGATTCAGCGAAACAGCTTCATCTTCCACGACCTGCCGCAGCCGCGGCACGACCAGCGTCGGCTCAAAAAGGGCACCGGGATGCCCAGCAGCAAAATCGACAGGAAGATGAGCGGCCGGGAGAATTTCTCGTAGAAGACCTCGGTCGACCCGCATGAGGGGCAACTGTGGGCGTCGTCGTCGGCCTGGCTGCCGTCGAAGGTCCAGTCGGGGTCGACGGCCGTCCAGTCGATATCGTCGCGTTCGCTCTGGTGGCGCTCCAACTCCTCCTCGACGAGCACTCGCGCGCGCTGGGCGTCGGCGGCGCGCACCTGCAACTTCACGCCCCCGATGGCGTTCGAGTAAAACCAGTTGGCGCTGATGGTGTGCGCGTCGGCCAGAAAACAGGGAATCCCCTCGGTCTCGAGGCGCGCGCGGACCAGATGTCCTTCAATGGGTTGGCTGAACGTGGCAACGGTGATCAGGCTATTCGACATAAAGCTCACATCGCGAAAACAAGCCAGCGCCGGAGGGCGTGACGCAGCGTCACTTTAAGGCTAGGGCGAAGCGCCGTGAAGCATCTTCTCGGCCGCGCTCGCCCGCCAAGGGCCTCCAGCCTTCAAGAAACTGACGGTCGCGTCGCCAAATTTCGGACATTCATGTCATGGCTGGTGCAACGATTGCCCCGTTCGCGATGGGCGTCACTGCTGTGAACTTTTTGCGTACCGGCTTACTCGGTCCCCGCCTGCCGAGCCTTGCGCGCACGCACCGCGGCGTTCCAGACCCGCTGGATCGTCTCGATGAGCCCCAACCCCTCGCGAGACGCCGAGTTGAGCACCAGAGTGCGCCCACGGTCGTATGAGGCGCATACAAGGCGGTCGCCGTAAAAGACGCGCACGTCGTTCGAGGACCCTTCGTTGACCAGCCGCGCGATGGTGCCGGCGAGGCGGTAGCGTTCTGCGTCGGACGACTTTTGCTGGTGTTTGTTCGCCATAGCTCGTTCTCCTCAGGTGGTTCGTCTACCCAGATAAGCAGCAAGTCCCGTGCCAACAAGACTCGCGCCTCTCCGTACCAACGCAGCAAATCACCCTTGGATCTAATATGCCTCCCCGGTGGCCTGCGCTTGGCCCGTGCTTGGCCTGCGCTTGGCTCGCGCTTGGCCAGACAAGCCCGCTTTAACCCGCACGTCTCGTGCTGACATTGCGCTCGAACTGCTATGACGGGAGCAAATGATGAATGCCGACAATCCCTTTGTCAGAGATCCGCAGCTCGACTTCGACGACGTCGACACCTTGAGCGACGACCAAGCCAGAGAGCAGGTCGAGAGGCTTCGCGAGGCGCTCGACTTCCACGATTACCGCTACTACGTCCAAAACGACCCGGTGATCGCCGATCGCGCCTACGACCAGCTCTTCCGTCGGCTCGAAGCGCTCGAGGAGGCCTTCCCCGAGCTGCAGTCGCCGAATTCGCCCACCCGCCGCGTCGGCGCCGAGCCGCTCGACTCGCTCGAGCGTGTCGAGCACGTCGCCCCGATGCTCAGCCTCAACGCCGAGTTCGAGGCCGACAACGTCGCCGGGTTCGACAAGTTCATCCGCGACAACCTCGACGGCGGCGAGTTTACCTACGTGTGCGAGCCCAAATTCGACGGCCTCTCCGTCGAGATTCTCTATGAAAATGGCGAGCTTACCCGCGCCTCTACCCGCGGCAACGGCGAAGAAGGCGAGCTCGTCACCGACAACGTGCGCACCATCCACGCGGTGCCCCTGCGGCTGCAGGGCGACGATTATCCCGACTTTTTGGCGGTGCGCGGCGAGGTGCTCATGCCCAAGTCGGGCTTCCAGGAGCTCAACAAGCGGCGCATCGAGCGCGGCGACGACCCGTTCGCCAACCCGCGAAACGCCGCCGCCGGCACCGTGCGCCTGCTCGACCCGTCGCAGGTCGCCCAGCGTCCGCTCGACATCTTCTTTTACGACGTGATGGACGCCTCCGCGCCGGTCGCCGAGACCGAGTGCCGCGTGCTCGACCGCTTTCCCAGGTGGGGCCTCAAGATCGACGAGCACAGCCGCCGCTGCGAGACCCTCGAGGAGGTCGAGGCGTTCTACGCCAGCCTCGAGGAGGTGCGCGACGAGCTCGACTACGAGATCGACGGGATGGTCATCAAGGTCAACGAGTTCGCCCACCGTGAGCGCCTGGGCGTGCGCTCGCGCAGCCCCAGGTGGGCGCTGGCGTGGAAGTTCACGCCCAAAAAGGAGATCACCACCCTCGAGCAGATCGTCGTGCAGGTCGGCCGCACCGGCAAGCTCACCCCCGTGGCGCTGCTCGACCCGGTCGACGTGGGCGGGGTGACCGTCAGCCGGGCGACCTTGCACAATATCGAGGAGGTCCACGCCAAAGACGTGCGCGTGGGCGACACCGTGCGCATCCAGCGCGCCGGCGACGTGATCCCGGAGGTCGTCGAGCGAATTGATACAGCCAACGAGAAGGGCGGCGAGGACGAGCGCGGCGAGCCCTTCGAGATGCCCGAGCACTGCCCGAGCTGCGGCGCCGAGGTCGTGCGCGAGGGGCCCAATCACTTCTGCCCCAACGGCATGAGCTGCCCGGCGCAGCTACGCGGGCGCATCCAGCACTTCGCCGCGCGCAACGCCATGGACATCGAGGGCCTGGGCGAAGAGACCGTCGAGCAGCTCGTCTCGCGCGAGATGGTCCGCTCCATCCCCGACCTGTACGAACTCGACGTCGACGCTATCGCCGGCCTCGAGCGCTTCGCCGACAAGTCTGCCCGAAAGCTCTACGACAATATCCAGGGCTCCAAAAAGGTCCGCCTCCATCGCTTTTTGTTCGCCCTCGGCATCCCCATGGTCGGCCAGCATACCGCTCGCCTCTTAGCCGAGGCGTTCGGCTCGCTCGACGCCCTTCGTGATGCGGACGAAGAGGCGTTGTTGGAGGTGTCGGGTGTGGGCTCGGAGATCGCCGGCAGCGTGGTCGACTTCTTCGACGAGGAGCAAAACGAGCGCGCCCTCGAGCGCCTCTTCGACATGGGCTTGGAGCTCGAAGAGCCACCGTCGGCAGGCGGCGAAGCAGAGCGCCCGCTCGAGGGCAAGAAGTTCGTCTTTACGGGGAGCCTCGCCGACTTCACGCGCAGCGAGGCGAAGCGGCGCGTCGAAGATCTCGGCGCGCGCGCCACCTCCAGCGTCAGCGGAGAGACCGATTATGTGGTCGTGGGTGACAACCCGGGCAGCAAGCTCGACCAGGCGCGGGAACTCGGCGTCGAGATCTTGGACGAAGAGGCGTTCGGCGAGCTCTTGTCGGGTCTCTAGATGCTTGTCGGGTCTAGATGCAAGCTAGCGCGCGTCGATAAAGCCGCCGCCGGCCTGCGGACGCCCGCCGTAGGGCGGCTGCATCTCGTAGTCCTCGAGGCTCAACCCGGCGACGATATTGAGCGCGTCTTCCATCTCGCGCAGCCACTGGGTGGGAAGCTGCATGAGCCGGTAGGTGCACCCGGCGCCGGTGCACGTGTCGCGCACGCAGACGAACCGGTACGGCACCGTCTGGCGGCGAAGCGCGCGGTTGACCCCGTCGAGCACCTGGCGCACCGCCGTCTGCAGGGTGGCGGTGATGGGCTGCTCGTAGTCGAGGCGCAGCTCGAAGCGGCTGCCTTCGACCTCGAACGAAAAGATCTCGCAGGTGCCGTTCTCGACGTGATCGATCTCGCCGAACTGGAACGACTCTGCTCCAAGCGTGGCCATCTTCTGGAGCAACTGCCTCCCCAGCCCGTTCGGGCCGAGCACGCGCGTCCAATCGAGCTCGTTGAGGGTTAAGTCGACATCAAACGCGAAACTGTCTTGTTTCAAGAGTTCGATCTTGGCCTGTGTGTCCACGTTTCAACTCCCTCGCAGCGTGATTACGTCGAAATGGCGCGACCGCTTTACACCAAAACAACCCGCGGTGCATTAAAATTAATAGACACATGTCAAAACGCGGGCAATAGATGACAGGCGAGGCAGCT
Source organism: Persicimonas caeni (assembly GCF_006517175.1). NCBI lineage: Bacteria > Deltaproteobacteria > Bradymonadales > Bradymonadaceae > Persicimonas > Persicimonas caeni. Next base: position 3,445,175 of record NZ_CP041186.1, on the reverse strand, counting down.
TGCCAAAATCGTGCCAAGAGATAGTGAATTTCTTTGGCGTCGGGACAGTCTCACCGTACAACTGAGAACGTGGAACTGACCGATTGTATGGCTTCGAGGGCAGGCAGATGAAGTACGCAAAGATGAGTCGAATGACTGTGGTGGCGCTCGCGGCGGCGACGAGCATGTTGTTGGCCCACCAGGGCGTGGCCAGCGCCGAGTCGGCGCCCGACGCCGAGCTCGCCCGCTCGGGCGGCGCGGCGCCCGGCTCGACCGACGAGGGCCACGCCGGAGCCCGCACCCGGCGCTCCTACGAGACGGACAGCTCCTCGGAGTCCGACTCGAAGTCGAAATCCCGCTCGCGCTCCCGGTCGCGCTCGCGCTCCAAAAAGTCGAAGAACACCTCGGTCAAAAAGCCCTCCTCGAGGTCCACCAAAACGAGCAGCCGAAAGCCTCGCCGAAAGCGCTCGCGCGAGGTCACCGCCACGGTCGACGTGGGCGTGGGCCCGGCGTTCTACGCCTTCGGCAACCCGCTGAGCGGCGGTGCGCTGCTGTCGGGCCCGATCTACGAAGACCAGCCCTGGCACTACGGGCTTCGCTTCGACGCCGCCGCGATCATCGACTACGAGTTCTACCGCAAAAACCGCCACCTCGTGCCTCGTAAGTACCGGGGCATGTTCAAGCCCGACACCGAGATCCGCTACGCCCCGGCGGCCGTGGCGCTGATCCCGCGCAATATCTACTTCTCCCCCAAGACCAAGAATACCGGCGTCTACGGCGCCACCTGGGAGCTCGCTCGCCTGGGCCTCTCCCTCGTCAAGACCTCGTCGACGCGGCTAAGCGTGGGCGCCGGCGCGCTGCTCACCTACGCCTACATCGACTCTGACGTCTTCGAGTCGACCCACTTTCTGCGCCCGGGCGCCAGCGTCGGCGTCGAATTGGGCACGATGTTCTCGGAGACCTGGGGCATGAGCCTGGGCTGGGACTCGAACTTCTACCTGCCCCAAAATATCGGCGGCTCCATCCTCGAAGGCGACGACGACGACGCCCTGTGGCACGTCGGCGAGGGCTTTTTGATGATCCATTATCGCTTTCCGTACACCACGAAGCTTTGATACGCGCCTTGCAGGACACAAGCGTCTGCTATCGAAGTGAGCTCCACGCCTTGCAGGTCACAAGCGTCTGCTATTGAAGTAGAACTAGTATTGAAGGGCGGACGATTCGTTCCTCCATTGCGTGCGGCGACGTTCGGGTCGCTATCGAAGTGAGCTCCACGCCTTGCAGGTCACAAGCGTCTGCTATTGAAGTAGAACTAGTATTGAAGGGCGGACGATTCGTTCCTCCATTGCGTGCGGCGACGTTCGGGTCGCAGGAGAGTTTACACCTCTTCTGCGACCCGAGCGTATGTGACGCACAGGAGTCGCAACTCGTCCGCCCTTCAATGCTAGTTCCTTCAATAGAAGGCCGGCGTCGCTTGTAAGGCGCCCGCCGACACCCGTAAGGCGCCCGCCGACACCCGTCTGTAGCCCGCCGACACCCGTCTGTAGCCCGGCGTCACTCGTAAGGCGCCCGCCGAGCTGTGTCTGTAGCCCGCCAAGCTGTGTCTGTAGCTCGCCGAGCTGTGTCTGTAGCTCGCCGAGCTGTGTCTGTAGCCCGCCGAGCTGTGTCTGTAGCCCGCCGAGCTGTGTCTGTAGCTCGCCGAGCTGTGTCTGTAGCCCGCCGAGCTGTGTCTGTAGCCCGCCGAGCTGTGTCTGTAGCCCGCCGAGCTGTGTTTGTACCCAAGCAAGATCCGCCAGGCGCCCAGGTTTGATCAGCGATCGCCCGTCCAGGGGTGACGAGGCCGTTCGAGACCGCCGGGGTGACTCAACGCCCCGGCAATGGCATACCTCCCCCTTTCCCCAGCGATGCGGGCGCTTTTTTGGAGGGAGCCGGGGTCCGTCTCGGGCCCCGCACGTGTTCGAGCAAGGCGCGTGCCTTGCCTCAGACACGCGACAACACGGCGCCTGACACCGCGTCGACGGCTCCGTGATCGTGATCGTCGTCGTGATCGGCGGTTGTCGTTCGCGGCGAGACAAACGGCCGATCACGATCACGACGACGATCACGGCCGCACAACACGGTGCCTGACACCGCGTCGACGGCTCCGTGATCGTGATCGTGATCGTCGTCGTGATCGGCGGTTGTCGTTCGCGGCGAGACAAACGGCCGATCACGATCACGATCACGACGACGATCACGGCCGCATAACACGGTGCCTGACACCTCACCGTCAACCCACTTCGTGGGCCTCGATGGACGGGTTCGCCGACCACAACACGGTGTCTGGCACCTCGTCGTCGCGGGGTCCGTCTCGGGCCCCGCACGTGTTTGGGCAAGGCGTGTGCCTTGCAGGAAGACACGCAAGCTGGGGCGGGGACGCCCCAGGGCGGGCGAGGACGCCGCGCGGCCCGGCTGGGGCGGTGACGCCCCAGGGCGGGCGAGGACGCCGCGCGGCCCGGCTGGGGCGGGGACGCCCCAGGGCGGGCGAGGACGCCGCGCGCCCCGGGCAGGTTGTGCGCTTTCGCCATTTGTGTTGGATCGTGAGCCGGACGCCGTGACCGGTGCCGGCCGTCAACTCGGCGCGCTGCGCGCGCCATGGAGGTGGGTGGGCGCGCATCTAGCTTTCAGGCTTTCCGTCCACCGGGACAAGCCCGGTGGGGCGGCTGCCTCGCCGAACTGCGAAAACGAACCGCAGCTCAATCATTGAGCGAACCTGGCCAGGCGCCACGACTACCCCCCTGAAAATCTTGAACTTTGTACCAGAAACGCGTATCAAGGTTGTGTTAACTTGAAGCCGTGAACGGTACAGGATGGCACGGGCGAGCAGGGGGCGCGTGTGTCTTCGAGAACGCTGACTCAGCAGGAGTGTAGGATGATGCGCAGCACGTTTCGTTTGTTATGGATTGCCTTGATGGTGGCGGCGTTTGCCGCGGCCGGATGTGGGGACGACGGCGGGGGCAACAACAGCTCCTCGAACAACACCAACAACGGCGCAGACGCCGGCAACAACGACGCCGGCGGCGGCGACGGGGGCAACAACCTGCAGTGCGAGCACGAGTGCTCGATCATCGGCGCGATGCGCTGCGACGAGAGCGTCATCGAGGCGTGCACGGTCGACGCGAACGGCTGCAAGGTCTGGGAGGCGGGCGTCGACTGCGCGAACTCCGACAAGATCTGCGACGAGCAGGGCGACACCGCCGAGTGTGTCGGCGGCGCGGGTGAAACCTGCGACGACGGCGCCCAAAACCAGGACGAGACCGATGTCGACTGCGGCGGATCGGTCTGCGAGCCGTGCTCGACGGGCCAGCAGTGCGAAGAGGCGTCGGACTGCGACACCTCCAACTGCGACGCCAACAACACCGACCAGTGCGTCGACGCGACGACCGAGACCTGCACCGACGGCACCCAAAACCAGGACGAGACCGACGTCGACTGCGGCGGGGCGACCTGCGCGGCCTGCGAGGTCGACGAGGGCTGCACCGCCTCGAGCGATTGCCTGAGCGGCTATTGTGACACGAATAGCGGCACATGCCTGGCCGACGCGCCCTCGTGCGACGACGGCGTGCAAAACCAGGACGAGACCGACGTCGACTGCGGCGGCTCGACCTGCGGGGCCTGCGCCGAGGGCCAAACCTGCGCGCAAGCCTCCGACTGCTCGACGGGCAACTGCGACAGCGGCAACACCGACCAATGCGTGGCCGCCGACGCCGAGACCTGCACCGACGGCGTGCAAAACCAGGACGAGACCGACGTCGACTGCGGCGGCTCGACCTGCGGGGCCTGCGCCATCGGCGCGACCTGCAGCACCCACGACGACTGCGCCACCCAGGTGTGCGACTTCATCGACACGGGCACCTGCATCGACGCCACCCCGTCGTACGAGGTCGACGAGGACTTCGAGACCGGCGACTTCTCGCTGTTCCCCTACGACTTCAACAGCGACCAGACCTCGAACCCGAACCACTGGGAGATCGAGACCGACCCGGCCAACTGCCACGCCGGCAGCTACTGCATGCGCTCGAGCTCGGTGCACGGCGAGGGCGAGACGACCAGCGTCACCCTGAGCCTGAGCGTGCGCCAGGACACCACGATTTCGTTCTGGGTCAAGACCAACACCGAGCCCGGCGAGCACTTCTTTCGCTTTTATATCGACGGCGTCCAGCAGATCGAATTGTCGGGTCAGAACGCCTGGCAGCAGGTCAGCTTCCCGGTCTCGGCGACCGGCCCCAACGGCCCCAACCGGGTGTTCGAGTGGGAGTACAGCCGCTCGACCTACCTCGACCCGAACCACGTGCCGTGGAACGAGGTGTGGGTCGACGACATCGACATGCCCGCCTGGAACACCGAGCCGACGACGCCCGAGCAGCTCGCGCCGTGGAACGGCAAGCTGACCACCGACCGCACCCCGATGTTCCGCTGGCGAAGCTTCGACCCGGACTTCGACAGCATCATCTACGAGATGCAGTACGACACCGACCCGAGCTTCCCCGACCCCAAGGGCACCGGCGAGACCATCGACACCCAGTTCACCCCGCCCAGCGACCTGGACGACCAGACCGTCTACTACTGGCGAGTTCGCTCCAAAGACGACAACAACTACCGCTGGAGCGAGTGGTCGCCCATCTGGACGGTCCACGTCGACTCGACGTACGAGTACGGCGCGGTCTGGCAGCAGTCGACGAACGACCAGTTCGAGCTGAACACCCTGGCCGACGCGGTGGTGAGCAACGACTCGATCACGCCCGTGCAAATCAATTACAGCGGGTCGGACACGGGGTCGAGCACCTCGGCGGTCACTCTCAACTACTCGAACCTGCCGTCCGTGCCCACCGGGACGACCGGGCAGATTCGGATCAGCCTCGACGGAGACTTCAACAGCTCCTCGGAGTACGCCACCGTGAGTATCGAGGGGACCCATATCGGCACGGTCAACCCGAGCGCGTGCTCGGGCTCGAGCACACTGTCGATTCCGAACCTCGACCAGTACGTCAACGACGGGCAGACCACCATCCGCGTCAACTTCTCCAGCTACGTCGACGCCGGCGGCTGCTCGGGAGGCTCGTACACCCCGTATGCCTCGGGCACGCTGTCCTACGGGGCGAATGGCACCGCCACGGTGGTCACCGACACCATCGACTTCGGCATGTTCGGCGGCAAGCAGTTCTGGGAGAAGGTCCAGTGGGTCGGCTCGGGCGACGTGTCGCTGCGCGTGCTCGACGCCGCCGGCCAGCCCATCCCCGACACGGCCATCCCGGGCAACTCGGCCGGCCTGACCTCCAAGACGGTGCACCTGTGGGACCTCGACCCGGCGCAATACCCGGCGATCAAGCTCGAGGCGACGCTCGACGGCACCGCCACCCTCGAGAAGTGGCGCGTGGTCGGCAACGACGTGTTCGAGTGGACCTTCTCGCACGACACCGACACCGAGGGCTGGGAGGCCAAAGACCACCTGGCCACCCCCACGGCGACCGTCTCGGGCGGCATCATGCGCTTTGAGTCGACCGCCACCGGCGACGACCCGCGCATCGAGTACTGGTTCCCCCAGCCCATCGACGCCAGCCGGTTCAGCACCGTGGAGGTGCGGCTGCGCACCTCGAACAACTACAACGACGACACGGTCACGTTCATGTGGGACTCGAACTACGGCGCCTTCGACGCCTGGCGAAGCTTCACGCAAGGCCCGATCTTCTTGCTGCAGTTCCAGGACCTCACCTTCGACCTGACCGTCACCCCGACCTCGCCGCAGCAGCCGTGGCAAGGCCAGATCAACGCCATCCGCCTCGACCCGGTCGAGCGCTTCAAAGACCAGGCGGGCAACTTTGCCGACGGCTGGTTCGAGATCGAGCGCATCGCCATCTACTGAATTGACAGGCTAGCCAAACCGACAACTCGCAGCCCCTAAATCCTTAGCTGCCCACATAGCTGGCGTTTCATTTCTGCAAGGCAAAGCAGAGATGAAACGCCAGCTTTTTTGTGTTTGTTTTTGTTTTTGGGATGCCTTGCGGGTTTGCGACGCCCTCTATTTGAGCAATTAAGGATTTTGGGGTTGCGATTTGGGGTGTGTTCTTGCGTTGCGATTTAGGGTGTGTTCTTGCGTTGCGATTTGGGGTGTGTTCTTGCGTTGTACTTAGAGTGGGTTTCAAAACCGTTTTGAGGCACTGACAAAATGAAATTGTCGAGGCCAAAGCGAAAAGCGCAGGCGATGCCGGAGGCTATCGTCGAGCATTTTCAACGCAGGCATCGGCAATTTCACGAAGTCAGGGACCAAATAAGGTATTGAAACCAGCTCTTAGTGGAAGTCGCGGCTCTTGGGGCCTTTCGGCGTGCGCTCGAGGCGCGGGCGCCACAGCGTCTCGGCGACCAGGTGGACGACGCCCTCTTCGGACTGCAGTTGACCGCTGATGCCCAGAAAGTCCTGGGTCTTGGCGATGAGCTGGAAATTTTCGTAGACGCTCGGCCAGATGATCACGTTCAAAAAGCCCGTCTCGTCTTCGAGGGTCATGAAGATCGTACCCGACGCGGTCGACGGGCGCTGGCGGCAGATGACCAGCCCGGCGTAGTTCACGAACCGGCCGTGCGGCATGGCGCGCACGGTCTGGGCGTCGGGCAGGCCCATGCCGTCGAGGTGCTCGCGCAGGTGGGCCAGCGGGTGGCCGCGGGTGCTGTGCTGGGTGGTGCGGTAGTCCCACGAGATCGACTCGAAGTCGGCGAGCTCGTCGAAATCGGGCGTCTCTTCCTTTTCGCGCAGGTCGAGCGCGAGCTGCGGGGTGCGCGCCAGGCCTTTGACCTTCCACAACGCCTTGCGCCGGTCGGGCTCCAGCGGCTCGAGCGCGCCGGCCTCGGCGAGTTTTTCGAGCGTCTGCTCACGCAGGCCCGTCCGTCGCACCAGGTCCTCCACGCTTCGAAACGCCCGCTCGCTGCGCGCCCGCTCGAGCTTCTCCCACTCGTCCTCGCGCAGCCCCTTGAGAAACCGAAACCCCACGCGCACCGCAAAATTACTCTTTTGCTCTTTTGCTGTTTCGCTCTTTTGTTTCTTTTCCAACGTGCAGTTCCACCCACTCCACAACACATCGACCGGCCGAATCTCGACCCCGTGGCGCTTGGCGTCCTCGACGATCGTCGCCGGCCGGTAAAACCCCATCGGCTGCGAGTTGAGCAGCGCGCAGGTGAACTCGTCGAGATAGTGACACCGCAGATACGAGGTCGCGTAGCTGATCAGCGCGAAGCTCGCCGCGTGGCTCTCGGGGAAGCCGTAGGAGGCAAAGCCCTGGATCTGCAAGAAGATCCGCTCGGCGAACTCCTCGGAGATGCCCTTCTCGAGCATGCGAGCCCGCATGCGCTCGCGGTGGCGCTCCATGCGCCCGTTCTTGCGCCACATGCCCATGTCGCGGCGCAGTTGGTCGGCCTCGCCGGGGGTGTAGTCGGCGGCGACGACGGCCAGTTGCATGACCTGCTCCTGGAAGAGCGGCACGCCGAGGGTGCGCTCGAGCACCGGTTCGAGCGACGGGTGCGGGTAGGTCACCGGCTCCTTGCCCACGCGCCGGTTGAGGTAGGGGTGGACCATCTCGCCGGTGATCGGGCCGGGGCGCACGAGGCTGATCTCGACGACCAGATCGTAGTACTCGCGCGGCCGAAGCCGGGGCAGCATATTCATCTGCGCGCGGCTCTCGATCTGGAAGACGCCGACGGTGTCGGCCTCGCAGATCATGTCGTAGGTGGCCTCGTCGTCGGGCGGGATGGTCGCCATCGACAGCTCCACGCCGCGGTGGCGCTCGATCAAGTCGAAGGTCTTGTGCAGGTGCGTCAGCGCGCCCAGGCCGAGCAGGTCGACCTTGAAGAGCCCCAGATCTTCGACCGCGTACTTGTCCCACTGCACGACGGTGCGCTCGTCCATCGAGCCGTTCTCGATGGGCACCAGATCGTGGACCGGCTCGTGGCCCAAAAGAAACCCGCCCGGGTGGATCGACAGGTGTCTGGGAAACTCCAGAATCTCGTGGGCGTAGTGCATCAAGAGCTCGTGGGCCCGCGAGCTCGGGTCGAGGCCGGCCTGCTTTAACACCTCGTCGGTGGGCGCGTCGGCGCGCGACAAGATCTTGGCCAGCCGGTCGAGCGACGTGGCGGGCAGCCCCAGCGCCTTGCCGACGTCGCGCACCGCCGACTTCGCCCGATAGCGAATCACGTTGGCGACCATGGCGGCGTGATCGCGGCCGTACTTGTCGTAGACGTGCTGGATGACCTCCTCGCGGCGCTCGTGCTCGATGTCGAGGTCGATGTCGGGCGGCTCGTTTCGCTCCCGCGAGATGAACCGCTCGAACAAAAGCTTCATGCGCACCGGGTCGACGGCGGTGATCCCCAGGCAATAGCACACCGCCGAGTTTGCCGCCGAGCCGCGCCCCTGGCACAGGATGTCGCTCTTGCGGCAAAAGTCGACGATATCCTTCATCGTCAGAAAGTAGCCGCAATACTCGAGGTCCTCGATGATCTCGAGCTCCTTCTCGAGCTGGTCGCGCACCTTCCGGGGGATATGGCCGCGGTAGCGACCCATCGCGCCCTGGTACGTCAGCCGCCGAAGCCATTCGGCCGACGTCATCCCCAGCGGCAGCCTCTCGGACGGATACCGGTAGCGAAGCTGGGCCATCGAAAAGGAGCAGCGATCGGCGATCTCGCGGGTGTGGGCGATGAACTCGGGCCGGTTCTTGAACAGCTTTCGAAACGCGTGGGGCGCCTCGAGCGCGTGCTCGGCGTTGGGCTTGAGGCGCCGGCCGGCCTCGTGCAGCGTCACGCCGTGGCGAATGCAGGTCAGAATATCCTGGAGCGGGCGGCGATCGACGGTGTGGTAGAGCACCTCCTGGGCGGCGACGACCGGGATCTCCCACCGGCCCGCCCGCTCGAGCAGCCGCGCCTCCGTCTCGGCCTCCTCGGCACGCCGGTGCCGCGCGCAGATCGCATATAACCGGTCCGAGAACGCCTCACGAAGCCCGTCGGCGACGTCCTCGGGCGACTCCTCGCCGACCAGAAGCGATCGCTCCCCACCCCACAGGCACAACAGATCGTCTGCGTGCTCGCAGACCTCCTGCCACGTCACCACCGAGTCGCCCTTCTCACAGCGAAGCCGACCCTTGGTCAGCAGCCGACACAGGTTCGCATACCCCGCCCGCGTCTGCGCAATGAGCACCACCGTGGAGCGCTCATCGAGCGCCAACGCGTGCGCCGCCACGGTCACCTCCGCACCGACGAGCAGCTGGATATCGTGCTTGCGGGCCTCCATATGCGCCTGCACCACCCCGTAGACTCCGTCGCGGTCGGTCAACGCCATCGCCTCGAGCCCGTGCTCGTAACACGCCTCGACATACTCGAAGGGGTGGCTTGCGCCTTCGAGGAACGAGAAATTCGATTTGCACCAAACGGGAACGTACATGGGGGTTCTGCGTGCGTGCGTTTTGCCACCCCTCCCCGAGCGGGGAGGTGCCGAGCGCTGTCTGCGAGGCGGAGGGGGGCTCAGAAATCGAGCAGTCTCAACGCGAAAACGAGTCGGTATGCGACGCCCCCTCCGACGGCTCCGCTTCGCTTCGCCGCCACCTCCCCGCCCGGGGAGGGGTCGTTATTCGAAGCCACCATGGCGATACCAACGTTGTCGTTTTTCGTCCCAGTAGACCCACACGATCTCGCCGTCGGGCGTCTGGGCGAAGTGGTAGTCGCGGTGGACCCCGCCGGCCCACCAGCCGCCGGAGACGACGAAGGGGCCGGCGAGTTCGATGGAGTCGTCTTGCCGGTCGCGCTGCCGGTCGCGCTGCCGGTCGAGGTCGAGGCCGAGGCGGCTGTGCGAGAGCGGCTCGGGGCGGCGTCGGATGCGGCGTACCAGCGGGCGAAGCTCGATATCGTCGGGCTGCGCCTCGTCGAGGCGGTCGATGGGCTCCCATCGGTAGCTCGCCTCGGGCAGGTGGCCGTCGGCGAGGCGGGCGCGCACCACGGCTTCGTCGCCGAGCTCGGCGCGCAGCCGGGCCAGGGCGCGGTTGGCGGCGCCGAGGTCGCGCTTTTTCTTGGCGACGAACACCTCGAGCTGCTCGGTCTGGGCTTGGGCGGTGTGGGCGCACAGGTCGATCTCGACGACCCCCCCGCGCAGCTCGAGCGCGTCGAGGCGAAGGCGCAGCAGATCGAGGATCTGGCCCTCGTCGGTCGTCGGCTCGGCGGGGCGCACGTCGAACTTGTCGTGGCCCGCGCGCTCGTAGATGAAGACGACCTCCAGGCGCGTCAGCTTGTCTTGGCGTCGCTCGAGCTCGCTCAACAGCGGGTGCAGGTAGCGCTTGATCCAGAAGACGAGCTTCGTCGACACCGTCTCCGGGGCGCCCAGCGACAGGTGCTCTTCGGGGTCGTCCTCGGGCTTGTAGGGCGTCAGCGGCATCTCGAGATCGCCGCGGGCGCGCCGGTACAGCAACAGCGCCTCCTTGCCGAAGCGCCGGCGCACGCCCTCAGGCGGAAGCTCCAAGAGCTCGCCCACGCGCCCGATGCCGAGCTTGCGCAGTTGATCCCGGAAGTTGGGATCGACGTGCAGCGCCTCGAGCGGCACGCGTCGCACCAGCCGGTCTTGCTCGTCGGCCTCGTCGAGCACGAGCATGCCGCCGCGCTTGGCCCGCGCGATCGCCCAGGTGCCAAAACGGCTAAAGCCGACGACCACGGTCGTGTAGAAGCCCTCCTTGTCGAGCAACTCCTCGGCGACCGTCTTCGCCCAACGCTCGAAGGAGCGAAACAGGCGGTCGAGGCCACGCGCCCCGAGCCAGAAGATGCCCGGCTGGCCGTGGGCGGCCTCGACCACCGGGGTATAGTCGAGCAGCAGGCGCGCGATCTCGTCGACGCTCTCGGCGATCTCCTCGTCGGTGACGGTGCCCGCGTGCAGATCGTGCTTGAGCGACAGCGCCTGCGCGTAGCGCATCCCCGGCAGGATGCGCGAGCAGCGCGCGTATTTGTTCGTCCACTGCACGAGCCCGTTGGGCTGATCGCGGTCGACGACGACCACCGGGCGCTCTTGCCAGCCCGGGTTTCGCCGCAATAGGAGCTGCAGGGGCAGATCGATGACGTTAACGCAGGCCAGGCGGTCCACAGCACACCTCCTCGAAGCTCCAACCCGCCCCGCGCCGCTTGTCGCGCGTGACCTCGATACGACACGAAAACCGATCCTCGCCGGTGCGCTCACGCCCGGCGACCCCGCGAAGTGACACGAGCGAGGAGAGCGACGGCGCCTCGGCCGGTCGATGGGTCAGGCACAAAAGCGCCGTATCGTGCGCCTCGGCCCACTTCTGCAGCCGGCGCATCAACGGCGTGGGCACCGACGCGCCCTCGCCGAGGTCGAGCACGACCAACCCGAACGCCCCCGACCGAGCGAGCTTGTCGGCCGCGCGCGCCGCCTGATGGGCGTCGCGCACCCGGACCACCGGCAACGCCTCCAGATCGATCCCGCCCAGCGCGGCGTCGGGCGGAAAAAACGTCGCGTCCCCCGCCGACACCCACGCCGCCGGCTCGCCCTGGCGCTGCACCCGGTAGACCAGACCCATCGCCATCGTCAGCGCCGAGCTCGCCCGACCGCCGCACAGCTCGACGATGCGCCCGGCGAGCTCCTCGGGCACCCACTGGGCGACCTGCTCACCGGCACGCTGAGCCTGCCCGTCGAGCAGGCTCGCCGCGCGCACCACGTTGCCAAATTTTCCGAGATCGAGGGCGGGTCGAGGCATGATGGTCGAGGGCGCGAAACAGTAAAAACAAACAACATTAAGCTTGATCTTCCGGGTTGATCCGATCGATCGTGCGTCCCTGCACTAAACGTATGTTCACTGTTAAATTACTGCACGCATGTACAGTAGTCAATGGGTTTGGAGGGTGGCGTGTGGGTTATTGGAGGCGCCCCTCCGGCGGCTATGGCTTCGCCACGCCGCCACCTCCCCCGCGCAGGACGCGCCGGGGAGGAGCCTTTCGCCAGTTTGCGATGTGTGGGGTTCGCGTTGGAATCACTGCCCGATCGCCAAGGGGCACCTCCCCGCGGCCTTAGCCGAGGGGAGGTGCCGAGCGCCAGCCGCCGCAGGCCGCGACGCGCTCGGCGGAGGGGCCGCCCCAACAATCAGAAGCGCTGCGTTATGAGTAGGTTGCTAATCGTCGAGAGAGCAGGGTCTACTCTGCCGCCGACGCAGACGGCGAAGGGTTGTCACAACCAGACGCGTCGACCCAGGTACTTCGAGTCTTACGCTTGGTTTCGAGGGTGCCGGAATCCTGCAACCCGGCGTAGATCGAGTAGCCGAAAGCTGCGGCCGCGGCCAGAAAGACACCGCCGGTCACCAGATCCGACGTCCTTCGCTCCGACTCGGTGATGCCTCTGGCCACACCGAAAGCTCCGACGAAGCCAAAAGTGACCGCGCCGGTACCGTCGAGCACATAGCCGAACGAGCTGTACTCTTGGCGCCACGTCTCGTCGACCTCCAGTTCGACCCGCTGTACGCAGCGCTGGTAGACGCGGCGCACGCCTTCGCCTTGACCGGAGAGTTCACGCTCATTCGGCGTCTCTTCATTCGCCTCGGTCGACGCCGAGATCTCGTAGCTGCTGATTTCTTCGGTCATCAGCCGCGGTGAGTCGAGCGGGGTGCGCGAAATTTCCGTCTCGTCGACCTTGACCGGTGCCGGAAGAAGTGTGGTGCAGCCGCTTCCGCTCATGAGGACGGTCAACGCGAGAGCTGCTGCGACGGGTGCTGAAGGCTTTGCGACATGCATGAGAACTACACCAACTCGAAAACAGGGGGCATCAATCGATTCATCTGCGAAATCGGCCTTCTAGCATGCGGCTCGATGCCCCTCAAGCACCCGGCGAGGCGTCTACACCCGGCGCCCTTCACTCAGGTCAGATTCGGGAAGGGCAATTCGCAGGTGTCGCTGTCGGAGGGGCACACGGCCAGTTCGAAGGTGGTGTCGAAGTCGGCCTCCATCAGGCGATCAAACGGCGAGTCGGGGTCCTCGACGACGTCGTGCGGGCGCAGGCCCTGAGAGATGTCGGACTGGAAGACCTCGGTGTTGTCGGCGTCGGCCACCGAATCGGCGCTCCACACGACGATCACATCGCCTACACCGACGATATTGGCATCGTCGAAGAGTTCGCTCGTCTCGATGCTGCCACTCTCGTCGAGGTCACGCGCGATGACCACGTAGCCCAGACCGGCGCGGATGGGCGAATCCGGCTCACAGCCGCACTGGGCTTCGTCGTCGCAAGCACGCGTGCATAGCAGCTGCGCCTCTTCGGGATCGGTGATCTCGTCAGTGGAGATCTCGAGGGTGGTTGCCGAAGCGTCGAACGCTTCGTCATAAACCACCTGGGGCTCGGGGTCGGGCCCGTCGTCATCGAGCTGGACCCAGGCGAGAACCAGCCGCGCGTCGTCGGGTACCGAACCATCTTCGAGCTGGTTGACCTCGAGGCTCAATGTCTCTTCGGCCGTGTCGCCGCCGTCGGTGTTGTTGGCGTCGTCGTCGCTATCCCCGCAGGCGCTCAGTAGCAAACCGCCGGCGCAGAGAGCGATGGTCAGGGCGAGGCGAGTCTTCCGAGCAGTCTTGTCGAACATGGATGCTTCCTTTCAATCAGCAGTGAGATTCAACATTCATCGAGACTTTGTAGACGACCCTCCAGCGGGCCTACTGCGACTCATAGCACAAGCCATGCCAGCCCCGAGAGCACTGCTCGAGCGCGGTCGCCGACCCCAAACCGATGCCCATTACTCCACCCAATGGAGCAAGATGCATCCACAAACAACTGGTTGTTTTGATTGTGCAAATCAGCTGGCTGAATTAAACCGGCCCCGACACGTCCGAACGAATGATGGTACAAAGCCACCTGATTACCGAGCCTAGAGTCGAAGCATGAAGCGAGTTGTCGTCGTCTTGATTATCGCCGTGGGGCTACTTTCCGGGTGCGCGCATCGCCAGGCGCTCGACCGTGCGAGCACGCTCGAGCAGCAGGGCAACTATCGCGCCGCGCTCGACCAGTGCGAGCTGGCACAGCGCGTCGATCCGGAGTCGAAAGAGGCCGCCGATTGTGTGGCGAGGGTGCGCCCGCACGCAATCAACGCAGCGATGGCCGATGCGCGGGCGGCGTTCGACGCGGGAGATTTTCCGAAGGCGGTCGAATATCTCGATTACGTCGACCGAACCAGCCCGCGGCGAGTCGACGAGTCGCTCGCGCTTCGCGACAAGATCGATCGCATCCTGCGCGCGCGACTCGACGAGGCGCTCGAGGCCGAAGAGTACGGGTTGGCGCTCGACACGCTGGACGTGATGGCAGCCGTCGAGCCCGAGCGGGCTGCCGCACTCGAGCGACGCAAAGACCGAGTGCGCGCCTCGTGGGCCGACGCGCTCGTCGAGCGGGCGCGGGTGCACGAGAAGAAGGGCCAGAAGGGCGCCGCGCTCGTGCTCTTTTTGGGCGCCGATCATATCCGCGAGCACGCCGTGGCGCGCACGCAGGCCGGGCGGCTGGCCGACGCGCTTCGCGACGATGCGCTGTTCCAAGTCCACTGGGACTTCGAGGGGTCGAAGACGCGCATCGATGCGATCGAACGCGGCTTTGGAGCCGAGCTCGCCAAGCTGTCGAATACCCGTCGAGCCGACTCGAAGGCCGGCGCCGACTTGAAGCTCGACGCCGAGCTTCGGCGCAGCGACTGTGACACCACCCGCGTGTCGCAAGATGTGGCCCAGCAGGAGTATGTCGCCGGCACCGTCGTGGTCGACAACCCCACCTACGCCACTCTCGAGCAGCGGCTCGACGAGATTCGCGTCGACCTACGCGAGGCGCGTGAGCGGGTCGATCGTCGCCAGGCGAAGTACGACGAGCGCAAAGAAGATCTCGAATACCATCGCACCCAGGTCGTCCAGCCGCTCGCCCAGGAGCTCTACAACGTCGAGCAGCTCGTCCAAATGCTCGAGTCGAACGTGCAGATGGCCCAGCAGCGCCTGACCGAGGCCGAAGAGCAGCTCGCCCGTCTGCAGGCCGAGCAGGCTTCCGACGCGGCCATCGCCGCCCAGAAAGACACCGTCGACAAACGCGAAGACGAGCTGCAGGCCGAGCAGCAAAAGCTCGACAACGCCCAGGAGCGACACGAAGAGTTGTCGGAGCGCCACGACGCGGCGAAGGCGACCGACGGTGACCTCGAGACGAAGCTCGATACCGCCGAGACGCGCCTTCAAGACGCCATCGATGCGGTCGAGGCCGGTATCACCAAGAAGAAGCAACTCGCCGCGAGGCTCCAGCGCACGCCAAAGACGGTCGAAAAGGACGTCATCGACACCTTCGAGTACAAGGTGGCCACCTACGAGCGCCGCTGTGAGGCGGTGCTCTTCGTCGAGGGCGACAACGGTATTTCGACCGCGCTGGAGCACGTCGAGGTCGTCCAAGACGAAACCCACCGCGCGTTCCCGCGCTACGGCGTCAAAAAAGACCCCCTCGAATTGTCCGACGTGGACGACCAGTTGTGGGACAAGATCGACGCGCGCCTGGTCGAAGGCCTCGTGGCCATCGCCCGTCAGCAGCGCACCGTCGACCTCGACACGCACCTCAGCCGCGCCCGAAGCACCATGCTCGACAAGCCGCACACGGCCACCGACCTGTGGCTCGCGGTCTTCCTGACCGAGCCGCAGCACCTGACCAAGAGCGACGCCGAGGCGCTCGCCGAGCACCTGCAGCGCCACTACGGCGCGAGTCCCCTCAAGACGTTGTCGGAGATGTGATGGAGGTTGCTCGGGCGACCCGAGGGGCGATTACCCCTCGTCGTCCGAGCCGTTGTCGTCCGAACCCTTGCGGATTTCGAGCGACAAGCTTCCCAGCGCCAGCTTGAGGCGGCGCTGCTGCTCGTCGTCGAGCTTGTGGCTGAGCTTCTCGAGCTCGCGGTGCAGGTGGGTGAGCTCGCCGCGAAGCTCCTCGCATTTCTGCTCGGCTTGCTCCCGGCGCCCGCGCTCCAGATGATATTTGGCCCGCGCGCCGGTCACAATCTGGAGCTCCGAGCGAAGCTGGTCGTATTTCTCTTCGAGCTCGAGCCTGCGCCCACGCTCCTCTTGCAGCGCTTCGCGCAGCTCCGCCCGCTCCTCGTCGAGGCGGTCGAGCTCCTCTTCGAGGTCCGTCACGTAGGTGACTGCCCGGGTGACGTCATTCTGCGATGCGTCGAGCTCGGCCTCCAGGCGACCGCGGTTCTGGCGAAGCTCACTCACCTGGTCGAGCTGCTCGCGAATCAACGCCACGAGCTCATTTGCCACACCGGTGACAGGTTTGTCATCGGTGTCAATTTTGCCATCTGGCACAGCCGTGGCAGCCGTGGCAACTTCTTCTTCTCGCCCCTCCGGACGCTGCGGCGCCACGCGATAACGCTTGCCCTCCGGGGTCTCTTTGACCTCGATCTCCCCGTCATCAATGCGCCGATAGAGCGTACGCACGCTGATCCCGAGCAGCTCAGAGAGCTTCTCGCGGGTGTGCCATTCGTCGCGTTTGAAGTCGATGACACGATTTGACATGAGCAGGGCCTCGGGCTGACAGGAACGTGGCACAAAGGTGCACACGTTTGACAATAACCTCTGGCGGATCCCTGTCAACGAGGTTCGAGGGAGGGTTCACCACGGAGGGCACGGTGAACACGGGGAAAACAGATACTGCGCTTTTCTCCGTGTTCCCCGTGGCCCCCGCGGCAAATATGCCCCTTCAGCCGGTCGTATAGCCCCCGTCGACGGGGAAGGTCTGGCCGGTGACGTAGCTCGACTCGTCGGAGGCCAGGAAGACGGCCATGGGGGCGATTTCTTCGGGTTGGGCGTAGCGACCCAGCGCGGCGCGCTCGGTGAACGGCTTGCGAAGTTCCTCGTTCTCGACGAGCACCGAGGCGAATTTGGTGTCGACCAAGCCCGGGGCGATGGCATTGACCCGGATATTGCCGGCGCCGAGCTCGACGGCCAGCGTCTCGGTCATCGAGATGACGGCGGCCTTGGTCATGCCGTAGATGCCCTGAAAAGGCGCGGCCTGCATGCCCATGACGCTGGTCATGTTGATGAGCGAGCCGGGCTGATTGGCCGCCAAGAGCCGGCGGGCGACGCGCTGGCACATGCGAAAGTAACCGCGGGCGTTGACCTCGAAGGTTTTCTCCCACGCCCAATCCTCGGCCTCGACCATCGGGCCGAAGTACGGGTTGGTCGCCGCGTTGTTGACCAACACGTTCGGCAAGCCGACCTCGGCCTCGACCCAGTCGATCAGCTCGTCGATCTGGTCGGCGTCGCCCACGTGACACGCGCTGGCAAAGACCGAGTCGGGGTACTCGGCGTTGATCTCCTCGGCCACCTCGTCGAGCGTCTCTTGCTTGCGCGACGAGACGACGACCTTGGCACCCTCGCGGGCAAACGCCGCGGCGACGGCCTTGCCGATGCCCCGGCTACCACCGGTGACAATGGCGATTTTTCCATCCAGACGACTCATAGCAACTCCAAACAAGAAATTTACCACTGGGAGCACGGGGAGCACGGAGAACTACAGATTTAATTTTTGACGCCTCTCCCCGTGTCTCCGTGGTGAAAAATGCCGTTCTACTCGAGCTTGGCCGCCACCGACTCACCGAGGGTGACGTTCTTTTCCTTCTCGGCCATCTTCTCGTGCAGGCCTTCGGGGGTGTAGTGCGGCTTGCGCTCGAAGTGGTGCTGGGCTTCGATGGTGCGGATGGTGCCCGACTTGGAGCGCATGACGATCGAGTGGGTCTCGGCGCCGCCCGAATAGAAGCGCACGCCCTTGAGCATCTCGCCGGTGGTCACGCCGGTGGCCGCGAACATCAGTTCGCCGTGGGCGAGGTCGTCGATGGTCAGTTTGCGGTGGATGTCGGAGTCTTCGCCCATGACCTTGCGGGCGCGCTCCATCTCCTGCTCGTTGCGGAAGATCAGGCGAGCCTGCATGTCGCCGCCCACGCACTGCAGCGCAGCGGCTGCGAGCACGCCCTCGGGGGCGCCGCCGATGCCAAACAGGATGTCGATGCCGGTGTCTTCCTGACAGGTGGCGATGGCCGCGTGGACGTCGCCGTCGGGGATGAGCCGGATGCGGGTGCCCGTCTCGCGCACCTCTTTCATCAGCTCCTCGTGGCGTGAACGATCGAGCATGATCGCGGTGAGCTCCTCGAGCATCACCCCTTTGGCTTCGGCCAGCGCCTTGAGGTTTTCGGACGGCGTCTTGTCGATGTCGATGACGCCGCGGCCTGCCGGGCCGACCGCGATCTTGTCCATGTAGATGTCCGGGGCGAGCAGCATGTTGCCGTGGGGAGCCATCGCGATGACGGCGATGGCGCCGGGGCGGCCGCAGGCGCACAGGTCGGTGCCCTCGAGCGGGTCGAGCGCAATGTCCATCTTGGGGTCGTTTTCGCCCTGACGGCCCACCTCTTCGCCGATGTAGAGCATGGGCGCCTCGTCGCGCTCGCCCTCACCAATGACGACCGTGCCGTCGATGGGAATGGCGTCGAAGGCCGCGCGCATCGCGCTCACCGCCTGGTGATCGCTGTGGTGGGCGTCGCCCTGACCCATCGTCCGAGCCGACGCGATCGCCGCCGCCTCCGTTACACGCACAAGTTCCAGCGCCAAGTTCCGGTCCATCATAACAATGTCTCCGCCGCGATGATTTGAGGTTGTGGTACCGCCGTCGAGTCGGTGTGTAGCAAACGGATTTGGCTTGTTCAATAGATGCCAAAGCCCGCTCGTAGAGTTGCTTGTTTTCGGTGTTCCAAAATCGAACAGACGTCGTGCAAGTGATCCATAATGGAACACCTGCGGGCGCCTGCTGGAGCGGTCGATACCCACCGGGAACCGTCTACAGCGCCTTCTTGTCCGACTGGCATCGAGCTTGCTCAATGGTATGCACAGAAGTTCTCACGAAAAGAAACGGCAGGAGGAGATGATGCTGAGAGTACGATTCTGGGGCACACGCGGCAGCATTCCGGTGTCGGGCGAGCGTTATTTGGAGCACGGTGGGGCGACGACCTGCTTGGAGGTGGTCGATGAGGCCACCGAAGGGCGGATCATCATCGACTGCGGGTCGGGGATGGCTGCGTTGGGACGCGAGTTGAGCGCGGTGGCGGTCGACGCCCTCGTGCTTCAGACGCATTTTCATTGGGACCACATGCAAGGCTTCCCGTTCTTCTCGCCCGTCTACCGGCCCGACACGCGCCTCGAGATGTGGGCGGCGCGCCACGACGACACGGGTTTCGAGGAGGTGCTCGACACCCAAATGACCCAGCCGAGCTTTCCGGTCGGCCTGGACGCGCTGCCCTGCGCGCTGTCGTTTCGGGAGTTGCCCCAGGAGGGGAGCGCGACGTATCGCAACCTGGCGCATCTCGTGGCTCGACCTCGACCACCCGTCGTCGAACACCGCCTACCGCCTCGACCACGAAGATGGCTCGCTCGTCTTCACCGGCGACGTCGAGATTCGACAGGGGTGCCGCGAGCGCCTCGTCGAGTTCGCCGCCGAGGCCGACGTGCTCGTGATGGACGCGCAGTACACCAACGCCGAGTACCCCAGCAGGCGAGGCTTCGGCCACTCGACTCCTGAAGACGCCGTGTCGGTCGCCGCCGACGCCGGGGTCGCGCGTCTCTTTTTGACCCACCACGACCCGACCCACGACGACCTGATGCTCGCTCAGATGCTCGCCCACGCGCGCCAGTTCGCCGGCGGAAAGGTGCAGGTCGACAACGCCCGCGACGGCCTCGAAGTCGAGGTGGGCTGCGGTCGACCGTCCAAAGCTGCTCGTGTACGGTAGGAGACCATGGCCGATAACCGACATCTACTGCTCCTTTCGCTGGGCGAACTCATCACCCAGGAGATCAGCGCCGCGCAGCTCGTCGAGCGCATCGTCGACCTCGTGGTGAAGCTGCTCGAGGCCGATCGCGGCACGATTTATCTGCTCGACGAAGGTCACGGCGAGCTGGTCAGCGTGGCGGCGCACCTGCCCGAGATCGACGAGCTTCGCGTGCCACTTAGCGAGGGCGTCGCCGGCCACGTCGCCTCGACCGGAGAGGTCGTCAATCTGCCCTCGGCGCGCCACGATGCGCGTTTCTGGGAAGCGATCGACCAGCGCACCGGCTACCAGACCGAGAGCATGCTCGCCGCGCCGCTGTGGGACGCGCGCCGGCGGCTCATCGGCGTGGTGCAGCTTTTGAACAGCAAGCGCGGCCGTTTTAGCGAGGCCGACGCCGCCACACTGGCCGACGTCGCCGAACAGGCCGCCGCGCTCATCGAGCAGACCACCCTTCGCCACGAGCTCGGCTGGGCGTCGACGCTCGTCGAGGGGAGCGAGGAGCTCGCCGACGAGGCGCCGCAGCTTGTGCTCGGCGAGAGCTTCAACCGCATCGTCGGCCAGGGCCCGGCGATGCGCGGCGTGCTGCGCGACGTGCAGCGCGTGGCCCCCACCGACGCGACAGTGCTCCTGCGCGGCGAGTCGGGCACCGGAAAGAGCCTCATCGCCCGCGCGCTCCACTACAATTCGCCCCGGCGCGACGGCCCCTTCGTGGCGGTCGACTGCACCACGCTCCCCGAAACGCTGATCGAAAACGAGCTCTTCGGCCACGAGAAGGGCGCCTACACCGGCGCCGACGCCACCAAACGCGGCCGCGTCGAGCTCGCCGACGGCGGCACGCTCTTCTTGGACGAAATCGGCGACCTGTCGCCGGTGCTACAGGCCAAACTGCTCAACCTGTTGCAAGAGAAGACCTTTCGCCGCGTGGGTGGCAACGACTTGCTGCGCGCCGACATCCGCATCCTGGCGGCGACCAACCGCGATCTCGAGGCCTCGGTTGAAGAAGGGCACTTTCGTGAGGACCTCTATTACCGGCTTCGCGTCGTCCAGATCGAGATGCCCCCGTTGCGACAGCGCGGCCGCCAAGACCTTATGCAGCTCGTCGACCACTTCGTCGAGGCTGCCGCCAAGCGTCACGGACGCCGGGTCGACCGCATCACAGAAGAGGCGATGGCCATGCTTCTCGGCTACGGATGGCCCGGCAACGTGCGCGAACTCGAGAATTGCCTGGAGTCAGCGGTCATCTTCTCGGACGGCGAGATCTCACCGTCGACGCTGCCGCTCCCCCAGCAGGGCCGAACCCGCAAGATCCGGGCGCTCGGCAGTCAAACGGACGCCCCGCCGGATCGATTCGTCGACGAGCCGTCGCTCGCCGAGCTCGAGGCGCGCTACATCGCTTGGTTGCTCGGCGAGTACGACGGCAACCGGTCGGCTTGTGCGCGGGTGCTCGGGATCGGGCGCAACACGTTATTGCGCAAGATTCGGGAGTACGGGTTGGAGTGAGTTTCGAAATTGAACCAGAATCAAGGACACCCCAATGAACACAAAGTGCAGAATCGCGCTCATCGCCGCACTCACCCTCACCGCCTGCGAGACGCCCAACGACCAACAACCCGCCGACAATGGCGAAGCGCAAACCAACAACGCCCAGGCCGACAACAACGAAAACAACGACAACACCCCGCCCCCCAAAAACCCCGACCTCGACGAGTTCCCCAAGCTCGCTCAGATCGAGCTCCCCGAAGGCTTCCAGATCCGGATGTACGCCCCCGACGTGCCCAACGCGCGCTCGCTGGAGCTGTCGCCCAACGGGACGCTCTTCGTGGGAAACCGGAGCGGCGACAAAGTCTACGCGGTGATCGACAAGGACAACGACTACCGGGCCGACGAGGTGAAGGTGATCGCCGAGGGGATGCGCAGCCCCAACGGGGTCGCGCTGCACGAAGGGGATCTTTATGTCGCTGAAATCTCGAAGGTTTGGCGCTTCAAGGACATCGAGCAGAACCTGGACGACCCGCCCGAGCCCGAGCTCGTCTCCGATGCGTTTCCCACCGATGGCTCGCACGGCTGGAAGTTCATCAAGTTCGGGCCCGACGGGAAGCTGTACGTGCCGGTGGGCGCTCCCTGCAATATCTGCAAGCCCGACTACTCGAAGTACGCCAATATCCAGCGCATGGACCCCGACGGGTCGAACCTGGAGCTCGTCGCCAAGGGCGTGCGCAACACGGTCGGCTTCGACTGGCACCCGCAGACGAACGACCTGTGGTTCACCGACAACGGGCGCGACATGATGGGCGACAACCGCCCGCCCGACGAGCTCAACCACGTGACCGAGAAGGGGCAGCATTTCGGCTACCCGTTTTGTCACGGCGGTGACATCCCCGACCCGGAGTATGGCGACGAGGCGAGCTGCGACGAGTTCGTCGCCCCCGCCCAGAAGCTTGGCCCCCACGTGGCCGCGCTGGGCATGCGCTTTTATACCGGCGACATGTTCCCCGCCGAGTACAAGAACCAGATCTTCATCGCCGAGCACGGCTCGTGGAACCGAAGCTCGAAGATCGGCTACCGCGTCATGATGGTGCGCCTCGACGACGAGGGCAACGCCACGAGCTACGAGCCTTTCGCCACCGGCTGGCTGCAGGGCGAGTCGTCTTGGGGCCGCCCGGTCGACGTCGAGCTGATGGACGACGGCTCGATGCTCGTCTCCGACGACGCCAGCGGGACCGTCTACCGCATCGTCTACGTGGGAACATGATCATCGCAAATTTTGCGCACACCACATCTCCGCGCAGGATTTGCGATACCCGAGGAGCGGTAAACGGGGGTGGGTGCGTGTTTACGCTTGTTAGTGAGACGCCCGCGCGTTTGGCAGGGCCGTCGACGAGGTGGCCCTGTTTTTGCAGTCCGTTTCTGCGTGACTAGTCATTGTTGTGGCTGGTGCTAACGCAGATAGAATCCCAAACCACGTAGGTGAAACACATGAAAATTCCTTTGGAGCTCGCCTTTCATAATATCGACTCGTCTCCGGCTATCGAGCAGCGCGTTCGCGAGCGTGTCGATCGGTTGGAGCGCTACTTCAAGGACATCACCTCTTGCCGAGTCTCCATCGAAGCACCGCACAAGAGTCAGTACAACACCCATCATTATGAGGTGCACATCGACATCACCGTGCCGGGCAACGAGATCGTGGTCTCCCACGATCCCAAGCCCGAGCTCAACGACCACGACGATGTCTACGTGGCCATTCGCGACGCGTTCAACACCGCCGAGCGTCGGCTGAAGACCTACGCCGGCAAGCTTCGCGAGTCGCGCAAGGTCGAAGGACGCACCGAGCCGCCTCGTGGCGTGATCGCCAAACTGTTCCCCGAGGACGGCTACGGCTTTTTGGAGTCGCCCGACGGCCGCGAGATCTATTTTCACCAAAACGCGGTGGTGAACCAGGACTTCGAAGAGCTCGAGATCGGCGTGAACGTGATGTTCGCCGAGGAGATGGGCGACAAAGGCCCGCAGGCTAGCACCGTGCGGGTCGTCTGACGCTCACGATCAGTCTTCATCCGGACGATGAAAACGGCGCACGCGGCGTGCGAATCCCTCGAGGGTTCGAGCGACGCGTGCGTTGATCGTTTCTTGGGGGTAGTCGCCTTCGTCGTCGCGCTCGCCGGCCTCGACGCCGGTCAAGAGCTGCATCGCCTCGTCGACGCTGCGCACCGCGTAGATATGAAATTGGCCTTCGGAGACCGCGTTAACGACCTCCTCGCGCAGCATCAGGTGCTTGACGTTCGACGCAGGGATGATCGCCCCCTGATCGCCGGTCAGCCCGCGCTGTTTGCAGATGTCGAAGAAGCCCTCGATCTTCTCGTTGACCCCACCGATGGCCTGCACACGGCCCTGCTGATTGATCGAGCCGGTGAGCGCCAGGTCCTGGCGAAGGGGCGCGTCGGACAGCTCGGACAGCAGCGCGCACGTCTCGGCGAGTGAAGCGCTGTCGCCGTCGATGCCCCCGTAGGTCTGCTCGAAGACGAGGCTGGCGGTCAGAGACAGCGGCATCTTTTTGCCAAACCGACTCCCCAAGAATCCACCCAGGATGAGCACGCCCTTGGAGTGGATGGGACCGCCCAACTCGGACTCGCGCTCGATGTCGACGAGCTCCCCTTTGCCCAACCGCGCGCTGGCGGTGATGCGATGGGGGCGCCCGAAGGCGAACCGGCCGATGGAGAGCACCGACAAGCCGTTGACCTGCCCGACGACGCTGCCCTCGGTGTCGATGAGCAGGGTCTCGCGCTCGATCTGCTCTTCGAGGCGTTCTTTGACTCGACCGGCGCGACGCTCCTGCGCGTCGATCGCCTGCTGGACGTCGTCGCAGCCGATCACCTCGTGGCCGTTTTGCTCCGCCCAGTAATTGGCCTCGCGCACCAGGTCACGGATGCTCTCGCTGTGGGTCGACAGCTTGTCGCGATCCCCGGCGAGCCGGGCAGCGCGCTCGAGCACCTGCGCCATGGCCGGCGGGTCGAGCGGCGCGCAATCGTTCTCGCGTGAGAAGGCCGCGACGAGCTTGGCATAACTCTGCAGGTTGCCCTCGCGCGGCATCGCCTCGTTGAAGTCGGCAGCAACCTTGAACAGCTCGCCGAACTCGTGGTCCATCTGGTCGAGCTTGTAATACAGCTCGCGCTCGCCCAGCAGGATGACCTTGACGCTCAGGTCGATCGGCTCGGGATCGAGGGTGACGGTGCGCGCCATGCCCATGACCTGCTTGGCCGACTCGATGTGGATCTGCTCGCTGAACAGCGCGCGCTTGAGCTGCTCGTAGCTCAGCGGGTTCATCAAAAGCTTGCGCGCGTCGATGATGAGGTAGCCGCCGTTGGCGCGGTGCAACGCGCCGGGCTGGATCAAGTTGAAGTCGGTGACCAGCGCGCCGTACTGCGCGAGGTGCTCGATCTGGCCGAGCAGCCGATCGAGGGTGGGATCGTCTTCGTAGATCACCGGCGCGCCGTCGACCTGCGAGTTGTCGACGAGCACATTGACCATGTAGCGGCGAAACGAAATCTTCTTGGCCTGGGCGGACTCGTCTTCACCCTGCGACTGCTCCGGCGCGGCGCCAAGCGCGCCCGCCTCGCCGTCGGGCGCCAAGCTGACCATACGCGCATGCTCGGCGCGCTTGGCGAGCACGAAATACTCGGCGTGGTCGACGATGTCCTCTTTGACGTCGCCCAGGTAGTCGACGACCTCGTCGAGCTCGGCATACTTGTCGCAAAGCTCGCCGATGGGGGCTTCGACGACCGTCTTGGCGACCTCCTCGCGCAACTCCTTGAGCTTCTCGCGGCGCTCGCGCTCCCATCTGGGCGCGCTCTGCAGCTCTTTGCGAAACATCTCCTCGAGCTCTTCGACCGCCTCTTCGGCGCGCTCGCGCTGCTCTTCGGTGAGCTGGTCGCTCTGGTCGGGCGGAATGACCTCGCCGTCGACTACCGGCGCAAACCCGATACCCTCGGGCGTGCGCAGCAACTGGATATCGCGCGACTCGGCGACCTCTTCGAGTTGGGTGAGCGCCTCTTGCTGCTTCTGGCGAAACTCCTGGTTAATCGCGTTGTGGCGAGACTGGTAGTCCTCGCTCTCGAAGGCCGCCGGGATCGCGCCCTTGAGGTCCTCGATGAGGTTCTCCATGTCCTCGGACAACTCCATCCCGCGCCCGGCGGGCATCAGAAGCTTGCACGGCTGGCGCTCCTTCTCGAAGTTCTGCACGTAGCACAGATCCGGCGGGCTCGGCTTTTGATGGGCGGTCTGCTTGAGAAAGTGGCGCACGATCTCGTGCTTGCCGGTGCCCATCGGCCCCAGCGCAAAGAGGTTGTAGCCCGACCCCTCGATGCCGATGCCGAACTCGATGGCCTCGACGGCACGCTCTTGGCCAATGATATCCTCGAGTGCGTCGAGCTGATCGCTGGTGTCGAAGTCGAAGGCGTCGGCGTCGCATTGCCAACGGAGCGCTTGGGGCGGCAGGGATTCGAAGGAGTTCATAGGACCTCTGAGGGAAGACATCACAGCCAATTCTTGGTTTCACGTCAAACTTAGCACGAGTAAACCAATTGCTAGATCTTCTCCTCTCAGAGGTCAGCTCGACGCCCGACTCGAGATCTCTTCGAGCGTCGAGTGGTCTTCACTGCCGTGGTAGATGTCGACGCCCGACGGGTGGTGGAAGCAGACGCGGTTTCGCCCGACCTCTTTGGCGTGATACAGCGCCTCGTCACTGGCCGAAATCAAAGATTCGGGGCTGCCGGTGTGGGTGACCGGCCACGAAGCGACGCCAAAGCTGGCCGTCACGCTGACCACCTGGTTGCCCATGCGCACCTCGGTCGTTTCGATACGCCGGCGCAGCCGCTCGGCGACCACGCAAGCGTCCTCGAGGCCGGTGCCGGGGGCGACGATCAAGAACTCCTCGCCGCCGTAGCGACAGGCAACCTCGCTGGAGCGCACGTTTCGGTTGAGTTCGGCGGCGACCACGCGCAGCACCTCGTCACCCATGTCGTGGCCGTAGGTATCGTTAAAGCTCTTGAAGTGATCGACGTCGAGCAGGATTGTCGACAGGGGCACCCCGTGGCGAAGCGAGCGCGAGAACTCCTCACCGAGTCGACGGGTGCCGACCCGCCTCGCTAACCCGCTCGAGGGTCGACAACAACCGCCGGCTCAGCTCGTCGAGGTTGGTGGTGTCGCCCAGCTCACTCAACGCGTCCTGGCGAGCCCATTCGGTGCGCAGCCGATCGACGGTGGCGGCGTAGAGCGCGTTGCATCCCCGGGCGATACGCCCCAGATCGTCGCTCGTGGTGACTTCGAACGGCGAGCTATCCTCGAGAAGCTCGCGACGGGCCTCGTCCACCTCGCCGAGCCGCTCGATGACCTCGTCGATCTCTTTGGCCATCCGGCGGGTCTGACGCGAGATGACCATCCGAAACAAGATGAAGTTCGCGCTCCCCACCTGCAGGCCGGCCAGCACCGACAACCCGATGAAGCTCGGAGAAAACGCCTTTTCGGACTCTAGCACCAGGTACGAGAAGAACGGCATACCTAGGCCGACGATGAGGCCGAACCCGAGCATGGCGAACATCAACGCGCGCACGAGGCTGCGGCGGGGACGAGCTTGTACTGACATGATGGAAAAGACCTGGCCCGGGAGCATCAAACAATAAAAATATGTCGCTTATGAGTATCAACACTCCCGTGCATCGACACGTGGGCAGGTCTCTTTTAACGAGAATTGCAAATAACGAGAATTGGAAAGCCCCGGCCACCGGCCGGGGCTTTCCATCAAACGAAGAGAGGAGAGAGGGTGGGGCTCAAGCTCCGACCGGCTCCTCATCACCGACCGGCTCCGAGGGCGGCTCGGTCTCCCCTTCGGCGCGTGCGAGCGTTGGGCGGATGCGTTCGGCCAAGTCGTGGCGGCCGGCGAGGTCGTACAGCGCGCTTAGTGCAGCGGCAGTGCCGCGAAAGATGTGCAGCCATTCGGCGACGATTTTGTCACGATGCGCGCGGGCTTCGTCCACCTCGCGGATCTCAGTATCGACCTCCTCGAGCACACCGCCCAGAGAATCGGCCGTGGGGCGCAGCGCGGCGACGACTGCCGATGTCTCATAGCTGTTGCCGAAGGAGTCTCGACCCGTTTGGGGCTGCGCCTCCATCAGGTTGATCGTGTTCTTGAGCGCCGCGGCCAACCCATCGGCGGTCGTGGGCGGCGTCGCAGCCAGTGCGTAGCTATCGACCGCCTGCTCGCCGAATGCACGGTGAACCAAATCGCGCGCTTCGTAGTACTGGCTGCGACCGGTCTCCAAAAACCCGTCGCGCGCCTCCCGCACCGAATTATCGTCGGCCAAC
This sequence comes from Persicimonas caeni, assembly GCF_006517175.1. Taxonomy (NCBI): domain Bacteria; class Deltaproteobacteria; order Bradymonadales; family Bradymonadaceae; genus Persicimonas; species Persicimonas caeni. The sequence goes on along the minus strand of NZ_CP041186.1, from coordinate 3,417,480 downwards.
TCGGCCGACACGGCCAACTCGGCGCCTTCCATCTGGTCCGTCTTCTTTTCGAGTCGCCGCGTCAACAAGTGGAGCGTGGTATCCATCGCCGCGGCGTCATGCGCATCACCGTTTTCGGCGAACTCGGCATACTCTTGGATCAGCTGGCTCGCGATGGCCGCGCCGTGAACCCGCGCCGATGCGAGGACGTAGCGTGCCCAGGCGATACGATTGCTCATTTGCTTGCTCAAATCCGACATGATGCCCCTCCATACATACATCTGTTTCGGTAAACGAGTGCGCGCCACCAATGACGCGCCTTTCCCAACTTGATTGTCGAAACGTTGCCCCACGATAGCGGAACTGAAATTGTCTGTCACGACAAAGGCGGTGCGCGTGGGCAGCACGCCTTCCGGAAATCCGGAAAGGCCGATTGCCGAGCCGGGACGCCTTCCGGAAATCCGGAAAGGCCGATTGCCGAGCCGGGACGCCTTCCGGAAATCCGGAAAGGCCGATTGCCGAGCCGGGACGCCTTCCGGAAATCCGGAAAGGCCGATTGCCGAGCCGGGACGCCTTCTGGAAATCCGGAAAGGCCGATTGCCGAGCCGGGACGCCTCTTTGCAGACAGGAAGCGGCCGATTGCCGAGCCGGGACGCCTCTTTGCAGACAGGAAGCGGCCGATTGCCGAGCCGGGACGCCTCTTTACAGACAGAAGAGGCCGATTTCTGGGCGAGAGCACCCTCCATAAAACAGATATTGGTCGATTGCTCGGCGCGGCGACGTTCCCGGCCGCACAGTAGCAATCTTTCCGAGCGCGGCGGCGTTCCCGGCCGCACAGCAGCAATCTTTCCAAGCGCGGCGGCGTTCCCGGCCGCACAGCAGCAATCTTTCCGAGCGCGGCGGCGTTCCCGGCCGCACAGCAGCAATCTTTCCGAGCGCGGCGGCGTTCCCGGCCGCACAGCAGCAATCTTTCCGAGCGCGGCGGCGTTCCCGGCCGCACAGCAGCGAACTTTCCGAGCGCGGCGGCGTCTCTGTTCTGCAAGCGACGATACTTGCGAGAGCGGCACCATAGTTAAAACATTTTTGGCGCATAATGCCGTCCAAAAAGCGCACCGGTGCGTCTGCCGACAGAATTCGCCGGCATGGGCGTTTCGGTTTTTCTTGTGATGTCGACAGGTCAACGGGCTAGGCCCGCCCCGTTTTGAAGCCACCTCGGATAGGTCATACGCTGAGCGCATGCCCACCCCGACGCCACGACCTTACTAGCTACATCGACGCCGCTGCGGCACTCCCATGGCACAGGCCCATCTTCACGCCACATCGTAAACATCGACGTATCAACAAGCCCGCACCGGGCAAATCCGACAACCCCGCCACTGCACAAAGACGAAGCTGCCGGCTCGGCCTCCGCCGAGCGCGTCGAAGATGTACAGGCCGACATCCCATCGAAGATACGCTCGCTACGAAAGCTCTGTTTTGCGGATCGGGAAACCGTTCCGCCGCAGATCAGGTTCTGCTCGACAACTCCGGACCGAGCCGAGGCGAGGGGATTCGGTGCAGATTCGGATGCCGTCTGACGCAGGCGATGCGGAGCATCGTCGAGGACAGACGGCGCCGAAGATGCACGAATCAACCGCCTTCGGCGACGGGAGTGAGTTGTCGAACAGAACCTTCTGAGCCCAACCGGCTCAGCCACCAGCGTGTGAGCCAAGACTAACAACGACCCACCCGCCCGTTTCAAATTTGTGGGGAAACTCGTGGCCACGATACATCCACCCCTCATTACGGTTTTCGGCAAAAATTGAAAATCGTTGCGTACTTTTTGCCAAGATCGGGCCGTGGCGACCCGCAAGGGGCGATCTTTTCTGTTCCGCTGAAAAGGTGATGGAGGACTCAGGCGGGCTGCAGTTGACTTTGCCGATCGAGCATGAATCTTTGAGTCGACTTGGATTCGTGTGCCGAGAAATGAATGCAGTTCAGGTGTTTTATGCGTCTCGTCGTGGTTTGCTTGCTCGCCTTTTTATATGCGCCGTCCGCCTTCGCCCAGGCTGCTCCCTCGGACGCCCCCGACCCCGCCGCGTCCGAAGAGACGGCCGAGCAACCGCCGGCCGTCGCCACGCCGTCGACCGAGTCGGTCGAACCGGCCGACACCACCCGCACCCTGTCGTTTTTCCTGCTCGGCAACCTCGACGGTCGCCTGGTCGATATCGACTGCCGGCGCGAGGCGCCGGTTGATGACAAGGGGTTGCATTACGCGCGCCAGGCCGCGCTCTACAACCGACTCGTAACCGAGGCGAAGACGACCGCCGAGAAACCGATCGCGCTGAACCTGGGCGACTCGACCTTTCCCGGCGCGCTCGCCCGCTACTTGCTGACAAGCGCCGAGGGCGCGGTCGACTTCGCGGCCACGCTCGACCAAATCCCGTACACCGCCCACGCGCTGGGCGACGCCGAACTCGGCATGGAGCGCGCGCAGCTGCTCAACTTCATCGAGGGCGCCACGCCCCCCAAGCTGCCCCTGCAGGCGGCCAATATCATGTGTAACGAGGAGGGCGGCGCCGAGGCTATCTGCGAGGCGGTGGGCACCGGGCCGAATCGCAAGCCCTGGCAGGTCGTCGAACGCGACGGGTTGAAGCTGGGCGTCGTCACCGCCATCGACCCCGACGTGACCAAGTCCATTGCCAAGGAACGCGCCGCCGGCCTCGACTTCGCCGATCCCAAGGAGGTGCTGCCGAAGGTCATCGAGAAGCTCGAGCAGCAAGCCGGCGTCGACATGGTCGTGGTGCTGTACCACATGACCGGTGACGCCTCGAAAGACGACGCCATCGAACTCGCCTCGACGGTGCGAGGCATCGACGTGCTCTTCACCAATAGGTTGATGCACAGTCCCAAAAACCCCGAAGACACCGCCACCAACGGCCACGTGGTCGCACCGGTGACCGGCACCTACATCGTAGGCGCCAACACCGCCCACACCTCGGCGGTGACCGTCGATCTGAACCTCGAGCGCGCGGCCGAGGACGAGCCCTGGCGCGCGGTGAGCATCGACTCGCGCACCCGGCAAACCGCGCCCCTCGAGCCCGACGCGCAAACTGCGAAGATGCTTCGCGACCTCGCCGGGCTCTACTGCGAGGACTGGAGCAAGCCCATCAACCCGAGGCTCGCACTCGTCCACCCCTTTAGTGACGAGGACTTGAAGACGTTCATCCTCAACGTCATGCGCTTTTCAACCGACGCCGAAGTCGCCCTGGTCAACGAACAGACCTTCGTGCAGACGGATGTCTTCCCCATCGAAAAGGAGCTGTCGCTGGCGGATATCTTCACCTTCGTGCCCTACAACAACAAGTTGGTCACCGTGGAGGTGCCCGGCAGTCTGCTCGCCGAGCTCGGCAAGAGGCTCGACGGGCCGCTGGTCGCGGCGGGTTTGACGAAAAAGGGAGACAAGGTGCTGGTCAACGGCCGGCCCATCCAGACCGGGCGCTCGTATCGGGTGGCCACCCACGCCTTTTTGGCGACGGGCGGCGACGACATCCTGCCGCAGGATAAGATCGAGGACCTGCGTGTGTTCGATCCGGCCTGGTCCGATGAGCCGCCCACGATCGGCACCCTGGTCGCCGAAGTGGTGCGCACCGCCGACCTTCCCGACGACGCTGAGACGGTCGATCAGCTCGACCCAGAAGCGAGCTTTCCGGACCTGTATCGCAAGTTTTTGTGGACCTACACCGGCGCCATCAACGCCTCTTTCAATAAGGTCAGCGTCGACAATCCGGTGGGCGCCGACGGCGAGCCGTCGTACGACCAGTCGCAGCTCAACGTGAACTCGACCACCCAGATCAACTTGGAGGGGAACGGCGAGGTCAAGGCGAACAGCCGCAACCACGGCTGGGAGAATCGCCTGCTTGTCCAGTACGCCCAGGCGCGCGTGGCCCCCGACCCCAACGGCCCCCTGGCCGACGACTTCGAAGAGACCAAAGACCTGATCCGATTGCGCAGCACCTACCAGTACGCCGGCTTCCGCGCCAACGCCGGCGGCGAGTGGTACGTGCCGATGCCCTTCGCCGAAATGCAGCTCGAAAGTGAGTTCAGCAAGCCCAAGGAGCGCGACTGGCACAAAGTCGAGCTGACCGGCATCGGCGGCGCCAAATTCCAGCTCTTCGAGCCGCTCGAGATCAAGCTCGGCGCCAACGCCCGCCGCGACATCAACCAGCCCGACGGCGAGACGACCTACGGTCTGAACGCCGGCTACACCTTCAACCGCACCGACCTCATCGACCTGCTCGGCAAGCCGATTCAATTCGAGAGCGAGCTCGAGTACTTCTACAACGACATCGGCGCCAGCAATATCCAGGAGCTACGCAACACCAACCGGCTCTACTTCGCCGTGATCGACCAGCTCTTCTTCACCACCACCTTCCAGGCATTCCTGTACCGCACCGACGAAGTCGGCGAGTTCGGCTCGAACACCGAGCTGACGGTGGGCTTGAATTATCTGTGGGACGAGACGGTGCAGTCGTTCTAAGCCGTTGCGGAGCGGGGCCTTGGCCCCTGCGGAGCCAGCGTCGGTGCAGCCCCAGGGCTTGCCCTGGGATGAACCCCCGCATCAGAACGATCGCTCGCGAATGTAGACCACGCCCCGATCTCCATCGACGGTGATCAGATCACCGGTATTGATGGTGTCGACCGCGCCGTGGGCGTTGACCACGGTGGGGATGCCGTACTCTCTGGCGACGATGCACGAGTGGCTCAGGGGGCCGCCCAGGCCCATGACGACGCCCGAGGCGGTCAAGAAGAGCGGCGTCCAGCCCACGTCGGTGTAGGGGGCGACCAAGATTTCGCCCGGCTCGATGGAGGCGTCGTCGTTCGGGTCGGTGATGACGCGGGCGCGTCCGGTCACTTTGCCGGCGCTTCCGGGCAAACCGTGCAGCTCGTCGACGCGGTGCAGACTGTTGTCCGACCGGCTCGATTCGGGTGCGCGACGCTTGCGGTACTCGTCTTCGTCAACGATCTCGCTTCCCTCGAGCACGAACGTGCTCGGTGGGTCGGCCAGCTCGGCCAGCGAGTCGTGCAGCGCGCGGCGCACCAGCACGCGGGTGGCGAAGTCGTCGGCGGTGCTGACGTCGGCGAGCCAGTCGCGCAGCTCGTCGTAGCGCAGGTAGAAGACGTCTTCGGGCTGGCGCAGCGCGTCTTGGAGCACCAGGCGTCGGCCGCACTCCAAAAAGTAGCGCCGGTACATGTCGAGGCTGTCGACCACTCGGGCGCGCATGAACTCGCGCAGCTTGACGTTGGAGCGGGTAAACTCGAGCAGCGCGCGAAAGACCGACTCGAGGCCGACCGGAAAGGTGCGGCCCACGAGTTGGTCGGCGAGCTTGCGGGTGCGCTCGCGCTCTCGCTGCAACTCGCGCTCGGTCGGCAGGTGCGGCGCGCGGATATAGCTGCGGACCACCTCGAACAAAAAGTGGGTGTCCTCTCGCCAGCGCGGCGTGGCCAGCTCGGCCTCGCGCGGGGCACGGTGGCCGTGGCGGCGGCGGAACCGGTCGAGCTCATCCATGAAGACGTCGACGTCGTCGTGGCCACGAAGGCTTTCGAGTTCGGTGAGCACGTCGGCCGGCGGCGTATTGCTGATGACCCGGCGAAGCCTGCGCGAGCGGCGCGCCAGCCGACCCAGGTTGAGCAGGTCGAGGCCGGGGGCGGCGCTGTCGACCTCGAGCGCGCTCACCAGCTCCTTTTCACTCTTGGCCGCTTTGGGTCCGCCCCAAAGCTTCAAGAGCTCGCGCATGACGACGTAGCTCATCAAGAAGTTCGAGCTGCACGCCAACATGACTAGCCCGGTGCGGTCGAAGAGACTGTCGACCCCGTCGAGCTGACGCGAAAACTCCAGGTGATTGAGCCTGCTCAAGTCGCGCTGGAAAAAGGCGTCTCGGCGCACCTCGAAGTACTTGCCCCACATCGGAGCGAGCACGGGCATCGACAGCTGCGAGGCGACGACCCGCACCGCGGTGACCGGCAGTTTGGCCAGAAACTTCACCGGGCTTTTGCTCTCGTAGATGCCGCGCACCAGGTCGACCCCGCCGCCGCCGGCCATCTCGAAGAGCGTGTCCGGGCTTAAAATCGGAATGGCGCTGGCCACGCTCATGAACTGCGACAAGTTCAGGTACACCCGGCCGCGAAACGAGCCCACCAGCTCGTAGTCCTCGGGCACCGTCAATCCCAGCGAGCCGAAGGCCTGCTCGAAGCCGCGGCGGCTGAAGTTGCGGATGATGCTCCAGGTCAGCGGCGTGGCCACCCCCGGAAGCGCCTCTCCGACGTTGACGTTGGTCCACACCGACGGCTGTTGGGCCTCGCCGAATTGGGTGATGGGGCGCGCCTGCAGCAAGAAGAGCTTGCCACGAATGCCACTTTCGGCCTCGGCGCGCGACTGGGGCGCGTACGCCCATTCGACGTCCTGCGGATGGTCGAAGAGCTCGTCGAGCCGGCGCGCGCAGGCGGCGAGTTCGTCGAGCTGAGCTGAGTCGAGCACGCCACCTTCTTCGGCCCCATGCGAGTCGGCCCCGTGTGAGCCGACTTCATGACGCTCGACGTAGCCGGTCTTTTTCTCGAGGTAGTAAGTGTCTGCCGCCCCACCGCCAACCACGGTGGTGCCCAGCCCGCTGGCGGCGTTGATGACCAGCCGAGTCGGATCGGCAGTCACCGGATTTTGGGTGAACATCACCCCGGCGGCACTCGGCGAAACCATGCGCTGGACGACGACCGCCATGGGGCGGGGCTCCAGGTCGACCTTGAGCTGGTTTCGGTACAACAGGCCTTGGACGTCGTAGAGGCTGGCCCACACATGGCGTACGGCCTGAACGACCTCTTCGGGCGTCTCGACCTCGAGCACCGTGGCCTGTTGACCGGCGAAGCTGTGCGCCAAAGTGTCTTCTTCGAGCGCCGAGGAGCGCACCGCCCACAGTGGGGCGCCGATGGCGTCCATGCGTGCCGAGATTTCGTCGAATAGCCCGTCAGGAAGCGGCGCCTCCAAGATCTGCGCGCGCAACTCGTCCAAGCTGCTCGCGTGTTTGACGCAGCGGGCGACCACCCGCTCGAAGGCGTCGGTCAGAATGCAGAAGGCGCGCGGCACCGTAAACCCGTGGCGCACGAGCCTGTGCAGCCCGTCGGCCTTGCCGCCCACGCGTGCCTGGGGCCAGTCGCTCGCCCCGACGCGCACCGTGTAATGGTAGTCGATATCGGCCGCTGGAGTTGTTTCGACCACAGAATGCTCAGCTCGTTTGTTCATGTGCCCAGCGAGCGTAAGAGTCGAGTACATCGTCGGTGTTCAGCGCGATGATCTCGGGCACGTCATAGGAGTGCAGCTCTTCGAGGCGCTCCTTCATGGCGTGATATCGCTTGTCAGTCGTCTTGATGAGCAGCGTGTGCTCCTCTTCTTCACACAGCTCGTTCTGCCAGACGTAGCAGCTGGTGATCGACGGCAGGATATTGACGCAGGCTGCCAGCCGCTCCTCGATGAGCGTTCGCGCCAGCTCTTTCGATTCATTAGGACTGCAGTTGCACAACACGACACGTAGCATGGTGGGTCCTGCTGTTTTGGAAGGTATTGCTCACTCGATATCTCGGGTCGTCCCCGACAGATAGTAGACGACAAGATTGTCGACGACCTCTTCGGCCGGTACGTCCTCGAGCTGGCCGTGGACCACGTATTCTTTGATGACCCGCTCGACCATCCCAATGGTCATGCTGCTGAGCACCCGGAAGTTCATCTTTGCGATGAGCCCGCGCTCGTGCAGGATCCGGTTGAAGCTGGTCAGCATCGCGAGCAACGTCTCGTAGAACTCGCGAATGAGCGTCTGGAGTTCCTGATTGACCGCCTGGGACTCGCGAAAAAAGATACCCGTCATCTCGCGGTTTTCCATGAGCACGTCGGTCAACAACAGTCCGACGCGCTTCAGGTCGCTCCCCAGCGCCTCGCGCGTGTCCAGATCCGAGGGCTCCCAGGCGGCGATCGTGCTGACGACCAGCTCCAAGAAGTCCTCGAGAATCTCGCCGAAGATCTGCTCTTTCCCCTCGAAATAGAGGTAGAAGGTCCCCTGAGCCACCCCGACTTCTTTGACAATCTGGGAGACTTTGGCTGCGTGATAGCCATGCTCGGAGAACACCTTGATAGCCGCCTGTTTGATCTCGTCGCGGCGGTCCTCACGGCGCTGTTCACGCTTGCTGAGTTTTCCGTCTGAGTCACTCGTGCTCATGATTGCTACTGCAATAAAGGGAAGCGCAATTTTGGGTGCAGGGTACGCGCGGAGTGGGGTGATTGCAACGCCACAAGACCCTTGACGGCGATCGCGACCTATGTGAGTGAATACTCACGTAGTTTCCGACGTGCACCTGCCAGGAGCCAGACCGTGTCGACCAAACGACTGCCGGCCAAAGAACGTAAGAAGCAGATCTTGCGAAGCGCCATCCGTGTCTTCGCCCGCTCGACCTATCACGGAGCGACCACCAAGAGCATCAGCGAGGAAGCCGGGGTCACCGAGGCGCTCATCTACCGCTATTTCGGTAGCAAGCGCGCCCTGTTCACCGAGGCGGTCCAGCTGACCTCCGACCGACTGGTCAACGGCCTGGAAGAAGCCCTCGACAGCCACCGCGACAATCCGGTCAAGGCGATCACCGAGTGCTTCAAGTACTATGTGCACCTGCTCGAGAAGCACGAGGATTTCGCCAAGATGATCTTTTTGGTCCTCTCCGAGCTCGACCAAGAGGATATCCGCGAGACCTACCTTCCCTATCAAGAGCGCGCGCTCAAAGCGATCGCCTCGGCCATCGACCACTGGAAGGACCGCGGCTTCGTCCCCAACTTCGTCGACACCAAGACGGCCGCGTGGCTCTTCTTCGGCACCTACCTGATTCTGGCCCTGGTCAAGCAGACGACCGGCGGTATTCCGATGGATACGTCGTATGCCATTCAGTTGGCGCGGGCGTTTGTGTCGGGGCGTGACAAGGACTGAGCGCCCTTGCTTTCCGGGGAGTCCCCTCCGCCTCGCGGACTACGCGAGGCACCTCCCCAAGGCCTGTACTGCGGCCAGGGGAGGAGGATCGCATGTTGAAACACTTTCCTTTCCTGCACTCCCCCTCCCCGCGTGTTTTCCAGCGCAAGGGGAGGTGTCGGCGAAGCGTAGCTGAGCCGACGGAGGGGCCCTACCAACAAGCAAGGGATTCCAAAACCCAACAAAACCTCTCCCCCGATCGCCCATTTCACCCCATTTCTCCCCGTATTTACCTCTTCCTTGCCCATTCTAACCCTTCGTAGCCTGTGGAAAACCCTGTGCAAAACCCTGTGATCCTGTGGGGGAAAACTCTGTGATCACGACTGGGGAAAAAGAGCGCGGGGTTTGATCACATTTGTCCCACATTGTAGCACACACCGATCTGTGATCGTTTCGACCGAGGGATCTCAGTCACTTACGGGGGTTTTCCACATTTCCACAGCCCCTACTAATACGACTGTAATAAAGAAACGAAGGGAACCTGAGTTATAAAAACAACGCCGTAGCGCGTCGTGGATTTGTCACGTTTCATCTTCGCTTGCACTCGAAGCCAAGCTATGTTGGATTAACGGGGTCAACAGACTGCAGAAGTTCAAGAGACTGCAGAACAAGTGGAGTGGTTCGCATGAAAATTCGTATTTCCCCTCAGGCGCTGACCGAGGAGCTTTACAAGCTACAGGGCGTCGTCAGCCAACGCAGCACGCTCGCCATCCTGTCGAACGCGTTGCTCGAAGCCAAAGGCGACCGACTGACGCTCCACGCCACCGACCTGGATACCTCCATCTCGACGTCCTGCGAGTGTGAAGTGCTCGAGGAAGGCAGTGTGACGCTTCAGGCCAAGAGCCTGTTCGACATCGTCAAGAACCTCGAGGATGACAGTCTCGAGCTCGAGACCGAGGAGAATTACTGGGCGAACCTGCAGTCGGGCAACGTCGCCTGCCGCATCGTCGGCACGCACCCCGACGACTTCCCTCAGATCTTGGACACCAGCGAAGTCGACCTGTACCCCATTGGCACCGACGTGCTGCTGGACATGATCGACAAGACGTTGTTCAGCGTGTCGACCGACGACGCTCGCGCCAACCTGACGGGCGCTTTCTTCCGCGTCACCACCGAGGACACGTTGTTGATGGTGTCGACCGACGGTCACCGCCTGTCGAAGATCGAGACCAGCCCCGAGGAATTCACCCCCGGCGACAACACCCCGCAGGCGCTTCGCGACGGCATCATCATTCCGCGCAAAGGTCTCTCCGAGCTCAAGCGTATCATCGACCCCAAGGGCGCCGAGCTGAGCTTCGGCCTGGTCGAGAACAGCGTGGTCTTCAAATCGGGGCCGATGTCGATGTCGGTGCGCCTCATCGAGGGCACCTTCCCCGACTTCACCCAGGTGCTGCCCAAAGAGAGCGACCAGAAGGCGTTCGTCAGCAAGGACATGTTCACCCAGTCGCTCAAATTCGTGAGCCTCTTCGCCAGCCCCAAGACGCACAACGTGCGTTTGGCTCTGGGCGAGGGTGGCCTCGAGCTGTACGCCAGCGACCCCGACAGCGGTGAGGGCCGAAAGACCATCCCGGCCGACTACGCCGGCCAGCCGGTCAAAGCGGGCTACAACTACCGCTACCTGATCGACGTGCTCAACGTGCTCGACAGTGAGCAAGTCTCCATCGAGATCATCGACACGCTGTCGCCCACGCTGGTGCGCGACCCGAATAACGACGACGTGTTGTTCGTTGTCATGCCGATGCGTCTGTGACCTTTGAACTGCAGGGGTTTGGGGTCTGGGGGTTTAGGGGTCTTGGATAAAAGAGATAGCGAAGCGGTCCGATCGGAATGATCGTGGCCGCTTACGCGTATCTGAAGACCTCTTCTGGATGGCGCATCAGCGCATCCGCGGCCTAAACCCCCAAACCCCCAGCCCCCTAAATCCCCACCAAATGCTGTTAGAAGCCCTCAGACTCCAAGACTTCCGCAACCTCGAGCATGTCGAGCTCGAGCCTCACCCGCGGTTCAACATCCTAGCCGGCGAAAACGGCCAGGGGAAAACGAACCTCCTCGAAGCGGTGTATCTGTTGAGCGCGGTGAAGAGCTTTCGGCCGCAGACCAACGCCGACCTCATCCGTTTTGGCGAAGATGGCGCCACGCTCGAGGCGAGGGTCGACCGCGGCGGCTCCGAGCGTATCGTGCGCCTGGAGGTGAGCGGCCGGGGCAAAAAGATCTTTTTGAACGACAATCCGGTGCGCCAGCTGTCGGACTTTTTCGGCACGGTCAACGTGGTGATGTTCGGCCCCGAAGACATCGCTATTCTGAAGGGGTCGCCCTCGGAGCGGCGCCGGTTCATCGACCGGGCGATCTTCAACGCGCTGCCGGCGTTTGCGACCGAAACGCAGCACTACGAGGACGTGCTCGGGCAGCGAAATGCGCTACTCAAGGACCACTCGCCCGACCAGTCGCTGCTGAATGTCTACGACGAGCAGCTCATCCAGTACGGTGCTCGGATCATCGAGCGTAGGCTCAAGTTCTTGAGCCACTTTCGACCCATCATGCAGCGCACCTTTCGAGCGATTTTCGACGAAGCGTTCGAAGCGGATATCCACTACCACATGAAGTGGTCGGACCGGGATGACCTGACCGAAGCCGACCTCGACAGTCGCCTGGCCATCGAACGGGTGTTGCAGGAGGGACTCGAGCGCACCCGGCGAGACGAGCGCATGCGCGGCTACACGCTCATCGGCCCGCACCGCGACGATTTGAAGACGACCCTCAACGGCCGCGACGTCAAGACCTACGCCAGCCAGGGCCAGCACCGAGCCTTCGTGCTCGCCATGAAGATTGCCGAGATCACCCACCTCGAGGAGCGCTATCACTTCGCGCCGATTTTGCTGCTGGACGACGTCTCCAGCGAGCTCGACCGCGAGCGCAACCGCTTTCTCTTTGACTTCTTGCGAAGCCGCATGGAAGGACAGGTGTTCATTACGACCACTCACCGCGACTACATCTTGTTGGACGAGGATGTGCAGACGTATCGCGTAAGTAGTGGAGAAATCGAGGCGATCACGGATTAAATGATGACTCAGCAACGCCCCCATTTGCCCCATAGCCCGCGCCACGGCGAGACCTTCGAACTCGAGATCGACGGTCTGTCGCTCAAAGGGCTCGGCACGGCTGCGTTTCCGTGTGTCGTCGGCCCTCAAGAGGAGTCGAAGGACTACACCATGCAGGTGCGCAAGGCCGTGCCCGGCGACCGGGTGCGTGTGTCGGTCGAACGGCGTAAAAAGCGCACGATCACCGCGCGGATCGACGAGATTCTGGAGCCGTCGCCGATGCGCATCGAGCCGCGCTGCAAGCATTTCGGCCGACGTGAGGTTCGCGGGGAGGGGTGCGGCGGTTGCACCTTGCAGTTGATGTCGTACCGCCACCAATTGGCCAACAAAGAGCGCATCATCAAGGGGTTGATGCAGGGGCGCGGTGTCGACCCCGGCCACGTCATGCCCATCATCGGCCAAGACGAGCCGTGGTACTACCGAAACAAGATGGAGTTTAGCTTCGGGGACACCGCCGACCGCGAGTTCGCGCTGGGGCTGTATCCGAAGGGCTATCGCTACGAGGTCTTGAACCTCGACGAGTGCTATCTGCAGTCGGAATTCGTCTCCGAGTTTCTGCCCAAGGTTCGACAGTGGGCCATCGAACGCGGCCTCGCGCCGTATCAGGGCAACAAGGACGAGGGCTTTTTGCGCACGCTGACCATTCGCGAGGGAAAGCGAACCGGCGAGCGTATGATCGAGCTGACGACGACCCACGACGAGACGGCGTTATGCGACGGAAAAGAGATGGCCGCTGCAGATATCGCCCAGATGTTTTGCGGCTTCGTCGTCTTTGCGTGCGAGCAGATGGGAGAGTCGGTCAGCTCGCTGTACTGGACGCAGCACCGCGCCGTGCGCGGCGAGCCGACGCGCTTCATCGAGCATCACCTGTACGGAAGCCCCGTGCTCGTCGAGCAGATGCATTTGCCGGATGACCAGGTGCTGTCATTCGAGATTCACCCGCGCGCCTTCTTCCAGCCGAACACGCTGCAGGCCGAGGTGCTCTATGCACAGGTCCTCGAGAAGACGGGACTGCGAGATGCTGAGCGCGGCAAGGCGCGAGTGCTCGATCTGTACTGTGGCACCGGAACCATCGGGCTGTGCATGGCCCCGTACGCCAAGCATGTGGTGGGCATCGAGCTGCAGCCGGACGCGGTCGACAACGCGCGGCAAAACGCCGGGCAAAACGGCATCGACAACGTGACCTTCTTTGCCGGCGACGTCGGTGACGTGTTGAGCCAGGACGATTTCAAGAAGGCCGCGGGAGCCGTTGATATCGTGGTGGTAGATCCGCCGCGCGCGGGTTTGTTGCCTGAGGCGCGCGAGCAACTCAAGCAGATCGACGCGCCGCGGCTCGTCTACGTGTCGTGCAATCCGAAGGCGCTCGCCCGCGACCTGGCCGAGCTGTGCGAGTTTGGTTACACGATCGAGACGATCCAGCCGGTCGACATGTTCCCGCACACGTATCACGTGGAGAACGTGGCCCTCTTGGAGAAAGCCTAGACGTCGCAAGTCATGGCGTCTCGGGCCGAGACACTTGAATCAATCTTATGAGCCACAACGAAGCAAAATACCAAATCATCGACGCCATTGATGTTTGGAACCCCATCGATGGTCCGCTCGAGTGGTCCGACGAGACGTTTACGCAGCTCGCCCGGGAGATTTTCCGAACTCAATTCGAAGGCAATATCCCGTACCGAAGCTTTTGCGAAAAGCGTGGTGTCGAGCCGGGTTCAATTCGAAGCTACCGGGATATCCCGGCGGTGCCGACCGACGTCTTCAAGCACGTCAGGCTGACGACGGCCGACGAGCCGGTGCGCACATTTCGCACCAGCGGGACAACCCTGGGTGAGCGTGGCGAGCATCATTTTGGGACGCTGGAGGTCTACAAGGCGTCCCTGTTCGGGCCGTTCGAGCGGTTTTGTGTGCCCGATGCCGACGAGATTCGGATGCTCGTAGTGGCGCCGTCGGGCTCGGATCTGCCCGACAGCAGTTTGTCATTCATGCTCGACGAGCTTCTGGAGCGGTTCGGCGACGCCCAGAGCGGCTATTTCGTGCACAAAACGGACGACGGCAGCTTGGAGATGGCGTTCGATGCGCTGGTCGAGGCGCTCGACGAGGCCGAACGAGACGGCGTGGTGACGATGTTGTTGGGCACGGCGTTCGGGTTCGCCGAGTTTTTCGACGCGACCGACAAGGCGTGGCAGCTCGCGGATGGTTCGCGCGTCATGGAGACGGGCGGATTCAAGGGGAAGACGCGCGAGATTTCGCGCGACGAGCTCTACGAGATGTTCGAGACGCGCCTGGGCGTTCCGCAAGTGCGCTGTGTGAGCGAGTACAGCATGACGGAATTGTCGAGCCAAGCTTACTCCGACGACCTTTTCAAAAATCTGCAACACGGTGTCAGACACCGTGTTGGAGGCGCAAATCATGGTGTCAGACACCGTGTTGGCGTGCTCCAAACCCCCCCATGGGCGCGTGTCGAGATCGTCGACCCGCTGAGCTTCGAGCCCATTGAAGAGCCACGTACCGAGGGCCTGATTCGCTGGTACGACCTCGCCAATACGGAGAGCGTCATCGTCGTGCAGACGAGCGATCTAGGCGTACTCGTCGAAGGCGGCGGCTTTCTGTTGCACGGCCGCGCCCCGCAGGCTCAGCTTCGAGGCTGCAGCCTCACCATTGAAGAAATCGTTTCTGCGAATGAATGATCTCCGACAGTTCATCGACAGACTCTTCGGTGAATTCGACCGGACGGTCGAAGCGGTGGTAGCCGACGGGTGGCCCGAACCGATGGTGCGCGCCGGGTTCGAGCTACATCGCCAGACGTGGGACGTCGATGCGCTCGAGGCGGCCATTCGAGCCGAGCTGGCAGGATTTGGCGGGGTCGCTGCGCTCGACGATTTTGTCGAGGATGCGGCTGGAAGACGACTCAAGCTAGAGCGGCCCGCGAACATCGTGCATATATGGCCGGCGCTGCCGGGCGCAGGACTGACGCCTGTCTTATTTGGTGCGAGTTTGGGCGTGCCGCAGGGCATTCGCCCGTCGAGCCGCGGTCGGCACTTCGCCGAGCACGTGGCCAGTATCTGGCCCGATGACGTCGCGCCACTGCGGCTGTTGGTGTCCGACGATGAGTGGAGAGCTGCCGAGGTTGTTGTTGTGAGCGGCAGCGACCAAACCGTCGCTGAGGTGCGCCGTCAGGTACGCGGCGCGCGGGTTATTGGCTACGGGCATCGGGTCAGCTTTGCGGTCGTTGTCGACGGCTCAGAGGTCGAGTTGGGTGAGACCGCGGCAGCGGTTGCCACAGACGCGCTCATGTGGAACCAGACGGGCTGTTTTTCAGCGCGCGGAGTGATGTTTTGCGGCTCCGAGGAGCGCCTAGAAGTGTTCGGAGAGTTGTTGGGCGACGCGATTACCGCCGAAGAGAAGCGCCTGGGCGCAGGTGGGTTTGGGGCCGGAGAGTTGGCGGCACGGGTGCAAGCTAGGGGCGTCGCCGAGTTCACCTCGGAGATTTGGGGCGATTCAATCGGTTGGGCGCAGCGTGTGGACGGGCCGTTCAACGGCGAGCGCGTGGCCGCGAACGTGGTCACCTTACATCGCGTCGAGTCGCTCGCGGAGCTGCCGCAGGCCGTAGTTGTACCGCGCGGGCAACTGCAGGGCGCCGCACTCGCCGCACCGGCGACGGTACGCGACGAGTGGGCCGAAGCGTTGGCCCAGCTTGGTGTCACCCGCATATGTCGGCCAGGCGAGCTGCAGGCGCCGCCTGCCGGCTGGTTGCACGACGGGCAGCCGAATGTTCTCGGATGGTTGCGCATCGTGACGTGCTGACCCCCCTGAAAAATGATGGGCGAGATGGTGTCAGACACCATGTGAGGTAGTTCTGGTGCGGCTCTCAGCGGGGTTTGGCCGTCGTTGACGTCCCTAAATTCGTCAGTTTGACGACGACCTTCGCCTCGATAGACGCTGGGCTCGAGTCGAACGGCGGTCGACCGGCTCCTGAGCAGAAATCTGTGGTGGAGCGCGAGGTTGTGAGCATACTTCGGCAGCTTCACGACACGTGTTTCGAGAGCAGGCGGGGTACGATGGCTATGACTTCTGGGATGGACGACGAGACGTCGTCTCAGGACCGCAGTTGCGGCACGGTCATGTTGAACTCACCTTTGCGACCGTAGCAAAACTGATGGCCGGGCGGGATCGTGCCTTCGGGGAATTCGATGCGGTTGACCGGGGTCTTGCCTTTGCGCCACTTTCCGACTGCTTTTCGGTAGTCGTCGGTCACGTCCCAGCGCTGCTGGCGATACTCCTCGCGCTGCTGGAGGTCACCGCCGTGGCACAGCGGGCGCGGCGCCTTCTTCGGGTTTCTGGGGCGGCTCGACCACTTTTGAGCGAGCACCTTCTTTCTTCCCAGGCACGGTCGACAGCGCTTCTTGGCCAGCTCGCCGGCGTGCTTGTGGCACTCTTCTCGCATCTTCTGGTGGTAGGCCTCGTCGTCCATGTCCTCCCACTTCGGCAGCTTGGCCAGCTCCAGCGGGTAGCGCACCGTGGCCATCTCGATGAGTTCTGCCTCGGTCTTGTCCTCGTTCTTCTTCTTTCGCTTCTCGCGCCAGTACGTCTCACGGTCGACCACCTCGCCCACCAGTGGCTCACCGTTGTCGTGGATCTGCCAGGAGCACAGCCCCGGCCATTTCTTCGGATGGCTCACCAGGTCCGACTCACAGGGATTACACAAGGTATAGCGAAGCCGATCGATCATCGCGTCGTCGTCGAGCACCTTGGTGGCGGTGTAACGGCGCTCCCAGAAGGTGCCTGTGCGGCCGCGAAGCGCGTTCATTTTGCGGGCGAGCTGGCTCTGGAAGTCGCGCATGAACAGGTGAAGTTGCAGCGATTTACAGCGCGCCAGGATGTGGAAGTGGTTGGACATGAAGCAAAACGCAAAGATCTCGACCCCGTAGATCCAGGCATATTTGGCCAGAAGCCCCAGGATGATCTTGTTGACGACCTCGTCGGCGTCGGGCGAGAGCCCGTGGAATTGGTGCTGGGTGCGGTTCACAATCTCGTAGATCGCGTCTTTCTCTTGCTGCCTGAGCGGGTGTCCCATCTGCCAGTCTCCGTGGGTGAAGGTTCATCGACAGCCCTCAATACGGTTTTCGGCAGAATTGCCCGAATCGTTGCGTGATTAGGTGATTTTTCTTGTGGGGCAGCAGGCTGATCGGGTTCGCGAGATCGCGCTCAAAGGCGCATGAGAGCTGGACAACATGGTGTCTGACACCGTGTTGGGGGTGGGGCGAGATCGGGGGGGGATTTCTGTTTCCACATCCGTTCCCTTACACCCAGTTCTCAGCAATTTGCCCACCCGCTGGACACCTAACCGTCAACTTGGTTGACACTTCCCCACTCTCCCCCCTCTCAGCGTCTATGCACGAGGCGATCAGTGCTGGCGCAAGACTTGCTCTTTCGTAGTGGGCGACGGCGCGGCAAGTGGCTGCGCTACTGCTCGAGGAGGTCACCCATGACGGAATTCAAGTTCAATGATCGACCAATCGCCATCTTCTTTGCCATCGTGGGCGTCTTGGGAACTCTGCCGGCGCTTTACGGGCTCTGGATAGCTGGGGCAGTCACGATGGGAGTCGTGAGCAGCTTGGTCGCCGGCCGCGGCGCGACCGAGCTCGTCCACCTGGTCATCTCACTCGGCTTCATCTCGGTCACCCTCTTCGGCTTCTGGCTGCTGCTGCAGTACGTTCGGCGCGCGCTAGGGCGAGAGGCGTCAGTCTCTAAGGCCAAGCTCTGGAGGCTCTCTGCGGTCGACAACACTATCTATTTTACAGCCAGTTTTGCCGTCGTCGGGATAAACAGCGGAGGTGGGTGGATGGGAATCGCTTCGATTCTCTGGTTCACGCTGCTCTTTAGTTTGTCGATCAGTGCCGCCGTCTTCGCGGCTGACGAGCAGCGGGCATTGGAGGCGTGACTCTGGAGGACGCGTCAGGTGGCAACGGTGCCACGTATCGTCATTTTTTGGCCGAACATGGTGTCTGACACCGTGTTAGGGGCACAGAACATGGTGTCTGACACCGTGTTAGAGGTGGACCGGAAAGCGCGGTGTTCCGACATCATCTTACGAAGGCCGTGCTGAGAGATGAGATCGTGCTCAAATGCGCATGAAACTTGGACAACACGGTGTCTGACACCGTGTTAGGGGTGGTTTTGGGGCACTACCCGCCACAGGCCCACATTCTCGGCGACCATCCGCGTCACCCCGTCGTCTACTGGCTCGGCCATCGCATACTCTGCATCGTCGGCCGGAAACTCGTCGTCGCCCGGCAAGAAGAGCCAGATGTGCTCGTCGCGCTGCTCCATATGCGGCAGGATCGTCGGCGGGTCGTGGTCGAGCGCCCACTCGAAGGCGGCCTCGGCCGACTCGAATTCGGCCAGCTGCTGCAGCGTGCGCAGTGTGGGCGGGGCGAGCATAAACTCGCCGGCCTGGTTCTGTGCGACGGCGTCGGCGGGGCGGATCCACGCCGACGCCGTCGTCTCGCGCTTGTCATGCAACGGCCGCTGGCTGTCGGGGGCGATCGCCACAAAGAAGCGCGCGTCGAACCGCCGCGGCTCGACGTAGGGCGTGATCCAGTGGGCGAAATAGCCCAGCCGGTCGAGCGGGAACACCAGACTCTCGCGCTCGGCGACCTCGCTCAACGAGATGTCCCCCTCCATGAGCTGCTTGCGGTACACGCGAAACCTCTCGGCGACCTCCTCGTCGCTGGTCAGGTCGATGAGGTCGTCTTCACCGGCGCGCCGCGCCAATAAGATGCCTGCCTCCTCGAAGGTCTCACGGATGCCCGCCAAGAAAAGCCCCAGCGCCGTCGACGGGTCGACCTCTTCGGCCAGCCGCTCGCGCGCTTGTTTCGGTGTCAGTCCCTCGACATGCCTCGCGGCCACCTCGGTGCTGTCGGCCGCGTCGAGCTTGCCACCCGGGTAGACATACCGATTCGCCATGAACTGACTCTTGGAGTGACGCCGCACCATAAAGACCTCGAAGCCCCTGGCGGCCTCACGCAGGATGATGATCGTAGCGGCGTCAGTGACGGAACTTGCGGACATGGCGTTTGTCTCTGTTTGTGACGACTTGAATGATCTTGCGCTCAATTCGTTGTATAAGTACCGAGCCAGGACAAGACAAAGATCCTCTGGAGCCCACTATGCATCGCTCGAAGCCACTCTTGGCTGCAACAGTCGCCTTTTTCACCGTGCTGGTTTTGTCTGCGTCTGCCTTCGCTCAGGCCGGCTTTCAGTACAAGGTCAATAAGAAGGTTCAGGTAGGCCAAGGCTACCCGAGCTTGGTGCTGCAGGCCACCGGGAACATCTCGAGCGGTACGGTGACCTTCAAGCGCTCCGACGGCAAGTCGTTCACCAAGCAGATCGGCTCGTTGAGCGCCGGCGCGACCAAAGAGTTTCCCATCAAACAGCCTGCCGGCACCCACAAGTACGAGGTGACCATCGAAGCCAAGGGCAGCGCCGGGGAGACCGTCAAAACCAGCCTCGACATCGAGGCAACGCTGGTCGCCGAGCTCGAGTTGTCGGTCGATCCCAACAAGGCGCGCATCGGCAAAGGCGAGATTCCGGTCCGCGCCAACCGCCCCATGGACCGCGTCGAGACCGAGATCTTCGACTCCAACGGCAACAAACTCTACGAAGGCACCCAAAGCTTGGGCGGCAAGAAAGGCACCTTCATGGTCAAGTGGCCCGCCAAAGAAGATGTCGGCGGCATTCGCCTCAAGGCCTACGACGTCGATGGCTTCTGGCGAAGTGTGTTGCTCGAGCCGTTCTGGGTCGAGATTCCGCACAAAGAGGTGATCTTCAACTTCGGCAAGGCGAGTTGGGACAACTCGGAGGAGCCTAAGCTCGAGGATACGCTGGCGAATATTCGCGAGGCGATGAAAAAACACCGCGACAAAGGCCTGCAAATGCAGCTTTATATCGCCGGCTACACCGACACAGTCGGTTCGAAGTCGGACAACTACAAGCTGAGCACCGCCCGAGCGCGCGCGATCGCCAAGTGGTTCGAGAAGAAGGGTCTCGACATCCCGATCTACTACCAGGGCTTCGGCGAGTCCGTCTTGGCAGTGAACACGCCCGACGAGACCAAAAACGAGAAGAACCGTCGGGCGATCTACGTGCTCGGAAACGCGCGGCCTCCCATCTCCAAGACGCTTCCCAAGGCGAATTGGAAGCGTGTTCGCTAAGCTTCTTGAAATGTTTGGGTTGTGGGTAGAGTTGTAGCTACGTAGAGACACATTATGACGCCGATTTTGTTGATCGCGTAGCTTCTTTGTCCGACACTGTCGCTTGCTCGATCAGAGCGCGATTCGGGGACAAACACTGCCGCACCACTCAGCATATGATCCGACCGTTGGATAAAAGAAATTTCGCTGCGCTTGCCGCCACCCTGGCGGTCGGCACGCTCGTCGCCTGTGGCGAGCCGAATATCTCCCAAGAAAAGGCCTCGCCGTACGTCGACCAATGGTCGAAGAGCGTCGAGGGGACGTTGCGCGAGATGGCGGTGGCGCCGGCGGGCAAGAAGAACTTCCAGGAGCGACTGCAAAAAGCCGCAGCCCAGGCCGAGTCGAAGCTCCAGCGAGACGAGCCGCCCTACGACGTTTTGGTCAACAGGGTCTATCAGGGCATCGACTACCAGTTCGCGTTGGTCGAGCGCACCGGGTTGACCGATCGCGGCCAGGCGGTGTGGAAGACCCTCGAGGCGGTCGAAGACCACGCGCTCGACGCTGACGACTATACGCTGGCCGAGATTGGCTCCGGTCTGGAGTCGCTCGAGAAGGCGAACGCGCGCTTCGAGAAGCTCGAGACCTTCGAGACGAGCGACGCCGAGAAAGATGCGGCGATCGCCTGGCTGACCCAACAGCCGGTGTCGACCTTCGAACTCACCGATGACAATCACGCCAAGCTGACCCAGACGGTGCTCGACTCCGACAGTGGGCAGCGTATGAAAGAGCGGCTGGCCAACTATGAGACGGTCAGCACCGAGATCGCCGCGCTCGAGGCCAAGGTCGAGCATTTGTTGATGCAGAACCTGGCGCGGTATGCGCGCCAGATGAAGCATTTCCGCATCCACGAGATCTTCGTCCACCCCAAAAACTTCGACCGGTGGACCAACCCGAATATCGAGGGGCGGCGGCCCGACAAAGCCGAGGCGACCTGGCACGCGCGCGTCGCCTGGCGTACAGCGGCCAAGATGACCCGCGACATCGCCGAGAAGAAAGAAGCCGAGATCTTGCACAAGCTCATCGAGCAGGATCTCGAGAAGGCGCTCACCGGCGACGTGAACACCGCGTTGGCCAGCCTCAAGCCGGCGCAGCCGCAGTACGCCGGGCTCCAGAAGGAGTACGTGCGCTACAAAGAGATCGCCGAGGCCGGCGGCTGGGAGAAGGTGCCGGTGACCCGCGGCCTTCGCCCGGGGCGCGAGCACGAGGTGGTCGCGAAGCTCAAGAAACGCCTGCAGGTCGAGGGTTTTTATCCGGCCGACGCGGCCATCGACAACAAGTACGACGACAAGCTCGAAAAGGCGGTCGAGGCGTACCAGGAGACCCACCAGATGCAGGTCACCGGCAAGCCGCACCACATGTTCTGGGCGAGCGTGAATATCCCGGCCAAGCGGCGCATGGAGCAGATCGCGCTGAATATGCAGCGCTGGCGCGAGTCGGATATCCGCCACGACGACCCGATGTACGTCTACGTCAATATCCCCGACTTCCACGCTGAGGTCTGGAAGGAGCAGGAGCGCAAGCTTCGCTTCCGCATCGTGGTCGGAAACAACGACCTGGCGCCCAAAGAGAAGCGCGAAGCGGCCCGGAAGAACAAGGACGAGTCGTTCAAAAAGCATCCGAACCGCACACCGACGCTGAGCGCGTATATCGACCGGGTGATCTACAACCCGTACTGGAACGTGACCGAGCGCATCCGCGACGAGGAGATCTTGCCGGAGGTGCGCGCCTCGGTCGAGGCGGGCTACAAGGCCAAGATCAAGCGCTTGCTCGGCGTGCCGACCAAGAAACCGTCCGAGCAGGCAGGCGAAGAGAAGTCAGAAGAGGCGACGCTGACCGGCACGGTCGGAACTACACCGAGCGCCGAGGCGCAGCAGGAGCAGGCCACCGAGATGGTCGGTGCCGACGCCATCGCCAAACTTCGTGAGCAGAGTGGTGCGGTCGAAGCCGCACCGGCCAAGCCGACACGCTCGGCAGAGTCTTTCTGGTCGAAGAATGGCGACGGCCGGCTCGTCTTCGACGTCGCCGCGCTCAGGCAACTCGTCGGTGGTGGCGCGCCCGACGCCGGGTCGGCCGACACCGCCGGTGAAGCCGCGCCGTCGAGTTTGGCTGCCAAGTTCCCCTACATCGATCCGGCCACCGGCCAGGTCAACGTCAACTCGACGAATCCCGACGCCATCCCGGGCTGGTACGAGGCGAACAACTACGAGGTGATGTTCCCGGGCAAAAAGTGGGAGTACGTGCGCATGAAGCAGGGCGACGATAACGCACTGGGCAAGGTCAAAGTGATCTTCCCGAACCTGCACGACGTCTACCTGCACGACACGCCGCACAAAGCGCTGTTCAGCCGCGACATCCGCGCGTTCAGCCACGGCTGCATGCGCATGCACGAGCCGCTGACTTTTGCCGAGTACCTGCTCGAGCAAGACGGCAAACTCGACGAGTACAACGTGCGTCGCATTCTCTCCGAGGGCACCTACGAGCCCATCTTCTTGGACAAGCAAATCCCGGTGCACATCGACTATGTGACCGTGCGCGTCGATGATCAGGGCCGGGCGAACTTCTTGGCCGACATTTACGACTACGACAAGTTCAAGGAAGAAGGGTGAGGCGCCTGGGTTTCTGGAGTGCTATTAGAGGCGAGGGCAAACAACGCCCTCGCAAACTACAATTTGAGGGTCGTGTGAATGCGGCTTTTGTGGTGCATGTGGGAACACTCAAATTGTAGTTCTGCGCGTAGTTCAGCGCCCCTAATAGCTGGCGAAGCAACTTCTGCAAGGCCACCTCTTCTGTGAGGCAATTTTAATTGCCCCGCCTCAACCACACCAGATGCTCGACGTTGCCCGCCGGGCCGTGGACCTCGGAGTCGACGGACTCGACGCACGTCATGCCCAACGTGCCGGCGTACGCGATGATGGCGTCGATGGCCTGCTGGCGCACCTCTTCGTCGCGCACCACCCCGCCTTTGCCGACATTGTCTTTGCCGACCTCGAACTGAGGCTTGATGAGCGCGATGACGTCGGCGTCGTCCTTCAGGAACGTGAGCGTGTTGGGGAGGACGAGCTCCAGTGAGATGAACGAGCAGTCGATGACCGCCAGGTCGCACTTTTCGGGCAGGCGATCCTCTTCCATGTGCCGGATATTGGTCCGCTCGATGACCTCGACGCGCTCGTCTTGGCGTAGCTTCCAGGCCAGCTGGCCGTAGCCGACGTCGACCGCGTAGACCTTCTTGGCCCCTTTTTGGAGCACGCAGTCGGTGAAGCCGCCGGTCGAGGCGCCCACGTCGATGACGACCTTGCCGGCCGGGTCGTAGCCAAAGGCGTCGAGCGCGCTCTGCAGCTTCAGCCCTCCGCGTGACACGTAGGGATTGACGTCGCCGCGAAACTCGATGTCGGCGCCGACGTCGACCTGTGTGCCCGCCTTGTCGACGCGCTCGCCGTCGACGAAGACCTTGCCGGTCATGATCATCGCTTTGGCTTTGCTGCGCGAGCGGGCCATCTCGCGTTCGGTCATCAGGATGTCGAGGCGTTTCTTTGGCATGGCGTGATCGGAGGCCTAGTGGTCTGGGAGCTGCAACAGGTGACAGGCGAAGCCAAGAACCAAAAACCAAGAACCGGGAACATTTGCAACCGGAGTCGTCAGCGACGAACTCGAATGTGAGGACAACTCGTCGACATGCCACGAGAACCGACAACCCAATTCTGGACACTTTTCCATACAATATGCTAACGTGCCCAATCGTTGGCAGAAGCCAAGATGACGCCGAAGTCGCTCCGCGCACGGGACCGCAGAGCGCTGTGTTCCCCAAGTCATGAGGGGAAAGTTCTCGATGACCGACCAGAATCGAAAGACGCTTCGTAGCTTTTATTGCCGCGACTACCTTTGGGAGCTCTTCGAGCAGATGACCCAAGAGCTGGGCTGCTCGATGGACTACCTGATCAACGAGTCGATGCGCCTCTATGCGCGCAGTCGCGACTACTCGCCGGGTGAAGGTGCTGGGCCCAACGGTGGCCAGCAGCGCAGCTCGAGCGGTTGGGGCCAAGGACAGCCCAACAACGGTCGCGGCGGGCCTCAATATCAGAGCAATCAACACCAGAGTGCGCCCCAGCAGAATATGGGCGGACCTCAAGGTGGCTCCGGGATGGACCATCGCACCTTCCAGCGGGTGCCGGCGGTGCGCGGCGGCAACGGCCAGCAAAACCAGGGCTTCGGCGGGCCGTCTGGGCCGCCCCAGCAGCCCCAGCAGCCCCAGCAGCGTGGTCCAGGCGGTCCTCCGCCTCCCCCGCCGCGCCCCGGCCAGCAAAATTACGGGCAACAGCAGCGCCCGACCCACCAGAGCCCGCGCGGCAGCGGTTTTGGTCAGCAGCAGGCCCAACAGGCCCCGCTGTATATGATCTTCAACAACAACCGTTACGTGATCGACTCGGACAAATTCGTCATCGGTCGCGGCAGCCAGCACACGGATCTGACCATTCGCGACGGTAATATCTCGCGCAAGCACTGCGCGATCATCCATCGCAACGGCAACTACTACATCAAAGATCTCGACTCGACGAACGGCATCGAGTTCCGCGGCAACCGCATCGAGTCGAAGCGCATCGAAGAGGGCGACGTCTTCTATCTGTGCGATTACGAGCTGCGGTTTACTTATCAAGGATAGAGATCGAGGAATCGAGTTGGCCCGCACAGAGCGAGTGACGGAACACATTTCGCGGATCGAGCTGAGTAAGCCGCAGGGCTTGCCGTCGCTGGCGAGCGAGCCGACCAACGTCTACCTGCTGCACGGTGAGGCGCCGGCTCTGGTCAATGCCGGCCATCCGTCGCAGTTCGATGAGCTGTGCCGCGCGCTGCGCGAGCTCGACGTGGAGATCGCCGACCTCGAGCGCATTGTCTACACCAGTTGGAACGTCGAGGTGTTGGGCGCGGCGGCCAATCTTCCCAACGTCGACCACTTTGTCTTCAGCCCCGACATGGGCGAGCCGTCCGATTTCGAGGCACATCTCGAGGCTCGGCGCGCCGAGATTCGCTCGCTCGCCGAGCGCGTCGTCGCCCAAGAGGAGAGCTACAACGAGGAGGATCTGGAGTCCGTCGACGCTTATTTGTCGGCGTATTATCCGCCCATGCCCTCGAACCTTCGGTTCATTCCTGTGCGCAGCGGCCATGTGGTAGCGGCGGGCTCGTTTCGGCTCGAAGTGATGGCCACTCCCGGGCCGGCTGCGGGCCACGTCGCCCTATATGATGCCCAAAAACACACCCTTTTCGGCGGCGACTTTTCGGCAAGCGGCCTTCCCGCGCACATGGAGGAAGTCCAAGCCTACCTGATCAGCTTGGAGCGGCTGCAAAAGCTCCAGGTCGACACCCTGCTTCCCAACCGCGGCAAGCCCGTCAAAAAGCGCGGCGACTGGACCCTTCGACGGGCGTTGCGATTCCTGAACAACTTCATGAACAGCGCGCCGGCGGCGATGCACAATGCTCCCACCGTCATCGAGTTCATCGAGCGCGACCTCGGTCACCACATCGACGATTTGGCGGAACTCGTCTTACAGCTCGAGCGCTACAGAGCGCCGATGGACGAGCTTGTGCGCGCTCGCATGATCGACGCCGAAGGTGAGGGCTTGGCACGCCGCTACGGGGTCGACGTCGAAGACGATCGGGCGCCGCTGCGGCCCAAATAATGCTCGACGTCCTTCTATTCTTTCTCGATTTGGCGGATCTCGAAGGCGGGAAATTCGACGCCATTCGAGGTCGCCTCATCGCCCGATAGCGCGCCTCGAAGCTCGACGGTCGCCAAGGTCAGCGAATCATCGCCGAGATGTTTGTCGACCGCAGTGAGCGTTTTCTTATCACCCTCCAAAAAGACGCGCGTCCACCGGCCATGAATGTAGATTTCGTGGGCCGGCGCTTCACATCGACACGGGTTGAGGCGGGCGGTGACCACATACTCGTCGACGCTCTCCGACTCTTCGAATCCCTCTTCGACACCAGCCAAGACCGCCTCTTTGCTCTCCGAGAACGCCTCTTCGAGCGGATCGACGGGGGGGCCGGGGGTCGAGCATGCCGTCGTCAGTCCCAAGAAGACCGAGCACAGGCAGCCTAGCAAGGTGTGGAGGCGAGTGTTCATGGGGTCGCATCGTCGCGAGTGCGTGATTGAGGCCGCGGCGCCTGTTCGATGCGCCGTTGGACCTCTTCGGTATAGTCGTGGGCGTTTTGGTAGATGTAAAGTGGCGGGCGCACCTTGAGATCGGGGGCGCCTCCGCGGCGAAGCACCGATTCGACCAAGTAGGCGTCGGTGTCCTCTCGCGAGTGGAAAAAGCGCATCGACTCGAAGGTCAAATCGGTGCCCTCGGCGGCGTGCATCAGGTCGGCCAGGCGAATCGGCGGCAAGATGACCTTGAGACGACCGCGCTGGCCCAACACATACCGGGCCGCGTCGACAAAGTCGGCGAGCTCGCCATGTAGTTCGTGACGCGCCGCTGCGCGCTGGGCGTGGCTGCTCGGGCGGCGCTCCCCCTGGCGAAAATACGGCGGGTTGCACACCACCAGGTCGGCCGAGTGCGCGTCGAACAGGTCGCGAAAATCACGCACATCGCCATGTACCGCATCGACCCTCTCGGACAAATTGTTTAGAGCGATATTTTGCTCCAAAAGTCCGAAGAGCGAATCTTGCCTCTCCACGGCGACCACGCGGGCCTCCTCCCATTGACGCGCTACGCACAGGGAGACGATACCCTGGGCGGCGCCCAGCTCCACGATCGTGGGCGCGGCACCCATTTCGGGCAGGTCCGTGGCCAATAAAAGCGCGTCGAGGCCGAAACGATAGCCTCGCTCGTGCTGTAAGATCGTGAGTTCTTCGTCTCCGAGGACGTCGCGGGTTGTCTTGGCTTGTTCAGTCATTTCGAGTTCTCGAGGGGTCGGCGGATCGGCCAAATCATTCCAGTTTAACTAAAATTCTTCAATTATGTTGAAATTTTACTCGTCTAGTACCACACTAATCAGTACTATTAGATCACGCACATTCTTAACCACGTGAGAGAGTGCAACGTTTCCCGAGAAGCAGCGAGCCGGGGGTTGTTGTTACTAGAGAACAAGATGTTGAACTTAAATAACAGGATGCTTTACGGGCGTGCACTCACGTGAGATCGTCTATACTGTTGAAAAAGAGCATAGAAAGAAGAAGTCTCGAGCTCCGGCATTGAGAATGACCGCACCACAAAACGGTCACAATCAAACGAAACCTGGGGGAGTTTCTAGCGTCACACTTGTTTTCGGCTACGCCGTCAGCGGCATCGTGTGGATTGCGGGTTCGCAGGTGGCGATTGACGAGTTGGTCAGCGACTCGCCACAGTCGCTGGTGTGGGACGTGTTGCCCGAGACTGGCTTTGTGCTGATCACCGCAGTGGTGCTCTTCTTTTTGGTGCGCAAGCACCACTCCTCGCTCGAAAGTTGGCAGTCACGTCTCGAAGATCAAGAGCGCCAGCTCGAAGGGATCGTCGAGACGGTGGCCAACGGGGTGATCATCGTCGACCTCGATGATCGCATTCTTCAAGTCAATCAGGCGTTTACCGAGCTCTTTGGCTACGCGATGGAGGAGGTTTGTGGTCAGACCACCGAGTTTTTGGCGGTGGCTGGACAGCCTCAGGAACTCCAACCGGTTTATGTGCTCCAAGAG
Organism: Persicimonas caeni; assembly: GCF_006517175.1. Lineage (NCBI taxonomy): Bacteria > Deltaproteobacteria > Bradymonadales > Bradymonadaceae > Persicimonas > Persicimonas caeni. Next base: position 3,389,450 of record NZ_CP041186.1, on the reverse strand, counting down.
GCCAAGCGCAGCGGGCTGTGGAGCGGCGAAGTACTTCGCCGTACCAAAGACGGCAGCTCCATGCCGGTGCGCTTGAGCGTGGCCCCCATTCAAAACGAGCGCGGGGAAGTCATCGCGTATGTCGGCGACTACCAGGATTTGCGCGCGGTCGAAGAGGCCCGCGAGCATGTCGAAGGTCTGGGAGAGGTCATCGAGAGCCTGTCTCAGGAGATGAATATCGACAAGCTGGGTCAAAAGGCGGTCAGCGCCGCCTTGATGGTGACCGGCGCCGATATTGGCGGAGTGGCCCTTCGCGACGAAGACGGCATGGTCTCCTATCGCTGGGCCGTGGGAGCTTCACCCGATGACATTCCAGGGTTGACCGAGCCTTTCGAGGTCACTCGCGGCTTGGCCGGCAGGGTCTTCGAGTCCGAATCTCCCATCATCGTGTCGGACTACGCCGAGGTCGACGCGCCGAACCTGGGCCTTGCCAAGGCGGGAGTCGGAAGTGGGCTTTCATGCCCGGTGATGGTCGCAGGAGATTGCGTCGGAGTACTTAGCCTGGGCATCTTCGAGCGCACGGGCGCTTTCGAAGATCGCCACGTGCCGCTCGCCGAAGCGATCGCGCGCCAGATCGGCGTGGCCCTGCAGCGCCAGCAGTTGCTCGACGACGTCAAAGAATCCGAGCAGCGCTTCCGTCAGCTCGTCGAGACGGTGCCAGACATCATGTATCTGGTCTCCTACCCGGACTTCAAAATCCGCTACGTGAGCCCGGCGGTCGAGGGGCTGCTCGGCTTTACCTCCGAGCAGTGCATCGCCGATCCGAAGCTGTGGTGGAAGCAGATGGAGCCTTCGGATCGCCAGCGGATCGAAAGGGAGGTCTTCGCCCAACTCGAAGATCGCGACGAGTACGTCATCGAGTACCGCCTGTGGCACGCCGACGGGCGCCAAAAGTTGTGGTTCGAAGACCGCGGGCACATCCAGCGCGACGAGGACGGCGAGCCTGTGGGCGTGGCCGGTGTATTGGTCGATATCACCGAGCGAAAGCGTGCCGAAGAGCGTCTGGAATATGTCGCCTATTACGACACGATGACCGGACTTCCCAACCGTACGCACTTCCTCGAGGAGCTCCAAGAAAGGTTGGATGCATGCCAAGAGAAGGGAGAGTGCACCACTGCGGCGCTGTTGTACGTCGACGTCGACCGCTTTCATCTGGTCAACGACATCTTGGGTCACGAGGCAGGCGACGAGCTTATTGTCGAGGTCGCCGAGCGGCTGCGAAAGATCTTCGGAGAGGACGCGCTGCTCGCTCGCCCCAACGCCGACGAGTATTTGATCTATGTGCCCGACATCGCCGAGGCGGGGGCCAGTGAGTCGGAGCAGAGCGCAGCCGCAGGAAAACGCGCCGACGAGCTGCTCGAAGCGATGAAGGCGCCGGTGACGCTACTGGGCCAAGAGTCGTATGTGACCGTCAGCATCGGCATTAGCCTCTATCCGAATGACGCCGACGACGCCGACACGCTGGTCAAGCACGCCCACCGGGCGATGAACCGGTCCAAAGAGATGGGCAGAAGCGGCTACTGCTTCTACGCAGGTGAGCTCGCCCAACGCCAGCAGCAACTGCTGTCGCTCAATACGCGGCTGCACCGCGCGCTCGAGCGCAAAGAATTTTTGGTCTATTACCAGCCGATCATCGACCTGCGCGACGGCAGTCTGATCGGCGTCGAGGCGTTGATCCGGTGGAAGTCCCCCGAGAAGGGGCTGGTTTCGCCAGGCGTCTTCATCCCGGTGGCCGAGGAGACCGGGCTGATCGTGCCCATTGGCGACTGGGTCATCGACGAGGTCTGTCGTCAGCTTCGCGAGTGGGAAGACAAGGGGATGTCGTTGTACTCGGCGATCAACCTGTCGGCGCGGCAACTCTGGCGAGACGACACGCTCGACAAGATCACCGACGCCATCGAGCGTCACGACCTGTCGCCGGATCTCGTCGAATTCGAGATCACCGAGAGCGCCACGATGATGGATCCGTCGCATATCTCCCAGATCATGGAGGAGATGCGCGCACGGGGTTTGAAGATTTCGATCGACGATTTTGGCACCGGCTACTCGTCGCTCGAGCGTCTCAAGCATATGCCGGTGCGCACCCTCAAGATCGACCGCTCCTTTGTGCGCGGCGTGCCCAAGAACGACCGCGACGCCAACATCGTGACCACGGTCATCCAACTGGCTCGCAACTTCCGCATGCACTCGTTGGCCGAGGGAATCGAGACGATCGAGCAGTGGAAATTCTTGAAGGACCTCGGCTGCCCTTACGGCCAGGGTTACTACTTCAGCAAGCCTGTGCCCGCGGCCGACATCGAGAAAATGATGCGCGCCGAGCAAAAGTGGGCGATCGACGACGAGGACACCCCCAAGACGGTGCTGAACTAGTCGTGTAGCACCGCCAGGGATGCCCTCGCGTCGTTGTTGTTGGTGGGTTTTCAGCTCACGACGTCTCAGTCGCTGTCACCTCACTCAGTAACTCTCACCTTGGTCAGGCGTCGCCGGCTGCCCCTGTTCTTCTTGTTGCTGCATGTCTTGCTGCTCCATATCGGCCGGCTGGTCATGAATCTTTTGCAAGACCTGCTGGTAGCGTTGCTGGAGCTGTTGGTCCTCGCCGAGCATCATCTGAATCGCCAGAAAGCGGTCTGTCTCCATGCCGGCGTTCTGGATCATCGAGGTCTCTTCGGGCGACAGTTCGGGTAGCTCGTCGGGCGGACCGCCACCGATCTGGCCACGCTGTTCCTCGCGTTGCTGCTCGATGCGCAGCTTCAACTCGGCGTAGGTCGCCAGTTGTTCGTCGGTGATGTCGCTCGCCTCGAGCTGCGGGATAGGCTGCTCTCCTTCCATCTGGCCCATCTGCTGTTGGTCCATCTGGCCCATTTGCTGCTCTTCTTGGTCTTCCCCCAGGCCGAACTCCTCCTCTTCGGTCGGTTCTTCGCCCACCGGCATGCCGACTTGCTCGTCAGCCTCGGTGGTCTCCATGTGGGTCTCTTCGTACTCCTCTTCCGGGCTGTCGCAAGCCGCGGCGCCGAATGCCAATCCCAGAGCCGCGAGCAACCCGGCGAGGCGGTGTGTCCATGTCTTAGCTGTTTGATTTTGCATAAGAATCTCCCCTTTCGTGCGTGCTGTGCGAAAAGCTTCACAGGCAAACTCAATTTAAGAACATTGGGGAAGATGGTTATGGTTGGAGTCGGCTCGGCCGCTCATATCCTCACCCAGGTTGCGCTCTATGAAGGCAAAGAGGTCTACGCCTTTACGCGCCCGGGAGACGAGGAAGGACAAGCCTTCGCGCGCCGATTGGGCGCAGTGTGGGCCGGGGGAGCCGATGAAACGCCGCCTGAAGAGCTCGACGCGGCGATCTTGTTCGCCCCCGTCGGCGAGCTTGTGCCCGTCTCGCTTCGGGCGGTCAGAAAGGGTGGCATCGTCGTGGGAGCGGGCATCCACATGAGCGAGATCCCGGCGTTTCCGTATGACATCTTGTGGGGAGAGCGGGTGGTGCGCTCGGTGGCCAACTTGGAGCGCAAGGACGGCGTGGAGTTTTTGGAACTCGCCCCGAAGGTGCCGATTCGCACCGAGGTCACCACGTTCGACTTGAGCGAGGCGAACGAAGCGCTCGATGCGCTTCGCAAGGGCGAGTTCCAAGGATCGTGCGTGCTCACGATCAGCTGATCATCACGAGCTGGTCACAGGGACTGGAGGAAGGCGACCAGCGCCTCGCGCTCCGAGGCGTCGAGTTCGTCACGGAACTGATTTCGAGCGGCCTCGGCCTCGCCGCCGTGCCACAAGATCGCCTCCTCGAGCGTGCGTGCACGACCGTCGTGCAGGTAGCCCGAGCCGGGGAGCACCGTCTGGGTCAACCCCACGCCCCACAGCGGCGGCGTGCGCCACTCGTAGCCGTCGGCTTCGAAGTCGGGGCGCTTGTCGGCCAACCCTTCGCCCATGTCGTGCAGTAGCAGATCGGTGTAGGCGTGGAAGGTCTGGTTCGCCAGTACTTCGATATCACTGTCGCCCGTCTCGAGCGTAGGCGTGTGGCAATCGGCGCAGCCGACCTGCTCGAAGAGTTTCTCGCCCTGCAGGACCAGCGGGTCGTCGATCCGGCGTCTGGCCGGCACACCTAGTGACTGCGAGTAGAACGTCGACGCGTCGAGGGTGTTCTGGTCGATTTCGGTGGTGCCATTTTCGCCGGGGAAGACCGGGTTCGTCACACCCATATCGTCGTGGTAAGCCGCTGCGCTCTGCTGCTCGAGGTCGGGCTGGTTGGCTTTGAGGCCAAATCGGCCGATCACTGCTTGTTGCTCGCGGACGCTCCAAACGTAGTTGGGGCGCCCCGAGATGCCGTCACCGTCGGCGTCGTCGGGGTCGGCCAGCGCCAGAAGGGTCTCCTCGGGGACTTCCTCGAGCAGGCCCAGACCAAAGATGGGAGGCGGCTGGCGAAGCGAGGTCAGCACATTGTCGGGCAGCGAGCTGCCGTCGGGAAGCTCGACGCTGACCACCGGCTTGCGCAGGCTGTAGGGGGTGCCGTCGGCGTACTCGCCGGGGATTTCTTCCCATTCGAGGCTGGTGTAGGCGTCGGGCTCCTCGCCGTAGACGGCGTGGTCTTGGATCTGGAAACCGAGCCCCGGCACCGGGGCGTTGCCGGCGGTCGGGTCGACCTCGCCGTCGGCCAGGCTCACCCGGATCAACAACTGCGAGCGCAGCGCGCCGGCGCTCAGCCGAGGCATGCCGCGTCCGTTTCGGATATGGCAGGAGTTGCAGCTGTTGTTGTTGAACACCGGGCCCAGGCCGGGATTGACCTCGGCAGGAGCGGTGACGAATTGAGCCTCGAAGGCCGCGTCGCCCTCGAGATGCAGCTCATCTTCCTCGGCGGTCAGGCCGGGCGCCGGCAGGGTGAACGCGTGCGAGGACTGATCGAAGACAGTGGTGCCCCCGCCGGACATTCGGGCCGCGTCGTCGGTTTTGCCGGCATCCGAGTTTTGATCACCGCAGCCGGCCAGGGACACGGTGGTCGCGAGGCCGGCGAAGGAGACGAGCGCGAGGGTTTTAGACAAGCGTTTCATTCGTCATGCTCCCTGTTTCGAGGGCATCCCTGTTTCGAGGGCATAGGAGCGAGGGCATAGCGTCGAAGGCGAGATGCCCCCGCTCCGATACGGTTTACTGGCCGGTCACCAACGGCTGGACGTCCTGTTCGACGGTCGCCTGCACCGTGGAGATGGCGGTGATGGCCTCTTCGATCTTGGCGCGGCCGGCGTCGTCGGTGATGGCGTCACGGAACGGCTCGGGCACCGCATCGAGGGCGTCGATGGCGGCCTGGATCTCCGCCTTGACGCGCGCGTCGAGGTCGGCGTCCTGAGCGGCGACGAACGCGGTCAGACCTTTGCCGGAGGTGCCCGCGGCGTCGGCTTTGCCCAGGTAGGCGTTCTGCACACCGATGATGTTGTTTTTGAAGTCGGTCAGCGAGTTGTAGCTGAACTGGCTCTCGACGAGCGTGGTGTCGCGGTTGTCGAACGGGTCGGCAATCTTACCGTTGGCGACCTCGTCGAGGATGGTGATCATGCCGGTGGTGATCTCCTGGCCGGCGGCGGAGAGCGACGGATACGCCTGGTTGCCGTCGGCGCCGGCGGTCGTGAAGACTTCGCGGTAAGCGGACTGGCCGTCGACGCCGTCGGTCCAGCTGGTGGCCAGCAGGCCGGTGGTGCGCTTCAGGTCGGCGGTGGTCGCCGTCAGGTAGTCGAGCTCGCGGTCGCTAAGGTCGGCTGCCGTCTTGGTGCCGCCGTCGCCGAACAGCAGGAATTCGATGGTGTGGAATCCCTTGAGGCTCGCGTCGAGTCCTTCGACGTAGGCCTGGTCGATGGTGTCGTCGCCAGCGAGCACTTGCTCGAGGTCGCTGCGGTTGACCGGCCACGAGTCGAGCGCGGGGTCGTAACCGTTGGAGTCGACGGGGCCGAACAGCGACGCTTCGCTCTGCTCCCACGGCTCGCGGGTCGAGACCCAAGCGTCGCGGGCGGCTTCGAGGTTGGCGTCAGTGGGATCGCCGGCCAACGCGTCGACGGCGGTCTGCAGCTCGCCGGCGCGGGTGTCGAGGAGTTCGTAGGTCGGGATGACAACCTGGTCGGCGTAGTCGACGACGATCTGCTCGTCGTCGAAGCTCGTCGACTCGACGGTTTCTCCACCATCGTCACCGCAGGCAGCGGCGCCGACGGCGAGGAGAATCGCGAGGGCGGTCAGGAGGTTGCGAATAGCCCGGTTAGACAACTGCATTTGATGCTCCATCAGGTTTGGTACACGTGATTTCATTCAACGGGCTTCAGTAAACGAAGCCCAGTCCAAGACGGACCCGGTTCTCGCTGTTGAGTCGGTCGGAGCCGAACGAGCGGTGGGTCCAGTCGAGCTTGGCGGTCACAGCCTCGTCGAGGGCGTAACCGATCCCTGCGGCGTACAGAGTTTTTTCGAATCTGGGGTTGTCGAAGAGGTCCTCTCGCGTGTCGAACATCGTGTCGTAGTACTCGTAGCGCACGTACGGCTCGATGCGGTGACGCGGGTTCAAGGCGGTGAAATCGGCGACGTCGACGCCGAGTTCGGCCCAGCTGGCGAACGCCTGCTCGGCGACCGGGGTGCGAAGCACTTCGAGGTTATTCGACAGGTTACGGTTCTTCTCGGAGATGACGTCGGCCTTCTCGAGCTTCCCCCAAAGGGCCATGGCACGGGCGCGCACCGGTCCGCGCTCGATGGCGGCGTGGGCATCGACCAGCAACAGCGGGGCGCTGACGTAGCCGCACGGGGCCACCTCACGCTGGAGGTCGCCGTCGGGGCACTGCTCGGCGAAGTCGGGCTTGGGCCGGTTGCGCGAAGTGCCGCCGTAGTAGACCGACACGCCGAACATCACGCCGTCGAGCGGCGTCACGTCGACGCGTCCGATGCCCGCCAAGTCGGTCGCGCGCACCAACTCGAAGCGTCTTTGGTGGCCCGAGGCGACCCAAAACTGCGAGCTGAACCCGGTCGAATCGAGCCCGTTGACCACCTGCGCGGTGAGTTCGACGGGGCCCAACTGGCTGCCGACCTCCAGACCCAGCTCATCCCACACACCCGGAATCACCGTTTGTTCGGACTCGGGGCGGCCGGCGGCCAGGTATTCGGTCGGCTCGTACAGCTCGGACAGCAGCCCCATGGCCACATAAAACCGCCCCGCGCGCACCCAGAAGGCGTCGTCGGCGAAGGATTTGGCCAGGTAGAGCTCCTCGACGACGACCTCGCCGCCCTTCTCGACCTCTTGCTCGTACTCGCCGAATTCCTCGTACTCGAGCTCGAGCGCTGCGCCGGTACCGCCGTGCTCGAACTCGATTTCAGCGCCGAATTCGATCTCGTAGGGCATCTCGCCTTCGAGCTCGAGCACGAAGCGGGTCTGCTCGAAGACCAGCCGCGAGTCGTCCCGCGAGCCTCCCTCGCGGTTCTGGTTCGGCCCGAAGTCGAGCCACGAGAATTGCAGCTCGCCGTAGCCCTCGAGCTCGAGCTTCCAGGGGCCCTCGGTGACAACCGCGTGCTCTTCTTCGGCGTTTTCAGATGCCACGCCTCGCGCGGGTGCCAGCGTGAGAACTGCCCCTGCAAACAGAGGCAGCAAGAGATTCGAAATGGTGCAGACGCTTCGCATGGTCAGTCAGGTATCGAACAGTTTGTGTGAAATTGAAAACCGATTTCAATTTCATCTCGGCAAGTGTTGTAAAGTGAGGAGCGAGCGAGATCAAGCGTTTTTTTCGAAACATTTGTTCGGAAAAATTTGCGTCTATCGCCGGAAAATCGTGCGCGTCTTTACACCCACCCTCTCGGTTCTAGCTTCTTCCCAACCTCCAGACCCCAAGACTCCAAGCCCCAAGACCCCTATGCCCACCAAAACCGTAGCGAAAGTCGACGATCTTCAAGACGGCGAGATGAAGCAGGTCGAAGTCGGTGACACGGACGTGCTGCTCACCCGCATCGACGGTGATTATCACGCCGTGGGCGCGCATTGCGTGCACTACGGCGCACCCCTGGCCAATGGGGTGCTCAGTGGCAACACGGTGATCTGCCCGTGGCACCATGCCGTCTACAACGTGACCGACGGCGAGCATATCGAGCCGCCCGGGCGTGACTGTCTGAACAAATTCGAGGTGAATATCGAGGGCGATGAGGTGGTCGTCACGGTGCCCGACGGCGCCGAAGAGCACCGCCAGCCCGACTTCGGGGGCGCCGCCGAGGGAGACGAGCGCGAGTTTCTGATTTTGGGCGCCGGCGCGGCCGGAAGTTTCGCCGCCGAGACGCTTCGGCGCGCGGGCTACACCGGCAAGCTCGCGATGATCACTTATGAGGACGACCCACCCTACGACCGGCCGAACCTATCGAAGGCTTACTTGGCCGGCGACGCCGAGCCCGACTGGCTGCCGCTTCGCGAAAAGTCGTTCTACAAGGCGTTCGACATCGATCTGGAGTGCGGACGTGCCGTCGAGCGCGTGGAGGTGGGCGACAAGAAGATCATCTTCGACGATGGCGAGACGCGCACTTACGACGCGTTGTTGTTGGCGACCGGCGGCACACCCCGAACGCTGGACATCCCCGGCACCGAGCTCGACCAGGTGATGCTGCTTCGCAACGTGGCCGACGCCGACGCGATCATCGCGGCGGCCGAAGACGCCCGAAAGGCGGTCGTGATCGGGTCGAGCTTTATCGGCATGGAGGTCGCCGCCTCGCTCACGAGTCGCGACATCGACGTGTCGGTCGCCTCCATCGACCGCATCCCCTTCGAGCGGGTCTTGGGCGAGCGGGTCGGCGAGTACTTTCTGAACATGCACCGCGACAACGGCGTCGAGTTCTACCTGGAGCGCGGCGTCGAGCGCATCGAGGAGCGCGATGGCTCGCGCGTGGTCGTCCTCGACGACGGCACCGAACTCGAGGCCGACTTGGTGGTGATGGGCGTCGGCGTGCGCCCGCGCACGAGCTACCTGTCGGGCATCGCGCTCAACGACGACGCCAGCGTCACCGTCGACGCGACCATGAAGGCCGCCGACGGCCTGTGGGCCGCCGGCGACATCGCCCGCTTCCCCCACCCGAAGACCGGCGAATCGATTCGCATCGAGCACTGGCGCCTGGCCGAGCAGCACGGCAAGATCGCCGCGCTCAACATGGCAGGCGAACACAAAGAGTACGACGAGGTCCCCTTCTTCTGGACGCGCCAGTTCGACACCTCGGTCAAATACGTCGGCTACGCCCACGACTGGGACGAGATCAACATCGAGGGCGATATCGGCGAGGGCAAATTCATCGCCCGCTACCTCAAAGATGGCCGAGTCTTGGCCGCTTGCGGCACGATGGGGGCGAAACTGACCGAAATCCACGACCAGATGCGCCGGGGAGAGGAGGTTGCGCCGGCATAGCCAAGGATCGAACCACCAAAGACGCGCGCTTCGCGCCCTTCGCGGTTCGATCCTTTTTGACAAACTCACCAGAGGAACGACAGTATGTCAGCGAACACTAACCTACCGAGATGAGACGCTGACATGTCCGATTACCGATCGATTCTTCGCGACGACATCTTTGCCGGCAAGACCGCCATCGTGACCGGCGGGGGCAGCGGCATTGGCCGCTGTATTTCGCACGAGCTCGCCCATCTGGGGGCGCACGTGGTGTTGGTGGGCCGCACCCAGGAGAAGCTCGAAAACGTGGCCGCCGAGATCGAAGAGGACGGCGGCGAGGCAAGCTGGGAGACGTGTGACATCCGTGAGGAGGAGCGCGTCAAGGAAGTCATCGCCAGTGTGGTCGAGGCGCGCGGGCGCATCGATATTCTGGTGAACAACGCCGGCGGGCAATTCGCCGCGCCGCTGGTGGGCATCTCTAAGAAGGGTTGGGACGCCGTGGTGGGGACCAACCTGACTGGCGGGTTTTTGATGGCGCGCGAGGTGTTCGACCAGTCGATGAAAGAGGGCGGCGGGGCCATCGTCAACATCGTGGCCGACATGTGGAAGGGGATGCCCGGTATGGGGCATTCGGGCGCGGCGCGCGCCGGCATGATGAACTTCACCAAGACGGCGGCCGTCGAGTGGGCGGCGACCGGGGTGCGCGTCAACGCGGTGGCGCCCGGTTGGATCGCGTCGTCGGGCATGGATACCTACCCCGACTACGTCAAAGCGACGATTCCCTCGTTGCGCGAAAACGTGCTCATGAAGCGCCTCGGCACCGAGGCCGAGGTCAGCGCGGCGGTCTGCTTTTTGTTGTCGCCCGCGGCGGCGTTCATCACCGGCCAGACCCTGGCCGTCGACGGTGGCGCGCCGCTGTACCCGGGCAATTTTCCGATTCCCGAGCACGACGCGTCCGAGGCGTTCAACGGGTTTCACCGCTCGTCGATCCCGGAGTTTTTGCGGGAGTATGTGGAGAAAGGTGAGGAAGGGTGAGGGAGGGTTAGACGTCGATGAGTTCCTGTTCGGCTGTCCATAGGTGATCGACGACGCGGTCGACCGCCTGGCCCAGGTGGTAGCGAAGCGTGCTGTAGGCCATCCCGAGTTCTTCGGCGATGGCCTTCTGCTTTTTGGGGTTGCTCTGCAGGTAGGTGCGATCGAGGACTTCGACGTGGCGTTTGTCGCCGCCGGTCTCGCCCAGCGAGTGGCACGCCTCTTCGAGAAGCTCGCGCAGTGTCTCGACGAGGTTCTCGGGGCGTGAAGCATCATCACAGTGGGCGAGGACCAACGGCGTTTCGAGCATCGGGTTGCACTTGAGTCGGTCGCCACGATGAAAGTGCTTGAGCGCTTGCTTGACCGCGGTCTTGAAGTTCTCGCGGGATAGCAAGGTGGGCGTGGGCGTATTCTCTTGCCGGGGCGGCGCGCCCATCAGTCCGTAGACCATGTCACGCAGCCAGTCGGTGCGGTCGATTTTTCGCCAGTCCTGGGCGAACACCACAAAGGGGGTCTCGTCGAGCTCGAACTGGCCCAGAGGCTCCAAGCGGTTCTCGGGGCGGGTGACCCACTTTTTGGGGTGGGCATGAACGGTGAGTCCGACCGCGACTCCGGCGCTGGCCGCGATGCGGTGGAAGATATGCACGAACATACGCGTCTGTGCACCGCTCCAGTCTTGATAGGTGTCGGTCGCCATCCAGAACCGGCAGATTCGGGCCGTCTCGCCTTCGCGAAGGGGCGCTTCGTCCAAATAGTCCTCGACAATGGCGATCGCCGGGTCGATCCGGGAGGCATCTGGGCCCATGCGATCGAAATCGAGAAAGTGACAAAAGCCTACGCACGCTTCTTCGGCATCGCGCACGGCGACAAGCCCCTCGGATTGCTCTTGTTGCCAGTGCCGGGCGAGTTTGGCCGCCTCTTCGCCCTCGAAGCGACACACGGTCTGCACGCACTGGTCGAATTCGGCCTCCGTGGGCGTGTCGGTGTAGTAGCGCATCGCCTCGACGGGAGCCCATTCGTTGAAGATGTCGTCGCGTAACAAATAGCCCAGATCGATGATCGCCTGCTCGTAAGCCTCACCGGAGGACGACTCCGCTTGGTCGAAAAAGTAACTCATGGCGCGGCGCAGCATCCGCTCGCGCTGACGCTCTTCGAACAGTCGCATCTCGTCGTTGAGCAACCGGCGGATGGAGTCGTGGGGGGAAAATCCGCGCTCGTCGTGGGAGAAAAAGGGCCGCTCGGCCAGCCAGCGCAACAACTCGGAGGCGTCGTCGACATCGAGGACGTCGGCGAGCAGTGGCTCGGTGGTCCGACGGACCAAGCTGGCCAGCTTCATCGCCTGGCGGTGGGCCCGCGAAGGGGCCTCGCTCAACAGACGGCGAAGCAAGAGTCGCAGATCATCGACGGCCGCCTCGCAGCTGAACTCTCGGTCGGGGTGACGGCTGACCACGTCGGCGGCCACGGTCAGCGCCAGGGGATGGCCTTGGGCAAATTGGGCGACCGCAGCACGCTGTTGTTCACCAACGCCCCGCACCTCGAGCAGCTCGAGACTCTCGCGATCGCTGAGCTCGGAGAGCGTAAACGAGTCGACGATCTTCTCCCACCCGGGAGCCGTCAACCAAGCGTCGTCCAGCGGGGAGCGGGCGGCCGTGACCATGTGCACCGAGGAGGGGAGGCGCCGCAGCAAGTCTTGGCGCATCCATCGGTGCAGAGCTTGCCAGTGGTCGAACTCGTCGACGGCGATCAGTAAGTCTTCGTCCTCTGCCGCCTGGAGCGCGGGGGCCAGCCCCTCTTCGAGCTTCGAGGCTACGGTCTCGATGGCAGCGGCGTCGAGCCACAGAATCTTCCACCCGTGTTCGCGCGCGTATCGGCAGAACTCGTGCAACAGCGCGGTCTTGCCTATTCCGGCAGGCCCGGTGACGTGCAGCAGGTGGCAGTCCTCGTCGCGCAAAAAACGCTCGAAGCTGTGGCGTTCACGCTGGCGTCCGACAAATGTGTCGGTACCGGCGCGCTCGAGTAGGTGGGCCCACTTTTCCGTCTCCATGATCACCTTGTGGGCAACATCTTTACGACACATCCATTCAATGCCATCACGACAAATCCAAGAAGCATGCGCTCCAGACAAGCTTTGGGTGTTATCCCCTCCAAAGCTGTATGAGGATTTGTGGTGACTATAACCGACTCTGCTATCTGGGACAATCCGAGTTGGCGAGCGGCCGAGTTTCTGCTAGGACCGCCGCACCGCTTGTTGTTTGAAGGGATGATGGTACGCACCGATTGCGCGTGAGCGCTGGAGTCACCCGACAACGGTGACGATATTACCAGTGCAGTAAGAATGGATGGCAATCTCTCCGCAATTGAGGACCGTGACGGAGGTGTTGCCGAATGAATGGATGTGCTCAAGCTCACACAGATCGTCGCGGCTGACTGAGGAGTTCGACCAAATGGCAGAGTTAGGAGCAGATGGAAGCAACGGGCTGCGGGTATTGGTGGTTGACGACAACGTCGACATCGCCGACGCCTTAGCTGCGCTGCTCGATCTACAGGGGTGTCAGGTAAGGGTGGCGCATCACGGCGAGGCCGGCCTCGAAGAGGCGCTCGACTTCGAGCCCGAGGTTATCTTTTTGGACATCGGCCTGCCGGGCATGGATGGCTACGAAGTCGCCCGCCAACTGCGAAGTCACAGTTTGGGAGATCACACCACTCTCGTCGCGCTGACCGGCTACGGACAGGCCTCGGACCGTCAAAAGGCTGTCGAGGCCGGCTTCGACCATCACCTCGTCAAGCCCGCGCGCCTCGACCAAATCCGCCAGATCCTCGACCAAGCCTGAGCACTCCAAGCTCGACCACACGTCCCGACCTCGAAGCCTGTCACAGCACCTGAAGCTACGACTCTCTCTATTGTTGCCCGCCGCCGGGCACCTACGTTTGGGGTGTCGGAGTACCATCAGTCTGGCAGGCTATGCGGCGATGTAGTCCCACCTTCATATCTCTCACGATTTTTGCGGCTGTCTTCGCCCAGCTTCTCGTGGTCACGCGCGCGAGCGCAGGCGACGAAGAAGAGGAAGAGGTCGTCAAAGAGAAGCGCGAAAAGATCCAGCGTCTGGTCCCGGTGCTGCGCCCTCACGCGCCCTGGGCGCAAGTCGAGCTGGGCGGAAGCTTCTATGACACCCGGCGCGAGGTCTTCAGCCCGCGCATCAACGTCGGCCTTCTGGGCGGCTATCGCTTCGAAAACTTAGGGGTTTTCTCGCTGGTCGAACTCGACCACAACTGGGATTTCACCCAGGAGACAGACACGCTGACGTTGCTCAACGCCGGGGTGGGCGTGGAGGGGCTGTACGTGCTGGGTCACGCCCGCACCAGCGCCATCGCCGGCGTGTCGGTGCTGCTCGAAGATACCGACCTCGACGAGGCGGGGACGTCGGGGTGGTTTCTCGACATTCGGCCCGTCTCGATCCGCTGGGCGATCGGCGAGCAGGCGGCCTTCGAGCTGACGCCGGTGGGGCTCGATCTGACCGTGCCGGTGACCGACGGCATCCCCTTGGTGCTCGTCTCGTTCATGACGCGTCTCGGCTTCGAGTGGAGTGTGCGATGATGTCTCGCAGTCGACTTCTCGTGGTGTTGTGCACGTTGGCCCTCGGATGGTTGGCGCCGCCGCCGGCCAGCGCGTTCTATATCCTGTCGCCCAAGAGCGAGCCGTGCCACGAGCGGCTGATGCTGGGGGCGCTCGGCGCCGAAGCCGAGCCCTTTGGTTCCGCCGGCTCCGCCGGGCCCAAGCTCGTCAGCCTGCTCACCGAGCGCGTTCGGGCGAGTGGTGTGCCGGACGACGAAGAGACCCGCGCCTTTGTCGACGAAACCGCGCAGCGCTACGGGTTCTCGGCGCAGTCGTGGGCCGAGAAGTTCGTCCTCGCCTCGTTTGTGGCCGGGGTGCGCCAGCCGGACACCGACGGGTTGAGTGTCATCAAGTTCAACGAGACGCGAAGCTTGCACCTGCAGGATGGCAACCAGCCCAAGCACTCGCTGCGCCAGAGCGACCATGACTACGAAGGAGGCGATGCGGCTGCGATCGAGCGCGCTCGAGAGGTGGTCGTCGAACGCCTCGAGCGGGCGCGGTCGAGCTGGCAGACCGACGAGGAGTTGCTCGAGCGGGCGCGCTGGAGCTTTGCCTATTACGGCGAGGTCGATGTGTGGCTGGTCGCGGCGGCGTTTCATCTGGGGCGCGCCGCCCACGTGGTTCAAGATGCCTACGCTCACACGCTGCGCGACGACGAGATGAGGGTGGTGGCGATGAGCAACTTCGTCGACGTCGTCGAGGAGCGCTACTTCGAGCCGCGAGACGGCCCGGCACATTCCAAGCGCCTCGACAAGTGCGACACCGACGAGAGCGCCTTCGACGAGATGCGCGTGGTCGAAGCACGCGAGGCCACCGTCGAGTTGGTCGCCGTGCTCGGGCTCGTGCTTTCTGAGTCGGCCTCTCGAACGCGGCTCGAGGAGCTCTTGGATCGACCACTCAACCGGGTCTACACCCTGCGTGAGGGCTGTACGGTCGACAACGCCTACTGCGGCAGCGCTTGGGCGCCGTTGGCCGCGAGTGAGCCGACCGAGCCCTACAATCTGACGCTGTGTGCGACGGGCGATCCGTCTTCGCCACGAAGCCTGCACGGCGCGCTCATCGCCGCCGCCGTGGCCTCTTTGGTGGTGGTGTGGCGCCTGGCGCGAGCTCGGGGGTTCAGGTCTCGCTCTCGTCGATCCACTGCTTGACCGCCGGGGGGTCGTAGGCGCGCAACTGGGCGATGAGATCGTCCGGCGAGTCGCCACTCAGGATGATCCGGCGGTGATCCTCCCACAAAAAGCCCTCGGCCACAGCGTGGTCGAAATACGAGATCAGCGGGTCGAAATAGCCCTCGACGTTGAGCAGGCCGCACGGCTTTTTATGGATGCCGAGCTGCGCCCAGGTAAAGATCTCGGCGAACTCCTCGAGGGTGCCCATTCCGCCGGGCAGCGCCATGAAGCCGTCGGCCAGGTCGGCCATCATCGCCTTTCGCTCGTGCATCGAGCCGACCACATGCAGCTCGGTCAACCCGCTGTGGGCGCGCTCCTTGTCGTTGAGCCCCGTCGGGATCACGCCGATGACCTCGCCGCCTTCGGCGAGCGCGGCGTCGGCCACCTCGCCCATCAACCCGACACTGCCGCCGCCGTAGACCACTCGGAACCCTTCGCGTGCGAGCGTCGCGCCGGTCAATTGGGCGGCCTGCGCATAGACGGGATCGTTGCCGGGAGATGAGCCACAGAAGATGCAGATGGTTTTCATGGTGGGGGTTTGGGGGTCTAGGGTTTGGGTGTTTAGGGGTCTCGGGTTTGGGGATTTAGGGGTCTCGAGTTTAGGGTGGAGCGTTGTTGTCTTCGAAGTTAAAGGCTGGTCGCCCGAGCGACAAATGCCATGTTTGAAACAATCCGCTTGTTGCAAGTGAAACTCGTTTTCATTAAGAAACTGGTTAGGTTTTCGAAGTGTCGGGAACACGAGCGAAACGTTATCTATGAATCTCAAAGGTGCCATTGTGGTCTCCGCGCTATTGCACGTCGCCCTGCTGGGCTACGCGCATACCGTGGAGGTACCCGAAGAGGTCGAGGCCCAATCGACCGCATTTCGGGAGCTGGCGTCTGTGCAGATGAAGGTCGTGCTCCCCGACGAGGTGTCGGAGGATGGAAGCGAGGACCCGGCAGAAGGCGTCCCGGATCCCGTGGAGCCGGAGCCTGAAGAAGAGCCGGAGCCCGAGCCCGAACCGGAGCCTGAAGAAGAGCCGGAGCCCGAACCCGAGCCCGAACCGGAACCCGAGCCCGAGCCGGAGCCCGAAGAAGAACCCGAGCCGGAAGAAAAGCCCGAGCCCGAAACAGAGCTGAAATCGGTGGTCACCGACAAGACCGAGGACTCCGACAGCCCCGTCGAGACCGACTCTGAGGCCGAGGCGACCGCCAAAGCCCGAGCGTCGACCGCGCCGGTCGATTCGGGCGACGGCAAGGGCACTGCCCGCGCCGACCAGACCGCCGAGAAGGGCGTGGGCAGCGCCTCCAAGCAGTCGGGCCCGCGCGGCATCCGCAAAGGCACCGGCGTCGACCACAAAAAGCTCAACCAGCGATACGGCCTCATCCTGCACCGCCACATCAGCAAGGCCAAGTCCTACCCGCGCTTTGCGCGCAAAGCAGGTCTGGAGGGGCGCGTGCTGGTCAAGATCACCGTCGACCGCTCCGGTCGCATCTTGGCGGTGAAGGTCTATAAATCATCCGGCCACACCGTCCTCGACGAGAGCACCGTCGATACCATCCGCAACCTCGAGCGCTTTCCCGTGCCGCCCCAAGAACTCACCTGGCAGCAGAAGACGTTCGTCTTGCCGGTGAGCTACAAGTTGGGGTGAGGTTCTGTATTTCGGGCGGAGAGAAGTGCTTTGCAGCTCGACCGCTGCAGTCAGTCAAGCAACTTGTAAGCAATCATGAGAATGTGGTGCCTTTACGTTCTTGGCCAACGATTGCCTTGCAGGAGCGTGGCGCCAGCTATTGAAGAAACTAATATTAAAGGGCGGACAAGTCGCGGCGCATCTGCGGGGCGGTGCATCTCGGCAACAGCCACGTGGCTTATCTGCACGACGACCGCCTCGCGCAAACGCTGCTGGTCGTCCGCCCTTCAATGCTAGTTCCACCTCAAGAGCACGTGGCTTATCGGCATAACGACCGCCTCGCGCAAACGCAGCTGGTCGTCCGCCCTTCAATAGTAGTTCCACCTCAATAGCCGGCGTGTCTGTTCAGCAAGGCCTACCGAAAGGAGAGATTCCCCATGACCCAACCCACCATCGCCATCTTCCAGGGCCACACGCCCGAGCTGCCCGACGCCGACGTCAACGTGGTCATCGACGTCATCCGGGCGTTTACGACGACCCACGTCGCCTTTTTGCACGGCGCCACCGAGGTGCTGCTCGCCGGGGAGGTTGACGAGGCGTTTGCGCTCAAAGAAGAGCACCCCGACTACGTGCTCGCCGGCGAGCGCGACGCCATCAAGATCGAGGGCTTCGACTTGGGCAACTCGCCGTTCGACTGTGCCGGGTGCGAACTCGACGGCCACGGCATGATCTTGAGCACGACCAACGGGGTACGCGCGACGTTGCACGCGATGCAGCATGGGCGAGACGGGCACGACGGTGTCGTGCTCGTGACCGGCTACACCAACGCCCAGCAGACCGCCGACCATATCCACGCGCTCGTCGAGCGCGGCGAGGCGAGTCGGATCAACTTGGTCGCCTCCAACCCCACCGGCGACGACGACCTTGCCTGCGCCGAGTTCATCCGCGACCGCATCCTGGGCCACGGCGAGATCGACCACGACGAAGTCGTGCGCCGCATCCGTGCGTGCGAGTCGGCCCAGAAATTCATCGATCCCACACGTGAAAAATTCGACCGACGCGACATCGAAATGGCGATGGTGCCGCGCGGGTCGAATTTCGTGATGCTCGTCTTAGAGCGCAATGGGCAGCCTGTCGTCGAGAAAGAGGACTTTTGAATCACCACTGGGGGCGCGGGGACACGGGGAGAGGCAAAAAAGGCGTTGGAATCACTACGGGAGAGCACGTGGAAGAAGAAAAAGTAGTTCCCTGTGCCCCCCGTGCTCCCCGTGGTGAATCCCGCCCTTAGGTAGCGTGAAGGGGACCACAGGGAGCGAGTAAAAAGTAGTTCCCCGTGTCCCCGTGCTCCCCGTGGTGAACTCCACCGTCAGTTCGAAGCGATCGTCTTGGCCATGCCGACCAGGTCGACGAATTCGGTCTTCTGCGGGTCGGCACCGGGGTTGGCGCCCTGGGCGATGGAGAGGACATCGTCGTAGCGTGCGCCTTCGGAGTGCTTGCTCTCGCGCAGGATTTCGGCGTACTCGGCCACGGCGGCGGCGAAGCGGAAGCTGTCGCTGGCGCCTTCGAAGGTGTCTTTGACCTGCGACATCTTGATGCCGCGCTGCAAGAGCTTGCTTTCGTCGCCGTACTGGGGTTTGTAGCGCATGCGCACCGTCGCCAAGTTGTTGGTCGAGGCGGCCGCGTCGGGGCTCAGCTCGATTTCGTACAGCGCGGTGACCGTGTGGCCCGGGCCAATCTCGCCGGCGTCTTTGGTGTCGTCGTCGAAGTCTTCGTTGGCCATCACGCGGTTCTCGTAGCCGACCAGGCGGTAGCGCGCGACGCTGGTCTGGTCGAACTCGACCTGAATTTTGACGTCGGAGGCGATGACCTCGAGGGTCGACGGCAGGTTGTCGCCGAAGATGCGTTGGGCCTCCTGCTCGCTGTCGACGTAGAAGTAGTTGCCGTTGCCGTCGCGGGCCAACCACTCCATGGTCGCGTCGTTGTAGTTGCCCATGCCGTAGCCCACGCAGGTCAGGCTGATGTGCTTGTCGCGGTAGTCGCGCACGAGCTGGACGAGGTCGTCGCCGGTCTTGCCCACGTTGAAGTCGCCGTCGGTCAGGATGATCACGCGGTTGTTGCCGCCCTCGATCTTGGCCTGCTCAGCCATCTTATAGGCCGACACGATGCCCGCCTCGCCGTTGGTCGACCCGCCGGCCGACAGGTTCTCGATGGCCGACTGGATCTGGGCGCGGTTTTGCACCTCGGTCGGTTCGAGGACGACCCCATCGGCGCCGGCGTAGACCACGATGCCCACCGAGTCGGACGGGCGCAGGTGGTCGAGCAGCGTGTAGAGCGACTCTTTGACCATCGGCAGCTTGTGCGAGCTCTGCATCGAGCCGGAGACGTCGATCAGGAAGACCAGGTTGGTCGGCTTGAGGTCCTCGACCGGGATCTCCTCGCCCTGCAGGCCGATGCGCAGCAGCTTGTGGTCCTCCGCGCCGAATTTGCTGGGCGCGATCTCCATGTTGATAGAGAACGGATCTTCACCCGCCGGCTGCACATAATCGTAGCTGAAGAAGTTGATATACTCCTCGGGACGCACCCCTTCGGCCGCCGGAAGATACCCGTTGCGGATGTCGCGGCGCATCAGGGTGTAGGAGGCGTTGTCGACGTCGATGGAGAACGTCGAGGTGTTCTCGGTGGCGGTGTCGACGAAGTCGTTCTCCTCCCACTCCTCGTAATTCTCGCCCTCTTGATAGTCGGGATCGGCCTGCTCGCTCGTGCCCGCGTCGGCGTAGCTCTGCGAGTTGTTGTAGTTCGGCGAGCCGTTGTGATCGGGGGCATAGGCATAATCTCCGCCGGTGCTCTCGATATCGCCGCAGGCGGCGAGCATGAGTGAGGCACTGAGTGCGATTAAGGCGCGTTTTGCGAATTGTGTGGGGCCCATTTGCGTCTCCTCCGTTCTTGGTCAGCAGTCATCGAGTGTCGGCTGTACGTCCGGGATACGTCGGGGAGACGGTGCAAATGCGGTGCCGGGCGGGAAAAATGTGCGGGATTGGGTTGTGGAGGGGATCGGGGTGTTGTCGAGGCTGACACGGATGTCAGCGTGGGGACATGGATGTCATGGGGGTGGAGTGTGTAGCTCTTTGCTTCGCGGCGCCCCCCATCCGCCTCGCGCTAAACGACGCGCTCGGCACCTTCCCCCAGGGGAAGGGTTGTCCTTGCGCGAACCACAGTAGTAGCTGTTCGCAGGGTCATCCCTTTCCCTCGGGGAAGGTGGCTGGCGCGAAGTGCAGCGCCAGTCGGATGGGGGGCCCCAACAAGCTACGCCTCCACCTACCCCAACCCCTCGATCTTTCCCTCATCAATCGCCTTCTGCGCCACGTCGCCCAACGCCTTGACCGCGTGGATCAACATCGCAAAGCGCGGGTCGTCGGTGTCGCCCTCCTTGAAGCGGAAGTAAATCTGCTGGCCGATGACCGCGACTTTATAGAGGCCGTAGACGAAGTAGAAGACGATGTCGTCGACCGGCAGGCCGCTCTTTTCGGCGTAGCGATCGACGAGCTCGCGGCGGGTGAAGTTGCCCGGCATCACCGTGGGGCCGAAGCTCATCGCCTTGATGACGTCGGGGTCGTCGGGCTCGACCCAGTAGGCCAGGCTCGTGCCCAGATCCATGAGCGGGTCGCCCACCGTGGCCATCTCCCAGTCGAGGATGGCGCGCACCTTGGTGAGATCGTCGGGATCGAGGACCAGGTTGTCGTATTTGAAGTCGTTGTGGATGATCGAGGCGCCCACCTCGGCGGGCATATTCGCCTCGAGCCACTCGCCGGCGCGGTCCATGGCGGGGATCTCGTCGGTCTGGGCGCGCTTGTAGCGGCCGATCCAGCCGGTGACCTGGCGCTCGACGTAGCCTTCGGGCTTACCGAAGTCTTCCAGCCCGGCGGCCTCGAGGTCGATGGCGTGCACCTCGGCGAGCGTGTCGACGAACGCCTCGGAGAGCCCGCGCATCGTCTGCTCGTCGAGGCCGTCGACCTTGGGCTTGGCGCCGCGCAAGATCACCCCCTCGACACGCTCCATCAGGTAGAACGGCGCGCCGATCACCTCGGCGTCGTCGCAGTAGGCGATGGGGTCGGGGATCTTGTCGAACACCCCATCGAGGTGGCTCAAGATGGTGTACTCGCGGCTCATGTCGTGGCCCTTGGCGATCTTCTCGGCGCCAAAGGGCGGACGTCGGAGCACGACTTCCTTGCCATCGACCTGCAGCATATACGTCAGGTTCGAGTGGCCCGACGGGAACTGCTTGACGGCGATATCGCCGGACAGCTCGGGGACTTCCTGGTCGAGCCAGGTGCGCAACGCGTCGGTGTCGAGCTCCTCGCCGGAGCGGACGTCTTTGGGTTGGTCGATGTGGGTCATTTGTCCTCCCGATACTTGGCCAACTCTTTCTTCGCCACCTGCGACTTGTGCACCTCGTCCGGCCCGTCGTAAATGCGCGCGGCCCGCTCGTGGCGGAACCAATAGGCCAGCGGCGTGTCGTCGGTCACGCCCAGGCCGCCGTGGACCTGAATGGCGCGGTCGAGCACGTTTTGCAGGACGTTGGCCACGTAGAACTTGATGGCCGAAATCTGGATGCGCGCGGCCTTCTGGCCGCTCCTCTCGATCTCCCAGGCGGTGCGCAGCACCAGCATGCGGGCGGCGTCGATCTCGGCGCGGCTGTCGGCGATCTTGGCCTGGACCATCTGCTTGTCGCCCAGCATCGTGCCCGGATACAGCTCGCGGGTGGCGGCGCGCTCGACCATCAGCTCGAAGGCGCGCTCGCAGATGCCGATCCAGCGCATGCAGTGGTGGATGCGCCCCGGTCCCAGACGTTGCTGGGCGATCATGAAGCCGGCGCCCTCCGGGCCCAGCCGGTTGTCGATGGGCACGCGGCAGTCGTCGTAGACGATCTCGGCGTGGCTGGCGTAGTCGTCGCCCGGCTCGCCCATCACCGAGATGTTGCGCACCAGGTTGAAGCCGGGGGTGTCGGTGGGCACCAAGATCTGGCTCGCCTTCATATAGCGCGACTCCGCCTCCGGGTTGGTCACCGCCATGACCACCGCGAAGCTCGCGCCGTCGGCCGACGAGGTGAACCACTTGCGCCCGTTGATGACGTACTCGTCGCCGTCTTTGACCGCCGTGGTTCCCATCTGGGTGGGGTTGGCGCCGGCATACTCCGGCTCGGTCATCGAAAAGCAGCTGCGGATCTCGCCGCGCACCAGCGGGTCGAGGTATTTCGCGCGCTGCTCGTCGGTGGCGTGCTCGATCAAAATCTCCATATTGCCGGCGTCGGGCGCCTGGCAGTTGAACACGTAGTGGCCCACCGGCGAGCGGCCCAACTCCTCGGCGATCATGCCGAAGTCGACCAAGGAGAGCCCCAGGCCGCCGTGTTCCTCGGGCAGGTGTGGCGCCCACAGCCCCAGATCTTTGACCTTCTTTCGCTTCTCTTCGAGCGTCGGCACCAACGCACGAAACGACTTGCCGACAAACTCCGACTCGAGCGGCTCGAGCTCCTCGCGCACGAATTCGGCGATCGTATCGAGCCTCTTTCGCTGCTGATCATCGATCCCAAAATCCACCTTGCTCCTCCTCGTTGGGGGTGAGTGTTTGCGCCTACTCTAACGCAAGCACAACTAAATCACGACCTTGCTGCCCGGCCAAATTGCCGTGTTGTCGGTGTGTAGCTTTTGGGATACAGTAACGACAAACATGTCAACCGTTACACGGGGGCGCGATGACCTATCGCGACGTGCGCTACAAGAACGCAGCCAAGGAAGCACCAGACTTCAGCGACGAGTTTCTTGTCGAGTGCCCCAAATGCCAGGCGTGTGCCTTTCTGTTGCCGATGGGCGAGGACGCCACCGACTCACCTCACGCGAGCGAGAGCGCAATGAACCCGCGCTATCTCGAGTGCTCGGCGTGTTCCTTCCAGCGCTCGTGGAAGCCGGGGGACTTGAACTTCTTGCGCACGCTGGTCAATTGGTTTGGCGAATTGTCGCTCTATCTACGCGTTGGCTGCGGCAGGCACACCGTTTGGGCGCTCAATGTGGCCCACCTGAGCTATCTCGAAGCGCAACTCGAACAGGCCGTCGCAGGTGCCACCGAACTACCCCCGCTGTTGGAGGTGTGGCTCGAAGATGAAGACCCCATCGATATCGCTGCCAGCCTCGCCCGCTTGCGCCAACGCCTGCCCGACAACCTCTCTTCTCAAGTGACCTCGTCGGCCAACTGATCCAGGTAGGTCTCCATAAACTCGTGGCGCTTGGCGGCGAGTTGCCGACCTGTCGGCGTGTAGAAGCGCTCCTTTAGTTTCAACAACTTTTTGTAGAAGTGGTCGACGGCGTACTCCAAGTCGTCGAGCTCGCGTGTGTCGGCGAACGGATCGGCCATGTCGCAGATCTTTCGCTGCAGCTCTCCGTTCACGTAAAAGACGCGCGCGATTCCAAAGGCCCCGATCGCCTCGAGGCGGTCGGCATCACACAGAATTTGGGCCTCGAGCGACTCGGCGGGAACGCCGGCCGAGAAGCTATGCGCCCGGATGGCGTGGTGAACTGCGTCGAGGCGTCCTGCGAGGGCCTCGAGCGATTTGTAGTGCTCGACGGCCGCGTCGGCCGACTTGGTCGACGCGAGGTGGCGCTCGGGGTGGTCCTTGGGGAGGTCGACCACGTCGTGCAGGATCGCCGCGGCGCTCAATGCCTCCCAGTCGACCGTGGCGCCTCGTTCGGCCTCACCGTCGCGGATACGCGCGGCGTTTCGCAGCACGCGCAGGATGTGGCCGAAGTCGTGGCTGCCCGAGTCGCCCAATTCATCGGCCAAAAAGTCGACCGTAGGCGCCACCCAGGGGCGATCAATCAGGGGAGCGATGGCGTCGCGGAAGGTTTTTTTGTTCATGGTGTTACGTCATTCAGAAGTTGGGAGGGCGCAGTCACGTGGCTACTGGCTGAGGCGTGCTCTACGCAGTCGCGTCACGAGTCGTCCGCCCCTCAATATTAATTCCACTTCAATAGAGGGCGCCGCAACCCAGCAAGGCCTTCACACATGTCGCCGCAATCAGTACATTGACCATCAACAAACCGACAACCTCCAATCCCAGAGGCGCCCATGTCCGACGAGAAATTCGAAAGCTTCGACGAGTTCTGGCCGTACTATTTGGCCGAGCACAGTGATCCCACCAACCGCTTGTTGCACGCCGTGGGCACATCGGCGGCGCTGGTATGTGCGGCGGCCGGGGTGTTCAAAAAGAACCCCAAGCTGCTCGCCCTGGCACCGGTGCTCGGATACGCGCCGGCGTGGATCGGCCACTTTCTCATCGAGAAGAACCGTCCGGCGACCTTCAAGCACCCGTTGTGGTCGCTTCGAGGGGATTTCAAGATGCTGCGTCTGATCTTGGGCGACGAGATCGACGAGGAGATGCTGCGTCTCATCGCCGAGGGCAAGACCACCCCCAAGATGCTCGAGGAGCTTGCGGCCGCCGAGTAACTCGCGAGCGGATTGAACCCGCCGATATCGCGCTTATCGTCGATGCCAAGGTGTATTTACTGACCCGGACGAACTGGGAGGAATTGCCATGGCAAAAGACAACGAACGCGCACAAAAACTGCGGCGCCTCGCCGAGTATCACAAGAGCGCCGCGGATCGGTACGGCGCCGCCGTCAAAAACGTCGAGCTCGAAGATTATAGCGACCTGTTTCGCGAGTATCAGAAGAAGCACTCCGATTTTGCCGACGAGCTCGAGGCGCACGCGACCACCTTCGAAGGCTCCCAGGAGGAGATCGAGGAGGTCGAGCTCGGCATGTTGTACGATGATTTGGAGCGCCTCGAGGACAACGTCTCCGAGACCGATCTCGACGCGTTGATCGCCGAGACCAAGCGTGTCGAAGACGAGCTCTTGGAGCAGTACGAAGACGCGATGAACGCCGAGTGGTCGCCCGACCTCAACGCGCAGATCTCCGATCAATTCGCCTCGCTGCAGCGCTCGCGCAGCGAGTGGCAGCAGCGCCGCTAGAACTCCTCGCCGATGAGCTCGCGTAAGGCGTGCTCGATGGCGAACACATGCGGGTCGTGGGCCTCCATCTTGCGGAGGCTCGCGGCCAGCTCGAGCAAGTACTCACGATTGGGCCCGCTAGGACCGTGGGAGCGGTAGATCTGGCGGGCGATTTCATCGACGGGTGCCGGTCCCGCCCACTCCGGATTCTCGCGTGTCGCCACATAAACCAGGGCGTCGCGCACACTCTCTCCCGACCGGCAGTAAACGTTTACCTGGTGGCGCTCGTAGCCACCCTTTTCGCGATGGTCGAGCCGCGCCATGATCTCGTTGGCACGAGCCGGAGCGATGCGATAGGCGCGGCCCCACACCCGAGCCTGGGGCTCACGCAGCAACGTGACCACCCGCCCGGGCGCACCGGGCACCCCGCGGTGGTCGGTCGATCCCTGATAAAACTTGCGCGTCCACCCTTCGAGGTAGCCGTCGCGGTGCTCGACGTGCTCGAAGTCGGGACGCCAGATGAGTGAGCCGTAGCCAAAGATCCACATAGTGTTTGCGTGTTTTCTAGAGAGCACGAATGGGCAACTCGGATGGGGGGCGTCAGAAAGCAAGGCTTGGCTTGACAAAAGTACCCCTCCTAGTACGTTCCAACACGATTGCGCAGGCAAAAATTTATCAACCTCGAGAAGTCGGAGACAAACGTGAGCAAGTACGACGTGGTGGTAATCGGTAGCGGTCCGGGTGGATACGTGGCGGCGATTCGCGCCGGCCAGCTGGGCCTCAAGACGGCGATTGTCGAGCGCGAGAAGACCGAGCGCTTGGGCGGCACGTGCCTGCTGCGCGGGTGCATCCCGACCAAGGCGATGTTGCAGACCGCCGATCTGCTCGCCAAGGCGAGCCACGCCGAGGACTTCGGCATCTCGCTGAGCGACCCGAAGGTCGATATGGACAAGATGGACAAGTATCGCGCGCGGATTGTCAAGAAGAACGCCGGCGGCGTGAAGTACCTGATGAAGAAGAACAACGTCGACGTCCACTTCGGCCACGGGCGCATCGCCGGCAAGAACAAGGTGTCGGTCGAGGGCCTCGACGGCAAGACCACCACGCTGGAGACCAAGCACTGCGTGCTGGCCACCGGCAGCGCCTGCCAGCACCTGCCGTTCATCGAGATGGACCACGAGCGGATCATCGACTCGGACGACCTGCTCCAGATGACCGACAAGCCCGAGCACCTGGTCGTCATCGGCGCCGGCGCTGTGGGCAGCGAGTTCGCCAGCGTCTTTCTTCGCTACGGCTCCGAGGTCACGCTCGTCGAGATGGTCGACCGCCTGCTCCCCATCGAGGACGTCGAGGTCTCCAAAGAGATCGAGAAGAGCTTCAAGAAGCAGGGCATGAACGTGATGACCTCCTCGAAGGTCACCGACGTCACCCGCACCGACGACGGCGTCAAAGTGGTCGTCGAGACCACCAAAGGCGGCAAGAACTCGGCCAAAGAGATCCAAGCCTCGCACCTGCTGGTCGCCACCGGCCGCCGTCCGGTCACCGGCGACTGCGGCCTCGACAAGACCAAGATCGAGGTCGACGACCGCGGTTATATCGCCGTCGACGAGTACATGCAGACGGCCGAAGACTGGGTCTATGCCATCGGCGACATCGTCAACACCCCGTGGCTGGCTCACGTCGCCTCCCACGAGGGCATCTTGGCCGTCGACCACCTCGCCGGCGAGCCTGCCCACCCGCTCAACTACGACCTGGTGCCCAACTGCACCTACACCTCGCCGGAGGTCGCCTCCGTCGGCTTGACCGAAGAGCAGGCCAAGGAGCGCGGCTACGACGTCAAGACGGGCACCTTCCCGTTCTCGGCCATCGGCAAGGCGAGCATCGTCGGCCAGACAGAGGGCTTCGTAAAAATCGTCAGCGAGACGAAGTACGACGAGCTTCTGGGCATGCACATCATCGGCCCGAAGGCCACCGAGTTGATCACCGAGGGCACCGTGGCCATGGAACTCGAGTCGACGGTCGTCGAGCTGTTGCACACCATCCACCCGCACCCGACGCTGGCCGAAGCCGTGGGCGAAGCCGCGCACGCGGTGATGGGGGAGACGATTCATATTTGAGCGGGATTGCAAAACAGCTTTGTCGTGATACAGATACAAACGTCAAAAGAACGCCGCACATAAAACCAAAACAAGGACTTGCGCGATGCGAACCGAAGTCGTCATGCCCCAGATGGGCGAATCGGTAGCCGAGGGAACGGTCACTACTTGGCTCAAGGAGATCGGAGATTTTGTCGAGCGTGACGAGCCGCTCTTCGAGATCACCACCGACAAAGTCGACGCCGAAGTGCCCAGCCCCGTCGCCGGTGTGCTCGTCGAAAAGCACGTCGAGCCGGGTCAGACCGTCGAGATCAACACGATCGTGGCGGTGGTGGACACCGAGGCCCAAGAGGGTGAAGTGCCGGCCGCCGAGCCGGCTCAGGCCGCCCAATCGGTCGGCGACGAAGAGTCGAACGTCGTGTCGCTCGAAGAGGAAAAGACCACCCGCCAGGTCGCGGCTGCAGGTGGGTCGGCCTCCTCGGTGACCGCCGACGCCGGTGGTTTTCCCAGCAAAGCCGAGCTTCGTCGCACTCGCTCGACCCCGGTGGTGCGTCGCATCGCCGCCGAGCACGGCATCGACGACCTGTCGCCCATCCCCGGCTCGGGCCTGTCTGGTCGGGTCACCAAGGACGATATCTTGGAGTGGATCGACCAGGGCAAGCACCTCGAGAAGCCGGCGGCGCCGGCGGCACAGCAAGCCCGGAAAGCCTCGACCGGTGGCACCACCACCCGCGAGATTCACCGCCCCGACATCGAGGTGGGCGAGCGCGACAAGCTCGAGATGCTCACCCCGCAGCGCAAGATGATCGCCGAGCACATGGTCGCCTCCAAGGAGATCAGCCCGCACGCGCACACCGTTCACGAGGTCGACTTCTCGAACGTGGTCGCCGCGCGCAAGGCGCTCAAGGCCGACTTCGCCGAGCGCGGCGTCAAGCTGACCTACACCGCCTTTTTGATCAAAGCGGCCGCCGAGGCGCTGCGCGAGTATCCCACCGTCAACGCCTCGATGGACGACGAGTCGATCGTGCTGCGCGGTGACATCAACGTGGGCATGGCCGTGGCGCTCGACAAGAGCCTGATCGTGCCGGTGATCGACAACGTCGACGAGCTCAGCCTGCTGGGCGTGGCCCGCAAGGTCAACGACATCGCCGACCGCGCGCGCAACAAGCGCCTGAAGCCCGACGAGGTCAAAGGCGGCACGTTCACCCTGTCGAACCACGGTGTATTCGGCCCCGAATTCGGCATCCCCATCATCAACCAGCCGCAGGCGGCGATCATGAGCACCGGCGCCATCAAAAAACGGGTGGTCGTCGACCAGAAGACCGACGCCATTTTGGTGCGGCCGACTTCGATCTGGTGCCTGTCGTTCGACCACCGCATCATCGACGGGGCGACCGCCGACAAGTTCATGCGTCGGATGCGTGAGATCATCGAAAATTGGGCGATTTGAAACCTTCAGACGGTTCAGACATCCAATAGGCGAACATTTAAGAAATGTACTCCGACGTACCCAAAGGAGATTGAGACATGACAACGGTAAATATCACCGCCGAGAACTTCGAGAGCGAAGTCGCCAACAGCGACGTCCCCGTCATCGTCGACCTGTGGGCGCCTTGGTGCGGCCCGTGCAAGTCGCTGACCCCGATCCTGGAGAAGCTCGCCGAGGAGTTCGAGGGCAAGGTCAAAGTCGGTAAGGTCAACGTCGACGAGCAGCCCGAATTGGCCCGCTCGTTCAAGGTCCAGAGCATCCCGATGCTCGTGGCCCTCGACGGCGTCGACGTCACCGATCACCAGATCGGCTTCCGCGGCGAAGGCGCCGTGCGCCAGATGTTCGAGAAGGCCGCCGGCGAATAATCGTCGCCCGCCAACTCGGTTCGCACCACAGAGAGCACGGAGAGCACGGAGGTTTGAAAAACTTCTGGAATTCTCCGTGCTCTCTGTGCGCTCTGTGGTGAACCGAGCGTGCAGTTCGCTTGGCTTGTTGCGCCACGTGTCGTAACTACAATGAGGGCGAGGACAACGCATTCGATTTTTCTACCGACCCAGGTGAGGTACCTATGTCTGGCTCCGCTACAAGCTCGCTTGCTCTTTCGGAAGAGCAACAGCAGCAGCTGGAGGCCATCTCCGCCGAACTCGAGCCGCTGCGCGCGGCCGGTGCACCCAAAAAGGCGCGATCGAGCCTCGACTCGATCCTGTCGAACGTGCCCGAGGCGGAGGACTATCAGTTGTTGAGAGCGGCCTTGTTGGCGCTGCGGGCCGACGTGCACCTCGATCTCGACGAGCCTGCCCGCGCCCTCGAAGACGCCGAAGCGGCGGTGGAGGCCGGCTGGCAGAAGTCGGAGACCTACGACGCCGCCGGCTGGGCCAACTACGGCCTCGATCGGCCGGAAGCGGCCCGCGATCAATTCGATCGCGCCCTCGAGCTCGACCCGGATCGGGTCTCGAGCTTGATGGGGCGCGCACTGGCGCTGGTCGACGTCGACGAGTTCGATCACGCCCGCTCCGATCTGACGCACGCGATCAATATCGAGGGCAACGACGCCGAGCTGTACGCCCTGCGTGGGGACGCGTTTATCCGGATGGGCAAGTTCGACCAGGCCGAGCGCGACCTGATCCAGGCGCGCGAAATCGACCCGGAGGAGTCGGATTATGCCTTGCAACTCGCCCGGTTGATGATGGTGCAGGGGCGCGCCGACGACGCCGCCAATGTGATCGATAAGGCGATCGAGGGCGATGACACCGCCCTGGAGGCGTTGCTGCTTCGCAGCCACATCCATCTGTTGGGCGGCCGTAACACCCAGGCACGCGCCGATGCGATTCGCGCGTCGAATAATTTTCCCGACGAAGCGTTTGCTTTCGTGCAGCTGGCTCATGTCCAACTCGCCGCCGGTCAGGGCAATATGGCGCTCAAAGCCGCCGAGCGAGCCGTCGAGCTCGATCCGAGCCTGTCGGACGCCTACATGGTGCGTGGGGCGGCGCTGCACATGCGCGGCGACACAAAGCAAGCTCAGGAAGATTTCGAGCGCGCCCATCAGGCTCCCGCCGAGCTTCCGATGTTTTTGCTCGGCCCCTGCTACAGCGCCCTGGAGGCCACCGGCTTCCAGACCTCGATGCGTGACATGCTCAACCGCTACTCCGAGGCCGTCTCCGGAGAGAGCGCAGGCGAGGGCGGCCAAACCGGCGCCCACCCGCCGTTTGGCAGCTTCGATCCGATGAGCCTGCTCGGTCAGGTCTTCGACGATTCGGGCAAGATGAAGGGCCGCTTCAAGCCGTTTTTGGAGATGGCGATGAAAAACGCGCCCAATATTCTCAAGAACGTGCCGCCGAGCCTGCTCAAGAATGTCGGCGGGCTCGACCCGTCGCAGCTCGAGGATATCGACCTGTCGGAGCTGTCCTCCGATCAGATCGAAGAGCAGATGCGTCAGTTTTACGAGATGATGCAGTCGGGGGAGAACCCCTTCGAGGGAATGAACGGAAACCAGCCGTCGAGCGACGGTGACGACGACGACCCCGACGGCGACGTCTAGATCGACATTGTGCGAAAAATTGGCGTTGTGCCAATGGCGCGGCGCCGAATGAATCGGGTTCGGCGCTGGACAAATCGGGTTCCATCCTCCATACCAATCGGTCGACCGACCACCCAAGTGTGTTGCGTCGTCCCCATCGAAAATCTCACAAGTACCTGTAGATAAAGAGCGTTTGCGTATGTCGAAACTCGTCATCGTCGAGTCGCCGGCTAAGGCGAAAACGATTGAGAAATACTTGCCCGGAGACTTCCGAGTCTTGGCTTCACTGGGCCACGTTCGCGATCTTCCCGACAAGAAGAGCCAGCTTCCTAAAAAGTATCAAAAGGAGGATTGGGCTAGCTTGGGCGTGGATATCGAGCACGAGTTCGAGCCGATCTACGTCGTCAAGGACAAGCGCTCTAAGAAAGCGATTTCGGAGCTCAAAAGCGAACTCAAGAAGGCTGAGGAGCTGTACCTCGCGACAGATGAAGACCGCGAAGGTGAAGCAATCAGCTGGCACTTGGTCGAGCTTCTCAATCCCAAGGTTCCCACCCGACGCATGGTGTTCCACGAGATCACCAAGTCGGCCATCCAAGAGGCGCTCGAGCAGACGCGCGACATCGACGTGCACCTCGTGCAGTCGCAGGAAGCGCGCCGCATTCTCGACCGACTGGTGGGCTTTCCGCTGTCGGGGCTGCTTTGGAAGAAGATCGCGCCCAAGCTCTCCGCCGGCCGCGTCCAGTCGGTCGCGGTGCGCGTGTTGGTCGAGCGTGAGCGTGAGCGCCGCGCCTTCCGCACCGGTACGTATTGGGACCTGAAGGCCGCGCTCGACAAAGACGGCAGCAAATTCGACGCGGATCTCGTCTCCATCGACGGCACCCGCATCGCCAGCGGCAAAGACTTCGACAAGGACACCGGCAAGATCGCCGAGGGCAAGGATGTCCTGCTCGTCGAGGAGGAGATGGCCAACGAGCTGCTCGACAAGCTCGAGGGACTCGACTGGCGCGTCCAGTCGGTCAAAAAGCGCCAGTACACCACGTCTCCTAAGGCGCCGTTCATCACCTCGACGCTCCAGCAGGAGGCCAGCCGCAAGCTCGGCATGTCGGCCTCGCAGACGATGAGCATTGCTCAGCGCCTGTATGAAAGCGGAAAAATCACCTACATGCGTACTGACAGCGTCAACCTGTCGAAGCAGGCGGTGACCGCGGCACGCAAGGCTGCCCGCGAGCAGTACGGCGACGATTACGTGCGTGACGAGCCGCGCATCTACTCGTCGAAGTCGAAGGGCGCCCAAGAAGCTCACGAGGCGATCCGCCCGGCTGGCGAAGAGTTCGTTTCGCCCAAGAAGAGCGGGCTGAGCGGCCGCGAACTCAAGCTGTACGACCTGATCTACAAGCGCACGCTCGCCTGCCAGATGGCCGACGCCAAGAAGACGAGCACCTCGGTCGAGCTGGTCGTCGACGTCGACGGCAAAGAGGTCGTCTTCCGCGCCAACGGCCTGAAGACCGACTTCGCCGGCTTCATCAGCGCCTATCTCGAGTCGAGCGACGACCCGGAAGCCGAATTGGCCGACCAGGAAAAGCACCTGCCGCCGATGAAAGAGGGCGACGGGGTCGACTGCACCGACGTCGAACCGATTCGCCACGAGACCAAGCCGCCGGCACGCTACACCGAGGCGTCGCTGGTCAAGGTGCTCGAGGAAGCAGGCGTCGGCCGCCCGTCGACCTACGCGTCGATCATGAGCACGATCACCCGCGATGATCGCTACGCCCGAAAGCAGGGCAAGACGCTCATCCCGACCTACACCGCGTTCGCCGTCGTCGAGCTGCTCGAGGATTACTTCCCGGGCCTGGTCGACCTGCAGTTCACCGCCCGCATGGAGGACGATCTCGACGAGATCGCCCGCGGCGAGGGCAGCAAGGTCGAGTACCTGCACCAGTTCTACCGCGACGAAGGTGCCTTCGACGACCAGATCAAATCGGGCGAAGAGGAGATCGACAACGAAGAGGCGCGCGTGGTGCACCTGTCCGATTTCCCGGCCACGCTTCGCGTCGGCCGCTTCGGCCCCTACGCCGAGTGGGAGGCGGACGGTGAGACCAAGAAGATCGACGTGCCTGAAGATATCCCGCCCGCCGACCTGACCCTGGAGCACCTCGAGGAGCTGTACGCCGAGCGCGAGCAGTGGCCCAAGGCGCTGGGAGAAGATCCCGAGACCGGCAAGACGGTCTTCCTGAACAACGGCCGCTATGGGCCGTACGTCCAGCTCGGCGAGCGCATCAAAGGCGAGAAGAAGCCCAAGACGGCCTCGGTACCGCCCAACGTCGAGCTGCACGACGTCGACTTGGACCAGGCGCTCACGTATCTGTCGCTTCCGCGCGTGCTCGGCGAGCACCCCGAGGACGGCAAGCCCATCGAGGCCGCCATCGGCCGCTACGGGCCCTACGTGCGCCACAAGCGCGACTACCGCAACCTCGACAACGTCGATAAGGTCTTCACCATCACCTATGAGGAGGCGATGGAGATCTTGAGTCAGCCCAAGAACAACCGCAGGCGCCGCAAGGTGCTCAAGGAGCTGGGCAAGGATCCCGAGAGCGGCAAAGAGATCAACGTCCTCGACGGACGCTACGGTCCCTACGTCAAGCTCGGCAAGACCAACGCGTCGCTTCCCAAAGGCGTCAATCCCGAGGACATGACGCTCGAAAAAGCACTCGAGTTGATCAAAGAAAAGCAGAAGTGATCGCGTGATCGAGGCTTCGCGGAGCGGCTGTCTGCTGCCCGCGGAGCACTCGCCGGTGCAGCCCCGAGGCTCGCCTCGGGGTCATGAGCGCCAAACAGAGAATCGCGAAAAAATCGAAAACGCCGGCAACTGCGTAAGTTGCCGGCGTTTTTGCGTTTTCTTGGTTTTCCACATGCCTGTGGAGAAAAAAGTTTCGCCGAACACGCAACGATTTGGGCCTTTTTGCCGAAAACAGTAGTAGAGCCGGAGTTCACCCGTGACCTGCTGCGGATCGAACCGTGAAGATAAACAACGAGAACACGACCCAGGCCGAACGCCTCGATGAGCCCGCCGACAAGAAGGGCACCAAGAAGTCCGAAGACAAGAAGGACTTCAAAGAACTCTTGAAGGGCAAGGGAGGTGAAAAGGGCAAGAAGGCGCCGAAGGGTTCCCAGAAGAAGACCGTCGGTGACCGAGCGGCCCGCCAGGCGTCCGAGCAGCGCACCGCGACCGGGCAGCCGGGCAAGCAGACGCTCGGGCAGGCTGATGGCTTCAGCCGTCGCCTCAAAGGCGGTGAGCTGCAACTCGGACGTCAGCTCGAGCAAAAAGACCGGCTCGGCGCCGAGCGTCAGGTCACCCAGCATCACGACGAGGCGCGTGTCGAGCACGGCCACCGAAAAAAGCATCACCGCCAAGTACACACCGAGCACGCGCAGAAGGCCCGGCGAGGGCAAGATGTCCGCGCACCGAAACAAGATGGCGGCCCGAGACAAAACTCGGGCCCGAAGCTCGGCGCCGCCAGCTCCAAGAGTCACGACGCCAGCCGCGCCGAGCAATCCGTCGAACTCCAACCGGCCCAAGTTGGCACTTCGGAAGCGAAGGGTCCGGCCAAAGCAAAGGGGAACGCCCCGATCGAGCAGTCGAAGCTGCGCGCCGAAGTGGCCGAGCTCGCCAAGCAACTCGTCGAGCGGGCCCACGTCGGCCGGGACGCTAGCGGGCGTCAGATCATGCTGCTCGACCTGCAGGTGCCCGGTCGCGGCAACGTGCGCGTGCGTTTGCGACGCCGCGGCGACGGCTTCGAGCTGCGCATGCGCCCCGAAAATGAAGACTTTGCCCGCGACCTGCGCCGCGAGCGCGAGCACTTCCGCCAGTCGGCGGCCGATAAGGGCGTCGACTTTACTTCCATCGAGATTGTCTAATTGCCGGAGTTGCCCAAATGCCTCATCACCGAGAGCCCGGATCTTCGACACAACATGCCGCGCACGGGGTGAATATCCCCAAGCGCGCCGTCAAACGCCGCCGCACCGTTCGGCGTATCCCGCTCAAGTCCCTCGAGGCGCTGTCTCGGGCGGAGGTCGAGTTGGGAAACCGCCTACTCGGTCTGCTCCCGTCGCCACACCCCGGCGAGCGTCTGCTCGACGAATTGGCCGACGAGCTGGAGCGGTTGGTCGGCTTGGAGCACGATGTCTTCTTTCACACCGTGCGCACCTACGAGGGAAACGAGTTCACCTCGCGCCTCGAAGACCACTTCGTGACCACGCTTCGCCTGGCGCCGGACCCCGACGAAATCGTCGTGGCGGCGGACATGAACCTGGTGGCCAGTTGGATCGAGGAGTTGCTCGACGACGAGCCGCCCGAAGCGCGCACCCTCACCCCGCCGAGCGCGCGTGACTTCGGGCTGGTGACCTTTGTCGCCATGCAGTTGGTCAACTGGCTATGCGCGCGCGGCCTGCCGCCGTTGTCGATTCCCACGGCCCAACCCGATCTGGAGACGGTGGCGCAGCGATTGCGCCGGCAGTCCGAGATCGCCGAACTGGTCTACACCGTCACCTCACGACGCGCCGCGGGCTTGGTTCGCCTGTTCGTGCCCGCCGACATGGTGCGCAGCATGGAGGTCTTCGTGGCGACGGCCGCGCGACACGAGAGGCGGCGGCATCGACTGATGATGACGCGCCTGGGCACGGTGCCCGTCGAGCTATCGGCGAGCTTGGGAAGCGTGAGGCTGGCGGCGCATGAACTTGGAAGCCTCGGGCAGGGCGACGTGCTTCTGCCCGGTGAGCACGGATTGCGTGACGAAGCTCTTGCTGGAAAAGGAACTGTTGCTGGAAAAGGAACTGTTGCTGGAAAAGAGGCGCGCGGGAAGCTGTGGCTGGGGGCTTCTCAACAGAGCTTCATGTGGTGCGAGTTTCGCCGGCAATCGACCGACATGTGGGAGGTCGAGATTACGGATGCGACCCCTCGGGATCGTTCACCCAATATAACCGAAGGAAAAGGAGATACAGTGAGCCACGAAGAGAAGCAGGAGAGTCAAAACAGTCACGGACATGCCACCCAAGTGCTCGAGAAGGCCGAGGTCGACGTCGAGGTGCGCGTCGGCACGCTGCCGCTGCCAGTGGCGATGCTCGCCGAGGTACAATCGGGCTACGTGCTCGAGTTGGAGCGCCGAGTCGATGACGGCGTCGATCTCGTCGTCGATGGACGGCTGGTCGGTCGCGGCGAACTGGTCAACGTCGACGGGCGCTTGGGCGTGCGCGTGCTGTCGATCGAGGACTAGTCGCCTTTCGCCTCCGACCACTCCGACCGGCTTTGCTGGAGGTCCTCGCGGGTCAGTTCGTCGGTCGAGGCCGGATCCGCCTCCCAGATCGGTTTGGAGGGGCTGGTGCCCTCCTCGGCGACCTCCTGAGGGAGCTTGTGGTCGCTGAGCGTCTCGTCGTCGGCCGGCTCGCCGCCCATGAAGTCGTCTTGCAACAGCCACGAGACGTCGTCGTGAGCGCTCTCACGGATGCGCTCCATGTCGACCGGCGTGAGCGCGGTGGTCTCGTCGCGCACCGGCGGGGTCAGCTTGGAGTGATCGACGTCGGGAAATTGAGGCGGTCCGTCGCCGTTCCCCTCGATCCCCATTTTCTCGAGCATGGCGTCGACCGCAGCTCCGTCAGCCACGTTGGTTTCGGCGTGCTCCGAAGAATATTCGAGGCCGAGGCCGGGCGGCGGCGCATCGCTGCTCGATGGCTCAAAGAGATCTGAGGGATCGGCTGCCAGTGAGGGATCGACGGTGCCGACGCGTGTGCGCTCGGCGGTGTTGTTTTCATCGGCCTTCGCATGCTGCTGGAGCATTCGCGCGTTTCGCGCCTTCACAAATGCCTGCAGGTCGATCTCGCCGGACTGGCGCAGCAGCTCCTCCTCGTCGATCTCGTCGCTCTTCAAAAGCTCGTCGAGGCTCATCCCGTCGGGTACTGGATGCTCCCCGGAGTTGACCGTCGGCTCGGACTGCTCCTTGCCGCCCAGCGAATCGCCGCCCAACGAATCGCCGCCCAACGAATCGCCGTCCAACGAATCGCCGTCCAGCGGCCGGATATCGGAGTTGACGGTCGGCTCTTCGGGAGGCTTGTCTGCGTTGGGAAAAATCGATTTGCTGCCGCGCCCTTGGCCGCCGGCGCGCTTGGGTGACACGATCCCTGCCATGGGGGACGGACGACGGCGACGCTCCGGGCTGTTCGAGGGACTCGAAGACACCTCAGGCTGTGACTCGGGCTCCGACAGCGGCTCGGAATGTGGTTTCGGCTCGGAAAGTGGTTTCGGCTCGGAGGCTGGTTTCGGCTCCGGCGTGCGCTCGATGGCCGGGGCGACGAAGAGATCGTCGAGCCCCTCGAGGACCTCGAGGACCGAGGGTCCTCCAGACAGAATCTCGGCCCAACCGGACGGATCTCGCCGTACCAGGCTCGTGATCGCTGAATGCCCCTCGGCGTCGACGTCAATGAACAGACAACTGTCGAGGCGGATTTGGCCGGCCGGGGTGACCACCGAGCGAAGCTGGCGTGCGAGCGCGTCGGGCGAGTCGGCGTCGATGGTGAACCAGCGGTTGTGGGCGCCCGGGGTGCCCGCAAAGCTGACCAGGTCGTCGCCGCGGTTGAGCCCGTCCCAAAAGATGCAATCGTGGGCGCGGAGCAGTCGCTCGAGATCGCGGCGCTCACGGTCGTTGGCCGGGGGGAAGACGTGGGTGGCGGTCGGCTCCAACAGATCGCGTGGTGGCACGTCCGAGACGAACACCAGCTCGCGGCGGCCGAGTTGGGAGGCCAGCCACAGCAGCACGGCCCCCTTCTTGGAGCCGATAGTGCCGGCGATCGAGCCGGTGCTGCCGGCGCGCGCCAGCTGCAAGAGCTGGTCTTCGACGGTATCCTCGAGCGGTTCGGCGGGCACGTCGAGGCGGCGCTCGCCGAAGATGGTCAGCCCGTCGGCGCCGCGCAGCACGCGCAGATACCATGGGCCGAGCACGGCTTGTTCGCGTTTGGCGGCGATCTCCCGGGCCAGCGACTGTACCGCGTCGACGTCGAGGGGGGTCTTCGACGCCGTCCAGCGCGCGCCACGCAGGACCGACAGGTGGCCGGCTGCTGACACCTTGAACTTGTGCGTGCTGTCCTCGGCCAACATCTTGACCAGAGTGGGCAGCACACGCAGCTGCTGGCTGAAATTGGCGGTGTCCATGGGTGTTTCAGTCCTCAATTAGGTTCATCATCCAGCGTGCGCTCCATATTCACCTGCAACGTGACCTCTTCGCCTGGCTCCAGCTCGACGTCGAACCGACGGGTGATGTATCCCTCGGCGCGAAGCTCGACCCGACGCGCACCGGCTTCGACCGGCACGGTCTGTTGCACCCACCCTTTGACGATGCCCATATACTTCGAGTCGATAAAGACTCTGGTCGTCGACGGTTCGACGTCGAGACGCAGATAAGCCCGGGTCGACTCTTGCCGATCAGGAATTCGCTGGACGGCAGAGCAGCCTGCCAGCGCCCACCCGACAAGGCTGACGCTTAACGCCAGCATCAACAGTCTTCGAGTCATGGCGGGGCGCTCGCGGAAAAATCGCAAAACAATGGTACATGGCGACTATAACACGCCCCTTGCAAGCACAAAACCGGTAGATCTCAGAAATCTGACCCTCTGTGGCATCAATGTCCCACTGAGGCGAGGCTGTGGAGTCTGTTCACTCCAGCCGGGGCTTGCGCAGCGTGCTGTAGGGCGGTGGGGGGAGATGGCACGATCATTGCTGCGACACCTGGGTGTTAGTACAATGACACGCACGGACTCGCAGCGATGAAATCGCCAAACGCTTGGAAATGCGCTAGAGTGGTCGAGCTCGAGTCAAAGGTGAACAACACATGGGGAACGTGATGCGACTTCAACGGGAGACGGTACGGCGGTGGGCGCGGTTGGCGGTGCTACTAGTGGCATCGGTGACGATCAGCGGTTGTACCGGCTGTGTCGAAGAGACTGACGAGACCGTCGACTTCTTCAAGCCACACGAGTACGGCGAGTGGGAGTATCGCGGCGAGCCCGACATTGACGGGCCCGAGCGGCTTCTTATCGGCGACGTGCTCGAAGGGGAGACAGTCAGCCGTGACGTCGAAGTGACCAACGTCGGCCGTAACTTGCTCAAGCTGGGCGAGTGGCAGATCGAGGGGCGTTTTCGACTCAGCTTTCCGCGCCACGACGGCCGCCCGCCGGTCGAGTTGATGCCCGGTGAAGCGGTCACCGCCACGATCACCTATACAGCGCACAACACCGACCGCGCCGAGGGTGTGCTCAGTGTGGAGAGCAACGACCCCGACGAGGGCATCTTCGAGATCCCGCTGTATGCCAACGCCGACTTTCCTTGTTTGGAGCTCGATCCGGCCGACGAAGTCGACTTCGGCATGGCCGAGCTGGGCGAGACCTCGCGTCGGTTCATCATCGCCAAGAGCTGCGCGCGGCGTAGCCCAACGACCTTCTCGGTCACATCGCTCGACGGCGCCGACGAGTTCAGCCTGCTCGACAACCAATTCCGCAGCCAAGTCACCCTCGAGCCGGGCGCTCAGGTGCGCATCCCCATCGGCTTCAGCCCCGAGACCCCCGGTGAGTACGAAGGCGCGGTCTTTATCCGCTCCGACGACGACCTCGAACCCAACCGCGTGGTCGATCTGCAGGGCCGCGGCCGCCCCTACGACTGCCCCGAGCCGGTCATCCGCGCCTATAACCCCGAGCGGGGCGAGGCGATCGCCGACCCGATGGGTGAATTGCAGGTGGTCCCGCTCGACGACATCGATCTCGACGCCTCGCTCAGCCGCGACCCGGAAGGCTCGGGCATCTCGCGCGTCGAATGGCGTCTGGCCGAGCGTCCCGCCGACAGCACCGAGGGCCTGGCGAACACCAGCGGCGAGCAAAGCTCGCTGTGGATGCAGCTCGCCGGCACCTACGTCGTCGAGCTCGATGTGTGGAACGAACTCGGCGTCAAATCGTGCGAGCCGGCACGCATGACCCTCAAGTCGATCTCCGACGAGGACATCCACATCCAGCTCGTGTGGAACACGCCCGCGGATCCCAACGAGACCGACCAGTCCGGAAGCGACGTCGACATCCACCTGTTGCACCCCAACGCCAACTTGCATTGGAACTCGCCGCCGTGGGATTGCTTCTGGCAGAACATGGAGCCCGATTGGGGCGAGACGGGCGTCGCCATCGATAACCCGAGCTTGGACATCGACGATGTCGACGGCGCCGGGCCCGAGAATATCAACCTCGACAACCCGGAGGTCGAGACGACTTACAACGTCGGAGCCTACTACTTCTCGGACCACAACTACGGGCGAAGCTACGTCACCGTGCGTATTTACATCGGCGGCCAACTGGCTTATGAGGCGCAGCGAAAGCCGATGGACAACCAGGAGTTTTGGCACGTGGCCAATATCGACTGGCCCAGCGGCGAAGTCATTGAAGTGGACCGCTTGTACCAGTCGTTTCCGTGAAATTAGCCGTCATTTCGGATCTGCATCTGGCGCCGGGGGCGTCGAATCGATGCACGGCGCCTCGCGCCGCGCTGCTCGACTTATTCGACGAGATCGAAGCCGTCGCCGACCGGGTTTTGGTCGGCGGCGATCTCTTTGATCTCGACCGACCCAAGCTGCCCGGCGGGTGGCGATCGATCATCGAAGGTGTGCGCGACGAGTTTCCCCAGGTCGTGGATCGGCTGGAAGGCTACGACTGGATCTTCGGCAACCACGACGGCCAATTGTGCCGCACCGGCGTCCCCGAGGAGCGCTTTTTCCACGCCGACGGACTTCGCATCTTGGCGCGCCACGGCCACCAGTGGGACATGCCGCTCAAAAAGCTTCCTGCGCTCGCCCCCACGGCCAACTACGTGGCCGGCTGGTTCGATCGCCTCGGCCTCGACGCGGTCGCCGGCGCCATGGGCGGGGTGCCCTTGGTCGTCGATCGCGTCTTGCACACCAAGAGCACCACCAAACCCGGACCCGATCGCTCGCTGCGCGGCGCGCGCGAGCTCATCGACACCGAAGGTCTCGACATCGTCATCTCGGGTCACTCGCACTTGCTTCGGCTGGTGCCCGTCGACGGCGGGTTGTACGTCAACACGGGCTCGATCTGCTGCGGCTTCGTCGATTGGGTGCTCATTCACACCGACGAGGCGCACGTGTGCGCGTTTCGCGACGGTGAGCGCGTCCAAGAGGCGTGGCGCGAGGGCGATCAGTGGCGGGTGGAAGGCTTGCCGGCCGACAGGCGTTGACGTGGGTGGATTGGGGATTCATGTTTGGGGCGCGTAGGTATGCGGTGCCCCCCATCCGCCTCGCGCGAAACTGCGCGCGAGCCACCTTCCCCCGAGGGAAGGGATGCTGTCGCCAGAATCTATGTGGCTCGGGCGCGCCAAGGCAGCCCTTCCCCGCGGGGAAGGTGCCCGAAGCGAAGCGGAGGGCGGATGGGGGGCGTCGCAAAGCAATGAATTTAAAAAATTAAACTCCCTGAGGAACCCAATATGAAAGAACTCAAAATCCTCGTCTCGGGCATGAGCTGTGGCGGCTGCGCCAACTCGGTGCGCACGATCATCAGCAAGAACCTGGGCTTGGACAAAGACGATATCGACGTCAGCGTGGACAATGGTACCGCGATCATCGCCACCGACGAGCCGGTCGACACCGACTCGGACACCTTTCACGCCACGTTGTACGAGCTCAAAAAGCAAGGTTTTCCGGCTCAAAAAGTCTGAGAAAACCCCAGAAGACAAATAGTCTTGCAAGACCGACGGTTTTGCCTTAACGTCTTGCGCCTCGCAGCGCTCGTGCCGCACGCGGTGCGGGTTCAGCAACGATTTTGGAGAGTTCGCCCCACCCCTGAGGTGGTGCAGGAGGAAGATATGCGGGAAAAAATCAAACTCGTTTCGTCGGCTGGTACCGGGTACTACTACACGACCACCAAGAACAAGCGTAAGAACCCGGACAAGCTGAAAATGAAGAAGTACGACCCCGTAGTGCGCAAGCACGTCGAGTTCGTCGAAGAAAAAATCAAGTAAGGAGATTTCCAATGGCTCGCAGCAAGTACGGCCGCATCAACTGGCGTCGTCGTCGCAAGATCGATCCGTTCGACGAGAACCCCTCGTGGCGCATCGACTACAAGAACCCGGAGCTCCTGAAGCTCTTCTTGACGACCACCGGCAAAATTTTGCCGGCGCGCATCACCGGCGTCAGCGCCAAGAACCAGCGCAAACTGCGCCAGGCCATCCTTCGGTCTCGCCAGATTGCCCTGCTTCCGTACACGACCCACAAGTCGTGATCTGAAGCAACAGACTGGAGGCCCTCGGCCTCGGCAGAAAGCCACCCTCACGTCTCGGTGAGGGTGGCTTTTTGCGTTTTTGGGGCGGCCCCCAGCCCCGTGAACCTGAACGCGCACGTGCACGTGAACGGCAGTAAAAGGAGCAAGGCGAGCGGCGAAGGCGAAGACGTCAGGCAGTCAATAAGTTGGTCTCATTGCAGTTGAAAAGGCCGTTCAGGTTCACGTGCACGTGCACGTTCGCGGGGATGCCCCCAACCCCCCAACCCCCAGCCCCCGCCCCCCAGTAGACACACCCGCCTGTTTCTTATACCTTAACTGCTGTCAATCTGACGCAAATGACACCTGAACGCTGGATTTTTTCCAGGGGGCTTTGAATGAAGCAGGATTTCAATACTCTTCGGTGGAGCGCGGTCTTGGGGTTGACCGTGGTGGCGACCTCGGGACTTTTGGGCGCGTGCAACTCGCACCCGGTCGAGTTCGCTCAGGCGACCGGAGCCATCTCGGTACACGAGGAGCGCTCGCCGGATTCGGCGGCCGCCGTCGACATCCTGTGGGTGATCGACAACTCCGGGTCGATGTGTGAGGAGCAGGGTGCGCTGCGCGATAACTTCCAGCAGTTCATCACGCAAATCAGCGACCAGAACATCGATTTCCACATCGGCGTGACGACCACGCACATGAAGGATATCTATCCGCTGGAGACGGTGGCGCGACCGGGTCACCTGCAGTCGATGCCCCAGCCGGTGCCGACCTATATCCCGACGTGTCACGGCTCGGATGATGACCCCGAAGATCCCAACGACGCGATGGACGGCTACAAGCCGATTCGCGAGGCGTTGGCGGTCGCGGTCGATGATTGCACCAAAGATCCGTCGCAATGGCAGGGCCTCAAGAGCATCAGCGATGACGATATCG
The DNA here is from genome assembly GCF_006517175.1 of Persicimonas caeni. Taxonomy (NCBI): domain Bacteria; class Deltaproteobacteria; order Bradymonadales; family Bradymonadaceae; genus Persicimonas; species Persicimonas caeni. The sequence goes on along the minus strand of NZ_CP041186.1, from coordinate 3,346,796 downwards.
CCTGCCACTTGGACCGCTCCTGTGGCGAGCCCCACGAGATGTTCCCGACCGCGCCCGACGGCACCCAGCCGTACGCGGGCATGCCCGCCACGGAGTCGCCCTATCGCGATATCCCCAAGGTGCTCCGATTCGGTGACTACCGAGACGATGCCGGCAACCTCGACGTCGAGGGCCTGCGCAAAGACTTCGCCTGTATGAGCCTTGTGGGCACGCGCGGCTACTCCATCGAGAAGGGCCTGGCGGCCGCGGTCAAAGCCGTCTCGCCGGAGATGACCGGCGGTACCCTTGATGAGCCGACGGACAAAGATGCCCCCAACCACGGCTTTTTGCGAGACGCGGCCAAATTCGCCGTCATCTTCGTGACCGACGAGACCGACTGCAGCCAGTCGGGCCAGTACGAGCATTTCGCCGACGAAGAGGAGTTCGAAGGCACGACGTGCTCGGGCCAGATTTGCGCGTTCGCCAACGCTCCCGGCCTGGAGAACTCGCCGCTGATTCCGGCGGCGGACTTGGCCGACAGCCTCAAGCAGAACTTGACCGCCTCCAAGGGCTACGACGTCGAGAACGACTCGGTGATCGCCGCGTCGATTCACGGGCGCTGGAAGCGCTACGGCGTCAACTACCCCGACGGCCAGCCTTTGACCCCGCAGGAATGCAAGGGGATGCAGGAGCGGCCGGACCCGGAAGGCCGAGGCGAGCAGACCTCGTGCAACACTACCTTCGGTACGGCGTACAGCGGTGACCGCTACGAGCGCTTCCTTCGCCAATTCGATCCCGAGCAGGTCTTCCCGAAGATCCCGGACAACCCGAACACCTACATGGACGGCCTGATTTGCCGCCCGGGTGAGATCGCCAACACCCTGGAGAGTCTGGGTCGCACCATCGCCGGCTCGGTCTCGCAGTGCATCTACCAGGTGCCCTACGCGTGTGATTCGAGCGACCAGTGTCCGGCGTTTGCCTTCGGCGGCGGCACCCCCGAGTGCCTGCCCTTCGGCCAGAAGCCGAACACTTCGTACTGCAACAGCGGCCTGCAGCTTCGGCTGTACCCGGGCAAGGATGACGGCGACAAGACCTTCGCCGACCTGCAGAACCACGAGTACTGCATCCCCGAGAGCATCGACTCGAGCATGACCCCGGGCGGCTGCGTCATCAAGCGTGACAAGTACGCCATCAGCGCCTGCCCGGGCGCGCCCGAGTTGGCCATCAACCTGACGTGGACCGACGACCGCTACTTCAACACCCTGTCGGGCTACGAGGTCGAGCTCGTCTACACGCTGCTCCCCGAGACCGACGACAGCGCGTCGAATAACGGCTCGGAGACCACCAACTAAGCCGTAGCACGTCGCGACGCATCGAGCCCCGGTCGACCTTGTTGAGGTCGGCCGGGGCTCTACTTTTTTTGATTCGCGTGTAAGAAGTCTCCTGTCGGCATCGCCGGCTGATTTTACCGGTCTCTTCGCCGCCAATACTCGACGATGCTACCCGCATCGGCTGCGTTTGTCGGCTTCGACCCCGGCAAAATCATCTCGCCGTGCCTCGGTCCGACTCCTTACACGCGAATCACTTTCTTGGTGACCTCATTGCGTTGCGCAATCTGGCTGTTAGAATGAGGGCCTAACTTTACTTTATTTCCCGTGGGGGACATATGTCTGCTCGGTCGCACAGAACTCGCTGGATGCTCGCTGCTGGATGCTTGGTTGTCGCTGGTGCAGGGCTCGTTACCGCGTGCAACGAGCACCCGGTCGAACTCGCCAATACCGACGGGATTGTAGACATTTTCCCGGAGCCGCCGGCCACCGAGCCCGAGAAGGTCGATATCCTGTGGGTGATCGATAATTCCGGGTCGATGTGTCAGGAGCAAGAGGCGCTGCGTGACGAATTCGACTCTTTTATCGAAGAGTTCACCGCGCGCAATATCGACTTTCATATCGGTGTGACCACCACGCAGATGCGCATGTTCAACCAAGACGTGGTGGCACTGCCTGGTCGGCTCCAATCGACGCCGCAGCCCATTCCCGGCTCCTATCAGGGCTGTTCGGGTGACGAGGGTGACCCATCCATCCCGACCGATGGCTACGAGCCGATCCGCAAGAATATCGAGGCGGCGATCGCGTGCACCAAAGACCCGTCGCGCTGGCAGAGCCTGCTCGAGGTCGACGACGACACGATTGCTTGCGCCCTCGATACGAGAGACTGCGCCACGACCATCAAGTCGCTATTTCCCACCGCGACAAATGGTGAGTCGCCTTATCGCGACATTCCCAAGGTGCTGCGCGCTTCCGACTCGAGGTACCAGGGCGAAGACGGGCTGATCGATCGCCAGAAGCTGATGGACGACTTTGCGTGCATGAGCTTCGTGGGGACGAGTGGCTGGGCGATTGAAAAGGGCTTGTCGGCAGTCAACCTCGCGGTCTCTCCGGAGATGACCGGCGGCACGGTCGAGAACCCCGTCGACGCGGAGGCTCCCAATCACGGCCTGCTGCGCGAGAACGCGCAGTTCGCGGCGATCTTTTTGACCGACGAGAACGACTGCAGCCATGACGGCTCGCTCGACGAATGCTCCGACCTCAACTGTGCACTTGCCAACCACCCGAAATTCGCCGACGAGTCGCCGCTGATCGCCCCCGACGCGCTCGCCGCAGAGTTGGTGGCCAACGTGGCCGGCTCGAAAGGAGTCGAGCCTGACGACTTCGACCCTCGCAACATCGTCGTCGCCTCGTTGCACGCCAACTCGAAGCGCTATGGGGCGACCGCCAATTATCCGGAAGCAGATCCGTCGACGTTCCAACTGTGCGAACAGCCTCCCGAAAGCCTCAAAAAGGAACCGTCTTGCTCGAACCCCGAGACCTTCGGGACGGCCTACTCGGGCGATCGCTACGAGGCGTTTCTGCGTTCCTTTGACGGCGATCGCATCTACCCGAAGCCGCAGGGCGAGTTCATGCCCGGTCTAGTGTGTAATCCCGATGAGTTCAGCGGTCATATGAAAGGGATCGCCACCACCATCGTTGGCGCCGTCGAGCAGTGCATCACCCAGATGCCGGTGAGCTGCCAGGGACCGTCGGATACCTCCTGCCCGAGCTTTCCGTTCGACGCCGGCGCCGGCCAGTGCTCCCAATTCGGGCGTGTCGACCAGTACTTCTGCGACAACGCCATCCAGGTGCGCATGTACCCGAAGGAGCGAAGCTTCGCCGATCTGCAGGACCACGAGTATTGCCTGGCTGACAGCATCGACTCGCAGATGGCGCCCAACGGATGTGTGGTCGACCCGAACGTGTACGGGTTCGAGCCGTGTTCGGCCCGAGACGAGGGCGTGACCATCAAGTGGAATGAGGCGCGCTGGTTCGAACGCCTGCAGGGCTTCCGCCTCGAGGTCGTCGTCTCCGCCGGCAACCTCACTCGCCGGTAACGCTGAATCGATCTCGCCTTTTTGCGCCGGCCGTACTTCAAAAGGTGCGGCTGGTGCCTACCTTGTTTCATAGACGATATTCCATCAGGGGAACACGCCACGCAGTAGCTGTGCCGGTCACCGACCGTCAGGTTGGGCGGCCTTGTGCCAGTCATTCGGGGACGATTGCAGGGGTTGCAATCACACGGGGTGTTCATTTCGAGCGAACGGGGAGTACGAGCCGAAAACCGGGAGCGTTCACGGGGATCGCGAGGCGGCGGTGTCGCCTCGGGAGAACGAGCACGGAGGACTTCTATGACCAGCGCAGAGCCAATCGTGCTGGAGTCGCAAGCATGTGGGGGCGTAGATTCGACGGTACCGCCAGGACTGCCGCAGCACTACTGTGGCCGGTGCATGAGCGTGGTGTATGCGGCAGATCCACGTTGCGTGGAGTGCCGACGCAACCAGCCTCGGGAGGGCTGGCCGCGGCTGTGCGACAGCGGAGATCCGTGGTTGGGCCAGGTCATGGCCGATCGCTACTTGATCACGCGCCGTCTGGGCAAAGGCGCCACGGCCACGGTCTACGAGGCCGAGTCGCTCAACATCTCGCGGCGCTTCGCCGTCAAGGTCGTCGACCTGCGGGCGTGCAAGAGCGGCAAAGATCCACAGCTTGTGCGCGCCCGGCTCGACAGGGAGGTCGAGGCGATCAGCCGGCTGGGCAACCCACACACCGTGCCGTTCTACGAGGTGCTCGAGCTGACCGAGTCGTGCGTGGGCGTGGTCATGAAATACGTGCAGGGGCTGACACTCGACAAGCTGCTGGCGCGCGACGGCGGGCTGGACTGGCGACGCGCCTGCCGCTTGCTCCGCCAGATCGCCAACGGCGTCTACGAAGCCCACGAGGTCGGCCTCATCCACCGCGATCTCAAGCCGGCCAACATCATGGTCGAGCAACTGTCCTCGGGTGACGAGTTCATCCACGTGCTCGACTTTGGCATCGTCTGGATGGACGACGGCCTCGAGGTCACCCAGGGCTTTGTAGGCACGCCCCTGTACGCCAGCCCCGAGCAGGCGCTGGGCGAGCCGGTCGATCGTCGCAGCGACATCTACGCGCTGGGGGCGCTCTTCTTCCAGATGCTCACCGGGCGGCCTCCCTTCGAGAGCAACAACGTCATCGAGGTGCTGCGCATGCACGTGCGCCAAGAGCCGCCTCCGGTACGTCGTGTTGCGCCCGGCCATGTGCCGTTGGCAGTCCAAAATCTCATCAGCCGCATGCTCGCCAAGAGCCGTGAGGCCCGGCCGGGCCACCTGTCCGAGATCATCGACGAGCTCGATGCGATTTTGCGCCAAGAGCCGCAGCTGGCTGATGCCGAGCAAACGGCCGAGCCGTCTTCCACGCCCTACCAGCCGGCCGTCCATCAACCGGAGGTGCGTGAAGTGGAGCAGACCGCCCCCGGATTGGGCTTTGCGCTCGGCGGCGCCACGCCATCCCCGGATCGGGCTGCCCGTGCGTCCGCCCTCACTCACAGCCCCCTGGGAGGGCTGGACTCCGAGGAGGTCTTCGACGATCCCTTCGCTGCGCTCGACTCGCAAAACGAGGTGGAATCATTGGGCAACCCCGACAGTTTCTTCGAGTCGGAGGAGCGAGATCATACCGGTCCCAAAGCCGCGATCTTCATCCCTCGCCCCAATTTGAGCGCGCAAGGTTTGTCCCGACGGGTTCGCTGAGCCGTCGGGGGCTCTATTGGGCTTGAACGATGGTGTCCTCCCTTGTAGGATAGTGACCGTTCGGTTGAGAATCGACTGGGGATCCCTTCGCGCACGGAGCCAGGACGACCTATGGGGGAACGGAGTGCATACGAAAGGCGGCGGCGTGTTTTCCGCGACCGTAAGCCGACACATCACTGTAGCAGGTGCACCTCGGTGCTCTTTGCGGACGACGAGATGTGTTTGGAATGCCGCGTTGCGCGCCCCTCCCAAGGATGGCCCGAACTCGGGCGCACCACCGATCCCTGGCTCGGTCGCACCCTCGCCGACCGCTACCTGCTGACCCGCCGCATCGGCCAGGGCGCCTCGGGCAACGTTTACCGGGCCGAGTCGCTGACGATCTCGCGGCAGTTCGCCGTCAAGATCATCCCGCTGGACAACGCCGACACGTCGGTGAAGGCCGAGCATATCGAAGCGCGTCTCAACCGCGAGATCAGCGCGCTGGGCCATCTGCGAAACCCTCACATCGTCTCGTTCTACGACGTGGTCCCCATCGGCGAGCGCGCCGTGGCCCTGCTGATGGACCTCATCGACGGCCAGACCCTCGAGGAGTTGGTCGCCACGGGTGGGCCCATGGACATGGTGCGCGCCTGCAAGGTCTTGCGCCAGATCGCCAACGGGGTGCACGAGGCGCACGAAGCGGGCATGATCCACCGGGATCTCAAGCCCGAAAACGTCATGATCGAGCGGCTGCCCGCCGGCGACGATTTCGTGCACATCCTCGACTTTGGCATCGTGTGGCGCGAGGGCGACGTGCGGGTGACCCAGGGCTTTTTGGGCACGCCGCTGTACGCCAGCCCCGAGCAGGCGGTCGGCGGCCAACTCGACCGCCGCGCCGACATCTATGCGTTGGGCGGCGTCTTTTTCTTCATGCTCACCGGCCGGCCGCCGTTCTTCGACAACAACGTCTACAACGTGCTCAAGGCGCACGTGAGCACCCAGCCGCCGCGCCTTGCGGAGGTGGCGACCAACCGCCAGTTCCCCGAGGCGATTGAGGCGCTGGTGCGCAAAATGCTGGCCAAAAGCCCCAACGATCGTCCGCAGAGCCTGTCGGGGGTCATCTACACCCTCGACGAGCTGGTCGCGGCTCTGTCCGAGGCGGGCAACGCCGGGGCCGACGAGGTCTCCGATTCGGTCGAATTGCCTCCGGCCAAAGACGAGCTGAGTGGCACGGACGACAGAGCCGAGGCCAACCGCACCGTCCAGAGCGAGGCGTCGCTCGTGGAGGCGTCCAAGCCAGAAGCCAAGCCTCTAGGCGGACGCGACAGTGGCTTTTTCCGCTCCGACGAGTGGGACTCGACCGGCCCCAAGGCGGCGATCTTTCGCGGACGCACCCCCACCAACCCCGTGCGGGCGATCGGGCGCAGCTCGAAGTCGGCCACCGAGTCGAGCGAGGCCGACGCGGTCGCGTCTGGCTCGGACTTCGACCAGGCCGCCAAGCTGCGGCGCGACTCGGGCCTGTACGAAATGCCGCGGCTGGCTGCGCAACTGCCCAACGGCGGGCTTCGCTGCGCGGCCGCTCGAAGCCAGGAATTGTTGGTCGTCGATGCCGACTATCAGGTGCATGTGGGCCAACCCGACACCGGGTTCAGCACCGAGTTCAGTATGCCGGCCCAACCCGAGTTGACGGCGTTGAGCTTGGGACGTGACACCATCTACACCGGCCACGCCGACGGCACGTTGTTGGAGTGGTCCGTCGCCGACGCCACGAGCCAACGGTTGCACCAGAACGCGTCCACCTCGGCGGTCACCTCGGTCGACTGCGACAGTGACGGACGCTGGCTGCTCTTTGGCACCGAGGCCGGCGGGTTGTACTTGGCCGAGCGTCATGACGATCAGCTCCAGCCGCTGCGCATTCAATCCGGCCCCGGCGTGCGTGCCGTGGCGCTGAGCGCCTCGCGCAACATGTTTGCCGTGGCCCGCGCCGATGGAAGCATCGGGGTGTTCAACATTTCGTCTCCCACCTCGCTGGTTCACCGGTTCTCGGCCGATGATCGCGTCGAGCAGATGTCCTTCTCGCAGGACGGCTATCTGCTGGCAGTTGTCTTTGCGGATAAAAAGTTGGCCCTGTACCATGTCATGACAGGAAAACTGTTCATGCGCAAAGATCGGTTGCTCGAGCAGCCGCTTTCAGTCAGTTTTAATGACAACAACCAACTTGTGGGCTACTGTGAAGTCGAAGGTAGTATCTTCGGCTGGGATTTGCACCGCAATTTGGTGGCGCACCAGCAGAAGTAGAATGGTTCGTAAGGCCGTTTTGGCCAGGCTTTGGGAGGCCCGGACGACCCGCCGATCTTGCACCGATCGGTTGGCTGTGCTAAGTGAGTGTTAGCTTAGTTTCAATACCGTCTGAGCTTCCCGATGCTGGGAAGAGATTAGCATTCGGGTGTCACATTGGCTCTCAAAATCCGATACGCCGGCAAGACAGACGTGGGAATGAAACGTTCCCACAACGAAGACAATCTGTACTTGCTCGACGAAGAACAGCTCTACATGGTCGCCGATGGAATGGGGGGCCACGCCAGTGGTGAGGTCGCCTCCGAGATGGCGGTCAAAACCCTCGCTAAATTCTTCCAGGAGACGTCGGCCGACGAAGAAATCACCTGGCCCTACAAGATGGAAAAGGGCCAGACCTACGAGGAGAACCGGCTCAACGCCGGTATCAAGTTGGCGAACCTGCGCATCTTCGAGACGGCCGCGCAGAACGCCGCCCAGCGAGGCATGGGCACGACGATCGTCGCGCTCCTGCTCGCCGGCGACACCGCCTACTTCGGTCACGTCGGCGACAGCCGTATCTACCGGCTTCGCGGCGACGAGCTCGAGCAGGTTACCGAAGACCACTCGCTGCTCAACGACTACATCAAGATGAAAGATCTCACCGAAGAAGAGATCGAGAACTTCCCGCACAAAAACGTCATCGTGCGCGCGCTCGGCATGAAAGAGACCGTCCAGGTCGACATCAACACCGAGAAGCCGCAGGCCGGTGACACCTACATGCTCTGCTCCGATGGCCTCAACGGCATGATCAACGACGAGGCCATTCGCAAGATCATGCTCGAGCATCGCGACAACCTGGAGCTGTGCTGCGATAAGCTGATCGATGCGGCCAACGAAAACGGCGGTAACGACAATATCACCGTCGCGGTCGTACAAGTTGCAAAATAACTCCATGGGCGGTCGGACGTGAGCGACGACCAGCAGACAATCAGCCCGATGCCCGTTCTCCAAAAGGAGAATTCTGGGCTTTCCGCCGACACCGAATCCTCGGTCGTCGAGCTTACCGAGAACAGTGCCGTCCCGCGCGTGGTCGTGCTGACGGGGCTGAGCGGCTCGGGCAAGTCCACCGCCATCCACGCCCTCGAAGATCTCGGCTACTTCTGCATCGACAACCTGCCCGTTCCGCTGCTCCCTAAAGTCGTCGAACTCGGCGCCGGCGGCGGCTCGCTGCAGTCGTTGGCGTTCGTGGTCGACACACGCGGTCGCGAATTCTTGAGCGAAGCCGGCGAGATGGTCGAGCAGATGCGCGACGAGGGCGTGCCCATGCGCATCGTCTTCTTGGAGGCGGCCGAGGATGTGCTGGTGCGCCGCTACAGCGAGACGCGCCGGCGCCACCCCCTGGCAGAAGACGGGGTGACCATTCGCGAAGGGATCCGTCGCGATCGCGAGCGCCTCGAAGAGCTTCGCCACCGCGCCGACGAGGTCATCGACACCTCCTCCCACACGGTGCACACCCTCAAATCACTCATCCAGCAGCGCTTTAGCGGCGACAAAGAGCCGTCGCTGCAGGTCACGGTCTTGAGCTTTGGTTTCAAGCACGGCGTGCCCGTCGAGTGCGATCTGGTCTTCGACGTACGCTTTTTGCCCAATCCGTACTTTGTCGAGGAGCTGCGCGAGGGCCGGGGCAACGAATCCGACGTGCGCGACTACGTGCTCAGTTTCCCCGAGACCTCCCGCTTTTTGTCACTCTTCCAAGAGATGGCCGACTTCATGCTGCCGATGTACCGCCGGGAGGGTAAGAGCTACCTGACGATCGGCATTGGCTGCACTGGCGGGCACCACCGCTCGGTGGCCGTCTCCGAGACCATTTCCGAGCGCTTGAAGACGCGCGGCTGGCAAGCGTCGGTGCGTCACCGAGACATCGCGAAATAAGCCTGTGCAGGCTGGATAATACGATGAGTGGATTCGCCGATATCGACCTGAATGTGCTTCGGGGGTGGCGAGAGGAGTTCGACGCTGAGCTTCGAGAAGACCACCTGCTCCCGCCGCTGGCGCGTTTGGTGCGCCTGGACGGCAGCCAGATCGAGACGATTCACGGGCCCGATGTCCTCGTCGGGCGCTACCATCCCCAACACGGGCCGGTCGACGTCATTTTGCGCGGGCTGGCCGACCACGAGAATTACCGCCTCGGCGCGCCGCACTTGCACCTGAGCCTGGGCGACGATGCCGTCTGGCGCCTGCGCGGGGTTTCCCCGGGCGCCACGACCGCCATCGACGGCCGCCTGCTCGACCACCCCGGCGAGCGCCGGCCGATCGAAAGCGGCAGCGAACTCACCGTGGGCCAGATCCGCTATCGCTTCGAGACCTCCGGCCTCTCGCTCGACGAGTGGGAGGGGGCGCGCACCCGTCTGTTGAATCGGGCGCAGGGGCCGTCGCTCTTCTTGTGTCGCCGCGGCGGCCCCTGCGGTCCGCACATCCTTCTCAATGGCGCAGGTACCACCTTAGGGCGAAGCTTTCCCGACGGGCCCCTCTTGGCCGGCCCGAGTAGCTGGGACGGCTGCTCCCAACCCGACTGGAACCTGGCCGGCCTCTACGAGGATGAGCGCAAGTTCATCTCCTTCGAGCATGCCCGCATCGGCATGGCCGACGACCAGTGGCAGGTTTCGCCGTTGGGCGCGCGCCGCAAGACCTTCGTCAATCGCCTCGAGGTCATCGACGCTACTTCGGTGTCGTTTGGTGATGAGATCGCGCTCGGCTCGGTCATTTTTTACCTGCACGAGCCGGGCGATGACGTGGCGCCCGAGCGCAAGGCGTTGGAGCCGCCGGCGGTCATCGATTGGCAGGAGGGCTCGACGCCCATCCTCGACGAGGCAAGCGAGCCGAGCGACTCCGGACGCGGGAGGGGCGGCGAATGAGTCAAGCTGTCGATGACATTCGGGCGTATCTGGACACACCGTCGGACGCCGCGCGTCCGTTCGACGACGCCTCGTGGCGGCGCCTCGACACCGATCGCGCCGTCGCAGGGTTGATTCGCCTGGTCGCTACGATCGACCGAATTCACCAGGCCGGCGTGGTGCTCCATGGCATACGCCGCGATGACCTATACCTCGACGCCGAGGCGGCTCGGCTGTACCTGACGGCGGCGCCGCGGGTTCGACCCGCCGGCCGCCTCGAGCCGGAGGCCGTCTGGCGCGATGCCCGGCTCATCGGCGAACTCGCCTACGAAAATTTCATGGACGAGGATTACCCCGGCGGCCACCAGATGGCGGCGCTTCTGCAGGAGCGAAGCGCCATGGCCGAAACGGGTCTGTTGCAGCCGGGGCTGACCCAGGTCGTCGCCGTGTGCGTGTCGCCCTACGGTGAACTCGCCCTGCTCGACATGCAAGATCTGGCCGTGGCGCTCGAGCAGCTCCGCCTCGAGCTCGACCGCCCACTCGTCTTTCGGGTGGGCTCGAACTCGACGGTCGGAAACTACATCTTTCGGCGCAACAACCAGGACTCGTGTGGCCACCTGGTCATGCAGTCGATCACCGGCTCGGCCAAGCGAAGCGTCGGCTTCTTCTGCGTCGCCGACGGCATCGGCGGCATTCAGGACGGCGAGCGCGCCAGCAAGTTGGCGGTCGAGGAGTCGTGCATCGCCTTCGGCCGCGCCCTGAGCCACTACGGGGCGACGGCGCTTTCCCAGAAGCCGTCCGCATTCGCGCGCGCCATCGCCAAGGTCACCAGCCAGCGCCTCGCGCTCGAAGGCGAGTTCGACGCGGCGAAAAACCGCGGCGGCACGACCTTCACCGGACTTGTGATCGCCGGCGACCGCGTCGGCCTCGGCCACGTGGGGGACTCGCGCGCGCTGTTGGTGCGCGACGGCGAACTCATTCAGCTCAGCTACGATCACACGCTGGCCAATATCATGAAGCACCTGGGCGAAGAGGCCGACAGCGATGCGCAGGCCGAGATGAGCCAGCGCACGATCTCGCGGTTTCTGAGCACGGGCATCGAGCTCGAAGCGGCGCGCATCGACGGCTTCGGCCCCGACGCGCACTCGCTCGCAGACGACGGCGACCTCGACACCGTCGGCTTCAGGGCCCAGCCGGGCGATCTCTTTGTGCTCACCTCCGACGGCGTCCACGACGAAGTCCCCCGAGAGCGCCTCCAGCAGCTCGTCGCGCTCCACCGAAACAACCCGCAGGCGCTGTCCGACGCCCTGGTCGAGCACGCGCTGGCCCACGTGGGTCGCGACAACGCCACGGCGCTGGTGGTCCTGGTCGAGTAGCGACGCCACGACACCTCGACCCGCAAATTGTAGTTTGTCCTCCCAAATAGTACCGTGGGAATCATTGAAGCTTATCTGCCCCACGGAACGACGAAAAATGCGTACCCGACGTCTCTCCCTGCTGCTCGCCCTGTTTGTTGCCCTCCTCGCCACCTTCTCGGCAAGCTGTGGCGCAGATGCCCCGCCGAACGAAGCCCCCAGCCTCACGCTGAGCGTGGGATCGGAGGAGACCTACGTGGTCGGCGAAGATGTCGTGCAGATTCAGGTGACCGCCAAAGATCCCGAGGGCGGAAACGTCTCGTTCGACGTCATCAACCGGCCGTCGCGCGCCGAGTTCCAGACTTTTGCAAGCTCGGCGCTCTTTAGCTGGGACCCCATCACCAGCGACGTGACCGAGGACGAGCCGCTGCGGCTGATCTTCGTGGCCACCGACTCGCAGGGGGCGAGCACCGAGCGGGTGGTCAACCTGACGATCCACGCGGGCAACGGCACGCCGCGATTCCTGACCGCCTCGAGCAAGCTGTACGACCCGAACAGCAACAAGCCGCTCGAGTTCGAGGTCGAGGTGCGCGACGACGATTCGCGTGACGTCGACCTGCAGATGCCCGCCGACAAGGCGCCGGCCGGGGCGAGCTTCGAGCAGACCGGCCCCAAAATCGGCACCTTCACCTGGTCGCCGTCGGTCCAGCAGCGCGACAAGCGCGTGCACTCGGTGACCTTCGTGGCCGACGACCGACAGACCGAGCCGGTCACCCTGAAGGTGTCGATCATCTTGCAAAACGGAGGCGGTGGCGGCGGCACGACCGACCCCGACCCGGTGGGCAGTTGCGAGGGCGAGCAGCCCATCGCGCACGACCCGCTGGGGGCCCAGCGCACCATCGAGGACTACGAGGTCGAGGCGACGTTCTCGTCGACGGCGGCCGCCAAATACGACCTGGCCTACCTGTTCTGGTCGACCGACGACGTGATGAACCAGGAAGTCGAGTGGGGCTCGACCGAGATGAAGATCGACGGCACCGAGCTTCGCGGCGCCATCCCGAACCTGCTCCTGCCCGCCGGTGAGTCGCAGACGGTCTACTATTCGATTTGCGCGATGGACGAAGACGCCGCCGAGGACGCCGAAGACGCGTTTATCTGCGCGCCGGGCGGCTCGTACTTTACGTTCAACGCCTACTCGCCCGACGAGACGGCTTGCCTGGACGACGCCGCCGGCGCGAGCTTTGGGAGCGCCACGCCCATCCCGGACGACGTGTGGGCCGAGCAGACGGTGTGCTCGGGCACGGCCGACTTCCACCAATTTACCGTCGAGGCCGGCGAAATCGTCGACCTGTACGTGACCTACTCGCTGGGCCAGGACGTCGACGTCAAGCTGTACGACGACGCCGAAAAGCAGCGCGATCTCGTGGAGTTCTCGGAGTGCTACGGCGTCGCCTACATCCCCTTGGAGGCACCCGAGTCGGGCCAGAAGACCTGGTTCGTCGAGGTCACCGGCGCCGACGCGCCCTACCAGATCACCGCCTGGCGCCAGCAGGGCGGCGGAGGCACCTGCGGCGACGAGGCCAACGAGCCGAACGACACCGCCGCCGACGCCACGCTGGTCTTCGACGAGATCGCCCTGTTCGAGGGCGCCGCGATCTGCACCGAAGACGACGTCGACATCTACGCCTTCGACGTGCTCGCCGGCGACACGGTCGACGCCCTGCTCGAGTTCATCCACGCCGACGGCGACCTCGACATGACGCTGTACGCCCCGTCGCAGTCGGACAACGTGTCGATGGACAGCTTCGGCGTGGCCGACGCCTGGTCGACCAACGACGACGAGGAGCTGAGCCACGTCGCCCAAGAGTCGGGGATCTACCACCTGCTGGTGATGTCCTCGGACACCCCCAACACCTACGACCTGACGATCTCGAAGACCTGCGGCGACGACGACACCTTCGGCACGTCGAACCACTCGCAGTCGAGCCCGGCGCTGATTACGCCGGGCACCTACAGCGACCTGAAGATGTGCGCCGGCCAGCCCGACTGGTACGAGCGCACCGGCTTCGCCGACCAGGTCGTGCTCGCCGAGGTCGTCGTCCAGCAGGGCGCGCGCGTGAGCGACGTCGAGTTCTCGGTCTGGGACGCCAACGGCCTCATCGACTCCGCCACGGTCAACGGCGACCGCCTCGAGCTCGAGTTCACCCCGACCACGCAGGCCCAGTACTTCTACAAGGTCAGCGGGCCGTCGAGCATGATCTACGAGCTGACGTACTTGGATTGAGTGGGGGACATGGTCAGGGGCCGTTCTAACTTGGCGACGGGGAGCAGAGACGAGCGACTTTGATCGGCCTCCAGCACCCTCCACGGGCCGATTTTTCAGCTTCAGCCAAAAAAGTACGCAACAAATTTCGAAATTTGCCGAAAACCGTAATGAGGGGTGGACGTATCGTGCGCACGAATCTCTCCTTCAAATGGGCGGGTGGGTCGTAGTTAGCGTTAACCCACCGCCAGGTGGCTGAGCCGGTGGGCTCAGAAGGTTCTGTTCGACAACTCACTCCCGTCGCCGAAGGCGGTTGATTCGTGCATCTTCGGCGCCGTCTGTCCTCGACGATGCGCTGCATCGCCTGCGTCAGACGGCATCCGAATCTGCACCGAATCCCCTCGCCTCGGCTCGGTCCGGAGTTGTCGAACAGAACCTGGTCTGCGGCGGAACGGTTTCCCGATCCGCAAAACAGAGCTTTCGTAGCGAGCGTATCTTCGAGGAGATGTCGGCCTGTACCTCTTCGACGCGCTCGGCGGAGGCCGAGCCGGCAGTTTCGTCCTCGTGGCGAAACGGTCGGATTTGCCCGGTGCGGGTTCGTACGAACGTCGATGTAGGCGATGTGGCGTGAAGATGGGCCTGTGCCATGAGGAGTGCCGCAGCGGCGTCGATATGGTCGTAGGCAGTGGCGTCGGGGTGGGCATGTGCTGAGCGCATGACCTATCCGAGGTGGCTTCAAAACGGGGCGGGCTTTGCCCGTTAGCCGATCACAATCACAAGCAAACACGCAGCGCCCATGCCGGCGAATTTCGTCGGTAGACGCACCATTGTACCGTCATGACGCGATTAAAAATGGATATTGAGACCACTCGGGGCGCGGTCGTCCCCGACCGCCGGGGTCCGTCTCGGGCCCCGCACGTGTACGAGCAGGGCGTGGTGCCCTGCAGAAGACACGCAAGCTGGGGCGGTGACGCCCCAGGGCGGGCGAGGACGCCGCGCGGCCCGAGCAGGTTGTGCGCTTTCGCCACGGTGAGACGGCGACGGCGACGGCTACGGTCACGGTCACGGTGTCCGGCATCCGGCTCCGGCATCCGGCATCCGGCTCCGGCATCCGGCTCCGGCATCCGGCTCCGGCACCCGGCCCCGCGACCGTGAACGTGACCGTGACCGGCCCCGCGACCGTGAGTTGACGCGCGTAAAAATAGGAGTCGATGGTCGACGGATGGACCTCGTGGCTCAGCCGAGACGGGGTCAACGGATGTCAAACGCTTGCGCGCGCCGTCTGACTGCCGGTCGATGGCATTCTCTTGGACCTCGTGGCTCAGCCGAGACGGGGTCAACGGGTGTCAAACGCTTGCGCGCGCCGTCTGACTGCCGATCGATGGCATTTTCTTGGGCCTCGTGGCTCAGCTGAGACCCCTTCGACGGCATTTTTTCGAGCCTCCTCGTCCAAAAACTGCCGTGCCGAGGCATTTTCTCGGGCCAAAATGTCGAAAAATTGCCGGTCGAGGGGTGTTTGGTGAACCAACTCGTCCGAAAAAGACCCTCCGAGGGGTATTTGGGTGGGCTGCGCTCGCGTTCGAGTGCCCTTCGATGGGGGGTCGGTGAGCCTCGGGCTCCGTCAGACACCCATCGAGGGGGGGCTCAGACGAGCCTCGAGGTCCGTCCGACACCCATCGAGGGGGGCTCAGACGAGCCTCGAGGTCCGTCCGACACCCATCGAGGGGGTCTCAGATGAGCCTCGAGGTCCAGCAAAGTCGGGCGTCGACGAGCGCCGGCGGTCAGTCGGCGAGATTTGCCGAAGTTATTCGTCCTTCGCTCGCCCCGCGCACCCGCACACCGGCTCGACTCCGCCTCGGACCGGCGCGCCGCACTCGTCGCACAAGACCGTATCGGTCTCCGCGAGGCGCGTGTCGACGGCGACGCGGCCGTCGAAGACGAAGAGCTCGCCCTGCCAGTCCTTGTCGGCGTCTTCGATGCGCTCGAAGTAGTTCAGGACGCCGCCCTCGAGTTGGTAGACGTCGCCCAGGCCCTCGTCGAGCATCCAGCTCGTGGCCTTCTCGCAGCGGATGCCGCCGGTGCAGAACATCACGACCTTCGTGTCCTGCAGCTCGTCCCTTCGTTGCTCGACGTACTCGGGGAACTCATGGAAGGCGGCGGTGTTCGGGTTGATGGCACCGCGGAAGGTGCCGAGGTCGTACTCGTAGTCGTTGCGAGTGTCGATGACGATCATCTCTTCGCCGCCGCGCAGCCAGTCGCGAAACGTCTCCGGCGGCAGCTGCTTGCCGGTGGCCGCGCACGCATCGACCCCGTCGACGCGCATGGTCACGATCTCGGGCTTGACCTTGACCACCAGCTTGCCGAACGGCACCTCGCGCGATTCAGACCGCTTGAACCACAGCTCGCCGATGTCGTCGACGGCCGTGATCGCCCCCTCGAGCCGCTCACACGCCTCGGGCGAGCCGGCGAGCATGGCGTTGATGCCCTCGTGGGCGAGCAGGATCGTGCCCTTGATGCCCAGTGACTCACACAGCTCCTGGAGCTCGTCGCGCAGCGCGGCCGGGTCGGCGATGGGCGTGAACTTGTAGAAGGCGAGGTTCGTCGTTCGTTCTTGGTCTTGCATGGTTGGGGCTTACTGCTTGGGTGGGCGTGGGTTGCCTGATGGTGGTGGTATAAATCAAGGTTGGGGGTGTGTCGAGCTGCGACCCTTCCGTGGGTGCGCTTCGTCGAGCGCGCGAGGCGCGCACGACTGTGCTTACCCCCGGTGACGAGATTGATTGTTGGTGACGAGATTGATTGCTCGACTGCGCTCGTCGCAACTCAGGTCGCCTGACTGGAAGAGCGAATTGCCCTTGCGGTCGCTTGCGCGAAGACTCGCTGGTGACCGGGGGTAAGCCTCATCAAAGCGCCCCTCGGCGCTTTGATTAGCGCACCCTCGGGGGTGGCGAGGGCGACGTCATTGCAAGAACGTAAAAAAGCCCAGTGACGTATGTGAGTCCATGCGAACGCCAGCTGGACTACGATGTGGGGGGATTGGCGCTCCACCGTCACCGGGCTCTATCTAACAAACATAGTATCTCTTGGCACAATTCCAGCGGTTCGACACGATTTGCGCCGTGGGGACAGTGGTGTTAGATACGTTTTCGACGATAACCCAAACGCAACGAATAGGCGCACAACATGGCAGCGGACACCGCCACAGAGCTTCGCGAGATCAAAATTTTCGACACCCTCTCGGGTGACAAGAAAGTGCTCGAGCCCATCGAGCCGGGCAAAGTGGGGATGTATGTGTGTGGTGTGACGGTCTACGACCTGACCCACATCGGCCACGCGCGGGTGTTCGTGGTGTTCGACGTCGTCCAGCGCTTTTTGCGCCACGTGGGCTACGACGTGACCTACGTGCGCAACCACACCGACGTGGACGACAAGATCATCGAGCGGGCCAACGAGGTGGGCAAAGACCCGCTGGAGCTGGCCCAGAACTTCATCGAAGAGCTCGACCGCGACATGGGCGCGCTGGGCGTGGCCCACGCCGACGAGGAGCCGAAGGTTTCGACCCACATCGACGCCATCATCGACATGGTCGAGAAGCTGGTCGACAACGGCTACGCCTACGAGTCCGACGGCGACGTGTACTACCGGGTCGAGAAATTCGACGGGTACGGCAAGCTGTCGCACCGCAAGCTCGAGGACATGGAGTCGGGTCGCTCGGGGCGCGTCGAGGCGCAGGCCGCCGACAAAAAGGAGCATCCCTTCGACTTCACGCTGTGGAAGAAGTCCAAAGAGGGCGAGCCGAGCTGGGAGTCGCCCTGGGGCCAGGGCCGTCCGGGCTGGCATATCGAGTGCTCGGCGATGAGCACGACCTACCTGGGGGCGACCTTCGACATCCACGGCGGCGGGCGCGACCTGGTGTTCCCGCACCACGAAAACGAGATCGCCCAGTCCGAAGGGGCCACCGGCCAAGAGTTCGCCAAGAGCTGGATGCACGTGGGCATGGTCAACGTCTCGGAGACGACCGACGACGGCGAGAAGATCGAGCGCAAGATGTCCAAATCGCTGGGCAACTTCTGGACCACGCGCGACGTGCTCCAGGGGTTCCACCCGGAGGCGGTGCGCTACTTCTTCCACACCACCCACTACCGCAAGCCGATCACCTACTCGCTGGAGAACCTCGAGGAGGCGACCGACCGCGTCGAGTACTACTACACCACGCTCAAGCGCATCGACGATGCCCTGGCGCGCGCGGAGTTCTCGATGGACAACCCGCCGGCGGAGGCCAACTGGGTCGAGGGGACCGACGAGGTGCTCGACGGCTTCCACGCCCGCTTCGAAGGGGCGCTGGCCGACGACTTCAACACCCCGCGGGCCATCGCCGTGCTCGGCGAGGTCGCCAAGGTGGGCAACGAGCTGACCCAGTCGAACAAGAAGCCGGGCGCGGACGTGGCCTGGACGCTCTACAACGTCGGCAAGCTGATGCGCCACGCCGGCGGCGTGCTCGGCGTGCTCGGCCGCGAGCCGATGGACGCGCTGCTCGAGATCCGCGACCTCAAGGCCGCCGCGCTCGACATCGACCCGGCCGACATCGACCAGAAGATCGCCGAGCGCAAAGAGGCGCGCGCCAACAAGGATTGGGACCGCGCCGACGCCATCCGCGACGAATTGGCGGCGATGGACGTCGAGATCATGGATCGGGCCGAAGGGACGAGCTGGCGGTTCAAGTAAGAGAGGCCTAGGGTCTAAGTGAGGCCTAGGATCGCGCAACGCCTTCTATTTGAGCAAATAAGGATTTAGGGGCTGCGTATCGCCGAGTGGTTCAGATTCGAGGGTTACGAGTCAGAATCACGAAGCAACTCGCAGCCCCCAAATCCTTAACTGCCCAAATAGAGGGCGTTCCAGCTCTGCAAGGCCACCCTATCTCATCCCCAAACCGTGTTTAACTTGAAAGGAGAAGCAAGGCACCGCGTGGGGCGGTGCTATAGGGGAGCTTTTCACCACATCTTGTCCGCAATTCGGGGGCTTACCACCTGGCGGACATCTACACACGGTTGACTACATGATGCCGCACGACCCGAGCGAGCATGTCGAGAACATGCCCGGGGTCGGTGATCTGATTGGAGGACGGTATCGCCTGGAATCAGTCATCGGTCACGGAGCGCTGGGCACCGTGATGCGGGCCCAGCACATCACCATGGGCGGAGAATTCGCCGTCAAGCTGTTGCGTCCCGAGATCTCGAACCATCCGACGATCCGGCGCCGGCTCATCCAGCGCGTTCACCAGGCCCAGGCCCTTCACCATCCCAACAACTGCCGGCTGTACGATTTCGGCCAGGCCGCCGGCTCGCTGTATCTGGTCAGCGAGCTTCTGTACGGCGCCACGCTGCAGACGATCATCGAGCGCGGCGCGCCGTATCCGGTGGGCTGGGTCATCGACATCGGCATGCAGATGCTGGACGGACTGGGGGAGGCGCACGACCAAAACTTCGTGCACCGCAACCTCAAGCCGCGCAACGTCTTCTTGTTGCCGCGGCGCCACGGCGGCCAGCAGGTCAAGATCTTGGACTACGGGCTCGCCTCGAGCCTCGACTCGCTGCCGCAGGACGACGAGGAGGACGACGACCGCGAGGCCGAGATCTGCGGCACCGCCGCCTACCTGGCCCCCGAGACGCTGGTCAAGCAGGTCTCGGGCAAGCCCACCGACGTGTACGCGGTGGGGTTGATCCTCATCGAGATGCTCACCGGCGAGCAGGTCTTCCGGGGCGACTCGTTGGCCCAGGTGCTCTACCGCCAGATCCATACCAGCGTGCGTCTGCCGGCCAAGCTGGCGTGGACGTCGCTGGGCAAGGTGCTCTTGAAGGCGGTCAGCAAGCATCCGGACAACCGCTTTCCCGACGCCGACGCGTTCTACGACGCCCTCGAGCAGGCCTCCGACACGACCGCGTCGTACTTTCGACTCGACCCGAGCGACCTCGAGCCCGAAGACGAGCCGATGTCGCCCGATCTGCTGGCGCGCTTGCTCAAAAAGCAGCGCCGCGGCCGTCGCTCCGACCGCGACGGCGGCGACGGCGGCGACGACTCGGACGCCGATGACGCAGAGCCCGAGGCCTTCTCGCAATCTTCTGCAGGCAGCTTTTCGCAGCGCGAGGAGGCGTCGTCGGTGTTCCCGCTGACACCGCCGCCGATCCCGATGCCCCACCGACAACCCAAAGCCGACCCGTCGCCCGGGCCGCCCGGCCGGCGCCTGCGCGGGCGCGATGCGTCGGACGAGGGGAGCCGAGCGCCGGGTATGCGTGTGACTCACCCGCTACGCGAGGTCGGCGAGGCCGAAACGTTTCCGCGCATGTCGTTTCCGCGCCACCGCGCCCAAGCGCCCTCTGAGTTTGACGACCGCCAGTTCGACGACAGCCAGGCGACTGCTGTGGGTCGCGCCCAGCATTGGCGCCGTTGGCTCGCCCACCAGTGGGCCGTCGCCGTCGAGCCGCTCGGCCGCGGCGGGTGGGCCCGACGCGCGCCGCTGGTCGCCTTTACGCTGCTCCTGTCACTCGCCGGCGTGGGCCTCTACCTGATTCTCAGCTAGTGGTGGGGTGATCTCGCGGCGATTGTTTCCGCAGCGTCACCTCCTCCGGCAAGAAACCTCGAATTCACGTTTGCACTCGCCTCGTTCGGTCACTATCAATGGGGACCGACGGACGCACGTATGTGCCCGTCGTGACACAGTGATTCTCTTTGATGGACCGGCGCATGTCTCGACATTGGACTGTTTTGATCGCGGCGCTCGTCGTCTGCAGCCTCGCAGGCTGCTCGGACGATGCGAATGACCAGATCTCCTGCGATAGCGACGAACTCTACGACCACGTCAACGATGAGTGCGTGCCTCGCGGCACCCTGAGCGAGTCGGACGCCGACTCGAGCGACGCGGCCGACGCCGGCGACATCACGGAGACGCCGGACACCGACGAGACCGACGACACAGGCGCGGACGTCGAGCCGGACGTCACCGAAGAAGACGTGAGTGGGGATGTGGAGGCCGACGTCGACCTCGACGAGTGCGACAAAGACCGCGACGGAGCCCTCGCCGAATCGTGCGGCGGCTACGACTGTGACGACAACGACCCGGCGCGCTCGCCGTACTACAACGAGTTTTGCGACACGGTCGACAACAACTGCTCGGGCGTGGTCAACGACAACATCACGTGCACCTTCTACGCGCACGCCGGCCCCGAGCTCTACGAGATCGACCCGTTCGCCAAGACGGCCACCTCGCTGGGCGCCGTTCAGTTCCAAAACGACGATCTCTACCTGCAGGACATGGACACCCACCCGGACGGCACGCTGTTCGGCATCACCCGAGACGGCGTCTACCGCTTCGACCAGTGGGCTGATGGCTGGGTCTTCCAGGGCGACTTCGGCATGGACGTGGGCGACCCGAACGGGCTGGCGATCGACTCGACGGGCACCGCCTTCATCACCTCCCAGGACAAGGTGTACTCGGCCGACCTGCGCACCGGGCGGGCGACGCTCCTGGGGACGACCGGAAGCTTCTACTCGAGCGGCGACTGCGTGGTGAACAAGCGCGACACGCTCTTTCTGACCTCCAAAGAAGAAGGCCAGTCCGACAAGCTCGTGCAGGTCTCGCGCCAGAGCGGCCAGGGCACCGCCGTCGGCGAGATCGGCTACGACAGCGTCTTCGCGCTGACCGCCGCCTGGGGCACCCTGTACGGGCTGACCAACGACGGCGAGCTCATCGAGATCGACCAGCACACCGGCGCAGGCACCTTGGTGCACACGTTCTCGGGGATCGGGTTCTGGGGTGCGGCGAGTACGCCGAACAGGTAGCGGGAGAGCGAAAAAGCAAAGAAGAGAAAGAGCAAAAGAGCAAAGAAGAGAAAGAGCAAAAAAGCGGGAGAGCAAAAGAGCAAAGAAGTAAAAGAGCAAAGAAGAGAAAGAGTAAAAGAGTAAAAGAGTAAAAGAGTGAAGAAGTAAAAGAGCTCCGGTCAGTCGACCCGAGCTCTTTTGCTTTTTTACTTTTTCACTCCTTTGCTCCTTCTTTACTCCTTCACTTTTTTACTTTTTCACTCCTTTGCTCCTTCTTTACTCCTTCACTTTTTTACTTTTTCACTCCTTTGCTCCTTCTTTACTCCTTCACTTTTTTACTTTTTCACTCCTTTGCTCCTTCTTTACTCCTTCACTTTTTCACTCACTCTCTCACATATCGCGAACTGACGCCGCGAATTGTGCCTGAGTCGGCAGCGCGACCTCGAAGGTGGTGCCCTCGCCGACCTCACTCTCCAGCGAGATCTCTCCGCCGATGGCCTGGACGATCTCGTGGCAGATCGCCAGGCCGATGCCGGTGCCCTGGTCGACGGGCTTGGTCGTAAAGAAGGGGTCGAAGATGCGGTCGCGGATCTTGTCGGGGATGCCCGAGCCGGTGTCGTGTACGCTGACGACGACGCGCTTTTGGTCGTCGACGCGCGTGGAGATCTCGACGCGGTTGGTGTCGGGCTCGGCGCGCTCGGGCAGCGCCTGGGCGGCGTTGAGGAGCAGGTTGACGAAGACCTGGTTGAGCCGGGCCTCGTTGGCCAGCACCGGCGGGGTGTTGGCGTAGTCTTTGATGAGCTCGCCGCCCTTGTGCTTGATCGTCTTTTCGACCATCTGGGCGGCGAGATCGAGCATGCGTTTGACGTTGACCGGCTCGACGCTGTCGTCGAGGCCACCGTGCGAGAAGTTGGTCAGGTCGCGAACCGTGCGCTCGACACGCTCGGCGCCCTTTTTGGCGCGCCGGACCGCGTCGCGCACGTCCTCGAGGTCGGGTTCTTCGTCGTTGTCCAGGTCCCAGAGGATGACCTCCAGGTTGCTGATGATAAACGAGAGCGGGTTGTTGATCTCGTGGGCCACCCCGGCGGCCATGGTGCCCAGGCTGGCGAGGCGATCGGCGCGGTAGAGCTGCTCCTGCATCTGTTTTTGGTGCGTGATGTCGCGCACGCTCAGGAGCACGTGGTGGTTGTGCTTGAACTTGTAAGATGAGCCGCGCACCTCGACGTGGCATTGCTCGCCGTTGATCTCGATCTCGAGTTCGCTCTGGAAAGAATCGCCGGCCGACACCACCTTCGTGATGGTCTCGTAATCGGATCTCAAGGGGAGCAAGTCGGCGACGTCGGTGCCGTCGATTTCGTCGCGTCGCTTGCGAAAGAGCTGCTCGGCGGCCTCGTTGACCCCGATGATCTTGCCGCTGGGCGCTACGATGAGCAGGGCGTCGGTGGCTGCCTCGAAGACGCCGCGGTACTGCGCCTCGCGCTCGCGAAGCTCCTCCTCGATGCGCTTGCGCACAAAGAAGCCGGGCACCCGGTAGGTGCTCGAGCGCTCGGCGATCTTGGGTTCGTCTTCCAGATAGCGCTCGATGCGCTCTTCGATGACGTCGGGGGCGGCCATGACGAACCGGCAGCATTCGTCGCCGCGCGCCCGACACAAGATTTCGGTGGTCAGCAAGTTCGTTCCCACGCTCTCGGAGACCCAACCCGACGAGTAGCCCGAGTTCATCGTGCATACCGGCACGGTGGTCCCGCCGCGCGCCTCGAGCCAGGCGTCGGCCTCGAAGGAGTGGTGATGATCGAAGATCAGGTAGTTGGTCGGGTCGTCGGGCTCGACATGCTCTTCGATGAGCTCGACCGACGCCCAGCCGCTCTGGGCGAAGTGGACGGGGCCGGCGACGAAGCGCTCGATGGGGTCGTCCAGGTCGAATCGATCGCAGAAGGCGCGCGCATCGGCGCGTCCCTGGGCGTGGGCCACGTCGAACAGGACGCCGTGGGCGATGGCGAAGGCCTTCGTCTCGCCCTCGTCGCGGTACAGGTTGCGCATCACGTCGAAAAACTCGACCGACAGGGAGGCGGCGCGCATGAGCACATAGCGCTCCCCGGCCACCTCGATACGGCCGTGTTCGGGGTCGAACTGGGGCCGAGCAAAGTAGCTGGTGACGACTTCCTGGGCTTTGGCGAGCGCCGGCTTGAGACGCTCGGGTCCGATGGCTAATGGTCTCATGGCACGCTGAGTGCAGCAGTAAAGGGCCGTCCTCCCGTTTCTCTTACTTCAAGTATTGGAAACTTTAACACAGTCGGACGCAGGTCTCACTGCCGAATCAACGTTTTCGGTCGTTTAATTCTTTCCGTGACGAGTCTGGGTAGCAATCACCGGCGGCTTTGCGCACAATGGGCGTGTCCGATTCGAGATGAGGAGCATGATGGCAGAGATTTCCCAAGCGGCCGCGTCGATCCAACGAGCGCGCGAGGTGGCCAGCCGTGGCCTGGTCGAACGTGAGCACGTCGTCGAGATGATCGCGCTGGCTGCGGTGGCCGGCGAGCACGTGCTGATCATCGGTCCCCCCGGCACCGCCAAGAGTGAGGCGGCGCGGCGTATGGCCCAGGCGCTGGGGGGGTCGTATTTCGAGTACTTGCTGGGGCGGTTTACCGAGCCGAGCGAGATCTTCGGCCCGGTCGACCTGCGCCGGCTTCGCGACGGCGTGGTCGAGACCGAGACGAGCGGCATGCTCCCCGAGGCCGACCTGGCGTTTTTGGACGAGGTGTTCCAGGGCTCGACGGCCATCCTGAACACCCTGCTCGGGCTCCTCAACGAGCGCACGTTTCGCCGCGGTCACACCCGGATCGCGTGTCCCCTGCGTGTGTGCATCGCCGCGTCGAACGCGCTGCCGAGTGACGAGTCGCTGGCAGCCTTCGCCGACCGGTTTCTGGTGCAGATTTTCGTCGAGCCTGTGGGGTCGAGTCGCCTCGAAGAGCTGCTGACGGCGGGGTGGAAGCTCGAAGGGGGTTCACCCGACGCGGTGAGCTCGCTGGCCGACATTGACCGACTGGCTGGAGCCGCGCGCCGCGCAGATCTGAGCCAGGTGCGCCCGCAGCTCGCCGAGGCCGTACGCCTGCTACGCGCGGCGGATATCGAGCTGAGCGATCGGCGTGTGGTGCGCGCCCAGCGCCTGATCGCGGCCGCGGCCGTGCTCGATGGGCGCCAGACGCCCGACGCGCGCGATCTGTGGCCGTTGGTGTTTGCGGTGCCCTCGGCCGAGCAGCAAGACCGGGCGCGCGAGCTGTTGCGCGACATCCTCGAGCGCAGCCAAAACGAGGCGTTGCGCGCCGCCGCCGAGGACGCCGCGGCCGGCCCGGCAGCACGCGCTGCGAGACTGACGGCTGCCTGCCACGAGCTGCTCGAGCGCGAACCTGCGACCTCCGACGAGTCATGGCGGCTCGAGGCCGAGGCGCTGGCGCGCGAGATCGACGCGAGCATCGCCCCCGACCAGCTTCCCGAGCCGCTGCGTGAGGCCCGTGCCGGCCTCGTGCGCAGGCTCGAATCCCCCACAACCGACCCAGCGAATGACGCAGTTTCGCCCGACATGGAGACCGAGGCTTGAGCCGCTCGAGCCGAGGGCAGTGGTGGGCTTTGCCGACGTGGCGGCCGCCCTCGCCGAGCGGCTCGTGGGCCTGAGCCGACAAGATCGGCCGCGCTTCGACGCGCTCGAGGCGGCTGCCTGCGACGGGCTTTTGATTGTCGTCGCCCAGACCGAGTGGCTGCCGTGGGTCGATGGACTTCATTACCTGGGCCGCGAGCCGGCGGCGCCGAGGCTGTTGGTCCCGACCGCGCTCGAGCCCGACGTGCCCCTCGACCTGCTGGAGCGCGCGGTCGTGGCTCACCACGGCGAGGGGCGGTTCGCCATCTGCGCCCGCCCCTCGCGCATCATTTCGCTGCGTAAGTTGGCCCCGATCGACGTCGAGAAGCTCCAAACGTGGGCCGAGCGAGGTGCGCTGTGACCCAGTTACCGCGAGCGCTTCGCCCCTGGGCCGACGAACTCGAGCTGTTCCCTGACGACGTCGCCGCCGGACTCGGCTCGATGTTGCCTCGGTTGGCTGCGTTGGTCGGCCCTTTGGCCGAAGCACTCGAAGATCGGCAGGGGGATCCCGACGGCTTCGACGGCTTGAGTCGGCGAGGCGCCTACGAGCGGCTGTTGATCAGCGAATGGGCGCTGGCCGAGGAGTATCCCGACGAGTTTCTGCGCCGCGCCGCAACCGGCGAGCAGTCGTTTTTGCGTCGCGCGCGGCGTATCCCCAAGGCCGCACGCCGCTCGGTGGTGCTCTTGGATACCGGCCCGGGCCAGCTCGGCGCCCCGCGCGTGGGTCAACTCGCCGCGCTCGTGCTGCTGGCGCGGCGGGCGCGCGATGCCGGCGTCGTCTTCGCCTGGGGCCTGCTGCAAGATCGAGACTGCAAACTGCACACGGGGCTGTCTGCCGAGACGCTCGGTCACTGGAAGACGTGTCGACTGGGCCGTTCTGCAGACGACGCCGACCTGTCGGCTTGGGAGGCCGAGCTGGGCGAGGTCGACGAGCTCGAAGACCGCTGGATCGTCGGGTCGTCGGGCCTGAGCGAGTCGACGTGCGGCTTTGCGAGCGCGTGGGTCGGCATCGCCGACTCCCTGGAGCCCGGGGAGCGGGGCCTGCAGGTGACGGTCGAGCGCGCCGATGGACACCGGGCGCACGCGCAGATCGAACTCCCCGAGCCGCTCGTTTGCCTAAAAATCGTGCGCGATCCGTTGTCGGACGAGCCGCTCGAACCCCGCCGAACGCCGTCGTCTGGCGAGGCCGGGGCGAGCTTGCTGTTCTCGCCGCGCGGCGACCGCCTCTTCGTGCCCCTCGCGGACGGGCGCATCGCGGCGCTGCATGTGCCCAATTCGCCCAATGCTCGGCCCGGCAAGCCCAAGTTTTTCGAGGCGCCGCCAAGAGAAGACTTGGTCGCCGTCGGCTGGCACAAGAGTCTGCAGGGGGTGACGCGCAGCGGCCACAAGTTGATAGTGCGCGGAATCCGGGGCGGGATTCACTCGCCGGACATCGAGCTCGGCTGCACGCCGGGAGACTTCGCGGCTGGCCGCGGCGCCCTGCACGACCGCCTGCTGCCGTGCTGGAGCGCGCGCTCGTCGGAGCAGGACGCGCGGATGATCTTCTGTACCCCCGGCGGCAGGCTGCGTGTGGCGCGGGCCGACGCGTCGCTGCGCCGCGACCAGATCGCGCGCCAATTCGCCGAGTATGCCGACGCCGGCGAGGTGATCCTCGACTACAACTTGTCGGGTGAGTACCTCGGCGTGGTGCGCGGGCGTCCGCCGGGGCCGTCGCAGATGGCGTGGCAAGTGAACGTGGAGTGGTGGCGGCTCGATTACGATTTCGACAGAGATGTCGAGCCGACCTGCGAGGGGAGCCATGCCGTCAACGTCGCCCCCGGCCACATGCCGCAGGTGCGCATGGGCAGCCCTCGTGGCCCGGACGTGCCGGTGATCGCCGTCTCGAAGCGCGAACGGACGTGGGTGCTGGTTCACGGTGAGCGCGCGCTGACGCTGCACGCGCCCACCGGCGCCGAGGTCGTCGGCGCGTTCGGTCGCGAGGGTTGGATCGATGAGCGCAACGACAGGCAGGAGATCGAGCCGACGCTGCTCATCCTCGAGCACGGCCGTCGCAGGCTGTCGCGAGTGGGTCGCTCGTTCAACAATGAGTTGCGCCGCTCGGGCATGCCGATCGTGACTTGTGCCGTGAGTCCTGCGCGCCCGCATATTGCCTGGACGAACGAAGACGGTGAGGTCGTCGTCTACTCGACCGATCACGACGCCGAGTTGCTTCGGGTGGCGCTCGAGGAGGTCGTGTGAGCGAGCTTCGTCCCAGAGCGGTCGCCCATCGTGGCGTGATTCGAGCGCGCGGATTCGTGCTCGATCCGGCATTGATCGGCGAGGCGACCTGCCGTCGGCGCATCCTCGACGCGTGGCAGACTGGGGCGCGGCTCTTTCGGGTCGAGGGGCGCTACGTGTTGCTGCTCGAGGAGAGTGTGCGGCTTCGGGGCGAGGCTGCGATCGGCGAGCCGCTGATCTGCCGCGATGGGCTTTGGCTCACCGCGCCTCTTACCGACTCGGAGATCGAGGCGCTCGACGTAGCTGAAGGCGCGCTCGTGTGGATCGAGGCGGGGCGCGCTCGCTCGGCTATGTTCGGCGATGAGATGAGCGTCGAGCCGGCCGAGTGGATCGAGCTCGACGGCTTCGAGCTCGTCGAGCCCAGCGGCTTCGTGCCCGAGGAGCCGCCGGTGGAGGCGTTGCCGGAGGCGGTCGAGCGTGCGGCGAGGGGGATTTTTGCCGATTTCGTCCCCCCGGTCGACGCGCGCGCCGAGGAGGTTCAGCGCGCGTTGCGTCGAGCCGCCAAGGGCGAGTCGACGGGACGTGAAACTTCATTGGCGAAGTTGGGCGAGGGCGCAGGGGCGGTCTTGCGGGCCACCGGGCTCGCCGTGCGCACTACGCTCAAATTCTTGTTCTTCCCTTGGATGCTCATGTTCACCGGCGGCGAAGGCTACTTGGAGCCCGCCGGCGTTCGGCGGCCAACGCCAACGAAAGAAAAACACCGCTCGGGCGGCCTCGAGCGCTGGTTTCGCCAGCTCGCCGCGCGTCTGCTCAACATGACGCAGCTCTCGCGGCTCGTGGGGCGAAAGCAGGCCAAATACATGCAAGAGATGGTCGAGATGTTCCGGCGAGGCGACCTCGACGAGGCGCTCAAGCATGCGATTCCGCTCGACGCCGACCTCGACGTCAAAGACCTCGGGCCCACGCTATGGTCGCCCTCGCCGCGCGAGAACCTCGAGCTCGGGCTGCAAAAGAACCGGGTTAGCTCGGCGTTGTTCACCGCCGTCACGTTCTTCGAAGACCTGCAGGAGATCTACAGCCAGGCGTTCGAGGAGCTCGAGCGGCGCGGCGAGATCGAAAAGGCGGCGTTCGTGCTGCTCGAGCTGCTCGATATGCCCTACGAGGCGGTCAGCTTTTTGGAGACCCACGAGCGCTTCGAGCTGGCGGCAAAGATCGCCGAGGGGCGCGAGCTGTCGGGCGGCATGGTCGTCAGGCTGTGGTTTTTGGCCGGTGATGTCGAGCGCGCGCTGTTGGTTGCCCGGCGAACGGGCGCGTTCGCAGGTGCTGTGTCGCACTTGGAGCAAAGCGACCCCGACAAGGCGAAGCAGTTGCGGCTCTTTTGGGCCGACCACCTGGCCAGCGCGGGTGACTTTGGCGGGGCCGTCTCGGTGATCTGGCCGGTCGAGGAGGCGCGGCATATCGCCTGCGAGTGGCTCGATCGTGGCATCGACGTTGGCGGTGCGCTCGCCGCGCGCATGTATGTGTGGAAGGCGTCCCTGTTGCCCGGCGAGTTCGACTCCTTCCGCAAGGAGGTCTTCGCACTTCTCGACGACACCTCCAATGCCCGCGCCCACGAGCGGCGCGCGCTGGTCGACGCGCTGCGCACGACCCACGACCACAACGCCGTGCTCGACGTGCTGCGGCGAAAGGCTGCGCGGATGATGGTCGCCGAAGAGCTGCGCGCGCCGGGGAGCTTCGGGCCCGAGGAGATCGAGGCGATGGCGGGCTCGATCGACGAGTTTATGCTCTACGAGGACGTGCGCCGGGTCGATTTCCGGCCGGTCACGCGCCGAGAGCCGGTGTCGGTGCAGATCGCGGCCGAAGATTGCGGCGCGGTGCATATCCACGACGCGGCGAGGTTGCCCGACGGGCGGCTTCTGGTGGCTTTGGGTGATGCAGGCATGCGGGTGGTGTCGCTCGACGGGCGAACGATCGCCCGGTTCGACCAGCCGTCGGACGCGCTCGTCATTTCAGACAGCGGCGATCGCGCCATCGCAATCAAGCGTCTAGACGGGCGCCGAGTTCGGCTCACCCGTGTCGACCTGGTCGAGCTGTGGGCTTCGCATTGGTGCTACGCAGATATCTCCCGTTGGGCGGACTCCTACGACGGCTCGATCTGGTTTGTCGCCCGCGTCGATACGTTCATCGGCGTCGACGCGATGGCCGACGACTTTAGCGCCCTGTGGCGGGTGGCCGAGGTCGGCGGCTGGGTGAGCTCGATGCAGCGAAGCGAGGAGCACCTGAGCTTCGTCCTCCAGAATTGCGAGGTGTGGAATTACGAGTTGCCGTCGCTCATGCTGCGCGAGCGCGCGGAGGTCGGGGTGCCGGAAGACGAGCACGGCCTCAACCGGTATGTCGACGCTGACGGTCAGACGATGACCGTTCGTCAGGCGGTGTTTGCGCGGGGCCAAGTGTGCAGGGCTTATCATGAGGTTCGCGGAGAGCATCTGCCCGAGGAGTCGCATTGTCCGCTCCACGTCGAGTTCGGCGATGTGCACCGCCAGCGTGTGAGCTGGGAGCTCGGGACCGGTTTCGATGCGGCGCGGGCGGAGGTGCACGGAGAACGCGTGGCGTTGCTGTTGCACGGCGACGACGATGTCCGGCTGATGCTGCTGAGCACCGAGCGCGAGGAGCCGCAGCTCACTGTTCAGCTCGACGGCGCATCTTACCCGTATGTCTTTCCGGGCGTTCGCTTCGACGGGCAGTGGTTGACGCTTTGGGACGAGCGGGGGCGCCTGCTCAACTTCGACGCCCAGACGCTGCGTCTCGACTGCGATCTGCGCCTCTCCTGACGTGGAATGACTCGTCTCGCTCGCCGGTTTTCGTGGCGCGGGATTTCCGTTATGGTGGGCGCGAGACTAAACGCCTGTTCAGTCGTTTCGGAGGGAGCGCTTCGGGCGCGGGACCAGGCCTAGAAGGCCTGTCTCCAAACATGGATCAGGCCTAGAAGGCCTGCCTCCAAACATACGTGGCGAGATTTATGAGCGATCGTTTCAAATTGGTATCGGAGTACGAGCCCAAGGGCGACCAGCCCAATGCCATCGCCGAGTTGGCCGGTGGCCTCAATGAGGGCTTGAAGCATCAGACGTTGCTGGGGGCGACCGGCACGGGCAAGACCTTCGCGATCGCCAACGTGATCGAGCAGGTCAACCGGCCCACGCTCGTGATGGCGCCCAACAAGACGCTGGCGGCGCAGCTCTACAACGAGTTCAAGGAGCTGTTTCCGCACAACGCCGTCGAGTATTTCGTCTCGTATTACGACTACTACCAGCCCGAGGCGTATATCCCGTCGACGGACACCTTCATCGAGAAGGACTCGTCGATCAACGATGCCATCGACCGGATGCGCCACTCGGCCACGCGCAGCCTCTTCGACCGCAACGACGTGATCATCGTCGCCTCGGTGTCGTGCATCTACGGCCTGGGCTCGTCGGAGGCGTACCACGGCATGCTCCTGTTCCTGGAACAGGGCCAGGAGGCGCGCCGCAAGGACGTGCTCGCCAAGCTCATCGACATCCAATACGACCGCAACGACTACGACTTCTTTCGCGGGAAGTTCCGCGTGCGCGGCGACGTCGTCGAGGTCTTCCCGGCCTACGAGGAGGATGAGGCGATTCGCATCGAGTTTTTCGGCGACGAGATCGAGGCGATCTACCGGATCGACCCGTTTCGCGGCAAACGCTTGGAGAAGCTCGACAAGATCGCCATCTACCCGAACAGCCACTATGTGATCCCGCCCGATCGCAAAAAGAGCGCGATCGACTCGATCAAAGACGAGCTCAAAGAGCACCTCGAGAAGCTCATCAGCCAGGGCAAGTTGTTGGAGGCGCAGCGCCTCGAGCAGCGCACCCAATTCGACATCGAGATGCTGATTACGATGGGCTTTTGCAACGGCATCGAGAACTACTCGCGGCATATGTCGGGCCGGCGCCCCGGCCAGGCGCCGCCGTGCCTGATCGACTACTTCCCCCAAGACTTTTTGATGGTCGTCGACGAGTCGCACGTGACCGTGCCCCAGATCGGCGGCATGTACCGCGGCGACCGCGCCCGCAAAACCACGCTCATCGAGCACGGCTTCCGGCTGCCCAGCGCCATGGACAACCGCCCGCTCAAGTTCGAGGAGTGGGAGGACAAGATCAACCAGATCATCTACGTGTCGGCGACCCCGGGCGACTACGAGCTGGAGAAATGCCAGGGCGTGGTCACCGAGCAGATCATTCGCCCGACCGGTCTGATCGACCCGCAGGTCGAGATGCGCCCCGCCCTCGAGCAGGTCGACGACGTGTACGGCGAGGTTCGCAAGCGCATCGACGCCAACGAGCGGGTGCTCATCACCACGCTGACCAAGCGCATGTCGGAAGACTTGACCGAGTACTTGCGCGAATTGGGCGTCAAAGTGCGCTACCTGCACAGCGACATCGACACCATCGAGCGCATGAATATCATCCGCGACCTGCGCCGAGGCGAGTTCGACGTGCTCGTGGGCATCAACCTGTTGCGCGAGGGCCTCGACATCCCCGAGGTGAGCCTGGTGGCCATCTTGGACGCCGACAAGGAGGGCTTCTTGCGCAGCACGCGCAGCCTCATCCAGACGATCGGGCGCGCCGCGCGTAACTCCAAGGGCCAGGTCATCTTGTACGCCGACAAGGTCACCGACAGCATCGAGGCGGCGGTCGACGAGACCAACCGCCGCCGCGAGATCCAGATGGCTCACAACGAAGAGCACGGCATCACGCCGCAGACGATCAAAAAGAAGATCGCCGACATCGAGCAGCACGTGCCCGGCGCGCCCGACGAGGTCGCCGCCGGCACCAAGACCGCCGACGAGGCGACCAAATTCGACTTCGACAACGTCGAGGCGCTCAACTCCACCGAGCGCATGGAGGCGAAGATCGAGGAGTTGCGCGAGGAGATGAAGGCGGCGGCGGCCGACTTGCGCTTCGAGGATGCGGCGGACCTGCGCGACAAGGTGCGTGAGCTGGAGAGTCGGCTGTTGGGTGTGAACGTGGCGTAGCTTCGGTGCGGGGGCATCTTGCCCTCGTCTTCTCGGTGCGGGGGCATCTTGCCGTCGTCTTCTCGGTGCGGGGGCATCTTGCCCTCGTCTTCTCGGAGCGGGGGCATCTTGCCCTCGTCTTGTAGAGTTGGCCTTGCAGATGCGCCACCTCAACCCCCCGGCGCGTTCGCGCCTGCCCCCCACGCGTCGCTTTGGGGGGCGAATGGTCGGCCCCACCACCACATGTGTTCGTTGGAGCAACCATTTCCTCCCCAACGGCGCTTTTTGCCGTTAGGGGAGGTGCCCGGAGGGCGGAGGGGTTGAGGTGACTATTCTGCAAGGTCCCCTCTACAAAGCTACCTGCACCAACATCGGCTCATCCTTCAGGTCGAGCCAACCCAGAAGCTCGACCAGCGCGGCTTGCTTGGTGGACGTGCAGCCGAGCGTGGCGCCCTCGCCGACGGCAAAAGTGTGCAGGAAGATGGCGCTGCCTGCGCCCTTTTTGACGTCCTTGGTGTTGTGCTCGACGACCAGCCCCAGTCGGTACATGGCGAGTTTTTCGGCCGACTTCCAGTCTCCCTCCTTTCCGTCCGCGCCCACCCGCTGCCAGGTGTTGTAGTGGGGCGAAGTCGGGTCGTCGACCCAGCGGTCGCGGGCGTCGACGCTGCGCCAGGGCCAGTCGCCCTCGTAAGGCTTTTCGACCGTGCCGAAGGCTGTGCCCAGCCCGAAGACGCCGGCCGGGGAGCGCTTGTCGCCCTCCTTTTTGGCTTCGAGATCGCCGGCATCGAAGTCGTACAACCCGCGTCCCTCGCCCAGTCCCGCCGCGCCCAGGCGCACGTCTACCAGCTCGCCGACTTGCTGCCAGCCATCTTCCGTACGCCGAAATCGACGCAGCGTGCCGCGTGAGCTCGACGCCGAACCCGTTTGGACCAGGATGACCTGCTTGTGCTTTTGGGGCAGCGAGATCTTGTAGTCTTTCAGCGCCTCGTCGAGCCCACCGAGCGCCTCTAGTTTCTGCGACGGCACTCGAAACCGGTGGGTCACCGGCACAAACTTCAGCAAATCCATCGCCTGGGTGTGATACCCGTCGGACCAATTGTTGATGACCAGCGGCAGGCCCGACTTGCCGAGCGTGTCGCTGATGATGCCGACGTGATCCGGGCGCTCGTCGCGCATGGTGTTCATGAAGACGACGTCGCCAGGCGCCCACATCGCGCCGTCTTTGGCGAGTGCGTCGGCCTTGGGATCCGTACCCAGCTTCTGCCAATGACGCTCGAAGTAGGGCAAGATCGTCTTGACCCGGCGCTGGTCGATATTCGGGTCGGGCTTCTCGACCATCGGGTAGGACTTTGGGCTCGCCTCGATGTCCTCGTGCAGCTCTTTTTGCAGGTCGATGCCGGCATTACGCACCGCGCGGATGACCATGTCGGTGCAGACGCCTTCGGTGCGCGGGACGTCGCCGCCGGGGTAGTCGAGGCCCTTGTAGCCGCCCTGGTATTTGGCTCCGTTGAGCGCGGTCTTCTTGGCGCCGATGAGGATGTCGAGCGCGTTGGGGATGCCGTCTTGGTCGACGTCGTTTTTGGCCCAGCCGGCGATCGCCTTGGCTCCGCCCATCTGGGCGTGGGCGAGGGCGACGGGGGTGCCGTCGATGTAGGCGAACAGCGAGCCGTCGCCGGGCGGATCGACGACGGTGACGTCGCGCTTGGCCAGCCAGGTTGGGAAGGCGAGCTGTACCTTCGGGTCGAGCTCGGAGAAGACGCCCTTGTCGGCCTCGGCGGGGCGTAGGGGCGCTTTGGGGGCCGGTTTGTTATCAGCGCGGGAATTGCTGCCTCCGAGGTCGGTGCTGGCCGGCGAAGTCTGTTCGGAGGCTTTGGTACCAGCGCTGGAAGCGCTGCCTCCAAGGGTGGGCTCGGAGCGAACTTCGTCGCAGGCGAGCAGTGCGATGGCTGCGAGCAGCAAGAGGGACAAGCTGTAGTGCGACGAGTAACTCATGGGTGGCTCCCGTGTTGAGGCGAGCGGTCGATTTACTAATACGTCACTATTTGAAGGGTCGCTCGGTTCTGCGTGACGGCCAATTCCACGACCCTCAAATTGTAGTTTGTAGCCGTAAATAGCTCCCGGCAACCGCCCACGCCCGAAAGAACGACCCTCACGTATGACTGGAAATGTCCCGGCGGCACAAAAGCTCTATTGTGCCGCGAACGCCCCCACTGCCGCCGGATCGTCAAAGCAGCGACCGTCGTAATCCGGAAAAGCCTCGCCCGACAGCGTGCGCGCTGCGCCGACGGCCGGGCTGTCTGTCCCAATACGGTAGTCTCCGCCCGCGCGGTCGGCGAAGCCGGGCTCTTGCTGCACGATGCTGTCCTGGGGGGCCGGGATGCCTCCGCTCAAGCTCGGGCCGCTGAAGTTGGGGTCGTCGAGGGCGAACCACAGGTTATTGGCGAAGGTGAACGTCTCCGGGGCGGTGTTGCCGCCGACGTTGACGAAGACGCCGTTTCGCAAATCGGCCGTGTTGAAGACGACGATGTTGTTGACGAAGAGCCCGTCGCGCGACGGCACGAAGCGCTCGTCGGTCGACTCCTGGAGGATGCGAGCGACCCAGGTCTTGGGTTCGATGACGGTGTTGTGGGCGAAGACGCACGCGTCGCAGCCCACATACGCCATCGGGGCGCCCGATGCGGCGCCGACGCGCTCGAAGACGTTGGCGACCACGCGGATGCGCACGCCCTCGTAGGGGGCGTCCTGCGGCCGGAAGTAGGCGAGGCCGGTGCTGCCGCCGGCGTTGATGCCGCGGCCGGTCACGTCGGCGAAGCGGTTGCCGTGGATGAGAATGTCGGCCGTGCCGCCCTTGGCCTGGATGCCCGAGCTGGGCTTGTCGTGGATGTGGTTGCCGTGGATGACGCCGTCGTGGCAGCCGACCATGTCGATGCCCTGGCCGCTGCACTGCGACACGTCGTTGTCGAGCACCCAAAAGTCGTCGACCCCGGACAGCTTGATGCAGTCCTGGTTGCCGCCGTCGCCGACGCCCTCGACGGTGACATTGCGCACGACGACATGGTGGGCCGGGGTGTCGAAGCTGCCGCCGTCGTCGATGTTGAGCCCGTTTTGGGCGACGTTGCGGATGGTCAGGTTCTCGATCGTCAGATAGCTCGGGTCGCTCACTTGGAGCCCCGTGTTGCCGCCGTCGATGACCGCGCCCTCCTCGCCGACGATGGCGACGGGCGCTTCGGCCGTGCCCTGCAGGTTGTCCAGGTAGATGCCGCCCGAGTACGTGCCCGCCATCAGGTGAATGCGCGTGCCCTGCACGGCGGTCGACGCGGCGTGCTCGAGGGTGGCAAAGGGCGCCTCTCGAGTGCCGGCGTTGGTGTTGTCGCCAACGGGCGAGACCCACACCTCGATCGGGTAGGCCGGGTCGTGATCGAAGGGAGCGGGGAGCGCGCAGGTGGCCGTCGAGGCGTCCGACATGGTGTCTGATACCGTGTCGGAAGTGGTGTCAGACACCGTGTCGGAGGCGTCTGCGGACGCATCGAGCGTGGTGTCAGACGCCGTGTCGGCGGCGGCGTCGGCGGCGTCCGGCGAGGGCTGTTCGCCGGACGAGTCGTCGGAGCAGCCGACGGCGAGGGTCACGATGGCGAGAATGATGGCTGCGCGCGTGTTTGTGGGCAAGGTACGACCTCTGAAGGGGGTTGTTTGCGATTGTGTCGAGTGTATCGGCGTCTATTTGAGCAGACAAACTACAATTTGAGGGGCGCCCCAACCACCGACCAAGCCGAGTTGAGCGTCTATTTGAGCAGATAAACTACAATTTGAGGGTCGCTCAATTCAGCGTGGCAGCCAATTCGGCTATTTGGGCAGACAAACTACAATTTGAGGGGCGCTCAATTCAGCGTGGCAGCCAATTCGTCGACCCCCAAATCGTAGTTTGTACCCCCAAATAGACCTATAGAAACCGACCACTCCCACCAGACCGACCGCCTTGACACACGCCCCGAACACCCACCAGATTGGACGAACAGCACTACGTAAGCACAATCTGTGAGGCTCGCCGGCACCAGAAGGGGGCGGCCAATTAATAATGGCAATCAACTGGAGTGAACGATGACAAAGGCATTCGAGACGACCAACCGTTTCTTGCAGCAGGCCTTCGACGTGCTCGACCTGAGCGAAGAGGAGGTCATCCTGCTCGAGACGCCCAGCCGTGAGGTCAAAGTCGAGCTGATCATTCGCATGGATGACGGCTCCATGGGCAACTTCATCGGCTACCGCGTCCAGCACGACGACTCGCGCGGGCCGTTCAAGGGGGGCTTGCGCTACCACCCGCAGGCTGACCTCGACCACGTGCGCTCGCTGGCGAGTTTGATGACTTGGAAGACGGCGCTTATCGACGTGCCTTACGGGGGCGCCAAAGGCGGCATTCAGGTGGATCCGACGCAACTCTCGCTGGCCGAACTCGAGCGCCTGACTCGCCGGTTCACCCAGCGCGTCCACGAGTTCATCGGACCCACCACCGACATCCCGGCGCCGGATATGAACACCGACGCGTCGGTGATGGCCTGGATCTTCGACGAGTACTCCAACCACCACGGCTTCAACCCGGCGGTGGTCACCGGCAAGCCGGTCGATCTGCACGGATCGCACGGTCGCGAGGCGGCCACCGGCCGCGGGGCGATGTACGCCATCCGCGAGGTGCTCGAGCGCGACGGGCGCGGCCTGGAGGGGACGAGCTTTGTCATCCAGGGCTTCGGCAACGTCGGCAGTTGGGCGGCCAAGCTGCTGCACGAGGCGGGCGCCAAGGTCTTGGCGGTCAGCGACATCAAAGGGGGCATC
This sequence comes from Persicimonas caeni, assembly GCF_006517175.1. Lineage (NCBI taxonomy): Bacteria > Deltaproteobacteria > Bradymonadales > Bradymonadaceae > Persicimonas > Persicimonas caeni. The sequence goes on along the minus strand of NZ_CP041186.1, from coordinate 3,309,393 downwards.
TACAACCCCGACGGTCTCGACCCGCTCGCCGTGCTCGAGCACGCCTACGAGACGAGCTCGGTGGTCGACTGCAAGAATAGCGAGCCGGTGAGCAACGAAGATCTGCTCGAGCTCGAGTGCGACGTGCTCGTGCCCGCAGCCCTGGGTGATGTGATTACCGAGGAGAACGCCGCCGACATCAAGGCCGATTACGTGCTCGAGGCGGCCAACGCGCCGACGTCCTTCGAGGGCGACCAGATCTTGAACGAGCGCGGCGTCACCGTGGTGCCCGACATCTACTGCAACGCAGGTGGCGTCACGGTCAGCTATTTCGAGTGGGCCCAGAATATTCAGCACTTCTCGTGGCCCGAGACGCGGGTCAACGCCGAGCTCGAAAAGCGGATGATCGCCGCGCACAAGCATATCCGCGGGCTCAAAAACAAGCACGATGTGTCGCTGCGTACCGCCGCCTTCATCGGGGCCATCGAGCGGGTGCGCGAGGCGACGACGATGCGAGGGTTGCAATAAGAGGGTTGATAAGATGAGCGAAGCCAAACCCACCGAGCGGTTTTCGGACCGCGTGGCCGACTACGTCAAATACCGCCCGGGCTATCCCAACGAGCTCCTCGACCTGCTCGAAGACGAGGGGCTCGTCGGCCCCGGCCGGCGGGTCGCCGACGTGGGGGCAGGGACGGGCATCTTCACGAAGATGCTGGTCGAGCGCGGCTGCGAGGTGTGGGCCGTCGAGCCCAATCAGCCCATGCGCACCGCGATGGATACCCAGATCTGCGGCATGAAGGGCAGTTGCTACACCGTCGACGCCACGGCCGAGCATACCACCCTCCCCGACGGTCGCTTCGACCTGGTCTGCGCCGCCCAAGCCTACCATTGGTTCGATCCCGAAGCCGCCCGACGTGAGTTCGGGCGCATTTTGAAGCCCGAGGGCCAAGTCGCGCTGATTTGGAACTCGCGGCGCAAGTCTTCGACCCCCTTCCTGGAGGAATTCGAGCAGCTGATCGTCCGTTTTGGCACGGACTATGACGCCGTCGACCACACTCGCCTGGAAGTGCGTGAGAAGCTCGCGCCTTTCTTCGGCCACGACGACTTTCAGTACGCCGTCTTCGACAATGCACAGGTGCTCGACTTCGACGGCCTGCGCGGCCGGCTCGAGTCGTGCTCGTATATCCCGCAGGCGGGTCACGCCGACTATGAGGCGATGATCGAGGCGTTGCGGGAGGTGTTCGAACGTTTCGAGGAGGACGGGACGGTGGTGGTGGAGTATGATACGCGGGTGTTTTGGGGGCGGTTGAGTTAGCCAGAGCGTGCGTTTGTGCTGGTGGGGAACCCTTGGTATCAAGGCGAGAGACTTGTCGAGCGTTGACCCTTCCGAGGGTGCGCTACGCCGAGTGTGCGAGGCGCATATCGGCTGGGCTTACCCCCGGTGACGAGGGTGGTTTGCTCTTGCGCTCGCTTGGGCAAGTCGGAGATGATCAAATAACCCGAGCCGCCCAAACGCTCGCTCGTTTAAAGACCCACCGTCACCGGGGGTAAGACCGGCGCCTTTTGCCGGTCGCACCCCCGGCAGGCGCCCCCGAATTTATGCAAGGCTTTACAAAGATGACCCAAGAAAAACGCAAAAAAGTCCACATGATCTCCCTCGGTTGCCCCAAAAACCGGGTCGACTCCGAGGTGATGGTCGGGCTCATCCAAGACGACGGCGAGTTCGACATGGTCGGCGACGCCGATCAGGCCGACATCGTGGTGGTGAATACCTGCGGGTTTATCGACGACGCCAAAGAGGAGTCGATCAACACGATCTTGGAGATGGTCGAGCGCAAAAACGTCGGCCTGCTCGACAAGGTGGTCGTGTCGGGGTGTCTATCGCAGCGCTACTCCGGTGACCTGGAGGTCGAGATCCCCGAGGTCGACGCCATCTTGGGCACCAAGACGTTCACCGCGATCAACGAGGCGCTCAAAGGGGAACTGGCCGAGAAGACCTACGTGCAGCCGGGCAGCTTCATCATGGACCACGAGGTCGCCCGCACGAACACCATTCGCGGCGGCACCGCCTACCTGAAGATTGCCGAGGGCTGTTCGAGGAGCTGCAGCTACTGCATCATCCCGAAGATCCGCGGCACCCAAGAGAGCCGCACCATCGACGACGTGGTGCTGGAGGCCAAGCGTCTGGGCCAGAGTGGCGTCAAAGAGATCATCCTGGTCGCCCAGGACATGACGAGCTACGGCATCGACCTCGATCCCAAGAAGAACCGCGACTACCTGGTGCGCCTTCTTCGCCGCCTCGACGAGGAGGCGACCGAGGTCGACTGGATCCGGATGCTCTACATGTATCCGTGGAACTTCACCGACGAGGTCCTGGAGATCTTGCAGGAGGAGAACCGCATCCTGCCGTACGTCGACATGCCCCTGCAGCACATCAACCAGCGCATCCTCAAGTCGATGCGGCGCAATATCCAGCGCGACCGCCAGGCCGAGCTCATCGCCCGGCTGCGCGCGGTCGACGACCTGGTGCTGCGCACTACGTTTATCGTCGGCTATCCCGGCGAGACCGACGCGGAGTTCCAGGAGCTGTACGATTGGATGGAAGAGGTGCGCTTCGACCGCGTGGGCATCTTCACCTACAGCCCCGAAGAAGGCACGCCCGCGGCCGAGATGGACGGGCAGTTGCCCGAAGAGGTCAAGATCGCACGGCGCGACGCGCTCATGGAGCTGCAGCAGCAGATCTCGCTCGAAAAAAACGAGGAGTGGGTCGGCTACAACACCGAGGTGATCGTCGACGGCGTCTCCGAGCAGCACGAGGCGGTGCTCGAAGGCCGCCACTACGGCCAGGCCCCCGACATCGACGGGGTGGTCTACCTGTCGTTCGACTACGGCGGCGACCTGCCGACCCCGGGCGACATCGTCGAGGTCGAGATCCAGCAGGCCACCGCCTACGATCTGGCGGGCGTGGTCATCCCGAAAGAGCGGGATGAGGGGCCGATTCGGATTGAGGAGGGTGGAGTGAGTCTCGCAAAGCAGTGAGTTGCTTCACCCACGCTCCACTTCCTCCTCACCCATCTCGATCGCTGCGTTCGTGCCGCCTTCGACGTTGATGCACTCCTCCCAGCCCTCGCCTTCCAGAATCTGACACGCCATCGCGCTGCGGCCGCCCGAGCGGCAGATGATCGCCACGGGGCGGTCGTCGGGCTCGGGGCGCTCGCCTTCGCGCAGCTTCGACAGCGGGAAGAGCTCGACGCCTTTGACGTGGACGGCGTCGTACTCGTCCTGCTCGCGCACGTCGATGATGCGCAGGTCTTCTTGTTCGCGTTTTTGGGCGATCTCTTCGTAGCTCATTCGCTTCATCTTGTTCTCCCTGAGTCAGTCGTAAGATTTTTCGGGGCCTGAGGCCCTGCCTCCGAGGCAACGTCGCGAGCCATGGTAGGTGCGTTGCCGCGCGATCGCTCGGTAGTTACACTAAAGATGCTGTCGCGGAAGTCCACCATCCATTGCCTCTTTGCGAGTCCTTTCATGGCCGAATCGACCCAAAACTCGAGCTCGATGGCTCCCGGATTTCTCGTCGCCTCCCCCAAGCTCGACGGCAGCCCGTTCGAGCGGGCGGTCATCTTGCTGGTCCACCACGACGAGGAGGGGGCGATGGGCTACATCATCAACAAACCGCTGGAGGTTGATTTTGGCACGTTGATCGCCAGCGTCAACGAGGAGATCGAGGAGGCGATCTTGCCCGAGCGCTTCGAGCAGACCGTCTATTTTGGCGGCCCGGTGCGCATGGAGCAGTTGTGGGTGATCTTCAAGCACGAGGGTGAACAGGCGCGCAAGGCGCCGTTCGACTCCGTCGAGCCGGCCGATATCGACTTCGCCCCGGACTGGACGCTGTCGCCCTCGGGTCGGCTCATCGAGGGGTTCGCCCTGCACGAGACCGACGACTACATCATGCCCGTGCTCGGCTACGCCGGCTGGGGCGCCGGCCAGCTCGAGGGGGAACTCGAAGAGGGCTCCTGGCTGGTGGCCGACTTCGACGAGGCGCTCATCCGCCAGACCGCACCCGCCGACTGCTGGAAGCGCGCGCTGGCCAAAATCGGCGTCGACCCGACGGCGTTTTTGATGATGGGCAAGATGGGCTCGGCTTAGACTCTCTCGATCCGATCTCCAAATGGCATGATCTGATCGGGGGGATCACGGGGCCGAAGATCGGAGGCGATCTCGGCGAGCTTTGCGCTGCGGTCGGATCCGTTACTTGAAGCCAACGCAAGAGAATTTTCGGGTGTCTGCGGATCGAAAATTTCTCGTCACCGGATCGACATATTCGGGCGTTCTCCAAAAGCCAAACTCACCCATGCACTTAGCGTTTTTTGAACGCTCGAAGCCGTCCGAAGATCGCCTCGTTTTCGCCTTGAGATCGATGTCGTTAGGTTGATGAAAGGACCGCGAGGGGCTAGATCTGGTGGGCCCGGTTTTTGGTTGTTTAAGTTGTTCCAGACCCCACTGACGTTGACCTATGACGGATATCTGGCAAGCCGCGTTGCGCGACCTTCAAGAGAAGGTGAGCTCCCATAATTTCCAGTCGTGGTTTAAGAATATCAAGTACCACCACTGCGACGGACAGACCTACTTTTTGGAAGTCGGCGACGAGTTCCTGAAGGCCTGGATCGAGGACAACTACCTCGATCTGATCGAAGATTCGCTCGAGGTCGCCTCGGGTGAACCGGTCGAGGTCAAGCTCGACGTCGCTTCGGCTTATGAGCGCCAAAAGGCCGGCGGCGGCGAGCAGGTCGTCCAGTCGATCGACGCGCCCGAAGAGGCGATGGCCGCGCGCATGGGCCGGCTGCAGGCCGAAGGCCAGGCGGTGGTCGACGCGGCGGTGGTCGCCGAGCCGTCGGGAGCGGGCCAGACATCGGCCGGCCAGTCGCAGATGAAGCTGGATCGGGCTTCCGACGCGGCGGTGCGTCCCAGCGAGCCAAATCCGAGCCCGCAAGAACTCGCCGAGACGATGATGGCCGCCGGGATCAACCCGCGCCACGACTTCGACGAGTTCGTCGTCGGCCCCTCCAACCAGTTCGTGCACGCCGCGTGCAGCGCGGTGGCCGACAACCCCGGCGGCTCGTACAACCCGCTGTTCATCTTCGGCGGAGTGGGCCTGGGCAAAACCCACCTTCTTCACGCGGTGGGCATCGAGGCGATCAAGCGCAACCCGCAGGCGCGGGTGGTGAACTTGTCGAGCGAGGACTTCATGAACCAGCTCATCACCTCGCTTCGCCAAAAGGATATGAACTCGTTCCGCACCCAGTTTCGCAACAACTGCGACGTGCTCCTCATCGACGATATCCAGTTCATCGCCGGCAAGGACTCGACTCAGGAAGAGTTCTTCCACACGTTCAATGCCCTGTATCACAGCGGCAAGCAGATCGTGATCACCTCCGACGTGATGCCCAAGGACCTGCCGGGCATCGAAGAGCGGCTGCGAAGCCGGTTTAGCTGGGGCCTTTGCGCCGACATCCAGCCGCCGGAGATGGAGACGCGCATTGCCATCCTCGAGAAGAAGGCCGAGGCCGACGGCATCGAGATGGACAAGGACGTGGCGATCTTGCTGGCCAGCTCCATTCGCAGCAACGTGCGCGAGCTCGAGGGCACGCTCATTCGCCTGGGGGCCCAGGCCAGCCTGATGAACCAGCCGATCACGCTCGACTTGGCCCGCGAGATGCTCGACCGCATGAATATCGAGCAGGGCCGCGAGCTGTCGACCGAGTACATCATCGAGGTCGTCGCCAGTGACTTCGGCATCACCCCCCGTGACATCAAGGGGAGCCGGCGCACCCGCGCGATCAGCAAGCCTCGCCAGTACGCCATGTACCTGGCGCGCAAGCACACCGACCACTCCTACCCGCAACTCGGCGAGCAGTTCGGGGGCAAGGACCACACCACCGTGCTGGCCGCCTGCAAGAAGATCGGCGGGCTTATCGAGGACGGCGACGAGGAGATGACCTCCTTGATCGACGGCCTCGAGGCGAAGCTGCTGCGCTGAGGTTCACCACGGGGACACGGGGCTCACGGAGAGAGGCCGATAATTTTTTCCCCGTATCCCAGTGTTCTCCGTGGTGAATATCTGCCTTGTCTCCAATACACTTGACGTACCGCTCGCCTTTGTGTTTATTTGCCACGCTTTTTGACCCGCGCCCGGTTTGCTCGCGATCTCGACGGTCTCGAAATAGCCAGTGTGGGGTTGTTGTTTCCAAGTCGTCTTATCAAAGTCGATCGGGTGCAAGGATGTGCTCGCATCGCGAATTGTGCATAGAGAGGAATAGCCATGCCGAAGAGAACGTATCAGCCGAGTCGTAAGAAGCGTCGCAAGACTCACGGTTTCCGCGCCCGCATGAAGTCCAAAGGGGGCCGCAAGACCCTCAAGCGTCGGCGCAGCAAAGGCCGCAAGCGTCTGTCGCCGCGCAAGTTCCATAAGCGGACGCGTCGTACCTGACCTGGCGACAGGGCCCCGAGTCGGGGCCCTTTTGCTGCTTTTGGGCATCAGCGGGAGCGAATCCGGTGGCATCTCCATCCGAGCGGGAGCAAACAGAGCCGGAGCGCTTCGAGGACGACGAGCGGTTGCGCAAGGCCGAGAGGCTGCGCAAGCGCCCCGAGTTTTTGAGGACGCAGCGCAAAGGTACCCGGCGGGCGAACAAGCACTTTATCGTCTACGGGCGCCCCAACCGTCGCGCCTGGTCGCGCCTGGGGGTCACCGCCAGCAAAAAGGTGGGCAAGGCCACGGTGCGTAACTGGTGGAAACGGCGGGTGCGCGAGATCTTTCGGCGCAACAAGACCGAGATCCCCAGCGGCTACGATTTCGTGGTCATCGTCAAGGCCTCCGGCCAACGCGACGAGTTCGACGAACTGCGCGACGAGTTGGTGGGCTTGATGAAACGCGCGGTCGATTCCCGAAAACGCTGACGACCAGCAACGCCAACGAGAGGATGCCTTGGTTGAGCCTACTGGCGACAGGACCAGTGCCGACGACATCAGCGCCGACGACATCAGCGCCGACAAGACCGAGTCGTCCACCGAGGCTGACGGAGCGCTGGTGCGCGCGGACGACGCTCAGCCGGGCTGGCTGGCACGCGGCGGCATGGCGATGATCCGCTTTTATCAGCGCGCCATCTCCCCACTGACGCCCCCTGCCTGCCGATTTCGGCCCACGTGCTCTCAGTACACTTTGATCGCCATCAAACGCCACGGATTCGTGCGCGGAAGTTGGCTGGGCCTCAAGCGGCTCATGCGGTGCCACCCGTTCCATCCCGGGGGTCACGATCCCGTACCCTGAAGCTGTAGGGCTCTAAACGCGACGATGCGTCCTTAGATTCAAAGGAGGCGGGCTCGCACCCACGGCAGTAACCCAACCAAAGATTTATCATGGAACAGAAGCGTTTCATCTTGGCGATGGTCCTCAGCGCGGCCGTCCTGTTGATCTGGCAGACCTTTGTCGCCCCGCCGATGCCCGAAGAGGACGCGGCCAACGGCGAGCAGACCGTCGAGCAGACCGCCGACGGCGAAGAGGCTGCCGACGAGGCTCAGGGCGCCGACAAGCAAGCCGACGCCGCTGAAGGAGCCGACCAACAGGCGGCCCAGCAGGACGCGCGGGCTGAAGGTGGCGCCGATGATGCGCAGGCCGAGGCCCAAGAGCCGACGCCCCAGCCGCGCAACGTCGCGGTGCGCAAGGACATCATCAAGAGCGACATGTTCACGGTGCACCTGACCAACGATCAGGCGCGCGTGACCAGCGTCCAGCTGACCGAGCCCGAGCAGTACCAGGCCAAAGGCGATCTCGTCGGCTTCCCCAAAGAGGCCAAGCACTATCCGTTCGAGCTCGACTTTCTCGAGCAGAGCGTCGACTTCCCCAGCAAGCCGGTCTACGAGCTCGTCGAAGACGAGAGCGTCAAAGGCGAGGGCGAGGCGTACGACAAGATCGTGTACCGCTACGTCGACCCGCAGGGGCGCTTCCAGATCGACAAGGTCTTCTCGCTCGACAGAGATCTGCCCTATGTCGTCGACATGGACGTCCAGATCACCAACCTGCTCGACAAGGGCCGCTTGGTCGACACGGTCGCGCTCGACATCTTCGAGTGGAAAGACCCCAACAAAGAATCGAGCTTCCTGGACTTCCAGCCCAACGAAGTCGAGGGCGTGTGCATGAACTCCGAGGACATCGAGCGCGAGTCGTTCGACTCGGTGCTCGATTCGCCCCAGCGCTTCGACGAAGGCGAGACGCTGTGGGGGGCGGTGGACACCCGCTACTTCATGATGGCCGCCATCCCCGACAAGCCGGTCGAGCGCTGCGAGCTCAAGGTCGTCGACAGCGACTATATCCGCACGCGCCTCGTCAACTCCGGCTTCTCCATCGAGCCGGGTCAGACCGAAACCCTGTCGCACAAACTGTTCATGGGGCCCAAGGACGTCGACGTGCTCAACGGCATCGACGACTCCCTCGACGGCACAGTGAGCCTCGAGGAGAGCGTCGACTACGGCATGTTCGCCTTCATCGCGCGCCCGATGCGCTGGGGCCTCGAGAAGATCTACAACTTCGTGGGCAACTGGGGTCTGGCGATCATCATCCTGACCTTCCTGATTCGTGGCGCGCTGTGGCCGATCAACATGAAGGCCTACTCGAGCATGGAGCGCATGAAGAAGGTCCAGCCGCTGCTCACCGAGGTCAAAGAGAAGTACGAAGACGACCGCCAGCGCATGACCGAAGAGACGATGAAGATTTTCCGCGAGCACAACGTCAGCCCGGCTGGCGGCTGCTTGCCGATGATCATGCAGATGCCGATTCTGTACGGCCTGTACGTCATGATCTACAACTCGGTCGAGCTGTATCACGCCGACTTCGCGCTGTGGTACACCAACTTGGCCGAGCCCGACCCGTACTACGTGCTGCCGGTCTTGATGGGCATCGTCATGTTCGCCCAGCAGAAGATGAGCACGGTCGACACGACCAACCAGCAGGCGATGATGATGATGAAGATCATGCCGTTCATGTTCGCCGGCTTCATGATCTTCCTGCCCTCGGGTCTGGTGCTCTACTACGCACTCAGCCTGCTCATCGGCGTCGGCCAGCAGTTCTACGTCAAGAAGAAGTACAGCGGTGAAGAAATCGAGGCGGCGAAGGCGTGATTGATTGTGCGATGGTGGTGGCCTTGCAGAGGCGTCACGCCATCTACATAAGCAATTAAGGACATAAGGGTTGCGTATCGGAGGCACGTGACAAATCGCTGCCCCTATGGGTTGCGTATCGGAGGCACGTGACAAATCGCTGCCCCTATGGGTTGCGTATCGGAGGCACGTGACAAATCGCTGCCCCTATGTCCTTAATTGCCCAAATAGATGGCGCTGCTTTTCTGCAAGACCAACTCTTTTGATAAACACAACTGGATTCCAAAATGACTGACGAACAGACCAACGAAGAGAATGAGCAGCCCGAAGTCGACGCGATTGAATTCGGCGAGCAGTGGCTCGCCGACGTCTTCGAGCGCATGAACTTCGACCTCGACGTCAGCGGCGAGGCCAAAGAAGACAAGCTGTACTTCGACGTCAGCGGCGAAGATGCCGAGATCTTGCTCGGCGTGGGCACCTCGGCGCCCAAGTCGATCGAGTCGATCCAGACGCTTTTGAGCGCCGCGCTGTCGCGCGTGGGTGACAAGCGTCAGGTCTATGTCGACGTCAGCGGCTTCCGCGACCAGCGCGCCGAGCGCCTCGATTCGGTCGCCGAAGAGCTTCGCGACGTGGCCACCCGCCTGGGTAAAAAGGTGACCATCGCCGGGCTCAACAGCTACGAGCGAAGCGTGGTCCACAAGGCGCTGGAGGAAGATTCGAGCGTCAAGACCGAGAGCGAGGGCAAGGGGATCTTCCGCAAGCTTTCGATTTCGCCTGCATGATCGACTCAACGACCATCGCTGCGATCGCCACTCCGGCCGGCCGGGGTGGCGTGGGCATCGTCCGCGTCAGCGGGCCCGAGGCGCGCGATGTGCTCCGAGCGTTGGTGCCTGCCTGGCCCGACGATCACCCCTCCCACAAATTGCGCCTGTCGCGCATCCACGACGAACACGGAGACCTGGTCGACGAGGCCTTGTGCGTGCTCATGGAGAGCCCGCATACCTACACCGGCGACGACGTCGTCGAGTTCCAGTGCCACGGCGGCCCGATCATCTTGCGCCGCGTGCTCGACGCGGCCCTGGCGAGCGGCGCGCGCGCGGCCGGCCCGGGCGAGTTCACCGAGCGGGCGTTTTTGAACGGACGCATCGACCTCACCCAAGCCGAAGCCGTCGCCGACCTGGTCGAGGCGACCAGCGTCTCGGCGCACAAGCTCGCCATGGAGCACCTGCAGGGGAGTTTGGGCGCGGCCATCCGTGAACTTCGCACGCTCACCATGGAAGCAGTGACGCTGGTCGAGTCGGCCATCGACTTCGCCCATGAGGAGCACGTCTACCAGATCGAGCACGACGAGGTGCTCCAACGCGTCGACAAAGTGATCGCCGAGCTTCGCGACCTGAAGCGCCGCTTCGACCAGGGCCGCCGCCAGCGAGAAGGCGTGCGCGTGGTCATCTTGGGCCCGCCCAACGCCGGCAAGTCGACGCTTTTCAACGCGCTGCACGGCTCGGAGCGAGCGATCGTGACCTCGATCGCCGGCACCACCCGCGACTTTTTGGAAGAAGAGATCCACCTCGAGGGCGTCGCCCTGCGCGTGGTCGACACCGCCGGTTTGCGCGACGCGACCGACGAGGTCGAGCAGATCGGCATCGAGCGAAGCCGCGAGCTGCAGAGCAAGGCCGACCTGGTCATCTGGCTCGTCGACCAAGAGCAAGGCCTCGACGACGATCAACGCCGCGACCTCGAAGAGACACTCGCCCGCCATATCGAAACGGTGGTCGTGCGCAACAAGATCGACTTGCCGTCGACGCTCACCGCCGACGACGTGGCGCTGCTGGAGCGCTTCGAGCACGTCGTGCCGACGGCCTTGGCCGCCGACGGCGAGCGCGAGGGCATGGACGAGCTGGTCGGCGTTCTTACCGGCATTGCCGCCGAGCTCACCTCCGGCGAGGGCGTCCTGCTCAGCCGCACGCGGCACTTAGAGTGCGTCAACCGGGCACTGGAAGCGCTCGGGCGCGCCAAAGAGGCCGTTGAAGCGGGCATGGAGCACGAATTCGTCGCGCTCGACCTGCGCGAGGGCCTGGACGCTCTGGGCGACATCGTCGGCCAGGTGTCGACGGACGATATCCTGAACAAGATCTTCTCGGAGTTTTGCGTCGGCAAGTAGTCGGCGTGCGCGACTCGGTGCGCTCTTCGTTGGGAGGGCATCTTGCCCTCGAAGGCGAGAGCAGGGATGCACTCGCACCGAAGAGGCGGCGGGTGTCGTTTCGGTGCGAGGGCATCTTGCCCTCGCTTTCGTGAGCTTTTCGATATCTCGTCTGAATGATCCCGTCCGCGCCGCGTCTGACTTATTGAAGGTCACGTTCTTTCGCTCCATCTGATTTTGTGGGGAACCAAATGCCGTCGGTAACTCTGCCCACTCGCCGCTACGTATCTTTGTGTTTGCTGTCGTTGAGTTTGTTGTTGCCCACCGGCTGCTCCGACCCGTCGAACGAAGGTGAGTCACCCTCGCCGGTCGACCAGCGGGACCGACCCGTGCCGAGTGTCGAGCCCGGCGGACAGTGGCGCCAGATGCAGGGCCCGCCGATGAGCGCTCACGGCTTGGGCTGGAGCTCCTACTTGCTCGGACATGTCGACGGGCAACTCTATCTGCACGAGACGCACGATCCGCCACGGATCTTGATGGTCGATACGTTGTCCGGTGAGGCGCAGGTGGCTGGGGAACTCGAGCAGCGCCGCACCGAGGGTGAGTCACTCCTGCAGATTGGCCAGTGGGGAGATGCGCAATACCTTCTAACCCATCAAGCGACCTACACGCGCGACTCCGGTGATGAAACGTGGCAGCGAATGAGCCTTCGCCTCGAGGAGATCATCGAGGTCGACGGCGCGGCATTGGCCACGACCCACCACGCCAGCGAGCGTCACCCGGGGAGTCTGGTGCGCAAGGTCGACGGCGGGGATTGGCAGCTCGTGCGCGAGGCCGCGGGAGAATTCGAGAAGTCGGGTCAGGTCATTCATCTGCATCAGGGGATATACAACGATATCTACTCCACTGACGGTGGCCAGACCTGGACGGAGCACGAGCGACCGTACATCATCGCCCAACTGCGCGGCGCGGCGTCCTACGATGGGCGTCACTGGGGCGGAAGCAAGCGACCCGGCAAGGTCTACGTGTCGGACGACGGTATCTCCTGGGAAGAGCAGGAGGCTGCCGAGCTCGAGGGGGCGCTCGATGAGGTGACGCGACATGACGGCCGGATCTACGCCATCGAGCGAGGCACCAACGCGGCGTACGTTACCGGCGAAGACCATATCGTCACATACGGCGAGTCGGGCTGGCAGCGAATCGCCCGCCCGCCGCAGACTCGACTTCTCGAACTACACACCTACGCAGAGACCCTCTACGCAATCACACGCAGCGCGGGCGTGTGGCGCATGGACGACTCCGGCGAAGGCTGGGAGCCGGTGGGACCGTCACTGGACACCCCGACCGAGCTTGCCGGCGCAAGTATCGGCCTTTGTGCGCTCGCGCATTTTGGCGTGTTGTCGTGTCGCAGCGGAGGAGACTCGGAGTGGTGGCGCGAAGGGATCGACCCATTGCGCACCGTCGAGGAGATCCACGTCGACGGCGAGCAGCTCTTCTTGGTGGTAAGCGCCAGCTCGGAGCCCGGTGAGGCGTTTGGCGCACGCACGGAAATATGGCGTATGACCTCCGACGCACAGGTCGAACTCGCCGTCGAGGCCGATGCCATTCTCGCGGCGAGTGTCGAATCTGTCTTCGAGCATGACGGCACGATTTATGTGCTGACCCCTTACGCATTCCTGCGAATCGGCGACGACGGTGCCAGAGGCGAGGAGCTGTTCGAGTACAACGGACGTAGAGATCACTCGATGCACGGTGCGACCTCGATGCACGGCGAAATCTGGCTCATCGACCAGTCGGGCTTGACCGGCTGGGTGGATAAGGTCGACGACGATGGCGAACGCACCTCGCGCTCCGAGGGCTTGCCCGCTCCGAGCTTCGAAGACGACCGCGGTCCCTATCCGGTCGCGTTTGCCCGCACCGAGCTCGACCTGTACACGCTGGTGCAACGGGCGCGTCTGGCAGACGGTGGGGGTGTAAATTGGGTCGGTCAGGTATTCGTGTGGGATGAAGACCAGCAGCGGTGGATGGAGACGCCGACGCCGTCGCGCCAAGAACTCGACGGCGAGTATTTCGAAGAGATCCACGCCAGCGGCGACGCGCTGTACGCGCTGACCGACTCGAGGGTCTATCAGTACGATCCGTCTCGTAACCAGTGGTCCGAGATGAGCCAGGGCCTTCCCGACGGACAGATCCGTGGATTTACCACTCACGCCAATCAGGCGTATGTGAGCGTGGAGGGCCACGGCATGTGGCGCTACGGCGGCAACTGAAGAAGAGGCTAGCCATGCCGCCTTAAAAAGCAGGCGGCGAGAGCAGGGATGCACTCGCACCGAAGAGGCGGCGGGTGGTGGGAGTTGAGCAACCTAACAATTTTTCGCCCTCGCGGAATGCTTCGCCGGCCCGCTCGTTATATCCGCACAGTCAGCGAGGATGCGCTTGCATTGGGCGTCCGCAACGACTTACAATTTACTCGACTTGGCTACGCTGCGGTGTTCGTGCGAGATGGGCAAGCAAGGAACCCCGTACGTATATATATGGGGACGGTCGCTGATGAGAAGAAGTCATGCCTCTTGCGTTCCAAGAGCGAAGGCTGACGCTCATTACTTACTGTCCACCACCTGGTAAAACCAGGGTTTCACAACCCCGTTTCAATAACGGCACATGCGGGTAGCCAATCACGAAAAGCAGCGCGGAAGCGCTGCTTTTCGTTTTTCTTGTTTTGGCAAAATCGGCTAATGTGACGCCGTGGAATTCTTAGAACTCATCCTGAACCTGCTCGAGAAGGTCTCGGTGCTGGTGGCCGCCTCGCTGGTGTTGCTGCTGTTGCGCCCCGCCGAGGTGTGGCTGGGCGAGACCGGCGCGCACGCCTCGGTGCGTCGCCGGCTCTTCTTGATGGCGGTGCTCGGGTTTCTGGCCGTCTGGGGCGTCTTCCTCGGGTTCGACATCGGCGGGATGGGCTTCAACCTGCGCGCGGTGGGCATCATCGTGGCCGGTTATCTGGGCGGGCGCAAAGTCGGCGTGCTCGTGGGCGCGCTGGCCGGCTTCGTCTACGCCGTCACGCTCAACGACCCCACCTCACCGTATGTCTTCGCGGCGAGTGTGATCGACGGAGGCCTGGCCGGGCTGTGGAGCCGAAAGATCGGCACCGGCGTCATCTCGGTGATCGTGGGCGCGGTAGTCATCCAGCTCGTCCACCACGTGGGACTGGGCGCGGTGATGGCCGCGCTCGACTTCGATCAGGCGATCGCCATCGCCAGCAACCTCGAGCTGCACGCGGCCAAGATCGCCGCCAACGTCATCGGGGTGTCGGTCTTCATGGGCTTGCTGAGTCTGGTGCGCGAGCTCGAGTTGACCCGCCGCGAGGCGAAGACCTCGCGCGATCTGGTGCGCTCGGCCAAGCTCGAGGCGCTGCAGTACCAGGTGCGCCCGCACTTTTTGTTCAACCTGCTCAACACGCTCGCCTATCTCATCCGCACCAACCCGGTCAAAGCGCGCGAGCTGACCCTCGATTTGAGCGAGTTTCTGCGCTACACGCTGGCCCGCGACGACGAGCAGACCACGCTGCGCGACGAGCTCGAGCAGCTCGAGCGCTACGTCGATCTCGAGCGCGCACGCTTCGGTGAGGGGCTCCAATTCGAGCTGGCCGACGCCGACGATGTCGACCTCGATGCGGTGGTCGTGCCGCCGCTGATCTTGCAGCCGCTGGTCGAAAACGCCATCCGCCACGGCGCGCGCGAGGGAAAGGTTTCGGTGCGTGTTGAAGTTACATGCCACGAGGGTCTACTTTCGGTGCGCGTGCTCGACGACGGTCCGGGGCCGGGCGGCATCAAGCTCGATACCAAGCGCACCGGCGTCGGCTTGGTTAATGTCAGCGAGCGCCTCGAGCGCTTCTACCACGGCGAGGCGACGCTCTCGCTGGATGAGCGCGGGGACGTCGAGGGCGCCTGCGCCGAGGTGACCGTGCCGTACGAGTTGGCCACCCGCACCACCGGCGGCGGACTCAGACAACAAGCTCGCGAACAACTCAAAAAGGTGATCACGTGAAGGCGCTGATTGTCGACGACGAAAAACCCGCCCGCGAAGAGCTTCAGTGGCTCTTAGAGCAGTGTGAGGATGTCGAGGTCGCCGGGCAGGCGGCGTCGGCCGAGGGCGCGCGCGACTTTCTCGAAGGGGGCGACGCCGGCGAGGTCGATTTGGTCTTCTTGGACATCAATATGCCCGGCGTCGACGGCATGCGCCTGGCAGAGCTGTTGCACGAGAAGCCCGTCGACGAGCGCCCGATGGTCATCTTCGTGACCGCCTACGACGACCACGCCGTCGACGCCTTCGAGGTCGACGCGGTCGACTACCTGCTCAAGCCGGTGCGCCTCGAGCGACTCCAAAAGGCGCTCGAGCGCGCCCGTGGACGGCTCAACGACCCGCCCGAGTCGGCCGGCGCGGCGCCCGCCGCGCAGAACCGCCCACTCGAGCGCATCTCGGTCGAAGATCGCGGGGTCTATCGCGTCGTGCCCATCGACGATATCCTCTTCTTCGAGGCCGAAGACGGCATCGTGGTCGCGGCGACCCGCGAAGACCGCTTCATCACCGACTTCAGCCTGAAATTTCTGGAAGACAACCTGTCGGCAGACAAGTTCTTCCGGTGCCACCGAAGCTATATCGTGCGCCTCGACGCCATCGAGAGCATCGCGCCGTGGGGCGCGGGCACGTACCGACTGGTTCTGTCGCGCGACGAAGATCTGGGCGTGCCGCTGTCGCGCAGCCGCGCGTCCGAACTCAAAAGCCTGATCCCCTGGTCGGCCCGCGTCGTCGATGGTTAACTGAAGCGGAGCGGCTACTTGCTGCCCGCGGAGCTCGCCCCGTAGTTTGGGGCGCCCGTGCAGCCCCAAGGCTTGCCTTGGGGTCATCGCGATGCAAAACGAGGAGTACCCGATGATCGAAAAAAGCCGTTTCAGCATCTCGCACCTCATCGACAAGGTTCTGTCGGAGCGTGTGCTCGCCAAGCTCTCCGAAGAGGAGCGCGAGGAGCTCAAAGAGGATTTCCGGCTGGTGCGCCAGCTCCTCGGCGAGCAGCGAGACCCGCGCGTGGCGGTGGTGGGGCCGGCGGACGTATCGCTGCCGGGCATCGTCAAGACGATCATGGGCGAGTCGCTCGACGGCGACCCGACCATCAAGGAGCGGCTGGGCAAGCGACGCTGGTACGACTACGACTCGCCGCGCGGGGTGATGCGCCTGCTCGACTTGCGCGCCGAGGACGACGGCACGCCCACCATCCAGGCGATCTCGCGTGAAGAGCCCGACGTGATCTTGTTCCTGTGGCGCCAGGGCGACGCCGAGCTCGTCGAGCACCTCGAGCGGATCGTCAACCTCGCGCAGGGCACCTTCGGCGAGACGCCGGCCACAATCGCCGCGTTGCTCCCCCCTGAAGAGGGCGATTTCGACGAAGGCGAAGCCGAAAGCGAGCTTCGCCGCCTGCTCGTCGCCTCGGAGGTCCCCAACGAGTCGTTCGACGTGGTGCTGTGGCGCGAGGAGCAGATCCTCGTCGACCGCATGGTCCACCGCGCGCCGCTGCAGGTGCGCGTGCGCCTCGCCCACCTGACCTGGGTGCGCGAGACTAAGCGTGACGTCGCCGAATCGGTCGTGCGCGCCGCCTCCGGCATCGCCGGTGCCATCGCCACGGTCCCCATCCCGGTCGCCGACATCCTGCCCATCACCGGCCTGCAGATGTCGATGATCGCGGTGGTCGCCCATATCAGCGGGCGCGAGATGAAGCTCAAGAATACCTGGGAGTTCGCCCTCGGCATGGGCTTGAACGTGGGCGTGGGGCTCGCCCTGCGTAGCATGGCGCGCACGGCGGTGCGCTTTATCCCCGTCGCCGGCTCGGTGATCGCCGCAGGCATCGCCTCGTCGGCCACGTACACGTTGGGCCAAGGGGCGATCGCGTACTTCATCGGCGAGCGTCGTTGAGGTTCCACCCCGAGCCCCATTTTGATAGCCCCATACGTAGCCGCGCTGTTTGCGGCGGAGCTTGGGGTCAGATAATATCGCGCACGTTCGACTACACCCCGCCCCCTCGAGGAGTCATCGTGCGGCGCATTCTTGTCTTGTTGTTTGTCTGCCTGGCGCTCGTCGCCGGCTGCTCTGATCCCGATTCGTCCCAGAATAACAACCAGAACCTCGAGCCCGACGCCGGCGACGTGAGCGCCGACGGCACCTCGGATGTCGACGACGACACCGGTCCGGCCTCGTGTGAGCTGCAGGCCGATTGCGCCGAGGGCACGATGTGTCACGGCGGCGTGTGCGTCGAGGCGCCCGAGTGTGGCGGCCTGCGAGACTGGGACACGTGCGTCGAGGCGTTCGAGGCGCTCGAGCCGGGGCTCGGACGACGCGCGGTGTGCGGCGGAGAGCACTGCCGGATCGCCTGCCTGGTCGACCAACACTGCGCCGACGGGCAGGTCTGCGCCGACAACGGAAGCTGCGTCGACTTCACAGGCGAGATCACCGGTGAACATCCCGGCGGTGATTCCCGCGAGCCGCTCGAGGCGGGCGTGGCGAACACGCTGATGACCTTCCCCATCGGTCTGTCGCAGGGCGGCTACGGCTCGCGCTCGGCCTCGGGCGACGGCCGCTACGTCGAGTCGCTGCGCGAGACCGACGGCCAGATGCACGGGCTGTACGCTCGCGCGTTCGTGCTCGACAACGGCGAGCGCCAGCTCATGTTCATTCGCCTGCCGGTGATCTTCCCGACGATGCCGCTGCACGAGGCGGTCGCCCGCAAGCTCCAGGAGGAGACGGGCAAAGACTGGCGCGACAGCCTGATCATTTCGGGCACGCACACCCACTCGGGCCCGACGCGCTACTGGCAACTGCCGGACGACACCGCCCTGCCGCTGGGAAGCTTCGGCACCGACGAGTTCAGCCAGCAGGTCTTCGACTGGACTGTCGACTCGACCTTCGAGGCGGCCAAGGCTGCGCTCGACGACCTGTCGCCGGCGCGCTTCGGCTGGGAGATCGTCGAGGCTTACGACACCGACGACTACATCTCGAGCGACCGCTGGAGCGCCACGCCCCCGTTCGACGACAACCGGCTGCTGCTCTTCCGCATCGACGACGCCGAGGGTAACCCGCGGGCGGTCATGATCAGCTACGGCACCCACGGCACGGTCCACGGCGACAACTACTTTACCGGAGACGCCCCCGCCGGCGCCGAGCGCGCCCTTGAAGCGCGCCTGGGCGAGGAGTACGACCGGTTCGTGCCGGTGCTCTACTTCAACCAAAACGGCGGCAGCATGTCGCCACGGGGCGACCGCTGGGGCCACGGCGAGAACGCGCGTTTCGAGGCCGTGGGCCACGAGCTGGCCGACCGCGCCATCGACGCGCTTCGCGACATGACCACCGAGACCGACATCTCGCTGGCCGGCGCCACCCATCGCTTCCCGATCACCTACGAGAACGTCGGCTACGCCGAAGGTGAGTGGAAAGTGGGCACCATCGGCAAGGGCTCGCCGGGCGACGTGTACGATTTCGGCGGCCTGCAATGTGTCGGAGAGGACGGCGACGACGACTACAGCACCTCGATCACCCCGCCGGTGAGCGGCTGCTTGCCGCTGCACCTGATCAACCACCACCGCTCGATCACCCTCTTCGCCAAGAGCCAGATGACCGCCCTCGACATCGGCGGGCTGACCGTGGTCACGCTTCCCGGCGAAGCGACCATGGAGTTTGGCTGGCAGGTGCTCAAAGAGGCGCGTGACCAATTCGGCATCGACCCGCTCGACGCCTGGATCTGGGGCTACGCTCAAGACCACCAGTTCTACCTGACCCCGTCGAACCTGCGCGGCGAGCTGCCCCCGTTCCCGGGTATTTCGACCCCGAAAGCCATCGACGAGTACCCCGACTATGCGTTTAGCTGGCGCCAGGGCGGCTACGAGGCCGGCATGAGCGTGTGGGGCTGGAAATTCGGCGACTTCCTGGTCGCCCGCGCCATGGAGACGGTCAGCAAGCTGACTGACGGCGGCGTCGAGCCGGCGCTTCCGGCCGCGCTGCCCACCGAGTTCTCGCGCATCGACGAGAGCCCGTTCCCGGTCGAGACGAGCAACGCGGCCAACATGGGCACCTTCGTCGACGAGCCGCCCGCGACGGTCAGCCGACTCGAGTCGATCGACGTGGCGTGGGTCGGCGGCGACCCCGGCGCCGAGATGCCTCAGGCCCCGCTGGTGGTGCTCGAGAAGAAAAACGGCGACACCTTCGAGGCCGTCGAAACCGTGAGCAAGCGCACCTACAGCAACCGCGAGCCCGTCATGCTCACCCGTCGGCGCAAGAACGGCGACGATTGGGAGTGGGCGGTGCGCTGGGAAGAGCTGCAGAATTTCCCCACCGGGGAGTATCGCTTCCGCGTCGAAGGACATTACCTCGACGACAACGAGGCTCGTCAGAGCTACGAGGCGACCAGCGGCGTCTTCGAGGTGGTCGCGACCGACACCGTCGAGGTCGAGGTGACTTCCACGGGGACCGCCGTCGAAGGCCGGCTCGGCTACCCGGCTGCCTCGCGCCTTCGGTACGAAGGGACGTCTGAAGATCCGGGCCGCGTCACCGGAAACTTCCGGATGCGCCACCCGCGTGCGGGCGCCGGCATCTCGGCGCCGCTGGTGGTCGGCGAGGACGTCAGCGCCGACGACGTGACCGTGCGGGTGATGGACGGCGCGACCGAGGTCGCCTCGTTGACGGGCGCCGACCTGACGTTGGCGACGAACCCCGAGACGGTCGACGGGCGTGACGGCATTCCGGTCACGCGCTTTAGCGCCGATGTCTCGTCGCTTTCGCCTGGCAGCTACACCGTCGAGGTGACGGTGACTGACGCCTACGGCAATACGGGCACCGGCACGGCCGTGTTGGATGTGCCGTAAGTCTATTTGAGGCGCGGGCAAACCACGCCCGCTCAGAGAGGCAATTTGAGGGTCGTTTCGATGTGGCTTATGTGTTGCGTTGAAACGACCCTCAAATCGTAGTTTGGCGCCGCAGTGCAGGCGCCCCCAAGTAGACGGCGCCACAACTTCTGCAAGCGTTCGCCTCGACATCCGCGCGCTACTTACTCCGGCGCGATCTCCAAATCGATCTGCGTCACCCCCATCGAGCCTTCATCGCGCGTGGTCACGACCACGCTGCGAAACGGCTCCACCCAACCGGTCGAGCTCTCCTGGCCCGCTTCGGCCAGGATGCTCGCCAGGCTGGCTGTGTCGAGGTACAGCCCGGCGGCGTCCTCTCGGTCGAAGATGCGCGACACGCCGATCTTTTCGAACTTCTCGCCCAGCGGGCGCGCGCTTCGCTCGTAGGAGACGGCGTGGTCGAAGGCGACCGAGCTGTCGACGAAGATCAGATGCTCGTCGCTCAAGATCACCGCCCACTGGAGCTCGCCTTCGTCTAGCCAGGCGTATTGCAGGGTGTGGCCGACCTTCTGGCGGGTGAGCTTTCCCTTGCTGATCGTGGTGAGCCCGTTGAGCACCTGCTCGAGCGGCTCACGTTCTTTGATCGGAAGCAGCACTGCTTCGCGGGTGGCTTGCAGCTTGGCCAAGTCGAGGTACCAAGGCGCGTCGGAGGCCTCGAGGGCCTCGCGGTCGAGGCCGTAGGCGACGACCACGGCGTGGCCGCGCAGGTTCTCGAGCACGTCGCGGCGCGCGTTAATGCGAAGCTCCTGGTCGAGACGGTCCCAGTGAGCGTCGACCTCGGTGCGCCGCGCGGCGGGCATGGCGCTGAGCATCAGCGCGTAGAGCTGGTTCGGCTCTACTGACAGTCGAAAGGCTCCGAGCACCCCCGGCTCGACCAGCCCACCGACCGGTGGGATATCCCCTTCGGCTTGGCCCAGACCTCGAATCATCACCGGCGTGCGGGGATTGCCGGGAGTGAATACACGCACCCGCAACGCCTCGTCGAGCGACACCGAGCTCGCCGCCACACCGATGGGGCCCGTCTGTGACAGAATACGCTCCAAGAGCACCCCGGCGTGGCCGTCGGTCTTGCGATTGGCAAGCCATGCGGCTGGTCGGACCACGGCGACGAGCTCCCCAAACGGGCTCATGTCGCGCAGCAGCTTGCGGTGCATGCCGTCCTCGCCGAAGCGCGATTTGACGCTCGCCGGAAGCCAGGCATCGGGCAGGGTGTCCGCCGAGCTCAGCGCGCTGTCGTGGACGCGCACCGCCAGGAGGATCGACGTGTCGTCGTGAGCGACAAAGGCCGATCGGTCGTCTTCGAGCGTCAGTTTCTGGAGGTTCATCGAGCCGAAATCCTGCTCGACCACCTCGACCCCGGTGGATTTAGCCCCCTCGGGCTGGTCGTCTTGCGCAGTGGGCAGAGCAGCGGCGAGCACTTCGGGCTTGTCGAGGCTCGCCGCGACGACCCAGTAGCCGCGATCGTAGAAGAGCGCGGCCGGCTCGGTGGTGCTCACGCCCAGCTTTTCGAGCGACGTGCTGGCCAGCAGGTCGACGCCCAGCGCCTCTTTCCAGGCCTGGCGCGCAGGCTCGAGTTCGAGCTTGGGGAGCCGCGCCGAGCCGAACTCGAGCGCCTCGGTCATCGTGGCCAAACTGCGCGCGAACACCACGGTGCGCGCCGTCTTAGGGATGAACTCGCCCAGGTGGCTCGTCTCCACCCAACCAGTCGACTCGGGCTCCGAAATGCGCTCCGCTCCTGCTTCGCTGGTGCCGCTATGACAAGAGACCTTGTCGCAGGCGCCCACAAAGAGGATACTGGAGACGCCCAGTGCCATCAGGCAGCGGTGGACTATGGCGTTTCTGTGACGTTGATCGCTCATTCAGAAAAAATGGCTGCTTTGTTTGGAAAGATTGACGCTCACAGTATACAATACAAGACGTGAGAACGTGCTGTGTTCGTTTGCTGAAGTCAGGGTCGCCCAGACGGACGAGACTAACAAGAGGCAGTACGTATCCCAACGAGTATCGATCGATGAGCTCCACACTAATTGAACTACCTCCGGAGCTCTCAGAGGCCGACGCTAACTCGACCGTCGAGTACGTTGAAGCCGAGAGCGTCGAGGAGTTCGCCCACAAGACGCACATCTCCGACGAGGAGGTGCTCAACCGGGTCTTACTACCAGGAAGGGAGTTCGGCCCCTACCGCATCCTCGGGTTTATCGCCTCGGGTGGTATGGGGGAGATCTATGCCGCCGAGCGTCGCATGCGCGACGGCAGCCGCCGTCGTCCCGTCGCCTTGAAAGTCATCAGCCCCGAGCATGCGCACGACTGGCGCATTGTCGAACGCTTCAAGCGCGAAGCGAGCATCTCGAAGGCGATCCGCTCCGAAAACGTCATTCGGGTCTACGAGTTTGGCGAGACCGATGGCGGCAAGACCTTCTTGTCGATGGAGCTTCTGGCCGGCGAGGAGCTCTTCGAGCGGCTGTGTCGGGTGCGCACGTTGGCGCTCGACGAGCTGGCCGATCTGGCGCTGCAGGTGCTCCAGGGATTGAGCGACATCCACAAAGCTGGCTTCATCCACCGCGACATCAAGCCCGAGAATGTCTTTTTGTCGCGCCGGCCCGACGGCTCCGAGGTCGTCAAGATCTTGGACTTCGGCATCGCCAAGCGTCGCAGCGAGCGCTCCGATCCGTTGTTGAGCGTGGCCGGCCAGATCTACGGCACGCCCGAGTATTTGGCTCCCGAGCAGGCGATCAACCCGGACGTCGACCCGCGCGCAGACATCTACAGCGTCGGGGTAATGCTCTACGAGGCCGCCTCGGGGAGCCTGCCGTTCCACGGCGACACCTCCTACTCGGTGATCGCTTCGCATCAAAACGATCCGGTGCCGTCGCTCCCCTCGGCGGTCGACCCCGAATTCGCCGAAATCGTCTATACGGCGCTGGCCAAAAACCCCGCCGACCGCTTCCAAACCGCCGACGAGATGGCGCACGTGCTCGGCCGCTGGCGAGAGCAGACCAGTTGGGTCGAAGAGTTGCCGGGCGTCTCGGATCTTGCCTTCGACGACGTGTTCGACAGCCAAGACTTGATGCCCGACGAATCGCCCACGCGCGTTCAGTCGAAGACGCGCGTCAGTGAGCGCGCGGCGACGCAGCATTACGAAAAGCCCAAAGGGCGCAACAAGCCCGAGCAACAGGGCCCCATCGGGCTGAACGATCTCTCCGACCCTCAATTTTACCTGGGTGACGAGTCGCCCGACGAGGCCTTCGAGAAGGTGAGCGTCTCCAAGGCCCGCGAGCGTCAGCGCAAGCGCGCTGGCGCCCAGAAGCGCCAGCGTCCGGCCGACGCCACCGCCGAGATGTCTCGCCCCGACGATGCGTCTTTGCGTCGACAGGCGAAGGCCCAACGTCAGCGAGACAAGCGCCAACGCCAGCAAAACAAGCGTCAGCCAAAGAGACGCCACCCGACCCCCGAGCAGCGACGCGACGCGGCCGACGAGCCCACCGCCGTGGTCTCTCGAAGCGACGTGCGCTTGGCCGAGGAGACGAGCAGCAGTGGCTCACGCACCGCCCAGGTAGTGACGTGGGTGACCGTGCTCATCATCCTGGCAGCCATCGCTTGGACCTTCTACGAGCCGTCGGGCTCGGCCGATGCTGAGACCTCGGCCGTCGAGTCGCCGGCCGAGGCGACCGCCCCTGCCGACTGAGACGTGCTTCCTGCACAGTCTTGTTGATTTGCAGCAGCGTTTCGTCCAGAATACGCACACCTGCTCAGTCCCAATCTATGGAGAGTGTGAGATGTCTTACCGGCGGCGCAGTATACTGATCGGCAGCTTGCTCCTGGCTTCTAGCCTCGTGGCGTGCACGGAGGACGCACCCGGCGGCTCGGACAACAACGATTGGGATGTCGGCGGGGGAGACGTGTTGGGCGGCAGCGACGCCGACGGCAGCGCAGACGCGGTGTCTGACGACGCAGGCATCGATGCCGCCGAGGACGCCGGCGCGCAGACGCCGTTTAGCGCCGAGGGACTCGCCTCGGCGCCCTGGTACGCGATGGTGCCGCTGACGACCGACCCGGCGGTGACCGGTACGGTCTACAAGCTGACCTTCGACACCGAGATGAACGTCGCCATCGGGTTTCGCGAGGAGGTCACCGGCAGCTGGTCGATCTTCGGCGACGATCGCGTCCGACTCTCCCAGTTGGAGAACGAGGGCCAGCCCAACCGGCCCGAGCAACTGCTGCTCGACGCCGACCTCGACGGCGACGGCAATATCGACGCGCTCGAACTGGTCGTCCCGCAGGAAAATGGCGAGCCGTTCGTGTTGCGCTTCGAGCAGCCGGGTACGCCCGCGGTGAGCGTCGAGGAGATCGCCGGCAACTGGCAGTCCGACGAGACCTACACCGACGAAAATGGCAATGACTTTCGGTTCGCGCTGCGCGCGCTGGGCGGCACGCTCGGCTACGGCATCTACAACGGCGCGTATGTCGAATTTATCTCGGGTGAGGCGATCACGATCACCTACGACACCGGCGAGACCTACTGGTTTTCGGCCCCGCCGGCCTCGGGCGACCCGCAGCCTCCCCTGGGCGGGCAGATCGTGGTCGACGATGCCGGAGAGATGGTGCTGTACGCGCCGCGCGAGACTGCCCCGAACTCCGACGAGTTCGAGGCGATGCGCATGCGCAGCGTCGACGGGTTCAGTCTGTAGGGCAGTTCGGCCGACAAGCCGGCTCAGTACTGGCTGACGAAGACGTAGTCGCGATACCACTTCAGCTCTTCGATGGAGCCGCGGATATCGTCGAGGGCGCGGTGGTTCGACTTCTTGGTCGGCGCGTGCATCTCCTCGGGATACCAGCGGCTCACAAGCTCCTTGATGGAGGAGACGTCGACGTTGCGGTAGTGCAGCCAGGAGCTCAGCCGGGGCATGTACTTGTACAGAAACCGGCGGTCCTGGCCGATGGTGTTGCCGCACAGCGGCGCTTTGCCCTCTTCGGTGTACGCCTGCACGAACTCGAGGGTCCTCGTCTCGACTTCACTCAGGGTCAACTCCGACTCGCGCACCCGATCGATGAGCCCCGAGTCGCCGTGGTGGGTGGTGTTCCACTCGTCCATCCCATCGATGATCTCCTCGGGCTGGTGGATCACCAGGTTCGGGCCTTCGGCGATGATTCTCAGGTCCGGACCGGTCACGATCGTGGCGATCTCTAGAATGACGTCCATCTCGGGATCGAGCCCGGACATCTCCAGATCGATCCAGACCAGATTGTCGCTGCGTGCCATCGTTTGCCTTTTGGTGCGAAGAGCGAGGATTCAGATTTCTGAGGGTGGTGAGGCGACCGCGCCAAAAATGTCGCACGAGATGGCGTCACGGCGGCGTAAATACCGCAGGCGCTGGGGGCCGCACCGGGTGGCATGTATATTGAATCTTGCTGAGCTTGAACAGGAAAAAGACACGAGCGGTCTGCCCCCTTCAGGTATCATCCAGGTATCATGTCGATGCGAAAGATGCGCAAAACTGGGTCCGAGGTGCTGCAGCACACGCTGCCTATCACGCTGCTGATCGGGCTGCTCGCCGCAGCCTCGAGCGGCTGTGGCCCCGACGAGCCGCCTCGCCCGGAGCCCGAGCCCGAGCTGACGGTCGAAGAGCAGATCGCGGTGGGCATCGAGGCGTGGGACATCGAGCCGCTGCCCGAGGCCGAGCCGCAAGATCCTGCCAAGGTCGAGCTGGGCCGAATGCTCTTCTTCGACCGCATCTTGAGTGGAAATCTGGACACCTCGTGTGCCTCGTGCCACCACCCCCGCGAGATGACCAGCGACGATATCCCGCTGAGCGCAGGCACCGGCGCCGAGGTCGACGGCCAAAAGCGTCGGCTCGGCCAGGGCCGCACGTGGACGGCGCGCAATTCGACCGAGCTGTTCAACCGCGGCGTCTCCGCCTGGCGCACCCAATTCTGGGACATGCGCATTCGCACCACCGACGACGGCCACCTGCTCACCCCGGCCGGCTCACGGCTGCCCGACGGGCTCGACAACCTGCTCGCCGCCCAGGCGATGTTCCCGGTGACCGAGCGCGACGAGATGCGCGGCGAGCGCTGGGACACCGACATTCACGGCGAGCCCAACGAGCTGGGGCGGATCGTCGACGGCCTGTTCAACCAGATGTGGTCGAAGCTGATGGTGCGGCTGCTCGAAAACGACGAGTACCGCCGCCTCTTCGCCCAAGCCTATCCGGACGAGCCCGTCGACGAGATGGGCTTCGAGTACGCCGCCAACGCCATCGCGGCGTTCGAGATCGAGGCGTTCTCGGCCGGCCCGAGCCCCTGGGATCGCTACGTCGCCGGCGAACAGGGCGCGCTCAGCGAGCCCCAAAAGCGCGGCGCCGCCGTCTTTTTCGGCAAAGGCGAGTGCGCTCAATGCCACAGCGGCACGCTGCTGACCGATCAGAAGCCCTACAACTTGGCCGTGCCTCAGTTCGGCCCCGGCCGCGATCCCGACGAGCCGCTCGACATCGGCTTTGGCCGGGTGAGCAACGACCCGGACTACAATTTTGCCTTCCGCACGCCCTCGCTTCGCAACGCCGCGCTCACCCCGCCGTATATGCACAACGGCGCCTACGAGACCATCGAGGAGGCGATTCGCCACCACCTCGACCCGGTCGCCAGCCTGAAGGGATACGACCCGAGCCACCTCGAGGGCGACTTGAGCGAGATGATGCACGACGATCCCGCGCTGCAGGAGCGGATCTTGGCTACCCTCTCCCCGCAGATGCACGAGCCGCCGCAGTTGACCGACGCCGAAGTCGACGATCTGGTCGCGTTCATGGACGCGCTCACCGGCGAGGGAGCCGACGACACGATCGACGTCGTCCCAGAGTCGGTGCCCAGCGGGCTGCCGCTCGATCAATGAAATCAGAAGGGTTGGGAGAGCGATCAGGAGTCGACGAATTTCTCGCCGCGAAGTCGCTCCAGGTACTGCTCGCAGAACTCTAGCGCCGCGTCGCGGTCGGTCAGGGCGCGCTCCATCGCCTCGGCGACCTCGCGCGTGCCTCGCGACAGCCGTCGCCCCGAGTTCAATCCCTCGCTGGCCTGGCGCAGCAGGCGTTTGGCCTGCCGGGCGTCGCCGCGGCGCATCTGCAAGCGCGCACTCTCGACGGCCGCGATCCAGTTGAACGGGTCCAGAAACAACACCTTGCGGTAAGTCTCGAGCGCCTGGGCGGTGGCGCCCTCCTGGGCGAGCATATACGCCATCAAGCAGTAGTTTTCGGGGACGAAAGGATCGTAGGAGGCGGTGGCCTCGCAGCAGGCGAGTGCGGCTTCCTTGCGCCCGGCGTCGAGGTGGGCGACGGCCATCTCGAGCAGCTCGTGGGCGGCCTCCTGGGTGGTGACGTCGCTGGTGATCTCGGTGGTGTCCTCTTCGAGCGACCCCGGATAGTTGAATTCGATGGTCGGCAGGCTCGGCTCGGGCTCGGGCTCGGGCTCGGGCTTGCGGGGAGGGAACGCCACGGTGCGCCCGGGCGGGGTCGCGCGCAAACGGTAGACGAAGCCACCGCCCTGGCGCGCTGCGCGAAAGGGCACGAGCGCCTCGGGGATGCCGCCGGTGTGCAGCTGTTCGCTCGAGCCGAGCAGCAAATAGCCGTCCTGGTGCATGCTGTCGGCGAAGTGGCCGAGCACCTTCGTCATCGCCTCGTCCGAAAAGTAGATGAGGACGTTTCGGCACATGACCACGTCCCACTTGGTGTCTTGCTGGCTGCCCGGTGAGCCGTCCTTGCTCGATGAGCCGCCGGGCGTGGGCGGCGGCGACAAGATATTGTGGTGCTCGAAGCGCACCGACCGTCGAAGGGTCTCCGAGATCTGATAGCGCCCCTCGCCGGTGCGCTCGAAGTAGCGCTGGCGGTGGGCGTCGTCGGTGCGTCGCAAGCTCCACTCGCCGTAGGTGCCCTGGCGGGCGTGGCGCAGCGACTCGGTGTTCAGGTCGGAGCCGAGTACCTGCACGGGCACGCCGTGCTCCTCGGCGATCATCGCCACGGTGTAGGCCTCCTCGCCGGTCGAGCAGCCGGCGCACCATACCTTGATGGGCTCCATGGGCGCACTCGTCTCGCTCGACCCGCGCGCGCGGCTGAGCTTGCCGAAGACGGTCTCCAAGGCGTGCAACTGGGGCTTGTCTCGCCAGAAGCAGGTCAGCCCGTTGGTCACCAGGTTGATGAGCTGCTGCGACTCCTCGGCGGTGGGCGCGAGCGCGCTCAAGTAGTCGACGTACTCGTCCATCGACGCGTAGCCCAGTTGCTCGGCGCGGGTGCGCAGAAACTCGGCCACGCGACGGGGCGCGGTGCCCCGAAGCTCGAGGCCGGTCCACGACGACAGCAGCCCGCACGCCTCGCCGACGGGCGTCGGATAACCACGGCTTCGCGAGCTCATGAGCCCTCCTCAGCCAGCTTCTTGACGACCGAGCCGAGCTTGTCGGCCATCTGGTCGAGGGCGACGACCTCGCTGACGACCCCACGCTCGAGCGCCGAGCGCGGCATGCTGTAGACCACCGAGCTCTCCTCGTCCTGGACGAGCGTGATGCTGCCGCTGCGGTACAGCGCGGCCATGCCGAACGCGCCGTCCTGGCCCATGCCGCTCAAGACCACGCCCACCGCACGCGGGGCGACGTGGCGGGCGAGGCTTCGCAGCAGCACGTCGCCGCTGGGGCGGTGGCCGGCGACGGCCGGGCCGTCGTAGACCTTCAAAAAGCGCGACGCCGTCAGCTCCATCTGCATCTCGGTGGGCGCCACGTACACGTGCCCCGCGCGGATGGGCTGGCCGTGCTGGGCCTCGACCACGCGCAAGGCGCTGTTGGCGTCGAGCCAGCGCGTCAGGTGAGTCGAGAAGCCGCGGGTGATGTGCTGGACGAGCAAAATGGGCGCCGGGAAGTCGGCGGGAAGCTCGCCCAAGAGCTGGGCGAGGGCCTTGGGGCCGCCGGTCGACGCGGCGATGCCGACCACCGGGGTCGACTCGCCGGCGAGCTTGGCGTTCTTGGTCTTTTTGGTCTCTTGGCTCTTCTTGGCAGGCGTCGACTCTTTGGGCGCAGGTTTGCTGCGTCGAGCGCTGCCGAGGCTGTCGCGCACGTGGCGCACCACGGGCACCTCCGACAGAATGCGCATCTTGCGCAGAAGCTCGAGGCGCTCGGCCTCGCGCATCGGCACCTCGTCGGGCTTGGCGACCAGGTCGAGCGCGCCCGCCGACAGCGCCTTGAACGACAGGTCGACCCCGCCGCGGTACGGATCGGCCGTGATCACCAAAATAGGCGTCGGGCAACGCGCCATGATGCGCGCGGTGGCCGTCAGCCCGTCCATCACCGGCATATGGATGTCCATCAAGACCAAGTCGGGCTGCAACTCGGCGCACAGCTCGACGGCCTTCTTGCCGTTCTGAGCCATCGCCACGATCTCCATGTCGGGCTCGGGCTCGATCATCTCGCGCAAGACGGTCGCAAAGAGCGAGCTGTCTTCGGCGATGAGGATACGCGTAGGATTCAAGAGAGTGCCTCGCACAGACGGCGCCTCAATGGCGTCCAGGGGGGCGGTGAATCGATCGGACACACACAGAGTATACGATTTGGCGAGGGCCCAAAAGGAGACCTTTTGGGGGCTTGTTCGGTCGCTGGTTGCCGGTCACGGTCACGGTCACGGTCTCGGACACCGAGATCGTGACCGGAGCCGGACACCGTGACCGTAACAGTGCCCAACAGAGCGATCCCGCCCCCAGCACCCACCAAAGCCCGATCTACAAAATAATCCGCAACAAATCCGCAAATCTCGCGATAACCGTATTGAGGGCCCCGAACGCGTCGTCTCACCCAGCGCCGCCTTCGAGATCGGCCCTCACGGATGCGCACCCGTTGACGAGATGACACTTCGGCCTGGCCCATACCTCCTGCCGAGCCGCCCCACGCGGGCGTCGGAGCGAGGCGGGCGGAGGCAGCGCCGGGGTACGTCTTGGTTGGTCGATGGGGGTGGGTCCGTGGGACCCAGGGGGAGGGATCATATTTGCAACTCTGTTCATACTCGCAAGTCGCGCGCGCGAGGCGGGCGGGGTCACGGACACGGCTACGGAGCCGGTAACCGGTCGCCGGGTGCCGGTCGCCGTGATTGTGAACGTGACCGTGACCGGAGCCGTGCACCGTGATCGTGACCGGATGAGGTCGCATCACGTGCGAGCACATCTCTAACCAAGTAGCTCTTCGAGCTGCGCGAGGAGCTCGTCGGAGGCGACCGGCTTGTGTAGCACGGCGGTGGGGGCGGGCCCGCAGACATCGATGTCGCTCTTGCCGGTGTAGCCGGTCACGAAGAGGGCCGGCAACGAGGCGCGCTCGCGGCGAAGATCGGCCACGATGTCCGGGCCGCGGCGGCCTGGCAGCACCACGTCGCTGACCACAGCGTCGATGCTGTCCTGGTGGACGCTCCACAGCTGCATCGCCTCGGCGGCGTCCTCGGCCTCGAGCACCTCGTGGTCCCGTGAGCGCAAGATCCTGCGCAGGCTCTTGCGCACGAGCCGGTCGTCCTCGACCAGCAGCACCGTGGCCGACGAGCTGCGCGGCGCTGTGTCGGTCTTGTGCTTCGCTTCGGCCGGGTCGTCGCGTTGGGTGGTCGGCAGCCAGATCTCGAATTGGACGCCGGCGTCGAGCCCGGCGTCGACGTCGATATATCCGTCGCTCTGGCTGACGACGCCCTGCACGATCGCCAGCCCCAGCCCGTTGCCGCTGCTGTGTTCGCCGGCCGAGAAGAACGGGTCGAAGATCTGGTCGACCACGTCGGCGTCGATGCCTATGCCGTTGTCGCGTACGCGCACCACCCCGTACTCCCCGGCGGGGATGCGCTCGTGCTCGCCGTCGGCGAGGCGGGCGCGTGTGGTTTCGATGGCGATCTGCCCGCCCGGCTGCACGGCGTCACGCGCGTTGAGCACGAGGTTGACGACCACCTGCTCGAGCTGGCTGGGGTCGACGTGCAGGTAGGCGTCGGCGGCGTCGAGCCGGGTGTGCAGGTCGATCTCTTCCGGGACGACACGCCTGAGCAGCTTTTGCATCGGCGCCACGATTTCGTCGAGCGCCACCACGCGCGGGTCGAGGGCTTGCGCGCGGCCGAAGGCGAGCAACTGACGGGTGAGCGCCGACGCCCGGATGGTGGCCGCGACGATGTCGTCGGCGTCTTCGCGCAGGTGCGCGTCGGGCTGCAACTCGCGCAGCAAGAAGTCGGCGCAGGTGCGGATGATCGTCAAGATGTTGTTGAAGTCGTGGGCGATCCCGCCGGCCATGCGCCCCAGCGCCTGTGTCTTGTCGACCTGCGCCAGGCGCTTGTGGGTCAATTCGAGCTGTTGGGCCTGCTCGATGGTCTCGCGTCGAAGCCGCTCCGATTCGCGCAGCGCCTCGCGCAGGTTCAGTTGCGCCTCGACCTGATCGCGCAGCGCGGCGAGTCCCTCGCATTCCTGGTCGCTCAGCTCGTGGGGCTCGGGGCCGAGCACGCACAAGGTGCCGAGGGCGTTGCCGTCGATACGCACCGGAAAGCCGGCGTAAAACCGAACGTGGGGCGGCCCGATGACCAGCGGGTGCTCACAGAAACGCTCGTCATCGAGCGTATCGGCGACGATCGTGGGCTCGTTTACCAAAATGGCATGGGAACAAAAGGCGTCTTCGCGTGGGATTTCGTCGAGGTCGGAACCCGATTTTGCCTTGTACCACTGACGCCTTTCGTCGATGAAACTCACCATCGCGTGGGGCGCTCGGGTCAGCTGACGCGCCAGCGCCGCGAGTTGATCGAATGCCGGCTCGGGCGCCGTGTCGAGGATATCGAGCCGATACAGCGTCTCGAGGCGCTCGCCTTCATTGGGCGGCGTGGCGGGGATTGAGGCCGGAGCCCGATGGGGTTGCGACATAGTGGCTGCTGCCTTTGTTGGTTAAAAACCGCATTTTACGTGGGAAAGTTAGCAAGTTGCGCTCCGGCGGACAAACACTAATTTTGCGCTCGTCGGCCGGCCGAGGGCGGCGCGACCTTGATAAGTTCGGTGTATACAGTAGCATGCCTCTGGTACCGCACGGTTCGTGCGCGCCCCAGGCGTGAGCGCACCGCGCGGGCTGTCTGTGAAGTGAGCGAACCTATGGTGGACACAAATCGATTCAAGCTTGGCCCGGATTGTGTGCGGCTGGTCTCTGAGGTGGCCGCCATTTTGGCCAGGCGCAACGAGGACAATGTCACGCATGTGCTCGAGGTGACCACCTACCTGCCGCTCGACGTCCAGAGCGTGGCGCGCATCCTCGAGAGCCTCGAAGACAACGAGGGCGGCGGCGTCCAGCGCATCCAGAGCGACACCCTTCCGTATTTTCACTTCGAAGATCCCGACGTATACAGCCTGCGCGAGCTCGACCTCGACCGCGGCGAGCACCTCGAGGATATCCAGGGGCTGATGCGCACGATCAACGCGCTGAAGACCGACGAGGAGTGGGAGCGCAAGGTCTACGACCAGCACCAGGTGTTGCAGGTCGCCGCCGGCGCCAAGAGTTCGACGGTCGAGCTATCGTATTTCACCAGCCGCCTCGACCTGCCCAGTGCCAAGATCCAGAGCATCCTCAACGACTTCGGCGCCGAGGGGCATATCGAGCTGCACTACGACGAAGACACCGACACGCTCAGCTACACCTTTCCCGACTTCGACTACCCCGACGTTCGCTTCGATCGAAATATGTCGCTGCAGGCCAAGGCGGAGCCCAAGGCGTCGACGAGCCCCATCTGGGGGATCATCGCCCTGGCGACGCTGGGGCTTCTGGTGGTCATCTTGCTCATCAAGCTGTCACTCTAGTAGCCCACTGACCCGCGGTATTCATGGCTGACAAGCTGCACATTCCCGGTCCCGACGAGCAAGACGAACCCTGGGAGATGGACATCACGCTCGTGATCGCCTGGGGTATCTGCATGCTTATCTGCATCGGGCTCTTCTTGCTGTTTCGCGGCCGGATGCCCGAGCCCGAGCCGCCCAAGCCCGAAGATCCGGTCAAGGCGCGCCAAGTCGAACTGCTCGACCGGGCCCGCTTCGGGGGCAACGACTTCGAGACGCTCGAGTTTTCGGACAAAGACGCCGTGGCCGTATTTCGCCACGGCCCGCGCGAGGCCGCCGAAGCAGCTTGCCGCGACCTGAAGCCGGTGCTCGAGTCGGGCGGTCTGTCGCACACCCTGCACCTCGAGCTGCTCAAGACCGTTGACCGACGCGCCGAGCACGCTCCGTGGACCTGTCTTGTGCGCTCGTATCTGGCGCGCGAGATCTCGGCCGACCTCGACCTGTTCGGCGAGCTCGGCGAGTTCTGGCAAGAGACGCGCGCCTTCAAGACCTCGCCCACAATCGTCAGCTCGGTGCTCGAGGAGTTTCGGCGAAGCCGCAACCGCCCCGAGCACGCGCAGTTCTACGCCTGGCTTCGCCTGTGCGGGCTGCACCCGCTGTATGCGGCGAGCCCCGACTGCCAAAAGATCTTGTATCAAATCTCGCCGGCGCAGGGAGAAGACGCGCTGGGCGCGGTCGAAAAGCATTTCCAGGAGGTCGAGCCCGAGGCGCTGCGCGAGGACATGAAGATCATCGTCCCCGCGCTGGGCGAGCTGAGCCAGAAGGGCCAGCCCAAAGAGTGGCGCGTCGAGATGGCCGACGGAATCGCCAACTACGAGGCCTCCTTTCGCATCGGCGCGACCTTCGTTTTGTGCCGCATCGTGAATTCGCCGGACGACAGGGTCGCCCGCGCGGCCGCCGTCGAGGTCGCCGAGACGGCCACCGTGGGCGCGCGCGCCACCGACGAGAACCTGCTGCGACGCTGGCGCGAGTCGTGCGGTCTTGCGTTTCAAGTGGGCCAAGGCGACGAGGACGCCGAGGCAGGCGAGGCGGATGAGGCCGGCGAGGCCGAGTGGGCGCCGGCGCTGGCGGTGTGGAACGGTCAAAAGGACCAGCCGCCCAACTACGCCCTGGCCTGGGCGCGCGAGCGCGGCGATTGCCCCGACGACGGGCGTCCGGCGTGGGCGTGTGGGCTGGATCTGTGGCAGGGCGCCGGCCAAGAACTCGACATGGCGCTGATGAATTACTTCACCGAGACTCGCTACATCGAATGGGCTGGAGAATGAATCGAACGTGGATCGCCGCAGGCGCCGCAATGGCGCTCCTCGTCGCTGGTTGCAGCACCTCTCAAACTGCCCAGACAGACGGCGAGGCCGTCGCCGACAAGAGCGCAACGGACGCGCAGGCCAGCGAGCAGGCCGGACCGGCCGCGCTGCCCGACTTCGCGCCCGCTGCAGACACCCCGGCGGTCGAAAGCTTGAGCTGGGGCGACGACGGCTCGCTTCGTCTGGGCTTTGCCGACGGCAAGTGGGCCAAGATCGACCCGAAGGCGCAGGACGCCTCGGTCGGCGAGGTCACCGGAACGCCCGCAGGCGTCGTGGCCGTCTCGCCGGGCGCCAAACTCGCCCTGGCCGCCAGCAACCCGCCGGTGGTCGTGCGCCTGCGCGACGGCCAGACCGTGTTGCGATTGAGTACGGTGTCCGACTTCGCCACCGGCGGGTTTTTGTCAGACGGCGAGGGCCTGTTTGTCGTCGAGCCTCACGGCAAGCTGCACGTATGGCGCCAGGGCGAGACCGACCTCGACCGCGTGGCCACCCGCGACCTCAAGAAGTTCATGGCCCGCCAGTCGCCCGATTTCACCGCCAACCTGTCGTCGCTGTCCACCGAGGCGCTGGTGACCGAGACCAACGCGATGATCCTGGCGACCGCCTCGGGCAAAGTCCTCCACTGGAAGCCCAGCAAGCCCGGCGAGATCGCCACGGTCGTCAAATTGCCCACCGCCGCCCGCTCGTTCGGCTTCGACGGCCGCTACGTCGCCGCGACCGCCACCGACGGCAGCCTGCGCGCGATCAGCTTGTTCGAGAACAGCTTTTTGTCGTGGAGCATGAAGGAGCGCGGCGAGATGGTCGCCGCCTCGCCGAAGCTGCAGGACAAGTTCGTCGTCGCCGACGCGGGGTCGCTCGCCCTGCGCGGGTTCGCTGACGGCGCCACCGACTGGAAGGCGGCACTCCCCGAAGGCGAGCTGTGCGGGCTGGCGTTCTCGCCGCAGGCCGACACCTTGGCTGTATGCGTCGACTCGGGCGTGGTGCTCGTCGAGCCCCAAACGGGCAAGACGCGCGCGGCGCTGCGACGCAGCGGCGACGCCATCGAATGGCGTTGATCCCCGACTCTCTTTAAAACTCAATCGCCTTGGGCGGGGCTTTGCTGGCCTGATAAGCGCGCTGGATACGGTCCATGAGCTCTTCGACCGCGTCGGGCTCTTCGGCGAAGTGCACGTCGGCGGTGTCGACCTCGACGAGCGGGGTGTCTTCGTAGTGGGCGAAGAAGTTGTGGTACAGCCCGCGCAGCCGGTCGAGGTACTCCAGGTCCATGTCCTGTTCGTAGGAGCGCCCGCGCTTGTTGATACGCTCGTGCAGGATCTCGAGCGGGGCGTGCAAGTGCACGACCACGTCGGGGGTGGGGACCTGCTCAGTGAGGATATTGTACATGCGGTCGTACAGCGACAGCTCGTGGTCCGACAGCGTCAGGCTGGCGAAGAGCCGGCATTTGACGAACAGGTAGTCGCTGACCGACAGCGTCGAGAAGAGATCGCGCTGGCTGAATTGCTCCTGCTGCTTGTAGCGGCTGAGCAAAAAGAACATCTCGGTCTGGAAGGCGTACGCGTCGCGGTCGCCGTAGAACTTGGCCAGAAAGGGATTCTCCTCGAAAATCTCGAGCACGGTGTTCGCCCGGTACCGCTCGGCGAGCAGGTTGACCAGGGTCGTCTTGCCGACGCCGATGGGGCCTTCAATGACGATGTAACGGGGGAATTCGTGGGTTAAATCAGGCATGGTCACTGCTAAGCCAAGAGGGGGCGACCGCAAAGCGAAAAAGGCAGCTATTCGTTTAACGTGCCTGCCTCGATTCGGTCAATACCAACAACCCACACTTGCCCCTACACGCGGCGCATGGCAAGAATTGAGGCGTGATTCGATCACCCGCTTTCGAGTTCTCTCATGCAGTTTCGACGTAAAAGCATTGCCCGCCATCTTCACTCGGCGCTCACCCTGTTGGTGGCCCTGGCAGCGATCGGCCTCGTCTCGTTTGGCTCGATGGGGGCCGCCGCGGCTCAAGAAGCCCCGCTCAAGATGGTGTTCGTCAACAGTGACCCGATGGACGGCACGGCGGTGTATGACGCGCTGGCCGAGGTGCTCGAGGCGAGCAGCGACCTGCAGTTGGTCGATCCGGGCGATCTGCTGGCCGCCGGCAGCGAGCGCGGCATCGGACTCGATACGTTGCGCGACGGCGACAAGCGCCTGCGCCACCGCGCCGAGTTCGCCGCCATGCTCTCGCAGACCGGCGGCGAGGCGATCTTGGTGCTCGACGTCTTCGGCGGCGGCAACACGATGCAGCTGGTGGTCATCGGCCCGTACGGCAACGAGCTCGACGATATTCGCCAGTCGATCGCGGGCAGCCGCCCGTCGCAGAGCGAGAGCGTCACGGTGCTCAAGCAGGCGTTCAAGGCGCTGGTGCCCAAGGTGCGCCAGTACCGTGAGGAGCAGGCCCAACGCCAGGAGCAGCAGGCTGGCGTCGATCTGGTCGGTGAAGAGGAGCCGCCGTCGGACTCCCAGAAGATCAAGGAGCGGGTCATCCGCGAGCACCGCGAGAAGCACGCCGACCTGAAGACGGGGCTGACCCCGCACGTGGGCATGATCTTCGGGCGGCGAAGCCTGCAGCTCGAGACCCAGGCCGACTACCAGCTCGATCACGCCAGCCCCTTCGTGGGCTTTGGCGCCGAGGTCGACATCATCTTCGCGCTCATGGATGGCGACACGGCGGCCTTCGGCGCCACGGTCTTTGGCTCGTTCGCGCCGTTTACCACCGTCTTCACCAACGACCAGGGCCAGCCCGTCGAGCTGCCGAGCGCGTTTTCGAACGTGGGTGGCGACTTCAAATACCTAAAAGGTGTGGGCGCCGACCTGATCGTGTTCGGCAAGGCGGGCGTCGAGCTGATGTCGATCCAGATCGATCAAAACCAAGCCTACACCGGCAACGACTACATCAACATGCGGGCCGGCGCGGGCCTGGTCTACCAGTTCGGCGAACTCGCCGAGCTGCACCTGGACGCCGCGGCGCTGCCGGTGGTCGACGCCAGATTGTCGGGCGATGTCATGGGGCCGGCGGACTTCGGGCTGGGTTGGAACGCGGCCGCCAAGCTGCAGTTGACCTTCTTGAAGCCGTTCGAGGTCGCCGCCGGCTACGACTTCCAGTACTACCCCACGACCTTTTCGCAGCCGGTGTTGGAAGACCTCGGCGGTCAGCCGGCCACGACGACCGACATGTTCCACCTGGCGAACGTGATGGTCGGCTACGGGTTTTGAGGGAAGGTTGGGAGCGAGGGCAAGGACGCCCTCGCGCCGATTTGGAATGTACTATCCTTTGATGATCCACCACAGCAGCGCGAACGGCAGCGCGGCGATGGCCAAGAGCACCAGCACCACGACGAACCCACCCAAGTAGCGCAGCACGCCGCTCTTTTGCTTTTCTTCGGTGACCCGCGCTGGCAAATCCGACGGCAGCCGCGGCGCGTCGCCGCCGTTGTTGACCCCGTAGAATTCGAGCACAAGATCGACGTTTCGCCGGTTGGCTTTGAAGGCGGCGTCGAACAGATCTCCCAGCGCCGGCACGTAGCCCGTCACCAAGTCGATCGTCAGGTTGATCACCTGGCGGGTGAGGATGCGCCGCGGCACCCCTAGGCGCAATGAGGACCAGAAGATATAGACGCCGACCACCCAGGTGGCCCAGTCGCCGCCGCCTGGGATGAGCCCGATGATGGGGTCGAGGCCCACGCGCCAGCGGACTACGGGCAGCTCGAACTGGTCGTCCATCAGACGAGCCAGCCGGTCGAGCCTGCCCAGGGATCGCTCGAGCTGGGCGCGCTCGTCGCTGGTCACGTCCACAAGTTCAGTCGTCTCGGTGGTGGTCATAGGGAAACTGATACACGAAATCGGGCGGCGCTCAAAGGGAGGGACAGGGAGGCAAGAGGGTCAGCGCGTTGATGAGCTCGAGGTCGGGGAAGACATCGTATCGGGTAGGAATAAGCTTTGGTGTGACACCAGGTCGCACAAAGTCTGGCGAAGTACGGAAGGAAAAGTACTACTACATACTTCGGCAGGGCACCGATGAACAAAAGCCTTCGGCTGATAGTCTGACAAGCCTTTCACGTGGGGTCCCACTCGATGAAAGGAGCGAAAGATGGGTCACAAACGACTCTTCCCCAACCTCGGGCTCACCAACGCGTCAAATTGTGAGGGTCACGCACGCGCATGACGCGCTGCGTCATAAATGCCTCCTTGCGGGAAATATCTATCCTGATTCTCCCCGGTCAGCGACCAACATCCAGTTCAGTCCAATGTGGCAGTGAAAGCCTCTAACACACAATGTAGGACAATCTACCACAGTCGTCAAAGTACAGACGGTGATTGTCGAGCTTCAACCGGGGCAGGAAGGCCTGCCACCCGGGAAGCTCGGGCTTCCCTGGTGGCCACTTCTCCAAGTTGGGTCAGTCGTCGATGCCTGCAAGGTAGCGCAGCGTGCGCACCGCCAGCTCGACCTGCAATTGGTCGCGGGCGAGGTTGATGCGCGCCAGCGTGAGTTGGTCTTGGGAGTCGATCAAGTCGAGCTGGGTGGTCACGGCGTTCTCGTAGCCGATCTGGGCCTGCTCGAAGGCCTGTTCGGCCAGCTCGACTTGCTCCTTGGAGGAGGCGACCTGGGTCTTGGCCGACAGGTAGTCGGCCCAGGCGCGCTCGAGCTCGGTGGAGATGTCGTCGAGTGTCTGCTCTTTTTGGAGCTTGGACGCCAGAAGCTGAGCGTTGCGCTCGTCGAGCAGCGCCTCGCGCTGGCCGCCGTCCCAGATGGTCCACTGGGCCCCGAAGATCATCTGCCACTGCGGGTCCTGCTCGCTCAGGTCGGTGTCGGCGCTGTCCGAGTACTTGAAGGTCGCCGACAGCGTCGGCAGGTACTGGTAGTAGACCTCCTCGAGGGCGAGTTGGGCGATCTTCTGGTTAATGCGCTCGACTTCGACGGTGTAGCGCTCTCGCTCGGCGGTCTGCTTGAGCTCGGCGAGCTCTTCGGGCAGAGCGACATCGGCGGGCTCTTCGACGTCGAAGTCCGCCTCGGTCTGCAGCAGATTCGCCAGCGACTGGCGTGCCTTGATGAACGACAGGCGTGCCTGCTCGAGGTCTTTTTCGGCCTCGACGACGCGCACGCGGGCGCGGTTGAGGTCGAATTTGGTGGCCACGTCGGCCTCGACGCGAAGCCGAGTCGCCTCGAGCAGGGTACGCCGCGAGGCGAGCTGCTGGCGCGAGATGCGCACGAGTTGCTTGCCCAGAAGCAGATTGTAGTACAGCTGGGTGGCGCTGAAATCGATCTGCTCTCGGGCCGAGGCGAGTTGGGCTTCGGC
Organism: Persicimonas caeni; assembly: GCF_006517175.1. Lineage (NCBI taxonomy): Bacteria > Deltaproteobacteria > Bradymonadales > Bradymonadaceae > Persicimonas > Persicimonas caeni. The sequence goes on along the minus strand of NZ_CP041186.1, from coordinate 3,269,696 downwards.
GCGGTCCTTCTGGCCGTAGGCGATCTGGATGCCCGGCCAGGCGCGTGCGTTGAGCGGCAGCGTGGCGCCGACCTCCCAGTTCCAGGTGGTCTGGGGCTGGGTGACGATGCGGATCGGGTCTTCACCCGGGATGAAGGAGGGGAACTCGCCGGCGATCTCGTCCTGGTTGATGATGTAGTTTCCGCTGGCGCTGACCTGCGGCAGGATGCGGCTAAACGCGCTCTGGATCTGCGACTCGGCGACGGCCAGTTGCTGGCGTGCGAGGCGCACGTTCAGGTTTTGCTTGCGCGCGATGTCGCGAGCCTGGTCGAGCTCGAGGACGCGATCGGCTTCGATGAGTTCGGCCTCGTCGATGTCATCTTCGGGGCGAAGCTCGACATCCTGCTGCTCGACATCCTGCTGCTCGACATCCTGCTGCTCGGCATTGGTCTCTTCGGCCTGAGTCTGATCGGGTTGCTGCTTCGGCACCTCTTGAGCCTGAGCGAAGGGCGCCATCGACACGATCAGCAACACGAGCGCCGAGGCGCTGCCCATCTTGAATAGCTTGCGAATGCCTTCGCTCATGTCGTCGAACAGCGAGTAGAGCACCGGCACGACCACCAGGGTGAGCACAGTGGCCACCAGCAAGCCGCCGGCGACGACGTTGGCCATCGGGCCCCACATTTCCACGGAGTTTCCTCCCACCACGATCTTGGTGTTCACGAAGTCGATGCTCACGCCCACGACCAGCGGCAACATGCCGCCGATGGTGGTGATGGCGGTGAGCATGACCGGGCGGAAGCGCACCAGGCCGCCGGTGATGACCGCCTCGCGCTTGCTGAGGCCGCGCTCCTTGAGCTTGTTGATGTAGTCGATCATGACGATGGCGTTGTTCACCACGACGCCGGCCAGGCTGATGATGCCGATGCCGGTCATGATCACGCCGAAGGGCTCGCCGGTGATGATCAGACTCCACAACACGCCGATGAGGCTCAACAGCACGCTGCACAGGATGATGAACGGCTGGGCGATGGAGTTGAACTCGGTCACCAGGATGAGCGAGATCAAGAAGACCGCGGCCAACAAAGCCTTGGCCAAGAAGTCGCCGGCCTTCTTCTGCTCTTCCTGCTCGCCGGTAAAGGCGAGCTCGTAGCCCGGGGGCACGTCGAGGTCTTCGAGGCGCGTCTGGGCTTCTTTTAGCAGGTTGTTAGGCAGGTAGCCTTTGGCCGCGTCGGCGGTCACCGAGACCACGCGCTGGCGGTCTTTGTGGCGGATCGAGCCGCTACCGCCGCGCACGGTGATCTGGGCGACGTCGACCAGCGGCACGCGGTTGTTGTCCTTGTCGGCCACGGTGAGCTTTTCGAGGTCTTCGACGCCGTCGCGATCCGATTCCTGCAGACGCACGGTGACGTCGAATTCGTCTTCGCCTTCGCGGAAGACGCTCGCCTTGGTGCCGTTGATGGCGGTGCGCACCGTCTGGGCGATCGACTGGGTGTTGACCCCGCGAAGCGCGGCCTGGCGCCGGTCGACCAGAATCTGGATCTCGGGGCGGCTCAGCTCGATGTCGTCCTGCAGGTTGACGATGCCGGGGATGGCTCGCAGCGTCTGGCGCACCTCGCGGGCGATGGCGGCCAGGACCTGCAGGTCTTCGCCGCGAATCTCGATGCTGACCGGCGAGCCGGTCGGCGGGCCCATCTCCTCCTTTTTGAGGATGACGCTGGCGCCGGCGACGTCGGCGTACTCCTTGCGAAGCTCGTCCATGAGCTCTTCGGGCGGGCGGGGCTGATCGTCGACGTCGAGCAGGTCGACCGAGATCTTGCCCTTGTGGGGCGTGTTGCCGCCGGCAGCGACCATGCCGTCGCCGCCGCCGACGCCCGAGTCGATGATGTAGGCCTCGACCAGATCGGCGCCTTGGGCCAGCGGTGCGGCCAAGCGCTCGAGCAGCTTGTCGGTCTCCTCGAGGCGAGTGCCGTCGGGGTTCTCCACGTTGATGGTGAACTTCTCGGGGGTCGTCTCGGGGAAGAACTCGACGCCGCGCGAGGTGTTCACGAAGATGGCGAAGGTGCCGCCGAAGACCAAGATGCTGATGATGACCACCACCAGCCGGTGGTCGAGAGCCCAGCCGAGTTGCCAGCGATAGGCGCGGTAGATCCACAGATCGGGCACTTCGTCTTCAGAGAAGCCGACGCCGTCTTTGACCTTCAGGAAGACCGCGCACACCGTCGGGTTGATGATCAGGGCGACGAACAGGCTGCTGACCAGCACGATGATCAGGGTCATGGGCATATACCCCATGAACTCACCCATGATGCCGGGCCAGAAGAGCATCGGGAAGAAGGCGGCGACGGTGGTCGCCGTCGAGGCGATGATCGCCCAGCCGACCTCCTCGGTGCCCACGATGGCTGCCTGCAGCCGGCTTTTGCCCTCGCTGGCGTGTCGGTAGATATTCTCGACGACGACCAGCGCGTTGTCGACGAGCATGCCCAGCGCCAAGATGAGCGCGAAGAGCACGACCATATTCATGGTGATGCCGAGCATCGAGAGCACCAAAAAGCTCAAGAGCATCGACATCGGGATGCTGATGGCCACGAACAGCGCGTTTCGCGCGCCGCCCATAAAGAAGAACAAGACCGCCAGCACGATGAGCAGGCCCGAGATGATGTTGTTCTCGAGCTCGTGGACCTGCGCCTGGATCTGCTTGGACATGTCGTTGAGCACGACGATCTCGAGGCCGTCGGAGGCGTAGCGCTTCTCGTAGCGCGCGATGATCTCCTTCGACTTCTCGGCGATGTCGATGATGTTCTCGCCGGCGCGCTTGACGACCGACAGCGAAATGTTGGGCTGGGTGATCGCGCGGCGCTCGCCGTTGGCGCCGTCGACCCAGGTGGTCAGGCGGCTGCGGGTCTCCGGCTCTTTGAAGCTGTCGTTGACCGTGGCGATGTCTTTGAGAAAGACCGGCTCGGAGTTGGGCGACTTGACCACGATGTCGGCCATGGGCGGCACCTCCTCGAACTCGCCGGGCACGCGCACCGTGTACTTCATCGCGCCCATCTCGAGGCTGCCGCCGGGCAGGTTGACGTTTTCGCGCTGGATGGCGCCGATGACCTGGTTGAGCGAGACCTTGTGGTGCTCGAGCTTGTCGGGGTCGACGTCGATCTGGATCTCGCGCTCGACGCCGCCGGCCAGATCGACGCGGAGTACGCCGCTGACCTCCTCGATATCCTCTTGGAGGGCTTCGCCGACCTCTTTGAGGCGCACCAGGTCCATGTCGCCGGAGACGTTGGCGATGAGCACGGGCCAGTCGCTGGAGTTGATCTCGATGATCTCGGGATCTTCGGCGTCGTCGGGCAGGTCGGGTTTGGCCTTGTCGACCTTCTCACGCACCTTTTGCAGCGCATCCTCGATGTTGACCTCGGGGTCGAACTCCAGGGTGACCAGCGAGACACTCTCGGCCGAGGTGCTGGTCATCTTGTCGAGGTCGCGCAGGCCCTTGAACTCCTTTTCGAGCGGCTGGGTCACCAGCGTCTCGATGTCGGCGGGCGACACCCCGAAATAGGCGGTGCTGACGATGACCACCGGGATCTTGACGTCGGGCGCGGCCTCCTTGGGAATGGAGATATACGCGCCGATACCGCCGATGATGATCACGGCGATCAACACAAAGACCGCCGTGGCGTGGCGGATGGCAAAATTTGTGGCTTTCATTGGCCTTTACCCTCCGAGGCTTCGTCGCCGTCGGACTGCTGGGAGCTGGCTTGGTCGTCGTCTTTGTCTTCGTCGTCCTTGTCGGCAGCGAGCTCGAGCCCGGCCCCGGCGGTGCGCATCTGGTCGATGCTGTCGTAGTGGCGCACTTTGCGGGCCACGGCGCCGTCGACCAGGCCGCGGTGGCCGCGCACGATCAGGCGCTCGCCGGCGTCGAGTCCTCGGGTGATCACCACGTCGGGCCCGGCGCTAGGGCCGAGCTCGACGACATGCAGTTCGGCTTTGCCAGTCTCTTCACCGCCCGGCAGCACCATCGTCTCGGAGCGCGAGAAGCCCTGCAGGACCGCTTCGCGCGGCACGACCACGGCGTCCTTCCACTGCTTTTTGATGATCTCGATCCGCGCGCTCATCCCCGGAAGGATGTCGAGGTCGGGGTTGTCCACCGTGACCTCGACGGCGAAAGTGCCGGTGCGCGGAGAGGCGGTCAGCGCCCGGTGGGTCACTTCGCCTTCGATCGTCTTGTCGCGGGCGGGAAACCTCACCGAGACCTTGTCGCCGAGCTTGACGAACGAGATGCGCGACTCGGGCACCTGACCGACGATCTCGAGCTTGTCGTACTGGATGATCGTGGCGATCGGGGCGCCCGGGGAGGCGAACTCGCCCTTTTTGACGTACTTTTTGAGGACCACGCCGCTCACCGGACTGCGCACGCCGCCTTTGCTGGCGCCGATCTTGGCCTGCTCGAGGCTCAGGCGCGCGTTTTCGAGGGCGTCCTCGGCGCGATCGAGCTGCTGTGGGGTCGCCAAGCCTTTGTCGACGAGCTTTTTGGTGCGGTCGTACTCGCGCTGGGCGCTCTCGAGCTGGCTCTCGGCCAGATCGATGCGCGCCGAGTCGAGCTCGGTGTCCACGCGCAGCAAGCGGCTGCCTGCTCGGATCTCCTCGCCCTCTTCAAAGGGGGCGACCAACACGCGCCCGCCGGCTTCGGCCGACACGGTCACCTGCTCGAGGGGCTCGGCGGTGGCCGGGACCTCGAACGACTCGGTGAAGTCGCGCGTCTGGACGGTCAGGGTTTCGACCGGGATCGGATCGGCCTCGGCGCTCTTGGCGTCTCCGTCGGCCGGCGCGGCGTCGGACTTGGGGGGCTCGCAGCCCGACAAGGTGCCCAGCACCACCGCACAGCCGGCGATGGCGAGCGCCGTCTTGTAAGCAAAACGTCGATACATCACTACTTCTCCTCGTCGACGATGCGTCCGGCACCGTTCAGAAAAAATTCAACCAGGCGCGTGCCCTCTTCGCGGCACAAAAGCTCATCCATATACTCGCGGCGTTTGGCCGCCGGCGAGATTACCTCGACGAGCTTGAGCGTGCGCATCAGGTGGCCGTTGAGCAGTCCGAAAAATTGGTGGGTCAAAAAGAGCGGCGAGAAATCGCCGTTGGGTTCGAACTCGCCGGCGGCGATCGCGTCCTCGAAGACGTTGACGATCGTGCCGATCACGCAGACATGCTGGGTGAAGATGTCGAACTCGGGCCGGCTGGTCTGCGGGCCGAAGAGCACTGAGTAGACGAACTTGAGCGCGATCGGGCTCTGGCGGCAGCCATCCAGGTGCGCCCAAGCCACGCCGCGAAGCTTGTCTACGAAGGTGTCGGTCTCGGCGAGCACCCCTTTGATCTCCTCGAACATCGAGCCGAAGAGGTGGGAAATCAGCTCGGCAAAGAGGCCCGATTTGCTCTTGAAATAGTAGTAGAGCATCGGGTTGGTGACGTCAGCCTCCTGGACGATCTCACGCACGCTGGTCGCCGCGTAACCCTTGTGGGCAAACAGGCGCAGCGCCACGGTCATAATGCGCGCAGGTACCTCGGGTACCTCAGCTTCTTTGAGCTTGGGCAAAATCTCCAGGCTATCTGGAGCGAGTGCATCTTCCATCGGTGCCAATCCTAAGTAGGAGTGGAGGGCCGCACTTAACGTTAGTTAAGCTAACGGGTGTTAGATGGAGGATGGTACGTATTTGTGGGGGGATGTCAATGGAAGGGGGAGGATGGGGTCGGAAGGGGGAGGATGGTCAAGAAATACGAAACCCGGACGCGTAAACGTCCGGGTTCGTTGCAAGCAAGCAGATGCAGAGAGGTTCGGCTCGGTGTTGCGGAGTGCAAGCAATGAACTCCGCAGGCAAATCACTCAGTAGCAGAGATTAGAACTGGATGATCGCTACGCCGCGCTCGTTGGACTCTTCCTCGGAGTACTCCTCCGTTTCGCCTTCCGGTAGGTACGGTCGGTGGCGCGGAATCTCGAGGCGAGGACGCTCGGCGTCACGCTGACGCTCACGCTTTTCCCGTTCTTTCTTAAGCTCATCGTAAATGATGTAATCCGGCAGCATCGGACTTCCCTCGGTCAGTGGGTCTTCAGACCCGAGATAAATGGTCTGGAAGTTCGAATGCCCAATCCTTGGGCCCTTTCGAGTATAACAACGGGCTGGTTACGTTCCAAATTCAAATTTTTATTGAGATTGGAAAAAAAATTACACTCCCTACGGAACTCCAACTGTTGATCACTTCGCTTAGCCTTGATTCTAGCGGTCCTGAGCGGGGTTCGCAAACTTTTTCTGAGGTCCTGTTTGATCCACTGAGCCTAAAATTTTTCTGCGCACAGTGAAATCAATCCGTTCCGAGCGCATGAAAAAGCCGCAGCCTACTGCAGGCTGCGGCTCGATATGGTCGATAAACGATCAAAGTAGGTTTGTGAGCGAGATTCGCTCGCTCATCAATACCATCGAACGCTGATCCCTGCGTTGAACGTGTCGAAGGTCGCCATGTCGTAGAAGTGGCGAGTGTAGCCGGCGTTGAAGCCCAGGGCGTGCGTGCCGTTGATAAAGTATTCGAAGCCGGCGCCGCCTTTGAGCGCAAAGCCCATCTCGTTGTGGTTGACGGGGGTGTCGCCGCGGGTGCCGTCGAAGGCGCTGTAGGCGAGGCCGCCGCCGACCTCCAGATACAGCCCGTTGATCAAGAAGAAGTCACCGGCAGCCAGCAGGCTCGTATGATGGTGCTCCCAGCTGTCGTCGCCTTTGGTGACCGTGCGGCCCCACCAGTTGAACTGGGTGCCCAGGACGATGTTCTCGTTGACGCCGCCGCCGATCATGCCGTTGACGTGGAAGCCGGGCAGTCGGCCGTCTTCGAAGCCAGCCTGACCTTCGCCTTCTTGGAGATCGACGCCGCCGACGCCGCCGCCGATGCCGATGCCGGCGAAGAGTCCTTTGCGTTTGGCGTAGCCGTCGAGGGCGAACGCGCTCGAGGCGGCCATCAATACAAAGCCGGCAGCTAGAAGAGCCACCAGCGTGCGAGCCAGGCGATTGTCTTTCATGTTTTGGGTCTTGCTATAGCGCATGATCTTGTCTCCAGTGGTTCAATCCATCCATCACAATCGCTTGGACTCACCGAAGCCGTGAAAAATTCACTACGTTCAAAGAATCTTCGCGGATCATGACCTGTCGGGCGTCGGATTCGTTGCCGACGGTAATCGAGATCGGATGGACGTCGGGGCCGAGCTGCGTACGAATGATGCGGATCCGACCGGGCAGGGTCATCCAGCTGCGGGTGTCGGGTTTGTCGGCGGCGTTCATAGCGCCTTCGACGGCGAGTTTGGCCAGAAATCCCAGGCCTCCGTTGCCCGTTTGGTTGACCACCGCCTCGGTAGCTTCGCCGGCGACCACGCGCGTCATCAAGCGGGTGATCGCGGCGACCATCATCGACGGGACCATGTGCGCATAGGCGGTCTGGACCTGCGACGAGACGTCGACGTTACCCGTCGACGGGCGCTCGGCGCCGTCGACTTTGACGACCACCGGCTTGTCGGCCGGAATCCCGATGGTGGTGAGCATGGGGAAGTTGACCGACTCGATGACGCCGTTGGCGACCATCATGTTGAGGCGGGTTTCCTGATCGTTGTCGAAGCTGTGGTAGTGCGAGCCGTGGCTGTACGACATCGCCTGGGCGATGGGCACACGCGTGGCCTGTTTCCAGGGGACGAGCCCGGTCTGTACAATAATAAGGGTGTCACCCTTCAAATATTGTTCGCGGTACTCGTCAAATGAGATCTCTTCGTTGATGTCGACCGCTTCCATGATCTTGGTCAGCGCCTCTTTGCCCTCCTCGGCCTGCAACTCGCGCGGCTTGTAGCCGGTCAGCCAGATGAGGTCGACGAGGCGATCGCGAAACTGTGGGGCGCGAAACCCGTAATGGTAGGCGCGGCTGTAGTAGCGAGCTGCCTGCTGGTAGTCGCCGGAGTGCTCGAAGGCCGCTCCGCCCAGGTAGTTGCCCACCGACAAGATCCCGCTGAGCAGCGCCGGCTCTTCGTTGTCCAAGAAGAACTGCTCGAGCAGCGTAAACCGGCGCGCCTCGACCTTGGCGCCCTGGAAGTCGCGCATGGCCAAGAAGTTGATCATGTTGAGGGTGTTCAGCAGCAGGCGCTCGTAGGCCGGCGCGCGGTACTGTTTGGACGACTCGCTGTACATGTACTTGGCGATGTCGTCGGCCCCGGTCGAGCTCAGATCGAGCCACTCGAGGTGGTCGTCGACTGCCATCATGTCGCGCGCGGCGAGCTTGTACTCGCCCATGGCCTGCAGCACGGTCGCCCGCTCTAGGAGCAAGAGGACGTTGTCGTCCTCGAACTCCATGGGCAGCCGCTTGGAGCTCTTGAGCTGCAGCTGCGTGTTGAGCAGTTTGACGGCGCGCTCGGGGTGGCTTTGGGCCACCGCCGAATGCGCATCGCGCACGTTGTCCGAGTAGGTGGCACACCCACTGGTCCACACGAGCGCGAAGAGCGCTATCAGCGCGAGATGTAACAGTCGTAGTGGCATAAACACACGAGCCTATGCACGTGGTGGTAAATGGGCGACGGGCCCCGAGACCCCAAAACCGCAGTTGAGCAGTTCCAAGACCCCGAGACCCCAAAACCCTAGGACCTTATTTCATCAGACCCTTGGAGATCGCCGATTCATTCTGGAACTTGATGGCGCCGGTCTCCACGTCGATGACCTGCACGAACATGAAGTACTGGACGCGGCGCTCGTCTTCGACGCGCTCGGCGGTGTCGTAGACCTTGCCGGTCACGAAGTACTGGGCGCCGAGCTGGCGGCCGTAGCCGGCCAGGCGCGCCGGATCGTAGGCGTCGGACTGCTGGCGCTTGATCTCGGCGATCAGCTCGGGCTGGTTCTCGTGGCTGACCACGTCGGCGGCCGACTTGTTGACCAAGTCGGTCTCGAACTTGCTCAGAAGCGCGTCGAGCTGCGGGCCGATATGCTCGCTGGTCTCGTTGCGCATCGGGAAGATGGCCACGACCGGGGCGTTGCCGCTGGCGGCCGAGCGCTCCCACATCTTGGTGATGCGCGAGCTCAGAAGCTTGTCGATATTGTCCTTGTAGAGCCGATCGAGATCCTTGCGATCGAAGCGAAGGCTCATGGTGTACTCGTCCATGTCCTCCTTTTCGGTGTCGCGTACGTACTGAGGCTTGGCGCAGCCCAGCGGCAGCGCGAGCGCCGCGGCGAGCAGCAACAGGACGAGACGGGTCGGATTCTTCCACGATTTCATGGTTGCGTTCTCCAGTTCACGTATTGGACTTCGGTTGGCAGCGTCTCACGTCTTCGACGCGCCTCGTGCAAAAATGTTCAAAATATATTTGAGAGCGCCCGCCATCGGCGGCGCGCCACACCTTATACCTGTCCCCTGCGTTTCTTACAAAGTACCGCCCTGATTGAGGTTCAGGTCGGCGTCGAGTGTAGTGGGTCTGATTTTTTGCGCAAGCGACAACCCAAAACCTATGTAGCATCCCCGCAACAATCCCCGCGAAATCACAGATATCCCGGTCTAATAGTTGAACCTCAAAGGGCTAGATGGTAGTAAGCCTGTGTCAAAATTGGCCGAGCATTTTTTCTCGATGGAAGGACGTACAAAATGAAGACGAAGCAGTGGTTGGTCCTGTTGGTGGGGTGTCTGGCTCTGGCGAGCGCGCCGATGATGGGTTGTGGCGGCGACGAAGATCCGAGCACGAACAACGCCAATAACACCTCCAACAACAACGGAAACGACGCCGGTACCGAAGAAGATACCGGCACCGAAGAAGACACTGGCACCCAAGAAGATACGGGCACGGAAGAAGACACCGGTACCGAGGAAGATACCGGCACCAGCACCGGCCAGTGCGACCCGAACCTGACCTTCGTCGGCCAGGCGTACGCCGAGGGCCAGGACCCGCATAACGGCGGCAACCCGGTCGAGGCGTCCACGGTGACCCTGAACGACGCCGGCCTGCAGGCCGTCTACGACGCGGTGCCGGTCGCCGAAGACGACGACGCCACCCCCGACGTCGACGAGAGCGTGGCCACGGTCGATCTTGCCGTGACCGAGGCGTTGGTCATCTCGACGGCCAGCGACAACCCGAACACCGCCGATCGCGACGAGGCCAGCGGCCGCTTCTTCATCGTCGACCAGAACGCCGAGCTCGAGTTCTTCTACGCTCACCCCGAGGGCGAAGAGCCGACCGAGCCGGTCAAAGTGGGCGACAAGGTCAGCTTCACGGTCACCGAGGTCAAGAACTTCGCGGGCAAGCCCGAGATCACGGCCGTGACCGACTTCACCGTCGTCAGCTCCGACAACGACGTTCCGTACACCCCGCTGACCGGCCAAGACGCCACCATGGACCTGTACGGTCGCCTGGTGCAGGTCGGTGGTGAAGTCACCAGCATCGTCAACGACAGCTGTGGCGGCAGCAACGTGTGCTACGAGCTGACCCACGGCGAGAACGCCGACAAGACGATCACCCTTCGTACCTCGTCGAACTTCGTCGAGGTCGGCGACTGCGTGACCTACTTCGGTCCGCTGGGCGCCTTCCCGGGTCCGCTCGATCCGCGAGGCGGCACGTCGACCCCGCAGCTCGACACGATCAACTTCGACTGGCTCTTCGATCCGCCCAGCGAGTGAGATTGACTGAGTCACCGCACCGGCCCCAGAGACTTGCTGGGGCCGGTGTTTTTGTATCCTCGACCATCGAGCCCAGATGATGCGCAGCAAGCAGTTTCTACTCGAGCGAATTCTCGCCGCCGCCACCGCGGCCACCCTTCTCGCCGGTTGTTCCGATCAACTCGGCCCCGAAGATCCGACCGAATTCTACGGCCAGGCCCAAGAGGCCGAGGTCCAAGAGCCGATCCCGTTCACCGAGCAGAACTACGACTTCACCGGCCCGACGCCCATTGCCGATATTGAGGCGCTGATCCCCGGGGACGAATTCGTCTGGTACGGCGTATCGCCCAGCGATCCGTATCCGCAGGGCGATGAGCGCGTGATCGACGCCGACTGTGATCCGGGCCGCTACGACAATATGGTGGCCAAGGTCGACGAACTGCCGGCGCGCATCGAGGGCATCGTGACCCTCAAGCCACGCTACTTCCAGAAGGTGTCGGTGTGTGGCCAAGACCAACGCTTCTACGGCTCGTTCTTCATCCAAGATCAGTCGGGTGGCATGTTGGTGCTCAACGACTCGCGCATCGAGGAGTTTGGTTTCGGTGATCGCATCAGTCTGCGCGTGCGCGGGGTGATGACCTCGTTCGACCAGCCTTCGGTGGTCATTCACGACGAGGTGGAACTGGTCGAGCCCGACAAGACCTACGACATCTACTACGAGAAGATCGCCCGCGACTTCGAGTCGAGCGATATCGGCCGCGTGCGCCGCATCGAGGGCACGGTGATCGGCGAGCCGACCAACAACAACTTCAACGAGTTGGTGCTCGAGGGCGATGAAGGCGCGGTCTGGCTCGTCTCGCTCGACCGCGAGTTGGGCAACCGAGGCGTCGCCCCCGAAAAGGGAGATCGCCTTGTCTTGACCGGCCCGGTGATCAACTCCTTCGATCTTCGACTCTTGGTATCGAGCCTCGGCCAGATCCAGCAATTGGATTGAGCCGGTCGACACAGATACCTGCACGGCCCCTGCCGACTAAAGTTTGATTGAATTAGCAATTCCCGGACGTATATCAACGGACGTAAACAAATGAAGTTCAAGCTGTTTTTGCTGGCCGCCATCACCGGCGCCGCCGTCGCGCCGAACGCGGCGCTCGCCCAGGAGTACGGTCCCGACGACGCCTCCTCGATCAACGTGACGCGCGAACTCGACGAGGAAGTCGACGAGGAGCTCGAAGACGAGAAGCTCTCCTGGGACTTTCGTCTGACCAACGAGTTCCACTCGTTCGATAACCTCGACCTGCGTCCGTTCGATCCCGACGAGATCAGTCCCCAGGAGATCGAGCAGTTCGACGACCGGCAGATGTTCGGCTACACGAGCGTGTCGGCCGGTGTGGCCTACGATGTGCTCGACGACACGACCTTCAACTTCGGTGGTGTCCTCAGCGGCATGTGGGGCAACGATCAGGTCGGCTCGGCCACCGATTTTCAAACCCCCATCTATGTCTACGACCTGTCGGTCGACTGGACGGCGGTCGACACCGGCACCTTCCAGCTGAGCACCACGCTGGGCCGGCAGGGCTACGCGATCGGCGGCGTGTCCGACGATTATTTCTTCAAGGATATTGTCGACGGCGTCTCGCTCAACGTCGACATGGGCATGGCCGGGCGCCTGCGCCTGATGTTCGACGTCTTCGGCGAGGCCGGACGCCCCGAAAACGTCGACTTCGCCGACTTCATCGGCGCCAACGCCCAGACGACCAACAACTTCGACGGCGACACCGACGTGTATCGCTACGGCGGCGTCTACGAGATGCTCGACATCGTCGACGGCTTCGACCTGCGCGCGTTCGGCTACGGCTCCTATATCGGCGCGGCGCGCGCCGGCCAGCTCGACGACACCACCAGCACCGGCACTGATATCAGCGCCCAGGGTCAGCTGGCCAACTTCGCCGACGAAGATTACACCTTCATGTTCGGCGCCCGCGCCAACTACACCCTGGTCGCCGATGCGTTCGAGCTGGGCCTGATGGCCGAATTTGCTCGCTCGCAGGGCATCGACCGCAAGAACACCAACCTCGGCCTGTACGACGTGAACACCAACGGCAACGCCTACGGGGCGGCGGCCAACCTGTTCACCGACCTGGGAGCGGTCGACGTGGAGGGCCGGCTGCGCTTCTTCCGCGCCGACGGCAACAACTACACCGAGCAGGACGGCCTGTTGTTCAACCACGGCTTCGTGTCGATGAAGGGCAGCGAGATCGGCGGCATCAACATGGAGCGTTATGCCGGCTGGCACCCGACCTCTTACGTCAGTGGGTTCAAGGGCATCTTCGACAACCCGCAAGACATCGATCGCAAGGCGGGCACGATGCTGGTTCGCGCCGGCGCGGGCTTCACCTTCGTCGACAAGATTCGCCTCGACCTGGACGGCTGGTTCTACCAGGACACCAGCGAGACCAACTTCGACGTGGCGCGCGCTCCCGAGATCGACACCCCGTTCGGCATCGGCCAGCCCGACCTGGAGGCCCAAGAGCGTCTGGGCAAGACGCTCGGCTACGAATTGAACGCGGCCCTTACCTATATCGCCAATGATGCGCTAAGCTTGTATGGGATTGGGGGCATCTTCTTGCCCGGGGAATTCTACGAAATCGAAATCGAACGCGCGGCGGGAACCGCACTCGGTGCTCCGAACGGAGACGCCGACGAGCTGGCTGACTTCTGGGTGGTCTCCGGTGGAGCAACCCTGGCCTTTTAAGCAGTGGCAACGAATACCATGCGACACACGAAATATATCGGCCTGATAGGGCTGGCGGCATTGACCGGACTCACGAGCGCGTGCACCCCCGACGACCCGGGGGAATCGCCCCGCACTCCGCTGTACCGGTGGGGGCAGGAGGGAGAACCCTCCAGCGGTGAACGCGGCGCCTTGATGATCACCGAGATCAACTTCGCCGGCAGTATCACCGACGACGGCACTTGGGACGCAGACGATGTGTTCATCGAGCTGCAGAACAAGCATCCGCGCCCGATCAACGTCAGCGGCTGGCACTTGATCATCGAGGGGGATGTGGTCGCGACGCACCGCATCCCGACGCTCGAAGATCCGATCCAGCCCAACGACTACCTGGTCGTCGCCCGCAAAAAGGATGGGGCGTTCGGCGAGGCGGCCGATGTCTTCATCGACAACCTCGAGTTGGGCACCAACCGGGTCAAGATCGAGCTGCGCGACCACGATTTGCGCCTGATGGAGTCGGCCGGCTCCGAAGAAGAAGAGGTCTTCGCCGGCGGCTGGGACACCGTGACGGTGCGCTCGATGGAGCGCGTCGAGCTCATCTTCGGCAACCGTGGAGAGACGAGCCGCAACTGGCACGCCTACTCGGACACGGTCGGCTTCGACACCATTAAAGAGGGCTATCGCAAGCACACCCTGGCCAGCCCCGGGGAAGCCAACAGCGCCGATTACTCGGGAAGCAGCACGAGCGGGAACTTCGAATGATGCGACTGACGAAACTGACAACGACACTTCTTCTGGTCGGCGCGATGGCGGTGGGTACGGCCTCGACGTTGGGCTGCGACGAGCAGGCCGACGGCTCGGTCTTCCCGGCCAAGGCCGAGTTCCATGTGCGCGACGTCGATCAGAGCGCCGAACAACGGGCCGAGCTGATCGCCGACATCGAGGCCGCGCGTGAGTCGATCGACATCGCCGTGTCGACCCTGCTCGACGAGGAGGTCGCCCAGGCGTTGATCGACGCCCGCGCCCGCGGCGTCGCCGTTCGCGTCGTCTCCGACTGGGATTCGCGGGATTCTGCTGGCTTGGTCCAGCTAGAAGACAACGACATCATTCCGGTCTATGGCGACGGGGCGCTGCAATACCTGCCCGAGCCGACCCTCAACAGCCTCTTGAGTATCTGTCTGTACGACCCTCACGAGGTCAAGTGCTCGACGCAGCTGGAGGCATGCTTGGGAGGCGCGGCCTCCGAGGATTGCTTTACACCCGAAGAAGGCCTGATGCAGCGACCGGGCTCCTTCAACCTGATGAGCCACAACTTTGCGGTGATCGACGAAGATGTGGTGTGGAACTTTCCCGCCCTCGACCAGGCCACCCGCAATTGGATCGGATGGCGTGCCAAGAGCAGCCAGCTGGCCTACGACTTCAGTCGTGAATTCCAGCAGATGCACGGCGGCGTCTTCTCGACGACCCTGAGCATCTACAACGGCCCGCTCAAGTCGAGCACCGACTACCGCGTGCGCTACCTCACCGACGAGGGGATCCTCAAGGTGTGGTTCAACCCGCAAGAGCGTCTGATGAAGACGGTCATCGACGAGGTCTACAAAGCCCGCGCGTCGGTGTGGGTCATGAGCGACACGCTGTCGAACCCGCACCTGGTCGACGCGCTGGAGTACAAGGCCAACAACGGCTTCGACGTGCGCGTACTGGTGCACCCCGACCATCAGGCCAGCGGTGACATCCAAGACCGCCTCGAAGATCTGGGCGTGCGCTATGCGCCGGCGACCTACGAGCATCTGTCGACGCTGCTGATCATCGACGCCGAGAAGGATCGCGAGGGCCGCAAGTGGGGCCGTCACGTCATGGGGCTTAGCCACCCCCTGCTTCACGGCTCGCCGTTCGAGGTCGAGTACAAAAAACCCGACGACGAGATCTATATCTACCCGTCCGACCTGTTTGCCGACGGCAACCTGTGGCTGATCGACGAGAAAGGCGCCAACACCCACGACTTCACGCTCAACGACCGGTTCGTCGACCAGTGGCGAAATCTGTGGGAGGCGGCGCAATGAGGCACACCGAGGCGAAGACACCCCGACGAGCACGTCGTAAACCAACGGGAAGAGCACCCATGACTGCACGAACCACCTGGTCGATGATCGCTTTGATGCTGCTGAGCGCCACCTTTGCGGGCTGCGGCATCGAAGGCCCGGAAGGGCGCGAGCAGATTCAGCCGGCCGTCCAGCCGTTTTTGAACGCGCCGGGAAGCCGCAACGATAACGACCGCAACCGCCTGCCCAGCGAGTTTCTCGTCCACCAGATCGACGAGGCCAAGAACACGCTCGACGTGTGCATCTACGGCTTCTCCAAGCAGAACATCATCGACGCGGTCATTCGTGCCTACGACCGCGGCGTCGAGGTGCGCGTGGCCGGCGATGCTCGCCACCTGCAGTACCGCGCTCACGGCTACGAAGCGTTGGTCGATCGCCAGATTCCGATGCAGGTCGGCAACCAGTTCCACATCATGCACAACAAATTCTTCATCATCGATGACCGGTTTGTGTGGGTGGGCACGGGCAATATCACCTCGACGGGCTTCGGGCGAAACAACAACAACTGGGTCTACATCGACTCGGAGCCGGTGGCCGCCGACTTCAAGGCCGAGTTCGACCAGATGTTCGAGGGCCGGTTCTCCAAGGCCAAGCACCGCATCGACAACGGTGAGCGCTACCAGGTCGGCGACACCGACGTGGAGGTCTACTTCTCCCCGCAGGAAGACGCCATGGGCGTGATCCGCGAGGAACTCGACAAGGTGCACACCTCCATCCACTTCCAGATTTTCGCGTTCACCAAGGACGAAGTTGGCAGTGACTTCATCAAGAAGCACGACCGGTTCATGCGCGAGAACGCCGAGATCGACCCCAACTTCCGCGACAAGCCGGTCACCGAGTGGCCCAAAAAGGTCGTTGGCCTGCTCGACCGCAGCCAGGTGCACGGCAACGGGCAGTATCACGAAGGCTATCGACTCGCCGCTCGTGGCGTGCCGATGCGCCTCGACGCCAACGAGAACTCCCGGCTCCCCGGCGACTACCAGGCCGGCGGTGGGCGCCTGCACACCAAGACGATGATCCTCGACTACGGCACCCCCGACGCGCGCGTGGTGACCGGCAGCTTCAACTGGTCGTCGGCGGCGACGATCTCGAACGACGAGGTCTTGCTCGTGCTGCGCGGCGAGCGCGTCGTCGAGAGCTTTATGGACGGCTTCCGCGAGATGTGGAGCCTCAGCCGCACCCTCGACGGTGGGTGGTGCTACTACATGGAGCCCGACGAGAACGGCGAGCGCCCCACCTGCTCCAAAGAGGCGGGCCCCGGCTCGGTGGTCATCAGCGAGGTGCACTGGGACGGCTGGAACGGCGAGCCCGATCCCTCCGACCATACCGATACCGTGCGCGACGAGGTGAGCAACGACGAGTTCATCGAGCTTTACAACCCCACCGATCGTCCCATCAACATGTCGATGTGGACCATCACCGGCGGCGACGACTTCAAGCTCGGTTTTACTCCCGGCACGGTCATCGAGCCCGGCGAGTACTTCTTGGTGCTCGACCACAACGTGGTTCCCTACAGCGAGGGCGACCCGCAGCGCGGCAACCACGCCTTTTTGAACCCCGACTTTGTGCTCAACATGGCTAACGACCCGCGCTTTCCGCGGCTCAACCTCAAGAACCTCGGGTTCTACTTGGATCTGCGCGACGCGACCGGCGAGGTGATCGACGAAGCCGGCGACCATGGACCTCCGTTCTGGGGCGGGCGAAAGACCGTCGGGGACGGCGTGGTCAACTATTCGATGGAGCGTAAGATCGGTGCCGACGGCAGTGCCGGCGACGGCACCAAGGCCGGCTCGTGGAAGGCGTCGAGCGTCGACCGTGGGGGCCAGAACGTGCACCCGGACTATCGCGACTTCATCATGGCGACCCCGGGAGAGCCCAACAGCCCGTAGAGCCGCGGCGCAGGCTCAGCTTCTTGGCGCCCCCCCATCCGGCTCGCGCTGTAAAACGCGCGAGCCACCTTCCCCCTGGGGAAGGGTGCCTTTGCGCAATTAACCCACTTCGCTTTTCGCAACAGCATCCCTTCCCCTCGGGGAAGGTGCCGAGCGCGCAGTTCAGCGCGAGGCGGATGGGGGGCCTCGCCAAGCTGGACCTGCACTCCTTCTTCTCTTCTTGCAAAGTCCCCCCGCCCCGTCGCATCATGCCCCTACTGTGACTGACCAGTCAGCCTTCGAGGTCGAAGATGCCGCCCGAGGACCGAGAACAACCCGCATCTTCCGATGACGAGCGCTCCATCGAGGAACTCGGCGACGCCGAATCGGCCCCCGTCGGCCCGGCCCCCGTCGACCCGGCTGAGGAAGACGTGCAGACGAGCTTCGTGCGCATGCTCGCCGTGCTCAAGCAGGTGGTGGCGAGCCGCGACGAGATCGTCGGTTTCGTGGCCACTTGGCTGCCGCTTTTGGGCGCGCTCAAAAGCCTCGGCACGACCGCGGCGAAGTTCGGCTGGCGGGCGCGCCAGTTGGTCGCGGCTCCCGGCGAGGAAGCGTTCTTCGACGAGGAGATCGTCGCCGAGTTTCGCGAGCAATTCGACGAGCTGGTCGACGCGTTTCCCGAGGCGAGCGCGCTCTTTTTCGGCGTCGACAACCTCGACAACCTGGTGCGCGAGACCGCCCAGGACGAAGAAGCCCGCGCCGTGGTGGCCCGCTTCGGCCGGGTGGTCGAGGCCAAGATGAACGCGCTCATCGGACGGCTCGTCGAGTGGGGACTTGAGGAGGGCGCTCCCGAGCTTAGTGTAGAGAAGCTCGAAGGCTTTGTGCGTGGGCTCGAGGCGCTCTTGCAGGAAGTGCTCGATCGGTGGGTGTTGCCGAACGTATACGGGCGGTTCGATGAAGAATGAGGCGTTTCGAATTTTGATTCGTGTGTGAGAAGTCGGACCGAGGCTCGGCGAGATGATTTTGCCGGGGTCGAAGCCGACAAACGCAGGCGATGCGAGTGGCATCGTCGAGTATTGGCGGCGAAGAGAGCGGCAAAATCAGCCGGCGATGCCGACGGGAGACTTTTTACATACGAATCAACTTTGAAATGAATGGCTAAATGACAACAACGACACGACAAGACGCCGTGAAGAAGCCTCCCAAAACGATGGTCGACGACCTGGCCGACATCGTCGGCCGCGAGCGGGTGTTGGTCAGCAAGCCCGACCGGCTCGCCTACCAGGTCGACTGCTGGCCGCGCGGGATCATCCGCACCCGCGGGCGCGACCTCGACCATCACTGTCCGGCGGCGATCGTCCAGCCGGCCAACGAATCCGAAGTCACAGGCTTGGTGCGTTGGGCGCGCAAGACGGGCACGCCCCTGGTGCCCTTTGGCGCCGGCAGTGGGGTGTGCGGCGGCGTGCTCGCCGACGAGACGAAGGTCGTCGTCGACGTCAAGCGCATGGACCGCATCGTGGAGACGCGCGCCGACGACATGACCGTGCGCGTGCAGGCCGGCGCGATCGGCATGCCCTTCGAAGAGGAGCTGCAGCGACGCGGGTTCACGCTGGGCCACTTTCCCTCATCGATTTATTGCTCGAGCATCGGCGGCTGGGTCGCCGCGCGTGGGGCCGGCCAGTTTTCGAGCCTGTACGGCAAGATCGAGGACATGGTCGCGTCGCTGCGAGTGGTTACCGGCACAGGCGAGGTGCTCGACACCGCCGCCGACCCGCTGGCCGACAGGCCGCGGCAGATGGCCTCGCAGGCCGGCCCCGACCTGACCCAGCTCTTCGTGGGCAGCGAGGGCACCCTCGGGGTGCTCACCGAGGCGACCTTCAACATGGCCCGCAAGCCGAACCACCGGTTCTATCGCGGCTTCAAGTTTCCCGACGTCGAGACCGCGCTCGACGCCATTCGCGACATGATGCAGGCGGGCCTTCGCCCGGCCGTGGTGCGCCTTTACGACGCGCTCGATACCCTGCTGCACAAGTCGAGCGACGCCGAGAAGGGCTCGTCGGACGTGCCGCCGGGGCTGCTTCGCAACCTGCGCAAACTCGCCTTCGACAAGGTGCCCGACGCGGTGACCTCGAAGGTGCGCGAGCAGGTGCGCAAGGCGACCCACGCGGTGGTCGGCCGCGTGCTCGGAAACCCGCTGGCGCTCAACTCGCTGACGAACGTCTTGCCCAAAGAGTGCTTGCTCGTGGTGGGCTTCGAGGGCTCGAGCCCGCTGGTCGAGGACGAGGCGCAATACGCCTTCGACCTGCTCGGCCGCTACGGGCTCGACCTGGGGCCGGGCCCCGGGCTGCACTGGCTGGAGAACCGCTACAACGTCTCCTACAAGCAGTCGCCGATGTACGACGCCGGCGCGTTCGTCGACACGATGGAGGTGTCGACGAGCTGGTCGAAGGTGCTCGAGCTGTACCACACCGTGCGCGAGGCGCTGGCCCCGCACGTGCTGGTGATGGCTCACTTTAGCCACGTCTACCCGTACGGCAGCTCCATCTACTTTACGTTCTCGGGGTTCGGCGCCGACATGGACGAGACGCTCGAGCGCTACGACGCGACCTGGAAGGCCGGGCTCGATGCCGTGGCCAGCGTCGGGGCGAGCGTCGCGCACCACCACGGCGTGGGCGAGTCGAAGGCGCCGTGGTCGCACCACGATCATCGCGGCGGCCGCCAAGCGTTCGACGCGCTGAAGGCTGCGTTCGATCCCGACGGGATCATGAACCCCGGGAAGGTGTACCTATGAGCTTCTACGAAGAGAGAAAGCTGCCGGAGCCACAGGCCGAGCATTTCCCCGAAGACGTCGTCGAGCTCGAGCACCTGATCGCCGGGCGCGGCGGCGACGCGGACCTGCCGCGGGTGGTGATCGGCGACGGCCAGCATCTGCGTGAGCAGGTCATCGGCGAGCGTGGCTTCGAGGCAGTGCGCACCGAGCGGTGCAACCACATCTTGAAGCTCGACCGTCAGAGCAACCTGGTGCGCGTCGAGGCGGGGATTCGCTGGGGCGAGCTTCGCGAGAAGATGCGCGAAGAGGGCTACTCACTGCAGACCTACCGGCCGTATGCGGACAGCGCGACTGTCGGAGGCCTCTTGGCCAAGCGTCATCCGACCCAGCCGCACCGGCTGTCGGGCGATATCCGCGAGGGCTGCGTGGCGCTGTCGGCCGTGTCGCCGACCCTGGGCGATTACCGGTATCTGGAGGCGCCTCGAAAGGCGAGCGGGCCCGACCTGCGCCATCTGTTCATCGGTGGCGAAGGGGCGTTGGGTGTGATCTTGAACGTGACGCTGAGCGTGTCGAAGCCGTTTCCGGGGCGGCTGTTCGAGTGGGAGGCAGCCACGGCGGCCGACGCCGCACAGAAGATGCGCGAGCTGGGCGAGCGCGGGGTGCACCGCGCGTGGTGTCACTGGCGGCGCTCCGAGGGACGTTTTCAGGCGGTCGTCCACGCCCCGACGCGGCTTCTGGACGCGATGGTGCATCGGTTTCGCGCCCACTACGGCGAGTCGTTCGACTCGGCCAATGGGGAGGCCGTCCGAAAGCTTCGTCGGCGGCTCGCCGCCGAGATGCCCGACGGCCGCGCACGCGAGGAGGCCGACCGCACGGTGGCGCTGACCTACAGCTTGACGCATCTCGGCGAGGCGATCGACGCGCTCGAAGGGGTCGGCGAGGTCGAGATCGTCGACTGGTCGACCCACGCGGCGACAGCCTATGTCACCTTCGACGAGGTGCCCGACGATGGCTGGAG
Organism: Persicimonas caeni; assembly: GCF_006517175.1. Lineage (NCBI taxonomy): Bacteria > Deltaproteobacteria > Bradymonadales > Bradymonadaceae > Persicimonas > Persicimonas caeni. The sequence goes on along the minus strand of NZ_CP041186.1, from coordinate 3,248,578 downwards.
TCCGGAGGCGTTCGAGACGGCGCTCGAGGCGCGCCCGATTATCGGCGGGCCGAGCGTGACGTGGCCGGAGTGGGCGCAGAAGCTAAAAGGCGAGTTCGACGACAGGCGCATGTTGGCGGTGGGACCATGAAGAAGAGCTTTGGAGATCCAATCGATCGGGCGACAGCCTACTGCACATATTGCCCGAAGCTGTGCCGCTTTTCGTGTCCGGCCGCCGAGGCAGAGGACCGCGAGACGGTGACTCCCTGGGGCATGATGCGGCTGTTCGAGCTGGTCAAAGACGGCGCGGTCGAGCCCTCCGAGGAGGTCGCCGAGACCTTCTATCACTGCATGGGGTGCCTGCGCTGCCAGAATTGGTGTCTGCACGAGAACGACGTGCCCCAGGCGATGTGGGCCGCGCGCGGATGGATGCGCGAGCTCGGGTATTTGCCCGACGAGCTCGAGGGGCTCGACGAGACCTTCTTGAAGCACAACTCGCCGCACGGGGAGCTTCCCCAGATCCCCGATATCCATGGGTTTACGGTCGAGGAGGTCTTCGACGACGACGCCTCGGTGGTCTACATGCCCGACTGCGAGGTGCGCTATCACGAGCCCGAGACGATCGTGCGCACCGGGCTTTTGCTCGAGATGTTCCACGGCACGAAGGTGCGCCTGTACACTCGCCGCAACGACGAGGGCTTTGCCTGCTGCGGGTTTCCGCTGCTGTCGACGGGCAACCGGGCGGCCTACGAGGAGTACCGCACCAATTTCGAGACGATGCTGTCGGACGCCGACATGATCGTGACCGACTGCGCGGCGATGGTCACCTTGTTCCGCGAGGGGACGAGCTTCGGCCAGGAGAGCCCGCTGAACGTGGTGCACATGATCGAGTTTCTGGCCGAGCGCGTTGACATGCTCGAGCCGCGCGTCGACCTGAGCGACGAGGCGATGATGCTGCACGACTCGTGCTTTGTGGGGCGGCATCTGGAGCTGTACGAGGAGACCCGCGCACTGCTGAGTGCGCTGTGCGGCAAGCCGCTCGACGAGTTTTCGACCAACCGCGCGGACGCACCGTGCTGCGGTGGGCCGTCGCACTACCACCTGGTCGCCCCCGAGGCGAGCGAGCGGTGTGCGGCCGACCGCCTCGAGCAGATGGAGCGTGAGAGCGAGCACGAGGCGAGCACGATCGTGTGCGGTTCGGCCACCTGCACCAAGGCGTTCCGCCGGGCCGGCGGCGCAGATGAAGTGGCGATCGATGTGTTGGATTTGGTGTGTCGAGCTTTCGAATTGTAATGGGTGGACGATGTCGTTGAACTTCAGAACATTCGTGATCGCCAATCCGAAGGCGGGAGCGGGCGCCGTCGAAGAAGAGTGGGGGCTCATGGAGCGCCTGTTGCGCGCGCGGCTGCCCGAAATCGACTACGCCTTCACCGAGGGGCCGGGCCACGCCACGCTCCTCGCACGCGAGGCGTTGCGGGCCGGGTGGCAGCAGATCGTCGCCGTGGGCGGCGACGGCACGCTCAACGAAGTGGTCAATGGCTTTTTCGACAAGCCCGACATCGACGACCTCTACACCATCGACGACGACGGGTGGATGACGCGCAAGCGCGACGGCGCTCCCGAGCCGATCAACCCGGAAGCCGTGCTCGGCGTACTTCCGCTGGGCACCGGCGGAGATTTTCGGCGCACGGTCGGCCTGATGGGCGGCCACAGTGAGACGATCGAGCACCTCAGCGGCCAGCACGTGCGTGAGATCGACATCGGCGAGGTCGGCTTTGTCGACGATTCGGGCGAGATCGCCACGCGCTACTTCGTCAATATCGCCAGCGCCGGCTTCTCGGGGGCGGTCGACCGCATCGCCAACAAGAGCTGGAAGGGCCTGGGCGCCAAGCCGAGCTTTCTGTGGGCGACGGCGCGGGCGTTCGCGCGCTACAAGAATATCGACGTGGAGCTTCGCCTCGACGACACCGTCGAGATCGAAGGCAAGATGAACAACGTGGTCGTCGCCAACGGCGAATTTTTCGGCGGCGGCATGTGGATCGCGCCGGGCGCCGAGCTCGACGACGGCCAGTTTCAGGTCGTGCTGATGGGCGACCTCAAACGCCGTGAGATCGCCAGCCTGGTCTTCGATATCTACCAGGGCAGACATTTGCAGAATAAAAAGATCTTCCGACGCCGCGCCAGCCGTGTGGCGGCCCGTTCGATCAACGGAGGGGTGGCCATGCTCGACATCGACGGCGAAGCGCCGGGCAAGCTGCCCGCTCTGTGGACCAATCACCACTGCTGCTTGCGTCTCAAGCTGTAACGAAAAAAATTTGAAAAAAACCGGATCGGGTTGGAATTAAAACTGGGGTCGTGTCGTTTAACCATTGCCTGTCGCGAAAACAGGCACCTCCCCATCGGGTCAACGCGATGCGGGAACTTCATGGCATGACTCCTCCTTTCGACTAGGGCGCCTCGTCAAGATGACGAGGCGTTCTAGTTTCTTGGGGTTGTGGCTTTTGGGTTGTTGTGGCGGCCCCTCCGTCGCGCTCGAACGCGCGACACCTCCCCGACGCTGAACGCGCCGGGGAGGAGCCCCTCGCCACCTTGCTATGTTTCGGGTGCGCGTGGGGACTACTTCTCGAGCGCGAATGGGCTCCTCTCCGCGGCGCATAGCCGGGGGGAGGTGGCGGCGGAGCGCAGCGAGAGCCGCCGGTGGGGCCGCCCCAGCAATCCAAAGCTTCCGGAACATCTGGCCCTCATTCTTGTCCCAACTTATGTTAGTCTTTGAAGCCACTGCATTCGGATAGGGACATATGCACGCACGTACTTTCCCACACCTCCTGATCCTCCTCACCCTCCTTGCAGCCGGCTGCGCCACCAAAAACGCGACCGTCTCCGACGATCCGGTGGCGACGAAGCAAGTCGCCGACGAGATCCCCGAAGACGCCTGGAAGACGCGCATCGACACCGAGCTCGACCTATCGAGCCTGGTCGACGCGTGTAATGACGGCGAAGGGATGGCGTGTACCTTGCTGGGCAAGGCGTTGATGGATGGCTTCGGGATGCACAAGGACGCCAAGCAGGCCGCCGAGTATTACTCGATGGGCTGCGTGGAGAAGCACCCGGTGGCGTGCGCGATGCTCGGCTCGATGTTCGTGGTCGGCCGTGGGGTCGACAAGAGCCTGTACCGCGCCTGGGAGTATTACGACGAGGCGTGTGCGCACGGCGCGGCGCTGGGTTGCGTGGGGCTGGGGCTGATGTACGAGCGCAAGCTGGTGCAGGGCCGCGGCGACGACCAGGCCCAGAAGATGTACGCCCGCGCCTGCAACCTGGGCGAGCCCGACGGGTGTCGCCGGCTGGGCGATATCCTGCACAAAAGCGACGAAGAGGCCGCTTCCAAGGCGAGTTACCTGCGCGCTTGCGAGGGCGGTCGCGCCGATGCCTGTGCGACGCTTTCGGAGCGATACGACATCGACGTGCGCACTCAGGGCGGCCAGGGCGACCTGATCGGAGTGCTCGAGACGGGCTGCGAGGAGGGCTTTCCGCTGGCTTGTGTGATGCTGGGTGTGCGCTTCGAGAAGGGGTTCATGGTGGTGCACGACCAGGCGCGCGCGGCCAAAGTGTACGAAAAGGGATGCAACAACGACGGAGCGGGCCAACCGGAGGCGTGTACGTTGTTTGGCGCGCTAAACCAGAAGGGCGAGGGCGTCAAAGAAGACCTGGAGCGCGCCGTCGAACTCTACAGAGGCGCCTGCGACGACGAGTACGCCGTCGGATGCACTCATCTGGGTGATTTGTACGAGCAGGGAAAGGGGGTCGCCAAGAACCGCGAGCGCTCGCTCGAATTGTACGAGAAGGCCTGCTCGGGCGGCCACGCTCAGGCGTGCTTCAACTTGGCGCTTCGCCACGAGAAGGGCGACGCCGCCAAGAAGGACGCGGTGCGCTCGGCGATGCTCTACGAGGTCGCTTGCGCCTCCGGCTACGCCAAGGGCTGCAACACCCTCGGCGTGCTCCACGAGGAGGGCGGCGCGGTGGGGCGCAACCCGCGCAAGGCCGCCGAGCTGTACCGCAAGGCATGCCAGTTGGGCGACGGCAACGGCTGCTACAACCTCGCCGGGGCCTACCACACCGGAAACGGCGTGCCACGAAAGCCCAAAGAGGCGGTGAGGCTGTATCGCAAAGCGTGCAACAAAGGTGTGTCCAACGCGTGCTTCAACGTCGGGCGGCAACTCTCGGAGGACGAGGCGAGTCCCGAGGCGCAGGTGCGCGCCTTCTTGCTCTACCAGGATACCTGCAACGCCGGGCAGGCGAGCGCGTGTGTGGGGCTCGCGTCGATGTATCGCGAAGGCCAGGGCGTCGGCAAAGATCTCGATCGGGCGCGAAAGCTGTACGCGAAGGCGTGTGAGATGGGCCAAGCACGCGGTTGCACACACCTGGGCTACTTGCACCAAGAGGGCCTGGGGGTCGACGCCGACGCCAAGAAGGCGGCCGAGCAGTACAAAAAGGCGTGTGAGGAAGGAGATCCGCAAGGCTGCAGCTACCTGGGAGCGCTGTATGCGACCGGCGACGGGGTCGCGCAGAGCCAAAAAGTTGCCATCAAGTACTTCAAGAAGGGTTGCGACGGGGGACACGACGTGGCATGTGAACGACTCGAAATGCTCCAGAATTAGGAGGTCGTGCCGTGTCGCGTCGCGCTTGTTGTCTGCTCGCCTTTGCTCTTCTGTTCAGTTTTTCCGCCTCGGCGCTTGCCGCCGACCAGTGGTCGTCGCCCTATCCGGGCGTGCGTTACCTGGAGCGGACCACCTCCGAGCCCAACCGCATCCACGCCGTCGAGGTCGACCTGTGTGCGACCGGCGTGACCACCACCGCGACCAAACCAGCCGATCGTGGCATGCGCACGAGCAGCTTCGCTCAGCAGTACGGCGCGCAGGTCGCCATCAACGGTGGGTTCTACAACACCTCGAATTACGCGCCGATCGGGCTGACGATGGGCGAGGGGGAGCTGTGGCAAGATAGCGGCGACGGCTCGTCGTTCGGGTTTGTCGCGTTCGGCGAAGAGAACGAGGTGGCGCTGTCGGTTCCCTCGGCGGTGGTGTCGAGCCCCGAAAGCTGGATGCACAATATCATCGCGGGCCGGCCGCTGATCGTCGAAAACGGGCAGGTGGTCCAGAACGCGTGCTCGTCGCACTGGTGCCAGCGCCACCCGCGGACCGCGGTCGGGCTCGATTCGACCGGCCGTAAGCTCATCTTGGCGGTGGTCGACGGGCGCTGGTCGGGCGTAAGCCGCGGCATGACGACCGCCGAGTTGGGACAACTGATGGTCGACCTGGGCGCCGAGCGCGCGCTCAACCTCGACGGTGGCGGCTCGACGACGATGTACGTGGCCGGCGAAGGTGGCGTAGTCAACAACCCGAGCGACGGCAGCGAGCGCAGCGTGAGCAACCACCTGGGGCTGCTGGCCGGCGGCGCGACCGACTACGCCCACTGCTGTATCCCGGAGGCCAAAGATGGAGCCACCGGCACCTTCGGCGACGTGCCCGACAACAGTTGGTACTACGATGTGGCCGAGACGCTGTACGCCGAAGGGGTCACCAACGGCTGCCAGGCTTCGCCGCGCATGTTCTGCCCGTCCTGCGATCTCGACCGGCGCCACGCGGCCATTTTCATGGCGCGGGCGCTGGGGCTCTCGCCGCTGTCGCCGGCACAGGCGACGTTCGAGGACGTGCCTGTGGGCTCGGTCGGATTTGGCGAGATCGAGGCGTTGCACGCCGCGGGCTACGTCAACGGCTGCTCGCAGCAGCCCAAGCAGTTCTGCCCCGACGAGTGGCTCAACCGCGCCACCGCGGCGGTCATGATCACCAGCGCAATGGGCGTGAGTCCCACCGAGCCGACCTCGCCTGTGTTCACCGATGTGGCGACCGATGCGTGGTACCGAAACCACGTCGAGTTCTTGCACGAAGCGTGCGTCGTGAATGGCTGCTCGCAGTCCCCAATGGAGTATTGTCCGGCCGATATCGTCACTCGCGTGGAGTTCGGCACGATGTTGGTGCGCGCGTTGGAGATGGGCTCGTTCGACAACTGCTTGCCCGATGACGGCGGCGGAGACGATGTCGGCGGCGGCAGTGATGTCGGTGGCAGCGATGACGTTGGCATGCCGAGTGACACGGGCGGGACGAGCGATACTGGCGGGACGCCTGGCGATGTCGGCGGTGTGGCGGACTCCGGAGGCGCAGGAGACGTCGGTGGTGGGACCGCAGACGTCGACCAGGGTGGCGATCTCGGAGAGGGCGGCGGGAACTATGTCTCGGCGAGTGGCGGGTGCAATTGCCGGGCGGTGCCGGGCGCAGGCGGAGGGACAACGGCATGGATGCTCGGTCTAGTGCTGGCGCTAGGGATTGGGCGCCTCAATCGTCGTCGTCGGTGTTGAGCCGGTTCTCCATGGAGCGCGCGAGTAGCGGATAGCCACCTCTTTCGAGTAGGACCATCATGCGAAGCTGTGCTTTCTTGGAGCGCTCCAAGAGGGCATCGCGCTCTTCGGGGTCTTCACACTGGCGGGCCTGATGGCGCGCGGCTCGCGCTTCGTCGAACAATTGGCTCTCGATCGACTTGGCGTCTTCGAGCAGCGGCGCCTCGTCGGATTCGTCGAGCTCGAGCTCTCCCGCTGTCCTCTTCTCTTCGCGACGTTTCGTCCATTCACGAATTTTCGACTCTGCGAGCAAATCCCACAGCTTCATCGCCGCCTCCAAAAATCTCGCCAATCGCCCTTCCTGTCGATCCTTATAGCAAAGCTCGCTCGGTGTTCGAACATTCCGCTCGATCGATGAAGAGCAACAGCGACTTTTGCCGATAACCGTATATGAAGACGGCAATAAATGGTGGCCACCAATTTGCTCGACTCGAAGGCGGGTGAATCGGAAGTTCGTCGTCGATTCACCATCTGGCGGCTGAGCCAGGTTTGGGCATGGACCGTTTGATGGACGGTCCGATCTGCGACGGAAGCGGTTTTGCTTCGGTACTGGCGCAAGCTTTTGCTCCTTGCAATTCTCTCTGTCGGTTGTAGAATCCTTATTGGTTGGTTGACCAACTAATGGCATTGGAGGCGTCAGATGGCACAGATTGGCCTGTCTCAGTTGACCCGGCGGCAGCGGTTTGGGCTGTTGGCGGTGCTGTATTTCTCGCAGGGCGTGCCCTTCGGGCTGTTCATGCAGGCGCTTCCGGTGATCTTGCGCGAGGGTGGCTTTTCGCTCGAGGCGATCGGGTTCTCGTCGCTGCTGGCGCTGCCCTGGGGACTGAAGTTTTTGTGGGCGCCGTGGGTCGACCGGGCGCCTGTGGAGGGGCTGCCTCGGCGAAAGGGGTGGCTGGTTCCGATTCAGTTGGTGACCGTGGCGGTATTTGTGGTGCTGGCGTTGCTGGACGTGAGCGCCGAGCTCTACTGGCTGCTGGGGGCCGTCTTCGTCGTCAATTTCCTCAACGCCACGCAGGATATCGCGACCGATGGGCTTGCGGTCGACGTGCTCGAGGTCGACGAGCGCGGGGCCGGCAATGGGCTGCAGGTGGGTGGCTATCGGCTGGGGATGATCGCCGGCGGGGCGGGGGTGTTGGTGCTCATCGAGCTTGCCGGCTGGACCGTGGGGTTGCTCGTCTGCGCGTCGATTCTGCTCGCCGCCTTGCTGCCGTTGCTGGCCGTGCGGGAGGACTTGCAGGTCGATGGCGGTGGGGCCGATGCGCAGACACAGAAGTACTGGGCGAAGTTGGCGGGGTTCTTCGATCGCTCCTGGAGTTGGCACGTGCTGGGCGTGGCGGTGGCCTTCAAATTCGGCGAGGGATTTGCGGGTGGGATGTTGCGCCCGATGCTCGTCGACCAGGCCTACTCGATGGCGGATATCGGCTGGATGCTCGGCGGAGTCGGGTTTGCGTTCGGTTTGCTGGGCGCGGGCGCCGGTGGGCTGATCGGCGACCGGCTTCGCCGCGGGCAGGCGCTTGTGGCCTCGGTGGTGGTTCAGGTGTTGGGCGTCGCGCTCTTTGTGCCGATGGCACTGGTCGAGCCGGGTGTGCTGCAGGCGAGCGTGCTGATCGCGGTCGAGCATTTCGCCAGTGGGGTGGCCACCGTGGTGCTCTTTGCCTGCATGATGGACTGGACTCGCCGCGAGCATACCGGCACCGACTACACGGTGCTCGCCAGCGCGGTGGTGATTTCGACCGGGGTGGCGCATGCGCTCAGCGGTGTCAGCGCCAACCACCTGGGATATGCCGGCCACTTTGGGCTGGCCGTCGCGCTGACGCTGGCAGGCGGCGTGGGCTCGTTGTGGTTGTTTCGACGCGCGCAGAAGCTTTCGACACATGAACTCGACACAGGAGGCGCACGATGAAGACCGTCGCTGTTTTTCCGGGCTCGTTTGATCCCCCGACGCTCGGACATCTTTCGTTGATCCGCCGGGCCGCCGAGCTCTGGGACGAGGTGGTGGTGCTGGTGGCCATCAATCCGACCAAGGAGGGCTGGCTCGGGCCGGACGAGCGTGTGAAGCTGCTCGAGGAGGTCGTCGAGGCGTGTCCCAATGTGTCGGTGCGAGCCACAGATGACCTGGTGGTGGCGTTCGCCGAGCAGTATCGCCAGCCGGAGGTGCAGGTCGTGCTGGTACGTGGCGTGCGCGGCTCCCAAGATCTGGACTACGAGTTGCTGCTCGCCCATGCTAACCGCGAGATGGGCCACGGCATGGAGACGGTGTTCTTGCCGGCGGCCCAGAGCCTGCAGCAGGTTAGTTCGACCGAGGTGCGAAGTCGGCTGGAGCACGGCGAGCGTGTGGCAGACCTGCTGCACCCACGCACGGTGGTGAGTCTACGACGCATGCAACAAGCTTAGGAGCGATGATGGCGAGGAAGAGCACCGAAGAGAGGCGCGCCGAGATCTCTCAGGCGCTTTTGCGGGCGATGGCCGAGCACGGGTACGCCAAGGCGACGATTTCGAAGATCGCCAAGGAGGCCGACGTCACCCCCGGTTTGATCCACTACCACTTCGACACCAAGCAGGCGATCTTGTTGCACCTGCTCGAGCGCCTCGCCGAGCAGCAAGAGGCGTTGATCGCGAAGCATCTCGAAGGCGCGCAAGCACCGCTCGACAAGCTCGACGCGGTGGTCGACGCGTTTTTGGCGGTGGGCGACGACGCGCGCCCCGAGGCGGTGGCCTCGTGGGTGACGATCGCGACCGAGGCGATTCGCCTGCCGGAGGTCAAAGAGGCGTTCGAAGGGGCGCTCGGAGCGTTTGGCGACAAGTTTGCCGAGGTGATCGCCGAGGGCGTCGAGGACGGTGATTTCAACACGGGCGAGTTGAGCGAGGAGGCGTGCGTGGCCGCCATACTGGCGACCATTCAAGGCTACTTCACGCTGGCTGCGCTTGAACGGGCATTGATCCCGGCGGGGAGTGCTGCGCCGGCGATGCAAAGGATGGTGCGGGGGTTATTGGGAGTTTGAGCCTCGCTACGGGCAACGCGTGTCGGCTCCGCCTCCACGCTCGCCCGCAGCTAAGAGCTCTCTTTCACCCACAAGGGGTTCCCAAGTTGGCGACCTTGCAGTGCTAATCGCTTCGGACGGTTGTGCGTTTTGCCTCGGACGGCTCATGGCGTTGGTTCTTGCTGGGGCGACAGCCATGAACCCCTTGTGGGTGATACGGAACTTTTAGCTGCGGGCGAGCGAGGTGTCCGGAGGACGCCGAGCGTTGCCCGTAGCGGGGGTCAAACAAACCGCCCCACGCCGCGCCTTACCTGCGAGACGTAGCTCCCGCCGAAGTGCCACACGTGCACCAGCAGCGGGTAGACGTTGTAGATGTCCTTTCGCACCTCCCAAAAACCATCTCGGATGCCGTTGAGCTCGTCGTAACGGTCGTAAAATGATTGCTCGAAGGTGCTGAACAGCGCCGTGAACGCCAGCTCGATCTCGGGATCGGCATAGTAGACGGCCGGGTCGACGAAGCCGGCGACTTGGTCGCCGTCGAACAAGACGTTGCCGCCCCAGACGTCTCCGTGGATGAGCGCCGGAGGGTTAGGCGCGTCGATGTAGCGGTCGAGCCTGTGGCAGAGCCGTTCGACCTTGTCGCGCAGCGAGGAGGACATTTGGCCCTTCTCGACGCACCGGTCTGCCAGGTACATCAGGCGTTGCTCGGCAAAGAAATCGACCCAGTCATCATACCAAGGGTTGGGTTGGTCGAGGCTGCCGATGAGCGTGTCGCGGTCGAAGCCGTACCGGTCGACGGTGTGGGTGTGCAACTCGGCGAGCAGGTTGGCGGCGTGGACGTGGGCCTGCGATGAGCCGTGGCCGCTCGATTCGATGAACTCCATGATCAGAAGCTCGTCGCTGCTGTGCAGCACGTGGGGTACCGGCAGCGCGCTGTGCTCTTCGAGGTAGCGAAGCATCTCGCCCTCGATGGAGAGCTTGGCGGAGGCGTCGCCGATTTTGACCACCAGATCGCGCTCCGAGGGCATGCGGGCGCGGCGTACGGTGCCGATGCAGCCGCCGCGCAACGGCTCCATGGCCGTGGGGCGGCGGCCTGTGAGTTGCTCGATCTTTTGTTCTGGGGTCATAGCCTTCCTTATGCCAACGCGCTCTCGTGCCCCGAATCACGCACGAAGAGGCAGGAGTGCTGCGTCTCGCGCACGAGTTTGCGCAAGAATTCCATGTCCACGTCCCTCGCCAAGCCGAAGATGTTCAGATCGGCGCGCGGGGCACGCCGGAGTTCCTCCATGAAGTTGCCCGAGCGCACCCACGTCTTGCCGTAGCGGTTCAGGCGGGCATCTTCGACGAGTTGCTCCAGGTAATTTTCGGCCTCCTCGACGTTGTCGGGATCGTCGCAGATCGTCATGAACCGAATCTCGCCGTTCCAGGTGCGGCAGATCTGATAGGCCAGAAGCAGCGACAGATCGAGGTTGGACAGGCGCAAGCCGAGCGGCCAGTCGGGGCTCTGGTCGCGGATCCATACGTTGATGGTGCGCTCGTGGCCCAAGCCGGCCTCCGGATGGCGGTACAAGAAGGCGACGCCCATGTCGTACTCCTCGGAGATGTCGACCAGCCCCTGGGTGGTGGCCTGATCGTAGTGATGGGCGATGCCAAAGAGCACGTTGGGCCGAAAGAAGTTGCCGCGCATGACCGAAGCGCTCATCTCGACGCCCTTGAGAAGGGTGTCTGCCTCCACGATCACCGAGCTGGCAAAGAGGCCCTCACTCTGGAAGTCGGCGGCGATGCGATCCATGGAATGAAAGCGGCCTTCGGCCCCATCGACCTTGCGCATCATGGCCGTGTTGGGCGCACCCACTAAGGTAGAACGGCCGGTGCTGGGAGCGCGTGCGTCGGCTGTCGCCTCCGGTTCGGCCTCTTCTTCTTCGTCGTCGTGGTCTTCGTCGTTGTAGCGAATGCCCACGATCTGCAGCGAGCCTTTGGGTTGGGTGAGGGCGCGCAAGAATCGGTAGTGGCCGTCGATCTGGGCGCGTGACTCGACCGGGATGAGCAGGTTGGGCTTCCAGGAGCGCTCATTCGACTCCTGCGAGCCCATGATGCGCTTGGCGGCCCAGTCGGCGAGCGCGACGAACATGGCGCTACGCACCGTCTCCCAGGGCTGCTCGAGCTGCTTTTTGACCAGGTAGGCGTACACGGCGACCACGATGCTGATGGCGGCGAGCGCGAACGTCGGGCTGATGACGAAGACGGCGACGGCGCAGGCCACCGTGCCGATGACCGGCACGAAGAGCGGGACGCGAAAGATCGGGCGGAACGACACCATCCCGAGGCGCTGCTCGATGAGCACGACCACGTTGATGGTGAAGTAGGTCAACAAGAAGAACATCGTGATCAGCCCGGCGACGCGGTTGAGGCTTCCGAGCGACAAGGCCAACAACACGAGCCCGCCGGTGACCAGCGAGGCGATGCGCGGCTCGCCGCGATCGCTCTTCTGGGCGAAAAACTCGCCTTTGGGGAGCACGCCGTACTGGCCCAGCGCCTGCAGGACGTTGGGGGCGGCCACAAAGGAGCTCAGGGTGGCGGTGAACGTGGAGGCGAGGATGCCGGCGACAACCAGCTCACCCCAGGCGGCCTTCTCGATGACGATGAGGGTGTCGCCGCGCAGCGAGGCCGGATCGGCCAGCACGCTGTACCACACGGCCATGAACAGATAGACGAATAGCGACACGCCCACCGCGGCGAGCGTGCCGCGGGGGATGCTCCGGCGCGGCTTTTCGAGCGAGCCCGACATGCTCGCGCCGACCATGATGCCAGTGCCTGCCGGGAAGAAGACCGCGAAGAGTTGCCAGAAGCCGCCGTCCTGAAATTCACCCCAGAACTGCGGGTTGTGGAAGGTCGGCTCGGTCGTCACGCTCGTCAGCCCGAGCGCGATCGAGGCCAGTGAGGCCAGCACCGCGAACATGACCAGGCCTTGCAGCTTGAAGGCGAGCTTGGTCGAGATGAACGCGGCCAGGTAGGCGACGGCGAACACGCTCAAGATCACCGCCCACATGGGGTGGTCTGGGAAAATCGTCACCCAGGTTTCTGCAAAGCCGTAGATATAAAGCGCCCCGGAGAGGGCTTGGGCCAGGTATAGCGGGATGCCGATGGCGCCGCCGGCCTCCAGACCCAGCGATTGGGCGATGATGGCGAACGCGCCGCCGGCGCCCAGTCGGATATTGGTGGTGATCGTCGACAGCGACAGCGCGGTGGTGCCGGTGATCAGAAAGGTCGTCAAGATGACGAGCACCGCGCCGGTCAGGCCGGCCTGGCCGACCAGCCAGCCCTCGCGCAAGTACATCATCACGCCCAAGATCGTGAGCACGGTAGGGCGGAAGACGCCGCCGAAGGTGCCGAGTTTGCTGTCGGACTGGGCGTCTTGGGAGGCGTCGTCTGGTGGGGGCTGCGGGCCTTCGGACATCTTTTGTTAGTTCTTGGTTCTTGGTTCTTGGTTCTTGATTGCTGGCGCGTATGCCTTGCAGAAGTTGCGGCGCCTCATCTGCAAGAAGAGCGCTTTACTACGGGCGACCCTGAAAAAACGTGGCCATCTTTTTCAACGCCTCGGCGCGGTGGCTGATCGAGTTCTTCTTGTCGAGCGGCACCTCGGCCATCGTCTTGTCCCACTGTGGGACGTAGAAGTGTGGGTCGTAGCCGAATCCTTCGGTGCCGCGCGGCTCGTCGATGATCAAACCTTCGACGGTTCCACGAAACCAGACCACGATACGGTTGTCGACGCGGGCCATCGACTGCTCTTTATCTGGCTCGGCTTCACCGATTTCGGCAAAGGGGACCTTGGTGCGTGCGATGAGCGCGCGTCCGATCTTGTTGTCGGGGATGGCCAGCGCGGCGACACACACGTAGCGGGCGGTGCGTTTCTTCTCGGGCACGCCCTCGAGTTCTTTGATGAGGACGCGGTTGTTCTGCTCGTCGGTGGCGTTGGGGCCGGCATAGCGCGCGCTGTAGACGCCCGGGGCACCGTCGAGGGCGTCGACCTCGAGGCCGGAGTCGTCCGACAGCGCCACGCTGCCGGTGTGCTTGGACACCTCGAGCGCCTTTTTGACCGCGTTGCCCCAGAAGGTCTCCTTGTCCTCGACGACCTCGGGCACCTGGTCGTGCCAGTCGGCGATGTCGAAGACTCGCCATGAGGGGTTGATGAAGTCGCCCAGCAGGCTCTGGAACTCGCGCGCTTTGTGCTGGTTACGCGTGGCGAACAAGAGGGTGTCTGAGGTGTTCATGGTTTGGGGCTCCGCAGTAAGTGTTTGGAGGATGGTAAGCACGAAGTTACGGATATGTAAGGCGCCAAAGAGCAGCGCCTACAAACCCGAACTCCCTACTCATGAAACACCGGCAACCCCAACAACGCCTCCACCACCTTGTGCGCCGTCATGTTTCCCTCGATCAGTTCGATCGCATGCTGCAAAATTGGCAGGTCGATTCCCGAGCCTTCGGCGACTGACTCGAGCGACTTGACCAGGTTGAACAGGCCGTTGGCGGCCACGCCGAATTCGGCGCGCAGCTGCTCGGGATCGACGCCTTCGCGGCGCATGAACTCGGCGCCGATGTCGGCCTCGGGGCTCGAACTGGGCGAGGTGTCCAGGTGCAGGTTGCCTGCGCCGGCCAGCCCGAAGGCGGTCTTCTCGTAGCCGCCGCGGTAGAGGACAAAGCGGGCCGTCTCGGCCAGCCCGCGGGTAAAGAGGGTCGCCTCGAGGCTGTGGCCAAACTCCATCTGGCGACCGATGCCAGACAGCATCGCGATGATGCGCGTGTAGGCGGCGGCGACCTCGGAGCCCTTGATATCTTGGTTTCGGTAGACCCGGAAGTCGGCGGTGTCGAGCGCGTCCTGGGTGAGCTCGTGGACCTCGGGGAACTCCGAGGCACACACGCCCGAGCTGGGGCGCCCGGCGAGGACGTCGGAGGTGTGGAACGGGCCGGTCAAAAAGCCGAAGCGCTGGGTGGGGGTCTCCTCGCTCAGGATCGCCGAGGGCGTGTGCAGCGTGCCAAACTCGAGGTTGCGGGTGGTGTGGATGAGGACGTGGCGGCCCGACAGGACGCTGCCGAGCTCGCGGCCGGTCTCGCGGACCCGGTGAATCGGCAGGCACAAGAAGATGATGGGGATCTCCCTCAAGTCACTCAACTCCGCGCGGCGCACGTGCTCGGGAAGCTCGACGTCACCGTCGGCGCCGTCGGCGTCCCAGTGGAACACGTCGTGGTTGCGAAGCAGGTGGGCGAGGGCTTCGAAGCGGTCGCCTTGTCCAACCAGGCCAACATCCATTTTTTTTCCTAAGGGTGACTAAGGGTGACTGAGGGTGACTAAGGGTGACTAAGGGTGACTAAGGGTGACTGGGCCGCTCAGTTGCTCGTAGTGACCCTTAGTAACCAGTGAGCGAAGCGAACGGCTTAGTTTCCCTTAGTCACACCAAATCATTGAGCGCGCGCAAACACTGCATCGAGGTCAATATCATAAGAGCGCACGCGGTTGCCGTAGTAATAGAGCAGGTCGAGCTTGTTAAGGAGCACGCCGTTCATCAACCGTTCGACGAGCTCGGGCACGTGGTAGGTGCGCAGGTAGCTGATGCCCTCTTCGAGGATCTCGGAGGCGTCGTGGTCGTGGACGAACTGTGACAGGCAAAACTCCTCGGCCTGCTCGCGTCTGTGCAGCTCTTCGAGTGTCGTCTCGAGCACCCGGTTGACCCGGTGCCAGGGGATGACCTCGCCGGTGGCCAGGCGCAGCAGCTTATAGACGTCCCAGCGCGGGAATTTGCGCTGCAAGATCTCGAAGAGCACGAACGCGACGATGTGCACCGGCATCAACACGGTGTTGGCCAAGAAGGCGTCGCCGATGCGCTCGCCGGTGTGGCGGGTGTACTGGCGGTCGCGCGACTCGTCGTGGCACACGTCTCCGGTGAGCGCCCCTTTGACGTAGCTGGTCGGGTCGACGCGGCGGCCGCGCCGGTCGTAGCTGTTGCCGTCTTTTTCGACGAGGTTGCCAAACGGGTCCATCGGGCGGCCGTAGCGGATGACCGTGGTCGACGACATCTGCATGGTGTTGAGCGCGAAGCGAACGACCTTGCTGATCTGGTTGAATTCGTCGTTCTCCAGAAAGTAGCGCCGCCCGCCTTCGCGCCGCAGGTGGTCTTTAATGAGGCTCTCGCCCTCGAGCACCAGGTTGTAGTTGATGGTGACCGGGCAGATATACAGCGGCTTTTCCTTGCCGTGGTTGAGCAGGTTGTTGGTGTAGGCGGTGATCGAGGTGCCCAGAAGGCCCAGCTTGAGATGCTGCTCGACCTGGTTGGAGCGCGAGCGGGTGCCGCCGGGGAAGAAGAGGCTGTGGTAGCCGCGCTCCAACAGTACCTGCGAGTAGGTCTTGAGCAGGTCTTTGTACAGCTGGTGCTTGATGCGCCGGTCGACCTTGTAGGCGCCCAGGTTGTGCATGAAGAAGCTGGTGAGCGGGTTGGTAAAGAGGTTTTTGCCCGCTCCGTAGGTCACCGGCGGCAAGCCCGACTGGTACAGCGTCCAGCCCATCAGGATCGAGTCCATGTTGGAGCTGTGGGTGGGCACGACCACCAGAGTGCCGCGGCGCGCCAGGTGGCGCAGCGTGTCGGTGTGGCCCTCGACGACAATTCGCTCGCTCAGGTCGCGGATATGCTTGTAGGCCTTGCGAAGGTGCATCAGGCCGATGGGCAGCTCGCGCAGATCTTGAGCCTTGAACAGCATACCCAGGCCCAGCGGCAGCGCGCCGGTGGCCAACTTGTAGACGCGCGGGTCGAATTTGCCGGCGATGTCGTCGGCGTAGGTGCGTGTCAGATCTCGCAAAATGTCACGCTTCTCCGACTCGCTCATCTCGCCGATGCGCCGCGAGATGTCCCGCCACCACGAGATGGGGCGGACCTCCTCTTCGGGGCCCTGCTCGACCTGCAGGCGCTCGACCTCCTGGAAGGCGGCGTCGTTGAGAATGTACTCGAGCCCGTCGTCATCGCTCTTGCGCGTCTCCGACAAAATGTCGGCGTAGCTTCGCCGGCAGACTTCCGAGACGATATGCGGGCGGTCTTCGTTATACCGAAACAGCGGGGGATGAGGCATGCTTGGTGACCTCGCGACAGCGTTAAATCGTAGTAGGGAATCTATAAATCGGATTGGGGCGGTGTGGCAAGGTGAGGAAGTGGCGCTGCAGCAAGCAAGGCAAGGTAAATCGACGAAGCCAGCCCTTGTCCAATTCGGCTATCTCCGGCACACTTTTCCCAGTATTGCAAACAACTGGCGCAAGCCACACATGCCCAATTGGGGAGCAGCCATGACTGACGACCGTCTAGACCAGTTGAGTCAGGTCGAGGATGCCGAGACCACTCTGCGCGACAGGCCGCCGGCCGATGAACCGATCGAGCTGTCGGCCTCCGATCTGATCGCGCTCGACGCCGACGAGCCCGAAGAGGAGGCGACCTTGGTGATCGAGCGAAGCCAAGTCGAAGGGGCCGATGCCACGCGTGATGATTTGCGCAACACGACCACCAACGAGGCGATCGACGCGATGACCACCGAGCGGAGTATCCCTCAGGAGTTGCTCGACCAGTCGCTGCGCACCGCCGAGCGGCAGCGCCCCTTGCTGCAGGCACGGTCCGACGAGGCCGACGGCGAAGAGGGCGCCAAGACCCTGAAATTCGAGGCGATTTCAGGGCCGAAGACCGAGAAGATGCAGGCGGTGGGCACCCAGCCGCTACCGGCGGTCGAGGACGACCCCGAGGCGACGGCGGTGCGCAGCACCGACAGCGGCGCCTGGGCCGAGGTCGACGAGGAGGGCTTCTTTACCTTCATGGTGCGCCCCGACGCCGAGGGCCGCGTCACCCTTCCCAAAGCGCTCTTTGCCGGGCGCGATCCTGCCGAAGGCGTGATGGTGTACGTGCGCGCCAAGAATCTGACCGTCGATTTGGCGGCCGATGAGTAGGTGTGGTTGGGTGTGGGATAATGTGAGGCCTTGCAGAATTCGAGGCGCCTGCTATTCTAGAGTTTCGCCATCTTTTCAGACGGTAACGATTGATACGGAGGTTCGAGAGGCCATCGGTTAGATGCAGCGCAAGACGTTGATCGGGAAGGGGAAAATAAAACGGGCTTCTCGACAGGTTGGTGAATTCGCCAAAAACCACCGAGCTGTCTCAAAACCCGCACCTCCCAAACATCATGACGTCGACGATTCTTCCGCTCATCGCTCAGTTTCGCAGCGCTTTTTCGGCTCCCAGTTTCGCTAACTTTCAGTTTCTTATGCTGGCCTGGCTGATGAATCCGGCGCGTGGCTGGATCTCCAATTGCCTCAGAGCCATCTTTCATATGCCCCAGCTCTATCCCACTGATCGCGGCAAGGCCAAGCACTTCTCGTGCTTCTACAGGCTTTTCAGCCGTGCCAAGTGGAGCACCGATGAGCTGGGGCACTTGATGCTTGGGCTTTTCGAGCCGTGGCTTGGCGAATCGGTGACCATCTTGATCGACGACACTCTGTGTCGCAGAAGCGGACCCATGGTACTCGGCGCAGGCTTCCACTACGACCCGCTGCAGGTCAGCTACGAGCAAGGTCGGCATCGTGTACGCTTTAGCTTCGGGCTCAATTTCGTGGTGCTCGCCGTTTGGGTGCCGTGTCCATTCGTCCACGCAAGGGGCGTGGCGATTCCGGTGCTCTTTCGGCTCTACCGCAGCAAAAAGACCTGTCCCGAAGGCAAGTGGAAGAGGCGTACCGAGCTCGCCGTCGAGATGCTCGAGGTCTTGAGAAGCTGGTGGCCGACGCGCCCACTCGAGCTGTGCGTCGATGACGAGTATGCCTGCAAAAGAGTCGGCGCCGTGCTCGACCAGAACATCATTTTGACGGCTCCGATGCGCTTTGACGCCGCCCTCTACCAACACAAACGCCCCGAGCACACCGGCCGTGGGCGGCGACCCATCTGGGGCAAGCGCCTCGAGACGCCCAAAGAACTCGCTCAGGACGCCTCGGTCCCCTGGCAACACATGGAGCTTGTCGTCTACGGCCGGACGGTTACGCTGATGGTCAAGACGTATCAGGCCCGCTGGAAGAGCATGGGCAAGGAACGGGTCTTGACGATCCTCGTCACCCGCGATCCGACCGGCACCTACGACGACCGCTGCTTTTTTCGCACTGAAGCAGACGCCGAAGTCCAGGATTTTTTCACGACGATCTGTCGGCGCTGGACGCTGGAGATGACGTTTCGAGATGCCAAACAGCTCTTGCACCTCGAGGACATCCAAAGCGGCTTTATCCACCGCGGCAAGCCAGCCAAAACCCATCGCCGAAAGCGGCCTGGGCCGCAAGCTCCCGTGGACGCCGACCCCAGAGCATCCAGACGCACCGGCCCTTTTGTCATGCTTGCCTATGGTTTTGTCGTGCGGTGGTATCTGGCACATGGGCAACCGGCTCGCGACCTGAAATGGGCGAAATTTCTAGCGCCGTGGTGGCGGCATAAGACCACCATCAGCTTTGGCGACATGCTCCAAGCGTTTCGCCGTCAGATGGAGCATGAACAATTATGGACGAACCCGCCTGAGCACGGCTTCGACGAAAATTATCTGCAGTCTCTGGGCTTCGAGCGGCCGAATCAGCAAAAGCTTTTCACAATGGCCGCTTGAATCCCTAAAACAAGCCTCAAAAGAGGCCATTAATTTTGTAATCTACCAGGGCAAGATGCCCTGGCTCCTATAGAATCGCTGTCGAAGATGGCGAAACTCTAGGCTATTAAGAGCTAAGACCATTAGAGAGTCGCGTATTTGTAGGGCTGGACGATCCGTGCTCTCTGGAATGGCCCAAGCCCCTGATAGCAGGCGCAGCGACTCTGCAAGGCCTTCAAATATTGGAGAATGACTTATGGCCGTATCGACCTCGATGAAACAATGGCTCACGCTGGCAATGATGGGCTCGATGACGCTTTCTGCGTGCGGCGAGGCCCAGGACGATGCGCAGGGCGCCGAGGAGATCCCCGCGGTGTTGAGCCCCGGCGAGAAGGCCGACGATTTTCGCAGCGAGTCGGCCCAGGAGTATTTCGTCAAGGGAACCACCACGATCACGCTCGACGAGAGCTACGCCGAGGTGAGCGAAGAGGCGCGGTTGCAGCGGGTGCGCGAGCTGATTCCGTACAAGCAGGTCGTCATCGGTTGGTTCTTGAACGCCTACCTAATCGACAAGTCCGAGGATAGCGGCAACGCCGGCTATGGCGAGCTCAAGGCGCTGACCAAGAACGGCTCCTACGAAGATCTCGGCATCGAGAAGGTCGAGGGGCTGACTTACAGCTTCGACTTCGTCCAAGAGGTCGGCGGCCAATTCGACCTGATCGACGAGCTCGCTCAGACGGCCGACGCCCAGCCCAACGCCGACGGCAGTTGGACCTTCGAGCTGGCGGTCGGGAACGTCTCGAACGCCGAGATGGAGCAGCTCGAGATGAACAACGAGTGGTATCGGCGAAGCCCGTGGTCGAGCTTCTCGCCCGACAACGTCGACGACTCGAAGTACTACATGCAAGAGCTTCGCATCGAAGAGCAGGAGCGAAGCGACGACGCCTGGCTCGACTACAAGCGCCTGTTCGAAGACGGCACGCTCGACGTCGAGGTCTTCTTCGGGTGGGATTATCACGACGCCTATCACCAGAAGCACGCCCGCGCGAGCTACGAGTGGCTGCTTCGAAACGGCTTCGAGTCGCCCACCGACACGTGGGAGGATTACGCCACGGACCGCGCGCCGCTGACCAGCACCTTGCAGACGCCCGACGGTCCGGTCGACGTCCACGTGACGTTGTGGTGGGGCGAGCCGGGCACGAGCACCGATCCGGACACCGACGCCGGCGGACGCGTGCTCGAGGAGGCGATGCGCGAGAGCCTCAAGACCGACGAAGTGACCATGTTCAGCGGCCACTCCGGCCCTTGGTACGGATTCGCGCTGGCCAATTGGCGCGAGACCCTCGAGGGTGACCTCGACGATTCGGAGATTCCCTCCCTTGAGATGCCCAGCGACAAGTATCAGCTCGTGGTCGCCGAGGGCTGCGACACCTACGCGCTGGGCGAGGCGTTCTGGCAGAACCCGAACAAGGCCGACCGTCAGAACCTGGACATCATCACGACCACCAGCTTCTCGAACGCCGGCACCGAAAAGGCGGTGACCGACCTCCTGGGCGCGGTGCTCGGCGTCGATTATCGCGAAGATTTCAAAGCGCAGCGCTACAGCGAGTTGCTCGAAGATCTGGACGGCAACAGCTACTGGTTCCAGACGATGTACGGCGTGCACGGCATCGACGACAACCCGCACGCCCACCCCTACGCCGACACCGCCGCCATCTGCACGGAGTGCTCGTCGAGCGCCGACTGTGGCCCGAACGGCAACGTGTGCGCCAACCTCGAGGGCACGAACGTGTGCACCTACGAGTGCACCGCCGACGACGGCTGCCCCGACGGGTTCACCTGTCGCGAGACGCGCACCGGAAGCTGGTTGTCGACCAGCGTGTGCGTGCCCACGACCTACACCTGTGACGAGATCGATGACGACGCCGACGCGGCGAGCGTGCAGATTTCTGAGCTCCTCGCCGACCCGGCACCCGGCCTCGACGGCGACGCCAACGGCGACGGCGAGCGCGACGCACGCGCCGACGAGTACATCGAGCTGCAGAACCTGTCCGACACGACCTTCGACCTGAGCGGTTGGACGCTCAGCGACAACGTCAGCGAGCGCTACACCTTCCCGGCGAACACCACCATCGCGCCGGGCGGCTACCTGGTCGTCTTCGGCGGCGGCGACGCCGACAGCTTCACCGGCGTCGAGGGCACGGTGCTCGTGGCCGACGGGCTGTACCTGAACAACGGCGGCGACAGCATCACGCTGACCAACCGCGACGGCGACGTCGTCGACGCGGTCGCCTACGGCGCCGAGGGCGGCGAGAACACCGCGCTCGTGCGCAACGGCGAGACCCTCGAGCAAGGCGCGGCCACGCCGGGGCGTTAGTTTTCAACTGACGGGGTCGGGGTTCGCCCTCGCGAGCCTCCCGGGAGCGCGGTCGTGCTTAAGATCGAACCGTCACCGAGGGTAAGCAAAGTCGAGGCGCCGCCAGGCGATCTCGACAAAGCGCACCCTCGGAAGGTCCAACGCTCGACAATCCGAGAGCCAAGAAGATGACAGACCAGGACGACAAGCAAGATCTCAGCAGCCTCAAGATGATCTTGTGGCTGGTCTATCTGTCGCTGTTCTTCAGTCTCTTCATCTACGCGTTGGTCATTCTGGTGATCCCGCCGCCCGAGGAGTTCGTGCCTCCCGAGATTGCGCGCGGCAACCCTCCGAAGATCTTGATCATTCTGGGCTTCGCCTCCCTGGCGCTGGTCCCCATCCTGCAAAACCTGCGAAAGCGCATGTTCTTCGAGCCGCTCGGAGAGGAGTGCTACCCGGGGAGCACCGAGGCGCGCAGCGCCTATTTTACGATGTCGCTGACGACCTGGATCATGTGCGAGCTCATCGGCGTGTTCGGCTTCGTGGTCCACTTTCTGACCTACGAGCCGTTCATGGCGATGCCGTTTGTGGTGCTCGCGGCGGTGTTGATGGGGTGGTATCGTCCGCAGACGGATGTGGCGGAGGAATAGGCTTATTGTGAGCCTCTTTCTTGTCATGATGTCCCCGTTCGATGTACGAGAAAGCCATGAGCCGTCAAAACGCCGAAAACGAACACGCCAACAATTCGCTTAAGTCGAAGCTCTCCTTCTTCGCGGTCATCGCCGTGATCGTGGCGGGCACCGCCTTTTGGTACCTGCTGACCCTGTGGGCTTCCGAGCCGGTGGGGCCCGAGATCGCCAAAAAGATGGCCGAGGACTTCGAGCACGAGTGCTTCCTCGACCTGCAAGACGAGGAGCAGTGCCGCAAACTCATCGGCCAGAACCACCGCGACTGCCTGTTCGACAATATCGAGAAGGTCGAGCCGGGGATGGGGGACAACGGCGGCAATGTGGTGCACGACCGCGACGGTTATTTGACTTGCATGCGTGAGAAGACTGGCGTCAGCTACTGAATTATGGACAACTTCATCGATTCGCCGACACATAGCGTTCTCGGTATTCGCGACTTTCTTGAGCGTCTGAGTCCCGACAGCCCTGCCGGAGAGGCGTTGGCGGCCGAGCCGCGCTTTTTCGGGCCAGCCGAAGCCGAGGCGTGGCGCGACGAGATGGAGCGGCTGGTCGAAGCCGAGGCGTTTTGCCGGGCCGAGCCCTCCTCGGAAGAGCACGTGCGCCAGGCGCTCGCCGAAGTTCCCGTGCTCGAGCGTCCCTTGCGAAGATTGCAGGTGGGGGAAGTCCTGGGTGAGGCCGACCTTTTTACGGCCAAGCGCTTTTTGTACTACGCCGGCGAGGTGGTCGACGCAGCGCTCGACCTGCTCGACGGGTGGGGCGTGCCCGAGAGCTGTCCCGAGCAGGTGCGTGGCTTGATGGAGGCGATCCATCCGCAGCAACGCGCGACGCCGCGATTTCACTTGGCCTCGGAGCTCAGCGACGAACTCGACGAGCTTCGCATCGAGCTTCGCCAAAAGAAAAAGCGCGAGCGAAAGCTTCGCGACGGGCTCGAGGAGGCGGTGGTCGCCGACCATGGCGGCACGTTCGACATCCACAACACCTACCGGCCCCCCGATTCACTCTCCAAAAAGACACTCGGCGCCGACGCGCGCCTCGAGCAGACACACGCCGGCTGGAAGCTCGCCGACGAGGAGCTCGCCGCGTTGTCGGCCGAGATCGAAGGGCTCGAGACACAAGTCGAAGAGGTCGAATACGACCTGCGCGCTCAACTCAGCGACCGATTGCGCGACCAGGTCGACTGGATGGCAAACCTCGCCGAGACGCTGGCGATGCTCGACCTGCGGCTCGCCAAGGTCCGGCTTCGCCGCGATCTGGAGGGCTGCTGGCCCGATCGGCAAAAACAGCCCGGTATTCTGATCGAGCACGGCCACGAGCCCCAAATCTCGAGGGTGCTCGCGCGCGAGGAGGTCCAGCCGGTCGCCGTCGAGGTGGAGCGAGAGCCGGTGGTGGTGACCGGGCCGAATATGGGGGGCAAGTCGGTGCTCTTGCGGCTGATCGGCATCTGCCAGTGGTGTGCCCAGCACGCCATGCCGGCGCCGGCGGCGCGTTGTGAGTTTTCGCCGGTCGAGGCGATCATCTACGTGGGGAGCGAAGAGCCCCTGGCCGAAGAAGTCAGCCAGGGTCTCTCGTCGTTCGGCCGCGAGGTCGGCCGGCTGGTCGACTGGTGGCATCGAGGCGACAGCCCGAGGCTGTGGCTGCTCGACGAACTCGGCCGCGGCACTCACCCCGACGAGGGCGCCCAGATCGCCGCCGAGGTCATCGAGAAACTCGCCGCCCGCGGCGATCGTGTGGTCGCGGCGACCCACTTTCCCGCCGTCGCCTCGCTGCCGGGGGCCAAAAAGCTGCGCATCGCCGGGCTCACCGAGCCGCGCAAGCTCGAAGCACTCCTCGACGGCGGCGATACCGACGTCCAGGCGGCGCTCCGCGCCGTGATGGACTACCGTCCCGTATCGGTCGACGCCCACCAAGAACACGACGTCCCCCGCGACGCCCGCGTCGTCGCACGGGCATTAGGTCTAGAAATTCGGAGCAAGTAATGGCTGACGAAAAAGAAATCAAAGTCTCGGGCGCCCCGCTCAAGGCGCTGGTACGCGCCGCCGAAGCCCCGGTGGTGGGCCATGGCGTCAAAAATCAGCTGTTGAGCCAGATGGGCCTCGACGCGCTGTTCGAGCTCGACCTGAGGGCGATGGGCGACCCTGCGCCTTATGGGACGCCGCTGCCGCCTGTGAACGACGACTGAGTGCCAAGAAGCTATGATTTCAATACCGGAGTTTTGTGATGGCTGATGGACGAATGACGGCGAGGGACTACGCCAAGGCGTACCGAGACGGCGAGCGCACGCCCGAGGACGTGGTGGAGGCGGCGATCGCGGCAGTGCGTCTGTCGGGTCAGCAGGCCCAGCCGCTCGATGCGTTCGTATTGCTCGACGAAGACGACGTGCGCAAGCAGGCTGCGCAGTCGGCGCGGCGCTTCGAGCAGGGCTCGCCCAAGAGCGTGCTCGACGGGGTGCCGGTGGCGGTCAAAGACGAGTTCGACATCGCCGGATTTCCGACCACGGCAGGCACCTGCTTTCGGGGCAACAAGATCGCCCGCGAGGACTCGGCGATCGTCGAGCGGCTGCGTGAGGCGGGCGCGATCATCTTCGGCAAGACCGCCATGCACGAGATCGGTTTTGGCGGCACGGGCATCAACCCCAAGCATATCACCGCTCGGAATCCGCACGACCTGAGCCGCGCGCCTGGCGGCTCGTCGAGCGGCTCGGCTGCTGCGGTGGCCGCCGGGGTGTGTCCCATCGCGGTGGGAAGCGACGCCGGCGGCTCGGTGCGCATCCCGTCGGCGTTTTGCGGCATTTACGGCATCAAGCCGACCTACGGGCGCATCCCGACGGCCGGCGGCGCGCTCTTAGCGTGGTCGCTCGATCATATCGGTCCACTGGCGGCGAGCATCGACGATCTGGCGGTGTTCTACGACTTGACCGCCGGGGCGCACCCGCGCGACGAGGAGACTCACGGGCAGCCCGAGCCGGAGCCCGTCGGCGAGCTCGACCCGCCCGAGCCCACCGAGCTTCGCATCGCCTGGACGCCCGAGATGGGCGAAGACGCCGAGGCCCCGGTCAAGCATGCGTTTTTGAACGCCATCGGCGCGCTGCGGCGCGCGGGGGCAGTGGTCGAAGAGCGCAAAGTCCCCCACATCCACCAGGCCCAGCGCGTCGGCTACGTCACAATGGCCGCGGAGGCCGCCGGCACCCAGCGCGACTGGCTTCGCCAACACCGCGACGAGTACAACTGGGACACTCGCCTCTTGCTCGCCGTCGGTGAGCGCATCAGCACCCAGGAGTATCTGCACGCCCAGCGCGTGCGCACGGTGGTGGTCGACGAGTTCGCCAAGGTCTTCGACGACTACGACTTCTTCATCACGCCCACCACCGGCATGGTCGCCCCCGAAATCACCCAAGGGGCGATGGAGACCGGCGAAGTCAACTCGCGCATCAATGCCTACGTGTCGCGCTACACGTTTTTGGGCAATATCAGCGGCTACCCGTCGGTGAGCATCCCCTGCGGCGTCGACGCCAAAGGTCTGCCGGTGGGGCTGATGATCTACGCGGCGCCGTGGAAGGAGAAGGCGTTGTTGAACGCCGCAGCGGCGATCGATGCGCTGGTCGATGGGGTGCCGAGGCCGCCGGTGTTTTTTGAGGTTTGAGTTAGGTTGGTTTCCTCCTCCTCGGTCCTCCTCCACTTCGCTTCGCTGCGCGGAGGAGGAGTCCCCTCCTCGGTCCTCCCCTACGCTCCGCTGTGCTTCGCGCAGGGGAGGAGGAAAGGCGGCCTCCTCCTCGGTCCTCCTCCACTTCGCTTCGCTGCGCGGAGGAGGAGTCCCCTCCTCGGTCCTCCCCTACGCTCCGCTGTGCTTCGCGCAGGGGAGGAGGAAAGGCGGCCTCCTCCTCGGTCCTCCTCCCCCCAGGTGTCAGGATAGTTGTCGCCTCTTCGATTGTTAGTTTCATGGAACGAAGGGGCAACAAGGAGATCCGAGATGAGTCCATATCCTAAAGAGCTAAAAGAGCGTCTTGTTCGACGGATGCTCGACGAAAAGATCAGCCCGGAGAGCCTGGCCGAGCTGAGCGGCGTGGGCAAGACGACGCTTTGGCGGTGGAGAAAGGCGGCGCTCGATGGTGCCTTGCGTGCTGAGGCAAAGCCAGAGTCGGCACCCGAGAGACGCTCTTCGGCCGAAAAGCTGCGTCTTGTGATGGCCGCCGAGGCGCTCGAGGGCAAGGAGTTTGGCGCTTTCCTGCGCGAGGAAGGAGTGCATACAAGCGACCTTCGACGCTGGAGAGCGCAGATGTACGAGGGGCTTGATGGACGCACCAGGGCCAAGAAGGAGGCCACCCAGAAGCTGCGCCAGGCCCAACGGGACAAGCGCGAACTCGAAAGCGAGCTTCGCCGAAAGGAGGCCGCGCTGGCCGAGACGGCCGCCTTGTTGGTGCTCTCAAAAAAGGCGCGCCGGTTGTGGGGGGACGAGGACGCTCCCATGATCGGCAAGAGCGACAAGTCATCCTCGACATGATCGCAGAGGCGGTCTCCCACGGCGCGCGTCAGGCCCAGGCCTGTCGGACCCTGGGCATCAGCGAGCGCACCATACAGCGGTGGCGAAAAGACCCGCAGGCCGAGGACGCTCGCCAGGGACCCCACAGTCGGTGTGCGCACGCGCTCACCGACGAGGAGCGAGCACAGGTGGTCGCCATCGCCACAGGTCGTGAATTCTGTGATGTGAGCCCCCGGCAGATCGTATGCAGCCTGGCCGACCGGGGCGAGTATGTCGCCAGCGAGTCGACATTTTACCGCGTGTTGCGCGAAGAGAAGATGATGACCCACCGCCAGCCAAGCCGGCCGCCGAAGCCCAGGCCGAAGCCCGAATTAGTGGCCGCCAGCCCCGGCCAGGTCTGGGTGTGGGATATCACATACTTGCCCACCCAGGTACGCGGCCGGTTTGTCTACCTTTACTGGATCATGGACTTGTTCAGCCGCAAGATCGTCGGCTTTAGCGTCGAAGACCAAGAATCGATGGAGCTGTCGAGCCGCCTCATTGAAAAGACGATCCTCGCCGAACAGGTCGAGGCGAGCGGACTTTGCATCCACGCCGACAACGGGGCTGCGATGAAGGGCTCGACGCTTCTGGCGACGCTGGAGCGCCTGGAGGTGGCCGCTTCGTTTAGCCGCCCGGGCGTCTCCAACGACAACCCTCACTGCGAATCGAGCTTTCGCACGCTCAAATACCGGCCTGGCTACCCCAAAAAGCCGCTCGACGGCGTGCATGAATGGTCTGAGTGGGTCGAGGCGTTTGTCCGCTGGTACAACACCGAGCACTATCACAGCGGGATCGGCTGGGTGACCCCCGAGCAGCGCCACGCGGGCGAAGACGTCGAGCTGCTACAAAGACGCCAAAAGCTCTATGAACAGGCGCGCCAAAAGAATCCCGCACGCTGGAGTCGAAGGCCGCGAGGATGGACGCGCCCCGAAGAGGTGCGGCTTGCGCCGCTCAATTTACAAGAGACGTAGATAATTCAGACGCGACAACTATCTTGACACATACCGCTCCACTTCGCTTCGCTGCGCGGAGGAGGAGTCCCCTCCTCGGTCCTCCCCTACGCTACGCGTTGCTTCGCGCAGGGGAGGAAGATGTTGCTGCAGCGCACCTTGTACAGAGATCGATCGAACGACATCTTCCTCTCCGCCCGTAGCGAAGCGAAGGGAAGGAGAGGACCGAGGAGAGGCCCCCTCTCCACCCGTAGCGAAGCGAAGGGAAGGAGAGGGATCGAGGGAGAGGCCCAAACCCCCTCTCCACCCGTAGCGAAGCGAAGGGAAGGAGAGGGATCGAGGGAGAGGCCCCTCAGACCTACTCAACAACCACCTCATGCCAACTCGTCCGGTTAAACCGCACCAACGTGATCGCCGCGACGACCACGATCTCGACGGTCAGCCCCAACCAAGCTCCCACCGCGCCGCCTTCGAGGGCGACGCCGAAGAAGTAGCTCGCCGGCACCATCACGAACCACGAGCAGGCGATGCCCGTCCACATGGTGAACTTCGTGTCGCCGATGCCGTTGAGGGCGCCGGTGGCGACCATGGCGATGGCGTCGAAGACCTGGAAGAGCGTGGCGACGTACAAGAGCCGCGTGCCCAGGCGCACAACCGTGGGGTCGGTGTTGAACACCGCCACCAGATGCTCGCCCAGGGCGAAGAACGCCACTCCGCAGGTGCCCATGACGCCAACGGCGACGAAGAGTACCGAGCGGAAGGCGCGTCGGGCCGCCTCGAAGCGGCGTGCGCCGACGTACTGTCCGGTCAGGATGGTGGCCGTCTCGGACAGGCCGTAGCCGGGCAAAAAGCTGATGCTGATGATCTTCAAGGCGATCTGGTGCGCCGCCAGCTGGTCTTCACCCATGCGCGCCAACAAGGCGGTGAAGGCGGTGAACGCGCCGACGCCCAGCGTGGCGCGTACGCCCATCGGGAAGCCGAGGCGCATCAACTTGTTGGCCACCTTCCAGTCGGGCTTGCGCACCAAGCCGGCGCGCCCGACGAAGAGTACCGTGGCGATGAGCATGCCGGTAGCCTGGGCGATGATGGTCGCCAGGGCCGCGCCGCTCACTCCCATCGCCGGGATGGGGCCGAGCCCGAAGATCAACAGCGGGTCGAGCGCGATGTTCACCGCGTTGGCGACCAGGTTGATCTTCATGGGCGTACGGGTGTTGCCGGTGCCCTGGAAGTAGTCGCAGTAGGCGATCGTGACGTACCAGAACACCGCGCCCAGGGCGCGCACGCCGAAATACTCTTGGGCCAGCGCCTGGACCTCGGGCGGCCCGCCCAGCACCGCGAAGATCGGCCCGCCGAACAGGGCGAGCACTGCGACGATGAGGCCGAAGGGGATGGCGAGCAAGGAGCCGAGCCACCCGGCCATCTTGGCCTCTTCGGGCCGGCCTTTGCCGGTCGCCTGCGAGCTCAACACCTTGGTGCCGTGCAGCGTCCCCATGAACAGCGAGTTCAGCAAAAAGATCGCCGTGGTCGCCAGGCCGACGGCGGCCAACTCGGTCTTGCCGACCCAGCCGACGAAGAGGGTGTCAGCCACCCCCATGGCCGTGTACGAGAGCATGCCGACGACGATCGGCCAGCTGATCTTGGCGACCTCGCGGATGCTTCCGGCCGGGGCGTCCGCCCCGTGACGATGCTCTAAATTGTCCTCGTTCTCCGTACTCATGATGTGCCTCGGGCGTCATCCCTGACGCCGTCCAAATGCTCGGCCAATACCGAACAAGAAAAACAAAAAAGCCGCTGGCAGTTCGAAGTCTGCCTGCGGCCCTTGAAGATGGGGGAGTATGTGCGTGAACTCTAAGTCACATCATCACACATCCTCACGTGCAGGCAGATGAATCGGCTGGCGAACCGACACGACAACCACGCGCTCGTCGACAAAAATGCCGGAGACGATCGGGTGGGAGTTGAGGCGGTCGAAGCCGTATGTCGGAAGGGTGCGATTCATCAAAATTGCCTGCAAAAAGTCATTCACTCGTCGCCAATTTCGTGCGACGCCTTTACGTGAACAGAAATCAGAAGGTGCGTCAAGAGGGTTTCTCGACCCTCGCCGGCAGAGTCGATATGCTAAGTGCATGATGTCGATGAGTTACAAGTTCGCGGGGGTGTTTGGAGTGGTGCTCCTCGGTTTGAGCGTCGCTTGCGGCAGTGAGCCGGCCGGTGGGCCGCGCGCGAGCGAACTGGAGCCGATCGAGCAGGGCAGGCGCTACGTCGAGTCGCCCGAGTTTCGGCGAGGCATCCTCGAGGCGAGCCTCGAAAACCCCGACAACCTGTATAGCCGCACGCGTCTGGCCCACTACGCCACGGGCGCGCCCGACAGTTGGGACGCGCTGCCGGTGCGCCGCCCGTCGGCCTCGCCGGTGACGACCGCCGATTTCGGCTCCTTCGACACGTTCGGCCGCCGTGAGCCGACTGGCGCGCCGGCGTCGGACCCGTGGTCCGCCGAGTGGACGCACGACGGGCTCATCGCGCTCGGTGAGCGCGCGTTTTACACCTATCCGCTGCGGGTCGACGGGCGCCTGGCGCCGGTGGTCGAAAGCCGCGAGAACGCCGAACGCGCCGGGTTTTGGGTCGACGAGGAGGGCCGGGTGGGCGGCGTGGTCGCCGAGTGGCTCGACAATGGCACCGAGATGGCGGCGTGGACCTGCTCGACGTGCCATGCCTCGGTGCGCGAGGGCGGAGGCCCGCTGGTCTCGGGCCGCTCGAACGCGAGCCTCGACGCCGGCGAGCTGTATCGGCTGGGCGGCATCGAGGGGACGCTGGCCGAAGGCTGGCGGCCCGGCCAGCTCGACCCGAGCCAAGATGCGACCGACAACCCCACCAAGATTCCGGACCTGCGCGCCGTGCGCTACCAGTCGCACCTGCACGCGGCAGCGTCGGTCGCCAACAGCCTGATGGCGTTGACGGTGCGCATCGAGACGTTGCTGATCGTCTCGCAGAACGCGACCGCGCGTCCGCCGCGCCAGCTCGCGTTCGCCATGGCGTATTATCTGTGGAACCTGCCGGTGACCAAGCGTGAGCAGGCGAGTGAGCAGGCTGGCGAGGCGGGGCGGGCACTCTTCGAAACCAACTGCAGCCGCTGTCACCACACCGACGGCAGCGTCGCCGAGCCGGTCGATTACCGGCTGGTGGGCACCGACCCCGCCGCCGCCCTCTCGCCGGCGCGGACCACGGGCCGCTATCGCATCCCGTCGCTCGCCGGCGTCGGCGACCGGCCGTACCTGCTCCACGACGCGTCGGTGCGCTCGCTGGACGCGTTTTTGGACCCCGAGCGCCCCGCGACCGTGCCGGGCCATCCGTTCGGCCTCGATTTATCGGCCGAGGAGCGCCGGGCGCTTATTGGATTCTTGCACACATTGCCCCTAGACTGAGTGAACTCGTCAGATCCGAGTAAATGGAGTTGTTATGAAGAAGTTGAGCTTTTTGGTCGCACTCGCAGGTATGTTGGCCTTGGCCGCCCCGGTGAGCGCCGACGTGATCGTCGACTGCTCGGGTCAGCCCGAGGGCAATATCTGCACCACGCCCGACGGCAAGACCGGTGAGTGCACCGACGTCGACGGGACCATGGAATGCCAGGTGCCCAGCGGCGGCGAAGATGCGGGCCCCGACGCCAGTGACGAAGACGCCGGCATGGACGAGGATACCGGCTCGACCGGCGAGTCGGGCTCGGATGACGCGTCCGACGAGGGCTGCAGCGTCAGCTCGGGCTTCGGCGCGCCGGTGAACACGCTCGCCCCGCTCTTCATCGGCCTGGGCATTCTGGCCGTCGCCCGACGCCGCGAGTAGTCCGCGATGACGCAATGGGAAGCGCTGGCGCTGACGCTCGCGCTCGAGGTGCCGGTCGCGCTGCTCATCGCCTGGCTGTGTGGACTGCGTGACGATTTGGCGCGGGTGGCCGCGGTGGCCGTAGCGGCTTCGTTGGTCACCCACCCGATCGCCTGGTACCTGGCTGTCAGCGGGCTCGCCGACTGGCCCTTCTGGCAGCGCGCGGCCGTCATCGAGGCCGCGGTCGTGGCCGCCGAGACGGTCGTCTACGCCAAGGCGTTGAAGCTGCGCTGGCCGCCGGCGCTGGGAGTTGCGTTTACCGCAAACGCCGTCTCGTTCGCCGGCGGATTGCTCCTCGTCCGGCTTCTCTGACCCCCAAGACTTCAATACCCACTAGGCTCACGCCGGCGCGAGACGCTTTACGTCTGCCCGCTGGGCTGCACCTTGCCAGTCGCTGCGCGTAAAGCGCAGGAGCGTAACGGCGGCCAACACGATGAGTTGGACGGTCATGCCCAGCCACGCGCCCACCGCGCCGCCCTCGAGGGTGAACGCGAACAGATAACTCGCCGGCAGCAGCACCAACCACGCGCTGCCCACCCCCATCCACATGGTGAATTTGGTGTCGCCGGTGCCGTTGAGCGCGCCGGTAGCCACGATCGCGATGGCGTCGAACACCTGATAGAAGGCGGCGACGAGCAGCAACTTGCTGCCCAGGTAGACGACCGAGGCGTCGGAGTTGAACACGCGCACCAGTTGCTCACCGAAGGCGAAGAAGACCACCCCGCAGGTGCCCATCAGGCCCAGCGCGATGAGCAGCGTCGACTTGAAGGCGCGCCGGGCTGCCTCGAAGCGGCCGGCGCCGAAGTATTGGCCGATCAGGATCGTGACCGTCTCCGAGAGGCCCTGGCCGGGCAAAAAGCTGATGCTCATGACCTTCAGCGCGATCTGGTGGGCGGCGAGTTGGTCTTCGCCCATGCGCGCCAGCAGCGCCGTAAAGGCGGTAAACGCCCCCACCCCCAGCGCGTTGCGAATGCCCATGGGCAAGCCGAGGTCGACCACTTTGTCGACCGCCTGACGCCATTTGGGCATGCGGATGAGGCCGACCTGGCGCATAAAGATCACCGCCGCGACGACCATGCCCGCGGCCTGGGCGATGACGGTGGCCAGCGCGGCGCCGCCGACGCCCATCGCCGGGATCGGGCCGAGGCCAAAGATGAGCAGCGGGTCGAGCGCGATGTTGAGCACGTTCGCCAGCACGCTGATCATCATCGGCGTGCGCGTATTGCCGATGCCCTGGAAGTAGTTGCAGATGGCCATCGCCACGTACCAGAAGATCGAGCCGGCGGCGGCCACCCAAAAATAGTCCTGAGCCAGCGCTTGCACCTCGGCCGGGCCGCCCATCAGCGAGAAGATGGGGGCGCCGAAGAACGCGAGCGCCGCGACGATGAGCCCGAACGGAAGTGCCAGGTAGACCCCCGCCCACCCAAAGCGCTTGGCTTCTTCGGGACATCCTCGGCCGGTCGCCTGCGAGCACAGCACCTTGCTGCCGTGCAGTGTGCCCATGAACAGAGCGTTGAGCAGCAGGATCGCGGTGGTCGCCAGGCCGACGGCGGCCAGCTCACTTGTGCCGATCCAGCCTACAAAGAGCGTGTCGGCCACGCCCATCACCGTGTACGAGAGCATGCCGACGATGATCGGCCAACTCATCTTGGCGACTTCACGAATGCTCCCATCGGACGTGTCTGTACCGGCCTGTCGAAGCGATTTGAGCGTTTTGAATCTACTCACAACTAACCTTGGAGCGCCGAATCGACGCATTTTCGTAGATACAAGAATACCGCAAGACCGCAGCAGACGCGGAGTTTGCTGCGGTCTTCGACGGTGAGATTTTCGCGACTTCTACGGCTTGCGCTGCTTAGAAAACGAACGGCTCGTGTTGCGTTCGGTCCGGTTAACGATGGCTTTTCCAGTCTTATTGCAAAATTACACAAAAAACTGAAAAACCGCGTGAGCGCGTATGCTGGGGGGCTTCTATCGGTGCATGACGACGCCGACGCTGCGAAGGAGTACGGCGAATCCGGCGGCGACGAGGGTTTGGGAGGCGCCGACGGACCAGTCGAGGAAGTAGGCCAAAAGATAGCCGCCGGCGCCGGAGACCGCGCCGATAAGCGCGGCGAGGACGAAGACGTTGCGAAGCCCGATCTTGAGGCCGAGCACGCCGATGGCGGGCAGTACGGTAAGCCCGAAGGTGGGCAGAGCCCCCAGCGCGCGGGTGACCAGGCCGGTCATGATGGCGATGGAGCCGAACAGCACCAGGTCGAGCGCTTTGACCGGCACGCCCTGGGTGCGCGCGACGATGGGGTCGAGGCTGGCGAAGACGAAGCCGCGAAAGGCGGCCAGTTGGGTCGCGATGACAAGGGCGCCGGCGATGAGCACGGCCCACAGGTCGGCCTTGCGCACCAGCACCGCCGAGCCGTGCAAGATCTGCTCGACGGAGTGCATCTCCTGAGGAATCTGGGGGCCGACCACGAGCACCAGCGCGGTGGGCACGATGAACGCGATGCCCAAGATCGCGTCGCGTCCGATGCTGGGCCGATCGCCGACCCAGGCGAGCGCAAAGACGACCGCCAGCGCCAATAGCAGGGCGAGCCCGACGGGCACGATGCCGGCGAGCACGCCGCTCAGCGACATGGAGGCGACCAGAAAGAAGCCGCCGACGATGCCCAGGGCGGCCACTTGGCTCAAAGCCGCGCTCACAAAGACGATCCGCCGCGAGACGACGTACACGCCCAGCAGTCCGAGCACCGCGCCGGCGGCGACGGCGCACAGGATCGGGTCGCGATAAAACTCCCAGATGATCGACAGCGTTTCGATCATGAGCACTTCTCCAGGTGGACGGTTCGATCGCGGTAGATACGCAGGGTGCAGTCAGAGGCGGCTTGGGCGGGCTGGCTGCCGTGGGCGATCATAAAGATCGTGCGGCCGAACTCGTTGCGCTGGCGCACCAAGATTTCGACGGCGAGTTGCTCGCGCTCGGGGTCCATCGAGGCCGACGGCTCGTCGAGGATGAGCACCGACGGGTCGCCCAACAACGCGCGGCCGAGCAGGACGAGCTGCTTTTGGCCCTCGGACAGCTCGCGAAATAGATGGTGGCGAAATCGATCCATCTCGACCATCTCGAGCGCTCTCTTGATGTCGGCCTTATTCGGCGAGCTTCGCAGCGCCTGCCAGCCCGAGCCACGCTGGAACCCGGTGCCCATCACGTCGTTGACGGTCGCGGGCAAGAGCACGTCGAGGGTGCGAGTCTGGGGCACGAACCGCAGCTCACTCTGGGGCACCGACCACTCGTAGGAGCCGCGGATGGGTTCGAGCAGGCCCATAAATGTGTGGAGCAGCGTCGACTTGCCGATGCCGTTAGGTCCTTCGACGAGCACGAAATGCCCCGGCTCGAAGTCCAGATCCATCGGCCCGAGCAGCGTCTTGTCGTAGCCGACCTCGAGGTTTTGGGTTGTCAGCAGCATCATCGAATCACTCACATCTGGCCTTCACGGCTGAATACAGCTCGCCGGCCATCTTGTTGACGCGCGAAAAGTAGTCCTGGTCCTCGCGGGTCTGGCCCTGAACGATGAGCAGGTAGGCGCCGGTCTTCTTGGTGATCATCTCGGTATTCGAGTTCGGGTAATACTCCATTTGGATGACCACGGGAACCTCCTCGGACTTCATCGTCTTGAAAACCTTGGCGACATGCTTGGGGTTGGGCGGCACGCCCGGCTTGGGCTCGATGGGCAGCACCACGTTCAGCGACAGCCAGTCGGTCAGGTAGACCCAGGCTTCGTGGTAGACGACCACATTGCGGCATTGTTTGGGCAGCGATTCGAACTGCTTTTTCCAATATTTCGCCGTCTGCAGTCCCTTTTTGGCGAAGGCTTTCGCCTGGGTTTTGTACGCCTTGGCGTGGTCGGGATCGAGCTTGGCCAGGCGCTTGCCCAACGCGAGGGCCACGCGGGCCATCTGGCGCGGCTCGAGGGTGTAGTGCGGGTTGCCCTCGGGGTGGACGTCGCCCTGGGCGCGGCTGATTTCGCCCTGGGGGACGCCCTTGCGCGCGATATGCTCGGAGGCGTCGAAGTAGCCGTCGGCGCCTATTTGCACCTTGGCGTTGCGCGAACTCTCGACCAGCGCGGGCAACCAGCCCGCCTCGAGGCTCATGCCGTTGACGATGAGCAGGTCGGCCTTGGCGACGTCGCGCACAAAGCTCGGCTTGGCGTCGACAAAGTGCGGGTCCTGCTGCGGACTCGCCAACAATTCGACCGAGACGTGCTCGCCGCCGACTTCTTTGGCCACCGCGGCGAGGTCGCCGACGGTGGTGACGATGTCGACCTTGGCCATCGCGGTCTGCGGCAGCAGCAAGGCCAGCAGAAGTGTTGCGACGGTGATGAGGGGGCCTGCAGGAAGCGAGGCGCCTGCTACATAAGCAATTAAGGACATAGGGGTTGCGAGACGCTGCGTCCGGGCAGCCCCTATGTCCTTAGATGCCCATGTAGAGGGCGTGGAATGTTCGCGTAAACGTCTCATATCGTCCTCCAAATAAGTCGCCGGCGGCCTCCGGGGCCGCCGGCGACAAAAAATCAATGGTCGTGGTCGTGGTCGCCTTCGCCTTCGGGGACCGGCACGATCGCGATCGTCTCCTCGGGGTGACCCGAGATCTCGACCAGGTAGCTGGTGCCGGCGGCGAAGCCTTCGTAGAAGTGGTTGAAGTTGACCTCGACGCAGCCGGGATCGTCGCCGACCGGGTGCTTCTTCTCGAAGGTCGGGTCGGTGGCGCCGTCGGGGGCGGTGACGACGATATACGGATCAGTCGTCGACTCGCCGTCTTCACCGGCCCAGGCCACGCTCGTAAAGAAGCGATGTC
The DNA here is from genome assembly GCF_006517175.1 of Persicimonas caeni. Classification (NCBI taxonomy): domain Bacteria; class Deltaproteobacteria; order Bradymonadales; family Bradymonadaceae; genus Persicimonas; species Persicimonas caeni. The sequence continues at coordinate 3,212,290 of NZ_CP041186.1, read as the reverse complement.
CGCCGTCTTTCTTGGCCTCGAAGGTCACGAAACCCTCGTAGGCGCCGTCGCCGTCGTCGTCGGTCAGCGTGATCGTCGACCACTCGCCGTGGTGGATCACCGGCAGGTCGCCGGTCGACTCGGCCGCGGCTTGCAGGGTGCCGTTTTCGGGCACGAACGGCCCGTTCTGGGCGTGCTCGCAGGCGTGATCGGGCGGCAGTTCTTCTTCTTGGTGGGCGTTGTTGTCGTGCTCGTGATCGTGGTCGTGATCGCCGCAGGCCGAGCCGGCCAGAGCGAGTCCGCCGACCACGAGAATCAGTCCCAAGCGTCCAATAAGCATTCGCGTTTTCATCTGTAGCTTCTCCTACTATGCTGTGTGGGGCTAATCGCTCGCCTTCCTCATGAAGGCGGGCGTGTGATGAGCGCTCCGACTGCTCACTTGCCGGTGGTTGTCGGGGCCTCATCCGCCTCTGAATCGAGGCAACTTCACTCGCTATGGACCTCCACGGCGATCGACGAATTGGCGATCGCTGCGACAATGGCCTCAGCCGGGCCGCGGTTGGAGGTGCTCGCGATGACAATCTCTCCGTTATCTCCGGTCTCGAGTTCGTCGATGTTGACGACCTGGAGCCAGTCGTCCCTCCAGTCGAGGGCGATATTCATGCTTTGCATTTCGGGGGCGTCCGGGCCGAACGCGATGGTGGCCGGCGCCGAGAATTTCATGCCGGCGATGCCCGGCAGGGACATCGTCGTCGGGATCTCTTGGCCGTCACGGGTCAACGTGCCGTCGACGCGCAGCCCGGCGAGCTCGAGCTCGACGGTGTCGAGCGCCAGGCGCTCACCGATGCTCGCGTCGCCCAGGCTCACCGTGCCGGCCGAGGTGATCGCCTCGCTCGGGTCGATATTGGCGACTACGCGTTGGCTCGTGCCCCCGCCGCTGGCCACCTGTGCGCGCAGATCTTCGTACGAGATGAGCTCGCCGTCGCAGTGGCAGTGGCCGCCGTGACACAAGTTGCAGCCGGGCGGTGGGTTCTGCGGGTCGAACTCGCCGCTGCCGGCGCTCGTCGTGCTCGTGGTAATCAGCCGCACGGTGTTCACCTCGAGCTCGAACGACTCGACCTCGAACGCGGCGCCGACCGTCGGCTCCTCGACCGTCAGCTCGGCCTCGGCGTAACCCCACGGGTTGCCGTCCTCGGCGGTGCAGGCGGTCAAAAATAGCGCCGATGCGAAGAGTAGGCCTGCAGGAATCGAGGCGCCTGCTATTCGGGCAACTAAGGATTTGAGGGCTGCGAAGTGGTGTGTCCGGGCAACCCCTAAATCTTTAAATGCCCAAATAGAGGGCGTTGCAGGTTCTGTACTCCGCTCCATTTCGTGTTGTCTCTCAATATTCATGGGTCCCATGGGCTCCTGCTACGATTTCGGCCTGCAAAAAGACCATGTGAACGAGGTCGTCGAGCTCGCCGCCGCGGTACGGCAGGTAGTCGAGGCTGTACTGCAGCCGCAGCCGCGAGAAGTGCGACGGGTAGTACGTCAGTTGCAGCGCGCCGCGCTGGCGAGCCTCGGTCCAGTCGGGGTCGAGCGGGTCGATGGCTCCCAGGTCGTTGGCGTCGGCGAATAGAAAGCCGCCTTCGTCGTCGGGGTCGATGCCGGTGACGTACTCGTAGCGAAGGGCGGTGGCCCAGAAGCGGCTCAGGTGCCACTCGAGCCAGCTATTCAGCCCGAAATCCTCGAGCACGTCCCCGGGGACCTGCCGGCGGCGAAGCATCGCCTCGGTCTGCCAGCCGACCTGGCTGCGGCCGCCGGTGGTGCGTGATTTCCACTGCAGGTAGGTGTCGGCGCCGTAGATCTCGGTGCGGTTGTCGCGCCCGGTCTTGTTGTGCCCGTTGGCGTAGTTGAGGCCCACGAGCAGGTCCCAGTCGGGGGACAACTCGACGAACTCCTCGGCGCGCACCGTCAGCGTCAGGTCGTCCAGGCCTTCGATGTCGTCTTCGGTGGGGATGAACGAGCGGCCGGTGGCCGCGCCGTTGATGTTCTGGACGGCGACGTACCATTGAAAAGTGCCCGGCATCCACAGCTCCAGCCGGCTCAGCTCGACGCCCAATCCGCGCAGGCTCTCGCCGCCCAAAAACTTGGCGTTGACCAGCGGCTGGGTCACGAAGCTCCACGAGTGCAGGTGCGTCGGGTTGAGCCGGCCAAAGCGGGTCTTGAACTGGCCGAAGCGGGCCTGGAGTTGGTATGGGAGCGCCAGCGTCGTGCCGTAGGCCTCCTCGACCTCGACGCCGAACAGCGAGAACAAAATGGCGCTGTCGAAGCGAAAGAACGGGTCGACGTCGGCCCCGATGGCCAGCTCGAGCCCCTGCAGGTTGAACCCGAAATTCTGCGGGTCGTGGCCGCCGCGCAGGTCGGGCTCGTCGGAGAACCAGGCGCCGGCGGTGGTCAAGATGAGCGAGATGTCCGGGTTCATCGACTGCACGGCGCCGCGTGCAGCCGACTTGTCTGCATCGGACGCGTCTTCGTCTTCGTCGTAAACCTCCTCTTCGAGCGCTTCGAGCTCGCTCTCGACGTCTTCGTCTTCGGGGGCGTCAGACTCGTAGTCTGGGCCCGGCAGACCTTCTTCCTGTTGGGCGAAGGCCGACGTCGAAACCGTGCACAACGCGCCGATGAGGGCGAGTGTGAGTAATCGTTTGAATGTCATTTCGTACCGCGAGTTGACTTGTGCGGCCTTCAGGATTCGCGGCGGCTATTTGGACGGACAAACTACAATTTGAGGGTCGCGGGGATGCGAGGCGTTTCAGGGTTGATCCGTGCAAGCGTCGGCCTTCAAGAACCAATCGCTATGCAGGATGGCAACCCTCAAATCGTAGTTTGTCTGCCCTAATAGAGCGCGGAAAGCTGAGGCGCTTCAACAAAATTCGAGCGTAACTATGCGGTACGCACCGGGGGAGAGAGCCCCGGAGACAATCGAAGGATTTCGATCGGAGAGGGAACATCTGTGCGCCGTACGAGGGGGTGCACGGCGATCGTTTCGGCCGGTGGAGGCAGATTGAGCAGCGAGGCGTGCAGCTCGGGCAGCGGCACGGTCGGCCCCTGCAGCCAGCTCAGGTAATCACACGACTCGCCATTTTGGTCGGGGTTGTCTGCCGGCGCCGGCCGCTCGTGGGTGACGCTGGCGTTCTGAGTGTGCTCGACGCTGTTACCGTCTTCGTCGGCATGCTCGAACGCCTGGTGGCTCTCGCAGTAGGTGTGCTCGGTCAGCGACACGTGCACCAACGCCGCCCCGAGTGCCTGCACGAGCAGTACACTCAAGGTAACCACCACGGCTTTGCTCAACCGCGTGTAGGTTTTGTGGCGAAATGCGTTCATCGGGACCGTTCACAGGTAAAGACTACCACAGCCATCTTATAGCTATACGCAAGGGTGAATGCAATCCAAGGAAGATCAAGTCGTGCACATTCGATAGCCCCCCGACTCCGCTGCGCTTCGCCGGGGGCTATCAAAGGCGGGGGCTCTGCCCTTCGGGCTCGGCTTGTTTTGTTTAATCGAGGCGTGCGTTCTTGGTGTTCATCGGCGCCTCAGCCCCAAACCCCTAAACCCCTAAACCCCCAAATCCCAACCCCCCTCACCACACCTGCGCAACCGACTGGAACGTGACCTGCGGCTCGGGGCCGGACTTGCCGTCGCGGCCCACGCGGGTGCCGCTGCGGCCGTCTTGGCCGCGCTGGCCCTGCTGGCCGCCCGAGAACGTCGTGCCGCCCGAGCCGCCGTAGCCTTTGGTGCCGGGCTGGCCGCCCTGGCCGCCTTCGTTCTCGAGGGTGATCGCCTTGAGGTAGGTCTTGGCGGCCGGGTCGACCACCAGCTTGATCGCGCCTCCGTCGCCGCCGGCCGCGCCGTTGCCGCCGTCGCCACCATTGCCGCCGTTGCCGCCGTTGCCGGCCGGGGCGCCGGTGCCGCCCGAGCCACCCTTGCCGCCGCTGCCGCCGTTGCCACCGTGGCCGCCGTGGCCGCCGTTGGCGACGACCTTCAGCCCGCCGGCCTCCGGGTCGACGAGGAAGACCTCGACGTGATTGCTCGTCTGACTCTCGGCGCGCACCTTGAGCAGCGGCTTGTCGCCCTCGGGCACTTCGGCCAACTTGACGTAGACCACCACATCATCGGCATCCTGGCCCGGCTCGCCGTCTTGGCCGTGGCCGCCGTCTTGGCCGTCACCGCCGTGGCCGCCCGGCTCGGCGTACGAGCCCGACGACTGGTTGCTCTGGCCGTTACGCCCGCTCGAACCCACCCGGCCGTTGGCGCCATTGCGCCCGTTCTGGCCGCTGAAGTTGGCCACGAACCCGCAGTCGTAGCGCGCCGGTACGGTCGCCTCGACCGTCTTCTTGGGGTGGTGGACCGAGCGCACGATGATCTTGGCCGGCTTGGCGAGCGTGACCCGCGGGTCGCCGTCGATCACGAAGTTGCCGCCGCGCGCCATCTGCCCGCCGACGGTCTGGATCTTGTAGTTGTCCCACGTCACCTTGCCCTGGCCGGCGCCTTCGGTCATCAGCCGCTTGCCGTCGTCGAGCACGGCGGTGACGATCAGCGGGGCGCTCGCGCCGGGGCAGAGCGCTTCGGTGCCCACCAGGTCGAGCTCGAGCTTCTTGACCGGCTTGTCTTGGAGGTCGGTCTTGAGCCCCAGCGCCTTCTGGATGGCGGCGCAGCCACCCAGCGAGAGGGCGAGCGAGGCGAACAAAGCAAGTACGGCGAGGCGGCGCAGATGCATGATACTTCTCCGGAAAATGGTTTGGCCGGAGCGTATCAAAGGTGTTCGAGTTGGTGAAGGCTATCTGTGCCTACCGGACAATCGAAAAAACCGGATCGGCGAAGAGTTCGTCGTTGGCGGGCGTCTTGTCGAGCGCCTGCTGGAAGGCTTCGTTGTCGGCGTACGAATCTTTGGGAAGTTCGCTGCGCGCGATTTGCCGGACGTGATCGACGATCGCCATCGGCATGTCGGCGTCGGCGCTCAGTCTGAAGACCGAAGTCGACGGGTATTTTTGACCCAGGTCGGCGAGCAGATTGTAGAGTCGGCGAAAGTCGTACAACGCCATCGCCTCAGCGAGGTGCTCGTCGGCCTCGGCGATCTTGCCCGCGTTGCGTGCCTGGCGGGCTTGGCCGATGAGCTTCATGACGTCGGCGCTCGGATCTTGCAAACAAATTGTGGGGCCAACTTTCGGACAGCCTTCGATGGGAGCCAAGATGGCGCCGGTGGCCGCGATGCGGAAGCCTTTGTCGACGACGACAATGGTCAGATCGAGCGGCTCCTTGGGCTGCGGATCGGCGGTGCTGGGCAACTTGGTCGTCGGTGTCGCCTCTTCGTCGGCTTTGTTGGGCTGGGTCGCGTGGCCGACCTTTCGGTCGACGCGGACCACGAAGCGCGAGACCTTGTTCGATCCGGCCGTGTACATCGTCTGCGCGAGGAGTTCGTACGGCGTCAGCGCCGAGGTTCGGAACTCGGCGACCGGGGTGAAGTTGGGGTTCTTGGCCTTCAAGATCTGGCGCTCGACCGCCTTGCCCACCGCTTCACCCAGCGGCGTGATATACAGTCCGAACCGCTCCTCGGGCAGATGCTCCTCGGGAACCTCCCAGTCGGCCAGCTCGACGACCCGCTCGCCTTCGAGCGCGATGGCCTCGGCGTCGATCGCAATGTCGATCACATCGTCGGTCCGCTCGTCGGCTTGTTGTTGGTCGACTTGTTGTTGGTCGACTTGTTGTTGGTCGGCCTGCGGCGGGTCGACTGGCTGTTGGTCGGCCCCACCGCTCGACTCGGCCTCTTGTTCGGCCGGCTTGGAGGTGCTGCAGGCGGTGAGGGTGGTCGCGATGATGATCGGCAACAAGAGCGAGGTGCGCATCGGTACGTATCCTGCCGGAGAGCTCGAGAGGGCTTCGATTGGCGGCAGGATACGAGAGACCGACTATGCTCACAAGCGCCTCAAACGTAGACCACGTCGGGCACGGCGTTGAGCAGTTTCTCGGCCGCCTGGTCGACCTCGTGGAGCCGGTTGTGCAGCAGCTCGCCGAAGTGGCGCAGCCGCATCTGCTCGGCGACGTCGCTCAGCGTGCCGTAGCTTGCCTCCAAGTACAGGTTCATCTTGCGGCCGATATCGACGAGCTTCGCGTCGATGACCGCCGGGGAGGACTTGTCGGGCTCGAGGTCGTCGAGCTCGGCCAAAATGCTGCGCATCGTGGCGTCCTCGTTCTCCTCGAGATCGATGCCAAGCTGGTTGAACAACTCCTGGAAGTGCTCGCCGTGGTTTTTGGCCTTCAGATCTTCGTCCTCGAAGCACTCGGCCAAAAAGGGCAGGCTGGCCATCTGCTTCATCTTGGGCAGCTTGTCCTCAATCTGCCGGTGGGCGGAGTACATGCGCCGAAGTTCGTGGGAGGCCATTTCTCGGATGTCGTGTAACTCCATGGGGTCGCTCCTCTTTTTGGGGTTGTCGACATCGGTGAAGGTAAACACGAGTCGGCAGCGAACGACTCGCTCGTCGACCACCCGTCGGTCGCTCCGACGGGCGTTTCTCATTTGCGAAAGCCGTCTCGGAGCGACCGACGGGCGTTTTTCATTTGTAAAAGCCGTCTCGGAGCGACCGACGGGCGTTTTTCATTTGCAAAAGCCGTCTCGGAGCGACCGACGGGCGTGTGGGCGAGTGCGACATGCGCGTCGGTCACGCCGATGGGCGTTCTGCGATTTAGAAAGGCGCGTCGGTCGCTCCGGGGCGCGTCTCGCACCCGACCGACCGGTCGTCGGAGCGACCGACGCGGCTCTACACATTGCCAAAACGGCCGTCGGCGCGACCGACGCGTATGTCGCGCCGCCCAAACGCCCATCGGCGCGACCGACGCCGACCTCACAAATAAGGCGCCAACAGGCGAAACGCCCCATCGCGCAGCTTCCGGGCGGTGCCGCGCTCGTCGTACTCCTCGAGGGTGATGCGGTGGGCGCCTTCGAGCTTGTCGAGCGCCCAGTCGTCGAGGCCGTCGGCGAAGTCGGTGTCGTAGCACTCGACGTCGAACTCGAAGTTGAGCCGATGGCTTCGGGGGTCCCAGTTCGACGAGCCGAACAGGGTCCAGTAGCGGTCGACGACGGTCAGCTTGGAGTGCTCGAAGGGCGGCGGGGTCAGCCAGACGTTGCAGCCGTGGACCAACAGCGGGCGAAGCTGGCCAAACGAGGCCCACTGCACATACGGCAGGTTGTTCTTTTTGGGCATGATGATGTCGACACGCACCCCGCGCATGGCGGCGACGTTGAGGGCGTCGACGATCGATTCGTCGGGCAAGAAGTAGGGGGTGACCACGCGGATGGTGCGCTGGGCGCTGGTGATCGCCCCCAGGAGCGTCCAGGGCAGCTTGTCGACGTTTTCGTCGGGGCCGTCGACGATGCCGCGGGCGAAGAGCTCGCCTTTGGGCTCGAGCGTGGGAAACCACGTCTCGCCGCGAAGCTCCTCATTGGCCGAAAACGCCCAGTCGTCGACGAAGACCTCCTGCAGGTGCGAGACGACGGGCCCCTCGATGCGAAATTGCAGGTCGCGGGTGGGCAGCTTGGAGTCCTCGCTGACCACGTGGGCGGTGCGGATATTCATCCCGCCGGTAAAGCCGATGCGCCCGTCGACGACCATCACCTTGCGGTGGTTGCGCAGGTTGGCGCTCATCAGGTGGGGCGGCCACAGCGACGGCAAGAAGCGGCGCGCTTTGATCCCGCCGCGTTTGAGCCGGCCCAAGATCGACGGAAACGAGTAGCGCAGGCCCGCCGCGTCGATGAGCACGCGCACCTCGACGCCGCGCTGGACCGCCTGGGTGAGCGCGTGGGCGAATTTGCGGCCCCACTTGTCGTTGTCGAAGATGTAGGTCGACAGGCTGATGGAGGTCTGGGCGTTGTCGATCGCCTCGAGCATCTCCGGGTAGGCCTGCTCGCCGTTGAATAGCGGCTCGATATGATTGCCGGCGAGCAGGGGGCGGCGAACGACCTCGTCGACCAGGCGCACGAGTTGGCCCAGGTGGGCGGCGCGATCGGCCAGGTGCTCGTCGATCTTTTCTCCGGCCACCGCGCGCGCATCTTCATCGGGCTCGTAGCGCTGCAGGTCGGCGCGCAGCGACACCGCGCGGCGGTGGATGCGGTTGACCCCGAGCATCAGGTACAGCGCGCTCCCCACCACGGGCACCAGCCAACTCAGCCCGATCCAGCCGATCGCCGAGCGCGTCTCCTGCTTGTGCAGCACGATATGCGCCGTGGTCAACACCGCCGAGAGCGTCGCCAGAATACTGACGAGCTCGGGGGCGTAAAAGGCGACGGCTTCGAAGAATTGGATCATGGGGGTACGGCTTCAGTCGACAGTTGTTAGATCCGCCTTGGACAACTAAGCTCTCGCGCCAAGTAGCTACCTTTACAATGTTGATGCCCTATGCTCGATCTCAACCGACTCGAACGGATTAGTCTGACCGCCAACCCGATCGGCCAGAAGGCTGTGGCCGCCGTGTTGCTGGCGCCGAACTACGACTTGCCTCCGCGCGTCAAGATCGACATCGAGGGCTTCGAGCACGTGCCCGACGAGCCGGTCATCTACGCGATGAACCACACCGACCGGTACAATTATTGGCCGTTCCAGTACAAGCTGTGGCGCCGCTACGACCGGTTTACCTCCACCTGGGTCAAGGGCAAGTATTACGAGAACGAGTGGATGGGCAAGTTCATGGAGATGACCAACAATATCCCCACCGTCTCCAGGGGCTACCTGATCGCGCGCGATTTCAAAGCCGTCTGCGACCGCGCGCCCACCGGCGAAGAGTACCGCGCGCTTCGCACCGCCGTCGATGTCGACGCCGGCGTCAAAGAGGCCCCCGACGATATGGTCGACCCGGCCGAGATCGTCCCGCGGGCCATCCTCGAGCGGCCCCGCAACGTGCTCGGCCGCCGCTACGCGCCGGGGCGCGAGTCGTACACGACCTACCTCAACGACCTGTTTCGCAAGATGATGCGCCGCTTCGTCGAGATCAACGAGCAGGCCTTCGACAAGAATCTCGATCTGCTCGTCTTCCCGCAGGGCACGCGCTCCATTCGGCTCTCCCGCGGGCGCATCGGCCTGTCGCAGATGGCGCTGCACCTCAAAGCCCCGGTCGTGCCGGTCGGCTGCAGCGGCTCGGACAAGGTCTACCCGGGCAACTCGCCGGTGGGTCGGCCCGGCCACATCATCTACCGAATGGGCGAAGCGCTGCACTACGAGGACATGAGCGAGTTTCATATCGGCGAGGACTTCGAGCCGTTTACCGCCGAGGCCGAGAACAAGCACCGCGACAAGTTCCAGGGCTACGTCGACGTGGTCATGGACCGCATCAACGGCCTGGTCGACCCTCCGTACCGGTTCGCCGAAGACCGCGCGAGCGACGGCGTGGCCGGAAGCCGGCGGTTTTTGTGACGTTGCTCGTCGGCGACAAAAATCTCGAAGTTTTCCAAGAAGCCATTCCTTGTGTATGATGAGTTGTAGAGAAGTACCTCTCATATCCTCGAGGAGCAGTGGTGAGTTCGGCGTCCTCACGCAATGAGTTCGAGCGCAGCTTCGACGAAGTCAGCCGCAAGTACTTAGCGAAACTCTATGATGAGGATTCGACGGCGCTCGACGACACGTCAGCCGCCGTCGATAACAACGCACTGATCTATCGTGATGAGTGCACCGAGCGCATCTGCGCCTTGGCCGAGAGTGTGGCCACGGCGCCCACGACCGTATTGCTCTCCGGGGAGACCGGGGTGGGCAAGGAGGTCTTCGCCCGCTTCATCCACCGCCGCTCCAAGCGCGCCGACGGCTCTTTTGTGGGCGTCAACTGCGCCGCGCTGTCAGCTTCCCTGCTCGAAAGCGAGCTGTTCGGCCACGAAAAAGGAGCCTTTAGCGGGGCGGTGCGCCAGCACGCCGGTGTGTTCGAGCGCGCCGACGGCGGCACGTTGCTGCTCGACGAGATCTCCGAGATGCCCCTCGAGCTGCAGGCCAAGCTGCTGCGCGTGCTCCAGGAGCGACAGGTCGTTCGCGTGGGCGGCACGGACCCCATCGACGTCGACATCCGCATCATCGCCACGACCAACCGCGACCTGCAGGCCTACGTCGACGAGGGGCATTTTCGCCAAGATCTCTTCTTTCGCATCAACGTCTTTCCCCTCGAAATCCCCGCGCTGCGCGACCGGCCCGCCGACATCGAGCCCTTGGCCGGCTACTACACCCGGCGGCTGTCGGCGATGCTCGAGCGGCCGGTGAGCGGCTTTACGCTGGAGGCCATCGAGAAGCTCGAGAATTACGGCTTTCCGGGCAATATCCGCGAGCTCGTCAATATCATCGAGCGCGCCCTGATCTTGACCGGCGACGACGAGCTCATCGACGCCCATCACATCGTGTTGCAGGGCGAGAAGGTCGGCGCCGCAGGGCGTCGAGCGCCGGCTCAACAACCAGCTCAACAAGATGGCCTCGACGAGCGCACCGAGGTCGACGAAGACGAGGAAGAGGCGCACCGGGTCGAGTTTCGTGCCGGCGAAGCCCGGCTGACCGACGTGCGTCGGGTCATGATCGAGCGCACTTTGGATCGCTTCGACGGCCACCAGTCGCGCGCCGCCGAGAGCCTGGGCGTGAGCACGCGCACGATCCGCAATCGGTTGAAGCAGTACGAATCGCGAGACGAGGATTCCCAAGAGTGAACATGCACGCCATCCATCACCGACATACCCACCACCTCGAGCGGGTGGTCCTTATGGTGGGCGTCTTGGTCGCCATGATGCTGTGCGCCGGCTCGGCCTACGGCCAGGCGCAGGCCAACGGCACCGGGAACGTCGAGGTGCATGACCAACTCAACCTCAACGAAATTTCGCCCATCGACTTCGGCCAAATCGACCGGCCGACGACGGGATCGAACACCTTCGAGCTGTACTGGATTTTGAATGGGCGCGGGTGGGGAACCACCACCCTGACCACCTCGGGCGGCGGCGATGCCACGCACCTCGGCAACGAGCAGCACGGCCGCTACATGATCCGCGGGCCCCGTCGCCAAGTGGTGCAGGTCACCGCCTCCATCGCCCCCTTCAACGTCCCGGGAATCATCGTGGAGCGCACCTTCGTCAACGGACGAAGCGACACACAAATCGAGCAGTTGGACGGGACGGGCTACCGCCGTCTGCGCGTCGGCGGGGTCATCACCGTGACGTCCAGCGCTGCGCTCGGCGCCCACACCACCGACGTCTACGTTACCGCCAACTTCCCGTGATCGCCGTGCTCAGCCCCTCCAGACGTCGCCGATATCTATGCGCGGGGTTGATCTGTTTGGGACTGCTGGCCTGCGCGATTCCGGCGTCGGCCGCGGGTCCTCGCTTCCGCGAGGTCAAGGAACTCAACTTCGGCAAGATCGTTCGGCCCTCCCACGGCACAAACACGTTTACTCTGCACTGGCGAAACGGCCAGGTGGCCACGGGCGGGTCCGGAGACGCCGTGCACCTGGGCGGAAGCTCGAACGGACACTTCATCATTCGCGGCCGCCCCAATCGCACGGTCACAATTTCGGCGACGATCGACAATTTTGGGGCCAGCGGGCTCACCGTCCGACAGGCGCACGTCAACGGAACGACGAGCACCCACACGACCATGCTCAGCGGCAACGGCACCTTTCTGGCGCGGGTCGGAGGGATTCTCGTCGTATACACCACCGCCACACCGGGCGTGCACCAGACTGACCTCAACCTCACGTTGAACTACGAGTAAAACTGTCCTCGCCCCATGCTAAGAATACGTAAAAAGTTAGAGGTAGGGGTTGAGGTGGTGGCAGGTGTTTGGTAGGGTAGTTGATGGAGCCAACGCCCATTACAATTTGAAGTAGTATGGAGAGAACCATGCAGAAGTCTGCGAAGGTACGTACTGGTATTGCTGTGCTCGCTCTTGCACTCGTGGCAGCCGGATCGAGTGTTGTTTACGCCGCCACCGAAACAGGCACGGCTCATGTCGAGATTCTGACGAACCTGACCATCCAAGAGGTCACTCAGATGGATTTCGGCATCATCGCCATGCCGTCGACGGGAACCGACAGCTTCAGCCTCGACTCGGCCGGCGCGGTCACCCATACCGGAACCGACGGCACCCATTCGCCGGGCACGCAAGTGGTGGGCACCTACGATCTGACCGGTGAGCCGGGACGTCTGGTCGATATCAGCACGACGGTGACCACCGACTTCGCCGCCGGGGTTCGCCTGACCGAGATCACCCTCGACGACCAGGTCTCCAACGCGGGCACGCCGGCGACGACCACGCTCGACACCACCGGCGCCGCCACCGCCCGCATGGGTGGCACCGTCGAAGTCGACGCCGGAGCGACCACCGGCGCGCACACCGCATCGATCGACATCGTGGCGAACTACCAGTAAGCGACGCACAGCGACGATCTGACGAATGAGCAGCTCCTCTTTGAGATTTTGTGACAAAGAGGAGCTGCTTCGTTAGACTCATCGAGTCGAATTGGGCGGCGCAAGCCGCCTTTGTTGTATCGAGGTCGAGGAGCTTCTCAGATGGATGCACGCCCGAGCACGCCGAAGTACCTGCGATGGGGCGCGTGCCTCGCAACGGTCTTCGGATTATTTGTCGCACAGGCGCTGGTTGGCGCCCTTCCCACTGCACACGCCCAGGGAAACGTCACCATTGCCCCCACCCGGGTGGTCTTCGAGGGGCGTGAGCGCTCCAAAGAGCTCATGCTGCTCAACCGGGGCAGCGAGGTGGTCACCTACCGCATCTCGCTCATCCAGATGAGCATGACCAAAGAGGGCAAGCTCGTGCGCGCCGACAAGCCCACCGGCGGCGAGAAATTCGCCGACAAGATGCTGCGCTTCGCCCCGCGCCAGGTGCGCCTCAAGCCCGGCGTGGCCCAGCGGGTGCGCGTGATGGTGCGCAAGCCCGCCAAGCTCGCCGAAGACGAGTACCGCTCGCATATGCTCTTTCAGGCGATGCCCAAAGCGGCCGCGACCGTCGACCAGCAGGTCGAGGGCGGCCAACTCGCCCTGCGGCTCAACATCGTGTCGGGCATCTCCATCCCCGTCATCGTTCGCCACGGCAACTTGTCGGCGAAGACCGACATCAAAAACCTCACCTTCGAAAAGGGCAAAAAGGTCGACGAGCCCGACGTCTTGAAGTTCGAGATGACGCGCAAGGGCGACAAGTCGACCTACGGCAACCTCACGGTCAAATTCATCCCCAAGGCCGAGGAAGCCGAGCCGATCACGCTGGCCAAGCTCGGCGGCGTGGCGGTCTACACCACCCACGAGATTCGAAAATTCCAGATCCCTTTGAAGCCCCCGGAGGGCCTGGACGTCGCCGAAGCCATGAAGCTGGAGGACGGCCGAATCGTCGTCACCTACCGCGAGCGCAGTGAGGACGGTGGTGCGTTGTTGGCTTCCGAGGAGCTGTCGCTTCAGCAATAAGCGGCAGCGGGCGTGGGGCGACAGGGAGCATGGGTGCCTGCGCGGGTTGTTCGCGTTGGGCTTGGCGCTGTTGATCGCGCTCGGGTCATCTGCGGCCGCCGCGCAGGAGAATCCCGAAGAGGCCGCGTCGACCGAAGGCGAGACGGCCTCCGGCCAATCCAACTCCGACGAATCCGACTCCGGCCAATCCGACTCTGGCAAGTCGCCCGAGACGATGGCGCTCGTCGACCGACCCGACGAGCAGTTCGTCATCGTCGAGGTGCGCGTCCCCAAGCTCATCCTGGCGCAGGACATGCCCGGCTACTACGACGGCGAGCGACTCTTCGTGCCGTTGTGGATGTTCGTCGACATCGTCGAGTTTCCCATCGACGTCGACGTCGAAGAAGGCCGCGCCAAGGGGTGGTTTCTGAGCAAAGACCGCGCCTTCGACCTCGACCTGCGCCGCGGCACGGTCGAGCTCCGCAACCAAGAGCAGTCCATCGATCCGAAACGCGTCGAGCGCCACTACGACGATATCTACGTCGACATGGAGGCGATCTCGGAGTGGTTCGGCCTCGACTACGAATTCGACTTCTCGTTGATGCGCCTCCAGATGGAGCCCGCCGAGCCGCTCCCGGCGCAACAACGCCTCGAGCGGGCCAAGCGGCGCGCGCTGCTCGACAAGGTCTTGGTCAACCGGGGACCGCGCTACGAGCTCGTCCCCACGCCTTACAAGATGTGGTCGAAGCCGGCCCACGACCTGCGCCTGGAGGCGGCGCTGCCGACGGCGAATCACCTCCAGGAGAATCAAGAGAGCCGACGCATCGTCGGCCAGTCGAACAGCTACCATCTGCGCGGGGCCGGCGATCTCTTCTACATGAACGGTACCTGGTCGATCTCGGGCACCGAGCTCCACCCCATCTCGCGGGCCAGGCTCAGGCTGCAGCGAAAGGAGCCGGGCGGAAAGATGCTCGGCGACCTCGAGGCGACCGAAATCGCCGTCGGTGACGTGGTCTCGCCGCCGGTTCCCCTCGTCGCTCGCGGCTCCTCCGGCCGCGGCGTCCAGGTGTCGAGCTTCCCGCTGACCCGTCCCACCGCCTTCGACTACACCACCGTCTCGGGGCCGCTCGAGCCGGAGTGGGAGGCCGAGCTGTACCGAAACGACGTGCTCCTCGACTTCCAGACCGAGCCGATCGACGGGCAGTTTCGCTTCGAGCAGGTTCCGCTCTTGTTCGGCCTCAACCAGCTTCGCATCGTCATGTACGGCCCCCACGGCGAGAAGCGCGTCGAGCGGCGCGAGGTCTATATCGGCCCGGGGATGATCCGCCCCGGCGAGCAGTACTACCGCGTGTCGGTCTCCCAGCATAACAGCGACATGGTCCCCATCGCCTCGACCGGCCGCGAGACGCCCATCGACGGCTGGCCGCGCGCGATCATCGAGTACGAGCGCGGCCTGTACGACGACTTGGCCGTCACCGGGCGGTTCACCACCCTGCCGCTGCGAGACGAGAAGCAGCGTGTCTACGGCGAGCTGGGGCTGCGGTATTCGTTCCAGCGGGCCTACACCTCGCTCGACGTCACCGTGGGCGACGGCTGGGCGATGCGCGCGGCGGCACAGACGCGCCTGGCGGACTGGAACTTCGTGGCCGAGACGGCCCAGTTCTTCTCCCAGTTTACCAGCGAGCGCTTTCCCAACCCCGACAACTACCCCATTCAAAACCAGACCTCGATGCGCATCTACGGGGTGCTCCCCGTCTCGCCGAAGTATCCGGTGCCGATGGCTCTGCGGATCGAGAACGACTATCTGGGCGAAGAGGGCAATCAGGTGCGGGCGTCGAACCGCCTGTCGATCCGCATCCACGGGGTGACCGTGGCCCACGACCTGCGCATCAACAAACGCACCGGAGAGGACACGCTGGTCAACGGGGCGCTCAGCGCCCGCGGGCGCACCCACGACGTGATGCCCGTCGCCGAGGCCTCGTACTCGACCGACCAGGGGTTTCGCGCCTACCGGCTGGGAGCCCTCTGGCGCATCGACCGCGATCTGCAGGCGCGCGCGAATATCTACCACGAGTTCGCCACTATCCACGACGTCAAGGTCACCACCGGCGTCGCCCATCGGCTGCAACAATTTGCTTGGGGCGCCGATATCGGCGTGTCGCTGCAAGGTGGCTTCTCCATCGGCGCGAGCTTGTCGACCGGCATCGGCTACGACCCGCGGGCCAACCAGTGGCAACTCGAGTCCGATTCGCTGACCGCTTCGGGCACCGTCTTGCCCCGGGTCTATTGGGACAAAAACCAAAACGGCACCTACGACGAAGAGCACGACGAGGCGGCGCCCGACGCCAAATTCTTCGTCAACAACTCGCGTCAGGAGGAGTACAAGACCGACGAAGACGGTGTGGTGGTGCTACCGGACGTGCCCGCAGACGAGTACGTCGATATCGAGCTGTCGCGCCGAAGCCTCTACGACCCCTTCTTCGTCCCCTCCCCGGAGGGCTACACCGTGCTGACCCGCCCGGGCGCGGTCACCTACCTCGATTTCCCCATCATCATGACCGGCGAGGTCGACGGCACCGTCTGGATCGAGCTTCACGGCATGAGGCAACCGGCGGCGGGTGTCGAGATGCAACTGGTCGACGCCGACGGCGAAGTCGTCGACACCACCGAGACGGCCTTCGACGGCTTCTACCTGTTCGACTTCATCGAGCCGGGCGCCTACACCGTGCGCGTCTCGCCGGAGCAGTGGCGCAAGCTTCGCTTCGAGCAGCCTGACGAGCACGCGGTCGAAATCGGAGTGGACGGCACGGTCGTCTCGGGCCAAGACATCGCGCTCCGCCGACCCGACAAATCAAAAACGGAAGATGTTTCCAGAAACACTTTCCAAGACGGCGCCGTCGAAACGGAAACACTTTCCAAAGCATGGGCGGACGCGCGAGGCGAGCTCTGCGGCGACGGTGGGTTGGGCGCGCCTTTGTGTATATTTTTCAGGAGGTTGGGAGGGTTTAGTAAGAATTTCTAGGAAAATTGTGCCCGCTGGTATGGCGGTTGCTTTTAAGGAAAGGCGTACACGGAATGCTCCTTCGGATGATGGAGAAGACGATGTCTGCCAAAGCGACCGCCACCAAAATTCTGACCGCAACTGCGCTGATCCTCGCGGCCGTTATCGGTCTGGCTTCGACGGTCTCGGCAGCCGAGTATGTGGGCACCGGGCGCATCACCATCCTGGAGAGCCTGGCCGTCTCCGAAGAGCAGTCGGTCGATTTCGGCTACGTGCACCGCCCCAGCGCCGGCACCAACACCCTCAGCCTCAACCACGCCGACGGCTCGGTGACCGCCAGCGGCGCCGGCGACGCCCAGGTGGTCGGCGGCACCTCGACCAGCGGCGTCTACACCATCTCCGGCCAACCCGACCGCGCCATTCAGGTGTCGGTGGCCGTGACCGATTTCTCCGACCCGGGCATCTCGGTCGACGAAGCCTACGTCAACGGCCCCACCGACAGCGTCAGCGGCAAGCTCGACTCGGCCGGCAAGTACGAGGCCAAGGTCGGCGGCGCGGTCACCATCGATTCGAACGCTTCACTGGGTACCCACACCACGGATGTCATCATGACCGTCACTTACGAGTAACCCTGCCTTCCAATTGCGTCCGCCTTGGAGAACTCCCAACCTCGCGGCTCCGCCCCATAACCCCTGTTACCTCCCATCTCTCTAGACAGGAGCCGCACAACGGCTCCCTCGGAAGCTTCCGAGGGGGCCGCTCTTCTTTCTTGAATTGGGTGCGAGCCTGAATTGGGTGCGAGGGCATCTTGCCCTCGGCTATCGGTGCGTGGGCATCTTGCCCTCGTCATTTCGGTGCGGGGGCATCTTGCCCTCGTCATTTCGGTGCGGGGCATCTTGCCCTCGTCTGCGAGCGCTAGAAGCACTCGTACCGAAATTTATCTCTCTTCGCCGGGCGCCACGAACCACACCCTCATACAACTCGGCGAGGCGCTCTTTTCGCACGAACGTAAAGTCGGGAATGCGCGTATTTGCTCCAAACCCCAAAAATCACTAGTGTCACGCCATCAGTGACTCAGCTACGCCAATTCGGGTTGATTGCCCGCGAGGAAACCGCATGAAGTTATTTCGAAATGGATTCTCTTTGTCGTCGTGGAGCCTCATCTGCGCCTTCACGGTGTTGATCGCATGCTCCGCCGATGAGGGGCCGACGAGCGACGCCGGGGCGCAGTCGACCGACACCGCCGCTGATGCCGCAGCAGATATGTCTCACGGTGAGGATATTACCGACGACGAAGATACTGAGGTGTACTGTACCACGAGTAGCCCTTGCTGTGGGGACGATGGCAGTGTCTCGACCTATGTGCGATGTGAAGAAACCTGCCCTGTAGATACCTCTTATGACCGGTGCACGGAGGAGGCCCGCTGTGCTGACAGCTCTGTCCCGAAGCCCGTCTGTGTCGGCGCCGAAGGTGAGCAGGTCGAGGCAGTGTGTGAGAGTCACGGAGAGCGCGATCTGTGGGGTTGCCCAGTGGGCTCGACGACCTCTACTGGTGGGGCCGACGCAGGCTGAACTCACCGGAGCACGCTCGTTGGCACGTTGCTGCAACATGCCAACGAAGGCAAGATGCCCTCGCACCGAAATAACGAGGGCAAGGTACCCTCGCACCGAAGTAACGAGGGCAAGGTGCCCTCACACCGAAGTTAGTAGCGAAACGGCCACGCCATAAAGTACCGTTTGATCCGCAGCCAAATCCCGAACAAGCCGAGCGGCTCGAAGACCAAAAAGCCGATGACGATGCCGGCGAACAAGAGCGTCTCTTGCTGCCCGCCGCTAAGCTCGTTGAAGTAGGGGATATACTCGCCGCCGAGCTCGGCCAGCGGCCCGAGCACCACGAACGCAATCGCGCCGGCGACGGCGCCGAAGGTGGTGCCGATGCCGCCGAGCACGATGATGGCGATATACTCGACGCTCATGCCCAGGTTGAACGGGTCGACGGTGATGTACTGCTGCTGGAAGGCGTACATGGCGCCGGCGATGCCGGCGAAAAACGACGAGATGCCAAAGGCGATGATCTTGGTCTTGCCCGGGTCGACACCGAGCACCGCGGCGGCCAGGTCGTGGTCGCGCACCGCCACCATCGCGCGCCCCGAGTTCGAGCGGGCGATATTCTTCGAGGTGAACGCGGCGAAGACCGCGATGGCCAGGAACAAGAAGTAGAGCTTTTGGTCGAAGCTGATTTCGAATCCGCCCACCTCCCACGCCTCGCTGAACGAGCCGAAGGTCGACGCCTCCTCGGCCGACACGAACCACGAGTGCATCGGCACCGACATGCCGCTCACCCCGCCGGTCAGCTCGGGAAACGCCAATAAGACGTGGTCCACCAAGAACAGCAAACCGAGCGTGACGATCGCCAGGTAGAGCCCACGCAGGCGCAAGGCGAACGGACCAATGGCCAGGCCCACCACCGCCGAGATGACGCCCGCGGCGGGCAGGGCGAGCCAAAACGGCACCTGCCAGTGCACGCCGAGCGTCCCCACCGTGTAGGCGCCCACGGCCAAAAACGCCGCGTGACCCAGGGAAATCTGGCCGGCAAACCCGGTCAAAATCATCATGCCCACCGCGCCCACCACCGCGATGAGCGCCAGGTTGGCGACCGTCAGCCACTGCCCTTCCGCCAAGAACGGGTAGGCCAGGCAGACGATGACGCCCAGGCTCAGCCCGATCTTGTGCCACACGTCGGGAAAGAGCTTTTGGTCTTGTTTGTAGGATGTGACTAGTTGCTTGGTTGGCATGGGCTACTTGCGGTTCCGTGAACCTGCACGTGAACGGTAGTTAAGACAGCAATGAGTTCAGCGTTCTACTTGCTCCGATCGGTCTTATGAGTTCAACTCCAAGGTCGTCGTTGTTTTGGCCGTGTGTGCAGGGGGAACAGCCGTTCACGTGCAGGTGCACGTTCATGTGGTTGGCGACCTTCTACACGCGCTCGACCTCTTCTTCTCCGAACAGTCCGTACGGCCGCACCATCAAAAACAAGATCATGACGATGTATGGAAAGACGGTGTGAAAATTCTGGCCGAAGTCGCCGAGCATTTCGTTGACGTAGCCTTGGGTGAGCACTTCGAGCACGCCCAGGGCGAAGCCGGCGACGACCGCGCCGGTCGCCGACGTCAGCCCGCCGACGATGACCGCCGGGAAGGCGCGCAGCGCTATGAAGCCCAGGTGGACGTCGACGCTTCGGGGGAACATGCCCAGAAAGATTCCGCCCAGAGCGGCGAGGGCTCCCGAGATGAACCAGGTCGCCCCGAGGATACGGCCGACCGGGATACCCAGGGCCATCGACACTTCCTGGTCACTCGCCGTCGCCCGCATGCTCACGCCCAGCCGGGTGTATTTGATGAGCACGAAGAAGGCGCCCAGCGCCAGCACGCCCGCTCCGATGGAGGCGAGCGAGTTGACCAGGATGCTCGCACCGCCGATGTCGACGGCGGCCATCGATTCCCACGGCGTGGGCATGCCGCGCGGCTCGGCGCCCCAAAAGACGAGCATGAGCGTGCGCAGGATAAAGCCGATGAAGATCGTCAAGATGATCGTCACGAAGACCGGCCGGCCGACCAGCGGCCGCAAGAAGACCCGCTCGATGAGCGCGCCTAGCAAGCCGGTCATCAGCATCGTGCCCGCCACGGCGACGTACCACGGGATACCCAGCCCCAAGAGCGTGAGCATGGCGAACGCGCCGAAGGTCAGCAATTCGCCCTGCGCGAAGTTGAAGACCTGCGAGGCGCGGTAGATGACCACGAAGCCCAGGGCGACGAGCGCGTAGACCGAGCCCAGCGCGAGGCCGGCTAGTAATAATTGTAAGAATGAGCTCATATTCTATGTGATGTCGGCCTTGCAGGTGCGTGGCGGCTATTTGAGGGCACAAACTACAATTTGAGGGTCGTATCTTTGGAACGTGGTTCAGATACGCGACCCTCAAATTGTAGTTTGTCCGCCCAAATAGGGCCGCGAATCGGAACCACGTTCAAAACCACGACCCCCAAATTGTAGTTTGTCCGCCCAAATAGGGCCGCGAATCGGAACCCGGTTCCAATAAAACGACCCCCAAATTGTAGTTTGTCCGCCCAAATAGCCCTCAATAAATACTCTCAATCAAATCCTCATACTTCTCCGCAATCGCCCGTCTCTTGACCTTCTGCGTCGCCGTCACTTCCCCGTCGTCCTGGTGCAACTCCTTGGGGAACAAGCGAAAAGCGCGCACCGACTCGACCCTGGCGAGCCGGTCGTTGGCCTTCTTGAGCTCCTGTTCGATGAGCTCTCGGACCTCTTCCTTTTGGGTGAGGTCCTCGAAGGAGGTGTACGGGATCGCCCGGCGCGTGGCCCAGTCGCCCACCGTCGCCGCGTCGATCTGAATAAGCGCCGAGATGAACTTTCGCTGGTCGCCGATGGCGACGGCCTCTTTGATATACGGGCTCATCTTGAGCGCGTTCTCGATCTTTTCGGGCGACAGGTTCTTGCCGCCGGCGGTGATGATGATCTCTTTTTTGCGCCCGGTGATGCGCAGGTAATTCTGGTCGTCGATCTCGCCGATATCGCCGGTATGCAGCCAGCCGTCGGCGTCGATGGTCTTTTGGGTCGCCTCGTCGTTGTGCAGGTAGCCGGCGAAGACGAGCGAGCCGCGCACCAGAATCTCGCCGTCCTCGGCGATGGTGTGCTCGACGGTGGGCAAGGGCTCGCCGACGGTGCCCAGGCGGATGCGCCCGGGGCGGTTGACGTGGCTGACCCCGGCACACTCGGTCTGGCCGTAGCCCTCCATGACCGGCACGCCGATGGCGTGAAACCAGCGCAAGAGGTCGGCCGAGATCGGCGCCGCGCCGGTGACCGGCACCCTGCAGGCGCCCAGGCCCAGCCGCTCGCGAAGCGCGCGGAACACCAGCAGCCAACACACGAAGTAGAGCAGGTGGTCGAACGGGTTCATCTGCCCGCGGCGGCGCTTGGCCGCAATCTTGTGGCCCCAGGCCACGCACCACGAGTACAGCCCCCGCTTCAACAGCGACGAGTCTTTGATCTTGACGGTGACGCCTGCGTGGACCTTCTCCCAGATACGCGGCACGCCCAAAAAGATGGTCGGCGAGACCTCCTTGAGGTCCTGCTGGACGGTGTAGACCGACTCGCCGAAGTGGACCACGCAGCCGGTGGTCAGTGGCAAGAAGAACGTAAAGATCTTCTCGGCGACGTGGCATAGCGGCAGGTACGACAAGATCTTGTCGTCGTCGCTGACGTCGAGGATGGGCACGAACTCGCGGCTCGTCTCGAGCGCGTTTCTGGGCGTGAGCATCGCCCCTTTGGGCGGCCCGGTGGTCCCCGAGGTGTACACGATCATCGACACCTCGTCCGGGTCACGCTCGGCGATTTGGTGGGCGAACCAGTCGGGGTCTTTGGCCAGAAGCTCGCGGCCCTTCTTCAAAAAGTCCTTGAAGCTCATCAGCCGACTGTCGGTGTAGTCGCGGGTGCCGCGCGGGTCGAACACGACCACGTGGCGCACCGTCGGGGTCTCGTCTTTGACCTCGATGACCTTGTCGACCTGCTCCTGATCCTCGCAGAAGACGAGCTTGCTCTGGCTATGCTCGAGCACGTAGGCGACGTCTTCGGCGGGGTTGGTCTGGTAGATGCCCGCGCTCCTGGCCCCGATGCCCTCGGCCCCCAGGTCGGCGTAGAGCCACTCGGGCCGGTTCTCGCTCAAGATGGAGACGTGGTCGCCCGGCCGGATGCCCAGATGCCACAACATGCGGCCGACCGCGGCGCTCTGGTCGTAGTACTCCTGCCACGAGATCTCCTGCCACACGCCCAACCGCTTGTCGCGAAGGGCGGGCTGCGAGCCGCGCTCGCGCGCCATGGTCAGCAGTCGGCCGGGGAGGGTCAGCTCGAGGGCGTCGCCTGAAGGCAGCTGCTTTGCGGCGGTGTCGATGTTGTGGGCGGCTGTCATCACACACTCCCGTGCCCAACCCCCACATACGCCTCGATCACTGCAGGCTCCTGGCGAATCTGAGCCGGCGGTCCCTCGGCGATCTTCGAGCCGAAGTCGAGCACGGCGATATTGTCGGCCAGGTCGAGCACGAAGTGCAGCTCGTGCTCGATCAAGATCTGGGTGATGCCCAGCTCCTCTTTGATGTCGAGCATGTAGCGGGCCATGTCCTCGGTTTCTTCTTGGTTGAGCCCGGCGGCGGGCTCGTCGAGCAGCAACAGCTCGGGCTCCATGCACAGCGCGCGGCCCAGCTCGACGCGTTTGAGGATGCCGTAGGGCAAGATCCCCACCGGCGTCTTTCGGAAGCGCTCCAGGTGCAGAAAGTCGATGACCTCCTCGACCTTCTCGCGGTGGGCCACCTCCTGCTTGGCGGTCTTGCCGAAGAAGAAGATGTCGTTCCACCAGCTCGTCTCGTAGCGGTGGTGGCGGCCCAGGAGCATATTCTCGAGCACGGTCATCTGGTCGAAGAGCGCCAGGTTCTGGAACATGCGCGCCACGCCCATCGCCGCGGTTTCGTGGGGCGGCTGGCCGGCAATATTTTTGCCCTCCAGACGCACCTGGCCGGCGGTCGGCTTGTAGACCCCCGAGATGCAGTTGAACAGCGAGGTCTTGCCGGCGCCGTTGGGGCCGATGACCGCGGTGAGCGAGCCTTTGGGGACGTCCAAGCTCACCCCGTCGAGCGCTTTGACGCCCTCGAAGGCCAGCTCGACATTGTCGATCGCCAGAAACATCAGCTAAGCCACCTCTTTCGGCGTCGGTAGTGCTTGACGTCGCGGTAGCTCTTGGTCTCGCCGCGACCCATGCCCAGGTAGAATTCTTGGATGTCCTCGTCGTCGAGGAGCTCCTGGGAGGGCCCGTCGCGCACGATCTTGCCGTTCTCCATGACGTAGCCGTACTCGGCCAAATCGAGCGCCATGGCCGCGTTTTGCTCGACGAGCAAGATGGTCATGCCCTCGTCGTTGAGCTCGCGGATGAGCTCGGCGACGTCGGCCACGATCTTGGGGGCGAGCCCCAGCGAGGGTTCGTCCATCAACAGGAGCTTGGGCCGGCTCATCAGCGCGCGAGCGATGGCGAGCATCTGCTGCTCACCGCCCGACAGGTAGCCGGCGGTGCGTTTTCGCCGGTCTCCGAGGACCGGGAAACGCTCGTAGAATTTTTGGATGTCTTGCTTCACGTCGCCGGAGCTCACGTGCGCGCCAGCGAGGAGGTTCTCTTCGACGGTCAGGTCGGCGAAGATGCGCCGGCCTTCCATCACCTGGGCGATGCCCGCGCCGACGATCTGCTCGGCGGGGCTGCCCAAGAGGGCCTTTGGGTCACCCGACGGGCCCTCCCAGGTGATGGTGCCTTTGGTGGCCTGGCCGTCGTGGACGTCGAGCAGGCCCGAGATCGCGCGCAGAGTCGTGGTCTTGCCGGCGCCGTTAGGCCCCAACAGGGCGACGATGGAGCCCTCGGGCACCTTCAAGCTCACCCCGTCGAGCACACGCACGACGGAGTGGTAGACGACTTCTAAGTTCGCGATCTCGAGCACTGCGCTACGTCCTTTGGGTTATTCGTCCTTCTTGGCTTGCTTGTCGCCTGCGCCTTCAAACGCCTTGGGCGTCTTGTAGTCGCCGGCGACCTCCCAGGTCTTCTTCTCGAAGTTGGGCTTGAGCACGCGCGTCTTGGTGCCGGTGACGTAGGGGACCTTCTCCAGGCTGATGGGCTGGATGAGGCCGTCGGCGTTCCAGTCCTCGATACTGTGCATCGCCGTCACGAAGCCCTCGCGGGTCAGGTCCTTGTTCTCGATGGCGCGCTTCAAGATCTCGGCCTGCGCCAGCCCCTGGATATAGGAGACGAGCACGTAGAAGTCGCGCGGCTGGTCCTTGGCGTGCTTGTCGAAAGCCGCCTCGAACTCCTTCATGCCGGGCACGTCCTCACCCCAGTACGGAAAGCCGGTGACCCAGTGGAAGTTGGCGAAGATCTGCGGCGGCGCCGGGCTCTTGTCGCTGAAGAAGGCGTCGACCCAGGTGGGGGTATTGCCCATGAAGACCGGCTGGTACTCGAGCTGGGCGGCCTTGCCGAGCACGGGGGCGGCGCTCGACGGCAGCAGCGTGAGCATGACGTAGTTGGCGCCGGCGTCCTTGAGCTTTTTGACCGCGGCGGTGACTTCCTTCTCGCCCGGCTTGATCGACGCCTCGGCCACGATCTCGACGCCGTGGGCCTTGGCGGCCTGCTTCATGCCGTCGATGCCGTCTTTGCCGTAGTCGTCGGCCTGGTAGATGATGCCGGGCTTGAACTCCTTGCCCCCTTTTTTGGCGTGCTCGACCGCCCAGTCGAACGCGCGCATCGTCTCCATCTTGTAGGTCGGGCCGGTGGGCGGGGTGAACTCGTTTTGGGCGAGCTGCTCGGACAACGACGCCGGGAAGGCCACGACCTTGTCGCGCTCGAGCATCGGGCGCACCTGCAAGGTCGGCGGGGTGCCGAAGCTGGTGGCGACGTACAGGACGTCGTCGCTCATCTCTTTGTAGCCCTGCAGCGCCTTTTGCGGGTTGTAGCCGTGGTCTTTGTTGTGCATCTCGACCTTCCAACCCTCGGGCAGCACCTCACCGGCGTTGACCCGCTCGGCCACGAGCTTCTTACCCACCGCGAACGGCTTGCCGATGGCCACCGCCGGTCCGCTGGTGTCGTTGAGCGCGCCCACGTGGATGGTCTTGCTCTCCAAATCGACGCCCTTGTCGGCTTTGATCTCGGGGGCGGCTTCCTCAGCGGCGCCTTCGGCCTCGGCCTTCTCGTCGGTCTTGGCCTCTTCCTTCTTGTCGCACCCGACGCCGACCAGCGAAACGCTGAGCGCAAGGGCGAGCAGAGCATGAAGCTTCTTGATCTTCATCGCGTGGCTCCTCCACAGGGTTATATTTGTGACAACAGGTTGTCGAGATGATGACACAGACGGGGGATCGTGTAAATTCGCGGCGCTGTGGATTCGGTGCGTGGGCATCTTGCCCTCGTGATGTGTTCGGTGCGGGGGCATCTTGCCCTCGCGTTTTGTTTGTAGTCACAGCTTTCCGTCGCCCCCCATCCGCCCTTCGCTTCGCTACGGGCACCTTCCCCCAGGGGAAGGGATGCCTTAGCGCGTTGTGGCGTGGTCGGTTGTTGGGGGTGTAGTTTTTTTCGCTTGTGGCGACTTGGGCGGCTGATAGTCTCGAATCTGCAAGATGTATGACTATTTGGGGACCTGCTGATGCACCGCCGACTCGACCGACTTTTGTTCATCGCCTTCCTCGCCCTTCTGCTCGCTGCGTGCTCGAACGACAGCGACCCGAGCACCGACAGCGAAACTCACTGGCAGTCAGGGAATCTGGAAGCCTGCCGCACCGACGCCGACTGCGTGAGCGACCTCTCTTGCCAGTGCGGGGTGTGCACCGAGGCGTGCGGGGCGCAGAACTCGTGTGCACAGGTCGCCGTGTGCGCCGAGCCGGGCGTCGACTTGAACGACGCGTGCGGCGAGACCTTGTCGGGCTCCGGCGGCGTATGTTTCGAGCCATGCCAGACCAACGCTGAGTGCGAGCAGCGCGACTCGAGGCTGCAGTGTTTGGGCGGCCATTGCATGATGATGAACGCGTCGACGCTGGCTGATGCCGGAAACACGGCCGACACCGCAGACGCGATCACGAGCGACGCTACGGACATCAGTGACGACGCCGATGTCGACGATGACTGCCATATCGACTGCTTCGGCGGACTGCGATGTGAAAACGGAGAGGTCTACCAGCTTCCCTACGGCCCGATGCCGTGCAGCGAGGGATCGAGCTGCGGCCCCGGCGACTACGTCGGAACCTGCGACAACGGCTGCGCGGAGTCCTCCATCGGCGAAGTTGCCGACGCCGGCGACGGCTGGGACGTCATTTGCAACTGAGCCCCACTACACCATGAACGTCAAACTGCTCATCGACACAGTCATCCAGCAGACGACGGTGCTCGTCGCCCAACTGGCGACCACCGCCGGCATCCGCGCGCCGCTGGCGCACGTGGCCAACCAGGTCTTCTTGGATCTGGCCAACGAGCTCGAAACGCAGGGGGGTACGCGCAAGGTCGCCGCCGACATGTTCGGGCTGGCGTTGCGCTCCTACCAGCTCAAGATCCAGCGCCTCTCCGAGAGCCTCACCGACCGCGAGCGCTCGCTGTGGGAGGCGGTGCTCGACTTCATCCGCGCTCAAAAGGTCGTGCGCCGCGCCGAGGTGCTCACCCGCTTTGCGGACGACGATGAGGCCAGCGTCAAAGGCATCTTGCGTGATCTGGTGGAGTCGGGGCTCGTCTTCCAAACCGGGCGCGGCCAAAAGACGAGCTACCGCGCGGCGAGTGACGAAGAGATCGAGCAGATTGTCGCCGGTGAGAACCACGACTCGCTGGCGATGCTCCTTTGGATCGCCGTGTACCGCAGCGGGCCGGTGAGCTTCGAGCAACTCGGGCCGATGACCGGCGCCGGCAAAGAAGAACTCGAAGACGCACTCGTCCAACTTCTCGACGAGGGCCGCATCATCGAAGACGAGCGCGGCGACGAACTTTTGTACCGAGCCGACACCTGCTTCATCCCGATGGACGAAGCCGCAGGCTGGGAAGCCGCGGTCTTCGATCACTTCAACGCCATGGTCACGGCATTGTGCGTCAAGTTGCGCCAGTTGCGCCTCAAGACACTCCCGTCGGATGTCGTCGGGGGTAGCACCTACTCGTTCGACGTCCCCGAGGGTCATCCGCACGAGGACGAGGTCCTGGCGCTCCTGCGCGAGACTCGCGAGCGAGTGTCGGCCCTTCGCCAGAAAGTCTCCGACTACAACGACGAGCATGGCCGCGATGACGAAGCCCCACGCAAGGTGACGTTCTACTTCGGTCAGTCGGTCGTAGAATAACAACGCCACGCAGAATCTCCCCCAACAACCGACCACGCCACAATGCGGCGAGGGCATCCCTTCCCCCGGGGGGAAGGTGCCCGTAGCGAAGCGAAGGGCGGATGGGGGGCGACGGAAAGCTGTGACTACAAACAAAACGCGAGAGCTGGAAGCACTCGCACCGATAGCGCGCGAAGTGTTCGGTGCGTGGGCATCTCGCCCTCGTGAGCGAGAGCAGGGATGCACTCGCACCGAAAGCTACGCCTCACCAACACCCCGCAACACCCCAACCCCATCCCACCCGCGCGCCTCAGCCAATTTGGCCGCTTTCTCGGCAATCGCGGCCATGTCGCGACGCATATTCGGCGCGGGCGCGGGGTTGTCGGCGACTCGGGCGAGCTCTTCGAGGTACTGGTCCTGGCGGTCGAGCGCCACGGCGCACAGCACGCGCGCCAGGTCGATCAAGGGCAGGGCGGCGTTGTCTTGGGCCTGAGCGAAGCTGTCGCGCAACTCGCCAAAGGTGGTGTCGGCGCGCTCGTAGTGCTCGGTGTCCAGGTCGACCAGGGCCAGGTTGAGCCGGTCGTAGTGGCGCACGAACATCATCGCCGACAGCGTGGCGTCGTAGGCTTCTTGCAGCCAGCGGCGCGCCGTCTCCCAGTCTTTTTGCAGCCGGGCGATCTCGCCCAGGTGGCGCGCGGCGTTCGCGCGGGAGGCGCGTGCGCCCGCCTGCTCGGCGATCTTATAGGCTTGCTCGGTGCACGCGAACGCCTCGTCGGGGTCGCCTTCGGCGAGCAAGACGGTGCCTAGTTGCACCAGGGACTTGGCGCGCAGCGGGCCGTCGTCGACGAGCTCGGCGCACCAGGCCGCCTCCTTGAAACATTGCTTGGCCGCGGCGTGCTCGCCGCTGTGAGTGTGAACGACGCCCTTGCCGAACTTCGCGCGGGCGAGCCCCTCGCGATCCTTGGTGGCCTCGAAATGACGCGTCGCCTTTTTGTAGCTCTCCATCGCGGCGTCGAGCTCGAGCTGGCCCATCAGCGAGCGGCCCTCGATGATCCGGGCGTGGCCGGCTTCGTTATGCCACTCGTGGCGCTCGGCGGACTCGATGGCCTGCTGGGCGCAGCGCTGCGCCTCGCGTAGCTCGCCGCGCATGAGCAAGAAGTGGCCGCGAAGCCATGCGTGGCGCGCCCTGCGGCGGTGGTTCTCGTCCAGCCCCAGTCGGTCGGCGGCCTTCTTGCATCGGTCGAGCAGCGACATCGCCGCCGATGCATCGCCCGACTCGCGCAGGTGCAACAGCGTCGCCTCGAGCTTGTCGAGGGCGTCATCGAGGGCGTGGGCGTCCATCAGGTGGCGCGCGCTTCGCACCGCAGCTTCCACGTCGCTGGGCGGGTAGACCTGCTCGAGGGCTCGGGCGCAGGCGCGGTGGTTCTGGCGGGTGCGTCCGGCCTCCTGAGCGCGCTGCACCAGCCTGTCGGTGAGCAATTCGTGGGCGAAGAGCGCGCCCGGGGCGGTCAGCCGGGCGAGGTTCTCGTCGAACATGGCCGCCAAGAGCTGCTTGGCGCCCGAGATCCCGCGCGCTTCACACGCGGCGAGCCACTCGGCCTGGTCGATCTGGTGGCCGAGCGTGGCGGCGAGCTCGAGCGCGATCTCGAACCCGTCGCGACGCGCGGCGTCGAACCGGCCCAAGAGCCGCTCGATACGCCGGTCCCACAGCTCGGCGATGCTCACCGGAAAGGCCTCCGCGCCGTCCTCGCGCAGCCGAAACCCGGCCTCGCCGTCGACGAGCGCACCCTGGCTGACCCAGTCGCCCAGGAGCTGGGTCACGTACAGCGGCAAGCCCTGGGCGCGGCGCTGCAGGCGCGCGACCAACGCGTCGTCGAGGCGCAAGGCCTGGCCGATCAGCTCGCCCATCGCGGCGGTGTCCATCGGCCGCAGGTCGAGGCGGTCGACCCGGTCGTCCTCTTCGATCTCTCGCAGATAACCCGCCGCCACCGTGTTCTCGGTGGCCGTCTCGTTCGACGAGGTCAGCACGATCAAAATGGGCAGCGTGCTGTCGTGCTCCATCAGGTAGCGCACGAATCCGAGCGCCATCTGACTGCGCACGGCGTCGTCGAGCCACATCAACACCGGCCGCTCCGAGCCGAGTCGCTCGAGCAGCTTGCGCACGGTGGCGTAGCGCTCGCCGTGGCTGGAGAACTGGTAGGTGGGGCCGTCGTCGTCGGTGTCGGACTTCGCCGGGCGAATAATCTCGGTGAGCGCGCGCGCCAACTCGTCGTCCGCCTCGGCCTGCTCGACGTCGGCGTCGGCGCCGCCGTCGCTAGTAGGCCGCACATACTCGAGGCGCTCGACGATGCGCTCGTAGATCTGCTGGCGCGAGCAATGCCAGACGCCGAAATAACGCTCGAGCATCGCCGGCACGCCCTCGTTCGCCCCGCTTCGCGAGCTGTGCAGCGCCTTGAGCGCGTTGGCCGCGCCCATCTCCTCGACCCGGTGGCTCATCCACTCGGCCAGGCTGCTCTTGCCGATGCCCGCCGGCCCGCGCAGGCTGACCACGCGCAGCCCCTGCGTCTCGAAGACCTCGCGAAAGACCCGCCACATCTCGTCACGCTCGAGTTGGCGGCCCGCAAACGGCAGCGCGCGCAGCCCGAACAACTCCAGCCCGGTGCCGTCGAGCTGCTTGAGCTTCTGCTCGGGCTCGGCCAGACGCCAGCTCTCGGGAAGGGGCGGCGGCGGCTCGAAGTTGGAGAGCGCCGCCTCGACATCGACTAACGTGTCGGGCGACGTTTTCGGAGCCGATGCGTCGATCAGCGGCCCCTCCCAAAGCGGCAAGGTCGCCATGCCGCGCGTCGTCTCCGTCTGGATCAGGTCGGCCATCGTGTCGTGGGAGACCCGCGTGGGCAAATGCCCCTCGTGCAGCGCCGTGTACGCCTCGGGCGAGGTGTCCATCAGCGTGTCGGCGTCGGTGTCGATCTGCGACGGCGGCGGCCCGATCGGCGGGGCAGCCACTCGGGCCACCGGCGCCTCGAGCTGCGCCAGCGCGAAGGCCGCGTCGGCCGCCCGGCGAAACCGCTTGGCCGGCTCCTTGGCCACCATCCGGCGCAAAAACGCCTCCAGGCCGGCGGGCACCGCGAATCGCGGCTCGATGGGCGGCAAGGGCTCGTGCATCTGCATGTGCACGATGCGCAACAGCTTCTCGTGGTCGAACGGCAGCCGGCCGCACACCAGCTCGTAGAGCAGACACCCGAGCGCGTACAGATCTGTCCACGGGCCGAAGTCTCGCCAGCGCCCGGTGAGCTGCTCGGGGGGCATATACTGCGGCGTCCCCGCCGACACGGCCTCGCCGACGCCTTCTTCGGCGGCGTGCGCCAGGCCGAAATCGCTCAGCTTGTAGTGACGCCTATTTGTATAGGTTGAATTGGGATAGTTTCGGTTCGGCTGGGTGGGGGAGCCTGCGTCATCGCACAGGATATTGTCGGGCTTGATGTCGCGGTGGATGACCCCGCGAGCATGGGCATGAGCGAGCGCGTCGAGCAGCGCGAAGGCAAAATCGCACACCTCCGCCCAACTGGTGATGGCGCGCCCCGGCTCGAGCGGGCCCGCCTCGAACAGCTCCATGACCAGGTAAGGACTCCCGGCCGCCAGGCTCTCGTGCCCGCGGGCGGTCTCTTCGCTGATGCGCCCGTAGTCGAACACGCGCACGATCCCGGGGTGGTTCAACGCCGCGACCGCCTGCACCTCGCGCTCGAAGCTGTCGACGTAGGCCGCCTCGAGCGAGTTGCCCGCGGTGACCACCTTGACCGCCACAGGCACCCCTTTGGCTCGGTGGACGCCCCTCCAAACCTGGGCCATTCCCCCTTCGCCGATGACCTCGTGGAGGTCATAGGCACCGCACGATATTGAATACATCCTCTGCCCGCGTCGAACTCCGCCACCCGCCGCGCGATTGTAACACCACGACGACAATCCAGCGAATACCCAACGCTTTGCAAACAAGCAAGGACATCCCTTCCCCCGGGGGAAGGTGCCTCGCGCGTCGTACAGCGCGAGGTGGATGGGGGCCCCATCAAGCTACGCCCTGCTCGAACACGTGCGGGGCCCGAGACGGACCCCGGCGGTCGGGGACGAGGCTGTCGCGAAAGCCTTTGGAGGCCGGGCATCTTGCCCTGGTTGCAAGCCCGTACGCTCATGCAACCAGCGCTAGAAGCGCTGCCTCCAAACTATGGCGACCTTTAGTGACAGCCTCAGGGGCGTCCCCGCCCCAAAAAAACGATAATGGTCGCCAAAATCCCACGCCTCCCTTATAGTCCTCCCCGCCAAGCTCACCCAACCCCCCGAGAAACAACATGATCCGCAAGCACCACCTCCTCACCCTCGCCCTGTGCGCCACCCTGACCGCCTGCGCCAGCGAGAACAACACCGTCGACGACTCCAACGCCCAGGCCGACGCCGGCGAGCAGGATACGACCGAGCAGGACGCAACCCAGCAGGACGCAACCCAGCAGGACGCAACCCAGCAAGACACCACCAGTGCCCCCACCACCGTCCGCGTCGCCACCTACAACGCCTCGCTCTACCGCCAGCAGGCCGGCCAACTCGCCGACGACCTCGCCGGCGGCCAGGACGCCCAGGCCAAAGAGGTCGCCGAGGTCCTGCAGCGCGTGCGCCCCGACGTCGTCCTCATCAACGAGTTCGACTGGGACGCCGACGGCGAGGCCGCGCGGATCTTCCAAGAGGAGTATTTGGCAGTAGGCCAGGCCGGCCAAGAGGCCCTCGACTACGCCCACCGCTACGTGCCGGCGACCAACACCGGCCTGTCGTCGGGCGTCGACCTCGACGGCGACGGCCAGGCGACCACCGAGCCGGGCAGCAACGCCTACGGCAACGACTCGTACGGCTACGGCCAGTTTACGGGCCAATACGGCATGGTCATCTACTCGCGCTATCCCATCGCGACCGACGCGATCCGCAGCTTTCAAGAGTTCTTGTGGAAGGAGATGCCCGACTCGCAGATGCCCGCCGACTTCTACTCGGAGGAGGCCAAGGACGTGATGCGCCTGTCGTCGAAGAACCACGTCGACGTGCCCGTCGAGATCGACGGCACGACCGTGCACGTGCTGGCGAGTCACCCGACCCCGCCGGCCTTCGACGGCCCCGAGGACCGAAACGGGCGGCGCAATCACGACGAGGTTCGCCTGTGGCTCGACTACGTCACCGGCGGCGAGCAGGCGGCCTATTTGGTCGACGATAGCGGCGTGGCCGGCGGGCTCGCCGACGGCGCCGAGTTTGTGGTGGTGGGAGATCTGAACACCGACCCGAAAGACGGCGACAGCCGGCGCGGCGCGCTCGTCGACCTGCTCGCCTTCGCCCAGGACCCGCAGCCCACCAGCGAGGGCGGCGCGCAGGCCGGCGAAGACCAGGGCCGGGCCAACGCCGAGCACGAAGGCGACCACGCGCTCGACACCGCCGACTTCAGCGACGGCCGCGTGGGCAACCTGCGCGTCGACTACGCGCTGCCCTCACAGGGCCTGTCGGTCACCGACAGCGGAGTGTTCTGGCCCGCGCCCGGCCAGCCGCAGGCCGAGCTCGTCGACGTCTCCGACCATCACCTGGTGTGGGTCGACTTGGAGCTGTGAGCCTCAAATGCTGCATTGCGGCGAGTTCTGCGCGCTGCAGTTGCCGTTCTCGTCGCAATACTTGACCACGGCGGTCTCGCTGCAGTTGGGGTCGGCGGGATCGCACAGCGTGCAGGTCTCGCCGCAACTCTTGTTCTCGCACGGGTCGTACGGGCCGCCGGGGCACGCCATCTTGGTGCAACTCCACACCTGCTGCTGGGTGCACGTGCAGGTGTTGCATTCGACCTGCTTGGTGTCGCCGGGTGTGCAGCTCAGGCCGGAGTCGATGCCCGCGTCCTGCTGGCCGGTATCCTGCTGGCCGGTATCCTGCTGACCCACATCCTGGGTCCCCGAATCTTGGACGCCGGTATCTTCCGCGCCCGAATCCTGGACGCCAGTATCGTCCGCGCCCGCATCCTGCGCGCCGGTATCCTCGTCTCCCGCATCCTGCTCGCCGGTATCCTCTTCGCCGGCATCTTTTTCATCCGTGTCTCGCGCGGCCATATCGCTCGCGTCCGACGCCGAGGCGGCGTCCTCTTCGAGGGCAACGTCGCTCGTCTGCGTGCCGCTCGTCGCGTCGTCGGAGCAAGCGGCCAGGGCGAGCACAAAGGTGAGGATCAGCAGAAGATGGAGCTTCGAGGGGATTCTGTTCTTCATTTTCGTCACTCATCGTAGTTTCAATTCCGGACCGCCCATCCTACGTCGAGTCGCCGCGCTCGACAACCGTGGCGCGGCGACTCGGTGAGAGCTCCGGTCCCGTCGCCGCCGTTTGGAGGCAGCGCTTCCAGCGCTGGTAGCAGGAGCGCGCGCCAATGCAACCAGCGCAAAATGCGCTGCCTCCAAGCTCTACGGCGCTGTTTGGAGGCAGCGCTTCCAGCGCCGTTCGGAGGCAGCGCTTCCAGCGCTGGTAGCAGGAGCGCGCGCCAATGCACCCAGCGCAAGATGCGCTGCCTCCAAGCTCTACGGCGCCGTTTGGAGGCAGCGCTTCCAGCGCTGGTAGCAGGAGCGCGCGCCAATGCACCCAGCGCAAGATGCGCTGCCTCCAAGCTCTACGGCCGATAGATCCAGAACGTATAAGTGTTCGTATACTGCGGGCGGTATAACTCCACGACCGCCACGGCGTCCGACCCGTGCATGTGGTCGTTGAGCCGGGCCTCATCGCTCAGCAGCAGCGGCACGCTGCTGGTGGTGCCGGTGGCCAGGTCGAACACGTCCAGCGGGCCGGTGCCGTCGAACTCCTCGTCGCGCTCTCGCCAGCTCACAAACCGCGAGGTCGGCCCCAACCACTGACCCTGGCCGGTCCAGGCGGCCGAGTGGGGCGAACCTCCGTCGAACCACTCGGCGCGGAAGCGGTCGGAGGCCGACAGCTCGGTGGTCGTCTGGGTGTCGGGGGCGAAGGCGGTGATGGGCGCGCCCGGGTTGAGCCCGGTGCCCGGGAAGACGCCCAGGACGTGATCCCAGGTGGCGTTGACGATCACCGAAAAGCTCTGGCGCAACTCGTCGAGCAACTCGGTGGTCTGCTGCGAGGCGCGCTGCCAGTAGCCAAAGCGCTTGCTCTGCACCTGGCTCTGGGCGGTAATCCAGAACAGGCCTTCGGAGTCGGGGTGCCACACCGCGCGGGCCGAGCCGCCGCGGGTCACGTCGTGGACAGTGGCCGCCCCGTTGGCCAGCTCGGCGACGCGCAAGTCTTCTTCGGCGTAGATGTAGTTGGAGGTCGGGTCGGCGAAGGCCACCGCGTCGCTCGACGGGCTCCAGGTGACGTGCTCGTGGGCCACGCCGTCAGCCACGACGATATCGGTCTGCGTGGTCAGGTCGCGAATGCGCAGCTCGGCGCTGTCTCGCAAGCTCGGGCTGCGGGTGCTCAAATGGGCCAGCTTGGTGCCGTCGGGCGAGAAGTCGAAGCGCGTGCCCGCTCGATCGCTCAACGCGGTGTCGGTGTTGGCCTGCAAGTCCCACAACCAGCTCTCGTAGTCCTTGTTGGTGCTGTTGACCGGGTCGGCGTAGGCCAGAAGCGAGCCGTCGGGCGAGAACCGCGCCTCCAGGACGGTGCCGCCGCCGTTGGGGGCCTCCTCGATGGTGTTCGTCGCCGCAAACCACACCGCCAGGCCCGAGTTCTTCTCGAAGACGAACGCCTCGCCGGTCGGCGAGAAGCGCCCGCGCACCGTGTCGCGGCTCGAGTCGCTCGCCAGCACGCTGGCGGTGGTCAGGTCGACGACGTGCATCTCGAATGGGGCGTCGAAGTCCGCCTGCGTCCACACCGCCATGTAGCGCCCGTCGGGGCTGACCCGCAGCCTTCCGTACGGTTCGTAGACGTTGTCGAGCACCTCGGTGGTCTGGCCGCTGGCGTAGTCGAACACATGCAGGGCGTGCTCGCGGCGGCTGTTGCCGCGCTCCTCGAGATAGGCCAGGGCGTGGTCGTACACGTAGAGCTGGTCTTCGACGGGATCGACCGTCAAGTCGACCAGCGCGCCGGTCGACTTCGTCCACACCTTGAAGGGCGACAAGAACTCGTAGAGCACCGCGTGCTCACCGGTGGAGCTCGGGTAGACGGCGGCGAAGTCTTCGTCGAGCCCCGAGGCCACCGGGGTGACGTTGCCGGTCGCCAGATCGAGCGAGTGCCAGTCGACGAGGTCGCCGCCCGCCGAGGTGTAGAAGAAGAGCGTCTGGCCGTCCGCGGTGACCTTGGCCAGGTCGACCTGGCCCTGGGTGCTCGGCGTGATCGTGAGCCTGCCCCGACACGGGGTCAACTCGCAGCTGGCCGTGCACGACACCGCCTCGCTCCACCCCGTGCACGCCTCGGGGATATCGTCGCCGTCGCACGCCTCGCCCTCTTCGCGCACGCCGTTGCCGCACTCGGCGGCGGGCGTGGTGTCCTCTTCGACGTCCTCCGCGGTGTCGGAGGCGTCGGCCGCATCCCCGGAGTCGGACGAACTGTCGGCGTCCGCCGCATCGGTCGCGTCGACGCCGGTGTCGCCCGGATCGGACGTGTCGGCTGCGTCGTCGCCGACGTCGCCCACGTCAGCCGCGGCGTCCGCACCGGACCCGCCGTCGAGCGGCGCGTCCGTCCCGCCGCCCGAATCCTCGGAGCATCCGGCGGACACAGTGAGTAGGGCGAATAAACCGAGGGCGGCACAACAAGCACGGTAGCGCATTTGAATCGGTCCCAAACAAGTCAATCATCAACACGAGCAAAATCCGGCAGGGGCCGGTGAGACGTGTCGCGACCGTCGATATTCAAAAGCGATGCGCCGAGGCGGGGGCTTTCCGAAGGACTCGGGCGTTCTAAAGGATGCAGGGGGGCAGGTGCGTGCGGAAAGCAAGTGCGTGCGGACAGCAAGCAAGAGCCGCGCAGCGCGGTGAGGGCGCGCTGCGCAGCGATACGCCGACGCTCCGAAGAGGTCAGACGTACTCGTGAACGTCAGCCTTTGACGTAGCTGACGTAATCCTGGTCGCTGCCCTCGATGTGGTCGACGAGCCAATCCTGCAAGAAGTTGAGCACGTCGATCGACAGCATCACCTCGCCGCGGTCGAAGCGGCCTTTGTAATCGCTGACGTGGGCCACGAAGTCGTCGTGCTCCTTTTTGTGCTCGAGCAGCTTCGGGTAGTTGGCCCGCTGCATGTACTTCTCTTCGTCGGTGAAGTGATACTGGGTGTACTTGGCCAGCTCACCGATCACGTCGCCGATGACTTCTTTGCTCTTGGCCTGCTTCATCGCCGAGTGCAGCTCGTTGATGAGCTCGACGAGCTTCTGGTGCTGCTCGTCGATGGGGCCAACGCCGGTGTTGTACGATTCTTTCCAGTCGATAAATGCCATGCCTTACCTCATCTTGGTTAAGTAACTACACGAAGATTCTGCCGGTCATCTCGGCGGCTCTCGACGCCAATCACTGCGTCGCCATCCCTCGACGATGCCGCTGGCATCGCCTGCGGGCTGTCTCCTTGTGCTTGCCGCCGATTGCTCGCCGAGCTTTCCCGCACAATCTCCGTGCAGTTACTTAATCGGGGTGGATTTAAACCGTAGAAAGGCGATGCAAGGCGTGTGCCACGAAAAACGGCGCTAGAGAGGTCTCCAGCGCCGTTCGAGGTAGGCAATATTTTCGTCAGCGCGCCGCGTAGGCAGAATTTGCGCGCCTTTTTTGCTCGTTACCTGTTCTGCTCATTCCCTTTTTCGCTCATTCCTTTTTTCGCTCATTACCTGTTCTGCTCATTCTCTTTTTCGCTCATTCCCTTCTTCGCTCATTCACTTCTTCGCTCATTCCCTTCTTCGCTCATTCCCTTCTTCGCTCATTCCCTTCTTCGCTCATTCCCTGCTTCGCTCGTTAGCTTTTTCGCTCCTCATCGGCTGTGCGCGAACAAAAAGTCGAGCACCCGGTCGGTAAAATCGTCGCTCAGGCTCGGGATATGCCCGCCGCCGCGGATGCTCCACAGCTCCACGCGCCGGTCGGCCTCGCACCCACCCCACTGCTCGATATCGCTCTCGGCGCCGTCGACATCCTTGTCGAGATCGGCCGCCTCGCCGGTCTGCGCCTGGGCGTCGCAGCCGTTTCTGGCCGCCCAGCGCTCGGCGACCTCGCGCGCGCCGGGGTAGGCGTTGCCGGCGAATTGGCCGCCGTCGTACAGCACGGTCTCGTCGGCGTCGCCGTGGATCTGCAGCACGCCCACCTGCCCGTTCTCGGCGCAATCCTGCGCGTCGTCGAACGCGCTGCCCGCCAGGCTGGCGATGGCCGCGATCTCGGAGCCGAGCTCGCAGGCCATCCGGTAGCTCATGAACCCGCCGTTGGAGTGCCCCATGAAGTAGACCCGGTCGGCGTCGACCGCCAGGCGCTCTTTGGCCTCGGCGAGCAGGTCACTCAGGTACTGCACGTCGTCGACGCTGCTCCCCCCGAAGTTGCAGCACGCGTCGGTCGCGTTCCAAAACCGGTTGCCCGCCCCGTCCTGCGTCCCGTTGGGCAGCACGGTGATAAACCCACGCTCGTCGCCACGCCGGCTCAACCCGAAATAGGCATCCTGCAGCGGCCCGGTGGCCGTGTACCCGTGCAGCAACACGACCAGCGGCCAGCTCTGCGTGCGGTCGTAGGCGTTGGGCAAGATCACCCGCGCCGGACGGTCGCCGCCCAACGGCGCGCTCGCATCCCACGGCGGCGCGAGCGCCGCGTCGCCGCCTGCGTCCTGCTGATTCGTGTCAGGCTGGTTTGTATCGGTCTGAGTTGTATCGGATTGGCCGGCGTCGCCCGTGTTCTGCTGCGTGGAGTCGGCATCGGAGCCGCAACCTGTGGCGAGGGTGAGACCGGCGGCGAGTATGACGAGTGTGATGGCGTATTTCATGGCGGCCATCTTACTCGTTGGGGTGGGTGGCGTCGAGGTGTTGTAGTTGAAGGTATGAGAGGTTCGCTACGCTGCCCCCCGCGCACGGAGCGGCTCATGATTGATCAGGAGTTTCTAAGTAACTGCACGGAGATTGTGCGGGAAAGCCTCGGCGAGGACTGAGTGTCAAGGACAAGGCGCGACGCCGAGGCGATGCAGCGCATCGTCGAGAAGAAGCAACGCAGTCATTGGCGCTCAGAACCGCCGAGATGACCGCAGAATCTTCGTGCAGTTACTTAATTGGCGGCGACGGTCGATTCGAACCCGCGACCGTGACCGCGACCGCGCCCCGCCGTTTAGAGCTGCAAGGCCTTCGAAGATGCGTTGTGGTTTCAGACGAGCAAATCGGGTGGGTTCGAAGCAAACGCCAGTGGCGACCTCTTGGCAGTTCAACAACGGGGCGCGGTCGCGGGCGCGGGCGCGGTCACGGGCACTGAGTTGGCCTCTTGGCCAGTACACGGATTTATGTGTGCTCAATGAGCGGCGGGGGGCCGGGCGGCGTAGGCCGCCCCGGGGGCCGGTCAACCTGGCTGGGAGTCCTACACCCCAACCGGCTCGACCGGCCCGACCGGCTCATCCACCACAACCTCCGGCCCTGTAGGTGCGGCGGTCCTGGGCGCTTGTGCGTCTGGCTTCGACCGGCGCGGGACGTGATTTCTTGCGGGGCCGACAGCCTCGAACCCCTTGTGGGTGAAACGGAACTTGTAGCTGCGGGCGAGCGAGGCGACCGGAGGGAGTCGAGCGTTGCCCGTAGCGGGGTTCGATTATGGAGCCCGGCCTCCTCCTCGGTCCTCCTCCACTTCGCGTTGCTTCGCGGAGGAGGAGTCCCCTCCTCGGTCCTCCCCTACGCTCCGCTGTGCTTCGCGCAGGGGAGGAAGATGTTGCCTTGGCGCGGTGTCTCCGGGCAAGATGGGGGCTCGTTTGTGTGAATGACTCGTGGTCGGAGGATGATGATGGGTGCACGTCTGGTGGTCGGTTTGTGTTCGGTGCTTCTGCTCGCCTCGCTCGGTTGCGACGACGGCGGCTCCTCGGGAGGCGACGGGGAGTTGGTCGACGTGGCGACGAGTGATGCGGCGGATACGACGGCGGCCGATGTGTCGGAGGACGTGCTGGCGGACACGCAAGCCGACGTACAGGCCGACGCGGCGACGCTCAGTGAGCGTTATCCGGGGGATGAGGGGATGGCCGAGGATTCGGCGGTGCTCTTTTTCGACGATTTCGAGGCGGGGTGGGGGCGCTGGGATGCGCCGCAGGCGGATACGCAGTACCTGACGATGCAGGACGACGCTGCGGTCGCCCACTCGGGCAGCGGCTACCTGCGCTCGACGGTGACCACCGAGGATTTGGCGAATGACCAGTATATCTCGTCGGCGTCGCGGGTGGGCTTCGAGCGGGTCGACGAGATCTATTGGCGCTTCTACGCGCGCTTTCCGCACGTGGCCCCCAACCCGCACCACTGGGTGCGCGTGTCGGCGGGCAACGCGTCGTGGAACTCGAGCGGATTGGCCAACACCGTGCCGCCGGGGGACGAGGGGTTCTGGTTCGACTTCGACATCAACAACGACAACGTCTTCAACTTCTACGTCTACTGGCACGAGATGCGCTCGGGGCGCTGCAACGACGGCACCGCCGAGCCCGGCTGCGCGGGCGACCAGGGCACGACGTACCACTATGGCAACACCTTCCGCCCGCCCGGCCAGCAGCCCTATCCCCTCGACGAGTGGGTGTGCATCGAGATGCGCGCGAAGGCGAATACGCCCGGGCAGATGGACGGGGAGTTGGCCTTCTGGGTGGACGGCGAGCCGGTCGGCGAGTACCGCGCCGGCCACCCCGAGGGGACCTGGCTGCGCGACCAATTCCACACCGACGGCTGCGACTGGAGCGCGTGCGGCGAGCCCGAGCCCTTCGAGGGCTTCAACTTCCGCACCTCCGAGGAGGTCGGCTTCAAGCGCGTCATCCTCGACGCGTATTACGAGCGCGGCTCGAGCGCGCGCAAACAGCAGGCGCTCGAAGACCGCGGGCTGACCGTCTCCGACGAGCAGACGATCCTGTACGACGATGTGGTGGTGGCGACCGAGCGTATCGGGTGTCGGCGGTGAGCCCGGGGCCGCACCGAACAAATGTCGACGCTTATTGCAGCTTCCAGTCGAAGCCCAGCCCGTAGGCCAGGTTGTTGTAGTCCATGCGCGAGTTCTCGAAGGTGAGCTCGACGCCGGAGTGGCCGGAGATGGGGCAGCAGACGGTGGCCTTGCGCTCGACGACGCGGAAGATCTTTTCGGCCGGCTCGGAGATGGACAGGCCGACGTACTCGTCGAGGGCGACGGCGTCGACGGCGACCGTCTCGATGCGGCCGGCGTAGCTGTAGTCGTAGACGCTGACCGTCTCGTTGTCGGCGATCGCCTCGGCGGTCTGGCCGGCGGCCTGGCAGGTGGGGCTTTGCTGGGAGATGGGCTCGTCGTAGCGGCGCGCGGTGCGGATGGTCACCTCGGCGCAGGTCTCGGCGTCGCCCGCTTTGGTCAAGATCGCCTCGTCCAGGACCGCGTCGTGGCGGATGTCGCCGGGGACCTCTTCGACCATGTCGGCGGCGCGAAAATAACCCTGCAGCTTGGCGTATTTGGTGCCGACGTGGTCGCGGCTGATGCTGCGGCCGACGGTGTTGCTGCAAGCGGCGACGAGGAGCAGCAGGGCTGCGCCCGTGAGTGCTTTGTAGAGGTACATCGTGGTTCTCCGAATTCGTAGTGCCAGAAGGTATCGTTCGACGCCGGGTGTGATAGCGAAGCCGCAGCGCTTGTGCAAACGATAGACGCTGCTGCGAGGTAGGGCCCTCCACAAACCCGTTGCTCCGAGGGGTGACGCCGCCGGACGAAATCGGGGCTTGAAATAATTTAGAATCGTTCTTAATTACTCTGCCTGGCGATCCCCGATGGGGGATTGACAGCACAAGATGTCCCTTTACTCTCCGGGGCGCGAGTGCACCGGCGCATGTAACGGCCGGCGCGATTGCGCATCTAAGAGTACCAATTTGTATTTCTGTAATCAGGAAGCGAGGAACCCAATGACGATCGTAGGACAGCAGGCACCTGAGTGGGAAGCAGCAGCATACGTCAAAGGCGAGAACAAGACCGTCTCGAGCAAGGACTATGAGGGTCAGTGGTACGTGCTTTACTGGTACCCGGCCGACTTCACGTTCATCTGCCCCACCGAGATCCGTGAGTTTGAAGAGCTGCAGGAAGACTTCGCCGACGACGGCGTGGCCGTGATCGGCTGCAGCACCGACTCGTTCTTCAGCCACAAGAACTGGTTCGAAGACGGAGAGACCTTCGAAGAGGGCATCACCCACCCGGTGCTCGCCGACACGAACCACTCGGTGAGCAAGGCGTTCGGCGTCTACGAAGAAGAGAACGGCATCGCCTTCCGCGCCACCGTGGTCGTCAACCCCGAAGGCCGCATCAAGTCGCTGTCGGTCAACGACATCGACCGCGACGAGGCCGGCGTCGGCCGTAGCGCCAAAGAGGTGCTGCGCACCGTGCAGGCGCTCCAGTCGGGTGGCCTTTGCGGCGCCGAGTGGGAGCCGGGCGCAGAGTTCGTCGAGACTGACTGAGAACTGCATGTAATTCACCACGGGGAGTACGGGGAAGAACAATAATGTCGTTCACCGTGTTCGCCGTGGCCCCCGTGGTAAGTCCCAACCCCCAACGCCTCAAACCCCAAGGAAGTAAATCATGGCGGAATTTGAAATCATTGGACGCGACAACTGGGAAGAGTTCGTCAATTCGCCCAAGGCCGTGCTGATGCTCGGCAAGTCTGACTGCCCCGCATGTGATGCGTTCGCCAAAGAGCTCACCGAGTGGTGCGAAGGCTGCGAGGGATGGGACGACGTGCGCTTCGGCAAGCTGATCATCAATCAGCCGGGTCTGGCCGGGTTCAAAAAGCAGAGCCCGTGGCTGGCCGACGTGACCGACCTTCCGTTCACGGTCATCTACAAGGACGGCGAGGTCCAAAAGACCTTCATGGGTGGCGGCCTCAACCGGCTGACCAACCGCATGGAGCGGGTCTATCGCGGCTGAGAAGCTCGCGTGTGTGACATGAAAAAAGGCCGCCGAGGCAATCCTCGGCGGCCTTTTTTTGTGCCCGCATGTTGTGCACGCGGGGCGAGCTTAGTTCACCGTCAACTGGCCGGCGTCGCTCGGTACGTAGCCGTCGCCGGGACCGTTGCTGTCGCAGTAGGTCCAGGTCTGGCCGCCGTCGCCCGAGAAGCGATAGGCGTAGTCGTAGTTTCCGGCGGTCGCCGGAGCGGTGAGCGTGGCCTGGTACTCGTCGTTATTCTGGGAGAAGTCGAAGCCCGTGTTCGGCGACGCGTCGGTCCAGGACCAGCCGGTGGCCGTGGACGGGTCGCTGTTGTCGGGGCCGACGCCCAGCTGCGAGACGATGGACGGAGAGTCGAAGACGGTCGACTGCGTGTCGGTGTACCCGGCGATGTAGAGCTGGCCGTAGACGATCGTGGTGCCGCCCGTGGTGAGTGTGGCGGTGGGGGGAAACTGGACGTTGCACCAGTTGATGGTGTTGCTCGGCGCGTAGGCGTCGGCGAGGCGGAACTCCTGCGGCTGGGCGGCCGGGGTCGCCGTGGGGTCGCCGTCGGCGTCGGGGGTGTACTCGAGGTTGCGGGTGATCACCAGGTCGAGGGCGGCCGACGAGGCGCTCGTGAGCACCGGGACGGTGCATTCGACGACGTCTTGGCTCGTCTCGGTGCAGTTGGTGAGCACGAAGGCGGTGCCGCTGTCGTCCTCGAGTTCGTAGGTGTCGAGGGCCGGGTCGAGGCCGAAGCCCTCGATGGTGGTGGTGCCGGTGGTGTCGGCGGGGGCGCTGGCCGAGCTGACGGTGGTGGCGTTGAAGCAGCGCCCGGGCGTCGGCGAGGTGCGCTCGACGAAGACGTCGCTCGTCGGCGAGATGCGCGCGAGGCTCGAGCCGCTGGCGACGTCCGGGGAGAGCTCGGTGTCGGCGGAGCCGTCTTCGCCGAGCAGCCCGGAGCTGTTGGCGTCGCCGTACAGCACCGAGTCGATGGGCACGCTGGAGGCGTCGACGTTGGCCGAGGGGGCGAAGAAGAGCGCCACGCCGTCGGCGGTGCTGCCGCCGTTTTGCAGGTCGTTGACGATGTCGGTGCCGGTGCCGTCGAAGAAGGTCGGGTTGGCGTTGTCGGCGGTGGAGGCCGGCCCGCCGAAGACCGCGCAGCCCTGCGGGGCGAGGGTGCCGCTCAGGTCGAGCTGCGAGTAGGTGTAGTCGCTCCCGCCGCCGCCCATCGAGTAATTCGACAGGTCCACGAAGGTGTCGCCGGCGTTGTAGACCTCGATCCATTCGTAGGTGTCGTCGCTTCCGGCCACGTCATAGAGCACCTCGCTGATGACCAGGTTGGCGGCGTCGACGGTGACGGTGAGCGTGGAGGTCTGCTGCTGGTTGCCCGGCCCGTCGAGGGTGAGCGTATAGATGGTGGTCGTCTGCGGGCGCACCACGAGGGTGCCCGAGGCGACTTCGCCGCTGGCGGCGGTGTAGTTGGTGATGCCCGCGTCGCCGGTGATCGTCAGCGCGTTGCCGTTGGTGGTCGTCCAGCTCAGTTGGACGGCTTCACCGGAGACGGTCGTGGTGGTGTCGGCGCTGAAGCTGTCGATGGTGATCGCGGCCACGGTGGTCACGGTGACGTCGGCGGTGTCCGAGCCGTTGGCGTTGGTCGCCGTCAGGGTGTAGGTCACGTCGGCGGTCGGGTTGACCGTGACGGTGCCGGTGGCGTCGCTGCCCGAGTAGATCGAGGTGGCGGCGTCGTCGACGATGTCGACCTGGGCTGCGTTGGAGACGTCCCAGCTCAGGGTGACGTCGGAGCCTGCGGGGACGTCGGTGTCGGGCGTGGCGCCGAACGTGTTGATCGTGGGGGCGGAAAGCACGGTGACGGTGACGTCGGCGGTGTCCGAGCTGCCCGCGTTGCTCGCCGTGATCGTGTAGGTCTCGTCGGCCGAGGGGGTGACGGTGACCGTGCCGGT
This sequence comes from Persicimonas caeni, assembly GCF_006517175.1. Taxonomy (NCBI): domain Bacteria; class Deltaproteobacteria; order Bradymonadales; family Bradymonadaceae; genus Persicimonas; species Persicimonas caeni. The sequence goes on along the minus strand of NZ_CP041186.1, from coordinate 3,167,983 downwards.
CAGGTCGGTGCCCGAGTAGACCGAGTTGGCGGCGCTATCCTCGATGTCGATCTGGGTGGCGCCGGTGACGGTCCAGCTGAGGGTGACGTCGGAGCCCGGGGCGACGTCGGTCTGCGGGCTGGCGCTAAAGTCGGTGATGGCGACCGGCGGGGCGACGTCGACGGTCAAGGTCTCGGTGACCGGGCCACCGAGGCCCTCGGCGGTCAGCGTGTAGGTCGTGGTCTGCTGGGGCTGCAGCGAGATCTCGCCGGGCGTGGCCAGGTTGCTCAGGTCGATGGCGCCGGTGATGTCGGACTCGAGGGTGACGTCGGTGGCGTTGGCGACCGACCAGCTCAGCGTGACGCTGTCGCCCTGGACGATCGTGTCGCTGGGGTCGGCGGTGAACGAGGCGATGGTGACCGCGTCGCCGGTGGTCAGGGTGAAGTCCTGGGTGGCGGTGCCGCCGGCGTTCTCGGCGGTGAGCGTGTAGACCACGTCGGTCTGGTCGGGCACGGTCACGTCGATCGAGCCTGTGTCGGTCGGCTCGCTGCTGATGTCGATGGCGCCGTCGGCGTCCGATTCGAGGGTGAGGGTGTCGGCGCCGGTGACATCCCAGGAGACGGTAACGGTGCCGCCGACCTGCGCCGGGTTCGGCGAGACCGAGAAGGCGTCGATGGTCGGGGCGTCGGGCAGCGCGTCGACGGAGACGGTCACGCTCTGTTGGTCGCTGCCGCCATCGTTGGTGGCCGTCAGGGTGTAGGTGGTGTCTGCGGTCGGCGAGACGTCGACCGAGCCCGAGTCGACGTCGGCGTCGCCCAGGTCGATGTCGTTGCCGTCGCCGTCGACGAGCGCGAGCGAAGTAGCCCCGGTCGTCGTCCAACTGAGGGTGGCCGTCTCGCCTTCGGTGATCGTCTCGGGCGAGGCCTCGAAGCTGTCGACGCTGGGCGCGGCGACCGGCTCCTCGACGGTGACTTCGACCTGCGCGGTCGCCTCTTTGTCGCCGTTGACGGCGGTCAGCACGTAGGTGGTCGTCGCCTCGGGGGTGACTTCGAGCGAGCCGGAGGCGAGGTTCTCGTCGGCGATCGTGTGGCTGAAGTCGCCGTCGACGACCGAGATCTCGGCCGAGGTCGCGTTGGCGATCGTCCAGTTGAGCGTGGCCGGCTCACCGGCGGTGATGGTCGCAGGCTCGGCCGCAAAGGCGGAGATCTGCGGCGTCGTCGTCTCGGCGGGCGGCTCCTCGTCGTCGGAGCACGCAGTGCCGACGATCGTCAAGGCGAGCAGGCCGATCAGGGCGAGCAGGCGCATCGCGCCGGCCGCAGGTGAAACAGTTGCGTCTCTACAGTACCTCATACTCCTCTCCCTCCAGTGGTATTCATTGTGGTCGAATTGTCGATCCTCGCCTTGTGCATAGCGGAAGCGAGGTTGCGATACAATGGGAGGGGGAGGTGGGGGGAGGAAGAGGTAGGGAGAGGTGAGTCAGTCGGATTGGTCGTCGAGGGGCACGTCGAGCTTGGCGGCGAGCCACTGGGCCTTTTCGAGCGCGGTCGCATGATCGAGCTCTTGGGCGATCGTGACCGGGATCCCGTTGCTGTCGATGACGAAGGCCTCGTAGACCGTGTGCTCGTTGCGGCCCTCGATCTGTTCGAAGCGGATGATGCCCACCGACGAGATCTTGTCGGCCACGCGGGCGAGCTTGGCGGGCTTGTTGCGCAGCTCGTCGAACTTGATCGGCTCGTCGAGGGCGCTCCCCTCGGGGGGCTTGTACGTCTTGTGCTGTTGGTAGAGCGTCACCGCAGCGCCTACCGCGATGAAAAATACGCCGACGAGGACTTCGAAGAGCATGACATGCACCGAATCTGGAGAAACGTTTTGCTGGGCGAGTGTGCCCCAAGGGAGGCCGGTTGGGCAACTGCGGTGAGCAGTGCTCGCAGGTTGCTTGCAAACGCGCCCGCAAGGTAAGTCTGTAGAGTGCGATACGGCGCCTGATCAAGACGATGCTTTTGGAGAGAAGTTGTATGAAGTCAGACTCGATGTCCCGGGGGCGCGTGCCCGCATCCCGTCGTGTGGTGGTTGTTTTGTTCGTCGCGCTGGCGACCGTGCTGGCGACGGGCGGCTGTTCGGACGACCCCGAGCCGAACGGCACGGCCGACGCGGGGGTGTCTGATGCCGGCGACGCCGAGCAGCCCCAGGATGCGTCGAGTGACGTCGAGGAGGACAGCACCGTCGCTCCGGATGGAGGCCGGGAGGATGCAGGCGACGAGGATACGGGAGAGGCGGACGCGGCCGACCTGTGCGCGGACGTCGAGTGTGCGCCCATCGACACGCCGTGCATGGAGAACGTGTGTCTGCGCGGCAATTGCGTGGAGCGCGTGACCCCCGGCGCGAGCTGCGATGACGGGCTGAGCTGCACCGGGGAGGGGACGTGCGACGATCTGGGGCAGTGCCAGCAGGGCAGCGTGAATGCGGACGCGTGTCTGATCGACGGCACGTGTTTTTCGAGCGGCGAGGCCAAGAGCGACGATGCGTGTCTGTTGTGCCTTCCGTCGTCCGTCTCGTCGGACTGGATGCCGAGCACGACCGCGAGCTGCATCGACACGCAGGTGAGCGCCGGCGGCAACCACACCTGCGAGATCGCCGCCGGCGGCTCCGTTCGGTGCTGGGGCGCGGATAACGCCGGTCAGGCGACGCCGCCGCAGGCGAGCTTCATCGACGTGAGCGCCGGGGGCCTGCACACCTGCGGTATCGATATGTCTCACGAGTTGCAGTGCTGGGGCGCGGACACCGACGGCATGGCGACGCCGCTGGGCGGCGAGTACGTGCAGGTGAGCGCGGCCAGCCGGCACGCCTGCGCGATCGGCGTCGACGGGCGGGTCGAATGCTGGGGCAATACCGACGACGGCAAGGCCTCGGCGCCGACGGGCGAGTTTTTGCAGATCGCCGCCGGGCCGCATCATACCTGCGGGATCAAAGAGTCGAACGAGCTATGGTGCTGGGGACGCAGCGACCACGGCCAGGCCCAGGTGCGCCAGGGCAGCTTCGCGCAGGTCAGCGTCGGCCAGAGCTTTACGTGCGCGCTGACGACGGGCGGCGAAGTCAATTGCTGGGGCAAAGACGACGCCGGCGAGGTGAGCGACGCGCCAGCGGGGGCTGGCTACGAGCAGATCTCGTCGGGGTGGAACCACACCTGCGTGCTCGACGGTTTTGGGCAGGTCGAGTGTTGGGGGCAAGACTCCTACGGGCAATCGACGCCGCCTACGACGGTCGTGTTCACGTCCATCGACGCGGGGCGGTGGCATACCTGCGGGGTGGATGACAATGGGACGACCCATTGTTGGGGCAGTGATAGCAGCGGGCAGGCGACGGTGCCGTGAGGTGGAAGGCAAGGACAAACCCCGCTACGGGCAACTCTCGGCGCCCTTCGGGACGCCTCGCTCGCCCGCAGCTACAAATTCTTTTGCACCCACAAGGGGTTCCACGATCGTCGGTCCTGCCCAAACGGCCCGTTCGAGACAATTGAGCAACAGGCTCCGGACGGCTCAAAATGCATTCTCCTGCCAGGACTCCAACCTCGAACCCCTTGTGGGTGATACGGAACTTTTAGCTGCGGGCGAGCACGGAGGCGTAGCCGACGTGCGTTGCCCGTAGCTTCTCTTATCCAGTCCGAAGCGTGCGCGTACCTCATCGGTACTCACGGTCTCTCCCTTCTCGATACTCTCGAGGCCACGCTCTATCTTGCGACGCACATAGATCTTGTACTCGAGGTCCTCCCAAGTCGCGTCGTCTGGTAGTTCATCGACAAGTTTGTGGGCTTGCTCTTTGATTTCGGTACGCGGCATTGAAGCACCTCCTATGCTCACAGCCCAAGTGTGGGCGCCTACTCGGATTCTAGCAACGATCGACGCTCGTTCCAATGGGTTGCTTCCCGGCGGTTGCTAACCACGAAGCCGCTTCTCGTCCTCGAACCCCTTGTGGGTGATACGAACTTTTAGCTGCGGGCGAGCACGGAGGCGTAGCCGACGTGCGTTGCCCGTAGCGGGGGGCGGATTGCTTGCGGGCGATTGTAGTAGGGGCCTCTCCCTGAATCCCTCTCCATTTCGCTTCGCTACATGGAAAGGGACGCCCCTCCTCGGTCCTCCCCTCGCTACGCGGGGGAGGAAGATGTCGAACAATTGACCGATTGGGTTACTCGCCTTCCGGCACGGGCGTGCCGCGCAGCGCGTCGAGCTTGCGCATGACCTCGTCGAGTTGGGCGTCGCGGCGTTTGTCGTCTTCGGCTTCGCGGTAGACGAATTTGGCCAAGGGCAAGATGGCGCTTTCGATGAGGCCGAGTTGGCTCTCGAGGACCTCGCCGAGTTTCGAGGGCATGTCGCCGACGACCTGGACCTCGAGCTTGGCTTGTTGCAGGGAGAGCAGGGCTTCGGACAAGGCTTCGGCGGTGGCCGGGGCGGTTGCTGCCGGCTGCTGTTGTTTGGGCTTGGGGCGGTCGACGGTCGACGGCTTTTTGGCTGTGGCTTTGGCTGCCGAATCGACGGCCTTTTCGAGCACCCCGCGGATTTCGCCCAGCTCGCCGGAGACCGTGTCGGTCTGCAGGGCGGTGTGGACGTCTTCGAGGCGTTGGACGAGCGTGGCCAGGGGGCCGGCGACGCGGCTGACGGGGTCGTCGTCGCCGCCCATCATCTTGCGGCGTTTGTACTCGCGTTTGATCTCTTCCCAACGCTCTTTTTGCTCCTCGGTCAAGGTGCCACGAAGCTCGGCGAGCTTGAGCAGGTTTTGCTCGGAGCCGGTGGTGAGCGTCTGGGATTCCTGGTTGTAGTGGTTGTCGATGATCTCTTGGACCTCGCGGTCGTTCATCGCCGAGGCGACCTTCTCGGTCATGCGGCCCATGTTGCGGTAGCTGCCCTGCAGCTGGAAGGGCGGCTCGGTGCGGTACTCGTCCTTTTTGCCCGCCGAGATGATGTACTGCTGGTTGACCTTGAGCACCACGTCGCGGATTTGCACCAGCTTTTCGAGCACGTTGACGATCTCGCCGGCCTCCACTGACGAGTAGGCGTGGTCGAACTCGGTCAGCGGGATTTGCTGGCCGTCGACCATCTTCATGAAGCGCATGATGTCTTGGCGCTCGCGGGTGACGAGCGGGGCGGTGACCTTGTTCGAGGTGAGCGCGTTTTCGATATAGCTCATCTCGAAGGCGTCCTGCTTGCCGCTGAGGATGTCGCCCAGGTTGTAGGTGTCGGCGCGGTTGGCGAGCATGTCGGGGATCGTGAAGCGCTCGCCCGACTCGGTGTACGGGTTACCGGCCATGACCACCGAGAAGCGCTTGCCGCGAAGGTCGTAGGTCTTGGTGCGTCCGTTCCAGACACCCTCGATGCGGCGGGTGGCGTCGCATAGCGAGATGAATTTCTGCAAGAATTCGGGGTGGGTGTGCTGGATATCGTCGAGATAGAGCATCACGTTGTTGCCCATCTCGAGGGCGAGGTTGATCTTTTCGACCTCGTTTCGCGCGGTGGCGTTGGGCGCCTCGTCGGGGTCGAGCGAGGTGACGTCGTGACCCAGGCTGGGTGCGTTGATCTTCATGAACATCAGGCCGAGGCGGTCGGCGATATACTCCATCAAGGTCGTCTTGCCGTAGCCGGGCGGCGAGATGAGCAGGAGCAGGCCGCTTCGGTCCGAGCGGCTGTCCTCGCCGACGGTGCCCATCTGCTTGGCGAGGTTGTCGCCGATGAGCGGCAGGTAGACCTCGTCGATGAGGCGGTTGCGCACGAATCCGCTGAAGACCTGCGGCTCGAGGCTGTCGACGCGAAGGCGCCGGCGCTCGCGCTCGAGCAAGTCGCGGCTGAGCTTTTTGTACTCCTTGTAGGCGGGGACGTGCTCGTCGATATAGCGGCGAAGCCGGGTCAAAAACTCGTCGAGGCGAAGCTCGAGCGCGCCGCCGTCGATGCGCGGGTGGTCGCCCAGAAGGTCGGTGACTTCGGCGGTGGTGCGCGCCTGCGCGGTCTGCCGCTCGAGGGTGCCGTCGGTCAAGATCAGCGCGGCGACCTCGGGGATCAGGTGCGACATGTCGTCGTCGAGCTGGCTGTCGGCGAAGCCCGTGAGCCAGGCGATGACGAGCTCCCAGCGCGCGGCGAGGTTGCCTTGGAGTTGCTTCAAGTCCTCGTCGAAGTCGAGGCGAGTGTGCTTTTGGTCGAGATAGTTGAAGAACTTGTCGCGCAGGGCGACCGCTTCGCTCGATTCGACGAAGCGGGGGTTGGTGTCGACGAGCTCTTCGGCGAGGTAGCGTCCGGCTTCGCGGCAGAGGCCCTTTTTCGGTGCGAGTGCTTCTAGCTCTCGCGGCGAGGGCAGGGATGCCCCCGCACCGAAGGTGGCGGCGAACGCTTCTATCTCTTGGGCGAGCTCTTCGCCCAATGCCTCGAGCGGCTTGCCGTGCTCGAAGATCTCGCGCAGACGCCCGAGGCTCACGCCTCTTCGGCCCCAGTTCTTGCGCCGGTCGGGTTGCTCGGCGAACGTCCAGAACATCGTCGCCAGCGCCCGGGCGCGCGGCGTAAAGCGCAGCAGGCCGGCGGTGGCGTACATGCCCAAGAACGCTCCGAGAATTTTAGCGGTGTCCTCGTCGTGGACGCCGCGCTCGTAGCCCTCGTCGTAGCGCTCGTTCATGTACTCGCGGATGAGCGGCTGCAGGCCCTTCTCGGACTTTTTGCGGCGCTGCAACTCGGCGACCGTCAGCTCGTTTTCGCCCGCTTCGGCGTCGAAGAGAATCGAGGCGGCCAAGTACTCGCCGCGGTAGACGGTGTCGGTCTCCGAGATGAGGTGCTGGTCCCAGAAGCGCCGGGTTTTGTTGAACTCCTCGTCGTCGATGATCTCGAAGAAGTCGGTGCCCGTGATGTGCAGCGCCATGCGCGGCTCGCCGTCGACCTCGCGCGGCACCATCGTCATCTCGGGCGACTGGGTGTTCACGCTGAAGCGGTGCTGGCCGAACTTGATGACGTTGTCGCCACCTTCGAACAGGTCGAGCTTGTCGCGGAGCTGGCGCACCGCTTTGTCTTTGGCGGCCTTGAGCTGGGTGGTGATGTCGTCGGCTTTGACGTCCTCTTCGAGCTCGCGAAGCTTGGTCACCAGGTCGCGCACCTTCATGACCATGGCGTCGGAGGCGAAGTAGGCGTTCAGGTCGTCGACCGACTTCATGTTCGACGCGCGGCGCACCACGCCCTTGAGGATGCGGTCGGCGCTCCTGGCGATGTTGTTCGCCTTGCGCTGGCGCTCCTCGAGCAAGGCTTGCTTGCGCGATTCGAAGACCTCGTAGACCTCTTCGCGCTTCTCGGCGAGGCGGCCCAGATAGCCGTCGAAGGAGCTAAAGCGGCTCTCGAGCTCCTCGAGCTGGACCATCAAACGCGTGAGCTGCTCGTCGCACGCTTCAGGCGTGTCGCACATGCCCAGCGCGCTGGTCACGCTCTGGCTGAAGAGCTGGAATTGGACGGCGAATTCGGCCTTGCCCTCTTTTTCCTGCAGCTCCTTGGTGTTGCGCTCGAGCCGGGCGCGGGCGCGGTTCTGGCGACTGAGGACCTCGCCGATATTCTCCAGTATTTTCGTGCGTTTAGTGGGGTCGTCGATCTGCAGGCCGCTGATGACCTCGGTCAACAGGTTCAGGCCTTTGTTGATCTCGTCGAGCTTCTTTTCGAGCTCGGCGGCTTGCTTGGTGTTCTCGAGGTTTTCGACAGTGGCGTCGAGCTCGTCGAGGCCCTCTTGATACGTGCGAAGCGCCTCGTCTTGGAGCAAAAAGTCGACGGTCGCCCGGCTCAGGTCGTCGTAGCGCTCGCTGACCTCGGCCTCGAGCTCGTCGAGGCGGCTGACTTTGATGTAGCGCATCTCCTTGAGCGTGATCAGATGACCGCGCTGCTTTCGGAGCTTGTCGAGGCCCTCGACGAAGCGCTCGATGCGGTTCCAATCGTGGTAGCGCACGTCGGTGAAGAGCGAGCGCTGCTTGGCCTCGGCCTCTTCGAGGGCCTCTTTGGCGCGCTTTTTGAGGGCGGTGACCTTCTGGAACTCGTCGATGACGAGCTCGGCGGTCGAGATGATCTCTGTGGCGACCTCGGCGAGGTTTTGCGCCTCGTCCTTGTCGAGCCAGAAGTAGGCGTCGAGCAGCTTCTGGGCGGTGGCGATGAGCGCCTCGTACACCGGCATCGACGGCTCGAGGTCGCCGACCATCGAGCAGAGGCTGTAGGCGTCGGAGATGCCGCGCACCAGCTCGGCGTTGCCGATATTGCTCAGCAGCGAGTCGTCTTTGGGCTGCTGGGCGGCGTGCTCATCCGAGATAAACGGCGTCTGCCAGATCTGCATCGGATGGATGCGCGTGGGCTCGTCGCCCATGAACCGGAACACGATCATCGTGCCGTCGTCGAACAGCGAGTAGCCGTGGCAGTTGATCGGGTTTTGGACGTCCTTGCGGATGACGTTGTAGGCCAGCAGTAGGTAGTCGCCCTCTTTGGGATGATAGAAGACGTACAGGACGTCCTCACCGTTGGCCGAGCGGATGACCTGGTGGATGCGAAGGCCTTCGACGGTGGCGTCGAAGCGCTTCGATTGGCCGTTCGACAAGACGAAGCCGCCCGGGAAGATGACGCCCTGGTCTTCGGGCAGCCGGATGCACGACTGGCCGATGGCGTCGAGGCGCTCCACCTTTTGGGTGAGCGTGTTGTAGACGAAGTAGCGCCACGCCTCCTCGCGGTACGGCAAGATCTTGAGCAAGATCAGGTTGCCGATCTTGGCCCAGAAAAACTCCCCGTCGCCCAGCGACTGGTGCAGGTCCTCCACAGGCTCGCTGTAGATGCCTTTGCCGTCGTCGGTGTTGTCCTCGATCTTGATGGTCAGGTCGCCGCCGACGGTCTCGACGAAGACCTCGTCGAGGATGCTGATATGCGGGTGCTTGCCCTTGACGTGATCGTCGCGGGTGACGCCCTGCCACTGGAAGTCGTGGGTGTCGGGCGCCTTGAGGTCGCGGTCGCCGGCGTTGTCGATGTACTCGACGTTTTCCTGGGCGTCCAAGCCCCAGCGAAGCACGCGGCGGTCCTCGAGGGTCGAGCCGATCTGGAAGATGCCCAGCAGTCGGCCCTCGAGCTTGATGAGCTGCCGCAGGCGCGCGTCTTTGTAGTAGGCGTACAGCTCGTCGAAGTCTTTGACGAACTTGGCGTCGCTTAGAAAGTTGGCGTCCGAATCCTGGCCGACCGACTCGAGCTTGAAGCCGTCGTCGGACTTGTCGAAGGCGTGCAGGCTGAAGACGTCGTCGACCTCGGTCTTGGTCTTCAGGCCGATATGCACGTTGTAGCCAAAGAGCATGCGCCCGCCGACGTTGACGATGTCCTGCGGGATGCAGTTGTTCTCGGTGCGGATGCGCTCTTGGCCGATGACGGTCATCTCGGTGCCGCCGAAGAGGTCGGCGCGGGCGGCGTTGAGCTTGTCGGTGCGCTCACGCAGCTGGCGCGCCTGGTCTTCGAGGCGCTTGCGGATGATGTCGTAGTTGGACGACGAGACCTGGGGTTGGTCGGTTTGGGTCTCGGTGGCTTTTTGGGATTCTTCGGACATGGCAAATGGCCTGCGAACGCCGGAATCATGCGGAGCGGGGGCTTGCCCCCAGCGGAGCCCTCGCCGGTGCAGCCCCATGGCTTGCCTTGGGGTTAACCGTGCGTCTCCTGAACTCGGGGCAACTCTGAACGCCACGTGTCGGCACAACGTAACGTCGCATAGCCGAACGCATGTGGTGATTGTCGATCAAACCCCCGGGGCGAGCCCCGGGGCTGCACGGGCGCCCCAAACAACGGGGCGCGCTCCGCGGGCAGCAAGCAGCCGCTCCGCGAACGACGTCACTCTCCGGGCGTCAGATCCGTGACCGCCTCTTCGACGTCGTCAGCCTTCGATGCAGTCGGCTCCGACGCCTTGGGCGCCTCGGGCTCCTCGTCCTTGCTGACCTTGTTCATGACCTGGTCGAGCACCTTGCGGGCCGTGGGGCTGGTGTCGATGAACCCCTCGACCATTTTGCCGACGGTGATCGACTTGGTGAAGTTGTCGAAGAAGGCGTCGTCGCCGCCCACGATGTTGATGTTGGAGGCTTTGAAGGCGTCTCCGAGCACCGCGGCTTGCGCCTTGGCGATCTCGATCGACTTCTCGAGCTGCTCCATGCTGATTTCGCGCTGCAGGTCGAGCTCCATCTGGAAGCGTTCGAACTCGTAGCCTTCCTTGTCGAAGTTCTTCATCGCCTCGGCCTTCTCGGTCAGACCGGCAGCCTCGGCGGCCAGCTTGTCCTGGATGGCCTTGGCGTCGGCCTCGCCCTGCTGGGCGCGGACCTCGGCGCGGGCCATGCCTTCCTTGCGGATGGCGTCGGCCTCGGCTTCTTTGATGCGCACCTGCGCCAGGCCTTTTTCCTGGTCGCCGGCGGCTTCGGCCACGGCCTTCTCGCGGGTGACCTTGGCTTGGGCCAGGCCTTCCTTCTCGATGGCCTCGGCGCGTTTTTCGGTCAGGCGGATTTCCACCATGCCCTTTTCTTCCTCGCCGGCGGCCTCTGCGAGCAGCTGCTCTTTGCGCACGCGGGCGTCGACCAGACCCTGCTTTTCGTTGGCCTGAGCGTCGGCCTCTTTGACGCGGACTTTGGCCAGGCCGGCGGCGGCCTCTTCGGCCTCGATACCTTCGGCGAGCTGCTTTTTGGCCTTGGCGGTGCGCTCGCTGGCGTCGAGCTCGGCCTCGGCCTCGATGACCTTCTGCTGGGCGCGGTGCTTGGCGGCGGCCTCTTGGGCCTCGGCCTCTTTGATGTCTTTGACGAGCGCTTGCTCGGCCTCGCCTTCGGCGGCGATGACCGCGGCTTTCTTTTGGCGCTCGGCGTCGGCGATCACGCGCAGGTCTTGGATGCGCTCTTCCTCTTCGGCCACCGTCTTGTCGACCGAGACGCGGTCGCGCACGATCTCGGCGATATTCTTCTTCTCGACCTCGACCTCTTTGTCCTTCTCGATGCGCTGCAGCTCGGTCTCACGCTCGCGGCTGATGACCTGGAGCTGGCGCTCTTTTTCGACGTTTTCGGTCTCGACCGCGATGATGCGCTCGCGGTTTTTCTGGGCGACCTCTTCCTCGCGCTGCTTGTTGATCTTCTGGATTTCGATCTCTTGCTGCGCCTGGATGTGCGCCTTCTGGGCGCGCGCCTCTTCCTTGGCGGTGATTTCGGCCTCTTCGGCCTTCTCACGCGCCTGGACCACGCCGATTTCGCGCTGCTGCTTGGCGGTCGCCTCGGCCTCTTGGCGCTCGTACTCGAGCAGCGCCATCTTGGTTTCGAGGTCGTCCTTGCCGATATCCTTCTTGGCTTTGTTGCTGAACTCGTTGGTCTGAACCCGCTGGACCGAGGTCAGATCCGTAATCTTACGGATGCCCTGGGCGTCGAGAATATTCTGCGGGTCGAGGTTCTCGACCGGGGTCTGCTCGAGGTAGTCGATGGCGGCGTCTTCGAGGACGTAGCCGTTGAGGTCTTGGCCGATGATCTCGATGATCTTGTCGCGGAAGTGCACGCGCTCCTGGTACAGCGACTCGAACTCGAGCTGCTTACCGACGGTCTTCAATGCCTCGGAGAACTTCGAGACGAAGAGCTCCTCGATTTTGTCCTGGTCGGAGGCGCGCTTGCAGCCCACGGACTGGGCGACCTTGAGCACGTCTTCGGCGGTCTTGTTGATGCGCACGAAGAAGGTGACCTTGATGTCGGCGCGGATATTGTCCGCACATATCAGACCCTCTTTGCCTCGCCGGTCGATCTCGACCGTCTTCAGCGAGATATCCATGTACTCGGCGCGGTTGAACACCGGGATGACCAACCCGCCAGTAAAGGTGACCTCCGGCTCTTTGGTGGTCTTGTTGATGATCAAGGCCTGGCCCTGATCGACCTTTACATAGCACTTGATGGCGAAGGCGAAGCCGCCGAGGATGATCACCGCGGCGGCGGCCGCCAACACGATCGTCGCCACGCTCATTCCTGATATCGGGTCCATTTCTATTCTCCGAGTAGAACGTTCGGTTTGCGCGAGCCCGCGGGCTCACTCATTCGTCTCGAGTTGTTTGTTTCGCTGGGGTTGTACGGCGTCGTCGGTCGCCTGGGCGGTGTCGAAGACGACTTCATCGTCATCGTCAGCCAGCAAGTTGTCATAGGGCTCGACGAAGTAGATATCTTGTTCGGCGTTGTATTCGATGATCAATGCGCGCGAGCCACGCTTCAGCAGGCCTTCGGTCTCGCAGCGGATCGACACCAGCAGCCCTGCGCCGCCGTCGTCGACCTCGGCCTGCCCGAAGGTCTGGGTGACCGAGCCCGAGGTGACTTTGCACAGCTTGCCGACCAGAGTCTGGCCGCCGGTGTGCGTGTGAGTCTTGAAGATGCCCTTGAGCGGGTGGGTGAAGACCGAGGTGATCGGCAGGCTCAACACGAAGCTGACCACCACGATGCCCAGGCCGGCAAAGACGCTGGTGCCGAGCATCGGGCCCAGGTAGTAGACTGCCGCGAAGGACAAAAACCAGGCCGCCAGGGTGACGATGCTGCCGATGATGGTCACCGGCACGGTCCCCAGGCCGATGGCCGCCATCAACGAATGCATGATGCCTGCGCTGGGCCCGTCGGCGTCGACGTCGAAGTCACCGTCGACATCGGCGTCGACGTCGAGGTCCATGTCGATGTCGAAGTCGGTGTCGAGATCGATGTCGAGATCGAATAAGTCGATGTCGACCGCGCCGACGATGACCATCGTCCAGTACAGCAACACGCCGATGAGCATGCCCGAGAAGATGACCGTCGGGAAAGACAGTGCAATCTGGAGAAACTCTTCCATTCGTCGTCACTTACGAGCGTTGTAACGGGACGCACGCGGCTCGTGACCCTCGCTTCCAGTCGATGGTGTTATTACGAGGCTCATTTGTAGTTAATTTGGACGTATTTAACAACCGACGGTTTCGACGCCCATGAGTTCGGCCGCGATGAGAGAGCGCGGCAGCGGTCAGACGCGCTGGGCGCGGTATTCGGCGACGCGGGCCTCGTAGAGGCGGTGATGGGCGCCGATCGCCCAGCAGAGCCGCTCGCAATCCTCCCAGTCGAGCATGTCGGCGGCCTGCTCGGTGCGTGAGGCGAGCTCGCTGATGGCCATGGCGCCGGCCTGGGCGGCCGCGCCGGCCAAGGTGTGCGCGTTGCGGGCCAGGCGGCGCGCGTCGCGTTCGCTGAGCGCGTCGACCAGGTTGCCCATGAGCCGGTGGACGTCGCTGCGGAACATGTCGGTGACCTCGTCGATAAACTCGACGTCGTCCTCGAAGCGATCCACGAGCCCTTCGAGATCGAGCGCGGCGGGGAGGTCTCCCGGATCGAACTCCTCGGTCGACGAGTTTTCTCCCGACCACCGCTCGACCACGCTGCACAGGCATTGGTAGCGCACGGGTTTGGGAAGGTAGGCGTCCATGCCCGCTTCGCGGCAATGCTGCTCGATGCCTTCGACGGCCGCGGCGGTCAGGGCGACGATGGGCGTGTCGATGCCGCGCGCACGGATGCGCCGGGCGGTCTCGAAGCCGCTCAGGCCGGGCATCTGGCAGTCGAGCAGCACCACTCGGTGACGGTCGGGGTCGATGAGCTCGAGGGCCTGCTCGCCCGACTCGGCCAAGTCGGCGTTGTGGCCGGCGCGCTCGAGCATACGCACGGTGACCATCTGGCTGACGGGATCGTCCTCGACGACCAAGACGTGTGAGGGGGTGGAGTCGACCTCGGTCTCGGCATGGGCCTCGACGCTCTTTTCGATCTCGGCGGCGAATGCGTCGGGGTCGACGTCGACCGGTTCACTGGTCAACTCGGCGAAGCCGCCCTCGATGGCCGCGGCGACCGAGTCGAGCAGGATGCCCGGCCGAATCGGTCGCAGCAGGCGAGCCTCGAAATCTTTGCTCGGAAAGCTCGGGTGGGGACTCTCGTCGAGGTGGACCGGGCAGAGCAGAAGCAGGGGCGTGTGGCTGAGCGTCGGGTCGCTTTTGATCAGCCGGCCCAGCGTCGGCCCGTCGCCGCGTGTTAGCTGGCGGGCGATGAGCACCACGTCGAACGGGTCGTGTTGGGCGACGGCCTCGCGCATCAGGTCGAGCGCGTCGCCCGCCGCGTCCGCGCAGGTCACGCGCATGTCGGCATCCTGCAGGTACTCCTGCGAGATCCAGCGCTGGATGTGGTTCGGGTCGACCAGCAGCGCGCGGCGGCCGTGCAGATCGGCGGCCAACACAGGCAGGATCACGTTGCTCAGCCTGGCCAGCTCGACGGTGACTCGGAACCGGGTTCCCTCGTCCGGCTGGCTGTCGACCGCGATCTGGCCGCCCATCAGTTCGGTCAGTTGCTTGCAAATCGCCAGCCCCAGGCCGCTGCCTTGCTCGCGCCGGGAGATAGCCGTCGTGGCCTGCGAAAACGCTTCGAACAGCACGTCGTGCTCGTCGGGCGCGATGCCGATGCCGGTGTCTTCGACCGTGATCGTCACCTGCATGCGCTCGTCTTCGATGGGTTCGGCGGCCACCTCCACGAGCACGTGACCGTCGTCCGTGAACTTGATGGCGTTGCTCACCAGGTTGAGCACCACCTGGCGGATACGCCCGGCGTCGCCAAAGAAGTTGCGCGGCGCATCCGGGGGGAAGCGCAGCGCCAACTCCAAGCCTTTGGCTTCGGCCGGCATGGCCATCAGCTGAATCACGTCGCCCAGCACGTCGTGCAGATCGAACGGAATATGCTCCAACTCGGTCGAGGTGCGGGTGTGCCGCGAGAAGTCGAGCACGTCGTCGATGATATCACGCAGCACTTCGCCGGAGGCGCCGAGCACGTCGACCAGGTGCTTTTGGTCGGTGTCGAGATTCGTGTCCTTGAGAACCTCGGCAATGCCCAAGATGCCGTTGAGCGGAGTGCGAAGCTCGTGAGAAGCTTGCGCGATAAACTCGATCTGGGTGCGTAGCGCCTCGGAGACATCGGCTTTGAGGCGGTCGAGTTGGGTCTCGATTTCCTCGGCGGCGGTGATGTCGCGGCAGCACACGACCACCCCGCACACGTCGCCGTCCGTGTCGGTGCGCGGGGTGATGCGACTCGAGTAGGTCCGCCGGTGCTGCTCGATGGTGGTGTGGTAGAGCATCGCCGCGGGATCGCCGGTGCGAACGACCTCTCGAGCGCGAGCTTCGAGCGCCTGGCGAATCTGAGCGCCGTTTTCCATCTTGGCGAAATGCGCGGTGACATAGCTCGCGGGATTTCCACGGTCGGCATCGGTGCGCGCCGGACGATACGCCTCTTCGGGCCGGAGGTCTTGGTCGAGCAAGACGATCAGATCGTCGGGGGATCCGAGCGCCGAGGAGAGTTGCTTACAGCTCTCGACTGCCGCCGTAAACAGCGAGGATACCATGTGCTGCATGGACACTTCCCAAAGAACGTGGGGATTTGTTGCTGTGAAGATACGTGCGTGTACATGGGCTTCGCAACCCGTTTCTGTGTTTTTCGAGAAAATGCAACTCGAGCGGTCGTTGTTGCATCTAATTCACCCAAAGCGCATGGCCGGATAGTTCTGTTGCAATGTGGGCGGTTCCGACTACATTAGCTTCATTAAAGCCGAATGCTCGACATATACGCTTTGTGATGATGACTCGATTCTTTTGGGAATGCCCCGGTAGAGCGAGCGCCATCGGATAGGCTCCCTGTGTGGGCTACCGATGTGGATGACGTCGTGAACAGTAAAAGTACTTGGTTATGGCTCGAGAAAAGGCACTTGTCGCAGAAGACGATCCGACCAGCCGCGCCATCGTGGTCAAGACGTTGACCCGGGCGGGCTTCGATATCATCGAGGCGACCACGGGCGCTGAGGCCATCGAACTGTTCGACTCCACCGACCTCGACTTGGTGGTGCTCGACAACGTCATGCCCGAGGTCGACGGCGAGGAAGTCTGCCGCCACATCCGCGCCGAGTCGGACGTGCCGATTTTGTTCGTCTCCAAATTCGCCGACGACGTCGACCGAATCGTCGGCTTGGAATTGGGCGCCGACGATTATATCGCCAAGCCGTTCAATCCGCGCGAGCTGCTGGCGCGAGTCCGTGCCGTGATGCGCCGCTCGGCGCGAGACCAGCACAAACCCACCCCCCAACCGAGCGCCGACACCAACGAACTCGAAGTCGGCAAGCTTCGCCTCGATCTGCACGCCTACAAAGCCTTCTGGGGCGAGCACGCCATCGACTTCACCAAAACCGAGTTCGATCTGGTGAGCACGCTGGCACGCTGGCCGTCGCGCGTCTACACCCGCGAGGAGTTGGTGGCCCGCGCGTACGATGACAATGTCGTCGTCAGCGAGCGCACCATCGACAGCCACGTGCGTCGTATTCGAGAAAAATTTCGTGATTTCGACGTCGACCCGATCCGCACCGTGCGTGGTGTCGGCTTCCAGCTTGTCTGCGAATGACGCGCGTATTCTCCCCGCGGCGTTAACCCACCTTTTTGCGCGTTTTTTGCAAAGCCACTTGCACAACTGTCCAGAAATTATAGGATATCTAGTGGTTTAGCACCTTTCAGGCGCTGATGGAGTTTTTGGGGCCATTTGCGTCGCAATAGAAGTCCTTTGCCCTAGTTCTCTTCTATGGCTGACCTAACCTGTCTGGTGGTCGACGACGATCCGACCACGTTGACATTGGTGACTCGTACGCTCCAGCGCGCAGGAATCGAGACCGTCGAGGCAACGACGGGCGAAGACTGCCTGGAGGTGTTCGACTCCGATGCATTCGACATCGTCGTTCTCGACAATATTTTGCCGAATATGCGCGGCGAAGACATCTGCCGCTACATTCGGCAGCGCTCGGAAGTCCCGATTTTGTTCATGTCGAAGTTCGCCGACGAGATCGACCGCATTGTGGGCCTGGAGTTGGGGGCCGACGACTATATCAGCAAGCCGTTCAACCCGCGCGAGTTGCTCGCTCGAGTGCGCGCGGTGCTCCGGCGTACCGGTCGCTCGGGCACCGTCGAGGAGCCGGTAAGCGCCGAGCGCGCCGGTGACGAGGGGCTTATCGAGCTAGGCCCGCTGGTGCTCGATTTGAACCAGTATCAAGTGGTCTGGGCCGGTGAGGACGTCGAGCTGACCAAGACCGAGTTCGAGATCTTGCAGGTGCTGGCCAGCGCGCCCGGGCGAGTGTTTCCCCGCGCCGAGCTCATCGAGCAGGTCTACGAGGATACGGTCGTCAGCGAGCGCACCATCGACAGCCACGTGCGCCGAGTGCGCAAGAAGTTTCGGCGCTTCGACGTCGAGCTCATCCAGACGGTTCGCGGTGTGGGCTTCCAGATCAACTCGTTCGACGACCGAAGTGGGTCTTAGCAGTGTGTCTTAATGGAGCCCCCGGTCTTCATTACGATGGCGTCTCGTCCTCGGACTCGTCGATCACCGAGGTCAGCTCTCCGCTGATCAATCTTCCGAACAACTGACTCTCCTCGAAAAGCCAGCCGATATTGTAGCGCACGCGGTCCCAGTCGTGGGCGCGAATCGCCTGGCGAATCCGCTCGGCAGCCTGCGCGATGGTATCGGCGCCCACCTGTGAGGCGGCGCCTGCGAGGGTGTGGGCGTGGCGGTCGAGATCTTCGCTGCGGCGCAATTTGACCGCCTCGCGCATCAGATCCAGCCGCCGGGGCAGATCTTGGCAGAACGCATCGACGACCGCATCGACCAGGTCTTCCTCGTAGTCGAAGCGAGCCAGCAGGGCGTCGCGGTCGAAGACCACCGGCGGCTCGATACGGTCGCTGGCGGCCGACGAGGCTTCGTCCAACGTCTCGCCGCCGCACCATTCGAGCAGGGCCCGGGAGAGCTGGTCGCGGTTGACCGGTTTGAGCAGGAAGTCGTCCATCCCCGCCTCGATGCACGCCTGTCGGAACTCGGGCATCACGTTGGCGCTGAGCGCGAGGATCGGCTGGTGTGTGGTGCGCTCGGTGTCGAGCCCACGGATTCGCCGGGTCGCCTCGATGCCCGTAAACGTGGGCAACTGACAATCCATCAAGATGAGATCGAACTCGCTGGCTTGTGCTGCGGCCACCGCGTCGGGGCCGTCGGGCGCGTGGGTGACCGCGCAGCGTAAGGTCTCGAGCATGCGCGTGACCACGGTGCAGTTGATGGGGTCGTCTTCGACCAAAAGCACGCGTCGCGGTCGGTTGACCCGTTTGATGCGCGGGTCGGTCACGGGCCGCGTGCGACAGTAGCGCAGGTTGCGATCGTGGACCGTCTCGTCATGGTCCTGGCGGCGGCTCAACGCCGCGCCGACGGTGTCGAGCAGGTGGTGGATGTGCAGTGGCTGCTCGAGGCTCGGGGTGTCGTGATCGCCTGCGGCGCGTTGGCGGCGGTGGTCGAGCAAGATCAGCGCCGGTGGGTCCGCTTGACGCCGGGAGAGTTCCTCGCGCAGCGATTGGGCGCTGCGTTGCTCGTCGACGAGCAGGGCGTCGAAGGGCGCGGCACAGAGCACGTCGAGTTTGGCGAGGGCCTCTTCGACGGAGGCGAAGCTGTGGACGCTCGCGCCGGCGTAGCGCAGGTAGTCTTCGGTGAGCTTGCGCACCGCCACGCACTCGTGGACCACCAGGAGCCGCTGGTCGTTGAGCGACGTGTGCAGCACATCGCCCGTTGCCTCCTCGAATCGCGGCAGATCGAGCTCGAGCCAGAAGGTCGAGCCAGAGCCTACGGTGCTGTCGACGCCGATCGTGCCGCCCATCGATTCGACGAAGTGTCGGCAGATGGCCAGCCCCAGCCCGGTGCCGGGGCGATGCTGGCCAGGAAGCTGGGTGAACGCCTCGAAGAGGCGATCTTGGTCGAGGGGCGGGATGCCCACGCCGGTGTCACAGACTTCCACGCGCACCTTGCTGCTGGCGCCCACCGGCTCGGAGACGTCGACGCGCACGCACACGTATCCCTCGTCGGTAAACTTGATGGCGTTGCCGATCAGGTTCAGCGCCACTTGGCGTAACTTGCGCGCGTCCCCCACGAAGGTGCGCGGGGCGTCGGGCGGGTAATGGACGGCCAGATCGAGGCCGGCGTTGGCGGCGTTGGCCATCAACATCTTGGCCGCGCCGAACAGCACCTCGTACAGATCGAAGGGGCCGCTTTGGTGGTCGAGCTTGCCCTCTTCGCCGCGGGTGAAATCGAGCACCTCGTTGATGATCGACAACAGGGTGTGACCCGAGGCGGCGATGATGTCGCAATACTCGTGCTGCTCCTCGGTCAGCGGGCTGCGCGTCATCAATTCGGTGATGCCCAAGATCCCGCTCAGCGGCGTGCGCAGCTCGTGGCTCATGCGCGCGACGAACTCGCTCTTGGCGGCCACGGCGGCCTCGGCCTCCCTTTTGGCCTGGCGCAATTGACCCTCGGCGCGTTTGTCGTCGGTGACGTCGTGCCACTGCCACAGGTGCGCGCCCTCGCCGCTGGTGTCGGTCAGCGGGCGATAGATGCACTCGAGGACACGCCCGTCGCCCATGGAGAAGGTGTGGCGGGCGGGTTTGCGCTCGCGCCGGCGCTGGGCGAACCAGGCGACGGCGGTGTCGGGCTCGGCAAAGCGGGGGGCTAGAATCTCGCGGCATTTTTCGATTGGAAGGCCGGCGAGATCGTCGGTGTCGTAGTCGACGGCGAACAGTTCGATGAGGGTGCGGTTGAGCTGCTCGACTTGGCCGCGGTCATCTTCGACGAGCAAGCCCACCGAGACATTTTCGACCAGCGTCGACAGGCGTCGGCGGGTCAGATCGAGCGCCTGGCGCTTTTCAATCGTACTGGTGACATCTTGCAACGAGCCGTGCCACACCCGCCCCGACGCGTTGTTTTCGGCCACTGAGGTCGCCCGAATCCAGCGCCACGGCTGGTCCTCGCCGGCCCGAAAGCGGAATGTTTGGTCGAACGTCTCGCCCGTATGGCAAGAGTGGGCGACGGCGTCGGAGAAATCCTCCCAGTCGTTCGGGTCCACGCGCGCAGCCAGCCAGTCGAGGTCGAACTCGCGCATCATGGTCGCGGCGTCGACGCCGAGAACGCGCTCGACCGGCTCGGTCACAAAGGGGATGTGCGCCCGGTCGTCGAGTCGTTGAAACTGGTAGAGCGCCACCGGCGCGTGCGCCGCACTGCGCTCGAGCGCGCGGTGGTCGACGGCGGGTGAATGCGTGGGGTCGTTGGGCTTTGCCATGATTCACGTGGAGCTGGCGGAGAGCGGGGCTGGCCAACTCAATCTTGAATCATTTAGGCGCTTTCGACCACTAAAAAGTTCGAGGCGCACGCCGACCGGCCTCGATGGTCCGGTCGGCGTGCGGTGTGGCAGGTCATTCGGGGACCGGGATACCCTGCTCGCGATAGGTGCGAATCTTGTTGCGGATGGTGCGCACGCTGACTCCCAGGGCGCGGGCGGTCTGGGTGCGGTTGCCGTTGAACCGCGCCAGGGCGTTGAGGATGACCTCGCGCTGAACGTCGTCGAGCGGGTCGTCACCGGCGCGGATGGTCACCGTGTGCTCGGGACCGTCGCTCTGGCGGTAGGAGGCCAGACACTCGACGTTGGTCTCGAACATCAGGTGCTCGACGTCGACCATGTCCGAGCGACCGGCCATGATCACGGCGCGCTGCAGGATATTGAGCAGCTCGCGCACGTTGCCCGGGTAGGTGTAGCTCTGCAGTTTGCGCATCGCGTCTTGGGTCAACCCGCGCAGGCCCGGGTGGGTGGTCGCGGCGATCCTACCCAGGTGGTAGCGCACCAGCGGCGCGATGTCGTCGGGACGCTCGCGCAGCGGCGTCATGCGCAGCGGAAAGACGTTGAGGCGGTAGTACAGGTCGGCGCGAAACTCGCCGTCGTCGACGTAAGCCTTCAGGTCCCGGTTGGTCGTGGCGATGATGCGGATGTCGACCGGATGCTCCTTGGTGCCGCCCACGCGGCGCACCTTGCGCTCCTGGATGACGCGCAGCAACTTCGCCTGCAGCTCCAAGGGCATCTCGGTGACCTCGTCGAGCAGCAGCGTGCCGCCGTCTGCGCGCTCGAACACTCCCTTATGATCTTTATGGGCGCCGCTAAACGCACCTTTGTTGTGGCCGAACAGCTCCGATTCGAGCAGTGACGGCGGCAGCGCCGCGCAGTTGATCGCCACGAACGGCTTGTCGGCGCGCGGCGACTCGCGGTGGATGAACCGGGCCATGACCTCTTTGCCCACGCCCGATTCGCCGCGCAACAGCACCGTGGACGGCGTGCGCGCCACGCTTTCGGCGAGGCAGAGCAACTTTTCGGTCTTGTCGTCCCCATAGACCATCACAGGATACGAATCATCCCATTGGTGGAAACGAGTCAGACGGACAATCGGACGCTCGTCTTCGAAGACCTCGGAGACCTCGAGTCCAAGGGCGGACGACCATTCTTCGAGTGATGCTGACATGTTCGACTCCTACGCAAAATGGGTAGCGTTGGCCTCCGGTTTCTGTCCCCCGAGAGGCTCTAAGCAACATATGTAAGTTTAGCTTAAGTGCCTGCGTAGACAATCTTATTTGCGTGAAGAATGGGGGGCGAATGGCCGCCGAAATCGTGCAATTTGAGGGGCTTCGTGCAGATTTCGTGCAGCCTTTCCCCAATGTGTGCCAGAACGGCAGAGACCGTGCACGCTCGTGCACGAAAGGCAGTTGCACGAGCGCGCGGCGAGTGGTGTTCGTTGGAGTGGTAGGGAGGCGTATGAGGACCTAGGAGCGGTCCTGGGTGGCGATGGTGTCTTCGTCGAGCGAGAAGCCCGGCTCGCTGAGAGGTTCGGTGTCCGGCTCGGCGTTGGGCAGCGTCATGGTCATCGTTGTGCCCTCGCCGACCTGTGACTCGACCTTCAGCTCGCCGTCGTGCTCGACGACGATCTGACGGCATACCGACAGGCCCAGACCGGTGCCGCGGTCGTCGGATTTGGTGGTGAAGTACGGCTCGAAGATCGAGCCGAGGTCGGACTGGGGAATGCCCACCCCGTTGTCGGTGACTTTGCACCAGACGCCCCCGTGGGTGTCGGTGCCCAGGCTGACGTGGACGCGGCCGGGACGGGTGCCGTGGTCGTCGATGGCGTCGACGGCGTTGAGGCACAGGTTGATGAGCACCTGCTCGAGCTGGCCGGCCTTCCCGGTAATTTTGAGCGGGGTGGGGTGCAGGTCGAGCTGCAGTTGGACGGTCTTGAGCTTGCCGGTCAGCTCCAGGCGCTCGATGGTGCGCCGGACCAGCTCGCGCAGGTCGAGCGTCTCGGTGTGGTGGCGTTGGGGCCGGCCCATATTGAGCAGTTGGCGCCCGTGCATGGTCAGCCGCTTGGCGACCCAGTTGAGGTCCTCGAGGTCTTCGGCGCTGGGCGGACGCTCTTTTTGCGCGCATTGCTCGAGGGCGTGGACCAGGGAGTTGAACACCGCCGCCATGTTGTTGAGCTCGTGTCCCACGCCGCTGGCCATGGTGCCCAGGGTAGCCAATCGCTCGGTGTGCAGCAGTTGGTGCGAGATCTTGTCGACCTCGCGGCGCACCAGCTCGTGGTCGGCCGTGATCATGCGATACTGGGCGACCGCATCTTCGACGGCGTGGCGCAGCACGGCCGGGCGGCACGGTTTGGTTAAAAATCGAAAGATCTGGCCCTGGTTGATCGCGGCGATGGCGTCGTCGATGTCGGAGTAGCCGGTCAGCAGAATGCGCACGGTGTCGGGGGCGAGCACACGCGCCTGGGCGAAAAACGCCGCCCCGTTCATGTACGGCATGCGCATATCCGAGATGACCACCGCAAAGGGCCCGCGCTGGTTGATGATTTCGAGGGCCTGCTCGCCACCTTCGGCCACCTCGACCTCGTATTCGCGGCGAAGGTGTAGGCGCAGCCCGGCGAGCACGCGCGGCTCGTCGTCGACACACAGCACGCGGGGGCGCACCAAACTCGAAGTGATCATGATCGCGTCTCCATCGATTGAACGGAAATCTGGGCGCGCACCGATGCGGTCAATTCGTGGGCGTCGGGCAGGCCCAGGCGCTCGAGGCAGTACAGGCGCGGAGCTTCGTAGACCGGCTCGCTGCCGTCATGGGCAGGCAAAACGTTGGCGATGACGCGGTGGGCGACGTGGACCGCGGCGATCAACTCGGCGTGGGTCGAGGCGCTGATCGACGGGTCGCTGCACTCGGCGACCGTCTCGACGATGGCGGCGGGCAGCCCCCACAGACCGAGCAAGTAGGCGCCCAGGCGAAAATGGTCGAGCTCGGGCTCTTTGCGCCGGGCGATCAACCCGCCGCCGGCGCTCGGGGCGTCTGCTCGTGCCGGGCGCTCGAGCGACTCGATGTCTTCGCCGCGCGCGGCCAGAAGCAAGGTGCCGACCTGGTGGAGCATGCCGGCCAAAAAGGCCTGCTCGGCCAACTCCGGCGAGCTGACCAGCTTGCGCGCCACCTTGGCGGTCATGCGCGAGTGGCGCCGTACGCTCTCGATGATCGCGTTGGCCTGCTGCGAGCCGTGGGCGACCAGCCGGTAGGCCTCCTCGGAGAGCACGAGGTCACGCACCACCGCCGGGCCGAGGTAGCGGATCGCGTCGCCCACCGTGGTGACCTCGCGGGCCAGGCCGAAAAAGGCCGAGTTGACCAGCCGCAGGATCTGGGCGCACAGCGAGACGTCCTCGCTGATCACGTCGGCCACCTGCTGCATCGAGGCGTTCGGGTTGGCCAGGGTGCACACCAGCTTCGAGTAGATCGACGGGACCATCGGCAAGCCGTCGGCGCCGCTGACCAGCCGCCGGCACGCCTCGGTGCCCAGGGCTTCGTGCACTTGGCTGGCGCGCTCGATGGCCTGGCGCACCTGTCGCGGGGAGGCCGGCTTGGCCAGCGCCTGGTGGGCGACCGCGCTCGACTGCAGGATGCGGTGCAACTCGACCTCGCCCGAGAAGACGATGCGGATCGAGTCCGGGTGCAGTTGGCGGGCCGACTCGAGCAGTTGGACTCCGTCGAGACGCGGCAGCGCCAGCTCGGTGACCAGCACGTCGACGGTGTCGGTCTCCAGCAGCTCCAGCGCCGATTCGCCGTCGGAGGCAAACGACAGGTTCCAGCGGTAGCTGTCGCGGTGCAGCACCTGCTCGATCGCCTCGAGCGCGCGTTGCTCGGCGTCGACGAAGAGAATGTGTTTGGTATGGCTCATTGCTTTGGCAAGTTGGGGTCGATGGGCTGGCGGCCCGCCTGATCAGACGAGCGGCAGTCGCACTGTAAAGGTCGTTCCCTCGCCCATGGTCGACTCGAAGCTCAACTGGCCTCCGTGGCCATCGACGACGGTCGCCCACGCGATCGCCAGTCCCTGACCGGTCCCTTTGCCGACGGGCTTGGTGGTGAAAAAGGGGTCGAATATCCGGTCTTGGGTCTCGGGGGAGATGCCCGAGCCGTTGTCCTCGATGGTGACCACGGCCTCGTTCGCCTCCTGCCAGCACGACACCTTGATGGTGCCCATCTGGCCCGAGCCCTCGAAGCGCTCGGCGATGGCGTCGGTGGCGTTGATGATCAGGTTCAAGAAGACCTGGTTGAGCTCGGTCACGTAGCACGGCACGTGGGGGACCGGCTCGAGGTCCAGCTCGAGCTCGGCCACGTACTTGTAGTGGTTGCGCGACACGGTGGCCGCGTTGGTCAGCGAGCGGTGCAGGTCGGCCGGGTTCTTGGCGTGCTGATTGGCCCGCGGGGCGAAGTCCTTGAGGGCGCGCACCAAATCGGAGACCTGCTCGAGGCCTTCGACGGCCCGGCGCAACGCACCGGGGGCCGACTCCAAAAAGTAGTCGAGGTCGTGATTGCGGCTGATGTGCTTCCAGTGGCGGCGCACCTCCGGGCCGTCGACCATCTCGTCGAGCAACTCCTGATGCGAGCTGAACAACTCGGCGAAGGCCTCGAACGCCTCCTGCAAAAAGAAGACGCTGTCGCTGACGAATTGCACCGGGGTGTTGATCTCGTGGGCGACGCCGCTGGCCAGTTGGCCGACGGCTTCGAGCGCGCGGGCCTGGTGCATCGGCGGCATGGCCGGGACGGGCGCCTCGCCGACCTCCTCCAGCGTGGGGGCGGTCTCCGAGTACGCGGCTTCATCGGTCGAGTCGTGGCCGACAAAGGCCGGCGCCGGCTGTCGCTGCGTATCCTTGGTGTCGAACGCCTCGTCCGCCTCGCCGGTTTGATGATTTCGGTCGACCTCGGTGTCGTTCTCGCCGAGCTCGGCGCCGTGGCCGGCCTGCGACGAGCAACACCATTTCTCGATGAGCCGCCGGGCAGTCTGCGCCTCGCTGGCCGCCTCCGGGGACGACTCGATGGCGAAGACGCGGTTGGACCACTGCAGTTGCTCGAGCGCCATGCACCACTCGGCGCCGATGCGCTTGACGGCCACCAGCACCAGAAACGACGCCTCGACCGTCAGAGCGTTGGCCATCAGGTGGACGGCCTGAAAGCTGGGCATGGAGTCGCCGTCGATGAAGAGCAGCGCCCACTGATCGGCGCTCGCGTTCAACGTTTCACGCAGTTTGGGCTGCTCGTCGAGGTGGACGAACTCCAGGTGGGATTGCTGGTCACACTGCCGGGCGTCGGGCGCCGGCGAGCGAAAGTTGCGCTCGAGGCGCTCGCAGGTGTCGCGGTCACCGATCGTCAATACGCGGGCACGAGTGGTCAGCAATTGACCGCAGCCGTGGGCCTCAGCTCGTTTACACAGGCTCGTCATGATTCAGTCCGACAGGTTCCAGCGGTACACGGATTGGGCTCCTAGCTCGTCGAGCTGGCGCTGCTCGCGGGCGCGGTCTTCGCTGCGGCGCATCGCCGCCAGTCGCTCTTCGAGGCGCTCTTGCTGTTTGAGCACCATCGCCAGCTCCATCTGGTGCTCGCGCGCCTCTTCGAGCTGGCCGTACTGGCGGCTGAGCTCGCGTCGCTGCATCTCGACCTGCCGGTCGAACGAGTCCATCTGGCGGTGGAGCAAAGTCATCTCACGCTGAGGCACGCCGCTCTCGAATTGCGCGCGCACCTGCTGGCGGAAGTCGTCGCGCTGGCTGATCAGTTGGTCGAGCTTCTGCTCGGCCTGCTCGACCGCCTGGCGGGCGCGGCTGACGGCGCGAACCGCGTCGGCCATCTCGGTGTCGCGCACGCGGCGGAGTAATTCGATCGATCGGGAGTTCATGTGTGTCTGGGGCGAAGACCCTTGAAATCGTCCGCGTTCGACTCGGTCGGCGCGGGGCACTCGTTGACGTGCCGAACAACTAGCAAGGGGTGTGCCAACGGCTGGAGTCGTGAGGTCGTGGCGTCGTGAGGTCGTGGGTCTTGGCGCCAGGCGCGATCCCTACCCACCCGGCAAAAAATCCACCTTCGGATCCGGCACAATTTTCCGAGTAGGCCTTCTACGGGGTGTGCGAGCGGAGCACGAACTTTGTTTTCGGGCTGGTACGGAGTTTGCTCCAACTCGGGCCCGGAACTGTTTGATTGTCTGCCTCAGGAGAGAGAGACGCAGTCGTGGACATCGCAACCATCATTGGCCTGGTGGCCGCCTTCGGCCTCATCATCGGTAGTATTCTCACCGGCGGTTCGCTGACCTCCTTCTTGGACGTGCCCAGCATGATGATCGTGGTCGGCGGTACGTTCGGCGTCGGCTTGATCAGCTTCCCGATGGCCCGGGTGCTCTCGGCCATGAAGGTCGCCATCAACGTATTTCGCTACGAGGTGCCCGACATCAGCGAGCAGAACACCCAGATCATCGAGTTCGCCGACACGGCGCGCAAAGAAGGGATCTTGTCGCTCGAAGGCAGCCTGTCGAGCATCGAGGACGACTTCATGAAGCGCGGCGTGCAGCTTCTGGTCGACGGCATCGAGCCCGAGAAGATCGAAGACCTGATGTACGACGAGCTCGAGGGCATGGAGACTCGCCACGGCACGGGCGCCCAGATCTTCGAGACCTTCGCCTCCTCGGCGCCCGCACTCGGTCTGGTCGGTACGCTCATCGGTCTGGTCAACATGCTCCAGAACATGGAAGACCCCTCGGCGATCGGCCCCGCGATGGCCGTCGCCCTTCTGACCACCTTCTACGGCGCGCTTCTGGCCAACGTCGTGTTCACCCCCGTGGCCGGCAAATTGCGCATTCGCCACCAAGAGGAGCTGCAGGCCAAGGCGCTCGTCGTCAAGGGCTTGATGGGCATCGCCCGCGGCGAGAACCCGCGCATCCTGGCCCAGCAACTCGAAGTCGAGCTTCCGCCCTCCCAACGCAGTGACAACGGCTGAGCCAGATCATGGGACGACGCAGAAAGAAAAAAGAGGACGAGCCGAAAAGCGACGAGTTCATCGTGCTCTTTACGGCGCTGTCGATGATCCTGTTGGCCTTCTTCATCATGCTCAACAGCCTGGCGACCATCGACGAGGCCCGAAGCCGCATCGTGCTCAACTCGTTGATCGGTACTTTCGGCGTGCTCCCCGGCTTCAAGCAGGGGGAGTTCGGCCCCGAGATGCCCCACAAGAAGAAGTCACGCAAGCAGCCCCAAAACCTCAAACGCCGCGTGCAGGCCCTGCTCGAGATTCACGACCTGCAGGGCGCCAACGTCGCCGAGCGCAGCGACGGCCGGGTGGTAATTCGCTTCGAGAGCCGGCTCCTATTCGCCTCGGGCAGCCAGCGCATCAACCCGCGAAGCTTTCCGCAGCTCGACGGGCTGGCCGATCTCATCGTGCGCGTGGGCTTTCCGGTACGCGTCGAGGGGCACACCGACGTGGTCCCCAGCTCGGGGCCGCAGTCGAATTGGTACCTGTCGGCCGCGCGCGCCGCGGCGGTGTACCGCTACCTGCACCACGCCGCCGGGGTGCCCGCCGACATGTTGACCGCCGCCGGCTACGGCGCCACTCGCCCGTTGCGCACCGGTGAGACCCAGCAGCGCCGCGTCGAGGTCGTCTTCTTGCCGCCGGTGCGCAAGGGAGGTTCGTGATGGGCCGACGTGACAAACGTGGAGGCTCGAAGCCGTCGGGGCCGACCGGCGATCCCAACGCGTGGATGTCGACGTTCTCCGACCTGTTGATGCTCATGCTCACCTTCTTCGTGCTGCTGCTGACCATGTCGAGCCTCGACGACCAGCAGATTCGTCAGGCGATGCGTGACGGTCTGATGGTCGATCCCCAGCAGAGCGAGTCGGCGATGGTCTCCACGCGCGAGCTCATCGCGGGCACGCCCATGAACGAGGCGGTCGAAGAGCTGCGCAAGGAGCTAAACATGCCCGTCAAACAGCGCTCCAAGAAGAAGGTCGAGTCGCTGGTCTCCGCGCTCTTCAAGGCCACCGGCCTCGAAGGGCGGGCGTGGGTCGAGCACCGGCCCGAGGGCATCCACATCAACGTCGACGGGCAGATCTCCTTCAAAGAGGGGAGCGACGAGTTGCAGCCGGCCGCCCAGCGCTTCTTGCGCCAACTGGTCAGTCTGGTTGGCCCGCCGCAGTTCAACGTCGCCGTGGAGACCTACGCCAAGGGCGGCGAGTCCTTCAAGGAGGTCGAAGCGGGCTGGGACCTGGCGCTTCGCCGCGCCGACGGAGTCGCCCGCTTCCTGTTGCAGCGCGGCATCGAGCCCGACCGGCTGCGCATCATGGGCTTTGGCCACGAGGCCGGCCGCCGCGAGAAGCGCTTTTTGCGCCAGAGCAATCTACTGCGAATGAGTATCTTGACCGGCCCTCCGGCCGCCGAACCGACTTCTTCAACGCCTCAGGGGGCACCGAAATGAGTAAGGATAACGAGCAGGAAAACGTCGAGGGCGCCGAAGAGGCCGCCGAGGCCTCCGGGGGCGGATCGAACAAAGGCGTCATCATCGCCGTGGTCGCCGCCATCTTGGTGTCGAACGCGGGCTTGGCGGCCTTCTTCTTCTTCATGGGCCCCTCGCTGATGGGAGGAGCTCAGGCCGCCAACCCACCCGAAGCGGCCGCCGAGCCGGCCGAAGCGGAGGTCGAGGCAGCTCCGAGCGCCACGCCGGGCCCCCTGGTTCCCCTCGACCCCTTCGTGGTCAACCTCAACGAGCCGGGCGAGCCGCGCTACTTGCGCGTGAGCATCACCCTGGAGGCGACCGACAAAGACGCCGTCACCAAGATCGACGAGGTCAAGGTGCGCCTGCGCGACGCCTACTTGAGCAAGCTGTCGGCGTATACCACCGCCGAGTTGCGCTCGCCGGAGGACAAAGCCCGGCTGCGCGAGGCGCTCATCGAGGAGGCCAAGAAAGTGGTCTCGCCGCGCGCCGTCCAGCAGCTGTATTTCACTGACTTCATGATGCAGTGAGCGGGAGCCCGTCGTGGATCTTTCATTCGAACCCTTAGATGGCGAGGCTCCAGAGGAGCTTCCCGCCGACTCCAGCCTCTCGCTGCCCGAGTCGATCGAGCCTCCTGTCGAAGAGGTCGAGGAGGCGGCGCCGCTGGTCGAGAACCTGCCCCACCACGTCGAGGAGCGTGAGCACCGAGCGTTCAACCTGACCGGCGAGCGCCGCGTCGAGCGCAGCCGGCTGCCCACCCTCGAGCTCATCGACGCGCGGGTGGCCGAATACTTGGCCATCGAGCTGTCCCACGTGCTCAACGTCGAGACCCACGTCGAGGCGCGCGCCGACGGCATGGAGCCGTGGGGCGAGCTGCTCGACAAGCTCGAATCGCCGGGGTGCTACAACCTGGTCGAGTTCGAGACCCTCGACGGCTACGGCATGGTCTCCATCGAGATGAAGTTGTTGTTCGGCCTGCTCGAGCGCCTCTTCGGCGGCGCCGGCCTGAGCGGGGGCGCGGACGCCGCGCCGCCCAAGCGCGAGCGCTTCTCGGCCATCGAGCTGCGTTTGATCCGCCGGCTGGTGCGCATCTTCGGCCGCGCCGTCGAAGAGGCGTGGCGCCCGGTGGTGCCCGTGGCGATGCGTCACCTGCGCGTGGACACCTCGCCATCGAATATCGCCTTTACCAGCCCGTCGGCCTGGGTGCTGGCGTCGACCTTCAACATCGACCTCGGCTCGCAGAGCGGGTCGATGAGCTTCGCGCTGCCCTTCGAACTTCTTGCTGACTACCGCGAGCTATTCGCCTCGGGGCGCTACCAGCGAAGCGAGCGCGACGACCACGACTGGCAGCAGACGCTCAAGCAACGTGCCTCGGGCCTCCCCGTCGAGCTCATCGGCGAGTTGGGCCGCACCAATATCACCCTTCGCCAACTCGCCTCGCTCAAGGCCGGCGACGTGCTGCGCCTGGACCAGTCGGCCAGCGAGCCGGTGTGCGTGAGCATCGAGGGCCGGCCCAAGTACCGCGCCCAGATCTCGGTGAGCCACGGCAACCTGGCCGTCGAATTGACCTCCCTACACGAAGCTTCCTGATCCTGAGGATATTGCCATGCAAGACGAGATGAACCCGGCCAACAACGCTTTCGATCCCTCGGGACAAGGTTCGGCACAGAACATGCAGTCTGACCAGGCAGGGCTGGATAACCAGCGCCTGGTCGACGGGCAGCACGACCTGCCCGGCCTCGAGTTTCTGGGAGATATCCCCCTCGAGGTGACCGTCGAGTTGGGCCGAAGCCGCAAGACCCTCGCCGAGATATTGTCGTTGGGTCCCTCATCGATGATCGAGCTGTCGAAGGCGGCCACCGAGCCGCTGGACGTACGCGTCAACGGCGTGCTCATCGCCCGCGGTGAGGCGGTCGTGGTCAACGAACGCTTCGGCATTCGACTGACCGCGGTCATCGATACCGACGAAGTGATTGAGAGCCTCAAGAAGGGTTGAGGCTCGCTGGAGCCGAAAATGAACCTGCGAATTTTGATGATGATGGCCACCGTGTTGGTGATGGCGGCGAGCGCCGTACCTGCCAGCGCGAAGGAACCGGCAAAAAACTCGGAGCCACGGGCGGAAAAAGATGCCGCCCAGCCCGATCATGCCGCCGCTGACAAGCCGGCTGCTGACAAACCGGCCGCTGACAAACCGGCCGCTGACAAGGTGGCGGCCGACCCGCCCGCCGACCCATCACCATCCGACGAGCAAGCCGAGGACGCCGACGCCTACCGCGCCTTGCTCGAGCAGGGCGCCGGCCAACCCGTAGGGGACGGCGAGGTCCAAAAGCCCGCCACCCCGGCCGGCGAAGTCCCGATGTCGTCGTTCTGGATCCTCTTCGGCGGCGCCGGGTTGATCGCGCTGGGCGGCTGGGCCTACCAGAAATACCGCACCGGCCAGACCCCGAACGCGCTCGTCGAGATGGAGCACGTTCGCAGCATGAAGCTGGGGACCAAGCACCAGCTGACGATCGTCGAGGTCGAGGGGCGTCGGCTCCTGCTCGGCCTCTCCGACGGCCACATGCAAGTACTCGCCGAGCTCGACGCAGTTCCCGCAGCCCGCAGCTCCACTGCACTCGGCTCCACCGCACTGAGCTCCACCGCACTAGGCCAGGCAGCCTCCCGCCAGAGCGACGAAGATACCTGGCAGGCGATGCTCCAAGAGGCGATCGACTCCGGACCCAGGCCCGAGGGACACGACGGGCTCTTCCGACGCACCGACGCCGACCGAAGCTCCCGGAGCACCCGAAATACCCGAAATACCCGAAGCTCTCGCGATGAGGCCCGCAGCGAGCTGCGCCGCGCCTCGCGCGCCAACCTCGAATCGGACAGCGTGGTCTGCGGCCTCGAGTCGCTCAAGAGCCAGGCCGGCATCAAGAACTGGGAGCGGTCGTGAACCCGATTCACCACTTTTATCTGCTCCTGAGCGCCGTCGTCATCGCGGTCTGCTTGCTCCTGGTCCCCGTCGCGGCGAGCGCGCAGGGCGCCCCGGCCAACGCGGCCGCCGCCACAGGCGCGCAGACCATCGACACCAACGCCGTCGACACAGGCAACGCCAGCATCGGCGTGCGCATCGACCTGGGCGAGAGCGATGGGCGCCTGGTGCCCGTGCTCAAGATCATCTTCTTGCTGCTCGGGCTCACCCTGTTGCCCGCGCTCTTGGTCAGCGTCACAAGCTTTACGCGCATCGTCGTGGTCCTCGGCTTCCTCAAGCAGGCGCTGGGCACCCAGGCGCTGCCGCCAAGCCAGGTGCTCATCGGCCTGAGCCTCTTTTTGTGCCTCTTTACGATGAGCCCGGTCATCTCGGACATCAACGAGCAGGCCATCGAGCCGTACCGCGCCGGCCAACTGACCGACCAACAGGCCATCGACGCGGGCGTGCAGCCCCTTCGCCGGTTCATGTCGCGCCACACCCGGCCCAAAGACCTGCGCCTCTTCGTCAGCATGACGCAGTCGCAGCGGCCCAAGAGCTTCGACGAGGTGAGCACCCTGGTGCTCGTGCCCGCGTTCATGCTCAGCGAGCTTCGCACCGCCTTCATCATGGGCGCGCTGCTCTATATCCCGTTCATCGTCATCGACGTGGTCGTCGCCTCGGTGCTCATGGCCATGGGCATGATGATGGTGCCCCCGGTCATGGTCTCGCTGCCCATCAAACTCTTGCTCTTCGTGCTCGCCGACGGCTGGAACCTGGTCATCGGCAGCCTGGCGCGAAGCATCGTGGGAGGTTGAGATGAGTCCCGAGTGGGTCAGTGAATTGGCGCGTCAGGCCATGTGGGTCGCCGTGCTCTTGGGGGGCCCGTTCATGGCCGCCGCCCTGGCGATCGGCCTGGTTGTCAGCATTCTGCAGGCGGCCACCCAGATCAACGAGATGACGCTCACCTTCGTGCCCAAAATCGTGGGCATCGGGGCAGTGTTGTGGGGGCTTAGCGGCTGGCTGTTGCAGCATTGGCTGACCTTCGCCCAAGAGATCATCGGCTCCATCGAAACGGTAGGACAGCTGCCGTG
This sequence comes from Persicimonas caeni, assembly GCF_006517175.1. Taxonomy (NCBI): domain Bacteria; class Deltaproteobacteria; order Bradymonadales; family Bradymonadaceae; genus Persicimonas; species Persicimonas caeni. The sequence goes on along the minus strand of NZ_CP041186.1, from coordinate 3,135,247 downwards.
AACGAGCTGAGCGCGCTCCTATTTGCCGCCGACGGCTACATACTGGGCGGCGCGGCGGTCATGATGCGCCTGCTGGGCGTCTTGTCGGGCACGCCGCTGGGCACCAACTCGGCGGTGCCGCCGAGGGTGCGCGCGCTCTTGGCCCTGCACCTGACCCTGGTGATGTGCTGGGCGCTCGGCTTCCCCCACCTCCCCCCGGAAGCAGGCATCGCCGCCTGGCTGGCCGTGCTCGCCCCCGAGTTCATCCTCGGCCTGGCGATGGGGCTTATGGTGCGCGTGATCATGGCCTTCGCCACCGGCATGGGCCAGATGGCCAGCTACTCGATGGGCCTGGGCTTCGCGAGCTTCGTCGACCCGTCGACCGGCGCGAGCACCACCGTCATCAGCCGCATCCTCAAGGTCATCGGCCTCCTGGTCTTCTTCGCCGTCGACGCCCACCTACACATCATCAGCGCGGTCTTCGACACCTTCCGCATGCTCCCGCCGGGCAGCGTGGCCATGACCACGGTCTCGCGTCTCGACATGGCCCACCTGGGCTCGCAGTTCTTCTCGGTCAGCCTGCGCCTGGCCGCCCCAGTCATGGCCGCCGGCCTGATGGTCTACGTCGTCTTGGCCGTCATGGCCAAGGTCGCCCCGCAGATGAACCTCTTTGCGTTCGGCTTCGCGCTGACCATCCCCGCCGGCATGATCATGCTCTACTTCACCATGCCGTCGTTCGCCGCGTTGATGAGTGACCAGCTCTTGGACGTGGCCAATCAGATGCGCATGCTCGTGGCAAACTAAGTACTTTCCTCCTCCTCGGTCCTCCTCGGTCCTCCCCTGCGCTACGCTTCGCTTCGCGCAGGGGAGGAAGATGTTGCTTCAACGCACCCCGTACAGAGATCGATAGAGCAACGTCTTCCTCTCCACCCGTAGCGAAGCGGAGGGAAGGAGAGGACCGAGGAGAGGCCCCCCTCTCCACCCGTAGCGAAGCGAAGGGAAGGAGAGGGATCGAGGGAGAGGACGACACCGGCTTGGCCCACCCCTTGCACCACTCCTCACCATGAGCGAGTCCGGCCAAGAAAAAACAGAACAAGCCACACCCCAGCGCAAACGACAATTCCGCGAACGCGGTGAAGTCGCCAAGAGCCAGGAGCTCGCCGCCGGCGTCATGCTCGTAGCCAGCGCGGCGGCGCTGTGGGTCGGCTCGACGCTGGCCAGCGGTCCCATCTCGGCGGCCCTGAGCGGCGTGTGGGCGCGGCTCGACGAGTCGGAGAACTTCATCAGCAGCCCCGAGGTCGTCTTCTCGGGCCTCGTCGAGGCGGTCGTCGCCCCGTTGGTGCCCGTCTTCGGGGTGATGTGCGTGGCCGCCATCGCCGCCCACATGATGCAGACCGGCCCGCTTTTGAGCGGCAAACCGCTCGAGCCCAAGCTCGAGAAGCTCGACCCCATCAAGGGCTTCAAAAAGAAGTTTCTGTCCAAGGACACCGTCGCCCAGCTCATCAAGACGCTGGCGAAGGTCGTGGTCATCGGCCTGGTGGCCGCCCTGGCGCTGACCGCCTTCGCGCCGGCCCCCGGGCAACTGCTGCACATGCACCCGGCAGAATTTGCCCGCTACTTCGAGAAAATTTCCGTCTACCCGCTCTTTGCCGCCGCTTTGACCATGGTCCTTCTGGGCATCGCCGACTTCTTTTGGCAGCGCCATCAGATGAACGAAAAGATGAAGATGACCAAGCAGGAGGCCAAGCAAGAGCACAAGCAAAGCGAGGGCGACCCGCTCATCAAGAGCCGGCGCCGCCAGCAGCACCGCGGCCTGCTCGACGCCAACCGGCTCATCGAGGCGGTGCCCGAGGCCGATGTCATCATCAACAACCCCACCCACGTCTCCGTGGCGCTGCGCTACGATCCCGACTTCGGCGTGCCCATGGTGGTCGCCAAAGGACTCGACCACAAGGCGCTGCGTATCCGCGAAATCGCCACCGAAAACGACGTGCCGATGGTCACCCAACCTCCGTTGGCACGCACACTGCATAGACACGTAGAAGTCGGGGAGCCAATCCCCGAAAACTTCTACCGCGCGGTGGCCGAAGTTCTGGCCTACGTCTGGAAGAAAAAGAAGCGCTAACCCGCAAGGGTGACGAAACGAGAAACGAAGTACACGAGATAAGCAAACGATGAGTTCGGCCACCAAATCCAGCACGCAGATGAGCCTGACCGAGAGGCTCCAGGGCGCCAAGAGCGCTCCGCTGATGTTCGTGCTGCTCAGCGTCATCGCGCTGATGGTGCTGCCGCTGCCGCCGGTGCTGCTCGACCTTTTGTTGTCGGTCAACATCACCGTGGCGGTGCTCATCCTGCTCACCGCCGTCTTCGTCAACCGGCCGCTCGAGTTCTCAGTGCTGCCGGCGCTGCTGCTCATCTCCACGCTCTTTCGCCTGGGCCTGAACGTCGCCTCGACCCGGCTCATCTTGCTGGGCGCGGCCGAGGGCAAGGCCAACGCCGGGCGCATCATCGAGACCTTCGGCCACTTCGTGGTCGGCGGCAACAGCATCATCGGCATCATCGTCTTCCTGATCTTGGTGCTCATCAACTTCATGGTCATCACCAAGGGCGCCGGGCGCATCGCCGAGGTCGCCGCGCGCTTCACCCTCGACGCGCTGCCCGGCAAGCAGATGGCCATCGACGCCGAGCTCGCCGCGGGCACGTTGACCGAAGAGGACGCGCGCCAAAAGCGCAGCGACGTCGAGCGCGAGTCCGACTTCTACGGGGCGATGGACGGCGCCTCCAAGTTCGTGCGCGGCGACGCCATCGCCGGCCTGATCATCACCGCCATCAACATCATGGGCGGCCTGCTCATCGCCGTCTTCCAGGGCGGCATGGCCTTCGGTGACGCCGCGCAGACCTACACCGTGCTCACGGTGGGCGACGGCCTGGTCAGCCAGATTCCGGCGTTGCTCATCTCGACGGCCACCGGCGTGGTCGTCACCCGCGCGGCCAGCGCGGCCGAGCTGGGCGACGAGCTCACCGGTCAGCTCCTGGGCGACCAGCGCGTGTTGTTCGGCGCCTCGGTCACCCTCTTTTTGCTGGGGCTGGTCCCCGGCATGCCCTTCATGATCTTTGCGACGATGGCCGGCGCCATTGGCTGGCTCGGCTGGCGCGTCTCGCAGGCGGCCGACGAGACCGTCGAGCTGGACGACGCCGACGAAAAGAAGGACGAGAAGGCCGAGCCCGAGCTCGACGAGCTGCTGCGCGTCGAGACCCTCGCCCTCGAGATCGGCTTCGGGCTGGTCAAGGTCGTCGACGAGGCCTCCGGCGGCTCCTTGCTCAAGCGCCTCGTGCAGGTGCGCCGCCAATACGCCTCCGACCTGGGCATCATCGTCCCGTCGATTCATATCCGCGACAACCTGCAGATGGCGCCCGGCGCCTATCGCCTGTTGCTCAAGGGCGTGCCCATTGCCTCGGCCGAGCTTCGCCAGAACAAGCTCATGGCCATCAACCCCGGCTTCGTCACCCAGCGCATCGACGGCGAGCCCACCAAGGACCCGACCTTCGGGCTCGACGCGGTGTGGGTCGACGAGAGCCAGCGCCACCGCGCCGAGGCCGCCGGCTACACCGTGGTCGACCACGAGGCGGTGATCACCACCCACGTCACCGAGGTCATCCGTCAGCACGCCGCCGAGCTGTTTGGCTGGGAAGACCTCGAGGATCGCCTCGAAGAGATCAAGCTGCAGGCCCCGCGCCTGGTCGAGGAACTCGTCGGCGAGCGCCTCAGCTTCGGCAAGCTGCTCAACGTCTTGCGCCGCCTGCTCAGCGAGGGCGTCTCCATCCGAGACCTGCGCTCGGTGCTCGAGGCGTTGGCCGAAAGCGCGCACCCCGACACCTCGGTCAACGCCCTGACCGACCAGGTCCGCGCGCGGCTGGCTCGCCAGATTTCGGCCCAGCTGACCGACGAGAACGGCACGCTGCACGCCGCGCTGCTCGACCGCCCCCTCGAAGACAAGCTTCGCCAGTGCCTGGTCAAGCAGCAGGGCGAGCCGGTGCTCGCCTGCGACCTGGTCACCGCGCAGGGGCTGTTCGGCGCCATCGAGGAGGCGCTGGGCAAATTCGCCGTCAAAGACGCCGAGCCGGTCATCCTGGCTCCGCCCGATTTGCGCGGCCCCCTGGAGCAGTTTTTGGCCCAGTTTTTCCCGGATATTCAGGTGCTTTGCCACCGCGAGGTGGTCCCGAGCGCCGAGCTGGTCAGCGTGGCTCAATTGAGCCTGCCCGCCGGCGAACTCGAAGGCGCCCAGCAAGCCCAGATTCAATGACGCACGATGCAACAAGACGCATGACCCGTAACTCAAGGTAGAACGCTATGACACTTCCGCTTCGAAAATACCGCGTCAAAGACGTCCGCGAGGGCTTGCGTCAGATCAAACGTGAATTGGGCGAGGACGCCGTCATCGTGAGCACCTCGCGGCTGCCCCACGCCGAAGACGGGCGCAACCTCGAGATCGCGGTGGCCCCCAGCGACTCCAGCAGCGAGTTCGCCCACCCGCCGATGCCCCACGCCCAGACACAGGCACAGGCCCCGGTCACTCAGGCGCCCATCGAGGAGGACCCGTCGAAGGCGGCCCTGGTCGCGCTGGTCGAGGACCTCGCCAAGCAGATTCGCTCGCTGAGCTCGGAGGTGCGCCACCTTCGCATTCGCGAGGAGATGCGCGCCGAGCAGCCCGCGCCCACCCCGGCGCCGGCCCCCGCGCCGCGTCCCGAGAAGCCCGAGCTGCCGTACCACGCGCTCGAGTCGATTCGCCTGGGCATCAAGCGCATATACCAGCCCCAGCACACCGACAATTTCGGCCAGACCATCGCCGCGATCTACGAGGCGCTGAGCTACCGCGGCGTGCTCGAGGGGCATATCGAGGAGCTCATCGCCTGGGCGTTCAACGCCGACGTCGAGTGGGAACTCAGCCCCGGCGTGCTCCACGACGTCATCGAGCAGCAGATGATCGACCGCCTCGAGACGACCCCGCCGCTGTGGGAGACGAAGAGCGACAAGCCCGAAGTGGCCGTCTTCGTCGGCCCCACGGGCGTGGGCAAGACGACCACCATCGCCAAGGTCGCCGCCCACGCCAAGCTGGTGGGCAACAAGCGCGTGGGCATCATCTGCGCCGACACGTTTCGGATTGGCGGGCTGTACCAGCTCGAGACCTACGCCGACCTGGTGGGCGTGCCCATCTTCGCGGTCTCCGCCCCCGCCGAGCTGCGCCTGGCGCTCACCCGCCTGAGCGATTTCGACCTCATCTTGGTCGACACGATGGGCCGAAGCCCCTGGGCCCCCGCCCCCTCGCAGGGGCTGGCCTACGAAGATTTTGCCCGAGCATGCCGCGACGACTTCGCGCTGCGCTTCGAGATCTGCATGAGCGCCACGCGCACCACCGCCGACATGGTCGAGACGGTGCGCTCGTACGCCCGCCTGCAACCCGCCTCGCTGGTGTTCACCAAGCTCGACGAATCGCGCCGTCTCGGCTCGATCCTGTCGACGAGCTTCGCCACCGAGTTGCCCGTGTCGCACGTGTGTTACGGCCCGCGGGTCCCCGAAGACATCGCCAGCCCGGACAGCCAGGAGTTGGTCGATTGGATCATGCTCGGTGAGCGACCTGGCTCGGAGTCGGCAGGCGAGAAGTTGGAAGTACAAGGACGTTGAGGGACTGAACGATGTATAGAGCCAAACGAGGCATTCGCAGCTACCAGAAGTCGAGCTCGTCGAACGAGGAGCTCGAGAAAGCGCGCCAGCACCGCGCGCTCGTCGAGGAGTACGGTAGCCTGGTGCGCAAGGTCGCCCAGCGGATCTTACGCCGGCTGCCGCCGTATATCCGCGGCCTGGAGCTCGAAGACCTGGTCAGCGTCGGCGTCATGGGCCTGCTCGACGCCCACGAGCGCTTCGACCCGTCCGAGGGCAAGCCCTTTGGCACCTTCGCCGAGTTCCGCATCAAGGGCGCCATCCTCGACTCCCTGCGCAAGCACGACTTCTTCCCACGCCGGCTGCGCCAGAAGGCCAACAAGCTGCAAAAGGCCGAAAAGAAGCTCGAGTCCAACCTGGGCCGCGCCCCCGAACCCGCCGAACTCGCCGCCGAGATGGAGATGGACCTCCAGGAGCTCCAAGAGCTCCGCGGCAAGGTCGCCCCCTACTCGTTCGTCGACGAAGCCGACGTCTCGTTCTCGCTCACGGCCCCGACCCCCGACCCGTTCCGCCTGGTCAACTACAAGGAGACCCGCGAGCAACTCGTCGACTGTTTGAAGGGGTTGAGTGAGCGCAAGCAGTTGGTGTTGGACCTGTATTTCAACAAGGAGCTCACCTTGGCCGAGATCGGCGATATCCTCGATTTGACGCCGGGGCGGGTGAGTCAGTTGAAGTCGGCGGCGATTAAGGAGTTGCGGGGGGTGATGGCTGGGTAACGGCTTTTTTTCCTCCTCCTCGGTCCTCCTCCACTTCACTTTGCTTCGCGGAGGAGGAGTCCCCTCCTCGGTCCTCCCCTACGCTCCGCTTTGCTTCGCGCAGGGGAGGAAGATGTTGCCAGTACGCACCTGGTACAGAGATCGGTAGAGCAACATCGCACCCTGTACAGAGATCGATTAAACGACATCTTCCTCTCCGCCCGTAACGAAGTGAAGGGAAGGAGAGGACCGAGGAGAGGCCCCCTCTCCACCCGTAGCGAAGCGAAGGGAAAGAGAGGGATCGAGGGAGAGGCCCCCCTCCCCCAATCTCTGCTACCCCCCCAAAACACCTCCACAACGCCGTCATGGCCGCCGCGGCCGTCGTCGAGGACGTCGTCGAGCCGACCGCATAACCTCCGCACGTGGCGCGCGCGGACAGCAAAGCCCCCGGCGAGCCGCCGGGGGCTTTTTCCGTGGATGCCCGCGAGCTCGCCGCCCCCTCGCCGAGGCACTTCCGAGCATCTCGCGCCCTCGCGTCCCCCTCCGGCAGGCATTTTCGACCCTGCGAGCATCCTCGAAAGAGCCTCCGGCAGGCATTTTCGACCCTGCGAGCATCCTCGAAAGAGCCTCCCGCAGGCTCGCCGGGGTCTTTCTTGCCTGTCGAGCCGCACAGCCAAAGGGGTTGGAGATGCGTCGGGGGTAGGTAAAAAGGCTTCCTCCTCCTCGGTCCTCCTCCACTTCGCTTCGCTTCGCGGAGGAGGAGTCCCCTCCTCGGTCCTCCCCTACGCTACGCTTTGCTTCGCGCAGGGGAGGAAGATGTTGCCAGTACGCACCTTGTACAGAGATCGGTAGAGCAACATCGCACCCTGTACAGAGATCGATTAAACGACATCTTCCTCTCCGCCCGTAACGAAGCGGAGGGAAGGAGAGGACCGAGGAGAGGCCCCCCTCTCCACCCGTAGCGAAGCGAAGGGAAGGAGAGGGATCGAGGGAGAGGCCCCCCTCCCTGCCCTTCAATCATAATTGCTACAATAGCAGGCGCGGGCCTTCTGCAGGACGTACGTTTCGCAACGGCCCCGCGCGGATTGACCGAGGTCGGCGCCTGGGTGTAGGTCTGCGCTGCTCAGAAACCAACCGATGACAACCCAACCGTGGAGGACAGCATGGCCGACGAACTCATCTTTTATACCAATCCGCAGTCGCGGGGCCGGATCGTGCGGTGGATGCTCGAGGAGGTTGGGGCGCCGTATGAGACCGTGGTGCTGGAGTATGGCGACGAGATGAAGTCGGCGGAGTATTTGGCCGTCAACCCGATGGGCAAGGTGCCGGCGATTCGGCATGGGGATGAGGTGGTCACCGAGTGTGCGGCGATCTGTGCGTATCTGGCCGATGCATTTCCGCAGGCGGGGCTGGCGCCCGAGCCGGCCCAGCGGGCGGCGTATTATCGTTGGCTCTTCTTTGCGGCCGGGCCCTTCGAGTCGGCGATCACCAACCAATCGTTGGAGATTAGCGTGGCTCCGGAGCAGGAGCGGATGGTCGGCTACGGCAACCTCGCCGCCGTCCTCGATACGCTGGCCGACGCCGTGTCGCAGCGTCCGTATATTGCCGGCGACAGGTTCAGCGCGGCGGATGTGTACGTGGGGCTGCAGATCGGGTTTGGGCTGGAGTTTGGCACGTTGGAAAAGCGGGCGGAGTTCGTCGACTATTGGGGCAGGATCAAGGACCGGCCGGCGAAAAAGCGTGCGGATGAGTTGGATAACGCGTTGGTGGCCGGCGGCGGCGAGGGATGAGTCGTTCGCGCTTCTCGGACGGGCGTGGGCCTTCTGCAGGGCCTACACCTCGCCTCGATGGCGTTGGAGGACTTTTTTCCGAAGAAGTATGGGTGAGGTGCGGGGTGGCTTCCGGTGGGCGGAATGGGGCTCCGAACTGTAAGGTCCGCCGCTGAAGTGGGGGACTCAATCGCAAGATTGACCGCATTGCTGTGGGAACGGCCGTGAACGTTCACGTGTCACCATCCAACACAAATGGCGGAGGCGAACAACCGGGTCGGGGCGCGCGGCGTCCTCGCCCGCCCTGGGGCGTCCCCGCCCCAGCTTGCGTGTCTTCCTGCAAGGCACACGCCTTGCCCAAACACGTGCGGGGCCCGAGACGGACCCCGGCGGCCGGGGACGACCGCGCCCCGACCGTCAACGCAGCGCATCAACAAAGGTGTGCGGGATGGTGAGACGTTCACGTGCACGTGCAGGTTCACGGGTCGGGCCCCCATCCCCCGAACCAATTGCCCACCCACCCGGCATAATTTTCCCGCCACTTTTTTTCGGCCCCGAAATCCCCGCCCTACACCCCTCTCGGGCCGATTGTGGCTTGGCACGCCAATTGCTCTACCAAAAAATGATTAAAGCTTTCGACCGAACGTGACGATGAGCGACGGAATCTACACAGCCTTGTCGGGCGCTATCGCCCGCAACCGCCAGCTCGAGGTGGTCAGCCATAACCTCGCCAATGCGGACACCGACGGATATCGCGCCAAGCGCGTGTCGTTCTCGGAGGTGTTGGCGGGTGAGGACGTGGCCGACCGCCAGGTAGCCATGGAGGGCAGCCGGCTCGATTTGAGCCAGGGGGCTTTGCAGGAGACGGGTAATCCGCTCGACGTCGCCGTCACCGGGAGAGGCTTTTTGCAGGTGCAGGCCGGGGCAGGCGGCGAGCAGGCTTCGCTGACCCGCAACGGCAACCTGCGCGTCGACGCCGACAGGCGGTTGGTCACCCAGTCCGGACACCCCGTGCTCAATATCGACGGACTCCCCATTTACGTGCCCGGTGACGCCGCCAACATCCAGATCGCGCCCGATGGGCTGATCTTCGATGAGATCGGAGTGCTCGACGAGATTCGACTGGTCGACGTGCAAGACCCTCAGGCTCTTCAGGCCTCGGGTGATGGTTTGTATACCACCGCCCAACAGAACCTGATGCCCGCCCAGGGGGCTTCGCTCGAGCAGGGCTTTGTGGAGAACGCCAACGTCAACCCGGTCGAGTCGATGACCGAGATGATCGCGCTGCACCGGCACTTCGACACGATGCACCAGCTCATGAAGACCTATCGCACGATGGACCAGCAGGCGATCAACAAAGTGGGCAAGTCGAGCGGCTGAACAGGTTCAGCCGAAGAGGACGGCCAAATTGGAGGATGTAGACGATGTATAAGGCACTTCGCACAGCAGCCAGCGGCATGCAGGCACAGCAGCGTAAGATCGATGTCACCGCCAACAACATCGCCAACGCCAACACCACAGGCTTCAAGTCCTCGCGCGCCGAGTTCCAGGAGCTCCTGTACGAGAAGACGCGCAACGCCGGCGACCCCAACGCCGGCGGCGCGCCCACCAACCTCGAGGTCGGCAGCGGTGTGCGCACCGCGGCCACTCAGAAGAGCTTCTCGCAGGGCAACCTGGAGGCGACCGACAACCCGCTCGACATCGCCGTGGAGGGCAACGGGTTCTTCAAGGTCGTCCAGCAAAACGGCCAGCCGGCGTACACCCGCGTGGGCTCGTTTCGCGTGGACGCCAACGGCCAGATCGTCAACGCCGACGGGCTGCAGCTCGAACCCAATATCAACGTGCCCGAGGAGGCGACCTCGATCACCATCGGCCGCGACGGCCGCGTCAGCGTGGTCATGGCCGACGACCCGGCCGAAGTCGAGATCGGCCAGCTCGAGCTGGCCAACTTCGCCAACCCCGCCGGGCTCGACAGCCTCGGGCGAGGCCTGTTCGCCGAGACCGTCGCCTCCGGCCCCGAGCGCATGGGGCTTCCGGGCGAGGGAAGCACCGGCGCGCTCAGCCAGGGGTACCTGGAGACCTCCAACGTCGAGGTGACCGAGGAGATGATCTCGATGATCGTCAGCCAACGCTCCTACGAGCTCAACTCGAAGGTGATTCGCACCGCCGACGAGATGCTCCAGTCGACCACGAATATCCGCTAAGCAACGAGCCGATGACCTACGTCAACCCGACATCTTCCTCTCCGGCCGTAGGCCAGGAGAGGACCGAGGAGAGGACTCCCTCTCCGCCCGAAGGGATGGAGAGGGACCGAGGGAGAGGCCTTCTTTACCTCCTCCCGCTCGTCTTACTCGCGCTGACCGCCTGGACTCCCCGTGCCCAGGCCGACTCGCAGCCGCTCAAACAGCAGCTCGAAGACGCCGTCCAGGCCGCGCTTCCGTGGAAGGGCGCCACCGTCGAGGTCGGCAAGATTCGCGTCGTGGGCAAGATGCCCGCCGGCGACTATCGCCTCGAGCTCGACGAGCGGCGCTTGCGTCGCCGCGTCCGCGCTCGACTCGTCTCTTCGGAGAGCGCTCGTGGGGCGTGGGTCCAGGCGCCGGTGACCATCGAGGTCCCCGTGCTGGTGGCCGACGCCGACATCGACGCCGACGCCGCGGTCGGCTCCATGGTGCGCGTGGAGCCCAAAACACTCGACGGGCTCCCCCACGGCTTCGTCACCGACACGGGCGAGCTCGACCACAAGATCGCGCGCCGGCGCATCAAGGCCGGCCAGGTGATCACTGCCAGCCTGCTCGAAGAGCCGGTGGCCGTGGAGCGCAACCAGATCGTGACGATTCTGGTGCGTCGCGGCGCGGTCAAGATCACCGACCGCGGCGTCGCCCTGCAGAGCGGCAAGCGCGGCGACACCGTGCGCGTGCGCAGCGCCTCTTCCAACGCCGTCGTCAACGCCATTGCCCGCTCCAACGCCCTCGTCGAGGTCCCCTGATGCTCACCAAGAACCAAGAACCAAGAACCAAGAACCGCCACAACGTGGCCAAGTCGCTGCTGCAAACCGTAGCTGTTCGATCCCTCTTGGCCGGTGCGTTGCTCGCAGCAGGCTGCGCCAACGAGCCGAGTCATATCGACGGGTACAAGCCCAAGTCGCGTGACTACCAGATGCCCGTGCAGCCCGAGCAGGCCCAAGGCGGGCGCACCGACGGGTCGCTGTGGAGCGCGAACGAGCTGTCGAATTACCTGTACGCCGACCAGCGCGCGCTGCGTGTGGGCGACGTGCTCACCGTCGAGGTCGAGGAGTACGCCGACGCTCGCCGCGACGCGAATACCCGCATCGACCGCAAGACCGAGATCAACGCCAATATCGCCTCGTTTCTGGGGGCGATGGCCAAGCTGCAGAAGCTCGACGCCGACATCGACCCCGAAGAGCTCATCGCCGCCGGCTCCGAGATCGACTACGAGAGCCGCGGCGAGACGGGACGCAGCGAGCAGTTGACCGCGACGGTGCAGGTGATCGTCAAGAAGACGCTGCCCAACGGCAACCTGTTCGTCGAGGGACACCGCGTCATCCTGGTCAACGACGAGGAACATCACTTCTACGTGAGCGGTGTGGCCCGGCCGCACGATATCGACGAGCAGAACGAGATCAGCTCGACGAAGTTGGCCGACGCCGAGATCGAGTTTACCGGCCGCGGCGTGCTCTCGGAGCAGCAAAAGCCGGGTGTGTTTACGCGGTTCTTTGGGTGGATTTGGCCGTTTTAGATGACGAGGGCAAGATGCCCCCGCACCGATGGACGTCATGAAGCAATTGACTCACATAATCGCCTTCCTCCTCGCGTTGCTGGTCATGCTGCCGGCCGACGCCGAAGCCGTGCGCATCAAGGATATCGCGTATGTGCAGGGCGTGCGTGAGAACCAGCTTCTGGGCTACGGCCTGGTCGTCGGCCTCGACGGCACCGGCGACGTGGGTCGCTCGGCGCTGACGGTGCAGTCGACCGCCTCGATGCTCAGCCGCATGGGCATCAAGGTCGACAAGAAAAAGCTGCAGACCAAAAACGTCGCCGCGGTCATGGTGACCGCCCAGCTGCCGCCGTTTGCGCAGTCGGGCCAGAAGCTCGACGTGACTGTCTCGAGCATGGGCAACGCGCGCAGCCTCAAGGGCGGCACGCTGCTGATGTCGCCGCTTCGCGGGCCCGACGGCAAGATCTACGCGATGGCCCAGGGCTCGGTGTCGGTGGGGGGCTACTCGGCGAGCGGCGTCGGGGGCAACTCGGTGACCAAGAACCACGTGACCGCCGGGCGCATCCCCGACGGCGCGCTCGTCGAGCGCAGCGTGGCGCTGGACCTGTCGCAGAAGACCGAGATCCGGCTGATCTTGCACCAGGCCGACTTCACCACCGCCGTAGGCATCGCGCGCACCGTCAGCGAGCTGTTCGCCGAGGACGAGCCCGCGCAGGATGCGAATGCCCAGCCCGATCCCAACGCTCAGCAGGACCCGAACGCTCAGCCCGCCGAAGAGAGCGACAAGCCCGAGCCGTTCCAGGGCATCGCAAGCGCGACCGACGCGTCGACGGTGCGGGTAAAAGTTCCGGACAATTTTTCCGACCACGTCCCGCAGTTCATCGCCATCCTCGAGCGCATCGACGTGCAGCGAAGCACGGTCGCCAAGGTGATCATCAACGAGCGCACCGGCACGGTGGTCTTGGGCGGCGACGTCACCCTGGGTCCGGTGGCCATCGCCCACGGCAACCTGAACGTGGCCATCTCGACCGACTACCGCGCCTCCCAGCCCAACGCGCTGGGCGCGGGGCAGACGACGGTGACGCCCGACTCGGACGTGTCGGCCAACGAGCAGGACCGCGCGCTTCGGGTGGTCGCGCCGGAGGCGACCATCGGCGATGTGGTGGCCGGACTCAACGCTTTGGGCGCCACGCCTCGCGACCTGGTCGCGATCTTGCAGGCAATCAAGTCGGCCGGAGCCCTCAACGCCAAACTGGTTATCCAGTAAGGACGATTCATGAGCACGATGAACCTGAGCGCCATCCAACAACTGCAGCTTACCCAGCGCGCCCAGCTGAGCGGCGAGGCCGGCGCTGTGGGCAAAAGTGGCGAGCGACCAAACACCGAGCGATCGGAGAAGATGCGCGAGGCCGCCAAAGAGTTCGAGGCAATTTTTGCCCGCCAACTCTTCAAGCAGATGAACCAATCGTCGGCGATGGGCGCCGACAAACAATTGGCCGGAGAGTTCTATCAGGATATGCTCTCCGAGCGCGTCGCCGACATGGCCGCCGACCGAGGAGAGCTTGGAATCGCTCGGCTTTTGGAGCGAGCCTGGGGCCTTTCGGACGAAACGGAAAAAAAGGGAAATAATTTTTAAAGCTCATACTTACGCGTGTCGATGTACTCCACGCAGAGTGTCGAGACCCCGATAGCCGTGAGAGAAGACCATGAAAATCATCAATCTGAATAACACGCCCTCCACGCGCGTGAACAAAGCCGGCGGCTCTGAGAAAGCCGCAGAGGTGCAAAGCGAGACTGGCGAGCAAAATGCCGCCAACGCACGCGACTCGGTGGACGTGAGTGCTTCTCGTCATCTCAACGAGTTGACCGACATTGCCATGCAATCGCCGGTCGACGACGTCGCCTTCGAAGAGCTCAAGGCCGCGATCCGCTCGGGTGAGTACAAGCCCGACTTGCAGGGCCTGGCCGATCGGATGCTCGGTGACGGTGCTGCCATCGAAATCTTGGGCGACAGTTGAGCGCGCGCTGAGACTACGGCTGCCGACTCGATCCTCTGCAAGACGAACGAGCCGCCGTGGACTTGTGGCCTCATTGTGAGCCCGCCGGCCCACGGATCTCCCGATCAGATTCGGCAGAACCTTTGGAGCACCGCCCGATGAATACCTCGACGGATACCATGCAGATTTTCGATACCAAGCACGTTGAAGCCCTCGAAGCGGTTCTCGCTCGCGCCGAGGCACGTCTGGTGGAGCTGACCGAATGTCTGCAAAAAGAGCGTGAGTACGTCACCGTCTTCGACGTGGGCAGCCTGTTGAGCACGCTCGATCGCAAGCGCGGCCTGCTGGAAGGCTTCGAGCGCGACGGCGCCGAGCGCCGCACCGCGCTGAGCCGGCTGTGGAACGACGCCGGCCGCGACCAGGCGAGCCTGCCCGAGTCGATGCCCGACGCGCTGCGCGGGCTCGCCGCTCAGGCCGACCCGGAGCTGAGCAGCAAGCTAGGCGACAAAGCCGATCGTTTCGAAGCCCTGGTCGACGTGGTCACCGAGCTGAACTCTGTGAACCAGTCGCTGGTGAGCCGCTCTCTGAGCTGGATCGAAGCGTATATCGGCGAGATCAGCGGCGCCGCTGCGTCGACCACCTACAACGCCAACGGGCGCATGAAACGACGCTCGCTGAGCGCGATCAGGAGTAAAATCTGATGAGTTCGGTCGGAAATCTACTCTCGCTGGGCCGCACCGCTCTGCTCAGCCACCAGAGTCGGATGGAGACCGTCCAGAATAATATTGCCAATGCATCTACGCCCGGATACCGACGTCAACGCGTCGAGCTGACCACCCTGGGCGGCGCCTACGCCAACCCCGAGCTTCGCGGGGTGCAAGTCGGCGCACAAGAGTCTGTCCGCGCCCCCTTCATCGACCGCCAGCTCGCCCATCATCGCGGCGAATTCGGCTACCAGGCCGCCCGCATCGAGGCCGAATCGATCGTCGAGGCCGCCCTCAACCCCGGCAACGGCCAGGACCTCGCCTCGCAAGTCGACAGCTTCTTCTCGAGCCTTCGCAACTTGTCGTCGAACCCCTCGGGCGCCATCGAGCGCCAGGACTTTATCGAGTCGGCCCAGGAGATGACCCGGCGCTTCTCGCGTACGCGAAAGGCGATGGCCGACCAGCAGGACCAGATCTTTACGGGGATGCAGGCGCGCGTCGACTCGCTCAACGGCGACCTCGAGCAGATCGCCCAGCTCGACGGACGCATCAAGCAAGCCGTGCAGGCCGGCCAGCACGCCGGCGAACTCATCGACAAGCGCGATCGGCTCATCGCCGGCGTCTCCGAGCAGATCTCGGTCGACGTCGTCCCCCGCGAGGCGGGCACCATCCAGCTCATCGACAAGAGCGGCGCGGCGCTGGTCGAAGCCGGCAAGGCGCGCACGCTGCAGGTCGAGCGCACCGCGGCCGGCGAGCTGCAGCTCCTGCTCGACGGGGGCGCGGCCGCCCCGCGCAAACTCGACACGCCCGGCGGCGGCCTGGGCGGCCTGCTCGACTCGCACAACGAGCTACTCGCCGGCCAGATCGCCGACCTCGACCAGCTCGCCTACGACTTCGCCAACGAGTTCAACGCCGTACACGGGGCCGGCGTAGGCACCGACGGCGTGGGCGGGCGCGACTTCTTCGTGCCCCTCGGCTCGCCCGACGGCGCCGCGCGCAACCTGCAGGTCAGCTCGCTGGTCACCACGAACCCCGACGCATTGGCCACCGCCGCCGACCCGGCGGGCGTGCCCGGCGGCAACGGCAATATCGAGCAGATGCTGACGCTCCAAGACGCCGCGCTCAGCTCCGGCAACACCCTGCGCCAGGGCAGCCGCGGCGTGGCGATCGCAGTAGGCAAATCCGTCGCGTCCGCCTCCAACATGGCCGAAGCCGCCTCGGCGAGCCTCGCCCAGCTCGAAAGCCTGGAAGCGTCGGTCTCGGGCGTCTCCCTCGAAGAGGAGATGGTCGCGATGACGCAGGCCCAGAGGGCCTTCGAGGCGTCGATGAAGTTGATTCAGGTGGGTGATGAGATGTTTGATACGATCCTGTCGATCAAGAGGTAGCGTTAGCGCGTTCGCCTCGATTCACTAAACAAGTGATAGCCCCCTGCGAAGCGAAGCGTAGCTGGGGGATCGGAGGGCGGAGCCAAAAATTTGATAGCCCCCCACGAAGCGAAGCGTAGCTGGGGGATCTGTAGGAAATAGCACCATGCGTGTCACCGAACATAACAAGTACTTGTCGTTGGTCGACCGGCTGCGCACCAATCAGTCGCGGCTTCAAGAGACGATCGAGCAGATTTCGAGCGGCAAGCAGGTCAATCGACCCAGCGACGATCCGGTCGCCGCGGCGATGTTGTCGCGCATCGAGGCCGCCGATGCTCGCCAGAAGGCGTATCTGGAGGTCAACGCCCGGGTGCGCGAGGAGATGCAGGCCGCCGACGCCGCGCTGGGCAACGCCGACGACATCATGGTGCGCGTCAAAGAGTTGACCGTGCAGATGGCCAGCGGGCTCAAGTCGCAGGCCGTGCTCGACGGCGGGGCCGACGAGATCGCCGAGATGCGCGAGGCGCTCGTGCAGACGATCAACACCAAGCATCAGGGGCGGTATCTGTTCGGCGGCATCGCCGACGGCCAGCCGCCGTACGACGCCGGCGGCTACGTGGGGAGCACGCGGCTTCGCGAGGTCGAGGTCGCGCCGACGACCAAGATCGAGCAGCTCTCGGGCGCCGAGGCGTTCGCCGGGAACATCGACATCCCCTTCGTGCTCGACCAACTCGAGCAGGCGCTGCGCGCCGGCGACCAGGACGCCGCCCGCGCGCTGATCACCGACATCGACGGCTCCATCGAGCAGCTCAACCACTCTCGCCAGATCGCCGGCAGCCGCCTCGACGCGCTCGACCACGCCGCCGCCTTCTCCGAGGCGATCTCCTTCCAGAGTGAGGTCGACGCCTCGCGCCTCGAGTCGACCGACGTCGCCGAGGCCGCCTCACGCCTCGAGTCGATCACCTCCGCGCTGCAAGCCACCGCCGAGGTGGCCGGACGGCTCAAGTCGTCCGACCTGCTTATGAAACTCTAAAAATCCTCTCGTTTTAGGTGCGGGGCATCCCTGAGGTTGTCGCAAAAGCCTTTGGAGGCAGCGCATCTTGCGCTGGTTGCAAGGCCGCACGTTTCTGTAACCAGCGCTGGAAGCGCTGCCTCCAAACGGCGCCGAGCTTCTGCGACAGCCTCATCCCTGCCCTCGCGAAAAATTTTCTAAAACTCGCTGTGCTCCGTGTCGATGCACGTAGAGCTAACTCAGGTGGGGGGTTGGCGTCACAACAATCGGCCATTCACCGAATGACAACGGAGGTACCCACGTGTCGAGCAGTACCACCCTCAACGACCTATTTCCCGGAAATAGCGGGCGCATGATCATGGTGCGCGTGATCTTGCGGAAGCAAATGCCCGAACTCTCCGAGATGGACCGCGACAAGCCGCTGTCCCCCGATCTTGTCGCCACGCTCAAACAGGCCATCGAAGAGGTCGAGGCGGGCTGAGCCCGTCGTGATTTCGAGTTCGAGCATTTTCTTCAAACACTTCGTGTAGGAGTAACGATGTCACGCGTTCTATCCACCCCCAAGCAAGCCCCCCACGGCCGCACTTTGGTGGCCGGCGAGCCCACCCTCTTTCACTGCAATCACTACAACTACTGGCTGCAGAAGACCCTGCTCCTCCCCACCGATCTGAAGATGGGAGAGGTCATCCGCGACGCGGCGGCCTCGGTGGCGCACGCCTGGGTTAGCAACGCTCGCGAGGAGTTGGGCTTCGAAGACGCCGCCGGCGCGCTGCAATTCGCCGCCGATGCGTTCGCCCAACACGGCTTCGGCACGATCGACTTCTCGGAAGCGGACGCCGACGGCGGTACGGTGCGCACCCCGACGTCCCACTACGGCCAATGCTTCCGAAGCATCGTCGACGGCGACTTCGCCGAGCCGCAGACCTACTTCGACCAGGGCTACGCCGCCGGCGCCGTCGCCGCAGCCTACGGGCTCGACGCCGGGGCCTTCGCCGCGCGCTGCGAGCAGTGCATGGCGCTGGGCGCCGAGGAAGGCGTCATCGCGCTGGTGCGCCGTGACGAGCCTGCCGACAGCTTCAACTCGCCGGGCGAAGGCAAGGGCTCGGGCCAAGAGCCGCCGCCCCAAAGCGAGCACACCAACGTCGACGAAGCCGCCGTACTCGAGGCGCTCGCCGGCCTCGACTTCAGCGGCAACGAAGAGGGATTGATCCCGCGCTTCGGCGTGATGCTCACCCACCACTTCGCCAACTTCTACGACCGGATCTCGTTCGAGTTCGTCCGACGCATGGGCGACACCGGCCTGCTCGAGTACGGCGAGCAGCTCCTGGTCGACGCAGGCTACCGCTGCGCGTTCAACACCTTCGGCGGCATCATGACCAGCGCCGAGTGGGATGCGGTCGTACGCCCGCAGTGCGAGACCCGAGAGGATTGGGTCCACGGCATGGTCGCCGTGGTCAACGCGCTGGGCTGGGGTGTGTGGCGCGTGCACGAGCTCAGCGAGGACAAGCTGGTCGTGCGCATCTGGGACGACTACGAGAGCCGCGGCTGGCTGGGCATGTACGGCGAGGCCGACCGCCCCATCTGCTACCTGGCACAGGGCGGCGCCGCCGGCATCATGAACTTGGTCTACACCGGCGGCATCGCCGACGGCCCCACGCTCGACGAGGACTACTTCAAGGAGATCTTCGAGTCCGAAGATCGCTACGTCGCCGAGCAGACCAAGTGCATGGCGCAGGGCGATGATTTCAGCGAAATCGTCGTCACCAAAGAGGGCTGAGCGTCGCGATGCCCTACGAGCGCCGACCCAACCCGCGCTGCTTGCGCGGCCTGCAGTTCATCTACCACGTCGAGCCGGCCCCCGAGGTCGCTCGGTTGGTCGACGGGCTGCAGGCCGCCTTCGACGACCAACTCGTCGTGTGCGAAGAGCCGTGGCCCGGGCGCACCGTGGTGCGTCTGATCGCGCGGTTCGTCGCCGAGTTTCGCCTCGGCGAGCGCCACGGCGAGGTGCTGGTCAACCACCGGGTCAACACCACTGAAGAGCAGCGTCGCTGCACCGAGGAGAAGCTCGAGTCGGTGCTCGACCGGCTGTGACCTACGAGAGCTAAAAGCACTCGCACCGGAACATCGATCATGACCATCAACCTCGACTGCAACGCATCCACGCCCCTCGACCCGCGCGTCCGCGAAACCCTCCTCCAACACCTCGGCGCCGCCTTCGGCAACCCCTCCAGCGTCGGTCACAGCTACGGCATGCGGGCGCGCCACAGCGTGGAGCTCGCCCGCGAGCAAGTCGCCCACGTGGTCGCTGCCGAGCCGACCGACGTCATCTTCACGAGCGGGGCGACCGAGAGTAATAACCTGGCTCTCGGTGGTCTGGCCGAGTTCGGCCGCCAGTCGAACAAACGCCACATTTTGACGACCGCCATCGAGCACAAGTCGGTGCTCGGCCCCTTGAGCGCGCTGCACGGCGACGACTTCGACGTCGAGCTGCTGCCGGTGGGCCCCAACGGCCGCCTCGACCCGCAGATGGTGATGCGTCACCTGCGCGACGAGACGTTGGTGGTGTCGGTCATGGGCGCCAACAACGAAACGGGCGTGCGCCAACCGGTCGCCGAGCTCGCCGAGCTCCTGGCCGACCGCGACTGCTTCTTCCACGTCGACGCAGCCCAATCCTTCGGCAAGGACCTCGAGGCGCTGCGCCACCCCGGCATCGACCTCATCAGCGCCACGGCCCACAAGATCTACGGCCCCCAGGGCGTCGGCGCCCTCATCGCCCGCGGCCTCGCCGACAAGCGCGTCCCCCTCACCCCGGTGCTACACGGCGGCGGCCAAGAGGGCGGCCTGCGCCCGGGCACCCAACCAACGGCCCTCATCGCCGCATTCGGCAAAGCCGCCGCCCTCGCCGTCGAAGAAGCCGACGCCCGCAACGCCGTCTGCGCCCAATTCCGCCTGCGCCTGCTCGACGTCCTCAGCCTCAGCGGGCTGCGCCCCCGCATCAACGGCGACTTGCGCCACGTCCAACCCCACGTCCTCAACGTCACCATCCCCCACCTCGACGCCGACCTGGCCGTCGCCCTGCTCACCTCGCAGGTCGCCGTGTCGACCGGCGCGGCCTGCACCCACAACACCAGCGGCCCGAGCCACGTCCTCGAGGCGATGGGCCGCGCCCCGGCGGATCTGGCGAGCACGCTCAGGTTCTCGTGGTGTCGGGAGACGCCGGAGCCGAATTGGGATTGGTTGGTGTCGACGTTGCGGGAGGCGGTGTGTGAGCCGGTGGAGGTGGAGGTGCGGCGTGGGAGGGAGTTTTTGCGGAAGGTGGGGTGAGTTGTTTTCCTCCTCCTCGGTCCTCCTCCACTTCGCTTCGCTGCGCGGAGGAGGAGTCCCCTCCTCGGTCCTCCCCTACGCTCCGCTTTGCTTCGCGCAGGGGAGGAAGATGTTGCCAGTACGCACCTGGTACAGAGTTCGATGAAGCAACGTCTTCCTCTCCGCCCGTAACGAAGTGAAGGGAAGGAGAGGACCGAGGAGAGGCCCCCCTCTCCACCCGTAGCGAAGCGAAGGGAAGGAGAGGGATCGAGGGAGAGGCACAACCCCCCTCTCCACCCGTAGCGAAGCGAAGGGAAGGAGAGGGATCGAGGGAGAGGCCCAAACCCCCTCTCCACCCGTAGCGAAGCGAAGGGAAGGAGAGGGATCGAGGGAGAGGCCCCCACTACTTAACCGAACAAATCCTCCAAATCTCATCCAACACTTCACGCGTACTCGACAGCACCTCCTCATTCGTAAAACCCCCAGGTGTCAGGATAGTTGTCGCCTCTTCGATTGTTAGTTTCATGGAACGAAGGGGCAACAAGGAGATCCGAGATGAGTCCATATCCTAAAGAGCTAAAAGAGCGTCTTGTTCGACGGATGCTCGACGAAAAGATCAGCCCGGAGAGCCTGGCCGAGCTGAGCGGCGTGGGCAAGACGACGCTTTGGCGGTGGAGAAAGGCGGCGCTCGATGGTGCCTTGCGTGCTGAGGCAAAGCCAGAGTCGGCACCCGAGAGACGCTCTTCGGCCGAAAAGCTGCGTCTTGTGATGGCCGCCGAGGCGCTCGAGGGCAAGGAGTTTGGCGCTTTCCTGCGCGAGGAAGGAGTGCATACAAGCGACCTTCGACGCTGGAGAGCGCAGATGTACGAGGGGCTTGATGGACGCACCAGGGCCAAGAAGGAGGCCACCCAGAAGCTGCGCCAGGCCCAACGGGACAAGCGCGAACTCGAAAGCGAGCTTCGCCGAAAGGAGGCCGCGCTGGCCGAGACGGCCGCCTTGTTGGTGCTCTCAAAAAAGGCGCGCCGGTTGTGGGGGGACGAGGACGCTCCCATGATCGGCAAGAGCGACAAGTCATCCTCGACATGATCGCAGAGGCGGTCTCCCACGGCGCGCGTCAGGCCCAGGCCTGTCGGACCCTGGGCATCAGCGAGCGCACCATACAGCGGTGGCGAAAAGACCCGCAGGCCGAGGACGCTCGCCAGGGACCCCACAGTCGGTGTGCGCACGCGCTCACCGACGAGGAGCGAGCACAGGTGGTCGCCATCGCCACAGGTCGTGAATTCTGTGATGTGAGCCCCCGGCAGATCGTATGCAGCCTGGCCGACCGGGGCGAGTATGTCGCCAGCGAGTCGACATTTTACCGCGTGTTGCGCGAAGAGAAGATGATGACCCACCGCCAGCCAAGCCGGCCGCCGAAGCCCAGGCCGAAGCCCGAATTAGTGGCCGCCAGCCCCGGCCAGGTCTGGGTGTGGGATATCACATACTTGCCCACCCAGGTACGCGGCCGGTTTGTCTACCTTTACTGGATCATGGACTTGTTCAGCCGCAAGATCGTCGGCTTTAGCGTCGAAGACCAAGAATCGATGGAGCTGTCGAGCCGCCTCATTGAAAAGACGATCCTCGCCGAACAGGTCGAGGCGAGCGGACTTTGCATCCACGCCGACAACGGGGCTGCGATGAAGGGCTCGACGCTTCTGGCGACGCTGGAGCGCCTGGAGGTGGCCGCTTCGTTTAGCCGCCCGGGCGTCTCCAACGACAACCCTCACTGCGAATCGAGCTTTCGCACGCTCAAATACCGGCCTGGCTACCCCAAAAAGCCGCTCGACGGCGTGCATGAATGGTCTGAGTGGGTCGAGGCGTTTGTCCGCTGGTACAACACCGAGCACTATCACAGCGGGATCGGCTGGGTGACCCCCGAGCAGCGCCACGCGGGCGAAGACGTCGAGCTGCTACAAAGACGCCAAAAGCTCTATGAACAGGCGCGCCAAAAGAATCCCGCACGCTGGAGTCGAAGGCCGCGAGGATGGACGCGCCCCGAAGAGGTGCGGCTTGCGCCGCTCAATTTACAAGAGACGTAGATAATTCAGACGCGACAACTATCTTGACACATACCGAAACGCACCACCTCGACCCCATACTCACGCTCGAGAAACTCATCGCGCGTCTCGTCCTTGGCCTGCTGGCCCTCCTCGTCATGCACGTCGCCGTCGACCTCGACGACGAGCTTCTTTGCTGCGCAGTAGAAGTCGACGATGTACGGCGCCATCACGTTCTGGCGGCGAAATTTGTGGCCGCCGAGTTGCTTGTTGCGTAGACGATTCCACAGCAAGCGCTCGGCGTCGGTGGGGTTGGAGCGCATGGTGCGCGCGCGCTTCAAGAGCTCTTTTTTGTGGGCTTTGTTGATCTGCATATCTATCTCCGTAAGCGGAAGGTGTCGTTTGACTGCTTCATTACGGTTTTCGGCAGATCAGGGTGTTTTGTTGCGTGGAGGGTGGTGAGATCGGGGTGTGGTGGGTGTGTGGGGGCGATTTTTTTTGTTGTGCTCTGTTTTCCTCCTCCTCGGTCCTCCTCCACTTCGCTTCGCTTGCGGAGGAGGAGTCCCCTCCTCGGTCCTCCCCTACGCTACGCTTTGCTTCGCGCAGGGGAGGAAGATGTTGCTGCAGCGTACCCTGTACAGAGATCGATTGAACGACATCTTCCTCTCCGCCCGTAGCGAAGCGAAGGGAAGGAGAGGACCGAGGAGAGGCCCCCCTCTCCGCCCGTAGCGAAGCGAAGGGAAGGAGAGGGGTCGAGGGAGAGGCCCAAACCCCCTCTCCACCCGTAGCGAAGCGAAGGGAAGGAGAGAGATCGAGGGAGAGGCCCCCTCACCCCCCAAACACCACCGCAGTCAACGTCTGGTTGATATGCCCCAACCAGCTCTCACCGTACGTATGAAAACCCGCCACCGGCGCCGGGAACGACTCGCGGAACGCCTCGTGGGCGTCGTCGGCGTCGAGCTCGAGGCGGCGCAGGATGCAGTTGAACGCCAGGATGCCCGCCGGCTCGCCGTCGAGGCGGTCGCAGGCTTGGGCGACGTGGGTTTGGGTCTCGCCGACCAGGTCGGTCGAGCGCATCACTGAGACTTGCATGCCCTCTTTGATGCTGCAGTAGAACTTGATGCCGCCGCCGTCGACCGCTTGTTGCGGGCTGCGGATCCAGGGCTCGTCGCCGAGCATCAGGCCTACCGGCGAGGACATGAAGACCGAGCTGTCGATGGCGTCGGGGGCGACGCCCACGGCTTCGGCGTAGGCTTCGACGGCCGGCTTGCCGTCGAACTCCCAGACGATGCGCTGGTCTTCGTCGGCTTTGGTGATCGTCAGCGAGGCGTCGGTGGGCTCGAAGCTGCAGCTTTTGACCACCTCGAAGGGCGCGCTCATGTGCGCCAGCAGGATGACGGCGGCCGAGGCGCTGCTCTTGCCGTTGCAGAAGACCTCGGTCTTCTCGAAGGCCAGGTTGTCGCCGGCCGAGCCGCCCACGAAGTTCAGCGTGGGGGCGACGTTGCCGAGGGCGCGGTTGACCGCCTCTTCCTTGCCGGAGAGGCCGTCGATGAGCACGAAGCCGATATACTCGTCGGCCGAGGCCTCACGCAGCGATACGCCCAGCTCGTCGGCGACCGCGTCGGCGGCCTGCTCGACGTCGGCGGCGACGTCGTCGCCGAACTCGATGAGCGCGGCCGAGGCGTCTGCGACTGCGTCGGCGCTCAAGGCGAATAGCGAGACGCCGTCGGTGCTGCTGGCCGTGCCGGTAAACTCGCCGGCGGTCGTGCAGCCGATGACCTGCGCGTCGGGTAGCGCTTCGACCAACTGCTCGCCGACCGCGGCGATGTCGTGGTCGGGGGCGCAAAAGAAGGCGGCGACGGCGATGTCGGCGTCTGCAAAGCCGCTGGTGAGTTCACGAGCCGCTTCGGCGGCGTCGCCGGCGGAGGTGTGCGAGGTAAAGATGGACTGTGACATAATGACTCCTTCGGGGCTCGAGGATGCGGGATTCAAGACAGGTAACCCATTTCGCGTGCTTCTGATTGGACCTCGGCCACCTTGTCCGCGTCTGCGTCGAGTGCGCTCGTGTCCTCCTGCAAGTTGACGCCAGTGCGCAAAAAGATGCGCACCGCCACCGACTTGAAGGCGATCGGGTTGCCGATCTCCGCTTCCAGGGCCGCTTTCACAGCGCTCAAGTTCTCCATGGATGCCTCCTCGTACTGCTAAAAAAGATGCCGGGAGGTTTGCGTGCGTCTCAAACCTCCCGGCATCGCGACAGATCTGCCGATTACATCGACACCTGTTGCTCGGTTTTTTAGAAAAAACGTAATGGAGCGCGACTTGGTGCATCAACGCTCCGCCCTCTCATTAACGCTTCAGGTTCATCGCCTCCTGGAGCATCTCGTCGCCGGTGGTCACCGTGCGGGCGTTGGCCTGATAGCCACGCTGCGAGGCGATCATTTTGACGAACTCGTGGGCGAGGTCGACGTTCGAGCCTTCGAGCGCCCCGGCGGCCACGCCACCTCGGCCGCCGCTGCCGGGCGTGCCGATCATCGGCTCGCCGCTCATCTGGCTCTCATCCCACAGGTTGTTGCCCAAGCGGTTCAGGCCTTCGGGGGCCTGGAAGTCGACCAGGGCCACCTGGCCGAGCGTCTGGCGCTCGCCGTTCGAGAAGATGCCCGTGATCGTGCCGTCCTGGGCGATCTCGAGGTCGCGAAGTTCTCCGGAGGTAAAACCGTCCTGGTCGAGCTCGCGCAAGGTCGAGTCGCCGGCGAATTGGGTGGTGCCGGTGAAGTCGATGGTCACGTCTTGGGGCTGGGTGGCGTTGATCGGGTTGAAGCTGACGTTGACCGGCATCGCCGTGGTCAGGTTGCCGTCGGTGTCGAAGTCGAGCGTGCCCGTGCCGATCTCGGTGGGCGTGCCCGCGGTACCACCGGTGACGTCGCCGCCGTCGACCATGGCGTGGTACTCCCAGCTATTGGGGCCGGTCTTGCGGTAGTAGACCTCGGTCTCGATGGCGTTGCCCAGCGAGTCGTACATCGTCACGCTGGTCGAGTAGTTGCTCGTCTCCGACGGGTTGGCCGGGTCCCACGGGTCGGTGAGCACCTCTTCGTCGGCGTCGAGGTTGACCCCGACCTCCATCTCGGTGGTCGCCTGCGGCGGGGCGGTGATGCCGCCGACCTGCAGGTCGCCCACCGACGCCTGGTTGATCTCGCCGTTGGAGTCGACCCCGTAGCCCTGCAGCTTCAGCCCGCCGGTCGTCACCATCAGCCCGTCCTTGTTGACCATGAATTGGCCGGCGCGGGTGTAGAACTCGCCTTCGCGCCCGTCGACGGTGCCCTGCACGGCGAAGAAGCCGCGGCCGGTGATCGCCATGTCGGTCGACACGCCGGTCATCTCGAGGGTTCCCTGCTCGAAGTGCTGTTGCTGGCCGCCGACCCCCACGCCGTCGCCCACGCCCATGGTGGTCGCGGCGAGCACGTCGTTAAAGTTTGTGCGGCTGCGCTTGTAGCCCACGGTGTTCACGTTGGCGATGTTGTCGCCGATGGTGGACATGGAGCGACCGTTCGCGCGAAGGCCGCTGACGCCGATATTCATTGACTTGAGAATGCTCATATTTGCACCGGGGAGCTAAATTAAGGGGTTCAGGGGTTCTATTCGCGGACTTCTTTGACCTGTCCCAGGGGGACGGACTTGTCGTCGCCGATCAACAGTTGCGGGAAGCCGCCGTTGAAGGTCACGCCCTTGACGGTGCGCTCGACCTCTTCGCTGGCGGCCATCTCTTCGTCTTCGCTGTCGTATGCTTTGACGTCGAAGGTGTAGTCGCCGTCGTCGACGGGGGTTCCGTCGTCGGCCAGGCCGTCCCACTCGACCGCATGCTCGCCTTTGTCGCAGCCGCCCATCTCGATGGTCCGAACGACGTTGCCGTCTTTGTCCTTGATGGTGACCTCGACGCGCGCGGCGTCCTCGGGGACCGAAAAGCCGATCTCCTGGGCCGCTTCGCCGCCTTGCATCTCGAACTCGTTGGAGCCGATCCGCACCGACTTGCCGATAAAGCTGACGACCTGCGCGCTGGTGTTGGCCGACTGGGCCATCGCCATGTTGTTCATCGCCATCGACAGGTTCTCGAGGCGCTCGACGCTGGCCAGCTGGCTGAGCTGGGTGACGAATTTCTGGTTGTCCATCGGATTGAGCGGGTCCTGATGGGCGAGCTGCATGGTGAGCAGCTTCAGAAACTCCTCTTTGCCCATCTGGTCCGGCGGACGCTGGCTGGCCGAATTGGCCTGGCTCTGCTGGGCGGCGCTGGCGTTGTCGATCTTCATGCGTTCTCCAAAACCGGTGCGAGGCTAGAGTTGCCCTCGCACCCAAAAAATCGGTGCGAGTGCTTCCAGCGCTCGTGGAAGAGGGCAGGGCCCTCGCACCGAAGGTTTATGCAACGACGTACACGAGACCGTCGTGATTCTTGCGCGGCGCGCTGGGCGCACCGTCGCCGGCTTCGCGGCCCTCACCGGGCGCGCCCGACGTGGCCTTATGACCCGATGGGTTATGCGCCTCTTTGCGCCCGTCGCGTCCCTGACCGGTCTGCGGGCTCTGCGACTCGACGCTGACCGAACCGGTCTGCAGTCCCGAATCGCGCAGCGCGCGGGTCAGTTCTTTGGCGGTGCGCTCCATATGACGAAGCATCTCGTCGGACTCACCGCGCAGGGTCAGCTCGGCGGTCGAGTTACGGACCTTCAGCTCGACCTCGATCTGACGACCGTCGGGCGTATCGACGGCGAAGCGAGCCTCGCCGCCGTCGCGCGTGGTGGCGATTCGGATACGCTCGGCCATCGCCTCGGGGGCGACTAGAGGCGCGTCGAATCGCGAGGCCACCGGCGCCTGGGGCGCCTGGGCCTGCCCACGCGGCAGGTTCTGCATCATGCGCTCGAGCCCGGGCAGAGGCAGCTTGTTGTGCTGGTTGTGCTGATTCTGCTGCGGTTGCTGCTGCGAATGCTGTTGCTGCGTCGACTCACTCGCAGACTGCGCCGTCGCCGAGGTCTTCTCGGTTTGGGGCTTGGTCTGTTGGGTCTCGGCAGTCTGCATCGCGTCTTCTCGGGTCTCGGCCGCCTGCTTGCTCGCCTGCGGCTTGCTCGGTTGCTGCTCGCTCAGTTGCGGGGCAGCTTCTCCATCACCCGCGACGTTCGCCTGCGGCATCGCGTCGGGTCGGGCTTTTTGCTCGGTCTTAGGCCATTGCAATTGGCGATCCGACACGCGCAAAAAACTTTCTTTTTGTGCGGGAAGGGGCTCACGCGGCGTCTCGGCGGGCTCTGCGACGACCTGGACGTCCGCGGCGTCGACCGGCGCGGCCGCCGGCTGCTGGGGCGTCGCTTCCGGGGGGATGGGCAGATTTTTCAGGGCGTCGGAAAATTGGTCCGGGTCCGCCGTGTGCGGGGTTTCGGCGACCAACTCTTCGGAGGCAGGGCTTCCAGCCCTGTTAGCAGGAGCGTGCGTATGGGTGACCAGACCTGGAAGGTCTGCCTCCAAAGGCGGGTGTGCAAGCCCATTGGAGGCAGGGCTTCCAGCCCTGGTAACAGGAGCGTGTGCTTTGGCGGCCAGCTCATTGGAGGCAGGGCTTCCAGCCCTGTTAGCAGGAGCGTGCGTTTGAGTGACCAGACCTGGAAGGTCTGCCTCCAAAGGAGGGCGAGGAAGCCCATTGGAGGCAGGGCTTCCAGCCCTGGTAGTAGCGACCAGACCTGGAAGGTCTGCCTCCGAAGGAGGGCGAGGAAGCCCATTGGAGGCAGGGCTTCCAGCCCTGGTAGCAGGCCCAAGCGCATGGGGCGTCTGCGTCGGCGCATGGCCGCGTTTGGCGGCGCCGAGTCGGGCGCGAATCTCCCCGGCGGCCTGCGGCGCGGTCTGATGTGGCGTCGCGTCGCCTTCGGCCTCCGGAGCTGCCTGGGGCATCGTCTCGCTGAACTTGTGGGCCACCTTGCCGGCGCGAATGGCGTCGAGCAGCGCGCTGAACTCGCTCGCCGCCGGGCTTGCCTTGCCGGCCTGACCAGCCTGGCCAGTCTGACCGGCTTGTCCGGCCTTGCCGGCCTTGCCGGCCGCCGACACCCCCGCAAACATGGCCTCGAAGTTCAGCTTCACTGCGCGCCTCCTCCCCGCACCATCTTCTCGCTGAGGCGAGCGGCGAGGTTGGGCGGCATTTTGTTCAAGATCTTGCCGCTGCTGCGCGCGTCGATCGTCTCGTAGACCGCCACGGCCAGCGCCGGCTCGAGCTCGCCGAACAGCGCGGCGGCGGCGGCCGGCTTCATCGCTTTGACCTTCTTGGCCAGCTCGTCGATCTTCTTGGGGTCGACGCCCGGCTTGCCCGCCTGCTGATTGGCTGGTTGGTTGGCCTGCTGGTTAGCTCCCTGCTGCGTCTGACCCGCCTTGGCCCCGTTTTGCTCTTTCTCTTTTTTCCCCTGTCCCTTCTGCTCTTTCCCTTGGGGCTCCGCACCTTTCTCGGCGCCGGCCTGCTGCTTCTCCTCGGCCTTCTTCTCCTGCTCCTGGGCCTGCATCTCCTCGGCGCGCTTCTTGTTGAACTCACGCACCTTCGCGTCGAGCTCGGCCTCGCGCTTTTTGAGCTCGGCGGCGAGCTTGTCGACCTCCTTGGAGCGCTTGTCGATTTCCTTCTCGCGCTTCTCGAGAGCGGCCTTCTTCTGGCGCAGGTCTTCGCCGAACCCGCCGGCGCTCGGTTGCTCGTCGGTCGTTTGGGCGACGGCCGCTACGGCGGTGGCCAGCAGGGCGCCGACGGCCAGGCCGACGACCAACAGCCGCCAACGGCTGCTCAACGCGATTAGTTTCTGCAGATTCGAGTTGGTCATGACAGTTGCTCCTCGGCGGTTTGGTAAGTCTTGGAGGGGTGGCGGCGAAACGAGCGCCGCTGGGTTTTCGGTTCAGCTTGTACCTGGGCGCTGTCGGCCAGGTGGATGACCTCGTGCAGCTCGTCGATGGCCGTGTCGACCGAGACGACCTCGTCGGGGCGCTGGCTGATATAGCCGCGCAGCGAGCCGGCCATCTCGAGCGCGCGGTCGTAGCGCGGGTTCGAGCCCTTCTGATAGGCGCCCAGGCTCATCAGGTCGTCGACCTCGCGGAAGTCGTTGAGTAGGGTGCGAAACTCGCGGCCGGCCTGCTGGTGCTCCGGCTCGGAGATCTGGGGCATCACGCGGCTGAGGCTGCGCGCGACGTCGATGGCGGGGTATTGGCCCGCCTCGGCCAGTCGGCGCGACAGCACGATGTGGCCGTCGACGGTGCCGCGCACCGCGTCGGCGACCGGGTCTTCTTCGTCTTCGCCCTGGATGAGCGTGGTGTAGACGGCGGTGATGCTGCCGCGCTCGTTGGTGCCGGCGCGCTCGAGCAGGCTGGGGATGATCGCAAAGGCGCTGGGCGGATAGCCGCGCTGGGCGGGCGGCTCGCCCACCGACAGCCCGATCTCGCGCTGGGCCATGACCACGCGCGTGAGGCTGTCCATCAGGAGCAGCACGCGCTTTCCGTGGTTGCGAAAGTGCTCGGCGATGGCCGTGGCGGTGAACGCGGCGCGAAGCCTGAGCGCGGCCGACTCGTCGCTGGTGGCGGCGACCACGGTCACGCGGTCGGCCGACACGTTCGAAAGCTGCAGGTCGCGCTCGACGAACTCCTGGACCTCGCGGCCACGCTCGCCGATAAGCGCCACGACGACCACGTCGGCGCGCGCGTTGCGGGCCATCATTCCCAGCAGCGTGCTCTTGCCCACGCCCGTGCCCGCCATCACGGTCACGCGCTGGCCCTCGCCGATGGTCAGAAGCCCGTTGATCGCGCGGATCCCGAAGTCCATGGGTCGGTCGATGGCGCTTCGGCGAAGTGGGTTGATCGGCTCGCGGGCCAGCGGGATTTGGTCGACGTCGTCGAGCGGGCCCTTCTCGTCGATGGGGCGCCCCAGCCCGTCGAGCACGCGGCCAAGACACCCCGGGCCGACCTGCAGGGCGGCTTGTCCGGAGGCCATCGTCATGCGCGTGCCCACCGTCAGCCCGCGGCGCGGGCCCAGCGGCATCATGATCACCTTGCCGTCTTTGAGGCCGACGACCTCGGCGAGCACCGGCGGGGCGTTGGGCGGCTCGAGTTGGCAGGTCGCGCCGATGCTGGCGTTGGGCATGACGCCCTCGACCATCATGCCCACCACGCGGGTCACCTTGCCGACATAACGCAGGGTATCGAGGTTGCCGAGCGTGTCGATGATGCGGTCGAGTCCCATCAGAGCACCTCGTCAGGTCCAGAGGCAGTGTCGAGCGGCGAGGTCGCCTCGTCGCCCAGCCCCACGCTGGGATCTTCGGCCATCTCGAACTCGGCGCGCGCGGCGAGCCGGTCGAGGCGGTCTTCGAGGACACTCTCGATCTGGCCGCCCTCGGCCATCAGGCGCAGGTCGCCGTAGTCGAGGGTGGGGTCGGATTGCAGCACCACGCCCGAGCCGTCCGGGTGCATGCGCCGGAGCATGTCCAGGTGCTCTTCGAGCATCTCGACGGCGTCGGGGTGGGCGTTGACCGTGATCTTGCCCAGCCCGCTGGCCCGGCGAATCGCGTCGGTGGCCACGTCGAACAGCCCGTCGTGGTCACGCAACTCGCGCGCCAAGATCTGTTCGGCGAACGCGCGGCCCAGGACGACCGACACCTGGCGCACCCGCGCATCGCAGGCCCGCTCCAGCGCGGCGAGTTGGTCGAGCGCGTGGCGCATGGCCGCGTCGACGCGCTCGTCGAGCTGGGCGGCCATCTGCTCGGCCTGGGCTTGGCCCTCGGCCAGTCCTTCGCGGTAGCCGTCCTCGAAGCTCGCCTGCAGACGCGCGTCGAGGTGCGCCTCGGCGTCCTCGACGAACGAGGAGCGCTCGCCCAGGTGGGCGTGCTCGCCGGCCTTCGGCACGCTCGGCACGTTCGCCAGCCCGTGGGGCTGGCCGTGACGAGCCGCGCCGGCCAGTTGGATGAAGTTGACCGACTCGATCGACTCGGCGGCGTCCTCCTCGTCGAAGTTGATCAGCTGGACGTCGTCGGACGGGGAATCAAACAAACTCACTGTCGCCTCCTCTCGGGATGCTCAGCACCCCTTCTTCTTCCATACGCAGCGCCACCGCGACGATCGCCTCCTGGGCGTCTTCGACCTCCGACAGCGGCGTCGGGCCCATCGCCTCGAGGTCGTCGCGCAACATGTCGGCGGCGCGCGACGACATGCTGGCGTAGATGAGGTTTTGCAGGTCTTCGGGCGCGCCCTTCATGGCCACGGCGAGCTTGCGCGAGTCGACCTCGCGAAGCAGCTGCTGCATCGAGCGCGAGTCGAGGGCGACCAGGTCGTCGAAGATGAACAACTTGCTGCGAAGGTCGCCGGCAAAGTCGCTGCTGCGCGACTGCAGGTGCTCGAAGATCTGGTCGGTGTTCTCGCGCGACAGACCCTTGAGCAGGTCGATGGCGTGCTGCTGGGGGTCGAACTCCTCCTCGCCGTCGGCGCCGCGGCCGGGCAGGTAGCGCAGCTCCTCGGCCAACGAGTCGCCGATGTCGCGGCGAATCTCTTCGGAGGGCTCGGACAGGTGCGCGATGCGGTAGACCAGCTCGGAGGCCTGCTCGGCGGGCATCTCGTTGAGCGTCTTGGAGGCGTGCTCCGCGTCGATGGAGCGCAAGACGATGGCCGCGGTCTGCGGGTGCTCGCGGCCGAGCAGGGCGGCGAGCTGCTTGGGCGGCACGGTGTTGCACTCCTCGAAGGGGTCGGTCTGGCGCGTGGTCGTCAACAGGTCGCGGGCGCGCTCTTCGCCGAGCACGCGCTCGGCCATCAGTTGGAAGGCGCTGCCGGCGCCCGCCGACGGGATCCAGCCGCCCTGGAAGATGTGCTTGAACTCGGTGAGCACCTCGAGCAGCTCGCGCGGGGTGACGTCCTCGAGGTTGGCGGCGGCGCGGCCCAACTGGCGGATCTCCTTTTCGTTCAGGCGGGTGAACACCTCGCGGGCGAGCTGGTCGCCCAGCGCCAGCACCAGGATGCACGCCTTGCGAATGCCCGATCCTTTGGGCGGTACGGCTTCGAAATTGGGGTTGTTGGCCATCGTTCTCTCGTGGGTCAGGCGTTATCCATGCGAATCCACTGTCGAATGACCTGACCGGTCTTATCGACGTCGCTTTGGCCAAGCTCCATGACCTCGGCGCGCAGTTGCTCGTAGTGCTCGCTGAGCTCGCCGGCGGGGCTGAACTCGGCTTCGATCTCGCCGTACTCGGCCTCGAGCTCGGCGACGGTGCGGCCGACGAACTCGACGTCGGCTTCCTCGACCTCTTCTTTGTCCTCGCCGCGCAGCGCAGCCACGATGGGGCGGACCACGAAGAGGAGCAGGGCCAGGCCCAGCGCCAGGAGCACCAAGTAGCGGGCCAGGACCAACAGGAAATCGGGGGCCAGGTACCAGGCCGGCTCCGGCTCGCCGGAGACGTTCAGCGGTCGGAAGGTCTCGTAGGCGACCTGGACCTGGTCGCCGCGCTCGGCGTCGAATCCAATGGCGCTTTTGACCAGCGCTTCGACGCGCTCTTGGCTCGGCAGCGCGGCGACCGCGGCCGCCGCGGCGGCGTCTTCGCCTTCTTCGGCCTCCTCGCCTTCCTCACCCTCTTGCGCCTCCTCACCCTTCCCACCAGCAGCGCCGGCGGCCTTCTCGAGTCCCTCGTCGAGCACGACGGCCACCGACAGGCGCTTGATGCCAAAGCCGGTCTGGGTGACGCTGCGCACCTTCTTGGAGACCTCGTAGTTGACGACCTCGTCGGCGACCGTCGAGCTGCTCGTCTCGGCGCCGACCTGGGCGTTCTGGCGGCCGGGCAGGTTGGTGGCCGCGCCGGGGGCGCCGGCGGCCTGGTCACCGCCCTGCAGGCGGGTCTCTTCGCTGCGCTTCTCGCTGCGCACGGCGGTCTTCTCGGGGTCGTACTCCTCGCTGGTCTCGCGCACCTGGGCGGTGTCGATCTCGGCGTTGACCGAGATGCGCACGTGCTCGGGGCCGACCAGCGGGGCCAAGAGCGTCTTGAGGCGACGCTCGAGGTCGTCTTCGAGCTTGCGGCCCATCTCGTAGTGGCTGCCACCGCCGTCCATGGCCATGTCGCCGCTGCCGCGGGCGAGCAGGCTGCCGTTGTCGTCGACCAGGGTGACCTGGCTGGGGTCGAGCCCCTCGACGGCCGAGGCCACCAGGTAGCGAATGCTGCGAATCTGGGCCTCTTCGGGCGCGCGTCCGGCGCGCAGGCTCAACACGACCGAGGCGGTGGGGTCTTTTTGTTCGTCTTCGAACAGCGCGTCTTCGGGCATCACCAGGTGGACGCGCGCGGCGCGCACCGAGGCGATGGAGCGAATGGTGCGGGCGAGCTCGTTCTCCAGGGCGCGCTGGTAGTTGACCTTCTGGGTGAACGAGGTCATGCCGAACTCGGCCTCGTCGAACAACTCGTAGCCGGCGCCCTCTTCGTCGGGCAGGCCCACCCCGGCCAGGTG
Organism: Persicimonas caeni; assembly: GCF_006517175.1. Lineage (NCBI taxonomy): Bacteria > Deltaproteobacteria > Bradymonadales > Bradymonadaceae > Persicimonas > Persicimonas caeni. The sequence goes on along the minus strand of NZ_CP041186.1, from coordinate 3,101,471 downwards.
CAGCCGGGCGTCGTACAGCCGGTCGCGAGGCACGGTGATGGTCGTGGGGCCCCGCAGCTCGTAGGGAATTTGCTGGGCCTCGAGCTCGGCCACGATCTTGGAGGCGGTCTCCTCGGTCAGGTCGCTATACAGCGTGCGATGCGGCTCCCCCGTCGCCGACAGGGTGATCCACAGCAGCGCAGCGATGGTGAGCAAGGAGACGGCAGCCAGCCCCACCTTCTGGGGCAGCGACAGTCGGCCGAAGGTCTCGGCGAGTTGTTCGCGAAATCGCGCCAGACGCTCCATTGATTACACCTGCATCCGGCTGACTTCTTTATAAGCTTGCACCAGCTTCTGGCCGATTTTGGCGGTCAGCCGCGTGGCGATATCGGCCTTCTCGAGCGCGATCATCGTCTCGTGAAGGTTGGCGCCCTGCGTCTCGACCATCCGCTCGACCTGCTGGTCGCCCTCGATGACCTTCTGGTTCGCCTTGTCGATGCCCTCGGCCAGCAGTTCGGTGAACTTGTCCGGCGAGGCCTTCTCGACCCGCGTTTGCTGGGTCGCGGCGGCGATCCGGTCCGGGTGAGCTATGGGGTTGATTGCCATTGTTGGTTCCTTTCAAGGGTGCTGCTCTTTGTGCTGCGTTTGGCGAAGGCGTTTCAGGTCAGCGGCGCCTTCACCATTCACCCGATCGACAGGGCGCGTTGCGCCATATTCTTGAGGGTTTCGAACGACGTGGCGTTGGCCTCGTAGCTGCGCGAGGCCATGACCATCTCGGTCATCTCTTCGACCACGTCGACGTTGGGCATCTGCACGTAGCCTTCGAGGTCGGCGTCGGGGTGGCCCGGGTCGTAGACCAGCCGGCCGGGGGTGACCGCGTCGACCTCGATGTCGGAGACGTCCACGCGGCGCACGGCGCCGTCGAGCTGGCGGCCGAAGTCTTCGGCGCGCCGGGCTTCGAAGATGACCTGGCGGCGCTGGTACGGCCCGCCCTCGGCGGTGCGCGTGGTCTCGGCGTTGGCCAGGTTCGAGGCGGTCACGTCCAGGCGAGTGCGCTGGGCGCTCAAGCCCGAGGCGGCGACTTCCATTCCGGTCAAAAAGCTCATGCTTCACTCCCTTGCGTCACGGCGTACTTGAGCAGGGCGATCTTTTTGGACACCGCGCGCGTGCTGGCCTGGTAGAGCACTGCGTTCTGGCTCATCCGGGCCATCTGGACGTCCAAGTCCACCGAGTTGCCGTCGGCGCCCGCCGGCCCGTCGGGCCGCTCGAAGGTGCTGACTTCGCTGCGGCGCGCGCCGTCGGCGTTGAGGTGGTCGTGATGCGTGCGGCGCGGCCCGCGGCCGGCGCCGATGGCTTTTTGCAACTCGGCATCGAAGTCGATGTCGCTGGGGGTGAACCCGGGGGTGTCGATGTTGGCGACGTTGGAGTTGATCACCAACTGTCGCCGAAGCGACAGCCCCAGCCCCTGCTCGAGGACGGCCATGGATGGGTCGTTCAAAAAGCTCATCGTGCATCTCCTGACAGGCAAAACTCAGTCGTCAGGACACATGAGCAAGGTTCGTGCCGACTTGGGGAGAAGGGCGAGGAAGGGGGAAGAGCGGTGAGGAAGGGGGAAGAGCGGTGAGGGAGGCGGAGGGAAGCGGAAAGAAGGACGGGGCGGAGCGGAAACTTTTGCCGAGTAGAATCTTCAGGGGGTCGAGGTTGCCGCCGGTGTGTCTTGGTCGAGCGGTCGGTCCGGGTTCATCGACGCGTCGTCGTCGAGCACGAAGGTCAGCTCGCGCCCGGGGTGCTGCTCGCGTAGGTACTGCAGCGTCGCCCAGGCGCGGTAGTTCTGGTCGGCCTCGTAGTAGGTCACGGCCAGCTCTTCGAGCAGGGCGGGGCGGTCGGCGTCGGCGCGCTCCAAGAGCGCCTGATAGTGGGGCACGGCGCGCTTGGGAAAGAGCGCCTGGCGGTACATCTTGGCGATGGTCTCCTTGAGGGGCGTGGGCAGGGTGACGCCCTCCCAGTGGCCGAAGCGCTCGACGTGCTCGAGCACGTCTGCCGACGAACCCTCCCGTTGCTCGACGGCGGCCAGGCGCCGGCCGACCATGCGCGAGAAGCTCGCCTCACCCAGATCGGCGACCAGCTGGCGTTGCCAGTCGGTCAGCACCGGCTCGTCGTCGCGGTCCATGCGCTCGATGGCGTCGAGCTGGGCAAAGCACGCCTCGAACTCGTGGCGCGCCGCGTGGATCATCGCCGCGCTGATGCGCGCGAAATACATGATCTGGGGCGTCGTCTCGTGCCGGTTGATATAGGCCTCGAACTCGCCCACATCGAGCTGCGCGAGCTCCGAAGCCTTGTGGTAGACCATCAAGCGCCACAGGTCGGTCAGCGCGCGGTCCTCGGTCGGAGGGCGCGCGGCGGCCATCTCGGTGACCGTGCTGTCGGTTTGGCAGAACGTGGCGACGAGCTTTTTGGCCGCGGTCCCTTTGACTTGGCGCTCCTCATGCGGCTCGAGGCCGTCGAAGAGGTAGGGGCAAAACTCGCCGTACAACCACACCGGCAGCGCGGGCATATTGCGTTTGTTACCCAGGGCGAGCATCGGGCCCGACTTGTCTTCTTGGCGAAGAGCGTCGTCTTGCCGAAGGCGGCTGACGTCGGTCGTCAGGGAGGTGAGCTGGATGACCAGCCGTTTGTCGCTCGCCCAACGGTGGCGCTCGATGCTGCTGGGCTCCTCGAGCTTGGCCGAGATCGCTTGGCGCACCTCGGCGCTGGGTGCGCTCGCAAACCGCAGCACCACGCGCGCGGCGAGTCGGCGGTGCGAGATTTCGAAGGCGGGGGTCTTTTCGGGCAACTCCACCCACGAGAAGAGCAAGAAGCGCGTCAGCGCCTCCGTCGAAGGCGCCGTGGGGCGATTCTCGGCCGCTCGCAACCCCCCGGCGCCCAGCAGCAGCGCTGCGAGCAACCAGACGGTATATGAGCGGGGGGAGTTATTCATGGCGGTATTTGTCGAGGTGGACGCGCTCGGCGCGCTGGCGCACCACGCTGCCTCTCATCTTGTCGACGTGGACTCGCAGTTGGGCGGTGAAGGTCGCCTCGACCTCACCCAGGTTCTGAGCTAGCTCGGCCGGCCACTGCTCGGGCGGCGTCTGCTTGGCGGCGCGCTGGAACTCGCCGAGCAAGTCAGCGCGTATCTCCTGAAACTCCTCGAGTTGATCGTAGGCGCCTGCTTTGAGCATACGAATGCCCAATTCGTGCAGGCGAATCGCCTTTTCGATCAGCGGGCGTATGTCGGACGGAGGTGTAGTCATCCTGCAGATGCGACCGCCTCCACCGGCTCGGCGGCTGCTTCACCGCCTGGCTCCGCGCTGGCCTCGCCCGAGCGCAGCTTGATGGCCGCCTCGGCCCACGCCTCGCGCAGCTCGGTCATCAGCCGGATGACCTCGTCGATGCGCGCCACGTCCCGGTGCAGGTTCGCCTGCAGCAACTGCTGGTTGACGTACACGTAGATGCTCGACAGCCGCTCGGTGAACGCCTCGTCCTGGTTGGGGTCCAGGGAGATGTGCAGCTCGTTGACGATCTCCATCGCCTTGGACAGCGCCGGGCCTGCTTGGGCCGGGCTTCCCTCTCCGATGCCGCGCTTGGCGGTGTAGCAGTAGCGAAGGAAGCCATCGTACAGGGCGACCACCAGGTCCATCGGGTCGGAAGAGACGGCAGCGGCTCGTCGGTATGCTTTGATGCCTCGCATCGGGTACTCCAGAAGTCGTGGTTAGGGCGTCTAGGGTTCGTGTTGCTTCGTGCTTGTCGTCGCGTTCGTCGCGTCGGTGTTGGCTCGCTTAGCCCATCATCATGCCCATGGGCATGGCGCTGGCGAAACGAGCCGATTCGGCGTTCATCTCGTTCATCAAGGTCTCCAGCCGGGTGAACTGGCGGACCATCCGGTCTTCGTAGGCTTGGACGGCGCGCTCGCGGTCCTCGATCTGGTTCTCGAAGCGATCGACGCGGTCGCGCAGGCCGTCCTGGGTCGTCTTGATGATGCCTTCGTAGCCATCGGTGTAGCGCTCGAGCGCGCTTCCCATGGTCGCCGAAAGGCCGGTGTCGGTGGTGGTGAACAGCTTGGCCAGCGCCGACGGGTCCTGGGCGAGCACCTCTTCGAGCTTGCTCTTGTCGAGCTCGAGCTTGCCGGTGCCCCACTGGGTCTCCAGGCCGATGCTCGACAGGTTGACGAAGTCGCTCGCCGCGCCGGTGACCGCGCTGGAGACCAGCGTGCTCAGCTCGGAGAGTGCGCCACGCGCCAGCGCGCCGGATTCTTCCTGGGCGCTCTTGAGCGCGTCGACCGTGGCGTTATACGCCTCGGTGAAGGCCTCGAGCTTCTCCATGACCTTCTCGGGGTCGGGGGCGACCGCGATCTCGATGGGGTCGGTGCTCTCGGCCTTGAGGTCGAGCGTCACACCCTGGAGCACGTCGGTGACCTGGTTGGTGGTGCGCTCGACTGCGAGCCCGTCGACGCTGAACTGAGCGTTCGAAGCGGTCTGGGTCTCGGTCAGCCCGAGCTGCGCGCCGGTGGTGCCCGTGTAGGTCTCGGTGATGACGACCGCGTCGGAGGGCGTGCCCCCGACGGTGTGGCCGGACTTCTGGGCGGTCACGCTCAAGTAGGCGCCGCTGCCCGTGTCGATGATCGAGGCGCCCACGGAGGCGTCCGAGGCGTTGATCTTGTCGCGCACGTCGGCCAGCGTGTCGCCCTCCTCGATGGTGATCGAGACGGGGTCTTCGTCGAACACGGCGATGTCGAGCGTGCCCGCGGTCACCTGACCGAGGCTGTCGCCGAAGGCCTGCGAGCGGTTCTTTTCGGCCTGGGCGAGCTTGTCGATGACGACCTTGTAGATGCCGCTGCTCGCGTCGCCGCTGGCGGTGGCCCCGAGGGCGTCCTCGTTGGAGCTGGTCGCCGAGTTGGCCAGGATGCCCGCCGTCTCGCTGAAGTCCTCGAGCTTGGTCGCCAGGTCCTTCATCTTCGAGGAGAGCTTGCCCAGATTGCTGATCTCGGTCTCCACGGCTCGCTGACGCGTGCGCAGCCGGTTAATCGGCTGGCGCTCGAGCTTGACGAGCTGGGAGATCATGTTGTTGGTGTCCAGGCCGCTGACTAGGCCGCCAAATTGTACCGCCATGGCAATCCTCGCTTGTTCTCTCGAACTTTTTGAGAGTGCCCGAGGAGCGGGCCCTGAGGGCCCAGACTCCCCGTGCACAAACTACATCGGCACGAAGGGCGCGAGTTTTAATTTATTTTTTCAAACCTTCACCAAAGCTCGTATTTGTCGCGCAAATACGACTCCACCTTGCCCACCTGATCGCCCGAGAGTACCCGGTCGAAGACCAACAGCTCGGCGACCTCGCCGTTGAGGCCCGCGCTGGGCTTGCCGTCGCGAGGACACCAGGCGCCGATGCGGTCGAAGACCCAGTCGTTGGGCGCGGGCGCCTCGCTGCTGACCTGGTCGACGCCGTCTTGCTGCATGCGCACCCCCTCGGCGCGCGACTTGACGAGAGTGACGATTTGCCAGGCCTCCGTGGGCTCGGCCACGCCCCTGACGCTATAAGTCGTCGGCCCCACCGCGACGTACCGGCCGAAGAAGAGCAGGTTGGTGCGGCCCAGGTTGTCCTCGGAGAAGCCGAACCGGTTGTTGCCGAAGCTCGAGCCGTCGTCGTCGCAATTGCTCAGCAGCAACCCGTCGATGGGCGGGGCGTTGTGGCGCACGACCGTAAAGACGGTGAACTCGTTCAGCGACACGTCGGTACCCGCCAGCACGTGCGCCCCGCCGAAGCTGACCGCCGCCGGCGAGCTCGCCGGCACGGGGCGAAGCTGGGCGTCGGCCTGCTCGAAGCGCGGCCGTTCTTGCAAGCCCTCGCGTCGATCTTGCCACTGCACGACCCGCGATTGGTTGTCGAGGCGGATGCCGTGGGCGCCGTCGAGCCACAGCGCCAAGACGACTTCGTCGCCCAGCTCTTCGAAGAGCGCCCGCGAGGTATCCACCGGCGGATCTTGGGGGCAGTCTTGCGTCGGCGAGCACGTCTCCGGGGCGCCGGTATCTTGGGCGACGACGACGTCCTCGGCGGCCGCGACGTCGTCGGCCTGGGCGGCGTCGCGGGGCTCGACGGTGTCCGGCGAGTCCTGGCCGAGGTCGGCGGCCGCGCCGCCGGCGTCGTCTCGACGCTCGTCTTCCGGGGGCAAAACGCCAAAGTCTTGGGAGAGGATGCATCCCGGCGCGAAGGTCAGGCTGACGAGGATTATCCAAAGCCAACGGCGTGTCATCGTGTGCTCTCTGGGCAAAAGTTGCAGGTACGCGGTTACCCCGAGGCACATATGCAGGTTTCACGCCGACGCATAAAAAAACGGCGCGACACCCCTTGGCCAGGGTCTCGCGCCGTCGTCCGGGAAGCCACCTTTCGGTGGGATTCGGAAAACTTGTGTGGAGGGGGGCGATCAGCCGCCGAGCAACGACAGGGCCGACTGCGGCATCTGGGTCGCCTGGCTGAGCATGGAGGTGCCCGCCTGGGTCAGAATCTGGTTCTTGGTCATCGCCGCCATCTCGCTGGCCACGTCGACGTCGCGGATTCGGCTGTTGGCCGCCGAGATATTCTCGTGCTGGACCTTCAGGTTATCGATGGTGATGCTCAAGCGGTTCTGCTTGGCGCCCACCGAGGCACGCGCGGTCGACACCTGGGTGATGGCCGCGTCGATGACGTCGATGGCGGCGTCGGCGGTGGCCCGGGTGGTCAGGTCCTGAGTGCTCAGGAAGTTCGTTCCGTCGCCCAGCGCGGCGGCGTGGAAGTCCTGGGTGATGTTGATGGCCAGGGTCTCGCCCGACTCGGCGCCCACGTGGAAGATGCCGGCCATGGTTCCGTCGAGCAGGTTATTGCCGTTGTACTTGGTCACGTCGGCGATGCGGTCGAGCTCGGCCTCGAGCTCCTGGAACTCGGTGTCCAGGTGCGAGCGCTGCGAGTCGTTGATACCGTCGCTTGCTGCCTGAATGGTCAGCTCACGCATGCGGTTGAGGATGTCGTGCACCGAACCCATGGCGCCGTCGGCGGTCTGGATGAGGCTGACCGCGTCGTTAGCGTTTCGCTCGGCCTGCTTGAGGCTGCGAATCTCGGCCTTCATCTCCTCGGAGATGGCCAGGCCGGCGGCGTCGTCGGCCGCCGAGTTGATTCGGAAACCGCTCGAGAGCTTGGCGATGTTGCCGCTCAAGTCCTTGTTGGTGCGGTTGAGGTGACGCTGGGTGTTCAGCGCGGCGATATTGGTCTGCAAAACAATCGACATGGGTTACTCCTTCTCAGGCTGTGGCACGGGTAGCCTTTCTTGTGAACTCCGGGAGCTTATCCTGCTGCGGTAGCTCCCATCCGCTGCACAAGAGACATCGGCACGCTGCAAAATTGCTTTAGAGATTTTTCGGTTTTTGGGGGTGAATCGCGGCTAGGAGGGCATGAGGCAAGGATATTTGTTGGGGCGCGCGGCGTCCTCGCCCGCCCTGGGGCGTCCCCGCCCCAGCTTGCGTGTCTTCGGCAAGGCACACGCCTTGCCCAAACACGCGCGGGGCCCGAGACGGACCCCGCGACGACGAGGTGCCAGACACCGTGTTGTGGTCGGCGAACCCGTCCATCGAGGCCCACGTAGTGGGTTGACGGTGAGGTGTCAGGCACCGTGTTGTGCGGCCGTGATCGTCGTCGTGATCGTGATCGGCCGTTTGTCTCGCCGCGAACAACAACCGCCGATCACGACGACGATCACGATCACGATCACGGAGCCGTCGACGCGATGTCAGGCGCCGTGTTGTCGCGTGTCTTACAAGGCACACGCCTTGCCCAAACACGCGCGGGGCCCGAGACGGACCCCGCGACGACGAGGTGCCAGACACCGTGTTGTGGTCGGCGAACCCGTCCATCGAGGCCCACGTAGTGGGTTGACGGTGAGGTGTCAGGCACCGTGTTGTGCGGCCGTGATCGTCGTCGTGATCGTGATCGGCCGTTTGTCTCGCCGCGAACAACAACCGCCGATCACGACGACGATCACGATCACGATCACGGAGCCGTCGACGCGATGTCAGGCGCCGTGTTGTCGCGTGTCTTCGGCAAGGCGCACGCCTTGCCCAAACACGCGCGGGGCCCGAGACGGACCCCGCGACGACGAGGTGCCAGACACCGTGTTGTGGTCGGCGAACCCGTCCATCGAGGCCCACGTAGTGGGTTGACGGTGAGGTGTCAGGCACCGTGTTGTGCGGCCGTGATCGTCGTCGTGATCGTGATCGGCCGTTTGTCTCGCCGCGAACAACAACCGCCGATCACGACGACGATCACGATCACGATCACGGAGCCGTCGACGCGATGTCAGGCGCCGTGTTGTCGCGTGTCTTACAAGGCACACGCCTTGCCCAAACACGCGCGGGGCCCGAGACGGACCCCGCGACGACGAGGTGCCAGACACCGTGTTGTGGTCGGCGAACCCGTCCATCGAGGCCCACGTAGTGGGTTGACGGTGAGGTGTCAGGCACCGTGTTGTGCGGCCGTGATCGTCGTCGTGATCGTGATCGTGATCGGCCGTTTGTCTCGCCGCGAACAACAACCGCCGATCACGACGACGATCACGATCACGATCACGGAGCCGTCGACGCGATGTCAGGCGCCGTGTTGTCGCGTGTCTGAGGCAAGGCACACGCCTTGCCCAAACACGTGCGGGGCCCGAGACGGACCCCGGCGGCCGGGGACGACCGCGCCCCGACCGTCAATGCGGCGCATCGACCAACATGTGCGGGATGGTGAGATCGTGACCGCGACCGCACCGCGCCTGATTGGACGGACTATCCGAAGCCCGGACAGGTCATGAAGAAGGAATGTGTTGGGAGTGCCTGCGAATGCTGCTGGGGTATGGTCGGGGAAATGAAGAGGGGGACTTCATGACCTACCCGGGCTTCGGATATGCGTCGATTGGTTGTGTCGGGGGGGATCCGGGGAACCCGGTGCGGCGAGCGGACTTCGGAGCGGTATATTAGAACTCGGAGGAATGTGAGTTTCCTAATACGTCCCGGCTAATCCGAGGCGGTTTCCCAGACTACCTCTCGTTCCACCCGCTCGCCGCGCCTCACCCGAAGGCGAGGAACCAGGCAACTGGCCAAAGCTACCTGATCGGTTCCGCCCAGAACCTAGAGCAATCCCCGTGCCAACACCAAAACTCTTTTCAAAAATCCGCGCCATCCGCGCCCCCAAACCCCCAAACCCCAAGAACCAACGACACCCGCGGTGGCCACCGCGGGTGTCGTTGGTTCGACTCTGGGAAACCGCCTCGGATTAGCCGTCTCGGCTATCCGAGAGGTGCTTAGCCAAGAAGGCCGAGCGCCGTCTGAGGCATGCTGTTAGCTTGCGCCAACATGGAAGTGCCTGCCTGCATCAGGATCTGGTTCTTGGTCATCGAGGCCATTTCACTGGCCACGTCCGTGTCGCGAATCCGGCTGTTGGCAGCCGACAGGTTCTCGCGAGTGACGCTGAGGTTGTCGATGGTCACCTCGAGGCGGTTCTGGCTCGCGCCGATGCTGGCGCGCGAGCTCGACACCTGACTGATCGCGCCGTCGATGGCCGCCAGGGAGGCGTCCGCGTTGGTGCGGTTGGTCAGGTCGGTGGCGCTCAAGGTGGTGGTGCCGTCGCCCAATGCCGTGGACTGGAAGTCCTGTCCGATGGAGACCGACAGGGTCTCACCGGAGTCGGCGCCGACCTGGAAGGTGGCCGCCATGGTGCCGTCGAGCAGGTTGTTGCCGTTGTATTTCGAGACGCCCGCGATGCGGTCGATCTCGGCCTCGAGCTCCTGGAATTCGGTGTCGAGGTGGCCACGCTGGGTGTCGTTGATACCGTCCGAGGCTGCCTGGACGGCCAACTCGCGCATACGACCGAGGACGCCGTGAATCTCGCCCATCGCGCCCTCAGCAGTCTGCAACATGCTGATGGCATCGTTGGCGTTTCGCTCCGCCTGACCCAGCGAGCGGATATCCGCTTTCATCTCCTCGGAGATGGCCAGGCCGGCGGCGTCATCGGCCGCGGAGTTGATGCGAAAGCCGCTCGACAACTTGGCAATATTGCTGTTGAGCGCGCGGCTTGTTTTGCCCAAATGCCTCTGAGCGGACATGCTCGAGACATTGGTCTGCAGTACCATACCCATAGGTCATTCCTCCTTACACATAGGGAACTGGGTGAATGGAAACTACCACGGGAAACACTCCCGTACCGTCAACGGACACATCGGCACGAACCCTGAATCCTTTTAGCATTTGGGAATTTTTTGCCGGAATTTGTTGCCGGGCGGAGGGGAATAGGCCCGATATTCGGTCGCTGGGGATGGGCCCCGCAGAAAGGGGCGAGGTGACCGATGTGGGTGGCGAGCACCCGCGGTGGCCGCCGCGGGTGCTCGCCTGTTGGGAAACCGCCTCGGATTAGCCGTCTCGGCTATCCGAGAAGGGCTGCGTCGGGGTTAGCCGAGCAGTCCCAGCGCCGTCTGCGGCATGCTGTTGGCCTGGGCCAACATGGAAGTGCCTGCCTGCATCAGGATCTGGTTTTTGGTCATCGAGGCCATTTCACTGGCCACGTCGGTGTCGCGGATGCGGCTGTTGGCAGCCGACAGGTTCTCGCGGGTGACCGACAGGTTGTCGATGGTGACCTCGAGTCGGTTTTGGGTGGCACCGACCGAAGCGCGCGAGCTCGACACCTGGCTGATGGCCGCGTCGATCTCGGCCAGGGAGGCGTCGGCGTTGGTGCGCGAGGTCAGGTCGACGGTGCTCAGGTCCGAGGTACCGGGGGTGGTACCCAGGCCGGCGGCGCTGAAGTCCTGGGTGATCGACACCGACAGGGTCTCGCCGGAGTCGGCGCCGACCTGGAAGGTGGCGGCCATGGTGCCGTCGAGCAGCGCGTTGCCGTTGTACTTGGTGACCCCGGCGATGCGGTCGATCTCGGCCTCGAGCTCCTGGAACTCGGTGTCGAGGTGGCCACGCTGCGTGTCGTTGATGCCGTCCGATGAGGCCTGGACGGCCAACTCACGCATGCGACCGAGCACGCCGTGGATCTCGCCCATGGCGCCCTCCGCCGTCTGGATCATGCTGATGGCGTCGTTGGAGTTACGCTCGGCCTGCGCCAAGGAGCGAATATCCGCCTTCATCTCCTCGGAAATAGCCAAGCCGGCGGCGTCATCGGCCGCCGAGTTAATGCGAAAGCCGCTGGACAGCTTGGCGATATTGCTGTTCAGAGCGCGACTCGTTTTACCCAAATGCCGTTGAGCAGACATACTCGAGACATTGGTTTGAAGTACCATACCCATAGGTCATTCCTCCTTATGTAGGGAACCGGGTGACTGGATACTTGTATCGGGGACCTGACGGTCCCGTTCCTACAACGACCACATCGACACGGGACTGGAGGAGCTTTAGGGGTTTTATGTTTTTTTTTTTTGAGAGGGGGGAGGGGAAACGAGGGGGGAGGCAGGCAGAGGCCGAGGCAGAGCTCGAGGTCGAGCCTGACGGTGATGCGCGAGTCTGGGTTTGATGAGCGTAGCCGAAGCCGGAGAGTCGCCCGGCGTAGAGTGCCGAGCCTATGTAGCCGGGGTGACCGAAGCGAATGTCCGGGGGTTCGGTGGAAAACCACGTCACCAGGCCAATTCCCTTCGATAGGAGGTGCGTCGAGCCGCGACCCGTACCCCACGCTCCCTCCGCTAAGCTTCGGGCACATGGGGCTAGAGAGGCCGCCTCAAACTTCAGGCAGCGACGCTCCGCCTACCGGCTACGCTCATCAAGGCACCGCGCCCACCCCGTTGGTGAATTCGTGTGAGGAACTCACGGTTGGGGGCGGGGCGGCGAACTTGGCGTTAGCCGAGCAGGGACAGCGCCGACTGCGGGCGGCTGTTTGCCTGGGCGAGCATCGAGGTGCCCGCCTGCATCAGGATTTGGTTCTTGGTCATCGCGGCCATTTCACTGGCCACGTCGACGTCGCGGATGCGGCTGTTGGCGGCAGACAGGTTCTCGTGCTGCACGCTCAGGTTGTCGATGGTGACTTCCAAGCGGTTTTGCTTGGCACCGAGCGAGGCGCGCGAGCTGGAGACCTGGCTGATGGCGCCGTCGATGACGCCGAGGCTGGCGTCGGCGTTGGCGCGGTTGGTCAGGTCGGCGCCGCCGATGAAGTTGGTGCCGTCGCCCAGGGCGGTGGTGTTGAAGTCCTGGGCAATCGCCACGCTCATCGTCTCGCCGCTGTCGGCGCCCACCTGGAAGGTGGCGTTGAGCGTGCCGTCGAGCAGATCGTTGCCGTTGTACTTGGTCACACCGGCGATGCGGTCGATCTCGGCGGACAATTCTTGGAATTCGGTGTCGAGGTGGCCACGCTGGGTGTCGTTGATGCCGTCCGAGGAGGCCTGAACGGCCAGCTCGCGCATACGTCCCAGAATGTTGTGGACTTCGCCCATGGCACCTTCAGCAGTCTGGATCATGCTGATGGCGTCGTTCGAGTTTCGCTTGGCCTGCGAAAGCGAGCGAATGTCGGCCTTCATCTCTTCGGAGATGGCAAGGCCTGCAGCGTCGTCTGCTGCGGAGTTGATGCGAAAGCCGCTGGACAGCTTCGCGATGTTGCTGCTCAGAGCACGGTTGGTTTTGCCGAGGTGGCGTTGAGCCGAAAGGCTGGAGACGTTGGTCTGAAGTACGACACTCATTACAATCCTCCTGGGGGTCGCGAGTCTCTATGTATGGACTGGGAGAAGCAGCTTTTGTGATTGGCCGTCACGCGGGCCGCTTCATGTTCCGATATGCACATCGTCACGCCCCAGAATTCCTTTAGAGATTTTTCTCGATTTCTTGGTAGAGAGCCCCGCGCCCGGCGGTCGCCGGGCGCGGGGCTCTCTAAAAGGTACAGGTAGGTGGTGGGGAGGTCAGGCGTCGGCCGGGGCCGGGTTAGGGGTCGGGTCGGTGACGTCCTCGCCGGCCGGCTCGATGGCGGGCTCGTCGTCACCGATGCGCTGGCGTCGCCAGTACCCGCTGACGAAGCGGGTGGTCATCGCCTCGTCGCCTCGGTAGGCGTAGCGACCGGCGCGGCGGATCTCGTCGACCAGCTTGTCGAGGTAGGTGAAGGCGCGGTCGCGCTGCTCTTTGGCGTCCTCCTTGTCGAACGCGTGGTGGTGCGAGGCGGCCTCGCCGAGCAGTATCTCGCGCAGGGCGCGGGCGCGAGTGGCCGCGGCTTGGGCGTCGAAGGATTGGTCGGCGTCGAATTTGTCGAGGTTATTCTCGATGAGCCCGGCCAGATCGTGCAGGTCTTGGTTCAGGTCGGGCACGCCCTTGCCCGGGTAAATGACGTCGAGTGCGGCCTGCGCGCGTTGGTTGTCGCGCAGGTTCCAGCGGCACGCGTCGGTCATCGCGTCGCGCAGCTTTTCGCTCTCGGCGATGGCGTCGTTGTACTCTGGACTGTTCTTGCGGTCGCGGAACTGCACCCAGAGGCTCTGCGCCTCCACGGCCGCGCCCACGGCGGTCGGAAAGATATCCAGGTTGGCGGCCGGCACGCCGACGTGCTCGAGCTCCGAGCGCACATCGGTCTGGCCGATCAGCCGGCTGAGCGTCTCGGCCTCGGTCGTGTAGGTCGAAATGGGCATGCCGCCGGGCATCTTCACCTGGGCGGCGGGGATGGCTTCGAGAGTGGGGCGCAGTTGGTCGAGGTTCGGGGTCTCCATCGTTCCCTCCAAATCACAATGAAATAGGCTGTTGCCAGATAAATGGACAAACAAACGAGGGGCTCGCACAGCGCGCACACAACGTGTTCGACGCCCGTGTGGACGCGAACGCACGCGTGCGACGTGCGGCCCGGATCAGTTCTCCCGACGTGAACTAACTACTGCTATCGGAGATAGAGGCGAGAATAGCGCCCCTCATGATCGGCGGCAAGACTCGGCTCGGGATGCGTCGAGGTGCCCAAAAACTCGTCGTGGCGATGGATCGACTCGTCGTGGCAATGGATCGACTCGTCGTGGCGACAGATCGAGCGTCGAGGTGAGCAGAGCGGTCGTCGAGGTGAGCAGAGTAGTCGTCGAGGTGAGCAGAGCGGCCGTCGAGGTGAGCAGAGCGGCCGTCGAGGTGGTCGTCGAGGTCGTCGAGGTGGTCGCGAAGCTCGTCGAGGTGGTCGCGAAGGTCGTCGAGGTGAGCAGAGCGGTCGTCGAGGTGAGCAGAGCGGTCGTCGAGGTGAGCAGAGTAGTCGTCGAGGTGAGCAGAGTAGTCGTCGAGGTGAGCAGAGCAGTCGTCGAGGTGAGCAGGGCGGTCGTCGTGGCGCCTGCGCCGCAGGCGCCACGACCGCGCTCATACTCAGGCGCTCAGCGCCGCGTCGGGGTCGACCTCGTCGACGACCCAGGCGCGCGCGACCGACTCGGGGTCGTCGTGGCGCGAGGCGTCGATGTAGCGCTCCCACTTGTAGATGCCGCTCTCGCGCGCGAGCCGAAGGAACTGCATCTTGACCACCGCGTCTTTGACGATCACCGCCGAGCGGACCATGCCATGCTCGCGGAAGGCGGCCTGCCCGCCGACCATCTCCTGTTGCGCGTCGGGCTTGAGCGGCGCCAACTCGGCCATATCCACCACCACCCCGAACTCGTCGGGCGAGGATTTCAGCTTCTGGCGAGCCTCTTGGGCCCATTGGGCCATCTCGGGGGCGTCGATTTTTCCGGCAAAAGTCAGTTTGTATCCGTAAGGGGTGCGCTCGATTTGGTACATTCGTCTTCCTCCCGAAGAACAGTGGGTTGATGTGCTACTGCGCTCGATACATCGGCACGCGGGGGGGCGACTTTTAGTCCCTCGTCCAAAAAAAACCGATGGGCGTGGAGGCGCGGAGGCGCGGAAACATTGAGGCGTGGAGTCACGGAAGAGCACACGGAGGACCACGGAAGCACTGAAGAACACGGAGTCGAGCGCCGAGGACGGCGCCGACCCGGAGACCCCAGTGGGTGATTCATGATGCCACCGTGTTTGAAGGTGTTATTAGATGATTAGCGACTCGTTCCTTGCTCTCTGAGGGCTTCAAGACGCTGGAGTTCAGCTTGATCGGCGGTGATGACCCATATCTTGCGCTTCTGAGCGGCTCGCTTTTCGGCATTGACCTTCTGGCTTCGGATCCAGTTGTAGAGTGACGCTCGCGGCATCTGGAGTCTTTCGGCCAGTTGGTCGGTCGTCCACTCATCCTCGGCTAAATTGAGGAGGTCGGTCGGCTTGCTCGACTGTGCGCGCTTCAGCCCGAGGTTGTAGCGCAATGATGTGAGCGCTGCCCGCGTAAATGGGCGGGCTTCGGCGGTTCGATACCCCTGCTCGTTTAGCCGCTCACTTATCTGGGCATCGCTTTTGCCGGCTTCGAAAAGCCGGCTGATCCTATCGACAAGCTCGTCGTAGTAGCTCAATTGCTTCCAGCTCTGCACCGGCCGTTGCACGATGGCCGCTGTGCGGTCACCTCCGGCCCAGTGGACCTTGACGCGGAGTCGCTCGGTTTCGCCTTCGACCTGCGCGTGAATTTCGTCGACGATCGCGCGCACGATTTCTTGGCGCTCTTTGGGGAGCGTCTCCTCGGCATGCCACAGGGCCGGCAGATCTTGGGCCAGACGGCGTATTTCTTCGGCTTGTTCGCCAGGAAGCGGCATCTGCCACTCGGCTTTTTGGCGGGCGTAGTCGCGTCGGATTCGTTCTTCTTCCTCCAGCGCCTCTTGCCAGCGATCTTCGAGGGTCTGGGCCACCAGACGGTTTCTCGGGTCGACCGCGTCATACTGCTCGAATGCTCGTTGGGCGCGATAGCGCGCCCGCTCGAGCTTTTGCTCCCACAGCTCTCTTAGCTTTTCTCTTTCCTTCTCGGCCTCCTCGATAACCCTCAAACTCATTTCGATGGCTGCTGGCTCCAGAGCCTGCAACACAAGCGTTTCGATCAGCTCGTCGAGCGACATTCCACTGAAGGAGCGACAGCCATCTTTGGCCTTCGTCTTGTAGTTTTCGCATTCGTAGCGCCACGTTTGTGGGTCTTTATAGTGCAGGCTCATCCGCCAGCCGCACCCGCCACAAAGGACCAGTCCTCCCAGCAGCGCTTGGCCATTTTGCGCATATCCCTTCACGGCCGGTTTGTTGTCCTCGAGTTGTTCCACGTTTCTCTCGTAGGTCTTCCAGTCGATGTAGGCGGGGTGATTGGCTTTGAGCAACACGAGCCACTGCCCCTGGTCGACTCGGACCCGGCCTGGCTCGCCTCGACTCCCGAACCCGGCGTTCGAGGGCCGCTGGCGCCGCCCGTAGACATAGGCCCCCGCATAAATCGGGTGCCGCAAAAGGTTGCTCACCGCCGAGTTCGTCGCCTTGTGCCACTCAAGCGGGCCCAGGTGGGCCAGATGCCCGAAGCTGTCGCGACGATGCGGAAGCTTGATGTCGTGCGCCTCGAGATATCGACACACACCACCGATGGTGCGCCGCCTCTCGAACACCTCGAAGATCAGTTCGATGACCCGGCGCACCTGGGCGTCGGGGTCTTTGATGATCTCCTCGTCGACACTCCATACGTAACCACGCGGCACATCAAAGACGAGCTCGCCCCGCTTGGCCTTGGCCAGCTTGCCGTCCTCGAGTCGCTGCTTCATGATGTGAAGCTCTGTCTCCGACATCGTCGCTTTGACTCCCAATAGCATGCGGTCATTGGGGTCGCAGGGCTCGTAGACCACGTCATTTTCGGCAATAAGCGTATCGTACTGGGCACACAGTTCCAGGAGACGATACCAGTCCAGGCAGCACCGGGCGTAGCGAGACAACTCCAGGGCCAGAATCAGCCCGACATGCCCACAACGCACCTCCTGCATGAGTTTCTGGAGACCTTGCCTTCCCTTGATGCTTGCTCCGCTTGTGCCCAGATCGTCGTCGATGGTCAAAATCTGATCATCGCTCCATCCCCACCGACGAGCGCGTTTGGCGAGCGCATACTGTCGACGCGTCGACTCTTGATGCTCCTCGAGCTGCTGGAGAGTTGATTGCCGTACATAGACCACCACCAGCTGGTTGACATGTCGCTCGGTGATCTTGGGTGGGCGCAGAATCGCGGACTCCGTCATTTCGACCTCCGTGTCGATTTGTCGAAGTCATCTGCCGCCTGGCTATCGCCCGAAGCTGGTCGACCAGTACAGCCTTGCGTCTGTCCGTCAGCCTTTTCCAGATACTCCTCGGCGCCTTCGGCTGCTTGTGCATGATGCCTCCGTGCCAGTTGAACGAGTTTCTGAAGTGCTTGCCGTCCAAGTTTGGCAGGAGATGGCCGCTTTGATAACAGCCGATCGTAAGTGGTCTTACCAAGTACCCGTCCCGGCGGGTTAATCCCGCCGGTGAATGAGCCTGTGTAGCTAGAAACGCGCCCGCCTCCCCAAGACCCCGGCGTGCCTTGTGCCGCCGGTGAATGAGCCTGTGTAGCTAGAAACGCGCCCGCCTCCCCAAGACCCCGGCGTGCCTTGTGCCGCCGGTGAATGAGCCTGTGTAGCTAGAAACGCGCCCGCCCCCGCCTCCTCCCTCAAACGCGCGAATTTCTCGCGCGCGCGACTTGCGAGTTTGAACAGAGTAGCAGAATAGCTCCCTCCCCCTGGGTCCCGCGGACCCCCGCCCATTGACCAGCCAAGACGTACCTCGGCGCTGCCTCCGCCTGCCTCGCTTCGACCGCCTTTTCGGGGCGGGCTCGGCTGGAGGCATGGGCCAGGCCGGGGTGTCATTTTGTCGTCGGTTGCGCATCCGGTGAGGACCCTCGACGCGGCGCTGGGTGAGACGACGCGTTCGGGGCCCTCAATACGGTTATCGCGGGATTTGCGGATTTGTTGCGTACTTTCTTTCAGATCGGGGCGTGGTGGGGTTCTCGGGGGGATGGCGCTGATGGGGGATTTGCGGATGGCGTTGATGGCGTTGATGGCGTTGATGGCGCTGAGCGCGGATGGGGTGATGATAGGCGGATTGGGCGCGGATAGAGGGGGATGATTCAGGATGCGCGGATGGTGGGTGGGGCGACCGTTAGGGTTAGCTCCGCAGGCTGATTCACCGGCGGGATAAACCCGCCGGGGTCTACGTGAGGGTGGGCGCGTGACTTGTTCGTAGTTGCAAGTCGCGCGCTCGGGACCGTGACCGTACCCGTAGCCGTAGCCGTGCCCGTAGCCGTGCCCCGCGACCGTGACCGTGACCGTAGCCCGTCAGCCGTGCCCGTAGCCGTGACCGTAGCCGTAGCCGTAGCCGTAGCCGTACCCGCCCCAATCGATCTTTTTGCTAAAGTGTGGTCCGGGTTGTGCCGATGTGCATGGGCGAGCAACTGGTTCTATTGCATCCCCATGCCAGAGCACTGCCCGATGGACGAGATCATCCAGGAATTCTTGGTCGAGAGCTACGAGAGCCTCGACCGCATGGACGCTGACTTTGTGCAGCTCGAGCGCGAGCCGGACGCCAAGGCGATCCTCGAGCGCGTGTTTCGCGATATCCATACGATCAAAGGCACCGCCGGTGCGCTGGGCTTCGGCCAGCTCGAGAAGGTCGCCCACGCCGGGGAGAACCTGCTCGATAGCGCGCGCGACGGGGAGTTGGCGCTCGACGCCGACGTCATCAGCGCGCTGTTGGCGATGGTCGACGCGGTGCGTGCGATGCTCGTCGAGATCGAGGAGCACTCGAGCGACGATAGCGTCGACTTCGGCGAGCTTATCGAGCGCCTCAAGGCGGTCGGGTCGGCGGAAGGGGCGCCCGAGCCTGCTGCCGAGCCGGCGCCTGCTGCGGAGCCCGAGCCGGCGCCGACGCCCGCGCCCGTCGCTCAGCCCGCGCCCACGCCGGCACCTGAGCAAGCTGCCCCGCCCGAAAAAGCTGCCGAGCCGGAAAAAGCTGCCGAGCCGGCCAATGCGCTGGCGGCGGCCGGCGCGAAGCGAAGCTCGCAGGTCGCCGACCAGACGTTGCGTGTGTCGGTCGACCTGCTCGAGAAGCTCATGAACTTGGTCGGTGAGCTTGTGTTGGCGCGCAACCAGATCTTGCAGCACTCCAACGAGGCCGAGGACCGCGACTTTTTGGCGACCACCCAGCGCCTCAACCTGATCACCAGCGAGCTGCAGGAGAGCGTCATGAAGGCGCGCATGCAGCCCATCCGCAATATCTGGAACAAGTTCCCCAGGCTGGTGCGCGACATCGCGCATGCGTGCGGCAAGCAGGTGCGTGTGGAGATGGAGGGGCAGGACACCGAGCTCGACAAGACGCTCATCGAGGCGATCAACGACCCGCTCATCCACCTGGTGCGAAACGCCGTCGACCACGGCATCGAGCCGCCCGAGGTGCGCCTGGCCAGCGACAAGCCGGCCGAGGGGACCCTGCTGTTGCGCGCCTACCACCAGGACGGGCAGGTCAATATCGAGATCCGCGACGACGGCGGGGGCATCGACCCCGACAAGCTGCGGCGCACGGCGGTGGCCAAGAACGTCATCAGCCCCGAGCAGGCCGCCGCGCTGAGCCATCAGGAGCTGTTCAAGCTCATCTTCGCCCCCGGGTTCTCGACCGCCGAGAAGGTCAGCAACGTCAGCGGGCGCGGGGTGGGCATGGACGTGGTGCGCACCAATATCGAGCGCATCGGCGGCAGCATCGACATCCAGAGTGAGGTGGGCGTGGGCACGACCATCAAGGTCGAGATCCCGCTGACCCTGGCGATCATCCCGGCGCTCATCGTCACCTGCGGCCAGGGCCGCTACGCCATCCCGCAGGTCAGCCTGCTCGAGCTGGTGCGCCTGGACGCCGACAACCTCGCCGACCGCATCGAGACGATTTACAACGCGCCGGTCTACCGGCTGCGCGGCAACCTGTTGCCGCTGGTCTTCCTGCACCACGAGCTGGGGCTGACCCAGGCCGACGAGGACGTGCTGGCCGAGGCGAGCAACAAGGCGCTCAATATCGTGGTGCTGCAGGCCGCCGGCCAGCAATTCGGCCTGGTGGTCGACGCGATCATCGATACCGAAGAGATCGTGGTCAAACCCTTGGGCCAGCAGCTCAACGACATCGCCGCGTACGCCGGGGCGACGATCATGGGCGACGGGCGCGTGGCCCTGATTCTGGACGTGCCCGGCATCGCCCGTAACGCCGACGTGCTCGGCGCGCAGACCAGCGACCGGCTGGTCGACGCCGAGCGCCGCGAGGCGGCCGAGGCGTCGTCGACCGAGCGCGCGCTTTTGGTGCGCACGCCCGACGACGGGCGCATGGTCATGCCGCTGTCGCAGGTCAGCCGCCTCGAGGAGATTCCTCGCCGCCGCGTCGAGCGCACCGGCAGCTCGGCGGTGGTCCAGTACCGCGGCGAGATCTTGCCGCTGGTCTACCTCTCCTCGGTGCTGCCCGAGCGGCGCACCACCCCCCGACGTGCCGACACCCTCGAGCCCGAGGTCGACGAACAGACCCTGCAGGTCGTCGTCTACCAGCGCGGCCGCTACTCGGTGGGCCTGGTGGTCGACCAGATTCTGGACATCGTCGAAACCTCCCTGGAGATCCAGCTGCCCAGCAGCCGGCCGGGGGTGCTCGGCAGCATCGTCATGGACGAGCGGGTCACCGAGGTGCTCGACGTCGAAGCCATTCTCGAGCCGCACGTGTCGGCTGCTTAATCGCGCCGTTTGACGGTGCTGCTTAACCGACAAGGAAGACCATGCAGAACACGACCCGACAACTGTGCACCTTCTACCTGGGCCGCCTCTTTATGGGCGTCGAGGTGACCAAGGTCTTGGAGGTGATTCGCTCCACCGAGCTGACCCCGGTGCCCCTGGCGCCCGACTGCGTCAGCGGCCTGATCAACCTGCGCGGCCAGATCGTCAGCGCGCTCGACCTGCGCCGGCGGCTCAGCCTGCCCGACGCCAAGGAGGGCACCGACCCGGTCAATATCGTGCTGCACCGCGAAGAGGGCCCGGTGAGCATGCTCGTCGACGATATCGGCGACGTGATCACCCTGGACGACTCGCGCTTCGAGTCGACCCCGCAGACGGTGCTGGGCAACGTGCGCGACGTGCTCGAGGGGGTCTACAAGACCGACACCGAGCTGTTGCTGGTCATCGACCCCGACCGGGTGGTCGACGTGTCCTGAGAGTATTTTGTTCGATTCGCCGCCTGCGGGGCGGCGAAATCGTGAGGCGAACAACCCTGAGATGTACCGGAGATAGATATGAGCACTGCCGAGACGCAAGAGAACACCGCCCACTGGGGCAGCGTGGCCAATCAGAAGCTCGACGAGATCGAGTACAAGTACACGACCAAGCAGGACTACGCTGACGGGTTCGGGCTGACCCAGCAGATGCTCGAGCGCATGCCTACCCCGGTGATGCGCGCCGACCTCGAGTTCAACATCACCTGGGTCAACCAGGCCACGCGCGACCTGGTCGCCACGCTGCCGGGCCTGCCGGTGGGCCCCGACGAGCTGGTCGGCGTCAATATCGACATCTTCCACAAAGATCCGGCGCACCAGCGCGGCATTCTTGCCGACCCGGCAAATCTTCCCCACGAGGCCGAGATCCCGTTTGGCGACGGCGAGGTGATGTGGCTCAAGGTCGAGCCGCTATTCGACGCCGACGGCGAGTATATCGGGCCGATGGTGGCCTGGGACGTGGTCACCGACAAGGCCGAGGCCATCAAGCGGGCCGAGGAGATGCGCGAGGGCGTGGGCAATATCGTCGACGTGGTCGACGCGGTCAGCCGCGGCGACCTGACGACCAAGCTCGATCTCGAGGGCGACGACGACGTGGCCCGCATCGGCCAGGCCGTCGACCGGCTCATCGACCGATTGCGCGAGGACCTGAGTCAGATCAGCGACAACTCCAAGTATCTGTCCCAGTCGGCCGACGCGCTCGCCGGGGTCAGCCGGCTGCTCGACGAGGGCGCCGGGACCACCTCCACGCGCGCCGGCACCGCCTCGGCGGCCTCCGAGCAGGTCAGCCAGAGCATCGACAATATGGCTGCGGCCGCCGAGCAGATGACCGCCAGCATCCAGGAGATCGCGCGCAACGCCAGCAACGCCGCCGGCGTGGGCGCCCAGGCGGTAGATATTGCCCAGTCGACCAACGACACGATGTCGAAGCTGGGCACGAGCAGCACCGAAATCGGCAAGGTCATCAAGGTGATCACCTCCATCGCCCAGCAGACGAACCTGTTGGCGCTCAACGCCACCATCGAGGCGGCGAGGGCCGGCGAAGCTGGCAAGGGATTTGCAGTTGTTGCCAACGAGGTCAAGGAGTTGGCCAAGGAGACGGCGCGGGCCACCGAGGAGATCGGCGAGCAGGTGCAGTCCATCCAAGACGACGCTTCGGCCGCGGTCGACGCGATCACCCAGATTTCGGAGGTCGTCAACCAGATCAACGACTTGCAGCACGCGATCGCCTCGGCGGTCGAGGAGCAAACCGCAACAACCAACGAGATCAGCCGCAGCGCCGCCGAAGCCGCGCGCGGCAGCAATGAAGTGTCGGCGAGCATCGTCGACGTGGCCGATGCGGCCGACGCCACCACCGGGATGGCCAACGAGACGCTCAACTCCGCCGACGCCCTCAAGGGCACGGCCGGTGAGCTGAGCAAGCTCGTGGCCCGCTTCCAACTGTGACCTGCGACCTACTTACGCTCCCTGGAGAAGAGCCCATGCAGCTAACCGACGCCGATTTTGAAGAACTGATCCGCAGCATCTGGAGCATCTTCGCGCAACCCGAGCTCGAAGCGGCCAGCCACGACGCGCTCGCCGAGCACGCCAGCGAAATGATGATCACCGCCGTGGTCCACGTGACCGGAGAAGAGGACGGCTCGGTGGTCGTCGAGTGCCCCTCGCGCATGGCCTCGCGGCTGGCCGGGGCGCTGTTCGGCCTGGAGGCCGACGAGCTGGCCGACGACGAGGTCCACGATGCCCTGGGTGAGGTGGCCAATATGCTCGGTGGCAACGTCAAAGGGCTGTTCCCCAGCGGCTCGCAGCTGTCGCTGCCCACGGTGGTCGAGGGACGCGAGTTCAAGCTCGACCTGCCCGGCACCCAAGTGGCGCTGTGCCAGACCTATGTCAGCGATGGCTTGGCCATCCGTTTTTCCTTGATGGACCGCCCCAGCGACGCCTGAAGGTCGCCCAACGAGTGAGTCCAAAAACCCGGGCGCTGCCCGCCCCCACGAAGAGGAGTTGAGACGATGAAGATCCTGATTGTCGACGATAGCCGCGCCATGCGCATGCTCGTCAAACGTACCCTGCGCCAGACCGGCGTGGAGATCGCCGAGATCGAAGAGGCCGCCGACGGCAACGAAGGGCTGGCCAAAGTGGGCGACTGGGCGCCCGACCTGATCTTTTGCGACTGGAATATGCCGGAGATGAACGGCATCGACTTTTTGCAGAAGCTTCGCGGGGGCGGCGACCAGACCCCGTTTGTGTTCGTGACCTCCGAGATCTCGGACGAGCTGCGCGAGCGAGCCTTCGCCAACGGCGCCCAGTCGTTTGTCACCAAACCCTTCACCGTCGATGCCTTCAACGACGTGTTCGGCCTGTTGGGCTGAGCATGAGGGGCGTCGCGGCGTCCACGGGAGGACGACGCGCCAATGGATGCTTCTACGATTGATCAAGCCGGCCCCAAGCTCGCCGAACTGGTGGGTAGCTTGCTGGGCTGCGAAGTGGTGGCCGAGCCGTCGACGCAAAACAGCGGCACCCGGCCACACGCGGTGGCGATTTACGTGACCGAAGAGGGGACGCTGCGCGCGGCGCTGGTGTGCGACTCGGCGATCGTCAACTACGCCGGTGCGGCGTTGACGATGATGCCGGCGGGGACGGCCCAGGAGAATCAGAAAAAGGGGATCGTGCCCGAGATGATGTTCGAGAACTTGCACGAGATCTTGAATATCTGCTCGCAGCTCTTCCAGGAGAACTACACCAGCTCGGTCAAGCTGCACGAGATGTACGACACCAGCACCAAGGCGCCGCCCCAGCCGATCCCGATGTTTTTGCAGAAGGCTCCCGGCAGGCTGTCGTTGACGGTGGACATCGAGGACTACGGCAGCGGCGAGATGATGGTGATCATGAGTTGATCGGCTCGAGAAGTCATGGGGACGTCAACCCCGAGGAGAAACGAGATGAGCAGTTCGAAACGAATCTTGGTGATCGACGACTCGCGCGCCATGCGCATGTTGATCGCCCGGAGTTTACGCAAGCTCGACTGCGAGGTGGTCGAGGCCTGCGATGGCCAAGACGCCCTCGACCAGCTCGACCAGATCGGCCCCATCGACGGGGCGCTGGTCGACTGGAATATGCCGCGGATGAACGGCATCGACTTTGTGCGCGCGGTGCGCGGCAAGCCCCACTGGGACACTGTGCCGCTGGTGATGGTCACCAGCGAGACCGACGTGGAGCGCATCAGCGAGGCGTTGGAATCGGGGGCCAACGAGTACGTCATCAAGCCCTTTACCGACGACGGGTTGACCGCCAAGCTCCAGACGGCTGGAGTGCTGGAATGAGCGACCCCAAGATTGCTCTGGTCGTGGCCGAATCGGCCCAGCTTCGCCAGGAGTTGGCCGCTAGCCTCGAGCACGAAGAGCCTCATATCGAGGTGGGGGCGACGGTGCCTGCCGGGCCGTTGGCCGTGCGCAAGCTCGAGCAGCTCCAGCCCGATTTGGTGGTCATCCAGGGCAATCTGGCCGGGGACGTGGTGCGCGAATTGATCAGTGAGCTACGCGCCGAGTCGCCCGGCATTCCGGTGATGCTGCGCATGCCGAGCATCAACCCGTTCCATCCGCAGCAGACGCCGGTCAACGAAGGCTTCGAGCGACGCATCACCAAGCGTCTGCACCCGCCGTTCGACGAGCAGGCGACCACCCGCAAGGTCAAGCCGTTGAGCCTGCCGAGCGTGGCCGAGGCGTTGGAGGAAGACTCCGAGCCTGTGAGCGCCGCGCAACCCGGCGCGTCCGAGTTCGCGCGCCGCCCGCCCACCCTGGTCAAAGGGGGGCCGATCGACGCGATCGTCATTGGGATCTCGACCGGCGGCCCGCCCGCGCTGGCGGAGGTGTTGCCGCAATTGCCCCCGGGGCTGCCGCCGATTTTCGTCGTCCAGCATATGCCGGCGCAGTTCACCTCGCAGTTGGCCATCAGGCTCAGCCAGCAGGGACAGGTTCCCGTCATCGAGGCGACGACCCAGACGCCGGTGCGCCCGTCGCACTGCTGGATCGCGCCCGGCGACTACCACATGACGCTGCGTCGCGAGTCGACCAGCGTGCTCATCGATCTCAATCAAGATCCACCCGTTCACAGCTCGCGTCCCTCGGTCGACGTGCTCTTCAAGTCGGCCGCCGACATCTACGGCTCGCACCTGTTGGCGGTCGTCATGACCGGCATGGGCTGCGACGGGTTGGAGGGCTGTGAAGCTATCCGCGCCAAAGGAGGACACGTTCTCGTTCAGGATGAAGAGTCTTCGGTCGTCTGGGGGATGCCCGGGTCGGTCGCTCGCGCAGGGTTGGCCGACGAGATCATTCCGCTCGATTTGATCGCCTCGACGATTGTGTGTCGGGTCCAATCGAGCCGCCAAAAAATCCTTACAAAGCCAGTCAGCGAGGAGTCGAGTCGATGACTCAACTACAACGCCATGACCTCAAGTTCCTCGCACGTTTCCTGCACGAGCAAGCCGCGCTGGTCGTCGACGAGGACAAAGATTATCTGATTCAAGCGCGCCTGCTGCCGGTGGTGCGCAAGCAGGAGCTGGGCTCGATGGCCGACCTGGTCGCCAAGCTTCGGGCCAACCCGTATTCGGAGTTGGGCCGGCAGGTGGTCGAGGCGATGACGACCAACGAGACGCTGTTCTTCCGCGATCGTCATCCGTTCGAGACCTTGCGCAAGTACATCATCCCGGAGTTGATCACGCGTAACGCCGAGTCGCGCCGCCTCGACATCTGGTCGGCGGCCTGCTCGAGCGGCCAGGAGCTGTACACGGTCGCCATGGAGATCCGCCGCCACTTCCCCGACCTGTGTCGCGGCTGGAAGCTCAACCTGTTGGGCAGCGACATCGACACCGCCGTGCTCGAGCAGGCTCGCCAGGGCACGTTCAACCAGGTCGAGGTCAACCGGGGACTGCCCGCCCAGCTTCTGATCAAGTATTTCCACCGCCGCGGGGCCAAGTGGGAGATCGACGACGCGTTCAAGCGCATGGTCGAGTTTCGCCAGATCAACCTGGCCAAGCCGTGGCCCTACTTGCCCAAGATGGACGTCATCTTGCTGCGCAACGTGCTCATCTACTTCGACGACGCCACCCGCGAGGCGATCATGCGCCGCGCCCATCAACTGCTACGCGAGGACGGCTACCTGATGCTGGGCGGCTGCGAGACGGCCATCAAGGTCGACGGGGCGTGGCGCGTCGAGAAGTTCGGACCCACGGTGGTCTATCGGCCCCAACGGCCCAGTCAGTCGGCCTCGCGCCGTGCTGCGGCAGTGACGGCGTTCAAATGAGTTTGGAGAGGGGCCAAGGCCTGCGAATTGTTGATTAAAAGAGTCCCGAAACGTGTCGATGTAGCAACTGAGCGACGAGTAGTGAGGTAAGTCTCACTGGGCCATCACGCAAACATTCAAGGATTGAGATAAAGACCATGAGCACCGCACCGATTCAAACGGAAGATCCGCGCCTGGCGGTTATCCTGGAGGGGTTGTCGGCCGCCACGGCGGGGGACCTGTCCGTGCACTTCGACTGCGAAGGCGAGGATGACTACGCTCAGATCGCCGACGCCCTCAACGAGTTCTTCTCAGTGTTGCGCGACGACTTTGCCGAGATGGCCCAGGCTTCTCGAGGCGTGGCCGAAGCGTGCGGGGAGTTGCAGCGCATCAGCACCGAGATGGACGGAAGCTCGGCCAAGACCGACGAGCAGGCCAAGCAGGCCCACCAGCTGACCAGCGACCTGGGCACCAACATCATGGCGGCGGCCAGCGGCGCCGAGCAGATGACCGCCAGCATCCAGGAGATCGCGCGCAGCGCCAGCAACGCCGCCACGGTCGGCCAAGACGCGGTGGACGTGGCTCAATCGACCAACACCACCATGGAGCGCCTGGGACACAGCAGTCGCGAGATCGGCAAGGTCATCAAGGTGATCACCTCCATCGCCGAGCAGACCAACCTGCTGGCGCTCAACGCCACCATCGAGGCCGCCCGGGCCGGCGAGGCGGGCAAGGGCTTTGCGGTCGTGGCCAACGAGGTCAAAGAGCTGGCCAAGGAGACCGCCGCGGCGACCGACGATATCGGCGCCAAGATCGCGACCATCCAGGAGAATACCGACGACGCCGTCAAAGCCATCGACCAGATCACCGAGATCATCGGCCAGATCAACGACCTGCAGAGCGCCATCGCCTCGGCGGTCGAGGAGCAGACGGCCACCACCAACGAGATCAGCCGAAGCATCGCCACGGCCGCCGACGGCAGCCAGGGCATCACCGAAAAGGTCACCGAGGTCTCCGAGCGCACCTCCGAGACGAGTACGTTGGCCAACAACACCAACAACGCATCGATGTTTTTGTCACAACTGGCCGGCGAACTGGCCGATTTGGTCGACAAGTACCGCCGTTAATCTGGCGATTTCGAGCACGCAACCGCAGTAGACACGAGCCACAACCCAGACGGACCGATTCATGATTACGCTCAATAACACCGTTGGACGCCTGATCACCGTGACCCTCGCCTCGCCGATCACCATCGACGAAGTGACGGCGTTCCAGCAGGAACTCAAGCAGACCATCGTCAAGCTCGGCCAAAAGGTCGTCATCGCCGGCGACCTTCGCCAACTCGAGATCGTGCCGCCCGACGTGGGCGAGGCCCTCGTGGGCTTGATGAAATCGGACAACCCCCACCTGGAGCGTTCGGGGCACCTGATCAGTAACAGCGTGATGAGCGGCATGCAGGTGGGCCGACTGCTCGAGCAGGCCAACAGTGATGCGCGCAAAGCGTTCAAGACGCCCAAAGAAGTGAGCGACTTTCTCGGAGAGGTGCTGAGCGCCGACGAGAAGGCAGCGCTCGACAAGTTCTACGGCTGAGCAGACGAGGGACCTCACCCCGAGTTTCGCGTTGGCTGTAGAGAGGGCCGGTCCGTTACGGATCGGCCTTTTTTGGCGTCAGAGGGAGGCCATCTTCTCGACGCGCTCGGCAAAGGTCGCGGCGGCCAAGTACTCGAACTTGTAGCGCCCCAAGATCAGCTCGTCTTGATCGTCGACGATGAACGGGCTGTGAGGAGTGAGGCGGTAGTCGTTGACGTAGGTGCCGTTGTGCGAGGCCAGATCGACGACGACCAGGCCGCCTTCTTGGATGTGGAACTCGCAGTGGGTCGTCGAGATGGCGTAGTCGGGCACGACGATGTCGTTGTCGGCCGAGCGTCCCAGCCGCACCGCCTCGGTTTGGGCGTAGAACCGCTCGTAGAACAACCAGATGCGCCCGCGCAGGCTGGCGGGATCGTCTTCTTCCTGCAGGGCGGCCATGAACGTGCGCGCTTCGCCGCGCTCGCCTTCTTCCTCGAGCTCGCCGACGACGCAAAGCCCCAGCAGCGCCGGGCGCTGATAGCGGATTCGGAACTCGTCGGCGCCGAGGCGTCCCCACTCGGCGATATAGTCGGAGAAATTTCGCAGCGTCAAAGCAGAGGAGGTCGCGGCTAGAAGGGGACTTCGATGTTACAGAAGGAGCGGCAGGTGCATCTCAATAGTTGCACCCGCTGTGCGCTCGAGCGGCACCTAGTTGTATCGTGGTGCGGCCATGTCCGCCACCCCGAAATGGGGCGGGCGAAGCACAAGCGACAGTATTGAATGCACCTGTTTTTTCTGTATTTTTATAGCGAACTGTCTTCAACGAGACAGCGAAACGGCCTTTTTGCCTCCCACAGGTGTTCATCTCCGCCGGCTCGGGCCTCGGTGATGACGAGCGGTACCTGACTTAGCACCACATGACTGAATCAACTCAACAGGGCGACTCGCCCTGCTCGGACGTCTCCTCCGATCGTGTCAATCTCGAAAAGCTGTCTCGGCAGATCCCGGCCGCGCTGTATCAACTGCAAATGGACGCGGCGCGCAACTTCGACGTGCCCTTTTTGAGCCCCGGCGCCGAAGCGTTGCTGGGCTACGACGTCGACCAGATCGCGCGGGAGATGAGCCCGGAGTGGTTCGAGCGTCACGTCGTCGAAGACGATCTCGAGGGGTTGTGGGAGACGGTCGAGTGGTCGACGGTCAGCGGCAAGCCGTTCGACTACACCTATCGGTATATCCACCCCGACCCGTCGCGTGGGATCCGCTGGATCCACTCGTCGGCGGCCATCGAAGCGCTCGGCGACGACCAGTGGATATGGCACGGGGTGATGCGCGATGTGACCGAGGGCGCCGAGCGAGCCAGAGAATGTCGGCTGACGAGTTCACGTCTCGAGACGCTCATCGAGCATTTGCCCCACACCCAGAACCTGAACTCCCTGCTTCACGACAGCGAGGAGCGGCTGCGCTCGGTGCTCGCCTCGCTGAGCGATCTGGTCGTGGTGGTCGACCGAAACCGGCGCATCATCGACTGTCACTATCCGCCCCAGGGGCCGCCGTTGACGGTCAACCCGCACGAGTTCGTGGGCAAGCATCTCGAGGATTTGGGGGCGCCGGATGAGGTGTTGCCGCTGTACCAACGCGCGCTCGACCGCGTCGAGGCGACCGGCCAGATCGAGTGTTTCGACTACACGCTCGACGACGACAAAGGCTGGCGTGCGCTGCAGGCCACGGTTTCGCCGCGGTTGGATCGCGACGGTGGCATCGACGGGCTGACGATCGTGGTGCGCGATATCACCGAGCAGAAGCGCCACGAGAAGTACCTGCAAGAGGCCAAGGAGAAGGCCGAGGCGACCACCCAGGCGCGCAGCCGCTTCGTCGCCCACGTCAGCCATGAGGTGCGCACGCCCATTAACGCGGTGCTGGGCGTGACCGAATTGTTGGCCCAGACCGACCTGTCGGCGCAGCAACAAGAGTACCTCGACTTGATTCGGGCGTCGGCCGACGTGTTGCTCGGGGTGGCCGAGGACGTGCTCGATTTCTCGCGCAACGAGGCCGCTCGCACGCGGTTGGAGTGCGACCAACTGAACCTCGAGGAGCTGTGCGAGAGCACCGCCGTGATCATGGCCGAGCCCGCCGCCAGCAAGGGGGTGGATCTGGAAGTCGACTACGACGACGGGGCGCCGCGTTGGTTTGTCGGCGATGCGCGCCGGCTGCGCCAGGTCTTGCTCAACTTGGTGGGCAACGCCGTCAAGTTCACCCATCAGGGCCGAGTGTGCCTGCGTGTTCGCGTGCGGGCGGTGGGCCAGAAACGCCACAAGATTCGCTTCGAGGTCGCCGACACCGGCATCGGCATCTCCGCGGCGGACCAAGAGCATCTGTTCGAGGCGTTCGCTCGGGTCGACCACCAGCGCCGCTTCTACCAGGGCACCGGCCTGGGGCTGGCCATCTGCAAGCAGCTGGTCGAGTTGATGGAAGGCACCATCGGCGTGCAGAGTGCGCGCGGCGAGGGGGCGACGTTTTGGTTCGAGGTCGAGCTACCCGGCGGCGTGCCCCCGGCCGAATTGAACAAGCCGAGTATGTGCAACGGATGCAATCGCTCCGAGGAGGAGTGCCCCATCCACTGGACACCGCTGAGCGGCGCGCGCAAGGTGTTGCTGGTCGACGACGACCGGGTCAACGTGTTGGTGGTGCGCAAGATGCTCGAGAAGGACGGCTGCGAGGTCGAGGTCGCCCAGGACGGGCTGCAGGCCGTCGAGAAGTTCAAAGAGCAGAACTACGACCTGGTCCTCATGGATTGTCAGATGCCCAACCTCGACGGCTACGGCGCCACGCGGCGCATCCGCGAGTGGGAAGGGGCTGTCGGCGCGCGCCGGCACACGCCTGTGGTGGCGCTGACCGCCAGCGTGGTCGACGGGCTGCGCTCGAAATGTCTGGACGCCGGCATGGACGATTTGCTCTCCAAGCCCGTGCGCCGTCAGGCGCTGCTCAAGGCGGTCCACCACTGGAGTGAAGAGCGCGCCGACGAGGGCCAAACGGCGGGACTCGGCGCGGAGGCGTCGCTGACGACCAAGCTTCCGCAGGTCTTCGACCACGCCCACCTCCGCGCCCAATTGGGCGACGACGACTCGTTCATCGCCGAGGTGGTCCAGTCCTTTTTGACCACCTTGTCCGAGGTCCTCCCGGCCCTCAATCGGGCGGCGGTACGCCAGAACTTCGACGAGCTCCGCCGATATACCCACCAGTTGCGCGGCGCGGCCTCCAACGCCGGCGCGCTCTCCATCGCCGAGGCCGCCTCCCAGGTCGAAGAGAGCGTCGGCGACGTGTCGGACGACCGCCTGCACGCCTTGATCCTGCTGCTTCGCGAGGAAGCGATGGTGTTCAGACGCCTGGTCACCGACACCTTGGCGGGGCTGTCCGAGGCCTCCGAGCTTTCCTGACGGTGTTGTTCCAGAAGAGCAAGGGCTAGACGAATTACTCATAGACGACCGGGATTGTGCCTCCCTAGGCTACCAGCTCATTATCGAGTGAATGTAGTCTTATTTTTCTTCCAGAATGAGAGTGTCGCCCCGGAAGGCGGCGGTTCTCGGGGGGCATTGAAATGCAAAGAAATGTCAACGGTCGCTTCGTTTCGGAATCAGCGGACTCCCGGGTCAATTACGCTGGTCATCGGCTGATTGTCGAGTACTCAGAAGTCGTGGTGTCGTGTCAGACGAGCACCGTCGCCTCTGCGGCTCAACCCGCCAAGGCAGCACAGCTGGAAAGCGGGGGGGCCGACACGGTCGAGGCTGCCGTCGAAGAGTCGGCCGAGTCGCCAGCCTCCGGGCAGGTCGAGGCACAACTCGCCGCCCTCGAGGCGTCGGACCGGGAGCGCTACGCCAAGCTTCCTGCCGAGATGCGCCGGGCGCTCGAGCAGCCCCGCTCGACGAGAGTCGAAGAGACGGCAACGCTGCGTGAGTCGATGGTTGCGCGCAAGACCACGGTATCGGTGGACGACGATGGCCGTTTTGACTTTTCGCTCCCTCCGTCCGACAGCGTCGATGGACCGATCCGGTTGACGCTCAAGTCGCCGGTCGGCGGCGTATTGGTGCGCCGCGATTACAGCTACAATGCGTTGTTCTCGAGCGCGGCGTCGGCCGCCGCCGACGACTCGGCCGAGATGACTATCGTCGCCGCCCCTCACCAGCCGGTCTCGCTGCCCAGCGTGGCCAACCCCGAGCCCTACAAGGTGCGCGGCCGCGCTTATCGCTTCGAGGATGGCAGCGCGCTGAAGAACCGCCAGCTCTTCATCCACGTGGCCTTCCAGACCGACGTGGACACCGTCGTCCCTCAGGTGATCGCCTCGCCGACCACGGACGCCTCGGGCTATTTCTCGTTTCAGATGCCCGCCGGCGCGATCGAGCGGGCATATGCGCGCATCGGCGGCGCCGCGGGGCCGACCGCCGACTTGGCTCTTGTGGCAAACGCTCAGGCGAACCCTCAGCAGACGCTGGTCTTCGAGGGCGTCGAGGTTGTCGACGACGACTGCGCCTGCAACACCGCCACCCCCACCGACCCCGACGCCGCCGACTTGGTGCACTCGCCGGTCTACTCCGACGATCTCGGGGGGACGTGCGTGAGCTTCACCACTCCCAACCGCAGCCTGGAGGAGTTCGACTACTATGCGGTCGTACGCACCACCGAGCCGGAGATTCGGCGGGTTCCCTGGCAGAAGCCGCCCACACTCAGCCCGGTGGTTCCGGCGACCTCCGACCCCGGAAACGCCACCCAGGCAGAGGTCTCCGAGGCGTTTCGCGCTCGGCTGGCGCAGCGCCAAGAGGCGAGCTACGGCGACCTGGAGAACGTCACCGGGCTCTTCGGCCACCGGCCCGGTTATGCCAGCCTGTGGACGAGCCTGAACGCGGGCGACCACCAGTGGTGGATCTTCGAGACCTCGATGCTCACCTTTTTGGCCGACAAGGGGGAGGAGCGCTACGGACCTTTCGTCGGCAGCCCGCTTTCGACGGGGTTTGCCCGCCTCGATGGCATCGAGCAGTTGATCGTCGCGCTGCAGCCCCAGACGGTCTTCGAGCACTACTGCATCGACGTGGCCCGCGATACGTTCGTCGAATTCTACGGTCGCACACCTGCCGATGAGAACGAGCTCTATACCTTCTGGACGTATACCGCCCAGGAATTCCACAACCGCCACAATCGTCTTCCGAATACTCCCGACGAGCTCGAGGACTTCATCCGTCAGACCCTGATGCAGACGGCGAACGACGGGCCGGGGGAGTGGTGGCTGTTCAGCATCGACTACGGCAATTATACCGCGCCGCAGGGCATCACGCCGCTGCAGCATCTCAAGGGGCAACTGGCCGCGGTCTTCGCCACGGTCTACGGCGAAGCCCACCAACTCGACCTGGAGCTGCTCGAGTTCTTGAGGTTGGCCGTCAGCCAATTCCGCGACGACTACGGCCGGATCCCGCGCACGCCCGAAGAGCTGGTCGGCTATATTCGCCTGGTCTTCGAGTCGGGCGCGGGCGGACGCACCGAACTCGACGGAACGCACGCCATCGACTGGGACGAGACGCCGACGCTGTACCACAACACCACCGTCGCCCACGGCCACGTGCTGCACTTCAAGCAAGTCTGGCGCGCCGACGGCTACTCCATGGGCGACCTGCTGTACTCGCTGCCGCTGGCGCCGTGTCAGCAAAAGCAGATCGTCATCCACGACTGGGACCGCCATGACATGGCCACTCGCGACGAGTTCTTGTCGGCCGACGAGCGCATGAGTGCCTATTTGGACCGTGACCGCGACGTCTCCGATATCCTGAACACCTCGTTCAGCGAGCGCATCAAAGGCGGCTCGAAGACCAAGACGAAAGGATTTTCGTTCGGCCTCGGGCACTCGGGCGGCGGCGGAATCGGTGCCAAGGTGCCCGTCAAGGGGATGCAATTCGGCGGCGTGATCGGCTCGTCGACCGGCATCGGCGCGCAATATTCCTCCGGCAACAGCACCTCGAGCGCCTGGCAAAATAGCGCTCGCCAGCTCAGCGCCAAGGGGATGAACAAGCTGCGCGACAACGTCATGCAGGGCGCTTCGGCGGTGCGAAACCAGCGCGCCACCGTCGTCCAGGTGGTCAACCAGGGCGAGCGCACCTCCGCGCAGAGCGAGGTGATCGCCAACCACAACCACTGCCACTCCATCACCATGGAGTACTTCGAGGTGCTGCGGCACTTCGCCATCGAGCAGCGCCTGGCCGACGTCCAGGAGTGTTTGTTCATTCCGCTGGAGATGACGCCGTTCGACATCCACAAGATCCTGCGCTGGAAGAGCGAGCTGGCCGGGAGCATCTACGACCGCGAGCTTCTCGAGGGGATCGATGCACTGGAGACCATCGAGGCGCGCTACCTCAACACCGGCGCTCAGCCGGGGGTGTTGGCCGACGAGGAGATCCAAGATATCGGCGGGGAACTCGAGTTCTCGATGGTCATCGCGCGCCCCGAGGACGACGTCGACAGCGACGGCGAGTTCGGGTTCTCGCTTGCCCGCTGGAATGCGCTCAGCCCGCTGTTGGGACCGTGGACGCCCATGGGCGTGCGCTCGCACTTTCTGGGCCTGGCGCAGGCCGCGCGTGAGAAGATGTTCCGCGAGGAGATTCTGCCCGACATCCTCACCGAGTTCATCGATGCGCTCGAGTTCGGCTACGTCGACCGCGAGGGCACCGAGCATGTGCTGAACCTCGACGTGGTCGCCGAGGCGTTCTCCCACGGCAACACCGATCGCAAGTCCCGCCTGCGCGCCTTCATGGAGGAGTACGAGCCGGGCTCGTCGCTTCGCCTCAAGCTGCGCATGCTGCCCGGCCAGAGCCGGTTTACGCGCGACGAGGTGGCCTGGTTTTACGTCAAGAATGACTATCCGCTACCTGATGGGTCGCGTGTGTCGTTCCGCGGCGGAAACCTGCGCTACGTCACCGCCAACCTCGACGAGGCGCTGTTCAACGCCTGGAACCTCAACGACGACCTGGGCAGCGCCGACTCGGCCACGGTGCGCACGCCGTTGAATAGCCGCGAGCTGTTCAATCCCATCCAAGACCTGTACGACAAGGCCAACCGGCTGATCAATCACCTCAATGACCACCTCGAGTTCTACCACAAGGTCTTGTGGTACCAGATGGACGCAGACAAGCGCTTCATGATGCTCGACGGGTTCATCGCGCCCAACTCCGGCGGGCGCAGCGTGGCGTCGGTGGTCGAAAACCGTGTGGTTGGCGTGGTCGGCAACAACCTGGTCATGCCGGTGGCGCGCGGCGTGCATCTGGACCCGAGCTTCGCCCAAGACGGCGACGAGCCGGTCGACCTGCTGGCACATTATGCCCCGACGACCCCGCTCGACCCGTTCCGCATCAGCGTGCCCACCCGCGGGGTCTACGCCGAGGCGGTCATGGGCTCGTGCAATAGCTGCGAGAAGATCGACGAGAGCCGCCACTGGCGTTTCGAGGAGGTCCCCTGCGGCAGCAAGCCCACCGAGATCGAGCCGCTCAGCCTGGCCAGCCGCTATCAGGCGCCGGGCAACCTGCAGCCCAAGGACTTCGCCGAGGCCCTGGTCGCCCTCCAAGACCTGCCCGATGCGCCCGACCCGGCGAGCCTGTCGGCGCTGATCGAGGCGATGGCGACGCCGGGCGTGTTCGGGGACTTCGCCGGCCTCAACCAGAATCAGCTCAACGCCCTGAAGGCGCTGAAGGCCAACCAAAAGGGGGCGATCGAGGCGATGCGCATGAACACCGAGGCGGCGACCAAGTACGCCCAGATGGCCAAGGAGTTGGCCATGCATAACTCGATGGTCAAGAACGCCGACAAGGTCATCGACCGCACCGAAGAGCAGATGGAAAAGGGCAATATGTCCGAGGAAGACGGCAAGGATGTCATCAAGACCGCCTTGCGGACCATGGGCGGCGGCTTGGGCAGCCTATTTGGTGACGGTGCCGGCCACAGTGGTGGCGAGGGTGGAACTCAGGGGGGAAGTCAGGGCGACGGTCGCCGGATCAACGTCTCGCCGACCCGCGACATGCTCCCCGAAAATCCTGCGCAGTTCACCAGCTACGAGGCCAACAGCGGCTCGGGCGATGCGGTCAAATTCACCACCCCCGGCGACGGCTCTGCGCAAGTCACCCAGACTGACCCGCCCCCGCTCGAACTGCGCGCCGACTTCTTCAGCTCCGGCATTGACGTGTCGGCGTTCTGGCGGTTCTCCCGATGCCTGAACGTGCCCCACGGCACCAGTTGGCACCCCGCGTTTCTCGGAGAGGGAGCGGTGGGGGAGCCGGTGCTCATCCTCCAAAAGGCGCTCAACGTGCTCGACCCGAACCTCGGACTCACCGAAGACGGCCAGTTCGGTCCCTCGACCGCGCAGGCGGTGCGTAACTTCCAGTCGCAGTTTGCTGCCGGCGGCTTCATTACCATGGTCGACGGGGTCGTGGGGCCCGAGACGATGCGCATCCTCGACGAGGCAATGTACCATATCGAAGAGGAGGGGCTCTCCAGCATCACCCCCGCTCAGGTGCAGGATATTCGCGACGCGCTGCAGCGGCAGGTCCAACTCGAGAGCGCATTGACCTTCCCGCTCGACGCGGACGCCGACGAGCAGGGCACTCGCAATGTTTGGGAGGGGTTGATGCATCTGTGCCGCATCGTGACGACCACCAATCGGCTCGACTACGCCGGCATGTACGACGTGATCGAGCCCATCGGCAGCCTAGGCGGTCACAAGGCCGGGACCTTCACCCAAGAGCAGCTCTCCCTGGGCGACTACATCTTCGATATCACCACCAACGTTCCGCACTGGGACTACGCTGATATCAACAACGCGTCGCTCGGTTGGGTCCAGTTCCTCGCCACCAACACCGATACGCCCAAGATTCGACTGGTGGACAATAATGGCAACAACATCGTGACCATTCACGTCTGGGCGAACGCGTCTGTGGTGCCCGACGGCAGGAAGTTCTACCGGGCGATGCACCAGTATATCAATGGCGAGATTCTGTTCGAGGAGCTGCTCGACGAGTTGTCGCTGGGCGGATCCTGACGGACGCCGGGCTCGCTCGTCGAGCATTCTAGTCCAGCCTAGTCCAGCGCGCTCGCCCGCGCGCTGGACTTGATCTTCGGCATGAAGCTCCGCTTGGCGTCGAATAGCGGGTTGAACTTCGCCTCGTCGCGTGCGTCGTAGCTTTCGGCGCCAGGCACCTTGATATTCCCGTCGATGTCGAGCCCGTCGACGATGTCGATAAAGTCGGTCGGAACCTCATCTTGCTGGCTCTGGGCAAACGCAGGCGCGGCCATGCCGACGAACGAAAGGGCGACGATCAGGGCGGTCAATTTCTTCATGATGCCTCCTGTTTGGGCGGTGTGGACCCGGTAGGATAGCAGAAGGGGGAGGGGATATCGAGAGGGCGCGGTGCTTACTCGGCTTCCGAGCGCTCTTTGGCGAATCGCTGGGTCTGCTCTTCGGGCAAGTTCGTGTGAGGGTAGATCGAGACACGTCCGAGCACCTTGGTCTGGCGACCGAGCGAGCCCAAGCTGCCGAGCACTGGGTTGTGTGAGATGCGCAGATCGCCGGTGATCGTCTTCGGGTCGAGTTGTGCGATCGATTCCAGGCGCCAGTTCGAGTCGATACGCAAGTCGCCACGCACAGTTTCGAGGCTGCGGAAGGCTTGGAGGTGCGTCAGGCTATCGTTTTCGGCGATGACCAAGCCTCGGCCCACCGTCTCGAGTTGTGCGTGGCCGGTGATCGCGGCGAGCTTGGGTAGCTTCTCGAAGCGAAGCTCACCCTCCACCCGCGTCAGCTTGTTCAACTGGCGGGCCGAAAACAGGTTTGGGTTGTGCGTGATGTGCAGATCTCCACCGACGGCCTCGAGGTTCTCGAGCCCGGCGAGGCTCTCCAAGTGGGTGTTGCTGCGAATGACGAGATCGCCCTCGATTTGGCGCAGCGAGCCGAGCGTGCTGAGGTCGGTGGTGTCGACGCCGACCACGTAAATGGAGCCGCGCGTTCGTTCACAGCTGAAGTCGCGGATATGCTGCATGTCGGCGCTATCGTCGATGACGAAGGTCGAGTTGCGGGCATCCACAAAGACCGTTCCCTTCACAATCGTCTGGGCGTTCGCCTTGCGCCAGTGCTCGATGACGCAGTCGGGTAGAAATCCCATCTCACCTGACAACACGAGGTCTCCTCCGATGGTACCGAAAGTGAGATCGATGCCCCGCACGTTGGGCAGGTCAGACAGGGTGACGCTCCCGTCGATTTGAATCAGCGGGATGATGGGCTCGACGCTCGGGACCGGAAGACCACGCAGGACCACGTCGCCCTCGACTCTCCAGATGGCCTCGAGCCCGGTGAGCGACGCGAGGCTCGGGTTGTCCGTGATTCGAAGATCACCACCGATGGGGGCTTCGTAGGTCTTCAGCTTGGGCAAGGACTCGAGGGCGGGGTTGGACTGGATGACGAGGTTACCCTGCAGTTCCTCAAGTTGGTCGAGCCACGACAGTTCCACCAGCCTCTGGTTGCGCTCGACGATGAGAGATCCATCGATTCGCTCGAGGTTCTGGAGCCCGTCGGTGTTCTCGAGCTTTTCGGTGTCGACGATGCGCAACGTACCACGCAAGTCGGTGAGCTCGAGTAGCGGGGTGATTCGGGTCACCTTCGGACCACGAATCGTCAGATCTCCCTCGATGCTCGTGCAGTTCGTGTGGCGAAACTCGTCGAGTTGCTCATCGTCGGTGAAGACGAGGCCGCCGGGAAAGACGCACTTTGCGCGAGTTGGAGGGTGGAGCGTCGCGCCTTTGGTGGTCTTATCGGTGGAGGGTGGGGGCGAGTTGGGCGCAGACTTACACCCCACGGAAAACGCCAGCAGTGTGGTGGTGAGAAGTAGCGCGACCCATGTGCTTAGTTGCCCCATGGGTCGCACTATAGCGTTCGAGAGGAGAGTTGGAAATGAACCGAACGTGACCTCTCGATCACTGCGAGCGCTTTTGACGTCGCTCCTTCATCTTCGCGCGCATCTCCTGGAACGTCTTCTTTTGATCGGCGTCCAGGACCTTCTCGATTTTGTTCGCGCCGGCCTGCATCTCCTTGCGCATCGCCTGGCGGAAGGCCTTGCGGTCACCCTCGTTGTCTTGGCGCGCCTGGCGAATCTTCTGGCGCGTCTCCTTCATGATCGCCCGGACCTTCTCCTCCTGTTGCGCGTCGAGGTCGAGCTTCTGGTCGAGGTGGTGGAACATGCGCTTCATGCGCTTGCCGTGGCGCTTGCCGCGACGCTTCTGGCGCATCTCCTCGAACTTCGCTTTCTGGTCGGCGGTCAGCACCTCGGCGAGCTCGGCTTTGGTGCGCTTGAAGACCTGGCGCGCCTCTTTGCGTCCGGCCTTGCGGTCGCCTTTGTGGCGCTGGCGGATGTCCATCAGCTCGGTGCGCGAGGTCTCCAAAATCTGGCGGACTTTCTTTTCCTGGGTGTCGGTCAGATCGAGCTCTTCGTCCATGCG
Source organism: Persicimonas caeni (assembly GCF_006517175.1). NCBI lineage: Bacteria > Deltaproteobacteria > Bradymonadales > Bradymonadaceae > Persicimonas > Persicimonas caeni. Next base: position 3,061,982 of record NZ_CP041186.1, on the reverse strand, counting down.
CTCGACTTTCTCGTCGAGGCGCTTCTCCATGACTTCGAGCTTTTCTTGGTCGCTCATTTGCTGCCAGCGGGCGTGCTTGCCCCCCTTGCCGCCGTGGGCGAAGGCGTTGGCGCCGAAGGCAAACGAGCAGGCGATCGCGGCGGTGAAGAGAATTCGCTTGAGCTTCATGATGTGTGCTCCTTCAAAAGAAAGAAGATGGTTTCAGTGTACCAGAAGGGCCAACCGTCGGCCTCATCATGAATCTACGAGGTGGATCTTAAGAGAATCTGAAGCTAAGTTGATGAGCACCGAAATCAGCGAAAGCACCGGAGTGCAACGCATGTCTTATCGTCTGACGGCACAACTCGGCTCTAGCCTCCTCCTGTCGACTTGCCTCTTCGGGGGGGCACTCGGCTGCCAGACGGCCGAGCCGAAGCCCGATGCCTCGAACGAGGCCGTCTCGCAGGTGTCTGCCGAAGAGGGGGCCGCCGACGTCGACGCAGTCGACGACGTCGATGCAAGTCCATCGAAGACGAAAGGCACGCGCGACGACACGCCCTCCCACGAGCCGCCCGAGGCGATCTCGCTGACCCTCCAAGTGTCGCCGAAGGCCGTCACCATCGACGGCGACGAGCTCTTGGCGCTCGAAGGCGGCTACATCGGTCGGTCGAGCTTTGCGTCACGCTATTATTTCACGGTGAAGGGGCTCGTCGAGCCGGTCGACGCTGCCCTGGTGGCCGAGCGGCGCCGCCGAGTGGTCTACGGTGAGGAGATCACCCAGGGCCGCGTGCTCGTCGAGGTCGACCCGGCGGTGCCGGCCGACACGGTCATGGCGCTGCAATACACGCTGGCCAAGACCGACCTGGAGTGGATGACGCTGCAGGTCGGCGATGCATCGCCGGTCCATCTTCGGCTCACGCGCGATTTTATGGGCGGCCGACGCGTGGCGTGGAGCCGCCGCAAGCCCGACTTGAAGAAGTACGCCGAGAAGGCCAAAGGCCAGACCTCCGATGGCCAGACCTCCGGTGGCCAGACCTCCGACAGCAAGATGTTGGGCGGCAAGGTCTTAGGCGCGGGGCCGCTGAAGAATATCTTCGGCAATCCAGATGCCTTCGATTCGAAGATGAACGTCACCATGAGCGGTGAGGGCGGCGAGGTGGTCGTGGGCCGTGGCGCCGGCGGCATGGGCCTACGCGGTACGGGCAAAGGCGGCGGTGGAGAGGGCTTTGGCCGCATTCGCGGGCTGGGCAAGGTCGACACCGGTAAGAAGTCGTCGAAGAAGAAGTCGGACGACAAAGCGATTCTACTCGGTACGCTGGGGGCCAATTCGTCGTCGGCCAAGGGCTTCGGCGGGCTGGGGCTTCGGGGCACGGGCCGCGGCGGCGGTGGCGGGACGGTTGGTGTGGGCACGGTAGGCATCGGGCGCATCGGCCTCGCTGCCAGAACCTGTGCGGCCAGCGACGACCAGCCGCCCGAGCCGATGGCGCTGACCCACGCCACCATCAAGCTGTACCCGGAGCGTTTCGACGCCTGGCTCTCCGAGCGCCACGACGGTTATCGAAAGCATATGTTCGAGGAGTTCGCCGTCGATCTCGCCAAGGTCGAGGGCGTCGACAGCTACCCTTGGTGGAAGCTCTACAACACGCTCGACCGCATGCAGAGCTACTATGGCGAGGCCGACACGCTGTTGATCTGGCTACACCCGTCGTTGAGCAGTCGGTTCGTGACCGCCGCCTCCAAGCTCAACTGCAAGTTGCCGGAGTCGTCGTATGATTCTCGTGAAGCTTGGCAGGAGGCGCGGGCGGGCGTGGAGAGATGCGAGCCGATATTCGAGGTGCAGATGTTGGGGAACGGGAAGCACCCGGGGAAGAATTAGGGCACTTCTTCGGCGCTGCGTACGACCTCATCCCACTCGCCGGGCTCGAGTTCGACCCACCCATCTTGGCCGATATCCCACTTGAGACGCGCGCTGCAGTCATGGCAGCGCCGGTACATCCACGCTGCGGGGACCTTTTGGCCGTCGATTTTGATGGTGGAGGTGCGCATGTCGACCGATTCGATGCGGTCGCTGCCGCATTCGGGACACGACGGGGTCTTGAGAACGGCCCGGACCATCATGGCGATCAGGACGACCCAAACCAGAAGAAGGGCGATGGTCAGGATATAAACCATGGTAGAGTCTCGTGCGAGAGGCGGTCTTGGGCACACCACTATAAGCGATCGGCGACTGCCAGAAAACGCCTTCTATGAAACTGCTCACCATTGCTGGGGCCGACAAGCCGCGCTCGTCCTCGGCGCCCCACCACTGATCAGTCGTCGACCAGCGGCCAGTGAAACCAGCAGGCGAAGTAGTCATCGACGAGGGTCGCGCCCAGATATTGGCGTGCGACCGCCTCGCCGGCGTGTGCCAGCCCGAAGGCCTGGGCGACGAATTCGCTGCTGATGGTCAGCCCCAGGCCGGTGCTGTCGGTGGTCACGCCCGGGTCGAACAGCCGCGAGGGCTCGCCGTCGGTACGCTCGTTGATGGCGGCCTGCTGCGCTGCGTCGATCGGATTGACCACCACAAAACGCAGGCTGTGCGGGTGCTCTTGAGGGACGGCGACGGCGCTCAAAAAGATCGCCTCGCCGCTGGTGTGGCGCACCGCGTTGTTGAGCACGTTGTAGAGCACGCGGTCGAGCGCCGAGAACTCCATGCAGCGCGTGGCGATGGCGCCCTCGTACTCGACGTGCGAGCGGATCTCGACCTTCTTGCCGTCTTCGCGCCCGCGCTTGCCACGCCACTTCTCGGCGATTAATTCGACGTCGTGCAGCTTGTAGTTGAGGTCGGCTTCGTAACGCGGCGGGTCGAGGTCCGGCAGGGCGTTGCGCATGATCTTGGCGTGGTCGCGCGCCAGAAAATACGCCTGCGGGATATCTTCCGGCTGGCCTACGCCGAGCTCGATGAGCTGGAGCAGACCGTACAGCGCGGTCAGCGCGCCACCCTTGATGTCGTGAGTGACCTTGCGCAACTCGTCGTTTTCGCGCTGGGCTTCGGGGATGCGAAGCTTCGCCAGGCGACCAAACGGCTGGCTCCAGTCCTCATTCTCCAAAAAGCGTTGGAGCGCCTCCTCGGCGAGGGCGGTGTCCTTGTAGAGCGGTCGCAGCAGTTCCTGGAGCTCGCAGGTGACCTCGTAGGCCATCTCGATGGTGCGCCGCGCGTCGGGCGCGAACTCTTCCACCGAGGCGCTCTTGTTTCGCCCGTCGTAGCGTGTCTGGCGCAAATTCTTTAAATCGGTGGGCGCCAGATCCAAGATGGTCCCTTTCGGAAGCGGAGGGCACACTTGGGGCTGCATCATGGTGGAATTGGTCATCGACGTGGCAGGGAAAAAGGAGCGCTTGAAAGACTGCAGGTATGATGTCTGCTACGCTGCGCGTTGACTATAAAGCAATCGAGGCGATGTCGCTAACGTACAATTTGCGCCCGATGAGATTCCGATGACACACAAGATCCTATTGATTGAAGATGATTTTGCCCTCGGCGACGAGCTGTTCGAGTCGCTCGACGAGGAGGGATTCGAGGTGACGTGGATCAAAGATGGCTCGGAGGCGTATTTCGAGCCGGTCGAGGAGTTCGATCTGGTCGTGCTCGACCTGATGCTGCCCGGAAAGCACGGCTTCGACGTGCTCAAGAAGTATCGCACCGAGTCGGACGTGCCGGTCATCATCCTGACCGCCCGGCGCGAGACGCACGACAAGCTTCGCGGCTTCGAACTGGGCGGCGACGACTTCATGACCAAGCCCTTTTTGCCCGAGGAACTCCTGGCGCGCATCCGCGCCCGGCTGCGCCGGCCGGTGATGCGCCGGGAGGCCGACCGTGAGCTCGGGCCGCTGTCGATCGACTTCGACACCCGCAAAGTCGAGGTCGACGGCGAGCCCGTCGAGTTGACCGCCGTCGAGTTCGAGGTGCTCGCCGCCCTGGCGCGCCGGCCGGGCATGGCGCTCAGCCGCCGCCAACTCGTCGAACGGGCGCTGCCCGAGGAGAGCGAGGGGACCGAGCGCACCCTCGACGTGCACGTGTCGCGCATCCGCAAAAAGCTCGGCGAGGCCGGCAAGCTCGTCCAGACGGTGTGGGGCATCGGCTACAAGTTGGCGGAGGACGGCTCGTGAAGCTACGCCCGAAGCTCGCGTTGACGTTGGTCGCCGTCGTCGTGCCCGTGCTGGTGCTCTTTACCCTCTTTCGCATCCACGGCGAGCGCCGCGACTTTCAAGAGCGCATCGCCAATCGCATCTCGGCGCGTATCGAGGCGCGCCCGCCCAAGCGCTGCCTGCGTCGGCCCGAGCGCTTCCACCATCGCATGCGTCGCGGGTTCGAGGTCTTTGCCTACGGCGCCGACTATCGCTCCGTGCATCCCGAGGCGCCGCCGCTTACGGACGACGTCGTCGAGGCGCTCGAGGCGGGCGACGACACGGTCAGTGACACCATGTGGCGCAACCCGCGACACGCCGGCGTGACGGTGGTGCGCAGCCCGTGGCCCGACTCCGACTGCGCCTTGCTGGCGGTCTACTGGCCGGAGCGGGCCGGTGCCCAACCGGGGCGCATTGCCAAAAACGTGGCCACCCAGGCCGTGGTCGCCTTCGTGGTGCTCCTGATCACCGCGCTTCTGGCCGCGGGCCCGATGGTGCGGCGCATCCGACGGCTGACCGACGCCATCGAGGAGGCCGGCGGGCCCGACTATCGGGTCGACGTGGAGACGGATTCGAATGACGAGATCGGCGAACTCGCCCGCGCCTTCAACGTCGCCGGCGAGCGCGTCCGCCAGACGGTCGACCAACTCGAGGCGCGCGATCGGGCGCTGACCGAGTATATCGCCAACACCACCCACGACCTGGCGATCCCGCTGACGGTGCTGCAACACCGGCTGCGAAAGCTCCAAAAGCAACTCGCCGACGACACTAAATCAGCCGAGCTCGCCGACGCGAGCATGGAAGAGGCGCACTATATCGCCTCGCTGATCTCGAATATGGGCGCGGCCGCGCGCCTCGACCGCACCGGTGAGGAGTTGACTCTGCACGAGTGCGACCTGGCCGAGACCGTCGAGCGTGTCGCCGCGCGCCACGAGCCCCTGGCCGAGCAAAAAGCGATCGAGCTCAACTGGGCCGCGCCGCCCGACGGCTTGCCCATCGAGTGTGACTCGACCCTCGTCGAGCAGGCGCTGAGTAATTTTGTGCAGAACGCCCTGCAGTACAACACCGCCGGCGGCCACGTCAGCATCGTGCTCGACGCTGTCGACGACGGCTTCGAGCTGCGTGTGCTCGACGACGGCCCCGGCGTGCCCGACGAACTCCTCGACAAGCTCACCGAACGCTCCTTCCGCATGGACGACTCACGCACCCGCCAGCCCGGCGGGCAGGGGTTTGGGTTGTCGATCGCGCGCAGGGTTTGTGACCTGCACGGGTGGCGCTTGGAGCTTCGGAATCGCGAGGAGGGGGGGATGGAAGTGGTCGTAAAAGGCTAATTCACCACGGAGACACGGAGGACACGGAGAGAGGCAAAACAAAATAGGTTTTCTCCGTGGTCCCCGTGTCCCCGTGGTGAACCCATTACAGCATGCCCGCCCGTTTGATCGCCAGGTAGCGGTTCACGAGTTGAACCGAGAGTTCGCCCGGTTGGACGTCGAGCAGCATCACCCCGCGGCCTTGCAACTCTTGGTGGGTTTTGTCGCGGTGGCTCAGGTAGTGGTGGCCGGCGGCCACGCGCAGGGCGTCGTCGAGGTGGTAGATCGGCTCGTCGAGCGTCTGCTCGGTGACCGCTTCGCGCAGGCTGGCGACGAGGACGACGTGGCGCTGGCGCAGCAGCGAGACCGCCTCGAGCAGCTCGGCGTTGTCCTGGTCGTACAGGTTGGTGAGCACGACGACGAGCGCGCGGCGCCGCTGCACGGCGGCGAGTCGGCGCGCGGCGGCGCTGTAGTCGCTCGGGGCGGTGGTCGTCTGCAGGTCGTAGATCTGCTCGAGGATGGCGTTCATGCCCGAGGGGCCTTTCTGGCGCGGCACCCACAACTCGTGGCCGCCGAAGGTCGCCAGCGCCACCGAGTCACCCTGCTTGAGGGCGACATGGCTCAACAGGAGACTGGCGTTGAGGCAGTGGTCGAAGTGCGCCAGCTTGTCGCCTCCATCGTGTTCATCTCGGGCGCGCATGCGCCGGCCGCAGTCGAGCAGGAAGACGATGTGCTGGTTGCGCTCGTCTTCGTACTCGCGCGAGATGAGCTTGCTTCGCCGCGCGCTCGCCTTCCAGTCGATTTGCCGGCTTAGGTCGCCCTGGCGGTAGTCGCGCAGGTGCGAAAACTCCATGCCCGAGCCGCGGCGGCGAAGCTTTTTGATGCCCAGCTCCCCGACGCGGTCGGCGGTGGCCATCAGGGCGTAGCGGCTGACCGCCTTGAAGTTCGGCAGCACCCGAAAAGTCTGCGCCTGCTCGTCTTCGAACGTGCCGATTTCGACCTGGCGAAACAAGAGGCCGAGCGGCCCGCGGATGCGCGCGTCGCACGGCTCGAACTGGTGCTCGCCGCGCTCGTTGGCCTTCAGCGCGTAGCGCACTCGGGCGCGCTTGTCGCCGGGCAGCCGCAGCGAGGCGGGCATGCCGTCGAGGTCGCAATGCGACGGCGGCTTGTCGAACAGCTCCAGGTCGAGCGTCTGGCGCTCGTAGGAGCGCAACACGAGCACGACCTCGGTCCACACGCCCACGGCCAGCGAGTCGGGCACCTCGCGCTCGAGCGTGGGCGGCGTGGCGCGGCGAAGCCACAGGAGGTCGGCCAGCGCCGCCACCAAGAGCACGCCGCACGCGCCCACCCACAGCGGAAACGCCGCCGGTAAGATCCCCGCCACGAGTCCCCAGACGGCCAGGCCGCCCAGGCACCAGTATAGCCGTGAGGTCGCAATCACGTGCGCGGTACCTCCACCTTGCGGAGCACGTCGCGCAGCAGGTCGTCGGGCGCGATGCCGTCGATCTCGACCTCGGGCGTGCGCAGGATGCGGTGGCGAAGGGCGGGGAGGGTGACCGACTTGACGTCGTCGGGGATGACGTGGTCGCGCCCGTCGAGCAGGGCGAACGCGCGGGCGGCGCGGATGATCGAGATCGCCCCGCGCGGGCCGGCGCCGGCGCGGATGCCCGGCCAGCCGCGAGTCGCGCGCACCAGGCGCACGCCGTACTCGACGATGCGCCGGTCGACGCGCACCTTGGCGCAGACTTGCTGCAGCTTGCGCGCCTGCTCGATCGTCATGACCTGCTCGACGTCGTCGATGTTGAACGAGTCGCCCACCCGCCCGACGGTGACCTCCTCGACGATGGCGAACTCGTGTTCTTCGGCCGGATAGTCGATCTCGATCTTGAACAGGAAGCGGTCGAGCTGGGCCTCGGGCAGCGGATAGGTGCCGTCTTGCTCGATGGGGTTCTGGGTGGCCAGCGTCATGAACGGCGGCTCGAGCTCGTAGGAGTGCCCCTCGATGCTCACCTGGCGCTCCTGCATCACCTCGAGCAGCGCGGCCTGGGTCTTGGCCGGCGCGCGGTTGATCTCGTCGGCCAGGAGCAGGTTCGTAAAGATCGGCCCCTTGCGGATGCGGAAATCACCCGAGGTGGCGTGGTAGATGGCGTGGCCGGTGACGTCGGAGGGCATCAGGTCGGGGGTGAACTGCACCCGGCCGAAGGTGCCTCCGAAGGTGCGCGCAAGGCTGAGCACCAACAAGGTCTTGCCCAGCCCGGGCACGCCCTCGACGAGCACGTGGCCGCTGGCCAAGAAGGCGCACAGCACCTGGTCGATCACCTTGTCTTGGCCGACCACGGCCTTGCGGAGCTCGGCGCGCAGCTGGTCGAGCTGCTCGCCTGCTCGAGCGACGTCGGCATCGAGCCCCGGCGCCTGTTGTGTCGACGGGGGAGCCGGCTGGGGCGTCGACTGGTCTGGCGTCGACCGGTCTGGCGTCGACTGGTCTGGCGTCGACTGGCTAGGCGTCGACTGGGGTGGTGTCGTGGGGAAATCAGACTCGCTCACAGCTTCCTCCGGTGATGCTCCAGTTGGCGGATCTTTTGGGTAAAGGTCTCGGCGTTGCGGTTGCCCGACGGCTGGCGGAAGAGTTCACGCGCCTCCGACGGGGTGATCCCCAGCTCCTCGGCGACGATCTCGTGGCGCTCGGCGTTGGGCGCGCTGGCCACGCGCGGGCGGCGCGTCTCGAGCTCGGCCATCAGCGCGCCCTGGGCCGCCTCGACGAGCGCGGCGGTCGCGCCTTGCTCCCACAAAAAGCGGCCCACCGCGTCGACGTGCTCGCGCCGGCTTCGCCGCTCTTCGGGTGGGTCTGCCAGCATCGGGCCGAAGCGCTTGCGGCCGTTTTGGATGGCGAGCAGAAGCCCGACGACCACGAGCAGCAAGAAGGGCCAAATATGGCTGGCGACGTAGAACATCCACGAGTCGCGCGCGCCGAACATCACGATGGTGACCGTCTCGTAGCCGCTGTCGGTCGCTTCGGGCAGCTCCAGGATGCGCATCGCCAGCGTGGCGTGCTCGCCTTTGCCGATGGTGTTGTTGTCGAAGATTTCGGCGCTGCTGAGCAGCGTCACGCGGCCGTAGTCGCTGACCTTGCGGCTGGCGGCAAAGGGCTCGTCGGGGCCGCTGAACAGCAGCCAATCGGCGTCGGAGGCGACCCAGCGCAGGCTGGGCGTGGAATCGTCGAGGTAGTCGATCTCGAGGGGGCTGACCTCGACCTCGTAGGGCCACTCGTCGCCCTCGTTGGCGACATCGAAGCCCAGGCGAGCCAGCAATGGCGCGGTCTTCTCGTCGGCGTCTTCGACCGGCTGCGTCAAGATCAGGTGGCCGCCGTCGACGACCCAATTCTCCCAGGCGTCGACCTGCTCGGGCGAAAACTCGTCGCTCGGGTCGGCCAAGATGATCGTGGTCGCCACGGGCGAGGGCTCGCCGAGCCGGCGCACCGTGGTCACGTCGTGGTCGAAGCGGCTCAGGAGGCGCTCGAGCGCCAAAAAGTGGTTGCGCCTGGCTTCGCCCGACGGCGGCTCGCGCACTTCCTCTTCGACCTCCTCGAAGAGGGTGTCGGAGACGGCGGCGCCCCCGAGCCCCAACAGGGCAAGGATGCCGACGACGACGAGCGCGAGGAGCGCGGTCTTTTTGCGAGATCCGTCGCTCACGCGCCCCTCCTAAAGTGCACTTTCCACGAGGCGAACAGTTCCTGGGCGCGCTCGTCGCTCACCGGACGGTCGGCGTAGACCGTCGAGGTCCACGCCCGGGCGAGTTCGGCGACGTAGTCGGCCGGGCCGCCGGCCCCGCGCACCGCCTCGACGCACTCGTAGGCCGTCAGGCTCGGGTCGATCTCGATGCGGTAGCCTTTGGCGAGGCCCTCGATGGTGCCCCGATACAACAAGCTCAAGCTCTCGGCATGGGCGCCGTCTCGCCAGCGGGCCATCGCCGTGTCGATCAGGTCGGCCGGAAGCGTGACCTTCGGGGCGGGCGCCTCGGAGGCGACCAGCTCGGTCTGCGGGCCTTCGAGGGGCTTTTCGGGCGCCTCGACCGTCGCGAGCGGGCGAGTCTTTTTGTAGAAGTAGACGATCGCGGCCACGATCAGGCCACCGGCGACGAGCCACATGACGATCTGGAAGGTCGTAGCCAGCGCCTTGATGATCTGCTCGAGGAAGCTCAGATCGGGCGGGTTCTCGTCGTCGTCTTCGTCCTGCTCGAACAGCTCGTCGCGAAGCTGCCACGTCGTCTCGGTGCGGGTGCTCCCGAACTCCGGGTTGTCCAAGATATCTTCGATCTCGGCCTGCGGGTCGAGGCCAGCGGGGGGCTGGGAGGGCGTTACCTCGCGTACTTGCTCGTCTTGTTGGGGTGATTCGGGGGCGGTCGACGCGGCTTGCTCGGTTTGGGCATGCTCGGTCTGGGCCGAGGCCGTCGACGGCAGCCCGAACGTGGCCAGCCCGAAGAGGCCCACCAACAGCGCCATCGCGGCAGTCTCGAAGATCGACCGGGCCCGGGCGCGAAGGCGCGCGGCGAGCTTCTTGAAGACGATCTCGATATCCCAGCCCTCCAGGCGCACGCGTCGGTTGATGTAGAGGCCGAAGCCCGCCGCGGCGTAAAAGATCTCGATGGCGCTCATCACCAAAAAGTAGAGCGCGAACGCGCCGACTTCGAGCAGGGGGGCGTCGACGCTCGTGCTGAAGATCGTGTCGATTTTGGCGCCCAGGTCGAACTGCACCGAGCTGGGCACGACCATCTGGATGAGCATCAGCGTCGCGCCCAAAAAGAGGATCTCGGTGGCCATCGCCACCAGCGTCAGGCCGATGGCCGGCCCGCGCACCTGCCGGCGAAGCAGCACGCCCAGGCGCTCGCTGGCAGCCGCGCCGCCAAGATTTTCGAGCTCGCGCACCGGCATCGTCACCCCGCGAAACGGGCTGAACCGGCGCCAGGTGATGTCGGAGAGGGCCGCGCGGCCTCGCCAGGAGCGAAAGACCATGCCCGCGGTCGCCTTGACGCCGGGCACCTCGCCGAAAAAGGCGCGGCTCAAGACCAAGAGCGGCACGCGGTCGTATAGCGGCTTGAGCAGCCAGACAAAGACGAGCGGCAGCCAGAACAGGTCGGTCGTCGCAGCCACCAAAGTGGCGACGACGAAGACGGGCAGCACACACGTCAGCCAGCCCTGCGCGATGGGCTTGAAGAATTTTTGGGCGAGCAAAAAGCCGAGATCGACGGCCTCCCAGGACGAGCGCGGACGCAACCTCGCAGCGACTTTGTCCAGGTTCAAGGTTGGCCTCCCCCACAATTTCGCAATGCTTGTGGTGCTAGAGGCTTATCGCTCCTTCGAGCGGTTTTTAGTTCTTGGTTCTTGGTTTTTGGTTCTTGGTTCTTGCTGGCTGGAAAGTGCGGCTCGAGCTCACGGTAACGAACGTCGCGAAGCGTTGCCGTCAAACCAGCCTGCACGTCTCGGTGACCCAGAACCAAGAACCAAGAACCAAGAACATTGCCAGTAAGTTGGAAGAGGCGCTGGAGGCTAATCATTCGCAGTCCTCCCAGCAAACCCAAAATACAAGAACACCACCGCCCACAGCCCGGCGCCGACGATGTATTTGACGTCGTCGGAGGTGGGCTGGGCCGACCAGAAGCCCTCGATGAACGCGGCGATGACCAGCATCAAAAAGAAGCCGGTGACCAGCCCGAGGCTGTCGCGGGCGGTGTCTTTGAGGGCTTGCAGCCGGCTCTTTCGGCCCGGCCAGATGGGGGCGAAGCCGAGCTTGAGCCCCGCCATGCCCGCCAGGACGATGGCGGTCAACTCGAAGGAGCCGTGACCGATGACGAAGGGCCAGAAGTTGTGGCTCAAGCCCACGTTGTTCAGATGGCCGGAGACCGCGCCCAGGATGACGCCGTTGTAGAACAGGGCGAACAGCGCGCCCAAGCCGGCGACCGCCCCGGAGCCGAAGGTGCGCAGGGCGATGCCCACGTTGTTGTAGATGTAGAAGCCGAACATCATGAAGTTCGAGTCGGCCTCGCGCTCGTCTTGGATGGCGTCGGAGCTGGCGTACATCGCCTCCATCTGCGAGATCATGTCGTCGCCGAGCACGTGGTAGGCCCACTCGGGCTGGAGCTCGAGCCAGGCCATCATGCCCAAAAACGGTCCGGCGAAGATGAACGTCGCCAGGAGCAAGAGCGGCCAGTCTTTGCGTACGTCGCGGGCGAATCCGCCGCGGATATACTCGAGGATGGGCTGCCAGCGGCCGGTGCGCGAGCCGTACAGCAGCGCGTGGCCACGCTCGACGAGCGGGTTGAGGCGGTCGACGACCGCCGCGCTGTAGCCGCGGTGGCGCGCGATCGACAGGTGCTGGCACAGCGTGCGGTACATCGCCGGGAAGCGCTCGGCGGGCACCGACGGGTAGTCCTTCTCGAACTCATCGAGCAGGGCTTCGTAGTCTCGCCAGAGCTTCTCGTTTTTGCGCACAAAGCTCGCTTGGCTCATCGCTAGCGCCCCTTGGTGATCCAGTTAGCGAGCCCCTGAAGGTGGCGTACTGCGCCCTGGCCGTCTTTGGTGCCGGTGAGGTCTTCGAGCAGGCGCGCCAGCTCGGCGTTGCGCGTGTAGTTCCAGCGCTTGCTGCGCTCGGCAAACTGCACGATCGCCTTCTGTTCCTCGATGGTCAGCTGCTCGCCGGAGGTCACCGGGTCGACGTCGGGCAACTCGCCGGCGCCGGTGAGGTCGTCGGGCTGGCGAAAGCACACCACGGTGTCGCCGGCCAGGTCGCCCAGCCGCTGGAAGCGCCCCGAGGCGGCCATCATCACGATGCCCAGCGCGTAGCCCACCGGCAAAAAGTCGGCCGCGCGCAGCAGGTTTCGGAGCACCGAGCCCTTCCAGTTGATCGGGGTGCCGTCGGCGTTGGCCACCTGCAGGCCGAACATCTTTTTGCCCGGCGTGGCCCCGTCGCGATACATCTCGAAGTAGATCGGGTAGCCCCACTCCATGACGAACATCAGCAGCAAAAAGAGCCCCATGCCCAGCTCGTCCAGGAAGGCGAGCGGGATGAACATGATCGTGTAGACCACCAGCCGGATGCCCACGTCGACGCCAAACGCCATGATGCGCGGGATGGGGCCGGCCAAGTGAACCTCGAACTCGACGCCTTCGGGCGTTTCAATGGTCTGGATGGTGTCGAGTTGCTGCATGGGCGCGACGCTATCACATTTGGTGATTGAGGACTACGGCTACGGACACGGAGACGGCTACGGACACGGAGGCGGCTACGGACACGGCTACGGTCACGGAGACGGTGACCGCCCCCGTAGCCGTGACCGTGACGGTGACCGTAGCCGTGACGGTGACCGCCCCCGTAGCCGTGACCGTGACGGTGACCGTAGCCGTGACGGTGACCGTAGCCGTCCCCGTAGCCGTGACCGTGACGGTGACCGTAGCCGTGACGGTGACCGTAGCCGTCCCCGTAGCCGTGACCGTGACGGTGACCGTGACCGCCCCAAAGTACCTTCGATCTTGCCAATTGCCCCCATCCTCTGCCAAACAGACTCTGCCAAGCGAAGTGTGCACCAAAGCAGGAGTACCACCGATGTCGAAATTGGGTCTCGATCCGAAGATGATCGAACGCGGGCGCCAGGCGGCGGCCGATATTGCCGACAGCATGGACGAGTTTATCCGCCAACGCACGACCGTGGCGGTCGAGCGCACCGTGCTGCGCCTGATGGGGATCACTGGAGTCGACGTCGACGATATCCCGCTGTCGAACGTGGTCGTCGACGGGGCGGTCGCCGCCGGGTGCATCGACGAGGGGATCACGCGGCTCATGGCGCGCGCGGTGCTGCACACGGGCCGCGACCCGCAGACGATCGCCGAGGCGGTCGCCGCGGGCGATCTGAGCCTGGCCGATTTGCCGCATTTCGACGAGGCGCAGGTGCGCGAGGTGGGCCGGGAGTTGGCCGTCGAGGCCGCCGACCGCATCCAGGCGACCGTCGACGAGCGCGACCGGCGTCTGGCCGAGTCGACCGATCGTCCCGAACCCCTGCACTACGTCATCGTGGCCACCGGCAATATCTACGAGGACGTCGTCCAGGCCAAGACCGCCGCGCGCCAGGGCGCCGACATCGTGGCGGTGATCCGCTCGACGGGCCAGAGCCTGCTCGACTACGTGCCCGAGGGGCCCACGACCGAGGGCTTCGGCGGCACCTACGCCACGCAGGCCAACTTCGAGATCATGCGCCAGGGCCTCGACGAGGTCGGCGAGGAGCTGGGGCGTTATATCCGGCTGTGCAACTACTGCAGCGGGCTGTGCATGCCCGAGATCGCGGCGATGGGCGCCATCGAGCGCCTCGACGTGATGCTCAATGACGCGCTGTACGGGATCTTGTTCCGCGACATCAACCCCAAGCGCACCTTCGTCGACCAGTACTTCAGCCGCATGATCAACGCCTACGCCGGCGTGGTCATCAACACCGGCGAGGACAATTACCTGACCACCGCCGATGCGGTCGAGGCGGCACACACGGTGCTCGCCAGCCAGTTCATCAACGAGCAATTCGCGCTCAGGAGCGGGCTGCCCGAAGAGCAGATGGGCCTGGGCCACGCCTTCGAGATGAACCCCGACATCGAAAACGGCTTTTTGCTCGAGCTCGCCCAGGCCGAGATGGCCCGCGAGATCTTCCCGAAGGCGCCGCTCAAGTACATGCCGCCCACGAAGTACATGACCGGCAATATCTTCAAGGGCCACATCCAAGACGCCCTGTTCAACCTCATCGGCGCCTGGTCCAAGCAGGGCATCCAGCTGTTGGGCATGATGACCGAAGCGATGCACACCCCGCATATGGGCGACCGCGCCCTGGCGCTGGAGAACGCCCAATACGTCATGAACAACGCCCGCGCGCTGGGCGAGGAGGTCGAGTACAAAGAGGGCGGCATCATCCAGACCCGCGCCCAAACGGTGCTCGCCGAGTCGGTCGACCTCCTCGAGAAGGTCCGCGACGAAGGCATGTTCGACGCGCTCGCCCAGGGTATTTTTGCCGACGTGTACCGGCCGACCGAGGGCGGCAAGGGCCTCGAGGGCGTGTTCGAGCGGGCGGCGGATTATTATAACCCGCTCGAGGACGAGTTGCGGGCGCGGTTGGGGCTGGAGTAGGGGGCAACGGAGGCCTTGCAGGTGAGAAACGCCCGCTAAATAAGCAATTAAGGACATAGGGGCTGCGAGTCGAGAAGGAGTGGCGACTCACAGCCCCTATGTCTTTAGGTGCCTATGTAGAAGGCGCCCCGACTCTTCGAGGCGCCTTCATATCTCCAGTCATCACGCTCACTTCAGCTCGAACCGATCCAGGTTCATCACCTTGTTCCACGCCGCCACGAAGTCACGCACGAACTCCTCTTCGGCGTCGTCGCAGGCGTAGACTTCGGCCAGGGCGCGAAGCTGGGAGTTGGCGCCGAAGACGAGGTCGACGCGGGTGGCCTTCCACGCAAGCTCACCGCTGTCGCGGTCGTAGCCCTCGAAGATCTCGTCAGACTCCTCGGACTTCTTCCACTCGGTGCTCATGTCGAGCAGGTTCGAGAAGAAGTCGTTGGTCAACTCGCCGGGGCGGTCGGTGAAGACGCCCAGCTCGGAGCCGTCCCAGTTGGCGCCGAGCACGCGCAGGCCGCCGACGAGCACCGTCATTTCGGGGGAGGTCAGCGTCAGGAGCTGTGCCTTGTCGACGAGCAGCTCTTCGGCGGAGCGCTCCATGTCGTCGCGCAGGTAGTTGCGGAAGCCGTCGGCTCGTGGCTCGAGCCAGTCGAATGACTCGACGTCGGTCTGCTCGGCGGTGGCGTCGGTGCGGCCCGGACTGAACGGGACGTCGACGTCGTAGCCGGCCGCCTTGGCGGCCTGTTCGACCGCGGCGCAGCCGCCCAGCACGATCAGGTCGGCCATGGAGACGCGTTTGCCGTCGGAGCGCGAGCCGTTGAAGTCCTCATGGAGCTGCTCGTAGACGCTCAGCACTTTGCGAAGCTCCTCGGGGCGGTTGGCCTCCCAGCCAATCTGCGGGGCGAGGCGGATGCGCGCGCCGTTGGCGCCGCCGCGCTTGTCGCTGCCGCGGAAGGTCGAGGCCGACGCCCAGGCGGTGCGAACGAGCTCGACGGTCGACAGCCCCGAGTCGAGGATCGTCGTCTTGAGCTCGGCGATCTCTTCGTCGCCGATCAACTCGTGGTCGACCTCGGGCACCGGGTCTTGCCACAGCATCACCTCGTCGGGCACCTCCGGGCCGAGGAAGCGCGAGTGCGGGCCCATGTCGCGGTGGATGAGCTTGTACCACGCCTTGGCGAAGGCCTCTTGGAACTCGTCGGGGTTCTCGTGGAAGCGCTTCGAGATCTTGCGATACTCCGGGTCGACCTTCAGGGCGAGGTCGGTGGTGAGCATCATCGGGGCGTGCTTCTTGGACGGATCGTGGGCGTCGGGGACGGTGTTCTGGGCGTCCTCGTTTTTGGCGATCCACTGCCAGGCGCCGGCCGGGCTCTTCTCGAGCTCGTAGTCGTTGCCGAACAGGTTGTCGAAGAAGCCGTTGTCCCACTCGGTCGGCTTCTGGGTCCAGATACCCTCGAGCCCGCTGGTGATCGTGTCGTTGCCCTTGCCGGTGCCGAAGGTGTTCTGCCAGCCCAGGCCCTGCTGCTCGATGCTCGCGCCCTCGGGATCGGGGCCGAGGTGCTCGTCGGGAGCGGCGCCGTGGACCTTGCCGAAGGTGTGGCCGCCGGCGATGAGCGCGACGGTCTCCTCGTCGTTCATCGCCATGCGCTTGAAGGTCTGACGGATATACTGCGCCGCCTTCGCCGGGTCGGGCTCGCCGTTGGGGCCCTCCGGATTAACGTAGATGAGGCCCATGTGGTCGGCAGCCAGCGGCCCCTCGAGTTTGCCCTCCTGGGTGTGGCGATCGTCGGCGAGCCAGACGTTCTCGGGGCCCCAGTAGACATCCTCTTCGGGCTCCCAGGTGTCTTCACGTCCGCCGGCAAACCCAAAGGTCTCGAAGCCCATCGACTCGAGGGCGACGTTGCCGGCCAAGACCAACAGGTCGGCCCACGAGATCTTGCGGCCGTACTTCTTTTTGACCGGCCAGAGCAGCCGGCGCGCCTTGTCGAGGTTGACGTTGTCCGGCCAACTGTTCAGCGGGGCGAAGCGCTGCGTGCCCGAGGAAGCGCCGCCGCGGCCGTCGGAGACGCGGTAGGTGCCCGCGCTGTGCCAGGCCATGCGAATGAATAGCGGCCCATAGTGGCCCCAGTCGGCCGGCCACCACTCCTTCGAGTCCTTCATGACCGTTTCGATGTCGGCCTTGAGCCCCTCGTAGTCGAGCTTCTGGAACTCCTCGGCGTAGTCGAATTCCTCGCCCATCGGATCGACCTGCGGGCCGTTTTGAGCCAAGATCTTGAGGCTCAACTGGTTCGGCCACCAGTGGTGATTGGCAAAGGAGCCGCTCGCCTTGTGCCGATGGGAGCCGTGCATGACGGGGCATTTGCCTTCATTTTCCGGATTCTTACCCATGTTCTCTTCTCCTGTCGGGGGTAATCGTTTGTAAATCGGTCTGCTCAATGATTCGAACGGCCCGGCCATCGACAAGGCATCTTGTCAGGCGAGGGGGCAAATCAGGCCAAGGGGCCAACATCGACTGCCCATCCATATGTCGCTCTCAAGTATGGCGCCCTGTCGTATTACTTCAAAGACTTTATTCTTATATGGAGTATAGGTTGAGGTTATTTGAGGGTGCGGGAGCGCGGCAATCTATTGGCACTCCTCGCCCAAATCTACTAGTCTGTGCGGCTACGAAGCTTTTCTACGCTAAAAGCAGACAATTTTCTCAAAGCAGCTCCCGCATGAAGCATCACTCGTATGTCCTCGCCCTCGCCCTCGCCCTCGGTTCCGTTGCCTGCAGTGACGACGCGCCGGATTCCAAAACCGACAGCGGGGTCGAGCAATCCGACGCCACGGACACGACCGGGGCCGACTCGACCACCCCGGATACCAGCCCCGACCCCGACGTCGGGCCCGATGCGCCCTCCAATGATATCCCGGCGGAGATCACCACCGCGGGAGCCTCGTTTGGCGGGACCATCCCGGCCGGCGGCAAGATCGACGTCGATCTCATCGCCAACGACGGCGACCGCATCGTGGCCTGGCTGCGCATCGACGGCGAGCCGGCGTGGAACCCGTCGGTGTCGATCTTTCGGCCGGGCGACGCGCAGGCGTTGGTGTGGGGCAACCCGCAGGGCGATGTGGACGCGCATATCCCGTATAACGAGAGCGAGCTCGACGGAGGCTGGGAGTTCTTTAGCGGCGGGCGGTTTACGCTCACCCTGGAGAATTTCGCCGACGTCGATGGGCGCTTTACCTTCGAGCTGACGTGCAAGAGCGGGCCGTGTAACGACACGAACGACCAGGACGACGACGGCATCCCGGACGCGGTCGACAACTGCATCACCACCCCGAATACCGAGCAGGTCGACGACGACGGCGACGGGCTGGGCAACGCGTGCGACCCCGACGCGGGCAACGACCCGTACGAGGGGCTGACGAACGCCGACCTCGAAAACGCGCTGCGAGCCGACCACCAAGGCCACGTCAGCGTGGGCTACGACGAGGCGCGCGACCACATGTTTGCCACGGTGGACAACCGCGACGGCAGCGTCGAGTGCGTCTACACCGGCCAGACCATCCAGACGAGCAGCAGCGGCGACGCCTACACCCAAGACTTCAACACCGAGCACACCTGGCCGCAGAGCCGCGGCGCGGGCGATGAGCCGGCCAAGTCCGACTTGCACCACCTCTTTCCGACGGACTCCTCGGCGAACTCTCGCCGCTCGGCGAATTTCTTCGGCAATGTCACCAGCAACGTGTCGTGGTCCGAAGGGGGCTCGAAGCTCGGCGAGGACAGCTCCGGTGAGGTGCGCTTCGAGCCGCGCGACGAGCACAAGGGCAACGTGGCGCGCGCCTTGTTCTACTTCGCAGTGATGTACGGCGGCGATATCCCGGCCCACGAGGAGCAGACGATTCGCCAGTGGCACACCGCCGACCCGGTCGACGCCGCCGAGCGCGAGCGCAACGGCGCGGTGGCGGGGATTCAGAACTCGCGCAATCCGTTTATCGATCGGCCCGATCTGGTGGAGCGCATTGGGGACTTCTGATCGCCATCATTGCGCCCGTAACCCACCGAATGTAGACTCGAACGAGCAACAGAAGTGAACCCCGGATAGGCCCGATGAGCGACAACGAAGAGAAGAAGAACCAGGACGCCTCGATGGAGGAGGGGGCGGCCGATTTGACCGAGACGGTCAAGCTGCGGCCCCCGGCGCCCGAGGGCGAGCGGGGCTTGGGCGGGGCGACCTCCTCCGCTGAGGTCAGCCCCGACGCCGAGACCGTTTTCCGGTCGATCGAACTGTTCGAAGCGCTCGCTCCCGAGGAGGTGCGCGAGGTCGTCGGCGCCTGTGACCAGCTCAACGTCGCCGCCGGCGAAGAGCTGTTCCAGCAGGGCGACGAGGCCGACGCGTTGTATATCGTCGAGTCGGGCGAGCTGCAGGTCCGCGCGCGCACCCCGGCCGGCGAAGACGTCGTCCTGGCGGTGCTCGGCGCCGGCTCGGTCGTCGGCGAGATGTCGCTGATCGCCGGAGGCCCGCGCTCGGCGAGCGTCGAGGTCATCGGCGATGCCTCCATCTTCAAGCTCGGCCGCGACTCCTTCGACGAGCTGCGCGCCCAGAAGCGTCCGGCGGCCTACAAAATCATCTTGCGCCTGGCTCGCATTCTGGGCGAGCGGCGTCGTCAAACCGATGCGCGCGTCGAAGAGGTCTTCGAGGACCCGGCGCAGTACCTCGACAGCTTCGAAACTCAGGTCCACGAGATGTTGGGCCGGCTCAAGAAGGCGTAGGACCCTCCATGGCAAACGCGAAATCGCACGCTCAAACCCTCGCCGGACGCGGCATCTTCGCCGACTGGGAGCTCTCCGAGATCGAAGACCTCGTCGAGGTCTGCGAGGCGCTTACTCTCATGCCTGGTCAGGCGCTGTGGTCGCCCGGCGAGCCCAAGGACGCCGCGTTTATCCTGGTGTCGGGCCGCGTCGAGGTCTCGTATCGCGTCCAGCCCGACGGCCAGCGCAAAGACCAGTTCACCGAACCGGCGACCGCGCTCACCCTCTCGTCGCTGGTCCACCCCTGGCCCCACGGCAGCGCGGGCACGCCGCTCGAGCGCAGCATCGTGCTGCGGCTGACCTGCGAGAAATTCGAGGAGCTCTTCGAAGCCGAGCACCCGGCGGCCTTCCACCTCATCGACGCCATCGCCGAAGATCTCGTCGGCGAGATGCGCGACGCCAACCGACGGCTGCACGAGGTTTTCGGGCATCCGGCCGAGACGCTGCGCATGCTTCGGCGACGCAGTCGCAGTGACCGAGTGATCGAGTGAAAGACCGCGGGAGGGCGGAGGCCGTGCGGTTGTGCCTTTACGCTGTGACGCGGTTGTAGTTACGCTGTTGTAGTTCACTCAATGACTCGATTACGCAATAACTTTAATCTACCGGAGGTAGACGCATGAATATTGGTGTCATTGGAGGCGGATCGTGGGGTACGGCCTTGGCCAAGCTCTTGGCTGAAAACGGTCACGACGTATTGGTCTGGTGCCACGAGAAGCCGCTGCCTGCCGCGATCAACGAGGGGCACGAGAATACCGAGTACCTTCCCGGCTTCACACTGCCTGACAACCTGCGCGCGACCAACGACATCCAGGAGACGATCGCCGACAAGGAGATGATCGTGTCGGTGGTGCCCAGCCACGTGCTGCGCAAGGTCATCTCGCAGGTGGCCGACGATATCCCGCCGGCCACGCCCATCGTCAGCGCGACCAAGGGGATCGAGAACGAAACCCAGATGCTCGTCAGCGACATCCTCGAGGACGTGCTCCCCGAGTATTGCCACCCGTACCTGGTCTACCTGTCGGGGCCGAGCTTCGCCAAAGAGGTCGCCGCCCAGAAGCCCACGGCGGTGACCGTCGCCTCGTACAATCACAAGCTTGCCGAGCGCGTCCAGCGCGTCTTTAGTAACGATGTGTTCCGTGCTTACACTTCCACCGACGTGGTCGGCGTCGAGATTGGCGGGGCAGTCAAGAACGTCATCGCCATCGCCGCCGGCGCGGTCGCCGGCATGGAATTGGGGCTCAACTCGCGGGCCGGCATGATCACCCGCGGGCTGCACGAGATGAGCCGCCTGGCGGTCAGCATCGGCGCCAACCCCCTGACGCTCTCCGGGCTGGCGGGCATGGGCGACCTGGTGCTCACCTGCACCGGCGGGCTGAGCCGCAACCGCTCGGTGGGCGTCAAGCTGGGTCAGGGCCACTCCCTCGAGGAGATCGTCGGCGGCATGAATATGGTCGCCGAGGGCGTCAAGACCTCCAAGAGTGTTCACAGCCTCAGCCAGAAGCTGGGCGTCGAAATGCCTATTTGCGAGAAAGTCTATCAGGTTCTATACGAGGGCCTGTCGACCGAAGATGCGGTCACCGAGCTGATGAGCCGTGAGCTCAAACCGGAATTGCAAGGCCTTTACTAAGAACCAAGAACCAGCCCATGAGACGACGCCGCCGACAACTGACTCTTCTCTCTAAAGACGAGATCGCCAAGATGCGCGAGGCGGGCCAATTCGCCGCCACGCTGCTCTGCCACCTCGGAGAGATGATCGAGCCGGGCATCTCCACCCAGGACCTCAACGACGAGGCCGAGCGCTGGGTCGAAAAACGCGGCGCCACCCATGCGCCGTACGGCTACAAGGGCTTCCCGCGTAGCATCTGCACGAGCATCAACGAGGTCGTCTGCCACGGCATCCCCAACAAGGACCGGGTCCTCGAAGACGGCGACATCATCTCAGTCGACGTCACCCCCATCGTCGACGGCTTCCACGGCGACTCGTGCGCCACGTTCTTCGTCGGCGAGGTCGACGAGGAAGCCAAGAAGCTCGTCGAGGTCACCGCGCAGTGTCTGATGCGCGGCATCAACGAGATCCGCCCCGGCAAGCGCATCGGCGACATCGGCGCGGCCATCCAGGCCCACGCCGAGGCCGAAGGCTTCTCGGTGGTGCGCGACTTCATCGGCCACGGCATCGGGCGCACCTTCCACGGCGCCCCCGAGGTCCCCCACTTCGGCAAGCGCAACACCGGCATGCGCTTCCGCCCGGGCATGGCGTTCACCGTCGAGCCGATGATCAACCTGGGCGACTACCCCGTCGAAGTCCTCGACGACGACTGGACCGCCGTCACCAAAGACCGCCAACTCTCCGCTCAATTCGAGCATACCGTCGTCGTCACCGAAGACGGCGTCGAGGTCATGACCCACCGCGAAGGCGACGACCCGCAAAAGGTTTCGCCGGGCTGCGCGATCAATTTTGATGAGATTGGTGGGATCTAGAGGGGTGAGGAAGCCCCGAACCAATGACCACGCCCGCCAAGGCGAACGTCAATCTTAATTGCCTCAATAGGCGGGGTCGCACCCCCGTGGACGACGTGGGCACTCTGAACGGATGGTCGATTCGTAACGTCGATTTGTCGATCCGAGTTCAGAGTACGAGACCTCGACCACCGGCGTGGGAGCCGGCCTATTTACGCAATTAAGATTGACGTTTGGGGCGTGGGAGCCGGCCTATTTACACAATTAAGATTGACGTTTGCGTCGTGGGAGCCGGCCTATTTACGCAATTAAGATTGGCGTTTGGCCTATTGGGAGGTTTTGGGAGCGCGTTTCCTCTTGCGCTCCAGATTCCCCAGCAACACCCCTGCCAAAATGATCGGTCCGCCGACCACCAGCTTGGTGCCCGGCTCCTCGCCGATCGTCAGCCAGGCGATGACCGCGGCGATGGGCGGTACCAGCAAGAGCATCTGGGCGGTGCGGTTGGCCGGCAGCGCGTTCATGGCGAGCGTGCTCAGGTAGTAGCCGATGGCGATGGGGACGATGCCCAGGTACGCGGTGACCAGCCAGCCGGTGGTGCTCAGCTCGGCGATGGCGTCGATGCCGCTCGGCAGCAAGAAGAGCAAGGGGACGGTGCCCACGACGGTGGCGTAGACCGACACGTCGAGCGCGCGGTAGCGGCTCAAGAGCCGCTTTTGCAGCACCATGTTACCGCCGGCGCACAACGCAGAGAACAACACGATGAAGCTGCCGCCCGAGATGCTCATCTTGCCCGGCTCGAGGCTCATGTAGGCCACGCCCAAGAGCCCAAGTCCCATGCCCAACCAGGTTTTGATGGTGACCCGTTCGCCCAAGAAGCGCGCTGCCAGGATGCTCGTCCAGATCGGAATCGTGGCGATGATGAACGAGCCCTGGCCGGCGGTAACGAACTCGAGGCCGTAGTTGAGCGCGAGATGGTAGAGCGTAAAGCCCAAGAAGCCCGCTCCGAGGATCTCGGGCAGGTCGCGTTTTTCGGGCAGAGGGGTCTTGAAAATGAGACCCATGGCGACGAGCGCGCCGGTGGCAATGAGCATGCGTAAGACGGTCAGCGTAAACGCGTCGAGCTCGCGCAGCACAAAGCGCAGGCCGGCGAAGGCCGACGCCCAGATGATCATCGTGACGATCAACAGGGCGTAGGCGACCGGCTTGGAGGGTGGGGCGGGGAGTTGGCGTGGCATGGTGTCTCGAGCCGCGCCCGCGCCCGCGTCCGCGCCCGCGCCCCGTCGTTAAGACTGCAATGCGTTCGACGACGGCAACTTGCCTTGGATGAGCGTATGAGCTCGATTCCAGCGTAGTTGCCTTATCGACCACATCTGCAGTGGAACAGCGGGGCGCGGTCGCGGTCGCGGTCGCGGTCGCGGGGGTATTAGAAGTCCCAGCCCTTACCGTGCAATTCTTCCAGCCCGGGGGTGCCCGGAGGGTTCGGCAGGAGCTTCAGGTCGGGGTGGTTCTGCTTGACGAAGTTCAGCGCCCAGTCGTTGCGGAACAAGACGATGGGCAGATCGTCCTTGTCCTTGAGGACCATCGTGTAGTCCTGGCGCTCGAATTTGGCTTCGTCGAACTCGCCTTCGATCCAGCGCGCGTATTTGAACTGCAAGCTGCGCAGGCGCACTTTGACGTTGTACTCGTGCTCGAGGCGGTGGGTGAGCACCTCGAACTGCAGAATACCGACGGCGCCGACGATGGTCTGGTTGCCCAGGTGCGGCTGGCGGAAGACCTGGATGGTGCCCTCCTCGGAGAGCTGGTCGAGGCCCTTTTCGAGCTGCTTTCGGCGCAGCGGGTCCTTGAGTTCGACCACCGAGAAGTGCTCCGGGCTGAAGCGCGGGATGTCCTTGGCCTCGACCGGGTCACCGTTGGAGATGGAGTCGCCGATCTTGAAGTAGCCCGGGTCGTACAGACCGAGGATATCGCCGGCGTAGGCCTCGTCGACCGTGCCGCGGTCGCTCGCCATGAATTGCTGCGGGTAGGAGAGCTTGAGCTCGCGGTCCTCGCGCACCAGCTTGGCGTGCATGTCGCGGGTGTATTGGCCGGAGGTGATGCGCACGAACGCGATGCGGTCGCGGTGGTTGGGGTTCATATTCGCCTGAATCTTGAAGACGAACCCCGAGAATTCGGGCCGCGTGGGCTCGACGGGCGGGTCCTTGACCTCGCCGGGCGAGGGCGCCATCTCGATGAACGCCTCCAAAAAGGGCTGGACGCCGAAGTTGGTCATCGCGCTGCCGAAGAACATCGGCGACTGCTCGCCGTTGCGCACCTTTTCGAGGTCGAAGGGCTCGCCGGCGATCTCCAGAAGCTCGATCTCCTCGAGGGTCTTCTCGTAGCGCTTGGGCCCGAGGATGCTCTCGAGCTTGGGATCGTCCAGGTCGAGCTTCTCGGTCTCGACGATGGCCTCGCCGTGGGTGCCCTCCGAGTCGAACAAGATCACCTTTTCTTCGCGGCGGTCGTAGACGCCCTTGAAGTCCTTGCCCATGCCGATGGGCCAGTTGATCGGCACGGCCGGGATGCCCAGCACGTTGTCGATCTCCTCCATCAGCTCGAGCGGCTGGCGCCCGTAGCGGTCCATCTTGTTGACGAAGGTGAACACCGGCAGCTTGCGCATCGCGCAGACCTTGAAGAGCTTCTCGGTCTGCGGCTCGACGCCCTTGGCGCAGTCGATGAGCATGACCGCGCTGTCTGCGGCCGCCAGCGTTCGGTAGGTGTCCTCCGAGAAGTCGGCGTGGCCGGGGGTGTCGAGCAGGTTGATCGAGTTCTTGCCGTACGGAAACTGCAGCACACTCGAGGTGATCGAGATACCACGCTCCTGCTCCATCTCCATCCAGTCACTGACGGCGTGCTTGGCCGCTCGGCGCGATTTGACGCTGCCGGCCAGGTGGATCGCCCCGCCGTAAAGCAGAAGCTTTTCGGTAAGGGTCGTCTTACCGGCGTCGGGGTGCGAGATGATGGCGAAGGTGCGGCGTCGGCCCACTTCGCGCTCGAGTTGTTTTTGGGTGGGTGTGCTGCTCACGAGTACGTCTCTGGCAAGCGAGAACGAATTTTATCGGTGCCAGGGCATCTTGCCCTGGTTGACGAGGGCAGGGATGCCCTCGCACCGAACAACAACGGCGTCTCTTATTAATCGTCCGCCCCCACAAGTACAAGCGAAGCGCCCGATTTATTCGTGCCTGTCACTCGCGCTCGGCGGCCCGTCCGGTGGTCAGATTCCACCGGCCGATGCGCCCGTCGGCGGTGCACACGCCGTACAGGATATTCTCGCGCGAGAAGTACAGGCTGCGCGGGGTGGGGCAGTCGGGGGTGAGCTCGGAGATCTGGCTGCCGTACAGGACTTGGAAGATCGGCAGGCGGCCGTCGTCGAGGAGCACGGCCAGAAGGTGGCCGTCGTTCGAGAAGGCCATGTCGCGCACCGCGCCGTCGGCGGTCAGCTTGGCCACGGCGGTGCCCGGCGATTCGGTCGAGGCGACGCGGATGAGCCCGTCGGCAGACGCGGCGGCGAACATGCCGCCCATGGCGGTGACCGCCACGCTGGTGATCGGCCGGTTGGCCGCCAGCGACAGCCAGCGCTCGCGGTGGTGGCGAAGCCGCCCCAAAAAGAGCGCGCCGTCGGCGGTGGCCGCCAAGAGGGTGCTGCCCGAGCGCGTGGCCGCCATGGCGGTGAACGAGCGGCCCTCGGCGTCGCAGAAGAGGCGCTCGAGCTCGGAGTTGTCGGCGTCGATCGAGCAGATCGCGCCATCGGCGGTGCCCACAAAGGCGCCGGCCTCGCTGGCGGCGACCGCCGTAATCCGGCTGCTGGGCACGGTGACCGGCACCAGGCGCCCGTCGCCGACCGTCCAGATCTCGTTGTGCGTGTCGACAAAGGCGATCAGACGCTCGCTGCTGGCGCCGCTGAGGCGCACGGTGCGCGCAAACGGGTAGCCGGTGTCGTTCTTCTTGGGGGCCGCTTTGTTCGCGTCCCGTTTCCGCCCGACGATGGCGGCGCCGGCAGGCTCGTCACGCTCGAGCTCCTCGTCGGCGTCGACGCCGACCTGCGTGGGGTCGGGCAAGAACTGCAGGGTCTTTTTGACCTCGATGTCTCGCGGCGGCTTGTGCCCGCGCGGGTTGGTCGCGGGGCGATCGAAGCCGCGCGGGTTCGTCTCGTTCAGCGAGCGAAGCTGGCCGCTATCGCGCTGAGTTCGCCACTCGTCGACCTTCCCTTTTTTGTCCGCGGTTTCGTTGTCCGTGGTGTCGGTGTCGGGCGCTTCGCCGAGCCCGTGGCGCAGGCCGAGCACCGTCTTGGGGCGATCCTGGAAGGCCATGGTCGCCTTGAGCGACTCGGTCGGGTCCAGATCCGTGCCCAACTCGGTACGGCGAGCGCCGTTGTACGAGTCCTCGACCGCCAACTGGTTCGTCAGGTCGGCGGACTCGGCCGGCGTCGGCTCGTGCAATGCGTCCGCGTCGGCGAGCTCCTCGGCGTCGGAGGCCTCGCGGGTACTGCGAAGTGCGTCGATGACCTCGTACAGGTCGGCGGGGCGGTCGCTGGGAGATTTGGCCAGCATGGCCGCCACAAGCCGCTCGAGCGCACGTGGAAATTTGCGCTTCGGACACGCCTGCGACAGCGTCGGCGCCGGCTTTTGGACGTGGGCCTTGAGCACCTGCAGGGTGTTGTCGCTCTCGAACGGCGGCCGCCCGGTGAGCATGTAGAAGAGGGTGGCGCCCAGGCTGTAGATATCGCTTCGCCCGTCGAGCTCACCGCCGGTCGCCTGCTCGGGGCTCGCAAAGAGCGGCGTCCCCAAGAACCCGCGCGTCAGCTTGGTCTCTCCGTCCAGGCGCACCACGCCAAAGTCGAGCAGGTACGCAAAGTCCTCGCCGTCGGGCAGCCGCTCGAGCATGATATTCGCCGGCTTGATGTCCCGGTGAATCATGCCCACGTCGTGGGCTTCACACAGCCCGTTGGTCACCTGGAACAGCAGCGCCAGCGCGCGATCGACGTCGAGCGGCCCCTGCGCATCGATGCGCTCCTCGAGGGTGTCTCCCTCGATGTGGTCCATGACCAGCGCGATCCAGTTTTCGTTGAGCTCCAACAGCTCGTAGACCCGCACGATATGCGGGTTGCGCAGCATCCCCACCGCGCGCACCTCACGCTCGAGGCGAGCGCGCACCTCTTCGGTGACGCCCTTTTCGGAGTGCCACAGCTTGACCATCTTGATCGCGAAGCGCTTGGGCACCGTCAGCGATTCGGCGCGGTAGATGGTCGAGGAGCTGCCGCGCCCCTCGATTTTGCTGATCAGGTAGCGCTCGTTGAGGATGCGCCCCAAGAACGGGTCGTAGGCGCCGATCAACGGCACCCAGCCGCCCCGGGGCCTGTCGCTGCCGCAGTCGAGGCAGCTCTCGTCGGCCTCGGCGCGCAAGGACGTGCACTTCTCGCAAAAGTGCCGCAATAGGTTGTCGGCGCGCCTGCGCAACGCCTGCTGATCTTTCCAGTTGGTGCCCATGATCTCTTGCCTCGGGAGTAAAAACCCGGTCAGTGACGCCCCCCGATAAATGTCCTGCGACAGATTCGCCAGTATAGTGATTTTTCCAGTCACTACAACTGGTTACGTCGTCCACTCGTCGCTTACACAGCTTGCTTTGAGCGCACTAAAAGGAACTTTTAGTTTTTCTTCTTAATAAGATCTTTACAGCGCGTACACTCGGTTAGAATGACGCGGTGCGTTATGTAAGTTAGTGGGTACTAACTAGCGGAAGGGGGGGACTTTGGCAAGCGCCTCAACTAGTCGTCAGTGAGACGCTGCCGCCGTCAGCGCGTCGATATAAATCTCACGCACCGGCGTGCCGGTCTCGGCAGCCAAACGTAGACAATCTTCATACTCGGGGGTCGCCTTCAACACTTTGCCGTCCTTGTAGCCCACCTTGACGTGCACCGTGCCTGCGGAGGTTTCGACCTCCAAGATCTTGCGGGCGAGCTTGAGGCGCTCGACCTGCTCGACGCGCACCCCGAAGGTCGTCGTCTCGCGAAAGAGCACGTCGGCGAGGCGGTCGCGGTCCGCGGGCCGGCACAGCACCGACAGGCGGATGCCCTGGCGGCCCTTTTTCATGTAGACCGGCTCTCGCACCACATCGAGCGCGCCCTCATCGAATAGCTTGGCCTCCACGCTCGGGAACAGCTCGGGCTGCATGTCGTCGATCTCGCAGGTGAGCTTGGCGACGACGTCGCGCGTCTCGTCCGCCTCGTCGCCGGTGGCCTCGGTCTCCAACACCAAAAAGCGCACCACGTTCGAGAACTCGGCGAGCTCGCGGGTGCCGCAGCCGTAGCCCACCGTCGAGACGGTGGCCTGCGGTCGATCGAAGCCCGGGTTCATCCCGCGCAGCGTCTTCAGGATCGTCGCACCCGTGGGGGTGACCAGCTCGGCCTGCACCGGACGCGCGATCAGCTCGAAGCCCTTGAGGATGTCGGCGGTCGCCGGCACCGGCACGGGCACCGTGCCGTGGTCGGTCTCGACCGTGCCGCTGCCGGTCGGCACCGCGCTCGCCGACCAGCTCGCCCCGGTCGTCTCGATGATGAAGGCGGCCGACACGAAGTCAAAAATCGAGTCGAGCGCGCCGCACTCGTGAAAGTGCACCGTCTCGAGCGGGATATCGTGGACCTTCGACTCCGACTCGCCCAGCGTCTGGAACATCTCTTTGGCGCGCGCTTTGACGGCCGCGTCGAGCCCGCTCGTGTCGAGCATCTCCAAGATGGTCGACAGGTGGCGGTGGTCGCGCTCCTCGGCCGGATCCCACCCCTCGAAGTGCACGTGCGTGCCCGAGATCGCCCCGCGGCGCACCCGTTCGGTCACGATGCGGATATCGCCGACGCCCAGCGAGCTGAGCGCGCTCTCCAGGGCGGCGGTGTCGACGAGGTCGGCGTCGATGGCGGCGGCCAAGAACATATCGCCGGCGATGCCGCCGAGCATGTCGATGTGGATGTGTTTCATGGTGGTCTCGGGAGTGTTTGCTTGTAATGACGGGGTGGGGATAGCATGTTTCGTGTTGAAGCGCAGTAGATTTGCAGTGCCCCTTTTGCCTCGCGCTGGGGAAAGCAAGGCGTAGCTTTTCGGCGTCCCCCATCCGCCCTCCGCTTCGCTTCGGGCACCTTCCCCTTGGGGAAGGGATTTCCTAGCGCGCCTGAACCACGTAGCTTTTCGCAGGGGAATCCCTTCCCCCGCGGGGAAGGTGCCGAGCGCGTAGTTTAGCGCGAGGCGGATGGGGGGCCACACAAAGCAATGACTCCGATTCCCAACCCATTATGTTCCCAAACTACACCCCCCAGATCGAAACATTCCCGCGGCGTGTCGGCTCGTCCGAGACGATCATCGGCGTCGACCTGCAACTCGAAGACGAGGTGCCCATCGACGCGCTGCCGTGGGTGACCGCGCTTCGGGTTTCGGCGCCGGCCGACAACGACGAGGCCAAGGCCGCCGGCCACTTTCCGGCCGAGTCGGGCTACGACATCGAAAAGCAGCTCTTCTCGCCGCTGACCGGCAGCGCCACCAAGAGCGCGGTGCTGGTGGGGTCGGTCTCCTCGCTGCAGTCGGCCGAGTGGTTCATCTACTCGCGCGAACCCCTGGCCGAGCAGCTCGAAGAGGCCATCTCGGAGCGCTTTCCCGACATCGAAGTGCACGCGCGCGCCCAACACGACCCGGGCTGGTCGGTCTACCGCGAGTTCCTGTGCCCCTCGCAGGTCGAGCGGTTCTTGCTCAGAAACCGACGCACCGTGCGCGAGCTGGCCGAGCTCGGCCAGTCGACCGACGACGCACGCCCCGTCGACCACACCGTCTGGTTCACCTCCCCCGACGACCGCAACGCGTTCGCCGAGACCGTCGCCGACGATGGCTTCGCGCTGCACTATCCCGACCAAGACGTCCCGCTAGAGGCCGACGAAGAGGACGTCGAGTACGGCCTGACGATCACCCGCGCCGAGTCGGTCACCATCGAGCAGATGGACGAGTTGGTGCGCGAGCTGTTCAAGCTCACGTCGCGTTTTGGCGGGGAGTACGAGGGGTGGCACGTGCAGCATTAGTGCAGGCGCCCCTAATAGATGGCGGTACTCATCTGCAAGGCGGCTATTTGAGCAGACAAACAACAATTTGAGGGTCGTGTCATCAACCACAAGAGCCGCATTGAAACGACCCCAAAATTGTTGTTTGTCCGCTTCAATAGCGCCGCGCTACTGCGAAGAGTGCTATACCAAGATGCCAACTGATCTACGGTCGTCGCTCACTGCACGTCGAACCGAAGCGTGCGGCTGCCGCCGCCGTGTCGCATATAGGGCGTGTTCGTCTTGATCCCGCGCTCGTTCTCGATGGGCATGAACGGGAACTCCCACCGGGTCATCGTGATCTCGTGGATGCCCGGTTCGCTTGGCAGGGTCACCTCGAATTCGCCGCGGTATTGGACGCTTCCGGCAGCATCGTCATAGCTCGGGCGAACGTAAAACCACCGCTTGTCCAGCGGTTTTCCGTTGAGGAGCGGCACTAGGCCAATACTTGTTGCATAGGGCAGAGTCGAATTGACCACAAAGAACTCGATTGTCATCTCTTCACCCGGTCTCGCCGAGATCGGAGACTTCAGTTCAGCAGGGTCTTCGAGATCGGACGGATAGAGAGTCACTGTGCCATAGTGGTGGCTGGCGACGATCGCCTGCTCCACGGGGGTGCGATCACTAGGAAGTGCGGGCTCAAAACACGGATGCGCAGGCAAGTCGTAGCCTTGCTTGTAGAGCGTGACGCGAAAGAAGTTGCGTTCGATCCATTTGTCTTGCCCGTCGGCGACGTGAGCGACCGCGATCTCGTACATCCGATCTTCATCGAACGTCTCCGCTGGGATGACAATGTCGACGACCTCGACCTGAGTATCCATGGGCACATGAATTCCCGTGGCTGTCGTCTCTTCAAGGAGTTGCTCGCGTTCCGGGTCCCACAGTCGATAGGTCGCGCTCACGGGTTCGTAATCTACCATGGCTGTCACCGAGAGAGTGGCACCGTCTAACTGCGTCTCCTTAGTAAAAGTGCCCGTATAGAGAGTGAGGTCCTCGCCGTCTTTTGTCCACATGGCATAACTTCTCTCTCCCGGGTCGAGTGAAGCCGGTGCCGACATCCATCCGCCGTCGACATCGATCTCTCCTCCGCGAAATTCGCGTACGTCTTGCGCGGTTAGGGGGCCTCCACCGCCGCGATCGAGCTCTCGAAATGTATAACCGACTTCGTGCCGCAAAGCGGGTCTGCCCGTCGCGTCACAAAGGTATGACTCTCGAAAAAAGAAGCTTGGAAGCGCCGAGGCGTCCTTATCGCCACCACTGTCTGTGGCGTCGGTGGTAACGCCATCTCCCGCTTCTTCGGTATCGGTACTGATATCTGTGTCGTCGCTGGCTGAGCGAGCATCAGCGTCAATCACTTTCGTGTCGGTCACGTCAGTTGAATTGCTGGGGTCACTATCGCGTTTTTCCCGTGGCTGCTCGTCACAACCTGTCACCAGCACAGCGAGCAAAAGGAGCACCACAGGTTTAGCGTCGAGCTGGTGAAGCACCTCTGTAACGTCGAGCTTCATCGCATCTCCTAGAATGGCAGCAGCCCCGTCTCCAAGACAAGAAGGGCTGCTGCCACGAATGTAGGCCAGAATAATGATTCACTCGAAGCTGCAGTTGCTTGGCGCGCTTCCTACGCTAGTATCGATTCCAAACTTGAACTGCCCCTCATCGACTTCACCACGAGAGCATACTCCGTTGGCAGCGCCCGGAGCGGACTGATGGAGTTCGGTCTGTCCAGACAAGGTGCCACTGTCTTTGCGGCCTCCTTGTTGAACTCCGGCGTAGAAGAAGTCGCTGCGAAGCCTCATCGTCTCCGTGACCTGCCGAATACGAAACTGGCGACCGGTTTGTCCCTGCTCCCAGGATTCTTCAATCTTGAACGAGACATTGTCGCGTTTCAGGTCGTGCAGGTCGGTCCAAGCCGTCGGTCCCTGCCGGACCGAGCCTTCGACGGTATCGCCGCAGACCTCCAAGCCGCCGCCATAGCCACTCTTCGGGTCTTCGTAGTTCGAGCACTGCTCGGCGTACACGTTGTCGGCATTCGTGTGGTCGTCGCAGTACTGCTCCTGCAGGGTGCCGCTCAGGGGCGCGAATGCTTCACCGTCGACATAGATATCACCATCCGTGTCAGAGATGGCGGCGTATAGCACATTTTGCGCCTGGAAATTTGCCCAGCTCTTCTGGAACTGATCCCAGCGCCCAAAGAAACCCTGTTGCGACAAGAAGCCGATGTCGTTGAGCTCGCAAATGTTGACCGCGCCGAGTCCGGAATCGGGCGGTCCTGCCGGTCCGAAGAGCAGCGCGTTGACATAATCGTTGAGGTCATTGGTCGTCGCCCACTGACCTCCGTTGGAGTGCAGCGTCAGAATCATCGTATCGGGTGTCGCAACGTCAT
Organism: Persicimonas caeni; assembly: GCF_006517175.1. Classification (NCBI taxonomy): domain Bacteria; class Deltaproteobacteria; order Bradymonadales; family Bradymonadaceae; genus Persicimonas; species Persicimonas caeni. The sequence goes on along the minus strand of NZ_CP041186.1, from coordinate 3,029,638 downwards.
AGCTGATCTCGTACTTGTTCGTGTTCGCATTGTAGACGGTCGTCAACCCGAGCGCTTGGCGAAGCGCGAGCGGGTCCGAGACGTCGACAAGCTCGGATTCCGAAATCGTCGTGCAGCTGTCATATCCCAGACTCGTTTCGGCGGTGCACGCGCAGTTGCTCGTGCAACTGCTCAACTCGCCGGCGCTGGCTTGCTGCGATGCAAGCAGCGGCACAAACACAGCACACATGGCGGCTGACCAAAGCTTAGCGTACTTCCTAGTCCCTCCCAAATTCAGAAAATAAACTGGAACACTGCCGCGAAGAGTTGCGGCGTTGCTGACTCGCGAATTCGCGAGTGCTGTTGAAGGTTAGCCGAGGTGGGGGGGGGAGAGGTCAAGTGCGCAATCCCTTGCTTGCTGAGGGGTCCCCTCCGTCGGCTCAGCTACGCTTCGCCGACACCTCCCCTGAGGCTGAACAGCGCCTCGGGGAGGGGGATTGCAGGAAAGGAGAGTGGTTTAGAGTTACAGGAAAGAAGAGTGACTCAGACATGCAATCCCCTTCCCCCGCGCGTTTTCCAGCGCGAGGGGGAAGTGCCGAGCGTGGTTTGCGAGGCGAAGGGGCCCCTGCAAAAAGCAAGGGATTCACGCCGTTCTACACGCCAACTGATTCATCTTCGTCGCCAACACCGCCGCCCCAAACCCGTTGTCGATATTCATGACCGCCGTGCCCGGCGAGCACGAGTTGAGCATGGTGAGCAGGGGCGCGACGCCGCCGAAGCTCGCGCCGTAGCCCACGCTCGTGGGCACGGCGATGACCGGCTGGACGGCCAGGCCGCCGACCACGCTGGGGAGCGCGCCGTCCATGCCGGCGCACACGATGATGATGCCCGCCTTGTCGAAGCGGTCGAGCTCGGTGGCAAACCGCGTCAGCCCGGCCACGCCGACGTCGAAGACGCGGTCGACCGGGTTGCGCAAGAGCTGGCAGGTCACCGCCGTCTCCTCGGCCACGCGTCGGTCGAGCGCGCCTGCCGAGATGACCATGACGGTGTGGCGGCTTTCGGCCGGCTCGGGCATCTGGGTGGCCACGATGCGCGCGTCGGGGAAGTAGTGCAGCTCGGGCATCAACTCGCCCAGCGCGTCGACGATGGCGTCGGTCACGCGGGTGGCGATGAGCTGCTCGTCGCGCTCCAGGTAGTTGGCGAAGATGTCGGCGACGGCCGCCGGGTCTTTGCCCTCGGCCAAGATCGCCTCCGGGATGCCCGTGCGGGCCTCGCGGTGGTGGTCGAAGCGGCCCAGCATATGCTCTTCGAAAGGCTGGCGCACCAGCCGCTGGATGACTTCGTCTTCGTCGACGTCGCCTTGTTTGAACGCTTGGAGGAGTTGGCTGATTTTGGTGGTCATGGATCGTTTGTCGAAAGAGTGGGTCGTTTGTCGAAAGAGATGGCCTTGCAGATGAGGGGCGCCGGCTATTTAGGGCGCCTGAACAGCGGCGCGGAACTACAATTTGAGGGTCGTTTCAATCACCACAAGAGCCGCATTGAAACGACCCCCAAATTGTAGTTTGCGAGGGCGTCGTTCGCCCTCGCCTCAAATAGCACTTTCAAGAACCGACGCGCCCCTTCACAGGATTCAAACTCCCCGACCGATACCCCGTCATATCCACAACGACCTGCGCGAACCCGGCGTCTTTGACGCCGCGGGCGATCTGGCGCAGCCGCTCGGGTTCGAGCAGGCGAGTCATCTCGTCGGGCGCGACTTCGATGCGGGCGAGGCCGTCGTGGTCGCGCACGCGGTACTGCTCGAAGCCGTGGTCGTGCAGGACGTCCTCGGCGCGCTCGATGCGTCGCAGGCGCTCGTTGGTCACCTCGAGGCCGTGCGGGATGCGCGACGACAGGCACGCCTTGGCGGGCTTGTCCCACGCCGATAGCCCCAGCCAGCGCGCGATCTGGCGCACGCCGTCTTTGTCGATCTGGTGGTCGAGCAGGGGTTGGTAGACGCGGCGCTCGGCCATCGCTTCGAGGCCGGGGCGGTGGTCGCCGGTGTCCGAGAAGTTCGTGCCCGAGGCGAGCACGTCGCAGTCGATCGCCTCGGCAATATTGCGCAGTTGGTCGAAGCGCATCGACTGGCAAAAGAAGCAGCGCGCCGGGGTGTTGGCCCGAAACCGCGGGTCGTCGAGCTCGCTGAACTCGATGAGCCGGTGGGCGATGCCGATCTCGCGGGCGATCTCTTTGGACTCTTCGAGCTCGCGGCCGCCCAGGGTCTCGCTGACCGCGGTCACCGCCGTGGCCCCGTCGCCCAGGGCGCGCTTGGCCAGCGCGGCGACCACCGTCGAGTCGACCCCGCCGCTGAACGCCACGACGATCTTCTCCATGCTCGCCATCTCGTCGAGGATGGCGCCCACCTTGTGCTCGAGCTGTGCTGCTAATGGCTGGGTCATGCGTCCTGTATCGCTTTCGCTTCGTCAATCGCCACGGTGACATACCGGCAAGACGACGCCTCGCGCAACTGCTCGGCGAGTTTTTCGAGCGCGTCCGCCGAGGGGAGCGCCTCGAGGGAGGCGGGCACCACCACCAGCACATCGCCGGCCTGGCGAATCTCGGCGACCCGAAGCCCGCCCTGCGTACAAATTTCTTCGATGCGCGTCATCTGTATCCTTTTGGGATCGCTTAGCAAACGGCGGCCGCGTGACTAGTTTCTGCGTGTGCTGGCGCGGCTTGCTTCGGCGCTTGTAACTGGGTCTCTCACCGGTGTCGTTCCGGGGGTTGTATGCGCGAAAACAAGACTACCATCGTTCTCGTCGAGGACAACCCGCTTCACAGCCGGCTGGTCGAGCGGCTGATCTCGGCGGGCGGTCGGATTCCCTACGAGGTGGAGACCTTTGCGGGGCTCGACCCCGCACTCGCCCACCTGGCCAAAGAGCCGGCGGATGTGATCTTGCTCGACCTGGTGCTCCCCGAAAGCCAGGGCCTCGACACGCTGGCGCGGGTGCGGGCCAACGCCCCCGACGTGCCCATCGTGGTGCTCACCGGCGTCGACGACATGGACATCGCCGTGCGCGCGGTCGACGCGGGCGCCTTCGACTACATCGTCAAAGACAAGATGAGCGCCGCGCGCCTCGATCGCGCGGTGCGCTATGCCCTGGAGCGCACCCGGGCGCGGGCCAGCGAGTGGCACTCGCCGATGCTTCGCCTGGCCCACCAGCAGTTCATGAAGGCCGCGCAGATGCTCGACATCGACGACAATATCCGCCAGCGCTTGCTCTTTCCGCAGCGCACCCAGCTGGTCTCGTTTCCGTTTCGCCGCGACGAGTACGACCAGGTCGAGACGGTCTTCGGCTACCGCGTCCAGCACGTGCTCACGATGGGTCCGACCAAAGGCGGGGTGCGCTACCACGAGGGGATGAACCTGGGCGAAGTGTCGGCGCTGGCGATGTGGATGACCTGGAAGTGCGCGGTCATGGAGTTGCCGTTCGGCGGCGCCAAGGGCGGGGTGCGCATCGACCCAACCACGCTGAGCTTTCCCGAGCTGCAGCGGCTCACGCGCCGCTACACCTCCGAGATCTTCGAGATCATCGGCCCCGACCGCGACATCCCCGCCCCCGACATGGGCACCGACGAGCAGGTCATGGCGTGGATGATGGACACCTACAGCGAGCAGAAGGGCTTTGCGGTGCCCACGGTGGTCACCGGCAAGCCGGTGGTCTTAGGCGGCTCGAAGGGGCGCAAGGAGGCGGTCGGCCGCGGCCTGGTCTACGTGGTCGAGGAGGCCGCCGACGTCGTCGGCATGAAGCTCGACGGGGCGACGGCCGCCGTACAGGGCTTTGGCAACGTGGGCTATCACACCGCGCGCTTTCTCGACGAGGCCGGCGTGCGCGTGCTGGCGGTGAGCGACCGCTCCGGGGGCACCTACAACAGCGGGGGGCTGTCGGTCGAGCACCTTCGGCGCTGGGTCGACGAGCACGGCCACGTCGAGGGCTACCCGGAGGGCGACGCGCTGAGCAACGCCGAGCTTCTGGAGCTCGACTGCGACGTGCTCGTGCCGGCGGCCGTCGAAAACCAGATCACCGCCGAGAACGCCCCCCGGCTGGGCTGCCGCATCTTGGCCGAGGCCGCCAACGGGCCGACGACCACCGAGGCCGACGATATCTTGCGCGACCGCGACGTCTTCGTCGTCCCCGACCTTTTGGCCAGCGCCGGCGGCGTGACCGTGTCGTATTTCGAGTGGGTCCAGGGCACCCAGAACTACATGTGGTCGCTCGAGCAGGTCAACGAGCGCCTGCGCGAGCTCTTGGCGAATGCGTTCCACCGCACCCTCGAGCGCTCGCGCGACGAAGACGTCGACCTGCGCACCGCCGCCATGCTCGAGGGCGTCGAGCGCGTCGTCAAAGCCAAACTCATCCGCGGCCTCTTCCCCTAAGTAACCTTTAGTAACCCTAAGTAACCCTAAGTCACCCTAAGTCACCCCAAGTAACCCTAAGTAACCTTTAGTAACCCCAAGGAGTAACCATGACAGCAGGCGTCGAAGACGCAGTCCCGCCCCCCGCGGTGGGACCCCAGCGCGACTACTCGCGTCTTCGCCTCTTCGGCAGGCGATGGCTCATCCCGAGCCTCGTCGCCATCATCGGCCTGGGCGCAGCGATCGTGGGCTGGCAGTGGCTCAGCTACCGCGACGAGCAGATGGTGCGCACCGAGTTTCGCAGCGACGCCGCCCAGCAGGCCCAGGTCGTCCAGTTCGAGCTCAACGAGCAACTCGGCGTGCTGCGCGGGCTCAGCGCGCTGTACACGGCCATCGAGAACGTCGGCCCGCTCGACTTCGAGGAGTTCACCACCCCGTTTTTGGTCGAGCGCCGAAGCGTGCAGGGCTTGTTCTGGATCCCGCGGGTGCCCGGCGAGCAACGCGTGGCGCACGAGCGCGCCGGCCAAGCCGCCGTGCATCCCGACTACGGGTTGCGCGTGTTCGACAAACAGGGCGCGCCTCAGGCTGCTCCCGAGCAGCAAAATTACTTTCCGATCCTGTTCGCCCAGATGCGCAACCAGCCCCCCGAGTCGGTGCTGGGCCTGGACGTGAGCTCGCTTCCGGTGGTGCGCCGTGCGATGCGGCGCGCGCGCGACGGGGGCACGCCCATCATCTCGGCGCCCTTGGAGCTGCCGAGCTTGCCCCAAGAGCACACCTTCGTGGCCGGGATCTACCCGGTGTATGTGGCCCACAGCTCGGTGCAGACGGTGCCCTACCGGCGCCAGAACCTGCAGGGCTTCGTCGGGGTGGTCTACAACCTCGACGAGATCGTCGAGGGGGCGCTACGCGACCTGCCTCCGGCGGCCATCGACCTGCGCCTGCTCGACCCGACCGGCCGCCAGCGCTTCGAGACGCTGTACAGCTATTCGTGGGCCATCGACGCCGCGGGCGACGAGCGCGACAGCGTCTTGCTGTCGGATTTGCCCGGTTGGCTGAACTACCGCGAGCGCATCGAGGTGCCCGGCCAGCGCTGGCTGCTCGACCTGCGCCCGACGCCCGCCTATATCGAAAGCCAGCGCACCCTGGCGCCGGCCCTGGCGCTGGGCGGCGGGATCTTGGGCACCGGGCTTCTGTTTGCGCTGGTGGCCGTCGCGGTCAACCGCGCCGAGCGCATCCAGCAGGAGGTCGACAAGGCGACCAACCAACTCCAGGAGGCCCACCGCGCCCTGGGCGAGCGCACGGACGCGTTGGCCCACTCCGAGAAGTTCTTGGACGATATCATCGAGAACATCCCGCTGATGATCTACGTCAAGAGCGCCGATGACCTCACCTACGAGCGTGTCAACCGCGCCGGCGAAGAGATCATGGGCATGTCTCGCCATCGGATCGTCGGGCGCACCGACGCCGACCTCTTCCCTGCCGAGCAGGCCGAATTCTGCCGCGAGAAAGACCTGCAGGCGCTCCAGGAAGGGCGCCTGATCGACATCTCCGAGGAGAAAGTCTTCGCCCACAACGGCGAAGAGCGCGTGCTGCACACCAAAAAGATGCCCATCTTCGACGCCGACGGCGAGCCGGCGTACGTGATGGGGATCTCCGAGGATATCACCGCCCGCAGGACGCGTGAGGAGGAGCTCAAGGGCTCGCTGTTCGAGCTCGCCCAATCCAAAGAGCAGCTTCGCCGCGCCAAGGAGCGCGCCGAGGAGGCCAATCAGGCCAAGAGCGAGTTTTTGGCGAATATGAGCCACGATATTCGCACGCCCATGAACGGCATCGTCGGGTTCACCGAGCTGTTGTTGAACACGGGCCTCGACCCGCTGCAGCACGAGTACGTCTCGCTGATCGACCAGTCGGCCAATTCGCTGCTCAGGCTGCTCAACGACATCCTCGACCTGTCCAAGATGGAGGCCGGTGAGCTGACCCTGGAGCGGGCGCGCTTCCAGCTATGCGACCTCTTGGCCGAGGTACTGCAGACCCAGGCAGTGCGCGCCCACGAAAAGGGCGTCGAGCTGGGCTATCGCGTCCCGGTCGATCTTCCGTCGAGCTACCTTATCGGCGACCGCCTGCGGCTTCGCCAGATCATCGACAACCTGGTCGGCAACGCCATCAAATTCACCCCTGCCGGCGAGGTGCGCGTGGAGGCAGAGGTCGAGTGGCGCGCCGACGACGAGATCTGCCTGCACTTCGAGGTTCAGGACACCGGCGTGGGGATCTCGGACGACGAGCAGGACAAGATCTTCGAGGCGTTTCGCCAGGGCTCGGCCATCAGCGACGCCAAGCGCGGCACCGGCCTGGGGCTGACGATTGCGTCTCGGCTGGTGCACGCCATGGACGGAAAGATCTGGGTCGACAGCGAACTCGGCCAGGGGAGCACCTTTCACTTTACCGCGCGCTTCGGCATCGAGGAGCTGCCCGCCGACCAGAAGATTCCCACCCAGGAGGTCACCGGTCGGCGCGCGTTGGTCGTCGACGACACCCGGCTCAATCGGCGCATGCTGCGCGAGTTGCTCGAGCACTGGGGGATGGACGTCACGCTGGCCCCGGGCGGCCCGCAGGGCCTGGCGATGCTTCGCGAGGAGTCCGACGAGCCCTTCGACGTCATCCTGCTCGACCAGGTCATGCCCCACATGACCGGCAAGGAGTTTGCGAGCGCGCTCAAAAAGAGCGACGAATACCGCGACGTGCCCATCGTGTTGATGTCGTCGGCCGGCCTCGTGCCCCTCGACCCGGTGCAATACGACGACTTGGGCGTGGTGCGCAGCCTGACCAAGCCGGTCAAGCAGCGCGAGCTGTGGAAGGCGGTGTGCGACGCACTCGACAAGAGCGATCGGGCCCGACGCGAGCGCACGCGCCGCCCGCACGAATATGCCGCCGCCGAGCGTCCCTTGCGGGTGCTCGTCGCCGAGGACGACCGCGTCAACCAGCGCCTCATCGAGCGGGTGCTCGAGCGGCAGGGCCACCAGATCGAGATCGCCGACAACGGCAAGGCCGCCCTGCAGGCCTTCGAGCCGGGCGCCTACGACGTCATCTTGATGGACGTGCGCATGCCCGAGATGGATGGCTTCGAGACCACCCGCGAGATCCGCCGCCGCGAGGAGGGCTCGGATACGCGCGTGCCCATCATCGCCATGACCGCGCACGCCATGAAGGGCGACCGCGAGCGGTGCCTGGCCGCGGGCATGGACGACTACGTGGCCAAGCCGGTCAAAGCCGAGACGGTCTACGAGGTGCTCGAGCGGGTGGCCGACGGGCGGCTTGTGTCCGAATCACAACGCGACGAATCAGAACCCGACGAATCGCAACCCGAAGATACTCACACCGAGGAGAGCTCATGAGCACGTCGATCAGACCCCCCGAGGGCGAAAAAGTCGTCGACTGGGACGAGGCGCTCGACCGCGTGGCCGGCAGCGAGGAGACGCTCGACGAACTCGTCGAGATCTTCTTGGAGCAGTGGCCCCAGATGATGGACGAGATCGAGCAGGGCGTCGCCCGCGCCGACTTCACGCTGCTGCGCCGCGCCGCGCACACCCTGAAGGGCTCGGCGGCGATCTTTGGCGCCCGGCGGGTCAGCCACGTGGCCAGCTCGCTGTCGCAGATGGGCAAGAACGAAACCCTCGACGGCTCGGACATCGCCCTGCGCGAGCTGCAAGACGAGATGGACAAGCTGGTGCCGGAGTTGGAGCGACGGCTGTGAGGGGCGCGTGGCGCCCACGCTGTCAGCGATGCCGTGTATGTCGGTGCAAAGGGTGACTGGCGCCGTCGGCGATGCCGTGCATGTCGGTGCAAAGGGTGACTGGTGCCGTCAGGCTGCGCGCGAGGTGGCTGCAAAGGGGCGCCGCGGCCGTGGGCGGCGCGTGCATGCGAGGGGCGGCGGGACGGAAGGTGTCAGTGGGGCGGTGCATGCGCCTAGGCGAGTGACCGACGGCGTCGGTGGGGCGGTGTATGCGCCTCGGCGGGGGGCTGACGGTGCGGTTGAGGGTTTGCAGCCACATGCACGGGCAGACTGACGGGGTCGGGCACCGCCTGCATCGAAGTGCGGCGGCGCCCGACGGGCGGGGCGGGCTCAGGCGGGCGTGGGTTCTTCGGGACTCGGCGCGGGGGCGGGCTCGTCGGCGTCGGAGCTCGTGCGGTAGATGTCGCGCAGCGGCGGGATGATGTCGCCGAGTCGGTCTTCTCGGCCCAGCAGGCGCAGACAGCCGCGAATCCAGTCGCGCCCGGCGGAGTACTCGGTGCGCGCGCGCTCCTCGAGGGCGTCGAGGTGAACGTCGGCGTCGCGGGCCTCCTGGGTCTCCTTGGCCCACTGGGTCTGGGCGCCGCGCAGGCGCTCGAGGGCCTGCTCGGCGGCGGCGATGCGCCCCGCGTCGATGGTGCCGTCGAGGAATTGGTCGCGGAACTGGAAGGCCCGCTCGAGGTAGCCGACCTTGGCCGACGCGGTGGTGCGCTCGAAGTCGCTGGTGTTGTTGCCCTCCAAAAACCGGTCCAAGTGGTCGACGTGGTCCGCGGCGGTCGACTCGCCGCTGACCTGAGCCTGCAGGTGGGCGATGCGCAGGCCCTTGTAGATGGTGTCGTAGGCGTCGACCGCGTCGCCTTCGGCGGCGTCGAGCGCGTCACCGGCTTGCTTCGCCTCGACACTCTCCTGCCTCACCGACTTGATCTGGGTGTCGATCTGCTGGCTCACCCCTTTATAGCGCGCCACGGTCAGGTCGCGCACCGGCGCGACGTCGTCGTCGACCTCGAGGGTTTCGATGAGCGGGATGGACAGATCGATGAACTCTTTGAGCTTTCGCAAAGACTTACGGATAACCACGGTGCCTCCTCGTGTGCTGTTGTTCTTCCCCCCGGAGATCGAGCAGCGGTGATCTCCGGCATACCATGTGGTGCGTAGGGGTCGACTCTAGCAGCGGGTGGGGGGCGGTGTCGAGGGGGGGAGGCGCTAGTGCATCGGCACGGCCAGGCGTACCGGGGCGTCGGCGACCTTCCATTCGACGCGACGCTCGTAGCCCACGCCGTCGCCGGCGACCTGGTAGGGCACCGCGCGGTCGTGGACCTCGACGTCGACGCGCTTGATCAGGAAGTCGTCGATGTCTTCGGGGCGAAACTCGCCTTTCCAGTACTTGTGCAGGTGGCTCAAGATCCAGGGCACGGTGCCGTCGAAGCAGCGCAGGTGGGCGAAGCCGGGGCGGGTGGCGGCCTGCGGGAACATGCGGATCTTGAAGCCCCAGTAGGGGATGGTCGCCGGGGCGCAGGTGCTCACCGGCCCCTCGAAGATCACCTCGCCGGGCTCGTAGGTGCGGATGACGTTGCCGCTCTGGTCGATGCGTAGGGCTTCGTCGGCGGTGTTGGTGATCGTGATGGTGACCGGCTTTTGGCGGAGCGCCTTGGGGATGGTACGCGAGATGAGCGACATCCAGTAGCCGCCAAAGCCGGTGGCGTAGTTCTCCACCGCCGTGTCGCGCACCGCGTCTTTGAGCCACTCGTAGTCGTTCAGGACCTCGGCGTCCCAGCCGATGCCGGCAAAGGGGAACAGGCCCTCGGCGCCCTCGAGCATGTCGACCTCGTGGACGACCAGGGGGGCGCCGGCGCGCAGCGCGCGCAGGTCTTCGGTCACCGGCCCGGCGCCCACGAACGTGGCGATGGCGTTGCCGGTGCCCATGCGCAACACGCCCACCGGCGGGGCGTCGTCGCGGCTGACCTTGCCGGCGCGGATGCGCTCTTCGATCGCCGACATCAGGTAGCAGATGGTGCCGTCGCCGCCGCCGGTGAAGATGGCGTCGTAGTCGGCGGCGATGAGCTTGTCGACGGTGCGCTCGGCTTGGCGGAAATCGTCGGTCAGGTACAGGTCTTGCGACGAGACGAAGCGCTGGATGTCGTGGTGCAGCTTACCCGTCCAACCTTTGGCGCGGGCGTTGAGGAGTACGGCGTAGCGCCCGGGCGTGCGGACCACGCGGACGCGGCTGGATGTGACTGAAGACATCGATCACCCGTGCTGCAAGTTCACAGCGCGTCCACGCCGCGACGACTCGTGGTAGGCCCGGGTGAGCATCAACAGCTGCTGGGCCTCTTCGCCGCCCAAGAGCGGGTCGTCCTCGCCCACGCAGGCGGCGATGAAGTTGCGGGTCGCGCGCACGAAGCTGTCCTCGAAGGCCGTCGACTTCTGGCCGTAGAACACCTTGCGGCTGTCGCGGCGCAATTCGACGGGCGACTCGAGCTGGGTCGGGTCGGAGCTGCGGATGATGTGGATGTCGCCGCGGGTGCCGCCCACCGTGATGTTGAGCTCGAGCGGGTGGTAGTCGGTGCGAAGCTTGCGCTCGGGGGCGTAGTTCAGGTGCAGCGTGCCGTAGCACTCCTGCTGGAAGTGCTTCCACATCGCCACCGTCGGCGCGTCGAGCTTGAGGTTGTCGCCCACCTCGGTCTCGCCTCGCCACACGTCGACCTTGTCGACCGTGCCGATGAGGAAGAGCGAGATGCAGAAGGTCTGGTAGCCCACGTCGAACAGCATCGGCGAGCCGCCCGACAATTGCGGGTCGAAGCGCCACATGTGCTCGCCGCCGTTGGCGAAGTCCCAGATGCCGCTGGTCGCCCGGCCGATGTTGGCGGACACGCGGATATTGGTGGGGCGTCCGATTTCACCGGCGTCGATGAGGTTACGCGCGTCCAGAAGCGGCTTGTAGAACAAGCACGGCTCGTAGACCTGCAGCACGCGGCCCGACTCGCGCGCGGCCTTGACGACCTGGGTGGCCTCCTCGTGGGTCAGCGCGATCGGACGCTCGACACACACGTGTTTGCCGGCGTGCAGCGCGTCGATGGCCTGCGAGGCGTGCAGATGATGCGGCGTCAGGATCTCGACGGCGTCGATCTCCGGATTCTGCAGCATTTCTGCGTAGTCGGTGTAATAAGCTTTGGCGCCCCAGGCGAGAGACTTGCTGATCGCGCGGTCTTCGTCTCGGTCACACACGGCGAAAATTTCGGCGCGCGGATCCTTCTCGTAACCCTTTGCGTGCAGTTCTGCGATGCTTCCTGCACCCACGATGCCGACTTTCAACTGTGCCATGCACTGCTCCAAGAGCGGGATGGGATTAACCTTACCATCTTATAACTTTGGGCGTCGCGGATTGTCAAAGATCGGGTGGGGCGAGGTGGGCGCGCCGGGAAATTTCTCGTGGACGCTCCACTTTGGTGCTATTTTGCCCGCGCAGTAGTATTTGCAGTAAGCACGTGCAGCAGGGAGGGGCGGCAGGCAACTCCTGTGCGCTCGACAGCAGTATGACCAATCTGATTCATCGGTTCATCCCCGAACACTTCTTCGCCAAAGAAAATCGACTCGCGCTGCGACGCGCCGAAATCGCGCTCAAGACCGTCTTTACGATGGTCCTGTGGGGGCCGATCGTGTCGGGCTTCTACTATTGGGGCGGCTTTACCACCGGGGCCGTCGCGGTGCTGTCGTGCTGTATGGTCACGCTTCTGGCGCCGCTGGTGCTGCGGTACACGGGCAAGATGTCCCTGGCCGCCCATTTCGTGCTCGGCCCCCTGTTCGTGTTGCTGGTGTGGCTGGCCTATCTGCTCGGCGGGATCAACAGCCCCGTGCTCAGTTGGCTGATCTTCGTGCCGCTATTCGCCGCGTTGTTTCGCGACACGTCGACCGCGGTGCGCTGGATGGTCGTGGTGCTGGTGTCCTGGGGCGTCTACATCGGCGTGGACATGGCAGGCTACGAGCTCGAGCCAGTGCTCGGGCCGAGCATCATGGCGATCCTGGAGCTCATCGAGTTGGTGGGCCTGGGCGTGTCGGTGTTTGTGATCTTCCTGCTCAAAGATCACCTGCAGGAGTGGTTGATCCACAAGATGCGCGAGCGCCAGGAAGAGCTGCAGCAGGCGCGTGACAAGGCCGTCGAGGCCAGCCGCGCCAAGAGCGCGTTTCTGGCGAACATGAGCCACGAGCTGCGCACACCGCTCAACGCGGTCATCGGCTACTCGGAGATGATCAAAGAAGAGATCGAGTTCATGGAGGAGGACGAGGTCGAGGGCGTCGAGCAGGTCACCGGGTTCGTCCCCGACCTGGAGCGCATCCGCACCGCCGGCAAGCACCTGCTGGCGCTGATCAACGATATCCTCGACCTGTCGAAGATCGAGGCGGGCAAGATGACCACCCACGTCGAGTTGTTCGACGTGGCCGAGTTGCTCGACGATATCGGCGGCACCATTCGCCCGCTGGCCAACAAGAACGACAACACGCTGACCATCGAGGTCGCCGACGAGCTGCGCTACATGCGCTCGGACACCACGAAGGTGCGCCAGATCTTGTTCAACTTGCTGAGCAACGCCTGCAAGTTCACCACCGGCGGCTCGGTGGTGCTGCGCGCGGCCAGGGGCGCCGATGGCACCCAGGTCGAGTTCACCGTCGAGGATACCGGCGTGGGCATGAGCCCCGAGCAGCTCGACAAGGTCTTCGAGGCGTTCACGCAGGCCGACTCGTCGACCACCCGCGAGTTCGGCGGCACCGGGTTGGGCCTGACGATCACGAGCCACTTCTGCTCGTTGCTCGGCGGCTCGATCGCCGTCGAGTCGACCCCGGGCGAGGGGAGCACGTTTACGGTGAAGCTCTCCGCCGACCTCGACGGCCAAGCCGACGGGGACGCCGAGGCGTCCACCGGGGGCGACGCGCGCTCGCAGCCGCGTCTGTCGGGCGGCGACGGCGAGGTCGTACTGGTCATCGACGACGACCCGACCATGCGCGACCTGCTGCAGCGCGTGCTCGAGCGCGAGGGCTTTCAGGTGGCCACCGCCGCCAACGGCTCCGAGGGCCTGCTGCTCGCCGAGCAGCTCGCGCCCGACGTCATCACGCTGGACGTGATGATGCCGTCGATGGACGGCTGGACCCTGCTGGCCAAGCTCAAGGAGCACCCCGAGCTTTCGGCCACGCCTGTGGTGATGATCACGATGGTTTCGGAGAGCAAGCGCGGCTACGCGCTGGGCGCCGACCATTTTCTGGTCAAGCCGGTCGACCGCGAGCAGTTGCTCGATGTGTTGCAGCCGTACCGAAGCGCCGACTCTGCTGCCGCAGAGGCTGGAGAGGCCGGCGAGGTGCTCCTGGTCGAAGACGACGAGCCGACCCGCTCGTTGATCGGCCGGGTGCTCGCCAAAGAGGGCTGGCAGATCGTGGAGGCCGAAAACGGTCAGGTCGGCCTCGAGAAGCTCGCCGAGAGCGACCCCGACCTGGTGCTCCTCGATCTGATGATGCCCAAGATGGATGGCTTCGAATTCCTGCGCCACTTCCGCGAAGATGACGCCTACGCGGACGTGCCGGTGGTGGTGGTCACCGCCAAGGAGCTCACCGCCGAGGACGAGGAGCGTCTGCGCACGGGAGTCTCCGAGATCTTGGCCAAGGGGGGGCGCGACCAGGATGCGCTGCTCGACGAGGTGCGCCAGCAGGTCAGAAAGGTCGCCGCCGGCCGCACGCGCAAGGCGCGCAAGCCGGCGACGGTATAAGTTACGGTATCGGGCGGGGGCGCGTGCTGCGGTTTAGGCGGGCGCGCCGACCTCGTTGGTGGCGCTTGTGGCCGCGCACTCTGTGCAGAAGAGCTGGCCGGTGCGCTTGTGCATGCGCGCGGTGTCACCCTCGTTGATCTCGCCCATGCAGCCGTCGCAGATCGTGGCGATGAGGATCTCCTCGACGCTGAAGCCCTCCTTTTTGTGCTCCACACCGTTCATGATCAGGCCGCGCTGGGTCGACTTGACGATCTCGCGGCGGAACAACTCCTGGAAGGCCATCCACCGGCGCACCAGGTGCTCGGGCAGCCCGTGCTTGCGCACGCTCGCCTCGAAGAGCTCCTCGCGGTAGTCGAACAGCTCGTCGCTGATGATCATCCAGTGGTGGGCGTTGAACGGGTTGAGCCCGAAGTAGTTGTCCTCGCCCGAGAAGACCTCGGCCAAAAAGGCGTACTGCTTCGAGATCGCCCGCTGCATGGTCACGTTGTGAAAGAAGGGGCTCAGCCGCGGGTCCTCGTAGGTGGCCTCGTAGAAGTCCTGCAGGATGGCGCGCAGCTTGGGCCCTTTGTCGAGGGCCTCCCACAGCTCGGGATCGGGGGCGATCGCCTCGAGCTTGGCGTCATCGTCGGGCATATACGGGTAGGCCGATTCGAACGGGTCGGCGAGCACGTCGGCGCGGGCGACGCCGGCGCCGATGGCGTAGTAGCGCGCGTCGTAGACCATGTCGGGGTTGCCGCACAGGTAGAGCACGTGGCCGGCGGCGTCGGGGTGGTCTTCTTTGAAGACGCGGTCGGTGACCCGGCCGGCGAAGATCCCCTCGGGGACGTCGTCGCCCGACAAGCAGGGCACGTAATGCAGGTTGTCGTGCTCGTCGGCCAGCTCGCCGAGCTCGGCGTGCAGGTACAGGTCGTCCATCGTGCGGCCGCCGTGGTAGACCCAGATTTCGCCCTCGTGGTCGTGGCGAAGCGCGTCGCGGGTGATTCCGTATAGCGGGGCGATGCCGGTGCCCGTGCCGACCAAGATCAGCGGGCGCCCGTCGAACTCCTCGCGGTAGGTGCACGCGCCCAGCGGGCCCTGCACCTCGAAGAAGTCGCCGACGGCGAGCTCGTCGTGAATCCAGCGGCTCATCTGGCCGTCGTCGACCCGGCGCACGTGCACCTCCAAGAAGTAGTCGACCTCGGCGATGCTCGCGATGGAGTAGCTTCGCATCAGCCCGTCGTCACGACGCAGGTTGATATATTGGCCGGGCGTCCAGTTCAGGTCGCGCGCCGGCTCGATGCGCAGGCGGGTGACGCTGGGAGAGAGTTGCGTTCGCTCGGAGAGCATCGCCGGCATGAACATCTGCGACAGGTCGGGCTGGGCGATGACCATGTCTTCGTCAGGATGGCACACACAGGGCATGAAGTGCGCCGAGTCGACGAGTTCTTGGCGAAGCCCCTTCTGGGCGTCGGGCCCCGGCTCGCCTTCGACCGCGCGTAGCAGGCACGTCTGACACGACCCCTTGCGACACGAAAAGCTGACGTCTGCGCCGCCGCGCAAGAGCGCGTCGAGCACCGACTCGTGGTTTTGAACTGAGTAGATTGCGCCATCATACTGCACTGACTTCATGGCTCCTCACAGGTTCCCAAGTTGTAGTCCGAAAAACGGGTGCATTTTGTATATAGTGCGCATAGTGTTACTCACAAGCGAAACATTTGCGTTTTTGGCCTCACCGACGAACCATCGCAGGGTGGGCTCCCGTCTTTGTGCAGTGCCTCCATCCTTGTCCCGGAGGCCCCACGTCAGGTATTCCTAGACCACCATGTCCACGAGCCTTTGCCCAAATTGCGAGAAGTCAAATCCAGCCGACGAGGTCGTCTGCCAGCACTGCGGGTTGACGCTGCCGGCGTTGCAGGAGCAAGACGCCGACACCACGCGCCCCGAGGCGCGGCGAAGCGAGCTGGCCTCGACCCAGATGCGCCGGGCAATCACCGCTCAAATGCTGGGGCAGCGAGGGTCGGAGCCGCGGGGGTTGGGACAGGAGCCGAGCGACGCGGCCATCGACGTCGACACGGCGGCCGCCACCCAGCCGACGGCAGTCGCCGAGCGTCAGCGCGGCAAGACGTTGGCGATGCCCAAGGCCGACGTCACCGGCGAGACGAAGCTCGCCGGCAAGTTCCCGCTGCCCACGCCCGACGAAGCGCCCTCGATTCCCGACGGGGCCACGATTTTGCGCATCGGCTATGCCGACGACAACGACCTGGTCATCCCCCGGCCGCAGGTCTCCGGGCACCACGCGCGCATCGGGCTGTATGACAATCGCTACTTTCTCGAAGATCTGAACTCGACGAACGGCACCAGCGTCAACGGCCATCAGGTCGACCGCGCGCGCATCCGACCGGGCGACCGCATCGGGCTGGGCAGCTACCAGTTCGTCTTCGACGCCAAGCTCGCCCAGCGCCTGCAGCCCGCCGAAGACGACTTGCAGAAGACGCAAGCGCTTCAGGCGGTGCCTTCGGCGGCGGTGCAGAGGCAAAAGGCGATCGTCATCGGCCGCGAGGCCGACGCCGACATCGTGCTCGACGCCCCGCAGATTTCGAGGCACCACTGCAAGCTGACGCCCGTGCAGAGCGGCTGGCGAGTCGAAGACCTCGGCGCGGCCAACGGCACCTTCGTCAACGACCGGTTCAACCGTGTGGACGAGGCGTTCGTCACCGATAACGACGTGCTTTTTTTGGGGAGCTACCGCTTTCCGGTCAGTCGCGTGCGCGAGTTTATCGACAGCGACCGCGAGTCGACCCACGCCGGCCAGGTGGGGCTGCCGCTCGACCAGCGGGTCGTCACTATCGGCCGCGGCCCCGAGAACGACGTCGTCCTCGACGCCCCCCAGGTCTCGCGGCACCACGCGCGCATCGTGCGTACCGACGAGGCCGTCTTCCTCGAAGATCTGGGAAGCGCCAACGGCACCTTCGTCGACGGCAAGCGCATCGAGCGCGTCGAGATCGAGCCGGGCCAGACGATCAGTTTCGGCTCGTACGCCATTCGCCTCGACCTCGCCCGCGGCACCATCCAGAAGAGCTACCGCGGCGATATCCTGCTGCAGGCCGAGAATATTCGCGTCGAGGTCGGCGAGGGCGAGCAGAAAAAGCGCATCTTGGACGGGGTGTCGTTTACGGTCTATCCGACCGAGTTCGTCGGCCTGTTGGGGCCGTCGGGCGCCGGTAAGACGACACTTTTGATGGCGCTGATCGGCTACCTGCGCCCCAACTATGGGCGCACGCTGGTCAACGGCGACGACCTGGGCACCCACTACGACCGCTACCGCGGCGCGATCGGCTATGTGCCTCAAGAAGACATCATTCACAGCGAGCTGACCGTCTTCGAGGCGCTCTACTACACCGCCAAGCTCAGGCTGCCGCCCGACACCACCGACGAGGAGATCAACGGGCGCATCGACAAGATCTTGGCCGACCTCGAAATCGAGGACACCCGCCACGTGCTCATCGGCTCTCCGGAGCGAAAGGGGATTTCGGGCGGGCAGCGAAAGCGGGTCAACCTGGCGCTCGAGCTTCTGACCGAGCCGAGCTTGCTGTGCTTGGACGAGCCCACCAGCGGCCTGGCGAGTGAGGACGCCTCCAACGTCATGAAGCTTCTGCGCAAGCTCGCCGACGGCGGACGCACGATCTTGCTGACCATCCACCAGCCGTCCCAGCAGGTCTATCGCATGATGGACAACACGCTGTATTTGGCCGACGGCGAGCAGGTCTACTACGGGCCGGCGTATCCGGACTCGATGTTTTATTTCAACTCGGAGGTCAAGCCGAACACCCCCGAGGCCGAAGAGATCTTGGCCGACCCGGGCTCGTGCATGCGCCCGCTGATGCAGGCCAAGCGCGCCGGTGAGCCGATGGAGACCTTCGCGGCGCGCTACCGACAGAGCCGCTATCACGAGGAGTTTGTCAGCGAGCGCCGCAAGAACCGCAAAGGGGTCAACCTGACCGGCTCGAGCGAGCGCAAGCCGCCGCGGTTCAGCATTCGTCAGTGGCTGACGCTGTCGAGGCGTTACCTGACCATCAAGCTCAAGGACCACGTCGGCACGGCCATCTTGCTGGTGCAGGCGCCCATCGTGGCGATCTTGCTCGACCTGGTCTTTATCAGCGAGACGGGCGGAGTGATGAGCCGGCTGCAGTTCATGCCGTTCGCGCTCTTTTTGCTGGTCGTCGCCGCAGTGTGGTTCGGCTGCTCGAACGCCGCGCGCGAGATCGTCAGCGAGCAGGCGATCTACCGGCGCGAGCGCATGGTCAACCTGTCGATTCTGGCCTACGCGGGCAGCAAATTCGCCGTGCTCGGCTTCTTGTGCTTTTTGCAGTGCCTGATGCTGCTCTTGATCACCTACTTCGTGCTCGACTTCTGGGGCAATCCGTTCGTCCACCTGGGCGTCTTGTGGCTCTGCTCGCTGGCGGGCCTGGGCATGGGTCTGATGCTCTCGGCGCTGGTGCGCACCACCGAGGCGGCGATCGCGCTCGTGCCGATCTTGCTCATCCCGCAGGTCATCTTGGGCGGGGCGATCATGCCGATCGACAAGATGAACGCGCCCACGCAGGCCGCCAGCCACACGACGGTGACCCGCTGGGGCTTCGAGGCGATGCTGCACACCGAGCACCAGTCCGACGCCTACGAGATCTCGGCCGACGAACTCCCCAAGCCGCCCATGCCGGGCGTGCCCGCGCCGCCGCCGCCGCCCAACCCGCTGGATCGCTTCATCGGCGAGCGCGAGATGACGCTCGGCGTCGATCTAGGGGTGCTCGGTGGGTTTACGGTGGTGTTGTTCGGCGGGGTGTGTGGCTTCTTGCGGGTGCGGGAGAAGTGGTGGGGGATGTAGTCAACGTCCCACGCGACCTTCACTGAACCGCCGATTTCCCACCTCCGGCGGCACCAAAGCTCCGATCGCGAAACCATCATCGGCCTCGCCGGCTGCCTTGCCCAGGCTGCGCTCGAGCAGTCGGACGCGACGCTCGATGGGGAGCAAGAGTGCGTAGTCGCGCAGCTCGGCGGCGCCCATGCGGGCTTCGGCGAGCAGGGCGAGCGCTTGGTCGGCCTCGCCGTGGGCGGCGTGGACGTCGGACTTGAAGTACTGGCACAAGACGCGGGCGCGGGTGTAGCCGCGCTCTTTGCTCTTGTCGATGAGCGAGGCGAAGGTCGCCCCGCGGGTGCGGAAGTCGTGCTCGAGCAGTTGCAGGTAGATGACGTGGGCGCGCACGCGCAGCTCGCCGCCGGCGTCGCCCAGCGACTCGGCCAACTGCATTGTCTGGCTGAGCTGCTCGTAGGCGTCGGCCGAGTCGCCCGAGTCGAACGACAGGTAGGCGCGACGGATCGACGCTTCGAGCCACAGCTCGGTGTGGCCGACGTTTTTGGCGGTCTCCTCGACCTTGAGGAAATGCTCCAGGGCCTTGCCGAAGCGGCCGGCCGCCAGGTCGACGTCGCCGATATGAAAGCGCACGCGCGCTTCCTGAAGGCGGTCGCTCGACACGGCGATCTCGTCGACGGCGCGGCGCAGATGCGCGGTCGCTTGCTCGGTGTCGCCCAGCGCCGAGAACGCGCGGCCCAGCCCCAGGTGCGGGGATTCGGGGAGCACGACGTGATTCGAGGCGGCTTCGGTCAGCGCCCGCTCGTGGTAGTCGCGCGAGGCGCTAAAGTCGGTGGCGGCGAACGCGGCCTGTCCCAGCTCGGCGAGCGTCTCGGCGACTTCTTTGCGCGAGTTGATCTGCTCGAAGGTGCCCAATGAGGTGCCCAGGTGGCGGACCGCGTCGTCGAAGCGTGCCTGGCGCATGAGCACCTGGCCCATGAAGCGTCCCAGGCGGGCGCCGAGCACGTTGTTTTGCAGCCTGGAGGCGCGCTCCAGGGCCACGCTCAAGATCTCCTCGGCCTCTTTGGGCTTTCCTTCCATCAACGCACAGTGGCCCATGGCGCCCATCGCGGCGACGAAGGCGCCGGGGTGGCCGGCCTCGCGGAAGCTGTCGCGGGCGTGCCGGTAGTGCGTCTTGCCGTTCTCGTAACGCTCCTGGGAGACGGCCAAATCGCCCAAGATCTTGTAGGCCCGCCCGCGCAATTCGGGCGTGGCGTCGGAGTCGGGCAGCAGCGCCTTGTTGATGGCGTCCTCGGCGGCGCCGTGCTCGCCCAGCGCGCCGTGAATCTCGCCGAGGCGCACCCAGACGCGCGCTTGCTCGAAGTCGTTGCCCGTCTCGGCGCCTCCACCGGCGTGGATGCGCCCGCTGTCGAGGTCGTCGATGAGCTGGCGAATCTGCAGGTAGTACTCGCGCGCCGAGTCGAGGTCGAAGGAGCGATACGCCTCTTCGCCGGCCTGCATCAACAGCTCCATGGCCTCGTAGGGCGCCTGGGCGCTGCGCAGATGGCGCACCACCGTGTTGAGCTGCTCGCGATCGAGCGAGTCGTAATGGTCGAGCAGAAGGGCGGCCAACTCCAGGTGTGTGGGCACCGGGTCGACCAGCTCGTCGAAGCTCTCGCGCATCTCCTCGGCGAAGCCGGGCTGGGCGAAGCAAATCGTCTCGCCGCGGCGCTGGATGATGCCGAAGCGCTCGGCCTGGTCGACGATGAAGTCGGCCAGCGCCATAAACATCGAGGGGAGCACGCGTGCGCGGGCGAGTTTCCAGAGGTCGTCGGGCACCTCGTCGCCCAGCTCGGCCAAAAACCCGAGCACCGTGTCGAAGGCGATATCGGTCTCGTCGCGCTCTTTGGGCGCCTGCTCTTTGTCGTCGTCGAGCTCGTCGAACAGCTCGATCGACTGCGGCTGGCTCTCCTCGTCGAGGCCATTGCCCTGCAGGGTCGGCAGCTCGTCGCCCATGAACGAGCCCGAGCCGGGTGTCTCGGTCGGGTAGTCGGTCGGCGGGCGGGGGGCGCCGGTGGCGTTGTCACCGGCCTTGCGCTCTCCGGGGGCCACCAGGGACAACTGGCGCGCCAGCGGCTTGGTCGCCTGCAGGAGCTCCTGGGTGTAGCGAAGCAGGCCGGGGCGGCGCATCAGGTCGTCGGGATACACGGTGGCGACGATGAGGATCGGCGCCGGGTTGCTCTTCAGATCCCGGAAAAAGTGGTCGAGGAACGCCAGGGTGAGCGTGTCGATCTTTTCGAGGTTTTCGACACCCCAGACGAGCACTCCGCGCTCCGACGCGTCGCGAAAGGGGCCGGTGATGCGCGACAAGAAGTTGTCGCGCTGGGCGCCCAGCGCGCTGATCGGCGCCGAATCGCTGTCGACCCGATCGCCGTCGGGCGAGCGGCCGCGCTCGTGATCGTAGTGCTGGTGGAGCATTCGCTTGAGCTCGGAGACGCCTCGTCCCTCGAGGGCATCATCGGTCACGCACGCCAGATCGGTCTCCAGCCCGGCGCTCTGGCTGTCGGACTCGCCCTGGTTCTGCTCGTTGTGGCTCTGGCGATGGACGATGACGCAGCCGTCGTCGCCGCGGTGGCGCTTCAAAAAGGCGCGCAGCAGGTTGCTTCGCCCGGTGCCCGGCGAGCCGCGCACGATCACAAGCCGCATCTCCTGGACCTGGCGCACCTCGGCGAGCGCCTCGTCGAGGACGTCGAGCTCCCAGCGATAGACCTCTTCGACCTCCTCGGTCGACTCTGGCGGCACGGTATAATGCGCTGAGGGCGGCCCGCCGTCGACGGTGTTCACCCGCGGCAAACTGCGGGTGCGGTTGGGCCGACTCTGCTCGTCCATGTAGGGGAGGAACGCGTCGTGCAGCAGGTGCTCGCGCAGCTTGGTGGCGTCTTCGATGCGCTCGTCGGGATCTTTGAGCGTGCACTTGGTGATCAGCGGGGAGAACGGCGTCTGCGACCAGGGATCTGGCAGCACCAGCGGCGGATCGTTGATCTGCTTGAGCATCACGTCCATCGCGTTGGTGCAATCCCCGTAGGCCGCCTTGCCCGTGATCATCTCGAAGGCGATGTGGCCCAGCGCGTAGACGTCGACCGCAGGGCTGATCGACTCGGCCATCGCCTGCTCGGGCGCCATATACAAGGGCGTGCCGAAGACGGTGCCTTCCTGAGTCAGCGGCGCCATGGTGCGCGGCCCGGCGTTGGCGAAGTTGTTGATCGCCTTGGAGACGCCAAAGTCGAGCACCTTGACCAGCTCGGGGCCGTCGCGCTCGACCAAGAAGATATTCTCGGGCTTCAAATCCCGGTGGACGAGCCCCAGGCGGTGCGCCTCGGCCAGGCTGTGGCAGCACTGCACCAAGATATTCCACACCCGCTCGAGCTTCATGGGCTTGCCGGTCTGGACCACCTCGGCCAGATCGGTGCCGTGCAGCAACTCCATGGCGATGTAGCACAGCCCGTCGTCGGTATGGCCGTAGTCGAACAGCGAGATGGTGTTCGGGTGCGACAGGTGGCTTGCAAAGAGCGCCTCGCGCCGAAACCGCTCGACGATTTTCTCGTCGCTCGAGGCCGCCGGCTTCAAGATCTTGAGCGCCACGAAGCGGTTCATCGCCTCCTGGTGGGCGCGGTAGACCACCGAGAAGCCGCCCGAGCCGATGCGCTCGACGATGCGAAAACGTCCGGCGACGACATCACCCGGCTTTAGCTGTGGTACTTGTTGCTTGGAGCTCATAGCCACACGGTGAGCGCAAACGCGAAAAGGGCGATTTCTAGAGTGGGTACGGATTCTGATCCCGACAGTCCATTTATAGGCTATTAAGGCAGAGGGGTCTAGGGGTTTGGGGTCTAGGGGTTTGGGGTCTAGGGGTTTGGGGGGCGAGGCGGTTTAGACGCCGGTTCCAAAAATTGCAGGATCGTGTACCCTGTGATAGTACTACGGAGAACTGTTCTCAGCTCCATTTGCTGGCCCGACAGGCCGAAATGCGGCTTCGGAGGTTGCGCGGCCGCGCATGAGCGGTATCCTGAGTGACGGAAGTGTGCGCGGATGACCGCGCGGGCAGCCCCTGGCATGCTCCAGTGGGTGCGACCTGCTCGAAGGGATCTTGCATGTATAAGCTGGTCATCGCGGATGATGAGGGAAGCAAAAGCACCGTCCCCATCGTCCGAGACGAAATCACAATTGGCCGCCAAGAAGGCAACACGATTCGCCTGACGGAGCGCAACGTGTCGCGCAAGCACGCTCGTGTGTTGCGCGAGAACGGACGCGTGTACGTCGAGGAAGTGGCCGCGCGCTACGGTATCAAGAAGAACGGGGTCAAGATCGATCAGCGGGCCGAATTTGCGCCCGGTGATATCGTCGCCATCGGCGACTACAAGCTGACTCTGAAGGCCAAAAAGCCCGAAAAGGCCCCCGGCGAGCCGCCCAAGCCCGCCCAGAAGCCCAAGACCAAAAAACAGAGCGAGGGGACGCAGGTCCTGCCGGCGATGCCCGCCAAGTTGGTGGTCATCTCGAGCAACTTCGCCGGCCAAGAGTTCCCGCTGAACCGAAACGAGATGATCATCGGTCGCGGCGAAGACTGCGACATCATCATCGACCACCGCTCGGTCTCTCAGAAGCACGCCAAGGTGTTGCGCGAGCAGGGCAGCAAGTACCAGATCGTCGACTTGAACAGCAAAAACGGCGTGTCGGTCAGCGGTGAGCAGTATCGCGCGGTGCACATCAAGCGCGGCGACGTCATCGAGCTGGGCCACGTCAAGTTTCGCTTCGTCGAGCCCGGCGAAAACTACGTCTTCACGCCCCAGCCTACCCTCGACGACGTCGAGTTCGACTCCGGCTCGAGCAGCAGCTCGAAGAACGGCATGATGATCGCCGCGGTGCTGGTGGTGGCGGCGTTGGTCGGCGGCGCGATCTTCTTCTTGATGGGCGACGACGGCACCCCGTCGGCCGAGCCCGGCGGTGACGACGCCGTGGCCGTGGCCGACAACGGCGCCGGCACAGGCGCGCCGGCCGCGCCGACGTCGGCCAAAGAGGACGCCGAGGCCGCGCCCACCGAAGAGAAAGCCGACGACAAGGTCAGCCAGGCGATCGCCGAGGCGAGCCAAAAGATCCAAGACGGGGAGCTCGACAAAGCGATCGGCACCCTCGAGTCGGCCAAAAAATACCTCGAGCCGACCCCCGAGCAGAACGACAAGATCGCCGAGCTGATGGGCAGCGCCAAGACCGAGCGCCCCTTCAAGCAGGACTACCAGGCGGCCAAAGACGACATCAAATCGAAGGATTTCCCCCAGGCGCTCAAGCGTCTCAGCGAAATCCCCAAGCACTCGGTGTTCCACACGATCTACACCGAAGAGGGCTTGATGGAGCAGGCGCTCGACGGTGCCGTCGCTCAGGCCGAAGAAGCGATGGACAAGGACGACGCCGAGACGGCGCGCACCTTGGTCGAAGAGGTCTTGGTGTACGACGGCGAGCACGAGGGCGCCAAGTCACTGCTCGAGCGCCTCGACGAGGCCGAGAAGAAGGTCGCCTCCAACACGACCACGAGCAACTCGGGTTCGAGCAGCTCGCGCAACAGCGGCAGCTCGTCCCGACGCCCTCCCAAGCGCCCCAGCGTGAGCCCCGAAGAGGCCAAAGAGCTGTACCGCAGCGCTCAAAAGAAGATCTTCAAGAGCGACCCGGCCGGCGCCATCCAAGACTGCAAAAAGGCGCTCAAAGGCGGCTACCGCGGCTGCTACCGCATCCTGGCCATCGCCTACAAGCAGATGGGCAACAACGGCAAAGCCTGCTCGAACTTCAAGCGCTACCTGGGCACCAACCCGGGCAACGCGGCCGCCGTGCAGCGTCAGATGGAGCAGTTGGGGTGTGAGTGAGTGCTTGAGTAAAGAAGTGAAAGAGTAAAGAAGTGAAAGAGTAAAGAAGTGAAAGAGTAAAGAAGTAAAAAAGTCAAAGAGTAAAAAAGTCAAAGAGCGACAGGCCCGAAGGCATGTCGCTTTTTAGCTTTTTAGCTTTTTAGCTCTTTGGCTCTTTGGCTCTTTAGCTTTTTAGTTTTTTGGCTCTTTAGCTTTTTAGCTTTTTAGCTTTTTAGCTCTTTAGCTTTTTAGCTTTTTGGCTCTTTAGCTTTTTAGCTTTTTGGCTCTTTAGCTTTTTAGCTTTTTGGCTCTTTAGCTTTTTGGCTCTCCTACGCCTGACTGTAGGCCCGCGCCCGCTGTTGGCGGAACAGGCGGCTCTCGATCTCGTCGATCAAGGGCTCGGCGGTGCTCAGGTCGAGCGCGGTGATCGGGATCGCCTCGAAGCGGCGGGAGAGGGCGTCGACGACCTTGTCTTCGACCTGGTCGATCTTGTTGAAGACCAGAAGCTGCTCTTTGTCCTCCAGGCCGATGTCGCGCAGGATGCGGTTGACCGCCTCCATGCGCTCCTCGAAGTTCTCGTTGGAGATGTCGACCAGGTGCAAGAGCAGGTCGGCTTCGTCGAGCTCCTCGAGGGTCGCCTTGAAGGCGGCGACCAGGTCCTCGGGCAGCTCGTGGATGAAACCGACGGTGTCGGTCAAGATGATCTCTTCGCGGTCGCCGTAGCGCAGCCGGCGCGTCGTCGGGCGCAGCGTGGCGAAGAGCTTGTCCTCGCTTCGGACGCGCGACTCGGTCAGCCCGTTCAATAGCGTCGATTTCCCGGCGTTCGTATAGCCGACCACGCTGACGATGGGGATATTAGCGCGCTTGCGGCGCTTGCGCCGAATCTCGCGCTGCTGGCTGAGCTTTTCGATTTCTTGTTCGAGGTCGCGGATCTTGTCGTGAGCGCGACGCCGGTTGATCTCGAGCTTCGTCTCACCCGGGCCTCGCCCGCCGATGCCACCGGTGAGGCGGCTCATGCCGGTATTCTTGGAGTGCAGACGCGGCAGGTTGTACTTGAGCTGGGCGAGCTCGACCTGAATCTTACCGTCACGCGATTTGGCGCGCTGGGCGAAGATGTCCAGGATGAGCTGGGTGCGGTCGATCACCTTCAAGTCGGTCTCGTCGGTGATCGCGCGCAGCTGGCCGGGCGTCAGGTCCTGGGCGAAGATGACCAGGTCGCAGTCGAGCTGCAGCGCGCGCAGCGTGATCTCTTCGATCTTGCCCTTACCGACGGCGTATTTGGGGTGCACCCGCGTGCGGCGCTGGATGATCGTGTCGACCACCTCGACGCCGGCGGTGCGCGTCAGCTCCAAGAGCTCGGCGATCTCGATCTCCTCGTCGCGCCCGTCGGGGGTGGCCACGAAGACCAGAAGCGCCGGGTCTTGGCCCGTCTTGATGAGCGCGTCGGCCTTGCGCTGGAACTCGCTCTCGAGCTCGCGAATGAACTGCTCGAAGTCGAAGAAGCAGTCGTAGGGGCGCTCTTCGGAGTGAATCTCCCAGATCTTGTCGTCGGGGTTCTCGGGCAGCAGGTGTGCCCACTTGGTCGCGCCGGCCTCGCCGCTGGGGCTGACCGAGATGGTCATGACCATGTCGAGCTGCAGCTTCGACAAGTCAGTCAGGTCGTCGCGCGACAACTCGACCTTGTTGCCGTTGCCGTCGAGGCTGGTGCGGATGAGGCGGATGCCACGAAAGCGGTCCGAGGCGGCACGTTGGCGGCCGATATCGGGCAGGTAGACACGGTCGGCGTCACCGACCATGACCCACTCGACGTCGCCTGTGCGGTCGACCAAGACAGCTACAACTCGATTGAGCTGCCTGGAGATGTTGGCCAGACGGTCGGCGAATTCCTGAGTGATCGGCGCCGCCGAATTGATCTGGCGCCGGTAGAGCTTTTCGAGCGCACGTTTCTCGCTCGTTTTGAGGCCACTTAGGTCTCCGTGAACACTGCGTCCGATTGTTGACTCCGTTGTTGTCGGTTATAGAAGTCTTACGTCGTATCAATAACAAGGTTTAGGGCCGGAGCATTTCACGAATCACTTCTTGGTCTCCGGCTTCAAAAATGCTCGCCCGTCCTTGATCACCACTTTGAAATCGACGTCGCGCGCGCCTTTTTTCTTCTGAATCTGGCTGCGCTGCTTCTCCATGGTGCGCTTGAAGGTGTCGTAATTGAGGTTGCTGGTGTCCTCTTTGCAGCGACGCTTGGCCTCGACGAGGTTGTTGTAGATCTTGCGCGACTTCTCTTCGCTGAAGCCGCCGCTGCCCGCCGAGGCGCTCGAGTTGCGCCGGATGACGCGGTTGGAGCCGGTGGTGCGGCTGCTGTTGTTGTCGCGGTTGCTGCGCGCCTGGCTGGCCACGCTGCGGTTGGCGCTCGAGCGCTGCGGGGCCGAGCGGCGTTGTTGCTTTTCTTTCTCGAGGCGTTCTTTGGCGCGACGAAGCTTGCGCAGCTTTGACATGTCGGCGCCGCGGCTGGGGGCCGAGGGATTTTCGGGGCGCGCCTTTTGCGTGGGACCTTCGGCGCTGCGCTCGAAGGGATTGTTGCCGCCCTGGGCCGGCTGATTGGGCTGGCTGGGCTGATTGGGCTGGCTGGACTGGTTGCCACGCGTCGACAGGCCGAGCTTGGCCTGCAGTTCGGCGAGCTTCTTTTGCTTGACGTTCTCGTCGACCTTCGGGCGCTCCCAGCTGCTGCTTCCCTGGCGCCCGCGCTGCGGGGGCCGCCCGCTGCCGTCGCCGCGCGGCGCCGGCTTGAACTCCTGGTTGGGAGCTTGACCGCCGCGCTGCTCATCTTCGGGAAACCCGTCGCGCTTCATCTTCTGCGTGCCGACGTATTTCTCGAACTCACCGCGCTGGTCCATCTGCTGGAGCTCTTCCTCCATGCTGCCCAGATCGAGATTCTCCAGGTCGAGGTCGTCGATCTCGAAGGCGCCGTCTTCGGCTTGGCCGCTGCGCTCTTCGGGCTCGTGGCGCTGCTCTTGGTCCTGACGGCGCTGCTGGCGCGCCTTGGCGCGGGCCAGGTCGCGGTGGTAGGTCCCCTCTTCGATCTGCTTTTCGGTGCGGTTCCAGTACGCTTTGTAGCTGTTGAAACGCTGCACGAGGCTGCGGAAGCGGAACTTGATGGCGGTTTTGACCATCGGTAGCTGCTCGAGCTCCCGATACATCCGCACCACCTCGCGGCGCTGGGCGTGAGGAGGGCGCTTCTCGACGCCGATAAAATACTGCTCGTACGTGCGGTATAACCGCTCGAGCTTCTTTTCGAATTCGCTCAGCTTGGCGTCAAAATGCGACGACGACAACTCGTCCTTCGGCGTCATACGGGACCCTCTTTGCAAACGCACCCACGTAGACTAATTTACCAACGCGGCAGGGCTTTTCCAAACCCCGTTTCTCGATATCAGCCTTTCATTCGGTATGAATTCTACGCTTTTTCGCCAACCAAGCAATGGCACGCTGATTTGGTGGGGTTTGATGGTGCTGTTGGCGGTGCTGGCCGGGTGTGACAAGCCGTCGACAACCCAGAAGTCGGCTAACCAGACAGCGGCGTCGGCCGGGGAGGGCGCTCCCGAGGTCGTCGTCACCGACGAGCTGCCCGGCCGGCCCGAGCGCATCGTGTCGCTGGCTCCCAACGTCACCGAGATCTTGTTCGCGCTCGACGCAGGCGACCGCCTCGTCGGGGTGACCCGCTTCTGCGATTATCCCGCCCAGGCCGCCGAGATCCCGAAGGTCGGCGGCATCGTCGACGTCGACCTCGAGGCGATTTTGGCCAAAGAGCCCGACCTGGTCGTGGGCACGAGCTCGGGGGCCGACCCCAAGATCGCCAAGAAGCTCGACGACGCCGGCATCCCCTACGGCTTCGTGCGCATGGACAACCTCGCCCAGACCTACCGGGGCATCGCCAAGATCGGCGAGCTCGTGGGCGCCGCCGACAAGGCCGAGGCGCTCGCGGCCGACATGGAGGCGAAGATGGACCGCGTCGCCGACAGCGCCCGCGACGGCGAGCACCCGCGGGTGCTCATGATCTTTGGGCGCAACCCGCTCATCGCCGCCGGCCCGGGCACCTTCGGCCACGAACTCGTCGAACTCGCCGGGGGCAAAAATGTCCTCGCCGACGCAAAAGCCCCCTATCCCAAGCTCGACATCGAGAAGGTCATCAGCCTCGACCCCGAGCGCATCATCGACGCCACGATGGCCGGCGAGGGCCTCGACACCGAGTTTTGGAACCAGTACCCCTCGATCGACGCCGTCGAGAGGGGCCACGTCTACTTGATCGACGACCCGGTCGTGCTGCGGCCCGCCCCGCGGCTGGTCGACGGCCTGCGCACGATTCGCGAGGCGATCGTCGGCTCTGCATCTGCTCGCAAATAACAGGACGTACCGTACGTGAAACGCCCCACTACACCGCTGACAGCCCCTCGGCTGCTCGTGACGGTGGCCATCTCGGCCGTCGTGGCGGTGGGCTGCGGGCTGGTGGCGCTCGCCTACGGAAGCTCGGGTTTTGGCGGCTTCGAGGTAATTCGCGGCGTGCTCACCGGCTCGCTCGACGCCGCCCAGGAGGCAATCGTCATGCAGGCGAGGTTGCCGCGCGTGGTCTTCGCGGCCATCGTGGGCGCCGCGCTGGCCACGAGCGGAGCGGTGTTCCAGACTGTGCTGCGAAACCCCCTGGCCGACCCCTATATCCTGGGCATCTCGGGCGGCGCAGCCCTGGGCGGCACGATCTTCATGACGCTGGGATCGGTCGCCGTCGCCACGGTCACCATGGGCGTGCCCGCGGCCGCCTTTGTGGGGGCGCTCGGCGCCCTGGCGCTGATCTTCGCCGTCGAGCGCTGGACGCCCGCCTCGCGCGCCTCCAACTACGTGCTCCTGCTCACCGGCGTGGTCTTCAACGCCTTTGCGAGCGCGATCATCATGTTTCTGAAGAGCGTCGTCTCGGCCCAAAAGGCCCAGGAGCTGCTGTTCTACTTGATGGGCTCGTTGGCCGTCGAAGGCACCGACGCCGCCACGATCGTCGCCTGCGCGGCGGTCGTCTTGGCCTGCGTGGTCGGCCTCATCTGGTTCGCCCGCGACCTGAACGCCCTGAGCCTGGGCGACGACGACGCCGCCGCGCTGGGCGTGCCGGTCACGCAGGTGCGCCGCTGGACGGTGGGCATCTCGAGCGTGGCGGTCGCCGTGGCGGTGGCGTTCTCGGGGCTTATCGGGTTCGTCGGTCTGGTCGTGCCGCACGGCATTCGGCTGGTCGTCGGCCCCGACCACCGCGTGCTGCTGCCCACGTGCGCCCTGGGCGGGGCGGGGTTTTTGATCGTGGCGGACTTGGTGGCGAGGAGTGCGTTCGGGGTGTTTTCGTCGACGTTGCCCGTCGGCGTGGTCACCGCGGCGATCGGCGCGCCGCTATTCGTGTTCTTTTTGTGGCGGTCGATGAATTAGTCAGGCGAATGCGCTCGATCGCGCAGCGTCTTCCTCCCCGCTTTGCAGTTCAAAAGTGGGGAGGACCGAGGAGGGGACGCCTCTCCCTCGGTCCCTCTCCATTCCGCTTCGCTACATGGAAAGGGAGTCCTCTCCTCGGTCCTCTCCATCCCTCGGCTTCGCCTCGGGCGGAGAGGAAGATGTTGCGTGTATATACGGAGTTCTGAGTTGACGACGATTACAGCCCACAACCTCACCCACGCCTTCGGCCCGACCGAAGTCCTGCGCGACGTCTCGCTCACCATCGAGCCCGGCGAGTCGGTCGCCCTCGTCGGCCCCAACGGCGCGGGCAAGACGACGCTCATGCGCACGCTCGCCGGGCTGCTCGACCCGCAGGGGGGCCGTGTGGAGCTCGACGGCGAAGACCTGCAGCACGTCGACCGCCGCCAGGTCGCCCGCAAGTTGTCGGTGGTGCCGCAGGCGCGACCGCAGGTCTTCGAGTTCAGCGCGCTCGAGGTCGTCTTGATGGGCTTTCACGCCCGCTCCGGGCGCTTTTCGCTGCCCTCCAAAGACCAAAAGACGCGCGCCCTGCAGGCCATGGAGCGCCTCGAGGTCGCCCACTTGGCCGAGCGCGCCGCGTCGGTGTTGAGCGGCGGTGAGCTGCAGCGCGTGCTGATGGCCCGCACGATGGTCACCGAGGCCGATACCTGGCTGCTCGACGAGCCCACGGCGAGCCTCGACTTGCGCCACCAGGTCGCGCTGTTGGACCGCGTCTCGGAGCACTGCGCCGAGGGCGGCTCGGCGCTGGCCGTGCTGCACGACCTGGCGCTCGTCGACCGCTACTTCGACCGCGTCGTCGTCCTCGACGCCGGCCGCGCCGTCGCCGACGGGCCCACGGCGAGCACGCTCACCGAGTCTCTGTTGTCGGAGGTCTTCGAAGTGCCGCTCAGGGGCGGCACGGTGGCGGGACGGAAGGTGTGGGTGGTGGAGTGAGGCCTTATTGAGGCGCGTCGGATTCTGGAGGCGCCTCATCCTTCTTCGCCGCCTCCTCGGCCTTCTTCGCCGCCTCTTCGGCCTTCTTCATCTCTTTGTAGTCGTCCTTGGGCATGCGATCAGCGAGCACCCAGGCGCTGTCGCGCTTCTCCCACACCTCGATGATGCGCTTTTTCTTCACGATCATCGCCGGCTCTTTGTACGACTCCTGCTCGAGGTCGATGATCGCCTTGTCGCCCTCGTGGGTCAGCGATTTGAGCTCGATGCTCGAGATATGGAAGTCCTCGCCGAGCTCTTCGTAGCGGCCCAAAAACTCCTGGCGTTTCTCGGGGGCCATGAGCATGGCGGCCGACTCCCAGCGCTTCCATCGCATGTCGCGGTGGAAGGTCTGCACGGTCACCTGCAGGTTGGCCTTGTCGTCGATCGACTTGTCGGTCGGCGAGTTGGCGCAGGCGGGCAGGGCGAGGGTGAGGAGGAGCAGCAGAGTTGTGAGATACTTCATCGTATAGGCCTTTCGAGTGCTTTACTGATTGAAACTCTTTTGAGCTGCGACCCTTTCCGAGGGTGCGCTACGTCGAGCGCGCAATGCGCGCTCGACTGAGCTTACCCCCGGTGACGAGGTTTCAATTTGAACTCGTCTCCGGGGGGAAGCGGAATCGAGGCGCCCTCGGGCGCTCTCGATGAGCGCACCCTCGGAAGGGGTCGCCGCTCGTCAAGTCCTCATCACTTCTTACCAATAACCGCCTTCACCCGGTTCAAATCCTTCTCCCCGAACTCCCGCAGCACGAACAATACGACCAAGAACAACAGCCCCATCGCCGCCATTTTACCCGCGACGATGCCCAGGTAGCCAATTTTACCGTACTCGGCGACCCAGGCAGTGGGCAGTTGCACCAGATAATCGACGCCGTACAGCGCGCCCAGAGCCGCCAGGATCCGCACCACGGTCATGGGCGGGGCGGCGGCCCCGTAATTCTTCCACAACCACAGCAAAGACAGAAGAAAACCGACGAACATCGCGATCGTGGTGGCGACGGCGGCCGACTCCATGTAGTTGGCCCCCTCGAGCAGGTACGGGCCGGCGAGGTCGACGCGGTTTTGGGCCACAGCGATGGCGTTTTGGACCGCGCCCTGGGCCGTGGCGGCCTCCTGAGACTCGAGCGGCGTCCAGTCGAGTTGCGCGACCGTCTCGTCGTGCACCTCGTTGACGAACCAGTAGTTCAGCCCCGCGCTCATCGCCAGGCTGATGGCCATGATGACCACGGCCACGCTGGGGCGCCCTGCGCCGATGATGATCGTGGTGGCGACGTAGTAGAGCGCGAAGAAGATGATCGACACGCTCAAGATCGCCAGCGCCGAGGCCGCCGCGCCGTACTCGCTCGAGTACAATCCGGCGATGATCGAGTCGGCGTTGAGCGCCAGCAGGCCGCCCACCCCGGCGATGAGGAGCAGGCAGTAGCGGAACGTGTCCTTGATATAGGCCTGCGTCTTGCTGCGGTCTTTTTTGAACGTCGATTCGCTGATGAGCGGGAAGATGACGAACGTCACCGCGATGACCCCCTGGTAGGGGATGCGCGCGATGTTCAGGACCGCCCCGTAGAAGCCGGCGAATTTCGAGCTGATCAGGTTGAACAGACCTTCGGCGCCCGACAGGTGCGCGGGGACCTCCGAGGTCACGCTCTTGAGGACGAACAGGTCGGCGCGCATCAGCCCGTTGAGGGCGAAGGTGTAGACCATGATGAGCACGAGGTAGCCGAGCAGGCGCTTGAGCGCCTCTTTGGGGGCGTCTTCGTCCTCGTCCTTGGCCGGAAACCGGTCGGCGTGGGTGCGCATGATCCGAAAGACCCACACGCCCGAGATTAGGCAGATGATGCCCGCCGCGCCCACAAAGCCTGCGACCGCGCCGCCGACGCCGAAGCCCAGCAAGACAAGCCCGACGATGCCCACCATCTTGAGCGTCGCGAACGTAATATCCAGGCTCGCCTGGCGCACGAACTCTTTGACCCCGTTCAGGTAGCCCACAAAGATCGCGTAGAACGCATAGAACGCGATGATCAGGCTGGAGAGGCGTATCAGGTTCGTCAGCGTCGGGTCGTTGAACTGCTCGGCGATCCAGGGGCTTCCGAGGGCGTACACGGCGGCGATGGGCAGCCCCAAAAAGAGCTGCAGCTTGAGCGCCTGGTTGACCACGCGCTTGGCCGCGTGCGGCTGCTCGCTCACCAGCTTGCTCACCGCCTGCAGCGTGCCCGTGATCATGACCATATTGATGAGGCTGATCGCCTCGGTCACGATCTTGAAGACGCCGAATTGCTCCGGCGAGCCCAAAAAGATGGGCAGGCCGAGCTGGATCACCGCGCCGGTGACCATGAACCACATCTTGGCGCCGGTGATCACCAGAAAGCCGCGGCCGGTCTTTTTGGCTGTTTCGGCCGCTTCATCGACGCTCGATTCGGGGGCGTCGGTCTTCGTTTCGTTTTTGGACATGTGCTTGAAAAGACAGGGAAGGTCGTTGTTCGGGGCGGTTTTACCGCAGAGTGGTCGGGTTGGCCAATAATAGTTGGGATGCAGGCCTTGCAGAGGCGTGGCGCGTGCTATTAGAGGCGCCTGAACAGCGGCGCAAACTACGATTTGAGTGTTGCCCCATGCACCACACGAGCTGGATTGGGGAACACTCAAATTGCCGTTCCGCGAGGGCGTAGTTAGCCCTCGCCCCAAATAGCGAGCCTCAACAACCACACGCGCCCCACCGGAGGAACACTCAAATTGCCGTTCCGCGAGGGCGTAGTTAGCCCTCGCCCCAAATAGCGTGTTTAAATTCCTCGCTGGACTCACACACGAGGAAAGCCATGACATACCACAAGAATCTCGCCATTTTATTCGCGCTCCTGCTCACCGCCTGTGGCGCCTTCGGCTGCTCGGGCAACGGCGACGTCGTCGAGGACGACGAGCCGCTGGGCGGCGGGCCCATCGACACGGCGTTCGCCGACTGGGATGAGGACGACGACGGCAAGCTCGACGCCGACGAATTCGCCGAGGGCCTCGACGACGAGGGGGTCTTCGAGGAGTTCGACACCGACGACGACGAGCGCCTCGACGAAGAGGAGTTCACCGTGCGCGCCGAGGACTACGGGCTAGTCAACGTCGACTTCGACACGTTCGACGCCGACGGCGACGACTTCATCGACGACGACGAGTTCGAAGACGGGCTCTTCGACACGTACGACACCGACGACAGCGACTTCATCGAGGCCGACGAGTTCGCTCCGGGCCTCATCTAACGGCCTCTCCGGCCTTTTGCCTAGTGCGTCGGTCGTTGTGTAGGGTGTAGGGAATCCGACTCGACGCCCCGGCGGACCCATGACCCGACTGTTGACGCTTTGCATCGCCTCGCTCCTCGCCTCGATGATGGTCTCGACGAGCGCCTCGGCGCACGGCTCCGAGCCGCTGCCCACCGACCTGAGCGCCGTGGGCGACTCGCAGTGGGTGATGCGCACGAATTTCGGGCTGATCACGAGCGAGGCGCCCGAGCGCTACGTGTGCGAGGAGGCGTTCGCCGGGGGCGACGACTTCCAGGTGGGCGTGCTCGGGCTGCACGAGTGGCTCGTGTTTACCCACGACGCCGTCCTCTACTCGCCGGACGGCTGCGACTTCGAGATTCGCCAGCAGATCCCCCGAAAACCTGCCGGAGTCGCCGTCAGCCCCGAGCGCACGCGGGCGGCGTATCTGATCAACGTCGACGACGCCGCCGAGCAGGGCGTCTGGTGGACCGACGACGCGGGGCAGACCGTCGAGAAGGTGAGCATCGACGCGCCGTTGCACCTGACGCGGGCGGCGTTTCTGAGCGAGTCGAGCCTCGTGGTGTCGGCCTACTCGACCGACGACGCCGTGCGCGGCGCCGCGCACCTGCTGCTCGTCGACCTCGACGAGGGCACCCACCGCGAGCTCGTCGAGCTCGACGGCCTGACATATCCGTACGTCTTCGACGTCCACGAACAGGGGTGGGTCGTCTGGCTGGGGCGCGACGGCGACCAGATGCGCGTCTACTGGGGACCGATCACCAACCCGACCGCCCACGCGCGGGCGGTCGACTCGTGGCCCAGCGGGGCGGTGCTCACCGACCGCGGCCTGAAGGTGTGGGTCAGCGGGGTCTTCGAGGACGCCCGTGGCGTGCTCGTGGGCGAGCAGGGCGTCGACCCGCTCTGGTCCGAGACGCTCGTCGACCACAGCGCGATGTGCGTCGCCTACGTCGACGGGGCGCACCATCTGTGCGCGCGCCGCGACCGCGAAGGCCACGACCTGTCACGCGTCGGCGCCGACGACTCGCTGGCCGCGGCCGTCGAGTTCACGCGCCTCGCCGGGCCCAGAAACGACTGCCCGGCCGACAGCGACGTCGCTCAGACCTGCCCGGCGGTGTGGCTCGAGCTGGCCGACGCGCTCGGTGTCGAGGTCGACTCGGGCGGCGGCGACGCAGGAGGCGAGGCCGACGCTGGAGCTAGCGACAGCCCTGGTGGTGATGGAGGGTGTTCGACAGGCGGAAGTGGTGGGCCGGTCGGCGTGTGGTGGCTAATCGGCGGAGTGTGGGGGCTCTGGAGGACGAGGCGCCTCGGTTTTTGAAGGCCTGCTACATAAGCAATTAAGGACATAGGCGCTGCGATTCGCGACGCGGTACAGGTGCGCCATCAAGCGAACCTGAACCCCTGCACGATACGCAGCCCCTATGTCCTTAGATGCATATTTAGAGGGCGTCACGCCCTGCAAGGCCTACTCTCCCGGCTGCCCAAACGCGTAGATAGCCCGCACGTCGCCTACGCTGGGCGCGCCGAGCACGGTCGTGTCGTCGCACGCCCCGGCGAGCTCGAGCCCGAGCTCGCCGGCCTTCGCCTC
This sequence comes from Persicimonas caeni, assembly GCF_006517175.1. Classification (NCBI taxonomy): domain Bacteria; class Deltaproteobacteria; order Bradymonadales; family Bradymonadaceae; genus Persicimonas; species Persicimonas caeni. The sequence continues at coordinate 2,993,697 of NZ_CP041186.1, read as the reverse complement.
GAGCGCCGCGCGCTCGTCGGGCCGCGTCAGACACATCACGACCCCTTCGTCAGCCGTCCACTCGCTCGCCGTCTCCAACCACTGCACCGGCGGCTGAAACGCCTTCGAGATCACGTACGAGAATTCGGCGCGCTCGACCTCCTCGATGCGTTTTCGCTCGATGGTCGTGTCGGCCAAGTCGAGCCGATTGAGCACGATCTTCAGGAAAGTCGTGCGCTTTTGGCGCGGCTCGACGAGCGTGATCGGCAGGTCGGGGTAGAGCAGCTTGAGCGGCACGCCGGGCAGGCCCGCGCCGCTGCCGACGTCGAGGATCGGCCCCTGCGGCGCGCACACCGCGGCCGCGGCGACGCTGTCGATGAGCAACTGGTCGACGACCTCCCCTTCGGACATGGGTCCGATGAGGTTCATCACCTTGTTGAAGTGGGTCAGAAGCTCGAGATAGGTGGCGAAATCGTTGACGATTTCGTCGGTCCACGGGAGGTTGTTGGCGGTGCAGAAGTTTTGGAGTTTTTGGAGGGGCATGGTGAGAGATGGGTGATTGAGGTGGATATGCTGAGATCCCTTGCTTCTTGTAAGGGCCCCTCCGGTCGAGCGAACGGCGCTCGGCCACCTCCCCTCGGCCTGGAAAGCAGCCGGGGGAGGGGGATTGCACCTTTGGAACGCTTTTCTTACCTGCAATCCCCCTCCCCGGCGCGGTTTTCAGCGCAAGGGGAGGTGTCGGCGGAGCCGTCGGAGGGGCCCCGCCAAAAAGCAAGGGACTGCATACTAGAACTACTCGACCCGCGACGGCGTCCGGGGTTCTCTTGGCAGAGCCGGTGTACCAGTCGTCTCCTCGCGGCGCACGAACGAAACGGTCAAATCACCGTCCTCCTCGTCGACCAGGAGCGTCTTGCCGTGGTGGCCGCCGGGTTCGGTGACGATGAGTCGGCTGATGGGAGCGAGCACGCTGCGCTCGATAGTGCGCTTGAGCTCGCGGGCGCCGAAACGCTCCGAGAAGCCCTGCTCTTCGAGCCACAGCATCGCCGCGCGGGTGGTGCGCACGCGAAGTTTTCGGCGCGCGAACCCGCGGCGCTCGAGGGCCTTGGCGATCTCGAGCTCGACCAGGCGCTCCATGGCGCGCGGGGTGAGCGGGTCGAAGACGACGATTTCGTCCAACCGGTTCAAGAACTCGGGGGCGAAGAATTCGTCGAGCTTGTGGCGGATATGGCCCGTGTAGCTCGTCTGGCCGTTGTTGCCGTCGAAGCCGACGGGCACGATGCTCGTCTTGGAGGCGCCCAGGTTGCTCGTCAGGAAGATGAGCGTCTGGCGAAAGTCGGTGGTGCGACCGCGCGCGTCGGTCAGGCGGCCCTCGTCCAAGATCTGCAGGAACAGGTGGTAGATCTCGGGGTCGGCCTTCTCGAATTCGTCGAAGAGCAACACGCTGTACGGCTGGTTTTTGACCGCCTCGGTCAGCAGGCCCTCGCGGTCTTTGTCGTGCGGCGAGCCGATGAGCTTCTCGACGGCGAAGCGGCCCTGGTATTCGCTCAAGTCGAAGCGAATCATGCGGTCGTCGCTGCCGAAGAGGCGCTCGCTCACGAGCTTGGTGAAGTAGGTCTTGCCCACGCCCGTGGGGCCGACCAGGAAGTGGACGCCCAGCGGGCGCTCCGGGTCGCCCAGGCCTGCTTTGACCATCGCCAGGCGGTCGACGAAGCTGTCGACGGCGTGGTCCTGGTCGATCAGGCGCGTCTTGAACCACTCCTCGGTTTCGTCGAGGTCGAGCGGGATGGTGTCGTCGAGCAGGTCGAGGCTCATGCCGGTGACTTCGGACAAGCACGGCGGCAATTGCTCGACGCGAAGCTCGACGACCTTTTCGTCGTCGTCGCTCTTGCGGCCGGCGTAGTCGACGAGCGCGTCGAGCAGGTCGCAGGCGCGGCCCGGGGCGTGCGCCCGGGTATAAAAGCTCTTGGCGAAGTCGACGACTTGCTCGAGCGTGCCCTCTTCGGCGGTGACTTTGCGGCCGCCGTGGGCTTTCAGATCTCCCACGCGCTTTTCGAGCACGTCGAGGGTCTGCTTGTCGTCCATCGGCTGGACTTTGACCTGGCGGAAGAGGCGCAAGAAGCCGGGGTCGCGGCTCAGGCCGCCCTTGAGCGCCTCTTCGGTGCACTCGGCGATCATGTGGACCTGGCCGCGGTGCAGGTAGGGCTTGAAGAAGTCGGCGAAGTTCTCGTCGCTCTTGGAGTGCGCGCCTGCGCCCAAAAGGTCGTTGGGGTTGGTGATGTAGATGATCACGCGCGACTTGTCCTTGAGGATCGCGTCGGTCATCTCCTTGAGCTTGGTCTCCCAGTCGCCCAGGTAGCGTGTGCCGCTGATGAGCTCGCTGGTGTTGGTCTCGAGCACCTTCCAGTCTTCGTCGGTGTCGATGAGCCGCTGGGCGAACTCCTGGATGACCGCGGTCTTGCCCACGCCGGCCTCGCCGACCAGCAAGACGCTGCGCTGCACGTCGGGGTTGCCGAAGTGGTCGACGAGCAGGTCGACCTCTTCGTCGCGGCCGTAGGCGCGCGACAAGAATTCGCGCTCGTCGGGGGAGTTGAGGATGCGCCCGTATTTGTCGAGCCCGCGCTTCGAGCCGCTATTCTTGGAGACGAGCTGCAGCTTTTTCCACAGCGTGCCGTAGACCTCCTGCAGGTTGCGCGCCTCCAAGTAGTTGAGCACGAGGCGGCGCTCGCGGGGTTTGAGCTCTTCGCGAAGCCGCTTGTAGTGCTCGCGGGTCATCTTGGGGACGAGGCGGTCGAGGGCCTCCTCGGCCATCTGCTGCATCTCGGATTCACGCTCCAAGAGCGCGCGCAGCACCGCGGGCACCGCCTTGACCGAGCCGATGGTGCGAAGCTGGCCGAGCGCCTGCTCGCGCACCCCGTACGCCTCGTCGTTCATGCAGCGGATGAGCACGTCCTCGAGCTGGCCGTAGCCCAGGTCGCTCAGGGCGACCAGCGCGCGGTAGCGCACGTCGGCGTCGTAGTCGTTCAGGGAGTTGAGGATGGCGTCGGTGACGCTGGTGTCCCCCAAAATCCCCAGCGCGAACAACGCCATCTCGCGCACGCCGGCCTGCGGGTCGTTCAGCAGGCGCACAAGCTCGCTGACGGCCTGCGCGTCCCCCAATCGTCCCAAGTTGGTCGCTGCGGCCATGCGCCGCCGATAGTGGTAGCTGGCCAATTCCTTGCGAAGCAGCGGCAGCACGTCGGGGCCCAACCCGTACAGCTGGTCCCTGAAGCTGCGGTAGCGCTCTTCGTCTTCGGTCTCCTCGATCTTGTCGAGCAGTTGACGAGCCAGTTGCTCCTTGTCTTCCATCGTACTCCCTGAAGCGTCGCGTCTGCACCGGAACCCAAGCATCCCGGGCAGTCGAGTGTAACTTGGTCTGTCTAGGGTTACAACAACTGGGAGCGTGGGATGTTCCTGCTGAGCGCTTCCGTCAGCAAGAACCAAAAAACCCCCGTACACTCAGAGACTGTACGGGGGCTCGAATCTAGAAGGCGTGCGCAATTACGACTTTTTCACCCATGCCGTGCACCAACCTTTCGGGTGGATCGGGCCGGGGACGGTCTGGCAGCCGCCACATTCCCCTGCGCTGGGGGCGGGCTTGTACAGCTGGCAGTTCTCGCACAGCTGCTCGGGTTTGGGCGATTTGTCGACGTAGTTGAGCGACTCGCGCACCTTGATCTGCTGCTCGCTCAGGCCAGCAGTGTCGGTGCAGCTCAGCTCGCCGCCTTTGGCGCCGCCGCCTTCGGCTTTTTGCGCGCCGGCGCCGCCTTCGGCTTCGGCGCCGTTGCCGCCTTGCTTCTGGCATGCCGCCAAGAAGCTACCTGCGCCTGCAGCAACGGCTCCGAGCATCGCGGCTCGTTCGAAGAATTCGCGTCTGTTCAACTTTTGTTCACTCATTGGTTGTTCCCTTTTACTGAGAGAAGCGCTGATTGTGCTTCAGCCTGGCCCGGGCTTGCGACCACATCTTACGAACTTAGGATCGGATGGCAAATTGTAATGTGGCCACCTGACACTGCGGGGTCCAACTGCTATATGTGCGAGTGTCTGCCACACGCCCCAAATACATGTGCGTTCCAGCCAGGGAGATATCGATGACCAGCGCCAGCAAGACGACCGATCAGAAGTCATCCGCCAAGAAGTCACCTACCAATAAGACGTCGGCAAAGAAAAAAAAGAACACCAAAAAGGCGGCCCGCACCATCGAGTGCTACAACCCGGCGACCTCCAAGATCATCGCCGAGATCCCGGCGACCGCCGTCGAGGAGATTCCCGCCAAGGTCACCGCGGCCAAGCAGGCGTTCCAGAGCTGGCGCAGGTTGTCGGTCGAGGAGCGCTGCCGGCACATGCTCGAGGCGCGCGATCATCTGCTCGACCACCGCGAGGAGATTCTGGACCTGCTGGTCGCCGAGACGGGCAAGGCGATCATCGACGCGCAGGCCGAGCTGCTGACGGTCTTCGAGACCTTCCGCTACTACACGTCGAACGCGGCTGAATTTCTGGCCGACCAGCCCCTCAACCTGCACTTGCTCAAAAACAAGCGGGTCAAGGTGCAGTATCCGCCCATCGGGCTGGTCGTGAATATCAGCCCCTGGAATTTCCCCATCGACCTGTCGCTGACTCCGGCGATTCCGGCGCTGATCGCGGGCAACGCGGTCATGATCAAGCCGTCGGAGCACACGTCCTTGGCGGTGATTCGGGCCATCGAGGTGATGAACGAGTCGGGGCTTCCCGAGGGCCTGCTGCAGGTGATGCCCGGCTTTGGCGACGTGGGCGCCGCGCTGTGTGACGAGGCCGACGCGATCACGTTTACGGGCAGCGTGGCCACCGGGCGCAAGGTCGCCAAGGCGGCCGCCGAGAACCTGGTGCCATGCACGCTCGAGCTGGGCGGCAAGGACCCGGCGATCGTGCTCGATGACGCCGACATCGAGCGGGCGGCCAACGGCATCGTGTGGGGCTCGTTCTTCAACTCCGGCCAGGTGTGCATGTCCGTCGAGCGCGTCTACGTGCACGAGGCGGTCTACGACCAGTTCGTCGAGCGCGTCGTCGAGCTCACCCGTGACCTGCGCCAGGGTGTGCCGTGGGACTACACCATCGACATCGGCGCGATGATCGACCCGGACCAAAAGCATATCATCGAGAAGCATATCAAGGACGCCGTCGACAAGGGCGCGCGCATCCTGACCGGCGGCAAGCGCCGCGACACCGACGAGGGCGACTTCTTCGAGCCCACCGTGCTCGTCGACGTCGATCACTCGATGAAGATCATGAAGGAAGAGACCTTCGGCCCGGTCATGCCGATCATGAAGGTGCGCTCGGGCTTCGAGGCGGTGCAGTTGGCCAACGACTCGGAGTTCGGCCTCAACTCGTCGGTGTGGACCGGCGACGTGCGCCGCGGACGCGACCTGGCTCGCCAGATCGAGTCGGGGCAGGTGTGCATCAACGACGTCATCGCCAGCTACCTGGCGCTCGAGGCGCCCTACGGCGGGGTCAAGCACTCGGGCATCGGCCGGCGCAAGAGCAAAAACGAGCTGCACAAGTTCACCCAGTCGAAGACGGTGCTCGAGGATATCTTCAACCTCAAGAAAGAGCCGTTCTGGTTCCCGTACAACGCCGGGGTGGGCAAGGCGGTCGACAAGGTCTTCGGCGTGCTGTACCGGCGCGGGATTTCCAAAAAGATCACTGACCTGTTCAGTTGAGTGAAACCGACGCACAACTGACCCGGGTCGACGTCTCCTACGACTCGGAGACCGACCTGGACGACGACGGGTACTCGTTCAGTCGCGAGACGACCACCTGGCGCGGCATCGCGGCGACGGCCGACGGCGAAGATCGACTCGCCGTGGGCTGTCACCGCGCCGCGCTGGCCTACCCCGACTACGTCAGCCGGCTGCTCTTCGGGGTGATCGGCGTGTCCGCCAGCGGCGAAGACCAGGTCCAGCCGGCGTTTTATGTGTGGCCGGTCGGCCCCAAGATCATCAAGATGGGGGCGCTGGCGCGCGGCGAAGAAGGCGAGCTGTTCTATCCGGTCACCGGCGGGCTGCTGGCGGTGATTCACTCCGAGAACAAGTGGGACGCCAAGCTGAGCTTTCGATGGTGGCGCGACGGCGATCGCGAGATCTTCGAGACGCGCCTGGTCGGCTTTCGCCCGGCGATCAGCGGCCGAAGGACGCGCGGGCTGCTCGCCCGGGCTCGCGCGCTCACCTATCGATTCACCCAGACGCGCCTGCACGCGTTCGTCATGTGGATGTTTCATCGCTGGGTGCGCAAGCGACGCGCAGAGTTACTCAGAAGCCATAGACAAATTAACTAGAGTGGCTCAATGTGGGCGAACAGAGCCTAATTGTTTCGCACACTTCACGCACACCGCGTCCTGTTGTATTCTACGCGCTGAACGTGCCCTTTTCGTGCTTCGATGCGTGCGACCGCCCGGGAGCTGATGACGACCCCCCCGGCGCTGGTTGACATTCGGGCGGGGGCTTCTCTAGGATTCGACGGTCGTCGACACGTCAAAAGCTGGTCCGTGTCAGCCATTTGAGGCCTCATGAGCAACGAACCGGGCATTCTTCCCAAACCCATTCCGTTTGGAAAGTACTACCTCCTCGAACGTATCAACGTTGGGGGAATGGCGGAGGTATATAAGGCGAAAGCCTTCGGTGTGGAGGGGTTCGAGCGCCTTCTGGCGGTCAAAAAGATCCTGTCGAGCATCGCCGAGGACGAGTCGTTCATCAATATGTTCATTGATGAAGCGAAGATCGCCGGGCAGCTCAACCACCCGAATATCGCCCAGATCTTCGACCTGGGAAAGGTCGACGATTCGTACTTCATCGCCATGGAGTACATCAGCGGCAAAGATGTAAAGACCATCTTCGAGCGCGCGCGGCGCATCGGCGAGAAGGTCGACATCCCGCGGGTCTGCTACATCGTCATGAAGGTGTGTGAGGGGCTGGCCCACGCGCACGAAAAGAACGACTCGCAGGGCAACCCGCTCAACATCGTCCACCGCGACATCTCTCCGCAAAACGTCCTCATCTCCTACGAAGGTGAGGTCAAGGTCATCGATTTTGGCATCGCCAAGGCCACCGGCAAGCAGAGCCAGACACAGGTGGGCATCCTCAAGGGCAAGTTCAGCTACATGAGCCCCGAGCAGGTGCGCGGGCTGCATGTCGACCACCGCAGCGACATCTTCAGCTTGGGGATCGTGCTCTACGAGATGCTCACCCTCGAGCGGCTCTTTTTGGGCGAGAGCGACTTCGACACGCTCGAAAAGATCCGCAAAGTCGAGATGAGCCCGCCCAGCCTCTACAACCCGCATATCCCCAAGGAGCTCGAGGACATCGTCCTCAAGGCGCTGGCGAAGTCGCCCGACGACCGCTACCAGTCGGCCCACGATCTGGCCGAGGCGCTCGAGCGCTTCATGCGCAACCAGGGCTACTATTTTACGAACAAAGACCTGGCCAACTCGATGAAGCAGGCGTTCAACGCCGACATCGAGTTCGAGAACAAAAAGCTCGAGTACTACCGGGGCCTGAACCTGACCGCCCCGAGCGACGACGGCGAGGCGCGCCTGGAGCCGCCCGGCGGCGGAGGCGGCGGGCTGGAGTGGGGCGAAGAGGAGATGGAGACCCAGATCTTCGACCGCACCTCCGAAGAGGTCGAGGCGATCACCGAGTCGCAGATCGTGTACGCGGCCGACGACGACATCATCGAGATCGAAGATGACGTCGACGACGGCGACGCCACCATCGAGTACAACCGTTGGGACGTCCAACAGCAGTTCGAGGAGCGCGAGATCGACACCGGCGGCGGCCCGATGGGCTTCGACGGAGGCGGCCCCGACAGCTTCAACGACCTGCCCGAGACCGGCCGCACCCGCCAGCCGACCGCGCAGATGGCGCCGGTGCCCCAGGAGCGGCGCGACCCGCAGGTCACCGTCCAGAGCATGTCGCCGGCGTCGAACAAAAAGGGCAGCCGAGGCATGGTCATCGCCGGGGTGGCCGTCGCGGTCATCGCGGTGGGCCTGGGCGTCTACTTCTTCGTCATGGGCGACAAGGCCAAGCCGTCGATCGTGTTCGACACCGAGCCCAAGGCCGTCCAGATCTTCATCAACGGTGAGAAGATTCACAGTGGCGAGACGCCGTTTACCTACGAGGCGACCGCCGGAAACGCCGAGATTCGCATCGAGAGCGAAGGCTTCCAGCCCTACACCAAGACCCAAGAGCTGAAGTCGGGCGATACCTACAGCCTCAACCAGGCGCTCAAGCCGGCCAAGGCCGAGAAGGGCGGCATCTTCGTGAAGACCGAGCCCCCCGGAGCCAAGGTCGAGCTTAACGGCGAGGCTCGCAAAGAGGCGACGCCGTTGACCCTCGAAGACCTCGAGGCGGGCGAGTACACCATCAAGGTCTCCCACGAGGAGTATTTCCCCGAAGAGAAGACCGTCGAGGTCGAGTCGGGCGTCGAAGAACTGTCGATCAAGTTGCGCCCCAAGCAGGTGTCGCTGACGGTGCGAAGCGAGCCCCGACGGGCGCGCTTCTCGGTCTACGACGTCGAAAAGGACGAGCGCGTGGCTCGCGGGCGCACCCCCGAGACGATCGAAGAGCTCGCCGGCGGCAAGAAGTACCGCGTGGTCGTCGACAAGAGCGGCTACGAGGAGTGGGAAAAGGAATTCGAGGCCGGCACCGACAAGGAGAACACCCTCGACGCCGAGCTCGAGCGCGAAGAAGACCGCGGCTCGAGCAGCTCGTCGTCAGGCGCGGTCGCCCAGGCCAACCGAAACAGCGGGTCGAACTCGGGAGGGAGCAATTCGGGCTCGAGCGGCTCCAGCCACACGAACAACTCCGGATCGAGTTCGAACTCGGGAGGGAGCAATTCGGGCTCGAGCGGCTCGACCACCACGACCAAAAAGCCCGAGCAGAAAAAGCCGGTGGGCACCGGCACGCTGACCATCGGCTCGAAGCCGGTGGCGCGCGTGCACATCGACGGCAAAGACACCGGGCGCTACACACCGCTGATCAACTTCAAGATCAAGGCCGGCAACCACAAGATTCGACTCGTCAACGAAGAGTTTGGCTTGAACAAGACGGTCTACGTCGAGGTCAAACCCGGCGAGAACAAGAAGGTAATCAACCGATGAGGCTCTCGCGTCGTATTCGAGCCAGGGCGGAGGCGACATAAATGTCGAGCATCGCGCTGTCCGATTTTGAGGTTTATTGCCCCGTTTGCACAAGCTGCCTCGCCGACGATCCCGACGGATGTCCCGAATGCCTCAGCCCGCGCCCCTCGGCGGGCTGGGAAGACCTCCAAACCGCTTCCTACGCTTATCTGGGCCGTGAGCTCGACGGCCGCTATGTCGTCGACCGCTTTGTGGGCGCCGGTACTACAGGCGACGTCTACCGCGGCACGGGCACGCGCATCCAGCGCCCCTTCGCCCTGAAGGTCGTCGACACCCAACGCTACGGCCGAAAAGAGCTCGAAGACGAGATGGTTCGCCGCCTCGAGCTCGAAGTAGAGGCGATGAGCCGGCTTCGCAACCCCCACGTCATCAACGTCTACGAGTCGTTCAAGGTGCGCGATCACGTCTTTGTGATCGTCATGGATTTCGTCGAGGGGGTCACCCTCCAAGAGCGTCTCGATCGCACCGGACGGCTCGAGTTCGAAGAGGCCATCGAGATCGTGCGCCAGGCCGCCAACGGGCTGCACGAGGCGCACCAGCGCGGGATTATCCACCGCGACATGAAGCCCGAGAACATCATGGTCGAGCAGATGCCGGCCAGCGGGGTCTTCGCGCGCATCCTCGACTTCGGCATCGCCTACATGGTCGACAGCGTGCGCCAGACCAGCGGGTTTCGCGGCACACCGCTGTACGCCTCCCCGGAACAATGCACTTCCAACGGTGAGATCGACGCGCGGAGCGACGTCTACAGCCTCGGCTGTGTGCTGTTTCACTGCTTGACCGGGCGCCCTCCCTATCAAAGCGAGCGCTCCTTGGCCGTCATGGAGGCGCATATCGAGGCAGAGGTTCCCTCGATCTTCGACCTCATCTCCCGAGAGCAGGCCCCCGAGAGCCTCGACACGCTGGTCCGCAGGATGTTGGCCAAAAACGCCCAGGACCGCCCGCAAGATTGTGGCGAAGTGGTGCGCGCGCTCGACGCGCTGGGCCTCAACACCCGGTCGAGCATCTCGGAGGCAGAGCGGCAGGCCGTGCCGGTCGGCGCCGAGCCGACCGAGACGGAGGCGCCGAGTAGTTCGACCCTCGACGGATTGGACGCCGGCGAAATCGGCGCGCCTCCGATGGCGCGCCAGCGCGTCGTGCACCTGGTGGCCAGCCTCGAGCTTCCCGAGCGCATCAAGACGGCAGCAAAGAGCATTACGGCCAGCGCACTGGGACCGGGTGGTGACTATGCGGTGATCGCCGATCGTGAAGAGCAGGTTCACCTGGTCGGGCTCAAGACCGACCTGCAGACGATGTCATTTGGGGGCGCCGAGGGCATGAACACGGCGGTGGCCATCTCGCCGAGTCGTGGTGAGGTCTACGCCGGCGGTTTTGCCTGCAAGGTGCTGCGCTGGAACCTCGACCTGACCGTGGGTTTGCCTCGCCGGGTGGTCGATGTCGGCGATCGCATCTTTTCGCTCGATATCGACGAGCAGGGCACGCGCCTGGCCATCGGCACCGAGCGCGGTCGCGCGCTGCTCTACGATTCACGCACCGAGCGCACCATCGAGGTCCACCAGGCCTCCAGCCCGATCAGCGCGGTGCGCTTCGTGCCCAAGACCGGCCAGCTCTTCGTGGCTTGTTGGGAAGGGCAGATGAAGACGCTCGACATCGCCTCACGCAAGGAGTTGCGCGTGCTCGAGCCGCTGTCGAGCGCGCCCATTGCGTCGACCTGTGGTTTGCACGGGGATATCGCGGCGGTCGTCGAAGAATCGGGAGAGCTGCGCGTGGTCAGCCTGACGGACCCGAGCGCCTTTTTGCGCATCGAGGCGTCGTTCGCCAACCTCAAGGCGCTCTCTTTCGGCAACGACGGGAACCTCAACGGCCTGGGCATCTCGGCCGATCGGCTGCAGCTGTGGCTGATTCGCCACGAGCACGTCGTCCAACACCTCGCCGAGAAGAGCTCGGTGGTCAGCTGAGCCGCAGCGGGCGACGACTATTCAACGACGAAATTGGGGGATATTCTGCAACATGGGGCCGTGCTGCTCGAGCACTTTCTGCAGCTGTTGGCATGCCTGGCGGTGCTCGCCGCGACAGCCTCCGAGGGCCTTGATATTGACGCGGGTCGCTGTTTGTTGGCCCATCGAGTGGGCGGCCACCGAGTGCGCCATATAGGTGCCGCGCTGCTGGGCGTCGGAATGCTCGTAGGCTTTGTCCAACTCTTGGAGCGCCTGGCGAGCCGCTTGGTTGCGCTGCTCGAGCGAGCGACGCACCAGGTCATCCTTGGGCATCACCTTGACCTGGGCGACCGAAGGTGCGGCGCGCAACACGTGCTGGTTGTACTGCTGAGACGGTTCGATGTGGCGCGGCGTCGGTTGCACAGTGGCATGCGGACAGCTACGGCTCTTCCAGGCATGATCCTCGGCGTCAAACACGAAGAGGGGCATCGAGAGGATTGCGCCAGCCATTAGACCCGCGGTTGCCGTTTGGAGCAGAATCTTGGAGGATATCATCGCGCCGCCGTGTTCGAGTACCAGAAAGGCTTTGTTCGAGGAGCTATTAGCTGGTCTAGTCTACCAGCCAGCTGTTGGCGAACGCAACCACCTGCAATTGGAAACATCCTGTTATGGCCGTTGAAACGAAGACTTCCGCCGACAAACCAACGCTAGGCTCGAGCCGAACGACCGCCATCTGGGTGGCGTTGGGCGCGATCGTCGCTGCCGCTGCGCCTCATTTTTTTCTGCAGACGCCGCTGGGCTTCTACGGCGAGAGCAACGTCAACGGCTGGCTCGGGCTGACCATCTGGGGACCGACGTTTTTGGCCGCGGTCGCCCTCTTCGTGGGGGCCGATGCAGACACCGATGCCAACAAGCCGCTGGTCGACAACGTCGACGTGCGCATGGCGGCGGCGGCGAGCGTACCGATTGTCGTCGTGGTGGCGTTGTGCGCGATCAACTTCGACGGCTATCAGCATATCGGCGACTGGAGCAAGCTGGGCTTGGCGATGGCGGTGTACGGGGGCATCTTCGCCGTGGGCACGTTTTTCTGGCAGGCGTTCGTCCAGAGCGTGGTGCTCCGCGGGTGGTCGTCCTTCGTGCGTCCGCTGGTGGTGACTGCGCTGGGCGCGGCGCTCTGGCTTCCGTTTCTCGTGGGCCACCCTTGGTCCAAGGTCGGCGAGCCGCTCGCCGAGTATGCGATCGTCTACTTCGGGCTGGCGTTGTTGTACGAACTGGGGCTGTCGGTGTGGGTTTGCATGGGCGCCGGGCTGATGATGGGCGTGGGTTATGCTTTCGCCCATCAGATGACGTTCTTTTGAGGACGGATGGGCGGGTGTCCTCGAGCTACGCCTTTCTTCCCGGAATGATTCCAGTCCTTCAATCGCTCCCCTTGAGCAGACCTATTCGGGCGTCTATCTTCTGACTGGGGTTGAAAAAAACTGACCAGTCGGTTTGCCATCTCTAGGCCCGTCTGTCATACTTTCCTTGTTGATTCCAAAATCTTGCCCCGCTGTGTTTCAGATCTTGCCCCGCTGTTTTCAGATCTTGGTAAGGGCCAGCCCGTTCTCCGCGCATCGTACCCCGTAGAGGTCCTACGCAGTCATGAACCGACGCGACTTTCTCAAACTTGCCGGCTTGGGCACCGCCGCGGTCACCGCAGGAGTATCGTTTCGACTCGCCCACTGGTGGGATCAACTCCCGAGCACCGATTTCGAGGTGCTCAGCGACGAGGAGGCGGCGATCACCGCCTCTATCGCCGATGCGCTCTTTCCGGGGGATGTCGGAAGCCCGCCAATGCCAAACGGGATCGAGGTCGGGGTGGTCGAGAAGTTTGATGCCTATTTGGCCGGCCTCGACGACGCGTCGGCCGACGGGCTTCGGATGTTGCTGCATGCCATCGACGACATGGCGGTCTTTGGCGACCTCAGCCTGACGCGTTTTCACAAGCGGCCGCGTAGCGAGCGCATCGCCGCGCTCGAGGTGTGGGAGAACAGCGGCATGATGGTGCGCCGCTCCGGTTTTCGGGCGCTCAAATACGTGCTCTCCAACCAGTACTGCAATCATCCGGACGTGCTCGCCGCTGCCGGCATCCACTACAGCTGTGGAGGTAGCGTATGATCGGCTTCGACTTCTCGGCAGTTCGTTATCTTGGAAAGCAGCTTCACACTGCGCAGACGTACGCCAAGGGGGGCGGGGGACCCAGTCTGCGTTTGAAAGCCGACGTCGTCATCGCCGGCACCGGGCCCGGCGGGTTGTGCGCGGCGACCGCGCTGACCGAAGCCGGCCTCGACGTCGTCATGCTCGAGGCGGGGCAATTTTGGCGGCCCAAGGCCTTTGTGCGCGACATGAATTTCGCCCAAGAGAACCTCTACCAGGCCAAGGGCACGCGGATCATGCAGGGCAACGTCTTCATCCCGCTGGCTAGCGGGCGAGGCGTGGGCGGCGGCACGCTGGTCAATTCGGCCATCTGTTTTCGCACGCCCAACTGGGTGCTCGACCAGTGGGTCGACGAGTGGGGGGCCGAACAATGGCAGCAGAGCGAGCGCGAGGCGCTATACGACGAGGTCGAGCGGGCCATCGGGGTGGTCGACACGTCGCCTGCGATCGCCGGCAAGAACTCCGAGGTCGCTCGGCGAGGCTTCTCGGCGCTCGGTGTCCATCACGGCTACATGCCCCGAAACGCCGGCGGGTGCGCGGGCTGTGGCACCTGTCATACGGGGTGTCCCTCCGGCGGCAAGGCCAGCTCGGATCTCAATTGGCTGCCGCGGGTGCTCCGAAACGGCGGCCGGCTCTATGCCGACACGCGCGTCGAAGAGATCGTGATCAAAGGTGGGCGCGCGGTGGGCGTGCGGGGCACGATGCGCGATCCGAAGGCCAAAGAGGACATCGCCGAGGTCGTCGTCGAGGCCGACCGGGTCATCTTGGCCTGCGGCTCCATCAACACGCCGTTGCTGCTCCAAAAACAAGGCCTCGCCAACTCCAGCGGTGCGCTCGGCAAGAACTTGCACGTCCACCCGGCGATCGCGATGGTGGCGATGATGCCCGAGGAAGTCGAGATCTGGAAAGGTGCCACTCAGGGCTACTACGCCCACCACCCCGACGACCCGGAGGTCCTGTGTGAGACCTTCTCGGCCCCGCCCGACGCGATGCTCGCCCAGTCGGCGACGGTGGGCTACGACGCGGTCGATTTTTTGCGCAACCTGCGCTACCTGGCCGGCTGCGGCTCGATGATCCGCGACGTCTCCTCCGGCGAGGTGACCCGCAAGTCGGACGGCAAGGCGAGTATCCGCTACTTCGTCGAGGAAGCCGACCGCAAGAAGTTCATCCGGGGTTTGCAGCTCACCGCCGAGATGTTCTTCGCCGCCGGCGCCAAGAGCGCGATGCCGCTGGTGGCCGGCGCGAAGTTCTACAGCAGCCTCAATGAAACCCTCGACCAGGTGGGCAAGACCACCAACGCCTCCGATTTGAGCCTGTACGCCAGCCACCCGATGAGCACGTGCCGGATGCATCCCGACCCCGAGGTGGGCGTGGTGCGACCCGAAGACGGGATGACCCACGACATCGAAAACCTGCACATCACCGACGCCAGCGTCTTTCCGACCGCCATGGGCGCCAACCCGCAGATGACGATCATGGGCAACGCGCTGGCGATGGGGCGCAAGATCGCGGCGGCCATTTGAGGCGGGTTCCTTCGATGAGGCTCATGTGGTTATTGGGGCCCTCTATTTGGGGCGAGGGCAAACGACGCCCTCGCGGAACGGTAATTTGAGTGTTCCCCAATCCAGCTTTTGTGGTGCCCAGGGGAACACTCAAATTGTAGTTTGCGCCGCAGTACAGGCGCCCCAAATAGCGGACGCCACCAAACAATGCTACACTCCTCCCATTGACCGACCGATAATCTCGTCAAACGGAGCGAGTGATGCTGCGACGATTGCTGTGTTGTGTAGTGAGCGTGGGGCTGCTGGGAGTGACAGCCTGTTCGGACGACAACGGCGGCAGCAGCGACAAAACGCTGACGGCCGATGCCGGCGACGGCGCGTCCAGTGACGCCTCGTCCAATGACGGCTCGTCCAGTGATAGCTCGTTCAGTGATACCGGGGTCGACACGGTGTCTGACACCACCTCCGATACGGCGCCCGACACGGGCCCGGACCCGAGCGGTGACTGCGACCCGGGCTACTCGTCGGACGGCGCCGGCGGGTGCACCCCCGATCCGGTCAGTGATCCCGCCACGCGCACTCGTCAAGAGGTGTGCACCCGCTGGACGGGCTATGCGCCGCAGGCGGCAACTCTGTGGGCGCAAGAGCCGACCGACGAGTGCGACTGGGGCGAGCTGCATCCCGAAGCGCAGGGCGACGCGATTCGCCGGCTCGACTTGTTTCGGTGGCTGGTTGGCCTCGACCCGGTGACGACCAAACCGAACTACATCGAGGTCACCCAGGCCTGTGCCACGACGCTCGCCGCCGAAGGCGCCGGGCTGACTCACAATATCCCGTCGGACTACGCTTGCTACACCCAGGAAGCGGCCACGGGCGCATCGTCGTCGAATATCGCCTACGGCGTGCGCAACCCGGCGGCGACCGTCGATCTGTATATCGGCGACCGCGGGGTCAACAGTCTGGGCCACCGTCGCTGGTGTCTGAACCCGACGATGGCGGCCACCGGATTTGGCCAGCGGGGAAGCTATTCGTGCATGTACTCGTTCGATCGAAGTCAGGCGTCGTCGGTCGACCACGTCTTCTATCCGTCGGCGGGCTTTTTCCCTCGCTCGGCGCTTTTGGGTGCGTGGTCGGCAGGCTCGCGAAGCTTTAACTTCGGCTCCTCGCCCGAGGTCACGATCACGAACGTCAGCGACAGCTCGATCGTGCAAGTCAACAACGTTCAGAAGCTTCGCAACGGCTACGCGATCGACACGATCTCGTGGGAGGTGCCCAACGCCGAGGCCGACGTGGAGTACGAGGTGACCATTGCAAACGGCAGCAACACGCTCAGCTATCGAACCACGTTGGTCGATTGTCCTTGAGCGTCAGGTGTCGCGGCGAATGTCGACGAACTTGCCTCACGACGCAGATCGTTGTACCCAGTCCACACAGGTGCGGGCCTTCCTTCTTTAGGTCCGTGAGGTACCGGTACCGCAACGCACAGCGGGAGAGACGGTGGAAGAAGCAGAGGAACTCAAGCTTGTCAAACGGGCGCAGGATGGCGACCAGGAGGCCTTCCAGCAGCTGGTGGAGAACTACCAGCGCAAGGTCTACTCCATCTGCTATGGCATGCTCAAGAACAAGCAGGACTCTCTAGACGTCAGCCAAGAAGTCTTCATCAAAGTCTTCAAGTACCTGGAGAATTTCAACCACAACTCCAGCTTCTATACCTGGCTGTACCGAATCACGTACAACAAGTGCATCGATTTTATCCGCAAGCAGAAGCGGCGCTCGGAGGTCGATTACGACGACACCATCCAGCGCAGCACCGAGGTCGAGGGCGACGAGAATATTCTGCCCTCGACGCTGGGGCTGCAGCCCGATCGGGTCTACGGGCGCAAAGAGCTGCGTGAGAAGATGCTCGAGGCGCTCGACACGCTGTCGGAGAAGCACCGCACCATTCTGATTTTGCGCGAGGTCGAGGGGTTGGCCTACGAGGAGATGGCCGACGTGCTCGGGATCTCCAAGGGCACGGTCATGAGTCGGCTGTATCACGCCCGGCGTTATTTCCAGGATGCCATCAAGGAGTATCTGGGCGATCAGATTACTGTTGAGTAGGTTTATTAGGGGGGGTGGGGTCTCGGGGTTTCGGGACGGAATCCGCGGAATCCCCCTAGATCCCCAGATCCCAGACTCGTTTTGAATATTTTGTTTTTACCCTCGTCTACCAGCAGAGAGCCAATCGACTGCTGAGGACAAGATGGCCCCACAAGGACTTTCCAGAGAGCAGTGCCTATTGCTGCAGCGCCACTACGACGGCGAACTGTCGGCGGCCGAGAGCGTGCAAGCCAAGCAGCTCTTGGAGCGCTCGGCTTCGGCGCGGGTCTATGTGCGTGCGCTCGAAGAGCTGACGCACAGCGTGCGTGCGGCGAGCGAGCTTGCTTGGGAGGATGCCGAAAGCGCGATGCCCGCGCCCACGGTGCTCACCGAGTTGGCCGTAAGCGCCGGCGATCCGACCCAGGCGCCGCTCGAAGAGCTGGCGCCGCTTTTGGAGCGCTTCCACGACGGCGAGGCCGACGAGGCCGAGATGGCCTTCGTGACCGCGCTGCTCGACGAGCGTGAAGACGCGGTCGACTATTTGGCCGGGCTCGACGAGATCGGCCATGGTTTGCGCGTGGCCGGCGAGGAGTTGGCCGAAGATGTCGACTTCGACGGGTTCTGGGACGGCATCGCCGCTCAAATTGGCGCTGATACGTCCGGCGCCGGCACTGCCGGGGCCGATTCCGCGCCGACAGACGAGGTGGCCTTCGAGCGCGAAGCGCACTTGGTGCTTCTGCAGCGCTACGTCGACGACGAGGTGAGCTGCGAAGAGGCCGCTCGCGTCGAGCGGTGGCTCGACGAGGGCAACGCGGAGGTCAAAGCCCACCTCGACGTGCTCGCCGAGTTGCACCTGGGCGTCAACGTCGCCATCGAGACGGCCTGCGAAGAGGCCGACTTGCGCGGCATCTGGACCGGTGTCGAGGCGGCGATCGCCGAGGACGCGGCCGACGCCGAGGTCGTCTCCCTCGATAGCGCGCGCGCCGATCGGCGCAGCGGATCTCGAGGGACGAGCAGCACGAGTTGGTTTTCGGAGTATCGCCAGGCGATCGTGGGCGGCTTGGCCGCTGCCGTGGTCCTGGCGGGGCTGGTGGGGCTGTTCAAAGACCAGATCTTCGGCCCCCAAGAGCGCGTGATCGTCGAAAAACGGGTGGTTGTTGTCGAGCAAGTTGAATATTCGCCCGGCTCCTCCGTCATGATTGATAGCCCGATGAAGCAAGCCAGCGCCGAATCGGATGGCGAAGAGGACCCGACGGTCATCTGGCTCTTCGACTCGGGCGACGAGGCTTCGGCTGACGAAGCGCCCGCGGAGCAAGACGAGGCCGCGCCGGCTGAAGGTGAGCAGGGCGACGAGGCCCCGGGCACCGACGCCGGAACCGATGCAGCGCCGAAGGGACAGCCCATTTGAGCTGTTCGACTGAAATGAACCTTCCCGTTGACGGGAAATACACTCCTAGGAAGTAGTCATGCGGACGCTTCTCAACATCTTACTGACCGTGACGGTGGTCGCCGGCATTCTGGGCTTTTCGGAGCCCGCCGCCGCCCAAGATGTCACCGTTCGCATCCGCTCGATCGGCGCGTGCACCGAGGGCAAAGCCTTCGACAGCGAACTCGACGATCTCAAAGGCAAACTCAAAAAGGCCTTCCGCGGCTACAGCAGTTTCAAGCTCATCGACGACGACCAGTTCACCCTGAGCAAGAAGCAATCGCACACCGAGACTGTCCCCGGCGGCACCAAGGTCAAGATCACTTTTCACGGCACCGCCGGCAATATGCTGCGCCTAGGTCTGGCCATCGGCGACAAACTGCAGACCACGCTTCGTGCCTCGCCCGGCAGTACCTTCTTCCAGGCCGGCCTCGACTACAAAGACTGCATGCTCATCCTGGCGATCACGGCCAAATAGCACTGCCAAATAGCATCGAAAAAAGCTCACCACGGGGACACGGGGTACACGGAGAAAGGCTTTTGTTTTTCCCCCGTATTCCCTGTGTCCCCGTGGTGAATTCAAGCTCCGTGACCATCGACACGCGTCGGCTTAGCCTCTACAATTTGGCTAGGCATTTTTCCTCCAAGTCGCGTTCGATGCATCCATGGCCACAGCCACCAAACAGAGGGTACTACGCTCCGGAGTCGTCATCGCCGAGAAGTACCGCGTGGACAAGGCGATCGCGCGCGGTGGGTTCAGTGTCATCTATCAGGGCACTCATATCGGCATGGAGCGGCCGGTGGCGCTCAAGCTGCTGGCGCTCGACGACGAGATCAAGCCGACCTGGTTGGAGCGATTCACCCGGGAAGCCAAACTCGCCAGCCAGCTGACCCATCCCAACACCGTTACGATCTTCGACTACGGCCAGGACGAGCGTGGTTTTCTGTACATCGTCATGGAGTGGGTGGAAGGCACGTCGCTCTATCACCACCTCAAGAAGAACGGCGCTTTGTCGGCACCGGACGTCGCCGAGATCACTCTGCAGATCTTGCAGAGCCTCGACGAGGCACACCGGCGCGGCTTTTTGCATCGCGATCTCAAGCCGTCGAATATCATGCTCTCGAAGGATTACGAGGGCCAGGACATCGTCAAGGTGCTCGACTTCGGCATCGCCAAGGTGCTGGAGAGTTCACAGCAGAAGGTGGGGCGGCAGGCGGCTCGGATCACCCACAAGGGCGCCTTTATCGGCACGCCGCGGTACGCCTCGCCCGAGCAGCTCGACGGCAAGAGCTTGACGCCGGCGGCCGACATTTACTCGCTGGGATTGTTGATGTGGGAGGCGCTGGTAGGAGACCCGGCGGTGCCTTCGATCCAGTACGGCGAGTGTGTCAAATACCACATGGGCGACAATCCCTGGCGCCTTCCCGCCTCGGTCGAGTGTCCGCCGGGGCTCGCCAATATTCTGTACAGGGCGCTCGAAAAAGACCTTTCGAGGCGCTACCAGACCTGCCGTGAGATGCACCGCGACCTGAGCGCGTGGCTGCGGTCGTCCGAAGCGCAGCGCAACAGCGGTCAAGACTTCTTCATCGGCGCGACCGCTGCGGGCGGATACGAGCCGGTGGGGTTGGCCAGAGAGTCGAGCGACGTGGATGACGACGAGTTATTCGCCGGGTTGGTAGAGCAGAGCAGCCCGGGCGACCAGGCGCCGCTTGATTTGCACGGGCCGTCGGGGGCGCCTCCTCCGCTGTCCGGCTCCAACGAGGTATCCTCGGCCCCGGGCGACGACACCTTCGAGCGTGAGCTCTTGGCCCTCGCAGAGGAGTCGTCGGTGCCCGAGATGGACCAGTCTGCTGCGCCCGACACGTCGCCTATGCAGAACCCGCCTCGACCGGTCGGCGCACACGCGCGCTCCGAGCCGCGGCATCCATCCCGTGTCTCGCAGAAGGCTTCCCTGCCGGCGAGCGATGGCGGGAATCATTCAAAGAAGATGACCGTGGCTGTCTCGGCGCTCGCCGCGGCCATAATCTTGGGCGCAGGCGCCTACGCGATTTTTTCAGGCGACGAGACCGCCGATGGTGCGGCTGACAACGCCAACAATGAGGCCGTGGTGGCCAAAGAGGATGACGAGGCCGCCGAACCGCCGGTCGAGCAGAAGAGCCCCGAACAACTGGAGGCTGAACTCGACGACGGCACGCCTTCCTACTCCTCGGGGATGATCTGGACGGCGCTCAACCAATCTGGTTGGCGGCGCATTGGCAAGGTCGACACGCTCGAGTTCAGCGACTTAACTCAGTCGAGTGCGCGTTTTCGAAAGAAATCGAAGACCGTCATGGTCACGATTTACGAGGCGCAGACCTACGCCGACGCCGAGAGCTACGTCACCACCGCCGAGAAACCGGTCCAAGCGATGCGCTTTGGCAAGACAACCGTCCAGGTCTCGCCGGGCGCCAAGGGCAACTCTACGCGCGGCGTCTACGACTTGATGTCGACCCTCTTCCAACTCAAGTCGATCGCTCAAGAGCAACAGTGAGTTGAGAGTGATGTCTCGAGGGGTGGAGGCAAAACGAGATATTTCGCAAAACAAAGAAGGCCGGCGGAGCAAATCCGCCGGCCTTCTTTGTGTCTTATGCCCTATCGATCAGTTCTTCGAGCGATCTTGGAAGGTCTCGTAGGTGATCGAGATGTTGTCCGGGGGCGTGGCGTTGACCTCGGGGCGGTAGCTGCCGAAGAAGGCCAGCGAGTTGGATTGGGCGAAGTAGTCGAAGCCGTTCTCGCGGCTGCGCGGGACCCAGTCGCCGTTGATGAACACGCGCAGCGAGCTCGAGATCGGGGTGTCCGGAAGCTGGTAGCCGGCATAACCGGAGGCGGCGAAGATGATGTCCTCGATCGTCTCGGAGATGTCGGTGGCGCACAGCGAGGCGAACGAGCCGCGGGTGGCCTGAGCGACCTCTTTGTAGGAGCGTCCGTCGTGGGTGCCGCAGCCGCTACCGTCGCCCACAATCGAGAAGCCGATGGTGTGCTGGCTGAAGAACGTGATCCAGTTCTGCAGCATCTGCTGGCCGGTGGCGCCCGACAGGTCGTTGTCCTGAATCGACTGCGACTCCTCGTCGGAGATCCAGATGGTGATGAGCTGGGCGTCGGGGCGCACGCGCTCGTTGGCGGGCGGGGTGCCGCTGATGCCCTTCATGAACTTGATGCCCTCTTCGGCGACCTTGAGGCCGTACTCGGCGTAGCCGTTACCGCTCCAGTTGATCACGGCGTTGACCGCGGCCAGGAAGCTGTTGAGGTCGGTGTGCCAGCCGGGGGTGAGCAGACGGCCGTTGTAGGCCTCGTCCATGGTGGTCACGCCCAGGCGGTAGTCGAGGCCGGTGTTACGCAGCTCGTTGTAGAACTGGTTGGCGACGGCCTGAACGCGGTTGTAGTCGTCGGACATCGAACCCGACTGGTCGAGCACCCAGTAGAAGTCGGCTTTGGTGCTCTCTTTGGGCTCGAAGATGTTGCAGCGCACCTGGTCGCCGTCGACCGACTCGGCGATGTTGGTCGTGTTGGTCAGGTCGTCCATGCGGAACTGGACTTTTTCGCGCGCTTCGTACTTGTCAGCAGGCGCGAGTGCGACCGAGATGAGCACCTGGTCTTCGTTGCTCTTGTCGCGGTAGATGGCCGACACGAACAAGCGGTACTTGGTATAGTCCGCACCGCTGGTCGTCGGCAGGCCGGTGACGTCGCTCTGGCCGAACGGGGCCATCGAGAAGAGCATGCTGTCGCGCAACTCTTTGTACGACTGCGACGACACGTCGAGCAGGTAGCGGCCGATGGCGGCCTTGTTGAAGTCGTGGGTGTCGAACATACCGCCGTTGAAGCCCTGGACGATCGAGCCCTGGGCGTTGATGGCGGTGCGCAGGCTGTCGAGGACTTCGATCGGGTCGGCCTGCGAGGAGTTGGGCGTGTACGACAGCAGGAAGCCTGCGACCTCGTTGGTCGGGTCGTCATAGACGGCGGCGGCCTTACGGTTGGCCGGGATGCTGCCGTTCATCGACAGCCCGCTGACGGTCAGCTCGGCGTAGTTGTTGAAGGCCGGCGGCAGCGCCAGCTTCCAGTTGCCCACGTTGACCTGGTTGGGGCTGTTCGGGTCGACCTGCACGTTATTCGACACGTAGTAATTGACCGGCTCGCCCGAGGGGTCTTCACAGGCGGTGACGATCCACTCTTCGTTGTCGGGAGTGCCGTTGCCGTAGGTGTCGGTCTTGGTCGGGTCGAGGCCGAGCTCGACCTCTTGACCGTCGGTCAGTCCGTCGCCGTCGGAGTCGGGGTTGTTTGGATCGGTGCCGTTGTCCAATTCTTGGAGGTCGCCCAACCCGTCGCCGTCGGTATCGTGGTTGCAAGGATCGGTGCCGATCTGGGCTTCCTCGCAATCGTAGATGCCATCATAGTCACAGTCGTTGTCGTCGATGCCATCGCCACAGATATTGGTGGCATCTTCGTCGACGTCTTGGCCGACGTCGTCTTCGACGTCCTCTTCAACATCCTCGATCACATCCGCCGGGTCGGTATCCTCTTCGACGTCAGCCGGGTCGGTATCCGGCCCAACGTCGCCAGCGTCGGCCTCGTCGGCATCATCATCGATGACGTCAACACTTGCGTCGCCCTTGTCGAGCTTGTTGTTGGTGCCATCCGGGTCGTCACTACAGCCGACGAACCCTGTCGTCGCAAGCAGTAGTATTAAGGCCAATCGTCGGATCTTCATTTCGCCAAATCCTGGTAGCAATGCTCAACTGATATGTGCACGTCATGGTGCTTTTGCGGCGCACCGCGGCGTTTTCCTCGCCCTTGAGGACCCAAAAGATAGAGGATTGTATGGGCGAAATCAACGACGTGTGACATTCGCGCGATTTGCACATGGCGACCGGTGGGCGAAGCCACGCGCTCGGTCCGGTCGACATGCCCGGTCGGAGCGGCCCCCCGCCGGCCGATGCGGGGGCGCTCATCACGTTGGAGCACTCTTTTGAATCAGTCTTTCGTGCGGTCTTGCCAGGTCTGGTAGGAGATGGCGATCACGTCGGGGGCCTCGCCGTTGTCGGGCAATTCGGGGCGATAGCTGCCAAAAAAGGCGATCGAGTCGGTCGACTCGAAATAATCGAAGCCGTTCTCACGGCTGCGCGGGACCCACTCCCCGTTGAGGAACACCCGCAGGCTGCTCGAGATCGGGGTTTCGGGCATGCGGTAGCCGGCCTGGGCGCTGGCGGCGAAAATAATCTCGTTGATCGTCTCGGAAAGATCCCGGGCACAGACGCTGGCGAACGAGCCTCCCGTGGCGCGCGCCACCTCTTTGTAGGCGGTGCCCTCGCTCATGCCGCAGCTCTCTGCTGGGTTGCCCACGATGGCGAAGCTGGTCGTGTGGGTGCTGTAAAAGTCGATATGATCGCCCAGCTTTTGCTGGGCGGTCGCTTCGCCCATATCTTGGTACTGGAACCACTCGGATTCCTCGTCAGAGATCCAGACGGTGATCAGGTGGGCGTCGGGGCGGATCATCTCGTTTTGCGGGGGCGTCAGGCCCGTCAGGCCCTTCATGAACTCGATGCCCTCGCGCGCCACCTGCAGCCCCCCCTCCCAGGCGCCGTTGAGACTGATGACCCAGTTGACCTCGCCGATAAAGGTGTTCAGATCCGTGTGCCAGCCGGCGGTGGGGCGAAGCCGGCCGTGGCGAGCCTCCTGCATCGTAGTCACCCCCAGGCGGTAGTTGAGCCCGGCGTTGAGGAGCTCGTTGAAGAACTGGTTGGCGATCATGGCCATGCGGTTGTTGACCGGGTTCATCGAGCCGGAGTGGTCGAGCACCCAGTAGAAGTCGGTGGGCGCGGGCTCCTTGGGGCCGAACAAATCGCAGCGCGACAGATCGCCGTCGCCCGCTTCGGCGACGTTGGTCGTGTTGGTCAGGTCGTCCATGCGGAACTGGACCTTGTCGCGGTTCTCGAATTTTTGTTTGGGGGCAACCGCCAACGAAGTGATCAGGTGTTTCTGGCCATTCCCGTACTCTCGCCACACCGTCGACACGTAGATGCGAAAGTCGCTGTAGACGGCGCCGGCAGTCGACGGAAGGCCGCTGGTTGCGTCGGCGTCGAACGGTGCCATCGCAAAGAGCAGCGTGTCGCGCACTTGCTTGGTCGACATGGGCGTGGTCGCGCGGATCCAGTAGTTGCCCCGGGCGGCCTCGCGGTAGTCGTGGGTGTCGAGGTCGTAGCTCAGATCTTGCTGGATGCCGCCGACGGCTCCAAGCGCCGCGCGCAACCCTGCGAGCACGTCGCCCGGGCCAGTCTGGTGGCCCTGGGGCACGTGCGAGAGGGTGAATGCAGCGATCTCAAGGGCGGGATCATCGTAGACGGCGGCCGCCTCGCGGTTGGTGAGGTCGGCGCCGGCGATGGTCAGTTCGGTGTAGTTGTTGAACGTCGTCGGCAGCGCGATGCGCCAGTTACCCACGTTGGACTGGGTGTTCGACGGGGTGGTCACCAACTGCGAGTGGTAGAAGGTGAGGGCCTCGGTCCGAGGTTCGCGGCAGGCTTCGACGACCCAGCGATCGCCGTCGGGGAGTCCGTCGCCGTAGGTGTCCTGCCGGGAGGGGTCGAGGCCGAACTCGACCTCCTGACCATCCTCGATGCCGTCGCCGTCGGTGTCGGCCACCAACGGGTCGGCGCCGTGCTGAAATTCGTGAAGATCGCTGAGCCCGTCACCGTCGGTGTCGTGGTTGCAGGGGTCCGTGCCGATGAGCTCCTCTTGACAGTCGACGATTCCGTCGAAGTCGCAGTCGTCGCCGGTGTCTTCATCGCAGGTATCCGCGTCGGCGCCGGCATCGCTTGGGGACGTATCAGGGGCCGTGTCACCGGCGTCCGAGTTCGCATCCGGCGACGGCTCGGCATCGGGGGCCGTGTCGGAGGGGGCGTCCGCAGCGTCTCCTGCGTCGGGCTCCGAGACGTCGATCAGACGGCCTGTGTCGCCAGTGTCTCCTTGGGGGTCGATGGGGTCGCTACAGCCCGATAGGGCGAGCGTGGCGGCGAAAGAGGCTGTGAGTGCGAGCGAAACGAGCTTTGTGCGATTCGACATGGGTCATCCCTCCGGGAGAAGCCTCGAGGTGCCCGGCCGGCGAAAGTGAGGGGGCCGACCGGGCGCCAAGAGAACGAGTGATGGTGGCAGCGCAGGCGTGACGAGATGAGGGCGGAGGAGTTCACGCCCACGGCCACCAGGCTCAATTGTCACTCTGATGGAAGGATTTGTGTCATTGAAGTCACAGTGTGTCACAAAGGGAGTCTCGGACGACGATGGCAGGGCATGGGCATTTGGCGTTTTCGGGTTGGGTGCGATATTACGCGCCTGTCAGCCCATGCTGTGTGATTTCCAAACTTTGGAGCGAGTCGATGACCGATACGAAAGCATTGTTGGACACCCTCAAGCACCACGTCGCCACCGGAGAGCCGGTCGACGCCGATTTCGGCGAGCTGATCGCCGAGGACGCCCCGGACCTGGTCGCCGCGCTCTTCGCGTCGAGCACCGACGAGTCGGTGCGCGGTCAGTGGGCGAAAAAGATCGACTTCGAGAAAGCCGACGCGCTCGGCAAGGTCGCCTGGGTGGCCAGCGAGTCCGAGGCGGTCGAAGAGCGCATCGACGAGATGCTCGATTCAGGCGAGGCGGGTACGGTGGCCGAGACGCTGGCGCGTGCCGGGATCGCGTGGGACAGCGATCAGATCGAGGCGTTGCTCGACCATGACGCCAACAGGCGCGCCGCGGCGCTGCTGCTGGCGGTGGCCAATCCCGACCAGGTCGCCGCTTGGCTGGAGGACTGCGAGGTCGTCGAGGACGCCCTCGAGGTGCTGCGCGCCGCGGCGCTCGACCTGAGCGAGGAGCTCGCCGAATCGTTTCGGGTCTGGGAAGAGGCGCTCGAGGAGCTCGACGAGGACGAGCTCGAAAAGGCGCGTCTCGATGGACTCTACGCCGTGCTCGAGCCGAGCGATTACGCTCGTCGAGTACTCGCCGGTGACTCGGGGATCGGCTGGCTGGGCGATATGCCCGTGGTCGCCGACTTTTTGCAGGTCCACGGCCCCACCCAGTGGCTCGAGGTGTTGGGCATGCTCGAAGCGGTCGAAGATCCGTCCCTCGAACTCGCCGCGCTCTTGGCGGTGAGCGCGGCGGCCGGAGCCGGCTTCGAGGCACCCGACGACGAGGAAGCCCAGCAGTTGCTCGATCTGCTGGCCGTCGAGCCGGGGGCCAAGACCGAGGTCTGGGAGCCGATCGCCACCGCCCAGGGGCTCGGATTTGCCATCGCGGTTGCTCCCGACGACGAGCTCGCGCTGTTGTGCGCCCAGGTGGCCGCTCACGAACGCCTCACGCTCTTCGACATCCACTCGGCCGGCATCCCCGGCTTGCCGCTGTCGGCGACCGCCGAGCAGCACCTCAACCTGGAGACCTCGCGCGCTTTGCTCGACGGGATCGCCGAGATGGACGAGATGGCCGACGCGACCGTGGTCGCTGTGGTGCGCACGATGTGCGATCTGCGCCGGCTGGTGATGCACGACCACGAGCGCTTCGCCGAGCATGCCGAAGCGTGGGTCGAAGAATTCCTCGACAACAGCTCGGCGGCGATCCGCCTGGCCGTGCGCCAACTGCTCGTGCCGCTCGACCACGAGGCTGCCCGCCGCGAGGCCGAACTCTTGGAGCGCACCGACGCCATCGAGGCGGCCTTGGCCTTCAGCGCCAACTCCATCGAAGAGGAAGCGCTCATCGCCGCCCTCGAAGAGCACGCCCGCCTCGAGGGCCCGCTGGGGCTCGACTGTGCGCGGCGGCTGGCCATGAATGGCTCGGACGACGCACTCGCTGCCCTGGCACGGCTGTGGAAGACTGGCAGCGTATTTCGCGTGGCGTTCTATCGGGATTGCTTGGTCGAGGCGGTGAGCCGTTAACCCTCGAGCACCTTGCGCGGCAACCGCATCAGCGCCAGGAAACTACCGGGCACCTCGGCCCGGTAGACCTCCCCGCCAGCTCGCACCTCCACACAATGCAGCGCCATGCGGTCGAGATACGCATGGCGCGCAGCCAGATGATTGGCATTGCGGTCGCCGTAGTCGGGGTCACCGAGCACCGGGTGGTTCCAGGCGCGAAAGCGCTGGCGCAGCTCGTCGTCGCTCAGCGTCGGCGCTTTGACGCGCACCACCGAGTTTCCCTCGACCTTGCGCAGCCGCTCGACCTCGATGCGGCCTTGGCCGTCGAGCCCACGCGCCTTGGGCAAGAATCCGTGCTTGGGCGTCTCGCCGGCCACGAGTGCCACCCAACTCGACGCGTCGATCACGGTGTCAGACACCATGTTGGGGCCGGAGACACCCGGCGAGAAGGTGCGCTGGGCGGGACCTTGCGGCTGGTAGGCGCGCTCGCGGCTCGACTTGGTGGAGGCGTCGTCGAGCGTGAGCACAGCCAGTGTTTCGACCTGGTCCGTCTGGGGCATGAAGTCGAACGGCTCGATGCTCTCGAGGCGAAAGCCGTGGTCGAGCAGGCGGTCGAGATCGCGCGCCAGCGTGTGCGGCTCGCATGAAAGGTACAGAATACAATCGGGCTTGGTGGCGCCCACAAAGGCGACCGTCTGGGCCGACATGCCGGCGCGCGCAGGGTTGGTGATGAGCCGGTAGGCGCGGCCATCGAGTCGATCGGCGAGCCAGTCGGCGGCGTGAGTGTCCGCGGCGGCGCGAAACTCGGCGTGCAGTTCGGCCCGACGGGCGTTGTCTTCGGCCAAATCAATCGCCGCCTGTTCGATATCGGTGCCGAGCAGCTCGGTGTCCGCTTCAGCCAACGCGACGCCGTGGGCCCCCACGCCGCAGTACAGGTCGACGAGAGGTCGCCGACTTTCGTCGTCGCCGAGAACGGCGTCCATGCGCCGGTGCACCGCCTCGAGGGCGTCGAGGTTGACCTGGAAAAAGGCCGTCGGCGGCACGCGAAACTCCCGGTTGGTGACTTCGACGTCGAGCCAGGCGTCGCCGGCGACGACCTGTTGCTCGCCCGCCAGCACTGATTGCGACGGCTCGTCGGCGAGGTTGAGGTGGAGCGAGACGCGCAGCTCGTCGCACGCCTCGTCGAGCGCTCGGTGCAGAGTGGCGGCATGCGCCTCGAGTTCGTCGCGGTCGTGTTCGGCGACCTCGCCGCACAGCGTGACGATGGCCGCCTCCTCAGCGGCAGGGTGGCCGGCGGTCGAGCGTACGTCGACAAAGCGCGTAAACCAACGCAACAGCCCATCGGTAAAGAGCAATGGGCGAAGCTCGCCCAACACCGTCTCGACGGTGGGGTGGTGGGCTTCGCAGCGCTCGACCGGCACCACCTGGCGGCTCCCCTCCTCGTAAAAGCCGAGCAGTGCTTCGGAGGCGTCGGCTTTCGGCAGCACCACCATGCGGGCGCGATTTCGGTAGCCCTGCTCGTGGGGCGACGGGTGCACCGCCGGAATCTCGTGGCCTGCCATCTGCGGATAGGCCCCGAACGCGCGCGCCACCTTTTGGTGTTTTTGGTGGAGTTGCTCCGCGTAGGGGAGGTCGACGAGGGGGCAGCTCGGGCATTTGGACATGTCGCGTCTCAATCTGTGCGTCTCGGGTTGCGTGGGGCTGAGCCACTCGGCTTTCACCACACCGGCATTGTGCCTATGATTCGAATGCAATGCGTAATACGCAAAGCAGACGCAGTAAACTTCAACACCACGAGGAGCCATCCGATGAGCGCAGTCAGCGAAGAAACACTCCAAGAGATCCGTGAGGACCTCGAGGCCCGCCGCGCCGAGCTGATCAACAAGAGTAAATTGGCTCAAAATGAAATTCGTGACTCCGACCAGTACCAAGGTGGACGTGATTCACTCGACGAGTCGACCGACGAGCAGGGCATGTCGACCCGGCTGCGGTTCGCCGACCGCGACCGCAACCTGATCATGAAGATCAACGACGCCCTCGAGCGCATCGCCAACGACGAGTACGGCTATTGCGAGTCGTGCGAAGAGGAGATCAACGAGAAGCGCCTGCGAGCGCGGCCGATGACGACCATGTGCATCGACTGCAAAGAGGAGCAGGAGCGTGAGGAGGCTCGCACGAAGATTCGTCCCGGCATGATGGACGAGTACGAGTGATGGCTGTCGGTCTGGCCGCGGACTACGAACTGGTTTTGCGGGCGGGCCATACCGACACATATGTCATGTTCGGTGACCGAAACTGACACAAGTGTCGTGCTGTGTAACTTTTGGCCACCGGCGCGACACGTCTGCGCGCTTTCTGCATCGCAGGCACGAGGATTGCACCTGCTGGGGATTCCTATGCGATAAATTCTGGATTGTTTGAAAACGATTAGGGCCTGTACGAAAATATGTGCCCGAGCGAGGGCGAGCTGATTTTGAGGCCATTTTTGTTCGTAAAACGTAGGCTTAGCAGCGCTAAGTCGAGGCTTTACGGGCAAAAATGGACCAAAACTCAGCCGTCATTCGCGACCAAATTAATTTTCGTACAGGCCCTAGTGGTGAATGCCCCAAGGTGAGGAAATGCAGCGAGAGGCTTCGGTCCGATGGGCTCTGGTATTTGGTTGTCTGACGGCATGTTTGGCTGCGTCACCGCCGGCGCTGGCTCAAGATGCTCGCTACGCGGAGTCCGAACGACTCACGATGGACGTGGCCGCAGGCGTATTTGGCGATTATCCCGGCTCGATATCAGATCCCGGAGGCGCCTTCGCCGGTCGCTATACGTATTGGGCGGCGCGAAACTCATGGGTGGGCGCGGACGCCTCGGTGGCCGGCGTGTTGGGAGGGGCGGAATCGCTGGCCGCACACTCCGGCGTGTCCGCCGGGATCGGCGGCACGCTCTTCTTGCTCGACTGGCTGGCGTTCGAGGTGGACGTGGGTCCTTATCTGGGCGCTCAAATCGACGCTGACAACGTCGCTCCCACAGTAGGCATCCTGGGCTCGGGGGCGTACCGGTTCCAATTTGGCCGCCACACCCTTCGTCTGGCGGTGACGTTGGCTCAGGCCGGCGTGCTCGCCGAGGACCCGGGCAACGACTGCGCGATGTGCAGCGGCTTCTTGCTCGGCGGGCTCGGCTACGACTTTCGGTTTTGACGCCCAACCTCGCCCTGTTGACGCCCAACTTCGCACTGAGGGGCGGCCGGCGAGAAAAGAGCTTGCATGTCCGGGGGGTTTCCACTCAAATTCGGGGGAGCTTGTCTCGTTGGAGTAAACGCGGTTGGTTATTGGTTGAATCCATGAGACAAGGCATAGAAGATGATTACCCCCGATAAGAGCCGAGATGAAACCGACTGATTCCAATAGCAAGGTCCGTTGCTCGTTTTGTGGCAAGGAAGCGCGCGATGTGCGCAAGCTCATCGCCGGTCCCAAGGTGCATATCTGCGACGAGTGTGTGTCGTTGTGCCGCGAGATTATCGAGGAGGACAAAGAGCGCGAGCCCAAGCAGCAAAAGGGCCTCGACGAGATGCGTCCCAAAGAAATCAAGGCGTTTCTGGACGAGCATATGGTCGGCCAGCACCGCGCCAAACGGGTCATCTCGGTGGCGGTCTACAACCACTACAAGCGCATCATGGCTGACGATCTGGCCCTCGAGATGCCCGACATGTTCGACGAGGAGGACGACGAAGTCGAACTGACCAAGGGCAATATCTTGATGATCGGGCCGACCGGCAGCGGCAAGACGATGATGGCCCAGTCGTTGGCCAAAAAGCTCGACGTGCCGTTCACCATCGCCGACGCCACCAGCCTGACCGAGGCGGGTTATGTGGGCGAAGACGTCGAAAACGTCATCAAGAACCTGTGGCTCGCCGCCGACCGCGACGTCGAGCGCGCCAGCCGCGGCATCGTGTGTATCGACGAGATCGACAAGATCGCCAAGGGCGGCTCGTCGCCGTCGGCCACCCGCGACGTGGGCGGCGAGGGCGTCCAGCAGGCGCTCTTGAAGATGGTCGAGTCGTCGGAGGTGATGATCACTCCCGAAGGGAGCCGCAACCGGCCCCAGCAGGAGTTTATCCAGGTCGATACCAGCAATATCTTGTTCATCTGCTGCGGTTCGTTCGACGGCCTCACCGAGATCATCAGCCGGCGCATGGGTGAGCAGCAGATGGGCTTTGGCTCGGAATTGAAGAAGAAGGACGAGAACACCTCCGAGATCCTCAAGTTTGCCCGTCCCCACGACCTGGTCAAATTCGGCCTCATCCCCGAGTTCGTCGGCCGCTTCCCGGTCATCGTCACCTTCGACGAGCTTTCAGAAGATATGCTCGTCGATATCCTGTGGCAGCCCAAGAACAGCCTCGTCAAGCAGTATCAGAAGCTGTTCGAAATGGAGGGCGTCAAGCTGCGCTTCCAGGACGAGGCGATGGTCGCCATCGTGCGCGAGGCCATTAAACGCAAGACGGGAGCCCGCGGGCTTCGCTCCATCCTCGAGGAGGTCATGCTCGACGTGATGTACGAGCTGCCGAGCCTGCGCAACGTGCGTGAGTGTGTGATCACCGAAGAGGTGCTCACCAAGAAGGAGAAGCCGATGCTCGTGTACGAGAAAAAGTCGGCGTAGCGCGCTCGTGGCGCGCCGGTAGAAGAGGGAGACGCAAAAAGAGCAAAAGGGTCAATGCCGGTCGGCGTTGGCCCTTTTACTCTTTAGCTCTTTAGCTCTTTAGCTCTTTAGCTCTTTTGCTTACTCACTGCACGCGAACGTCGTCCAGCGTTCCCTTCTGCCCGTCCGGGCCGGCGCTGTAAATCTCGTAATCTGTCGCCGACTTCTTGGTGTAGATGTAGGCGTTGCCCCATGGGTCGGTCGGCAGGTTGTCGACCACATTTTGTTGCTCGAGCTCTTCGAGTGAGTCGGGGAGTCGGCGCGGTTCGCTCTGCAGGAAGAATTCGTCGATCTTCGTCTGCAGGTTGCGGATGCCGAGCTCGGCCTCTTGGACGGCGGCGCGGTTCAGGCCGGTTTGCAGGGAGCGCAGCTCGACTTGGCCGGCAGGAGTGACCACCGCGCCGAGGTCGATCTTCTCGCGGTCCTCACCCACGATCACCGTGACCAGATAGCCATTGTTTTCGCCGTGGCCGAACTGTTCGGTACGGCGCATGACGACCCCTTTGCAGTCGTCGGGGACTTGGCGGTCGGGATCATTTCGCAGCTGCTCGAGCGTCGCGGTGCAGAATTTTTCCTCGAGCGCGGCGCGCTCTTTGGGGGGGATCTGCTCGTCGGCCGTCGTGGTGGCCGGCGGCTCGGTCGTCTGGGCGGGTTGGGTGCGCGCGGTGTCACCAGTGGCGCAGCCCTGCGCTACGAGCGCCGCCGCAGCGAGGGACAACAGGAGGATCGGGAGGCGCATCTTCATCATTTTACCTCGTACTAGCTCGAACTGCTCATCCATTCGTTACATCGTCATGCGCCGCCTGGGCGGCCGTCTTGCCCGACTGCACGCACAGGGGAACGCCGCCGCCGGGGTGGACGCTGCCCGAGGCCAGGTACAGGCCCGGGACGTCATCGATACGATTAGGCGCACGCCGGAAAGCGGCAAGTTTTGAGTTGGACGCTGCGCCGTAGATGCTGCCACGGGTGCCTCGAAATTGCGAGGCGAGGTCTGACGGCGTGCGCTCCCAGACTATGACGTCGTCTGCGTCGATGAGATTCATTCGGTGGAGCCTCGAGAGGACCGTTTCGCGCAGGTTTGCCCATACCTGCTCGGAGCGCGGGCCGTGCTCGGGCTCGGCGGGGGCGTTGGCCATGACGAAGATGGGTTCGTGATTCTCCCATCCCTCGCGGGCGTGCGCCTTCTCTTGAGCGCACAGGTACACGGTCGGCTCGCGGGGGGGCCGGTCGTGGTCGAAGATATCGGTAAATTCGTCGTCGTAGTGGTCGGGAAAGAGCACCGTGTGCGGTTGGCGCTCGGCGGCGGAGCGACGCTTGGCCTTGAGAACGGCCGTCCATCCCGACATCGACGGAGTCTCCGGCGGCTCCAGGTCGTGCTTCGTCGCCTCGGGGAGCAAGTCGTCGATGAGGTGGGCGACGTCGGCGTTGACCACGATCGCATCAGCCCGAGCAAAGGCTGGGTTCGCCACCGAGGGCACGGCGTTCACGGGGTCGGTCTCCTCTTCGCTCCCTGTCTCCTGAGTCCCCTGTGTCCCCCGTGGTGAGCCCCATTCCACTCCGCTCACTCGCCCTCCCTCGACGGCGATGCTTGTGACGTAGGAATCGAGCGCGAACTCGACGCCGACGCGTCGCGCCACGCGCTCCATGGCGCGGGCGAGTTCGTACATGCCGCCGCGGATGCCCCAGCCGCCCAGGCCCAGTTCGACCCAGGCAATGCAGTTGAGCGTGGCGGGCGCCTCGAAGGGGTTCGAGCCGTTGTAGGTGGCGTAGCGGAAGAGAAGGTCGCGCAGCTTCGGGTCTTTGACCCGGCTTTCGATACCGCGGGCCATCGTGTTCATGGGATCGATGGCCATCATCTTGCCGAGTGAGCCCAGACCCAGCTTGACCACCGAGCCGAACGAGGGCGCCGGGCCGAGCACGAAGTTCGGCGCGGCCGCCTCCCAGATGCGCCGGGCGTAGCCCAAAAAGTCGTCGAACTGGCGCGCGGCCTTGTCGCCGAGCGTCTTGCGCACGCTCTCACGGGTGTCCTCGGGCGCAAAATGCACGTCGAGGGCGGTACCGTCGGGCCACAGGTACCGAAACGCCACGTCGTGGCGAAGAAGCTCGAGTTCGGCTTCGAGGCTCGTGCCGGCCAGCGCGAGGACCTCGTCGATGAGGTCGGGCAGGGTCAGCAGGCTCGGGCCGGTGTCGAACTCGACGCCGTCGTGGGTGGCGATGCCGACTTTGCCGCCGCTGCGCGGCCCGGCCTCGTAGACAGTGACCTCGTGGCCGCGTGCGGCCAGGCTGATGGCGGACGACAAGCCGCCCATGCCGGCTCCGATGATGGCGAATTGCGTCACGTTTCACTCCTGCGCGACTTGCGCGCGTACGTACGTCCACTCCACATGATCGAGTCGCTGGCGTGCCAGCGAAATGAGTTGAAGGCGATACTCAGCAACGCCAGCGCGCCCACCGGGTGCAGCACGATGCCCTCGACGGGCTGGCGAAAGCGCCAGGCCAGGGCGGCGCGAAGCGCGACGTTGGCGCCTACCCCTACTGCAGCCGGCCAGAACATCCAGGCGAACCCGCCCAGCAAAGCTGTCGCCAGCATCACATAGGGGAGCACGAAGGCGGTGAAGTAGACCACGCACACGCCCAGAAGGGCGACGGGGTGGCCGCCGATGCCCTCGTACAGGTTCTTCGAGAATCCTTCCCACACTTCACGGGCCGACTCGTACATCCGGCAGCTGGCCATTTCGAAGCCGTCGGCGAAGACGACGCGGTGGCCGGCCTCCTTGGCGAGCCGGCAGAAGGCCATGTCGTCGACCACGTCGCAGCGCACGGCCTCGAAGCCGCCGATATCGTCATAGGTGGCGCGGTTGACGGCCAAGAGTTGGCCGTTGGCGGCCAGAAAGCGTGGATCTTGGGTGCGGTAGACCAGCATGAGCGGGAACCAGCTGGTGTAGGTCAGGTGCAACAGCGGCAGCACGAGGCGCTCGGCGAAGCTCGCTGTCTGCTGGCGTGGCACGGCGGTGACCAGCTCGGCGTCGACGCGCTCGAAGAGCGAGGCGATGCGGGCCAAGCCGTCGTCTTGCAAGAAGGTGTCGGCGTCGACAAAGACGAGCACGTCGCCGGTGGCAGCTTCGGCCAGCCGGTGACAGGCGTGGGGTTTGCCGACCCAGTCGGGCGGAAGCTTCTTTGCCTCGACGACGCGAAGCTGGTCGTACTCCTCGCATAGCCGGGCCAAAATTGCCGGCGTCTCGTCGGTCGACTGGTCGTCGTAGACGAGGACCTCGTCGACCGGGTGGGTTCCCTCGAGCGCCGCGCGCACGCACTGCTCGATGGTCTCTTCTTCGTTACGCGCGGGGATGAGCACCGATAAGCGCCCGGTAAAACGGCTGCCCCGCCGGCCTCGCGGCCAGGTGACGAGGTTGAAGAGCGTCATCAGGAGCGCGAAGAGCGGCAAGCCCGCGCCGGCGGCCCAGATGAGCGTTTCCCAGCTGAGGAGCGTCTCGATCATCGGGCGCCCCCGGGCGAGCGGTTCTCGTCGGAGCGCCGTCCGTTCAA
The DNA here is from genome assembly GCF_006517175.1 of Persicimonas caeni. Taxonomy (NCBI): domain Bacteria; class Deltaproteobacteria; order Bradymonadales; family Bradymonadaceae; genus Persicimonas; species Persicimonas caeni. The sequence goes on along the minus strand of NZ_CP041186.1, from coordinate 2,958,219 downwards.
CCACGAGCCCAGAAGCCGGCGCACTCGCCCGCGCTTGGGACCCGTGAAGAGCGGCAACCACATCGAGTTGTCGCCGGCGGTGTTGTGCACCCGCATGCGCACCAGCGGGCGGTGGCGGTGCAAGTCGACGCGGTCGGGCTCACACAGCTCACCGACGCCGCGAGCAGACTCGCCTGTCGGCGTGGTCACTTCGGTGAGATAGCGCATATAAAACGGGCCGCTGTCGACCACATCATGGTGTCTGACACCGAGCCAGGGCTCGTCGCCCCGGAACAGTTCGAGTGCAGGCCACCAGCGAAGTCCGCCCATATTCTTGCGCGGCGAGGCGAGCTCGACGCGCACGTCTTCGAGGAACTCGGTGCGTCCGTCATCGTCGATGGTCAGGCCCAGACAAATCGGCTCGCCGTCGGCCTCTTCCCACAGCAGGTAGTAGATGAGCTCGCGGCCTTCGAGTGGCACGCGTCCCCAAATCCAGTGGTCCATGCCGAGATCGTGCTGGGGCACCGAGCCGCCGTTTCGGTCGTGATAGGCGCGCCCGTCGATCCGCCAGTGATGCTCGCCTTGGGTCAGATCCGCCCGACCCGTGGCGGGGCCGACGCGCGGCGTCCAATCGTGATGGGGTAGTTCACCGGGATGGGTCTCTTCACCGCATGGTTGTCGGCAGACGCCGTCGAGCTCGATGCGACCGGTCAGGCGTTCGTCGGAGCCGTCGACGGGGCAGTCGAGCTCGACGTCCAGGTAGACGCGGCCGTCTTCGACGCGGCGCTGCATCCGGCAGTCGCCAAAGGACCATGTATCGTCGTCGCTCGACCAGGTGGCGTCGTCGGGGGCGAGCTCTTGGAGGAGGTAGAAGTCGAGTTCGCCGTCTTTGTAGACCGACAGGTTGATGCTCGGCCGCTCACGCGGTGCCGGCGCGCGCCCGTCGCGGGCCGACTGGGCGTAGCCGGGCAAGAAGGGCAGGCCGTACGACCAGATAAGCACCAGGCCGTTGCCGGAGGTGTCCACGAGGTCGACATACCACCACACGAAGCCGCCTCGAGCGTCGAGCAGCGCGCGGTCGAGGCGATGATCGGGCGGCGACAGGCAAATGAGCGAGGTCTGGGACATGTTCGGGTCGAGTGAGGAAAACTGAGGATGAACAAAGATCACCAAAGAGCAACTCGAGGGTGACTCGAAAATAACCACGCATCTTGGATGCTGCAGGTTGGGTATGAGTTACATGATTCCGGGGCGCTGGCTTTCGATCGCGCCACCAGCGTGCGGTGCTGTGACGTTCATCGTGAGCGAAGCAACGAGAAGGATGATGACTGTGCTTGCGAACATTGTGTGAAGGCGCCGAATTCAGCTTGGCTCCCGAGCGGCGCCGATTGTGGCAAGAAGCGAGTCGACTTGTCGAGCAGCGCCATCACCACCCACGCCGCCCCCTCCCATACCGGTGTCAGACACCATGTTTGCTGGTGTCAGACACCGTATCGTACCGGTGTCAGACACCATGTTGTCCTGGATCTCGAAACAGAAATCACCCCCCGATCTCGCCCCACCCCCAACACGGTGTCAGACACCATGTTGTCCAGCATCCATGGGCATCTGAGCGCGATCCTCTGTGCTCGCGTCGCACATCGTTCCGCGAAAAAGTTGGCTCGAACACGCAACGATTCGGCCCCTTTTGCCGAAAACCGTATTGAGGGCTGTCGATGAACCTTCACCTTACGGAGACTGGCAGATGGGACAACCGCTCAGGCAGCAAGAAAAGGACGCGATCTACGAAATCGTCAATCGCACGCTCCACCAGTTCCACGGGCTCAAGCCGGGCGAGGAGGTCAACAAGATCATCCTTGGGCTTCTGGCCAAGTACGCCTGGATTTACGGCGTGGAGATCTTTGCGTTTTGCTTTATGTCGAACCACTTCCACATCGTGGCGCGCTGCCGTTCGCTGCAGCTCCACCTGTTCATGCGTGACTTCCAGAGCCAGCTGGCGCGCAAGCTCAACAAGCTTCACAACCGCACGGGCACTTTCTGGGAGCGCCGCTACACGGCCACCAAGATCTTGGACGACGACGCGCTGATCGACCGGCTGCGCTACACGGTGTGCAACCCGTGCGAGTCGGACCTGGTGAGTCATCCGAAGCGGTGGCCCGGGCTTTGCTCCTGGGACATCCACCACAGCGGCGAGCCCATGTGGGGAGAGGTGGTCGACAGGGAGACGTACTGGCGCGAGAAGCGAAAGAAGAAGAATGAAGACAAGAGCGAGGCCGAGCTCATCGAGATGGCCACGGTGCGCTACCCGCTCGAGATGGCCAAGCTCCCGCAGTGGAAGGACCTCGACGACGAGGCCTACCACGCAAAGATTGTCGAGGAGTGCCACAAGCACGCCGGGCAGCTGGCCGAAAAGCGCTGCAAGCCGTGCCTGGGCCCAAAGAAGGTGCTCGCCCAGAAGTGGTCGAGCCGTCCTGCAAATCCGAAAAAGGCGCCGCGTCCGCTGTGTCACGGAGGCGACCCCGAGCAGCGCGAGGAGTATCGCAAGCAGCGCTGGGACGTGGCCGACAGCTACAAAGAGGCGGTCGGAAAGTGGCGCGAGGGAAAGACGCCGGTCAACCGGATCGAGTTTCCCGAGGGGACGATCCCGCCAGGCCACCAGTTCTGCTACGGGTGCAAGGGTCAGTTCAACATGACCGTGCCGCCACGGCCCGCCTGAGGCGACCTCCCGTCGTCGATTCGAGAAGCTCCAGCCATTGTCCCCCGCCCGCTCTCGCGACCTGTGCCGTGAGCCTGCCGAAGTGCATCCACCACACTATGTTTCCCACCGTTTTTCGACCGAAGAACCCGCCAACTCGCAGCCGATTTTGATTCGACGTGTTCTGATGCCGGTTTCGCCGTCGTCATCACGCCGAATTGACTCGTCGAGCTTGGTCGAAACGTGCTGTGAGCCGCATTACGACTACCTCTCATGGTGTCTGACACCGTTTGGGGGGAGGGTTGTTTTGGGGGGGCAGATTTGGGCGGTTGCATTCGGCGATGCGCTTAGCGGCCAGACTCTCGGCGTATCTCGATCGTCCAGTGATTACATTTTAACCGATATGTTACGTTGGGCGCGAACGCGCATCATATCTTGGGAATCTAATCGGAGGTGTAGGCACCATGGACGTCCTTGTAGTAGGCGCAGGTCCGGCGGGAATGGCAGCGAGCGCGGCTTTGGCGCGTGCAGGCCTCGACGTGGGGTGCTTGGCGCCGTCGCATCCGTCGCCGTGGCCGAACAATTACGGGCTTTGGGAAGACGAAATCGCCGGGCTGGGTCTGGCCGACTGCTACGACCGGCGCTGGGACAATCCGGTGGCCTATACCAGCAAAACCCACGCCCACCACCTCGACCGGGTCTATCTTCGCCTCGACAACCAAAAGCTGCGCGCGCGGCTGACCGAATGGTGTGACGCCCACGGGGTGCGCTGGCTGGAGGGCTTCGCCGCGTCTACACGAGTGAACAAACGGGGGATCACCGTGCTCGACCGGCACGGCCAAGAGTACACGGCCGCGCTTCTGATCGACGCGACCGGCCACCGCCCCAAGTTCGTCGAGCGCGAGCAGGGCGGCGCCAACGCCTCCCAGGCCGCCTACGGCTTTGTCGGCGACTTCGACGGCGACCCCATCGGCGGCGACGACCTCGTGCTCATGGATTTTCGCGAGGACTTTCTCGACGCCGGCCCGCGCCGAAGCCCCGAGGCCACGTTCCTCTACGCCATGAACCTTGGCGATGGGCGCTACTTTGTCGAGGAGACCTCACTGGTCCACCGCCCGGCAATGACCTTCGACGTGCTCGAAGAACGACTCGCCCAGCGACTGCGCGCGCGCGGAGTGCCCGTCGTCGGCGTCGAGGACGTCGAGCGCTGCCTCATCCCCATGAATAGCCCGATGCCCCTGCTCGACCAACAGGTCGTCGGCTTCGGCGCCGCCGCCAGCATGGTCCACCCGGCCACCGGCTACCAGATGGCCCGCATGCTACGCACCGCTCCCGAGCTCGCCGGCGTCATCGCCGAGCAACTGGGCAAGCTGGGCGCCGACCCCAAAGACGCAGCGCAGAGCGCCTGGCGGACCATCTGGCCCGAGGACCAAGTGCGCGCGCGCAAACTGTGGATGTTCGGCCTCGAGTGCCTCCTTCGCCTCGAGCCCGCCCAGACCCGCCGCTTCTTCGAAGTCTTCTTTTCGCTGCCCGGTGAGTACTGGAAAGGCTATATGTCCGGCACCCTGGCCCCCGCGGAGATCGCCCGGGTCATGTGGAGTCTATTTCGTGTCGCCCCGATGTCGCTACGCATGTCGCTGACCAAAACGGCGATGGGGCGTGAAGGTTGGGAGATGATCAGGGCACTGGCAGGATGACCAAACGAACCTTTAAAGGAGTCGCGATCGCGCTGACCATCATCGGCGCGTGGGCGGCGTGTCTGGCGGCTCTTCTGACCGTCGATGTCATCGCGATCTCGCCGTGGCTGGTCGTGCCGGCCATCGCCGTGCAGACCTTTCTGTACACCGGGTTGTTCATCACCGCCCACGATGCCATGCACGGCACCGTCGCGCCCGACAACCGCAAGCTCAACGACCTGATCGGCACAGTCGTGGTGCGCCTTTACGCGCTCTTCTCGTACAAAAAGCTGACCGAAAAACACTGGGAGCACCACGATCATCCCGCCTCCGGCCAAGACCCCGACTACCACAATGGTGAGCATCGCGGCTTTTTCGCGTGGTATTTCAACTTCTTGAAGAATTACGTCGGGGTCTTCCAGATCATCGGCATGGCGGTGGTTTTTAACGTCTTGCATCACCTTTTGGGGGTCGGCCTTTTACAGCTGAACCTTTTTTGGGTAGTGCCTGCGCTGTTGAGCACGGTCCAGCTCTTCTATTTCGGCACGTACCTGCCGCATAAAGAGCCGCCGGAGGGCTACGCCGATCGCCACCGGGCCAGGAGCAACGCCTACTCGACGTGGGTGTCGTTTTTGACGTGCTATCACTTCGGCTATCACTGGGAACATCACGAAAAACCGGGGGTTCCCTGGTGGCGATTGCCGCAGGTTCGAAAGAAGTTCGAGAAGTCGGTGTAACTCAGAACAGACAGTTGCATCTTAGTGGAGGAGTGGGTTCTCGACACGCTTGAGGAAATATCAATATGGAACAAAAACCCGTCATCATCATCGGCTCCGGCTTTGGGGGCTTGTCAGCAGCCGTTCGCATGCGTGCGATGGGCTATCCGGTCACGTTGCTCGAGGCCCGCGGCGAGCCCGGTGGGCGCGCAGCGGTCTTCAAGCGCGACGGCTACACCTTCGACGCCGGCCCGACCGTCATCACGGCGCCGTACCTGTTCGACGAGCTGTTCGAGTTGGTGGGGCGTCGGCGTGAGGACTACTTCGATCTGGTCGACGTCGATCCCATGTACCGGATCACGTTCACCGACGGCAGCGTCTTCGATTACACTAACGACCAGGAGCGGCTGCTCGCCCAGATCGGCGAGTTCAACCCGCCCGACGTCGACGGCTACAAGCGCATGCTCGAGCATGCCAAAGAGATCTTTGCGGTGGGCTACGAGCAGCTCGCCGACGAGCCGTTCGACAAGCTGACCGACATGCTCACGATCATTCCCAAGATGATCCAGCTGCAGAATTACCGGTCGGTCTACGGGCTGGTCTCCAAGTACATCAAAGACAAGCGGCTGCGGCAGGTCTTCACCTTCCAGCCCCTGCTGGTGGGTGGTAACCCGTTCAACGTCACCTCGATCTACATGCTGATCCATGCGCTCGAGCGCAAGTGGGGCGTGCATTTTGCCAAGGGCGGCACCACCGCGATCGTCCACGCCATGGTCCAACTTCTGGAGGACATCGGCGTCGACGTGCGCTTCAACACGCCGGTGGTCGACATCGAGGTCGAAAACGGCCAGGCCGTCGCAGTGCACACCGAGGCCGGAGAGCGCCTGCCGTGCCGGTTTGTGGTGAGCAATGCCGACCCGTCCTTCGTCTACAAGAACCTCATCGACTCGAAGCATCGGCGCAAGAACACCGACCGCAAGGTCGACCGCGTCAAGCAGTCGATGGGCCTGTTTGTGGCCTATTTCGGCACCGACAAGAAGTACGAGGACATCGAGCACCACACCATCGTGCTCGGCCCGCGCTACAAAGAGTTGTTGGACGATATCTTCAACAAAAAGGTGCTCGCCGACGACTTCTCGCTGTACCTGCACCGGCCCACGGCCACTGACCCGAGCCTCGCCCCCGAGGGCCACGACTGCTTCTACGTGCTCTCGCCGGTGCCCAACAACAACAGCGGCCTGGATTGGGAGGAGCTCAAAGAGGAGTACCTCGAGCGTATCCTCGAACACCTCGAAGAGCGGCATATGCCGGGGCTTCGCGAGCACCTGACGGTCAAGTTTGCGGTCACGCCGGACTACTTCGAGCACGAGCTTCGCTCGGAGGCCGGCGCCGGGTTCGGACCCGAGCCACGATTGACGCAGTCAGCTTGGTTCCGCTATCACAATCGCTCCGAAGACGTAGACGGGTTGTACTTTGTGGGAGCGGGCGTGCATCCGGGCGCAGGTGTGCCGGGCGTGATCACCTCGGCCAAAGTGCTCGAGAAGGTCGTGCCGGTGCCGTCGGCCGGTGTGCGAGTCGATGTTCCGAAGGCCAATGAGAGAGCGAGTGCATGAGCGGTAGTACCGATATGGTGGTCGCCAGCCGCGAGGTGCTGGCCGTCAATTCGCGTTCGTTTAGCTGGGCGTCGTGGTTTTTGCCTGCCGATCGGCGCGACGACGCGGCGGTGGTCTATGCCCTGTGCCGGCTGATCGACGATATTGCCGACGAAAGTGACAGCGCCGAGCAGGCGCGCGCCGAGTTGAAGTTGTTGCGCGGCGAACTCGAAGGTGAGCGCGACGCGCGCGCGCTGGTTGCTGTGTTTCTCGACGTCGCCGAGCGCCGCAAGCTGGATGTGGTCTACGCCCTCGAGCTCATTGCCGGGGTGGAGAGCGACCTGGGCAAGGTATGCCTTCGTAGCGACCGAGACCTGTTGCGCTACTGCTACCGCGTCGCTGGCACCGTCGGCTTGATGATGTGCGCGGTGCTCGGCGTCGACGACCAGCGCGCCCATGCCCACGCCATCGATCTGGGCGTGGCGATGCAGTTGACCAATATCTGCCGCGACGTGCTCGAAGACGCCGAGCGTGGCCGGGTCTACCTGCCCGCCAAGCGCCTGCGCGACGCCGGCGTCGAACCCCGCGAGCTACTCGCCGGCGAGGCCGACCCCGAGAAGGTCAGCCAGGTCGTGTGCGACCTGTTGAAGCTCGCCGACCGCTACTACCGAAGCGCCGACTGCGGCATGGCCTATATCCCGGCGCGCTCGCGCCTGGCCATTGTCGTCGCGGCACGCATCTACCGCGCCATCGGCGTCAAGCTCTTGCAAAACGACGGCGACGCCCTCGCCGGCCGCACGATCGTGTCGGGGACCATGAAGCTGTGGTGGGTGATGGTCGCCCTGTCGGTGTATTGCTCGCCCACGATCATGGGCGTGGTGCCGGCCGACGGGCACGACAAGAGCCTGCATACGGCGCTGGAGGGGTTGCCGGGGGTCTAAGCCCGTGAACCTGCACGTGCACGCTCACGGGCGAACTTGGTCGTTAGACCAACCTCCTTCGCACCACCACTCCCAAAGCCCCAACCAACACCATCAACACCCCACCCGGCACGCCTTCGCCGGTCGAGCCGCATCCGCAACCGTCCGGGTCGGGATCGTCCTGAACGCTGGGCACGACCTCGCCGGCATCCGCGCCCACATCGCCCCCCACATCCGCACCGACATCGCCGCCGGCATCTTCGCCACCGCTGCCTCCGGGCGGCTCGACCTCGGGCACGGTGACCTGCGGGAGCACCGCGTCGTAGGCGTCGAATTTGTCCGGATGGTGGTAGGCGACCGCGGTCAGGTAGACCAGCGCCATCGACCACAGGTGCGGGGTCGACACGCCGTTGACCCAGCCGTCGTCCCACTCGCCGTCGCCGTCGCTGTCGATCGCCGAGTAGTGCTCGCCGATGGTGTAGGTGTGCGGGTTGGCGATCTCGGTGGCCAGCTTGGTGGCGATTTCGAGCGCTTTGTCGCGCTCCTCGCCCTCGGGGAGGGCCAGCGCCGCGCTGATGGCGACCTTGGTGGGGTATTGGCCGCCCGGGGTCTCGCCGCTGACGTCGGCCAGGTGCTTGTCGAGGCCCGACGAGATTTGCGGGGCGACGCGCTCGTCGCCGTGCGGGAACATGTGGGTGGGCCAGATGAGCCAGTGCGGCGAGCCGCCGCCCGGCTCGTCGGGGTCGGGGTGGCCGCGGAAGCCCTCGCCGGGCACGTGCATGTACTTGATCGTCGCCGCCTTGAGCTCGCCTGCGCGGTGCAGCCACTTGTCGGCCAGGTCGTCCTCGCCGCGATACTTGGCCACGCGTGCGGCCGAGACCAGGGCGCCGTAGGTCGTCGAGGAGCCCTGCAGCCCCTGCGTGTAGACGGCGTGGTCGTCTTCGTTGGCGTACCAGTTCAGCCCGGTCTCCGGGTCTCGCCAGGAGTGCAGCCAGTCGGCGGCGCGTTTGATGGTCGGCCACTCCTGCTCGATGTAGTCCTCGCGCGCCTGACCCTCCAGATGACCGATGTGGTAGACGTAGGCCCACACCAAAAGTGCGGTGTTGTCGATCTCGAGGCGGATATTGCCGCCGGTCATGCCGTCGGCGTAGTAGTTCATCTCCCAGGAATCGGCCGGGAAGTCGCGCGCTGACGGGTCGTCGGGCCAGCCGGGGACCGGCTGATTGAGCAGGGCGACGGGGCGGGCCGGGGTGTCTCGGATGGTGTCCGAGTAAAAACGCATGCGCTTGGTCACCAGCTCGTTTTGGCCGGCCAAGTCGAGGGCGATGTTGAAGAAGGCGCCGTCTCGCGGCCAGTCGAGCTGGTAGCTGGGCTGGCGGCTGACCGAGGCGACGATCGCGCCGGTCTCTCGGTCGGTGCCCACGCGCATGTTCAAGAAGGTGCGCTTGACGAATTTGCGCATCTCGCCGGTGATTTCTTCGGGGATCCACAGCCCGTCGACGAACGCCTTGTCCTTCTGGGCGATGTCGTCCTGCACCGTCTGCATGTCTTGGCTGCGCACCCAGGCGAGTTCGTCGCTCGCCGCTTGGGCGGTGGCGCCGAAGGCGTAGACGAGGGTCGCCTCGGCCTCGCCGGCGTCGAAGGTCAGCGGAAACTTGATGGTGGCGTTGACCTGGCCGCCGGCCAGCCGGTTGCCGCTCAGTTCACCGTCGGCTGCGTCGGCCAGCGCGTCCTGGGCGGTGTAGGTCCAGCCATTTTGGGTGCGCGGGTATTCGAGGGGGTCGAAGTCGTTGCAGCGCACGGTGTCGGCGACCTGCGGCGGCGCCGGCAGGCTCTTGTCGGGGTAGCGCTCGCCCAGCACCTGAATATTGTCGGCGAGCTCGTCGATCATCGCGCAAGAGTCGGTGGTGTCTTCACCGATCTGGAACTCGACCGGCTCGGGCATCGAACTGACCGCGATGTAGACGCCTTCGGCGTAGTGGCTGTCGAGGTCGGCGGCGATGGTGTCGATCTGGGCGGTGTCGGGCGTCTGGCTCTCGAGGAGTTCACCCAGCGCGCCGAAATCTCGGTCGAGCGGCTGCAAGATCGCGCCCAGATTCTGGGCGACGCCGGTGTCTCCCGGGTGGAAGTGCATCACCGCCTTTTGAGTCTCCTGCCAGACGGCCAAATAGTCGTTCTTGTGGTCGATGAGTGCGTCGAGAAGCGGCACCTGCGGGATCTTCGACAGGTTGGGCGACAAGTTCGAGTAGGCGAGGATGGAGGCGGTGTCGACAGTGCTCGCCGAGTCGCGGGTGACCAGAAAGCGGCGGATGAACACGTCGTGCTCGTAGGGCACCAGGTCGAGCTGGCGCACGGTGATCCCCAGCGTGGCGTTCTCGAAAGTCGTCTCGACGACTCCGACATCCTCGGCCACGAACTTGGTGGTCGTCTGCCAGTCCTCACTGCGGAAAAAGCTCACCTGCGCCGTCGAGTCGCCCTGCACGGTATACGCCAACCCGGCGAAAGCGCCCATGCCTTCCTGCGCGCCGAAGCGCGGGCGCTGACGCGCGTCCGGAGCATTGGTGGTCATATAGTGCATGTGGTCGAAGTACGACGGCGACGGCCACGAGATCATCGTCAGATCTCCGTCTTGGGAGACGCCGGCGGTCAGCCCGCCGTTGCCGAGCGTCGTCTCGATATTGGTGGCTCCCAGCCCCAGCTCGATGAACGGAGGCTCGTAGGGCAAGTCTTCATTGGCAAAGGCTTGGCCGGTGACGAGCACGGAGGCCAAGGCGACGACCGAGGCAATGTGGAGTCGAGGTGTCATGATTCGACCGCAGAGGATAGGCGTGAAGTTAGTGAGTACTTACTTGGCGGCGATTGTGCCGCAACTGAGCGGCTAAAGCAAGGCAGTAGAAGGAAGTAAGGTTGTTTTGACTGCGTGCGTATTAAGTTTGAGGGAGGAGTGATCGGGGCGCGAAGCGCAAATCCAAATACACAGGGAGTGCAAGAATGGACTTTTTCGGAAAAGACCAATTCAAGGAGTTGCTCGACGTACAGAAAGGCCCGGCGGTGTCGATCTTCGTCAAGGCCGATCGTCAGAACAATAAGGGCAAGAACAACAAGCTGGCGTTTCGCGATCAGGTCAACCGAGCCAAGAAGATGCTCGAGGAGCGCTATCCCGACGAGGAGTTCCGCTCGGTGGCCGAGATGATGGACGACTGGCTCGACGACGACGCCTTCTGGGGGAGCCTCTCCAAAGGCGTCGCCGCGTTCTTCTCGCCCGAGATCGAGCGGGTTTATCGTCTCAAGACCGAGGTCGACGACGAGGCGATCGTCAGCGACACGTTCTACACGCGTCCGATGCTGCGCACGATGCTCGAGCCCCAGCGCTACTGGGTGCTGGTTTTCGACCAGAAGAACACCAAACTGTTCGAGGCAAGCGAGGATCGCATCGAGGAGATCAGCCTGGGAGATACGCCCACGAGCATGGACGATGCGCTGCAGGCCGACTTTCCGACGCACCCGTCGGCCGAGAGTCGCCAGCGCGAAGGCGGCGCGCCCAATGCGCAGGGCTCGCCTGCGGGCGTGTCGGGCTCCAAGCCCGCGTTTGTGGGCATGGGCGACGAGCGCGACCTCGAGCCGCGCTACTTTCGCCAATACGCCCAGATCGTCGACGAGGGCTTGCGTGAGATGCTCCACAACGCCACCGGGCCGCTGATTCTGGCTGCGCCGGGGCGCATGTACAGCCACTTCCGCCAGGAGAGCAAACTCGACAATTTGGCCGAAGAGGGGCTCCAGGAGAGCTTGGTCCACCTCAAGCCGGCCAAGATCCACGAGAAGACTTGGCCGTTGGCCAAGAAGGCGTCCGAGAAGAAGATCGACGAGGTCTTGGAACTCTGGGAGCGCGAGTACGGCCGCGGCAAGGCCGAGACCGACCTGCAGCAGATCGCCAAGCGCACCTTGATGAGCCAGGTGCGCTTCCTGCTCATCGAGGAGGGCCGGCGCGTTTGGGGCAACATCGACCGCAACGAGGGGACTGTCGAGGTCGAGCGCGAGAACGGGCGTGACCACACCGACGAGACCGACGTGCTCGACGAGCTCGCCGAGTTCGTCATCTCGATGGGCGGCGAGGTCTTCGAGCTGCCCAAGTCCCGCATGCCGGTCGACACCGGGGCTGCGGCTATCCTGCGCGGCTCGGGCCGCGCCGAGTATGGCGGTGAGCGGGCGCGTATGACCTGAGCAGGCACCTGTAGAGCACAGCCGTAGGACTTTCCCAACAAGGGCACGGAGGAGCGCGACTCGCGCTCCTCCGTGCCCTTGTTGCGTTTGGAAGCGAGTGTTGCGCGTGTTCGACGAAACCAAAGCAGCAGCAGCTGCATCGAAGATGGGCCTCCCAGTGGTGTCACACCACTAAGATTGACACGGGTGATGCGAGTTCGTATGATCCCGCTGCTTTGCTCGAGGCGCTGATTAACGAGCGTTAAGTAAAGCGGCCGGGCGGGGGATGCCGACATGCCTGAGCAACATTCACCTGATCAACATTGAGAAGAACGACTTCAGATAGCTTTTGAACTTTGATGTAGAGGTTGCTGTGAACAAGCAGAAGTTGAACAACGATCCCGTCGCGCCGGCCAAAGGAAAACTCGCGGTGCTCCTACCCGGTTTGGGCGCGGTGGGTACCACCGTCATCGCAGGCGTCTTGGCCGCGCGCAAAGGCCTGGCGCGGCCGATCGGAAGCCTGACCCAGTACGCGCGCATGGGTGACGATCCGAACGCGCCGCGACTGCGCGACGCCATGCCGCTGGCCCACCTCGACGACATCGTCTTCGGCGGCTGGGACATCTTCGACGAGGACTGCTACACGGCGGCCAAGAATGCCGGCGTGCTCGAAGACCGCCACCTGGATCCGATCCGCGAGGAACTCGAGGCGATTCGCCCGATGAGCGCGGTCTTCGACCAAGATTACGTGCGCAACCTGAGCGGCCCGAACGTCAAAGAGGGCGCCAACAAGATGGAGTTGGCCGAGGCGCTCATCGACGACATCGAGAGCTTCATGGCCGATAACGGCTGTGACCGCGCCGTGTCCGTGTGGTGCGCCTCGACCGAGGTGCACGTCAACCTCGGCCCGGTGCACTCGAGCTTGGAGGCCTTCGAGGCGGGCCTGCTGGAGAGCGATCCGGCGATCAGCCCGACGATGATCTACGCCTATGCGCACATCAAGGCGGGCGTCCCCTTCCTCAACGGCGCGCCGAACACCGCCCTCGACACCCCGGCGATCATCGAGCTGGCCGAGCGCGAGGGCGTGCCTATCGCCGGCAAGGACTTCAAGACCGGCCAGACGCTCATCAAGACCATCCTCGCCCCGGGCTTCGCCGCGCGCATGCTGGGCGTGAGCGGCTGGTACTCCACCAATATCTTGGGCAACCGCGACGGCGCCGTGCTCGACGATCCCGGCTCCTTCAAGACCAAGGAGCAGTCGAAGCTTTCGGTCCTCGAGTCGATCCTCGACGCGGATGCCTACCCCGAGATCTACGAGGAGATGGATCACAAGGTGCGCATCGATTACTACCCGCCGCGCGGCGACAACAAAGAGGGGTGGGACAATATCGATATCTTCGGGTGGATGGATTACCCGATGCAGATCAAGGTCAACTTCTTGTGCCGCGACTCCATTCTGGCCGCCCCGGTGGTGCTCGACCTGGCGCTGTTCGGCGACCTGGCCAGCCGCGCCGGCATGGGCGGGGTGCAGGATTGGCTGAGCTTCTACTTCAAGAGCCCGCAGCCGGTCGCCGGCGAAGTGCCCGTGCACGACTTGTTCGCCCAGCGCGACCTGCTCTTCGATACGCTCTACGCCCTCAAAGAGCGCGGTTGATCCACCTGAGTCGATGAACACCATGGATGGTTCTACAAATGTTTGGATGGCGTTGGCGCCCGGACTGGCGATTCTCGGAATCCTGCTCCTGGCGCTGGCCGTCTTTTTGATTCGCCAACCGAAATTCGAGCAGAAGGCGAGCCGCAAGACCGGCTCTGTGCTGCTTCCCCAGGTGCTCATTCGGTACGCCTACTGGCTGAGCGAGTCGTTTGTCGCTCCGCTCGACCGCCTGGGGCTGCGGCCCAACCACGTCACCGCCTTTTCGGTGGTGCTGTCGACGGCCGCCGCCGGTCTGATCGCCACCGGTCACCTCATGAGCGCGGCCTGGGTGCTCTTCGCGGCGATGGCCTGCGACCTGATCGACGGGCTGCTGGCCCGCTCGCTCGACATGCAGTCGAGCGTCGGGGCCTTCTTCGACTCGTTTTGTGATCGCATCTCCGAAGGCGTCGTCTTCGCCGGGTTGGCCTACTATGGCCGCGAGAATCTGCTCTTTTTTCTGAGCCTGTGGGGGCTGGTCGCCTCGTACATGATCAGCTACGCCCGCGGCCGCGGCGAGGGGTTGGGCGTCGACTGCAAGGTCGGCCTGATGCAGCGCCCCGAGCGGCTGCTCGTGCTCTTCTTCACCCTCTTGCTCGCCCCCCTGATCGCCGCGTTCGGCCCGGGAGGCGTCTCCCAGATGCAAGTCGTGCTTACCGGCATAGGCTTGCTGGCGGCGCTCTCTACGATCACCGCCGGCCAGCGCGCGCTGTGGATCATGCGCGCGCTCTCCCAGACGGACCCGGCCGCGCCCGACAACGCCGGCCGCCCGTCGGGCTCTTCTTCCATGGCCGAAGCCTCCTCCTGAGCGTCCGCCCCGATTCGCAAGATTGAGTCTCAAGATGCACGCCTTCATCGAATTTTGCCGCCGCCGTCTCTTCGTCGTCCTCGCCGCTCTGATGGTGTTGACCGCGGCGGCCGGTGGGCTTGCCTCCAAGCTCACGCTCGACTCGAACCTGACGCGTTTGCTGCCCGAGAACGCCCCCAGCGTGCGCGGGCTCGACGAGCTCGAGCGTGTCTACGGCGGCCAGATCGGTAGGCTGAGCGTCGTGCTCGACGGGGCGGACCGGCCGACCCTCGAGGCGCTCGCAGATGATCTCGAAGACGACCTCGGGCGGCTCGACGGCGTGCGCCGCGTGGAGGTCAAAAAGCCGGTCGGTTTCTTCAAGAATTTTCGGCTGCTCTACGCCGGTTACGCCGACCTCGAAGAAGCTAAAGCACGCCTCGACAAGCGCATCCGCTGGGAGAAAAAGCGGGCCAACCCGCTCTTCGTCTCGCTGGGCGACGACGACCCGCCCGAGGTCGACTTTTCGGACCTGACCGACAGGTACGGCGACCTCGACCAGTCGTCGTATTACGTGGGCGAAGAGGGCACCACGCTCGCGCTCTTCGTCTACCCGTCGTTTCCCTCGACCGATCTCGAGCGCACCCGCTCGCTGACGAGCCGCGTGCGCGACAGCGTCGCCGCCAAGGTCGGGGCGCTCGACGGCGTCGAGTTCGGCCTGACCGGGCGCTACCAGAAGCGCGTCGACCTGCAGAACGTGCTCCAGAGCGACCTCGGCGTGGCCACGAGCGTGGCGCTGACACTTCTGGCGCTCGTCTTGTTGCTGTTGCTTCGAAGCCCCTCGGGCATGGTTGTGGTCGGCTTGCCGCTGGTCGCCGGCACGATCTGGTCGATGGCTTGGGCGCAGCTGACCTTCGGCAGCCTCAACATCTTGACCGGGTTTTTGGCCGCCGTGCTCATGGGCATCGGGGTCGACTACGGCATTCACCTCTACATTCGCTACCAAGAGCTTCGCGACAGCCTGCCCACCGGCGAGGCCCTGGCCCAGACCTTTGCGACGAGCGGGCGGGCGAACTTCTACGGCGGGTTTACCACGGCCGTGGCCCTGGCCAGCCTCATCGTGACCGACTTTCGGGCGTTCTTCGAATTCGGGGTCATCTCGCTGGGCGGCATCGCGCTGATCTTGTTGGCCTACGCGCTGTTCATGCCGCCGCTGGTCTACTTGTTCGAGCGCAAAGGCCGCCGGTTTCGCGCGCCGGCCTCGCTGCTTCTGACCCGCTACCTGTCCGGTCGGCTCGGCCACGACGCCATTCAGACCTTGCCGCGGGCGGCGCGCTCGGCGGCGATTGCGCTGGGCGTGCTCGTGCTCGCCGCCGGCGTGGGCATCACCCAGCTCGACTTCGAGCGAAGCTTCGCCCCGCTGGAGAACCGAAGCTCGGCGTCGTGGAAGCTCGACCAAAAGATCAACAAGCTCCTGGGTCAGTCGCAGACGCCCACGGTGGTGCTGACCGACTCGACCGAGCAGAGCGACGCGGTCATCGCCGAGCTCGAGCGGCGCCGCGACGAAGATCCCGGCGGCGAGACCATCGACAAGGTCATCGCCCTGCATTCGCTCCTGCCCGGGCGCCAGAGCGACAAACTCGCCTTGCTCGAAGAGGTGCTCGACGACCTCCGAGACGTGCCCGCCAAAAAGCGAAGCGAGGAGCTCGCCGGCTTCGTCGACGAGATCGAGGGACTGCTCGAGCGCGGGCCTCTGACCGCCGACAAGCTCCCCGTAGGCGTGCGCGAGCCGTTTCGCAGCAAGGTCGACGACAAGCAGGTCGTGCTCGTCTTTCCGGCGATCGACCTGGCCGAGATCGACCAGGTCTCGCGCTTTGCCGGGGCGCTGGCCGACCTGCCGGGCATCGACGAGCCGGGGCGCTACGACGCCATCAGCGAGGCGCTCCTGCTGTACGATATCGTGCGCCTCGTCGAGCGCGACGCCGCCTGGATGATCGGGCTGACCCTGACTGGGCTGCTGTTGATCTCGGTGCTGGCGTTTCGGCGCCGGCGCGAGGTCTTGCTGCAGATGGGCATCCTCGTCGCCTCGTTCACCGGCGCGCTGGGGCTTGCCGGCTGGCTGGGCATCGACCTGAACTTCTTGAACATCATCATCTTGCCCATCTGGCTGGGCCTGGGCATCGACGCCTCGTTCCACGTGCTCATGCACCTTCGCGAGCACCCCGACGACCTGAGCGCGCAGCTGACCACGGCCGCGGCCATCGCAGGCGCCTTCATCACCAGCATGGTCGGCTTCGGCGCGATGCTCCTGGCCCACCACGAGGGGCTCTTCTCGCTGGGCGCCATCGCCGTCATTGGACTGGGGACGATTCTGGTGGTCAACCTGCTGTCGCATCTGGTGCTCCTCAAAGACGCAGGGAGAGGCGCGTCGTGAGCACCTGGCGCAGACATCTGATGGACGTATCGGGATCGTCTGTGGCGAGCTTTGTGGCCACGGCTTCGGACGGGCTCGTCTACGCGGCCTTTGTGCACACGCTCGTCGCCTGGGGGCTCTTGTCGGTGGGCGTCTCGGCGGGCCTGGCCGCGGTGGTCGGCGGCGTGATCCACTACTCGATGTGCCGCTTCTGGGTCTTTCGCCGCTTCGACGCCTCGCTGCGCTGGTCGGCGCTGACCTATTTTGCGATGAGCGGCTCGGCCGCCGTCGGCCACGGCCTGCTCACCGAGTGGCTCGCCGGGATCGTCGGCGCCGGCTGGGGCTGGGGTGCGTCCAAAGGCTTGATCTGGATTTTGTGGACCTATCCCCTGAGTCGGTACGTCGTCTTCGGCGGCCTCGCCGGCAAGAACGCCGAAGAGGAGGCCGAGCATGGAGTCGCCTGAGCAACCTGCCGACGAACCTAAGCCGACCTGGCGGCAAGCTTGGCGACAGGCCCCGGTGTCGATGTTCTTCTCGACCTTCTTCGGCGTCGGCCACATCCCCGGCGGCCCGGGCACCTACGCCGCCGCGCTGTTCACCCCGGCGATCGTGTGGATGTCCACCTGGCCCCTGGGCTGGCGCGTGGGGCCGTTCGTCGTCGTCACGCTGCTGTCGATGTGGTGGGCCGACCGGGCTGGCAAGGCCCTGGGCGAGCACGACAGCCGACGCATCGTCATGGACGAAGTCGTGGGCGTGTGGGCGACCTTGGTGTGGTTCTCGAACCTCAGCTGGCTCGCCGCCCTCGTCGGTCTGGTGTTGTTCCGCATCTTCGACGTCACCAAACCCCCGCCTGCTCGCCGCCTCGACGACGAGGGCGACAACGGCATCACCGTCATCGCCGACGACCTCGTGGCCGGGGTGTGGGCGATTCCGGGCGTTGTTCTGGTGGTGTGGCTCTTTGCGGCTCAACTCTGATCGGCGCCGGACGCCAATTTGCAGCCTCGCTCGCCATCGGAACGGCTCGGAGGGTCAGAGACTCTTCTCGGAAACGTTCGGAGCCGTTCGGAAGGCCAGAGATTTTTCTCGCTGACGCGCCGAACGGCTCGGAAGGCCAGAGATTTTTCTCGCTGACACGCCGAACGGCTCGGAAGGCCAGAGATTTCTCTCGCTGACACGCCGAACGGCTCGGAAGGCCAGAGATTTTTCCAAGACACGGGCCGAACGGCTCGGAAGGCCAGAGATTTTTCCAAGACCGGCGCCGAGCGGCTCGGAAGGCCAGAGATTCTTCCAAAACACGTGCCGAACGAGGCGTGTCGAAGGAGAAGTCCTAGGCGCGTAGTCCGCGCCGCGCCGAAGTGAAGCGAAGCGAAACGAAGGCCTCGGTAGCCCGGGGCGACCGCAAGGGAGTCCCGGGTCCTCCGATTCCCCCACTCACTCCGAATAAGCCATCGTGGACAGCAGCCCCAACTCGGCCTGGCGGCTATCGAGGCGGGTGTGTTGGATGACCACGGGCACGTCCGACTCGAAGACGCTGGCGTAGTCGGTGCCGCGGGGGACCTTCTCGGGCTCGGCGAGGTCATTGAAGCGCACGTGCTTGGTGCGCTTGGCGAGCACGGTGATCTCGTAGGGGCCGATCGGATCGCGGTCGCTGAAGTAGATCATCAACTCGACGTGCGCGTCCTGGTCGGTCGTGTTCAGGATGCAGGCGGTCTCGTGGCTGAGCATCTCGGGCTCGGGGCCGGTGCTCCCCTCGGGGATATACCCCTCGGCGATCGCCCAGTGCTTCTTACCGATCGTCATCTCGTCCTCCCTTGTTGCCAGTTGTGCGAGTCGATCTCGAAGCTAAACACGCGCCCTCTCCCCAGACTCCCTTCGCTTCGCTCCGGTCGCCTGAGGCTACCGAGGCCTCGCAAACAACGCTCGGCGCGGCGCCTTGGCCGCCCGAGCGAGGTGTGTCGAAGGAGCAGTCTAAGGCGCGCAGTCCGCGCCGCGCCGAAGTGAAGCGAAGCGAAACGAAGGCCTCGGTAGCCCGGGGCGACCGGAGGGAGTCCCGGGACAAACGCCACTACTCGGCAGCCGAGTCGAAACGCGTCCGGCGCCGCTGGATCGCCGCCTCGCCCTCGGTGGACACGAGCACGCCCTCGGCCGAGCGGCCCAGGTGGGCGGCGTTGCCCTCGTCGGTGTCCAGGTGCATCTCGAGCTTGTAGTTGGGGGACACGCGGATGAGCACGTCGCCGAAGGTCAGGTCGCGCTCGCCGCCCCGCACGGCGACCTCGACGAAGTCGCCGTCGTTGACGCCGAAGGCCTTGGCGTCCTCGGGGGTCATGTGGATGTGGCGCAGCGCGCAGATGAGGCCCTTCTCGAGGGAGGCCTCGCCCTCGGGGCCGCGCAGGGTGATGCCGGGGGTGTTCTCGACGTCGCCCGAGCCGCGCACGGGCGCGTCGATGCCCAGCTTGAACTCGTCGGTGCGCGCGATCTCGACCTGGTTATTCGACCGGGTGGGGCCGAGCACGCGCACGCGCTCGATCTCGGCCTTGGGGCCCACGAGGGTGACCATCTCCTCGCTGGCGAATTGGCCTGGCTGCGACAGCGGCTTGTACGGGGTCAGCTCGTGGCCCTCGCCGAAGAGCTGCTCGACGGTCTCCTGGGTCAGGTGGACGTGGCGCGCCGAGATGGCGATGGGGATGGTGCGTTCGGTGTCGGTGGGGCAGTGGCGCTTCATGATCAGGCTCGAGACCTGGCTGGCGATGCCGTGCTGCTCGTCGGTGGCCACCGCCAGAAGGTGGCAGCGGCTCGGCTCGGCCGAGAAGCTGGCGACCGGGTTTTGGCGGCCCACCGAGACCGCGCGGTTTTTGTCCTCGTCGAGGCGCGCGCCCAAGAACTCGAGGCGCTGAGAGATGCGGTGGCGCATCAGCGCGCTGTTCTGGCCGATGCCGCCGGTGAAGATGACCGCGTCGACCCCGCCCATGACCGCGGCGTAGGCGCCGATATACTTGCGCACCCGGTGGGCGAAGACCTGGATGGCCATGCGGCAGCGCTCGTCGCCCTCCGAGGCGCGCTGCTCGATGTCACGCATGTCGTTGCCCACCCCCGACAGGCCGGCCAGACCCGACTCGCGGTTGAGCAGATCGTCGACGCGGTCGGCGTCCCAGCCCTCCTGGCGAAGCAGGTTGATGATCGCGCCCGGGTCGATGTCGCCGCTGCGGGTGCCCATGACCAGCCCCTCGAGCGGGGTCATGCCCATGGAGGTCTCGATGGAGCGGCCGTACTCGACGGCGGCCAGGCTGCAGCCGTTGCCCAGGTGGCAGGTGATCAGGCGCAGGTCGCGCACGTCGGCGCGGAAATACTCGGCGGCCTTGCCCGCCACGTACTGGTGGCTGACGCCGTGAAAGCCGAAGCGCTCGATCTGGTGCTCCTCGGCGACCTCCGGCGGGATGGCGTAGGCCTTGGCGCGGTTGGGCAGCGTGCGGTGAAAGGCGGTGTCGAAGACGGCCACGTGCGGGATGTCGCCCAGCAGACTCTTGGCCGCCCGGATCCCCGCCAGGTTCGCCGGGTTGTGCAGCGGGGCCAGCGGGATGAGCTCCTCGATGGTCTGCTCGACCTCGTCGTTGATGAACACCGGCCGGTCGAAGCGCCGCCCGCCGTGGACGACCCGGTGGCCGACCCCTTGCAACTCGACGCCGTCGTCGAGCGCGTCGATCAGCTTGGGCAGCGCGAACTCGAGGGCGCCTGCATGCTCGTCGGCCGGCACCGAGGAGGGCTCGGCGCCGTTGATCGACATGAGCGCTTCGGCGGCGTCGTTGGGCGCCAGGCGCTCGACGTCGAGCGTCGCGGCGACCTCGCCGCTCTGGCTCTGGACGACCGCAGCTTTGATGGACGAGCTACCACAGTTGATGACAAGGATATGCATGTGCGGGATCTATAAGGGTTGAGGGTTTGGGGTTGAGGCGATTGGCGGCCATTGTAGTGAGTCGCGCCGCGTTGACAACCTCTGGTGGCGTGACTACATCGTGTCGACGTCGTGTTACTTATTTCCCGCACGGGTCACTGCATGCACCGGCTTCTCACGGCTGCGCGTTTCGTCGGAAGTACCGCGTTGACAGTCGTGGCGATCTTTTCGATCGACATGCCCGAAGGCTACCTCGGGCCTGCCAACCAGTTGACCGACTTTGGCGCCATCTATGCCGGTGCACTGTTGATCAGCGCGGTTGTGGTTGCTGCCGGCCTTCTCCGGCGAGTCGAGTGGCTACGAAATCTGGTTCCCGTCGCCTTTTCCGTCAACATCGGTCTCTTTGTGCCGGCGCTGGTCAGCGACCCGCTGCTGGCGGTGCTGCTGATCATCTGGCACCTGGTGCTGCTAACCCAGCACCTGTTCCCCGAGGCAACCGAGATCGGCGAGTACATCGATCGCCCCTTGGGCGCGCCGGTCGACTCGGTCGGCGAGTGGTGGGCGGCCTACGGGCCACCGGTGCGCCATCTGGTGATCGTGTCGGTGCTCTTGACCGTGGCGGTGATCGGCTTCGAGTTGTCGAGCCACTGGGTGGCGTTGACCGTCTCGGCGGCCCTGACGCTGCTCACGGTGGTGTTGAGTTTGCGCTTCGTGCTGCTGAGCTACGCCGCCGGCCAGCGCGCAATAGCGCTACTTGCCGTGCCCCTGGGGTTGAGCCTCGTCTTTGTGGGAAATTTCGCCGTGGCGTTGGCGCTCGTGGGCGTCTACCACCTGCTCACGCTGGTGGCGATGGTGGTGCGCGGCGAATTGTTTCGCGAGCTGCTAGGCGTCTTCTTCGACCACCCGGCGGTGCTCATCGCCGCGGCATTCGTCTCCATCATCTTGCTGGGCACACTGCTGCTGACCTTCCCGCAGGCCTCGGCCACCGGCGTGCCCATCGACCCGCTCGACGCGTTGTTTACCGCGACCAGCGCTTCGTGCGTGACCGGCTTGATCGTGCTCGACACGCCCCACGACTTCTCGACCTTCGGCCACGCCGTCATCTTGGGCCTCATTCAGGTGGGCGGGCTCGGCATCATGGTGTTGTCGACCTTCGCGGCAGTCATCATCGGCGGCAAGCTCGGCATCCGCGGTGAGCGCGCGCTGGGCCAAGAACTCGACATCCACGACCCGCGCACCGCCTACCGGCTGACCACCTTCATCGTCATCTCGACCTTCGTCATCGAGGCGGTCGGCGCCGCCTTGCTGGCGGTGGTCTTCGTCACCCACGGCTACGGATGGGGCGAGGCGGTCTGGAACGGGGTCTTTCACTCCATTTCGGCGTTCTGCAACGCCGGATTCGCCCTGCAGTCCGACTCGCTGATGATGTTCAAAGAAGACCCATTCGCCCTGCTGGTCTTCTCGGCGCTGATCACCCTCGGG
Source organism: Persicimonas caeni (assembly GCF_006517175.1). Lineage (NCBI taxonomy): Bacteria > Deltaproteobacteria > Bradymonadales > Bradymonadaceae > Persicimonas > Persicimonas caeni. The sequence continues at coordinate 2,936,183 of NZ_CP041186.1, read as the reverse complement.
GGCCTGGGCTTTTTGGTGATGGCCGGCGCCTTTCGCTCGTGGCGCGCCGAAGGACGCATCCAGTGGTCGGTGCAGGCCAAGATCGTCGCCCTCGCCTCGGTGGCGCTTGTTTTGATGGGCTGGGCGATCTACCTGGCCGTCGAGTGGGACGCCTCGCTTGCGGGGCTCGCCCCGGTCGACAAGGTCATGAACGCCCTGTTCCAGAGCGTGACGCTACGCACCGCCGGGTTCAACTCGGTCGACTACGGCCAACTCGAGATGGCCACCGTCTTCGCCATGCTCGGGTTCATGTATATCGGCGCCTCACCGGGAAGCACCGGCGGCGGCATCAAGACGACCACCGCCGTGGTGCTCTTAGCCGGCGTGCGCGCCATCGCCCGCGGCGAGCCCAAGGTCGTCCTCTTCAAGCGTCGCATCTCCCAAGAGATCGTCTACCGCAGCGCGGCGATCGCGGTGGTGGCGGTGCTCGTCATCGGGTTGAGCATGTTCATTCTGCTCCTGACCGAGGATATCCCGTTTTATATGCTCGTCTACGAAGTCGTCAGCGCCGTGGCCACCGTCGGCCTGTCGATCGGGGCGACCGGCGAGCTGAGCGCGATCGGCAAATTTGTGATCATCTTCGTGATGTTCGTCGGTCGTATCGGGCCGTTGACGCTGGCGCTGCTGCTCGGCGGCGGCAAGCCGAGTCCAGTGACGTATCCGAAGACGCGGTTGATGGTGGGTTAGGGGAGGGGGTTTTGGGGTTTAGGGGTTTGGGAGGCGCGGAGTTCGCGGATGTGGGGATGTTGGGATGTGGGGGGGAACAGAGGAATCGTGATTTGGTGGTGCGCGGGCGGGGGAGGAGGCAACGATTTGGCGGTTTCTGCCGATAACCAGAGTGTAGGACAGAAGGAACCTTTGCTTTGGAAATCGACGAGGAGAGACAGATGAATCGTAGAGGGAAGCAAGCCGCGAACAATTCTGCGGGCGGGGCAGCAGGGTATAAGAACAACAAGGCTTGGCAGGTTGGGATGCAGGTGACGACCGACATATACGAGCTGACGAAACAGTTTCCGCAGGATGAGCGGTACGGTCTGACGTCGCGGTCGCCAGCGAATCAGCGAAGTCAGCGAATCAGCGAATTAGCGAATTAGCGAATCAGCGAAATCAGCGCCCTAAACCCCTAAATCCCTAGACCCCTAAACCCCGGATCAAACCCAGTGAGCGGAGAAACAGCAGTCATCGGCCTCGGCCAATTCGGCCAAGCGGTCGCCAGGAGCCTGGCCTCGCAGGGGCAAGCAGTGTTGGCAGTCGACAACGACATGGACCACATCGAGGCGGTCCAGGACGTCGTCGACGTGGCCGTGCAGGCCGACGCGACCGATGAGGACGCGCTGTACGGGCTTCGGCTCGAGCAGATGTCCGTGGCCATCGTGGCCATGGGGGCGCATTCGGTCGAGGCGTCGATCTTGACCACCGCCTTGCTCAAAGAGATGGGCGTGCCGCGGATCATCGCTCGTGCCAGCAACGAGCTTCATGCGCGCATCCTGCGCTCGGTGGGGGCGAACGAGGTCATCGACCCCGAGCAAGAAATGGGGCGGCGCCTGGCTCGTCGGCTCTCCCAGCCGAGCATCGTCGACCAGATCGACCTGGGCAACGCCGAACTCGCCGAGGTCGAGGCGCCCGAGGCGTTCGTGGGCAAGACTCTGGCCGAGCTCGACCTTCGCAACGAGTACCACGTCTCGGTGCTCGCCATTCGCCGCGGCGACACCGTCGAGCCGAACCCCCGCGCCGAAGTGCAGTTGGTGTCGGGCGACATCATGGTCGTCATCGGCCGCCCCGAGGCCGTCAATCGTATCGCTGCGCTCGCTTGAGTGAGACCTTATGAGCCTTCGCACCCGACTATTACTCGGCTACGGCTACCTGGTGCTGCTGATTGTTCTGGCGGCCGGCGGCGCTGCCGTCGGCTTCTTCGAGCTGAGCCGCGGGATCGACCGCATCCTGCAGGAGAACGTGCGCAGCCTGACGGCGGCGACCAACATGCTCGAGGCGCTCGAGCGCCAGGACAGCGCCACGCTCGCCTCGCTCGTCGAGCCGGGCGTCGACCCCACCAGCCGCGAGAACCTCGACGCGGCCGACGCCGCCTTTGACAGCGCGCTCGGCAAGGCGCGCGACAACGTGACCATCGAGGGCGAGCGGAAGATGATCGACCAGATCGAGCTCGAGTACGACCAGTACACGGCGCTGCGTGAAGAGCTGCTCGCCCAGCAACTCGACGAGCCGTTGGTGGCGTATCGAAAAGAGACCTTCCCGACGTTCTTTCACGTCAAACAGTCGGTGCTCGAGCTCGTCGAGATGAACCGCACCGCGATGATCGTCGCCGACCGTGAGGCCCGTGAGACGGCCATGCAAAACGGCGTCTGGCTGGGAGTCTTGGTCGCCATCGCCTTACTCTCGCTTGTTTTCTTGTCTCGGGCGCTCAGAAAGCACCTCATCGCGCGGCTGACCTACTTCAAAGAGGTCAGCGAGGCGATCGCCGAGGGCGAATACAAACGCCGCCTCAAGGCCGGCTACGACGACGAGCTGGGCGCGATCGCGCGCCACTTCAACGCCGCCCTCGACGCTCAGGAGCACCTGCGCTCGAAGGCGACGGGCCTCATCAACCAACAGCGCCAGCTGCTCATCGGCGCGCTGGAGTGCCTGTCGGAGCCGGGGGCGTTGGTCGCGCTCGACGGCAGCGTCGTGGCGACCACCATGAACAAGTCGGCGCTCGACCGGGTGCTCGAGCAGCGAACGTGGGTGCAGTCGAAGGGGCGCGATTTGTTGAAGGCGTACGAGCCGGGCGGCGAGCCGCCTACGGGAACGAGCGAAGGCGTGAGATTCCGGTTGATGGTGGCAGAGGGGAAGCGGCCCGTCGGGTGGTTTGCGACGGTTTGAGTGTTCCTTCGGTGGGGCGTATGTGGTTGTTGAGGCGCGCGATTTGGGGCGAGGGCCAACTACGCCCTCGCGGAACTGCAATTTGAGTGTTCCTCAATTCAGCTTTTATGGTGCATGGGGGAACACCCAAATCGTAGTTTGCGCCGCAGTTCAGGCGCCCCGAATAGCGGACGCCACCCTTGCAAGGCGACCGAGAAAGTCAATCCTCAAAATCGAAAGCCGACGTCGATCGTCCTCGCCTTCGGCAACTGCCACGGCCCAGATTCTGAGACCGTCTCCAGCTTCAACCCCTCTCGCAGCTTGCGGTTGTACTCGCGAACGCCGACGACGCTCGTGGCGATGCTGCCCGAGTAGGCGATCAGCGCGGTGCCGGCGCCAATCCACAAGAATTCCGACTGGTTGGTGACCAGCCCGTAGCCTTCGAAGACGAGGGTGAAGACCATCAGCGTGAAGGCGATGCCCCCGTAGAAATATTGTTCGGCGTACAGGTTGCCCAGCCCGGGCAGGGCCAGGTTGTAGAGCACGGCGGTGGTGGTCGACAGGGACGACTGCTCGTACATTCGTCGTCGGTGGGCCTCGCCGAAGAACTCTTCGTCGTCCTCGTCGGCTTGCTGGGCTTCGGGCGCGGCCTCTTCGGCACCTTCGGCCGACTGTTGTTGGGTCGTATCGACCTGGGCCGCAGGCGCCTGCTGCGCCATGGTGATTTGAGGCGGCAGGACCAGCATGGCGACGGCAAATATCCAGCCGAGACGGGTGACAAACGCCGTCAGCGAAGACGGCTGTCGGTAGTATCTCGGTTGGTTCTGGTGTACACGCATGGGAGCCCCATATTCGTTGCGCAGAAGTGAGTCACGAGAAATACCGATGAGCGACCGGATCGTCAAAGACTTTGAGCATCACACGGGGATTCATTGCGGCTCGACGGCCATGGCCGACATCTTGCGCCATGCCGGCATCGAGCTCAGCGAGGCGATGGTCTTCGGGCTCGGCAGCGGGCTCGGGGTCTATTACCTCAAAAGTGAGCATATGTCCCCGTCGCGCCAAATCATGGGGCGGCATTTCCGCCTCGAGGAGAACTGCGCCGAGGCGCTGGGCCTCGAGCTTCGCCCCCACTTCGAGGGCGACAACGAGGCCGCCTGGGCCGGCGTCAAAGCCGCGCTCGACGAGGACCGGCCGGTGTTGGTGCAGTGTGACCTGTGCGAACTTCCCTACTGGGGGTCGACCACTCCGTTCAACGGCCACAAGATCGCGGTGGTCGGCTACAACGACGCCACCGGCGAGGTGCTCGTCGCCGACACCCACTTCGAGGGGCTGCAGCGCATCTCGGCCGACGCGCTCGAGCGCGCCCGCGCCTCGAACGCGCCGCCGTCGATGGGCAACCAGAACGTGTGGTGGACCCTGGAGCCGGGCGACACGCGCCCCCTCGACGAGGCGGTGGAGCTGGCGCTGGAGCGAAACGCCGCCCAGATGGAAGAGGACTCGAGCGGCTTTGGCGGCTTGGCCGCCCTCGAGCAATTCGCCGCCGAGATCGTCTCCTGGCGCGAACTCGACGACGCCGCCTGGGCGTATCGATTTGCGTTTCAGTGCATCGAAAAGAGGGGCACCGGCGGAGGTAACTTCCGCTACCTGTATCGCGATTTTCTGAACGAGGCCGGCGAGCACGTGCCGAGCATCCTCCAGGCCCAACTCGCGGTGAGCATGACGCGCACCGCCTCGTCGTGGTCGACGCTGGCGCGCTACCTGGAGGCGATGTCACGCTGGGTCGAAGGCGGCGACGACAAGCCCGAAGAAGACCCGACGCATCACTTGGAGTCGATGGCCGAGGCGGTATTGCAGTTCGAATCGACTTTTTGGGACCGCGTGAGCGGGTTCTGAGTTTGCTTTCGAGAAGAGATGGCCTTGCAGGTTTGCAGCGACCGCTAAATAAGCAATTAAGGACATAGGGGCTGCGAATTGGAAAGCAGTCGAGACTTGCAACCCTTATGTCCTTAATTGCTCATGTAGAAGGCGTTGCATCAACCGAGGCGATAGTTATGGCTGAACCATTCGTATTTCGATTCGCGCCAGGGGAGCACGGCGAGCCGGAGGTGATGTATGTCGCCGACGTGCGCTGTGAGTGTGGGCTGTGCGGGCACGTGCAGATGCAGCGCTTCTACCATTCGACGCCGTTTCACCCGCTGACCGTCGAGAGGTTGGGCGAGCTGTTGGCGCAGGTGCCCCAAAAGGCGGGCTACGAGTGCGAGAATTGCGGCGAAGAGGTAGGGCCCGAACACGTCGCGCAGGCGGCGCTGACGTACGGGTTTCCCGACGACGCCGGTATCATTCGCGGCTACCTCGACCGCACGGGTGACGCGCCCGAGGTCGAATTCGAGCTCGAGGCCCGCCGCCGGCTCGACCCGCAGGCGTTGCCCGGATGGACGCCGAACGACGAGCGCGGCGAGGTATTCGACCGCCTCGGCGAGTCGACCATCGAGCGCGTGTTCCGGCGCGTGTTCAACCCGAAGCTGTTGTGGCTCGAGCTCTTCGAGGATTGGGCCGCCGACCCGGAGGGCGGGGCGTTCGCGTGTGCCGCCCCCGGCTATTGGCTGGTGATCGAGGAGACCGAGCAGGCTGCCAGCGAGCTCGCCGACGAGATCGACGACGAGGAATTTCGCGAGGCCTACGACGACGGCGACCTGATGGTCATCCCCTTGGCCGACTCGGTGCCCGCGCAGCTGCCCACCCACAGCTATCCCGATCAAATCCCCGGACGATGGCAAACCTGGCTGCCCGAGGATATCCGCGCGCTGCTCGAAGGTGGAAATGCGTGGGCAGAAGCCTACGTTTCTCGCTCCGGGGTCGTCGAAGCGATCGAACGCACTTTCGGAGTCGCCCAGTTGACCTACGAGATCGACCAGACCGACGTGGACCTCTTCTTGTCGAAGATCACCACCCCCGGCGATGAGGTCTACGGCCGCGGCGTTGCCGTCTCGGCGGTGTTGCGTCGGGCGGTCTGTACGGGTATCACCCCCGGTGAAGCGGGGCGGCTGACCGCAGAAGAGATCGCTGGAATGCTGTTGAGAGTTTGGTAACGAGGAGATCGATTATGCCTGGATGGATGGCGTCGCTGCACATTATCGGAATCATTCTTTGGATGGGCGGCCTGTTTATGCTGACCCGTCACGTCGGCACGCACGTAAGCCGTGAAACCGGAGTCGACGAGGACCTGAAGGTCTACGAGTCGAAGTCGTACTATATGGGCGTGTTGCCGGGGTTCTTTTTGACCCTCGCGACCGGCCTGTACGCGCTGTTCCTGAACCCGAAGATCTACCTGAGCGTCGACGAGGGCGTGTGGGGCAGTACCTTCCACGTCAAGCTCATGCTGGTGTTCATCCTCATCGTCGCCGACCAATTCTTCCACCAGCGCATGCGTCGCTTCCACAACAAGGGCGACGGCAAGCGCAAGCTGTTCATGGCCATCCACGGCATCGTCGGCTTGTGCTTCATCATCATCGTCTTTCTGATGAAGGGACGCTATCTGGCATGAAACTCGCCGTCGAACAGCGCAACCCGGGGCATATCCCGCTGGGGGCATTCTTGATGCTCCCGCTCTTTGCCCTGCCGCTGGGCGGCTGGATGGTCCAGCAGCCGTGGGGCAACCTGGGGACGTGCGCGCTCAAGGCGACGGTGGGCCTGCCGTGCTTGAGCTGCGGGGCGACGCGCGCCACGATTCGCCTGCTGTACGGCGACTTGGCCGGCGCGATCAGCCTGCAGCCGATGATGATGGCGGTATATGCGGCGCTGGCGCTGTGGGGCTTGGTGAGCTTCGGGCTGTTCGTGCGCGACAAGCGGACGAAGATCCACCTGAATGCGACGGAGAGTAAGATCTTCAAGATCTCGCTGATCGTGGTGCCGTTGGTCAATTGGGCGTATTTGATTGTGGTCGGCGTCTAGGAGGCAGGGCGTTTCGGACAGCAAAGCTTCTCGGCGCCCCCCATCCGCCTCGCGTTAAACGACACGCTCGGCACCTTCCCCCTGGGGAAGGGATTACCCCGCGAATAGCTACTTGGTTCAGGCTTGCTTGGGCAGCCCTTCACCTCGGGGAAGGTGGCTCGCGCGCGTTACAGCGCGAGTCGGATGGGGGGCGCCAGAAAGCAGAGAATTACAGGAAACCAACCATGGCCTCAGAAATCCGAGACTACGTCGCCCGCGCCAAGGCGGACCCGACGACCGAGAACATTCAAGCCCTGTGGCAGGCGATGTTCTTGCTCAAGGGCTGGTACTTTTTGCCCGCCGAAAACCGCCAGGGGCCCAACCGCCCCACGGTGATGCTCGTCGACGACGAGCCGTGGCTAGTGGCGTTTACCAACGTGCGCCGGCTCAAGGACTTCGCGCGCACCACCGGCCGCGCCGAGGCGTCGGGCGAGGTCTTCTTGATGGTGCTCGACCCGCGCGACTCGATGGAGCAAATCCTCGACGTGCGCGAACAGGTGCGCGGAGTGGTCTTCAACCCCGACTCGCCGGCGACCTTCCGCGCCCCGGTCGAGGCGCTCGAGCAGTACGCCGAGCATTTCGGCGTGCTGACGCGCGAGTGAAAGCGCGCTTCGCGCGAGCAAAAGAGTGAAAAAGTAAAAGAGCAAAAAAGTAACGCTCCTCGAGCTGCCCTTGGGCACGAGTTGTTTTGCTCTTTTGCTCTCTAGCTTTTTGCTCTTTTGCTCTCTAGCTTTTTGCTTTTTTGCTCTTTTGCTCTTTTGCCGTTGCGGACCTTCCTTGTGAATGACTCCTCAACCATTTAAGATTCGCTGCGGTACCAGATCGTCGGCAGGATTCTTGCTTGTTTTCTAGGACGTGTAAGGATCCTACCGATCGTGTCGGCCACCTCATTTTGGGGCTGGCGCGCAGTGCGGAAAACCCTCCGGAGGAGCGGGCGTGGCGAACGAGACCATCCTGGTAGTTGACGCGGATACGAAGAGTCAGAAAGTCCTCGAGGTCAGCTTCAAGAAAGCGGGCTATCGAGTACTGATCGTCGACTCGATCGAGAAGGCGCGGAGTGCCATCGGCACCCACGAGCCCGATCTGATCATCAGCGACACCGAGTTGCCCGACGGGGACGGCTTCGACTTCTGTGCCGAAGTCAAAGAGCACCCGCACTGGACGAATATCCCGTTCGTCTTCCTGACCGAGCAGCGCTCGCTTCCCGAGAAGATGCGCGGCTTCGAGTTGGGCGCCGACGAGTATTTGACCAAACCGATCTACATCAAAGAGGTGACCAGCCGGGTCGAGGTGCTCTTGCAAAAGCGCGCCCAGCAGCGGCTCAGCGGCGGCGAAGCCGAGGAGTTCGAGGGCGACCTGGCCGACGTGACCATGATCGACCTCTTGCAGACCATCGAGCAGGAGCTTCGATCGGGGTCGATCCAGATCAACCGAAACGGGCGCCGAGCCGCCGTGCACTTTCGTGAGGGCAATATCCTCGACGCGATGTGCGGCAAGCTGCAGGGTGAAGAGGCCCTGTACCGGCTGATGCTGTGGCCCGACGGCGACTTCCGCGTCGAGTACCACGAGAACGTGCGTCGCGCCGATCATATCGAGAAGAACTCGAGCGAGCTTCTGATCGAGGGAATCCAGCGCCTCGACCAGTGGAACGAGCTGGTGGCTGTGCTGCCTTCGCTGGGGCGGGTCTTCGAGGCCGACTACCAGCGTCTGCCCAATCTGCTCGCCGAATTGCCCGAGCCGGCCGGACGCGTGGTGCGTCTCTTCGACGGGGTGCGCTCGCTGCGCGAGGTCGTCGATGACAGTCCCTTCGACGATATCACCACCTTGCAGATCATTCGCCGGCTTTTGAGCGAAGATGTGCTCTACGAGAAGTCGTCGAGCGAGGCGACCGACTCGCAGAAGACCTCCAACCTGGAGGCGTGGCTTGCCGGAGCGGAGGACGACGAGGACGTGCCGACCCCGTTTACGCAGGTCGACTCGTCGGTCGAGATCAGCCCGCTGGGCGATCAAACCACCGAGACTCCCGAGGCGGCATCGAGCTCCGGTGCCGAGGGCGGCGGGCACTGGAAGGTGCATTGGGATGCCGCAGACGACTCCGACGAACGTGCGCGCAGAACCCTCGAGCAGCCGCGGGCCGAAGAGCCGATCGTCGAGCAGCCGGCTGCAGACGAGCGGGCCGTCGCAGAAAGCCCTCAGCAACTCGACGCCGACAGCGCGCTCAACGAGCTCGAGGAGCGCGAGGTGCGCCGACGTGAAGAGGAGGCGCGCCAACTTCTGCGCCAGAGCGGGCGCTTCGAGGCGACGATCCAACAGCTGCAGGCTGTCCCACGTGACGAGGCCGCCAAGTCCGATGAGGCAAAGGCGGACAAGCTCGAAGGTGACGAGGCTGCCGAGCGGCGCACCACCGCGCCGATCGAGAGGGTGGCTCGCGACGAAGAGACTCCCCCTGCAGAGAGCCAGACGGCACACCGCACCCGTCAGCCGACGCCGATCGCCACGCCCAACGGAGACGTGAGCGCCGAGGACGATTTCCCCAAGCGCTCGCCCGCCGACCAGACCTCCCCGGGAATCCAGGTCGCGCGGTTGTTCCAAGACGAAGAGGACGAAGAACTCCAAGAGCCGGAAGAGTCGGCCGAGCAGGCCGACGAGGCTGTCGATGCCACTCAGGCGGAGCCGGAGCCCGAGGCCGCCCAACAGGCCCAGCAAGAAGAGCCTCGTAGCAGTGCCGAGCGGCGTGCCGCGTCGGTCGAGGAGGCGGCGTCGGTCAAGCGCGAGGCGTCGCGAAGTGTGCGCGAGAGCGCGCCGTTTGCGGCCATCGACCCCGACGAACTTCCCAAGGCCGACGACGAAGGCGACGTGGTCGAACAGTCGGCAAGTGCCGAGGAGGCCGTCGAGCCGAAAGAGTCGGCCGAGCCAAAAGAGGCGGTCGAGCAAGAGGAAGCGGCCGAGCAAGAGGAAGCGGCCGAACAGGAAGAGCCGGAGGAAGCGGCCGAACAAGAGGGGACGGCGGAGCAAGACGATGCGCCGGCGGAAGAAGACCTCGACATCGATCGCTCGGACCGGGTGACCGAGGAGATTTCGGCCGTCGACGACGAAGAAGAGATCGTCGAGCCGATCGAAAAGCCGGGCCGGATGGCCGACGAGGTCACCGAGCCGATCGACGAGGAAGAGGAGTCCGCCGACGAGATTCCCGCCGTCGACGTCACCCCGGCAGAGGCGCCCGCCAAGGTCGAGCGGTCGGCCGCCGACGGTCAAGTCGTCAAGGCCGAATACGACCTGTCGCAATCTCCGGGAAGCAAGGCTGCCGAAGCCGCGCCGGAGGCTGGGGAGGCCGAGAAGCAAGAAGAGCCGGAAGCCGAAGAGCCGGAAGCCGAAGAGCCGGAGGCTGGAGAGCCGGAGGCTGGAGAGGCCGACAAGCAAGAAGAGGCTGCTGACGAAGCGTCCGAAGAGGAACCGGAGGCCGAAGAGGCCGAGAAGGAAGAAGAGGCCGAGAAGGAAGAAGAGGCCGACGAGGAAGCAACCGAAGAGGCCGAGAAGGAAGAAGAGGCCGAGAAGGAAGAAGAGGCCGACGAGGAAGCAACCGAAGAGGCCGAGAAGGAAGAAGAGGCCGAGAAGGAAGAAGAGGCCGAGAAGGAAGAAGAGGCCGAGAAGGAAGAAGAGGCCGACGAGGAAGCAACCGAAGAGGCCGAGAAGAAAGTAGAGGCCGAGAAAGAAGAGGCGACTGCTGACGAAGAAGATGACTTCTTCCAGGAGTCTCTCGCCGACAAGTCGCACGAGGACGCCTTTTTCTCCGACGGTGAAGAGGGTGATTACGATTGGGAGTTCGAGGACGTCCCTCAGACGAGCAATCGTTGGGTGTATTTTGTCGCCGTCGCCGTTCTGGCGACGTTGACCGCGGTTGTCATCGCCGTGGCCACCGGCGACAACCAGACGCCCGAGAACGCCGAAGGCGACAAAGTTGCCGCCTCCGACGAAGAGCCTGCCAAAGAGGAGACTCCGGAGCCGGCCGTCGAAGCGCCGGTGGAGCCGGCCAAAGAAGAGGTGGCCGAAAAGCCGGCTGAAGAGACGCCCGAGCCCGAAGGCTTGAGCGAGGCGCAGGCGCAGATGGAAGCCGGCGTCTACGGCGCCGACGTCCAGACCACCGCCACGCAGACTGCCGTGGCCGTCGCCGGGGTCGACCCGGCCACTGCCAATCAGCAGCCCGTGGCCAACGCCGGCCAGGGCGACCAGCCGGCTGCCGGTGCAACCAAGCCGGCGGTGCAAAACAAGCCGCCCAAGACCGAGCCCGCCAAAAAGCCCGCGCCCCAGAAGCCCAAGGCGAGCGGCAACAGCTTCGACGACCGTCTGGCCAGCGCTCAGCGCCTGGTCAATCGCGGCCGCAACAGCCAAGCGCTCGACGCGCTTCGCAAGTTGAGCAAGGAGAAGCCCGGCCACGGCAAGACCGCCTACCTGCACGGCCAAGCCGCGCTGGGGGCCGGACGCAACGGCGAAGCGATCAAGCAACTGTCGCGCGCCGACCGCCTCGGCTACCGCAAGGCGAGTATGTACCTCGACCTGGCCACCGCCTATCAGCTCAGCGGCGACATCGGCAAAGCCAAGGGCGCCTACAAGAAGTTTCTGAATCTACAGCCGTCCGGCAAGCGCGCCGACGAGGTTCGCTCGATTCTCGAACGGCTCTGAGAGAGTAATCCATGCTGGTCTTGACCCTCGAGTCGAGCTGCGACGAGACCTCGGCGGCGATCATCGAGGACGGGAAGAAGATCCTGTCCAACGCGGTCGCCAGCCAGATCCCGGTGCACGCCCGCTACGGCGGCGTGGTGCCCGAGCTCGCCTCCCGCAATCATATTCGTGACATCCACCCGGTCATCGATCAGGCGCTCGAGCGCGCCCAGAAGACTCTCGACGACATCGAGGGCTTCGCGGTGACCGCCGGTCCGGGGCTGGTCGGCAGCCTGCTCGTCGGCGTCGAGACCGCCAAAGGGCTCGCCTTCGCCAAAGACCGGCCATGTGTAGGCCTGAACCACCTCGAGGGCCACCTGACCACGGTCTTGTTGGACCTCGACGAGGTCGGCACCCCCGAGTTTCCCTACGTGGGCCTCATCGCCAGCGGCGGCCACTCCGACATCTACATCGTCCACGAGCTGGGCGATTACACGTTGCTGGGCCGCACGCGCGACGACGCGGCCGGCGAGGCCTTCGACAAGGTCGCCAAGATGCTCGGGCTGCCCTATCCGGGCGGCGTCGAGATCGACCGACTCGCCAAGACGGGCGACCCGGCCGCGATCGACTTCCCGCGGCCGATGTGGACGCGCAAGAACCTCGATTTTTCGTTCTCCGGGCTCAAAACCGCGGTGCTCCAGCATCTCGAGGAGCACGGCATCCCCGAAGGCCAGGCGCTCAACGACCTGTGCGCCTCCTTCCAAGAGGCGGTCGTCGACGTGCTCGTCATGAAGGTGATGACGGCGGCCCACCAGAACGATATCGGGCGAGTGGTGCTGTCGGGCGGCGTGGCCTGTAACAGCCGCCTGCGCCAGGCCATGCGCGCGGCCGGGGACGAGGCCGACGTCGACATCTTCATTGCGCCGGCGTCGCTTTGTACGGACAATGCGGCTATGCTGGGCGCCGTGGCCGAGTTCTACCTGCAGCAGCTCGACGCGCCGGGCTTTACCAGCCACGGGCTCAAAGCGCGCGGGAGCATGCCGCTGGGCGTCAGCAAGCGCACCAAGGCGCGTACTCACCGGTAGCATCCACCGCTTGCACCCGTCGGTCGGTGTCGAGCGGGTCGATTGGTCTCGCAGTTGTTTGAGGAGGAGTATTTTGCTCGGAGAGGATGCCAAACGCAATCAAATGATGGGTGCGCTCGAAGAGCATGCTCAAATCAAGGCGGCGCTCGTGGTCGATCGCGCCGGCTCGGTGCGAGCGCGCGTCGGCCGAGCTCGCGCGCTCAAGGCCACCGCCGGCGCGACCGAGCCGATGGTCGCCACCGGCCTCGACGCCAAAGAAAACGTCTACCTGGTCGGCGCGGGCAAAGACTTCCTGATCGTCATCTTCGACGACGGCGTCGACTTTGACGCCATCAAGCGAGACGTCGACGCGCTCATCGCCGATCTAGAACTGTAACCGAGCTTCCCGGATCTTGGTTTGCCGAGTCTGGGCTTACCGGGGTTCGACTTATTGGGTCTTGTCTTCGGCAGGCGCGGACATCTTGTTGGCTTCTTCCTCGGTGATCGGCTCGGCTTCGAGCCCGCCGGTCATGATGACCATGGGGATGCCACCGATATTCTCGGCGCGCAGCGGGGTGCGCTGGGTGATGAAGGTGCCCAGGCCGGCATACGCCGCCATCGAGATCAGGAAGACGACCAGCGACTTGACCGCTTCACCGCTGGTGATGGCCACCAGCATCACAAAGTGCAGCGCGCCGGCGCCCAAAATGCCGAACAGGCCGAAGTCGCGCAGCACGAACGTGGCGAAGTTGGATACCACCGCCGCGATCACCGCGCCCACGAACGTATTGTGCTCGGGGTCGGTCTGCAGCACTTTGAAGCCGATCAGATAGACGAACACGTGCACGATGGCCGCTGCGATATAGAATGTGGACGGCGTCCAGGTGATGGCGGCTTCGGCCAACATGGGCATGTTGGCGATGGGAGCGATGAGGTCGACCAGCATGAAATCCTCGTACTGCGCGTTCAGGCTTCAGAGTCGTTAGCTTTTGGCTTGTTATCTTCGTCTTCGTCGATCATCGCTTCATCGACCGGAGGCTTGCGCGTGCCCGGCTTGGGCTCGGCAGCGTCCGTCGACGCACGGCGTTGGTGCTCGGGGGTGATGTCGACGGCATCGGGCCCGGGAAGGCTGCGTGCTCGTTTGGCGCGCATCTCGCCGAGCGCTTCGCTGATGTCACCGAGCTTTCCGAGTCCGAAAATACAGATCACGATGACGATCAGCAGGATGATCTCGGTCAAGCTGGGAACCATAAGCGCTTTTCCGCGAAGAAATGATCCACGATTGGTCGGCCAAGATCAAGAAATCCAACTGCTTGACTGGCCCCGTGGGCCAAGTTGTAGCAGGCTACATCCATTTGCGAAAGAAAGTTCCCGTCGTGAATATTTTAAAAGTGTGCGCCTGTTATACATCGAGGAACGTCCCAAGCTGGAGACATGAAGATGAAAGAGGCCGTCAAAACCTACTTGGATAAGACCCGCGACCTGCCCACCAGCGTCATCTTGGTCTTCCCGCTCTTTGTGCTCTACCAGCTCGGGCTGCTGGCCACCGGTGGGGTGCGTAACGGCGTCGACTTCGTGACCGACGTGCTGATGGCCCTGGCCGGCCATAACTTCTGGAACTACTTCCTGATCAACTTGGGGATACTGATCGCCTTCGGCCTGTCGCTGATCTGGCTGCGCAAAAAGGGCGAGTTCAACCCGAAGCTGTGGCCCAAGGTCATCGCCGAGAGCACGGTGTACGCGTTTTTCTTCGGCGCCGCCGTCATCGGCATGATGCGGGGGCTGGGCCTCGACGTGCTGCTGGCGTCGGGCGCCGGCGCGGTCGAGTACGGCGTCTTCGACAGCCTGGTGTTGAGCATCGGCGCCGGGCTGTACGAGGAGCTCGTCTTCCGCCTCTTCTTGATGGGCGGCATGTTTTACGCCGGGGTCAAGTGGGTCAAATGGCCGGCGTGGCTGGCTGCGACCACTGCCGTATTGGTCTCGAGCCTGTTGTTTAGCGCGGTCCACTATATCGGATCTCTGGGCGATCCATTTGAACTCGGCTCGTTTACGTACAGATTCTTCGCCGGCGTGCTGTTGGCGGTGATCTTTTACCTGCGAGGGTTTGCGGTCGCGGTTTACACGCATGCGATCTACGACGTGATCGTGATGGTCTTTCGCTGAGAGGAACGATGCCGCTCGACCCGCACGGAATCGACTGGGACGAAACAGGCCGCGAAGCGGTCGAACTCTTCAAGGGGCTTCTGCGCCTCGACACCACCAACCCGCCCGGCAACGAGAATCGCGCCGCCGAGTACCTGGCCGAGGCGCTGTCGGAAGACGGCCTCGACCCTTGGATCGTCGAGAGCGCGCCGGGGCGAGCGAACTTGGTGGTGCGCTTGCCGGCCACGGTCGACACCCCCACTGGCGGGCCGCTTTTGCTCGCCGGCCACACCGACGTGGTCCCGGCCCAGGCGGCTCGTTGGACCCACCCACCCTTTTCGGGGGCCGAAGAGGACGGCCATATCTGGGGCCGTGGGGCGGTGGACATGAAGAATATGGTCGCCATGAGCACGATGGTGGCCAAGCTGATGGCCCGCTCGGGCCGCGAGCGCAAGCGTGACTTGATCGTGGCGGCGGTCGCCGACGAGGAGGCCGGCTGCGGGCACGGCTCGAAGTTCTTGGTCGACAATCACCCCTCGCGGGTCAACGCCGAGTTCATGCTCGGCGAAGTCGGAGGGTTTTGGCTCAATATCGGGCCGCAGAGCTATATCCCGATCATGGTCGCCGAGAAGGGCTCGGTGCACCTGCGCATGACCGCGCGTGGCCCCTCCGGCCACGGCTCCATCCCGCGGCCCGACAACGCGCTCGTCCAGTTGGCCTCGGCGATCGAAACCCTCGGCAAAAACCGGCTTCCCTACCACCTGTCGCCGGTCATGGAGGACTTCATCCGCAAGCTCGCCGACACCCAGCCGCTGCCGGCGAGCATGGGGCTCAAGAGCCTGCTCAACAGCCGGCTCTCCGGGCCGGTGCTCGACAAAATCTTGCCCGATCCGTCGATCTCTCGAAACTTCAACGCCCTGCTGCACAACACCGTCTCGCCCACGGTAATGCACGCCGGCTCCAACCGAAACGTCATCCCCGGCGAGGCCAGCTGCGATCTCGACGGCCGCACCCTGCCGCACTTCAACGGCCAAGACCTCAAACGCGAGGTCGAGCGCTGCATCGACGATCCCGCCATCGACATCGAGGTCGTCTCCGAGGCGCCCGCCGTGCAGGCCAACCCCATCGGCAGTCCCTTGCTCGACACGATCACCGACACCCTCGCGGTGCACGCCCCGGACGCCATTCCCGCCCCCTACATGATCCCGGGCCACACCGACGCGCGCTTCTTCAGCCGCCTGGGCATGCGCTGTTACGGATTCGCCCCGCTCAAGCTCGATCCTGACAGCGATCTCGTCTTCAGCGACCTCTTTCACGGCGTCGACGAGCGCGTGCCCGTCGACGGATTCGTGTGGGGACAACGCGTGCTCTACGACGTGGTGAGCCGCTTTTTGGCCAAGTAACTCCTCCCCCGACCGGGGAGGTGTCACACGGTCGTTACATTGTGGCGAGTAAATCGTCACAAACACGCCACTTCAATTCCATCCATCGATGACATTGTGCACCCCGAACTGGACGGGCGCCCATTGCCCGTTTGTGTCCTGTTTTCGTCGGGATAGGCCCGCCGGGAGCATTCGCAGTCTGGTCTCTTTTCCATTCGGGGAAAGCCAAGATGAATTGGAATGTGAACACGAAGTTTATCGCTCTGTCGCTCGCTACCATGCTTGCCGGCTCACTGGGCGCCGCTGCTTGCGGCGACGACGCCGGCAACAACGAAACCACCAACAACGGCGGCTCGAATAACGGCCAAGGCCTCGACCATCCGAACGTCGATTGCTCGGAAGTCGACTCTGGCACGCTGTGCAATATCACCGGCGGGATCACCGAAGATCTCACGCTGGCCAACGACGGCACCATCTATCAACTCCAAGGGCCGGTCTTCGTCGGTGACGACGCCGAAGAGACCGTGCTGACCATCGAGCCCGGCGTGACCGTCTTCGCCGACCCGGCCACCTCCGAGACGACCTTCCTGACGATCCGCCGCAACTCGAAGATCATGGCCGAGGGCACCAAGGACGCCCCCATCGTCTTCACCCCGGCTGCCGACGAAGGCACCCGCCAGCGTGGCATGTGGGGCGGCATGATCATCAACGGTAATGCCCCGCTGAACACCGGCGCCGAGGCCGAAGGCGAGGGCAACACCGGCAAGTACGGCGGTGACGACCCCAACGACAGCAGCGGCACGCTCAAATACGTGCGCGTCGAGTTCGCCGGTGACCTGATCACCGACGAGGACGAGCTCAACGGCATCGCCTTCCAGGGCGTCGGTCGTGGCACCGTCATCGACTACGTGCAGGTGCACATGAACAGCGACGACGGCGTCGAGTTCTTCGGCGGCACCGCCGAGGCCAAGCACTTGGTTCTCACCGGTATCGGTGACGACAGCATCGACTGGACCGACGGCTGGCAGGGCAAGATCCAGTACGCCGTCGTCCAGCAATTCGACGACAAAGCCGACCGCGGCATCGAGTCGGACAACCTCAAGGCCGACAACGACGCCAGCCCGCGCAGCCACCCGGTCATCTCGAACGTGACGCTCCTGGGCGGCGCCGAGGGTGATACCGGCATGGTTCTTCGCCGCGGCGTGGCCGGCAACTACTACAACATGATCGTGGCCAACTTCGCCGATGCCTGCATCGACATCGACGATATCGCCACCTTCGAGAACGCTTGGGACGCCGACGCCGGCGACTTCAGCGGCGAGCTGACCATGGTCAACTCCATCGTCAACGGTTGCAACAAGACGTTCGACGAAGACGACGAAGAAGACGCCGAGGCCACCGAGCCGTTCACCGTCCAAGAGTGGTTCGAAGGCCAGAACGGCAACCAAGCCACCGACCCCATGCTCGACGGCTGGGTTCCCCAGAGCGGCTCGCCGGCGCTGACCGACTCGGTCCAGCCCGACGGTGACAGCTTCTTCGAAGACGCCGGCTTCATCGGCGCCGTCGGCGAAGACGACTGGACCGCCGGCTGGACGATCACTTCCGACAGCTAAGTGGTGGTTGATTGACGCTTCCCCTCCGCTTCGGCGGAGGGGAGCCAACGACAAGCTTCAAGCCACAAAGAGACATCATCATGAGACGTTCCACCCGAGAACTCACCAGGTGGCGCCGAATGGGCCTGAAAACCCTCGGCGCTTTTGCTGCTCTGTTTGCCCTGCTCGTCGCGGGCTCGGCGATCGCCCACGACGGCGACGTGCAGGCCTTGGCCAAACGGCTCGCCGAGCTGCGCTCGGAGGTCGAGACGCTGTCGAGCGAGGTCGAGAACAAAAAAGCCGACATCGACGCCAAGCTGCGCTCGGTCAGAAGCCAGAAGGCCGACCTCGAGATGCAGATTCAGCGCGAAGAGGTCCGCCTGAAGCAGCTTCGCCAGGCGGTTCAAAAGCACCAGGACCGCATCGAGGCGCAGAACAAGACGCGCGCTGATTTGGCCCCGGCGGCCAAGGAGGCCATCGGCGACGTACGCCAGACGGTGGCCAAGAGCCTTCCGTTCAAGCGCTCGGCGCGGTTGAGCGAGCTCGACAAGCTCGAAAAGCAGCTCGACGACAAGCTCATCTCGCCACAGAAGGCGACCGCCCGGCTGTGGCAATTCGTCGAAGACGAGCTTCGCCTGGCGCGTGAGAACGGCTTGTACCGCCAGATCGTCGAGGTCGACGGGGACGAAGTCCTCGCCGACGTGGCGCGAGTCGGCATGGTCGCCATCTACTTCAAGACCGAGGACGGACGGGTCGGCATGGCCCAGAAGTCTGACGGGGGCTGGAAGTGGGCGACGATCAGCGGCGAAGAGAACACCAAGCGGGTGCGCAACCTGTTCGACTCGTTCAAGAAGAATATCCGGGTGGGCTATTTCGAGATTCCGAACGCGCTGCCTGCCCCGCAGGACCAGCAAGCAGTTCAAAAGGGAGGTGCGCAATGATGCGCCCAATCCGACACGCAGGTGGACATGTCTTGGCCGGGTTGATCGCGCTCGGGCTTGTCCTGATGACGATCACCGCCACGAGCTGGGCTCATCCGCACGAGGACGAGAGCTTGTTCGCGGCCTACAAAAAAGAATTCGCCTACCTCGAGGCGCAGAAAAAGGCGCTCGAAGATCGCCTGCAGAAGCTCGAGAAGCGCGAGCGCGCCCAGGTCGGCGGCGCCAAAGGCGAGCTCGACGCCCTGCAGGGCCGGCTGCTGTCGCTGCAGACCGAGGCCGATCGCCTCTCGGACACCCTCGCCGAGGTCGAGCGCAATGCCGACGGGATGGGCGAGGGCGGCGAGGCGGTGGCCACCACCGTCGAGCAGGCCAACGCGACCTTCGAGAAGTGGAATCGCAAGGTCGACATCCCCGAGGCCGACGGCAAAAAAGAGTACGCCAAGGCTGTGAGCGCGCTGTTCGACACCGGCACGGAGTTGCTCGAAGAGCATAGCAGCGTGCGCTCGAAGCAGGGCGAGTTCTTCCTGCCCGACGGCACCAAGACCGAGGGCCAGATCGTGATGGTCGGCAACGTCGCCGCCTACGGTGTGGCCGACAAGGCTGCCGGCGCGCTCGCTCCGGCGGGCAACGGCCGGCTCAAGCTGTGGAAAAAGGACGCCTCGAAGAGCGCCCGCGCGCTCGCCAATGGCGAAAACCCGGGCGTCGTGCAGGCGTTTTTGTTCGAGTCGCTCGAAAAGGCGGTCGAAGAGCAAAAGGAGAAGACCTGGCTCGACATCGTCAACAGCGGTGGCGTCATCGCCTGGGTCATCGTCGGCCTGGGCCTGCTCGGCCTGCTGCTGGTCGTCGGGCGCGTGTTCATCCTGTGGCGCGCCGGCGCCAACACCCGCGGGCTCATCGCCCAGGCGGGCAAGCTGGTCGTCGCCGGCGACGTCGAGGGCGCGAAGAGGTTGTGCGAGAACGCCAACGGTTCGGCGGCACGCGTGCTCGCTCGCACGTTGTCGCACTTGGACGTCGATCCTGCCAAATGTGACAGGGAAGAACTCGAGGATGTCGTCGCCGAGTCGATCCTCCACGAGCTTCCCACCCTCGAGCGCTTCGGCTCGGCCATCTTGGTCTTCGCCGCCGTCGCCCCGCTGCTCGGCTTGCTGGGCACGGTCACCGGTATGATTTCGACCTTCGACATCATCACCGAGTTCGGCACCGGCGACCCCAAGCTCCTGTCGGGCGGTATCTCCGAGGCGCTCGTGACCACCCAACTCGGCCTGATCGTGGCGATTCCGCTACTGCTGATCGGCAATGTGCTCAAGGGGTGGGCGGGCAATATCACCACCCACATGGAGCGCGGCGCGCTTCGGCTGATGAACCTCGCTCGCCTCGAGCGCCAGGGCGAGCCGGATAGCGAGGGCGAGAAGCCCAAGCTCGAGAAGGTCGAGATGCCTGAAGCGACCGAATACCTGGGAGCTGTGTGATGCAACCCGGAGTCTTCGACCAACTGCTCCAGTATTTCCAGGACGGCGGCTTCGTGATGCCGCCGCTGGTGGTGGCCACGCTGATCTTGTGGTTCGCGCTCGGCTGGCGGCTGATGACCCTGCAGCGCGGTTCGACGGCCACGCTGCGCGAGCTGGTCAAAGCCTACGCCAAGGGTGAGCGCGAGGGGGCGCGTGGCATCGTCGACCGCGCCGCCATGCGCGGTGTGGCGCTTGCGAAGCTCGATTTGGACGACCTTCGCGGCTACCTCGACGACGCCTTCGGCGACCTCGAGCTCGACATGAAGCAGTTCAACGTGCTCGTCAAAGCGATCGTCGCCGTGGCGCCGCTGACCGGCCTGTTGGGCACGGTCACCGGCATGATCGAGACGTTCGACTCGCTGGCGTCGATGTCGCTCTTTAGCCAATCGGGCGGCATCGCCGGCGGCATCTCGGTAGCGCTGGTATCCACCCAGATGGGCTTGGCCGTGGCGATCCCGGGGCTGGTCGTCGGGCGCATTCTCGACCGCAAGCAGGAGCGGCTCGCAAGCGAACTCGAGGAACTCAAAGAGGTTCTCTGCAGCAACAAGAACCAAGAACCGAGAACCAAGAACCTTGTCGATCGAAGCACAAGATCTCAACAGCCTTCCGAGGTCACTACGCCATGAGATTCCGACACAAGAATACCGAAGAGCAACAGATCGACATCTCCCCGTTGATCGACATGGTGTTCATCTTGCTGATTTTCTTCATGGTCTCGACGACCTTCGTCAAAGACATGAAGCTCGACCTGGAGCGCCCTGGCGCGGCCAGCGCCTCCAGGGCGTCGACGAAGGCGCTTCGGGTCTATATCGACAAGAATTCGAGCATCTTCGTCGACGGAAACCCCGTCAAACCGTGGATGCTGCAGAGCCGCATCCGCCAGCTCATCTCGGGCTCGGGTGAGGGTCAGGTGCTCGTGGTCGTCGACCGCAACGTCCCCTCCGAGAAGCTCATCGAGGTCGTCGACCAATGCCGCTTGGCCGGCGCCAAAGACGTCGGTGTGGCCACCGAGCAGGAGGCGGGATGATGAATCGCTCGCTGCTCACAAAGTGGGCCGGCACGCTGGTGATCATGGCCGGCGGCAGCGCCACCGTCTTCGGGCTGATGCTCGTGATGAACGGCATGAACGGCGATTTGAAGAAGCCCGAGGCCGAGCGCGCCGAGCGGTTCGTGGCCGCGCCCAAGCCCAAGCCGCCGAAAAAGAAGAAAAAACCGAAGCCCAAGCCACGCAAGCGAAAGCCGATGAAGTCGGCGCCGGCCCCGCCGCCGAGCCTCAACTCGGCGATCGGCTCGGTGGCGCTCGATCTGCCCGGTTTTGCGCCCTCGGAGATGGGCGATGTGTCCAAGGACCTGTTGGGCGATGTGCAGGCGAGCGTGATGACCGCCGATTCGGTCGACACCAAGCCCAAGCCGCTTCGTCAGGTCCAACCGCAACTGCCGGCGCGTCTGGTCCAAAAGCAGGTGGAGGGCAAGGTCGTGGCCGAATGCATGGTCGACGAGCAGGGGCGCGTGGAGTGGGTGCGCATCAAGAGCGCCAACCCGCCGGGCGTCTTCGATCAGATCGTCAAAGAGGCGCTGCGCCAGTGGCAGTTCCAGCCGGCGACCTACAAGGGCCGCCCGGTCAAGACGGCCACCGTCGTGCCGTTCGAATTCGAGTTGGGGTGAATGTCCGCTATTGGGGCGGACAAACTACAATTTGAGGGTCGATTGACCCACCGGCGACGGTGTTTGAGGGATACAACTCGTGACCACGGTCGAAGATACGACCCCCAAATCGTCGTTTGTCCGCTCAAATAGACCCGCGCCAATCAGAAGCATTCAAATATGAAACCGCATTTATCCACAACCTGGCAACGCCTCCTCGCCCTGGCAGTCGCGGCCGCAGTGCTCACCACGACGGCGTACACCTTCGCCGAAGAGGACGAGTCGAAGCAGCAAGAAGCCCAGAAGCCCGACTACGTCGCGCTCGCCGCCATGCTCGTCCAGGACGGCCACTACGACCGCGCCCAGCTCGAGCTGGCCAAGGTCGACACCTCCGAAGGCAGCGACTTCGATCGCAAGACCTACTACACGCTCGAGGGGATCATTTCCCTCAAGAAGAAAGATTACCAGTCGGCGGTCGACCACCTCGACGACGCCATCCGCTACGGCAAGGTCGACGACATGATGTTCGTCTACCTGGCGCAGGCTTATTACGGGCTGCGCAACTGGGAACGAACGATTTTGTCGGTCAGAAACGCCGAAGAGGCCGGCGAAAAGATCCCGGATCTGTTCTTGATGAAGGCCCACGCCCACCGCGAACTCGACCAGAACCAGCAGGCCTGGTCGACCTTGAGGAAGGGCGCGAAGCGCTTCCCCGACAAGGTCGCCTTTTTGCGCCAGCAGGTCTTCCTGCTCGTCGAGATGGGCCTGTACAGGCAGGCCGCCGACCTGGGGGAGGTCTTTTTGGGGAAGGCCGACAGCGGCGTCGAAGACTACCTGGCGCTCGGCGAGGCGTTTCGCCGCGCCGGCGCGCACGACCGGGCCAAGCATCTGCTCGAGGAGGCCAAGCTCCGCTTCCCCCAGAATCAAAAGGTCTTGGTGCACCTGGCGCACGCCTATATCGCCACCGGCCACCTGATCACGGCCGGTGAGTTCCTGCAGCAGGCCGCCGAGTTCGACAAAAAGTACGTGCTCGAGTCAGCCGAACTCTATCGGCGCGCCGGCGCCTTCGAGCGCGCCCTCTACATGAACTCGCAGGTCGAAGACCAAAAGAAAAAGTTCAAGCAGCGGGTGGCCATCCTGCTCGACCGCAAGCAATTCGAGCGCATCGCGTCGCTCGAGATGCGCCTGTCGCGGCTGGGGCTGCTCGATGACCAGGATGAACAGAGTATTCTCTACACACTCGCCTACGCCCGGTTTCAGACCGGCGACTATGAGGACGCCGAGCGTCTCCTGAAGAGAGTCACCGACGCACAACTGTTCGAAAGTGCCGTGCAACTGCGCAAGACAGTTCAGATGTGTCAGCAGGAGCCCTCGGGCTGTTGAGATATAAGCTATGAAGCATTTCGCAGCATGTTTGGCGGCCGTGGTCTTTGTCGTCGCGGCGTCGCCATCGCTCGGTTTTGCCGAGCCTACGGGTCAGATCCATGTGGTCGTCTTCGGCCCGCCCAACGGCCTTCCGGTCGAGGGCGCCGAGGTCGAGGTGGGCGACCAGACCCTCGAAACCAATAAAGACGGGGCAGCGTGGCTGAACGTCGCCCCGGGCACGTACACCCTGAGCATCAGCCACGAGAGCATGGCTTCGGCTCGGATCGACGACGTCGAAGTGGCTCGCGGCGAGGGCGCCGAGGTGGTCGTCGAGGTGCGCGCCGATGGTGAGGTGATCGCCGACGTCGAGACCGTCGAGCTCGGCAAGGGGCGCCAAGCTGCCGAGGCCCAACAGCCCGAGAACACCGGTCCTCCGGGCACGTTGTCCGGCACCGTCGTCTCCTTCGAGGGGCAGACACCCATCGAGGGGGCGCGCGTGTTCGTGCGCGGGCTCGCCGAAGAGGCGAAGACCGACAAAAACGGTCGATTCACCATGCAGGTCCCCTCGGGCACCTGGGACCTCTCGGTCATCCATCCCGAGTACAGCACCGCCAGCGAGACCGGCGTGGAGGTCGCGGCCGAAGGGGAGGCCGACGTCACCATCGCGATGACCCCGGCGTCAGTTCGTCTGGCTGCGTTCAAAGTCACCATCCCGCGCATCGAGGGCGGCACCATTTCGCTGCTCGAAGAGCGTAAGGAGACCTCGCAGGTCGCCGACGTCATCGGCGCCGAGCAATTCTCCAAGAGCGGCGACTCCGATGCGGCGTCGGCGCTCAGTCGCGTCACCGGTTTGACGGTCGTCGGCGGCAAGTACGTGTATGTGCGCGGACTCGGCGAGCGCTACTCCAGCTCGTTGTTGAACGGATCGAGTCTGCCGAGTCCCGACCCCGAGCGACGCGTGGTTCCACTCGACCTGTTCCCGACCTCCATTCTCGACAGCGTCGTCGTCCAGAAGACCTACTCGGCAGACATGCCCGGCGGCTTCGGCGGCGGCGTGGTGCGTATGCGCACCCGCTCGTTTCCCTCGGATTTCTCGGCCGGCGTCGAGCTATCGCTGGGCGCCAACACGATGACGACCTTTCAGGACGGATTGGCCTATCAGGGCGGCGGCTTGGACTGGCTGGGCTTCGACGACGGCACCCGCGCGCTGCCCGAGAAGGTGCGCCGGGCCGCCGCCCAGAGCCCGCTCAAGCGTGGCGGCACGTTCTCGGACAACGGCTTCAGCCCTCGAGAGCTCGAGGCGATCGGTGAGGCGATGCCGAACCACTATTCGACGCGCAGCGAGACGGTGATGCCGGGGCTAGGCATCTCGGCCGACCTCGGCGACACAGTCGAGCTGTTCGACGCCGACGCGGGTTACCGCATCGCGCTCAGCTACGACAACGACCACGACGTCAACCGCTACAACAAAACCTACTTCCTCAACGCCGACCAGACGATCGTCAACCAATACGACTTCGACGAGCGCATCGACGAAGTCGTCTTGTCGGCGATGCTCGCCGGTGGTCTTCAGTTCGACGAGGGCAACATGATCGAGCTCACCTCGATGATCTCGCGGCTGACCGACAACGAAACCCAGGTCTATCAGGGCTACTACGACGATATCGGCGACGATATCCGCATGACCCGCCTGCGCTGGCTCGAGCGCCAGTTGATGTTCCACCAGCTTCGCGGCGAGCACAAAGTCGAGGACTGGAACGACATCGAGATCGACTGGCGCTACGCCTACGGCCAGGCACGCCGCGACGAGCCCGACCGTCGCGACTACCGCTACGACTGGAACCCGCGTGTCAACGATTGGGTGCTGTCGAACCGCCCCGACGGCAACGTGCGCCTCTACAGCGACTTGGTCGACAACAGCCACGACCTGGGCGCTTCGGTCACCATTCCCTTCGACGTGTGGTCCTCATTGGAGGCCAAGGTCAAGACGGGCGCGGACTTTCTCTACAAGGATCGCGCGGTGTCGACGCGCCGCTTCTCCTTCAAAGCCGAGCCGCCGCCCTCCGAACAGGAGCGCACCCAGTCGCCCGAGGAATTGATCAACGACGGCACCATCGGCCCGGACGGCTACGAGATCTTGGAGACGACGCGTCCGACGGACAACTACACCGCCGCGCACATCATCGTCGCCCCCTACTTGCTCACCGAGCTACCGCTCACCGAGACCTTCGAGATCGCTGCAGGTGTACGTCTCGAGCAGTCGACGCAGACGGTCACCACCCAACAGCTCTTCACCAATGAGGTCGACGAGTCGACCCTCGACCGGCTCGACGTGCTGCCTTCGCTGAGCACCACTTGGAAATTCGTCGACGACATGCAGCTTCGTGGCGCGGTCGCCCGCACGGTCAACCGCCCCGACTTTCGCGAGCTGTCTCCGGCCTGCTTCGCTTCGGTCGTCGGCGGCCGCCAAGTCTGCGGCAACCCTAACCTCGAGCGCGCTACGATCACTCACTTCGACGCCCGCTGGGAGTGGTATCCGAGCCGCGGCGAGTCGGTGTCGGTCGGCGCCTTCCTCAAGTTGTTCGAAGCTCCTATCGAGATCGTGCTCGAGCCGGGCACGCCGCCTCAGGAGACCTACTCCAACGCCGAGGGCGCGACCAACTACGGCGTCGAGTTCGACGCGCGCAAGAACCTCGACGTGCTATCTGACGCGTTCCGCGACTTTTATATCGCCGGCAACGTGGCGCTGATCGCCTCGCAGGTCGATATCGGCGAAAAT
This sequence comes from Persicimonas caeni, assembly GCF_006517175.1. NCBI lineage: Bacteria > Deltaproteobacteria > Bradymonadales > Bradymonadaceae > Persicimonas > Persicimonas caeni. Next base: position 2,910,219 of record NZ_CP041186.1, on the reverse strand, counting down.
GACGTGCTCACCAACACCGAGCGCGCGCTGCAGGGGCAGTCGCCCTTTGTCGTCAACATGCAGTTCGGCTACGACAACGCCGACCTGGGCACCTCGGCGACCTTGCTCTACAACGTCTTCGGCCAGCGCATTATCAGCGTCGGCGCTCGCGGGCGTCCGGACACCTACGAAGAGCCGTCCCACGTGGTCGATTTCGTCTACTCACAGCGGCTCTCCGACCACTTCAAGCTCGGCTTCAAGGCAAAGAATCTTCTCGACCTCGACCAGCCCGAGACCGTCGGCACTCGACAGGCACTTCGCCAGTTCGAAGGACGCTCCTTTTCAGCCAAGATCGCATGGGAGTATTAAAGAATTTGAGATAAAAAACTGAATTTTTCGTAACAAAGGGCCGAGGAGCTGCATCTAAGTGCATAGAACCGGATTTGCTGTTGCGTATAGTGCGCAGGGGTGTTAAATTTCCGTAAATCTAACGCACGAACTTGCACGCTCATGCTCTCTGACGATCAGTACATTTTAAATTTCCGCCAGCAGGTGGGTGGGAATCTTCGCCGACTACGCCGTGCCAACGGCATGTCTCAGTCCAAGCTCGCCGAGCGAGCCGGATTAAACCGCTCCTACCTGTCGATGGTCGAAAACGGTCGTCGGAACATATCCCTCGACAACTTGGTCTCCCTGGCCCTAGCCTTGAAAGTCGAGCCCATCGAACTGTTTTCGCACGTCGAAGCGACGACGAAACCAGTCGAGGCAGCCAAAGCTGCCGAATAAGCTTTACCGCAAGCGACAACTCAGGCTTCGTTTTATGTGCACCCAGCTGCTCGTACGGATGAGCTGTATCGTTTTGGCCGTTGTGGCCAGCTTCGTGATGGTGTCCCAGCCGGCCTTTGCGCATCAAACAGCCGTCAGTACGCTCAACGTCGAGGTCCGCCCCGACAAGCGCGAGGTCGACATGTTGCTGGCGATCTCGCCGGACGACGTCACCGACCACCTGAAGCTCGACCCCAACGGTGACGGCTGGGTCGACCAATCCGAGTTGCCGTATCTCGAGCCGGCCATCGGCTCGTATTTCGAAGAGCATCTGCAGGTCACCAACAACGGCCAAGTCTGCCAGCCCACCCACCAAGACTTCGTCGACATGGGCCGGCGCATGGCGTCGTTGCTCTTTCGAAAGACGGTTCAATGCGACGACGCCCTCGGTGAGGTCACCCTGACCAACGAGGTGATGCTCGCCTCGAAGAATGGCTACACCCACTACGGCCAGATCCAGATCGGCAAAGACATCCACACCACCGTCTTCAACCGCGACACCTCGAGCTACACCGTACAAGTCGGCGCCGACGGCCAAGCCGCCTCCGAGCAGAGCTTTTGGGACGTCTTCGTCCAATATATCTGGCAGGGCGTCTTGCACATCGTGCTCGGCATCGACCACGTGCTCTTCGTTCTATGCCTGCTGCTGGCTGCCCGCCGCTTCCGGCCGCTCTTGGTCGTCGTCACGAGCTTTACGCTGGCCCACTCGATCACGTTGGCGTTGAGCGCTCTGGAGGTGCTCACGTTGCCGCCTACGGTCGTCGAGCCGCTCATCGCGCTGTCGATCGCCTGGGTCGCCGTCGAGCTTCTGCTCGAAGCGAAGAAGCCCGCCGATGCGAGCAAAGACGACGAAGAGGTCGGTCCGCCCTTGCACCTGTACGCGCTGACCTTCGCGTTCGGTCTGTTGCACGGCTTCGGGTTCTCGTACGTGCTGCGCGACGAGGTCGGCTTGCCGACCGATGCGCTCGTGCCGGCGCTGTTGTCGTTCAACGTGGGTGTGGAGTTGGGCCAGATCGCCATCGTGGCCGCGGCGTTCCCGCTGGTCGCGTGGGCGCGCGGTCGGGAGTGGGGCTCGAAGGCGATCAAAGTTGTGGCGGCGTTGGTGTTGTTGGTGAGTGTGTATTGGTTTGTAACGCGGTTGATGTAGCTGGGCGTTTTCTTCCTCCTCCTCGGTCCTCCTCCACTTCGCTTCGCTGCGCGGAGGAGGAGTCCCCTCCTCGGTCCTCCCCTACGCTCCGCTTTGCTTCGCGCAGGGGAGGAAGATGTTGCTACAGCGCACCTTGTACAGAGTTCGATGAAGCAACATCGCACACTGTACAGAGATCGACTGAACGACGTCTTCCTCTCCGCCCGTAACGAAGTGGAGGGAAGGAGAGGACCGAGGAGAGGACCCCCTCTCCACCCGTAGCGAAGCGAAGGGAAGGAGAGGGATCGAGGGAGAGGCCCCGGCAACTCCATCTTCCACCCTCATCCCCCACACATCCGGCAACCCGACTTGCCACCCCCCTTCCCACACCCACGCTACGCTCTCCCCACATTGGCACGCATCTTGATCTACTCTTCCCCCACAACCCGCAAACACAACGAATTTTGCGATATATCTGGGAGAAGAGACGATGAACACCAACACCACCAAGTGGGCGATCGCCGGTCTGCTCGCCATCGGCGCGCTCGCCGGTTGCGCCGAGAGCGCTGACGACACATCGAAAGCCCGCGTAACCCCCGACGGCATGGTCAAGCAGTCGGAGGGCACCGACGGTAAGGGCGACGCCTGGAACTGGCGCAACGACCCGTCTCGCTTTCGCAGCGAGCTCACCTACACGTTCGCCGAGTTGCCCATCGAGGGCTATTCGCAGCGCGTGGCGTGGGCCGACACCTACTGGCCGACCTACGAGGATAGCATCAACGCGCGCTGGCAGGGCCACGACACGTTGTCGCCGGCCGAGAAGTACGACAAGGCGTTCAACGGGTGGGCCGAGCCCGAGGGCTTCATGGACCTGAAGCCGTTCGACTCGTCGAGCTGCACCTGGGACGAGGACTACTACACCTCGCTGGGCCCGGCCGCCGAGTACACCAGCCGCTACAAGGGTAACTGGAAGTCGCATAACGGCGTCGACGACGACGGCGACGGCCTCGCCGACAAAGACGAGTGTGGCTATGGCGACGAGAACAAGGACCGCGACGGCGTCGAGACCTGGTGGGGGCTTTGCCACGCGTGGGTGCCGGCGGCGATCTTGGAGGACGAGCCGCTTCGTCCGGTGACCCGAAACGGCGTGACCTTCGAGGTCAGCGACATCAAGGCGCTCATCATTGCCCAGTACGACCGCGCCGACGCCTACATGCTCGGCGGTCGCTGCAACGACAAAGAGGTCGAGCGCGACGAGGAGACCGGCCGCGTGATGAACTCGGGCTGCCGCGACGTCAACGCCGGCACCTTCCACGTCATCGTGACCAACTTCCTGGGCCTGCAGCAGCGCGCCATCGCCGAGGACCGCACCTACAACTACGAGGTGTGGAACCAGCCGGTGACCGGCTTCAAGATCACCGAGCAGCGCGAAATCACCCTCGAGGAGGCCCACGAGCTTCTCAAGGTCAAAGGCGAAGACGGCGAGGTCAGCGAGCCCGTCGAGTACGTCTATAATGAAGACGCCGAGAAGTTCATCGAGATCAAGCTGACCACCGACTATATCACCGAGTCGCACGCCTCGACGCGCCCCAACGGCGACCACATCGAGCGCTACACCCGCCACGACTACTACCACTACATCCTCGAGCTCGACGGCGAGGGCAAGATCATCGGCGGCGAGTGGCTGGGCGATTCGATCCAGAACCACCCCGACTTCTTGTGGCTGCCCACGCGCGCTCGCAGCGGCAACCCGCATATCGACACCGACCTGGTACGCGACTTGATCGCCGAGAGCCGCCAGGACCCCGACGCGCCCGGCGGTGACGAGCCGGCCGAAGGCGAGTTCCGCTACACGAGCTCCGAGTCGGTGGCCATCCCCGACAACGACCCCAACGGCGCCACGAGCACCATCACCGTCGCCGAGCGCGAGGTCATCAGCGGGCTGAAGCTCGACCTCGAGGTGGAGCATACCTACCGCGGCGACTTGGTCGTCGAGCTGCGCCACGACGGCACCACCGTGCTCGTCTACAACGGCCAGGACGCAAGCCCCGCCTGGGAAGACAACGTGAGCCTGTCGGCCGAGCAAATCCTCGGCTTCGAGGGCATGAATACCGAAGGGGAGTGGGAACTCGTGGTCAGCGATAACGCGCGCATCGACACGGGCACCATCGAGGGCTGGACGCTCGAATTCGACGTGGCGACCGACGCGCCGTTCCCCGACCCGGAACCGCAGCCCGAGCCGGTCGCCGGCGACTACGAGTTCGACGGTGAGACGAACGTGGCCATCCCCGACAACGACGACGCCGGTCTGACGAGCACCATCACCGTCGAGGAAGCCGGCGAGGTCAGCGAGTTGGCCATCGATCTGGGCGTCAGCCACACCTACGCCGGCGACCTGATGATCACGCTGACCCACGACGGCATCACCGCCACCGTCTTCAACGGCGATGAGGTCGACGACCCGTCGGCCGACGACGTTCACATCACCGGCAAGCTTCTGGCCGAGTTCGAAGGCGTCGACATGGCGGGCGATTGGACGCTGCAGGTGGTCGACCGCGCCAAGTACGACGAGGGTCAGCTCGATTCGTGGCGCATGAACATCGTGACCGAATAAGACTTCGTACCGCCCCTAAAGCTCACTCATCGGAGGCAGCGCTTCCCGCGCTGCCTCCGTGAGTCACGCCAACCACTGCGGGAACAAAAAGTCGAACACGAACTTGTCGACCCACTCCTTGCCCGCGATTCTCTCCAAAAACGGCCCCGCCGGCTCTTGCTCAGCGTGGTCTTTCAAGTACAGCGCGCGCGCTTCGCGAATCTGGCTTTGCATCGATTCGGGGGCGGTGGGGCATTGGCCCGCCGCGGTCAAGTAGGCCGACAGCAGGCTATTGACCGCGGGCACGAAAGCGCCGATCCCGGCGGGCTTGAGGGGGTCGGGTTTGATGACGATGGCCTTCTCACTGAAGACATTCTTGCCCCAGTCAGGGGCGGGATGGAGCTCGAACGCATCGGCCAAACAGGCGCCGAGGCGCTCGAGCTTTAGGAGGAGACGGCTTGCTTCCTCGTGCTCGCAGGTAGGAAACGCGTCGAGCATCACCAGGTGCACGCCGCGCGAGAAGACAAGAAGCTCACAGCCGAAGATGGGTAATGGGGAAGTGCTAGGGGGGATGAGCACGATACTGAGAACCTGCACCTGACTGCCGCCCCGCACGCGCACCACGTTGCCAAAGTCGAGGCCGCGGCCGGTGAACGCCACGGGGCGAATGCTCAGCGGCTCGCGGGCGAATTCGTCGTCGAAGCAAAAGGCGCCTTCGACTTTGCGTTCGGCGAAGCCGGCGTCGGCCAGCGTGCTGCAGGTTCGCTGGGCCAGCCGGTCGAACTTGGCTTCGACACAAATCTGTCGGGCGTGGTGGATCATTTTGGGGCTCGCTACGTCAAGGCTTACAGGTCTTAGATGCGTCGCCGGCGACGCAGTAACAGGGAATCTGTTCCCGACGATGGCCGCACGGGGCTCACAGGGTCATCGGGGGTGTTACCGAATAGGCTCTCGACGCATCTCAAAGGCAGAGTGTTGATGAGCCTTTGGAAGAGTCGAGCCCATGAGCCATGTGATCACAGAGTGGTGCCAGGGAACTTGCGATACCTCGTGTGTCGACGTCTGCCCGATTGACTGCATCCAGGGTCCACTGCCGGTCAACGAGATTCGCAAGCTGCAGTTGGACGGCAAACGCGACCGGCTGCGCGAGATTCAGATGTACATCGATCCGGAGACGTGCATCGACTGCGGCGCCTGTGTGCCCGAGTGTCCGATGAAGGCGATCTACGAGGACTTCAACCTGCCCGAGCGCCTCGCTCCGGACGCCTCCCGAAACGTCGCCTTTTTCCAGTAGCCGCTACTTCTTCGCCCCCAGCGCTTCATCGGCCGCAGGGGCGATTTCGACGTCGGTCGAGATCGCCCCTGCGGGGATGCGCTCGACGTAGTCAGCGCGGTCGGCGTAGCGAATGCGCACCTCCAACGCGTCTTTCGGCCAGCTCACCTCGAGTCGACGGCTCGCTCCCGCCAACAGACTTCCGAACGATTCACCGTTGACGAGCACTTCGCCGTCGGCATCCGGGGAGGTCACCGTGACGGTGATCGTGGCCGCCTCCAGCGGCACCACGAGCTTTCCGTCGGCGGCGGTGCCGACTCTGTAGTCATCGAACGTCTCGGGGCGGAACCCTCTCTTTTCGATGCGCAGGTCGACAGTCTCGCCGTCGTCGAAGCTCAGCGTTGCCGGGGTGATCCCCACGCGCTGGCCGTCGGCGAAGATGCTGGCGCGCTCGGGCTCGCTCACCACGGTCAGCTCGACTTTGGCGGGCGTCTTCGTCGCTGCCGCGCTGGCGGAGGGGCGGGCGGGCTCGGGGGCGCTGTTGAAGGCAAAGAGAAGAGCGCCGGTAGCGACGAGCACCGACCCGCCGGCGACCACCCAGCTTAGAGGGACGCGCGTGTCGGTCGGCTCGCCAGGTCGAGCGCCAGTGCCCGGGCGCGATTCGGACACGTCTCGGCCCGTCTCGTGCGTCGGCTCACCTGTCAGCTCCCTCTTCTCGAGACGCGGCACCGGGGTACTCGGACTCGGCTGGGGCGTCGGCAACCTGGGCGACATACTGTCGTGCTCGCCCGAGGCCGTCTTGGCTCGACCCAGGTCGTCCATCGCGGCGCGATCGAGCTTCTGCTGGGGCACCGGCGACTGCATCGTCGGCCGCGAGTGCACATCCGACGCCTTTCGGCGGGTGGTCTTCGGTCCCGGTGGCGTACCTTCATTGGTCTGCGCACTCGCGATGTTCGGGTGCGACGACGACGATTCGCGCGGCCTGCGCCGACCGGCGGCTTTGTCGCGGTCGACGAAACAGGCGAGCAGCCCGGCGATATACTCGTCGGCGCTCTGGGGCCGATGGCGCGGCTGCTTGGCCATGCCGCGCTTGATGAACGCGTCGAGGCGCCGCGGCAGATGGTCGGGCAGACTGGGAGGCGGGTCGGTCTGATGCTTCATCAGGACCGCCAACGCCGACTCCCCCTCGAACGGCAGCCGGCCTGTGAGCAACTCGTACAGGCAGCAAGTCAGCGCGTACAGATCGGCGGTGGCGTCGATCTTGTCGTTTCCGTTGGCCTGCTCGGGCGGCATATACCCCGGCGTGCCGAACACCGAGCCCGTCTGGGTCAGCCCCACCTTCTTCTCGGTGAGCTTGGCGATCCCGAAGTCGAGCACCTTGGCGAACTCGTCGCCCGAGCCGACCGCCGAGATCATGATATTCTCGAGCTTCAGGTCGCGGTGGATGATCCCCTTTCGGTGCGCCTCGCCCAAGCTCTGGGCGACCTGCACGACCAGCGGGACCGCACGCGCCACCGACATCGGCCCGTTGTCGTTGAGCTCTTCGAGCAGCGAGCGCCCGTCGACGTACTCCATGACGATGAAGTGCATGCCGTCGTCGGCCTCACCGAAGTCGTAGACCGTGATCGTGTTGGGGTGCGACAGCTGGCTTGCCGCCTGCGCCTCGTTGAAAAAGCGCTGGCGCAACTGGTCGTTGGCCACGTGCCGATCGTGCATGACCTTGATGACGACTTTGCGGTCGAACGGGTGCTGGCGGGCCAGGTACACCTTGCCCATGCCTCCGCTCCCCAGACAGCCCTCGATGACGTAGCGCCCCATCAACGTCGCGCCCGGTTCGATGGTCGTCGTTGTTCGCGTTTGCGTGCTCACTTTCAAGCCTTGTGCTCGAGACTGGTGCTCGAAAAAGGTAGCCGGCGGCGTGTTGCCCGCGCGAAACTTCAGGGAAGGTCGACTCGCTCGAGGCGATAGACCGGCCAGACTTCATCGAGGCCCACAATGGGCATGCGCGGCACCTCGCTGGTGCCCACCGACTCACGCACGCGCTCCTCGACGTCGGCGGCCATCATCGTCTGCGCCTCGCCGGCCAATGAGGCGAGGCGACTGGCGGCGGTAAAGGCCGCCCCCACCGTCGCCTTTTGGGAGAACTCGTCGCGTCCCAGCTGCCCCTGGATGACTTCGCCGCTGGCGATGCCCACCCGGAAGGGCAGCTCGAACTCGGCGTCGCCTCGCTCTCCGGTGATGTCGCGCGCGGCCCGAAGGGCGTTGAAGAAGGCTTGGTTGTGCACCTCCTCACGCTCCTCGATGACGAAGTAGGCCCGCACCGCCTCGCCGGTGATCTCGTCGATATGTCCGCCGTAGCGGTGGATGGCGGCCACGGCGCGACGAATGCGCCCATCGAGCAGGCCGAACAGCTCGTCGGGCGCCACCTCGCGAGCCACGGACGCATAGCTCGACAAGTCTGCCAGCAGGCACACTGCCTTCTGGCGGGTCACCGTGGCGGCCGGTTTCCGCTCGTCGGCGTCCCCGACCGCGTCGGCGCCGATCATTGCCCGCAGGCTCGCCATCATCGTCTGGTTGTTACGCTCGAGCTCGCGCCGGCTGGTGATCTCCTCGATGAGGACCAGGTTGATATGGTCCTCTTGGCCGTGCACCGAGGTCGCCCGGATGCGCACGTCGCGGGCCACGCGGTTGTACGGGTACGGAAAGCTGAACTCGATATCGATGTCGAGGTTTCCGTCTTCGATCCCCTCCCGAAAGCGGGCGCCCAGCTCGATATCGTTGGTGCACGGCGCCACATCGGAGAAGAACGAGCGCCCGATGACCTTCTCGCGCGACCGCCCCGAAAGCTGCTCCTCGTAGCGATTGAACCGCTTGATGACACCCTCGTCGTCGACGAGGATCGCGCCGATGGGAAGCTGGTCGAGGCAAGCCTCCAGGATGGCAGGCTCGAGGTCGGGCTTTTTGTAATGCGTCATACGAACTCCGATATGCAGCGTGTCGCCTTAGATGCAGTGCATTCCTCAGATGCAACGCCACCACAATGCGTTACACGCGAATTTTTCCTTCGCCCCACGCGAACCCACCCATGTAACTCCCCCCACCCCCACCGCATCTAATCCAAGACCAAGGCCATAGGCCCCCAAACCCCAACCCCCTACCCACCCATGCTCCTCAGCAGCGACTGGCTCAAACACCACGCCCACACACGCCCCGACAAGATCGCGCTCATCGAGCCGGAGCGTCAGGTCACCTACGCCGAGCTGTGGCGAATGACGAAGACACGCGCCGCCCAACTCGCCGGGCTCGACATCGGCGCGGGCGACCGCGTCGCAGCGCTCATGCCCAACCGCATCGCGCTGGTCACCCTGCAGGCCGCGTGCGCGCTACGCGGCGCGGTCTTCGTCCCGCTCAACCACCGGCTGGCCCCCGTCGAGCTGGCCGCGGTCATCGAGGATGCCGACCCGGCCGTGATGTTCTACGAGATGCGCACCGCCACGCTCGCCTTCGAGGCGGCGCTGTCGAGCGCCGTGATGCTGATCGACGCCGACGTCCCACTCGACGATTCCGTCACCCACATGGTGGCCGATACATTGGCGTCGCCCACGGATGCCCCGGCGGGCCCCGAGACTCCGGCGCTCATCGTCTACACCAGCGGAAGCACAGGCACCCCGCGCGGCGCCGTGCACACCCACGCCAACCTGCTGTGGAATCACGCCCAATTCCTGCAGGAGTTGCCCTTCGGAGCCGACGACATCAACTACGCAGCCGCCCCGATGTTCCACGTCGCCGGGCTGAACGTGCTCACCTGGCCGCTGCTGCTCGCCGGGGGCACGAGCATTTTAGTGCCGAGCTTCCAGCCCGACCTGGCGCTCGCCCACATCCGAGACTCCGGCGCGACCTGCGCGTTCATGGTCCCCACGATGTGGCGGGCTTTGCTCGACAGTCTTTCCAAGGCGGAGGCTGACAGTGGCTTGGCCCAATCCATGGGGAAATTCAAAGGCGGCGTCGTCGGCGGTGCGCCGTGCCCGCCCGAACTTATCCGGGCGTGGGCCGAGCACGACGTGACGCTCATGCAGGGCTACGGCATGACCGAAGCGGGGCCGATGGCCACGTTGCTCGGCCCACGCGACGCCGTCGAGCACGCCGGTTCGGTGGGCGTTCCCGGCGAGTTCGTCGACGTGCGCATCGTCGACGACGAGGGGCGCGACGTCGCGCCCGGCGAGGCCGGCGAGCTCATCCTGCGCGGCCCGAACGTCATGAAGGGCTACTGGCGAAACCCGCAGGCGACCGCCCGCGCTCTTCGCTGCGGGTGGTTCCACAGCGGCGACATCGCCCGGCAGGACGCAGACGGCCGCTACACGATCGTCGGCCGGCGCCGCGACATGATCATCACCGGCGGCGAAAACGTGTACCCGGCCGAGGTCGAGCGCGTCCTCGGGCAGATGCCGGGCGTCGCCGAAGCGGCCGTCTTCGGCGTCGACGACGACTTCTGGGGCGAGCAGGTCTGCTGCGCCGTGGTCCCCGAAGAAGACGATGCGGGCGACGAAATCTCGCTGGAGGCCATCGTGGCGTTTTGTTCCCAGTCTCTGGCGCGGTACAAATGTCCCCGGCGTCTCTTCGTGGTCGACGAATTGCCCCGAAACGGCGCCGGCAAAGTTCTTCGCGACGAGCTGCGCTCGTTGCCCGATATCGGCACCTTCGAGGAAGCTGTATGAGCCGAGCGCTCGCACTCGACCCGCATCACTCCGTCACCGTCCAACAAGCCATCGACGTCGTTCGCGGCCGCCGCCGCGTCGAGCTGAGCCCCGCCGCACGCGAACGCATGCTCGCCTCGCGCGAGCTGCTCGACCGCATGGTCGCCGAAAAACGCCGCGTCTACGGCGTGACCACCGGCTACGGGCCGCTGGCGACCCAATATATCGACCCCGCCCAGTCCGCCGAGCTGCAGCGCAAGCTGATCTACCACCTGGCCACCGGCGTCGGAGAGCCCTTCGCCCCGGTCTACGTGCGCGCTCTGATGTTCGCTCGGGCGGTGAGCCTGTCGCGCGGCGCCTCGGCGGTGCGGCCGCGGGCCGTCGAGCTCATCCTCGACTGCCTCGAGCACGACATTTTGCCGGTGATCCCCTCGCTCGGCACCGTCGGCGCCAGCGGCGACCTGACTCCGCTGGCCCACATGGCCCTGGCGCTCTTGGGCGAGGCCGACGTCATGTACGACGGCCAACGCCGTCCGGCGGCCGAGGTCTTCGACGAGGTCGGCCTCGAGCCGCTCGACATCGCCCATAAAGAAGGGCTGGGACTCGTCAACGGCACCTCGGCGATGACCGGCCTCGCGCTGGTCAATCAAACCGACACCGACAGGGCCTTCGACCTCGCCCTGCGCCTGGCCGTCCTCTACGCCGAGCTGCTCGAAGGCCGGCGCGAGGCGTGGGACCCGCTGCTCGGCAGGCTGCGCCCGCACCCCGGCCAGGGGAGCGTCCACGAGCGCTTGATGGCGCTCTCCGCGTCGAGCGCGCGCCTCCAGCCCATCCCCGACGAGCCCGCGCGCCTCGATCTGGCTGGCGACGGCCCCGTCGACCACGGCCGCGATCTGCCCCAGGACGCCTACACGCTGCGCTGTATCCCGCAGCTCTTCGGCGCCGTACTCGACACCCTCGACTTCCACGGCCAGACCGTCGCCCGCGAGCTCGACTCGGTGACCGACAACCCCGTCTTCGACGTCGAAAACGGCCGCGTCGTCCACGGCGGCAACTTCTACGGCCAGCACATCTCGTTTGCCTCCGACGCGCTGTCCAACGCCATCATCAAGCTCGCCGTGCACGCCGAGCGCGCCGTCGCCCGCGTCACCGACCCCACGCTCAACGGCGGCCTGCCCGCCTTCATGCAGGGCAACCACACCGGGCTGAACAGCGGCTTTATGGGCGCGCAGGTCACCGCCAGCGCCCTCATCGCCGAGATGCGCACCAAGTCGTCGCCCGCCTCCATCCAGTCGGTGCCCACCAACGCCAACAACCAAGACGTCGTCACCATGGGCACCATTTCCGCGCTGCGCGCCTCGCAGCTGCTCGAACGGCTCTACGAAGTACTCGCCATCGAGGCGATGGTGCTCGTGCAGGGCTTCGAATTGGTGGGAGGGTTCGAGAGGGACGACTTCTGCGAGAGCTCACAAAATATAGCTCATTGGGTGAGGGCGCGCAGCGCCTTCGTAGATGAAGACCGGTCACTGTCGGCCGAGATCCAGTCCCTCGCAAAGGCACTCAAAACAACGCCCACGATCCCGTGATCGTGATCGTCGTCGTGATCGTGATCGTCGTCGTGATCGTGATCGGCTGTTTCACCCCCTCGAATGACAACAACCGATCACGATCACGATCACGATCACGACTCCAGTAGACATCACCCATTCTCGACATTGCTCACGAGTTCACGTATCTGTGAACCGTCATTCATTCCGTCTCTCCACGACGTGATCACGCAGATGTCTTCGCCGCACCGATTCGCCAACGGCGCCCTCGCCGGCCTCGCCTTCGCCCTCGTCGTTCTCAGCGCCTCAACGACGCACGCCTACGACTATATCGAGCACACCTACTTCACCGACCGCGCCTGCCTGGAGGCGCAGACACGCCTGGGCGCGCACATCCAAGAGGGCGACACCTCCAACGAGACGCTGGCCCGTTACCTGGCGCTGGCGCTGGCGTGTCCCGAGAAGTGGGACAAGCCCTACTGCGACGACGGCTACAAGCAGCTCGAGTCGGGCTTGAACCGGCTCGAGGCGCCGCCGCACCAAAGCGGCGACCTCGCCGCGAGCCTGGGCGACTACGCCGCGCTGCCCGACCACATGTCCAAATACGGCCCCATCCGCGGGCTGAGCCGCATCGGCGCCGACGGGCTCACCTACGAGGCGTGGCTGTGGCTCACAGGCGAGCCCGACGACGCCGGCGGAGTGATCGGCGACGTGGCCGAGGACGCCTGCGAGACCGATAACCTGGTGCCGTGGAACCGCGTCGAGCACGATATCTCGACCTTTCTCACACGCACCGACGAGAAGGACGATCTCGAAGCGATCCCCACCGACCTGCTCAGCCCGGTGGTGCGCGCGCCCATTCCGCAGGGGCCGACCGACCCGGCCGGCGCCTACAGCTTCGACAACCCACACTACCTCGACCTGGTCTTGCGCAATCACTCGCATTTTGGCGACCAGGCCTTCAGCTCGTGGCTCGGCTTCCATTCGGCGGCGGTGTCGGTGGGCAAGAAGACGTGCGAGGACGTCATCGACTTCGACGATGACCAGCTCGACGATCTGGCCGACGACATGGCCGGCTTCGACGAGATCGAGTGGGACGAGCTGTCCAAAGAGGAGCGCGCGAAGCAGGGTTGCGCGGTCATGCGCGAGGCGATCCGCCGGCGGCTGGTCGAGTGGCACGCCCGCGCCGACAAGAAGCTCGTCGCCCCGGTCGATAAGCTCTTGACCGAGATGAAAGAGTCGCCCGATGAGGCCGGTTTGCTCCTCGACCGCGTCGCCGTGGCCACCACCTCACTCGTCATGGAGGGCACCGGGCTGCACTACCTGCAAGACGGCCTCGCCGGCGGCCACATGCGCACCATCCGCTCCAAAGAGGAGCTGGGCGAGGTGCGCTACGACCACCACGCCGACAACCGCGACGGCGTCGTCGCGCTCTTCCAGACGCGCACAGGCGAGTACCCCTTCGTGGCCTTCGGCGACCAGTACATGCTCGGCCCGGTGCAGGTCGACAAGGCCGTCGACTGCAACTGGGACGACCTGTCGGCCCCAAAGACCCCGCCCGAGCTCGTCTCCACCTGCCTCATCCAGCACCAACGCGGCCTGCTCGTGGCCACGAGCACCGCCAGCCTGGTCGATTGGGCCCTGGGCGGCACATTGTACGACGCCCCCAATGAGCCCAAGACTCTGGCCCGCACCTCCTGCCCGCAAGACGGCTCCCTCGAAGCCTTCGTCTGCCGCACCTTGCCCGCTCGCCCGACGCTCGTCGCCGGCCAAAACGACAGCTCCGGCCAAGTCGTCGGCCGCATGCACCACGGCTCCATCCCGGTGCCCCCGCCGTCGTTCGGCTACCAGGCGCTCACCTTCGACCTGGGCGTCGAAGCCACCGGCGCCGCCGCCCAATACGGCCTGCACCTGACGCTCTTGAGCGAACTCGACGACCGCGCCAACTGGCTCACCAGCCACCGCATGGGCCTCCGCTCGACCATCGGCGACGCCCAGCTCAACCAGTTCATCCTCGACTACTCCTACGGCTTTCACTGGCGCTGGTCGGCGCGCTTTCTGATCGACGCGCGCACCGAGTACTTCGCCGGGCTGCGCGGCCTCGACTCCGACGTCGCCTTCTTTACGGGGCTCGCCCCGCAGGTGAGCATGACCGCGCTGCCGGAAGGGTGGACGAAGCTGCCCCTGGAGTTCTCGCTGGGCTATCGACTGCCGCTGGTGTTCTACGGCACCGACGCGAGCTTCTTCGGGGAGAATTTCGTGGGCGGGCACTGGATCATGATCGGGCTGGGCTTGGCGTATATGTAGCCTCGAGCCACCACAAAATCACACCCACACGACATTTTCCTCTCCCCCGAAGCGAAGCGCAGGGAGGAGAGGACCAAGGAGAGGGACCGAGGAGGCCCTTTGCCGTCCAATCGCAAGCCGCCCGCGCGGCGCCGAAGGACCCAGGGTCCTTTCGCACGCAACCCGACCGCCGCACCGAAGGACCCAGGGTCCTCCCAATCGCGACCCGACCGCCGCACCGAAGGACCCACGGTCCTTTTGCACGCAACCCGACCGCCGCGCCGAAGGACCCCGGGTCCTTCTGTACGCAACTCGACCGCACGCGGAAGGACCCAGCGTCCTTTCGATCACAATCCCACCGCCGCACTGAAGGACCTAGGGTCCTTCTGCACGCAACCGGGCCGCCGCACTGAAGGACCCGTGGTCCTTTTCCACACAACTCGCTCGCAAGCGGAAGGACGCATGGTCCTTCTAATCGCAACCCGGCCGCCGCGCGGAAGGACCCATGGTCCTTTTGCACGCAACCCGACCGCGACGCCGAAGGACCCATGGTCCTTTGACTCGCGGTCGAATCCCGCGCGGGAGGACCCGATGCCGTTCAGCGTGACGGTCGTGTCGTAATGGGAAGGGTGTATGGTCGTTCGCGCCACGCTCGGGTTGCTACGCGAAGGGGGCGTGGTCGTTCACACCGCGACCGAGTGACGGCGCGGCGGGTGCAGGGGCATCCGCGGTGATGTCGGCGGCGGTGTGAGCTGTCTCGACGTCGAAGTCGGAGTCGTCAACGTTCCCGTGCACGTGCACGTAAACGGCCTTTCGGGCAGCAATGAGCACACGAACGCAAAAGGGCCTCGAATCGTGCTCATCAGCGCGACTCGAGGCCCTTTGTCGTTGTCGTGCGTATTGCAGAGTTAACTGCCGTTCACGTTCAGGTGCACGTGCACGTTCACGGGGGGGCGGATTACTCGGTCTCCCAGATTCCCCCGGCTCGCCAGTCGTAGGGCCCGCCCGCGCTGCGGCCGTTGCCGCCACTGACCGAGGAGTGGTCGCCCGAGGCGGTGTTGGATCTGCCGCCGCTGACTGAGGAGGCGCGGCCCGATGTAGTGTTATACGCCCCACCGCTGATTGTGGATATAAAGCCGTTCGCATTATTATGGTCGCCCCCGCTGACCGTGGAATTTGAACTGTGCGCCGTGTTGACGAAACCTCCCACGACCGTGGACGAGCTGCCCAATGCCTTGCTATCGTTCCCTCCGACGACCACTGCGGCGGTGCCGGACGCGCTGTGGTTGTACCCCCCTCCGATGAAAGCGTAGTCGCCGGACGCATGGTTATTAAGGCCGCCAATTACGGTGGAGTATTTCGCAGTAGCTTTGTGCCGGAGGCCACTGACGAGGCTGGCGTAGCTGGTGTAGTTGTGGTCGTCGCCGATCACGACGTTGTGCGACCCACTCTTGTCGCTATTCGTGGACCGCGCCTCATCATACCCCACGACCAAATTGCCCACTCCGTTGACCTGCGGGCCATTGCCGGTATCACCATCCGTCGCGCCCAATCCGTTGCGCACATGCACATTCACCCCGGTAAACGCTACCGACGGCTGACCGTTGATGGTGGTGCGACTCATATCCTGAGTCAGCGTCTCGAGCGCGCTGATGGCGGTGAAGTTGGCCTGGATATTCGATTCGTTGTTCGAAATATCGGTCTGGTTGGTGGCGATGGCCGAGCCATTCGTCGCAATGGCCGAAGCATTGGTCGAGATATCGCTGGCGTTGGCCGCGATATCGGTCTGGTTGGCGGCGATGGCCGAGCCATTCGTCGCGATGGCCGAGGCGTTGGCCGCGATATCGGTCTGGCTGGTGGCGATGGCCGAGCTATTCGTCGCGATGGCCGAGGCGTTGGTCGAGATATCGTTGGCGTTGGCCGCAATGTCGGTCTGGTTGGCGGCGATGGTCGAGTAATTCGTCGAGATTGCGTTCCCGTTGTTCGCCACGTCGGCCTGCAACGAGGCGATGTCGCTGGAGTTGCCCGACACGGTGGTTTGCAGCGTCGCAATATCGCTCGTGTTTCCGGAGACGCTGGACTGCAGCGAGGAAATATCAGTGGCGTTGGCCGACACGCTGGACTGCAGCGAGGAGATATCGGTCGTGTTGCCCGAGACGGTGGTTTCCAGCGACGACAGGTTGGTTTGGAGCGAGGAGATATCGCTCGTGTTCGTCGACACGCTGGACTGCAGCGAGGAGATGTCGCTCGTGTTCGTCGACACGTTCGTCTGAAGCGACGAAATGTCGCCGGCATTCGTCGAAATATCACCCGCGTTCGCCGCAATTCGCGCGTCTAGGTCGGCCAGCGTCACCGCGTTGCCGCTCGAATCCTGCATGCTCGCCTCGAGCGCGTCGACCCGTGCGCGAAGCTGGGCGAGCTCGTCGAGGGCGGCCTGCACGTCCGAGCCGGTCAGCCCACTCTGGGTGTTGTCGTAGGCGAGGTCGGCGGCAGTCGAGGGGGCGGCCGCGGTGATGTCAGAGGCGGTCTGGCCGCCGAGCGTGTCCGCGTCGTCGGCCTTGTTGGCCTTGTCGGCGCGCAGCGCGTACGGCACCGACTCGATGGGCGTCCTGGGGCTGAGCGTCTCGCCGTCGACGGAGATCTCGAGCCAGTAGGCGCTGCCGTCGAACACGTTGTCGAGCGCCTGGTTGGCGCCGAGCTGGACGGTGAAGCTGCCGTTGTTCACATCGACTGTGGAAAACTCTTCTGACCATACTTCACTGCCGCCGGTTGCGGCGTCGTAGATATGGAAGGTCGCCCCGACGGTGGTGTCGACCGGTTGGCCGGCGCCGTCGGTCAGCTTGCCGTGGTAGGTCATCGTGGCGGGGACCTGGGCGAAGGCCGTGGCCGACAGGCCAAGGCACAAGAGCATGGTCAGCAGTGCTGCTTGATATCGTCCATTCATCTGTCATTTCTCCTATTTGTCACGGCGAGAGCAGGGATGCACTCGCACCGAAGGCGACGAGAGCAGGGATGGTCTCGCACGCCATTCAATTCGCATCGTCCGTCTTGCCTGTCGCCGGTGTCAGCTCGAGCGCAAAGCTCGCGCTCGTACTCTTCTGCGTGGGCATGCCCGGGCTCAACCGGCCCGACAGCGTGAAGCTGCGGCTCATCGACAGCCCGCCGTTGGGCACAAGCGTGCCCTCCAGGCGCAGGCCGGTGGCCGTGCCCGTGTCGGCGTCTGGTCCGGTGTCTGTGTCTGGTCCGGTGTCGGCGTCTGGTCCCGTGTCTGGATCCGGGTCGGCGTCTGGGCCCGTGTCGGGCTGCGGCGCGACGTCGGCGTCGACGCCCACATCAGCCGTGTCGGCGCCCACGTCTTGGCCGCTGTCGACCAGCTCGCCGGGACTCTCGTCGGGATCGTCGGAGCAGGCCGCTCCGAGCAACAGGCAGACACACAGCGCCATCAGGTATGCGCGGTGTCGTAGAAAGGTCATGTCACCTCCATCTCGTAGATACGACGCACCCATGGCGGCGCGTCCTTATCGATACCCCCCGCCCAAGATGTCGGGGAAACTGATACTACTGCGAAAGTGAGGTGAGATTAGCAGGAGATGTGGGGCTTGTCGAAGGGGGCAACGAGAGGCCAATCGACCCGTTTGCCCTGCGTACTCGATTGCTCTACGGTGAGCCGAATCCAACTCGAAATCACTCGTGGGGAAATCAAATGATGATGTGTTCGCAAAAGCGTTCTTCGTGGCACGTACTCGCCGTGTTCGGTGTGGCGATGAGCCTGGCCGCGTGCGGTTCTGGTGGCGGAGATGAGCCGCCGCTGAGGGAAGGACCCGAGGGGGTGGGGGAGGCGTGCCAGACACAGGCCGATTGTGGTGTGGGACTTCGTTGCGCGTCTTCGGGCTCGGGGGGCGGCGAGTGCCGGCTCGACGAGCAGAGCAACATCGGGCCGATCGAGACGGCCGCGTTCTCGGCGTCGCAGGAGGCGTGCGGGGCGGGCTCGGGAGAGACGACGCTTCGATTCGTGCTCACCGATATGAACGCACAGCCCATCGCCGAGGGCGATTGGGTCGGCGGCGAGCCGCTCGACTTGCAGCCCGAGAACCTGACGCTGGACCGCGGCGCGCTGTTCGCGTCGGCCGACCTCGCTTGCGAGAGTGACGCCGATTGTGCCGATGGATTTAGCTGTGGCTTTGCGCCGGCGTATGACCTCGAAGAAGATGCCGCGCTCCGACGCTGCTACCGCGACGCCACGCTCGCGGTCGGCACGCAGCCGGACTCGGTGGAGTTTTTGGCGCAGCCCGCTGGCGCGCAGGTCTTCGGCATGCTCGTCGAGGACGCGCACAGCCTCGACGGCGTCCGGTTGGCCGGCACCACCGACGCCTATGACGCCGACGGCGACGGCACGACCGACGCCGGGCCGGTCGACTTGCGCGACTCGGCCGTGGCGACCGACCCGAACGACCGGCTCTTCGATGCCGTCGAGGACACCATGGGGAGTTGGCAGGCCGTGGCTCGACTGGCCATGATGGACGGCCAACAGAGCTATTTCGGCCTCTGGTCGTTCAACGCCGCTGACACCGCGCCGCGAGCGCATAGTCAGCCCGATTGGGTGGCCGCCGGTTCGGGCTTCGCAGACGACGCCGTCGACAGCTACGAGCAGGAGCAGGCAGGGCCCTCGCGCGCCAACGTCTACGAGGCAGCAGTCTCGCTGCTCGAGAACGACTACACCGACACCGCGCTGTCGCAGGCCGGCGTCGCCGAGCCCGCCGACGCCCAGAAGACGCTCGTGCTGGTCGTCGACGGCCCGGACGACATGCGCGGCAACGACGCGGTGGGCATCGACGACGTCATCCAGGCAGCGACCAGCGTTGGTGTTCGAGTCTTCGTCGTCCACTTCGACCCGATGCGCGACGAAGCAGATGCGTATCGAGACGACCCGACGTACCACCAGGGCCAGGACCCCTGCACCTCCGACGACGAGTGTAAAAACTACGAGACGTGCCGCACGCCGCGCGGCTACGCCTCCGCGGTCGGCGAGCCGTCGAATGCGCCCTCGGAGACCTATTGCATGCCCCAACGCAACGAGGACGGCCGCCTCGGCCCCGTCGCCGACTACGAGCGTCTGGCCTGCGCGACCGGCGGCGCCTACCTGTATCGAACGACTGAGGAGTACCTGAACAAGGACGTCGCCCCGCTGCCCCGCACACAGCGGTCGTGGTGGCAAGCCGACGTCGACCTCACCGACGTGAGCGGCGGCGAGGCCGACCGGGGCGCATACCGGCTCGGTGGGCTGCTGCAGGTCGAGTGGCTCGGGTTTGCCCAGCCCTACGCTTTCTCGATCGCCGGCGGGACGCCTCCGCGTGACCAGCGTGGGGTGGTTTTTGTGCCGTAAACGGCTTTTCCAGCGCTGGAAGCGCTGCCTCCAAAAGGGCGCGCTCCCAGCGCTGGAAGCGCTGCCTCCTAGTCCTTCCTTCGCAGCCCGAAAGCACCGGCCAGCATCGCCAGCAGTAGCCCGCCGATGGTGGTCGGCTCGGGCGTGCCGTGGGCGGTCGCCGCGCCGAATTGCGGCGTCGACGAGGCGCGCTGGCCGTAGCCTTTGCGGGTCACGCCGTCGGCCTGCGCCTCGGGCACCTGCCCGTCGGCGGCGCCCGCCGGGTTCGGGTTGACCACCTTCTCGCTGACCGCCACGAACGACGTCCATTGGGTCACGAGCGAGTAGTCGAGGCCCATATTGGTCACGATCTCTTTGATCTGCTCGTCGGTCAGCTCGGTGCGCCGCAGTCGGTTGGGCGTGGTGAGCGTGTGCATGTACTCGTCGATGGTGCGCTGCGCCCACACGAGCTCGACCGACTTGCCATCGGAGGGCTCCTCGGCGAGCTCGACCTGCAGCGGGATGGTCACCTCGCGGGTGCCCGACTTGCCCTGAACCTCGATGTCGTAGGTCCCCGGCGTCGCGTAGCGGCCCATCACCCTGACCGATTGGCCGGCGAACAGATCCGGGATCTTCTCGGGCGTCTGCTCGCGCGGCCCCAGCTCACCCCAGTCGATGCGGATGTCGGTGAGCACCGGCGTCTGCAGGCGCGTGGCCAGCTCGCGGGCCTGAGCTTCGACGTCCTTCGTCGGGTCGAGGTACTTGGTAAAGCCGCGCCCCATCTTGCCCATCTCGTCGAGCAAAAAGCGGTTCACGCCGCTGCCCACGCCCATGGCAAAGAGCCTCGCGCTGCCAAGCTTGTCGCCCACCAGGCGGATGATCTCGTATTCGTTGCCGATATAGCCGTCGGTCAAAAAGGTCACTAAGCGCACCGTGTCGTCGGGCACGGGCACCTCGAGGGCTTGTCGGATGCCCGAGGTCATCATCGTGCCGCCGTAGCCGCTCAGGTCGTTCACGTACGCGATCGCCTCCTCGATATTGGCGTCGGTCGCCAGCTTGGGCTCGCGGGAGTACTCGGTGGCCGAGTCGCTGAAGCGAATGATGCGAAAGTGGTCGGTGGGCCGCAGGTTTTTGAGCGCAAAGCGCATATACGCTTTGGAGGCGTCCATCGGCTGGCCGTGCATCGAGCCGGAGCAGTCGAGCACGAAGACCATCTCGCGCTTGACGATATCCTCGTCGGCGGGCTCGGCCGGCGGCTCGACCAGCACGCTGAAGTACCCCTCGTTGAACTCCTCGTTCCAGTACGACAGCACCCCGGCGTCGGTCTCCTGGCCCTCGAGGCCGTAGTCGAGCACGAAATGCTTGTTGGCGATGGTGCGCCCTTCGGCCAGGCCCACCTGCCAGTCGCGCGGGTTGAGCTCGCTCACCTCCAGGACGTGCGTGGGGCTCTCGACCGACTGGATGGGCACGCCGCCGTCGATGCGGACCTCCAGCGAGACGCGCTCGGGGTCGATCGTCTCGGGCGCGTCGAGCTCGCTGACCGGCGGGGCGGTGGGCAGGTCGTTGGCCTGCGCGTCGTTCGAGCTCCCCGCGCCCTCCGACTCCACCAGAAAGTTCTTCGACATGTCGCCCGGGTTGAAGCGCGGGCCGACCACCAGCGGCACCACCACCTGATAGCGCCCGTCGATCTTGTCGACCGTCTGCACATAGCGCAGCGTGACGTCGACCGGCATCCCCGGCATCAGGTTGGCAACCTGTTGGGTGAACAGGTTGGGCCGGTGCTGCTCCAAGAGCGCCGCCGACTTGCCCTCCGATTTGGCCTTCTCGAAGGTCTTCTTGGCCTCCTCTTTCTTCTGGATATCGGCGCGGATGCGCTCGTCGCCCACTCGCATGATCATCTCGTAGACCGCCGCCTCCTCGGCCATCGGAAACTGGTACGTCGCGTTGAGCGGCACCTCGCCGGGGTTCTCGAAGCGCTGCTCGACGGTCACCGTCGCCAGGTCCCCGCGGATATCAACCTTATAGTCCGATTTGACCGTCGGCAGCGCCAGCTTTCGGCCGTCGGGCGTGGTCGCCACCATCTGGCCGCCGTGGTCGGGGAACCGGTCGAGCGCCCCCGGCCGCCTCTCAGTCGTCGGCTCGACGCGGCGGACTTGCGGCGAGCTGTCGGTGCGCTGCCGGTCGAGCTCGCGCCGGCTCTGGTCGTGCACGTAGCGCCTGGCGTTGTCGGCCGCCCGGTTGGAGATGTCGGTCACGTCCTGCGAGAAATTCGAGAACAGGATGCCGATCGTCACAATGGAGCAGATGATGCCGAAGATGCCAGCGAGGGCGTAGGCGATTGCTTTCTGAGGTTTGATGCTCATGGGGTGTTAGGGGTTTAGGGGTTTAGGGATTTAGGGGTTTGGGGGATGTCGCGGAGCGGGGGCTTGCCCCCAGCGGAGCTCTCGCCGGTGCAGCCCCGGGGCGAGCCCCGGGGGATTGATCGGCACCAACCCAATCGGCTCCGTCTCGCAGTGCAGAAGGTCGATTCAAATCGAACGCTCTCGCCACGGCGTGGTCGAACGCTTCGGCTTCGGCCAGGGGCGCGTGGGCCGGGTGGATGCGCTCGATGGCGGTCCAGGTCGAGTCGGTGTCTCGCATCCAGCGCCACACGGCCTCCGACACGCTCGTGGCGACGTCGCCGGAGTCGGAGACGTAGGTGACGACGACTCGCCACTCGCTGCCGTCGGGGGCGGTCGCTCGGTAGGTCGCCCCGGGCAGCGCGTGGCCGCTGATACCGGCGGTTTCGACACGGAAGCCTGCGCCCGACAGGCACTCGTCGGGGGCGTGCAGGTGGCGAAGCGGCGCGCTCGTGCGCACCACCAGCAGCGTATGCGGCCCGTAGCTCGCCTTGGCGGCCGCGCCGCCAAAGCGGGTGAAGTAGTCTTGTTCGAGGTCGCTCAGCGACTGGCGCGCGGCGGGGTGGCCGCCCAGTGTCGAGGGCAGGGCGATGGGGTCGAGGCGCTGGGCCACGTCGACGGGCTTTTGCGGGGCGAAGATGATGGCGAGGGCGCAGGCCAAGAAGGCGATCGCCATGCCGTCGGAGGGGGCAGAAAGAGGCTCCTCGTCCTTCGACGCCCCCTCCGCCTCGCAAACGATGCTCGGCACCTGCCCGCTCGGGGAGGGGTGGCGAGGCGTACGTATGAGGTTCGCCCACCACACCAACGGCATCACCCCAAACCCCAACGCCGCCAGGCCGGCGATGTCGTGCCAGGGCTGGGCCATCACGTCGACGCCGACCGCCTCGGGAAACGCGATCCCCACCGCCAGCGACGCGATGCGCACCGAGTTGGCCACCAGCGCCGAGACCACCGCCAGGCCGATGCCGACGAGTGCTTGGCGAAGATTAGGGCGCGCCAGCGCGGCCAAGCCGCAGAACAAGACCGACAAGAGCACCAGCCCGCGAGCGCCCGAGCAGGGCAGGTCGACGAGCACGGGCTGGCCGGCCAGGGTGATGTTGACCCCGGCGCAGGTCACGTCGTCGAAGACCGTGCTGAGCAGGCTGCACGAGCCGGCGGCGGACACGTGCTGCAGACCGTAGCCGATAACGCGTTGGAAGATTCGCTCGACGGGCAGCGAGAAGGCAAAGAGCACCGCCAGCCAAAACGGCGACACGGCCCGCTCGCGTCGGCCCAGCCTACACAACACGCCCACGGCGTACACGTCGACCGCCAGCGCCAACGCCCCGAGCACGTTGATGGCCAGCACCTGGCCGACCAGCCGAAGCACGGCCGTGCCGGCGAGCAGCCACCAGGCGTGCTGCGTCGAGGCTTGCTGAGTTAAGGCATGTGCGGTCTGTCGGCTCGACACGCTCCATCCAAACAGCCCGGCCACCAGCGCAAAGATCCAGCCGCCCGGGCTGTCGTAGGCCGGCGTCGTCCACGTCTCGACGAGCCACAGCACCGGCTCGACGGCCAGCACGAGCGCGCCGAGCGCGACGATCGCGCCGACGAGCCATGGCCGGTTGTGATTCTGTGCAGGGTGGTTACGCATCCTATCCATCTAATCGAAGCCGAATCAGCGAAGCCGAGTAAGCGAAGCATGGGCTCTTCCATCATCCGCTTCGAAGGATGGCCACCGGCCTTGCAGTGGTGATGTTCAGGGTGTGGTGAAACCTTGGAGAGCTTGTGCAGAAAATGTGCAGGAGGACAAACGATGCCCCACGAGAGACTCGAAGACGCCAGCGCTCGCCTCGACGCCGCCTGTCAGCACGTCGACCTGAGCCCCGACGCCCGTCGCATCCTTTGCGCTCCCAGGCTCGCCCTGGAGGTGTCGGTGCCGGTGCGCATGGACAACGGGGATTTACGTGTCTTCGAGGGGTTTCGGGTGCGCTACGACGACTCGCGCGGCCCGGCCAAAGGGGGGATCCGCTACCACCCGGACGTCGACATGGAGGAGGTGATTCGGCTGGCCTTCTGGATGACCTTCAAGTGCGCGCTCAACGACCTGCCCTTCGGTGGGGCCAAGGGCGGGGTGGCCGTCGACGCCAGCGAGCTGTCGCGCTGCGAGCTCGAGCGATTGAGCCGCGGGTATATCAGCGCCATCGCCGACGTCATCGGCCCCCGCGTCGACATCCCCGCCCCGGACGTCTACACCGACGCCACCGTCATGGGCTGGATGGCCGACGAGTTCAGCCGCATCAAGCGCGAGAATACCCCCGAGTCATTCACCGGAAAGCCCTTGGCCCTCGGCGGCTCGAAGGGCCGCGACACGGCCACGGCCAGCGGCGCGCGCCACATCATCAACGCGGTCATCGAGCGCGACGGGCGCGACCCCAACGAGACGAGCGTCGCCATCCAAGGCTTCGGCTCGGCCGGCGGCGGCCTGGCCCGCATGCTCGCCGCCGACGGCTACAAGGTGGTCGCGGTGAGCGACTCCAAAGGCGCGCTGCACCACCCCGAGGGGCTCGACGTCGAACAGATCTGGCAGAAGAAGCGCGTCGAACGCTCGGTCGACGCGGTGGGCGAGGCAGGAGACGGCGAAGAAATGGGCAACGACGACTTGCTCGCCCTCGACGTCGACGTGCTCGTCCCCGCCGCCCTCGAAGACGCCATCGACGAAGACAACGCCGACACAGTCCAGGCCGACATGATCTTCGAGGTCGCCAACGGCCCGATCACCTCGGCCGCCGACGACATCCTCGCCGGCAACGACATCCCCATCTACCCGGGCATCCTGGTCAACGCCGGCGGCGTCACCGTCAGCTACTTCGAATGGCGCCAAAACCGCACCGGCGAGCGCTGGGACGAAGACACCGTCGCCGAGCGCCTCGAACGGCGCATCTTGCGCACGACCCACGAGGTCTTCGACGTGATGGACGACCGCGATCTTCCGCCACGCGTCGCGGCCTACGCCCTGGCGCTCGAGCGTCTCGATGAGGCGATTATGGCGAAGTAGTAAGTAGGAGCGCGGCATGCCGCGCTCCTACCAAACCGCGCCCGCCTCCAGCGCAGGCTTCTTCTCCTCGCCAGCCCCACGCCCCACCCCCGGCCGCACCTCGAAGAAGCGCTCCTCCTTGTAGTCGGGCCAGTTGGGTACATCGACGTGGACCTCGACGAGCCACAAGAGCTCGTTGTCGTCGGCGTAGAAGCTCGGGGCGGCGTCTTGGGGGAGGCGGTGGAGCGCCTCCAGGACCATGCGTCCGCCCGGGGCGCCCGCGGTCTCCTCGAGCTCGAGCGGCTCGACCAAGATATCTTCGGTGTGGGTGCTCTTGTTGGTTCCGCTGCCCGACACCACGCGCTCGCGGCACATGAGCGTGGCGGTGGCGATGGTGATGTCGTCGCGTGCATCCGCGTCCAGTGTGACGGTCACCGGCAGGCTGTTGCCCGGGTGCAGCACTTCGTCGGGCAGCGTGACCTCGACGGTGCCCAGCTTCTTTTGGGCCAACGGGTTGCGCACCGCGGCGAACATCATCGAGCCGCCGATGGCGAGAAAGACCAAGCCCCCTAGCGCGGCCATGACGCTGGCGCCTGCGTCGCCTCCCGTAGCGAGGATCATCATCATCATGAAGACGCCGAAGCCGCCAAAGACCATGCCGAAGAAGAACAGGCAGCCGGCGTTGGCTGCGCTCGGCGCCTGCTTCGTGTCGAGCCCATCGTGCCACTCGTCGGTGTTGATATAGCTCGCCGGGTCGGTCTTCGGTCCTGGGCCGACCAAAAAGTCGGCCTTTCCCTTCGGGTCGATCGCCCACGGGATATCGGCTCGGGCGCGCACGTACCAGTCCACGTTCAGGTAGTGGCCGTGGTAGGTGTATGGCCCGTTGGGCACGGTGAATCGGAACGGGTAGGTGTGCTCGTCGCCGGCGCTCCAGGTGCCCTGAAACGGGATGTCCAGCGTGCTGACCCCTTCGGCGTGGTTGCCGCGGCCGTGGGTCTCCCAGGCGAGCTCGACCATCAGCGCGTCGCATTTGCAGTCGCTGTCGACGGTCACGTGGACTTCGCCGCTGACCAAATCGCCCGGGACGTACTGGCGCGTTGGGTCATCCAGCTCGACCAAGATGGTGCACTTCGACATCGCGGATCTCCTCGAGTCTCTGAAAAACTTCGTATAGGTGGTGCTCGATGGCACGAAGGTCATCGCCGTGACGCTCGAGCATGGCCGCAATCGCCGCATTTGTCACCTGCGGAAGCGGCCCGGGTTCACGCCGCGCCCACTCCAAACGCCGCTCGATCATCTGGCGGACACGCTCGGCGTCGACACCGCCCACCTCGATCATTATCCAGTCGAGCCCGGCGCGCTCGTACACCTTCGCCAAACTCTCGTGGGTGCCCACGGCAAACGAGCGCTCGCCCCGGAAGGTGCGCCGCCGCTGCCAACGCCCCAGAAACTGCGCCTCGTCGACAAAGACCAACGGCGCGTCGGGCACGTCGAACCCCCGCGCCTTCTCGGGCACTTTGACGAAGGGCGCATTGGGGGACCGATCCCACAGCGCACGCAGGTGCGTCGTCTTGCCCCGCCCGCAATCGCCGACGAACTCCACCACGAACCCCGGCGCGGCGAGCTTCGGGACAAAGCGCTCGACGTCGACCACCGCCAGGCGGCCGCGCTCCTCGGGGGGGACCTCGCCGAATGGGTTACGGCGAAGGTTCAGGTGGGCGAAGGGGAGTTGCAAAGGGGTCACTCGTCGGGCTCTTCAGGGGCTTCCGGCTCGAACAACTTGGCGATCCATCGTCGCTCGGCCTTCGAGATGCCCATCGGGATCGTCAACTCGTCGTCTTTGGCGCTGCTCTTGACGATCAGGCCGGGCATACTTCGCTGGCTGCCGACGGCGCTGACGTTTCCCAACTCGAATCCCTCGAACTGCTCGGTGGGCAGCGACTTCTTGAAGCGCATTCCCAAACAGCCGTAGGTTCGCTCGAAGCGCTCCGGTGTGAGCACCAGGCGAAGGTCGATCAAGCGCGAGACCACATAGGGCACCACCGCCAACAAAGTGAACAGCGCGATCCCTGCGAGGGCGGAAAGCCCCTCGCTCGACGCGACGGCCACGGCCAGATATCCAAAAGGGAGCATCAGGGATAGCCCGTAATGGCCGTAGGCGTGTGGTAGGTAGACCTCGAGGTGGTCGGGGCGCCGGTCGACGGTGATCTTGGTTCCAGACGGCGGGCGCAGCCGCCGAGGCTGGTTGTCGATGCTCCCCGACCAACGCACGGGCAGCTTCGAGCCCAGGCTGTCGAGCTCGGCGAGCGCCTGGGTGGCGTCCTTGGGGCGGTCTTCGGGCGCGGGCGCCAGTAGCCGGTCGAGGAACTCGGCGAACTCCTCGCTCACGTTGGTCACCTTGCGAAACGCCAGGCGCATGCGCTCGACCGGAAGCTCCGAAGGAGGGCGTCTCGACAGCAAGTACACCAGCGTGGCCCCCAGCGCGTACAGGTCGCTGGCGGGCGTCGCCCGCCCGGCGAGCTGCTCGGTGGGGACGTACCCAGCTGTGCCGATGACCGTCGAGCCGCCCTTGGCCGACACGAACCGGCCCACCGCGCCGAAGTCGACCAGGTGCAGCCGTTCGCTGCCGTCGTCGCTGGTGCCCCGGATGATGTTGGCCGGCTTGATGTCGCGGTGGATGACCGGCGGGTCCTGGGCGTGCAGGTAGCTCGACACTTCGAGCAACTCGCGGGCGATTTGCTTCGCGCGCTCCTCGTCGACTCGAAAGCCCTCTTCGACCGCCCGGGCGAGGTCGGTGCCCTCGACGTACTCCTGGACCAAGAAGAGCCGCGCGCGATGGCCCGCTTCGTCCTGCTCGACGAACGCGTCCAACAGCTTCGGAATCGCCGGGTGGTCGAGGGCTGCGAGCAGCTCGGCCTCGCGCTCGAACAACTCGACCGCCTTCCACTCGTCGGACTGGCGCACGTCGAGCATCTTGACAATGACCTCGTCACCCGTGTCGCGGTCGCGCGCCAGGTGTGTGGCGGTCTGCCCGCCGCCCAGGTCGTCGAGGAGCTCGTAGCGCGCGCTCTTGGCGCTCGATTTGTCGGCGATAGCCTGCGTCATCAGCGGTTATACTCGTCCAAGTACATCTCGATATGCTTGCCCATCTTGCGACAGCTCGCCTCGTCGAGGCGCGCGGCGATGACGCGCTCTTTGGTGCCGTCGAGCAGCGAGAATTTGGGGCTCGACTCGGGCGTGTAGACGTCGGCGCCGTGCAGGTCGTCGAGTTGGCCGCGCACCGTCCAGCGCAGCAGCCCCCAGCGGCGCTGCATGCTGAACGTTCGTGGGGTGAGCTCGATGACGTGGGTCAGCACGCCGAAGTCGCCCACCCAAAAGGTCATCGCGGCGAGGATGGGGACGGCCGCCGCAAAGTAGAGCACCTTCGAGGAGACGACCAAAAAGGGGAGCACCAACGCCACGGCCAGCGCGGTGATCGAAAACGGGGTGTGCTGGGGAACGCGCGGGGCGACCGTGACGGTGAGCGTGTCGGCGTCGCGCTCGATGGTCACCGGCTCGGTGGCGAGCTTCGTGCGACTCTTGGCGGGCAGGCTCGTCTCGTCGCTCAACTGCCCGCGGGCCTGTCTGACGTCGCTGAGCCGGTCTTCGACGGCCGGCTCGAGCATCTTCTCGAGCAACTTGTCGAGCTTCGCCGAGCAATGCACCGCCCCGCGATAGTCGAGGCGCATCCCGCGCATCGGCATGTCGGCGGGGTGCACCCCGCCCATCGCGTACACCACCGTCGCCCCCAACGCGTACAGGTCACTCGCCGGGCTCGCCTTGCCCATGAGCTGCTCGGGGGGCAAAAAGCCGCTGGTACCCACAATCGTGTCGCCGCCGGCGGTCTCCTGGACGACCTCTTGGACCGCGCCGAAGTCGACGAGCGCGATACCTCCGTCCGCACGCATGATGATATTGGCCGGCTTGATGTCCCGGTGGACCACAGGCGGGCTCTTCGAGTGCAGGTAATCGAGCACGTCGAATATCTCGACGAGCAACCGGCGCGCCTCCTCCTCGTCGAGCAGTCGCCCGGCTTCGATCCGCTCGCGCAACGACTCGCCGGGGACGAACTCTTGGGCCAGAAAGAAGCGAATGATATCGGTGTCTTCGGCGGTGCCGTCGACCTGGAACGCATCGATGTAGCGCGGAATCGCGGGGTGGGCGAGCGAGCGCAGCACCTCACCCTCGCGCTCGAACAACTCCACCGCCTTCCAGTCGCCCGCCCGTCGCAGGTCGAGCTCCTTGAGCACCACGCGCTCGTCGGTCTGCCGGTCGCGCGCCAGAAAGGTCAGCGCCTGGCCGCCACGGCCGATCTCGTCGAGCACCTCGTAGCGCTCGGCGATCAACTCGCCGGTCGAATCATGAAAGACGGCAATGTCGGTGTCGGCGGCCAAAGTCGGTACTTCGCAGGGGGATATCTTCGTTTGGCCAACTTACACCATAGGAGGCCGACCTTCTAGGTCTGCTCATCCATCGTTCTACATCTCGAGGGTGTCGTTGACGTCGGCGTATTGCACCACGCGGTTGCGGCCCTGATGTTTGGCGGCGTACAGCGCCGAGTCGGCGCGGCCGATGAGTTCGTCGAGCTCGGCGCCGGGCTCGGACAGGGCGTAGCCGATGCTGACGGTGACCGACAGGAGTTGGTCTTGCTGCGCGATGCCCAGCGAGGCGACCGCGTTTCGCAGGCGCTCGGCGATGAGGTGGGCGGTTTGGGCCGAGTCGACGTGGCGGGCGAGCACGATGAACTCTTCGCCGCCGAAGCGGCCGAACAGGTCGGTGTCGCGCAACTGCCCGGCGCACGAGCGCGAGACCAGCTTGAGGACCTCGTCGCCCAGTTGGTGGCCGAAGGTGTCGTTGAAATCCTTGAAGTGATCGATGTCGAGCATCAGCAGCGCGATAGTCTCGTCGGCCGCCTGCGCCCCGGTGAGCCCGGCGCTGGCCAGCTCGAAGAAGCGCCGGCGGTTCAGGTAACCGGTCAGCGGGTCGCGATGCGCCCGGTTGACGAGTTGATCGAAGCGCCGGCTTCGGCCCAGCGCGATCCCGAGCTGAGCGCAGACCGGCTCGAGCGAGCGCAGCTTTTGCTCGCCCAGACGCACGGCGTCTTCGGCGCGTAGCACAAGCGCCCCCAACAGCTCGTCGTCGTGATCAATCCGCGCGGCGACCCACTCGCCGACCTCGGCCTCGCCGTAGAGCTCGCGCAGCGCGTCGACGGCCGCGGCTCCCGAGACCTCGTGCGTGCGCTCCCCGCTGAAGAGCGGGGCGAAGAGGCGGTTTTGCGCAGCCGACGGCACCGGCGCGCAGGGCTCCGGCAGGCGCGGGGATGCCCCCACGCAGGTCAGCGTCCCTTGGTCTTCGAGCCACAGCTCGACCCAGTCGCACGCGAACAAGTCGCCCAGGCTGTCGACCACCGAGTGGACGAACTGATCGGGCGTCAGCGCCTGATTGAGCCGCTCGGCCAGTCGCCGCGTCACATCGGCGCGCTCCTGGCGAGCGCGCGCCGTCTCGATCGCCTTTTCGATATCGCCGACCAACTCGACCATGTCGTGCGCGGAGTCGACGATCTTTCCCAGCTCGCGCTCGAGCCCGCTCTCCTCGGACACGAGCACTTCGGCGACCAACTCGCTGTAGCCCACGATGACGTTCATCGCGTTGCGCATGCGGTGGCTGAGCTTGGCGAGGTATTCGGGCTCGACCCCAGGGCTGGATTCGGGCGCGTCGACCAGCCCGCTCAAGCTGGTCTGGCGGCTCCACTCGCCCCCCTCTTTGTCGGGCTTGTTCTTTGTATCGCTCATTGCCGCGGTATCTTAACGCGAACGCCGCCGGTGGGCCACGCGTTTTTAATTGCGCCTAAACACTCCCCCAGATGTCGACCAACGGTCCCGCGTCGCCAAAGAGCGGATCTTTGTCGGGGGGGCCCACCCGCCGGATATTGTCGACCACCTCGGGGCGCTCGTCGGGAGCGCCGGTGTTCATGTCGTAGCTCTGGCCGCCGGGGTAGGCGCCCACCACCCGAAAGTCGCTGCTCGACTCGAGGCGCTTGTGGCCGGTGCCCGCCGGCAACACGACGGCGTCGCCCGCCTCGACCTCGAGCTCGACCCCCTCGGGCCCACCCAGCGCGAGCTTCGCGCGACCTGCCACGACTCCCAAGAACTCGTGGGTGTTGCTGTGATAGTGGTGATAGTCGAAGACCCCGTTGACCCACGTCCCCGCCCAGCCGTTGTCACCCAACCGGCTCTTGCAAAATCCCACCGGGTCGTCGCCGGTCGGGATCGCCCCCGGATACACCAACAGCGGGAACGTCGGGTTGTTGGGGATGCGCCCGTCATCGTCGAGCATATACGTGCGAACGTCGTCGGTGTCGAAATGCTCCATGGCTGTGCCTCCGAAAAGATGTGCGAGAGAATATGCGAAAAAGGAGGAATCACTCGCAACTCCAACCATAAGCACAACCGGCCCACCCCGTGAACGTTCTCGGCACCCACCATCTTGCACACCTCATCCGCACCCCATATCCTCCTCCCATGCCCGACACGCCCTTCAAATCCAACTTCGCCTTCCTGGCCGAGCACGACCCCCGACTGGCCGAAATCGGCCGCGAGGCCGAGCAGCTCGCCAGCATCAGCCCCACCGCCTGCATGATGCAGGTGCGCATGCTCGCCGAGCTCTTGGCCAAGGAGACCGCCGCCTATCTGGGGATCTACGTCGACGAGAGCACCTCGTTTTACGACCTGTTGCGCCGCCTCGAGCGCGAGGACGCGTTTCGCGACAATATCGACGACTTGTTCCACGAGGTGCGCATGAACGCCAACGACGTCGTCCACGGCGACGTCTATCTGGGCGACTCGCAGGGCGTGGCCAAACAATACCTGCGTCTGGTGCGCCGCATCTCCATCTGGTTTCACCGCTCGTTCGGCCGCGACCCGGGCTTCTCGGCGGGACCCTTCGTCGATCCGCCCGACTTGGCCTCGCAGCGCGAAGAGATCTTGGGCCAAAACCGCCACCTGCAAGAGGCGGTCGAGGACGCCGAAAAGGCGCTCGCCGAGGCCAACGCCCGCGCATCTCGCGCCCAGGAGCGCTACGCCGAAGCCGAGCAACTCCTCGAGCGGTTGCGCGAGGAGCGAAATGTGTTTCGCGAGTTCGCCATCGAGTACGAGACTCGGCTGGCCGAGCTTCGCGCCCGCGCCGACGCCGCCGGCCCCGCCGAGCGAAGCGCGCAGGCCGAGCGCATGCGCCGTGCGGGCGAGCAGGTCGAGCTCGACGACCGCGAGACCCGCGCGCTCATCGACGCCCAGCTGCGCATCCAGGGCTGGGGCGCCGACCACGAGGTGCTCCATTGGCAACACGGCGCTCGCCCCGAGCCGGGCAGGGCGCTGGCCATCGCCGACGTTCCCACCGCCGCGGGATTGGCCGACTACGTCCTTTTCGACGGTCTCACCCCGCTGGCCATCATCGAAGCCGAGCGCTGGGACGGCCCCGTCGAAGACGGCCTCGAGGAGGCCAAACTCCACAGCCGCGCCTGGGACTTGGCCGATTATGTCCCGCCAGCCGGAAGCCCGTGGGTGATCGATGGCCTCGATTACGAGGTGCCGTTCGTGTTCGCGTCCAACGGCCGCGAGTATATCGCCCGCTCGGACGCCGGCGGCGGAGTGCTCTTTCAGGACCTGCGTCACCCAATGGGTGATGTGAGAGCGCTCGACAGGTGGTTCGAGCCGGAGAGATTACGCGAGATTAGCACGGCTCATTGAAATTTTTTGTAACCTTTTGGCGGCCTCGTTCGTGTCCCCTGTGAGTATCGATGTCTCGACCCTCGCAAGAGGTTCTATGAAGACCGAACAAGCGGAGACCGACCGCAACCCAAACGCCCACCGCGTCGCCATCGTCGGCGGCCTCGCCGGGCTGCTCACCGCCAACCACCTCCTCGACCGTCAACGACCCGGTCAACCTACCGAACTCGTTCTCTTCGAGGCGAGCGCCCAACCTGGCGGACGCGCTCGAAGCTTGCAGCTTGGAGGCGCCAAGCCAGCGAAGCGTGCTTCTTCTACGGGACGTCTACGGCTTTTCGGTGCGCGACACCGCTCGCCTCGAGACGCTATTTCGCGACGACGTGCGCTTGGTCTCGGACGGCGGCGACGGCGAAGTTGTCGCATATCTAGACCTACCACCCACCACCCGGACTACTTAATCACCCGTACTACTCATTAGTACCTTGACCTCGTGTCGCTTATATGAGCCAATTCGCTCGCATTTTCGAAGTAGCTATTTCGTATCATTGGATCTTTTCGGGAGGAGTTGTGAGTAAGTACGCCATGAAATTTGCTGTATTGCTGATGGTCTGTATGGGCCTGATGCTCTCGGCGTGTTCGGACGACGACGCGGCCAATAACGACGCGCTGACCTGCGCGGCCGAGGAGACCGACTGCGACGGCGTGTGCGCCGACCTGCAGGCCGACGAGGCCAACTGCGGCGCCTGCGGCGTAAGCTGCGCCGGCGGCGAGGTCTGCGTCGAAGGCGTCTGCGAGGTGACCTGCCCGGGCAGTCAAGAGGTCTGCGCGGCCGGCGGTGATGCCGGCACGGCCTACTGCGCGAACTTCGACACCGACAACGCCAACTGCGGCGGGTGCGGAAACGTCTGCGCCGACGGTGAAGTCTGCTCCGACGGCGCCTGCGCGGCGACCTGCCAGCCGGGCCAGGACCTGTGCACCGACGCCAACGGCGACGCCTACTGCGCGAACTTCGACAGCGACAACGCCAACTGCGGCGGGTGCGGAAACGTCTGCGCCGACGGCGAAGTCTGCGCCGCCGGCACCTGCGCGGCGACCTGCCAGCCGGGCCAGGACCTGTGCAGCGATGACAACGGCGACGACTACTGCGCCAACTTCCAGACCGACAACGCCAACTGCGGCGCCTGTGGCAACGTCTGCGCCGAGGGCGAGGTCTGCGCGGCCGGAAGCTGCGAGACGACCTGCCAGCCCGACCAGGACCTGTGCACCGACGCCAACGGCGACGCCTACTGCGCGAACTTCCAGACCGACAACACCAACTGCGGCGACTGCGGCGTCGAGTGCGCCCAGGGCCAGGTCTGCTCGGCCGGAAGCTGCGGCACCACCTGCCAGCCCAACCAGGACCTGTGCACCGACGCCAACGGCGACCCCTACTGCGCGAACTTCCAGACCGACAACGACAACTGCGGCGCCTGCGGCAACGCCTGCACCCAGGGCGAAGTCTGCTCGGCCGGCGTCTGCGAGACGACCTGCCAGACCAGCCAGGACCTGTGCACCGACGCCAACGGCGACCCCTACTGCGCGAATTTCCAGACCGACAACGAGAACTGCGGCGCCTGCGGCAACGCCTGCGGCCTGGGCGAAGCCTGCGTGGCCGGAAGCTGCGAGACGACCTGCGGCGGCGGGCTGACCGTGTGCAACGACTACTGCGCCGACCTGGACAACGACCCGAGCAACTGCGGCTCCTGCAGCAACGCCTGCGCCTCGGGCGAGGTCTGCGTGGCCGGAAGCTGCGAGGTCAACTGCGGCTCGGGCCTGACCACCTGCACCGACCAGGTCACCGCCACCGACTACTGCGCCGACGTGACGAGCGACCGCGAGAACTGCGGCAGCTGCGGCAACGCCTGCAGCCAGAATCAGGACTGCGCCTCGAGCGCCTGTGAGGTCTGCACGCCCACCATCACGATGAAGTCGCCCTCGACCATCCCGTCGCTCCCCAGCGGCCTCAGAACCGTCTGCGGCAACAACGGCTGCCCGGTCGTCGAGTGCGGCAGCGCCGACTTCTGGCCCCTGAGCTACACCGACAACCGCCTGGCCACCAACGTCGTCGGCTTCGACGCCGCCGGCAACGTCTTCAAGCAGCAGGAGTTCAGCGGCGCGCGCTACATCCACAGCGCCACGAGCGACGCCGGCGCCCAGACGATCACCTACACCGGACAGGCCTACACGATCACCGTGCCCTGGTCGTATTACCGTTGAGCCTCACCGCTAAGAGCCGCGTCCCCCGCGGCTCGCCGGCACAAAAAAGCCCCCGCGACCGCCAGGCGGCCGCGGGGGCTTTGTCGTTTCAGATGAGTCGGATCACGGGCAGATGCCCGGGCCCTGGTAGCTCATCGGGGCCGTCTTGACCTCGTCGGTGGTGCGTGTCTGCCAGGCAGCCACGGCGCCGCGGTCGGTGACGATGATGCTCGAGTTGTCGAGGTTGGTCGCGTTCGGGGCGATGATCGAGTTGCTGCCCATCGTGCCAAGGTTGTTGGCGTCGAACGACGAGCCGACCAGCGTGGTTCCGGTGGTGCTCTCGATGACCCACACGACCGTCATGGCGTCGGCGTAGCCGTCACCATCGGTGTCGCGGCCGTCGACCGCCGGCGACAGGTGGTTGGCCGACGAGCTGGTCAGGTCGACCTTTGTGCCGGCGGTGCCGCTCGAGAAGTCCACAGGTGCAGCCACCAGCGCGTTGTTGCTTCCGCGCGCTTCGGGGAAGACCACCGTGACTTCGTTGCTGTCCGTCTGGAACAGGTCGTACTGGCCGGTGTCCTGGTCGGCAAAAGTGACCTCGAACGAGCCGCTGGCCACGCCGGTCGACGAGTAGTGCTTGCCGCGCAACTTCGGATCGTTGCCGGTGCCCCCGTCGGTGAACCAGGTCAGCAGCAGGCCGGAGTCGGTCGCCACAGAGCGCATGTAGATCCGCCCAAACAGGCCGCCGGTGCCCAAGTCGAGGGTCTGGGTGGAGTTGGCGCGGTCGTCGATGCGATAGATCAACCCGCCGACGATCGGCCCCAGGGTGATTGACGTGGTGCCCACGATGACGCCGCGGTCGTGGTAGGCGGCGCTCAGTGTGGTCAGCTCTTTGCCGACTTCGGTCTCCTCGAACAGCATCGAGCTCGACCCGCTGTTCGACAGCGTCGCGGTCAGCGGCTGGACATAGATCTCGACGACCTTGTCGTTGCCGCTGGTGTCGCTCGTCTCACCCCAGATGAGGTCGTAACCTTGCGCGGTGGCCACGACCGTCGAAGCGGTCGCATTGTTGACCGACTTGGTATACTTGCTTCCCACCGGGCTGCCCATGTCGTCGATGTGCTGGGCGGCGATGGACGTCTGGCTCTCCTCCCAGACCACCAGAGCGGCGGCATCGGCCGGAGCGCCGTTGGCCGGCTCGATCACCGTGGGACGGGCCGGGCCGAAGGCGCCCGAGTAGATGTAGTCGGAGCCGTCGCCCAACGTGGTGGCTGTAGGCTCGGAGTTATTGCCGGCCGCACCGCAGCAAACTTCGTCGGCGGTGCCGTCACAGTTGTTGTCCAGCCCGTCGCACATCCAACTCTCATCGGCCGAGCCGACATAGTCGGGGCCGAATTCGCTGGCGCCACAGGTGGCATAGCTGCCGTTGTCGCAGGTCGAGGTCTGCGCGCCGCTGCACACACCTTCTTGGGTGGCGCAGTCTTGGGCGACGACGTTGGCGCTGTCGACGTCTCCGTCACAGTCGTTGTCGACGCCGTCGCACACCTCGTCGGCGTCCGGGTTGATCGCCGCGTCGCTGTCATCGCAATCGCCGCCGGTCGTGATCGTGTCGGCCGGCTGCTCACACGCCTCGACGGCCGTGGCGTCGTCGCCATAGCCGTCGTCATCTTGGTCGGTGTAGTAGGTGGTGGTGTCGGTGGCGTCTTCGTCGACTTCACCGTCGCAGTCGTTGTCGATGCCGTCGCAAATCTCGACGCCACCTTCGGTTTCAGTACACGTATCGCCGCCGCCGGTATCCTCGTTGCCGGTATCTTCGTTGCCGGTGTCCTCGGTGCCGGCGTCCTCGGTGCCGGCGTCCTCGGTGCCAGCGTCGGCCTGGTTGTTGCTGTTGTTGCCGTTGCCCGGCTCGTCATCGCCACATCCGGCGAATACGAGCGCAGCTGCCAACAACACCGCAGCGAGCGAGCGTCTTCTCAAAAACTTCAAACTCATCCGTTCACACTCCTGTAAAGAACCACATAACAACATGGGCCACGACACTGAACTTATCGTGTCAGTGCTCTGGAAATCTCGTTGGCCCCCCCATTTATGTGTTGGGGTCAGGCGGCCATGCTAAGGGATTCGAAGGGGGCGTCAAGCTTCTATGCTAGACAGCGGCAAACTCGGAGTGTCGTCGGTGGAGTCCTCGGCCGGCGCCGCGCGCGTTGACCTCGGCGGGCGCCTCAGAAGAACCAGTTGAACCCACCCAGATGCTCGTGGACCGGATAGACCCCGTCGCTAAAGAAGACCCGCAACCGCGACGCCACGTACGCGTGCAGCCCGCCCCACACCCGAAACTGCACGAGCGGGCGGTTGTTGCTGCCGACCGCGCCGATCACCACCGACGCCTCGTCCTCGGCGGCGTCGAGCAGCCTGTTGGTGCGCGAGAAGTAGCTCGCCCCCACACCGAACCCAAACGACCAACGCTCCCCGAAGGCGACCGTCCGGTTGGCCGCGGCGAACAGGGTCAGCCCGCCTTCGTCGGTGGTCCAGTTGCGTCTCTCGATGCCCACGAGGCTGAAGGTCCAGACGGTGTCTGGCGCGGCGAGGTGTTGGTAGGCCCCGCCGAGCGAGAAGTCGGTCCAGAAGTTCTCCTGCGAGTCGAACCCAAACCCACCCAGGCCGCCATTGAGCAAGACGCGCCCCGAGGCCGACTCGTCGACCACAAACGAGCCGTACAGGGGAAAGCCCCAGTTGATGCGGTCGGTCACGCCCCACCGGAACAGGTAGGCTTCGGCGCCGAGCTCGCGGTAGTCGACCGCGTCGTCGAAGCGCGGACCGAGCGCGATCCGAAGCTGGACGGTCTCGTCGGGCAAGTGCTGGTCGTGCAGCAGGTAATCCGCCGCGCGCTGGCTCATCCGTTCGTCGGGCTCTTGGGCCGCCGCCGGGCTCGCTCCCGCAGACAACACGAGCAGACACGCGGCAGCAGCGACCGCGGTTTGAGCCGGAGCAGTGATTCGTTTTGGCATCTCGGGTTCCCCCTTTAGGCATTTACTCAAATGAAGACGGGCAGGGCGACAACGGACAGCATGGCAGGTCGGTTCGGTGCGGGGGCATCTTGCCCTCGTCGGCGAGAGCTGGAAGCACTCGCACCGAAAGCGCGCGATTTGTTCGGTGCGGGGGCATCTTGCCCTCGTCGGCGAGAGCTGGAAGCACTCGCACCGAAAGACGAAAGTCCTCCGTGTTTGCCTTAACGCGATCGCAGCCCTGCGCGCTAGGGAGGAATGTCGCCTCATGCGAGCGCGCCGTGCAACTCCGCCTCGCCGTCCAACGCGGTGACGTATCTCCAGAAGACGTACTCGACCCAGCTGACCGACTCGGCGTCGAGCCGGGAGGTCAGCACCGCCCAGGGGAGCTGGCCGGCGTTGTCGAAGCCGGCGGCCTGGGCGAGCCGCT
Organism: Persicimonas caeni; assembly: GCF_006517175.1. Taxonomy (NCBI): domain Bacteria; class Deltaproteobacteria; order Bradymonadales; family Bradymonadaceae; genus Persicimonas; species Persicimonas caeni. The sequence continues at coordinate 2,871,686 of NZ_CP041186.1, read as the reverse complement.
CGATGTGGCGGTCGTGCATGGAGGTGCGGTAGCCGAGGTTCTTGGCGAGGTGGCGGCAGCTGGTCGGGCCGATCCCCTTGAAGCGCTGCAGAGACTTGGGCCCCTTCTCGCGAAGCTCGTCGATCACCCCGTCGATGCCGTGTTGGGCGACGTAGTCGAAGGCGTCGAAGATGCCGGCGACCTTGGCCCGGTGTCCGAACCGCTCCAACACGGCGGCCTCGCGCTGGGCGCGCTCCTGGGCAGTGAGGCGGGGTTGGGCGTAGTCCAGGTAGGGGGCGATGGCCGCCTCGATGCTTTGCACCGCCGCCGAGGAGAGGCTGGCGGCCACAATCACGTGGGTGATTTCGCGCAGGAACTCCCCCGCGGTCACGCTGTCGGGGCTGCGCTCGGTATAGGCGTAGGCCGGCGCGTCGCCCGTCTCCTCGTCGTAGGCTTTCACCTCGCGCTCCAACTGCGGAAAGAGGCGCGCGAGGGTACTCAAATTGTCGGATTGCTGGGGCGTCAAGGGCGACCTTCGGTGGAGTTTCCCGTCCTGCGTTGGCACTGCCTGTGTGAATAGTGCTGAATGTGACGTCTTACAAGTCCCTTGCGCCCATCCGCCCCCACGCGCGGGCCTACAGAGCCTGCGGGGCTCAATCGTCCGGCTCACACACCCTCGCCCCGTCGGTGCGGGGGGCGTCGGTGCACTCGGAGTTGCTCGGGCAGTCGCGGTCGTCGCGGCAGGTGAGCAGGCAACGCAGTTGGCCGCCGTGGATCTTCTTGCACGCCGTGTACGCCGGGCACTCGTCGGTCCAGCCCTCCCGGCTGCACGGCGCGGTGCAGTAGCCCGGGTCCGTGCGGGTGTAGCACATGCCCGTCTCGCAGTGGGCGTCGCGCTCACACGCGTTCGCCACGCCGGCGGAGTCGTCGTCACCGCAGGAGACCAAAAAGAGCGACATCGTCAGAGCCAACAGAAGTTTCTTCACAAGAGACCTGCATTTAGGGAAACCCAACGGGCGTTTGTCCTAGATTAGCGCAATCGGCGAGCGCTTCCCAGCCGTCCGAGCCGAGCTAAGTAACTGCACGGAGATTGTGCGGGAAAGCTCGGCGAGCAATCGGCGGCAAGCACAAGGAGACAGCCCGCAGGCGATGCCAGCGGCATCGTCGAGGGATGGCGACGCAGTGATTGGCGTCGAGAGCCGCCGAGATGACCGACAGAATCTTCGTGTAGTTACTTAAACAAGCCGCGTTGGATGAGGCGAGGCGCCTAAAGGAGACGAACGGGCATTGTCTTCATCCGTAGGTCGTGGTGGACTGGTGCAAATCATCGAGGAGAACATCATGAGCGAAACCAACCTTGTCATTCGCCCGGTCGACGACGCCGATTTAGCGGCGGTCGCCGAGATCGCCCGACACACGCTGCGCGACTTCGTCGTCGAATCCGGCGGCGACGCCGACCTCTTCAACGTCGACTTTCTGCGCTCGACGCTGGACGCCTCGACGATCCTCGTCGCCGTCGACGACGACGAAGACCAAGTCGTGGGCTACCTCCAATTCCAACTGCGCCCGCCCACCCTCATCGTCAACGGCGCCGCCATGCGCCCCGCCTGGCAACGCCGAGGCGTGGGCACCCGCCTGTTTGGCCGCGCGGTCGAACGGGCCACCGAAGCCGACTGCACCCGCGTCGACATCTCCGTGCAGCCGGCCAACGAATCGGTCTACCAACTGTACCTGCGCCTGGGCTTCGCCGAGGGCGACAACCCCACCGGCTGGAATCAGGAGCTGAGCATGGACATCGACCGCGCCCGGCGACTCCTCGCCGAACGCCAGTCTGCTCCCACGCTGTCCGAGTCGTGATGCTCGTCCCCGTCGTCGACGGCGCCACGGAGCCGCGGGCAGACAGAGGTCAACGCTATGCTACAAAAGGCTCTCCAGGGGATGCTCGCCGCCGTCGCGCTGCTCATCTTCCTCCCGATGACGTACATCGTCGTCACCGCCACCATCGGCCACCTCTCCGCCCGATGGAAGACCGCCGAGCTGTGTGAGCAGGTAGACGAGGGCGACGCCGCGCACGCGACGGTGCAGCTTTTTGTCGAGCACTCCTGCAGCTTCTCCGAAGACGAACGACCCCGATTCCCCACGTGGTGCATCCACGACGACCAAGGCGCGTCGAAGTGCTTCTCCGAGTGCCCCGCCATGAGCCCCGTCGTGCCGCAGCAAGGAGAGGTGTCGTACACCCAACTGGGCGCCCACCTCGAGCGATACACCTGCGCGGTCAACTTCGACGAGGGGCGTGTTTTGTCCAAGGAGTGGTATGGGTGGTGGGGGTGAGGGCGGCGAAGACGATCCCAGTCATGTTGCTCGCTCCTCCCCCGTCGTCGTACCCTTATATCCCCAAAAGTGAGTCCACGATGCTTGTCACCTGCAACAACTGCGGCACCGAACTCGCCGAGGAAGACGCCTCGACGAGCATGATCGGCTGGCTGTGCCCCGAATGCGCCGCCGCGCGACCGGCGAGCGCCGACCTCGAGCAGACCTACCGCAACGGCGCTCTCTACAGCGCCGTGTGCGCCGCAGTATCCTGGTTCTTCAACCCCTTCGCCGTGCTGAGCATCGCCGCAGCGATCCTCGCCATGCGCACCCTCTCCTTGCCGACCAAGCTCGACGAGGACGAGCGCGCCCCTCTGCAACAGATGCCATGGGTGAAATGGGTCGCCGCCGGCAGCGCCCTCGCGGCGCTAGCCCCCCTGGCGGCGAAGGCCGCTGGGTCGTTGATGGCGATGTAGGTCGGCTGCCCGCGTGGGGTGTGCCTGGTTGCAGGAAACGCCGTCTCACACCGCTCGGAGGGAGATGCACATCCGCCCGAGGCGGTCAATTGAGCAGGGCCGACGAACTGGGAGCCCCTTGTGGGTGGAAAGGAGCTTGTAGCTAAGAGTTAGCGAGGCGGCCAACGGGCGCCGAGAGTTGCCCGTAGCGGGGGGAGATAATCCGATTACCGAAAACTAATCCAAGCAGGTTGCACCCCCACCCTCATCGTCGTACGCTACTACCCACACGCTTCCGAACATCTAACGGGGAAGCGCCGCACCACGTCGGTCACACAGATTGCGCGTGGTCGAGTACTTGGTCGTAGGTGAGCAGTGCCTGATGTCCGACATCTCCTGCAATTCGAACTCGGGCGAGTCTCCGGTCTTGGAGACCAAGCACCGAGAATCAAGACCTGTACTTTCGATACTGCGGAACTACCAGCCGATGCGCTTGGCGCATTTGGGCTGCAAGAACAGAACTCCGAGAACCTTGGCCCGGATATCGGCACCGCCACCGATAGCCGCGACGTCTCGTGGATGCGCTACGAGGAAACTCAGGCGCTCGCCGATATTGGCGAGTGCTCCGAGCCTCCATGCCCACCAATTTGGTTCGATGTCGACGACCGCATCGCCGGCCACTGTCTGGGCAAGCTGCAAAAAGCTAGCGAAGACGACACCTTCACCTACCTTGCACCGACCACGACAGAGAGCTGCAGCGGTGTGCCAAGAGGTCGTGTGGGCTCATTTGCTGCTGAGGATCTGTGGCTGCTGGCGCGGTATTTCCCGAACGTCGACCGGTTGAGCGACACACAGCATGTGTTGGATGTGCTCGTTGCGAGGCTGAGAACAATGAGGCGTGGGTGGTGGAGGAGATGAGGTAGGAGAGCCGTCGATGATGTGCCGCCAGCTTGGCGGCTTGAAGTACTAAGATTGCAAGTATGGCTGCCGGGGCCCCAGAGACTCACGCGTAGCGGTTCCGACATACAAATGTTGAAGATCAACGCAGTTGTTGTGTTGGTGCAATGGTTGATTGGATTGACTAAAGTTTGTGTGAGTCAAACGATGAGTAAGCAAGGTTCAGACGAATCTTCGGACGACGTATCCTATCTGCTCTCACACCCGCTCGTGCTGCATGCTGCATGGCGGAAGCTTCAGAGTTGGTATCGTTTCGGCGAGATCCGCAATGAAGCCGACTTCATCGAGTGGCAACTCGCTCCGGAGTCGCGACTCGAGGAACTCGGCAAAGAGCTAGCAACCGGGACCTACGAACCGTCGCTGTTTCCACTGGTCCCATATCCAAAAAAAGGAGGAATGCTTCGGCATTACACAGCACCTAGGACAAAGGACCAGGTGGCTTTCATCGTGTTTGGAGTGTTGCTGGCACCGGTGATGGAGGCGGTCATGCCGAACTTCTCCTTCGGCAATCGCTGGTTCCGCGGAATCTTCCGGGACAATCGCGAGGCAGAACCAAAGTGGAAAGATCGGGGGTTCTCTTTATCGGATAGTCGGCTGTACCAGCCGTATGCCCGAGCATTTGGGCTTTATCGGCGAGTTGCCCATTGGAGCACGGCTGCAAAAGTCTCGGCGAAGATCAGTCAAAGTGGCGCAACCGGTGATGCGCTTACGCCAGACGACTACCCGTACGAGAAGCTCCCTCCCTTTGTTCGTGAAAAGTGGTGGGGGCGTTACGGCCAAGGTGGCTCAAAGAAGGCGTACTGGACGAGTCTGGACCTTCGCCTTGCTTTTCCAACGGTCTGTATTGAAGAGCTCCGCAATCGGTTTAGGTCGGTGCTGTGCGATGAACCAGTAATTTCGCCAAATAGTCTCACGAATCTCGAACATCGCGATTTTGGTGTTCGCGATATATCGGAGGCCACGAGCGAAACTATGACGGGTTATCCAGCCGACATTCGGTCAAGGCTTGAAACGCGCGCTACATGTCAGCGCCTTGCGGATACACTTTGCGACCTTCTGCAGAAGATCCGTTACCGCACACCGGACCCGAAGACGCCACTGTCGATTTGGGACGATTGCTGGAAGCCTCCACATATTACCCATGAGCTGCCGATACAGGATGGTTCGAACCATCCGGGGCTACCCACCGGTTTGGCACTTTCGAACTTCCTTCTTAACGTCTACCTGACGCCGCTCGATTGGCACTATTTGAGTTGGCTCGATGAACGTGTTGCTGAGCCAAAACCAGATTGCTCTATCTTTCTGAGATTCGCGGACGACATGCTGTTGGTCGCGCCGAGTCGTAAAATGCTTCTCGAGGGAATCGACATGCTCTGGGAGGGTATTGCCGCTGAGAGCAAGAAAGCAGAGCCATCAAAGCTCGGTGAGCCGGGCTCGAATGGCAAATGCTCCAACCTACGGCTCAATTGGGCAAAAATCGGGCCGGAGCCTGTTAAGGAGGTGATCGATAAGTACCTCGAGGATGGGAGTACGGCGGCGAAGCAATGCGACGAATGTGAAGAGTTTTATGTAGGCACGCAAAACCCCGACCTGGTCGGCGAACAGGTGCTGGCCGACGGGCCGGCTCCGAAACCGGAAGCGGCAATAACCGAAGAAGAGCCGGCAGAGCTGAAGGATACGCCTAGTCAGGGGGAGTTGACTAGTGTCCGCGCCGACGACGCCTCGCAAGCGTGTCCTGGATTGAGCGACTGGTTCAAAGACGCCGATAGCGATGCGTTTGACAGGTTCAACGATCCCTACGGCGAGCATGTGTTGCGCAAGGAGAAGCTAGGGCCGTTTGTGACCTACTTGGTCGAACGGATGAGTGACCTCTCGCGCGAGGGCTTCGAAGAGCGCTTTGGGCAACCCGCGCGGGATCGGCTTGTTGATCTCCACGAACTGATTCGATTTGACTTCGACGACGAGCAAGTGCGCGAAGACACACGGCGTGCTTTCGCCGCAAACCGCCTCGTTCGCGCGTGGCTCCCGGAGGAAGATGTCGAAGAGGATTCTAGGCAGATTCTCGAGATTCGACGGTCCGTGCGACAGGCGATGTTTGAGAGTCCTTGGAAGTTCAGTTTGTGGCGGGCGGTCATCAGAGCTGCCGTACGTCGTCCGATGGCCGGTGAATATGATGCACTCGATGAGCGCGAGCGCGCAACGGAGTGGTTGATCGAAATTCTGAATGATATTCGGCTTCCATCTCCGAAGGAAGATGAAAAAGATTGGCAAGAGGATTGGGCGGCGCGCTGGTATGCCGGCGGAAAAAAACGGGCATGTGGCAACGATTCTGTGACCGGTGAGCGCGTCCATTTGGTCGTTTCCTTTCTTCGCGCCCACTTCTGGAGTTGTCTCGGCCAAGCCATCGCTGCGCTGCGCTATGAGGAATTGCGGCGTATCGAAGCGGCCGATCCGTCCACGTGGTCGCCGCTCGAGAAGTCCTCTCCCAGATCGCGCTCCTGGTTGTTTCGAGCCGTACCCAGTTCGGAAATTCCGCGACTCCTCGAGTGGCTGGGTGATTTCGACCGATGGGCGGAAGTCCTGTACCCAGGTTTCGACGTAAACTCGCCTTGGGGAATCCGGCCGTGGGAGGCGTCCGCGATATGTCAAGCGGTGCTTGCGGCGACAACCCGCGCGACGGTGGCTCGTTCCTGTATCGCTACTGTGAGTGGCAATCCTTTCCTGACAATTGCTCACGCAAAAGCGCACGACGAACTATCTGAACTGCGTCTTCCCGATCACGAGGCATTGTTTCAACACCAAGGCGTGACGCGGGCAATCCTACGCCAGGATGGCCGGTTAGTCGCGCGGGACGCAGATGCTGCTGAAATCAACCCGTGGGTTCTCTTGAAACTCGTACCGTCACCAGACAACTCTCCCCCTGCCGAGATTCAAGAGGCCCTGGCAGAGTTGGGGAAGTCGAAAGAGGGGATTGCCCTCGCAAGACGTTTGGGATGGTTGCTCCACGTGCCCGCCGAAGCCGCGCGAAGTTGGTATGAGGACGGTGGTGAGGAGGGCAAGGAGCCTCAGTTTCAGACGCAGCTGCTTACGTCGATTTTCGAGGGTGCTGGCGGAGAGTTCCATTCTCTCGAGGCGTATCACGCGCTGCACACTTACGCAGATGTTCGGCTTCTGCTTCATTCGCTAAACTTGCATCGGCCAGGTCACCAGACGGGTCTGTTTTCCGAGACAAAACCTACCGTTCACCGGGTACTGTGGGGAAGAGCAACGTCGCACGACTCGCTCACGGGTTGGCGGCTCAACTTGCCCGAGGCAGCTGCGATTGGGCTTCCCATGCGGATCGCGCTGGCAATGTTTCGCGAGGCAATCTCAGCACCTTCGGTCGACGAGTCAGAACAGGCTCATGCCAGCGAATACCCACCTACGTGGCTGGTTGCTCGGTCGGAAGATGAGTCCAATGACAACAGGCTGCACAATGCGCCTGAGAAGATCCTTGCTCAGGGGCGCAGACACCAGCGCGGAGAAAGTCGTTCTATTCTCGAAGATGTGAGTCCGAAGAGTTGGATCGCCACTTCGAGTCGCCCCGAGGACTGGGAGATCTTGCCACACCCGCTCTACTTTCTGCCGTTAGTTCTCAAAAAACCTGCAAGGCGCGATGGGTTTTGGGCGAATTATGAAACCTGGGTTCACGCGCTACACTTTTTCGTCTGTGTCGAAGGCTCCGAACGCTTCCTCGACAGAGTCTTTGACAATGGCTTTGGAGTTGTCCCCTTTGCGGATCGCTGGTGGCTGCGTAGACGCGTTCATCTCACGCCCGAGACATGGCGCTTAGTTGAAGCGCTGCTCCGTTGGCTAGAAGATGGCGGCGGCGAACTAAAAAGGCAACAGACCAAGCTGGATAACGACCCTCTCCAAAATCTCATCGACCGGTTAGACGCGCTCGACTTGGACCGAGCTGGTGCGCGAGATTTCCTATACGAGAGAGTCGACGTTCGGCTCGAAGCGAATGAAGACTTCGAGGAAGTAAGGTCGATTTGTGGGTTCCCTCCGCCGCCAGTTGATAAACGGATTCTGCCGGAAAAACTGAGGCTCGGTTCGTTGGAGAAGTTGGCCGATGAGTTGCCAGTAAGAATCGGCCAAATCGACGCCAGCCCGGATTGGAGTACACTCAGACGTCGCTTCCCAGCGCTGTCACGGCGCGAAATACAGGAGGTATGCCATCAGATTTGGTCCACTGCGATGCGCGAGGCCGACGGGAAGAGTACCCTCGCCGGTTCCTCCGAGGGATTAATCGTCTTTCCTGAGCTTGTCGTCCCAACCACTGAGACCGGCTACCTCCGCTCCATCGTTCGTCAGACCGGGCGCAGTGTTCTCGCAGGTTTAGTTTGGAGCCCGTTGAGGTGCGTGACACCGCCGCACGTGACGTCGACTATTAGCAAGCGTTTTCTCGTCAACGAGGCGGTGTTGATCGTTCCGATGACCCACGAGCAAACACATGGATATCGGCTCACTCGAGAGTTCCGCATTCGAAAGCCGACGCCGGCGCATCTGGAGCATGGATTCACGCAGGCTCTAAATGCGACGATCAAGTCGAGTTCAAAGAAAACGACCTCTTTTGAGGTTCTGCCGGGTCGCAAATGGTACCGGTTTCTTCATCCCAAGTGGGGTGACTTTTCTGTCGGCATCTGTGCGGATCTTCTAGACCCGACGCCGTGGATGAATCTTCGTGGTGAGGTTCTGCACCTCGTTCTCAGTGCGTTCAACAAGGATGTAGACCTCTACGATAAGCTAAGTTGGGTGCGGGCGTACGAAAGCTACGCCAATGTTGTCGTGACGAATCACGGCTCATACGGCGGGTCGTTCGCCTGGTCTCCGAGGCACTCGCAGCGCAAGGAAATCGCGCGAATTCGCGGCAACAACCTGCACGTGGTCGCTGACGTGGAGTTTCCGGTGCGGGCGTTGAAGGAGGCTCAACAAAACGGCGTGGAGTGGGCTGTGGAGAGGAGCAAGAGACAGTGGATGGGAGAGACGCTGCCTGATGGTGGCAACTTCAAATCCCCGCCGCCAGGGTTTGGGGAGCGTGATGACTAGGCGAAGCGCATTAGTCGAATTTCGCGCTAAAATTCGACAGTAGCGGGACAGCTGGGTGTCGGCGTTGGGTCAATTTTCGGCTGAAAGGATACGTGGATGGTTTTTGCAAATCATGGCTTCCGGTTTCGGAATCACAAGTGTTTTGGTGAGGAATGGCAGGGCTTCGAACGTATCTATCCGGTCAACGTCATCATTGGGAAGAACAGCGCCGGCAAGTCAAGCTTGCTCGACTTGGTCGAGCGAGCGCTTGCAGGAGGGGCTTGGGGCCACGATGTCTCCACCGAGCTTCCGCGGGAGTTGCGGCTGCATAAGAAGCTAACGGTGGAGGATATCAATGCCGTATTTCCGATGCGTGAACTCCCGGAGGACGATTATGGAACTACCTTCGACTTCGGGATGCGCTTTTGTGGTGAAGAAGCGCAGTGGACTCCACAAGAACGCGATTCTAGCGGTCTGGTTGCTCGTGAGCGAACACTGCGATCGGTCGGGTCCTACACTGCATTTCATGGAGGCTGCGGGGCGCCGGGGCCACCGTCTGCCGGTGCGTTATGGACCAATCTCGAGAAGTATCTCTTCGATCCATTCATGGGCCACCATTTCGTGCGACTCACCAGCGAGCGGGACGTTCGTCCTGAGCCCGCTTCGGGCGAGCTCGATGTCGACCCTAACGGGCGCGGTGCGACCAACCTCATTCGCAACTACCTGACGAGTGCAGAGCTACCGCACGACTTGGTCGAGGAGTCGATGCTCGACGGGCTCAACGAGATCTTCGAGAGCGATGCGTATTTCACGCGCATCATGACCAAGCACGACAAGAACGAAACCTGGGAAGTCTTCCTCGAGGAAGACGGCAAACCCCTGGTTCGCCTGTCGGATTCGGGCAGTGGCTTGAAGACGGTTTTGCTCGTTTTGACTTTCCTGTACCTCGTCCCTCACAGCAAAAACCCAAAAGAGCCCGACAAGTACTTCTTCGGCTTCGAAGAACTCGAAAACAACCTCCACCCGGCGCTGCAGCGCCGTCTGTTCCGCTACCTGCGCAACTTCGCCGACGAGCACGGCAGCCACTTCTTTTTGACGACGCATTCCAACGTGGTCATCGACATGTTCAGTCAGGACGATGACGCGCAGATCCTGCACGTTCAGCGCGAGGATGGCCAGGCGACGGTGCACCAGGTGAGCACGTATGCCCAGCAGCGGGCCATCTTGGACGACCTGGCGGTGCGCGCCAGCGACCTGCTGCAGTCGAATTGCATCGTGTGGTTGGAAGGGCCGTCGGACCGGCTGTACTTCAACAGGTGGGTCGAGCTGTGGACCGACGGCGAGCTTCGTGAGGGGAGTCATTATCAATGTGTCTTTTATGGTGGGTCGTTGTTGGCGCACTACACGGCCGAGGAGTTGGGGGCCTCGGTCGACGACCTGGTCGAGGTGTTGCGGGTCAACTGCCACGCCATTTTGATGGCGGACAGCGACCGATCTGAGGCCGGTAGCGAACTCAAGCCGCGGTTGGCGCGCATCGCCGAAGAGATGGATGACACCCAGATGTACTGCTGGGTGACGGCCGGCCGCGAGGTCGAGAACTATATCCCGGTCGAGGCAACGCGCGCGCTGCTGGATGACGAAGGTTTCGAGCCGGTCGGCCCGTTCGATTCGTATCCGGAGCAGATCAATGCGGCGCGGGGGCGCAAGACCTTCGATAAGGTCGGTCACGCCAACGCGGTCAAGAAGCACTTCACCAAAGCGATGCTCGAGGAGACCGCCGATTTGGCCGAGCGGTTGGAGGAAGTGTGTGAGAAGATTCGGGAGTGGAATTGAGTGATGAAGGCTGGCCGGCTTTGGTGGGAGTGATGGATGTATTTCAGTGAGTTCAAGATTCGCAGCTACAAGAGCTATTGGGAGACCGAGAGCATTCCGCTTTCGTTGGGCGTGAACCTACTTGTCGGGAAGAATAACGCCGGGAAGACTGCCTTCTTGGAGGCGATGCAGGTGAGCGCTTCGAACATGCCTCACCGAAGTCTACGAAGTGTGCCTTCCCACGGCGATAAACCGTCTAAACCAAGTAGTTTTGAGTTTGTCATCTCGTGCCGTCAAGAAGAGCTTCGGCAACATCTATCCAACCAGCCATTTTGGGTCCACCAGCAGCGTGGCGACGAGGACAACCCGGTCCTTCACTTCTGGAGGTGGATACATGAGCAAGAACGCATCAAGTTTTGTTTCGAGGGCCGCAGTGGTATTCAGCGATTTCTTCGCACGGAGCCCCAGGTGCCGTTCGGACTTGCCTTGATGCTGGAAGCGAATTCCAAAGCGGCGATGGCGCGTTACAGCTATGACAGAGACAAGTCCGAAATCAGTCTGCACGACAGGTCAAGTGTAGCTAGCAAGCACCACTTCGCTTTTCGGCTCGGAATGCAACATCTCGGCCGAGTCTATCGCTTCGATTCGGTGCGCGATGTAAAGGGCGTTTGCGATGTCAATGTATCGACCGAACTTCAACCGAACGGCGCAAATCTCGCAGCATGTGTGCAGGACCTTCAGAGCGAAGGTTATCGGAGGGTCAAGCACTACAATGAGCTCGTCAGGCGTGTTTTTCCCTCCATTCGAGAGGTGACAGCAGCTCGAGACGGCGGTCGGGTTCGAATTGAAATCTGGAAGTTCGACGGCCGCCGCGATCTCACCTTCGCCCTCGATGAATGCGGCAGCGGCGTCGCCCAGGTTCTGTGTATTCTGTACATCTTGGTGACATCGCGCTTCCCGCGCACCATTCTCATCGATGAGCCCAACAGCTTTCTGCACCCCACCGCCGCCCGCGCGCTGATGGAGATCATCGCCGAGTATGGAGACCAGCATCAATTCGTAGTCTCGACGCACTCGCCGCTGATCGTGAGCAGCGCGCGGTCTTCCTCGATCATTCTGACCGAGATCGACAATGGCGTCAGCGAACTGCGGACCATCGAGCCGGACCAGCGCGACCAGATCACCAAGGCGTTAATGGCCCTGGGTTCGAGGCTGTCGGATGTGTTCGGCGTCGACCGCATCGTGTGGGTCGAAGGCGAGACCGAGCAGGAGTGCTTCCCGATGATTCTAGAGGCGCTTACGGACGTCAAGCTCGCCGGTACCGCGATTCGGGCGGTCAAGCACACCGGGGACTTCGACGGGAAGGACGCCGAGAATACGTTCGACATCTACGAAAATCTGAGTTCCAGTCACAGTTTGTTGCCGACGGCGGCCGCCTATGTGTTCGATCTTGAGGACAAGTCGAGCCGGAAGGTCGAGGACTTGAAGCGCAAGGGGAGTAAGGTCGGCGCAGATGTCGAGCGGATTCGCTTCTTGGACGCTCGGATGTACGAGAACTTTTTGCTCGTGCCCGAGGCGATCAAATATGCCATCGAGCAAGATCCGTACGCCAACGATGTCTCAGTCGAATTAGAGACCGTTGAAACCGAGCTCAAAAATGAATTGGATCGACGCTACCGCGAGCACTGCCCTGATGCTAGCTCACAAGAGTGGGAGCATAATGAGACTTGGCTGTTGGAGAGCGTTCACGCAGCCGAGGTTATCGACCACGTGTTCGACTTCGTCAGTGAAAGCACCTTGGAATTGCGAAAGACCTTGCATTCGCCGTTAATGACTGAGTGGCTCTTAGCGAATGAACCGGAGAAGCTCAGACCGATCGCCAATTTGCTCGAGGAGGTCTTGGCTCGTTCTGTGGGTGAAGACGGCAGGGAGCTTCCAAATTAGATGTGATCACACCAGCGTTTGCACATACTTCGCGACGAGAGTTGCTACGCGTTGGTAGGCGCGAACAGCGCCCTACCCAGCTGGCGATGACCCGTGCAAACTCAGTTTTTCTTGGATTGTCAACCTGTTCTAGGGTCAAAGTGGGCTGCCTGCATTCGTTTGAGTTGCCCGCGCTTAAGTGAAAGACTCCGATTAAATAGTGTAAGTGCGGTGTTGCTTTTTTTCTCGACAGTTGTGCTGAACACCGATAGCTTGCAGCTTCTACTAATTAAGTATTTACGGGGAGACAGTAGTATGAAGTTGTCTTTGAAGGTCTCGATGGCGTTGCTGATTGCTACCTTGTGCACAATGCTGCTGCCGCGAATGGCCATGTCGGCTGTTCGGGCGGGAACTGAGTCGGGCGATACTTTCGCAGTGGTTTGCTCTGTGGCGAATACCGACCCAATGCTTGTTAAACTCAAAAAAGGACAGAAGGTCGATCCAAAGGCAGTGCGCGAATGGATGAATGATTGCGGTGAGAGTGGAAGTAATGGCCACTATCCATCTACCGTCCCCGGAAGTCATTTGTACGTTCCCGTGGACTCTTACACTTTCGTTGTTTGGTTTGAGCAGAACCGACAGGTTGTCGATCCTTCTGAGGTTAACTGGGAAAAGGCTCACTATAAGGTCGAGGGAGGACAATCTGCAGATTTGAGAAGCTTTCCCGTCCGGCGCCATCCCTTGATTCTCGTACCTCTTGCGAGTATCGAGGCGCATCATGCACAAGAAATCCAATTCAACATTGTGCGAGATCCCGAAGGCTCGGGAGAACCTCAGGATTTCACACGGACTTCATTCTACTTCAAGAATAAAAGGAGTATTGAAGGCTACCGTGCACTCGGTGAAGAGTCCTTTTTCTGGATTCCGGCGGGGCTGATTTCTACGAATTTCGATACTGGTGATAATGGCTTGATTTTTTCGGCTGCACCGGTGTCCCTTGCATTTGGAATGAAGTGGAACTTCGAAAGAGTAGCTGCCTTTAACTATCTGGGCGCGTCTGTGACCGGAGGGTGGAATATTGTGGAGCTTCAGAGCGGAGATCAAGGCGATCTTGCTGCCGATAGAATCTCTATTGGTCTACTCGGCGACGTCTCGGGCTGGTTCTATGTGGGAGGCTCATATCTTGTCGACCTCGGCGATGGTGAGTCTCCTGGGGTTGTTGCTACCGTAGGTGTCGGACCCAATCTGTTGGAGTTCCTCGGCGCTGGCGAGTGAGCCTCTATCATCAGCGGAAGAATTTGCTGTGCGCTGTCAAAGAAGTGGTTGGATGCGTCTGCCGGTGGCTTGAGGCTGAAGTAAGTAACTCTAAAGACGTGCTTGAAGCGGTGACGTAGCTCATCGTTACATTTATTCGCTGCTTATCAATTTCGAAGCTCACGCGGACGCGCACGGCATGACGCCACCCATTGATGGATGGCGTCATGCCGTTTTTATGTGGGCGAACATATCAAAGTCACACGTTGTCACCCACGCACTCCTCAGCTCCGTTCAGAGTCGTCGCCAGTACCCCCCCTCGTAGAACTCATCTTGCGGCTGCCAGCGCGACACCCCCTGAGCCTGCGAACTCCAACACCACGCGTCGATCGCCCCGACGGGTGAGGAGGAAGTGCGCCTCGCCACCGGCGGCGGCGTGATGCTCTTCGACGCCTTCTCCTTCTCTTTGGCTGTCACGCTCGGGGATGAGCACGGCGGCGAGTTCTACTTGCTTCCTGGCCTGTCGATTCCGGATTTGGCTCAGATTGGGACGGCGGAATGAGCATGATGCGGAAAGCCTTGTTGGGGACCCCCATCCGCCTCGCGCTGTACTTCGCGCGAGGCACCTTCCCCGAGGGGAAGGGATGCCCTCGCCAAACGTGCGTCTCTTGGTTTTTGGGCTTTAACCCCGTCAGAAGGGCTTCTGAGGGTTGTGAAGGGGGCGCGGGTTTTGCTCGGGTCGTGTCGGACGGGTGCTCGGCCGGGTCGGGTTGCGGGTGGGGTCGCGTGGGAGGGGTTCGGCGTTGGGGAGGGCGTTGTGGTGGGGTCGCGTGGGAGGGGTTCGTCTTTGGGGGAGGCGTTCGGGTGAGGTCGCGTTTTGGGGGTTCGGCGTTGGCCGGGCCATCGAGGTGGACCTGAATTTGAGGGGGGCGGTGTAGGGGGGGATCGAGGGTGGACCTGAATTTGGGGAGGGCTTCGAACCCTCCAAAAGTGACTCGAGTTGGGCGCGAACCCTACGTCGAAGGGGATGGGCGTGACGCGTGTGGGAGGCTGAGCGCGGTGTGGAGGGGAGCGCCGCGACGTGTGTGCGACGCTCCCCGGAGGGCGTTGGGTGGGCTTATTCTTCGAGGACCGGCTGGGGCTCGACGACGTCGTCTTCGGCCGGCGAGTCGGTGTCGTCGGCGGAGGGGGCCGACGGGTCGGTGTCTTCATCGGGCGTGGGTGCGACCGGGGCGTTACCGCCCTCGTCGTCGACGATTTCGCCGGTGCCCGGGTCGACGACCGGGGTGACGCCGCGCCGCTTTTGGTACTGGGCGATGCGCTCTTGCTGGTCGTGGTAGGCGGCGAGCAGGTCGGCGGTCGCCTCGGGGTCGTGGGCGGTGAAGACGTGGGTGGCCATGATGACCAGGGCGAAGCTGTCGTCGGACTTGCGTCGCGCGTCGAGCACCTGGTCGAAGGTCACCTGATTGGCGTCGACGGTCAGGTGGCTGCCGAAGTCGGCGTTGAGCCGGCCGACGCCATCGATCAGGCCGGTCAGCCCGAGGGTGTCGACGTCGGCGCTGAAGGTCGTGGTCATGCGCCCGTGAAATTCCTTGATGGCGGCGTGCTGCTGCTCGTACTTGAGCGAGGTGATCGGGAAGACGCCGCGGGGGAGCACTTTGGTCTTGATGCGCCGGGCGGCCTCGCGTTGCGGCGAGTCGGACTCGCCCTTGGCGTAGGCGTCGATGATGGTGTGGGCCTGGCCCAGAGAGCGGTCGAGTTTGACGTCGACCTGCACCGCTTCTTTGCGGGAGGCCGGGCCGCTGGTCTTGCTCTGGCCCCAGTCGAACTCGATGCTGCCCACTTCGTCGAGGTCGGCCTGGGCGGCGTCGATCAGCCCGACCAGCTCGCTCAGCCCGCGGGCCTCGGCCTTGGGGCGCATGTCGTTGAGGCAGAACTCCTTGCTGCCGGTGTCCTGTTGGTAGCCGTCCAATTGTTCCGAAGGACGTAGACTCATCGTTTTGACTCCTGTCAAAAGAGTGGGTTGTCGCGGCGCCAGTACATGCGTCGAGGCCCCCCAAATCGTCTCGCAAGCACGGTACGGCGCTGGACCCGTGGCTCTACTACCGAGGACGTACGTCTTGTGGCGTCGACTGCCCCGTTGGGGGACGGCCGCGAGTGGTCCCCCTGGGGAAGCTGTGTGGTTCGAATGGAGTGAGTCTATTGGGGGAGGGAGGGGGCGTCAATAGGGAGGTTTGAGTTGGGATGGAGGGCAGCGGGTCGCGCGATTGGGGCGGCCAACCGCACGAATTCTGTTCAATACGAGGGCGAAGGATGCGTCGCATTCTGTTGTTGATGCTTGTTTTGGGGGGCTGGCACTCGCGGGTGTCAAACTCCTTGAGGTCGCCAACCTTCTGGAGTCCGAAGGCCTGATTTACCTTTTGGCTCTGCCGGTCGTTCAACGTGAGCAGCTTGTCGTTGCTCCTCAGTGTCGTCGCGATGGTGCGGGGGGACGGCGTCAGCTCGGTGTCGCGAGTCATATGTAGTCATTAGGCTCGTGTCTCAGTGGGGCGCGGCCAAGGCGGCCACCAGATGCGCAGCACGCTCTTCTTTTATTTAAATGCGGCATTAATGGGAATACTGGAGAAGTAGAAAAACGGCGGGTTTGTGCGGGTACGAGAATAAGGGTGTATACTGCTAGGTGTGGTGATTAAGTGTTGAAAGTGATCGTGGCCGGCGCCGTCACATATGTTGGTTTGCCCTTGTTGGGCGAAGCCCCCTGGATGTCCCATTCTTAATGCAAACTCTTGGGGGGGAGCGTCATTTTCCACGGCCGCGGCCAGTCGTTTGGTCGAGCGGGGCTTGTGAAAATGGTCTGCGTGGAAGGGGTGGGCGGTCGCTTATGGGCTGCTTTCTTGGGAGGGCTTTTCTTTTGAAGGAGATCGAAGGGATTTGACTTGACATGGAAAGAGGCTTCTTTGAGTATGAATATACCGCACACAAAGTGATGCGGGGGAAATGCATTTCCTCAACGACGTCGTGTCTAGTGCTTATGTGCCTTTAGGGGCATGTTTATTTATTGTAAGGAGACAATATGTCGAAGAAAAAGACGTTGGGTAATATTGGCAAAGCTCTCGCCCTCGGCGCAGCTATCTCGGCCGTGCCCGGCTCGGCTTTCGCCGAAGAGCCGATCATGTGCGAGGTCGACGAAGAGTCGACAATCGACGCGGCTGGAATCACGTTGGAGGTCACCGAGCAGGGGACCTACAAGATCCTCATCGACCCGGCCATGGTCGAAGAGCTCGAGGGTACGACCGGCATTACGCCGACTGCCTTCGACATCGTCGTCGATGACATGGTTTCGGCCGCCATCGTGGTGCGAAACTAGAGTGACGTAATGTCGCACTGATCAAGAGGCGGCTTCGGCCGCCTCTTGTTTCCTTTGATCTCTTAGCGCTATATCCATGGCACATTATCTCTGGCTGCTTCCCACAGTAAGCCCGGCGAACGAGGACGGATCGCTCGTGCTGCGCGGCACGCGCAAGAAGATTACCATCTCCAATCTCGGCAAAGCCGGGGTCGCTGCCCTCGCCAAGCTCGACGGCACCAGGACCGAAGCGGAGTTGCTCGACATTCCTATCTTCGAGCTCTTGATGCCCGTGCTCGAAGAGCGTGGGTGGCTGGTGCGCCTTTCGGCGCGCTTGGACGAGTTCCGCCAGGAAGAGCCACTCTTCACCCGCCAACTCTCCTACTATGCTCACCTACAGCCCTTCGAACCCGACGCGATCCTCCGGGACCTGAAGAGTCGCACCGTTATCGTATACGGCATGGGGGGCATCGGCTGTCACTGCGCGTTGACCCTGGCGGGGGCGGGCGTCGAGAAGATGCATCTTATCGATCACGACACGATTGACTTTTCGAACCTGAATCGCCAAATCCTATATACCGCCGAAGATCTGGGGCGGCCGAAGGTCGAGGTCGCGGCCAGGGAGTTGGCCCGCCGATTCCCCGCCCTCGAACTGCACACTCATACCTTCAACGTCGATCGTGACGCCGACGTCGAACTCCCCGAGGCCGATCTCATCGCAGTGTGTGGGGAGTGTGAGGGGCTGTACGACCACCCCGGGCTCGTGGCAGACACGCCGCTGATCCGAGGCGGCTACGAAGGCTGCGTCGGCCTCATCGGCCCGTATGTCGATCCTGGCTTCAATACTCCCAGTTGGCGGCAGTTGATGACGGTGCTCGACCGCCCCTCCATCGCCCAAGCCTTGAGCGCCGCGATCAAGTTGCCCAACAGTTGGAACTCCTCGGGATCCACCATCAATACCCTGATGGGCGGGCTCATGGGCGAGGCGGCCATCCGCATCCTCGCCGCCGACCATCTGCCTTTGCTTGTGGGCTTCGAGGAGCTGCGCATCGATCTGAGAGATTTGTCGCTGACCCGCTCCCCCATCGCCCAGTGAGCGCGTTCGCCACACGAGTAGCGTGCGGCTTGGATGTTCCCAGTTCCTTTTTTCTCTTGAGCAAATCAGTCCTATGAAATTTGAATCCAGAAAGGATGTTCAGGCGCTCGACTATCCTGACTTCGTCGCCCTCCTCGGCCAAGAAAACACGCCTCCGGGAGGGGAGGACACCGTGCGTTGGTGGATCGACAAGGCGTCGATCGACGAGCACAGTCACCTGCTCGACTTGGCCTGCTCGACCGGGTTTTCATCGCGGTACATCGCGCATCACCTCGGTTGCAGCGGGGTCGGAATCGATCTGTCCTCGAGTGCTATCGAACGGGCCCGACAAGTGCGCGGTGAGCTGCGCCTGGACTTCCAGGTCGCCGATGCCACCGACCTGCCGCTGGCCGACGAGACGTTCACGCACGTCGTGGCAGGTGGCACGTTTGCGTTCTTCGACGCCTCCGAAGCCGCCCTCGACGAGGTCGCCCGCGTGCTCGAGCCAGGAGGCAAATTGTGTGTGTCGAACTTCTTTTACCGCTCTTCGCCGCCTGACGAGTTGCTCGACACCGTCGAGCAGTACATCGACTTTCGACCGCGGGCCCATTGGACCGAGCAATGGTGGCGCGAGTACTTCACCTCGCGTTTTGAATTGTGTGAGTCCCAAACGCACTCCCTCGAGCCGGTTTCGATTCCGGCCGTGGTGTTCGCCACTCGCCGTATGCTCGACGAGTCGTCTTTTTACGCCGACGCTCGCCCCGAGCTGCAACAGCAATGTTTCGACCGCATGCGAGACACCCGCATCGTGCTCAATGAACATCGACGGTATCAAGGACTCGCCCTCGAAATCTGGGAGCTCAAATGAGTTGCTCGACGATCCCGCCACTTGTCCGCCAGACCGCGGCCGAGGTGAAGACCCCCTTTTTTCTGGTCGACATCGACGGTATTCGCGCTAGCTTGCGTGCGCATCAGCAGGCATGGGCGTCTCACTTTCCCCGGGTGGAGGTCGCCTACTCGTACAAGTCCAACAGCCTGGCGGATATCACCCGACTGTTTGCCCGAGAGGGGCTCGCCGCCGAGGTCGTCTCCGGACGAGAACTCGAGCTCGCATTGCAGGATGGTTTTCAGCCCGACAAGATCTACTTCGACGGCCCGCTGAAGACTCCCGACGAGCTGCGCAGCGCGCTCGAGGCCGGAGTGGCCATTCAAGTCGACAGCCTGCCGGAGTTGTCGACGGTGCTCGAGTTGAGCGACCAACTCGCGAGCTGCCCGCGCATCTCGATGCGGTTGGCTACGCGGCGGCCGAACGGCCGCTGGTCTCGATTCGGGTTGCTCCTCTCCGAGGTCGCCACTGCGCTGCAACTCCTCGACGACGCCGAAGTGCGCCTATCGGGGCTACACTTTCACGTCGGCTCGAATCAGCCGAGTCCCCGATTGTATCGTGAGACGATCGCCATCTATGGCTCACTGTTCCGACAGATCGTTGACCTGTACGACGGCGACATCTGGCTCGACATAGGCGGGGGCTTCCCCTCCAAGAGCCAGACCCCGGCAAAGACTCCGGAGATCGCCGAGTTCGCCGACGCGGTCGCGACGGCGTTTCGAGCCCAGCATCTCGATCCGCATCATTTCACGCTGGTCGTCGAGCCGGGGCGAAGCCTCGTCGAAGATCACGGCTATCTCGTCAGCCGCGTGCGCCACGAAAAGCGTCGCAACGGGCGTCGGCTGCTGGTGCTCGACGCCGGGCGCAATCTGATCCCGTCGCTGGAGACCTGGCATCATCCCATCGAGGTGGTCCACGACGCTCCCGAGCTGGCAGGTTCGCTCGACCAGGAGATCGAATATGATCTGTTCGGGGCCCAGTGCTTCGAAAGTGACTCGCTCGCCCGCGGTTTCACTTCCCCGGTGCCTCTATCGCCGGGCACGCTCCTCGTCTTTGGAGAAGTCGGCGCCTACGATCTGGCGACCTCGCACAGCTGGATTCGCCAGGCCCCCCCGGTGCTCACTGTCTCAGAGGAACAGTGGCAGCCTTCTTCATCGCGATGACCCACTCCCTAAGACACGGAGACAAGCATGCCGACAATCATTCGTCCGCCGCGACTCGCTCAGGGAAGCCGGCTCGGTGTAATCGCCACGTCCTCGCCGATCGACGAACTCGACGACGCCGTGATCGCGCGAGGATATGCTCGACTGGCCGAAGTGGGCCTCGAGGTCGTCGAGGCGCCCAATTGCCGGCGAGCCGTCGGACATACCGCGGGCACGATTGAAGCGCGCGTCCAGGCGATCCACGACTTCCTCACCGACCCGAGCATCGACGCGCTGATGGCGTTTTGGGGCGGTCATCAAACCCATCAACTCCTCGAGTATCTCGACTTCGAGCTCTTCGCGGCTCACCCCAAGCCGATCATCGGGTACAGTGACCTGACTCCGCTGCTCAACGTCATCACCGCGCGCTGTGGGCTGGTGACCTTCAGCGGCCCGGCGGTGATCACTTTCGCCAAGCCCACTCTCTTCGATTACACCGTGCGCTGGTTCGAGCGGGTCTTGTTCGAGGGGGGCCGCGAGCTGGACTTTCAGGCCGCCGAAATGGTCTCGACCAACCTGTGGTACGAGCGCGAGGACCTGGCGATGCTCGAGCGGCCCTCTCAGGGGTGGAAGACTTACGCTGCGGGAGTCGCCCGCGGGCGGCTCTTCGGTGGCAACCTGGGCAGCCTGCTGTTGTTGAGCGGCACTCCTTACTGGCCCGATCTCGAGGGGACGATCTTGTTCGTGGAAGAAGACGAGGTCGAGTCACCCGAGACCATCGATCGCTTGTTCACCAGACTGCGTCAGATGGGAGTCTATGACCAGGTCAACGGAATGGTCATCGGCCGCTTCCCCGATTCGGTTGAATTTACCCGGGAAGATAGTCTTCGCGACATTTTGGATGTCGCGCTGCGCGGCTACGACATCCCCGTTCTCTACGACGTGGACTTTGGGCATACCGATCCCCTCTTGACCCTCCCGATCGGCGTCGAGGCTGAGTTGGACGCCGCCGGGGGGCGCTTTCGCTTACTCGAACCGTGGAACAAGGAGCGGCCCTGATGAGCCCGAACTCCCAACGACCTCTCGCCGAGGCTGTCTTCGAAGGCTTCCAACGCACCTCGGCCGCCGAGCTCTTCGTGCGGTGCGAGCACCGCTCGCCTCGGCTCGACGCCCCGCGCCTCACCGAGCAACTGTCTGCAGACTATGGCGTCGAAGCGGTGGCCGACCCGGCCGAGCTGCCGCGCGCTGCGCGCGCCGACGACTCGCAGCCTCGCGTCTTCGCCGTGGCGCCGGAGGTGATGGACGCTCCCGTCTTTGGCCAACTCCTCGCCCAGCGCTGCGACGGCCGTCGTCCCCTGCTGCTTGCCGCTGATTCGTCGATGGAGGCATCGCAGATGGCCGCCACGCTCGGCCCCCTGTCGCTGCGCAGGCTCTGGTGTCGCGACTTGTCCGAGGCGCCCGACGACACGGTGCGCTTCGTGGCCGGCGAGCCGAAACCCGCGCGCCAAATCGTGCGAGAAACGCCGCTGCAGCAGCAGACGCGCGATCAACTGATGGCCTTCTTTAGCCGGCCCATCAGGCGGATGCCACTGCAGAAACTGTCCGATATGCGTCCCTTGGAATTCCTCGCCTACCTGGGCGATCCGAACGCCGCCCCCGGAGGCGGCAGCAGTGTCCAGCGGCTGAGCCAACGCCTGTTGGACCTGGGGTTGGCGCCGGACTCGAGGATCTTGGATGTGGGGTGCTTTACCGGCCTGTCTTCAATGGTGCTCGGTCGCAACTTCGATCACGTTCTCGGCATCGACAACGACGCCGAGTTCATTTCGATGGCCAATTTGCTCGCCGGCCAACAAGAATCGGCGGCCACCTTCGCGAGGTTCGATGTCACCGACCTGCCTTTCGACGACAACTCCTACGACGGCTTCGTCTTGACGGCCACCTTGGGCTACTCCCCCGAGCCCGAAAGGATCATCGAGGAGGGGAGGCGCGTGCTTCGGCGCGGCGGGTATATGGTCGAATTCTTGTACGATTACCGCGACGTGCCCGCTCATCTGGTCCGTACACTCCAAGAATCCATCTCCGCTCATATTCGGGTGGCCTCCCTGGCCGAGCAGTTGCGCCTCTTCGAGCAGCGCGGGTTGAACCTCGTCTCGGCCGAGCGCTTGCCGTCGCTCGAGGCACATACCGACGACGTCGAAAACCTGGTCACCTCGATCGTCGAGCGAGAAAGGCAGCGCAATTTCCACATCTATACCAAGCACGACTGGGCGGGTTTCGAGGAGCTAGTTCGCACCCGGGCCTGCCCGATCGATCTGGGCGAAAAAAGGCCCTCAGTCTACCTGTGCATCTTTCAGAAACCATGACTCTTTACGGTGAGCTACAGCGCGCTGACTGGCTGCGGCTGAAGTCTTTGGAGCCTGCAGACGTTCCCGATGTTCTCATCCTTCACGGGGAGTGGGGCTTGGCCGGCGCACTCGAGCGGTGGCGCTCGGCGTTCGCCGGTGAGGTGTGCGACACCGAGTGGAACGCGCTTTTGGGCACCCACGCCGGCGTCGACGTCATGGTCGCCGGCGTCTTTGGCAGCCCTATGGCGGCCTTTGTCGCCCACCCGCTGTGCCAGATGGGGACCCAGCTGGTCGTGCAGACCGGCTACTTTGGCGGATTGTCGCCCACCGTCGACTACGGAGACGTGTTGCTGGTCACCCACGCCGACTGTCATGACGGTGTGGCCCCCAGCTACGTGTCGTGTCCGCCAGATGGTTACGCGGCCGAACCGGGCTTGCTCGCGCGGATGCGCCGTATTTGCACCCGCAAAGAGCTGCCATTCGCCCAGGGCAAGGTCATCAGTACCGATGCGGTGTTGACAGAAGATCTTGCCAAGATCCGTCGGTGGCAAGAGCGCGGATTTGTCGGCGTCGACATGGAAACGGCGACCACCTTCTCGGTCGCGCATGCCTACGGCTCTCAGGCCGTGGCCATACTCAACCTCTCCGATCATCTGGATCGGGGCGACAGCTTCTTCGAGTACACCGACGAACGCCGCCAGCTTGAGGCCAACACCGACATGGCCATCCGAGACGTCATCCTCGAGTTCATCGAGGAGAGCTTCTCGAGTTGACCCGCGCGCCCTCCCGACGAGCCGACCATGAAATCGCAGTGGAAGATTTGCAGTCTCTTGTTGCCGGCCTTTCTGGCCATACAGGCCTACGCGACCTTGAGCGACGCGTCGAACTACCCGTTCAACGCCTATCGCATGTTCACTCGTACGCTGAGTGACGGGGTCTACCTCGAGCGCATTCGGTATCTGGACCAGGAGGGAGGCTCCCACACACCGGGTGAGGTGATCCCTATCCCTTTCTTTCAGGCCAACGAGATGTCTTATCGCGCCTATATCGACACCGACGACCCGGCGCTCGAGGCGGCCATCTGTCGGATCGTACTCGACGGCACTCAGACCGAGCAGGTCGAGGTGACCCGTCAAATCGTGCACTTCACCCGCGACGCCGACAAGGCGATGACCTCTTCTATCTTCCGCCAAGAAACGCTCCATGTCTGCCGATAAGCCCCCATATTCGAATCCCTGGGACCAATTCTGCTTCGGGGTCCAAGCGCACAAGTTCATGGAGATGGCGCATGTCGTCTTGTATCTGTACGCCCTGGGCGTGATCTGGGGGACCGACTGGTCTCCCTACCGAGCCACCGAAGCATGGCTTTACAGCCCGGCCGGTCTGGCCGAGCGCGTCGGGCTGGCCTTCCCGCCTTCGGGCCTGCTCGTCGCCGTCAACCTGGCGTTGACCGCCGCCGCCGTGCTGTCGTTGATGCGCGTTCGCCATCGGCTCTTCGCCTCGTTGTTCTTCGTGGGCTTCTTGCTGCTGGATGCCTGGTCGAACGGGTTTGGCTTCGTCAACGCGCGCATTCATTTTGTCTGGTTTCTCGGAGCGCTGGCCCTCTGCGACTTTTCTCGCACCGAGAGGTGGACGCAGTCCTGGTCCGAGTCGACCAGCCTGGCGTTTCGATTCATGGAGCTGGTTACGGTCCTCGTCTACGTCCAATCGGGCCTGGCCAAACTGTTGGAGTCGGGATGGCAGTGGGCGGCCGACGGCACGAACCTGCAAATCGCGCTGTTGCGCCAAGAGACGACCGCCGGGGTGTGGCTGGCTCAGTACCCCGCGGTCTGTGAGTTGATGGCCTACGGGGCTTTGAGCTTGGAGCTCTTGTTTCTGCTCTACTACCCCCTACCAAAGCTCCGGCGCGCCTTGCTCGCTGCCGCTATCGGCTTCCACATCGGCACCTGGATCTTCATGGGGATATCCTTCATCCACCTGTGGATCTTCTCAATTCTGGCGGTAGCGTGGAGCCGCGACCTCTTTACCAACCCTGTCGACAGACGTGCACCCGAGCGGTTGGGCGCCGAGGCTTGATGTGCGCAGAGGCTGAGGCTCTTCGCGCTCCTACTCTTTCATCGGGCGCGTTGTGGCTTACTCTGCCGGCACGCCGCCGTGTTGCGCCTGTTTGGCAGCGCCGCCGTCGTGCCCCCCGGTCGAGGCGACGCGCGCGCTGCTGGAGGGGATGCAGGTGCGCGCACGCGACATGCCCCATCGGAGCCTCGAGAGTGTTCCGAGGCCTGGCGACCAGCCTCATGGGAGTTCCCGGTTCGAGTTTACGATCACGTGCAGCCAAGGAGAGCTTCGCCAAGTCCTTCGAATCGGGGTGAATTGGGTTCACTCTCCCGCGTGCGAAGATCAGAGAGAGGTCGTGCGAGACTTGCGACGGTGGCTGCACTCGCATGAGGAGTTTCAGTTTCGGTTCGAAGGGGGGGCCGGTATCGCCAGATTCAGCCGGGCTTGGCCCTCACCGGTCTATCCGGTCCTCTCGTGGTCTCGACGCACTCGCCGTTGATCGTGAGCAGCGCAAAGTCGTCGTCGATCATCTTGACCGAGATCGACAATGGGGTCAGCAAGCTGCGCACGATCAATAGAACTCTCCGGAAACGGACTCGGTTTCTCCGTCGTGGGTTCAGGAGTCTAGCGCGACTTCATGCTCACTGTTACCGATCACACAAGCCCCGCTGGAAGTGTCGGCCATCGCGGTGATCGTGAACTCGAGCTTGGCCCCTTTGGGGACGGTCAACACCTGAGCATCGTCCGGTGAGGGTGACTCGGAGCTCTTGACCCTTGGGAGCGTGAGCATAGGACCGGCGTGGGTCGGAGCGATTACCGGGTACCAAGGCTTCTCGAGGGTGACCGTCTGCGTCGTCTCGCCGTCTTTGCGCACCGCAACCTTTCCGGTGGCGGTGACTTTACCTGCGGCGTGCGTGATGGAAACCACGACGGTCAGATTCGATATCTTGACTTCGTCGCCCGCACTTTCGAGCTTGGCGCGCGCCGTGACGCGATAGGAGCCATGAACCCCTACGCCTTCGCACGGGCTCCAGTTGGCCTCCACCCAGCTCCACTCGGAAAAGTCATCGGCGGCTGCCGGCGAGGCCCACAGCAAGACGAGTAACATGGCGAAAATGGTCCGTTTCATTGCTTCTCCTCATTGAAGTTTACGGTACAGAGGGTGGTCTCACCCAAGTAGAGCTCGGAGGTCGTGCACGACCTGACATTGTCGAGTCGGCCTCCGAGCCAATCAATGTCGAGCTCGATCTCGACCGGTTGGGATAGGGCGGCGTGTCGATTCGCCCCGTCAAGTTCGTCGCCGCTGCGATTGAAGTAGCGCACACCGAGGCGCCATTGGCCGGACATGACCGAGGTGATGTAGAGCAAATAGCGCCGGCTTTGGGCGTTGGACACCGTGCCGGTTTCGTGATTGGTCAGCTTGAGTCCGCCGTGGGCCTGCGGGCTGCCGCCGTAGGTGAAGTAGGTGATCGGCACCGGCACCTGCTTGGCCTTCAACACTGCCTCGCGGCCGTGGCCGGCTCGGTCACTCGGATCGATGAAGAGCGGCGGGCCGCCGTTCGGGGGGATCAGCACGAATTGTAGCAAGGCGTGCGGATCGGAGGCGGTCACCTCGATGGTGGCGAAGTCCTCCATATAGGTCGGCGGCTCGGCGTCGTCGCGGCTGACCGAGAAGATGAACCCGAGCAAAATCGCCGCGCCGAAACCACAGCTGAATACGTCGAGCAGGCTGACCAGAGAGCTGTTTCGGTGCAGGCTCATGGCTGTCCTCCGCCGGTGCGGTAGCGCACACGCTTGCCTTCTTTGCTGCTGATGTGAAAGCGCACGGCGCGCTCGTAGTTGGGCGCCGGCAAGCTGCGCCAGGTGGTCTCGGCGGGTGTGAGCGCGTTCCACGGTCCCTGGTAGGCGCGAGCGCGTACTTGGACCGGTACGCCACCTCCTTGACGGGCGAGGTCGATCGTCTGCGTCTCGGTGGTGATGAGGCCCTGGGGGCACAGCAAGACAAAGGCGATGGTGTGCTCGTAGATGTCGCGATACGAGCGGCACTCGTCGGTGGCGCGCCCTGACCACCTGGCGCTCATCGTCTGAGGCGGGAAGCGGTGGGCGGGGTCGATCGGGCGAACCTCGACAACCCGCACAGCGGTAAACTCGCCGAGCTTGTCTTCGAGGTCGCCGGGGATGCCTCGTGCCGGAATCGCGGCGTTGCCACCGCTCTGGCCGCCGTGGGCGATGCTCTCGCCCATGCGCGGCAGCGTGCTGTAGACCATCATCAAGATGATTGCCGCGCCGAAACCGCACGTGATCACGTCGATGAAGCTGAGCGTCGAGCCCGCTCCTAGATCGCTCGACTCTTCGGTGGAGCTGTCGCTCATGCTTCTTCCTCGGCCTTCGAATCGTCGTCTTGGCTCTCCGATTCGACGCTGGCGAGGGTGCCCTCGGCAGCGGGTGCCTCTTCGTGGGAGGCGTCGGCGGTCTCGACGGCTGCGTCGTCAGTCTCGTTGCATGGTTTCCACTCAAACCAGCGAGATTCGAACACCATGCGCTCGGCGGCCATGACTAGCTCGTAGGCGAGGGAAGCGATGAGCGCGAAAACCAGGGCGACCAGCGTGGTCGTAAACGCGAGCGCCAGCGTGGAGGCGACGTTCGAGATGGCAAAGGCCTGCTCGACGGCGGTGCGCGCCTTGACGATCGCGTCGGCGTCGGCCAGCGCTCCGCTCATGCCACGCACAGTTCCGATAAAGCCCACCGAGGGCAGCGCGGCGATAAGCCAGCGAATCGGCCATAGCTGACCGCGCACCGAGGACTTGACCTTTTCATCAGAGGGCATGCCGGTCACGAGAGGATCGTCGGGTTGTCGGCGCAGGGCGGCGAGTATGCCCGAGCACGACACCACCGTGAGCAGGTGGGCGAGCAGTAGATAGCCGATCAGACACAGAAAGATCCACATGACCCACTGCTCGGGGCCGAAGACGATGCTCACGTGGTAGCGGCTCTTGGTGACCTCGGCGTCCTCTTCGATGAGCACCAACAGTTGTCGGGCGTACTCGGTGAGCTGTCGGCGCTCTTCCAAGATCTCTTCGTCGTCGACCGCTTGGGCCGTGTAGTGCTCTTGGACGCTAAAGTGTTCGAAGAGAGTGTCCAACACGCTTCGGTCCGGATAGGAGGTGCCCCAGTAAGCCTCAGCTCGCCAGGGGACCCGGTAGGCCTGGCTGGGGCCGGCGGGATATTGGCAGGCGGGCTCGTGCTCGATCTTATCGGAGGAGGCCTGCAAAAAGGCGGTCACCTCGGAGAAGCTGAAAGGGGCGGCCGTGTCGTAGACCTTCTGCCATTGGGAGAGCGACAGCGGACCACTGTAGTCGTCGACATGGCCTTTCGGGAGGGGCTCGCCGGGTGAGCTCCTCCACAAATCCTCGCTGGCGATGCACTCGGTGTAGTCGTCGAGCGCGTAGGGGGCGCGAGCCACCAGTTGGACGAGGTGGCGCTTGGCGGCGGCAATCTCTTGCTCGTCGAGCGGGCCATCCCTCCCCACCTTGGCAGCCAAACGGACCAACAGCTCCACCCCGGGGACATCCGTCTTCACGCCGGGGTTTTCGCCCGAATCGTTCGAGCCGCCAATGCCGTGTGCCGAGCGGAATTTCGGGTCGATATCACCGGGGGCGACGTCGTTTTCGATGATGCCCAGCAGTTGCCAGATCTGCCAAAGCAGCTCTCGGGTCATCGGCTTAGCCTGGCCGTTGGGGCCGCCTTGAATCGTGGGGTCTTTCTCGATGACGGTGGTCAACACCGGCGCCTGGCTGATGGCCACGTTCAAACGTTGGTAGGCATACTCGACGCTGGCGGTGTAGAGGCGCGCGCCGCGGTCGTAGGCAAACGGGACGACAAAGAGAGCCAAGAGCAGCCAGACCACCGAGTAGAAGGCGAGACGGCGTGGGAGCAGAAACCGGCGCAAGCGATCGATATAGTTGGATTCGTTGTCTTTCATGACTGCTAGTTATCTCCGTTGCCGATACAGACAAGGTTCTGGCGGTGGTGTTCGGCGAGAAGGAACGACGGGTGGACTTGCATCGAGTCTCGCCAGCGACTCAACGAGACAAGCTCGATGAGCAGCGGGATCGCCGCGTCCGTCCAGCGGCTGGTAGGCGTGTCTTTGTACTTCTGGGGCCGTGCGTCGAGTCGCGCGCGGTAGCGGCGCAGGAGCTCGGGCTTGAAGAGGCCGCACTTGGCGGCGGTGGCCCAATTCTTCTCCAACAGTGCCAGCTTGGTGGTCACGATCGTGCCTTCGGGAGGCACGAACATCATCTGGTTGTTTTGGCGCAGCCAAGCGGTGGGCTCTTCAGCGCCCATGGATGCCAAGCTCAGGCGAGGCAGTTCGCTGTCGGTCGACAGCCCTCTTACGAGCTTGCCGTGGACCCGACGCAGTGCTTTCGGGACACTGTCGCGCGTCCAGAGTGGTTGGAGTGACTTAGTGGAGGTCGATTCGCTTGTTGGTGGAGTTGCGCTCCCAGGCAAGATATGACCGGGGAAGGGGGCCACCAACTCGACGCGTCGCGGAGTACTCTCTCCGGGCTGGAAGATGTGGAGCATCGCGGGCGTCTGGCCTTTGTCGGTGCTGCGAGGGTTCGTCGTGAAGTACACACTGTTGTCGGGGCCGACCCAGAGCAGTTGAGGGAAGTGGGCGGAACGCTGTCGCTCCGAAAACATGAACCGTAAGATTGCCTCGAAGCGCGTTGGCCCGGAGAGCCTCGTGTGGTCCATCCGGTCGTTGATATTCCCCTGGGCGTCCTCGAGACGTTGGCCGCCAAAGAGGCGGAAGGTCGTGGAGTCGACTTCCAAGTCGTACTCGACGTGGCCCTCTTTGACTCGGTAGGTGCGGTGTGTGCCCGTCTGGGAGTCCTGCGGGGTTGATTTGCTCAGTGTGATCCCGGGGCGTGAATGCGCGTAGCTGTACTTGCACGGCCCGCTGCCCGAGCCCTTGGCCGAACAGGC
The DNA here is from genome assembly GCF_006517175.1 of Persicimonas caeni. NCBI lineage: Bacteria > Deltaproteobacteria > Bradymonadales > Bradymonadaceae > Persicimonas > Persicimonas caeni. Next base: position 2,842,091 of record NZ_CP041186.1, on the reverse strand, counting down.
GGCGACGCGGCCGAATCGCGGCGCTGGAAGTCCTTTCAACACTGTCCTGACCGAGTGGTTGATCAGGTCGATCTCCGCATTGCCGATGCTCCCATTGGCGACCAGATGGTCATAAAGCGAAGCCGGGTTGCGGATCGTCGAGTTGAAGATCCCTTCGTAGTGCAGGTCGATGGTGGTAGTGGCCATCTCGAGGAATCTTGCGTCTGCCTTGCGGCCCTCATCGTGGTCGAACCGAGCAAAGACCTCCTCTCCCTCAAGATCTCCGATGGTGTAGCGGCGAGGCTTCGAGAGCGACTCCTCGAGGATCTCTTCGCGCATCTGCAGGGGTTGTGTCTCATCGCCGCAGTACTGAAACGTCTGCATCCACAACCGCACCAGAGAACGCCCGCAGCCGTCGGTAAGTGCATCTTTCTTCAAGCACTTTTGCTCGACGGTATCGATGTGGCGGAATTCTTGAGCGGACCTGATCGCGTAGCGAATGGTCTCGGGGGACCGCTTGGCGCGCAGGAACAACAGGGCATCTCCGGTCGGTTGGCTCGCGCAGGTGACTTCGAGCATGACTTGATGGCGCGGGTGCCACTCGGTCAGTTCGAGGTCGCGCACCCAGTTCTCGAGCACCGCCAGGGCGGAATCCTCGCTGTTCCATCGTCGCTGAGCAGCGCCTTTTCTCCGGGTTCTCGTGCCGACCTTGGCGGCGAAGACGGACCGCGTCAGGTCGCCGGCCGTCTTGTCGACTCCAGAGGGGAACCACTCGAACTTTCCGTTGGGGTAGTAGCCGAGCGGTCGATGAGTCGGGTGGACGATCAACGCTTTCGAGCTGAGTAGGACCAGGGCTCGCGCAAAGGGCTCCTGGAACACCGGATGGGGTCGCCCCTGGGAATCTATTTGGGGACGCGCCCAGCGTCGGTACACCGGGTTGGCTGCACCGGGGAGCTCGAAGTGCAGGCACGTTTGCCCGAAACAGATGCGATTGTTCGGAAAGGGGCTCCAAACGCCGAAGTCGGCCAGAATGCGTGCATGGCTCCCGGCTCCACCGAGGCTTTGGGCGGCCTTGGGCGGCAAGTAATACCGACAGTACTCGCTATCGGATTGACAGAGATGGACTCCGTCGTTGCCCGGGATCTCGCGTAGCACCACAGGCACTCCCTCTTTGGAAAAACCGAGATCCTCGCCCGGTTGCCCCTCAGTGGTTTCATCGGTTTCGTCACCCTCGTCTGCAACCGGCGCCGAGTCTTCGAACGGAGAGGGCGGTTCGTCGTCCGCGTCGACGGGGCGAGGCTGAGGGGACGGTCCTGGTCCCGGACGCTGCCCGTAGTCCGACGAGTCTTGTTCGTTCGACTCGCTCGTCTGGCCCTCAGCGCGCTCGACGAGGGGGTGGCGAGTGACACCTGAGGCCTCGACCGTCGCATTGCCTTCGCCGACCCGGGCCGAGACTTCGCCGTCGCCCGAGGCGCCGCCGACGAGATCGACGACGATGTCGCCGTCGAAGTTCTTGATTGCATCCCAGAGGGAGCCGACGTCGAAGATTTGGTCGATTGCATCGAGTAGCACAGCTGGAGTGAGCGCCGAGAGCGTGGGTACGCGGATGGTGATGTCAACACCGAACGCGGTGAGCTCTAGCACCACGGCGTGCGCCGAGAGCTCCAACCCTCCTCCTTTCAGCCCGTACATCAGCTCGATTTTGCCCGCGCCGAGCCACTCGCGCAAAGAGTCGAGCTTGGCGTGAACACGCAGGTTGGCGTGGCCGACCAGAAGGTTGACATCGTCGATGGCTTTCAACATGCCTTCGCGAATCGCGCCGACCAGTTCCGTTTGGGTCAGCGAAAGGCCGAGCACCCCCAGCGAAGTGGTTTGGCTGAACGTCTGCTCGTAGCCGTCGACAATGAGCTTGGAGTCGGACTGCACCAACTTGCGGATAAAGCCCACCGACTCGCTGACCAACTCCATGCGACCCGTTTCGAAATCGACGTCGCCGCGTACCTCATACAGCGGGATGACCCCCAGCAGGCGCAGCGTGCCACGTAGGGCAAAGGCGACCGCCTCGTAGCCGGCGGTCAGGCGCGCGTCGATCTTGGCGATGTGCTCGGTGCCCGGCGAGAAGATGATGTCGGTCAGGATCGAGAACTTGTCGGTCAATCGGTTGTACGAGAAGCCAGGCCGCGCCAGATAAAACGGCCCGGCGGGGATATAGCCCGGAATACGCGCGCCGATTTCGGCGGGAAACTCCAGTCCGGCCGTGCTCAAAATGAGGCCGTCCAGGTCGACCTTGAATTTCCACACGGGAAACTCGAGATCGAACTCGATTTCGATGTGGCGCAGGTCGGGGGCGGGGGTGATGTCGACTACCTTGATCGGTGGATCTGCTCCGGCCAGAAAACCGAGCCCGAGGTTTGCGAGGTTGCCGACGAGCAGGCGCCGAAGCACGGTCTGGACCAAGTGATCACGGTTGGCAATCTCGATGTGTGGCAGCAATTGGAGCTCGACGGGCACGCGCAACACGCCGTCGAAGTCGACATCACCGGTCACCGAGAGCGTGAACTCGTCTCGTGCGTTGATGCTCAGAGAGACGGGTTCGGCTGCCAGTTCGATGCGTACATCGCCCAGTTCGAGGCTGGTGCCTCCCAGATGATGGTTGAGCGCCGCTTGCAGTTGCCCCGCGAGCAAGCTGAAGGTGAGGTCGCTCAACGAGCCTTGGTGCTCGATCTGTCCGTTTACAAAATCGATGCGCACCTCGCCGGCGTTGAACGCTTGGGCCAACTCCGAGACATCGATGTAGACGTGAAACGCCAGCATACCGCGGTCGATGCGAACGTCGCGCAGTTCGAATGGCAGCTTGGCGGGGAACTGGTCGAGGCGTGCGCGGACGAGCTTGTCGAGGAATTCCTCGAGGTTGCGTGCTTCGAGGCGCAGGGTCTTCCAGCGCACTCGACCGTCTGTCCAACTCACCGCGCCTCGAACCTGCGTGCCGTCGAGCGCGGTGCGCGTGTTCGCCACCTTTGCGGTGAACCGACAAGTTGGGGTGCCCGCTTCTTTGGCGGAGTCGGACGAAGACGCGCTGATGATGGCGAGGCTGTCGCCGAACAAGGTGGTATCTTCGAGTGCTGCGCAACTCTGGTGGGCGATGGAGCGCACCAGCAGCGCTTCGGGGTCGAAGAGGCGGCGGATGGCGGCGAGGAGTGCTTCCACATCGGGCAGCGTGCTCCAGGTGACCTTGCCCTCGGGCGTCACGCAGAATCCCCATCCGATGTCGGCCTCGCGCAGCTTGCCCTGGGCGCACACCCTGGGCGGCGTGAGGCGACCGGACGCCTCGAATGCAAGCGCGTCGGTGATCAGGGCCGCGCGATGCTCGGCGGTCGCTACGCCCACCAGTCGGTTGATCTCGGCAAGGGTCTCGGCCGGTAGTGCCGCGACAAGGGCGGCGACGTGGTCTTCGAGTTCGTCGCGTAAAGCGGTGCGGAGGGCATCGGCGTCGATACTTCCCTCGATGATATCCGCCTGGATTTCTCCGTCGTTGTTGCGGATCCGCAACGTTCCTGAAACTTCGACCGTGTGTGATGAGTCGGGCAGCTTCCAGCGAATGGTGACTACAGCTTTCAGCCCCTGTTGGGTCAACTGCACCGCCGAACAGTCGCCGATCTGGACGCCGATCTGCTTCGAGAGGACTTGACGCCCGAGATCGGAGCAAAAGTCAGTCTGCAAAACCTTACGAACGCGGCGTTGGATGGCGCTTCGAACCTGCTCGAGTGGCTGCAACTCACCGTGCTCGAAGAGTACCAAGGTCAACTCCTCGGCTTCTCCGCTCAGGCGCGGGATGCGCACCTTGGCATGGGCCTTCCAGGTTAGTTGCGAGCCGTGAATTTGCTCGGTGATGTCCACTCCGGCGATGGACACTCCCAACTGGGGCGGCAGCCCCAGAGCCGCCGCCAACCGGCGAAGCTGAGCCGGGTTGCGCTCGAATCGGGGCCGAAAGCCGAGCTTTGGCAAGCGATCTAGTTTGAGCGTACAACTCTTGGATGTGCCCTCGGCGCACGAAAAGGCGACCTCGTGAACGACCAGTCCGAGGGGGTGGGTCGCCTCCAGGCGGGGGCTACCCGACCCGGCTGTTCCGTTCGCTTGGACTCCCTCGTAGGTCACTTGGCTCGTGTTCTGTGTGACGAGACTCACCCGCGCGCTCACGCGAGTTTGCTTTCCTTGCCAGTCACCAGTCTCGATCGGGAGCATCTCCAACCGCAGCCGAGGGCTGCCGCTGGCGGGGATGTCGTAGTACTTGGTCGACGTGAGGGCTTCATAGAACCCGTTGATGGCCGCGAGGCGAGCTCCCACCGTGTTTCGGTAGAGTGTCTCCACTCGGCGAACCAAGCGCCCGCCGTTCTCGACGAGTTCTGCTTGTGCTTCGAGGTACTTGGCGCGCAGTCTACGCCGTTCGGCGAGGGCGCGCAGCAGGTCTTCGGCCTCGTCGGCGGTCTCGCGGGACAGAGGTCGACCGGCGCGTTCGAGCTGGCGTCGCAAGCACCCTTGGTCGATTTCGAACACCTGTCCGACCACTGCCGGACTGCGGGCGAGCAGTTCGAGCTTGGCAAGCGTGATCGACGCGTCCATCCAAGCGGTGATCATCTCGTCGACGAGGGCTTCGAGGTCCGCGCGATGCTCGAAGTCAGCGGGTAAATACGGCCCGATAGTGGAGATGACGAAGGCTTGCTCGACGGCCAGTTGATTCACTTCAACATGTGGACGGCCGTTCTCGTCGGTTGGAGCCACGTCGACGTCGAGCCCATCCTTGTCGATCACCTCGAAAAATACGGACGCGTTCCCCTGCCGTAGAGCGTGGACTGCTTTCGTCCTCGTTTGCGTTTGGAGAGTGACGACACGCTTCAGATCGCGGCGAAATTCCGCCAAAGCGGTCGATTTGAAGGGAGTTTCGAGCTGTCCGGGGTTACTGTCCTGTTGGTACAAGCGCGAGGCCCGGTCCAAGCTCGTTGCTAGGTGCTTGAGGTCATAAAGCTGCACCGGGCTTAACGAATTGATGGTCGACTCCGACACTGCTTCCGCTTGCTCGGCAAGCTCACAATCGGCAGCGGCATTACGGGGCAGTGAAACCGCCGCCGCGGAGAGGACTAAGGCGATGATGCATTGAAACAGCTTTCGAATTTCCACGAGCATCGCGTCTTTCAGGTACACGCCACATCTTAATCTAAGGGGACGCTATCAAAAGCAGCGAACCAACCTCGGGTGAGCGACAAATGCGGCGGAGTAACGCTCCAATTATGCGCTCACATATCCGGCTTCAGCGGAGAATACACAGCTTGTAGTGCAACGGGGCAGGTGGGGAGAATAGCGCCATGAACCCGTTGCTCGCGGTGTGTCTTCTGCTCCCTCTAGCTAGAAAGTTATAGGCCGCACCTTACTGCGTGATTGTTGCGTGCGCAACAACAAAAGTTGGCAATTATTGGGTTGTGCTTCTTGGGTGCGTGAGAAGAACAGGGAGGTTTAAGAGGCGCTTGTCGCCAGTTGGCCACTGAAGTCCGCATGTTACGGAATCAAGTGCTCACGCTCGAAAGAGTTACATGTGCTACAAATGTCTGCGTCAGAATTGCAGGAACAGGCGGGGCTCAACCGTGGAACTCGAGTTGGATGGCGCTTCGTGAATACACGCCTCGCCTCATTCGGATTTAGAGACGGTGGCGGTGCAACTCGGCCCGCGGTATAACGACCCAACCTCGTATCCTCTCCAAAGTGGCCGTCATGGGCAGTGAACTGCGAATCGACTGGCGCGAGCCCGACGCTGTGCGGCAGGTACGCAAAGCGAGCCTTACGGCCCAGATGGGGCGTTCGTCGGCGCGGTTGGTCGTGGGCGTGATCGTGCTTTGCGCAGTCGCGTGGGCTGTTCATCGACTGTGGTACGCGCATGTCGATGTTCCGTGGCTGCAAATCATCCTGCCCCTTCGGGTCGAGGTGTGCTCGCTCAACGCTTTGTCGGTGATGGTCGCCTGGATGGCGGCGACGACGGTCATCTTTCTGTTGGTAGTGAGTTCGGTGTAGCAGCTCACGGCCGCGCCCCCCTCGGCCGCACCTTGCCGACCACCCACTCCTCAGCTCCGTTTGCAATCGCCTGCAGCACCCCCGTACAGATCTCGTCGTGGGTCAGCCAACGCGACACGCCCTGCTCGTGCACGTACCCCAACACCACGCGTCGATAATCGACGCGCTCGTTGGCATACTCACGTCGCCGGTCGACCTCACTCGTCGGATCGGTGCTCGCCGAGCCGCGCACGTCGAAAACCCGACACGCCTCGACCTGCTCGCCGAGCAAATCGACAACCGCGTCGAAGGTGGGCTCGGCGGTCGAGTGTATCCACAGCAATACAAGGTCGAACGGGCCGTGCTCCCGGCGCGCAGCGCGCAGCTCGTTGATAAGCGTGTCGGTGTGGTGGTAGTCGACCGCGAGTGTGCGAGCCTCGCCGCTCTGGGCGATGCGCTCGAGGCCGTCGCGGCCGCGGGCGACCAGGGTCGCCCGGTGGGCGAGTTCGACGAGGTGTTTGCTGGCGGCGGCGAGCATGCCGGTGCCGCCGATGATGAGGAGGTGGTTGGGAGGTGTCATGGGGCGGGGCGCTGGGGAGAGTTTTCGGAGCATACGTTTTATGTTTTCCGCAGCGCGAACTCAGTCCGCACGGCCCTCTAACACGAACGTCTTCGTGAATGTGACCTCGCCGCCCCGGGGCTTGGGGTAGGTGGCGTGATAGAACACGTCCACCATACACGTTTCGGTGGGTTGGTGGTCGAGCCACGATTTATGTACGACCTCGGTAGCGTGACCGGTGACGTCGACGGTGATCGTGAAGGCGATCTTGCCGCCGATGCTCTGGTCGTAGCGCAGTCCGCTCTTCTCGTAGCAGCTCTGGATGCGGTTTATGAAGCTGCGGATGGCCTTTGTCAGCGCGTCGTCGCTGATTTTCCCGGCACCGCCATCCGAACTTGTGTCGCGAACGTAGGTGTAGAGTTCGACGGGGGCAGACTTGCCGTCCCGATAGTCGACCACCTGCGTGCGCTGGCCGTCGGAGCGCCAGTGGGTGAATTTGCCGACGCGCTCGCCGTGGGCGTAGCGGCCCTCGAAGCGCTTCTGGCCGTTCTGGTACCACTCGGTCCAGGCGCCGTGGCGCAAGCCGTCTTCGTAGTGGCCGTCGGTGAGCAGTTGGCCTTCGGCCGACCAGTATCGATACGGGCCGTGAAGGGTGTGGCCGTCGTCGATGGCGAAGTCGTAGACGGCCATCTTGCCGCCTTCGCGGTAGTCGACGGTGGCGGTTTCGACGGTGGTGCAGGCGCAGGCCAGCGTGGCTGCGGCGGCGGCAATGAGGATGATTCCTGACTTCATGGGTTGCGGTGTTAGTAGAGGCGTTTCTGTGCGGACATTGAAGAGTATAAGCTTTGGCACCCAGCGCAGAAAGCACTGACTCGGAGCAATACTCGAAGTACTCCAATCAGGATGCACGCCATGCCCATCACATTGACCGATCAAGACCACCTTCGCCGTTGCATCGAAGTCGCTTCCGAGGCCGTAGAGCGTGGCGACGACCCGTTCGGCTCGCTGCTCGTCGTCGGTGACGTCACCGCGCATCCGGAGCTCGCCCTGGCGAGTTCGGCGTCGCGGCACTTGAGCGCCGAGGAGCGGGCGCAGGCGACGATGTGTACCAGCGGGGTGCACTGCGCGATGAGCGCGCCGAAGCATGTCGCCAGTGCGGTAATATTCCCCTTTTTGTGTGGTGTGTGAAGAGGCAAGTAAGGTTTGCACAGGGCCTCTCCTCGGTCCTCTCCAGCCCTTCGCTTCGCTACGGGCGGAGAGGAGGATGTCGGGCTGGCCCTAGGGGGTGTTGTTCGGGAAGCCTGCGTAGATGTTGTCGACGGGGGTGACCTGCATATTCGTGGGGTCGGTGGCGTCGATGATGGCGGCGTCCCAGAATGAGCCGGTGCGGGGCATCTCTTTGTTGGCGTCTTCGTAGGCGAGGGTGCCCTGAAGGTAGATGCGCACGGTGGCGAAGGATTGGTCGAGGGTGTTGTCCGAGTAGTAGTAGGCGCCCACGCGGTAGCGCAGTTGCTCGAGGTTCGAGTGGCTGACGTGCTCGGGGCCGGCGCCGTCGGTGTCGTCGATGTCGAGGCTGGGGTCGTCGGTGTCGAGGTTTTGGTCGGCCCAGTTGGGGTCGGGGTTGCGCCAGAAGAGGTCCCAGGGCGGGTCGTCCCAGCGGCCGTTGGGGTGCAGGTAGTGCACGTCGAGGTCGGTGCCGAAGTTGTCGGTCTGGTCGGAGTCGGCGGGGGTGTCCCAGGTCAGCGAGATCTGGACGTCGTCGGAGGGCGTGGCGGTGATGGTCACGCTCGCCGAGGAGGTGCAGGCCGACGGGGCGTCGTGGTTGGTCACCGTCAGGTCGATGTCGTAGGTGCCCGCCAGGTCGAGGAAGAGGCGCGGTTGGGCGACCGTGTTGCTGGGCAGCAGACGCTGCGTCGAGCCCTGCGGGCGAGCGGTGATCGTCCACTCGTGGGCGGTGACGTGGCCGCTCGCCGTGGCGTCGAATTCAATGGTCTGCAGGGGGAGCGCCGAGACGTCGCCCGTCTGCCAGGTGGTCTGGCCCTGCAGGCGCGTGAGGATCTGGGCGGTGGGGCAGGCGGTGGGGTCGGTGTCGGGCCTGTCTGCATCGATGGGGTCGGCGTCGCTGGGGTCGGCGTCGCCGGGGTCGGCGGCATCGGGGTCGGTCGCGGGGGCGTCCTGGGCGACGTCGGCGGTGGGGACGTCGCCGCCGGTGTCGAGGGCGATGGCGTCGCGCTCATCCGAGCCGCCCGTGTCGCCGGGCGTGCTCGCGTCGGAGGTCGTGTCGGCGCCCGCGTCGGCGACGGTGTTGTTGTCGTTGTTGCCGCCGCCTCCGCTCGGGTAGACGCAGCGGCCGGCCGCGCCGCAGATGCGCTCGCCTTTGCACTCTTGGTCGGTGACGCAGCCAAGGTCGGTGTTGGAGCTCGTGCAGCCTGTCATGGCCATCAGCGCGATGCCGAGCGCGATCGAACCGGCAAATGCGTGCGATTTCATGTTTCGTCCCCTGCGTGGAGCGTGTGCGACAACAAAGTTGATAAGATGCGGTTTTATAGCGGGATGGTGGAGCCGGTTCAAGGAGGGGAGGCGTGCTGGGGTCCCCCGTCCCCCCTTCGCGTTGCTCGGTCTAAACGACGGGGTCGATCTGCTCGAGGAAGTCGAGGATGGAGTCGCCCAGGTGCTTGGGGTCGTCGAGGGCGTAGTCGGACGAGACGACGTAGACCGCGCCCGGTTCGCCCGTGCCGAAGGCGCCGGTGCTGTCGACGACCAAATGCTCGCCGATTTCGTAGGTGCCTTCGGGAACACCGCCCGACTCGATCATGTCGGCGAGCATGCCGAAGTCGCCGTTGGTCTCGTCGAAGCCCCAGGCGCCGTAGAGCATCTGGTGGAGTGAGCCGGTGAGTTCTTCGCCGTTGAAGTATTTATCCTCTTCAAAACAGGTCACCAGCGCGACGATGTCGTCGGGGACGTCGCCCGAGGCGAGCAGGGGCATTTCGTCGTCGTAGATCTCGATGTCTTCGAGGTCGCCGAAGATGCGGCGCATTTCGTCTTTGATGGCTTCGGTGGTCATGGGCCGCTCGGGGCGATGGGATGTCGGGTTGGAGGGATGTTTTAGTCGGGGTGGGGCGGTGGGGCAAGTGAGCCTGCTTCGAGCAGCGACGAGGGCACGGCGCTTGGTCGCACCCTGCTCACAACATCTCGTCGACCTTTCTCTGTCGATACTCTTCGATGAGGTGCTCGAGTTCCTGGCTGGTGTACTGGACCTGCAGGTGCGACTCAAAGTTGTCGCCTGTGAGGGAAAGGGTGATGTCGGTCTCGGACTGCGCCCAAGTGGAGAGGTACGTCAAGTCTCCCATACTGACGGCCATGCCCCAGTGGTCCGGATGGTCGCGGTAGGTGTTGCTCTTCCAGATGACCTGGTCTTGCTCGGGCTCGCCGTACTTGCGCGTCAGCGCTTCTTTGAGGTCTTCGTAGTCGGCAATGTACTCGTTGTCGTTAGTATGATCTTCGATGATGCCGTAGACGCCGCGCACGAGTTGATTGTCGATGAAGACGTAGTAGACGCCAGCCTTCAGTCCCAGAAGCTGGTCGACGTAGCCAACAATGAGCTCCTCTTCAGCGATGGGGTCTTCGTCTTCCAGTTGTTTGACCTGCTGTCGGCTCATGCCCCAGCGGGCGTCACGGAAGTGGGTGTCTTCGGAGGTGGGCGGGGCCGGCTCTTCAGCGGTGGGCGGGGCCGGCTCTTCAGCGGTCGGCGGCTCGCCGAGCACCTGGCCGCGCTTCGACGCGGGGACCTCGGCGGCCTCCTTTTCGAAAATCGAGTCTTGGGCGTGGCCGACGGCTGAGATCACCGCTACGCCGATGAGGACGATGAGCATGGTCGTGCGGAGCATGGTATGTCTCCTGATTGAGGAACGTGTTTGCGGACGCGAGCTCATCTCAGCGTAAGAGGCGCTGCTTTTGGGACTGGAACTCGTCGTCGGTCAGCAGGCCGGCGGTGTGCAGGTCGTGTAGCTTGGTGAGTTCTTCGGAGATGGAGGCGCTCGGGGAGGCGTGGCTTTCGGGGAGGGTGAAAGTGACGTTCTGGGCGATTTGTTGCGGTGGGGGCTCTTGGAGGTTGCGGTCACCGTATTTGGCCTGGAAGGCGAAGTCGTCCATCGTCAGGTACAGGATGCCCTCGACGATGGCGATGAGCCAGGGGATGCCGGTCCACATAAAGAGGATGTAGAGCACACCCATGCCGGGCTGATTCAGGTAGAATTTGTGGGCGCCCAGCCATCCCAAGAAGAAAGCGAGCACGGCGGCGGTGATCTTCGATTTCATGGCGAACTCCTGCGTGAAGACGGAGACGATGGGTGGTGCGATTGTTCGGCTTGTTGGTGGTCGGCGTGTTGGTGGTCGGCGTGTTCGGGGGCGTCGCCGAAGTGCAGGACGCGCTCGTCGACGGGGAGGGCGCGACGGGTGAATACGTCTTCGTCGGCGGGGCGGGCCACGTCGTAGGTCCAGTGGCCGGTGTCCGCGTCGAGGTCTTCGTCGAGGCGGCCGTGCTCGACGCCGACTTTCAGGGCGCGCACAACCCGGGCTTCGGTCCAGTCGAGCTCGTCCATAAGATCTTCGACGGTGGCGCGCTCGTCGCGCAGGGCCAGGTGCTCGGCGGTGCGGTCGACGTCGGGGGCTGCGGCGAGGGGCGCGCGCGGTTGGCCCCAGCCGGTGGCGCGGGCGGCGAAGAGGCCGGCCAAAAAGATCAGGCCCGGCGTCGGCATCGCAAGATAGATGATGCCGGTGGTGGCCGCGGCCACGAAGAGGGCGACCGTGGCGGCCATCATGACCAGCGCGCCGACCAGGTACAGCGAGGTGGGCAACTCGGGGAGGCGAGCGATGAGTTGGCCGACGCTTTCTTGGCGGACCGGTTCTCGGTCGGCCCGTTCGAGGTCAGTCCTTTCTCGAGGGCTCGGCTCGCCGGCGTCGGCTTGTGGCCGACGGAATTGGATGCCGTCGCGGGAATCCATGTGGATGTCGCCTACGGTGAGCTTCATGCGTCCGTTGGGGGCTCGGGTTGTAGGGGGACTTCGGGTGGCGCCGGCGAGGTGGGCGTGGCGGCGCCAGAGTGGAATTAAGGACGCGGAGGGGGCAGGGTCAAGTGATTGGTGGGTTGGACAATCACGGTCACGGAGACGGCTACGGTCACGGAGACGGCTACGGTCACGGAGACGGCTACGGCTACGGTCACGGCTCCGGCACCCGGCTCCGGCGCCCGCGACCGTGATCGTGACCGGCTCCGGCACCCGGCACCCGTGACCGTCTCACCATCCCGCACATCTTGGTCGATGCGCCGCATTGACGGTAGGGGCGCGGTCGTCTCGACCGCCGGGGTCCGACCCGGTTGTACGCCTCTGCCAGAAGCCCCCCTTTGCTTCCTTTGCGTACTTCGCGACCTTTGCGGTTCCCCCCCAGTCACGGCGCGAAGCTAAACGGATAGGTGACGTCGACGAATTTACCCGCGGGGACCGGGGGGAATTCGGTGTTCATGATCTCGCGGCACAGGCAGTGCTCGACGTTCGGGTTGTCGAGGGTGGTGTTGGCGACCTCGCAGCTGACCGGGGCGCCCGACGAGCCGATGACGAAGCGGACCTGGATTTGGCCGGCGGTGAGTTGTTGGTCTTGTTGGTCGCGCGGGTCTTGTGAGTCTTGTGGGTCGTGTGGGGCGTCGCCCTCGTTGGCGGCTTTTGCTTTGGCGTCGGCGACCTCGGTTTGGGCTTCGGCGAGTGCGGCGATGCGGTCGAGCTCGCGTTGGTAGCACATGGCGAAGGCGCGGTTGCGGTTGCTTATGGGTTGTTGCAGCCGGCTGTCGTAGGTGGCGTAGTTGGAGCGCGCGTCTTCGTCGTTCGCGGTGTCGGACCCGCCGCTCTTGCAGGCGTCGAGTTCGGCGAGCTTCGGTTCGGGGGAGCGCTCGTAGCTGAAGGTGCGGTAGCGGCAGGTTTGGGTGTTGCCGAAGTCGACCTGGGAGGCGCCTTTGACCTCGGATTCCTTGTGAAAGCGCACCTCGATGAGCTCGCCCTCGTGCTTCCAGCCGGCGAAGAGCGCGGTGTCGACGTCGGTGGCGTGCGGAGTGTCGAGCGGGGTGACGGTCAGGTTGCCCTCGTCGGATTGAGGGGCGGCGGCGAGGCGGAAGAATTCGAGGCTGTGGCCCCAGTCGTCGAGGGTGGCGGCGCGGCAGACGAGGTCGTTGGGAGCGTCGTTGGCCGCGGGTTCGCCGAGCAGGCAGTGGTCGAGGTCGACGTTTTGAGCGCGTGCGACGACGGTCCACTTGCCGGCGCGTTCGGCCAGCAGCACGGCGCTGGGGCCGACGCCCACGAGCACTTCGTCGGCGCCCGGGGCGCTGAACGAGCCGCGGTAGCCGCGCAGGCGGCGGTCGGCCTGGGCGCGGCAGGCGTTGGGCGTGTCGGTGGCCGCGCAGCTCGCCTCGACGAGTGCACGCGACTCGGGCGTCTTGAGCAGGACGGCGTCCGATTCGGCGTGGTACTCGGGGCGCTCGGGGGCATGGCGCTTGGGGGTGAACTCGATCTCGTCGGTCTCCTCGGCTTTGGGCTCGGGGGCCGAGGTGCAGCCCGTCAGCGACGGGAGGAGGGCGAGCGAAGCGACACAGAGCAAACAGATACGGCTACGATACATCGTGATTCTCACTGCAGTTTGTGGCGCCACAGCACCACGCCGGCGGTGGCGTCGACGGCGTGGATGACGCCGTCGGCGCGGCGGTAGAGGACGACGTCGCCCAGGCGTGCCTTGGCCTTGCCCAAGTTGGAGACGGTGGCGAGCTGGGCGGGGGCGTGTGCGTTGAATGACGGGCGCCGTTCGTGGTGGCGCGGGGCTTCCGGGGTGCGAATCGGTGCGGGGGGCATGCCGGCGCGGGCGCCGTGGGTTGCGGCGTGGGCGGCGGCCGGGACGCGGTCGGGGTCGACGATCTGGAGGGTGCGCTCGGCCGGGTCGAGGCAGAGCGCGCCGCGGCTTCGGTCCATGTCGGCGATGGCCGCGGTGGAGCGGGCGCCGGCGGGCGGGTAAATGCCCGACTCCCAGGTAATGTAGACCTTGGCGCCGGCGCGGCGGGCCTCGCAGCGCAAGAAGGTGTCCCGCTCGGCCGGACCGTTGGTGAGATCGTCGAAGTCGCCGACGAGCAGGTCGTCGAAGCGGGCCTTGAACTTTTGCAGCGGCTCGCCGGTCTGGCGGTCGAGGAGCACCAGGTGCAGGTTTTTGAAGGGCAGGCGCGCCGGTCGGTCTTGGGCGAGGAGCACGTCGCCCAGGATCATCAGCGGGCGGGCGGCCTCGTAGGTCTCCCAGCGCGGCTGGCCTGTGCGCAGGTCGAGGGCGGTCAGCGGGTACTCGGAGGTCAGGTAGAGCACGCCCTCGTCGGTGTCGGCGACGATATAGTCGCGGCTCGTGGCGTCGAGCGCGGGGATGCAGCGCTCGAGGTCGAGATCGCGGTCGACGTCGACGCGCCAGGTGCCGCTGAACTTGTCGGCGTGGCTGGGGAGTGGCTCGTCGGGCGCCGGGGCGACCGGCGCGCGGTCGAGGCGGGCGGCGAGTTCGTCGACCGCGGCGCGCCATGCGTCGTGCGAGTCGGTCTGCTGCCAAAGCTCGGAGAGCTCGGAGTCGTCGCGCACCTGTCGGACCGCCCGGCGGGCGAGTTCGGTGATTGCGTCCAGGCGACTATCTTCGACGGGGCGGCGGTACCAGACCCAGTCGGTCACACTCTCGCTCAACCCGTCGCGCGGCGCTCCGCCGAGGGCGGCGACGATCTCGGCGGCGGCGAGGGCCTGACAGCAGGCGTGGGCGTCGGCTTCGTCGACGTCGGCTTCGTCGGCGTCAGGCAACACCTTGGCGAGGGCCTTCTCGATATGCCCGCAGCCGTCCTCTCGCGGGTAGAGCGCGCTCAGGAAGTCGAGCGCGGCGTCGTTGTCGAAATTTCCCGTGCCCCAGGCACCCATCAGCCGACCTGTTTTGCAAGATCTTACGGTTGTGGTTCTCGCGGCTAAGTCCAGCATTAAACGGGAGAAATGTCGAGTGCGATTCGGGCTGGGTGTCGCAAAGGCTTGGGGGCCTCTTCTCGGGCGAATGAACGGCGTCGGCGTGCGCTGGCAGAGGAGCTTTAGCGTCGATCGCATTCTTCCTCGAAGAGGCCCCCTTCGCCTTTGATGAAACGAGGCTTGTCGCGTACGATTCGCGCACACCCAACTCTCTAGAGAGGAGCGTTCGATGACCGTCGAAGAATTGCAGCAGTGGCTCGAAGAGCATATCGACAAGATCTTCACGTTCATGGACTACGAGCCGACGATCGACTCCGAGGAGGAGTTTGCGACGACGATGGGCTACTGGTTCGGCGACGAGGGGTGGACCGAGGCGGGCTACGAGTTCGCGCATCTGGGGATCGACGGGATGGGGAGCCAGTTTGCGGCGTGGATACGGCCGGGGGCGGAGGGGCCGCCGCCGGTGGTCTACTTTGGTTCGGAGGGCGGCTCGGGCGTGCTCGTGCGTTCGCCGCGTGACTGGGCGATGGTGTTGGCGTATGCACCCGGGGTCGACGAGTACCCGACCTTCACCTCGCCGGCGCGCCTCGACCCGGAGCTCAATTGGATGCTCGAGGACGACGACCCCGACGCGGCGGCCGAGGCCGAGCGGGCGCTCGAGCATTATCGGGCGGCGTGCGTCGAGCGGTTCGGGGACGTGCCGAGCTTCGAGGAGTTGACGTCGGGGCTCGACGAGCTCAACGAGGAGTTTCGCGGGTGGATCGACGACGTGGTCGGCGAATGAGTTTGGGAGCGATGGCATGACCTCCGGTCGCATTTCATGTGGGGTGTTCGAGCTGCGCGAGCCGCTGGGCCGCGGCGGCATGGCCGAGGTGTGGCGAGCGGTGCATCGTGGGCAGGGTGTGCCGGTGGCGGTCAAGATCATGACCGGGGAGCGGGCGACCGAGCTGCGCTATCAGGAGGCGTTTCGCGCCGAGGCGCGCGCGATTTCGAGTCTGGTCCATCCGAATATCGTCGAGGTCTACGATTACGGATTGCTCGACGAGGCAGACCCAACTCAGGGCGACCGGATGGAGGCGGCCGCACTTCGTCCCGGCAGCCCGTATCTGGCGATGGCGCTGGCCGACGGGACGCTTCGTGAGTTGGAGATGCAGAGCTGGTCGCAGGTTCGCCACGTGCTTCTGGTGGTGCTCGGCGCGCTCGCCCATGCTCACGCTCGTGACATAATCCATCGCGACTTGAAGCCCGAGAATATCCTGTACGTGCGCGGCGCGTCGGGGCAGGTCGACTTCAAGTTGGCCGATTTCGGCATCTCGCATGCGGTCGGGGCGGGGCGCGAGGAGAGAGACGAGCGCTCGAGCCTCAACAGCATGTCGGCGGGGACGCCGGCGTATATGGCGCCCGAGCAGATCTTGGGGCGCTGGCGAGATTTCGGCCCGTGGACCGACCTCTACTCGTTGGGGTGCATGGCCTACGAGCTCGTGTGTGGGCGATCGCCGTATACCGCCGACAACGTCGTGGCGTTGATGAACTGCCATGTCAGTGAGGATGTGCCGCCGCTCGAGCCGCGCTTTGCGGTCCCCGAGGCGTTCGAGGCGTGGATTCGGACGTTGATGGACAAAGAGCCGTCTCGCCGATTCGAGCGCGCGGCGGACGCGGCCTGGGCGCTCGTTCAATTTGCCTTCGACGACACCGACGTTGCGTGGGCGGTGAGCGGCGAAGAGGCCGCCTGGGGCGACACCCATCTCGGCGAGACCTATCTCGGCCAGACAATGGCGTTCGAAGACTTGCCGACCCTCGGGGCCGCCGAGCCGACCGAGCCGATGGAGATTCCCGCCACGGTCACCATGGCGCTCGACGTGCAGGCGACCGCGGTGTTCGAGGGGCGTCGCGAGGGTGACGCGCCTTCGGGCAGCGCGGGGGAGTGGAATTACCCCGAGTTTCCGCAGAGCTGGGAGGCGCGGCTCGAGCGGCGTCGCGACGTCGAGTTGTCGGACGTCGGTCTGGGCCTCGTGGGGCTGCGAGAGGTGCCGCTCGTCGACCGGGTGTCGCACCGCGACGTCCTGTGGGAGGAGCTGGGGCGAGTGCACAGCGACGGCGAGGCCCGTGCGGTGGTGCTCGGCGGAGAGCTCGGCCGCGGCAAGAGCGCGCTGGCGCAGTGGTTGACGCGGCGCGCCCACGAGGTCGGCGCGGCGAATGTGCTGCGGGTGCACCACGGCCAGTCGTCGGACCCGCTTCGGGCGGTGTCGGCGCTGCTCGCCTCGTATTTCGTGACGCACGGGTTGGGGCGGGCGAAGACCTACGGGCGTATCCTCGAGAAGCTCGGCGAGCTGCAAGTGGGCGAGGCGGCCGACTCGGCGCGGCGAAGCGACGAGGCGCGTGCGCTGTGTGAGCTGATCCACCCGACGCCGCGCGGGGCGACCGACGTCGACGGGCCGCCGTTTCACTTTGCCTCGCCGCGCGAGCGTCATGCGACCGTGGTGCGGCTGCTTCGCCAGATAGGCCAGCGTCGGCCGGTGGTGGTGTGGCTCGATGACGTCCACTGGGCGCGCGAGGCGCTCGGATTCGTCGAGTACGCGCTCGACGCGGACGTGCCGGTGCTCTTCGTGTTGACCGCCCGCCCGGATGAGGCGGCTGGAGACGCCCTGGCGAGCAGTCAGCTCGCCGCGCTCGTCGGCCGCGACGACGTCACCGAAGTCGCGGTGGACAGACTTGCCGACGAGGCGTGTCGGGAGCTCGTCTCGCAGGTGTTGCCGCTCGAGCCCGAGCTGTGCGAGCGCGTGGTCGACCAGGCGGCGGGCTTGCCGCTCTTTGCGGTGCATCTGTTGGGCGACTGGGTCCAAAAGGAGTGCCTCGTGGCCACTGCGCAGGGTTTTTGTTTAGAGGAGCGCGAGGTGCAGATACCGGCGTCGCTCACCGAGTTGTGGGTCAGTCGGATCGACGAGGTGCTTCGGGCGGCGTCGGATGGCCGCGCGCACGACAACCGCGTGGCGCTCGAACTCGCCGCGGCGCTCGGGCCGCGGGTTTCGCCCGCTGAATGGGACGTGGTGTGTCGCAAGGCGGGCGTGACGCCCACGCCGACGCTGGTCGACGCGTTAGTCCGCTCGGGGCTCGCGCGCGCCGAGGAGTTCGGCTGGGCGTTCACCCACGACATGCTGCGCCAGAGCTTGGAGGCGCAGGCCGCCGAGGCGGGGCGGCTGAGCGAGCATCACCAGCGCTGTGTCGAGGCGGTCGAGGCGTTGTACGACGATCGGGTGACCCATTACCGCCGCGCGCGTCACTTATTGGCCGCCGGCAAGCTCCGTGAGGCGCTCTCGCCGTTGAGCGAGGCGAGCCTGCAGGCCGCCAGGGCGGGGCTGATGGACGAGGCCGAGCACCTCGCCAACCTCCACGCCAAGACGAGTGACCAACTCGGGCTGACCGAGTTTGCCTCGCCGCGAATCCAGAGCGAGCTGGTCCGCTGCCAGTTCCGGCTGTCATTCGATCAGGCCTCCGAAGTGCAGGCGCGCCTCGACAAGTTGGTCGAAGTGGCCCTCGAGCATGGCTCGTTGCATCAGAAGGTCTCCTCGTTGACCGTGTTGGGCTTGGCCAGGCGCAACGCGGGCAAGTTTGACGAGTCGGCAGATGCGCTCGAGCGGGCGATCGAGCTGGCCGCCGGGCTCGACAGCGATATCGAACTCGCCACGGCGCATATCAACTTGGGCACGACATATGTGTATCGGGGGCGCCACGAGAAGGGCATGCATCACTACCGGCGAGCGCTCGAGGTGTATCGGCGCTCGGGCAACGGATTTGGACTGGCGGACGCGTTGGGGCGGCTGGGGTATGTGCTGCAAGCTCGGGGAGAGCTCGACGAGGCCGAGGCGCTGGCGCGAGAGTCGCTCGACGAGGCGCGTCGCGCCGGTACGCGCTGGATCGAGGCGAACGCGCTGCAGCACCTGGCGGGCATCGCGAGTCGGCGCGGCGATTGGGAGAAGGCCCGCGCGCAATATCGCGAGGCGATCGAGCTGTGGGCGTGGGCCTACGATCGCGAAGTGACCGTCGCCCACCTGAACCTGGCGATCTGCGAACTCCAAGCGGGCTGCTTCGACGAGGCCGAGCGCCTCTTTTCTGAGTTGGAGGTGACGTATCCCAACTTCGGGTATGTCGCCCAGATGTCGGGCGTGCATCTAGGGCTCGCCTGCTGCGCGGCCAAGCGCGCCGACGCCGAGGCGTTCGACGTTGCGTTGGACTCGGCGCGCGACAATATCGCCCAGACCGGCGCGCGCCTTCGCGATCTGGGCGAATTGGCCGAGCGGGCCGGCGAACTGGCCACCGAGGTCGGCTGGGCGGAGCGCGCCGAGGCGGCCTCGCGCATCGCCGAAGAGCAATGGCAGGCGTTGGGCGGCGACGGCTGAGCTTGTTCCTTTTCAGCTGGCCTTCCTCGGCCAGTCAATCCTCGGCCGGTCATTCCTCGGCCGGCGGCGGCTCATCCACGTTCTTGCGATTGGGGCACACGATCGCCTGCAGCTCGGGCGCCAACACGGTATGCGACTGGGCCAGGTGGCGCTTGAGAAAGGTGCGCGTGACGATGGCCGTGTCGAGCAGCCGTCTGGCCGGATCTCCACTCTCGAACTCGTCGAGCAGCTCGAGGGTATGGCGCAGGTGCAACACGTCGATGTGCAGGATGTGCAGGTCGACGGTGCGCGTGTCCTTGAGCACGCCCTTGTCGGTAAAGCGAAGTAGCCGGGCGTTGACTTGACCCAGGTGACAGACCGGGGCGAGTTCGGCCTCTTCGAGGGGGCCGAGCAGGCGCAGAAACGGCGAATCCCCAGGCACCGGCGCCACGATCCCTTCGACGCGGCGCGGGGCGTGGACGACGAGCTTGACGATCGCCTGCAGCATGGCGGCGGCGTTGAGCGTCTGGTCGCCCAGGTGGCCGACGAGGCGCTCGAGGCTGAGCAGAAAGCCGCCGCGGCGGTCGACGAGGCCGGCGGTGCGCCGGATGCGCCGAGCGATGGCCGTCGAGGCGAAGTCGACGAGCGGCTCGTCGGCCGCTTCGCGCACGAGCAGGCCGGAGTTGAAGAGTCCGTTTTTGCGCTCCGTGGGCGCCAGCGGCGACAGGCGCAGGCTGGCCACCGGCAGGCGGCGAAGCGGGTGGTACAGCGCCAGGGTGCGCGGAAACGACTCGGGTTCCGGGCGCACCTGGCTGTCCCAGCGAAGCCGCGTGGCGGCCTTGGGAATGCCGTCGAGGTCGGGGCTGTCGTCGAGCAGCATCGCGCGCTCCCAACCCCTCTTGGTGCACTTTTTGTGTAAGTCTCTGGTCATCAGCCGGCCCCGGTTGACCGCGAGGTGCTCCCCTCGCACCTCGGTCAAGCTACGGTTGTCGAAGACCGGACCGCACGGATTGATCGTTTGCAGCGCCAGCGAGCGGCTGCAGTAGTTGGCTCCAGGCATAGATGGACCCCCGTCTTGTGGATAGCCGCGTTCCCCCGATTTGGAAGCGGCCTGTGTGGCGCGTCTGTCTGGTAGTGCGTATGGAACAGAACTTATGCGGCGTGAGGCGATCGCAAAGGATCTTTTTGTAGAAAGAGCTTGGTTGGGTCGACTGGGCGCCGCTAGAGTGAGCGCGTTCGTTCCCGTCGTATGGTCATGGGGGAGAAAATGCTTGTTGGGTTGCGAAAATCGAGGCTTGCTTTGGCGCTGGGGTTCGTCTGTCTGCTCGCCGCGGGGTGCAGCCAGGAGGGGCGCGGCGGAGGCGGTCAGACGAGCCTGCGGGAGCAGGTGTTGGGGGAAGGGGGCGGGATATTCGTCTTCGACCGGTGGAGAGAAGGACGTCATATCGCCTTCGAGATGGATGACGGCGAGCGAGAGGGCGAGCCCCTCCACCGGCTCTATGTCCACGACACGCTCGTGCGTCGGACGAGAGATCTGGGCACCAGTGGCGGTTCGAAGGGGATTCGGGGCCTCGAGCAGTCGGAGGATGGCGACACGCTCTTCTACATCCAAGACAACACGTACTGGGAGTGGTCGCTGCGCAGCGATCAGAAGCGGGTGATCGCCGAGGATGTGCGTGGGGCGTTCCATGTCGAGGAGTACGGGCTGGTCGTCGGCATCAGGTCGTCCGAAGAAGGTTTGGCGTACGTGGCGATCGACTTGATGAGTGGTCGCGAGACGCCGATTGCGACTGTCTCCGGTTTGACCACGTTCGACTATCCTCGGCGCTACCAGTTCTTTCCTTCCGGTGGAACGCGATCACGCCCGCGTGACCTCGTCCTGTGGGACTACGAGACGCGTCGGGCCGAGACGTTTGCTTCGATTCCGGACGGGAGCGAGGCGTTCTTTCCTTTCCACCACCTCGGTTTTTTGGGGACCGCCGCGGGGACCACGCACGTGTATTATTCGGTGGCCGAAGAGGGGGAATGGGGTGAGGTGGCCAACGTGGAGCTGCGGGTTCGCCCAGTTTTCGGCGGGCCCGAGTCCGAGGTGGTGCTGGGCCGAAATGTCGAGCCGATCTGGCGGCGAGAAAACGCTCGGGTGAGGGGCAGGATCCCGCGGCTACTCTGGTTCGAAGAGGTATCGCAAGGAGGCGAGCCGGCGCGCATCGAGTTGCGCAGTTGGGACCCCGTCGAGCAGCGGGTGCGCACGTTGAGTCAGGACGTCCCCTCGATGAACAGCGTTTCTTCGGACGAAAGCGGCATTCTGAGTCGGTCACTCGACGAGCGCCTGCTCTTGTACCAGTCGATGGCCGCTCGTGAGGGGCAGCGCGGGGTCTGGTGGACGGTCTACGACGTCGAGACGCACCACGAGCAGTTGCTCGCGCCGGCCCACCTCAGCATGCGGAACGAGCCCCACTTCGTCGACGGCCTGCCCGCGGTGATTTATCGATTCGAGACCGAGTCCGGCGAGGCCGAGCAACGGTTTTGGTACGCCGACACCGGCGCGTCGGTAAAGCTTGCGAGCGGTGAGATGCGGGCCGGAGTCGCAGGCGTCAACGAGGCGGGCAGCGAGGTGTATCTGTCTCGGGAGGTTGGCGACACGGGCCAAGAGGCGCTGCATCGGTTGCGTCTTCCTCAGCTCTCCTTCGAGCAGCTCGGCGAGGCGTATGCCGAGGTCACCATATGCCGGGACGGACTCTCGGCCGACGAGCAGCGCGTGATGTATACGGCGCGCAAGGCCGACGAGGAGTCGCCTCGCCTGATGCTCCACGACATTCGGCGCGGCTCGGCGGTTGCGCTCACGGAGGCGCGCTCGGGTGGATGTCGGTCGAGCCAGACGAACGCTTCGTTCGCCAGGGGCTATCTCAAATCGCTCGATGGTGAGGGAATCGTTTGGAACGGCACCGAAATCCTCCGCCCATTCGGTGAAAGCTCGACGGAGAATGTCATTCCGTCTCCCGACTGGGAGTATTTGCTGGCGGTGTTGCCCGACGAGGGGCGTTTGGTGCGCTTTAGCTTTGCGACGGGCGAGGTGGAGACGCTCTTCGAGGGGGCGAGCCTTGGCGGCGCGCCGAGATCGGAGTTGCCCTACGCGTTCTCGAACAAGCACGACGGCAGCGAGTGCTTCGAAGAGTGCATCGGTGAGTATTGCTCCGAGCGGTGCACGAGCGAGGCGTATGCGGTCGTGGGTCCGTGGACCGCGCAGCCGCGGGTCGAGTTGTTGGACGAGCATGCCACGAGCATCGAGTACGCCGGGGAGGGGAGGGTGTTGTTGAAGAGTGCGTCGACGGCCGACGGCGCGTTTAGCGAGACGGTAGAGACGTTGCGGTTGTATGAATAGGCGAGCTGGCCGAATCAGAGAAATTCGCGTCAAACACCCCACCACGGGCCGATCTTGAAAGAAAGTACGCAACGATTTTCGATTTTTGCCGAAAACCGTAATGAGGGGTGGATGTATCGTGGCCACGAGTTTCCCCACAAATTTGAAACGGGCGGGTGAGTCGAAGTTCGTTTTGGCTCACTGCCCGGGTGGCTGAGCCGGTGGGCTCGGAAGGTTCTGTTCGACAACTCGCTCCCGTCGCCGAAGGCGGTTGATTCGTGCATCTTCGGCGCCGTCTGTCCTCGACGATGCGCTGCATCGCCTGCGTCAGACGGCATCCAAATCTGCACCGAATCCCCTCGCCTCGGCTCGGTCCGGAGTTGTCGAACAGAACCTGGACTGCGGCGGAACGGTTTCCCGATCCGCAAAACAGAGTCTTCGTAGCGAGCGTATCTTCGAGGAGATGTCGGACCGTACCTCATCGACGCGCTCGGCGGAGGCCGAGCCGGTAGCTTCGTCCTTGCGGCGGAGCGCAGTTATCGGATTTGCCCGGTGCGGGTTTGTTGATGCGTCGAAGTTCGGGTGTGGCGTGAAGATGGGCCTGTGCCATGAGGAGTGCCGCAGCGGCGCCGTTGTAGTTGTAAGGTGTGGCGTCGGGGTGGGCATGCGCCCAGCGTGTGACCTATCCGAGGTGGCTTGAAAACGGGGCGGGCCTGGCCCGTTAGCCGATCACAATCACAAGCAAATCCGCAGCGCCCATGCCGGCGAATTTTGTCGGCAGACGCACCGGTGTGTCGTCACGATGGGGATGGGCCGGCGGCTTAGCTACGCAGGCTCATTCACCGTCGGGGCAAGCCCGCCGGGGTCATCGGGGTGGGTGGCCGCTTCGTTAGCTGCACAGGCTGATTCACCGGCGGGGCAAGCCCGCCGGGGTCTTCGGGCTCGATTGGCCGCCTCGGTAGCTACGCAGGCTCATTCACCGGCGGGGCAAGCCCGCCGGGGTCATCGGGGCGGGTGGCCGCTTCTAGTGGGGTGACACCGAAGTGAGATTCAACCCTTCGGCGAGGATAGCGCCGCCAGATTCGGATGCGAACCCCGCAGGCGATGCAGCGCATCGTCGAGGAGTAAGCGCCGAAGCTGGTGGTGCTAGACCGGCGAAGGTGAATCGAATCTCGGTGTCACACCACTAGCTGCACAGGCTGATTCACCGGGTGAAGAGGCTGTCGCAAAAGGTCGCCGTCGTTTGGAGGCAGCGCTTCCAGCGCTGGTTGCAGGAGCGTGCGGCGCTGCTCCGAGGGCAAGATGCCCTGCCTCCAAAGGCATTTGCGACACCCTCATGGCCAAGCCCCCCCTTTGCTACCTTCGCGCCCTTGGCGACCTTTGCGGTTCCCCCTAGGCTGGAGTGGGCGGCCCGTGACGATGGCCGGTGCGCCAGTGGCGGCGTCGGACGCGCTGTTCGCGCCACTTCTCGAGTTTGGGGCTGCCGATCCAGCCGCCGCCGAGGGCGGCGAAGAGGCCGAGGACCAGGCCGAAGAGCGTCCACCACATCGCCTTGGCCAACGCGTCGGTCACGTCGGTGGCGACCGTCGCGGCGGTGCTCTCGATCTCTTGGCCGAGGTTCTGGCCGATCTGTTGCAGTTGGCCCATGGCGTTCTCGAAGGTCTGCACCCAGCCCTGCACGGTCTGGCGAGCTTCCTGCTCGCTCAGGTTCGTGCGTGCGGTCAGGATATTGACCAGGGCCTGCTGGTCGGCCGCCTCGACGGTGCCGTCGAGCTCGGTGAAGGCCTGGCTGATGGCCTGGTCGAGGATTTGACCGGCTTGCTGGGGTGATTGGGCCACGTCGCCGGCGGTCTCGACGGCGAGTTGCTCGAGGGCCTGGGCTTCTTGGCGAAGCTCGGCGGGCTGGAGTTGTTGTTTGCCGCTTTGTTGCAGGACCTGGCGGCCTTCCTGTTGGATGGTCGAGACGATCTGGCCGCGTTGGACGTCGATGTCGGCCTGGTCGAGCACCCCGCCCACGGCGCCGGCGGCGGCGCCGGCCACGTCGGTGACCGCGCTGACGCCTTCGCGTACCACGGTGGCCGTGCCGCTGATCGCCGTGGAGGCGAACGAGGCGAAGCCGACGACGAAGAGCAGCGTGGTCAATGCCCAGACGACCCCGCTGTTGAGCATGCCGTCGAGGCTTCGTGGCTTGTTGGCCAGTCGTCCGGCGACCCAGCCGCCGGCGAAGAGCGAGACGACGATCTGGATGACAATCCAGGCGCCCGTCATCGCGCCGAAGTTACCGATGGCGTCCTGTTCGGTGGCCGGATCGAAGCTGCCCAGCGCGATCGCCGAGCCGAGCAGGCCGATGATGAAGGCGACGGCCAAGGCGACGGCCGTGCCGGCGAAGATCGCGCCCCACGAGGCGCGGGTGGGTGGCGATAGGGTCTCGTCGGTGGTCTCGACGTCTTCCTCGACGGTGACGTCGCGCCCCGGTTCGCTGTGTGTGCGTTCTGTGGTCATGTCGTCCCTCTCAACAGTAGAGCAGTTGATGGCTGCGGACTCCTGAAAGGTCGACATGGGGCTGATGCACGCAAGAGCTGATGCACGCAAGAGCGGAAGGGCTCTTCGCTACTTTGCCAACGACAGGTGCGCGGCCGTCTCGCCGTTTTCGGCCGCGTAGACGACGAGTGTGAGCGTCTGCTCGCCGCGGCGGTATTGGCGTGTGCTGGCGTTGGGCAAGGGCAGGTTCAGGCGCCGGGCGCGCTCGAGCACGGCCGAGGAGGGGGCGTGCTCCCAGCCGCGGGCGGGGAGGACGCGGTCGTAGAACGCCAGGGTCTCATGGACGCCGACCGGGCCGATGAAGGTGTAGTCGACGTGGTCGGCGCTCGGGTCGAGGTCCTCGAAGCGTTGCAGGCGTGTGCAGCCGGGGCAGGCGGGGATGGTGCCGTCGCCTCGCTGGCCGGCGACGCGGCTTCCGGCGACCATCTTGCGGTAGTCGAACGACTCGTCGCTCCAGGTGGCGACGACCGTCGTCCAGCGCGAGCCGGGCTCGCGGAACGCCTCGATGTGGCGGTAGGCGCGAAACTTCTTGGCCAGGCGCCCGGCGGCGAAGTCGCGGCCGAGTCGGGCGAGCTCGTCGGCGGTCTGGGCGCGGTTTTCGGCCAGCCCGCCGCCCATGGCGACGTAGTCCTTGGAGACGGTCGTCGGCACGACCCCGCCGGTGAGCATGTCCTCGAGGGCTTCGCGGGTGCTCGCGGCCTTCAGGCTCGTGTAGCTCTTCTGGTTGATGCCCCCGTAGACGAACTCGTCTTGGTAGCGCTTGAGCGCTTCGATGGGGCTGTAGTCGACGAAGTTGACCGAAAAGTAGACCGTGTTGCCGTTCAGATCGAAGGCGCGCGGGGGCTCGTGGCCCATGTGGTCGAGGGCGCGCTGGAACTTCTGGGTGGGCGTGTCGGGCACGCCGAACAGGTCGGCGATGTCGGCGCCTGCGCTCACCACGCCCTCGCCGGGCGTCCACACCGTCGCCCACAACGCGGCGCAGAGCAGCGCGCTGGCGCCGGCGAGCAGGGCCGTGATGTGGAGTAGGCGATTCACGGTGAGCCTCCTCCAAACGCGCCTTCGATGGTGGGCACGTCCAGCGATTCGGACTGCAGCGGCTGGTCGGTGGCGATGCCCAGCAGGTTGTCGTAGGGGCCGTTGCCCCACATGGCGCTGCGCGCGACGGCGCTGGCCGCCTCTTCGCTGCTCGGCTTGGGGGCGACCAAGGTGGTGAAGTAGTGGGCCAGCTCGATTTCGCGGCCGCCGACGTCGACCGAGCCGTTGTCGCTGCCGACCACCGTGCCGTAGCGGGTGCCGGCGGCGATCACGGGGCGAAGCCCGTGGCTGCTGACCGCGCTCGAGCTTCCCGGATAGAAGGTCGAGGCGCTGCCCGAGTCGTCGAAGAGCCGCTGCGCGTAGGCCGATTCGCCGGTGACGCCGCTCAATTGGCTGGTGAGTTCGGCGTCGATATAGCGAATCTCGATATTCTGCCGGGCGCGGCGCACGCGGTTGTACGACTCGCCCATATGCCCGCTCTGGAGCAGGCCGGCGGCGTGGTTGCTGGTCTCGTGTTGGACGATCTGCTTCATGCCGGCCTCTTCTTGCAGGCCGGTGTAGGTCGCCATGTTGTTCTGCATCATGCTCGCCGCGCCTGCCGGGACCACGTGCACGCCAGGGTCGTCGGTCTGCACCTTCTTGGCCTTCTCCCACATCTGCTTGTAGGCGGTGCCGCCCAGGCGAATGGCGGTCTTGTTCAGCCGGGTCAGGTGGCCGATGCCGGCGAAGATGATCACAAAGATCGGCAGCACGATGATGAACTCGGTCAGCGCCGTGCCGCGCTCGTCGCGGGCGAATCGCTCCCACACGTTCATGGGGAATCGGTGGCTCATTTGGCGATCCCCTCCACGGTCGATTGGCCCAGCGCGCGGTTGGCGCGCTCCATGAACACCAGGTCGTCGATGGAGTCGTTGACGATGCCGCTGTCGCCGGTGTTGATGATGCCGCTGAGCGCCAGGTACGGGATCATGTCGTGGTAGATGGACGACATCTGCAGGCCGGCCTGCTGGAACTCGCCGGGCAGCGCTACCGGACGCATGCGCGCGGTCCAGCGCGGGTGCCACAGCGTCGGCTCGCGCGAGCTGTCCTGAAACGAGATCTCGGCGCGCGCCATGCCCCAGTAGCCCGATAGGCGGAACATCTCCTCGTTGTCGAGGTGGTAATCCTTGGGCACCGGGCCGTATTTTTGGCGCATCTCGTCGAAGAGCTCCTCTTTGCGCCGGTAGGTCACCACCAGGTTCGACGTCCACGAGGTCCAGTGGGCGGGGTTGGTCGTGCGGAAGAGCTTCCAGGGCTTGCCGTACTCGCCGAAGACCGACTGGCTGTAGCCGGTCACCGCGCTCGAGAAGTGATTGCGCGCGCCCTGGATGACCGCCTGGCTGGCCGCGCCGGCCTCCGAATTCTGCTTGTGCAGCTGATTGTTGGCCTCGTACTCCGCGCCCATGAAGCTCAGGCCCTGGCTCATGCCGGTGCCGAGCATGTACTGGTAGTCGCTGATCTTGACCGGCAGCAGGTCGCGGTGGCCGGTGTACTTGACCAGCGGCGTCGAGCCCACTTGGGTCATGACCTGGTCGGTGACCGAGTCGAGGATGGGCGCGTTTTTGGGCGTGCCTTGCGGGGCCGGAAAGCTCGCCGCCATGCCCGCGCCGTTGCGTGCGGCGCGCAGGACAGCCTCGCTCCAGCCCCACCAGGGCGTCAGCGCGTGGGTGTAGCGCTGGTAGTTGTCGATGGCGATCAGGTCCTGCAGGTAATACTGCTCGCCGAGCTCGTCGCGGAAGGTGGCGAAGTCGTTTTCGCGCTCGGCCTCCAAGATCGGCTGGTTGTCGCTGACGCGCTGGCAGGCCGAGTCGTCGCCGGCCGCGCACAGCGCGACCTGGAGGGCGAACCAGCGCTTGTACGACTCCCACAGCGCCTTGTACTGGCTGTGGATGCCCACCGTCGAGCGCTTGGCGATATTGGCGTAGGCCAGGTTGTTCATCGCCCGCGCCTTGATGGCGGCCTGGCTGTAGGCGGCGGTGTCGGCGGCGGCCTGCACGGTCAACTTGTGCCGGCCCATCTTGCCGGCGTCCCACAGCACCCAGGCGAGCATCATCAAGATCATCACCGCGGCCAACGCCAGCAGGATGATCGCGCCGCCGTCGTCGCGGTGAAACCCGCGAAGCCCCTGCGCCACCCGACGGCGCAGGGCCGCCTTGTCAGTGTTGCGGAAGGTTCGCATTGGGATTGAGCTGCTTGGGGAGACTGTAGGCGCGGTTGATCTCGACGTAGTAGCCGTCTTGGCCGTGCACGGCCATATGCTCGCCGAAGATGCCCGCCACCAGCGGCATCAGGCACATGTGGTAGTGGGTCATCTTGGCGCCGACCCAGTCGTTCGTCTCGGTGATTTCGATCTCGGTCTGCGCCCAGGCGTTGAAGAATTTGCGGGCGCTTCGGGTCTGGAATTCGGCGGAGTCGAAGGCCAGGTTGAACGCCATATTCTCGCCGATGGGGCTGTCCTGGGCGCTGAGCTTCAACTCGGCTTCGTTCGTCGAGTACGAGCCGACGTCGGTGCCGCCGTGCTCGAGCGTGGTGCCGTACATCGCGCCCATCGCCTTGCGGAAGGTGCGCGCGTAGCCGGCGTGCTGGGCGGTGTTGAAGCGGCCGAAGTCCGACGAGGCGGTCGGCGCCATGACCGCGGCGGCGGCCACGCGCGCCTTCTCCTCGACGGTGCGGTTGTCCACGCCGAAGCGTCCCTCCTCGGCTTCGGGCGCCCACACCCACACCGCGCGGGAGGCCTGCATCACGGCCAGGTCGCTGAGGGTGACCGCGATATTCATCAGCGTGAGCTGGGCGATGCCCATGATCAGAAGCAGCGCGACCGGCAGGACGATGAGCGTCTCGGTGAGCACGGTGCCGCGCTCGGCGGCGAGTTTGACGCGCGGGCGCTCGTCGGCGCGGATGGTGTCGACGAGGGTGTGCAGCCGCGAGAAGCACCACGCCAGCACGGCCCACACGATCGCGCACAGCCCCACGTGAATCCCGACGTCGCCGAGCACGGCCTCGGCGAGTTCGCCGCGCTGCCACGCCCAGCCCACAACCTCCCAACTCGCCTCGCTCGAAAAGAGCGCCAGCGTGCCCGTGGCCAAAATGGCGACCGCCGCAGCATGCAGAAGCGCCTTGGTGGTGAGGGTGGCGAACGCCCCTTTTTGTCGGGGAGATTCCTGCATGGGCCAACGAGCCGGAGTAAAAGTGACGTGCGACGGCGTTAATTATCCCCGTCCGGTGCAGCATCTACAAGCGTCCTTCTGCAACCAAACGGCGCATTTATGGGCCAACACGGCAATTGGAGGACGTTGCAGTTTCTGTACCACGCCGAGCAGCGCGGCTCGGGGCGGTTGGAGGTGCGCGGATGTAGGACAGGGTGTGACATGTTGGCACACGGCGGGCGTCGGATGGGGGCAACTGTCCACACCGGCGATGCCTGCCCGATTCACTCGTTCAGTTGACGTGGCCACACCCGACCGATCAAGATGGAGCGCAGTGAACGAAGTTTGTTAGCGAATTGGCGCGGGAGCTCGATAAACAATGGCAAAGAAACAGATTTTGATCGCCGATGACGACCCGCATATCCGCGAGGTGGTGCGCTTTGCGCTCGAGCAGGCGGGCTACGCGACCGTCGAGGCGGAGAACGGCCTGGCCGCCCTCGAGAAGGTCGACGGCCACGACCCCGACCTGGTCGTCTTGGACGTGATGATGCCCGAGATGGACGGCACGGACGTGTGCCGAAAGCTTCGCGCCGACACCGAGATCCCGATCGTCTTCTTGTCGTCCCGCGACGACGAGATCGACCGGGTGCTGGGCCTGGAGCTCGGCGGCGACGACTATATCACCAAGCCGTTCAGCCCCCGCGAGCTCGTCGCGCGGGTCAAGGCGGTGCTTCGCCGCACGAGCGACGCCCCGGCGCCCAAGGCCGACGGCGACGACGACAACGTCATGGAGTACGGCATGCTTCGCCTCGACATGGACCGCTTCAAGGCGTTTTGGGGCGACAGCGAGGTCGAGCTGACCAAGACCGAGTTCGGCATGGTGCGCACCCTGATGGGCTACCCGGGCAAGGTCTACTCGCGAAACGAGTTGATGGACGGCGCCTACGACCACGGCACCATCGTCAGCGACCGCACCATCGACAGCCACGTGCGCCGGGTGCGCCGCAAGTTCGAAGAAGTCGGCGACAACCCCATCGAGACGGTGCACGGGATGGGGTACAAGTTGGGAAGTTGTAAGTGAACCCGAAACCTCGCCTTCGCACGATCTTCCTCATCGTCAACCTCATCGTGTTGCTCATCCCGCTGGGCGGCATCGGGGTGCTGCGTATCTACGAGACCGAGCTGATTCGGCGCACCGAGTCGGAGCTGATCAGCCAGGGCGCGCTCATCCAGGCGATGTACCGCGACCGGCTGTTGTACGCCCTCGACTACGAGTGCGACCGGCCGGCCGAGGCGGGGCCCTACGGGGTGCCCGTCGAGGTCAAATACCCGGTCAATATCGACGACAAGTTCATGCCGATCCCGGCCGAGCTCGACGCGGCCAGCGACCGGATCTATCCGGCGGTGCCCCCGGCGGTCGAGCCGAAGCTGGCCGCCGAGCCGTGCGCCGCGCAGGTCGGCGAGGCGCTCGTGCCCACGCTCACCGAGGCGCAGCGCATCACCTTGTCGGGCATGCACGTGGTCGACTATCGGGGCACGGTCGTGGCCACGACCCAGAGCCCGCTGGGCCGGTCGATCGCCAACCGCGAAGAGGTCCGGCGCGCGCTCGACGGCGAGTTCGTCCAGCTGCTCCGGCGGCGCACCTCGGCGCCGACGACCTGGTCGCTCGAGGGCATCCAGCGGCGCACCAGCGTGCGGGTGTTCGTGGCGATGCCGATCGTGCACGAGGGGCGGGTGCTCGGGGCGGTGGTGCTGGTGCGCACGCCCATCAGCCTGCTCAAGGCGATCTACAACAACCGGGTGATCTTCGGCACCTTCGTCGGCGCGATCTTGTTGGCGGCGGTGGTCATCTCGCTGTTGACCGCGATCTTTATCGGCCGGCCCATCAAGCGCCTCATGGAGCAGACCCGGCGCATCGCGCGCGAAGAGGAGGACGCCACCGAGCCCATCGACCACCCGGGCACCCACGAGATCGACGAGCTGTCGCGCGCCTTTGCCGACATGGCCGCCGCGCTGAACGAGCGCGCCGACTATATCCGCACGTTCGCCCGCAACGTCTCCCACGAGTTCAAGACCCCCATCAGCTCCATCCAGGGCACCGTCGAGCTCCTCGAAGACCACCTCGACACGATGAGCGAGGAGCAACGCCAGAAGTTCTTGGGCATGCTCGCCGCCGACGCCGAGCGCATGGAGCGCCTGGTCACCCGCCTGCTCGACCTGGCCCGCGCCGACGTCTTGCAGCCGGGCGCCGACTCGGTCGCGCTGGGCCCGACCCTGGCCGAGGTCGCCAGCCGCTTCGACGACCTGGCGGTCACCGTCGACAACCCCGCGGGCGTCGAGCGCGTGGCCATCGCCGCCGAGACCTTCGACTCGGTCGTGTCGAACCTGCTCGAGAACTCCCGCCAGCACGGCGCCCAGACGATCCACATCGCTGTCGACGCCGCCGACAACTTCGTCGACCTCATCGTCCAAGACGACGGCCCGGGCATCTCGGAGGGCAACGCCGACAAAATCTTCGACGCCTTCTTCACCACCAAGCGCTCCGAGGGCGGCACCGGCCTGGGCCTGTCGATCGTGCGCTCCTTGCTGCGCGCCCACGGCGGCGACATCGAGTTGCTGCCGAGCGAGCAGGGCGCGCGGTTTTTGCTGCGGTTGCCGCGGGGACGGGGGCGCTGAGGCGCGGATGGCTCGGAGGCGCTGAGGCGCTGAGGCGCCGATCGCCCTGAAGGAGTGAGCCGCGGTACGCGGAGACGCTAAAGATTCATCTGAGGTTCGCTGCAAACGCTGCCACAACACGGTGCCTGACACCTCGTCGACGCAGGATGTCGAACGCCTCTATTTGCGCGGTATCCAAATACTTGAGCGGCTTTACAACTCCTCGTCCAACAAGAAGGCATTGCACCATGCTCCGCTCTACGAAATCCCTGCTGATGGTGGGTCTGTTTGTCGCCCTTGCCGGGACAAACTGCAGTGAGCAGAACCACGACTCCCGCCAGACCGAAACAGAGCACCAAGAAGGGCCCTCGACCTTCGAGAAGCCGGATCGCGCGTTCGATGATCGTCAGCTATTCGGTGAAACGGACTCTTACGAAACGGACACCTTTTCGGTCGGCCACGTCAGCCTGCGCGAAGGGCGCGAGCATATGGCGCCTGACGAGAACCACCAGCAGTTCTGGCTGGAGCCGGGCGAGCCTTTCATTCTCGATCTGACCTACAAAATGTGGGGCTACGACCACCACCAGTATGACCTGGTGGTGTTGGCGAACTTCGAGCCGATCCAGTTCAAGATGCGGCAGGTGGAAGAGGAGAGTGGCTTTCCGTCGGCGGAGGAGTGGCAACAGTCCGATGAGGTGCTGGTCGACAGCGCCCCTCTCGAAGTGCCAGATCACCATACAAAGGGAGTGAGCATTTACATCCCACCGAACGTTTTCAGTGCAGTGGGAGCCTACGATCTGCGCATTGTGCTGCTCAATCGCTTTCCGTCGGACCCCGGCGATCCCATCGTCCGACATGGAGGATTTACGATTCACCACTCGGTGACGTTGTACTACGGGGGCCTCGATTTCCCCGAGCACGACGCCCCGGAGCTGCCAGACACCCAGGAAGTGTCGGCTCACCGAAACACGCGACTGCTCGCTAGCCACGGCCCCATGACCACGCTGCTTCTACCTGAAGCCGACGTTTACGACCTCGCCTCGTTGCGCGACCCCATGCAACAGGCAGAGCTCGGCCAGGTTTTCTCGGTGCCGAGTCCCGCCCGCCTTCTCGGCCATTCCATCCGCTCGTCATTCTTGGAGGAGGAGCGCAGCGTCATCGTCGCCTTCGACGGGACCACCCCGCTGCAGGGTGCTAGCGGCGTGTTCGCGCCGCCTGAAGCGCCACAAGACACGGTAAACTCCGACGATCCGTTCGTGGTGCGTTTCCCTATCGAAATCGAACTCCGGGATGAGCAAATCCACCCGATTCGCTTCGTGAAGTTCGCCCAGCCCTTCCGGGACATGCACAACTCCTTTGATCGCAAGATCGAGGTCTCCAATACAATCTTTGTGCAGGCAAAACGCGAGTGAGCTTGAGTTCGATGGGGTGCGGTCGCTGATTCGGAGTCTCCCACCGTCAACCCACCTCGTGGGCCTCGATGGACGGGTTCGTCGACAACAACACGGTGTCTGGCACCTCGACGCCTCCGCGACCGTGGCCATGACCGTCTCACCATCGCGCACATCGTAGTTGATGCGCCGCGTTGACGGTTGGGGCGCGGTCGTCCCCGGCCGCCGGGGTCCGTCTCGGGCCCCGCACGTGTTCGAGCAAGGCGTGTGCCTTGCAGGAAGACACGCAAGCTGGGGCGGGGACGCCCCAGGGCGGGCGAGGACGCCGCGCGCCCCGGGCAGGTTGTGCGCAACGACAGGGTCGGGGCGCGGTCGTCCCCGGCCGCCGGGGTCCGTCTCGGGCCCCGCACGTGTTCGGGCAAGGCGTGTGCCTTGCCTCAGACACGCGACAACACGGCGCCTGACACCGCGTCGACGGCTCCGTGATCGTGATCGTGATCGTCGTCGTGATCGGCGGTTGTTGTTCGCGGCGAGACAAACGGCCGATCACGATCACGATCACGACGACGATCACGGGTGCACAACACGGTGCCTGACACCGCACCGTCAACTCACTTCGTGGGCCTCGATGGACGGGTTCGTCGACCACAACACGGTGTCTGGCACCTCGTCGTCGCGGAGCCGAATTGTTCTCGAGCGCTCCGCATGCTCCTCGAGCGTTTTCAGCCCCTCCAAAAATCGAGACACCCCCCTCTCGAGCGTTTGCACCCCCTCCAAAAATCGAGACATCCCTTGGTAAAAACGAGACAGGCCCTGTGTTAGCCCCGCCGCGTGCTTCTCGAGCGCGCCGCGTGCTTCTCGAGCGCGCCGCGTGCTTCTCGAGCGCGCCGCGTGCTTCTCGAGCGCGCCGCGGGCATCTCGAGCACGCCGCGGGCATCTCGAGCACGCCGCGGGCATCTCGAGCGCGCCGCGTGCATCTCGAGCGCGCCGCGGGCATCAAAAAACCTCCGCAAGCATCGTTGGGCTTGCGGAGGCTTTCTCGAGAATCTGCAGGCAGGTCTTAGACCTCGGTGGGTTCGGGCTGGGGCTGCGGCGTCGGCGTGGGCTCGTCGGTGTTGGGCTGCGGGACGTGCTCGGCGAAGATGGCGTCGAGCTCGGCGAGGATGCCGCCGACCCACGGGCTGGCCACGCGCGCCGTCAGGTCGAGCCTGTCGATGAAGTCGAGTGCGTCCTCTTTGGCCTGGTCGCGCTCGTGAGCGGCCGTGCGCGTCTCGGCCTGCTCCTCGGCGTCGGCGTTTCCGAGCTCATCGACGCGCTGGAGCAGAGTCTCGACTTCGGCCAGAATCTCGTCGTAATTGGCCACATGCTTCTGGAGGTGGCTCGCGTGGTGCTTCAGGCCGGCGCGCATCGTGCGCAGCGCATTGTTCGCAGTCGGCAAGGTCCGAATCTTCGAAGGCGTCGGGGTCTTGAAGTCCGCCATCCTATCGTCGAGGTCGCCGTCACCGTGGTAGCCGAGCTCCACGCTCGCCTTCGTCGCCACGGCCATCTCGGCGGTGCGCCCGACGACCTCGTCCTTGTTGTTGGTCCACTCGACATCCTCGCGACGCTCGGTCTGGTAGGTCGCCTCCTTCTCCTCGAGGCGCTCCTTGAGCTCGCGCGCCAGCGCCTCGCCGTCGAAGTCGTCGCCGCGCACGCGCGAAAACGCGGTCTTGTGGCGTTTGCACAGCATGCCCAGGGCGCTGAGCACCATGATGATGTGGTCGACAGGGGTGTTCACGTGCGGTCGTGCAGCCATCAGTGTCTCCTTGCAGAGTCTGTTACGGCCCCCCAAATCCTCGTTTGGGCCGTCGTTTCCGAGTTGTTCAAAAAGCGTGTGTCCTTTTTAGCGGGGATGGGGGCGGGTGGCAAGAGGGGGCCTTGGCCCACCGCGTGGGCCTCGATGGACGGGTTCGTCGACAACAACACGGTGTCTGGCACCTCGTCGGTGACGCCATTTGTGTTGGATGGTGAGCCATGACCCGCCCCTTCCGGGCGAGGCGACCGACGCTGCATCCCGCGGCTTGTTGGCGCGCACGCTCGCCCGGCGCGGTGTGGTGCTGTTCGTGAGCTCATAGCCAAACAAACGGCGGGGCACGGGGCTGTGATTGAGCGGATGGAGCGGATGGCTGTGATACGCGGATGGAGCTGATACGCCGATTGGCTGATGGAGCTAATCGCGGTTGTGGTTCGCGGCGAGACAAACGGCCGATCACGATCACGATCACGACGACGATCACGGCCGCATAACACGGTGCCTGACACCCCACCGTCAACCCACTTCGTGGGCCTCGATGTATGGGTTCGCCGACCACAACACGGTGTCTGGCACCTCGTCGTCGCGCAGGCCCCACAGCCGGTTGGTCAGGCAGACCGGGGCGCCGCCTCCTTTGACGAACAATTCGCCCAGGTCGAGGCGCTCGACCTGCAGGCCGATGTCGGCGAGCGCGGCTTCGGTTGCTTCGGACATCGTGGTGGGCGAAATCACCGTGTGGTTCACCTGCAGGGCGTTCGTGTCGTAGCCGAGGCTTTCGTCGCGGGAGATCTCGTGGAGGCGGGCGTCGGGGACGAAGGCGCGCAGCTTGGCGTACTCTTCGTCGGGCAAGGCGTCGGGGCAGACGACCATGAGGTGGTCGTCGGAGTCGGGGGCGCGGTAGACGTTCAAGAAGGTGTTGCCGTGAAACCAGGGGTCGGCGTCGAAGCGAATCTGGACGTGGTGGGGGCCGAGCAAGTCGGCGACTTCGGCGTAGGCGCTCCTTTCGGTGCGTGCGTCGGGGCCGACGCCGTAGGTGTGCACGATCCGGTCGCCGGAGGCCGCGCGGATGCAGTCGCCCTGGGCTTCCCAGGTCGCGTCGACGTGGGTGGTCCGAAAGCCCAGGCGCTCGACGAAGCGCGCGATCCAGGGGGCCTCGGCGCGGCGGTGTGCGGCGGCCATGTTGGGGAGCACAAAAGCTGGCTCGTCGGCCGATGTGCGGTAGAATTCTCCGGCCTCGGCGGTGTAGATCATGCCCGTGAGGTTTTCGGCGGGGGTTGGCGGGCAAACGACGACCTCGCCGCCGGCGGCGACGATGGCGTCGGCCAGCGAGGCCCATTCGGCGCGGGCTCGCCGGGCGTCGGTGCTCGAGGCCTGGCGCGAGCGGAAGTTTGCTTTGCCGCGCAGGCCCCAGTCGAGGCGTGGCGGGCTCATGAGGAAGGCTGGCGTTTCGGTGGTGGGCATGATGAAACTTTTGGGTTGGGGTGTTGTCTGATTGGGTGAGGGTTAGCGGGCGTGACGCACCAGCAAGGTCGACGACATTCGAATCACTTGTGAATAACTCGACACCCTTCACATGTTCAACGTGCCGACAGCAGCAGGCAATTGATAAACTTGGCGCCTTCGCATAAGAAGTTAGCGCTCAATCATGTCTCGAGAGTACACGGTATGGTCGAGGAGTCCCACAACACGAAAGAGCACGACGAGCAGTACGACTCCGCGGAGTTCGACGACGAGGAGCTCGACGAGGAGTTGCTCGATCTGGCGTCGTCGCGGCGCCAGGGCTCGCTGCTTCGCCCGATCCTGTTCATCGTGGTGATCTGGTTCGGCGTCTCGGTCATCTCGGACTGGCAGACCCAGCTGGCCTACTTCTTCAGCTCGTCGGAGCCCGTCGAGATCGGCAGCGTGACCGATTTTCCGGCCAAGCGGGCCCAAGATCCCAACTGGGAGCCGGAGATCCCGCACAACCGCTACGTCTCCATCGAGGGCGTGCCGTCGAAGCGCGCGCAGTCGAAGCGCTACAAGTTCTTCAAGCTCGTCGGCGACCACGTCTATATCGAGGTGCCGCGCGACATCGAGGACAAGACCGAGCTCGAGCTCGAGTTCCAGAACGAGAAGGGCGAGATCGACCGCACCTACTTCGAGGGCGCGGGACGCGCGCTGCACCTGAGCAAGATCCCCGGCCAGTACCAGGGGCTTCGCTCCTACTACTACCAGCGCTACAACACCAACTTCTGCGGCATGCAGCTGCCCGAAAAGGAGCGCCGCGCCGCCGAGGCGACCGGCGACGAGTGTGTGGACGCCTATCTGGTCGAGACCCAGGTCAAACCCTCCGACCACTGGTGGTACCTGGTGCTGTCGGGCCTCATCGGCCTGTTCATCCTGCTCAACGTGTGGTGGCTGTTCCGCTGGATTCGCGATTTCGTGCGCAAGTGACCGCGCCATCCGCGCCATCCGCGCCATCCGCGCCCGAAACCCCGACACCCCGAGACCCCAAAACCCCGATCTCTTCTGCAAATTGACCTTTGGGGCGGGCCGGTACTACTATACGCCATACGAACCGTCGTCGGAATTTAGCTGCACTCGTCTCAGGAGCGGTATCTGTGGCCAGAATTGTCTACACCGATTCGTCCAACCGGGAGCAATCGGCCTATCTGGGCCCCGACCAGCCGGTCGTCTCCATCGGGCGAGCGACCGACTGCACGATTCGCTCCAACCGCAAGTCGGTGTCTCGCCACCACGCCGAGTTCCGCTACAACAACGGCACCTTCGAGGTCATCGACCTCAACAGCTCCAACGGCACCTGGCTCATCGAGAACGAGCAGCGCTTCGAGATCACCCACGAGCGCCTCGAAGATCAGGACGAGATCTGGTGCGGCGACTTCATCGTGCACTTCCTGCTCGACGACCCGGTCGACCGTGAGGTGACCGTCAACAACCAACATCCCTCCGGCGAGCAGCAATACGTCTCCGGGCCGACCGAGGCGGCCGATGCGTTCGCCTTTGGCGCCGAGTCCTCTGAGGCACACGCGGCGCACGCAGGCGCCGGGCTCGAGCAGCACTCGGCGGCCGGCTACGACTACGAAGAGGTCGAGGAGTTGGGCGAGGACGACTTCGTCGAGATCGACGAGGTGGGCCCCAGCGGCGGCCATTCTCCTTTCGAGCAAGACGCCTACGACCAAGAGCCTTACGAGCAAGAGCCTTACGAGCAGCACGGCGGCTACGGCGAGGAGGTCGAGCGGCTCAAGCGCGAGAAGCAGTCGATCGAAGATCTGGCGTCTCGCCAGGCGTTCGAGATCGAGGAGCTGCAGGCCGAGCTGCAGGCGGCCTCGCAGCAGCTCGAGCAGATGCAGGCGCAGGGCGCCAGCGCCGAGCAGCTCCAGGGCGAGCTCGACGCGGCGCGCTCCGACGCCGAGCAGCTTCGCCAGGAGAACCAGCAGCTTCGCCAGCAGCTCGAAAGCGGCAGCCAGGAGGCCGCCCAGCTCGAGAGCCTGAGCGCCGAGCTCGACCAGGAGCGCCACCAGGTCCAGCAGCTTCGCTCGGAGCTGCAGCGAACTGAGGACGAGCTGTCCGGGGTGCGTCGTCGGCTGGGGCAGGCGACCGACCGGCAGAGCGAGCTCGAGCGTGAGGTGGCCGTCAAGAACGAGCGCGTCGAGGCGCTCGAGCACGACGTGCGCACCCTCGAAGACGAGTTGGCGAATACCTCCGGCTCGGGCGACGAAGCCGAGCGCATGCGCGCCCAGCTCGAGCAGGTGCGCGGCGAGCTCGAGAAGAGCAACCGCCTGCTCAATGAGTACGAGCGGCGAAACGCCGACCTGCGCACCGAGCTCGACGAGCAGCGCGAGGCCAACGAGCAGCTGCGTCAGACCGCCCAGGAGAACGAGCAGAAGCTCGCCGAGCTGTTCGACACCCGCGACGAGCTGCAACGCCAGCTCGCCGACGCGGAGCCGATGCGCGAGGAGCTGGCCGACAAGACGCAGGCGCTCGAAGAGGCCGAGAGGCTCGCCGGCGACCTGAAGGCCGAGGTCCAGGGGCTCAAGCAGCGCCTGCAGCTCGAGCGTCGTCGCTCCAACGAGGACGACAGCGAGGAGGTCGAGCGCCTGGAGGCCGAGCTGGTCGAGGCGACCGAGCGTATCGCGGAGCTGGAAGCCGAGCGCGACGAGCTGCGCGCCGAGGCCGAAGAGAGCGCCCAGGACGACGAGGCCCCCAGCGGCGTCACGCCCGACGAGATTGCCGCGCTTCGCCAGCGCCTCGGCGCGCTCGAGCGGCTGGCCGACGCCATCGACCGCACCGACCTAGAACCCCTGTCGACCGTCGACCGCATTCGCCTGCAGTCGGCGATTCGAGAGACCGACCCGAAGAAGACCCTTCAAGAGGCCCTCGAGCTGCTCGAGTAGCCCGAGCTGAGCCGCATGACGACTCGCTGCGGCTTGTCTCCAGGCGTTACGCGTCAAGCATTGAATAGATTGAGCGTTGGGTGATGTTGATCTCTGGGAGGACCGGTCGCGCAGACGCGCCGGCCACGCAGAGGCACCGGAGACCATATGGATTTTGACTTTCTAAAATACGTCGACCAGAAGAAGAGCCCCGGCAGCAACCGCGAGGAGAAGACCGGCTT
The DNA here is from genome assembly GCF_006517175.1 of Persicimonas caeni. Classification (NCBI taxonomy): domain Bacteria; class Deltaproteobacteria; order Bradymonadales; family Bradymonadaceae; genus Persicimonas; species Persicimonas caeni. The sequence goes on along the minus strand of NZ_CP041186.1, from coordinate 2,802,548 downwards.
TGGCGAGTACGCCTTCTCGGGCGATATCCGCGTGCTGCGCCAGCTCGACCGCGCCAAGCCGGTGCGCCTGGTTGCCGAGTCGGCGGTGCGCTTCTGGAAGTCGTTCGAGAAGAACGAGCTTTTAGGGCGTGGCGTGCGCATCAGTCGCCGTCAGTTCCCGTCGCTGTATGAGACGGTGCTCGAGTGCGCCGAGACCCTCGATATCCCCCCGCCCACGGTCTACGTGCAGCAAAACCCGCACCTGAACGCGGGGACCTACGGCACCGACGAGGAGTCGTTCATCATCATCACCTCGTCGCTCATCGACCGGTTTCAGGACGCCGAGCTCAAGTTCGTCATCGGCCACGAGTGCGGCCACATCCAGAACAACCACGTGGTCTATCGCACGGCGGCCGAGTTCCTCAAATCCGGGGTCATCAACCTGGTCAAGTGGGCGGTGGTCCCGGCGACCATGGCGCTCAACGCGTGGAGCCGCCGCGGCGAGATCACCTGCGACCGCGCCGGTATGCTGTGCGCCGAGAGCGAAGAGGCCGCCGTCAACGCCATGCTGCGCCTGGCGCTGGGCAGCAAGAAGCTCTTCGAGGAGCTCGACGTCGACGAATACCTCAACCAGCTCGACGACGTGCAGGACGGGGTCGGCCGGTTCAAAGAGTATTTCCAGTCGCACCCGTACCTTCCCAAGCGCATCCAGGCGCTCAAGCTCTTCGCTCAGAGTGAGTATTATCGCAATCTGATCGGCGAGCGTGGTGGGAAGCCGTTGGACGAGGTGGATCGGGAGATCGAGAAGCTTGTGAAGGTGATGTGAGGCTGAGCCACGTCGAAATAACTTCAACAAAACGAACGAAACGAACATGACCGACGACAAAAGCCAAAACGAAACGCCCGAAGAAGAACTGGAAACTCCCGAAGAGCCAGAAGCCACCGAGGAGCCGGAAGCCACCGAAGAATCCGAAGCTTCCGAAGAGCCGACGGTCGCCCAAGAACCCGCCGCCGGCACGGTGCTGCCGGTCAAGAAGGGCCACGTCGAAGACCTGCTCGTCGAGCTCGCCGAGATCTCCGAGGAGAGTGGGCTGAAGTCGCTCTCCGCCGAGGTGCGTGAGGATCGGATTCCGGCGCTCCAGCAGGGGCGCATGTCGGTGGTGGTGTTGGGCGAGTTCAACCACGGCAAGTCGACGGTGGTCAACGCGCTGTTGGGCGAGGAGATCTTGCCCACCGGCATCACGCCGACCACCGCGGTCATCACCCACCTCGTCCACGGCGACGAGCCCAAGGCCGAGATCCAGGCGCCGCGCGGCGGCGAGCGCAAGGGCGTGCCCTACGAGGAGATGGGCGCGGCGATTCGCCACGAGGAAGAGGAGGGCACCGAGCCCGAGTACGTCGAGATCCAGTATCCCAACGAGCTGCTCGAGGACTCGCTGGTGCTCGTCGACACCCCCGGCGTCAACGATATCTCGCGCCAGAAGGTCGAGATTACCTACGGGTACGTGCCCAAGGCCGACGTCATTCTGTACGTGCTCGACGCCACCCAGGTGCTCAAAAAGAGCGAGATCACGTTCATCAAAGACCGGCTGCTCAAGGCCAACCGCGACCGGATCATCTTCGTGCTCGGCAAGACCGACGCGCTCAGCGACGAGGACGTCCAAGAGGTCGAGACCTACGCTCGCGAGCGCCTCGCCGACTTGATCGGACCGGTCGAGTTGTTCGCGTTCTCGGGGCGTGAGGCGCTGCGTGCCCAAAAAGAGGGCAAAGAGCCGCCCGCCGAGTTCAACCAGTTTCGCGAGTACCTGCTCGGCTTTTTGCGCGAGAATAAGGCGTATATCCTCGTCGACAGCGCGCTGGGCGAAGGCCTTCGCATTGCCGGGCTTCTCGAGCAGAACCTGGCCATCAAAAAGCAGGGCTACCTGCTCGAAAAAGAGGACCTCGAGCAGCGCATCGAGCGCGTCGAGAACAAGCTCGAGCAGTCGCGCCAGCTCATCGCCCAGAATATCGACCACATCGACGAGAGCATCGGCGGGATCGCGGCGACCGCGCGCCACAACCTTCGCTCGTTCGTCGAGGAGTTCAAGACCACGCTGCCCCAGCAGATCGAGCGCGCCGAGGCGCGTGACGTCAAGCTGTACCTGTCGGCTTGGATTCAAGACTCCTTCAAGGACTGGCTCGAGGACGAGGGCGAGAAGATCGCCAACAGCCTCGAGGAGCTCGCCGAAGAGGTCATCCAGATCACCAACGAGTCGATGCGCGAGACGGTCGGCGTGCTACGCGACGAGCTCGGCCTCAAGGACAAGCTCGACCTCGACGTCGACACCATCGCTTACGACGTCAGCGTCTTCGCGCTGGGCACCATCGGGCTGTCGGCGTTCTTCCTGGGCGCCGCGCTCGTGGGCGGCTTGCTCACCTTGACCGCGCCGGTCCTGGCCATGTTCTTCAAGGGCAAGGTCGACGAGAAGGTCAAAGAGCGCGCTCGCGAAGAGGGCATCCGCGTCATCGACGAGCTCGGATCGCGCATCGAAGAAGAGCTGTTGAGCGTCATCTACAACTACGGCGAGCGCCTCGAAGCGTTCGTCGAGCACGCCGGCGACCGCCTCTACAGCCAGATTCAGGAGGTCCTGGGTCAGGTCCAGCGCGAGATGGAGACGAAGCGCGACCGCAAGGAGCTCGCCGCCGAAGTCGACGAGCGGCTCCAAGCGACGCGCCGCGTCGGCAAGATCATTCGCTCGACTCGTGAGAAGCTACGAAACTCCTGATTCCCTTCTGCACAAACTCCAGGGTGGCCCCGGCACGGATCGTAAACTCGTCTTGCTCTTCAGGCTCCTTGCCGGGGTCGTAGCCCTCCTCGAAGACGGCACGCATAAGCTCGACACCTGCGGGCACCTTGCCCACCTCGATGAGCGTCTCGCCCAGGTTGACCAGATTGTTGCGGTCTTTGGGCGTGAGCTCGGCGGCCTTTTTGAAGCAGTGAAGCGCAGCGGCGCGCCGCTTCTGGCGACGGTGAATGACGCCGAGCAACGTCCAATACTGAGACTCCTTGGGGCGCATCATCACGAGCTGATCGAGGTAGTCGCGCGCGTGGCTCAGCTTGCCGCGCTTGTAATACTCCTCGGCGGAGGCGGCGAGCTGGTCGACGATGATATCGGGCGTCATTTCGAGCGCGTCGACGGTGTCGGCGTGTGCGAGGTCAGTTTGTTGTGGGTCCGTCATTTTGAGTGTCCGTGGTTCAGGAGTTGTGGCGTACAGCTTCGTAGTGCCCGTTCTTGGTTCTTGGTTCTTGGTTTGTTGTTCCTGTTAGGCGCGCAGCGAGGCGCTGTGACGCGCGAGCGTGTCGAGCACCTCGTCGAGCGCACCGCTCTGGGTGAGCAGGTCGCTCAGGACGCCCAGCGCGTTCGGGTCGGCGGCGCCCATCTGGATGAGCTGGCCGATGAAGTCGCGCTTGGCAGCGAGCTTGGCGATGTCTGGATGATCGGCCTCGAGTTGGTCGGCGACGAAGTCCATGACGCCGCCCACCAATCCCTGGCCGAGCGAGCTCATCTCGAGGGCGCTGCCCAGCCCGAGCTCGTCGACGAGGCTCTGGCCGTCGTGGACGAAGTCGATGACCGGTTTGGCCAGTTCTTCGAGCCCGGCGAGTTGCTCTTCGCCGATCACCGAGCCGAGGAGCTCGGAGACCTCGTCGTTTTGTAGGTCGTCGAGGGTCAACTGGCCGTCTTCGAGCGCGCTGTAGAGGCCGGAGACCAGCTGCTTGGCCTGCGGAATATGCTCCTCGAGCAACCCGAGCGCCTCGTCGGAGAACTCGCCGACGACGTTCTCGAGCGGGCCGAGATCTCCTCCGGTCAGGTCGAGCAGGCTCTGTCCTGCGGCCATGATATCGCCGTCGATGAGCGACTCGATGCCGCCGAGGGCGTCGTCGACCATACCGAGCGAGTCGGTGGCGGTGTCGATCAACTCGCCCGCCTTGCCCATTTTGCCCAACCCACCGCCGGCGAACATGCCGGTGATATTCGAGCCCGCCTTCAAAAAGCCGGCGATCTCGTCGCCGCCGCACGCCTTGGCGACGTCTTCGAGCGCGTCGAGGCCGTTGGCCGCCGCGCCGACCCAGTTGCCGGTGCAGAAGTCGAGTACGCCGCCGCCGATGTCGCCGATCCAGTCGGGCATGCCGAGCTTGTCGAGCCCGGTGTTGAGCATCTGGCCCAAGCTGCCCGATGAGATCACCTCGAGCGCGCCGTCGACCACGTCACCCAACGGTCCCAGGCCGTCGCTGACGGCTTCGAAGGTGTCGCCGACGGCTTGGCCGATTTCGCTGGCGACGTCGCCGACCGCGTCGCCTACGTCGTCGGCGACGTCACTGACGAAATCTGTGACGGCGCTGGTAGCTTTGCCAATTGCATCTCCAATCCAAGACATGTTTTCCGATCCCCGTTGCAAATGGTGTTTTCGTCGGGGAAGCACAGTGCATCCCCTCATTACGGTTTTCGGCAAAAAGGGACGAATCGTTGCGTGTTTGGGCGAAGTTTTTTTGTGGTTGAGCTGTAAGTGGTTGTTTTTTAGGTGGGTTTGGGTTTGGTGGGGAGGTCGGTTCTCTGTTTGGGCTTGCTTGTCGAGGACCCCCATCCGCCTCGCGCTAAACGACGCGCTCGGCACCTTCCCCCTGGGGAAGGGCTGACCCTGCGGAAAGCTACGTGAATCAAGCGTGCTAAGGCATCCCTTCCCCGCGGGGAAGGTGGCTCGCGCGCTTTACAGCGCGAGACGGATGGGGGCGCCAAAAAGCAACGCCTAGCTTTTCCGAAGCGCTCCCCTATACTCCCTCCAATGAGCCAACGACCTTCAAAACGAGCCCTCGAACTCCACCGCCGAGCCTGCGAGAAAGGCGAGGCCGGCTACATGGACCCTGACACCGGTCTGTTCGTGATGACGTCGGTTTACCTGCGCGGGCAGGGCGAATGCTGCGGCAGCGGCTGCAGGCATTGCCCCTACGGCAAAGAAGAGCAGATCGTGGCCGGTCGTCCCGACGTGCCCGCCTGGCCGTGGCCGGCCGCTGGCGATTCCGCCGGGAACTAATTGTGTCGCTGTAAGGAGCTTGGTAAGCTGCGCACACTGTGAATTCCGCCCATGTTGGGGTGCTCGAGGCACCAAAGATGTCTATGAAGCGACTGAGATTCGTAACGATGGCGGCTGTACTCGGTGCGGGCGCAAGCCTGGCGGGCCTGACTGGATGTCAGCAAGAGCTGGAGCTCGATCGCGCGTATTTTCGCTGTGAAGCGGACGATGAGTGCGGTGCGGACTACAGATGCGGCCAGCATCCCGATTACGGCCAGGTATGCGTACCCGAGGATGGCGACGGCAATGTGAACAACGGCACGGTGACGCCGCTGCCGGAGGGGGCCCAACTGGCACATGCCTCCGAGGAGTGCGATTCGGAGCGCAAGCACTGTGCGATGGTGCTGCCGTTTCAAGAGGCGCGCGAGCTTACCGTGCAGGTGACCGACGGCGTTGGCAATCCGTTTGCCGGGGCGGAGGTCAGCTTCGATCTGAACCGCGAGTCGGCAGGGGCGGTGAGCCTCGAGGCCCAAACGGTGACGACGACGGCGGACGGAACGGCGAGCGTGGTGCTCGATTCTGGCACACAAGCCGGTTTGGCCACGCTGACCGCGACCGTGGGCGACGGAGCGCTGCCGCGGCGTGTCAGCTGGGCGTTCGCCGTCGGTGGCGAGGGATCCGGGGCCATCTTCGTCGCACCGACGAACGGAACCGAGTCGCCAATCGAGCAGGTACGTGTCACCGCCGTGCCCGATCCGGAGGGCTCGGCCTCGTGTGAGGAGCTTATCACGACCACCCTGCCTCCCGGTGTCACCGCAGAGCGGCGAGAGGTGGATGTGCGTGTCGATGGCAGCGTGCCGCCGGTGGCTTTTGCCGATCTCGACGTCGAAGTCGGACACCTGATCTTCGTCGAAGGCTTTGCCGAGTCAGGGCTGCGCAACATCGTTGGCTGCCAAGAGGCGGTCGCGCCCACCGACGGCACCGGCGATGGCCCGCTCGCTGTGGAGATGCGCGAGCAACTGCCGGTCTTTTCTCTACAAGACTACCAGGCGAGTTATCTGTGGGATTTCGGCCCCTTCGCCATGGGGCTGTACGGTGAGTATGTGCGCGCGCTGACGAGATTCCCCGAAGACCCCTCGTTGGCGCTCTTTGGCTGCATCGATTCGGACGCTTCGGAGTGCGCCGAGTACCCTGCAGACCGCGGTTTGATCGATTTGGCACTCCGCGCGAACGGGAACCCCGACGTCCAGCAGGCGTTGCTCAACCATCGCGGAGATCTTCGTGAGCTCTTCGCCAGCCACGTCCAGCAGCCCGTGTTGAATGATGGTGCCGACAGCGCCAAGCGGGTCGTTGGAGACGCGCTCGGTACAGCCTCCATGCGGGGGAGCGTCGAGAGCCTTGTGTACGAAAGCTTCTCGTGGAGAGGCGGTACACCGATAAGCGAGAATCTCAGCGGTTTGTTTCGAGGCGAGTTCGACTTCGACGCGATTTGCGATGGCGACTCAACTTGCGCTCCAGAGTTGAACGAGCTCATCGGTCGTCTGCACGCTCCGTTCGAACTCCAGGTCTTGGAAGGCGAGACGCTGGCAATCGCTGGTTTTTCACCCACCGACAAGTTGTTCTTTTCTCGCTATATCACCGTTGTCTTCGAACGCGTCGTCTTTCCGGAACTCCTCGCCGATTACGGACAAGGAGACACATTAGCCAAACTGATCAACGAGGAGCGCTGGGACTGCGAAGCGATGGCGGCGTCCGTGTCGGAGGGGGAAGTCGATGGGAGCATTGTTAGCAATTTGTGCACGTGGGTCGGAGCTTCCCTGTTGCCTAGCTTGCGTAGTTCCGCGAGCAGTTTCGATGAAGACCTTCTCATGACGTTGAGTTCGACCGATTGCACGGCGGGCCAACCAGATTATCAATCGAGCTCGTCTTGGCGCGAGAGCGACGCGTATCCGCTGCCGCGTTTCGACGCTCTGGGGGAGCCGACCCCCTGTGAGTGGACATGGTCAGTGGAGCACTCGACGACCGGCGAATCGGCGAAGTTGGAGGGCTCTTTCGCGGCTGCGATCGAGTGAGAGCCGTCGCGACGACGTTGTCGCGAGCGACCCGCTTTGCGGGCGGCTCGCGAGCATTTACCCCAGAGTTGAAAAGAGTTTGTTGATGTTCTCCCATCGCGTTCGTATTCGTCTGCTCACTTGCCTGCTTACCGGGGCGCTCACAGCCGGCGCACCTGCTGTGGTACTCGCTCAGCAAAACACGGAAGAAGCGACCAAAGCCGCCAAGCCGTCCAACGAGCAGCTCCGCCTCAACTCGGAGGCGGTCGGCGCCATCAAGAAGGGCGACCATCAGAAGGCAGTCAAGTTGCTCGAAGCAGCCAACGCCTTAGGGGAGTTCAACGTGACGTGGCTCAACCTCGGGCGCGCCTACCAAAAGATGGGTGAGTGCGACAAAGCACGGCAGGCCTATCTCAACGTCATCTCGGCGCCCGCCGTCAATGATCCCTCGCCGCGGCTCATCAACGCCAAGGCCGACCAGTACTTGAGCGAGCTCGACGAGGAGTGCACGGTCGCTGACGATTCCAAGCAGAAAATGGCGGATGCCGAGACGAAAGGTGACAAGGGCCAGCAGGTCAAGGAGCCGACCGATCTGCCCGCCGAGTCGAGTCAGGCCCAGTCGAGTCAGGCCGATTCGAGCAACGCGGTCGGGTGGACCCTCACCGCCACGGGTCTGGTCGTGGCCGGCGCCGGCGTGGGCGCGCATTTCTGGGCCGAGTCGATCCGCGACGACGTCACGGGCTCGGTCGAGGCGGCCGACGGCGGGGTCGTCGAAGGCATGAGCCGCCAAGAGGCGCTCTCCGAAGAGGCGCGCGCGAATACCCTCGACACCGTCGGCGTGTCGGCCATCGCCGTGGGCGCGGTGGTCACCGGCACCGGCGTCTTCTTGTTGTTGAGCTCGGACGACCTCGAGGCGGCCCCGACGGCTTCGGTCACCGCCGGTGGCGACGTCTCGCTCGGCTTCACCGGTCGGTTCTGAGCCGTCGCCATATTCCATCAAATGTTGGAGTCGGATTCAGGTGCTCACGGATGAGCAGCGGCCTTCCCAGAAGACGTTGTTGTCCTGGAAGCCAAAATTTGCGTACATCTTGATCGCCGGGTCGTTGTCGTCTTGGACGTTCAACGCCACCAGCGAGACGCGCTCGAACAATTCGTCGAGCAGGCGGCCGGTGCACTGGGTGGCCAGGCCTTGGCCGCGGGCGCTGGGGTGGGTGACCAGGTTGCCGATGACGGCCACGTCGTACTCTTCGCTGACCACGTGCACCCCGGCGATGGAGGAGAGCCCGCCGTTGCCGTCGCGGATGCCGAAATACAGCCCGGTTTCGAGCTGGGAGGGCTCGAAGAAGTTGTCCGGGTAGTGCTCGTACAACGCCATGATGGCGGCGGTGTCGCGGTGTCCCAGACGCTCGACGTCGTCGGTCGATTCGAGCGGCTGATAGTTTTCCTTCTCGAGCCCCATGCGATGCATGCGCATGGTGTCCGAGCAGTCGAAGACGTGGCGCACCGTGTCGATGTGGTGCTCGAGCACGTGGAAGTGAAAGCGCTCGGGAAGATGGTCTTTGGCGTCGACGAGAAACTCTTGGAAATTGGGCTTCGTGCCCACCATGAAGGCGACCGGCAGGCTCAGGCCCTGATAGATCAGCAACAGGCTGCCCAACTCGCCCGATTCGCTGCGGGCGCCGTACCAGCTACAGAAGGGGAAAAAGGCAGGGTCGAGGTTTCCGAGGAGGTAGGCGTTGGCGAGTTTATCCCGAGTGAGAAACTCTCTGAGTTCGTTGCGATCGTTGATCTGCTCGACGGCCATCTGTGCTCCAAATGCTTCCTCAAGTGACTTCGTTCGGGCCGCTGCCCGTCGCCGATCCGTGGCGTCTTCCCATCAATCTCAACGCGTCTTCACATAAAGACAGGTGGCGATGCAAGGTGCGTTCGACCACCGGCGTCGCTGTGATTGATGCAAGGCACAGTCACATGTCAGAGAGGGTAATTTACATCGACTAGTCTAACTCGCGAGCGGCGTAATCGCAATCGAAGTCGCGGCTCGCACGGCCCGACGGCGGCAGAAATTCTCGACGCCGAGGGCGTGTTTTCAAGGGCGCCTATGGGAGCAATGTGGTCATTTGCGTAGCTGGTGATGCGCATCTGCAGGACGGCCTCTTCTGCAAGGCAATTGTCATACGCAACATCCCCGGCTACCATCCCCGGAACAAACGTGCAGTAATCCCAAAGCTTCGAACGACGATGAACCTCCTGGAACACCTCAACCCGCCCCAAAAACAGGCGGTCGAGCACAAAGACGGCCCGCTGCTGATCCTCGCCGGCGCGGGCAGCGGCAAGACACGCGTGATCACCTACCGTATCGGATGGCTGATCTTGGAGGCAGGAGTCTACCCCGAGCAGATCTTGGCGGTGACCTTCACCAACAAGGCCGCCGGCGAGATGCGCGAGCGCGTCGACGATATCCTGAGCGCACACGGCGCCGGCGACGACGCCGAGGCGGTGACCATCTCGACGTTCCACTCGTTTTGCGCCCGCTTGCTGCGCCGGCACGCCGACAGGCTCGGGCTCGACTGGAACTTCAACATCTACGACGGCGACGACCAGCTCAAGTTGGTCAAGCAGGTCATGGAGCTCGAGGGGCGCCCCAAAGACCGCAGCGAGTCCAGGAGGCTGCGCGGGTATATCAACCGGATGAAGAACCAGGGCTACACGCCCGAGTTGGCCCACGAGAACGCGTTCAACGCAGTGGACGAGGAGGACGCGACCTTCTACGAGACCTATCAGGAGAAGCTTCGCGAGGCGAATTGTGCCGACTTCGGCGACCTGATCTTGGGCGTGCTCGAGATCTTTCGCGACGACCCGCGCCTGGCCGACAGCTACAGCCGCCACTGGCGCTACCTGATGGTCGACGAGTTCCAGGACACCAACCCGGCCCAATACGAGCTTTTGAAGCACTTGACGCGCTGCCACGACAACCTGGCAGTCGTCGGTGACGACGACCAGGCCATCTACCGCTGGCGAGGGGCGACGGTGGCCAATATTCTGGGGTTCGAGAAGGATTACGAAGACGCCCAGGTCATCAAGCTCGAGCAGAACTACCGCTCGACGAGCGTGATCTTGGAGGCGGCCAACGACGTCATCAAGCACAACCCGACCCGGCGCGACAAGAAGCTGTGGACCGAGCGCGAGGGCGGCGACAAGATCTCGCTCTTTACCGGCGGCGACGACCGGGAGGAGGCGACTTTTGTGGCCCGGCGCATCCACGAGATGGCCAAGGCCGGCGCCGACTGGGGTGACTTCGCCGTCTTCTACCGCACCAACGCCCAGAGCCGTCAGTTCGAGGAGCAGCTGCAAAACTGGGGCGTGCCGTATCAGGTCGTGGGCGGCATCAGCTTCTACGAGCGCTCCGAGATCAAGGACGTGCTCGCCTACCTGAAGGTCGCGCTGAACCCGGACAACGAGGTCGACTTCCTGCGCATCATCAACACGCCGTCGCGGCGCATCGGCAAGGTGACCATCGAGAAGCTGCAGCGCGCCGCGCGCGTACCCGGCATCGGCACGCTGTACCGGGCGGTGCGCTACGCCGCCGGCCACCTCGAGCCGTCGGCGGTGGGCGACGCTCCTATCGAGCCCGAGCCGTTCGACGTCGCCGACGAGGAGGCCTTGGCCGACGTCGACAGCCTGCGCGGGCGGACGAATTCGGGCGTCGAAGATCTGTGTGAGCTCCTGTTCTCGCTTCGCGACCAGATCGCCGCCGACGAAGGACTGGCCCACGTCAGCGAGTTTTTGCTCGATCAGATCAATTACCACTCGTACCTCGAGAGCGACGACGCCGAGCGCGTCGACGATCGATGGAGGAACGTGCGCGAGCTGCTCGGCGCGATGGAAGAGTTCGAGCAAGACTTCGAGGCGCGTGAGTTCGGGCCCACCGAAGACGCTGACGCGCCCGAGGGGACCGACATGGTCGCCGAGTCGCGTTTGGCCAAGCTGCTGGGCGCGTTTCTCGACCGCTCGGCGCTCGTACACAGCACCGACCAGATGGACGAGAAGGGCGCGGTGACCCTGATGACCGTCCACGGCGCCAAGGGCTTGGAATTCGACACGGTCTTTTTGGCGGGCATGGAAGACGAGATCTTCCCGAGCGTGCGCGACCAGTTCGACGCCGAGGAGATCCACGAGGAGCGCCGCCTGGCCTACGTCGCCATCACGCGTGCGCGTCACAAGCTCTACATCTGCAATGCGCGCCGCCGGCGTATCTACGGCAAGACGCGCAACACCGACCCGAGCCGCTTTCTGCTCGACATCGACCCCGAGCGCATCGAGATCGACCCGCAGAGCACGTCGAAACGCATTCGTTACAGCTCACGGCGAACCTCGAATCGAGGCGGCTACGACGCCTTCCGCCAGGCCACCGAGCAAGCCTACTTCGGCAGCGGCGTCGACCAAGACGCCTGGGAGTTCGACCAATCCCCGCCGATGTATAAGAATCAAGTCTCCAAAGCGGTCAAAAAGACGCTCGCGGAGGCCGAAGATGGCGACTTCGACACCTCGTTCTCCCAGGTGAATCCTTGGGACGACGAGTTCGCTCAGGAGGACGCCTGGTCGAGCGAACCCGACGCTCCTCCCGCTGGCGCCTCCCCGGGCAAAGACGGCCTGACCGGCTGCACCATCTCGCACTCACGCTTCGGCATCGGCGAGGTCGTAAACGTGTCTGGCAGCGGCGACAAAGCGGTGCTCACGATCAACTTCCCCGGCAAGGGCGAGAAGACGATCATCCGCAAATTCGTGAAGGTTTTAGGGTAGAGTTCACCACGGAGATCACGGGGACACGGAGAAAGGCACTCTATTTTCCTCTTCGTGTCCCTTGTGTTCCCCGTGGTGAATTTACCTCTTTGCAGTTCACGGTCGCTTTGAAAGAGCCTGAAGGGACGGGGCCGGCGGTCGACCAAGGGACGAGTTTGCCGCCGTTGCAGAAGACCGAGAGTTTTAGTTCTTGGCCGGTGCGGCTGGCGCGGCACTCGTAGTCGGTGGGGCCGTTTTGGACCGAGCGGGCGATGACTTGGATGATCGGGTCGTCGTCGGCTTCGAGGCTGGCCCCCGGTAAGGAGGCGACGGCGCCCCAGTTGGTACGCTCGGGGCCGAAGGTGGTCTCGTCTTCGCCCAGGTCGGCCGGCAGGCGAGCGCTCAGAAGGTAGGGGCGCACGCGCTGGCCCTCGATGGTGTGGATAGTCGCCGAGCGGGCGGTAACGTTCAGGTATGCCTCGCCCGAGTGAGAGTCGCCCGAACGCGAATCGCCGCCGGCCTCGACGACGCTGCACTCGGCCTCGGCGAGGTCGAATGAGCGCACGTCGGGGCCGACGGCGATATCGATGCTTCCTGCTTGTTCGACGGCGGGCTCGGACGCGGGAGCCTCGGCAGAAGGTTGCCCCTTGGAGCACGCAGCGCCGACGAGCAGCGCTGCGATGAGACCTGGCGTCGAGACTCTCGGACCGCGCACCGCTTACTCCCCAGCTTTCTCTTCTTTGCCGAGGCCAGGGCGGTTTTCGATGACCGTGTCGATGAGGCCGTACTCTTTGGCTTCGACGGCGCCCATGTAGTAGTCGCGGTCGGTGTCCTTCTCGATGCGCTCCATCGACTGGCCGGTGTGGTCGACCAGGACCTGGTTGAGACGCTCGCGCAGGCGCAAGATCTCGCGGGCCTGAATGTCGATGTCGGTGGCCTGGCCGCCGATGCCGCCGCGAAGCAGCGGCTGGTGGATCAGGATGCGCGAGTTGGGCAGCGCGAAGCGCTTGCCGTCGGCGCCTGCCGCCAGGAGCACCGCGCCCATCGAGGCCGCCTGGCCCATGCAGATGGTCGAGATGTCCGGGTTGACGTACTGCATGGTGTCGTAGATCGCCATGCCCGCGGTGACGCTGCCGCCCGGCGAGTTGATGTAGAGGCTGATCTCTTTGTCCGGATCTTCGCTCTCCAGGTACAGAAGCTGGGCGATGATGCTGTTGGCCACATCATCGGTGACCGGGGTGCCCAAGAAGATGATCCGATCTTTGAGCAGCCGGCTGAAGATATCCCAACCGCGCTCACCGCGGTGCGTCTGCTCGACGACGTAAGGAATGAAACCCATACAGATTACCTGCTTGATTGAAGTTCACTTGTTGCGGCGCGTTCGCTCAGTGGCGCGCGCCCAGATGCGTTCATTTAATAAAACCAGTTCGCGCCGGATTATGTTTCAACTTCGATCGAGTGTCCAGCGGTTCGCCAGAATGCTTCCCTTAGATGAAGCTAGCTTCTAATATGATTCGTCCGCAGGGCGGAAGTTCAAGTTTGGCGTTCCAAAACGTAGTCACAGATGTCCCGACGTTTCATCATCTTTGCGATCATCGGCCTTCTGCTCGGAGGCGTGATCATCGGCGCTCCGTACCTGCTCGAGAGCGCCGCCGAGGCGAAGCTCGCCGAGCAACTCGAGCGCCGTGGCGCCGAGATGACCTGGCGCGAGCTGTCGTGGAGCTGGCCGGCGACGGTCGAGATCGAAGGCGTCGAGTTCTCGGCGGCCGACGATCGGGTCTCGGGCGTGGTCGAGCGCGTCGAGGTCGTGCTGCCGTGGGACATCGCCCTGGCAGAGACGCCGCGCGTCGACGAAGTCGCGCTTTCAGGGGCGGCGCTCACCGTCGATCTGCGCAGAGCCTCCCGAACGGATGAAGCGTCGCCTGCGGAGCAGTCGTCGGGCTCGCACTCACTCGCTGACAAGCTTCGACGCATCGGCGAGGTGCGCGGCGAGGACCTTCAGGTCGAACTCGTGCGCCACGGCTCACCGCTGGCGAAGCTTTCGGTCGACGAGCTGCTCGTCTCCGAGCACGGCCGAGACGGCCGCACGCTGGACGTCGACGGCGAGCTCGATCTGACTCATCCCAAACTCTCCGTTCTGCCGCTCGCGCCCATTCGATGGAGCGCCAGCGGCTCGACGGGAGCAGAGACTGCCACAGTCGACTTGGCGGTCGAGGCCGGCGACGCCGACGAGGCGCTCGTCGAGCTCGATATCCCGGGCCGCGGCCGGTTGAGCGTCGGTCGTGCCAAAGTGAGCGCTGCCCTGGGCGCCGAGCGAGGTGTCGCGCTCACGCTGTACGAGGTCGACACGGCGCTCGGCGGCCAAAAGGCGCCGGCCGTCGCCGTCAAAATGGCCGAAGTGAGCCTCTCCGAGCTCACCGCGCCCAACCCGCGCATCAGCATCGTGCGTCCGCAGTTGGCCGTTTCGCCCAAGCGCCTTGCGAGCCTTCGCAGGTCCTTTGGCGGAGGCATTTCGAACCTCAAGTCGAAGCTGCCCGCCGCTGCTCAAAAGCAGTTGGACAAGCAGCTGGACGAGAAGGCCGGCCCGAGCCTCGCCTCGCGCCTCAGTTGGTGGCTGCAGCGCCTCGACGCCTCGGTCGAGGCCGGCCGCTTCGACCTTCGCCTCGAGAAGAAAGACGGCACCCACCGCGAGATCACGCTCGTCGACGGCCTCGACGCCTCGCTCACCGCCGGTGAGTTGTGGGCGCGCGGCGAGTCGGCCGGTGGTCGCTTCGACGTGGGCGCGAGCCTCGAGCCGGGCATGCTCTTGCCGCGCACGCTGTCGGTACAAGCCTCGCAGGTGCGCCTCGACGACCTTCCCGGCGTCAAAGAGGGCCGCACGCTCCCCAACCGCGGCATCCGCGGGCGCATCGGCGGCGTCGTCGACGCTTCGATCATGCTCGTGACCGAAGGCCAACCGCTCTTGCGCCCCGACGCCAAGTCGAACGTCCACGTCACCGCCGACCTCGACTGGAAAGACGGCCGCGTCGAGCTCTCAGGGCTGGCCGACAAGCCCCTGACCGACATCGACGCCGGCTTGGCCTTCGAGCTCGAATGGACCCCGGCGCTCGCTAAGATCACCTTGAGCGAGGGCCGCGCCACCTACGGCCCGGTCGGCGTCGACCTCGACGCCGAACTGGTCGACTGGCCCTTCGACCCGGTCTTCGACCTCGACGCCCGCGTCGACAAAATCGCCTGCCAAGAGGCCGTACGCGCCTTCCCCACGGCCATGCTCGGGCCCTACGCCAACATCGAAATCGACGGCGAAGCCGCGCCCAAGCTGCGCTTCCACCTGCCGTGGCACCGCCCCCGCAAGCTCGAAATCGACGTCGACGACTTCGTCGACAAGTGCCACGTGACCGCGCTCAACGCCCAGAAGAACGCTTGGCCCGAGGTAGAGTTTGTTGCGACGAAGAGTTCACCACGGGGGGCACAGGGAGCACTGAGAGAAAGGCAACAACAAGTGACATCGCACGATGTGAAGTCCTCCGACCAAGAAGACTCCGTGTCCCCCGTGTCCCCCGTGGTGAATCCCTTTGTGGAAGAGCCCGCAGAGCCCACGTGGCCGGTGCCCGAGAAGCTACGCGGCTTGACCTACGAGCTGCCCGAGGCGCCCGAGGGTTACGACCCGCGCGAGCCCGACGACGTCCACTGGCTCAATCGCCCGTTCAAAAAGCAGGTGACCGAGGGTATCTCCGAGGAGGCCGAGGTCTTTGTGGGGCCGGGCACCGAGGCGTACGTGCCGATGGAGGAGCTTCCGCCCTTTGTCGCCGGCGCGGCGTACTTGAGCGAGGAGATGGAGTTCTACGAGAACCACGGCGTCGACTTGGGGCTCATCCAGAAGGCGCTTCGGATCGACTTCGAGGGGGAGCGCTTTGTGTACGGTGGGTCGACCGTGACGCAGCAGCTCATCAAAAACCTCTTTCTGACCCGCGACAAGACGCTCGCCCGCAAGCTCAAAGAGGCGTTGATTGCCTGGCGGATCGAGGACGCGGTGCCCAAGTGGCGCGTGCTCGAGCTGTACCTGAACTGCATCGAGTACGCCCAAGACGTCTACGGCATCGGCCCGGCCGCGCAGCACTATTTCGGCAAGGACGCCCGCGAGTTGACGCCCAAAGAGGCGGTCTTCATCGCCATCCTCAAACCGGCGCCGTGGTACGGCGACCGCTTCCGCAGGCGCGGCCACACGCCCACCAAGCACTGGTGGTTCAACCGCATGGGCGAGATCATGGGCCGCTTGGTCGACAAGGGCTACCTGACGCCTGAGCAGGCCGAGGCCGAAAAGCCTTATATCTTGTACTGGGATGACGAGGGTAGTTACCTTCCTGAAGGCCGCTGAGGGCAACGCTCGGCACCCTTTAAGGGCGCCTCGCTCGCCCCCAGCTAAAAGCTCTCTTTCACCCGCGAGGGGTTCCAAGGTTGTCGGCCTCGCCCAGAGCGACCGCCATTTGGCAAATGTGCGTCTGGCTCCGAGAGCCACAAGACGTACTCTTTTGTCAAGCCGACGGCCTCGAACCCCTTGTGGGTGTTACGGAACTTATAGCTGCGGGCGAGCGAAGTGTCCGAAGGACACGGAGCGTTGCCCGTAGCGGCGGTCGAATTCAGGTCGGATCCAGCAAATCCTGACACAACGTATCGAACACCGGCTCGAAGCCAATGACGTCGTGCACCTCGGTCTTGACCCCCACACGCAGCATCAGCGGGCGAAGCAGCTTGGCGATGCGCGGCTGCGGACAGACGAGCTGCATGGGGCGGGCGGGCATGCCCTGCATCGGGTCGCTCATGGCCGAGGCCATGTACTTGAACAAAGTCGCCTCTTTGAAGTTGCCCGGCGGCAGCGGGTTGGCCATGCGCACGCAGTTGTTGGTCAGGTCGATGACCACGAAGATGGCGAATAGCATCACCGGCGGGTGGTCGGGCTTGGGGTGCGGGTGATTGATGGAGCCAAGGGCCACCGCCCAGCGGCCCTGGGCGGCGAGGCCGTCGACCTGATCGACGACCCGAAAATTGGGGATGCGCTCGCAGAGGTCGCCCAGGCGTTGCTCCATCAAGTCGGATGTCGGGATATAATCGGGCAGCATGGCCGACCTCCAAGCCTCAGCTTTGATACTCCGGATCGAACATCAGCGCCGACAGGGGCGGCGGCTCGCTTCCCTCGACGACGTTGTACTTCGAGAAGTCCTCCACACCCTCTTCGCGCAGCACGTCCTCGTCGTAAAACGCGTTGCCGGTGCACTCGCTGGGGTCGCGTGAGACGATCGCGAGCACCATGTCGCTCAGGATATCGGGCTTACGCCACATCTCCTCGGTACCCAGATTGAAGTGAATCGTCGCCTGCGTCTCGATGGCGCTGACCGGCCAAAACGCATTTACACCGATGTTATGCTCCCGGACCTCTTCGGCAAGCGACTGGGCGACGAAGGTCATCCCCAATTTACTCAGCGCGTACGCCGCCTTGCCGGGGGCCCGATCGATGGCGATGGGCGGCGAGGCCATCAGGATATGGCCGTAGTTTTGTTCGATCATGTGCGGCAGCGCGTAGTAGCTGCACGCGTAGGCCGCCCGCGCGTTGACGCCCATGAGCAAGTCGAAGCGCTTGGGCGGGGTTTCGAGCACCGACTTGAGGTGAATCGCTCCGGCGTTGTTGATGAGGATGTCGAGGCGTCCCCACTTGTCGACCGTCTGGTTGATGGCGTCCTCGATCTGGTCGTCGTAGCGCACGTCGAGCTTCAATGGCAGCGCCTCGGCGCCGGCCTCTTCGACCTCCTCGGCGGTGGTGTAGATGGTGCCCGGCACGTCGTCGCGCGGCTCGTCGGTTTTGCCGGTGACCACGATATTGCAGCCGCGCTTGGCCAGCGCGATGGCGATCTCGCGGCCGATGCCGCGGGTCGAGCCGGTGATGAATGCGACTTGTCCGTCTAGATCTGGCATAGGCTCGGGGGGCTGGAGGTTTGGGCGCTTAGGGTTTGGGTGCAGTGTGCGGAATCGGAGCGCTGAACTCAAGTCGCCGTGGCAATTGAACGCGCGGGTTGGTTCATCTACCCTGTCGGCACTGCCGCTACTTTCTCTTCGATGCTTGGGAGCCACGAACATGTGCACCAGATTTGCCGTGTCACTTTTTGCCTGCCTCGCTCTCCTCGTCAGCGCTGCGCCGAATGCGCTGGCCCAGAGCAGTGGCTCGTCGGACAAGGCCGAGTCGAAGTCTGACGAGAAAAAGACAGACGAAAAAGACGAGGGCGAGAAGAAAGAGGAAGACAAGCAAGCCGAGAGAGAGAAGTCGAGTGGAGAATCGGCGGATGAAGAGACCGCGAGAGAGGTCGTGCTCGAGAAGAAAGGTGGAGGGAACTCGAAGCAAAAAGGTAACCTCGAGCACAAAGATGTCTTCAAAGTGATGGACGCTCACGCAAAGCTGATTTCGTGGTGTTACGAAACTCGCCTCCTGTCGAAGCCGGAGCTGGAGGGCAAGATCGTAGTGAAACTCGTCATCAACCCCGAGGGGAAAGTCGAGCAGGTCTCGGCGGCCGAGAATACCGCCGCCGATAAGACACTGGAGACCTGTGTACTCGACGTAGTTCGCACTCTCGAGTTCCCGAACCGCGGAGACGAGCCTATTCATATGACGTATCCTTTTGTGTTCCGGAGAGCTAAATGATCGTCATGCGCACACTCTAAGACCTTCACGCGTTGCTCCCGCAGGGCGGCCGCGGTAGAATGCGCGTTCGCCAACTGCTGATAAATATCGCTGAACGGATGTATAGCATGAAGGTTGGGCTTTTTTTCGGAGCCGGCGCCGAGGTCGACTACGGCATGCCGCTCGGCGGGCGCTTCGCGCTCGAGATTTTTCGCCAGGACGCCACCCCCGACAAAGCGCTGCTCGAGGCGCAACTCGCCGCGGTCGACCCCCGCTCGATCTACGCCAATACGTGGCTGCCGGAGAAGTACTTCCAGCAGTCGCTGTGGAAATTCGGCAAGCGCGAGTTTAGCGCGCTGGTCGAGTCGACGATCGAGCACCGCCGCCGGGATTTGCTCGACTTCTTGGGCTCCTTCGACCGGCGCGCCGCGCGCGTGCTCGCCGGCTCGCAACTGTCGCGTGAGCGCTTCCAGCAGGCGGTCGAGGAGCTCAGCGGCTACAAATTCGGCCAGCGACGCTACGGCAATGTCGTCGAGCTGAACGACGCGTTGTCGGACGACGTCTCGCTCTTTTCGAGCGAGTATTTCTCGGCGTTTTTGAGCGTGCTCGAAGCCGTCGACGACGGCCGCGCACGCCCCCTGCAGCGCTTGGTGCTCGCTTTCGTACAGCTTCTTGTGGCGGTGCATGGCCACCGGCTGGTCGACTCGTTGAGCCACCAGCTCTTCACCCGCGCGCCCGATGAGCTGTCCTTTTTGCAGGATACGCCCAATATGTTCCGCCTCGAGCTGAGCGAGGTCGGCAAGTCGAGCCTCGAGCTCGTGCTCGACGCCCCATCGTTTCGGGTGAGCGACGTGTCGACCAATATCGAGGTCGTCACCGGCTTCGCCCGCGAGCTTTTGACCGAGCTCATCGCAAGCTGCCTCGACTACCGAAAGCTCATCGACGAGTATTTTCATTACCTGTTCAGCCCACGGGCGCACTGGGCGAAGTTCACCCGCATCGCCACCTTTTTGCTGACCGTGCGCCGCTACATCGCCGAACAAGTCGCGCCCAACGAGGCGCGCATCGCTGAAGGCCCGGGCTACTACCACGACCTGGGACGCTTCGCCGACCACGGCCTCGAGCTCGCCGCGGTGGGAACGTCGAATTACAACACCTTCATCACCGACATCCTCGCACGCGAACTCGGCGAGCACCCCGACGTGCACCACCTCAACGGTGGCTTGGCCGACTTTTACGACCCGTACCTCAACAAGCTCGTCGCCCTCGATAGCCCCGACGATCTGACCAGAACCGAGCGCCTGCTCGTGCCGTTCATGCTCACCCAGAGCGGCACCAAACCCTTGACCTCAGTCGAAATGAGCGAGCGCTACGTCGACCTGCACCGCGGCTTTTGCGACTGCGACGTCGTGGCGGTGGTCGGCTACGGCTTCAACGTCGACGACAGCCACATCAACGCCATCTTCCGCTCCCTCGTCGAGCGCCAGACGCCGCTGGTCGTCTTCGAGTTCTGCGCGAACGGCGATCTCGACGCCGAGCGCGACCGGCGCATTCGCCAGGGGCTGCGCTTCGAGCGCAACGCCCCGGTCCACCTCCAGCCGGTCGACGCCGAGCGCATGTGCGGCGGGCGGCCGTGGTACGAGCGGTTGAGCGAGCTTGCGTAGGGCGAGCCTCCGAAACCTCGGTCGACATCGCGGCATCCCACGCCTACGATGCCGGCGATTGACATGTCTCATTACCTCGGTACCACCTGTGCAAGATTTCCTCGCTTCGTCCTCCCCGACTCGCCAAGACGACCATCGCTACACCTGGGACGTCCCCGATGGCTGGCAGCAAGGCCGCGGCGCCTTCGGCGGGCTGGTGCTCGCTGCGCTCATTCGTGCTTTTGAAGCCGAGCAAGACCGCGAATCGGAGGCCGACGGCCAGGCCCTTCGCGCGCTCGACGCCACCCTGTGCGGCCCGGTGCTCGCCCAGGAGGCCGAGATTACCGTCGAGCTGTTGCGCGCCGGCAGCAACACCACCACCCTCATTGCCCGGCTCACCCAAGAGGGCACGGTGCGCGCCCACGCCACTGCCCTGTTCGGCGCGCGCCGCGTCGACGACGGCGACTGGAGCGACCTCGAAGCCCCCGAGTTGGGCGACTGGCGCGAGGCGAGCGTCGCCGAACTCCAGGCGCCGCTGGCGCCCACGTTCACCCAGCATATGCAGTTTCGGCCCCTGTCCGGCTTCCCGTTCTCCGGCGCCGAGCAACTCGCCGTGACCGGCTGGACGCGACCCAAACACCCCGGCGAGCCACGCGACGCTGCCTACTTGGCCGCTTGCATGGACGCCCATTGGCCCGCCGCCTTCGCCAAGGTCACTTCACCGCGACCGATGGCCACCGTCACCTTCAGCATGCAATTCCCCGGCACCTTCGACGGCCTCGACCCCGACGCACCGCTCTACTTCCGCAGCGAATGCCCGGTGGCGCGCGACGGCTACATGGTCGAATTCCGCGAGCTGTGGGGTGAAGACGGCCGCCTGCTCGCGCTGAATCAGCAGACGATTGCCATTATCAAGTAAGAGCGAAGGAGAGATTCACCACGGGGACACGGGGCGCACGGAGCAAGAAAGAAAGCAGATCTCCGTGGCCCCGCGGCGGTTCAAGTTGCTGTTTACTGCACGTTGTTACTCGTGGACGAATTTCAGCGTCTGATTGACCACGGCGATGCCGCCATCTTTGGGTTCGGGAAAGACCCAGCGGCGCATCTTTTGGGTGACACACGATTCGAGATCGCGACTTCGCAGGTCGCCCTTTCGCACGAGCGCCGCGATGACGTCTCCCGAGCCGCTAATGGTGTATTTGACGTGCATCTCGCCGGCTAAGCCGGGTTTGTTGGCGCGCGCTTTTTTGTAGCACCAGAGCAGCTCACGGCGGTGGGCGCGGAAGACGCGCTTGATGAGCCGTTTGTCGAGGGAGCCTGACGTGGAGATGTCTTCCCCGATGACGTCGGTGGTTTTGGCCGAGCCCGTGTCCGCGGTGTCGTCCTCTTCGGCAAGCAAGTACGCATGCCTGAAGAGTGCGGCGCGACGTTGTGTATCGTCGTCGAGGCAGGCCTCGGCCTCGAGCAACGCAGCGTCGCTCTCGAAAGCCTCGGCGCACTCGGAGCCATCCTTTTTTCGCTTGAAGCGCGCTACGTCCATCGCATGCACCAGCACCGCCACCGGCACGATGTCGTCGGTAGGGCGGAACCCGATCACGCTCGCCTTCGGATAGTATCCTTTGACTTCGGTGAGCTTGGCATAAAGACCCGTCCAGTCGTAAGCCGAGAGTGCTCGATCGACATGGTCTTGGCTCGCCTGGAGTTCACCCGCTTCCTGCCTCTCGCGCGCCTTCGCGAGCTCATCGGCGACGTCGATATCTCCCTTCTCGAGGCACAACGTGGGGCCATCTTTCGGGCAGCCGTCGAGCGACGGGAGCCGTCCTTTGGGGGTGATCAAGTCGATGCCCTCGGCGCTTAGAGCGGCGGTCATCGTGAACAGCTCTTTGCCCGTCTTCGGGTGGGTCTTTGGCAGCGAGGAGGCAACGGTGAGCCGCATGAATCGCGGGGCACCTTGGCTGACCGTGTCGTGCTCGGACGGAACGCGAGAGCGGCCGAGAAGCTCGAGCGAAAGTCGGGCGCTGGCCATGCCACGGCCGAATTGCTCGAGGGTGACTACCGGCGTCGCCCGATCGATGGCGACCAATACGTCAAGCGCCAGGGGCCCTTGGTTGGCTTCGACGACGTCTTTGATCGTGTCGGGCCATTTGGTGAGCAGGTCGTCGAGCTTCTCCGTGGCAAACGAAGCGCGCGCGACCTCTCCTTGTTCGGCATTCGCCTCGGCGTCAGGCAAAGGCGCCGGGTAAACCGGGTAGGGGCCGACATCGACGGTGTCAGGTCCGATCTCGACGTAGGCCGGGTCCCTCGGCGACATCCCACTCGATGTCTTGGGGAGCACAAGTTGCTCTCGCGCAACCGGTGGGCCGGGCAGCTTGGCGTGCTCGTATGCCGCTCGATCACCGGTTTGCAGGTAGATGCGGACGTGGTCGAGCTCCCGGGGCCGACCCTCCTTGGATACCAGGTCGAAACCCACGACCTCGCCGGCGGCAAGAGGTAACTCGGCGGCGCGATGCAGCTCGATCTGCTTCTGCTTGTCGGCCGCGCCCACGAGGTCGAGCCGGGCCATGGAAAGCGCGGGCAGTTCGAAGGTGTCGAGTGCTTCCGCCGGTCGCGTGGCTTTTCCACGCGGCTTTAGCAGCATCAGCGCAGGCTCATTCTGCGAATACGCGATATACTCTATCGAGTAGTGCTGGTGAGCAG
Organism: Persicimonas caeni; assembly: GCF_006517175.1. Taxonomy (NCBI): domain Bacteria; class Deltaproteobacteria; order Bradymonadales; family Bradymonadaceae; genus Persicimonas; species Persicimonas caeni. The sequence continues at coordinate 2,779,680 of NZ_CP041186.1, read as the reverse complement.
GCTCCACCTTCTCGGTGAACTTGCAATACGGCTCCATCGACAGCCAACGCTGGCGGTTTTCCGGCCCCGTGCTCGGAAGCCGCGCCTCAGGTTCGCAGCCTTGTGCCTCTCCCAACGCCTTTTGTGTCCTCTTCGGCGTGCTCTTGGCGGCATCCTGCCAGGTAAAGATCTGCGCGGGAGCATCTGCTTCCTCACTGGCGGGTTGCTCGGGCGGTTGAGGGGGCTCGGTCTTCTCGCAGCCAGCAGCGACGGCCAGCGCAGCGAGCATGGTTGCCGCCGGCGTTCTCCAGCTCATCATTTATCTCTCTCCACAAACTCTTATGACATGTCCCCCATATTAACCGTAAAGACCCCTTCGAGCGCAAACGGCACTGTTCTGGCACATCGAGTCCCTTCAGGTATAATCGGCGTGTACCCTCGAGACCCCCGTCGGCCAGGATGAAGTCATGACGTCTCATCGACCACTATACGCTGCCGCCGTATTCACCGATGAAGAGCCGCGCAGCTCCATTCACGGTTTTGTCGCCAAGCGTACGCGCTTCGAGGACATCACCGGCACCACGCAGGCCAAACAGGAGTTTGTCAAGCTGCCGGAGGAGTTGCTGCAGTGGTTGAGGGCCGAGGGTTTTCGCGAGCTCGGCACATACCGCGAGTCTCTTTTCGGATTCCCGTTGCCGTGGCTGCCCGGGGTGTCGTTCGTCGACCCCACCGGCACGACGCGTGTATCGGTGCGCTACAACGAGTCGATGGCCTATAGCCCGCGTGGGGTGATGTTCACCTTCTTCACCTACTTCGACGAAGGCTCGGCGGTCGTGACCTGGTGCGTCGATTCGCCCAGCACGAAGTCGACCGGCTGGCTCGACTCGCTGGGCACGACCGGCTCGATCGCCGAAGATTACGCGCGCCACCGACGCCACGTCGAGCAGCGCGCCAAGCGCGGCCCGGTGCCGGTCCACGTCGAGTCGATGGCCGACATCGAGGCGACTTACTTTCACTACTTCCGCGGGGTTCTCCCGGATGACAAGGCCATGGAGGTCTTTCAGGCCTGGCTGACGTTTCGGCTCGTCCTCCCTGCGATATTCATCGGCGGGCTCATCTACATCTGGCAGCTCGTTTCATAGGGCGCCCGCAAGTCATAGAGACCCGCAAGATCGCAAAGGCCGCCACACAATGGCGGTCAATTCGCTGCCTATTTAGCTTTGCTTCCTTCGCGACCTTTGCGGTCAACTCCAAAAGATTACGAACAACACGCCGCCACAATCATCGCCGCATACAACCGCGCCGCTCGGTGCAGCTCGTCGAGCTCGACGTGCTCGTGGCGCGTGTGGGCGACCTCGAGCTTGCCCGGCCCGCAGATCACCGGCAATGCGCCGTTTTGGCGAAACATATTGCCGTCGGAGTGCGACCGAAACGCCGTGGGCTTCCACTCCATCCCCACCGACTCGAACGCCTCTTCGAGCGGGCGGAGCCGCTGGTCGTCGACGCCCAGCCGGTACGCCGGTGCGTAGTAGGTCTGCTCGAAGCTGAGCTGGCATTTTGCGTGGTTTTCGAGCACCTCGGCGCGGGCGCGGTCGAGCAGGTCGATGACCTCGTCGTGCTCGAGCTGCGGGCCCAGGTGGATGTCGACGCCGGCGGTGCAGCGGTCGGCGACGATGAACAGGTCGCCGCCGCCCGAGATCTCGCGCGGGTTGAGCGCGATCTGCTTGGGCTTGCTGACCTCGCGCATGCCCTCCAGAAGCCGGCTCAGCCAGCCGAGCATGGCGTGAATGGCGTTGGCGCCGAGCTCCGGAAACGCCGCGTGCGCCGGGTTGCCTTTACTTTCGAGGACGAACTCGGCAAAGCCGAAATGCTCCGTGCACGGCTTCAGGCCCGTGGGCTCGCCGATGACGGTCAGCCGCGGCTGGTACGCCTCCAAAAAGCACTCCGAGCCGTCGCCGTACTCCTCTTCGCCGACCACCAGCGCCAGGACCACCCCGCGCTCGAGCTCGACGCCGGCCTGGGCGACGGCGGCCATCGCCTCGATCATTGCGCAGCAGCCCGACTTCATGTCGGCGCTGCCCAGCCCGTACAGCTTGCCCTCTTCGATATACGGCGTGGTCGATTCTTCGTCCCACGCCGGGATGGTGTCGACGTGGCCCACGAGCACCAACTCGGCGGGCCCCGGCCCCAGCGCGATGAGGATATTGTGGCGCTCGGGCGTCTCGTCCTCCTCGCTGACCCGTTGCTTTTCGTAGGCGAGCCCCATCTCGTCGAGCGCCTCGCACAACAGATCCACCACCGCCTCTTCGGCGTACGACGGGCTGTAGGTCTCTACGGTGTCGCTCAGAAGCTGGGTGAGGCGCTCCTCATCGATCTGGTCGAGCACTGCGTCAATCGTCATGGGTGTCGGCTTCGTTGGAGGTGGTGTCAGGGTCGTCGGACAGCGTCATCGACGGCGGTCCGCCGGGCACGTGATGCTTGGCGCTGTGGCGCGGCGGGCGCTCGCGCAGCTTGTCTGCCTGGCGCTGTTCGATATACGCCGGGTCGTTGGTCAGGTTGCGCGACAGGTAGACGTGGTGCTGGTGATTGCCAAAGCCTTGGCGCTCGAAGAACTCGATCGCCGCCTTGTTGTCCCCGTCGGTGTCGGTGAGCATCATGCGCGCCCCGAAGCTGATGAACCGGTTCGTCAGCCGGTCGACCAGGCGCTTGCCAACGCCGCGGCCCTTGATGGACGGGTCGACGCCCAGCCACACCAGATAGCCGTAGATCCAGGCGCTATTTCGCTTGTCGATCATCTGGCCGAGCGCGAAGCCGACGACCTTGTCCTCGTACTCGGCGATCAGACACGTGTCGCCGTCCGACGAGAAGATCCCCACGAGCTCGTACTCGTCCCAGGTGCGATACAGGTTCGGCCAGCGGTCGGCGGTGAAGAGCTTCTCGCCGAGCGCGTAGACCCCGGCCAAGTCTTCGAGCTCCATTTCACGGATGATGACTTGTGGCGCGTTCGGGGTCTTCGATGTCGTGCTCATGAAACCTCAATCGTTGATCTTGGGGTGGTTCTTCTTGATGCGCCGGTGCATGCGGCCTCTGCGGCGCCCCTCGCTGCGTCGCGCGACGACGTCTTGGCGCTCCTGATGCGCCTCGAGCTCGCGCTGCAGCTTCTGCCAACTCTGGAATCTCTCCGCGGTCAATTCGCCCTCTTCGAGCGCCGCGCGCACCGCACAGCCCGGCTCGGCGTCGTGCTTGCAGTCGCGAAAGCGACACGACATCGCCAGCTCGGCGATATCCTCGAAGGCGTCCTCGGCCAGCGCGTCACCCGCCCACAGCTGGAACTCGCGCATGCCCGGCGTGTCGATGAGCACGCCGTGGGCTTCGGGAAGCACCAGCAACTGGCGGGTGGTCGTGGTATGCCGGCCCTTGGCGTCGTCTTCGCGGATACCGCCGGTCTCTTGGACCTCGTCGCCCATCAGTCGGTTGATGATCGTCGACTTGCCCACGCCCGACGAGCCCACGAACACGAGCGTCTTGCCCGGCTCGAGCCACGCTTCGAGCGGTCCGACGGTGCCGTCCAGTGCCGACATCTTGACCACGGGCGCGTCGTTGGCAACCTCGTCGGCCTGCCTGACGAACGGGTCGGGGTCGTCGGCCAGATCGGCCTTGTTGAGCACGATCACCGGCTGCGCACCGGCATTTCGCACCGCCACGAGATAGCGCTCGAGCCGGCGCGGCTCGAAGTCCTCGTTCATCGAGGTGACCACGAACACCGTGTCGACGTTCGCCGAGATCACCTGCACGCCGGTGCGCTGCCCAGCAGCCTGGCGCACAAAGCAGGTGCGCCGGTCGTACACGCCCAAAATGGTGTCGAGCTCGCCTTCGCTCTCGAGGCGCAACACCACCCAGTCGCCCACCGCCGGCAACTCCTCGGGGGCCGCCGCGCGATAACGCAGTCCGCCGCCCAGCCGCGCGCGCCGCGTCTGGCCGCCGTCGATGACCACGTCATACTCCTGGCCGTCGTGGCGAGACACCCGCGCGGGCACCGTCTCGATGGCTTCGAATTCTGGAAATTGTTGGGAGGCGAAGAACTCGTCCCAGCCTAAATCTTGAAGTTTCATCACACTCGTCGTCCCTGCACTGGTCGCCGCTTTGATAGTCGATGTGTCGGCCTGGGACAACGGTCGGCCGCCACCTCGACTTCCGACAATGCAGCAATGTCACTGTGTTGACATTGTAATAACCGTGCACTCTGTTCTAAAGTGCCCGTTCCTCTTTTCCCCTCCAACGGAGCACATCGCCAATGAGCGACCAGATGAGCGACAAGCACGACCCGTCGATGACGTCCGCCCAGGAACACGCCTCGGACCAGCGCGCCCAGATGCGCCATAAGGTCTACGTCCACGTCATCTCGGTCGCTGGCGACAAGGTCGACCGCAAGGCCATCTCGGGCAACCTGAGCCGAAAAGGCCTCTTCGTCGCCACCCCCGAGATCGTGCCGGTCGGCACCCAGGTCACCGTGCGCTTCCGGCTTCCCAACGAGGACACCGCCATCGAGGCCGTCGCCGAGGTCGCCTGGACCAATGAAGAAAAAGACTTCGAGGCGGGCAAAGTCCCCGGCTACGGCGTCGAGTTCGTCGAGCTGCCCGAAGAGCACCAAGAGCGCCTCGACGAGTACATGGACCACTTCGAGCCCGACGACACCGACCACGCTTGAGCCACACGTCGCTTCGCTCGTGCTCTTGTTTGCGCTGTAGGGCGACGACCCGTTCGTCTCGAATTCCCGTTGAGCTGTAGATACTTGTGTGAAGTTGTCATCGCACAACCGACCGCTGGCGTGGGCTCGCCGGCATGCCGCCCGACTGATCTTGTTGGCGTTGTACGGTCTGGTGTTCGTGCCGTTCTTGCACTCCATCGACCACGAGGACGACCACGTTCACACCCCGGGCGGCGGGATCGTCTATCGACTGTCGCCGTCGGACCTCGACGATGACAAACTGGCCGAGCGCATCGAAGCCGGTGAGTTCGCCGCCGACGCGCTGCTCTCGCACCATCACGGCCCTCACGGTCACGCCCACGACCATTCTCACGGCGAAAACCACTCCCACGACAACGCCGACTCGCACGACGAGCTGCCCCGCTCACCTCACGCCCCTTCGCCACTCGACCACGCCGGCGACAGCTTCGCTCACTTCGCCGTCTCGATCACCGCGCCGCAGACGACCCTCGTCTTGCCACCGCCTGTCGAGACGCCCGCGATGGACGCACGCGTCGAGCCCTCGACCCAGATCAGTCCCCGCACACCCCGTCTCGGCACGGCCTCGCCGCGCGGCCCCCCGTTGAGTTGATGTGCCATCGGCCTCCCGCTGTCGCTTCGGCAAGGGGAGCGCGTTCATTATGGCGGTCACTTCAGTTTCGGGGAGATCTCTGTGCATCCGGTTCAACTACACCATCGGTGTGGCTGGGCCGTTCTGCTCGTGGTGTGCCTTGTGTCGTCTGCTGCGCCGGCCCAGCCAGCGCAGGACGCCCAGGTACGCTCGGACGAGCAGACGGACCCGTCTGCCGATGCCAACACAACAAATTCACAGCTCGAGCGCGACTCGGATTGGTCGGAGCACGTCGTCAAGACGGCGGCCGAGCCGTCGCCGACGACGGCCGCCGAGGCTCATCTGGGGGCTCGCGAGTTGTCGACGATGCCGCGGCGCACCGCCGAGGATTTCGTCGAACTGGTCCCCGGTTTCCAGTCTGTCCAGCACGGCAACGAAGGCAAGGGTCACCAGTTCTTCGTGCGCGGCTTCGACGCCGTGCACGGAGCCGACGTCGAGGTGCGCCTCGAGGGGATCCCGCTCAACGAGCCGTCGAACGTCCACGGCAACGGCTACCTCGACCTGGCCTTCTTGATCCCCGAGGCGATCGTCGGTGTCGACGCCCGCAAGGGTACCTTCGAGCTGCGCCAAGGGCCGTTTGCGACGGCGGCGAGCCTCGACTTCGAACTCGGAATCCCCGGCTGGGAGCGAGGCGTGCGCACGCTGTACGAGGTCGGTTCGACGAACCGACACCGTCTTGCCGTGACTCTGGCACCTGAAGAAGGCTCCCGCGGGACCTTTGCAGCCGCCGAGGCGCTCTACGACGACGGTTTTGGCACCAATCGCCAGACTCGTCGCGCCGTGGCCATCGCGCGGGCACACTTGGCCGGAGACGACGAGCTGAACCTGAGCGCTCTCTTCGCCGGGTACGCCGCCGATTTCGGACTGCCGGGCACGCTCAGGCTGACCGACGTGCGCGACGATGCGATCGGCTTTTACGACGCCTACTCGACCGACACGGCCGGCGCCTCGCTGCGCGGGCTGGCCGCGCTTCGGCTGCTCGCCGAGACGTCAATGGGGGATATCGATGCACATGTCTACGGGCTCGGCCGCAGGCTCGAACTCGACGAGAACTTCACCGGGCAGCTCCTCTACCCCGACAGGGGCGACCGGCGCCTGCAGCGCGAAGACTCGTGGACCGCCGGCGGCTGGGCGCGCTGGTCCGAGCGGCTGGCGGCGACCCTTCGGCTCTCGAGCCTGCTCGAGTGGCGCACCGTCTGGGCGTCGCAGAGCGAAGACCAGCTCTCCCCCACCGGCCAGGTTTGGCAGGCCGCGCGCGACCTCGACTTCGTCGAACACTTGGGCGCCGCGGGGCTGTCCGTCGACTGGTCGCCGCTCGCGTGGCTTCGACTCGACGGCGGCGCTCGCCTCGATGTCGTCGGGCTCGACGCCCGTGACGAGCTCGCGCAGGCCTCAGGTGAGCAGTGGTTTGTCGCGCTTTCACCGAGGATTGCGGCGACCTTCTTCGCCGGACTCGACTGGACCTTCTTTGCCGCCTACGGCCGCGGGCTTCGGCCGCCCGAGGCTCGCGCCGTGGTCACTCCCGACGATCCTCAGTCTGAAAACCGCGACCACACCCGCTATGGCGGCGGTGAGCCCGAACTGACGCGGACCGACAACGCTGAAATCGGCGTCAAATGGACCCCGGTTCGTCAACTCGCCGTCTCCCTGACTGGTTTTGGCGTCTGGATCGAGCGCGAGAGCGTCTTCGACCACGTCTCGGGCGTCAACGTCGAGCTCAACGCCACCGAGCGCTACGGTCTCGAAGCCGTGCTCGGCTGGCAGCCGGCGCGCTGGATCGACCTCGCCGTGTCCGCCACGGCGGTCGAGGCGCGCTTTGTCGACTCCGGCGAGCCCGTCCCCGGCGCTCCCAGGCTGATGGCATCGGCGCGAGCTTCACTCTTTCACCCCGACGGCTGGCGCGCCGGCCTCGCCGCGCGCGCCATCGGCGTTCGCCCACTCGCCCACGGAGCCCAAGCCGCCCCGTTGGGCATCGTCGACGCGACCCTCGGCTACCGCTGGCGCTGGCTCCAACTCGACCTGCAGGTCGAAAACGCACTCGGCGCCCGCTGGCGCGAAGGCGAGTACCACTACGCCTCGTGGTGGGACCGCAGCCAAGCGCGCAGCCAACTCCCCGTCATTCACTACGTCGCCGGCACTCCGCGCACCGTGCGCGCGACCCTGTCGGCCTGGTTCTAACGATACTCAACCGCAATTCACCCACTGATTCACGCTGTAAGTCATCAACCCCAAAGGAGTTTGTATGAAGACGATCTACAACCATCGAAACGCCCACCGAATCGTGCTCGCCGCCGCCTGCGCGGCCGGTCTGGGGCTCGCCGCTGGCTGCTCCGGCGAAAGCCAGGAGGCCGAGCGCGTCGAGCTGCCCGTGGTGGTCGACGCCCTCGCCGACGAGCCGGTCGAGAACGACCTCGGCTGGCGCGTTGACATCGAGACCTTCGAGGCGGCCATCGCCAACCTCGAGTTCACCACCGAAGGCGAGCAGCACGACTCGAGCTCGACGGTGACTTCGCTACTGATCCCGCCGGCCTACGCCCACCCGGGCCATCACGCCGGCGGCCAAGTCATCGGCGAGCTGCCCGGCCGCTTCGTGGTCGACTGGGCCGACGGCGGCGCCGAACTGGGCTCCGCCTCGCTCATCACCGGAGACTACACCGGCGCCAATTTCCACTTCGCCGCCGCCTCGACCGACGACGGACTGGCCGCCGATGATGAGCTCGTGGGCCACTCGATTCACATCGCCGGCGTCGCCCGGCGCGACGGTGCCTCGGTCGCCTTCGAGGCGCTCGTCGACCAGGACACCGACCGGCGGGTGATCGGCGCGCCTTTCGAGGCCACCGTCACCGCCGACACCGAGGCGACGCTCGTCCTTCGCGCTCACCCCCTCGATCCCGAAGAGGAGGACACCCTCTTCGACGGGATCGACTTCGGCACACTCGACACCGACGGCGACGGTCAAGTCACGCTCGAGGCGGACACGGCTCCGTACAACCGCCTCAAACGCGCGCTTCAGGTCCACGACCACTACTCCATCGCCACACGTTGAATCGCCTCGCGAATGCGAATTGATCCCAAACGAGATTCCAGAGGAACCACCATGCAAGCACGACTCACCACGAGCCTGATCGCCGCCGCTCTCCTCACCGTCGCCACAGGCTGCTCCGGCGACGGAGGCACGCCCGGCGAGGGCACTTACACCATCTCGGCGTACGGCGAGGACTTCGTCGAAGACAAAATCCCGGCTGACGAGACCGACGGTTGGGAGATCGTCTTCTCGACCTTCGAGGTCACCATCACCGACATCAGCGCCGAGAACGACGACGCCGAGACCGTCACCGTCGACGGCGTCCACACCCTCGATCTGACCGAAGACTCGGCCGGCGAGGGCCACACCATCGCCGAGCTGGCCGCTCCGGCAGGTGTCTACGACTCGCTGAACTACCGCATCGCACCGGCCGACGGACAGTCGGCGCTGCGCGTGGCGGGCACCGCCACCAAGGACGGCACCACCAAGACCTTCGCGTGGGAGTTCGACACCGACAAACTCTACGAAAACTGCCAGACGAGCGCCGACGTCGCTGACGGAGGCTCGGCGAGCAGCCAACTGACCATTCACGCCGACCATCTCTTCTACGATGACCTGGTCGGCGAGGAGCCCAACGTCGCCTTCGAACTCATCGCCTCGGCCGACGCCGACGACGACGGCGAGGTCACGCTCGACGAACTCGCCGCCGTCGATATCACCGCCGAGACACGCTACCAGGTCGGCAGCCGCGACATCACCGATCTTCGCGGCTTCATCGAAGCGCAGACGACCACCGTCGGTCACATCGACGGGGAAGGGCACTGCGACTGAGGGCATCTTGCACTTAGCTTCGGTGCGGGGGCATCTTGCACTTAGCTTCGGTGCGGGGGCATCTTGCACTTAGCTTCGGTGCGGGGGCATCTTGCCCTCGTCGTTAGGGTCGGTGCGGGGGCATCTCGAGGCTGTCGCAAAAGGTCGGCGTGGTTTGGAGGCAGGGCTTCCAGCGCTGGTTGCAGGAGCGTGCGGCCTTGCTCCCAGGGCAAGATGCCCTGCCTCCAAAGGCTTTTGCGACAGCCTCATCTTGCCCCCCGTCGGCCAGAGCAGGAACGCACTCGCACCGAAAGCTCGGCGGAAGCACATATGCCCCCCCTTTGCCTCCTTTGCCTCCTTTGCCTCCTTTGCTCCCTTCGCGCCCTTCGCGGTTCAATCCCCTCGCAAAAGAGCTCCATCAGACGACCCCGCCGCCAACACCCCGGCGCCAGCCTCTTTGGTCTCCCAAAGCGGCCGCAACGCCGGCCCCAGAATCCCCAACACCGACACCGCCAGTCCACTCGTAAAATGATACTCGTCGGCCTGCTCGCCGGGCACGTAGGCGGTGATCGTGCCGAAGAAGCGCTCACCCAAGTAGAAGACGAAGGTCGCCGTGCGGTTGCGCGCCACCGACTTGACCACGCGGCCGTGCCGGTTGGTCACCTTGTGGCGGTTGTCGCCGGTGCCCGTCTTGCCGCCGGCCGCAATCCTCTCCCCATCGACGAGCAGCGGGTAATCCTCGAGGCGCCCGGCGGTGCCGTTTTCGACCACGCCGAGCAACGCCTCCTGCAAGGTGCGGGCGACCTCGCGAGGCATGACGCGCTCGGCCTCTCGGGGCACCCGCTCGAAGCGCGTCTCGTAGGGCGTCCCCTGGGCGAAGTGTAGCGACGTGAATCGTACCTCGGCCAGTTTCAGCCCGTCGTTGAGGATGATGCCGACGAGCTCGGCCAGCGCGTCGGGGCGGTCCGAGGAGCTGCCGATGGAGGTGGCGTACGACGGCACCAGCTCGCCGAACGGGTAGCCCAGGCGCTTCCACTCGCGGTGCAGCGGCTCGAAGGCGTCTTGTTCCATCATGATGCGGATACGCTGGTCTTGGGCGTGCTTTCGGCTCGTCGCAAAGAGCCACTCGTAGACCTCTTGGCGCACCTCGCGGCTCGCTTCGACCACCTTGGTCCAGCTCGCCTCGGGGTGGTCTTTTTTGTGGCCGAGCAGCCACAGCTCCAGTGGGTGGACACCCGAGACATAGCCCTGGTCGTTCAGGTCGTAGCGCTCGGGCCCGTAGGCGTCGTACATCTCCTGAACCAGGTCGCGCTCGAACGTGCGCCCGAGCTCCTCTTCGAGCAGGGCGTGCACCGTGTAGATATCCATGTCGGGGCGCACCGCGCGCAGCGCCGTCATGAACTTCTTAGGGCTCCACGAGCGACCTTTGAAGAGGCGAATGAGGCTCTCGCGGGGCGTGTCTCCTTCGTAGCGCCGGTAGAAATCGCGCAGGAAGACCGCGCCTTCGTAGGCGGCGAAGCGCTCCAGGTAGCGTCGGCGGCGCGGGTCGTCGCGTCGGGTCAGAATCTCTTGGCTCACGCCCTCCTGCCGGAACATGTAGTAGCGCACGATGTCGCGCATCATGCGCACGAAGACCAGGTTGATCGACTTCTCGAGCGCGAAGCGCACCGTCGGGGAGGTGTGGTCGTATTTGTAGTTGAAGTTCGAGAACCGGTGGATGCCACCGCCTGTGAAGAAGCGCTCGGTCGGGTTGGCCGAGTACCGCTTGTTCATCGCCGCCTCGAGCATCGCGTCGAGGCTTCGCTCTTCGACGGGGTGCGAGCGCAGGTAGCGAATCGCCCACCGGGCGAGCCGGTCGGACCAGTGCACGTCGAGCGCGTCGAGTTCGTCGCGGGTCAGCCCGCCGAGCTCCTCGTAGAGCTTGGCGATCACGTTCAGGTAGCTCGCCGTGGTCCGCAGCTTGGCCGTCGAGCCCAGGTTGAGCTTCATCCCCTCGTTGATATTGAAGGGCTGGTCGTAAGTGTCCGCCTGCACCCGCAGCAGGTTGGCGTGCGGGGTGCGCTCGTACAGCGTGAAGCTGTAGATGACCTTCGAGGGGTCGCCTTTGTCGAGCAAGCGATAGTCGTCGAGGCCCTGGTCTTCGATGAACTCGGGGTCGGCCAGTTGCTGCAGGATCGTGGCGACGGCGTGCTGGACGTCCTGGTGGACCGTCGTCTCCGCGCGCACGTCGTAGCGGTCGAGCGCGTACAGCGTCGGGGCGCCGGTCTTGTCGAGGAGGTCGACGCGCAGCGCGTGGGCGTGCTTTCGGGCCCAGAACGGCTCGGTCTCGTCGTCGACGAAGTCTTGGAAGGGGCCGTCTTCAGCGGCGAGCGCCAGATTGCGAAACACCGGCGAGATGATGCCGTGCCTGGCGAGGTCGCGCAGGTAAAAGTCGGTCATCTCGGCCAGGCGGGCGCGGCCGGCGTCGTCGGCCAGAAAATAGCTCGGGCGGCGCTGGGCGACAAAAAGGCTCAGCACCCGCCGAAAGGCCCGCGCCGATTCGGCTGCGCGCGCATGGGACGGGTCGGCCTGCAGGTCGGACGCCTCGTCGAGCAGCGCGCGGACCTCATCGAAGTCTGCCCCGTACCAGGCGTACAGGCCGTCGCCGATGCCCAGGACCTCGCCGAAGCCGGGCACCGCCGACAGCGGCACCGAGTTGACGTAGGTCAACACCACGTCCTTCTGCGCCTGCATCGTCTGCTCGCCGTCGCGGTAGGCCCGCAGCGAGGCCGACAGCATCTGGCGAAGCTTCTCGTCGTAGGAGCCGGTCATGCCGCCCGGCGAATGACGATATTTCTCGATCTGGGTGGCCAGCGTGCTCGCCCCGTCGGGGCTCACCTCGCCGCCGACCTCCGCCCAGCCGACCTCGGCGACCGCGCGGCCAAAGCGCTTCCACTCGAGCGCCGGGTTGTACGTGGGTCGGCTCGGGTCGAGCAGCGAGCGGTTTTCGATATGCAAGAGCGCGTCGACGACGAGCTCGGGGATGGCGTCGAAGCTGTCGAAGACACGCGTGGGGTATTGCGAGGTGTGCACGACATTTTCCGCCCCGTCGACGACCGTCAACCCCGCCTTCGACGCGCTGCGATAGGGCAGGTTGAGCCCCTCGGCGAGTAGCTCGAGGCTTCTCGAGCTCAGCCGGGCCTGGTGGGAGAGGCGAAAGCCTCGGTCGATCAGGCGCTCGGCGATCTCGGGCAGCTCGGTATAGCCGAGCCGCTCGTCGTGCGGCCCGTGCTCGGGAAAGCGCACCGTCTCGCTCGGCCCCTCCTCGACCCAGAAGCGCGCATCGCGCGCAAACTCCGCAAAGTAGCGCGCCTGAAGCTCCGACGTCGCCAGCTCGCGATGCGTCGCCCAGCCCGCGCTCCCAAAGACCGTCACCAACAGCGCCCACTGGACCACGCGCCGCGCACGCCTCCAACGCCTGGCGCGATGCTGCTTGTCTTGGCTCTGGTCTTGGCTCTGGTCTTGGCTCTGGTCTTCAGCCCCGTGTGTCGTCGATCCTGCTTCGCTCGCACCCTCTGCCGCCATGGCCTTTTACTGCACTCCTTCGCCACCGGCACCCGTCGCCGGCGACAGCACGTCTTTGATTGGTGTCTTGGTTTCGAAAAACAGACATCAAATTCGCAAGTGGGGTGATACCGAAGTGAGATTCAACCATTCGGCTAGACCGGCGAAGGTGAATCGAAGCTCGGAGTCACACCACAAGGGAGGCTGCCAAAAAAACAGCAGTGCAGTTGGAGACGCAAAACCCAGGTGAGCTATATTGATATAAACAAGCCGGGCGCGAATCCTGTAGGGAATTCAGTTGGTTATGTGAGCCACCTCTGCGTCCAGAATACGGATCGGCGGCGGGCTTGGCAATGGCCGATCGGACGCGCGGCGAGATCAAACCGCCGGCTCAGCCGGTGGCGTCGTCGGTCGCGGGGTGGGCAGGAATGTCGACGATGAAGCGGCTCCCTTTGCCCGGGCCTTCGCTGAAGGCTCGAACCTCGCCGCCGTGTAATTTGGCGATGCGGTCGACCAGGGCGAGCCCGAGCCCCAGGCCCCCATGGGCGCGGTCGAGGCTGACGTCGGCCTGAGAGAAGAGCTCGAAGGCCTGCTCCAGAAACTCGCGCTCGATACCTTGGCCCTCGTCGCGCACCTCGATGGTGAGCCACTCTCTCCGCTCGCGCTCGGCAAGGGACGCCTCGAGCCAGATGGTGGAGCCTTCCGGCGAGTATTTCGACGCGTTGTCGAGCAGGTTGGTCACCGCCTGGACGAGGCGCGCCTTGTCGACCTGAACGCGCTCGCTGCGGTCGGGCACCGAGACGTCGAGGCGTTGGTCGCGCCTTTTCAGCGTCGGGGCCATCGTCTCCACGGCACTGTTGATGACCTCGTCGACGGCGACGGTCGAGGCTCGGGCGACGATCCTGCCCTGGTTGATCCGGGCGACGTCGAGCAGATCGTCGACCAGGCGGGTCAACTGGTTGATCTGGCGGTCGATGATGGCCGTGGCCCAGGCGACCCGTTCGGCATCGAGGTTCGCCCCTTGCATCTCGAGCACCTGGTTGGCGGTGGCGATGGGCGTCAGCGGGTTGCGCAACTCGTGGCCGAGCATCGCCAAGAACTGATCCTTGCGCTCGTTCTCGCGCTCGACGGCGCGCCGCATCTCGACTTGTTGGGTGACGTCGTACGAAAACGACGCCACCCCCTCGATATCACCGGCGTGGTCGTAAAAAGGCAGGTAGGCAAAGTTGACGTATTTGGTCACCGACCCGCCCTCCTGCACTTCGAGCACGACCTCGGCTTCGCTGGCAAAATAGGGCTCGCCGGTGCGGTAGACCTCGTCCAACCGGTCGAAGAGCGGCTGGACGTTGGCCTCGGGGAACGCCTCTCGTAGCGGCAGGCCGATGAGTGGGCGGTGGCCGACGAGCTCGTCGTGCGCCGGGTTGCTCATCACGTAGCGCTTCTCGGAACCCACCATCAGGGCGATGGCGACCGGCGCCTGCTCGAAGAGCCGATGGTATTGCTGGCGGAAACGCTCTCGCAGAAGACTGCGAACCGATGCCTCGGACATCTGGGCCTGCACGCGGGCGATGAGTTCGCGCGGGGAGACGGGCCCGCCGACCACATCGTCGGCCCCGGCTTCGAAGGCGTCTTGGTACAGGTGCCCCTCGGTCTGCTCCAGGCGCACCACCACGGGGATGGCCCCCAGGTTCTTGACGCGGCGGATAAACTGGACGCCCGACACGTCGCCCAGATTCATCGCCGTCAAGATGGCGTTCGGGCGCTCATTGCGCACGGTCTCGAGGGCCGCTTCGGCGTCGGCTACCGCCTCGATTTGCCATTGGGTCGAGAAGAGCTCGACCAGGTCCGTGCGCACGTACTCGTCGGGATCGACGATGAGCACGCGCCGCAGCGAGCGATCTTGGGCGTCACGCACGCCCAAGGGTCTCTTGTAGCGCTCACGCAACACCGAGTCGGTGGTCTCTTCGACGCGCAGCAGCAAGCTGCAGAGCTCGTCGTCGTCCCCGTATACCGGCGTTATCTGAGGGCTCCAATACCGCTCGAAGGTCCGCTCGGGCGCGTCGGGTACCGGCAGATCGTAGCGATACATGTTCAGCGAGTGAGGCCGCTGCTCTCGGCACACCAGCTCCAAGGCTTTGCGCAGCCGCGGCTGCTCGTTGGGGGCGTCTTCCTCGTCGGGAAACACGTCGAAGACCCCACGACCGATCAACTCATCGCGACGCATCCCCACCAGACGCAGGTAGCTGTCGCTGGCGGCCATGATCGTGAACTCGGGAGCGTTGGCCGCCATGAGCAAGTAGCGATCCGGCAGGTGTGCGAACGCCTGTCGGACGTCTGATTCGAATGCACTGCGATCTGAAGACAAAACTTACACCTTCTAAAAAGGGCGTTCGCGCTCCGGCTCAAGGTGGTCACATCGGTGGGTGATGTCACGTGATTTGCTTTTATCAAACATGTGTGGCGCCGTACATCTTTTGATGAGGCCGCCGCGACATACGCGCAATTGCCGAGGAAACACGGTGTCTGACACCGTTCGCGGGCCGCCTCGAGAGAGCCCGAGTTGACAATGGTCGCTCGCTGTTGCCGCAAAGCGATATCCTCGCTATCGTGCCGCACAGTCGTTCATCTTAAGCAATAGGGGTAATAATGTCTCGCACTCTCACAAAGTTCGTCGTAGTCGCGCTGATCGGTCTGGCGTCACCCGCCGTGGCTCAAGATGCCGCTGAGGGCAAAGATGACGCGAAGAAGGCCGTCGAATCGATGCCGGCCGGGGGAAATAGCGGAGGAATGGTTGCGCCCACACGGACGCGTGGGGTTGACGGCATGCTGCTCGGGCGGAAGGTCTCTAGGACCGTGGTAGTGGTCGAAAAGCCGAATAAGGTGTTGCGCGTGGGCTACGACCACCCGACTTCGGCCGGTAAGAAGGCGATTCGCCAACGCATCGAGGAGCACGAGGAAGCGCTCGTCGATTGCGTCGAGAGTGAACTCCTCCAGCGCTCCAAAAAAGGCGTTCTCTCGATATCGATCAAGGCCAATAAAGACGGGTCGACCGCCAGGTCGATGGCCCTCAAGAACGAGCTGGGCGATAAGGTCGAGGCCTGCATTCAAGAGCTCATCAAGCCGATCAATTACGGCAAGACAGAAGAGGCAGAGATGTTTGGTATCTTCGTGCATTGGCTGCCGAATTACCAAGAAGCCAAATCATCGGCCAACAAGTAAGTGATTTGAACATGCCCGTCAGCGGTGTCTGACACTGTTCGCGGGCCTTCCCCTGTCCTCCTGCTTCCCCTACATTGGCTGCACCAATTGCTCTGTATCCAAAAGGGGATCATATGTTGTCGCAGATTTTGCCGTGGGTCACCGTCGTCAACGAATACGAGCGTGTGGCCGTCTTTCGCCTGGGACGCATCGTGGGCTACCGCGGCCCGGGCGTCGTCTGGCGCCTGCCGTTCATCGAGCGCTTTCAAAAGGTCGACAGCCGCATCGTCACCGTCGACGTCGAGCCGCAGGAGTGCATCAGCCGCGACAACGTGCCGGTGACGGTCAACGCGGTCGTCTACTACCGCGTCGAGCACCCCGACAAGGCGATCGTCAACGTCAAGAACTACCACCGCGCGACCATCGAAATCGCCCAAACCTCGCTGCGCAGCACCATCGGCCGGCGCACCCTCGACGAGCTGTTGAGCGAGGTCGTCGAAGTCGCCGACGACCTCAAACGGGTCATCGACGTGGCCACCGACGAGTGGGGCGTCAAGGTCTCGCGCACCGAGATCAAGGACATCCGCGTACCCGACGAGATGCGCAAGGCGATGGCCAAGGAGGCCGAGGCCGAGCGCGAGCGCCGCGCGATGATCATCCGCGCCCAGGGCGAGCAGGAGGCCGCCGACCGCCTCGTCCAGGCCGCCAAGCTGCTCGACCAGACGCCCACCGGCTTCAAGATGCGCTACCTGCAGACGCTCCTGCAGGTCGCCGAAGAGGGCAACACCATCGTGTTTGCCCCCGGCGACATGGGCGCAGCCAACGCCGCGGTGGCGGCAGCCGACTTGCACAAGTCGAATAAACGCGTCTCCGGGCCGCCCGAGCACCCGAAGGTCTGACGTCGTGCGCGCCCCGAGCGTTTCTTCGTCGCGGCGCGCGAGACGCTGGCGGGCTTGCCCCGCCGGTGAATGAGCCTGCGTAGCTACCGAGGCGGCCAATCGAGCCCGAAGACCCCAGTGGGTGATTCATGATGCCACCGTGTTTGAAGGTGTTATTAGATGATTAGCGACTCGTTCCTTGCTCTCTGAGGGCTTCAAGACGCTGGAGTTCAGCTTGATCGGCGGTGATGACCCATATCTTGCGCTTCTGAGCGGCTCGCTTTTCGGCATTGACCTTCTGGCTTCGGATCCAGTTGTAGAGTGACGCTCGCGGCATCTGGAGTCTTTCGGCCAGTTGGTCGGTCGTCCACTCATCCTCGGCTAAATTGAGGAGGTCGGTCGGCTTGCTCGACTGTGCGCGCTTCAGCCCGAGGTTGTAGCGCAATGATGTGAGCGCTGCCCGCGTAAATGGGCGGGCTTCGGCGGTTCGATACCCCTGCTCGTTTAGCCGCTCACTTATCTGGGCATCGCTTTTGCCGGCTTCGAAGAGCCGGCTGATCCTATCGACAAGCTCGTCGTAGTAGCTCAATTGCTTCCAGCTCTGCACCGGCCGTTGCATGATGGCCGCTGTGCGGTCACCTCCGGCCCAGTGGACCTCGACGCGGAGTCGCTCGGTTTCGCCTTCGACCTGCGCGTGAATTTCGTCGACGATCGCGCGCACGATTTCTTGGCGCTCTTTGGGGAGCGTCTCCTCGGCATGCCACAGGGCCGGCAGATCTTGGGCCAGACGGCGTATTTCTTCGGCTTGTTCGCCAGGAAGCGGCGTCTGCCACTCGGCTTTTTGGCGGGCGTAGTCGCGTCGGATTCGTTCTTCTTCCTCCAGCGCCTCTTGCCAGCGATCTTCGAGGGTCTGGGCCACCAGACGGTTTCTCGGGTCGACCCATACTGCTCGAATGCTCGTTGGGCGCGATAGCGCGCCCGCTCGAGCTTTTGCTCCCACAGCTCTCTTAGCTTTTCTCTTTCCTTCTCGGCCTCCTCGATAACCCTCAAACTCATTTCGATGGCTGCTGGCTCCAGAGCCTGCAACACAAGCGTTTCGATCAGCTCGTCGAGCGACATCCCACTGAAGGAGCGACAGCCATCTTTGGCCTTCGTCTTGTAGTTTTCGCATTCGTAGCGCCACGTTTGTGGGTCTTTATAGTGCAGGCTCATCCGCCAGCCGCACCCGCCACAAAGGACCAGTCCTCCCAGCAGCGCTTGGCCATTTTGCGCATATCCCTTCACGGCCGGTTTGTTGTCCTCGAGTTGTTCCACGTTTCTCTCGTAGGTCTTCCAGTCGATGTAGGCGGGGTGATTGGCTTTGAGCAACACGAGCCACTGCCCCTGGTCGACTCGGACCCGGCCTGGCTCGCCTCGACTCCCGAACCCGGCGTTCGAGGGCCGCTGGCGCCGCCCGTAGACATAGGCCCCCGCATAAATCGGGTGCCGCAAAAGGTTGCTCACCGCCGAGTTCGTCGCCTTGTGCCACTCAAGCGGGCCCAGGTGGGCCAGATGCCCGAAGCTGTCGCGACGATGCGGAAGCTTGATGTCGTGCGCCTCGAGATATCGACACACACCACCGATGGTGCGCCGCCTCTCGAACACCTCGAAGATCAGTTCGATGACCCGGCGCACCTGGGCGTCGGGGTCTTTGATGATCTCCTCGTCGACACTCCATACGTAACCACGCGGCACATCAAAGACGAGCTCGCCCCGCTTGGCCTTGGCCAGCTTGCCGTCCTCGAGTCGCTGCTTCATGATGTGAAGCTCTGTCTCCGACATCGTCGCTTTGACTCCCAATAGCATGCGGTCATTGGGGTCGCAGGGCTCGTAGACCACGTCATTTTCGGCAATAAGCGTATCGTACTGGGCACACAGTTCCAGGAGACGATACCAGTCCAGGCAGCACCGGGCGTAGCGAGACAACTCCAGGGCCAGAATCAGCCCGACATGCCCACAACGCACCTCCTGCATGAGTTTCTGGAGACCTTGCCTTCCCTGGATGCTTGCTCCGCTTGTGCCCAGATCGTCGTCGATGGTCAAAATCTGATCATCGCTCCATCCCCACCGACGAGCGCGTTTGGCGAGCGCATACTGTCGACGCGTCGACTCTTGATGCTCCTCGAGCTGCTGGAGAGTTGATTGCCGTACATAGACCACCACCAGCTGGTTGACATGTCGCTCGGTGATCTTGGGTGGGCGCAGAATCGCGGACTCCGTCATTTCGACCTCCGTGTCGATTTGTCGAAGTCATCTGCCGCCTGGCTATCGCCCGAAGCTGGTCGACCAGTACAGCCTTGCGTCTGTCCGTCAGCCTTTTCCAGATACTCCTCGGCGCCTTCGGCTGTTTGTGCATGATGCCTCCGTGCCAGTTGAACGAGTTTCTGAAGTGCTTGCCGTCCAAGTTTGGCAGGAGATGGCCGCTTTGATAACAGCCGATCGTAAGTGGTCTTACCAAGTACCCGTCCCGGCGGGCTTGCCCCGCCGGTGAATGAGCCTGAGCAGCTAAGCCGCCAGCCCATCCCCATCGTGACGACACACCGGTGCGACTGCCGACAAAATTCGCCGGCATGGGCGCTGCGGATTTGCTTGTGATTGTGATCGGCTAACGGGCAAAGCCCGCCCCGTTTTGAAGCCACCTCGGGTAGGTCATACGCTGAGCGCATGCCCACCCCGACGCCACGACCAACTAGCTACGACGACGCCGCTGCGGCACTCCTCATGGCACAGGCCCATCTTCACGCCACGTCTGACCTTCGACGCATCAACAAACCCGCACCGGGCAAATCCGACCGTTTCGCCACAAGGACGAAACTGCCGGCTCGGCCTCCGCCGAGCGCGTCGAAGATGTACGGTCGCACATCCCACCGAAGATACGCTCGCTACGAAAGCTCTGTTTTGCGGATCGGGAAACCGTTCCGCCGCAGTCCAGGTTCTGTTCGACAACTCCGGACCGAGCCGAGGCGAGGGGATTCGGTGCAGATTCGGATGCCGTCTGACGCAGGCGATGCGGAGCATCGTCGAGGACAGACGGCGCCGAAGATGCACGAATCAACCGCCTTCGGCGACGGGAGCGAGTTGTCGAACAGAACCTTCCGAGCCCAACCGGCTCAGCCACCAGCGTGTGGGCCAACGCCAACTCCGACCCACCCGCCCGTTTCAAATTTGTGGGGAAATTCGTGCGCACGATACGTCTACCCCTCATTACGGTTTTCGGCAAAATCCCAAATTTGTTGCGTACTTTTTGAAAAATCGACCCGTGGCGGGTGCAGGAGGCGGATTTCTCTAATACTGCGATCGAGTCTCGACATGGGGGCTGACGCCCTCGAACCAATCCGATTGCCACGATCGGGCATCCTCGTTATCGTGCACGACGCTGATTGCTTTTAGACACTGGAGTGTTGGATGTCTCGCTGCCTCACCAAGCTGGTCGTGTTGGGCCTCCTGACGGTCGCCACCCCCGCCGTCGCGCAGGATGCGTCGCAGGCCAAAGATACGAAACAAGGCCCCGTCAACGCGCTCGGCCAGTTGAAGGCCGAGCCAATGGGCAGCTTCGCCGGCGAGCGTATCTGGAACGCCGTGGAGCTCGACGGGGGCAACAAGGTGTTTCGCTTGCGCACCAACAGCGCCAACGCGGCGGTCCGAAAGGCGTTTCAGGAGCGCTTCGAAGCCCACAAAGGCGCGCTCGAGACCTGCGCCGACGGCGAGTTGTTGGAGCGCTCCGAGCGGGCCCTCCTCTCGATCACATTGACGACGAAGAAGGATGGCTCCATCGCCACCACGACGGTCGTCAAAAACGAGCTCGGCGAGGAGGTCGAGAAGTGCGTCAGGGCGCTGGTCGCGCCCATCAACGTCGGCAAGTCCGCCAAACCAGAAAAGTTCGCCGTGATCGCCGAGTGGATTCCCAGCTATCAACCGCCGAAGAATGGGTTGGGCCTCATCGGTACGGGCGGCAAGGGGACGATGACGAAGCGCGAGGCGTTCGGTCGCACCGACGGCAAGAGCAAAAAGAAGGTGGCCCGGCCCCAGGTCACCCCCGGCGAGTTCAGCATCGAGGGCGGCCTCGACGAGAAGCTCGCGCGCCGGGTGGTCAGGCGGCACCGTCGCGCGACGATCTACTGCTACGAAAAGCGACTGCTGGCCAACCCGAAGCTCGCCGGCAAGCTCACCGTCGAGCTAACCGTCGAGAAGAGCGGGCGCGTGGGCGAGGCCAAGATCGCCGACAGCAGCCTGGGCGACGCCAAGGTCGACGATTGCATTCAGCGGGTTCACAAGCGTCTGCGATTTCCTCGCCCCGACGACGGCGAGGCCAAGATTTCCTATGAGCTCACCTTCTCGCCTCGGTGATCGGCACCGGGGCCTACTGGAGACACCATGAAGATTCGACACATTGCGGTCGGACTCGCCTTCGTACTCGCCGGCTGTGCGACCTCGGATTCCACCGAGCTGCCGCCGCCGGACAAGGCGAAGGCCGAGAAGTTCGAAGAACAGCAGGCCGAGCAAGAGCAAGCCGAGCAAGAGCAAGCCGAGCAAGAGCAAGCTCAGGCTGCTGAAACGACAGACGAAGAAGACGACAACCAACTACCCGAAAAGGAGACCAAAATGGCAGATACAAGCGCCCCCAAAGACGTCGCAGCACCGCCCGGAGACGCCACCACCACCGACAGTGGTCTGGCCTACAAGATCTTGGAAGAGGGCACCGGCGAGAGCCCCTCGAAGACGAGCACGGTGCGCGTGCACTACACGGGCTGGACGACCGACGGCAAGAAGTTCGACAGCTCCCACGACCGCGGAAAGCCCGCCGAGTTCCCGCTCAACCGCGTCATTGCCGGCTGGACCGAGGGCGTGTCGATGATGAAAGAGGGCGAAAAGCGCCGCCTGTGGATCCCCGAAAAGCTCGCCTACCAGGGCCGCCCGGGCGCGCCGCAGGGCATGCTCGTCTTTGATGTCGAGCTCCTCAAGATCGTCAAGAAGTAAGTCATCACCGCGTAAGCGGTCGAATCTCGGAGGCGCGCTTCGGTCTTGCCGAAGCGCGCCTTCGTTTTGTGGGTGCCGCCAATCCGAAGTACATCAAGAAGTGCACCCCGCCGTCGCCTCGCCAGCCCACCCGTCCCAAGAAGAGGTCGGGCTCGAGCCGGCACAGCTCCCCCCGGAGTCGACGCAGCCACGCCGGGTTTTCTGGCTGGTCGTAGTCGAGCACCAACACCTGCTTTGCGTCCTGCCGATTCGCCTCCTGCCAAGCCCTGCCTGCACGCACCTCGAACTGACCGAAACGCACCTGCGCGCCGCCGAGCCCAAAGTGGTTGTGGCCGCGTGCGCCGACGATATGCTTGCCGCGCCACAGCGACAGGGCGCCGACGAGGCGGTCGAGGAGCTTTCGCGGCGCGAGCGGCAGTGGGTCGACGCCGCGCAGGTGGACGACGCTTCCCGGGAGTCGTCCCTGGACCTGCGGGACCTCGGCGGGTGGGGCGCTTTGCCAGGTGCGCTCGAGGGCGCCGGGGGTGAGGAGTCGCAGGTCGGTCGGGCGGACGGTGATCTCGGCCCTCGGGCGGTCGATGGCGCTGGGGCGAGTCTGCGGCATGGCGATGGCCACGCGTTCGGCGGGTAACTCCTCGCGGGTGCGCGAGACCATCAGCTCGGCCTGGCGCTCGGCCATCGCCGCGATCGTCAGCGACGGCGGCACGCCGGGCTCGGTCGGGTAGAGCGAGCCGTCGGCGACGTACAGGCCCGGGTTGCCGAAGACCTCGCCGCGGTGGTCGACGACCCCCTCGTCGGGACCGCGTCCGATCGACGCCCCGCCCATCGGATGCACGCTCGTCAGGTGCGCGCTGCCGCGGCCGCCGGGCAGATTTTCGACCTGGCGGTCCAACTCGTAGCCCTCCATCAGCCGATGCATGAGGCGCTCGGAGCGGCCGTAGTACGGGGCGCGGTGGAGGCGAGATGCCTGCACCTGAATCCCGTCGGGGCCGGTGCGCACCGACGCGTGCATCCTGTCTTGGCCGATGGCGAAGTAGAGGTAGGTCGAGCGAAGCCACTCCCGCAGCGGTCCGTCGCCAAAGAAAGCCGCCGGGGAGCCGACTTCGCCCCAGACGATCAGCGGGCCGCCGTTTTCGGTGCCGGTGGTGAGCAGAGCGGGGTAATTGGGGCCGGGCGGCCCGTCTTGCGGCCCGGAGCGCCATCCGGCCGCCATCATGTCGCCGTTCGGGCTGAATTGACGGCCGAGCGCCGGCGGAACCTCCACGGAGCGGTGGCGGTGGTGGGCGTCGTTGAGCAGCGCGAGGGTGTTGAAGGTGCCTGCCGCCATCACCACACGCGGGGCCTGCTCGACCTGTCGTTGGCCGGTGCGCCGGTCGCGGTAGTGGACCGAGTAGCCGTGGTCGTGACTCGCGATCGCTTCGACCTCGCACATCTCCCAGATGTCGGCGCCGGCCTTGATCGCTGCGGGCAAATAGGTGCGGTCGAGGGTGGTCTTGGCGCCGGTCGGGCATCCCACGAAGCACTCGCCGCAGTGAATGCATGGCGGCTGGTGCACGCCGGCGGCGTTACCCTCGGGCACGTCGTCAAATTGGATCGACAGCGGCGGAAAGAAGGGCTCCTCTCCGGTCTTCTCGCTCGCCTCGAGCATCTGACGTGGGCGGGCGTCTTCGCGTCGCTTCGACTCGGGGAGTGGGGCAGGGCGCATCATCTCGACGAACTTGTCGAAATAGGGCGCGAGCTCCTCTTCGGACATCTCCGCGGGCAGAGCCTTCCAGAAATCCTTCGGCGGGCGCATCAGGATGTCGGTGTAGATGAGCGAGCCGCCGCCGACGCCGGAGGCCGTCCACCCGAAGAGCTTGGGGTGCAGGTGAAACTCGAGCAGGCCGCGCGCGTCGAGCTCGACGCGGCGGGTCTTTTGGCCCTTGGCCCAGACGATATTGCGGATCCCGGAGCGCCACCCGGCGCCGCGCGGATACGCCCTGCGCTCCGCATCGACGTCGCCCTCGAGGCGAGGGCCCCACCAGGGGCCGCGCTCCAGGACGAGCACCCGCATATTGGCCTCGGCGAGCCTGAGCGCAGTGACACTTCCTCCGAAACCACTCCCGATGATGATGGTATCCCAGCCCACGATAAGTCTCCCGGTCTTCGCCTCGATTCGCGCAGACTGCTGCACCGCGCCCGATCTTCACTGATCGTAATCACGATAGCTCAGCGAAAATGCAGCGTTCCGTCCTCGTCGACGAACGCCGTCCAGTAGACGATGTGGACCGGGACATGCTCGTCGAGATCGACCTGGCGGGTCTTCTCGGTGTGGGTGAGCTTTTCGATGCGCTCCTCGGTCCAGCCGGGCTCGTCGTCGAGCAGCGCGGCGGCCAGGGCGACGGGGTCTTCGACGCGCACGCAGCCGTGGGAGAAGGCGCGAAAGCGCTCCTCGAACAGGTGGTCCATGGGCGTGCCGTGCAGGTAGATGCCCCGGGAGTTGGGGAACATGAACTTGATCTGGCCCATGGGATTGGCCGGGCCGGGCTGCTGGCGGATGAGGTAGGGGAAGCTACGCGGGTCGAAGTTCTTCCAGTCGACGTCGAGTCCGTCGACGTCGACGCGCTCCTTCGAGCCGTTACGCAGGTCGAGCACGATCATGTTGTTGCGCTCGAAGAAGTTCGGGTCGGTGGCGATCTTCGGGGCGAGTTCCTCCTCGACGATACTCGCCGGCACGCTCCAGGTGGGGTTGAAGACGACGTGCTCGATCTCGTCTTGCATCGCGGGCGTGCGCCAGCCGTCTTTGCCCACCACGACCGCCATATCGAGGCGCACACGGCCCTCTTCGACCAAGAAGAGATGGAAGTCGGGCACGTTGACCAGCACGTAGTGCTTCTGGTTTTTCGCGAGCAAGTCGCGCTGCTTCTGGAGATTCTCTTCGACCTGGGTGATGCGCTCGTCGATGGGCGTGTTCAGCTCGCGCAGGGTTTCGGGGCCCACGACGCCGTCGACGCGGAGTCCGTGGCGGCGCTGGAAGTGGCGCACGGCCTCGGCCACGTCGCCGGTGTAGCGATCCGGCGGCGCGCTCCACCAGCGCACCAGATCGCCGGTCTCGACCAGACGTTCGCGAAGCTCGAGCACCCGCGTGCCCTCGCTTCCCGAGCGCAGGATTTCCCCGTCGGGCACGCGCGTCCAGCCGCCGTTTTTTGCTTGCCATTGGAGGCGCTTGTGGGCCCTTTCGAGGGCGTCGGGGCCAGCGTAGGGCTGCGCGAAGACAACCGAGGGAAGTCCTGCGACGGCAATGCCCCACAAGAGCACCGCCATCAAACGTACCGTCGCCGCCGCATCTCTCATATGTGAACTCTGTGCCATCGTCTCGATGAACGCGCATGCATCGGACACTTCTGCCCTCCAAACATGAACACGAGCCTGCGACTAGCCGATGATATCTTGCGCCTGCGGGCCGAATTTGCCACGGTGGGCACCATGAGCGGACAGGGCAAGAGATGAGTGACAAGGCACGACAGACCCACCAACACCAGCTGCTCGCCGGCGGCCGCTGCGGCCTGTGCGCCGAGCGTGTGTCGCGTACGGCGATTCTGCGCGAGGCGGCGTGTGAGTACTGCGGCTCGACGCTGGGATTCCACGACCACGACGTGCTCGACGCGCTCGAGTCGCGTCGGCTGTGGTGGCGCGTCTTGGGCTACGCGATGGTGGCGTTCGCCAGCTTCGTGGCCGGCGCGATCCCGATGTTGCAGGTCGTCGTGCAGTTGCTCGCGCTGTTTATTTTGCACGTGGTGGTGCTGCGCCGCGGGCTGGTCTGGCTGTCGCCGAGCCGGCGCATCCTGGCGCGCATCAGTATGAAGCTCTTCGGGGCGGTCATCGCCACGATGGCGCTGCTCGTCAACGTGGCCATCGCGCCCCTGGTGGGCGCCAGCGCGTTTATCTTGGGCGCCGTCGGCCCGGCGCTGACCGCGCTGTACGTCGAGGGCAGCCTCGTCATTTTGCGCCGGCGCCTGCGCTGGGAGGCCGAGGAGCAGCCGCTCAAGACCGCCGAATGGGCGCTTCCGGGCGGCGTGATGGTGGCACTCTTGGTGGTCGTGGGCTCGACGGTGGGCGCGGTGGCGGGCACGCTGCACGCGCTGTCGACCGCCGATATCCCGACCGTCAGCGAGATAGCGAAAACCCTTCTGGAGTTGGCACAATGAGTCTGGCGCTGCTGCGATTTTTGGCGATGACCGTCGGCCCCTCGATCACGGCGGCCGCGCGGCCGGCCGTCACCTTTTTGGCGGTTCAGGTCGTGGTGGCCATCATGGTCGCCCAGGACGTGGCCGCGCTCCCCGCGGCCCTCGAATGGCTCGTGTCGGTGCCGGCCATCGTCGTGGCGGCGGTGCTCGCGGGCCTGGAGACCGCCGCGAAGCACGACCCGGACATCGCCGCGGTGTTGCGCGACCTGCAAGTCGACAACCTGACCGGCGCGTTCGGCGCGTTCACAGCCGCCTTGCTCTTCGCCGCGCTGGGCATGCCCGAGGCCGACGCCACCGCGCTCGTCGACGGCGCGCCGGTGCCCGTGGGCGACGACGGCGGGGTGCTCGACGCCACCGCGGCCGCCGCCTCCTCCGACCTCGGCACGCCTGTGCAGGTGGGCGCGGTGGGCGCGGCGGTGGGTATCAACCTCGGGCTGACCTGGCTTCGCTCCCAAATGCTCGAGTTTGTCGACGACTTCGACCTGGGGCGCCTGTGGGCGCGCATCGAGACGGGCGGCGTGGTCGGCGTGCTCATCTTGCTGCCCCTGCTCCCCCTGATCATCTTTAGCTTCTTGGTCTTCTTCGCGCTCGCCTTGGCCGCCGGGGCCCTGGCCGCCCGCGCCGCCCAACGCGCCATGGACCGCCGAGCGCGCGTCGAGTGCGACTCGTGCGGTTATGCGGTGCGCAAGGAAGCCTCGCTTTGCCCCGAGTGCAAGACCGCCCGCGAGCCCGCCATGGGCCATGCATCGGGCTTGTCGGCTGCACTTTCCGCCCTGAAATCTCGAACATCCTCAGCCCCCACCACGACATGATCCGTGCTCTCGCTGGTTCTACGCTACTCGTCCTGCTCGTCGGCGCCGCGTGCGCCTGCTCGCAGCCCCAACCGAAGACCTCCGAAGGGGAGGCTAGTGCAGTAGAGGAGGCCGACGACATGGAGGTTCGCAACAAGGACAACGTGCCCGCCGAGGCCGAGCCGGCGCCCGTCGCCGACGCCGTCGAGACCGCATCGACCGCACCCGTGGCCGACTTCGTCCAGAAGTTCAACGCCGGCGAGGTCGACGCGCTCGGAAAACGCTTCGGCGACCGCGTCGACTACCGCGTCTTCACCCGCGCCCCTCAGCTCGGCAAGCTCGGCGTCATCGAGCCGCAGAAGGCCGACGCGTTCATCAAGGGATACGTCGAGCAGATGGAGCGCGACGAGCTCAGAACCCTGTTCGCGACGGGCTGGACCGACGCCAAAGTCGGCGCCAAAAAGCACGACGTCGGTCTCGTCGTAGTGCGCTCCGAGGGCCTCGAATCGATGCTGGGCCGCCGCCTCTACGTCCCCGCACTCGTCTTCGGCGTGCGCGCGACCGACGGCGGCGACGAGATCGTCTTCGGCACCGTCTTCGCCGAACTCCTCGAAGAAATCGGCATGCAGGAGGGATCGATGGACCGTGTCATCCGCGAGGGCATCGGCGTGCGCCCCGAAGAGTTCGGCGCGAGCCCCGAATAGAGGGTGTCGGCCCTGCAGAAAAGTCACGCCATCTATTCTAGAGTTTCGCCATCTTTTCAGACGGTAACGATTGATACGGAGGTTCGAGAGGCCATCGGTTAGATGCAGCGCAAGACGTTGATCGGGAAGGGGAAAATAAAACGGGCTTCTCGACAGGTTGGTGAATTCGCCAAAAACCACCGAGCTGTCTCAAAACCCGCACCTCCCAAACATCATGACGTCGACGATTCTTCCGCTCATCGCTCAGTTTCGCAGCGCTTTTTCGGCTCCCAGTTTCGCTAACTTTCAGTTTCTTATGCTGGCCTGGCTGATGAATCCGGCGCGTGGCTGGATCTCCAATTGCCTCAGAGCCATCTTTCATATGCCCCAGCTCTATCCCACTGATCGCGGCAAGGCCAAGCACTTCTCGTGCTTCTACAGGCTTTTCAGCCGTGCCAAGTGGAGCACCGATGAGCTGGGGCACTTGATGCTTGGGCTTTTCGAGCCGTGGCTTGGCGAATCGGTGACCATCTTGATCGACGACACTCTGTGTCGCAGAAGCGGACCCATGGTACTCGGCGCAGGCTTCCACTACGACCCGCTGCAGGTCAGCTACGAGCAAGGTCGGCATCGTGTACGCTTTAGCTTCGGGCTCAATTTCGTGGTGCTCGCCGTTTGGGTGCCGTGTCCATTCGTCCACGCAAGGGGCGTGGCGATTCCGGTGCTCTTTCGGCTCTACCGCAGCAAAAAGACCTGTCCCGAAGGCAAGTGGAAGAGGCGTACCGAGCTCGCCGTCGAGATGCTCGAGGTCTTGAGAAGCTGGTGGCCGACGCGCCCACTCGAGCTGTGCGTCGATGACGAGTATGCCTGCAAAAGAGTCGGCGCCGTGCTCGACCAGAACATCATTTTGACGGCTCCGATGCGCTTTGACGCCGCCCTCTACCAACACAAACGCCCCGAGCACACCGGCCGTGGGCGGCGACCCATCTGGGGCAAGCGCCTCGAGACGCCCAAAGAACTCGCTCAGGACGCCTCGGTCCCCTGGCAACACATGGAGCTTGTCGTCTACGGCCGGACGGTTACGCTGATGGTCAAGACGTATCAGGCCCGCTGGAAGAGCATGGGCAAGGAACGGGTCTTGACGATCCTCGTCACCCGCGATCCGACCGGCACCTACGACGACCGCTGCTTTTTTCGCACTGAAGCAGACGCCGAAGTCCAGGATTTTTTCACGACGATCTGTCGGCGCTGGACGCTGGAGATGACGTTTCGAGATGCCAAACAGCTCTTGCACCTCGAGGACATCCAAAGCGGCTTTATCCACCGCGGCAAGCCAGCCAAAACCCATCGCCGAAAGCGGCCTGGGCCGCAAGCTCCCGTGGACGCCGACCCCAGAGCATCCAGACGCACCGGCCCTTTTGTCATGCTTGCCTATGGTTTTGTCGTGCGGTGGTATCTGGCACATGGGCAACCGGCTCGCGACCTGAAATGGGCGAAATTTCTAGCGCCGTGGTGGCGGCATAAGACCACCATCAGCTTTGGCGACATGCTCCAAGCGTTTCGCCGTCAGATGGAGCATGAACAATTATGGACGAACCCGCCTGAGCACGGCTTCGACGAAAATTATCTGCAGTCTCTGGGCTTCGAGCGGCCGAATCAGCAAAAGCTTTTCACAATGGCCGCTTGAATCCCTAAAACAAGCCTCAAAAGAGGCCATTAATTTTGTAATCTACCAGGGCAAGATGCCCTGGCTCCTATAGAATCGCTGTCGAAGATGGCGAAACTCTAGTCTATTAGCGCCAAAGGCCCTAATCTGGAGTTTCGCCATCTTTTCAGGCGGCACTCCTTGAGTTGGCGCGTCTAGTATGCTCAGCGATTAGTAGGTACGTGGCATAAGTGGTCGAAATGAAAATAAGAAGGGCTTGGAGGTGGTTGCTAGGGTTGCGTACACCAAGCAGTCCAACCGTCCAAGCCCTGGCTCGACAATGGCCTCTATCAAAGCCCTCATCGAGATGTTTCGACCGGCCTTCAGCACCCCGACTTACGACAACTTTAGTTACCTGATGTTGGCCTGGATCCGATGTGAATCTAGGCGATGCATCAGTAACCTGTTGCGCGCCGGCCGTTTTATGCCGGGGCTGAGGATGAAACCGGACGGTGAGCCCAAACATTTCTCGATATTCTATCGGTTCTTTTCGCGGGCCAAATGGAGCCTGGATGAGCTCGGCCATCTGCTGGCGTTGGCTTTGAAGGCCCGACTCGGACAAACGGTGTATGTGCTTGTGGATGATACTGTTTGCCGGCGCACTGGGCCCTTTGTGATGGGCGCCGGAATCCATCGAGACCCGATGCGCTCGACCCTCACCGGCAAGAGGGTGCGCAAGTCGGCATTCTGCTGGGGTCTTCAATTTGTGACGCTGGCAGTTTGGGTCCCGGTCGGTTTCATGCACAGCGGCGGCATCGCCGTTCCGTTGCTGTTTCGTCTGCACCGCACCCGTAAGCTGTGTCCGCCTGAGGCCTATTGCAGCCGCCCCCAGCTTTTTGCCGAGATGCTCGCAGTCTTGAGAAGCTGGTGGCTCGAGGCCCATTTTGTCGTCGTGGGCGACAACGACTACGTCAACAGGACCGTTTTTTCGGCCCTGGACGATAACATGGAGATGGTCGGCCGATTCAAAGCCAATGCAGCTCTCTTTGATGCCAAGGTCGAGCAAACGCCGGGGCCGGGACGCCGACGCATCTGGGGCAAGCGGCTCCCATCGTTGGCCGAGCTCGCTGAGGATCCCCAGCTGCCGTGGAAAGAGCAAATCCTTTACATCTATGGTCAACAACTGCAGCTTTGGATCAAAACATTTGAGGCTCAGTGGAAGAGCGCCGGGAAGGATCGCGTGCTGACCGTCGTCATCACTCGCGATCCGAGCGGACGACTCGAAGATAACTACTACTTTCGAAGCCGGCCGGGCTGCTCGGGCCCCAAAGTCCTGATTCCGCAGAGCCTGCGGTGGTCGCTGGAGAGCTGCTACCGTGACTGCAAGCAGTACATGGGCATCGAGGAGGTCCAAAACGGATTCGCTCAAGGAGACGAACCTGCAGATTCGACGATCCACGGGCCCAAGGCTCCTATCGAGCGGCGGCCGATCGCCTCGGAGCGCACGGTTCCATTCGGAATGCTGTGCTACAGCTTTGTGGTGCTGTGGTATCTCGACCATGGTCAGCCGCTCAAAGACATATGGTGGGCGCGCTATCTGGCCCCGTGGTATCCGCACAAAGTGACAATCAGTTTCGTCGACATGCTCCAGGCATTTCACCGCCAGATGGAGCAAGAACAATTATGGCAAACCCGGTCTGACGACCGGGTTTACGAAAAACAGACAACTCAACTGGCCCGACACGCGCCGCCAGGGGCCGATGGGGCTCGCAAGGCGGCCTGAAACGGCCTACCTTCGGCCCAATTTACGAGGGCAAGATGCCCTCGCACCGAAGAAAACGCCGACAAATTCGGCGAAACTCCAGCCTAATGGCCACAGCCCCTGCAAGGCGCACGCTCGAGACCCCAACCCCCAAGAGCCGGTCTCACCACGCCGACCCATCCGCCCGAAGCCCCGGCGAGCTGTTGCCCACCGCGCCCGACACCTGGTCGTGGTAGTCGAGGGGGCTGTCGGGGTTGCCGTCGTCGAGGCGGTTCAAACTCTTGCCAGACGTCGCGTTGTCGTAGTGCACCGCGTCGACCGGCTCACCGCCGGTGTCGAAGAGGGTGATCACGTCGCCCGAGTTGTTCAGCGACAAGTTGCCGCTGCTGGCCGACACGGCCCCTGACACCGTGTCGTGGGTGCCGCTGTCGAACACGACGATGACGCCGTCGGGCGCCAAGCGCGTGTCGCTGGGGAAGGTGTGTCGGTCCGAGACGACCGCGTCGCCCAGCGTCCAGCCGCTCAGGTCGGCGGTCTGGGTGCCCACGTTGATGATCTCGACGAATTCTTGGCCGGCGTCCGAGCCGTCGGGGTTGGGGAAGACCTCGTTGATGATGACGCGGGTCTCCAGGTCGGCGCGCGTCCACAGGCTGCCGTCGACGCGGGTGCCCGGCGACGAGCTTCCCAGCGCGCTGCCGATGGTGTCGTGGTCGACCATCGCGGCCAAGGGGCTGCCGTCGGTCTGGCGGTTGAGGCTCGCCCCGTCGGTCGAGCCGGCGTACTGGACCTGGTCGACGTGGCGGCCCAGGTGGTCGACCAGCGTGATGGTGTCGCCGGTGTTGTTGAGCGACAGCGTGCCCGACGACGAGGTGATCGCGTTCGCGATGCTCGTGTGCGAGCCGCTGTCGAAGACCACGACCGACTCGCCCGGGCCGAGGGTGCGCGCGCTGAACACGTGGCGGTCGCCGGCGACCGAGTCGCCGAGTTGCCAGTCCTGCAGGTTGACCGACGCGCTGCCCGCGTTGACCAGCTCGATGAACTCGTTGCCGTCGTCGGTGCCCGACGGGTTGGGGAAGAGCTCGTTGATGATGACCTGCGGCTGGCCCGCCCACGCGGTGCCGTCGGCGCGGCGGTTCGGCGAGCTCTCGAGGCCGGTGCCCAGCGTGTCGTGGGTCACGAAGTCGCCCTCTTTGCCCCCGTCGGGGTCGCGGTTGAACGAAATCCCCGACTCGGCACTCTTGTAGGCCACCCGGTCGATGACCACGTCGTGCTCGTCTCGCAGCACGATCTCGTCGGCGTTATTCGCCAGCCCCAGATACCCCGTCGAGGCGACGGTGCGCGGGTTCTGCGCGGTCGCGCCGCCGCTGTAGACGACGATCGAGCCGCCGCGCGGGAGCACCACGTCGCCAAAGACGTGGCGGGCCTTGCGAAGCCCGTCGCCCAACTGCCAGCCGGTCAGGTCGATGGGCGCGGTGCCCGTGTTGACGATCTCGACCCACTCGTTGTCGCTGTCGGCGCCGTCGGGGTTGGGCATGAACTCGTTGATGCGCACCGGCGTAAACAGATTGGCGCACGGGTTGGGCGGCTTGACCTGGATGTCCGGGTGGGGCCGGGCGACCTCGAGGTTCTTGCAGAATTCTTCGAGGTAGGGCGCGGCGTACTCGGGGCCGTGCAGCACGAGGATATTCTCGTCGTTATTCTCGGTGGCGTTCTTCGACCAGTTGTACGAGCCGGTGACCACCACCGGGTCGGAGTCGGTGCCCGGGTCGATGAGCATGACCTTGTGGTGCAGCTTTCCGCCCGCAAAGCCGATGGCGTTTTCGTTGCCGTCGATAAAGACCGGCAAGCCCGCCTCGGCGAGCTTCTCGTCGACGCTGTAGCGGCCGCGTGCCTGGCTCTCGTCGAAGATGCCCACCACCTCGACGCCGCTGTCGGCCAGCGCGATGAGGTCGTCGGAGATGTCGCCGTGGGTGAAGCTAAAGATCATGAAGAAGACGCGCGTGTCCGCCTCCTGCAACAGGTCGCGCACACGCTCGGCGGCGTCGTCCTGCGGGCTGAAGTAGACCTCCGCGGGGCGGTTGCCGATGCCCACCGGCAGGCTGATCCCCAGCGGCTCTTTGGAGCGGCCGAACTTGCGCTCGTCGTACATCTGCTGGAACTCCTGCGCGTAGATGTCGGCCAGGTCGGTGCTCTCGATGCGCAGCAAATTGTTGTTGTTACGCATCACACCGTTCTCGGAGTAGTTCATCGAGCCGGTGAACACGATGCGGTTGTCGATGACCGCGAATTTGTTGTGCATGATGCGGTCGTGCGGCTTGCGAAGCGCCATCTCCACGCCGGCGTGCTCGAGGCGCACGTAGCCCTCGTCTTCGAGCTCGTCGCCGTCGCCCACAAAGCGCACCTCTACGCCGTTGTTGGCCGCCTCGACGGCCGCGTCGACGATCTCGGGGCGGTTGAACTCGTACAGGCACAGGTCGACGCTGGTCTGCGCGCCGCGAATCGCCTCGGCGATGGCGTCGTCGGCCTCGGGGTCTTCGCCGCCGTCACGCACGATGCCCGGGCGGGTAAAGTGCAGCTGCACCTCGCCGTCGGCGATCACGTAGGGCCGGCGCACGGTCTGCCAGCCCTGCGGGCCGTCGTCTTGTTGGCTACCATCTTGCTGGCGGCCATCTTGCTGGCTGCTTTCGTCGGCCGGGGCGGGCGCTTGGGCACTGCCCGGGGCGTCGGGGGCGGCGTTGAGGCATCCGCTCAGGACAAGCAAGAGGGCCAGGCCGAGCAGCTTTCGGAGCATCAAACTCTTCATCGTTCTATCCAATATTTACAGCGTAAAATCGATATTCAGGTAATACACGCCGGTGTCGGTGGCTCCGTAGCCGTCGACGACCAGGTACACGGTGCTCGCCTGGGGCGGGCCGGTGTACTCGAGGTACTCCGGGTCGCCCGGGGCGCGGTCGTCGGCGCACTGCAAGACCGCGCCGTCACACGCCTCGAGCAAGTAGAGCACCGGGTCGGCGCCGGGCATGTCGACCCGGGCGCGTAGCGTCTGCGAGGGGCCGAGCTCCACCGGGAAGATCGCCTCGGGGGCGTCGGCCGTTTGGCCCAAGCACGACTCCACCGACACGGTGTTCTGGCTGCCCAGGAATTCGCTGGTGAGTCCCTCGTATTCACCTTCGCCGAGCGGCGTCAGCGCCGCGGCGTCCTGGCAGGTCGTCTGCGGGTTGAGCCACGGGCGAAGCGTCAGCGCCCCGGGGACCGTGTAGTCGACCCCGCTGATCTGGGTCGCCACGTCCCGCGGGCCCGGATTGGTCAGCGGCGTGGCCACCGACACGGTCACAAAGGCCGTGTCCGCAAAGGCGACGTCGATATTCTCGACGGTGACGTCCGCGCCGAAGTCGAAGCTCGCCGTGGAGGCGTCGAAGTCGCCGGCAAAGGAGACCACCTCGAGCTCCTCGGAGCGCGCGCCGCCGGTGACCACGGGCGGGGCGACCACGAACGGCTGCTGGGGGCCTCGGCGGATGTCGACGGCGAAGTGCTCGGTGGGGCCGTCGGCGGTGCCGTAGCTGTCGACGACCAGCAAGATGTCCTCTTCGTAGTAGGCGGTGTAGCTGAGCGTGGCGGCGCGCTCTTTTCGCGGCGACATCGTGCACGCATACACCGGCAAGGTGTCGCTGCAGTCGCCGACGATATACATCGTGCCGAGGCTCTGCTGGTTGAGCAGGCGAGCGTGGAGCGTCTGGCCCGGCTTCATGTGCAGCGGGATGACCTGCTCGCGTCCGGTGGGGTCGCCCAGAGGGCAGTCGTCGGTGGCGAACGCGCCGGTCGAAAGTCCATCGTTGGTCGCAAAGTAAGTCCCGTCGGCCAGCGGCCCCTCGTCGAGTGCGCTCTGGCAGTCGCCCGAGGCGGGCAGCGACGCGGCCACCCACGCCGCCTCGTCGAGGTTGACCGCGCGGCCGGTATCGTCGACGAAGCTCAGGCCAACGGCGCCCAGCTCGGCGTCCGCATCGACCTCGACCGTCAGCCCGATCCTGTGGTGGGCGGTGTCGAGCATCCGGATATTCTGCACGCTCACCCCGGCCGGCAGGTCGAACACGA
Source organism: Persicimonas caeni (assembly GCF_006517175.1). Lineage (NCBI taxonomy): Bacteria > Deltaproteobacteria > Bradymonadales > Bradymonadaceae > Persicimonas > Persicimonas caeni. The sequence continues at coordinate 2,744,654 of NZ_CP041186.1, read as the reverse complement.
GCTCGTTCGGCCGCACGGCGCCGTCCCACCAGTTCAACTCCACTTCGGTGGTTGTGCCCGCAGGCCACACGAACGGATCCATCTTCCACGGCTTGACGCGCTTGCCATACAGCCACTGGCGCGCGGTGCTCACGACTTTAAGCCGCCCCTCGCGAAGCTGGACGGTGTCTTCGAGCAGGCGGGTGATCGAAAACGTGGGCGCGTCGCGCACGACGATGGACGCCTGGCGCATCAACTCGCTCAAGTTGGCGCGGCCGGTGTCCTCGACGCGCCACATATGGGCGTCGTCCCAGGTCTCGGCGGTCAGCACGATGGTGTCGTCGGGATCGGCGCTCGGCGTCCACTCGACGACGACGTCTTTGCCGCGCCGCACCGGCACGAGCTGCGAGGTGTCGTGGCTTGTGATCTCGAGCGGCTCGGGCAGGGTGACCGCCGCCTCGAGGGCCTGGCGCGAGATGTCTTCGCCGCCGTCGATCTCGAGGTCCATCGGCACCGCCGGGTCCTGGCGCTCGGCGTGCAAAAACGCGTCTTCTTGCAGCGTCAGATAGACCGGCGTGTCGTGGGCGGCCAGGATATTCTCGTCGACGTGGGCGACCGAGTGCTCACCCACGGTGACGTAGATGCCCGCGTCGAGCACGTCGTCGAGGCCAAACCCGTCGACCGTCGCCGGCTGCATCGGGCCGGCCTCACCGACCGCGGGCAGCGACCAGTGTCCGAGCGGCAAAAAGATGGGCCACCCCTCGCTGCGGACCAACCAGCCGAGCGCGTTTTCGACGCCGGCTTCGGCGAGCGCCGGCGAGAAGACCGCCGTGGAGTGCAACTCCGGGTAGTCGTACAGCGCATCGGCCTGCCAACGCGACACGTTGAGCTGGCCGATGAGTTCCTGCGGGGGCGGGTCGACGTCGGCGTCGGCATCAGGGCTCGCGTCGGCGTCGGGCGCGGCGTCCGCGTCCTCGCCGACATCACCCACATCGGGGCCGATATCGGGGCCGGCGTCTTCTTCGCTGGGAGTGGAGACGACTTTGCCGTCACCACCGCAACCGGCAGCGAGAGCGACGGTCGCGGTCAAGACGAATACGGTAAATATCGTTGTACTTCGCACAATTACTGCTCTGTCATACATCTGTCACAAAGAGACCTTATCCTACACGGCTTCGCGTCTTGTCAAAAGTGTCTAGCTTGTCCCTTAGACACAGAAGAAGCGCAGCCGGCGAGGGGGCCGTGCGCGCTCAACATCTCGTCAAACAGGGGATGCAGTGGACGAGAACACCGAAGAATTCAACAAGCCGGAATTCAACAAGCCGGAATCCGGTAAGCAGTTCGCCTTCATCAGCGAGGACGCCGACGACGCGCTCGAGATCATCTTCGAGCACCCCGACGGCATCACCGACCGCCTGCTCGCCCACGCCCTGGGCCTTTGCGAGAGTGGCTTTTTGGTCGACGAGTTGTGGGGCGCGGGGATCGAGGTGCGCCGGGAGGTGCGAAATGGCGCCGTGGTCTACCTGCCCCCGCTGCGCAAAAACTGAATCGGCCGGTCGCTTCGCTGCCGGCAATCGAAGCCGGCACAAGTCTCCGCACAGAAAACTCGACGGCGCGACGCTCGCAGGCTAGGCTGAGGTGTACCTTTACCATCTCGAGTCTGTTGCCATGAGCCTTCGACGCAAGCTCGCTATCGCCACCTGGGCGTCGCCCCGGGAAGGTAATATCTACGGAAAGCTGACCCTCGACGTCACCGAGGCGCAGCGCTACATCGAACACGTGCGCCAAACGACCGGCGAGAAGGTCACCGTCACGCACCTGGTCGGCAAAGCCGCCGCCATGGCCCTCAAGAAGGAGCCGAGCCTCAACGGGCGCATCCTTTTTCGGCGCTTCGTGCCCTTCGAGACGGTCGACCTCTCGTTTTTGGTCACCGTCGAGGACGGCGCCGACCTGGCCAAGGCCAAGGTCGAGCGCGCCGACGAGAAGTCGGTCGCCGACATCGCCGGCGAGCTACGCGAGCAGGCCGGTAAATTGCGCCGCGGCAACGACGAGCAATTCGAAAAGTCGAAAGGCCCGCTCAAGTTGATGCCCCGCTGGATGCTGCCGCGCTTTTTGTGGCTCGTCGGCTGGCTGACCAGCGCCCTGGGCCTCGACCTGTCGAACTTCGGCCTCGACAAATTCCCCTTCGGCTCGTGCATCATCACCAGCGTCGGCATGTTCGGCATCGACGAGGGCTACGCGCCGCCCACGCCGTTCGCCCGCGTGCCCGTCTATCTGCTGGTGGGAGCCATCAAAGAGCAACCCACCGTCATCGACGGCGAGCTCGCCGTGCGCGAGCAACTGACCATCACCGCCACCGTCGACCACCGCTTCGTCGACGGCTACCAACTCGGCACCCTCGCCAACGCTTTCCGACAAGTCTTCGAGGACCCCTGGTCCCTCGACGGAGCCGACAAGCCGGCGCAGTTGCCGGAAGGCGAGCCGACGGCGGTGCCTGTTTCGTAATGGTTTTCGTGGGGGAGCGGACGGTAGGCACAAATGTGCGGTCCGGAGCCACGATGAACGCGACAGCCGGTGTGTCGAAATGTCATTTTGCATGAGCTGACCGACCGGCTCTGGCTCGGCCTTGGCCAACTTCGCCAGCGTAGCGACCAGGTTGGCCGGTGCAGCCACCAGCTCGACCGGTGCAGCCGCCAGGTTGGCCGGCGTAGCGACCAGGTTGGCCGGCGTAGCGACCAGCTCGACCGGTGCACCGCGCAGCCAGCCATGCTGTGCCGGCCGAAGCCGGCTCCGGTTTTTGAAGCCACCTTGGATAGGTCGCAGCGCACGCGCCTACCCCGACGCCGACGCCCGAACTGCCACCTTCTCACTCATCGGAACGCCGGAACCGCTGCGGCAATTGTCAGGTGGTACGTGCTCGGCCTTCGGCATGTTTGCACGAGGCAAACACACCGCCCGCCGCGAGCCGCACCGGGCAACTTGGAGCACCCTGCGCGAACCGACGGGCCTTCGGAAGACGTTCGCGCGTGACACCCACTTTTTCGGAACCGGAGCAAAACCGCTTCCGCCGCAGACCAGGTTCTGCTCGGCACCTCCGGACCGAGCCGAGGCGAGGGGATTCGCTGCAGATTCGGACGCCGTCTGACGAAGGCGATGCGGAGCATCGTCGAGGACAGAGGGCGCCGAAGATGCACGAATCAACCGCCTTCGGCGACGGGAGGAGTTGTCGAACAGAACCGTCCAAGCCCACAGGGCTCGGCCACCAGGCCAGGGGCCGCGCTCCCGAAGGAGCACGGCCCACCCGCCCATGAGAAGAGCAGCTTCGTGGCCACGAGACTTCATGCCTCTCAGTACGGTTATCGGCAGATTTTCGATTTTGTTGCGTCGATCGCCGCAGGAAGGGCGCCAGGGGCCGATTTCTCTGTTCGGCCCCGGATGCCTGTATCCATGGCATCACTTCTTCTTGGTGGGCGTGGACTGCGTCAGCAGTACCACGTCGGGAAAGAGTGGCGCGAGTCTTCCGCCCCTCTTGCAGGGAACCGCTGCGAGGAGTTCTTCGGAGTTCGAAAAGTCATCGGTGCAATCTTGTCCATCGGCCTTTCGCAACCCGTACTGGGCCGTGTCGATGAGTTGAGCGAGCACCGCCAGCGGCACGTCTCGGTCTCCGAGCCGAATATGGACTACCGTCGCGTTGAAATGGGCGCGCTTGACCTCGACGAGTTTGCTGTAGAGGCCCGGCCAGTCGTAGGTCGTCAGCACTTCGGCCACCTCTTGACGACTCTCCTCGTATTTGCCGGCACGCTGGAGCGCTCGAGCCTTCGCGAGTGCGGCGGGGTCGACCTGTGTCTTGGGGCGACACACCGTGGGGCCTGTCGAAGGACATCCTTCGATTTGGGGCAAGGTGGCGCGCGGCGAGGAGACGGTGAAGCCGTCGGGCAAAATATCGATCGTGAGCAGCAAGGGCTTCGAGCCCTCGGGCGGTTCGGTCGGGGGAAGCTGGTCGAGCAGCGTCATGTTGGTGACGCCCAAGCCCACTTCGGGCACTCGCACAAAGAGCTTGAACCGGCGGATGCCGGCGACATCCTCTGCTCCCACCATCAACGCCAGAAGCTCGTGTGCGCCAATGGTGTGGTCAGCTGCCACGCGCAGGACGGGATCGAACGCTTCGTTCGAGTGCTCGGCTTTGTCTCGGGATATGGAGATCGGCCCGGAGAGCTTCTCTTTCCACGCCGTCGACCCGTCCGTCAGCGCCGTGCGCGGGAAACTGGCAGACGGGTCGGTGTCGGCCTTGCGCTCGCCGCTGACGATCTCGAACCGACCCACTTCGACGGTGTCGAGTCCCAGCTCGACGTAGGGACCCGGAACCGGTGACAGAGGGCTGAATATCGTCGGCAACACCAGTTCGGGGCGCGCCTCGAGACTGACGAGGGCGTCTTTCGTCTGCTCCGACGAGGAGGGTGCCTCACTGGATTCTCGCTGAGCCGCTTGGGGCTCTCTCACCTGCTTTGGCTGACAGGCAATCAGCGTGAACCCAATCAGAGTGCAGCCAATAGGCGCGGCGAGCCCACCAAGTGAGGCAGCACGACTCATTATGCTCCTCAACCCAGCCGCTCGATGATCAACGGCTTGTCGTCGGCCGGGCCGTCGCCGATGCGGATCGCCTTCTCCAGGCGCGCCACGCAGTCTTTGAGGCCCTTGCCGTTGTGGTGGATTTCCAGGATGGGCTCGTCTTTTTCGACCGTCTCGCCGCGCTTTTTGCGGAAGACGAGGCCGACGGCCGGGTCGATGTCGTCTTCTTTGGTGTGGCGGCCGGCGCCCAGCTCGAGGGCGGCCAGGCCGACCTGCTCGGCGTTCATGTGTTCGATGACGCCGGCCTTGGGGGCGCCGAAGGTGACCACGTGGTCGGCTACGCCCATGATCGTCGGGTCGTCGCACACCTCGGGGTTGCCGCCCTGGGCTTCGATGATCTCGCGGAAGACGTGCAGCGCCGAGCCGTCTTGCAGAAGCTCGTAGAGCATCTTTTTGGTGTAGTCGCGATCGTCGACCTTGTCGGCGGCGTCGAGCATCTCGCAGACGAGTTCGACGGTGATCTCGGTGAGGTCTTCGGGGCCTTCGCCGCGAAGCGTGGCGATCGACTCGACGACCTCGAGGGTGTTGCCCACGGCCAAGCCCAGCGGCTGGTCCATGTCGGTAATGAGCGCGCGCACCTCGGTGCCCATCGCCTGGCCGATGCCGATCATCGTCTCGCCCAGCTTGCGCGCGTTGTCGACGTCCTTCATGAACGCGCCGCTGCCGACTTTGACGTCGAGCACCAGCGCGTCGATGCCCTCGGCGAGCTTCTTGCTCATGATCGAGCTTGCGATGAGCGGGATGCACTCGACGGTGGCGGTGACGTCGCGCAGCGCGTACAGCTTTTTGTCGGCCGGCGCGATTTCGCCGGTCTGGCCGATCAGGCCCAGCCCGATGTCGTCGACCAGGCGGCGAAACTCGCCGACCGGCTGGTTGACGTCGAAGCCGGGGATGCTCTCGAGCTTGTCGAGGGTGCCGCCGGTGTGGCCCAGGCCGCGTCCCGAGATCATCGGGACCTTCAGACCCGCGGCCACGGCCAGCGGGGCGAGGATGAGCGAGACCTTGTCGCCCACTCCGCCTGTGGAGTGCTTGTCGACCTTGACGCCCCTGATATCCGACAGGTCGAGCACCTCACCCGAGCGCAGCATCGCGTCGGTCCAGGCGCCGAGCTCATCGGAGTCCATCGACTGGAAGTAGACGGCCATGGCAAAGGCGGCCATCTGGTAGTCGGGGATATCGCCGTCGGTATAGCCCTTGATGAGCGCGCGAAGCTCGTCGGCGCTCAGTTTTTCGCCGTCTCGTTTGCGTCGGATGAGTTCGGGAACGTGCATGGTGCCTCGTTGTGCTGTTGGTTCAGATTATCTGCAACGAAGCCAATGTAGTGGCCGGCACGCGGCCACGCAACTACCACTCTCCCATGTGCACGAAGTCGTCCTGAGGGCGGCGGCTGCGCGGGGCACGCTCGCGCTCTTCGAGGTCGTCGGGCAGGTCGGCGGGCTCGCCCAGATACCCCAGCGCCAGCGCCGTGATCGGCTCGAAATGCTCGGGGATGCCGTACGCTTCGGCGATCTTGTCGCGGTGAATGCCGGCCATCGGGTGGGCATAGACGTCGTGGTCGAGCGCCTGCAGGAGCAAAAACCCGGTGGCGAGGCCCACGTCGTGGCGGCCGTGGCTGTAGTTGCGACCGGTCTCGGGATCGTGGGTCTGCGCCATCACCAACACCAGCGCGGCGGCCTCCGTGGCCCACCGCTTGTTGCCGTCCATGAGCATGCTCGACGCCTTTTCGAACGCTGTTTCGTCCTCGCGCCGCGCCACGATAAAGCTCCACGGCTGGGCGTTGAACGCCGAGGGTGCCCAGCGCGCGGCCTCGAAGATGGAGCGCAGGGTCGCGTCGTCGATCGGCTTGTTTGCGAAGGCGCGCGGGCTGAAGCGACGCGCGATGAGGTCGTGGACCGGGTGGTCGGTGGCGGCGAGTTTGCTGGAGGGCGGCGTGGGAGCTTTGGGGTGCTTCTTGGCGGTGCTCATTGGGGGCCTCGTTGGGTGGTTTGGGAATCAGCTTTGTTTACCCAACGATGGTAATGCGGTTTTGGTAGGCAACAATCCCCGTAAAAGGAAAATGAGCGTTTTTGTGTGAGGACAATGGGGCGCGTAGCCGTGCGGCGCCCCCCATCCGCCTCGCGCCTGCGAAGAGCTAGGCTTTGCTTTGTGGCGCCCCCCATCCGTCTGGCGCTATAAAACGCGCCAGACACCTTCCCCCGGGGGAAGGGCTGCCTTAGCGCGCCTGAACCACGTAGCTTTTCGCAGGGGCATCCCTTCCCCCGGGGAAGGTGCCGAGCGCGCTGTTTAGCGCGAGGCAGATGGGGGGCGCCGCTAAGCAACGCGTAGCAAATCGAAACAGCGCCAGGCGGATGGGGGGCGCCGAAAAGCAACGCGTAGCAAATCGTCGGGGCATCACGAAGCCACGCGTTGCTTCAGGTTACAAAAACATCCGATACCCAATCACCGCGTTCAAACTGCCCGTGTCGGTATCGCGCAAGATGAAGTTATCGACCGAGGCGTAGCCGAACTGCACTTCGACCAGAAGCGAACCGGGCCCCAGGAAGAAGTCGGCGCCCAGCGCCGCGTAGCCGCCAAAGTCGGTGTCCTGCTCTTCGTACTCGCCGAACGGCTGGCCGTCGGCTTCGCCGTCGACGTCGGTCTGCCACAGGTACATCCGTCCGCCCAGGGCGCCGTAGGGGACGACCAGGTCCGAGCCGACGTCGAGGCGGTACAGGCCGCCCAGGGTGAGCACGACCTGGTGCATCGTGGCCTCGTAGCTCCAGGTGCCGTCGCCGGGGAGGCGCTCGTCGGGGCCGGCCTCGGTCTCCTCGGAGCTGGGCGCGGCGTACTGGCCGCTCAAGAAGACCTCGATGCTGCGGTCGAGCACCGGCAGGGTGTAGCCGAGCTCGAGCTCGCCGGTGAAGGTGGTGTCGAATTCGCTGGTGAGCTGCGGGAAGCCGCCGCCGACCTTGGCGCCGATGACCAGGCCGAGGCCCGAGAGCCCGCCTTGCTGGTAGATCAGCTCGTCGTCGGCGCCGACTTCCATCTCGGCGCCGACGGTGGCGTCTTCGTCGGCCATCGGCTCGACGGCCTCGTCTTCGGCCATCGGCTCGGCCATCTCCTCGCCTTCGGCCGGTTGAGCCTCCGGTTCGGTGTCGGTCTCAGTGTCTGTCTCGGTCTCCGTCGCCGCCGGCTGCTCGTCTTCCGGCGGAGTTCCCATCTGCTGGCTGAACGCGGTGGCCGGGGCGAGGGTGAGCACGGCGGCCAGGGCCAATAGTTTTATATGCATCATCGATTTCATCGTCATTTCTCCATTGATGTCTTGCCTTTCGGCGCTCGGTTGCCGGCCGGAGACCCGTGGGGCCTCCGGCTCACACCCGTTTATTTGACCGTCTGCTCGACCACGTCGAGGGCGTTGCCGGCGTCGTCGGCGCCGCCTGCGACGAAGAAGAATGCGCTCTCGGAGGCCAGCGCCGGGTAGAAGCGCGGCGTCGGCAGGCTACCTCCACCGAGTGCATTCCAGTTGTCGAGATCGGGACCTGCGATGATCTCGGTCGACTGGTCGTTGGTGATGGCGGTGTTTCGCCCACCCGCGAACAGGAACAGGAAATCGTTGGCCGCAGCGCCGACGGCGCCACCTCGGCCCGTCGAGATACCGTTTTCGGTGTCGAGCGTGCCGCCTGCCGAGGCCATCAGGTCGCCGTCGGTGCTCGTGGCGTCGAGGAAGCCCGACAAGATGGCGCCCGTCGACTGACCGTTGGCCAAAAAGCCGGTGCCCACGAAGATGTAAGTCTCGCCGGCGGCCACATCGCCGCTCTCGCGGTTGGTGACCGTCCAGGCGACCAGGCCTTCTTTGGCTGCGCCGATGGTGCGCGTGCCCGTGGTCCAGCCCGACACCGTCTGGGTGCCGTCGGCGGCGACGTCGACAGTGGCCCACTCGTACGAGTCGAGCAGCGTGTCGGAGGCGTCGCGCCCGCCGAAGGCGTACAGGAAGTACTGGCTGACGTCGTTGGGGTTCTGCACGGCGACGGTGGCGTGGTTGGCACGCGCGGTGTTCAGCGCCGAGCCGGTCATGTCACGCCATTGACCCAGCGAGCCGGGCGGGAGCGGCACCGTGCCCGTGGTGACCGCGGTCTGGCCGTCGTCGGTGTAGCTGGTGGTCGTGCCGTCGGTGACCTCGGCCAGAAGCTCGACGTTGTCGGCGTCGCCGTCAGCCGCGGCGGTGCGGTAGATGCGGTAGCCGTCGGCGCCGGGCACCTGATCCCAGGTCAGCGTCAGGATGATATTCTCCTGACGGTCGGGAAGCTGCACGCTCAGCACCTCGCCGGGGAGCGACTCGCCGCCCGGGTTGTCCGGGTCGGTGTCGGGGAAGGTCGCCGAGACCTTGTAGTACCAGGTGCCTCCGTCGAGGCCGGTGGTGCCGTCGCCCAACTCGGCGTCGAGGTCGGTGACCTCGGGGCCGGCCAACGGATCCAAGATCTGGGCGCGGTACAGGGTGTTCTGAGCGCTGGTGCCGTTGCTGCCGCCGACCATGTAGATGTAGCGACCGATGATCGCCGTCGACGCCAGGGTGCGCGCTTCGGGCAGGCTGTAGCGCTGGTCGAACCAGCTTCCCAGGGCGCCGAAGACGCCCACGCGCGCCGACTCGACGCTCGTCTTGGCGTTGGCCAGCGTGCCGTCGTCACCACCCATGGCGTACAGGAAGCGGCTGGTGGCGGTGGGACGTCCCGCCTCGAGGCCGAGGGCGCGACGCGGCTCCTGCATGCTGCTGGTGGTCGAGAAGGGGAACAAGTTCTGGGCCGGCTCTTTGACCGAGACCGCCGAGAACTCGAAGGAGGCGCCGTCGGGGTTGATCACGCGCACCAGGCAGACGTTGCCCGCCGACACGTTGCTCAGGTCGGGGGTGATGGTCAGCTCGGTGGCGCTGACGAAGGAGGCGCCCACCGACGGGGTGCTCGTGGTGCCGTTGAGGTCACAGGTGAACTCGACGGTCGCGCCACTCTGGAAGTTCTCGCCGAAGACCGTGGCGGTGGGCGTGGTGCCCGCGTCGAACGAGCCGGGCTGCACGCCGGTGACGAGCGGCGGCTCGGCGCTGGTCACGGTCACGCCCTGGGTGAGCACGCCGACTTCACCGCCGGGGTTGACCACGATGAGGTCGTAGGTGCCCGGGTTGAGCCCGCCGGGGACGACCGCGCTCAAGGTCTGGTCGTCCTGGAACTCGACCGCGCGAAGCGCCGTGGCGATCGCGCCGGTCTGGGCCGGATTCGGGTTGATGTAGACGCGCGGGGTGGCCTCGAACAGCGCCGTGGAGTTGGCGTCGGCGGCGATCGTGATGCCGGTAGCTTCGGTCGGCGAGACGAACGCCGGCTCGACCGAGGCGATGTCGATGGTCGTGGTGTCGGTGATGGTGATCGCGTCTTCGAGGGTGCCCGCACAGCCGATGTCGCTGGTCACGCGCACGTCGTAGACGCCCGGGGTCAGCCCGCTGGGGATGGTGCCCAGGATGCGGTTGAAGCGCGTCGGGCTGCGGATGCCGGTCAACGCGGTGGCGGTGCCGTCGTCGGCGACCACCTCGACCGTCGAGGCGGCGGCGTCGAGGCCGGTGGTAAAGATCGTCGCCTCGATGGCGATGTCGTTGTAGACGACCGGCGGGTCGACGAAGAAGACCAGCGGGGTCGGCTCGACGGAGATGGCCGCTTCGAGGGTGTCGCCGCAGCCGGGCGCGTTCTCGACGGTGACGTCGTAGGTGCCCGGGGCGATGCCCTGGCTGAACTCGGCGGTCAGCTCGGTGCCGTCGTTGTTGACGGTGACCGAGGTCGCCTGCGCGGTGCCCACCGTGACGGTGGCGCCGTCGACGAACCCGGTGCCAGACACCGTGATCGTCTCGGGCTGGTCGCTGCAGATTTCGGACGGCTGTGCGTCGGTGACCGTGGGCGGCCCGGCGACCGACAGTTGCGTGGAGGTCTGGCCGGTGCAGTCGGCGGTGCCCGGGTTGGTCAGCTCGACGGTCGTCTGGGTGCCCGCCGAGATGGACGGGTCGTCGGGCAGGGTGACGGTGACCTCGGTGCACGAGCGCACCGTGGCGCCCTGGGTCTCGAGGTCTTCACAGGTGCCGCCGATGCTGTCGACGGTGACGTCGGTGCCGTTGACCGTGACGGTGGGAAGCTCGCCGTCGACCTCCAGAAAGCCGGTGCCCACCAGGGTGACGGTGGCCGGAAGCTCGGTGCTGCAAAGCGCGGCCGGCTCGATGCTGGTGATCTCGGGGGCGTCGACCACGCGCAGGCTGACCGCGTCGGCGGCCGGGTCGCTCACACATGCAGCCGTCTCCGGGTTGGCGACCACCACGTCGTGGAAGCCGGCCGGCAGGCTGCCCTGCTCGAGGGTGACGGTGACGGTGTCGCAGAACTCGGCGTCGAGGCCCTCGTGGGCCACCGGGGTGCAGCCGTCGGTCGAGTCGACGGTGAATTCGTTGCCGCCGATGCGCACGACCGCCTGGTTGTCGCCGATGCGAAGCACCGTCTGGGCGGTCAGCGTGATCGTCTCCGACCCCTGAGCCACGCAGACAAGGCCGGGGCTGACCTCTTCGACGGTGGGCCGCGGCGCGACCGCAAGCGCACCCATCGAGGTCGCGTCGGACTCGTTGGGGTTGGTCACCTGCACGTCATACACGCCCGTGGGGAGCATGCCGTCGGTGCCGTCGCCCAACGTCAGGCTGTTGGGCACCTGGAAGGCCATCAACGACTGGCTCTCCCAGCTGAGCAGCGAGGCGTTGGTCTCGCCCGGCTCGCTGCCGTACGTGATCGTCGTGCCCGTCTCGGCTTGGCCGCCGAGCGTGGCTTGTTTGATCAGCGACAGCGACGGCAGCGCCACCGTCGGGTTGCCCGGCAGGTCGACGGGCACCGGCGCCATATTTTCGCCGGTGACCTCGACGCGCGTGCCTCCCTCGGGGTGCTGCTCTTGGCAGATGATCCCGGGGTTGACCGGAAGCGCTTGACCCTGCACCGGGTCTTCGAGGCCCGGGTCCGGGCCGGTGACCTCTTCACTGCAGCCACTGACGGCCAGTCCGGCCATCAATAGGAGACCAATCATGTGACGCGGTACGCGCCACGGGACGAGTTTGCCAACATCAACCATCGGAGATCGTTTCATCATTCGACTCTCAGCTTCAAGCAGGCCAGAGCTTCCAATTGCATCTTTCAGAATACGGTTGATGGTAGTTTTAAGCCTTTTGGATCGAGATTCAAGCCTTTTTGGGGTTGAGTGCGGGTTTTTTGATGAATACAGTTGCTCTACGAGCGGAGCATGGCCGGCGCACGTGTCGTGGCGCTTCAGCGCCTCAACGCCTTGATGTCGGAAAAGCGCAAGCCGAAGCGCGCGAGGTATTTCGACGGCCGATCGGCGTCGTTGTTCGACTTCTTCTGCTCGCGCGACACCGCGAAGAGCCGCCTTCCGGCCTCTGACAACGTCTGACACTCCCTGCACACGTGCACCACGTCGGCGAGCTGGACGCGATCGAAGCGGTCGAGTTCGGCGAACGCCTCCTCGCCCATCAGCCTACGCAGGAACTTCTCCTTATCGCCTTCTTGCGCACGCCCCTGCCAGGCGCGCTGCAGGCGCGCGATCTCGTCCTCCACCGTCGCCTCGTCGATGCGTCCGCCCGGGGCGAGCGTGGCCATGCGGGTGATGGAGGCGTTCAGGTCGCGGAAGTTGCCGCGCCAGGTCGCCGCCGGCGAGGTCGCAAATTGCAGGAAACGCTCGCGGGCGGCGCGGTTGAAGCTCACCTTGCGGCCGCTCTTGCGGGTGTACTCGGCCAGCTCGAAGTCGACGTTGGGCGCGATGTCGGCGGGGCGCTCGGCGAGGGCGGGCAGGCGAAAATGCCACAGGTTGATGCGGGCGAGCAGGTCCTCGCGAAAGTCGCCGTCGCGCACGGCGGCGTCGAGGTCGCGGTTGCTGCCGGCGATGAGCTGGAAGTCGCTCTCGACCTCCGTGTCGGCGCCCACGGGCAGGAAGCGACCCGATTCGAGCGCGCGCAGGAGCATCGCCTGCTCGTCGGCGCCGAGCTCGCCGATCTCGTCGAGAAAGATGACGCCGCCGTCGGCCCGCTTGAGCAGGCCTTCGCGCGCCTCGATGGCGCCGGTGAACGCGCCGCGGCGGTGGCCGAAGAGCGCCGACATGGCGCCGTCGCCGCGCAGGGTGGCGCAGTTGACCTCGACAAAGTCGCCGGTGACCATCTTGCGGCTGTGGGCAAGCTCGAAGATGCGCCGGGCGAGCATCGTCTTGCCGGCGCCGGTGGGGCCGGTGAGCAAAATCGGCGCGGTCGAGGCCAGCGCGACGCGCTCGATGCGCTCGATGAGCGCGTTGAAGTCGGCGTCGCGCGTCTGGATGCCCGCCTTGAGCAGGCTCATCGCGGCGGCGTGCTCGCTCTCGAAGCGCGCGGCGAGCTGGTCGTATTTGGACAGGTCGAGGTCGATCACCCGGTAGGTGCCCGGCTCGGTGCGGCGTTTTTTGGGGGGCGGAGAGCTCTGCAGGAGGCGGGCGGGCAGGTGGCGCGATTCGGCCAGCAGGAACATGCAGATCTGGTGGACGTGGGTGCCCGTGGTCATGTGCAGCAGGTAGTCCTCGCGGTCGAGGTCGAACGCGTACGACTTCGAGAAGTCGTGCAATTGGCCGAAGACCTGCTCGAAGTCCCACGGGTCGTCGACGTCGAAGACGTGTCGGCGCACCTCGGTCTGGGGCGAGACCGACACGATGTCGTCGGCGAGGGTCTCGGCGAGCGCGGTGTAATCTCGCTCGTGCAACAGCTCGAAGCGGTCGACGATGAGGTCGGGGTACCTGCACGCGTTGACGGTCGGTCGCCAACGCTCCCAGCGGCCGGGGCCCACGCCCGAGTCGAGCTGGACCCCGACCATGCCGATCATGACGGTCTTACGTCGGGTCATCTACTTCTCCACACGAACCTACTTCTCCACACGAATCTACTTCTCCACACGAATCAAGGTGCCGTGCTCGTCGTCGATGCGCTCGAATCCGACGTCGACAAAGCGCGGGATGAGCGCGAGCTGGGTCGCCGTATGCGGCGTGCACTCGCTCGTGCGAAAGACGCCGCCGGAGGTGATCGTCATCGGCAAGAGCAACTGGTCGGCCAAATAGGGGCCGACCGGCGCGCCGCCGGCCAGGTAGGCGTTGACGGCGCGGGCGGTCTCTTCGCCGACCTCTTCGGCGCGCACGCCCTTGCGGCCGATGCCGGTGAAGACCTCGGTGACGTTCTCGCTCGCCACGTCGACGATGAGCGTGTTGCCAGGGGAGCGCGACTCCTCGAGCGTGACCGTTCGCGTCTCGTCGACCGGCACGTCGAGCGCCTCGGCGAGGGCGGCGAACTCGCGCTCGGCGATATGCGCGGGCAGATGCGCCAAGAGCGCGGTCGCCTCCACCGATTCGAGCCGGCCGCGCTCGACGAGCTCGAGGCTCGCCGACGGGTCGAAGCCGCGGTTGATCGTGGCGCGAACGCGCCCGCCGCCTGCCGGGTAGAACCCGTGTTGCTCCAGCCCGAACGAGACCTCGGCGCCGAGCGCCTGCATCTGCGGGCGGAACGCGCGGTCCAAAAACTCGAAGACCGGCGCGTTCATGTTGTGTGTGCCGCCTTCGACGGAGACTTCGCTCGGCTCGCCGCCCGACTCGCCGCCTGACTCGCCGCCTGACTCGGTAAGCAGGAGCAGGGCGGGCAGCACCGTCTGCAGCACCAACATCGTGCTGCCGGCGGTGCCCACGGCGAACTCGTAGTGGCCCGGGCAAATAGGCCCCGGCTCGAAGACGAGCTCGGTCGAGCCGAGCTCGGCGCCCTCGACGTGGGCGTTGCTCACCCGCGCCGCCGCCTTCACGGCGGTCAGGTGCTGGCGCATCAGCCCCGGTTTGCGTCGCCGCGCGCGGATATTTTCGATCCGAAACGGCGTCTGGGTGATCATGGCTAGTGACAGCGAGCTGCGGAGGATTTGCCCTCCGCCCTCGCCAAACGATCCATCTATCGTGAGCATCTCAGTCATTCCTCAATCCTCCGGCGGCTCACCAGGAGGCGCCATCTTCACAATCTTGGGGTCGAAGCGCGCGACGATCTCGACCAGGTCGTCCTGGTGGCTCATCACCGATTCGATGTCCTTGTAGACGTCGGGCGCTTCGTCCAGGTCGGCCGACAGCAGGGTCACGCCCGACGCGTCGAGCTCGGCCTGCACGTCCTTCCAAGAGATCTCACGCTTGGCCTGACGACGCGACATCACGCGCCCGGCGCCGTGCGCGGCGCTCTCGAGCGAGGTCGCCTCGCCCTTGCCGCGGACCACGAAGCCCGGCTCGGCCATCGACCCGGGGATGACCCCGAGCACGCCTTTGCCCGCGGGCGTGGCGCCCTTGCGGTGCACGACCACCTCGCGGCCGTCGTGCTCCTCCTTCCAGGCGAAGTTATGGTGGTTCTCGACGTCGGCCACCACCTCGGCGCCCAACGCCTCGACGATCTCGCGGTGCATGACCGCGTGGTTCGCCGCGGCGTACTCACCCATGAGGCTCATCGCCGCCCAGTACTCCTGGCCGAGCTCACTGTCGAGCTCGAGCCACGCCAGGTGCTGCAGCTCCTTGGGCAGCTCGGGGTGCCACTCGCGGGCGAGCTTCGAGTAGTGGTTCGCCACCGACGCGCCCACCCCGCGGCTGCCGCTGTGGGTCAACAGCGCCAGGTACTGGCCCTTTTTGACGCCCAGAGCGTCGTCGGCGAGCGTCAACACACCCCACTCGGCGAAGTGGTTGCCCGAGCCGCTCGAGCCGAGCTGGTAGCGCGCCTTCTCCTTGAGCCGACGCGTCACCGGCGAGACGCCCCAGTCGCGGTCCATGACCTCGTGGTCGTGGGGCTTGTCGAAGTAGGCGCCGATACCAAAGCGCGTCTCGTCCTCGATGATCTTCGACAAGTGCTCCTTGTCGTGCTCGAGCGCCGAGGGCGGCGCGTCGAAGACGGTCATCTTCATACGGCAGGCGATGTCGACGCCAACGGCGTAGGGAATCACCGCCCCCTCGGTGGCGAGCACGCCCCCGATGGGCAGCCCGTAGCCGCGGTGGGCGTCGGGCATGAGCGCGCCGGCGACGGACACGGGCAAACGGCAGGCGTTCTCGAGCTGGCCGATGGCGGCCGGGTCGAGATCCGAGCCCCACTGCTTCCAGGGCGCCGGCTCGTCGCGCTCACGGAAGAGCACGCGCTCACCGATCGCCTCGGCGAGCTCGCCGAAGATCTCGTGTTCGGCGTACTCGCCCGGCTCCTCGACGAGCTTCTCGAGCACGTCGCGCACGTCGTCGACGTCCCAGCCCGACTCGCAGGCCTTGCCCACCAGGTTCAGCGCCAGGGTGGTCGTGTTCCCCTCGGGGTAGCCCATCTGCTTCAATTCGCTGCCTCGCATCGTTCTCTCCTTGTTCGTTCTAGTTGCGGATTGTTGCGGCAACGTCGCAGAGACCTATTCCAAGATGCGTGCCAGGTCGCCAACCCGGCTTAAGAGGGGCGCTGACAGGGGGAGGGGAGACTCGTGATTAGAGGGTATTCTAAGTGTTCGCTAGATTTATAGGCGAGTTTGGCGCGTCTTTCCAGAGTGTCGTGGCGGCGTAGGAGTGCGTGCCGAGCACGGTGTCAGACACCGTGCGATCGCCCTCTCTGCACATCCTCTGCACATTTTCGCCCGTAAAGCGCAACCCGCGGGCCAAACGCGCACAACAACCACTCCGTACCTTGGGTAGCGTCGAAGGATAGAACGCGAACCCTAACGGAATGGAGATGGTGCGATGGATGGCAAGGTGATGATGGTGCGCGCGGCGACTTGGGTGCTCTTGGCGACCCTTCTGGCGGTGTCGCCGAGTGGCTGTGTGGAGTACGACGCGGAGGCGGACGGCGAGGCGTCGGCGAGCTCGGACGAAGTGGTCGAGGAGGCCGGTGAGCTCGACGAGGTGGTCGACAAAGTTGCTGCATCGAAGCTGCCCACGGCGGCGACGCTCGAGGCTGACTTTCGCACCGACGGCCCTGAAGAGGTGTTGCCGCGTGCCTTCGTCGTCGAGTTCAGTCACGACATCGTCGCGCGCACCGGCCGCGAGCTCAACGGCGAGACCGAAATCGCCATCGAGCCCACGCTCGCCGGGCGCTGGACCTTCGACAAGCGCGACCGGCTGGTCTTTCGACCCAGCGACAAGCTCGAGCCAGGCGACGCCTACAAGGTGACCATCGAGTCCATCGGCGTCGAGCGCACCACCAAGAACGACGCGGGCGAAGAAGAGGTCGCGGTGACGCGCCTCGAGCCCCGGAAGGCGTGGTCGCATACCTACGAGCTGCCCAAATTCGAGCTCGTGCGCATGATGACGCCGGTGGCGGTCACCGACAAAAGCCAAGCCCAGGTCGACCTGCTCTTCTCGGCACCGGTCGACCCGAAGACCGTCGACAAATACGCCAACTGGCGGGTCAACGGCACGGTCGCCTACAACGTCAGCTACGCCCGCGGCGACAAGCCGCACGTGGTGCGCGCGACGATCACGGCCAGCGCGTTCATGAAAGAGAAGGGTTACGCGTCGGTCGAGTTGGCGCTGGCCGGCGGGCTTCCGTTCGACGAGGCGCACTCCATCCGAGCGCCGGCGGCCAACGAGCACAAGTCGGTGGCCTTCGGCGAGCGCGTCCAGGTGGAAAACGTCGCCCTCGAAGAAGGCGTCGACGGGTATTATATCTATGTCATTTGCGACGACGCGGCGGTCGCGGGCGGTGACGTCTACTTCCGAAACGTCATCGGCTATCGCGACTACCGGGTCAGCCAGCGGTGTACCCCCGACGTCGACTCGGCCAAACGTCATATCGACATCGAGCCGAATGTCGACTTCGACATCGCCCCGGCGGCCGCAGGCTTCCAGATTCGCGGCGACTTCAAGCCCGACAACTACACCGTTCGGCTGCGCCCGGGCCTGCGCACGATCGACGGCGGTGTGCTCGACAAGGTCGTCGAGCGTGAATACGACGTCGGCAAGCGCTCGTCGGTCGTCCAACTGGTCGGCGAGGGGCGCTACATCCCGCCGGAGGCCTGGAACAACCTGGCGATTCGCCACCGCAATGTCGACGAGCTCGAGGTGGAGGTGCGCCACATTCCGCGCGAGAACCTCGTGTTCTGGATGAGCGGCTATCGCGAGTCGGCCACCGCGCGCACCTCGAACCTGGTGGGCAAGACGACCCTCGAGCCCCGTGGCAAGCAGGACGTGGTCGAGACGTTGTTCGTCGACATCGGCGACTTCGTCGGCCAGCGCAAGCCGGGCGTCTACGAGGTGCATATCCGCGACAAGAACTCGAACTCGCGCGACACCGCCAGGCTCCTCTTGACCGACATCAACTTGTTGGCCAAACGCAGCGCCAAAAAGCCCGACGCGTCGTGGAGCGACGAGGTGTTCGTGTGGGCGGTCGACATGCACACGAGCCGGCCCAAGCGCGGCGTCGACGTCAAGCTTATCCGCCAGAGCGGCTTTGTGATGGCGCGCTGCAAGACGGGGCGCAAGGGCACGTGCCGGCTCGACGTGCCCAAGAAAGACGTCGACCCGAACGCGCCGTTTGCGATCGTCGCTTCGAAGGGCGACGACGTCACCTACCTGAAGTACGGCGAACTCGAGACTCAGTTGACCGGGGCGGACACCGGCGGGGAGCCGTACCTGTCGCCCAAGCCGTACCGCGCGGCGGTCTACGGCGACCGCGACCTGTATCGGCCGGCCGAGGAAGTCCACCTGGTCGGGGTGCTCCGAAACCACGGCCAGCGTGCCCCCAAAAAGGGCCTGCCCGTCGAGTACGAGCTGTTCGACGCCCGAGGACGTACCGCCGAGTCGGGGGTGGTCGAGACCAACGAGGCCGGAGTGATCGCGGTCGATTACCAGTTGTCGGACATCAGCCCGACCGGCCGCTGGCGTTTGCGCCTGCTGGTGGGCAAAAAGCGTGTCGCCCAGCACGACTTTTACGTCGAGGAGTTCGTCCCCGAGCGTATGGAGGTCGATGTCGAGGCGCTGTCGGAGGCGTTCTATCCGGAAGATGACGCCAAGTTCGGGGTGCACGCGCGCTACCTGTTCGGCGCGTCGGCCAAAGGGAGCAACGTCGAATTGCGGTGCCGGCTCGAGCCCAAAACCTTCCAGCCGGCCGGCTTCGAAGGCTACAAATTCGGCCCGGCGGCCTTCGAGGATGCCGACCACCGTGCCGTCGACCTGGGCAAAGCGGTGGGCACCATCGGCGACGACGACATCGCCACGCTCGACTGCCCGGAAGTCGACGTGGCCGGCTCGACGGGAGGCCGGATCGTGGCGACGGCGTCGGTCTTCGAGGCCGGCAGCGGTCGCACGACCGACGAGCAGGCCAGCGCCTGGTTCCACCCGACGCATTACTATATCGGGCTGAAAGCGGACGTGCAGAAGGTCGAGGACGGCAAGCCGGTGACGATCAATGGCGTGGTGGTCACCCCCGACGGCAAGCCGTACAAGGAGGCCGACGAGGTCGAACTCGAGATCGTCAACCTGCTGCGCAACTACTCGTGGTACTACCACCGCTCGCGGGGCAGCCACAGCCGGCGCTCGCGCTGGCAGCCGCTGATCACCGAGACCAAGAAGGTTGCCGTCCAAGACGGCAAATTCGAGCTGCAAATCACGCCCCACGAGGTGCGCGACGGGTTCGCCGTGCGGGCACGCTCGGGCAAGGCCGAGACGGCGCTGCAACTCGAGACGAACCGGCGCTACTACTGGTCTTGGTGGCGTTCTCGCCGCAACAACAGCCGCACCGAGCGCGTCGAAGATCCGACCCAGCTCGAGATCGAGGGGCCCGACGAGATTCAAGTCGGAAAGCGCCACACCATTCGGTTTAACTCGCCGTACAAGGGCCGCGCGCTGCTGACGCTGGAGACCCACCGGGTGGTCGAGCACGACTGGAAGGAGGTCGAACCGGGCGAAAATACCTGGACGTTCACCCTCGACGAGCGGGTGCCCAACGCCTATGCGACGGTCTTTCTCATCAAAGATCCGCACCTCGATTCGAAGATGGCCTTTTTGCCCGAGCGCGCTTTCGGGGCCAAGTCGCTGGCCGTCGATCGCTCCCCGTACCGGCACAAGCTCGAGGTGGCAGCGCCCAAAGAGGTGCGGCCGAACAGTCGCCTGGAGGTGGTCGTCGACGCCGGCAAGCTGCGCGAGCCGATGTATGTGACGGTGGCGGCGGTCGACGAGGGCATCTTGTCGCTCAACAACTACGAGACGCCGGATCTGACCGACCAACTCATCGCCAAGCGGGCGCTGGGGGTGACGACCTTCGACACCGTCGGCTGGAACGTGCAGATGCCCGAGGCGGGACAGAATGGGCCTCCCGGCGGCGGCTCGGGTGAGGGCGGCTCGCATCACACCGGGCGCATCATGCCGGTCAAGCCGGTGGCGCTGTGGTCGGGGCTGGTCAAATTGCCCCGGAGCGGGCGCAAGACGATCGCGTTCGACGTGCCCAACTACCGCGGCGAGCTGCGCGTGATGGCGATCGCGGCGACGAATAAGAAGGTCGCCTCGACCGAAACGGCGGTCAAAGTGCGCGACCCGCTCTCCATCCAGACGACCACGCCGCGGTTTTTGACCGCCGGCGACACGGTCCAGATTCCGGTCTTTGTGACCAACACGACCGGCAAGGCGCAGAAGGTCGAGGTCGCGATCGACGCCGAGGCGATCGAACTTCCCGGCAGCACCTTCTTGGACGAGCTGCTCGCCCCGGTCGCCTTCAAGGCTGACACCAAGAGCGCGACCGTCGCCGATGGTGAGTCGCACACCTTCGTGTTCGAGGCGAAGACGAGGGCGCGTTCGGGAGGCGCGCGTTTCAAGGTCGTTGCCAGGGGAGAGGGGATCCGCTCGACGGACCAGACCCAACTTCCCATCCACCCGAAGCAGCCGCGCGAGCGCCTCATCCAGAGCATCAAGCTCGAGGATGGCAAGACCGACCTGTCCAAGCACTTGAAAGGCTGGGAGCGCCACACCGAGCGGTCGACTCTGTGGGTGAGCCACATTCCGTACGGGCGAGCGTTCGACCACCTCAAATACTTGGTGCGCTACCCGTACGGATGCGTCGAGCAGACGAGTTCGTCGACGCGGCCGATGCTCTTTTTGTCCGAGTTGATGCGCGCGGCCGACCCGGAGGGCGCCTACTCCAAAGAGCAGATCGACGAGCGGGTCGAAGCTGGGGTCAACCGACTCTTGTCGATGCAGACCTCTCAGGGCGGATTCGGCTACTGGCCCGGGGCGCGTCGGCCGGATGTGTGGGGGACGACCATCGCCACGCACACGCTGCTCGACGCCAAAAAGGCAGGCTACGACATCCCCCAGGAGCGCCTCGACGATGCGCTCGAGTGGCTGCGAAATCAGGTCGACAACAAGAACTATCGCTGGGCGAACGGCTATACGCAGTATGTGCTCGCGCTGACCGGCCGGGCTAATAAAGGAACGATTCGGCGGGCGATCGACCGCTACGAGGCGAAGACGCGCGGCTGGAAGTCCGAGCAGCTCTACCTGCTCAAGGCCGCGTTGTACTTGGCCGGCGACCGCCGCTACGAGGACGACCTCAAGAGCCCGCGGTTGGACGCCGACAGCGGTGAGCGCACCTCGTGGCGAAGCTACTACTCCGACCTTCGCCGAAAGGGCTTCCAGCTCAACGTTTTCGTCGACTTGTTCGGCCACGATGCGGCCGGCGAGCCGCTGATGAAGGCTGTCGCCAGGGGGCTGAGCGAGCACGGCTACGGTCGCTACAACACCCAGGAGGTCACCTGGGGCGTCACCGGACTCGGCAAATGGTCGAAGACCGGGTCGAACGGCATCAAGCGCGCCGTTTTGAAGGCCGACGGCAAAAAGGTGCCCGCGGCGGTCAATAACAGCCACGGAGTGAGCTGGTCGCTGGCGCGAGCGGCGGATTTCGGCTCGCTTGAAATCGACGTGCAGTCGAAGGGTCGGAAGACCGACGGTCGCAAGAAGGGCGAGTTGTATCTGGTGATCAGCAGCGAGGGCGTGCGCCGAAAGCCGACGGTCTCGTACGGCGGCAAAGGTCTGGAGGTCTCGCGTGAGTTTTTGGGGACGGACGGTCAGGCGCTCGACAAGAGCGCCCACCGGCTGGGCGACTTGGCCTACGTGCGCCTGACGGTCAAAAACACGTCGGGAAGGTCGCAGCAAAATATCGCGCTGGTCGACCGCGTGCCGGCCGGCTGGGAGATCCAGAACCCGCGACACAACAAGAACCATAGGGCGCTTCGGGCGCTGTACTCCAAGCGCACGTGGAGCCGCGACTACATGGACGTGCGCGACTCCAAGATTGCGATCTTCGGCAACCTCAGCCGCTACGAGGAGGCCCAGGTGGTCTACCCGGTGCGCGCCACACTCGCCGGGGAGTTCACCGTGCCGTCGGTGCACGCCGAGTCGATGTACGACGCCGACGTGTGGGCGCGAAAGAAGCGGGAGAGCATTACGGTCAAAGGACCGTGGTCTGGGTTGGTGGATTGAGCGGGTGGATGGAGTCGGAGAATGGAGGAGGCTGCGATGCGCACGTTGGTGACAAAATGGACCAGATGGGGCCGAAAGCGGCTCCTGAGAGCCCTCACATGGTGTCTGACACTTTTCATGTTGCTGGTTTTTGCGGGGGTTTTGGCAGCCCATTTGGTCCCCCTGCCGGAGCGGCTCTCGGTGCGCGACTCGATGGTGGTGACCTGGCGCGACGGCAGCACGGCGCATGTGCTCTTGTCGGGTGACGACAAGCAGCGCATCCCGGTGGAGCTCGACCGAGTGGACCCGGCGTATGTCGAGGCGCTGATCGCGCTCGAGGACGAGCGTTTCTGGCACCATCCCGGCGTCGACCCCATCGCGATTGTACGCGCGGCGTGGTCGAACGTGCGCTACGGGGAGGTCGTCTCGGGCGGCTCGACGATCACGATGCAGCTGGTGCGCCTGCTCGAGCCCAGGCCGCGAACGCTGGGCTCGAAGATGGTCGAGGCGCTGCGCGCGATGCAACTCGAGGTGCACATGTCCAAAGAGGAGATTCTGGAGGCGTACCTTCGGTTTGTGCCCTACGGGGGCAACCGAGAGGGCATCGAGACGGCGTCGTTGGCCTACTTCGAGCAGTCAGCCGAGGTGATGTCCGACGCGCAGATCGCCACGTTGTTGGCGGTGCCGCAGAATCCGACCTTGCACCATCCGTCGGAGGCGAACGCCGAGCGGCTCGAGAAGACGCGAAATCGCATCGCCAAGAAGCTCTTCGAGGAGGGGGCGTTGTCGGCGGGGAAGGGCGGCGGTGGGCTGAGCGTCGAGGAGGCGTACGCGCAGGTGGCCGCCGAGGAGGTGCCGGTGGCGATGACCCAATTGCCGCGGCGGCTTCCTCACCTGGCGTTTTGGCTGCGCGCTCGATCTCCCGAGGAGGGACGTTTCGAGACGACGCTGGACCGGTATGCGCAGGCAACGGTCGAGGAGCTCGTCGACGCGCGGCGGGCGGTCGCCGAGACCCACGGTATTCACAATACGGCGGTGGTCGTCGCCGAGCATCAGACCGGCGAGATTCGCGCGCTGGTGGGCAACTTCGACTTTAGCGATGCGCGCCACGGCGGCCAGATTGCCGGGTTCGACGTGGCCCGGTCGACCGGCTCGCTGCTCAAGCCCTTTCTGTATGCCCAAGGCATCGACGACGGGTTGATCGCCCCGGAGCATCTCGAATCGGATATCCCGGTGACCTACGGCACCTACAGCCCCGAGAACTACAACTACGAATACTCGGGGCTGGTGCGCATGGACGACGCCTTGGCGCGCTCTTTAAACGTGCCGTTCGTCAACCTGCTGGGGGAGGTCGGCGTCGACCGGTTCCAGAGTACATTGCGCGCGCTGGGGCTGCGTCGGTTCAACCCGCGGCCGGGCGACACGGGGTTGTCGATCGCGGTGGGCGGCGTGGAAGCCACGCCGGTGGAGGTGGCCGAGTTGTACGCGGCGCTGGCCAACGATGCACGCGCCACGGAGTTGCGCGTGCTCGCAAAGGCCGCCACGCCCGCACAGAATGGGGCCCACACGGTGTTTGACACCGTGTCGGAGCGCAGAAAAAACACGGTGTCTGACACCGCGAAACGCGATTCTGGCGTCGTCAGCTCTGGTGCCGCATGGCTGACTCGACAAGCACTACGTCGGCGCGACCGACCGGACTTTCCGGGGCGTGCGCGTGGGACGGGCACCTCGGGGGCTATTCACTGGAAGACCGGCACCAGCAGCGGCCACAAGGACGCGTGGACGGCCGGTTCGAGCAGTCGGTACACAGCGGTGGTGTGGATGGGCAACTTGACCAATTCCCCGAGCACGTACCTTGTGGGCTCGCAGGCCGCGGCGCCGCTGTTCTTCGACATCTTGGAGGCGCTCGACGACACCACGCGGCTGGATGACCCGATGCCCAACGAGGTGATGACCGAGGTCGAAGTATGCTCCTTTTCAGGTCATCTACCCAGTGGAGCATGCGAGCATATTGAGGAAGTGTACTTGCCCACCCGTTCGGTACCGACCGAGCGGTGCCCGTACCATGTGGAGGTCGACGTCGACCTGGAGACGGGTCGCGCGCTCACTCCGCGGTGCCGGCAGGGGCGGGAGTTCGAGACGCGGTCCTTTGTGCAGCTTCCTCCTGACGTGCGTCGTTGGATGGAAGAGCGGCTGGGTGATGTGAGCGAACCGCCGCCGATGCATTCCGACTGCGGTGCGGCCCGCGAGGCCGCCCCGCCGGCCATCGCCTCGCCGCCGCCGGGCCAGACATTGGTGTTGATGCCCGGCATCCCGAAAGAGCGTCAGAAGGTCCTGCTGCAGGCACACGCCGCCAACTCGCAGAGCCAGCTGAGCTGGTTTGTGAACGGACGGTTTCTGGGCAAGGTCGACGGTGACGACACCTTGTGGTGGACCCCCGCCCAGGGCGAGCACGAGCTGGTCGTGATGAACACCGCCGGGCAGGCGTCACGCCGAAAATTGGTGGTGCGCTAGTGGTGGGGCACCAGATCGAAGCATGCAGGCAAACAGAAAAATGACCACGATCTCGCCGCCCACCCACACGGTGTCAGACACCGTGTGGGTGAGTATTCATGCGCGTCTGAGGGCGATCTCGTGGATGTCTGTGCGCTCCGCCTCCGCAAGAATTTTTGCCCGATCACGCAACGAATCGTCCCTTTCTGCCGAAAACCGTAATGAGGGCTGTTGATGAACCTTCACCACGGATGGAGACAGACACATGGGACACCCGCTGCGAAATCAAGAGAAGGATGCCATCTACGAGCTGGGCAATCGCACGTTGCACCAGATTTACGCGCTTCTACCCGAAGAGCAGGTCAACCGCATCATCTTGGGGCTGCTGGCGAAGATGGCTTGGCGCTACAGTGTCGAGATCTTCGCGTTTTGCTTCATGTCCAACCACTTCCACATCCTGGCGCGCTGCCCCTCCCTGCAGATGCACCTGTTCATGCGCGACTTCCAGAGCCAGTTGGCCAAGAAGATCAACAAGCTACGCGGTCGTAAAGGTACCTTCTGGGAGCGCCGCTACACCGCAATACGCGTGCTCGACGACGAGATGCTGCTCGAACGTTTGCGCTACATCGTGTGCAATCCTTGCGAGTCGAACTTGGTCCAACACCCGATGAAGTGGCCGGGACTCTGCTCCTGGGATATCCACAAGAGCGGCGAGCCGCTTGTGGGGAAAGTCGTCAATCGCAAGACGTACTGGGCCGAGAAACGCAAAAAGAAGAACGAAGACAAGACGGAAGCCGAGCTCATCCAGATGGCCACCGAGACATATACCCTCGACATGGCCAAGCTCCCCCAGTGGCAAGACCTCGACGACGAGGCGTACCACAAAAAGATCGTCGAAGTGTGCCACGATCATGCCGACGAGCTCGATAAGAAGCGTGTCGGCAAGTGCATTGGGCGTGAGAAGGTCCTAGCTCGAGACTGGGAAGATCGTCCCAACGAGCCGAAAAGGGCGCCTCGTCCGTTGTGTCTCGGCAGTAAGCTCGAGAAGCTCGGCGAATACCGCGCAGACTATCGTGCTCTCGTCGACCGCTACCGAACAGCGATCGACCGATGGCGCAAAGGCAAATCGTCGGTGACTTTCCCCGACGGCACCATTCCACCAGGCCATCAGTTTTGCGAGGGAGGGAGCACCCGAATCCGCCGAGAGCCGCCTTCCAAGGTGGCGTGAACCCAACCCCACCCCTACCAGCCATCGTTCCCTTCCTGCGCGCGCTTCAAGCGTCGCGAGCCTGCCGAAGTGTGCCTTCATCGCCTCCTCGAGGCTCGATTTTTGCCAAAATGACGGACACTGACGCCGAGAGCCGAACGCAGACCGTCGTTGCGTGAGTCGAGGCCAAGGCTCTGGCCACGATGTTGTGCAAATAGCGGGTGCTTTCGAGGCGAGATCACGCTCTCACACTCATTTTGCGGGGTAAACACGGTATCTGGCACCGTTTCAATAAGGGCAAAAACATGGTGTCTGACACAGTTGGGCGCGGCGAAAACACGGTGTCTGACACCCGTGTGCGAGTGGCGTGAAATGGGGATCTTCGCTACGCTTTCTGCAGTTGGTGAATATTCTCGGGGACCACACGCCTAACTCGGCACCATGACCATGCGACGACTGATACTGTTGACTATCGCCGCAGTACTCCCCCTTTCGGGCTGCAACTGCCACGACGAATTCGAGTCGGGGTGGGATCTGCAGTCCGACCTGGAGTTCCCCGAGGACGCCGGCGTCGACGTGACCGCCGACGTCGAGCCCGACATCGCCGACGCCTGGGACGCGCCGCCCGACCTCGTCGACACCGTCGACGTGGCCGACGAGCCCGACGCCCCGCCCGTCGAGCCCTGGCAGCCCGAGGTCGTCGAGTCGGTCTCGCGCACCCACGCGCTGACCGACCGCACCAGCCTCGCCGTCGACCCCGACGGCACCCTGTGGCTCGGCTACCACGAGTGCAACACCCTCGGCTGCGACAACCCCACCCTCAAGGTCGTCCACAAGCCGGTCGGCGGCGAGTGGGCCGGCGAGCGCATCCGCGCCCACGAGGGCATCTTCGGGGTCAGCGTCATCGAGCCCCAAAAGCCCATCGTGGTCTTTCCCGACACCCTCGAAGACACCTACAAGGCCGCCATGCGCCAGCCCGACGGCTCGTGGCGCTTCCACACCTTCCCCGTCGACCGCAGCCGCACCCCCCGCTACGACGGCTTCGACGTGACCAACGACGGCAAGAGCTACTTCGTCAGCTTCGCCCCCCAAGACGCCCAGCGCGTCGAATTCTACGCCTACGACACCACCGCCAGCCGTCCCCAGTGGCGCCGCAAAGCTCCGCTCGAGGTGACTAACCCCCAGGCGGCCATGGAGCGTGGGCTTCGCGCCGACAACGGCGACAGCGTCTACCTGGTCAACCAGAGCGGGCAGTCGGGCGTCTACGGCGTGTATCGCTACGACGAGGAGGTCGACGCCTGGCCGCAGTCGGTCGAACTCGAGCAACTCACCAGCACCTTTGTCCACTCGCTCTTCATCACCGCCGACTACCGGCTGTGCATGAGCGGCAACTACCAAGACGACCTGCTCGTGACCTGCGGCTCGATGTTCGACCTGACCGGCGAGACCCGGCTGTTTCGCGGCGAGCGCCTCGCCTACGGCCATCCCTCGTCGATCATCGAGGGCACCGACGGCACGCTGTATGTGGCGTTCAACCCCGACGGCAACGACGAGCTTCGGGTGGCGCGCCGCGATGTCGTCACCGGCACCTGGACTGTCGAGACCGTCTTCGACGGCCCGTCCTACGGCGTGTCGACCGCCATCGCCCAGTCGGGCGACCTGGTCATCTCGTTTTATACCTGCGACGACACCGACCGCTGCAGCCTGAACGTGTTGTGGGAGACCCCCCAGTAGTGGCACGCCCGTGGGCGTTGTCGCCGGTGGACATTTAGAACCGAGTGTGTAGGGTCCGGTTGTAGTGCCCAATTGATGTGTTCCACTGCGACCTGCGCCTATGCCCACGAATACGCCCCAAGGCCTCCTGCTCTCCGGCGACGCCCGCAACCGCTACGACGCCGGCGATATGGTCGACCCCCGCGGTCGCGCCAAGCTGGAAAGCTTCTACGAGATCCGAAAGCTCGCCAATACCCTCAACAAGTCGCCCGAGGTCCAGCAGGCCCCCGAGCTGGCCGTCCAGCCCGGCCATTTGGGCGCGGTCGCAAGGCTCGACGAAGTTTCGCGCTTTCTGATCACGCGCTACTGCTCCGAGAAAAATCCGGCAGCGCTCGAAGAGGCCGAAGACGAGCTCCGAGAGACGTTGGGCGACGAGGGCTTTTTGACCTCGCTCACCAACTTCTTCGAGGTCTTTCCGCCCGAGCCGGTGCGCCAAAACGAGCAGACGGTCACCGAGTACGTCGAGTCGCGCGAGACCGACGGTGAGTTGACCACCGAGCTGTTGGCCATCTGGCTGCTCAACGAAAACCCGGCGGTGGGCCGCGTCGTCGATCTGTTCGACGCCGGGCCGCTGTACGACGATTCGTACGACAAGGTCATCGCCACGCTGCAGGAGTACTTCGACGACGCGCCCGGCTTCGGGCCCGAGGGCGAGTCGCTCATCGCGCTTCTGCGCGCCCACATCGACCGCGGCGGCGACACTCTCGACTCGCAGCTCCAGTTTTTGCGCCAGTTTCTGGGGCATCTGCTCCCGCCCGAGCTTCTGCGCGGGCTTCTGACCACGCTCGACGTGCTCAGCGAGGAGCACAAGGCGTTTCGCTTTCCCGGAGGTCCCGGACCCGGCCCGGTCGAGCCGCCGTCGTTCGAAGAGCTCGACGAGGAGCCCGAGCGCTTCAGCGAAGATCTGGGCTGGATGCCCGAGCTGGTGCTCATCGCCAAGAATGTCCACGTGTGGTTGACCCAGCTTCGCCGCCGCTACGACCGAGACATCTACCGGCTCGACCAGATCCCCGACGAGGAACTCGCCCGGCTGGGCCAGGCCGGCGTCAGTGGGCTGTGGCTCATCGGCCTCTGGGAGCGAAGCGAGGCGTCGAAGCGCATCAAGGAGTTGAGCGGAAGCCCGCACGTCGTCTCGTCGGCCTACTCCATCTACGAGTACCGCATCGCCGACGACTTGGGCGGCCAGGAGGCGTGGGACAAGCTGCGCGAGCGCGCCCGGCAGCACGGCGTGCGCATGGCCGCCGACATGGTGCCCAACCACATGGGGATCACCTCCAAGTGGATGGTCGAGCACCCCGAGCGCTTCATGCGCCGCGACGACCCGCCGTACCCGTCGTACACCTTCAACGGGCCCGACCTGTCCGACGACGAGCGCATCGGCATCTTTTTGGAGGACCACTACTTCGACCGCTCCGACGCCGCCGTCGTCTTCAAACGCGTCGATTACCAGCACGGCAGCACTCAGTACTTCTACCACGGCAACGACGGCACGAGCATGCCGTGGAACGACACCGCCCAGCTCGACTACCTCAACCCGGACACCCGCGAGGCGGTGATCCAGCAGATTTTGGACGTCGCCAAAAAGTGCTCCATCATCCGCTTCGACGCGGCGATGACGCTCGTCAAAAAGCATATCCAGCGGCTGTGGTACCCGCAGCCGGGCTCGGGGGGCGCCATCCCCTCGCGCGCCGAGTACGGCATGAGCAAGCAGGACTTCGACCGCGTGATGCGCCGAGAGTTCTGGACCGAGGTGGTCGAGCGGGTGGCCAAGGAAGCCCCCGACACCTTGCTGTTGGCCGAGGCTTTCTGGATGCTCGAGGGCTACTTCGTGCGCTCGCTGGGCATGCACCGCGTCTACAACAGCGCGTTCATGAATATGCTGTCGGACGAGGACAACGCCGGCTACCGCCGGGTCATGAAGGAGACCCTGGAGTTCGACCCGCGCATCCTCCGGCGCTACGTCAACTTCATGAACAACCCCGACGAGGAGACCGCGGTCGCCCAATTCGGCAAGGGCGACAAGTATTTCGGTGTGGCCACGCTCATGGCGACGATGCCCGGCCTGCCGATGATCGGCCACGGCCAGTTGGAGGGCTTCGTCGAAAAGTACGGCATGGACTTCAACGAGCCGCGCCTGGACGAGTCGCCCGACGAAGGCCTCGTCGAGCGTCACCAGCGCGAGATCTTTCCGCTGCTTCGCCACCGCAGGCTCTTCGCCGGCGTCCAAAACTTCTTGCTCTACGACGTCCACACCGGCAACCACACCGTCGACCAGAACGTCTTCGCCTACTCGAACCGCCTGGGCGACAAGAGCGCGCTGGTCGTCTACCACAACAGGTACGCCGAGACCTCCGGCTGGATCCGCGACTCGGTGGGCTACCGCGACAAGTCGGTCGGCGCCGACGGCAAGATCGTCCAAAAGCGCCTGGCCCATGGCCTCGGCCTGTCGCCCGACCCGAACAAATTCGTCACCTTCCGAGACCACGTCACCGGCCTCGAATATATCCGAAGCTCGGTCGAGTTGGCCGAGAAGGGCTTCTTCGTAAGCTTGGGGGCCTACGATTGCCACGTCTTCCTCGACTTTCGCGAGGTCTGGGACACCGAAGACGGCCAATACCGCCGGCTCACCGAGCGCCTGGGCGGCCGCGGCGTCTCGAGCATCGTCACCGAGCTTCGCCACATGGAGCTCGAGCCCCTGCACGATCTCTTCGAAGACGTGCTCACCCCTGAATGCGTCGAGGCGCTGGCCAAGGGCGACGCCGACGAGGAGCTGCTCGACGCGCTTCGCCCCAAGTTGTCGGCCCTGGCCGAATGCGCCGGCGAGTTCGGCGGCATCGACGACGTCGAGGGTTACCTCGCCGAGGTCGAGCACGACTTCGAGGTGCTCGTCGAGTTCGAAGCCCTCATGGACACCACCCCGGCGGTGACCGGCGCAGACGCCGGCGACACCGTCCAGACCAAGCTGATCTTCGCCGGCCTGTGGGCCTGGGCCATCATGCGCCCCCTGGGCGGCGTCGAGCCGTCCGAGGAGAGCGGGCTCAAGATCCGCAGCCTGCTCGACGAATGGTCGGTCGAGCTCGTGCTCACCCGCTTGTTCCGCGAGCTCGACGTCTCCGCCGCCCCGACCACCCGCGCCATCGAGCTCCTACGCTTCGGCCTGAGCAACCAGGGCTGGCTCGCCGACGAAGAGACCTGGGCGCTCGCGCCCGCCGAGCTGTTCGAGGCGCTCCTCGAAGACGGCGACGCCCGAAGCTTTTTGGGCATCAACCGCCACGACGACGTGCTGTGGTACCACGGCGAGTCCTTCGACTTGTTCATGCGCTGGCTGGCCCGCTTCGGCGCGCTCGCCCAGGCCCTCGACGAAGCCCGCGCGGGCGACAAGGTGCGCATCGCGGTCCCCGAGGGCCTCAAAGCGAGCATCGAAGCCCTCGTCAAGGCGTCGAAGGACGCTGAGTATCAGGTCGACAAACTGTTGGAGAGCGTCGAGCCATGAACACGGTGTCAGACACCGTGTTGGGGACAGAGAGGAGGCCTTGCAGCGGAGGAACGCCCTCTACATGGGGCGCGCTGGACTACGCGCGATAAGGACATGAGGGCTGCGACGCGCCGCGCATCGGCAAGGCCGGCGACACGGTGTCAGACACCGTGTCGTTCGCGACAACCCGAACGCCCCGACAGCGCAACCCCTATGTCATTATCGCCCGCAGTTCAGGGCGCCCCATGTAGCAGGCGCCGCGCATCGGCAAGGCCAGCGACACCGTGTCCCGATGAACACGGTGTCAGATGCCGTGTTTCTCAGTTGCTGGCGGGCCCCTCGAAATACCAGCCGCGAAGCTGCAGCGACTCGCCGCCTGTCGGGTCTTCGACGGTGACGATGTCGCTGCGTCCGTCGGCGTCCAAGTCGACCACCTGCGCCGAGCGCAGGAAATGCTCTTTGTCGAGTTCGAGGGTGGGGCCGGGCGCGAGGCCGCCGCTGGCGCCGAGCAGGAAATCGGTCTGGTTGCCCGCGACGAGTAGGTCGCTGACTGCGTCGCCGTTGAAGTCGCCGGTGTCGACGTGGTGGAGCGTGGCCTTTTCGGGGAGGGGCTCGGCGGTGCCGAATGCGCCGGCGCCGTCGCCGTACATCACGGCGGTGCACTGGCCTTCGCAGGGAAACGCGTCGGTGGTGAGTAACGCGTCGGTGTGGCCGTCGGCGTTGAAGTCTCCCGTGTGCAGCTCGGCCGCGACGGCGAAGCGCTCGTCGAGTCCGTCGGTGTACGGGCCCATGACCTGAGGCTCTCCATCGCCGTCGTTGATGAGGGCGAACATCGCGCCGGTGACCTCGCCGTCGGAGGGTTCGTCGGCCGCGCTGATGAGGACGTCGAGATCGGCGTCGGCGTCGAGGTCGGTGACCGCAAAGCGCGACAGGCCGCGAAGCGTCGGCGTGCCCAGGTCGAGCTCGGTCACGTCGGACCAGCCGCCGCCTTGTTGTGCCAGGATGACCCCGACCCGCCCCGAACTGCGCACCACCAGGTCGCGGAGTCCGTCCCCATCGAGGTCCACGGCGGTGTACTCGTCGATATAGGTCAGGTTGATGCCGTCGCTCCAGGTCGAGGTCGGCACGTCCAGTGAAACCTGGGTGAACTGCCCGGCGCCGTCGTTTTGCAGGGCGATGGCGCCGACGTCTGGGGCGTCGTCGCGCCCAGTGTGCACGGCGATGATGTCGAGGTCGCCGTCGTCGTCGTAGTCGAGCAGCCGCGGCTCCTCGACGTTTTCGCCCGGCGCCACGGTGATGGCGCGCTGCTCGGCGCCCAGCGTGAACGTGCCGTCGTCGGCGCGGTCGATATAGCGCAACGAGGCGCTGATCGCCACGGTCACGATCTCTCCTTCGCCGTCGCCGTCGAAGTCGGCTGCCCACCACTTGTACGGCCGGGTGGTGGTCTCGAGCGCTACGAGCACCTCGTCCGACACGGCGCAAATCGCGTGTTGCGGCTGCGTGGAGGGGTCGAGCACGCAGGGGTCGTCGGCGTTGACGATGCCGTCGCCGTCGGTGTCGATAAACCGGTCGAGGTCGGGCACCGTGGCCGTCGAGCCGAGGTCTTGGAGGCGCGCGGCCAACATGGCTTCGACCTGGTCGGTGTCGACCGCGCGCTCGGCGGCGACAAGCTCGTCGGCGCGCGCCGCGTCGAGTTGTCCGTCGGCGGCAAAGTCGGCGCTGTACTGGTTGAGGAGCTCTTGGAGGTTCGCCTCGGTGCTGCCCGCGCCGTCGGCCGCACGCAGCTTCGCGGCCTGCGTGAAGATGGTGCTCACCGCGAAGAGGTAGGCGTTGGCGTCGGTGTCGCCTCCCAGGATGCTCAGCTCGTTGGCGGCGCCCGGCGAGGCGCTCGACGGTCCGACCGCCAGCGCGGCGACCAGCTCGGTCTCGGCCTGCTGGCGGGCGTCGGCGAAGTTCAATCCGCCGTCCAACAGCGTGTCGACGCGACCGTGGCTCAAGTGGGTCAGGATATTGACGTAGGTGGTCTGGGTCGCTGCCGGCTGGATGTCGGCGAAGCTTCGAAGCGTCAACTCGGCCGACGACAAGTTGCCGCGCACCTCGTTGTAATAAAAGCCCGACGCCTCGATGGAGGCGAGCCCGGTGTAGCGCACCGACACCTCGAATTCGCCCAGGTCGTTGGAGGTTTGGGTCGAGAAGACCTCGCCGGTGGTAGTACCCTGCGCGTCGACCGCGGCCACGTCGACCGACGAGCCGAGGACGAACGGCCCCTTCTGCACCGAGCCGCTGAGCTGGACGACTTCGGCTGAGGCGTCGTCGGTTCCCGCATCACCCCCCGCGTCCGGTCGAGCGTCGGGCTCCGAGTTGCAGGCGGCGAGCAGCATCGCCAAGGCGATCAGGGGCGCGTGGTGTCTCATCGTCGGCTTCATGTTCCCTCCCATACGTTTTGATTGGAGCCGGCGGAAAGAACCGCCAGTGAGGGGGGCTATTTAACATAATTGGTGAGCGATGAACACGGTGTCAGACACCGTGTGGGGATGGCGAGCGACAGAGAAGTGTCGGCAAGGCCAGCGACACCGTGTCCAGCGACACCGTGTCAGACACGGTGTCGCCGACATTCGGGCCGCCTAGACGGGGTCGGCTGCCGGCTCGTCGACGCCGTCGTTGACGTCGTCGGCCGTGGGCATGGGCGGGTCGCTCAGCGGCTCGTCGTGGTTGTGGCGGCGCCAGTAGGCGCTGGTGAACTTGCGGCGCATCGCCTTGTCGTCGTGGTAGGCGTAGCGGCCGGCCTCGCGCAGCTCGCCGACGAGGTCGTCGAGGAGGGTGAAGGCGCGGTCGCGAAGGTCTTTGGCTTGGTCGGGGCTCATGCGCGCGGCGTACTCGGCGTTGGCCGTCGACAGTTGCTGGGCGAGCTGGAGCGCCTCGTCGATGAAGGTGGAGGCGTCGAAGGACTGGTCGCTGGCGAAGGCTGCGAGGTTGTCGTCGACCAGGCTGGCCAATTCGTGCAGATCTTGAACGAGATCGTCTTGGTCGTCGCCCTCGGTGATCATGTCGAGGGTGGCGCGGGCGCGGCGGTCGCGGCGCAGGTTCCAGCGCCCGGCGCGAAGGCCGTTGGAGCGCAGCTCATCGGCCCGGGCGATCAGCTCGAGGTCGGCCTGCGTGCGGGTGCCGTAGCGCGCCTGCACCCATTGCGCCTGCGCCTGACGGCAGGCCCCGACGGCCACTGGCAACAGGTCGAGCCTCGCCGGATCGATCCCGACGCCGAGCAGGCGCTGGCGAATCTGGTCTTTGCGGGTAAGCACGGCGAGGTCGTCGGCCTCGGCCAAGATGGTGGCGATGGGCATGCCCGCCGGCGCGTGGACGTCGGCGGCGTCGAGGGTGGTCAGCGTCGGTGCGAGCGTTTCCAGGTGGTTCGTCGGCATAGTCTTCCTCCGTTGGTCGCGGCCACGACCGCCCCACAGACCCCCACGGTCCACGGGATAGCTGCGTGGCCAGGTTGGTTGATGCCCCACCCGACACAACTGCTCTGTCGGAAAGTGAGAGCAGTCTATGCAGAGATGGCGGCGCAGGCAATGGGCGGCTACAGAGAGAGCGCGCCGAGCTACAGAGACAGCTCGGCGGGCTACAGAGAAGCGTCGGCGGGCTACAGAGAAGCGTCGGCGGGCTACAGAGACAGCTCGGCGAGCTACAGAGAAGCGTCGGTGGGCTACAGAGATGCTTCAAACCGGCTACAGAGAAGTGCTGGAAGGCTACAGAGAAGCGTGGGCGGGCCACAGAGAAGTGTCGGCGGGCGACAGAGAAGTGTGTCAACGGACGGGCAAACTGATCGCGCTCAGTTCGGCCAAAGTGATCGCGATTTTCGGGCGGATGTCATGGGCGATTTCTCGTCGTTCTCCTCAAGGTGCTGGTTCGGCCAAAGTGATCGGGTTTAGGCCGTCTTGGCTCGGGCTTTCGACGGCGGGTTTCGATACGAGTGCCCGTCGAGCGTGACGACGTGGCAGTGGTGTAGCAGTCGGTCCATCGCCGAGCTGGCGAGCAGCGCGTCACCAAACATGGCGTACCACTCGTCGATGGCGCGGTTGGATGTGATCACGAGCGAGCCCTGCTCGTAGCGGCGGCGTATCAGCTCGTACAGGTCGACCGGCTCGTCCTGGGCCAGCGGACGCAGCCCAAGATCGTCGATGATCAGGAGGTCGACCGCGCACAGCTTGTACATCAGCTTGTCCCAGCTGCGGTCGGCGCGGGCTGCTCGAAGCTCGCTCAAAAGCTGATGTGCGGCGACATACCTGGTCTTGTAGCCGGCTCGACAGGCCCGGTGACCCAGCGCCTGGGCGATGTGCGACTTGCCCGTGCCGGCCGGGCCGACCAGGAGCACGTTTTCTTGGCGCTCGACAAAGCTTGTGGTGCCGAGCTCGATGATCCGCTCGCGTGGGATCTTGGGATTGAAGCTGAAATCGAAATCCTGAAGCGTTTTGTGGGCCTCGAAATCAGCCTGGCGAATCAAGCGCGTCAGCTTATTGGCATCGCGGCGCTCCACCTCGTCGTGGAGCAGTCGATAGACAAAGTCGACGTAGCCAAGCTTGTCGTCGACGGCCTGCTCGGCGCGAAGCTCCAGCGTATTGAGAAGCCCCGACAGCCGCAGGCGCTTGAGGATGGGGACCAGATCATCACGAGCGCTCATGGTAGACCTCCTCGGCCAGGGCCAGCTCCTCGAAATTTCGGGCAAAACGCGGGTGGGCGAGCTTGCCGTGCACGTAGACGGCCTGCGGGATGGCAGGCTCTAAGTCGATGCCCTCCACCAGAATCCGCTTGATGCCTTGATAGGTGTAGTTTCCGAAAGCGCGAGCCCTTCGGCAGGCGCCCTCGGCACGCTCGACGGGGAACTGCTCGAGGTACGACACGATCGCCTGGACTGCGCGCAGCTGATTGAAGACATCGTCGGCCCCGAAGACCTCCTCGACATATTCGCCGACGATCGGGCTCATCCGGTCAGCCTTGTCCTGCCACCACTGACGGCTTCGGTGGCGCAGATCGCGCCGCCCCTCAGGAAGGTGTGCCTCATGGGTGCTCTTTCTGGGACCGCTTCGCTTGTGCGAGGTGCACAGCTCGTCGTCATAGAAGATATCGACGCTTGCGCCTCGAGCTCGGATCCAGACGGTCTGGCCGATGAGCCGAAACGGCACCGAGTAGAGCCGGCGCTCGAATTCGACGTGGCTGTCGCGGTGGACCTTGGCCTTCTTCCAGACCACCGGCACAAAGGGCGTCGGCGGCAGTGCTTTAAGTGCTTCTGCCTCCTCAGCGTCGAAGTGCTCGCGGGGCACCCTGTGAGTGGTGCCGTGGACTCGCCGATTGGCAATCTGGTCGAGCCACAGGCTCAATTGCTCCTTGGCCTCGTCGAGCTTCTCGAGGGCGCGCGGCGCAAAGAAGTTTGATTTGACGTACTTGACCGCCGACTCGACTTTGCCCTTCTTTTCAGGGGCATACGGCGGGGTCGGGTCAATCATAAAGCCGTAGTGGCGAGCAAGCTCACGGTAGCTTCGGTTGAGCTCCGGTTTGTCCTTGAGCCCGAAATAGCAGCGCACAACCGCCGCTTTGAGATTGTCCGGCACCACCGTCTCGGGCACGCCGCCGAAGTACTCGAAGGCGTCGACGTGCAGGCGAAGCCAGGTGTCGACCTTTTGGTCGAAAACCAGGTCGACGTACATCAGACGGCTGAAGCCCAGGACCATCACGAAGGCATAAGCCTTTCTGACTTTGCCGCTCATCGGGTCGAAGAGTCGGCCGACATAGCCAAAGTCGACCTGGGCAATCTCTCCTGGCGCGGTCTCGACGCGAATGACCACATCTTGCGGACGTGGGCCTCTGTCGGCTTTGATGCGGGCGCACATGCGCTTGACGGCGGACAGGCTGCCGTCGAAATCGGCGTGCTCGAGCCGAAGCCTGTCCCAGATGGCTCGGGGTGAGCGCGTGCGCTCGTACATCTCTTCAATCTGTGCGCGCCACGGCTCGACCGTGGAGGTCTCCTGGGGCGGCGTGCTCGTCGGAAGGAGCTCTGCGACCGCCTGCTTGAGCTCGTCCAGTGGGATGATCTCGGAAGGCTCGCCTTTGAGCAATCCAGCCTCATCGAGCGCGTGGCGGTATTTGCGCTCGGTATTGGGACTCATCTTTAGAAGGCGGGCAATCTCGCGGCAGCCAACGCCCTCACGGTGCATCCGCACCAGGTCTTGTAATCGATGCATGTCGATCCTCTCATTGCTCATCGGGTCCTCCAGAGCAGGGGCTAAAGCCATCTGCTCTGCATTCTCCCAGTCTGAGCGTTTCAGGTCATCGACATCCGCCCGATTTTGCGATCACTTTGGCCGAACCAGGGCCGATCACTTTGGCCGAACCAGCCGTGGTCACTTTGGGCGAACCAGCTACGATCACTTACCCCGGTCTGTGACAAAGTGTCGGCAAGGGACAGAGAGGAGGCCTTGCAGAGGAGGAACGCCTTCTACATGGGGCGCGCTGGACTACGCGCGTTAAGGACATGAGGGCTGCGAGGCGCCGCGCCACGATGGTTGTAATCCCCACCAACGCAGGCTGCGACAACCCGAAGGCCCCGACAGCGCGACCCCTATGTCCTTATCGCCCGCAGTTCAGGGCGCCCCATGTAGCAGGCGCCGCGCACCGGCAAGGCCAGCGACACGGTGTCCGCTGAACTCGGTGTCAGACACCGTGTTGAGAACAGAGAGGAGGCCTTGCAGAGGAGGAACGCCCTCTACATGGGGCGCGCTGGACTACGCGCGTTAAGGACATGAGGGCTGCGAGGCGCCGCGCCACGATGGTTGTAATCCCCACCAACGCAGGCTGCGACAACCCGAAGGCCCCGACAGCGCGACCCCTATGTCCTTATCGCCCGCAGTTCAGGGCGCCCCATGTAGCAGGCGCCGCGCACCGGCAAGGCCAGCGACACGGTGTCCGCTGAACTCGGTGTCAGACACCGTGTTGAGAACAGAGAGGAGGCCTTGCAGAGGAGGAACGCCCTCTACATGGGGCGCGCTGGACTACGCGCGTTAAGGACATGAGGGCTGCGAGGCGCCGCGCCACGATGGTTGTGACCCCTCCAACGCAGGCTGCGACAACCCGCACGCCCCGACAGCGCGACCCCTATGTCCTTATCGCCCGCAGTTCAGGGCGCCCCATGTAGCAGGCGCCGCGCACCGGCAAGGCCATCACTTCTGCATAGAAGAGCATCACTTACATCGACAGATGCACCGCCAATTCCGCGTCGCGCAGCACGTCCAGAAGCTCGCGCCAGGCGGCGACGTCGGCCTCGTCGGGGCCGACGCGCGGGATCTTCGTGGCGACCTGGGTGAGGCCGAGGGCGGCGTAGACGTCGCGCACGGCGTCGAAGATCCACACTCCGCCGCGGCTTCGCTTGGCGACGTTGGCGAATTTGACGACCTTGAGGTTGTCGAACCAGGTGTGGAAGTGGCGCGCGAAGTGGGCGGCGGTGGGGGCGTTGTCGCGTAGCTTGGCGAAGGTGGGCCAGGCGTCGATCTCGTCGAGGTACTCTTGGAGCAGTTTGGCGAGGATGGGGGCGTAGGCGCCGGAGCTGTCGACGGCGTCGCGCAGGGCCTCGGGGTTGCGAAAGCCCTCTTGGACGGCGTCGAACAGGCTCCCCAGGGCGAAGAAGACGCCCGGGGGCTCGGCCATCTCGAAGCGGGTGGTGCCCGTCTCCATCTGCATGCGGACGCTGGGCCCGGTGCCGCGGGGCACGCGGCCGGAGGGGCGCGCGGACGGGTAGACGAGCGGGGCGCCGAGTTGGCGCACGGCGCCCGGGCCGCCGGCTTTGATGACCTTTTCGAGCACGTAGAAGTCGCTCAGCGCCTGCAGCGTGGGCATGCCGTCGGCCAGGGCGTAGCCGCGGGCGCTCAGGACCATGCACGAGCCGATCGACTGGAAGGCGTACGGCGAGCCTGTGAGCACCATCGCGGCTTCCCAGTAGCGCATCCACGCCTCGTAGGCGGCGATGGCGCGGGCGTGCTCGCCCTCGTCGGGCACCGGGTGGCGGTAGCGGCACACACCGGCGAGCATGTCGGGGTAGGCGTCGAATTCGGCGATGAGCCCGTCGATGTAGCCGGGGGCGACCGGGGAGTCGCCGTCCAGACACGGCATGAGCCCGTCGGCGCCGCGGCCGACCGACAGAAGCCGCTCGAGCGCCAGGTCGGCGCCCTCACGCCGGGCGAGCCCCACGCCGGCGTCCTCCGGGTCGTAGGCCTGCTCCGGACGCGAGCGGTCGACGACGTGCAGCGCGAACGGCGTCTGCAGGTCGCGCAGCATCGCGATCGTCTTTCGGTTCGCCTCGACCTTGTCGGCGGCAGCATCGCGGGCGTTGTTCACCACCACGATCACCTCGAACACCTCGGGTGTCTCGCTCGCCTGCTCCAGCGAGGCGATGACCCGGCCGATATTGTCGAGCTCGTCGTAGGCGGGGATGACCACCGAGGCGCGTAAGTCCGGGTGCGGCGCGGGCAGCGTGCTCGCTTCGGGCACGTCGTGGCCGTGGCGCTTCAGGTAGCGACGGATTGCTTTGTTGGGCCTTTTTGCCATGGGGGTTTCACCACGGAGGGCACGGAGACACGGGGAAAGGCGTAAAAAGCCATGGGGGGTTTATCAGGGGGAGCACGGGAGCACGGGTAAAGGCGTAAACAGCTTCTCTCCGTGAGCCCCGTGGTGAACTCTTAGTGCAACGCCGCGCGAATGGGCAACTCGTCGACGATCTGGCCTTCGAGGTCGAGCCAGAAGTCGAGGCGTGCTTCGACGTCGTCGCGGTCGAAGTGG
Source organism: Persicimonas caeni (assembly GCF_006517175.1). Classification (NCBI taxonomy): domain Bacteria; class Deltaproteobacteria; order Bradymonadales; family Bradymonadaceae; genus Persicimonas; species Persicimonas caeni. The sequence continues at coordinate 2,704,782 of NZ_CP041186.1, read as the reverse complement.
TTCAGGGCGAGCTCGTAGAAGTCGCCGCGGTGCTTCGACTCGCTGGCGGCGAGTTCTTTGTAGAACTCGGCGAGGGCGGCGTCGTCGGGGCGTTTGGCGAGTTCGCGCGAGAGCATCGCGAAGCGCTCGCAGCCGCGGTATTCGATGATCGAGCCCAAGAGCAGCCGGTCGAGCAGGCGTTTTTCGCCCTTTTTGTGGCTCTTTTTGAGCAGCGCGTTGACGTAGGGGTCCTTTTCGTCGGCGGCGAGCTCGACGCCGCGCTCCTGCATCAGGTGGAAGACGTCGTGGAAGTGCTCGAGCTCCTCGCGGGCGACCTCGACCATGGCGTCGACGATGTCGGCGCGGTCGGGGTAGCGCACCACGAAGTGCATGGCGTTGGCCGAGGCCTTTCGCTCGCAGGCGGCGTGGTCGATGAGGAATTGGTCGAGGTGGTCGGCGACGTAGACGGCCCACTCGGGTGGGGTGTCGGCTCTCAATTTGAACATATGTCGTCTTTACTGCAGTCCGGCGAATAACTCTTCGATTTGCTCGAAGCCTAGCTTGAGCAAGAAGTCCGAGTTACGTCCGTAACTCTTTGCGCCCAAAATGTAAAAGTCGGGTTCCGGGCTGACCAGGGTTTCGAAGCCGCCGCTGGTCTGCGCGAGGCAGTCGCCGCCGCCGCCGCTTTGACTGAGCAGGTAGGCGGCGAGCTTCATGGGGCCTTCGGAGGCGTAGCACTGGTGGATCTGCAGCTCGCGGTACAGGCTCGCGTCGGGCTTGTAGCCCACGTTGCCGATGACTCGGTCGAGCTCGAGGGTGCGCGTGCCGTCGACCAAGTCGACGTCGGCGACGAGCCCGTCATTGCTGAGTTCGAGGCGTTGCAGTTGGCCGAAGACCGGGGCGATGCCGTCGACCTGGCCGCGGGCGGCGTCGTTGCCGAAGGTGGCCAGGGCGAGGCGCTCGGGGAGCGGGTCGTCGGCCATGGGGGCGTAGGGCGGGGCGTCGTCGAGCAGCAGCCAGTGGACGTGTGTTTCGGGGGCGTCGGCGTGCAGCTTGGCCAGCAGATGCGCCGAGGTGACCGCCGAGTAGCCGTTTCCGACGAGCAGCGTCGTCTTGCCTTCGTATTGTGCGCGGTCGGTGCCGAGCACGTCGGGGATGTGGCGCTCGATGAGTCTGTCGGCGGCGCGTTCGCCCAGGGCGGGCAGCCCGCCGGGGCCGAGGTGGCCGGGTTGGTCATACACGCCGGTGGTGTCGATGACGATGTCGGCCTCGACGTAGCGCTCGCCGTCGGCTTCGTCGAGCAGGAGGACGAAGGGGCCTTCGGCGCGCTTCTCGTCGCCGATGTAGTGGCCCTTGAGCGCGTGGCGTCGGGAGACGCCGACGACCTTGCTGCCCTCGTGGATGCGGCCGCGCAGCCTTTCGAGGCGCGCCAGCGGCAGCAGATAGCGGTCGAGGTACTCGCGGCCGGTCGGAAACGCCTCGGCGTCGGCCAGCTCGTGGCCCGCCTCGCGTACCGCGCGCTCGCCCCACGGGCTTCGGTTCATCTCCCAGGGCGAGAACAGGCGTACGTGGCCCCACCTGGCGACGTGGGCGCCGGGCATGTCGCGCTCGTAAACCTGTACCTCATAGCCCTTGCCGAGCGCGTACAGCGCGGTCTCGAGTCCGATCGGTCCGGCCCCCAAAATTGCAAGTCGCTGCTGTACCACGTTCTATCCTAGTGTTTTCAGTAGGTTGCTGGTGCTTATCTTGGATTCGGAGTTAGCAAAAGTCCTCGGAAGTACGGGGGGAACCCGAGGTTCATCTTCTCTCTAACGAGGAGGCGTCATGCTGAAGTGGGCGCTTGTATTTCTCGTCGTCGCTATCGTTGCAGCCGTCTTTGGTTTTGGTGGCATCGCAGCAGGCGCGGCGACGATCGCAAAGATTCTGTTCTTCGTGTTCCTGGGCATCTTCCTGCTCATGCTCATCGCAGGTTTGATGCGCGGATCGAGCCTTAGCACATGAATCTATAACTCCGACCATAGGTTTGTGGAGGTCGTCGGCTCGACACCGGTGACCTCCCACCTCTTCGCGTCGCCTCGTGTGATGCGAAGCAGCACCGCTGGGGTTTCCCTGGCGGTGCTTTTTTGTACAACGACCGCGCGGTACTCCTCGCCGGAGGCCCATACGCGGGCGACCCGAGCGCGCTTCCAGTCGCCGACGACTTCACGGACGGCCTCGGGGGCCGTGTCCGCCGAAAACTCGCTCGCCCACGTCTGTGCGGCCTCGAACGGCCCTTCGGGGGCCGGGGTGGCCGGGGTTGTCTGCGCGGTCGTTTCGGCCTCGCCCGTTTGAGCCGTCGTTTGGGGCGTCGTCGCGCAGCCGGTCAGCCAGGGGCCTACGAGTAAGCAGGCCAGTAAGTAGACGAGATCAAGCCGGCGAGGGTTTCGGATTTTTTGGTGGCGGCGTGCTCGCATCATTGCTTGCCTCCGATATAGCCCATGAAGATCTTGGCGGTCGGCACGCCCAGCGCGCGGCCCAGGCCGATGAGGTGATTGGCGACGGCGCTCGCTTCGAAGTCGCCGGTGGCGGCGAACATCACGTAGGCGAGCTTGGTCTGCTTTTCGGTCACCGCGGCGGTGATCCGGTCGAGGGCCTGTTGTTCGAAGTCGGCGAGCGTCTTGGCGCAGAAGGTCATCGCGGCGGCGCAGGCGTCCTCGCCGGCGACGACTTCGTCGCCGATGCGTACTTTGAAGGCGCTTTCTTCGCCGGCGGGGTACATGCCCACGACGAGCGGGGCCGCGCCGTCGGGCGCCTGGCGCAGGACCGGCGCGGCGGTGGCGAAGGCGACCGGGCGCCCATCGTTACTCCCCACCACATACATGCGAAACATGCCGAACGAGGCCGGCGCCATGAGCGCTGTGGTAGCGCGTTGCCAGGTGACGTCGGGCGACAAGATCAGGTCGACGTTCGCGGTGCCCGGCTCGTCCTCGAGGGTGAGCCCGATCCAGCGCTGGGCGTGCTCGGCGAGCTTTTTGGGCGGGGCGAGTTGGGCGGCTTCGTCGCCCGACGGCTGCGTTTGGGTGGCCACGCGGCCGTAGGGCGTCACGAAGACCTGCTCGCCGACGATGACCGGAAAGGCCGGCAGGCGCTCGACGGCGATCCAGTCGGTCTTGGCGTTGATGGGGGCGAGGCCGTCGTCTTTGCCCACGGCGACCAGGCCGCGGGCGTAGTCCTCGACGGGGGACCAGTCGACCGACCAGCGTACCTCGCCGCCGTCGAGCTTGCGGGCGAGTTTGAGCGGGTATCGCAGGTTGGTGTCGTCGCGGGCGAGCTCGACCTCGACGAAGAGGGTCGTCTCGCTGGGGAGCATCTCGGCGACGAGGGTGCGCTCGTAGCTGTAGCCGGCTTTACGCAGGACCTGGGCGGCCGGGTCGTCGGAGTCGGCGCCGAAGTGGGTCTGCAGGGCGCCTTCGACGGTGGGGGACTGGGCCATGGCGGGGGAGGCGATGGCGCAAAGAGTAGCCAGAATGACGACAGACAGCGTTTTGTGCATCGCTTTGAAGCCTCGGTTTGATGAGAGAGTGAGGCGTAGCTTCTTGACGCCCCCCATCCGCCCTTCGCTTCGCTACGGGCACCTTCCCCCGGGGGAAGGGCTGCCTTAGCTTCTTTGGACCACGTTGCTTTTCGCAAGGCCTCATAAAGCTACGCCTTGCTTTCCGCAGGGGCATCCCTTCCCCGGGGGGAAGGTGCCTCGCGCGCAGTTTAGCGCGAGGCGGATGGGGGGCCTCATAAAGCTAGGCGATCACAGAAGCCCTTTGGCCAACTCGGCGATGTTGTCGCCGGTAAAGCCGAGCTTCTCGAACACTTCGCCGGCCGGGGCCGACTTGCCGAAGCGATCGAGGCCGTGGACGTGGCCGTCCCAGCCCGTGTAGCGCTCCCAGCCGAAGGTGGCGGCGGCCTCGACGGCCACGCGTTTGGTGACGCTCTTGGGAAGGACTTGCTCCTTCCAGGCGTCGTCTTGCGCCTCGAAGACCTCCCAGGAGGGCATGCTGACGACGCGGGCGGCGACGCCCTCGTCGGTGAGCTTTTTGTAGGCGTCGAGGCAGACGGCGACTTCGCTGCCCGAGGCCATCAAGATGACCTCCGGCTCATCGGCGTCGCTGTCGGCCAGGATGTAGGCGCCTTTGGTGGCGTCGCCGACGCTGCCGAGCGCCTCGCGGTCGAGGGTGGGCACCGACTGGCGGGTGAGCGCCAGGGACGACGGGCCGGTGGTGTTCTCGATGGCGACCTGCCAGCACTCGCGCACTTCGTTGGCGTCGGCGGGGCGCAGCACCGTCATGTTGGGCATGGCGCGCAGCGAGGCCAGGTGCTCGATGGGCTGGTGGGTGGGGCCGTCTTCGCCCAGACCGATGGAATCGTGGGTGAACACGCCGATCGACGGGGTCTGCATGAGCGCGGCCAGGCGCAGCGCCGGGCGCATGTAGTCCGAGAAGATCAGGAACGTGGCGCCGAAGCCGCGGGTGCCGCCGTGCAGCGTCATGCCGTTGGCGATGGCGAACATGGCGTGCTCGCGCACTCCGAAGTGGATGTTCTGGGCGTCGAAGTGGCCCGGGCTCATGATGCCGAACTCTTCGAAGAGCGTCTTGTTCGAGCCGGCCAGGTCGGCCGAGCCGCCGGTGAACTCGGGGAGCTTGGCGTACAGCTCTTTGACGACCGCGCCGCTCGACTTGCGGGTGGCCATGCCCTTGGCGTCGGGCTCGAAGGTGGGCAGGTCGGCGTCCCAGCCCTCGGGGAGCTTGCCGGCGAGCCGGCGGGTGAGCTCGGCGTATTTCTCGGGGGCCTCTTCGGCGTATTTCTCGAGGCGGTCGGCCCACTCGCTCTCGAGCTGGTGGCCGCGATCGACCGCCGCGCTCATGTGGGCCTGGACTTCTTCGGGCACGAAGAACGGCTCGTCGTACTCCCAGCCGAGCGCCGCTTTGGTGGCGGCGATTTCGTCGTCGCCCAGCGGCGAGCCGTGCGAGGAGGACTTGCCGGCCTTGTTGGGCGAGCCGTAGCCGATGACGGTGCGCAGCGCGATGATGCTGGGCTTGTCGGTGACCTGCTTGGCGGCCTCGACCGCCTCGTCGATGGCGTCGAGATCGTTGCCGTCCTCGACGGTCTGCACGTGCCAGCCGTAGGCCTCGAAGCGCTTCTGGACGTCCTCGGTGAACGTCAGGTCGGTGCCGCCGTCGATGGTGATGCTGTTGTCGTCGAAGATGTAGACGAGCTTGCCCAGGCCGAGGTGGCCGGCGAGCGAAGCGGCCTCATGGGAGATGCCCTCCATGAGGTCGCCGTCGGAGCAGAAGACGTAGGTGAAGTGGTCGACCACGCCGTCGAAGCGCTCGTTGAGCTGCGCTTCGCTCAGGGCCATGCCCACGGCGGTCGCAAACCCCTGGCCGAGCGGGCCGGTGGTCATCTCGACGCCTTCGGTCTCGAAGTTTTCGGGGTGGCCGGGGGTGGCGCTGTCCCACTGGCGGAAGTTCTCGATCTGCTCGAGGGTCATCTGCTCGTAGCCGGTCAGGTGAAGCATGGCGTACAGCAGCATGGAGGCGTGGCCGTTCGACAGGATGAACCGGTCGCGGTCGTGCCAGTCGGGGTTCTTGGGGTTGTGACGCAGGTGATTGTGCCACACCACGTAGGCGGCGGGGGCCAGGCCCATGGGGGCGCCCGGGTGGCCGCTGTTGGCCTTCTGGACGGCGTCCATGGCCAGGGTGCGGATGGTGTTGACGGTCAACTCTTCGATGCCTTTCTTGCTCGCGTCGCTCATGGTCCTCTCGACAGGTGAGAACTGCAGGGAATTCGGGCGCTTTTTGCGGGGGCACTAATGCCGCGTTCGACCATATGTGTCAATGGAGGGACTGAAATCCCTTGCTTGTTGGCGTGGCCCCTCCGGTCTCGCGCGGGGCGCTCGACCACCTCCCCTGCGCTGGACGCGCTGGGGAGGAGCCCCCGGCTGATTTGTCAGACTTGGGGATCGGGTCGCGAGTGGGGTGTTGTCACCCTTTGACGCAGACGCCGTCGTCACAGAACTCGTCAGCGGCGCTACAACTTCCACTGTCGCACGGCTCGAGGTTGGAGGGGTCGGTGCAGGTGCCGCCGGAGCAGACCGCCGGCTCGATGCACGCGCCGGTGCACGCCTCGCCGAGCGAGGGGAGCGGGTCGCAGGTGCCCGAGGGATGGCAGGTGGCGTACCAGACGCAGTTTCCGGGCTCGCAGGAGGTATCGACGAGGGCCGGGACGACGCAAGTGGCGGTGGCGTTGGTGCACAGGAGTCCGTCGGTGCAGTCGTTGGACGCGCAGGAGTCGCCTTCGGAGGCGATGGGCTGGCATGTAGAGTCCGCGCCGCACACAAAGCCGTCGGCGCACTCGCCCGAGCAGTCTTCGCCCTGGCTGGGCAGCGGCTCACAGGTGCCGGTTTGCAGGTTGCACTTCAGGTCGGGCTGGCAGCGCTCGAAGCACGACTCGCCGTTGGCGGGCGGAGTCTGGCAGGTGTTGTCGGCGCCGCAGGCCAGGTCGGGCTGGCACTCGATCGCCTCGTAGCAGGGGTCGGAGTCGCCTCCCAGGGGACGGCATTCGTCGACCTCGCGATTGCAGATGAGGCCCGACTGGCAGATGCTCGTGCAGGGCTCGTTCTCGCCGGGAGGTTCGGAGCAGACGCCGTCGCGGTCGCAGTAGAGGCCCTCGGCGCAGTCTTCGGGGAGCGTGCAAGACTGGCCGGCTTGGCCGCGCACGCCGCAAGTGCCGTTGGTGGCCACGTTCCCGACGTAGCTCGAGCCGTCGCAGTAGGCGTCCTCACCGGTGCAGTCGCTGTGGGACAAGCAGGCGTCGGAGGGCTGGCGGGTGGCCACGCCGATGTCGCCGCAGAAGGTCGGCTCGAAGAGCGTCATGAAGCGAAGCGGCGGCAGGCCGGCGGCGAAGTCAGCGCAACTCGTCGTCTGCATCGTGTCGAGGCAGGTGTCGGCGGCCTGGGGACTGTAGTCGAGGCGGCCTTTCTGGGCGCTGATGGCGGCCGGGTGGCAGAACTCGACCATGCGCCGGGTCATCTTCTGGCGGCACTCGTACTGGTCGTCGAAGCCGAAGTTGCCCTCGAGTTGGCTGCGCAGCGTGACCGTCGCGTCGGCGCATTCGTAGAGCCTGTCACACATCACGCGTGCGGCCTGAGCGCAGTAGATGGCTACCGAGGGGCCCTCGGGAGGGTTGGGGCCGGTGTCCACCTCGGTGGTGTCCGGTCCGGTGTCCTGCGGCGGCAGAGTCGTGTCGGGGTCCGCGGCATCTTGAGGGGAGACGTCGTTGTGAGAGGCGTCTCCATTGTCGAGGGTGCTGACCAGTCTCGTCTCGTTCGTGCAACCGGTAAGGGCCATTGCGACGATCAGAAAGCTGCCCAGATGACGGATACGATGTGACATGCGGACCTATCGAGGCTCGGTGACTGCTGGCTACACTGTTCGGTATCGTAACGCCCCCGTGACCCACAAACAAGCGGCTATCGGGCGCACGAGGGGTCGGCGGGCGGCGTCACCGGATTGTTGCACAGGCTTGGCGCGCCCGGTGAGCCGCCGCCTTGCGGGCGTAAGGCGTCTCCAGTACTATTCGAAGTGCTTCGCAAAGCCTCAACGCAATAAACGCCAGTTTTACTTTTGGTTACTGGTGTAGGTTGGGGGCAGTAGTCACCAGGTGCGTGCCAAAATGTCACAGCTGCGAGGCATCACAAGTCTTGCAGCAAGCAGTGGCGCTTCGTACAAGGGAAGTGGATCAATTATTGCTGTTCCTAACGCTGAAGAAATAGCTATTGCAGGTTCGTGTCGGAACGAATGGTTGCTGCCGAGTCGGAAATATAGAGGAAAGAATGATTGCGCAGATGGATGCTAAGAGACGATTTCGCCTGCCGGCTTTATTGGTCGGTCTGAGTCTGACGCTGGCCGTTGGTTGCGGCGAGCAGGAATCTCGCGTCGTGAACTCGACTGCGGATGACAGCGAGCAGGGCACACCGATGGATTTGGGCGACGAGTATATCGCCCAGAAGACCAACGTGGTCATGCCCTGGACGCACCAGATCGCCAACGATGTGGTCGACCAGATTCAGGTCGAGCCCAATCGCCTGGTATTTCCGGTGAGCGGCGCGCCGGCCGAAGCGGCCAGCGAGTTCGACCGGGGCGACGTGCTCGTCTCGGCCAACCCGGACCGTCCGTTCCTGCGCAAGGTCGAGAGCGTCGAGCGCACCGACAGCGCGTTGATCTTCAACACGCGCAACGCCCAGTTGACCGAGGCGGTCTACAAGGGGGAGTTGACCCCGCAGCAGCCCACCGAGACCGACACCTCGGGGGTTCGCCGCCAGGAATTGGGCGCTCAGGAAGCACCGCGCATCTCCTCGGGCACGGTCTCCATCGGCGTGCCCGACTCGAAGACGCAGTCGATCCCCAACCTGCAGGTCTCCGGCGGCACGATCACCTACACGGCCAACAACGGCGTGTCGTTTAGCGCCAAGCCCCAGATCCAGCTCGACGCCAGCGTCTACATGGACCTGAAGATCGAGCCGGGCAGCAACATGGACACCTCGTACACTACGTTTACGGGGACCAAGACCTGTTATAGCACCAACGACTGCTTCCCGGAGGCCGCACGCGGCGAGAACCGCGGCGTGAGCTGCCAGGCCAACCGTTGCGTCTACGAGAGCACCGAGTACGACGGCTTCTGGTTCGACGCGGCCGGCCCGTCGTGTAACGACATCATCGCTTCCCTCGACTACGCGGCCCAAAACTCCTCGTGCGATGCCGACTTCAACGCCTACTACGAGGGCACCAAGACGCTCACTCAGGTCAAGGCCGGCCCCTGCGGCGATTACCTTCCGCCGCACCCGGTTCAGGTCGACTGGGCCAAGGACAACTGCACCGGCGCGCTCAAGCGCATGGTCTTCGACGCCGAGGGCTCGCTGACGCCGACCACCGGCCCGCTCAAGGTGGGCTTTTCGGCCTCGGCCAAAAAGTCGTGGACGATCTGGGAGACCCACGACAAGCGACTGATGAGCAAGCTCTTCTTCATCGGTTGGTTCCCGGTCTACATCACCGCCAACGCCAAGGCGACGCTGACGGCTAGCGCCGAGGCCAGCGCCGAGGCCACCATCGAGCTCAACCCGGTCGAGGTCACTGGCCTTCGCTACGGCAACGGCTTTCACTACTTCGCCGATTCGGGTGAGGACGAGGGCTATGGCGTGCGCATGAACGACGGGAGCATCGAGCCGTTCTACAAGGGCATCGATGGCAGCTTCGAGGGCAACCCCGAGCGTCGCCCGAATCCGGGCTTCCAGGGGCTGAACCTCGAGGAGCAGGATTTGACGGTCAACCTGACCGGCAAGGCCAGCGCCAAGCTGCAGTTCTCCCCGCGCATCGACCTGTTGCTCTACGACGTCGCCGGCCCCTACCTCGAGCCGTTCAGCCCCTACGCCAGCGTGCAATTCGACGCCGGCGGGGTGTTCAGCGTGCGTGACGGCAGCTCGCCGTCGAGCGCCTGCGGCGAGAACCCGGCCAGCCTGTGCGGTCGCATCGGCATCGAGTCGAAGATCGGCCTGACCGCCGCCAATATCTGCGGCTCGAAGTGCGAGTGGAACAAGCCCATCAACGACACCTGCTCGGATTACTGCCCGGCCAACGACGAGATGCCCCTGTGCGTCAAGACGTGCCTGGGCGACGAGGCGCCCAAGCCCTTGGAAGTCGAGTTGAGCTGGGAGAGCGACGCGGTCGACCTCGACCTGGCGATGCTCCAGCCCGAGTACATCGACTACCAGGACGACAGCTTCACCAACGGCAGCAGCTACCGCCACGAGGGCGACGAGTGCCCGGCGAGCTTCGGCGGAAGTTGCTACGGCATCAAAGACAGCAACGGGAAGTACACCGAGTCGATCGTCATGGAGCAGACGGGCGCCGCGCCGCCGTCGGGCACCCAGATGACCTTCGAGGTCGAGAACTTCCAGTCGACCGGCCAAGGCACCTTCGACCTGATCGTCAAGCAGGACGGTCAGACGGTCAAAGAGTGGAAGGGTCAGTCGACCGGGCAGGACGGTGACAAGCACGAGTTGAGCTTCACCTTGCCCTAAAGCCCGATCGCGCACAGCAATCTGATTGATGCAGCGATGCACAAGGTCGGCTCCTCGGAGTCGGCCTTGTTGCGTTTCATGTTGCGTTGTAGGGGCGTGCGCGACGGCCCTTGCCTTGGCGTACGTATCTGGTACTGTACGGAATTTCAGTGCCTCGGGCACGTTTCCTAAGGCTAGACGGGCGACGAGCCGTGGATTCCCTTGCGTTCACGCGCATCCTGGTGTTTCCTATGCGGCGTCTCGCCCTATGTTTTGAAAGTTCACGGACGAAGTACACACGCAGGAAGTAACGCTGTGGCTACCGAATATACCGCAAGTAATATCACCATTCTCGAGGGCCTCGAGCCGGTCCGAAAGCGCCCGGGCATGTACATCGGGGGCACCGGCAAGACGGGCCTGCACCACCTGATCTGGGAGATCGTCGACAACTCGGTCGACGAGGCGATCAACGGGTATGCGTCGACCATCGAGGTGACGCTGCACGCCGACGGCGAGTCGGTCACGGTGGCCGACAACGGCCGAGGCATCCCGGTCGACGCCAAGCCTGGCGAGGACCGCAGCGCGCTCGAGATCATCCTGACCACGCTGCACGCCGGCGGTAAATTCGACGGGCAGAACTACGTGACCTCCGGCGGCCTGCACGGTGTGGGTAGCTCGGTGGTCAACGCCTTGAGTGAGGTGCTCATCGCGCGGGTCAAGCGCGACGGCAAACTGCACGAGCAGCGCTACGAGCGCGGCATCCCGCGCACCAAGCTCGAGGTCGTCAAAGACGGCGTGCGCGGCACGGGTACCGAAATCTTCTTCCAGCCCGACGCCGAGATCTTCGAGGACACCGAGTTCGACCCGAAGCTCATGGCCGAGCGCCTCGAGATCAAGACGTACCTGAACTCGGGTCTACGCATCGTCTTCCGCGACGAAGTCAACGACGCCTACCACGAGTTCAAGCACGACGGCGGCATCAAGGACTACCTCGACCACGTCACCAAGGAGTCGAAGCAGCCGCCGATCCACACCGATAAGATCTACTTCGAAGAGGACACGCCCGACGGCGACAACGTCACCCGCATCGAGGTGGCGTTGCAGTGGACCGAGGACACCAAAGAGGAGTTCTACACCTTCGTCAACGGCATTCCGACCCGCGACGGTGGTACCCACGAAGGTGGCTTTAAGGACGGGCTGCAAAAGGCGCTGCGCAACTACTTCGACACCAATGACATCGCCCCCAAGAGCCTCAAGATCGGCACTGAGGATATCCGCGAGGGTGTCAAAGCGGTCGTCAATATCTTCATGCTCGACCCGCAATTCCAGGGCCAGACCAAGGACAAGCTCAATAACCCGGGCGTCAAGCGCCTAGTGGGCGGTTTGGTGCGCTCGGAGCTCGAGCAGTACCTGTACTCGAACTCGAATACCGGCGAGAAGATCGCCAAGCGGATCATCCAGGCGGCCAAGGCTCGTCAGGCGTCGCGCTCGGCGGTCAAGAAGGTCAAGCGCAAGCGCGCGGTCAGCCACCGGCTCAACCTGCCCGGCAAGCTCGCCGACTGCTCGTCGACCGACCCCGAGGAGTCCGAGCTGTTCATCGTCGAGGGTGACTCGGCCGGTGGTAACGCCAAGCAGGGCCGAGACCGCAACACCCAGGCGATCCTGCCGCTTCGCGGTAAGGTGCTCAACGCCGAGCAGGCCACGCTCAAGAAGGTCGTCAACAACAAGGAGCTCTCCAACGTGGTCGACGCGCTCGGCTGCGGCATCGGCGACCAGTACGACGCCTCGAAGCTGCGCTACGGCAAGATCATCCTGCTGATGGACGCCGACTCCGACGGCCACCACATCGCGACCTTGCTGCTGACCTTCTTCTACCGCTACATCCCGCGGCTGATCACCGATGGCCACCTGTTCATCGCCCAGCCGCCGCTGTACCGCATCGACTACGGCAACGAGATCTTCTGGGCGCTCGACGACCAGCACAAAGAGGAGATCATGGCCGAGCTGGCGACCAAGCGGAAAAAGAAGATCAACATCCAGCGCTTCAAGGGTCTGGGCGAGATGATGGCCAAGACCCTCAAAGAGACCACCCTCGACCCGGAGCAGCGCCGTCTGCTTCAGGTCACCGTGCCCGAGGAGTACAGCAACGAGACCGACGAGGTCATCGGCGACTTGATGGGCCGCGACGCGTCGGTGCGCTTCGACTTCATCATGACCAACGCCGGGTTGGTCGATGGTGAGGAACTCGACGTTTAAGTCAGCGGAGCCGGGGCTCGCCCCGAGCGGAGCCATTGCCGGTGCAGCCCCAAGGCTTGCCTTGGGGTCATTCGGTCGATTCCTAAAACCGGCTCAATTTTGATTTTCACAATTTGGCTGAATGCGACATCACATGGATGAACCCATGTGATTGTTGATGATCAATACCCCACGGCAAGCCGCGGGGCTGCACCGGCGCTGGCTCCGCAGGGGCCAAGGCCCCGCTCCGCGAAAAGCTTCCCACCTTATCCTACATCCTCGCACAATTTTTTTGCCCCCCTTAAAGTTCTGCCTTAGGGTTAGATTGTGGGCGGCGGAGAAGGACTTCCGTTGACCCCTGGGCAGGAGCCCAAACCGTGGACCGTGTGGGAAATTTGTCGATTTTCCCTTTGAGCGGTACAATACTGAGCGGACAATTATCGCAAGCTACGGAAGGTGAGCGTAAATTTGCCCTCAGGTGTCACGGTCGTTGTCATGGAGGACACCACTTTCGACAAGGAGAAGAGCGTATGCTCACCCTCACCAGGAAGGTTGGGGAATCGATTCGGATCGGCGATGAGATAGAGATTGTCGTCAAAGAGATTCGTCGCAATCAGGTGCGTATCGGTATCGTCGCGCCGCGCGAGATTCCCATTTATCGAGAAGAGCTCTACGAAGAAATCCAGCAGCAAAAAGAAAACGGCGACGAGGATTAGTCGCCACACCGACAAAAGCCGCGGCGCCCTTAACGGACGCCGCGGCTTTTGAGTTTTTCTTGCTGCTTGTAGGCCGGCTGGGGCGTTACTCTTTGATGTTGATATTCGCCCAAGCATCGTCAACCGTCGAGCCTTCGTCGAGGCCCTCGGGGTCGGACTCTGGCTTTTTGTCGTCCGAGTCCTTGTCGTCCGAGTTCTTCTCGTCCGAGTTCTTCTCGTCCGACTCGGCATCGGCTTTGTCGGCCTTATCTTCAGCCGGAGCTTCCTCGGCTTCTTCAGCAGCCTCGGGCTCTTCAGCCGGAGCTTCCTCGGCCTCTTCGGCCGGAGCTTCCTCGGCCTCTTCAGCAGCCTCGGGCTCTTCAGCCGGAGCTTCCTCGGCCTCTTCGGCCGGAGCTTCCTCGGCTTCTTCAGCAGCCTCGGGCTCTTCGGCCGGAGCTTCCTCGACGTCTTCAGCAGCCTCGACCTCTTCGGCCTGTTCGGCCGCCGCAGCTTCTTCAGCAGCCTCGACCTCTTCGCGCTGCGTCGTCGACTCCTCTTCGAGCGAGTCGAGGTTGGCGTCGGCGAGCACGGCGGCCTTTTGGGCCTCGGCGACTTCGTCGGCGACCTGCGCCGTCTCGGCGGCTTCGTCGGTGGCGCTGGCGAAGCTCGCCTTTTTGAGCATCCCCTCGAGGTGGTCGATACGCTCACGCGCGGCGTCCAACTGGCGCTGGGTGATCTTGTAGGCCTTATCGTTGTTGTCCGCACGACGACGCTGACGGTCGGCGTTGCGCGCCGTCTTCTTGAGCTTGTCGCGCAACTCCTTTTCGAGCTTGGCGATCTCCTCACGCGCGGCCGACACCTGCTCGTCCTTGCTCGCGCGAAGCTTCTCGAGCTCGCCGCGCAGCTCGTCGAGCTGCTCGTCGCCGGTGGTCTCGGTCGACGGCTTGGTCTCCTTTTTCGGCTCGGGCGCCTTGGTCTCGGCCTTGCCGCCGCCCGACTGCGCCTTCTTCTTCCACGTTTCGATCTCGGCCTTGGCTTCGGCGAGTTCGTTGCGCAGGTCGAAGAGGGTGTCCTGGGTGGGCGCGGCCGACTTGGCGTCGGCAGCCTCGAGCTTCTCGCGCGTGTCGTCTAGCTGCTGGTTGAGATCGTAATTCTTCTGCTTGAGGCTCTTGATTTCGTCTTTGGCCCCGCTGAGCTCCTCTTTGAGCTCGCGCAGATCTTCGGAGGTGGTGGTGGCTTCGGTGGTGCTCGTCTGCTTTTGGGCGGTGAGCTTCTCGCGCTCCTCTTGGAGGCGCTGCTTCTCGGCCAAAAAGGCTTCGCGCTGCTTGCCTGCCGAGACGATGAAGTACACCGCAATCGCGATGACCACCAAGGCGATAGCGATTATGACGCCTGTCGTCGGATCCATTTAACTACCTAGCGTAAGTCGTCGTTCGAGCCCGTGCCCGAACTGTCGGTGAGCGGATGTGAAGGATTATGCCTTGACGATACCGCTAAATGCGCAGCATTCGTCTCGAAAAACATCGAGACCTATTAGCACTGCGCGCGTAAAAACGTCAAGAATGGCCGCCTGTGCGACACCCTTGAAACTGGCAGCTTGGCGGCTCGTGTGGTAATTCGGGCGTGTAACACTTGTGTGAAGTCCTGCCCCAGGAGAAGACGTCATGGCCGATCTATTTAATCCCACCGAAGAGCATAAAGTGCTGCGCGACATGATTCGCTCGTTCGCCGAGCGTGAGGTCGCGCCACAGGCCGAAGAATACGATCGCAGCGAGAAGTTCAACCTCGAGCTGTTCCGCAAGCTCGGCGAGCTGGGCCTGCTGGGGATCACCGCACCGGTGGAATTTGGCGGTTCGGGCATGGACGCGGTCGCCGCGGTCATCGCCCACGAGGAGCTGTCGGCTCAAGACCCGGGCTTTTGCCTGGCGTACCTGGCCCACTCGATGCTCTTCGTGAACAACCTGGCGGTCAACGGCAACGACGAGCAGCGCGCCAAGTACCTGCCGGGCGCTTGCTCCGGGGAGCTGGTTGGCGGCATGTGCATGAGCGAGCCGGGCGCCGGCACCGACGTGCTGGGGATGAGCACCGTCGCCACGAAAGACGGCGACTCGTACGTGCTCAACGGCCAGAAGATGTGGATCACCAACGGCGCCATCGCCGAGGGTGAGCTGGGCGACGTCTTCTTGGTCTACGCCAAGATCGACGACCGCGACTCGCGCGACGTGTCGCTGTTCATCGTCGAGAAGGGCATGGAGGGCTTCGAGCTCGGCCAGAAGATCCACGACAAGCTGGGCATGCGCGCGTCGACCACCGCCGAACTCGTCTTCGACGACTGCCGCATCCCTGCTGAGAACCTCGTGGGCAAGCCCGGCGGCGCGGTCAAGTCGATGATGCGCAACCTGGCCATCGAGCGCGTCACGCTCGCGGCCATGAGCCTGGGCATCGCCCGGCGCTCGGTCGAGATCATGAACAGCTACGCCCGCGAGCGCAAAAGCTTCGGCAAGCCGATCAACCGCTTCGGCCAGATCCAGCGCCACATCGCCGAGTCTTACGCCGAGTACATGGCCGGCCGCAGCTACGTCTACAACGTCGCCAGCCAGCTCGAGCTCGACAAATTCGGCCACCGCATCGACTCCGACGGCGTCAAACTGTACTGCTCGACGATGGGCAAGAACGTCGCCGACCGCGCCATCCAGGTGCTCGGTGGCTACGGCTACGTCGGCGAGTACCACGTCGAGCGCCTGTGGCGCGACGCCAAGCTCCTCGAGATTGGCGGCGGCACCAACGAAGCCCACCAGAAGAACATGACGCGCGACCTGTCGCGTCTCGAAAAGCTCGTTTAGGAGCGAAAAGCACAAAGCAAAAGAGCAAAAAGCCTTTGCGGTTAGCCTCCCGATGGTGCATCGGGACGGCGCAAAGCCCTTTATTGTGAATAGCTTGGGTCCATCATTAGTTGGAGGAGGTGTCGAGTAGTTCCAAGTCTCCAACTGCAAGGGAGGGGTTTATGGCCGAGCAGTCCCCCCAACGGACCAAGCTTCTTGTGGTCGATGACGACCCGCTCGTGCGTGATGCAGTCACCATCATGCTCAGCGTGGGCCCGAAGAAGTTCGATATCACCGCTGTCGGCGACAGCCAGACTGCCCTCCAGGCGGTCCGGCAACACCCCTTTGGCGTCGCGCTCATCGATGTGGTCATGCCGGAGATGACCGGGGCGGAGCTGGCCGGGCGCCTGCGCCAGGAGCAGTCGGATTTGCCGGTGGTCTACGTCTCCGGCTACGCGTCGAACGCGGTGCGCGACCATGGGGTGCAGAGCGATGATATCTTCGTGCAGAAGCCGTACACGCCCGACCAATTGATCGCGGCGATCAAATTGGCGTTGAACGGGGAGGCGAGGTCATGATGCTCGAGATCGCTCGCCTCGTTCTCAAAGACGGGCTCGACCACGAGGTCTCCAGCGCGCCCCTCGCTCGCCTGATCAACGAGGGGCAGGCCGTCCACGTGGCGCTCCTCGACGCGAAGGGGCAGGTAACCCACGCCAACAAAGCCTTCGAGTCCGCGTTGGGCTACAAACCGGTGGGGCGGCACTGGGACTCGCTTCTCGAGTCAGCCAGTTGTCCTGTGTTCTGGGAGCAACTCGACGCGCCCGACGACGGTCCCGTCCTGGTTCGTCTGTCGAACGCCTCCGGCGAGCCGTTGAGCCTTTCTATCTATGCGCGTCGCGCACCAGACGGCGGCGTGACCGTCGTGGGCGAGCCCCCGTGGGACGCTCAGTGCATCATGGCCGACAAGCTCCTGCGTACCAACGCCGAGTTGGCCGTGCTCAGCCGCGAGAACGCCCGCCAAGCTCGCCTGCTCGAAGAGACCAATCGCAGGCTCAACGAGGCCTACTGGCATCTGGACAAGATCGCCGAAGTCCTCCCCATGTGCGTGTCGTGTCAAAACGTCAAGACCGAAGAGGGCAACTGGGAGGACGTGGCCAGCTTCTTGATGAAGCACAGCGATTTCCTGAGCCACGGTTACTGCGAGGAATGTGCCGAGCGCATCATCGACGAGTCCCGGAGGGCATGATGGATTCTGCGAGTCGCACCAGCTCGAGTCGCCAGCCCAATTACTGGCAGTCAGAGTATATCGCCGCTGCGCTGGCGGGGGATCGGCGCCGGGCCTGGCAAGTAGTCAGCGACGCCCTCGACGCGGGTCTTTCGGTCGCGTCGGTCTACAAGGACGTGCTCGCCTGGGCCCAGGCCGAGATCGGCGACTGTTGGGCCGACAGTGAGATCAGCGTGGCCCAAGAGCATATGGCCTCGGCGGTCACCCAGTCGGTCGTGGCGCGCCTTTATGCGTACATCGAGTCCGAGCGCAGCCGTGGCTGCGTGCTCCTGGGCGGCGTCGAGGGCGAAGAGCACGTGCTCCCGGCCCAACTGGCCGCCGACTTGTTGGAGCTCGAGGGCTGGAACGTCGCCTTCTTGGGGACCAACATCCCCTCCGAGGACTTTTTGAAGGCCATCGAAGACGAGCGACCCGACGTCGTCGGCCTATCGCTGACGATGGCGCCCGATCTACCCACCGCCGTCACGCTCATCCGCGACATCCGCAAGCGCTTCGGCGATCTGCCGATCGTCCTGGGCGGTCGCGCCGCCGCGGAACTCCGAGAGGTCGCCGAGGATCTCGACATCGAGATCTGCGATGATTTGGAGACGTTTCGCAGGGAGGTGTGAACCGCAAATAACGGTTGCGACGCCAACCGCCCAAGGGCTCCAGGTGGCGCAGGTCTTCGGCTAAACGAAGGTCCGCGCCACGTGCACTTCTTGGCAACTCGTCTCGACTGACAATATGTGGTGAAACGAGCAGGGCCTACGCATAGCAAGCCCGGAGGGCGTAACCCCATTTTGATAGCCCCTTGCGCAGGGAGCGCAAAGCGCGCCCGGAGCTGGGGGAGAGCGTCAATCGACCAACGCCGCCTCGAGCGCGTCCAACGACGGGTCGAGCTCCGAGGAGTAGTCCGGTCGGTCGAGCAGTTCGGCGAGCTGGTCGGGGATGGTGACTTCGCGTTCGATCAGCGGCTCGACGACCGTGTCGAATTTGGCCGGGTGGGCGGTCGACACCACGATCCAGTGCGGGCTGTCGAGTTGTTCGCGGACCGCGACGCCGCAGGCGGTGTGCGGGTCCCAGACTTGGCCCCAGTCGTCGAGGCCCGTGCGGATCTTCTGGCGGATCGTCTCGTCATCGACCTGATAGGCGCTGATCTTCTGGCGGATCGTGTCGACGTCGGGCCACATGTGGCGCAGCCGCTCCATGTTGCTCGGGTCACCCACGTCCATGGCGTTGGCGACCGTGGCCACCGTGTCGAAGCCCTTGTACTCGCCGGTCTCCAAAAAGTGGACGACCGGCTTGTTCTCGTTGACTGCCAGCACGACCTCGCCGATGGGCATGCCGCACTCGCGGGCGTACAGGCACGCCAGGACGTTTCCCAGGTTGCCCGAGGGGACCACGTAGTTGGGCTCGACGCCGTGGCGCTTTCGGTACCAGACCGACGAGGCGGCGTAGTAGGTCATCTGGGGCAGGAGCCGGCCGATATTGATGCTGTTGGCCGACGTCAGGTTGATCCGGTCGCGAAACGCCTCGTCGGCGAACGCCTCTTTGACGATGCGCTGGCAGTCGTCGAAGACCCCGTGGACGCCGAACGTGCGCACGTTGCCGTCCCAGCAGGTCAGCTGCTTTTCTTGGCGCGGCGAGACCTTCCCCTTCGGGTACAGGATGACGACGTTGACGTTGGGCTTGCCGTGGAAGGCCGCCGCGACCGCGCCGCCGGTGTCGCCGGAAGTGGCCACGAGCACCGTCAGCGGTTCTTCTGCCCCCTTGTTCAGCCGCGAGAAACACGACGCCAAAAAGCCCGCGCCGACGTCTTTGAAGGCGGCGGTCGGCCCGTGGAACAGCTCCAAGAGCGCCGTGTCGTCCTTCAGATCGCGCAGCGGGATATCGAAGTCGAACGTCTCGTCGCAGATATCGCCCAGGTCGTGGGCGAGCGGGTCGCCGGCGAAGAACGGCGCGAGCAAGTCCTCGGCGATATACCGAATATGGCTGTGGCCGACGAACTTGGTGCCGTCGACATGCGGCAACGTTTCGGGGACGTACAGCCCGCCGTCGGGGGCGAGGCCGTCGCGCAGCGCCTCGGAGAGGCTGACGAGGTGGTCGGGGTTGCGGGTGCTGAGGTATTTCATGTTCATTCGATGACTTTCGCTCCAGAACAACTCACCGGCGAGACCCATGCGTTGGCTTCGACGCCGGCGTCGGAGAACGCAGAGACCATGGCGTCGCGCACCTCCTCGCCGGTCTCACAATGCTCGACCCAGGCAAAGACGCTGGGCCCCGAGCCCGAGATCGAGCAGCCGAGCGCGCCGTGGTCGAGCGCGGCCTGGCGCACTTTGCCGAAGCCGTGAATCAAGGGCGCGCGGTGCGGCTCGATGAGCATATCGCGAAGCGAGCGGCGGATCAGCTCGAGGTCTTCGCGGTAGCAGCCCGAGATGAACCCGGCGAGGTTCGCCGACTGGTGCACGAAGGTCTCGAGCGGGAGTTCCTTGGGGATGACCTGGCGGGCGCGGAACGTGTCGATGCGAAGCTTCGGGTTGACCAGCACGCAGCAGATATCGTCGGGTACCGGGATCTCGACGACGTCGATCGGCTCGAGCGAGCGCGTCAGCGTCAAGCCGCCGTACAAGCAGGGCGTGACGTTGTCGCCGTGCACGTCGCCGCTGGCGACCGATTCGCCCAACAGGGCGTAGCTCAAGATCGCCTCGGGGGGCAGGTCCTGGGGTACGAGTTCGCTGGCCGCCACGATGGCCGCCACCGCGCTCGCCGCCGAGCCGCCCATGCCCGAGCCCAGCGGGATGCCCTTGTCGATGTGGACGCGAAAGCCGAAGTCGAGCCCGCAGTCGCCGATGAGCTGGACCAGGCCGACGGTGGCCGTGTTCTCGTCGGCCTTGCGCGGCAGGTCGGTGACCACGCCCGAGATCTCGCCGATCTCGACGGTCTGCTCGTCGATGCGCTCGACGGTGACTTTGTCGCCCACCGAGTCGGTCGCGAAGCCGAGGATATCGAAGCCGACGGCGACGTTGCCGACGGTGGCCGGGGCGAAGGCGGTTGCTTTCTTTTTGCTCATAGGGTTGCTCCAACGTACGCCGCCAGTCGCAGAAGATCTGCAAAGATCCCACCTGCCGTCACCTCCGGGCCGGCGCCCGGTCCCTGCACGATCAGCGGGTTCTCGTCGTAGCGGCGCGTACGAAACTGGACGATATTGTCGGTGAGATGAATCCTAGCAAAAGGATGGCTCTCGTCATACCGCCGAAGCTTGACGGTGGCGTGGCCGTCGCGGTCGACCGCGCCGACGAAGCGCAGCACCTGGCCCTGGGCGCGCGCCTCCTCCAGAAGGGCGGTCATCTGCTCGTCGTGGTCGGGCAGGGCGGCCATGAAGTCGTCGACCGACCCCTCTTCGAGGCCCTCGGGGACCAGGCCTTCGACCTCGACGTCGTCGAGCTCGAGTTCCATGCCCATCTCCCTTGCCAAGATGACCACCTTGCGGGCCACGTCCATGCCCGACAGGTCCTCACGCGGGTCGGGCTCGGTGTAGCCGGCTTCCTTGGCCTCGGCCAAGATCTGCGAGAAGGGGCGCTCGCCGTCGAACGAGTTGAACAAGTAGGACAGCGTGCCCGAGAAGATCCCCTGGATCCCCAAGATCTCGTCGCCCGTCTCGATGAGGTCGCGCAGCGTCTGGATGATCGGCAGGCCCGCGCCCACCGTCGTCTCGTACAGGTAGTGCAGCCGGTTCGACCGGCTCGCGGCCTTGAGGCGCCGGTAGAAGTCGATGGAGCTCGTGTTCGCCTTCTTGTTGGGCGTGACCACGTGGATGCCGCGCTCGAGCCAGTCGGCGTAGCGCTTCGAGATGGCGCCGCTGGCGGTGCAATCGATCAAGACGGCGTGCGGGTGATAGTCGGTCTGCACGTGGTCGACGAACGCGTCGAGGTCGGCCTCCTGGGCGTCGGCGTCGAGCACGTCTCGCCAGCGGTCGAGGTCGATGCTCGACTCCTCGAGCACCATCTCAGACGCGCCGGTGATGCCGCGCACGCGGATGTCGATCATGTACTGGTCGCGAAGCCGCTCGACCTGCTCGGCGAGCTGGTCGATGAGCGTGGCGCCGACGTTGCCCGGGCCGATGATGCCCACCGACAAGGTCTGGTTCGACAGGTAAAAGCCCGAATGCGCCGCCCGCAGCGCGCGGGTGGCGTCCTTTTGGTCGACCACGACCGAGATATTGCGCTCCGAGGAGCCCTGCGCGATCGCTCGGATATTGACGCCCGCCTTGCCCAGCGCGCCGAAGAACTTGGCCGCAAGGCCCGGGATGCCCGCCATATTGTCGCCCACGACCGCCAAGATGCTGCAGTGCTCGGTGACGTCGACGGTCTGGATCTGGCCGTGGTGCAGCTCGGCGAAGAAGCCGCGCTTGACCGCGTCTTTGACGATGCGCGCCTGCGACTGGGGCACCGCAAAGCAAATCGAGTGCTCCGAGCTCGCCTGCGAGATCATGACGACCGACACGCCCGCCTCGCGCAGCGCGCCGAAGAGCCGGTGCGCGATGCCGGGCACCCCGATCATGCCGGTCCCCTCGACGTTGACCAGCGCCATGCCGTCGATGGTCGCAAACCCCTTGACCGTGCTCCCTTCGCCGGCCGTCAGGTGGATGCGCGTGCCCGGGACCTCGGGCTTGAAGGTGTTGCGGATATAGATCGGAATCTCGAGCTCGACCGCCGGGGCCATCGTGCTCGGGTGGATGACCTTGGCGCCAAAATAGGCGAGCTCCATCGCCTCCTGGTAGGTCAGCGCGTCCAGGACCTCGGCGTCGGGGACCTGCCTGGGGTTGGCGCTCATGACGCCGTCGACGTCGGTCCAGATATGGATCGCCTCGGCCTCGAGGAGCGCGCCGAAGATCGACGCCGAGAAGTCGCTGCCGTTTCGGCCGAGCGTGGTCGGAATGCCCTCTTCGTTCGAGGCGATGAAGCCGGTGATGATCAAAAACTCGACCTCGCGCGACTCGAGCCACCGGTCGAGCTTGGGGCGCGTGGCGTCCCAGTCGATGACCGGGCCGAGCTCGCCGTCTTTGACCACGAGCACCTCGCGGGCGTCGAGCCAGTCGGCCGACTCGCCCTTGGCGCCCAAGAAGCCGGCGAGCACCTGCGCCGACCACAACTCGCCGTAGCCCGAGACGAGCTCCAGGGCGGTGTGAGGGGCGGTGCCCAGCAGCCAGATGGCGCGCAGGACGTCCTCGATGTCGCGAAAGTCGTCCTTGAGCCGCGACTTGAGGGTCTCGGCCTGCGACTTGGGCAACAGGTCGTCGATGGTGTCGAACTGGAAGTCGCGCAGCTCGTCGAGGCGACGCCGGTAGGCCGTGTCGCGCTCGCGGGCCAGGTCGACCAGCTCGATGAGCCGGTTGGTCACCCCGCCCATCGCCGAGACGACCACGCCCTTGCGGGCATCCTGCTTGCGCATACCTGGGCGCGCCCCGAGCGTCTGGCCGACGCGCCGGTAGAGATCTGCGCTCGCCAACGACGAGCCGCCGAATTTGTGCACCGTCCAATTTTTGGTCATATCGATTGTCTTCGATCCCATAGACGTTTGTGGTTCATCGGACATCAAACCCCCGCGGCAAGCCACGGGGCTGCACGGGCGCCCCAGACAACGGGGCGAACTCCGCGGGCAGCAAGCAGCCGCTCCGCGTTCAAAACCTGTACGACACACCCATTTGGGTGGTCAGCGGAAAGTTGAATTCGCGTCCCGAGAGGGGAAACACATAATACGAACCGCTCACGCTGGCCAGCAGGCTGAACTGGCGGTGGGCGTGCCAGATGATGCGCGGCCGGGCGTTGATGCCCACCAGGAGCCCCGGCGCGTCGAGGGTGGTCTGCCCGCAGCTCTGGCGGCCGGCGGCGCACACCTTGTCGGCGTAGGCGTCGAAGTCGGTCAGGCTGGTGGCCTCGGCGCTGATCTGCACGCCCAGGTTGAAGTCACCCAGGTCGATGCCCATGTCGCCTCCCAAAAATCCCCGAAACGTGATGAAGTCGCTGGCCAGCAGGCCGGCGTAGTCGCTCATCGAGTTGAGGAAATGCGCCCCGGCGACCACCGAGAAGTCGCGGGTGAGCAAGAGCCGCGCGTTGACCGACAGGCCCAAATTCCCCCACGGCTTCGTCTCGGCGAGTTGGCCGGGGTACTGCATGAACGAGGTGTAGGCGGCGCCGAATTCGAGCGAGAACGGGCTGTCCCCGTCGGTGTCGACCACCGTGGAGACCCGCGGCTCGGCGGGGCGCTCGAAGCAGGGCAGGTAGCGGCTCATCAGCCGGTTGCCCGCCGCGCGCAGCGTCGCCGGATCGAGGTTGTCCACCTCGAGGGACTCGGGCTGCAAAAAGCGATCTTCGGCGCGCGAGTACAGGTACAGGGCGACCTCGTGGGTCCCCTCGCCGGTGGGCCAGGCGTAGCCGTACACGGCGAAGTCGGTGTCGGCGAAGGTGGCCAGGCGCTCGGCGTCGGTCCTGTCGGGGCCCTGCTCGCGGGTCACCCGGATGAGCGACTGGCGCGCGTCGCGGTACACGCGCACGACCTCGTCGGGGTAGTAGCCCTCCCGGATGCTGCGCGACGGGTCGAGCAGCGTCATCGTCTGGAGCATGTCGAAGAGCTGCAGGGTCTTGGCGTCCTGCTCGATAAAGCTCAGCGCGACGTACATCGCCACCTCGGCGACGCGCTCGGGGTTGGCGTACTGGTAATTGAGCAGCCGATAGACCTCGAGCGCCTCCTGAAGGTGCTCGCGGGAGGCGTCGACTTCGAGTTTTTTGTACTTGTCGATCCCCAACTCGGTCTGCAGCTCGGCGATCTTGAGCTTGTCGTCGAACCCGCGGCTCGTCTTGACCGCCCGCTCCAGGTCGGACTGGCTGACCAGGTACAACTCCTCGGGGTGGTTCGACACGAACGTGGTCGCCCCGCGATAAAACGCCCGGGTCGCTTCGACCGCGTCGACGGTACCCTCGATGTCGGCAAAGACCTGAAAATGCGGCGAAAACACCAGGCTGGTGCGCTTCTGATTGGCTACGTCGGCATGCGCCGTGCCCGTGGTGGCGACCAGCAGCCACGCCAGACAGGTCCCCAACGCCAAGATGTGAACGAGGTGCTTCACTCGACTACCGCAGAAGTCATCGGTTGGCCCCGCCATACTGTGATAATCCGCCGCAGAAATCCACTGTTCTGTGCAGCGCAGAAGCCGAAGTGGGACCGCCCACCTGCACTTCTGCGCAGCGCAGAAGCCGAAGTGGGACCGCCCACCTGCACTTCTGCGCAGCGCAGAAGACGAGGTAGGACCGTCCACCTGCACTTCTGCGCAGCGCAGAAGACGAGGTAGGCGGTCCTACCTGCACTTCTCGGCAGCAGAGAAGACGAAGTCGGCGGTCCAAGGAGCACTTCTCGGCAGCGGAGAAGCCGAAGTCGGCGGTCCGAGGAGCACTTCTCGGCAGCGGAGAAGACGAAGTAGGCGGTCCGACCTGCACTTCTCCGCAGCAGAGAAGACGAAGTCGGCGGTCCGAGGAGCACTTCTCTGCAGCGTAGAAGATGAAGTAGGCGGTCCAGCGACGATTTCTGCGCACCCAGTCAGTGGCCGGCTCGTCCGGCTCAGTGAATCAGCGTGTAGCCGTGCCAGCCATGTCGTGATGACGCACCGGTGCGCCGACCGGCGAAATTTGCCGGCCTGGGCGCTGCGGATTTGCTTGTGATTGTGATCGGCTCACGGGCTAGGCCCGCCCCGTTTTGAAGCCACCTCGGATAGGTCATACGCTGGGCGCATGCCCACCCCGACGCCACATCCTACTATCTACAACGACGCCGCTGCGGCACTCCCATGGCACAGGCCCATCTTCACGCCACGTCTAACTTCGGCGCATCAACAAACCCGCACCGGGCAAATCCGATAACTGCGCTCCGCCGCAAGGGCGAAGCTATCGGCTCCACCTCCGCCGAGCGCGTCGATGATGTACGGTCGCACATCCCATCGAAGATACGCTCGCTACGAAGGCTTTGTTTTGCGGATCGGGAAACCGTTCCGCCGCAGGCTGTGCCCTCCGGCTCAGCCACCAGCTGGTGGGCCAACGCTAACGACGACCCACCCGCCCGTTTCAAATTTGTGGGGAAATTCGTGGCCACGATACTTCCACCCCTCATTACGGTTTTCGGCAAAAATCGAAAATTGTTGCGTACTTTCTTGAAGATCGGCCCGTGGCGGGGTGCACGGGCGCATTTCTCTGCTGCCCGATTGTGGGAATCGGAGTTCATCTTTGTCGAAAGACCCCAAGCCCCCAAACCCCCGAACCCCCAAACCCCAAGACCCCCCAACAAACTCACTGCACGTACGGATTGACCCGCGGCAGCGGAATGGTGTCGGCGCTCAGGTATTCGTCGGTCACGAAGAGCGGCACGGTGGGGATGCTGCCGGTCGACTCGCCCACGAGGCCGAGTTGGATGTCGCGCACCTCGTCGTCCTCGGCGCAGATGTCGACGATGAAGAAGTGGCGCTCGCAGGTGCCCGCGGGCTCGCATTGCTCGTAGCCGTCGATATCGCCCTTCATCAGGGTGGACAGGTTGGCGATGTCGTCTTCGACGAAGAGCAGGGCGCGGCCCCAGTGGTTCGTCCCCGAGCTGCACGACGGGCGCGTGGCCCGCTGCAGGGTGGTGGCGACGAGCTTTTCGGCGTCGGTGTCCCAGCTAAATTGCCAGGTCTCGCTTTGATTGGGCGTGCCGTCCAAGTCGGGGCGATCGTCGAGGCTGTCGTCGACGACCACGAAGTGGCCCAGCGCCATGGTGGTCGTGCCGCTGGGCATGCGCACGGTGTCGGGCGGCGGCGGGATCAGCAGCGTGCGGTCGTTTTTGAGGGCGTGGCGCCCCGGGTCGTAGTTGCTGCCGAACTGGTCGTCGAGCAGCACCGTGGGGGTGTGGCGGGTCACCGGGGCGAACGAGGTGTTGTTGCGCACCGGCTGCACGCCCACCCAGGAGACGGCGAGCACCGGGTTTTCGATGGCGTAATTCGCCTCGGGCGGCATCGCCTGCAGGCCGCCGGTTTGAGGATCGCGCGGGAAGTCGACCTGGACGACGAAGTCCTCGACGAGCTCGCAGTCGGTGTCGGGCTCGTCGGCGATCTGCTCGAGCGCCAGCCCCTCGACGCCGTCGTACGGCTCGCCGGTGCGCTCGTCGAACAGGGTGATCTCCATCTCGCCGTCGGCGGTGATCGTGCCGAAAAGCTGGCTTCGCGGCAGTTGGGTCGACGACTTGTTGATGTACAGGCGGAACTTACGCTGGTCTTCGTCGAAGGGCTCGGCGGTCGTCCAGGTGCAAAACTCCTGCTCGCCGAACGGGTCGCCGGTGATGGGATCGCGCTTGTAGATGCGCACGATCGCCGCGGCGTTGTCCCCGAACCGAAAAAAGTCGACCGCGATGGCGTCGCTGGTGCGCCCCGACGCCTCGACGACCTCGCGGAAGCTCCCCGAGTAGGTGTCCTCGTAGGTGGGGCAGCCGGTCGACACGAGGCCGAGGGCGACGAGCAGCAGCGCCCAGAGGGGCCGCGCGATCGTCGGTCGGGTCGGGTTGTGGGTCGAAGACGCGTCCATGCTTACTGCGTTGCTACTCCCATGGCTGAAACTGGGGCCGGCGCGATCACGCTCGATATGGGTCCGGCGCAATCGCGCCCAGTATAGGCAGGTCGCCGACCAAATGCACACGGCAACGTCAGCTCGATGGTGCGTGAGTGGAGTAGAGTTGCTCCAGATGACGACGCTTGTTGCTCGAAGTGGTCAAAGCTTTCACCAGCCCCCGCGCCTCGCGGTGCTCCCAAGGGGCTGGAAGTCGGCAAGAAACTTGCAGACTTGTCGGGGTCGACTACGGTTCGCTACCCTGAGCAGGGTACCATGAAGGCGAGCTGACTCGACGGCTCGACAGGACTCGGACGATGCGCGACGAGCGACCCAAAACTAGCGTAAGAAGATCCAGCCTGAGCAGGATGCTGGTCATCATCGGGCTTTTGAGCCTGCTGTGCATGGGGGCCTCCGAAGGCGGCTGTGCGCCGCAAGACATGAGCGCCGAAGGCGGCGACGCGGGTACGACCACCGTCGACCAGCGTCTGCTCGACGCGCAGGCCGCGCTCGCCAATCACGACGTCGAGCAGGCCCAGGCCATCTACGGCCAGATCGTGGCCGAGCAAGGCGACGCCCCCGGCGCGGCGTATGCCGGCAAGGCGTTCACCGATCTGTTGCTGCTCCCCGGCTCGCAGCCCGCGCGCACCCTGCTCGTCGACCACCTCGGCGCGACCTCGGGGGTCGACGCCAACGACGCCATCTACGCCGAAGAGGGCTTTTTGTACTGGCAGGTGCGCGGGGTGCCCTGGAACGACGACGGCACTTACTTGGGTATCCGCAGCCTGATCGCCGACGAGCTTCCCTGGTCGGCCGAGCGCCTCGACTCGCTGCGCGCTTTCTTCACCGGCCTCGACACGCCGGGCGACGCCATGATGGACGATCTGGTGGTCCTGGCCGACGCCATGGCCCAGATCGAAAACGACCTGCAGCGCGCGCTCGACGACCCCGAGTTCGAGTTTTTGTACGTGCCCGGGTTGGTGTTCCATCACGACGACCTCGAGTTGCTCTTGGGCCGCTCCGAACTGCACATGTTGAGCAGCGTCGTGTCGGCCACGCGCGCTTCGATCTACTTTCTGGCTGCTTACGAGCACACCTGGACCCTCGACGGCATGCTCGGCTCGCAGGCCGAGGCCCGCGCGAACCCCACAGACGGCTGGCAGACCGGCGACTACGCGCTCGCCTACCTCGACGGGCGCCTGGCCCGAAAGGTGCGCGACCCGCTGCACCTGCGTGAGTCGCGCCAGGCCTTCGACGCGAGCCTCGAGTCGGCCGTGGCGGCCATCGACGTCGGCCTGAACGGCGAGCTGGAGACGACCCTGCGCTGGAAGCAGGCCGACGCGGCCTACGCCGAAGAGCTCATCGTCTTTCTCGAGGCGGTGCGCGACTCGCTCGAAGGCCCCGCCGAGCTCCCGGGCTCCACGCCCAAGACGACCATGGATCTCTCCTCGTTCTTCGAGGGCGAGGGGCGCACGCTCCCCGCCGACATTCGCTGGTTCGAGCACGTCGAGGCGACTGCCGAGATGGACGCGTACTGGCAGGTGGGCGACGCCGCCCTGCAGGCCTTCTTCGTCGACGGCGTCTTCGAGCCCGGCTTCACGGTCGGCGAGGGCAACGCGCCTGACCTGAAGATCGACGACGAGCGCAGCCAGAAGTTCCGCGACGCCATCAGCGGCGACGTCGAGCGCGACGTCGAGGAAGCCTACTTCACCACCCAATAACTCACTCACTCCTGAAACGGATTGTATGATGTTGAATGTGACGCGAGCACTGTCGGGACTGATCTGTGCGCTCTTTTTGCTGGTACCGATGTCGGCCTCGGCGGCCGACGGCGACAAGCTGTTCATCGGCGCCGCGACCGGCTCCGGCGGGGAGTTCGAAGGCGACTTCGACACCGACGTCCCCTTCGGGATCCTCGACTTCAACATCGACGACGACATGGAGACCACCTGGGGCGGTTTCCTGCACTACGAAAGCCCCGTGCACCGCTACTTCGCCATCGGCGGGCGCCTCGGCTTCGCCGGCTTCAACACCGAGGGCCGCGCCGACGAGAACTGGTCGCGCAACTGGGCGATCAACGCCGACATCGCCCCCAAGCTGCGCTTCGCCCTCTCCGGCGCCCCCGTCGAGCTGTACGCCACCACCCCGGTCGGCCTGTCGGTGCTCTTCGCCAGCGAGGATTGGGAGGACGAGGACGTCGAGTTCGACCCGGGCATCAGCTGGAACCTGTCGATCCTGGGCGGGGCGAGCTTTCTCTTCTCGAACGATATCGGCGTCTTCGCCGAAGCCGGCTGGATGCTCCAGAACGTCAACTGGGACGGCGAGAGCTCCGACGGCTCGATCAACATCGACCTGGAGGGCGAGTTTACGCAGTTCGCGCTGAACTTCGGGGTGGTGCTGCCTTTTTAGAAAACAGAGAACACTTCACGAGAATCGCCCTCCCAGGGCCACCAGAGGGCGATTTTCGAGAAAAGTTCAAAAAAGTACGCAACGATTCGGCCCCTTCTGCCGAAAACAGTAATAGGGGGGCACCGCCATGGGTGCCCCGACTTCTTACTGATTCTTCGACTGGAGGGATTCGATGCTTCGACGAGTAACCGCGCTTTTGGGCATGTCCGCACTCTTCCTTGTGCTCCCGGCGTCCGCTTGGGCTCAGGGCTACGGCCAGCAGCCACCTCAGCAGCAGCCCCAGCAACAACAACCCCAGCAGCAGCCGCAGCAGCAATCGCAACAGGGCTACGGCCAGCAACCCCGGCAGCAGCCCCAGCAGGGCTACGGGCAAAACCCGCAGCAGGGCTATGGCCAACAGCCGTGGGGCCAGCAACAGCAGCCGGTGCAGCCCAATCCGAAAGCGCAGTGGTTCTCCCAGCGGGGCAGGGTGCTCGTGGGGCCGATGTTTGGGTTGGGTGGGGAGCTCGAGGCGGAGCTTTCGATTCCAGAGCTCGACGGATCCGGCGACATAGAATCTGACATGCTCACGACACTTGGCGGATTTTTGCAGTACGAAGCACCTGTCCATCCATACGTACTGCTTGGGGCACGAGGAGCTTTTGGGGCGTTCATTGCCGAGATGCAGGACGATGACGACTACGCGCGGGACCTGATGTTCAACTTCGACGCTGTTGCCAAGTTGCGCTATCCGTTTCTAACCGCTCCTGGCGAGCTGTATGTGGGCTTACCTGTGGGACTGTCAGTGATTGTCCCGAGTGAAGACTGGGAAGATCAAGACGGCTTCGAAGCCGAGACTGGAGTAAGTTGGAACATGGGAGTAGTCGGAGGTCTTAATTACCTTCTTTTCGAACAGTTTGGTCTCTTTGTGGAAGGTGGGTGGATGCTACAGAACGTAGCCTTGGAGGGGGACGTCACGACTTCGTACGGAACATTCAAGGGAGAGTTCGAAGGCTCCTTCAGCCAATTCGGCCTCACCGCCGGCGTCACGATCCCGCTGTGATACTCGTTCGCGTATCGACAGGGCGAAGGCCTTGCAGGTCAGCAACGCCCGCTATTTGAGCATCTAAAGATTTAGGGGCTGCGAGCCGACCATCCGTCGCGACTCGCAGCCCCTAAATCCTTAATTGTCCAAATCTGGAGTTTCGCCGAATTTGTCGGCGTTTTCTTCGGTGCGAGGGCATCTTGCCCTCGTAAATTGGGCCGAAGGTAGGCCGTTTCAGGCCGCCTTGCGAGCCCCATCGGCCCCTGGCGGCGCGTGTCGGGCCAGTTGAGTTGTCTGTTTTTCGTAAACCCGGTCGTCAGACCGGGTTTGCCATAATTGTTCTTGCTCCATCTGGCGGTGAAATGCCTGGAGCATGTCGACGAAACTGATTGTCACTTTGTGCGGATACCACGGGGCCAGATAGCGCGCCCACCATATGTCTTTGAGCGGCTGACCATGGTCGAGATACCACAGCACCACAAAGCTGTAGCACAGCATTCCGAATGGAACCGTGCGCTCCGAGGCGATCGGCCGCCGCTCGATAGGAGCCTTGGGCCCGTGGATCGTCGAATCTGCAGGTTCGTCTCCTTGAGCGAATCCGTTTTGGACCTCCTCGATGCCCATGTACTGCTTGCAGTCACGGTAGCAGCTCTCCAGCGACCACCGCAGGCTCTGCGGAATCAGGACTTTGGGGCCCGAGCAGCCCGGCCGGCTTCGAAAGTAGTAGTTATCTTCGAGTCGTCCGCTCGGATCGCGAGTGATGACGACGGTCAGCACGCGATCCTTCCCGGCGCTCTTCCACTGAGCCTCAAATGTTTTGATCCAAAGCTGCAGTTGTTGACCATAGATGTAAAGGATTTGCTCTTTCCACGGCAGCTGGGGATCCTCAGCGAGCTCGGCCAACGATGGGAGCCGCTTGCCCCAGATGCGTCGGCGTCCCGGCCCCGGCGTTTGCTCGACCTTGGCATCAAAGAGAGCTGCATTGGCTTTGAATCGGCCGACCATCTCCATGTTATCGTCCAGGGCCGAAAAAACGGTCCTGTTGACGTAGTCGTTGTCGCCCACGACGACAAAATGGGCCTCGAGCCACCAGCTTCTCAAGACTGCGAGCATCTCGGCAAAAAGCTGGGGGCGGCTGCAATAGGCCTCAGGCGGACACAGCTTACGGGTGCGGTGCAGACGAAACAGCAACGGAACGGCGATGCCGCCGCTGTGCATGAAACCGACCGGGACCCAAACTGCCAGCGTCACAAATTGAAGACCCCAGCAGAATGCCGACTTGCGCACCCTCTTGCCGGTGAGGGTCGAGCGCATCGGGTCTCGATGGATTCCGGCGCCCATCACAAAGGGCCCAGTGCGCCGGCAAACAGTATCATCCACAAGCACATACACCGTTTGTCCGAGTCGGGCCTTCAAAGCCAACGCCAGCAGATGGCCGAGCTCATCCAGGCTCCATTTGGCCCGCGAAAAGAACCGATAGAATATCGAGAAATGTTTGGGCTCACCGTCCGGTTTCATCCTCAGCCCCGGCATAAAACGGCCGGCGCGCAACAGGTTACTGATGCATCGCCTAGATTCACATCGGATCCAGGCCAACATCAGGTAACTAAAGTTGTCGTAAGTCGGGGTGCTGAAGGCCGGTCGAAACATCTCGATGAGGGCTTTGATAGAGGCCATTGTCGAGCCAGGGCTTGGACGGTTGGACTGCTTGGTGTACGCAACCCTAGCAACCACCTCCAAGCCCTTCTTATTTTCATTTCGACCACTTATGCCACGTACCTACTAATCGCTGAGCATACTAGACGCGCCAACTCAAGGAGTGCCGCCTGAAAAGATGGCGAAACTCCAGCCAAATAGAAGGCGTTGCGAATCGCCCATTACCCTCAACTCGCACTCCCCTAAACCCCCAAACCCCCAAACCCCGACCTAAAACGGATACTTCTCCACATCCACCACCTTCTCGGCAATCTGTCGCTCCAGGCCGATCTCGTCGACCCGCGGCCTGAACGTCAGCTTGTCCAACGCCTCCAGGTGGGTCGTCAGCTTGTCGGCGTCGCTCGCGGCCAGGTGGCTGAGCAGGCGCTCGGCGATGTTGCGGATCTTCTGGAAGGAGGTGCTCGTCTGCAGGCGCGTGGCCGCGCGGTGTAGCTCGGCGGCGTCGAGTCCGTCGCGCTCGATGAGCTGCAGGGTGCGGGTGACCGTGGAGTCCATCGCGTACAGGTGGATGATCATGTCGGCCAGGTCGATCAAGATCTCCTGCTGCTCGCGCAGGTCGGCCATATGCTTCTGGATGGCCTGGTTGGCGGTGTAGACCACCAGCTTGTTGGCCTGTTCGGTCATGAATCGCTCGAAGCTCAGCTCGGGGTCGGCGTCTTTGCCCGGAGGGGTGGGCATCTCCGGCTCGCTCAGGGCGGCGTCGACCTGCTGGATCATTTCGAAGAGGTTGAGCTGACCCTTCATGGTGCGCTTCAAGATCATGCCCGGGATGAGCATGCGGTTGATCTCGTTGGTCCCCTCGTAGATGCGGCTGATGCGCACGTCGCGGTACAGGCGCTCGACCTCGTACTCGGCCGAGTAGCCGTAGCCGCCGTGGATCTGGACGGCCTCGTCGGCCACGAACTGGGAGACCTCCGAGCCGAAGACCTTCATGATCGAGTCCTCGACGGCGAACTCCTCGATCGCCTTCATCGCTTGGGCCGCGTAACCCTCGGCGTTCTTGTCGAGCTTCTCGAGCTTGGCGTCCATGTAGCCGGCGACCCGGTAGCACATCGACTCGAGCGCGTAGGCCTCCGTGGCCATCTTGGCGAGCTTGGAGCGAATGGCCCCGAAGCTCGAAATGGGTTGGCCGAATTGGTGACGCTCGTTGGCGTACTGGGCGGCGAGCATGATGGAGCGCTTGACCCCGCCCAGCGAGCCCACGCCGAGCTTGAAGCGGCCGACGTTCAGGATATTGAACGCGATCTTGTGGCCCTTGCCGATCTCGCCCAGGACGTTCGACTTGGGGACTTTGACGTCGACGAGGTTCACCTCGCGCGTCGACGAGCCGTGCTGGCCCATCTTCTTCTCTTCGGCGCCCAGTGACACGCCCTCGCGGTCGGCCTCGACCAAGATGGCGGTGAACTTGTCGCCGTCGACCTGGCAGAAGACCGTGAAGAGGTCGGCGAACCCGGCGTTGGTGATCCACATCTTCGTGCCGTTGAGGATGTAGTGCTCACCGTCGTCGGACTCGACTGCCTTGGTCTTGGCGGCCAACGCATCCGAGCCGCTCCCCGGCTCGGTGAGCGCGTAGGCGGCGAACGCCTCGCCGCTGCCGAGCTTGGGCAGCCACTCTTGCTTCTGGGCTTCGGTGCCGAAGTAGAGCGTGGGCAGCATGCCGATGGTCACCTGCGCGCCGTAGGTCGCCGCGAAGCTGGCGTATTGGCTGATGATCTCGGTGATGATCATGCTGGTCGTCTTGTCGACCTGCAGCCCGCCGTACTCCTCGGGGATGTCGGCCATGAGCAGGCCGACCTCGGCGGCTTTGCGCATGATCTCGACCATCTTGTCGAAATCCTTGTGCTCGAGGTCCTCGACGTGCGGGAAGACCTCCTTTTCCATGAAGCCCTGGGCCGTCTTGGCGAAGAGAATCTGCTCTTCGGTGAACTTCTCGGGGGTCTGAATCTCCTCGAATCCGACCTTGTTGATCAGAAACGAGCAACCTTGGGGGCCTGTGGATTTCTTGTCGTCGGACATCGCTACCGCTCCTGAGACGCGAGTGAATGACTGTTCAATCAGTGGGAATATAGCACAACACAAAATATTGAAAATACAGCAATCCCCCTGCCCGACGTGTGTAGCGCCGGAGAGGGGGATTGGGGAGAGGGCTGCCTTATGGCAGCTCTCTGGTGGCTATCTCACTGGAGGCTCGCTCAGTCGGTGGCGATGTCGAGCGAGTAGCTGCCGGTGGTCAGGTCGCTGAAGGTCGTGGGCACGACCACCAGCTCTTCGCCGGCGGCGATGGTCACGCCGGCGACCTGGCTGCCCGAGGTGCCGCCGAAGTCGTCGCTGCCGTCGACGCAGGTAGCATCCGGAGTGGCCGGGTTGAAGCCCGACGAGTACACGTGCAGGTAGCCGTCGAAGTCGGGCCAGGAGGCCGTCACGGTCACCGTTTGGTCGCTGCCGGTGTTATTCACGATCCGGTAAGCGTCGTAGTAGGTGTCCTTGCCCGTGGAGGCGCCGCACCCGGAGTAGGGGCGGCTGTAGCTGGAGTCGCTCGAGTCGAGCGCTTCGGAGATCAGCAGCGACTGGCCACTGGCGGCGATGGAAAGCGGCGTGGCGCTTTCGAGGGTGCAGCTGGCCGAGCAGCCGTCACCGTCGGCGGAGTTGCCGTCTTCGCAGGTCTCTCCGGGCTCGATGGTGTCGTTGCCGCACACCGGGGCGGTCAGCGCGAAGCTGTAGGTATTCTCGTCGCTGCCGGCGCTGAAGCCGCTGACCTGAATGTAGGCGGTACCGGCCGGGAAGGTGATGGCCTCGCCGCCGACTCCCAGCGAGCCGGTTCCGGTGCTGTCGAAGGCCTCGACGGTCAACGACGAGCCGGGATCGGCCAGTCCGTTGCCCACGCCCTGGACAGCCAGAGCGAGGGTAGTCTGGCTGGCGAAGGAAAGCTCGTACCAGTCCTCATCGTTGGGGCCGGTGAGGGTGCCCGCGATCTCGGCGTCGCCGCTGATCGTGACCACCTGCGGGCTGGCTTGGGTGTCGTTGCTCCCTTCGTCGAGCGCGGTCGGGGCGAAGGTGGGCTGGGTGATGCCGAAGCTGTACGAGACGTTCTCGTCGGTCGAACTGCACCAGCCGGAGGCCATCAAGTAGTAGGTGCCCGGCGCGAGCACGCCGCCCACAGTGGCGTCGACATCGTCGTCATAGGAGAAGACGTCGCCGTTGGCGTTCATCAGGCTGGCGTCGAAGCAGAACGAGTCGGCCGTGAAGTCGATCACGTGCAGACCGGCGGTCGACACGGTGAACTCGTACACGTCCGGGTCGGTGCCCAGCGAGTGGGTCGTTCCGGCGTGGGTGGCGCTCAGGTTGGTGATCGCCATGGCGCCGGCCATGTCGTCGTTCGGCTCCTGCTCGAGCACCGGCGGGGCCACGAAGTCGAGGCTTACGTCGTACGACGGGACCGCGTCGACGCCTTCGACGCGCAGCAGGTAGATGCCGGCGTTGGCCACGACGGTGGAGTCGAGGGTCACCGTGTCGCCGGAGGTGTACGAGGCGACCTCGGTGTTGCTGGTGTCCCACAGCGCCGCGTCGAGGGTCTCGCCGCCGGTGCTGGTCAGCGTGCCGCTGAACTCGACCGGGTTGGTCGCGGTGAACATATGGAAGGCCGAGAAGTCCTCGGCGATCGCGTCGGTGATGGTGGCGGTCACCGAATCGCCCACGTCGACCGCGCCCAGATCATTGGGCGTCATCGTGGTGATTTGGGCGGTGGCGCCTGTCAGGTCGTCGAACGAGCTGGCCGGGGTGACCTCGACGACGAAGGTGCCGCCGGTTTCGGTGTACCAGTAGCGAATGTCCGGGCCGCTGGTCGACGACAACACGTCGATGTCGTCCTCGTTGAACAGTTTGTTGCCGGCGTTGTCGCGCAGCCAGAACTCGACGTCGTCGCCCTCGGTGTTCTCGAAGGCGAATTCGATGACTTGGCCGGCGTTGACGTCGAAGACGTACTTATAGGAGTCGCCTCCGTCGATGGCGGTGGCCGTGCTGGTGGCCGAAGAGTCGTCGGCGATGGCGCCCAGGTTCTCGGAGTTGGGGTCGACTTGTCCGCTGACGTCGAAGCTCAACGCCGGGCCGTGGGCCTCGGTCCAGTCGAGCAGGGCCAGCAAGTTGCCGCTGGCGGGGACGACCACTTCGAGGGTGTCGCCCGAGCTGATCGCGGCGGTGGAGCCGAGCTCGGTGGTGCTGTTCCACGTCTGCAGCACGCCCTCGGCGTCGGCGCCGCTATCTTCGACGGTCAACTGGACGATGTCGCCGGCGCTGAACCCGGTCAGGTTGAACAGGTTGTCGGTCAGCATGTCGTAGCTGCCGGTCATGTTGGCGCTGCTCAGGTCGACGTCGACCGCGGTGGGGGCGTCGAGCTGCTCGAGCGCGCCGACCCAGCTCCACTCGGCGTCGCCCGAGGGGCCGACCTCGCCGCCGGACTGCATCACCAGCGCCGGGAGCACGGTGACGGTGTAGGTGCCGTCGTAGGGCGCCGCGATCTGGCGGGCGGCGTCGGCGCTCAAGCCCACCGGGCTGTAGCGCATGTAGCCGTTGGGGCCCTCGACCATAAAGGCGGGGGCGGGCAGGCCGGTCGACTGGACGGCCAGCTGGAACCACTGGCCGGCGGTGGCGTCGAACGTGAAGACGTCGCGGTCCTGGTCCGGCTGGTTGTCGCCGTCGAGGTCGCTGGGCGCGTCGATTACGCCGGTGAACACGGTCGTCTCGCCGACGGCCTTGACGGTGAGCGCCTGAGCGGTGCCGCCCAACGCCGGGTCGTTGTTCTCGGTCTCGTCGACGTCGGCGTTGGCGGCGAGCTCCTCGGCGGGGCTGACGCACACGCCATTGAGCAGCACGTCCCCGCTCTGGCAGGCATCCGGCAGGTCCAGGCGAGCGGCCTGGAACGAGCGATTTGCCCGCACGCTGGGACAGCGATGGCGTCCCCCCAGAGAATTGTGGGACTCGAGCCGTGTGGGCGGCGCGGAGGCTACACGGCGATGGCCACTGACGCAAACAGAGTGACCACCGCCGCGATTGTGCCTCCGAACATCCCACGGGTCCTATGGCGTCAGCGCCACGAAATCCAATTCGAGATCGTAGGTGGGGATATGCTCGTCGGCGGCTATGCGCAACAGATAGAGTCCTGCGCTCGAGATTGTCGTATCGGAGAAGGTCACACCTTTGAGCGTGGCGTAGGCGTCGATTTCTCGATTGACCGCGTTGTAGAAAAAGGCGTCGGCGTCGGCCTCGTCGGGTGTGACCACTGCGCCGCTGACCTGCAGCGAACTATTGGCGGTGAACATGTGAAACGCCGAGTGCGCTCGGGCGATGGGGGTCGAGATAGTGGTGCTCAGGCTCGTGCCGGGGCCGACCACGCCCAGGTCGTTGGGCGTCACCGTGTTGATCGTCAGCGCCACGTCGCGCAAATCGTCGGAGGACGCGCTCGGGCTGACCTCGAGTACGAAGGTGCCGCCGCTTTCGGTGAACCAATAGTGAAAGCCGGGGGTCGCCGAAGCGGAGAGCGGGGTGAGCGCGTCTTCGCTCGACAGGAGTCGCCCCGCTGCGTTGTAAAGTCGGATGTCGACCTCTTCAGCCTGGGCGTTGTCCAGCGCGAGCTCGAAGACCTGGGCCGGGTTGACGTGGAAGACATAGCGAAAAGAGTCTCGCTGGCCGATATCGACGGCCGAGCTCTTGGTGGTGCTGTCGTTTGCCAGCATCCCCAGGTATTCGGTGTCGACGTCGACCTCGCCGCTCAATTCGAAGTCGAGGTCGGGACCGTGGATGCGCTCCCAGTCGAGCATCAACAGCAGGTCACCGCTGCGCGGGACCACCACCTCGATTGCCTCGCCGGGGGTCGCCGCGATCTGGCGCTGCAGCTCGTTCGGGTTGTCCCACACCTGCAACCATCCCTGGGCATCGCTTCCGCTGGCGTCGACGCTGACCGTGACGATGTCTCCGGCGCTGACGCCGGTGGCGACCAAGAGGTTGTCGGTCAATCGCTCGTAGCTTCCCGTGACGGGCGCGCCCGTGAGGCTCGCCTGGGTCGGCGTGGGCGTGGCGAGCTGCTCGAGCGCCCCCACCCAACTCCAGTCGGCGTGACCCGAGGGGCCGACCTGGCCGTCGGTGTGCATGACCATCGCCGGGAGTACGGTGATGGAGTAGGTGCCGCTGGTGGGGATGACGAGTTGACGCGCGGCGTCCGAAGACGAGCCGATCGGGCTGTAGCGCACGAACCCGTCGGGCCCCTCGACGACGAAGCCGGGAGCGGGCAGGCCGGTCGACTGCACGGAGAGTTGGAACCAGTCTCCCTCGCTGGCGTCGAAGGTGAACGTATCGCGGTCCTGGTCGGCCCGGCCGTCGTTGTCGAGGTCGCGCGGCGCCTCGATGGTGCCGGTGAAGACGGCGGCGGCGCCGACGGGCTCGACGCTCAGCGCCTGAGCGGTGCCGCCCATCGTCGGGTCGTTGTTCTCCGTCTCAGTCACGTCGGCGTTGGCGGCGAGTTTTTCGGCGGGGCTGACGCAGACGCCGTCGAGCATGACATCGCCGGTCTGGCAGGCGTCGGGCAGGCACAAGCCCGAGCCGCTGTCGAACGTGGTGCCCGTGTCGCACACCTCGGCGGTGGGCACGCAGGTGCCGCTGTCGGCGTCGAAGGCGGTGTGCGGCGCGCAGTGGGTGTCCGTGGCGACGCAGGCGCCGCTATTCGGGTCGAGGAGTTCGTCGGTCGCGCAAGCGTCTGCCTGAATGACGCAGCGCCCCTGGGCGTCCGGCTCGGTCTTGTCGGCGCAGATCTGATCGAGCGCCGGCACGCACTGGCCGTCGCGAAGCTCGGTGCCCTCACCACAGTCGATGTCGGTGTTCGGCACGCACTGCTCGGCGCTTGTATCCCAGGTGGTGCCTTCGCCGCAAAAGCCCGGGGCTTGCTCGCACTTCTGGCTGTCTGCATCGAACCGGGTGTGCTCGCCGCACACCTTGTCGTCGACGACGCAGCTTCCATCGACGAGCGTCGTCCCTTCGGCGCATATCTCGTCGGTTTGTAGCTCGTCATCCGCCACGCACTGGTCGCCATCGGCGGTGGTCCCGGGGCCGCATTCGACGCCCTGGCAGCCGAGCATCGGCGCGGATGCCACCATCGATAGCGCAAAGATCGTCAACACACGAAGAGTACTTCTCATTGGGGGGCCCCCTGATTTTAAATATATCAATTGTCTACTTCTGCCGCGAAGCACACGGCATTAAACACACAGCTGCGGCACACGGAATCGGGCCGAGGCGTGTTGGTTCCCCACTCCAAATGCGGAGTTGGATAAGTGGGGGCAACCTAGCAGATGTCGGATATGAGAATCAACAGCGATCGTGGAAGGGGGCAGGGCAGCCTGTTAGTCGCCTTGATAGACGAAGGCGCGCAGGTGTGACTGCAAGTCGGCGAGCTTGTCGCCTTCCCAGTCATCGACGAGGCGGTAGCAGTACGCCGAGCCCTTCTTGGCGTCTTTCTGGCGCTCGATGACGCCCCAGTCCTCGAAGAGGCGCACCGCGTTCTTGAACGTCGGCTTGGACAGGGTCTCGTAGTAGAGGATGCGCCCGCGAAGGTAGTCGTTGCGGGCGCGCTTGAGCGCCTTTTTGACCAGATCCTCGCGCTCCCAGACGCCCTCCATCTCTTCGAGCAGCTCGGCGGTGAGCGCGTAGGCCTCAAGGAAGCTGAGCACGAGGCGGCGGAAAAAGCCGAGCTCGGGCGGGAAGGGCTTGGGGATGTCGACCTGCAGGGTGTCGTCGGAGATCTCGTCGGCCGACACCCAGCCGGCGTGCTCGAAGTAGGCGAGCGTGCGCAAAAAGACGTTCTCGAACTCGGCGCGCTCTTCGTAGATCCACTCGTACTTGAAGAGCCGGCTCAAAAAGCGGGTCTCCTCCATGAGCGGCTCCAGCGGCACCTCGGGGGCGTCGAAACGACGAATCGCCGTCGCCAGGAGCGCCTCGGGCACGAAGTAGTGCACGATATTGTTGCGGTAGTACGCCAGCTCGAGGCGCGACTCCTCGGGCACGCTGTAGAAGACGTCCTCGTCGGTCTTCTCGATGACGACCTGGTCGTTGTCCTCGAACAGGCCGATCGCCTCTTCGATGACCGTCGAGACCGCCTCACCCATGACCGTTTCGATGCGCACCGGCCCGTCGTCCGCCATCGTCGGGGGGGCCTTGGCAGACCCGGCGCCGTTTTCGTCGGCGTCCGGCGTGCGCTCCGGGCGGCTGAGCAGGGCCGGGCTCGGCTGGCGCTCCTTGAGCCGGTCGAGGGCCTTTTTGTTCTCCTCGAGGCCCTCGCGCAGGGTCCGCGACAGGCGCGTCGACTCGAAGCGGTGGGTCAGGAAGTAGAGCAGGAAGCCGACTTCGTGCAGAAAGCGTCGTCGGTCGGTGCCGCGCACCGGGTTGTTGAGCAGGACGGTGGCCGTCAGCGACGACGGGGTGACCGTGGCCACGTGGTTGATGTCGTAGATGATGCGGTGGGCCAGGCGCACCGTCAGGTCGTCGAGGTCGTCCTCTTCGGGGCGCAGCCGGTCGATGTCGTACTTGTCGAGGTACGAACCCAGGTCGATGGGCTCGCTGAACTCGATGTAGAGGCGGCCGTATTTACTGGTCAGGAATTTGGGCGTCTTCAGGAGCCCGGTCAGGCTCTCTTTTTCTTTTTCGGCGCCCAGCACCTCGCGGCGGTACGAGCGCTCCTCGATGATCTTCTCGTAGCCCACCGAGATGGGCACCATCTTGACCGAGTCGATCCGCCCGGAGGTGAACGCCCGGATGATCATGTCGAGCATGCCGTACTTGGGCTTGATGAGCTTGCCGGTGCGGCTTCGAGTGCCCTCGATGAAGAACTCGATGGGGTAGCCCTCTTCCATCTGGCGGATGAGGTACTCGCGGAAGACGACCGGGTAGAGCTTCTCGCCGCGGAAGCTTCGGCGGATGAAGAACGCGCCTGCGCGCCGAAAGAGCGGGCCGAGCGGCCAGAACGACAGGTTGACCCCGGCGGCGATGAGCGGGGCGATCATCCCGTAGTTGTAAAAGATGTAGCTCAGCACCAGGTAGTCGATGTGGCTCTTGTGGCTCGGGATGAGCACAATGCTGCTCTCCCGGGCCGCCTCGCGCACCTTCTCGAAGCCCTCGATGTCGACCTCGAAGCCGTCGTAGATGCGGTACCACACAAAGCTCAAGACCGACGAAAAGAGCTTGAGCATCAAGAGGCTCGGGGTCGCCGCGATCTCTTCGAATTGTTTTTTGGCGCGCTTGCGAATCTGGTCTTCGGAGACGTCCTCCTCGGCGGCGATCTCGTGGACGGCGTTGGTCAGCGCGGGGCGGTTGATGAGCTCTTTGTAGAGCTTGTCGACCGGCTCGCCGGTGGGTCCCAAGATGACGTGGCGCTCCTGGTCGAGGTAGTCGAGCAGGCGGCCGCGCAACAACTCGGAGGCATCGGCGCTGCCGGCGTTGGGGTACTCGCGCAAAAACTCGTGCAGGTTGAGCGTCGTCGAGATCTGGACCATCGGCTGGCCCAGGCGCAAAAAGCTCTGCCAGAAGGTCTGGAAGAAGCCGACGAATTTGCGGAAAAA
Organism: Persicimonas caeni; assembly: GCF_006517175.1. NCBI lineage: Bacteria > Deltaproteobacteria > Bradymonadales > Bradymonadaceae > Persicimonas > Persicimonas caeni. Next base: position 2,663,332 of record NZ_CP041186.1, on the reverse strand, counting down.
GCCGGGGCGCTGGGCGGTGCCGAAGATATCTTCGATAAACCCGGCGCGTTTGGGGTCGGGGCGCTTCTCCCAGATGAGCAGCATCGGGAGCACATAGATCGGCTCGTCGACCTGCTTTTGGGCGTGGATGAGTCGCGTGAGGTATTTCTGGCTGAACTCGAGGTTTTCGTCGGGCTCTTTGCGCGGCTTCTCCAAGAAGATGAAGACCGCCTCGTCGTTTTTGACCAGCGCCTGGACTTGCTCCTCGGGCTTTTCGGAGGGGCCGCGCCGGAACAGGCCTTTGAGCCAGGCCAAGGGGCCGCGCACCCACATGGTGCTCACGCCGTTGGCGTACTGGGCCAGCGGCAGATCGTGCTTGAGAAAGGCGTAGTTGAAGTACAGGTAGTCGAGGAAGCTTCGCGACTGCATCACGTACACGGGCGTGCCGCGCTTGGCCGCGTCGCGAATATTGTCGGCGTTTCGCTGCCCGAACAACACGTGGGCAAAGAGCACCGAGCCGATCAGGCGCAGCAGACGCCCCAGGGTGCGCAGCATCGCCGACTTGTGCGGCCGCTCGCGCAATTGCTCGGCCAGCGCCGCGTGGCGCTCGACGAGCGCCTGGGCATCGTCGACCTCGACTTCGGACTCCTCGTCGAGCCGGGGCAGCCCCTCGGGGAGCATCGACTCGTCGCTGCTCCCTGCCGGGCCATCAAAATTTTCGAGATCTCCGTCCGCAGCCAACGTCTGCTTCCTTTTCGAGGCTTACAACACGAGGCGTTTATAAACCCTCGATCCCAACACCACAACATCCGCGAGCCAACGACCTTTCCCGAGGGCCTACGAACTCTCCCGCACAAAATTGCGCCTACCTACACCCTATGGTACTCCTGAAGGGCGACGAGCGCGAACACCTGTTGTAAACTCGCGCCTGCTACGTAAAATGTCTGCACTACCTGTTGGCCAGCATGCACACGCTGGTGGGGCCAGACCAAATCAACTTAGAGAATACACTAGATTATGGCAGATATGACGCCTTCGCGGCCTCGGATCTTTCTCTTGGCGAGCTTCTTGGTGATGCTCCTCATCCCTTCGGCGACCTTTGCCCAGGGCTCCATGGACTTTGGAGTCGAAGAGGTCGAAGAAGAGGAGTCGGAGGGGCAAGACGGCGCCGCCGAAGATGACGGCACCATGACCTTTGGCGCCGAGGAGGTTCAGGAGGAGCCGCAAGACACGGCCGCCACCGATAGCTACACCGTCGCCGTGGTCGCCATTCCCTCGGAAGCCATCGACCGCGACCAGCGCATCGAGCTGCAACAAAAGATGCTCGACGCGGTCAGCCTCGACCCCAACTACCGCGCTCAGGACGGCGCGCCGGTGCTCAACGGCCTGGAGGCCAACGGCATCGCCTCGTGCGTGACCGAGCCGCTGTGTCTGTCGGGAGTCGGCCAGGACGCCGGTGTCGACCGCATCCTCATCGGTCGCGTCGAGCAGAAGGCGCGCGGTCTGTCGCTCAACGTCGACCTGTTCGACGTCAACGACAAGCTGTTCGTCAAGTACACCTCGGTCGATCGTCTCGGAAATTTCGACTCGGTCCTCGACTCGGTCGAGCCGGCCATGAAGGACATCTTCGACATCCGCGTCGAGCGAAAGGGCCCCAACTACGGTGAAGAGGGCGACAGCGGCACCGTCCAGAAGATCTTGGCCTGGACCGCCGCCGGTCTGTCGGTCGCCAGCCTCGGCGCCGGCATCTACTTCGGCATGGAGGCCTCCGACGGCGAGGACGCCATCATCGGCAGCAAGAACGCCGGCGGCCAGTTCACCATCTCGCAGGCCGAAGCTCAGCAGATGCTGCGCGACGTCGAGGGCGACGCGCTGACGGCCAACGTCTTGTACGGCGCTTCGGCCGGCCTGGCGGTCATCAGCGGGATTTTGTTCTACGTCGAGTCCGGCTCTGACGTCGCCGCCCCCGAGGGCCGTCGTCGCGCCGGACTGCTCGACCGCGTCGACATCCAGCCGAGCTTCGGCGTCGATAACGTCGGCCTTGGGGCCTCCTTCAAATTCTGATTCGTTTTGCACAGCGATCTTGCACGGCTAGACAACCTAGACGGCTAGACAAGACGCACACAGCAAGACTTGACGACGAGATATAGATGCGCAGCAAAAATACCATTCTCCTTACGATCGCCTCCGTCTGCTTCGCCGCAGGCATCTGGACTGGTTGCACCGTCGGCTTTGACGTCGACCAAGAGGGGGTCTTCCCCTGCGAAACCAATGACGACTGCATCCAAGGCTACGTGTGCTCTGAAACCGACATGGTCTGCCAAAAGCCCATCGGCACTCCCGATGCGCCGCCCTGCGACCAAGAAGGCAATCCGGAGGGCGATATCGACCTGGACAACGACGGCTACGGTACTGGCAGCGACCGCACCAACTGTCCGCCGAGCAAGCAGGCCGAGGACTGCGACGACACCGATCCGAATATCTTCCCGGGCGCCGGTGAGCGATGCAACGGCGCCGACGACGACTGCGACACCGAGGTCGACGAGTTCGATTGTCAGTCGAGTTCCTCGGAGTGCGGCAGTCCGCCCAGCGAGTTGGTCAACTACCTCGACTACTTTGCCTGCGAGAACAACACCTGCGTGATGCAGCCGTTCAACCAGGCCAAGCAACTCGACGGCGGCACGTGTGCCGACATCAAGATCACCTGCAACTCTCAGGAGCAGGCGTTCACCTACACCTTCAACGGCCAGAGCTACACGGCCACCGAAGGTCCGGTCCTCGAGTGTCAGTAAACCCAGCAAATGGGGCCTGACTCGACGGGCATCTGAATAGCGAAGAGCCAACGCGGCCTTGAGGCTGCGTTGGCTTTTCTCGTTCTTGGCCGCTAGACTGGGAGGCCAACCATCAAACTCATTGGGAGGGCTTGACCATGGACTGCAGACGCTATCTCATCACCATCGGATGTCTGGGCATGTTGTGCTTTGGGGCGGGGTGTAATGCAGGCGCAGATGGGCTGCCCGAGGGGGATTATCCGTGTGAAAGTGATGGGGACTGTATCGAGGGCTACGAATGTGTCGATGGCATCTGTGAGGAGCCGGTGCCGCTAACAGCGCCGCCGTGCGATCAGTCTGCAGATCCCGAAGGCGACATCGACCTCGACGATGACGGGTACGGTGATGGCGCCGACCGAACCAATTGTCCTCCGGACAAATACCAACTCGACTGCGACGACACCCGCTCCGACATTTCGCCAGGGGCTCCCGAGCTCTGTGACGGCGTCGACAATGACTGCGACGACCAAGTAGACGAGTTCGATTGCCAGATAAGCACCGATTGCGGTGCGGTGCCGAGCGACCTGCGCCGGGTCTATGGCTACGAATGCGAAGCCAACAAGTGCGTGCTTCGCCCCTCTGTGCGCCCCGAAGGCACCGTCTGCCAAGAGGTTCGCGCCACCTGTGACACCAACGCCGGTGCCTTCACCTACGAGGTCGATGGACAGACCTATCGGGGTACGGAGGGACCCGCAGGCGAGTGTGACTGACACAGAAAGAGCCGGCGGGGCATCAGCCGCGCCGGCTCTCACTCATCTGTCGATTACTCGCTTATCCGATTAACCGAGCGCATCCTTGATGCGCGCGACTCCTTTCTCGATGAGCTCGTCGCTCGTCGCATACGACATGCGCAGGTACCCGGGCGTGCCGAACGCCGAGCCGGGCACGAGCGCGACCTTCGCCTCGTCGAGCAGGTAGCCCGCCAACGCCATATCGTCCTCGAAGCGATCGCCGATAAACGACGAGAAGTCGGGGAACACGTAGAACGCGCCGTCGGGCGTGGCACACTCGACGCCATCGATGGCGTTCAAGCCCTCGACGATGAGGTCGCGGCGGCGCTTGAAGATGTCGCGCATCTCGTCGATCACCGAGTCGTCGAGGTTCAACGCCTCGAGCGCGCCCCACTGGGCGAACGCGGTGGTGTTCGAGGTCGACTGGCTCTGCAGCTTGGCCATCGCGCTGATGATCTCTTGCGGCCCGTGGGCATAGCCCAGGCGCCAGCCGGTCATCGCGTAGGTCTTGCTGAACCCGTTGAAGGTGATGGTGCGGTCCTCGAGTTCCGGCACGGTCGCCACCAGATCCGGGGCGATGCCGCCTCCGTAGTAGAGCCGGTCATAGATGGCGTCGAAGAAGACCACCACGTCCTCGCGGGTCTTCAGCACCTCGCCGAGCGCCTCGAGTTCCTCTTTCGAATAGCACGAGCCGGTCGGGTTCGACGGCGAGCACAGGATGACGCCCTTGACCGACGGGTCCTCCAGTTGCTTCTCGAGCTGCTCGGGGAGCATCTTGAAGTGGGTGTCGAGTCCCGTCTCCACTGCAATGGGCTCGGCGTCGGCCAAGGTCACCTGCGCCGGGTAGCTCACCCAGTACGGTGCGGGGATGAGCACCTTGTCGCCCTCGCCGAACAACACTTGCGTGGCGTTGTAGAGCGCGTGCTTTCCGCCCACGGTCACCACGACCTGGCTGGCCTCGATGTCGCGACCACGCTTTTTGTAGTCGTCGGCGATCGCCTGGCGCAGCTGCGGGATGCCGGCGGCCGGGGTGTACTTGGTCTTGCCCTCGTCGATGGCGCGCTTGGCGGCCTCGCGGATAGACTCGGGCGTGTTGAAATCGGGCTCTCCGGCGCTGAAGCTGATGACGTCGATACCATCGGCCACCATCTGTTTAGCGCGCGCAGAAATCGCCAGCGTGGGCGACGGCTCGATGCGATTGATTCTGTCGGCGAGTTTGATCACGTTGCGCTCCTTACTTTTTGTCGGCAAATTTCTCGACCAGCTTCTGCTCTACGTGTTCCGGCACCACACCCTCGACCTTGCCTCCAAAGCTCGCCACCTCTTTGACCAAGCTGGAGCTGACGTAAAAGTCGCTCTCCTCGGTCATCATGAAGACGGTGTCGATGCTGTCGTCGAGCTTGCGGTTCATGTTGGCCATCTGCAGCTCGTACTCGAAGTCGCTCACCGCGCGCAGCCCGCGCAGGATCACCCGCACGTTGCGGCTGGCGGCATAGTCGACCAGCAGCCCCGAGAAGGTGTCGATCTCGACACGTTCGTCGGCAAACTCGGTGCGGATGAACTCTTCGCGCTCATCGACCGTAAAGAGAGGCTCCTTTCGGATATTGACGGCGATGGCGACGATGATCTTGTCGAAGATCCGCAGGCCGCGCTCGATGATGCTGACATGACCGTTGGTCAACGGATCGAAGCTGCCCGGGTAGATCGCGATGCGAGCCATGGTAGTTCTCGGCGTTCGGGAATCGTCTGTCTGCTACGACGACGGTGTTATTCGATTGCGCTCTATGGCGCAATGGCTACTGCTGCACCACGCGCCGGAAGAAGCTCACGCGCGTGCGCCCGTACTCTCTAGTATCCTCGAGTTCGAAGCCGTCGACCTCGGGCACGTCCTCTCCGAGATCCTGCTCGAGCACGACCAAGGCTTGGTCACTGACACACGGCGCCCCGACCATCTCCTCGAGGGCCTTTTGGCCCAATCCCTTATGATAAGGGGGATCGAGCAGCCACAAATCGGGATCTTCGTCGATCATGACGAGTTGTTTGGTGAAGTCACCGCGAAGCACGATTCCTTGATCGCGCGCATCAATGCGCTCCAGGTTCTCGTCGATCAACTCGAGCGCCTCTTCACGCCGCTCGATGAAGTAGCAAACCTTGGCACCACGGCTCAGCGCCTCACACCCCAGCGCCCCTGTGCCCGAGAAGCCGTCGACAACTACCGCGTCGTGGATGTCGCCCAGGATCGAAAAGAGCGCCTCGCGCACACGATCGGGCGTCGGGCGGATCTCCCGGGTCTCCGGTGAAGCCAATGAACGCCCGCCAGCACGGCCTGCAATGATTCGCATCGGGTTTCCTTATAAGTAGTTCTAGCCATCTTGTGTCCCATGCTCGGAACCGGGCCTCATTATGGGCAGGTTTTCCTTGACCTCAAGCCCAGCGCATGTAAACTCCCGCTTCCGCGCTGAGGAGGCTGGCGAAACGACGCCAACTCGCAGCCGGGGAAGGTTTTCGAGATTCTTTGAAATACTCCCTCGCACCGATGAGTTAAACGCTTGGTTCGAGAGGAAACGACGCCGGCCAACGGCGCTCCAAAAGAATCGGAAAAACCTCTTGACGCGGCGGCGGTAAGCACTTACCTTCCGCCGCCCGCTGACGAAAAAGCCCACGTGGCTTCGAGTCGGCGGCGAGAGCCGAAACGCTGATTTCGAGAAAGCTCGAAAGAAACGAAAAAGGCTCTTGACGCGGCGTCGGTAAGCACTTACCTTCCGCCGCCCGCTGACGAAAAGCCTCACGGCTTCGGGTCAGCGCCCAGGAGCTCGATTGTCGCTTTCGAAAATGTTCGAAAGAAACGAAAAAGGCTCTTGACAGGCTGGAGCAGCGAACATATGCTCCGCCGCCCGCTGACGAAAAGCCCAACGGCTCGAGTCGGCGGCGAGAGGCTTCTCGGAATTTCGAACACGCTTCGAAAGTTTTGAAAAAGGCTCTTGACAGGCGGCAGCAACGAACATATGCTCCGCCGCCCGCTGATGAAAAAGCCGACACGGCTTAACATCGAGCGGCTCTTTGAAAACAGAATAGGAGTTCAGACAAGACGGCACGTCTTTCTTACTGAGTCTAACTCAGAAAAGGTAGTGCTCTTTGTTTGGCGAAGCTAGTGTGCAGACGAGTCGACCTCGTCGTGTGACGCGCGTCCCTCCAAAGGAGGGGCTCGGAGATAGATGCCCGAAGCGCGCACGGCCCGAGCGCAAGGCTTTTCGAAAGTGGTTTCCTGACAGGTTCTTCTTTCTTAAGTCGCCACCTCTACTATAGAGGCGCAAGTGCTCGGTCATCAAAATCGACCAAAACCTGTACGCAGCTCTCCAAGCATAGCAGCCATCACACCTTCTTTAGTGGGTTCGCCCGCTAGACGAGAAGGACGTGTGTCGCAGCGAACGCTTGGCAACCAGCTCTTATACCTTTGAGAGATTGGTTGTTCATTATAGAGGAGCTCTATTTCAAACTGGAGAGTTTGATCCTGGCTCAGAACGAACGCTGGCGGCGTGCTTAACACATGCAAGTCGCACGAGAAAAGGACCTTCGGGTCCCGAGTAAAGTGGCGAATGGGTGAGTAACACGTGAGTAATGTGCCTCCGAGCGGGGGATAACTATCCGAAAGGGTAGCTAATACCGCATGAGACCACACCGGCTGCGGCCGGAGCGGTCAAAGCCTTCGGGCGCTCGGAGATCAGCTCGCGGTCTATTAGCTAGTTGGTGAGGTAAAAGCTCACCAAGGCCATGATAGATAGCTGGTCTGAGAGGACGATCAGCCACACTGGGACTGAGACACGGCCCAGACTCCTACGGGAGGCAGCAGTGGGGAATCTTGCGCAATGGGCGAAAGCCTGACGCAGCAACGCCGCGTGAGTGAAGAAGGCCTTCGGGTCGTAAAGCTCTGTCAGGAGGGAAGAAAACCCGCATTGTCGGGCATGACGGTACCTCCGAAGGAAGCACCGGCTAACTCCGTGCCAGCAGCCGCGGTAATACGGAGGGTGCAAGCGTTGTTCGGAATCATTGGGCGTAAAGCGCGCGCAGGCGGCCTATTAAGTCTGATGTGAAAGCCCGGGGCTCAACCCCGGAGGTGCATTGGAAACTGGTAGGCTTGAGTCCGAGAGGGGTCAGTGGAATTCGTGGTGTAGGGGTGAAATCCGTAGAGATCACGAGGAACACCAGTGGCGAAGGCGACTGACTAGATCGGAACTGACGCTGAGGCGCGAAAGCGTGGGTAGCAAACAGGATTAGATACCCTGGTAGTCCACGCCGTAAACGATGTTCACTAGTTGCTGGCTCAATTGAGAGTCCGTGACGAAGCTAACGCATTAAGTGAACCGCCTGGGGAGTACGGCCGCAAGGTTAAAACTCAAAGGAATTGACGGGGGCCCGCACAAGCGGTGGAGCATGTGGTTTAATTCGAAGCAACGCGAAGAACCTTACCTGGATTTGACATCCCGTGAATCTCTCCTAACCGAGAGGGTGCCCTTCGGGGAGCACGGTGACAGGTGCTGCATGGCTGTCGTCAGCTCGTGTCGTGAGATGTTCGGTTAAGTCCGGCAACGAGCGCAACCCCTATTCTTAGTTGCTACCAGGTCATGCTGGGCACTCTAAGGAGACTGCCGGAGTGAATTCGGAGGAAGGTGGGGATGACGTCAAGTCCTCATGGCCCTTATGTCCAGGGCTACACACGTGCTACAATGGTCGGTACAAAGGGTCAGCTAACTCGCGAGAGTATGCCAATCCCAAAAAGCCGGCCTCAGTTCGGATTGCAGTCTGCAACTCGACTGCATGAAGCTGGAATCGCTAGTAATCGTGGGTCAGCATACCACGGTGAATACGTTCCCGGGCCTTGTACACACCGCCCGTCACACCATGGAAGTCGTTTGCTCCAGAAGTCGGTGACCCAACTTTTAGAGGGAGCCGCCGAAGGAGTGAACGGTGACTGGGGTGAAGTCGTAACAAGGTAGCCGTAGGGGAACCTGCGGCTGGATCACCTCCTTTACGGAGCATCTAGCTCTAATACGACTCGCATCTATGAGTGTCTCGCGCACTTTGCCCTCCAAAGCGCACCGCCAAAGAAATCTACGTGCCGTCTTGTCTGAACTCCTGTTTTGCCGCGTCTTGGACCTGTAGCTCAGTTGGTTAGAGCGCACCCCTGATAAGGGTGAGGTCGCTAGTTCAAATCTAGCCAGGTCCACTGAAAACAGCGGCCTCCGGGCCAAGTTTTCTGAACCGACGTGGGGGATTAGCTCAGTTGGGAGAGCATCGCCTTTGCAAGGCGAGGGTCATCGGTTCGAGTCCGATATCCTCCACTGCGATCTTTGAAAATTGCATAGGACAGTGTCTTTTGATGAGAGTGCGTTCTCTAGGATGGGAACAAACTCTCTCAGTCAGGCATCTTCCATCGACAGCTCATTACGAGCTGTGGATGAAACGATATACACTGATCCGATGGACCCTGGAATCGAGCAAGTAAGTCTTGCTCTTGATGATTCCAAAGGTTGTCCATCGAGACATCATTTAGAAACATCAAGCGCACTTTGTTGTGGTCTCTTTTTTAAGAGATACACATCATTCTTAGGTCAAGCTACTAAGGGCGTACGGTGGATGCCTTGGCGTTTGCTGGCGATGAAGGACGTGGAAGGCTGCGATAAGCCATGGGGAGCCGCCAAACAGGCCTCGATCCATGGATTTCCGAATGGGGAAACCCGGCCTGGGTAATACCAGGTCATCCAACACTGAATACATAGGTGTTGGAGGCGAACTCGGAGAACTGAAACATCTCAGTACCCGAAGGAAAAGACATCAATTGAGATTCCCTCAGTAGCGGCGAGCGAACGGGGAAGAGCCTAAACTGCTCGAGTGCCAAGCCCACAGGCGTTGCTCGAGCAGGGTTGTGGGGCTCGCTTTCCTGAAGCTGTGGCTTCAGGCGCAAGTCAAAAACAAGACGATAGCCAAACGGTTCTGGAAAGGCCGGCCAGAGAGGGTAATAGCCCCGTCGGCGACATCGACTTGTCTTGCGAAGCGAGTTCCCGAGTACGACGGGACACGTGAAATCCTGTCGGAAACTGGGAGGACCATCTTCCAAGGCTAAATACACGCAAACGACCGATAGTGCACAAGTACCGTGAGGGAAAGGTGAAAAGTACCCCTTTAAGGGGAGTGAAATAGAACCTGAAACCGTATGCCTACAAGCAGTGGGAGCACGATGCCCTTTTGGGCCGTGTGACTGCGTGCCTTTTGCATAATGAGTCAGCGAGTTGCGTTTGGCAGCAAGGTTAATCCGCTCAGGAGAAGCCGCAGGGAAACCAAGTCTTAACCGGCGACAAGTTGTCAGGCGCAGACCCGAAACCGAGTGAGCTACCCTTGGCCAGGTTGAAGTTCCGGTAAAACGGAATGGAGGACCGAACCCACTGACGTTGAAAAGTCAGGGGATGAGCTGAGGGTAGGGGTGAAAGGCCAATCAAACTCGGAGATAGCTGGTTCTCCTCGAAACCTATTTAGGTAGGGCCTCGAGACAATCACCGACGGAGGTAGAGCACTGAATGGGCAAGGGGGCTAACCGCCTACCAACCCCAATCAAACTCCGAATGCCGTCGAGTGTTACCTCGGGAGTCAGTCTGCGGGCGATAACGTTCGTAGGCGAGAGGGCAACAACCCAGACCGCCAGCTAAGGCCCCTAAATGACGACTAAGTGGAAAAGGATGTGGAGGCACACAGACAACCAGGAGGTTGGCTTAGAAGCAGCCACCCTTGAAAGAAAGCGTAATAGCTCACTGGTCAAGTGAATCCGCGCCGAAAATACACCGGGGCTTAAGTCGTCTGCCGAAGCTGCGGACTGTACCTGTTCTACGGAACAAGTGCAGTGGTAGAGGAGCATTCCAGTCGCCTGTGAAGGGATACCGGTAAGGAGTCCTGGAGGTTCTGGAAGAGAGTATGCTGACGTGAGTAACGTAAAACCAGGTGAGAAACCTGGTCGCCGAAAACCTAAGGGTTCCTGGGCCATGCTTATCAGCCCAGGGTTAGTCGGGACCTAAGCCGAGGCCGAAAGGCGTAGGCGATGGAAAGCAGGTTAATATTCCTGCACCCACACGCGAGACGTTGAAGATGAGGGATGACGAAGCACGCAAGGTTCGCCGGCGATTGGATGCCGGTTCAACCCCGCAGCCGCTGTAGTAGGAGGCCATGGGCCACAAACGCTACGGCATAAGGTCAGAGGGGATGAGGAGCGCTCCGCTTTGGGAGCGCATGTCAACGAATTGTGGCGATACTTCCAAGAAAAATCTCGCATCGGAGTCCGTGAGTGGCCCGTACCGTAAACCAACACAGGTAGGTAGGTGGAGTACACCTAGGCGCTTGAGAGAACCCTGGTTAAGGAACTCGGCAAATTGATACCGTAACTTCGGGAGAAGGTATGCCCCGAGTACGTGAACGTCTTAACGACTGTAGCGGAAACGGGTTGCAGAGAGCAGGGGGTAGCGACTGTTTACCAAAAACACAGGACTCTGCGAACTCTAGAGAGAGGACGTATAGGGTCTGACGCCTGCCCGGTGCTGGAAGGTTAAGGGGAGCGGTTAACACCTTCGGGTGTGAAGCTGCAAACCGAAGCCCCAGTAAACGGCGGCCGTAACTATAACGGTCCTAAGGTAGCGAAATTCCTTGGCGGGTAAGTTCCGTCCTGCACGAATGGCGTAACGACTTCCCCACTGTCTCGACCAGGGACTCAGTGAAATCGAACTAGCGGTGAAGATGCCGTTTACCCGCGGCAAGACGGAAAGACCCCGTGAACCTTGACTGTAGCTTGGCACTGACATTCGGGTCCACCTGTGTAGGATAGGTGGGAGACAGGGAAGCCGGCGCGCCAGCGTCGGTGGAGTCACCCTTGAAATACCACCCTGGTGGACCTGGATGCCTAACTCACACCCCTGAAGCGGGGTGGAGGACAGTGTCTGGTGGGCAGTTTGACTGGGGCGGTCGCCTCCCAAAGAGTAACGGAGGCGCGCAAAGGTTGGCTCAGGCTGTACAGAAACCAGCCGAAGAGTGTAAAGGCACAAGCCAGCTTAACTGTGAGACATACAGGTCGAACAGATGCGAAAGCAGGCCTTAGTGATCCGGTGATTCCGAATGGAAGGGTCATCGCTCAACGGATAAAAGGTACTCCGGGGATAACAGGCTTATCTCCTCCAAGAGTTCACATCGACGAGGAGGTTTGGCACCTCGATGTCGGCTCATCACATCCTGGGGCTGGAGTAGGTCCCAAGGGTTCGGCTGTTCGCCGATTAAAGTGGTACGCGAGCTGGGTTCAGAACGTCGTGAGACAGTTCGGTCCCTATCTGCCGTGGGCGCAGGAAATTTGAGAGGAACTGCCCCTAGTACGAGAGGACCGGGGTGGACGCATCCCTGGTGTACCGGTTGTCGCGCCAGCGGCACGGCCGGGTAGCCATATGCGGACAGGATAACCGCTGAAAGCATCTAAGCGGGAAGCCCCCCTCAAGATCAGATTTCCCTTCGGGTAAACCCGACTGTAGGTCCGTCGAAGACGACGACGTGGATAGGCGTCAAGTGGAAGCATGGCAACATGTGGAGCTGAGACGTACTAATCGACCAGGAGGCTTGACCTTTTTACTTGCTTTGCTCGACCCCAGGGTCGGTCGGATCAGTCAAAGAGGATGCCTCGCTGAGACAAAAAAGCTAGAACATCAAAAGACACTGTCCTGTGCGATTTTCTAAATCGCAAAGGTTTGCTGGTGGTTATAGCGGAGAGGCCACACCCGATCCCATCCCGAACTCGGTCGTTAAGCTCTCCAGCGCTGATGGTACTGCAGTGGTGACGCTGTGGGAGAGTAGGTCGCTGCCAGCTTTTTATACGCCAGAAGCCCCGACAGGTTTTGCCTGTCGGGGCTTTTGTCGTTTCTTGGCCATCGGTGTCGTTTCGCGACACACGGAAGGCCTCCTCGCTGCTCTCGAGAATGGTCGCAATCATCGCAATCATTTGAAATGTGACAAACTTGAAGGGTAGCGCGCTCAGAATTACCTGAAGCATCAATCCAGCTGTCATTTTGGGGGAGCCGCGCAGTGGATGTCCTAGAGTGCATCCATACGGACACGTTTGGATGTGTAGGATGAGTTTATCCCAAGCAGAGGGGGGACGAATGACTACGTATGCGAAGTGGATGCAGGAGCGAAGAACGCTGTTCTTGATCGCGTCGCTGGCGATGTGCTTGGCAGCGGCGGGCTGTAGTGACGATGACGATGACGACTTGCCGCCGGATATCGGGTTCACCGACGTCGACGAGGACCAGGATATTGGTGAGGATGTCGTCGAGGATGTCGGAGAGGAGGACGCAGACGAGGCCGAGGATGTCGGCGAAGACGCCGAGCCGGCTGATATTGGAGACGGGGCGGACGCTGCCGACGTGGGCGACGCCGAAGATGACGTCGAGGACGACGCGGACGGCGCCACGGCGCTGGTACAGATCATTCACGCGAGTCCCGACGACGCGGCTAGTGTGGTCGACGTGTGGGTCAACGACGAGCTGCTGCTCGACGACTTTGCGTACCTGACGGCCACTCCTTTCGTGGCGGTGCCGGCAGGGGTCGATCTCGATGTGGACATCACAGCGGCAGACGCGACGGACAACTCGAACCCGGTTTACAGCCAGACCATTCCAGGTACGGCCGTGACTGAAGACGCGACGGCAGTGGCGATCGCCAGTGGACTGGTTGGTGACAACTTTGCGATTCGACTCGGTCCGGCGCAGCAGAATGCGCCGAGTGGTCAGACCGCAGTGCAGATCTTTCACGGAGTGCCCGACGCACCGACGGTCGATGTGACTGCGGCAGGCGGACTGGTCACGTTGGCCGAAGGGATCAGCTTTGGCGATTTTTCGGGTATCACGACGGTCGATTCGAACGACGTGGTCGCTGATGTGTTGTTGGCGGGCACGACCACGGCTGTGGTGAGCCTCGAGGTTCCGTTGTCGAATTTCGCCGGAGATTATCTAACGGTCGTCGCACGTGGCACGATCGATACCACGGACGACGCTGAATTCGGCGCGACCGCGTTCGGTGCCGATGGCAACAGCATCGACTTGGAGGCTCCGGAGCAATAAGAGCGCCGCTAGGATCTAAAACGACGCCCGCTCACGCCCTTGCGTGAGCGGGCGTTTTGATATTCTTCGAGGTGTCTGTGTTACGAACCGTCGCGAAATTGCATCCAAACTCCACGGTGGGAAAAGGCGCGAGTGCGCTTAGTCTTTGATGCGCCCACGAAATTCGGGTGCTCGACCACCGTAGCACTATTTTCAATATGACTTGGGAGGATGCAATGAGTACGAGTTTGTATGGCGTTGTGTCGAAGAAATCTTGGGTGTTGGTTGCCTTGCTTTCGCTGGGCCTGATCGCTGCAGGCTGTGGCGATGATGACGATGACGAGAACAACGATCTCGCCCCGGACACCGGAGTCGCCGATGTCGGTGATGACGCCGGTGAAGATGTAGGCGACGACGCAGGGGACGGAGCGACTGCTCGCGCGCAGATCATTCACAACGCAGCCGATCCAGCCGCTGCAACCGTCGACGTGTTCGCCAACGGCGAGATTCTGATCGACGACTTCGAGTTTCGCACAGCCACGCCGTTTGTCGACGTACCGGCGGGAGTCAGTTTGACGATCACGATCGCCGGCGCTGACGCAGCCAGTGACGGTGACACCACCCTCGATGATGACGATACGGTCATCAAAGAGTTCACGGATGTCGAGTTCACCGCCGACGGCACCTTTATCGTGGTGGCTAACGGGGTCGGCAACCCGGACGATTTCGCCGACAACCCGAGCGGTGAAGATATTGCGCTGATGCTCGACGTTTTCGCCGATGCACGCGAAGAGGCCGAGACGGATACCGCAGCTGACGTGCTTGTCTACCACGGCGCGACCGATATCCCGGCCGTCGACATCACGGTGGACAACGCCGAGACGCCGCAGATCGAAGATCTGACGTACGGTAACTTTGCAGGTTACGTGTCCCTCGAACCGGCGGTGCATGTCGTCGACGTAGCTCCGGAGGGCGTGCCGGCGCTGCACTTCCAGACCCCGCAGCTTCCTCCGAGCCTTTCGTTCACCGTCGTTGCCTCGGGGTTCTTCGACCCCTCCGCTAACCAAGATGGCCCCGCCGCCGGTCTCTTTGCGTTCCCGGCGACGCCGCTATCTGGTGGTGAGCGCGTTCAGGGCATTCCGCTCGAGCAGGCGGCCCGTCTGCAGGCGATTCACGCAAGCCCCGATGCTGCTGCGAGCACCGTCGATGTTTACGTAAATGACGCTCCGCTGCTCGACGATTTTGCCTACCTGTCGGCCTCGCCTTTCATCACGGTGCCGTCGGGCGCAGACTTGGCGATTGACATCACGGCTGCAGATGCCGCCGACAACTCCTCGCCGGTCTATAGCCAGACCATCGAAGGCAACGTCATTACGCCGGGCAGTACTTGGGTGGCCATCGCAAGTGGCCTCATTGGTGACAACTTCGAGATCCGTCCGTCGGCTGCCCAGGAAGTGGCGCCGGATGGCGAAGTCGCCCTGCAGATCTTCCACGGCGCGCCCGATGCTCCGGCCGTTGACGTGACCGCGGCGGACGGTGCGCTTACCTTGGCCGAAGATCTGGCGTTCGGCAACTACTCGGATATCGCGACGACCGCGGCGAACGACGTCAACGTCGACATTACGGCCGCGTCCGACGGGTCGGCTGTCGCGACGGTTGCTGCACCGCTGTCGGGCTTTGCCGGTCAGTATCTGACGGTCGTCGCCCGCGGTACGCTCGACACGGACGATGACGCCGACTTCGGCGTCACCGCCTTCACGGCCGACGGCACCGCGGCCGATCTTGCTGCGCCCGCGCAATAACTCGTGGTGTGAACGCGCAGAGCGTACAAAACCCCGGCAGGCACGGACGCCTGCCGGGGTTTTGCGTGTCTAGCCTACGGCGTCAACAGCTTCAGCCGTCGAGCAGGGCCTCCATTTGCCCCTGGAGTTTCTTGAACTCGACAGGTTTGGTGGCGAAATCGTCGCACCCGGCGGCCAGGGCCTTTTCGCGATCGGCCTGCAGCGCGTGGGCGGTCAGCGCGATCACCGGGATCGAGGCAGTCGCATCGTCGGCCTTCAGCCGGCGGGTGGCTTCCCAGCCGTCCATGACCGGCAGGCTCAGGTCCATCAGGATGAGGTCGGGGGCGCTATCGTGGACGAGATCGAGGGCTTGTTGTCCGTCGCCGGCGATCACGACTTCGTAGCCGCGTCGCTGCAGGCGGCGAGCGAGCATGTCGCGGTTCATCTCATTGTCTTCGACCAGCAAAATCGTGGCCATGATCATTCCTCACAGGGTGTTGCAGAAATCTTTGTTGCCGACGCCATTGGGACGCCGGCTCGGGGCGCTTCTGCGCCGGGGGTCAGGCCACCGGTGCAGCCGCCTTGGAGTCGAGCGCTTCGAGAATATGGTCGACCACCGAATCGATGCTCGTGCTACCTTTTTGCAAGATCCGTGAGACGCTGTCACGCAGCTGGGCGTGATCGGCGTCGGACAGATCCATCGCCGTGAGCACCACGATGGGTATATCGGCCCAATCTGGCTTTTGGCGCATCGTCGCCGCAACTTCGAATCCGTCGACTTCGGGCATCATCAAATCGAGCACGACAACGTCGGGAACCAGACCCTCCTCGAGCCTCTCGAGGGCCACGCGACCGTTCTCGGCCGTCTCGACCTGCCAGCCGGCGCGGTCGAGGTGGCGGCGGACCATCTCGCGAGTGTCTGCCTCGTCTTCGACGACCAGCACCGAGCCCTCGGCGCTCTTCGACCGAAAGCGGCTCAGCGTTCCGACCAGTCGATCGCGCTGGATCGGCTTGACCAGGTATTCAGAAGCTCCCAACGCATAGCCGATATTCCGATCGTTGATCATCGAGACGATGACAATCGGTATCTCGGCAAGCTCGTCGTCCGACTTGATCTCGGTGAGCACCGACCAGCCGTCGCGCCCGGGCATCATGACGTCGAGCGTGATGATGTCGGGCTGGAGCTTTCGGGCATATTCGAGCCCCTGATCGCCGCCGTAGGCCGAGATCACTTGATAGCCACGAGAGACTAGAAACCGTCGCATCAACTCGTGGACGTCAGCGTCGTCGTCGATGACCAAGACCAACGTGTCCTCGGCGTCGCCCACATGGGGTACCCCATGTTCCTCTGACCATTCAACCTCCGAGGGAGCGGGGTCTTGGCTGACCTGCTTGGAGTCGACCGGAATCCGCACGGAGAACGTCGACCCGACGCCTTTTTCGCTCTCCGCCGAAATCTCACCGCCCATCAGTTCGCAGAAACGCTTACAGATGGTCAGCCCGAGGCCTGTGCCGCCGTACTCGCGGGTGGTCGAGCTGTCGGCTTGCGTAAACGGGGCGAAGAGATCTTCGAGTTTGTCCTGGGCGATGCCCACGCCTGTGTCGGAAACCTCGACGACGGCGCATCCGCGTGGGCCGGATTCGTCGAGTTTGGCCTTGATGGTGACCGTTCCGTCGCTGGTAAACTTCGAGGCATTGCTGGCGAGGTTGAGAAGCACCTGCTTGAGTTTGGTGCGATCGGTGGTCACCGTGCCCAAGCTGTCGTCGATCTCGACGTTCAACTCATTGTTGTTGGTGGTGACCAGCGGCGAGATCGTCTCGGCGATCTCGTCGAGCAAGTCGCCGAACTCGAAGGTGTCGTGGTGCAGGTCCATACGACCGGCTTCGACCTTCGACAAGTCGAGGATATCGTTGATGATCGCCAGCAAGTGGGTCGCGGCGCGGTGGATCTTGTGCAGGTCGTTTTGGATCGACTCGGCCGGCAACTCGGGGTCGTCGCCGGACAAAAACAGGTTGATGTCCTCGTCGATGAGCTCGGTATAGCCGAGCACGGCGTTGAGCGGAGTGCGCAGCTCGTGGCTCATGTTGGCCAAAAACGCACTCTTGGCCTTGCTCGCCTCGAGCGCCTTGGTCTCGGCCAATCGACGGGTTTCGACCTCGCGCTGCATGGCCTCGTTGGCCTTCTCCAGCTCGGCGGTTCGCTGTTTGACGCGCTCCTCGAGCTCGGCGCGCGCCGCTCGGAGGGCTTCCTCGGCCTCTTTGCGCTCGGTGATGTCGGTGATCGCCGCGATGGTGCCGGTATAAGCCCCATCTTCCCCTTTGATAGGCGTGGTGTTGATCAGTCCAGTGGCCACCGATCCGTCTTGGCGTTTGAGCTCCAGTTCATATTGCCAGTCGCTGTCGGACTCTTCCCCTCCTTCTTGGCGCTTGCTGAGCAACTCTTTGAGCTGCTGCGCTCCTTTGGGGGTCACTACGTCGAAGATCGTCATGCCGTCGACGAGTTGTTGACGATCATAGGCGATCAATTTGGCGAAACGTCGGTTCACGTAGGTGATCGCACCTCGCAGATCGCAAACCAAGATGCTGTCGTTGATCGATTCGACGATGAAGTCGAAGGGAGGTGTTTCGCCGGGGAGGAACGAGTCGGGATTGGCGAAGCCTTCGGGGCGACTCTTGTCAGACGAGTCGGACTGATTAGACACGGGATGCTCCAAAGTAGAACTGCATGCAGAGCAATGAGACGGGGGGACCCGGTGCTGCTCGCGTTTTATATATGCTAAAAAAGTTCACTGGTACTGTAAGGCTGGGGGCAAGTGATTTCAAGAGATAATTCGGCGGCTTAACTGTCGAGCACCAGGCGAGGAATACAAAAAAGTGCCCCAGAAGCCCTTGTGGGGTGGGTGTCAGAAGATCGTACGCAACAAATTCGGGATTTCTGCCGAAAACAGTAGAGAGGGGGCTAACGATGGCTCCCGCTGCTGAATCGACTCGAGACATGGGAGGATCCTGTGAATGATCAACCGATAGATTGCGAGGACACGGTCCCCGCGCAGATAGCTCGACTGTTGAACCACGGAGCTTGGGCGGCGCTCGCCGAACTCCTCGGCTTCGATACAACGCACCGCTCCGAGATCCCGCCGCAGGCGTGGTCGACCTGGGGCATCTCACCTGAAGACCCTGCAGGTCTCGACTCGCTCGAAGTGCTCGCTGCCGAGCCGGGGTTTCGGCTGCTGCTGGCCAGAGGTGAGATACCATGGCGGACGCTTCGGCGCATGATGCTGGACGTCCGCCGCCGCAACTCCGACGAGCTCGTCGTCTGGTGGTGGGCGCGCACCAACAACAGCGCCAACAGTCACAACAGCACCAACAGAATAAGCGTGGCGATGGTCGACGAGCACGTCGACGGGCGGCTCTTCGTTCGGCGAATGGACGTCGACCGCGACAAACTCGACCCCATCGGGGTGCGTCAGTGGGCGGCGCTTTCGGTGCGAGACCTCGCCGCAGGCGATGTCGTCGACCGCCCGAGCGCGCTTCGGCGCCACGTCCGCGAGGTGCTCGAGCAAGAGGGTCTCACCCGCGAATTCTTTCGTGGCTTCGAGCGCGCACTGGGGCTATTGCGCGAGGAGATCTGCGATGGCCCCGGGGAGGAGCGCGCCCGTCATGACGTGGCGCTGGCGACCTTGCTTCGCCTCGTCTTTCTGTACTTTTTGCAACTCCGCGGCGCCCTCGACGGTGATCGGCGCTTTGTGCTGCGCCACCTTCGCCAGGCGCGCGCCGACGGTCGAAACTTCTATCGCACGGTGTTGCGTCCGCTCTTTTTCGGGGCGCTCAACCGTCCGGTGGACGAACGCGAGCCGGAGGCCGAGGAGCTCGGCAACCTGCCGTTTCTAAACGGAGGCCTCTTCGAGCCGCTTCCTGTCGAGCGGGCGCATCCCCGGATGACGTGGTCCGACGACGTCTTCGGTGATGTCGTCGAGGGCCTGCTCGAGCGCTATCATTTTGCGGCCGAGGAGATGCAGGGGGCAGACGAGCAGCGCGCGGTCGATCCCGAAATGCTCGGCCGGGTCTTCGAAGGCCTGATGTACGGCGAGTCGCGCCAGACCTCGGGCAGCTTCTATACGCCGCGCGACATCGTTCGGAGTCTGGTGGACGAGGCGCTCGGCGGCTATTTGAGCGACGCCGCCCCGCTGAGTGACGAGCAGTTGGAGGCGCTCTCGAACGGCCGCCCAGTCGCGCTGGATGACGAGACGCGCACAGCGATCTCCGACGCGCTCGATAAAGTGCGCATCCTCGACCCGGCGGTGGGCACGGGGGCGTTTTTGCTCGAGGCGCTGCACGCGCTTCGCCGATGTCGCAAGGCCGTCGGCTCCGACGCCGGCCGCAAAGATGACACCGATGATCCCCTCGCCGAGTACCGCCTGGTCCGCGGTCTGATCCACCGGCATCTCTTCGGGGTCGACATCCAATATACCGCGGTGCGCCTTTGCGAGTTGCGCTTGTGGCTCGCGCTTTTGGGCACGCTTCCGGCGGTTCCCATCGACGAGCTTCCGCCGCTGCCGAACCTGTCGCACAAGGTCTGCGTGGGCAACTCGCTCCTGTCGCCGACCGATTTGGTGAGCCTGCGCGTCGGCGAGGGGAGCTTCGCCGCGTGGGCCGACGCGGTTGACGGGGAGTCGAATCGCGCACTGGTCGACGAGCTCGAGCGCGCCCAGCGCCGCTACCTGACGACCCACGGCTCCCAAAAGCAGCAGGTGCGCAAAGGGATGCGCGAACTCGAAAAGAAGCTGCAGCGTGCCATGCTCCAGACCCGCAGGGAGACGCTCGACGCCAAGCTCGAACCACTATCGGCGCTCGCCGCCTCCAAAGACCTGTTCGGCGGCGAGGTCTCGTTGACCGACGAGCAGCAGCGCGAGCGCGAAGGGTTGGATGCCGAGCGAAGGGCGGTCGACGAGGCGCTCGAGGCGCTCGAATCGGGGCGCGAAGCCCGCCTCGCGTTCAGCTACGCCACCCGTTTCGGCCAGCTGCTGCCCGAAGGCGGCTTCGACATCATCATCACCAATCCGCCCTGGGTTCGCGCGCACCGCATCGACTCGGCGCAGCGCGAGGTGCTGTGCGCTCGGTACGAGTCGCACCGTCGGCGGCTGTGGCCGGGCGCCAAGCGCGCGGGCATCCGCGCTCCATTCGGCCCGCAGGTCGATCTCGCCGCGCTCTTCGTGGAGCGCTCGCTCGAGTTGCTCCGCGACGGCGGTCGCTTGTGTGGACTGGTGCCGGCCAAGCTCTTCAGCTCGCTTCACGGCAGCGCGCTGCGCGAGCAACTCTCGCAACACGCGCTCGTCGCGCTCGAGGACTACTCCGACGGCAGCCGGCGCATTTTCGACGCCACGGTTTATCCGGCGATGTTGCACGTCCAAAAGAAGGCCGCGCCGCGGCGGCGAAAGGCCGCGAGGCCTGCGCGAAAGCCCGCGCCGATGCGCCTATCGGTGTGGCGCGGCGAGAACCGACGAAGCTGGCGCGCCGACAGCGATACGCTCTACGCCGCCGGCGACCACCCGGGCGCCCCGTGGATCTTGGCCGAGCCCGATATCACCCACCTCTTCGACAAGATGCGCAAAGCCTCGGTGCCGCTTGGCGAGGTCGAGCGTCTGCAGCCTGTGCGCGGGCTCTTTACCGGGTGCAACGACGTCTTCGTGCACGACGAAGAGCACGCCCGCGAGCTCCTCGGGCCGCATTTCGACACGTTCAGCCGCCCCGTGCTGAGCGGCCGCGACGTGCGCCCATGGTCGGTCGAGCCCGACCGACGCATCTTGTGGCCCTATGACGACGCGCTCGAGCTTCGACGCGACCTGCCCGAATGTCTGCGGCGTTATTTTGCCGGCCACGGCAGGCGCCTCGAGGGCCGCAGTGACCATCGTCTGGACGAGCCGCTCTGGCAGATGTTCCGGGTCAAAGACGATATCATTCGCCCCAAGGTCGTCTGGCGCGATCTGAGCCCGAAGCTCGAGGCCGCGCTCGCGCCGGCCGACGTCGTGCCGCTGAACACGGTCTACTTCATCGCGCTCGGCGACGACGTCGAGGCTCGACTCCTGGCCGCGCTCTTCAACGGCCCGGCGCTGCGAGCCTTCGCCTATGCCCTGGGCGAACGGGCGCGCGGTGGGTGGCGACGCCATTTTGCGTGGGTGATGCGCCTGTTGCCGGTGCCCAAGCGTTTCGTCGACTTTCTGCAAGCCGACACGCAGCGTCGCGCCGGTGAGTTTGCCGATCTTCTCGCGCTCGAGCGCCGCATCCGCACGGACAAAGCCCGTCCGGTCGGCGAACTCGCCGGTTCGCTGTACGGACTCGACGCCGACGAGGTGGCTTGCTTGCAGGGTTGGCGCACAGGCGAGGGCGCCTGCGGGGAGGTTGCGTGATGGGCGAACAGACAGTGCGAGAGTGGTTTCGTCACGCCTTCGCGCTCACCGACGCGCGCAGCGATGCGGCCGAGTCGCCGGTGCAGGTCGGCGAGCTCGCGTTGGCCCCGTTCCAGGGGCGCGCGGCGGCGCGTGGGCTTCGCATGGCGCGGGCGTTCGGCGGAGTGGTGTTGGCCGACGCGGTGGGTCTGGGCAAAACTCGCGTGAGCCTGGCGATCGCCAAGGCGTTGACGCGCGATGCGCGGCTTCGATCGGGGCGGGCAGGGCCAGTGTGGGTCTGCGTGCCGGCCCGGTTGAGGCGCCAATGGGACCAGGCGTTGACACGTGCGGGAATCGCAGAGTTCGAGGTGGTCACTCACACCGCGCTCAGCCGCGGCGAGGGCCTTTCTCATCTCGACGGGCCCGGCGAGCCGGCGGTCGTGGTCGTCGACGAGGCGCACCGGTTTCGCAACCCGAAGGCGAAGCGAAGCCGGGCGCTGGCGCGGTTCGCGGCGTGGGCGCCGGTGATCTTGGCCACGGCGACGCCGGTCTGTAACAGCCAGTGGGACTTGTACCACCTGCTGAGCCTCTTTTTGGGCGAGCACGACCTGCGCGGCGCGATCGGGCACGACCTGCGCGAGGCCTTCGAGCTCGCCGAGGCGGGCCGCTTCGATCTGACCGAGCTCGTCGAGCAGGTGGTGATTCGGCGCACCGAGCAACCGTCGCGAGCAGGCTTTGGGCGCCGGCCGAACGTTTCGCTCGAGGTGCTCGGCTACGAGGCGCGCGGAGCCGAGCTGTGGTTGTGGCGTCATCTGGAGGCCGAGCTCGAGCGCATGACATTGGAACTCTTCCGGGCCGATTGGCCCAGGCCCTTGCTCGTGCAGTACGTGCTCAAGCGCTGGGAGAGCGGGGCGGATGCGCTGGCCGATACGCTCGCCCAGATGAGCGCGTTTCACTCCCGGTGGCTCGAGGCCGACGCCCACGGGCGCACGCTGAGCCGCAAGAGCTTTCGCCAGCTCTTCGACGGTGAGCTCGGCCGCCGCCAGGGCGTCTTCCCGTTTTTGTTCGACGGTCCGGCGGGGCCGACCTTTCGCCGCGAGGCGGTCGAGCGCGATCTGGAGGTGCTCCACGGGCTCGAGCGCCGCGTGCAAGCGGTGCTCGGAAACGGCGACGCAAAGCGCGACGCAATTCTGGAGCTGGTCCGCGGCGACGCGCGCAAGACGCTCGTCTTCACGAGCTATCAGCGCGCAGCGCGTGGACTGTACGATTATCTGGTCGACGGGCTCGGCGCGACGGCCAAGGTTGGCCTCGTTACGGGCAATGGCTGCGAGGCGACGGGTCTGGGGCGCGTGGGCGCCGACGAGATCGTGCGACGCTTCGCGCCGCGATCGAACGGCGGGCGCAGCGTCGAGCCCCACCAACGCCTCGACGTGCTCGTAGCCACTGATTGCCTGGCCGAGGGCGTCAACCTGCAGGATTGCGGGCGCGTCGTGCTGGCCGATCTTCCGTACTCGCCGCTCGGCGTCGAGCAACGCATCGGACGCTTGGTGCGCCCCGGCGGCCCGCACGAGCGGGTGACGGTCTACCTTCCGAGGCCGCGCTCGTGGACCGACAGCCTGGGCATGCGTCGTCGGCTCGACGACAAGCTCGCCCAGGCCGCGGCCTCCGGCGCTGGGTTTGTCGCGGCGAGTCGGATCGCAACCGAGCCCACGCGCGCCTCGCCAGGCGGTGCTGCGGACGACGCGCAGACGCTTCGCCCACTGGCCGCGCTCACACGCCTCGACGCCCTCGCCGAGAGTCTGCGCGGCGAAGGTGCGAATGCGTTCGACGCGCCGTTCTGGTGCGCTCGCACGGCACCGGACATCCGGCGCTTGTGGGTTCTGGTGGCCATCAAAGACGCCGAGACGACGCGCTGGATGTGGCTGCGGGTGCGCGACGACGGCGAGGTCGAATCTCGCCTCGCCGCGCTGCTCGACGGGATGGCCCGCGACGCCGACCTGCGCTCGCCCGTCGCCCCCGCCGAACCCCACACGGAGCTGCTCGAAGCCGCCCGGGGGGCGATCGAGCGCCGCGAAAAGCTGCTCCGTGCCGCCCGGCTCGCCCCGTTCCCGGTGCGCCTCGACGCCCCGCAAAGACGGCTGTGGGCAGAGCTCCACACCCACGTCGAAGAGGGCGCGCTCGACCTCGCCGCCGACGAGCTTGCCGAGTTTCGCCACGAGCTGTTGCGCTCGTTCCCCCGCGGCACCGAACGTCGTCTCGCCGGGTTGTGTCGCGCAGATTTACCGCCGGGGCGGCTACTGGCGCAGGTGCGCCGCGTGGTGGGAGACGTGCCGCAGTGGAGCCCGCGTGTGCGGTTGCGAATCGTGGCGGGGTTGCAGGTGGGGTGAAGTAGAGGCTCGGTTTTCGTAGTCCTTCTACATAAGCAATTAAGGACATAGGGGTTGCGAATCGTGAAAAATGGTCGATTCGCAACCCCTATGTCCTTAGTTGCCCATGTAGAGGGCGCCCCGCTCTCTGCAGGGCCCTACTCAATTGATTTTAGAACCCGCGCGGATACCGCCGGTTAGGCTGGTTGGTCGCCTTGTAGATCTGCCAGTTCTGCATGGCGAACATACCGCCGAGGACCAAAATCCAGATGAGGCCCAGGCCGGTGAAGCCCATCAAAATCACGCCGAAGACGAGCAGGCCCAAAAAGACCAGCGAGCTGATCGCCGAGTAGCGCATCGCCTTGCGGTCATTCTTGAGGCCCCAGCGAAGCCCGTGCAGCACGATGTGGCCGCCGTCCATCGGGTTGATGGGCAGCATGTTGAAGACCGCCCAGACCAGGTTGACCACGGCCATCGTCTGCAGGAACGACGGCAGCAGGCCGCCGCCCGAGAAGGCCTCGGAGATGCCGCTGCCGGTGTAGACGAGCAGGACGCCGGCCGAGAGCAGTCCCAGCAGCAGGCTCGCAAGCGGGCCGGCCAGGCTGATGACGATCGACTTGCCCGGGGAGGTGACCCCGCGGCGCTCGTTGACCGTGACCCCGCCAAACCCGTGCAGCACGATGCGGCTTCCTCCGTAGCCGTACGCCTGCAGCGCGTACGCGTGGCCGAACTCGTGGAAGAGGATGCCGCCGAAGAGCACCGGCGCCCAGATGATGATCTCGGTCAACGCCTCCATCCCCGCCCCGGCGCGCAGTCCGCTGAAGGCGAACAGGGCGACCAGAAACAGGAACCAGGGCGTCAGGTAGACGTCATGTCCCGATAGCGTAAAGAGCTTCCAGCGTTTTTCGGATGTGCCAAACATAGCTACTTCTCGTTGTCAGGCCGTTTAGCGCACGACCTACCGTCGCCGTGCCGCGAAATCAAGCGAGTTTGAG
Organism: Persicimonas caeni; assembly: GCF_006517175.1. Lineage (NCBI taxonomy): Bacteria > Deltaproteobacteria > Bradymonadales > Bradymonadaceae > Persicimonas > Persicimonas caeni. The sequence goes on along the minus strand of NZ_CP041186.1, from coordinate 2,638,145 downwards.
TGCATGCCATTAGAAACTTAACTACGAAGCTCGTTGCTTCCACTGTCGCAAAATCAGGGCTCGGAGGCCTTCTAGGGCCGTTCGAGGCGCGATCGCGCAGTCCCGCCGTAAAAAAAGTTAGGCGAAAGACGCAACGATTCGGCCCCTTTTGCCGAAAACCTATATGAGGGCCACGACACCGTGTTCCTCGTAGTCGCTCGACTTTCAAAACAAACAGACGCGCGGAGAAAATCCGCGAGGAGATACAGATGCACGGACTGCACGCGTACTTGGAACTCGTCGAAAATGGCCGCCCGCTCGACCAGGAGCCGCAGGCGCCCGGGGTGCACGAACCGTTGATGAAGCTGCTCGCCCACGCCCACGCCGAGGGCGAGCTGGGCGTCGAGGGCGCGTGGCGCCTCGACTCGCGCGAGTGTCGCAAGCTCGAGCAGCGCTACGGGATGAGCCCGCCGGGCGGCTGGTCGGGCCTGGCCGGCCTGGCGTGCGGCTGCGGGGTGTTGCGCGCCCGCCGCGAGGGCTTCGCCCCCGAGATGCAGCTCGCCGAGCTGACTCATTGGGACGACGCGGCCGCGCGCCGGCTCTTGCTCGAGGCGTTCACCCGCCTGCTCGTTCCCCCGGCGGCGGCCGCGGGCTTGTTCATCTTGATGGGGCTGCACCCTGCGTGGGGCCTGCGCGTGGCGCACTCGACCCACGCCCGCGGCCGCGCCGAGTTCACCGGCGAGGAGCCTGACGCAGACCTTACCGCGGGCATCGAGCCAGGCTGGCGCGACGAATCGCTCTTCCCCGAGCAGACCGCCGCGCACATCGAGGAGGCGGTCTTCTCCGCCATCGCCGCCATCGTCGCCGCGTTGCGAAAGCTCTCACCGAACGAGCGCTACCCGATCGACGCCCTCGGCGGCCTCGTCCATGCGGCGAGCATGTTCGCGCGCCAATGCGCCGAGGAGAACCTCGACAGCGGGGTCGACATGGGGCTCGCGCCCTTTCTGGGCGAGGCGCGTGACGACGCAGGCGTGCAAACCCACCGCACGCTCGACTTCGCCACGGTCGATTTGTTGGACTCGCTATTGGTGCCGGCCGGGGTGGCCAGGCGTTTCGATGACGGGACGTTCTGCGTGTTCGGCGGGGCGCTCGAAGGCGTGCGCGTCGGCGAGTTGGACGCCGACGCGCAGGAGGTCAAGCTGACGTGGATGTTGGCCGGGGAGGCTGGGTGTATGGTGGCTTAAAGGCAGGGGTTTAGGGGAGTTAGGGGGTTAGGAGGCCTGGGCGTTTTCCTCGGCCTCCGAGGTCTCGTCGAGTTCGTAGAGCTCGTCGATGGGGCGGCGCCCGCGAAAGCCTTCGCGGGTGTCGTGCCAGAACAAGACCTCTTTTTCGCCCACGTGCCAGCACAAAAAGACGTCGCGGCCGCCCTTTGTGGCGTACCAGTCGACCAAGCCGTTCTCGAGGTTTTTGACCAGGCAACCGGTCGCCTCGATTTTGGTCAGCTCGTCTTGGACGGCGAGCATCAGGGCCTTGAGCGTGGCGCGGTTGTGGATGACCGCCGGGCTGGCGTCGGGCAACTCGACCTCGAAGTCGTCGCGCTCGGGGGCGGCGTCGACGAGCTGCAACAACTGCATGATGTCGCCGATCTGGTGGCGCATCTGGATGATGCGGGTGAACGCGCTCTCCAGAAACGGAATCATTTCATTGGCTTCTGCGACCGTGAAGTACCGCTTTTGCATGTGTCACTCCAGGCGGGTGTGGGTGGCTCTCTTTTTCACGTGTCGGTATGGCACAAGGCGGGGGCGACTTGCAAACGTGGTGGCTTTTCGAGCCGTGGGTCTTGGGTCTCGAGTCGTGGGGCGTGGGGCGGGCACTTTCTGGTTTACCACTCACCGTCGGACAAGTCGTTGGACCTCTCGTCGGAGGGCTTTGGCGCGGCGTCGGTGGGCTCGTCGAGCGACTCGACGGGGGCGCGGTCGAAAGGGGTGGAGGGCTCGTGGCCCTCGGCTCGTCGACGCGCGAGTTCGGCCTCGACGAAGTTGGTCGGCTCCTTCGAGCTCGACGGGTCGACGCGCTTGCCGCGGGTGAGCTTGGGGCCGCGGAACCTGAACCAGTTCAAGATGACCCCGACGACGACGAAGATCGTCAGTATGATTTCCAGAGCATCCATGGGTCTTCCGGCGTGGCTGGCGTGAAGTCTGTCTCCGATCATGCCATCTCGACCGCGCCGTGTGAATCGACGTCAATCGCGCGTCCATGACGACCGCGCAGGCGACGAACGCCTTTTCTCGATCTCCCACACGTCTGTGGGCCCCGCGAACGTCTCTTTTGGCTCGTAGAGGCGGCCTCGCAGAGCGAGAAGGGCTGCTCGATTTCTCCGAGGCGATCTTGGAGAGCGGGAAGGGCTGCTCGATTTCTCCGAGGCGATCTTGGAGAGCGGGAAGGGCTCGGAGATTTCTCCGAGGCGATCTTGGAGAGCGGGAAGGGCTCGGAGATTTCTCCGAGGCGATCTTGGAGAGCGGGATGGTCTCGAAGATGGCAAAAAGTCGTTCGCGGTGAGCGGGAAGGCTTCGGAGGTTGCAGGGAGGCCATCGCGGTGAGCGAGAAGGCGTCGGAGGAATCTCCGAGGCGATCTGGCTGCCAAAGAAGGCCTCGGAGAAATCTCCGAGGCCTTCTTTGTGGCGTCTCGAGGCTGTCTCATATGCATTAGGCGGGCATCTTGGGCTCGAAATCGGAGGGAGGGCATCTTGCCCTCGTATGCGAGGCCGAACATGGTGTCTGAAACCGTCTCGCGCTCGACTTGCGTTACGCATTTTCGACGGGGCCTCGGTGAGGCCCCAGTGCGGGCCGGGAGGCCGCGCGCTCCGACCGTGCTTCCAGAGGCCCAACAAAACGGCGTAGGCGTACGCCCTGTCCGTGATCGTAGTCGTGATCGTGATCGTGGTCGGCCGTGAGGTCATATTGAGCCCGTGTCCCTGACCGTGGCCGTGACCGTGACCCGCCGTTCGTAGCTGCAACGAGGTCGCAGTGGCGCTGAGTTCGAAGTTGAGCTGACGGATTCGAACGGAGCTGTATCGTCTTGTTGCACTCGCTGCAGGTTCTAACAACGGGTCACGGTCACGGGCACGGTCGCGGACACGGGGTGAATCGACCGTGGTAGCTGCCCTTCAACTTGTGAGCAATCATGAGTGTCTGAAACCGTCTCGCGCTGTTTATGACTTTGGATGCGGCGTCTGTTATGGTTCGGCTGTCTTCGCTTACACCACTCAGCTTTACTCCACCCAGCGGGGGACAGTGATGGATACTGCAAGAATCGTATGGGGCATCGGCGCGATGGTCGGCCTCTTGTCCTGTGTGTCTTGTGGCTTCCACCTCGAAGGAGAGCAAGGAAACTTGGTCTTCGAGTTCGAGGTGCCCTACTCCCCTTATGCCACAGAGGCCACGCTCGCGGTGGGAAGCAGACAGCGCATCGCCGTGAAGACCCAAGACTCCCACGATCGTGCGCTGGAAGCGCCGTCCGTGCGGATCGAGCGTGTTGTGTCGAGCGAGCCGGGCGTCATTTCGGTCGACTCGGTCGAGCAGAACTCCTTCGTAGTCCGGGCTCACGCCCCCGGAGATGTGCAACTTTCGGTCATGTCGACCGTGTCGACGTCGGGCCAGACGACGGTGTCTGATTCGCTTCGGGTATCAGCAGCAGACGCTACGTCGGCGCGGGTCTCGCATGGGTGTCCGTTCGAAGATGCGCCGGCCTATCTCACCCGCAGCACCGTCGACCTACGCTACACGCTGCTCGATGGTCACACGACGCTGCTCGGATACGGTCACTATCCCGTGGAGGTTGAGGGGGATACCGATGCGTCCATCGTTCGCGAGGTGGATGAGGTAGGAGTGCTTCGGGTCCGCACGTCGCGCCAAGCCGGCGCGCTCTCCTTGGTCGCGGAGGATGGCGAGCCTCTTTTGGAGATCGCGCAGGTAGACGAGGCGCAAATCGAGCGCGTCGAGGTGGGCGAGCCGCAAAGTGTGGCGTTTCGAGACGAGTTGAACTTCCGCCCAAAGCTGTTCACGACTCAGCATCGTCTCTGTCAGGCCTTTCCCTCAGCCGCAGTGTTGACGTCCACGCCAGACGTCTGTTCTGCGCGCATCGTGGAGGACGACGCGTCGAGTTCTCGCCTGCGGGTGAACGTGGCCATCGCGGCCGAGGGGGATTGTGCGTGGAGTCTGTCGTTGCCCAATGCTCGTCAGGGTGAGGGGCTCGTGAGCTCGCACAGCTTCAGGGTCACTCGCTCGGGGGAGACCCAGTAGTCGGTGAGGCGGGCGATACGATGTCTGATTCCGCGTGGGCGTGCGAGTGTCTTGCGGGGAACACGCGAGCAGGGGCGAGGACGCCCCAGTGCGGGCCGGGAGGCCGCACGCTGCGACCGTGCTTCCAGAGGCCCAACAAAACGGCGTAGGCGTACGCCCTGTCCGTGATCGTAGTCGTGATCGTGATCGTGGTCGGCCGTGAGGTCATATTGAGCCCGTGTCCCTGACCGTGGCCGTGACCGTGACCCGCCGTTCGTAGCTGCAACGAGGTCGCAGTGGCGCTGAGTTCGAAGTTGAGCTGACGGATTCGAACGGAGCTGTATCGTCTTGTTGCACTCGCTGCAGGTTCTAACAACGGGTCACGGTCACGGGCACGGTCGCGGACACGGGGTGAATCGACCGTGGTAGCTGCCCTCCAACTTGTGAGCAATCATGAGTGCCTGAAACCGTCTCGCGCTCCGCGGCGCTGGGCATCACCTTTGTGGCGTCTCGAGGCTGTCGCCTATGCCTTAGGAGGGCGGGCATCTTGCCCTGCAAATCGGAGGGAGGGCATCTTGCCCTCGTATGCGAGAGCAGGGATGCAGTCGCACCGATTACCAGCGCTGGAAGCGCCGAGCCCGCTGAATGCGGGAGCCGCGGCACGCGGAAGCGCTAAAGATTCATCTGAGGTTCGCTGTAACCGCTGCAGAAGGCTGCTCCCCCGCCGGCGCGTCGACGGGCCGCAGCGCTGTGGAACTCCAGCGTTTTCCGCTGCGTTCAGATGAATCTTCAGCGCCACGGCGCTCCGCGCCTCCGCGTTTCCGCGTTTCCGTATCTCTGCGCTCCCGCGTTCGAGTGTTGGTTCTTGGGCATTGCTGGTATAGAAAGCCCAAACGCACATCGCGCAGCACCAAGAACTAAAAACCAAGAACCAAGAACCGTTCGCTAGGCGATTCGCTCGCAGCTACCGACACGCCTCACCAACGCAAACACAACACAACCCAAGAACAACATGCACGGATACTACCGCCAGCCGACCGTCTTTGATGATCGTGTCGTCTTCGTCAGCGAAGATGACCTGTGGGAAGTCTCGCTCGAGGGGGGCGTCGCTCGACGCCTGACGAGCGGCAAGGGCGCGGCGTCGCACCCGTTTTTCTCGCCCGATGGCTCGCAGATCGCGTTTACGGCGACCGAGGAGGGCACGCCCGAGGTCTACGTGATGGACGCGCAGGGCGGCGCGGCGCGCCAGTTGACGTTCAACGGGGCGCAGTCGACGACGGTGGGGTGGTCGAAGGACGGCGCGCAGGTGCTATTTCGGTCGAATTATCGCGAGCCGTTCAGCCGGTCGGTGGGGCTGTATGCGGTGCCGGTCGACGGTGGGGAGCCGCAGCGGGTGCCGGTGGGGCCGGCGCATTCGATTGCGTACCAGCCCGACGGCGACGGCGTGGTGTTGTGTCGGCATTCGGACGATCTGGCGCGCTGGAAGCGCTATCGCGGCGGGACCGCGGGCGTTTTGTGGATCGACGCGGACGGCTCGGGCAACTGGGAGCGGTTGCTCGCCGAGCAGACTGCGGGGTTGATTCGGCCGATGTGGATTGGCGAGCGCGTCTACTTTGTGAGCGACGAAGAGGGCTACGGAAATATCTACTCGTGCGCGCCCGACGGCTCCGAGCTCGAGCGCCACACCGACCACGTCGGGTTCTACGCGCGCTTTGCGAGCACCGACGGCCAGACGATCGTCTACACGGTGGGCGGCGAGCTGTGGCGGCTCGACGTGGCGTCGGGTGAGGCCAGTTCGGGCGAGTCCAGCAAGATCGAGTGCACTTACGCCTCGCCCAAGACCGACCTGAACCGCAAATTCGTCGACGCCGAGGACTACCTCGACGACTTCACGCTGCACCCCAAGGGGCACTCGCTGGCGGTGACGACGCGCGGAAAGCTCTTCAACTTCGGCAACTGGGAGGGCGCGGTGCGCCAGACGGGGGCCGAGCAGGGCACGCGCTATCGCTTGCCGCGCTACCTGAACGACGGCGAGCGCATCGTGGTGTCGTCGGACGCCACCGGCGAGGAGCGCTTCGAGATCCACCGCGTCGACGGGTCGGCAGCGCCCGAGGCCGTCGACACGGGTGAGTTCGACATCGGGCGGCCGCTCGAGGTCAAAGTCGCCGCCGAGAGCGACGCGCTCGTCTTTACGAACCACCGCCACGAGATCGTCCACCTCGACCTGGAGTCGTGCGAGGCCAAGGTGCTCGACAAGAGCGAGCACACTCGCATCAACGGGTTCGACTGGTCTGCGGACGGGCGCTGGGTCGCCTACGGGTTCGGCAATGACTTCTCGACCGGCGAGATCCGCATCTACGACCTCGAAGAAGGTGTCTGGCACCGTGTCACGTCGGGCAATTACCTCGACATCGAGCCGGTCTTCGACCCCAAGGGGCGCTACCTGTACTTCTTGTCGTACCGCAAGTTCAACCCGGTCTACGACGAGGTCTTCTTCGAGCTGAGCTTCCCGCGGGCGATGAAGCCGTGCGTGGTCACCCTGCGCGACGAGGTCGAGTCTCCGTTTGTCGAAAAGCCGCGTCCGCTGGACGGCGATCACGACGAAGACGACGAGGAGCACGACGAGGAGGGCGACGAAGACGGCGACGAGGGCTCCGAAGAGGGCGAGGGGAACGAAGAGCAGAAAGGCAAGGGCCTCGAGATTGACTTCGCCGGCATCGAGCGCCGCGTGGAGGTCTTCCCGGGCCGCGAGGGCACCTACGGCGACCTCGCCGCGACTGAAAGCCGCGTCTTCTTTACGATGCACCCGGTCAAAGGGAGCCTCGGGCAGGGCTGGGACGACGACCACGGCGACGGCACGCTGCGCTACTTCTCGCTGAACAAGCGGCGCACCAAGACGTTCGCCAAGGGCGTGTCGGAGTTCGTGCTCGGGCCGGACTTGAAGACGATGGCGATGTGGACCGACGCCGGCCTGCAGGTGGTCAGCGCACAGGGCGAGGGGCCGATTCACGCCGACACCGACGACGAGACGCCGTCCAGGCGCACCGGGTTCATCGACCTGTACCGATTGTCGGTGGGCGTCGAGCCGCGCGCCGAATGGCGGCAGATGCTGCGCGAGGCGTGGCGCCTGATGCGCGACCACTTCTGGCGCGAGGACATGAGCGGGGTGGACTGGGGCGAGGTCTGGGTGCGCTACTCGGGCCTGCTCGACCGCGTGTCGACGCGCAGCGAGTTCTCCGACGTCGTCTGGACGATGCAGGGCGAGCTCGGCACGAGCCACGCCTACGAGATCGGCGGCGACTACCCGCGCCCGCCGCAGTACCATCCCGGATTCCTGGGTGCCGACATCGTCTGGGACCCCGGTTTCGAGTACGAGCGCGGCGGCCAGACGGGGGCCTCTACGAAACAAGTCGGCGGCTACCTCATCGAGCATATCGTCGCCGGCGAGACCTGGGAGCCCAACGAGCGCTCCCCGCTGGCTCGCCCGGGCGTCGACATCGCCGCAGGGGACGTGATCGTGGCCATCAACGGCCAGCGCGTCTCCGAGCACGTCTCGGTCGACCAGCGCCTGGTCAACCGCGCGGGCCAAGAGGTCGAGCTCACCGTCGTCGACGCCGACTCGGGCGAGGTGGCCACCCACACCGTCAAGACGCTGCGCAGCGAGTTCAGCGCGCGCTATCGCGAGTGGGTGCTCGCCAACCGCAAGAAGGTCCACGAGGCGACCGACGGGCAGGTCGGCTACGTGCATATCCCCGACATGGGCCCATTCGGCTTCGCCGAGTTCCACCGGGCGTATATGTCCGAGAACACCAAAAAGGGGCTGTTGGTCGACGTGCGCTTCAACGGCGGCGGCCACGTAAGCCAGCTCATCCTCGAAAAGCTCGCCCGCCAGCGCGTCGGCTACGATATCCAGCGCTGGGGCCAGCCGATGCCGTACCCGCAAGAGTCGGTCATGGGCCCGATCGTCGCGCTGACCAACGAGCACGCCGGCAGCGACGGCGACATCTTCAGCCACACCTTCAAGCTCATGGAGCTAGGTCCGCTGTTGGGCAAGCGCACCTGGGGCGGCGTCATCGGCATCTGGCCGCGCCACTTCCTGGTGGACGGCTCGGTGACGACTCAGCCCGAATTTTCGTTCTGGTTCGAGGACGTCGGGTTTGGCGTGGAGAATTATGGCACCGACCCGGATATCGAGGTCGAAAACCCGCCCAGCTCCTATGCCAAAGGCGAAGATCCGCAGCTCGACGCGGCGATCGCGAAGACGATGGAGTTGTTGGAGGAGCAGAAGCCGAAGGTGCCCGACTTTGCGCCGTATCCGAGCATGAAGCCGCCGGAAGGGTTGGACTGATTGTAGCGTAGGGGGTTGGTGGTTCGTGGCGCCTCGAACCCCCAGCTTCGGTCGCGCTACGCGCTCCCTACGCAGGGGGCTATCAAAGGGTGGTAACGCCCTTCGGGCTCGCTTCTCGTGGGCCCTGCACGTTTCGGCACATGTGGTTCGTGGGGCGGATTGCCTGGGAGCTTCAGGTGGCGAAGGCTTTGCTCGAATCGAGGCCGACGCCACCTGGAGCCCGAAGGGCGGAATCCCCGCTTTGATAGCCCCATGCGCAGGCGCGCTTTTGGCGCCGGAGCTTGGGGGGGACGTTGCGACTTCACACATGCGCCACGTCTATTCGGCAACCTCCATATTCGTCACCTCCACAGCGTAATCGAAGATGCCGGGAGGATCGCCGAGGCCGCCTCGAGTGGTGGGGTAGAACGGGCCGCCGGAGCTACGGAAGGTGCCGGTGAAGGAGATGATTTCCTCAGGAGCGGCTGGGCCGCATACCTCGTAGCACTCCTGTCCGACGCATCCCATGCGGATCTCACCCTTCACGAGGCCTTCCAGATCTGCAACTTCGTCGGTCACGACCTCGCCCTGGACGAATTCGAATCCCGCGTCGTCGCCTGCGACTAGGACAATAGCAGTGTCTCGGTCGACGTTGCCGACCTGGTTTTGTCCGCAGGCCAACACAAAGCCGGTGACGACGGCGTTGCAGCAGCCTTCACCGGTGTCGGGGCACCCGCGAGTCGTTCCGACGTTGATGGTCTCGATCTGGCTGCCATCGAGCGTCACCGTCTGACCATCGTAGGCTTGTGGGGTAGTGCAAAGCTGCGAGAGCGTCGTCTCACCGCCACCATCAGTGCCGCCGTCGACAGGCTCACCGCTTCCTTGGGCGAAATGCTCCTCGAGCGGCCCGCGGTCTTCATCTGGGATGCTCTCGGTCGGCGAGCACACCGTATGACCCTGAAAGTCGACTGCGTGGGGTAAGTCCTGAGGACAATCGTAGCCCGTCTCGGTGATCGGCTGCTCGTAGGTGCAGTAAGCCGTGCCGCCGACGTCGATGCGCTCGCACTCTACCTCCATATCCTCGCCTGCATCCTTCGAGCAGGCGCTCAGGGCGAGCAGAGCTGAAAAGAGAATGGTCCATTTGGTCCTTCGTTTCATCGTATCGTTTCTAGACTTCAGTCGCGTGGAATCTCTGCTTGCTGGCCCCAAGCTCCGGCGCGCCGTTTGCGCCGGAGCTTGGGGCGTCGGGCAATCATGGGTTCTCGAACTGCACCTCGACGGACGTCGAGGAGTAGCATTCACACGGAATGGTCGCGGTCGTTTCGAATGTGGCATAGCCCGGCGCTTCGACTTCGACACGCACAGTCTCGCCAGGGTCGAAGGGGCTCGCCCAAAGGGCACATCCGCCGCCTTCCGTCGTAGAGTCCATTTCTCCGTTTTGGCACTCGCACTGTGTCCACCCCGTGGGTGATCCTGTCGAACCATCATCCCAGCCGCGGATGGTCACGTCACCGCAGTACGCTTGGCCGTCAGGCTCGAGAAACTCGAAGTAGATGGATGGGTGTCCGATGGCGTCGCACGACAACTGGCCCCATTCACAACTGCCGCCATCCATGCCTCCATCGAGCGGGCTGCCCTCGAAGTGCTCGCGGATGGGCTGGGCGTGGTCGGGCGGGAGTTGCTCCTCGTCGCTGCACACGGTGTGCCCCTCGAACGAGATCGCGTTGGGCAAGTCCTGCGGGCATTCGTAGCCCGTCTCGGTGATCGGTTGCCGGTAGACGCAATACTCGGAGCCCTCGACGTCGATGCGGTCGCAGGCGACGCGCAGGTCGTCCTGCTCCTTCGGATCGAGGTCGGCGGAGCACGCCGAGGTTGTGAGTAGCGAGCCCGTGAGGAGTCCGCCGAGCACTATCCATCTAGTCATTCGTTTCATCATTGTCCCCTGGTTGTTCGGTGAGGCCTAGTTCGGTGAGGCGATGCGGCGCCCAGTTGATGGACAGCCCCATCTCGACATCGTCGTCCGAGGCCTTGGCAGCCTCGTCGAGGTCGCGAAGCTTCGGAAAGATCACCTCTTCGTAGAGGCGTCGAAGCTCGTCGATATCTTCTTTGCGAATTCGAAAATTGAGCGTGCGGGCGAACGCGCGCTCGTCGGCTTGAAAAAAGCGGCCGAAGACGCTGTCGACGACGCTGAACAGGTGGTTGTTCAGCCCGTCGATCTTCGGCATCCAGTGGTCCTGGTAGAGGCGAAACTCGCTCCTTGGGACCTCGTAGTAGACAGTGCGACCTTCCTTTCGGACCACGCGCTCCTGCTCGACGAGCAGTTCGAGCGCGTGGCGCACGTCTTCTTTGGAGTAGCCCGGGAGGCTCTGGTGGATGCGTCCCTCCGACTCCGGCCCCGCCCACAGCATGAACTCGATGCGCCTGGGAAGCTCTTCGTCGCGCTCGGGCTTGAAGAAGTTCTGCTTCAGGCGCTTGGCGAGCTGGGCGACTTTGCGCGTGCTTACGTCGAAGAGCGAGGCGGACTCGCGCTGGGTGAACCCGGCATCTTTGAGCTCGTGGAAATAGGCGAGCTCGGCCGACGCGACGATCTCTTTGAGCGGCACGCCGAACAGGCGCGCCAGGCGCACCGCGGGACGCAAAAGCGAGTAGATGACGCGCTCGCGAAGTTCTTCGTCGCTGATTTTGGGCAGGTCGTCGGTCATGGTTTCTCCTCAAGACATGCACCATCGTGCATGTTTTGCGATCGCGTTTCAAATGTTTGTGCAAAATAATTCATGTTTTGTTGTGGAAGAATGAGACGTGTGTGGTTGTTGCGCCTCAGTCCCGAGCAAAGGGCCTCTCCCTTGGTCCCTCTCCACTTCGCTTACGCTGCGTGGAAAGGGATTCCTCTCCTTAGTCCTCTCCCTCCCTTCGCTTCGCTACGGGTGGAGAGGAGACTGGACGTCTGGTTGCTTTGCGAAAACGCAAACAACGTGCACCGACGCGCATCATCGTTTATGGTGAAACGAGCAAGACTTCGCCCCAACCAACGTGGTGCATGAGCGATTCAATTGACCAGAAGCTCGACTTCGACGGGCTGATCGGCGCGGCCGAGGCCGGTGACGGCTTCGACTGGGAGACCGACGACTCCGAGGCGGGTGTCTCCGAGAAGACCGTGTCGGTGTTGCGGTTTCGCATCGGCGAGCGCCGGTTTGCGGTGCCGACCGAGTTTGTGCGCGAGATCGTCAGCGAGCTCGACGTGACGCCGGTGCCCGGCGCGCCCAAGCATGTGCGCGGCGTCAGCGTGCTGCGTCGGCAAGTTATCGGCGTGCTGGACCTGCATCGCTGGCTCGATCCGGTGGCCGAGGTCGCCGCGGTCGAGGCCAGCCGGGTGGTCATCGTCGAGGCGGGCCCCTACACGGTGGGCATCGAGACCAACGAGGTCACCGGCATGGACGAGTGGCCCGAGCAGGTGCTCGACCGCAGCCGTATCCCCGATTCGATCAACTCGCGCACCCGTCGCTACGCGGCCGGTATCCGACTCAGTGAAGACGAGGCGTGCGTGCTGTTGGACGTGCCCAAGCTGTTGGATGATGCGGCGGTGCAGTGAGTGACACGCGAGGACAGCTCGATTCCCCCTCCGCCTCACGGACTGCGCGAGGCACCTCCCCGACGCGGGGAGGGATGGAGCTAGACGTCATCCGCACCCGGTTCGGGCCGCTGGAGTTGGCCATCGAGCTTCACGAGGTCAGCAGCGTGCTCGACTACGGCGAAGGCCAGGGCATCACGCTCATCGACCCGGCCCCCCGGCTGGGCCTGAGGCCGCTTGGCGGCGGTCACGTCGGTTATGTCGAACCCGAGTTCGGTCCCCCGTTGGGGATCAAGATTGGCGAGGTCCACGGCTTCGAGAAGTGGACGCCGGCCAATATTTTGTCGCTTCCAGACTGGATCGCCAACTACCTGCCCGACGTGCTCAAAGGCGCGTGCGGCAGCGATGAGAAGGGCGAGATCGTCTGGTTGCTCGATTTGCGTAAGTTGACGGAGCAAGGATAACCGTCATGGACAAATTGTGGGTCAGAATTTCGTTCGCCATCGGCGCCCTCACCACGGTCGCCATCGTTGCGCTGGTCGCCGACCAGTGGATCGAGGTGCCCAAGGGGCTGCTGGCGACGGGAGTGGCCATCGCCGGTTTTCTGATCGCGCTGGGTATCCGGCGCGCGCTCGCGCCGCTGTCGAACGTGACGCGGGTGCTCGAGGGGATCGCCGACGGGGATCTCGATCAGCGCCACGTGCCGGTGGTCGACGGCGGCCACGAGGTCGGCCGCCTGATCACCTCGACCAACCGCATGCTCAGCCAGCTCAACGCCTTGAGTGAGCGCGCCAAGCAACTCGCCGACGGCAAGATCGGCGTGCTCGAGGTCGAAGACAAGGTCATGCGCTCGGAGCGTCTGTCCGACGCCGACCTGGCGATTTCGGGCCGCGACGGCGATCTCGAGCGAAGCTTCGCCTTGATGACCAACCAGCTTCGCCGGTTGACCATTCAGGCGCGTATGATCTCGAAGGACCGCCTCGACAGCCCGTTGTTGGACGAGAAGGTCCCCGGCGAACTCGGCTCGGCGTTCGGTTTGATGGTCAAAAAACTGCGGACGATCGCCGAGCGCGCCAAAGACATCGCCGACGGTGATTTGACCTCGACGGTCGACGGCGACGGCGAGTTGACCAGCGCGTTCAACCAGATGGTCACCGGCCTGCGTGAGCTGGTCGAGCGCATCACCCAGACGGCGATTCATATCTCGACGGCCGCCGAGCAGATTCTGGCGGTGTTGCGCGAGCAGGAGATGGCCGCCAATCACCAGGCGTCGAGCGTCGAGGAGACGCAGCGCACCATGGAGACGTTGCTGTCGTCGGCCAAAAAGATCTCCGAGAACGCCCAGCACGTGTTCAAGTCGGCCGAAAAGACCCAGCACAACAACCGGACGATCGCCGAGCGCATCAGCGAGCTCAAGAATCACACCGAGCGCATCAACGAGATTCTGGGCGGCATCAAGCGCATCGCCGACCGGTCGGACTTGTTGGCGCTCAACGCCAGCCTCGAGGGCATGCGCGCCGGCGAGGCGGGCAAGGGCTTTACGCTGGTCGCCGCCGAGATGCGCCGGCTGGCCGAGAATATCAAGGACTCGGTCGGCGACATCAAAGAGCTGGTCGAGGATATCGGCGAGTCGTCGATGGCCAGTGCCATGGCGACCGACGAGGGGACTCGCCTGTCGGAGAATACCACCGATAACGCGCTCAAGATCACGCTGATCACCCAGCAGCAAAAATCGGGCACCGAGCAGGTCACCCAGTCGATGGACGACCTGAGCGAGCTGATCAACCAGGACGTCGCCGGCACCCAGCAGGTCACGATGGCCGCCAGCGAGTTGGCCGACCTTGCCGAGAGTCTTCGCAACCTAGTCGACGAATTTCGCATCTCGCAAAACCCCGCGACCTCGGCCGAGTACAAGGCGGTCAACTCGAGAAAGCGGCGGAGCAGCTCGAATTTTCGGTCCGCCTACGCGTCCGACGCGTCTTCGCGCAACCGTGGCGGCGGGTTGGCCCAAAGCTCGAGTGTGCTCGATCAGTCGCGAGAGATGGCCGCGGCGGATCTGTCCAGCTCGTTCAGCCAGGTCTCCGAGAGTCAAGAATCCGAAGGCAAAGCTGCCGAAGAGGAGTCGTCCCCGAACCTTCGGGCCACGGCGATGAACCTGGCGAGCGCTCCGGTCGACGACACCCCGAACACGCTCGACGAGGAGTCGAGCATTCCCATCGATTCGGGCGCCGACCAGCCGACGATCGAGTTCGCCACCAACATGACCGAGGACGAGCAGCGCGACGTGATGCGCAAGATGCTCGCCGAGCGTCGAAAGGAGCAAGAGGCTGCGCTGAGCCGCGACGACATCGACACCAGCGATCTCGAGCTCGACGACGACCTCGACGATTTCGACGTTGATGACGACGACGAGATGGATGACGCCGGCAGCGAAGACTCGAGCGTCGAAGACCAGATCGACGCGCTCGAGCGCGAACTCGAGAAGGCCGGCGGCGAGCTAAAAGAGACCTCTGAGGTAGAAGAGGAGCCATGAGTTTCGGCTCGCTCATTGAAAAGTTTCGCTCCGTCGCGCTCGACCGCATCGAGCAGATGAACGTGGTCCTCGTGGGGCTGGAGCGTGATCCCGGCGACGACGAGGCGACCGAGGAGCTCCTTCGCGAGATTCATACCCTCAAAGGCGAAGCCAAGATGATGGGCTTCGCCGACGTCAACCTGGTCTCGCACCAGACCGAGCACCTGCTCATCTTGATGACCGAAAAGCGCTTCGACGTCGGCCAAGAGGCCGTCGACGTGGCCTTCGAGGGCCTCGACATCATCCGCCAGTTGCTGACCAAGTCGGCCGGTACGTCCGACGCCCCGGTCGACCTGGCGGGGTTCGTCGAGCGGGTCAACGAGGTCAGAAACCGCGAGGAGGGGGGAGAGACGGATGCCGCTCCTTCTAATTCGGAACCGCAAACCGGAGACCGGCAACCGGAGACCGGAGACCGGCAACCGGAGACCGGAGACCGGCAACTGGAGACCGAAGACCGGCAACCGGAGCCGGAACCGGACCCCGACCCAAACCTCGCCGAAGATAGCTGGGTCGACGCCGCCGCGCGCTCCCATAAGCCGCGTCAAGATTCCGGCGGGTTTCGCCGTCCCGGCTCCGGCCGCTCGACGCGCACGCGCATTGACGCTCACACGGACAGCTCGGAAGCCTCCGAGGCGTCCGAGGACGGTGGGCAGCGCTCCTCGGACCGACTGTTGCGCCTTCAGGCCGGCGGGACGCTGCGCGTCGACCTGCAGAAGCTCGAACGCCTGGGCAATATCGCCGGCGAGGTCATGCTCATGAGCCGGCGGCTCAACTACGAGTTAGGCGATCTCGACGCGATCCGTGACGAGTTTCGCCTCTGGCTCGAGCGCGTCGAGCCGCACCTTCCCCTCAAGGCGATCAGCGGACTTCGCAGCCTCGCTCACCGCTTCGACGATTTTACCAGCAACGCGCGCGACGAGACGTATCGCATCAGCTCGCGCACCTCGCAGCTCGACGAGGAAGTGCGCACGCTTCGCCACGTGCCGCTGGCGCAGGTCATGAGCCACTATCCGCGCGCCGTGCGCGACCTGGCCCGCGAGCAGGGGAAACGGGTGCGTCTGGTTCATTCGTTCGGCAACGTCGAGGTCGACCGGCTGTTGTTGTCGGCGCTCTCCGAGCCGATGCTGCACATGATCCGCAACGCGGTCGACCACGGCATCGAGAGCCCGCAGGAGCGCGAGGCGTCGGGCAAGGAGCCCGAGGCCGAGATCCAGCTTCTGGCCGAGTACGTCGGCGACAGCATTCGCGTGGTCATCCAAGACGACGGGCGGGGCATCGACCCGCAGATCATTCGGCAGAAGGCCGTTTCGCGTGATTTGATGCCCCCCGAGCGCGCCGAGGCGTTGAGTGACCAGGAGGCCTTGGCGCTGATCTTCGAGCCGGGCTTCTCCACGCGTGAGAGCGTCAGCGACGTCAGCGGTCGCGGCATCGGCATGGACGTGGTGCGCCGTCAGATCACCGAGCTCGGCGGCTATATCGAGGTCGAAAGTGAGGTCGGCGAAGGCACCGCGATCACGTTGATTTTGCCGGTGTCGAGCGCTGTGAGCGACGTGCTCATGATCGACATCGCCGGCAAGACCTTTGCGCTGGCGGCCAAGGAGGTCGTGCGCGTCGACGCTATTTCACGCGACAAGCTCATGGAGGGCCACGGCGGGGTCTTCTTGGAGTTCGACGATGAGATGATCGCGCTGCACGACTGGACGCAGATTTTGGAGGCCGACGGCGAGCGCAGCTCGGGCCCGACGATGACGGTGTTGATCGTGAAGCGCGGCTCGCAGCGCGTGGCCGTGTGGGTCGATCATGTGTTGGGTGAGCGCGAGGCGATGAACCGCCCGTTCGGCGAATTCTTGGGGGGCGTGCGGCTGTGTCGCGGCGTCGCCCTGACCGACGCGGGCGAAGTCGTGCCGCTTCTGAATGTCTCCGAGCTCTTCTCGCGTGCTCAGCGCGATCGCCGACTGCGTCCGGCCACGGTCGGGTCGCGCAAGAAGTACGCCCAGGTCAACCGCGCACGCCCCGCCGGCTCCCAAACGGTGCTGGTGGTCGAGGACAGCGAGATCACGCGGGATTTGGTCACCGGAATTTTGCGCAGCCACGGCTACCACTACATCGTCGCCGAGGACGGCTACTTGGGCTGGAAGATGCTCCAGGACCACCGCGTCGACATGGTCGTCACCGACATCCAGATGCCGCGAATGGACGGCCTCGAGTTGCTCCAGCGCATTCGCGCCTCGGAGCAGTGGGCCGAGCTTCCGGTGGTCATCTTGACCACGCTCGGCGATCCCGAGGACAAGGAACGCGCCATGGACTTCGGCGCCGACGGCTATCTCGTCAAGCTCAACTTCCAAGAGAGCGATCTGGTGGGCATGGTCCGCCGGTATCTCAACCGGGAGTAGCCGGCCTCTCCGCTCTCGAAATTCAGAGATCAGAGACAAACAGGCGAAGAGTATTGACGCGAGGGTTTGATCGTCTACATTTGTCGCGCTGTTGCATATACTTATCAGGCGAAAGCAGTACAACCGAGGAAGGCCTTGAGTCTCGACGAAACATCCGTCACACGCACCAATAGTGAAGACGTACGAGTGCGTCTGGTGGAGGCATTCGACGTGGCAAGGCTGCGCCGAGAGGACGCCTTCCAGCAGATGGTCGAAGCCGCGTCCTCGGTGTCTGGGGCACCGGTGGCAGTCGTCGCGCTGGTCGACCGCGCCCACGTGCGCACCATATCGACGGTGGGCGTCGAGCCGCGTGACCGCCCCCGAGACGAGGTCTTAGGTGGAAAGGTCATCGAACTTGGCCACTCGCTCTTGAGCGAAGACCTGTCAACAGACCGACGCTTTCCGAAGACCAAGCCGATGGTCGAAGGTCAGCAGGTCTGTTTCTATTTCGGTCAGCCGCTGATGATCGACAGCACCATTCCGATCGGCACGCTGACGGTGCTCGACTTCAAGCCCCGGCGTATCTCGGCGCATCAACGCGCCGTGCTCACCAGCATTGCGCGTCAGGTCGAACTCCAACTCGAGTTCATCGTGCGCCAAGAGGGGACGATCGAGTCGTCGGGGCTCGCCGCCAAGATCGCCATCGATCATCAGGTCAGCACTCGACGCCAGGCGCTGACCAATTTCCTGCTGCACGACGTGATCAACGCGGCGACGGCGGTTAAGGCCGACGCCGAGTACGTGCGCGGACGCACACGTGGCGACGGCGAGGTCGACGAAGCTCTCGACGATATCACCGAGGCGGTCGATACGATGGCCGACCTGCTGCACAGCGCGCGCGAAATCCTTCTCGACCCAGAGGCTGCGCTGACCTCTTTTGCACGCGACATCGACCTGATGGACGTGATCGAGGAGATCGTCGAGCTCCACGAGTATCAGTTCACCAAGGCGAAGCGGCGGGTGTATATCGTCGGTCACTTGCGCGATCCCTTTGTGGCCGGCGATCGAAAGCTGTTGCGCGAGATGATCGAGAGCCTGGTGGGGGCGACACTGGCGGCGACGCCGCCCGGAACCGACGCCGAGATTCACCTCCAAGAACTCGACTCGGGCACCATCGAATTGCTCTATTGCGATCAGGGCGATACGACCGCCGATACCCTCCAGGCGCGGGTGCGCGGGCCGGCGTTCGCCGGAAGTGCGAATCGCGACAGCGAGGTCGAAGTCGCCCGCGACTCCATCCAGGCGCTGTCCTTGTGTCGCATGATCGTCGAAGCTCACGGCGGCACGATGAGTGTCGACAGAATGAACCACACCGGTCGCCGCTTTCGCATTCACCTGCCCCGCTGAGTCTTCTTCTCTTCGCGGTTGCGGTCCATACCACATATGCATTTGGGGGTTGGCAAAGCTGTCGCTCGGACCTTATGATGCTTCCAATTCAATTTATTGTGGGGAAAATCACACAATGCGCAGAATGTGTTTAGGTTCGGACCGCGCTAGTGTGAGAGTGCCGCGAGATCGGAGAGGCTGTGTCGGACCAGAAGTTGAGCACAAAAGAGCTGATTCTTGTAGTCGACGACGAGCCGATGGTGTTGCGTGTTTGCCGTCGAATCTTGGAGCGTGAGGGCTATGAAGTGTTGCTCGCCAATGACTGCGAGCAGGCGTTTGCTTACTTGCGCGAGGACGAAGGCGGCGAGGTGAGTCTGCTGGTATGTGATATCCGCATGCCCGAGATGCAGGGCGACGAGCTCGCCGGTGAGTTGTTGGAACTACAGCCGGACTTGGAAGTGATCTTTATCTCCGGACATGCCAAAGAAGATGCAGTCAACGGCTTTCGCAAAAAAGCCCGGGCGAAATTCTTGCCCAAGCCCTTTTCGGCAGACGAGTTGCTCGAGGCGGTCGCCACGGCGTTGGCGTCTTGACCTCAACGCGTCTCAGCCTCGACGTTGCGCGGCAGCTTCACCTCGAAGGTCGTCCCCTCACCCGGAGTGCTGTCGACGCGGATGGTTCCATGGAGCGAGTCGACGACTCGTTTCACAATCCACAACCCCAAACCGTAGCTGTTGTTGCCCTTGCCCTCCTTTTTGGGGCCGACGCGCACATAGCGCTCGAAGATGCGTTTGCGCTCGCCCTTGGGGATTCCTCGACCCCGATCATGGATCCGTAAGGTGGCGGTCTGCTCGTCAGCCTCCAGCGTAATCGTGATCGGGCTTCCTTGCCCGTACTTGATGGCGTTGGACAGCAGGTTGGCGACGAGTTGCTCGACGCGCACCCAGTCCCATTGGCCGACGAGGACGTCCGGTCCCTCGATGCTGATCTGACTCCCCGAGGCTTCGATGGCGCGCTCGTGATCGGCGATCGCCTCTTCGACCACCTCTCGCAGGTCGACCTCCTCCCAGTTGATGTCAAACGCGTCGGTCTCTGCCCGACTCATCGTCAGAAGGTCGTCCATCATCGACATCATCCGGTCGAGGTTGGAGTTTGCCTTGAGGATGGCACGCTCGACTTGCTCGGGAGTGATCGGGCCGCCCGGATCTTTGACGGCACGGCGCACCACCTCGAGGCTCAGCTTAATGGCCGAGGCGGGGCTGCGCAGGTCGTGGGAAATGACCGAGAGCATCTCCTCGCGCACGTCCATCGCGCGGTGGAGTTCCTCGTACATCCGCTTGCGTTGCTCCTCGGAGCGCTCGCTCTCGGCGCACTCGCCGATGATGTTGGCGACGGTGCGGATAAACTCGACGTCGTCGTTGGAGAAGTGGCCGGGATGGCGCGAGTGGGCGCTCAGCACCCCGATGGGACGTTTGAGCCCAGGGATGCGCACGGTGATCGAGGCCTTGATGCCTCGCTGCGTCAACCTGGACGCGCGCTCGAAGCGTGTCTGAGCGTCGAAGTCGTCGACGATGACGACCTGGTTGTGGCGAAGCGCGTGTCCACGAGCGGTTTGAGAGCCGGCCGGCTCGATCTCGTCGAATTGGGTGGCATCGTCGAGGCCGACCGCATAGCGCAGGTGAAAGCTGGTCTCGCTGGGCACCAACTCGAGCACCTCGGCGTTGTCGGCGTCGACGCCCTCGCGCAACCCCTCGACGGCCTCACGGAGCACGTCTGCGTAGCGCGCACGCAGCGCCAGCCTGCTCAGCTTGGCCGTGAGCAGTTGCTGGTTGACGTGACGATCGAGCAGGGCACGCAACGCCTCGGGCGTGGTGTGCTCGTCGAACGGTCGATCCCCGCTTGTCGACATGTGTGAGTTTTCGTGGTTTTCCGGTCCCCGAAGCGACATGGATCCTCCCCCGACCCCGTCAAAGCGTGAAGAAAGCGCGTACCCCGGTGAAACAAACCTAAGGAGCGAGGCGGCGTCGCCAAGCGGGAACTGTCGGATTTCAGCCGAATCTGGAGGACCTCGGCGGTGGTGGGCCGCCTCAGGCGGTCTGCGTCTCGAGGCGAGCGCGTGCTTGTTTGACCGCGGCGGTGTCGGGGGCGCGTTTGGCGTAAGACTTGGCCTCGTCAAACCGCTCCATCTCGACGGCGGTCACCGTCAGGATCTCCCAGACGCGATCGAGCATCTTGGCCGGCATGTCGCCGGTGGAGCGAAGCTGGTGGCACAGCCGATAGGCTTCGCGCACGTCGCCGTCGGCCAAGGCCGCCTCGGCCTCTTCGAACAACTCTTGCTGGAAGTCGCTCGCGCGGACCTTGGCCTGGCGCGCGACGAGTTGTTGGCCGGCCTTGAGGGCGTTGATGTTGTTCATCAACAGGAAGAATGCCAGCAGCGCCACGAAGAAGCTCTTCAGGTACATGAACCCGATGATCCCCACTGGGATGAGCACGAAGATGCTCACCTTGAGCGCCAACTCCTGGGCGCGCGCCTCGGGCATGAAGCGGCGAAGCAGTAGGTGGAAGAGTTGGCCGCCATCGAGCGGCCAGATGGGCAACAGCAGGTTGAGTGCGCCCCAGACGATGTTGAACCAGATCAGGATATTGGTGAAGTCGGCCAGCACCGAGTAGACCGGCGGGCTCAGTCCGAGTTGCGGCAGGACGAACCAGCCGAACACGGCGCACAGGCCGCCGAAGACGAGCTCGATGCCGGGGCCGGCAAAGACAATGAACGCGTCCTTTCCGTCGCTGTCGGCCGGCTCGTGGGCGCACAACCCGCCGAATCCGTGCAGCAAGATGCTCGGGCGCAGCCCGTAATACTTGCTGACGAAGGCGTGGCCGAACTCGTGGATCAGCAGTGACACCGTCACCCCGATGACCAACAAGAGGCCGTACTGCAATTCGGCTCCGCTGGCGCCGCCGCCGGCGCGAAGCAGCCCGCCGAAGGCAAAGAAGGCCATCAGCAACATGTACCAGGGGCTGACGGCGACATCGATGCCGCGGAAGGTAAAGAAGTGGTATCCGCTGCGCTCAAACATCGGTTCTTGAGGGGCTAGGGGTTGAGGGGTTTAGGGGTTTGGAGACTGCGTTACTGCAACTGCGTTGCTGCAGTTTGAAACCCCTCAGCGTGTGCGTTGTATTTCGATGCCGACGCATTCTGGGGCGCCGGGGACGCCGGTGGCGTATTTTCGGATGGTCAGATCGGCGCTGTGCACCGCCGGGAAGCGGTCGAAGAGGCGAGTCAGGATTTCATCGCCCATACGCTCGATGAGTTTGTAGCTCTCACCTTCGCCCACCGACAGAACCACCTCGGCCAAGCCGCGGTAGTCGACGGTGTGGTCGAGTTCGTCGCTCGAGGCGCCCTCGGGTTGGGCCACTTCGACGGCCAGATCGACCCGAAAGCGTCGGCCATCACGGCGTTCTTCTTCATAGACACCGTGATAGCCGACGAAGTGGAGTTTTTCGACGAAGATACGCAACGTCTACCTCGTAGACCTGCTGAGTTAGGCGCTCGCCTTGTTGTCCTTGCGCATGCAGCAGCGCTTGTACTTTCGTCCGCTGCCGCAGTGACAAGGATCGTTGCGCCCGATCTTGGGCAACTCGCGCTCGAACGTCTCCTCTTCCTCGACGCTGGCTTCGGCCGGGCCGCCGCCGCGGTTGAACTCGATGCGCTTGGGCACCTGCGGCTCGGGGCGAGGCTGCAGCGAAGCGGGGGTGTCGATCTCCATCTTGGAGATGAACTCGACCACGCGCCGCTTGACGTTCATCATCATGTCCAAAAAGAGGTTGTAGCCCTCTTTCTTATACTCCTGCTTCGGATCTTTTTGCGCGTAGCCGCGCATGCCGATGCCGTCACGGAGCTGGTCCATGGCCTGAAGGTGCTCTTTCCAGTAGCGGTCGATGGCCATCAGGTACTGGTTGCGGATCTGCTCTTCGAACAGCTCGCGGCCCGAGACGCGCTCGTGCAACTCCTCGGGGATATCCCAGTCGTTGACCTCGGCAGCCACCTCACCGTCTTCGTCGGCCTGAGCTTCGGCCTCGGCCTGCGCCTTGGCGGCCTCGAGCTCTTCGAGCTGCTGCTCGCGGCGCTCGTTGATCTTTTCGGCCAGGGCTTCGAGTTCGCCTTCCTTCTTCTCGAAGTGCGCGTAAGCCGTGTTCCAGACCTGGATCTCGATGGCGTCGCGTCCGCGGGCGCCGGCCAGGTCGAACTCGATGTCGAAGACTTGCTCGAGGGCCGACTCGAGTCCTTCGAGATCCCAGTCCTCCATGCGCACTTCGCGCGAGGCGTAGGTCTCGATGGTCGCCAGGCAGACATCCTCGAACAGGTCGAGGGCCATGTAGCGCAGCGAGTGACCTTCGTCGTCTTCGCCGCGCAGGACGAATTTGCGCAGGTCGTAGACCGACTTACGCTGCTTGTCGAGCACGTCGTCGTACTCGAGCAGGTTCTTACGAATGTCGAAGTTTCGCGCCTCGACTTTCTTCTGGGCGTTCTCGATGCTGCGGGTGACCATCTTGTGCTCGATGGGCTCACCTTCGGGCATCTTGAGCGTGTCCATGATGCGCGCGACGCGGTCGGCGCCGAACAGACGCAACAGGTCATCCTCGAGCGACAGGAAGAATTTGCTGGCGCCCGGGTCGCCCTGACGGCCGGAGCGGCCGCGAAGCTGGTTGTCGATGCGGCGCGACTCGTGGCGCTCGGTAGCCATGACGTACAGGCCGCCGGCCTCCATGACCTTTTGCTTCTCTTCCTTGCACTGCTTGGCGAACTTCTCGTACGCCTCGTTGTACTCGTCGGTGTAGTGCTCGTGACGCTCGTGCTCGGGGGTGCCGATGGGCACGGTCTGCTCGCCGGCGACCTCCTCGGCCAAGAACTCGGGGTTGCCACCGAGCAAGATGTCGGTACCACGACCGGCCATGTTGGTGGCGATGGTCACCGCGCCGAGTCGGCCGGCCTGGGCGACGATATGCGCCTCACGCTCGTGCTGCTTGGCGTTGAGGACCTCGTGGTCGATGCGCTTCTTCTTGAGCACCTGGCTGATCGCCTCGGATTTCTCGACGCTGGTCGTACCCACCAGGACCGGCTGGCCACGCTCGTGGCACTCGACGATCTGGTCGACGATAGCGTTGAACTTCTCGCGGTAGCTCTTGTAGACGACGTCGTCGTAGTCCTTACGCGCGATCGGGCGGTTGGTGGGGATGACCACCGTCTCCAGGTCGTAGATCTCGTGGAATTCGGCCGCCTCGGTCTCGGCGGTACCGGTCATGCCCGACAGCTTGTCGTACATGCGGAAGAAGTTCTGGAAGGTGACCGTCGCCAGGGTCTGGTTCTCCTCCTGGATGGGCACGCCCTCTTTGGCCTCGACCGCCTGGTGCAGACCGTCCGACCAACGCCGTCCGGGCATCGGGCGGCCAGTGAACTCGTCGACGATGATGACTTCGCCGTCGTGGACGATGTACTGGTCGTCCTTCTTGTAAAGCGTGTGCGCCTGCAGCGCCTTGCTCACGTGGTGGACCATCTCGATGTGCTTGGGATCGTACAGGTTGTCGATCCCCAGCTTCTTCTCGATCTTTTCCACACCCGCGTCGGTCAGCGTCGTGGAGCGGTGCTCCTCGTCGACCAGGTAGTCCTCGTCGCGCTTGAGGTAGGGGATGATGTTGTTGACCTCGAAGTACATCTCGGTCGACCGATCCGCCTTACCGCTGATGATCAGAGGCGTACGCGCCTCGTCAATGAGGACCGAGTCGACCTCGTCAATGATGCAGTAGTGAAGATCGCGCTGAACCATGTCGCTCAGCCGGTTCTTCATGTTGTCGCGCAGGTAATCGAAGCCGAACTCGTTGTTCGTCCCGTAGGTGATGTCGGCGCCGTAGGCCTTCTGACGCACGCTCGAGGGCTGGTCGCCGACGATGGTGCCGACCGACAAGCCCAAGAAGTTGTAGATGTGGCCCATCCACTTGGCGTCACGACTGGCCAGGTAGTCGTTGACCGTGATGAGGTGGGCGCCTTTGCCCTCCAGCGCGTTCAGATACAGCGGCGAGGTCGCCACCAGGGTCTTACCCTCACCGGTCTTCATCTCGGCGATGTGACCGTTGTGCAGCGCGATGCCGCCGATCATCTGGACGTTGTAGTGGCGCATGCCCAACGTACGCTTGCTCGCCTCACGCACGGTGGCAAACGCCTCGTGCATGATGTCGTCGAGCGTAGCGCCGTTGTCGAGCTTTTGCTTGAGCTTGGGCGTCTGGCCTTTGAGCTCCTCATCAGACAACTTCTCGATCTGCTTCTCGAAGTTGTTGATCGCCTCAATATGAGGCTGACAATTGTTGAGGAAACGCTCGTTGGCCGAGCCGAAGATCTTTGCGAGGAATTCGAACATGGGATCGCAAACCTGTGTAGCGACTTCTAATTCTTGGCGGACGCTCCACAATGGGCGTCCCGATCAAGCCTGTCTCACCGCGTGCTGATTCATAGAGGCATGACAGGGTGTGCGCAAGTCTCGTGCGCATAAACAGGAATCCGGGGGGCCGAATTCCGTCGGGCTTGGACTATTCGATACGCGACCGTCGGACAAAAAAACACAGCGTCGGGTCACGTTCTGTGAAAAACTCACCGGCTTTTCCACAGGCCTGTTGGGAAAAACCACATATTTACCCACAAGTTTTCCACAGGCTGTCCACAGCCAACACCTACGCAGACCCAAATTCTCCACAAATACTCGACCGATCGCGCGCCAGGGTGGCGAAAAGGCGTGTGTTTACGCCGGGATACGGTGGTTTGGGGCGAGTGTGACGTTCGGGTGCCCCCTTTGAGACGGTCTCCACACGCCTGTGGAAAACTTCGACCGGGTTGTGGAAAACCTCGCCTGCGGCGGTGGAAAACACCCGCAAATCGCAGCGAAAACAGGACTCTGGTGGGGCGTACGAGCCACGATCGCGCCGCCTTTTTACAAAAAAGTACGCAACGATCGAGGTCTTTTTGCCGATAACCAAAATGGGGGCCGGTTATAAGGATGCCCCCTGATGGTGTCAATGCTCTCGTTGCCAACGATCGGCCATGGATCTGCTAAAACAGCCGCTGCTCGCCGTCTGTCTGGTCGCGCTCGCCTTTGCGGCGATCGGCGTCCAGCTATTCGCCCCCACTCCACAACTCTCGGCGCTCGCAGAGGAGCGCGTGCGCGGAGTCATGCACGGCACCGTGGCGGGCATCGGCCGCCGGTCGCCGCGCGGCTGGAGCTTGGAGGTGAGCCTCGACGCGCTCGACGACCGTCGCTATGCCGAGCCGCCGCATGTGCGCCTCTTCGTGCCCGCGGATCACCTCGACGCTCACGAGGCCCCGGCCTGGCCGGGCGATCGCATCGAGGTGTTCGCGCGCGTGGAAAACTATCCGGGGCGCGCATTTCCCGGGCAAAGATCGCTTCGCGAGGCGATGGCCTCTCGCGGCGTCGACGCGCGGGCGACCGCCGTCGAGCCGGTCGCAATCGTGGGAAGCCGCATCGGACCCATCGTGTGGGTCGAACGCACCCTCGCCAAGGGGCGAGCGCGCTTCGAGCGCCGACTTCTCGAGGGACTCGGGGGCATCGAAGAGCAGGGCGAAGACCAACAGGCTGCGCTCGCCGTCGCGCTGACCACGGGCAACCGCGCCTTCTTGCAGCCCGCGACGGTCGCCCCATTTCGCTACACCGGCACGGCCCACCTGTTGGCGATCTCCGGGCTGCACCTGGGCGTATTGGCCGCGCTCCTGTGGTGGACCTGCTCGGTGGTCGTCAATCGTTTCGAGTGGGTGCTGCTTCGATTCGGGCGCCGCCGAGCGTGCGGCGGGGCCGTGGTACTCCTGCTCGGCGTCTACGTCTTGGCCATCGGTGCGCCGGTGTCGGCGGTGCGTGCGTGGGTAATGGTGGCCGTGGGCGTCACGGCGCTTGTCTTGATGCGTCCTCTGTGTCCGCTGCACGCTCTGGCGGCGGCCGCGCTCGGCCTGATCGCCCATAATCCGGCGGTGGTCATCGATCTGGGCTTCCAGTTGAGCTTCTCGGCGACGCTCGGCATTTTGCTCTTCTTGCGATTTCGCCCGCCCATCC
Source organism: Persicimonas caeni (assembly GCF_006517175.1). Classification (NCBI taxonomy): domain Bacteria; class Deltaproteobacteria; order Bradymonadales; family Bradymonadaceae; genus Persicimonas; species Persicimonas caeni. The sequence goes on along the minus strand of NZ_CP041186.1, from coordinate 2,611,549 downwards.
TCGACGCCCCCGAGGATCCCTTCGCCGAACCCGAGCCGTGGGCGAGACGACAGCTTCGCCGCGTCGGCCTCTTCGTGGGCGTGTCGACGAGCGCGACGGTGGCGACCTGGCCCAGCGTGGCCGCGCACTTCGGGGAGGTGGCCACGAGCGGGCTTGTGGTCAACCTGATCGTCACTCCGTTGGTCAGCGCGATCGTCTTTCCCCTGCTCGCCGTGGGGGCGCTGAGCTCGATTGTCGTCGAGCCGGTCGGTCTCATGATCGTCGAGTTGACCACCGGTGTGCTCTTGGCTCTGGGCGGCGTGCTCACATGGGTCGCGGCGCTTCCCGGCGCGCAGTGGGTGACCGGCGCGACGCCCCTGTGGGCGACCGTTTGCTTGGCGATGGGCGCGCTCGTGGCGGTGACCAGCCGATGGACGCCGCGGCGGCTCGCCTGCGCCGCGGCGATGATCGCGCTCGGGCTGGCCGTGGGGCTGTTTCGACCGGCGATCGGACAAGACGACTCGCTCGATGTCCACTTCATCCCGGTGGGGCAGGGCGACGCGACGTTCGTCGGGTTCCCCGACGGAACGACCATGCTCGTCGATGCCGGCGGCAGCAGGCTGGGGCGTGACCCGGGCCGGTTCGTGGTGGTGCCGTATTTGCGCAGGCTGGGCGTTCGGCAGCTCGACTGGGTGATTGTCACCCACGCCGACACCGATCACCTGGGCGGGCTCTTTGCGGTCGTCGAGCAGATGCGCCCGCGCCACCTCGTCTTCGACGCCCGCGAGCGACAAGATAGCCTGCGCGAGCTCGTCGGCCGCGCCGGACGGACGGGCGCGAAGCTGCACGCGCTCGACAGCGAGCTCAGGCGCACCTTCGGCGGCGTGACGATCGACATCGTGCGGCCGCAGGTCACCGGCCGGTCGCAAAACGACGCCAGCTTGGTCACCCGGATCGCGCGCGGCCCGGCCGGCGTGCTGCTACCCGGCGACGTCGAGCGCGGCGCCGAGCGCTGGCTCGTCGACCATCGGCCGGTCGAGGCCACCGTGCTCAAGGTGCCCCATCACGGCTCGCGGACCTCGAGCAGCGCGCCGTTTTTGGACGCCGTCCGCCCCGCAGTCGCGGTCGTGTCGGCGGGGCGGTTCAGCCGGTTCGGCCACCCGCACGCGCAGGTATTGGCGCGCTACCGGCGTCGAGGGATCGATGTGCTGGAGACGGCGCACCGCGGGTTGGTGCGCGTTGTGATCGGGGCGGGCGGGAGGCTGGAGGTGAGGACCGTTCGGCCGTGATTGGGGCGACCCCGGCGATTAGAGAGATTCCCCTTATGCACCCCACCACGGGCCGATCTTGAAAAAAGTACGCAACAATTTTTGTTTTTTGCCGAAAACCGTAATGAGGGGTGGACGTATCGTGGCCACGAATTTCCCCACAAATTTCAAACGGGCGGGTGGGTCGGAGTTTGGCCTTGGCTCACTCCCCGGGTGGCTGAGCCGGTGGGCTCAGAAGGTTCTGTTCGACAACTCACTCCCGTCGCCGAAGGCGGTTGATTCGTGCATCTTCGGCGCCGTCTTTCCTCGACGATGCTCCGCACCCCAAGGGCATTCGGTCGCTTCGCGACCAGCACATCGCCTGCGTCAGACGGCGTCCGAATCTGCACCGAATCCCCTCGCCTCGGCTCGGTCCGGAGTTGTCGAGCAGAACCCAGCCTGCGGCGGAACGGTTCCCCGATCCGCAAAACAGAGCTTTCGTAGCGAGCGTATCTCCGAGGAGATGTTGGACCGTACCTCTTCGACGCGCTCGGCGGAGGCCGAGCCGGTAGCTTCGTCCTGGCGGCGGAGCGCAGTTATCGGATTTGCCCGGTGCGGGTTTGTTGATGCGTCGAAGTGGAAGTAGCGGCGTGGCGTGAAGATGGGCCTGTGCCATGAGGAGTGCCGCAGCGGCGTCGTTGTAGTCGTAAGGTGTGGCGTCGGGTCAGGCATGCGCCCTGCGTGTGACCTGGCCGAGGTGGCTCGAAAACGGGGCGGGCTTAGCCCGTTAGCCGATCGCAATCACAAGCAAACACGCAGCGCCCATGCCGGCGAATTTCGTCGGTAGACGCACCGGTACGTTGTCATGACGGGCGTCGGTGGCCGGTTTTAGCTGCACAGGCTGATTCACCGGGCGGGGCGAGCCCGCCGGGGTCTTTGGGGGCAGATGGGCGCTTCGGTAGCTGCCCAGGCTGGTTCACCGGGCGGGGCGAGCCCGCCGGGGTCTTTCGCGCCCTTCGCGCTTCCTATTTGTCGAACCCCGCGTGCACGAATGCGTCCGATCAGCCCAGGCTCCGTCCCGGGCGACGCTCCAGGTTGAGCACCGCCACGATGGGGCGTCGCTCGAGTTCGGGTTGCACGTCTTGCAAGCCGAGCTTGGCGAGTTCGTTTTCGACGAAGGCGTAGCGGTCCAAGAACGGGCTGGTCTCGGGCTGGCCGAGGCGGCGCAAGGCGAATTTGCGCGGGTCTTCCTGGGTGGCGGTGCCGTCGTCGTGGAAGGTGATCGCGTGGCTGGGGCCGGGCTGCAGCGAGTCGGCCCACAGAAAATCGGGGGTGCCGTTGGAGAAGACACTGAGCATCAGGGTGCCCGCGGCCGGGTCGTAGCCGAAGAAGGCGCCGTCGACCTCGAGGCGCTCGAGGAGCATCTCGGCGCTCTCGGCGTTGACGAAGCGCTCGTCGAGCTCGACCGACGGCTCGGTCATCAGGGTGAGCTCGTCGTCGGTAGCCAGGCACAGCCCGCCGTCCCACATCTCGGGGGTCATCGTGACGTCTTCGTAGTCGTAGTCGAGCTCGCCGGAGATCTCGCGGATGGTCGCCACGGCCTTGCCGAGCTCGGCGCACACCGCCGCCTGGGTGAACGCAGGCCAAGCCTCGTTCGCGTCTCCTCCCGACCGAAAGTCGGACCAGAAGTCCCAGCTCTTCTCGCTCACGTTAATCCTGCGGCAACCGTCGTCGTCGATTAGATACCAGTGTCGTGTCATCTACAGATATATTCAAGTTTTTCCGCGTCTCGGCGAGCCGGGGGCGCGGACATCCAAACAGTGATTCGATGGGCACCAGGTGTGCCCGGACTGGCCAGCTTAGATCGGGTGAGCAAACGATCAATTTTTTTTCGGATTTCGCGGCGACCCCGCCTAGATGCTGCCTCGAGCCACTATTTGCACATGCCCCGCCATTTGCTACAAAACCCTCCAGCACCACCCGATCCCCCACACGAGGCCCCCATGCGCGTACTTTTGCAGCGAGTCTCCCGAGCCCAGGTCACCGTCGACGGTGAGATCACCGGAGCGATCGGTCGCGGCCTGCTCGTCCTTTTGGGCGCAGGCGAGGGCGACACCGACGAGGATCTCGAGTACCTGCTCGACAAGACGATCAACCTGCGGATCTTTGCCGACGACGACGGCAAGATGAACCTGTCGCTGAAGGACATCGACGGCGAGATGCTCGTAGTCAGCCAGTTTACGCTGTACGCCGACACCCGCCGGGGCCGCCGGCCCAGTTTTACCGGGGCGATGGGCGCCAAGGAGGCCGACGAGATGTACGAGGCGTTCGTCGCCCGGGCGGCCGAGGAGGTGCGCAAGGTTGAGACGGGCGTCTTCGGGGCGATGATGGATGTGGAGCTTGTGAATGATGGGCCGGTGACGATTTGGATCGACAGCCGGGATCGATAACTCGAACGCAAAGGAGAACCGATGAGCGACGAAAGAGACATCTTCTGCAAGATCATCGACGGCGAGATGCCCTCGGATAAAGTCTACGAGGATGACGACGTCTACGCCTTCAACGACATCAATCCGGCGGCGCCCACCCACATCTTGGTCATCCCCAAGGAACATATCGCCAGCCTGTGGGAGGCCGAGGAGAACCAGGCCGAGTTGCTGGGCAAGCTGATGTTGCGGGCGCGCGACATCGCCAAGGAAGCGGGCCTCGAAGAGGACGGTTTTCGCCTGGTGCTGAATACTGGCGCGGGCGTAGGCCAGTCGGTCTTCCACATCCACCTGCACGTCATCGGCGGCCGCGACCTCTCCTGGCCTCCGGGGTGAGTCATGTTGACCCTGGATGTCATGCGTAACGTCGAATTGTCGGCCGATCCGCTGACGATTCGATTCTTGGGTGGGATTGCGCGCACCAACTACCTGTTTCCACCCACGCGCACGAAGGTCGAGGTCGAGGGCGAAGACAACGTACCCTGGGACCGGTCGGTGATCTTTGCGATGAATCACACCGACCGGTTCAACTATATCCCCTTCTTCGTCTGGCTTCTGCGCAACGACAGGCCGTCGCTGTGCACCTGGGTCAAAGGCAAGTACTACCAGAACACGGTCGTGCGAAAGTTGTTGGTGTCCGCCAACCAGATCCCGGTGCCCTCGCGCGGCTACCTGATCACCGCCGACGCCGTCGAGTTCCTGGGGCGGCCGCCCTCGGAGGAGGCCTACCGGTTGATTCGCGGGGCGATCGACAGCGGCGAGACCGACCTGACGACACTTCGCGCCGAGGCCGTCGAGCGCGACGTCGACGCGGAGGTGACCGAGTTGTTCGAGACCCCGCGCGACATGCTCGGTTACGACTTCGACCCGCGCCGGGAGAATTACGTCGAAGCCCAGATCGAACTGTTCCGGTTGATGATCGACGAGTTCGTCGGGCTGAACGTCCAGGCGTTTCGCCTGGGCTGCAACGTGCTCGTTTTTCCGGAGGGGACTCGCTCTCCGCGACTGTCGAAGGGGCGCACCGGGCTGGCGCAGATGGCTCTTCGGTTGGGGGCCCCTGTGGTGCCTGTGGGCTGCAACGGCTCCGACGATGCCTACCCCGGGGCCAACCCGCTGTCGCGCGGCGGGGAGGTGCGCTATCGCATCGGCGAGGCGCTCATGCCCGATGCCGAGCTCGCCGAGTTTCAGATCGACGCGGCGTACCACCCCTTTACCCGCGAAGCCTCCGAGAAATACGTCGACAAATTCGAAGCGATGACCGAGTTGGTCATGGACCGCATCAACATATTGCTCGACCCCGAATATCAACGAAGTGAGGACGACGAGCGGCTGGTGCGTGGTACGCGTCGGTTCGTGTGAAGCTGCTCAGGTGCTCAGCTCAGTTGCTCAGTGAGGCTTCGGAGTCCTCGGCGAGCTCGAGCACGGCGTCGAGGCCGGTGGGGCTGAAGGGCTTGGCCAAGTAAGCGTCGAAGCCTTCGTCGAGAAGGCGCTGGCGGTCTCCGGGCAGGGCGTGACCGGTCATGGCGATGACCGGCGTCGAATGGTTCCTGTCTTGGTTTCGCAGCTCGTGCAATGCGTCCACACCGCTGATCCGCGGCAGGCTGATGTCCATCAAGATGGCCGCGTAATCATGGTTTGCCGCCTTCTTCAGGCCCTCTTCGGCGCTCTGGGCGGTGTGCACCGTGCGCGGCGCCAGCATCAATTCGAGCAACTCGCAGATGTCGACGTTGTCGTCGACCACCAACAGCGGTTTCTGATCGGAGGGCTCGGCGACGGGGGCCGACTGCGCGCCGATGTCTCCGGGCGGCGCTTCCTCTCGCTCGGCAGGTTGGACGGGCAAGTGGACGGTAAAGCGGCTCCCCTTGCCGGGCTGGCTCTCGACGTCGATCTCGCCATCCAACGCCTCGATGAGGCGCTTGGTGATGGTCAGTCCCAGGCCGCTACCTTCGTGAGTGCGCCCGTGGCCGGTCGACTGTTGCTTGAACGGCTCGAAAACTTGGTCGACGAAGGGCGCGGAGATGCCGATCCCGGTGTCCTCGACATCGAGGGTGACCGAGCTCGGCGTCTGGCGCACGCAGACCGTCACGCCTCCCGACTCGGTGAATTTGATGGCGTTGGCGACCAGATTGGTGACGATGCGGTGGATCAGCGTGGCGTCCAGACGGATGTGTTGGGGCTGGGGCTGGCCGTCGAGGCGTCGCACCGACAGTTCGAGTCCTTTGCTGTCCGCCAGCGGTTTGAGTTCGTCGACTATCTGCCGGACCTCGGCGAACAGGTCGATCGATTCGGCGTGCGGCTCGAGCATGCCACTCTCGAGTTGGGCGAAGGTCAGCACCGAGTCGAGCGTGCGCCCGAGCCGCTCGGTCGAGCGCACGATGCGCCCGATGGCCTCTTGGTGGGCTGTCTCCAGGTCGCGCGAGAGGACTTCGGCCTGCAGCAAAATGCTGGTCAGCGGGGTGCGGATCTCGTGGCTCATGTTGGCCAAAAGGCTCGACTTGAGCCGCTCCATCTCCTCGGCCTGCCGGCGCGCGGCGACCAGCTCGCGCTCGTAGCGTTGGCGGGCCTCTTCGGCGCGTTTGCGCTCCTCGATGTTGCGAAAGTAGATCGACAGGCCCCCGTCGAGTGGATAGGCGCTGATCTCGATCCAACGGCCGGTGACCACCGAGCGGGCTTCGAAGTTGACCCGGCGGTTCTCTTCGATGGCTTTCTTGAGATGAATCGACGCCTCGGAATTCTTGGCCGCCGGAAACACGTCGCCGACGCGCCGCCCCATCAGCTCGTCTCGGTCCATCGACCAATAGTCGGCGGCCTTTTCGTTGACGTAGATGATTTTACCATCGGGATCGACGGCCAAAAACGGGTCGCCGATACTCTCGATGAGCCGGCGAATCTTGCGCTCGGCGGCGACCGCCTCGGCGTGGGCGGCCTCCTTTCGGGCGAGTTGGAGCGCGGCCTCGTCGGCGCGCTTGCGCTCGGTCACATTGCGAGCCACCACCAGTACCCCGACCACGTCGCCTCGGGGCGAGCGCATCGGCCCGTAGGTGGTGCGAATCCACACCGGGCGGTCGAGCTGCGGCAAGACCCACTTGCGGTCGCCGGTCTCGACGGTTTCGCCGTCCAGGGCGCGCTCGACCAACTCTTGCCAGCTTTCGTGGCGCAGTTGGGGGAACACGTCGCTGGCCTTGCGTCCCATAATTTGATCGGCGGTCAGGCCTGTGGATTCAGTGAAGAAGCGGTTGACGAAGACGTAGCGCAGGTCGCGATCGTAGACCGCGACGCCCTCATTGATCCCCTCGATGATCGCTTCGAAAAAATGTCGCTGCTCTCCTTCGAGCATCTCTTTGATCGGCGAGTCGGGGATCAGCGACGTCGGTTGATCGTCCGTTGTGGCTTTGTCCTCGGGCATAAGCTCGGCTCAGGTATTATCGGCGCGGGACCTACATGATGTCGCCTGCGGTAGTATAGTCACAGAGCGTTAGATTTCTATTCTTTCTGCGGATAATGACGGTCAATAACGAGCATAAGCGAAGTCGCGGCTTTTTGTCGTGACCCATTTTCGAACGCTCCTTGGCACCGGTCACCTTTGGCTCCGGTTGCCCTAATACTATATCGGGGCGAGCGATGAATGAGCGTTCACTCTTGCCCTTCCGCGGCAGGTTTCCTACCTTTACGAGGTCATGTTAGTGACCACTTACACATTACAATAGGGAGCCAGACTATGACAGACGCTTATATTCTCGGCGCGAAGAGGACCGCGATCGGCAAGCGCGGTGGTGCCCTCAGCGCCACGCGACCCGACGATATGGCTGGCGCGCTGCTCAAAGGACTCGCCGACGAGCTCGATCTCGACGGGGCGCATGTCGAAGACGTGATCATGGGATGCGTCACCCAGGTCGACGAGCAGGGGATCAACATCGGCCGGGTCGCCTCGTTGATCGCAGGCTTTCCGGTGACCGCCTGCGGCACCACCGTCAACCGCATGTGCGGCTCGAGCCTGCAGGCGGTCAACTTTGCCGCCCAGGGCGTCATGAGCGGGATGCACGACCTGACGATCGGCGCGGGCGTCGAGTCGATGAGCCGGGTGCCGATGGGCTCGGACATGGGCGCGTTGAGCGAGCTGTTGACCGACAAGTACGACATCATCCAGCAGGGCGTGAGCGCCGAGCTCATCGCCGAGAAGTGGGGGCTGAGCAAAGAGGATCTTCACAAGCTGGCTCTCGAGTCGCACCGGCGCGCGATTCACGCGATCGACGAGGGGCGCTTCGAGCGTGAGGTCTTGCCCCTCGACCTCACCACGCCCGACGGCGAGCAGGTATGCTTCGACACTGACGAGGGGCCGCGCCGCGGCACCACGCTCGAGAAGATGGCCGGGCTGAAGACGCCGTTCAAAGACGACGGGGTGGTCACCGCGGCTGCCGCCAGCCAGATTTCGGACGGAGCCGCCGCCGTGGTCATCGGCACCAAAGAGAAGGCCGAAGAGCTCGGCCTGAGCCCGCGGGCGCGCTTCAAGGCGATGGCCGTGGCCGGCGTCGACCCGACGATCATGCTCACCGGTCCCATTCCGGCGACGAAGAAGGTGCTCGAGAAGGCCGAGCTGACGCTCGACGATATCGGGGTCTTCGAGGTCAACGAGGCGTTCGCCCCGGTGGTGTTGGCCTGGGCCCACGAGATGAGCGACGAGCCCCAGGAGTTGCTCGAGCGCACCAACGTCAACGGCGGCGCGATGGCGCTGGGCCACCCGCTGGGGTGCTCGGGCGCGCGTCTTCTGGTGACGCTTCTGCACGAGATGGAGCGCCAAGACGTCCGTTACGGGTTGGCGACGCTTTGCATCGGATTTGGACAGGCTGTGGCAACGATTATCGAGCGGGAGATGTGAGAATGGGACTTTTGGATGGAAAGGTGGTGGCGATCACGGGTGCCGGCGGCGGCTTGGGCCGGGCGCATGCGCTCTTGATGGCCCAAGAGGGCGCCAAGATCGTGGTCAACGACCTCGGCGGCGCGGTCGACGGAGAGGGCGAGAGCTCGAAATTTGCCGACAAGGTGGTCGCCGAGATCAAAGAGGCGGGCGGCGAGGCGGTGGCCAACTATGCGTCGGTCGCCGACGCCGCCGGGGCCCAGTCGATCATCGACGACGCCGTCGAGGCGTTCGGTCGGATCGACATCGTGGTCAACAATGCCGGGATCTTGCGCGACAAGACGCTGGTCAAGATGACCGAGGAGATGTGGGACGCGGTGATCGCGGTTCACCTCAAAGGGACGTATCTGGTCACCCAAGCGGCTGTGCGCCAGATGATGAAGCAGGAGTCTGGTGGGCGCATCATCAACACGAGCTCGTTGGCCGGCCTGCTCGGCAACTTCGGCCAGACGAACTACGCCGCGGCCAAAGCCGGCATCGCCGGGATCACGCGCACGGTGGCGATGGAGGGCCAGCGCTTCGGCATCACGGTCAACGCGATCGCGCCGGTGGCCAAGACGCGCATGACCGAGGACATCGACGCGGTGCCCGAGCAGATGGAGCCCGCGGACATCGCGCCGCTGGTCGCCTGGCTTGCCAGCGATGAGGCGGCAGACGTGACCGGGCGCATCTTCGGGGCGCACGGGTCGCACTATTTCGAGTACAAGATGCAGCGCACCCCGGGCATCGATCTTGCCAGCCTCGATTCAGGCGAAGAGCGTTGGACGCCGGCGAAGGTCGGCGAGCGCATCGACGAGATCGGCGCGCTGCCGCAGGCGGGCGGCGAAGCCGACTCGGAAGCAGCCGCGCAGGTACGCGCGCTGTTCGAAGCGCTGCCGCAGACGCTTCGCGCCGACAAAGCGGGTAGCTGGAAGGCGACGATCCAGTTCGAGGTAGAGGGCACCGGCACCTACACCATCGACGTGGCTGACGGGCAGGCGAGCTTTCAGGGCGGTCCCAGCGACGATCGCGACGGCAAGGTCACCTTCGACAGCGCCGACACGCTGCTGGCTCTGGCCAGCGGTAAGCTCAAGCCCGAGCAGGCGTTTATGGGCGGCAAGATCGGCTCGGACAACATGGATATTCTCATGAAGTTCGGCAAGCTGTTCGACCTGGCCAAGGCCGCCAGCGCCTTGGGTGGCCCGGCCGAGGAGGCCGACGCCGACGAGGCGCCCGAGGGGCTCAACCGCGACATGTTGGGCACCAAGTTCAAGGGCGCAGCGCGCTTTGTGAAGGCGCCCGAGATGGTCGCCTACGCCGAGGCGACCGAAGATCCGAACCCTCATTACGTCGACGTCGAGCGCGAAGGCGGCATCGTCGCTCCACCGCTCTTCAGCCAGAAGCTCTTCCACGAGGTCATGGGCGAGGCGATCACCGACGAGGCGCTCAACGCCGATTTGCTCCGTTTGGTCCACGGCGAGCAGGACATGCGCTTTCACCGGCCGCTCGAGCCGTGGGATCTGGTGGCCGCGCGCGCCGAGATCGCCGAGATCGAGGACAAGTCGAGTGGTCAACTCCTCACGATTCGCCAGTGGCTGGTCTGCGAAGGCGAGCTTGTAGCCGAGTCGACCAGCGGCCTGTTCATCCGCGGCTCGGGAAGCGGGGGCGGCGGCAAGAAGAAAAAGAAGGCGCCGGCCGACGAGATCGCGCCCGAGGATCGCGAGATCGTGGTCGAGGATTCCCAGTTTGTCGCCGTCGATCAACCGCTTCGCTACGCTGAGGCCTCCGGCGATCACAACCCGATCCACACAGATCCGAAGGTCGCCGAGTCGGCCGGGCTGCCCAGCGTGATCTTGCACGGCATGTGCACGATGGCCTTTGCCCAAAAGGCGATCGTCAACGGGGTGTGCGACGGCGATCCCCGGCGTCTCAAGCGGCTGCGCGTGCGCTTCTCCAAGCCGGTACTCCCCGAGCAGACGGTGACTACGCGGGTGTGGAAATTGGACTCGGAGCAAGGCGTGACCACTCTCGGGTTCGAGGCAGTCAACGACGATGGCCAGACGGTATTGAGCCGCGGATTGGCCGAAGTCGTCGAAAGTGCATAGCTTTCCAGTGAGGCAGTTGGCGGCAGTTGGCAGCGGCGGTCGGCGAATGAAATAAAACTTTTGTCGACCGTTGTTGAGCCATAAGAGCCGATTTTCTATACTGTTGGGTAGACTAGGACCCACACAGCGAGGACCCAGCCATGGCGATCACTCCACGCACCATCTTCACCAGCCCCGCCTCGGCGACGGTAGCGACGGTTTCGTTGCTCGCGTTTTCGGCGGTGGGCACGCTGGCCTACAAGGTAGCCCAGCAAAACACCCCCGACGCCCCGCAGGTTTACGAATACCACGCGACCGAGTCGTGTAGCGGTATTCGTGAAGTGCTCGGTCAGAATAAGACCGGGTGGTCGGAGACCGACTGGCTCGTCTACGCGAGTTGCTTCGAGCAGAAGAACAACTCGCGCATGGCGATGACCGTGGCGTCGCAGGGACTGCATTATTATCCGGCGAGTGAGCCGCTATACAACCTGAAAGGCTACCACCAGATCGTGCTCGGCGAGCACGAGCAGGCCGTCGACACCCTCGAGAAGGGCCTGCGTAGTGTGGGCAACCCGTCCAACGGCGTCATGGAGAACAACCTGGCGTGGGCCGGCCTGTGGGTGCCTCGTGAGATGGACCGCAACCGGGCGCGTGTGCTCTACAAGCGCGCATTGCGTCGCAACGCGTCCTCCTGCGAGACGCTGCACACCGGGCTGTGGGTCGAGTACGCCATCGCTCGTGAGGCGCGCGGCATCGAAAAGGGCCACGCCCTGCAGAACTTCCACGATCTGCGCCGGCGCTACGATCGCTGCCAGAACCGCATCGAGAGCGGCGAGTGGAAGACGCTCGTCGAGGTGGTCGGCGCCACGGTCCTCTTCCAAGACGTCGATGAGAACCTGAGCGTGACCGACTCCGATGAGCGAGACGGCACCGACGAGCTGCACCGCGTCACCCAGGAGCTCCGTGAGAATTATCGCGGTGTCTCCATCGACGCGCTGTGCCGCGAGGCGATGCCGCTGGCGAGCACCCACCACCTGTGCAAGGACGCAGTGGGCGAGGCGGTCAACGAACTTCGCACCGAGGAGTTCGAGGTCGAGAAGGTTCGCACTCCGAAACGCGAAGGCGTCATGCAAATGCGCAGCGCTGGCGGCGGAGGCGGAGGCTGCGTACGCACAAACTGAGCATCGAGCACCAGCTCGACGATGAATCGAGGAGCGACGGTTTGGCCGTCGCTCCTTTTTTGTGTGCGCTATATCGTGTAATTCTTATCCCGTTCAGCTCGTATTGATGGCCGGCGATGGCCGGTGGAGTTGTTTGGGATGACCACCCGACCTCAAGCCAAAAAGAAGCGCCACGGCACCCAGCCGCTCGACGCGCCCCAGTCGTTGGTCGGGCGTGTGCTCGATGGGCGCTATCGGCTCGTCGAGGTGCTCTCGCGCGGCGGGATGGGCATTGTGTTCGAGGCGGTGCAGCTGAGCGTCAACCGCAAGATCGCCGTCAAGATCTTGCGTCCGACGTTGTCCAACGAGACCGACTTGGTCCAACGATTCTCCCAAGAGATCGAGGTCGTCGCCTCGCTGCGCCATCCCCATGTCGTCTCGTTGATCGACGCCGGCCGAGACGCCGGCGGGCTGACCTACCTGGCCATGGAGTACGTCGAGGGGCAAACCTTCCGCCAGGCGCTCAAGACCGGGGAGTTGAGCTTGCCCGAGATCTTGGATGTGCTCATCCAGACTTGTGACGCGCTCATGGAGGCGCACGACGCCGGTATCATCCACCGCGATCTCAAGTTCGACAATATCATGCTGTCGCGCCACAAAGACGAGCGGCTGCATATCAAGATCTTGGACTTCGGGGTCGCCAAGTTGCTTTCGCGAGACCTCAATCTGACCCGAAGCGGCCAGGTTCCCGGCACCCCCGGCATCATCGCGCCCGAGCTGATCGACGAGCGCCCACCCACGCCGCGAAGCGATCTCTACAGCTTGGGCGTGCTCCTCTACACAGCGTTGTGCGGCGAGGCCCCTTTTACCGCCGACAACGATTTGGAGTTGATGCGCGCCCACAAGTTCGAAGAGGTGCCTCGCCTCGAAGAGCGGATCAATGTGCCAGTGCCGCCCGAGCTGCTCGACCTGACGTACACGCTGCTCGAGAAGCTCCCGCAACATCGACCCGAGAGCGCCCAGCAGGTGCGCGACCGGTTGGAAGTGATCTCGCGTCGGCTGCGCCAAAATGGACGCACCGATGTGTATGAGCCCACGGCCGAGGGCTACGAGCTTCGAGACGGCGACTGGCCCGATTCAAAACCCTATTTCGATCGGGAGTTCGACCTGGAGACGGGCGAGTGGGAGTATCGCAAGAAGAAGCGCGAGGACATGGGGCTCTTCGAGCGGTTTGCGCGCGCTTTCTTCGGCGACGAGCCGGTCGTGGCGCCCACGACGGTGGTGGTTGGCTTGGCCTTGTTGCTCTTTATCCTGTTGCTCGCGCTTCTGTATATGGTGGCGCCGGGATTGATCGAGCCGTTTTTCCAGAAGCAATAGTGGAAGCCCTGCCGGCCCCCGATCACTCGATACCAAACCGCGACAAGATGCGGCGCGGCCGGTTGACCAGATCGCGTACCTGGGCAACTTGGCGCGACAGACCTTTGCCCAAGATCCAGTCGCGCAGGTGCTCGGGTGAGTCGTCGGTACGCACGGTGCGGTATTGGAGCGTTTGGACGGGATCGGCGCCATTTGTGGGGCGCTCGGTGAGCTCGGTAACCGACCTTCCGGGGCTAAGCACCAGCTTGTAGCCGGCGCGTCGAGCTTCCTCGAGGACGAGGCCGTCGACGGCCGTGCCGAGCGTCGAGGGCGCCGGCATGAGAATGCGCACGCCATAACCGGCCATCTCCGATAGCTCGTGGCGGCTCCGTTCGAGCTCGGCGCGAAGCGATTGAAGCGACATGCCGACCAGGGGGGTTCCGCTGACGCCGCGGCTGGCGAGTACCATGCCGTGACCGGTCAACAACGGGGCGTCTTTGGCGTCCGGATAGCCCGTTGTGCCTATATCGGCGAGCGAGCAGCCGACGATCGATGTGTAGGTCGCCGCCGCCAGCGAGCCGGCCCAGTCGGCCAGCGCCTGCAGGCGACAGTCGGCGAGCACGAAGAGCGCCGACGGGGCGTCGTCGAACGACAATTTTCCGCGCATCAGAGAGGTCACCGCCGGCGCGTGGACGTCAGCGTCGGCAAGTGCTTCGACCAGGCTGGCCAACGCGTCGACGCCCATGCCATCTCGCGCACGCCGAGGAGGGGGCGAGTACAGCCGGTCGATATACGCGGTTGGCAACTGGGGCATGAGCTTGGAGAGCTGGTGACGGTTCAGAGAATGGGCGCGGGTCAGAAAACGAACGGTGGAAAGCTAAGGACGGTTGTTGACATTGCCAAGTCCACCTAGGTGTTCAATATTGCAACAACGTCGTTTTGCAAACTGCCGATCCGGCGCCCGGATGTCGGCTGCTCATAAAGTGAACAAGGAGAGCTCGCGTGGAATTGACTCGCTATGAACTGGATAACGGAATGAAGGTGCTGTTGCACCGTGCGGCGGCCGCGCCGGTCGTCGCCTGCAACGTGTGGGTTGGCGTGGGTAGTGCCGACGAGGAGCCCGAAGAGGCGGGCCTGGCCCACGTGCACGAGCACATGCTCTTCAAAGGCACCGACAACCGCCAGGTCGGCGAGCTGGCCCGTGAGGTGGAGGCCGCCGGCGGCCACATCAACGCGTTCACCTCCTTCGATCAGACCTGCTATTACGTGGTCATGAGCAGCCGGTACTTCGAGACCGGCCTCGATATTCTGGCCGACGCCATCCAGAACTCCTCGTTCGACGCCGACGAGCTGGAGCGCGAACTGGAGGTCATCCAAGAGGAGATCAAGCGCGGCAAAGACAACCCGTCGCGCGAAGCGAGCCTCAAGCTGTTCGAGACGGCCTACGCCGAGCACCCGTATCGGCTGCCGGTCATCGGCACCAGCGAGTCGGTCGACTCGTTTGGGCGCGACGACGTGCTCGACTTCTTCCACAAGCACTACGTGCCCGAGAATATGGCGCTGGTGCTTGTGGGGGACTTCGAGATCGACGAGGCCAAAGATCTCGTCGAGAAGTACTTCGGCGGGTTCGAAAACGGCGGGTACACCCCGCGTGAGCGGGCTCCCGAGCCCAAGCAGACCGAGTTTCGCGGATGGGCGGCCGGCGACGACATCAATCAGGCGCATCTTCGCGTCGGGTTTCATATCCCGCACGCGACCCACGACGATATCCCCGCGCTCGATCTTTTGGGGGCGATCTTGGGTTACGGAGACTCCTCGCACCTGTTCCAGACGATCCAGCGCGAGCAGCAGCTGGTCAATTCGATCTACTCGGGAGCGTACACCCCCAAAGATGCCGGTCTGTTCATGGTCTCGGCGCAGTACCAGCTGCCCGAGGAGGGACGATCGGACACCGACGTGCTGGGCGCGATCATGAAGGAAGTCTTCCGCTTCCGTGATGTACGCCCGAGCCTGGTCGACCTGGAGCGGGCGCGAACGATCATCGAAAGCCAGGAAATCTACGGCAAGCAGACCGTCCAAGGCCTGGCGATGAAGGTCGGGCGCTACCAGATGGTCACCGGCGACCCCCAGTACGAGCAGGTCTATTACGAGGCGCTCGCCCAGGTCACCCCCGAAGATATTCGGCGCGTGGCCCGCGAGTATCTGACGCCGGACAATTGCACGGTGGTGTTGAGTCATCCGGAGATGCACGGCGAAGTGACCGTCGATGAACTCGAAGAGACGACCCGCAAGGCGCGTGAAGCCTCCGAAAGCGAGCACGTCAAAGAGCGCGTCGAGCTCGACGAAGAGGGCTTTGCGCGTGTGAAGCTTCCGGGGGGCCCGACGCTGGTCATCCAGGAAGATCACAGCGTCGAGACTTTCTCGGCGCGCGCGTTGTGCCTGGGCGGGCTTCGCTACGAAAACGTCGACAACAACGGCATCAACAGCCTGCTGAGTGAGCTCGTCGACAAGGGGACGCTCAACTGGAGCGCCGAGGAGATCGCCCACCGCGTCGAGTCGATGGCCGGGTCGCTCAAAGGCTTGGCCGGCCGCAACTCCTTTGGCCTGTCGATGTCGGGGTTGAGCCAATTCTTCGAGCGGAGCTTCGAGCTGTTCGCCGGCTGTCTGCTCGAGTCGACGATCCCCGATGACGAGTTCGAGCGCGAAAAGCGCCTGCAGCTCGAGTATATCCGCAGCCGACGCGACAAGCTCGGCGCGGTCAACTACGAGCAGTTTTGCGCGGGCTTCTTTGCTCCGCACCCCTACAGCATGCCGTCGGACGGCTCTGAAGCGTCGATCGAGGCGCTGTCGGCCGACGACGTGCGCGCCTACTACAAGAGCCTGATCAATCCGCAGGACATGGTGCTGGTTGTGGTGGGCGACATCGACAGCGAACTCGTCGAGCAACTCGCCGAGCGCTACTTCAGCGGCCACGACACCGGCGAGTCACTCGCGCCCGAGATCCCGGAGCCCGGCGAGTTGAACAAGGCGCAACTGGTGGTGAGCGACCTCGAAAAGGAGCAGGCGCATATCATCTGCGGCTTCCAGACCCCGTCGCTCGACCACGACGACAAATACCCCTTGGAAGTGCTCTACGCGATCTTGTCGGGGCAGGGCGGCCGGCTGTTCTACGAGCTTCGCGACAAGCAAAGCCTCGCCTACAGCGTCGGGGCGCGCATGGTCTTCGGGCTGGATACGAGCGCCTTCGTCATCACGATCGGCACCAGCCCCGAGAAGATCGAGCAGGCCGTCGAGGGCATCGTGCGTGAGGTTCGAAAGCTTCACGACGGCACGATCACCGAAGACGAAGTCGCCCGCGCCAAGCGTTACCTGGCCGGCAGCCACGACATCGGCCTGCAGAAGAACTCGGCGCGTTCGCTCAGCGTCGGTTTGGATGAGTTGTACGGGCTGGGCTACAAGCGCTCGCTCGACTACGGCGAGCGCATCGAGGCGATCGAGGTCGCCGACGTCGAGCGTGTGGTCGACGCGTACCTCGACCCGGAGCGCATGCTCGTGTCGATCGTCAAACCGGAGGCGTGTGAGGTGCCCGACGACCTGTTGACGCGGGTCTTGGAAGAATAACGCTCCCAAGGACAACGCCACAAAAAAACGACCCTCAAATTGTCGTCTGTTTGCTCAAATAGCGTTCAACAACCGAGGCGCCACAAAAACGACCCTCAAATCGTAGTTTGTTCGCTCAAATAGCGTTCTATTTGGGCAGACAAACTACAATTTGGGGGTCGTTCTATTAAGCCATGTTGGTTTTCTAGAAGACTTCTTCCAGGCGCTCGAGCAGGCACTCGGTCTGCTCGACGGTGCCCACGCTCATGCGCAAGCAGCCCTCGAGGCCGGGGTAGCTCGAGCGGTCGCGCACGTAGACGCCGCGCTGCTCGAGTTGGCCGAGCGTGTCGGAGATCTGTGGGACGCGCACGACCACGAAGTTGGCCGGGGTGATGTAGGCCTCGGCATTCTTGGAGGCGAAGAAGTCGCGCAGCAACTCCTTGGACTCTTCGACTTCGGCCAGAAAGTCATTGAGGTAGTCGAGATCGTTCAGTGCGGCGATGGCGCCGACTTGGCCCAGCGCGTTGACGCTCTTGGGGTTGTAGATACGGCTCAGGCCCTCGACGAGGTCGGGGTCGGCGGCCAAATAACCCACGCGAAGGCCGGCCAGGCCGAATGCCTTCGAGAAGGTGCGCGTGACGATCAGGTTCGGGTACTCGCGCACCAACTCGATGCCGGTGGTCTGGGCGAACTCGAAGTAGGCCTCGTCGAGGATGACCAGCGTGCGCGGGTAGGCGCGGCACAGCCCCTCGACGTCCTCGGGATCGAGCACCTTGCCGGTGGGGTTGTTCGGGCTGACCAGGTACAGGATGCGCGTGTCGGGCGACATCGCCTCGTAAATGCCCTCGAGGTTCTTGTCGAACGGGGAGTCGCCCTGGACCTTGGTGATCTTGGCGCCGCGGCTCTGCGCGAACACCACGAAGTGGTTGTAGGTCGGCACCGGAGCGACGACCTCGTCGCCTTCGGACAAAAACGTGTTGCAGATGAGCTGCAGCGCGTCGTCGCTGCCGTTGGATGCCATCAGGTGCTCCGAGGAGAGGCCGGTGTAGCCTTCCAGAGCGCCCAAAAGGTCCTTGCTGCCCAGTTGGGGATACCAGTTCAGATCTCGGTTGCCGCTCAGGTAGGCCTGGATGGCCTCGTTGACGCGGGGACTCGGGGCGATGGTCGCCTCGTTCCAGTCGAGTTTGAAGGTCGTCTCACCGTCAGGGCGCGCCTCGATGGCAGACTGGCTGGTAACGGCTTCGTAAGGGGTGAGCGCGCGGACGGCCGGGGCGACGTCGATCGCCTGCCGGTTGACCACTTCGCGTAGCTCCAAGGAGCGCTCCTCGGAGCGATTCATGAAGTCCGGGCGAAGCCTGTAGTTCAAATTCGACATAACTTCCTCAGTACAATCTGGCCGAATCTTCTCAGCCGCCGTCACAGGGGCGGCACACAGCCATTACTTCGCAGATTCGGTGCAGCGCAAGGGTTCCCGCAAGTTGGTCGATGGAGCTCCACACCGCGCGCTACAGCACAAAAGGTGCGGACAATCGCATAGCGAACCTACTGCGTCAAGATGGTCAATACGCGTCAGGGGCCACTGTAACGGACTCTGACGCCGGCGCAACTTTTCGAGGCCACCACGGGCGGCCCGGCCAGGCGCGTGCCGGTGAGGTGGAAAGTGCAAGATTGACGCCATCACCGACCGATCGGTCGAAATGCCTCCAAACGGTTGACGAAATGCAGTTTTTGTTTAGGGCGCGCCTATCGGTGACTGCTTGCGGCTGGATAGTGTCTGCTCCGGTTGGAGTATGGGTGCTCCACCTGTGTGGAGTGGGCTTAGGGCATCCGAGGCGTGGTTGAGGGGCGGCTTTCGAGAAGTTCATTACGAATTGAATATTTCATGATGTAGTCTGTCCAAGTGGGTGAATCGCGAACTTTTGCATGGAGAAGAGCCATGACCGCGCGCATCTCGAAAATATTGGCCTTTGTGTTGGCGCTGACGATCGCACTTCCTGTGGTCCTCTCCTCGATGGAGCAGCGCGCGGAGGCGAACCCCTTTGCCAAGAAGAACCGGAGCCGTTCGGACGACAAGAGCAAGCGTCGGGACAAAGCCGACGACGACGATGACGACGATGACAAAAAGCGTCGCCGCCGCTCGCGCACCCGCCGCCCCCGTGGGTCGAGCAAGGCGAAGACGCCGCGGCGCAGCGAGACCACGTCGCGGCCGACCGCCAAGACCCCGCGCCGGCGCGGAACGAGCCGCACGAAGACGCCGCGGCGCCAGGAGCGTGGCAACGTCAACGGCAGCCAGCGCAACTCGAACGTCGACATCGGCCGAAACGACGTCGACCTGAACTCGAGCGCGCGCCGCGAGCGGGAGCGCAAGAGTCGCCCCGACAAGACGCCGCGGCGCAGCCCGCGCGTGGACAAGCGGCGCAACGAGCGCAACGACCGCGCGAAACCCGACAAGACGCCGCGGCGCAGCCCGCGTGCCAACGACGACCACGAGCGGGCGCGACGCGACAAGACGCCGCGGCGCAACCCGACGACCAACCCGCGTCGGCCGAAGACGCGCGACGACGTCTACCGGCGAAACCCGGTCGACCCGCGCGGCAACGGGCGCAAAGAGCGCGCCAAGAAGCAGCCGCGTCGCGGCCACGACAACCACGACGAGAGCAACAAGCGCGGTCGTGGCCACCACAAGCAGCCTGGCCACCCCAACAACGGGCGCGCCGACCGCGACAAGACCAAGAACCCGCGCAACAACCGCCCCGACAAGACGCGTCGGCGTGGGCGAGACTTCGACAAGGATCGCCAAAAAGAGTGGGAGAAGGAGCGCCGCCGCGCCGAGCGCGAGCGTGCCAAGGAGCGTCGTGAGCGAGAGCGTGAGCGCGACAAGGCCCGCCGCGAGCGTGAGAAGGAGCGCCGCCGCGCCGAGCGTGAGCGCGACAAGGACCGTCGCGAACGTGCCCGCGAGCGGGAGAAAGATCGCCGTGAGCGTGCCCGCGACCGAGACCGACGCGACCGTCGCCGCGGCCACCCGAACCGCGACCGCGGTCACAGCCACGACCGTGGTGGCGACACCTACGTGGACCACGACGAGCACAACACCTACAACGATCACTACCACGACCACGGCAACGGTAATTACCGCGACGACGACTACTACGATGACGACTACTACGACGACGATTACTACGAAGAGCGTCGTACCAGCCGGCGTCGCCGAAGCGCCGGAGGCACGGCCTCGGGTGCGGTGCGTGATCGCTCCGAGGCTCGCGACCCGGCGCCGGTGGCCGACCCGTACCTGACCCTGGGTGTGGGCCTGAGCGGTCTGGACGCCGCCACGCTCGACGGCGGGACGATGTCGGGCACCGACTTCAACCTGGGTCTGGGTGCCAAGGGCCAGCTCTTCTCGGCCGAGATGGGCGTGCACGCCGGTGGCTACGAGCCGGCCAACCCGGACCGCGACGTCAGCCTGTTCGGTGTCAGTGGTGATGTGCGCCTGCAGCCGCGCATCGGTGCCTTCTCGCCCTACGGCCTGGTCGGCGTGGGTGTGCACGGTCTGTCGGACAGCGAAGCCGACATGGCTTCGGTGGGCGCCTCGCTTCGCCTGGGCTTGGGTGTCGATGCGCGTGTCGACGACATCGGGCTGAGCGCGCGCTACCTGTACAGCGCCTACGGATTCGACGACACCGGCAACGGTCGCACCGTCGACGGTCAGTACGAAGCCGAGACTTCGCAGTTCGGTGTCAACCTGCTGATCTTCTTCTAGGCCCGAAGCTTCTCGGAGAGTGCCTCGAGCATCTGCCTGGCTTCGGCCGGCGAGCTCGGGGCCGAGCCCTCGACGCCCAAGCGCTCGAGGGCTTCTTCGATCACAGCGCCCACTCTTTCGAGGCGAGCCTCCATGTCGGACGGCTCGCCTCGTCTGCTCTGCAGTCCTTGGGCGGCCGCAAAGCGCGTCGCCTGTAACCCGACCACAAACTTGCGGGCCTTGCGGCCGAGTTCGGTTCCCGTCGCAGAAGCGATCGTCGGGAAGCACTCGGCGATCTGGTCGTCGAGCATCAGCGACTTTCGGTAGATGCGCTGCAGGTCGGCATCGAGTACGTCCTCGGCCAGCGTGGGCAGAAGGCGGCTGTCGGTTTCGTTCTCAATTGCACGTGCCCACTTGCCGAATAATGTGATAATCAGTAAGACGGCACCTACCATGATCAGCAAAATGGCCAAGATGGCGGCAATAAGTTGGGCCGTTGGTGCCGATAGACCACCAGCCTCGCCCAGATGTACGAGCAGATCGTTCATTATGCGGGGATAATCTTGACGCTTCCTAGGCCATTGCGTAACGTGTTTGGTCGATACCAACGCGTACCACAGTGCTTATCAACTAAGCTATTTTCAAAAGTTATACCCAGCTCATTCCTCGATTCTCGTGGTTGAGGAGAGGTTAAATTGAGTCAACAGCAAGCCGGCCAGTACGTCCTGAAATTCATCTCAGGCAAGTATCAGGGGGGAGAGTTCCCGCTCGAGCAAGGCTCGGAGATCCTGATCGGCCGATCGAGTGATCTCGATATGGTCCTTGTCGAGGACATGGTCTCTCGCAAACATGCGAGGATCAGCGCCAAGAATGGTGCCCTTGAGATCGAAGATTTCGGCAGCACCAACGGGACTTTCGTCAACGGTGAGAAGATCACCAAATCGCGCCTCAAAGAGGGCGATCGGGTTCTCATCGGTACAAATATCATCAAGCTCGTCCACCGTGAGCAGGTCGCCGAAGACGGCGGCTCTCCGGGCATGGGCGCGCCCAGCATGGAGCAACAGCGCCAGCAGGCAGGGCCGGCCACCCGCACCACCGGGGCCACCTTGACCGGATCGATCTCCGGGCTCATCGAGGAAGTGCCGCTACCCGACCTGCTGCAGCTCTTCTCGACCAGTCGCAAGTCGGGAGTGCTCGTCATTCGCACGGAGAACGACACCGCCAAGATCTACTTGCGCGAAGGTCGCATCTTCTACGCCACGATCAACGACGACCCGGACATTTCGCCCTACAAGGCGTTCTACCGGGTTCTGGCGTGGAAGACCGGCACGTTCTCGCTCGAGCAGCCCACCGACGAGACCTTCGACGAAGAGATCGACGAGTCGATCGAGAACTTGTTGATGGAGGGCATGCGCCAACTCGACGAGATCATGAACTTGGGTGACGACGTGCCCGAGCTGACCTCGGAGTTGGTGATCAACCGCCCGCTGGTGCCGCCGCTGCGCAGCCTGACGCCCGAGCTTCTGGACACCATCCAGCTCGTCTTCAACTACGGCTCGGTCTCCAAGGTGCTCAACAAGAGCCTGGCGAGCGACCTCGAGACGATGCAGGATATCGTGTACCTGATTCGCAACGACTACATGCACGTCGAATAAGGCAGCGAAAAAGTAAAAGAGCGAAGAAGTAAAAGAGCGAAGAAGCAAAAGAGCGAAGAAGCAAAAGAGCGAGAGAGCAACGAAGTGTGCTCTTGTCACCCAGCTCTTTTGCTTTTTTGCTTTTTGCTCCTTTCTCTTTTGCTCCTTTCTCTTTTGCTCCTTTGCTTTTTCGCTCTCTCGCTCTTTTGCTGAACCGGAGTCCCCATGACCTCGTCGCCGACGCCGACCCGCCCGCCCGTCGATGAGACGATTCGCGTCCCCCCGCACAACGAGGACGCCGAGCGAAGCATGCTCGGCGCGATCTTGTTGGACAACCGCGTGCTCGACGAGATGATGAGCCAGGTGGACGTCGAGGACTTCTACCGCGAGCAGCACCGCCACATTTACCGGGCGATGACCGATCTGCATCGGCGCGATGAGCCGGTCGACGTCATCACCCTGGCCGACCACCTGCAGGCCGACGATCGGCTCGAGGCCGCCGGCGGGGCGAGCTATCTGGCACGCCTGTCCAACGCGGTGCCTTCGGCGGCCAACGTGGGCCAATACGCCCAGATCGTGCGCCGAAAGTCGGCGCTTCGACGCTTTATCAGCACCGCCGACGCGCTCGTCAACGACGCCTACGGCGACGTGGCTGACGTCGAAGAGTTCATGGACGATGTCGAGCGCAAGCTGTTCGCCATCACCCAGGACGGCCAGAAGAAAGACTACGCCTCGATGCGCGAGGTCATCCAGCGCGCGTTCACCCAGATCGAGGCGCTCTACAACAAAAGTGAGCACATCACCGGTGTGCCCAGCGGATTCGTCGACCTCGACGATATCACCGCCGGCTGGCAGCGAAGCGACCTGATCATCGTCGCCGCCCGTCCTGCGATGGGTAAGACCTCGTTCACCCTGAACATGGCCACCCACTCGGCGGTCGAGCGCAACACCCCGGCGGCGTTCTTCAGCCTCGAGATGTCGAACGAGCAGCTGGCCATTCGTATGTTGTGCAGCCAGGCCCGCGTCGACCAGTCGAAGCTTCGTCGCGGCAATATGACCGAGCAAGAGTGGGCGCGGCTCATCAAAGCGGCCGGCGCTTTGAGCGAGGCGAAGATCTTTTTGGACGACACGCCCGCCCTGCCGATCATGGAGTTTCGCTCCAAGTGCCGCCGCCTCAAGGCCGAGCACGATATCGGCATCGTCTTCATCGATTACCTCCAGTTGATGAAGGGCTCGGGCGGCAACGGCAGCCGCGAACAAGAGATCTCCGAGATCTCGCGTAACCTCAAGGCGGTCGCCAAGGAACTCGACATCCCGGTCATCGCGCTCGCCCAGCTCAACCGTGGCGTCGAGCAGCGTGCCGACAAGCGGCCGATGATGAGTGACCTTCGTGAATCGGGCGCGATCGAGCAAGATGCAGACATCATCACGTTCATTTATCGCGATGAGGTCTACAATCCGGACACCGAGGAAAAGGGGGTTGCCGAGATCATCTTGGGCAAGCACCGCAACGGCTCGATCGGTACGGTCAAGCTGCGCTTCTTCGGGCCAATCACCCGCTTCGAGAACCTCGCGCCCGATATGGAGATGTAGATTTGAATAACCGGCGTCGTCTGTCGTCTCACACCACGCAGCTGCACATGTAGACAAACGTGCGATTCCTCGCACGCTCTTGGAACTGAACCTAACTCAGAAGGAAATGACTGTGTTGAAGACGATTGGATGGAAGACGGTATTGTGTGTGAGTTGTCTGGCGCTTGCGGGGGCGTGGGGCTGCGGCGATGACAACGGCGGCGGCGGTGGAGGCTCGAATAACGGTGGGTCGAATAACGACGGCTCGTCGGATACGAGCAGCTTTAGCGCGCAGGTCGAGACAGAAGGCGGCAACCAGCAACTCGAGGGCGAGCAGGCGGACAGCAAGGCCGGAGAGGGCAGCTGGGGAGCGTCGATCGCCGACAGCAATCTGCAGATTAATTTGACCAGCGCCGACGGCACGGCGGTCACGGCGATGATCGCGACGACCGAGTCACAGAAAGCCCCTGGCGATTTCACGCCGCAGGCGGATATCGAAACCACCTTCGTGTCGATCGTGAGTGCTGCGCAGGGCAACGCGTTTATGAGCACTGGGTCGGGCACCATCACGCTCGATAGCTGCCCGCGCGCTGTTGGTGAGCATGCCAGAGGCTCGTTCAACAATGTCGTGCTCGCCGCCGAAAGTGGCAACTCGACCTGGACGCTCGATGGAAGTTTCGACGTGGTCGTGTACGCCAAAGCGGGCGACCTGTTCTGCAACGAGCAGAGCTCGAGCAACAATACGTCGAACAATAACACCTCGAACAACAACACCCAGCAGTGTAGCGCTGACTGGTGCGCTGACGGCGGCGTGTGCTGCCCCTACATGCAGTGCATGAACTCCTGTGAACTGCAGTGCTTCCAGAGCGCCGATTGCCAGGGCGGCTTGAACCCGCAGGCTTGCGCCGAGTGCGCTAATGGCTGCCTCGACGAGTGCGATGTCAGCCAAGAATGCCGCACGGCTGCCCAGGCGCTGGATACTTGCAGCACCAACAACGGCTGCGACGAGACTGCTGACTCCGACGCCGAGCAACAGTGTCTGGAGACCAACTGCTGCAGTGAAGTCAACGCGGCGCTCTGACCCTTAGAACCACTGACGAATATCCGGGAAAAACTCCCATTCGTCGACTGCGCGTCGCTTCTGCGCCATCACCAGGCAATAGGTGTCGAGCGCAGAAGCGATCGACAGCAGGCCCACGCCGCACCCGGTCACGATGGCCACGAGCAACACGACGATGCCCTTGGTCTGCTGACCATTCATCATCTGGCCGACGCCTGGAAAAAAGGCCGACAGGATGATGGCGAAGATGTCCGAGTTATCGAGCTTGGGCTTGGTGTTGCGCTGGTGGGCCGGCGGCTCGTCGACAGGGCGATCGAGACTCTCTTCATAGGTGTCCGGCTCGCCCAAGCCCTCCTTCCACGTGCGGGCGTCGTGGCCACGGTGGCCGGGTTCGGTCTCTACGGTGTGGCCGGCGTCCCACTCGCCCCCTTGAGGCTCACGTGGGCCCTGCGGGCCCGGCGCCTGCGTGGCGTCGGGCTCGTGGGGCGGCACCGGCTTGGGCTCGTCGCCGCGCAAAGAGCTTTGCGTCTCGGGGGGAGGGGCATCCCCGGAAGACCAGTCGTTGGGCTGCGAATCTCTTCCGTCATTGCGTTCGGTCATCGTGGTGTTCCTCCCGTTGCAGAAATCAACAAACGCCACGCCCACAATTTAAACGCCAAACGAAAAGAGGGCGCAGAGAAGGCAAGAATGCCTGTCTCTGCGCCCTCTTAGGGCTTTCAGACCAAAGCGTTGAGGGTCAGTCGGCGCCGGTTCCCACAAGCGCCTCGATCTCGTCGGTGGCCTTGGGACACGCGCTCGACAAGTTCTCGTAGCCGTCCTCGGTCACCAAGATATCGTCCTCGATGCGCACGCCCACGCCTCGAAGCGCCTCGGGGGCGTCTTCGTCGTTCTCGGGCACGTACAGCCCCGGCTCGATGGTCAAGACCATGTTGGGCTCGAGCGGACGCCAAGAACCTTCGGTGTCGTGGTAGGGGCCCACGTCGTGTACGTCGATGCCTAGCCAGTGGCCGATGCTGTGCGGATAGTACTTTTTGTACTTTTCTTCCTCGATGAGCTCGTCGACCGAGCCGCTCAGAAGCTTCAAGTCGATCATCGACTCGGTCAGCTTGCGCTTGGCCATATCTTGCAGCTCGTTGTACGGCACGCCCGGGGCGATATGGTCGACCACCGCGATCTGGGCTTCGAGCACCGCGTCGTACAGGTCGCGCTGGGCCGAGGTGAACTTGCCCGAGGCGGGAAAGCTGCGGGTGATGTCGGCGGCGTAAAACCCGAGTTCGCAGCCGGCATCGATGAGCACGACGTCGCCGTCGTCGATGACGTCGCGGTTTTCGACGTAGTGCAAGATCGTGGCGTTGTCCCCGGCGCCCACGATGCTGGTGTAGGCGGGGAACTCGGCGCCGTTTTTGCGAAAGTGGTACTCGATGAGCGCCTGCAGCTCGTACTCTTTGATGCCCGGCCGGCAGTGCTTCATGGCGAGCACGTGGGCCTCGGCGGTCACGTCGACCGCCTGGCGCATCAGCTCGATCTCCTCGTCGCTCTTCTTGACGCGCATGTCGTGCAGGATATCACGCGCATCGATGAGCGCGCCCGGCGCGCCCGAGGGCTTGTTGCGACGGTGGCGAAGCTTGTTGACCCAGCGGGTCACGCGCTTGTCGAACTCGGCGTTGCGTCCCAGGGTGTAGAAGAGCTGCTCGCGCTCCTCCAAGAATTCGGGCAGCTTCTCTTCGAGTTCGCCTACCGTAAAGGCGGCGTCGGCGCCGTATTGGGCCTTTGCGCCATCGGGTCCGGCGCGGCGGCCCTCCCACTGCTCTTTGTTCGGGTCGCGGTCGCGCACGAACATCACGAACTCGCCTTCGTCGTGACCCGGAGCGATCACCACGACCGTCTGCGGCTCGCGAAAGCCGGTCAGGTACAGAATGTCGCTCGACGGCCGGTACGGGAAGTTGGTGTCGTGCGAGCGGGTGCTCTCGGGGTTTGCGACAAGGATGGCCACCGAGTCGGGGCCGATGCGCTCCATGAAGTCGCGGCGGCGGGCGGCGAACGTCTCGGGCGAGAAAGAATACATGCGTCTTCCAGACATGAGGTTGTCAATGATTGTGGGTTCATGGCACGTGTGCACCTTGGAGCCGACACACGTTCCAATCTCCGTGGCTTTTTCTTAACGGAGTTTGAGTCCAGACTGCAAGCGTTCAAGGATCGAAATGGCTGAGTTCGAAGGAAATCTGATTGCTCTCCCCGCGCTGCGACGCCTCGAGGCGCTGATGCCGCGCGGCATCGACTCGGTGCACAAGACCACGCTCAAGGCGCTCGAGCAGGACGATTATTCGCGCGCGCTGAAGCTGGCCAACGAGCGCTACGCGCGCCGAGGCGTCGAAGACTACGACACGGTGCTGACGTATGCGTGCCTGTTGGTCGGCCGCGAGCTCGTGGTCGAGGCGCGTGGGCTGGTCAAAAAAGCGCGCGAGGCGCACGGCGACGACCCGGCGCTGATGGCGATTTTAGCCGACGCGCGTGTGCTCGAAGGCGAAGTCGACGCCGCCAAAGAGGCGCTTCGTCAGATCGACGCCGAGGCGATCGAGCGCCCCGAGATCTTGGCGTTCGTCGCCGACGTGTGGCTCGACTTGGCCGAAGAGGACGAGGCGATCGCGTTCTACCAGCGCGCCGTCGACGGTGACGTCGGCGATCCCGAGCCGGCCATCCGGCTCGCCCAGCTCTACATGGGCCGCGACGAATTGTGGGCGGCCGCCGAGGCCTTCGAGTACGCCGCCAAGCTCGCCAAGGACCGGCTGGGCCTGTGGGAGGCGTGCGCCGACCTGTGGTTCGAGCTCGGCGAGGAGCGCCGCGGCTTGAAGGCCCAGCTTCGCCTCTATGAGCTCGGCGAGGCCGACGCCGACGCCTGGGTCGAGCTCGGCATCGGGTTTGCGCAATTCGGCGAGTTTCAGGACGCGCTCGAGGCGCTCTCGGAGGCCGAAAAAGTCGACCCGTTTTGTGCCGACGCGCTCATCGTGCGCGGGCATGTCTTTTTGGAGCTCGGCCGCGCCGAAGAGGCGATGGCCGCCTTCAAGCAGGCCGAGAAGTTGCGCGGCGAGCGCGCAGCGAGCGCGCGCGGCATGGCTGAAGCGGCGCTCTTGATCGGCGACTTGATGCTCGCCCGGCAGAAGGCCGAGCGCGCCGTCGAGCTGAGCGACGACGACCCCGAGTCGCATCATGTCCAAGGTCGCGTCCAGCAGCAATTCGGCCGCCACGACGAGGCGCTCGCCTCGGTCGAGCGCGCGCTCGAACTCGAGCCGGGCCAGCCGGCCTACCTGGCCTCGAAGGCGTTGTCGTTGGCGTTGCTCGGGCGTGTCGACGAGGCGAAGGCGGTGCTTGGTGAAGCCGTCGAGGCCGCCCGAGCGCATCCGGAGCAGCTTCCGATGTGGCTCGACGGTCGTGCGTGGTCGCGCCTGGAGGGGCGTGTGGAGGAGGACGATTGGGCGGAGATCGACGGGATGTTGGAGGTGTTGGGGCGTGAGGGGTGAGGCGTCTTTTGATAGCCCCATGCGTAGTCGCGCCTTTTGCGACGCAGTTTGGAGGTTAGGCGCGGCGTGATTCGATAAAGGGGGTTGCGTGATATTGTGTCGTTATGTCAACGGTTTAGCGGGCACTCGGTCCCAAGTTCGAAGGTTGCGTCGGTTATCAAAGGGGCGGTCCCATTCTGCGGCTCTGGAAACGTCAGGTCCCTAACTGCCTGCTCAATACATCGGGCCACGATCGGCGACGATAGAGACGCGTCAACGGTGTCCACGTTTCTGACGATGCCAATGCTGTCGACCATGTACCTGACAGTCGCGGTTCCCGAGAGAAATGGGTCTTGCTGGAGGCCATATTCGTAGCAGTCGATAAAACGAGAACGATGTGACTCGTATATCCTTCTCGTAATCCGCTCGTAGCCGGACGTTCGTCGATGCGGGGCATATCTTGGAGGGCGGTCGACTTTGATGCTTCCAAACTCGAACTTTTGAGCCAACCGCAAAGTTTGTGTGGTACGCATCCCGCACTGCAGTACGACAGGCGATGACGCCTGCGGTTGCGCTGCACGCGACACGGCCGTTGACAGTACAAATACCGCCAAGAGGCTCGTCGATAAAGTCAGTATGTCGCGACGCATGGCGTGCTCCTCAGGCTGTCAGGTACTCATTCTAAGACTGAAGCGATGGCGCCTTCCCCCCTAATTGTGGGTAAATAGTTCTCGAAGGTATCAATGGCTTCCGAGTTGGGTCCACG
Organism: Persicimonas caeni; assembly: GCF_006517175.1. NCBI lineage: Bacteria > Deltaproteobacteria > Bradymonadales > Bradymonadaceae > Persicimonas > Persicimonas caeni. The sequence continues at coordinate 2,582,478 of NZ_CP041186.1, read as the reverse complement.
ACGGGGAACGATTCATTTGTCTCGGCTTTGCCAGTAATCGGGGCGGCGGCTCGTGTGAAGAATGGCAAGAACGCGAATGGTGTTCGGTTTGGGCAGATAATAGACGGCGTACGGGAACTGTCGAATGAGGGCACGGCGCACATCGCCTTCAACCGGAGCGTGAAGCGATGGGTGGCTCGTCAGGCGGTCGAGCAACTCTTCTAGCCCATCGATGAAGCGATCGCCGAGGTCATCACCGTGTACATCGTACCATTCGACGGCGGCCTCGAGGTCGCGACTGGCTCGCGGGTCGAATTTGACGGTGAGATCACCCACGTGATCTGCCTGCTAGCCGTGCTTTGACAGTTGCCCATGACTCCGTGACTTGGTCATTTGTATTGGCAAGGCGCTCGCGCAGAATCTCGCGGTGCCAATCTGGCACAGGCACCTCGGACTCTTCTGAAGAGAGCTGATTCCACAGCTCTTGGAGGTATTCGATTTGCTCTTCTTTGGAGAGCTTGTCGAAGCCGGGAGGCGGATTTGGAACGGGTTGCGTGCTCATTTGATCTGCTCCATGGCATCATGTGGCGCCGCTTTCGAAAGATAATAACATTTTGGAAGCGTCGCTGCATTTCGCGGTTGGTCGCGTTGGGCGTGGCGAATCAACGAAGCTGGGCGCATTGCACGATCACTAAATTTTTCGCACGCTCGCACGTCTATGATCGGCGAAGACCTCTCCTGAACCGAAACAAACCATGAAACGACTCGCTACAACCTTGCTTTTGGGCCTCCTCGCCGCCGGTTGCGTCGACGATAACCCGGGGTACGCGCCCGAGTCGGGGCTGCCGGAGGCGTGTCGCGGTGGTGAGGCATTCGAGCAGCCCGACAAGCTCGATATTTTGATGGTGGTCGACAATTCGGGGGACGTCGAAGGGGAGCAAGAGCGGCTGGCGAGTGCGCTGCCGGAGTTTCTCGACACGCTCGTCGAGCGTGGTGTGGCGGTGCGTGTGGGTGTTGTGACGACCGACGCGTCGGCTGCGCCGGGGTTGGCGCCGCCGGGGCAGATCGCGGACGGCTGCGAGCAGAACGTCCAGGCCATCGCCAGCTCGGATGACGGCGGTGATTGGACGAAGATCGCTGCGTGTAACGTGGTTCAGGGCGAGGCGGGGCAGCCGCGCCAGCAGGCGCTGGAGGTCATCGAGCGAAGCGTGGTCGAGCGTCCGGGGAACCTCGGCGCCTTCTTGCGCGACGACGCGCGTCTGCTCGTGGTCGTCTTCTCGAACGAAGACGACTGCTCGTCGGGGGCGCAGTTAGGCGGCGAGGGCGCCGTTCGCACCCAGTGCGTGCGCAACGCCGGGCGACTGACCAAGGTGAGCAGCTACGTCGATGCGATTCGCGACGGCGCGCCCGGCTCCGAGGGCGTGGCGTTGGCGGTCGTCTCCGGGCCACCGTCGGCTCGCGAGTTCGGCCCCGACGAGCCGGTGCGCCCGGTGTGCCAGAGCACGCTCGGCGCTGCGTATCCTGCCAACCGCCTGTTCGAGGCGGCCACGCTGTTCGGCGACGACGGCGTCTTCGAGAACCTGTGCACCGACGACTTGAGCTTTACGCTCGCCGAGATCGCCGCCGAGGCGGTCGACGTGCGCTATTGCGTCGACCAATAGCGCGCAACACCTTCACGTTTTCGCCTACATGGGCTAAACTCGCCGAGTAGGTGAACCTACCGAAATTTAATTCAAAGGAACGCAATTGACTGTCGATACGGTTGAGGCGATGGCGGGCTATCTGTCGGATGAGGAGATCGAGGCGCTCGATTTCTCGGATTTGGCGCCGGCGGTGCCGCTCGATGACGACGGCGTGCTGCAGGATGAGGGTTTCTGGCACGCCTTCGACGGCCTGCAGATCTTTTGGCAATCGTGGCAACCCGAGGGTGGGCCCACGCGCGGAGTCATCGCGCTGATGCACGGCTTCGGCGAGCACTCCTCGCGCTACGATCACGTGGCCGGGGCGTTGTGTCGGGCCGGCTATGCCGTGCTCGCCATCGACGCGCGCGGCCATGGCCGCAGCACCGGCAAGCGGGCGCATGTGCAGCGATTCGAGCACTACGTGCGCGACTACGATCTGCTCAAGATGCACGCCCGTGCGCGCTGGCCCGAGCTCGACCTGTTTTGCTTCGGTCACTCCAACGGCGGGCTCATCGTGCTGCAGTACGCGCTGACCCAGCCTGACGACATCACCGGATTTGTGGTCACCAGTCCGTTTTGCGGCTTCGCGCTGGAGGTTCCGGCCATCAAGGCCGCCGCCGGCGACCTGTTGAGCAAGATCTGGCCGTCGTTCACGATGCCCAACGGGCTCGACGGCAGCAAAATCAGCCATGTTCAGCGCGTCGTCGACAAGTACGACAGCGACCCGCTCGACCTCAAGATCGTCTCGGCGCGCTACTTCACCGAGGCGAAGGCCGCCCAGCAGACGCTCTTGGAGCGCGCCGGCGAGCTCGAGCAGTCGTTTTTGTTCTTGGTCGCCGGCGGCGATGAAGTCGTCGACCCGAAATGTGCCGAAGACGTCTTCCACAAGATGGGCAGCGGCGACCGCGAGATGGAGATCTTTCCCAAGCTCTACCACGAGATTCTCAACGAGGAGCCGTGGGACGACATCGTGCGGCGCATGCTGCGCTGGATGGAGCGACACCGACAGACTGCTGCAGAGGACCAGGGATGAAAGGGCCGGCAATGAAATCGGCAGGAGTCGTCAAGAGGGCGTGCGCCATCGCCGGCATCGTCATGCTCGGCATGGGGTTGCTGGGCTGCGAGGAAGAGAAGTTCGGCGAAGCCGAGCGCCAAGAGGTCCAGCGGGTGCTGCACACCGGCGTCGGCTTGGACAGCGATCCGTACGTGCAGGCCGAGACGTTGCGCGTCTTCGAGATGATCAAAAAGCCCGAGCTCAACGAGTTCGCCGAAAAGCTCGTCGACTCGAGCGACTCGCCGATGGTGCGCGTGGCGGCGCTGCGCGTGCTTCTGGCCAACGATTACCAGGACATCCGAAGGGTGGCGACGGCGAGCTTCAACAAGGGGAGCGTGGCTGAAAAGAAGGCGATCTTGAGCGCGGTCCTCGAATATGGTCCGCCGCCGCTCAAGCGGGTGATCACCAGCCGGGCGCTGCGCTCGACGGATCCCTTTCTTCGCCGCCAGGCCTTCGAGGAGGGGCCGCTGGCCCGCCTGGAGAAGGCGCAAGAGGAGGGCAAGGCGAAGCTTCTGGAGAACACGCTCTTTCCCGAAATCGGCCGCTCGATCAACCACGATGACGAGGTGCTCGCCTCGGCTGCGCTCGAGGCGCTGGTCGCCGCCGGCCAAACCGAGCGCGCCGAGCCGCTTCTGGAGACGCTGGGCGACAAGTCGGCCGAGCGCGAAAAGCGCTTGAGCGCAGCGCGTATCTTGGGCCGCGCCCAGATCAAGGAGGCGGTGCCGCACTTCGAGAAGATCCTCGAGTCGGTCAAAGTTTCGAAGACCGGTGAGTTCGTGCTGCCCAAAAAGATCGACGAGGAGCTCGTCAAAGCCGCGACCCTCGGGTTGGTCGCTGCTGGCGAGACCAAATACGTCAAGCAGGCCCAGAAGTACCTGACCAACGCCGACGTCGAGCAGTCCCTCGAAGTGCTCACCGCCCTGGCGCCCAATCCGTCGGAAGACGCCGCCATCAGCCTCAAAATCGCCATGCAGGACGCCCGCGAGCCGGTGCGTTACCGAGCTATCGAGCTGTTCGCCGACCACGACCAAGCGACCGCCAAGGCGTTCATGGCGGCGATGCGCGGCACGGACTTCGAGAGCAAAAAGCGTCTGGCTCAGATTCTAACGCGACGTTTTCCCGGGGAATGGGCAAAGAACCTGTCGAAGCAACTCGACAACGAGGAGCAGCGCCTGGCGACGCTCGAGCTTTTGCGCGACGTCATCGTCACCACAGAGGACGCCCAGACGCTCGAGCCGTTGTCGGACCAGCTCTACAAGCTCGCCAAGGGCAAAGACGAGAAGGCCTCGGCCTTGGCGGCGCTGCTGTTGGTGAAAGTTGCCGATGACCAGAAGAGCCGCGCGCTTTTGGCCGAGGTCGACAGCCCCGAGATTCGCTACGCGTATCTGGAGCACTTGGTGCGCACAGCTCCCAAGACGAACGTGGAGTTTTTCCGCAAGAATTTCTACGCCGACCTGTACGCGCTCAGGTTGATGAGCGCGGCCGGCATGATGCTGGCGTACGACGCCGGCGTGGCGCCGGGGCAGACGGGTGAGGAAGGGGAAGGATTGTGAGTTGGAAGGAACGGGCGATTCGCAACCCCCAAATCCTTAATTGCCCAAATAGATGGCCCCCCTGGCCTGCAAGGCCCCCGCTATTGCTCGTTGATCGCCCAGTCGTAATTCGAGAACTCCAGCTTTGCCTCGCCCGACTCGAGTACCTTCTTTGTCTTTCCGGACGTGTATTTTGCCAGATACGCCTCCACCGAGCCGGCGTCTGATTTGAAGTCGTCGGCGAACCAATTGAACAATTGACTGGTGGTCACGGTCTTGCCGTTGGCTTTCGTCGCCGCCGGGATGAACTCCTGTGCAGAGGCTTCGAGGGTCTTGTCGACGTTCTTCTCCGTTATCGCCTCCTGGCGAAGTCGCGGGCAGCTCTTGGCCGCGCAGACCAGCACGAAGTGGATGCGAGGCTCTTTGAAGGTCGGGCGAATGAGCTTGTGCTCGAGTTCATCGAGGGTGCGCTCTTTGCGCGCAATCGGGTGCTTTTCGCTCTTGAAGAAGCCCTTTTCTTTCCTCACGCTCTTGACCGGCCATTTCTCGAGCACCGAGTCGATGACCGTGGCGTTGTAGGCGTTGATGTAGAACGCCAGCTGGGCCTTGGCCGGATGGGCATCGGGGTTGGCCGTGGCGACCTTCTCCAAAAACTGATCGAGGCGCTTTTGGTCCTTCGCGCTCTTGTGCCAGGCGGCATAGTCGACCTGGCCCTTTCCGTCGACGTACTTGCTCAACAGGGCGTCCCAGTCCTTCGTATCGACGACATCTTCTGCAAACGCAGCAGGGGCGAGCAGCAAGACGGCGAGGGCGGCGAGCAGGGCGGCGGTGCGTTTCATGGCGCTTTACCTCGAAGGACGAGCGGTTAGCTTCTGCACGAATAGACGCGTGTAGACGTTGGAAGATTCAAAAAGCAGCTTAGCTCACGACGAAGTCTACTCAAAGCATATCGGGGGTGGTTCGTATGGAGACCATCGACTTTGGAATGCTCTTTTTCGTGGTGGCGCCAGTGTTGGTGCTGGCCGTCTTCGCCGCGCTGTTCATCGGCAGTTATAACCAGTCGCAACGCGATTTTGCGAGCTGATCCAACCAAACCTGCCAACGACCAACACAAAAACCCCGCGAGGCCACAAGCCTCGCGGGGTTTTTGTGATCTGAGAGCCAAGGCTAGAAGCCCAGGCGCCGAACCGGGTGCCTTAGAGGCTCACCGGGAATTCGTAGGCTTTCGCCTTGTCGAAGTTCCCCGCGACGTTGTCCCAGTTGACGATGTTCCAGAAGTTGTCCACGTACTTGCCGCGGTTGTTCTGGTACTTGAGGTAGTAGGCGTGCTCCCACACGTCGAGAAGCAGAATCGGGATCTGACCGTTGACGAACTGCTTCTGGTGGTTCTCGTAGGCCACCGTGGTCAGGTAGCCGCCCTCGGGCTGCCACACAAGGCTTCCCCAGCCGCTGCCCTCGACGGCCTTGGCGGCCGCGCCGAACTGCGCCTTGAGGTTGTCGAGGCTACCGAAGTCCTTCTCGATCTGGGTGGCCAGGTCGCCGATCGGATCGCTGTAGTCGTCCGGCGAGCACATGTTCAGCCAGAACAGCTTGTGGTTGATGTGACCCGAGCCGTGGAAGGCCAGGCGACGCTGGATGTTGCGGATATTCGAGAAATCACCCGACTCGCGTGCTTCGGCCAGGTCACGCTCGGCTTTGTTCAAGCCGTTGACGTATCCTTGGTGGTGCTTGTCGTGGTGGAGACGCATCGTCTGCTCGTCGATATACGGCTCGAGAGCGTCGTAAGCGTAGGGAAGATCAGGGAGAGTATGTTCGCCGTAATGAGCCATATGAGTCCTCCTAGTTGAGTTTGTTGCAGCTAAATTGTGCACGAAACATAAAACACACATCGCGGGAGTCAAGCGTCCAGTTTAGAACGCCTCCAAATGGTGAGATTGCGCCGCACCTCGACCGGGTATTACCCTTGAAGGCAGACTCAATCCCTCTTGTGAAGTGAGATGCAATGCACCGCGTCGAGGAACATGTTTTGGGCTGGGCGAGGCGACGGGGTCGGCTCGGGGTCGCTCACGTTTTGCTGCCGATGCTGTTGGTGGTGGCGCTCTTCGCCGCGCCTGCTTGCACCACCGGCGAGCCCGCCGAGGACAAGCAGCCTGTCGAGCAAACTCAGCCTGTACGCCCCGGCGCTCAGGCGTGGCAGGAGCATGCGCTCGAGTTGCCCGCTAACTCACCGGTGGTCTTCTGGACGCGTAGCGACCGCTTGCTCGAGGCGATGGCCGGCCTGCGCGATTGGCTCTTCGCCGAGCCGGCGATGTTCGGGCCGAACGGCGCGCAGATGGTCGCCCAGGCGCAAAGCGAGTGGAACGTGATCGTCCGCGAGTTCGGTATGGACCCCTTGGAGGCGCCAAGCTGGGAGAAGATCGGCTTGGATCCCTCGCGCGAGATCTACGTGGGCGTCTATCCCGTCGCCGAGGGGAGCGGCAGTGAGTTTGTCGCCGCCTTCGAGGAGGCGATTCGCGGCGAGTTCGAATTTCCCGAGGAGAACGACCTGCTCGACTCGCTGACCACGATGACGATGCTCGCCCAAGGCGATCTGCCCAAGGGCGTGCACAGCGCGGTCGCCGGGGACGTCGCCGCGCAGGCGCCGCTGCACGGCTTTCGCGTGGTGGTGCCGATCGTCGAGCGGGAGACGTTTCTGGAGAGCATCGACGAGTTGATGGTGGGTATGGAATACGCCCAATTCGCCGTCGAGGCCGAGGGCGACGAGCAGAGTCGGCGCATCTTCTACGACCTCGACGCCGATTGGCCGGGGGTGATGCTTCGGGTCGACGGGGAGCTGGCGATCTTCGACGTGGTCGCCCGACAACTGTCGCGGCGAGTCAGCATCGGCGACGCCAAGGAAGCCGCGTTGGAGGCGATCAAAGCTCGATTGACCGCGGCGGCCACCAAGATCGACAGCGGGCGTCCGGCCGCGCCGCGTTCGCCCGACACGCCGGCGCTGGGCGTGGCGGCCGATCAGGACGGCGCAGGCGATTATGCCAAACTGCGCGGCTACCGGCAGGCGCTTCGATTCGCCGAGGCCGCCGCGGTCGCTCAGCGTGACTTGATCTTTTTGGAGAACGTAAAGCAGGCGCTTCGAAGCGCGCGCAACTGGTCGCTCGCCTCGGGCGAGCTCACCGGGGTGAGCTACGGGTTGTTCACCGGTCCCGAGACCGACGGCTTTTTCCGGCTCAACGTCACCTTGTTCGGCGCCGGTGACGAAGAGGGCTTGGCCGTCTCCGAGACGCCCATCGGACTCGGCGTCGACCAGCGCGGGCTGGCGATGTCGCTCGACATGCTGCCGGTGACCGACAAAGCGTGGCAGAGCTTTATCGGCGTGTCCGACCCCGAAACGGTCCTGCAGGGGTTCGCCGCGGCCGACTTCGACCCGAGCTTCTTTGCCCTGTCGGTTCCTCGAAGCTTGGCGGTGCTCTTTGCGAATACCGAAAAGATGCTCGAAGACTATTTCGTCGGCTCGCTCGAGCCGCTCTTCGAGAATCGCCGGGCGTTTCGCCGCCTGGAGGTCGCCAGCGCGGGCATCGACATGCGAGGGCTTCGTATCCAGCCGCGTCTGGTCGGCCTGGTGCTGCTCGACGAGGAGGCTGGTGAGGATGAGCGCCAAAAGCTCGCCGACGGGCTTGTCGGCGCGCTCGGTGATGTGGTGTCCAATTTGGACGCTCCGCAAGAATCCGACGCGAACGCAGACAAGGCCAAGCCCGACAAGGTAGTGAAGGGAGAACTCGTCGAGCTGGAGGCCGCCGGGGTGTCGGCGCCGGTGATGTACTACTTCGGCGAGACCGGCGGCACGCCGTTCATGTTCTTTTCGTACGGCCTCGCCAAGGAGGCGAGTCAGGCCGAACTCGACGCGGTGTCAAAGCGTGAGGAGCGCGAGCCGCACACGTTCTTGGTGCGCGCCGAGCCGGTGGCGCTCTTTTCGTTGATGACCGTCTTCGACCCGACGCTTTTCGAGCCGCTCGACGTGAGCATCCTGACGCAGCGACTCGGCGCGCTGGTCTTTGCGGTCGAGCCCGAAGTGGTCGACGGGGTGCAGACCATCCGCTACGACTTCGAGCTCCAGCGGCCGCCGTCACTCGATTGAAGTCGGGAAAGACACGAGGCAAGAAGGCGTAGAAGCAAGAAAGACAAGGGGCGCGGCATGCGGCCTCCCCCGAAGCCGTTTGCCGCGCCCAGCGTCTGTTACCCCCGACGGTAACTACCTACCAAGCATTGGCATAAGTCGAGGTATGACAAGGGGAATCACCGTCACTTAGTACAGAGTCAGGGGTGACGGCACCGCCGTGATAACCGGGACCTTGTACTTCAGGCAGTCCGGCTTGCCGACCAAGCCCTCGGTATAGCCGGCGAGAATCTCGCCTTTGCCGAGCAGCTTGTTGCGGTCGATGTCGTTGGCGTAGGGGAATTTCAGGTCGTAGATCCCCTTGGTCAGCGGGGTGTTCGGTTTCAGCTCGACCTTGTAGGCGTATTGTCCCCAGTTATCGACCGGCTTGTAGCAGGCCTTCTCGCCGTTGGCGATCTCTTTGGGCAGCCCCTCCAGGTACTCCATGAAGCTGAAATAGGACATGTCGAGCGGGCTATCGAGCTCGGTGTTCTGGTTGGCGTCGTCACCCGAGATGATCACGCCACCACCATTCTCGCGGAAGCGACGCAGCTTGATGTAGGTCTTCTCGTCGTCGATCGGGTAGCCCGGGTTGGTGAACCAGACGATGTCGAAGCCGACCAGGTGCCAGGCGCTCAGCCCGTCGTGCGGCTCGACGATGCGCACGACGTCCTTGAAGCCCGCCTCTTTGAGCAGCCCCTCGATGAACTTGGCCTCGAACTCGTCCTCGCCGTTGGTGTTGTCGTCCTGGACGATGAGGATGTCGGGTTGCTCGTTGTAGCCGTTGGGGTTGACGAAGTCGACGGCGTTGGCCGCCAGCTTCTTCGCTTGCGTGCGGCTCATCCCTTTGTACTTGTTGGGCCACTTGTCGTGCGGGTCGTCGAGATCGGCGCCCAGCGTCAGACCGATGAAGCTCATCGCGCCGGGGATGCAGTCGTCGATCGAGTGGGTCACGAAGTGGCGCTCGGCGCGCGACTCGTCCGGGTTGACGTACGGGTCGGAGTGGTAGTTGTCCTGTTCGGCGAGCAGATCCTCGATGGGCACGCGCTTGTAGCTGTCGTCGCTCCAGGCCAGGTCTTTGACCACGACCTTGTAGTTCTTGGTCTCGGCCATCCGGCTCGGAATCGTCACACAGTGAGTCGTCTTGCCGGTCTGCGGATCGTAATGCGGCTTACCGGTCGGTGCCGGCAAAAAGCAGCCGTTGTCCAGACCCTTCCAGTAGAAGCGAAGCGGGTCGTTGTCCGGGTCGGACGCGGTGGCACAGACCCGCACTCCGGCGCCCGAGCACATGAACTTCTCGATGTCCAGATCGTCGATCTGGGGCGGGTGGTTCAGCGAGGCGACCACGTCGCTGGTGCGGCGAGCTTCCCCGCGGCACTGGCTGATGAGGTGCGTCTCGGTGAAGGCCTGTTTAATGGCCTTCTGGTTGCGCTTGACGGCCACCGCGCAATCCTCGGAGCGGTCGCCATGTTTGTCGACCGGGATGGCTTTGACGTCGTAGCAGCCGTAGGGCACCTCGAACAGGTAGTCCGAGAAGTGGTGCTTGGAGTACTGGTCGTAGCCTTCGTCCTTCGGTCCCCCCTCGAAGGTTTCGTTGCCACCGGGCAAGAACATCTCTTCGAGGTCGGCGTAGCCCTTGTGCTCTTGGTACGGGTGGACCGTGTCGCCGGTCTTGCAGTTGACGCGGGTGAGCTTGAACTTGAAGCCCGCCACGTCGGTACCTCCCAGAAGGTCGGCGCTGAGCGCCATCTGAGAGTTGGCCGTCGGCAAGGAGGTCCCTCCATCCTCGTCGACGTTTCCACAAGCGCTGGCAGTCAATCCCAGCGTCAAACAAGCAGTAAAAATTAGCTTGAGCTTCATGATGTGTTTCTCCTCATGTGTGTGCTGCACGTACGGCAAGCTCCCCCAAGCTGGCAGCACAAAAGTGTGAGTATTCAGACATTTCACTACATCACTACTGCTCCTCTCTTACGGACGAGGACGTGCGTCTACCTCATCGAGCCTCCTTCCGGCCGAGCACAGGGCTGCGGATGCCGGTCGGCGGCAGAGTGGGGCCGCGGAAGCCTCGGTGGCGTCCGGTGGGCAGTCGCGCACAGATGCGCATGCCTCGGAGTGGCCGAAGCCCGTGCAGGCAAGTCCCCCCTGCCTGGTCGAGTGAATTGAAGAGAGCGCGGCGAGCGAGCCCCCAATAGAGAAACTAGCAACTAGTAAAATTGCCTGCTCGCCGCGCCGGGGGACGTCGCCCCCGAGCGTGAGCAACCTCGACCGCATCGTGGCGGTGCGTACTCTCGATGAGCCGTTCGGCGGGAATCCCCATTCTCGCCGCCGGCCCTACTCGTGGCTGCTACACCATCGATTGTGGGGAAGCTCAGGAAATAAAAAAGCATTTTTGGTGATATTCGTTGACTTAATTGCGGTTGAAGGTGCTGCTCGGACCGAGCAGAGCCGCATGAACACTGGGCGAGCGCCGGACCGCTCGTATTCGAAGGACGAAAGAAAAATTTTCGATTTTCTTCTAAAATTTGACTGCTTTCCGCAGAACCCAATTATTGCGGCTTCCTCGTCAACAAGGTGTACGAAATCGGCCGGTTTTGCTATGGGAAGGGTCCCACGACTACAGACTATGCCAGACGGGAGCGCACCATGAGCGTCAGTGTTATCGAAAAGCACAGCCCGGTGACGGGTGAGAAACTCGGCGAATACCACATCAGCACCCCCGACGAGGTCGAAGCTGCGGTGGCGCGGGCGCGAAGCGCGTTTCCGGCCTGGCGCGATCGCAGCCTCGAAGAGCGTTTCGAGGTGCTCGACCGCATCCGCGAGATCATCAAGGACCGCGGCGAGGAGTTCGCCCGGCGGATCAGCGCCGACACGGGCAAGGCGCTCTTGGACGCGTTGATGACCGAGATCTTGGTCGTGCCGCTGTTCATCGACCACTACCGCCGGCGCGCCTCGAAGATCCTCAAGTCCAGAAAGATCTGGCCGGGGATGCTCTTCCCGGGCAAGAAGGCCCACGTCGAGTACTTTCCGATGGGGGTCATCGGGGTGATCTCGCCGTGGAACTTCCCCTTCCAGTTGTCGATGGTGCCGGTGTTGTCGGCGCTCATCGGCGGCAACACCGTGGTGCTCAAGCCCTCGGAGGTCACCCCGATGACCGGCGAGCTGATGAAGGAGCTCTTCGAGGCCGCTGGCGTCCCCGAAGGCGTCGTCGAGGTCGTCCAGGGCGACGGGTCCACGGGCGCGGCGCTCGTCGAATCGGACATCGACATGGTCTTCTTTACCGGCTCGGTGGCCACCGGCCGTAAGGTCATGGCCGAGGCGGCCAAAAAGCCGATCCCGGTCGAGCTCGAGCTCGGCGGCAAGGACGCCATGATCGTGTGCGCCGACGCCAACCTTCGCCGCGCTGCCAAAGGGGCGGTGTGGGGCGCGCTGATCAACGGCGGGCAGATGTGCATCTCGGTCGAGCGGCTCATCGTCGTCGAAGAGGTCTACGACGAGTTCGTCGAGATGGTCCAAGAGGAGATCAACAAGGTCAAAGTCGGCGACACCCCCGACTCCGACATGGGCGCGATCACCTTCCCGCCCCAGCTCGAGATCATCGAGGACCACGTCAACAAGGCGGTCGAAGCCGGCGCCAAGGTTCTGTGTGGCGGCAAGCGCCTCGAGCGCGACGGCATGTTCTATGCGCCCACGTTGATCACCGAGGTCGACACGGACATGGACATCTACACCGAGGAGACGTTCGGCCCGGTGTTGCCCGTCATCAAGGTCAAAGACGAGGACGAGGCGATCAAGCTGGCCAACGAGCACCAGTACGGGCTGACCGGCTCGGTGTGGACCAGCGACCTCGACAAGGGCAAGCGCCTCGCCTCGCTCATGGAGTGCGGCCAGGTCGGCGTCAACGATATCGTCCAGTCGGTCGGCAACCCCAAGCTTCCCTTCGGCGGGGTCAAATCGAGCGGCTTCGGCCGCTACCACGGCGACGAGGGCATCCTCACGTTCATGCACGCCAAGGCGGTGATGGTCTCGAGCGGGCGCGCCGACAGCGAGCCGGTCTGGTTCCCCTACCATGGCAAATACGAGCACATGACCGAGTTGTTCAACTCGCTGCTCGAGGGCAAGTGGTTGGGCGTGGGCAAGGCGTTCGTGCAGCTTCTTCGCAAAGGCGACTAGGTCCAGTCGAGTGACATCTTCCTCCCCCGCGATAGCGAGGGGCGGAGCGAGGTGGGGCGTCCCTTTCCACGAAGCGTCAGCGTAGTGGAGAGGGAGCACAGGGAGGGGCCTCCTCCTGAGTCCTCCTCCACTTCGCTACGCTACGTGGAAGAGGACGCCTCTCCTTAATCCTCTCCTTCCTTCCGCTTCGCTGCAGGCGGAGAGGAGACCCTCGCTTTTTCAAACCCTTCGATTTTCATTGCTTGACACCCCCGAATATCTCTGTATCGTCGCCTTTAGACCAGCTGGTCTAACCTGTCAGTCTAACCCTAAGGTCTAACTGGCTGGTCCAACTCGAAAGTCTAACCATGAGGTCTACCCAAGATGGCAACGTCCCGATTCGACAACCTGGACCCTGACAAGCAGGGCCAAATCCTCGACGCCGCCGCCGAGGAGTTCGGCGAGAAGGGCTACGAGGCCGCCTCGATCAACCAGATCATCCAGAAGGCCGGCATCAGCAAAGGCTCGATGTACTACTACTTCGAGGACAAGCGTGACCTGTTCGACACCACCCTGCGCTACGCTACCGAGCGCATGCTCGCCATGACCGGCGGGTTCGACGTCGACGCGATCACCGCCGAGAACTTCTGGGAGTACCTGCAGGACTACAGCCGGCGCTCGCTCGACCAGCTTCGCAACAACGAGCTGTATATCCGGCTGGCCAAGAGCTTCCATCAGGTCATGGAGCCCAACGATCCCGAGGCGCCCGGCGCCGAGACGATGGAGTGGGGAAAGCAGGTCATGCGTGAACTGCTCGAGCGCGGACGCGAGTTCGGCCGGGTGCGCACCGACCTGTCCATCGACTTTCTGATCCAGTTGGCCATCGCGGTCGACTCGGTCTTCGACCACTGGCTCTTGGAGCGTTGGGGCGAGTGCAGCGAGGAGGAACTCCAAGAGCTCATGGAGCAACATATCGACGCGATGAAGAGACTATTGAGCCCCGCATCCAACGTGGAGGTAACGCAATGAAACGAATGAAACTGAAAAGCCTGTTGCTCGTAGGCCTGATGCTGGCGCTGGGTGCGCCGGCGCTGGCTCAAGACGATGGCGACAAAGCCAAAACCGCCAAAGCGCAGAAGGCGAAGGAACAAAAGCTGCCGTCGGTCGAGGAGGTGACTGACAAGCTCGATGATCTGTACCGCGCCGATTCGTCGCACGGCACCATCGAGATGACCGTGGTGACCGACCGCGGCAAGCGCACCCTGCAGATCGAGCAGTGGACCCGCGGCGACGATCAGGCCTTGATGGTCATCCGCAAGCCCACCCGCGAGGCGGGCACGGCCACGCTGCGAAACGACGACGGCCTGTGGAACTACGCCCCGCGCGCCGACCGGCTCATCCGCATCCCCTCGGGCCTTTTGAGCGACAGTTGGATGGGCAGCCACTTCACCAACGACGACCTGATGCGCGAGACGAGCTTCGAGGAGGACTACGAGACGAAGCTGTCGTGGGCGACCGTCGACGGCACGCGTTACCTCAAGGAGACGCTGACCCCCAAAAAGGGCGCGCCGGTGGTCTGGGAGAAGATCGAGTACCTGATGACCGCCGACGAGTGGTTGCCCGTCGAGGCCTCGTACTTCGACGACGGCAAGGTCGTGCGTGTCATGAAGTTCTCGAACATCAAGGAACTCGGCGGGCGCAGAATCCCCACCGTCATGGAGCTTCTGCCCCAGACTGGTGAGGACAAAGGCGAGAAGACACGCGTGGAGTACAAGGAGATGGAGTTCGGCGCCGACGTGGACAAAGGCATGTTCACCAAGCGCGGGCTGCGTCGCGTGGCGCGTCGCCGCTAAGCCAAGACGCTCAGCCAGCAGGCGCTAAGGAAGTCCGACATGATTACGAAATTAGCTTGGAGAAACCTCGCCAGGAACCGCTGGCGAAGCATTCTGACCGCCGCGGGCGTGGCCGTCGCCGTGGGTCTGATGGTCTGGACGATGGCCTATATGGAGGGCTTCTTCGGGGCGATGGTGCGCGGAGCGACCGCGCTCGACACCGGCCAGGCGCTCATCCAGCGCAAGGCCTACGTCGACGAGCCGTCGATCTACGAGGCGTTCGCCCTCGAAGAGGGCATGCTCGAAGAGGTCGAGCAGACCGAAGGCGTGCGCGCCGCCGCCCCGCGCATCAACCTGTACGGGCTGATCGGCAACGAGCAGCGCTCGCAGGTCTCGAAGCTTCTGGGCGTCGACGCGCAGGCTGAGGCGGCCGCCACGCCCATCACCGACGCCGTCGTCAAAGGTGAGTGGCTCAGTGACGACCCCGAGCCGCCGCCCGCTCCGCGCGAGGTGGTCTTGGGCGAGGGGCTGGCCCGCCAACTCGAGGTCGATCTGGGCGCCGAGCTGGTCGTCTTTTTGGAGGCCTCCGACGGCTCGCTGGGCAACGATCTTTTGAAGGTGGTCGGCGTCGTCAAGACCGGCAACTCCATGGTCGACCGCCAGGCGGCCTACGTCCACCTGGAGGACGCCCAATACGTGGGCGCGCTCGACGGGCAGGTCCACGAGATCGTGGTCAAGACCGACAACCCGGCCGAGGCCGAGGGGGTCGTCGCCCAGATGGCCCCCAAAATCGACGCGTACGACACCGACGAACACGACCTGGTCGTGCGCTCCTGGCAACAGGCGCGCCCCCAGATCGCCCAGATGCTCGAGCTGAGCGACGCCAGCAATATTGCGATGTTCTTCATCCTCTACCTGCTCGCCAGCCTGGGGCTTTTGAACACCCAGCGCATGAGCGCGCTGGAGCGGCGCCGCGAATTCGGCGTGATGATGGCCATCGGGGTGACGCCCCGGCGCCTGTTCATGGTGATTCTGGCCGAGACGCTCCTGTTGAGCTTCGTCGGCGCGCTCGTCGGCACCGCCCTGGGCGGTGGGCTGGCCTGGCACCACGCCGTCAACGGGCTCGACATGACCGCCTTTGCCACCAACACCGACTTTACCTGGATGGGGATCTCGTTCTCCGAGCGCCTCTACTTCGGATTGAACGCCGAGATCGTGCTCGAGCCGCTGCTCGTCATGCTCGGCGTGGCGATTCTGTGTGGGCTGTGGCCGGCGGCCAAGGCCATCGGGATCGATATCACCTCGGCCATCGCGGGGAGGAACTAAAATGCTGAAATTAGCCTGGCGCAACTTGTGGCGCAATCGCCCCCGTACCCTGATCATCTGCTCGGCGATCATCCTGAGCTACGCGCTGATGCTGGTGTCGATGGGCATCAGCGAGGACACCTACACCAAGATGCTCGACGCCGCCGCCGAGGGCGCAGGTGGCGAAGTGCTCGTGCACGGCGACGGCTGGTGGGAGACCCAGTCGAGTGACATCGTCATCGAACGACCCCAGGCCGCGCAAAAGGCGCTAGAAGGGGTCGCAGGCATCGACGCGGTCATCCCGCGCGTGGTCATCAACGGCCTGGCCACGAGCTCACGCGGCAACGAGCCGGTGCGCCTGATGGGCGTCGACCTCGACCAGGAGGCGAAGCTCGCCGACCTCACCGAGGACCTCGACAGCGGCGAGTTCTTCTCCGACGAATTCGACCATCCCATCGTGCTGAGCGAGAAGCTCGTCGACAAACTCGGCCTCGAGCGCGGCGACAAGGTCGTCTTGACCGCCTCGACGCCCGACGGCGAGGTGACGCGAGCCCTCTTTCGCCTCGACGGCATCCTCGACGCGGCGGGCATGGGGGAGAGCATGGCCTACACGACCCTGGCGGCCGCCCAGAAGGCGGTGAGCATGGAGGGCCAGCTGACCCAATTCGGCCTGCTCACCGACGAGGCGGTGGCTCACGAACAGGTCGCCGAGCGCGCCAAGACCGCCCTCGAGGGCCGGGGCTTGGAGGTGCTCACCTGGCAGGAGGCCGTCCCCGAGATGGTCGGCTTTATCCAGATGGATGAGGCCTTCGGCTACATCTACATGATCGTGGTCTTCATCGTGGTCGTCTTCGCCATCGCCAACACGTTTTTGATGGCGGTCATGGAGCGCGTGCGCGAGTTCGGCCTGCTCAACGCCATCGGCATGACGCCGGGGCGGGTGGGTAAGCTGATCTTCTGGGAGACCGCCCTGATGGCGACCATCTCGATCGCCATCGGCTTTGGCATCGGGCTGGGCATCCACCTGTATATCGCCGACGTCGGCATCAACACGGCCGAGATGTACGGCGTCGACATGGAGCTCGCCGGCGTCAATATGAGCGACATGATCATGCGCAGCGAAATCAACCCCGTTAAGTGGCTCGGCGCGACCGCCACGGTGTTCCTCTCCGTGATGCTCAGCGCGGCCTATCCCGCCTGGCGCGCCTCGCAAATGGCCCCGGCAGAAGCAATGAGGTTCTACGAATGAGTACGCAAAAGATGGCAGACACATTGATCGAAGTGCGCGGCATCGAGCGCATCTACAAGCAAGGCGAAGTCGACGTGCACGCGCTTCGCGGGGTCGACCTGGACATCGCCGAAGGGGAGTTCACCGCGCTGGCCGGGCCGTCGGGCTCGGGAAAGACCACGCTTTTGAACGCCATCGGCTGTCTGGACACGCCCACCGCGGGCAACGTGCGCATCGACGGCACCGACGTGACCGGCTTCGGCAAGACCGAGGGCGCCGAATACCGCATGGAGCACGTGGGCTTTATCTTCCAGGCCTACAACCTCATCCCGGTCTTCACCGCCTACGAGAACGCCGAGTTCGTCATGATGCTGCAGGGCGTGCCCGCCGCCCGGCGCAAGCAGCGGGTGAGCGAGTTGTTCGAGCGCGTGGGCCTGGCCGGCTACGCCGACCGCAAGCCCCACGAGCTCAGCGGCGGCCAGCAGCAGCGCGTGGCCGTGGTCCGCGCGCTCGCAGCCAAGCCGCGCATCGTCTTGGCCGACGAGCCGACCGCCAACCTCGACAGCGAGACCTCGGCGTCGCTTCTCGACCTGATGCTCGAGCTCAACCAGGAGCAGGGCGTCACGTTCGTCTTTTCGACCCACGACGACCTGGTCATGGACCGCGCCCGGCGCATCGTGCGCCTCGACAGCGGCAATATCGTGGGCGACGAGCGCAAAGAGCTCGTCGCTTCCTAAAGGTGGCCCCTCGAGGGCATGAAGTAGCGACTATGAAGTATCTACAGTTGTTGATTGTCTCGCTCTTGTTGGCGTCGCCGGCCGCAGCGTTCGCGCGCATCCCGGTGGTGGGCGACGCCGACGAGGACACGAGTTTTTTGGAGCTGGGCGGCTACGTGCAGTCGGTCTCCGGGGTGCAATACCGCACCTACGACCTGCCCGAGCCGTTCGACGATTCGAGCGGGCTCAACTCCGAGGTCATCCGCTTGGAGTGGTCGGGCCAGCTCACCGACAAGGTGCACTTCGAGGTGCACAACCGCCTCTTCTTCCAGACGATGAGCGGGCAGGGCGCGCTGGGCACCGGCAACGTCGTCGGCCTGGGCGCGACCGCCCAGCCCGACCGCACCCTCGACCTGTCGACGAGCCTCATCGGTGAGGACGGCCTCATCGAGGATCGCGACGACGCCGGGCTCTTGCTCGACCACGACATCGACCGCGCCGCGGTCACCGTCTACACCGACGCCGCCGACATCACCGTGGGCCGCCAGGGCATCACCTGGGGCCGGGCGATGATCTTTCCGGTCGCCGACCTGTGGACCCGGTTCAGCCCCTTCGAGCTCGACCAGACTCAAAAGCGCGGCACCGACGCGGTGCGCGTGCTCGCCTACCCCGACTTCTCGACCGAGCTCGACTTCATCGTCGCCGACAAGGGGAGCCTCGAGGACCTGTCGGGCGGCGCGCGCTGGGGCAAGACCCTCGACTTCGGCGACGTCTTCGTCGCCGGCGGAAAATTCTGGAACGAGCTCATCGTCATGGCCGGCATCTCGGCGACCAAAGACCACTTCCGCGGCCGCCTCGAGGCCGCCGAGCCCTACGACATCGACGAAGGCGACTTCGACCTGCCGCGCGTGACCGTAGGCGGCGACTATATCGCCGCCGACATGCAGCTCTCCCTCGAATACCACTTCAACGGCGCCGGCGCCGACTCCCCCGACGGCTACCTCGCGCAACTCCAGAGCGACGTGTTCACCCGCGGCGAGTCGTATTTTCTGGGCCGCCACTACGTGGGCGGGCTGCTGTCGTACTCGGGCTTCGAGCGCACGAACCTGTCGCTGAGCGTCATCTCGAACGTGGGCGACCCGTCGTTCATCGTGGCCCCCAACTTTCGCTACATCTTGTCCGACGAGGCCGACATCAACGTCGGCGCGTTTCAAGGGTTCGGCGAGGACCCCGAGGTCGACCTGTTCGGGGGCGGGGCGGACGTCAATAGCGAGTATGGGACGTACGGGGGGTTTGTGTTTACGCAGTTGCGGGTGTTTTTCTGATTCGCGACGCCTTCCCCCCTGCTTCGGTCGCGCTACGCGCTCCCTACGCAGGGGGCTATCAATTCGGGTAACGCCCTCCGGGCTCGCTTTTCGTGGGCCCTGCACGATCCACCACATGTCGTATTAGATGCGCGTTGCCCAGACGTTCCGAATGGCGAAGGCCTTGCTCCAACCCAACACCTACGCCACCAGGAGCGCGGAGCGCGAAAGCCCCGAATTGATAGCCCCATGCGAAGGCGCGCCTTATGCGCCGAAGCTTGGGGATAGACGTCGCGAACCCAAAACATGCGCCACCAGGAGCGCGGAGCGCGAAAGCCCCGAATTGATAGCCCCATGCGAAGGCGCGCCGTTCGCGCCAAAGCTTGGGGATAGACGTCGCGAACCCAATCCCTACGCCACCACGAGCGCGGAGCGCGAAAGCCCCGAATTGATAGCCCCATGCGAAGGCGCGCCTTACGCGCCGTAGCTTGGGGCTCGTGTCGTCAGGGGTGGGTGCGATCCCTGAAATGGTCGTAGTGCACCGCTACGAATTCCGGCTCACCGCTCTCTTTGATCTCGGGGACGTACTCGCCGAAGAAGGCGATGGCGTTGCTCGACGGGAAGTACTCGAAGCCGTCCTGGCGGCTTCGGGGGACCCAGCGGCCGTCGACGTAGACCCTCAAGCTGCTCGAGATTGGGGTGTTGGGCAGCCGGAAGACCTCTCGACCTCCGGCGGCGTCGACGATGAGTTCGCCCAAAAAGTTGGGGGTGCTGCAGAGCGAGTGGTGCGCGCCGCCGGTGGCCTGGGAGAGTCGGCGGTAGGAGGCGCCGTCGGCCGCGCCGCATTGGCTGCCGTCGCCGACGAGCGCATAGACGTAGGAGGTCGAGCGGAAGAAGTCTTCGTAGTCACTCAACGCCTGTTGGCCGGCGGTGCTGTCGAGGTCGGTCTGCTCGAAGGTGTACGCCTCGTTGTCGGTGGCGAAGATTGTCACGACTTGGGCGTCGGGGCGCAGTTTCTCGTCCGGCGGGGGCGGCGAGCTTGCTTGGCCGTTCATGAACTCGAGGCCTTCGCGGGCGGCTTCGAGCCCGCGGCTCGGTTCGGCCGACGGTGCGACGGTTACGGAGTCGAGCGCGGCCAGAAAGGAGGCCTCGTCGGTCGTCCAGCCCGCGTTCGTCAGGCGACCTCCGCGAGCGCCTTCCATGGTGGTCACGCCCATGCGGTAGTCGATGTCGACGTGGGCGAGGTCGTCGAAGAGCTTCTCGGCGCTGGTGCGCAGTTGGGCGTAATCGTCGTCCATCGAGCTGCTGTGATCGACGACCCAGTAGAAGTCGGTCTGCGGCCGCTCGCGCGGCGCAAATAGCCAGCAGCGGGTGGATCGGCCGTCGGTAATCTCGGCCACGCCCGTCGCGTCGGTCAGGTCCTTCATGCGCCGGCGCACTCGCGCCTCGGCGTCGTAGAGCGAGGAGGGCGCCACCGCCGCGGTCACCAGCGTCTGGTGCTCGCCCGAATGGTGCTCGCGCTCGATGGCGGCGATCTGGACGTCGAACGCGGTATGCTGGCCGCTGGCAGCCTGCGGCAGCCCGCTGACCTCGTCCACGCCGAACGGGGCGAGCGCGAAGAGCACGTCGTTGCGAAACGCGTCTGTCGAGCGCGGCGCGGTCGACGAGAGCCGGAAGCGTCCGATGCTGGCGAGTTGGTGGTCGTGCGTTCGGAAGCTCGTGCCGATTTGCGCGTCGTCGAGCGTCCCCAGCCCGGCCAGGGCCGTACGAAAGCCGTCGACGGTGGCCGACGGGTCGGGCGACGAGGCGCTCGGGGTGTACGACAGCAAGAAGCCGGCCACGTGTTGGGAGGCGTAGACCGCGGCGTCCTTGCGGTTGACGGGCAGGCCGTTGGCGTCGACCTCGAGGCCGTCGATGCTCAGGTCGGCGAACTCGGAGACGGCGGGCGGCAGCGCGAGCCGCCAATCGCCGAAGTTGCGGCCGTCGACGTCGGGGTCGTCACTCGTGACCGGCTGCGAGACGTAGACGGCGAGCGGCTCGGACTGCGGTGATTCGCAGGCCGTGGCGACCCATCGATCGGAGTCGATGGTGCCGTCACCGAAGGTATCCGGCTTCGTGGGATCGAGGCCGATATCGACCTCGAAGCCATCGTCGAGGCCGTCGTCGTCGGTGTCCGGGTCGTTCGGGTCGGTCCCCCGCAGGCGCTCCTGCAGGTCGGTCAACCCGTCGAGGT
Organism: Persicimonas caeni; assembly: GCF_006517175.1. Classification (NCBI taxonomy): domain Bacteria; class Deltaproteobacteria; order Bradymonadales; family Bradymonadaceae; genus Persicimonas; species Persicimonas caeni. The sequence continues at coordinate 2,561,311 of NZ_CP041186.1, read as the reverse complement.
CGGTGTCGGGGTTGCAGACCTCGGTGCCGAGAAGCTCCTCCTCGCAGTCGAGCAACCCGTCATAGTCGCAGTCGGCGGTCGGATCGTCGCCGCATTGGTCGGTGTCGGCGTCGGTATCGGCGTCGGCCTCGGCATCGGTCACGTCAGGCGCGTCGGACGGATCGGCGTCGGCGGGCGCGTCGGCGGTGTCGGAGGCGTCGAGCGCGCCGTCGACCTCCCAGGTATCGCCGCCATCGGCGTCGGTCTGATTCGGCTGCGCGTCGTCGCTGCAACCCACGAGCAGGGCGAGCATCGAGATCGTGGCGAGGTGTACGACGTGGGTGCGCATACGACATCCCCCAAAGGTGGGCGTGGTGGGTGATTCCTTTGGGAGTGTACGCGTTGCGCGGGCGCGACTCAATCATCCATCCCCCAGTCCCCCAGCTTCGGTCGCGCTATGCGCTCCCTACGCAGGGGGCTATCAGTTCGGGTGACGCCCTCCGGGCTTGCAGTCCGGCGGCCCGGCACGACCCACCACATGTCGCATTCGATGCGCGTTGCCCAGACATTCTAAAATGGCGAAGGCCTTGCTCCAACCCAACACCTACGCCACCAGGAGCGCGGAGCGCGAAATCCCCGAAGTGATAGCCCCATGCGAAGGCGCGCCTTATGCGCCGTAGCTTGGGGGAGGCCTCAACACCCCTCCACCGGCTCATACAGATCTTCCATCAAGGTCCCCTCCTCATCCGCCCGGCGCAAATCGGCGGCCAATTTGTCGGGTACGGGCAGGTACAACTCGACCTCGACCAACGTGCCGCGGCACGCTTCCGAGAGGTGCTCGCCGACGCCGATGCGCACCGCCACGGCGTTGTCGTCGAGGCGGTGGAAGGCGAAGGGGCCGCCGATGGTGTTGTCTTCGTGCAGGAGCACACATTGGTAGACGCCGCCCTCGTTGCGCGATTGCTTCCACTCGGGGGAACGCTCGAGCGCGGTTTGGACGGTCTTTTTGCCGAAGAGGTCGGCCGGGGTGACGGCCTTGCCTGCCCGGCTCAGGTCGATGGAGATGAATTTGGTGTCGGCCCAGCCGTGGGCGCCGCCGCAGTAGGCGTACATCGACCATTCGAAGGTGACCACCGTGCCCACGATCGAGAGCAGCTTGCCCGACTCGGTCCACTCCATGCAGTCCATCGAGTCGCGGTACAGAAAGTCGTCCATCGAGACGGTCTGGCCGTCTTTGGTCGCCTCGAACCAGGTCGAGGAGTACTCGATGGTCCAGCCGGCGCGCTCGACGGTGCGCATGTGGGGGCGCGTATCGGCGTCCGGAGTCTGCGCGCCGGCGGTGGTGGGGAGCAGGGCGATGAGAAGCGCGAGAGTAGCCAGCAGCGTTTTCATTGAGAACCTCCGAAGTCGGTGTCGTCCATTCGACACTTTCGATTGTCCACAGTCGTTTGCGCCGGGGATGACCGGGAGGTGCAAAGGGTGCACATCATTTGTGCAGATCCGGTGCAGGCCTGCCGGAGCCTCACTTCGGCGTGGAAGCCACGCACAATATCCCTACGATTTATGTGGAGAGGGACGATGGAGTGCCCGATTTTGTCGAGGAGAGGCGATATGGCTCGACCGCACAGACCCAAGGAGGCGGAGGACTCGGCGCCGCGGCCTCCGTCGGAGGCGCACGAGACCTCCGGCGGCGATCATCCCGGCGAGCGATTGGCGGCGATCGTCAACTCTCTCGATGTCATCATCTGGGAGTTCGACGCCACCGAGCTGAGCACGACCTACGTGTCGCCCCAGATCGAGCAGATGCTCGGCTACACCGTCGACGAGGTCTACGAGGAGCCGAATCTGTGGAAGGAGCTCTTGCACCCCGACGACCGCGAGCGGGTGGTCGACACCTGCTTGGAGCACACCCGTCACGGGCGCTCGCACCAGCTCGAGTATCGCATGCTCGAAGCTGGCGGCGAGGTGCGCTGGGTGCGCGATATTGCCACGTACGTGCCGTGCGACGGCGAGCCCGACCGGCTGCGCTGCGTCTTCATCGACATTACCGAGCGTAAAGAGGCCGTGCTTCGCCTCGAGGAAAACCGCGAGCGGCTCGCCGTCGCCCAGCGGATCGCCCACGTGGGCGACTGGCAGTGGGATTTGGAGACCGACGAGATCGAGTGGTCCGACGAGTGCTACCGCATCTTCGGGCTCGCCCCGCAGTCGATGGAGCTGACCTACGACAAATTCTTGAGTTTGTTGCCCGAAGAATCGGTCCCCGAAATCGAAGCCACGGCGGTGCGGCTTCTGGAGAGCGGCGACAGGCATGCGATGAATCAATATTTTGTGCTTCCGACCGGGGAGCCGCGCATCCTCCACGCCGAGATCGAGGTGATGCGCGACGAAGACGGTACGCCCTACAAGGTGCGCGGCACGGTCCAAGATGTCACCGAGCTTCGCCGGGTCGAGGCGCTGCATCGTCGCCTGGGGCGCATCCTGGAGCACTCGTCGACCGAGGTGCTCGTCTTCGACGCGGAGAGCCTGCAGATCACTCGAGCCAACCAGGCCAGCCGCCACAATCTGGAGTACTCGGCCGACGAGCTCGAAGAGTTGAGCATCCTCGACGTGCTCCCGTCCTCGCCGCGACGACGCTTCGAGCAGCGTCTGTGCGAGGTCCGCGAGGAGGGGCGCGACGTGGTGCGCTTCGACACGTCGGCCAAGCGATCCGACGGCTCGAAGTATCCGGTGTCGGTGCAGTTGCTGTACTCGGGGCTCGATCTCGAGCCGGTCTTTGTCGCCATCATCGAGGATACGAGCACCCGCGAGGAGGTCGACCGGCTCAAGGACGCCTTCTTGGGGCTGGTCAGCCACGAGCTGCGCACCCCGCTGACGCCGCTCGACGGGCTGCTGGAGGTGATGAAGCGCGAGATCGACGCCGACGAGCAGCCGCGCCTTCGCCGCATGGTCGAGCTGGCGCATTCGAATACCCACCGTCTGCTCGAGGTGGTCAATAACCTGCTCGACCTGCGCCGGCTCACCAGCGAGGAGGGCATCGAGCTCGAGCGCAGGCCGTGCGACCTGCGCGAGGCGATCGATGACTCCATCGCCGAGAATCAAGCGCTCTTCTTCGGACGCAGCTTGTCGTATGCGTTGGGCCTGCCCGAGGAGCCGCTGTGCACGCGCGTCGACAGGCGGCGCATCGTGCAGGTGCTGACCAACCTCATCTCCAACGCGGCCAAGTTTTCCAAGCCGGGTGGCCGCGTCGAGATCAACCTGGTGCGCGACGAGGGCCAGGCCGAGATCCAGGTGCGCGATTACGGCGAGGGGATCGCCGAGGAGTTCCAACCCTACGTCTTCGACAAATTCACCCAGGCGCACACTCCCATGGAGCGCAGTTACCAGGGCACCGGCCTGGGTCTGGCCCTGTCGAGAAAGCTCGTCGAGATGCACGACGGCGACATCTCATTCGAGACCGCGCTCGGCGAGGGGACGACCTTCTTCGTGCGCCTGCCGTTGACCTGAACCGCCGGCCTTGCTTTCCGATCCAAGCCCATCAATAATCCTCCCGATTTTGCCCAATATTGAAGTTCGGGAGCCATCATGCCGCGCACTGTCATCTGTATGCCCACCTACAACGAGGCCGAGAATATTCGGCCGATCATCCAGGCCATCCACGCGGTGGTCCCCGAGGTGCACGTCCTCGTCATCGATGACAACTCGCCCGACGGCACCGGCGACATCGCCGACGAGTTGGCCGAGCGCGACGAGCGCATCCACGTGCTGCACCGCACCGAGAAAGCAGGGCTGGGAAAGGCATATATCGCCGGGTTTCGCTGGGCGCTCGAGCACGACTACGAGCGCGTGGTCGAGATGGACGCCGACTTCAGCCACCAGCCCAAATACCTGCCCGAGATGATCGGCCAGCTCGACCACTTCGACGTGGTCGTCGGCTCGCGCTACGTCGCCGGCGGCGGCACCGAGGACTGGGGTCTTTTGCGAAAGGTGATTTCACGCGGCGGGGGCATCTACTCGCGCGCGATCTTGGGGCTCGACGTCCAGGACCTGACCGCCGGCTTCGTGGCCTGGCGCGCCGAAGCGCTCGCCAGCCTCGATTTGAGCGACGTCGAGGCCTCGGGCTACGTGTTCCAAATCGAGATGAAGTACCGCGCCCACAAAAAGGGCTACCGCATTCTCGAAGTCCCCATCGTCTTCCCGGATCGCATCGCCGGCGAGTCGAAGATGACGCCGGATATTGCGGCGGAGGCGTTGTGGCGGGTGTGGAAGATTCGGTTCAAGGTGTGATGGGGGCATTGCAGGTTCGCAACGGCCCCCCGGGGACGCCTTCGCGCCCCCGGCCCCCGCGCGAAGCCCACTCGATCCGAATCAGCGAGGAGGCGTGGGGGGCGACCGATCGGGAGGATCGTCAAGAAAACAAAAAGGATGTAATGATTTTGTTCGACCAAAAACAAACCGGGCACAAAGCCTGGAAATCATTACATCCGGAGACGATCATGCCAGACACTCGCCTCAATGTCAGCCTCCAAAATCACGAGCGTTCCGAGCCGCAGCGAGCAGTGCCCGCTCACTTCAACGAGTATATCGTAGCCTGCGAGCATCTGCGCGGTGAGGGCATTTTCGACGAGATCGAGCAGCAGTTTCGGCTCGACCGAAGCGGCTACCAGTTTATCGACGCGGTGCTGGCGGGGCTGGCCTTTTTTAGCGCCCAGCCCACGTACTCGGGGCTTCGTGGGATGCTCGACGAAGTCAATGGCCGAGGGTGGTCGCAGGCCCTGGCAGCGGCAGGGGGGCGAGACAGGCTTTGCAGCCAGGCATCGATGTCGCGCGTTTTGGGCGACATTCCCGAGGAGATGGCGTGTCGATTCAAAGAGCAGTTGCTCGGAGCATGGACCCCGGCGGCGCCTTTTTCGGCCTACGAGGCTGTGCTGTGGCGCGATTGCACCGGGCAGTCCTGGCACGGCTTCGCCATCGATGGGCGCGTGCAGCCTTTTCGACGCCGGGCGCTGTGCGAGGGCGAGGAGTACCCGCCCGCCCGCCGTCGGGTCGACAGCTTGGGCGCCAAACCGGGCTATTCGGGCCGAAAGCGCGCCGACGTCCAGATGGAGACGTCGATCTTGGAGCATCTGGGAAGCGGGCTTTATCTGGCGATGAATTATGCGGCCGGAAACGGCCAGCTCAGCGATGACTTTGCGCAGGGCCTGGCACTGATAGAGCGATGGGCCAACGCCCGCGGGCTCGAGCCCGGCCGGTGTTTTCTGGCCATCGACGGCCACCAGGGAGGGTTTGCCCAGCTGCGCGCGGCGCTTCGCTCGCCGGTGCACTTTTTGACCCGGCTTCGTTACTACGAGCCGCTCAAAGATCCTGCGGTGCGCGCTCAGCTGGCCCAGCAGACATGGCAGAAGGTCGACGATTCCCGAAGCGGCCCCCAGCGCTGGGCGACCGAAATGGGCGACTACTGGCTTGGTGACGCTCGGGCCAGGCTGGTGGTCAGCTGCTTTGAGCCGACCGACGGCAAGAAGCGCGGCGCCGGATGCTTTGTCGACGGGCTTCAGTACGAGGTCTACGCCTGCGATCTCGACCCGACGGCCTATCCGGCCGCAGAAGTCGTCACCACCTACTACGCCCGGGCCGGCCGCCAGGAAAACGGCTTTGCCCGACTCGATCGGCACATGGATCTGGAGAAGATGTACTCGGATTGCGCGCCCGGCCAGCAGGTCATGATGGCGCTGGGGGTTTGGCTACACAATTTCAGGGCCATTAGGGGCGCCGAGCTCTTCGGCGAGCTCGAGCCTATCGACGTCGAGGCTGCGCCGCGCAAGCTCGAATCGGCCGACACGCTGCCGCTCGCGCCGACCGGTGCCCCCGCACCCCACGCAGCCCCAGCGGCAGGCCGTCCGGAGCCGGCCTCGCTCGCCGTCGGCTTCGAGGCATCGCACGCCTGGTGGCAGGGTGTCACCCGAAAGGTCGAGCAGCGCATCGGTGGGCTCGATGGATTCAGCTATGACGCTCAAACCCGCCAGATCGGCTGTGCGAAAGGCGCCTATCTGGGCCTGTCCGGAATGCGCCAGCGCGGCGGCCGTGTGATCGTCAGATTCCGCATCGGCTCCCCACAAGCCTGCCAGGGCTGCCCCTTCCGCCGCGAATGCACCTCGTCGACGTCGCCGACCTACAGAAAAGAGATCGAGATTCACATGCCGCCGCCAGCCACGCTGGGTGCGCACGACGAGCCAGCTGCGATCCAAGGCCAAGATAAGGCCGCTGACGCGCCGACGCATGGCAGTGATCCCGCTGATAAGGCGTCGCCCTCAACGGCCCTGCTAGGGCTTAGACTGTCGATTCCTGACGACTTGCCCGAACCCGGCGACCTCCACATGCGTCAGCCGGTACTGGTCGCAAGCACCTTTCGCAACGCCTTTCGAAAAGCTGCTCGAAGCCTCAAGGTCGAGGTGACAAAATCTCCACCGGATTCCTCAACTCGCCACGTAGACTATCTGGCGATGACCGCCGCACGTCGCCAGCGACGCCGGAAAACCTGGGACGAGCGGCTACAGTGGAACAGCCTGCCCCAGCAGGCCAACATAACAATCGCCATCAGAGCCCCCTTAACTGCCGCACGTCTTTTACCGGAGGCAAATACCCCCGCATCGGATCCCCCCTTTCAAAACAAGGCGAATAGGTGATCCGAATCGAGTGGGCGAAGCGGCGGGGGCCTTTATGGTCGGCCTATCACACGTGGTTCAGTCTCGAATATTCGTCTCTGAACCACGTCTGCCAGAGCAACCATATAGCCCCCCGCTGCTCCGCGCGGGGGGCGGGGCGGCGAAGGCCGCCCCGGGGGCCGGTCAGCCTGGCTGGGAGTCCTAAGAAACAATATCCTCCCGAGAAAGATCCAACTTCTTCAAAATATACTCCACGCTCTTTCGATGCACCCCGGCAATCCGCGCGGCCTTGCTGACGTTGCCGTCGGTCCCCTCCAGCAGTCGCATCCAGTAGCTCTTTTCGAACTCCTCGATCAGCCGGTTTTTGGCGTCCTTGAACGGCAGGCCCTCTTCGATGGCCAGGTCGGCCATGGAGGCGGCTGATTCTTGGGCGGCCTCGGGGTTCTCCGGGGTCGGCTCGGTCGTCTGCAAAAATCGTGTCTCGATCTCGTCGCCCTGGGTGAGCAAGACGGCGCGCTCGACGAAGTTCTTGAGCTCGCGCACGTTGCCCGGCCAGCGGTGGCGTTTGAGCTTCTCCATCGTCTTGTAGCTTACGTCGACGCCGTCGCGGCCGGCCATCTTGTTGGCCGACTTGAGGAAGTGTTCGACGAGCACCGGGATGTCCTCGGGGCGGTCGCGCAAGGGCGGCAGCTCGATCTTGATGACCGCGAAGCGGTAGTAGAGGTCCTCGCGGAAATTGCCCTCTTTGACCTCGTGGATGAGGTTGCGGTTGGTCGCGGCGACCACGCGGCAGTCGGTTTTGATCGTGTCGTTGCTGCCCACCGGCTTGATCTCGCGCTTTTCGAGCGCGCGCAAAAGCTTGGGCTGCAGGTCGAGGTCGAGCTCGCCGAGCTCGTCGAGGAAGAGGGTGCCGCCCTGGGCGGCCTCGAAGGCGCCTTTTCGGTTGCCGGTGGCGCCGGTGAACGCCCCTTTGATGTGGCCGAAGAGCTCCGACTCGATTAGATCGCGCGGGATGGCCGAGCAGTCGACCACGATAAACGGCTTGTCCTTGCGCGGGCTGTGGTTGTGAATCGCCTCGGCCACGAGTTCCTTACCCGTGCCCGACTCGCCCTCGACAAGCACGGTGGCGTCAGTGGGGGCGACGCGCTCCAAGAGCGAGAAGATCTCGCGCATCGCCAGGCTCTCGCCGAGCATGTCGCCGAACTTCGTCTTGTTCGAGAAGTGGACCTCGGCCTCTTCGCCGGTGATGTTGAACCGGATGCGCGTCTTGCCCATCCGAAAGGTCGTGCCGTCTTCGAGGTAGACCTCGCGCACGCCCAAGCCCCCGACGAAGGTGCCGTTCTTCGAGCCCAGATCGCGCAGCAGGTAGCCGCGCTCGTCGACCTCGATCATGGCGTGAAACCGGCTGACCGCCGCGTCGTCGAGCACGATGTCGTTGTCCGGCGAGCTGCCGATCTCGACCTGGCGCTCCTCGAAGGTGCCCGTTTCTCCCTCATTGTCACCTTCGATGACGGCGAGCCGGTACTTCTGCATTTCGAGCTTCTGCTCGCCGCTGTCGAGATAAACTGTGCGTGTGACGTCGGTCATGGGTTTGTTAGGGGGTTGGGGGTTTAGGGTTTTGGGGGTTTTGGGCTCGGCAGGTCGTTGGGGGCCGCGCCTAATTGCGTACGTCGTCGAGCCAGTTGGGGCCCAGCCACTCGCAATTGTTGGCGTCGGATGTGATGTCGACCGTGTACGTCTTCGATCGTCCTTGTGGGTCTTTGAGATGGACCTGGTGCTTGCCGGGCGCCAAAGAGAACCTCTTATTGTTCGACCGAACGGCTTTACCACCATCGATGGCAATGGTGAAGAGCTGGCCTTGCGGGTGGCGCACCTGCAGGCAGCCGAGCTTGGCGAGTTCGATCGTATAGCGACTACGGAGATTGTGAGTGACGCGTAACTGCTTGTCCACCGGGGCGTAGCCGGGAAGCTCGGCGTGAAGATCGACCTTCTGGCCGATGCGGAGGCGCTCGGCGCCGTCGGTCGGCTCGCCGTCGATGGTGATCGTGCCGCCGGTGGGCCGCGTCGAGAAACGCACGACCTTGTGGGTCACGCGCTGCTCGGTGTTGCGGCGCTCGGCGGCCTGTTCGGTGTTGTCGGCCGACGCTTTCGAGCCGACGTCGGGCCCGGCGTCGGCCTGGGCGATTTGGGGCTCGGTGCACTCGAGCTCGAAGGTGATCGGCTGGGCGGCGCCCTCGTAGTTGACCACTCGGGTGGCCGTCTGGCAGTTCGGGTGGCTCGCCTCGACGAGCACTTGCTTGTCGGGCTCGACGGTGATCTTGGCCTTGCCCTGCGCGCTCTTCTCGCCGTTGTCGATCTTGATGAGCGCGTCGGTCGGGCGCACCGTCACCCACGCCTGGCGCGGTTCGTCGTCGGGCTCGACGGGCTCGAGTTCGATGGTGCCGTTGTCGAGGAGTTGCTTTTTGCCCCGCTTGACCTTGTGCTTGATCGTCTGGGGCTCGTAGCCGTCGAGCAAGACGCTGATGGCGCGGTTGCCGGTCTCGAGCTCGAGGGTGTGCGGAGTCTTGGCTCCCGAGACTTTGACCCCGTCGACCTCGATGGACGCACCTGCCGGCTCGGTGCGCACCTCGACCTTGCCGTACTCGGTGGCGGCGTAGGCGTAGATGACCGCCGCTCCGGCAAGGATACCCACCCCGAGCGCCACGGCCAGCCATCGCTTGAATCCGGTAGGTTTATCCGCGTCGCGCTGGGCCTCGCCGGTGGCGGTGCCGGTGGGCTGCGCGGGCAGCGGCGTGTCGCCAGACAGCGACGGCTGTGAGCCGGCGTCGGTATTCGACCTGCCGGTGTTCGAGCTGCCGGTATTCGTGTTGGAGGTGTCGACATCCGGCGAGGAGTCGGTCTCGGGCGGATGCGTCGGGGTTCCGGCGGCGCCCACGGGCTGGCTCAACGTCGAGGTCTGGCCGCCCGTGAGGTTGGCCGGCCCGTCGGCCAGCTCGGTGGCCGTGGTGCTCAGCGGATCGATATTGGGCTTGGGCGTCTCTTTTTCGAGCTTCTCGAGCTCGGCGTTGAGCGCGTCGTCGAGGTTCATCGGCCGATCGGCTGACTGCGCGCTCGAGGCGTCGCGCGCCTTTCGGAGCTCCTCGCGCTCGAAGCCCTCCGGAAAGAGCTGGTGGACAAACTCGGAGAGCTGCTGGCTGGTGACCGCTCGCCCGCCGCTGTAGAGCCACTCGAGCAGGTCGACATGCAGCTCGTCGATCGACTGGTAGCGCTCGTTGCGCTCACGCTCGAGCGCCTTCTCGACGATGGCGTCGAGCTCGGGCGGGATCTCGGGGTTGAGCTCGCTGGGCGTCTGGAAGTTGCACTTGCGCACCAGGTCGAGGCTCTGCAGGTCGCTCTCGCCCTGGAAGGGTCGCTTGCCGGTGAGCATCTCGTAGAGCACCACGCCGGCCGAAAAGATGTCGCTGCGGGCGTCGACCGACTGGCCGCTGGCCTGCTCGGGGCTCATGTAGCAGATCTTGCCCTGGATGCGCCCGCTGACGGTCTTGGCCGCCCGGCTGGTGGCCCGCGCGATGCCAAAGTCGATGACTTTGACCTCGCCGTCGCGCGAAATCAGGATATTCGATGGGCTGACGTCGCGGTGGACGATATCGAGAGAATTGCCCGCGTCGTCGGTGCGCCGGTGGGCATAATCCAAGCCCTTGCACACCTCGGTGACGATGTGCACGGCCAGATGCACCGGGAGGATCTCTTCGCGCTTTTGCAGCCGCTTGAGCACGTCGCGCAGGTCACGCCCGGGCAGATACTCCATGGCGATGAAGTACTCGCCGTCCTCTTCGCCCATGTCGAAGACCGGCACGATATTGCCGTGGGTCAGGTTGACGACGATGCGCCCCTCGTCGAGGAACTTGGTGATGAACTCCTGCTCTTCGGCCAGGTGATCCAAGATCTTCTTGATGATCACCGTCTTCTCGAAGCCCGCCGCCCCGCGCGACTTGGCCAGGTAGATCACGCCCATGCCGCCTACGGCGATGCGCTTGATCAGCTCATAGCGCCCGAGTTGTCGTGTCTCCTCTGCCATCGTTTCCTGCCCAAAACCGCAAATGCTCCCGGAAGGATCACACCCGCGGGCGAGGAAGGTCAACCCTGAAAGGGTCTCCACCCTTCACGCAGTTCAAGATGCGTACACATTTGTAGTCGTACCAGGAGCAATCAGACATCACGCTTGCAGCGGCGCATCGGTCGCTTGGGGAGAGTGACACTGTGGCGAAACGCCACGGGGCGTCGCGGCGGCAGCGGTGTGTCTACATCGGGGAACTGACCGCGGGGCGTCTCGCCTTGGGCGGTCCTGCTCGGGGGATCACATGATCGACAGGAAGGTGCTTTCTGCATTTGGTTTATTCTTTGGGGTCGGAGTCTTCTTTGTGGCCAATGGCATGGACCTGAATTTGGCGACAATCTTCGGCCAAGAGCGTCACACGGGGTTGAGCGTGGCGGCGGGGGCCGCCGCCGGGGAGCGCGCCGGGGCGATGCGAGTCGAGCTGTACGCCTGCGGCAAGACCCAGCCCACCGAGCAGGTCGACGTGCCCTTCGAGGCGGCCAGCCTCGAGGAGTTTGCCGCGTTCGGCGACCTGTCGGTCGAGCTGGGCGCCGAGCACAGGTTCGCCGACATGAGTTGGGGGCTCGCCGAGGGGTGCTACTACGTGACCGCCCAGCCGGTCGACCGCGCAGGCGAGCCCCTCGAGAGCTGCTCGCAGGTGCGCACGCCGAGCACCTTCCTCGACCCGGGGCAATCCCAGCGTTTTGCGCTGGTGTCGAGTTGCGATACGCCTGGTGAAGGCGCCATCGAGGTCGCCGGCCAGCCCAATCATGCTCCGAGAGTCGCCGACGTGCGCATCGATCGCCACGGGGCCGACAACGTATGCGACACCGTCGAGATCTGCGCCACGGCGCGCGACCGCGACGGCGACGTCATGACGATGCACTGGTCGGTCACCGCCGAGGAGGGCAACGCGCTGCACCTTCCTGCTCCCAAGCGCACCGAAGGGCGCGGCCAGCTGACTGAATGCGTCGAGATCACCCCCGGCAAGGGCAAGTGGAACTTCGAGGTCACGGTGCGCGACCAGCTCGAAGATGGCCGCCGCTATATCACCTACGAGGATGCCTACCTGGGCAATTACGGCGTGATCGCCCACTCTCGCGACACCCGCAGCTTTCCCCTCGAGGCCCACTGCTCACAGACGAAGTGCCCCGACGATCCCCAACGGCGTATCACCGACATCACCTACTGGATCACGCGCAACGGACGGCTGCTCGAGCCCACCGACGACCTGAGCAGAGTGCGCGAGGGCGACATGGTCGACGTCGAGTTCGACGTCGCCCCGGGCTGCTCGGGCACGCAGGTCACCTTCGCGTCGTATACCGGCAGCACATCAGAAGGAAGCAGGACGCGCGCCGAGCAGGCGTCGGTCTTCAGCCGTAGCTATGACGAGGGCTCGCACCTTTTGTGGAACGTGCTCCCCGACTGCAAGTTCATCGCCGACCTGCACCTGGGCGCGCCGCTCGAGGCCGCCGAGCGTGCCGAAGAGCGTCCGTACGGCGACAGGCTCCTCGACTCGTTTGCCGGTGGTCGCACCGCCTGTGAGGAGGCCGACGACCAATGACCAGAAGTTGGACGTAGGCGAGGAGCGAGCTTAGCGGGAGGTGGCCATGCGGGCGCAAATGGGGACGACCGCAACAATTCTGCTCATGAGTGCATTCGTCATGGCAGGGGTGAGCTGTGCCGATGCGGAAGGTTCGGCTCAGCGCGTCGGCGAGACGGTCGGCGAGGCGCGGCTGCACTTGGCGGCGGCCGTGCCGGTCGACCGCGACGTCGCCCGCGTGCGGATCGACGTCTATCGTTGCGATTCGCCCGAGCCCGTCTCCAGCCGACGCGTCGGTTTTACCTCCGCTTCACTCGACAAGCTGAGCGGCTTCGAGCACAAACCGGTCGAGTTCGTGCGCGGCCACTTCTTCGGGCGCGAGCGCTGGGACCTCGACGCAGGTTGCTACTACGCTACCGCCCAGCCGCTCGGCGGAAACGGCGAGCCGCTCGACGGCTGCGCGGCCACCCAGACGACGCGCGTGCCTCTGGGCCCGAACACCGACCACCACTTCTTGCTGGTCGCCCGCTGCGGCCAAATGCCCTCGGACGTTCCCATGGTTGACGGGGCGCTCAATTTCGCGCCCACCGTCGCCGAACTCACCACCCACCGACGCACCGACCGCGTCGAGGTCTGCGCCACCGCGCGTGACCCCGAGGGCGACCATCTGCGCATTCGCTGGAGCGCTCGCACCGAGCTCGGCCGCGCGACCACGGCCAAGCCCACTTCGGTCCAGCAGATCGGAAAGACCCTGACCGAGTGTATCGCACTTCCCCGGTCGATCTTACCGGTGGACGTCCGCGCTACCGCGGTCGACGGCGTCGAGTACGCCTCGGGCGCTTTTGCGAGCTTCGAGGAACGCCGGCTTCGTCGGTTCGGGATCGCCGCGGCGTCGCGCGGCCAACGCACCGTGCGCCTCGAGCCGGCCTCCGGGCGAGGCTGCGAGTCGCCCGTCGAAGCGCGTACCTACTGGATTCGCCGCGACGGTCGCACGTTGGCGCCAACCGACGACCTTTCGATGGTGCGCCCTGGTGATGTCGTCGAAGCGGAGATTTCGGTGCACGGGGGATGCCGCGACGTCCACGTCGAATTGGCGAGCTTCGACGGCGCGGAGCGCCTCTTCGAGCGCGACGGTGGACGCCGCGGCCCCGGCACCCACATTTTGTGGGTCGACGTGCCCGAGGGCGACTTCGAAATCGCGTTGGGTATTCGAGTCGCAGGTGAGACCCGAATCCTCGATGCGGGCGGCTCGTCGACCCCGTGAACATGCACGTGCACGTGCACGTTCACGGATGAGCACGTGCACGTACGCAGTATCACGACTTTACGCCGACCCCTCCTCCCTGCATTATCCCTCCATGGAGCCTGACTACACCGTAAATCCGGGACCGGGCGAAGCCCCACTGAGCCTCGAATTCGGCCTGATCGTCTTGGGCATCGGTGCGCTCATCTTCGTTTATCTCGTCTTTAAGCTGTGGCGAGAGTATCGCCAGCGCAGCGCTCGCCGCGAAGCGGAGTCCGACGAAAAATCTGAGTGACCCGCGGAACTTTTGTCGCAGGGGCTTGTCTGTAACAGTACGGCGGTGGCCGATTGTCTTTGCTGGTGATGGATTTCGATGAGAAAGCGACGCGAGCGAAAACTCGTTCGAGCGCTCAAACGGCGCGACGAAGATGCGTTCAGTGAGCTCGTGAACGTCTATCAACACAAGGTGTTCAACGTCGTCTACCGCATCGTGGGCGATCGTCAGGAAGCCGAAGATGTCGCCCAGGAGGTGTTCGTGGCGGTCTTCAAGTACATCGACTCGTTTCGGGGAGAGTCGAAATTCTCGACTTGGCTGTACCGAATCGCGACCAACCGCGCCAAAAACCGGGTGAAGTATCTGGCCCGTCGCTCGCAGAAAAAACACCAGGACATCGACGACACCCCCGAGTCGAAGGTCAACTCCAACCCCTTCGGCGGCGGAGTCTTCCGCCCCGACGAAAAGGCGCTCGGCAACGAGCTGCATGGCATCATCAAGGAAGGCTTGGCGGCGCTTTCCGAGGAACATCGCACCGTCATCGTGCTGCGCGACGTCGAAGATATGACCTACACCGAGATCGCCGAGGTGCTCGAGATCGCCGAGGGGACGGTCAAGAGTCGGTTGTACCGCGCCCGGGTGACATTGAAAGAGTACGTCGAGTCCCGGTATAGTTCCGAGGGGCCGTCTGAGGAGGCATCGTAATGCACGTTCACCCGACATCGACGCCGGGAGGGGAGCCCGAGCTTGCCGAGATCGATGAGCGAGACGCTCTGTTCATCGCATTTCTCGAAGGAGATCTGCCCGACGAGCGTCGCCAAGAGTTCGAGGCCGAGCTCGAGCGTGACGCCGAGTTGCGCCGCGACTTCGAGGACTTCGCCGACATCATGGGCGGCGTGCAGAGCCTGCCGTTCGAGTTTGCCCCACCCGACTTCGTCGACAAGGTCCAGGGCCGCATCCGCAAGCGCTCCAAAGGGCGCTTCTTTGCAGAGAATTTTCTGTACAGCACCCGGATGCCCTACGAAGCTATCGCCGTGGTTATGATCGCGGTGATGGCCGCCGCCTGGATGCTCATGGGCGTGCCCAAAGACCGCAACATGAAGACGGCCGAGGCGAATATCCCGCCGAAGCTGGAGACGGACTGATTCGCCCCCCAACTACCCAATACCGACACACCGATGACCAAAAGCCTGTTTCGCGTCCTCACCCTCGCCCTCGTCTTGGGCCTGGCCACTCCGTTGGCCGCCCAAGAGTCCCCCACCGCCAAAGCCGAAACCGCCGAAGCGCAGGTCGGCCAGCCGCCGCAGGCACAACAGCAGGCCGATCCGGCCTTCGATCGCGAAGCGACCAAGCTCGCCGGCCAGATCAAGGCGATCTTGGCAGGCAGCGACGTTACCGCGGGCAAGGTGGGCATCCACGCCGTCGATGTGGCGACCGGGCAGGTCCTGCACTCGCAGGGCGCCGACGAGCCGATGAACCCGGCGAGTAATATGAAGCTGATCACGTCGGCCGCAGCGCTCGACAAATTCGGTCCGCAGTACACCTTCGGCACGAAGCTGATGGCCAAAGAGGTCGACGACGGCACCATCAAGGGTTCGTTGTACGTCAAAGGCAACGGCGAAGCCTTTTTGCTGCACGAGGACGTGCTCGACTGGGCCGGCCAGCTTCGCCAGAAGGGCATCGAGAAGATCGAGGGCGACATCGTCATCGACGACACCGCCTTCAATGCGGCGTACCTGCCGCCGGGCTTCGAGCAGAAGAACGAAGACGCCTCGTATCGCTCGCCCATCGGCGCGGTGTCGGTCAACTTCAACGCGGTGACCGCCATCGTCGAGCCCGCCGGCAAGGCGGGTGAGAAGCCCGAGGTGCGGATGTATCCGCCCAACGAGCACGTCGAGATCGTCAATCAGGCGACGACCTACGAGGGACGCCGCCGGCGCATCGGCGTCAAATCCGTGCCAACGGAGGAGGGCACCAAGCTCGTCATCACCGGCAAGATCGGCACACAGGCTAGCCCCTATCGCAGCCGCCGAAAGCGCATCGACAACCCGCCGGCCTTCGCCGGATCGGTGCTCGCCAACTCTCTCGAGATGGTCGGCATCGCGTTCGACGGCGAGGTCAAGACGGGCCAAGCGCCCGACGGGGCCGACGTGGTCGTGAGCCACAACTCCCAGCCGCTCTCCTACGTTGTGTTGGCGATGAATAAGTGGAGCAACAATTTCATGGCCGAGCAGGTCATGCGCACCCTGGGCGGCGACGACCAAACCGCGTCGACCTGGGACGCCGCCCGCCAAGAGGCGACTGCCTTTTTGAAGAAGGCCGGCATCGACACCAGCACGGTCACCATCCACAACGGCAGCGGGCTCTACGACGGTAACCTCGTCTCGCCCAAGCAATTCGTGCAGCTCTTGCGCTACATGAGCAGCCACAAGTGGGCCCCCGAGTATATGACCTCGCTGGCGGTCGCCGGCGTCGACGGCACCCTCGAGCGACGCATGACCGGCGAGCAAACCACCGCGAACGTGCGCGGCAAGACCGGCACCCTCAACGAGGTATCCGCGCTTTCGGGCTACCTGCGCACCGAGTCGGGACGCTTGGTGGCGTTCTCGGTGCTCTTCAACGACCCTCCCAAACGCGCGTGGCGCTATCGCCCCGTCCAAGACCGCATCGTCGAGGCGATCGCGGGGTTCGACGAATGACATAGGTGCGGGGGCATCTTGCCCTCGTGAATCATCGGTGCGAGGGCATCTTGCACTCGTAATTCAGGGCGTTCGCCTTGCAGGTTCGTCGCGCCATCCCCAAGCTTCGGTCGCGCTACGCGCTCCCTTCGCATGGGGCTATCAAAGAGGGATTTCGCGCTACGCGCTCCAGGTGGTGTAGGCCTCGATTCGAGCAAGGCCTGCGCCACCGGAATCTCCTTGGCAAACCGCGTCAATAACAACATTTGGTAGATCGTGCAGGGCCGACGAACTGCGAGCCCGAAGGGCGTTACCCACCCTTTTGATAGCCCCATGCGCAAGCGCGCTGTTTGCGCTGGAGCTTGGGGAGGGCGTTGCAACCCCGCAAGGCGTTCATCCTTGCCATATATAGACCAGTCGTTATAATCGCCGCATGAGCAAGAAACGCGACGACATCATCGACACCACCAGCGACCTTCTCGAGCGGCAGGGCTACTTCGCCACGGGCCTCAACCAGATCGTCGAGGAGTCGGGCGCGCCTAAAGGTTCGCTCTACTATTATTTCCCGGGCGGAAAGGACGAGATCTGCGAGGAGGCGATTCGCCGGTCGGGCGCCAGCCTCGAGAAGAGCATCGACCGGGCGATGTCGGAGGCCGACACGGCCGCCGAGGGCATCGCCGCGTTAGTCGAAGGCATCTCGCGGGCCATGGAAGCGTCGAATTTTGGCGCCGGCGGTCCGCTGACGACGGTGGCGACCGAAACCGCCGGCCAAAACGAGCGGCTGAACAACGCCTGCGAGGAGATCTACGAGTCGTGGCGCGCCACCTTCGAGCGGTATATCCGCAAAGATGGCATCGACAGCATCAGGGCCGAGCGCCTCTCGACGCTGGTCCTTGCCACGATGGAAGGCGCGATCATCTTGAGCCGCACCTACAAGAGCACCGAGCCACTCCAGCGCGCCGGCGCCGAGCTGCGCGAACTGCTCGAGTTCGCTCGCTGACCAATTACGCAACGCCTTCGCTCTCTTTCTTTTTCGCTTTTTACTCTTTCGCTTTTTACTCTTTCGCTTTTTACTCTTTCGCTTTTTCGCTTCTTCACTTTTTCGCTCCTTCACTCCTTCACTTTTTTACCATCGAAATTATATAGACTGGTCTAATTACGGCACACCGCCATCACCGAGAGGTACCCCATGCGTATCGCCATCTTTGGAAGCACCGGAAAGACCGGCAAACACGTCGTCGAGCAGGCGCTCGAGAGAGGATACGAAGTCACTGCCTTTGTGCGCGACCCGTCGAAGCTCACCGTCGACCCCGAGAGCGTGCGCGTGGTCCAAGGCGACGCGCAGGACGCCGAGGCCGTCGCGAAGGCGGTCGAAGGCGCCGACGCCGTCATCAGCGCGCTCGGGCAGACGCCGAGTTCACAAAAGGACCTGCTGACGGTCTCCGCCGACCACATCGTCGCCGCGATGAAAGAGCATGGCGTCGACCGCTATGTCACGCTCTTGGGCGCCGGCGTCAGCGACCCCAAAGATTACTCCTCACTGGGACGCAAGTTCATGCTCGGGCTGATGAAAATCTTCGCGCGCCATATCCTCGAAGACGCTCAGAACCACGCCGATAAGGTGCGCGCGAGCGGACTCGACTGGGTCATCGTGCGACCGCCGCGGCTGACCGACGGCGAGCGCACCGGCAAGGTCGAGGCGGGCTACATGAAGCTCGGGCCGTCGGCGACGATCTCGCGCGCCGACCTCGCCACGTTCATGCTCGACTCGGTCGAGGACGACACGTGGGTTGGTCAGGCGCCGATGGTGACGAATTAGCAACAAGAGGAGTCAACAATGACCATTCTCATCACAGGCACTACCGGCAACGTCGGCCAACCCACCGTCGAAGCGCTCGTCGAGTCCGGCGAGCCCGTGCGCGCCGCCGTACGCGACCTCGACGACGCCGAGCGTCTTCCCGACGGCGTCGAGCCGGTCGTCTTCGACTTCACCGACCCCTCGACCTGGGCGGCGGCGTACGATGGCGTCGACCGCATGTTTCTGATGCGCCCGCCGCCTATCTCCAACATCGAGCGCGACATGCTGCCCTCGCTCGAGGCCGCCCAGAAGGCCGGCGTCGAGCACGTGGTGCTCTTGTCACTGCTAGGCGCCGAGAAGAACCCGGTGGTGCCGCACCGAAAGCTCGAGGATTGGCTGGTGCCGTCACCCATGAGCTACACGTTTTTGCGCCCGTCGTTCTTCATGCAGAACCTGAGCACGACGCACCTCGAGGATATCCGCGACCGCGACGAGATCTTCGTACCTGCCGGCGACGGCAAGACGAGCTTTATCGACGCGCGCGACATCGGCGAGGTCGCCGCGATGGCCTTGGCCGATCCCGACGCTCACCGCGATATAGCGTATCCGCTGACGGGCTCCGAGGCGCTCAGCTACGGACAGGTGGCCGATATCTTTAGCGAGGTGCTCGGCCGCAAGATCTCCTACCCGAAGCCGGGGGCGATCCGGTTTGCCTGGCGCATGAAAAAGCGCGGCATGTCGCTGCCGTTCGTCGGCGTGATGACCGCGCTGTACACGGTATGCCGGCTGGGCAAGGCGGATACGGTGACCAACGATCTCGAACGGCTGCTGGGTCGGCCGCCCATTTCGATGCGGCAATTCGTGGGGGATCATCGGGAGGCTTTTTCGAGGGGGTAGGCCTTGCGGGGTTGCGACGCCATCTAAATAGGCAATTAAGGACATAGGGGCTGCGTGATGGAAGGAAATCACAACTCGCAACCCCTATGTCCTTAATTGCTTATGTAGAAGGCCTTTGGATATCGAGGCGCCTCATTCACCTGCACAAGAGGAATACCACAACTCGCAACCCCTATGTCCTTAATTGCTTATGTAGAAGGCCTTTGGATATCGAGGCGCCCCATTCACCTGCACCACCACGTGTTTAATATCCTAGTTGAATGGTAGGATTTATCTGGTAGCATTGGGGGGAGTTCGCTGCCGAGTGAATACTTCGGCAGCGGCAGCCGTTTAGCACCACTGGAAACGGCTTCGGCTTTTTGAAAGTGGTCGCGCTGTATGTGCGCGAGAGGTTGGACCTATGTGTCGGCTATTTGGATTTCGCTCAGTGATCGCGAGTCAGGTGCACCGCAGTCTGGTGGATTGCGAGAACGCGCTGGTGCACCAGAGTGAGAGGCACCCGGACGGGTGGGGCGTGGCGTATTACGTGCGCAACGTGCCGCACGTCATCAAGAGCGCGCGCACGGCGGTCGCAGACAGCCTGTTCCAGCGTGTCTCGGGCATCGTGAGCTCACAAACCGTCGTCGCCCACCTTCGCAAGGCGACCACCGGCCACATCTCGATGGTCAACTGCCATCCGTTCCAGTATGGCAACTGGATTTTTGCCCACAACGGCCAGATCCCGGACTTCGGCGACCACCGCGAGGCGCTGCTCGACCAAATCATGCCCGAGCTTCGCCGGTTCGTACTCGGCGACACCGACAGCGAGGTGCTCTTCTACCTGCTGCTGTCGCATATGTCCGAGCGCTTCGAGCTGTGCGAGCGCGGCCCGTCGGTCGACCACGTCACCGAGGCGATCGACGAGACGATCGACACCATCCACAAGCTTACCGGCGATAACTGCTACGGCTCGACGGGCAAAGACGACCTGTACCTGTCGTTCCTGCTGACCAACGGCCAGGTCATGGCCGCCCACCAGGGCGGCAAGCAACTCTACTACAGCACCCACAAGACGAGCTGCCCCGAGCGCGACGTCTGCCCAAGCTTCTCCAAAATCTGCGAGATGGCGGTCAACTCGGGAAAGGTCAACCACATGATCTTCTCGAGCGAGCCCCTCAGCGGCGACAACGTCTGGCAAGAGATGGTCCCCGGCCAAATCGTGGCCGTCGACCGCGGCATGCAGCTGCACATGCACCGCGAGCCGCAACTCGCAGTGGTCGCCGGCGCCTCGTAAAGGGCGATTTCACCACGGGGCCACGGAGAGCACAGGGCGAAATTCTTATCCTCCGTGCTCCCCGTGCACCCTGTGGTGATTACTCCTCGCGCAACTCATCGAGAGCTTCCTCGACCTCGACACGCGGCAGATCGGCCTCGTCGAGCACTTCATCGGGCAATTTGAGCAGATTTTCGAAGAACCGGATGCCCCGGCGTACGTGGTCGGCGGGGTCGTCGGCCAGGTCGATGGCGTGGAAGAGCGCGTCTTCGGCGGCGGGGTAGTGTTGCAGGCGTGCCTCTTCTTCGAAGATGTCGCGCCAGGTCTCGGCCATGTCGTCGGCGCTGAGCACGGTGGTGATGCGCTGGGACCGAAGAAGCTCGCGCATCAGATCGGTCGAGGTCTGGTCGCTGTGGGACAGATCCTCACCGATGGCGTTGCGCAGACACTTGATGCCCAGAGCGTACGAGCGCTCCGAGGCGCTCGATTGGCCTTGGGAGGCGGACAGGCGGGCGTGCTCGAGGAACATCCGACCCACTTCGGCCGACAGACGCGGGTCGAACTCCTCGATATTGTCCTCGGGATTCATGAACAGCAGCTCGCGCCGGGTGCGAAAGGTCTTCGCCAGCGCCCCCTCGATCTCGAAGAGGGCTTTTTGCTCGTCGTCGACCTTGTCGCCCGCAAAGATGCGGCCGAAGGCCTCGGCGAGCTGCTCGATCATGCGCAGGATGAAGTCTTGTCGGATGGCCATATTCGTGTGGGCGTGGGGGAGAAAGACAGGGCTGGCGTAGGTCTACAGGGATCGGGGCTCCCTCTATTTGGGCAGTTAAGGATTTAGGGGCTGCGAATCGTCCATACGTCGCAAATCGCAGCCCCAAAATCCTTAATTTCCTTAATAGCAGGCGCCCCAACTTCTGCAAGGCCACCTCTCTAGGAGTTGCGTATCGTCCGGTGTAACAGTCTCGCAACCCTCTAATAGCCTTAGCCTTTAATAGCAGGCGCCCCAACTTCTGCAAGGCCGCCCTCCCTCGAAGCAGGCGCCCCAATTAGTCGTCCTTAAAACACGCCTCGGCCTCTTGGCCGCAGTTGCGCAGCACGCAGTCGGGCTCACTGCACGAGAAGCTGTTGACGCAGGCGATGAACCGGCGCACCAAGAATTCGGCCTCTTCGTTCATCGCGTCGTGGCAGGCGCCCACGCACGAGTCGACGTCGGGCGGGCAGGTTTGGATGCACTCGAAAAAGCCGTTGCAAGTCGTGATACTGTTGGGGGGCAGGGTGTAGGCGTCGGCGTCGTCGGTGTCGGTGTTGGCGTCGCCGGCGTCGGCGACGGTGGCGACCACCTCGCTCTGGGGTAGGCTGGCGTCGAGGACCGCGTTGGGCGTGTCCTGCGCATCGCCGGCCCCGGCGTCCCCAGACTGCGGTTCGACGGTGTCCTCGCCGCAGGCGGCCCCGAGCGTGACGACGAGCGCCAGCACCATGAACCGAGCGAATCGAGCGCGTGGTGCGCTTCCCCTGTGCATTGTTGGCCTCCCCAGGCCGGAATGAAATACCCCTTGCGTTACTTCAAAGGTGGGCGCACCGCGGCCGTTCGTCTACCTGTTGCGTCTCGGGATCGTGTGGAAGTCGACTTTGATCGTGTCGGGATCGACGCAAAGGCCTGCTGTGGTTGAGCTTGCACAGATCCAGTGATACACCACTGACGCTTGGATTTGTCGGTTGGAACTAAGGAGTAAAAGACGTGGCAGCCAAGATCGAAAAAATTCCGCTGCATGAAACAGCGCAAGCGCGCTACCTGAACTACGCGATGAGCGTCATCACCAGCCGCGCGTTGCCCGACGTGCGCGACGGGCTCAAGCCGGTGCAGAGGCGCATCCTGTACGCGATGTTCAGCAACCTGCGGCTGACCCACGATGCCAAGCACATGAAGAGTGCGCGTATCGTCGGTGAGGTCATGGGTAAATATCACCCCCACGGCGACCAATCGATCTACGACGCGATGGTGCGCATGGCGCAGGATTTCTCGGTGCGCTATCCGCTGGTCGACGGCCACGGCAACTTCGGCTCGCTCGACGGCGACAGCGCCGCGGCGATGCGCTACACCGAGGCGCGGCTGACCAACCTGTCGTCGGAGTTGCTCGACGAGATCAAAAAGAGCACCGTCGACTTCCGGCCCAACTACGACGGCACCGAGGCCGAGCCAGGCGTGCTCCCCTCGCAGGTGCCCAACCTGCTGATCAACGGGGCGACGGGCATCGCGGTCGGTATGGCGACCAATATCCCGCCGCACAACCTGGGCGAATGTCTCGACGCGCTCATCGCGCTGATCGACGACCCCTCGCTCGAGGTCGACGACCTCGTCGACAAGTACATCAAGGGGCCCGATTTTCCGACCGGTGGGGTGATGCTCAACACGGTCGAAGAGCTCCAGGAGATCTACCGAGAGGGCTCGGGCACCATCAACATGCGCGCCTCCTGGGAGGTCGAGTCGCGCGACTACAAAAAGTTCATCATCATCAAGTCGCTGCCCTACACGGTCAACAAGGCGACGCTGGTCGAAAAGATCGCCGACCACATCATCCAGGGCAACTTGCCGCAGGTCCAAGACGTGCGCGACGAGTCGACCGCCGATGTGCGCGTGGTGCTCGAGCTCAAGCGCGGCACCGACCCCGAAACGGCGATGGCGTACCTGTTCAAGCACACCCCGCTCGAGCATCGCTTCCACGTCAACGTCACCTGCCTGGTGCCCCAGGAGCAGACCGACCCGCTGACGGCCAACGCCGAGCTGCGCGAGATGGTCGAGAAGCTGACCGTCGAGCCGTGGACCAAGCGCAAAGAGGGCAAGGTCCGCGTCATCGACCTGCTCGATTTCCTGCGTGAATTCGAAGTCGGCGAGGAGAACCCGTCGGTGCCCACCCCGGCGACGCTCGATCTCAAGCAGATGCTGGCCCAGTTCCGTGACTTCCGCATGGAAGTTCTGGTGCGCCGGCTTTTGTTCGAGCTCGAAAAGATCTTGGGGCGCATCCACATCCTGGAGGCCTTCGAGCTCATCTTCAACGACCTCGACAAGGCCATCGAGCTCATTCGCGCCTCGGAGAGCAAGAAGAACGCCGCCGACAAGCTCATGAACTATTTTGGCATCGACGCCGACCAGGCCGACGCCATCTTGGAGACCAAGCTGTACCGGCTGGCCAAGCTCGAGATCGAGAATATCCGCGAAGAGCTGGCCGCGCGCCGCGAAGAGGCCGAAAAGATCCAGGTGCTCCTCCTCAGCGAAGAGAAGCGCTGGGAGTTCATCCGCAACGAATTCGTCGCTCTGCGCGATGTCTACAGCGACCCGCGTCGCACCAAGGTCGACGTCAACGTCGCTCAGCTCGAGTACTCCGAGGCCGACTATATCCTCGATGAGGACGTGTGGGTGATGGTCACCAAAGACGGCTGGTTCAAGCGCCAGAAGTCGTACAGCGACCTGTCCACGATCCGTGTGCGCGACAACGACGAGATCGGCTGGGTCATGCCCGGCCGCACGCCCGAATGCGTGCTCTTCTTCTCGAATATGGGCCGCGTCTACACGATGCGCATCGACGACGTACCGTCGACGACGGGCTACGGCGACCCGGTTCAGGCTTATTTCGACTTCGACGACGGCGAGAAAATCGTCGGCGTGATCACCATCGACAAGCGCGTCCTGCAGAGCGTGGCGCCCGACCAGCCCAGCCTGGTCGAGGACAGCGAGGTCGAAGACGGCGAGCCGCAGATGATCGCCATCACCCGCCAGGGTCAGGGCGTACGCTTCACCCTCGAGGGCTTCGACGAGCCGTCGACGGTCAAGGGTCGCATGTTCATGCGCCTGAGCAAAAAGGACGAGGTCGTCAACGTCGAGCAGTGCACCTGTCACGAGGAAGAGCTTGTGACCATCGCCTCGCGCGAGGGGCGCGGCCTCACCTTCCACTCCCGGGAGGTCAGCCAGTACAAGGGCGCGGCCAAAGGCGTCAAAACGATCGGGCTGGAGGGCGACGACGAAGTCCTCGATTGGACCCTGTCGACCGGCTATTACGAGGGCCTGGAGGTCGAGACCAACCGCGGCCGCAACATCATCATCAGCCGCTCGAAGTCCAAATTCGAGCCCACCTCCCGCGGCAACAAAGGCCGCTGGGTCATCAAGCGCGGCCACCTCATCCGCTCGTACCGCCCGCCGGTCGAGATTCAGAAGGGTGAGGAGGATGATGGGTCCGAAGAGGAGTAGGCCTATTGCGGAGCCGGGACTTGCCCCGGCTCCGCATCCACAATTGAAATCATTGGCCTATTCGCCGCGCGCTACTAATTTTTCAATAAATGTTGTCTCCACCCCCGAGCGCCATGGCCAAATTGCACTTTCCCGACATCGCCGCCTCTGACATCTCCGGCTCGCCGCGCGACTGGTTGCCCGCCCCGGACGCCATTGTCGACGCCTGCGACGACCTGGCCGCTGCGGGCGAGCCCGACGGGTTGGTCGACCTGCTCGAGGGAATGGGCGCGCCGGTGCTCGACATGGTCGTCACCCCGCTGTCGGCGCGTGCCTCGCTTCTGGCCGCCCAGGGCGGACGCGCCTTTTTCCACCACGAGCTTCGCAAGCGCGTGCCCATGCCCGAGGACCAGCATCCCGAGCTGGCGGTCTGGGAGGCGGGCACCGTGCCGACCTGGCAAGACGGTGTGCTCGAGGAGCCCAAGTACTTCTCGTTTTTCCAAGACGCGCCGTTTCCGGCGTTCAACCCCAACCATCGCCGCAAGTGGCGCGCACACGAGCTGTTGCACGGCGCGCTCAAGTTCTTCTGGCATCCGGAGATGACCCGCTTCGAGATGTATGTGGGCGCGCGGATGAACGAGCTGTTGCCGGTGGTGCACTGGTACGCCTTCGACGAGATCTTTCGGCCGCGCTGCGACGAACACCAGGGAGAGGTGCTCTACCGCGAGTACTGCGGGGCGTGCGAGGACGCCGCCCGGCCGTATTGGAAGCAGCCTCAGAGTTGGCGCGACGAGCGCCGCGATCAGGCGGTGCGTTGGGCGGACAAGGGGCTCGACCATTTCGCCGAGGAGTGGCAGGCGTGCCTGGCCGAGATCGACACCGGCGAGGTGCACGCGGTCGAGCGCGCCCGGCTCGACGCGTCGAGCGACGCCATCGGCTACATGCGCAGCCACTGGAATCGCATGACCGCCTGGAGCTTCGGTGTGTGGGCGGAGACCTTCCTCAAAGACGGCGTCGACTACTTCAGCTCGCTGGAGCGCTACGCCAACAACTTGGCCAAGACGACACAGCGGCTGCTCAGCGGCGATCTCGACGTCGATCCCGACCAGTTCGAGGTCGACCGCGGCAGGCGCGCCGTTCAAGACGTCGCCTATCGGCTCTACCTGGCGTTGGGCTGGCTCGAAGACGGCACCCAGACGTTGCGCGAGGCCGAGGAGCGGCTGATGCCGACCCTCGAGCAGGCGGCTCACCACGTCCACCACGTCGACGAGCAGGCTCAGCTGAGCGACTTCTCCGGCGACGTCGTGCTCGACCTTCTTCTCGAGTTCGACCGGGTGCGCCACCTCTTCCCCGACGAGGTCGCCGAGGCGGTGCCTTCGCTCGGCTACACCTGGTGCGAGCCCGAGCGCTTCGTCCAGGCCGGACACGGACTGCTCGAGGAGGGGGTCAGTCAGGCCGTGCCGATGGCTGCCGACCAACTCGACGAAGACTTGAGCGAGCGGGTCGAAGCGTTCGCGCTCTCCGATGAGTTCGCCTCGCACGGGCGTTTGGCCCACCGCTTTGCCGACTGGCTCGCCACGACCGAGGTGCCCGGCCGGGTCGCCGAGTTGGCGCGCTTCGAGGCGTGGGCGATGGCGCCTCCCAAGAAGGATCGCGACGCCGAGTTGTTTGCGTGCCTGCCCGGCAGCCTCGACGAGTACGCCCTTCGGCCCGGGCGCACACGTCTCAACGCCACGCTCAGCCGCGAAGTCTTCTCGCCGATGGTCGTCGCTCAGGTCACCAATGATCCCGGGCTGGCCCAGGCCGACGCCGAGGAGATCGAAATGGCCCGCATCTTCATGCGCGGCGAGCTTCGGCTCGCGGTCGTGGGGCGCGGCGCCGCGCGCATCTTCGACGCTATCGAAGAGGGCGAGCTTCGACGCGAATGGGTCATCGACGTCGATCCGGAGAGTCTTGCCAGCTTGCTGGAGAATGGGTTTGTGATTTGGCTTCCCCAGCCGGCTTGAACTCTCGAGCCATTCACCAATCCATCACGTCCGTCGGCTCGTAGAGGGCGTCTTCGCTCAAGACGGCCTCACTCGTCGGCAAGATGACGCGCACGCTGGTTCCCACTCCCACCTTCGAGTCGACCTCGATACGACCTTCCATGCTCGTCACGATCTTGTGCGCGATGGTCAGGCCCAAACCGAGGCCCTCCTCGCTTTGCTTGGTCGTAAAAAACGGCTCGAAGATATGCGCGCGATTCTCGGGAGGAATCCCACACCCTGTGTCGGAGACCTCGACGACCACCGAGACGTCGTCTGCATAGGCTCGCACCCGCACTTCGGGATCGTCGCAGGTGCTTTGGTCGAGCGCCTGTGCGGCGTTGATGAGCACGTTGAGGAAGACTTGGCCCAGCTTCGGCTCGCTGGCGATCACGTGGGGCAGGTTGGCGTCGATCTCCTCGACGAGCCGGGCATATTCGACGATATGCTTGCGCGCGAGCTTGGTCGAACTCCTTAGCACCGGTGCCACGTCCAGGTTGATGGACGTGCTGCTGTTCATCTCCGGCGTTCCCCCTGCGAGTTTGCGTAAATCTCGGGCCACGTCTCGCACTCGTCGGCTCCCATCGAGGGCATCCTGCAGGGCGTCGATAACCTCGGGGTAATGGGTCGCCAACGGCTCGTCGAGTGTCGACACATGAGTCTTTCTCAAGAGGCTCAGCGCGTACTCGACATTGCTGGTCACGTAGGCCAGCGGGTTGTTGACCTGGTGGGCGGTGCCCGCGGCGAGCAGACCCAGGTTGATCACACGGTCCACTTCGGTCATGCGCAATTGCAGCTCGCGCTGAGCGCGCTGGCGTTCGAGTGCGTAGCGCAGCGTGCGCGCAATCTGCTCGCCGACGAGCTTGTCCTTGTGCACGTAGTCCTGAGCGCCGGCGCGTACCGCCGAGACGGCGATCTCGGGGGCGTCGAGCCCGGTCAATACGATCACCGGATAGTGGCTCATATAGTCGACCATCCGATCCAGCGTCTGCAGGCCGTTGCTTTCGGGCAGGCCCAGATCGAGCAAGATGGCGTCGACGGCGTTGTCCTGCTCGAGAAACTCCAGCGCGTCGGTCAGGTTCTCCTTCCAGATGAGCTCGACGGACGACTCCAAGAGTCGGTACGTCGATTTCTGAAGGCTTCGCTCGATGAGCCGCGCGTCGCCGGGGTTATCCTCGACGAGCAACACGCGCAGCGTTTCGGGAGGCGTAGGGAGTGGCGAACGGCTAGAAGTCATGGTTGGGTGATGCGTCACGAGTGGGCAGGAAGCAAAGCGAGTTCGAACCAGAAGTCGTTCAGATAGTGGACGGCTTGGATGAGCGACGGAAAGTCGGTCGGTTTGGTGATGTAGGCGTTGGCGTGATGCTGGTAGGCCCGGGCGATAT
The DNA here is from genome assembly GCF_006517175.1 of Persicimonas caeni. Lineage (NCBI taxonomy): Bacteria > Deltaproteobacteria > Bradymonadales > Bradymonadaceae > Persicimonas > Persicimonas caeni. Next base: position 2,533,261 of record NZ_CP041186.1, on the reverse strand, counting down.
CTTCCGGGGCGGCCGAACTGCTCAGCACGATCACCGGAATCGCCTTGAGCGCGGGGTCTTTCTTGATCTGCTCGAGGAGTTCGGTGCCCTCGCAATCCCCCAATTTGAGGTCGAGCAACACGAGATCTGCTCCCGGGCCGCCCTCGTATTCGCCGCGGCGGTGCAAAAAGTCGAGCGCCGCTTTGCCGTTGTCGACGGCGTGCAGACCTGCGCGCACGCTTGCTTTGTCGAAGGCTTTTTGCGTCAGCCGGACATCGCCAGGGTTGTCCTCGACGAGCAGGACGCAGATAGGGCCGGCGCGCTTTGCTTGCTCGATCACGGTGCTCCTGCGTGGTTACGGGACAACGTGAAGTAAAAAGTCGAGCCGTGCGCTGAATCCGACTCGACCCAGATACGCCCGTCATGCTCTTCGACGATGGTCGCACAGATAGCCAACCCGATGCCCGTACCCGGAGTCTGGCGGGTAGTGCGGCCGCGCACAAACACGTCGAAGATGCGCTCGTGCTGGTCCGGGGGGATGCCGATTCCGTTATCCTCCACGGCGATACGCCACTCGTCGTCGAGGCGCGTACAGCTGACGTGGATGTGCGGGGAGCCCGAGCCGGCGTATTTGACGGCGTTGGAGAACAGATTGGTGAAGAGGCGCTCGAGTTGGCCGCGACGGCCGCGAACTTCCGCCAGGAGGTCGTGGGTCAAGCTGACGGCCACGTCCGGATGCGCCGCTTGGAGATCGGCGCCGACTGTCTCGACGAGCGCATCCAGGTCGACGTCGGTGAACGGCTCGTCGCTGCGGCGGACCCGCGAGTATTCGAGCAAATCGTTGATCATCGCCTTCATGCGCCGCGCCCCATCGACGGCGTAGCCGATATACTCGTCGGCATCGGCGTCGAGCTGGCCACCGTACTCCTCGTCCAGCAACGTCAAAAAGCTCGTGACCATGCGCAGCGGCTCTTGCAGGTCGTGCGAAGCCACGTAGGCGAATTGTTCGAGCTGGCGGTTCGAGCGGCTGAGCTCCTCGACCAGATGTTCGAGCTCTCGGCTCTGGTCGGCCAATTCACGCTCGCGCTCCTTGAGCTCGGTGACGTCGGTAACCACACCGAGCACGGCGTCGACCCCCGGCTCCCAGTTGTCGTACTTGATCTTCATCACGTCGAAAATGAACTGCGAGCCGTTGTTATCGACTTCACGAATGGCGCGCAGCGTTTCGCCGGTGTCGATGACCCTGCGGTCGGCTTCGAGGACCGCCTCGGCAATCTCGCGAGGTGTGAGAAACTCGAAGAAGTGGCGTCCGACCATCTCTTCCGGCGTGCTTCCATACGACTCGGCGTGTGCTTTGTTGGAGAGCAACATGTGGCCGTCGTAATCCTTGACCACGATGAACAGTGGGAGCAGGTTGACCAGCGTCTCGAAGCGTCGCTCACTCTCGGTGAGCTGGGTGGTGTATTGTTCGAGTTGTCGAACATCCATGTCGGCTTGCCGCACCTGGAGCCGCAGTTCGAGTTGCTCGACGATCATATCTGCGCAGTCTCGCAGGTTCTGACGTGTCTGCCGGCTTTGTTCGCCGAGGCTCGAGTTCGTTCCGGTCACCACCAGATAACCCAAGTTGGCGCCGTCTTCCGGGCAAGTAAGCGGGGCACTGGCCAGAAACGGCGGCGGAGTGCTTGCGCGTTCGGCAGAGAGGGGGGCGTTCGACGAGTCGCTCAGTACCCACGGCTCGTCGTCAGGTAGTGCGGAGAGCCACGGCTCGATGTCGGCAGCCTGGCTGCGAGGGCACCCCGAAAGAAAGACAAGCCTCCAGTCGCCATCGAGACCGGTCAAAAAGATCGCCACGCCGGTCACGTCGAGCAGGCGTAAAATGAGGCGCGTGCTCCGCTGGAACGCCTGGGTCGGCGCATTCTCGAGAAGATGATACCGGTTGGAGCGCTGCATGGTTCCGGGGGCAAGAGACCAGCGCTCAATTTAACACTTTTTTAAGCGACTAAAAAGCCGCGAAGCACTCCGGACAGCCTCGCTCGCGTTCGGGCCTCAGGTTCGAGGCATTTGTTGGACGACCTTGTCGACGCTTGGCAGGACCACCCGAAAGGTCGTGCCCTCGTCCAGAGCGGTCTCGACCTCGATGTCGCCGCTGAGATTGCGCACGATATTGTGCGAGATCGCCAAGCCCAGCCCGGTGCCCTCGTTGGTCGGTTTGGTCGTGAAAAAGGGCGTAAAGATATGCTCGAGCGCCTCTTCGGTGATGCCCGTTCCGGTGTCGGTGATGCTGATCACCACATCCCCATCGCGCTCGTAGGTGCGCACGCGCACTTCATTGTCCCCCGTATTATCGCGGGGGATGGCTTGAGCGGCATTGATGAGCAGGTTCAAGAAGACCTGGCCGAGCTTCGAATCATTGCCCATGACCATGGGGGTATGGGTGAGCTGTTCGACGAGCTTGGCGCGCTGTTCGATATGTTTGCGCGCGATACTCAGCGAACTCTTGAGCGACTCGAGCACGTCGACCGGCTCGATGGTGTAGTCGTCGGTGCCGTTTCCGCCGGCCAATCGGCGAAGATCTCGGACCACGTTGCGTACACGTCGGCTCCCTTCGAGCGCGTCTCGCAGCGCTTCGTTGATGTCGGACAGGCTCTCGGAGACCGCCGAGGGCAGGTCGTCTCGATCGAACTCGCTATCGAGCAGGCGCAGGGCAAATTGCAGGTTGCCGCCAACGAAGGACAGTGGGTTGTTGATCTCGTGGGCGACGCCGGCAGCGAGGATGCCAATGGTGATCATACGATCCATTTCGCCGGCGACTTCGGCCTGGGACAGCTGCAACTCGAGGCGCTCGGTGACCAGATGAGCCACGTCTTCGAGGACAGTCTGGGTCGATGCGTCGAAGCGCTGGGGCTGGTCATCGGCGATGAGTAGATAGCCAAACGGTGCTTGGGCTCGCGCCAGTTTCAGCGGGGCCACGGCCAAGCTGCGCCAGCGAGGCGACTCGCAGACCCACGGGTGCTCGCACAATTTGGGGTGAGCATGCGCGTCGGCGATGAGCTCGATTTGGTCTGCGGCGACCATTTCGAGCAGATATGCTTCGTTGGGAAGCGGTTCTGGGTAGTTCGCCGAGGCGACGATGCGTTTGAGCTCGTTGTTGCGGTCGACGAGGTAAAGCGCGCCCCCGGCAATGTCCAAGCCATTGACGATCGCACGTAGCGAGCGCTCCAGCGATTTGGACGCCGAGACGGCGACGGGCAAGAGTTGCTTCGGATTATGCATCAGATGTCTACTGCAGTGGTTCGACCAGCGAGGGGTTGTCATTGCGGGGACTGTTGACGTCGCGACTGACCCGGTACGCCTCGAATCCCTCCGGAGCCCAGGGGCCGACCAACTCGTCGAGCGCCGAGACGTCGACGTTGGTGGGATCGAGCCAGAACTCGAAATCGTCCGGCCGCAGCACGACGGGCATGCGTTTGTGCACCGGGGCGACCAGTTCGTTGGCCGCACAGGTCAAGATGGTGAAGGTCTCGGCGACCTCGCCGGTCTCGTCGTCGCTCCAATGCTCCCACAGGCCGGCGAAGGCGAACGGGGCCCCGTCCTCGCGTCGAAACAGGTAAGGCTGCTTGCCTCCGCCTTCTTTTTTCCACTCGAAGAAACCCGTCGCCGGGATCAAGCAGCGTCGCTTCTTGAACGCGGCTCGGTATGCCGGCTTCGAGGAGGCCGTCTCCGAGCGGGCGTTGATCATCCGGTTGCCGATCTTGAGGTCGTCGGCCCAAAACGGCACCAACCCCCAACGCAGCAGATCGATTTGGCGCGGGGCATCGGGATTGGGCCGACGGCACACCGGCACATCCTGCGTGGGCGCGATGTTATAGCGCGCTTCCATCGACGGCACCTCGGGCGCATCGAATAATTTGGCGATCTGATCGGGCGGCGTAGAAAGTGTAAATCGTCCGCACATAGGCAATTCTCGGCAAGAAATGCATCATCGGCGGCCATCATAGGCGCCGGGCCTCGCTAGGTGAAGCGAGTTTCGAGTGGGACCCCACTTGCTTTAGCTGGCTTTTAGAGATTGGCCTGAGTGGCACGAAGGATTGTGCGAGAGAAAGGTCTGCATTGTCAAGTGTTTAGTGGGGGTTTGTGTGTGGGCGTACAAAAAAATATATGCCGAACACGCAACGAAATCGCCTCTTCTGCCGATAACCGTAATAGGAGGGTACTTCTATCACGAGGCGAGAAAATGGCAGACAAAATTGATGGCGGCGATTCGAGTCGATGGGGCTTTGATATGTTCGATGGCGCGCTCGATACGCTCGAAGGCGCGGCCAGCGACGCCAAGAAGTCAGTCGAGGACGCGGTCGGTGACGCTGGCGAGCAGATCGGTGATGCGATCGGTGACGCTCAGAAGCAGATCGAGGACGCGGTGGGCGACGCCGAGGAGGATATTGGCGAGGCCGCCGAGGAATTCTGGGACGGCGTCAGCGGCGCGGCGCAGCAGGCCGTCGACGAGGTCGAGCGTTCGGTGATGGACGAGGTCGACGAGGCGAGCGACTTCGCCGTCGAGACGGCCGAAGAGCTCGAGCAGGTCCTCGACCTCGCCCACGAGGCGCTGCACGAGATGGGCGAGGTTCCCAAAGACGTCGTCGCCGGCGGCGAGGAGTTGTATCGCACCCTCGAGAACCAGGGTGCTAAATTGGCCGACGAGGTCGAAGCTTTCCTCGAGAGCCAGCCCGAAGAGGCAGTCTACGAGGCGGCCGAACGCGTCTTCGACGGTACCGTCAACTTGGGACGGGAGATGCTCGAAACGGTCGAGCAGGATGTCTACGAGCCGCTGAAGAGCCTGCCCGAGACGCTCTCGGAGAATGCCAAGCATGCCCTCGTCGGCATGGTTCTGACGGGTGCCGACACGATCGTCGAGCATCGTGAGCTGATCGAAGGCGCCGGCGAATTCGTCGAGCAGGTACTCGACAACGAGCGTGCAGCATATGCATTTAAGCAGGCGGGTTTGGACCCGGTAGGCCTCGCGATATCCTTCTCGCGTACGGCCATGCTGGGCCTCGCGCGTGGTGCCAAGGGCGCTCCGGGACTTGCCCAGGACCTGATCGATCATCCCGACAAGGTGCGCATGCTCGTCGAGGACCTCGACCCAAATGACGTGCAACCCGAGATTGAGGCGCTCGAGGTCGGCAACAGCTACGTCATTCAACGCGGACTCGAGGTGTCGGCACACGCCAAAGTCGGCGGAGTTGTAGGAGCCAGCGTCGAGTCGAGTGTCACTCGGCTGGACGCAGATCGATACGAGGTCGAAGTTTCGCTGAAGGGAACAGTTGGAGTGGGAGGGGGCGTAGAGGCAGCCGGTGAGGGAGCAACCGGCGACAATGAGGTCGAACTCGGTGGGAAGATCGTCGTCGAAGTATCTGGCCCGGGCGCCGCCGAGCGCGCCGCGCAGATGGCCACGGCGCCTCATGGCAACTTCGCCGCTCTGCTTCGCAAGACACCGTCGACCGATATCGATGTGAGCGAGGCGGAGGGTAGCTTCGCCGACGATCTCGATGTCGAGGTTTTCGACGTCGGCGCGAAGGTCGGCATCGAGGGCACCGCGAGCTTAACCACGATCGATGGGCAGAAGTACTACGGAAAGACCGCGTCGGTGGGGCTGAAGTTCGAAGCGAAGAGTCCAAGCCTGCAGATCGGCGACGACCTGGCTCGACCGTGGCTGGAGAGCTCGAAAGTCGGCCATCCACTCCTCGACGAGATGTTCGAAAAGCTTCCCCCCGAGATTCCCCAGGGGTTCAAAGAGGTCTACGGTCCGACGGTCGGCATCAACCTCGCCGCCGAGCCGAAGGCGACCGTGGGGTTCTATACGCCGGTCGGCGCCGAGCAGCCGATTCGAGTCACCTACGATGTCGATATGACGCTAAGGGTCGGCCGATCGGAGATCGACGCCAATATTGGCGTGACCATCACAGATCTTCATGGACTCGCAAAGGCGCTCGGCAAGTCGGGGCTCGAGTTGCAACAACAACTGGCCAGCGGCGAGGTGACCGTAGAAGGGTTGATGAACCGAGCCGACGATCTCGGCGCCGATGTCGACCGCTTCGTCGACGTCAACGGCCCCACTCTCGAGATGAGCAAAGAGGACATGACCGGCATCGACGGAGTCCTCGGTGTCACCATGCGACAAGGCACGGTCGATAATTACGTGCTCTGGTCGCCCGACGATCGAGATTTTATCGATAATTTCAAGCGGGCAGTCGCCGTATCCGACGACGAGAATCGAGCCGAGGCGGACAGCTTGCGGAGCAAGCACCTGAACGCACACGCCATCAAGGCGTAGTACTGAGAATTCACCATGCGGTGCTTTGCCGCGACAGCCGTCATCAATTACACTGGCGAAACCCGTTTCTGTGATTCGCTCTTGGAGCAATGATGGCTGAGAAGTCTGATCTCGAGTTGGTCAAGTCGGAAGACGACGAGATTACTATCGACGTGCCCCCCGATGCCTTCGAGGAGTCGTTCGCCGAGGAGACCGAGCGCAACGCCTGCTTGGTGTTTTTATCGGGGCCGGTCATGGGGCACACCGTCTCCTTGTCCGAGTCACCCAAAGTGGTGGGCCGCGCTGACGACGCCGATCTCGTCATCACCGACGAAGGGGTCTCGCGGCGCCACGCGCGGTTTTACCTGCGCGAGCAGGGCGGGTACGTCGAAGACCTGAACAGCTCCAACGGCGTGTACGTCAACGGCCAGCGCATCGAGCGATTTGCGCACCTGGAGCAGGGCGACAAGATCACGTTGGGCACCGACACCATCCTCAAGTTCACCTACCACGATCACCTCGACGAGGATTTCCAGCAGCGCCTGCTCGACGCGGCCATCAAAGACCCATTGACCCAGGTGCACAACCGGGCTTTTTTCGACCAGAAATTCGACTCGGAGTTCGGTTATGCGGCGCGCTACGGTGACCAGATCGCGCTGATCTTGTTCGACCTCGACCACTTCAAGAAGGTCAACGACACCCACGGCCATCTGGCCGGCGACGCGGTGCTCGAGAAGCTAGGCTCGCTGCTCAACCAGACGGTGCGCACCGAGGACTTCGTGGCGCGCTACGGCGGCGAAGAGTTTGCGATGATTTGCCGCGGCGCGAGCCTCGAGCAGGCATGGCAGGCCGCCGAGCGGCTGCGAAAGCTGGTCGAACAGAACGAGTTCACCCACGACGGCGAAGAGCTGGCGGTGACCATCAGCGCCGGCGTCGCCTCCTACCCCGAACAGGAGGTCGACTCGGCCTCCGAACTCATCGACGCCGCCGACCGCGCCCTTTATGCCTCGAAGCAAAACGGGCGCAATCGGGCGACGAAGGCAGACTGAATCACTTCACCCACACCGTCTTTTTGTTGACGAACTCGTGAATGCCGTGGTGGCTCAGCTCTCGGCCGTAGCCGGAGTCTTTGACGCCGCCGAACGGCAGCCGCGGGTCGCTCTTGACGATGCCGTTGACCGACACGTGGCCCGCCTCGATGCGCGCGGCGAGGTCGACGCCGCGGTCGGTGCTCGTCCAGACCGACGCGCCCAGGCCGAAGTGGCTGTGGTTGGCGACGTCGATGGCCTCGTCAGCGTCTTGGACTCGGGTCACTGCAGCGACCGGCCCGAAGGTCTCCTCGTCGAATACCGGCATGTCGTATTCGCATTCGGTCACGAGCGTGGCGGGATAATAAAACCCTTCGCGCTCGGGGATTTCGCCGCCGAGCACCAGCTTGGCCCCCTGATCGACGCTTCGCTGCACCTGCTTGTGCAGGGTGGTGCGCAGATCCAGGCGGGCCATCGGGCCCAGGTCGGTGGCGTCGTCCATCGGGTCTCCCATCGTCTGGCCGGCCAACGCGTCGCGGAACTTCTCGACAAAGTCGTTGTAGATACCTTCTTCGACGATGAAGCGCTTGGCGGCAATGCAGCTCTGGCCGTTGTTGATCAGCCGGCCGCGCACCGCCTGCTCGACGGTGTAGTCGAGGTTGCAGTCGTCGAGGACGATGAACGGGTCCGAGCCGCCTAGCTCGAGCACCGTCGGCTTGAGGTTCTGCCCGGCGAGCTTGGCCACCGCTCGCCCGGCGCCCACCGAGCCGGTCAGCGTCACCCCGCGGATGGCGGTGTGGCCGACGACCTCGTCGGTCATGTCGTTGGACAAAAAGATGCTCTGGAAGGCGCCCTCGGGAAAGCCCGCCTCCTCGAAGAGTTCCTGGAGCGCGACCGCGCAGCCACCCACGTTATGGGAGTGCTTGAGCACGCCGACGTTGCCGGCCATCAAGTTGGGGGCGGCAAACCGGATGACCTGCCAGAACGGGAAATTCCAGGGCATCACCGCAAAGATGGGCCCCAGCGGGTCGAAGCGCACGAACGCGCGCGACCCGTCACTCTGCATCTCCTCGTTTTGCAAGAACTCGCGCGCGTTGTCGGAGAAGTACTCGCAGGCCCACGCGCACTTGCGCACCTCGCCGCGCGCCTGCTCGATGGGCTTACCCATCTCTTTGACCATCAGGCGAGCATACTCCTCGACTCGGTCGCGCAGGATGTGGGCCGCCTTGTGCATCAGGCGCGTGCGCTCGTCGAAGTCGGTCTGCTTCCAGCTCTCGTAGGTCTCCCAGGCGCGCGTCAGCGTCTGGTCGATCGTCTCGGAGTCCATGTACGGATACTCGGCGAAGACGTCTCCGGTGGTAGGGTTGACGGAGCGGATGCTCATGGGGGTCTCCTCAGGTGTTGGTAGCAATTTTTGGCACGCGGCGATTTTAACCGCAATTTGACGCACGCCAAGTGGTGTACCATTTGTCCACGGGTGGGGCATGGGTGTCGGGGTTGGGCGGTAGAAACTCCACGAAGCCACGCCTTGAATACTGGCATACCCATTGCAGTCTTACGCACCGACTACAAATTGAGAGCACGCTTTTACTCAGATAACGAGGTGTCGAAATGCGACAGACCACGAAAATTTTGCTCACGATGTCGGCCGCCGCACTTTTTGCCAGCGCCTGTAACCCCGAGATTGGCGGCGAAGAGGGCAACCTGACGCTGACCTACAACGAAGGACCCATCGGTGGAGCCACCGGCTCGTCACCGCTGGCGGTGGGCGCCAAGCTCGACTACTCGGCGATGGTCAACGGCAACAAGGAGCAGAAGGTCTCCTTCGACTCGGCGACTGCTGCTGACGACAAGATCATCCGCGTCGACGGCGTCAACGGCGGCCTGATGACCCTCGAGGGCGTCGCCGACGGCGAGACCACCATCGACGTGGAGGCCACCGCGCCCGATGGCGAGGCGCTGACCGACTCGTTCGAGCTCGAGGCGGCGACCGTCGATGCTCTCGAGTTCGACAACCCGTGCGCCAAAGACGCCGAGGCGCTGTATCTGGTCGACCACGACATCAGCCTGCACTACACCATGCGCGCCGGCGGCAAGATCGCGGTGGGCTACGGCCACTACCCGGTCGAGTTCGAGCCGGCCGACGCCGCCACGTTGGGCGACTCGACGGTCAACGGACTGCTCCCGCTGCGCACGCCCAGCACCCCCGGCGAGATCTCGGTGAAGTCGCAGGTCGATGATACGACCTTTGCGCTCACGCTCATCGAGCAGGGCGATATCGACGGCGCGAAGATCTTCGAACAGGACTTCCTCGATGAGTCCAATTTCCCCGTCGAGGTCGACAAGTCGCTCACCTTGCACCTGCTTCCCACCGCCAGCGGCTTGCTGCCGGCGATCCAAGAGCCCGTGCCGGTCTGCCAGAGCGACATCGCCATCGAGGCGACGGCCACCACCTCCGACACCTGCGAGGTCGCTTACGAGGCGCGCACCTCCGACGACGGGTTGTTCAACCTGTACGAGCCCAACGTGTTGAAGGTGACCGGCAAGGCCGAAGGTAGCTGCGAGATCGACGTGTCGATTCCGGGCGCCGACGGCGGCAACGGCATCACCGAGACGTTCACCTTCGATGTGCGGCCTGCCTCGGAGACCAACGACCAGCAGGAGAACGAGGGCTGAGCGCCTCTCGCATTTCGTTTGACGCCTCCCAGCGCGAAAAGTGGCTCCTTTCGTTTGCAAGCTGGCTTGCAAAGACGTATTCTAACGGTCCACCTTTCGCGTTGGGACGTTTCATGAGCGACGACTGGAAACCCAACATCTTCGAATACGTCGATTATCGCGAGTATCTGCGCGACTACTACGACGCCGGCAAGGCGAACGTCTCGCAGTTCTCGTATCGATATTTGGCGCGCCTGGCAGGCTTCTCGTCCCCCAACTTTTTCAAGTTGGTGATGGACGGCGATCGCAACCTGAGCAACGACAGCATCAACAAGTTTGCCAAGGCGCTCAAACTCGACCGCGAAGAGAAGCGCTTCTTCGCCGACCTGGTCGCTTTCGATCAGGCCGAGACGGTCGAGGAGCGCAACGAGGCGTTCGAGCGGGTCGCCGCCAGCCGGCGGTTTCGCCGCGCGCGCCGACTCGACAGCAGCATGTTCGAGTACCTGTCGCGCTGGTACCACCCGGCGATCCGGGAGTTGGCCGCACTCGACGATTTCCGCCGCGATCCCGAATGGATCGCCCGGAAGCTCTCCCCGGAGGTCTCCGTCGAGCAGATCGAGGCATCGCTGGATCTTCTCTTCGACATGGGCCTTCTGGTGGAGGAAGAGGATGGTTCGATCTCGCGCGGCGAGCCGAGCCTGACCACCGGCCACGAGGTGCGCTCTTTGGCGATCGGCAACTACCATCGCCAGATGCTCGAGCGCGCGGCTAACTCCATCGTCAACGTGCCGCGCGAGCTTCGCGATATCAGCGCGTTGACCGTGTGCATCGACTCCGAAAAGGTCCCGGAAGTCAAAGAGCGCATCCACGCGTTTCGTGAGAGCTTGCTCGATTTTTGCGATCGCGACGCCAATCCCGAGGCGGTCTTCCAGATCAACTTCCAGTTGTTCCCGTTGACCGAGGTGCCGGGCGAGGAGAACCCAGACGAATGAAACGCATCACCCTCCATATCCTTCTCCTGGTCGCGCTCTTGGTGCCCTCGTGTGTGGGCACCGATGTAGGCAACCCGCAAGACGAACAGGCAAACGTAGAACTCGAGGTTGCTGGCTACACCGAGACCCGTTCGGGCGCCTTGACCTTGGAAGACGGCCTGCGCATCGACACGGCGTGGATCGTGCTGTCGCAGTTCCGCTTCCGCAGCGTCGATGATTGCGAAGACGAGACGCTTCCCTACGACGTGACCGACCCGGTGGTCGTCGATCTGCTGGCCGACCAGCCCACCTACGACGCGCCGCTGTTCACCAAGCCGGCCGGCGATTACTGCAAACTCGACGTCGGCTTCTCGCAGGTCGACGCCGACGCGCTGCCCGCTGGGGCGCCGGGTGAATTGGCCGGTTTGTCGCTGTTCGTCGAGGGGGCTCGGGCCGACGGCGTCGAGTTCCGCATCGAGGCGGACCTCGACGACAAATTCCACTTGAGCGGTGTGCTCGAGGACTTCGAGTTGGTCGGTGACCAGCACTTGATCGTGGGCTTCGCGCTCGACGAGTGGATCAACGAGTCGCAGCTCGACAACGTCAGCGACCAAGACCCGATCGTCATCTCATCGGAGGAGAACCCCGAGATGATGGGTAGCTTCAAGGCCTCGATCAAGCGCTCGGCGCGCCTGTTCCGCGACGAGAACAACAACCGGCGCCTCGACGCCAACGAAAAGGGCCAGGCCATCGCCAGCAGCGCCCAGCAGAACAACCCGGGCACCAACGGCCAGAATCAGAACAACGGCAATAATCAGAGCGACGACGCCGGTCAGCCGTAAGGCGACCGGGCGCGAAGCGCCTCCTCGAACTCCTCGATCGTAAGTCGGTCGAGGAGCCTTCCGGCCGAGATCTCCTCGCCAGGCTCGGCCAGACCGACCGACGCCGCCAGCTTTCCGACCACCTCGTAGGGCGTCTTGCCCTGCTCGCGGAGCATCTGCAGCGAATCGGAGCCGTCGCGTTTCGACATGCGGTTGCCCTCCTCGTCGCACATCAGCGGCACATGCCAAAAACGCGGCACGTCGAAGCCGAACGCCTCGAATAACTCCACCTGGCGCGGCGTCGACGACAGCAGATCATCGCCGCGCACCACGTCGGTCACCCCCATCAGTGCGTCGTCGACGACCACTGCCAACTGGTAGGCAAAGAGCGCGTCGGCGCGTCGAATGGGGAAGTCGCCCACTTCGGTGTCGAGGTTCTGGGCGTAGCGTCCGGCGATGATGTCCTCGAGCGAGACGTCTCGGGCGGGCACGCGGTAGCGCCACGATGGGGTGCGGTTGGGCTTGTCGGCCTTGACCTGCGCTTCTTCCTCCTCGCTCAGAAACCGGCAGGTGCCCGGGTAAATGACCCGGCCGTCGTCGTGCGGCGCGCTGGCCGCCTCGCGCACGTCTTTGCGCGAGCAGTAGCACCGGAAGACCACCCCCGCCTCGTCGAGGCGGCGAAGCGCCTCTTCGTACAACGCGGTGCGCTCCGACTGGTTGTACGGCCCCACCGGGCCGCCCACATCGGGGCCCTCGTCCCAGTCGAGCTCGAGCCAGTACAGGTCTTCGTAGATCTGCTCGGCGCTCCCCTCGACCACCCGCGGTTGGTCGAGGTCTTCGTTGCGCATGATGAACGCCCCGCCCATCAGGCGCGCCTGCAGCCAGGCCAGAAGGGCCGTGCGCGCGTTGCCGAGGTGCAGGGGGCCGGTGGGGCTGGGCGCGTAGCGGCCGCGCGGGCGTTCTTTCTTGAGCGCGTTGGCTTTTTCGAGGAGTTGGTCGAAGTTCATTGGTCGCGAGTGTTGTAAGAGTTGCTTGTTGGCGCACCCCGTCGGCCCATTCTTCCCAATACGCCACCATTTGACAATCGTGGAGCCGTCGAGCATCGTGCAGCACTGTTCATCATTTTCGGACCACGGGAGGTTCGTTTTGGCCATCAAAAACATGGAAGAGCGCATCCGCAAAGCGCTGACTCAACTGTTCGACATCGAGGTGGCGCAGTCCGCCGAATTGGAAAACCGCGGCGGGCACGCCTCGCTGCGTATCTACTGGCGCGTCCAGCTACCCGCGCATGCCAGCGCGCCGCGCGGCGAGTACACCCAGATGGCCATGGTGCTGCCCCAGGACGCCGACATCCTCGAGAGCGAAGAGGGGATGTCCTCCGGGGCCGAGGCGCCCAAAGAACTCCCGTTCGTCAACGTGCATCGCTACCTCGACAGCATCGGCATGCCGGTGCCCGACATCGACCTGGTCGACATGAACCTCGGGGTGTTGTTGCTCGAGGACCTGGGCGACCAGACCTTCGAGGAGTCGATCCTCGAGCTTCGCCGTCGTGACGACCTCGAGCCGGAGGACCACGAAGAGGCCTTCTTGGACCTCTATCGCGAAGCGATCGACCTGCTGGTCGAATTCCAGCAAGCCGTGCTCCAGTCGGCCACCGACGACGACGTCGACAACGCCGACTGCATCGCCTTCGGCCGAAGCTTCGACAAGGAGCTGTTGCGCTGGGAGCTCGACCATTACCTGGAGTGGGGCCTCGAGGAGCGCCTCGACGGCAAAGCCGCCGAGCGCGTCGCCGCCCGAAAGGCCGACCTCGACCGCATCTTCGACGAGGTGGTCGACGAGCTGCTCGACGTCCAACAGGCGCTCGTGTTGCGCGATTACCAGTCGCGCAACTTGATGCACAAAGAAGGCCAGTGGCACCTGATCGACTTTCAGGACGCCCTCAAAGGTCCGTTCACCTACGACCTCGTCGCCCTGTTGCGCGACTCGTATATCGAGCTCGAATCGAGCCAGGTCGACACGCTGCTCGACCACTACGTCACGCGCGGCCAACAGGTCGGCCTGCCGTGGTGCGCCGACGGCGACCGCGCCTACGAGGCATTCCACCTGCAGACGATCCAACGCAAGCTCAAGGACGCTGGCCGCTTTGTCTACATCGACCGCGTCAAAGGCGACCCGAGCTTCTTGCAGTATTACGACTCCTCGATCCGCTACGTGCGCGAAGCGCTCGACAAGCTGCCCGGGTGGGACGAGTTGGCCCAGATTCTAGAAGAGATCGAGCCGAGCTGGGACGTATAGATTTTTCAGGCCCGCTATTTGAGGTGAGGGCAAAAGACGCCCTCACAAACTACAATTTGAGTGTTGCTGCGAAAAACCACATGTGGTGCATCGGAGGAACACTCAAATTGTAGTTTGCGCCGCAGTTCAGGCGCCCCAAATAGCGAGCGCCGAACAAGAAGAGCGCCCCAAAACGTCGACACGCAATTCTGAACAAACATCAATTGGAAGAACAATGAGTCAAGTTTCGACAAAGCCCGCGAGCGGCATGCGCGACTTCCTGCCCAAGGACGTCCAGCGCCGCAATCGCGTCTTCAATATCATCCGCGAAGTCTACGAATCCTACGGCTTCGAGCCCCTCGATACCCCTGCCATGGAGCGCCTGTCGACGTTGATGGGCAAGTACGGCGAAGAGGGCGACAAGCTCTTGTTCAAGGTCATGAAGCGCGGGCGCAAGCTCGACAAGGCGCTGCGCAAGGATGAGCCCCAGGACACCGATGTGGCCGACATGGGGCTTCGCTACGACCTGACCGTGCCCCTGGCGCGGGTGGCCGCCGAATACCAAAACGAGCTGCCGCGCTACTTCAAGCGCTACCAGATCGCGCCGGTGTGGCGCGCAGACCGGCCCCAGAAGGGTCGCTTTCGCGAGTTCTACCAGTGTGACGTCGACGTCATCGGCTCCGAGGCGATGACCGTCGAGGCCGAGGTCACCGCGGCGCTGGCCGAAGTACTGGTTCGCCTCGGGTTCACCGACTTTCGTATCCACGTCAACCACAGGAAGCTGCTGACGGCGATGATGGAGAAGGCCGGCGTCGCCCCCGAGATGCGCCAAGAGGCACTCATCGCCATCGACAAGCTCGACAAGATCGGGCGCGACGGCGTCATCGAGGAGCTCGAAAACCGCGGCATCGAGCAAGGCTCCATCGACAGCCTGATGCCGCTGTTGGACCAGGCCAGCGAACCGACCAGCCCCGGTGAGTTCGACAACGAGGCGACGCTCGCCGCGTTGAGAGAGGAAGTCGGTGAGTTGGAGAGCGGCCAAAAGGCGCTGTCCGACCTCGACAAGCTCCTCAAATTCGCCACGTCGGGCTCGGCTGCGGACCACCTGTATATCGACCCGTACCTGGCGCGCGGCCTGTCGTATTACACCGGTCCCATCTTCGAGATTCGCAGCGACGAGTTCTCGGGGAGCCTGGGCGGTGGCGGTCGCTACGACGAGCTCATCGGCATGTTCTCGAAGCAAGACATCCCGGCGTGCGGCTTCTCGCTGGGCGTCGAGCGTATCCTCGTGCTCATGGAAGAACGCGGCATGTTCGACGAGCGCGAGTCGGAGGTCGACGTCCTCGTGACCCTTTGGAACGACGACTTCACGCCCAACAGCTTCCGGCTGGCCAACGAGCTTCGCGAGGCGGGCCTGAAGGTCGACCTGTACCCGGACAACGACCGCTACGGCAAGCAGTTCGGCTACGCCGACGAGCGCAATATCCCGTTCGTGGCCATCCTCGCCCCCGACGAACTCGAAGCGGGCGTCGTCGCGCTCAAGGACATGAAGTCGGGCGACCAGGAGAAGGTCGCGCGTGAAGACGTTGCGGGTTGGCTTAAAGAACGTTTGGGCTCTTGAGGCCTATTTGGGCGGACAAACTACAATTTGAGGGTCGCGTATATGAGCCACATGAGCCACATGAGGCGCATTGAAACGACCCTCAAATTGTAGTTTGTAGCCGCCAGGCGCCCCAAATAGCACGACGAGACACCTTATGACTGAGGATCCCAAGATCGACTTCGCCGCCCACTGGACAATCGACCCGTCGGTGACGTTTCTCAACCACGGCTCGTTCGGTGCCACGCCCAAGCGCGTGCTCCACGAGCAGGAAGAGATTCGCAAGCGCATGGAGCGCCAGCCGATGCAGTTCTTCATGCGCGATCTGCCGGGCGAGCTCGATCGAGCGCGCGCGGAGTTCGCCGAGTTCGTGGGCGCAGATCCGGCGAATCTGGTCTTCGTGCCGAACACGACCACCGGCGTCAACTCGGTGCTGCGCTCGCTCGCGCTCGAGGCGGGCGACGAGATCTTGGTGACAAGCCACGGCTACCCGGCGTGCAACAACGCAGTCGACTTCGTCTGCGAGCGCGCCGGCGCCAAGTCCGTGGTCGCCGATATTCCCTTTCCGATAAGCTCGCCGGACGAGGTGGTCGAGGCGATTCTCGCCAAGGTGGGCGACAACACCCGGCTCGCGCTCATCGACCATGTGACGAGCGCCACGGCGCTCATCTTGCCCATCGAAAAGATCGTCGACGAGCTGCAGGCCCGCGGAGTCGACGTCCTCGTCGACGGCGCGCACGCCCCGGGCATGCTCGAGCTCGACCTGGAGAGCCTGGGCGCCACGTACTACACGGGCAACTGCCACAAGTGGCTGTGCGCTCCCAAAGGCGCCGCCTTTTTGTGGGTCGACCCGAGCAAGCGCACCGAGGTGCGCCCGGCGGTCATCAGTCACGGCGCCGGCGCACCGCCCGAGGAGCGCTTCCACTACGAGTTCGACTGGACCGGCACCCACGACTTCTCGCCGTATCTGTGCGTACCGACGACCATCAAGTTCCTGCGCAGCCTGATGCCCGGCGGCTGGCCCGCTATCTACGAGCGCAACCACAAGCTCGCCCTGCAAGCCCGCGACCTACTGTGCGACACGCTCGACATCGACCCGCCTGCGCCCGACGAGATGCTCGGCCCGATGGCCTCGGTCCCGCTGCCCGACGCCCCCTACGACAAGCTCCCGCCCAACCAGTTCACTGACCCATTGGGTGAGCGACTCGCCCGCGGCGGCTTCGAGGTGCGCATGGCCGCGTTCCCCGAGCTACCCAAGCGCATCTTGCGCGTCTCGTGCGCCCTCTACAACCGCCTCGAGCAGTACGAGGCGCTGTGCGAGGCGCTGCCGAAGGCCCTCGACGGGCAAGAGCTCGTCGAAGAGGGCGAGCTGCCGGTGTACTGAACGCGGAGCGGCTGCTTGCTGCCCGCGGAGCCAGCGCCCGTGCAGCCCCGAGGCTTGTCTCGGAGGATTGCGCCGCAACCCGTTCGTCGCGCACCGAAGAAGCAGAAGGCGCCGGCGCGCCGAGCATGTCCGAACCACCGACGAGAGACCCATGACCGACCGACTCGCCGCACGTTTCAAAGCCTACGAATCCACCTCCGAGCAGCTCCTGCCTCCGCGCTTGCCGGTCATCCTGCGCATGGACGGCCACGCCTTCAGCAAGCTCACCGAGCGTGAGGACTTCGACAAGCCGTTCGACGAGCGCTTTTTGGAGGCGATGCACGCCGCGGCGACCGACGTGCTCGAGTTTTGCTCGGGCGCGGAGCTCGCCTACGTGCAATCCGACGAAATCTCGGTGCTCCTTCGAAACGACCACACCGAGCAGACCGAGCCGTTCCTGGGCAATCGCACCCAGAAGCTCGCCTCGTTGACCGCCTCGCGCGCGGCGGTGACGTTCAACCGCGTCGCCAACGCCTACGGCATTCCGACCGAGGCGATGTTCGACTGTCGCGCCTTCGTCGTGCCGTACGCCGAGGTGAATAACTACTTTTTGTGGCGCCAGAACGACGCCTTCAAAAACTGCGTGAGCACTTACGCCTACTGGGAGCTTCGCAAGAAGTACGACGCCAACAAGGCCCACGAGATGCTCCAAGGCCTGAGCACCAATCAGCGCCAGGAGCTCATCTTCCAAGAGTTCGGCGTCAACCCCAACGACATCGCCACCAAATGGAAGCGCGGGGTGTGCATCCGCCGCGTCGAGCGCGAGCTGCCGCTTCGAGAGGCCCTCGAGCCCGCCAAGCTAGACGAGCTGCTCGAGAAGGGCCACGTCGACGACCCCGACGAAGTCGTGACGCGGCGCCCGTGGGAGGTCGATACAGAAATACCCCGATTCAACCACGAACCGGGGTATATCGAGGCGTTCCTCCCGGACTGACCTCTCCGCAACCACGTCCACCGCAAACCGTGATCGTCGTCGTGATCGTGATCGGCAGTTTAACCGTGAACGACCACTACAGCTGCAAACCACGATCACAGGAACTGTCGGGCGGGATTGCGGAGCGGAGCTCATCCCTCTCCATCAACGTGTCATTTCTGTAGCAAATCGGCCTTTTTCGTTGCATCGCGTCGCCTAAACCCCCATCCTCCGCGCCAAATAACGAGCTTCCGTCTCGGAGATTTGGCCATGTTGTTGAAAGCGCCGCGAACTCAGTTGTCTGTCTGTCTTCTCTCCTCGCTGCTCATCTTTGCCGGCGCGTGCGCCGGCGGCGAAGGTCCCGCCCACAACCCGTCCGACTCCGGCGCCGACGCCGGTCTCGGCGCCGACACCGTCGACGGCGCGAATCAGGCGCCGCAGGCGTCGATCTCTGCGCCGAGCCAAGCCTCGGTCGGCCAGCGAGTCGACCTCGACGCGTCGGCGAGCGTCGATCCAGACGGCGACGAGCTCGACTTTGTCTGGCGATTTGCGAGCAAACCTGACGGAAGCCAAGTCGTGATCTGGGGCGACCGCAGCGCCAACTCGTGGTTCCAGCCCGACGTCGTCGGCCAATACCTTCTCGAGCTGACCGTCGACGACGGCCAAGCCGAGTCCACCGAGACATTCACCATCACCGTCGACGACAGCCCCATCGACACGACTGCCGACGCCGGCCAAGACGTCGGCCAGGATACCTCCGACGAGGTCGACGCCGGGCCCAACCACGCGCCCGTGGCCGACGCCGGCGCCGATATCACCGCCGACGTGGGCACCCAACTGACGCTCGACGGCTCGAATAGCAGCGACCCCGACGGCGACGCGCTCACCTACCGCTGGACGATGATCGCCGAGCCCACCGGCAACACCTCCGCGCTGCTCGGCTCCGACTCGGCCACCCCGCGGTTCACCCCCAGCGTCGAGGGCGACTACGCCTTCGAATTGACCGTCGACGACGGCGAGTTGACCAGCAGCGACTCGGTGGTGGTGCGCGTAGGCGAGGGCGGCGGCAACGACGGCGGCGGGGGGGATGACGGCGGGACTGGCGGCAACGACGGCGGTGGACATACCGGCGGAGGCGGCGCCGACTGCCTGATCATCTCAGAGTACGTCGAGGGGAGCAGCTACAACAAGGCCATCGAGATCTACAACTGCGGCAGCGCAGCCATCGACCTGACCGACTACCGCTACTGCGCCGCCCACAACTCGACCGACCCGACCGGGACCGCCGACTGCTCGCGCGACCACGACCTGACCGGCACCCTCGCCGCAGGCGCGGTGCAGGTGTTGTGCAACGACCGCATCTCAGACGCCGCCGCCTGCGACGAACTCACCGGTAACATCAGCTTCAACGGCGACGACCGCTTCGTCATCTACCTCGACGACGGTAGCGGCGCCTACGAGCACGGCGTCGACACGGTCGTCGACGCCTTCGGCGAGCTCGCCAGCGAGCCCTCGAGCAGGTTGTGGGCCGACGTCACTCTCGAGCGCTGTAACTTCGCGCCCTTCGACGGGGTGTCGAGCTTCGACGCCGCCGTGTTCTACACGACGCACGCCGAAGACGACTTCAGCGGGCTGGGCGCCGCGCCCAGCGAGACCTGCGCGCCGTAACACTCATCGGTGCGTGGGCATCTTGCCCTCGAACTCATCGGTGCGTGGGCATCTTGCCCTCGAACTCATCGGTGCGTGGGCATCTTGCCCTCGAACTCATCGGTGCGTGGGCATCTTGCCCTCGAACTCATCGGTGCGTGGGCATCTTGCCCTCGTAGGCGAGAGCAAGGATGCACCCGCACCGAATCATTAGCAGCACGACTGCTTGCCGGGCTTCTTCGCCTCAATACTCGCCGAGCGAATATACTCGTCGACGACCGCCCCGGGCGCCCACTCGCGGATGAACTCGCGGCTCTCGTCTTTGGGCTCGATGGTCACGTCCACAAAGCCGGCCTCTTCGAGCATCGCCCGGAGGTCGTCGATGGTGCTCGCCCCGCTCACGCAGCACGAGTACAGTTCGAGGTCCTCCAAGATCTCGTCGGGCATCTCGGCGGTGGCGACCACGTCCGAGATGGCCAGCCGGCCGCCCGGCTTGAGCACGCGCAGCGCCTCGGCGAAGACCTGCGGCTTGTCCGGCGACAGGTTGATCACGCAGTTCGAGATGATCGCGTCGACCGTGGCGTCGGCCACCGGCAGGTGCTCGATCTCGCCCAGCCGAAAGCTGATATTCTTCGCGTCGATTTTGTCGGCGTTCGCGCGCGCCTTCTCGACCATCTCGGCGGTCATGTCCACGCCGATGACCAGACCTTCATCGCCGACCTTGTCGGCCGCCAAAAAGGCGTCGAACCCCGCGCCGGCCCCCAGGTCGAGCACGACCTCGCCGGGCGTGAGCGCGGCGATGGCCGTCGGGTTGCCGCAGCCCAGTCCCAGGTTGGCGCCCTCGGGCACCGACTCGGCCTCTTCTTTGGAGTAGCCCAGGCGCTCGGCGTGGATGTTGGCGATGTCGCGCTCGGCTTGGCCACCCGAGCAGCAACCGCTGCTGGAGGGATCGGACTTGGCGACGTCGCCGTAGGTCTTGCGAATTTGCTTTTTGATTTCTTCAGTTTTGCTCATTTTGGGCTCCTGTGGTTTGAGTCTATCGTTTCATAAAGGCAGCTCGAAGAGTCTCAAAGAGCTGCAACTAGCACCCTCAACCGCCTCAACACGTCCGGATTGATGCAATAACACACCCGCGGCCCGTCGATCTCACCCTGCACCAGCCCCGCGTCTTTCAACTTCTTCAAGTGCTGCGACACCGTCGACTGGGCCAGCGGCAGCTCGTCGACGATTTCGCCGCATACGCAGGCTTCGCGCCTGGCGAGCAGGCGCAAGATCTTGACGCGCGCCGGGTGTCCCAACGCCTTGGCGAGCTCGGCGAGCTCGTCGTCGGCGGCGGGGCCTTCGAGGTCGGCGAGCGGCTCGAGTTCAGACGCCGGCGGGCAGCATTGGGTTTCGGTTGTGGTCATTGTGGGTTCCTGTGGGTTGAGCCTTTATCGTTCTTTTGCGATTATCGTCATATTACGATGAGTGTCAAGCTGTCGAACTGCGACCCTTCCGAGGGTGCGCTTCGTCGGACGCGCGAAGCGCGCCCGACTGTGCTTACCCCCGGTGACGAGGGGGCCTAGCCTTGCTGCACTCTGAGCTGATCTGGTCGCATATTCGATAATCATTTGCCCGTAGAGGTCGCTTGCGCGATATTCTCGTCACCGAGGGTGCGCTCATCGAAGCGCCCAAAAGGCGCTTCGATGAGCGCACCCTCGGAAGGGTCGCAGCTCGTCAAATTGACATCTTGAGCCTTCTTATATAATCGTGCAAATGCGATAATCTTAACACCCAAAGAAGCCACCGTGACCACGCCTTTTTGGGTGAGGCGACGCGCTATCACTGGCCGTTCGAAGACCCCGACACCGACGAGCCGCTGACTGACGACCAGATGCTGGCGCGGCTTCGCGCGCGGCGAGACGAAATAAAGCAGCGCCTCACAGCCTTAGCCTCTAGATGGCCAAACGACCTACAGAAGAGACCTCGCTGAACGCCAAGCGTTTGCTCAGCCTCATCAAGCCCCACTGGAAGGGGCTTTCGGTGGCGACGTTCGCCCTGTTCGTGGCCGCGGGCATCTCGCTTTTGTACCCGCAGGCCGCCCGCATCGCCATCGACGACGTCATCAAGGCTGGTCAGACGACCGACATGAAGATGCTCGGGCTCGGCCTGCTCGGCATCTTCGCGGTGCAGGCCTTCTTCGTGGCGCTTCGCTACTACCTGTTCACCGTTATCGGCGACCGCATCGTCGCCGACCTGCGCAAGAGCCTCTTCTCGGCGTTGCTCGCCCAGGAGATGGGCTTCTTCGACGACAATCGCACAGGCGAACTCACCAGCCGGCTCACCTCGGACACCCAGGCCATCCAGAGCGCGGTGACCACGAACGTGTCGATGGGGCTTCGCTACGGCGCGCAGGCCATCGGCGGGGTGGCCATCCTGTTCGTGACCTCCGTCAAACTGTCGCTGGTGATGATCGTGGCGGTGCCGCTGGTCATCGGCACGGCGTTCTTCTACGGGCGCATGCTCCGCAGGCTCTCCCGAAAGGTCCAGGACGCCATCGCCGACTCGACCTCGGTCGCCGAAGAGTCGATCGGGGGCATCCGCACGGTGCGAAGCTTCGCCCGCGAGGAGCACGAGCGCGAAAACTACGACCGCGACATCGAGCGCTCCTTCGACATCGCCAAGATCCGCGCCCGGCTGGGCGCCTTTTTCACCGGCGGGATCACATTTTTGGGCTACGGCACCATCGCGGTGATCTTGTGGCTCGGAAGCCTGATGGTCATCGACGGCCAGATGACCCCCGGCGAGCTCGCCGCCTACATCCTCTACACGCTGTTCGTGGCGGTGGCGCTGGGCGTGTTGAGCGGTCTGTGGACCGACTTCATGAAGGCGGTGGGCGCAGGCGAGCGCGTCTTCGAGCTCATCGACCGCCTGCCCAACTTCGATGTGGCCGACGACCCGCGCCACGACGCGCCCAAGACTGGCCACGTCGCCCTCGAGGGCGTCACCTTCCGCTACCCGACGCGCCCCGAGGTCGCCGCCCTCGCCGACGTCTCCTTTGAAGTGCGCCCTGGCGAGAAGGTCGCGCTGGTGGGCCCGTCGGGCTCGGGCAAGTCGACGGTGGCCAACCTCGTCGCCCGCTTCTACGACCCGCAAGAGGGCCGGGTGCGCATCGACGGCTACGATATCCGCGACTGGGACCCCGACGTCTTGCGAAGCGCCATCGGCATGGTCGCCCAGGAGCCGGTCCTCTTCTCGGGCAGCATCCGCAGCAACGTCGTCTACGGCCGCCTCGGCGCCGGTGACGACGAGGTCGTCGACGCCCTGCGGGCCGCCAACGCCTGGGAGTTCGTCAGCGACTTCCCCGACGGCCTCGACACGGTCATCGGCGAGCGCGGCGTGCGCCTGTCGGGCGGCCAGAAGCAGCGCGTGGCCATCGCCCGGGCGATCCTGAAGGACCCGGCGATCCTGGTCTTGGACGAGGCGACCTCGGCGCTCGACGTCGAGAGCGAAGCGCTCGTCCAAGCCGCGCTCGAAAAGTTGATGGAGGGGCGCACCACGATCATCATCGCCCACCGCCTGTCGACCATCGCCAACGCCGACCGCGTCGTCGTGCTCGACCGCGGCCGCGTGGTAGAGAAGGGCACGCACCAGGAGTTGATGGGCGGCGACGACGTGTACCGCCGGCTGGTGGAGAGCCAGCAGCTATTGGGCGGGTGAGCCGGAGGCGGTCGCCTTGCGAGGTTGGCGCCCGCTATTAGAGGCGCCTGAACAGCGGCGCAAACTACGATTTGGGTGTTGCCTCATGCACCACAAGAGCTTGATTGGGGAACACTCAAATTGCCGTTCCGCGAGGGCGCTGTTTAGCCCTCGCCCCAAATAGCGGGCCTTCAAGAACCGATGCGCTTCAAATAGGACGAGAAAAATCATGACCATCTGGGTAGACGCCGACGCCGCCCCCAACGCCTGCAAAGACATCCTCGTGCGCGCCTCGCTCAAGCGCGAGGTCGACGTGGTGCTCGTGGCCAACCGCTGGCTGCAAAAGCCCAAGTCGAGCCGCGTCTCGGTGGTGACCGTCGCCAGCGGCGAGGACGTCGCCGACGACTATATCGTCGAGCAGTGCGAAGAGGGCGATCTCGTCATCACCTTCGACATCCCCCTGGCCGCGCGCGCCGTCGAGGAGGGCGCGGTGGTCATCACCCCGCACGGCAAGGAGCTCGACGCCAACAACGTGCGCGCCCGACTCAGCCGCCGCGACTTCGCCCACCACCTGCGCAGCATCGGCGTCGACACCGGCGGGCCGTCGGCCTTTGGTGACCGCCAAAAGCAAGCGTTCGCCAATGCGCTCGATCGGTGGATTACGGCGAGGAAGTAGGGGCGCATACGTCACGCACCTGCAAGGCCCACGCTCCTCTGCTAGACTCGGCCGCAGCAATCACGCCACCCGCCCGAGGCCGTCATGCCACGTCCCACGCTCGTCTACCTGTGCATGCTCCTGCTCACCACGCTTTCAGCCTGCTCCGACGGTGCATCATCAGGCGGCAGCTCGACCGACGCCGGTACGTCCCCGGACACGCGCATAGACGTCTCCGACCCGCTCACCGACCCCGACGACGGCCCGCCGGCGGGTAACCCCGACGCTCCCTGCACCGACATCCCCGACGAGGCCGGCCTCGAAGATACGTCGCGCCCCGACCACGTCGTCGGCGACGGCGCCCCCGAGAGCTGCACCTCGCAGGCCTTCGTCGACGCGGTCGCCAAAGGCGGGGTCATCACCTTCGACTGCGGGCCCGACCCGCACACCATCACCCTCGAAGAAACCGCCAAAGTGGTAAACGACACCGGCCCCGAGATCGTCATCGACGGCGGCGGCAAAGTGACGTTGAGCGGGGCGGGCCGTCGGCGCATCCTTTATATGAACACCTGCGACCAGGACCAAAAATGGACCACGTCGCACTGCCAGAACCAAGACCACCCGTGGCTGACCGTCCAGAACCTGACCTTCGTCGACGGCAATGCCTCCGGTGAGGAGCCGGGCGGCGGCGGGGCGATCTTTGTGCGCGGCGGGCGCTTCAAGGTGGTCAATTCGCGGTTTTTCAACAATCGCTGCGACGAGGTCGGCCCCGACGTGGGCGGCGCGGCCATCCGCACGCTCAGCCAGCACGAGGGCCAGCCGGTCTACATCGTCAACAGCACCTTCGGCGGGGCGGCCGAGCTGGGCAACACGTGCTCGAACGGTGGGGGCTTGAGCAGCATCGGGGTCTCCTACACCGTCATCAACAGCCTGTTCAGCCACAATGACGCCATCGGCCGCGGCGCCAACCCCGCCCAGGAGGGCACGCCCGGCGGCGGAAGCGGCGGAGCCATCTACAACGACGGCAACACCTACACCCTGACGGTGTGCGGCACCCGCATCGTCGACAACCACGCCAACGAGGGGGGCGGGGCGATCTTCTTTGTGAGCAATGACCGCTCGGGACACCTGGTCATCGAGGACTCGACGCTGCAGAACAACCCCAGCGACGGCTTCGAGACGCAGGGATATCCGGGGATTTTCTACCTGGGCGACGGCGACCCGCAGGTGAGCGAGTCGGTGATCGAGTGAGGGCGTTTTCGCCGCACACGAATCCTTCGCCGTTTCCCTGATGGCGGTGCCGAGATTTTGCCCGCCGTTCAGGCGCCCTTCATAGACGGCGTTACTCCCCTGCAAGGCCTACTCGTTCGTCGAATTCGACTCTGCTGCCACCTCTTCCTCCACCCGCGACACCATCTCGCGCGCCCGGGCCACCTGGGGGCCCTTGCCGAGGATGACGAGCTCGTCCCAGCCCTTCAGGATCCAGTTGGCCGGCGGGTTGATCTCGAGGTCGTTCTGGCGGACCACCCCCACGATGGAGGCGCCGGTCTCGGCGCGCAGGTTCAGCTCGCGCAGGGTTTTGCCCTCGACGGCGCCGCCGCGGGGCACGCGGATGATGTCGGCCTCGCTGCGGCCGATGAGTTGCTTGAGGGTCAGCCGGGTGCGCGACTGCTCCGGGGCGCGCGGCATGCGCAAGAAGCCGTAGGCCTCGCGGCGGATGCGGTCCTTTTCGCGCAGGATGTCGACCGGTGAGGCGCCGTAGCTCTCGAGCACCGAGCCGACCAGCTCGAGCGAGGTCTCGAATTCCTCAGGGATGACCTCCGAGGCGCCCAGCTCGTACAGGTCGTCGACCTCGCGCTCGTAGCGGGTGCGAACCACGATGAACAGTTCGGGGTTGAGGCGGCGGGCCTGGGCGACGATGCGTCGGGTGGTGGGCGCGTCGCCGATGGCCACGACCAACGAGCGCGCCTGCTCGATGCCCAGGTGCTTCAAGATGGGCTGGCGGGCGGCGTCGCCAAAATAGATCGGCTCTTCGTCGCGCTTGTCGCGCACCGTCTTCGAGTTCATCTCCACGATCACGTACGGCACCGCGATTCGCCGCAGCACGCGGGCGACGTTTTTGCCGTTGAGCCCGTAGCCCACGACGATGACGTGGTCTTCGAGGTCCTGCTCGGTGCCATCGTGGTGGACGGCCTCGACGCGGCGCGACGGGGCGAGCAGCCGCTCGAGGCGCGATGGCTTGGCGAACTCGGTGCGCTCGGCGAGCCACTCGGCCAGGCGGAACAACAGCGGGGTGGCCGCCATCGTGATGACCGACACGGCCAGGAACACCGAGTACTGATCGGGGGAGAGCAGCTCGACGCGAAGCCCCTCGCGCGCCAGCACGAACGAGAATTCACCGACCTGGGCCAGGCCGATTCCCACGAGCACCGCCACGCGCAGCCCATAGCCGAGCACCAGGATGACCGTGCCGGCGATGAGCGCCTTGATGACGAAGACCGCCACGATCAGCCCGATGAGCTCGAAGGGCATATTCATGAAGACCGTCGGCGAGAACAACATGCCCACCGACACGAAGAAGAGGCTGTTGAACAGGTCGCGAAACGGCAGCACCTCCGAGAGCATCTGGTGCGAGTAGGGCGACTCCGAGATCACAAGCCCCGCCAAAAACGCCCCCAGCGCCAGCGACAGCCCCGCCAGCCCCGACAGGTACGCCGTGCCCACGCCCACCAGAATGGTCAGCAGCGTGAACAGCTCGCGCTGGCGGGTCTTGACGACCTTCTCGATGAACCACGGGTAGACGTAGGTCGCCAGGAGCATCAGCCCGACGATGACCCCGAAGGCTTTCAGGAAGATAAACGCCACCTCCTTCGCCCCGGGCGCCTGGCCGGCCATGATGGGGGCGAGCAAGATGAGCGCGACGACGGCGAGGTCCTGAAAGATCAAGATCCCCAGCATCCCCTGGCCGTGCACCGCGCTGAGCTGACCCGATTGCTGCAACAGGCTCAACACGATCGCCGTCGAGCTCAGCCCCACCAGCGCCCCCCAGAAGAGCGACACGTTCCAGGCAATCCCCACCCCCATCGCAATCCCGGCCACGATCGCCGCGGTGCCCAACAGCTGCATGCCCCCGCCGCCGAAGACCAGCCTGCGGATGCGCATCAGGTCGCGCAGCGAGAACTCCAGGCCGATGGAGAAGAGCAGGAGCACCACGCCGATCTCGGCCAGCAGCTCGACCTCGCTCGGGTCGGCGATCACCGCCATGCCGCCCGGCCCGATGAGCACGCCTGCGGCCAAAAAGCCGACCAGGGACGGCAATTTGATCTTGTGGAAGAGCCAGACGACGATCACCGACAGACTCACGATGATCAAAAAATCAGCCAGTAGGTGCAGGTCGTGCATCGAGGCGCCTCACAGCGAAGAAGGTGCTCAACAGATCGTGCCACAAACAGATCACGCGCAATTCTGCGTGTAACCTATGTGCGAGAGGCGAGCAACCAACTTCGACGGTGGGCGAACGCCTTGCAGGGGCGCGGCGCCAGCTATTAGGGGCGCCTGAACGGCGGCGCGGAACTACAATTTGAGGGGCGTTTCAATGTGGCTCATGTGGTTGATGACTTCAATGAGCCTCATGTGGTGGATGAGTCGACCCTCAAATTGTCGTTTGTCGAGGGCGCTGTTCAGCCCTCGCCCCTAATAGCAGGCGTTGCTCTCCTGCAGGGCCTCCGCCCCTCAAATCGCCTCCATGCGCCCCTCGGCCTCGTCGAGGCGGGTGAGGGCGCGGGCGCCGATATCTTCGACGACGATGGAGGCGCAGGCCGCGGCGAAGCGGGCGGCGTCGACGGGAGCATGGCCGGCGGCGATTTGGTGGCAGAAGCTCGCAGCGAAGGTGTCGCCGGCGCCGGTGGGGTCGACCGCGTCGGTGGGGTAGATGCCCACCTCGGTGGGTTCGCCGTCGACATAGATGCGGCTTCCCTGCTCGCCCAGGGTATAGGCGACGATGGGCACGGCGCGCACGAGCTTGTCGAGCAGGCCGGGTTGGTCGATGACGTCCTCTTCGCTCAAGCAGGCGATGTCGACGCCCCGAAAATCCTCTTCGGTCACATCCCAGAACTGCTGGACGACGCGGTGCGCTTGGCCGGTGACGCCGCGTTGCTGGACGCCTTCGAGCTCGGAGGCGTCGAAGACAGGGCCGGGGACTTTGATCCAGCCCTGCACGTTGATCGCCAGGAGGCCGTCGCCGACGGCGTCCTTCCAGCGAAGCAGGTCGATTTCGCCCAGGACCGGGGCGAGGTGGACGAGGTCGGCGTCCAACATGGTGTCTGACACCATGTCGGGGGTGACCTCGGGGGCCATCGCCTCGAGCAGTTGGATGCGCGGGGCGTCGTCGGGGTAGTAGTTGGCGAAGACGGTCGTCTGGCCCTGGCGGTGGACGGTGGCGTCGAGGTCGCTGAGTTCGTCGTCGCGGGTGAAGTCGTGGCCGACGACGGTGACCAGGTGGGTGTGTCCGTCGACGAGGGCAAGATGCCCCCGCACCGAAGCTGCGCTCGTCCCATCGGTGCGGGGGCATCTTGCCCTCGCTGCGAGGCGGTCGAGCGCGTGGTGGACCTTGGCGCCGTAGAAGGCGCAGCCGCCGGCGGCGAAGCCGCCTTGGTAGTGGTCGTGGGTGGTGTGGCCGGCGATCAACGTCTTCATGAAAAGCCTACTCTACTCGACATTTTCCTCCCCGCTCGTAGCGCAGCGGAGAGATGGGGAGGACCAAGGAGGGGACTCCTCCTCCGCGAAGCGTAGCGGAGTGGAGGAGGACCGAGGAGGAGGAAAGTAGTTGGTGTGCGAAAGACCTCTCCCTTGATCCCTCTCCATTTTGCTTCGCTTCATGGAAAGGGAGCCTCTCCTCGGTCCTCTCCTTCCCTTCGCTTCGCTGCGGGCGGAGAGGATGCGTTTGCTCGATCGAGCTGTGTTCTCAGTTGAAGAACTCGCCGCAGGCGATGTTGTACGACTGCCCGGTGATTGCACGTGCTGCGCCGGAGCACAAAAATGCGATCAAGTCGGCGACATCCTCCGGCTCGACCATGCGGCCGAGCGGGATGCCGGCGATGGCCTCCTTGCGGAACTCGTCGGTTTCCACACCGGCGCGTCGCGCGCCTTCGGCGCTGTCGGCGCGCGACATGGGGGTGTCGACCCAGCCGGGGCAGACCGCGTTGACGCGGATGCCGCGCGGGGCGAGTTCGAGGGCGACGCATTTGGTCAGCCCCAAAACGGCGTGCTTGCTGGCGGTGTAGGCCTCGTAGCCGGCGCGGGCGTTTTTGCCCAGGCCCGACGAGACGGTGACGATGCTTCCGCCGTCGACGAGGGTCTTCTGGGCGGCCTTGAGGCAGTAGTAGACGCCGTTGAGGTTCACATCCATGGTGGTGTGCCAGACCTCGTCGGTGTTCGCGTCGTCGAGGCGCGCCTGCAGGCAGACGCCGGCGTTGGCCACGAGCACGTCGAGGGCGCCGAGCTCGACGAAGAGCGCGTCGACGGCGGCCTGGTCAGTGACGTCGAGCGGGTGGGTGGTGACGTCGCCCAGCTCTTGCTTCGCCGCTTGCAGTTTGTCTGCGTTGCGGCTGGCGATGTGGACGTCGTCGCCCGCTTCGATGAAGGCGCGGGCGGTCTCGAGGCCGATGCCGGAGGAGCCGCCGGTGATCAGGATTTCGCGTGGCATGGTCGACCTCAATAGCTCGCTTCGATCGCTTCACGAAGGACGGCGTCGCTGACCGGAATCGCGTAGTCATCGTCGACCGACCACAGCGTGCCCGGCCCGTCGACGAGCGCCATGCGCGTGCCTTCGGTCAGGTAGCGCTTGTTGAAGCGCATCATCGCCAGGATGTCGTCGACCTTGATCGACTCGGGGATGCGGGTGGGCAGCTCGTACTTTTCGATGACGTGGCGGTGCAGCTCGATGATCTCCTCGTCGCAGCCGCCCAGAAGGCGGGAGACGCGCGCGGCGACCATCATGCCGATGCCGACCGACTGGCCGTGGTTCAGGTCGTAGCCCGACAGGTACTCGATGGGGTGGCCGACGGTGTGGCCGTACTGCAGGACCATGCCCTCGCGAAGCTCTTTGGGGTCGATGGCCATCAGCTCGCACTTGAGCTCGATATTCTTGCGCACGACCGCCTCCAGAAAGTCGGGGTCGTCGATGGCGCCGTCGTAGTCGAGCAAAAATTGCAGGTAGTCGGGGTCTTGGCCGAGCGCGTGCTTGACGACTTCGCTCAGGCCGTCGGGGATGAGCCAGTCCTCGAGGGTGGCCAGGACCTCGACGTCGACGGCGATATTGATGGGCGGGTAGTAGGCGCCGACCAGGTTTTTGCCGCGCTCGCCGTTGACGCCCTGCTTGTGGCTGATGGCGGCGTCGCACTGGGCCATGAGCGTGGTGGGAACGTGCACCAGGCCGATGCCGCGGTACAGGGTCGAGGCGATAAAGCCGCACACGTTGCACACCGCGCCGCCGCCCAGGCTGACGAGCACCGAGCGCTCGTCGATGCCCTCGCCGAGGACGTGCTCGACGAGCTTGGTGTAGTTCGACAGGGTCTTGGACTCCTCGCCCTCGGCCATGACGATGCGGCGCACGTCGTAGCCCATGTCGCTCAGGCCGCCGACGAAATCGTCGCCGTACAGCTCGTTGACGCGCGTGTCGGTGAACACGTAGATGGGCGACGAGGCGCTCTCGTCGGGGATGAGCTTGATGGTGTTCGGGTTGCGCACGAAGCCGCGCTGGACGAACACGTCGGTCTCGATGGGCTTGCCGGTGACGAAGGTGTACTCGTGGGTCTCGCGGTCGGTGTCGTGGATGTCGGCCGAGAAGACCGCCTCGACGCGGCGCTTTTGGCGGTGGTCCATCTCGGCGCGAATCAGCGCCGGCGGGGTGTCGATGTCGTACCACTTGCGCTCGCCGACAAAGCGGGCGGCGACCTTGCCGTCGGCGGCCAGCCGGGCGATGGCGTCGGTCAGGTCGGCGGGCTCGGTGTCGGCCAAGGTGGCCTCGAGGGCGTCGAACAGAGCGGGGCGGCAGGCAAAGAGCCCGGCGTCGACGCCGTGGGCGTTTTCGAGGCTTCGAGAGGCGTCGAGCACGCGCTCGCCGTCGAGGTTGACCTTGACGGCGGCGTCCAGGTCGTAGATTCGGCTCGTATCACGATCGACGAGCATGCAGGCAACCTGCTCGTCGCTCAGGTCGACCTGGGCCATGCGCTCGACGAGCGCGGGGTCGAAGAAGTGGTCGGCCATCGACAGCAAGAAGGGCGCGTCGAAGTGCTCGCGGGCCGCCAGCAAGCTGCTGGCCAGGCCATGTTGCCACGACGGATTCTCGACCAAGGTCACCTGAATGGACAGGTCGGGGTGGTTGGTCAGCTCGCGGGCGATCTTTTTGGCTTCGAAGCCCAACACGACCACCGCCTCGTCGACTCCGGCGGCCTCGAGTTGCTCGAGCACATGCAGGATCAAGGGGCGGCCGCCCACGTCGACGAGCGGCTTGGGAGTATTGGGGCGGTCGAGACGAGCGCCGCGTCCGGCGGCAGGGATGAGTGCTTTTTGATACATCGAACTTCGTCAGTTACGTCAGGGAGTTGTCAACAAGTGGAGACATATCACTCCACATGCGGCACGTCCATTGGAGCAAAGATGCTCCAATGGGACCGGCGCGGCTGGGGCTCGAGGCGCGCGCTGGGTTGGGTCGCGGCGCCCGGGGCCTGTGGCGGCCCAAGAAGCTTGCAAGATCAGCGCCGCCAGCCCGAGCGTGGGCGCCTGTCAGGGCGTCGTCTGTGGGCCAGAAGGTGGAAGAACCTGCTGGCCGGGTTTATGCTTGGAAATGTCGACAACGCAACTACCTTGTCTGTTACTGCCGGAGCTGAGACTCCCCCCGCAGTCGACGGGAGGGCATCCGCTGCCGCGCCGCTGCCACAACGGCGAGCGTGGCAGACGGGGGGCGAGTCAGCCGACGCAATTCACATCGCTAATGACACGAGCCTCGAGAGGTCATCGTGAGTAAAGACACCGACGCGGCGAAAATCAGTGACGCTGACGGAAAGCTGGCCGTCTTGCTGCCCGGATTGGGCGCAGTGGGAACCACCTTCATCGCCGGGGTGATGGCCATCCGACGTCAGCTGGCCGAACCCATCGGCAGCTTGAGCCAATTAGGGCGCATGCCGGGCGGTGAGGAGCCGCCGTTGATCAAGGAGGCCCTTCCTCTGGCCAGTCTCGACGATCTGGTCTTCGGGGGGTGGGATATCTTCGAAGAGAATTGCTACGAGGCGGCCTGCGAGGCGGGCGTGCTCGACCACAAGCACCTCGAGCCGGTCAAAGAGGAGCTGGCGGCGGTCAAGCCGATGAAGGCGGTCTTCGATCGCGAGTTTGTGCGCAATCTCGACGGCACCCACGTCAAGGAGGCGGGCTCGAAGATGGAGCTGGCCGAGGCGCTCATCGACGACATCGAGGGCTTTGTCGCCGACAACGGCTGTGATCGCGCCGTGGCGGTGTGGTGCGGCTCGACCGAGGTGCACGTGTCGCCCCAGGAGGTCCACCTCTCCCTGGAGGCCTTCGAAGACGGGCTGCGCAACGATCACGAGGCGATCAGCCCCACGATGATCTACGCCTACGCTCACCTCAAGGCCGGCGTGCCGTTTGTCAACGGCGCGCCTAACCGCGCGCTGGACACCCCGGCTCTGGTGCAACTGGCCAAAAAGAAGGGCGTGCCGGTGGCCGGCAAGGACTTCAAGACCGGCCAGACGCTGATGAAGACGATTCTGGCCCCGGGGCTCTCCAGCCGCCAGTTGGGCGTGCGCGGGTGGTACTCGACCAATATTCTGGGCAACCGCGACGGCCAGGTGCTCGACGACCCCGGCTCGTTCAAGACCAAAGAGGAGTCGAAGCTGTCGGTGCTCAGCTCCATCTTCCGGCCCGACAACAACCCCGAGCTGTACGGGGACATGCACCACAAGGTGCGCATCGATTATTACCCACCCCGCGGTGACAACAAGGAGGGCTGGGACAATATCGATATCTTCGGGTGGTTGGGCTACGACATGCAGATCAAGATCGACTTTCTGTGCCGCGACTCGATCTTGGCCGCCCCGCTGGTGCTCGACCTGGCCTTGTTCGCCGACCTGGCCCACCGCGCCGGCTTGAGCGGCAACCAAAAGTGGTTGTCGTTCTACTTCAAGAGCCCTCAGACCAACGACGGCGAGCAGCCGGTGCACGACCTGTTCGCCCAGCGACGCATGCTGTTCAACCAGTTGGAGGCCTTCCGCGCGCTGCATGCGGCCGGCGAGCCGTGGGACGGCCGCCTCGTCGACCCTCAGCCGCAGGCGCGCATTCGCTCGGAGCTGTAATTTGACACGGGTGACCAGATGCCAAACGCGCCATGGTTCGACTTGCTCGTCAAGCTGTCCCCCGGCCTGCTGCTGGGGGCGGTGCTCGTGGTCTTGCTGGGGATCTACGCGCTGAGCACGGCCGGCACTGAGCGCTCGCTCCGCCGCGACGGCTCGGTGCTGCTGCCCCGAATCCTCATCGGTTTTTGGTATTGGCTGGTCACCCCGATCATCTCCGGGCTCGACCGCCTGGGGGTGCGCCCCAACCACATCACGCTCTTTTCGCTCTACCTGGCCGCTTTGGCCGCCGTCGCGCTGGGCACCGGCTATTTCATGGTCGGCTGCTGGCTGGTCATCGCCGCGGCCAGTTGTGACCTGCTCGACGGCCTGCTGGCCCGCCAGACCGATGCCGGCTCACCTGCCGGCGCTTTTCTCGATTCTTTCGCCGATCGCATCGCCGAGGGAATGGTGTTCGCCGGAATCGCCTTCTATGGGGGCGGCGGCGCTCTCACCTGGCTCGCGCTGTGGGCGATGCTCGCCTCGGTGATGGTCAGCTACGCCCGCGCCCGAGGTGAGGGCCTCGGGGCCGACTGCAAGGTCGGCTTGATGCAGCGACCCGAGCGGCTCTTGTTGTTGATCCTCACGCTCTTCGCGGCGCCCATCGCCGCGGTATTCTTGGAGCCCGGCGCCCAGCGCCCTGTCTTCCACGTCGCTATCTTCGGCATTGGCCTTCTGGCTGCTTTGAGCACGGTCACCGCCGTGCGCCGTGCCCATTGGATCTTTAGCACCCTCGCCGGTCAGTCTCACGAGAACGGAGCGCCCATCGTGGGCGCCGATGAGCCGGATGAGGGCTACACACACTTCGAACAGAACGCCGGGGTGGCCGAATAGGGCCTGGCGCAGCCGAGGGTCGGTTGCGCCTGCACTGTGGGTCGTCCGGGCGTCGCAGTGCCTATGAAGTCTTGGAAAAGACATTTGCTCGACCTCTCGGGGGCGTCGGTCGCCAGCGCGACCGCCACCGCCGTCGACGGCATCATCTATGCCGTCTTGTTGTGGACGTTCGTTGAATGGGGGGACATCTCGGTGGGCATGGCCGCAGGTCTGGGGGCCTTTGTGGGCGGTCTGATCCACTATTCGATGAGTCGCTTTTGGGTCTTCGAGCGTTTTCAAGCGCCGCTCAAGCAGTCGGCAGTCGCCTATTTTGCGATGAGTTGGCTGGCGGCCGCCTTCCACGGCACGCTGACCCAAAGCTTCGTCGAGTATCTGGGGCCGTCGGTAGGCTGGTTTGCCTCCAAAGGCCTTGTGTGGGTGTTCTGGATCTATCCGCTCAGCCGTTACGTGGTGTTTGGGGGCTTGGGGGCGAATAGCGCCAAGCAGACGGTGGCTGAAAGGGACTGATGATTTGATTGGTATCGACGCCGTTTGGGGCGTCAATGGACCGGGGGCTCTTCATGGGGGCTGTGCGTGCCTACATCGACTTCTGTCAGCGCTTTGCTTGGCCGATCGTTGCGCTCGTCGTGGCGGTGAGCCTCGGTGCGCTGGCGCTCGCCTCCCAACTGGCGATCGAAGCCGACATGGCTCGCCTGCTGCCCAAGTCCGCTCCCAGTGTCGCCGGACTCGAGCGCCTCGAGGAAGCCTACGGCGGCCAGATCGGCCGGCTGACGGTCGTCTTGGAGTCCCAGCCCACCGGCGAGCGTCGCAATCCCAAGCTCGAGCGCACCGCACATACCTTGGCCGACCGGCTCGAGGACCTCGGTGGGGTAGATCGCGTCGAGGCGACCAAACCGATTGGCTTTTTCGAGAACCGGCGTTTGCTCTACGCCGACCTCGACGACCTGCAGACAATCCAACACCGGCTCGACCGCCGCATCCGCTGGGAGAAGAAGCGGGCCAACCCGCTCTTTGTCGATGTCGAGGATGGTGAGCCGCCCGAGGTCGACTTCTCGGATCTGACCGAGAAGGTCGAGGAGTTCGACGGCTCGGCTCACTATCTGAGCGCCGACGGCAGCATGTTGGCGCTCTTTGTGTATCCATCGTTTGCCGCCTCGGATCTCGGACGTGCCGAGAAGCTCGTCGAGCAGGTCGACGGGATCGTCCAACGGGAGTTGAAGGGGCAAGTTGATGTGGGCTACGGGCTCACCGGGCGCTACAAGAAGCGCGTCGACCTGCAGGAGATGCTCCAGCGCGACCTGGCCGTGTCGATGAGTCTGGCGCTGGGATTGATTCTGATCTTCCTATTCGCCTTTTTGCGAAGCGCGCACGGCACCGCCGCGGTCATCGCGCCGTTGATTGTGGGCACCATCCTGACGTTTGCCTGGGCCGAACTCGCCTTCGGCAGTCTCAATATCTTGACGGCCTTTTTGGGGGCGGTGCTCATGGGGTTGGGTGTCGACTACGGCATCCATCTCTACTCGCGGTTCCACGAACTCTCCGAGGAGTGCCATTGCTGCGATGCGCTCGCCGAGACATTGGCGACGACCGGTCGCGCCAACCTATTTGCAGGGCTGACGACGATGGTCGCCCTGGGGAGCTTGGTCGTCTCGGAGTTTCGCGCTTTCTTCGAGTTTGGCGTCATCGCGCTGGGGGGGCTGGTGCTCATCTTGGTGAGCTACGCCGTGCTCTTTCCGTGCACCGTTCTGCTCGCCTCGCGCTACGACTTCGACCTGCCTCCACCGGCGTCTCGTGCGCTGACCGAGCGCGTGCTCGCCAAACTCGAGGTTGGCGGAGATGCCGCGGTGAACCGACGCGCCCAGGCTGCAGGGCGGGCGGCGACGGCGGCGTTGGTCGCCGTGGTCGTAGCGGCCTCGGTGGGGCTCCCCCAGCTCGACTTCGTGCGCGATTTTTCGGTGCTCCAGTCGACCTCGGCCCCTTCCTGGAAGCTCGACGAGAAGGTCAACGAGATGTTGGGGCAGTCTCAGACGCCTGCGGTCGTCCTCGCCGATTCGGAGCGCCAGGCCGAGACGATCGTCGGAGAGCTTCGCCAGCGCGCCTCGCGGCTGCCCGAGGGATATACCATCGACAAGGTCGTGTCGCTGTCGACCTTTGTCCCCGAGCGTCAGCGCGCCAAGCTCGAGGTGATTCGACAAATCGCCCGTACCCTCGCCGATCTGCCCTCATCTGCGCGACCCGACGAGTTCGCTCGCTACCTCGAGGAGGTTCGACGGGTCTCGAGCCTCGGGGAGTTGAGCATAGCTGATTTGCCCGAGCAGGTGCGCCGGCCGTTCTCGCGCAAGGACGCGCCCGACAAGGCCGTCGTGCTCGTCTTCCCGGCGATCAA
Source organism: Persicimonas caeni (assembly GCF_006517175.1). NCBI lineage: Bacteria > Deltaproteobacteria > Bradymonadales > Bradymonadaceae > Persicimonas > Persicimonas caeni. The sequence goes on along the minus strand of NZ_CP041186.1, from coordinate 2,496,683 downwards.
CCTGTCCGACATGGACGCCGTCGACGACTACGCGCGGGTGATCCGAAGCCTGCCCGGGGTCGACTCGGGCCGCGGCTACGACGCCATCTCCGATGCGTTGTTGTTGAGCGACATCATCCGCATGGCCGAGCGTGACGCGGTGTGGATGCTCGCGATCACCCTCATCGGTCTGTTGCTCTTGTCGCTCGTGGCGTTTCGAAGCCGCAGGCTCGTGGGGTTGCAGTTGCTGGTGGTCGCGCTGGCCGTGTTGGTGGCCCTGGGACTCAACGGACTGCTGGGCGTCGACTTCAACTTCATGAATGTGGTCATCTTGCCCATCTGGATCGGCCTGGGCGTCGACGCCTCGTTTCACATCATGCTCCACGTCGACAACGGCCACAAACTCGGGCCGCACTCCAACGTGGCCCTGGCGATCAGCGCAGCATACCTGACCTCGATGATTGGCTTCGGCACGCTGCTTCTCGCCCGCCACACCGGGTTGCTGAGCCTGGGACAGGTAGCCGTCATCGGTCTCGGGTCCATATTGACTATAAACCTTCTTGTGCAGGTGATGCTGGTCGCCCGCCAGCGCGAAAATATCCACTCGTGACGTTCGTGACCCTCCCATAGGACGTGAGTCGTGAAACGGTCGCCGCTCAAAAAATTCGTGCCCGTCATCGTGGTCGTGCTGGCGCTGACCTTGTACGGCACCGTCAATCCGTTTCGGATGGAGCATATGGCGCTGATCGCGCTATTTGTGGTGCTCACCGTCGCTTCACGGGCGACGCGTGACTTGGCCGTGGCGTTGGTGCCGGCGGCGATCTTCGGGCTGGTCTACGATCTGCTGCGCCTCTTCGCCGGGCGGTCCTACGATGCGGTGGTCGTCGAGCCGATCTATCGCATCGAGCAGGCGATGTTTGGGTGGATGACCCCGCAGCCGGGCGACCTCGGGCCGGTCGACTTCTTTCGAGAGCACCACCATATCCTCATCGATATCTTCGCCGGGCTCTTCTACTCGACACACGTGCCGTCGGTCGTCCTCTTCGGCATCTATCTTTGGTGGCGCACGTGGCGAGATGACGGGCAGGAAGAGAGCCGCCTGCACAAGTTCATGTGGGGTTATCTCGTCTTCAACGTGCTCGGCTTTCTGGTTTGGATTCTGATGCCGGTCGCCCCTCCATGGTATGTCGAGCAATACGGCTTCGCCCCGCCCGGCGAGCCGATCCTGGGCGACCCTGCCGGCCTGGGGCGCGTCGACGTCTGGCTGGGGTACCCGCACTTTGCGAGCATCTACGAGCAGGGGACCTACGTCTTCGGCGCCCTACCGTCGTTGCACGTCGCTCCGTCGATTTGGATTGCATTGTGGGCGCGCAAGACCGCCATCAAAGTCGCAGCCTACTCATACGCCGGCGCGATGTGCTTCTTCGCCGTCTATCTGGGGCATCATTACGTCATCGACGTCATCGCCGGTGGCGCGCTCGCCGCCGGCGTCTACGTTGCGCTCGCCCACACTCGCTTGGGGCAGTGGCCCGATCGGGCTGCGGCCACCATCCGCGAGTCGTTCGCCGACATTCTGAGCCCGCAACCACAGGAAGCCGCCGGTGAGTGATCCTGCGCCCGTATCCGAGACACGCCGCGCCTGGACCGAGGCGCCCACGTCGATGTTCATGTCCACCTGCGCCGGCATCGGCCACCTGCCGGGCGGCCCGGGCACCTACGCGGCGATTTTGTTCACCCCGCTCATCGTGTGGATGTCGGACTGGTCGCTTCCCTTCCGCGTGGCGCTCCTCATCATCGCCTCGGCTGCCTCGATGTACTGGAGCCACCACGCCGGCCGCGCCCTGCGCGAGCACGACAGCAACCGCATCGTCATCGACGAGGTCATCGGGGTGTGGACCGCGTTGGTCTGGTTCGACGACCTGGGCTGGTTGGCCGCATTGGTCGGATTGGTGCTCTTTCGCATCCTCGACACGACGAAGCCGCCTCCGGCCAAGTCGCTCGACGAGAATGGCGACGACGGCATCTCGGTCGTCGCCGACGACATCGTCGCCGGGTTGTGGACCGTACCTGCAGTGTGGTTGGTGCGGTGGCTTTGGGGCTGAGTTTGGGCTAATCTCGCCCCGTCTACACCCGAAGACGGGGCGCCCGATGAATCGCAATACACTCGCTATCTGTTTGTTGGCCGCATCCACCCTTGCCGCCTGCGGCGACGACACCAATTCCAATCCGGCCGCCGACACCGGCGCAGACACGGCACTCGAGCCCGACGCCGGCGACGATGTCGGTGACGGTGTCGAGGACGCCGATAGCAGGCAGACCCCCGAAGGACGTGTCGACACTACCGAAGGGCCGGTGCAGGGCACCGAATTTGCCGGGGTCTGGGCCTTCAAGGGGATCCCGTACGCCCAGCCGCCTGTCGGCGAGCATCGCTGGAAGCCGCCCAGAGCCCCGGCCGTGCGCGACGGCATCTTCGAGGCGAAGAGCTACGGCTACGCCTGCCCGCAGGATGCGTCGAATACCCTCACCCAGTCCGGGCCGACCGACGAGGACTGCCTGACGCTCAATATTTGGACGTCCCAACTCGAGCCCGAAGAGCCGTTGCCGGTCATGTTTTGGATCCACGGTGGTGGGTTTATTCAAGGGAGCACGGGCCAGACGATCGCGGGGGGCACCGAGGTCTACGACGGCGTCGACCTTGCCCTCGAAGATGTGGTGGTCGTCACCATCAACTACCGGCTCGGCGCGCTCGGATTTTTGGCGCACGAGGCGTTCGTCGGCGAGGACGGCCACCCGGCCGCCGGCAACTACGGGCTGCTCGACCAGATTCAGGCCCTCTCGTGGGTACGCGACAATATCGACCGATTCGGCGGCGATGCCGACAAGATCACCATCTTTGGCGAGTCGGCCGGCGGGGTGAGCGTATGCGCATTGATGGCTTCGCCCTTGACCGAGGGCATGTTCACTGGCGCCATCATGGAGAGCGGCAACTGTCTGGCGCAGATGCGGAAGCTCGACGTTCAGAATGGTCAGCAGGAACCGGCGACGGCCCAGGGCGAGCGCCTTGCCGAGGCCGCAGGGTGTGCAGACGCCGGCGACGTCGCTGCCTGTATGCGTGGCAAATCGTCCGACGAGATCCTCGAGGCGCTCCCCGGCTCCATCAGTCTGCTCGGGGACGGCGAAGCCTTCGAGCCGATCATCGACGGCCATGTGCTCGACAAGAGCATGGCTCGGGCCATCGAGGACGGCTCGGCCCACGAGGTGCCGTTTGTCATCGGCGTCAACGCCGACGAGGGGACGCTCTTTACGAGTTCGCAGCAGAATATGACCGAGACGCAGTACGAGGACTTGGTCAACGCCACCTTCCCGACGATCGGCGCTCAGGTGCTCGAAGAGTATCCCGCCGCCGAATACGACGCGCCCTGGAAAGCCCTCGCCGCCATCGTGGGCGACGTCGCGTTCGTGTGCCCATCACGCAAGGCCGCCCGCGCCCACAGCACCAACGCAAACGCGACGTTCACCTACTTCTTCACCCATGTCACCTCCGCCGGTCGCCAGACGGGCCTGGGCGCCTTCCACGCCTCGGAGTTGGCGTTCGTCTTCGGCAATTTCGGCAGCTTTGGCGGCGGCGGCGCCGAGGGCGAATTGTCGGGCAGCATGCAGACGTGGTGGACCCAATTCGCCTACGACGGCGCGCCGGGCAGCGACGGTACGGTCGACTGGCCCGCCTATGACGCCGGGGCCGACACTTGGCTGCAGCTCGACACCGACGAGCTCGGCCCTACGACGGGCGTGCGCGGCGACTACTGCGACTTTTGGGATGCGTATCTCTGATACGGTGTTCGTCCGGATACGGTGTTCATCCGTTGAAGGCAGACCTTCCAGGTGAGACCACCACTGGCGACGCTGCCTCCAAAGCAGAAAGCATGCATCCCTATTTTACACCACCGTCTACCCCGGGTATCGTAGAACCTATCGTTTTTTCGCTGTACCTCGAGCGCCCAAATGTTTCGAAAATCTCGCGTTTCAATCCTTATTGCGGCATGCCTGTCGGCCAGCGTGGCTTTTGTGTCTCCGACGGCCGCTTGGGCTCAAGACCCTCCCGAGTACGCCAATCCCAGCGAGCACCAGCTGACACTCAACGACGACGCGGTCCGCGCGATCATCAAGGGCGACTATGCCGGTGCGGTCGCGTTGCTGGAGGAGGCGCGTTCACTGGGCGAGCTCAACGTGACCTACCTGAACCTGGGCCGCGCCTATCAAAAACTGGAGCAGTGCCAGAAGGCGCGCGATGCCTTCGAGCGAGCGCTCGAGGCGCCGCCGGTCAAACAACCGCCGCCTACGTTCATCCAGAAGAAGGTCGCCGAGTACTCCGCCGAGCTCGACGAGGAGTGCCCGGAAGGGGAGACGGTCGAGGCGAAAGAGGCCGACAAGGTCGACAAGGTCGAGGCGCCGCCGGTGGTCGAGGAAGACTCGTCGAACGCGGTTGCTTGGACCGTCACGCTCGGCGGTGTCGCCGTGATGGCTGGCGGCGGCGCCATGTTCGCGCTCGCCTCGAGCGAGCGCGACAAGGTCCGCTCGCAACCCGAGCCCGACGAGGGCGTGGTGACAGAGCGTACGATGAAAGAAGCCGCCGAGATCGAGTCGCGCGCCAATACCTACGACACGATCGGCGTGGCTGCGCTGGCCGGAGGTGCGGTGATCACCGGCGTGGGCGCGTATCTGTTTGTGGCGGACGACGAGTCTTCGGGCTCGCAGACCTCGGTCCACCTCGACGCCGATGCGGTGCGCGTGCAGTGGCGAGTCTCCTTCTAGTATTCAGCTCGTACCCAGAGAAGCTCATGACGTTCCAAACTCTCCGCAACGTGCTCGCCGGTTGTCTTGTCGCGACGCTGGGCGCAAGCGCTTGCCAGACGGATCTCGACATCGAACGCTACGAATACTTGTGTGATTCGAGCGCCGAGTGCAGCGACGGTTACCAGTGCGCGCATCTCCAGGACCGCAGTCAGTCTATTTGTGTGCCGCCGGACAAGGTCGAATCGTGCACGAGCGTCGGCGACGAAGACGGCGACGGCGCGGCGGACTGCGAGGACTCGGACTGTGCGGATCTTGCGATATGCGACGCGGACGCAGGCGACGCAGATGCCGGTGACACCGGCGACGTGGGCGTCGATGCGGGCGATGCTGGTGATGCAGATAGCGGCGATGTCGCCGACGCCTCCGATGCGGCCGATTCCTCAGATACGGAAGACGCAGCCATAGGGGACCGAGACAACGACGGCATTGCCGACAGCGACGACAACTGCCCCGACCACTACAACCCGGAGCAGCGTACGACGACCTCGGGAACTGGGCTCGCGTGCGCGGAGCGGTTGCTCCCCGGAGAGGCCGACCTGGTGTTGTTCGAAAACAGCACCATTTCCACCGACACCTGGGCTGGGGGCATCGCCGTTCTCGGAGATCTCGACGGCGACGGCAAGGATGACTTGGCCGTCGGCACGCCGTCAGCCGAGGAGGGCGAGGGTGCCGTCAGGCTTTTGCTCAGCAGCGGAGCTCCCACGAGCGGAGTGTTGGGTCTTGGCTCGTTGCAAATCACGCAGATTCCCGCACCGAGCAGCGACGGTCGGTTCGGTGCGGCGGTCGCCGCGGTCAGTGATATCGATCGTGACGGTGTTGCCGAACTCGCCGTCGGCCATCCTGATTACGTCGGCAACTCGAACCAGCCTCGGGGCGCCGTGCATATCTATCACAGCTCCAACTTGAAGAATGGCTCGACGAGTCCGGCGCGCACGCTAGCAGGCGAGCAGGGCGGAGACGCGGCCGGAAGCGCGGTGGTCACCCTAGGCGACGTCGATAAAGACGGTGAGGTCGACTTCGCCGTGGGGGCGCCCGGGTTCGGCGGCAGCGCCGATCAGAGCGGGCCGGGCAAAGTATATCTGATCTCGGGAGCAGACATCGACTTCGTCAACAGTCTCGCCGAGGTCGACACGGCCTTTGTGGGCGAGGCGGGGTCGGATTTCGGTACCTCCATCGCCGGCGGTGACTTCGACAATGACGGGATGGCCGACGTGGCGTTCGGTGCGCCCGACGCCAACGGCACGGGGATGGTCTATCTCATTTCGGGACGCTCGATCGGCACTGCGCAGATCGCGAACGGCCAGCCGATCAATCTGGTGAGTAGCAGTGACGTCGACCTACGGATCTCGACGACCAACTCCAGCGGGAACTTCGGCGCTACCATCGCCATGGGCGGAAGCTTAGACGGCGATGAGTTCGACGACTTGGTGATCGCCTCGAAGTGGTCGACGGTGGGCTCCGTCGGGGACTTGGCCGGCAAGGTGCACGTGGTCTCGGGCCGGGGCAACTTCCCGTCGGTCGGCTCCACGACGGTGGACAACGCGGCGAATTTCGTGATCCACGGGGTCGAAGCGGGGCAACTCCTGGGCACCAGCCTCACCTACGTGGGCGACATCAACGGGGACGGGCGCGACGAACTGGTCGTCGGCGCCAGAGACTCGGGGTCGACAAGCCAAGGCGCGGCCTACCTCGTCGTGGGTCCCTCCAGCGGTGCATCAGCCCGGGTTACTGACATCGCCGTGACCATCGAAGGCGCCAATCAGCACGACAACCTCGGCCTGAAAGCGGCCCCTGCCGGGACTTATACAGGTGCCGACTTTCCCGGCTTCTTCGTCTACTCGCCGTCGGCCGAGGTGATCGACGCGGCGAACCAAGAGTATCGCGACGTGCCCACCTGGTTTCATTTTACAGGGCCGTTCTACAGGTAGCGCTCGCCGCTTCCACAAGGCGTCACCGCCGGCGCAACATCTTTCACAGATGCGCCATCTTACGGTCACTTGGCCCTTCTAAGGTCCCTCCAAACCCAAGGAGGGACCTATGGTACTTCAAGTACTTATCGCCTCGACCGTCTTATTCGCCGCAGCGTCACTGGTGCTGACGCTGCTCGTTCACCTTGCCGTTCATATCAAGGCTTCACGAAAGCCGCCCGAGAGCGACCGGCCGATGCCGATATCGGTGCTCAAGCCGCTCAAGGGAGTCGACGACGAGTTGTGGGAGAACTTGGTCGCCTTGGCCGAGCAAGACCACCCCGAATTCGAGATTGTGCTGGGCGCCGCCGACCCGCTCGACCCGGCGCTGACTGTGGCCAGACGTTTTCAGCGCGCCTACCCCGGTGTCGACATTCGCGTGCATGTGTGTGACCAGACGCTGGGCCTCAACCCGAAAGTCAGCAACCTGGCCGTCCTCTCTCAGTACGCTACATACGAACAGATCCTCATCTCTGATTCGAATGTGCGTCCCGGCCCCTCGTACCTGCGCGACATCGCCGCCGAGCTCGCCCAGGAGGGCGTGGGGCTGGTGTCGAACGTGCTCGTCGGCGTCGGCGAGCGCTCCACTGGCGCCCTGTTCGAGAACCTGCACCTGAACTCGTTCGTCGCTTCGGTGATCTGCGCAGCCGACCTCGTGGGTCATCCATGTGTGATTGGAAAGTCGATGCTCTTTCGCAAAAGGCACCTCGAAGAGCTCGGCGGCTGGCATGCCGTGGCCGACATCCTCGCCGAGGACTACGTGCTTGGGAATTGGTTTCACAAGGCCGGCCACAAGGTGGCCCTCTCCTCGCACGTGCTGCCGACGGTCAACGTCGATTGGACCTTCGAGCGCTTCAGCAACCGCCACGTGCGCTGGGCGCAGCTTCGCCGACGCATCAACCCACCCGCCTTCTTCGCCGAGCCGCTGCTGTACCCGGTGCCCTTTGTCGCCGCCGCCGTTGCCCTGGGCGCCGCGGCGGGTACCTTGACCCCTGTGCTCGCAGCAGCAGCGCTCGGCACCGTGGTGCTCAAGGTGCTCTCGGACGACCTTCTCAACCGCCGTCTGCGCGGCGACTCCATCGGTTGGCGCGGTATGCTCGTCGCCCCGATCAAGGACCTGGTCGTCTTCTTGCTATGGTCCGTCGCCGCGGTCAAACGCGTGGTCATCTGGCGCGGCAACAAGTTCATCATCGACGAGGGCTCGCGGGTGCGCCCGCTGCACGAGGAGCCGGCGCTCGAGCCGCTCGGTTTCGATGAAGTTGCTTGAGCTCGACAATGGCCGCTAAGGACGCAAAGCAAGCAAAGGAAGCAAGGACGGCCAAGAGGGTCTGTCTAGCGTCCTTGGCGTTCCTCGCGACCTTGGCGGTTCAATCCACCTGCAAGGCTTACCAATGACAGAAGTGAACGTCGTATCGATCGAAATGGGCTACGGCCACCTGCGCGCGGCGTACCCACTGGCCGATCAGCTGCGCACCGAAGTGTTTCACGTGGATGAGGCGCCGTTGGCCGACGCTGAGGAGCAGAAGGCGTGGGAGAAGACGCGCCATGTTTACGAGGCGACTTCGCGCATCTCGCAGCTTCCTGTGGTCGGTGTGCCCCTTCGGTTCGCCCTCAATCAGGTCACCGATATCCCGCACCTGCATCCCTACCGTGACCTGTCGCGGCCGACGCTTGGCGTGCGGCTGCTCGAGCGGGCCATCGACGGAGGTATCGGTCAGGGAATGGTGGCCAAGCTGCGCCAGACCGGCGCGACCCTTTTGACCACGTTTTATTCGCCGGCGATCATCGCCGACAGATTCGGCTGCCGCCGTGTCTTCTGCGTGGTCACCGACAGCGATATCAACCGGGTGTGGGCGCCAAAAAACTCGCGGGGGAGTGCCATTCAGTACCTCGTGCCCTCGAAGCGAGCGCGCCGGCGGCTCGAGTCGTACGGGGTGCCCGGCGAGCATATCCATTTTACGGGCTTTCCGTTGCCCCCGGAGCTTTTGGGCGGCCCCGACCTGCCCGTGCTCCGAGACAACCTCGCGCGCCGGCTGGTGCGCCTCGACCCGAAGGGGCGCTTTCGCGACTACCACAGCCACGAGCTCGAGCATTTTTTGGGAGAGCTCCCCGACGAGGAGCAGGGGCGGTCGCCCCGGTTGATGTATGCGGTGGGCGGAGCAGGTGCGCAGGTCGAGCTGGTGGCGACCTTCTTGCCCCGACTTCGCCACCTGCTCGTGCTCGACCATCTCCGGCTGACATTGGTCGCCGGTGTGCGCTCCGAGGTCGTCGAAAAATTCGAGCAGATGATCTCGGACGCCGGACTCGACGCCGAACTCGGCCGCAGCATCGAGATCTTGCACGAGCCGACCTTCGAGACCTACTACCGCAGGTTCAACGAGCGCCTGCAAGACACCGACATCTTGTGGACGAAGCCGAGCGAAATGACCTTCTATGCCGCCCTCGGGCTTCCGCTGATCTTCTCGTGGCCGGTCGGCGTCCACGAGCGCTACAACCGCCGCTGGGCGGTCGAGGCCGGTGCCGGCTTGAAGCAACGCGACCCACGCTACGCCGGCGACTGGCTCGCCGAAATGCTCTCCGACGGCACCTTGGCGGCCGCGGCCTGGTCGGGCTTCATGCGCCTGCCCAAATTCGGCACCTATCGAATCGTCGAGGCGTTGGGGAAATGATGTCGGGTCTATTTGAGCGGACAAACAACAACTTGGGGGACGTTCAATTCAGCGTTTGAGATTGCTGAGGGTCTATTTGCGCGGACAAACAACAATTTGGGGGACGTTCAATTCAGCGTTAGAGGTGATTCACACGACCCTCAAATCGTAGTTTGTCCGCGCAAATAGCGCTCAATTCAGCGTTAGAGGTGATTCACACGACCCTCAAATCGTAGTTTGTCCGCCTAAATAGACAACTCCAAATCGTGCACCGCGATCGAATCCTCGGCCGCGAAGAGGTCGACGATGCGCGCCCGGCGAGGGCGGTCGGCCTTGGCGCGCGTCGACGTGCCGCTGTTGAGCACGATGACGCCGGGGCGGGGCTCGTAGGGATCCCAGAAATTGTGTTTGTGGCCGTGAAAGATCACCCGCACGCGGTGTTGGGAGGCCCAATCGATCAGGTCGTGGGCGTCTTCGAGGGGGCCCATCAGACCCCACGGCTCGGTGGGGTGGTGTTGGTAGCCCTGGCGAGTCGGGGCGTTGGGGCGCAGGTGGTGGTGCACGAGCATCACGCGCCCGTACGTGAGCGGCTCCTCGTGGGCGAAGCGGCCTTCGAGGTCGTCGAGTTGCGCTTGGCCCACTTTGCCGCGCGAGTAGGCCTTGCCGGTGGCTGCTTCCATGCGGTCGTATAGGCTGCGCTCGGAGGGCGGCAGGCCCTGCATCGAGTCGAGCAGGACAATCTCGAGGTCGCCGTGGCGCTCGAGGCGCGGGTATTGGCCGAAGATTTTCTCGAAGGTTCCCGGCGTGCCGGGGTTGGAGACGTCGTGGTTGCCGGGGATGACCACGTAAGGGAAGGGCGCCTTGTCGAGCATCGCCTTGGCCGCGGGGAGCCGTTCTTCATCGTCGGGCTCCTCGACGAGGTCGCCGGTGACGAAGAGCAGATCGACGCCGACCTCGCCGAAATCTTCGATCCAGCGCCAAACCGCATCCTCGGCGTCGACGCCGTCTGCTGTCGGCTTGCCGAAGTGGAAGTCACTCAGGTGCCCGATGCGCAACACGCCCTGAGGCTTGCGCAGGCTCAGCGGGTAGCCCGGCCGCCACGTGGTGGCCATGTGGCCGGGGTGAAAGTCGAACTCGTTGGTCCGAAGGTGTTTCATCGGTCGATCCCGGGTGGACGACGTGGCAATTGCCGAACGTTGGTCGAAAAATGACCGACGTCTATTCGATGATTGCCACCAAATCGCCCGAGTCGACCCCATCGCCGGCGCGTACTTCCAGGCGACTCACCGTACCGTCCTTGGGCGCGGTGACGTTGGTCTCCATCTTCATCGCCTCGGTGGTCAGCAACACCTGGCCCTTTTCGACCGTGTCGCCCTCGGAGACCGCCACGGCGATGACCTTGCCCTTCATCGACGCGCCGACGTGGTCGGGGTTGGTGCGGTCGGCCTTGGGGCGTGCGGCCACGGCGAGCTCGGCGGACTGGTCGACCACGGTGACTTCGCGTGGCTGACCGTTGAGCTCGAAGTAGATCGTGCGCGTGCCGTCCTCTTCGAGGGGGCCGATGGTCAACAGCTTGATGACCAGCGTCTTGCCCTCCTCGATGTCGACCAGGGTCTCTTCGCCCGGCTTCATGCCGTACAAAAAGGAGACGGTGTCGAGGATGCGGAACTCGCCGAACTCTTCGATCGATTGGGCCAGCTCGGTGAACACCTTCGGGTAGAGCGCGTACGAGATCTCCTCGCGGCGGGTCGGCGTGCGCCCCAGCAGCTCCTCGAGGTCGGCGGCGTGCGCCTCCCAATCGTAGTCGTCGAGGTGTTGGCCGGCGCGGTCGGTGATCGGCTCTTTGCCGCGGGTGACGATCTTTTGGAGCTCTTCGGGGAACCCGCCGTAGGGCTGGCCGAGTCGACCCATGAAGAAGTCGACGACCGACTGCGGAAAGTCGACCTCCTCGCCGCGCTCGTGCATGGCGAAGACGTCTTCGACGGTCATGTCGTTTCGCACCAAAAACATCGCAAAGTCGGCGACGACCTTACTCGTCGGGGTCACCTTGACCAGGCGTCCGAGCGCCTGGTCGACCTCGTGGTAGGTGCGCGTGATGCGCTCCCACTGGTCGCCCAGGCCGAGCTGGATCGCCCGCGGGCGCAGGTTCGAGTACTGACCGCCCGGAATCTCGTGGTAGTAGACGTCGGTGGTGCCCGATTTCAGGCCCGATTCGAACGGGTGGTAGATCTCGCGCAGAAGCTCCCAGTGATCGGCGAGCTCTTGGAGCTTGTCGACCGGCAACTCGGGAGCGTGCGGCTGGCCCTTCATGGCGGTCACGATCGCGTTGAGCGACGGCTGACTGGTCAGCCCAGCGACGCTCGACAGGGCGCAGTCGACCACGTCGACGCCCGCCTCGGCGGCCATCAGGTACATGGCCACGCCGTTTCCGGAGGTGTCGTGGGTGTGCAGGTGAATCGGCAGATCGACGGCGTCTTTGAGCGCCCCGATGAGGATCTTGGCCGAGTAGGGCTTCAAGAGCCCGGCCATGTCCTTGATGTTCAGGATATGCGCGCCGCACGCTTCGAGGCGCTTGGCCAGGTCGACGTAGTAGTCGACGGTGTACTTGTCCTCGTCGGGATCGGCGACGTCGCCGGTGTAGCAAATCGACGCCTCGGCGATCTTGCCGGCCTTGTTCACCTCTTCGATCGCCAACTCCATGTTGGGCACGTAGTTGAGCGCGTCGAAGATGCGGAAGATGTCGATGCCGGCGTCGGCCGCCTCCTCGACGAACGCCTCGACGACGTTGTCGGGGTAGTTGGTGTAGCCGACGGCGTTCGCCCCGCGAAGAAGCATCTGGAAGAGCGTGCCGGGCATCTTCTCGCGAAGGCGGCTCAGCCGCTCCCACGGGTCTTCTTTGAGGAAGCGCATGCACACGTCGAAGGTCGCGCCGCCCCACATCTCACACGAGAAGATATTGGGCATCGCCCACGCCGTCTGCTCGGCGACGTCGAGCAGGTCGCGCGTCCGTACGCGGGTCGCCAGGAGCGACTGGTGCGCGTCGCGGAAGGTCGTGTCGGTGATCAACAGCTTGTCGTGGTCGCGAATCCAGCGGCTCAGGCCCTGAGCACCGTCCTCGCGAAAGACCTTGTAGGCCGGCGACTCGGGGATCTCGGCCCCTTTGGGGGGCTTGGGCGGCGTGGGCACGATGAGCGGCTCGGGCCGCTCGAGGCGCTGTTCGGTGCCGGGAGGGCCGTTGACGGTGATGTCGCCGATGGCCCGCAGCGCCTTGGTGCCGCGGTCGCGACGCTCCGGATAGCGGTACAGCTCTTCGGTCTCGTCGACGAAGCGCGTGTGCGTGTTTCCGCTCTGGAAGACCGGGTGGCGAATGACGTTTTGCAAAAACGGGATATTCGTCTTGACCCCGCGCACGCGGAACTCGGCCAGGCTGCGGTGGAGGCGGTGGGTCGAGTCGGCCAGGTCACGCCCCCAGGCCGACACCTTGACGAGCAGGCTGTCGTAGTAGGGGAGCACCTCGGTGTTGGTGCCGCCGACGCTGGCGTCGAGCCGGATGCCAAAACCGGCGGCCGACCGGTAGGTGATGATGCGGCCGGTGTCCGGCATGAAGTTATTCTCGGGATCCTCGGTGGTGACGCGGCCCTGCACCGCAAACCCGTTGACGCCGATATCGTCTTGGCCGTGGATGTCGATGACGTCGTCGTCGAGCCGGTATCCCTCGGCGACACGAATCATCGCCTTGATGAGGTCTCGCCCGGTGACCATCTCGGTGACGGTATGCTCGACCTGGATGCGGGTGTTGACCTCGATGAAGTAAATATTGGTCTCGCCGTCACGCTGCTCGACCAAGAATTCGGCGGTGCCCACGCTCGAATAGTCGACCGCGTCGGCCAGTCGGAGCGCGTACTCGGTGAGCTGGTCGCGCACCTCGGCGGGCAGGTTGGGGGCCGGGGCGATCTCGACGATCTTTTGGAGGCGGCGCTGGATGGAGCAGTCGCGCTCGAAGAGGTGGACGCGATTGCCGTGCGTATCACCCAAAAGCTGCACCTCGATGTGGCGCGGCTTGTCGATGTAGCGCTCGATGAAGACTTCCGGGCTGCCGAAGGCGGCTTTGGCCTCGCTGCGCGCATTCTGGAACGCCTCGCGAAGCTCGCTGCCGTCTTGGACCACGCGCATGCCGCGTCCGCCGCCGCCGTGGGCGGCCTTGATGAGCAGCGGGAAGCCGAACTCCTCGGCAAATTCGAGGGCGTCGTCGAGCGAGTCGACCGCGCCGTCGGTGCCCGGCACCACCGGGACGTTGGCGCGCTTGGCGACTTTGCGGGCCGAAACCTTGTCTCCCAGCTCGCGCATCACCTCGGGCGGCGGGCCGATCCAGACCAAGCCGGCGTCGATGACCTTCTGGGCGAAGTCGGCGTTCTCGCTCAAGAAGCCGTAGCCGGGGTGGATGGCGTCGACACCCTTGTCGAGCGCCAGCTCGATGATGGCGTCGCCGTCCAAATAAGCGGCGACCGGCTCACCCTTTTGGCCGACCAAATACGCGCGATCGGCCTTGTAGCGATGGATCGCCAGCCGGTCTTCCCAGCTGTAAATGGCCGTCGTCTGGATGCCCAGCTCGGTGCAGGCGCGGAAGATACGAATCGCGATCTCACCGCGGTTGGCGCAGAGAATATTCTTGATCGTCCCAGCCATTCTTTACCGCTTTGTCTGATTGTAGGGGGGAGGGAGGGTCGAGTGGTTCGAGCCACTCGACCCTTGATCCTCTGCCGTTACCAGGAGAGCCCAGAGGAGAATCCTCCGCCGCTATCCTGCACGCGACGATACCGCTCGAAGGCAAATTCGGCCGAGTCGGGGTCGTACCCAATCTTCTTGGCCAACTCGATGACCTCCTCGCGGGCGTCCTCGTCGAGCTCGCCTGTCTCGGCGAAGCGGCTGACCATGTACTGCTCGATGAAGAACATCTGAGCAGCTTCCATCAGCTCTTCGGCGCGGTGTTCCTCGAGGCCGAGTCCTTTGGCGTAGAACTCGAGGCGGTCGCTCTCCTCGGGATCGAACTTGTGATCGGCCAGCGCGATGGCGCAGGCGAGCATGTAGAGCGTCTCGCGCGATTGGCCGGTGCTGGCACGACGAAGGTCGTTTTGGGAGACGCGTCCGCGCTCGCCGGGGCGAGCGTTCTGGATCTGGTCGCGGTCGATAAAGTCGAGCAGGACCTCTTCTTCGGCCTCGCTCAACTCGTCGTCGGCGGTGGCCACGTCGAGCATCATGCGGGTGACCAGTTCGCGGTCTTCGGGCGACTCGAGCGGGGCGAGCTTGAGCTGGCGCTGCAGCTCGCTTCCCAGCCCGCGCGCTTCGTGCACGATGACCCACTCTTCGTTGGCGGGGTCCCACGCAAAGTGGAACATGATGCGTTCGAAGGCGCGGTACAGCACGTCCTCGCGCTGCTCGGCGCTCAGCTCGTCGACGCTGGTGACGGTCGGCGCGCCGCCGTCGTTCTTCGGCGCCTCGCCCTCCTCCTCGTCGAGCGCCGAGTCAATGGCGGTGGTAGCTGCGCTCACGCTGGCTGTGTAGCCCAGCAAGTTGCGAACTAGCCCATTGGCCGAGCGAACGACGCTGAAGACAAACGGTTCTTCAACGCTCGTCTCGGTGCCCGCTTTGGGGCGGTTCTGGGGGAAAACTGGCACAACGGTGCGCACCTCCTCGTTGCTGCCTTTCGACTGAAAGGTCACGTGAACGAGGCCGTCTTCGACACGCATGTCTTTGGCCAGGGATTCGATCGACTCGATACTACCAAGGTCAGCCATGGATTTCTCTAGGTCACTCCGGCTTGCGAGAACTACTCAGAAGTTAGCGGGCAAAAGATGAGCACAGAACTGGAAACATCCAAAAAATACGACATGAAAGGCGTTTCCGACAAGGGTCCGTCGCTCGAGCATCATTTCAGGTGCGTGCGACCGGCCAGATGCGCCTCGAGGTGGTCGACCATCCGCATGAGGAACTCACCCTCGTGCGAATCGGTGATCTCTTCGTAATGGATGTTGATCGAGGTGTAGACGCTCACGCTCAGAAAAGCCAGCGCCACCGGATCCCCGCGCTGCTCGATGGCGTAGCGCGTCACGACGTGGTCGGGGGCGATCTCGACGCTGTCGGCGCCGGTGCGTGCGATCAATTCGGTGTCGTCGAGCTCCAAGGTGAGCGCGTGCAACAGCGCGTCGTCCAGAAGATAGTGTACGTCGCCGCGCACCTCGGTCAGCTGCGTGCGTAGACGCCTGAGGAGCCGGCCCTCGGGTGTCTCGTCGGGCAAGGGCGGCGGTATCGGTGGGGCGACGGTCTGGTCGACCGGCGTCTCTTCGACCGGCGTCTCTTCGACCGGCGTCTCTTCGACCGGCGTCTTTTCGACCGACGTCTCTTCGACCGGCCTATCGACCAAACTCTGCACCAACTCCTTGGCGCTCTCGGTCGCAGCCGGGGCCACCTCTTTACGCCGGGGGCTCAGATTGTGCCGGACGAGGCGCTTGATCGCGTAGACAAGCCCCGGCCCGAACAGCCTCTCGAGAATGAACTCACCCTCTTTGCCGGCGATGACGATCGAGCGATCGATATTTGCCTCGTTGGCCATTTCGAAGACTTTGTCGAGATCGCCCGACGCGCGGCAAAACCAGATCTCTCCGTGGCGTCGGTAATTCTGAGCGAGTTCCGCGAGCGTGATCGCATCGCCCCACAACCCCTCGAACATCGGGGCCTGCGAATAGTCGCCCAACGACGCCAGTTGCGCTTCGACCTCTTCGGGTCGCAGCACGGCGTTCCAGTCTTTGTCGGGCGATGGCGACAGCAGCGCCCACACGCTGTCGGGTCGCTCGAAGGCGAGCTTTCTGAGCCACGGCAACCACTCGACGGCGTTGATTTGGAAGGCGTTGAACAAGTACTCGTGCAGCTTGCCGCCGAGCAGATGAGAGACAAAGCCCTGCAATTCATCCATCGCGAAGCGCTGCGCGTGCGGCTCGAGAAACTCGGGGAGTGCCTCGACGAGCCGGAAGACGAGCTCGACGAACTCGTCGTCGGGCTGCACGTTGTCGAACGCGCGGTTGACCGGGATGTCGCCGGAAAACGAGATCACCATCCGGCGCGGCAACACCGCGTAATCGAAGAAGGGCTCGAGCAGCTCGCTCTGGTCGAACTGACGAAGCAGGTGGCCCTCTTTGACGAGCCAGATTTTGGAGCTCGACTGCAGCTCGTTGCTGAGCGCCAGGGTCGCCCTCATCCGGTCGCCCTCGAAGTGGCGCTGGTGCGGGTAGTTCCTTTTGGCGGGCGCGTCGGGCCAGGGGAGCTCTCGCCAAAGCGTCTTGTTGCGCTGCCGCGTAAACGCCGCCTCGTACTCCTCGCTCAGGTCGATAAAGCGCGCGCCGAACAACAGCGGAAAGAGGGCGGGCGGTTGGCCGTCGAAGAAGAGCGCCGGCCCGGTCACCTCGAGGCTTTTGTCGGGGTAGTACACGCTCGTGTAGGGCACGAACTCCTCCGGAGCTTTGTTGTCGTGGAGGTATTCGTTGAGCGAGACGTACTTGCGCGGCGCGTCGGCCGAGCGTTGGTCGTAGACGGGCCACAGCGGGAGCGAGCGCAGCAACTCGGCCAGCCGGGGCAGGGCGTCGAGCAGTGAGCCGAGCCCGTACAGCCGGTTGCGAAGCGCGATATGCTTGTCGCTCACGTTGTGCGCCTTACGGTTGACCGCATCGCACAGCGTCTGCAGCCACTGTCGCTGCTTGTCCCAATCGCGCTCGTCGAGCGACGAGACGTACTCGTAGAGCGAAGCGTACAGCGCCGCCGGCAGGACCATCTCGACAAAGCGCTTCCAATCGGTGTCTTCGACAAACGCGCTCTGCGACAGGTTCTTGGTCAGCCGGTCCGACTCGATGACCGCGCGATAGGCCACCAGGTCGGGCTTCATGCGGTGCTCGACGACCTCGACCCCGTTTTGCAGAATCGTGACGCGCGTCTCCTCGTCGTCGGGCAACATCCCGATCAATCCACGCTCGTGCTCCGTCTCGAAGTCGACGCGACCGACGACCGCTGC
Source organism: Persicimonas caeni (assembly GCF_006517175.1). Lineage (NCBI taxonomy): Bacteria > Deltaproteobacteria > Bradymonadales > Bradymonadaceae > Persicimonas > Persicimonas caeni. The sequence goes on along the minus strand of NZ_CP041186.1, from coordinate 2,479,176 downwards.
CGGCAACATCGGCCCGAAGCTGATGCGCTCGCCGTCCAGGTAGATATGCCGCGACGAATGGGCGCAGTACTGGCGAAGCGCAGCCTTCTCGGCGAGGTCACCGGCCAGATTGCGGAAAAAGTCGACCAGGTGCGAGGCGCGAAATTTCTCGCGCAGGTAGATGCGCACCTCGCCCTCGTGCTCGCCCGGCTCGTACGCCTCCTCGATAAACTCCTCGCCGTTCGGTCCGATCTCGAGGCGAAGGCGCTGCGCATCGCGCAAAATATCGAGCTGCACCACCGCCGGCTCCATCGCCTGCGCTGCGGTCAGCCCAATCGCCAGGTGCCGAAGCGCACGCGTCTTCGGGTCGACGCGGCTCGAAAATGGGGCGTCGTAGAGCCGCTCGAGGTCCTGGCGGTCGAGCGGCGCCTGGTTCAGGTGCATCTCCATCTCGTCGGCGTCGATGGTGACCCGAATCACCGACGTGCCCAGGAGGTGCGCCGCCTGCACGAACTGCAGCACGTAATGATGCGGGTCGCGAAGCTGGAACTTCTGCATCTTCTCGCGCGCCTTAGCGCGGTCGAGCCCAAACTCACCCCGCGCCGCCAGGCTGCCCTCGCTGCGCAAGTCGTCGAGATGTGATCGATCTGCCATACGTTTGCCCCAATTACCCAAGCCTTGCCCCCATGCTAAGGCATCCCTTCCCCTCGGGGAAGGTGTCCGGCGTGAAGTACAGCGCCGGACGGATGGGGGGCCACAAGAAGCTACGCGTAGCAACGGGCTAAGGCACGGTATGTGTCAAGATAGTTGTCGCGTCTGAATTATCTACGTCTCTTGTAAATTGAGCGGCGCAAGCCGCACCTCTTCGGGGCGCGTCCATCCTCGCGGCCTTCGACTCCAGCGTGCGGGATTCTTTTGGCGCGCCTGTTCATAGAGCTTTTGGCGTCTTTGTAGCAGCTCGACGTCTTCGCCCGCGTGGCGCTGCTCGGGGGTCACCCAGCCGATCCCGCTGTGATAGTGCTCGGTGTTGTACCAGCGGACAAACGCCTCGACCCACTCAGACCATTCATGCACGCCGTCGAGCGGCTTTTTGGGGTAGCCAGGCCGGTATTTGAGCGTGCGAAAGCTCGATTCGCAGTGAGGGTTGTCGTTGGAGACGCCCGGGCGGCTAAACGAAGCGGCCACCTCCAGGCGCTCCAGCGTCGCCAGAAGCGTCGAGCCCTTCATCGCAGCCCCGTTGTCGGCGTGGATGCAAAGTCCGCTCGCCTCGACCTGTTCGGCGAGGATCGTCTTTTCAATGAGGCGGCTCGACAGCTCCATCGATTCTTGGTCTTCGACGCTAAAGCCGACGATCTTGCGGCTGAACAAGTCCATGATCCAGTAAAGGTAGACAAACCGGCCGCGTACCTGGGTGGGCAAGTATGTGATATCCCACACCCAGACCTGGCCGGGGCTGGCGGCCACTAATTCGGGCTTCGGCCTGGGCTTCGGCGGCCGGCTTGGCTGGCGGTGGGTCATCATCTTCTCTTCGCGCAACACGCGGTAAAATGTCGACTCGCTGGCGACATACTCGCCCCGGTCGGCCAGGCTGCATACGATCTGCCGGGGGCTCACATCACAGAATTCACGACCTGTGGCGATGGCGACCACCTGTGCTCGCTCCTCGTCGGTGAGCGCGTGCGCACACCGACTGTGGGGTCCCTGGCGAGCGTCCTCGGCCTGCGGGTCTTTTCGCCACCGCTGTATGGTGCGCTCGCTGATGCCCAGGGTCCGACAGGCCTGGGCCTGACGCGCGCCGTGGGAGACCGCCTCTGCGATCATGTCGAGGATGACTTGTCGCTCTTGCCGATCATGGGAGCGTCCTCGTCCCCCCACAACCGGCGCGCCTTTTTTGAGAGCACCAACAAGGCGGCCGTCTCGGCCAGCGCGGCCTCCTTTCGGCGAAGCTCGCTTTCGAGTTCGCGCTTGTCCCGTTGGGCCTGGCGCAGCTTCTGGGTGGCCTCCTTCTTGGCCCTGGTGCGTCCATCAAGCCCCTCGTACATCTGCGCTCTCCAGCGTCGAAGGTCGCTTGTATGCACTCCTTCCTCGCGCAGGAAAGCGCCAAACTCCTTGCCCTCGAGCGCCTCGGCGGCCATCACAAGACGCAGCTTTTCGGCCGAAGAGCGTCTCTCGGGTGCCGACTCTGGCTTTGCCTCAGCACGCAAGGCACCATCGAGCGCCGCCTTTCTCCACCGCCAAAGCGTCGTCTTGCCCACGCCGCTCAGCTCGGCCAGGCTCTCCGGGCTGATCTTTTCGTCGAGCATCCGTCGAACAAGACGCTCTTTTAGCTCTTTAGGATATGGACTCATCTCGGATCTCCTTGTTGCCCCTTCGTTCCATGAAACTAACAATCGAAGAGGCGACAACTATCCTGACACCTGGGGGGCATCCCTTCCCCCGGGGGAAGGTGTCTGGCGCGCAGTTTAGCGCCGGACGGATGGGGGGCCACAAGAAGCTACGCGTAGCTTTGTGTGACGTTGCGATCTTGCAAGGCCTAGCAGTCTGAGGCCCCCCATCCGCCTCGCGCTGTACTTCGCGCTCGGCACCTTCCCCGAGGGGAAGGGATGCCTTAGCTCTTGGCGTAGGCCTAGCAGTCTGAGGCCCCCCATCCGCCTCGCGCTGTACTTCGCGCTCGGCACCTTCCCCGAGGGGAAGGGATGCCTTAGCTCTTGGCGTAGGCCTAGCAGTCTGAGGCCCCCCATCCGCCTCGCGCTGTACTTCGCGCTCGGCACCTTCCCCGAGGGGAAGGGATGCCTTAGCTCTTGGCGTAGGCCTAGCAGTCTGAGGCCCCCCATCCGCCTCGCGCTGTACTTCGCGCTCGGCACCTTCCCCGAGGGGAAGGGATGCCCTTGCGAGTTGGTAGGGCGTCGCTAATCGAGGCGGCGCTTGCGCCGCTCGACGGCGCGCGCGGCGAGCAGGCTGTCGAGCTCGGGGCGGAGCTCGTCGTCGAGCAGGAGGAGCTTGAGCAGGGTATAGGCGGCCCATTCGGGCTCTTTCTTCGATAGGCGCACCAATTTGTCGACGCGCTCGTCGCTCAGGTTGAGCACCAGGTGGTGCGCCTCGCACAGGCTCGCTTCGCCGCATGCGGGCACGTCGTCGATCGGCACCGGCTCGTGGCGATCTTCGAGCGCGAGTGCCATGCGATCGTTGCCGGCGACGCCGTCGTCGAACTCGAGCAAGCCCACCCAGTCGAGGGCGCCGCCCATCTCGCGCACTAACAGCGCGAGCTGCTCGCCAAGCTCACCGATGCCTGCCGCGGGCGCGCCGGCTGCTTGCGCCGCGAAGGCGAATTGGCGCGAGGCGACCGGCGGCCTGTGGCCCACCGTGCGATCGATCAGCCTTTGAATCGGTGAGTCGTCCGCGGCGCGGATGACCAGGTAGTCGTCGGCGAGGCGCGCAGTGAGCGCGGTAGCCTCCGGTTCGGCGAAGAGCTGGCCTTTGTTCGCGCGCCGCTCACACTCTCGCAAGCTGACCGCCTCGCCGTGCACCGTCGGGATGAGCGGGCGTTTCGACCAATCGCGGCGCAACGCGCCGTCGACCTCGAGCCAGCGCAGCAGGTGGCCGCAGAGCTCTTCGTGGAGGTCGCGTCCCGCTGGATGCTTCGCCTCGGCCTCGATGAGGTCGACGAGCTTTTCGGGGAGCCTTTCGGTGGCGATCTCTTCGAGGAGCTTCCACGCCTTGTGGAAGTTTTTGTCCTCCAAGATCTGGTCGCGGGTCAGCGTGTGCTCCAGGTAGCGCGAGTCGAGCTTGAAGGCGATATGCGGCCACGGGCTCTCGTCGCCCTCTTTGAGGGTGAGCCCACGATTGTAGTAGCCGAACGGGGCCTCGAAGCTGTCGACGAAGCCCATGACCAGGCGCGTTCCCTCTTCGCGGTGCTCCAGCTTACACGGCGAGTCGATGTCGAAGGGGGCGGCGAGCTCTTCGTCCTCGAAGTAGATGGGGATGGGGACGTGCTTGCACCAGTGCATGATGACGTCGCGGGCGCGGGCCACGAAGTCGTCGAACTCCTCGCGGCCGACCTCTTTGAAGAGCCGAATCTGGGTGCCCTCGATGGGATGGTCGAGCTTGTAGAGCTCATAGGTCTTGTCGGCCGAAAAGAGCACCCGCCAACTCTCGCCGGTGCGTCCGGTGTCGACGCAGACGGCCTCGGGCTCGATGGCGAAGACCGAGACGAACCCGATGCCGAATTTGCCGATCTTGGTGTAGTCGTCGTCTTTGGCCGAGCTGAACAGGCGGGTGAGCTTGGTCTCGATGATCTCGCGGTTCATCCCTTCGCCGAAGTCGTCGACGTGGATGGTCATCGTGCCTTTGAGGCTCCCAGCTTGTTGGCGCCCCCCATCCGCCTCGCGCTGTAAGGCGCGCGAGGCCCCTTCCCCCGGGGGAAGGGTTGCATCGGGCTTGCTGTGGGGGTCGAAGCCGAAGTGGACGTTGACTTCGCCGGAGCCGGCGTCGATGGCGTTTTGGATGAGCTCGCGGAAAAACGACAGCGGGTCGGCGAACTGGTTGACCAAGTCGTCGAGGATCGTCTGCTTTTGGAGTTTCTCGGTCATCAGCCCCCCAGACGACTCAACCGCTCCGCCGCAGCCTCCAACGTGTCCCAATCCTTCGCGTAGCAGAACCGGGTGAGCGACTCACCGGCCTCCGACTGGTAGAACGCACTTCCGGGCACGCTGGCCACGCCGGCCTCTTCGAGGATCTTCATCGCCCCCTCGCGCGCGGTGTCGCAGCCGAGCGGCGAGATGTCGGCGAGCACGTAGTAGGCGCCGGCGGGGACGTAGGGGGTGAGGCCGGCCTCGGTGAGCGCGGCGCAGAACATGTCGCGCTTCTTCTCGTAGTCGGCGGCCATCTCGGCGTAATACGACGGGTCGAGGCGCGCCATGCCGCGGGCCACGCCGTGCTGCAAGGGAGTCGCAGCGCATACGTAGAACAGATCGTTGACCAGGCCGATCGCCTCGCTGAGCTCGGGCGGGGCGACCGCATAACCGATGCGCCAGCCGGTGATCGAGAATGTCTTCGAGAAACCCGAGATCGTGACCGTGCGCTCGTACATCCCCGGCAGACTCGCCAAGCTGATATGCTCGCGCCCGTCGTACAGGATATATTCGTAGATCTCGTCGGTGATCGCGATGAGATCGTGCTTCTGGCAGAACCAGGCGATCGTGTTCATCTCTTCGCGGGTAAACACCTTGCCCGACGGGTTCGTCGGCGTGTTCACCACGATGCCGCGGGTCTTGGGCGTGAGCGCGGCCTCGAGCTTTTCGGCCGAGAACTCCCAATTGGGCGGCTCGAGGGTCACGAAGTTGGGCTTCACCCCGCCCACGCGCATCGTGTTGAGGTGGTAGCCGTAGTACGGCTCGAAGACCATCAGTTCGTCGCCGGGGTTGAACAGCCCCTGGATGGTGCTCGCGAAGGCGCCGGTCGAGCCGACGGTGACCACGATATCGCTGTCGGGGTCGACGTCGAGCTTATTGTGGGTGTGCAGCTTGTCTGCGAGCGCCTCGCGCAACTCGTCGATGCCTTCGTATTTGCTGTAGACGCTCTTGTCGGCGAGCACCGCCTTCGAGGCCTCGTCGAGCACCTCCGGAGGTGTGGGCAAATCGCAGATGCCCTGGCCGAGGTTGATCCCGCCGGCGAGGTTGCACTCACGGGTCATGCGACGAATGTCGGATTGCTGCAGGAACTCGACTCTTTGGCTACGCACTTCGGACCTCGGGTTGGTTGGGGTTGGTGGCCTGTTTTTTAGCGTAATCAGGCGCTTTGGACAATATGGCGCCCGTAACTCCCCAGCACGCGCAACATCGGCGCGATCTCTTCCAGGTGCCGCAGCGCATTCTGCGCACGCTCTTCTTCGACGCTGCCGACGAAGTCCAGATAGAACAAGTACCGGAACCGACGCCCGCGAAGCGGTCGGCTCTCGAGTTTGGTCAGGTCGATGTCGCGCAGCGCGAAGACCGACAGGGCCTTGAAGAGCACGCTCGGCTGATCCTTGAGGGAGAAGACGATCGACGTCTTCGCGTTCGTCCCTTCGGCGGGCGTCTGGGGCTCGCGCGCCAAGATTAGAAAACGCGTGTAGTTCTCCGGATCATCCTCGATGCCTGCAGCGAGGATTTCGAGATCGTAGGCGTCGGCGGCGCGCCGGCTGGCAATGGCGGCGGTGCGGGCTAGCTTCTCTCGGCGCACGCGCTTGGCGCTGCCGGCGGTGTCGTAGGTCGCGTGCGTCTCGACGCCAAGGTCCCGCAGGTAGTGTTCGCACTGTGACAGCGCCTGCGGGTGACTCAGCACCTCGTCGATCTCGTCGATGGACTGGCCGGGCAGCGCCATTAAATTGTGGTGCACCCGAAAGATATGCTCGCCGACGATATGAAAATCGTGGCGCAGCATCAGGTCGTAATTTCGGTGGATGCTGCCGGCCAGGGAGTTCTCGATGGGCAGCACGGCGCGGTCGGCGCGGCCGTCGGCGAGCGCCTCGAAGACTGCATCGAAGCTCTCGCAGGGCATCGGTGTGATGGCGTCGCCGAGCGCCTCGACGGCTGCGCCCTCGGAGTACGCGCCGATCTCGCCCTGGTAGGCGACCTCGAGCGCATGGGATGAGTCTTGGTTGGCCATTGAACAATCCTGTGTCGTGCACCAAAGTAGCTGGCAATCCATCATGCATACGGTTGCATGGAGCATACAACCGAAGCTTCCCGTCGCAATGAAAACGCCGTCATGAGCAGACCCGATTCCAAGACTTCAGAAATCACGCGCGCACGCAGTTTCAGTGCGCTCGAGCTTCCCGACGACGCCATCGTCGTCGTCGACAACGCGCTTCCCGAGGCGTGGATCGACGCGCTGCCCGACCCCATCGTGGTCGAGGCGGGCGAATCGCTCAAACGGCTCGCCTCCATCGAGGAGCTTGCCGGCCAGGTGCTCGAGCGCCGCTCGACGCGACCTCTGACACTGGTGGGCGTCGGCGGCGGCTCCATCGGCGACGCCGTCGGGTTTTTGGCGAGTATTTTGTGGCGCGGCGTCGATTTGTGGCACGTGCCCACCACGCTTCTGGCGATGGTCGACTCGGCCCACGGCGGAAAGACGGCGGTGAACCTGGGCGCGGCCAAAAACCAGCTCGGCACCTTCTATCCGGCTGACCGCGTCGTGCTCGTCGAAGAGGCGCTGGCGACCCTGCCGCTCGAGCATCGCCGCGACGGCCTCGCCGAGCTCGTCAAAGGTCTGTGGCTGGGCGACGCCGACGCGCTCGAGTTGCTCGAAGCCGACGGCGGCGTCGGCGAGCTCGCCTCGGCTCCCTTCGACGACATTCGCGAGCGGATGATGGAGCTGTTGGAGCGCGCCATCGACGTCAAACTCGACATCGTCGACCAGGACCTCTACGAGACCAAAGAGATCCGCACCTTCTTGAATTTCGGGCACACCGTCGCCCACACCCTCGAGCTGCACACGGGCATCTCGCACGGCCAAGCGGTCTGCTGGGGCATGCTCTCGGCGAGCTTTCTGAGCGATTTCCCGCGCCTTCGCCGGCACGTCTACGAGTTGTTGACTCCGGCGCAGGTCATCAGCGCGTTCGAGGACCGCGAGCGCTTCTGCGCGGGCATCAAGCGCGACAAAAAGCGCATCGAGGGCCAGCTGCGCTCGGTGCTCCTCGACGCCCCCGGCGAGCCGTACGTCACCCGCGAGGTGAGCGCCGACGACTGGTACGAGGCCTTTCGCGAGGCGGTCGAGTGGTTCGAGTCGACCCCGGCGCTCGTCGAGCGTCGCGTGGAGCGCGCGGCCAGCTTGGAGATCTCGGCGAGCAAGTCGGAGATGAACCGCGCGCTCGTCATCGAGCACTTGCGCCCCGGCCAGACGCGCATCGACGGCTACAGCACGGCCGACGACGTCGCCTGGCTTCGCCGTTGTCTTGCTGAGTTAAAAGGGGCTGAGTTAAAAGGGGCTGAGTTAAAGGAAGCCGAGTCGCAGGAAGCCGACGGGCCGACGACGATCTTTGCCGGCGAGGGCGGCACGACCTTTCGATTCCTGAGCGCCGTGTGCGCCGCGCGGCCCGGCGAGACGGTCGTTTTGGCTGCCCCGAGACTGCTCGAGCGCCCGCACGACGCGCTCTTCGATGCCCTGCGGGCTGCCGGCGCGACGATCGAGCCGGTCGAGACCGACGAGGGCAAAGGCATTCGTGTGCGGGGCTGGTCGACGTGGCCCGAGCGCTTCGAGATCTCGGCCGAGCTGTCGTCGCAGTACGCCACGGCCCTGGCGCTGCTTTCGACGAGTGGAAACGGGTTCGAGTTGGCGTTGTCGGGTGACGGGTCGATCGCGAGTCGGCCGTACTTCGACATGACCCTCGACCTGCTTCGGACGGCCGGCGTCGACGTGACCGAAGGAGACGGCTCGTTCCAATTCGCGCCGACTCCGACGCTCGACGAGCCAGCAACGCTCGTCGCCGAGACCGACGCGAGCAGCGCCGCCGTGTGGGCGTTCGCGCGGCTGGTCGGCGTGGAGGCCGACGTCGCCCGCTCGCCCCAATCGGGCCGCCAGCCCGACGCGCGCGCCGCCGACATCGCCGCCAAGCTGGCCAAAGCCCACGAAGAGGGCGTCGACAGCGTCGACGTCGACCTCGCCGAGGCGCCCGACCTGGCGCCGGTGCTCACCGCCGTGGCTACGCAGATCGACCCGCAGGTCAATATCGTGGGCGCCGCGCACCTGCGCCACAAGGAGTCCGACCGCATCGGCGACCTCGCCCAGGCGCTCGCCGACGTCGGCATCGAGATCGAGCCGCGCGACGACGGCATGACGATTCCCGCAGGGGGGCAGACACCGCGTGCGCGTGGATTATGGCCCACCTACGGCGACCATCGCCTGGCGATGGCGGGCCTGTTGATGACGGCGGGCGGGACGCCGCTGCTGATTGAAAATCCGATGGTGGTGGCGAAGTCTTACCCGACCTTTTGGCACGATGCGCGGCGTGTGGGGTGGGTGGTTGGCGCGTTGTGAAAAAGCATTGCCAACATGCAAAGCTCCTCTCCTTCCCTCCGCTACGCTGCGGGAGGAGAGGAAAATGTCGTGCGAATCAAGTCATTAGCCGAGTTTGAATATGAACATCTACATCATCGGCCATCGCGGCTCGGGCAAATCGACCGCTGCACGCCTCGCCGGCGAGCACCTCGGCCTGGAGGTCGTCGACCTCGACGAGGTGCTCGAGGCGGGCGAAGGGCAGACCTGCGCCGAGATCATCGCCGACGGCGAGCCGCGCTTTCGCAGGCTCGAGCACGAGTACCTCGACAAGGTGCGTTCGGAGGCGACGGGCCAGCCGCGTATCATCTCGCTGGGCGGTGGCTTCTTTCCGGTGCCTGACGACGGCGTGGCCATCTGGCTGTACCGCGATGGCTGGCAGGAGGTCGCCGAGGCGGCGCGCGCGCAGCTCAACCCTGACGACGACTTCGCCGATGAGGTCGCCTGGATGGTCGCCGAGCGCGAGCCGCGCTGGGAAGCGGCGGCGCACCTGCGCCTCGATGTCTCGCGTGGTCGAGGCCCCGAGCGCACCGGGCGTGACCTGGCGACGATGATCGGTTGGCTGCTCGAATTACCCGAGTCGACCCTCGCCGGGCGCACCTGGGTTGTGCCTGCGGGCTCCGAGCAGCTCGACCGCGCCGTGCACGACGCCAGGGTGCTCGGCCTGGCCGGCGTAGAGGTGCGCAGCGACCTGCTCGACGCCGCCGAAGCTGCGGCGCTCGACGTCGACGTGCTCGCCAGCCTGCGCACGCCGGAGCCCGAGTGGCTCGAGAAGCTCGACCACGCGGCCGCCATCGATATCGACATTTCGCTCATCGACGAGGTGCTCGAGGCGGGCACGCTCGACAAGCTCGAGCCACGTCCGTTGTTGTTGTCGTGGCACCCGCCCGAGACGGCCGCCGAGCGAGTCGACCGACTCGTTTACGAAGCCACCAAGCTCGCCGAAGCGCATCCCGACTGGGCGAGCGAGCTCGTGCTGAAGTATGCGCCGGTGGTCGACGATTACGCCGACTTGCTCGAGGTCCTCGACGCCGACGCGCGGATCCGCGAGGCCGGGCACGCGGTCACGTGCCTGCCGCAAGGGAGCGCGTTCGCCTGGTGTCGACCGCCGCTCGTGCTGCGCAACGCGTCGAATTATCTGCCGGTGGGCCTGGGGCCTCAGCGGCGTACGCACACCGACAACCCGGTCGAGACGCCGCTCGACCTGCAGGGCTGGCTGCCACACCTCGCCGGGCCCGAGCCCACCGGCTTCGAAGGGTTGCTGGGTGACCCCGTCGAGTCGAGCCAGGGCGATGTCTGGCATCGCCGCGCTGCCCGAGACGAAGGACGGAACACCTCGTACGTTAAAATCCCGTTCGGGCGTGAGGCATCGACGGAGGAGCTCGAGTTGCTCCTCGACAGCGCCGCCTGGCTCGACGTGCGCGGGCTGTCGATTACCTCGCCGCTCAAGCGCGCCATCCTCGCGCCCGACGTCGTCGAGAACCCCGAGGGGCTGTCGGCCGCCAACACGTTGCGGCGCATTGGGCCACGCGAGTGGGAGGCGACCGATACCGACGAGTACGGCATGCAGGCGACGCTGGCTGCAGCCGAAGAGCAGGGCATGGCGCCCGGCACCGTGGCCATCATCGGCCGCGGCGGCGTTTCGCCGGCGGTGCTTCGGGCGTTGGAGGAGTCGCAGTGGGACCTGGTGCACCACGCTAGCGGGCGAGAGGGCTGGACCGACGCGGCGCCTGACTCAGTGACGATGGTGGTGAACGCCACCGGCGATTCGGACCGAACGTACGCGAACCCGCCTGCTTGCGAGGTGTGGGTCGACTTGCATTATACCGGCGTGCGTGCTGCACCCGAGGGCGTGGGCGTGCATCTTAACGGCGATACCTTCTTTGACGCTCAGGCGAGGGCGCAGAGGGCGTATTGGTACTCGTGAGCGAATCGAACCCCGTGAACGTGCTCGTGCACCTGAACGGCCTTTCCTCCTGCACAGACGGTCGGAAAGACAAAGGTTTTCAAAGCGACCATGTCGGTGAAACTCGAACCTGGTCGTCACATTGGACTCATTGCAGCTTTGACTGCTCGTTTGCGTTCGCGTGCACGTGCACGTTCGCGGGGGCGGGTGGCTTGATTGGAGAGCTTTTATGGACCGCAACACATTCGGCAATTTGCTTCGGTTGACCACCTTTGGCGAGTCACACGGCCGCGCGCTTGGCGCGATTGTCGACGGTGTGCCCGCCGGGGTGGAACTGTCGCCCGACGATCTGGTGCCCCAACTCATGCGCCGTCGGCCCGGCCAATCGAAGATCACCACCGCGCGCGACGAGAAGGACGCGCCCGACATCTTGAGCGGCGTCTTCGAGGGCAAGACCTTGGGCACGCCCATCTGCGTGATCATCTGGAACAAGGACCAGCGCAGCCGCGACTACGACCCGAAGTTCTTTCGGGCGGGCCACGCCGACCGCACCTGGGAGGAGAAGTTCGGCCACCGCGACTACCGCGGCGGCGGGCGCGCCTCCGGGCGTGAGACGGCCGCGCGGGTCATCGGCGGGGCCATCGCCGAGAAGATGTTGCCCGACGAGGTCTCCATCGTCGGCTTTACCCGCCAAATCGGCGAGCATCGCGCCCAAGACGTGCCCGAGGACCTCGATCGCGATCGCGTCGATCAACACGCCACGCGCTGCCCCGACCTCGAGGTCGCCGCGCGCATCGAAGAGGAGTTGCTCGCGTGCAAAGAGCAGGGCGACTCGCGCGGCGGCATCGTCGAGTTGTGGATCGACGGGTTGCCGATTGGTCTGGGCGAGCCGGTCTTCCGCAAGATCAAAAACACCCTCGCCAACGCCATGATGAGCGTGGGCGCCGTCGTCGGCTGCACGCTGGGCGACGCCGCCGAAGACAGCACCAAGTCGGGCTTCGACTTCCACGCCGGCAAGAGCGGCTACGGCCCCGAGGCCGGCATCAGCCCGTCGGCCAACGGCATCCAGGGCGGCATCTCCAACGGTCAACGCATCCGCCTGCTCACCTACTTCAAGCCGGCGAGCACCGTCGGCGAGATGTCCAAAAAGGGCCGCCACGACCCGTGCATCGTCCCGCGGGCGATCCCCGTGCTCGAGTCGATGGCCGCGCTCGTGCTCGCCGACCACTTCTTGGAGTTTCAGCTGAATCGGCTCCAGGATCTCGACCGCTTTTGAGCGTGCGCCGCTCATCTGCAAGGCCAACTCTATAGCCTAACCACTGTTCCCGTCAGAAGCCTCCGGTCTGGCCGTCAGGAACTCGCGGCCGCGTTCCATCATCTCGACGAAAGCCTCTTCGTCGCCGTTGGCGACCGTCTCGCGTAAATGTGCGACCGAGTCGGCGAGGGCGGCGAGGGTTTCGTCGGAGTAGGGGTTGAACGCCTGGATTTCGAAGTAGAGGTAGGGGTTTTCGCGGGCGACCTCGCCGGCGACGCCGACTTGGCGGGCGAAGGTGGTGCTGGAGACCTCGTCGAGGCGCTCGGCGCGGGGGCCGCTTTGGGCAAGGGCGTCGCCGAAGGCAATGTTGAGCGCGTGCGAGAGGCCCAGGACGAACGCCATGGCGCGGTCGTGCTGCTCGAGCTTCATTTCGGCTTTGGCGGCCATCGTGTCGTCGAATAGCGCGCGGGCGGCGTCGAGGGCTTGGCGGTCGCCCAGGTCGATGAAGATGACGTGGGATCCCGACAAGAGTTCGGTCGAGGGGCCGAACATCGGGTGGACCGAGGTGGTCGACACGCCCGCGGCGACGAGGGCTTCGAGGCCGGGGCGCACCGGCTCTTTGACCGAGCTGATGTCGAGCACCACGCCCGAGGGGGCGCGCTCGGCGAGCTCGAGCAGGACGCGGTTGGTCGCGCGGATCGGGGCGGCGACGACGATCATGTAGAAATCGTCGAGGTCAAGGGCTTGCCAGTCGTCGACATTCTCGAAGCCGTCGACCGAGCCGGCCGGGTCGGCGATGGTGACGTTGTAGCCCTGCGCGTCCAAGAAGTCGGCGAACCACTTTCCCATGCGCCCGGCGCCGCCGATCAAGAGTACCGGCCGCCCTCCGCCGGTGCCGCGCTGCTCGAGGCGGTCGCGCTCCTGGACGGTCAGCGAGGCCTGGATGAGCTGGCGAAAGAGCGCAGCGGCCAGGTCAGGGTCGAGCCCGAGGTCGTCGGCCAAGCCCCGGGCTCGCTCGATGACGACCTTCTCGCGACCGAAGTCGCGCGTGCCGCGGCCCATCTTTTGTTTGACCTGGCCGATCTCTTCGACGAGCGCTTGGCGCTTTTGCACCAAGCGCAGGAACTGCTCGTCGATCTCGTTGAGTTGTTCGCGCAGTTCGTCGAGTTTGGTCATGTCGTCAAATACGCCGTCAGTAGCTCCACGGTCGCCTTCAGATCATCCTTGTGGATGGTCTCGGTGATCGTGTGGATGTAGCGTGTCGGGACGCTCAGCGTGATCGCCTTCGAGCCGCTTCGCGCGCGCTGCAGGGCCGCGGCGTCGGTGCCGCCCAGCGGCAGAATCTCGTACTGGTGGTTGATCTCGTTGGCCTCGGCGAGCTCGATGAACTCGTCGACGAGCTCTTTGTGGCTGACCGTGTACGAGTCCATGATCTTGATGGCCACGCCGTCACCCAGGTTGGTGATCTCGTGCTCGTCGGGCACGCCGGGCGTGTCGACGGCGAGGGTGGTGTCGATGGCGATGCCGATATCGGGATCGATCTCGTAGCTCGAGGTCGTCGCGCCGCGGATGCCGATCTCTTCCTGAACGGTAAACACCACGTAGACGTCGTAGTCGGTCTTGGCGTCGGCGAGCTGCTCGAGCACGCGGATGCCCACCCAGCAGGCCACGCGGTTGTCGAGGCATTTGCCGCTGGCCAGGTTGCCCATCTCGATGAACTCGGCGACGAGCGTGACCGGGTCGCCGGGGCGCACGCGGCCTTCGAGCTCCTCTTTGGACAGGCCGGTGTCGACGAAAAACTCGTGCATCTTCGGGATCTTCTTGCGCTCTTCGGCGTCCGAGATGTGGATCGGCTTTCCGCCCGGGTTCAGGTTGCCGATGATCTCCTCGCCGTCGCGCGTCTGGATGCGCACGCGGCGGGCGAAGAGGTTGCGGTTGTCGAAGCCGCCCAGGTGCTGCAGCCGAATGAAGCCGTCGTCGTCGATCTTGCGCACGTAAAACGCAATTTCGTCCATGTGGCAGGCGAGCATGACCTTTTGGGCATCTGTGCCTTCGCCGTCGCCCGAGGGTTTGACGCGGCAGATCAGGTTGCCCATTGCGTCGACGCGCACCTCGTCGGCGAGGCCGTCGACCTTGCTTTTGATGAAGTCACGGACTTTTTCTTCGCGACCGGGCGCGCCCGGTAGTTCGGAGAGGGTTTTGAGGAGATCCATTGGCAACTGCTCCGGGGGTGTGAGTGTTGAAACGCTGGGGCGTTTTTAGATCAGGTGCTGACTTGCTGTCGAGCATCTCTCCTCTCTACCCGTTCCCGAACAGCCGTGCAGTTGAGCAGTGCGTAGTCTCCTCTCCGCCCGCAGCGAAGCAAGGGAAGGAGAGGATTAAGGAGAGGCGTCCTCTTCCGTGAAGCGAAGCGAAACGGAGGAGGATACAGGAGGAGGAAAACAGAGCACAAAAACAAAAATTGCCTCCAGAACCCTACCAGACCTCAACTTCGTAAGATCCCACGCAACAAATCCTCAATTTTGCTGAAAACCGTAATGAAGCAGGCAAAGGGCGTGGCGCGCGAAGAGTATCTCGAGCGTGAGCACGGTGTTGAAGTTATCCGCTTCACCAATGAGGAGGTGATGGAGGATACGCGTGCGGTGCTGGAGGAGATTTGGAAGGTATGTTCGGTGAAGTAGTTGGTGGCTTTGGGGCCTCTCCCTGTGTCCCTCTCCACTCCGTTTCACTACGTGGAAAGGGAGGCCTCTCCTTAGTCCTCTCCTCCCTTCACTTCGTTTCGGGGGAGAGGAGACATGCAGCGTGTCGAATGTTGGAGGCTAGTAGCGCCCCCGCGCCCGTTCCTTCGCCGGCAGGATCTCCACACACGTCGTCCACCACCCGGTGAGCACCGTCTCGACGAACTCGTCGGGCAAGCCCTCGTCTTGCATCTCGCGGGCGAGGCGCTCGTGGTCGTAGGCGACCTCGTGGAGCTCGACGTCGACGCGGTCGTCGAACACGTCGACGATCGCGTAGTCGACGGTGGTCTTGCCGTTATTCGCCGGCCGGCCGATCGCGCCCACGTTGACCACCTGCTTGCCGCTGGGAAGCGTGCGCTGCCACGGGATGCCGGTGTGGGTCACGAACAGCAGGTCCGCCTCGGCCTCGACGAGCAGGTGCTCCAAAAAGGCGTCGGGTGAACTCGACTCCCACAAAAACTCGTTGGTGCGCCGGGGCGAGCCGTGCGCCATGAGCACGCGGCGGCCGGCCCAGTCGCGCCTGAACTCGGTGGGCAGGTCGCGCAGCCAGTCTTTGTTGTCGTCGGCGGTATTCTCGAAGGTGTACTCGTACGAGATCTCGGCGAAGTGGTTGTCGCGCGGGTCCGAGTAGCCGCAGGCGCAGTCGTCGAGGCGGTTGCCGATGGAGTGGTCGTAGTTGCCCTGCATGACGAGCAGGTCGTCGGCGCCGCGCAAGATCGGAAAGACGCGGTCGGGGTGCGGGCCGAAGCCGCCCATATCGCCCAAACAGTAGATCTCTTGGGCGCCTCTTTGGCGCGCGTCGTCCAGGGTGGCTTCGAGGCTCAAATAGTTGTTGTAGACGCCGCCGAAGACGGCGATTTTGGTCAGGTGCTGCACGTTACCCCCTCCACATGACACGTATAACAAGCCTGATGCCGCAACTCGATGGCCTGGAGGCCATCTTCGAGCTCCTGACCCATCAACGCGTCGTCATACTCGATCAGAATCGGGCACGGATACACGCCCTTCGACGTCACCATCCGGCAACTCGAGCACTGCAATTGCTCGGCCTCGTCGGGCAGCAGGTCGCCTTCGACCAACCGCTCCCACTCTTCATAGCCGCCGCCGCGGCGCTCCTCGCGGCCGATCTTGAATGGCGCCAGGAACTTGAGCCGCGGCTGCTCGACGCCGCGCGATCGCACGAACTCGTAGAACTTGCGGCGGCCCTCTTCGCCGCCGCTTCCGGCGTGGCAGGTCGTGACGGTGATCACCGGGTTGAGCCCGGCGGCGTAGAGCCGCTCGATGCTGGCGATGATCTTCTCGAAGGTGCCGCGGCCTCGAAGCGCGTCGTTCTCCGACTTGGTCGTCCCGTCGAGCGAGACGCGCAGATCGAAGCTGTAGCGCGAGTTGCGGAAGGTCTGGGCCAGCCAGTCGGCCATCTCCTCGTCGATGAGGATGCCGTTGGTCAGCACCGTCAGCGGGCCGTGCTCCAGCGTCAGCTCGATCATCTCTTGGATGTCGTCGTGCAAAAACGGCTCGCCGCCGGTGAAGTAGTAGTCCTTGGTGCCCTGGGCGGCGGCGGTCTCGACCGCGCGGCGCACCGCTTCGACCGACATGTAGTCGTGGCTGTCGTTTTTGGGGCCGCACGAGATGAAGCAGTGCAGGCACGCCAAGTTGCACAACGTACCGGTGACCTGCAGCCACAACGTGTCGAGGTGGTCCAACTCGAGGGTGGGCGGCGGCTTGTGAGCGCGCTCGGTGGCGTGCTCTTTGAGGTATTCGAAGTTGAGTTCCATACGGACGCGCTAGCTGTGGAGTGGCGCTTGCTCGAATAAGACGTCGAGCGGGGGAGCAGAGATTCAGATTTGAGGATTCGAGACGACGACCCGACGAGCTGCGACCCTTCCCGAGGGTGCGCTCGTCGAGTGCGCCCGAAGACGTACTCGACTATGCTTACCCCCGGTGACGAGTTCAAATCAAAACCTGAATCGGACTCGATTCGTATCCGTCACCGGGGGAAGCAAACTCGGGCGCGCCTCGCGCGAACGAGGAAGCGCCCCCGGAAGGTACAGCCTGCGACAACTCCCCAGCTCACAACCTTTTCTTTGCCGTCCCACCCACATCCCCTTATACTAGATACTAACATCTGAGCATCAACAGCAGCCGTCCTCCGAGATAGCACGGACGCGAATCTTGGACATATATATGAAGAAGTTTTTTGCACCCACCGACTCCGCCTTCTCACGGGCCGCGCTCACCCTCTGTGTGATCGCGCTGCTCACTTCTGTGGCGTCGAGCGCGTTCGGGCAATCGAGCCCCTCGGAAGAACCCGCGCCGGACGCCGGCTCCGAGGTCGCCGTTCCCAAAAGCGTGCCCGAGGCCGACGGCGTGGCAGAAGCCGACTCGAAGACGCTGCCGGAGGTCGACGAGCTGGTCGAGGCGCCCGAAGACGAACCCGCTGCGGTCGAGGCGCACGCCGGCGAAGACGTCGAGCCTGCCGAGGTCGACCCCGAGGACGACACGAGTTGGCGCATCAAGCCGTCGGGCCAGCCGCCTATCCAGGTGCGCCGCGCCGTCGAGCAGGTGACCGGCTCGGCGACGCGTGTAGCCGCGGCAATCTCCGGCGACGGCGCCGCGGCGAAGACGCCCGAGGAGCAGTCGGTCGAGCGCCGCGTGATCGAGCGTGGCGGCAAGCTCGACGAGTTCAAGACCAAGATCAATTTCACCCAGCTCAAGCGTATCGCCGGCCAGATGCTGACCGCCGGCGGCGGCGACCAGCTCGTGCTCACGCCGTATGTGAGCGACCCGCGCTGGGTCGAGGCGATGCAGCTCCTCAAAGACGACGACTGCGAAGATGCCCACACGCTCGCCACCGAGATCGTCGGCGAGCCCGAGATGCACAAGGAGGGCGAGCCGGCGATCCGCTACGCGTTGGCGCGCATCCAGATGTGCACCAAGGAGCACGAGGCGGCGGGTAAGAAGACGCTCAAAGAACTCGCCAAGGCCAAAGACAGCGTCGTCGCCGAGCTCGCTCGACGTCGGCTCGGGCTTCCGGCCGGCAAGGACTCCAGCGAGAAAGACGAGGGTCTGTACCTTCGTGACCGCATCAACCAGGCCAAACGCCTGGCTCGCAAGGGCAAGGTCGACGAGGCGCTTCAAGATCTCGACACCCTCGACGAAGAGCAGACGCGCTGGTGGCACAAGTACCAGGTGCGCTCGGCGCAGGTCGAGATTCTTGAGCGCGCCGGCCGGCTCAAGGACGCTGCCCGCAAGATGCTCGGCATATATAGGGTCGCGCGCGACTGGAATATCGGCGACGCCATCGAAGATCGGCTCGAGCGCATTCAGAAGCGCGCCGGCGTCGAGGTGCTCACGTTCGGTGAGCGCGTCGACCGCATGCGCGACTTGATCGCGCGCGGTCGCTACCGCAAGGCGCGCGAGGTCTCCATCGAGAACGCCAAGCTTCGCGGTGTGAGCGGCAACGAGATCAAAGGGTGGAGCTTCTATCGCCGCGCCCTCCAGGAGGAGCGCCAGCGTGACCGCGAGAAGGCCGCCGAGATGTTCGAGCAGGCCGAGAAGCTCGTCAAAGACGACGCGATCCGCCCGCGACTGTATTTCGGCTGGGCCCGCGCGCTTCGCCGGCTCGACCGCGACACCGAGGCGATCAAGCTCTACAGGCGCCTGTGCGACGAATACCCGCGCCACCACCTGTGCGACGACGCCTACTTCGAGGCGGGTCGTTTGAGCCAGTACCTGGGCAAGCACGACGACGCGCGCGACAACTTCGCGTTGGTCGTCGGCCTCTTTCCCTTCAGCGAGCACGTGCCTCAAGCGTTGTGGCGAGGCGCCTTTAGCGCCTACCTGATGGAAGATTACGAGGCGATGCAGAGCCCGCTCGAGCAGATCGTTGCGTTCTACGGCGACGAGCAGGACGCCTCCGAGCTGACGATCGGCCTCAAAGCCCAGTATTGGCTGGGCGTCGCCAAGCTCAAGGCCGGTGACAAAGAGGGCGCTCGGGTCGCTCTGCAAAAGGCGATCGATAAGGGACCGCTGACCTGGTACGGCCGCCTGGCGGTCGCGCGCATGGAAAAGGCGGGCTTCGAGGCGCGCGTCAGTATCCCGCACTCGACACTGGCAGCCACCGAGCTCAAAGACTTGTCGACGCTTCGCGTGCCGCGCGACGAGCGCCTCGAGGTCGCCGCCGCCTACAGCCGGCTCGGCCTGTACGACGACGCGATCAGCGAGCTTCGCGAGCAGGTCTCCATCTATCCGGTGCCCGAGCACGCCCACGAGTTTATGGCCGCGGTCTACCTGGCCGACGACCAGCCGAACTACGCGCACTGGATCATGAAGAAGCATATCGACGAGACCGGCCCCGGCTACCACAACCTGCGCGAGTGGGGCGTGGCCTTTCCGACCGACTTCATGGAACTCGCCCACAAATACGGCGCGAAATACGGCGTCTCGCCGTTTTTGGTCCAGGCGATCATCCGCCAGGAGAGCGGCTTCCGCCCCGGCGTGAGCAGCTACGCCGGCGCCATGGGCCTGATGCAGCTGATGCCCGGCACCGCCCGCTACACCCAGCGTCAGTTCCTTCAGCAGGGCGGCCACCTGTCGCGCTCCGAGATCGTGCGCCCCGAGACCAACGTCAAGCTGGGCACGATGTATATCCGCATCCACACCGCGTTCGCCGCCGACCAGATTCCGCTGGCCTTGGCCGGCTACAACGCCGGTCCCGCCCCGCTCGAGTCGTGGTTCGAGCGCTACGGCGAGCGCGAGCTCGACGCGTGGGTCGAGTCGATCACCTACCGCGAGGCGCGCGGCTACGTGCGCAAGGTCTTCACGAGCTACGTGACCTACGCCGGGCTGTACGGCAGCGGCGAGCTGCCCAAGATCTCGCTCGAGATGCCCGAGAAGTTGCGGGAGTGGGGTGATGTGCCCGAGGTCGATCGCGTGGAGGAGGGTGAGCCGGTGTCGTGGGTTTTGGATTGATTTCTCTTGGAGCCCTTGGGCGGAATCCCCCCTTTGATAACCCCCTGCGAAGCGAAGCGGAGCTGGGGGAATACCAAAACTTGCTCCGCCCTCCCATTTTTGCTAGTTTCCCCTCCAGTTGAAGCACATAAGCGACAACATACGGCTAGAAACCCACGTTTCTTGACCAACCGGTTAATTTTCGATTGATGCAGACCGGCAGTTTTTCGACTTCTGGAGGAGTTCGATGCTTAAGAAGAATCTGATTGGCTTGATGGCGCTGGCGCTTTGCGCCGGCTTGTCGCTCACCGCTTGTGGCGATGACGACACCAACGATAGCAACAACACCAACAACCAGGCCGACACTGGCACCGAAGACGCCGGTACCGAAGACGGCGGCGATATGGACGCCGACGATGGCGGCGACATGGACGCCGACCAGGGCTGCACCTCGGACGACGACTGCGCCGACGGCGAGGTGTGCGACACCAACACCGGCATGTGCGTGGCAGGAGCCACCGGCTGCGACCTGACCGGCGACGATCGACCGGCACGTTGCGACCAGGGCTTCGACGATACCGAATTCGGTCCGGGTTCGCTCGTAACCTCCTTCCAGGTCGCCGGTCGCTCCGTGGGCGGCCAGACCGACCCGGAGTGCTGCTTCGACTACACCCCGGACGACGGCAACGACGGCCCCGACAACGCGCTCGGCGCCACGCTGCTCGACTTCGGCCAGCTCGAGAGCATCAACCAGAGCCTGACCGACAGCATCGCTGACGGCAGCCTCATCCTGATCTTCGAACACGACGGTCTGACGGACCTGAGCGCCGGCGAAGAGTACGCCGCCAACTTCTGGTTGGGTGAGGACGCTGGTGACGGCACCTACCTCATCGACCCGGCCAGCATCGACCAGGGTACCTTCCCTCAGGCGCGCGTGCCGAACGCGACCATCAACGGCGACCAGTTCTCGGCCGGCCCGGGCGTCGTCCAGCTGAGCATCGACCTGCTGGGCACCCCGCTGTCGCTTCGCATCAGCAACGCCCAGCTCGAGGCCACGATCGACGACACCGATCTGAGCGACGGCGTGACCATGACCGACGGCAAGCTCGGCGGCGTGGTCAAGGTTTCCGACATCCTCGACGGCCTGAACGGCTTCGCCAGCACCTGCACCTGCATGGGTCTGGAAGGCGACGACCTCATCTCGTACGACCCGTCGGACATCGCCGGCACCGCCACCTGCAACGCCGGCGCGCCTGAAGGCGACGCCTGTGAGCAGGCCGGTGAAGGCACTTGCGGCACCATCGCCTCGAACTGCGACACCCTCGTGGGCGTCCTTCCGTTCCTGGCCGACATCGACACCGACGGCGACGGCTCGGCCGACGCTGTCAGCATCGGTGCCAAGTTCGAAACCACCGGCGCGACCTTCAGCGGTATCGCCACCGCTGAGTAAGTGTTAGTCGATAGGCTACTTCGGTAGCTTGTTGAGACCCGGCGCCCTTTTGGGGCGCCGGGTTTTTTGTTGTACGACCCCACGCTTGCCCCTCACCAACGCTCACGCTATAAGACCCACGATCGACCCAAAACGCTGCACCGAGCAGCCAAACCGAAACCCCGAACAACCCATGCTCTTCCAAGACCTCATCCTCACCCTCCAGAAGTTCTGGGCCGACCAGGGTTGCGTGTTGCAGCAGCCTTGGGACGTCGAGAAAGGCGCCGGTACCTACAACGAGGCGACGTTTTTGCGCGCGCTGGGCCCCGAGCCCTGGAAGGTGGCCTACGTCGAGCCGTGTCGTCGACCCACCGACGGTCGCTACGGTGAGAACCCCAACCGCATGGGCGCTTACTTCCAGTTCCAGGTGTTGTTGAAGCCGAGCCCGGACAACGTGCTCGACCTGTATTGGGAGAGCCTTGCGGCCATCGGGATCGACAAGATGGAGCACGACTTGCGCCTGGTCGAAGACGACTGGGAGCAGCCCACCTTGGGCGCCTGGGGCTTGGGTTGGGAGGTCTGGATCGACGGCATGGAGGCCACCCAGTTCACTTACTTCCAGCAAGTGGGCGGCATCGAGCTGCACCCGGTCCCGGCCGAGATTACCTACGGTCTCGAGCGTATCGCCATGTTCCTGCAGGGTGTCGACAGCGTCTACGACCTGGAGTGGGCGCCGGGCGTGAGCTACGGGCAGATCCGCCACCAGGAAGAGGTCGAGTTCAGCCACTTCCACTTCGAGCAGGCCGACAACGCGCTGCACTTCGAGTGGTTCGACCAGTACGAGGGCGAGGCCAAGCGCCTGATGGAGCACGGGCTGATTTTGCCAGCCTACGACTACATCATGAAGGCGAGCCACACGTTCAATATCCTCGACGCCCGCGGCGCCATCAGCGTGACCGAGCGCCAAAAATATATCCGGCGCATCCGATCGCTGGCGCGCATGGTTGCCCAGGGGTTCGTCGAGCAGCGTAAGGAGCTCGGCTACCCGTTGTTGCCGCGCGAGGAAGCAGAGAAGTTGTTGGCTGAAGACGCAGACGAGTGAAGCCTTCAGGAATCGAGGCGCTATTTTAGCGGCCAAACTACAATTTGAGGGTCGTGTTATCGAAGTAGGTCGGTTCTCGAAGCCGCGAATCGCGACCACCGGTCAATTCGCAGCCCTCAAATCGTAGTTTGTCTGCCCAAATAGCGCGCCGAAACCCAGCAAGGCCGCCACCTTTGAACATACAGACGATCAAACCCATGCAATTAATCTTCGAAATTGGCGCAGAGGAACTCCCCGCAAGCTTCTGCGAGCCGGCGCTCACGCAAATCGAACAAAAGTTCCGCGAGCGCGCCGACGAGCTGCGCATCAGCTTCGACAGCGCGCGCACCGTGTCGACGCCGCGTCGCCTGACGCTTCTGGTCGACGGATTGGCCGAGAAGCAGTCCGACCTCGAGGAGGAGCGCACCGGCCCGCCCGCCAACATCGCCTTCAAAGACGGTGAGCCGACCAAGGCCGCCGAGGGCTTCGCGCGCGGCCAGGGCGTCGACGTGAGTGACCTCTACACGGTCGACACCGACAAGGGCGAGTATATCGCGGCCAAGGTCTTCGAAGAGGGCCAGCCGACCGCCGAGCTCCTGCCCGAGCTGCTCGAAGAGATCATCAACGGTCTGGGCTTTCCGAAGTCGATGCGTTGGGCGGATCGCACCGAGCGCTTCGCGCGTCCGGTGCGCTGGATTCTGGCGGTCGCCGGCGGCGAGACCGTGCCGGTCACCTACGCCGGCGTGGAGAGCTCGAACACCACCCGCGGCCACCGCTTCGCGGCGCCGGAATCGTTCGAGGTCTCGAGCATCGACGACTACCTGGACGGACTGCGCGAGGCGCACGTCATCGCCGACCCCGCCGAGCGTCGCGAGACCATCGAGAAGCGCCTGGCCGAGATCGCCGAGGATATCGGCGGCACGCTCGTCCAAGACCCGGCGCTGGTCGACGAGGTGGCCTTCCTCATCGAGGAGCCGCACGCCATCGCCATCAAGTTCGGCGACGAGTATCTCGAGCTTCCCGACGAGGTGCTCATCTCGTCGATGCGCTCGCACCAGCGCTACTTCAGCATCGCCGACGAAGAGGGCGACTCGCTCATCTCGGTGTGCGGGGTCATCTACAACACCCCGGTGCGCACCCCCGAGCAGGTCTACGACGGCAACCTTCGCGTGTTGAAGGCGCGCCTCGATGACGCGCGCTTCTTCTGGGACAAGGACCTCAAGACCCCGCTCGATGCGCTCGTCGACAAGCTCGACGACGTCGTCTGGCTCAAGAAGTTGGGCTCGATGAAGGACCGCAGCGAGCGCATGTCGAAGCTCGCCGGCGCCATCGCCAACGAGCTCGGCTTGGGCGAGCACGTGCACACCGCCGCCGAGCGGGGCGCGCTGTTGAGCAAGGCCGATCTGCTGACCGACATGGTCGGTGAGTTCCCCGACCTGCAGGGTGTGATGGGCCGCGAGTACGCGCTCGCCCACGACGAGGACGCCGACGTCGCCCACGCGATCTACGAGCAGTACCTGCCCAAAGGCGCCGAGGACGACACCCCGGCGACGCCGGCGGGCGCCGCGGTGGCGCTGGCCGAGAAGATCGACGCGCTCACCGGCACGTTCGGCATCGGGCTCATACCGACGAGTACGTCCGACCCGTACGCCCTTCGCCGCGCGGCGCTGGGTGTCATCCGCATCTTGCAGGAGCGCGAGTACAGCATCGGCTTGTCGCGTCTGTTCGAGCTGTCGGTGGAGACCTACGAGGAGCTGAGCCCCGGCGTGCTCGAAAAGGACCACGCCGAGTTGGTCGACGAAGTCGTCGACTTTGCGGCCACGCGCCTCAAGTACCAGCTCACCGACGAGTACCCGACAGACGTGGTCGACGCGGTACTCGCCGCGAACAAAGATGACGTGTTGAGCGTCCAGGACCGCGTCGCTGCGCTCGCCGAGCTTCGCGACGAGCCCGACTTCGAGCCGTTGGCCATCGGGTTCAAACGCGTGGTCAACATCTTGCGCAAGCAGGCCGAAGAGCAGGCCGAGCTCGCCGAGAGCGTCGACGCCGAGCTGCTCGAAGAGGAGCAAGAGCGCGCGCTTCACGAGGCATGGCAAGAGGCGGCCGGCGAGGTCGACTCAGCGCTCGCCGAGCGCGATTGGCGCCGCGCCTGCGGCACGCTCATCGGCCTCAAAGCCCCGGTCGACGACTTCTTCGACAACGTGATGGTGATGGCCGAAGACGAGAAGCTTCGGCAGAACCGCATCGCGCTGTTGGATGAGTTGCGCGAGCTGTTTATGAAAGTGGCGGATATTTCGAAGATTCAGGCGTGATGGAGGAGGAGTGGGGGCTGAGGGGTGTTGCTTTGCGGCGCCCCCCATCCGCCTCGCGCTAAACCGCGCGCTCGGCACCTTCCCCCAGGGGAAGGGCTGCCTTAGCGCGCCTGAACCACGTAGCTTTTCGCAACAGCATCCCTTCCCCTGGGGGAAGGTGCCCGTAGCGAAGCGAAGGGCGGATGGGGGGCCTCGAAAAGCTATTCTTCCGATTCCCCAAGCCGCTCAACAACCACCTCAGCAAGCTCTGCCACGTCCTCGAATCCCTTCTTGCAGAGCTTCTCTCCACAAGACACGGCTACGACGTAGCTCTGATCGCCTTCCGAGAACGGAAAGACGTAGGTGAAAATCCCGGCACGGTCGGACACGAACGCCCGTTCGTTGTCAACCGGACCGTCTTTGGGGGCATCATCGACGGCCAGATACTGCTCGCGCAGTTGCAGGGCGCGCTCCACGGCGGCTTCAGACGACTCTGCCTTCCAGACCTGCAGGCCGGCGCCGTAGAAGTTGCGTCCGGACGGGTGCAGGTGCACGGCGTTGTAGGTGGGGGAGGGGGGCTTGCCCACGAGCTGCTCGCGAACCATCGAGGTTCGGGTGAAATCTTCGAAATCTTTTGTCGTGAGCAACTTGGAGATGTCGAGCGGGGGCTCTTCTGCAACGGTAGCACCCTTGGGGGAGGACGCACTGGTGCGCTTCTCCGGGTCCGCTGCGTCCTTCGACGCGCTCGGCTGCTTGGCCTCGGCTTTTTTCTGAGCCTTTTGGGCCGTCTTGGTGGCGTCAACGCCGGCGTCGACCCGAGCCTCGCCTTCAGACTTGTCGTCACAGGCGGAGAGTCCGATGAGCAGCAGCGCGCAGGTTGTCAGAAGTGTCTTCTTCGAAGTCATCTATTCAGTCACTGGCCAGTTGGAGTACGGCCGAGACGTCGAAGTGGTGTTCGGCCTCCAGTTTGAGGAGGTGCAAGTCCCGCTGCACCCTATCGGAAAAGCGACATGCTGCAAGGAAAAATTCCTCGTACCAGGCAGCGAGTTCGCGGTTGAGGTGGCCGCGGGTGTCCGGGAGCAGGCGTCGAAGCGCTGCGCGCCAGGCGGGGCCTTCTTGGCCGCTGTTGCGAATCTCTTCGAGCGCGCGCTGACCAGCCGCCTCGATCTGACCCGTCGCCCGGGCGCGAAGCTGCCCGTAGACGCGCTCTTCGAGCAAGAGCTTGAGCATGCGGGTCTCGTCGAAGAAGCCTTCGAGTCGTCGGTTCATCGCGCGGGCGTCTCCCAGCGGAAGCGACTGGATGATCGGGCCGACGCGCTGGGCGACCGCGCCTTCGAGCTCGTCGACGTCGGCCAGAATCGTCTGGCGTGAACGGTTGAGCACGTCGTCGAGCCGCTCGGAGAGCAGGTCGAGGATAAAGGTCTGGTCCTCTTCCGAGAGGACCTTGCGTGTGAGCCAGGTGCCGCGTGACTTGAGCGCCTCGCGAATCTCTCGCTCGATGCCGGTGAGCACGAAGTCGAAGCGATCTTCGAGGGCGCGCGCCTCCTTTTTGGCGTGCTTCTCGGGGCGTTCGTCGGCGAGTTCGTCGAGCCAGCCGCGCAGTGACGCGGCCTCGCCGCCGAGCTGGTCGTATTTGTCGACGAGCGCTCGTTGAAACTCGGTCATGTCGCCGACCAGATCGTGGAGTTGGCGTGCGATCTCGAGCGTCTTGATGCGCCCCGAGCGCTCGATGATGCGCGACTCCAAGAAGTCGCGAAACGCTTCGAAGCCAGTGTCAGCGAGTGCCTCGGCGTCGGCTTCGTCCTCGGGCGCCGTACGGTGGGCGAGCGCCTCCTTGGCGGTCATCGGAAAACAGCCGGCGATGCGCGCAGAAGCGTTCTCCTCGACATAGTCGACGAGCTCTTCGACCTGCGGGCCGCGCGAGTCGGCCGGTCCCAGCCGGTCGATCTTGTTGAGCAAGACGAGCAGACGCTCGCGTCCGTTGGGGACCTTTTCGATCTGTTCGAACTCGCTGTGGGAGAGCGCCTGGTTGGCGTCGAGGACCCACAGAATCGCCTCGGCCTCCTCGAGCGCGCGGCTGGCGGTCTCTTCGTGAGCGTCTTCGAGCGCGTTGAAGCCGGGCGTGTCCCAGAACTCGACCGAGCGAAGGTCGGGGTGCGGATAGACGTACTCGAGGTGGTCGATGTCGTCGGCGTCGGTCTTCATCTGGCGCTTGGCCTCCTCGAGGTTGACCTCGGTGACCTCGCCGTCTTTGCGCACCACCCGCGCCGACTTACGGGGTCCGTACTGGATAAAGCAGGTGTGCGCCGTGGTCGGCAACACGCCCATGGGGACGACCTCTTCGCCGATGAGCGCGTTCAGGAGCGTCGACTTACCGGCGTTGAACTCTCCGACGATGGCGACCGACAAAGGCGAGTTGAGCGTGGCCAGCATCTGCTGGACGCGCGCCGAGAAGTGGTCGATGCGCGGGTCGGAGGCGACGAAGTCGCGAAGCTGTCGCAACACCTCGACCACGTCGGTCGAGTCGTCGAGCCGCTCGGGCAACTCCCAGTCGAACGTGAGTTCACCCAGGGCACGACGAAGGTCGGCCTCGACCGCGTCGACGCGCCGCTCGCCGGCCGCACGCACGGCTTCCTCGAAGGCGACGACCGCTTCGGCGGGGTCGCCCGACTCGAGCGCGACCTGCCCGAGCAAGTGCAGCGCTTCGGGGGACGGCTTGTCCTGCTCCTGGAGCACCTCGTCGATCAGTCGGCGGGCGCCGGCCAAATCGCCCCCGGCGAGGTTGGCTTTGGCAAAGCCAACGAGCGCCTCTCGACGCATTGTCGGGTCGTCACCACCCATCTCGAGCACTCCCTGGAAGTGCTCGCGCGCCGTCTCCGCGTCGCCGCGCTCGAGCAAGATCCTCCCGGCGCCCAGATGCGCCTGCGGGCGCCGCGCGTCGAGATGCAGCGCGTTTCGATAGCATTCGAGGGCGCGCTGGCGGTTTTCGACCGCCTCGTTGACGCGCCCGAGCAGCGTATGGATCTCGGGGAGTTGCTCCTCGTCAGCCTCTTCGAGCGCACGCAGCGAGCACTCGTTGGCCCGGCGGTGGTCGCCCAGCGCCAGGCTCGTTCGCGCCACGCCGATCAGCGCGATCAGGTGGTTCGGTTCCCACTCGAGCGCTTTGTCGTAGGCCTCGCGTGCCTGGCCGTGGTGACCGCGCGCCTCCTCGATCTCGCCGCGCAAGATCAACGCCGGTTGACCCGCGCTGCGCGCGCCCGGCCGCTCGAGCACCTTGCGAGCCTCGTCGAGCTTCGAGCGCTGCAGGAGCGCCCGGGCGAGTAGCACGGTCGCCTCCGACTGGTCGGGGCGCGCCTTGACCGCCTTTTTGAGCTCCCGCACCGCCTTGTCAGCACGTCCCTGCGCCAGATACACGCGTCCCAGCCCGAAGAGCAGGTCGAACTCGAGTTCGGCCGCGTCGGACAGCTCGAGTCCTCTTCGGAAGTGCACCTGCGCCTCGTGCGCGTTGCCCAACTGCTCGGCCGACAGCCCCGCGTAGAGGTGGCTGACCGCCTCCTCGCGCTGCTCGACCGCCCGATCGAAGGCCGACAGGGCCTCGTCGAACTTCTCCTGATGGAAGTGGCACATCCCGATCATGTGGTGCGTGCGGTGGAAGTCGGGGTGCTCGGCGTGCGTTCTATAGAGGATGCGCAACGCCGCGTCGTAGTCCTCGCGCTGCATCGCCTGAGACGCCTTGTGCAGCGCGTGGGCGACGTCTTCGGGCAAGAAGACTTCGTCGAGGAAACCGCCGACGCGTTCGCTGAGTTTGTCTAGGAAGGACATAGGGTTATTAACGTTTGGGTTGTTGGGGACCCCCATCCGCCCTTCGCTTCGCTACGGGCACCTTCCCCACAGGGTAAGGGATTTCCTTGCGTGCCTGAACCACGTAGCTTTTCGCAGGGGCATCCCTTCCCCCGTGGGGAAGGTGCCGAGCGCGCTGTTTAGCGCGAGGCGGATGGGGGGCGCCACGACGCTACGCCTCAAAAAAACAGAACAGAGCACGCACAAAAAATCTTCACTGCATCCCTCCAGCATCATGTGCTAACAGGGATTTCCTGACAAAGCGCAAAAAACCACGCAACGAATTAGCACTTTTTGCCGATAACATATATGAGGGCATTGGTAGAGCCTTGTCGGCTCACGATCCTCCGGCAGTTCTGAAAATGATCGTATGACCACAGAACAGGTGTTCAGTGGTTGTTGCAAAATAGCTAAGGCACGTTACCATAAACGCGTCACATGGACTTCCACCTGCTCGGGGTGAGCCTGGGCAGGATAGATAAGGAGAAAACAATGAGCGTCAATAAAGCGATTATCATCGGAAACCTCGGCGCCGATCCCGAGGTCCGCTACACGCAGTCGGGCACCCCGGTGGCCAACCTGCGCATCGCCACCAACGAGCGTTGGACGGACAAGAGCGGTCAGTCCCAAGAGCGCACCGAATGGCACCGCGTGGTCGTCTTCGGCAACACCGCCGAGAACTGCGCCAAGTACTTGAGCAAGGGCCGTCAGGTCTACGTCGAAGGTCGGATCCAGACCAACGAGTGGCAAGACAACGACGGCAACAAGCGCTACACCACCGAGATCGTGGCCCAGAACGTCACCTTCCTGTCCGGCGGCAACGGCGGCGGAGGCGGCGGCTACTCGGGTGGCGGCGGCGGCGGAGGCGGCGGCTTCAACCAGAGCCGCCCGCAGGTCGAGAGTGATTTCGACCAGTCGTTCGATGACGACGACATTCCGTTCTAAGCAACCCCGAATGGTGAACAGAGTTCGCTAAATCGACATCTTCCTCCCCGCCCGCGCTTTTTGCGGACGGGGAGCGAACTGCGAACAGAGTTCGCTAAATCGACATCTTCCTCCCCGCCCGCGCTTTGTGCGGGTGGGGAGGACCGAGGAGGGGCGCCCTCCTCCGCGAGCGAAGCGAAGTGGAGGAGGATCCAGGAGGAGGAAAAAGAAACGGCAAAAGAGCCTCTCCCTCGGTCCCTCTCCTCGGTCCTCTCCTTCCCTCCGCTTTGCTACGGGCGGAGAGGAAGATGTTGGCTTAATGCGCGTTTTTCCTATTCGAGACGATCTTCGACCGTCTCCAAGTTCAACCCGCCCGGGTACGCATAGGAGACGTGGCAGTCATACCCGTAGCTGATCACGCCGAACGGCGCGTCCGCCTCCAGGCGGTGGAAGCCGTCCTCCACACGAATTTGAGCGATATCGAAGTTGCCGCGCTGGCCGACCGTGGTCCATTGGTCGTCGGGGACAGGCTCGCCGTCGAGGCGTACCTGCTGGCCGGCGGGGACGATGAGGTTGATGTAGTCCTCGTCGTAGGCCTCGGGCGTCAGCACGATATAGTCGGTGCGGAATTGATCGACGGGCACGGCCAGTGACATGGCCGGGTCGCCGATGCCGGTGGGGTTTTGGGCGTCGATGCCCTCGTCGCACTCGCGTGGGATGCCGGTCCAGTTGGAGCCGACCATGTATTGGGCGAGCATGACGGGCTTGTTGGAGACGAGCTGGAAGTTTTGGTAGCTGCCGTGCGCCTCGAATTGGCGCCACTCGCCGGCGTCGATGGTGCGGCCGTGGACGCCCGGGATCTCGGGGTCGGTCTGGATGATCGTGCCGTCCTCGGCGGCGATGACTCGCCACACGTCGGGCTCGGCGGTGATGCCGTCGGCGCGGGGGCTGAACTTGGCGCCGACGTAATTCTTACCCCACGACGACACCGGGAAGATGATCGACTCGATGTGGTCGCAGCGGTCGATGTCTTTGACCACGTTGGCGCACTGGTGGCCGCCGAAGACCGTGATCGGCATGTCGGCGTCGATGTGGGTGCCGGTCAGGTCGGGGCAGGGCGTGACCTGCTCGGGCGGGCCTTCGCGCGTGGCCAGGCAGCCGCTTTCGATCGCGGCGTCGAGCTCGGCGCCCGATGTCTCGAGGTTGATCGACTCGCCGGGAGCCAGGTCGAAGACGCGCGTCTCGCCAGGCTCGATCTGCTCGATGCCCGGGCCCTGGATGACCTGGGCCGACGGGGTCACGCGCACCCGGTTGGGGTTGCCGTGGGAGTTGACGATCGTCAAAAAGCCGCGAATGCGGGCGCGACCGCCGCGGTAATACCAGCTCAGTGCCCAGTACTCGCTTCCCACCGAGTTCGTCGGGATGAGCAGCGTGCCGTCGTTCGAGTAGACGTCGACGTTGTTGAGCGGGTTGAACTGGTAGGCGATGACCGGGACGCTGCTGGTCAGCCGGATCGCTTTGTCTTGGAGGCGGCGCGTGCCGGAGTGGTCGAAACCGGTCGGCACCGAGTAGATGCGCGCTTCGCCCGGCGGGATCACCAGGTCGTAGCGCGTGCCGTCGGGAGCGCTGATAAGCTGTCGGTCGGTAAAGCCCTCGCTGAGCGTGACGCGCGCTTCGCTCTCGGGGTTGGGGTTGGTGACCACGATCGCGTGCGGCTGGCTGAGCGCGTCGTCGTAGTTGTCGAGGTCGACCGACCAATACTCGCAGCCGATATAGCTCGAGACCTTTTTATTGAGCTCGCACAGCTCTTCGCAGGCGCCGTTGAAGCACTCGGTGCCAATGGGGCACGGCTCGCCGGGCACGAAGGCGCCCGCCTCGTTGCAGACCTCGAGCTGGCGGCGGTCGACGCAGCGGTTGGTGCCGGGGCTGCACTCGGGCGCTTCGCACGCGCCGTCGGTGCAGGGGGCGTCGCCCGGGCAAAGCGTCTCGACGATGGCGGTGCCGCTCGCGTTGCATACGCGCTGCAGACCTTCGTCGGTGCAGCTTTGAAACTCACCCGGGTTGCAGACTTTGTCGGTGCACTCGCCCGAGTCGGGGTGGCAGCGTTGGTCGGCGGGGCAGACCTCGTCGCGAAAGCCGCTGCCGTCGCTCTTGCACACCTGCCGCGAGGCGAGCGAAGTGCACTCGGCCTCGCCGGGCGTGCACGCGCCGGACGCATCGGTGGCGTCCGGCGTGGAGACGTCGGTAAGGGTGTTGTTCGTCTCGTTGGATTGGTTGCCCGTATTGTCCGAGCAGGCCGTATATCCGAGGCCAAACGCCAACAGCGCGACGACCAGAAGTTTGAAGAGACCTGCAGATCTCATTTTATTCGGCCGGGGCAGGTTTCGCTTCGCGATCTTCGGGCCGCGGCGACTGCGCGGGTTCGGTGTCCGGCGTCGCCCAGTGCTCCGGCTCGGGATAATATCGAGTCGGATACATCAACACGTCGCGGATGACGTCGACGATGCGCCCGATCTGGTAGCCGTCGTAGACGCGGTGGTCGAAGGTGCACGAGACCGTCAGCGCGTCGCGCGCTTCGACGTCGCCGTTCTCGGTGACGAACGGCGCCTTGTGCAACACGCCCGGGAGCGCCACCAACGGCACGCGGCTGGCGGGCACCAGCGGCGCGAAGCCCTGCTTGATGTTGAACTGGCCGACCGAGGTGACCATCGCGCTGCCGAAGGGGTCGCTGCGGATGCCCAGCTTGTCGAGGTCGAAGGGCACGTTGAACGTCAAGAAGTCGACGACCTTGAGCACGCCGCCCATCAACCAGGGCGGGACCACGTCGACCATCGACTTGGTCTTCTCCATCTCGGCGTCTTGGCCGGTGCGCACGTCTTCGGCGCGCGAGCCGAGCTTCTTGGCGATCTCGACCAGGTCCATCTTGTCGGCCTCGGCGAGCTTGATGCCGCTCAGGTCGGCCTGACTCGCCTTTTCGTTGCCCACGGCGACCTGACAGAAGATGTCGATGGTCTTTCGGCGGTGCACCTTTTTGCCCACCATGACCACGTTGAGGTCGGGATACTCTTCGAAGACCGTCGCCATCAACTTGGCGCAATAGGCGGCGACGCCGACCTTGGTGCCGCTGACGCGCGACACTTCTTCGAGATACGGCACCAGGCGGCTGACGTCGACGGTTTCGAACCCGTAGATCGTCGGATCTGCGGGGGTTTTCCACATGCCGACCGAAATCTTGCGCCACGACGAGTACTTCTCGAGCGGTTCCCAGCGTTTGCCCATTCTATCGACTCCTGACCACGTTTGAATGCTTGACGATGCGCCCACCCTACCGAACGGGGGTCGAGTTATCAACGTGCTTCGTGGGGTGTAACGAGGCTAAACCGGCGCGCATTTCGGTTGGGGGTGGGGGGGACGAGCAAGATTACGATCACGATTACGATCACGATTACGATTACGATCACGATCACGATCACGATCACGTTTACGTCCCCGTGACCGTGGCCGTCCCCGTCCCCGTGACTTGAATCTTCCGTCCTCTCTCCTGTACTCTCCACCCCATCTGACTGACCATTCACCCTTTTCGAGGTGCCGCGATGACGCGCCTTCGTCTACTTTCGCTCGGCCTCTGCGCGGTCGCGATGAGCTCATGCGCTCCGGAAGCCGACATCGAGCCCGTGCCCGACGTGGTGCGCCCGATGTGGAGCCCGGCGACCGGCGAGTTGCCCACGCCGACCGATTTGGTGCGCGACTCTGCGACCGGTCGGCTCGACCTGCCCGTCGACCCTCAGGCGCCGGCGGCCGACAAGGAATTCGTCGGCTATCTCAACTCGCTCGACGGCTACCCGCTCGCCTCGACGCTGAAGATCCCGATGTCCGACGACGTGCAGGCCGGTGGGCTGCGCGGGGCGGCGTTCGTGCTCGACGCCCAGACGCGCGAGGCGCTCGACTTGTCGCTCGATTACGATTCCGAGGCGGGGCTGATTACCGGCACGCCAAAAGGAGGCCAGAACTCGGAGTTTTTGCCCGGTCATACCTACGTCTTCGGGCTCCGCGGCTACGACGGCGGGCTTATCGGCGCCGAGGGCGAACCCGTGATCGCCGACGCCGGCTTCTACTTGGTGCGTTCGATGTCGCCGCTCGACGAGCATCCAGCGGCGATGCCCGGTGAGACCGACGACGAGAAGCTCGAGACGGCCGAGGCGCTCCGTAAGGTCCAGCAGGCCTACGCGCCGCTGATCGAGATGGTCACGCAGACGCGCGGTTTCGCGCGCGAGCAGCTCGCCGTGCTGGGTAGCTTTACGACGACAAGCCAGCCGGCGGTGTGGTTCGACCCGGATACCGGGCGCATCCCGCTTCCCAATCAATTGCTCATTGATCCGGCGACCGGTCAGGTCGACCTGCCGGTGAGCGACGACGACTCCGAGGAGGTGCGCGACGTCAAGCATGCGCTGTCACAATACGACGGCTTTTCGGCCTCCGGCGCGATTGTGATCGAGTCGACCCATCCGGTGGACCCGACTACGGTCGCCGACCCCGAGGCGATCCGGCTCTTTCGCAAGCAGGAAGACGGCTCGCTCGTCGAGGTCACCGACCTCGAGCGCGGCGTGCTGAACGACGGCAAGAGCTTTTGGGCGCGCCCCTCGCTCACCCTCGAGCCGAACAGCGACTACGTGTACGTGGCCACCCAGAAGCTGACCGGGCAGGGGGGCGACGCGCTTCGCGCCCAGCCGCTCGGCGCCCTGTTGCGCTCGAAGGCGACCCTCGTCGAAGGGGGTGCCTCGCAGGTGTCGGCCGTCGACGACGCCACCGCGCAGATGCTCGAGCCGGTGCGCCAGATGGCCACGCCGGTGCTCGACCACCTCGCCGCCGACTTGATGCCGCGCGAGCTCGTCTCGGCGGCGGTGCCGTTCCGGACCTTGTCGGCGGTCGAGCGCCTCTTGGCCAAGCGCGCCACCCTCTACGAGCAGGACGTGCGCACCGACATCGTCAACGTCGAGGTCGCCACGCCTTTCGAGCGTGGGCTCTTCTTGGCGATGCCCCAGGTCAAGACGATTGTCTCCGGCGAAATGTTCGTGCTCGACCACCTCGATCCGACTACGCGCACAGCCTACCCCAACGGCGCGGCCCAAGAGCGCAAAGCTTCGTTTGTGCTCACCATTCCGTCGGGCATCGACAAGGGCGAGCCGATTCCGGTGGTCCAATTTGGCCACGGGCTGATGACCAGCCGCGAGCTCGTCTACCTCATCGCCAACAAGCTCGCCGACGAGGGCTACGCGGCGTTTGCCGTCGATATGCCCTATCACGGCCATCGCGCGGTGTGCGTGGAGACTAGCGATTGCAAGGGCGATGGGACGTGCAACGAAGTCGGCGAGTGCATCGAGCCCGACGGCTCCAAGGGCGCGATCGCGACCATCGAAGTGCCCTTCGTCGACGCTGAATATCCGGTCTCGACCGGTTTTGCCTTCGTCGAAGTCGGCAACCTGGTGGGCACCCGTGACCACTTCGCCCAGGCAGCCCTCGACCAGATGCAGGCCCTGCGGGTGATTCGAAACGCCGACTGGGTCGGCAAGACCGGTGGCTGGAGGCTCGATGGCGACGACGTGGTCTACCTGGGGATGAGCCTGGGCGGCATTATCGGCTCGATCTTGACCGCCGCCGAGCCCACCTTGGAGACCTTCGTGCTCAACGTGCCGGGGGCCGACTATTTCAAGCTCATCCAGCACTCGGACACCTTCAAGAGTCAGTTCCAGCACGCCCTCGACGAGCGCGGTGTGGCCGACGGCAGCGACGCCTATTTCGAGTTCGGCAACACCATTCGCTGGCTGCTCGATCCGGTCGACCCGCTCAACATGGCCCAACACGCCATCCTCGACCCGGTGACCTACGTCGATCCGGTCGACGGTCAACAGAAGACCGCGCCCACCAAGCGCGTGCTCATCCAGATGGCCAAAAACGATGCGGTCGTCCCCAACGTGGCCACCGAGGTGCTCTCCGAGCGCATGGGCGTGCCGATTTCGGAGTACGAACCGGCGATATCGAACCATGGCTTTTTGTTCGACCCGACCTCTTTCGAGGGGCGAGATGCACGCAACGAGATGATCGAGTTTTTCAATGAGCGATAACACGGTTCTTGGTTCTTGGTTCTTGGTTCTCGCGGGCCTTTTGTATGCCCAGCCTGCTCTTGCGGCGGGGTTTGCGATTGGGGAGCAGGGGGCAGGTGCGCGTGGAGTTGGAGGGGCGGCGACGGCGCGCGCCGACCTGGGCGGAGCGGGCTTCCATAACCCGGCGGCGTTTGGCTTCGCCGATTCACTGATGATCTCGGCGGGCGTGTCGGGACTAGCACCCTCGGTGGCGCACGTGCAGCCAGGGTCTGGTGAGCAGACCGGTGCGCAGACCGACTTGTCGACGATTCCGTACGGTCATGTCGGGTATCGTTTCGGCGATTTTGGAGTCGGACTCTCGTTCGACGTGCCGTTCGGCTCGGGCTTGAGCTGGCCGAAGGATTGGCGCGGACGCTTCGAGATCACCTCCATCGAGCTGCAGGTCTTCGAGGTCGCCGGGGTGGTCGTGTGGCGGCCCATCGACGAGCTCTCCATCGCCGCAGGACCGCGGCTCGGCCGCTCGACGGTGGGTTACGGTCGCCAGATCGACGCCGTCGACACCGAAGGAAGCGTCCAGCTCGCCGGGGATGCCACTGGCTTGGGCGCTCAGCTCGCGTTGATGTATCGCCCGCTCGACGAGCTGACGCTGGGCTTGAGTTGGCGCTCGCGCATGCACCTTGACTTTTCGGGCTGGGCCAACTTCGAGGACGTGCCGATCGAGCTGCAGCAAAAGGCCCACGACCAGTACGTGACCACCGAGCTGACGCTCCCCGACCGTATCGCGCTGGGGGCTGCGTGGGCATTCGACGATGCGATCGCCTCGGTCGACGTGACGTACTGGACGTGGTCGACCTTCCAGGAGTTCGGCATCGACTTCGCCCACGACCAGACTCCCGACGTTACTCAGCCGCGCAACTGGAACGACTCGATCACGTTAGCGGCCGGCTGGGAGCAAAAGGGATGGGTTGAGGATTTGGATCTGCGCGTGGGGCTGGCCTTCGACATGGCGCCGTCGCCGTCGAACACGTTGTCGCCGTCGTCGCCCGATGGCAACCGGCTGATCCCGTCGTTGGGCGCGGGGTACACGGTCGTGGACGGGCTCCAGGTGGATGTGGGCTACGGACACGTCGTGTTCATGGGAGCCGAGGCGAGCGGGGATGCTTTTCCGGGGAGTTACGACGCGTCGGCGGAGCTGTTGTCGTTGGGCGTGACGTACCGGCCGTGACTTCCTGCCTTTGTATTCCAGAACACATTCGTACCCTAAAACACAAAAAAGGCGCGACCCCGAGGGGCCGCGCCTCCACCCTGGTGCTTCAGCTGAGGTTAGGGTGACTCGATGGTAACCGTGCCCTGCATCGACTCGGGGTGGTTCGCGCACCGGTAGGCGTCGACGCTACCGCTGAGCGCGCCTCCCGCAAAGGCTTCACCGGCGACGGTGAACAGGACCGAGTTGCCGTCCTCGTTCCAGGCGGTGTCCGGATCGGTCTCGGCGGTCGGGTTCGAGGCCTGCGACAGCAGGACATCACCCATGCCGCCCAGGCCGCCGTCGGCGTCGAGAAGCTCGAACGGGTGATTGGCGGTGGCGTTGTTGACGATCTCGTAGCGCCATCCGTCGTTGAGGAAGAGCACCGGATCGGCCGAGCCGCTCAGGCCGTTGTCGTACATTGCCGGCTCGACGCTCTGGAAATCGTAGTCTTGGTTGCCCGAAGCGTCGATGGTGATGCGAATGGCCGGGGTTCCCTCGGGGACCTGTACGGCGAAGCTGTCCATGACGACGTTGCCCTCACCGTCGGTGACCGGCCCGTCGAGATCGTCGGTGCCGAACTCGTAGGTGCCCTCTTCGCCGGTGTCGGAGTGCAGCATGGCGCACAGCGACTCGTCGTCGACGGCCGGACGCTCGAGAGTGACCGAGATGTCGGTGTTCTCGCCGTCGCTCAGAGCTGCTTTGCCGATGACGGCGCCAAAGGTGGCGGTGCCTTGATCGTCGGTGCAGGCGTTTTCGTGGATGACGATCCAGCCGGGGCCGTCGGAGGTGGCGCTAGCGACGGTAACGAGGGTCGACAGGTTGTCGAGGGTCTGGTCGTCGGCGGTCGCCGCAGCGGTGGTGTCGCCGCCGGTGTCCTCGGTGCCAGTATCTTCGGTGCCGGCGTCCTCGTCGCCGGTGTCCTCGTCCCCGGCATCTTCGTCGCCGGCATCTTCGTCGCCGGTGTCCTCGGCTCCGGTATCCTCGGTGCCCGCGTCCTCGGTGCCGGTATCAGCTTGGTTATTGGTGTTGTTGGCGTTGTTGGTCGCGTCGTCATCGTCGCCGCAGGCGCCAACGCCCACAGTCATCGCAAGCAAGATAGTCAGCAGTACTCGTCGCTTCATCAGTCACTCCTCAGAAGAAAGTCCAACTTGGTATGCCGAAGCGCGCCTGGTCCATATGGAGACCGTAAGCAAGAGTCGTACCACGGAAATCCTTTCGACTTGCTTCGCGTCATCGGCTGTCGTATGCTGAATGCAAGATGAACGCCAACCAAATGGGCGAATGGTTTACGCTTTGAACAAGCGATTTAATTTCCCGTTGTGGGCGGCTCGGCTGGCGTATGTGCACGGGTCGAAAAATGTTGTCAATGTATTCTGAGCCCGACGAAACGCGCAGCTTCATGTGACAGGGTGTCACACCGATGACGCCCCAAAGGCGACATTGATGTCAGAGTCTACGCAGATTGTGCGCAGTCGCCTCGTCGGAAAGGCGTGCGAGATCGCCTGCACGATCATGGCGATCACGACGATTGGGGCGCTCGCGCTGCCCGTTGGCGGGCACGAGCCTCCAAGACGGCCGGACGTGGACGCGCCGAAAGGTCCGGTGTTGGTGGAGATGGGCGGCTGGGAGATTTTCGCCCATCGCGCTGTAGTCGAGGATGCTCATTTGCGCCTCGACGGCGTCTACGCTCGGCGGGCGGGCACGCCGGGGTGGATTTTGACGGCGGATCGCGTCCAAACGGGCCTCGCAGCGGCCCCGTCCATCGACGTGAGTTGGTGGACCGCGCATGGTCACGTCAGGCTCGCAGGCCCCGATGATCTTTATGTCACGGCGGGCCAGATGGTCAGTGTGCAGCCCTCGCGTGGGCTGGTGTTCGTCGAGACGGATGAGTCGCCGAGCGTGGTCCATCCGCGCTGGCGACTACAGGCCCGGCGTATCGAGGTCGAGTTGGCCTCGGGGCGCGTGCTGTTTGAAAAAGTTGCACCGGGCGGCTCGACCACCCAGAGTCGTCCTGAGCCTTCCGGGGCCTCGCCCCCGGCGGGCACGGAATAACTGGAGCGCTGACTTGTAACATGTGCGGCGCGTCGCACCTTGAGAGTGCGACGCTCGGCTTTACTCGGCTGGAACGAAGGCGAAGGAGAGCACAACCATGGAAATGGGACTCAGAGCGCAACTGAAGCAGACACAGCAGCTGCGCATGACTCCGCAGCTTCAGCAGGCTATCAAGCTTCTGCAGTTGTCGCGCATGGAACTCATCTCGATGGTGCGCCAGGAGATGACCGAAAACCCGGTGCTCGAAGAGCAGCAAGATCCTTACGAGGCCGAGTCGCTCTACGTCCAAGAGCACGGCATCGAAGAGAAGGAGCGCTCCGACAAAACCGAAGAGGTCAAGGCCGACGAAGGCGACATGGACAGCGTCGACTGGGACGAATACCTCAACAAGTACGACGGCAACTCGATGCCGTCGAACTCGTACAAGGGGTATAGCACCAGCGATCTGCCCGGCTACGAGGAGACGATGTCGACCAGCGAGTCTCTGGTCGATCATCTGATGAGCCAGCTTCGCCTCTCCGCGCTCGACGATCGCCAGCAGCAAATCGGCGCCCACATCATCGGCAACCTCGACGAGACGGGCTACCTTCGCGACATCACCGTGGCCGAGCTCGCCGCCGACGAGGAGATCGACGCCACCGAAGAGGAGGTCGAAGAGGTCTTGGAGATCATCCAGGAGTTCGACCCCATCGGCGTGGCCGCCCGCAACATCAAGGAGTGCCTGCTCATCCAGGCCGATCGTCTGGTACCCGACGACGACACCGTCCACGCGATCCTCGAAGATCACCTCGCCGATCTCGAGCGCAAGAGCGTCTCGAAGATCGCGCGTACCCTGGGCGTCGACAAAGACGAGGTGATCCGCGCCGCCCAGCTCATCGCGACCTTCGAGCCCAAGCCGGGCCGGCTCTACAGCCAGGACGAGGGCCGCTACATCACCCCTGACGTCTACATCTACGAGCTCGACGGCGAATACGTCGCCTCGCTCAACGAGGACGGGCTTCCCAAGCTCAAGGTCTCGAATTATTACAAGAAGATGCTCGCCCAGAAGAAAGAAGAGGGCGAAAAGGACGATGTCCGCGACTATATCCAGGACAAGCTTCGCGGCGCCATGTGGCTCATCCGCAGCATCCACCAGCGCCAGTCGACGATCATCAAGGTCACCGAGAGCATCATCAAGTTCCAGAAGGACTTCTTCGAAAAGGGCATCGAGCACCTCAAGCCGCTGGTCCTCAAGGACGTCGCCGACGACATCGAGATGCACGAGTCGACCGTCAGCCGCGTGACCACCAACAAGTACGTGCACACCCCCCGCGGTGTCTTCGAGCTCAAATTCTTCTTCAACTCCGGCATCACCAAGCACGGCGGCGAAGACCTCGCCAGTGAGGCCGTCAAAGCGAAGATCCGCGAGATCATCGCCGAGGA
The DNA here is from genome assembly GCF_006517175.1 of Persicimonas caeni. Classification (NCBI taxonomy): domain Bacteria; class Deltaproteobacteria; order Bradymonadales; family Bradymonadaceae; genus Persicimonas; species Persicimonas caeni. The sequence goes on along the minus strand of NZ_CP041186.1, from coordinate 2,438,929 downwards.
AGACCCGCAAAAGCCGCTCTCCGATTCCAAAATCGCCAAAAAGCTCGAGGAAGAGCAAAATATCGACATCGCCCGGCGCACCGTGGCCAAGTACCGCGAGATGATGGGGATTTTGTCGAGTTCGAAGCGTAAACAAGTATTCTAAAAAGGTTGTTTGGGATGGGGAGACTGGATGTTGTTGGCGTCGGCCTGATCGTCGCGTTGTTGCCTGCCTGTTGGGATGATCCGATGGAGCAGGTACCGAACGGTGATCTGGAGCGTTCATTTGTCGAGATCCACTCGTCGCGGTTTACCGCCGCGCCCGGCTCCTGCCAGGGCGTGACGGGGGATGACGGCGAGATGCGCGTGCGCTTTGTGCTGACCGACGGCGAGGTGCGCCCGATTCGTCTGGGCGAGACGGTCGACCATCAGTCGGTGGAACTGGGCCCCGAGTCGCTCACATTCTCCAACTCGGATATCTCGGTGGTCGCCGGCCCGAGTGTGCAATTCGTCGCTGACAACGACGAGCACCAGGTCTTCGGCCTGCTACTCGAAAACGCCGGCAGCCTCGACGGATTCGTCCCACCCGGCGCCCGAGGTCACTGGGACAAAAACGGCAACGGTGTCACCGGAGATCGCGAGGACATGGGCGTGCCCGACTTTCGTCTGCGCGAGACGGCGACGGATGTCGACGAGCGTCGCCTAGCGGCCGTGCTCGGCACCTATACCTCCTGGCAACGCGCTTACAGGCTCGCCCGCGCGGAGGGCCGCGAGACGTTCTTCGGCGTGTGGACCTTCGACTCCACGGCGCTCCAGCCGACGTCTCATGTTGCGCAAGCCTCGTCGGAGACCAGCGAATGGACTCAGGAGCAGGCCACGGTCGAAGCCTCGATCGCGAGCGACTATCGGAACGCGCCTCCGACGCCCGACGCGCGTGCCAACGTTTACGAGGCGATCACAAACGTCATCGACGGCCCCTACAGCGAATCGGCGATGACCGAGTTGGGCGTCGAGCGCCCCGGCGCGGTCGACAAGCAACTCGTGGTCTTCGTCGACGGCTACGACGACATGCGCGAGATGGGCAGCGAGGGGATCGGCGACGCGATCCGCGCTGCACGGGAACACAACGTGCGCGTCTTTGTCGTCCACCTCGATCCCGCACTCGAGGAGCCGACGCTGCTCCGTGAAGATCCGATGTATCCCGAGGGGCAGACGCCTTGCTCGGACGACACCGAATGCAAGAACTACGAGACGTGCCGCAAGCCGCGTGGCTACACCGAAAACGCCGGCGATACGGTCGAATCTCCCGGCACCTACGATATCGACCAGACTTACTGTCTGCCCGAGCACGACGCCGCCGGCCGCGTCGGCCCCATCCACGACTACGCTCGACTCGCCTGCGAGACCGGCGGCGGCTACATCTACGCGCCCTCGGCCGAGCAACTCGGATACGAAATGGCGTGGACGCCGCTGGCCCTCGATGGCCTGTGGGAGGCGCGCGTCGAGTCCGCGGCGTTCAAGCGCGGTGAAGTGGCGAGCGGCGAGGCGTATCAGGTGCAAACCGAGATGAGCGCCGACGTCGCCGGCACGGTCCGCGAGTACTCCTTCTCCGAGCAAGGCGGCCCGGGCGCGGAGTTCGACACCCGCGGCGTCGTATTTGCCAGATAAGGCGTCTACCAAGTAGGCCCGACTAAAGCGTGTTGTTTTGCGATTTTATCGACCTCACAGCGAATTGTAAGGTATTGTTACGTCACACAACTGGGGTGGATGTGGACAATACGAATCGAGGCGGACCGCGTACGGTACGCGGCCATGGATTCTTCGAACGATTCGAGATGAGGAACAGATAATGCGCAACGGCAAAGTAGTACTGACAGCACTGGCGACGGCTCTTTTGTTGGTTGCCTGCGGGGACGCCGGCGAAATGGGTCCGGCCGGTGCCTCGTCACTCGTCGAGACGGTCGAAGAGCCGGCCGGTGACAATTGTGCGCAGGGTGGCACCGCCATTCGCACGGGCGTCGACGCCGACGGCGACGGCAGCCTGAGCGACACCGAGGTCGAGGCCACCAGCTACGTGTGCAACGGAGTTCAGGGCGATGCCGGCGAGCAGGGCGAGCAAGGCGATCAAGGAGAGCAGGGCGCCACGGCGCTCGTCGAGACTGCCGAGGCGACCTCGTGCGGCGACGCGGGCGGCACGCTGGTGCGTGTGGGCGTCGACACAAACGACGACGGCGCGCTGCAAGACTCCGAAGTCACCAGCGAAGAGACGATCTGCAATGCTCCCGATGCCGTCGACGCGCCCATCTTGATCCAGGAGGTCGAGGTTCCGCAGGGCGATGTGTGCGGAGGCGGCGGCACCGCCATTCAGGTCGGCCGCGATCTCGACGAAAACGGCACCCTCGAAGAATCAGAGGTCGAGTCGGAGATCGTCGAGTGCGGTCCCTGCCCGGACGGCTATACGGCCGACCCCAACGATCCCAACCAGTGCCTCGTCCTCACCACGATCTATTTCGAAGGCACGATCGATTCGGTCAATGACAACGATAACTTGAGCCCGGGCGTCGCCGTCGGAGATACCTTCACCGGGGTGATCTCGTATCCGGGGATGTCCTCGCCGACCGACTCGAACCCCGACGGCCGCATGGGCATGTATACCTTGACCGGCGAGACCAGCAGCTTCTCGGTCAACCTGGGAACCAACCTGCTCACGTCGTCGCCGACCGCCGAGTTGCTCTTCGAGTTCAACAACGACTTCGGGTTCACCAACCAGGACGAGTACCGGGTCACCTCGCAGGCCAACGAGGACTTCAACGGCCTCGAGGTCAGCTACATGACCCTGGCGATGTACGACGCCGACGGCACGGTGTTCAACGACGATCACTTCCGCGGGCCGATGGCCTTCGCCGAGGCCGAGCAGCGCCAGTTCATGATCCAGTTCGCCGAGGGGCTCGACTCGGGCAACTCGGGACCTGGACCGGGCCCGATCTCCTCGGGCAGCACGGCGATGGCCTTCGGCACGCTGACCAGCGTGTCCGTGCAGTGAGCTGAGCGACCCTCGCGTCGAGTCATCGAGGGCGGCCTTCGGGCCGTCCTTTTTTGTGCGTTAAGAATCTCTTTAAATTTCTTATGATCTTGCTTGGTTTTCTGGCGATGATCACGATATGCTTTCCCTTACGGAACCGTGGCGGCACCACAACTTCTGCCATCCCGGCATCGTGGTGTCCTTTGGGGTTCTAACTACTACGTGGCGCAACTGCGTATGTATGATCATCAGCAACCCGAACAGTTTAACTCCCCCACAATTAGGAGTCCGCAATGAATGCCAATGTCTCTTTTCGGCACATGGAATCCTCTGCTTCTCTGCGCGAATACGCTGTGAGCAAGCTCGAGCGTGTCTGTGACAAGTACGTGCAGGGAAAGATCGATGCCACTGTCGTGATGAGCGTTGAGAAGCACTGGCATATCGCCGACTTCACCCTTCACATCAAGAACTTTACCGTTAAGGGAAAAGAGCGCAGCGAGGACATGTACAGCTCCATCGACTTGGCGCTCGAGAAGATTGAAAAGCAGCTTCGCCGCCACAAGGATCGCCTCAAGGATCACCAGCCCGACCGCAACGGGCACTCGCGCATGTTCCGCATGGGCGTGGTCGCTCCGTTCGACGGCGGGATGTACGAGGAGTCGGAATTCGACGAGGAGTTCGCCGAGGACTACGAGTTGTATCCGGCCCCCAGCGAAGACGAAGCGGTGGCCGTGGCCGAAGACGAGGACGCCCGCGTGGTTCAGGTCAACGGTGGCGATGCGGTCAAGGTGCTCCGCAACCAGGAGTACGAGGCCAAGCCGATGTCGCTCGAAGAGGCGGTCATGCAGCTCGACCTCCTGTCCGATCGCGAGTTCTACATCTTCACCAACGCGGTGAGCAAAAACATCAACATCGTCTACAAGCGCCACGACGGCAACGTGGGTCTTATCGAGACGGCGTGACACGATAGAATCTCAGGGTGATGTAAGAGAAGGGAGGCTTCGGCCTCCCTTTTTTGATCACCCCCTCCCCGCGTCGGGGAGGTGCCGAGCGATGTCTGTGAGGCGGAGGGGGCATTAAGAACCGACCAAGCGCACACAATTTCCAATTTCGCCTCAACTTGGTTAAGTTGGCCTCCGAGTAACAATAACTGCGAATAAAACGAGACTCTGCACGATGAAGACCAAGAAACCTTATGGGCTGTGGTCGAGCGGCCTGTCCGCCAAGGCGATGGCCGGAGATCTGGGACTCAAGGACGTCGGTTGGACCTCGGACGGCACCTTGGTGTGGCTCGAGTCGCGCGACGGCCACGGCGTTCTGGTGGCCAAAGGTGACGAGGCCGCCCGCGATTTGACCCGCGAGCAGCGTGTCTCCGGGGGCGTGGGTTACGGCGGCGGCGAATTCTGCGTGCACGGCCGCAGCGTCTACTTTGCCGCTTCCGACGGCCGCCTCTACCGGGTTGGGCTCGACACGGGCAATCCGCGCGCGCTCACGCCGGCTCATGGAAGCGTCGCCTCACCGGTGGTCTCGCCCGACGGCGACTGGGTGGTCTACGTGCACACCGACGGCCACAACGACGTGCTCGCCGCGGTCGACAGCGCCGGAGACCAATGGCCGATCAAGCTGGTGTCGGGTGATGATTTCTATATGCAGCCGCAGTGGTCGCCCGACGGGCGCCACCTAGCCTGGGTGTCGTGGAATCACCCGAATATGCCCTGGGACGAGACCGAGTTGCACGTAGGTACCCTCAAATTGGGCGAAAATGGGCTGTTCGTCATCGGCACCGAACGGGTGGCCGGCGGTGAATCGGTCTCGGTTATGCAGCCGGAGTTCTCCCCCGACGGCCAAAAGCTCGCCTACCTGAGCGATCGCGACGGCTGGTGGCACCTGTACGTTCACGACACCGAAACGGGCGAGGTCGAGCAACTCACCGAAGGCAACTTCGAGGTGGGCGGGCCGGCCTGGATTCAGGGAATTCGCGCCTATATCTGGAAGCCCGACAGCTCGGGGCTGTACGCCATTCGCAACGAGAAGGGCGAGATGGACCTGCTCGAGGTGTCGTTGGACGGCGCCTCCGAGACGGTCAGCGGCCTGAGCGAGTACACTTTCTTGGGCCAGTTGGCGATGTCGCCGGACGGAACGCTGGGGATGATCGCCTCGTCGAGTCGCATCCCGACGCGCGTGGTCACCTGGAGCCCCGACGAGCCGGCCCGCGTGGCGCGGCGTTCTTCGGCCGAGCGCCTCGAGGCCGATCAACTCTCCGAGATGGAGCCGGTGAGCTGGACTGCGCAGAGCGGCGGCGAGTCGGTCGAGATCTACGGAAACTACTACCCGCCGACCAACCCGAGATTCGAGGCCGACGGCAAGCCGCCGGCGCTGGTGATGATCCACGGCGGGCCGACCTCCCAGCGCACCGCGCGCTTCGAGGCGGCCAACCAGTTCTTCGCCACCCGCGGGTTCGCGGTGCTCGACGTCAACTACCGCGGCAGCACCGGTTACGGGCGCGAGTACCGCGATGCGTTGGCCGGCCAGTGGGGCATCTTCGATGTGGAAGATGCGGTCAGCGGGGCGAACTTCTTGATCAACGGGGGCCTGGCCGACGCCGAGCGCATCGTGATCATGGGAGGAAGCGCTGGCGGCTATACGGTGTTGCAGTCGTTGGTGAGTCATCCGGGCACGTTTGCGGCCGGCATCTCCAAATACGGCATCTCCAATTTATTTGCTTTGTCGATGGAGACGCACAAGTTTGAGTCACACTACAACGACATGCTCGTCGGTGAGTTGCCCGAGGCGAGCGAGACGTTCCGCGAGCGCTCCCCGCTGTTCAACGCCGACCGCATCGAAGATCCGGTCGCGATCTTCCAAGGGGGCAAGGACAAAGTCGTCCCCCAGAACCAGGCCGAGGCCATGGTCGAGACGCTCGCCGCTCGCGGGGTGCCTCACGAGTATCATATCTACGAAGAAGAGGGGCATGGCTGGCGCCGCTCGGAGACGATCGAGCACTTCTACGGAGCGGTCATGGATTTCCTGAAGAAATACGTGATCTTCAAATGAGCCACCAATCAACCTGAGAAGCCGAGCCCGTAGGGCGGAGCAAAATTCTTTGATAGCCCCCGGCGAAGCGAAGCGGAGCCGGGCGGAGAGGCGGACATGGACTACAAAGGCAACTTCATTGATGGGAAGTGGCGCGCGGTGACCTCATCGGACGGCGAGATCGTGCGTGAGAACCCATGTCGTACGTCTGAGACCGTCTTCAGCGCGCCGTGGGCGGTTTCGGCGGTCGACGAGGCGGTCCAGGCGGCCAAAAAGGCGCTGCCGGCGTGGGATCGGCTCGGCGTCGAGGGGCGCATGCCGTACCTCGAGCGCTTCAAAGAGGCGCTCGCCGCGCGCAAAGAAGACCTGGCGCACATCATCGCCCGCGAGGTCGGAAAGCCTCTTTGGGAGGCTCGGACCGAGGCGGGCGCGCTGACCGCCAAGATCGAGATTATGTGCGGGCCGGGGCTCGAGTTGACCCAGGAGGTGCACCCCGACGGCTTGGCCAACGGCAGCTATCGCCACCGCCCGCTGGGCGTGCTGGGCGTGCTCGGGCCGTTCAACTTCCCGCTGCACCTTCCCAACGGGCACATCATCCCCGGGCTGATCAACGGCAACACGGTGGTGGTCAAGCCCTCCGAACTCGCGCCGGGGTGCATGCAGTTGTACTTCGAGTGTGCCCAAGAGGCGGGCTTTCCCGACGGCGTCATCAACCTCGTGCAGGGCAAAGGTGAGGTGGGCGCCGAGCTCGCCGGCCACCGTGGGGTCAACGGCGTGCTCTTTACGGGCTCCTGGGAGACCGGGCTTCGCATCAAGCAGGCCACCGAGGAGCACTACTGGAAGCTGCTGGCGCTCGAGATGGGCGGCAAGAATACCTCGGTGGTGCTCGAGGACGCCGATTTGATGCAGGCGGTCCACGAGGTGGGCCTGGCGGCGTATCTGACCACCGGTCAGCGCTGCAGCGCCACGAGCCGGGTGGTGGTGCGAAACGAGGTCGCCGACGAGTTCATCGACTGCTTGCGCGACCTGTCGACGCGGGTGACCACCGGCGATGCGCTCGACGAAGAGGCCTTTATGGGCCCGCTGGCCAGCGGGTCGGGCTTCGACAAATTTCTGCAGGCCCAGCGCGACAACGAGGGCGGCAGGCTCGTGCCCCTGCTCGAAGGCGGACGCGCTCGCAGTGATCTGGACGGCTACTTCGTCAAGCCGTCGGTGTGGTTGGCCAAGTCGGTCGACGCGACCGGCTCACACCAGGGCCGCGAGCTGTTCGGCCCCGACATCGTCGTCTACGTCGTCGACAACGACGAGGACGCCGTCCGCGTGGCCAACGCCACCGAGTACGGGTTGTCGATGAGCGTGTTCACCGCCGACGAAGAGCGCTTCGAGAACCTGTCGTATGGGCTGCGCGCCGGCGTGCTCAACATGAACCGGTCGACGTGCGGTGCGTCGAGCCGCCTGCCGTTCGGGGGCATCAAAAAGTCGGGCAACCACCGCCCCTCGGCGCTTCTGGCAGGGCTCTACTGCACCTACCCGCAGGCCCAGCTTCGACAGGAGCCGGGCTGGCAGCCCGAGAGCCTCGAGTCGGGGCCGCTGTCGTATCTGGAGTAGGCCGCCGATTCCGTTGAGGTTTATGGATTAAATCAGGCGCGCGAGCCTGTTGAAGGGTTGGATTGGCGAAGGTCCGTTATTCGTAAGGCGTGCTCGATTCGCAACGCCAATTTCAGCAAGGCCTTCACTACTCGACATCCCAAACCCGATTTGAAGCCGTAATGGCCGACCATTCCGAACAACTTCCCGACAACGCCTCTCTCGAAAAGGATCTGGGCGCGCTGCGCGCGATCCTGCACAGGACCGGGCGCGCTTGGCGCCGCCCGATCGTCTTCGAGGGGGCGCTCTGGTATCTGGTGACGCTGGGCGCGGTGGTGCTCAGCGCGCTGTTGCTGGGCGCGCTCGTCCCGCAATTCATCCCCGGGGTGACCAAGTGGGTGCTCGTGGTGGGCGGTGTGGCCGCGACCCTGGGCGCCATCGTCGCCTGGCTGGGCTTGCAAGCGGGCAAAGGGGACGTCGAGGGGGTGGCGACGCTCCTGCAACGCCACCATCCTGCTTTTCGCAATGACCTGGTCGCCGCGCTCGAATTTGCCGAGAAGCTGCTCGACGGCGACGACAACTTCGAGTTCAGCACGACGATGGCCCGCGCGCATGTGCGTCGGACCGTGAGTAAAGTCTTGTCGAAGGCCGAGCACGGCCATCTGGCACACCTTCTGCCACGCCGTGAACTCGTCGCCCCGGCGATGTCGCTGGCCGGCTGCCTGACGCTGCTCATCGTGCCGCTGCTCGTCGACGCCGACTGGACGCTGAAGGTTCTCAACTCGCCGTTTGCCAAGACGGCCGCCGAGAAAGCCGAAGATCCCGATATTCGCCCCATCGTCGGCGATTTGTATATCTACTACTCGACGCCGCCCTACACCGGTCTCGGGCGCAAGATGGACGCCTTTTCGACCGGCCATATCGAGACGATGGTCGGCACCGAGGTCGCCATCGAGGCTTATCCGCTCATCCCCAACACCAAGCAGATCGAGCTGGTTCTCGAGACGGGGGAGGGCACCAACAAGATTGTGATGGAGAAGCTCGAAAAGGGGCCTCACGGCAAGCTTCGCGGGTCGTTTGTCGCCCTCGAGCCGGGAACCTACCACTTTCGGGCCACCCTCGATGACGGCACTGTCGTCGAAGACGGCGCCGAGCGAAAGATCGAGCTGTTGCCCGACAACGCGCCCAAGGTCACCGTCACTTCGCACGAAGGTGAGCTGGAGGTCAGCCCTGACGACGTGCTCGAAATCGAGTTCGAGGTCTCCGACGACTTCGGCCTCGAGTCGGTGGCGCGGGTCTGGCATTTCGCCGGCGGTCAGGAAAACGCGAGCAAAAAGAAGCTCGACCTTCCGGAGCTGGCCAACTCGCCCAAAGAGACGAGCGGCAAGATCCGCTTCGACCTGACGCCCTTGTCGTTGCAGCCCAAGGACGTGGTCGTCTTCTACATCGAGGCGGTCGACAACAACACGCTCACCGGCCCGGGCACCGGCCAGAGCCAGCCGATTCGGCTGCGCGTGTCGAGCCCCGAAGACAAGCACCTGCAGAATATCGCCGACCAGCAAAAGATCTTGGAGGAGCTCCTCGGTCTTCTGGCGACCTACCTGGAGAGCCCGATGGGCGAGCGCGAGGTGCGCTCCGACGACACCTGGCATCAGGTGGTGCCCGTCTCGACAGCCTCCGGCGAGCTGACCAAGCGCGTCGGCCGGCTGGCGAAGCTGCAGACCGAGCAAAAGCGCATCCTCGACCAGATGGGCGAGCTCGTCGACAAGCTCGAAGAAGATCCGTTGATGCTCGAGCGCGACTTCACGCTCTTCTCGGCGCTGCACAAGCAGCTCGTCGAGCTGCACGACGACGGCCAGAGCACCATGACGATGGCGAGCACCGCCATGCAAAACGGCGGCCTGTCGACGGGGCGCGCTCAGCGCGTGGCTGACTACGCCTCGCGCGCCGAGGACACCCTCGAGAAGGGCATCTTGCGCTTCGAGGAGCTCTTGGCCAGCCAGAAGATGGAGGCCATCAAGGCGACCGCCGAGGATATCAAGGAGCTCAAAGACCGGCTCAAAGAGCTGCTCAAAAAGTACAAAGAGACCAAAGATCCCGAACTCAAAAAGGCGATCTTGCGTGAGATCCAGCGCATGCGCCAGCGCATGAGCGAGCTGATGCAGCGCATGCAGATGCAGCTGCAAAAGCTCCCCCAGGAGCACATGAACCTCGACGCCATCAAGCAGCAGCAGCTCGAGAGCGATTCGCGCAAGATGGCCGACAGTCTCCAGCAGATCGAGAAGATGCTCGAGAACGACGACATCGACGGGGCGTTGAAGGCGCTGGAGAATATGGAGATGAACCTCGACTCGCTCACTCAGGACATGAATGAGCAGTTCGGCCAGGCCCAGCCGCAGGGGCTGAGCGAGCTCGACAAGAAAGTTGGCGAGCTGATGGACCAGGTCAACGACCTGCAGGCGGCCGAGAAGAAGCTCGAGGAGGACACCGCCCAGCTCAACAAGGAGCTCGCCAAAGAGCGCCAAGAGCAGATCGACGAGATGCTCGACGAGTTCACCAAGGAGCTGCGCCAAAAGGTCGAGCGCCAGAAGCAAGCGCTCGAGAAGATGGAAGGCGAGGGCACCGAGCAGACCCACCGAGATGGCATCAAGCGAGTCGAGCAAAAGCTCGACGAGCTCGACAAGATGCTCGAGGAGAAGGATATCGAGCAGAGCCTCGAGAAGGCGCGCGAGGCCCAGGAGGCCAGCCGCCGGCTGCGCTTCCGCATCGACCTGTCGCAGCGCTACAGCGATTCGCCCGAGCAGAAAGAGCAGCTCGGAGAGCTTCGCAAGATGAACGACGGCGTCGAAGAGCGCGGCCAGCGCATCGTCGACGACCTCGAAGAGATGATGGATCAGGCCCAGCAGAAGCTCGGCAACATGAACCAGCAGCGCATGCAGGAGTTGTCCGAGCGCCAGAAGAAGATCTCCGAGCAGGCCAAAAAGCTCGAGCAGAAGATCGGCGAGGCCTCCAAGCGCTTTCCGATGCTCGAGCAGCAGCTAAAGCCGTCGATGCAGAAGTCCCAAGAGGCGATGCAGGACGCCCAGGAGAGCCTCGGTAAGCGGCGCATCCAGCGCGGGCTCGACTCGGAGCGCTCGGCGCTCGAGCAGTTGGGCAAGCTCAAGCAGCAGATGAAGCAGGCCGTCCAGAAGCAAAAGCGCCAGCAGCAAGGCCAGCAGTCTACGCGCGACGAGAAGGTCAAGATCCCCGGCCAAGACGACCAGCGAGCAGGCAAGGAGCTTCGCCAGGACGTCATGGACGCAATGAAAGAAGAGAAGCTCGACAGCTACGAGTCCGAGATCGAGCAGTACTACAAGTCGATCATGGAGTGAGAAATGAACCTTAAATTACGTCTCGCTCGTGTGACGGTGTCGGTGCTGGTCGCGCTCCTGGTGGGCCTGGGCGGCATTGCGTCGGCGTCGGCCGAGTCCTTCGAGCAGGTCAACAATCTGTTGTCGGCCTGGGAGATGGACGCGGCTCAAAAGGCGATCGGCAAGCTCGCCAAGGTCAAAGGCGACGACCCGAACGTGCTGTATCTTCAGGCGCGCTACGACTTCTTTCAGGGCGACTACGAAGAGGCGGTCCAGAAGCTCGACCAGGCGATCGCCAACGGCGGCGACCTGGCTCACTTCACCCACCTGCGCGACCTGATCAAGTCGACCCACGAGGTCACCAAAGACTACGTCAAGTACACCAGCTCGAAGGGGCGCTTCGAGATCTTCGTGCCCAAAGGGCGCGACCAGGTGCTGGTTCCGTTCGCCGCCGAGGCGCTCGAGCGCGCCTACGAGGAGGTCGGCGACGAGCTCGGCTTCAAGCCGGCCACGCCCATCCGCGTGGAGGTCTATCCGCGCACGGCGACCCTGGCGAAGGTGTCGAGCCTGACCGAGCAAGAGATTCGCACCTCGGGCACGATCGCCCTGTGCAAGTACAACCGGCTGATGATCACCAGCCCGCGCGCGTTGCTCCGCGGCTACGGCTGGGTCGACACGCTCGTGCACGAGTACGTCCACTACGTCATCAACACCAAGACCAAGAACCGCGTGCCTATCTGGATGCACGAGGGTCTGGCCAAATTCTTGGAGCGGCGCTGGCGCGGCGCGCACGCCCACAAGCTCAACCCGTCGAGCCAGAACTTGCTCAAAAAGCGCGTCGAGTCCGACAACCTGATCACCTTCGAGCAGATGCATCCGTCGATGGCCAAGCTTCCCAGCCAGGAAGACGCCGCGGTGGCCTTCGCCCAGGTCTACACCGTCATGGAGTACCTGCGCGGTCAGGTCGGCGAGAAGGCCTTCGGCACCCTGCTCGACAATATCAACAAGGGAATGGACGCCAAGACCGCGTTCGCCACGACCGTCGGCAAGCCCTTCGCGGACTTCGAGAAGGATTGGTTGGCCCACCTCAAGACGCGCGAGATGGCCGACCTGCCCGAAGACAGCGGCTACGAAGAGAAGTTGCTCTTCAAAGAGGAGAACGCCCAGAAGAGTGAGGTCAACGAAATCGAGCAGCCCGAGGCGCGCGACCACATGCACCTGGGCGAGATGCTGCAGGCCAGAAACCGCCACGGCGCGGCGCTCGTCCAGTACAAAAAGGCGTCGCATCTGCTCGGCAAGACCAACCCCGTGCTCCACACGCGCCAGGCGCAATGTCTGCTGCACGAGAACAAAGCCAAAGAGGCCCTCGAGGTCCTCGAGCCGGTCAAGGAGACCTACCCCAGCTACGTTCAAGCTTGGATTGAAATGGGCAAGGCGAGTCTGGCGTTAGGCCAGTACGAAGATGCGCGTGAGTACCTGTCCGAGGCGGCGCGCATCAACCCGTTCGACCCCGAGGTCCACGAGAAGTTGGCCGAGGCGTACGAGAAGCTGGGTGATGCCGAGATGGCGAAGAAGTACAGAAAGTTTGCGAAACTCGTAAGTTAGGACACCGAATGACGACCGATCTCACAACCGACAGCAGCCCCGAAGAGGAGTTGCTCGAAAACGTCGACCAGATCGCCGAGGCCCGCGAGGCCATCTTGGCGCAGGTTCGCAAGCGTATCTACGGGCAAACCGAGCTCATCGAGCACCTGCTGGTGGCGCTGTTTTCGCGCGGTCACTGCCTTCTGATGGGTGTGCCGGGCCTGGCGAAGACCTCGTTGATCGCCACGCTCGCCGAGGTGCTCGATCTCGATTTCAACCGCATCCAGTTCACCCCGGACTTGATGCCGGCCGACATCACCGGCACCGATATCCTCGAGGAGGACCACGCTACCGGAAAGCGCTTCTTCAAGTTCATCAAGGGGCCGGTGTTCAGCAACTTGCTCTTGGCTGACGAGATCAACCGGACGCCGCCCAAGACGCAGGCCGCGCTGTTGCAGGCGATGCAGGAGTACGAGGTGTCTGCCGGCGGGACGACCTACGAGCTCGACCTTCCGTTCCAGGTCTTCGCCACGCAGAACCCCATCGAGCAGGAGGGCACTTACCCGCTGCCCGAGGCCCAGCTCGACCGCTTTATGTTCCACCTTACGGTCGACTACCCGGAGGCCGACGACGAGGTGATGATCGTCAAGAAGACGACCTCGAGCTACAAGGCCGAGCTCGAGCCGGTTATGGACGCCCAGCGCATCCTCGAGCTGCAGAATCTGGTGCGACGCGTGCCGGTGAGCGACGAGGTGGTGCGCTATGCAGTCGATCTGGTGCGCAAGACGCGCCCCGACGGCTCCGACGCGCCCGACTACGTCAAAGAATATATCGGATGGGGCGCCGGCCCGCGCGCGAGTCAGTACCTGGTCATCGGCGGCAAGGCGCGCGCCATTTTGGACGGGCGTCTGACGGTGAGCAACGAGGACATCAAGGCGCTCGCCCTGCCGATCCTTCGCCACCGCCTGCTGACCAACTTCCAGGCCGAGGCGCAGGGGCTGACGACGGACGATATTGTGAAGAGGTTGGTTGAGGAGAGTTGATTTTCCTCCTCCTGGATCCTCCTCCACTTCGCTTCGCTCGCGGAGGAGGGCTCCCCTCCTCGGTCCTCCCCTTCCCTTCGGGCGGGGAGGAAAAGGTAGCTATGACTGAGACACTACGCCAACAATACCTGGATCCGGCCGTGCTCGACGAGCTCGGCACGATGCAGGTGCGCGCTCGCATGCTCGTCGAGGGGATCTTGGCCGGCCTGCACCGCTCGCCGCACCACGGCGGGTCGGTCGAATTCGCCGAGTACGTCGAGTACTCGCCGGGCCACGAGATCCGCCACATCGACTGGAAGGTCTACGCCAAGACCGACAAGTACTACGTCAAGCAGTACGAGGACGAGACGAACCTGCGCGCCTACATGGTCGTCGACGGGTCTGGGTCGATGCGCTTCAAGAGCGAGGAGGCGCCCATCTCCAAGCTCGACTACGCCTCGTACTTGTCGGCGGCGTTCGCCCACCTTCTGCTGCGCCAGGGCGACGCGGTCGGCGCACTCAGCTTCAACGCCGACCAGCGCCAGTTTTTGCCGGCGAGCGCGCGCAAAAATCACCTCGACGATATCTTCTACCTGCTCGACAACCAGCCGGCGGCCGGAAAGACCGGCCTCGATCACGCGCTTCGCACCATCGCCGAGCGGGCCAACCGCAGGAGCGTGGTGTTCATCGTCAGCGACTTTCTCGACGCCGACGGCGAGGCGATGCAGCTGTTGAAGGTGCTGCGCCACCGCCGCCTCGACGTCGCCGCCTTCCACGTGGTCGATCCGGCCGAGATTACCCTGCCTTACGAAGGCATGATGCTCTTCGAAGGCATGGAGGGCGAGGGCGAGCTCCTCGTCGACGTCGACGACTTGCGCGACGCCTACACCGAGCGGATGCGCGAGCATATGGCGTTCGTCAAACAGCAGTGTGAGCAAGCCGACATCGAGTACCTGCGCTTTCCGACCACGCAACCCATCGAGCAGACCTGCCTGACCTTCTTGAGGGGGCGGATTTGAGTTTTCTGCAACCACTCTTTTTGGCGGGGCTTTTGGCGGCGGCGATCCCGATCGCCATCCACCTGATCAACCGCCGCAAGGCGACCCGCCAAGAGTTTCCGGCTCTTCGGCTCTTGATGGAGTCGAACAAAAAGGAGGCGCGCAGCGTCAAGGTGCGCCAGTGGCTCCTGCTCGGGCTGCGCGTGCTGGTCATCGCCGCGCTCGCCCTGGCGTTGGCCAAGCCGTACTTTTTGAGCGATGAGGGCGTCACCGCCTCCGAGCGGCTGCCGACGGCGGTCGTCTTCGTGGTCGATGACAGCGCCTCGATGCAGCACGCCGGTTGGTGGGAGAACACCGTCGAGCAGTTCGACGAGCAGTTGGGCAAGCTGCGCCCGTGGGACGAGGCGACGCTGATCACGGCGAGCACCATCGACGGGCCGGTGACCCGCTTTACGAGCGACCACGGCGAAATTCGTGAGGCGTTCTCTGATCTGCAGGCCACCGATGCGTCGGCGGACCTGTCACAAGCGGTGGTCGCCGCCGGTGACTTGCTCTCGTCGTCGCAGCTTCCGAGCAAGCGCATCGTCGTGATCAGTGATTTTGCCCGCGGCGGCTTCCCCGACAGCCCCACGCCCGAAGCGAAGATCCCCTACGACGTACGCCAGGTGTCGGTGCGAGACGACGCCGAGAGCGTGCCAGAGAACCTGGGCATCACCGCGGTCGACTACGAGCAGGAGCATAGCGGCCAAGGCGGAAGCTGGAAGATCACGGCGACCGTCCGCAACTTCGGCCCCGAAGACCAAAAGGGCGTCGAGCTTCGCCTCAACGTCGACGGCGAGGATATCGGCGGCGGCCTGGTCGACGTGCCCGCCCGCAAGACCTCGACGCACACCTTCCGCCATCGTTTCGAGGGCGCCGGAGTGCGCGAGGCTTACGTGGAGTTGGTCAACGACGACCCGCTCGAGATCGACAACCGCTACTACTTCGCCGTCGACCTCAAGGAGCGCATCCGCGTGCTCTTGGTCAACGGCGAGCCGAGCAGCGTCGCCTACTCCGACGAGTTGTATTTTGCGGTGCGCGCGCTCAACCCCGGCACGACGAGTCAGAGCGCGATCATCCCCGAAATGACCACGCCCGAGGGCCTCGCCGGGCGCGACCTGAACGACTTCGACGTGGTCGTGTTGGCCAACGTGGCCACGGTCAGCCAGCCGAACGCCGGCAAGCTCGAGCAATTCGTCGACGGCGGCGGCGGGCTCCTGGTGACGATGGGCGACCAGATCGACGCCACCTCGTGGAACCAGACGATGGAGGGGCTGTTGCCCAAGCCGCTTCGCGGCCTCAAGCGGCTGGCCGAGCGCGACGATCCCGACGCGCCCGTCAAGATCACCCGGCTGGGCACGGGCAACCGCGACCACCCGATCTTTCGCATCTTCGACCTGCCGGGCGGCTCGTCGCTGCAGTCGGTCAAGGTCTACAGCTATATGCTGCTCGAGCCGACCCAGCAGACCGAGACGCGCGAAATCCTGGCGTACAAGGACAACGCCCCCGCGCTCATCGAGCGTAAGGTCGGCGACGGGCGCGTGGTCATGCTGACGACCACGGTCGATCGCGAGTGGACCGACTTGCCGGTGCGCACTGCCTTTTTGCCGCTGATGCGCCGAAGCGTGCAGTACCTGGCGCGTCGGGCGACCTCGGCGGGCAAGGACCGCCCGGTCGTGGGCGAGCGGCTGACTCTGGACGTCAGCGGTCTGGTCGACGAGCGCGCGATCATCCACGGGCCTGAAGACTCGCGGCTCGTGCTCGAGCCGACCGACGGCACCGTCGGCTTCGCGCCCGAGCATGTCGGGTTCTACGAGGTGTGGGCCGACTCCGACGAGGCTCAGGGCGATGCGGACAACCCGCGCAATCGCCTCGACGCGCTCTCCTTTGCGGCCAACGTCGACTCCGACGAGTCCAAGCTCGACCCGCTGGGCCAAAACGCCCTCGACCCGTGGACCAAACCCGACGAGGGCAAAGGCGGCGAAGCTGCCCAGGCCGCCATCCCCACCAACGAGCGCCGCGTCAACGTCTGGCCGCCGATCCTGTTCGCGATCACGATGATGCTCCTGCTCGAAACTCTCCTGGGCGCACGCCGAAGCGTGCTCGCCAAGGTGTGGCGCCGCATCACCTTCCAAAAGGATCCGAAAGTCGAGGTGTGAGTTCGTCGATATCGAGGAACGCGGCGCTCAATCGAGCGCCCGCTCCTCGGCGATCGGCAGGTAGACGGAGAACGTCGTCCCGCGGCCTTCCACCGACTCGACGTCGATGAAACCGCCCGCCTGCGTGACGATTCCCCACACCGACGCCAGCCCCAGGCCGGTGCCCTGACCCACGTCTTTGGTGGTGAAGAAGGGCTCGAAGATATGCTCCAGGACCTCGGGGGGAATGCCGGCGCCGTCGTCTTTGACCTGCACGACGCCGTAGCGGCCGGGCGGAATGAGCCCGAACCGGGTGCTGCGTGGCTCGTCCAGGGCCACGCGTTCGGTCTCGAGCCGCAACGTGCCGCCGTCTCGCATCGCGTCACGCGCGTTGAGCACCAGGTTCAACAGCGCCTGCTCGAGCTGTCCCTGATCGATCCACACCGTGGCTGCGTCGTCGCCCAACTGGACGTGCAACTCGAAGCGCGGGCGAATAAGCCGATCGATCATTTCACTCAACTCGTCGATCGCTTCTCCTAGCTCGACCGCGTTAGGTTGGCTGAGGTGACGTCGGCTGAACGCCAACAGTTGCTCAGTCAGCGCCGAGCCGCGCTGGGCAGCTTTGAGCACCTTGCCCAGCGCAAAGGAGTGGGGCGAGTCGTCGCCGATTTCGTCGAGCACATGGTAGGTGTAGCTGCTGATGATCGTCAGCAGGTTGTTGAAGTCGTGGGCGACTCCGCCGGCGAGCTGGCCGATCAGGCGGATCTTCTCGGATTGCTGGAGTTGGTCTTCGAGCTGTTTTCGCTGGCTGATGTCGGAAATGATGCCGATGAAGTGGTCGGGTTTGGACTCGACGTTCAGGGGCATCGCCATGACATCGGCCCACAGCGTATGACCTTCTCGATGGAGGTACCGCTTGTGAAATTTGACGAACGGCAGCTGGTTTGCACGCAACCTGTGGATGCGCTCATAGGTCGTCGCGAGGTCTTCGGAGTGGGTCAGGTCGAGTGGCGTTTTGCCGACGAGCGCGTCTTCGTCGTAGCCGAAAAACTCCTGCAGGGCGGGGTTGACCCGCACCCAGCGCCCCTCGGCGTCGACGATGCCGATGCCCACCGGAAGCCGCTCGAAGAAGCGCCAGAAACGCGCCTCGCTCTCCTCGAGTTGATGTTCGATGAGACGGATCTCTTCGAGATCGCGGCTCGTATTCGCCACTGCCATCACGTGTCCCTGCGGATCGTATAGCGGCTCGTAGCTGTACTCGCGCTCCATGACCGTGCCGTTGGCGAAGGTCGTCTCTTCGCGCATGAACACGGTTTCGCCGCCCATCGCGCGCGCGATGTACTCGTCGACACGCCCGCGAAAGTCGACCGGAACGTTCGCGGTGTACAGCTCGTCGAGCGTCGCGCCCACCTCCAGTTCGACCTCGAAGACTCTCCGTGCCAACTCCTCGGCCGCCTTGTTGAAGTACAGAACGCGGCTGTCGCCGTCGAACAAGATGAGGGTCTCGTGCAGGCTTTGATTGGTCGCCTGGCGAAGCGCCAGGTCGAAGCAAGGCAGCGCACTCGTGTTGCGAAGGGTGAAGTTCTCCAGGCAACGGCGTACCGCCCAGTCGAGCAACTGGCACGTGGGCTCGACTTGCTCGCATCGAATGAGCTTGTCGTCGAGCCCCTGCTCGTAAGCCACCACAATTTGATCGGCGTCGCCCGGGTCGGCGACCATGACGACCGGTCGAAAAGGGAAGCTCTGCTTGAGCATGGCCAAAATATCGCCGGCCTCGGCTTCGCCCTGCAGGCGCACGGCGCTCACAGCCACGGCGTAGCGGTCGTTACGAAGGGCCTTCTCCAGTTGCGCCAGATCTCGAGCGCACTGGGCTCTCAACTCGAACGGGTGCTCGAAGTCGACGATCTCCATCGCTTCGGGTACGTCCCCCACCACTAGCATCTCGAGCACGGTCCTCATTCATGGGCTCCAAGCCTCATCCCGCTAACGGCGCTGCATCGGCGTGTGTCGGTGTGTTAATACCTTTTTAATGCCCCTGGGTTACCGCGTCAAATGTCGGTACGAGGTCGGCAGCGTCCAGCGCACGGTCCTCACACGTGTAGGCTGAAGAGGCGATCTGCACCGCAAAATGCCTCGGCTTTGACAAAAACGGGCCAAAGAGAGTAGTTAGAGAAGTATTGTTCGGTTTGACTGACTTTGTGAGTGTCTCGCTCACTTGGCTCTTTGGAGAATCAATGCACTTTCGGAATCGACTTTATCTCTTCGCGCTGAGCTCGCTGCTGGTGCTCGCCGGCTGTGCCGACGACCAGACGCAGCAAAACAACGAAACCGTCGGTGGTGAGCAGGACGAGTACCTTCCGCCGCTGCACGAGAATCCCGACGAGTTGTTCGCGGATGCTCCCAAGAACGACGCGCTGCCCACCGAGGGCAAGGCCGACGCGGTCTACCCGGCGCAGTTCACCGAGCTGCTCGAGACGCAGTCGCCGGTCAAGAGCCAGGGCCGCCGCGGCGTCTGCTCGATCTTCTCGACCGTCGCGCTCATGGAGCACCTCTACATCCAAGAGGGCACCTACCTGAACCCGGACTTCTCCGAGCAGTACCTGCAGTGGTCGGCGAAGTTCGAAGTAGGCGCCTTCCCCAACACCAGCGGCTCGAACGCACGCTCGAACCTCGACGCGATCGTGCGCTACGGCATCGTCGAAGAAGACGTGTGGCCCTACGAGTCGGGCGGCTGGACCTCATCCGACGACCCTGCCTGTGGCGAAGAGGACAAGCCCACGCGTTGCTACACCAACGGTGAGCCCCCGGCCGAAGCGGCCGACGCCGAGAAGTGGTACTTGCCGCGCAGCCGTTGGATCTCGACGCGCCCCAACGACATCAAGGCGCACATGCACACCAAGAAGTCGGCGGTCATCGTCGGCCTCGACTTCTTCTATCAGGCCTGGGGCCACGGCGGCTCGCCGCTGACCACCAGCAAAGAATACTCGCGCAACGGCTACGTCTTCTACCCGAACGAAGTCGACAAGGAGAAGAGCCTGGAGAACCGCGCCGGTCACTCCATCCTTCTGGTCGGCTGGGACGACAACCTCGAGGTGCCGCGTCTCGACGAGAACGGCGAGCCGATGGTCGACGACAACGGCGAGCCGGTGGTCGACAAGGGCTTCTTCATCTTCAAGAACAGCTGGGGCACCGGTTGGGCCGAAGAGAGCCCCTACGGCGCCGGCTACGGCTTCATCTCGATGGACTACGTCGAAGAGTACGGCCGCGGTCGCGTGGCTGAAGCTCCCGAATTCGAGATCCCCGAAGAAGTCTGCGGCGACGGCCTCGACAACGACGGCAACGGCGACGTCGACTGCGACGACAGCGTCTGCAGCGAGCACGCCACCTGCCAGGAGACCAGCGACACCCAGACCTACTCGAACACCGAGTCGGTGGCGATTCCGGACAACGATGAAAACGGGATCACCAGCACGATCACCATCGACGACACCGGCACCATCGGCGCCATGTCGGTCAACCTGGACATCACCCACTCGTATATCGGCGACCTGAGCGTGATGCTCGAAGGCCCCAACGGTGACCTCGCCGTGCTGCTCGACAGCAGCGAGTCGTCGGAGGACAACTTCAACGGCACGATTGTCGTCACCGAGTTCGAAGGCGTCGACGCCCAGGGCGACTGGACGCTGTACGTGTGGGACGAGGCCAAATACGACGAGGGCACGCTCAACGAGTGGAGCCTCGAAGTGACCTACTAAGCCTCACCCCGAAGACCTCGCAATCACCGAAGGCGCCGCGACGTTGCGGCGCCTTCGGTATTTCTTGGTGCAAAAATTTTATAAGCATTACTTGTAGGCGATTGGCTCGACAGGTAGGCTGTCAGAGTAAGCAACACAGCCAAGCACGCATGCTGATTTCGACGAGAGGGGGCGTCCGAGTCCACAGCACCCCCTTTTCAGAGAAGTGCAGTATGAAAGCCAAGATTTTAGGAAGTATGGGACTGGCGTTGGCCGGTCTACTCGTCACCTCGAGCGCGTCGGCCCAGATCCGCGTGGCCGTCGAGAAGGGCGCGTCGACCGATAACAGCGCTCCGGAGCTGGCCGCGCAGCTCAATGACGACACCTTCTACGACTTTACGGCGACCGTCGTCTCTGCCGATCAAATCGACACGAGCGCCGAGCTTGCCAACTACGACGTCGTCATCCTCGGCGACTCCGGAAGTGACAACGACGACTTCACCCAGGCGATGGCCGACGCGCTCGTCGCCGAACTGCGCGCAGGCCGTATCGGAGTGATCACCGCCGGCTGGTTCGACTACACGACCCGCTCGACCACCGTCGACGCCACCCTCGACGATGTGACGCCGATCGACGCGGCTCCGTACGTCTATGACTTCTGCAACGACTCGGCGGTGTCGATTCCGGCGCCCAACAATCACCCGGTGACCGCCGGGCTTCCGACCACCGTCAACTTCACCACGTCGTACCAGATGGAGTACTCGTCGCAGCCGCTCGACGGCACGAACGCCCAATCGCTGGGCTCGTGTCCGGGCGCGCCTGGCAACCGGGTGATCGTGGTCGGCGAGGAAGGCTCGGGGCGCACCGTCTATCTCGGGCTGCTCTATATGGCTCGAACCAGCTACAACAACAGCGACCTGCGCAGCGGCGACCTCGATCGTCTGCTCGAGCAGGCTGTCGCCTGGGTCGCCGATGCGGTCGACACCGACGGCGACGGCATCAACGATCCCAATGACAACTGCCCCACTGTGGCCAACCCGGGCCAGGCCGACGCCGACGCTGACGGGCTGGGCGACGCGTGCGACCCCGCGCCCGTGGCCGTCGACGACACCTACTCGGTCGACGA
This sequence comes from Persicimonas caeni, assembly GCF_006517175.1. Lineage (NCBI taxonomy): Bacteria > Deltaproteobacteria > Bradymonadales > Bradymonadaceae > Persicimonas > Persicimonas caeni. The sequence goes on along the minus strand of NZ_CP041186.1, from coordinate 2,417,317 downwards.
GGACACCACGCTCAACGTGGCCGCTCCCGGCGTGCTCCAAAACGATACCGACGCCGACGCGGACACCCTGACCGCCACGTTGGACGCCGGGCCGACGAACGGCACGCTCACCCTCAACGCCGACGGCTCGTTCGACTACACGCCCGATGCCGACTTCAACGGCACCGACACGTTCACCTACCTGGCCAATGACGGCACGAGCGACTCGGCGGCGGCCACGGTCACCATCACGATCGACGCGGTCAACGACGCCCCGGTGGCCACCGACGACACGGCCTCGACCGACGAGGACGTCGCCGCCTCCTTCGACGTGGTCGGCAACGATAGCGACGTCGACGGCGATGCACTCACCGTCACCATCACCGGCGCGCCTGCAAACGGCACCGCCAGCGTCAACGGCGGCTCCATCGACTACACGCCCGCCGCCGACTTCAACGGCACCGACACGCTGACCTACGAGGTGAGCGATGGCAACGGCGGCACCGACACCGCCACGGTCACCATCACGGTCAACCCGGTCAACGACGCGCCCGTGGCCGTCGACGACGCCGCCACGACCGACGAAGAGCTCGCCGTGAGCATCGACGTGGTCGGAAACGACACCGACGTCGACGGCGACATCCTGACGGCGACCATCAGCACCGCGCCGGCCAACGGCACGGCCACGGTCAACGCCAACGGCGGCGTCGACTACACCCCGAACGCCGATTTCTTCGGCACCGACACGTTCACCTACGAGGTGAGCGACGGCAACGGCGGCACCGACACCGCCACGGTCACCGTCACCGTGACCAATATCAACGACGCGCCGGTCTTCATCGACCCGACGCCGGCCGACGCATCCGTGCTCAGCGTCGTCGAGGGCGACGAGCTCGCCTTCACGCTGACGGCCGACGACGCCGACGGCGACACGCTCACGTACGCGGTCACCACCGCCCCGGACGCGGCAAGCTTCGACGGCGCCACCGGCGCGTTCAGCTGGACGCCCACCTGGGAGGACGCCGGAAGCTACACCTGGACCCTCGACGTCACCGACGGTCAAGCCGGCGACAGCCGAAGCATCACCGTCGAGGTGAGCTTGCTCGACGCCGACGACGACGGCCTGCCGGACACCTGGGAGACCGACAACGGCCTCGACCCGACCACCGCCGACTCCGACGGCGACACCATCGCCGACGCTGACGAAGTCGGCGACGACCTCGACAACCCGATCGACACCGACGCCGACGGCACCCTCGACGCGCTCGACGACGACTCCGACGAAGACGGCGTGACCGACGCCGACGAGGCCGGCGACGACGACCTGGCGACCGCCGCGGTCGACACCAACGGCGACGGCGAGCCCGACTACCGCGACATCGACAGCGACGACGACACCGTCGAAGACGGCTCGGACAACTGCCGCCTGGTCAACAACCCCGATCAGACCGACACCGACGCCGACGGCGAAGGCGACGCCTGTGAGGACGACGTCGACGGCGACACCATCGTCGACGCCGACGACAACTGCCCGTCCGTCGCCAACATGGAGCAGACTGACACCGACGCCGACGGCGAGGGCGACGCGTGCGACGCCGACGACGACGGCGACACCGTCGAAGACGACGCCGACAACTGCCCCTTGGTCGCCAACACCGACCAACTCGACACCGACGAAGATCTGATGGGCGACGCGTGTGACGAGGATGACGACGAAGACGGCGTCCTCGACGCCGACGACCTGTGCCCGCTCGAAGCCGGCGAGGGCGAAGACGGCTGCCCGGTCGAGACCGCCTCGGGCGGCGCCGCCGAAGACGGCTGCGGCTGCTCGAGCACGAACCCGAACAGCCTGCCCGGCAACGCCCTGATGCTGGTGATGGTCGCCGGCGCGATGGCGCTGGTGCGCCGCCGGCGCGACTGACGCTCCGTCCGACTTCGGAGGCAGACCTCCCAGGTCTGGACTGGGAGGCAGACCTTCCAGGTCTGGACTGGGAGGCAGACCTTCCAGGTCTGGTTGCACGACAGCCCAGGACAAAATGTCCTGCCTCCGAAGGCTTCACGGCCCCGCGCACTGTCGAGCGACTCGTCTCTGGTCGTCCGGACACCCCGCGTACTGTCCGGCGATTCATCGCTGGTCGTCCGGCCGCGCCGCGCACTGTCCGGTGAGCCGTCTCTGACAATCCGGCCGCGCCGCGCACTCCCAAGAGAGCCGCCGGTGCGGCCCGGGCGGCCCACTCGACGTCGAGCGAGCCAACCCGACGGGCAGCGACACCTCACTCGCCAGTGCGCCGCCCAACCCGACGACCAGAGACGCCTCGCCGGACAGTGCGCCGCCCAACCCGACGGGCAGAGACACCTCGCGCGCCCCAACCCAGCGCTCTGTTCGAAAATCGTCCACAGGAATTGTAAGCTTCCGTGCAGTCTCCGATGGCGACGGCGGGTCGGGTGCAGATACATCGAGCGAACCGATCGACTTTGATCCAACGCTTTGGCAGCAACCGAATCCATGCACGGGCGAGGTCACATTCGCCGAGGAAAACGAAGAGTTCTCGCTACCTACTCGCGTCGAGCCGTCACAGCGGCCAATAATTACGCGTGACGAATTCATCGCTGAACTCGGGTTCGTTCCCGAGCAGGCTTATTCGGTTCGACCGGATACGAGTGTACTTCCCGGAGACGGCCGCGCTTTTGACCTGTATGCCGAACCGGGCACTGACGTCCCGATTCACATCTATTCGCTCAATGACGCCTCTGACTTCACCGGCTATCGCCTCAATGTCGCGGTCATGGTCGATTACGAACCGGTTCAAGCGACATACGCTCGTTGGAAGCCGGATCGCAGCGAGAAGTTGCTCGAGACGACGGCGACCGGGATCAACTTCGACATCGACTCCGATTTCGAGATTTTGGACGTCACCATTCCGGCATCTGCCTTTCCAGACCGACGAATGTACGAAATCAGCGTCAGCTTCAACGTGACCGTTCCTCGCGGGGGGCGTACAGGTGAGGCCTACCGATTCGCCCTTTTCAACGGCGGCTACGACCGTCCGTCGCGTCCTTGCGCCGAACCACGCCTCGACATCCCGTGGTCCGATTGGGAAAGACAGATGTACCTTTACGCCGCTAGCATGAATATAGGGCCCCTCTTCTACGACGGCATCACCGACGCGCTCGATACCCAATCGCTCATCGACGTGGAGCCAGGCGAAACGCGGCGGATGTACTTCTCGGCGCTCAGCACTTCCGATCAGCAGGGCGGCAAGCCCACGGTCTTGGTGCCGCTATTCGAGGGGGAGCCGATGGGGCCCGTGTGGTGGATTACCCAGGGGAACGCCCGCGGAGACTACCGTACGCGCGTCGACGCTCGTAAAAGCTTCGAGGTGACCTTTCCCGAAGAACCAGGCATCTATGTCGTCCAGGTGGCGACCTGGGAGGACCCGTACCTGTACTGGCGTGATCGAGACGGTACTCGCAACGACGACGTCTCGTTCGGCAGCAGTCGCGACCTGCATGAAAGTTCGAATCCGCTGCATTTTCGGGTCGTGGAACCGTCGACGCCTTGACGCACGGCGAAAGGCGTGGCCCCTAAAACCGACCCTCCACACCCACCGAAAACGACGGCGTCGCAGCGTTGGACTCAGCGTACGCGGCGCCGTCGAAGCTCGCCGACAGCCCCACGCTCTCGGTCACCCACCAACTCGCCCCCAGACCGAAGCCCAGGTAGCGCGTCTGTCCGGTGCCCGCCACGTTGGTCTCTTCGACGTCGCCCAGCGGCTCGTACGGGACGAGGTGTGCCTCGACAAAGACCGTGCGGGTGAGCTTGACCCCCAGTTGCGCCAGGCCGATGACGGCCGTGTCGACGTCGTCGTTGCTGTTCCATTGCACGCCCGCGCTCACCACCGTCCAGCCCCAGCCAAACCCGTAGCCTGCCTGCAATTCGCCCACGGCGAAGTGGGTGTCGACTGTCGGAAAGTAGCGCAGAGCCGAGCCGGCCGGGGCGAGGTCGTCGTCGCCCACAGGCGGCGCGTAGCCGTAATGCGCCTCGGCGGCCACCTGGAACGGGCCGTCGGTCAGGCCGCGGCGTAGCCCGACGGCGAGCGGGCCGACGTAGGCGCTCGACTCGTCGCCGTAGGAGGCGACGCCCGCGGGGGCGCCGTAGGTCAGAAGCGTCCATTTGTCGGTCAGCCCGTACTCGACGTAGTGGCGCAGCGAGACGTCGGCGTAGCCTTCGGACTCGGCGATCTCGCCGTCGGCCAAGAAGGCGTCGCCGCCGAAGATGCCGCGCAGCCAGACCTTGGCGTAGCCGTCACCTTCGGGTTGGGTCCACGCTTTGGCTTGGGCGGTCGTAGGGGCGAGGAGGGCGAGGGCGAGCAATGCAACGGCACTACGATAGGGCATGGCGCGTTCCGGCACACAGTAATTGAGAACGCGTGCAGAATAGCAACGCCTGCTACATAAGCAATTAAGGACATAGGGGTTGCGAATCGAGAAGGCGTTCCAACTCGCAACCCTTATGTCCTTAATTGCCTAATTAGAGGGCGCCTCGATCTCTGCAAGGCCTTCCATTCGACATTCACCCCCGCCGGCGCAACTCGTCGACGGCGTCTTCCAGTCCCTGCATCGTGAACGGGTACATCGGGAACATCTTTTTGATCTCTTGGGTCGTCCAGCTCCCCCACCACGCCGGCTTGTCGGGGTTGAGCCACACCGTGCGCGGGATGGTGTCCTTGAGTGTGCGCAGGTACTCGATGCCCGCCTTCTCGTTGTAGTGCCAGTAGTTGACCGAGCCTCCCCGCGAGGTCAGCTCGGTGGGCGCCATCGCCGCGTCGCCGACCACGATGCAGCGCCAGGTCTGGTCGAGGTTTCGGAAGACTTCCTCGGTGGGTTTGCCCTTCTCGCGCTCCATGTCGGTGTAGAGCGTCTCGTAGGGGCAGTTGTGGAAGTAGTAGCTCTCGAAATTCTTGAAGTGACTCGCCTGGTGGGCGGCCGAGAAGAGCCGGGAGGTCAGCCGCGTGTACGGGTTCATCGACCCGCCGACGTCGCACAAGAGCAAGAGCTTGACGTTATTCTCGCGCGGCGGCCGAAAGACCAGCTCGATATAGCCGGCGTTTCGGGCCGTCTGGTCGATCGTCTCTTGCAGATCGAGTTTTTCCTCGTTGCCCTCGCGGGTGAGCTGGCGCAGCCGGCGCAGGGCCATGCCGATGTCGCGCACGTCGAGCGTCAAGTCCTTGCGCAGGTTGCGAAACCGACGCTCGCTGGCGATCTGTACCGCGCTGCGCCCGCCGCCCTGGTCGCCCACGCGCACCCCGGCGGGGTTCTGGCCGCCGTGGCCGAACGGGCTCGTCCCGCCGGTGCCGATCCAATGGCTGCCACCGTCGTGGCGCTCGTCTTGCTCCTGCAGGCGCTTCTCGAACTCCTCGCGCAATTCGTCGAGGCCCAGTCTCTTGAGCTCGTCGAGCTCCTCGGGCGACAGGTTCGGCGGCGCCAGCGGGTTCTCGAGCCACTCCAACAGCTCGTCGTGCAGCCCGTCGAGCAACGACTTGTCGAACTCGGTGTCCTTGAAGAACTCGTAGAACGCCTGGTCGTAGATGTCGTAATGCTCGGGACGTTTGACCAGCACGGCGCGGGCGACCACGTAGAAATGCTCGAGGCTCTCGCGAGAGAGCCCCTGGGCGAGGGCGTCGAGCAGGGCGAGGAACTCCGTGGTGCTCAGCGGGAGGCCGCGGGCTCGGAGGTGGTAGAAGAAGTTTATGAACATAGCTTCGTTTGCACGAGTGAGGTGTTTCGCCAACATTCTCCTCCCCGCGCGAAGCGAAGGGGAGGACCAAGGAGGGGCGTCCTCTTCCATGTAGCGAAGCGAAATGGAGGAGGATTCAGGAGGAGGCTTTTTGTCGGCGCTCGAAACAGCCTCTCCCTCGGTCCCTCTCCACTTGCTTCGCTGCGTGGAAAGGGCGTCCTCTCCTCGGTCCTCTCCTTCCCTCCGCTACGCTTCAGGAGGAGAGGAGGACGTTGCTCGTTTGCGCCTCAGAACTGGACGAGATCCTCTTCTCTCTTGAGAAGCACGCCCATAAACGGCAACTCCTTCTCCAACGACTCCGCCGAGATCCCCGCCCGCATCAGCGCTCCGATCCAGTCGATGAGCTCGCTGGTCGACGGCTTTTTGCGCACGTCGGGCTGGTGGCGCAGCCAGTAGAACTTGTCGAGGCACTGCTTCAACAGCTTCTCTTCGAGGTTCGGGTGGTGCACCGCCACGATGTCGGCCATGAGCCGCGCATCGGGGAACTCGATGTAGTGGAAGATGCAGCGGCGCAAGAAGGCGTCGGGCAGCTCCTTTTCGGCGTTCGAGGTGATGATCACCACCGGACGCTGGGTCGCCTCGACGGTGCGCTGCGTCTCGGGGATATAAAAGCTCATCTGGTCGAGCTCGTGGAGCAGATCGTTGGGGAACTCCATGTCTGCTTTGTCGATCTCGTCGATGAGCAGCACCGCGCGCTCCTCGCTGTCGAACGCTTTGCCCAGCGCGCCCAGCTTGATGTACTGCTTGATGTCGCTCACGTCCCCGTCGCCAAAGCGGCTGTCGTTGAGGCGCTGGACGGTGTCGTAGACGTACAGGCCCTCTTGCGCCTTAGTCGTCGACTTGATGTGCCAGCGGTGCAGCGGCATCCCCAGGTCGTCGGCCACCGCGTGCGCCAGCAACGTTTTGCCGGTGCCCGGCTCGCCGCGAATCAGCAGCGGCTTTTCGAGGGCGACCGACACGTTGACCACGTCGCGAAGCTCGGGGCTGGTGATATAGGACTCGGTCCCGGAGAAACGATCGAAAGAGCCGGGGGCTTGTGTATTGCTCATGGTGCTTTGGGTGGTGCTAAGTGAGTGAATACTCGTTCATATATTGCAGTTGGATGCGCAGAGGTCAATCGGCGCTGTGGGTGCAACAGATGAGGAGGGTTGGGTATTGCGTAGGCTGGCTCGTGGCTAAGAGAGCAGGCCCTGCAGGGGCGTGGCGCCCTCTAAATAAGCATCTAAGGACATAAGGGTTGCGTGCCGAGACACATGGCCGACTCGCAACCCCTATGTCCTTAATTGCCTATGTAGAAGGCCTCCAGAAACCGAGGCGCCTCAATTCGCAGCCCCAAAATCCTTAATTGCACAAATAGAAGGCCTTCAGAAACCGAGGCGCCTCAATTCGCAACCCCTATGTCCTTAATTGCCTATGTAGAAGGCCTTCAGAAACCGAGGCGTCTCTAACTGGCCGCGCGATTGATCCGACTCGCACACTCGGTCACCGCATCGAGCACCTCGATGAGCTCGCCGGCGCGGTTGATCCCGCCGGGCAGCTCGGCGCGAAGCTCGTCGTTCTCGACCACGACCACCGGGTGGCGGTCTTTGCAGGCCTCGACCACTTCCTCGAGCACCGGCGCGTCGAGCGCTTCGTCAGCCGGCGCGGCGAGTCGAGCCTGCACCACCGTCCACTCGTCGTGGTGCCCGTCACCGGGGCGGTGCTCGGCGGCGACCACCACCGGCACACCGTTGTAGTCGCCTTCGAGTTGGCGGCCGACCTGTGCTAGGTCAGTGCGGGCGGCGACTTGGCGGAAGGCGTGAAACTCCAGAAGAGTACCCATGCCGATATAGGTGCACAGGCCGCCGATAAGCAGTATGACTAGAAGGCTTTCCATGGGACGTGTGCAGGGGCTTTTAGCTTATGTGTAATTTTACACCCTGCCGGCACTCGCCGGCCCATCCATTACGCAGGCGTCATACCTGAAATTTCCCATCAGGCAAGGATCTTTGTAGATCTGACGGTCTAGTGGCCTTTCAGGTGCGCAGCGCCTAATAGATAGATGGCGTTCCGGCCCCGCAAGGCCGCCCTCTAATGCAGCGAACAGCATGACCTTATCGCAAAAGATCATCACCCGTGCCCGAGAGCTGGGCTTCGACCGCGCCGCGATCGTGCCGGCGCGCAGGCTCGAGCACGCCGAGCAGTACCTCGAGTGGCTCAAAGAGGGCCGCCACGGCGACATGAACTACCTCGATCGCTACCACGATCTGCGGGTCGATCCCGCCAAGATGGAGGAGGGGACCAAGAGCTGCGTGGTGCTGCTCAAGAACTACTACCGCGAGGCCGACAAGCTCGCCGGGGGCCTGCGGATCGCCCGCTACGCTCACGGCGACGACTACCACGACGTGCTGTGGGACCGGATGCGCGAGCTGGCCGCCTTCATCCACGCCGAGTCGGGCGCCGAGGTCGCCACACGCCCGGCCACCGACACCGCCCCGCTCCTCGAGCGCGACCTCGCCGCGCTGGCCGGCCTGGGTTGGGTGGGCAAGAACGCCATGCTCATCAACCCCGAGATCGGCTCGTTTTGCTTTATCGCCGAGGTGCTGGTCGACCAAGACCTCGAGCCGACCGACGAGCTCGTGCCCGACCGCTGCGGCACCTGCTCGCGCTGCATCGACGCCTGCCCCACCAACGCCATCGTCAGCCCCGGCGTCATCGACGCGCGCCGGTGCATCTCGTACCTGACGATCGAGCTCCGAGGCCCGATCCCCCGCCGCCTGCGCCCGCTCGTGGGCGACCTGCTCTTTGGCTGCGACATCTGCCAGGCCGTCTGCCCGTGGAATTCGAAGGCGGTGCCCACCGAGGACCCGAAGTTCCAAACCCGCGACAAATACCGCGACCTGACCCCCCAGGAACTCGTCTGCTTCGAGCTCGAAGACTACGTCGAATACTTCAGTAAGTCGGCGATGAAGCGCGCCAAGCTGCGCGGCCTGAAGCGAAACGCGGCGGTGGTCATCGGCAACACGGGCGGCGAAGAAGACGTCGAGCTGTTGGGGCGCCGGCTGCTCGACGACGAGGACGAGCCGCTCGTGCGCGGCCACATCGCCTGGGCGCTGGGCCAGATCGGCGGCGAGGAGGCCCGACGCATCCTCGAAAGGGCTCGACAGGGCGAAGACGAGGCGTATGTTCTCGAGGAGGTCCGGGAGGCCTTGGCGAAGGGCTCCTCTCCGCGCTCTTAGGCGGGGGGAGGTGCCGAGCGCCAGCCGCCGCAGGCGGCGACGCGCGAGGCGGAGGGGCCGCCCCAACAACCCAAACTTCCACAAAATCTGTATCCACCCCGCCACAAGTATGATATGCCTTGTGCATCAGTAGCACAGCGACCTACTTAAGGTTTGTACGAAGAGTTGAACGCCATGCCTGAGTCGTATTTTCGTATCGAGCGCCCCGAGGAGCAGACCCTCCCGGTCGTCGTCGATGTGCCCCATGCCGGGGAGTGGATCCCCGACGATGTCCGCGATGAAATGGTGGTCGGCCGGCGGGTGCTCAAACGCGACCTCGACCTGTATGTCGACCAGATGTGGCAAGACGCCCCGGCGCTGGGCGCCACGCTCATCGCCTCGGAGGTGTCGCGCTACGTCGTCGACCTGAACCGCGCCCCCGACGACGTCTCCCCCGAGACGGTCGAGGGCGGCAAGCGCATCAACCGACCCGGCTACTACCAGGACCGCGGAGTGGTGTGGCGAAACACCACCAGCGGGGTGCCCGTGATGGCCGCTCCGATGAGCAAAAAGGCCTTCAAGCAGCGCCTCGACACCTTCTACCACCCCTACCACAAGGCGCTCGCCAAAGAGATCCAGCGGGTACGCAAGCAATTCGGCTACTGCATCCTGGTCGACGGGCACTCGATGCCCTCGAAAGGCCGCCGCGGTCACACCGACCCGGGCAGCCGCCGCGCCGACATCGTGCCGGGCAACGCCAACGGCACCTCCTGTGACGTCACGGTCACCTGGACGGTCGAGGAGCATTTCCGCGACCACTCGTTCTCGGTCAAGACGAACCAGCCCTACAAGGGCGGCTTCATCACCCGCAACTACGGCCGCCCGGGCGAGGACATCCACGCCATCCAGATCGAGGTCAACCGCGACCTCTACATGAACGAGCGCACCTTCGCGATCGACCACGCAGGGATCGAGCGGCTGCGCGAGGCGTGTCGGGCGTTGCTGCCGAAGTTGGCCGATATGGACGTGAAGTAAACGCTATTTGGGCGGACAAACTACGATTTGAGGGTCGTGTCAATGACCTCAAACGCCCAAATAGACCCTCAACAACCCCAAACGCTGAATTGACCGACCCCAAAATTGTAGTTTGTTTGCCTCAATAGACCTTCAGCAACCCCAAACGCTGAATTGAGCGCTATTTGGGCGGACAAACTACAATTTGAGGGTCGTTTCAATGATCTCAAACGCCGATTTGAGCCAAATTAATCAAATTCTACTCACCGGCGCGACCGGCTTTATCGGCCGCCACCTGCTTCCCGCGTTGCTCGACGCGGGCCATCGGGTGCGCGCCACCAGCCGCCGACCCGCGCACCAACTCGACCTCACCCCCCACGACAACCTCGAGTGCGTCCAACTCGACCTGCTCGACGGCACGAGCCTCGACGGCACCTTCGACGGCATCGACACCGCGTTTTACCTCATCCACTCGATGGGCGGCGGCGTCGGCCGCGAAAAGGAGTTCGTCGAGCGCGACAAGAGGGCCGCGCGCAACTTCGCCCGGCGCGCCGCCGCCGCCGGCGTCTCGCAGATCGTCTACCTGAGCGGGCTCAAGCCCCCCGGCCGGGCCTCCGCGCACCTGGAGAGCCGCCGCGAGGTCGAGCGCATCTTGCTCGAAGGCGAGGTCCCCCTGACGGTCATCCGCGCCGGCTTCATCATCGGCGACGGCAGCGCCGGCTGCATCATGCTCGACGCGCTCACCCGCACGATGGACACCCTGATGGTCGTCCCCGAGTTCCACAACCACACCCAGCCGGTCTACGTCGACGACGTCGTCGCCGCCCTGATGTGCTGCCTGTCCCACCGCGACCAGACCCTGGGCCAGACCTTCGAGGTCGGCTCACGCGAGCAGGTCACCTACCTCGAGCTCATCCAGATGTACGCCCGCTTCGCCGGCCGCCGCCTCGAACTCATCGAGGTCCCCTGGATGCCGCGCTCCTTGGGCGCCGTGTGGCTCTCGGCCATCAGCGACCTCCCGTACGGGCTCATTCAGGCGTTGTCCGAGGGACTCGTGACCGATCTGCCGGTCGAGGACGAGCGCATCTACCAAATCTGCGACCTGCCCCGAACCTCGCCCGAAGAGGCGATGCGCTTGGCGGTCTGAGGGATACGCAAGCCGGGGCCAGAGGCACCCGGGGCGGGCCAGAGGCGCCGCGCCCCGACAACGCCGAAGCGCGCGACATATCCGGGGCGCGGGCGTCTCGAGGCTGTCGCAAAAGCCTTTGGAGGCCGGGCATCTTGCCCTGATTGCAAGCCCGTACGCTCATGCAACCAGCGCTGGAAGCGCTGCCTCCAAACTATGGCGACCTTTTGCGACAGCCTCGTCTCGCCCGATGCACGCCGCCAAGTGGTCGCTGCAACAATCGACCCGCTGCAGAGCCGCGACCCCCTAATGGACCAAGCCCCTAATAGACGGCGCCTCAACGCTTGCAAGGCCCACTCTACCCATGGTCGTGATCATGATGCTCATGATCGTGATGTCGGTGATCATGGTCGTGCTCGAACGGAAACAACTGCGCGAGCATCCCGCGCGGGCCCACTCGGAAATACGACACCAGGAAAGTGCCGGCGAGCACGGCCGTCGCCGCCCACTGCCACCAGGCGTGTGCGGCGGCTTCGCCGTGGTCGTGGGCGTGGGCGTGGGCGGCGCCGGTGTCGACGACCTGCACGGCGAAGACCAGCGCCATGGCTACGGCGAGCCAGGGGGTGACGCGGTCGATCCAGTCGAGCCAGTCGAGTTCGTTGGGGGGCACGAGCCCCTCGGAGCCGCACGGCTTGGTCACGCCGCCGTCGTCGGCCAGCGCGGTGACGCCGATGCGCACGGCCAGCACGAGCAGCCCGAAGCCCAGCAAGATCGCCGGGGAATGGGAGACGATCAGCTCCGAGAAGCTGCTCCAGGCCCCCTCGAAGTGGTGCATGTGGCCGAAGAAGAGAAGTCCCACCGCCGCGACCGCGCCGCCGATGGCCGAATAGGTCGCGTGCCACTGGTCGTGGCAGTGTCGTGGGATGAGCTCGCTGGCGGTGTCGTGGGCGACCACGTGCACGAGACTTCCGGCGACGAACGCCACCAGGTGCCCCATGATCTCGGGGGTGAAGTGCATCGAGCCGCCCAGAAGGTAGCCCGCGCCGGTCGACACGGCTAGTAGCCCCAACGCCCCGCTCGCCAGGCCGATGCCCATGCGCGGGCGCAGCGCCCACCAGATCAACAGCGACATCGGCACCCGGTGGATGAGCACGGCGGCGACCATGCCGCCCAGGTTCATGTCGTCGCTGTGGGTGCCGTGAAAGATCGCCGCCCCGTCGACCATCGCGTGAAACGCCAGGCCGACGACCGCGACCAGAATGAAGACGTTGTGGACGCTTCGCTGGCCTTCGTGGGGCAGGTTTCGCCCGAACAAAAAGGGCCCGAGCACGCCCAGAAGGGCGGTGATCAGAGCCCAGGGGCCGGCGTGCTCGATGGCCACCGGCAGCAGGTGCAGCAAGCTCAGGCCCGCGATCGCGACCAGCACGAACCCGTCCATCCCACACAGCAGCCGCGGGTGGCGCTTTGCCACCGGGAAGAGGAGCGGACCGGCCACCAGGGCCACGATGCTGAGAAGGAGTTCCACGTCTTCGGCTCGTACGACAGGGGAAGCGAATGGAGTGCGTCGATAGGTGACGCCCCCTCCGCCTCGCAGACATCGCTCGGCACCTCCCCAGAAGGGGAGGGGACTCGCGCGCGGACCATAGTTTAGGCACGCGACCGGTGCAAGGTAGCAGCGTTCGCCAATCGAATACTTGCAAAAAAGTGAATTTTATAGTTGTTTGGGGACGTTCTATTACCAAACTGACGCGTGTAGGTGGGGCAGAACCCCCGCGAAGGCTGATTCATATGGGCGCGGAGCACCAGTTTAAGCGCGAATTGTCGCAGTTAATCCGCAAATATTCGGCGGGACTGCAGACGAGCGAATTCGCACAATACCTCGGGGAGTATCATCACGACCTGGTCGACGGCTCGTTGAGCCCCACCGTCGAGGTGGTCGGCAAGACCGAGCCGATCAAGCTCAAGGTGATCTATTCGACGGGCGTGGGGCTCGAGCGCGACCTCGACGACTACCTGGAGGTCGGCGGGGTCTGCCTCGAGGTTGACGAGACGCTGCCGCCTCTGGCCGACGTCCTCCTGGTGATCGGCGGCATTCACCTGCAGCAGACGGTCACGCTGCGGGGGCGCGCGGTGCGCGAGACGCCCGCAGGCGTCGCTTTTCAGGTCAACGCGCCCGAGCCGCCCATCGCCGACAGCCTGCGCGAGATGCCCGAGAAGATGCGCCAGGCTTCTGCCGAAGCTGGCCAGCAGGCGTTGGCCACGGCCGCGCAGGCCGCGCAGGCCGCCCAGGCCACGCAGTCCGCCCCTCGGGCATCGACGCCCACCATCGAGCAGGCCTCCGGCACGCAACGCGAGCCGATCTGCGCGGTCGACCCGGACGGTCCGATGGTGCTCGATGGCGAACCGACGCGGATCTGGGACCTCGCGCAACAGTCGGTCCCCGACATTTTGCTCGGCCTGCTCGACCGAACGGGCTTGTCCGTGTTGGAGGTCGAATTCGGCGAGCGCCGCGCGCAGGTCGTGCTCGACGGTGCCAACGTGGTCGACGTCGAGATCTACCCGACGGCCCAAAAGGAGACCCTCGAGAGCCTGTTGTTGGCTGCCGGCAAGCTCGACGAGGCCGACATCGATCGGGCCGAGCGCTACACCGCCCAGCACGGCGTCTGCATGGCCGAGGCGCTGGTCGATCTGGGCATCCTCTCGTACGCCGAGATGGGACTCGCCCTCAAAACCCGCGCGCGCTTTTTGTTGGGCATTCTGTGGAAGAAGACCGAGGGACGAGCGCGCCTGTGGGAGGTCGACGAGCTCTCGCGGCGCTTCCGCGCGCCCAAAAGCCCGCTGGCCTACCACCTCTTTCGGCGCATGCGCGATGGGTTCAAAGGCGCCGACGACGCCTGGCTCGAGGAGCGCCGCGACTTTTTTCGCGCCCACCTCACCTCCCGCGCCCCGGAGCCCCTGTGCGATATCGCCCAGCTCGACCTGGGCAAGCGCGAGACGCGTTTCTACGAGCTCGTGCTCGAAACCCCGCGCCCGCTGAGCGAGCTGACGCGCATCTCCCGGCTGGGCGACGACAACCTGATCGTCTTGCTCGAGTGCTTCCGCCGCCTCGGCATGCTCACCACCGAGGAGACCAACCCGTGGACGCGCCGGCGCACCAAGTTCGTCGAGCAGATCGCGCGGATGAAGGCGCGGCTGCACGCCAAAAACCACTTCGAGACGCTCGGCGTGCACTGGACGGCCTACGACGAGGAGATCGAAGAGGCCTACCGAGAGCGCATGGCCGGACTCGCCGACGACAAGCTGCCCGACGAGCTCGACGAGGGCACTCGCGAGACGATCGACGAGCTTCGCCAGAAGCTCACCGAGGCCTACGAGCTGCTCTCCGACACCCGTCGCCGCGCGACCTACCGCAGCGAGATCGCTATCGGCGTCGACCGCAAGGCCGCCCTCGAGATGTTCCTCAAGCAGGCCGACACCGCCAAGCTTCGCCGGGACATCGACAGCGCGATCGACTCGTACCGCCGCGTGCTCGAGATCAAACCGAAGCACCCGCTGGCCCTCAAAGATCTCGAGGTGCTCGAGAAGTTGAAGGCGGCGGAGAGTCGGTGACCCCTCTCCGCTGCGGGGAGGTGGCGGCGTAGCGCAGGCGAAGCCGTCGGAGGGGGCGTCGAACGGCCATCACCTCCAGTGACAGTCCCGTTCCATTCAACTACACTCCACTCGTTCGTGCCGCCCAACCTCAACGAGAATCGACGATGAGATCTCCCGTTTTGCTGCTATTGGCAGCGACGCTGGTCCTCTCCGCCTGCACCGAAGAGAGCGCCGCGCCGTCCGCGACCCACTCACACCCCCTCGAATCGGCCCCGGCCGACGATTCCCTCGCGATCGACGATTCCCTCGCGATCGAACAAGAACGCGCCCTCAAAAAGACCGGACAGGTTCCCACCGTCCGAAAGCGCGTGGCGACGATCGACTGGGCGCAGGCCAAACAGCACCCGGCCGCTCGCCTCGACAAGCTCGGCGCCGAGCAGCGAGCGAAGCTGCTCGACGCGCCCGTGCCGGCGTTGCTTCCCAATCGGCCCGAACTCTTCGAGTCGGCCACGATCACCAAGGGCGAGCACTGGTACGCCGCCTCGCTCGACGGCGAGGGCCACGACGTCTACGTTAGCGGCACGCGCCTCGAGACGGTCGTGCCGAGCCTGGCGCTTCCCGACGATCGCCTCGACCTCGCCCAGGATTTTCGTATCACCCGAAACGAGCTCATCGTCAGCCTGTCGTTCAACGCCTTCGGGGCGGCCTACGTCATCGAAGTCGAGTGCGCGAAGCCGAGCAGCGACCCGCGCTGCACCGAAGACGACTACGCCGTCGAGTTGGCCAACGCGTTGGTCTTGCCCGAGCAGACTGCAACCGAAGGAGGTGAGCGATGAAGCGAATCCTCGGAACATGCGGCATCCTCGCGCTCACGCTCCTGGCCACGCCGGCCTCGGCCGAATTCACCTACAAGCCGCCCGGCGAGCTCGTGCCCGGCAGCGGACAGGGCCGCGTCGACTCGAAGATCTACGTGCCCAATATGCGCTTTCCGATCGAGCAGGCGCCAGCCTACGCCAACTCGCAGGTGTGGGGCCACGGCGGCTACAAGGGCCCCGGCGGCGGCCAATGTGACACCGAAAACTACTCGTACCCGTGGTGGGACAACTACTGCGAGAGCCGAAGCTGGGACGTGCCGCTGTGCCCCAGCGGCAACGGCCACCAGGGCCAGGACATCCGCGCGGCGACCTGCGAGGACAACAAGCACTGGGCGGTGGCCGCCGAGGCGGGCACGATCACCAATATCGGCACCTACTCGGTCTACCTGCAGGCCGACAACGGCACGCGCCACCGCTACCTGCACATGGACCCGGCGAGCATCCCCGTGAGCGAGGGCCAACGCGTGGCCAAGGGCGACCGGCTCGGCCGCGTCTCCAACGCCTTCGGCGGCACACCGACCACGATTCACCTGCACTACGACCTGCACCAAAACGTCAGCGGTATCGGCAACACCTACGTGCCCACCTATATGTCGCTGGTCGACTCCTACGAGCGTCTTTTGGGCATCCCGCAGGAGCCGTGCGAGGCGCTCGGCCCCGACGGCGGCACCCTCGACGACGCCGGCCCCTGCTTCGAGCTGCACGGCCCGCCGGCCTCCTGGCGCTACGTGACCGACGCCGGCCACGACGGCGACCTGCACTGGACCAAAGCCTGGGACGACCCCGACGCGTCGAACTGGGCGCAATGGCACGTCGAGACGAGCGAGGCGGGCACCTATGAGGTCGAAGTCTACGTCGTCGCCGACTACGCCCAGGCCCAGCAGGCGCGCTACGTGGTGCGCCACGCAGGCAACGAGACCGAAAAACGCCTCGACTACACCGCCGGCGACGGCTGGCGAAGCTTGGGCGAGTTCGACTTCGCCCAGGGCGCCGACCAGTGGGTCGTCAACTACGACAACACCGGCGAATCGCTCGATCTCGACCGACGCATCATCGCCGACGCGGTGCGCCTGACTCGCATTCGCCCCGCCCAGCCCGAGCCCGACGCGGGCACGACCCAGCCCGACGCGGGCAACACGGTCGACGCCGGTCAAGCCGACACGGGCAGCGACGTCGGCTCGGGCACCGATAGCGACCAGGACGGCGAAGAACGCGAACAGTCCACCCGCGCCACGACCACCTCGTCGTGCTCGTCGACGGGCGAAAGTTCGCCCGCGGGGTTGATGTGGCTGCTGGTGGTGCTTGGATTTGGATGGAGGCGACGCCTTGCAAGTAAGTGACGCCAGCTATTAGGGGCTAAGGCCATTAAGGAGTTGCGCACACGAACCACAAGAGCGGCAACGACACGACTCCCTAATGGCCGCGAGGGCGCCTTCCAGCCCTCGCCCATAATAGAAGGCGCACCGGACCCGCAAGGCCTCACTCCTCCGAATACAAAACCCGAAATCTCTGCCGGTCCCCATGAAAGAGCACATATTCTTAATCCCCGGCTTCTTCGGCTTCTCCGACCTCGGCCGCATCACCTACTTCCACCACGTGCGTGAGTACCTGGCCGAGGTCTTCGACGAGCTGGGCGTCGACGTCGACATCACCACGGTGTCGACGCTGCCGACCGCCTCGATTCGCCGGCGCACCTTCCAACTGCTCGACACCATCGAGCAGACCGAGATGGCCCCCGACGCGCCCATCCACCTGGTGGGCCACTCCACGGGCGGCCTCGACGCGCGGCTGTTCGCCACGCCCAACGTCAAACTGGGCGTCGACGCCGAGGCCGAGCCCTATGCCGAGCGGGTCCGCTCGGTGGTCACCGTGGCGACGCCTCATTTCGGCACGCCCGTGGCCGCGTTCTTCGACGATCTTCTGGGCGAAAAGCTCCTGTACGTCTGGTCGCTGGCCACGGTCTACATGCTGCAGTTCGGCCGGCTCCCGCTGCGCGCGCTCATGGCCCTGGGCGGCATCATCACCAAGCTCGACGACCACGTCGGCCTCAAGAACACGGTGCTCGACCAGTTCTACGACCAGCTCTTTAGCGACTTCGACAAAGAGCACCAGGAGGTCATCCGCGACTTCTTGCACCACATCGTCGACGACCAGTCGGCGCTGGGCCAGCTCACCCCGGGCGGCATCGACCTGTTCAACGCCACGGCCTCCGACAGGCCGGGCGTGCGCTACGCCTCGGTCATCACCAAGGCCCAACGCCCGGGTCTGCGCACCACGCTCAACGTCGGCTTGGACCCGTACCGCCAGGCGTCGAACGCCGTCTACCAGCTGGTGTCGCGCATCACCGCGCGTGTGAAGGAGGACTTCCCCCCGCTGACCGACGCCCAACGCGCCAAGTTGGTCGCCGCCTACGGCGAATTACCCACCCTGCGCGACAACGACGGCATGTGCCCGACGCTGTCGCAGGTCTACGACGAGGTCATCCACGCGGCCAAAGCCGACCACCTGGACGTGTGCGGCCACTTCACCGGGCCGGATCACGACCCGCCGCATATCGATTGGTTGTGTACGGGGTCGGGGTTCGACCGGGAGGGGTTCGAGGCGTTGTGGGGGGATGTGGGGAGCTTTGTGGTGGGGGAGGGGTGAGGATTTGTCGAGCGTTGACCCTTCCGGGGGGCGCTCATCGAGGACGCTTGGCGGCGCCTCGATTACGCTTACCCCCGGTGACGGTGGGTCTACGCTCGATCGACCGAACGGGCGATTTGTTTTCGAGGAGAAGGCCTGTTCAACCCAAACGCTCATTATGCGCAAACCAACCGTCACCGGGGGTAAGCCCAGCGGAGTGCGCCTCGCGCACTCGGCGAGGCGCACCCCTGGAAGGGTCGCAGCTCGTCAAATCCTCAATTTGCTGCTTACTTCAACAGATCCGCGACGATCTCACGCTCTTTCTTGAGCTCGTCTTCGGTGATCTTGATCTTCTCTTTGGCGAAGTCGTTCAGCTCGAGGTCGGTCACGATCTCGTAGTTGCCCTCGCCGTCGCAGCGCACGGGGAACGAGAAGATGAGGCCCTCTTCGACGCCGTAGGAGCCGTCCGACGGCACGGCCATCGACACCCAGTCGTCCTCGGGGGTCACGCGGAACCAGTCGCGCACGTGCTCGAGGGCGGCGTTGGCGGCGCTGGCGGCCGAGGAGGCGCCGCGCGCTTCGATGATCGCCTTGCCGCGGCCCTGGACCGTGGAGATGAAGTCTTCTTTGAGCCAGGACTCGTCGTCGATGGCCTCGGTGGCCGCCTTGCCGTCGAGCTGGGCGTCGAAGAAGTGCGGGTACATGGTCTTGGAGTGGTTACCAAAGATGGCCATGTTGCTGATGTCTTTGATGGCCACGCCCGACTTGGTCGACAGCTGGCTCTTGGCGCGGTTCTGGTCCAGACGCGTCATCGCGGTGAAACGCTCGTTGGGAACGTCGGGCGCGTTGTTCATGGCGATGAGGCAGTTGGTGTTGCAGGGGTTGCCCACGACCATCACGCGCACGTCGTCGGCGGCGCGGTCGTTGATGGCTTTGCCCTGGTCGACGAAGATCGGGCCGTTGGCCTCGACCAGGTCGGCGCGCACCATGCCCGGCCCGCGCGGCTTGCCGCCCACGAGCATGACGATGTTGGCGCCGTCGAACCCGTCGAACGGGTTGTCGGCGGTGGTGATCTCTTCGACGAGCGGGAAGGCGCAGTCTTCGAGCTCCATGACGACCCCTTTGAGGGCGTCCATCGCCGGCGGAATCTCGACGAGCTGCAAGATCACGGGCTGATCCGGGCCCAGCATCTCGCCGGCGGCGATGCGAAAGAGAAGGGAGTAGCCGATCGAGCCGGCGGCACCGGTGACTGCAACGCGAACTGGCTTGGTCATGATGTGTCCTCGGTTGGGTTGAGTTGTGCTGTGTCGAATCGACGCAGGAGACATATCAACGCGGGGTGGGGGTTGGCAAGGTAAAGGCTCCTCCTCCTCGGTCCTCCTCCACTTCGCTTCGCTGCGCGGAGGAGGAGTCCCCTCCTCGGTCCTCACCTACGCTACGCTCTGCTTCGCGCAGGGGAGGAAGATGTTGCTACAGCGCACCCCTTACAGAGATCGGTGAAGCAACATCGCACTCTGTACAGAGATCGATTGAACGACATCTTCCTCTCCGCCCGTAACGAAGTGGAGGGAAGGAGAGGACCGAGGAGAGGCCCCCCTCTCCACCCGTAGCGAAGCGAAGGGAAGGAGAGGGATCGAGGGAGAGGCCCCTCAGCGCCCTCACCTCACCAAAAACACCCCAAAGCTCCTCCCCTTGATCTTGCCGTGCTTCAGGCCCTGAAACGCCTTCTGCGCGTAGTGGCGCTCCACGGCCACGAACGCGATGCGGTCGCGCACCGTGATCAGGCCGATGGCGTCGCCCGGCATGCCCACGTCGCCGGTCAGCGCGCCGACGATGTCGCCGGGGCGAAGCTTGTCTTTGCGCCCCGCCTGGATGGCGATGGTGCGCATGGGCGCCGACTCGGGCGCCTTGTAGTCGCTCGACAGGTTGGTGATCGGGGTCGGGTCGACCTTGGCCAGCTCCTCGTCGTAGTCGCGCAGCCGGCCGCGCTCGTTGCCGTCGATGAGGTTGATCGCCTGGCCCTCGTCGCCGGCGCGCCCGGTGCGCCCGATGCGGTGGGTGTAGGTGTTGATCTCGTCGGGAAGCTCGTAGTTGATGACCGCGTCGAGCGCGTCGATGTCGATGCCGCGCGCGGCCACGTTGGTGGCCACGAGGTAGCGAAGGCTGCCGTTGCTGAACATGAGCAAGACGTCGTCGCGGTCGCGCTGCTCCAGGCCCCCGTGCATCGTCTGCGCCGAATGCCCCTCGTTGCGAAGCGCGAGCACCACGTCGTTGCACGTGGCCCGCTCGTTGCAAAAGATCACCGCCGAGTCCGGCCGGTGGTGGCCGAGCACTCGCCGGAGCGCCTCGATGCGCTCCATGTCGCCCAGATCGTAGACGATCTGGGTGATGTCGGGCGCCTCCTCTTCGTCGACCACCGACACGATCGCGGCGTCGTTCTGGAAGCGCTCGCTCACCTCGCGCACATCATCGGTGATCGTCGCCGACATGAGCACCGTCTGCCGCGAGTTGTCTCCGCGATTCGAGGGCGTGTTCTCGAGGATCTGGGCCACATCATCGATAAACCCCATGTCGAGCATGCGGTCGGCCTCGTCGAGCACCACCGTCGACACGTTCGACAGGTCGATGGTCTCGCGCCGAATATGGTCGAGCACTCGCCCCGGCGTGCCCACGACCACGTCGACGCCGTGCTCGAGCGCGTGCTGCTGGCGATGGAACGGCTTGCCGCCGCACACGGTCACCACGTTGGTATTCGGCAGCGCCCACGCCAGCCGCCGAAGCTCGGTGGCCACCTGCCCGGCGAGTTCGCGGGTGGGGCACAACACCAGCGCGCCGGGAAGCTCACTGGCGGGCGTGATCTTCTGCAACAACGCCAGGCCGAACGCGGCCGTCTTGCCCGTGCCGGTGTAGGCGTGGCCGATGACGTCCTTGCTCTCGAGCAAAAGCGGCAGGGCCGCGGCCTGGATGGGCGTCATCTCGGTGTAGTCGAGGTGGTCGAGGTTGTCGGTCCAGGCTTGGGTGAGGCCCAGGGTTGCAAATTCGTTGGTGGTCACAATGTGGCTCGTTTCGGTGCGGGAGGTGATTGACGTTGTTGCTCTAACACACAAGTGGGCAGAAGTAGTGCATCTTTTCTGCCTCCTCCTCGGTCCTCCTCCACTTCGCTTTGCTTGCGGAGGAGGAGTCCCCTCCTCGGTCCTCCCCTGCGCTCCGCTTTGCTTCGCGCAGGGGAGGAAGATGTTGCCAGTACGCACTTGGTACAGAGATCGGTAGAGCAGCATCGCACCCTGTACAGAGCTCGATTAAACGACATCTTCCTCTCCGCCCGTAGCGAAGTGGAGGGAAGGAGAGGACCGAGGAGAGGCGCCCCTCTCCACCCGTAGCGAAGCGAAGGGAAGGAGAGGGATCGAGGGAGAGGCCCCTTCCCTCACCAAGCCCCGAAATGATCCCCGCCCGCCGAGCGTTGCACTAGGCCGACCATCTCCAGTATTTAGACACCCATGAAGAAGTTCGATTACGAAGCAAAAATCGAGGTCGTCCCCCACGAGCCGGGCTGTTACTTGATGCGCGATAAGCGCGGCAAGATCGTGTATATCGGCAAGGCCAAGGACCTCAAAAACAGGGTGCGCAGCTACTTTCGAGCCTCGGGCGACACGCGCGCGTTCGTGGCCCGGCTGCCGTATGTGCTCGGCGACATCGAGTACATCGTTACGGCCAACGAGAAAGAAGCGATCATCCTCGAAAATACGCTCATCAAGGAGCACAAGCCCAAGTACAACGTCCAGCTCAAGGACGACAAAAACTTCCTGTCGCTGCGCATCAACATGAAGCACGCGTGGCCGCGGGTCGACGTGGTGCGCAAGCAGAAAAAAGACGGGGCGAAGTATTTCGGGCCGTATCACTCGGCGAGCGCGATTCGGCGCACGCTCAAGGTGCTGAACAAGTATTTTCGGCTGCGCACCTGCCCCGACTCGGTGCTCAACAACCGCAGCCGGCCGTGTCTGCAGTACCAGATCAAGCGTTGTCCGGGGCCGTGCGTCTTCGACATCGACCGCGACACGTACATGCAGCACGTCCAGGAGGCGGTGATGTTCCTGGAGGGGCGCGGCGACGAGTTGGTCGACGGGCTGCGCGACAAGATGATGCAGGCCAGCGAGGAGCTCGAGTACGAGCTGGCGGCGCATTACCGCGACCAGATCCAGGCGATTAGCAAGGTGCTCGAGCAGCAGGTGGCGGTGACCACCAACCAGGTCGACCGCGACGCGTTCGGGTTCTATCGCGAGGGCGACCGGCTCACCCTGCAGATCTTGTTCATCCGCTCGGGCAAGCTCGAGGGGGCGCGCTCGTTTAGCTACAAGGACCAGACCTTCCCCGACGAGGAGGTCCTGTCGAGCTTTTTGAACCTGTATTACAGCTCCGGAAACGACTTGCCCCAGGAGGTCTTGCTGCCCATCGAGTTCGAGGAGAGCGAGGTGGAGAGCTTCGAGGAACTCTTCAGCGAGATGGCCGGCCGCCGGGTGTACCTGCACTCGCCCAAGCGCGGGCAGAAGAAGGCGCTCGTCGACACCGCGATGACCAACGCCAAGCACTCCTTCGAGGACGAGCACGACAAGGAAGACCGCGCCAAAGACCTGCTCGACAAGCTCGGCGGCGCGCTCGGGCTGCGCAATTACCCCGAGCGCATCGAGTGCTACGACGTCTCCAACATGCAGGGAAAGCAGATTGTCGGCTCGCGGGTCTGCTTCATTGGCGGCCAGCCCGAAAAGAGCGAGTACCGCCACTACAAGATGCGCTCGGTCGACGCCCAGGACGACTTCGCCAGCATGCGCGAGATGCTCATGCGCCGGTTCACCAAGGTGGTCGAGGAGGGCGATGACGCCCCCGATCTGGTGGTCATCGACGGCGGTAAAGGCCAGCTCGGCCAGGCCGAGAGCGTCTTCGAGGACTTGGGTATCCACGACATCGACCTCATCGCGCTTGCCAAGGCCCGAAACGACAAGGTCGGCTTCCAGGATCCCGAGATCACCTCGAGCCCCGAGCGTGTCTTCAAGCCGGGGCGCAAAAACCCGATCATCCTCAAGCAGAACAGCGCCGAGATGTACCTCTTGCAGCGGGTGCGCGACGAGGCGCACAATTTTGCGATCAACTTCCACAAGCGCCTTCGCCGCAAGCAGACGCTTCGCTCGAGCCTCGAGGATGTGCCCGGCGTGGGGCCGAAGACTCGCAAGAACCTCTTGCGGCATTTCGGCAGCCTCAAAAAGATCAAAGACGCCTCGGTCGAGCAACTCGCCGAGGTCGACGGGGTGGGGCAGGCGACGGCCGAGGAGATCCGGACGTATTTCAACGGGCCGGCGTGATTGTTGTTGGTTGGCGAATGTCGAATTGGCGAATGTCGATGGGCGAGTTAGCGAATTGGCGACAGATCTGGGTGCGGGGCCTCGACCACCGGCGTGGGAGCCG
The DNA here is from genome assembly GCF_006517175.1 of Persicimonas caeni. NCBI lineage: Bacteria > Deltaproteobacteria > Bradymonadales > Bradymonadaceae > Persicimonas > Persicimonas caeni. The sequence goes on along the minus strand of NZ_CP041186.1, from coordinate 2,393,656 downwards.
GCCTATTTACACATCTAAGATTAACGTTCGCCGATAAGCCCAACCCCCGCTTCCTGAACCACCGCCAATACGCCAAACGTCAATCTTAATTGCCTTAATGGGCGGGGTCGCACCCCCGTGGACGACGCGTGCTTCCTGAACTATCGCCATCCTCCATCCTCCATGTCCTGCAATTGAAAGTCATTTTCAATTAGCTTGACACGTGCAAAATCTGCGGGTAGATGTAGGTCACTGACAGGGAAGAAGTGACTGATGCACCTACATCCGTGAGAAACTCATGCGCTCATTTTCCTCGAAATTGAAAACGGTTTTCATTTTCATGGCGCTCTCGCTCGCCGCTTGCGGCGGAGACGACGATAACGCGACCCATAACGCGACCACCGACACCGGCCTGACCGAGGACGCCGCCGCCGCCGCCGACGCCGGCGGCGAGGACGTCGCAGACGAGACGGGCGAGGATGCCTCGACAGGCGAGGATGCCGCGGCGTGCTCGCCCGAAGACGTCGCCGCCGCGCAGGTGGCTCAGAACGCGACCGTCAACGACGGGGCGGTGAGCTTCGGCGCCGACGGCGACGTGCAGACCGCTACGGTCGAGGCGGCCTCCGGCGGCGTGCAGAACGCCGCCGGCGAGTCGTTCATCTACGTCGACCTCGACGCGGCGGCGAAGCTCGAGCTGTCCGACGCCGAGGCCTTCGAGGACGACGTGTGGGACTTGGCCTTCCGGCGCACGGTCATTCGCCTGAACAGCGCCGACTCCGGGCCGGGCAACTGGATGGTCAGCCGCATCGACAAGGGGTGGGCGGAGGCGACGCAGCCTCCCGGCACCGACGCCGAGTGGGCGCAGGACGACTTCGTGACCGACGCGTGCGAGCTGGTGACCGAGGGGCGCGACACGATCAAGACCGGCTTCGGCACCTGGTACGAGTACGACCCGTCGACGCACTCGGTGTCGGTGCCCGAGTCGACGACCTGGGCGATGTACAACATGTCGACCCACGCGGTCGTGAAGTTTGGCATCGATGCGTACGCCGACGGCACCTACGACATTCGTTGGGGAGGGTTCGAATGAAACCGGTTCGGGAACGAGACGACAGCGCCGAGGTGACGCGCGTCGATGAGTAGAGCGCGCAGGCGGAACGCCAACCGACCGAGCGGCGGTCGCGCCGGCTGCTGATGGTGCGCGACAGCACGCGCTGCAAAGTGATGTCGATTCGCGAGTTTTTCGAGGAGATTCGCCAGTCATGAAATCGCCGGGCCAGGCAATATTCTTCTCACTCGCGCTGCTCGTGGGGGCCGCGGGCTGCAATATCGAGACGACGCCGAGCGACCAGGACGCAGACGCCGGTGGCGACGACACCGGCCGTCAGGTGGCGCTGACCGACGGCTTCTACGCCGAGCGCTACGGCGTGGGCGCTTCGTGGTACGACTACGATTCGCAGACCCACGCGCTCACCCCGCGCCCGTTCGTCTATCGGGTGACGAGCGCCCAGACCGACGTCGCCTTCCGCGTGGTGAGCTACTACGACGAAGAGGGGACGAGCGGGTTTTTCACCCTGCAGACGCGCCCGCTCGACGCCTCGACGATCGTCGAGTTCGAGATCGGCGACAGCGTCAAAGAGGCCCCGGTTTGCGTCGACTTGGAGACGCCGGCGGTCGTCGACTGCGCCGAGGCGCACCATGTGGTGCTGCGCACCGACCTTCGGGTGGTCCCCGCGGCCGGCTTCGCCGTCCAAGACCCGTGGATCTACGCTTCGACTCACTTTACGTCGGCCTCGCCGCTGACCGTGCAGCGCGCCGAAGGCGACTCGCTCGAGGTGCTTCCGGACGCGTGGACGCGGCTGCCAGACGCCAAGAGCCGACGCGCCGACAGCCTGCTCGCCGGGCGGCTCGCCGCGCTCGCCGACGGCGAATCGTCGGACGTGCTCGTGCAGGCGACCGCGGATATGCAACTCGCGGCCTGGTCGGTGACGCGTGTTGGCGACGCCGAGCTCAGCTTCGCGGCGAGTTGTGAGGAGCTGGCGACGAGCGAGGACGCGCAGACGCTGCCCGACGTCGGGGGCGCGAGGCGTGCGTCGATCGCAGTCGACGCGGACGGGGCGAGCTACGTCGACCTGTGCGCCGAGAGTGGCCCGACGGTGGTCTCGAGGGCGTCCGAGCCGGCCGGCGCGCTGCGGATGGACGTCGACAGCTACGATCTCATCGTCGAGCGCTTCGACGGCCAGGTCTCGCTTCGGTTGCCGCCGGGGCACCTGCTCTGGTCGACCGGCCGGACCGACGTGGCCGGTACGCCCGACGTGCCTGCGAGCCTCTGGGAGTGAGCGATGCGTTCGTGGGTCGGCCTCGTCATCTTTGTTGCGGTCCTGGTCTCTACGACCTTGGGGTGGACCGCCGATGCGCTCGCGCAAGACGTGGTGGTGATCCCCGAGGTCGACGTCGAGGCCGAGCGCGAGGCGCCCGAAGAGGACGCGGCGGCGCCCGAGCGGACCGACGAGATCTCCGAGGAAGACATCAACCGTCGCCAGACCTGGCGGCTGGGCGATGCGCTCGCGTGGCTCACCTCGGCGACGCCGGTCGACTCGACCGGGACGAGCTCGGGGCTCATCGTCGACGGCCTCCCCGCAGCACAATTACAAGTTACCGAGGACGGCATGCCGGTCTCACGACCGGTGGGCGGGCCCGACGGGCCGTCGGTCGACCTCGATTCGCTCAGCCTCGCCGGTCGCGGGGTCGAGCGCGTCGAGGTGCACCGCGGCATGGGCCCCCCTGGCAGCGGACCTGCCAGCGGCGTCGTCGTCCAGTTGCACCGAGAGAAGCTACCCACTGGCCTGGGCCTCTCGCTGCAGACGGCCGGCCGCACCCTCGCGGGGCGGCCGGTCGACTCCTTCCCCACGCTCGCGCTCGGCGCGGCTCGGGCAGGCTGGGGCGCCGAGCGGGTCGACGTGCAGCTTCGGGCGAGCGCGAGCCGCCACGACGGCGTCGACGTCAACAGTGACGGCCAGCTCGATTCGGCCGACGAGCGCGACTACGGATTCGGCGCGCGGTCGGTGTGGCGCCCGTCCGCCAACTCGAAGGACTCGCTCGTCGTCGACGTCTCCTACGCCAACAACGTCACCGAAGGAGCGTTCGGGCCCACGAGCGTGCTGCGCGACCTCGTAGACACCGAGCAGGTCGTCGGGCGGGTGCTCGGCGAGTGGCGCTCGGCGGATGGATTTTCGCTCGAGCACAAGACGCAATTCGACGTCTACGACCATCAATTTTCCAAGCGCGTGCTCCAGAGCGGGTTCGAGCGCCTCAAAGCCGACACCGGCCAGCTTCGCGGCGTCCAAGACGTCCTCGTCCAGCAGTCCGTCGGCCGGCACCTGTTGGGCGTCGAGCTGTACGGCTCGCTCGAGCGGGTCACGCGCACCGGCGAGACCGGCGAGCTCCCCACCGTCGACCGGCTGCACGGGGGCCTGGGGCTGTCGGACACGTGGATGCCGACCTCGGCCGTCGAGGTGAGCGGCAGGTTGTGGGGAGACGTGCACACCGACTTCGAGGCGGGGTGGATGGCCGACGTCGGCGTGGGTTGGCAGGCGACCGACGCGCTGCAGCTTCGCGCGTCGGCCTCGCGCACCCGCAGGTTGCCGACCGCCGAGGAGCTCTTCTTGTTCTTCGATCACTCCGAGGTCGGCTACAAAGTGAGCGGCAACCCCGATCTGCGGCCCGAGCGGCTGTGGTCGGCGCGCGCCGGCGCTCGTGTGGCCCCCGCCGACGAGCTCGAACTCGACGCCGAGGTCTACTACCACCGGCTCGACGACCTGATCACGACCGCTCAGACGGCCGACCTGGCCGGCACGAGCCCGACGTTCACCTATACCAACGTGGCCCGCGCCCACACCGCCGGAGGGCGGCTGAGTCTGGGCGCCCGCGAACTCTTCGGCGGCGTCGACCTGCGGGTGAGCTACTCGTACCTGCCTCTGGCCGAAGACCTCGACACCGGCGAGCGCCTGGAGCTTCGCACCCATCACCAGGTGCTCGTGGAGATGAAGCGCGACTGGCTCGACGAGCGCCTGCAGACCTGGCTCGACGCCCGGTCGCGCTCGGCGTTGTCGGTCCCGAGCGGATCGCCCGGAGCGCCTGCGTACGTGCTCCTCGGGGCCGGCGTGGGGTGGAAGCCCGCCGATGACTTTTTGGTCCGCCTCGACGCGGACAATTTGCTCGACCAGACCAACGCGACCTGGGGTCCGAAGACGGGCCTGAGTGTGCTCGCCTCGGTCGAATATCACTATCACAGCAACGATCGCACAACTGGAGAAGAATGATGTCTATGGTCAACGACATGACTCGAAAAGGTCTGATTTGGTCCGCCTGCTTGGTGTTGCTCGGCGCGGGGATGCTCGGGTGCGACAAGAGCGCGCCCGCCAGTGAGAAGGGCGTCGAGCAAGGCGCCGAAGCGAGTGCCGAGGCCGCCAAGGAGAACCCTGTAGAAGAGCCCGCCGAAAAGCAGCGCATCGTCTCGCTGGGGGGCACGGTCACCGAGATCGTGTACGCGCTCGGTGCAGGGGACGCGGTCGTCGCGGTCGACAAGTCGAGCGTCTATCCGGAGGCGACCGAGGAGCTTCGCACCCTCGACCTGTTTCGGACGGTCTCGGCCGAGGCGGTCTTGTCGCACGAGCCGACGCTGGTGGTCGCCACCGACGCCGCCAACCCCGACGGGGCGTTCGAGCGCATCGAAAAGGCGGGGGTGAAAGTGCTTCGGCTGACGGCCGACGAGACGGTCGACGCCGCCAAGGCGCGAATCTCCAAGCTCGGTGAGGCGCTCGGCAAAGAAGGCGCCGCCAAAGAGCTCCTCGCGACGCTCGACGCCGAGCTCGCCGAGGCGAAGTCGGTCGCCGAAGCGTGTGACAAGCCGGCGAAGGCCCTCTTTATGTACGCACGCGGACGCGGCACGACGTTTGTGGCCGGCAAGGACACTTCGGCGTCGCGCATGATCGAGCTGGCCGGGGCGACGCACGTGCCCGGCAACATCGAGGGCTTCAAGCCGATGACCGCCGAGGCCGTGCTCGAGGCGAACCCCGACACCGTGCTGATGACCGGCAGCGGCCTGAAGAGCATGGGCGGCGTCGAGGGGCTTCGCGGGGTCAAGGGCTTGAGCGAGACGGCCGCGGTCGAAGAGGGCCGGGTGGTGACGATGGGAGATCTGGAGCTTCTCGGCTTCGGCCCGCGCACCGGCCAGGCCGCCGCCAAGCTCGCCAAGAAGCTGTGTCTCGACGAGGCGCAGGCCTCCAACGCCGCGGAGTGATCGATGAGCGCGGGAGTGAGCAATCAGGGGGCCCGTGGGCGGCGCTTCGGGGTCGGTGATGCGCCTGCGGCGTACCTGTTGGGGGCGGGCGTCGTCGCCGCGGCGATCCTGGGGCTGGTCATCGGCGCGGCGGACGTCACGCTGGGCCAGATCGCGGCCGTGATCGGCGCGAAGCTCGGGGTGACGGCGTCGCCGGGGGCGCAAGTCGAGGTCATCGTCTGGTCGATCCGGCTGCCGCGAGTGCTCATGGGCGTGTGCGTCGGCGCGGGGCTGGCGCTGTGCGGAGCGGCGTTGCAGGGGATGTTTCGCAACCCGCTGGCCGATCCCGGGCTCATCGGCGTGTCGAGCGGGGCGGCGGCGGGCGCGGCAACAGCGGTGGTCGCCGGTTGGGCGCTCGAGTCCCTATTTGGCTGGATGCAGCTCGGCTGGATACCGCAGTCGCTGTTGCTGCCCGCGGCCGCGTTTGTGGGCGGCCTCGCTGCGACCCTCGTCGTCTACCGGATCGCGACGAATAACGGGCGCACCTCGGTGGCCACGATGCTGCTCGCCGGCATCGCGGTCAACGCGGCGGCCGGCTCGATCATCGGCCTGTTGACCTACGCCGCCGACGAGGCCGAGCTGCGAAGCCTGACGTTGTGGACGCTCGGAAGCCTGGGCTCGGCCGACTGGGCGCAGCTCGCGGTGTGCGCGAGTTGCCTGGGCGTGGCCGGATGGATGCTCGTTCGCCGCGCCGACGAGTTCGATGCGCTGTTGCTGGGCGAACACGAGGCGCGCGACCTGGGCGTCGACGTCGCCGAGCTCGAGCGGCGTATCGTGGTGATCAGTGCGGTGGTCGTGGGGGCGTCGGTCGCCTTTACGGGGCTCATCGGCTTCGTCGGCCTCGTCGCGCCGCATATCGTGCGGCTGTGGCGTGGGCCGAGCCACCGCCACGTGCTCGGCCTGTCGATGTTGCTGGGCGCGCTGCTCTTGGTCTGCGCCGACACCGTCTCGCGCACGGTGGTCGCCCCCGCCGAACTCCCCATTGGGATCGTCACCTCCTTGGTGGGCGCGCCGTTCTTTCTGTACCTGCTCGTTCGCCGCCGCTCGGAGTACTACCTATGAGCTTCATCGCGAAGAACGTGACCGTCACCGCGGGCGCCAAGACGCTGGTGCGAGACGCCGCGCTTGTGTGTGCCCCGGGCGAGGTCGTGGCCATGATTGGACCCAACGGGGCGGGCAAGTCGACGCTGTTGTCGGCGCTGGCTCGACGCCGCGAGGCCGCCGGCGATGTTCGCCTCGACGGGCGCGCGCTCGGTGATTGGCCAGGCGACGCGCTCGCCCGGCGCCGAGGCGTCTTGAGCCAAGAGCACCACATGCCCTTTGGCTTCTCGGTGCGCGAGGTGGTCGAGATGGGGCTATTGCCGTGGCGCGCCGTCGCTGGAGGGCCCGCGCGGGTGCGCACCCTCGATTATCTGGAGGCCGTCGGGCTGCGCCGTTTCGCTCACCGCAAATACCCGACGCTGTCGGGCGGCGAGAAGCGCCGGGTCCAACTAGCGAGGGTGATGGTCCAGCTTCGCGCGCTCGAAGCGGTCGACGAGGCTCGCTACCTGCTGCTCGACGAGCCGCTGGCCAGCCTCGACATCGCCGAATCGGCGCGTGTGCTGACCCTGATTCGCCGGCTCGCAGACCGCGGGCTGGGCGTGGTGAGCGTCTTTCACGACCTCAACGCCGCGGCCAGCGTGGCCGACCGGGTCGTGTTGATGCGCGGCGGTGAGATCGTGGCCGCCGGACCGCCTTCCGTATGTCTCAATGCCACGGAGCTCGAGGCGTGCTTCGGCGCGCCGGTTGCGGTGTCGGCCGACGAGAGCGGGCGGCCACATATCCGAGCCCAACTATCGTTTTAGCCATTCGAAACACCACTTCACTGATGCGAGGAACCCGATGGATGCGAGGAACCAGATGACAGTCGATGAGACGAACTTCTTTGCCGCCGGCGAGGCGCGCCACGCGGTACGGCTGCGCCCCGATTGGGCGGAGTTGGTCGAAGCTTTCCAGGAACTCGGGCCGGTCGAGGTGCGCACCGAGAACCGCTCGGTGTCCCACATCAAGCGCGGCGAGTTCGACAACGTGAGCTTCGAGGGGCCGATCGGGCTCGTGCTCGCCGGTGATATCGACCTGCGCCTCTTCACCCATCACTGGAAGTGGGCCCGGGCGGTTCGCTCCGAGGCGAAAGACGCCATCGAGATCTACGATGGCTACGGGCGTTGCGTCTTCGAGGTGCGCTGTGTGGGGCGTTGCGACGCGCAAGCCTTTGTGAGCCTCGTCGACGCATTCGCCGCCGAGGAGTTCGAGTCGGTCGAGCCCGACGAGCTTCCCGACGAGCCGCCCATGCAGGTCGAGGACGTCGACGACGAGACCGCCGCGTCGTTCGCCCAGGCGTGGCGCGACATGGAAGACACCCACGAGTTCTTCGGCATGCTGCGCGAGCACGGCCTCGAGCGCCACGTCGCCCTCGAGTTGGCGCCCGACGGGTTCGCGGTCGAGGCCGAAGACGGGGCGCTGCATCGGGTATTCGAGCTCGCCGAGGCGTCGCAGACGCCGATCATGGTGTTCGTGTCGAGCGGCGGCTGCGTCCAGATCCACACCGGCACGGTGCGCGTCGAGCACCTCGACGAGGCGGGCATGCGCGTGGAGGGGCCGAATTTCGAGCTCTGGGTCGACCGCACCCAGCTTGCGGACGCGTGGGTGGTCGAGAAGCCGACCGTCGACGGCATCGTGACCTCGTTGGAGGTATTCGACCGACGCTCGGAGATGGCTTTTCAGGTGTTCGGGGAGCGCAAGCCGGGTAAGCCGGAGCTCGAGGCGTGGCGGAAGATTGTGGCGCAATTGGCGCCGTAGACGTCGCGCGTCCGGGGGGAACGCGCGACAGAACTTCGAATAGTTCGACTGGCAGAATAGTTGTAACCACCGCCAGATGGTGCTACGCATCGCGTACCCGCACCGCCTAATCCGAAACACGACTAGCTAGAACATACGTTCGGAGTTCAATTACATGATCACCCGATTCAAGCTCATTTTTTTCGCTCTGTGCCTGTCGATGGCGGGTATGACCGTTGCTTGCTCCTCCTCGCCGGAGGTGCCCGATCAGAAGCAGGGCAAGCAGCACAAGTACAAGTCGACGCAGGAAGGCGAGTCGGCCGACAAGGCCGGTCAGACCGAGGGCGCCAAAGAGAAAGAGCAGACCGCCCAGGCCGGCGACGCCCAAGAAGAGGGCAAGATTCCGACCGCCGAGGGCCCCATCGCCCACATCGACGGGGAGCCGGTGAGCGCGGAGACGTTCAACACCGAGATGAAGAAGATCGTCGACTCGGGTCAGTTTCCGGTCCAGCTGCTGAGCCAGGTCAAAGACCAGATCATCAGCAAGATCGTCGACCGCGAGCTCATCGACCGCGCCGTCGAGAAGGCCGATATCGAGGTGAGCGAAGAGAAGCTCGAGGAGCGCGTCCAAGAGATCCGCGCCCAGTTCGAGGAGGCCAACGCCAAGCTCAACGGCCAGATGGGCTCGCTCGACGACATGGTCAAGAACCTCGGCATCACCAAAGAAGAGTTCCGTGACTCGGTGCGCGAGTCGCTTGCCATCGAGCAACTTCTGGTCAAGCGCGGCATGGAGTATCCGAGCGACGAGGAAGTCAAGAGCTTCTACGAGGAGAACAAAGAGGCGTTCAATCGCCCCGAGCAGGTGCACGCGCGCCACATCCTCATCAAAGTCGAGCCCGAAGCCGACGAGGCTGCTTGGGAGAAGGCTCACAAAGAGGCCCTCGAGATTCGTAAGAAGGCGACCGCCAAGGGCACCGACTTCGCCAAGCTCGCCGAGGAGCACTCGCAGGGCCCGTCGGCTAACCAGGGCGGCGATCTGGGCTGGTTCGGCCGCGGCCGCATGGTCCCCGAATTCGAGGAGGTCGCCTTCAACCTCGAGAAGGGCCAGGTCTCCGAGCCGGTCAAAACCCAGTTCGGCTGGCACCTCGTTAAGAAGGTCGACGAGCGCGAGGCTGGTACGGTGGCTTACGACGAGGTCAAAGACCAACTCGAGAACAAGCTTCGCAACCAGCGCGTCCAGCAGGCGCTCCAAAGCCTGTTGAGCGACCTGCGCGCGAACACCAAAGTCGAGCTTCACCCCGAGAACGTGAAGTGAGGTGGGTCGGGGTTTCGGGGTCGTGGGGTCTCGGCCGTTGATGGCTGGACACCTGCGACCCTCGGCCCTATGATCGGCTCGTTGTACCAAAACCGACTGACCGTTCAGTATCCCTGCTGCGCAAGGAAGTGGTGCTATGAGCCGTGTCTCGACCCAGATTTTGGATCTTGTGACCGCCGATCAGATCGACTGTGACGCGCTGGAATCGGCCTTCGACGAGGCGACTCACGAGCAGCGGGTGCAGGCGATTCGCGAGTTCACTCCCAAGATTCAGAAGCGTCTCTTCGAGGCCGCGGAAGGGCGCCGGGTGGACATCGAGCACATCGTGCCGTCCGAGAAAGGCTCACTCGAGGAGGTCATCCACGAGGGGCAGAACACGCTGCCGGCGTTTCGTAAGTTCCAGAAGCGCTTCTGCCGACCCAGCCGCGACCAGCGCCAGTCGAATCGCGAGGTGCTGTGGGGCTACAACCACCAGACGATGTCGCCGTTTACCGGTCCCGGCTACTTCGTGGCCTACGAGGATGAAGAGAGCGGCGAGGTCTGGATCGACTACCGCGAGCTCCCCACCGAGCGGCCCGACGAGTGGCCCAAGATCATCAGCAACAAAGCGCGACTGGGCCGATTCGTCTATCACGGCATGGTCGATCGCCTTCGGCGGGTCTCGCAGCACTGCACCATCGGCCGCGCCTACAAGGGCAAGCCGATGGACGCGTGGTTCGTATTGGTGCGGGCGGATTAATCCCACACGAACAACCATTTGACGGCCTTGTAGCCGCCGTAGAAGACCCAGCCGAGCGGCCCGGGCGTGACTTCCTCTTCGACGTTGAGGCGGATGCTCGCGTAGGTCGTCTCGCGCTTCATGGTGCGCATCTGACCTTTGAGCCGTTCGAGCTCGATGGTCACCCGCGACAACTCCTTTTCGACCTCCAACACATCTTGGACCTTGGCGCTCTGGGCGAGCAGTTGCTGCAGGCGCTGGCGGGTCTTCTCGAGGTTGTCGATGCGAATCTCGAGGTCGACGTACTGTGACGTCACGTCGACGACGCTGACGTGCTTGTCGGTGACCTCGCCCAGCGCCGCCAACTCGTCGAGGAAGTTCTCGGCCCGCTCGGTCGGCACCATCATGGTCACCGAGTGGGTCGACGCGCTCTGGATATAGCCGTTGGCGTTCTGAGCCAACTGCCGGGCTTTTTCGATGGTCTTGGGGATATCGTCTTCGTTGTCGACCTCGACGGTCAGCCAGGCGTTGCGCTTGAGCTTTCGCCCGTCGATGCGGGCTTCGCCGCCCGACTCGCTCGCTTCGTCACTGCCGGTGAAGCCGCCTCCCGAGGAGCGGGCCACGGCCTCGGATTGCATGGCGGAATCGGCCGACTTGCCGGCGTTGCTACAGCCGGCCAGGGCGAGGGTGGTGAGCAGGACGAGCAGGGCGGTCGATTGGGTAAGGCGGTTCATGGGAGCTCCGTAGGTTCATCCGTCGGTTCGGATGGTTCTAACGGAGGCGACGCCCGAACGATCTAAAACTCCTGCCACACCGACATCTTCCTCTCCGCCCGTAGCGAAGCGAAGGGAAGGAGAGGATTGAGGAGAGGACTCCCTTTCCATGTAGCGAAGCGAAATGGAGAGGGACCGAGGGAGAGGCTGTTCGACTTCTTATACGTCTACTTGTTTCATGTACGCCTGTCCTCCTCCTCCTCGGTCCTCCTCCACTTCGCTTTGCTCGCGGAGGAGGAGGCCCCTCCTCGGTCCTCCCCTGCGCTTCGCGCGGGGAGGAAGATGTTACGCGACTCTACTCTCTTGTCTTTTCGCGCTGTTTCTTTGTCTTTTCGCGCTGTTTCGCCTTCTCGCGCGTCCCCGGTCGCTCGTAGATGCTCAACACCGGCACCCCGTCGATGCTGACCACATGAGCCGGGGCCATCGTGCCGTACTCGTTCCACAGTCGCGTGAGCGGCCAGACAAAGGCGCGCTGGTGGTGGAAGAGCCCGTATTGGCTGCCCCGGTAGCTCGACCCGCGCAGGTCTTTTCGGACCATGTCGTCTCGCCGGTACATATTCCAGGCGTAGCCGGTGGTGTTGTGGGTCCACACACGCGCGTTTTTGGGGGCGTGCTCGTCGAGCCAGGGCAGGCCCTGGCGGGCGGTGTAGCCCCAGAATTGGCGCATCATCTGGGAGTCGGCGGCGCCGCGGTACGAGCCGATGAGCTCGTTGTAGTAGCTGGTGCCGAAGGGGTGGCTGTACCAGGTCGCATAGACCGCCGGGCCGAGCACCGAGACCGTCAGCAGGCCGGCGACGGTCCAACCGACGGCCGGTCGGACCAGGCTCTCCTTGTACTCGTGGAGCGCACGCATCGTCATGGCGCACGCCATGGCCACGCCGGCGCCCGAGAGCATCGCCATAAACGGCATCGCCGGCATCCAGTGCTTGGTGCCGCCGAAGACGGGCGTGTCGGGCATGCCGATGAGGACGATCGGAAAGAGGAAGTTGATCGCCAACAGAAGCCCGGTGCCCTTGGGGTCGAAGCCCGCTCGCGGGTCCTTGGTGTTGGGGAGTTCGCGCCGGCGAAGCGCGGCGTACCACTGCTTGGCCCAGTCGACGAAGCGCCACTGGCGTGCGGCTGCCCAAATACCCAGGACGAACGAGAGCAGAATGGTCGCGGGCACGGTCACCGCCGTCATCACCCACGGGAAGGCCATGGGGAATGGGGGCAGATCGAGGCGCTCGCCGAAGTACCAGACGAAGTAGTGGACGTGCTTGAGGTGGAAGTTCAGGTACCACTCCACGCGGTTCCACGTGTCGAACCAGTGGCGTGGCCACAGCGCGTAGAACAGAATCGGCCCGATGACGGCCATCGCCACGAACGCCCAGGGCACCGGCGGGATTTTGAGCCGCGCGCCCGCCTCGTCGCGCTTGAAGCCGAATTCACGCCAGTGCACGAAGAACCAGTGCAGCAAGAGCACCGGCGGCAGGAAAAAGGCGTTGAGCTTGGCGGACAGCGCCAGGCCCCACAGCACGCCGGTGGCCACCGCCCACCCCTTGCTCTCGTAGCTTCGCCAGTAGGCGTAGACCACCATCAGCCACAGCGCGGTCACGGGCACGTCGAAGACGGTCAAGTGGGCGTGGAAAAAGAAGCGCGGCTGGAACAGGAGGGCGCCGACGGCGATCAGGCCCGCGAAGCGGCCGAAGGTCTGCCGGCCGAACAGGTAGGTGAAGAAGACGGTGATCGCCCCGAAGGCGACCCCGGGCAGGCGCATCGCCTCGGAGTGGCTGAGCCACTCGAGCTTGTCGTGGAACAGCTTGTGGCTCAGCGCAAAGAGCGTCTTGACGAGCACGGGGTGCTCGGGGTTGTAGCTCCAATGCTTGTCGACGTTCGCCTTGGTGAAACTCTCGGCGAGGTTGCCGGCGAGCAGGTTGTCCCACAGCTCTTCAAACCAGCCGATATACTCGTAGGCGGCGTGGAAATAGAAGCTCTCGTCGCGCGTGAAGCCCATGTCGAGGGTGGCCATCAAGAGCGCGAAGGTGCCCAGGAGCACCGCCGCGCCGATGGGCCAGTCCCAGCGATCGAGGGGCTTGGGACGCCAGTAGGTGCGTTTGGAGTCGGTCATGTCGGGATGTGTACGGTGTCTACCAGAGCACGCTCATGCGCACTCGGGCCAAGCTCTGCGCACCCTGCGGGGCGCCAGAGGCGTCTTCGAAGGCTTCGCCGGGGAAGAAGATACCGTATTCGCCCTTCATTTCCAGCGTCAGCTCGTCGACCGGCTCGAAGCGGTACTGCATGGCCGCGTCGAACTCCATGCCCAGATCTTTGGAGGCGGGGCTGCGCCCGTTGATGCCGGTGGGCACGCCGCCATTTTCGAAGGAGTTGTACGGATCGAAGACCGGCTGATCGGCCTGCGCCCACAAGAAGCTGAAGCCTGCCAAAAAGCCGTCTTCCGAGCCGTAGAGCACGCGCGGGCTCAGGTACAGGGCGTTTTCGATGCCGCCGTCGTTGACCAATCCGCCCACGCCTTTGGGCGCCTCGCCGCTGCGGGCGGGATCGTGGATGGCACTCACGCTCGTGCGCGTGACCGCCGGCAGGTAGTAATCGAACATCACCAGTCCGACGTTGTAGTTGGGGTCGAACCGAAAGCGGTAGAGCGTGTCGTCGTCGGTGTTGGCGTCGCCCGAGGCGTAGCCGCTGCGAAGCTCGAGGCCGAGCTTGGCCGGCTCGTAGTGCACGCCGAGTTCGGCGGCGGCGCCCAGGCCGGTGACCGACACGGGCTGGCCGTCTTGGGTGAGCGAGCGGTTGGACGTGCCCGTCAAAAAGGCAGCCTCGGCGGCGGCGCGGACCTCGAAATCATCGGCCACGCTCATCGTGTGGTCGCCGTAGACGTCGAACGCCCAGATCTCCAGAAAGTCGTCGTCGCGGTCGGTCTGGTTGCGGTAGACGACGTAGGTGCCGCCTTTGGTCTGCTCGGTGTCGTACAGGATCGCGCTCATGCCCTGCAGCGCCTGATCGCCGGCCAAGAGATCGGCGTTTTCGTCGCGCCACACGTAGTCGCCGCCCACGGCGAGGTAGACGTCTTTGAGAAAGCTCTTCTCGGAGAGCGGACGGAGCGGGGCGGTAGCGAAGACGGCGCGGATGACCCGGTCGCCGCCGAAGTGTTGGTTGAAGAGACTCTCGGTCTGCGTCGAGCCGCCGTTGGCCAAGATTCCCAGTCCCCACTGGCTCGTCTGCAGGCCACCGCGCAACTGACCCACGGGGGTGAGCCACTGCGCGTAGAACTCGCGCGGGTCGATCAGGCGCCCGCTCGACAAAAGATCGCGGCTCGCCTGGGTGCCCGACTGCGCGTCCTCGGGCACCGCCGGATCGCTGTCGCCGGCGAGTCGCCCGGCGAACAGGTCGACCTCGGCGACCATCCTGAACTCCTCGTTGTCCATGTCGATGCGCCCGCGGATCAACTGGCGCAAGGCGGTGCGCTCACCGTCGCCGGCCGCAAAGGTGGGGTTGTCGGCCAGATCTCCCCAAAGACGGTAGAGGAGCTTCGGAGACGTGTCGTCGTCGTCCTCGGCGGTCGTCGAGGCTTGCTCGCCCTGCGGAACGGTGTCCTCCTGGGCGAAGGCCGTTGCCGGGACGAGCAAGGAGAGACAGAGGAGAGGAAGGATGGCTTTGGAAAGGGTATTCATGAGACCAACGTCGCAAGTTGTGTTTCGTATGGTTTACATGAGGCGACGGGAGTGTGGCAAGAACGGAGGGGGGGCAGGAGCGCAGCGCCGGCTATTAGGGCGCGCCTGAACAGCGGCGCGGAACTGCAATTAGAGGGTCGTTTCAATGCGGCTTATTTGTTTGAGTGTCGTCTCGATGCGGCTCATGTGGTTGATGACACGACCCTCAAATTGTTGTTCCGCGTGGGCGTAGTTCAGCCCATGCCCCTAATAGCTGGCGCTGCAATTCTACAAGGCATGCTCTTTTAGCTCGGACGAGCTCCCTCAAAATTTGACGCACTGACCCACCGTGTGCTACATTTCGGCACAGTCGCAACTGCTTGCATTGCTTTCTTTTTTACGCAGACGCTGTATGTCATCCCAAGCCCCCACAAGAGTCCTCGTCGTCGACGACGAGCGTAGCATTCGCGAAGTCCTCGAGGACTTCATGACGGTGGAGGGCTATGATGTGGTGGCGGTGGCCAACGGTGAGGCGGCGCTCGAAGCCATCGTGGCGCAGCGATTCGACGCCGCGCTCATCGACTTGAAGATGCCGGGGATGGACGGACTCGAGGTGCTCGCGCGCTTCGGAGAACTCGCCCCGCACCTCGTGCCGGTGATGATGACCGGGTACGGCACGGTCGAGACCGCGACCGCGGCGATGCGAAACGGGGCGTACGACTACGTGCTCAAGCCGTTCAAGGTGCGCGAGGTCATCGGGCTTTTGGAGCGGGGGCTCGAGCAAAAGCGCCTGGAGGCCGAAAACGTCCACCTCAAGGACGTGCTCAAGCAGACGGTGCAGGCGTTTGCGAATCTACTCGAAGACAAAGATCCCTACACACGCGGCCACTCCGAGCGGGTCAGCCGCTATGCGCGTATGATCGCCGAGGGGATGGGGCTGAGCGACGAGCAAGTCGACACCATCGCCGACGCCGCGCTCGTGCACGATATCGGCAAGCTCGGCATTCGCTTCGAGGACCTCAACAAGGCCGAGCCGCTGACCGAGTCGGAGTACGAGATGTTCAAGAGCCACACCACCCGTGGCAAATGGATGCTCGAGCCGATCGAGTTCATGCACGAGCTCATCCCCGGGGTCTACCACCACCACGAGCGTTGGGACGGCAAGGGATATCCGTTGGGGTTGGTCGGCGAAGAGACGCCGCTGATGGCGCGGATCTTGTCCGTGGCCGACACCTACGACGCGATGACCTCCCACCGCGCCTACCGACGCGCGCTGCCGCACGACGTGGCCGTGCGTGAGCTCGAGGCGTTCGCGGGCACCCAATTCGACCCGCAGGTCGTCGAGGTTTTCGTGCGCGAGATCGCGCGCGACCGTCAGGGCCAGTCCTCCAAGGCCCAGCGCTGGAAGGCGCTCGAAGGGATCTCGCGACCCGCCACTCCCTCCCGGGTCAACTCGCAAGAAACTGCACAAGAAACAGCCGAGGCGACGTCTTTCGACGCCGCCTCGATGGCTGCTACATCGCTGGGCGAGTGATCCGCCTTAGGCGACTTCTTTCTCGTCGCTGCGGCGCTCCTTGAGCTTGGCCTTGCGCACCGAGCGACGGGTGCGGTTGGAGTCGTCGTACAAAAACGGCTCACGGTCGCGGATGATGCCGCGCTCGTAGGCGGTGTCGACCAGTGCCTGGCGCATCATCTTGCGGCCTCGGAACAGCCGGCTCATCACCGTGCCCACCGGGCAGTCCAAGATATGCGCGATTTCCTTGTAGGAGAAGTCGTTCAGGTCGGCCAAGACCACGACCATCCGAAACTCCTCGCTGAGTGACTCGAGCGCCTCTTTGACGTCCTTGCTGAACGCTTTGTGCAGCGTTTCGCGCTCGGGGTTGTCATAAAAGTTGGTCTTCTCGCGGTTGAAGAAGTACTGCTCAATGGGACGCAGGTCGTCCGCATTGAGGATCTCGCGCTCCTTCTTCTTGCGACGATACTTGTTGATGAATGTATTGGTCAGGATCGTGAACAACCAGGCACGGCAGTTGGTGCCCTGCTCGAACCGGTCCCAATTATTATACGCCTTCAAGAAGGTCTCTTGGACGAGATCTTCGGCGTCCTTTTCGTTTTTGGTGTAGCGCAGCGCCGTGGCGTATAACTCGTCCAGGTGACCCATGGCGGTCTCTTGAAAGACCATCATCTTCGAGTCGTCAGCGCCTTCGCCGAGCTCGCGGTTGAATTGGTTGAGCTTGATCATGGTGACTCCTTTTCGATCTATTTTAAAGCGCTCGCATCGAGCCGGTCGAGTCGACTCGACCACGAGGGCTGAAACCTCAAGCCTTCTCTGTTTAGAAGCGTTCTAAGCCAAAAGGTTTCAAACTAGTTGTATTTTTTCACCCGGGCCGCCCCGGGCGGGTGACATCGGGGGTCGAAACCCCGGAGTGCCTGTGGTGCAACGCTTGCCAAGATCATGGCTTTGGCTGGAATGACGCGCGATGGTCGCTCGTTCAATCACTGCGAGTCGTGCTGCCCTCCCGGATTCGACGGCTCGTTCGAATCTAGGGAGAAGCTAACCAGCGAACTGCGCGGGACAAGAGATCCTTGCGACCCACCGCTTGCATCGGGCGCGCGCACGTGCTCGAGGCGTCTCGCGCCTCGGTTAGGTGCCCATCCAGACCAGTAACCATTCGACTTGTAGGATGCGCCCACGCTTCAGAAGGTTTCAGGGCGACGCTGATTTGTTTGTCGCGCTTGCCCGTGGGGATCGTTATTGATAGCCTCGCGGCGCTCTCGGTGCGAATGTGGGACTCGAAGCTAGCTAGCGACTCAGCGCTCGCAGCGAGCAACCTACGATTTTTACAAGTAGTTTTTCGGTGAGCGCCCGCCCATGCGGCCTGTGGCCGCGCTCGGGTGGGGCGTTTGCTTACGTCTTGAGGAGAGACCCTTATGGCAGATGAGTCGGCAAACGTCATTCCCGTAAATATCGAGGACGAGATTCGTCATTCGTACCTCGATTACGCGATGAGCGTCATCATCGGGCGTGCCCTGCCGGATGTCCGCGACGGCCTCAAGCCGGTCCACCGGCGTATTTTGTACAGCCAGCACGAGCTGGGAAACCGCTGGAACGCGGCCTACAAAAAGTCGGCGCGTGTCGTCGGCGACGTCATCGGTAAATACCACCCCCACGGTGACTCGGCGGTCTACGACGCCCTGGTGCGCATGGCCCAGGACTTCAACATGCGCGTGCCCCTGGTCGACGGCCAGGGCAACTTCGGCTCGGTCGACGGCGACCCGGCCGCGGCGATGCGTTATACCGAAGTTCGCATGAACCGGGTGACCGAAGAGCTCCTGGCGGACATCGACAAGGACACCATCGACTGGGTGCCCAACTACGACGGCAACGAAAAAGAGCCGTCGGTCCTGCCCGCCAAGGTGCCCAACCTGCTGGTCAACGGCTCGTCGGGTATCGCGGTCGGTATGTCGACCAATATCCCGCCGCACAACTTGGCCGAGGTCATCGAGGCGACCGTCGCCCTCATCGAGAACCCGGACATGACGGTGGGCGATCTCATGGAGATCGTGCCCGGCCCGGACTTCCCGACCGCAGGGATGATCTACGGCGCCAAGGGCATCCAAGAGGCCTACTCGACCGGCCGCGGCGTCATCCGCATGCGCGCTCGGGTCGAGATCGAGCACAACGAGAAGTCGGGCAAGTCGAGCCTGATCGTCACCGAGCTGCCCTACCAGGTCAACAAGGCGCGCCTCATCGAGAAGATCGCCCAGCTGGTGCGCGACAAGAAGATCGACGGCATCACCGACATGCGCGACGAGTCCGACCGCAAGGGCATGCGCATCGTCATCGAGCTTCGCCGCGACGTGATGCCCGAGATCACGTTGAACAACCTGTACAAGATGACCCAGATGCAGTCGTCGTTCGGCATTATCATGCTGGCGATTGTCAACGGTCAGCCCCAGGTGATGAGCCTCAAAGAGGTGCTCAACCACTTCATCGACTTCCGTCGTGACGTGGTCACCCGCCGCACGATCTACGAGCTGAACAAGGCCGAAGATCGCGCCCACATCCTCGAAGGTCTCAAGATCGCGCTCGATTACCTCGACGAGGTCATCGCGCTGATCCGCGCCAGCGACTCGCCGTCGGAGGCGCAGGCCGGCCTCATGGAGCGCTTCGAGCTCAGCGAGCGTCAGGCCGACGCCATCCTGCGCATGCGCCTGCAGAAGCTGACCGGCCTCGAGCGCGAAAAGATCTTGGAAGAGTTGGCCGAGGTGCGCGCCACCATCGAATATCTGCGAAGCCTTCTGGCCGACGAGCAGAAGATGATGGGTGTCATCAAGGACGAGCTCGTCGAGGTCAAAGAGTCGTACGGCGACGAGCGTCGCACCGAGATCTTGTACGACGTCAGCGAGCTGTCGCTCGAAGATCTCATCGCCGAAGAAGACATGGTCGTCACCTTGAGCCACCAGGGCTACGCCAAGCGTACCCCGCTGGACGAGTATCGCGCCCAGCGTCGCGGTGGCCGCGGCAAGCGCGGCATGGGGACCAAGGACGAGGATTTCGTCACCGATATGTTCGTGGCCTCGACGCACACGAATATCTTGATCTTCACCTCGATCGGAAAGCTGTACATGCTGCGCACCCACGAGCTGCCTCTGGGCTCGCGCACCACCAAGGGAAGCCACGTGGCTAACCTGCTGCCCCTCGAGGAAGACGAGACGGTCCAGACCATTTTGGCCTCGGACGATTTCTACGAGGACAAATTCGTCGTCTTCGCCACCCGCAACGGCATCATCAAGAAGACCGAGCTGATCGCCTACCAGAACGTGCACTCGGGCGGCATCATCGCGCTCAACATCAAAGAGGGCGACGAGCTCGTCTCGGTGCGCCTCTCCGAGGGCGATGACGACATCTTCATGGTCAGCAAGAACGGCCAGTCGATTCGCTTCCACGAGTCCGACGCGCGCCCCATGGGCCGCACGGCCACCGGCGTCATCGGCATGCGCTTCAAGGGTGAAGACGAGCTGGTGGGCATGGAGGTGTTGCCCACCGAGCGTGACGAAGATCTGACGATCCTCACGATCACCGAAAACGGCTACGGCAAGCGCACCATCATCGACGAGTACCCCCAGCAGTCGCGAGGCGGCAAGGGCGTCATCACGATGAAGGTCAACGATCGCAACGGCCGCCTGGTTGGCACCCGGCTGGTGCACAACGACGACCAGCTGATGCTCATCACCGACCAGGGCCAGATCCTGCGCACCCGCGTCGGCGAGATCTCGACCTACGGGCGTAATACCCAGGGCGTCAAAGTCATGGTCACGGACGACAGCGAAAAGGTCGTCAGCATGGCTCGCTTGGCCGAGACCGACGACGAGGAAGACGAAGAGGGCGTCGAGGGCGTCGAGGGCGCCGAGATTGACGCCGAAGAGGCCGCCGGTGAGGCGGGCGAGGAGTCGTCCATCGCCGAAGACCTGCAGGACGAACTCGATGAAGGTGAAGAGGAATAAGCTTCGCCTCACAGCCTTACAACAACGCCCGGTTCGCTTTGACGAGCCGGGTGTTTTTGTTTGTGAAAGAAGCGTCTAACTACCCAGTTGACGCACACCTACCCCTGTGTTAGTCAATCGCCGCCGCGTGGCCGGCGCCCCAAAAAACGGGGTGCAAGCCGGCTGAGGCGGGCCGCTCGCAAGGAGCTGACTTGATGACGGACTCGAAGAGCAAAGTGCCTAAGAGACCGGCTTCGTCAGACGCCGATGAGCAGCCCACCGAAGAGCGCTCTCCCTGGTTAGTCGCCGGGGTCTTTGGCGCCCTCGGGTTCGAATTTGTCGGGTTCATCATCGGCGGCTATATCGTCGGTGCGCTGATCGACGGCCAGTTCGGCACTCACCCTTGGGGCGTCATCGTCATGGTGCTCTTGGGACTGGTTGGTGTGCTGTGGCACATCTATCGCGTGGCCAAACGTTTTTTGGAGTGACAGCTTCATCATGACCTCGCTCGAGACCAAATTTGTCGACGGGCTCTTCTGGAAGACCCTCATCATCGGCGCCGTGTCGGCGCTGATCGGCTGGTGGGTCATGTCGGTGCATTTTGCCGGCTCGGTGGGCCTGGGCGTGTTGGTGGGAGCGTTTAACCTGCGGGTGGTCTCTTGGATCAGCCGCAAGATACTGCAGGCCGGGGCGCAGGGCAGTACCAGCTCCGCCTTTTGGTCCCTGTTGTTGGTCATCAAGCTGTTTGTCTTGTTCGTGCTGACGTTCGTCTTCGTGATCATCGTCGGCGCCAACGTCTTCGGCTATATCATTGGGTACAGCACGTTCCTCTTGGCTATCGTCTGGCAGTTGGCCCTGTACATGGGCCGCGAAGACGACCTTGTAGAGGACGGCGACACCGAGAGTTTGTAAACCGATGGCAGACTACACTTTTCTCGATCTAGTGGCCCCCGGAATCGCCGAGCGCAATCACGGCGAGGGTTTCAACGAGATCTTCGGCAATCCGCTTTTGAACGCCACCGGCACCGTCACGATCAATCACGTGGTCATGGCGGGCGTCGTCACGGTGCTCATCGTCATCTTGGGATTGATCGCCCGGCGTAAATACGCCAGCAAAGAAGAGGCGATGATCCCCGACGGGAAGTTGACCGTACGTAACTTCTTCGAGGTGATCTTCGACGCGACCCTCGGGTTGATGACCGAGATGATGGGCAAGGAGAACGCCAAAAAGTTCTTCCCGCTCATCGGCGCGTTGGCGGTGTTCATCCTCCTGAGCAACCTGTTGGGCTTGATCCCCGGCTTTTTGCCGCCGACCCAGAACTTGAACACCAACCTCGCCTGCTCGGCGGTCGTCTTCGTGGTCTATAACGTGGCCGGCCTGCGCGAGCACGGCATGGGTTATCTCAAGCATTTCCTGGGCCCCATTTGGTTTATCGCGCCGCTGATGCTCGTCATCGAGCTCATCGGCCACGCCTTCCGCCCCATCAGCCTCGCTGTGCGTCTTACCGGTAATATGACCGGTGACCACATGGTGCTCGGGGTGTTCGGCGACTTGGCCGCCGGGCTTGTGCAAGTCCCGGCTTTGCTTCCCGTACCCTTTTTGTTCCTGGGTCTACTAGTTTCGATTATTCAGACCCTTGTCTTTTGCCTGCTCTCGTCGATCTACATCTCCCTTGCAGTATCGCACGAAGGGCATTAAGAAGCGGGGCGACATAACTTTGCTGAAAGGTCGTCGCCCATAATTACGTGGACCGTTCACCATACCAACCAACGGCGCAGGCGGCATGAGGCCGCGAATCAAATATAGCAAGCGCTGGAGTTAGGAGGATTCGTCTATGCTGTCCAAAAACAAAGTCATCGCTTTTCTTAGCACCTTCGGTGTCATCGCTCTGTGGAGCACCTCGGCCTTCGCTCAGAACGCTGCAGTTGCCGCTGGCGACAACATCTTCACCATGTTCTCCTGGATGGCGGTTGCTGCCGGCTTCGGCATCGGCCTGGCTGCCATCGGTGGCGCGCTCGGCCAGGGCCGCGCTGCTGCGGCTGCCCTCGAGGGCATCGCTCGCAACCCGGGCGCCAGCGGTAAGCTTCTCACCCCGCTGATTCTCGGTCTGGCTCTTATCGAGTCGCTCGTCATCTACGCGTTCGTTATCACGATCCTGATCACGAACCAGATCGACGCCGCTACTCTCGTCCAGCAGCTCGCTGGCTGAGCCAAGCTCGATTGAGTAGAGATCTCCGAAGCCCGCGCCGTGAGGCGCGGGCTTCGGTATTTCTTGGCGATATTTCCTGGAAGGGGCGTTGCTCGAGCTCGAGGGCCACGCCGCCGTCTTATCGCCGCCGGTTTTCCCAACGCACGAGCACTTTCAAGGTCTCTGCGTCCTCCCAGAACCCACGGATCGCCCATCCGGCCCGCACGTATGCAGCGATCGCCCGATCGCTGATCCCGCCGGCATGCACCTGCTGGACAAACGCCTGTGGCGCCAACCGATCGCGCCACGCAGCCCAACTCGACGCGCACACCACGCTGACGGTCTCGTCGAGGCCCAGTTGCTGGACCACTGCTTTTCGGCCCACACAGAGCAGGTGATCGATCTGGTCGTCCTCGAGCACGTCGCGCCATACCGCGCCCTCGCCGATCAGGACGGTGCCGTCGACGTCGAGCTCGGCCGCACCAAATGGCGCTGTCAGCGCCTCCCAGGGTTGGCTGCACATCGGCGGTCCCGATTCGCTCGGAAAGCCCATCAGCGCTCCCACGAGGCGATGGTCGACCTCCACGGCGAACTGGGCGCTTGGATAAGAAGCGATCAGCTGGACGAGGCGCTCACGGGCGGCCAGGGGTTCGAAGCGGCACACGCCGGGATGCGCGTCAATCCAGCCTATCGCCGCCAGATCAGCCACCGTGAGTCGTCTGAGCCGAAGGCGTCGGGGGGTCGAGAACTGGATGGGGGTCGTGGCGCTCATGGACGTATCGTAGCGCAGGTGGCTGGAGATACCAGCCGGGAGCCGGAACCGGAGCGTTTATGCCCGCCTGAGCGTGTTTGAATAGGGGTGATCTCTTGCGTGACCCCCCCACGTGTGATTTAATGCGACCGGTTACTCTCCAAAGCCATTCCGGCACGCTCACATCACTCGGGTCGCCGGTCTGAAGCGGGGTAGCCGAACGATCTCGACGTCCATCACGGAGCAGCTCTCGGAATGATTGTCCAGTGTCCCAGTTGTGCATCTCGGTACCGCGTCAACGATGCCAATGTGCCGGCATCGGGAGGTAAGATCACCTGCCCGTCATGTCAGCATAAGTTCATCGTCTATCCCGAGGAGCAGAACCCGGCTCCGAGCGCGCCTGCCTCCGACGACCTCGAGGACAAGACCTCGGTCGCCTTCCGCCCCGATCTGAACAAGCTGGTCAACCAGATGCAGCAGGGTGGAGGCGCGCCGCAAGGTGGTGCAGACGACGGCGTGGCCGCCACCGAGGTGATGTCGGGCGATTCGATCCCCGACTTTCTCAACGGCGCCGACGCGCCGGACGACGGCACCGTCGAGATGAAGAATCCCTTCGAGGACGGCGGTCTTCCGGGCATGGGGCAGGGCAACGCCGGTGGCCACCAAGGCTCGTCGATGGACGAGGGGGCGCCCACCGAGGTCGTCTCCGGTGACATGCTCGACAACTTCGGCTTCAACGATTCGTCGGCCGAGTCCAAGCCTCCGTTCGAACCCGCCGACGCGCCGCAGGCGCCGTCGCAACCGCAGCCCCAACAGAATCAGCAGCCCGCTCCTGCTCAGCCCAGCCAGCCGGCGCAACAGCCGAGCCAGCAGCAGAGTCAACAGCAGAGCCAACGAGACGCAGGCGGCCAAGCCGCTCCGTTCGAAGCAGCCGACGGGCCTTCCGGTCCGAACGCCGACCACGACGGGCCGTGGAAGCTCAAGACCAACTTCGGGCTGACCTACGAGTTTCCCGACACCAAGAGCCTCAAAAACTGGCTGTCGAACCGAGAAGACCTCGACGGTTACGAGCTTTCGGGCGACGGCGACACGTTCCACGCGCTCAGCGCTTGGCCGCAGATTTCGAGCGGCCCGGCCCAGAGTGGCCCGCAGCAGCCGCCTTCGTTCCAGCAAAACAACCCGTCGCCGGCGCCGCAGCAGCCGCCCAGTGGCCCGGGCGCCGGCGCCGCGGGCATGCCCGGCAACTCGCTGGCGAGCCAGACTCCGGCGCCGTCGGCGCCTGTGCCGTCGCCCTCGTCGGAGCCGCCCGGCAAAAAGATCAAGCCCAAGGAGTACCGTCCGCCGTCGCGTGACGGTAAATGGAACGTGCTCTTGTGGGGCGTGGTGTTGGTGCTGCTCCTTGTCGCCGGCGGCCTCAGCGTCCAGATGTTCGGCATCTACGACATCAAGGGCGAAGTGCTGGGGATGAAGTCGACTCAGCCCGAAGAGCAGGCCCAGAAGCCGGCTCCCCAGGAGCAAGCTGCGCCGGCAAACGAGGCCCAGCAAGAGGAGGTCGCCCAGGAGGAGAGCGGCCCCAATCCCAAGCTGGTCAAAGAGGTCAACCGGCTCATCGACGATGCCGAGCGCGCCGTCAAGAACAACCGACTGCAGACGGCCGCCGAGAAGCTGCAAAACGCCAAGTTGCTCACTCCCGAGCGCGTCGAGATCTACGAGATGCTCGCCGAGGTGTACGCGGAAATGGGCCAGGACAAAGAAGCCGAGGCGGCCAAGAAGAAAGTCGCCGAGTTGACGGCCTCCGAAGATCCGGGCGATGAAGCTGGCGAAGCCGCCAGTAACGAGTAGCGGCCGTATTGACTCATCCGGCCGCCCCGCCGCGCCGGGCTGGGCCGCTCCGGGCCCCCATTGGAAACACCTACCATGGACGTTCGCTGTCCACAGTGTGACACGCTGTACGAGATCGACGCACGTCAGCTTCGTGGCGGCGCCGCGACGCTCAAGTGCAGTCAGTGCGAGCATGTCTTTCGGCTGCAGACCCACGCAGCGTTGAGCCAGGAAAACCAGCGCCGCTGGATGGTCAAGAACACGACCAGCGGCGATATCCTCTACTTTTCGAGCTTCGACGAGCTGCACCAGTGGATCTTGCAGGGCAAGGTCACCAAGGCCGACCAGGTCTCGCGCACCGGCAAAAAGTGGAAGCGCCTGGCCGACATCGGCGAGTTCATGCCGATTTTTCAGGCCGTCGAGAGCATCTCGAGCATCAGCGCCTCGCACGCAGCCGAACGGCGTGGCGCCGAGCAGCAACTGCCGAGCGCTCCCGAGCCTGCGTCCGAGCCGGATTTTCGCTCCAAGGTCAAGACTTCCCAGCAGTTCGGACTCGAGGCGCCCAAACGCGGCGCCGAGGGCGGGCCTGCGGGCCCGGAACGCTCCCAACCTTCGCGCTCCGAGCCGTCACCAAGCCCGACCGATCCGCCTCGCTCACAGACCCCCGCACCCCAGCGGAACGCCTCGGGTGAGGCCACCGCGCAGGCTGCTCCCCAGCAACCGCGTGCCCCGCAGCCGAGCGCCCCGCAGCCAAGCGCTCCTCAGCCACAGGTACGCCTGCAGACCGGCGCGTTCGGCTCGGCGAGCGACGACCTCGAAGAGGACGACGAGTGGAGCTTTGGTGAAGGCTCGTCTCTCGGTGAACTCGAAGGTACGGGGCGCCATGACGCGGTCGACTACGAGCCTCAAAAGAGTCGTTGGCCCATCGTGGTCGCGGTGATGCTGCTCGTGGTGGCTGGCGGAGGTGCCGCCGTTTATTTCGCTCGCCCCGACTTGATCGACGAATACCTGCCGACGCAGGCCGAGTCCGAGGTCGTCGACATCGCCGAGGCCGAGCAGGCCGACGAGGAGCGCGAGCCCGAAAAGAAAGAGGCGTCTCCGCGCGAGCGCATCGACGGGGCCGTGGCCAACGCGCTGGACAGCGCGCAGAAGGAGAACGCCAAGCACCTCGCCGCCGGGATCGCGGCCGCAGGTCCCAAGCTCGAAGAGAGCGTCGCCGTGGCGATCGAGGCGGCGGTCAAGGCTGCCGAAGAGCCCGACGCCGAGGAGTTGTTGGCCAAGGCCAAGCGCTACCTGGAGGCGGGACATCCGCGCCGAGCCCGCCAGAAATTTCACGCGGTGCTCGAAGAGGAGCGCAACAACGTCGAGGCGATCACCGGCCTGGGTTGGTCGCTGCTCGCCCTGGGCAGCCCGGCTGCCGCCAGCGCCCAATTTCGCAAGGCCCTCAACTACAACCCCAGCTACGGCGACGCCTATATCGGGCTGGGCAAGGCCGAGCGCGAGCAGGGGAATCACCAGGCTGCGCTCGACGCCTACCAGAACTACCTGAGCCGCTTTCCGGGCGGTTCGAAGGCTTCCATCGCCAGCTACCAAGCCGACAAACTCAAAAAGGCGCTGGGACAGTAGCCCCAGCGCCTCTCTCGCGTCGCTCCGATCGTCGGCTAGAGTTCGGTGACGCGACTTCTTTTAGATATTTCAGGTGGTGCGGAAGATCCGCTGCACGCCGTTGATGGTGTGCTCGAGCGCGTCGTCGGAGCTGCTCGACGCAGCGCCCGCGGCGCACAGGTACATCGGCATATCATCGATCTTGAAGCTGCGTACGTCGACGACCGTGTCGGCGTCGGGGCCGAAGAGGTACTCGTGCAGTTCGGCTTCGAGCTTCTGGCGGTAGGCGGAGTCGGCTTGCGCCATCTCGGCAGCATAGGCCGCGAAGACCTCGTCGCGGTCCTTCTCGCCGGCGCCGGCGACGAAGACGCCTTCGTCGTTGGCCAGGACCAGGAAACCCAGCCCGTGCTTCTGACGGACGTGGTCGAGCTGGTAGTACACCGCTTCGTGGGTCTTCTCGCTGCGACGACGACGACGATCGTTACTCATGACTGCTTCCATACTTCCTCTCCGTGGAATCTGGGGTCATCCGACGCGCTGACCGCATTCATCCGTGAATGCACTACAAAGCCGAGCGCGTCTGTCGCCCAAGGGTAACAGGCAAAAGTCCGGGCACAAATTTTTCTTCACAATCGTCGTCGCCTTAGTCAGCCGGCTTCAATTGACCGGCTTCAATTGACCGGCTTGCCCTCCTCGTCGAGCACGATCACCTCGCCGAATTCGAGCGCGCGCACCTTCTCCTCGATTTTGTCGAGGTCGCCGATGACGATCCAGGTCATACGCTCGGGGGCGATGACTTCGCCGGCGGTCTTGCGAACCCCCTCGACGGTCAACTCGTTCATGCGGTCGGTGTAGGTGTCCCAGTACTCGTCGGGGAGCTCGAACTTGACGATCTCGGCGACGCTTCCGAGCAGTCGGCCGGTCGTCTCGTTGCGGCCGGGCAGCTTGCGGGTCTTGTTCTGCTTGGTCTTGGCCAGCTCGGCCTCGGTGATCGGCTTGTCGCCCAGGTAGGCGTCGAGCTCCTTTTTGATCTCGACCATCGACTCGCTCGTCTTGTCGGACTGCACACCCGCCCAGGCGCCGAAGAGCTGCTTGCCCTTGGTCTCGTAGACGAACGAGCGCGCGCCGTACGACCAGTGCTTGTCCTCGCGCAGGTTCATGTTCAGCCGCGAGCTGAACGCCCCGCCGATGACCGTGTTCATCGCCTCGACGGCGAGCTGGTCGACACCGCTGCGCTCGTCGAAGGCGTTGCCGGTGGCGATGAGCGACTGCTCGGCGCCCGGCTTGTCGATGAGGAAGACGCGCACCTTGTCGTGCTTGGCAATCTGACCGTTCTGGACCTGCGCCTTCGCCTCGGCGGCCTTCCACTTGCCGAAGCGCTCTTCGAGCTTGGGCTTGATCTGCTCCATCGTCGTGTCCCCGACGACCAGAATGGTCGCGTTCTCGGGGCGCAACTGGCGCGCGTGGTAGGCGACGAGGTCGTCGCGTTCGAGCGCCTCGACCGACGCCTTGGTGCCCGAGCCCGTCAGCGGCACGCCGTAAGGGTGCGCGTCACCGTAGACGAGCGGGCCGAGCAGGCGAAGCGCGCGGGTGCGCGGCCGGGCCGTCTCCTGGTCGATGCTGGCCAAGAGCTGCTTTTTGCGCCGCGCGATCTCCTCGTCGGCAAACGCCGGTCGCAGCACCACGTCGGCGAACAGGTCGAGCGCCGGGTCGAGCGTGGTCGTCATGGCGCGCATGCTCACATACGCCGTCTCCAGGCTCGAGCCGCTCGACAGGCCGGCGCCCAGCTTCTCGAGCTCGGCGGCCAGCTCCAGCGAGCTGTGGTTCTCGGTGCCCTCGTCGAGCACGTCCATCGTCAGCTTGGCCACGCCCAGCTTGTCCTTGGGGTCGGCCGCGTAGCCGCCGTCGGCCATCAGGCGCAGGCGCACCATCGGCACGTCGTGGCGCTCGGCCAACACGACCTCGACGCCGTTCGACATCTTTGCGCGCTGCAGGTCGGGCAGGTCGAGCTTGGGCGCTTGGCCCGGCTCGGGGACCTTGCTGCGATCGGCCGCGCTCTTTTTGGCAGCAGCCTTGTGGTTCGGATCGGGATAGACGCGCAACACGAAGACGCCGTCGCCCATCCACTCGGCGGTCGCCTCACGCACCTGCTCGACCGTGGCGTCGCGTTGCACGTCGAGCAACTTCTCGAAGGCGCCCGGGTCGCTCAAGAAGACTTCGCCGCGGGCCAGTCGGTCGCTCTTGCCGCCAAAGCCGCCGACCTTCTCGAGGCCGGAGACGGTCTCGGCGAAATTCGACATCTTGACGCGGGCGAGCTCCTCTTCGGTCGGCCCCTCCTTGGCGAAGCGGGCGACCTCTTCTTCGAGGGCCTTCTCGACCTTGGCCAGCTCGACGCCGGGTCGCGCGTCGGCGCCCATCAAGATCTGCGAGCCGATCTCGCCCTCCCACAGCCACACGAAGACGTCGGTGGCGATCTGGTCTTCGTAGACCAGGCGCTTGTAGAGGCGCGAGTTCTTGCCGTCGCCCAAAAGGTCGGCGGCCAGGCGCAGGTGCTCGGTGGTCTCCGAGCCGTATTGCGGCACGTTGTAGACGTAGTAGGCGCGAGCCTGCGGCACCTGGTCGTAGGTGTCGAGCTCCTTGCGCTCGTCCATCTTGGCGATCCAAGGGCCGCGATGCGGCACGGCCGGGCCGGCGGGGATGTGGCCGAAGAACTTCTCGGCCTTCTCCTTGGCCTCCTCGACGCTGATGTCGCCGGCGAGCGTCAGCACCGCGTTCGAGGCGCCGTAATACTCATCGAACCACGACTTGACGTCCTCGAGCGAGGCGGCGTCGAGGTCCTCCATGCTGCCGATGGTCGACCACGAGTACGGGTGGCCCTGCGGGTAGGTGTTCTCGGGGATCATCCGCCACGCTTTGCCGTACGGGCGGTTTTCGCCCTGGCGCTTCTCGTTTTGGACCACGCCGCGCTGTTCGTCGAGGCGCTCCTGGGAGATGGCGCCCTGGAAGTGGCCCATGCGGTCGGACTCCATCCACAACGCCACGTCGAGCGCGCTCTTGGGCACCGTCTGGAAGTAGTTGGTGCGGTCGCGGTTGGTCGTGCCGTTCATGTCGGTGGCGCCGGCCTTCTCGAGCGGCTCGAAATACTCGCCCTTGTAGTTCTCCGAGCCCTGGAACATCAGGTGCTCGAAGAGGTGCGCAAAGCCGGTCTTGCCCGGTTTCTCGTCCTTGGAGCCGACGTGGTACCAGACGTTGACGGCGACCACCGGCGCTTTTTTGTCCTGATGGACGAGCACCGTCAGGCCGTTGTCGAGGGTGAACTTCTCGTAGGGAATCTCCACCTCGGGAAGCGTCTGGTCGGCCTGGGCCTCCTGCTGGGAGGCCTCGTCGGCCGAAGCTTCCTTGGGGGCAGCGTCCTGCGCGGGCGAGCTGGTCGCCGCGCTCGAGCCGGCGCAGCCCATGCTGGTCGAGGTGAGCAGAGCCGCGGCGATGGCGGCGGCGGACAACTTATATGGGGTCATCTTGGTCACTCTTACTGCTGATGGGTGCATGGAGGGCCGTTGGGGCCACAGTCGATAAGCAACTTCTAGGGTGAAACTATTTCGTGGGCAAGGCCGGTGCCGAGGTCGGGCTGTCTAAACGGTACAGGGCGCGCGAGATTTATTTGCTACGCCCGTTGCACGAGCTGCATCCAATAACTGGCCCCCCTCCCACATAGGTTGCAGTATGCAGGACGAGTCCCAGAACCGGTCGCTTCCCCTCGAGCACGAAGAGCAACTCCAACGCCTGCGCGACTCGCTGCGCCGCATCGATCGTGCCGAGAACCAACTCGCCAGGCAGCGCTCCGAGATTCGCGCGTTCAGCGCCGTGCTCGACCGGTTCACGGCGCATATCCCCGACGTGCTCTGGATCTTTACCCAGGATCTGAGCGAGACGATCTACGCGAGCCCCGGGCTCGAAAATATCTGGGAGATCTCACGCGAGGAGTTGCTCGAAAACCCGGCCGCCTGGTCCGAGCATGTCCATCCCGACGAGCGCCAAGAGTTGCTCGACGCGTTCTCGCAGATGCCGGCCGACGGGAGTCGCTCGTTCAACTTCCGGTTCGTCGACGACGACGGCGAGGTCCGCAAGTGGCTGCGCGCCAGCGCGTTTCTGGTCGAAAACCGAGACGGCCCCGACTTCGTGGCCGGGCTGACGAGCGACGTGACCGAGGAGGTGCTCGAGCAGCGGCGCCTGGCTCGGCGCGCCACGCTGTACGAGCAGCGCCACAAGGCCGCCGGACAAGAGCTGACCAACGCCCAACTCAAGTACAACCTGCTCTTCGAAAACTCCAACGACGGGATCGTCATCTTCGATCTCGACGGCCACATCATCGACTGCAACAGCCGCGCCGTGGAGTTGTTCGCCCGCCCCTACGAAGAGATCTGCGGCACGCACTGGCCGGCGTTCGTCCACCCCCGTGACCTGAACGTCGCCTACGAGAATTGGGAGAAGCGCCTGCGTGGCGAGGCGGTCATCTTCGAGATGACGTTGGTCGACGGCGAGGGCAACGAGTCGTTCGTGGAAGTCTCGTCGAGCCAGGTCGACTTGGGCGATAGCCGAGTCGTCCAGGCGATCGTGCGCGACCACACCGAGCAGCGGCGCGCCAAGCGCGAACTCGACGCCACGCGCCAGCAGCTTTGGCGCGCCCAGAAGATGGAGTCCCTGGGGCGTCTGGCCGGCAGCATCGCCCACGACTTCAACAACCTGCTCAGCGTGATCTCGTCGTGCTCGAGCTTCCTGCTCGAAGATCTAGACGCCGACGATCCCCGCCGCGACGACGCCCTCGATATTCGCGAGGCGGCCGAGCAGTCGGCTGCGTTGACCCGCCAGCTGCTCGCCTTCAGCCGTCAGCAGGTGCTCGAGTCGCGCGTGGTCCACCTCGACAGCGTCTTGTCGCGCACCGGCAAGCTGTGTCGTCGCGTCATCGACGCGCCCATCGACCTCGACATCCAACTCGACGCCGGCGACCTGGAGGTCTTCGTCGACTCGGGCCAGCTCGAGCAGGTGATCATGAACCTGGTGCTCAACGCTCGCGACGCCGTCGAGGGGGGCGGACGCATCGAGATCCACACCCGCCACGAGACGCTTGGCGCGGGCGTGTCCGGGTCGCGGCCCGCGGGAGGATACGGCGTCATTTCGATACGCGACGACGGCGTGGGCATCGAGCCCGACGACATCGAGCGCATCTTCGAGCCGTTTTACACCACCAAGGAGGACGGCAAGGGGACCGGCCTCGGCCTGGCGACCGTGCACGGCATCGTCACCCAGAGCGGCGGCTACGTCGACGTCGACAGCACCCCGGGTAAGGGCAGCGCGTTTACGATCTGGCTGCCCGAGGCGACCGAGGACCAACGCGACCTGGAGTTCTCCGAGCTGGAGGGCGCGCAGGCTCGCAGCGAGCAGCGTGCCACGATCTTGTTGGTCGACGACAACGCGCTGGTGCGCCGCAGCCTGGTGCGCGGGCTCGAGCGCGGCGGCTATCGCACGCTGACGGCGGCCAACGGCCGCGAGGCGCTCGACATGTGGAGGCGGCACGACTCCCAGATCGCGGCGGTGGTCTCGGACGTGATCATGCCGGCGATGGATGGCCTCGAGTTGCTCGACACGCTCAAAGAGCAGGCGCCCGAGATGCCGGTATTCTTGCTGACCGGCTACGCCGAGGGGCGCGGTCTGGGCCCGTCGAGCCGCCAGGCCGACGAGATTCTGCGCAAGCCGATCTCGCCGGCCAAGCTGTGTGACGCGCTGTCGGCTCACCTGGCCGCAGACGCGGGCGAGGGGTGGGCGCCGGTGGCCTGAAAATTCGACGAATTATCAGAACTGTAAGACACTGTGACTTTACACGGTTTTTATGCATTATAGCTTCGTTGTACGTACATCATCACCGCCGCCCGGCGTGTATTGCATCTGCAGGCTCCTTTCGGTGCGCATCGTTTCGCGAGCCTGACTGAACTTCGAGGCAGTAGTTCGACTATGTCAGACGATCGCAATCCCTCTTCGCAGTCACCGTTCGACGAACCATCATTGCTCGACGAACCATCATTGCTCGACAAGGAAGCGCAGCGCTTGGCCATCTTGGCCGAGCTGGAGTTGCCCGACATCGAGTCCGAGCAGACCTTCGACGATATCGTCGAATTGGCCTCCATCCTGTGCGAGGTGCCCATGGCGGCCTGCTCACTGCCGGACAAGGAGCGCCATTTGCTCAAGGCCCGCAAGGGCTTGTCCGTCGAGCACACCGGGCGGGAGGGGTCGTTCTGCGAGCATGCGCTGCGTCGAGACGAGCCCCTGATCGTCGAGGACGCCCGGGAGGACGAGCGGTTTCGAGAGCACCTCTTCGTCGTCGGGCCTCCCCATATCCGGTTCTACGCCGGCTTTCAGATCACGCTCGACGAGGTCGCGGTGGGCACCTTGTGCGTCTTCGACACCCGCCCCCGACAGCTCAGCGCCACGCAGATCGAGGCGATGCAGGCGCTGACCCGTCAACTCGAGCAGTTTCTGCGCCTGCGCGGCTCGCGACGACGCGCCGACCAGACCGAAGACCAACTCGCCAGGCAGCGATCCGAGAGTCTGGCCGTCAGCGCTGCGCTCGACCGCTTCACCGCCCACCTCTCCGATGTCTTCTGGATTCGATCGGCCGATTTCAAGGAGGCCATCTACGTCAGCCCCGCCATCGAGAAGGTCTGGGGGATCTCGCGCGAGCAGTGGTTCGACGAGCCGGACTGGTGGTTGGAGCAGGTGCATCCCGACGACCGCGCCGAGCTGGCCGACGCGATCGCCGACCTGTCCTCGGGCCAGGAGATGAGCCTCGTCTACCGGTTGGTCGACGCACAAGGGGACGTCCAAAAGTGGGTGAGCAGTAGCGCCTTCGTCGTCGAGAACGACTCCGGTCCCCACAGCATCTCCGGGGTGACCCGGGACGTAAGCGAGCAGATGCGCGAGCAGCAGCGGCTCGCCGAGCGCGTCGAGCACTTTCGCGAGCGCCACCTGGCCGCCGGCGAAGAGCTCACGCTCACCCAACTCAAGTACGACGTGCTGTTCGAGAACTCCACCGACGCCATCGTCATCTCCGATCTCGACGGGTACCTCATCGACTGCAACCAGCGCATGGTGGACATGTTCGGGACCACGTTCGAGCGGCTGCGCGGCTCGCATTTCTCGGAGTTCATCGCGCCCGAAGAGCTGGAGGCCACCCAGGAGAAGTGGGAGCGCTGGAAGCAGGGCGAGCCGGCCCTCTACGATGTGACCTTCACACGCGCCGACGGACGCGAGATCATCGTGGAGAACTCCTCGGCCTTGATCGACCTGGGCGATCGCAAAGTGATCCAGGCGATCTTGCGCGACCGCACCGAGGAGCGGCGCGCCCAGCGCGAGCTCGAGGCCACGCGCCGGCAGTTGTGGCGCGCCCAGAAGATGGAATCCCTGGGGCGGCTGGCCGGCAGCGTCGCCCACGACTTCAACAACCTGATCAACGTCATCTCGGCGTGCTCGAGCTTTCTGCTCGAAGATCTGGCGGCCGACGATCCCCGCCGCGTCGACGCCGTCGACATCCACGAGGCCGCCGGGCAGTCGGCGGCGCTGACCAGCCAGTTGCTGGCGTTCAGCCGCCAGCAGGTGCTCGAATCGAGGGTGGTCCACCTCGACTCGGTCGTGCAGCGTACTGCCAAGCTGTGCCGTCGGGTCATCGACGCGCCCATCGACCTCGACATCCAACTCGACGCCGGCGACCTGGAGGTCTTCGTCGACTCGGGCCAGCTCGAGCAGGTGATCATGAACCTGGTGCTCAACGCCCGTGACGCCGTCGACGGCGAGGGACGCATCGAGCTGTACAGCCGCTGGGAGACCCTGGGCGAACACGCGCCCGGGAAGCTCGCGCCGGGACGCTACGGCGTCATCTCGGTGCACGACGACGGCGTGGGCATCCCGGCCGACATCATCGACCGGATCTTCGAGCCGTTCTACACCACCAAAGAGGAGGGCAAGGGCACGGGGCTGGGGCTGGCCAGCGTGCACGGCATCGTCACCCAGAGCGGCGGCTACATCGACGTGGCCAGCACCCCGGGCCGCGGCAGCGAATTCACCATCTGGCTGCCCGAGGCGACCCCCGAGCAGCGCGCCGGCGAGGAACCGACCCCCGACGCGACCGTCCGCGCCGCCGACGACCGGGCCACGCTCCTCTTCGTCGACGACAACCCCCTGGTGCGCCGAAGTCTGGTGCGCGGACTCGAGCGCGGCGGCTACCACGTGCTGGTCGCCAGCAACGGCCGCGACGCCCTCGACATCTGGGGCGACCACCGCGAGCGCATCGGCGCGGTCGTCTCCGACATCATCATGCCGGTGATGGACGGCCTCGAGCTCTTGGAGCGCCTCGAAGACCTCGCCCCCGAGCTGCCCGTGCTCTTGCTGACCGGCTACAGCGACGAGCACGACCTTGGCGCCGCGGGCGCCTCGGCGCACACGATCATGCGCAAGCCCATCGCGCCGTCGGAGCTGCGTGAGGTGTTGGCGGGGGTTTTGGAGTCGTGAAGGGGGAGGAAGAGGGCGGGTAAAACGGGCGTGGAGCCCTCGGCGAGCATCTGCTACGGTGTCGTTACGTCAATAAAGAGATGCAGCGACACGGGGGCGTGATAGGCATGCTCCCGGCAGAGCTGCGCGATGCCAGATGGAGGGGATGTATGCGTATTGTTCCGATCAGCGAATTCTTCACGTCCTACAAGCTGCCGCCGTCGCGGGTGCAGTGGGCGGCTCGCCGCGCCGTGGAGGCCGCCGAGGACGTCGGCGCCCCGGCGCCCGTGGTCGACACCTTCGACCAACTTCTGCAGATGACCGTCGACTACACCACCGCCAAGCGCGCCTGGAAGGCCGCGCGCAACACCAAGGCCGACCCCCAGCTGAACGTGCGCGACAAAAAGGTCGACCGCAGCTTCTCGAATTTCGTCAGCCGCACCGAGATGGAGCTCGAAGACCACGGCCCCGACTCGCCGCGCGGCCAGTCGGCCCACAACCTGCTCGAAGGCCCCCTGGACGTCGAGGTGTACTCGGTGACCAACGCCACCCGCGAGGAGGAGGAGGCGATGCTCAGCTCCATCATCGCCGAGCTCGAAGCCAACCACCTGCCCGACATCCGCACCTGCGGGCTGGAGGCGTCGTTCACCGTGCTCAAAGAGGACTTCGCCGCCTTCCGCGAGGCGATGAGCTCCCAGGTCGACACCGAGGCCGCCCCCACCACCGAGCAGCTTGGCCAGATGGAAGACGAGATCGAGGCGAAGATGATCGAGGCCATCCACCGGGTCAACGGCACCTGGCCGACCCCCGGCCAGGCCGACTTGGAGGCGCGCAGCGCCGTGTTGGGCCCGTTCGCCATCCAGAACGACCGGGCGGCGGCGTTCTACAAACGCAACCGCGGCTCCGGCCTCCTTCCCGACGTCGACCCGCAAACCGGCGAAGACGTCGTCGAAGACCCGGTCGACGACGTGACCGACCCCGAGCCCGGCGAGTAGTGAACGGGCGTTCAGTGTCGACCGCTCTACGAGTGTGTCAGAACACTTCGGAGACCGGTCGACCGGTCTCGGAAACGCTCTAGAACACCTTCGAGCGATATCGACCGCAGTTTTTTGGGCTCGCGAGCCCTCCCCCGGTTCGGGTGACCGACCGATGGAGGCCTCGCGAGCCCTTTTTTGTGCGGTCGACCGCTCCACGCGACGTTCGTGAACGCACAGCGTCGCGGTCGACCGCTCTTTCGAGGGCTCGCGAACGCTCCTTGGCGCGGTCGATATTGCGCTGAAGGGCTTGTGAGCGCTTATGCGTTCTGCACACCCCCAGCTACGGTCGCGCTACGCGCTCCCTGCGCAGGGGGCTATCAAATCGGGGTTACACTCTGCGAGCTTGCCGTGCGGCGGCCTTGCGCGTTCGGTATCGCGTGCTCTGCCCCCCAACCATTTGCCCCCACCCCCCGCAATCGCTATAGTCGGGCGATTTCAACCTCCCGCCATAATTTGGGGTGCGTGATGTTTGCTCGAATTGTCTGCTCGTTGTCGGTCGCGGTCGTGTTGTGGGTGCTCGCCGGGTGCGACGACGCGTCGAGGTCTTCGGGATTTTGTGGAGACGGCCGCGTCAGCGGGGATGAAGCCTGCGACGGGGTGGAGTTGGGCGGGCGCGACTGCCAGAGCTTTGGCTTCTCGGGCGGTGAGTTGCGTTGCAACGCGTCGTGTACCGGCTACCTCGTCAGTGAATGTTCCGGGGTGCCGGACTGGAACGGACAGGCTCCTTCGGCCTGCTTCGATTGCTCCGACGACGAGGTCTGCGTGGAGGGGCGGTGCGAGTCGATCTGCGCCCAAGGAGCCGAGGCCAGCGAGTCGGTGGCCGGCGAGTCGCTCTCCTTCGACATTCAAAGGCATGTCGTCAGCGGCCAAGTTCGTATGGACGGGCAGCCGTTGACCGGACGCGAGCCGATGGCCGAGCTTCGCTTTATCAACCGAGCCAACCGCGGTGAGTTCCGGGCGCGGGTAGACGTCTTGACCGACCGGGAGGGCCGCTACCAGGTGGAGCTCCACCCGGGGACCTACGACGTCTATGTGACTGGCGTCGAAGGCTTTGCGCCCGTCATCTTCGCGCACGGGGAGTGGGTCGCCTCCGACTTGGTCGTCGCCGGTGAGCGCACCCTCGACGTCGACGTCTCCGGACCCATTCACCTCGATATGTCGTTGGACGTCTCGCAGCGCCTTCGCGAGAGCGGGGCGCTCCGTGCCGTGACTGTCGAGCGGCTCGCCCAGACGACGTCGGGAGAGCGCTATGTCGAGGTGATCACCAAGACCCACTACGACGAGCCGATGACCCTCACGGTGCTCCCCGGCACCTATCGAGTGCGCACTCTCTCGGGCATGCTGCTCGACGGGCCGCGTACCGTCGACGAGGATACCTCGTGGACGGTGCCCGTCGATCTGGCCACGGTGTCGGGGCAGGTGCGCTTGCGAGACGACCTGCCGCAAGATCTGATGACGATGGTCGAAATCCGCATCGAGGGTCGCGACGAGCCACTCGTCGAGCTCTTTCTCGACGACGGGCAATTCAGCGAGACACTCGTCGCCGGTGACTACGAGCTGCGCGCCTGGGTTGGTGGGTTGGGCGAAGACCCCACCCTTGTCGAGACTCAGACCTTCTCGCTCGCCGGCGACGAACGTATCGAGATGACCCTCGGCGAGGGGCTGGTGGCCGTGCGGGGCCGCGTCGAGCCGGTCCCGGACCAAGAGGTGCCGCCGATGGTGTGGTTTACCCGCCGCGGTGGGTCCCCGTTGTGGCACACGGCGAGCGTCGTCGACGGCCGCTTCGAGACGGTGCTGCCACCCGGCGACTACGCGGTCGCCATCGACCAATACGAAGGCGATCGAGCCTCCTATCTGCCGCGCACCACGCTGCGTGAACTCGAGGTGGGCAACACGCCGATCGACGACCTGCTCGTCGATCTCGGCGATATCGACGTGCGAACGAAGGTGCACGGCACGATCACCGTCGACGGCGCCCCGATGCCCGACAACACCCTCGGCGACGACATGCGTGGCTACGTGGCCTTCGAATGTTTGAGCGGTGAGCGCGGAACCTGCTGGCGCGTGGCGACGGCGCAGCGGTTGGGGTCGGTCTTGTCGTCGGCTGGGGAAGCCGAATACGAGGTCGAGATCCGCCCGGGCATCTACCGTGTGGTCCTCTATGGAGGCCTGCCGACGTCGCTGGAGGCGCCCCATAGTGATGCGCTGCCTCCGGGAGGGTATGTCCTCGACCCATACCTGGAGGTGGGCGACGAGGAGATGACTCGCGACTTCGACATGAAGGTGGTGCGTGTGTCCGGCGAGCTGACCGCCGATGGCGGGGCGATACCGGCGGCTGAAGCGTTTTCGCCTTATGTGGGCGAGACATATTCAGACGAGACGTCCGTCTTCCACGGCCCGCTGCGGGTTCACTATCCGCGCGCGCACCACGATAGAGAGTCCGCCGCATTCGAGTTCGCCGCGACTGGACCGACCGGCTTCGCCTTCGACGCGTTCCCCGGTCAATATCGCTTCGACCTCTCCCTGGGCGGACTTACCAACCATCGACGCTACCGCCATGCGCCCGGCCTGACTCGATGGGTCGAAGTCGCCGAAGACGGCGACCTGTCGTGGGACCTGCCGCTGCATCACGCCGAGGTGCAACTGACCTTGCGCGGCGAGCCGTGGCCCGGCGAGGGGCCCCAGTATATCGTGGCGCGCACCGCGCTCGGCCGCTACCGAACGTCGGTGCAGGCCGACGGAACGGCCACGGTCTGGTGGTTGGGCGAAGATCCGACGTTGATGTACGTCAACCACGCGTATCTGGAAGATCGGCTGATGGTGTTGCGCGAGGGGTGTGACGTGGCGAGGTAGGTTGTTTTTTGATGTTTGCCTTGCAGGTTTGTCGCGCCCCCCAGCTCCGGTCGCGCTACGCGCTCCCTGCGCAGGGGGCTATCAAATCGCGGTTACGCTCTGCGAGCTTGCCGTGCGGCGGCCTTGCGCGTTCGGTATCGCGTGCTCGTTGGAGGGAGTTGCCTGGGAGCTTCAGGTGGCGTGCGCCTCACGCAAACCAAAGACCCTCGCCACCTGGAGCCCTTGGGCGGAATCCAAATTTTGATAGCCCCCTGCGTAGCGAAGCGGA
Organism: Persicimonas caeni; assembly: GCF_006517175.1. NCBI lineage: Bacteria > Deltaproteobacteria > Bradymonadales > Bradymonadaceae > Persicimonas > Persicimonas caeni. The sequence goes on along the minus strand of NZ_CP041186.1, from coordinate 2,354,517 downwards.
GCTGGGGGGGGAGGACGTCGCGCACCCAAACGCACCGAAATGACGAGGGCAAGATGCCCTCGCTCCGATATTACCGAAACCGCGTCGACCTCTTCCGAAACAGACGATCGAGCGACATCATCAGCTCGTCGGACGGATCGACGGCGTATTGGGCGGGCAGGGCGAGTTCGATTTTGCCGCGGCCGTCGTCGTTCTCCATGCTGAAGACGAGGCTGGTGGGGATTTCGCCGTGGTACGAGCTGAACAGCTTTTCGAGCTGGCGCATCGTGGTCTGGGCGACCTCGTCGGCGTCGATGTCGACGCACAGGCGTTTGACGCGCTCGCGGCGAGCGTCGATGAGGCGCTGGATTTCGTTGGCGCGCACTTTCCAGCTGCGGGCGTCGCCTTCGCCTTCTTCCTGGACCTGGCCGCGGATCAGAATGGGCTCGTTCGATTTGAGCGGCTCTTCGTAGTCGGCAAACGTGCGGCTGAACACCAGCACCTCGACCTGGCCGGTCTTGTCTTCGAGTTGGACGAAGGCCATGCGGCCGTTGCCGCTCTTGAGGGGGCGCTCGCGGTACTCGGTGATGACGCCGGCGATGACCACGTCGTCTCGGTGCTGGACCTCTTTGCCGCCGGTGATCACCTCGGTGGCGGTGATGCCGTACAGCCCCAGCTCGCCGTCGAAGCGGTCGAGCGGGTGGCCGGTGACGTAGAAGCCGAGCAGGTCTTTTTCGTTCTGCAGCAGGTCGCGGTCCGACCAGGCTTCGACCTCGGGGTAGTTCTCCTCGAGGACCTCTTCTTTGGCGTCTTCGGACATCATGCCAAAGAGACTCGACTGGCCGACCTCGGCGTCGTGCTGGGCCTGTTGGCCGCGGCTGACGGCCATCTCGATGGCGGCGAACATGCGGGCGCGGTCGGTGCAGATGTCGCCGATGAAGCGCGCCGGCTCTTCGCGCGGGCTGATCGAGTCGAAGGCTCCGCAGCGCACCAGCGCCTCGATGGTGCGCTTGTTGATGGCGCCGTGGTCGACGCGGCCGCAGAAGTCGTACAGGCTCTCGAAGGGGCCGCCCTCGTCGCGGGTTTCGATGATCGACTCGACCACGCCGCCGCCCACGCCTTTGATGGCGGCGAGTCCGAAGCGGATCTTGCCGTCGGAGACCGAGAAGTCGAGCCGCGACTCGTTGACGTCGGGCGGCAGGACCTCGATGTCCATCTCTTTGGCTTCGTTGATGAAGCGGACGATCTTGTCGGTGTTGTCACGGTCGTTGGTCATGAGCGAGGCCATGAACTCGACCGGGAAGTGCGCCTTGAGGTAGGCGGTCTGGTAGGTGATCAGCGCGTAGGCCGCCGAGTGCGACTTGTTGAAGCCGTAGCCCGAGAAGTAGGCCATCAGGTCGAAGATCTCCTCGGCTTTGTTGGCGTCGACGTCCTGCTCGACGGCGCCCTCGATGAAGACCTTCTTTTGCTGCTCCATCACCTTGATCTTCTTCTTACCCATCGCGCGGCGCAGGATATCGGCGCCGCCGAGCGAGAAGCCGGCCATGACCTGGGCGGTCTTCATGACCTGCTCCTGATAGACCATGACCCCGTAGGTGGGCTTGAGGACGTCCTCGAGCCAGGGGTGGGGGTACTCGACCTTTTTGCGCCCGTGCTTGCGGTCGATGAAGTCGTCGACCATGCCCGAGCCCAGCGGGCCGGGGCGGTACAGGGCGACCGAAGCGACGATATCCTCGAAGGTCGACGGCTTGAGCTTTTTGAGCAGCTCCTGGAAGCCCGAGGACTCGAGCTGGAAGACGCCGGTGGTGTCGCCGGCGCAGATCATGTCGTAGACGCTGCGGTCGTCGAGCGGGATGGCGTCGATGTCGAACGGCTCGTCCCGTTGGGCGTTGATGAGCTTGAGCGCGACGTCGATGACCGTGAGCGTCTTGAGGCCGAGGAAGTCGAACTTGACCAGGCCGGCCTCCTCGACCTCCTCTTTGGCGAACTGGGTGACCTTTTCGCCGTTGGCGCCGCGGGTGACGGGGACGTACTCCCACAGCGGGTCCTCGGCGATGACGACGCCGGCGGCGTGGATACCCGCCTGGCGGTTGAGGTTCTCCAGCGACAGCGCGATGTCGAACAAGGCGTCGACGCGCGGGTCCTCTTTGCGCATCTTGGGGAGTTCGGGCTCCTGGTCGAGCGCGCCCTGCAGGCTGATGCCCAGCTCGTCGGGCACCAGCTTGGCGATCTTGTCGGCCTCGCCATAAGAAAAGTTGAGCGCGCGGGCCACGTCGCGGATGCACGCCTTGGCCTTGAGCTGGCCGTAGGTGATGATCATCCCCACGTTGTCGTGGCCGTACTTGTCGTGGACGTACTGGATGACCTCGCCGCGCCGGTTCATGCAAAAGTCGATGTCGAAGTCAGGCATCGACACACGTTCCGGGTTCAAAAAGCGCTCGAAGAGCAGGTCGTAGGGCATCGGGTCGATGTCGGTGATCAGCAGCGAGTACGCCACCAGACTACCCGCACCCGAGCCGCGGCCGGGACCGACGGGGATGCCTTGCTCTTTGGACCAGCGGATGAAGTCCCAAACGATGAGGAAATAGCCCGGGAAGTCCATCTGGCGGATGATGCCGATCTCTTCTTTGAGCCGGTCCTCGTAGACCTGACGGTCGTACTCCTTGCCGAGGGCGTCGAACTCCTCGAAGCGCGCCTCCAGGCCCTTCCAGGAGACGTGCTCGAAGTACTCGTGGATGCCCTCTTTGTAGTCCTCGATCCCGTTTTCGTCGAAGAACTCCTGGGGGATGTCGTACTGGGGCAGGTAAATCTCGCCCAGCGGGATCTCCAGGTCGCACATCTCGGCGATCTTGACGGTGTTCTCGATCGCCTCGGGCACGTGGGCGAAGGCCTCCTTCATCTCCTCGGGGCCGCGCACGTACAGCTGGTCGACCCCGTGCTCCATCATGCGCTCGAGCTCGACGGTCTTTTGGAGCTGGATGGCCATGAGCACGCCGTGGGCGCGGGCGTCCTCCTGGTGGATATAGTGGCAGTCGTTGGTGGCCACCAGCGGGATGCCCAGCTCCTGGCCGAGCTCGATGAGCGCGTCGTTGCACTTCTTCTGCTCGGGGAAGGCGTTGTCCATGATCTCGAGGTAGAAGTGGTCTTCCCCAAAGATCTCGGCGTAGGCCTTGGCCGTCTCGCGCGCCGCGTCCATGTCGCCGCGCAAAATCGCCCGGTTGATCTCGCCGCCCAGGTCGCCCGACAAGACGATGAGGCCCTCTTTGCGCTCGGCCAGAAGGTCGCGGTCGATGCGCGGGATGCCCGTGCGCTCGTGGTAGCCCTCCAGCCAGCCCATCGAGTTGAGGTACATCAGGTTTTTGTAGCCGGTCTTGTTCTTGGCCAACACGGTGAGGTGATAGCTCATCGGGTCGGTCGACTCGCGAAAGTCCTCCTTGGTGAGGTTCATCTCGCAGCCGATGATCGGCTTGACGCCTGCTTTTTGCGCCGCCTTCTGGAAGTTGACCGCCCCGTACATGTTGTCGTGGTCGGTCATCGCGACGGTGTCCATGCCCAACTCTTTGACCCGATTCATCAGGTCGGGCAGCTTGATGGCACCGTCGAGGAGGCTGAACTGGGTGTGGACGTGCAGGTGTACGAAGTCGGTCATGGTTGTCGTCGGGAGTCGGGGGGCTGGTTACGACGGGGGGATGGTAGCTGAGACGGTGGGGATTTGTCCATGTCGGCGGTCCTCCTCCTCGGTCCTCCTCCACTTCGCTTCGCTGCGCGGAGGAGGAGTCCCCTCCTCGGTCCTCCCCTACGCTACGCTTTGCTTCGCGCAGGGGAGGAAGATGTTGCCTTGGCGTACGCTGTACAGAGATCGATAGAGCAATATCGCACTCTGTACAGAGATCGATTGAACGACATCTTCCTCTCCGCCCGTAGCGAAGCGAAGGGAAGGAGAGGACCGAGGAGAGGCCCCCCTCTCCACCCGAAGCGAAGCGAAGGGAAGGAGAGGGATCGAGGGAGAGGCCCAAACGCCCTCTCCACCCGTAGCGAAGCGAAGGGAAGGAGAGGGATCGAGGGAGAGGCCCCTTCCCTCAACCACAAACGGTTCACTCTTGAAATCAAACCCCAACGCGCTTAAATCCGACGAGGTACCCAACCCCCAGACGAGGCCCCCTGTGTCCTCCTTCCGCAACAGCATCCGAAACAGCAACGCCGGCGCCTACCTGCTCTATTTTCTGAGCTTCGTGTTCTTCGTGTTCGTCAGCGCGGTCGTGCTCCAGGTGGTGGGCTTCCACCTGACCACGATCATCAGCGAGGTCGTCGCCATTTTGGGGGCGGCGTTTATCTGGCGTTGGGTGACGAAGGACGCCGCCGCCGGGTGGCCGAGCCTGCGGCCGAAGGCGTCGGTGGGGGCGTATGTGGCCCTGGCGCTGGCCGCGATCGGGCTGGGGTTTTTGGCCAACACCATCGCCGCGCTCCTGGTTGAGTTGAGCCCGTGGATGGCCGAGTCGGCCGAGGCCTACAGCGAGCGCATCGCCGAGTTGTTGCTCGAGGCGAGCGGGGTGGAGCGCGTGCTCGGGATCATCGGGGTGTGCGTGGCGGCGCCGATCTGCGAGGAGGCGTTGTTTCGCGGGACCATCCTGCAGGAGGAGCGCAAGGTCGAAGGGGTCGGGGTGGCCGTGGTGGTCAACGGGATCTTGTTCTCGGCGTTCCACGTCAACCCGGTGTCGGCCATCGGCCTGGCCATTTTGGGGGCGTTCTTTGCCCATATCACCATCCGTAGCGGGAGCCTCATCCCCGCGATTGTCGCCCACGCGGTGGTCAACACGACCAACGCGGTGGTCCTGCCCGAGATCATGCCCGAGGCCGCCGACCCGAACGCGCCCATCGAGATCCCCCAACTCCTGATGCTCATGGCGGGGCTCGCCGCTCTTTCTTCGTTCTTCTGGTGGCTGTCGGTGCATCTAATGAGAAAGCGCACTGGAGATTGACCGACGGGTTATGCATGATGTGGCCGTTGGATTCGCGCACTTTTACCACGAATGTCGACAATGAGACGGCCAATGAATGCGGTGGTTTCTCGGAGTCTTCTGCTGGCAGCCCTGCTCGCGCTGGGCGCCTGCGGCCCCGACTTCGACCCTTACTGGAAAGTCAACAAGTTTCGAGTGCTGGCCATCAAGGCAGATCCGGTGACCCTCGACGAAGGCGAGTCGACCACGCTCAGCGCGCTGAGCCACGACCCGGCCGGCGAACAGGTCAGTTATCGCTGGGAGTGGTGCCCGTTTCGCGTGTCGGTCCAAGATCGCTACGAGTGCCCGGTCACCGTCGAGCAGATCAACGAGATCTTGGCCGAGCAGGCGCCCGAGGATGAGCCGGTGCCGCCGCCGCTGCCCGACGACTTCTTCGATCTGGGCACCGACCCCAGCGTCGAGTTCGAGTACCCGGCCAGCCGCGAGGTGATCGCGGGCTTCTGCCAGGCGATCGTGCAGGCGGCCGCCGACGCTGGCGCGCAGTCGGGGCTGGGCGGCGTCATCCCGACGCTCGACTGCTCGAGGGGCTTCGAGGTGTCGGTGCGCATGGTCGCGACCACGCCCGACGACGAGATCGTCGCCCGCAAGCGCGTGGTGCTGGCGACCACCGACGAGACGCCGGTGAACGAAAACCCCGACGTGACCGGCATCGGCATTCGTCTCGAGAAGCCCGAGGACGCCGACAAGGTGCGCGACGAGCTCGACTGGGTGGCCGAGACCAACCCCGATTTGCTCGAAGACTGGCACGAATTGCCCGCCGACGCGCCCACCCCCATCGTCGCCAATATCCCGTTCGAAGTGCTCTCCGACGTCGACCCCTTCAGCATCGAGACCTGGCGGCCGCCGGCGCCCGAAGGCTCCGAGCAGGAGTTGTTGCCGCCCGAATCGGAGGGCCTCGAGTTTCGCTGGTTCGCCTCGGCGGGCGACCTGGGCGACTCGCGCGGGCTCTTCATCGACGAGCAGAACACCCTCGAGAAGGCGGGCACGACGACCTTCAGCGTCCCCTTCAAGGCCAGCAAGAGCGACTACGACAACGACGGGGTGAGCAACGCGTCGGACAACTGCGCGCCGCTCTACAACCCGGACCAGGTCGACTCGAACGACGACGGCATCGGCGACGGCTGCGACGTGTACGTCTGGTCGGTGATTCGCGACGGGCGGCTGGGGCTCGACTTTGTGGAGCGTCGGCTGCGCGTGGTGGCGTGGGAGCTCGAATAGATGGATAAGCTTAGAAGGATGCAAGGGATGAAGCATTGGTTGCTGATAGTGGCGCTTGTTGGGGTGGGGATGCCCGCGACGGGGTTTGCCCAGCAGGCCCAGGAGGAGACCGGGGAGGAGACCGGCGAGCAGGACGATGAGTCCGCACAGCAGGGCCCGCAGCAGGGGCGTGTGCGCCTGACGAAGGCGCCCGAACTCGTCGAGCAGGCCCAGGCCGAGTACACCGACGAGGCGGTCGAGAACCGCATCGAGGGCCAGGTGAAGCTTCGGCTGACGATCTCGGCGACCGGCAAGGTCACCAAGGTCGAGGTGCTCGAGGGGCTGGGCTACGGACTCGACCAGGCCGCGGTGGAGGCGGCCAAGCAGTTCGTGTTCACCCCCGCCGAGATCAACAACCAGCCGGCGCCGGTGACCCTCGACTTTGCGATCGGGTTTTCGCTGCCGCTGATGCCTGCGACCTTCCAGGGCAAAGTCGTCGACGCCGACACCGGCCAGCCCATCGCGGGCGCCACGGTGGCGATCAAGTACGTCGGCGACGAGTACGAGCCGGCGCCCGAGGCGCAGATGCCCTCGGAGAGCGACGGCACGTTCACCTTCAGCGACGTGCCTCCCGGACCCTACGCGGTGATGATTTCGCCGACCGCCTACAAAGACCGCAGCGAACAGGTCGAGCTGGGCTCGGGCGAGACGGTCGACGTGACCTACCGGTTCAGCAAGTCGCCCATCAACCTGCGCGGCGAGGTGCGCGAGGCGGGCACGCGCAAGCCGCTGGCCGGCGTCGAGGTGCAGGTGGTCGACCCCGAGACGGGCGACCAGATTCGCCAGACCTACAGCGACGCCGACGCCAAGTTCGCCTTCCGCGGCCTCGAGCCGGGCAAGTACCGGCTGGTCTTCGACGCCGAGAGCTACGAGTCGTTCAGCTCCGAGGAGACCGTCGACACCGACAAAGTAACCAGCGGCACGTTCTATCTGCGCGCCGAGTACTACGACGAGTACACCGTCAAGACGACCGCGCAGCGCGAGCAGCGCGAGGTGAGCAAGCAGCGCATCGACCTCAAGGAGCTTCGGCGCATCCCGGGCACCGGCGGCGACGTGGTGCGCGTGGTCCAGAATATGCCCGGCGTGGCCCGGCCGTCGTACGTGGCCGGCAGCCTCGTGGTGCGCGGGGCGGCGCCTGAAGACACCCAGGTCTTCTTGCAGGGCGACACCATCCCCCTGGTCTTCCACTTTTTGGGCGGGCCGGCCGTCGTCAGCTCCGAGATGCTCGAGGGCGTCGACTTCTACCCGGGCAACTTCAGCGCCTACTATGGCCGCGCCACCGGTGGCGTCGTGGCGCTGCGCACGCGCTCGCCGCGTGACGACCGCTTCCACGGGTTCACCGAGATCGACCTGATCGACGCGACCGCTCAATTCGAGGGGCCGATTAGCGAGAACGTCAGCTTCGCGCTGTCGGCTCGACGAAGCTATATCGACGCGGTGCTCCCGGTGCTCGCGCCCGACGAACTCACCGACCAGGTGACCGTCTCGCCGCGCTACTACGACTATCAGGGATGGCTGACTTGGCGGGCGACCGACGCACACAAATTCGAGCTGTTTCTGTACGGCTCCGACGACAAGATCGCCACCGTCTTCGACGACGACGAGCCGCAGGGCAACACGAACGTGCAGGTCACGGGCGCGTCGTTCGGCCAGCTCTTCCACCGCGGACAGGTCCGTTGGGAGTGGAGGCCCGAGGGCGAGCCCATCGAGAGCGACTTCAGCGCCTCGTTCGGCTTGAACCGCGCCGGCTTCGAGGCGGCCGACAACCTGTACTTGACGATCGACTACTACCAGACCCAGATCCGCGAGGACTTCCGCATCGAGGCGGCCGACAACCTGAACCTGCGCTTCGGCGCCGACCTGCAGCTGGGCGCGGCCGCCTACGAGCTGCAGCTGCCGCGCTCCGATCGCGACCGCAACAGCGACTTCGGCGACGACGGCAACGGCGGGGTGAACCTGTCGCCCAACGGCGTGGTCGCCGACGAGACCGTCCCGATCTTGCAGCCGGCGGTCTACGCCGAGGCCGAGTACGAGCCGTTCGAGACCCTCAAGATCATTCCCGGCATTCGCGCCGATTACTACGGCCAGATCCGGCGCACCTCGGTGTCGCCGCGTATCTCCTCGCGCTGGAAGATGCTCGACAACCTGACCCTCAAGGGCGGGGTGGGTCTGTTTACCCAGCCGCCGCTTCCCAACGAGTCGGGCACGGTCTTTGGCACCGACAAGATCACCTTCGAGAAGGCGATGCACTACGCGGTGGGCAGCGAGTGGCGCATCCTCGACTATGTCGAACTCGACAGCACGCTCTTCTTCCGCGACATGTTCGACCTGGTCGAGCCGACCTCGGCGGTCAATATCTCCGACGACGGCACGGCGGAGAACGTCCTGTACAACAACCTGGGCGAAGGGCGCGCCTACGGACTGGAACTGCTGCTGCGACACTACCCGCAGAACCGGTTCTTCGGCTGGGTCTCCTACACGCTGAGCCGCGCCGAGCGCTACGACCCGCTCGAGGACGCCTACGAGCCGTTCCGCTACGACCAGACCCACATCCTGACGATGGTCGCCGGCTATAACCTGCCGTACGACATCGACGTGTCGTCGCGCTTCCGCCTGGTCACCGGCACCCCGTACACCCCGGTGGTCGGCTCGGTGTGGGACGCCGACGAGGACGACTACGACCCGGTCTACGGTTCCACGCTGTCGGCGCGCAACGGCACCTTCCACCAGCTCGACGTGCGCATCGACAAGAAGTTCATCTTCGACACCTTCATCATCGGCGCCTACATCGAGGTGCTCAACGCCTACAACGCGGTCAACGAAGAGGGCCGTCAGTACAACTACGACTCGACCGAGTCGGCGCCGGTGCCGAGCCTGCCGATCATCCCCACGCTGGGCGTCAACGGACGGTTCTAGAGAAGCTCGAGAGCTCGAGAACAGCAAAAAGCCCGGCTCGCAGGAGCCGGGCTTTTTGCGTTGCTGCTATGTGGTTGCCCTTATTGCGGATGGACGTTCACCGCTTTGGGGCCTTTGGGACCGTCTTCGATCTCGAACTGGACTTCCGCCTCGTCCTGGATCGTCTTGAATCCGGGAACCTGCAGGGAGGAGTAGTGGAAGAAAACATCTTCCCCGTCGTCACGGGAGATAAACCCGTAACCCTTCTCCTCGCTGAACCACTTGACCTTGCCGTTGTACGTCTCTGCCATGATGCCGTCTCCTGAACCGTTGCACATGATGCACTATACATTTTCGCGCTCTCGCACCTCGAGAGCCGCGCGAGCCCCACAGACCCGCACCATACACGCATAGCTAGAAACGCAGGGGAGCTAGGCTGTTACCAGAGTTCTGGCCGGTCCAAGACCGTCTTGAAGTGCAGCCACGGCTCCGTCGTGACAGCAGGTATGTGCGTATGGTTAAGCGAATCTTAGCGAGCCATGCGCGAATCGGCAAGTCGCCCTCGGTTTAACCGGCGTTCAGCCGTCGATGGGCAAGCATTGGCCGTTGTTGGAGCAGAACTCGGCCGGGTCGCAGTCGGTGTTTTCCTGGCATGCACAGGTGACGTCGTTGAGCGTCTCGTTGTTGTCCTCTTTGCACTCGTTATGCTGCTGCTCGCCGGCCTCGTTGCCGTCGGCGACGGCGCGCACCGAGATGGTCTGGCCGGCCGGGTCGGGCGCGTCGGCCCACACGTACTCGATCGTTTCACGCCCGCCGGGGGGCAAGTCCTGGGTGGTCACCAGCGTGGTCAAGAACTGCTCGGTGCCGTCGACGGTCACCCACACCGCGATCTCGACGCCGGCGCGCACGCCCTGGGTGCCGCGGTTGGCCACGGTCAGCCGCAAGGTCAGCCCGTTGCCGTCGCATTCGGTCTTGACGTTGGTGATCTGCAGGTCCGGGGCGTTGAACAGCCCCTCGCCCTGCACGTTCTGGCGGAAGTTGTTGAGGTAATCGAGCTTCCAGTTGGCCTTTTTGCCGATGGGGATGGCGCCGACTTTGTTCTGGCGCCCGGCGCACAGCTGGTCGTCGCTGCCGTCACACACGTTGGTGACGTGATATGAGTACTCGTTCCACACCGGGCGGGTCGACACCCAGCGGTTCTCCTTGTCCTCGATGACCAGAATGCCGCGTTCCTCGCCGCCCAGGGTGCCGTAGTCGGGCCAGTTGTTTGCGCAGCCTCTGCCCACGCTCGAGTAGTCGTTGGAGATGAGCACGATTTCGGCGTGGTAGTCATTGTCGACGTCGACGATCACCGGCAGCTCGCGGGTGGTGCCCGACGAATGCGAGCGCTTGAACAACACCTCGGTGGTGCCGTCACCATTGCCGGCGCCGTCATACACGCGGATAAAGCATTCGTCGGCGTAGATCACCTCGGCTTTGCCGTCGCCCTGGAAGTCGAAGACCGACGAGCCGGTCTCCCGGCTGGACAAGTCCTGGGAGGCGTGTTTCCACATCATGGTGCCGTCGGTGTCGTAGACCACGTAGAAGCAGGCACCGGCGGCGCCGATTTCGGGGGCGCCGTCGCCGTCGAAGTCGGCCACGGTGGGCGCGCCGATGCCGCTGGTGTTCGAGCACGTCGAGTCGGAATGAATCGGGTGACCGGTCCCCGGCAGGGTCGCCGTCCAGATACTCTCGCCGGTCTGGCCGTTGAACAACTCGATCTCCCTGCCGCGAGTGCGCACGACTTCGGGGACGCCGTCGAGTTGGCCGAAGAGGCGCTGGCCGTTGGTGAACGTGCCGAAGTCACCCACCGCCGGGAAGCCGTTGTCGCCATCGTCGTAGTTCCAGTACTTCGGGCAGGTAAACCCGCCCTGACCGTCTGGCTCGAAGTCGAACGCGCCGTTGGCGGCGATGATCTCTTGGAAGCCATCGTCGTCGAGGTCGGCGGTCGTCGAGTTGAGCGGGGTGTTTCGAATCCCGGTGCCCTCACATAAGGGGGTGCCGGTCATCCCGGCGAACACGCCGTTGGCGCCCACGATCTCGACTTGGCCGTTGGCGTCGAGGTCGACGAGGGAGGCGCCGTCCCAACCCATCGCGTGCGAGCCGGTCTCCCACATGACCGCCCAGCCGGTGGTGTGGTCGTCGATGGCGATCAGCCCGCTAGAGTGCGGGCGCACCGCCACAATCTCATTGCGTCCGTCGGTGTCGATATCTCCGATGGCCAGCGAAGCCGACCCGGCGACGTGCTTGGCGGGATCGGTCAAATCGAAGATCGGCTGATGGGTCTCCCCGTCGATGGCTCGCAGCACGCTGGGGCCGTTGTAGGCGCTCCCCTGGAACGTCGAGAAGACGATATCCGGCGAGCCGTTTTCGTCGATGTCGATGACCGCCGGGGTCATCATGACCTGTTTGTACTCGGGCGCAGGCGTGTTGGCGTCGTCCTTCCAGGCCAGGTCGACCTCCGGGTCGAAGACCTGGGTGGGGGGGCGCCACTCGCACACGATGCCCGGGTCGGGGATGCACTTGCCCAAGGTGGGCTCACAGATCTGGCTGCTAGTGCAGTCGCGGTTGGTCTGGCAGTCGGCGCCCGGAGTCACGCACGAATCTCGCAGGCACAACTCGTCGCTGGCGCAGCACTCGGCAGCGCACTGATTCTCGGGGGCGCACTGCTCGGCGTCGGTCTCGACATCGGACGCGTCGTCCGATGAGCCATCCAGCGAGCTATCCTGGGCGTCCAAGTCGCTGCTGACGTCGCTTGCGTCGGCACAATCGCCGTCGACGCACCAGCCAGCGTCCTCCTCGGTTTGGGAGTTATTCGCACCGGTGGCCGTCGTTTCATCACATCCACCACAGGCGGTGGCGAACGTGAGCGCTGCGATTGGCGCCATCAGCATCCATCTACTACTCATAGGTACTCCCAAAAAACATCTCAAAAAGCATTCGGGCGATTGTCTCGCCGGTTGGATCGAAAGTTCTACGGAAACGTATTGTTGAAGCGGCGGAACGGGTACAGCAAGAGCTCTTGTTCCTGGGCGTCCCACACCGCAAAGGGCCAAAAGTTCTCTTTGCCCAAGAGGTACGTCCTTTGGAGCATCTCGTCCTGTGTCTCTTCGTCGGGCGGGGGCTCGTTAGCCCACATCTGCTCGTCCGGGTTGTCGCCCTCGGCCCACAAGACATTCGCCCACTGGTCGTTGACCCATTCGTGCGAGTCGACCCGCTGGCCGTTGGCCCAGATGGTCACCCTCGCCTGGGCGTTGGCGTAGAAGTCGGCGATGCTCCAGACCTGCGCGCCGATGTGGTAGTAGCGCCGGTCGGTTTGCGCAACCGTCATGATCTCGCGGTGAGCGCCGCTGACGCTCAGCGAGTGGATTTCGGCCCCCGAACTGCTGCAGTTGGCCATGTCGTAGCGCTCGCCGGCCTCGCCGGTGGGGTATTCGCCAAAGCCGAGGCAGGCCTCGTATTTGTCGCCCCAATTCGGAGAGAGGTGATCGTCGTCGGTGGCCGTCAGGTGCAGGTTGAGGTCGGCGCCGCGCCCGTAGCCCACGTCGGTTCGAATCTGATCGCCGAGCGTGATCCACTGCAGATCGACGTACAGATCGGCGGTGGGGCGAGCGAAGAGCTCGAGCACCGTTTGCTGTCCCTCGCCGTCGCACATCGGCCGCGAGTTGGCGTTCAGGTAGTTCATGTGCACTTCGTAGACCCCTGCGACGTCGGTCTCGAACTGCAGTTTGCCCAGCGGAAAGATCGAATCGGACGGGGCTTCGAGCGTCGCGCGGCTGCCCGCCGGGGGCACCAGCCGGAAGACCGGCTTGCCCAGCCACGACGGCGTCGGGTTCATCTGGAAGTGAACGGTGCGGCCGCGTTCGACTTCGCCCGACCAGTTGGCGTCGACCTCGACCTCGGTGCGACCGTCGCCGTCGGCGTCTTCGGTCCACACCGTGGGCGCGTCGAGGGTGTTGGCGGTGCACGACTGAGACACCGAATGGCCAGTGAGTTGAATCGACGGGGTGGCGTCCGCGAACCGAGCCGGCTCGCCCAGCTCGAAGACGAGTTGCCGATTGATGGGTCCGTAGCCGGAGGGCACCACCGTATAGGTGACCTCCTGGATCTCACCGCTGGCCAGCTCGAATCGCTGCGTGGGCTGCGGGTCGAGCAGGTGCACGTCCGCGTAGACGACCGTCTCGGCTTTGTCGGGCTCGACCGATATGCCGAGGACCTCGATCGATTCATTGCCGCAGTTTTGGATGTAGACGCTGCCGGCGACCTGCGTGTCGATCATGCCCAGGTCGACGCCGGGCGAGACGGTGACGCAGTCGGTCTTCGGGATCAGTTCGAGCGTTGTCGTATGACTGCGGTAGTCTGCGTCGACGGTGGTCAGCTCGAGTTCGCCTCGCTGGTGGGATGTCTCCGAGAACGCATAGCGCGGGTTGTAGCTCACCGCGATGGTCAACTCTTCGAAGGCGCGAAGCTCGGCATCCTCCAGATCGCTCCCGCGGGTCAGGTGGAAGACACCGTCGCGCTCGAAGAAGTCGTTGATCGGCAGTCTGTTGGGATCTTCGATCGCGATATTGTCGAGCCGCAGGACGCTGTCGGTGCAGTTCGTCAGGGTGACCGCGTCGGTGACCTTCTTGAGGTCTTGGCCGGTGTCGAAGACCAGTTGGGTCTTCGAGACGCTGAACGGGATGCCGTCGGCTTGGCCTTCGGGATCGCACTGGGTGCTGACGGCCTTGCAATAACCCTCGTCGCAGGCTTCGCCGCGCCCGCACGCATACTCGCTCTCGACGGTGCCGTCGGCGTTGCAGGCGATGACCGAGCCCGCAAAGCATCGGCGCGCGCGGGGCGTGCAGACCTGCTCGAGCTCTTCGACGTCGCTCAGCCCCGTGTCTCGGACCTCGGGGCCGGGGATGCCCGCCAGATCACATCCCCACGCGAACAACACGCATATCGACACCAAGAGCACCAAAGGTGCCCATCGACGCCGGGTCGAGTCGGGGGATGTGCGGGCTCGAGTCACGCGCGTGCCTCTCGGAGAAGCGGCCAAAAGCCAACAAGTGCGTTGAGCACATTGAGACTGTGCGTTTTATTGTGACTCTAAATGGCTGGTTTTGCAATTTCGCCGCTATTCGACGGCGAGGCCGTCCATGATCTTGGCCGCGGCGCGCTCCATGAACGAGCTCGCCCCGCGGGGGACCCTGGGCAGGCCGGCGACGAGCTGGACGCAGTCGAAGCGGTGCGAGCCGCGAAGGTACCAACCCGGAAGGTAGGCCACGGGCTGGAAGCCGAAGTCGAGCAGGTCGATGAACGCCTGCTCCTGGTTGACCGGCAGCGTCAGGCGAATGTCGGAGACGCCTTTTTGGCGCACCTTGCTGGTGAACTCGCGAATGATCTCGATGGGATAGCGCCCCGCCGAGCTCTCGATGCTCACGTAGTTGCCCTTGGAGTGGTACGTCGGCCACACGCGCCCCGAGATGACCGGCATGCCCGTGCCCCGCGGCTCACCCACCGGGTAGGCCTTGGGGTACTCCATGTGCTGGTCGGCGTTGGGCAGCGCGTCGACGATCCGCGCGGCGAAGGGGAGCCGGCTGATCAGGTTGTCGGGCGGCTGCACCCGCGGGGCGCTGGCGTCGGGGTTGAAAAAGCCGAGCAGAAGCTCCGACTTGTCGAAATCACGTGATCCGGGCGCGGGCCGAAAGCCCCAGGTCGTCGCCCCGATCTTGCGGGCACGCTTGAAGGTGCGTTCGGTGCTCGCCCGAAAGTAGACCAGCCCGTAGGACTTGAAACCGAGCCGGCGCATCGCCTCGAACAAGGCTTTGCCCACCTCGCCGCGCTGCGGAATGCTGTCGACTGACAGGGTGCCGATTTCGAGGGACTGGTTCCACGCCTGCGGAAAGCTGATGCCGCAGCCGATGATGCGACGGTTCTGCGAGGCGATGACCACCGCCAACTCGCCGTCGCGCAGCAGACGCTCGACAGTCTGGCGCGAAAACATCTCCTGATGGGGGAAATCAGGGCCGTGGATCGCCCGATAAAAATCGGCGACGTGTTCGGCGTGTTCTGGACGGGCCAGCGTGAGCTTCATACGAATAACATCGTGCAGGGGGCTTACCGCTGCGTCGAGCTTTTTGACGCAACCGCCATTTTCAGTCGCCCCCGATCGATTGTCAACTATTGCGCCAAGTCGTCTTTCTTTGCGCCTGCCCACCACCATGCTACCTTGCCAAACGCACTGTGGGCACGAATGTTGTACGGGTTATTTGGCTTGAGGCGCCCCCCGAAGGCGCCGGCCCACGCGGTACGTTTGCAGTTGGACGCATTATGGTTTCTCCGGTCAAGACCGCCGTTCAGGATATTCGGCGACTTCGTGAAATCAGCGGGGTGCTCACCGGCCACGGCTTCTCGGCGGTGGCGCGCAGGGCGGGGCTGGGTCGCTTCTTGGGCGACTCGGGCGGCGCCGACGTCGTCGAGTTCGAGGACGACGGCGACCTGCTCGGCGGCGACCGCAGCGAAGCGGCAGTGCGTTTTCGCAACGTGCTCGAGGACCTGGGCCCGACCTTCGTCAAGCTCGGCCAGGTCTTGTCGACGCGCCCCGATATCCTGCCGCCCGAGTTCATCGACGAGCTCAAAAACCTGCAGGATCGCGTGCCCGCGCTAAGCTTCGAGCAGGTGCGCGAGCAGGTCGAGTCGAACCTCGACGGCGCCATCGAAGAGCTGTTCGAGGAGTTCCAGGAGAAGCCGCTCGCCGCCGCCTCCATCGGCCAGGCTCACCGCGCCGTGCTCCCCAGCGGGCGCGCGGTGGTGGTCAAGGTCCAGCGGCCCGGCATCTCCGAGAAAATCCGCAGCGACCTCGACATCCTCTACTACCTGGCGCGCTTTCTGGAGGCGACCATCGAGGAGGTCGAGCTGTACACGCCCACCGCCATCGTGCGCGAGTTCGAGCGCGCCATCCTCAACGAGCTCGATTTTCTCCAAGAGGCCCAGAATATCGAGGAGTTCGGCAACAACTTCGCCGAGATGCCCACCGTGGAGGTGCCCGAGGTCGAGCACGAGTACACGACCTCGCAGATCTTGACGATGGAGTTCATCGACGCCGACAAGCTCGCCAGCCTGGAGGGCGGCTCGGAGCGCGCTATTCGCGTGCTCGACACCCTGCTCGAGGCCATGGTCAAGATGGTGCTCTACGACGGGTTCTTCCACGGCGACCCGCACCCGGGCAACATCATGGTGCGCGAAGACGACACCATCGTCTTCATCGACTTCGGACTGGTCGGCCGCCTGAGCGAGAGCCAACAGGACGACCTCATCGACCTGATCTTGACCATCCTCACCGGCGACGTCGACGGCGTGTCGCGCTCATTGTTGAGCATGGGCTATCCCGTCGGCCGGGTGAACCTGCGCGAGTTCAAGGCCGACATCACGCGCATCCGCAACAAATACCTGGCGATGAACCTCGGCGACATCGAAGTCGGCGAGTTCGTCCAGGAGACGATGAACGCCGCCCAAAAGCACCGCATCCGCATCAACACGAATTACGCAGTGCTGACCAAGGCGGCGATGACCATCGAGGGCATCATGCGCGAGCTCGAGCCCGACATGGACATCATGAAAAAAGGCATGCCGTACGCCAAAAAGCTGGCCACCCGCCGGTTCTCGGCGCGCAAGGTGATGCAGGGCGTGATGAACTCGGCGATGGGCTTTTCGGGCTTCGTCCAGCAGATCCCCCAGCAGATGGACCAGATCTTGATGGATCTGGAGGGCGGAAACCTCACCATCACCATCAAAAACGAGTCGATCGACGAGATCGGCACCTTTTTGAACACGCTGGGAACGCGCCTCTTTTTGGGGATCATCGCCGCCGGCCTGGCGGTGGCCGCCGCGCTCATCCTGCGCGGCTACGACTATATGATCTCGGGCGTCTCGGTGATGATGATCGTGGGCATCCTGCTCGCCATCATCGCGCTGGCGCTGTTCTGGTGGGCGCTCAGTTGGCATATCGTGGGCGGCTCGGCCAGCTCGAAGCTTCGGCTCGAACCGTTCATGCGCCTGTTCCGCAAGAAGTGATGTTCCGCAAGAAGTAGACCCAATCCATGGCACAGCGCGCCGAAGACAAGACGGGACGACTCGCCCGCATCGGGGCGCTGCTGCTCATCCCTCTGACCATCCTCATTGGCGACTTCGAGTTTCGCTGGGTCCAGGAGCACGCCCGCGAGCCCATCGTCTTCTGGCCCTGGTTTCTGGGGTCGGTGGGCCTGTCGGTCGCGCTTTGGTGGGGCCTGGTGAGCCTGGTCAAAGGCTCGCGGCTTCGCTGGATTCTGCTGCCGCTGGTCGTCGTGCCGCTGGGCGTGCTCATCGTGGCGTCGTGGCGGTTTCGCACGCTTCGCCACTACGACCCGGCCGCCACCGTCGTCGCCTTCCTGCTCGAAGAGCCCCTCTACGCCATCGAACTCGCCATGGCCGGCGTCTCGCCCGGCTGGCTCGCCGCGCTCATCTTGCTGCCCATCGTCTGGCTGGCCGCCGCGCTCTACAGCGCGATCGACGACGCCGAGCCCGAAGCGCCTCGCCGCAACCGACGCCTCATTGCCGGGGCGGCGGTGCTGTCGGTGCCGCTCGTGGTGTGGACGACGTGGCCGTCGGTCGTCGAGAACCCGTGGACGCCGTACCCCACCGATATCCGGCTGCTCAAAGTCGGCGAGCAGGGCGTGAGCTTCTATGCGCAGGGGGTCAGTTCGATCATGATGCGGCCCGCCGAGCGCACCGAAGTCCCGCCCGTCGCCTCTGAGCCGAACGATCCGAACGAGCCGAGCGAGCGCCCGTCGGTGCTGTTGATCTTGGCCGAGAGCGTGCGCAATGACCGCACGCAATTGTGGGGCGAGCCGGGTCGTGCGACGACGCCCGCGATGGCCGGGTTCGCGCAGAGGCGGCCCGACGAGGTCTTCGCCTTCCAACGCCACACCGCCAACGCCGCCGCCACACTCGCCTCGGGCATGGGACTCCTGTTGGGCAAGCACTACGCCGCTCCGGCCGACGTGCTCCGGAGCGCGCCGGTCATCTGGCAATACGCCCAGGCCGCCGAGATGGAGACCTTTTTGGTCAGCGCGCAGCCGTGGGGCTGGGCGAACCTGACCGGCTTTTATATCGACCACCAGCCGCCCGACGCCTTCTGGGACGCCGAGGCGCTCGGCCTCGAAGTCGTCAACGACGCCGGCGGCGACGACCTCGAAGCCGCCGACAAGGTCGTCGAGCTCATCGGCGACGCCTCGGCCAAAGCCGAGCCCTTCTTCGGCATCTTCCAGCTCAACGCCACCCACTTCCCCTACCACGCGCTCGACGACGTCTCGTGGCCCATCGAGGGGTCGGTCGACCGCTACGACGCGGCGATGGCCCGAAGCGACGCGGCGGTCGGCAAGGTGCTCGACGCGCTCGAAGAGAAGGGCCGGCTCGACTCGACGGTGGTCATCTTCGTGAGCGACCACGCCATCGAGCTCAACGAGGCCAAATACCGCGCGGGCCACAAGGCCCTGCGCCGCGACGAGCCGGCGATGTTCCAGGGCGCGCGCGTCTCCTCGTGCGAGCCGGTCTACGCCCGAACCCCGATGCTGATGTACGTGCCCAAAGAATGGCAGCAGAGATTGGGCGTCGACCGCGGCGTCCTCGCCGCCAACACCGGTAAGCTGAGCTCCCACGTCGACATCTTGCCGACGGTGCTCGAGCTGTGGTCGATGCCGCCGGTCGTCGAGCCCGACGGCCAGAGCCTGCTGCACCCGGCGCCCGACGACCGGCTCACCTACTGCTTCACCGCCTCGCGCGTCCCCGAGGTGCGCGGCGTCGCCATCCACGCCGCCGACCGCTACGTCTACCTGCGCAAGAACCTGAACCGGCCGCACGCCTTCGACGTCGAGGGCCTCGAGTCGTTCGAGAGCCGGCGCATGGGCGAGCCTTTGGAGGCGCGCGACGAGGCGTTGATCGAGCGGGCGTGCCGGGAGTCGTCGGCCGCCCGGGAGGTCTTGGGCGAGCTCGACGAGAAGTTTGGATTGGCGGGCGTGCCTTGTGAGTGAGTTTTCGGTGCGAGTGCTTCCAGCTCTCGCCAACGAGGGCAAGATGAGGCTGTCGAAAGCCTTTGGAGGCAGGGCATCTTGCCCTGGGAGCAGGGCCGCACGCTCCTGCAACCAGCGCTGGAAGCACTGCCTCCAAAGGCTTTTGCGACAGCCTCGAGATGCTCCCGCACCGAAAAGGGGGCCGAGATGCTCGCGGTCGTCGCCGCCGAAGGGGGACCCTCGGCGGAAATGAGCGCGGTCGTCGGGATTTTCATGTGACCTTTGGACGGTACGAGCGCGGTCGTCGGGATTTTGGGGCGACCTTCGGGCAGGACGAGCGCGGTCGTTGGGCGCAGGGGTTCACCTTCGGCACGGGACGAGCGCGGTCGTCGGGATTTTTGGGTGACCTTCGGGCGTGACGAGCGCGGTCGTTGAGCGTAGGGGTTCACCTTCGGCATGGTACGAGCGCGGTCGTTAATAGTTATGGGTGACCTTCGGGCGGGACGAGCGCGGTCGTTCGGCGCGGGGGTGCACCTTCGATGTGGGACGAGCGCGGTCGTCTGCTCTTGGGGAGGAGTTGCGGCGGGGACGAGCGCGGTCGATCGAGGCGAGGGTGGAGTGACGATGGTGACGAGCGGCCTCGATCGGGGCGAGGGTGAGGGGCGGCGCGGGACGAGCGCGGTCGATCGCGGAGGCGGTGAGTTGCGGCGTGGGGCGAGCGCGGTCGATCGCGGAGGCGGTCGAGTCGCTCGGGCGGCGACCGCGTGCGTCCCGAGTGCGGCTTATCTTTTGAGGTGCGAGAACAACTCGCCGCGCACCGCCGGGTTGCTGATCTTCCAGATGGCGCCGTCGGCGAAGAAGTGGTGGATATTGATGAACGCGCCGATGGCGGCCTTGGTGTGGGCGAGCGTGACGCCGGCGCCGACGAGCGGCACGGTCCACTCGAGCAGGCGAGGGAAGCCCTCGAAGATGAGCACGCCGCTGCCGAGCAGGAGCACTGCGTAGCCGGCCAGTTGCAGCCAGGAGCGGCCGCCTCGGGCGTCGGCGTCGGCGGCTTGCTTCTCCTTGCGGTTGACCTCGACGCGCGCCGGGAAGAGCAGGTACTGCAGCGCGTGGGACAGCTGCACCCAGAAGATGGCGAACGGGTAGACCGCCAGGAGCGCGTACCACAGCCAGATCGACACGAACGGGATGAGCACGCGGATCGGCGGGGTGCGCTCGATGCGCTTGATGTAGCGGTACATCCCGTAGCCGCCCAGGATGATGCCGGCGCCGATCAAGATGATCGAGGCGGAGCGGTAGACCAGGTAGTACTTGGGCAGCAGCGTCTCGTGCAGCCCGTAGTCGGGCGGGTGGAACAGGAACCAGACGAGGTGCCAGACCAACAAGAGGCGCAGGCTGAGGCGCAAGAACTTCTTCTCGGAGTCGTCGATGGGCGCGCCGCCCAGGTACGAGAAGGTGGCCATCATCCCCCAGGTCTGGCCGGTGTAGTGCCAGGCCAGATACGCGCCGGCCGAGAAGAGCGCCAGGTTGAGCGGCATCTCGGAGTAGGGGGCGATGAAGATCGTGGCCAGGCAGTACGCGCCCAAGAGCAGCGGCATCCACTTGGTCGACCACGGGTAGCGCTCCACGGTCTCCTTGGAGCCATAGAGCAGAAAATAGGTCGCCATGAAGTGCGGCCAGTTGAGCAGGGCCGACAGGATGACGAATTGCTCGGCGACCTGGCTCGAGTTCCAGTTGGGCTCGACGAGCAACAGGAAGGTGATGAACCCGATGGACAGCCCGCCGATGGCCAGCGCGTCGACCCACGGGTGGAAGATCGCTTTGGGTTGTTGTGCGGTTGCTTGTGCCATGGGTCCGACTGCCTGCGGAAGCTCGTTACAGAAGCTCGAGCTTTTCGAGCTTCGGTTTGACGACCTCTTGGTAGGTCTTCTGGAAGACTAGCGCCTGACGCTGCGGGCTGTATAGGCCGAGTTGGACGCGCTCGGCGTCGGGCCACTTCGCCAGATCTTTGGCGTCGTCGCTCATCTCGTCCAGAATGGGGCCGGCGGCGTCGAGGTGGGTCTTCAGGGTCGTCTGCACGAGGTGCCGCCAGGCGTTCATCGTCGAGCGGGGGAAGCGCCCGAGCGACTTTTCGATGTAGATCCAGCCGAAATCTTGGTGGCCCTCTTCGTCCTCGACGGTCGCGTCGAGCACGGCGCGCACCGTCGGCTCCCCGCAGCGCTCGCGCAGGTCGGTGATGAAGCCGAACGACAGCGACTCGTTGATCGCCACCATGGTGATCGCGGTGTGCAGCGCGCGCTCGCCCATCGGCGCCCGCAGAAAGCGCTCGGGATCTTGCAGGGCGACCGGGTCGGGAAAGCGCGCCTCGACGCCCAGCGCGCCGCACATGCCGGCGCACAGCGCGGCGTGGCGTACCTCGTCTTCGATGAGGTCGACGCAGCCGGCGTAGACGTCGACGGGGTCGCCGGCGCCCAGGACCTCGGTCATGAACCGCGTCATGATCTGGGTGGAGCGAAACTCGGTCTGGAAACGCTCGAGCCACACGTGGCGCGCTTGGTGGACCAGGTCGTCGTCGAATCGAGAGGGGTCGAAGGCGTCGAAGTCGATGTCGACGCCCATCAGTTCGTCGTGAAAGTCGGCGAAGATGCCGCCGGCGAAGCTTGCTTTGTGGCTCATCGTTTACATTCCCGCGTCAACTTTACATTCGTCTTGGCCGCCGCCGCCCATCACGCACGTGCCGTCGCCGCAGTCGGTATACCATCCGTAGTTGCAGGCCACGCCCGCCGGGCAGAAGCACGTGTCGACCTGTCCGTCTTGGCAGCACGGCTCCCAGGTTCCATCGGGCTCGTCGGTGACGTCGGAGGTGTCGGCCGTGTCGGTCGTGTCGGAGGTATCCGAGGTGTCCGTCGTGTCGGTCGTGTCGGTCGTGTCCGACACATCGCCGGCGTCCCCGGTGTCGTAGCACCCCTGCGGGTCGTAGGAGCACGTGCCGTCGCCGCAATCGGTGTACATGCCGTAATTGCAGGCCATGCCGGCCGGGCAGAAGCACGAGTCGACGCGACCGTTCTCGCAGCACGACTCCCATCGGCCGTCCTGCGTGTCGGTCGCATCGTCGGCGTCGTCGGCGTCCGAGCCGGTATCTTCGCCGACCTGCCAGCCGGTGTCTCGGCCCTCAGAGGTGTCATCACTGCAGGCGGCGGCGCCCAGGCCCATCAGGGCGACCAAAAAGACGAGCAGCGACACACCGAGGCTGCCGCCGGCGACGTTGACGCAGCCGGCGAGCAGGAAGGCGGCTGCCAGGGCAAGTAGGAGTGGGGCGAGGCGTAATCGGAGTTTCATCGTGGTGGCCCGGGTGGAGTTGGACGGCTATGTGGGCAGGATATGTGAAGTTGGGGTGTGGCTCAAATAAGGTTCGTATTGTGATGTGTCTCCTCTCCACCCGTAGCGCAGCGAAGGGAGGGAGAGGATTAAGGAGAGGTGTCCTCTTCCGTGAAGCGGTAGCGGAACGGAGGAGGATCCAGGAGGAGGTGCTTTTGTCGGCGCTCGAAAAAGCCTCTCCCTCGGTCCCTCTCCACTTGCTTCGCTGCGTGGAAAGGGAGTCCTCTCCTCAATCCTCTCCTTCCCTTCGGGCGGAGAGGAGGCAGACGGCGTGGGCTCGGTCTAGAGGCTCGATTTCACGCCGCCCAAATGCTATGAACCACCCGTCCCGCAAACGGAGGAACGATGGCTATTTCACGCGAACAAGTCCTGCATATCGCCAGGCTCGCCCGGATCGAGCTCGACGAAGACGAGGTCGAGCATTACCGCGAGGATCTGAGCTCGATTCTCGACTACGTCGACAAGCTCGACGAGCTCGACGTGACCGATGTCGAGCCGACCACGCACGCCGTGGCGCTCGAGTCGCGGCTGCGCGACGACGAGGTCGAGCAGCGGCTCGATCACGACGAGGTGTTGCACAATGCGCCCGAGAGCGAAGCCGGGCAGTTTCGTGTGCCGAAAGTCGTGGAAGATTGATGGTGCCGAGTTGAATTGGCGAGTTGAGGGTGATGGACGATTCGCAACGCCTGCTACATAAGCAATTAAGGATTTGAGGGTTGCGAGTTGGGACGGATGGATGATTTGCAACGCCTGCTACATAAGCAATTAAGGACATAGGGGTTGCGAATCGTCCATCACCGTCAACTCGCAACCCCTATGTCCTTAATTGCCTATGTAGAGGGCGCCTCGATTTCTGAAGGCCTACAATAGATAACGTTATGAGCTTAAACGCAAAAACGATCTCCGAACTCATCGAGGCTTTCGAGGCCGGCGAGGCGACCGCGGAGGACGCGGCGGGCGCCGTGCTCGACGCCATCGAGGCCGGCGAGAACCTCAACGCCTTCATCAGCGTGCGCGAGCGCGACGCTGTGCTCGCCGAGGCGCGGGCGGTCGACGAGGCGCGCCAGAATGGCGCCGAGCTCGGCGCGTTGGCGGGTGTGCCCGTCGCCGTCAAAGACAACCTGTGCGTCAAAGGCGGGCAGACGACCGCGGCGAGTCGGATGCTCGCCGAGTTCGAGGCGCCGTATAGCGCCACGGTCGTCGAGCGGCTCCAGGACGCAGGCGCGATCTTGGTGGGCAAGACGAACCTCGACGAGTTCGCGATGGGCTCGTCGAACGAGAACTCGTTCTTCGGCCCGGCGCTCAACCCGCACGACCCCGAGCGGGTGCCCGGCGGCTCGTCGGGCGGCTCGGCGGTGGCCGTGGCCGCCAACCAGTGCGTCGCCGCGCTGGGGAGCGACACCGGCGGCAGCATTCGCCAGCCGGCGAGCCACTGCGGGGTGGTGGGCGTCAAGCCGACCTACGGGCGGGTGAGCCGCTACGGGCTCATCGCGTTCGCCTCGAGCCTCGACCAGGTCGGTCCGCTGACCCGCTCGGTCGACGACGCCGCGCGCCTGCTCGAGGTCATCTGCGGGTTCGACCCGCGCGACGCCACCAGCGCCCGGCGCGACGTGCCCAAGTTCACCGACGCGGTCGGCCGCGGCGTCGAGGGGCTCAAGCTGGGCGTGCCCAAAGAGTATTTCGCCTCCGAGGTCGGCGTCGACGACGAGGTCGGCGCGCTGGTGCGCGCGGCCATCGACGACCTCGAAGCCCAGGGCGCCGAGCTCGTCGAGGTCTCGCTGCCGCACACCGAGTACGCCGTGGCGACTTACTACCTCATCGCCACCGCCGAGGCCTCGAGCAACCTCGCCCGCTACGACGGCGCGCGCTACGGGTTTCGCGCCGAGGGCGAGGACCTGGTCGAGATGTACGAAAACTCGCGCTCCGAGGGCTTCGGCGACGAGGTCAAACGCCGCATCATGCTGGGCACCTACGTGCTGTCGGCCGGCTACTACGACCAGTACTACGGCAAGGCCCAACAGGTGCGCACGCTCATCCGCCAGGACTTCGACGACGCCTTCGACAAGGTCGACGCCATCGTCGCCCCGACCGCGCCGACCCCGGCGTTCGCACTGGGCGACAAGAGCGAGAACCCGCTGCAGATGTACCTGGAAGACATCTTCACGATCTCGTGCAACCTGGCAGGGCTGCCGGGCATGAGCGTCCCCTGCGGCGCGACCGCCGCGGGCTTACCCGTGGGCTTGCAGGTGCTCGCGCCGGCGTTCGACGAGGAGACGATGCTGGCGATTGGTGCGGTGGTGGAGGCATAAGCGGCGAATTCACCACGGGGGCCACGGGGACACGGAGAAAGGCTTTATGTAGCTGTCCCCAGTGTCTCCGCGCTCCCCGTAGTGAAACACTCGAGTTAGAAGAAGAAATGGCGAGTTCACCACTGAGTACATAGGGGCACGGAGAAAAGCTTTGTTGTTCTCCCCGTGTCCCCGTGCTCCCCGTGGTAAATCCTCCTTTGGGGCAATAGACTATGGCAAATCTGAGAGACAAATACGAAGTCGTCATCGGGCTGGAGGTGCACGTCCAGTTGCAGACGAAGTCGAAGATCTTCAGCTCGGCGTCGGCGGCCTATGGGGCGCAGCCGAATACGCAGGTCAGCGAGGTCGACCTGGGGCTGCCGGGGGTGTTGCCGGTGCTCAATCGCACGGCGGTCGAGTATGCGATGCGGGCGGGGTTTGCGCTCAACTGCGAGGTGCGCGAGTGGAGCCAGTTTGCGCGCAAGAATTACTTCTATCCGGACCTGCCCAAGGGCTACCAGATCTCGCAGTTCGAGTACCCGTTGTGCGAGCACGGCCACCTCGACATCGAGCTGGAGGACTCCGAGGAGAAGAAGCGTATCGGCATCGTGCGCATTCATATGGAGGAGGACGCCGGCAAGTCGACGCACGTCGAGGATCGGCCGTATAGCCTGGTCGATCTGAACCGGGCGGGGGTGCCGCTCATCGAGATTGTCAGCGCGCCCGACATGCGCTCGGCGGACGAGGCGGTCGCCTACTTGAAGGAGCTTCGCAATATCGTCGTCTACCTGGGCGTCTCCGACGGCAACATGCAGGAGGGGTCGTTTCGGTGCGACTCGAACGTCTCCATCCGGCCCAAGGGCCAGGAGGAGCTGGGCACGCGCACCGAGCTCAAGAACATCAACTCGTTCAAGTTCATCAAAGACGCGATCAACTACGAGATCGACCGCCAGATCGAGCTCGTCGAGGCGGGCGGGGAGGTCGTCCAGGAGACGCGGCTATACAACCCGTCGAAGGGTGAGACGTTCGCGATGCGCTCCAAGGAGGAGTCGCACGACTATCGGTATTTCCCGGAGCCCGACTTGCCGCCGATTGTGATCGACGAGGCGTGGCGCGAGGAGGTGCGCGAGTCGCTGCCGGAGCTTCCGGCCGAAAAGCGCGCGCGCTACCAGGAGGAGTACGAGCTGAGCGCCTACGACGCCGGCGTGCTCACCGACGACCGGCTCCTGGCCGAGTATTTCGAGCAGGCCGTCGACGCCTACGCGGACAACCCGAAGGGCGTGGCCAACTGGGTGATCAACGAGCTGCTGGGGCGCCTGGACGCCCAGACGACCATCGAGACGGTCGCGGTGCGCCCGCCCGAGCTCGGCAAGCTCGTGCGTCTGATCGACGAGGACGTCATCAGCGGCAAGATCGCCAAGCAGGTCTTCGAGGAGATGCTCGCCTCGGGCGGCGATCCGGAAGAAATCGTCGAGGAGAAGGGGTTGAAACAGATCTCGGACGAGGGCGCGCTCGGCGAGATCATCGACGGCATCATCGCGGATAATCCCGACCAGGTGGCCACCTATCGGGAAGGGAACACCAATATCGTCGGTTGGTTCGTCGGGCAGGTCATGCGAGCCACCAAAGGACAGGCTAACCCCCAGCTTGCCAATGAAATGCTACGAGATCGCCTCGACGAAGATCGGTGAGTTGGTTCTTGGTTCTTGGTTCTTGGTTCTTGCGAATCGAGGTCTCTTGCTCATTCATAACGGCAGTGACTCTCGAAAATTACTGCAGTCCAATCGAGCTGCACGTTTCAGCCGTCAAGAACCAAGAACCAAGAACTAATAACCGGTTCAAAAAGCCTGTTGTTGTTCAAAAATCATAAGATCTACGTGAGATTCTGGAGGAACAAATGGAAACAGCAGTAGCACCGGTTCAGTGGGTCGGAGCGCTCGACCGCGGGCACCTGAAGATGCTCGACCAGCGCTTGTTGCCGGCTGAAGAGCACTGGCACGAGATGTCGACCTACGCCGAGGTCGCCGACGGCATTCGCGACATGGTCATTCGCGGGGCGCCGGCCATCGGCATCGCGGCAGCTTACGGGGTGGCGCTGGCCGCTCGCGTGCTCGCCGTGGAGGCCGAGCGCGACGAGATCGAAGAGAAGCTCGAAGACGTCTACGACCACCTGTCGAAGACGCGCCCCACGGCGGTCAACTTGTTCTGGGCCATCGAGCGCATGAAGCGCACGGTCGCCGAGAGCTCGGAGCTCGACGCGCCGGCGCTCGTCGCGCGCCTCTTCGAGGAGGCCGAGGCGATCTTCACCGAGGACCGCGACAATAACCTGCGCATGGGCCGGCTGGGCGCCGACTTGCTGCCCGAGGGCGCCAAGGTGCTCACCCACTGCAATACCGGCGGGCTGGCCACCGGCGGCTACGGCACCGCGCTGGGCATCATCCGGGCGGCGCACGCGGCCGGCAAGCTCGAGCACGTGTGGGTCGACGAGACGCGGCCGTACCTGCAGGGCGCGCGGCTGACCGCCTGGGAGTGCATGAAAGACGAGATCCCGTGCACGCTGATCACCGACAGCATGGCCGCGCATTTTATGAAAGAGGGCGAGGTCGACGCGGTCATCGTGGGCACCGATCGAGTGGTCGCCAACGGCGATATCGCCAACAAGATCGGCACCTACGGGCTGGCGGTGCTGTGCAAGCACCACGGCATCCCGTTCTACGTGGCCGCGCCGGTCTCCACGATCGACTTCGAGGCGCAGTCGGGCGACGAGATCCCCATCGAGCAGCGAAGCGCGCGTGAGGTCACCCACATCAAAGAGCAGGCGATCGCCCCCGAGGGCGTGCAGGTGGCGCACCCGGCCTTCGACGTCACGCCGAACACGTTGGTGACCGCGATCATCACCGAAGAGGGCGTCGTCGAGGCGCCGTATCGCCCCAACTTGGCGAAGTTGCGGGAGTCTTGATATATTCGGGCCGACGTCACCTCTCCTGCAGGCGAGTACATGGTAGAATCGCGAAAAGGTCGCATCCTCAGTCGCTTG
Organism: Persicimonas caeni; assembly: GCF_006517175.1. Classification (NCBI taxonomy): domain Bacteria; class Deltaproteobacteria; order Bradymonadales; family Bradymonadaceae; genus Persicimonas; species Persicimonas caeni. The sequence goes on along the minus strand of NZ_CP041186.1, from coordinate 2,326,592 downwards.
AAGCGCTCGCTGGCGCTCAGTGCGCTCGCTTGTCTGCTCGGGATCTTGGGCTTGCTCGGCATTTCGGGCACGGCGCTCGCTCAGGAGTCGGCGGATCAGCAGCCGGCTGAAGGCGCGGCTGAAGAGTCGTTGGAGCGCAAGAATCTCGGGTATGTACTGCTCGGAACGGCCTGTGCGCTGGGTCTGGGCATGTTCGGCGGGTATTTCTTCGTGCGTCGCCGGCAGCGCCGAGAGCAGGAGCTTTTCGACTTCGACGGGTTCGCCCCCGTCACCGAGTCCGACTTTTCGAACCACCGTCAGGTTGCAGCCTCGGGCCGGCGAAGCGAGGGGGCCTCGGAGCAGAAATCGGGCGCGCCCGACAGTGTGCTCGAGGCGCTGGGCACCTCCGAGGTCGGCTTTACGCCCCAGCAGCAGTTCGCCGAGCCCAAGCGCGAGTGCCCCAAGTGCTCGCGTACCTTCCCCGCCACCATCTTGGTCTGCCCCTACGATTCGACGGCGCTTCGGCCGGCCCACAAGCCGCGGCGGCGCCGACGCGCCCAGAGGGCCGACGGCCTCGAGCGGCTGGTATGCACCGGCTGCGAGCGCCGCTACCCGCCAGGCGTCGACTACTGCTACCACGACGGCCTCCCGCTGATGCAGGACACCCGCGCTCGCGCCGACAACGCGCCGGCGTTCAAAGCCTGTGAGAGTTGTGGATGGGAAGGGGAGGCCGACGACGAGATGCTCTGCCCGAACGACGGCCACGAGCTGGTCGAGATCGACCCGTCGGACTCCACCCACGTCCAACCGGCCATCCCGCTGACCATCTGCCCGACCTGCCGCGAATACGGCGCGCCGGGCGTGGCCTTCTGCCCCAACGACGGCGAAGTGTTCATGCCGGTGGTCAACATGCGCGTGACCGAGTTCCCGGCGCGCGGCTTCGGCCCCCGCCGCAAGGTCTGCGGCGAGTGCGGCGCCGAGCACGGCGGCCACGCGGCCTACTGCAGCAGCGATGGGAGCAAGCTCGTTTCGTTGAATTGAGCCTAGAGTGAGTCAAAGCTATGCGGGGCCCCCCATCCGCTTCGCGCTAAACTACGCGCTCAGCACCTTCCCCGAGGGGAAGGGATTTCCTTGCGAAAAGCGACCAATGTGGTTCTAGCTAAGGAATCCCTTCCCCCGGGGGAAGGTGCCCGGAGCGAAGCGCAGGGCGGATGGGGGGCGCCGCAAAGCTATGCCTTCCGTACTACGCACCCAACTCACGCAACACAGCGTCGGTGAACTCTTCGGTGCTCGCCGAGCCGCCGAGGTCGCCGGTGACCTCTTCGCCGCGGCCGACCACCTTATGGGTGGCTTCGCGCATGCGCTGGGCTTCGGCGTCGTAGTCGAGGTGCTCGAGCATCATCACCGCGGCCATCATGATGGCGGTGGGGTTGGCTTTGCCCTGGCCGGCAATATCCGGCGCGGTGCCGTGCACGGCTTCGAACATCGCGCAGTTCTCGCCGATGTTGGCGCCGGGGGTCACGCCCAGGCCGCCGACCAGACCGCTGGTCAGGTCGGAGAGGATGTCGCCGAACAGGTTGGTGCTGACGATGACGTCGTATTGCTCGGGGTTGGTCACCAGCTTCATGCACATCGCGTCGACGATGACCTCGTCGTACTCGATGTCGTCGTAGCGGTTGGCGACCTGGCGGCCGACCTCCAGAAACAAGCCGCTGGTCTCCTTGAGGATATTGGCCTTGTGGATGAGCGTGACCTTGTCGCGGTTGTGGCGCCGGGCATATTCGAAGGCGAATTTGCAGATGCGCTCGGAGCCGTGGCGGGTCACCAAGATGATCGACTCGGCGGCGGAGCGGTTCGGCGGGATGGTGTGCTCGATGCCGATATAGGCGCCCTCGGTGTTCTCGCGGATGACCACCAGGTCGAGGTCGAGGTCGCTAAAGCGGGTGTTGACCCCTGGAATCGCACGCGAGGGGCGCACGTTACCGTACAGGTCGAAGTGCTTGCGGATGGCGACGTTGACGCTGCGAAAGCCTGCGCCGATGGGCGTCTCGAGCGGGCCTTTGAGGGCCACGCCGGTCTCGGCGATGCTCGCCAGGGTTTCTTCGGGCAGCGGGGTGCCCAGCTTTTCGAAGGCGCCGGCGCCGGCTTGTTGCTCGTCCCATTCGATGTCGACGTCCAGCGCGCCGATGACGCGCAGGGTCGCCTCCATGATCTCGGGGCCGATCCCATCACCGCGAATCAGAGTAACTCGTTTGCTCATTGTCGACTCCTTGGTTATTGCCAGGCCACACCCGAACGCAGCGACACGACGGGACGCGCCTAGAACTCGTTAATTTTATCTGGGTGACGGGCAACTTCGCCTTGCCCGTGCAACTCGCATACATTTTATAGGCATGCTTGGCCAGCCGTGATTTACCGTGTTAGTGGCAAGAGACGGCTGTGTATCCAAGGTTCTTAGGTATCTGGGACTGCAACGACGAGCGAACAACTATGAGTGACCAACCTGCGAGCGACCAACCTGCGAGCGACCAACCTGCGAGCGACGACCGGCGAGAGAATCGGATTCTGTACGGACGCATCGCTGTGAGCGTGGTGCTCTACGCGCTCTTTATCATATTCAGCACGAGCGCTGTGTTGACACGCTCACTGTCAGAAAAACCCTTTTTGCTCGGCGGGTTGCTGATCGGCGCGGTCTTCCTGCTGCCGCGCAACGCTCGGCGGGCAAAGAAAGACTTCGAGACGGCGAAGAAGTTGGGCAAGTGGCTCACCTTCGTACGTCTGGGCTACTTCCTGATCGCCGCGTTTTTGTGGTTTGGGCTGCCGGAGTTGGTCTAGAGCTGCTGTACGCCTTGCAGAGGAGCAGCGCCCTCTATTTGGGCAATTAAGGACATAAGGGTTGCGTATCGCGAAGGCGTCGCAATTCGCAGCCCCTATGTCCTTAATTGCTTATGTAGAAGGCGTTTCAGGAACCGAGGCGCCTCAAATTCAAACTCGAACCCACAAACCCTCGAACGAATCTCCTTCCGGGAAACCCTCCATCGTCGGGTAATCGGGCGCGGGCGGCGCGTCTTCGACGCTCGTAACCTTGCGTCCGGCGCGCTTGGCGGCGCGGCGCACGAGCTTTTCGAGCGGGTCGGAGGCGCGCTTTTCGTTGCGGCACACCAGCATCACGCCGTTGTCGGCGAGCAGCTCGAAGCAGTCGACGAGCAGGTCCTCGTAGTCCTTTTTGACCGACCAGAATCCCTCCGAGCCGGCGGCGGCCGTGGGCGGATCGACGATGATACCGTCGAAGGTCTCGTCCGAGCGCTTGAGATAAGCGCGCGCGTCGTCGGCGACCGAGCGGTTGAGCGACTGCGGCAGCCCGTTGAGGTCGAGGTTTTCCTCGAGCCAGGTCAGATAGCGCTGTGACAGGTCGTTGCTGACGACCTCGCAGCCCTCCGAGCAGAGCGCCACGGTGAACGCGCCGGTGTGACAGAATAAGTTGAGCCACTTTTGGCCCTCTTCGGCCATCTGGCGGAGCCGGCGGCGGTTTTCGCGCTGGTCGGCGAAGAACCCGACGTCGATCCCCTCCCACGGCTCACACCAATATTTCAGACCGTCCTCGACGCCCACGACGCGCTCGCCGGGGCGCACGTAGGACGCGCCTTTGGCGACCACGCGCGCCTCGGGCATCTCCTCGGTGCGGATATCGCGCAGGTGCTCGACCTCCAGAATCATCATCTCGGGGTCGAAATCGAGGATATTCTGGTAGACGCGCTCGCGGAAGCCGAAGGCGGTCGCGCCCACCAGCGTCGCCCGGAGCAGCGGGCCGACGCGGTCGAGCTGCAGGCCCGGCAGGCCGTCGGCTTCGCTGTGGATGAGCCGGAAGAGGTCGGTCTTCTGAGTCTGGCCGAGCAGGTCGGCGCGGCGGGTAAACGCCTCGTCGACGCGCATGTCGACCTCGTCGGCGAAGTATTCGGCCGCCTCGCGATCGCTGCTCCACACCCGCGCGGCGAGCTTGCCGGTGCCTTCGACGAGCGCAGTCGGACCGGTCGCCCCGTCGGTGCCCACGAGCTGGACGACGCTGCCGGGCGCCAGGTGCCCGCGGCTGCCGGTCTGGCGGTCGGCGAGCACCCACGGGTGGCCGTGGCGGGTGAGCACCTCGATGGTCTTGGCCGAGACCAGAAGCTCTTCAATCTCTTCTTTGCGGCGCTTGCTCTTTTTGCGCGGGATCTCTTCTTCCTCTTCTTCGGGAAGCTCGACCACCGGGTCGGTGGGCCACCAATCCTCGTCGGGGTTCCAGCTATGAGCGAGGTCGCTGCCCGCCTGGTACAGCGCCGTCACGCGTAGGCGAAGTCCGCCGTCGATCATATAGCCGCCGCGCTGCGCGTCGCCGAGCACCGGGATTTGCGCCTTGGCGAGCGCGTCGAGCACAAGCTCGACCGGGTCGGGCGCATCCTCGAACTCCGCCTGCTGGGGCATCGGGGTGAGCTGAAGCTCGGCGATGCCCTCGCGGATCTGGGTGGCGCTGTAGTCGATCGGTATGCCGTGCGCCGCCTCGATGCGCCCCTGGGCGCGCCCCGGCGTCGGCGTGAGCACCACCCAGGTGATCATGAGCTCGCCGGAGGCCCACGCCTCCAAAAGCTCGTCGGCATTCTGTGGATCATCGCCAAAGAGCCACGGCCCGCCTCCCTCGGCGGGCATCTCCCACACCGGCGTAAATGTGTCGCGGTCGAGCCCGAGCGTGTCGGCCAAAAACAAGACCGAGTTCATCGGGTCGTCGCGATCGAGCGTTCCGGGCATGCCGACTGGCTTCTCCACCACCACCCAGCCCTCGCCGCGGGCGAGCTCGGCCGCTTCGGGAAGCCCGAACGGCTCCTCGCCGGCGCCGACCGCGGCGGTGACCTCCTCGTCGGGCGAGGGCACCTTGTCTGGGTTCTTCGACAGCCGCTCGTTGATGCGCACGTTGCCGTCGGCGAACGCCTTGGCGAGCTGCTCCTCGGTGGCGTCGAGCCACGCGCGGCGCAGAAGCTGCGAGAGAGTCTTGGGGTGATGCTCGACGGGGACTTTGAAGGTGAGGTTCATAGGGGCTTTAAGGTTGAGGTCTTGTAGAGCTGCGAGCCTCGCCGGGGGGGCGCTACGCCGGTCGCGCGAGGCGCGCCCGGCTGAGCTTAGCCCCGGTGACGAGGTCGCATTTTCGACCGACTAGCATTCGGTGACGAGGTCGCATTTTCGACCGACTAGCATTCGGTGACGAGGTCGCATTTTCGACCGACTAGCACTTAGTCCTACGCCCTAGCGACCGAATCGGCAAATCGTTTTCAAGATCCCAACCTCATTGCCGGAAGCGAGCTCAATCTCGACCTCGTCACCGGGGGTAAGCAAAATCGAAGCGCCTTCGGCGCCTTCGATGAAGCGCACCCTCGGAAGGGTCGCAGCTCGTCAAACGGTCGCCTCGGAAGCCTCGCCCCACCTCACGCGTTGCATCTATGCACCTATCGAGTACCATTGCGCTGAATGGCAATTCACAACTACCGGGTCTCACACGCTCCATCGCTCGAGAGACAAAATGAACAAGGAAAACCCAGAGTCGAATATCACTAAGGTGGTCACCGAGGCGCAGCCCGATGCCGTGCAGCCGGGGCAGGCGGAGGGCCGCAACGACCTGAAGGCGTGGGAAGCCTCGCAGCCGGACAACGCGTTCACCTCGGACACCCACTTCAAGCGACTGGTTCCGCTGTACGCGACCACCGAGTCGGCCGAAGATCTGACCGAAGAGCTCACCAAATTTGGCGCCGAGGTCGCCGGCCCGGTCGACAAGCTGGTGCGGCGCAACAACCTCAACGAGAACCTGCCGCGCCTGGACCGCTACAGCGGCATCGGCGAGCGCAGCGAGCAGATCGAGCACCACCCGACCTATCACGAGGCGGGCGCCTACATGTACGGCGGCGGCATGATGGCCGCGTACGCGCACCACCCGAACGCTACGGGCGTGCTGTCGCGCTTCTACATCTCGAGCTACAACGGCGAAGCGGGCCACAACTGCCCGGCCGCGTGCACCGCGGGCGTCATTCGCGTGCTCCAAGAACTCGCCCCGGACGATATCCGCGAGAAGTACCTACCGGGCTTCCTCGACCGCGACTACGCCAAGCACCTCGAGGGCGCGCAGTTTCTGACGGAAGTGCAGGGCGGAAGCGACGTGGGCCGGAACGCCTCGCGCGCCGTCGAGCAGCCCGACGGCTCGTACCGGATTTATGGCGAAAAGTGGTTCTGCTCGAATATCGACGCCGACATCTTCTTGATGACCGCGCGGTTCGAGGACGCCAACGGCAAGCCCAAGCAAGAGGGCACCCGCGGCCTGGGCCTCTTCTTCGTGCCGCGCCAGCTCGAGGACGGCAGCGTCAACCACTTCACGGTGCGCCGCCTCAAAGACAAGATCGGCACGCGCTCGATGGCCTCGGGCGAGTGCGACTTCCGCGGCGCGGTCGCCTATCACATGGGCGCGCCGAAAGACGGCTTCAAGAACATGATGCGCCTGGTCATCAACACCAGCCGCCTGTTCAACGCGGCGGCCTGCATGGGCATCGCGCGTCGGGCCTATGTGACCGCGCAGACCTACGCGGAGCACCGCGTGGCCTTCGACCAGCCGATCATCAACTACCCGCTCGTCCAAGAGACCTTGGCGAACGTCAAAGCCGAGATCGACGCGTGCATGTCCGGCACGATGCACCTTGCCTGGCTGCAGGACAAGCTGGACAAGGGCGAGGCGACGGACGTCGAGAAGGGCTTCTTCCGCATGGCCCTGAACCTCAACAAGGTGCGCACCGCCAAGTCGGCGCGCTACGCCGCCGTCGACGGCATCGAGATCTTGGGCGGCAACGGCGCCATCGAGACCTTCTCGGTCCTGCCGCGTATGCTGCGTGACTCCATCGTCACCGAGAACTGGGAGGGCACCCACAACACCCTGCAGATGCAGGTGATGCGCGACATGCAAAAGTACGGCGTGCACGAGGGCTTCTTCAGCCACCTCAACGCCCTGCTCGACGAGTGTGACGAGGCTGATTCGGAGCGCGTCGCGGCGGTCAAAGCCGGCCTCGGCGAGTCGATGAAAGCTTTGGGCAAGATCGCCCAGATGGACATGGGCCCGGCGACGCTCGCCATGCGCCCGCAGATGGACAAGTTGGCGTGGCTCTTCTACGCGACGGTCCGCCTGTGGGAGCGCGCCGAGTTGGGCGTCGAAGGCGACGTCGATACGGCGTCGGTGGACCAGTTCATTGCGAACCGGGTGACCGGCGAGGTCGACTATGTCGACGAGGGTGTGTTGGCGCGGCTGAATAAGGTTGCGCGCAGCCTTTGAGGTGCGTCTTCTTTGAGGCGCATTGCTGATGCGTAGCGATGCCCCCCGCGGCCTTCGCCGCTGCCCCCCAGGCGAAGCTCTGGGGGGCGTTATGGTCGACCTGGCATACGTGGTCGCAGGAGCGAAACTGCAGAAGGGGACCACCTGTGAAAGACCGACCATATCCACCCCCGTTGCCTCGCACGGGGGTGGCGGCGCGAAGGCGCCGGGGGGCATCGCCCCGAATCAGCAATGCCTGCAAATCCCTCCTCCCACCTTTACCTCCGCGCATCGCGTGGTATATTCCCCCGCGACAAGCGTCGAGCGCTTAGAACAACTCCAAAGTAGCAGAATTCTCACAAATAGAGTGACGTCATGAGTGATGCAAAGAAGCCGTGGAACGAGTCGATGCCCGAGGACCAATTTGCGCTGATGCGTGACATCCTCGCCGCTCCCAGCCCCGTGGGGCTCGAAGGGGCGATGACCTACGGCGTGCTCAAGCCGTACTTCGAGTCGTTCTCGCAGGACGGCTGGAAGCTGCACCAGTTCAAGGGCCACGCAGGCGTCGTGCTCGACACGCACCCGGGCCAGGACGAGATGTTCTCGGTCATGATCATCGGCCACGCCGACAAGATCCGCATGCAGGTGCGCTCCATTGGTGACGACGGCAAGATCTGGATCGACAGCGATTCGTTCCTGCCGATGACGCTCATCGGTCACGAGGTCAAGGTCTTCAGCGAAGATCCGGAGAATCCCGGCAACTACCGCACCATCGAGGGTGGCACCGTCGAGGCCTTGGGCGCGATTCACTTCGCCGACAGCGCGCTGCGCACCGGCGACAAGGGGATCAAGAAAGAGCAACTCTACCTCGAGCTGCAGATCCACGGTGAGAACAAAAAGCAGCAGATCGAAAACCTGGGCATTCGCGCGGGCGACTCGATCATCTTGAACCGCCCGATCAAGCGCGGCTTCAGCCCCGACACCTTCTACGGCGCGTATCTGGACAACGGCCTGGGCTGCTTCGTGGCCGCCGAGGTCGCCCGCCTCATCGCCGAGAACGGCGGCACGGACAACGTGCGCGTGATGTTCGCGATTGCGAGCTACGAGGAGATCGGCCGCTTCGGCAGCCGTGTGTTCGCCGGCGAGCTGAACCCCGACGCGATCATCGCCGTCGACGTCAACCACGACTACGTGGCCGCTCCGGGTATCGGCGACCGCCGGTTCACCCCGCTCGAGATGGGCAAGGGCTTCACGATGTCGGTCGGCTCGATTGCGAGCGAGCAGCTCAACCGCATCATCGAGACGACCGCCAAAGAGAAGGACATCCCGTTCCAGCGCGACGTCTGCGGCCGCGACACCGGCACCGACGGCATGGCCGGCGTGCTCGCCGCGGTCGACACGGCTGCGACCTCGATCGGCTTCCCGATCCGCAACATGCACACCATCTCGGAGACCGGGAACACCTCCGACGTGCTCGCCGCGGTCCACGCGATCGCCGAGTCGGTGCAGGCGATGGACGCGATGGACGACGGCAGCGGCAAGCTTCGCCGCCAGTTCCAGAACAACCACCCGCGCCTCGACCAGGCCGAGCCGCTCGGCCACCAGGGCAGCGACAAGCCCGAGGGCGAAGACGACTAAACGTGTGCTATTAGAGCGGACAAACGACGATTTGAGGGTCGTGTGAATCACCATAAATGGTGAATTGGACCCTATTAGAGCGGACAAACGACGATTTGAGGGTCGTGTCAATCACCACAAATGGTGAATTGGACGACCCTCAAATTGTTTTTTGTTTGCCCAAATAGACCGACGATATGACGACAATCCCTCCAAATTTACTAGACGAAGTAAGCCGCCTGGCACTGGTCGGCGTGGCGAAGAACTGCGGCAAGACGACCACGCTCAACTTCTTGCTCGGCTCGCCGGCGTGCGCCGATCGGTGTGTGGGGCTGGTGTCGATCGGGATCGACGGCGAATCGGCCGATTTGCTCATCGGGACTAAGAAGCCGCCGATCCACGTGAAACGTGGCCACTGGATTGTCACGGCGCGCGATGCGCTGGCCAAGTCGACTGCGCGGGTGGAGTACGTCGAGTCGCTCGGGTTCTCGACGCCACTCGGCGAGGTGCTCGTCGGAAGGGTCATCGAGGAGGGGACCGTGGTGTTGGCGGGAGTTCGCCACCGCGGAGATTTGCGCAAGGGCATCGACGTGCTCGAGAAGCACGGGGTCGATCTCGTGCTCATCGACGGGGCGTACGGGCGCACCGTGGCCGCCAAGGCCGAGCTGAGCGATGCGCTCATCGTGTCGACCGGGGCGGTGCTGTCGAGTGACGTCGACGAGATCTGCGCGCGCACCGCGCAGTTGGTCGACCGGCTGGCGCTCGCGGAAGTCGAGGAGGACTGGCAGCGCGAGCTCTTGGGCGAGGCGATCAGCCAAGACCGTTCGCTGTTGGGCGGACAGGGGGTCGAACCGGTCGAGTTGCCCTCGAAGAGCGCTCTTTTGGGGCTCAAACGAGCGGGGGCGTTGTGGACCGAGGAGATCGAGGCCATCGCCATTCCGGGGCTCGTGAGCGACAGCGTCGTCGAGCATTTGCTCGCGGTGACGGGGAAGGGGCGTATGCTGCTCGTGCCCGACGGCACGGTGCTGCAGGCTTCTGCGCGGCGGTTGGGGCGACTCGAGCGACGCTGGCAAGTGCGCGCCCTGCAGCCGGCTCGTATTCTGGCGTTGAGCATCAACCCCAGTGGCATTCAGGGGCACCGCGTCGATGCGGCCGCATTGGCGCACAAACTGCGCGAGCGTTGGCCACAAATTTGTGTCTTTAATCCCCTTCACTCGGCGGCCGCTCACGCGTAAGATAGTCGACGAGCAACATTTGTCGCCAATTTCTGCGCGGGTTTTTTGTGTGAGCGTGCCGGCCGATACGAGCTGGCATACGCGCGCGCCTCGAGGAGTCTTTTCGTGAGTGAATCGATCGAGCTCAGAACCAAACGCTTGGTTCGCGAGCTGCTGACCGTCCATCTCGATCCTTTTTTGATTTTGTTGGCCGAGGAGGGGGTCGCCGTCGCCGACCAGCGTCGCCGCATGGATGCGCTGGTGCGTGCCCTGCTCGACGTGGGCGTCGACGATACCCTGAGCGACGGGGGGCGCCCCGTGCCCGTGATGACCGACCTGTCGCAGTCGCCGCCGAGCATCCGCCTGCACAAAAAGCTGATCGACAACGTCGACGACTCCGAGTTGCTGCTCGCTTTCCAGCAGCCCGTCTCCGAAATCTTGGGGATCTCGCAGGTGGGCGTGGGCCTGGTGCTGCAGAGCCGCGACGACCGCAAGCTCAAGAGCCTGACGAACAAGGCCGCGCGTCAGCTCGGCGGCGATCGCGTCCACCTCACCCAGATTCCGGCGATCGTCGAGCAGCGCATGAGCCTGTTCGAAGAGCGGCTGAGCGATTTCGCCGAACAGTTCGGCGACAGCGTCTTTTTGCTGCTCAGCGGCATGGACGACTTCACCGAGAAGCTCAAGCGCGCCAAGCGCGGCTGGCCCGACTGGAGCGTGGTCGAGCGCTCGAGCTTCATGAAGGGCGCCGTCGAAGAGATCGGCGTGGCCGTCGAGGGCTTGGAGGACGCGCCCGACCCGGCGGCGCTCGTCGAGCTGTGCTGGGAGAGCCTGGCGCTGTCGCCGCAATCGTTCCTGCGCCACGCCGCCCAAAAGCTTCGCGCCGAGCAGAGCAGGGTGGACGTCGAGCAAGCGCTGCTCAAGCTGGCGCGCATCGTCGACGAGGAGAGCGGCGAGCTGACCGGGCAACTCCAGGAGTGGTCGGCTTATGGCGAGTTGGCGAATGCGTGGAGTGAGCTCTTCCGCGAAGAGCAGCGCGCCTTGGCCTTCGCCCCCGGCCGGCGAAGCACGCCGCCGGTGTCGGTCTTCGGTCTCCCGCTGCAGACGATGCGCTTGTGCGAGCCCGACAGCCTCCCGTGGGACGCGCCGCTGCTATCGTGGAGCATGCGCGAGCATAACGCGCTTCGCGACCTGCTCGTGGGCATGCGCCGCTCACTGGCCGAGACGCTCCCCAACTCCCACGGCGAGATTTGCGACATCACCACCAAGAGCGACGAGAAGCCGCTGCAGGTGGCAGTCGCCGACTCCGCGCTGCAAGTCCAGGTCGTGGCCGGTGAGCACTCCTTGCCCGACAACTACGACGAGTTGCTCGCCCGGGCGTTGCAGGCCAATCACCAGGCGATGCTCCGTCAGTTCGAGCGCCTCGAAGCTTCGCAGCGAAAGCGGCTGCTCCAGACGCTTCGATCGGCCTACGGCGGCTATTTCGGCGAGGCCAAGGCGGTGTGGGACCGCCGTTTTCAGGCGTGGCAAAAGTGGGACGAGCGCGAGGCGTTCACCATCTTGTGCACCGAGGTTCGCCACGTGCTCGGCGCGCAGGTGATCTTCGATCCCTTCCAGGACCCGCGCGAATCGCAGCTTCGCATGGTGCCCACGTTCACCGTGATCGTGCCGCGCCCCGAAGACACCGACCGCACGATGCTCCACGTGCCGCTGGCGGCCTTGCGAAATACCTTCCAGGACACGCCGGTGCGCGTGCGCGTGGTCGAGGTGTTCGACGACACCGACCAGTGCATCTGGGGCGGCGACCTCGATGTGACGCTGCAGACCGTCGAGGAGCACAAGACCGAGACGGTGCTCAAGTCGATCGAGAATGATTCGGTGCGCCTGCTGGTTTACGAATCGCTGATGTCGACCGGGCGGATTGGGTGATTTTGGTTGTGTGGGCATTGCAGGTGAGTGGCGATGCCCCCGGGGTGCCTCCGCACCCCCGGCCCCCGCGCGGAGCGGCGGGGGCCTATATGGTCGATCTATTCAAAGTGGTCGATTCTCGACCGTTCGCCCCTGAGACACTTCCGAGAAGCCGACCATAAAGCCCCCCGCCGCTCCGCGCGGGGGGGCCGGTGGAGGCCGGCCGGGGGCATCGCTACGAACCAGCCATCCGACCAAATAAGCACCATGACCGACCAAAACTGGAGCCTCTCCGAAGAGGTCGGCGGTCTCGACCGCCTCGACGAGATGATGCGCGACTTCTACCGTCGTCTCTTCGACGACGTCATGATCGGCTTCTTCTTCGTCGACACCGACCTTGACGAGATCGCCCGACTGCAGGGCGAGTACACCCGTGCTCGCCTCGGCAACGAGGACGTCGAGTACACCGGCAAGCCCATTCGGCGCGGCCACCAAGACCACCCCATCCTCGTCGGTCACTTCGACCGCCGCCACCAGATACTAAAAGACGTGCTGCAGGACTACGAAGTCCCACAGCACGTCTTCGATGCGTGGATCGATCTCGATTTGAAGCTTCGCGACCTGGTCGTTCGAACCGGCGGCGAGGCGCGAGATGAGATGTTGGGGGGAGGTAAGGGTGACTAAGGGGAACTAAAGGTGACTAAGGGTGACTAAGTGGAACTAAGGGGAACTAAGCAGTGCGTTTCAAACAGGCTGCCTTAAGTAACCCTAAGTAACCCTAAGTAACCCTAAGTAACCCTAAGTAACCCTAAGTCACCCTTAGTAGCTCTTAAGAGTTGAGCGCCCGACCCTCGACGGCCAAACAAGCCTCTTTGACCACCTCGGCCAAGCTCGGGTGTGCGTGCGAGCTGCGCGCGACGTCTTCCGAGCTTCCCCAGAATTCCATCGCGACGGCCAATTCGGCGATCAGGTCGCCGGCCTGCGGGCCCAGGATATGGGCGCCGAGGATGCGGTCGGTCTTGGCGTCGGCCAGGACTTTGACGAACCCGTCGGTGTCGTTGATGGCGCGGGCGCGACCGTTGGCGCGGAACATGAACTTGCCGGTCTTGTACTCCACGCCCTCTTCGTCGAGCTGTGCGGCGGTCTTGCCGACGCTGGCGATCTCGGGGTGGGTGTAGACCACGTCGGGCACCGCTTCGTAGAGCACGTGCGAGCCCATGCCGTTCATGCGCTCGACGGCGACCACGCCCTCGTGCTCGGCCAGGTGGGCGAGCATGGGGCCGGGGATGACGTCGCCGATGGCGTAGACGCCCTCGACGCTCGTCTCGTAGTTGCCGTCGACGTGGATGAAGCCGCGATCGTCGGTCTCCAGCCCGATATTCTCCAGGCCCAGACCTTCGGTGTACGGCGAGCGACCCACGGCGACCAGAAGCTTGTCGCCGGTGAGCGTCTCGGTCTTCTCTTCGTCGTCGCGCGGCTGGTAGCTCACCTCGACCTGGCCGTCTTTGACCTCGGCGCCGGTGACCATCGCGTTCATGACGAACTCGAGGCCCTGCTTTTCGAAGATGCGCTTGCCTTTCTTCATCACCTCTTTGTCGGCACGACCGCCCAGAATCTGGGGGAGGTACTCGATGACGGTGACTTTGGCGCCCAGGCGCGACCAGATGGAGCCCATCTCGAGTCCGATGACGCCGGCACCGATCACAATGAGGTGCTCGGGGACTTCGTCGAGCTCGAGGGCCCAGGTCGAATCGAGGATATGCTCGTCGTCGAACTCGATGCCGGGAAGCTGCGAGGGCTTCGAGCCGGTGGCGATCAAGATCTTCTTGGTCTCGAGCGTCTTGGTGTCGCCGTCGTTGAGATCGACCTCGACGGTATTCTTGTCCTTGATGGTCGCGAACCCGTGGATGCCGTCGATCTTGTTCTTGCCGAACAGGAAGTTGACGCCGTTGGCCGAGTCCTCGACGACCTTGCGGCGGCGCGCCTGCATCTTGTCGAGGTCGAGCTCGACCTCGCCCACGTTGATGCCGTGGTCGGCAAGCGCGTGGTTGACCTCGGCGAACCTTTCGCTCGAGTCGAGCAGCGCCTTCGACGGGATGCACCCGACGTTGAGGCAGGTGCCGCCGTAGCTGTCGTACTTCTCCACGCAGGCCACGTTCATGCCGAGTTGAGCAGCACGAATGGCGGCGATATAGCCGCCGGGGCCCGAACCAATGACTACTAGATCGTACATTGTAAAACCTTTTAGATTTCGAGAAGAATCCGCTCCGGATTCTCGATGCACTCTTTGAGACGCACCAGGAACGACACGGCTTCACGTCCGTCGATGATGCGGTGGTCGTAGCTCAGCGCCAGGTACATCACCGGGCGGATGACCACTTCGCCGTCGACGGCGACGGGGCGCTCGACGATGTTGTGCATGCCCAAGATGCCGCTCTGCGGCGGGTTGAGGATGGGCGTGGAGAGCATCGAGCCGTAGATGCCGCCGTTGGTGATCGAGAAGGTGCCACCCTGCAGATCTTCCATCGTCAGGGAGTTGCTCTTCACCTTGCCGACGAGCTCGTTGATGGTCAGCTCGACCTCGGCGAAGCTGAGCTGGTCGGCATTCTTGATGACCGGGACGACCAGGCCTTTCTCGCCGCCGCCGACGGCCACGCCGATATTGTAGTAGTTCTTGTAGACGATCTCGTTGCCGTCGATCTCGGCGTTGACCGCCGGGTAGGCCTTGAGCGCCTCGATGGCCGCTTTGACGAAGAAGCTCATGAAGCCGAGCTTGACGTCGTACTTGTCGAGGAACTTCTGCTTGTACTTCTTGCGAAGCTCCATGACGCCGCTCATGTCGGCCTCTTGGAAGGTCGTCAGCATGGCCGCGTCTTGCTGCGCGGAGACCAGTCGCTTGGCGATGGTCTGGCGAAGCCGGCTCATCTTGACGCGCTCTTCGGTCTGCTGCGTCTCGACCTGCGGGGCGCGGCGCACTTCGACGCCGGCGTCGGCGGGCTTCTTCTTGGCCTTGCCGCCCTCGACGTGGGCGAGGACGTCGCCTTTGAGGATGCGCCCGTCGGGGCCGCTGCCCTCGATGTCGGACGGGTCGAGGTTGTGCTCTTCGACCAGGCGGGCGACCGCCGGGCTCAGGCCCTCGTGAGTCTCGACCGGCTCGGCAGCCTTTTCGGCCGTCTCGGCTTCGGCTTCGACGGTCTCTTCGGCTTCACCGGCGCCTTCGGGAGCCTCGCCGGGCTCGATCTCGGCGATCACTTCGCCGACGGCGACGGCATCATCGATGTCGGCCTTGAGCGCGGTGATGGTCCCCGACACCGGCGACGGCACCGTGATAGTGATTTTGTCGGTCTCCAACTCGACGAGGACCTCGTCCTCGGCGATGTAGTCGCCCTCTTTTTTCTTCCACTCGGCGACGTAGCCTTCGGTGACCGATTCTCCCAGCGACGGGACCTCGACGGTAACGCTCATGGGTTGCCTCTTTGGCTCGCGGTGCGTCGACGCACCGGCTGATTACATCTACTTAATTACAAAGAAATTTGGAGTTGTGCGTGCGACTGCGAATCGCACCCTCACGCAAACCACGGGCAGTCTACGCGCTTAGTGCTAGGTTTCAAGGGGAGAGTGGAGATTTAGGAAGTGGTGGGTTCTTGGCGCCCCCCATCCGCCCTTCGCTTCGCTACGGGCACCTTCCCCCGGGGGAAGGGCTGCCTTAGCTTTTCTGGACCACGTAGCTTTTCGCAGGGGCATCCCTTCCCCTCGGGGAAGGTGCCTCGCGCGTCGTACAGCGCGAGGCGGATGGGGGGCGACGCAAAGCAAGGCTCTCGCCCATTGCTCAGTCGCCGAACGCCTCACGCACCAGGGTCGCCTGCTCGATGTCGTGGGCCTCCGGCGAGCCGGTCGCCGGGCTGGCGCTGGCGCGACGGCCCACGTAGCTGGGCATATGCTCGGGGCCGAGCACGTCGAGCAGCCGCGGGAAGATGTACGTCCAAGCGCCCATATTCTTGGGCTCTTCTTGGACCCAGACCACCTCTTCGCGGTTGGAGAACTTGGCGAGCGCCTCTTCGAGCTTGGCCTCGCGCAGCGGGAAGAGCTGCTCGACGCGCAGAATCGCGGTGTCGAAGTGCTCGTTCTCGGCACGGTAGCTGGCCAGGTCGTAGTAGACCTTGCCCGAGCACAGGATGACGCGCTTGGCCTTCTTCGGGTCGACGCGCTCGTCGGTCTCACCCAAGATCGGCTGGAAGCTACCCTCGCTCAGATCTTCGAGCGTGGAGGTCGCGTCGCGGTGGCGCAGCAGGCTCTTGGGGGTCATGACGATGAGCGGCTTTCGGACCGCGCGCATCATGTGCCGGCGCATCATGTGGAAGTACTGCGCCGGGTTGGTCGGGTTGCACACGAACATGTTGTCTTCGGCGCAAAGCTGCAGGTAGCGCTCCAGACGCGCGCTCGAGTGCTCGGGGCCCTGGCCCTCGTAGCCGTGCGGAAGCAGCATGACCAGACCGCTCAAGCGCTTCCACTTGTCTTCGCCCGAGCTGATGAACTGGTCCATGATCACCTGAGCGCCGTTGGAGAAGTCGCCGAACTGCGCTTCCCAGATCGTCAGGCCGTCGGGGTAGTCGAGGCTGTAGCCGTACTCGAAGCCGACCACGGCCGCCTCCGAGAGCAGGCTGTTGTAGACCTCGAGCTCGCCCTGCTCGTCTTGAAGGTGGCGCGCCGGCCAGTAATCGAGGCCGGTCTCGGCGTCGAAGACCGCCGCGTGGCGGTGGCTGAACGTGCCGCGGATGGCATCTTGGCCGCTCATGCGAATCGAGTGGTTGTCGGTCAGCAACGTGGCGTACGCCAGCGCTTCGCCCATGCCCCAGTCGAGCGGCTTATTGCCGGTGGCCATCTCCTTGCGCGTCTTGAGTAGACGCTTGAGGGTACGGTGGGGCGTAAAGTCGTCGGGGACCTCGGAGAGCAGCGTGCCCAATTCTTCGAGGCGCTCGCGAGCGACGGCGGTCTCGACTTCGGCCGTGGCGTCGACGTCGCCACCCTCGTAGGGCTCCCAGAGCCCGTTCATGGTGTCGACGGTCTTCTTTTTAGGCGAGGTGTGCACCTTCTCGAAGGTCCTGGAGTACATCTCCATGCGCTCGTCCCAGCGCCGGTCGGCCTCCTCTTGGTCGATGACGCCCTCTTCGAGCAGTTCCTGGGTGTACTTCTTGCGCACGGGGGCCAGGCCCTCGATGCGCTGGTACATGACCGGCTGGGTGTAGCGCGGCTCGTCGCCCTCGTTGTGGCCGTACTCGCGGTAGCAGACCAGGTCGATGATGACGTCCTCTTGGAACATCTGGCGGTACTTGGCCGCCAGCTTCATCACGCGCACGCACGCTTCCGGGTCGTCGCCGTTGACGTGGAAGATGGGCACCGACAGCATCTTGGCGACGTCGGTGGCGTAGGTCGTCGAGCGGCCGTCTTTGGGCTCGGTGGTAAAGCCGATCTGGTTGTTGATGACGATGTGGATCGTGCCGCCCACGTTGTAGGCGTCGAGCCGGCTCAGGTTGAGCGACTCGGTCACGATACCCTGGCCGCTGAAGGCGGCGTCGCCGTGCATGAGCACCGGCACGATCTCCTCGCGGGCGAGCGCATCGCCGCGACGGTGCTGCTTGGCGCGGGCGCGGCCCTGGACGACCGGGTTGACGAACTCGAGGTGGCTCGGGTTGAAGCACAACGACAGGTGCAGGTTGCGCCCCGAGGTCGTCTCGAAGTCGCTCGAGTAGCCCATGTGATATTTGACGTCGCTCGAGCCGATATACTCCTCGGGCTCGGGGCTGCGCTCGAACTCCGAGAGCATCGCATCGGCCGGCTTGCCCATGATGTTGTGCAGCACGTTAAGCCGGCCGCGGTGCGCCATGCCGAAGATGATCTCCTCGGCGCCCAGACGGCCCAACTCGTTGAGCATGGCGTCGAGCATCGGGATGAGCGTGTCACCGCCGGTGATCGAGAAGCGCTTGGCACCCACGTACTTCTTGTGCAGGAACGACTCGAAGGAGTCGGCCTCGATGAGGCGCTGCAGGATGCGCTTCTTCTCGTCGGCGCCGTCGATGGACGCGTAGCTATTCTTTTCGATCTGCTCGCGCAGCCAGGAGCGCGACCGAGACACGGGCATGTCCTGGTACTCGACGGCGATCCCGTCGCAGTAGAGCTGCTTGAGGCGCTCGAGCACCTCGCGCAGCGAGCTGGTCTCGTTGGAGCCGAACAGCGGCTCGCAGCGCACGGGCGTGTCGAGATCGCTGTCCGAGAAGCCGTAGGTGGCCGGATCGAGTTCGGGCGGCGCCGGCGGGCGGCTTCGGTCGAGGGGGTCGATCTTGGCGATCAAGTGGCCATGAAGACGGTACGCGCGCACGAGAGCTTCGATACGCGCGGCAAACCCCTCGGTGCGCCCCGGCGCGCCGACGGTGGTGTTGTGCACCTTGTCGACGTAGACCGCCTCGCCGTTCGAGTTGCCGTTGGTCGTGGTCGTGCCCGACCGAAAGATCGTGCGCGGCCGAAACGACGGCTTCTGCTTGGCGGCGCCGCGATCGGCCAGATACTCATCGAACACCGGCTTCCAGCTCGGATCGACCGAGGAGGGGTCGTCCAGGTACTGAGCGTACAACTGTTCGATATAGGTGAGGTTATCGCCTGTAAATTCGGTCTTTTCCGAAGGTTGGTCAGTCACGGCGTCGTGTCTCGTTTGTGGCATTAATGTTGGTACAGCGGTCCACGAATTTTCCCGAACAACATGGCGCATGGTGGGGGCAGGGTCAAGAACATCGGTGAGGAGGATCGTGGGGATGGCTACGTTTACGGTCACGGTTACGGGTCCGGTTACGGTCACGGATTACGGTCACGGTCACGGATTACGGTCACGGTCACGGTCACGGATTACGGTCACGGTCACGGATTACGGTTACGGTCACGGATTACGGTCACGGTCACGGGTCCGGCACCCGGCGACCGGCGACCGGCGGCCGGAAACCGGATCCGGAAACCGGCGACCGGAAACCGGCGACCGGAAACCGGATCCGGAAACCGAAACCGAAACCGTGACCGTGACCGGCGCCCCAGCTTGCGTGTCTTTTGCAAGGCACACGCCTTGCCCAAACACGTGCGGGGCCCGAGACGGACCCCGCGACGACGAGGTGCCAGACACCGTGTTGTGGTCGGCGAACCCGTCCATCGAGGCCCACGAAGTGGGTTGACGGTGAGGTGTCAGTCACCGTGTTGTGCGGCCGTGATCGTCGTCGTGATCGTGATCGGCCGTTTGTCTCGCCGCGAACGACAACCGCCGATCACGACGACGATCACGATCACGGAGCGGTCGACGCGGTGTCAGGCGCCGTGTTGTCGCGTGTCTGAAGCAAGGCACACGCCTTGCGCGAACACGTGCGGGGCCCGAGACGGACCCCGGCGGCCGGGGACGACCGCGCCCCGACCGTCAACGCAGCGCATCAACAAAGATGTGCGGGATGGCGTCGACGAGGTGTCAGGCACCGTGTTGCGGCACGCGGAGCGGCTGCTTGCTGCCCGCGGAGCCCTCGCCGGTGCAGCCCCAAGGCTCTCCTTGGGGTCGGGCGTGCGATTCCTCAACGCCGACCAACCCCTGCTTAGCAAAACAAGTGGGCAAGCCCCGGCTCCGCATCGGCAAATGAGATGTGTGGGATGATCAGACGGTCACGGTCACGGGTTCGGCACCCGGCGACCGGAAACCGGCGACCGGCGACCGGAAACCGAAACCGAAACCGAAACCGTGACCGGCCTCCCCAAAACAGACGATGGGGCCCGAACGCAAAGCTGTTCGGCGCTTCGGATGGTCTGAAAGAAAGGTGTGCGCGCCGACGACAACACCTTCTAGTCGTCACACCGATTGTCACTTCTCGAGTTTCCCCCCCGCCCCGAAACCTTATTACTCGGGAGTGTCCGCGCGATCCGACGCGTTGCACAGATGTCTCGGCGGTGCGCAATGAGGGCAGGGCGCGCAACGTGCTGAATTCCCCCCACTCTATAGCTTGACACCCGTAAATCACGCGTGTTAGTTCCGCCGCGCGTTCTCCGGAGGGCTCGTCGAAGCCTTCTGGCGCAGCGCTAGAGGCTGCATCTTGGTAGTTCTTTTCAAAGCCGAGAGCCGGTGATGTTCAATACAATGGCCACCATTTCCGCCAGTCAAGTCGCCCCTGTGATGGCGGCTGCTGCTATCGATGTCGATGGAACGATCATCGTTCAGATGATCTTGTTCTTCTTCGTGCTTTTCTTCCTGCACTTCGTGCTCTTCCGCCCCTATCTACAGGCGGTCGACGCGCGCGAAGACGGGGTGGAAGGCGCCCGCGAAGAGGCCGCCGAGATGGAGACGCGCGCCGGGCGGGTGATCGAAGAGTACGAAGAGAAGATGCGCCAGGCGCGTCGTGACGCCCAGGACGTGCGCGAGTCGCTTCGCAACCAAGGGATCCAAAAGCAAAACGACATGGTCCAAGAGGTGCGCGAAGAGATTCAGGGCAAGCTCAAAGAGGAGCGCGATCGGATCGCCAAGAAGGTCGATTCGGCTCGATCCGACATCGAGAAGCGCGCCCAGGGCCTGGCCGACGCGATGACCGCCAAGATTCTTCCGAGCTAACGAGCCACCTGTTTGCTAGCAGTCGTGGCTCGCTAGCAGTAGTGGACGCGAGTTTACCAGAGGCTGAACCGATGAAATTTCGAGCCCCAACTCCCGTTAAATTGGCAGTGCTGGCCGGTTGTGCCGTGCTGCTGTTCGCCCAGCCGGCTTTCGCCGCCGCAGGTGGCGGCCACGGCTTCCCGTGGGGAAGCTGGATCGTCAGCATCATCAACCTGCTGATCTTCCTCGGGATCATCTACAAGTTCGGTGGCGAAGGAATCACCAATTTCTTCAAAACCCGCCGCGAGACCCTCATCCATGATCTGGAGGAGGCTCGCAAGCTTCGCGAAGAGGCCGAGGCCCGTCTCGAAGAGTACACCGCGCGGCTCGACGCGCTCGAAGACGAGCGCAAAAAGCTGCTCGAGGAGTACCACGAGCAGGGCGAGCGCGAGAAAAAGCGCATCGTCGAAGAGGCCAAGACGCAGGTCGAGAAGATGCGCGCCGACGCCGAAGTCACCATCGAACAAGAGGTCAAAAAGGCGATCGCCGACCTGGAGCGTCAGGTCGTCGATCTGGCCGTCGGCATGACCGAGACGATGGCCCGCGAGAAGCTCGACGGCGGCACGCAGAAGACGCTGGTCGACAATTACGTCAGCGAGCTTTCGACCCTGGATTCCGGCGACTCCGAGCGCGCCGCATAAGTTTAGGACGGTGCGCACGGGCCGAAGCGTCGGCCTCGCGCGCCAACTTCAAGGAGTAAGTCCTCATGGCAGGCGAACCGGTAGCAAGACGATACGCTCAGGCGCTGTTGGACATCGGCGTCGAGCAAAACAATTACGAGAAGCTTCGCGATCAGCTCGACGAGCTCGCCGAGATCTACGGGCAGAGCAAGCCGTTTCGCACCGCGTTGCTCAACCCGAGCATCGGGCTCGACGAGCGCCGCAAGATCGTGCGTGCCATCGCGCAGAAGCGCGGCTGGCACCAGATGATCACCAACTTCGCTTTGCTCCTGCTCGATAACGACCGCTTCCGGCTCGTGCCCACCATCGCACGCACCTTCGGCGAGCGTGTCGACGAGAAGGCTGGCAACATTCGCGCCAAGGTGACCAGCGCGGTCGACCTAAACGAAGCGCAAAAAAGCAATATCCGAAAAGCCCTCGGCGAGATCACCGGCAAGAACGTGTTGCTGGAGACCGACGTCGACGAGTCGTTGCTCGGCGGTGCGGTCACCCGCATCGGCAGCATGGTGTACGACGGGTCGATCCGAAGCCAGATCGAGCGGCTGCGAGAGAGCATCTTGGCCGAGGTCTGAACCCCGGCATCCGATAGATTTTAAAGAGTTGTCACAGAGATAAACGGGCCAGCCTCAAGGCCCCCCGAAACAGGAAGGACGATGGACATCAATATCGAAGAGATCAGTTCCATCATTAAGGACCAGATCGAGAACTACGATAAGCGTGTCGAGGTCGAAGAGACCGGCACTGTCATCTCGGTGGGCGACGGTATCGCGCGTATCTACGGGCTGGAGTCGGCGCAGGCCGGCGAATTGCTCGAGTTCCCGCACGGTGTCTTCGGCATGGTTCTGAACCTCGAGGAAGACAACGTCGGTGCGGCGCTTCTGGGTGAAGACACCAAGATCGTCGAGGGCGACGAGGTCAAGCGTACCGGTCGTATCACCGACGTGCCGGTCGGCCCCGAGCTTCTGGGACGCGTGGTCAACCCGCTGGGCCAGCCCATCGACGGCAAGGGCCCGCTCGACGCCAGCGAGCGTCGTCGCGCCGAGGTCAAGGCTCCCGGCATCATCGAGCGTAAGTCGGTCCACGAGCCGCTGCAGACCGGCCTCAAAGCTATCGATTCGATGGTCCCCATCGGCCGTGGCCAGCGCGAACTCATCATTGGTGACCGTCAGACGGGCAAGACTGCGGTCGCCGTCGACACGATCATCAACCAGAAGGGCCTCGACGTGAAGTGCATCTACGTCGCGGTGGGCCAGAAGGAATCGACGGTCGCTCAGGTCGTCGACCGCCTGCGCCAGCACGGCGCCCTCGAGTACACCACGGTCGTCAACGCAGGCGCGTCGGACCCGGCGCCGCTGCAGTTCCTGGCGCCGTACGCCGGTGTCGCCATGGGTGAGTACTTCCGTGACAACGGCCAGCACGCCCTGATCATCTACGATGACCTCTCCAAGCAGGCTGTCGCCTATCGCCAGCTTTCGCTGCTGCTTCGTCGCCCGCCCGGCCGCGAGGCGTATCCCGGAGACGTCTTCTACATTCACAGCCGCCTGCTCGAGCGCGCCGCGAAGATGAGCGACGAGGAAGGCGCCGGTAGCCTGACCGCGCTGCCGATCATCGAGACCCAGGCAGGCGACGTCTCGGCGTATATCCCGACCAACGTCATCTCGATTACCGATGGTCAGATCTTCCTGGAGACCGACCTGTTCAACGCCGGTGTCCGCCCGGCGATCAACGTCGGTATCTCGGTTAGCCGTGTCGGTGGTGCCGCCCAGATCAAGGCGATGAAGAACGTCGCCGGTACCCTGAAGCTCGACCTGGCTCAGTTCCGCGAGCTGGAGGCGTTCTCGCAGTTCGCTTCCGACCTCGACGAGACGACCCAGCGTCAGCTGGCCAAGGGTGAGCGCTTGGTCGAGATCCTCAAGCAGGGTCAGTACCAGCCGCTTCGCGTGGGCAAGCAGATTCTGATCATCTTCTCGGCCAACGCCGGCTACCTGATGAAGCTCGACGTCGCCGATCTCAAAGAGTACGAGAACGGCCTGTACGACTTCGCCGAGAGCAAGGACCCCGAGATCTGGAGCAAGATCGAAGGCGACGGCAAGTTCGGCAAGAAGATCCGCACGGAAAATCAGTCCGACGTGACCGCTCACGCCCTGGAGATTCTCGACGAGTACACCGAGAACTTCTTGGCCGGCAAGCAGACGGCAGCGGCGGAATAAGCAGATGAGTTGCCCCGTCGCGCGATCACGCTGCGCCGGGGCAACCCATTAGAATTTAGATGCCCAAGTAGAGGGCGCTTCGATTGCTGCAGGGCCCTCTACATGAGCAATTAAGGTTTTAGGGGTTGCGTATCGACCGATTGGTTCGATAGGCGCCTCAACTAGAAGTAGGCAACAAGCCATGCCTAGCCTGAAAGACATCAAGACGCGGATTAACTCCGTCAAAAACACCCAGAAGATCACCAAGGCGATGAAGATGGTCGCGGCGGCCAAGCTCAACCGAGCCCAGAGCTCGGTGCAGGCCGCTCGGCCCTACGCCCACAAGATGCACCAGGTGATCTCGAACCTCGTGGCGCGCGCCGAAGAGGGGTCGCACCCGCTCTTGGAGCAGCGTGACCCGGTCGACAAGGTCCTCGTGTACGCGATCGCCAGTGACCGCGGCCTGTGTGGTGGGTTCAACTCGTACCTGTTCCGCGGCGTCGAGAACTTCATCCGCGACGAAGAGCTCAGCGGAGAAGAGGTCGCCGTGGTGACCGCCGGTCGCAAGTCGCGCGACTACTTCCGGCGCAGCAAACATGAGGTCGAGAAGAACTTCATGGATGTGGTCGACGGCCCGGGCTACGACGAGGCCAAGCGCCTCGCCAAGCACGCAACCAAGCAGTTCCTGACCGGCGAGTACGACGCGGTCTACGTGGCCTACAACGAGTTCGTCTCGGCCATCGAATACAACACGCTCGTCGAGCCGGTCCTGCCGCTGTCCAAAGAGATCTTCGGCGCCGGTGAAGCCGACGGCGAAGAGGCCGAAGAGGGCATGGGCGCCTCGGAGTATATCTACGAGCCCGATGAAGAGGGACTCTTGGCGCAGACGCTCCCGGGCTATGTCGAAGTAAAGTTTTTGCAGGCGCTCCTCGAGTCCTACGCCGCCGAGCAGGGCGCGCGTATGACGGCGATGGACAACGCGACCAGCAACGCCGAAGACATGATCGACAGCCTGACCACCCAGTACAACCGGGCGCGTCAGGCCTATATCACCAAAGAGATCTGCGAGATCGTCAGTGGAGCCGAGTCGCTCAAAGGCTAACAGCGGAGCGGGGGCTTGCCCCCAGCGGAGCCCTCGCCGGTGCAGCCCCAAGGCTTGCCTTGGGATCGGGCGCGGCAAACGGCACCAACGCCACATATACCGAAGTCAACGTAGTAGTTACGCAATAGATTCAGGAGAAAGACAATGACCACCGAAGCCGCATCCAGCCAGGGGCCCGCCGCCAAAGGGGTCCAGGAAGGCGCCAAGTTTGGCGAGATTCGCCAGGTCATGGGACCGGTCGTCGACGTGGCGTTCCCTTCGGACGCCGTGCCGCCGATCATGTCCTCCCTCAAGGTCACCAACGAGTTGCTCGGCGAGGACCAGTGGAACTTGGTCCTCGAGGTCGCGCAGCACTTGGGCGAAGGCGTCGTTCGTACCATCTCGATGGACTCGACCGACGGTCTGACCCGCGGCGCCAAGGTCATGAACACCGGCGACCCGATCACCGTGCCGGTCGGCCGTGAAGTGCTCGGTCGCATCCTCAACGTCACCGGCGACCCGGTCGACGGCGTGCGCATCTTCGAGCTCAACGACGGCACCACCGTGCGTGGCACCCTCGAGGGCGAGAGCGACACCGCCTACACCGTCCAGGTCCGTGGCACCACCCACGACACGCTCGACGAAATCGAAGAGAAGCAGATCTCGAAGACCAACGTCAAAGAGATCAAAGAGACCGAGGCCACCCAGCGTTGGCCCATCCACCGCAAGGCGCCTTCCTTCGAAGAGCAGGCAGTCGCCACCGAGGCGTTCGAGACGGGCATCAAGGTCATCGACCTGCTCGCTCCCTACGCTCGTGGTGGTAAGGTCGGCCTGTTCGGCGGCGCCGGCGTCGGCAAGACGGTTCTCATCCAGGAGCTCATCAACAACATCGCCCTCGAGCACGGTGGTTTCTCGGTGTTCGGCGGCGTCGGTGAGCGTACCCGTGAGGGTAACGACCTGTACTTCGAGATGATGGAAGCCGGCGTTCTGGCTCCCAACGGCGACTGGGACAACTCCAAAGTTGCCCTGTGCTTCGGTCAGATGAACGAGCCCCCCGGAGCGCGTGCTCGCGTCGCCCTGTCGGCTCTGACCATCGCCGAGTACTTCCGCGACGAAGAGGGCCAGGACGTGCTCCTCTTCATCGACAACATCTTCCGCTTCACCCAGGCCGGCTCGGAGGTCTCCGCGCTTCTCGGTCGTATCCCGTCTGCTGTCGGTTACCAGCCCACGCTGTCGACCGAGATGGGTGACCTTCAGGAGCGGATTACCACGACCCAGAAGGGCTCGATTACCTCGGTCCAGGCGGTCTACGTGCCGGCTGATGACCTTACGGACCCGGCTCCGGCGACCACCTTCGCTCACTTGGACGCGACCACGGTTCTCTCGCGTCAGCTCGCCTCGCTGGGTATCTACCCCGCGATCGACCCGCTCGATTCGTCCTCGACGATTCTGGCTCCCGAGGTCGTCGGCGAAGAGCACTACGAAGTCGCTCGCCGCGTCCAGGAGACGCTGCAGCGCTACAAGGAGCTGCAGGACATCATCGCCATTCTCGGCATGGACGAACTGTCCGACGAGGACAAGCGTACCGTCGAGCGCGCGCGTAAAATCCAGCGCTTCCTGTCGCAGCCGTTCCACGTCGCCGAGCAGTTCACCGGTATGCCCGGTAAGTACGTCAAGCTCGAGGACACCATCGCCGGCTTCAAGGCGCTTCTCAACGGCGAGGTCGACGACCTTCCCGAGCAGGCGTTCTACCTGCAGGGCACCCTCGACGACGTCAAGAAGAAGGCCGAAGAGCTCGCGGCGCAGAGTTAAGCAGATGCAAGTCAGCCGGCGCGTGCGCGCGCCGGCTGATTCGCCGAACGTTTTTTGTAAGGTTGAGTCATGGCTGCAGAGCAAATCAAATTGGAAGTCGTCACGCCCGAAAAGGCGGTGCTCAGCGAGGACGTCGACGAAGTCGTCCTGCCCGGCTCCGAGGGTCAAGTCGGCATCCTGCCGGGCCACCTTCCGCTTCTGACCGGATTGGGCATCGGCGAGATGGTCATCCGTAGCGAGGGCGGCGAGCGTCGCTTCTTTGTCGACAAAGGCTTCGCCGAAGTCCTCGACGACAAGGTCAGCGTGCTCACCCAGGGCTGCGAGGGCGTCAGCGACATCGACATCGAGCACGCCCAGGAAGAAATCACCGTCGCCGAGGAAGAGATCGCTCGCCTCGAGGCGCAGACTGAGGTGGCCGAAGACGAGGAGGAACTCCTCGAGCGCTACCGCGAATCGCTCAAGCGTGCGCGCACCCGTCTGGTGGTCGCCAGCGAGGGCGAAGATCGGGCCTAACCAGGCCAACACGGACCAGTTCCGGAACTGAATGAATTAAATTGGATGGTTGTGTGAATGGCGGCGCCTTTCGGGGCGCCGTTTTTGTTTGTCCGCGCCTCGCCGCGGGACCCGAGGCCGGACGAGAAGGGACCTGGGTCGCTCAGATCACTGCCTCGTGTCGGAGGAGGTCGGGTTCGGGGCGAATCCATCCCGGCCCGAGGCCGGACGAGAAGGGGCCAGAGCCCCTCCGTTTCCGGCCTTGCGTCGGACGAGGTCGGGCTCAGGGCGAATTCATCCCGGCCCGAGGCCGGACGATCTCGGACCCGAGTGCCTCACAACGCGGCCACAGGTCTCACGGCGTCGCGCAAAATCGATCGCAGCGTGACCTTGGGTCATGTAAGCGTCGCGAAAAATGGCTCGAAGGGGTGACCTTGGGTCATGTAAGCGTCGCAAAAAGTTGCTCGAGGGGTGACCTGAGGCTGGAATGAGAGCGGTCGAGCCGCGAAGAGCCCGACCCGAGGCCGGAACAACACGCTCTCGAGCCCTCGGTCTCGTGACCCGAGGCCACGAGGGGTGCGACTTCAGTCGGAAGTATCGTGACCCGGGGCCGCACAGGCTGGGGTCAACACGGCCCCGTGACCACCGACGAGGGCAAGATGCCCCGCACCCAGTGTTCGGTGCGGGTGCTTCCAGCGCTCGCAGGCGAGGGCAAGATGCGCCCGCACCCATGACCCGTATGCAAATCCCGAGCGGGTCATCGTCGAGCTCGAGCTCGTCGACGAAGATGGCGTGGCGGAGGTGATCGAGACGACGAACAACCACCCCTTCTGGGTGGACGGCAAGGGCTGGACGCGTGTCGACCAGCTACGTACGGGCGACCAAGTGCCCAGCGGTGACGGATCGAGCTTGACCGTCGCGAGCGTGTTTCTGACGCAGCGGGTCGAGACGGTCTACAACTTTGCCGTCGACGACTTTCGCTCGTACTTTGTCGGCGAGAGTGGGGCGTGGGTACATAACTGCAAGTTCAAGCGTCCGAAGAAAGTGCGCTCAGTGCATGGAGTGACCGGAAAATTTCGCAATAAGCGATATAACTACCGAATCGACACAAATCCTGGAGCGGTCGCGCCAGGAGAAGGCAGGTTTCACATTCACATCTATCGACGAGACGTAGAGGTGGCCAAGGTGGCTGGTACCGGAGCATTTGCTAAAACGCACGGAGGCACCGTCCTCAGGAAGCCAAGCGAGCTACCGAAGACCGTCCGAAATGACATCAATCGATTAGTAGAACATGTTCAGAAGAATCTTGACTGATCCAGGAAATGGCGATCTGGTGCAAGTTTGGGATGTGAAAATGCGCGTCATATTTGCAAGGTAGACCAGTCTTGAAGTTCTGGGAGAAGCAACATGGAAGACGAAGAAAAGGCTCGTCGAGAGTACCTGAATGGAATGCAGGCTTTTGACGAAGAGCGGTATGAGCTGGCACTTCGTTACTTTCGCGAGTCGAGCCGAATCGACGAACACTTCAAGACGTGGCAACGGATTGCACAAGTACTGGAGAAACTTGGGCGTGCAACGGAAGCGGAAGAGTACTATGAGCGTGCGCACCAGGCGAATCCCGCGAATTCTCAGGTTGCCGTCGACTATGCTCGTGTACTGCTAGCCAATCAGAGAGTTGATGAGGCTCTTGAGTTGCTGGAGGACGTGCTCCGGGCGAACACTACTTACGGCGCAGCCAAGAAGCTCATCGCACAGGTCGAGGAAGAACGTGGAAGTGCTGAGGGGACCTGATAGACGAAAGGCACGGGTCGGATACCTGCTGGCTGCGCTTTGCCTTTTTCCGTCGTGTTCGTTGGAGTCGGCTTCGTCGGGGCCAGGCTGGCAGCTCGACGACGACCGGGATTCGGCGACGTATGACGACCGGGACGCCCTTCGCGATGCGACGTCCGATACTTCCGACCACGATGCCCCAAATCTCGACTCTGGAGGGGGCGGCGATGTTCGGGACGCATCGGACTCCGGCGAAGCTGAAGTCGTGCCCGTGGCGGTGGCGGCCGGTCGGAATACCTGTGTCACGTACTCGAACGGGCGCATCAAGTGCGCCGGCGATAACGAGTTTGGGGCGTTTGGCGGTGCTGTCGAGCGGGGTGACGTGAATGAGCCGGCGATTGTCGACGGTGTCGAGGACGTGCACGCAGTCGAGTCTTTTTCCTCACATTTCTGCGCGGCTCTCATGCCCGGTCAAGTGACGTGTTGGGGCGAAAACGCGTCGTACCAGCTCACCGACGTTGCGCCGCCCGGGTCCGGGACGCCTCCTATCACCATTCCGAGCCTGGATGACGTAGTCGAGATCGCCGTGGGCGACAATTTCACCTGCGCACGCCTTTTAGACTGGCGCGTGGAGTGCTGGGGTGACAACGCACGAGGACAAGTCGGCGACGGGCGCGGCGGGGAGGGCGGTAGCCAGATGCTGGCCTCCCAACCGAGCGTGGTGGCGGGGCTCACTGACGTGATCGAAGTCGCAGCGGGTGGTGCGAATGCATGTGCGCGTCTTCGCGACGGGCGCGTCTTTTGCTGGGGCGACAACACCTTCGGCCAGCTTCGTCGGCATACACCCGACTACCAAAATGACCACGAGCCAAGTCCGCTCGAGAACGAGCGCGCTGATGAAGCCGTGCAACTGTGCGTGGGGGACGGACACGTTTGCAGCCGAAGTGGACGATCGAGTCATGTGACGTGCTGGGGGCGAAATACCGAGGGAGCCGTGGGTGATCACGGCTTCGACGAGTGGGGAATCGAGACGCTGGTCATCGACGCAATCGACATTGCCTGCGGGGCGCATTTCACTTGTGCGCTGGCCGAGGGCGGTCATGTGGAATGCTGGGGGAGTAACAGCAACGGTCAGTTGGGCCGCGGTGAGGGGCCGCGGGCGCTGCCGGCAAGCTATGGGGAAGCGGTGGTCGCCGGATTGCAGGATGTGGTCGCGCTCGACGCTGGCGAGGCGCATGCCTGTGCGGTGACCTCCGACGGCAAGGTTTGGTGTTGGGGGGCGAACGAGCACGGGCAGTTGGGGGACGGGACGAACGAGGATAAGCGTGCGCCGGTGGAGACGCTGTTTTAGCTGCGCAGTGGATGCCCCTGGTGATCGCATTGCAGGTCAGCGGCAATGCCTCCGGTCGCCTTCGCTCCCGGCACCCCGCGCGAAGCGGCGGGGTGCTTTATGGTTGCCTTACATCACATCTCCGGCATCCTCCGACGCACCCGCATCCGGCGAGGTGCCGGCGTCCGGCTGCTCGTTCTCGGCTGGCCGCGGCGGAGGCGGCGGCAACTCGTCGAGCGCCTTTGGCTTGGGCATCCAGGGGGCGGCCATGCCGGCGACCGCGCGAATCTGCTCGGCGGTGTACTGGGCGTGGATGTTGACGTAGTTGTCGTCGGCGCGGCATTTCAGCCCGTTGATGACCTGCGCGGGCGTGGAGTTGCGCATCACGAAATTGTCGAGCTTGAGCGCCTTTTTGAGGCGGGCGCGCAGGGCGGGGCAGGAGCCGGCGAATTGGTTGGCCTGCTCGGCGTCCTCGAATTTGAGGTCGACGTCGAGGGTGGGTGATTTGGGGTTGGTGACGGCGAGTCGGACCCCCTCGAAGGTCATCCGTCCGAGCCCCGGAATCGTGTAGACGAGGCCCTGGGCGCTCATCATCACGAGGGTGTCGTTGTCGTTGGCCGCCCGCTCGATCTGGGCGAGGCCGTCGAGCAGCGTCGCCGGGGCCGGCGCGTCGGCCTGCTTTTGGTTGCCTTCGGTCTGCTCCCCACGCAGTGGCGAATCTTTGGGGAGATTCGCGGCCAGCGTGTCGAGCCACTTGTCCTTGCCCACGATCGTCAGCCCGGGGCGGGCGAGCATGATCTTGCGCGGGTCCCAGTACTCGCTGTCGCGGGGCACCAGGCGGCGTACGTCGTAGTCGCCCTTTTTCTGCCAGGGCACCGGCTCGGCGAAGCGCCGGTCGAGCACGCTCTTGATCTCGTCTTGCGACTTCGAGTGGCGCACCGCCAAAAACGTGTGCTGGATGTACTGCGGCTTGGCCGACGCCATGAAAAAGGAGTCGATGTCGTCGACGGGATCGAAGCCCGTGGAGTGCGCCAAGATGCGAAAATCTGGCACGGCCTGCATGATCTGTCGAATCGGAGCCTCGTAGACGGTGCCGCGCACCCGGTCCATGCGCACGAGCGCGGTCATGCGGGCGTTACCCGGCCCGTAATGCTTGAGGTCGGGGATATTCGTGGGGCCCGCACGCTCCAGGGCGGGCAGAGGCTTGTCTGGGCGAAAGGGGCCGCGGGCGACCTCGTTGGCTTTGGGTTTGGGTTTGGCTTTGGATGGCGGGTTCGGGTCCGGGTCCGGGTCCGGGTCCGGTTCCGGCTTTTCGGTATCCGGCTGCCGGTCTCCGGTTTCCGTGTCCGTCTCCGTGTCCGTCTCCGGCTCCGTGTCCGTGTTCGTGTCCGGTTCCGTGTCCGTCTCCGTCTCCGTCTCCGTCTCCGTGTCCGTCTCCGTCTCCGTGTCCGTCTCCGTGTCCGTCTCCGTGTCCGTCTCCGTGTCCGTCTCCGTCTCCACCTCCGGCAAATCTTCGAGGTTGGCCCATCGTCCCTGGCTCATGCCGTGTCCAATACCCTCCAAATCCTCGAATTGTTCAGCCCATTCGGCGTCGAGGCTCTGACCGTTGGGCGCGAACTCCCAGATCAGAAACGGCGCGGCGCCAAGGCCATGCAGCACGAGGCTGATGACCAACGACCAGAACAAGACCGGCAGGCCGAGCCACAGGAGTCCATCGCGCTCGGCCTCCTCCTCTTCGGGAGCGGCCTCCGAGCTCTCGTCGGGCTCGTTATGTTCATTTGCGTCGGTCATGTGGGTGCAGATCCCCTGCTCGATGGCATGGGCTTAGGGCCTGTATGAAAATTAATTTGGTCGCGAATGACGGCTGAGTTTTGGCCCATTTTTGCCCGCAAAGCCTCGACTTAGCGCTGCTAAGCCTACGTTTTACGAACAAAACTGGTCTCAAAATCAGCTCGCCCTCGCTCGGGCATTTATTTTCATACAGGCCTTAAACTAGACGACGGGCGCAGGACATTCCAGCGTCGTGGCTCGGGGTGGTTGACCGACGATGTTGGGTTCGCACCTTCTGTCTCCGCCCGCTTGTGTGACGATGACGACCTGACTGCTATGAATCTCTTCGAATTCGACCGATCTCGAGCCCGCGCTTTGCGCCGTATGGGGTGGCTGTTGGCGTGCGCGACGACTTGGGGGGCAGTGGGCTGTGACAAAGAGCAGGAGGCGCGTTCTCGACAGACCGCCGCGGAAACAGCCGACGTGCAAGCCGCGGGGGTCGCCGTCACACTGAAGCCGTGCCGCCTCGAGGTCGACTCGCCGGCTGACGGTGAGGTCGACGGGACCTTCGACGTCGCGTACGAAGGGAAGCTTCCCCGGAAGGTGGAGGCGAAATTCGGGGAGGGCGACGAGCTGACCAATTGCATCTCGCTCGGCTACACCGACGGCCGCCTCGTGAGCAAAGGCGTTCGAGAGGGTGTCTGCTCGGCGAAGACCGAGCCGAGTGAGACCTCGCAGCTTCGGGCCGTCGACGGCTCGAACCTCGTCGCGCTCACCTTTCCCGACGGCGAGTTGACTTACCATTACGTCACGGCGCCGGGCGACTTCTCGTTCTTGGTCACGCGCACGGGCTACAACCTCGGCCCGCAGCCCATCGACGACGTGAAAGTGGTCGACGGGAGGCTCGTGTCGCTGACGCTGCCCGCAGGGCAAGGTGAGCATAAGCTGGAGGCCGACTACCGCGCCGGCAAACTCATCCGCGTGTCTGAAAGGCACGCCGACGGCGAGGAGGTCGGCTACGCTTCGTTTCACTACCGGGAGGACCGACTCCTCAAGGTCGAGCGCAAGCTCGCCACGATGGACGCCGGGCAGACCGAAGTGGTGCGGTTGAGCTACGAGTGCACCGAGGACGCTGAGGGAACAAAAAACTAGCGCGGCGCGCCATGGAGACGCGCCGCGCTAGATCCTACTGGGGGCTGCTCAGTTGGTGTTGAAACCAGCTCTTAGTACGATTCGTCCTTCTGCTTTTGGTTCTGCTGGTTCTGCTGGTTCTGCTGGTTCTGCTGGTCTTGCTTCATTTGGTCTTGCTGGCCTTGGTTGGGGCCGCCTCCGACGGCGCCCTTCTCATCGGCCTTCTGGACGTCTCTCCACGAGACGACCAGCATGCTGGTTTGTTCCTCGGCGACCTTTTTGGTTTGTTCCTCGAGGTTACCGGCGATGTCGCTGGGGTCCGCCGGCGCCATCAGGATACCGGTGACCTGCACTTTCTCGCCCTCGTTGATGTCGATCATCTCTTCGCTGGGCACGTCTTCGCGCACGACGGTGAAGAGGCGGTTATCCCCTTCGCTCAGCCAGAAGCCGCGGTCTGAGATGACCTTGTCGACAGTCGCAGTTCCCTTGACCGGCATGCCGATATAGTCGACCGGGGCGACCATGACCGTGGTGAGCTGCTGCTCCTGTTGGCCTTGCTGCATCTGGCCTTGCTGGCCTTGCTGCATCTGGCCTTGCTGGCCTTGCTGCATCTGGCCTTGCTGGCCTTGCTGCATCTGGTCTTGTTGCATCTGATCTTGCTGGGCGAGCTGGTCTTGCTGCGGCTCCATGCCGGCCTGTTCGCCCGGCTGCTCGCCCTCTTCGAGCGCGCCGGCGAGCTCTTCGCCGACAGGCTCGTCGATCTCGTCGAGCTCCTCACGCTCGACCTCGATCTCGGCCTCTTCGATCTGTCCGTCGTCACGCTCGATCTCCTTTTCTTCGAGCTCGAGCCCGGTCGGCTCCTCTTGCTCCCTCTCGCAAGCCGTCAGGGCGAGCGCCAGGGCACACAGAAGAACACCGAGCTTACCAAACCTCGTTAGAATCGTATGTCTCATCGCTTACTCCCTTTGAAAGACTACTGCATCGTTGGGTTGTCGCGCGATTCAGTATGAATGTCAGTAGGTTGTCGGATATATCAAGGGTTGGCGTACATATCGGGCCGCGTCCTTTTGAAAGCGGACGCCCGAGTCGCTACGGTGCCCGACTCATTGAGGACTCGAATAGATATCCATCAAAAGCAGGGGAGAAGAGATGAAGAAGTTGGTCCTGATGTCGGTCTTGGTAGCGTTCAGCGCAGGTGCGGCTGGCTGTGACCTGATTGGCTGTACCGAGGTGGGTTGTGGGTATCCGATCACGCTGAGTTTCGAAGACTCCAACGGTGAGCCGATCGACGGTTTCGAGGGAGAGATTACCGCTGGTGACGAAACGATCTCGGTAAGTTGCGGCCCAGACGGGGCCCAAATCGGCGAGAGCTACGAGTGTAGAAGGGCCAGTGTCGTGCTGTTCGAGGCCCCCGACGTCGACTCGCTGCAACTCGACATACGCACGAGCGACGATGCTAGCGCGCTGGCGTACGTCGGTTCGGTGGACTTGGACTACGGCGAGTATTATCCCAACGGAGAGTTTTGTCCGCCGGAGTGCCGTGAGGCAGAAGAGACCGTGACGATGACGCCGACGCAGTCCACAGACGGCTAAAACGTGGAATGTTCGACCCTTGTGGGGCGATCTATTGCGGGCGGGCTTGCAGCAAATAGGCCGCTGCGCTAACACTTCCCCCGTCAGAACACTGTCTCTATACGATTACCCACCGAAAACAGGGATCATGTCGGACAAAAAGCCGAAACAGAACGACGAAGAGAAGAACACCGTGCGCAAGCGCGTCAAAGTCGTCGAAGAAGTCGTCGAAGATAAGCCCTCCGAAGAAGAAGCTCAGGCCGAAGAGGCCCAGGAGGGCAAAAAAGACTACCAAACCGAGCATCAGGCCGGCAGTAAGGTGCGCGTTGCGCGCTCCACGGAGGGCCTTGGCTCCTCGTCCGATGCTGACGCCCAGAAGGAACAGGCGAGCAAAAAGAAGCCTGGGCGTCGGGCTGTGACGGTGGAGAAAAAAGAGGAGAAGAAGGGTAAGGAAGGGGGAGGAAAGGGGAAGAAAGGGGGAGGAAAGCAGAAGCCCCGTCCCAAGAATAAGCCCAAGGTCGAGTTCAAGGTCGAGGAGCCGGACGTGTCGACGGCCGACTTCGAGGCCCTGTTGGCCGGTGAAGGCTCGGTGAGCGCGCCGCAGTCGGCAGACATCGCCGCCGGTGACCGCATCAAGGGCGTCATCGAGGCGATTGGCGAAAAATTCGTCTTCGTGTCGATCGGCAGCACCAAGCTCGAGGGCGTGGCCAAGCGTGAGGACTTCCAGACCGAAGAAGGCGAGCTGACCGTCGAGGTCGGTGACGAGAAGGAATTCTACGTCCTGTCCGTCGGCTCCGACGAAGTCCGGCTGGGCAAAAAGCTCGGCGGGCGCGAGGGCGCCATGGAGGCGATTCAGACCGCCCACGACACCGGCGTGCCCATCGAGGGTCGCGTGGCCGACACCAACAAGGGCGGCTACGAGGTCGTCATCGGCGGCGTCCGGGCCTTCTGCCCCATCAGCCAGATCGAGCTCGGCTACACCGAAGAGCCGCAGGTCCACGTGGGCGCGACCTACCGCTTCCGCGTCGAGAAGGTCGCCGAGGGCGGGCGCAACGTCGTCGTCAGCCGCAGCGCGCTGCTCGAAGAAGAGCGCGCCGCCAAGCGCAAGGAAACCCTCGAGAGCCTCCAAGAAGGCAAGGTCGTCCAGGGCAAGGTGACCCGCGTGGTCGACTTCGGCGCGTTCATCGACATCGGCGGCGTCGAAGGCCTGTGCCACGTCTCCGAGTTGGCGCACGGCTACTTCGACAAGCCCTCCGAGGTCGTCAGCCCCGGCGACAGCGTCGAGGTCAAGATCCTCAACATCGAAGAGAAGAAGGGCGACCTTCGCATCGGGCTCTCCATCAAGGAGACCCAGGGCGACCCGTGGGAAGAGGTGAACAAGAAGTTCGCCGTCGGCCAGCAGGTCGAAGGCGAGGTCGTTCGCCTGGCTCCCTTCGGCGCCTTCGTCGAGATCGCCCCCGGCATCGACGGGCTGGTCCACGTCTCCGAGATGAGCTGGAAAGAGCACGTGCGGCACCCGCGCGACGTCGTCTCGCCGGGTGACAAGATCACCGTCCAGATCCAAGACATCGACCAGATCCGCCAGCGCATCAGCCTGAGCATGAAGGCTGTCGAGGGTGACCCGTGGGACACCGCCGCCGATCGCTACAGCATCGGCATGGAGGTCACCGGCACGGTCGAGAACGTCGAGGACTTCGGCGCGTTCGTGCGCCTCGACTCGGGCATCACCGCCCTCATCCCGCGCAGCGAGATGGACCTGCCCAGCGGCGTCACCCCGCATCGCAAGTACGACGTCGGCTCGGAGGCGACCGCGCGCGTGCTCAACGTCGACTCGGCCGAGCGCAAAATGGCGCTCACCGAGAAGAGCGCGAGCGACATCGACCGCTCGGCGAGTACGTCGAGCAGCAAGTCCAAGTCATCGCAGAAATCACAGTCGTCGGGCTCGCGAGGGTATACCGACGATAGTGGTGACGGCGGTGGGTTTGGTACGCTCGGGGATTTGCTTGGGGATAAGTTTAAGGGGGAGTGAGCGCGCTAAAGCTAGCTTTCCTCTCCGCCCGTAGCGAAGCGAAGGGAAGGAGAGGACAAAGGAGAGGCCTCCCTTTCCACGAAGCGAAGCGTAGTGGAGAGGGACCGAGGGAGAGGTCTTTTCTTTGATCGAACGCCTACTTTCCTCCTCCTGGATCCTCCTCCACTTCGCTACGCTACGCGGAGGAGGGCGCCCCTCCCCGGCCCTCCCCATGCTTTGCACGGGGAGGGAGATGTTGCCTTTGTGTCGGTGTTATTTGCGTCGATGTTAGGTGTTATTTGCGTCGATGTTAGGTGTTATTTGCGTCGATGTTAGAGGCAGCGCCTCTTCAAGGCGCTCAGATCCGCATGACACGTCACACATGCTCGCGGATCTGCTTCCAACCATCTCCCACAATTCAAGCGAAACTGCGGCGGGTGCGGATTGATGCCCTGGTGACAGGTCACGCAATCGCGTTCTTGGTGGCAGCTCGCGCAGTCGGTGATATTGCGCCGGGCGGCCACGCCGTGGTTGTTCGGCGACGAGGCGTTGAGCCAGCCGGGTGGGTGGAACTCCACGCGCGTCGGCGGGTCGTTGGGCTCGATGGCGCTGACCCGCGTGCGGATGTGGCACGACGCGCAGAACGTCTCCACCTTGTGGCAGTCGGTGCAGTTGTCCTGGTCGAGGTGGGCGTCGATGGCGTGGATCGTCTCGAAATTAGGTGGGTGGACCGTCAGTGGCTTCGCCAGATTCTCGGTGTGGCACGACGCGCAGTCTTCCTCTTGGTGGCAACTCATGCAGTCACTCGACATGGCGCGGGCGGCCACGCCGTGGCGCTCGAGCCAGCCGACCTCGTGGTTGCGCGGGCGCAGCCTGGCCGGCTCGTCGGCGAGCAGCGAGCGATAGTCGGGCGACTCACCCTCGCGCAACTCGGCCGGCACCGTGCTCTGGCGCGTCTGGCAGCCAGCGAAGAGGGCGGTGAGCACGAGAGCCAGCACGCCCCCTCGGAGCCACGCTCGGCGCCGCTTTTTGATGTGTCGGCGTCGTCGTCTCAAGGCCAGTGCTCCACTGCAAAGGTCGCGTACACGCTGGTCTGCGTCGGATAAAAGTTGCCGCCGGTCGTCTCCAGCGCGGCGCTGAGCGTGCCGAGCGTCGAGATCGGCAGGTCGACCCCCAACACCCCGGTCAGCGCATAGCCTTCGTCGTCGAAGCGGGGGTTGTCGGTCATCGCGGCCAAAACGAGGCCGCGCGCCGAGACGTACAGGTCGTCGGCGAGCAGCGGCATGCGCACTCGGCTGTCTGCCAAGAGCTGGTCGGTGCCCCGGTCGATGCTCGTCTGGTAGCTCACCAGCGAGTGCCAGTTGATCGGCTTTTCGCCCCATTTCAAGCGGCTCAGTTGGCTCACAGCTCCTCCCACCGCGCGCTCGTCCTGCGCGTCGACCCCCAGGGCGACCGCGTCGTCGTCGCCGTGATAGATCCTGCCCCAGCCGCGCACCCCGAACTCGGTGCGAAGCGACTCCACTTCGAATTGATAGATGCCGAACGCGCTCTGGTAGGCCCGAGGGCCGAAGAGGTTGAAGATGCTCGAGCTGTCGAACCATGGGTGGCGATGCTCCACGCCGCCGGTGGCGATGCCCTCGAGGCCCGGAATCTGCCAGCTGAGTTGCGCTCCGGCGCGGTCGACGTCTTCGAGCATCGAGTGGATCGAGCCGTAGGCGGACACCGCCAGGCGCGGGTGGAACGAGCCGCTGGCGGCCGCGCCGAAGCGCTCACTTCCGACGACGGTGTCGGCGCCCTCGACCGGCGAGTCGACCCCGACGGCCCAGCGGCGCCGGTAGCTCAGCTCGAAGCTCGCGTCGCCGCCCCACTGCATGCCGCCGCTGGCGCCGCCGAGCAGGTGGAAGCCGTCGAGTCGGTCGGTCAGGATGGAGTCGTCGGGCGGCAGTCCCTGCACATCCCACTGGGCAGCGTCGAACTCGCCGAAGGCGGTCTGAATATCGTGGCCGCCGTAGACCTCCAGGCGCGCGTGAGTGTTTGGCCCCACCCTGGGCCGCCAGGCGGCCAGCGCGCCGTCGAAATCACGCACGCCCAGCGCGCCCTGGCTCCACTGGCGGCCGAAGCGAACCTGCAAGGAGTCGTAGGGCCGCCAGTCGAGGTAAGCCAGATCGAGGCTCAACTCGTTCCACTGGTCGCCAAAGTAGGGGTTGTCGCGCTCGACGCGCGTCAGTGAAAAGTCGGTGTTGTACCGGATGGACACGTGCAGGTTGAGCGAGCCGGTGCGGTCATCGAGCAGGTCATAGCCCCAGACGCTCAACCCCTGCGTAAAGATACGCGGCGCGCTGATCGTCTGATCGGAACGAAAATACTGGGTCGCACGCCCAATCGTGATCGACCGAACCCGGTAATTCGCCGCCTGCGCACTCGACACACCCGCCTCGCCGGGACCCAACAGCCCCCAGGCAAGCACCGCACAGCCCACCAACAAGCGTCGGACTGCAATCGAGCCACAAAAAGACGACACGCACCGATCTCCACCAAACGAACACCATTCTCCGCTCACCCCCCGTTTTACTCCACACCCACCCAACCCTCCAAGCCCCCAAGCCCCACGACCCAACGACCGCAGTAGTCGGCTGCAGTGCGAACCTTTTTCATGACTATGAAAAGTTTTCATAGTGCATCAAACGGGGTACCATGACTCAGTGCCGATGCTGACGTGATCTTACTGGCTGTGCGGTTGGTGTGATTCTTGCTGCTAAAATATGGTCAGACTGAAACTCTATCTGCGGAGCGCGAGTCGATTGCGATGAAATCAAGACTGCCCAACAACCAAATTTGGCGTGACCCGCGGGGCTTTACGCTGACCGAGTTGATGATCGCGGTGTCGATCATTGCCATCTTGGCCGGCTTTCTGGCTCCGAGTGTGATGACCTATATGCGCCGCGCCAAAGGCCAATCGGCCGCGCGCGACGTGGCCAATATCATTCGCGCTGCGCGCAACCAGGCGATGAGCCGCGGCGAAGCGCTGCTGGTGGAAGTGACCAAAGAGGGCAGTGGAGATGCGGGCGAGGTGGTGCTCTACCGCACCACCAACAGCGGGGCCGCCGAGTGCGACCCCACCAACGCCAACTACGACCCGCACAACACCGACTGCTTCGCGTTGAGCTGCACGCAGACCAACGCGCTGACCAAGGTGCAGGTCGCCGAGCTCGACTTCGCCGACAAGCATCCCGACATGCTGATCAGCGGCTTCGACGCCACGCCTGCTCCGGCGGGCAATACGCTGACGCTGTGCTTCTCGCCCAGCGGCCGTGTGCTGAGCCAGGCGGGCACCCCCTTCGAGTCCGATTGTGACGCGATCAACACGCGCATCTACGTGCGACTGGGCGAGCCGGGCGACACCGGCCTGACGTCCAACCCGCTCGGAGGTACCGCCCCGGCGCTCGACAAGTGCGTGAACGAGGCCACCGAGGACGCGACCAAACGCCAAGCCCAAAAGGATGGGCGCGACCTGACCAACTTTTATAGCATTCACGTTCCCTACAACGGCGCCGTCTCGGTCATCCAGTGATGAAAACGACACGAGTCCAAACCCAGTCTCCCAACCGCTCGACGGGCCGTCGCACACGCGCCGGCTTTACTCTGGTCGAGCTGTTGATTGCGATGCTGATTCTGGCGATCGGCATCATGGCCATCCTGCAGATGCAGTTCAGCTCGATGGGAAGCGCCATGATCTCGCGCGACAACTCCAATGCGTCTGATATCGCGAAGCGCATCTTCGACGTGATGCGCGCCGAGTCGGGCCAGTGGCGCGGCGGTACGATCGCCAACGACGTGGACACCCCCGCCTTCAACGGCACGGCATTCATCTCCTCGCCGGTGCTAGCGGCGGTCGACGGCGGTGGATGGACTTCGTGGACGCGGCTATTTGCCAACCCGGTCGACCCCCGGCTGACCACCACCGGCACCACGCGCTACTGCGCTTATGCCCGCGGCGGATACTTGGAGGCGGGTGACGTCTTCACCGTCCAGATCGCGGTGGTCTTTCCGTCGGCGAACAAGGCCTTCCCGGCTTCGAATAATGCGCCGCCGGCCACGCAGTGTCCGCAGTACGCCGCCGCCAAACTCGATGCGTCGATGGACCCGCTGGACAACAATTCGCTGCAGATGGAAGGCTACAAGGTCCAGTTTTTCGGCTCGCATATTTACCGGCGCGGTTACCTGTGAGGCTCCCTATGAAGATTCGTTTGCCCAAATTGTTGCGCCGTGGCTTTACGCTGGTCGAGTTGATGGTGGCGGTGACCCTGCTGGGGTTGATCGTCGGGGTGATTTTCTCGCTCTTCGCCTCGACCTCCGACACGCTCAAAGAGGCGGATAGCTTGGCCGACACCCTCGACCGTACTCGGTTTGCCATGGAGCGGCTGTCGGCCGAGGTGCGCAACGCCGGCTCGTT
This sequence comes from Persicimonas caeni, assembly GCF_006517175.1. Classification (NCBI taxonomy): domain Bacteria; class Deltaproteobacteria; order Bradymonadales; family Bradymonadaceae; genus Persicimonas; species Persicimonas caeni. The sequence goes on along the minus strand of NZ_CP041186.1, from coordinate 2,285,612 downwards.
CGGCAGCCCGGACTCCCAGGGCGACCGCTGGTATCCGTCGGTGAACAACGCCGGCTCCAGCTCGGTGCGCCTGGCCGGGGTGGCCAGCTACAACGGCTGGCAGAACGACCACACTCTGCTGACCACCCATGGCTTGGACGCGGCTCACACCGACTCCGCGGTGTCAGGCTCGGTGCCGGCGGTGGGGTACGACGGGTTCATCGTCATGGGCGCCATCGACTTTCCGCAGAGCTTCGAGATCACCTCGTTGACGTTCAACTCCGGCAACGAGCGGGTCAAAGGGGCGACCATCCCGGCCAACGAGCGCGGGATGTTCAAGCTGCTGGTCAACAATCCGTTTCACACCGACCCCGGCCTGCCGCAGGGCATCGTGCCCGATGACTCGGCCGACGCCGGCGGTGACGCTCTCAAATTGAGCGAGGCCTCGGCGGTGCTGACCAACGACCTGTCCGACCGGCTCATCCGCGTGATGGACCGTGAGGGCAACAGCCAGGTCAGCGGCATCGCCGCCGATCCGGTGCCGACCTACTCGGATACGGCCATCCCGGCGGCGTCGCTCGGTGGGATTCCCATCGAATTCACCACCAACCTGTTGGTGCGTAACAACGAGGCCGACGACAGCGCCGGCGCCGACCACGCCGTGGGGCTGCAGCGTCAGACCGAGGACAATCAGGATATCGGCTACGACGCCGCGCTCATCGACGTGTACTGGTACCATGTCGAGAGTGACCCGCGTGACCCGCTCAACTTCCGCCTGGTGCGCGAGCGACTCAACGGCGACGGCATCGCCAGCGAGTTGGCGACCAACCCCAACGCCATCACCACGACCAAGCTGGAGGGCCTCGCCACCGGCGACAAGGTCGTCATTGCCGACCGCGTGGTCGACTTCCAGGTCTGGTTCGACTGTGCCGGCAACGCTCAGGGCGAGTTGGCCGGTGCGGCCTGGCTGACCGAGTGGGCCAACCCGGGCGGAGGCGCGTGCATGGACCCGAACACCGGCGAATTCGGCGAGGCGCGCATGGCCCACATTCGCCTGTCGGTGCGCACCAAGTACGAGCGCAAAGACGCCCCGGACAATATCAAAGCCTTCTTCATGGACTCGACGGGTACGGTCAACAAGGAGATGTCGATGCGCTACTTCGACGTCAACCCCGACGCCGAGGGAGCCGCTCGCGTGGTGACCGTCCAGAGTGATGTCGAGCTGGCGACCTTCTCGATGCGCAACGTCGTCTACTAGGAGCCGAGTTTCCGATGAATACGAACCGCACAACGACTCGAAAGTGGCTCGCCCAGCAGCAGGGCAGCGCGCTGATCTTGACGATGCTCGTGCTCCTGGTGCTCACCGGTCTGGGCATGCTGGCGATGCGTGACACGCGCGCCAGCCTGCAGCAGTCGGGGGCATACCGCGTGCGCGCCCAGGCCACCGGCCTGGCCGAAGCGGCCAGCGGCTACACCGCTTACATGGCCGGCAAAGACGCCAGCGGCTTTTGGGCGATGATGCAGAGCCCGCAGGTGACCAACCTGTCGCAGTTGTCCAGCGCCAATGCGCGCCAAGCCGAGGCGCGTCGCGGCGCCTATCTGCACCTGAAGCAGAAGGCGGGCAGCGGCGACAAGGTCTTTCCGAACGTCACCGCGATCACCGGCGAGACCGGCCTGCTGACCAACGGCTCCAAGAAGTCGTTCGAAGCCCGCGAGTCGAGCTCGCAGTTCGAGGTCGTGCTGCGCGACCCGATGGACGGGCCGCCGGCAGCGGGTTACGGCGAGAATTACTGCTTCAAGAAGATCACCGTGGTCAGCCGCGGGCTGGTCGGCGAGCCCTCGCACGACTGGAGCGGCTCGGGCATGGTCGCCGACAAGCGCACCGCGATCGAAACGTATATCGGTCCCATCGAATGTGGAGCTCAATAAGATGGAGTCCAATAAGATGGAGCCCGATCAGATGGAGCAGGACAAGATGGCCAACCGACGATGGATTTTTGATAGCTCCGGCAATCGTGTGAGGATCCCCATGCTCAGCCCTACCGCGTTCGCAACATTTGGACGTCGCGCCCTGACGGTGGCCGCGCTGACGGCGCTTTTCGGCACCGTGAGCACCACCGCCTACGCCCAGTCGACGGGAGCGTCGCAAAAGCCGTTCATCATGATCTTGATGGACACCTCGGCGAGCATGGAATGGACCGACGAGGGCGACGAGCAGTACCCCAACAACAACGACGGCGCCCCGGAGTGGAAAGCCGGCAAGTCGCTGCTCGACACCGAGCGCTACGGGCCCTGCTACGTCTGGAAGGCCGACTGCTCCGACTACGACCGTCCCGGTTGGCAGACTGGTTCGGATTGGAGCGACAACTACTCGGACGCGACCATCAACAACCGCATCGAGGCGATGCGCGGTGATGCCACCGGCGTCGGCCCCCGTCTGCAGAACAAAAGCCAGCCGCGCCACGTCAGCCTCAAGGAGATTCTGTCCGGAGAGATGGTGCTTCGCTACGACGGCGACACCCGCTCGATCGGCGACCTCAACCCCAACGTCGACGCGCCGGGCTGCTGGTTGGTGCCGCGCCAGCGCAACGCCACGGCTCAGACCGGCGACCTGTGCGACGATCTGGCGTCGAGCGACTACAACAAATTCGACAAGTTCCCCGACTACTCCGAGCCGCGCCCGCACTTCCAGGAGGTCTTCGACGGCCAGGTGCCCAACGGCCTGATGGACACGGTCGCCGGTAACGCCATCTTCGCCGTGGCGATGTTCGACGGCTACAAGGACCGCGAGGATGACGCTTGGAAGGATTGGAAGGGCTCGTCGGGCGCCGACCACCTCCAGGATCCGATGAAGGAGGACGACACCTTCGCCGGGGTCACCGAAGGCAAGGGTGAGCCCGACAAGGCCGGCGAGCCAGACAAGTTCAACTACAACTTGGGCGTCTTTCAGATGATCGGGCCCAAGTCCCTGGAGATGTCGACGAGCATCGCCGGCCAGATCTCGAGCTACGTGCAATACGCCTTGATCGACGCCGGATACTTGCGCGACGACGAGGACATGAAGCTCGAGCCCAAGAAGGCCGACGATGAGGGGCTCCTCAGCGGTGCGCTCAACGATGCGCTGGGCGTGCAGTTCTCCGACGATCTCGACAAGTTCGTCGACAAATACACCCTCGGCCGCCAGCCCATCGCGCGCGCCACGCCGCTGGCCGCAGCGATGTACGACATCCACCACTACTTCGCCCACGGGCGTAAGGGAAAGCTGAGCGACGACAGCCCGATCATCGAGGACTCGTACAAAAACTGCCGTCCGAAGCACGTGATCATGCTCACCGACGGCAACCCGGAGCCCGAGCTTCCCGGTGGTGTCGACGTAGGCACGAACACGCTGAGCTCGGCGTTCGGCTACGACCCGGCACAATATCCGTACACCTACACCGAAAAGGCGATCCGCTCGTTCATGACCGACACCGAGCATACCGGCGTCAACAACCCGCGCTACACGAGCAGCCCGCCGTATCCCGACTCGTACCTGGTCGGCTCGTGGGATTCGACGGCGTCCTCGTATGAAGATGCCTGCAAGTACAACCCGCGCGTGCACGTGGTCGGCCAGGTCGGCCAGGTCGACGACGACGGTGACCCCAACGCCGACCTCGAGACGCTCGAGGACCGCGTGGTTCAAAAGCTCGCCGCGATGGCCGTCGAAGGCCGCACCTGCGCCGAGTACTACCTGGGGTCGAATTGGGTCCCGGACGGCGAGACGATGTACGACGGCACCCAGGGCAGTTGTGACCCGTCGGTGCGCGCCTGCTTGGATGCGCGCCAGGGTGAGTATATGGACCTGCGCGAGAACAATACCGGCGGGGCCTACGAGTACATCAAGCCCGACGGCGACACCGTCAAGTGCCGCTACCCGGCGCTGATCCTTTCGACCGACGATCCCGACGTCAACCTGGTACGCTACACTGCCGACGCCCTGCAGCTTCTGTTCAACGACATCGTCGGCGGTGGCCTGCAGTCGCGCACCCGCCCGACCTTCGTCAACCGCCTCGACGACGACAACACCTACGGCGGTCAGTACCGCTTCTTCTCGGGTGTGGGCGTCGACAACGGCGAGATCTTCTGGCGCGGTCTTCTGTATCGTCAGAACAACGTGTGCACCGCCAGCGCCTCCATCGACAAGTCCGAGACCACCATCCACGACCAGATCAACCAACTGGCCGGCTCGGTGGGCGATCCGGACGCCAGCGACGGCATCTACGACACGGGTACGGTCACCAATGACCGGCGACGCATCTTCACCTCGTTCGCCACCCACGATTCGTTCGACTACAACACACGTCTGGCCGGCAACCTCGACACGGCCAGCTCCATCGACTTCGAGCGCCACCGCTTCTGGTTCGGCATGGACCTCGAGTCGGGCGACGAAGACCAGTTCCGCGACTCCAACGGAGACAGCACCTACCTGGGCTTCGATCCCGACCAGCTGCTCACCGGGCGCGTGCCCTTCGAATTCGATGAATTCGAGCAGGTCATCGCCAACCTCAACGCCGACGTCGACCCGGACATCGAGCTGCTCGACTATTTCAACGCTCTCGACGAGACAGACCTCAAACAGCTCATCCACGAGGTGCGCGGCCGTGCGGAGGCCAAAGAGTACGACCTCACCAACGGCGAGGGGCGGGCGTTTGGCGCCATCCTCAACTCGTCGCCGGTCGCCGTCGAGCCGCCGAATCTGGACCTGCCTATCGACAGCTACCGCGCCTACAAAGCGCAGTTCGCCGATCGCCCCAGCATGATCTACGTGGCCACCACCGACGGTTTGCTCCACGGCATCTACTCGGGTGAGCTCGACGAAGATCCGGCGACGGCCGACACCCAGATCATGAAGAAGGATGGCACGAACGGCTCGATGCCCGAGCAGCGCGAGGCGTGGGCCTATATCCCGCAGATGCTCCACAAGAAGCTCGCCCTCTTCAAAGGCCAGCAGCCCTACCTGATGGACGGCACCCCCAGCGTCAAGGACGTGCGTCTGTGCCACGGCTCGCAGGACTACAACCTGAACCGCCAGGCGTGCCGATGCACCGGCTCGAGCTGCACCGTCGAGCCTGCCGACCAGTGGCGCACCGTGCTCGTGCAGGGCTTGGGGGAGGCCGGCGCCGGCTACTTCGCCGTCGACGTGACCCGCCCGGGCGGCAAATTCGTCGAGTCGACCAACAGCCTCAAGATCGAGGCGCCGGACCCGATTCCGCTGTGGGAGTTCGACTCCAACTGGGAGCGCGGCCAGGTCAAGACCCTGTCGGACGCCGGCCGCGACGAGCTGGTCTACCCGAGCGAGTCGAGCCTGCGTGACGGCACAAGCGGCGGGTTCATCGCCGAGTGTGACGACGACCGCAGCGACGACCGAGACAGCGACGGCGTCAACGAGTACTTCTGGGACCAGCCGTTTTTGGGCGCCAGTGTCGGCAAGGCCGCCATCGGCACCATCGCGCTGCACGCGACCTTCCCCAACGCCGACACCCGCCCGCGCCTTCGTCGCCCGGTCGCCGTGATCAGCGGTGGTGCGTACGGTGAATTCGGCACGGACTGTGACGCCGAGCAGCGCGTGGGCCGCGCCATCTACGTGGTCGACCTGCAGACGGGCACCCTGCTGCGACGCTTCGTGTCGTATATCGACAACGAGAGCGGCTCGCCGGTCGAGAAGCGCTTCCAGCATCCGATCACCGGCTCGCCGGCGCTCTACAACGCCAAGCCCGGCAGCCTGGCCACCCGCGGCTTCGTGGGCGACGGCGCCGGGCGTCTGTATCGCATCGACCTTTCGAACGACGACCCCGAGGATTGGTCGGTCGAGCTGTTCTTCGACCCGCGCGTCGACATCGACAAGTACAAGCAGATGGACGAGAACGACCGGCCCATCTTCGGCCCGGCGGCCTACAAGCCGGCGCTGGCGCTGGGCACCACCGACGTGGGTAACGACCTGCTGGTCTTCTACGGACTCGGCGAGCGCGGTGATTTGAGCAGCACCGGTACCAAGCAGATGATGATCGCGGTGCGCGAGGAGATCTCGACGGTCGAGAATAACGGCGACTACGAGGCCGTGGCCGAAGGCACCCACCTTTGGAGCCACGAGTTCCAAGACGAGACGGACGCCCAGATCGAGAAGCTGACCAGTGAGGCGGTGGTCTTCAACAAAGGCCTGTACTTCACCAGCTTCGTCGAGCCGACCAGCGATCGTTGCCAAGCCGGTTGGTCGCGCATCTACGCGCTCGACTTCGAAGGCGACGGCTCCAAAGGACCCAAGGGCCTGTGGACCGACGCCGACCTGCCCAGCGGCACCAACGGCGTGGGCGGCACCACCTCGGCGCGTCTGGCTTACGAGCCGTCGAACACTGCCAACCTCACCGAGCCGGTGGTCGTGCGCGGCCTGACGATCACCCTGGGGGCGAGCTGCGTGGCGAACCCCGGCAGCGCCACCGGCGGCAAAGTCCAGCAACAGTCCAAGCAACCCACGCTCATCGCGCAGTCGAGCTCGGGGGCGATGTCGGAGACCGGCAGCGACACCTTCGACGCCGGCGACACCGGCGAGTTGCACGCTATCGAGCAGCAACTCGACGCGCTCGAGAGTCAGCATATCCCACTTAGCTGGGCGGTCATCGACAATTGAGTCTCATGAATTTCGCATCATTCGATTGGACCCGCTCGGCCCGTCGCCACGCCCTGTGGCTGGCGATGGGCTTGAGCGTGCTCGCCGCCGGACCTGTGGGCTGCGGCGGGTGTGGTGACGAGGAGGCCGAGAAGTCGGCTCCCAAAGAGGAGCAGGCCGCCAAAGAGGACGCCTCGTCGCAAGAAACCGACACCATGGAGCGCATGCGCAGCGCCTTTGGCCTGCCGCTGCCTCCCAGCGTGCGCGGTATCGAGGAGCACGGCGACGAGATTCGCGTCAAGACGCGCATGTCCCTCGACGAAATCGAAGCCTTCTTCAAAACCCGGCTGACCGACTACGAAGTGCTGCGCCCGGGCGACCAGGTGCGCGCCGTGGGGCTGCGCGAGTTCATGCCGCAGGTCTACGCCTACCCCTACGGCCCCTACAGCTTCGTGGTCTACATGCCCGCGCCCACGCCGGATGAAGCCGCTGACGGCGCCGACGACGCGGCCAACGCCAAGCAGGCGTCGGCCAAGACCAAAGCCGCCCCCAAGGTCAAGCCGCTCAGCAAACGCAAGCCCGGCGAGCCGGTCATGGATCGCACCTCCGACGGCGAACTTCTCGCCCCCGGCGCACGTTGGGGCGAGCCGTATACGCCGCCTCCCGGCAGCCCTCTCCACAAAGAACACTTGCGCTCGAATTTCGGGCGGCCCTACGGTGAATGGGTCCTCCAGTAGGTCTTCGTGGCCCGAGCCGGGCGCCGCCTGCATTTCTTTACTTCCCTGCGGCGCCCTCATATACTCCGAGGACGATTCGTACCCCGCTCGCACCTCGGGCAGTTATCATGAATACAACTGCAGTCTCCCTTGTACGCACGCTGCTCGCCCTCCTGGTGACCCTCTTCGCGGCCGTGCCCATGGCTCACGCGCAGGACACAGGAGAGTCGATCAATGTGGCCGTGCTCAACCTCGAAGGGGAGGGCGTCGACCAAAAGTTGCTCGAGACGCTCACCTCGGTGTTGCGTAACGAGGCGCAGCAATACAGCGACTACGACATCGTCAACCAGTCGCCGATCAACCTGTCCGAGATCGTGGTCGTGCTCGGCTGCGACACCAACAACCCTACGTGTTTGAAGCAGGCCGCCGACCAACTCGAGGCGCGCGTGCTCATCTATGGGCGTGTCGAGAAGGTCGAGCAGGCCCATACGGTCACCATCGAAGTCTTCGACGCCGACACCTCCAAGGTCGAACAGCGCCTGGTGCGCACCATCGTCAACAAGGACGACCCGGTCATCGCCTTTCGCAAGCAGATCCAGTCGATGTTCGCCCCCGATCAGGCAACCGAGGGGACACGGCTGCAGATCGGCTCGAACGTCGAGGGCGCCGAAGTGCGCGTCAACGACACGATGATCGGCAACGCCCCGGTCGAGCGAAAGGGGCTGCCGCCGGGGAACTACTCGGTCGAAGTCTCTCAAGAGGGCTACGACACCTGGAAGGTGAGCATCGAGCTGACCGAAGGGGCCGACATCCGGCTGTGGGCGCCGCTCAACGAGACGAAGCAACCCGAGGCGGTGGCTCAGAAAGAAGCGGGTGAGGGAACACAAGAGGGCGACACCGGCGTTAAGGTCGACGACTCGTCGGGCCTGGGTGATTCGTCGGGCATGGGCGACTCGTCCAAGCCGCCGGTCACCGGCGGTGGCGGCGGGCCCAATTGGGGCGCCTGGAGCGCCATCGGCGTGGGCGGTGTGGCCCTGGCCGGCAGCGGGGCGATGGCCCTGTTGATGAAGGGCCAGGAAGACGAGCTGGCCGACCACGACGCCCAGCGCTTCCAGATGAGCCGCGACGCCTACATCTCCGACCGCCAAGAAATCATCGACACCGGCGAGAGCTACGAGCTCGCCCACCGCGTGTTGCTGGGCGTGGGGGCGGTCAGCGTCGTCGCCGGCACCGTCTGGCTCTTCGTCGACGGCGCCGAGGCCGACGACCCGCTCGCCGACGAGCGCAACTGGGACGTCAGCGTCTCGCCCCGGGGCGTCTCGGCGCTCTTCAGTTGGTAGCGCAATCCAAGGACCCATGAAGTACCTCATCCACATCACCTCCGGCGCGCGTCGCATCGTCTTCGCCGCGCTGGTGGCTCTGGCGTTTGTCACGCTCTCCATCCCCGCCACCGCCCAGCAGCGCGAGCTGACCGCGGCCGACCGGCTGGCGATTCTGTACGCCCCCCAGCTCAACTTCACCGCCGAGGGCGACCCGATCATTCGGGTGGGTATCCTCGAGGGCAAAAAGTCCGTCGAGTTCACCCCGTCGGAGTCGATCCGCGTGCTCCCTCAGGGCGAGGGCGGCACCGAGATCGTGTTGCCGGGCAACAAGAAGTACACCGTCGAGATTTCGGATACCCAGCCGGGCAAGTACAAGCACTGGGTCGTCGTCGACGGGCTGAGCGTGCGCCAGCGAAAGAAGGTCGGCGAGGTCACTCAGGAGTGGACCAAGCGCGGCTACCTGCCCGACACCTTCGAGGTGGGCGGGCTCTTCGCCATCCGCGGTAAGGTCTTCGACTCGCGGCAGATTCTGGTGGGCGTGGGGGGCACCGACGACCTCAAAGAGGCCCACAAGCTCAAGCGCAAGCTCGAGGCGAAATACGGCATCATCGGGCGCATCCACTCCCAGGCGACCGAATACCCGTCGGGCACGCTCACGCTGACCGGCGAGGGCGTCGACGTCGAGGTCAAAAACCCGAGCGTGATGTGGGTGTCGGCCAAAGAGGGGCGCAAAGAGGAGATTCGCTACACGGTCCCCGGCATCAAGAAGAACTACCGGCCCGGCACCGAGACGCGCACCTACACGGGCACCTTGATCTTTGCGCCCGATAAAAAGGGCAAGCTCGTGGCGATGAACAGCTTGGGCGCCGAGCGCCTGCTGCGCGGCGTCGTCCCCGCCGAGATCTACGCCAGCGCCCCGGAAGGCGCGCTTCGCGCCCAGGCAGTGGCCGCGCGCAACGAGATCTTCGCGGCCATCGGCGTACGCAACCTGGCCGACCCCTACATGCAGCGCGCCGACATCTACGACCAGGTCTACGGCGGCGTGGGCGCCGAGCATCCGCGCACGACGAAGGCGGTCAAGGCCACCCGCGGCCAGGTCATGTTCTACGGCAAGCAGATCATCGAGGCGGTCTACAGCTCGAACGCCGGCGGGTTCACCGAGAATAACGACAACGTCTGGGACGCCGAGCCCAGGCCCTACCTACGCGGCAAAGCCGACGCCCCGTCGGGCAAGGTGCCCAAGAAGTTTAGGGACGGCATCAGCGTGTCGGAGCTCGACGATTTCCTGAAGAGCGACATGCCCGCCCACAGCAAGACCGCGCCGGTGAGCAGCACCAAATACTACCGCTGGACCAAAACCGTACCCGCCTCCAAGGCCAAAGCGTGGCTCGACGAGCACGGCTACAACGTCGGCGACCTGCGCAAGGTGGCCATCGAGAGTCGCGGTGTGAGCGGGCGGGTCATCCGCCTGCAGGTTACCGGCTCGAAGGGCAAGGCGGTCATCGAGCGCGAACTCAACGTGCGCCGGCTCTTCGGCGGCCTCAAGAGCGGGCTGTTCTTGATGAAGTACAGCAAGGACAACAAGGGCAATATCACCGAGTTCACCTTCCGCGGCGCCGGCTTCGGCCACGGCGTCGGCATGTGCCAGACCGGCGCGACCGGCATGGCGCACGACGGCAAGTCCTACAAAGACATCCTCACCCACTACTACTCGGGCATCGAAGTCAAAGAGCTGTACTGACACCCCGCCTACAAGACCCAAGACCGCGCCGCCAGGCTCGATCTTGCCACGTCCCAGCCCACCTGCTACAAATCCTACCACACAACTATGCTTTGCCTTTTGCCCGAGGGACGCCATGGCAACGGACGGGAAGAAGCTATCGACGATCGCAGTGCACGGCGGTGAGCCGCGCAAAAAGGCCGGCGATGCGATCACCATGCCCATCCAGAGCACGGCGACGTACGTGTTCGAGGATACCGCCGAGTTGCGTGCGCACTTCGAGCGGCGCATCGAGCGCGAGGAGTACGGGCGCTACGGCAACCCGACGGTGAGCGTGGCCGAGCAGAAGATCGCCGCGCTCGACGGCGCCGGCGGCGCAGCGCTCTTCTCGAGCGGCATGGCCGCGATCACGACCACGCTGCTGGCCATGCTGCGCAGCGGCCAGCACGTGGTGATGACCAGCGATTGCTACCGACGCACGCGCCAATTCGTCACGCGCACGCTGGGTAAATTCGGCGTCGAGGCGACCCTCGTCGAGCCGGGCGACTACGAGGCGCTCGAGGCGGCGATTCGCCCCGGTGAGACCCGGCTGATCATCGCCGAGTCGCCGACCAACCCGTACCTGCATGTGGCCGATCTCGAGAAGCTCGTCGAGATTCGCGACCGCCACCGCGGCGTCAAGATCATGATCGACTCGACGTTCGCCACCCCAATCAATCAGAAGCCGCTCGACTTCGGCGTCGACCTGGTCGTTCACTCGGCCACCAAGTACCTGGGCGGCCACAACGACCTGCTCGCCGGGGCGATCTGCGGCAACGCCGGGATCATCGACGCGATCCGCGACTTTCGCGGTGTGCTCGGAAGCGTGGTCGACGCCAACACCGCCTACATGCTCATCCGGGGCATCAAGACGCTCGACCTCAGGGTGCACCGCCAGAACGACTCGGCGCTGCAGATCGCCCGGTGGCTCGAGGCGCATCCGAAGGTCGAGAGAGTCTATTATCCCGGCCTCGAGAGCCACGCGAGCCACGAGGTCGCCAGCCGGCAGATGCACGGCTTCGGCGGGGTCGTCAGCTTTCTCGTCGAGGGCGATCTCGACGACGTGTCGCGGTTTATCGACGCGTGTGAGATCCCCCAGATCGGCCCGTCGCTCGGCGGCGTCGAGAGCCTCATCGAGCAGCCCGCCCTGATGTCGTTCTACGAGTTGACCACCGAGCAGCGGCTCGACATCGGCATTCGCGACAACCTGGTGCGCTTTGCTATCGGCATCGAAGACACCCAAGACCTGATCGACGATCTCGAGCAGGCGCTCGAGGAGGTGTGAGATGAGCTACCGTGTTCTGAAATTCGGCGGATCGTCGTTGGGCGCCGCCCCGCGTTTGAGCCAGGTCGTCGACCTCATCGTCGAGGAGCGCGAGGAGAGCCCCTTGGCCGTGGTCTGCTCGGCGATGGGCGACACCACCGACTGGCTGCTCGAGGCGGTCGAGTTGGCCGCTGGGGGCGATCTCGACGGCGCCGAGGCGCTCGTCGATCGCATCGCCGACCTGGCCACGAGCAACGCGCTCGTCGTGCTAGAAGGGGACGCGCTCGAGGCCGACGGCCCGGCGCCTGCGAGCGCCCCGCACGCCCAGATTACCCCGGTCGTGCGCGAGATGCTCGAGCCGCTGCGAAAGCTCTTGCTCGGCATCAGTCTGCTTCGCGAGAAAACCGAGCAGTCGCTCGATCTCGTGCTCTCCTTCGGCGAGCGTTTGAGCGCGACGATCGTGGCCGAGTTGGTGGCGGCGCGCGGGGTGGAGGCGACCTTTGTCGACGCGCGCGACTGGGTGGTGACCGACGCCACCTTCGGCAGCGCCCGGGTCGACTGGGAGGCCTCCAAAGCGCGCCTCGACGCACTACGCGAAGGGTGGGGCGACGCGGTGCCCATCCACACGGGCTTTTTGGGGCAGACGCCCGACGGGCGCACGACCACCCTGGGGCGAAACGGCTCGGACTACACCGCCACGCTCCTGGGGCGCGGCTTGGACGCCGACGAGGTCGTCATCTGCACGGACGTATCCGGCGTGATGACCGCCGATCCGTTCATCGTCGACGACGCCTACCCGGTCGCCAGCTTGAGCTATCTCGAGGCGCTCGAGTTGGCCAACTACGGCGCGCGCATGTTCCACAACCGCACGATGCTCCCGCTCATCGAGTCGGGCATCCCGATGCGCATTCGCAACACGATGGACCCCGACGAGCCGGGCACGCGCATCGACGCCCTCGGGGTGGGCGAGGGCGACCAGCCCACGTGCGTGACCTCGCTGGAGAACTTGGCTCTGGTCGACCTTCGCTGGCGCGAACTCTCCCGACAGGCCCAGATGGGCCGTCGCGTGTTGCGCGCCTTCGAAGAGGCAGGGGTGACCGTGTGGATGGCCACGCAGGCCGCCCACGGCCAGGCCGTCTCGGTCGTAGTGCCCGTCGACGAGGTCGAGCGCGCCAAAGCGGCGATTGAAGAGGCGTTCGCCTGGGAACTCGAGCGCGGCGAGGTCGAGCCGGTCGACGTGCGCCGCCCGGTGACCTTGTTGAGCCTGGTCGCCGAGAAGATGCGCGACAGCCACAATATCGCCGGCAAGTTCTTCCAGTCGCTCGGCGCGGTGGGCATCAAGGTCTTGGCCATCGCCCAGGGCGAGAGCTCGCGGTCGATCTCGTGCGTGATCGACGCCGCCGACACCGAGGTGGCCGTGCGCACGGTCCACGCCGCCTTCAACTTCGCCCACCAGGAGGTCAACCTCTTCGTGATGGGCTGCGGGGTGGTCGGAAGCGAGCTGCTCGGCCAGATTCGCAGCCAGCAGCAAAAGCTCGAGCGTGAGCACGACGTCGACGTGCGCGTCGTCGGCCTGTCGAATAGCCGGCGCATCACCTTCGACCCTGCCGGCCTCGAGCTCGATGGTTGGTCGGAGCTGCTCGACGCGGACGCCGCCGACGAGCTGCACAGCGAGCCGAACTCTCCCGAGGCGCTCGAGAGAATGCTCGACAAGCTCACGCGCCTGTCGGTGCCCATTTTGGTCGACGTGACCGCCGCCGGCGGCATGGAGGCGCTCTACGAGAAGGCCTTCGAGCGCGGCGTGCACGTGGTGGCGGCCAACAAAAAACCAGTCACCGCCTCACTCGACGACTACGCAGCTCTGATGGCCAGCGCGCGCAAGAATCACCGCGCCTACCACTACGAGACGACCGTGGGCGCGAGCCTGCCGGTGGTCGACACGCTGCAAAACCTGGTGCGCACCGGCGACCGCGTCATGCTCGTGGAGGGCTCGTTTTCGGGCACGCTCGGTTACCTGACCAACGAGGTGATGGCCGGCGTGCCGCTGTCCGAGGCGATCCGCACCGCCAAGGAGCTCGGCTACACCGAGCCCAACCCGCAAGACGATCTCAGCGGGCTCGACGTCGCCCGCAAGGCGCTCATCCTGGCCCGTGAACTCGGCCTCGACCTCGAGCTCGACGACATCGCCGTCGAGCCCCTGGTGCCCCAGCGGCTCCTCGAGACGGACACGCTCGACGAGTTCTTCGCGGCGCTGGAAGACTACGACGAGGAGTTTTCCGAGCAGATCGCTACGATCAAAGCCGAGGACAAGACCCTCCGGTACCTGGCGGTCATCGACCCGGGCGTCGACGGCGCCGAGCCCCGATTTCAGGTGGGGCCGGTCGCCATCGAAGCGAGCCACCCGGCCACGCGGCTGCGCGGCTCGGAGTCGTTCGTGGCGTTTACCACCGAGCGCTACCAGGACTACCCGCTCATCGTGCAGGGTGCGGGCGCCGGCGGCGCCGTCACCGCGGCGGGTGTACTGAGCGACGTGCTCCGGATTTCGCAGAACTTGCGAGGAAGGTAAGGGGAGGCAGGTAAGCGGAGGCAGGGCGCTCGACCCTGCCTCCAATGCTGCTTAGCGTGGCTGCATGTGCGGGTTGAGCATCTTGTTGAGCTCCTTGTTCTCGCTGCACTGCAGCGAGTTGTCTTCCTGGAGCTGGCAGATGCGCAGGTGCGACCGGATGGCCGCGGTGTTCGTCTCGCCGTTGAGCATATTCTCGGTGGTGATGTGCTCGTAGTAGGCGATGTAAAGGGTCATGTCCTCGTCGCCGCCGCTCGACTGGGCGGTGCTGCCGACGTTGCCGGCCGAGGCGACCTCTTGGGGCGGCGCTTCGGGGGCATTGTCGCCCTCGGCGCTGGCCTCGTTGCCTTCTTCGGTCTTGGTGCCCGCGCTCTCTTCGGCGGCCGCCTCGACGTCACTCTTGGCTTCGGGCTCGGGAGCAGGCTGCTCCTTTTCGGCGAAGGCGCCGCCGCCCATCTCGCCCCAGTGGGTGGTGCTGATATAGCGCTTGCTCTGCTGCTTGAAGATGCCGCAGCCGGACAAAAAGAAGAGCGAGAGCGCTGCGATTAGACTGATTCGAATGGCTCGAGTGCTCATAGCAGGGTCTTCTCCTCTTTCTCGACCAAAATGGTGCTGCGGCTGCATTGCAGGCGCTCGCCGGCATCATCGTACTCGCAGATCTCGAGGAGGTACTCCTCGGTCACCGGGTCTTTGATGTGTTTGATGCTCTTTCCTTCGACGAACTCTTGCTTGAACATGACGGGTCGCGGGGTGACGCAACCCACCGAGACGCTGGCTAGGATGCCCAGCGCGATGAGAGCGGCTACCGCTCGAAATGCGTTTTTCATCGTTCACTCCTTGTCGATCGACTGATGGCTCTACTGAGCAGCGGTGGCGACCCCGCCGCCGCACATGGCGCCGTCTTGGGGGGCGTTTTGCGGCCACTGGCCGCTGATGTCGCGGTGCCAGCAGGTCTTCTCGCAGCTGAGCCCCGCGTCGCTGCGGCGGCACTCCCAGTAGTTGTACTTGGCGGTGTTGTAGAACCCGCCCACGCTGCTGGTGGTCAGCGTCTTCATCAGGGTGACCTCCCCGTTGGGGTGGTCTTCGACGCTCAGGATGCGGTAGCTCGTCGAGCAGGCCGACGTCAGCGCCAACACGCCCAACAAGAGCAGGGCGAAGGCGATATTTCGCGTGGTGTTCATGGATCGCTCCTTACTCTTTGAAGTGGATGTTGACGTTCTGGCAGTTCTGCAGAGACCCGTCTTTGTTGCGCTCACACTCGATGAGCCCACGTTTGGTCTCGGCGCCCACTTGCTGGTGATACAGGAGCTTGACCGACTTCTTCGACGACGTGATCTGGTCGACGTAGCGCGGCCCGACCTGGGTCGCGCAGCCGACCGACATGAAGATGGCGGCCAGGGCCACAAACATCAGTAATAGATTGGAGCCACCGGATCGGGTGGCAGACTCTTTACGGCGCAAGGTATCCTCCATGCGTTCGAGAGACACACTAATACAAACACACGACAGCATCTTGGAGTGGTCCTCCGACCGTGCGCTGCCGCCCCTTCGTTGGGGAATATGGACGTAGTCTATGGTAGGGCTGTAGGAGCGTGCAACCGAAGGCTCCCAAGAAGTGAGAATTGTAGGAGACGAGTAACATGATCCGCACATCCGCCCGCATCGGTGTCTCGGCGTCGGTCTTCCACGAAGATCCGGATCGACGCGTCTACAACGGCCGCCCCTTGCTCTACCTGGAGCAATCGATGGCCACCTGGCTGATGGAAGCCGGCGTGCGCCCCTACGTCATCCCGTTCGCCCCGGAAGGCGTCGAGGTGGCCACCTCCCTGCACGACCTTGTCGAAGGGCTCGACGGCGTCGTGCTGCAGGGCGGGGTGGACGTGGCGCCGGAGACTTACGGCGAAGCTCATATGTCGGAGCAGTGGCCCGGTGATGCCGTGCGCGACGCCTACGAGATCGCGCTCGTGCGCGCCTGCCTCGAGCACGACAAGCCGTTGTTGGGGATCTGCCGCGGCCACCAGATTTTGAACGTCGCTCGCGGCGGCACGCTCTACCAGGACGTGCCCACGCAGGTCGACGACCCGCTCGCCCACATGGACCGCCCGCTGTACGAGCGCAACTACCACCCGATCGCCATCGAGCCGGAGAGCCGGTTGAGCGGGATTTACGGCGGCAAGACCCGAGGGCTGGTCAACAGCGTGCACCACCAGGCGATCAAAGACGTCGGCGAGGGGCTCGTCATCGAGGCGCGCGCGGCGGGTGATGGGGTGGTCGAGGCGGTGCGCCTCGATTCCGACGAGCGCTGGGCGATGGGCCTGCAGTGGCATCCCGAGTTCCAGCACGCCGACGAAGACGAGTTGCTCGATCGCTTCGCGGTGATCGACGCGTTTTTGCAAGCGGTCGACGCGCGTCGGTAGTCGTTCATTGCGAGTGCATCTCGCTCTTGGCGCCCGCGCTGGAAGGTCGGCCCTCGATTGCGTACTATGGATCGCGGCGAGTAACGATTCCACGACAACGAGAGAGAGATGGCGGCGCGACACGCAAAGTGGCTGGCGGTTCTCACCTGCGCAGCGGGCCTTGTGCTCGGTGCATGCTCCGACGACGATGCCGGTTCGGCGAATAACGGCGGCTCCAATAACGGTGGCCAGAATAACGGCCAGACCGACGGCGGAGGCAATAACGGCGGCGACGCCACCACCGGCGATGCCGTGGCCGACGGCTCGGGAGCCGATGGCTCCGGGGCCGACGGCGGCGGAAACAACGGCGATACCTGCCCGACGACCACCTTTAGCGAGGTCTACCAGCCCAACGTCTACCTGCTCGTCGACCGCTCCTCGTCGATGGAGGGCGAGCCGATGACTCAGGCCAAGGCGGGCCTCGACGCGGTCGCCGACTCGCTCTCCGGGCGCATCCGGCTGGGCGTGGGCGCCTATCCCTTCCCGAGCGCCGGCTGCGGGGTCAACGACATGATCGAGGTGGGCACGAACAGCGCCGCCGACCTCAAGGGCGCCTGGGCGGGGCTGACCGCCGCCGGCGGCACGCCCACCGGCCAGGCGATCTACGAGGTGCGCACGCGCAACCTGCTCAGCGAGACGGGCGACACTAACGACGACAAGCGCGAAAAGGCGCTCGTGGTCATCACCGACGGCGACCCCACCGTGTGTGAGGACGAGCACCCCCACCTGAGCGAGGCCCAGACGCTGGCCGCCGAGGGCGTGCCCATCTTCGTGGTCGGCTTCCGCTCCGAGGCCAACCCCGACAAGCTCGACGCGCTCGCCGAAGCCGGCGGCACCGACGCCCCCGGCTCGAACCGGTTCTACACCGCCAACAGCACCAGCGAGTTGGCCGACGCGGTGCGCAATATCTCGACCGATGTCATCGCTTGCTCGCAGACCCTCGACTCCGCCCCGGCCAGCGCTGACTTGATCAGCGTCGAGATCGACAATCAGCCGGTGCCCCAGGATGGGTCCGACGGCTTTACCTACGACCCGGGCACCGCGACCCTGAGCGTCCACGGAAGCTGGTGCGACACGCTCCAAGACGCCGCCGCCGACGGCACGGTGATGGCGGTGACCGTCAACTGCGCCGGCTGCACCCCGGCGGGCAACTCCTGCAGCGCCGACGGAGACTGCTGCAGCGGCACGTGCATCGACGGTACCTGCGGTACGCAGTGCCAGCCGCTTGGCGGCACTTGCGCCGACAACGGCGACTGCTGCGGCGAGGGAACGTGCGCCATCGAGGAGGGGTTGACCGGTACGTGCATCGGCGGGTAGGTGTGGCGCGAAGCGCCCCACGACCGGCCGAAGGCCCTCATGACTCGAGAAGCAAAGCCCGCCGGCCGGCGGGTCCTAAAAGATCCCCGGCTGCACATCATCTTCGGTATCACCCTGAGCGCGGTCATGGGCGTGTCGTCGATCACGCCCGTCTTTCCGAAGGTCGCCGAGGCGCTCGACGTCGCCCCCGAGCAGACCGGGCTGCTGATCACCTTCTACTACCTCTCCGGGGTTATTCTGACGCCCGTTCTGGGCTTCTTGTCCGACCGCATCGGCCGCAAGCGCATCCTGGTGCCGTCGCTCTTTTTGTTCGGCGTGGCCGGAACGGCGTGCGCGTTCGCGCGCGACTTCGAGTTGTTGCTCGGGCTTCGGCTCTTGCAGGGGATGGGCGCGGCGTCCTTGGGCGCGCTCAACCTGACGCTGATCGGAGACATCTTCGCGGGCAACGAGCGCACCGCGGCGATGGGCTATAACGCGAGCGTCTTGAGCATCGGCACCGCCGCCTACCCCGCCATCGGCGGCGCGCTGGCCATGCTCGGCTGGCACTACCCGTTCGCGCTGCCCATCGTGGCCATTCCGGTGGGGCTCTTCGTGCTGTTTCGCCTCGACAACCCCGAGCCGGAGGTCAACGCCCACTTCAAAGAGTACCTGGCTCAGGTCACCCGCGGGCTGAAGAACCGGCAGGTGGTGGGCATCTTCTTGGTCAGCTTTGCCGTCTTTGCCATCTTGTTCGGCCCGTACCTGACCTTCGTGCCGCTGTTGCTCGACGACCGCTTCGCCATCGACTCGTTCGCCATCGGCCTGGTGATTTCGTCGGCGTCGATCACGACCTTCTTGGTCAGCGCGAACCTCGAGGCGCTCACTCGCCGGTTCAGCGCCACGGGGCTCATCTACGCCTCCATCGTGCTCTACGTCGCCGCCATGGCGATGCTCCCGTATATGCCCTCGGCGTGGTGGATGGTCGTGCCGTCGCTGGTGTACGGCGCCGCCCAGGGCCTAAACATCCCGTCGGTGCAGACCTTGTTGGCCGGGCTCGCCCCCATCGAGTACCGCGGCGCATTCATGGCGCTCAACGGCACGGTCTACCGCATCGGTCAGACCACCGGGCCGGTCGCCGCCGGGGTCTTGTACGCCGCATGGAGCTATGAGGGCGTCTTCTGGGGAGCCGCGGGGTTGGCGGCCTTGTTGGTCGTGGTCGTCGCCGCTACCTTGCGTGAGTGAGGTTTTATTATGCAAAACGTCCACAAAATCTTGCCCGTCGGCACGAAGGTCGTCTTGAGGACGCCCACGAAGGCCGGCCCGCGCGAGCGCCCCGAGGGCGCGGTCGCTCAAGTCGTGCGTAACCCGCACGAGAAGGGCGGCGACTACCGAATTCGCTTTACCGACGGGGCCGAGGCGACCGTCGCACGCGACGATCTGGCCATCTTGAGCCACTTCCACCGGCCCGACTGGGAGCAGGCCGAGCATCCCGAGGGCGAAGACAGCCTGCGGCGCACAGTCATCTACCGGTGCATCGTCGGCTCGGAGGCCTACGGGCTGGCTCACGAGGAGTCGGACGTCGACCGGCGCGGCATCTACCTGCCGCCGGCCAGGCTGCACTGGTCGCTCTACGGCGTGCCCGAGCAGCTCGAGGACAAGGCGACCGACGAGGTGTACTGGGAGCTGCAGAAGTTTTTGCGCCTCGCGCTCAAGGCCAACCCGAATATCTTGGAGTGCCTGTACACGCCGGTCGTCGAGCACGTGCATCCGGTGGCCCAGGAGCTGTTGGACATGCGGCATATCTTCTTGTCGCAGCTCGTCTACCAGACCTACAACCGCTACGTGCTCTCGCAGTTCAAGAAGCTCAACCGGCGCTTCGAGAAGACCAGCGAGATCAAGACCAAGCACGCCATGCACCTGATCCGGCTGCTCATCTCGGGGATCACCATCCTCGAGGAGGGCTTCGTGCCGGTCGACGTCGAGCAGTGGCGCGGGCGCTTGATCGCCATCAAAGACGGCGAGATGCCCTGGCCGGAGGTCGACAAGTGGCGACTGGACCTGCACAAGCGCTTCGACGAGGTGTTCGAGGCGACCGATTTGCCCGAACGACCTGATTACGAGCGCGCGAATGATTATCTTGTTGAGGCGAGGCGGTGGGCCGTCGATGGATGGGAGACTAAGTAACCCTAAGTAACCCTAAGTAACCCTAAGTAACCCTAATACTACTTGGTCAATTTCGTGGCCCGCACCTGAGCGAGACCAGGGCCACGAGCGCGAGAAGGCATTCTGACAGCGATGCCGGTGCGCATCATGGAAGAATGACGCCGAAGCGATCGTGGTTCTGGGCCGCTCCAGGGCGGGTTCACCGAAAGTGACCAAGTAGTACTAAGTAACCCTAAGTAACCCTAAGCAACCCTAAGTAACCCTAAGCAACCCTAAGAGACTCCCCATGCAAAAGTCATATGATTTCGGTTGGTTGGAGCGGCAAGTTGACGAGCATCCGTATCCGATCTTCTTCGCGGTGTTGAGCGGAGCGCATATGTACGGGTTTCCGTCGGGAGACTCGGATTATGACGTGCGCGGGGCACATGTGCTGCCGCTCGAGGATGTCGTGGGGTTGCGGGCGAGGCGTGATACGGTCGACGTCATGCACGACCTGGAGGGCCGGGAGCTCGACGTGGTCACGCACGACCTCAAGAAGTTCATCGAGCTGCTGCTCAACAAGAACGCGATGGTGCTCGAGCAGGTCTTTTCGCCGCACCTCATCGAGGGCGGCGACGCGTTCGACGAGCTCAAAGAGATCGCCGGCGACTGCATCACTCGCCACCACGCCCACCACTATCTGGGGTTTGCTCGCTCGCGCTGGGAGGGGTTCGAGGAGAGTCGGCGCCTCAAGGCGCTGTTGTACGCCTATCGCGGCTGCTTCTCCGGCATTCACCTGATGCGTACCGGCGAGGTCGAGACCGACCTGACGACGCTCGCCGCCAAGTACAACCGCCCCGACTTGCTCGACCTGATCGAGGCCAAGCAGGCGGGCACCGAGAAGATGCAGCTCGACCCGTCGAGCATCGACAAGCACCGCGACTACGTGCTCGAACTCATCGAGCGTCTCGAGAAGGAACACGAGGCGAGTGAGCTGCGCGAGACGCCCGAGGCCGACGCCAAAGAGCGCCTGCACGATTTGCTGGTGCGTGTGCGGTTGCAGGCTCGGTGAGGCGCGTGCTCAAGGGCACTCCGGCGTGCCCTCCGGCGCCTTGCCATCATCGTCGCACACCTGCAATTCGAGCCCGCCAATCTCGCCCCGTTGGGCACCTGCGTACATCTTGCGGTACTCGCGGCCCGAGATGACCTTCAAGAAGCGCAGGTTCGACAAGATATGCTCGATCTTCTCGACGCGCGACGACGGCAGGTACCCTGACAAAACTTGCTGGCCGAAGAGCGACGGGCCCGGAAGCACCGAGGCCAACAGCGCCACCTGCGGCACGCTCAACTCCTCGGGCGGGATGTCGAAATAGCGCCGGGCGGCTTGCTTGAGACCACGCAGGTTCGGGCCCCACTCGACCATATTCATGTACAACTCGAGGATGCGCTTTTTGCTCAACTCGGATTCGAGGCGCCAGGTGACGTAGGCCTCCTGGAGCTTGCGGGCGAGCGTGCGCTCGTGGTCCAGAAAGAGGTTCTTGGAGAGTTGCTGGCTCAGTGTGCTGCCGCCGCGCACGATGCCGCCTTCTTTGACGTTGTGGACGAGCGCGCGGCGAAGCCCTCGCCAGTCGAAGCCGTCGTGGCTGAAGAATTTGGCGTCCTCGGCGGCGGTGAGCACCTGCGGGACGTGCTCGGGCAGGGTGTCGTAATCGACCCAGCGGTCCAGCTCGACGTTACGGGCCAGGGTGCCCGGCAGATCGATCGACGGCGGACCGTCGGCGGCAAGGGCGAGGACGTCGGCGTGGCTCGAGTCACCTTTGACCTCGACCTCGCCGCTAAAGTCGACCGTCAGCTCGATGCTCTCGGGGAAGGCTGTGTGCCCGGCGCTGTAGATGCCGAAGCCGAACTCGCCGTCGAACTCCGTGCCGCGTGCCAATTTGGCGAGGCTCGGCGGCAGGCCGTCTCGCAGCCGCTGCGGGTGCAGATCTTCGGCGAGCGCGAAGGTCTCGAAGACCCACCCGCGCCCGGCGTCGAGGGCGTAGCCGCCAAAGTCGATGGGGTCGGCCTCGCCCAATGCCGCCTTGCCCGACGAGATACTGACGGTGCGCGCACGCGGCTGGAACGCCGCCACGAGTTCGAGGCCGACGCGGCCAAACTCGAGCGGCTCACCGGTGACCATCGGCAGGTCGAGGGTCATCGAGCGGGTGTTCAAGTCGACGTCGAGCTCGACGAGATCGAGCCAGGGCTCGTAGCTCGCCTCGATCTTGCCGCTATGCACACCGCCGCCGGCGTGGTCGTCGAGGCCGAGGGTTGGCCAGATGGGCGCGGTCTGAAACTCGCTCAATTGAACGCGCGTCTCCAGAACGCCCCATTGACCCGACCAGTTCGACGCGAACGAGGCGAGGCCCCGGTCGGCGTCGCGCACGTCGCCTTGGACAATCGTCGTTTTGGTCTCGCTGTCGTGAACGGCCTCGAAATTTTCGAGGCGGTACGGCAGAGGCGTGCGCCGCGTGTCGACATCAAGGTCGTCTAGGCTCACGCGCACTTCACTGGTGCTCGCCGACAGCCGCATGGCGCGGCTCTCGGCGGAGATTCCGGCAGGTCCGACGAATTGGAGCCCGCCCAACTCGACGGTGGCAGGTTGGCACTGCGGGCACATCGTGATCTCGGAGACCTCCATGCCCAGCGGAAGCCCGGTGGCGACCCATCGGTCGACCCGTGTGGGCTGCTCGGGTTCGAGCACGTAGGTGCTCGCTCCGTTAGCGGCCCCGGCGCCCGCATTGTCGCCAGCTAAACGCCGCATGCCGAAGGGCGTCGCGTCTGGCAGCTGGCCGTAGCCGTGGCGAAACTCGAGCGTGGAACCGGCGCCGGTCGTCAGCAGGAACTCGGCGCGGTGCAAGACAAGCGGCCGCGTGGTGCTCGGCAGGGGCGCGGGGTGAACCGACACCGACACATCGTGGAGCACCGCGCGTGTCTTGCGAGCCACCGGGGCTGCCGGGGCGACTGACTTACTCGCGGACGAGGCGCTGGGCTTGGCAGGTTGCTTCGTCGGCTCGGGCTCGGGTTGGGGCGACGCCGGCGCACGTGTGATGCGAACGCGCCCGCCGTCGACGTCGATGGAGTTTGGGTGGACGCGAAGGCCGTCGAGCAGTTGTGCCAAGGAGGGCGTGACGTCGACGGCGTCGAGATCGGCTTCGACCAGATAAGCGCCGCGTCGGGCGACCAACTGGACCTGCTCGAAGCGCACCCCCAGCAGTCCGTGAGGCCGAAATGTGTTGATCCGAAGGTTGACGTCGTGGCGCTCGGCGAGCGCCGTCAGCTTGGCGCGCACCGTCGGTCCGACGACCAGCGGGGTGCGCACCAGGTATCCGGCCGCAAACAGCGTGGCGAGCATCCCCACACAAATTGCCAGAATGAAGCTGATTCGGACGCCCCTGCGTCGACTGGCCTGCTGGGGCAGGGCGCTCGGGTACGACTCGGTCATCCGCTGGCGACGTCTGCTCGGTTGGGGCTCATGAACCGGCCGACGACCGCCGCGCCCACACTGTCACCCCACACGTTGACCGACGTGCGGCACATGTCGAGGATGCGGTCGACGGCGACCACCAGCGCATAACCGGTGCCCGGCAGCCCGACGCTCTCGAGCACGATGATCATGGTGACCAGGCCCGCGCTGGGCACACCCGCCGCGCCGATGGCGGCCAAGGTGGCGGTCAACACGATGATGAGTTGCTGGGCAAAAGTCAGGTCGAAGCCGAGCGCGTTGGCGATAAAGACCGCAGCGACCGCCTCGTACAGCGCGGTGCCGTCCATGTTGATGGTCGCGCCCAGCGGCAGCACGAAGTCGGCGGCTTTGCGGTCGACTTTGGCGCGCTCGGTGACGCACTCGTGGGTGACCGGGTAGGTCGCCGAGCTCGAGGCGGTCGAAAAGGCGGTCAGGAGCGCCGGGGCGAGCGCGCTCAGATAGAAGAACGGCTGGATGCGCGCGATGAGCAGGAGGATGAGCGGAAGGATAACGAACGCGTGGATGGCGAGCCCGCCGACCACCGACACCATGTAGATGCCCATGTCGCCGAAGAAGGTCGCCAAGTCGCCCAGCTTTGGGTCGAGCAGGGTGCTCACGAACAAGGCCGCCACGCCCACCGGCGCGGTGGCCATGATCCAGTCGGTGACCATCAAGACCAGATCGTTGGCCTGGGTGAAGAATTTACGGATGAGCGAAGCACGCTCGCCTGCGGCCAAGATCGCCAGGCCGGTCAAGATCGCCACGAAGATCGTCGGCAGCATGTCGCCGGCGGCGAACGCTCCGAAGAGGTTTTCGGGCACGATATTCAGGAAGACTTCGCTCAGCGGTGTCGGCTCGAGTCCTCCGTCTTCGGGGGCGCTCAGGTTGAGGCCCTTGCCCGGCTGGAGCACGTTGACCACGCCGATGCCCACCGTGACGGCGAGCAGGGTGGTCATCAGGTAGTAGCCGACGGTAAACACGCCTAGCCGACCGAGCTCGGAGGGTTCCTTGAGGCTCTGGATGCCGGTGACGACGCTGGTCAGAATCAGCGGGATGATGATCAGCTTGAGCAGGCGAATGAACAACTCGCCCACGAAGCTGAACGGAGCGCGATAGCTCTCGAATTGGCTCGGATCGACGGCCCCACGTACGACCAGTCCATAAACGAGCGCCACCAGCAGACCGATGAAGATCTGCCAGTGGAGCTGCTTGTACCAAGCTGAGTCGGGACTGGTCGTCATGAGGTCTATTCGATCAGCTCGATCCCCAGCTCTTCGAGCATTTCGTTGAGCTCGTCTTCGTGCCCTTTCTTGATGGAGAAGGCGACGTCGCCCAGGCGACGCTCGATGAGCGGGTCACACTCGGGGATTTGAGCGAAGCGATCGGCGATCTCGGCGTTTTCGAGCACGATGACCGTCACGCCGCTCGACATGGCGACCTCGAGCGGCTTGTCGAGCAAGCTGCGAAGCTTGAGGGCCTGAGCGGGAGGGATGCCGCCGTCGGTGCGTGCGTCCAAGAACTTGACGATATGATCGAGGGTGTTGTCGGGCCAGCGACGGGCGCTCTTGCCGACCTCGATCTTGTAAAAACGCGAGCGCGGGGTGCTGTCCTCGAGCTGCGTGCCGATCTTGTCGAGCTCGCTCAGGGTGACGATGTCGGTCTCGAGCGGATCGATCATCACCTCGAGCATATCGACGAAGTACAGGCTGGGCGGAATGTCGCCCAGATAGTCGATGAGCACGCCGTCTT
The DNA here is from genome assembly GCF_006517175.1 of Persicimonas caeni. Classification (NCBI taxonomy): domain Bacteria; class Deltaproteobacteria; order Bradymonadales; family Bradymonadaceae; genus Persicimonas; species Persicimonas caeni. The sequence goes on along the minus strand of NZ_CP041186.1, from coordinate 2,260,218 downwards.
GTTGCTCGACGAGTCGCTCGAGTCCGGCCGGATTGCTGTCGGGCAAAAAGGCCGACTCGGGGCCGAGGCGATACGACACGAAGTCTTTGCCACGCTGCTCGTGGCGAAGCTGGCCGATCACTAGGTCAAGCTTGTCGGGGTCCGGATGGCGGATGAGCACGCCGTTGGCGAACAACTCGAGCTTGCGGTGCACGCGCTCCCAATCGCGGATCTGGAAGGCGACGGTGTCGGGCACCGGAGCGTGGCTGAACTTGTTGAGCGTCTCCACGATCTCGTCGGCGCTCAATCCCATCCCTAGACCGCGCTGGACGGTCTCGGCGGTCAACTTGAAGTTGGCCACGCGCTCGGAGAGCTTCTCGCGCTGGCCGACCTGGTAGAGTCGGTAGACGATCTCCAGGGGCGCCGGATCGAGGAAGAGCATCACCTCGAAGTTGGGCTGGACGACCATGCATTCGGACGGAGGGGGACCGGCGTCGGTCTCCTCGCGCTCGATTTTGACGCCCAGCAACTTCGCGCCGCGCGGGGTCACCCGCATCATCTCGACGCCGTCGTCACTCTCACCAAATTCGATGACGCCCAGCCAGATCAGGCCGCGTCGGAGCACCGCTTCGATATAGCGTCGCGGCTCGACGGGCGGCTCGGTCTTGCTCAGCGCCCGCGGCAGATAGCTCTTGTCGAGCTGTGCGCACAGGTCGATCATCGCCTCGACCGGGGTCCATTGGCCCAGTCGAGCGCGCTTGAGCACCGAGAGCACGTAGCCGCGCGCTCCGATAAAGGGTTCGCCGGTGGGCTCGAACTGCGAGAAGTGCTCCTCGGAGTCGGCCGGCCCACCTGCGCGCGTCAGAGAGAGGCTCTCGACCTCGCTCCAGTATTTCAGCCCGCGGAACGCGCTCGATAGCATGCGGTTGCGCCCGTCGGGATCGGCGCAAAAGAACTCTTCGACCGGTCCCTGCTTGCCCGTGATCGACTGGTCCTGTTTGTCGACGAAGTCGAGCTCGAGGCTCAGCGCCAACAAAAAGGTCAGGTAGTCGAGCTGGACCGCGTCGTTGAGATCGAGGTCGTCGGCCGCCTCGCCCGATTCGCCGGGGAAGGTGATCCCGCGGCCAAAGCGCACCAGGCTTCGCCGGTTGGGCGTGCCGTCGATGTTCAGGCGCAGGTTCTCCTGCTGGAGCAGCGAGGCAAAGTGGAGCAGGTTGAGCTCGAGCCCCTCGAGGGTGTTGTGCTGGGTCGTCGAGATCTCGCCCGACCACGCCTCGATCGCCTCGGGGCCGAGCTTCTCGGCCTCCTCGGTTAGCTGATCTTTGAGGGGCACGACCACGGCGAGGTCACGCTGCAAAAAGGAGTCCTGGTCGAGGAGTCCCTCGATATCCAGCTCGCTCTCGCCGGGGTTGGGCAACGGGATGAGCAGAGCCTGCTCGACCAGCTCGCGCAGCACCTCGTCGGTGTCGCCGAAGCCGCGCAGCAACAGGTCGCGTCGCAGGTTCTCCCCGCGCATGCGTCCGCCGCTGGCGGCGACCTGGCTCAAGATCACCCGCTGCAGTTTGTTGACCTGGGCGAGGCGCTCGTCGACGACGTCTTTGGAGTTGACGTGGCCGGCGACTTGAATGCCTTCACTTTCCGGCGAGAGTCCCCAGGTCTCGGCGAGAAAGCGCTTCGATGACAGGCTGTAGCCGCGCTCGAAGAGTGCTACGAGTTCCTCTGACTCGAGAGGACCTCCTCCCGAACCACGCGACCTGTCTGAACGCTGACCTCTCACTCGTCCTCCTGCTGCTCGGACGTCTCGGCTTCTTCGTCTTCTTGGGCGGCTTGGGCTGCAAGCAGCTCTTCAGTGACGATATCGCCAACGACTTTGGGAAATGTGCCACGTTGCTGAAGGGCCTCGCGGATTGCCTCCAACTGGTATGCCGGTGCGACAATGGCGCGACCGCCGATGCGTTGAATGTCGAGCTCGGTGGTATCGATGGAGACCATCGTCTCCTCCAAGATCGCCTCATTCTCGCACAGCATCAGCGCCACGCCGCGGTGAAAAGTTGGTTTTGCGTCGGATGCCACGGGTGGACCTCGCGATGTGGAAAGCACAATCGGGGGCGGGACAATTTCTGGGCCCGCGTAGGTTAAGGCAGAATAAGGATCCGGGCCTCGGAATGTCAACCACGGCACGGGCTTCCCTGCGCTCGCCCCCTTGACGCGGTGCGTCGTGTGCCTACTGTCTGGCTGAGCCGTTACAAATGAAGTCGAGAGTGTTTCACTGACCTGATCCCAGCGGTTGGTATTGGCCGGCATCTCTGTGTCGGGCGAGTCGATGAAGTCTGCTCGGGGGTTCATGACGATTCGATTGGGAGATACCAAATGCTCGAATGGAAACGATGGAAGTTGTGTGTGGCCGTGTTGATGTCACTGTCTCTGGTCGTGGTGGGCTGCGACGACGATGACGACGATGATCTGCCCCCGGATGTCGGCACGGCGGACGTGGTTGAGGATGTCGTCGAAGACGTGGCCGAAGATGCGCCGGCCGATGCGGCCGAAGATGTCGCCGAAGATGCTGCTGAGGACGTGGCTGAAGACGTCGAAGAAGATGTGGCTGAAGATGTCGAAGAAGATGTGGCTGAAGACGTTGGCGATGACGCTGACGCCACCGTCTCGGCCGTCGTCGAGGTCGACTGTGCCACCGTGCAGGCCGACCAGGTGGTGAGCATGGTCAATATCGCCTACGACCCGGCCACCTTTACCATCGCAGCGGGTGACGTGGTTCGCTGGGACAACGACGAGACCTCGGCGATCCCGCACACGGTGACCAGTGGACGCTCGGGTGACGCCGACGCCGGCGACCTGTTCGACTCGGGCAATATCGCCCAGGGCGAGAGTTATTGTCTGCAGTTCAACCAGGCGGGGACTTTCAACTACTACTGCACGATCCATCCCACGCAGATGAATGACGGGGTGGCCACGGTCCAGTAGGTCCGCTCGATGGCCGGCGGCGACCATCGCCGCCGGTCCTTCTTCCGCTACATCTGGAGTCAGCGTGCATCGCCTTGCCGCTGTCGTAGGTCTGTGGATGGGCTGTGTCGTGCTGTTGACGGCGAGCACCGCCACCGCGCTACCGCGCTTTGCCGCGCGCACGGGCTATCCGTGTGCCACTTGCCATGTCAACCCCACCGGCGCAGGACCACGCACTCGCTTCGGCGCCAACATTTGGGCCCAGCAGGCGCTGCCGATGGACCTGGGCGAGGTCGAGATCGGCGCGATGCCCACCCTCGACTTTGACAATGGGTTTGCCGCCTCCTTGGGCGCCGACCTGCGCGTGCTCTACGCGCATGTCGAGGAGACCGACGACCCGTCGGATCCCGGCCTCAACTCCTTCTTTCCCATGCAGGTCGACCTATATGTCACCGCCGAGTTGGGCCGCTATCTGACCTTCGTGCTCGACCGCGGGCTCACCAACTTCGAAGCCTTCGGCATGCTACACCTCCCCGAGCGCAAGGCGTGGCTCAAGATCGGTCACTTCGTCATGCCCTACGGGCTTCGTCTAGCCGATCACACCGCTTTCATTCGCGAGGAACTCGGCTTCAGCCCGCAAGCGGCCTACTACGGCCTCGACACCGGCCTAGAAGTCGGATGGCGCCCCGGGCCGTTCACGTTCGCGCTGGCGATCGCCAACGGCAAGCCCATCACCGGCGCGGCGCCCTTTGGCTTCGATCGAGATGACGCCAAAGGCTTTTATGGCTTGGCCGAGTATCGCTTCGGCCCCTCCGCACTTCCGCTGCGGGTGGGACTCTCGGGCTACACCAACGAGTCGGGCCGCAGGGTCATCGTCGAAGAGGAGGGCGTCCCCCGGTTGGAGCAAGACGACCGCATCGAGCGTCACCAACTGGGCGTCTACGTCACCGCGACGCTCGGCCGCTTCACGTATCTCGGCGAGGCCGATCGGGTATGGACGACGCGCTTTTCGACCGACCCGGAAACCTTCGACTCTTCGTCCGACGAGGTCGAAGGCTACGTCGTATTCAACGCGTTGAATTACCTGGTGATCCAAGGCCTCGATCTGCAGTTGCAGCTCGAGTGGCTCGAGCCGGACCTCGACGCCGACGATGACGAGGTTCCGCGCATCGGCGCCGGCTTCGAGGCGTTTCCCATCCCGATGTTCGACCTCAAGTTCTTGTGGCGCCGGCCGCTCGACGGCGAGCGCGAGGGCATCGACGAGTTGGCCGTCATCGCCCATTTCTACTTCTAGTTGTTGGTCCACTAGACGCCCGGAGCTTTTGATGCGCATCCTCCTCCTGTTGTGCAACACCGCCGCGTTCCTGGCGTTGTGGTGCGCCGGGTGCGCCACCGACGCTCCCGAACCCTACTTGCCCGAAGACGTCGGTCAGACGGTCGAGGGGCCGGGGCTGGTCTCGCGAGGCGCCCACCTTTACATGAAGTATTGCCAGCCGTGCCACGGCGCCGAAGGGAAGGGCGACGGCCCGGCCGCGGATGTGCTCGACACGCCGCCGCGAGACCTCACCGCCGGTCAGTTCAAGTTCCGCTCGACCCCGATGGGCTCGTCGCCCACGGCCGGAGATCTGTACCGCGTCATCGCCCTCGGCGTGCCCGGTACGGAGATGCCTGCCTGGGGCGATCGCCTCGGCGAGCAGGAGATGTGGTCGATCGCCGCCTACGTGCAGACGCTGGAGCCTGGCTTCGGCGACGAGGCGACTCGCCCCAAGCCGGAGGCGGTCATCGACATCCCCGCCCCGCCGGAATTGGGCGCCGATGCCGTGGCGTCGGGTCAGAAGCTGTTCGGTCAATTTGGGTGTACGAGTTGCCACGGCGAAGACGGTCGTGGCGGTGGTCCGTCGGCTGCAGATCTCGAAGACTACACGGGTCGGCCCATCGCGCCTCCCGATTTCAGCACCGGCGTCTACAAGAGCGGACCGCGCCCGCGCGACCTCTATCGAACGATCGCCACGGGCGTATCCGGCGTGCCGATGCCCGGCTACGCTGGCGCGTTGAAGCCCGACCAGATCTGGCAGGTGGTCGCTTATATCCGCTCGCTTCGCCAAGAGCGCGGCGTCTTCGACTACTTGTTGGCCACGGACCCGGGACGGTTGTAGAGGCCATGATCGTGGGACGACGTCGCGTAGTTGACACCTCTTCGACTGAGTGAATACCTTCTACATGAAGGGTTTGACCCGCAATCGTCATATTGGAGAAGACGTGGACGCCAACACCGCGCGCATTTTCGAAGTCGGGCCGCGTGACGGCCTGCAGAACGAGGACGTGATCCTCGAGGTCGACCAGAAGGTCGAGATGATCGAACGTCTGGTCGCCGCCGGGCACACCGATGTCGAGATCGGCAGCTTCGTGCATCCCAAGTGGGTGCCGCAAATGGCCGCCACCGGCGAGGTCGTGAGCCGGATCGAGCGCAAGGAGGGCGTACGTTACTGGGCGTTGGTGCCCAACCAAAAGGGGCTGGAGCGCGCGCTCGGCGCCGGCCTCGACCACATCGCCACGTTCATGTCGGCGACCGAAGCCCACAACCAGAGCAACCTGAACCGCTCGCTCGAAGAGAGCCTGACGGTCTCCGAGGAGCTCATCGGTACGGCCAAAGCGCAGGGCTGCGAGGTGCGCGCGTACCTGTCGACGGTGTTCGGTTGCCCCTACGAGGGAGCAGTCGACTTCGACCGGGTCATGGATATCTGCGCCAAGCTTCTCGACTTCGGCGCCGACCTCATCTCGCTGGGCGACACCATCGGCGCAGGCACGCCGCCACAGGTTGAAGATGGCTGCCGGCGCACCGTCGAGGCGTTCGGGGCGGATCGCGTCGCACTGCACCTGCACGACACCCAGGGGCTGGGCCTGACCAATGCCTACGTCGCCTGGCAGGTCGGCATGCGCCAATTCGACAGCGCCGTAGGCGGCACCGGCGGCTGCCCTTATGCCCCCAGCGCCGCCGGTAACCTCGGCAGCGAAGACCTCGTCCACATGTTCGACACGATGGGCATCGAGACGGGCGTCTCTCTCGACGAACTCGTCAAGACCTCGGCCTGGCTCGACGAGGCCACCGGCATCAGTCCGGTGTCGCGCTACTACGAGTACCGCGCCAATCGCGCCGAAGGCATCTGCAACTGATTTCCTCGGTGCGAGGGCATCTTGGCCTCGCCTGCCTTCGGTGCGGGGGGCATCTTGCCCTCACCTGCCTTCGGTGCGGGGGGGCATCTTGCCCTCGCCTACCTTCGGTGCGGGGGCATCTTGCCCTCGTTCAGCTCAATCGAGCGCCACGCGGTAACGCATCTCGCGAAAGGTCGCGTTCGGCCGCTCGTCGACCTTGCGACCACCGTCGTCCTCCCACCCCTGCGACTCGTAAAACCGCTTTGCCGGCTCGTTTGTCTCGAGCACCCACAGCGTGGCTTCGTCGAAGCCCTCGCGTTCGAGTTCGTTCGTGGCGATGGTCAGCAGCGCCCGCCCGATGCCGTGGCGCCACGCGTAGGGGTGCACATAGATCGCGAACACCTCGCCGACACTCCGCGTGTCGACGTCCGCGTCGCGCGAGCGTCCAAACGCCACAAACCCGCACACCTCGCCGTCGTCGACGGCGACGAAGGCGCGTGTTCCCCCGGAGGGATCGCTCAAGAGCTTTTTCCAGCGCGCCGTGCGCGCGTCGACCGATAGGTTATCGAGGAGGTCGTCGGGCAGTTGCCCGCGGTAGGCGGCTCGCCAGGCGGCGACGTGGACGCGCGCGATGCCTCGCGCGTCGTCCACGTCTGCCTGTCGTAAGGTGGGGTTCATCGGCTATGCGGTCTTTAGGAGCGCGGAATGCCAGTCCGCATTTGGCCGACGAGAGCGGGCCCTGTGCCCGCCGAGGAGGGCGAAAACGAATGGGCCACAATTTCGTGGCTTGCGCACGGGTAGGCTCAGCCGCGGGGCCTCAGGGGCCCCGGCGTCTTCGCCAATAGCGGCCTAGCATGCCGCGCTCCTGTCTTAGACGGGGCGTACCGGCTTCTTCTTGTCGGGCCAGTCGACCTTCTTCGAGGCCGTCAGCTCCAGGCGCTCGCTGAGCTCGGCGCGAAGCTCGTCCTTGGTGACGATGTCGTCGACAATGAGCTCGCTGGCGAGCCGGTAGATGTCGATGTCCTCTTCGTACTCGTCGCGCAACTTTTGGACGTACGCGGGGCGCTCGTCCTCGGGCAGCGCTTGGATCTTACGCGCGTACACCGCGTTGACCGCCGCCTGAGGACCCATGACCGCGATCATCGCCTCGGGCAGCGCCAGGGTGGCGTCGGGCTCGAAGCCCGGGCCGCACATGGCGTACAGGCCCGCACCGTAGGCCTTGCGCAGCACGACCGAGAATTTCGGCACGGTCGCCGAGCTGACCGCCGAGATCATCTTGGCGCCGTGGCGGATGATGCCCTGCTTTTCGACGCGGGTGCCGATCATGAAGCCGGGGACGTCGGCCAAGAAGACCAGCGGGATGCCGAAGGCGTCGCACAGGTCGATGAACCGGGTGCCCTTGTCGGCCGAGTCGACGAACAAGACGCCGCCTTTGTACTTGGGCTGGCTGGCGATGATTCCCACCGGCTGGCCGTCGATGCGCGCCAGGCAGGTGACCAATTCGCGGGCGAATTTCTCTTTGATCTCGACGAACTCGGAGTTGTCGACCAGGTGGGCGATGACCTTTTTGACGTCGAACGCCTTGTTCTGGTTGACCGGGATGAGCTCTTCGAGCGTCTTCTTCTGCTCCTGAGGCGCGATCGGCTCGTGGATCGGCGGCTTCTCGTGGCAGTTCGACGGGAAGTAGTCGAGGTAGTTGCGGGCCCACTCGAGCGCTTCCTGCTCGGTTTTGACGAGTACGTCGCCGCAACCGGACTGCTTGCAGTGCATCTTCGCGCCGCCCATCTCCTCCAGCGTCACCTTCTCGCCGATGACCATCTCGGCCATGCGCGGCGAGCCCAGGTACATCGAGGCGTTACCCTTGACCATGACGACCACGTCGCAGAACGCCGGGATATAGGCGCCGCCGGCGGCCGAGGGGCCGAAGAGCAGGCAAATCTGGGGGACGTAGCCCGACAGGCGCACCTGGTTGTAAAAGATTTTACCAGCGCCGCGGCGGCCCGGGAACATCTCGAGCTGGTCGGTGATGCGCGCACCGGCCGAGTCGACCAGGTAGAGCAGCGGGATGCGAAGCTTTTCGGCCTTCTCTTGGATGCGGATGATCTTTTCGACGGTGCGCCAGCCCCACGAGCCGGCTTTGACCGTCGAGTCGTTGGCCATCACGGCCACGCGGCGGCCGTTGATGTGGCCGATGCCGGTGACCACGCCGTCGGCCGGCAGGTCGCCGGCCAAGACGTTGGCCCACTTGCCGTCTTCGAGCTTGAGGCCGTCGTCGAACAGCAGCTCGAGGCGCTCGCGCACGAAGAGCTTGCCGCGCTCCTTGTTGCGCTCGTGGTACTTCTCTTTGCCGCCCTTTTCGATGTCGGCGCGGCGCTCGTGGACTTCCTGGTCCAGCTCGGACAATGCGTTGGTCTCTTCGCTCATGAGTACGTCCTGGGTTGTTGATGTTGCGTAGATGTGGCGTGGCGAATGCCGTAACGTGTGCGTGGCGTCTGTGGTTTATGCCGCGGGTTTACCCAAGGCAAGCCTTGGGGCTGCACAGGCGCCCCAGACAACGGGGCGAGCTCCGCGGGCAGCAAGCGGCCGCTCCGCATGGGCCTATTTGCCCTTGAAGTTGGGTTTTCGTTTTTCGCGGAAGGCGGCGAGTCCCTCCTGGCGGTCTTCGGTCGGAATCGTGACGGCATAGGCGCGCGATTCGATCTCGAGGCCGGTGTTCAGGTCGGCCTGCATGCCGGCGTCGATGGCGATCTTTGCCTGCTGCAGGGCGATGGGCGCCGAGTCGAGCATGGCGCGGCCGAGCTCTTTGGCGCGGTCGAGGACCTGGTCGGCGGGCACGGCGTAGTTGGCCAGCCCGATTGCCTCGGCTTCCTTGCCGGTGAGCCGTTTGGCGGTAAAGATGAGCTCTTTGGCCTTGGCAACGCCGACGACGCGCGGCAGGCGCTGGGTGCCGCCGGCGCCCGGGATGATCCCCAGGCGCGTCTCGGTCAGCCCGACCTTGGTGTCGGCGTTGACCACCCGAAGGTCGCAGGCCAGCGCCAGCTCGAGGCCGCCGCCGAACGCATAGCCGTTGATCGCGCAGATGACCGGCTTGGGACAATTGTCGATCGCGCCGAAGCAGCCGCGGTAGTCGTCGATGCGCCGGCGCACCTCCGACTCGCTCATCGTCGCGCGCTCCTTGAGGTCGGCCCCGGCGCAAAAAGCGCGGTCGCCGGCAGCGGTCAAGACGATCACGCGGACCGCGTCGTCGTGGCGCATCTCGTAGAACTCGTGCCACAACTGGCCGACGAGCTCGCCGTTGAGCGAGTTCATCGCGTCGGGCCGATTGATGGTAATTACGCAAAGGCCGTCGTCATCGACCTGTTTCGTGAGTACCTTTTCGTCGCTCATTTGTCCGATGGGTGGCGGTGGTATAAGGTTGTATACACGCTCGCAAAGCTTTCAGTTTCGCCTTAGTTTCGCAAGGGAAAATAGAATGAATCAGGCGCCCCCCAACGACCGGCGTCCCGAAGCGCACGCTGCCCCCTCCTACGAGGCCGACAGCGGCAACGACGAGACCAAAAGCAGCTTCAAAGAGACCGTCGAGACGGCCGCCAAGGCCTACTTCGGCGCTTGCCGCAAGATTGCGCGCGCCATCAATCGTCTCAAGAAGGGGTGAGCCGACGCCACCTCTTCCGGCCCGCGGCTATCTTGGCGGCGGCCATTTAGTACTACTTGGTCAATTTCGTGGCCCGCACCTGAGCGAGACCAGGGCCACGAGCGCGAGAAGGCATTCTGACAGCGATGCCGGTGCGCATCATGGAAGAATGACGCCGAAGCGATCGTGGTTCTGGGCCGCTCCAGGGCGGGTTCACCGAAAGTGACCAAGTAGTATTAGGCGGGCATTTATTTATTGATATCGGAAGAAGAGTTTGACGCGTTCGCCTCGTCGGCCGGTCACCGATTTGGGCTCTGACGTCTCACCATTGTCGAATTTGACGCGCAGAGCATGCTCGCCGGGGCTTATGTCCACGGTCGCGGGCGTGCGTTGCGTGGTCACTTGGCCGTCAATGACGATGAGGCCGGCGGGTTTCGAGTAGACCGTCACCTGCGCGCTGCTCGGGGGCGATTGGCCGGCCTTCTGGTAGTAGGACTTCGCCCTCGGGACATCCGCCTCGATCGTGGCATCACCCCAGGTGACGCCTTCGAAATAGAAATCTCCGAGCTGTTTGCACGCATCCTCCATTCCCTTTTGACAGACACGGTCGAGCAGGGCGGTGTACTCGTCGAGCGCCCACGGCTTGTCAGCTACGTCGGCGGCCTGGACCGCGTCGACCAGCACCCAGCAGGCGTCGCTCTCGCCACTTTCGCATGGCGGCCGCATCATCTTGGCCGCGCGAGCCGGCGCCTTCGAGAGGCCGCGTCCAGAGACCATCAAGCGCGCCTGAGCGCGGCACGATGGCTTGTATCCAGCCGCGCACAACTTCGCGATGTGTCCGGCGCCGAGCGCCGCGGTGTGATCGTGTTGGACGAGCTCGACGGCCAAATAGGCGCAATGCTCGTCGTCGCCCAGCTCGCAGGCACGTGCAGCGAAAGTCTCGGTCGCCTCGGCGCTCGGCGGCACCTCGTGGCCGGCGGCGTAGCGCCGGGCGAGCTCGGTACAGGCGTGGACGTCGTCGTTCTGACAGTCGGCCACGGCCGAGCTCAACTCGCGAAGTTGGGTGCGGTGATGCTCCGGCAGAACGCTCCCCGGGGCGGCCTCCTGCGCCGCGTCGGCCGAGCTCCCTTCGCTCGGCGCCTTCGTGCCCGAAGCTCCGGCGCAGGCGCATGTGAATATGACCGTGAGGAGCGATAAATACAGCTTTTTCAACATCATAAGTTCGCAATGATGCAATTGGTCTAAATGCCAAGGCTCTCGCGCACCTTACGCTTGTTCGACTCGAAGGTGAAGGCGGCGAAGACCTGGTAGAAATCGTCTTGGTCGACCACACGCGGGTAGAGCGCGACCGCCGCGTCGACTTTGTTGGAGCTGAAGGTCAGTGTTTCGATGACGGTGGAGACCTGCGCGCTGGTGAAGTAGTTGCCGTTGGCGGCCACTTCGATCACTTGCAGCCGGTCCGACGAGAAATTCTCACCTTTGACCTGCCGGATGAACCGGGCGAACTCGGCGTCGGACATCGCTTGCGGCTCGTACTCGTCGTAGTCGTCGCGGTCATCATAGCGGTCGTGTCCGCAGCCGTCGTAGTGGCGGTGGCGACGCTTGTGGTGGTGGTCGCAGCTGCTCGAGCAGCGGTGGGTGTGACCGCGTCGGGCACGCTCTCGCGGGTGGCGGTGTCGGCGGCGGTCGCGGCGAGTGCGGTCGCGGCGAGTGCGCCGCTTTCGCTCGTAACGGTCGTCATCGCGGCGAGTGCGCCCTTCGTAGTCGCCGTAGCCGCCGTCACTGTCGTAGTCGCCGTAGCTGTCGTCGTAATCTTCGTCGTAGTCGTAATCTTCGTCGTAGTCGTAATCTTCGTCGTACGCGTAGTCGGAGTCGTGCCCGTGGCCGGACGATGAACTCGCCGAGGCGCTGGCCGAGGCTTGGCTCGACGACGAGCTTCGGGAGTAGTCGGAGTCGTGCCCGTGGCCGGACGATGAACTCGCCGAGGCGCTGGCCGAGGCTTGGCTCGACGACGAGCTTCGGGAGGTGTGTCCGTCGATGGTGACGGTCGCCGAGGCGCTGGCCGAGGCATGAGCTTCGGCATACGAATGCGAGTGGGAGTGGGTGTGCCCGTTATCGTGGGCGAACGAAGTCGCGGCCAACGGTGGGCAGATGAGCGAAGCGATCAGCAGGGCGTATGCGGCGGTGCGTTTCATCGTCGAACTCCTCGTCGTTGTCGTCGTGTGTTCAGTGGGTATGACGAGGAGTTCGGCGAAGAATTCAAATGGCTCAGAACCACAGCCGGATATGCGGGGTGACGTCCCAGAAGGCGATGTCGAAGTCGTTCTCGCCGATGTAGAGACCCGGGCGGTACTCCAGAACCACGTCGATGGGAGCGGGCACGAAGTTGAACTCGAGGCCGAGCACGCCGGTCACCCCGACGACCGCGCCGCCCCAATCGCCGAAGCCTGCGCCCACGCCCACGCCGTAGTTCCAGCCCAGAGACAACAGTCCACCGGAGGCCAGCGGAGCCTGCTCGTACAAGAAGTCGCCGGCGACGGCGATGGAGTCGGCGCCATAACGCCACTCGGGGCCGTAGCCGCGCCAGGGGCCGACGACACCCTGGAAGGTAAACCCGCTGGCGGTGCCGGTCTTGATGGACAGGCCACCTGCCACTGTGGCCGCGCCGATGCCGATACCAAACCCATTGGGGGCGCGCTGGGCGAAGGCCGACGAGCTCACCAGGCAGAACAGAAGCGTGCAGCAGACAGTGATCAGCAACCGGGAGATTCGCGAAGCAGTCATAAATACATCCATGGTGAAAAAGTTAGCGAGGTTCGCCGAACGAAAATAGTATTTGAAACGGGTTTGTCCAGTCGCTAGACTCTAGAGCGTGACATCAAAAGCAGCTTGTGCTGCAAGTTCGGGAGTGCTCTGGATCGTTGGGGAACGCTGAAGGCCTCCGAACTCGCACCAGGAGGCTTGAAATGTCGCTGACATACCTCGAAATCGATCAAGCTCGCGCCGATTACCTCGAGCTCTCCGACGAGCTGCGTCAGACGTTCGACGATCGTCTGTTCCAGTCGTGGCTGTACCACGACCACATGCTCGAAGGGGTGGTGCTCACCGAATCGGATATCAACCGCGCGCTCACCGGCCGCCCGTGTCGCAACTATTGCGATGGGCTGGTCCAGAAATCGCTGCGCCGCATGATGGGGTGTATCCGCCAGCTGGAGACCGACGCCAGTCGTGGTGTCGACGTGTCGATGGACTGGCTCAAAGATCTGCACCGCAGCATGTGCGACGCCGACGACGAGCACGCCGGCCGCTACCGCAAGCGCGACACCAGCCCGGGCGTCTATCACCTGGACGTGGTCCCCTACAAAAGCATCTCGTATTACTTCCACAAATTCTTGGAAGAGTGGGACGCCGAGCTGAGCACGGTCCACCCGATTCGGGCCGCGGCGATGGCGCACTGGGAGTTTATGCGCGTCTTTCCGTTCGATGAGCGCACCGGCATCGTAGGCCGCTTGATGATGAACTACATCCTCATCAAGAACTTTTACCCGCCGGCGATCATCCACGCCAACGACCGTCACCACTACTTCGACGCCCTCAACGGACACCGTGCCGACATGGTGCCGGTGGTCGTCGAGGCGATGAAGGGGACGATCGAGGCGGCGCGTATCTTCCGCCAGCGCGTCGAGCAGCAGCGCATGCAGCAGCAATCTCATCGCCATCAGATCGCGATGTGAAACTCTGGCGGGTCGCCTTGCATCTTCTAATGGAGTCCAGCGCTTGACGCGCGCTGTCGACCGGCTATTTTGGGCCGGCTTCAGCGCGAGCGCGACGGACGCGTGATTGGGGCCGGGCAGGCTACAGGAATCTGCCCGGCATCAAAGACGTTTGAATCCTAGAAGCTGGCATGCGAACCTTTGCCGCTCGAAGGGTCCCCCTTATGATAAGAGGGCCCCGTCGGGTGGTGTGGTACGAGGTTTCCGACCCCATTGGAGTAGAATGATGCAGAGTCCACTTTCTGCGGCGCAGCTAGAGTTGAGTGACACGGATCGAGCGCGGCTGGAGAAGGCCGATGGCTTGGTGGTCGAGAAGTATGCAGAAGCCAACCTTCCGACCAAGCACGGCAAGTTCCGGATCGTGGCGTTCGTCAACAATCTCGACTTCAAAGAGCATATCGCCATCGTCAACGGAGACGTGGCCGGCAAAGAAGCCGTGCCGGTGCGTGTGCACAGCGAGTGTTTGACTGGGGATGTGTTCGGCAGCCTCAAGTGTGACTGTGGTGAGCAGCTCGACCGGGCGCTCGACGTCGTCGCCGACTCCGAGCTGGGGATCATCCTGTACATGCGCCAGGAGGGCCGCGGCATCGGTTTGGCCAACAAGGTCAAAGCCTACAGCCTGCAGGACGACGGCATGGACACTGTCGAGGCCAACCTACACCTGGGCTTCGACGACGACCTGCGCGACTACAGCGTGGCCGCCGAAATGCTTCGCCTCTTGGGACCCAAGAGCATCGAGCTGATCACCAATAACCCGCGCAAAGTCGAGGGGTTGGAAGCTGAGGGCGTCGAGATCACCGAGCGCCGCGCGCTCAAGGTGCTGCCCAACCCGCACAACGTGCGCTACCTGGAGACCAAGCGCAAAAAGTCGGGGCATCTGCTGTAACCGACTTGCTTTTTCGCCCAAGCGTTTAAGTTGCCCGCGCGCCGATTCGGCTGCGCGGGTTCTTTTTTTCATGGCCACGGCTGTCATTTGACGCACTGCGTCACAAGTGGTTCAATGCGCCCGTACGGCACCACAATTTAGACGAATGAGGGTAGGAAATGAGTGAAGAGGCTCCCAAAGAATATCTCTCGCTACGCGTCGACGACGGCATCGCATATGTCTGCATCGACGTCAGTGGCCAGCGCGTCAACACGCTGTCGACGCCGATGACCGAACGCTTCGAGGAGGTGCTCGACGAGCTTCGCGACACCGCCGGGCTCGAGGGCGTGGTCATCCACAGCGGCAAAGAGGGCAATTTCGTCGTCGGCTTCGACATCAACGAGCTGCAGGAGCTGAGCCAACGGCCCGAAGACGTCCGCCCGATGATCGACCGCGGCCATCAGATGCTGGGCCGCTTCGAGGAGTTGTCGGTGCCGGTGGTCGCCGCCGTCGACGGCAATTGCCTGGGCGGCGGGCTCGAGCTTGCGATGGCGTGTCACGCACGCATCGCGTCCAATAACGACAAGACCCAGATGGGACTTCCGGAGGTCAAACTCGGCGTCATCCCCGGCCTCGGCGGCACCCAGCGCCTGCCGCGGCTCGTCGGCCTGCAAACGGGCCTGAACATGATCCTGACCGGCAAGCAGGTCGGCGCCAAGAAGGCCAAAAAGCTCGGCTTGGTCGACGACGTCGTCCACCCGGGCATCTTGCTGCAGGTCGCCGCCGAGAAGGCGCGCAAGATGTACGCCAAGGGCGGCTGGCAGAAGCGGCCCAAGGCGAGCATCGGCGAGGTCTTCTCCAACCCCGGCGAGATGGTCAACCTGGCGGCCAAGACCCCGGCTCGCAAGCTCATCTTCAACCAGGCGCGCGAGACCACCCGCAAACAGGCCGGCGACAAGTACCCCGCACCGTTCGCCGCCATCGACGTCATCGAGACCGGCTACAAGGACGGCTTCGACGCCGGCCTCCAAGCCGAGGGCGACGCGTTCGCCAAGCTCGTCAAAGACGACGTGGCCAAAAACCTCATCAACCTCTTCTTCATGAAGCAGGAGGTCGACAAGGCCAAGCCCTTCCCCTGGAACACCAAGGCATACCCGGTCGACAAGATAGGCGTGCTCGGCGCCGGCCTGATGGGCGCGGGCATCGCGCAGGTCGCCGCCTACAAGGGCTACGAGGTGCGCCTCAAAGACGTCGACGACGAGGGGCTCTCTTGGGGGTTGAACTACACCAAGGAGCTCATCGACAAGCTGGTCAAGCGCAAGAAGATCTCCGCGCCGATGGGCGACATCATGTTCGGCCGGATCAGCGGCACCACCGAGTACACTGGCTTCGGCCAAGCCGATCTGATCATCGAGGCGGTCTTCGAGGACCTCGACCTCAAAAAGAGCGTCATCAAAGACCTCGAAGAGCATACCCACGACGAGGCGGTGATCGCCTCGAACACCTCGACGATCCCGATCAAAGAGATCGCCTCGGCGTCGAAGAACCCCGAGATGGTGCTGGGCATGCACTTTTTCAGCCCGGTGCACAAGATGCCGCTGTTGGAGATCATCCGCCACGAGGGCACCTCCAGCAAGGCGGTGGCCACCGCGCTGGAGGTCGGCCGCGACATGGGTAAGACCTGCATCGTGGTCAACGACGGGTCGGGCTTTTTCACCAGCCGGGTCATCGGCGCCTACATCAACGAGGCCGGCTGGATCTTGCAGGAGGGCGCGCGCATCGAGGACATCGACCGCGCCATGAAAGACTGGGGCTTCCCGGTCGGGCCGATGAAGCTGGTCGACGAGGTCGGCATGGACGTGGCCCTCAAGGCCGCGAAGACCCTCCAAGAGGCCTTCGAGGAGCGCTGGGATGCGCCGACTGCGCTCAAGGCGGTCGCCGCCGACGGGCGCAAAGGCAAGAAGAACAAGAAGGGCTTCTACAAGTACAAGGACGGAAAGGGCAAAGAGGTCGACGAGACCGTCTACGACCTGCTTCCGGGCGGCCGCGACCGCAAGCCGGTCGACAAGGAGGTCATCCAGGAGCGCTGCTGGCTGGCGATGCTCAACGAGTGCGCCTACTGCCTGCAGGAGGAGATCGCCGAGCACCCGCGCGACATCGATATCGGCGTGATCTTCGGTCTGGGCTTCCCGCCGTTCCGCGGCGGCATCCTGCGCCACGCCGACTCGGTCGGCCTGCCGCGCGTCGCCGAGCGCATGCACCGGCTCGCCGACCAATTCGGCGACCGCCTCAAGCCCGCCGACATCATCGTCGAGAAGGCCGAGAAGAACGAAAACTTCTATTCGGAGTGATCGAGGACTCGAGAGATCTCGGGATCGAAGGAAAGGCGCACACGGCGCTAAGAATAAAGCGCAAGCGCACGCCTCGATCCCACAAGACAAGCCGAGCCCGAAGGGCAGATCCACCTATTTTGATAGCCCCTGCGAAGCGAAGCGGAGCTGGGGACTGAGGATATGATGGCTAAGAAGACTGTCAAAGAGACAAAGAAAAACATTCAGACACCCATTGGCGGCAAAGATCGCATCGCGGTCATTGCCGGGGCCAGAACCCCGTTCGCCAAGGCGTGGACCCACTACAAGCACTTGAACGAGGCCGACCTGGCCCGCGCGGCGGTCACCGAACTCGTCAACCGCACCGAGATCGATCCGCACCTCATCGACGAGGTGATCATGGGATGTGTCTCGGCGCCGATGAACGGCCCGAACGTCGCCCGTGAGGTGGTGCTTCGCACGCCGCTGCCCAACCATATCCCCGCCTACACCGTGCAGATGTACTGCGCGTCGAGCGCGCTGGCGACGACCAACGCGGTGGGCGATATCCTGAGCGGGGCGGCCGACGTGGCCATCGTGGGCGGCGTCGAGTCGATGAGCGCGGCCCAGGCGCGCGTCAGCCTCCCGCTCACGCACGCGCTCAACGAGGCCTCCAAGGCCGGCTCGCCGGTCGACTTGCTCAAGGCTTTCGAAGGCGTCGAGGCCCGTGACTTCCTGCCCGACGTGCCCGACATCGCCGAGCCGACCACCCAGGAGCGCATGGGCGATTCGGCCGAGGTGATGGCCAAGAAGTATGGCATCACCCGCCGCGAGCAGGACGAGTACGCCGAGATGACCCACCACCGGGCGGCCGAAGCCTACGAGAACGGTTGCTTCCCGGAGGTCGTCACAGTCTTCACCGGCGAAGATCTCGACGAGCCGGTCAAACGCGACAACCTGGTGCGCGGCGACACCTCGGTCGAGAAGATGGAGCGCCTCAAGCCGGTCTTCGACCGCAAGCACGGCACCATCACCGCGGCGAACGCCTCGCCGCTGACCGACGGCGCCTCGGCGGTCCTGCTGATGCGCGAGAGCAAGGCCAAGGAGTTGGGCTTGGAGCCGCAGGCGTTCATTCGCTCGCACGCCAGCGTCGGCATCGACCTGTTTGAGCAGCCGATGCTCATGGGCCCGACCTTCGCCACACCCAAGGCGCTCGCCCGCGGCGGCGTGACCCTCGAGGACATGGACCTGGTCGAGATGCACGAGGCCTTCGCTGCTCAGGTGCTCGCCAACCTCAAAGTCTGGAGTTCCGAGAAGCTCTGCAAAGAGGCGGGCCTCGACGAGGCGATCGGCGAGGTCGACATGGACACCTTCAACGTCCACGGCGGCTCGATTCCCATCGGACACCCCTTCGGCGCCACCGGCACTCGCATGCTCATGCAGCTCTCCGGCGAGATGGAGCGTCGCGACGTCAACCTCGGCCTGATGACGCTGTGCGCGGCCGGCGGTCTGGGCATGTCGATCGTTCTGGAGCGTTGAGCTCCTCGTAACACGACAAATTCACCACGGAGCCCACGGGGACACGGAGGAAAGAACTTCGTTATTTCTTTCCCTGTGTTCTCCGTGTTCTCCGTGGTGAACCTTTCTTTTCGCAAACATCGAACAACTCGACGTTGTCGCGGGTGGGACGGTCTTGTCCATGCAGCGATTGGTTTGCTACGAAATCGGCGACAGACGCATCGTACCTGTACCTACAGCGCAAGCGAGAGCTCATGATGAAGTACGTGAAACGGAAGAATATTGTGGCATTGCTCGGCATTCTCGGGCTGCTGGCCGCCTCGTATGGCTGTGCGGGTTCTCCCGAGTATACGGAGCGAGAAAAGCAGACCATGGGAGCGGCCGCGGCTCACGCGGCGAAGGACGACGAGTCTGCAGCTGCCGCATCGGATAGCGCTGCCGAGCAGGAAGTCGAAGCTGCCAAGCCCGACGAGCAGGGCGACAAGCGCGTGCTCTTCGTGATGACGAACCACGCGGAGCTCGGCGATACGGGCAAGAAGACCGGCTACTACCTGTCGGAGGTGAGCCATCCGTATTACGTCTTCACCGAGGCGGGTTTCACCGTCGACTTCGTAAGCCCCACCGGCGGCGCGGCGCCGATGGATCCGAAGAGCGAGGATCGCTCCGATCCGATCAACGCGCAGTTTCTCGATGACGCCGAATTGATGGGCCGCCTCGAGGATACGCTGGCGCCCAATGAGGTCGACGCGGAGGACTACGTAGCCGTCTACTATCCGGGCGGCCACGGCACGATGTGGGATTTGGCCGAGACCCCCGAGCTCGCCAAGACCGCCGCGGCGGTCTACGAATCGGGCGGCGTGGTCGGCGCGGTGTGTCACGGGCCGGTCGGCCTGGTCAATATCGAGCTGTCCGACGGCAGTTATCTGGTGGCCGGCAAGAAGGTCGCCGCGTTCACCAACGAAGAGGAGCGCGCCGTCGAACTCGAAGAGGTCGTGCCGTTTCTGCTCCAGGACAAGCTCGAGGAGCGCGGCGCCGAATTCGTCGAGGGTGAGAAGTTCAAAGAGAACGTGGTCGTCGACGAGCGGCTGGTGACCGGCCAAAACCCGGCCTCGGCCAAGGCGGCCGCCGAAGCGATGGTCGAAGAAATTCAGAAGTGAAAATAGGGAGCTAACCGCAAAGAGCGCGAAGTGCGCAAAGGTCATAGAAATTTTTCCTTTGCCGTCCTTGGCGCCCTTTGCGACCTTCGCGGTTCAATTTTATCTGCACAGAGGTCAGAGATGGAATTCTTGCACAGCATGGTTCGCATTCGCGACATCGACGAGTCGCTCAATTTCTACTGCAACTTGCTCGGCCTCGAGGAAGTGCGGCGCTACGACAACGAGGGCGGCCGCTACACGCTGATCTTTTTGCAGGCGCCCGGCGACGACGGCGGCCAGGTCGAGCTGACCTACAACTGGGATGTGCCCGAAACCTACGGCAACGCGCGCAACTTCGGCCACTTGGCCTTCGCCGTCGACGATATCTACGAGGTCTGCGAGCGTCTGCAAGACGGCGGCGTGACCATCAACCGGCCGCCGCGCGACGGGCGCATGGCGTTCGTCAAATCCCCCGACGACATCTCGGTGGAGTTGTTGCAAAAGGGCGAGCCGCTCGAGCCCAAAGAGCCGTGGAAGTCGATGGAGAGCACCGGATCTTGGTGACGTGGGATCGGTGATCTCCACACGGTGACCGCCCGCTACCCGTCGAGCCAGTTGGACATCGTCTCGAGCAGGCTCTCGATCTTGACCGGTTTGGTCTCGAAACCGTTGCAGCCTGCCTCGATGGCCTTGTGGCGGTCGCCCTCGAGGGCGTGGGCGGTCAGCGCGATGATAGGCAAGTCCGCGTACTTCGGCTTTTGGCGGATGCGTCGCGTGGCCTCCCAGCCATCCATGACCGGAAGGCTCAGGTCCATCAGGACCAGGTCGAACCTCCCTTCACTCAACTTCTTCAAGGCCTGCTCGCCGTCGATGGCGACGGTGACTTCGAAGCCCCGGCGCATCAGCCGTCGGGCGAGCATGTCGCGGTTCATTTCGTTGTCTTCGACCAGTAGCAGCTTTGCCATGACGTGGTTCTGTGCCTCGATAAAATCTTTGCCTTGATCAGAAAAATGCTCTCATTCAGATAAGTCGCCAGGGGCTTCTCAAACGTTCGCGGAAGCTTCGTCGCTCACGTGGCGCGCTGCGCCGCTGCCGACCGCGCGGGTGACCTCGGCGAGCAGTTGATCCTTGGTGTAGGCGCCCTTGCCCAAAATCCGGTTGACCTGATTGTTCAGCCGGGTGCGCTCCTCGACGGTCAGATCGGCGGCCGTGACCACCACGACCGGGATATCCTTCCACTCGGGGCGCTCCCTCATCGTCTCGAGCACTTCGAAGCCGTCCATCTCGGGCATCATCAAGTCGAGCAAGATGACGTTGGGAGCCGGCGCGCTCTCGAGGTGATCGATGGCCAGGCGCCCGTTGGCGGCGGTGTCCACCTGCCAGCCCTGTCGGGCCACGGTGCGCTCGAGCATCTCTCGCGTGCTCTCGTCGTCCTCGACCACGAGCACCCGCCCCTCGCCCTTGGCGCCGGTCACGTCGGCGAGCACCGTCGAGAGTCGTTTGCGGTCGACCGGCTTGACCAGATACTCCGAAGCGCCCAGCGAATAGCCCATATTCTTGTTGCTGACGATCGTCAGCAGGATCACCGGGATGTCGGACGTCTCCGCGTCACCCTTGAGCCGCGACAAGACCGTCCAGCCGTCCATCTCGGGCATCATGACGTCGAGGGTGATCGCGTCGGGCTTGTGGGCGCGGGCGAGCTCGAGCCCCTCCTCGCCGCTGTTGGCCGAGCGGATGGCGAAGCCCTCGCGGTTGAGGAACCGCTTCATCAACGCGTGCACGGTGGGATCATCATCGATCACCAAGACCTCCGAGGAGTTGGGGTCGGCCATCAGCTCGTCATTCTCGGCGGACGAACTCTCGTCCTCGCCCAGATCCAACGGCTCGGAGTGGGACACCTGCGGGTTCACGGGCACCAACACCCGGAAGGTCGTGCCTTGGCCGACCTCGCTTTGCACTTCGATGCGCCCGCCCATCATCTCGGTGAAATGCTTGGTGATCGTCAGGCCCAGTCCGGTGCCCCCGTACTGGCGGGTGGTCGATTCGTCGGCCTGGGTGAACGCCTGGAAGAGACGCTCGAGCTTCTCGTCGGGGATGCCGATGCCGCGGTCGATGACCTCGAAGACGCACATATTACGCCCGTCGTCGACGTCGGCGTAGGCATGCAGCCGCACCGTGGCGTTTTCGGTGAACTTGGCGGCGTTGGACAAGAGGTTGAAGAGCACCTGGCGAAGCTTGGTGATGTCGCCCTGCATGGTCTTCGGGGCGTTGTCGATGTCGACCAGGAAGGTGTTGTCGTTCTTGGCCACCACCGGCTCGATGGTGTCGGCGACGTCGCCCAGAAGCGAGTGCAGGTCGATCGTTTCGAGGTACAGCTCCATCTTGCCCGCCTCGATCTTGGACAGATCGAGGATGTCGTTGATCAGGCTGAGCAGGTGCTCGCCGGCCACGCCGATCTTCTTGAGGTCGGGCAGATACTCGGTGTGGCCGTCCATCTCGAAGTCTTCGTAGATCAGCTCGCTGTAGCCGATGATGGCGTTGAGCGGGGTGCGAAGCTCGTGGCTGATATTGGCCAGAAAGGCGCTCTTGGCTTCGTTGGCGCGCACTGCCTCGTCGCGGGCCTCTTCGAGGGCGCGCTCGTTTTGCTTGCGCTCGGTGATGTCGCGCACGATGGCCACATAACCCTGGTCGATGTCGAGGTCTTCACCCTCGATGCGGCTGATGGACATCTCGATGGGCACCGAGCTGCCGCCGCGCTGGCGGCCCTCGGTTTCGCGGCCCGATCCCTGCCAGGCGTCCATGCCGCCGATGCGAGCTTCGGATGTGGTGGGGCTCGCCGTGGCGAACAACTCACCGTCGGCGCCGTCGGCTTCCTCGGAGGCGTCGGGTTCCTCCTGGGGCGGCGCGTCGCTGATCTGGGGCACGAGCGTGGCAAACGGGGCGTCGAGGATATCGTCTCGGCGGAAGCCAAAGAGCGCCTCGGCCGCGTGGTTGAGCTCGCGGATACGTCCACGTGGTGAGACCGTCAGGATGCCGTCGGCGGCTGTCTGGACGACCGCCTGGGTGTGCGCCTCGCGACTGCGAATCTGGCCGATGGCCCACTCCTTGAGCGATTCGTAGGCCAAGGTCAGCGAGAGCACGAGCACGTACAGGCCCACCAGCACGGTCAGCTCGAAGAAGACCTGCTGGCGCGCGTCGAGCGCGCCGCCGGTCGCCCCGCCTTGAAGCTGCGAGATGTAGTAGCTGACTGCGCTGGCGACCACGAGCACCAGCCAGACCATCCCCGAGCGCATCCCGGAGATGAGCACGGCGAGCATGGGAACGACGGCCAGCCACAAAAAGGGCGGGCTGCCAAAGTCGCTCACCAGCGCGACGAATAGCATGATCCAAAAGACGTTGAACGCCAGCCAGTTGCCGATGATGCCAAAGCTCACGCCGCGGCGGAGCAGGAAGAGGCTGCTGCAGACGAACACCGCACAGGCGATGACCGCCAGCGGCCCGGCCAACGCTCCGCTGAGCGCGTACATGACGGCCGCGTAGATCGGCCCCCAAATGGCCAACGCCAGCGAGAAGACGACCACCACGCGGGCGCGGAAGATGTCGTCGGAGCCCTCCTCGATGTCTTTGGGCAGAAACCGGGCGGTTAGTAGGTCGAAGAAGCTAGATTGGTTCTGTTCTGTGGAACTGGGGTTCATCGTCCTTCTCATTGAAACTGCGTGTGGCGGCTTGCGTGCCGCCACACTTCAACGGATCGGGCTCTATTTCAGTGGATTGGGCTTTTGGCGCGAAGCTGCTGTATCCAGTGCAGGGCGACGCGCGTGCCGGTCTTCTTGAGGTGGCGAAGCGTCTCGCGCACACGGACTCGCGGCTCGCGCATCGAGTCGAGGCGGCCGGCGTCGAGCAGTTGTTGGGTGGTGCGCCGTTTGATCTTGCCACTCGATGTCTTCGGGATACTCCCCGGAGGCACCAACGCGAGCTCTGCAACGCTCAGCCCGAAGTGGCGTTTGACCACCCGCTTGATGGTGTCGCTCAGCTCGTCCAGCGGGCGCAGGTGACCGGGCGAGACCTCGCAGACGACCACCAACTGCTCCGTGCCGAGGGTCTCGTCGGTGCGCGTCAGCGCGACCACGCGGCCTTTGCGCGCGCCGCCCAGTCGGCCGATGTGGCGTTCGATGTCGCTCGGGGCGTAGTTCTGACCGGCCACGATGATCAGGTCTTTGATTCGGTCGACCACGTAGAGTTGGCCGTCGGCCACGTAGCCCATGTCGCCGGTGCGAAGCTCCTCGCGGGCCGTGTCGTCCTCGGCGTCCACCTCGTAGTAGCGCGGGGAGACCGAGGGGCCGCGCACGCAGATCTCGCCGACCTGCCGCGCGTCGAGCGCCCGGTCGGTGTCGAGGTCGCGAATGATCAGGTCGTGTTCCGGCACGA
Source organism: Persicimonas caeni (assembly GCF_006517175.1). NCBI lineage: Bacteria > Deltaproteobacteria > Bradymonadales > Bradymonadaceae > Persicimonas > Persicimonas caeni. Next base: position 2,236,465 of record NZ_CP041186.1, on the reverse strand, counting down.
TACGCCCCACACCCACGAAGGTCGCCGTGGAGGCCGCCTCGGCGTCGGCCGGCTCGGCGAGTTGCTCGGCGGCGAGCCCCGTGCGGCTGACGCTGTCGTAGCGCACCGTCTCGCCCGGCGAGGGAAACGCCACCGACAGGGTCGCCTCGGCGAGCCCGTAGACCGGGAAGAACGCCTGCGGGTCGAACCCACAGGGGGCGAAGCGCTCCAAAAAGGCTTTGACCGTGCGGTGGTCGATGGGCTCGGCGCCGTTGAAGGCCAGGCGCACCGACGACAGGTCGAGTCCCTCGACGAGCCGGTCGGGCAGCTTTCGGGCGGCCACGGCGTAGGCGAAGTTGGGCGCGACGATGAAGGTCGCGCCGAATTGCTCGACGCCGCGAAGCCAACTGTCGGGTCGGGTCACGAAGTCGGACGGGCGCATCAAGTAGGGGGCGAATCCAACGAACAGCCCCAACAGCGGCCCGCCGATCAGCCCCATGTCGTGGAAGAGCGGCAGCCACGAGAACGAGCGGTCGGCCGGCGAGAAATGCCCGCCCAGGGTGCTCGCGCGCAGGTTGGCGACCGCGTTGCCGTGGGTGACGACGACGCCCTTGGGGTGGCCGGTGCTCCCGGAGGTGTACTGCAGGTACGCCGGTTGAGAGAGCTCGCAGTCGAAGTCGAGCGTGATCTCGGCGGCGTCGGCGTCGGCGAGGTTGTTCGCGTCGACGAAGATCTCGACGATGCCGCCGTCGAGCTCGAGATCGGCCCAGCGCTCGGGCAAATCACCCACGAGGACCCGCGGGCGGCAGTCCTGGCAGACCGACTCGATGCGCTCGATGAACGCCTGCGGCATGCGCAGCTCGGTGACCGGCGGCAGCGGCACCGGGATGGCCTGCAGGCCCATCGACGCCAGAAAGAACGCGACGAAGTCGGCGATGCCGTCGAGCGAGAGCACCACCCGATCGCCCGCTTCGACGCCGCGCGCGTCGAGCAGGGCGGCGGCGCGGTGGACGCGCTCCCACAACTGCTCGAACGTGATCGGCGCAGCGTCGAGCTCGGCGCCGGCCAAGCTCACCACGTGGAGGGCGACCGCTGTCGGGTCCTCTTCGTAGCGCCGTGCGAAGATGGCCGGCAGGCTCTCCTCGGGATCGGGCAGCGCGTCCCAGACCGATTGGGGGACCTTGTCCTGCCAACCCTCGGCACGACGCCAGACGACTTCTTCAGACGAGTCGGACTCGGACGAGTCCGACGCTTTTGATACGAGCACAGACTGCATGGCGGCTCTCCATCGCCCCGCGGGGTCGATTGGGTGGTTCAAAGGTAAAAATTGCGACCTTCGTCGACAAAGGCGCGGGCATCCTCGAGGGCGGGCTCGGCCAACCAGCGCCCGAGCGTGTCGGACTCGTCCAGGAGTGAGTCGACGCGCTCGACGGTGGCGTACTCACAGAGGCTGGCGTGGCCGACCGGGAAGCCGAGCAGCTCTCGGCAGATCACGTCGGCCAAGGTGCTGTGGCGAAGCAGCCCTCCTGCCAGTGCGCGACGCGTGGCCCACAGCAAGGAGACGACGACGGCGTCGACGAGTTCGGGGTGCGCGGTGGACTGGGTGTGCGATGCGTCGAGCAACGCCTCGAGAGCGGTGCTCGCCTCCGCGCGAAGGTGCTCGGGAAGTTGCGGGCGCACCAGGTCGAGCAGCGCGTCGTGGTCGGCTTCGCCGGCCAACTCCGCAAGCGGCGAGGGGACAAAGCCAAACCGGCTCAGCGAGGTGTGCACGGCGCTCGCGTCACCGCCATCGGCGACGTAGGCAACCAGCGGTGCCACAAAGGCGGCCATGAAGGTGTCGGCAGCGAACGCGTCCTCAGGTGTACTCACGATGACCGAGTGGCCGGCGGCGTCGAGGTACTCGAACAGCGGCGCGATGGCCGCGGTGCCCTCGGGCGTCGTCGCGATCTCGACCAGCGGCCGGGTGCCGGTAGCCGGGACGCGCGTCTCCCAGTGATCGACCTCGGCGTGAGCGAAGGGGCGGCGCACGACGACGTCGGCCGTCCATTCGAGCGCGGCGCCGATGGGGTCGAGGCAGACGCCGACCGGAGTCACCTCGGCGTCGAGCCGAGGAGGCTCGCCCGGTTGGCTGGTCAGCCAGAACACCCGGTCGTCGGCCGACGTAGCCTCGCCGGCGCCCAGTCGTCGCACGCCGGAGACGTCGCGCCGGTCGAGCATGTCGGCGAAGCGGGCGGCGGTTTGGTCCGATGTGTCGGCTCCGAGCAGCCATCCGCGGCGCTTCGGAATCTGGCGCACCCAGACGCGCTCGGCGAGCTGGCGAAGGTACAAAAACGAGCGCGCGGCTTCGGCCTGCGGTTCGACGAGACTCTCGCCGGCCAGACGCAGCTCTCGGTGGAAGTCGTCGTCCTCGAGCGGGCCCTGCTTGAGCGCCGAGTGGAGAAGCAACGCCAGGCAGTCTTTGTAGAGGCGTCGGTAGTCCTTGGGGAGTCGGTCGATCTCGTCGAGGCACGCCTCGCGCACGCGGTTCAGCTCTTCGGTGGATTGGCGCACCTGTGCGCGCGGTTCGACCTTCCCGGCGATAATCGCGTCGACGAAAGCGTCGACCTCGGCGTCGAAGCTCTCTTCTGCGAGCACCCGGTCGATGAGGCCGACCTGCTGGGCGCGGTCGCCCCACAGACGGTGGCCCCACAACAAAAACCCGATGGCGTGTTCGATGCCGAGCAGGCGAGGAAGACGCTGGGTGCTGCCGAAGGCCGGTCCGTTGAGGTAGTCGGCGATCTCGGTCATGTAGAACGTGGTGTCGGCGCCGTTCTGGGCGATGCGGTAGTCACAGCAGAGCGAGAACTCCACCCCGCAGCCGTAACAGGAGCCGCGAACCGCCGCGATCGTGGGGGCGTCGAACTCGGCGACCGCCCGGTAGGTGCGGCGTAGCAACTCGGTCAGCTCGAAGATGCTGTCGGCCGACTGCACCGCGCTGGCGAGCATGAGTTGGGCACCGTTGATGAAGCTTCGCGGCTTGGCGCTGGTGAAGACGAGCGCCGAGACCTGCGAGGCGTCGAGCGAGGCGAGCAGCTCGTAGATCTCGCCGACGACCGCGCCGGTCAAGATGTTGACCTCGCTTCCCGGCGTGTCGAGTTCGACTTCGACCACGCCACGCGAGCGTCGGTACACGTGAATTGTCTTTGGTTGTTTGACGGTCTGACTCACGCGGCGACTCCTTCGAGGTATTCGCACAGCGATTCGACGGTCAGCTTCGAGGGGCTCGAGGCGCGCTCGACCCAGCGGTTGAGCAGCACCGGGCGGCCCAGGAGCGCTTCGAGCTCCAGAGTCAGCACCGACAGTGACAGGGAGTCGAAGCCGAGGTCCTCGAGAAAGGAGTGATGCGACTGGATCCGGTCGGGCAATTCGTTTTGCGCGGCGGCCCGAATGGCACGATGAACCAACTCGACGACTTCTTTCATCACTACCTCACTTGGGTCGGCGCTTGGAGCGATCCGAGCGACCGACACTGCTATGTCAGTCCATGAGTCTACGGTGGCTGAATTTTAGGTTTTTGGGTGGTCTTTAGCAATAAATATGTCTTGCTAATAAGCCTAGATTAGCATGAAAAGGGCAGAGTTCTCATTTTTGGTAGTTTCGGCGGTAGTGTCTTCTTGGCATGCTAACGCATTGAAATGATACCGTTCGGAGGATGTGGTCAAAAGTGGTTCTCGCTCAGTGTTTATGCGGTTATTAAGGCTTTTTTAATGTTCAGGTGGTCGAGTGGCCGTGTGTCGAAGGATTGCGAGCGCTCATAAGGCGAAAAGTGTGGGTGACGGTGATCGGCTGTGACGGACGAGACAAAAAGTATTCGTTGGAAGTGTGGAGCGAGTTGTGACAAATTGATGTTTAACGTTTGGTTGTTCGTTGTGTGCCTTTTGTAGTTGTCCGCTCGGTTAAATGCCCGGGCGGTCATCGAGGTTCTTATGCCGATGCCGCCGTCTCCGTCGATGTCCCCGCGCGAGCAGACCTTTGGTTGGATGACGCGTCCCTACGAACTGCTGGCCCGGTGTCGGCAAGAGGTGGGCGACGTGTTCACGATCGACTTTCGGGGCCACGGCCAATACGTGCTCTTCTCGGACCCCGAGCATATCCATCAGATTCTGACTGGAGATCCGGCGGTATTTCACGCCGCCAACGGCCTGCTGGAGCCCTTCCTGGGGGCGCACTCGCTGTTGTTGCTCGAAGAGGAGCGTCACAAGCGCGAGCGTCGACTGATGATGCCGCACTTCTCGCGTCGCCAGATTCATGGCTGGGGCGACCAGATCGAAGAGGTGGCCGACCGCATGATCGACGGGTGGCGTGTCGGCGAGGAGATGCCGATGCGCGAGACGGCGCAGTCGGTGGCGTTGGGCCTGATTGATCGGCTGGTGTTCGGCCTCGACGGCGAGGCCAACCACGACCGACACGACGCGTTGCATCGCTGCTTCGATGAGATCTTGAGCCATCCTCACTTCAACATCGCGCTGATCGGCCAATTCGGCGAGCGCCTGGCGGGATCGCCGGCGTGGCAGCAGCTCCAAGAGTCACTGGCCGAGATGGACCGGCTGGTGCGCGAGGAGATCGCCGAGCGACGCGCCACGGGCCGACGCGGCGACGACATCATGAGCCTATTGATGGACGCCGAGTACGAGGACGGCGAGTCGTTGAGCGACGACGAGCTGCGCGACGAGCTGGTCACCTTGCTGGCCACCGGCCACGAGACGACGGCGACCTCGCTGGCGTGGGCAGTGCACTGGGTCTGGTCCCACCCGCCGGTGCTCGAGCGGCTGCGCGCCGAGCTGGCCACGCTCGGCCCCGACGCCTCCCCGAGCCAAATCGCCGAGCTCGACTACCTGCAGAGCGTCGTCCTGGAGACGCTGCGCATCAACCCGGTGGTGCCGATCATCGCCCGCGAGTTGCAAGAACCGGTGCAGATCGCCGGCTACGAGTTGCCCGCCGGGGTGACCGTCGCCCCGGTGATCTACCTGTTGCACCGCCGCGAAGATCTGTACGACGAGCCCGGGCAGTTTCGGCCGTCACGCTTTCTGGAGCGCGACTACAAGCACAATGAATTCATGCCCTTTGGCGGCGGGGTGCGCCGCTGCCTGGGGATGCACCTGGCCCTCTACGAGCTCCAGATCCTTTTGGCGCGCATCGCCACGCGCGTCGAGCTGCGCCTGTGCGACGAGGAGGAGGTGCGTCCGGTGCGCCGCATGGTCACCATCGCGCCGTCGGGCGGGGTGCGCTTCGAGGTCGAGCGGGTCGGCGCCTGAGGGGCCCTCGCAAAAAACGCCAAAAGGACTGCTAACGAGTTGCTAATCGGGTGCCCAAAGAACTTTTATAAACGTTTAGTGAGCTGCGGCTTGATCGACTCTGGGGAGAGCATATACTTCAACACTGAAGCCCTTAGTATCGACAACCAGCAAGACGTTCTGCGCATCTTTCGAGGCCAATGCCATGAACCAGAAAGCGCATGACAGTCAACAGACGCTGATGTTGCAACTCCCTTCGTCGAGTGCGACCGCCGCTCATTCTCTGGCCGTGACGGGAATGTCGGGCGAGGAGTTCCTGCACTTGATTCGCGAGCGGGAGCGCTACAACTGGCTCGCCGATAAAGTCGATCGGTGGGTCGGGCTGTATAGTGTTCCCGAGCTTGTCGAGATGCTGAACTCGATGCCCACGATGCCCGGGCAGCGCCAAAAGGCGTTGGTCGCCTTGTCGTTGACCGACGATTTGTCCGCGCTCGCCGCGCTCGAGAGCTTTGATTCGTCCGGCCGCGCCGAGTCCTTCCAAGCGCTCCACCAAATCGCAATCGGTCAGTGGCGGCAGCGCCAGCGCACGGCGACGAACTAGTCGCCAGCCAGCATCAGTCGCTAGCCGACGTTAATCGCTAGCGAGCGTGCGACGAAGAATGTCGCAGAATTTCCAGACATCCTCGTAGGAGTTGTACAGCGGTACGGGAGCCAGGCGGATGACGTCGGGCTCTCGATAGTCGCAAATCACACCGTTTTCCTGCAGCGCGTCGAAGAGCTTTCGGCCGTCTCGCGTCGCTTTGAGCGAGACTTGGCTTCCACGTCGTTTCGGCGCGCGCGGGGTGATCACCTCGAAGCTCCCCGACGGCATCTCGTCGATGAGGTAGAGCAGGTAGTCGGTCAGCCCGAGCGACTTGCGTCGCAGCGCGGGCATGCCCGCCTCGTTGAACAGTTTTAGTGACGCTTTGAGCGGCGCCATCGAGAAGACCGGCGCGTTCGACAACTGCCAGCCACCCGCGCCGCGCATCGGCTTGAACTCGGGCAGCATCTCGAAGCGCGTCTCGGGATCGTAGCCCCACCAGCCTGCAAAACGCGGAAGCTCGGCGTCCTCGGCCCACCGGTCGTGCACGAACGCGCCGCCGGTCGCTCCCGGCCCGGCGTTCAGGTACTTGTAGTGACACCACACCGCAAAATCGACGCCCCACTCGTGTAGCTTCAGCGGCGCATTGCCGACCGCGTGCGCCAGGTCGAAGCCCACCGTCGCGCCCACCGTGTGGCCGGCCTCGGTGATCGCCTCGAGGTCGAAGAGCTGGCCGGTGTAGTAGTTCACCCCGCCGAGCATCACGAGCGCCAGCTCGTCGCCGTGCTCCTCGATCGCCTCCAGGATATCTTCGTGGCGAAGCGTCTCTTCGCCGTCACGCGGCTCGACCTTGATGACCGCGTCCTTGGGGTCGAACCCGTGGAAATCGGCCTGGCTGTCGACCGCGTAGTGGTCCGACGGGAACGCGCCGCCCTCCATCAGGATTTTGTAGCGCTCTTCGGTCGGCCGGTAGAACGAGACCATCATCAGGTGCAGGTTCGTGGTCAGCGAGTTCATGACCACGATCTCGTCGGGCCGGCCGCCGACGATATCGGTGAGCATCCTCGAGAATTTCTCGTGGTACGAGTACCACGGGTCCCGCCCGTCGAAATGCCCCTCGACGCCCAACTTCGCCCAATCCTCGAGCTCCCCGTCGATGTCGGCGCGCACACCCTTGGGCTGCAAGCCCAGCGAGTTTCCGCACAGGTAGACGAACGGCTCTCCGTTATCCTGAACGGGAAAGTGGAACTCGCCGCGAAACTTGGCGAGGCGATCTTCTTGGTCGAGCTTTTGGGCGTACTCGAGCGTGGGTTCGTGCGACATGGTGTACCTGGCCGGTTGTAAGGCGAGTTTAGCTAGGGACGGTAATAATCGACTCTGGGTGGATCGGGCAAGGTTGCAGGGGGAATGAACCGCCAAGGGAGCAAAGGAGGCAAAGGGAGCAAAGGATAAGTGTATTTAGCGTCCTAAGCGTCCTTGGCGACCTTTGCCGTTAGCTCACGCAGGAGGGACAACGCAGGCCGCGTCCCATAACTCCAGCGGCCGAACTCGACTCGTTTCAGTGCCCCGTCGAAAGACCGAAGGGCATTGAAACGTCATTTCATCGGGATCTGGAGGCTCTGATGGCGCAGAGACGTCATTTCATCGGGCGTTGGGAAATGTGGGAGGTGCACACGCGCCCGAGCAGCGGGATGTGGAAGAGATCGAGGCGTAGAAAGGGCGTTTCATCGGGCTCTCGAAAATCTTTACGGCACAGAAACGCTCGTGCGTCGGGCTATGGAGAAGCTGGATACGCAGAAACGCCATTTCAGTGCCCTCCGTCGATTCGAAGGGCAACTGAAATGGCGTTCGTGAGGCGGGAGCGAACTATCGAGCCATCACTTAGGCTTCGACGACGGGCTCGGCGGGTTCGGTGGGCGTGTCGGGATCTTCGGCATCCGCGCCGCCGCCTTGCCCGTAAAACACCGTCGACGCCGGCGGCACGATCTGGTTGAGCCGGTCGTGCATCCCGGCGGCGAGGTCGCGCTGCTGGGCCGGACGGCCCGTCAGGGTCAGTTGATCGGCGCGGTCGGCCGACTCTCCCATCTGTTCTTCCAGACGTGCATCACGCTTGGCAATCCCCATAGCATCCTCTCTGGCAAGGTTACCCGGAGGACGGTGACGAGCCCTCCGGCCCAATCGAATTGTAAAGGTTACCGCAGCAGCATCGCGACAGGTGGTGGGCAGCGCAACGCTCGTAAGGTGCTTGGGTAGGAGCGGCGTCGGTGGGTCGAATATCCGGATCTGTGCATTAGAGAATTTCGCCTCATAAACCCCGCCACGGGCCGATCGTGAAAAAAGTACGCAACGATTTTTGATTTTTGCCGAAAACCGTAATGAGGGGTGGAAGTATCGTGGCCACGAATTTCCCCACAAATTTCAAACGGGCGGGTGAGTCGTCGTCAGCGTTGGCTCACTGCCCGGGTGGCTGAGCCGGTGGGCTCGGAAGGTTCTGTTCGACAACTCGCTCCCGTCGCCGAAGGCGGTTGATTCGTGCATCTTCGGCGCCGTCTGTCCTCGACGATGCGCTGCATCGCCTGCGTCAGACGGCATCCGAATCTGCACCGAATCCCCTCGCCTCGGCTCGGTCCGGAGTTGTCGAACAGAACCTGGACTGCGGCGGAACGGTTTCCCGATCCGCAAAACAGAGCTTTCGTAGCGAGCGTATCTTCGAGGAGATGTGGGACCGTACCTCTTCGACGCGCTCGGCGGAGGCCGAGCCGGTAGCTTCGCCCTTGTGGCGGAGCGCGGTTATCGGATTTGCCCGGTGCGGGTTTGTAGGAGCGTCGAAGTAGAAGATGTGGCGTGAAGATGGGCCTGTGCCATGAGGATTGCCGCAGCGGCGTCGATGTAGCTCGTAAGATGTGGCGTCGGGGTGGGCGCGTCGCAGTGAGACGTGACCTATCCGAGGTGGCTTCAAAACGGGGCGGGCTTTGCCCGTTGACCTGTCGACATCACAAGAAACTCCGCAGCGCCCATGCCGGCGAATTTTGTCGGTAGACGCACCGGTATGCCGTCGTGATGGGCCTGGGCGGCCGGTTAGCTGCACAGGCTGATTCACCGGGCGGGGCGAGCCCGCCGGGGTCTTCGGGCTCGATTGGCCGACGCTTTTAGCTGCACAGGCTGATTCACCGGGCGGGGCGAGCCCGCCGGGGTCTTCGGGGCAACGAGCGGCGAAGATCGCCAGGGGAGCAAAGGAGGTAAAGGGAGCAGGGGATGCCTTGCTTGCGTCCTTAGCGACCTTGGCGACCTTTGCGGTTAGCTCACGAAGGGATGACTTCGACCAGAAGTGGCCGAGAGGGCGCAGCATCGAGCGCGAAGCGCGGCAGTTGCAGGTCGAGAAGCCAGATGCCGTCGGCGACTTCGTCAGAGACGAAGGCCATCTCGGTGACGGTGTGCGTCGAGGGCTCGGCGCCGGCGAGGGAGTGCTCGCCTTGGGGCACACCGAAGAACTGGTGGTGATTCGGCAGGATGCCGCCGTCGTCCTCGCGGTCGAGCGACGGCAGGTCGAGCACGACGTGCTCGCAGCCCATCTCGCGCAGCCAGGCGATGGCGTCCGAGGTGGGGTAGGGCGGGTTCGTGCCGCTGTAGCGACGCCCGGTTTTGTCCGGCGAGTTGGGTAGCGTGCGGAGGACAGCTGCCTGGCAGAACGCTGCCGGGGCCTCGATTTCGGCGAAGGCGGATTCGAGGGCGTGTCGGGTGATGACGCGATCGTCGTCGGCGTGTTTGCCGCCGTAGCTTTCGCCCGAATCGGCGAAGGAGACGAGTGGGACGCTCAGCACCACCGCCGGCATCAGCGGCGTCTTGGCGAGCTCGCCCACGGCGACCGGCTCGTCGACGATGTGGCCGACGCATTCGGTGTGGGTGCCGTTGCCGTGTGGGTTGAGGTGGACGTCGGCGCAGTTGGCGCTGCCGCCCAGGCGGGTGTCGCCGACGAAGTCGCCGGCTTCGACGGCCTTTGCGCGGGCCTCGCCCAGGTGGAAAGCGTTGGGCTGGGGGCCGTCGAAGTCGAGGCGGATGGCGAGGTCCCACACGCGGCTCATATCGGCGCGGTACGACTCGCCATCGACCTCGAAGCAGACTTCGTCGAGCAGGTTCATGAGGCGGGCGACCTTATTGAGCTGGCGTCTTGGCGGCCGCTGCGTGCTCGGCGCAGCAGCTGTCGGCTATCTCGAAGCCGATCGACTCGGAGTGCGCGCGGCTGGCGTCGGTCTCGTAGGCGGTGCGCTCGCGGCCGGCCCACTCGAGCGCGGTGCCGCTGAGCATGCGCTCTTTGACCTCGGCGGTGAGGAAGTCGACCTTCTCGATGAGCTGGCCGGGCTGCAATTCGCCCAGCGGGAACGGGTAGTCGGTGCCCAGCGCGATGCGCTCGTGGCCCATGACCTCGACGGTGTATTTGAGCGCGCGCGGGTCGTGGACCAGCGAGTCGATGTAAATGCGGTCGATGAGGTCGGTCGGCGAGGTCTTGGTGCGCGTCTGACACAGGTCGGGGCGCACGTTGAAGCCGTGCTGGATGCGGCCGATGGTCGCCGGGAACTCGCCGCCGCCGTGGGCGAACGCGAACCGGATATTCGGGTACTTCTCGAGCACGCCGCCCATCATCAGCGAGCAGATCGCGCGGCTGGTCTCGGCGGGCATGCTCACCAGCCACGGCAGCCAGTAGTTGGGCATGTCGTCAAAGCCCATCATGTCCCATGGGTGCACGAAGACCGCCGCGTTCAGGTCGTTGGCCGCCTCCCAAAACGGGTCGAGCGCCTCGTCGTCGAGGTTCCACTCGCCGATATGGGTGCCGATCTCGACGCCGACCATGTCGAGGTCGTTGATGCAGCGGTCGAGCTCCTGGGCGGCGCGCTCGGGCGCCTGCATCGGCACGGTGCCCAGGCCCATGTAGCGCTTGGGAAATTGGGCGACGCAGTCGGCGATGTGGTCGTTCAGGATCTTCGACAGGTCGTGGGTGTCGGCGGGCTTGGCCCAGTAGCTGAACATGACCGGCACCGTCGACAGGACCTGCACGTCGACCCCGTGCTTGTCACACTCCTCGACGCGCACCTTCGGGTCCCACAGGTTCGGCTCGACGGCGCGGAAGAACTCGTCGTCCTTCATCATCTTCGCGCAGCCGGTGCCGGTGTGCTCGAGGCGAATGAACCCGCCGTAGCCGTAGCGCTCGCGCAGGTCGGGCCACGTTTTGGGGAGGATATGGGCGTGGATGTCGATTTTCATGTTTATATGGGGTCAAGAAACTTGATGATCGTGCTTCAGGGCAGTAGCGCCTGCTATTGAGGTGAAACTACTATTTCAGGGCGGACGGTGCGAGGCGTATGCGCATAGCGTGCGTCATGGTGAAAAGAAACGTGTCTGTCCTGCAAGACGTCCACCTCGCTCAAATGCCGCTGATCGTCCGCCCTTCAATAGTAGTTTCACTTAAATAGAGGGCGTAGCGAATCAGCACACACACGCTGCTCCACTCATGGCTTCTCCATGTACGCGCCGCAATTCTCACACGTTCGCTTCTCGTCGCTGGCCCAGAAGTCTTGGATCGCCTTCTTGAGCTGGCCGACGATGTCGGTCAGGTAGAAGAACTCCTCGTGCAAGACTTCGCCGCACTCGTCGCAGTACCAGCGCAGCCCATCCTCGACGCCCTCAGGGCGCTTGTGCTCGATGACCAGACCGACCGTATTCGCCTCGCGCTGCGGGGAGTGCGGGATGCCCTTGGGGAGCAAGAAGATCTCGCCTTCGCGGATGGGCAGGTCGCGAAACTCGTCGTTCTCGACGATCTTGAGGGTCATGTCCCCCTCGATCATGTAGAAGAACTCTTCGCTCTGGTTGATGTGGTAGTCTTTGCGCTCGTTGGGACCGCCGACGATGAAGACGTCGAAGTCGGTGTCCTCCCAGATCTTCTTGTTGCCGACCGGGGGCTTGAGCAGGTGGCGGTTGTCCTCGATCCACTGCTTGAAGTTGATCGGTGGGATGATGCTTCCCATCGGAGGCCTCGCGTTGTGTATGTTTTTAAGTGCTTTACAGCTGTCCCTATCAAAGTGGGACGGGGCCTGTGTGTCAAGAGGGCGCGTCAAATGGGCGCCTCAAGAGGGCGCGCTTTCGATGCGCAGCATGTCGTGGATGCGGGCGACGACGTCGCTGCGGAAGTGCTCGCGGTGGCCGGGATCGAAGGCGAAGCCGCGAATATGCAACTGGATGCCGCCGCCGGCGTTGCGGTCGACGTCCAAGAAGACATCCGGGCGGTGGTGCGGCGAGGCCAGCGGGGTCAAAAACGCGGCCTGCTGGGCGAGCTTGAGCGCGCGCTCCGGCGACACACCCTTGGGCAGGGCGACCACGATCTCGCAGGCCGCCTCGCCGTCGGCCTCCAGGTGCGTGACCGCGTCGCGCGTGAGACTCTCGTTGGGGATTTGGTGCAGGGTGCCGTCGGGGGCGCGCATGGTCACCGCGCGCGTTCCCAGGTTGACCACTTCACCCTCCACATTGCCAAAGCGCACCATATCGCCCACGTGGAAGTGCGACTCGAAGGCGACGGCAAGGCCGGCGGCGACGTTTCGAAGCCAGTCGATGCCCGCCAGGGCCATCAGCCCCAACACGAGCACGCCCAGCCACACCCAGTGCTCGGTGACCGGGCGAAACAGCGCGAATACGGTGTTGAACACCGCCACGGTCCACACGAGCACGCGCGTGAGCAACAACCAATGGCGCACCCGGCGTAGTCCCGGCAGCCTGGCCAGGTAGCCAATGCCCAGCGAGATCAACACGGCCCCCAGAAAGATGCTCAGCGCCCAGACGGGCTGCAAAAAGAGGGGGACGGCTTCACCGGCTACCTGCGAGGCTACCTGAGAGGCTGCTTGTGTCTGCTGTGGGTCCATGGGACTCGTTTGGGTACGACGTGACGAGTATGTCGCTTGCGCTTAGCTTTGCCGCCTGCGTGACGACTATAGCGCAATGTACTTACATTCGCACAAAGTTCACGCCTCGAATGGGATTGTCTGCTGACTGAAGAAGTTCGATGCCTGTTGTCCACCCCATGGCGGCCCGATGGTTGATCGCCGCGGCCGCACTCATCGCCCTCGTCGCCCCCGCCGACGAGGCGCTCGCTCAGATGACCGTCGAGGAGCTGCGTCCCGACCCGCGTGAAGACGGCACCTTTGCCACCGGATTGCCGGTCCATATCCGCGGCAACAGCGAGCTGCTCGATTCGGTGCTGCTCTGGGTGATGGACCTTCCCGACGAGGGGCCGGTCACCGAGCAAGTCGCCGAGCGCGCCGAGTTGCGCCTGCGCAGTTTCTTTCGAAAGACCGGCTACGACTTGGCCCGGGTGCGCACCCTCGTCCACGACGAGACGCTGTATGTCTTCGTCGACGAGGGCAAGCTCGACAAGATCTTCTTTACGGGCTCGGGGAGCGGACAAACCCTTCGCCTGCAAATCGAGATGCGCCTTCCCGGCGACGTCTACAACCGCCACCGCATCGAAGAAGAGCTGGCCCGACTCGAAGACAAATACGGCCTCGCCGAGCTCCGCGCCGAGCTGGTGCTGCTCGAGCCGCGGCCGTCGACGTTCTTCCAGCTGCAGGACTTCATCAGCGCCCTCGAGGAGAATGACGATGATCTCGACGATGTGTGGCGTGAGTCGCGTGGGCGCTACGCGCTGCGGGTGCACGTGGTCAGCAACGGCTGGGGCGACGGGCTGGGCTACGGCGTCAGCTACCTGCTGCCGTACGGCTTGCGCCCGCATATCAGCTACGCGTCGACCGGGTTGGCCGTCGACGACGATCGCTACCGCGTGAGCCTGGAGGCCGCCGGGCTGAGCAACGAGCTGCTCACCCACGCCGAGTCGCGCTTGCACTGGGCGTTGCCGCCGTTCCACGAGGCCTGGCTGCGGCCCACGATCGATCTTCGCGGGCGCCTCGACAGCCCTCGACGCGCGAGCTTGGGCCTCGACGACTTCCTCGACCTCAACGTGAGCGCGGTGGCCAGCCTGGGCGTCGAGCCCGTCGACGATCTCGTCTTCAGCTTGGGCCTGGGCTACGGCTACGAGAAGATCTTTTTGCTCGAGCGCACCGCGCTGACCCCCGACTACGTCACCGAAGTCACCCGCCACTATCCCTTGGGTCGCGTCTCGCTCGACTGGCTGTTGGGGATGCGAACCTTTCGTCGCGACAAGCGCCACAAGCTCGACCTGGAGTTCGAGATGTACAACGTCGCCGCCGGCCTGGTGCGCCGCGCCGAGCTGCGCTACCGGGACGTGTGGACCTTCGGCTACCAAGACCTGTTCTGGCGCCTGCGCGGCACCTCCATCACCGGCGAGGGGACGAGCTGGCAAGACGAAGAGCCGATCGCCTCGCCGATCCTGCGCGCGGTGGCCGGCGAGGAATCGTTCGCGCGCAACATGGGCCAGATGGGCTTGGAGTACCGGATGTCGCTCTACCGCGACATTCTCAAAGTCAGCGCCTCGGGCGGCGCCGCGCTCGTCGGCCTGATGGACCGCCAGACCCGCGAGCAAAACCTCGACTTCTTCGCCTCGTTCGGCCCGGGCATCCACGTCTTCTTCCTCGATAACTTCCAGGCCGACGCGTACTACTCGTTCGGGTGGCGCGAGGGATGGCCGCTCGAGGGCAATTTTTCGTTTTCGGTGTCGAAGGTGTATTAGGCCGAAGGTGCATAAGGTGTATTAGGAGAGATCGAGCGCGCATGGGTCTCCTCTCCACCCGTAGCGGAGCGAAGGGAGGGAGAGGATTAAGGAGAGGCCTCCCTTTCCACGCAGCGTAAGCGAAGTGGAGAGGGACCGAGGGAGAGGCCCTTAATGCCGGCAAAGACGGCCTCCTCCTAGATCCTCCTCCACTTCGCTTTGCTCGCGGAGGAGGTCCCTCTCCTCGGTCCTCTCCTACCCTACGCTTCGCTACGGGCGGAGAGGAAGACGTCGCTTGTGCGAACCCCTACACCAAATTGCGCGCCCGCAACTCCTGCGTAATCAACGCGCCCGGCAGGGGGCGCAGCTGATAGCTCGTCGTGCTGGCGATGAACTCGACGAAGCCGAGCCGGCGCAGGTGGTTGAGCTCGGTTTTGACCTCTTCGAGGCCCACGCGCAGAATCCGGCTGAGCCGCCGGGCGTTCAGGGCGTGGTGTTGGACCAAGGTGGCTAGAATCAGCTTCTTTTGGACCGACAGGTTGTCGATGAGCGCCAGCTCCTCTTCGGGCAGAGGGTCGACGATGATGTGCGAGTTGTCGCGCGGGTCGACGTGGACCGTCTCGAGCCAGTAGAGCAGGGCGAGCAGGGGGTTGCCGCCCGACAGGCGGCCGAGGCGCTCGAAATACTCCTTTTGCGGGTGGCGCAGCGCGTCGGAGGCCTCCAGGGGGCGTTGGAGGCGGTCGAGGTAGCGCACCTCGGGCTTCTGGAAGGTGATGTCGAAGCCGCTGACCTCATGGCGAGCCAAGATCATCTGCTCGATCTGCTCGGGGCCCAGCGGGTCGACCTCGAGGGCGTGGGTGAAGTAGTCCGACAGCTGCAGCGCGGTGTCGAGCAGCGTGGTGGCCGGCTTGCCCATCATGATGATCCACAAGATCTGCCCGGAGGTCGCCTCCATCATGTCGAGGAAGCGCTCGCACAGGGCCAGGCCCTCGCGGGTGCGCGAGTAGATCTTGTCGCCGTTTTCCACGAAGACGATCTTTCGCTGCTCGGCGCCGTTGAGCTCGCCGGCGAGCTCGGTGAGCGTGCGCGGGGAGTCGCCGTCGAGCAGCGGCATGAACGAGGCGCACAGCTCGCGCTCGGTCTCGACCTGCTCGTCGATGCGCACCGTCTGCAGCTGCTCTTCGTCGAGCTCGTGGTACTTGCTGAACATGCGCATCGGCAGCACGTGGTGGACCAGCGTACGCTTGCCCATGCCGCGGTCGCCGGCGATGAGGATGGAGGTCGACTGGCCGTTGAACCAGCGATCGACCGCCTCGAGACACTCTTCTTCGAGGGCGGGCCGCTCGACGTAAAAGTCGGGGATATCGACGGGCACGGGGCTGAACAGGCGCCGGTAGATCGCCGGTGTGTTGGCCGCGCGTTGAGGATCGGCGCTGATCAACCGATCGCGCACCTGAGACTTGCGCGTCTCGGGCTGGCGGCCGGCGAGCTTGTCGCCGATGTCGCCGGTGATCTGGGCGACCACCGGGGTGATGCGTCGATACGCCACCTCGAGCCGGCTGATGAGCGGCTGCACGCTGCGCTTGGCCAGCCCGCCGCGGCGCACCTGGCTAAGCTCGCGCATGACCTCCATGAGTCGGTGCTCGAGGAACGGGATGGTCGACTCGCGCACGATGCGCGTCGATTCGCCGACGACCCACACGCGCATCTGCTCTTCGTCCTCGTGGATCTGCTCGACGAGCTGGGCGGTCTGGGCGGCCGCTTCGCGCAGGGCACGCTCGGCGACCTGGTTGGCCTCTTCGGTCTCGCCGTCGTTGCGGTACTCGGCCTGGCGAGCCACCAGCTCGAACTCGAGGCTCTGGCTGATCTCGCTGAGCGCGACCAGCGAGCGGCGCAAGATGCGCTCGGCGCGCTCGTTGAACTCGACGAGGCGAAGCGCGGCCTCGCGCAGCAGCTTGGAGAAATACCAGGCCCGAAGCGGCACGGTCACCGTCTCGATCTGGCTTCCCTCTTCGACCGACTCCACCGGGTTTTGGACGAGCAGGTGGACCTGGTCGGAGAAGCGGGCCACGCGCGCTTCGAGCACGTCCATCAACCGACGGGTGATGATGCCCTGACCGAAGTCGGTCAGCGCGTGCTCGAGGTCGACGCGCGCGTTCTCGAGGGCCGGATCGAGCTGCTCGGCAAACCAATTCGCCCAATCCGGCACGCCCGGCTTGTCGCCCCCTCCATCGGGCATCACGCCCTCTCGCACAACGCTGGGGCGCTCTTCGCAGCGGCCTTCGAGCCGGCGCAGTTGGCGCAGGCACCCCTCGTCGAAGCGCGACTCGAGGGTGGCGACGACGCGCCGCTGATAGGTGCGGAACCAGTGCAAGAACAAGATGAGCTGGTGATCGAGCACCACCCAGCCCTGATAGCCCATGACCAGGCTCGCCTCGCGGTCGAGTCGGCTTCGCAGGCGTGCCTCGGCGCGGTGGGCCTCGTCGTAGCGGGCGGAGGCGCGGTAGCGGAACGCCGGCAGCTCGATGGTGCCCGCCTTGGCGACCGCGTCGACGAAGTCGCCGAAGGCGCGCTCGATGCTGAAGCTGAAGCGCTCACGCTGGGTCTGGATGAACAGCGCCAACAGCGTGTCGAGCTCGTCCGCATCGGTCGTGAGGCGCTCGCGGCTCTGCTTGGCTTGCCTGAGCGCCTTGGCCAGCGGGGCGAGCGTGCCGAACTCGGCCGACGCGTCGGCGCGTTTCGGCTCTTCGTCGCCGGCCTCGTCGGCGTCGTCGTGGCCATGCTCGTCGCGCTCGCCGTGGGCGTCGTGCTCACCGTGGGTGTCGTGCTCGTCCTCGTCGTCGTCCGCCTCGGCGGCCATGCTCATCGGCAACGCGTCGACCGACGGCGAGAGCGTCTCGCCGCGCTCGACGACGGTGACTCCCTCCTCGTCGCCGGGCGATTTCTGTTCGTCGGGCTCCTCGTCGATGGGGCGCTCGGCCGGGGCGCGCAACGTGCGCACGACCCGCTCGAACAGGTCGTCGACGCGTCGCAGGTGAATGCCCAGGTGATACCAGAACGCCTCGTTGCGCTCGGCGGTGGCGCTGACTGCGCTGGCCAGATAGCCGGGCAGCGACAACTCCAGATAAAACCGCCACAAGCGGCCCAGAGGCACGTTTCGGTACCCGCCGCGCCCGTACGCTCGGCGGATGCGGCGCATGGCGCGCACGAGGGTCAACAGCTTGTTGTCGACGGCGCCGCCCTTGAGCAGCCAGCGCTCCATGCGCACCCGGTAGGTCTCGTCGAAGTCCACCAGCCCGCGCACCCGCTCCAAGAGCCGGTCGGTGGTCTCGACGGTGACCGGCATCGGCTCGAGTTGCTCGAGCATGTCGATCTGGGGCTGGATGGTCTGGCGAAACTTGACGTGCAGGCGCTTGACGCGCGGGGCGATGTCCTCGCTGTGACCCTCTTCGGCCTCTTCGAGCAGGGTGACCAGGTCGTCGAGCGTCTCGCGGCGCACCGTGTCGATACGCCCGACCATGTGCTGCAGGCGCTGGCCGTGCTGCTCGATCTGGTCGACCAGACACCCCTGGTAGCAGTTGGTCAGCTCCTCGCGCACCTCGCCGAGGCGAGCGTCGAGGCGCGGGTCGGGAAAGTCGGGGCGCTCGAGCGGCTCGTAGACCGGCTCGTGGTCGAAGCCGACGATGCGGTCGAGCTCGGCGACCTCTTCGCTGCCTGCCTTGCGGGCGTCCTCGGTCTCGCCGACGCGCTCGAAGACCCACTTGAGGATGGCGGGACCGGCGATGATGTGGATGACGACGGTCGCCATGATGACCGCCTTGAACTCGGTGCCCCAGGTGCCCACCTGGTCGGCCACGAGGCTGGCGAGCACGATGTCGACGCCGCCGCGCGAGAAGAAGGCCATCCACAGGTTGCTGTCGATATATTCGGGCGCGTTGCGCAGCTTGGTGGCCATCTTGACGCTGCCGTACAGCGCCAGGCCGCGCACGAAGGTCAAGACCAGCGCCAGCGGCAAGAACTGGGCGACGGCCATCAAGTCGAGCTCGGCGGCCTGGATCATGAAGTAGATGACGAAGACCGGCAGGCTGATCTTCTCGAGCGCATGGATCATGTCGTGACCATGCTTCGAGAAGTTCTGGACGATGAAACCGGCGGCCAAGAATGCCAGGAGCATCTCGGCGTGGACCATCTCGGCGACCGCGGCGGCCGCAAAGATCAGGCCCACCGTAAAGAGCAGCATCTCGCGAGCGACAAAGCGCAAATACAAGATGAACAGCCCGCCGGTGACGATGCCGATGACGATCGCCCAGCCGAACTCCAGGCCGATCTTGATGAGCAGGTTGTTGACCGCCTCGTCGGTCACCCCGCCCGGGCCGATGAGGAGCTGCGAGAAGTTGAAGACGAGCAAGAACGAGGCGACCAACACCAGGTCGGCCACGATGACCACGCCCAGAGTCAGCGAGGTGAACCGGCCGCTGGCCTTGGTCTCTTGGATGATCGCCAGGGTGGCCGCGGGGCTCATCGCAAAGCCGAAGACGCCGAACAAGAGCGCCACGGCCATGCGGGTCATCTGCGGGGTGCCCTCCAAGAACGGGATCAGGTCGGGAAACGCCACCGAGATGCCCATCACGGTGGCCGCCGACAGGGGCACGATCGCCAAAAAGGAGAACGCGATCACCGTCAGGATGGTGCCGGCCTGGTCTTTGAGGTCGCTGATCTTGAGCTCACCGCCGCCCAGCGTGCCGATGACGCCGATGGTCAAGATATTGATGAGCGACAGATCGGAGATGACCTCGCGCCCGAAGATGGCCTGGCGCTGGCCGTCGAAGACGAGCTGGGAGAGGTCGGGGCCGAAGACGATGCCCGCGGCGATATAGCCCAGAAGCGCCGGCATCTTCAGGCGCTTGAACAGCTCGCCCATGGTGAAGGCGGCCAGGATGATAAAGCCGGTGGCCGCAAGCGTGCCCGGATCGAAGTCACCGACGGTGCTGTGCAGGTCGAAGAACTGCCGGCTGATCATCAGCAAGAGCAGTACGACGATGGTGATAATCTGCCACATCAGCCGGCCTCCGTTTGGCGTTTGCGCTGTTCGGGAGGCGCGACGTCGGCGACGTCGATGAGCCAACTACGCGTCATGGGATAAGCGACAATTTCAGTCACGACGATGGCGGTCAGAAGCCCGTCGTACAGCACCTTGGCGTACGGCGAGCCGCTGAAGACCTGGTCGAAATTCAACAACATCGCCACGCTGAGCGCCCCGGGCGCCAGGAGCGCGCGGCCCAGGCCGGCGCCGTAGGTCTGCTGGGAGACGATGCGGGTGGCGGCGAGGCTTCCGGCCAGGCGGCCGGTGCGTCGCAGCACCACGTAGACGATCACCAGCGCGAACGCCCACCAGGCCACGTTGCCCGTCTTCCAGCCGGCGCCGGCGAAGAAGAAGAGCACGATATACAGCGGTCGGCGAATGGCGCGCAGCCGCGACTCGACGTGGTCGGCGTGGCGGCCGGTGTTGATGAGCACGACGCCCAAGATGAAGTTCACGAAGATGGGCGACAGGTGCAGGTAGTAGGCGAACCCGCTCGAGAAGATGACCATGCCGATGACGACGGTGATGATCTTGTCGTCGGAGAAGTCGCGGCGAAGAAAGGTCGCAAAGACCAGCCCCAGCGCGCTCCCCAGAAGCAGGTGGATGCCGAACCAGACCAGCCACACAAAGGGCGGGTCGACGTCGAACGGGACGGTGGTGGTGTTGTAAAAGCAGAAGATCAGGCCGAAGGCGGTGATGCCCATCGCCGAGCAGTAACCGGCGACCAGCGCGCCGAACTCGGTCGCCGGGCCCTCGGCGCCCAGGTAGGCGGCCATCGAGCGCAGCGGGCCGGTGTCGGCGACCATGGCGACGGTGCCCACGCACAAAAGCGCGGGCATGGCCGCGACGACGGTGCCCGGACTCCAGAAGTAGTAGAGCACCGCGGTCGCCACGCCCACGACCACCAGGAGGGTGGTCAGCGAGATGAACATCGCGCTCTTGAGCGCGCGGAACTGCAGGTTTCCGAACTTCTTGAAGTCGAAGTGCAGCCCGCCCCACAGCCCCAGCGAGCCGGTGCCCAGCACGATCGCCGGGGTCAGCGCGCCCAGGGTGGTGTCGTCGATCAGCGGCTGGACGTCGGGGATATAGCTGGCGGCCGGGCCCAAAATGGCGCCCAGCACGATGTACTCGACGCCGGTCACGAAGCCGAATCGCTCGGCGACGCGCTCCAGGACCAGGTGGGTGACCAGGTAGGCGACCCCGACGATGGCCAGCAGAATGAGCACACTCTCCTGGCTGGGGTCGAGGCCCTCGAAGCCGCCTTTGCCGGCGGCCAGGCCGATCACAGGCCAGAGCAGCGCGATCAGGGCGCCTGCGCCCACCCAAGCGATTTTGTTCGGCTTATGTCGGTTCATCCATTAACGCTTCTATACGGCTGAATTCGTCTCACCATCCATAACACGGGGTGAGGCGAAGACGAAATTTCGTCGCGCCCGTTGACGCCAAGCGTCCTCGCACGACATTCTGAGGCGTTGTGACCATTCGACGCCTGATTAAGCAAGAGGAAAAGGTTCCATGAGTGATGACGAGCGCAGAAACAAGAGCTGGCGAGAGATCGACCGGCAGAAAGACAGCAGCAAGCACACCAGCCGAGACCGTAAGTCCCGGAAGTCACAGGACAAGCGCTCGTCGGCCAAGTACAAGCGCGACCTCGACAAGCTGTTCAAGTCGGGCGAGATGCCCGAGCGTTTCAAAGAGATGATGAAGGGCCTGGAGCCCGAGGAGGGCACACCCGAGGCCGAGCGCAAGGCCGCGATCGACGAGCTTCGAAAGGCCGACGGGTTTCGCGAGTTCGCCACCGCCGTCAGCGAGTACCGCAAGGCGGGCTGGACATATCCGGACGACGAGGACCTGCTCATCCGAATGCTCGATCACCCCGACGAGCGCGTGGTGCGCGACGCCCTCGAGCACGTGGCCGACCTGGCCGGCCGGCGCGGCTTCGACCGGGTCACGCCTCTGAAGAATCGGCTGTCGACCATCAAGACGATGAGCGACGACCCGCGCACCCGCAAGGCGGTCGCGCAGGTCGAAGAGGCGATCGAGTGATCGGGAGTGATTAGAACGGGTTTTCTTCGTACTTGAACACCTGGTTGATGCAGTCGACCGTCTCGCTGCACTCGCCGAATTCGACCGACTCGGCGCAGCCGTCGGTGTTCGACCACAGCTCGTCACCGGCGGTGCGCGCCAGGTAGACGCAGTCGGACTGGAAGCGGTTGGTGTTCGCGCCGGGGCGGCAGCTCTGCAGCTCGCGCACCAGCAGGCGGCAGCGGTCGGCGCGCTCGGTGTCGAGCGGCAGCCGGTCGTAGCACACCTGGGCGGCGTCGTTGGCGGTGTCGCCGATCTCTTCGCAGGTCAAATCGTCGACCACGCAGCTGGCGAACGTCTCGATGACGCCGTCGCCCCAGTTCTGGATCTCGGTCGAGCAGTCGTTGATGCAGTTGGGCTCGGTGACCCCGCAGGTGTCGATGCGCATGCAGACCTGCTCACACGCGTCGGTCACAGCCGGGTTGGCCATCACACACACGCCGGCTTCGCACACCAAACCTTCGCGACAATCGGAGTCGCGGTTGTTGCAAAACTCGTTCAGCCCACCCTGCTTGGTCTCCATGGCCGCCTGACAGGCGGCGAGTCCAAGGCTGGCGACAGCCAGAATCATCAGCAAAAACGGCATCAAGCGGCGGTTGGGAAACTGAGACATCAGGGTTACTCCCTTAAAAAGCAGGTCCGTTTCGATAGCTGCATGTTACCCGTACGGCTTTGGAATGCAAATGGGAGGTGGGGGCTGGGGTGGAGGGGGGCGTTGTTTACACCCTAATGGGGAGTTGCTAACTGTTGGGGTGCCAAAAACGTACAACTAAGAGAGGCAGTGATGGAATCGAAAGGGATGTTTTCCAGACCGGTCGGCGAGCAGTTCTCGGCAGCCCTCGACCCGCATCGGCGCCAGTCGATGCTGCGCGGACTCCAGGTTGCCCTGGAGGCGTGCGCGGCGGCCGAGCCGAGCGTGGCGCTGGTTGGCTGGCAGGCGGCCACGCTCATCGAGGCGGCCTACGAGAAGGCCGGGCGCGTGGTGATCATCGAGGAAGATCCGGAGCTGATCGACAGCATCGAGAAGGGGCTGTTGGCGCGCGATCTGGGCAAGAAGGTCAAGCTGGTGGCCGAGTCCCCCCGCGAGGTCAGCCTCGACGAGCACGTCGACATCGCCGTGGCCAGCGTCACCTCGACCTGGTTCATCGAGGGCGACGAGGCGGCCGTGCTGGCCAACCTGCGCGCCAACGTCCTCAAGAAGAACGGCGCCATGGTGCCTCGCCGGCTCGCCCACATGTTCGAGATCGCCTCGACGGCCACCGGCGTGGCGGGCATGCCGCTGAGGGTGCCGCGCTACAGCCGCCCCGGCGAGCCCGTGCCGGTGCTGGGCGAGTCGAAGCACTTCTTGACCACCGACCTGACCAAGTCGGCCGAGATCCCCGAGGCGATCGACGACACGATCATCATCAAGCCGCTGCTCTCCGGCCGCCTGAGCGCGCTTCGGCTGACCACGATGTGCGAGCTCGCCGAGGGCGTCATCCAGGTGACCAGCCAGTCCGGCCTGCAGTCGATCTTGGTGCCGCTGCGCGAAGACGTCGACGTCGAGGCGGGCCAGCCGGTGCGCATCCATATCCGCTACCGGTTGGGCGAGGGCCTGGACACGGCCAAATTCTCGGCCAAAGCGCTGCCCCAGAGCGACGTCGACGGGTGGGAGCACTCCGACCACCCGGTCACCGAGCGCTTCCGCGAGCGCGTCGCCGGCTTCGTCGACGAACTCGACCGCAAGGGCCGCGGCAGCGACCTCGACAAGGTCGTCAGCTACACCCGCCAGCCCCACGGCGACGTCTCCCGGCTGACCGCCATTTTCTGGACGATCGACGAAGACTACAAAAAGCCGGTGCGCGAACTCATCGACGGCTTCCGCCGCGAGACCAACGCCGAGCTGGGCGTCACGCCGCCCGACGAGGTGGTCTACGAGTTGATGTACGGGGTGTACAAGGAGAAGCGCGGGGAGTGAGCGTTGGCTAAGCTCTTCGCCTACGCTCCCCAAGACCTCGACCTCGCCGAAAGAAGACCTCGCCGAAAGAAGCCCCCCGCCGAAGGAAGACCCCGCCGAGCCTTGCGCCGCCGGGGTCTTCTTTTTGCGCGGCGCAAGGCCCGCCGGGCTCAATGCTCAGAAACGTGTGGGATGATCCGCCGCGACCGCAACCGTGAAATGTAGCGGATGCTCAGACACACACGTTCACCGATTTCTCGGCGATCTCGAGTTTAGTGAAATAATATTCACCAATCGATAAGTTTGATTGACATCTGGGGATGAATCCTTCACGGTCATCTCCGTAAGAGGTGAATGCTTTTTCACTTAGGGTGACGATGGCTTCTCGCCGAGGCACCCACGTAGTCAGTCTGATGGAGCAAGGAAGTAGATGACCGATCGAACCAAGCCAACGAGACTTAGCGCAGGGGCCGCGCTTGCCGTGCTGGTCGCCTGTGTGGTGGGTGGGCCGGCGGTGGCAGCCGCGCAGGCGCCCGACGGGCAGGCCCCGACGACGGCGGCCACGACTGTGACTCTGGAGGAGGCGATCGCGGAGGCGACCGGCGAGCATCCGAATATTGCTCGCGCCAGGGCCGACCGGCGAGCCGCCGAGGCGCAGCGCAAGCAGGCGCGCGCGAATTTCGGGCCCACGTTGTCAGCGTCGGCCGGCATCCAGTTCTGGAATGACGAGATCACCTTCTCGACGTCGCCGGGTGGCGACCAAGTGCCCCAACTTCCGCCGCCGCAGACGCCCTACGAGGAGATCATCGCCGGCCTGTTCACCCAGACCGAGCCGACGGTGGTGCGCGACCAGATTACCTGGGATGTCGCCCTGACGATTTCGCAGCCGCTGGGGCCGCTCTACTCGATCTATCACGGCTATCGCGCCACCGAGTTCGCCGAGGAGGCCGCCGAAGAGCAGGTCGACCAGGTGAGCCGCGACCAGGCGCGTGAAGCTGCCGTGGCCTATTTTCGGGTGTTGCAGGCGCAGGCGCTCCTGGAGACCGCCCAGCAGTCGGTCGAGCAGCTCGCCGCGCAGGTCGAGACGGTCTCGGTACTCGTCGAGGCAGGGGCGACCACCTCTTCGCAGCGCATGCGCATCGAAGTAGCGCTGGCCGCGGCCGAGCAGGAGGTCATCCAGGCCCGCTCGCGGGTGCGCTTGGCGCAGTCGAACCTCGCCGTGGCGCTGGGGCGCAACGCCCAAGAGCGCGTAGGCGCGAACGCCGTGGACGCGGACACATTGCCCGGCGTCGACGGCTCGCCTGAAGATGCCGTCGAGGCGGCGATCGCCAACCGCCCGGAGCTACGACAGCTCGAGCTCGGCATCGAGGCTGCCCAGGCGGGTGTGAAGGCCGAAGAGGGCACCTATATCCCGCAGCTCGTCGCCGTGGGGCAGTACTCGCACACCGAGGGACAGGGACTCGCCGGCACCGATACGGCGTTCGTTGGGCTGTCACTCGACTGGACGCTGTGGCAATGGGGCGCGCGCTACTACGCGGTCGACGAGGCCGAGGCCCAGGTGGTCAGCCTGGAGGCGACCCAAGAGCAGACCAGCCGCCAGATCGGCCTGCAGGCGAAGATGGCTTGGTACGACCTGGAGTCGGCTGTCGAGGCCTATGGGGTCGCCGAGCGCGCCGTGGCGCAGGCCGAAGAGGCCTATCGCGTCGAGTCGGTGCGCTACGAGGCAGGCAAGTCGACCTCGACCGACCTGCTCGACGCACAGTCGGCGCTGACCGAGGCGCGCAACAATCGAAATAACGCGCTGTATCAGGCGCTGATCCAGCACACAGAATTGATTTATGCGACCGGCCGGCCCGTGACGGCTGATCGGCTGCTCCGTGGAGGAAACCGATGAAGACCACGCTGAAGACTTATGTGGTGCTCGCAGTGTGCGCCGGAGGACTGGCGCTCGCTGGATGCAGCACGGAACAAGAGAAGGTCGACCTGCCCAGCGAGCAGGCGACGGCGAATGACGAGGCGGCAGCCCAAGAAGCTGACGAGGCCGAGCAGGCTGAGCAGGCTGAAAGAGCCGACGAGGCTGAAGAGGCGGACGAGTCAAACAAGGCCGACGAGGGCGCCAGCGAGGCGTCGCCGACGACGAACGAGGCCCCAGGGGCTGGTCGCCGCCTGTCGGGCAGCTTCGAGCCGCAGCG
Organism: Persicimonas caeni; assembly: GCF_006517175.1. Lineage (NCBI taxonomy): Bacteria > Deltaproteobacteria > Bradymonadales > Bradymonadaceae > Persicimonas > Persicimonas caeni. Next base: position 2,210,669 of record NZ_CP041186.1, on the reverse strand, counting down.
CACCTCGAGCGTGGCCGCCAGCGTTGGCGGGATCATCCGCGAGGTCTACGTCGAAGAGGGCGACGTCGTCGACAAGGGCGACCGGATCCTGAATATCGACGCCAAGGATTATCAGCTCCGCGTCGACCAGGCGCGCGCCGCGGTCAAGGCGGCCCAGGCGCAGGTCGACACGCTGCAGACCGAGTACGAGCGCCTCGAAAAACTCCTGGCGAAGGAGGCGGTGGCGCCTGCGGAGGCCGACCAGTTGTCGGGCAACCTCGCCGCGGCGCGCGCGCAGCTCGAGCAGGCCAAGGTGGGCTTGCGTATGGCCCAGAAGGCGCGCGCCGACTCGGTGGTCCGCGCCCCCTATGCCGGCGTGGTCACCGCGGTCAACGTCGCCGAGGGGAGCTTCGCTGCCCCCGGCCCGTCGCCGCTGATCCAGCTCGAAGAGGTCCAGAATCTCTACCTGCGGGTGAGCGTGCCCGAAGAGTACGCCAAGCAGGTCGATGAGGGCGACAAGCTGTCGGTGCAGGTGCCTGCGCTCGACCGCCAGATGACGCTGACCGTCGACCGTATCAACCCGAGCGTGGCCAAGAGCTCGCGCGCCTTCGACGTGCTCGCCGAGGTCGACAACCCCGACCTGGCGATCCGTTCGGGCATGTTCGCCGAGATTACGCTGGCCGAAGATGCTGCAGGTGGCGGTCCGACCGCCGAAGGGGGTGAGCAATGAAGCTCGTCGATATCAGTGTAAAGCGGCCGGTCCTCACGACGGTCATGATGCTCGTCCTGGTCGTCTTCGGCGTGGTGGCCTATCCGCGCGTGGGCGTCGACCTGTTCCCCGACGTCGAGTTTCCGGTGGCCGTCGTCTCGACGGTCTACCCGGGCGCCGACCCGGAGACGGTCGAATCGAAGGTGATCGAGCCGCTCGAGGAGGCGGTCAACTCGATCAACGGCATCGACGAGCTGCGCTCGACGAGCTCGGAGAATTTCGGGCTGGTCACCATCCAATTCGAGCTGTCACGCGACGCCGATATCGCCGTACAGGACGTGCGCGACAAGGTGCAGACCGTGCTGGGCGACTTGCCCGATGAGGTCGAGACGCCGGTCATTCAGAAATTTGATATCGGCGCGGCACCGATCATGTCGCTGGTGCTCTCCGGGAACTACGACACACGCCACCTGACGCAGGTGGCCGACGACACTCTCAAGCAGCGCCTCCAGACCCTGCCCGGTGTCGGTAATATCGACATCGTCGGTGGTCAGGAGCGCGAGTTTCATATCCTGATCGACCCGGCCCGGCTCGACAGCTACGGGCTGACGGTCACCGACGTCGCCCAGGCGATCGGCAGTCAGAATATCAACGTGCCCGGCGGTCGCATCGACCAGGGCGACACCGAGCTGACCATCAAGACCGAGGGCGAGGTGCACACCGCCGAGGCGCTCTCCGAGCTGGTGATCACCTCGATTCGAGGCCGGCCGATTCGCGTCGGCGATGTCTCGACGGTGCGCGACACCGAAGAGGAGAAACGCTCGCACGCCGCGCTCGACGGCGACGCAGCGGTCGCGCTGACCATCCAGAAGCAGTCGGGCGCCAACACCGTGGCGGTGGCCAAAGAGGTCAAATCCGAGCTCGACGAGCTGCGCGAAGAGCTCGGCGAGTCGTACCGAATCACCGTGCCCGTCGACAACTCGACGTTCATCGAGCGCACCATCGGCGATGTGCAATTCGACCTGATGTTGGGCGCGATCTTGGCGGTCATCATCATCCTGGTCTTCCTGCGCGACTGGCGCGCCACGCTCATCTCGGCGCTCGCCTTGCCGACCTCGGTCATCGCCACGGTCGGCTTCCTCAACGCGTTCGGCTTTACCTTCAACCAGTTGACGATGCTCGCCCTGACCCTGTCGATCGGTATCCTGATCGACGACGCGATCGTCGTCATCGAGAATATCCACCGCCACTTGGAGATGGGAAAATCGCCCTGGAAGGCCGCCCGTGAGGGGACCGCCGAGATTGGCCTGGCCGTCATGGCGATCACCGCCTCGATCGTGGCCGTCTTCCTGCCGGTGGCGACCATGAAGGGCATCATGGGCCGGTTCTTCTTCCAGTTCGGCGTCACCGTGGCCATCGCCGTGTCCGTCTCGATGCTCGTGGCGCTGACGCTCACGCCGATGCTCTCGGCGCGAATGCTCAAAGAGCACGAGCATGGCAGCGGTGGGCCCATCGGCAAGGCGCTCGACTGGTTCTTCGACTGGTTGGATCGCGTTTATAACATCACGATCAAAGGCGCGCTTCGCCACCCGATCATCACCATGATCGTCGCCACCGTTTCGTTCATCGGCTCGCTGGGACTGCTCGGGGTCATCCCCACCGAGTTCATCCCGGAGGCCGACCGCGGGGAGTTCCGCGTCTATGCCGAGATGCCGCTGGGGACCTCGCTCGACAAGACGATCGAGCAGGTCGACCAGATCACCGACGACCTGGGCGAGATGCCCGGCGTCGAGCTGACCTTTGCGACCATCGGCGGCGGCCAGCAAGAAGAGGTGCACAAGGGCACCATTCACGTCGAGCTGGTCGACGCCAAGGAGCGCTCGTTTAGCCAGTCCGACGCCATGGAGTACGCCCGTACGTTGCTGGCCGGCTACAAAGGCGTCCAGCTGGCCATCGAGCCGATTCAGTCCGTCGGCGGTGGCGGTGGCCAGCGTCAGGGTGACGCGCAGTTCATGCTGTTGGGAAGCGACTACGACGAGCTCAACGCCACGGCCGACGAGATGATCGCCGCCCTCGAGGAGATGGATGGCTATGTCGACGTCGACAAGAACGTGCGCCTCGGAAAGCCCGAGGTGCGCGTGGTCATCGATCGTCAGCGCGCCGCCGACCTCAACGTCCCCACTGCGGTCATCGGCATGGCCATCCGCACGCTGTATCAGGGCCAGGATGTCTCCGAGGTGGCCACCGACGGCGACCGCTACGACGCGCGAGTGCGCATCCAGGAGAATTTCCGAAACGACCCCCAGAAGCTTCTGGACCTGCAGGTGCGCTCGGCTACCGGCCGATTGGTCCCGCTGTCGAACGTGGTCGACATCGAGCGCGGCGAAGGCCCTGCTTCCATCGAGCGGTTCAACCGCCAGCGCCAGGTCACCGTGCTGAGCAACCTGGAGGGCCAGACGGTCGGCCAGGCCTCCGAGCAGATGATGGCGCTCAGTGAGCAAGTCGCTCCCGAAGGCGTCTCGGGCACCCTCGGCGGTGACGCCGAGCAGCTGCGCGAGTCGATGGGCTACATGGTCGAGGCGCTCCTGTTGGCGATCGTGTTGATCTTTTTGATCTTGGCCGCCCAGTTCGAGAGCTTCGTCCACCCGCTCACGATCATGCTCGCCTTGCCCCTGTCGCTCATCGGCGCGCTCGGCGCGCTGGCGCTCACCGGCATGACGCTGAACATGTTCACCATGATCGGTTTCATCATGCTGATGGGCCTGGTCGTCAAGAACTCGGTCCTCCTGGTCGACTACACCAACGTGGTGCGCCGCGAGGAAAACCTGCCGCTCTTCGAGGCGCTGGTCAAAGCAGGGACGGTGCGAATGCGGCCGATCTTGATGACCACCTTCGCCATGATCGGCGGCATGATGCCGGTGGCCCTGGCGATGTCGGCCGGCGGCGAGAGCCGCGCGCCGATGGCCGTGGCGATCATCGGCGGCCTGGTCTCCTCGACCTTGCTCACCCTGGTCGTGGTGCCGGTGGCCTACCTGCTGGCCGAGAAGCTGGTCCAAAAGGTGCGCCCCAAACGCGATGGGGGGCCGCATGACCAGGCGCCAGGTCCTGACGAGTCGCCAGAGGGCGCCGAAGGCGTCGTCGGCTGACGCACTGGTGGAGTGACACCACGAGCTCCCGAGTTTGTCGGCGCCTGCCACAGGGTGCATACTGACTCGGGAGCCATATCTGTAACTGCAATTCATTGGACGACGAGAAACCATGGCAAAGGATAACCGCCAACGGCTGGGCCGCGCTGAGGCGCGCGATAAACTTCTGCGAGCCGCGGCTCGCGTCTTTCTCGAGAAGGGAAGGGGGGCGACCGTCGAGGATATCGCCGCCGAGGCCGAGTACTCGGCGTCCGCGCTCTACAAGCATTTCTCGAACAAGGACGACCTCTTCCGATGCCTGTGGCACCGGGTCTTCACCGAGATGATCGAGGTCTTTACCAACGAGCCGCCCATGGACCTGCCCTTCGTGGGCCGGCTCAAGTGGACGTTGTATAGCATCGCCGAGTTCGCCGAGAACGATCGCGACCTCTTCTTGGCCGCGATGGCCAACTCGCCGATCGCCGAGTCGCCGATGACCCTCGATGAGGAGTTTCTCGAGAAGCACCACCAGATGCGCGACGCGTTCAATCAGCTGATGTCGCGCGGCATCGAAGAGGGCGTCTTGCGCGACTATGACCCGGCCACCCTGGCGATGGCGATGGGAGGCAGCCTGCAGGCCCTGACCGGCCATTGGGCGCTCGAGGGTCCTTTTCCGCTCAAGCCGCACATGGACGATCTCATCGAGTTGTTCATGAACGGGGCCGCCAAGAAGCCCGAAGACTGAACAGAACGATCAGAGCATGGCAGATTCACCCTATATCGCCGGCACGACCCCCAGCGTGGTCGACCTCGTCATGGACCTCGACCCGGCGAGCACCGACTCACCGGGACGCGTCGCCAAGGCCGCCGTGGCGCTCTTCGCCCGGCGCGGCTACTCGGGCACCACCATCCGAGACATCGCCGCGCGCGCCAACGTCACCCTGCCGGTGGTCTACTACCACTTCGGCAACAAAGAGGCGCTCTTCCTGGCCATCGTCGACAGCCTCTTCGAGCGCACCGCCGAGCGCATCGAGGCGACGGTCGACGCCGGCCACGACATCGAGCCGACCCTGCGCCGACTCATCGAGCTGCCCCTGCAAGACGCCCGCACCCACCCCGACATGTTGAGCTTCGCCTACACCGTGGCGCGCAACCCCTCGGCGAGCCAACCCGCCTTCGACAGACAGACGATCTGGGCGCAGCTCACCCGCCCGCTGGCCGACTTCTTCGAGCGCGCCCACCAAGACGGCTCGTTCACCCTCGCCGACAAGCTCACCGCCGACTTCGTCGCCCGCCAAGTCCTGGGCATGATCAGCAACAGCATCCGCCGGCTCCTCGAGAGCGTCGACGCCGCCGACGACGCCGTCGCAGACGCCGCCGCCGCCGACAAGGAGGCGGCGCTCCGTGAGGCGATGAGCGAGGAGCATATCGATCGGCTCGTGGCGTTCTTTTTGCGAGGGGCGGGGCGAGCAGAGTAGGCGCGCGAAGCGACCATGTGTCGAGGGGGAAGCGACGACGTGTCGAGGGAGCGTGCGCTCGACCCCAGACTCCCTTCGGTCGCCTGGGGCTAACGAGGCCTGCGCTTGCGCTCCGGCGCGGCGGCTGGACGGCGCCGCCTTGGCAGAAAGCCGCCCCACCGGGCTTGCCCCGGTGGACGGAAAGCCTGAAAGCTAGAGTGTGCGAAACGCGAACGCCCCACCGCCCCACCGGGCTTGCCCCGGTGGACGGAAAGCCTGAAAGCTAGAGTGTGCGAAACGCGAACGCCCCACCGCCCCACCGGGCTTGTCCCGGTGGACGGAAAGCCTGAAAGCTAGAGGGGGCTAACCTCATCTCAACAAATGGGCATCGTCAAGGTGTGCGAGTCGACCACGTGTCGAGGGGGGCGTGCGCTCGACCCCAGACTCCCTTCGGTCGCCTGGGGCTAACGAGGCCTTCGCTGGCGCTCCGGCGCGGCGGCGGGACGGCGCCGCCTTGGGTCGATCCTGCGACCAAGCTGGACGAAATGTTCAGTAAGAAATCCGGGCGCGAGGTGTGGAAGTCGGCCGACCTCCAAATCTCGCGCCCAAGAAGAAGCTAACGACCGGACTCGAACCGGGGACCTGCTCATTACGAGTGAGCAACTTACCCTCCTGCCGCGGCCCCAAGCGGCAATCGTAGCGCGATTGACCCATCGAAACCAGTCCCGACGCAGGGTCAGATAGACTTCACTTTGCACCTCGCTATGCACCTCCCTTATGGCACGCGGGCTGCACAAAGAGATCAAGTCGAAGCTCCGTGCTTGATCATGTGACACAAAAAAGCCCAGGCTGGAGACCGGGGCAACACCTCAATTTGGCTTGCAGCTAGTCACCAATCTCTTGGTCGATCTCGTCTGCAACGATGAGCGAGCGATGAGCACCGTAGATAACCTGCCAGCATTCCCGGATCGTCAAGCTAGCAATTGTGAAGAGGACAAACTTGAAGACCGCCTGACCGGCAAACGAAAGATGATCCGCAACGCCAACTGCAATCAGGCCCCAAAGCACCACTGTGCACAGCGAAGTCAACACGGCGAGTTGGTAGGTATAAGCATACTCTTTGACTCCTCCTTCACGGTTTCGAGCGGCATGTTTGAAGCTTGAGTCAGTAATTAGTGCCAAGGCGTTGCCTACCCAAGCAAAAGCAAGTCCAAAAAGAATGGCCACCAATGGTAGTACACCAGAACCAGCAACCTCCTTGATCGGGGCTTCGACTAGAAAGGTAAATACACCGCCAATGGCCATGTGAAAGAACATCCAACGGTCCGTCAACCGCTTCCATCCTGCATCCGAATCACCGTCGAAGAAGAACCAATGCCAAAAATTCAGCTTTCGGTCGCGTTTCTTTGGTTCAACGGTTTCCTCATTCTCCGTCGTCGATGGTACGGCATTCGACTCGGATTCAACCGCATCTTCTGGCGAGTGCTGCCTCGCCTCGTGCGGCGCCTGTCGTGTGTGCGTTGCCATCGTTTCACCTTCGTTGTGATTTTAGCTCTCATCCGGTGTAGGGCCGCGTACTTCCGTGTACTTGGCGCGAAGTCGCGCTAGAAATTGCTTGCGGCTTTCTTCGCTCGAAACACTCTCGGTCGTAACTATCGCCGGGGTGTCTTTAGTCGACACATTCCTGTCTGTGGCTTCTTCCGGGGCTCGAAGCCTAACAGTTGCGTCGTTCCCTCCGGCGGCTGTCGCCTGGGTAATCTCTTTCGCCTGCTGCTTGTCAATGTCTGGACCATGAAACTGAGCGGTTCCACTCTTCGCTTTGAGCGCCTTCAGTGTCTTCTTCATCGGCCCTCGAAAGTCCTTCTCTTCATCGAAAGCGTTGGGCCGGCGAAAGGTGAGCCACATCGCCTTGATTGTGTCAGCTCGTTCAATCCAAGTCAGAAGCCCTTTGGGGTCAGAGATTTGAAATGCCTCACAAAGGAAACCTGCCTTCTTAAACGTCTCTGAAGTGGCCACTATGCCGCAAAACCTATTCGCTAGTGCCTTGGTCGAACCTGCTACCTCCTTATTGCGTGCGACTCCGAGCACTTGTTTGTGCGTGTCCAGAAAGGCATGGGTATAAGGTGCGCGATCGAATGCAACATCAACGAATTTGCCATCCTCGAACGTTTGTGTGCGCTCCTTTTTCACGCGTCCTAGCCTGAAGTAGTATCCAAACTCGTCGACTTGTGCGACGTTTCCGATCGTCCAAGTTCCCCATCTGCTCTCCCCGTAGGGAGCCTCATAAAGCACGTCCCTTAGCGCGGCCGTACGGCCATAGCTTGCGCTCAGGCCGAATTCGAGTTGCTCGCGCTCGTCAAGCTGAAGGCGAAACATAGTGAAAACTAACTCAGCCGCCATTACTAATCCTTATATACCCAGCAAACGAACTCAACGATCGCTCAAATGGCCTTTGCTCGTTTGGCGATCACTACAGCCTTTCGGCTTTGCCATCCCCCCTGTTTTCAGGGGCTCACTCATCAGGAAACTTCAACTTCAACACTCACCCGCCGCGATCCTCTGCGGCCAAGTTGCCGATTGGCTCGACGAACGTCGATTTTACGACCTCGGACCCCGCTGACCACATGTCCTGCTAATTCTTCAGGTGGGGCTCTTCGAGCACATCATCGAAGGTGACAGGGACAACGTCGCCCTCAAGGAACATCGACAGCGTTATGAGCAGGAAGCGTGCGTAGGCGTCGGGGATGTCGGGTGACTTGTTGACCAGGCGCATCCACGTAGCGGCCCGAGCGTCGCCCTCGGCGTGGTCGGCGTAGCGCTCCTCTTCTTTGCCGTAGACCGGCGACGAGACTTCGGCAGAGAACTTCTCTAGCCTTCTCAAGTCCGAGGTATCTTCACCCCAGCCGCAGCATGCGGTCGAAGTGATTCCAAAGGAGTTGAGAGAGACTCTTGCCCGAGAACTCGCTGTTCCTTCTTCTTTCGAACCGCCCCGCCAATTATCTGAATCTCCTTTCTACTACCCGATAATTTGGCAAAAAGCGGTCGAGTTGACAAATGCGCTTGCGAAATCACTCCACTGAACGCAGATGTGCAACTGCAAACGAGCGCCGGCGGCCGAGACGGCGCGCGCCCCGACCGTTTCGTGAAACTAGGCACTAGGTGCTTGGTCCCGCATATGTTGACCCTCGACTCGGCGCACTGCGCGCGCCTAATGGAGGGGGCGGGGGCCGCGTAGTTAGCTGTCAGGGGCGGCTGCTGCCTCGAACGAGTCGACTACGCGTACGCCGGGGCAAGCCCGGTGGGGTGGTTGCCAACTCGTGCGAGTCGACCACGTGTCGAGGGGGGCGCTCTACTTGCGCCGAGTGGGCGTGAGTCGACAACTCAATCGGACGCTCGGTCGCGCGACTCCTCGGCGAGAAACTCCTGGCGAAGCTCGCTGGGGGTCTTTCCCGTCCAGCGCTTGACCGCGCGGTTGAAGCTCGACACCTGCGTGTAGCCCAGTTTTTGGGCGATGTCCGAAAAGGTCAGCCACGGGCGGGTCAAGAGGACCTCGGCGCGGGACTGGCGGGCGGCTTCGACGAGATCGCGGTAGGAGGTGTCGGCTTCGCCCAGATCGCGCTGTAGGCCGCGCACGCTGAGGCCGAGGTGGCGGGCGACCTGGTCGATCTCGAACTCGCCGATTTGCATGCCTTGGTCGATGGCGTCGCGTACGCGGGTGACCAGCGGCCCCTCCTCCTGTGGGCTGGGGATGTCCTGTGAGCTGGGGACGGAGCTGCGGGGCTGCTTCAGGTGCGCCTCGCGAGGGTCTAGAGGCTCGGCTCCTTCCATCCACATACTCATCAGCCCGACGCGGTCACCCACGCCCAACTTCTGGTAGATCTGGTCGGCGACCTCGGCGAGCTTCGCCGGGGGGAGGTCGAGGGTTGGGGCAATCTCGTCGAGGGACTGCGGGCCGATCAGGTGCTCGACGGCTCGTTGCTCGACCAGGTCGAGGCTGTGCTGGCCGGGCATGAAGCCGTAGCGGCGCACAAACCGGGCGGTCAGCGGGCGGAGCCCCTCGATTGCGGCGAGCAGCAGCTCGCTGTCGGCTTCGCTAAAGATCGGCGCACCCTGCGGGCGATCGATGCAGTACGAGACCTCGATGTCTTCGCCGAGGGGCACCACGACGTTGACGCGGTCCTCGAGCGAGAGCTGCTCGAGCAGCCGGCGAACGGCAGACTGCGCCCACTCCTCGGTGTCGATATCTCCCCGGTGGCGCACCGTGCGAAGCTCGCCGATACCGGCGGCGAGGCGTTGGAAAACGGGGTCGGTGGCCAGGGCGGTCTCGGGCTCGTGAGCCTGCCATTGTTGCAGGATCCGCTGGCGGGCTTCGAGATCGGGCCCGAAGTCCTGGGAGAAGACCGGCGCGAAACCGCTCAATGGCGCGCTCTCGGGCGCGATGCGTTGCTGAATCACCATCAACACGTGCGAGCCCCCCACCAGCGACATCAGACCGGCGGAAGCACGTCGCCGCGCGCGCTCGAACTCGTAGCTCGGAATCTCGGTCACTTCTCGCCAGAGAGTCGCGATGTCTCGCCACTCAGTTGCACTCAACCCCACAGCAGTACTCCAATTTCTCTGAATAATGAGTTGTCGGTGGCGAGGATAACAATGTCGAGGCACATCGCAAGCCAAACCGGCATCCGTAGCCAAACAGACATCGCAAGCCAAACAGGCATCGATAGCCAATCTGGCGTAAATGGGAAAGAGATTGGCGTCTCAAGACAAAGACAGCATCTGTCCGCGGCCATATACTCTGCGGCTGGAACCCGCCCCCCCCCAACTTGTTTTCGAGGGTACGACGATGCATCGCATTCATCGCTCACTTTGGGCGCTCGTGATTATGCTGACCTTTTTTGGCTGTGGCGGCGACCCCGGCTCCGGGAACAAGCCGCTGTCCGATGCGGGCGGGGACGCCGACGCCGGTCCCACGACCGACTCCGAGTCAGACACGGACATCGTCAGTCAACAGTGCACGCCCGACCCCGAATTGGTCGCCCAAGAGAACCGTTGCCAGATCGACGACCACTGCCCGTGCGGCACCTATTGCGATCTCGGCCGCTGCATCGCCGACTGCAGCGAGGCGGCCGACTGCCAGGACGGCGAGGTCTGTGACGAGTTCGGACGTTGCCGCGACACCGCAGCCACAGGGCTCGTGCCGCTTCCGCGCCAGCAAGCCGACAAAGGGCGTATCGCGCTGGACCAGCGCCGGCTGCTCCTCGAGGAGGGCCGAGAAGAGAGGCTTGTGATCCGTGTCGAGGAGCGCGCCGTCGACCGGGCGCGGGCCACGGTCAGCGCGGGCTTACAGATTAAATGCCCCGACCAGACCGACTTTAGCGAAAGCTGCATGTTGGGCCCGCTCGCCGCCGGTGCCGCCGCCGAATTAGTCGTGCGGCGCACGGCCGGGGAGGACCCCTCCGACGACGTGCCCACGGTGACCGTCCACGGCCCCGCCAACACTGAGACCGCGGTGGTGCCGCGGCTCGACCAACTCGACGGCGAGGCGGGTAACACCGATCCGGTGAGCATCGCCGGGCGCTACACCGGCACGATGCGGCTTGTGGGCGCGGGGACCGACGCGGACCTCGCCAACCTGCCCGAAGCGCAACTGCCCACCGAGATGAGCGTGCAGGCGACGGTGTGGGACGACGCCGGCGAGGTTGTCATCGCCATCGACGACCCCACCGGCGCGCTGACCAGCGCCGAGCAATTTATCGGGACGCTCACCTTGGAGCAGGACGACGATACCGACGGATTGGTCGACGGACAGGCTGATTTCCAGACCCACCCGTTCATCGAAACCACGGTCGCCGGACGCGACCACAAGCTGGTCGCCGAGACCGTCGAGGCGAAGCTTCGCTCGCGGCTCGCACCGCGCACGTTGAGCCTGGCGATCACCCAGAGCTATCTGGGCCACGGCACGACGGTGGCGCCGACGGTCGAGTGGGCGGTCGACCTTCAGCGCAGCGCGGACACCACCGCGGCGGTCCCCGATCGCAGCCATCTGCCCGCAGAGCTTGGCTACGACGCTGCCCAGCGCCTGGCCGCCGCATCGCCCTGGGAGCACGCGTTTGCCGGAGCCACCCCGCCGAGCGTCACCTCGTTGACGCACACCTTCAACCACGGGGGCATGGACGCCAATCTGTGCGGCTGGAGCGAATCCGAGCGCCGCGCGATGCACCAGGCGCTCTCCGGCTACTGGATGGTCCAGGAGGACAAGCCTTCAGCAGAACACGCCAACACCTACCCACAGACTGCAGAGTTCACCGCGGTATACGACCAAATGCAAGATGTCGTTGGGCCTAACGATCCGAATGAGTGGTTGAATGTTGAGGATTTTCAGGCCCAGCCTCCTTGGTCGCAGTACGCACATCCCTCGATGTCCGATGGCATGGCGTGCGGATTTCAAGACTACACCGCGACCACCCACTTTACCGGTGAGGAGGTTTCGGCCACTGCGAATATCGACTTCTGCAATGATCTGGCGGCGAAGACCGGCTGTCAGATCAAGTCGGTCAACTTCGATCATTCGTTCTCCATGAGGGCATGGCTACGCCACCAGGAGACTTCTTCTTCTTATGGGACCGGGCCCGACCCCATCGATGTGTCGATGACGGTCACCAAGTTGTGTGAACTCCCAAGCGCTCCGGCCTATTGCGGCGAGTCGATTTCGTGCATCCGCGCGACCTCGACCAATCCGGCCGCCTACCCAGGCTGGGACTTCGCCGAAAGCAAGCTCGCCGAGGTGGACGACCTCGAGTGCGCCGACAGCGCTCTGAGCGCCGGCATCGCGCTCGACCGAGCCGCCTCCCAAATGACCGCGAGCGAGGTGCTGCAGAAATGCCCGGCCGAACTCGACATGCTCGAGCTGCAGCCCCCGGCGCCCGGCAGCCCCGACGCGATCTTCGACGCCGGTGCCGAGTGCGTCGACGTCGGGCGTATGCTGGCGGCCATTGGCGCTCAAGGCCGCACCCTTCGCCCGGGAGCGACTCCGCTCGAAGCTAACGAACAGACGCGGGCCTCGGCCTACACCCAACGCCTGCTGGTGCGCTGGTTGGAGTTGCACGGCTTCTTGGCCGGTGAGACCGACCAGGTCGCCCAGATGTCCGAGTACTTCCGCGAGGGGCTGAACACCACCGCCAGCGACCGTATCCCGCCCACGGTCGAGGAGATGGTCCAAAAGAGCACCCGCGGCTGGGACATCTTCGTGACCCCCCACGTGGCGAATTCAGTGCTGCAGATGCCCGTCGAGGCGCTGGTCGACCCCGATTATCGGCTGCACCGCTTTGGTCAGACCGGAGATCCGACCGACGAGCAAAAGCAGTCCCTCGCTCCGGTGATCTTCGAGACCCTGACGCGACAAGCCGACCTGCTGGAGCGCTACGCCGAGATGGAGGGCCCTACCAACGACCCGGCCCGCCAGACGCCCGACGCGCTCGCCGAGTGGATGCCCCGGATGCTCCTCGCCCAAACGATGGCCGCCGACATCCACCAGCGCGCGCTCGCTGCCCCATCGACGCCCGCTTGGAAGGACGCCTATGATTCCAAGCTCGCCCAGGCACGCGCAAACGTCGCCGAGTCGCTCGACTATGTGCGCGCCGTCAACGCCGGCGCCAATCCGCTGGACATCGCCGATACCGACCTTCCACTGTACTTCGTGGCGGACGACGCCGACGGCATTGCCGACCGCTTCTCGGCGATCACCGAATATATCGCCGGTCGACGAGACACCGCCGACGGCTGGACCTCCAAAGCGATCGACCAGGCCGAAGCTTCACTGGTGGCCGCCGAAGAGATTTACGCTGCTGCCGCCGACCGCCAAATCCGCCAAGAGCGTCTGAACCAGTGGGCAAACGAGCTTCGGATGAAGTATAGCGACGAACTCTTCGATTTCTGCGGGCCACACATCACCACGGACGACCCGTCTTACGACCCGATCGACGATCCCGACTTTGTCGCCTCTTCGTGCGCGCTGATCGACAAGCCGGAGTGTACGATCGACAACAACGCTTACTTCGACAATTGGCGAGAGGAGGACATCCTGGGACGGCTGTGTATGCACAATGAGGTCACCGCGGCCACGTTAGCCGAGGATGTCGGTTTTGCCTCCGAGGCGATGCGCGACTTCGCCGCCGAGTGCTACACCGACGCGATGCCCGACAATGGCGCCGTCTCCATCGGCGCCTGCGGAGCCGATCCGCAGGCGCAGTGTCTGCGCTGTGACTGGAAAGGAAGTGTCGCTGAGGTGCAACTCGGCTCGACCAGTTTGGAGCTGGCCGCCATGGACAAAGCCCGCGACGACGGGTCGTCCGCCGAGCCCAGCCGAAACTTGCAGCGGGCGCAAGTCGTCTGCGTCACCCACCATCCGAGCATGCGCGTCAGCGTCCCCCGTCCGGACAATCCGCTCGAGGTACCCGGCTGCGTGCAGGGCTCGATTGGAGAGGCCTACCTCGATGTGGTCGCGGCCGCTTCGGACGTCGACTCGGCCCGTCAGGCCATCGTGGAACACCGCGAGGCTTATGATATCGAGATGGAGTCGTGCTTTAGCCTCGAGGAGACCAATGAGGCGCTCCAGGACGCCCGTGACTCGCATCTCAGAGAGATGAAGGACCTGCGTCGCCGCCAGCTCGTCGCCGACAGCATCGCCCATGGCGCCGCGGCCATCAAAGACTGTGCGGCCACCTTGGCCGGCTCGGATAAGGGAGTCTTGGGCGCGGGCGCTTCGGCGGCGGCCAGCGGCGTCGCCTGCGGCGCCGCCGCCGCCGAGGCGGCCGCCAATATCTCCTCGTCGGCGCTCGAAGAGGAGATGCAAAACGCCCAGCAGCGCCATGACGACCGGGTCGCCACCCTCGAAGAAGACGGCGAACTCGAGCGTTGCTTCATCGAGGCCAAGCAGGAGCTGGTGGGGATGACCACGGCGGTGATGGATCTGGAGCGAGCCGCCTTCGACCTCGAGCGCGCCCAGGGCGAGCTCGACGAGCGCATCGCCGAGGCCCAGGCCGTTCACACCGAGGCCTACGCGTACTTCGCCGACATCGACGACTCCGCCGAGCATGACCCGGCAGGCGACCAATGGGGCCGCGCCGAGGTCGAGCAGTACGTGCGCGACTTCAAGCTCGCCCGGCGGGCCACTTACCTGGCGGTGCGCGCGGTCGAGTACGAGTACCAACAGAGCCTCTCGCAGCGACAAGACGTCTTGGAAGCCAAGCTTCCCCGAGACCTGCGCAACGTGCTCAGCGATCTGTGGGACACTGCGGGCACCCGCAAGATCGGGGGCAACGCGCCCAACGAGTTGACCGTGGTGGTCAGCCTGCGCGACGACATCTTGCGGCTGGGCGACGAGAGTGCTTGGCCCGAGTCGATGCGTCCCCTGTCGGCCGTCGAGCGCTTCCGCACGCTGCTCAGCAGCGAGCGCTACGCCACCTATGACGAAGACGGCCGCTACCTGGGCCAGCGCATCCCCTTCGAGCTCGCCCCCCTCGAAGCGCTCGACGTCGAAGGCGGCGGCGTGCCCATCTACTCGCGCACCGACTGCGCCGAGCGTCTCTGGTCGCTCGACGCCGGCGTGGTGGGCGAGCAAGCCTACAATGGCGCCCGCGGGACGATGCGCCTCGACCTGCTGCAGCGAAACACCTTCTACAGCCAGTGGTGCTCCGACCAGGCCGGCTTCCAGTACTCGAGCGTGCGGCCCAGCCGAAACCTGTTCCGCGTGCCAGGCGTCGGAAAACTCGACGGCACCGACAACGCCGCCAACGGCGTGGAGGCGTACAGCCGGGCGCGCATCCAAGCATCGGTGGGCACCGACCACAATACCTTGGAGAGCCTGCAGGACTCCGCCGGCGCCTCCACCGAGCTCGCCACCCGCGGACTGTACGGCGACTACGCTCTGTTCATCGATGCCCAGTTCATCAGCCGCGACGGCAGCGAGGGGCTGCTCTTCGACAAAGTCGACGACATCCTGCTGCGCTTCGACTACCTAACGGTGGCGAGTCGGTGAGCCACGCGCAGCGAGGCTCCTGGCGCGCTTCATAGATGTCCTCGACCGAGCCGAGCCATCGCTGCTCAGGGGGCTGCTCGACCTCCGGGACGTGCGCCTCGTCAGCAGGAGCTTCTTCGCCAGGCGGTGGCGGTGGCGCCATCGCATCGTCCTCTGCAGCGCCCTCGTCGGCCACATCCGCGAAGAGATCTGGGGCGCCAGCCGCCGCGCGCCCGCCGACCACATACGTCGCCGTGACTAGCGTGCACGACTCCGCAGCCAGCAGGAGGTTCGTGTACTCGACGTCGACCGTGACGACAGCCAGGCGCATCGCCGCGCTCGACTCCGGGAGCTGGTCCATCGCCTGCCTCAACGAGGCATCACCGCTGCCGAAGATGTACAGCAGCGTCGACCGGCAGGCCTTCGCCTCCCGGACCTCGGTGGTCGTGTAGGGATCGGTGACTTCGGCGTGATTCGGCGAGAACGCGACCTGCCTGGGCGTGACGGTTCTGCAACCGGCAAACATCATGCAGACGAGCGCGGCGAGGATGGCTTGGCCGAGACCAGGCGAGACCTGGCACATGGTGTGGTGGATACTTCGATGGTGGAGACGTGGACGTGCAGACATGAGCGACTACCCCCCAAGGACAAACGCGGGAACGAACGCGAGGCATGTTGCATGTTTGCGGCGGTGCTCGCTAGTGGGGTGACACCGAAGTGTGACGTTGCTCTGGTTTAACGGACACTCGTAAGCCCACCCGATAAGCGAGCCGGAGGCGAAGCGCGCCGGACGAGGCGTAGCCGAGGGAGGCCTCTGTAGCCGCATCCGACCGGAGCGCAAGCGTAGGGAGGTTGGGGGACAAGGGGTCGACGCTCGACAGGTGGTCGGGCCGCCCTGCGGCGCTCCTGCCGTGCGCCTGCCCCCGAACCCTCGCCCAGGGCCTCGACCCCCTCGTCGACCATTGCAGCAGGGCTCGACGGCGGGGTGGATGCGTCGCGCGAGGGTGGGCGCAGGGCTCGCGGCGGCGAAAAATTGCTCGATGTGGGGTTGTCGCAATGGGTCGGCGAGTTGCGGAATTGCTCGTCGTGAGGTTGCGATAACGTGATCGTCAGTCGCTCGAAAGCTCGGTGTGGGGTTGATGCAAGGGGCGCGGTTGGCTCGGCGAGGCTCGGCGCAGGGGTGCACGAATGGGTCGGTAAGGGGGTGGAAGGCTGGGGCGAGGATTGATCGCATCCTGCGGGCTCGCGACAGATCAGAGCGGTGAGGGTTGGGGGAATGCTCGAGTGAGCCGCCTTGGAGGTCGGCTTCACGTTATCGCAATCCTACGGCGAGCAATTCTACGACTCGCTTACATATTGATCGAATGTGTCGGCGAGCGATTTTGAAGGTCGCTTACATGTTATGCGAATGGGGGGAGATCGTGCTTCGAGGGGCGTCGGAGGGTTGTGATAACCCTCTCAAAAATGAATTTGGCCGACGCGACAGGGGCGGAGGACCCGGGTCGCGTCGGCCAAATGGTGCGGCTTGTTGTTGTTAAGTTTGTGGTGCGTCGGGTTAGTTGGTCACCGGCTCGTCGACGTCGACGTCTTCGTCGACGACCGGGTCGGTGTCGACGTCCTCGATGGGCTCGCCGGTATCCGGGTCGACCTCCGGGGGAACGCCGCGTCGCCTGTAGTAGGCGGCGGTGCGTGCGTCCTGCGCCTCGGCGGCCTCGAGCAGCTTTTGGCGCGTGGCGTCGTCGTCGCAGTAGTCGGCGTGGATGATGAGCATCACCTTGTTGAAGGCGTCCTCGGCGTCTTCGATCTGCGCCTGCAACTCGGCGTAGGTGACGACGTCGCGGTCGATGATGTCGAGCGCCTTGCCGAACTCGGCGTTGACCGTTTCGAGGTCTTCGAGCAGGTCGCGCGCGTCGAGCAGGTCGATCTCGTCGGCGAAGTTCTGCTCGAGCTCGTCGACGAGGGTGTTGATGAGCGCGTGCTCTTCGTCGTACTGGCTCGAGGTGATGGGAAAGACGCCGCCGGAGGGGAAGACGCGTTTCATGATACGTTGGGCGGCCTTCTTCTTGTCGCTTTCGCGACGGCGGTTGGCGTGCAGCTCGATGAGGCCGAACAGGTCGCTGACGGTGTTGTCGACGTCGACGTCGAGCTTGACCGCCTCGTTGCGCGCGCTGCGGTTGGTGTCGCGCTGCATCAGGTACTTGAGCCGCAGGGTCGCGGCGGTGCGGTATTTGTCGAGGCCGAGGTCGATCTTTTCGACCAGACGCTCGTTGCCCAGGTCCTCGGCGATGGGACGGGTCTTCTTGAGCACGAATTCGCGGCTCCCGACACTACTTTTGCGATAGCCAAGGGTGCGTTTGATAGCCATGGAGTCACTCTCCTTACAGTTCTGTCTTGGCGACAGTGATTCAGGTTACGTGGCGGTCCAATAGCTCGGCTGTCCTCTCAACGCCCATCCCCTCGTGGTGGCGGGACACCTCCGCGGCGCGAACTGCGTGGCCTAGCCCAGCGTCCGCGAGGAGGGCCACACGCTGCTATTCCCCGCGGGTGATGTTGTTGCGTAAGGGCGACTGTAGCCGGACGGGTGAGGGGGGTCAAGGGGGGAGGATGTGCGAGAGAGTCAACGACCGGATTTGAGCCGGTGACCTGCTCGTTAGGTGGGAGCGAGGTTCTCTCCTGCTGTGGATTTACGCGGCGCTCGGGTGGCGTTTGAGCTATCGAAGCCAGTCCCGACACAGGGTCAGACAGACTTCACTTTGCACCTCGCTTTGCACCCATTGGGGAGCTTTGCACGTCGCCTCACTTCTTTTAGTCAGGCTCCAAGCCGATCAACACATACGATATATTCGGCCGCCCCTGCATTTTATCGAATTCAACGCGCTCTCTTACGATAGCCTTATATCTGGCACCGATTACAGCACCATCAACTCGTGTTTGTAGGTCTGGGAAGATGTCGCCTTTGATTGCGTCATCTTGTCCAAGATCCAACTCGAATGTGAGCCTTCGAAGGTTTGCGCCACTTAAGAGACCCACGAGTGCAAGTTCGTTTTCCTCAAACTCGATTGAATCCGTGAAGGCAGATTGTGCTGATGCAGCCCAAGAATGGCTGATTCCAGTATGCTCAAACCCAACTGCTCCACCTGGCGTGGCCAGGTTCACATCCACATCAAGGTGCTCACCGTCGAGCAGTTGAAGGATGTCAACGTAGTGTGAGGCAACACGTGCCTGGACCTTTTGGTATTCGGCTCGAAGCTGAGCAGAATCATCGCCAACGGCCGCAAGCCCTTGAAGGAGTCCGTATGCCCTGAAAGCCAATGATTCAGATGGATCGATTGCCTGTTGCTCAGGTTGCAGCACCATTCGTACCACGAAAGATCCGGGAGGCGTTGCAAGAACACCAAGTTGAGTTTGCTTGGTGATGTCTCTCGCGATAAAGCCGCGAGGCGTCGCCTCACCTTTGGCTGATTGCCCTAGCGCGTCGTAAAAGCGTTGCCACTTCTTGAGCAACTCACCGAGCATTGTTGGGGGAACTGTTGCAACATCTCGACTGTTGTGGAGACGCAGGTCCATCAAGGACTCATTTCGTTTCTCAGCCTCAGCCCCCAGTTCAGACCAGTAGAGTTCGTCCTTCAGGCCTTTGAGCCTGCTCTCATACGCAGCAAAAGCCCCAGATGAGCGAATGCCTTCAGGTATGCCGTGAAGATATGCCTCAAGATCTCCAATCTCCTCCCGGACAACGTGAGCAGGCCTGGGTTCAAGATGGTTGTTACTTGTCACGGTGCCCTCCTATGGTCGCCCAAACACGACCCTTGGGGTTGCTGCTACGGTCCCTGCCAAACCATTTTAGCCAATATCTCATACCCTCGACAGTAACGGCTTGGTACATGGGGTGATCCTCAGGGAGAACGTACACCGGAAAGGCATGAATCCGCTTGTGGTCCTTCTTGTTACCGGGAAGCAGGTCAATGATATCCTTCACTGAACTCAGCGATGACCCGTCCATTCCTGGGACTTCAACCTCCACACAGAAGTCCACGTCTTCAGGATGTGATTTCTCAGTGGTGAAGCTCCCGTTCACTAGTAAGGCAGCGTCCTTGGGGCATCCAGCCCCAACCAAGTCCCGTCGCCGAATTCTCCACACTCGATAAACCTCCGGCCGAGTGCTGAGCGTGTGCCACTCAGCAAAACGACTTCTAAGCTCACCTTCTGTGGGGCGATAGTCTCCTGGTGGGAGATTGCCGTTCCCATCGAATTCAGGAAGCTCACCATCAGATGCCTGTATGGCCTCGGAGAAGGTGTCGTACTTGCACGTCTTCATCTCACCCCCATAAAAACAAGTGGGCAGTTACAATGTCAGGCCTGAATATGTATCAGTACAATCCGAACTGTACAGAAAATTTCGATGCTATGCAGCAGGCTTGCGCTTGCATCTCACAGTAATCCGATCCTTCAGCTTCGCCATCACCCGCGGCCCGGTCGTACGGTTCAGCCGCCCCACCTCCTGCCAGCGCTCCATCCAGTAGAGCTCGAGCCGGCACTGCTCCAGCGTGAGATCGTCGACGCGCTCCAAGGCGCACGCGACGGCGACTTTCGGGTCGGGCGTCAGGCGTTCCAGTATCTGCTCCAGCATATTTGCCTCCATAGGTGTCAGGATAAGGTAAGGATGTCTCTCACCCCTCACTATCGTTTTCGGCAGAAGCGCCCGATTTGTTGCGTACTTTCTGAAGAATCGCGGCGAGAGTGCCGTTGGGGAGGGCTTGCTCTATTCGAGCCGAGTGCAGACTTTTGGAGGTTCACCTTGCGTTTCGAGCCGTCGGACCCACTTTTCTCGAGCACGACGGAATCGCTCGACGTACTCCAGAACATTCGGCACGCCGAGCTCGTCGGCCGCTTGGTCAATGGCGTTGTTCATCGCGTGTCCGTCGATGGGCAGCGCACTCACACGAGCGACCGTACCCGCTAACGACCGGGAACCACGCTCCCCGACGACGCACCCGACCAGGCCGCGCCGAGGGAAGCCGACCTCGAGGCCAGCGAGCTCGCCCATTTGTAGGAGCCCGCATAATTGAGCGGGGACACGTCCTTTCAGGATGACGAGGTCTTCCACCCCGTTGACCTCCTCAACGCATTGCTCAATGTCTTCCGCGGCGCTGCGCGCCGCCTGAGAGGGGAGGGGCGTGGGGCTAGCTGTCAGGCTTGCCGTCCACCGGGGCAAGCCCGGTGGGGCGGAGGGGGATTCGTGCAAGGCGCGGGTCTAGCTGTCAGGCTTTCCGTCCACCGGGGCAAGCCCGGTGGGGCGGAGGGGAGTTCGTGCAAGGCGTGGGTCTAGCTGTCAGGCTTTCCGTCCACCGGGGCAAACCCTCATCCTTCCCCACAAATCTCAAGTCGTTTTGATAAGCGGAGGCGCAAGCCGAAGCGCCACCCCTCGTAGCGTAGCGGAGAGGGGTCTCTTTAGCCCCATGTGACCGAAGGGAACGTGGGGGAAGGGGCCGGGGCGAGCCCGGTGGGGCGGCTGGCAACTCGTGCGGAGCGGGCAGGTTGGCTGCGCGCCTGCTCAATCGATGAAGTCCGCGAGGTGGCGACGACGACGGCCGCGCGGGCCCGACCGCTCCTCCTGGCACGCGACGCAGTAGCGCGCCCACGGCATCAGCTCGAGGCGTTTGATCGGGATCATCTCGCCGCACGCGGCACACTCGCCGAATTCATCCGGGTTGTTGGCGATCCGTTGCAGCGCGACGTTGATTCGCTCGAGTTCGAGCTTGCGATTCTTGTTGCGCCGCGACGCGATCACCTGATTCATCTCGGTGAGCGGCGCCTCGTCTTCGTCGACCTTCGAGCTCGGGTCCTTTTTGACAGGCTCGAATTCGACGTCTCCTGCGCCGATCAACTCGTCGCGCCGAACGATGAGCTTCTCGCGTAATTCTTCGAGTTCTTCCGGTTCCATCGGTCACACGCGAAAAAGTGTACAAGAAAAATCGAAGGGCTGGGTGGTTGATCCGGACCGAGCGGGGCGAGGCCGAAATTGGCCAGCAACCGCGACGGGAGGAGCAACCATCCAGCCCTTCAAGAAGAGCCAACGACCGGACTCGAACCGGTGACCTGCTCATTACGAGTGAGCTGCTCTACCAGACTGAGCTACGTTGGCGTGTGCCCGAATAGGGCCTTCGGCCCAAACGGGAAGCGGTTTATAGGCAAGGTTTGGTTGCCTGTCAAGATATAGAAGTGTATCAAGCAGGGGGAAATTTCCGCGTATTAGGAGTGATGATGATTGCTTGCCCGAAATCGCGTTCGTCATCGGCCTCGCACAAGGTGCTGGCCGGGTTGGCCTTTCTTCTGGCGACTGCCTTCAGTGCGGGCGCGGCGGCTCAGGATGGGCTGCAGCTCGACGTGCAGACGTTCCGCCCGGCGGTGGGGCCGTATTCGATCTATACGGTCGAGACCTCGCCCACGCTGGGTCACCTGGAGCCGACCGGGTCGGTCTTCTTGAACTACTCGAGCGAGCCGCTGGTGCTCGAGCCCGATGCGGGCGGCGAGAACGTGGCGATCATCGACCAGCAGCTGGCGATGCACGTGCTGGCGGGTGTGGGCTTTTTCGACATCGCCCAGCTCGACCTCGAGGTTCCGATCTACTTCGTCAACGACAGCGAGTTCAGTGACAACGTCGAGGGCGGGGTCATCGGGGACATGGCGCTGCGGCCCAAGGTCATGATCTTGTCGCGCGAGAAGTTTCCGGTCGGCGTCACCGGCTTGGTCGACGTGACGTTGCCCACCGGCCGCCAAGAGTCGCTCGTGGGTGACTCGAGCGTCGAGGTCGCCCCCGGGGCGGTGGTCGACTACCGCTGGGAGAACGTGCTCGTGGCGGCCAACCTGGGTGTGCGCATCCAGGAGGACCGCTCGGTGCGCAACATCGAGATCGGGGAGCGCTTCGAGTACGGCCTGGGCGCCGAGGCGGAGTTCTTGAACGGCCTTTTGCTCGTGGGCGGTGAGCTGTACGGGCGTACCGAGTTCGGCGATTTCTTCGGCGACGACGTCACGCCCCTCGAGGGGCTTCTGGGCGCCAAGGTCGTCACCCGCAGCGGGTTCTCGGTCATGGCCGGCGCCGGCGGCGGCATCGTCGGCGGCGTGGGCGCTCCCGAGTTTCGCGGCTTTTTGGGCCTTCGCTACGCCTACATGGAGACCGACTCCGACCAGGACGGCGTGCGCGACGTCGAGGACAAGTGCCGAGGTGAGGCCGAGGATATCGACGGCTTCGAAGACGCCGACGGCTGCCCCGACCCCGACAACGACGAAGACGGCGTGGCCGACATCGAGGACCAGTGCCCGCAGACGCCGGGCCCGGCCGACAATAACGGCTGCCCGGTCGAGGGTGAAGAAGCACCGAAGGGCGAAGAGGGCGCCGAGGCCGACAAGGCCGGCGAGACGTCGATGCCCACCGAGCCGCCCAGCGCGCGCGGCCCCGACGCGGACAACGACGGCGTGGTCGACGCCAACGACCTGTGCCCCGAGCAGCCCGAGGACGAGGACGGCTTCGAGGACAAGGACGGTTGTCCCGACACCGACAACGACAAAGACGGCATCCTCGACGCCGACGACAAGTGCCCCAACGAGCCCGGCCTGCAGACGACCGACGGCTGCCCGCCCGAGGAGCAGAAGGCGGTGCTCGACGGCGACCGCATCAAGCTCACCGAGAAGGTCGTCTTCGAGGCCGACAAGGCGATCATCGACAAGGATTCCTACGACCTGCTCCAGCAGGTGGGCCTGATCATTCGCACCAACCCCGACATCAAAAAGGTCGAGATCGGCGCGCACACCGATCAGGAGAATATGTCCGAAGAGGAGCACCAGATCTTGGCCGAGGCGCGCGCCGAGGCGATCCAGACCTTCTTGGTCGAGGGCGCCAACGTCCCCGCCGAACGCCTGGCCGCCAAGGGCTACGGCGACACCGAGCCGATCATCGCCAGCGAGCTGCCCCAGGCACGTGCGCAGAACCGCCGCGTGGAGTTCAAGGTGCTCGAGCGCGCAGGCGGCGAGGCGTCGGAGCGTACTGAATAGGGCAATCGCTGAACCGGCCGTGGGCACGATCACGGTTACGATCACGGCCACGATCACGGTTACGGCCACGGAGAACGGGCACGGCTACGGAGCACGGAGCACGGAGCACGGGCACGAACACGGTCATGCTCCGTAGCCGTGACCGTGGCCGGTCGTTTCACTGCAACCAACGACAGCAGCCGAGCAAGACAAACGCAAAAAAGCCCCGGCGGGTTGGCCCGCCGGGGCTTTTTTGTGTCCTTCGGCCGTGTCGTTGTCGCGGATGGGCTTGGTCTCACCGAATCCCTTGGCGACGAGCCAAGCGCACGCCGGCGACGACGACGAGGAGCAAAGCCCACGGGAACGGCCGCGCGGTCGTCCCGCTCGTGCTACATCCTCCGTCTGCCTCCTCGAGGCATTGCGCCGGGCGCGATGCCGAGGGCGAGCGTCGTTGAAAGTCAGGAAGATCCGACCGCTCGAAGCACTCCTTGCCACTGCTGGCACTCGTGCCGTCGACCAACCTGATCGTGACGACCTCGACACAAAAAGGACCATCCGCGTCGGCCTCGAATGTGGAGTCGATGACATCTCCCTGCCGGAGAGAATCCTCGAGCCTCGTTCGTTCACCGTTGGCGAGGACCTCGTAGTAAACGAGCGCGCCGTTCTGGTCGTCGGGCAGGCTGACCGTGGCGCTGACGGTGGGAAGGTAGTCGTACGAGAGCGGCCAACAGGTCTCAGAGCTACAAATGCCACACGAGTCGCAGCTTGTCTCGACCTTGCAGCACTCGACGTCGCCGGTGACTTCGGTGACTTTGATCCCGGCGCTCAAGCTGACGGGCTCGAGGGGCGGCATGGGCCCGGACGTCGTCTCGAAGGTCGCCGTCTCGTCAATCGTCCGCAGATCCTCGTCGTAGGGGTGGGTCGCCTGAATCGTGACCGTATAAGAAGTCTCGGGCGCGAGCTGCGCATCGGGCTTCCAGATGAGAATGGCCTCGCCGCTTTGCCCGGGAGGTTGGTCGTTTTGCGAAGGCGAGAGGACGAGGGCGGTCACTGTTCCCTCCACCGCGTTGCCTCCACTGTCCACCACGTCGAAGCTGGGGAGGTTGTCGGTGGCGCTGACTTCCCAGAAGTAGGCGCGTGCCGAGACGACGCCGTCGGTGGGAATCGGCTGGGACACATGGGCTCCCTCCGAGGTCAAACTCCACCCTGACTGCGGCGGCGAGCAGGCGTGGGATGGGCTCGAGGTCAACGAGACGAAGCCGACCGAAAGGAGGGCGAGCGTCGTGATGATGATGGCCTTTTCGGCGAGTACGAACTTATGCAGGCACATAGGCCCCCCTTCGTCGATGTTGGGAGTCAAATAGCGGGTGAGGTGTAGTATTAGCCAACGCGCCATTGCTTTTCCAGCAGGTGGACTACAGGAGAGCTGAGTGCAATTACGGAGGACTTTCGTCTTTCGGTGCGAGTACTTCCAGCGCTCGCAGACGAGGGCAAGATGCCCCCGCACCGAAAAGAAGACGAGGGCAAGGTGCCCCGGCACCGAAAAGAAGACGAGGGCAAGATGCCCCGGCACCGAAAAGAAGACGAGGGCAAGATGCCCCGGCACCGAACCCATATCGTCAAAATCTTCCGTGAATCTACGTAGACGCAAAAAGGCCCCGGCGGAGGAATCCGCCGGGGCCTTTGGTGTGTGTGGAGCAGTTGCGCGTTAGTTGCGCTTCTGCTCGACGATGACGAACTCGACGCGTCGGTTCTTCGAGCGGCCTTCGGCCGTGTCGTTGTCGCGGATGGGCTTGGTCTCACCGAAGCCCTTGGCGACGAGTCGGTCGGCGTCGATGCCGCGCTCGACGAGGTAGCCCATGACCGCTTCAGCGCGACGCTGCGACAGGTCCTGGTTCATCTCGTCCTTGCCGCGGCTGTCGGTGTGGCCTTCGACCCGAACGCGCGTGATCTCGGGGTGCGCCTTGAGGATGGAGGCGACCTGGTTGAGCACGTTGTGGCTGCGCTTTTGGATCGTGGCCTTGGCGGTGTCGAAGTAGACGCGGTCGAGGATCTCGATCTTCTTGTCGGTCACCTTGACCTTCGACTCACCCTTGTCGGGGCAGCCGTCTTCGTCTTCGAAGCCGTTGATGACCTCGGCCTCGCCGGGGCACTTGTCGTCGGCGTCGGCGATGCCGTCTTTGTCGTTGTCGGTGTCGGGGCAGCCGTCCTCGTCCTCGAAGCCGTCTTTGTCCTCGGGCATCTCGGGGCACAGGTCGTCTGCGCTGGCGATGCCGTCACGGTCGGGGTCGTTGTCGGGGCAGCCCTCTTTTTCGGCCAGGCCGGCGGTGTCGGGACATTTGTCCTCGGTGTCGGCGATGCCGTCTTCGTCGTTGTCGAGATCGGGGCAGCCGTTTTTGTCCTCGAAGCCGTCTTTGTCTTCGGCGGTGTCGACACACTCGTCGTCGACGTCGGCGATGCCGTCCTTGTCGTTGTCGAGATCAGGGCAGCCGTCGCCGTCTTCGAAGTTGTCGATGTCTTCAGCCTGCTGGGGGCACTGGTCGTCGGCGTCGACCAGCCCGTCGTTGTCGCTGTCGATGGGGCCTGCCGGCTCGGGCTTGGGCATCATCGCGTAGTCGAGCGAGGCGAAGAGGCGAAAGTCGGGCGCGCCCACGCCGCTGCTCAGGCCGGGGCCGCCGCCGAGTTGGGCGCTCATGCCCTCGGGCAGGCCCAGGTGGGCGAGGTTGGCCTTGAGGCCGGCCAGAAGCTCGAGGGGGCGGCCGGTGACGTTGTCGGCGGTCGCCTGCAGGTCCTGGGGGTTGCGGCCGTCGGCCAGGGTGTAGCTGCCGAAGACGCTGCCCACGGCGGTGAGCCACTCTTCGCGGATGGGCGCCTCGAAGCCAAAGCCCCAGCGGAGCTCGTCTTCGGAGACGTGGTTGGCGGCCACGCGCTCGGGGCGCATCTGGTAGGCGGCGTTGGCCACGACCATCAGGCCGCCGTCGACGCGGTAGTCGAAGGCCAGCCGCGGCTCGAAGCGCACGGCGCCATCAGACAAAAAAGCCGAGTCGTTTCCCACCGGGAGATACAGCGGCGCGATGAACGACAGGCCCACGCCGGCGAAGCTCTCCGGGTCGAGCACGCGCACCTTCGGGATGACGCGCAGGTCGGCCAGGCCGAAGTTGTCGACGGCGGCCGGACCGTCGAGTTGCGCGGCGCCGTCGCTGCCCTGATAGAGGGCCACGGGCAGCACCACGCCGATCTCGGCGCGGTCGAACAAGCCTAGCCCTAGGCCGAGCTCGGCCTTGAGCTGGCTGTCGATGACGCGGCTGGCCAGCGACTCCTCGCCGTTTCGCACCTCGTGGAGGGTGAACGGGTCGTCGGCGAAGTGCAAAAAGAGGCTCGCCGAGGGGACCAGGTGGGGGAGCACGTCGGAGCGGGCGATGTTCAGCGTGTTGGTGTGCTGGGAGTACATCGGCTCGAAGTGCTCGGCCTGGAAGGAGGTCGAGAACTCCTGGGCGTGTACGGGCTGGGCGGCCAAGCCCACGCCGCCGGCCACGACGAGCGTGGCGGCGAAGAGGGCGGCCTGGCGGCGGCGCCGCCACAGCAGGCCTGCGCCCAGGGCGAGCACGACCATCAGACCGGTCGGCGCCGGGGCGCCATTGCCGGAGTTCGAGCAGCCGCCGGCGACCTTGTAGTAGACGTCGTCGGAGTCATCCGACGGGTCCAGGTAGTTGGGGATATCGTCGAGGTCGTCGTCGGCGGTGCCCTCGTCGATGTCGAGCACGCCGTCGTCGTCCGAGTCGGTGTCGAGGAAGTCGGGGGTGCCGTCTTCGTCGGTGTCGACCGGCTCGGTCTCGGTGTCGTCGTCGCCGGCCTCGTCGCTGTCGCTCAGGCCGTCGTCGTCGCTGTCGAGGTCGCGCCAGTTGCCGGTGCCGTCGCCGTCGGCGTCGTCGCTCGTCTCGTCGGAGTCGAGGATGGTGTCGCCGTCGCTGTCGAGGTCGAGGGCGTCGATGGTGCCGTCGCCGTCGGTGTCGACGGCGTTGCCGCCGTCGGTCTCGACGCTGTCGTCGATGCCGTCACCATCGGAGTCCGACACGGTCGGGTCGGTGCCCAGATCGCGCTCGTCGCCGTCGATGATGCCGTCGCCGTCGGTGTCGGCGATCGTCGGGTCGGTGCCCAGGTCGGCTTCGTCGCCGTCGAGCACGCCGTCGCCGTCGGTGTCTTCGAGGGTCGGGTCGGTACCCAGGTCGAGCTCGCTGCCGTCCAGAATGCCGTCACCGTCGGTGTCGCCGGCGTTCGGGTCGGTGCCCAGGTTGACCTCTTCGTCGTCGGTCAGGCCGTCGCCGTCGCTGTCGACGCCGTCGTTGTCGTCCTCGGGATCGAGCGGGTCGCCTCCGTTGGAGACCTCGGCGCCGTCGGACAAGCCGCCGTCGTCGGTGTCGCCGTCGTTCGGGTCAGTGCCGTGGTCGTTGACTTCCTCGCCGTCATTGAGGCCGTCGCCGTCGCTGTCGGCGTTCGTCGGGTCGGTGTTGTGGTCGTTGACTTCCTCGCCGTCGCTCAAGCCGTCGCCGTCCGAGTCCGAGACGTTCGGGTCGGTGCCCGCGGTCGTCTCTTCCTCGTTGGTCAGGCCGTCGCCGTCCGGGTCGGCCAGGGGGCCGTCGGTGTCGTCGGCGTCGAGGTAGTTCGGAGCGCCGTCGCCGTCGACGTCGCCGCGGCCTTCGGTGGTATCGTCGGCGCCGTCGCCGTCGGCGTCGGTGTCGAAGTAGTTCTCGTAGCCGTCGCCGTCGACGTCCTGGTCGCCCAGGGTGGTCGAGTCGTCGAGTTCGTCGGCGGTCAAAATACCGTCGTCGTCATCGTCGGTGTCGCGCCAGTTGGGCGTGCCGTCGCCGTCGATGTCCTCGTCGGCGGTGTCGTACATCTCGTCGATGTCGAGCACGCCGTCGCCGTCCGAGTCATCGTCGAGGGCGTCGATGGTGCCGTCGTTGTCGGTGTCGGTGGCCGAGCCGCCGTCGGTCTCGACGAAGTCGTCGATGCCGTCGCCGTCCGAATCGGCGTTGTTGGGATCGGTACCCAGCGTCGTCTCCTGGGCGTCGGTCAGGCCGTCGCCGTCGGAGTCGACGAGCGTGGAGTCGTCGCTGCCGTCGAGCGGATCGGTGCCCGAGTTGACCTCGGTGCCGTCGGGGACGCCGCCGTTGTCGGTGTCGGTCAGGGTCGGGTCGGTGCCGTGAGTGTTGACTTCGTCGCCGTCGGACAGGCCGTCGCCGTCGGTGTCGGTGTCGTTCGGGTCGGTGCTGTGGTTGTTGACCTCGTCGCCGTCGGTGAGTCCGTCGCCGTCGGTGTCCGGGTTATTCGGGTCGGTGCCCGCGGTCGTCTCCTCGGCGTTGGTCAGGCCGTCGCCGTCCGGATCGGCCAGGGGACCGTCGGTGTCGTCGGCGTCGAGGTAGTTCGGGATGCCGTCGCCGTCGACGTCGCCGCGGCCTTCGGTGCCGTCGTCGGTGCCGTCGCCGTCGGCGTCGGTGTCGAGCCAGTTGTCGCCGCCGGTGGTGTCGACGTTGTTGTCGCCCAGCGCGGTCGAGTCGGTGACTTCGTCGGCGGTCGGGATGCCGTCGCCGTCGTCGTCGGTGTCTCGCCAGTCGCCGATGGTATCACCGTCGGTGTCGCTCGTGCCTTCGGCCGAATCGGTCAGCCCGTCGTCGTCCGAGTCGGTGTCCAGCGCGTCGATGGTGCCGTCGCTGTCGGTGTCGGTGGGGTTGCCGCCGTCGGTCTCGACGAAATCGTCGATGCCATCGCCGTCGGTGTCGGTGTTGTACGGGTCGGTGCCCAAGTTGGATTCGGTCGAGTTGAGCAGCCCGTCGCCGTCGGCATCGGCGTCGGGACCGTCGGTGTCATCGGCGTCGAGATAGTTCGGGATGCCGTCGCCGTCGACGTCGCCGCGGCCTTCGGTGCCGTCGTCGGTGCCGTCGCCGTCGGCGTCGGTGTCGAGCCAGTTGCTTCCGCCGGTGGTGTCGACGTCGTTGTCGCCCAGCGCGGTCGAGTCGGTGACTTCGTCAGCGGTCGGGATGCCGTCGCCGTCGTCGTCGGTGTCGCGCCAGTCGCCGATGGTATCGCCGTCGGTGTCGGTGGCGCCTTCGGTCGAGTCGGCCAGCCCGTCGTCGTCCGAGTCGGAGTCGAGGGCGTCGATGGTGCCGTCGCTGTCGGTGTCGATGGCGCTGCCGCCGTCGGTCTCCAGCCAGTCATCGATGCCGTCGCCGTCGGTGTCGACCGCGCTGTCGCTGGTGCCCAGCCCAGCCTCCTCGCAATCGGTCAGCCCGTCACCGTCGTTGTCGATGCAGGCGGTGCTGCAGCCGTTGGCGTCACAGGTCACCGGGTCGCTGGCCGCGCCGCT
This sequence comes from Persicimonas caeni, assembly GCF_006517175.1. Taxonomy (NCBI): domain Bacteria; class Deltaproteobacteria; order Bradymonadales; family Bradymonadaceae; genus Persicimonas; species Persicimonas caeni. Next base: position 2,180,992 of record NZ_CP041186.1, on the reverse strand, counting down.
GAGCGTGGTCACCCCGCTGGGGGCCATCAGGTCGGCGGCGATCGATTGTGCGTTGTTCGAGCTGCCGAAGATGAGCGTCAGCTGTGTGCTGTCGGTGATCCCCTCGGCGGCAAGGTCGGCCTTGTTGATCGCCCAGTCGGCGAACCAGTCGGGCGTGCCGTTAATACTCGAACTCGCCTGCACCGCACGGGCGTGCGTGGTGATCGAGTAGGTGGCCAGGAGCACTTCGGCCGAGTCGCTCGGATCTCCGATCTTGCTCTGGACGGTGTTCTTCCAGAGGTTGACCTCGTCGGGGTTGGCGATGCCGTCGAGCATCGCCAAGTACTCGTAGTTGTCGAGGTTGCCGTCGGTGTCGAACTCGACCGCCCAGCCGAAGGGCCGGTAGGTACCCGAGTTGGTCAACGGCGACTCGTCGAGGCGCAGCCGGAAATAGTAGTGCGTCGCGTCGGCGTAGATGTACGCCGGCGGGTTGTTCGCATCGCTGACGATGTCACGCTCGCCGTTCGCATCGCCGATCGGTTCGTTGATCGGCGAGCCGTTCTGCGTGACCTCGACCCAGTCACTGTCGGGGGGGAAGGTCTGTGCATCGGCGGTCGATGAGCCCAGTAACAAACCTGCGCATGCGATACTACTGACAACGAGAGCGCGACTTGCCGAAGCGTGCCGCCGCCCAAATCTGGAGTAAACCACTGCCTTTCTCCTAAATCTTTATCTATTTACAACAACTCGAGCTGTTTTGCGTATGAGCCTTGAAGGACTCGTCTGAATACAGGTGGTAACGCACAGATGCTAGTTGAAAAAAATATATTAAACAAATTTACTACGTACCTTTGTCGAAGCTGTTTCTGCCCTGATTTTCTCGGAGATCCCACTGTTTACGGTCCATATGCTGTGAAACAGCGGCTGGGCGACAGGCCGGCTCGACCGAGAAAGAGGGAGTGCGGAGGCCGGGCGGGCGTGAGGACTCTGCAGCATACGCTCTAGTAGCCCACCAGTTTGCAGCGGCGTTGAATACGACTCAGGCGCGCATCATTTCCAAGAATGCCTTGGCCGCCGGGCTCTGAGTGCGGTCGCTGGCGTAAATTACGGCGAGTTCGCGCGAGATGGGGTTCTCGACGCACCGAAGCCCCTCTTGTTGTTCGCCGAGCGCGAATTGGCTGACGAAGCCCGAGCCGATGCCCTGGGCGACCATCTGCTTGATCGACTCGATCGAGCGAAGCTCCATGACGATGTCGACGTCGATTTGGGCATCTGAGATGCGTCGGTCGATGATGTCGCGCACCGCCGAGCCAGCTTCGAAGAGTACCAGCGGCATGCCAGCCAAGTCGGACCACTCGAAGGAGTCGCGGGCGTTGGCCTCGTGGGCGGGCGGTACGATCAGGCGAAGCTCGTCTTCCTCCCACGGTTCGACCTCGAGCTTGGACGAGGCCGCCGACGAGCCCGATGGGAGCTTGATGGGCAGAGTGACGATCCCCAGGTCGAGATCCCCGGCCAAGACGTCTTCGACCGACTGCTGGCTCGACTGCTCACGCACGAAGAAGCGAATGCCGGGGTGCTCGGCGTGAAAGCGTCCCAAAATGGGCGGGAGCAGATAAGTGGTCGCGGTCGCGCCGCCGCCCACACTCAACGAGCCCTTTTCGAGGCCGGCGAGTTGGTCGAGGGCGAGGCGGCCGTTTTCGAGATGGAGCAGCGACTCCTCGACGTACTCGCGGAACAGCCCGCCGGCCTCGGTGAGCACCATGCCGGTGGGAGTGCGGTCGAAGAGCCGGTGGCCGACTTCTTCTTCGAGCTTCGAAATCTGCGCGCTGACGGCGGGTTGGGTCAGGTGCAGTTGGCGCGCCGCACGGGTCATGTGGCCCTCGCGGGCGACGGCGAGGAAGGCTCGGAGTTGGTTGAGGTCCATTGGGGCTCCTTGCTTGCTGAGGCCCCCCATCCGCCTCGCGCTGTAAGGCGCGCGAGGCACCTTCCCCCAGGGGAAGGGATGTCCTTGCGGGGCGCTAGTCTTCTAGTATTTGGACGGTTTGCCAGAACAGTTGTTGGGCGCGGTCGTGCTTGGTCTCGAGGTCGTCGAGGTCGCGCACGAAGTGGAGCGCCTCGACCTTGTCGGCGACGTCGGTCGGGAAATCTTCGCGCGTGTAGCGCCGTCCGAAGTCGTAGCGCGAGCGACGATAGCGCATGCCGAGCACTTTGATGAGCGGCGTGAGCGTCAGGCCAAAATAGAAGTTGAGCGCGTCGAGCGGTCGGCCGCGCTGGATCTCCTTGTCGACCATGCACTGCAAAATTTCGAAGCGCACCTTCGTGTCGGCCAGGTCGGCGCGCATCTTGGCGCGGAACGCTTGGGCGTCGAACTCCGCCGGTTTGATCAGGCCGACTTTGTCGAAGACCGGCACGGCCAAACCGTGGCGCTCTGGCACCAGAAACCGCTCGTGGGAGCCACGTATCATGACCACCAGGTCGATCAGCAGGTGGTCGGGGGCGTCGACCAGTCGATAGAAGCGCTGGGCGTGACCGTGCCAGGTCGGCTCGGGCACTTTCCAGACGAGGTCGATGGGCGAGAGCCTGGGGAGCGCGGCTTCGACGGTGTCGAACACCGCGTCGACGTTCTCCTCCTCGCAGACGACCACCGCGTCGATATCCGACCACTCGTCGGATTCGCCGCGGGCGGCCGAGCCGCCTCGCCACATAGCGCAGACGCCATCTTGGGGTTCTAGAACGGTTTTGAGGAGGGCTAGGATTTCGTGACGGGTGACTGGCATTGGGGACTCCGGGGGCGACGTGTGTTGACTTGTAGAGTCTGCGCCCGGGCGTTGAGTTTTTGGAGTCACAGTATGTCACGAGTTGGGGGTGGGACGTGGCAACTCCTTGCTTTTTGAGGCCCCCCATCCGCCCTTCGCTTCGCTACGGGCACCTTCCCCGGGGGGAAGGGCTGCCTTAGCGCGTCTGAACCACGTTGCTTTCCGCAGGGTCATCCCTTCCCCTGGGGGAAGGTGTCTGGCGCGAAGTACAGCGCCAGACGGATGGGGGCCTCACAAAGCTACGCCTTCATAATGGATATTTATCACCAAAATAAAATCAATCAATTTACATTATGCCCGTTCGGTCCCTATAGTTCCTCCCGATTCAAGAAGTAGCTTTCACAACCTGGCCGTTACCAACGAGGAGATCATGACCGATTCGAAGAATCAGTGGAACGCCAAGAAGAAGTTCCAGTCCGACAAGGGCGAGTATGTGGCGTATAGCCTCAAAGCGCTCGAAGAGGCTGGCCTTGGCGAGATCGACAAGCTTCCGTACTCCATCAAGGTGTTGTTGGAGTCGTGCCTGCGCAACCTCGACGGCCACACGGTCACCGAGGAGCACGTCAAAGCGCTGGCGGGCTACAACGCCAAGGACGTCGGCGAGCAAGAGGTGCCGTTCAGCCCCGGCCGCGTGGTCCTGCAGGACTTTACCGGTGTGCCGGCGGTGGTCGACCTGGCTGCCTGCCGTAGCGCGATGGACCGCTGGGGCAAGGACACCTCCAACGTCAACCCCCTGAGCCGCGTCGACTTGGTCATCGACCACTCGGTGCAGGTCGACGAGTTCGGCAAGCCGCAAGCCATCAAGATCAACAGCGAGATGGAGTTCAAGCGCAACCAAGAGCGTTACGAATTCCTCAAGTGGGGCAAGCAGGCGTTCTCGAACTTCTCGGTCGTGCCGCCCGAGACCGGCATCGTCCACCAGGTCAACCTGGAGTACCTAGCCAAGGGCGTGCTCACCGAAGAGCGCGACGGCGAGCAGGTCGCGTTCCCCGATTCGTTGGTGGGTACCGACTCGCACACCACGATGATCAACGGCCTGGGTGTGACCGGCTGGGGCGTCGGCGGCATCGAAGCCGAGGCGTGCATGCTCGGCCAGCCGATCTTCATGCTGATCCCCGAAGTCGTCGGCTTCGAGCTCACCGGTGAGCTCAAAGAGGGCACGACCGCGACCGACCTGGTCCTGACGGTCACCCAGATGCTCAGAAAGCACGGCGTCGTGGGCAAGTTCGTCGAATTCCACGGCCCGGGTCTCGCCAGCCTGACGCTGGCCGACCGTGCGACCATCGCCAACATGGCGCCCGAGTACGGCGCGACGATGGGCTACTTCCCGATCGACCAGAAGACCCTCGACTACCTGCACCTGACCGGTCGCGACGAAGACCAGATCGACCTGGTCGAGAAGTACACCAAAGAGAACGGCTTCTGGCGCGACGACAACTACGACATCGAGTACAGCTCGAGCCTCAAGCTCGACCTGGGCGACGTCGAGCCGAGCCTGGCGGGTCCGAAGAACCCGCACGAGCGCGTCATCATGAGCGAGATGCAGGGCGACTTCCGCATGCACTGCGAGAAGACGTTCAACAAGCCCGAGAAGACGACCGCCAAGGACGTCGAGTTCCGCGGCAACACGTTCGACTTGACCGACGGCGACATCGTCATCGCCGCGATCACCTCGTGCACCAACACCTCGAACCCGGCCGTGATGATGGCCGCCGGTCTGGTGGCGCGCAAAGCCAAGGCGCTGGGCCTCAAGGCCAAGCCCTGGGTCAAGACGTCGCTCGCTCCCGGCTCGCGCGTGGTCACCAAGTACCTCGACGACGCCGACCTGACCAAAGACCTCGAGGACGTCGGCTTCTTCACCGTCGGCTACGGCTGCACGACCTGCATCGGTAACTCCGGTCCGCTTCCGGAGCCCATCGAAAAGGCGATCATCGACGAAGATCTCGTCGCCTGCTCGGTCCTGTCGGGTAACCGCAACTTCGAGGGTCGCGTCAGCCCCTATACCAAGGGCAACTACCTGGCTTCGCCGCCGCTCGTCGTGGCGTACGCGATCGCCGGTACGACCGACATCGACATGTACAACGACCCGATCGGCCAAGACCAAGACGGCAACGACGTCTTCTTGAAGGATATCTGGCCGTCGAACGAAGAAGTGCGCGAGGCGATCAACCAGTTCGTCAGCCGCGACGACTTCACCGAGAAGTACGCCGAGGTCTACGAAGGTCCCGAGGAGTGGCAGAAGCTCGACGCCCCCACCGGCCAGACCTTCGCCTGGAGCGACGAGTCGACCTACATTCAAGAGCCGCCGTTCTTTGTGGACATGGGCCTCGACGTGCCCGAGATCGAGCCGGTCAAAGGCGCTCGCTGCCTGGCCAAAGTCGGCGACAACACCACCACCGACCACATCAGCCCGGCCGGCGTCATCCCGACCGACAGCCCGGCCGGCCGCTACCTGATCGGCAAGGGGGTCGAGCCGAAGATGTTCAACTCGTACGGCTCGCGTCGCGGTAACGACCAGGTCATGACCCGCGGCACCTTCGGCAACGTGCGGCTGAAGAACCAGCTCGCGCCGGGCACCGAGGGTGGCTACACCACCTACCTCGGCCCCGACGAAGAGGCCGAGAATCCGCCCAAGCTCAACTACACGTCGGACTACTCGCCGAGCAACGGTGAGCAGTGCTTCATCTACGACGCGGCTGTGAAGTACATGCAGCATCGCATCCCGACGGTGGTTCTGGGCGGCATCAACTACGGCATGGGCTCGAGCCGCGACTGGGCGGCCAAGGGCACCTTCCTTCAGGGCGTCAAGGCGGTCATCGCCAAGTCGTACGAGCGTATCCACCGCTCGAACCTCATCGGCATGGGCGTGCTTCCGCTGCAGTTCCAGGACGGAGACACCCACGAGTCGCTGGGTCTGACCGGCCACGAGATCTACGACATCGACGTCGACGACAATCTCGAGCCGATGTCGGAAGTCTGGGTCACCGCCACCGACCCGGAGACCGGCGACAAGAAGGAGTTCTCGGTCGACTGCCGCATCGACACCCCGGCGGAGCTGGATTACTACCGAAACGGTGGTATCCTGCACATGGTCCTTCGCCGTATGGGTAATGAAGCCTAATGTAACCGACACAGCAACCGATGCTGCGCGACGGGCCCCCTTTGTCTGGGGGCTCGTCGCGTTCTTGGTATGCGCCGAGGCGATGCGCCGCTGGATTACCGGCTCGGTGCCCGCCGATCTGAGCGCGTATATTGCCGCGGCGGACGTGTTTGCGCGCGGCGAGAACCCATACGGGCCGGCGCTCTTCGAGTCGGCCCATTATGACGGCTTCGTCTACGTCTATCCGCCCGGCACGTTGCCGCTCATCGAGCCGTTTTCCCTCCTCTCCTCCCGCCTGATTTCGGCCGCCGACGTCGTGGTGCGCACCGCCGCGCTCGTCTTCGCGTTGCGTTGGGTGCGCCGAGCTCTCGACCTGGCGCTGCCCACCGCGTGGCTGGTGCTGCTCGCCTTTTTCTACCAGCCCGTGCTCGTCGACTTCATGGCCGGCAATATGACCACCTACATGTTCGGAGCGTTCGCCGCCTGCATGTGGATGGCGTACGACGAGCCCGAGTGGTGGCACCCGCTCGCCGCCGTGGGGCTGGGCGTGGTGCTGGCGTTCAAGCCGATGTGGGGGCTTCCGACCGGGCTCGTCTTGTTGGTGCGCGGGCGCTACAAGCTCGCCGCGGGCCTGTTGGCCGGAGCGAGCGTCGTCGCCGGGTTGAGCTTCGTCGACTGGCACGGCGAGGTGCTCGTCGACGCGTGGCTGGCGCGCGTCGCGGCAGTGCGCGAGCACTACCGCTCGGCCGACCTGCTCAGCCTCGCGCCCGGGTTGCTCCCCGTGGCTGCGCTGACCTGGCTCGGCGCGGGCGCCTGGTTGGTTCGCCGGCGCGGCCGCCAAGACGACATGCTCTGGTTGTGGGCGTGCGTCTCGCTCTTCGCCTGGCCGCGGCTGGGCACCTACTCGTACGTGTTCGTCTTGCCGGCGCTCGGCTTTTTGTGGACGCGCTGGGGCTGGCGCAAGGCACTGCTCGTTGGGCTGGTTGCCTTCGGGCCGCTGCCTTGGATGATGCGCGCCTTCCACCTCGACTTCGCGCACCTCGTCCTGCTGTTCGTTTGGAGTGTGGTCGTGGCCATCGCAACGGGCGTCGAACTCACGCGCAAGGGCGGAATGAGGCCGAAGACAACATTGCCGAGTCATGTTGAAAAATAGCCTCCGTCCGACTATCCTAAGGTCATTCGATTCATCGACATATGAGGAGCAGCGTGACGGTCCAGCAGGACAGAAGCGGCGGAAGCACGATGATTGGGTTGGTGGCGCTCGTATTGGTACTCGCCGGCTGTGGCGAGCCGCAGCTTACGCGCCATTTTACCGACGCCGGTCGTACCGCTGACGCCACGCTCGAGCCGGGAGACGCCGGCGACGCCGACGCTGCCGACACCATCAGCGATGATGACTGGTACGACGCCCAGGACGAAGTGGTCGCCCCGTGGGTCCACGAGATCGATCTGGAGACGGCCAAGGATGCGACGATCGAGCCCGACCGGGTCAGCTGGCCGCTTCCGGAGTACGACTATATGACCGAGTGGGAAGTTCGGGACATCATCTGGGCCCCGGTCTCACACGCTTCTTATGCCATGGCCCGCGTGATCTTGGAGATCGAGCAGAAAGAGACCGAGATCATTTTTTACACCCGCGACGCCACGCTGGGTGAGATTTATGCCAAATCGCGCGAAGACGCTGGCAACTAATGATGATTGCAGCTGGATGACTTCAAGGAGCCGAAAGTGGCTAAGAACGTGACAAGCGTGGGCACGGCGTCGTCGGCAGGGCGCCTGGGCTCGAGATTATTGGTCTGTTGTTTGGCTGCCTTCATGTTGAGCGCATGCGGCGACTCGCAAGTCTTTCGCATCTTCTCGGACGAGTCGAGCGAGCCCGCGCCCACCCAGTTGGACGCAGGCAACGCGGGAGCTGACGCAGCCGCGGCCGACCCGATGTCCGACCAAGAGTGGTACGACAGCCAGACCGAAATCATCGCCCCGTGGGCTCATCGGGTCGACAAGGACGTGATGCTCGACGCGGCCATCGAGTCCGATCGGCTCAGTTGGCCGCTCGACGGCTACGAGTACATGGTCGAATGGCAGGTCGGCGACATCATCTGGGCGCCGCTCGACGACGCCAATTTGGCGGTGGCGCGGCGTGTGCTCGAGGTGGAGACGACCGACTCGCAGGTCACCTTCTACACCAAAGACGCCCGTCTCCCGGCCGTCTACCTCAAGAGCCACATCGAGATCGACTCCGAGACGCGTGGCATCCAGTGGACCGGGGAGTTCTCCGCGGACGAAGAGGAGGGCGACTACCGCACGCAACGCCAGGAGTTCTACGCCTCCGAAGAGGACATCCACCACCAGATCGGCACCGACACGCGCAAGTACGGCTTCTGCGCCAAGGCGTCCGGCAGCGGGTTCGAGGCGTGCGCCGGGGCGAGGTTGGAGTGCCCGTCGGATTACAACGACAACAATGACATCTGCGCCAACGACCGCTTCGAGCCGGGCCAGAATGTGCGTCAAAAGCCCCTGACGGGCGACGTGCAGTGGGGCGTGTCGATGGAGTTCAAGCCGCGAATCAACTACAACATCTACAAGTTGTTGGCGATCATCGACATCACCGACATGAGCTTGTTCCAGCTCGAGTACGACGCCGACGATGACATCTGCAAATGCATCGTGCGCAACTGGAGCGACGACCTCGAGCGCGTAGCCAACTACTGCGACCACTACGACGACGAGCTCGACGCCGCCCGCGTCTCCGAGCTCAAGGCTGACTGTCAGGGCGAGGTCGCCTACGCCAAAATCGAGATCGCCGGCGGCGCGAGCATGGAGCTCAAGGACTTCACCCTCAAGGCGTTCCAGGCGATGAACGTCGAAAAGGAGTACGTCCTCTTCCAATCGGTCCCCTTCCCGCTGGGACCCACCGGCTTTACCGCCCAGTTCACCGTCAACTTCAAGCCGAGCTTCCAATTCGAGACCAGCGGCGAGCTGCACTGGAGGAATGCGCCCAACGGACCGCGGTTCGGCTTCGACTTCGGCTTTGGCTTCGAGCACGACGAGGACAACCCGGCGAGGTTCTACGAGGTGACCCACGGCGACGAAAACAGCACCTCGCTCCCCTCACCGCAGGTCGACTTGACCGGCGCCAAGGTCTCGGTGGCCACCGATATCGGCGTGGGGCTGAAGGTCGCCTTCGCCGCCGTGGCCGGCATCGAGCTCAAAATCGGCGCCAAACCCGAAGTCGGTGTCTCGTTCGGGGCCGAAAACCTCAACGGCACCCCGCAGACGGTTTGCCAACCCTTCGCCAAGATCGGCGCGACACTCGGCTTCAAGGTCTTTGCAGGCATCGGTTTGTTCAACTGGGACCGGTCGTGGAACCTCCTCGACACCTGTGCCAAGCCCGACGACAGCACCGTCTTCGGCAACTATTTCGGGCTCGACATGCGCGACTATGCCTGTCTCGACTGGAAGGGCGAGAACTTCTGCAACAACCTGTCGGCCCGCTACATCCGCCTGCGCGGCACGGGCGACCCCGGCGGCACGATCTACAGCGGCCAGCGCGTCGACCCGGACGGCATCGAGATCGACACGATCTACATTCTGCGTGGTGACGACCAGGTGATCCGGCCGACGAGCATCATCAGCGGCCCGTCGACCTTCCCGCTTGGCTCGGTCAACACCGCCACCGATTTCGACGTGTGCAACTACGGAGATTGGCCCGACAAGGTCGGGACCTTCCGGCCCGGCGAGGACGTGGTCATCGAATTCGCAGAGCCGATCAGGCCCGGCGACAAGGTCGAGATCTTTCGCCAGGGCTTCCCGTTGAGCCAGGGCAGTCGAAACGAGGACGGCGACACGATCATGTGCCGTCCGAGCGGTGATTTCGATGTCTATGTGACGGATGCCGCGGGCAGCCGCGGCAAGAAGGTCGGTTCGATGACCGACTACCTCAACAACCAGGGCGTCTCCTTCGATATCGACCCCGGCGACTTCTGAGTTCCGTCTGGAAGCGCAGATACAAAAACGCCCCGAGCAGTTGGACTGCTCGGGGCGTTTTTACGTGGAGGATGCTGGAATGCTCGTCGACGCCTACTCTTCGTCGAGGCCCGACACGCACAGCGGCGCCGGCGGCGAGCAGAATCGGTCGCCGTTGGCGTCGCTCGAACACGCGCCCGACAGGCACTCTTCGTCGTCGAGGCAGGCTTGGCCGTCTTGCTTTTGGGGGATGCACTTGTCGTCGAAGACGTCGCAGTACAGTCCGGTGGCGCACTGGGCGTCGAAGCAAGGCTCGTTCTCGGCGGCGCGGGTCACGCAGGTGCCGAACTCGTCGCCGGGTTGCTCGTACTTGCAGACCTCGGTGGTGCACTCGTAGTTCTGCTTGCAGCGTCCTCCCTCCTCGACCTCGGGGATGATCATCTCGATGCAGCCGGGCAGGCGGGTGCGCGCGGGGCTGAGCATCGTCCACTCGCTGCAATCCTGGGCCAGGTAGGACTCGGCGCAAAGCTGGGCCATGCCGGCGTCGAAGGTGATGCGGCCTTGCTCGATGGAGGTCGTCAGGTTGGCCAGGTGAATGCTGGTGGGCACGGCCGACTGGAAGTCGGTGCATTCGGCCTCGTCGCCGTCGATGCCGAAGCGCTCGTCGAGCTCGGTGGGCGAGCAGCAACGGTAGAGCAGCGAGCACTCCGCTTCGATGAGCTCTTCCTGGGTGCTGGCGAGCGTGGGATCGATGATCTGGTCGCCGTCGGCGCTGGACGTGCCGTCGGTGCCGGCGTCGGCCGTGCTCGGTTCCTTGGCGTTCTTGAACTTATCGTTGGACTGCGAGCAGCCGCAGGCGAGCACAACGCCCGCGATGCAGAGCCACTTGAAGTGCGCTGAATGGAGTTTGGTGCGGTACATCACTGACAGACTCGACTATCCAAAAATGGAGGTTGGTTCATCGGGCGCGCGGTTCTCATTGGTACACGTAATCGAAGAAGACACTTTGCGAACTCTGGGCCGGCTCGAACTCTCCGCGCATCTCGAAGCTCTCGCCGGTGTCGGTGCGGAACAGCAACTCGTAGGAGGCCGTCTCGTCGTCGGTACCGCTGGCGTTGACCACCCAGACGCGGAATTTGTCGCCGGCAGTCACCCGACTGATCGCCGCGTGCTCGATGAACGGCGGCAATTCGCCGCCACCGCCAGTGCCCAACTCCCAGTGGCAGTTGGTGTTCCGGCCGCAGCTGATCTGGTCGAGCGTCGAGCAGTCGACGGTGCTCCCGTCACACCATTCGGTGGTCGTGGTGTTCCAGTTGCACGACGAATTATCATTACAGGTCTGTTCTTGCAGGGCACTGCACTGAGCTTGGTAGACGCCCAGGCACGTCTTTAGGCCGAAGTGCGAGAAGAGAAAGCAGCTGTCGATCAAGGCGCACGAGTTCTCGTCCAGACCGATGCACGAGGAGGTGTAGGTTCCACCTTCGCACGTGCCGTTGGTCTCGGTCTGGTATTCACACGGTTCGGGGCAGCTCCCGCCCGAGGGCGTTTCGTTGGGACAGTCGACGGCGATGCCGCCGGCGCACTGGCCGATACAGCTGTCGCAGTCTTCGCCGCCGCCGGAGGTGTGGGTCAATTTGCCCTCCGAGATCACCGGCGTGGAGGCGCTGAGCTCTTCGCCCGACGGCGTCTCGACGCGCAGGTCGAGGTCGACGGCTTGAGACCACTTGAGGGTGACCGAGAAAGGCGTCTCCTCCACGCAGCGGTTCTTGCCCACAAGGCACATGCGCCCATCGGGGCAGTCGGCGTCGCTGATGCAGGGGGATTCGTCTTCGCCGACCACATCGTCGGTCACCCCGCAGCCGTTCTCGCCGGTGAAGAGTTGGTCGACGGCGAGGTAGTCGCGAAAGTAGCTTCGGTAGCGCTCACCCTCGCGCAGGGTGGTGCCTTCGACCGAGCTGGTGGCCTCGTAGGGGCAAAACGGCGGCGAGACGTTGGCGTGGGTCTCGTACAGGAGCTTCAGAGGCGTGGCGCGCGCCTTGTCGACGCCGCCTTCGACGAGCTTGACGCCGGCCAAGAGGGCGGTGCGGAAGCTGATATTGGGCGTGCCGCTGTTGAGTTGGTGTTCTTCGATGCCGTCGAACATGTCGTGGGCGTCGCTGGGCTCGAGGGCCGAGCAGCGATTGCCCACCGAGCACTTGTAGCCGGCGAAGACGTAGCCGTCGCCGTCGAGGCCGACGTCGACGCTTCCCTGACCGGTGGCGGTGACGTCGTAGAGCAGGCGCAGGTCCGGGTTCATGCGGTAGGTCTTGCCCATCACGTCGAACGACAGGGTTTCGTTGACCACCGGAAGGGAGCGCGCCTCGCGCAGGCTCGTGGGCCCCTGGGTCTCGACGGTCCAGTCGACGTCGACGTCGGCCCAGCCGGAGACTTGGAACTCCTCGCTGATGATCTGGCCGCCGAAGAGCACCAGGCGCAGCCGGATCGCCGGCTCGAAGCTGATGCCGCCGGCGGTGGCGTCGACGGTCAGGTTGGCGTTGGAGACATCGGCCTGCGAGACCGCGCCGAGGTCGGCCGACAGATCGAGGCTGCCTAGCTTCTCTTCGGTGTCGAGCCGGATGGGCCTGCTTCCGTCGGGAATGCACACGCCGCGGTTGTCGACCGCCAGTTGATAGCAGCGGCGCACGATGCGGTCGTTTTGGTAGAGGTGGCCGCTGCGCACGCGGATGTCGATGGTGCCGTTCTCGACCACTTCGCCCAGCGCAGCCTCACGGGTGTGCAGCACCAAGCGATCTTCGAGGTGCTCGACGCGCTCGATGGCACGCCAGAAGCCGTCGCCCACGTCGCTGATGAGCACGTCGCCGGCCTGCAACTCGAGCACATCGGAGGGGATGGGAGCGCCGAAGACGAGGGAGTCGTCGCGAATCTCCAGGTGGGCGACGCGCTCCGTGTCGAGCCAGAAGACCCGCTCGGCCAACTCGAGGTCGTCGGAGACAGGCGGTGTGACGAGCGCGCGGGTCGCGTCGACGGCCGGCGGTGCCGACGGAGACGCCGCTTCACCGCAGCCGCCCAGGAGCAGCGCTGCGCCGAGCGCCACCAGCAGGGAGCACGATCCACGTCTGGCCACATGATACATTGTATTTTTCATGGGTCGGCTTCCTTATCAGTCCACTGCCAGCGTGAAGACGGCCGGGGTCGCATCGTTCTGCTGCGGGTACAGCGTGCCCGAGAAGACCTGGCGGGTGTCCGCGCTCTCGACTTCGATGGTGTACGGCACCGGTTGGTCGGTCGTCGAATTGGGGTTGAGGCTCACCCAGATCTCGTACTCACCTTCGAGCGATTGGGGGAAGACCGCGTTTTCGATGTACCGCGACGAGGGCGATTCCTCACCGCAGGTGCCCGCGCAGTCGTGGCGGGTGAAGTTGCCCGGGTACGAGGTCGATTGGCTGTACTGGTTGTTGGCCGGGTCGCGCACGTACAGGTCGAGGTCGGCGCCCGGGGTGAACCAGCCCATCGAGACACGCACGTTGTCGTGCTCGACACATTCGCGCACGAAGCAGCGCGCCTCGGTGCCCAGGTCGGTGGTGCATTGGGCGTCGCCCTCCGGTCCGGTGGCACACTCGATGGCATCACCCCCGTAGGGTTCGGCGGTGTCGTAGAGGCCGCAGCCGAAGATGTCCTCCCAGATGCCGCCGGTAAAGAGTCCCTCTCCGGCGATGATGGGCAAGAAGTCCCAGGTCCACGTCCACTCGTGGTTGAAGCTGATGATGCCCAGGTCGACGCCCAGGCCGAAGAGGGCGCCGAAGCGGATGAAGTAGTCCCAGGTGCATCGAGGCGCTCGGAACGACGCGTTCAGGTCGGCCAACACCCTGACCGGCTCGAACCAAACGCCGGTTCGGTGGCGTCCGTACAGGTTGAGTTCGATCCCCAGGGCGACCGAGGCGCCCACGCCGACCTCGGCGTTGAATCCGTCTTCGATAAAGCCGTTGAACTGCGCGTCGCGTGAGTAGTTGGGTAAGTCACAGTAGGTGATCGTGGAGCCCGACTCCTCGCCGCCGACCTTGAACTCGGCGCCGTTGTCGGTGCCGAACCACACACACCCGTAGAACCAGTGCTCGTCGTAGTACTCGTAGGCGATTTGACCTCCCAGGCCCGCCTCGGCGTTGAACCCGAGGCGAATGTAGGGGTCGAGCTGCAGCTGCAGGATCCACACCTGGATGGTGGCGATGGGCGAGCCGAATTCGTCACTCCAGTACCGAATCATCGTGTCGCTGGCGTTGACCGCCGAGTTGGCGATGTTCAGCGCCACGTTGACCCCGTAGCCCACCCCGCCGTACAGGCCGATTTTGGCGACCGCCTCGATGTCGACGCAGCAGTCGATGTCGAAGTCGAAGCTCGCTTTGACGCCCACGGTGGCCATGAAGATGGGCTTGATGGTCAGGTTGAGCACGTTCGGGCCGAGCTGGTAGCCCTTTTCCTGCTTGATGGCGATGTCACCCGGGCAACGCTCGCTGTCGTTGGGGTTGGTGTCGGTGTTCAGGCAGAACGACAGGCTGCCGCCGAAGCTGCCGCTGGCCGCGTCGCCCTGGTCCTGGCCGACCGTCTCGGTGCTCAGGTTGCACTCGTCTTTGCACACGTGGTGGATGCAGTGGTCGAGGGTGTTGCCGTCGGGCAGGTTGGTGCACTCGCACAACTTGTCGCATTGCTGCTCGATGCAGTCGGCCACCGACAATCCCGTGCATACGCAGATGGGGTCGCCGTTGCTGTTGGTCTTGGTGTTGCCCGCCTGGATGCACTTTTGGTGCGGCTCCTGAGCGTCGTTGTCGGGGATATACTCGTCGGCGTTGTCCTCGATATCGGCTTTGCACGAGGCCTCGTACTTCCAGTTGCCCGCCGCGACGCAATCGTTGTGGTTGCCGTTTTGGGCGCGGAACTCCTCGGGGTTGTCGCGGATATAGGTGTCGCAGTTGTAGACCTCCGAGCCGCCGGCGTCGGGGTAGCTGCACTGCAACGGCTGCTGGCGCGTCTCGATATTATTCAGGCTGCGGGTGGCCATGCGCAGCTGCTCGGGGTTCAGCCCGGCGATTTGCTCGCGGATGAGCCGCGAGTTCATGTGCTCGCGCACGTCCTGCATCAGCGCCTGCGGGGTGTCGTACAGATACGGGTCGAGTGCGTCGAGGCCCAGGGGCACCTCGGCGCCCGGCTTGATATGCAGGAAGAAGTTACCGTGTTTGACGAACTCGCCGATCTTAGCCGGCCGCGTCTCGAAGATGATCCGGTCGCCCTCGACGCGAATCTCGTTGATGTAGTGGCGCACCATCGCAAATTTGTTGGCGATGATGTGGCCCGGTTTGTAGCCGAGCAACTCGCGGTGGCCCTCCAGCGGAAAGACCAGCCGCTCGAGGCTGTACTCGACGATCGCCTCGGCGTGCTCGTCGGCCAGCCAGTAGAAGTTGTCGGTCAGGCGCATGTCCTTGCGCATCGACGGGTCGGGGTTGACCGCCACGATTTGATCGTGGTCGAAAAACCGGCCCTGGGGCGCGGGGAACTGGCGTGGCCCCGGCTCTGGCGTGGGGATATTCTCCGGGGAGAGCACCGACTCCTCGTCGGGCGCTTGGTCCGGTTCGTCGGACACTCCACAAGCGCCGAGGGTCAGCGAAATCACCAGCAACAGCAAGAAGCTGGCGGCACGCGAAACGTGGCGCAACGAGTCCGTCTTCCTGGGGCGCAGCCATTTTCGAGTCATCATCTCACTCACTTTCATTAGCCAAGTGCGCACTTCGCGACAGTGACGTATGCACGGCGGTTTGGCCTTGTCCGATCGGATAAATCAATAAGGTCAAAATACGGTCATCGCCGGCCTCGGGCCGGTAGAACGAGAGCACCTTAGTCTCATCACCCTGAAACGAGACCTCTTGCTGGACTTGACCCAGCGGGGCGTTGCTCTTGCGGCGGGTCCAGCCGCGGGCCTTCATCGCCTGATAATAGAATTGCTGGAGCTGACGGGGGCCGACGCTTGTCACAAAAATATTCGACTCGTGCACACGCTCGCGGTCGAGATCGCGGAAGCGATTGACGCGCGTGCAACCGGGACACGAGGGCACCAGCGGGTCGACGCTCAGGTTCTCTTTGGCCTGGCCTGGCACCATTTTGGCGTAGTCGAACTCGTCGTCGCTCCACGAGGCGAGCACGGTGGTGCGCGCCATGGACGGCTCCCAGAACATCTCGACCCAGCGGTGGCCGCGAAACAGCTCCGACTCGTCGAGGTCGGGGCGGTACTGGCGAATCACCTCCAGCGGGTCGTCGGCGTGGCCGCGCATGGTCATCCCGCCCATGGTGATGTAGTCGTCGGTGACCACTTGCGGGGCGACTCCGCCCGACAAGCCGGTGAACATGCGGTCTTCCCAGTTGTCCTCGTTGACCTCGTAGTAGGCCCGGTCGTTGACCTCTTGGAGCGCGAACTCCTCCTGGTAGCGCAGCATCGCTTCGCGGGGGCGCTTGTCGAGGTAGTTGACCGAGAAGTAGACGGTGTTGCCGTTGAGGTCGAACGCCTGCGGCTCGTCGTGGCCGAGCCGCTCGAGGGCTTTGCCGAAGCGCTTGTTGGCCGAAGTGGGCCCAAAGCCAAGGTCGAGGTCGATGATATCGGCCTGGCCCTCGCGCACTTCGCCGGTCGGCCCCCATATGACGACCGCCGTGCCGACGGCGAAGATGACCGCCACCGCGGCGGAGATCTTGAGCAGGTTGAGCGCTATGTGGCGGGCGTCGAAATTCACCAATTTCATCCAGTCATTGCAGCGTATCAGCGTTGTAATTTACCGGCGATGTCAGCCGGATTTCGTCCTTCTCGGGCACATCGAGGGGCCCGTTGCCCAGTTGCAGATCGGGGGCGCCTTTGAACCCGAACGGCTTGTTGTAGAGAGCGTAGTCGGGGTTGGCCATCGTGAAGCGGGTGATGACCATGGCGCGCATCTGGTCGAACCAGGGCTCGCTTCCCAGGTACGTGGGCACCGAGACGTTGTAGTAACTCTCGAAGTCGATGACCCGATAGCCCATGTCGAGCTGGTCGGTGTCCACGCCGGTGACCGTGCCGTAGCGCATGTTGGCGGCCAGCGCGCCGCGGGCACCGCTCATCGAGATCATGCCGTTGAGCATGCCATAGATCGACTGAAACGGGTTCGAGGTATTAAAACCTCCGCCCTGGAAGTCGACGTTGGGGCCATCATAGAGCAGGTCGCGCGACAGGTACGACCCGCCGAGCAGGTCCTCGGGGTTGGCCGTGGGCGCTTCGTCGCTGAGCCCCAAAAAGCCGACGTCGAACATCTGCAGCGGACGCACCCGCGAGTACGACTCGCCGAAGTGGCCGCTGAGAACCAGGCCGTCGAAGCTATAGGTGGTGTGCTCGGCCAGTTTGATCGCCCCGCGGGTCAACGTGTTCTTTTGGCGCGGCTGGTAGGTCTCGAGTTGGACGATCGCGTCGGCGGCGGCGACCGGCGGCGCCATATGTACCGCCGAGCTCGAGCCTTGGAGCAGCCCGGTGAGCCCGTCGCCCACGTCGAGTCCCTGAACGTCCAGGGCTTTGTTGAAAGTGTTCTTGTAGGCCACGCCTTCGGTGACGATCGCCTTCGAGTGGATCTGGCCGAGCCGGTAGACGCCCCCGAAGATGAGGATGAAGACCGGCAAGGTGATCAGCAACTCGGTCAGCGTGGTGCCGAAGCGGTCGGCGTGGAAGCGGGCCAGATTCAGGCGCGCCCAACGAATCAAGCAAACGAAGGGGCTCATTTGGACACCCCCTGAATGGTCGATTTGCCCATCGAGAGGGTCGCCTTTTCCATGTAGGCCAGGTCGGACAAGGCGGTGAAGACGTCCGACAGCTCGGTCACCCCGAGCACGGCCGCCAGCGCAAAGCCGGTGACCGCGTCGTGGTAGACGTAGTTCATCGAATAGCCGGCCTCTGCAAACTCGTCGGTGATGGCCAGCGGTCGCAGCCGCGACGACCACGACGGATGCCAGAGGTCGGGGGTGTCGCCGTGGCTGAAGAAGATCTCGCTGCGTGCCGTCGCCCAATAACCGGAGGCGTTGTAGGTCAACTCCTGGCTGAGCATGTCGGTGCCGATGACCACGGGCACGTCGGGCGTGCTGTAGAGGCGGGCGCGCTTGGCCAAGTTCCCCAGGCCGCTCCCGCGGTGGTCTTCACCGATGATGCCGTACTTTTGTCGGGCGCGATCTTTGTCGTAGGTCCCCATGCGCGACTGGTAGGTGAGCACGATATTCGACGTGCTCAATTGCCACTCGGCCTCGGTCTCGGCGGGGCGCAGCAGCCAAGGCTCACCGATGACGCGGTCCTCGCCCAAAATATTCTCGAAGGAGTTCTGTGTGTACGGAAGCCCTACATCGATGAAGTCTTGGAAAGCGGCGCGGTAGTGCAGTCCGAGGGTGGTGGCGTAGCCCTCGATATTGTCGAGATGCTCGTAGTCCCCGCCGAGCACGCCCTCGGAGCGCATCCAAAAGACGAGCACGTTGGCGATATGCTCGAGCAAGAAGGGATCGATATGGTCGGTGCAGGTTCCGCCCTGGAGCATGGCCACAAGGCAGCCGCGCACGCTGCTGTCGTTGAGCGCGTCAGTCAGCACGCCCTTCATCGTGCCCACGTGGCCCGGATACACCGGCAGGGAATCGGCGTGCAGGGTGTAATTTGGCGAGCTCACCGCGCCGCCGCCGAACAACCCGCGGAACTGCTGGATCAGGTTGTTGGCCATCGAGCCCAAGCTCATCGGAAACGCGCCCACCGGGGCGGGCCAACTGCTCGACATCGTCGCGCCGTTTCGCACCGCCTTGACCAGGTGCTCCGACCAGCCCCACCAGGGGGTCAGCGCGAAGATGTAGCGCTGGTAGTTGTCGATGGCGCGCACGTCCTCGGCGATATACGACTCGAAGAGGCTGGGCGGCGGGCCGGTCTTGGCGCCGAAGTTGAACGCGTCGACATAAGCTGGGTTGGCCCAGTCGGTGTCGACATCCTCGATGCGCATCTGGTCGTCGCTGGCCCAGGTGACTTTGTTGCTGTAGCTGCGCCCGGACAGCAGCAAAAAGTCACTGTCGATCTCGCACAGGTCTTCGCCGGCTTCACAGGTCGCCCCGATCCAGCGGGCGCGCTCACGCTTGGCGGCGCGACACTTTTTGCAGGTGCTCGATTCGGGCTCGTCGCACGGCTCACACGTCGAGTTGATCTTGGTGACGATCCAGTTGTGCATCGTCTTCAGATAACTCGGATACAGGCTATGAATCCCCCAAATCGAGCGTTTGGAGATATTCGAATAAGCCATCATGTTCATCGAGCGTGCTTTGACCGCCGCCTGGCTGTACGCGGCGGTGTCCGCCGAAGCCTGCACCTCGGCCTTGTCTTTGGCCGCCAGTCCGGCGTCGTAGAGCGTCATCGCCAGCAAAATCAGGATCATGAAGGCGACCAGGGCCAAGATCATGATCGCTCCGCTCTCATCGCGCTCGAAGCGTTCCAAGATGTCGCCAAGTCGTCTCATGAAAGCGGCTCGCGGTGCGGCACTCAGTAAAGTTTCGGGTGATCGGGGGCGACGACCGCCTCGCGGTTGGGCCGCGGCAGTCGCTTCATCTCGAAAGAACGCTCGATATTGGCGTAGTGTCCCATCCGTCCGGCCACCTCGGCGACGTCGCCAAAGAGGCGGCCGACGAAGGGAAAGGCGTTGTAGTGGCGGTAGGTCAACTCCACGCGCACCTCTTCGGCGCTCGGGTTGGACACCTCCACGATCGTGGCGTGATAGGCGAAGGTAAACTTGCGGATGGTGCGCACGCTGTACGATTGGTTGTCGACGGCGCGTGCAAAGTTGGCGCTCTTGCGCCTGCTCAAGTTGACCGCGTCGACCATCTGGAAGCCCAGAAGTCCGCTGTCCTCGGTCAGCCTCGGGTGCTGCGCACCGGCGAGCGTCGCGCGCATCTGCTGGGCGGCCAGCGATAGCGCGCCGCCCCCGACACGCTGCGCGCCGGGGGCGACCGGGGTGAGAATGGCGGCGGCTTGGATGCGCGCACGTTCACCCGGATTGCACTCGATGCTGTTGCACGGCTCGCGCTCCCACAACCAGGCGGCTCGGGCCGCTTGAATCGTCGCCAGGTTGGTGAAGATCCCGGCGATATTGTTCACGGTCAGTTGCGCGATGCCGAAGATGAGCATCAGCAACACCGGCAGTGCGATGAGCGTCTCGGTCATCACTGTGCCGCGCTGGCTGCTCGCCAGCTTCACCGTGGCCGGCTCGCGGGCCTGCCAGATATACGCGCCCATCAGGTAGACGAAGAACCACAGACACGTCGAAAGTCCGACGTGCAACAGCAGCTCGGGCGCCATAAAGTTGCGAAAGGCCGGCTCTTCAATCACCTCGGCGAGCACCGCCTTAGTGGTCGGCTCGACGAAGACCCACAGCAAAAGGGCGCTCACCATCACAATCGCGAACCCGTGTGCGGCACACGTGCTCGCCCATGCGATCAGGCGCGACCTTCGGTCTCTCTGCGAGATCGAGCTGGGGGAGTGCGAGCTGGCGGCCATGGTAGTCGCTCGTCAAAAAGCAGGGCTCCGGGCCACTGCTCCGATAAATCTCAATTGGGGCGAATCTAATGCGCCCAGTTTAGCCGGTCACCACCACTTTTTCAATCGGTCGGGGCCGAATCGGGCAAAAAATGACCAATCGGTTAAAAATGGGCGCCCCGAACAACTTGCGGTTGCTCATTGTGACGACGCCACGTATCCTCGGGGCTATCGGAACGAGAGATCGCACGAAGGTATGAGACGCTGTGGGTGAAGCAAACTCCACATTGGTCATCGAGTTGGTGGTGGTGTGCATGACGGTGGCAGTGGGCGCCGTGTTGCTCGCCGACCGTTGGCCGTCGCCAGAGCTGCCGCTGATGGTCATGGGTGGCGTCGCCGGGATTTTTCTGATCTACGCCGTCTTCGCTGCGGTGCGCGATCTTCGCGCGATGCTGCGTACCCGCGCAGACGATCAGGAGGCGCCGCCGGCCGAGCAGACTCAACAGCCCGAACCGCCCCGGCAAGCTGCACAACCCCAGCCTCAGCAGCCCCAGCCCCAGCCCCAGCAGGCTGCGCAACCTCAGGCGGAACCGTCTTCTTCATCGGTGGAGACGCCTGCGCTGGCATTGGGCGCGCCGTCCGAAGCCGCCACCGAGTTCTTGTCCCTCGACGAGCTCCGCCCCGAAACGGAGCGCGACAACACCACCAGCCAGCTGCCCTCGGTGCCTCTCTTCGCCGAGAGCTCGATGTATTCGACCGCCGAGCTGGCCGCCGGCGCGCGCGAAATCTCCGAGCAAGAGGAGGCCGAGGAGGCCAAGACCGAGGCATTGCCGGCGGTGGAAGTCGCGGCGGTCGAGGAGGCCAGCGAGGCCAGGACCGAGGCATTGCCGGCGGTGGAGGTCGCGGCGGTCGAAGACGATGGACACGAGGACGAGAGTGAGGCGATGACCGAGGTTTTGGCCGATCTCGACTTTGACTTCGACTCCATCAAGTTGGAGGACTCGTGAGCGCTCCGGAGTCGCAAGAGCAGCCCTCGCAGCCGTCAGCGCTGATCATCAGTCGGGTGATACCGGTGGTGATCGTGGTGGCGGCCACCGTTTTTGCAGGGGTGTGGCGCATGCCGCAGACACGCCTGTGGGTCATCGACAAGGTCGGCCCCCACCAGATCCTCAACTTGAATGCCGCTCTGGAGGACCCCGACGAGGCCGTGGCCGCGCGCGCCTGCGAGATCACGCTGACCAGCCAATGGAGCTGGAAGCAGGTCGAAGCGTACCGCACCCTCTACAAGCGCCCTCCGGTCGCACTCGCATGCCTCGAAGGTGTGCGCAGCAAGATGACCAGCGGCAAAGATGAAGACAAAGAAGAGGAGGCCTCCGGCAGTTCACGCGCCGAGTTTTCGCCAGTCTCGCGTGCGCAATTGGCCGCTTTGAGGTTGGGACGCCAGTGGATGGTCGATTTGCATGAGGGGCGCGCGAATTCGTGCGAGACGGCGAGCGCAGCCAGAAAGGCGCTCGAGTTTGCCGAGGCCGAGCCTGCATATCCGTTGCTTCGCTGCGCGGTGAGCGCCTCGACCCCGGAGGCGCGGCAATGTTGTATCGACGAGATGGGCGGCGAAGACGCCTTCACAAAGCTACTCGAGCAGCCCGATCGTGTCTCGCTGATGCGCATCGACGAGCATTACGACGAATTGGTCCGCGCTGCGTTTCCCTCCGAGCCGGTCGCGGCGAAAGAAGAGGGGGAGGCGCAAGCACAGGCCGAGGACGAAGAAGAAACCGACGCTAAGCAGAAGGCCGACGACCAGAAGGCTGACAAGCAGCAGGCCGACAAGCAGACCAAGGACGCCGAGAAGAGTGACGAGGCGTTGGCCGCCAAAAAGCAGGATTGGGTCTTCAATCTCGGCTGTCGGTTCCACTTCGAGGAGCCTGCCCGCATGCAGGTGGTCAGTGCTTTCCTGCCGATCATCGAGTCGCCTGGGTGCTCACCGGATACGCCTCCTTGGCAGGGATATTACAACGCGCAAAACTGGTCCATGGTGTGCTCGGGGATGTACACCCAGCGGCGCACCGAGCAGAACATGAAACCACGCGAAGCGCTGTGCGACTCGCTCAAATACGCCTCGATTGATGAAGCGATCGGCGTGTCGATGGTGGGCACGGACACGGCGTTGAGCCGCGCCGAGCAAGAGGCGAGCGCTTACGAGGATCAGGGCCTCTTCGGGGGGGGCTATTTCTTCTCGGATGGGCCCACCGCACCGTACGTGACGTCGCGTCAGCGTCGGTCACGAAACGTCAGCTCGCGCGCTTCCACTGCGAGCCGCCAGATCCTCGGCTCGATGGCCCGCCAGCTCTTCCGTCGTTAGTGCGTCGCCTCACCGCGGTACTTCTCGAAGATTTCGACCACACGTCGGGCGGGGAGGGCGCGCACCAGGTGGTGGTCGACGCCGACCATCTCCTCGGCCATGCAAAGCGAGTTGAGCACCGCCTCTTCGGTGCACTCGATCGCCGCCTGATACAAGGGGTCCATCCACTGATTGGACAGTTGCGAGAAGTGGAGCAGACGCGGCTCGGAGGAGCGCGGCACGCGGTTGGCAGTCGAAAAGGCGAGGATGATCTCGCCCGAGCCGTGGGCGGCGTACGAGCCGGTGCGCCCGAGTCCCAGCGCCACGCGTTTGCACAAACGGGTCAACTGGTGGGTGCTCAGCGGCGCGTCGGTGGCGAGTACGCTGATGATGCTTCCGTGTAGGCTGACGCGCTTGGCCAGACCTTCGAGCCATGGCTCGAGCTCTCGTCCGACGGGGACCCCGTCGACGCGCAGATCGCGGATGCGCCCGAAATTATTGAGCACAAGCACCCCGAGGGTGTACGTGTCGCCGCCTTCGGGGACACACCGAGACGACGTGCCGATGCCTCCTTTCAAATCGAAGGAAACCATCCCGGTGCCGGCGCCGACGCCGCCTTCTTCGACAGGGCCGGCGCTGGCGTTATCGAGCGCCTCGTAGACGTGCTCGATCTGGACGTGCGGGCCGGCGATGTCGTTGAGGAACGAGTCGTCGCACTCACCGACGAGCGGGATGAGCACGTCGTGTTCGTTGCGGATGTCGGGAAAGCGCTCGAGCAGGTATTGAATGGCGCCCTGGGCGACAATCCCGACCGACAAGGTGTTGGTCAGCAAGATCGGCGTCTCGATCAGCCCCCACTCGAGCACCTGGACAAGGCCCGACAACTCCCCGGCGCCGTTGAGCACAAAGGCGCCCCCGACGACCCGGTTCATGAACAGGTCGCCTTGTTGGGGGAGAATGGCGGTCACGCCCGTGCGCACCACGCCGGTGGCGACGTCCTCGGGGTCGCCCTCGATGAGGGTTTTGTGGCCGACGGCGACCCCTTCGACGTCGGTGATGGCGTTGAGCGGGCCGGTCTGGAAGTCCCCGATGGTGATCCCGAGGTCTCTCAGTCGGCGGCGTTTCGAGCTTCCGTCTTCCATGACGTCTGGCCGGGCAGCGGTTGGGGCTGCGCCATGCGCTCTTTGTCGAGGCGTCGCATGGCCGGGGCGAGAATCTTCTGGATGAGCTCGCGGTACGACAGACCCGCGGCCTGGGCGATGACACACAGATCGGACCAGCCGGGGGCGAGCCCGGGAAGCGGGTTGCATTCGATGAAGTGCGGCTCGCCGCTGTCATCGAGTCGCAGGTCGATGCGAGCAAAGTCGCGGCAGCCGAGCACCTCGAAGGCCGCCTTGGCTGTGCGCTCGAGCCATGCGGCGAGCGCCGGCTCGACCTGGGCGGGCACTTCGAAGCTGACCGAGCCGTCGGCGTCGATCTTGTGGGCGTAGCTGTAGACGTGGAAGCCGTCCGCGTCGTGAAATCGTACTTCCATCGGCGGAAGCGCCTGCAGGTGCTCGTCTTCGAGCACTCCGACGGTGAACTCTCGCCCGCTAAGATACTCTTCGACCAGCGCCCCGTCCGGGTAGCGTTCAATGATCTCGGCGGCGCGCTCGCGCACTTGCCGTGGGGTGGTACACACACTCGCCTGACCGATGCCCTTGGAGGTGCCCTCGGCGACCGGCTTGACGATTACAGGAAAGTCGAGCGGGCCCAGGTTCATCTCGTCGACACGCCTGAGCACCACAAAGCCGGGCGTGGCGATGCCGGCCTGGCTGACCAGGCGCTTGGCGACGGCTTTGTCGAGGGTCAGCGCCATGGCCGTGGCGTCCGAGCCCGTGTAGGGGATGCCGTGCAGGTCGAGCAGAGCGGGCACGGCCGACTCGCGACTCCGCCCGCCGTAGCCCTCGGCGATGTTGAATGCCACGTCGATGTCGGCCTCGGCGAGTTCGGCGGGCAGCGCGGGCGTCGCCTCGAGAGGCACGACCTCGTGCCCCCAGGAGCCGATGGCTTCGATGAGCGCTGCGATCGTATGGGCGCTGTCGAACTCGGCCTCGGCGTCGTTGTGGCCGTCGGCGTCGAGGCTGGTGCGCTTGAGGTTGTAGATCAGGCCCACGCGCGTGGCGTCGTGGCGACGCGGCGAGCGGTGGCGGCGCAGAGCGGGTGGACGCGCCCCGGAGTCGAGTCCTTGGCGTGCGCACGCGCTGCGCACCACCGCGGCGAGCACCGCGTCGATATCGCGCAAGCCGACGAGGCTAGCCGAGGCGTAGATGCTCGCCTCGGGCTCGAGGCTCGGAAGCGCGTTCATCTCCAGAAAGAAGACCTCGTCGTCCGGGGTGACGCGAAAGTCGAGTCGGCCCAGATCACGCACCCCGAGCACCTCGACGGCGCGGCGAGCGTAGTCGGTCAGCCGGTCGATGACGGGCGAGGGGAGCTTGGCGGGCACCTCGACGGTGACCGCATTGCTCTGGTCGTGCTTGAGCTCGTAATCGTAGACCTCGAAGCCGCTGGGCGACGTGTTTGGCCGGCAGACACGGTACTGCGCCGGCGGCAAGACGCCGCCAGTGCGCGGCGAAACTCCCTCCAAGAAGGGCACCACGACGTCGGTGCCCACGATGAACTCCTCGACGAGCACGCCGTCGGGATACTGCACGAGCGTCTCGGCGACGCGTTGGGCGAGCCGGTCGGGGCCGTGAACCACCGAGTCGGGTATGATCCCCTTGGAACTTCCTTCGAAGTTCGGCTTGATGATCACCGGGAAGCGAAAGTCGGTCGGCACTGACGTGCGCGCGTCTTCGACGAGCAACGACTTGGGGGTGGGCACCCCGCGCGAGGCGACCAGCAGCTTGGTCAGCCGCTTGTCGAGCGTCGTCGTGCAGACAAAGCCGTCCGAGCCGGTAAAGGGCAACTCCAGTTGCTCGAAGATCATCGGGTAGAGCGCTTCACGGGTGCGCCCCGAAAATCCCTCGGCGGTGTTGAAGACCAAGTCGGGTTGGATGCGCTCGAGGCAGGACACGAGTTCGGGCAGCCGCCGACTGACCTCGACGGGCACGACCTCGTGTCCGAGTCGCTCGAGCGCGGCGCTGATGGCCTCGACGGTGGCGGCGGTGTCAAACTCCGCCTGGTCGAGCGTGTTCTTCTTCTGCAGGTTGTGCGTAAACGCGATTCTCACAGAGGGCCTCGAGGGATGCCGGAAAGGTGGCCGCACCCGCCATGGATGATGGCGAAATGGTTCACGCACGAAAGTAGACACGGCTGCAGCTCGGACATCCCTCGAGAGGCCGAATTTTGGCGGTGATCAACTTTTGGCCGCCGAGGTTGCCGCTCGGTTGCACGCGACGTATCCTGTGGCTGTGTCTCAATCATTTCGTCGCGCAGAGCCGCCTCATGCACTCCCCGACGCCTATGTTCTCGAGAAGCAAAAAGGCGATGTTGGCCATCGAGTGGATCTGGCTGCTCATCGGCACCGCCGCGGTCTTCGTGCATATGATGGAGACCTGGGCGACGCCCTTTTTGCCGATGTTGTGGATGGTGGGCGTGCTCGTGCTGTTCGTGGGCTATCGTTTTGGGATGGCGCTGCGCGATCACTACGCCCCCGAGATCGACGAGCCACAGCTGCAAGCCGAGCCGACGGCCAACGCCTCGGGCCCGATTCGCTACGACCGCGAGGGCGCCAAGGGGATGGTCTCGACCACCGACTGGGTCCCGCCGCATATCCGTGGCCGGCGACGGCGCGAGAAGGCCGAGCAGGCCAGGCAGGCCGAGCAGGCGGAGGCAGCCGGCAAACTCGAACTCCCCTCGGGCAGCGGCCAATTTGACGGCGCCGAGGTCGCCACGGTCTTCGCCGAGGTCGACGAGGAGACCGACCCGTTGGCGACTCATATCGTCGACCTGCGCCCGGAAACCGAGGCCGATATCACCGACAACGAGATCGTGATCCCGTCGTTCGCCGAGAGCACGATGACGATCAACGAGCGCGAGTACGCCCTGCGGGCGATGACGCGGCGTCGACCAGCCGAGGTCGAAACCAGGCAGGGCGAAACCGGGCAGGGCGAAACCGGGCAGGTCGAAACCGGGCAGGGCGACACGATGGAGGCCGACAGGACCCACGAGTTGGGCGCCGGCGGACCGGAAGATGAAGCGACCGAAGTCGACAAGACCCACGAGCTCGATATCGCCGCCGACGCCGACAAGACGCACGAACTCACGGCGAACCCCAAAGGCTCGGCCACAAAGGAGGCGAAGTGAGCCGACCGCGCCTCGACATGTCCGAGGTCGTCGACCGTATGTTCGACGACACCGCTGTGTGGCAACTGGTCTTTCTCGTCGCCGCCACGCTTTTGGCGAGCCTGTGGACCCTCGACTTCGTGCGCGCCGGTTTGTTCGGCCTCTTTGACGAAGAGCGCACCGGCCGGTTGGCCGCCGCTCTCGAAGACCCGAACGACGAGATCGCCGCCGAGGCCTGCGCGGTCATCCTGACCGACGGCCAAGGCTTGGTCCCCTCGGGGCTCATTCGCACGCTGTATCTGCGACCGCAGGTGGCGTTTTCATGCCTCGAGCAGGCCACCGCCACCGTCGAGAGGCGGCGCGCGGAGAAGGCGGCGAACGATGAGACTCCCACCGAAGACGACCTGCACAATCCTTTTTATCGCCGCGAGGTCGACCTGGTGCCACACCACGAGGTCGTCGCCTCGACCCTGGGCCAGCGCTGGATGACTGACCTGTTCGAGGGGACCAGCAACGCCTGCGAGACGGCCGACAACGCCCGCCGCGCCCTCGAGTACGCCAAGCTCGACACCGACTACCGGTTGTTGACGTGCGCGGTGGCCGCCGACTCCGCCGAGGTGCGTCAATGCTGTATCGGCCAGCTCGGCGGCAAAGACGCCTTCGTCGCGCTGCTCGACCGGCCCGATCGAGTGCCGCTTCGCGAGGCGAGCGACGACTATCGCGCGCTTGTCGGCGCGAGCTTTCCGAGCGTGCCCACCGCCAAGGTCGCCCTCGACCGGCGGCGGAGCGCTCGAGAGGCCGACACGCCCAACGCGCCGGTTGAAGGCGGCGAAAAGCGCTTTGGCGACCTGCAGTTCGACGTGCAAGACTGGGTCATCGACGTCGGCTGCCGGCTGCACTTCTTCGAGAGTTCGCGCCAGAAGGTCCCCGCGAGCTTCGAGCCGTTGGTCGAGTCGCAGAGCTGCGCGCCCACCGACCCACCCTGGGCTGGCATGTACAGCGCCCCGAGTTGGACGAAGACCTGCCTGGAGCGCTACGCCTACCGGCGCTCACAGGCCTACACCCCCCGCGAGTCCCTCTGTAAGTCCTTGGGTGACGCCACCGTCGACAGCGCCGTGTCAGTCACCAGCCTCATCGTCACCGCCGCCGTCTCCGAAGCGCGCGTCGTCCCCGGCGTGCAACGCGACGAACTCGAACTTGCCGGCGACAACTTCGGCGCCCGCCTCTACGGCTTCAAGCACGGCCGACCCATCGACGAGAACAACGAGCCCGAGTCGACCTGGAAGGGCGATGGGATGGTTTCGCCCATGGGTGGGCTGTGAACCGTGCTCAGTCGAAGAAAAGAGTAGAAGACAAGAAGAAAGAGAGCGGGGCGCAAACCCCGCTCTCTTCAGCTATCGAGTTCGAGGCGTCGCTAGCCGCACCAACTGCTCCGTGTACGGCTGCATGTACCAGCCGATGGGCGTGTGGGTGATACGGTTCGTCGGCGTGCCGGTTTGGCAGGTCCTCGCCGAGATGTTGGACGCGAGCAAGTGTCTGCCGACCCAGTCATCATCGGTGTTGTCGGCGACGGTGGTCCGTGTGCCATTGTACCATAGGGGACATCAGGGCGGCTCCTGTGTCGGTTGCGCAGGGCCTCCCCCCAAAATAGAAGAAGTACCCGGAAAATATTCGGTTATGAAATGGAGTGCAACCGCCTCTGTGGAGGAAGTGTGCCGACGCTCGTGCATGTCGCTCGAGGGCGTAAAAAAGCGCGCCCTGCAAGTGAGCAGGGCGCGCGAGGGGCAGGGCGTCGAGCGAGGTGGCTCAGAGCGTGGCGTAATCCTTGGTGTCGTCGACGCTGCCGTCACAGTCGCCGGGCGCCTGTGTGCCGTTGGCAGTCTGGCCGCCCTGGCCGCCCTGGCCGGCTTGGCCGGTGGACTCGTCGATGGTGGTGTCGTTGGTCAATCCGTTGACGGTGCTGTTGAGGAAGGCCACCCCGATGGCGGGGCCGCCGCAGCCGCCGGCGCCCGCGCCGCCGTCGCCGCCTGCGCCGCCACGTCCGCCGTTGCCTCCCATTCCGGCGTCGAGGGAGTTCTCACCGGTTGTTCTCGTGGAGTTGTCTTCCGGTGCTCCCGCGCCGCCGTCGCCACCTCGGCCGCCAGCGCCGCCGGCGCCCAGGTCCACGGTGACGTCGCGTAGCGTGATGGTGGAGTCGGTGACGAACACGCCAAACGAAGCGCCTCCAGCTTGTCCGTTCTGGCCAGCTTGGCCTCCACAGCCGCCGTTGCCGCCGTTGCCGCCGGCGCCGCCTCTCGCCGTTCCGCCCAGGTAGGCGCAATCACCACCGGCGCCCCCGCCGCCGCCTCCGGTTCCATTTTCCCCGTCCGTAGGCTCGTTGCGCTGCGTCTGTTGCCAATACGCCCCGTTGATCTCGCCCCACGAGGAGCCGAACGTTCCCAGAGTTCCGTCGGCGCCGCGTTGCCCATCGACGCCGGTGGCGCCATCGCCTGCGTTGCAGCCCGTCAAATCATTGACGCAGTAATGCGTTCCACCTTGACCACCGCCACCGCCATTGGCCGGTGAGGAGCCGGCGGACCCATCTGTACCGGATTCGGCCAAACCCGGGTTGGGGCAGCTAAGTGAGTCGGTATTCTGCTGACCTCCCGTTCCTCCACTGGCCGAACACGTTCGATCGGCGCCTTCGACGCCGCTTGCGCCATGGACGCCATCGGCGGCGTTGCCGGCTCGGATGGTCGCAAAGCGCAGCGCGAGGCGCTCGGAGTCTTTGACCCACACTGCGTAAGTCGACGCGCCGGGGTTGCCGTTGCCGTCGGCGTCGTAGCCCTCGACGGTCACCCCGTCGAGCACGGTCACTTCGCTGATGCCGTCGGCGATCACCGCGCGGTAGTTCATCTCGTTGGGGTCGGTGTAGTCGTCCGAGCCCGGGGCGATGCGTGTCTCGCCGCGGGCGTTCGGGGTGCGCGCCCAGGTCCCCTTCTGATAGCCGCCAAAGATGCTGACGCCATTCTCCAGCGTGACCACTTCGTTATACGCCCCCGCGGTGACGAGCACGTGGTCGCGACCGTCGGTGGTCGAGGCGATCTCGAGCCCCTTGTCGATGCTTCGCACCGGGGTCTGCATGGTCAGTCCGTCATTGCCGTCGTCGCCGTCTTCGGAGACGAACACCGAGATGCTCGCGTCGCCGTCGATGCCGTCGCAATTCTGGTCTTTGCCGAAGCGATCGGGCAGGTCGGGGCCGTCCTCGATGTGCACTCGCAGCCGTTGGCGGCATCGCCGTCAGCGTCGGCCATGCCCTCGGCGCAGGTTTCGGTGGGCTGGCACTGGGCGTCTGCGCAGGCGAGCTCGTAGCCGAGGTCGGATGCTTCACAGACGACGCCGCATGTGCCGCAATTGGTCGAGTCGGTGGCCAGTTCGGCCTCACAGCCGTTGGAAGCGTCGTCGTCGCAATTATCAAAGCCTTGATCGCAGGCGTAAGAGCACTCGCCGGTGTTCGTGTCACACGTGCCGGTGGCGTTGGCCGGATCTGCGCAGTCGTCGTCTGTCTGGCAACCGGTCGGCCCGGTGTCCTCCTCGACATCCTCGGCGGCGTCTTGCGCCCGTCGGCGTCGCCTGCGTCGGCGACATCCTCCGTCGACGCGTCTTCCGTCACGTCTCCGGCGTCGCCGTCGAGGCCGCTACCCTCACCCGAAAAGTCTTTGGCGATGCAGCCGGACAAAGATGCCAGCAAGAAGATCAAAGTCAGTGCCAAGCAGCGTTTGTTCATGTCGGTGTCGAGTCTGAATGTCGTGTCGGAGCCCCGTCGACCCCATCCGTGAGTTGACGCAAGCTCGAGTGCTCAATTGCGCTCATGGTACGAGGGACAGCAAGACAGGTCAAATTTGCCGGGGGTGGTTGCGGGCATGGAGCCGGTCGTGGTCGTGGTCGTGGTCGTGGTCGTGGTCGTGGTCGTGGTCGTGGCCGTGGCCGTGGCCGTGACCGTAACCGTAACCGTAACCGTAACCGTACCTGGCCCACATTGTCGCACATGTGCGCACAGCGGCTTGCATTCCCCTGCACCTTTCACTAAACAAAGCTACAAATGCATGAACCACAATTCAGAAAGCTTCTTGAACTTTTCGCGAAGAGACGGGATCTTTCTGAAGTAACTGACTAAATCGAGGCAGCGAGTATCGAGATGAAACGGCTCAAATTGGCAGTGATGGTGGTCCTCTGGGGGCCTTTGGAATGACGGCCGCCGCCTGTGGCGACGACACCACTCGTGGAGACGGTGCCGGCCTGGGCGAGGCGTGCGAGACGAGCGCGGATTGCGCCGACGGCATGACCTGCGTCGACGGGGCGTGCGCCGCCGATACCGACGGCGACGGCGCGCTCGACCCGGTCGACAATTGCCCGGACGTGGCCAACCCCGACCAGGGCTGACTCCGACGGTGACGGGCTGGGCGACGCGTGCGACGACACCGACAACAACGCCAACAATAACAACAACGGCGGTGATTCGGACGGCGACGGCGTCGACGACGATGCCGACAATTGCCCCGACCAGTACAACCCGAACCAGGAAGACGCCGACGCCGACGGCATCGGTGATGCCTGCGATCCGGACATCGAC
Source organism: Persicimonas caeni (assembly GCF_006517175.1). Lineage (NCBI taxonomy): Bacteria > Deltaproteobacteria > Bradymonadales > Bradymonadaceae > Persicimonas > Persicimonas caeni. The sequence goes on along the minus strand of NZ_CP041186.1, from coordinate 2,149,372 downwards.
CGCGACGGCGACGGCGTGGCCGACGACTCGGACAACTGCCCCGACACCAACAACCCGGGCCAGTATCGACACCGACGGTGACGGCCAGGGGCGACGCCTGCGACGACGACGACGACGGCGACACGATCCTCGACGGCAGCGACAACTGCCCGGGCGTTGCCCAACCCCCGACCAGCTGACGCCGACGGTGACGGCCGAGGCGACGTCTGCGACGACGACGACGGCGACGGCCACACCGACGACACCGACAACTGCCCGAACGTGGCCAACCCGAACCAGAACGATCTGGACGGCGACGGGCTGGGCGACGCCTGTGACGACGACGTCGACGGCGACGGCATCCTCGACGACGGCGACTCGAGCGGCTCGGGCGACGACAACCCCTGCGAAGACGGCGAGACGACCGGCTGCGACGACAACTGCCCGCGTGTCGAAAACCCCGACCAGGGCGACATCGACCAGGACGGCACCGGCGACCTTTGTGACCCGGACACCACTCGCCGTGAGGGCGGCCCGACCAACAACGCGTGCGTCTACGCGCCGCCTTCCGGCCCGTTCAACCCCAACCTGGAGTGGAGCTTGGCGATCGGCAGCACCGATCCCTACTCGGATCGCGACCAGGTGATGATGACCCCGGTGGTCGCCAACCTCAACGACGACAACGGTGACGGCGTCGTCGACACGAGCGACATCCCGACATCATCTACACGACCTTTGCGACCAACAATAACCAGGGAAGCTGGGACCAGCTTCGCTACGGCGTGCTGCGCGCGGCCTCGGGCGATGGCTCGGGCCTGCTGTGGAGCGTGGGCTTCAACGAGCTCAACGCGCTGTCGAGCATCTCGTCGACCTACACCGCCGGCGGCTCGCCCGACCTCGAGAAGCTCGGTGTGGCCCCGGCCGGCAGCGTGGCCGTGGGTGATATCGACAACGACGGCCAAGTCGAGATCATCGCCGGCCTGTGGCACGACCAGAACGCCACCGGCGGCCTCGTCGCCATCGACAACGACGGCACCCCGCTGTGGACCACCAGCGCCACCGACTCGAGCGGCGTGGAGATCCCGCACCAGTTCACCTTCTGGTGGGGCGGCCCCTCCATCGCCAATATCGACGGCCTGGGCACTCCCGAGATCGTCGCCGGCGCGATGGTCTTCGACGCCAACGGCGACCTTCTGTACGACGGCACCAGCATCGGTGGGCTGACCGGCTACCCCGGCCAGGGCATCAACTGGGCCAACGGCACCCCCGCGACCTACGGCGGCACGCTCAGCGCGGTGGCCGACCTCGACGCGGTGCGCGACTCGTCGACGAACCTCTACACCATGGAGGTCGTCACCGGCACCACCGCCTACACTCACGACGGCCAAGTCTTCTGGGAGGCCGACCCGACGCTTCCCGACGGCTTCCCGGCGCTGGCCGACTTCGACGGTGACTACAACCCCGAGGTGGTCGTGGCCGCCAACGGCACCGTGCGCATCCAGGACGGCCTGACCGGCGAAGTGGTCTGGGGCCCGGTGAGCGTCGAGGGCTACAGCGGCGCCTCGTACGGCGGCCGACTCGGCCCGCCCACCATCGCCGACTTCGACGGTGACGGCACCGACAGCAACCCCGACCTCGAGATCGGCATCGCCAGCAGCAACCAGTACGTGGCCATCGACGTCGACGCGAGCACCTTCAGCAGCACCAACCCGCCGGTGCCCAGCTTCGCGGCGACCAAGATGTGGGCGATGCCCACCCTCGACGAGTCGAGCAGCATGACCGGCTCGAGCCTGTTCGACTTCCAGGGCGACGGCAGCGCCGAGGTCGTCTACAACGGCGAGCAGTACCTGTGGGTCTTCGACGGCGCCACCGGCCAAGAGCTGTTCAAGCAGCCCAACTCCTCGTTCACCGCCTTCGAGAACCCGGTCATCGCCGACGTCGACAACGACGGCAACGCCGAGATCTTGGTCGGCTCGAACAACTTCGAGTGCGGCGACAAGCTCGCCTGCCTGGGTCAGAACACCGCCGGCATCAAGGTCTTCGGCGACGCCGCCGACAACTGGGTGGCCACGCGCCGTATCTGGAACCAGCACACCTACCACATCACCAACGTCGACGAGGACGGGGCCATCCCCGACCAGGAGCTCGACAACTGGTACGTGTCGAACACCTACCGCCTCAACGAGCTGACCACCATCGACCCGCAGGCCGCCCCCGACGTGATCGGCGAAGATCCGCAGGTCGCCGGCGAAGCCTGCTCTCTCAGCCTGCAGGTCTGGGTGACCAACGCCGGCGCAGTCCGCGTGGGCTCGGGTCTGCCGGTCAGCTTCTACGCCGTCGACTCCAACGGCAACCGCACCTTCTTGGTTGAAGCGCGCACCCAGCTCCCCTTGGAGCCGGGTGAGTCCGAGCGCGTCGACGTGCAGGTCAACCTGCCCGGCGCCGGCGTCTGGGACATCGAGGCGGTGGTCGACGACGCCAACGGCACCGGCACCAGCACCGAGAACGAGTGTGACGAGTCGAATAACACGCTCGCGGTCGTGACCGACCGGAGTTGCTCGAACTGATGTTCGAGGTGTGGGGGCGTTGCAGATGCGCAGCGCCCGCTATTGAGGTGGAATTAGCATTTAAGGGCGGATGATTCGCGGCGTGGCTGCGTCCAGAAGCGTTTGGGTCGCAGTGGAGTCACGAATCGTCCGCCCTTAAATATTATCTCTACCTCAATAGTGGGCGTTTCGAACTCTGCAAGGCCGTCACCTTAGCCGCCGCGATAACCTCCCTCCTTGTCACAATCCCCGCCAAAAGCTACAACATGCTGACGTTCCACAGCATGTTGGAGAATCACACATGAATCAGCGGATTAGGCATCTCTCCAAGCGTCTCTTCAAGGCGTTGGCTTGGCTGACCTTTTTGTTTTGCGGCTTCCTCATCGTCACCGGCACCATCATCGGCATGACCGGTGAGAGCGCGGCCCAGCAAGACGAGGGCGCGCGTCCGGCGCAGCAGGTGGCCGGCCAGGTCGTCGAGAACGCGACCACGGCGACCCAGCAGACCGCCGAGGAGCAGCGTGCGCGTGCGGCGCAGGCCGACGAGACCGAGCGTTTGGCGATGGAGCTCGTCGCCCGCGAGACCTCCAACGTCGCCAGCGGCGTGGGCGCGCAGATCAGCGAACGCGCCACCTCGATGACCGAGGCGACCGCCGCCGCCAAGCGCAAGGCCGCCCTCGAGGGCAGCAGCGACACCGGGTTTTTGAACCGCGCGGTCAGCCTCTTTGGCATCGTGGCGCTCCTGGGCGTGGCCTTTTTGCTGTCGACCAACCGCAGGCGCATCGACTGGAAGTTGGTGGGCTGGGGCGTGGGCCTGCAGCTCGCCTTCGCGCTGCTTATCCTGAAGATGCCCGGCGGCGAGATGGTCTTCCAGGGGGCGACGACCGCGGTCGCCAAACTCCTCGAGTTCACCAACCACGGCTCGGAGTTCATCTTCGAGAGCTTCGTGACCGGCAACTGGGAGCCGGCGCTCATCAACTTCGCGTTCGCCGTGCTGCCCACGATCATCTTCTTTAGCTCGCTGATGACGATCCTGTACCACCTGGGCGTCATGCAAAAGATCGTCTACTGGATGGCCAAGGCCATGCAGAAGGTGATGAACACCTCCGGCGCCGAGACCCTGTCGGCCACCGCCAACATCTTTGTGGGCCAGACCGAGGCCCCGCTGGTGGTCAAGCCGTACGTCGACAAGATGACCCGTTCGGAGCTCATGGTCGTGATGACCGGCGGCTTCGCCACGGTCGCCGGCGGCGTCATGGCCATCTATGTGGGCATGCTTCAGTCGACCTTCCCCGACATCGCCGGCCACCTGATGGCCGCCAGCGTCATGAGCGCGCCGGCCGCGCTCGTGGTCGCCAAGATCATGTACCCCGAGGTGGGCCAGCCCGAGACGAGCGGCAACCTCGAGATGCACGACGAGAAGGTCGACGCCAACCTGCTCGACGCCGCCAGCCGCGGCGCCGCCGAGGGCCTCAAACTCGCCCTCAACGTCGGCGCCATGCTCCTGGCCTTCTTGGCGCTCATCGCGCTGATTGACTACTTGCTCAGCCTGCCGAGCTTGCTGTGGAACAAGGGCGGGCTCGAAGACCTCGTCGCCTACTACCAGGCCAACGGCATGAGCGTGCCCGCCGGCTGCGCCCTCGAAGGCATCAAAGACGATGCCGTGCTCGGCTGCATCGAGACGATGTCGGCCACGCAGGGAGCCCCCGAGGTGAGCACGCTGCCGATGATCCAGCTCAAAACGATCTTCGGCTACCTGTTCTGGCCCTTCGCCTGGATCATGGGCGTCCCCACCGAAGACTGCTTTTTGATCGCACAGCTCCTCGGCGAGAAGATGGTCGTCAACGAGCTCGTCGCCTACGGAAGTCTGTCGGGCATGCTCGCCGACCCCAACGTCCAGCTCAGCGGCCGCTCGGTCATTATCGCCACCTACGCCCTGTGCGGATTTGCGAACTTCGGTTCCATCGGCATCCAGCTCGGCGGCATCGGCGGGATCGCGCCGGGGCGTAAGAAGGACCTGGCCCAGATCGCGCTGCGCGCGATGATCGGCGGGACGCTGGCGGCGTTTATGACGGCGACGGTGGCTGGGGTGTTGGTGTGATCGAGTGATGGAGTGATGGAATCCCTTGCTTTATGCAGGGGCCCCTTCGCCTCGCAAACAGCGCTCGGCACTTCCCCTAGCGCAGAAAGCGCGCTGGGGAAGGGGATTGCAGGAAAGAAGAGTGGTTCAGACGCGCAATCCCCCTCCCCGGGCCGCTTTTCAGGTCCAGGGGAGGTGTCGGCGAAGCGTAGCTGAGCCGACGGAGGGGCCCTGCCAGCAAGCAAGGGATTCCAAATCGAACGTCGTAGCTGAGCCGCCGGAGGGGCCCCGCCAGCAAGCAAGAGATCGCCAAAACGCAATAAATCGAAAACCCAAACTTTCATAAAGTGAAGAAACTATGACTACCGAACTCTACGACCAAGCCAAAGCCAGCGCCCAGTGGATCCAAGAGCGCATCCCCGAGACCCCCGAGATCGCCCTGATCTTGGGCAGCGGTCTGGGCGGCCTGTGTGACGACTTCGACGACGCCGTCGCCCTCGAGTACAGCGACGTTCCCGGCTTTGCCGAGTCGGCCGTCGAGGGCCACGAGGGGCGGCTGGTCTACGGCAAGCTCGCCGGCAAGCCCGTGCTCGCCATGCAGGGGCGCGTGCACTACTACGAGGGTTGGTCGCTCACCGAGCTGACCTTCCCGGTGCGCGTGTTCGGCCTGATGGGCATCGACAACCTGTTGGTGACCAACTCGGCGGGCGGGGCGAACCCCGACTATGTGCCCGGCGACCTGATGGTGATCACCGACCACATCAACCTGACCGGCGTCAACCCGCTGCGCGGGGCCAACGAAGACCGCTTCGGGCCGCGCTTTCCGGACATGAGCTACGCCTACAACCCCCAGATCCGCGAGACGATCCTCTCGGCGGCCAACGATCTCGGCTACGAGCTCAAGCAGGGCGTCTACGCCGGCATGGCCGGCCCCAGCTACGAGACCCCGGCCGAAATCCGCATGATCCACACCCTGGGCGGCGACGCCGTGGGCATGTCGACCGTGCCCGAGGTCATCGTGGCCAACCACATGGGCATGAACGTGGGCGGCATCAGCTGCATCACCAACCTCGCCGCCGGTCTGGGCACCGAGAAGCTCGACCACGAAGAGGTCAAAGAGGTCGCCGCGATGGTGCGTGAGAAGTTTTCGGCCCTGGTCTGCAAGACGGTCGAGATGCTTTGAGAAGGCTATTAGGGCAGACAAACTACAATTTGAGGGTCGAGGTATCGACGGTGGTCGGTTTTTGGACCTTCGAATATCGACCACGTTCCAAAAAGACGACCCCAAAATTGTAGTTTGTCCGCCTAAATAGCACCTCCAACTCTTGCAAGGCTATCAACCATGACAAACGCGACCGACATCACCGACGAACAATGGCAACGCCTCTATGAGGCTGCCTTGGCGGCCCAAAAGAACGCCTACGCCCCGTACTCGAAGTTTCCGGTCGGCGCGGCGTTTCTGATGGATTCGGGCGAGGTCTACGCCGGCTGCAACGTCGAGAACGCCAGCAACGGCGCGACCGTCTGCGCCGAGCGCACCGCCATCGGCAACGCCGTCGCGCACGGCGAGCGCCGCCCCGTGGCGCTCGCCGTGGTGACCAACCTCGAAGCCCCCGCCGCCCCCTGCGGCATCTGCAGGCAGGTCCTCGCCGAATTCGCCGACGACCTGCCCATCCTGATGAGCAACCCCGAGGGCGACCGCGAGTTTACTACCCTCGACGAGCTGTTGCCCCATCGGTTCGGGCCGCGGGACTTGCCGAGTTAGCGTTTGAGTGGGCCTTGCAGGTGCCGGGCGCCTTCTACATAAGCAATTAAGGACATAGGGGCTGCGAGTTGCGTCTGGAGCGCGGCGGAGCATCTCTGGAGCCCGGCGAGACGTCTCTGGAGCGCGGCGAGACGTCTCTGGAGCGCGGCGGAGCATCTCTGGAGCGCGGCGGAGCATCTCTGGAGCGCGGTGAGCAATCTCTGGAGCACGGCGACACGTCTCTGGAGCGTCGGCGAGCAATCTCTGGAGGCGGGCGAGCAATCTCTGGAGCGCGGCGAGCAATCTCTGGAGCGTCGGCGAGCAATCTCTGGAGGCGGGCGAGCAATCTCTGGAGCGCGGCGAGCAATCTCTGGAGCGTCGGCGAGCAATCTCTGGAGCGCGGCGAGCAATCTCTGGAGCCCCCACCCAAGACCCCAACCCAAACTCCTAAACCCCCAAACCCCCAAACCCCAATTTCATTGTGTACCTCCATGTAGTATGGTGTATGCAACATTCAAACAACGGGAGCTATTGAAAATGCGCACACTTCGGTGGTGGATCGTCGGTCTGGTCGTCGTAGCGTTGGCGGGATGCAGCAAGTCGAGTGAGCCTCAGCCGGCCGAGCATGCGCTCGTCGAGGCGGAGAGCGCGCATCTCGATCACATGCACCCCAACCTCGTGTTGCTGAACACCCCGCAGAAGATCGCGGGGGCTTTCGATGGGGGCACGGCGCGCTACGAGCGCGACGAGCCCTTCCGGCAGGTCGGCTTTTTCTATACGGCCGACCCCAGCATGGCCGACACCAATGCCGATACCAAACAGGCGTTCGAGTATCGGGTGCGCCTGACCGACGGGCAGTGGAGCGCGTGGGCGCCGATTGAAGTGACCTGGTACGAAGACGGCATCCACGTGGGCCGCGTGCTGCTCGACGAAGAGGCCGGCGAGCTCGAGATTCGTCGGGCGGCAGGCTTGGACTGGCTGCAGGTCGAGTTCTACGAGGAGATCGCCGCCCGTCCCGGCGTCTTGGCGCGCGATCTTCCGGTCGAGCAGCCTTCCGAGCGTGTCCAAAACGGCGACTATGTCACCGTGCAGCAAAAGGCGATCCCGAGCTACGTCGTCACCCGGTCTCAGTGGGGTGCGCGCAACCCGAGCAAGGTCTGCGGCTCGTCGCACGACCCGTATCGCCAGGCGATCCACCACACCTATTCGCCGCGCACCGACGGCGATATCCACGCCACGATGCGCGGCATTCAGGCCTACCATATCGACAGCAACGGCTGGTGCGATATCGGCTATCACTTCGTGGTCAGCCAGGCGGGCAAGGTCTATCAGGGGCGCTCGCGTGAAGACCGCACCGGCGCGCACGTCGGCGGGCAGAACTCGGGCAATATCGGCACCTGCTTTATCGGCGACTTCACCTCGCAGACGCCCAGCGACGCTCAGATCAACGCCGCGGCGCAGATCGTGGGTTGGGTGGGGCGCACCTACGGCATCCCGTTCAACCGCACGAGCATCAAGGGCCACCGGGAGCACGCCGGCCAGTCGACGAGCTGCCCGGGCGACAACCTGCTCGCCGAGCTCGGCACGCTGGTGAGCCGCGCAGAGAACGGCGGCACGCCGGCCGACTACGACGTGTCGGTGAAGGTCAACTGGCTGGGCACCGACAACTTCTACGACCAGGGCGCCAGCGCCAGCCTCGCCGACGCCTTGCCCGGCGACACCTTCCAGGCCGAAATCCTCATCACCAACAAGTCCGACGAGGTCATCCGAAACGTCTGGGCGGGGTATCTGGTCGAGGAGCCGTACCTGGAGGCGACCAACTACGCGATTTACTCGGACCACCCCTCCTACGACCAGTCGAGTTGGACGATCAACTCGGCGGACTCGGACGAGGATAACCCCGCCAAAGACGCGCTGGGCGCCGAAGGTAAGCTCGACATGCACGCGTTTTCGCCCGGCGAGACCAAGCGCGTACTCATCGACATGAAGGCGAATCGCTACAGCGTGGGCGCCATCGAGCACCCGGACGTGCGCGGTTGGATCCAGCACGCCGAGAGCCCCACGGGGACGATCTTCGGCGACCGCGACAGCTGGGACGACGGCGTCGAGACCAACGAGTTGGGCCACGAGGCGCGCGCCCACGCCCAGATGGACGTGCTCGACCCCAACGCCTGGCTCTTCGACGACACCTCCGACGAGGGCAACCTCGAGGGATGGACCGGCAAGCCGGCCGAGCACTTCGAGCAGCTCAAGGTGAACACCAACTACGGCCTGCTCTCCCAGAAGATCTCCGGCGAGGATGCCCGCATCATTTCGCCGGGCTGGACCAACGTGCCCGCCGAGGAGTTCGACCAGCTCGTCTTGCGAGTGCGCTCGCACGACGGCGTCCACACCAAGGCGGTGTTCTGGGCGCGCGAGGGCGAGTCGTTCTCCGAGGAGCGCGCGGTGCGCTTCGAGGCGGCCGGCGACGGCGAGTACCACGACCTGGTGATCCCGCTGGGCGAGCACACCGAATGGAGCGGCGCGGTTACCCAACTGCGGATCGACCTGCTCGACGGCGAAGCCCCGGGCGCCGAGGCCAGCGGGTGGTACGACGTCGACTCGATCTTCTTCCAGAGCTCGGTCGCGCAGACGACCTCGGCGCCGGGTGTCGATTTCGTCGACGCAGCGCCGGTGGCGTTGCAGACCGACGGCGGCGGCAACGGTGACCCTGACGCCGGCGGAACGGACAACGACGCCGGTGGCGACCCGCTGACCGACGAAGACAACGAGAATCTGACGGTCAACGACGGGTGCTCGGCGACCGGATCGGGCAACGTGCCGGTGGGCGCAGCCTGGGTGATTTTGGCGGCATTCCTCGGTTTTACTCGCCGTCGCGACGCCGTGTAGTTGACGTGACCGGATTTCGTTGCGTAATTTGGACCGCGTTACACTATCAGTTCCCGGTCTGTTTCGGAGACGCCGAATGATCAACTGCCCGAATTGCGACAAGCAGATTGCTGACGATGCTGCCCACTGCGGCTATTGCGGCCATCAGCTCGAGGAAAAGAGCAAAAAGAAGACCATGTTTGGCATGGCCGCCCTCGGTGGTGACGAACTCAAAAAAGCTGTCGAGGAGGCCAAAAAGGCCAAGGACGAGCAGGGCGACGGCGAGCAAAAGAAGGCAGGAGGCGGGCTCAAGATCCCGAAGCCGGGCCAGAAGAGCGCCGGCAAGTCGACCGACGCCGGCAAGTCGAGCGGTGGATCGGGCTTCAAGATCCCGAAGCCGGGTCAGAAGGCGAACGAGCAGCCCGAACAAGACGCACAAGCCGACGAGGCCGCCTGGGCGAAGACCGAGCGCATCGACCTGTCCGACGCCGAGCCGCCCTCGGGCATCTCGGAGTCGTCGGAGGCCGACACCCAGCCGCACGATATCGAAGAGCGTTTCGCCGACCAGCAGCGTTTGGAGACCGACGAGGCCACCGGCGACGAGGCGGGAACCGCCTCGACGATCAGCATGAGCGCACCGTCCGAGGACGACCTCGATTCGGTGCCGCCGGCGCAACCTTCGCAGTCATCGCCGCCCTCGTTTGGCGAGCCGGCAGGCCCCGGGCCGTCGCAGGTCTCGCAGGCCGGCGACCAGTCGGGCCCGTTCGGCCCGGGCGCCCAGGAAGCCGAGGAGGCGCAACAGGCTCAGCAGCCGCAACAACCCCAGCAGGCCGTCAGTCCGGCGACGACCACTCCGCCCCCGGGTGGGCCGAGTCCGGCCGATCAGCAGGGCGACATGCGCGTCCACAAAGTCGGCACGGGCGGCCCTCCCGCCCCCGAGAAGAAGAGCAAAAAGGGCCTGATCATCGGCCTCGTGCTCGTCGCCATGATCTTCGGCGGCGCGTGCGTGCTCGGCGCCGGCTACTACGTCTACACCAACTTCTTCTGAGCGGAAGCGCTCGAGGCGCGAAGTCTCGGTGGCAGGGCAAGATGCCCTGCCACCGAACGCGAAGCGCCTTACTCGTAAAGATGCTCGATCGCCTCGTCGGCCCACTCGTCGAGCACGCCCAACTCCCACGCCAAGTGCAAAATCGTGTAGCGATTGCGGATATCCTTCGAATGCGCGATCGCTCGGCGGGCGCGGTCTTTGTCGACGTCGAGCGCGGCGAAGCGCACCGGCGCCTCGGCGGCGCGAAGCTCGTCTTCGAGCGACTGTTCGCTGCGAAGCGTCGAGCGCACCTCGTCCAACACCATCTCCCACTCGTCGACCAACTGGGTGAGCCGCGCGCGCAGCTCGTCGGGGCTCGGATAGCCCGGCTTGGCGTGCTTGACGACCGCGTCGAATAGCTTGCCGAATCGCTCGCGAAGCTGCGCCTCGTAATCGTCCCACGCCGGGAGCGCCTCGACGCGCGCGTCGATGTCGATCGTCGCCGGGTCGAGCGCCTGGAGCTTCTCGTAGAGCAGGGCGGTCGTCAGCGTGCCCACGCCGACCTGGCAGCCGTGCAGGTCGTGGGGCTGGTCGAAGGCGTACGCCGTCATGTCGATGAAGTGGCTGATCAGGTGCTCGCCGCCCGACGCCGGGCTCGACGAGCCCGCCACGCTCATGGCGATGCCCGAGAGCATCAGCGACTCGACCAGGCCCTTGGTGGCGTCACGGTCGCGCTCGGGGAGCTTCTCGGCCACGCCCTCGAGGGCGCGCGCGCCGTGCTCGATGATCTCCATCGCCTCGGGCGAGTGGTGGGTGCCTTTGAGGCGCGCCGACAGGCGCCAGTCGGAGTTGGACACCGGCTTGCTCATCAGGTCGCCCAGCCCGCTGACGATCATGCGGTAGGGCGCCTCGGCCATCACGTCGAGGTCGGCGATGACCACCAGCGGCGCGGTGCACGGCCCGGTCGTCTTGACCCCGTCGGAGAGCACCGCGGCGATCGCCGAGTTGTACCCGTTCATGCTCGGGGCGGTGCCGATGACCGCCATGGGCTGGTCCTCGAGGTGGCAGCCCATCTTGACCACGTCGTTGATCGTGCCCGCCCCAACAGCCAGCCCCGAGACCGCGCCGGTCTCGCGCAGCGCCTCACGGTACGAGTCGATGAGCGTGTCGTCGCAGATCGGGTCGCCCTCGTCGGGCATCGGCACCTCGAAGCGCTCCCACTTCTGGCCGGCTGCGTCGAGCATCGCCGCGGTCTGCTCACCGGCGGCTTCCCAGGTATTCTCGTCGGCGGCGACCAGCCACAGCCCGTCGGCGAGGTGCTCGGACAGAAGCTCGTAGCTGTCGGCGATGGCGTTGCGCGCGATCAGGCACGCTTTGGTGTCGAGTTGGTCGGCGTATTGAGTCAGGTACTTATTTACGATGTCCATGGGCACGGCTGAGAGGTTGAGAGGTTAAGTGGTTAAGAAGAGGTTGAGAGGTTAAGTGGTTCCTTGATTGCCCGTTATCGCTGGATCCGGAGTGATCGTCAACGCGGGCGCTTCGTCTGGGTTGGCATGGGGCTATGCGCTCGAACAAGAAACCACTCAATCACTTAACCACTCAACCACTCCACCACTCAACCCCGCTTTTGCTAACCCGACGCTTTTGAGTAGATTAGTAGCGGCCATACTGTGAACGAATCTTCGAGGACCCCGCCCGATGGAGCTGTACGACCTCCAAACCATCTTTGACTACCTGTCCGGCCAGGCCATTTGGTGGGGGCTGTTGCTGCTGATGCTGAGCGCGATGATCGAATATATCGTCCCGCCGTTCCCCGGCGACACGGTCACGGTGGCGGGCGCGGTGCTCATTCCAACGGCCGGCTGGCCGTGGTGGGCGGTCTTCGGCGCGGTGACGCTGGGAAGCCTCATTGGCGCGGCCATCGATTGGTGGGCCGGCAACTGGGTGGCGCGCAACCAGGAGAAGAACACCTGGATTCACCGCCTGCTCGATCGCGAGAAGATTCGGCCCAAGGTCGACAAGCTGATCCACCAATTCGAGAAGCACGGCAGCGTCTATATCGCCATCAACCGCTTCGTGCCGGCGTTCCGGGCGGTCTTCTTCTTGGCGGCGGGCCTCGCCCGGCTGGTGCTCTGGAAGGTGCTCCTCTTCGCCGCGCTCAGCGCTGCCCTCTGGAACGCCGCGCTTTTGGCGCTCGGCTACTTAGTAGGCTACAATATCGAAGAGCTCGCCAATTGGGTCCAGCGATATACCCATTTGGTCTATGTTGGCCTCGGCGTTGCGATTTTGCTGTGGTTTGGTATCAAATTGGTAAGGCATCTGAGAGCCGACGGGTGATTCAATAAATCTCACCCAAAAAATTTGCAGGGCTCGAGGACTCGTCATATAAATGTTTTAGCTGAGTTCGTTTGCAACCCTGGTTGCGCCGAGTTGAATGTCTAAATGATCTGGAGGTCGCGCTGCTAGGGAAGCGGCGCTGACACCGTGGAGGAATTACATTGACTGACGAGAAGAAGAACCTGCGCAGCACCGGCACCACGACCGTCACTCGCGAGTCGCGCCGGGGCGATGAAGACCTGGACGTGCTCACCCCCGAGGAAGAGAAGGTCGTGCGCATGCGTCACGGGCTGGCCGAGGATGGCGATCACGAGCTGAAATTTGGACTCGGCGCCAACGAAGAAGCGCTGGCCAAGCTGGCGAACCTCGAGAAGTTCCTGGTCACCAAATTCGCGGCGACCGAGAAGCTCGAAGGAGTCTTCGACGGCGACCACGTCGACAGCGAAGCCAAACGGATGATCATCCACAAGCTTCAAGAGCAGAATGACTGAACGTCAAAACGACTGACTCGCCGGGTGAAAACTCGTCGTTAGGTTGTGCCGGACGCGCCCCTCCAGCGGTGCGTCCGGCTTTTTTTTGCCCTCTCCATCCACCTTGTCGCTCCCAACACGGTCTGATAACGTCGCCGCCGAAAGAACCGTAATTTTTATGGAGTCCATCATGTTCGAAAAAGTACTGGTCGCCAATCGGGGAGAGATCGCCGTGCGCGTGATCCGCTCCTTACGGGAGATGGGCATCGCGTCGGTGGCGGTCTTCTCGGAGGCCGACCGCGAGGCGTTGCACGTGCGCTTGGCCGACGAGGCCTATTGCGTCGGTCCTGCCTCGAGCAACGAGAGCTACCTGCGCATCGACAAGATCCTGGAAGTCGTCGAGAAGAGCGGCGCTCAGGCCATCCATCCCGGTTACGGGTTCCTGAGTGAGAACGCCGACTTCGCTCGCGCCTGCGACGAAGCCGGCGTTGTCTTTATCGGGCCCAAGCCCTACGCCATCGAGGCGATGGGCGAGAAGACCCGCGCGCGCACGCTCATGGAGAAGGCGGGCGTGCCGCTGGTCCCCGGCACCGAAGACGCCATCGAGGACGCCGAAGAGGCGCTCGAGATCGCCAAGGAGATGGGCTTTCCGGTGCTGGTCAAAGCGTCGGCCGGCGGCGGCGGCAAAGGCATGCGCCGCGTCGACCGCGCCGAGGACTTCATCGCCTCCTTCGAGGGCGCTCGCCGCGAGGCCCTGAGCGCCTTTGGCAACGGCGACGTCTTCGTCGAGAAGTACGTCGTCAACCCGAAGCACGTCGAAATCCAGGTGCTCGCCGACGGTCACGGCAACTGCGTGCACCTGTTCGAGCGTGACTGCTCGGTGCAGCGTCGCCACCAAAAGATCATCGAAGAGACTCCCTGCCCGGTCCTCGAGGAGGCCACGCGAAAAGCGATGGGCGAGGTCGCCGTCAAGGCCGCCCAGGCCGTCGATTATATCGGCGCGGGCACCGTCGAGTTCTTGCTCGACCACGAGCAGAACTTCTACTTCCTCGAGATGAACACCCGTCTGCAGGTCGAGCACCCGATCACCGAGATGATCACGGGCATGGACCTCGTGCGCTGGCAGGTGCGCATCGCCGACGGCGAAGAGCTTCCGTTCACTCAGGAAGACCTCAAGAGCAGCGGCCACGCCATCGAGTGCCGCATCTACGCCGAAGATCCCGAGAACAACTTCATGCCCGCGCCCGGTCCCATCAGCTACCTGAGCGGCCCGGACGGTCCCGGCGTGCGCGAGGATAGCGGGGTCTACTCGGGCGCGACCGTGCCGGTGCACTACGACCCGATGATCTCGAAGTTGGTCGTGTGGGGCGAGGACCGCGAGCACGCCCTCGGGCGCATGCGCCGCGCGCTCTCCGAATACACCGTCAGCGGCATCATCACCAATATCGCCTTCCACCAAGAAGTGCTCGGGCATCCCGACTTCGTCGAGGGCGCTTACGACACCGAGTTCGTCCCGCGCATGATGAAGGACCGCCAGAAGCCCGCGCCCGCCCACACCGAGGTGGCCGAGCTGGCCGCGGTGCTCGCCGCGCACCGACGCGACGAAGCCATCGCCGAGGCCGGCGGCGGCGCCGAGGGCGCCAAGGCCACCCAGAAGGCCGGCAGCGGTTGGAAGCAACTTGGGCGATTTCGCGCTTTGAGGAGGTACTGAGTCATGTCTGCATATTTTATCACCAACGGTGACGACGAAGAGGCACGCTGTTTCGAGGTCGAGACCCTCGAAGACGGCCGCTACAAAGTGGTCACCCCCGAAGGACAAGAAGTCGTCATCGACGCCTACGCCCCCGAGAACGGCCGGCTGCAGATGCTCATCGACGGCGCCTCCTACGACGTCGACGTGCGCGCCAAAGAGAGCGAGCACACCGTGCAGCTGCGCAACGAGACCCACCACGTCAACGTGCTCAACGAGCGCCAAAAGCGCATGCGCGTGGCCGGCGTGGGCGCGCGCGGCGCCGGCGGCCCCGATCTGGTCAGCCCCATGGCCGGCAAGGTCGTGGCGCTGCAGTGCGCCGAGGGCGACGACGTCGAAGAGGGCCAATGCGTCATCATCGTCGAGGCGATGAAGATGGAGAACGACCTCAAAGCGCACATCACCGGCAGCGTCTCGACGATTCACGTCAGTGAAGGGGATGCTGTGGAGATTGGGGATGTGTTGGTGAGTATTGAGCAGGCATAGCTAGGTTGAGCACCCCCGGGGGCGCCTCCGCGCGGGCGGCGTAGGCCGCCCCGGGGGTGTCGCGAATCGGCAGAGCCGACAAAAAACGAAAGGCGACACGGCAATGACTGACGAAAACCCGAAGCAACAGCAAGCCCTGCTCGAAGAAATCGAGCAAGCAAAGGCGGAGTGGGAGCAAAAGACCCTCCAGCCCATCCTCGACAAGTACGGCGTGCGCCGCGACGAGTTCAACCTGTCCGACGGCGCGCCCGTCGACCTGTTGTACGGCCCGCAGGACACCGCCGAACTCGACTACCTCGACGACCTGGGCTTTCC
Source organism: Persicimonas caeni (assembly GCF_006517175.1). Lineage (NCBI taxonomy): Bacteria > Deltaproteobacteria > Bradymonadales > Bradymonadaceae > Persicimonas > Persicimonas caeni. Next base: position 2,133,770 of record NZ_CP041186.1, on the reverse strand, counting down.
CGGCCAGTACCCGTTTACGCGCGGCATCCAGCCGACGATGTATCGCGGCCGGCTGTGGACGATGCGCCAGTACGCAGGCTTCGGCACCGCCGCCGAGTCGAATCAGCGCTACAAGTACCTGCTCGACCAGGGCACCACGGGGCTTTCGGTGGCCTTCGACCTGCCCACTCAGATGGGCTTCGACTCCGACTCGCCGCGCGCCCAGGGCGAGGTCGGCAAGGTGGGTGTGGCGATCGACTCCATCGCCGACATGGAGACGCTGTTCGACGAGATTCCGCTCGACAAGGTCTCCACGTCGATGACGATCAACTCGACCGCGGCGATCTTGTTGTCGCTGTATATCGCGGTCGGCGAGCAGCAGGGTGTCGACGCGAGCAAGCTTCGCGGCACCATCCAGAACGACCTGCTCAAAGAGTATATCGCTCGCGGCACCTACATCTATCCGCCGCGCGCCTCGATGCGCATCATCACCGACATCTTCGGGTTCTGTAAGGACGAGGTGCCCCGCTGGAACACCATCAGCATCTCGGGCTACCACATCCGTGAGGCGGGCAGCACCGCCGCTCAGGAGGTCGGCTTCACGCTGGCCAACGGCATCGCCTACGTCGAGAGTGCGCTCGAGAGCGGGCTCGATATCGACAACTTCGCCGGCCGGCTGTCGTTCTTCTTCAACGTCCACAACAATTTCCTCGAGGAAGTCGCCAAGTTCCGCGCCGCGCGGCGGCTGTGGGCGCGCATTGTCAAAGAGCGCTTTGGCGCCAAGAAAGAGCGCTCCATGCGGCTTCGCTTCCACAGCCAGACCGCCGGCTCGACGCTCACTGCCCAGCAGCCCAAGGTCAACGTGGTGCGCGTGGCCTTGCAGGCGCTCGCCTCGGTCTTGGGCGGCACCCAGTCGCTGCACACCAACTCGTGGGACGAGGCGCTGAGCCTGCCCAACGAGGACGCCGTGCGCCTGGCACTGCGCACCCAGCAGGTCATCGCCCACGAATCGGGCGTGGCCGACTTCATCGACCCGCTCGCCGGCAGCTACGCCGTCGAGAGCCTGACCGACCGCATCGAGGAGGAGGCGCGCGCGTATATCGAGCGCATCGACGACCTGGGCGGCGCGGTCGCTGGCATCGAGAAGGGCTTCCAGCAGTCCGAGATTCAAGAGGCCGCCTACCAGGCCCAGCTTCGCCAGGAGCGCGGCGAGGACATCATAGTCGGGGTCAACGAGTTCCAGACCGGCCACCAGCCGCCCGAGGATTTGTTGCGCGTCGACGAAAAGGTCGAGCGCAGCCAGGTCGAGCGACTGCGCGAGTTCAAGGCCTCGCGCGCCCAAGACGACGTCGACAAGGCGCGCGCCGCGCTCAAAAAGGCGGCCGAGGGCTCCGACAACCTGATGCCGCATATCCTGAACGCGGTGAAGAAGAAGGTCACCCTCGGCGAGATCTCCGACACGTTGCGCGAAGTCTTTGGCGAGTACGTCGAGCGCGTGGTGCTCTGAGGCGGTGTCGATTTACGGCGCTGAGTCGTTCGACGGGAATTGTTCTTGGTTCTTGGCTCTTGGTTCTTGGTGACGGAGCAGCCGACCACGAACGCAACGGCGTTTGGCGCCAGACGTTCCAATTTGAAACCTGAACAGCTCTCGCGAATCATAAGAGCCCGATTGGCTACGAACTCGCGAGCAGCGACAAGAACCAAGAACGAAAGACCAGGAACAGACAAGCAGCCACTGGCTAAAAGCGCAGTCGCTGCAACCGAAGTAGAAGTCTACGCACACCCAAACAGGTAGTACGACATGCCAAAAATCGACGGAGTTCGTTACCTCAACAGCAAGTTCAAAAAGGCACTCATCCTCGAGCACCCGGACCCCTCGCTCGACGATTACCTGCGCGCGCAGGGCATCGAGCCGGACCGCCGGGAGACTCAGGATGAGGACGAGGTCGTCGAGATCCTCAAGGAGGGTCAGCACGACCTGCTCTACAAGCGCAGCCGTTTTATCGTTAACGAGCGGGTTCTGCAGGCGTCCGAGAACCTCGCCGCGATCATGCTCTGCTGCATCGGCGACGACTCGGTCGACAAAGAGGCGTGTGCTCGCGAGGGCGTCATGGTCATGAACGACCCCATCAGCAACGGCTGGTCGGTCGTCGAGATGATCTTCGGTGAGCTCATCACCGTGGCGCGGCGCATCTACGACTCGGTCCACAAGAGCAACCGCCACGAGTGGACCAAGGACAACAAGAACCGCTACGAGCTTCGCGGCAAGTCGCTGTCGATCATCGGCTTGGGCAATATTGGCAAGCAGGTCGCCAAGATGGCCGAGGCGTTCGACATGGACGTCTACTTTTATGACGCCAGCGAGGTCGCCCGCGAGGTGGGCACCACCTTGGGATGGACGGCGTGCGACACGATGACGCAAGCCTTTCGCGAGGGTGATTTTGTCACGGTGCACGTGTCGGCCGAGGATCCGCGCGGCCACTCCAACGAGAATATGCTCAACTACGAGGAGCACTTCTCGCAGTTGGGGGCCAACCGCGGCGAGAACAGCCCGCGCATCTTCTTGAACGCCGCGCGCGGCTTTTTGTACGAGCCCGACGACCTGATCCGTGCGGTCAACGAGGAGAAGATCCGCCACGCGATGGTCGACGTGTTTCCCGAAGAGCCGGGCAACAAGCAGGACCCCTGGCACAACCCGTATGCCGAGGTCGAGCGTATCTTCAACACGCCGCATATCGGCGCAGCGACTCAGGAAGCCCAGCCGCGCATCGCCAAGCACAAGGCGACGACCACGCAGTTGTTCGACTGCTACGGCACGGTGCGCGACACGGTATTCTCCCCCGGCCACGTCATCGGCGTGGAGGCCGAGGATCCGGACATCATCTTGACGGTCGTGCACAGCGACGTTCGCGGCACCAAAAAGGCCGTCGACGACTGCATCTACGAGGCCGGCCTGTCGAATATGCAGTCGAGCCACCGCGACTTTGCGCGCTATGGCTTCGCCTACGACGTCAACGCCGTCGACCGGCCGTTGAGCCGAGAGCAGCTCGCCCAACTGGTCAAAGCGGCGCGCGAGATCACCGGCGACGATTCGGCGATCAGGGCCATCCGCATGATCGATGTCGGGGAAGGAGCTTGCGCGGAGTAACACCGCGATGAAGACGGCAAAAAGGCCGTCGCTCCGATGACGGGAGCGACGGCCTTTTTGTTGGCGAATGTCTGGTTGTTTCGAGGAATCAGAGGAAGTCGAGCTCGGAGATCGACATGAGCACCATCGAGATCACCAGCACGATGATCCCGTAGCGCAATATCCAGGTATAGGCCGACATGCGGTTTTTGAAGCTCTCGTTGGCCTTGTCCTCGTAGCGTTGGGCCAGAAAGGTCAGCCGCTCGTCGAGTCGACCCGACTCCTCGCCGATGTCGACGTTTTCGAGCACCTCGACCGGCAGCGTGCGGATCGTGTTCAGCGCTTCGGCCAGTGAGTAGCCATCCTCGATGCGCTTTTGAGCTTTTTGATAGTGGTCGAGAATGCCTGGGTGGTTCGACGCTTCGGCGGCGAGCTCGATGCCTTGATAGACCGTCATGCCGCTGTCGATCGATTGCTGCAAGTAGCGGCAGAAGAGCGCCACCGAGTAGTGGCGTCCCGGGTCGCTGACCACCGGCATGCGCATCCAAATTCGGCTGAACAGGTCGCGCGGGGCAAAGTCGACGGGCAGGTTGAGCCACAAAAAGAACACCACGAAGCAGGCCAGCGCGAACATCGCCGATTCGATGCCCGACATGATCAAGATGTCGATGATGCGCTCGTTGGTGTCGCGCGAGAAGGCCAGCTTGACGATATTGCCGCCGATGATGTTGCGAAACACGATCAGGCCGAGCGCGATGAGGATCAACGGCTCGATGAGCGAGGCGGCGAAAGCTTTTTTGCGCGCGTAGCGCTTGCCGTAGATACGGCCGAGCTGGGCGAAGGATTCGGGCAGGACACCTTGCTCTTCGGCGACTAGAATCAGCTTGCGCGCGTTGGGGTCGAGCAGACCGTAGCGCGCCAACGCTTCGCCGAGCAGGTCGCCACGCTCCAACAGGGCCTCGCGCAGGCGGCCGATGGTTTTCTTGTCGAAATCTTGGCGCGCCAGAATATCGAGAATACGCGCATACCCGATGCCGCTCTCCAGCCCGTCGGCAAAGGTCTGGCAGAACTGCTCGGCCTGCGGATCGGTCATGAAGGTCGAACCTTCGCGAACCACAGCCCGTTCTTTCGCGTGCGGGTCTTGCGATGCGCTCAATTCAGGTGCATCGTGTTGAGAGCGGTGTCCGCGGGCCATGAAGCTTATCCGTCAGCGTTTGACATCGATTTCACGCGTAAATGTATTACATTTACAGTGTAGAGTAATTCGGAAGTTACGTCAGCTCAATCTACCGAATCTTGGCGTGTGGCGGGGTGGCGACGCGCTCGGGGTCTCGGTTTCAGTACTACAGGGGAAAGCACCATGTACGAAAAGCAACGAAAAATGATCGGATTGATGAAGGAAATCCTCCAGGAGGACTACCTCCATCTGCAGGTTCACAGCTATACGCTCAACGAAGACCTGGACAAGGGGAGCGTCGACATCAGCTGCCGCTTGAGCGATCAGCAAGATGACAAATTCGAAGTCACCGGCGGCGGCGTCGGTGTGATCGACGCGCTGTTCGACGGCCTCAAAAAACGCATGGCCGACGACTATCCGTCCCTCGAGTCGATTCGCTTCTCGGAGTTCTCCATCGAGGGCCTCATCTCGAGCGACGACAGCCCCGACGTGGCCACGCAGGCCGAAGCGGTGGCGACCGTGGGGATCCTGAACAGCGAGAACAAGGAGTTCCAGTTCGAGGCCAAGGCGCCGTCGGTCAGCCGCGCCGGTATCGAGGCGACCATTCAGGCCGCCGAGTACTTCGTCAACAGCGAGCGTACCTACGTCAAGCTGCACGAGATCCTCGAGCACTACCGCTCCGAGGGCCGCACCGACCTGGTCGAGAAGTACACCGACCTGATGAGCAAAGTGGTCCAGAACACCTCGTATAGTGAGGTGGTCGAGCAGATTCGTAAGGAAATGCGATAGAGCAGCAAAGGAGTGAAAAGTAAAAGAGCGAAAGAGCAACGGCCTCGAAGTGAGCCCTTTTGCTCTCTCGCTTTTTTACTCTTTTACTCTTTTACTCTTTTACTCTTTTACTCTTTTACTCTTTTACTCTTTTACTCTTTTACTCTTTTACTCTTTTACTCTTTTACTCTTTTACTCTTTTACTCTTTTACTCTTTTACTCTTTTACTCTTTTGCTCTTTTCCTCGTTCACTCTTCCCCGACGCAGTCGGTCGGCGTCGGACGGCCCGGTGAGGCCATCACCGGGCTGTCGGTCAAGGGCGTGACGTGGAAGCACCAGTTGGTCGGGTCGTTGTTCTCCTGGGCGTCTTCGAAGTCGCGATGGAGGCCCCAGGCGACATCCTCTTGGCTGCCGAGCGTCTCGATCGATTCGCCCGTCGGGTCGATCAGCCGGCCGCCGGCCCACTCGATGGCGTCGTGCTCGACCAGGTGGAACTCGGCGGCTTTGTAGGAGAGCTGCAAACGCCGCGACGAGTTCGACAGCGGCACGGCGTCGAACCAGCGGCCGTACTCGTAGAAAGTCCCTGCCTCTAACTCGGCGGTCAGCTTGTAGTAGTCGCGGTCCTCGCGCACGAAGACGAAGTACTCTCCCGGCTCGATCCACTGCAGATTGTCGAAGACCTCGCGCTCGGCGTCGTCCGAGGGGAAGGGGTCGACTTGGATGCGCCGCTCCGATCCGCCTAGCTGGATGATAATGCGGCGGGGATCGGCCGGCGCCGTGCCGATATTCTTCACCTCGATGAACTCGCCGTACTCGGTCGACTCGTCCGGCGGCATCGAGCTGTCGGGCATCAACTCCGTAAAGATCAGGAAGGGCTTGCCGCTGGGCGGCTTTTCGTCGGTGATGTCCTGCGGGTCGATCGTGTCGGCGGTGTCACTGGTGTCGCCGCCGTCCTGCACGGACGTGTCGGTGATGTCGGTGGTGTCGGTCGTATCCTCCACCAAAAACGCGTCTCCACGCCCCCGATACGGATACTCGTCGACGTCGACTGCCAGGTTGCAGCCGGAGGCGACGAGACCGAGTAGCAGCACGGCCAGAGTTGGTACGACGTTGGACATCTAGACGAGACTCGCGTGCAAAGTTGGAGTCGAGGGTAGACAACCCACGGCGGGCAGTCAATTTTCACAGTATTTTGGGGCCGTCAATCGGCTCCGTCAGCTTGACACTTCTTCTTTCGCGCGCCTAATCTCTGGGTATAAATCTTCGCGCCCAACTTCTTCTCCGGGACCAAAAATGGCAGACCAAAAAGAGACTGACCTCGACCTGAACGAGACGCTCGAGAACACCACTTCGCAGTACGGTGAACCCGAAGAGCGCGAGCGTCCGCTGATTCTTCTGGCCGACGACGACGCCGAGATTCGCAAGATCTTGCGCGCCCACTTCGAGTCGATGGACTGCGACCTCATCGAGAGCGCCGATGGCGCCGAGACCCTCGAGAGCATCATCGTGCATCGACCCAACCTGGTCATCCTCGACGTGATGATGCCCGAGCTGAGCGGCTGGGAGATCTGCAAGTACGTGCGCGAGCGCGACGACGCCTTCAGCAGCGTGGGCATCGTGATGCTGACCGCCATCGGCCCGACCAACAACGAGCTGACCTCGCCGCTGTTCGGCGCCGACGACTATATCGACAAGCCGTTCGACTTCGACGAACTCGAGTTCAAGGTGCGTAAAGTGCTCTCCGAGCGCGCAGAGCAGTGAGAGCAAAAGAGCAAAAGAGTAAAAGAGTAAAAGAGCAAAAAAGCGAAAAGCAAAGGCGGCCGAGTTGGTCGCCTTTGCTTTTTTGTCTTTTGCTTTTTTGCTTCTTCGCTCTCTCGCTTTTTTGCTCTTTTGCTTTTTCGCTCCTTTGCTGCTGTTAGAGCTCCGAGAGCATCTTCTTTGCCTTTTGGTGCATCGAGTGATTCGAAGGCACCATCGACATGATTTGGCGGCAGAGTTGACCGGCCTTTGCAGGGTCGGTCTTTCTTTTGTTGGCGGCCTGAATGTAGAGGCTTCGCGCTTTGGTCGACAGCTTGCGGCGCAGGCTGTTGACCGTCGAGTTCGACCCGCTGTAGCGCTTTCCTTTGGTGTAGTGGCGGTTGGCGCTGGCGTAGTTGCCCTTGGCGAACTCACTCAAGCCGATCTTGCCGTGGGCATTGGCGAGCTTGGCGTTGATCTCGGACTTGAAGTAGCCGGTGCGCGCGACTTTGCGGTCGGCGCGCTTGGCGTCTTCGAGGCTGTCGATGGCGGTCTTCCACGCGCCGGCGTCATAGGCGCGCTCGGCGCGCTTGTAGGTGCTCTCGAAGCGCTCGATATTCTTGGCGGTCGTATTCGCTCGGCGGGCCAGGGCGCCGCCCGAGCCGGAGGCGGCCTTTTTGAAGTAGGAGACGGCCTGGCCGAACTTGCCCGACTTGTACAGCGAGAAGCCCTTGGTGAAGTTGATGCGCGTGCTCGACCCCGAATTCGAGCGTGAGCTGCTCGAGCCGCTGCCGCTGAGCCAGTCGTCGTTCGAGCGCCGCGAGGCGCTGGCCGAGCGTCGACTCGAAGACGAGCTCTCCTCGGCTTCCTCTTCTTCTTCGGGCGTGTCGCCCTCTTCGAGGGTCTTTTGGAGCTCGAGCGCCCCTTTGTGGTTGGGGACTTCTTCGAGGATGGCCGCCAGATGTTCCTGGGCCTCTTCGGGCTTTTCGGCGGTCACCGCCTCTTGAGCCTTCTGGTACAGGGCGGCCACGCGGCGCTGGCGCGTCTTACGGATCAGCGCCTGGGCGTCTTCGAAATAGACGCTGTCATTCGAGATCTGCGACGCCGCCTCGGTGGCCTCGTCGTCTTTGTCCTCGCCGAGCAGCGTGCGCGCCTGCTCGAGGTGGCGCTGGGCTTTCTTCTCGCGGCTGACCCGCTCGAGCTGGGCGACTACCCCCGGAAACTCGGGGTCGAGCGCGCCGACCTTCTCGAACGTCGCGCGCGCGGCGTCCCAGTCGCGATCTTTGACCCTTTCGACCCCCTCCAGATAGAGCTTTTGCGCCTCGGGATCTTCGGCCGGCTCGGCCTGGGCGGCGACCTCTTTGTTCGCGCCGGGATCGTTGAGGAACAAAAAGCCCGCTGCGCCGATCAGAAAGAGGCTCAACACGCCGGCGCCGATGATGACGTAGGTCAAAATCTTGTCGGTGGTGTCATCGCCGGTCGCCTCGGCGCCCATCTGGCGAACCATGGTGTGGTTTTGGCCGCCGGGTGTGCTCACCTCACGTTTGGGAATGAGGTGGCGGTTTCGTGAGCGCGGCTGAGCGCGGTCTCCCGGAATGACGAACTGGAACTCGGTCTTGCCGGCCTCGATGCGGTCGCCGTGGAAGAGTTCGGCCTCTTCGATGCGCGTGCTGTTGAGCCGACTGCCGTTGGCCGATTGCAGGTCGACCAGAAGGTAGCTCTGGTCGCTGTCCTCCAAGATCTCGAAGTGCTGGCGGCTCATCGCCAGGTCGGCGATCATGATGGTGTTGTTCTTGCCGCGTCCGATCGTGTTTCGCTGCTTATTGAGCAAAAACTCCTGGCCGGCGGCCGGCCCGCTGAGCACCGACAGGCGTGCGACGAGCGCTTCGTTCTCGTAGGGACTGTCGAAGACCTCGGTTTTGACGGCGCTAAAGTCGTCGTCGGAGACGTCGGCGTCGAGCGTCGCTTCTTGCTGGGCGTCTTGGTAGGCGTCTTGGTGGGCGTCACGCGGGATATCGCCCGAGCGATCGACCGCCGGAATCGCGTACTGGCCACTTCTGGCCTGCTGCTCGGGCGTCGGCGGGTTCGGGTTGGTCTGGCGTCTGGGGCGCACGTGCGGCTTGGGCCTCTCGTGCGACGGGTCGGTCTCGCTCAGCGGGGCAGAGACCATCGTCTTTTCGCCGCCGTCGAACTCCGCATCGGCCGCCGGGTCATCGAGCGGCGAGTCGGTCACCATCGTCGCCTCGACGCCGAAATCGTCCTCGTCGACCGCGTCATCGTCGAGCGGCGAATCGGTGATCATGGTCGCCTCGGCGCCGAAGTCCTCGTCGGCGCTCATGTCGTCGGCGTCGGTGCTCGACTCGGCGGGCTCGGCTCCGAAACCCGACGCCGCCTCGAAGGGGCTGTCGGTGAGCATGGTCGCTTCGGCTTCCATGGGCGCGTCGACAGGCTCTTCGAGCTCGACGTCTTCGATAAGCGAGCTGTCGGCAGGAGCACCGTCGTGATCGGCGCCGGTCGCCTTGGCCTTCGAGACTGCCCCCGGAACCGCAAGCCCCGGCAGACTCTTGGCGAGCTCGTCGGCGCTCATCTGGTCGGTATTCGGCCCTTCGTCATCGTAGACGGCGCCATCGATGCGATCGGTGTCGGGCTCGGCGTCGTCGAAGGTCTCTTCGGGAACGTCTTCGACTCGATCGGTGGTCGCCTCGTCTTCTGTGGACTCCTCGCTCGCCTCCGCGTCGTCGTCATTTTGCTCGCCCAGCTTTTTGGGGCTGGGAAGCCCGAGCTGGGTCTTCTTTTTCTTGCGCGAGGAGGGTTTGGGAATGCGCAGAGAGGTGCTCTTATTGCCCGAAGAAGACTTTTTGAGCGATTCCCGGAGCTTGCCGAGGCCGATCAGGGTCTTCTTCTTGGGCTTCTCAGATGATTCAGACTTCTCACTGGTGCCCGTTCCGTTTTTGCTCTCGGGCGCAGCAGAGGCCGGATTTTCTTCCGACGAGGCCATTCGGTAACGTCGCTTCTGATGCGGAAAGACTGTTAACTAAGAGTTTAGTGCAGCGGGCAAGCAATACGCAAGAGTGTCAATTTGAAGACGGGACTGCTAGTTTAGGACGCGATCGTCCACTGCTCGCAGCTTCGTGGGTTCGATGAACGTGTTTCGTACGTCGCTTCGCAACAAGTTGATCGGGGTCTTTTTGGTCCCCACGCTGCTCATTGTGCTCGTCTACGGGTTTCTGGCGTACTTCGCTGCGCGCCAGGGCCTCGAGGACGAGCTGGGTAAGCGTCTGGTCGCCGTGGGGCAGACCTTGTCGGCCGACATGTCCGAGAGCATCGAGGCGGCCCAGATCGCCAGGCTCGAGCCGAGCAAAAAACGCGTGCTCGAGCGCCTGCGCGACAAGCTGCGCCAAACCCGCGAGCAGACCGAGGTGCGCCGGGTCTTCTTATTCGACCGCGACATGAAAAGCCTGGTCGACACGCGCCAGGGCGTCAGCTTCGGCCAGCAACTCTACGAGGTCGAAGCCGATCGGGTCGAGGTGGGGCGCACCTTCGACACCGGCAAGCCCACCACGAGTGTGTTGTTTCGAGATGAACAGGGCACCTTCTACAAGACCGGGTATGCGCCGATCACCCAAGACGGCCAAGTCATCGCGGCCATCGGGGTCGAGGGGAGCGCCCAATACTTCGAGTTGTTGCGCAACTTCGCCAGTATGCTCACCGTGCTCGGCGGCGTCGGGCTCTTGCTGGTGGTCGTGGCGGGCACGCTCTTCTCACGCGCCCTGGTCAAGCCGGTCAACCGGCTCGTCGACGCCGCGCGTCGGCTCGGCGAGGGCGACTTCGAGGCGCCGGTGGCCGACGGCGGCGACGATACGAGCCCGGGCGAGGCGGCCGAGGAGGGCGACGAAATCGCCTTTTTGGCCTCCTCCTTCGAAGAGATGCGCAAGAATATCCTCAGCCGCGACCGCCAGATGCAGATGATGCTCTCCGGCATCGCTCACGAGGTGCGAAATCCGCTGGGCGGCATGGAGCTCTTCTGTGGGCTGTTGCGCGAGGACCTCGAAGAGGAGCCCGACACCGAAGAAACCCGCCAGAAGCTCGACAAACTCGACAAGATTCGCCGCGAGCTGACCTATCTGGAAAAGGTGGTCAAAGACTTCCTCGATTTCGCCCGCAACGTGCCGCTCGAACTCGAGCGGTTCCCGGCCGGCGAATTCGCCGACGAGGTCTGCGGGCTTTTGGCCGGCGAGGTCGACGAGGCCGGCTGCGCGCTGTCCGTCGAGGTGGACGACGAGTTGGAACTGAGCGCGGACCGCGAGAGGCTCCGACGCGCGGTCATCAACTTGATCCGGAACGCGTATCAGGCGTGCGACGGCAGCGGCACGATCACCTTGGCGGTGAGCGCGCGTGGCGACGACACCCGCGAGATCGCCGTGCGCGACGACGGGCCGGGCATCCCCGCCGAGAAGGTCGAAGAGATACTTACACCCTTCTTTACCACCAAAGAGAAGGGCAGTGGGCTGGGATTGGCGTTGACCAAACAGATCGTCAGCCAGCATGGTGGGCGCATGGAGATCGACAGCGAGGTCGGCGTCGGGACGGTGGTGCGGATTGTGATACCGTTCGACCCGGACGTGAAGCCGGTGGAGCAACAGATTCCGGAAGGGTGGTTGGGGTGAGGCGGTACAGGTTTCCGAGGACCCCCATCCGCCCTTCGCTGCGCTACGGGCACCTTCCCCGGGGGGAAGGGATGTCCTTGCGAGAACCACATTGGTAGCTTTATGGCGGAGGCAACCCTTCCCCCCGGGGAAGGTGCCGAGCGCGTAGTACAGCGCGAAGCGGATGGGGGGCGCCGAAAAGCTGAGCTTAGCCAAATTGAAGGTATACAATGCCACATATACTCATCATCGAAGACAACGACACCCTGCGCGAAGGGATCACGCAAGTGGTCGAGCGCATGGGCTTCGAGGCGACCGCGGCGGCTAACGGCCGGTTGGGCCTAGAGGCCTTCGACCAGCGAAAGCCCGACCTGGTCATCACCGACCTGAAGATGGACGAGGTCGGCGGCATGGAGGTGCTCGAGACGGTGCTCTCCAAAGATTCGGAGACGCTGGTCATGATCGTGACCGCCTTTGGCAGCATCGAGAAGGCGGTCGAGGCGATGAAGCACGGCGCCTTCGACTTCATCCCCAAGCCGTTTCCGCCCGACCTGCTGCGCACCAAGATCAAAAAGGCGCTCGAGGTGCAGGCTTCGCGCAAGGAGACCGAGCGGCTCAGCAGCGAAAACGAGATGCTGCGCCGCGACGCCGGCCACCTCGACGATTTCGACATCGTCGGTGATTCCGAGGCGATGCGCGAGGTCTTCAAGATGGTCGAGAAGGTCGCCCCGACCGACAGCACCGTCTATATCTACGGGGAGTCGGGCACCGGCAAGGAGTTGGTGGCGCGCGCCATCCACGAGGCGTCGACGCGCAAAGACGGCCCGTTCATCCGAGTCAACTGCTCGGCGCTGGCCGAGACGCTGTTGGAATCGGAACTGTTCGGTCACGAGAAGGGCGCGTTCACCGGCGCGCACAAGCGTCGGCTGGGGCGCTTCGAGTTGGCCGACGGCGGCACCATCTTTCTGGACGAAATCGGCGACATCAGCCCGTCCATCCAGCTCAAGCTCCTTCGCGTGCTCCAGGAGCGCTCCTTCGAGCGCGTCGGTGGCGAGGAGACCATCGAGGTCGACGTGCGCGTGATCACGGCGACCAACAAAGACATCAAAGAGCAGGTCGAGGAGGGTAACTTTCGCGAGGACCTCTTCTACCGGCTGCACATCATCCCGATCACCCTGCCGGCGCTTCGCGAGCGCCCCAGCGACATCGACCTGTTGGTCGGCCACTTCATCGACAAGCTCGCCTCGCGCACCCGCAGCCAAGTCGACGGCCTCGCCCCCGACGCCATGGGCGCGCTGCGCTCGTACAAGTGGCCAGGCAACGTGCGCGAGCTCGAAAACGTCATCGAGCATGCGCTCGTCTTCGCCGAGGGCGACAAGATTCGCCTGGCGGACCTGCCGCCGGCGATCATCGGACGCAAGAATCAGAACATGCTCGAGATCCCCCAGGGAGAGCGCAGTCTGCCGGAGATTTTGGAGGATTTGGAGAAGCAGTTGATCCTTCGTGCTTACGATAAAGCCGAGGGGGTCAAGACCGAGACGGCCCGGCTGTTGGGCATCAAGACGAGCGCGCTGTACTACAAGCTGGAGAAGTACGGCATTGATCAGGATTAGGAGGCTGAAAGGTCTCGATTGCAGTGAAGCCTTCTACATAAACAATTAAGGACATAGGGGTTGCGATTTGAGACGTGTCTCGGATTGAGGGGGGCGATTTGAGTCGTATTTCCGATGCGCAGCCCTCATGTCCTTAATTGCTTATGTAGCAGGCGCCGCGGTCCTGCAGGGCCGTCGAATTGTTCTCAACCCAACCCAAATTATTGATTCTTATCCCCGGCTTGCAACCCCATCTTGCACCTGTTAGTGGATCGAGACAAACGGGATGGGAGCCATGGCCCTAATCTTGACCGAGGGCAACTCGGGGTTATAGCTTCCGAGCACGAGCCGCCGCAAACTTGAACAAGGAAAAGGCAACGATGAGCGACCTCAGGTTAGAAGAGAAACACGGCATCCACGTCAAAAATATTGTGCGCAACGCCCCTCCCGCGAGGCTGTACGAGGAGGCGCTCAAGAACGAGAAGGGCACGGCCATCTCCGAGCACGGCGCTTTGATGGCCTACTCGGGAGAGAAGACCGGTCGCACACCCACCGACAAGCGCCTGATCAAAAACCCGGAGAGCCAGGACGACATCTGGTGGGGCGATATCAACCGCCCGCTGTCGCCCGAGGTCTGGGAGATCAACCGTCAGCGCGCGATTGATTACCTGAACACCCAAGACCAGCTCTTCGTATTCGACGGCTACGCCGGATGGGACGAGGAGTACTCGCTCAAGGTTCGCATCATCTGCGCGCGTGCCTACCACGCACTGTTCATGCGCAACATGCTGCGTCGGCCCACCAAGGAGGAACTCGCCGGCTTCGGCGAGCCTGACTTCACCATCATGAACGCCGGCAAGTTCCCGGCCAACCCGCACACCGAGGGGATGACCTCGGACGCCAGCATCGACCTGAACATCGAGGCCGGCGAGATGGTCATTCTGGGCACCCAGTATGCCGGTGAGATGAAGAAAGGCATCTTCACCCTGATGCACTACCTGATGCCCAAGCAGGACGTGCTGTCGATGCACTGCTCGTGCAACGAAGGTCCCGACAACAACGACGTGTCGCTCTTCTTCGGCCTGTCGGGCACCGGCAAGACCACCTTGTCGAGCGACCCCAACCGTCTGCTCATCGGCGATGACGAGCACTGCTGGACCGAAAACGGCGTGTTCAACATCGAAGGCGGCTGCTACGCCAAGACGATCGACCTGTCGGCCGAGGCCGAGCCGCTCATCTACGAGACGATCGGCTTCGAGTCGGTCCTCGAGAACGTCGTCTACGACCAGGAGACCCGCGAGGTCGACTTCACCGACGACTCGATCACCAAGAACACGCGTACCTCGTACCCGATTTACAAGGTGCGCAACGCCAAGATCCCGTGCGTGACGGGTCACCCGGACAACATCATCTTCCTGACCTGCGACGCCTTCGGCATCTTGCCGCCGGTCGCCAAGCTGACCCCCGAGCAGGCGATGTACCACTTCATCAGTGGCTACACCGCCAAGGTCGCGGGCACCGAGGTGGGCATCGACGAGCCGCAGGCGACCTTCTCGGCCTGCTTCGGCGCCGCCTTCTTGGTCTGGCCGCCCACCAAGTACGCCGAGCTTCTGGCTCAGAAGATGCGCGAGCACGGCTCGAACGCCTGGCTGGTGAGCACCGGTTGGACCGGCGGCGCCTACGGCACCGGCCACCGCATCGACCTGCCGCACACTCGCTCGATCATCGACGCCATCCACAGCGGCGAGCTGTCGGACGTCGAGACGATGACCGACCCGTACTTCGGCCTCGATGTGCCCACAAGCTGCCCGAACGTGCCTAACGAGGTGCTCGTGCCGCAGAAGACCTGGCCCAGCGAGAAGGACTACCACAAGACGGCCAAGAAGCTTGTCCACCTGTTCCAGGACAACTTCGCCGAATATAGTGACTACGCCTCCGACGAGATCATCCAAGCTGGTCCGTCGATTCCCAACTAAGGAACGACAGGTATCACCACGGAGCACACGGGGCTCACGGAGAAGGGCGTTCTAGTCTTTCCCCGTGGGCCCTGTGCCCTCTGTGGTGACTAATCTTTTGCTGTTTCCAGCTGCGAGTTCAATTCGGCAAGGGTGGGGCCGATCTTGGCGGCATCGAGGCGGGGGAAGGCTTCGGCGAGGCGGCGGTTGCGCTCGTTTCGCAGCGCTTCTTTGGAGCCTTCGAGTTCTTGAGAGGCGATCTGGGCGTTGAAATCGCGCATCATCTCAGTGGCCTCGACGACGTCTTCGTGGGTCATCGGGCCGGTGGTGGCCAGGCGGCGCACCTGCAGGTGGGGGCGCATCTCGGCGAGGCGTGCGTCGCTCATCTCGACCGACGCGCCGGCTGCCAGTGCCTTGTCGACACCGGCGACCGAGTCGGAGAAGACGTCGGTGGCCTGCTCCTCCTCACCCAAGAAGTCACCGACCGAGCGTACCCACTCGATGGGCACCATCAGCGCGCCGATGATGAGGATCAGCGCCAGCGCGGTCCACATGACCGCCGGTCGTTTCAGTGTATCTTTGATGTCCATCATGGTTTCTCTGAGCGTGTTTCAGGTGAGCAACGCCCGCCCCGCGGCACCAACGCCAACGCCTGCTCGAGCACCTCCGGTCCCGCCTCGTCGTGGTGCATATGCTCGCTCAGGTGGCGGCGCCAGCGGCTGGCGCCGGGCTGGTAGGCGAACAAGTTCATCATGTGCGTGCCGATGTACGAGAGCTTGTCGCCTTCGGTCAAACGCTCCTCGACGTACGGCAACATCGCCTCGACGACCTCGTGGCGCGTGGGCGGCTCGAAGTCGTCGCCGTAGATGCGCTTGTCGGCCTCGGCGAAGATATATGGTGTGTCGTAGGCCGCGCGCCCGATCATCACCGCGTCGACCTTCTCGAGGTGCTCTTCGACCTCGTCGAAGGTCTTGATGCCGCCGTTGATCTCGACGAACAGCTCCGGAAACTCTTCTTTGAGGCGGTAGACCTCTTCGTAGCGAAGCGGGGGCACGTTGCGGTTCTCCTTGGGGCTCAGGCCTTTGAGCCAAGCCTTTCGGGCGTGCACCGTAAACCGCGTGCAGCCCGCATCGCGCACCACGCGTACGAAGTGGGCCATATCCTCGTAGCTGTCCTGGTGGTCGAAGCCGATGCGGTGCTTGACGGTCACCGGGATATCGACTGCCTCGCGCATCGCCTCGACGCACGCGGCGACCACATCGGGCTGGCCCATCAAGCAGACCCCGAAATTGCCCGACTGCACCCGGCTCGAGGGGCAGCCCACGTTGATGTTGACCTCGTCGTAGCCCACCGCCTCGGCGATGCGTGCGCACTCGGCCATCTGCATCGGGTCGTCGCCGCCAAGCTGCAGCGACAGCGGCTTCTCCGGCTCGGAGTAGCCCAGCGCGCGGTCGCGGTCCGAGTCGAGGACTTCCCGGGTGTGGACCATCTCGCTGTAGAGCAGCGTGCGCTTGGTGAACAGGCGCAGCATATAGCGAAAATGGCGGTCGGTGCGCCGCATCATCGGGGCGACGCTCAAGGGATTGGTGTCGGTTACGTCGGTCATGGTTGTTACGAACTTACGAAAGGGTCTGCCTTGCCGATGCGCAGCGCTCGCTATGAGGGGCTGGGCCATGGGGGAGTCGCGTTGCTGTAAGCCTTGCCGATTCGCAACTCTCTAATGAACTTAGCCTTTAATAGATGGCGCTGCTCTCCTGCAAGGCGCACGCTCCTCGGATTTTTCGCCCCCAGTTGCCAGTTTCCAATTCCGGCACGCAACGGTATACAGCCAACGAACTGCAAAAATTTCGCTCACTCGAGCCCATTGGCTTTCATGAAACGTATTGCATTGATCCTGTGCAGCGCCACCTTGATCACGACCGGTTGCGCCACGCCCCCTGAAACGGGCGAAAAGGCCGTCGACACCAAGATGGCCGCTGCTCAAATCGAACCCTTCGACGGCGACGAGCGCCTTTCCGACACGGCCGTGCCGACGCACTACCGGCTCAGCCTCGAGCTCGACCCGGCCGAGGAGACCTTCTCGGGCACCGCCTCGATCACCGTCGAGTTGGCCGAGGCGACTGACCGGATCGATCTGCACGCCAAAGACCTCGACATCGAGCGCGTGTGGGTCAACGTGGGCAAGGCGAAATACGAAGCGAAGGTCGTCGAGGGCAAAAACGGCGGGGTGACCGTCGCTCTCGACGAGCCCATCGGGCCGTCGAAGCTGCAGGCGAAGACAGCGCTGGTCTTCGAGTACACCGCTCCGCTCGACGAGAAGCCCCACGGGCTCTACCGCGTCAAAGACGGCGACGACTGGTATGCGTTTACCCAATTCCAGCCGCTGTCGGCGCGCGAGGCGTTTCCGTCCTTCGACGAGCCGCGCTTCAAGACACCGTTCGACGTGCGCATCACGGTGCCCGACGGCCAAAAAGCCTTCGCCAACACGCCGACCTCGAGCGTAACCGAAGAGGGCGACCGGGTCGTCTACGATTACGCGTCGACCGAGCCGCTGCCGACCTACCTGGTCGCGTTCGCCGCAGGCCCCCTCGAGGTCCTCGAGGCCCCCAAAGACGCCATTCCGGGCGTGCCGCTTCGGGTCATCACCACCAAAGGCAAGTCCAAGCTCGCCAAGTACGCGCTCGACGTCGCGCCCGCTCTGTTGAAGGCGCAGACCGACTACTTCGGCATGGAGCTTCCCTACGCCAAGATCGACATGGTCGCCGTGCCCAACTTCTGGGCCGGCGCGATGGAAAACGTCGGCTTGGTGACCTTCCGAGAGCGCCTGCTGCTGGTCGACCCGGACAACGCCACCCCGGGCGACAAGTACGCGCTGCAGAGCGTCATGGCGCACGAGTTCGCGCATATGTGGTTCGGCAACTACGTCACCCCCGCCTGGTGGAACGACATCTGGCTCAACGAGGCGTTCGCCACCTGGATGGCCACGCGCACCCTCGCCGAGGTCGCGCCCGAGCTCGAACCGCGCATCGACGCGGTCAAAGGCTCGTTGCGGGTCATGAGCGCCGACGCCCTCGCGCATGCCCGCGCCATTCGCCAGCCGATTCGCGACGGCGGCGACGTGATGAACGCCTTCGACGGCATCACCTACACCAAGGGACGCGCCGTCTTGCAGATGTTCGAGTCTTGGCTGGGCGAGGAAGATTTTCGTGACGGCGTCCGCGCGCATCTGGAGGCCAACGCGCATGGAAACGGCACTACCAAAGAGCTTCTGAGCGCCTGGCAGGAGGTCTCCGGCAAGCCCGTCGAGCAGACCATTCGCCAGTTTTTGGATCAACCGGGCACGCCGCTCGTCGAGCTCGACTACAAGTGCGAGGCGGGCAAGACGACCGTGCAGCTCGAGCAGTCGCGCTACCTGCCCGCCGGCAGCACCGCCGACCACGGCGAGCCGTGGCATATCCCGATGTGCATCAAGTACGAGGCGGACGGCAAGGTCGTGCGCACCTGCGAGGTGCTCGACGCGCCTAAGAAGACGCTGACCCTCGCCGGCGATACCTGCCCGGCGTGGATCCACCCAAACGCCGACGAGGCCGGCTACTACCACTGGAAGCTCCCGGGCGACCACTTCGTGGCGCTCGCCAAAGACTACCGCGACGCGTTGAGCATGCCCGAGAAGGTCGCGCTCTTGCCGCACGCCAAGGCCCTGGTCGAAGCGCACGGTTTGGCCTACGGCGACTACTTGAAGCTCGTCGAGCATATGGCCCGTGAAGACCACCGCGTCATCGTCGGGCAGGTCATCGACGCGCTGTATGGCATCGACGAACACGCCGTCGACGAGACCAACCGCGCCCAATTCACCGCATGGGCCAAAAAGATCATCGACCCGCACGTCAATCGCCTCGGGTTCGCGCCCAAAGACGGCGAGCCCGCCGAAGACGGCTTGTTGCGCCCGAAGGTGATTCGTGCGGCGGCGGACTTGGCCAACGACACAAAGGTCATCGAGCAGGCGAAGGGCGTGGCCAAAGAGTACCTCCAAGATCCGACGAGCGTCTCGATTCCGCAGGCCAAGCTCGCCCTTCGTATCGCTGCCTGGAGCGGCGACGAGGCGCTCTGGAAGAAACTACGCGCCGCCATCACCAAGGCGCCGACTCCGTCGGCCCGCGTGGCGACCATCGGCGCGCTCGGGAGCTTCCGCAGCCCGGAACTCGTCAAACAGTCCCTCGAGCTGCTGCTCACCGACGCCATTCGCTCCCAGGATGCGTGGACGCTCATGGGACCGACGCTCGGCGAGCCCGAAACCCGCGAGGTCGCCTGGTCGTGGCTCGAGCAAAACTACGACGCGCTCGTCGAGAAGGTCGGCGCCAAGAGCGCGACCTCGCTCCCCTGGGTCGGCTCGGCGTTCTGCTCCAAGGCGCGCAAAGACCAGGTCGAGGCGTTCTTCAGCAAAGAGGAGCGCAAGGTCAAGGGCATGGAGCGCAACCTGGGCCAGGCCCTCGAGAGTATCGACCGCTGTGTGCGGTATCGGGAGTATATGGCCGAGGATGCGCGGGCGTTTTTGGAGGATATTTGATTTTCGGGCGGCTATTGATGCAGACAAACTACAATTTTAGGGTCGTTCAAATCATCGTCTCGGGTGATTGGAGCAACCCCAAAATCGTAGTTTGTCTGCCCAAATAGACGTTCAAATCATCGTCTCGGGTGATTGGAGCAACCCCAAAATCGTAGTTTGTCCGCCCAAATAGCTATCTCAAAACTGCACGTTGCAATCCGTCAGATACGAATTGCAATACCCGCCCTCGACCTGCGGGCGCAGGCACGCCTCGAGCGCGTACGGGCCGGCGCCGCCGGGCACGTGGCACTCGCCGCAGCGCTTGTCGAGCACCGGCTTGATGTCCTTGTGGTAGGTCACGCCCTCGTCGAGGCCTTCGCCGTCGTCTCCCGGAGACGACGAGCAGGCTGGAGCGAGAAAGGCGAGGGCGACTGCGCAGGCGAAGAGACGCTGGGTGAGTCGAGTGGTTGCGCGCATGAATATCCGGCCGAGCAGGGTGCTTGTTTAGTGTTCACTTACTTAGGTCTGTAGTGAACAGGATCTCGGCCGATGTTGCAATAGTGGTGCGTTTGGTTTTAGTTGTGGAATGGTCAATCAGCGCCAATCGTTAGGCAGACACAAAGTACCGGCCAACAAACACGAAGAGGTAAATAGATGCGCCGCCAAATCCAGAAAGTTATCAACGACGAGATCAATCCGATGGTCGCCGGGCACGGCGGCGAGATCGCGATGGTCGATTATTTCGAGAAGAATCTGTACATCCAGATGAGCGGCGGCTGCCAAGGCTGCGCCGCGTCGACCGCCACCCTCAAGCAGGGCATCGAGCGCATCTTGCGCGAGCATTTCGGCGACGACATCAACGAGATCATCGACGTGACCGACCACAGCTCGGGCGATAACCCGTATTACACCGACTCGGCAGCCAGCCCGTTTGGTTGATCGACGTATCGCAGGTGGGTGACACCGCCAGGGGCGGCCTACGCCGCCCCGGCTCACCTACTCCGCCACCACCGTCACCCTCGACACCCCGCCACAGCTCGCCTCTCCCTGATCATCCCAGACATCCAACTCCACCAAGTACTGACCGGGCACGTCCAACGGTAGATTCACCGTCGATGAGAACGTGTTGGGCATCAACGCCGACTCTGATCCCTCCGGCCGCGCGACGATCTCCCACGAGTACCGCTCCACGTCTCCATCCGGGTCGACGCTGTCCAGGCCGCTCAACTCGACCGTCTCGCCGGTCTGCGCGCGCAAGCTACGCACGAACGGGACCGTGACGTCCGAGCCTTCTCGCCGTGCGCCTGCGCGGGCGACCGGGCAGTCGTTGGCGTCGGTCTCGCGCAACAGTCCGATGCGAATCACTGGCTTGTCGGGCACGTTCGTCTCGATGACGACCTCGCCTTCGTTCCACTCGAAGGAGCGCCCTGTATAGACGATGGGGATGACGACCGACTCGCCGGGGTCGACGAGCGCGGAGAGCTCGGGTAGTCGCTCCGGCAGTGCATCCTCGGGCAGGTAGAAGCCGCCGCCCGAGTCGATCTCCAGGCGCACGGCCCGGAGCGCGAGGTTCGACCGCGTCGCGCAGTTGGTGATGACGATCTCTTTGACGATGCGCTCGCCGGGCGCCTGCGGGCGAAACACCATGTTGCGCTCCGGCTCGACCTCGATGCACGGCGGGTTCTGGTCGGCAGAGACCGGCACGGTAAAGGGGCCACGCGGGTCGTTCGATTCGACCACGAGTTCGGCGCTCATCGGCGCGCTCGACTGAGTTCCGTACCACACGCGCACCTCGAACGACTCGCCGGGGGCGAGTTCATCGGGCCAGCCCGCGTCGGGTGGCGTTCCCAGCTCGAACGCTTCGTCGCCGGTGAGGCTCACGGCGTCGATGCGCAAGGGAAGGGTGCCTGCGTTTCGAATGACGGTCTCACGCCACCCTCGCCGCCAGGTGGGATCGGAGTTGCCGATACGCTCGAAGACGAGCCGCGCCGGATTCGCCGCGATGCGCGGCGCGGGCTCCGGCTCGGGCACGTCGGGCCCGGTATCGGGGCCCGGCTCGATGGGACTAGGCCCAGTCGGATTGGGCGAGACGCAATATCCCTGCGGCGAGCAGACCCGGTCGTACCGACACTGCTCGTCGGAGGTGCAGTCGACCTCGCCGAGGTCGATGCACCCGGTCGACGAAAGAGACGTCGCGGCGAAAACGGCGAACAGCGCGGCGAGTATCGGGCGTGTCGACATAGGTAGATTTGGAAGACGGTCGTTGCAATTTCCCCAGACAATGGGTTGTACGGACGAGGTCGACCGATTGGTAAAAATTTTCCTCGGACCGAATGCATCTTGCCCTCGCAATCGGTGCCGTTCGACTCCTTACGGCGCCGTCGGAAACCCGTCATACACCTGGTCGACCGCCATTATCTGCCCCGAAGGCCACGTCAACTGCGCGACGTGCCAGAAGAGTTCGTCGTGGTCCAAGTACTTGTCGGCGAATTCGAACGCCAGCAGGCCGTCGATGTAGACGCGCAGCGTGGCGTACGAGGCGCCCAACGTCCCGGAGGCGTAGTAATAAGCGCCGATATTGTAGGTGAGGTTCTCGAGCCCGGAGTGGGTGATATTCTCGGGCCCGGCGCCATTGGTGTCGTCGAGATCGAGGCTCGGATCGTCCCACGAGTCGCCTTGCACGCCCCAATCGCCTCTGGGGTTCTCCCAGAAGATATCCCACGGGTAGTTGTTCCACTGCCCGTTGGGGTGCAGGTAGTGCAGGTCGAAGTCGGTGCCGCTGCCGTCAGTCTGGTCGGCATCGGCCGGGGTGTCCCAGGTCAGCTCGATGTGTACGTCTTCATTCGGTATGGCGCGGATGCGAATCTCGTCGCGCGCGTCACACACGACGTCGCCGTCGTCATAGATCACGCGCAGCTCGAGTTCATACCAGCCCGCCAGGTCGAGGAAGAGGGTCGGTTGCTCGACGGTGTTGCTCGGCACCAACCGCGTCGTCGAGCCGCTGGGGCGCGATACGAGTGTCCATTCGTACCGAGTGATGTCTCCGCTGCTGCTGGTCGCGTCGAGCGAGACTGTTTCGAGGGGCGCTACTGCGAGCCCGGTGATCTGCCAGTCCGACTCGTGCTCGCCTCGGGCGCGCGCTACGGCCGTCGGGCAATTAGGCGTCGCGGCGTCCGGGACGGACGTGTCGGGGAGCGACGTATCCGGCTCGTTGCCCACGTCCGGCTGCGGCGTGGTGTCAGGGCCAGGCGTCGTGTCGGGGGTTGGCGTGGTGTCCGGAGGCGTGGACACGTCGGAGACGGCGTCCGGGGGCTCGATCGGAGTCGTATCGGGACCGGGACCGGCGTCATGGGGGCCGGCATCAACAGGTCCGGCGTCTTCTTCGATGGGAGTTTGGGTCGGCGGAGCTGTCCACGTGCACTGGCCGGCCGTCGAGCAGACGCGGCCGAATCGGCAGTCATTGTCACTCTCGCAGGTGACCTCGCCGAGGTCGACGCAGCCGGACAGAGCGAGCAGTGTCAACGAGGCGAAGAGCGGAAAGATGAGACGACACGACGTCATGGCAGGCCCCCAAACTTATGAGCGAATAAAGCGGGTGGAAGCATCACAAAGGACTTCCACCGTTGTACCTGCATGCGGCGCTTGTTTCAAATCTGCAACGAAACCCGGACCGAGCAAGAGGCGTCGGGCGAGTCGACTGTATCGCTCGTCGACGCGGTGTCGACGCACGCGCCGGTGATCTCGCTGCAGACGCGTCCGAATCGACAATCGTCGTCGGACGTGCAGTCGTCGTGTTGGTTGAAATCGATGCAGCCGCCGAGCAGCGCGGCGGCCAGCAGACAAATAGGCAGCAGTCGGAGCGTCGTATTCTGCATCATCAGAAAGAGTCCTTCGGAGGACGGTCGTTGCAAACCCCCAGGCATAGAGTTGTACGGACGCGGTCGACCGATTGGTAAAAAAACTCGCAGCGAGTGCAGGAATGAGGCCAGCGCCATCGTTTGCAGGCAGCGCTTCCAGCGCTGGGCGCACAAGCGTTCGCCCTCGCTGCCAGGGCTAGAAGCCCTGCCTCCTATGGCTTGGGCTGGACTCCCATGGGGGAATCCACCATATTCTCTAGCCGTCGTTGAGACCCAACCGCCACGCGCCCAAGGACCGAGGCCATGAGCACCACCCGCGACAATACCCACAAACTCGAAGAGCTCCTGCAACAACGTATCCTCGTGCTCGACGGCGCGATGGGCACCATGATCCAGCGCCACGAGTTGACCGAGGAGGATTTTCGCGGCGAGCGCTTTGCCGAGCATTCGTGTGAGCTGCAGGGCAACAACGACCTGCTCGTGCTCACCCAGCCCGACATCATCGAGGAGATTCACACCCAGTACCTGGAGGCGGGCGCGGACATCATCGAGACGAACACCTTCAGCGCCCAGCGCGTCTCGATGGCCGACTACGACGTCGAGGACCTCGTCTACGAGATGAACGTCGAGGCGGCCAAGGTCGCCCGGCGCGCGGCCGACAAGGTCAGCGAGCAGACGCCCGACAAGCCGCGCTTTGTCGCCGGCTCCATGGGCCCGACGAACAAGACTCTGAGCCTGTCGCCCGACGTGACCGACCCGACCTACCGGGCGATTTCGTTCGACGAGCTCGAGGACGCCTACGTCGAGCAGGTGCGCGGGCTCATCGACGGCGGCGTCGACCTGCTGCTCATCGAGACGATCTTCGACACCCTCAACGCCAAGGCGGCGGTCACCGCCATCCAGAAGGTCTTCGCCGAGAAGGGCGTCGAGCTCCCGCTGATCATCTCGGTGACGATCACGGACCAGAGCGGGCGCACGCTCTCCGGGCAGACCATCGAGGCGTTCTGGATCTCCATCGAGCACGCCAACCCCTTGCTGGTGGGCATCAACTGCGCGCTCGGCCCCAAGGAGATGCGCCCGCACATGGAGGCGTTGAGCGACATCGCCTCGACCTACACCTCCTGCTACCCCAACGCCGGCTTGCCCAACGAATTCGGCGAGTACGACGAGAGCCCGGCCGAGATGGCCGAGGTCCTGCGTGAGTACATGGCCGAGGGCTGGATCAACGTCGTCGGCGGCTGCTGCGGCACCACCCCCGACCACATCGCCGCCTTCGCCGAAGCCGCGCCCGACTACGCCCCGCGCGAGGTCCCCGAGCCGATTCCGTACACCCACTACGCCGGCTTGGAGCCGCTGATCGTGCGCCCCGACGCCAACTTCGTGATGATCGGCGAGCGCACCAACGTCGCCGGCTCGCGCCGGTTTCGCCGGCTCATCAAGAACGGGGAGTTCGAGGAGGCCGTCGCCGTCGCCCGCGGGCAGGTCGAGGGCGGCGCCAACGTCATCGACATCAACATGGACGAGGGCCTGCTCGACTCCGAGGAGGCGATGGAGACCTTCCTCAACATCATCGC
The DNA here is from genome assembly GCF_006517175.1 of Persicimonas caeni. NCBI lineage: Bacteria > Deltaproteobacteria > Bradymonadales > Bradymonadaceae > Persicimonas > Persicimonas caeni. The sequence goes on along the minus strand of NZ_CP041186.1, from coordinate 2,108,812 downwards.
CACCGAGCCCGACATCGCCCGCGTGCCCATCATGATCGACAGCTCGAAGTTCTCGGTGCTCGAGCAGGGGCTCAAGTGCGTGCAGGGCAAGGCGATCGTCAACTCGCTGAGCCTCAAAGAGGGCGAAGAGGCCTTCAAAGAGCAAGCCCGCAGAGTGCGCCAATTCGGCGCGGCGGTCGTGGTCATGGGCTTCGACGAGGAGGGCCAGGCCACCAACGTCGAGCGCCGCGTCGACATCGCCAAGCGCGCCTACCGCATCCTCACCGAAGAGTGCGGCTTCGACGGCCACGACATCCTCTTCGACCCGAATATCCTGACGGTCGCCACCGGCATGGACGAGCACAACGAGTACGGCGTCAACTTCATCGAGGCGGTGCGCCGCATCAAAGAGCTCTTCCCCGAGACCAAGACCACCGGCGGGGTGAGCAACGTGTCGTTCTCGTTTCGCGGCAACAACGTGGTGCGCGAGGCGATTCACGCCGCATTTTTGTACCACGCCATCGACGCCGGACTGGACAGCGGCATCGTCAACGCCGGCCAGCTCACCGTCTACGACGACGTCGAGCCCGAGCTGTTGGAGCGCGTCGAGGACGTCCTCTTCAACCGCCGCCCCGACGCCACCGACCGCCTCGTCGAGTACTCCGAGAAGTTCAAGGGCCAGACCACCGACCGCACCCAGGTGCTCGAGTGGCGCGAGGGCAGCGTCGAAGAGCGGCTTCGCCACGCGCTCGTGCACGGCGTCGACAAGTTCATCGAAGAGGACGTCGAAGAGGCTCGCCAGCAGTACGACGAGCCGCTCGACATCATCGAGGGGCCGCTGATGGCCGGCATGAACGTCGTCGGCGACCTGTTCGGCGCCGGCAAGATGTTCTTGCCCCAGGTCGTCAAGAGCGCCCGCGCCATGAAGAAGGCCGTCGCCGTGCTCCTTCCGTACATGGAAGACGAGCAGGGCGAGACCCGCGAGGCGGGCACCGTGCTGCTCGCCACGGTCAAAGGCGACGTGCACGATATCGGCAAGAATATCGTCGGGGTCGTCCTCGGCTGTAACAACTACCGCGTGGTCGATCTGGGCGTGATGGTCGCCGCCGACAAGATCTTGCAGGCCGCCCAGGACGAAGGCGCCGACTTTGTGGGCCTGAGCGGGCTCATCACCCCCTCGCTCGACGAGATGGTCCACGTCGCCAAGGAGATGCAGCGCCTCGAGATGGACGTGCCGTTGCTCATCGGCGGCGCGACCACCAGCCGCCGACACACCGCGGTCAAGATCGCGCCGGTCTACGACCACCCCGTCGTCCACGTCCAGGACGCCTCGCGGGTGACCAACGTGGTCGGCTCGCTGCTCAACCCGGCCAAGCGCGACGAGTTCATCCAAGAGAACCAGTCCTTCCAGGAGCGCGACCGCGCGCTGCACACAGGCAAGGGCGGGCGCAACCTCGTCTCACTCGACGAGGCCCGCCAGAACCGCTTCGAGGTCGACTGGCGCGAGGAGGACATCGCCACGCCCGCGTTCACCGGCGTGCGCACCGTCGAGAAGATGTCGCTCGAAACACTCGCCGACTACATCGACTGGACCCCGTTCTTCTTCTCCTGGGAGCTCCGCTACCCGTACCCGCAGATCTTCGAGCACGACGACTACGGAGAGGCCGCCAAGGAGCTCTTCGAGAACGCCCAGCGCATGCTCGCCGACATCATCGAGAATGAGTGGCTGCAGGCCAACGGTGTCTACGGCATCTTCCCGGCCAACGCCGACGGCGACGACATCCTGCTGTACACCGACGAGTCGCGCACCGACGTGCTCGAGCGGCTGTGCATGCTTCGCCAGCAGCGAAAGCCGCGCGGCGAGAAGCAAAAGAATATGTGCCTGTCCGATTTCGTCGCCCCGGTCGACTCGGGCCTCGACGACTACGTGGGCGCGTTCGCCGTGACCGGGGGCTTGGGCATCGACGAGCTCGTCGCCCGCTTCGACGCCGAGCACGACGACTACAAAAAGATCATGGCCAAAGTCTTGTCCGATCGACTCGCCGAGGCCTTCGCCGAATACCTGCACGAAAAGGTCCGCGAGGAGCTCGGCTACGGCAAAGACGAGGAGCTCTCGAACGAAGAGCTCATCGCCGAAGAGTACCGCGGCATCCGCCCTGCGCCGGGCTACCCCGCCTGCCCCGACCACACCGAAAAGGGCAAGCTGTGGGAGCTACTCGACGTCGACGAGCGCGCAGGCATCGACCTCACTGACAGCTACGCGATGCACCCGGGTGGGTCGGTCTCGGGCTGGTACATCTCGCACCCCGACGCGCGCTACTTCAACGTCGGGCTCCTCAAGAAGGACCAGGTCGAGGACTACGCCGCGCGCAAAGGAATGTCGGTCGAAGAGGCCGAGCGGTGGCTCGCGCCGAATCTCGGCTACGAGCCCGAGTAATCGGTGCGTGGACATCTTGCCCTCACCAACCCATCGGTGCGTGGGCATCTTGCCCTCACCAATCCATCGGTGCGTGGGCATCTTGCCCTCACCAATCCATCGGTGCGTGGGCATCTTGCCCTCGCGAAAAACCGGTGCGTGGGCATCTTTCCCTCGCGAAAAACGGTGCGTGGGCATCTTGCCCTCGCAAAAATCGGTGCGTGGGCATCTTGCCCTCGCAAAAATCGGTGCGTGGGCATCTTGCCCTCGTCACGAACACGGTGTCCGACACCGCCCCGCCCGGGATTGTTTGCGCCTTGTCGAGGAGTTATATTCTTAGTGAACCGCGCAAGGTGTTTCTTCGAAGCGAGCCTAGATCAGATGACACACACGCCTGACAACCCACCAGAACAAGTGACTCCGAAGCAGCGCGTTCTCGAATTCGTTCGAGGTCTGCCCGACGACGCTAGCTTCGAGGAAATCGAGAGACAGTTCCGTGAGGAGCTACGCACCCGTTATATTCGGGCGGTGGTTGACAGTGCCCGAGAGGATATCGAGGCGGGACGGACGATGTCCCATGAAGAGTTGAAGAAGCAACGGGGCTTTGAGTGAATCTGAACTGGACCGCGACGGCGATAGCGACGTTAGACTCAATCAGTCGCTATCTCGCCGAAGAGGCCGATAAAAGAACGGCCCGCGTGATGGAGGGGCGTATCATCACGAAGGTCGGAGAAATCCCGTCGTTTCCAAAGTCAGGCCGTGCCGTTCCCGAACTGAACACCCCCGAGATCCGTGAGGTGTTCGTCGGCTCCTACCGTATCGTTTACCAGCTAGACTCCGTCGAATCCCCTTCTCGTATCGATGTTCTTGGAGTGGTGCACGGCTCCCAGCTTTTCGAGAACACTGCCGTTTGGTCGCTGGTTGACGACGACTGAACGACGCTCCCGCCAATCCATCGGTGCGTGGGCATCTTGCCCTCGCGAAAAACGGTGCGTGGGCATCTTGCCCTCGCCAGTCCATCGGTGCGTGGGCATCTTGCCCTCGCGAAAAACGGTGCGTGGGCATCTTGCCCTCGCCAGTCCATCGGTGCGTGGGCATCTTGCCCTCGCGAAAATCGGTGCGTGGGCATCTTGCCCTCGCGAAAAACGGTGCGTGGGCATCTTGCCCTCGCCAGTCATTCGGTCGCCTGAGTACAAAGACATAAGTTCTGTGGCTTTGTGCCCACGCACCGAAGAAGGAAACGAGGGCTAGAAGCCCACGCACCGAAGGAGGAAACGAGGGCTAGAAGCCCCCGCACCGAAGAAGGAAGCGAGGACAGGAAAGCCCACGCACCCAAATCACGCCCCCTCCACCAACGGAAACTCCACGTAAAACGTCGTCCCTTCGCCTACTTCGCTGTCGAAGTTGATACGTCCGTCGAGTCGGCCGACGATCGACTTGGCGATCGTCAGGCCCAGGCCGGTGCCGCCGTGCTTGCGGGTCATCGAGGAGTCGGCCTGGGTGAACTTCTCGAAGATGTTGGCGCGGGCTTCGGGCGGGATGCCAGGGCCGTGGTCGCGCACGCTGACTTGGCCGCGTTGGTTGATGCGGCGCACCGCCACGTCGACCGAGGTGCCCTCGTCGGTGAACTTGATGGCGTTGGACAGCAGGTTGGTGAAGACCTGCAGCAGTCGGCCGCGGTCGGCCTGCACGCATAGCGGCTCGTCGGGGGCGTCGAGCTCGACGCGCACACCGCGTGGCTCGCCCAGCGCGGCGTTGATCTCGACGGCCTCCGAGACCACCTCGTACAGGTCCAAGATTTCCTCGTCGAAGTCGACCTTCTCGAGCGACAGCTTCTGCATGTCGAGCAGGTCGTCGATGATGCGCAGCAGCCGGCGTGCGTTGCGCAGGCCCAGGTCGACCATCTGGCGCGAGCGCTCCGACAACTCCTCGTCCGAATTCTCGGCGAGCAGCCGGAAGATGCCGGTGATCGGCGTCAGGGGCGTGCGCAGCTCGTGGCTGACGATCGAGATGAACTCGTCCTTCATCTTCTTGATTTCGTGCTGGCGGGTGATGTCGACCGCCACCCCGGCGATGCGGTAGGTCTTGCCGTGTCGGTCGCGGATCGGGAAGCCGCGGTCGTGCACCCAGCGAAGCTCTCCGGAGGGCCGCTCGATCTGGTAAGAGACGTCGTAGCCCCCCTGCGGAGCCTTCTCGGCCAGACAGGTTGCCACTACATGGCGATGGCGCTCGACCACCGGCTCGAGCCAGTCGCCCAGCGGCACCGGATCGGAGGGCACCCGCCGATTCCAGATCTTCTCGTAGGCCGGGCTGACGTAGACGATCTCGCGAGACGGCCAGTCCATCAGCCAGAAGACCTCCTCGATATTCTCGGCGAGCTGGCGAAACCGCTCCTCTTTCTCCTTGAGCTCGTCGTAGAGCTTGGCCTTGTTCAGAGACACGGCGATATGCCCGGCCAAAATCTTGAGCACGCGGGTATTCTCTTTGGTGAAGGCGTAGTCGTGCAGGTTGTTCTCGACGTACAAGATGCCGATGACTTCGCCGCTCTCCTCGACGGGCATGCACAAAATGGAGCGCACGGCATGGCTGTCGAGGTAGGGGTCGTCGGCAAAGCGTGGGTCACTGGAGGCTCGGCCGAGCACGACCAGCTCGTCGGTGCGCTGCACGTAGCGCACCACCGAGCGCGCGCCGCCGACCCACTCGTCCAGCTCGAGGCGCGTCGCCGGCTGGGTCGGCTCGCTGTTGATGCGACCCTCGACCACCGCGTGAATGGAATGACCTTCCACCGCGAAGAACGTGCCGTGTTGAGCGCCGGCGTTCTCGAGGACCACTCGCATCAGCGTGGAGAGCAGTTCGTTGAGGTCGAGCTTGGCCGCGATCGACTCGACCGCCTTGAAGACGCTCGTCAGATCGATGGGAGCTTGGTGCTTGCTGGGGTTTCGGGCCCCTGTGGTCCGCCCGCGCTCGATCAAGTCGCGATACTCGCTGCGGAGTGCGGCGACCTTTCGATTGGCTCCCCAGGCGCGGTAGACGCGCTCGGCGCGCCAAAGGTAACTCGCCGCAAAATCGGGCTTGTCATAGGCCAGCCAGAATTCGCCGGCGCGCTCGTTGGCCAGCGCTTCCAGGTGCGTAAAGCCCTGCATCGTGGCCTCTTCGATGGCGCGATCGAACAGCGAGATGGCGTCGCGGAAGCGGTCGTCGAGCCAGGCGACCTCGGCGTCGACGAGCATGCGCTTGTGCAGATAGTTGGGCGGGCACTGCTCGCCGAGCTTGGACAGGCTGTCTTGCAGTGAGTCGAGACGCCGGCGCAGGGGCTTGCGCGCGCCAGCGTCGAGCTGATGACACCGGTCGGCCAAGCCGAGCGCCATATAAAACGACCAGCGCCCGGTGTCGAAGGTGCCCACCATCGCGCCAATATTCTCCTCCATCTCTTCGAGTAATTGCACGGTCAGCTCGGCATCGCCGTAGATGTAGGCGACTTGAGCGCGCGCGACTTGAAACGTGGCGCAGACCGCGTCCAAGCCATAGCTTCGGCAGTGTTCGAGCAGCGCGTCGGCGTCGGCAAATTCGTAGCTGGCGAAGCTCTTCTCGTCGGTGGTATGGCCGAGCAGGTTTCGCGCCAGCGCCACGTACGCCTCGGCTTGCGCGGTCATGGGGCCGTGAGCGTACTTGTTGCCCAACTTGCGGGCCGCTTCGGCGTGCTCGAACACCTCGTGCAATTCCTCGCCGGCCATCGCCGAGTACATCAACTCGCATGACTTGCACCAGCCGGCGAAGGGGACATTCCCCGCGCGCATGCCGGCCTCGTGCCCTTCGGCCAACAGCTCGACGCAGTCACGCAACGGGCGCGACCAGTGCATGAGCATGGCGGCATTGATGAAGGCGACGTGGCAAAAGACCGAGTCGTTTTGCGACTCACGCGCAGCGTGCAGCGCGAGCTGGCCGACTCGATAGCCCTCTTGGGCGCGTCCGCGCAGGCTGAGGGTGACTCCATAATGCGAGAGGCCCGACAGGGACTCGGTGCGCATCCCGTGGGCCAGCGTCAGCTTGGTCGACTCCAGGCCGACGATTTGCACGAGGCGGAAATCGAGCAAACCGGCGGCCGGCTCGACGGCCACCAATAGCTTTAACGCGGCGTCGGCTCGCGGGTCGTCTACGCGAGGTAAGTTGGGCAGGTCGTCCAACTCGAGCTGGGCCATCGCCGTGTCGACCTCGTCGAGTTTGGCATCGAGGAGCTCGTCCAGACCTTCGCGCGGAAGCTCTATGCCCAGGGGGGCAAGGCCCTCCCGGGCGGCTTGCACTGCTTGGCCAAGGCGGCCGGCCAGCGCGCGGATGCGCACCAGAATCGCGCAGAGTGTGGCGCGTCGAACCGGGTCCTCGACCTTATCGAGGGTGTCGATACAGATGGTCTCTGCTGCCTCCAAGTTGCCGGCGAGGGCCTCGGCCTGCGACCGAGCCAACGCGACTTTCCAGGCCAACTCGAACTGTGTTTCCCATTTGCTCTTGCCGTCGAAGCGGCAGCGGTCCATCAACTCGTCGGCCTGTCGCAGGTAGCCGCGAGCGGCGACAAACGCCATCGACTCGAGCGCCAGATGCCCGGCGCGCAGGTTGAGCCGCTCGACCTCGAGCGCCTCGAAGGGGTCTTCGAGCAACTCACTTGCCAGGTTCAGGTGACCGACGGTCTCGAAGATCAACTGCGGCTTGGAATCCTCGTGCAGCTTGCTCTGCAGGGTGCGCCCGAGCTCCTTGTGCGTCTCGAGGAGTTGCGCCTCGTGATGCTCGCCACGAGTCGCCAACTGCGCCGCGGCTTCTTGGAGCCGGTCGTGGGTGAAGCTGAACTCCTCGATGATCACCGGCGAGTCGACCTCTTTGGGGTCGTACAGCTTGGCGCCGGTGCTCGGCTTTAGGATTCCCTCGTTGAGGGCGGGCTCCAATTGCCGGTAGACCTCGGGCAGGCTGGCTCCGCGCACCCGTGCGAGTAACTCCAGCTCGAAGGTCGAGCCCATCAGCGCAGCGAAGGTCAAGGTGGTGCGAGTCTGCTCGGGCAACTCCTCGAGGCGCACGAGCAGCAGGTCGATGACGTTTTCGGTGATGTCGGCTTCTTCGATGCGCTCCTGATTCCAGCACCACCGACCGTCCTCCGGGTCGAACCAGAGCAATGACTCGCGATTCAAATTCTCCAAAAAGCGGTTGATAAAGTATGGGTTGCCCGAGGTCTTGGCGTGCACCAGCGCGGCCAAGTCGTCGAGGCGCTTCTCCGGGGGGCGCAGGGTATCGGCGACCAGTTGCTTGACTTGCTCGCAGCTCAGCGGCGGCAATGCGATGTGCTCGACCTCTTGGCCGGCATGCTCGAGCGCTTCGATGGTGCGACGCAACGCGTGATCGGCGTCGACCTCGTCATCGCGGTAGGTGCCCACGACCAGCAGGCTCTCCAACTCCGGTGCGCTCACGAGCGTTTCGAGCAGCGCCAGCGACGCCTCGTCGGCGCGCTGCAGGTCGGAGAGCTGCAAGATGAGGGGGCGCTCCGGCTGACAGAAGACGCTCACGAAGCGCAGCAACGCGCGCCCGAATCGATGTCGGGCCTCGGTCGGCTGTAACTCATCGCTCCCTTCGAGGGGGCCGAGCAGGGTGGTCAGCTCGGGGATCAACGTCGAGAGCAGCGCGGCGTCGTCCCCTAGCGCCTGGCCGATGCGCTTGCGCCACTTGGCCAGGGTCGTCGAAGAGAACCCGAATAGTTGCGAGATGAGGCTGCGCAGCGCCTCCGACACTGCGCCGTAGGGCATCGGCTGCTGGCCCGCGCCGAATTTGCCGCAGCCGAACCAGCAGCTCTTGGCGTTGATTGACTGTTGCAGCTTGGCGGTCAGCGCGGTTTTGCCGATCCCGGTCGGCCCGCTTACCAACACCAACTTCCTGCTGCCGCGAGAGACCTGCTCGAAGCTCTCCATCAACCGACGAACCTCATCGTCGCGCCCGTACAACTTCTGCGAGACATGCAAGATGGCGCGCACGTCCCTCTCGCCGAGCTCGAACGCCTCGATGCTACCCTGTGAGCGCCACTGCTCTTGGCAGCGCTCGAGGTCGATAAGCAGCCCGTGGGCGCTCTGGTAGCGCTCCTCGGGCGCCTTGGCCATCAGACGCATGATGATGTCGGAGAGCACCGGCGCGATCTCGGCGCGCCGCTGGCGCACGGCGATGGGATCGCGCGCCAGATGGCAGTGGAACCACTCGGCGGGATCATCGGCCCCTTCGAAGGGCAGAGCGCCGGTGGCCATTTGGTAGAACACCGTGCCCAACGAGTAGAAGTCGGTGCGGTAGTCGATCTGGCGGTTGGTCCGCCCGGTCTGCTCGGGCGACATGTACGGCAGGGTGCCTTCGGTTTCGTGGGCATGCCGCTTGTCGACTTCGCCCAAAAAGAGCGGCGTCGACAGGCCGAAGTCGACCAGCTTGAGCTCTCCCGTCGCGGGGTTGAGCAAGACATTTTTCGGAGTCAGGTCCCTGTGGATGACCCCCTGAGAGTGCAGATCTCCCAGGGCGCGAGTGGTCTTGATGGCGGTGTCGAGAAACTCGTCGATCGACATCCCATCTTCGGGGATGAACTCCAAGAGAGGGCGCCCGCCGAAGTCTTCTTCGACCAACACCAGCCGGTGCATGTGCTTGATCATCTCGTCGACATGCACCAGATGAGGCCCCTGAAGCTTGTGCGCAATCTCGTACTCGGTGCGAAACCTCACCAGGTCGTGTGGGGAGGGGTGGGTGATCTTGAGCTGCTTGAGGATCACGAGCTGGTCGTCCGCCTCGCGCCGGGCACGGTGTACGATCGTGCGCGGGCTCTCATAGAGAGTCTCGACGACGCGATAGCCTGGCGGCGGAACGGGCATGGGTCCTCTTGCTTGTGAGAGTCGCGCTTGTTGGCGCGCGGGGTTCAATGCATCAACTGCGTACCGACCTCGATAATGCGGGTGACGTTAGGGAGCGCCTGGCGCTCGAGCTCGGCGGAAAACGGGAGCGTCTGGCGCACGCACACGCGGGCATAACGGGGCGTAAGCCCCGCCTCGAGCACCAGCGCGGCGAGTTCGCCGGAGAGGCCGAACTGCTCGTAATCCTCGTCGACGACGAGGAGCCGGCCGGTCTTTTGGACCGACTCGGCTACCGTGGGGCGGTCGAGCGGGCGCACGCTGCGCAGGTCGATGACCTCGCACGAGACCCCGTCATCGGCGAGGCGCTCGCTCGCCTCGATGGCGCGGTGCACGCCCACGCCCAGCGAAACCATCGTCAGGTCGTCGCCGCGCCGGCGCACGGCCGCCTCGCCGATGGGCGTCGGGTCGGCCTCGACGTCGACCTCGCCGCGCGCGCCGGCGGTGGGCACGTCGAACGAGACGGTCTGTCGCCCGCCGCGGCCCAGAAACTCGAGCCAACTGGCCGACAGCAATTTGTGCTCCATGAAGACGACCGGGGTGGGCTGCAAGATGGCGGTGCGCATCAGCCCGAAGGCGTCGGCCGGCGTCGACGGCACGACCACGTCGAGGCCCGGGATGCCTCCGAGCATGCCCCACAGCGCCTGTTGGTGCTGGCCGGCGTCGCCGTAGCCCCCGCCGGTGCCCATGCGCAGCACCATCGGGCAGCGCCAGGCGCCGCCCGAGAACGTCTCGACCTTGGCCATATGGTTCAAGATGGCGTCCATGGCGACCCCGGCGAAGTCGGCCATCATCAACTCCACGATGGGGCGCAGGCCCGCCATGGCCGCGGCGACGCCCGCGCCCACGAACGCCGCCTCGCTGATGGGCGTGGGCATCACCCGCCCCTCGCCGTAGCGCGCGTACAGCCCCGAGCGCAGCGTGTGGATGTCTTCGCCCATGACCACCACGCGCTCGTCTCTGGCCATTGCGCCGTCGATGGCGGCGTCGATCGCTTCGTCGTAAGTCAACTCTTGGGTGACAATACTCATCGTTGGACCTCCCCGAGCGCGGCCTCGACCGCCCCTTCGATCTCGTCGTGCGCCTCGGCGTCGATGGCGGCGACCTCCTCGCGACGCAGCGCGAGCTTGCGGCGCGCGCGCACCAGCGGGTCGTTGGCCGTATCGCGCTTCTGGCGCCGAAGCCGGCGCATGCTGTCGAGCAAGCGCAGCACTCCGCCCACGCGATCGCCCAGCGCGCCGCCGCGCGACAGCATGCCCGAGGCGATCTTGGCGACCTGCTCCTTGCCCTCGCTGATGGGATGCGCGGCCGTGCGAACCAGAGAGTCGCCCAAAAAGTGGCCGTCGAGCCGCGAGCAGCGCGCCAGCACGAACGACGGCCCGCGCCCCTTGCGAGCGTGGGCGACCGCGTCGCCGGCCGCCTCGTGCATCGCCTCGACGTCGAGCCCGTCGACCTTGTAGCTGCGCATCCCGAACCCGGCGGCTCGCTCGGCCAGGTTGCCCCCGGTGACTCGCTGAGTGCGCGTGGTGATCGACCACTCGTTGTCCTTGCACACGAACACCACCGGCAACGACCAGGCCGCCGCCAGATTGAGCGACTCGAGCAGCATCCCCTGGTTGGCCGCGCCCTCGCCGAAGAAGCCCACCGCCACGCGCCCCGGTCGGAGTTGGCGCGCCGCCAGCGCAAATCCGCACGCCGCCGGCCCCGCCGCCCCCACGATGCCGGAACTCGCGGCCATGCGCTCGCGGTCGAACAGGTGCATGTGGCCGCCTTGTCCGCCGCCCAGCCCCTCTTTGTGGCCCATCACTTCGAGTAAGATCTTGCGAAGGTCGGCCCCCAACGCCACGAGCACCGGCGTGGGCCGATGGTCGAGCGCCACCGCGTCGGCCCCCGGCTCCAGATGCGCCGCCACGCCTACGTCGACGGCCTCCTCACCGGTGCCCAGGTGCATCTCCCCCGAGATAAGTCCTGCTTGCCACAATGAGGCGAGGGCGAGCTCGAAGGCACGGGCTCGCGACAACTGCCGATACAGGTCGATGGTCTCCATGGCCGAGCTCACCGTTGGAGGTTGGTTGTCCCCGATCGAAGCTAGGTGCGAGGGTGTATGATTAAAGCAACATGGGGGATCTACGCCAGTGGGGTGACACCGAAGTGAGATTCAACTTGTCGGCGAGGATAGCGCCGCCAGATTCGGATGCGAACCCCGCAGGCGATGCAGCGCATCGTCGAGGAGTGAGCGCCGAAGCTGGTGGTGCTAGACCGGCGAAGGTGAATCGAATCTCGGTGTCACCCCACTAGCGGCAATTCCACGAAGAACGTGGTCCCCTCGTCGACCTCGCTCTCGAAGTAGATGCGCCCGCCCAACCGCTCGACGATCGCCTGCGAGATCGCCAGGCCCAACCCGGTGCCGCCGTGCTTGCGAGTCATCGACGAGTCGGCCTGCACGAATTTCTGGAAGACGCGCTCCTGGGCCTCCTCGGGGATGCCCGTGCCATGGTCGGTCACGCTGACCCGGGCGTGGTCGTCGACCCGCGCGATGTGCATCTCGACGCGTTGGGAGGGCTCGGAGAACTTGACCGCGTTCGACAGCAGGTTGGTGAACACCTGCATGAGCCGCTCGCGGTCGGCGTGGACCTCCAGGTGGGGCTCGTCGACGTCGAGCACGAAGTCGATATTCTTGGAGTCGCCCAGAGGCTCGTTGATCTGCAGCGCCTCGGAGACCACCGCGGCCACGTCGACGAGCTCGTTGTCGAAGTGGATGGTCGACAGCGACAGCTTCTGGATGTCGAGCAGGTCGTCGATGAGCTTGAGCAACCGGTTGCTGTTGCGCAGGCCCAGCTCGATCATGCGCTCGGTGGCCACGTCGCCGGCAAACTTCTCGTCGCGCCCCAAGATCTCGAAGATCCCCTTGATGGGCGTCAGCGGCGTGCGCAGCTCGTGGCTGACGATCGAGATGAACTCGTCTTTCATCTTCTCGACTTCGTGCTGGCGGGTGATGTCCTCGGCGATGCCGGCGATGCGGATGGTCTGGCCATCCTCGCGCCGGATGGGAAAGCCACGCTCGCGAATCCAGCGCCGCGCGCCCGAGGGCCGCTCGATCTCGTAGATGATGTCGTAGTCGCCCACGTCGAGCTTGTGGTCGAGCGCGTCGCGGACGTGGTCGCGGTCGTCGGGCACCACCGCCTCGACCCACCGGTCGAGCCCGATGGGAAGGTTGGGCAAGGGGCGGCCCCAGGTATGCGAGTAGGCGGGGCTGACGTACACGATTTGTCGCGACGGCCAGTCCATCAGCCACAACACCTCGTGGATATTCTCGGCGAGCTGGCGGAATCGCTCCTTCTCCTCGTGCACCGTCTCGTAGAGCTGCGCCTTGCTCAGCGACACGGCGATGTGGCCGGCCAGGATATTGAGCACGCGCAGCCGGTTTTCGGTGAAGGCAGCGTCGCTCAGGTTATTCTCCAGGTAGAGCACGCCGCGAAGCTCGCCTGCCTCCTCGACGGGCATGCACAGCACCGAGCGCAGCTGGTGCTCGCGCACGTAGCGGTCGTTTTGAAAGCGCTCGTCGTCGGTCGCCCGCGCCAGGACGACCGGCTCGCCGGTGCGCGCGACGTAGCGCACCACCGAGCGGGCGCCGCCCTTCCAGTGGCCGAGCTTCTGGGGCGGGGCGACCAGCCGGGGCTTGGCGCCCGCCTCGCCCTCGACGGCCAGCAACACGCCTCGGGGCTCCACCAAGAAGAACGCCCCGCGCTGGGCGCCGGCGTTGGCGGCGGTCACCTGCATCAAGGTCGTCAACAGCTCGTCGACCTCGATGCGCCGCGCGATCGACTCGGAGGCGCGAAATACGCTGGTGATGTCGAGCTCGGCGCCGCCCGACCCGCTCGGTGAATCGGCCAAGTCGGCCTCGACTGACGCCAACAGCTCGGCGTGGCGCGCCTCGAGCCACTCGACTTTGCGCGTCGCGCCCCACAGCCGGTACGCGTAGATCGCCTCTTTGATGTAGGTGCGCGCAAAGCGCGCCTTGTCGCGCGACAGCCACAGCTCGGCGGCGCGCTCGTAGGCGAGCGCCTCCATCTCGGTGAACCCGCGCTGGCGCGCCAACTCCACGGCGTGGTCGAAGTGATCGAGCGCGTCGAATAATTCGCCGTGCAGCCAGGCGATCTCGGCGTCGACCAGCTCGAGCTGGTGTTCGAAATTCTCGCGACACGCCTCGCACCAAAACGCGATGCGCTCGCGCAGCTCGACGAGACTCTCCAGGTGCTCCTGACGCTTGTCTTTCTGTCCTTGACCAGCCGACGCCCCTTGCGCACACGCCGCGTGGGCCATCGCCACATAAAACGTGTCGCGGCTCACGTCGATGGTGTCGAGCAGCGCCGTCAGATTGCTCTGGACTCGTTCGAGGTCATCGAGGGCCTTGTGAGGCCGGCCGTAGTGCAGATGCAAGATGCCGCGCGCGCCCGCCATGCTCGTCACCACGGCGTCGTTGTCGCGGGAGCGGTAGCGCTCGAGCAGGTCGGCGGCCCACTCGTCGGTGCGACCCTCGACGAAGTCGTCATCGTCGGTCTCCCCACGCAGGTGCCGCGTCAGCCGACGAGTGGTCGTGACCTGGTCGAGGGCGATGGTGTTGTTGGTGCGCTCGGCGAGCTCGAGCGCGCTTTCGATCTGTTCGGCGAGGTCGACGAGGTTCTTGCCTCGGCAGAACTGCTGGTAGACGCGATGGACGGCGGCGAATCCGGCAAATTGAAGGTTGCCCGAGCGCAACCCGTCCCGCTGGGCGCGCACGAGCACCGCGATGGACTCGTCGAGGGGACGGGCCCAATGGGCGACCATCCCCCCCTGCAGCATGCCCGCGTGGGCGGCCAGGAACTCCTCGTCGAAGCGCGCGGCCAGCTCCAGGGAGAGCGCTCCGGCCTGGTAGGCTTCCTCGAAGCGTCCGTAGCGCACCAAGACCAGCCCGTAGACCGCCAGGCCGAGCACGGTCTCGGGGCGCACGCCGATCTCGAGGCTCAGCTCGATCGCCTTGAGCCCGTCGAGCAGGAGCAAGCGCTGGTCGAGGATGCCCGCCGCCGGGTGGAACGCCCCCAGGATATGCAGCGCCGCCTCGTAGGCGGGGTGGTCGATGTGCGGCCGCTCGGTGAGCGTGGCGATCGACTCGCCGCCCAGCCGGGCCTGGACCCGCGAGAACTGGTCGCCCATCGCGATGTCGAGCTCGTCGACCGGAAAGTCGACCCCCAATTCCGTCAAGCACTCGACGACGGTGTCGAGCGCCTCCGCCAGTTGGGCGCGGTTGGCGTATTGGCGCACCAGCAAGGTGTGAAGCTTGGCGCGCTCGACCGGATCGTCGGTGTGCTCGAGGGCGCGCTCGAGCAGCTCCTCGGCCAGCTCGAAGTGGCCGAGCTGGCTCTCCGTCTCGCCGCGAAGCCTCAGCACGTCCATCGCCAGGGGAGCGTCGACCTGCCAGATGGCGTCGGGCAGTAGCTCGTGTGCCGCCTCCAGGTAGTGACTCGCCGCCGTGAAGGCCAGCGAGCCCATCGCCCGACGCGCCGCCCGCACGTTCAGCCGAGCCAAGTCGAGCCGCTCGGTCTCCTCGTCGATGATCTGGCGAGCCGCGTCGAGGTGGCCCACCACGTCGAAGAGCAGCGCCTCTCCCTCTTCCTGGCGCATACGCTCGTGCAGAATCCGCCCCACCTTCAACTCCGCCTGCGGCCGGTCCTCCGCGGAGAGCAGTTGCGCGGCGGCCTCCTGGACGCGGTCGTGCGGAAAGCCGAGCCGGCGGACGACCAGCGGGGCCTCGTCATCGCTCACGTCGCTGAGTTCGGGGCGTGAGTTCGTCCGTACGATGCCGCTCTCCACGGCGGGAAGCAGGTCCTTGTAGAGCGCCTCATCGGAGCTGTCGCAGGCGTCGGCGAGTTCGCCGAGGTGGAACTGGCGACCGAGCAGGGCGGCCATCTGGAGCGCCTCGCACGTCGGCTCGGGCAGCGTGCGCAGCCGCTCGATGAGCAGCTCGACGACGTTGTCGGTCAGCGCGGCCTGCTCGATCGCCTCGTCGCTCCAGCACCACTTGCCGGCTCGTGCGTCGAACCAGAGCAGGTCGCGCGCGTACAGGTCCTCGATGAACCGATTGACGAAGTAGGGGTTGCCGGAGGTCTTCTCGTGGATGAGCCGGGCGAGCGTGTCGACCGCGGCCGGCTCGGCCTGCAGGGTGTCGGCGACCAGGGCTTGCACGTGCTCGCAACTGAGCGGCTCGACCGGGATCGACTCGACCTCGACGGTGCGCTCCTCGAGCTGCAACAAGGTCGCCTGCAGCGGATGGGTCGGGGCGATCTCGGCGGCGCGATACGCCCCGATGATGAGCAGATGGTCGAGCTCGTCGTGGCCGAGCAGCGTGGCGATGAGCTCGAGCGAGGCGGCGTCGGCCCACTGAAGGTCGTCGAAGAAGAGGGTGAGCGGGCGCTCCGGCTCGGCGAAGAGCGCCAGAAACCGGCTCACCGCCCGGCCGAGCCGGTGGCGCGCCTCCTCGGGCGTCATCGGCGGGAGCTCGGGTTGCGGCCCGAGCAGCGCCTCGATGTCGGGGGCGATCTCGGCGAGCAGCGCCCCGTTGCTCTCGAGCGCCTCTTCAGCCCGCGCGCGCCAGCGTTCGACCTCGTCGGCCGGCAACCCCAGAATCTGCGAGATGAGCGCCTCGAGCGCCTGGGCACACCCCGAGTGCGGCACGTCACGCTTGTTCTGGTCGAATTTGCTCGCCGCCAGCCGCACGCGCCGGCCGAGCATGGCGGTCTGCGTCTCGCGCACCAGCGCCGACTTGCCCACCCCGCCGGGGCCGGTGAGCAACACGAGCTTGCGCGCCCCAGCGGCCGCATCCTCGAGCGCCTCGAGCAGCCGAGCCAGCTCGCCGCTGCGCCCGTACAGCTTCTGCGACACCTGCAGAGTCGCCCGCACGTCGTGCTCGCCGAGCTCGAACGGCTCGACCGCCCCGCGCGCCCGCAGCGCGTCGAGGCAACGCTGCAGGTCGCAGCGCAGCCCGTGCGCGCTCTGGTAGCGCTCCTCGGCGGGCTTGGCGAGCAGGCGGAGCACGATGTCGGACACCGCCCTGGGCACCGCCAGGCGAAGCTCGTGCGGCGGCCGCGGCACCTGCGCCAGGTGGCAGTGAAACACCGCCAGCTCGTCCTCGCCGTCACACGGCCGCTGGCCGGTGAGCATCTCGTAGAACGTCGCCCCC
Source organism: Persicimonas caeni (assembly GCF_006517175.1). Classification (NCBI taxonomy): domain Bacteria; class Deltaproteobacteria; order Bradymonadales; family Bradymonadaceae; genus Persicimonas; species Persicimonas caeni. The sequence goes on along the minus strand of NZ_CP041186.1, from coordinate 2,092,287 downwards.
AGCGAGTAGAAATCAGTACGGTAGTCGAGCGGCCGGCTGGTGCGCCCGGTCTGCTCGGGCGACATGTAGGCGAGCGTGCCGTGCGACTCGTTCGGGTCGTCCCCGCTGGGCCACTCGCGCGCCAGCGACGTGGCGATGCCAAAGTCGATGAGCTTGACCTGCCCGGTCGTCTCGTTCCAGACGATATTGGCCGGGTTGATATCCTTGTGGATGACCCCCTGCGCGTGGACCTGCCCGAGCGCCTCGGTCACCGCAATCGCCACCTCCAAGAACTCCTCGAGCTCGAATTGCCGCCGCCGCAACGTCTGCGCCAGCGACTCCCCGCCGATATCCTCGAGCACCATCACCAACCCGCGAAGGTGCTTCTCGAGCCCATACACCTCGATGATCCCATCACCGTCGAGCGCACGGGTGATGTCGAACTCGTGGCGGTAGCGCACCAACGCACGCGGCGTCGGGTGGCTCTCGCTCAGCACCTTGAGAATATATGTTGGCCCCCCGTCGACCTTGCGAGCCCTGTAGACGACCGTCCGCGCGCTGCCGTAGAGCTTGGCGAGAAGGTCGTAGTCGCGAATCTGCCCCGTCATTCGACACCCCGAATAACTATGCGCGAACGGAAACACCGCCCGCGTGAACACTACTTAGAGCTGGTTTCAATACCTTATTTGGTCCCTGACTTCGTGAAATCGCCGATGCCTACGTTGAAAATGCTCGACGATAGCCTCCGGCATCGCCTGCGCTTTTCGCCTTGGCCTCGACAATTTCATTTTGTCAGTGCCTCAAAACAGTATTGAATCCATCTCTTAGATGCGACGAGTTGTGATGCGGCGCGGGCAGTGTCACGCGTTCGAGGAAAAAACGCAACTTTAGGAGGAAAGGACTCGAGATGTACGCCTTGCAGCAGGCCCCACAGATTTGAACCGCACCTCGCATCTCGCTACGGTCGCACACGACTCACGACCGCGCCGCAGGCGCCACCACCCACAACCCAACCAGGGGGACATTAATGACGCATCGAATGATGACCATCGTCGCCATCAGCTTCACCACACTCACGCTCCTGCTGGCAGGTTGTGGCGAGTGGTCCCAAGACGACAACAACAGCGAGGGCGCCTCGACCTGCGAAGTGCCCGCCGGAGAGTACGCGGTACGCAATACGGGCCAGTCTGGAGACTGTAGCGAAGAGACGCTCGAGGAAGTCTTGGACGGCATCACAGATATGACCATCGAGGAAGGCGAGGCGTGCGGCCCGCTCGAGACGACGACCCAGAGAGACCTCTCCGACGGATGCGTGGCCACTTACACGACGACCGCCCAAGCTACGGCGGCCGGACTGGAAGACGCCTCCGTCACGATCGACGTCTCCTGCGCTTCCGGTCCCCTCTGCTCCCATGACTTCGAGCTGGACTACCAGGAGCAGCCCGACGAGCCCACCTGCATCGCCAACTTCGACTGCGCCGCCGACGAGCGGTGCAACATGGATACCGGCGAGTGCGGGTTCGCCTGCGAGAGCGACGCCGAATGCGTGGATTCTGAAACGTGCGACCTCGATGTCGGCGAAAATGGAGGCGTCTGCGTTGCCGACGACGCCTGAGGTCGCCGCAGATCGACGCCCGCCGGGGCGCGGGCGTCCCCGCCCGCCCTGGGGCGTCCTCGGCCCTGCTTGCGTGTTGCGGTCGGTTTCATGATCGACCGCCGCCGGGGCGCGGGCGTCCCCGCCCGCCCTGGGGCGTCCTCGCCCCTGCTTGCGTGTTGCGGTCGGTTTCATGATCGACCACCGCTACGGGCAACAGTCGCCTCCCTTCGGTCGCCTCCTTCGCCCGCAGCTAAAAGTTCCGTATCACCCGCAAGGGGTTCGAGGTTGTCGGTCTGGCAGGGGATGACGTCTCGAGCTGTTCGAAGTCAGTCGGACAACTGCTCGAGGCGTTTGCGCGAGACGATGCGGAAGGGCCATAGCCACGTGGCTAATCTGCAAGACCACCGCCTCGCGCAAACGGAGCGAATCGTCCGCCCTTCAATGCTAGTTCCACGTCAATAGCGGACGTGTGGGCCCTGCAAGGCCGACACCCTGGGGATCTTCCCCGTGGGGGAAGGGATGTCCTTGCGAATCGTGCATTTTGTGTCTTTCGGGGCCCAACCCCCGCCAGAAGGCCGTGGCGACGGGCAAGGGTCATGATCGGAGCGGCAGAGGTCGCAAAAAGTGTGGCCTCGGGTGCCGCGGCGCGGCGAAAAATTGCAAAAATTGTGGGCTGGGGTGTCGCGGTGAGCGGGTGAGGTCGCGAAAAATGCGGCCCAGGGTCGGGATCGTGAGATGCGGGACGCGAAAATTTTTGACCCGGGGTCGCGTGCGACGCGGCTCGGCGCCAAGAATCGCGGTCTCGGGTCACGCCTTCGAGCAATTTTTTGTGACGCTTACATGACCTCGGGTCGCGGTTTCTGCAATTTTTCGCGACGCCGCGGCACCGAGGGCCGCGCGTGGAGCGACCTTGGTGAGTCGCCGCGGCAACCGGGGCCGTAAGATCTGGAACTTTTTGGGAGGAGGCGCGACCCGAGGCCGGAAAGGGAGGGGCTTAGGTCGAATTTTTCCGGCCTCGGGTCGGACCGGGAGACGGTGGAGTCCCCTCCAGGCTGGCCGGCCGGGGCATCGCCGCGGAGCTGCAATGCCTCTCTCTATGCCCGCTCCTCCGCAATCGCCAACGCAATCGCGCGTGGGTAGATGAAGTGCTCTTGTTCCTGGATGCGGGCGTGTAGCGAGTCGGCGGTGTCGTCGGGGAGGATGGGGACGGCGGCCTGGGCGACGATGGGGCCGCTGTCGACCTCGGGGACGACGTGGTGGACGGTCACGCCGGTGATCTTGACGCCCGCCTCGAGGGCCTGCTCGACGGCGCGGATGCCCTTGAAGCTTGGCAGCAGGCTGGGGTGGATATTGAGGATCTTCTCGGCGTAGGCCTCGATGAAGCCCTTGGTGACCAGGCGCATCCAGCCGGCCATGATCACCCACTCGACGTCGTGGGCGCGCAGCACCTCGAGGACGCGCTCGTCGAAGCTCTTGCGCGAGCTGAACTCGCGGTGGTCGACCAGCTCGGCGTCGATGCCGTGACGCTCGGCGACGTCGAAGGCGCCGGCGCCCGGGCAGTTGCACACCAAGCAGGCGATGTCGGCGTCGAGCACGCCTTCTTCGATTGCGTGGGCGATGGCGTCGAAGTTCGTGCCGCTACCGCTGGCCAATACGCCCAGGCGGGGTGTGGGGCCCTGGATGGTCGGGAGGTTGTCGAAGGTTGGATTTCTTAGCACGGCTTTCTCTTTGCTAATCATTCGACACGATTCGCTCCCACCGGATGCGATGCTCCGGATGGGCGAGGACTTTGTAGCAGAGCAGACACAGCATGATTACGCCGAGGGCGGTGGCCGCGGCAATCATAAACATGATCAGGATCTGATAGGCAACCGCGTTGATGGGCGCGGCGCCGGCCAAGATCTGGCCGGTCATCATGCCGGGCAGGCTGACGAGGCCCACGATCATCATCGAGTTGATGATGGGGACCATGCCGCTGCGCACCGCGTCGCGCATCCACGGCTGGATGGCCTGCCAGCTCGAGGCGCCCAGGGCCAGCCGGGCCTCGACGGCGCGGCGTTTCTGGACGAGGTCGTTCAGCAGCCGGTCGAGGCCGAGGCTGATGCCGTTGAGCCCGTTGCCCAGGAGCATGCCGATGAGCGGGATGACGTAGCGCGGGGCGTACCACGGCTCGACGCCGATGACGACCTCGGTGACGCTAAACGCGGTCACCGAGCTTGCGAGCACCAGCGAGCCGAAGGCGGCGAGGTAGGCGCCGGGGAAGCGTCGCTCGGAGCGTTGGATGGCGGCGCGGGCGGCGACGAGCAGCATCACCAGCAGCACGGGGACGACGTAGTACCAGCGGTTCAGCTCGAAGACCCACTCGAGCACGACCCCGATAAACGCCAGTTGGACGACGGTGCGCACCGAGGCAATCCCGAGGCGCTTTTCGAGGCCGAGCTTGAGCGCGATGCTGATGGCGGCGGGGATGATGAGCAAGAGCGCCGCCAGCGCCAGGTCCCACGGGGTGAGGACGACGAGGTCGTTCATCGGCGCTCCTGCGTCCACTGGGACACGTCGAGCACGCGCGTCGAGATGCGCTCGATCTGGTCGGGCTGGTGGCTCACCCACACGAAGGCGCGGCGGTCGGGGGCGTCGTCGACGTAGGCGATAAGGAGGTCTTCGATCTGCTCGACGCGCTCGGGGTCGAGCGCCGAGGTGGGCTCGTCGAGCAGGAGCATGTCGGGTTGGCCGGTGAGCGCGCGCACCAGGCAGACGCGCTGCTGCTCGCCGACCGACAGGTCGTCGAAGCGTCGCGACATGCCGATGTGGCCCAGGCCCAGGCGCTCGAGCAGGTCATGTTGGCCGTCTTCGTCGAGCGCTCGGTCGCCGGCGAATTGGCGAGCCATCTCGCGGGCGAACGCCAGGTTCTCGCCGACCGTCTCGCTGATGGCGCTGGGGCGCTGCTGCACGTAGGTCGCGCGGTTGCGAAAGCGGCGCATGGATTCGGCGTCGACGGGCTCGCCGCGCCAACGCACGGTGCCCGAGCGCCTGGGTTCGAGGCCGACCAGGCATCGGAGCAGCGTCGACTTGCCCGAGCCCGACGGGCCCTCGAGGACGACGCGCTCGCCGGCGTCGACGTCGAAGTCGACGTCGGCGAAGAGCAGGGCGTCGCTGTCGGGCGGGCTCCAGGCGATGTTTTGGGCGCTCAAGAGGGGCATGGGGGCGACTCACCAAAAAAATTCAAAAAACTTTAGATCGGTTTCGCCGCTGCTGCGTGTGTACCAGATGTAACGACAAGAGCGATGGCCATCGCGGACAACATTCGAACGACGCAGACGATCTCAAGACTCACACGTTCTCAGCAAGACAGGCAAAACGCAGAGGAGCCGACGCCATGAAGTTTCAAACGATCCAGACCAAGAGTGCAATGCTCGTGTTGGCGATGGCCATGGCCGCAGGGTGCAGCCACGAGCAATCGGAGAAATTCGCCGAGGCCGACGAGGCCGTCCATTCGGAGGTGACCTTCGGCGGGGAGGCGGAGTCGGCCGACGACTACGCTCCCGCGCCGGAGGCGGCGCCGGCCGAGGAGGCCACGGCGGCCGAGCCGATGCCGCAGGCGCCGCGCCAGCAGCAGGCCAAGCGCGCGACTCGCATGCGTCGCGTCAAGAAGGCCGAGGCCAAGCCGACGATGGGCGCGGTGGCGCAAGATTCGCTGCGGGGAGGCTTGGACGTGCAGGGGCATGCGACGCCCCGGCGCGAGCAGCAGGCGAATACCGAGGACTACGCCAACTACGGCGTCAACCAGATGACCCAGACGGCCGAGGACGCCCTGTCGACGTTTGCCATCGACGTCGACACCGGCGCCTACACCATCGCGCGGCGCAAGCTCAACTACGGGCAGATGCCCCCGTCGTCGGCGGTGCGCGTCGAGGAGTTCGTCAACTACTTCCGCTACAGCTATCCCGACCCCGACTCGGGCGCCTTCGGCGTGTTCATGGAGGCCGCGCCGAGCCCGTTCGTGGCCGAAGACGAGGCCGAGCGCCGCAAGATCTTGCGGGTGGGCGTGCAGGGCAAGCGGGTGACCCGCTCGACGCGCAAGCCGGTGCACCTGACCTTCTTGGTCGACGTCTCCGGCTCGATGTCGAGCCCCGACAAGCTGGGGCTGGCCCAGAAGTCGCTCGAGATTCTGACCAATAACCTGCAGGAGGGCGATACGGTGGCCCTGGCCACCTACGCCGGCCGCGTCGCCAAGATCTTGGACCCGACGGGCATCGAGAACAAAGGGCGGATCCTGACGGCCATCAAGAGCCTGAGGTCGGGCGGCTCGACGGCGATGAACTCGGGGCTGGAGCTGGCCTACAAGCTGGCGCTGCAGAACCACGAGCGTGACCACGTCAATCGCGTCATCGTGTTGAGCGACGGCGACGCCAACGTCGGCCCCGCCTCGCACCAGCAGATCTTGAAGCGCATCAAGCACTTCGTCGACGAAGGCGTCACGCTGTCGACCATCGGCTTCGGCATGGGCAACTACAAAGACACGATGATGGAGCAGTTGGCCAACAACGGAAACGGCAACTACTACTATATCGACGCCGAAAAGGAGGCCTGGAAGGTCTTCGGCGAGCAGCTCGACGGCACGCTGCAGGTCATCGCCAAGGATGTGAAGATTCAGGTCGAGTTCGACGAAGAGGCGGTCGAGTCGTACCGCTTGATCGGCTACGAGAACCGCGACATCGCCGACAAGGACTTCCGCAACGACAAGGTCGACGCCGGCGAGATCGGCGCCGGGCACACCGTCACCGCGCTGTACGAGCTGGTGCTGACCGACAAGGGCGCCAAAGAGAGCAACAAGCTGGGCACCGTGCGCATCCGCGCCAAAAAGCCCGACGGCGCCAAGGCGAGCGAGCAGGCCTTCCTGCTGACCCGCGGCGACCTGAAGAGCTCGATCCGAGAGGCGAGCAAGGACTTCCAATTCGCCACCGCCGTGGCCGGGTTCGCCGAGATTCTGCGCGAGAGCCCCTACGCCAAGAACCTGAGCTACGACCTCATCGAAGAGATCGCGCAGGGCGCGACGGTCGCCGGGCAGCAGGACCGCCAGGAGTTTCTGCAACTGGTGAAGAAGGCGAAGAAGCTGTCGAACGGCTGACAGCTTAGTTCGGTGCGAGGGCGCTATGGGAGCGGACAAACAACGATTTGAGGGTCGTGTTATCACAAGTGGTCGGTGGATGGACCGTCGAGAACCGACCACGGATGCCAGCGCGACCCACAAATTGTAGTTTGTCCGTCCTAGTAGCCGTCGATGACCGGTAACACATCCCGCCACGCCTCGAACGCCCCTTCATAACGCTCCGTATGCTCCTTTTGGAGCTGCGGGGCGTGTTCTTTTTGGTAGGTGTCGAACGCCTCGTCGGACAGTGCGCGGTAGACGACGCGGTAGGCCCGGCGGGTGTCGGTGTCCGCGTCGGGGTTGCGCGCGAGGGTGGCGTGGGCGAAGCAGCCGGTGTCGAGGACGTCGGGGATGTGGACTTCTTGCATCCACGTTTCCCAGTCGTTGCAGCGAGCGGTGTCGATTTTGATGTAGACGGTGTAGAGCATTCGTTCTTTTTCGTCAGGTTCGGGTTCCGGGGCCCCCCATCCGCCCTTCGCTTTGCTACGGGCACCTTCCCCGAGGGGAAGGGATGACCCTGCGAAAAGCTACGTGGTACAGGCGCGCTAAGGCAACCCTTCCCCCGGGGGAAGGTGGCTCGAGCGCTGTTGAGCTCGAGTCGGATGGGGGGCGCCGTAAAGCATGGAGTTTCAGAGTCGGAACCGCACGAGTCGTAGGGGGCGCGCCGCAAAGCAAGGAGCCCCAAAATCGCCACGCCTCATTGATCCCCACCCTCCAAACCGATATCAATTTACGCAGCCGATTTGAACCATACCAACGCCCCGAAGTCTGCAATGTCTGTACACCGTCTATCCCTCGCCGTCCTCACCCTCCTCGCTTTCTCGCTCGTCACAACAGCCTGCGCCGACGATCCCGACGAGAACCTCGAGCCGGCCGTGCTCACGATCAGCTACCCGGAGCAGGGCGGCTACGTGAACAAGTCGAGGGTGCGCGTGAGCGGCACCGCCGAGAACGTCGACGAGGTGATGGTCAACGGGACGAAGGCCGAGGTGGTCGCCGGGGAGTTCGAGGCCAACGTGAACTTCGAGGAGGGGCCGCAGACGGTGACGGTGACGGCGCGGGACGCCCAGGAGAGCGTCGACTTTACGGTCGATACGATTGCGCCGGTGATCGTGCTCGATTCGCCGGCGCGCGGGGTGTTCGTCGACGGGGCGCAGGCCGGCGAGGTGGTGTTCGAGGGCGTGGCGACCGACGAGGGGACCGGCTTGAAGGTGCTGGCGCTCGACGGGGCGGCGGTGAGCTATGACGAGGCGGGGGACTTCTCGCACGTGGCGAGCCTCGACGAGGGGTACAACGAGTTTGAGCTTCGGGCCGTCGACATGGCGGGCAACGAGGCGACGACGCTTCGCGGGGCGATTTACGGGCCGCTGGCCGACCCGACCTCCGAGATCGACTCGGCCGCCGAGATTCTGCTCAGCCCCGCGGCGCTGGAGACGGCGACCGAGGTCATCGAGGGCCTGCTCACCCCCGAGCGGGTCACCGGGTTCGTGCAGTCGAGCTTGTCGGACAACGGCACGATCTCGGTCGACTCGGTCGACTTCGACGCGCTCGACGCCACGCTCACGCCGAACTCGCCCGATTCGAATTACCCCGACGGCTACGTCGGCATCGAGGTGCTCGTCACCAACTTCCAGCTCGCGGGCACGGCGACCATCGGCAGCGACGACTACCCGATCACCATCACCATCGACGAGACGACGATCACCACGGAGGTCGTGCTGAAGGCGAGCGAGGCGGGCGGCCTGGACGTGTCGTTCGGCCAGTCGGAGCTCGACCTGGCCGAAGAGAATCTGCACTTTACCTTCGACGGCTTCTCCGAGCAGGACCTCTCCGAGAGCGAGCGCGACACGCTGCGCACCATCGCGGTCAACGCGGCGAAGGCGGCGTTCTCGGATCTGTTGAGCGACCAGATCTTCGACCAGCTGTACGACCCGGGCGTGCTGCGGCGCAAAGTCGAGCTTCTGGGGCGCACGCTCGAGTTCCAGCTGTATATCCGCGCGGTGCGCACGAACTCGGAGGGGATTTACCTGAACGCCTCCATCGCCATCGTCTCGGATCGCTACGAGGAGGTGCCCGAGGCGCCCGGCGCGCTGAACCTGCCGCTGGGGGCGCGCTCGGCGCCCAAGGTGGAGGGAGATATCCTGTTTACGACCCACCGCAGCGCCATCAACCGCATCCTGCACGGCGCCTGGCGAAGCGGGCTGTTGACGCTCGAGCTGGCCGGTGCGGACTTTGCCGGCTACGACCTGCCCGTCGAGCTGACGGCCTCGGCGCTGGCGATCTTGCTCGACGACCGCATCGGCTCGCTCGACGAGCAGACGACGCCGGCCGGGCTGAAGCTTCGCCCGCAACTGCCGCCGGTCGCCTCGCTCGGCTCGACCGATGCCGAAGGCAGCGACATCGGCATCGAGCTGGGCGAGCTGCTCGTCGACCTGCGCTTGCTGCCGACCGAGGGCGAGCCCATCGAAATCGTGACCGTGGCGCTCTTCGTCGACATCACCGCTCAATTCGAGGCGCGCGACGGCAAGCTCGCCTTGAGCCTGGACGCCGAGGCGCGCGCCGACATCGACCAGGAGCACGAGATCGACCTGGACGACAAGAAGGTCGAAGACCTGTTCGCCAACCTCATCGAGCTCACCAGCGAGATGCTCGGCGACAAGATGGAGCTGACCGCCGCGGCCGAGCTCGAGTGGCTGACCATCGACAACCCCGAGGCCGAAATCCACGGGGAGCAGGGCGACCAGTTGTCGATCGTGGCGGATGTGAATGCGAATGCGGACGCTGTGCAGTAGGGGAGTTCACCACGGGGAGCACGGGGACACGGAGAAAAGACTTTTTAGGCCTTTCCCCGTGTCCCCGTGTTCCCCGTGGTGATTCTTGCTGTCAGTTGCCCTGCATGAACTCTTGGAGTCGCTTTTTGAGCTTGTCGGCGCGCTCCTTTCGTTCCTGGCGAAGGTTCTTCTGCTCGCCGGGGTCTTCGGCCAGGTCGTAGTACTCTTCGATGCCGTTGGTGACGACGTAGATGAACTTCTCGTCGCCGTGGATGATGGCCTGGTGTTTTTCTTTCCAGCTCGTGTAGGGGAGCAGTTCGGCGAAGACCGGTCGGTCGGGCACGCCCGAGCGGCCGAGCATCGTCTCGACGAGGCTGACGCCCTGGAACTCCTGGGGGATGGTGACGCCGAAGAGCTCGAGCAGCGTGGGGGCGACGTCGACGAGGCTGACGGGGCCTTCGACCTTGCGGTTGTGCCAGCCGGGCACGCGGATGATGAGCGGTACGTTGATGATCTCGTTGTAGAGCGTCTGGCCGTGGAAGAAGTAGCCGTGCTCGTTGAAGCCCTCGCCGTGGTCGGAGGTGATGACGAGCACCGAGTCGTCGTATAGGCCTTGTTCTTTGAGCTTGTCGACGATTCGGCCGACGTAGGCGTCGACGTAGGCGATCTCGGAGTCGTAGTTGTTGATGTGGCGCTCGCGCGCGGTCTTGCCGCCCTTGCCGAAGCTATACTCGTCGTGGTGGATCCAGCGCGCGTGCGGCTCGAAGAGGTGCACGAAGAGGGTGAATGGCTCCTCGTTCTCTTTCCATTGCTTGGCGAGCCGCTCGATGGTGGGCTCGGTCTTCTTCCAGATGCGCGGCGCGGCGATGTCGTCGTTGGACTCGGCGATGGTGCCCGAGCCGGAGTTGTCCCACTCGTCGAAGCCCTGGCGGATGCCCTGGTCGGCCTCGAAGTAGAAGTGGCTGGTCATGCCGATGCCGAAGTAGCCCTGCTCGTCGAGCACCTCGAACATGCTCAGGTTTTCGGGCAAGATCTCCGGGTAGTTCCAGCTCGCCCCGCGCCAGGTCATGCGGCTGGGGTAGCGGCTGAAGAAGAGCGGCGGGATGCTGCGCGGGGTGTGCGGGCTGGGGGCGTAGGCGTCCATAAAGGCCACCGACTCGTCGACGATCTTGTCGATGTTGGGGGTGGTGTCGCGCTCGTAGCCCGCGTAACCCATGTGGTCCTGGCGAAGGGTGTCGACCAGGATGAAGACCAGGTTTTTGGGCGGCTCGGGGATATTCTCGGCCTCGTTCTTGGCGGCGTTTTCGGCCGCCTGGAGGGCCAGGCCGATGATCTTGCGCGACGGGTGGTCGTTGCCGCTGGGCGGCTCGGCGTCGGCGCCCGAACAATCCTCGTCAATGCCGTTATTGGGCACGTCCTTGGCGCCCGGGTAGACGTTCTTGTTGGAGTCGTCGCAGTCGATGCCGCCGAGTCCACTGGCGAAGCCGTCGCCGTCGCGATCGGCCAGCGGCTCGAGCGCCTTGGCGGTGGTCGACAGCAGCGCCGAGTGGCGCGTGGTCGCCTGGCGCATCTCGGGGGTCGAACTCGACCAACCGAAGGCGCCGAAGAAGCAGACCACCGCGGCGACCGCGCCGGCCACCGGCACGCCGATGCGCCAGGCGATGCGATCGACGTCGAACTTGAGCATTGCGCCCATCAAGATCGGCGTGAGCAGCATCGCCGCGAAGCCCATGCGCAGAAGCGTCGCGCTCCACACCTGCAGGCCCGCGGCGTACTGATAGCCGAAGATGAGCCCGCCGATGAGGCCGATGGCGTAGACGCCCACGACGGTCATCGTCGCCCGGGGCACCGACTTTTCGGCGTCACGCGCCGGAAAGAGCTTGCGGACCACTCCCAGCGCGCCGCCAAAGAAGAGCGGGGCGGCCAGAAGCGCGCCGGCGGCGATCACCGCGCCGCCCAGGCCGAGGCCGAGCGTCTGGAAGATCTTGCGTACGAAGTTGCCGGTCACTGCAAAGTGCAGCGCGCCGACGCCCGCGCCGACCAAGCCGGCCAAGATCGGGCCGGTCAACAGGCTGGCAGCGGTGCGGTGATCGACGGCCGGTTTGTCGAGCCGGGCGCGGAAGTCCTCGCCCAAGAACGCCGCCCATCCGGCGGCGAGCACGCCCAAGACGGCCCCGAAGATCACCTGGGGCAGCCCGAGCAGCCCGAACGCAGTCAGAATATAGTAGAAGCCGGTCGCTTCGCTGGCGTCACCCATCGCAGCGCTGGTGGCCAAGAAGCTCCACAGGGTCAGCGCCAGGGCGGAGATAACACCGGCGCGAACTCCGGTCAGGATATGATTCATGGTCGGTCGAGAAAGCGTTGGAGTTTTACCGACCTACTTGAGTATCAGATGGGGCGCAGAAATTCTATTCGTTGATGTGTTGAAGTTGGGAGCGCGATGGCAAGAAACAAAAAAGCGCCCTCAACGGGGCGCTGAAAAAAGAAAATGGTTCTCAGAGGACGTAACGCGTAGCCATAGGACATGTACCTGGCTAACGGCCTGGGGGGATTGCATGTCGACCGTCCTCCGAGAACCACGTCCAAGTTTAGTCGCTCTGGCGTGGCTGTCAAGTCGTTTGGCACTTTTTTGGCAACTTTTTGTCGTTTCGGGGTAACAACGCGCAGAGCTCACCGTTTGACCAAGGGGCTGGCTTGAAAAACCGCCTTTTGGCCGGGGGTCAGGCGCGGGTCGATACTTAGATGCGCGGGTGGGGCGGCCGGGAACATCAAATTATCGGCGTCGGGGCAATCGAAGCCCGTTTGCTGGATCTCTTCGCAGATCGCCGTGTCCTCGATCGGGTCGACCACGCCCATCATGCGGTCGATCTGGCGCTCGGCGTCGGTGTTCGTGCCCTTGTAGACCTCGGTGGTGTGGCGAAGCCCGACGTAGTGGCCCACCTCGTGGGCGAGGATGTGGGCGACGTGGTCGTTGTCGGCGCCGAGATCGACCGTCTGGAAGACCAGTCCGTTGCGCGGGTTGCCGTGCAGGCCCGCCGCGCCGGGGACGCCGGCGGAGATGCCCAGCACGTTCGCGCCGTGGAATTGCATGTCGTCGACCAGGAAGAGATCGACCGACAGGTGGCCGTCGAGCGTCTCGTCGGGCGGCTCACCGTAAGCCGTGAGCTTGTAGACGTCGACCTGCGAGCGCAGCACCCGGAAGGTCTCGCGCACGTGAGCGGGCACGTCGAAGAAGCGCACCTCGCCCAACTCGATGCCCGCCTGGGCATAGATCTCGTCGACGCGGGCGAAGACCGCGGCCAGATCGGGATCGTCCTTGGCGTCCTCGGCGGTGCGCCCGCCGGCGCCGACCAAGTAGATATTCAGATCGATGGTGGTGCCCGTCTTCCCCTCGACGACATACAGACAAGGCGTGGCTGTGTCGGCCGCCACGGTCAGCTCGTAGGTGCCCCCGGCTTCGACATAATCGGCGTATTGGGGGGCATACGGCACCAAGATGGGCCAGTCGAGGCCGACTTGGCCGAAGGTGCCCGTCTCGGCCAAATCGGGGATGAAGTCGAGCTCGCCCAGGCGTGCGTTGTGGTGGCGGTAATCGGTCTGCAGGTCGACCGACGTGCTCGGTGTCTGCATCGACAGCGGCACTACGACGCCCTCGGCGACCATGGGGACCATCAAAAAGCTTTGGGCCTCGGCGCCGAGGTCGAAGGTGAAGGTATATGTTGGGCCGTAGATATCGTCCTGGCCAATCTCGGTGGGCGCGCAGTCGAACGCCAGCAGATCGCGCGTCGGCTCGAAGGCCTCGGCCGGATCGATTCCGCCGCCCGCCGGCAGGCAGGTCGACTCGGCTTGGCCGGAGACTGACTGGCAGGTGTAGCCGTCGCGACACTCTTCGTCGGCCTCACACGGGAGCAAACACGCGGGCGTGCCGTCCCACAGGGCGGCGCATACCGACGCTTCGCCGCTGCAGTCGAGGCGATCGCAGTTGAAGGTGGTGCAGTGGCCGTCGGGAAACCCGTGCGACTGCATCAAGCACGACTCGCTGTTGCAGTCGTCGTCGGTGATGCACGGCTTGCCGTCGGCGCCTTCGGGCACCTCGGTGCGCCCTTTGATCGTGGGCGCGGGCGCGTCGTCTTCGTCGCTGCAACCTATCAGGCAAGCGGCGACGAACAGGGCGAATGACAAGATGTGTAGGGAAGGGCGCATGGCCCGGCTATCTTACTACGGACGGTCGTCCAGGCAAAACGTGGAGCTGCTCGGCCGACTTTGACCCTCTGGAGACCCAGTGATAGATTGCGCGCACTATGGCCCATTCTGACGACCGAAAGCCCGCGCACAGCTCGGACGCGCCCATTACGATCGCCGTCGACGCCATGGGCGGCTACCACTCCCCCGGGGAAGTGGTCAGCGCCGTGGCGCGGTTGAGCAAGTACGAGCCGCCCGCTCGGCCGGTGTATTTTTCGCTGGTCGGCGACGAAGCCGAGCTCACCGAGATCTTGCTGAGCACGAGCCACAACCCCGAGCGCATCCATATATGTCATGCGCCCACCTCCATCGGCATGGGCGAGCCGGCCAAGACGGCCACGGCCGACAAGCCCGACTCGTCGATCGCCGAGGCGTGCCGGCTATGCGCCGACGGGTTGGCCGACGCGGTGGTCACCGCGGGCAATCCGGGCGCCGCGGTGCTCACCGCCGTGCACACCTTCCAGCGGCTGCCCGGGGTCCATCGTGCCGCGCTGGCCTCGGTCTACCCGACGCCGCGTGAGCGCGGCGAGAAGCAAGACCCGTTCAGCCTGCTTCTGGACGTGGGCGCCTCGTTGCGTGCCGATGCGCGCGACCTGGTGACGTTCGCGCTGATGGGCTCGGCCTACGCCCAGATTGTCAGCGCCAACGAGCGGCCGCGGGTGGCCCTGTTGTCGAACTCGCGCGAGAACACCTTGGGCACCGAGTCGGTGCGCGAGGCCTATGAAAAGCTGCGAGATGACGAGCGGGTCCACTTCTACGGCAATATCGAGGGCCACGACATCCCCCGTGGCTTGGTCGACGTGATAGTATGCGAGGGCTTTGTGGGCGACGTGACCATCAAGATCTTGGAGGGCGTCAGCGAGGCAGCCTTCGAGTTGGCGCGCTCGGCCTACCGCGAGAAGATGGCCTGGAAGCTCGGCCTCAAGCTGCTCTCGGGCGGGCTCAACCGCATCAAGCAGTTGACCGACTTCGAGGAGTACGGCGGCGCGCCGCTGTTGGGGATCGACCGGGTCATGATCGTGGCGCACCCCCACTCGGAGAGCCGCGCGATCGAAAACGCCATCAAGCTGGCCATCAAGAATGTGCGCGCCGAGCTTCCGCGCGTCATCGCCCGGGCGCTGGCCGAGAAGGAGTAGCTTCGGCGGAGTGCGCTGCCACTTGCTCCTGGGGCGTCAGGCGTCCTTTCGGCAGGCGTATGACGAACTCGGCTCCCTCGCCCACGCCTTCGCTATGCGCCTCGACGCAACCTCCGTGCATCTCGGCCAGGCGTTTGACCAGCGCCAACCCCACACCCAGACCCCCGCCGGGCCGATCGAGGCTGCGCTCCGTCTGCATGAACAGGTCGAAGATAAACGGGAGCGCTTGCGGCTCGATGCCTTGGCCGTTGTCGGCCACCCGCAGGACGACTTCTCCGTCCTCGTCTGCATTCTCCACCGACACCTCGATGCGGCTGCCGTCAGGTGAGTATTTGATGGCGTTGTCGACCAGGTTGCGCACGACTTGCTGCAGGCGAAGCGGGTCGGCGACCAGGGGCGTGGGTCGGTCGACCTCGACGACCAGCTCGTGGTCGTGGTCGTCGGCCTGCGCGGCCACATCCTCGACGACTTGCTCGACCAAGTCGGCCACGTCGAGCTGCACCGGGCGCAGCGGATACTCCCCTCGACTGATACTGGCCAGGTCGACCAGGTCCTCGATCAGTCCGGCCATGTGGCCGGTTTGCCGCTCGATGATCTCGAGGAACCTCTGTTGGCTCGCCGCCGACTCGTGGGCCAGGAGAAACTCGACGCTGCTCATGATCGAGGCGATGGGATTGCGCAGCTCGTGGCCCAGAATGGCCATGAAGTCGTCCTTTTGACGGGACGCCTCGTCGAGGTGCTCTTGGACGCGCTTTTGGTGGTCGATGTCGGTGCTCGTGGCGTACCAGCGCGGCTCGTCGTCTCGGGGCTCGACGCGCACGGCTCGCCCCAGGTGCCACTGCCATGTATCCGGCGCGACCCGGACCCGATACTCCATCTCGAAAGGCTCGCCCGACGCGATCGAGGCTTGCCAGCGTTCGCTCCACTCGTCTCGGTCGCAGGGGTGGAGCATTTGTCGCCATTGAGCCAGAGCATCGCCGTTGTGGGGCTTCATCACTTCACGCCAGCGCTGGTTGACGTAGTCAGGCTGGCCGTCGGACCCTGCCGACCAGACGATTTGAGGCATCGCGTCGGCCAACTCGCGAAAGCGGTGCTCGCTGACGCGGCGCCGCTCGTCGATCGACTCGATGACCACCCCGGTGCGCCAGACGAGCACAACGAAGATGATCCCGGTGCTCAACGCCAGCAGCGCCAAGGAGAAGTGGGGGCCGTACAGACCTGTGTTTTCTCCGAGCAGGAACACTACGCCGAGCACAGCCGGCACCAGCAGGCCGGTGGGCACCAGGCGTCTGGAGAGGGCACCTTCGACGCTGTCGCGCGCCAAGACTTCGGCGGGGCCTTCGCGCCAGTCGAAGCTGACCAGTCCGCACGCCAGCACGCAGAAGCTGACCGCCGTATGCACCGCCATCGAATTGAACGGTGCCACCTCATAGAGGCGCTCCAGGTTGTATACATAGCCGATGATCGCCAACAGACCGATGACGCCCACCCAGAAGGTCAACCCGTCGGCGAGCCTGCGGGCACGGCGCCACGGCGAGGCGTATGCGGTGAGCGCCACGCCGGTCAACATGAAGCCGATGGCCGTGCCCGGCGACATGCGGCCGGGATGCCACGTCAACACCGAGTGGGGGTCTTCGGCGATGAGGGTGTCGATGCCCAGGTTGATGCCCCACAGGTCCTGGCTCAGCGTCGCAGCCCCGAGCACCACCGCCGCCAGCGCGGCCAGCCGTGTCACCCATCGGCCGGCGTTTCCCTTCCAGTGCACGAGGGTGAGCAGGGCCCCCGACAACAGAATGAAGCCGACTGCCGTGTTGGCCTTCATACTTGCCAGGCCGGGGGCGATGCGTTGAGCTGCGGGCACTCCGAAGATCCAGCCGACGACCAGCACCACGATGGCGACGGCCAAGATGAGTCCTCCGGCGATCGTGGGCGCGGCATCGAGCAGCCAACGCGTCTTGCGCGCTACGATGTGTGGCTCGGTCTCGCGACGCTGTGTCATAGACTCGAAGGGGGTGGGGCTGACGTGGGTGTGCGGCGACTACAGCGAACTCCCCCATAAAACTAGGTGGAAACCCCGAGATTCCAATCGACGCACGCGCAGCGCGAGTCAACCGGCGTCGACCCGCCCGATGGCGGCAGACTCGACGCGACCTCTTTGACCCTGTTAGTGCCCGGTGATAGATTGCGCCCATCGGGCAATCCGCGCGCGGCCCAAGACGACCGCAACGAGCTGGTCCGCCAATCCGCGCGTGCCGATCTTTGCTGCGTGATCGCGCAGAGTCCCATTCTGACAGCCAGGCCAGGCATACGGACGTGACTGACGGTAAGCACATCCAGGACGTCGAAGTCGACGAGCTACCCGTTCGGCACATCTTTCGGTGGGATCTCGACAAGACCTACCTGCGCACCGAGTTCGACACGGTGCGCGACCTGATTCGCACCGCGCTGCAAAAGCCCGAGGAGAAGGTTAACGTGCCTGGGGCGGTGGCGCTGTTGCGCGAGCTGACCCGCGAGAAGGAGCAGACCCGCGCGCTGGTCACCTTCATCTCGGGCAGCCCCTCGCAGATGCGCAACACCCTCGAGCGCAAATTCGAACTCGACGGCATCCGCCCCGATGCGTTCATCCTCAAGCCCACCCTCAAGAATATCCTGACCGGACGCTTCCGCGCCGTGCGCGGGCAGGTCGGCTACAAGCTCGACTCGCTGCTCCGGCTGCGCGCGATGAGCCAGATCGCCCCGGAGACGCTGTTCGGCGACGACGCCGAGCAGGACGCCTTCATCTACTCGCTGTACGCCGACCTGGCCGCCGGCACCGTCGACGAGGAGCAACTCGTCGCCATCTTGGACGAGGCCGAGGTCTACGACGTCACCGCCGAGTCGATCCTGAGCCACTTCGCCAACACGCGCGTTCACGACAACGTCCAGCGCATCTTCATCCACCTCGACCGCCGCTCGGCGCCGGGGCGCTTCTGGGTCTTCGGCCCCCGCCTCATCCCGATCATCAACTACTTCCAGGCCGCGCTTGTTTTGTATGCCGACGAGGTCATCGCCGCCGACGGCCTCATCCGCGTCGCCTCCGAGATGATCGAGCGCGACGACTACGGCCTGGTCGAACTCGCCAACAGCCTCCAAGACCTCGCCCGCCGCCGCCACGTCGACATGAGCGTCCTCGACCGCCTCGCCGACGAGTGGGAGCACGCCGAGCACCAAAAGGCCTTGCCGCCCGGCTTCTTAGAGCGTCTGATTACTCGTGTGAGGGCGCTGAGCCCGCGCGTGCAGAACGTCACGCGAGAGTGGGAGGGTCCGGTGGATTATATCGAGGTGTTGCGGGCGGATCGGAAGATGCGCGAGTCGGTGCAGCCTAAGAAGGGACTCTTTTCGTAGTGTTTGGGTTTTCGGGGGCCCCTCCGCCTCACACGCCGCCGCCTTTGGCGGCTGGTGCTCGGCACCTCCCCCCGGCGAAGGCCGCGGGGAGAAGCCCCTTCGTGATCGAGTAGTGGTGGATTTCCGACGCGAGGCTATTGCATAACAAAAGGGCGAGGCGCTCCTCCCCGGCGTGTTCAGCGCGGGGGAGGTGGCGGCGGAGCGAAGCGAGAGCCGCCGGAGGGGCAGCCCCAACAACCCAAAACCTACGCCACCCGCCCCTCGATAAACCCAATCACATCCCCAGCCCCGTCGACCCCGTTCAGCCGGCTCATCTCTTGAATGCCAGTCGGGCTCGTCACATTGACCTCGGTCAAAAACTCCCCGATGACGTCGATGCCGGCGAACCAGATGCCGTCCTGGCGCAGGCGCTCGCCGACCTTCTCGCAGATCTCACGGTCGCGCTCGGTCAGCTCGACCTTCTTGACCGTGCCGCCCACGTGGATGTTGCCGCGGTGCTCGGTCTCGGCGGGCACGCGCAGGATGCCGCCCAGGGGTTCGCCGTCGAGCATGAGGATGCGTTTGTCGCCCTCGCGGATCTCGGGGATATAGCTCTGGCAGATGATCTTTTTGCGCTCGTGGTCGGTCGCGACCTCGATGAGGGCGTTGAGGTTTTTGTCGTCGCGCTCGAGCACGAAGATGCCCTCGCCGCCGTGGCCGTCGATGGGCTTGATGATGCAGCGGCCCTCGTGGTCGTCGAGGAAGCCGTGGATGCGCTCGGCGCTGCGGGTGACGACGGTGTCGGGGATGAGCTCGGCGAAGTGCAGCGCGTACAGCTTCTCGTTGGCCGCGCGCAGGCCGTTGGGCTTGTTGATGACGAAGCAGCCCTTCTCCTCGGCCAACTCGAGCATGTGCGCGGCGTGCAGGTAGGGCACGTCGAAGGGCGGGTCCTTGCGCATGAAGATCGCGTCGAGGGCGTGCAGCGGCTCGTACTGCGGCGAGTCGAGCTCGTAGTGGTCTCCGGCCACCCGGCGCACCTGGCAGTGCTGCATGATGCCCCAGGCTTCGTCACCCTCGGCGGCGAGGTCCTCCATCTTCAAGAAGTACACCTCGTGGCCGCGCTCTTGGGCGGCGAGCATGAAGGCGAAGGTGGTGTCGGCGTTGATGTTCACCGACGCGATGGGGTCCATGACGAAGCCGATTTGCATTGCACGTTCTCGTGTCTTTGGATTTCTCTTAGCAGCGTGGTTGCTTCTCGACGCCCCCCATCCGCCCTCCGCTCCGCTCCGGGCACCTTCCCCCGGGGTAAGGGCTGCCTTCGCGCGCCTGAACCACGTAGCTTTTCGCAACGGCATCCCTTCCCCTCGGGGAAGGTGGCTCGCGCGCAGTTTAGCGCGAGACGGATGGGGGGCGCCAAGAAGCTTTGCCTTACTCTACGTCCTGTTCCGCCTCTTTGGCCTTTGGGCGAAACTTGTCGGGGGCGTTGCGCACGAAGTCGCCGAGGGCGACTTGGGCGCGGTAGATGCGGTCTTTGCCCGGTTTGCGAATATAGGTGCGCCTGACGCCGGTCTGCTCGACGCGGATTTCGCGGCCGACCTCGAGTTCCAGGGCCGCCGTATCCGAGCCCGCCGAGTAAGCGGCCACCTTGACCGCCGACGCCTCGTCGAGGCCATATTCTTTGGCTTTTTTGACGCTCAAGCGCAAGTCATCGGTTCGAATTTCTTTGGCGAACAGACCCTCGAGCTTGTTCTGCGCCGAGCTGGTCAATGCGCCCTCGACCGGCCGCGTCATCCGCCAGCCCGCCTCTCCTCGCTCGAACACGATCAACTCGCCGCCGGCGGCCTTCGGCTGGATGATCTCGACCCGACTCATCTTCTCGACCGCCTCGATCCTCGTGGGCGTCTCGACGGTCTTGCTCGGCTCGTCGCGTATCACAAAGAAGACGCCGGCGAGTACGGCAAGAGCGATGACGGCGATCCATGTGCTCTTTTGCATGGTTGGTCTCCTTCTCTTGGTTTTCACCACGGAGAGCACGGGGACACGGGGAGAGGAAAAAGAAAAGCAGTTCTCCGTGCCCCCTGTGTGCCCCGTGGTGAATTGAACGTTGGTTTTCACCACGGAGAGCACGGGGACACGGGGAGAGGAAAAAGAAAAGCAGTTCTCCGTGCCCCCTGTGTGCCCCGTGGTGAATTGAACGTTGGTTTTCACCACGGAGAGCACGGGGACACGGGGAGAGGAAAAAGAAAAGCAGTTCTCCGTGCGCCCTGTGTGCCCCGTGGTGAATTGAACGTTGGTTTTCACCACGGAGAGCACGGAGACACGGGGAGAGGAAAAAGAAAAGCAGTTCTCCGTGCCCCCTGTGTGCCCCGTGGTTAATCCCTCCCTTGGGTTCGATCGAGCGACTCACGCCGGCGTCGCCTCCTCGACATCATGAACACGCCGATGAGGGCGAAGACCGCCGGGACGGCTGCGATGTTGACGAATTGCAGCGAGTGTTTGGTCTCTTCGGGGACCTCTCCCAGAAGCCGCGGCATCGCCTTGGTGCGGATCTGGGTCAGGGCGGTGTCCTGGATGAGCCACTCGACGCTGTTGACGAAGAATTGGCCGCCCAGGCTGGCCAGTTGCTGGTCGTAGCCGACCGAGGGGACCGGGCGGAAGAAGTCGCCGCTGCCGACGACGAGCAGGCGTGCGGGTTTCTTGTCCGCGGCGAGGTCGGCTTCGGTGCGGCCTTCGGGGAGCGGGTTGCTGTCGTAGTAGCTTCGCATCTCGCCCTGCAGCGTGGCGGCGAGGGTCCATTGGCCCTGTTCTTCGTCGGCGGCTTGTTCGCTCAGCGTCTCGTAGCTGAACGTGCGCGGCGGGGTGGGGCGGCGCAGGGCCGTGTCGGCGGTCTGGATGACGCGGTGGGCTTCGACGTCGTCGTCTTCTTCGACCCACGGTTGCACCACGATCGTCGAGGGGACGGGCATCGCCAGGGCGCTGAAGTCGCGCATGAACGGTAGCGTACGGTCGAGCTCCGGGGTCATGAACGCGCCCGGCTGGGTGATCTGGGCCAGGCCCTGGCGGGTGGCGGCCAGGGCGGTGACGCCGTTTTCGGGGTCGACGACCAGGTCGGCGCGAAGCTCGAGGCCGTACTCCTTGAAGACCTCGCTCAGGCCCGGCTCGAGCGGCGCGCGCACGTCGGGCAGGTTGCGGCCGCGAAGCTGGCCGGCTTGCATCTGGCGCATGAGTTGTTGCTGGGCCTGGGCGTCCGGGCCGGTTGCCGACTGGAACCAGCCCACGCTTCCGCCGCGCTGGACGTACTGGTCGAGCGCGAAGATCGCCGCGTCCGAGAAGGGCTGCTCGGCGTTGAGGATGAGCAGGGCGGAGACATCCTCGCCCACCTCGGGCGCCTCGCCCGCCAGGTCGACGGTGGTGACCTCGACGAGGTCGCCGTACAGCTGCTCGAAGACCGGCTGGACCGACTGCAAGAACTGCGGGCTCTGGGCCGGGCCGCCGAAGCCCGACACGAAGGCGAGCTTGCGCGGCTCGGTCTCCTGCAGGTTGAGCAGCGCCTTGGTGAACTCGTACTCGTAGTTGGCCAGGGACGCTCCGGGGGCGGCCTGCAGGTCATCGACGACCTCCAGATTTTCGCCCTGGGTGAACGCCACGCACTTGTAGACCGCGCGCAGCGACACTTCGTCTTCGGACTGCTGGCCGATGGCGACCTTCTCGCAACCAAAGCCCTTGGCGTCCTCCTCGATCTCTTCGCCGTCCTCCGGCGAGATGATTTCAAAGGTGAGCTTGTCCCCGCTGGCGGCGGCGTACTCGTCGAGGGTGTCGGCCACCGTCTGCGACAGGTTGTGCATCGGCGGGGGCAGGTCCGGCGAGATGAACGCCTTGACGTGCACCGGCTCGTCGAGCCCGTCGACGGCCCGCTCGCTCGCCTCGCTGAGCGTGTAGATCTTGTTCTCGGTCAGGTCGACGCGCGAGAAGACCTGGCTCGAGATGGCGTTGAGCGCGATCGCAATCCCCACCGTCGCCACGATGATCACGATGGCGTTGGCGCCGCTGACGAGCTTTCGCGTCTTGCTGACTTTCTGTGTGTCGGTTTCGTTCGACATATTACCACCTCCTCGCCGCAATCGACGTCTGCGCGACCACCAAGCACACCCCGATGAGCGACAGGTAATAGACCACGTCCCTGCTATCGATGACCCCGCGGGCCATATTCTCGAAGTGATAGCTCGTCGACAGGTACTCGACGACCTGAGCGGTCGTGCCCGTGGGCTGACCGACGAGTTGGTCGATGAGATAGAGGAAAAAGCAGATCGAAAAGGCGACCAGGATGGCGACGACCTGGTCCTTGGTCCAGCTCGACGCCATCAGCCCGATGGCCGAGTACGACGCGCCCAGGAGCATCAGCCCGGCGTAGCCCGCCCACACCGCGCCCCAGTCGATGTCGCCCAGCCGCGACAGGCTGAACGGGTAGACCAGCGTCATCGCGAAGACGACGGTGAGTAGGCCCACCGCCGCCAAGAATTTGCCCATGACGATCTCGAAGTCGCTCACCGGCATCGTCATCAACAGCTCGAGCGTGCCCGAGCGCTTCTCCTCGGCGAAGAGCCCCATGGTGATCGCCGGGGCGAAGAACGCCAAAAAGAGCGGCGCCTGGCCGAAGAAGCTTCGCATCGACAGGATGTTGATGTCCTGGAAGAAGTTCAGCCAGAACAGGGCGCCTGTGATGATCAGAAACAAGATGACGACGATATAGGCGACCACCGAGTTGAAGTAGGTGCCTAGTTCGCGTTTGAGGATGAATCCGATGTTTTTCATAAGTCGTTCACTCTCAAAAGTCGTCCACTTCCAGCCATCATGTCCGTCCAACCCGAGCCGTGATCATAGCCGTGATCGTAGTCGTGATCGTGATCGTGATCGGTTTTGGGAGGGCGTCGATCGATCACGATCACGATCACGAGATGGCCGATCGGCCCTCCTCGGTCTCGCCGGCGGTGTAGTGGCGGAAGACGTCCTCGAGGCCGTCGGCGCCCACGGCGTCTTGCAGTGCGTCGAGCGTGCCGTCGGCGACGAGCTGGCCGCGGTTGATGATGACGATGCGGTCGCACACCGCCGCGATCTCCTGGAGGATATGGGTCGAGAAGATGACCGTCTTCTCCTCGCCGATCTCGGAGATCACGTCGCGGATTTCGATGATCTGATTGGGGTCGAGCCCGGTGGTGGGCTCGTCGAGGATGAGCACCTCGGGCTTGTGGATGATCGCCTGGGCCAGGCCGACGCGCTGGCGGTAGCCCTTGGAGAGCTCCGAGATCTCTTTGTGGACGACGTTGTGCAGGCCCGTGCGCTCGATGACCTCCTCGATGCGCTCTTCGCGCGCCGGCTTGGCCACCCCGCGCACCTCCGCGATGAACTTCAGATAATCCCAGACGAGCATCTCGTCGTATAGCGGCACGTTCTCGGGCAGATAGCCCACGCGCTTTCGCACCTCGGCCGACTCGGCGTGCACGTCGTAGCCTGCGACCTTGGCGGTGCCCTCGGTGGCCGCCATAAAGCAGGTCAGAATCTTCATCGTCGTCGACTTGCCCGCCCCGTTGGGGCCCAGGAAGCCGACGATCTCACCGGGCTGGACCTCGAAGCTCACTCGGTCGAGGGCCTTGAAGTCGCCGTAGGTCTTTGTCAGCCCGTCGACCACGATACTGTACTCGGCTGGAATGGCCGACTGATCCGTGCTCATCGATACCTCCACGAGCTGGGGTGTCTGTTCTTGGTTCTTCTATTTCGACGCCTCGCCGATTTATTCCGACCTCGTCCGATCGGCTCGAGCTTCGCGTCGCGGTGGGATTTTTGTGGCATATCGCGAGGGGAAGTCAAGTTTGTGGCGCGACACGCGTCGCGCCGAAAGGGTTCGACGTAGGGTTCGGGCGCGACTTAAGTCATTTTTGGAGGCAACCGAGAACCCTCCAAACGAGACTCCACCTCGAACCACCCCCCAACCGAGAACCTTCCAAACGCGACTCCACCTCGAATCACCCCCCTACCGAGAACCCTCACGACGCGACTCGACCTGCGTCTCCCCCCCTACCGAGAACCCCCCACACGCGACTCGACCTGCGTCTCCCCCCCTACCGAGAACCCTCGCGACGCGACCCGAGTCGCGGCCCGACCTGACAGAGACCCCACAAAAAATGACGTGAGTCGCGCCGGAACCCAGCTCACAACCCTCAGAAGCCCTTCTGGAAGGGAGCGCTTGTTTGGGACGCACTGTGGGGCTAAAAACACCATTCGAGCGATTTCGACCCACGAGCCGCCTATGCAGATCAAATCCCACATCGCAGACGACCTTCGCCGCCGGGCCACCTCGCCCAAAAAGCTCGCCGCCGCGCTCCCCAAGGAGCGAAAGACGGTCGAGACGATGCGCGAACTCGCCCTCGACGACCCCAGCGAGCTCAACGTGAGTCACCTGGGCCGCGAGGCGAGCCGGCTGGCCGACCACTTGCTTTTGGCAGACGAATTCGACGAGGCGTTGCGCCTCAAAGAGGAGGCCATCGGGGTGTGGCGCAAGCTCGACCGCCCCAAGGCGCGCTTTTTGGCCGAGCTCGACGCCGCCGAGATCGTCTTCGAGCTGGGCCGCCACGACGAGGCGCTCGCCGAGCTCGAGCGGCTGGTCGAGGCGTCCGAGGACGAGCCGTTCGGGGTGTATCGCGACTTCGTCCTCGAGCTGCGCGCACGGTGTCTGGCACGCTGCGCGCGCGTCGACGACGCCCGCGCCGACCTCGACGAGGCCCTCGCCCTTCGCCGCGAGCGCGGCAACGCCCGCCAGATCGAGCAGACCGAGCGCTTGGTCGCGCTCGTCGATGGGTTTACGGCGCGGTGACGACCGGCTGCGGCTCGGCGTAAAAGAGCCTTCCGCCGATGCCCAACTGGCCGTAGCCGTTGTCACCCCAGCAGTAGACCTCGTCGTCGGTCGTCACCCCGCAGGCGTGGTTGCCGCCCAGCGTCAGCTCGCGGAAGGTGAGGTCGCCGGCGACCGGGGTGGGCTCGGCGCGATCTTGGGAGGTCCCGTCGCCGAGCGCCCCGGAGAAGTTCTTGCCCCAGCAATACGCCTTGCCGGCCGCGTCCAGCCCGCAACCAAAGTAGGTTCCGCCGCCGTACAACGTCTCGAGGGTGACCGCCGAGCTCACCTCGGTGGGCGTCTCCACCAGTCCCGCGCCCGGGATGACTCGGCCCCAGCACATCAGCTTGTCGTCGGTCGTCAGCCCGCAGGTGTGATTGCGTCCCGCGGCGAGCGCGTCGAAGCGCGCCTGGGAGTCGACGGGATAGGCGACGTGTGAGTAGCTCGAGTCTTGTTGCGGGTCGCCGCGCAGGGTCTGCTCGCCCCAGCAATGGACCACGCCGTCGGAGCCGCGGCGCAGGCCGCAGCCGTGCTCGCCGCCCACGGTGGGGGCGTCGAGGCCGAAGTACTGGTGCTCGGAGGCGGACGCGCCCTCGACGACGGCCTGCACGTCGTTGATCGTATGGCCGGCGCCCCACCAGTAGGTCTCGTCACCGCTCTGGACCATGACACTGCTGTAGGTCATCTCGAGCCGGTCGGGCACCTGCGTGAAGTTGTTGCGCGTCGGGGCGATCACCACGTTGAAGTCATCGTCCATGCCCAGCTCGCGGTCGTACTCGACGCCCCAGCAGAACAACTCGTCGTCTTTGACGCCGCAGGAGGTGCTCGAGCCGGCGGCGACGTCTCGCCAGCCGCTGGTCATTGCGGTGGGGCGGCTGCTCGAGTTGTAGCGGCCGTTGCCGAATTGGGCCTGCAGGTTGCTCCCCCAGCACTCCACGGTCTCGTCGACGACCCGACAGGTGTGCAGACTGCCGGCGTCGACCGAGCCGCCGCGAGCGTCGACGCGCTGCGGCTCCTCGAAGATCGTCTGACGCCCCACCGCCAGCGAGCCGGCCGCGTCGAAGCCCCAGCAGCGAAGCTCGCCGTCGAGGGTGAGCCCACACGAGTGGGTCGCCGACATGGCTAGGTGGCTAAAGGCGGCGCCCTCGATGGGGCGAGCCGTCTGCCTGTCGAGGAACTCGTCGTCGCCGAGTTGGCCCTGGTCGTTCTGGCCCCAGCAAATCGCCTGGCCGTCCGCGCGCAGCGCACACGTCGACTGGTGGGCGGCGAAGACAGAAGTCACGTTGGTCGTGCCCGCGTGGGTCGGCTCCCACCAGATGGTCCCGCGGTCGGTGCCGACCTGATAGCTGCCGTTATAGCCCCAACAGTACACGTCCGTGCCCTGCAGCCCGCAGGTGTGCATGCGCCCGGCGGCGAGTTTGTCGAAGCGGTAGTCGAAGGCGATCAGGCCGGGGCTTTTGGGGCCGTATTGGTGCCCGCGGCCGAGTTGGGCGCCGCGGTTGGCGCCCCAGCAAAAGGTGCGTCCGGTGGTCGCCAGCGCGCAAGTATGCCAGCCCCCGGCGGTCACCGAGGCCATGGTTCCGGGAAGAGCCACGGGGCTGGGCAGCTCACTCAGGCGCGAATCGCCGAGCTGGTTGTAGAAGTTGGCGCCCCAACACCACACCGCGCCGGCGTCGCTCAGGGCGCAAAAATGGCCTTCGCCGGCGACCAATTGGGTGAACGCGACCTCGCTGGGAGTGCCGACGAGCGCGAAGCTATTCGAGTAGACGGTGGGGCCGTCGTCGTCGGCGGTGCGCAGGCGTCGCCCGCGACACCAGGGACGCCCCGAGGTGTCGAGCGCGCAGACGGTGCGAAAGGCGAGCGCGATGTCGGTGAAGGCCTCCTCGTGGTCGAGGGCGACGAGCTTGCCCTCCGTGCGTCGCGGGCTCATCTCGAATTCGCCGTCGGCCTGGAAGCCGCCGGCGCAAAAGAGCTGTCCGGTCGCGTCGAGTGCGCAGGTATGCCGAGTGCTCACGTCGACGTCGACCCACCGAGGCGCCACGACCTCGCCGTCGACTCGGGCTTCGGCGCCCTCGTAGCGGGCGATGACCTCGAAAGTGCCGGCCGACACGGCGTGTACGAGGCCCTCGGCGTCGACCTCGGCGATCGCCGCATCGGAGGTCGTCAGTTCGACCTCGGCGAGCTCGAGCTTGTCGAAGCCGTCGTAGACCCGAATCGACAGGTCGTTCCCCTCGGCCAGTCTGATCGTGTCGGGGCGAATGCGAAGCTCGACGGGGTCCTCCGCGTCGGCCTCAGTGTCGGTATCGGCTGCGTCGACGCCGGCGTCCTCGCCGGTGGCATCGATGTCGGCGTCGGCGAGCGGAGGAGTCGGGTCGTCTTCGGGACATCCGGCGCAGAGCGCCGCGAGCGCGAGAAGAGCCAGCAAATCGGTGTACTTCATGGGTGTCGCCCCCAGGGTGTGACTGGAAATCAAACCCCGTTATACTGCCGGGGATTTGAAGCGTGGACAAGAGCGACTTTGCTTGTTTTTTGCCCCACGAGTTTAGCTTGGGGAGCGCTCCGGTTCGACAGCTGACGCTATTTATAAAGGAGTTCCAAAATGCCCAACCGCGCACTCATCGTCGTCGACATGCAATACGATTTCATGCCCGACGGCGCGCTGCCGGTCGAAGGCGGCTACGAGCTCGTCTCGACGATCAATGAATTGATGACCCATTTCGACCTGGTGGTCGCCACCCAGGACTGGCACCCCGCCGAGCATCGAAGCTTCGCGTCGAATCACGAGGACCAAGAGGTCGGCGACGTCGTCGAGCTCGAGGGGCTCGACCAGCTCCTGTGGCCCGACCACTGCGTGCAGGGCACCCGCGGCGCCGAGTTCGTCGACAAGCTCGACATCGAGCGCATCGACCAGGTCTTCCAGAAGGGCGTCGACACGCACTACGACAGCTACAGCGGCTTCTACGACAACGGCCACAAACGGGCGACCGGGCTGGGGACTTTTCTGCGCGAGCAGGGCGTCGAGCGGGTGTACGTGGCCGGCGTGGCGACCGATTATTGCGTCAAGTACACCGTGCTCGACGGGTGTCGCGACGACTTCACCACCTACGTGGTGCTCGACGCGTGCCGCGGCGTGGCGATGTACCCCGGCGACATCGAAGAGGCGGTCGTCGAGATGGTCGAGGCGGGGGCGGAGATCTGTGGGGCGCGGAACGTGGGGGATTGAAACGGGCGGGGATTGAAGACGTGTAGCAGGGCAAGGTCTCCTCTCCACCCTTCGCGCAGCGAAGGGAAGGAGAGGATTAAGGAGAGGCCTCCTCTTCCACGTAGCCGAAGGCGAAGTGGAGGAGGACCGAGGAGGAGGAAAAACGCGCGTCGGTGAGGCCTCTCCCTCGGTCCCTCTCCACTTCACTTCGTTTCGTGGAAAGGGAGGCCTCTCCTCGGTCCTCTCCTTCCCTTCGGGCGGAGAGGAAGATGTCGGTTTATTGCGCCGACTTACTATTGCGCAGACTTCTTATTGCGCCAACTTCATCGAATCAGCAAACTCCTGCGCCTTCTTCTGCGCCTGCTCGGCGCCCGAGGCGCGTACCTGGCAGCACACGGCGACGGTGGCCTGCTGGCTGAGCTTCTTGAAGTGGTAGCTCAGCCGCCACTCTTCGCCGTCGAGCTCGTAGGAGAGTTCGACCCACGGGGAGCTCGAGCCGGTCTCGTCGCGTAGCAGGGTTTGGTCGCCCACGGCCAGCGCCTCGGCGTCGGGCACGTTTTCCGAGGGCATCGGCCCGCGCACGTAGATCATCGAGCCGTCGTGGCCGATGAGCTCGAACGGCCAGGTCGTCTCTTTGTCGGTGGTCAGCAGGTTGTAGCCGGTGACCCAGCGCGCTCGATAGCCCTTCGAGCTCTTCAGCTCCCAGTGGCGCGTGCTCGAGCCGGCCGAAATGTCGGCCATCTCGCCTAGATCTTCCGACTCACCGAGCACCACGCGGGTGGCGTTGTCCGCCTGCTGGAGCACCCAGCCTTCCATGCCGTCTTCTTCGAGCTTGACCTTCTGGAAGTCGCCCGAGCCCGATTCGTCGCCGGGGGCGACCAAGACCTTCTGACCCTCGCCGCCGGGGCGAGCGACGATGATGGTGTCGGGCGCCGGGGCCTGCTGGGGCGCCAGCCGGCCGAGCTGCACGGGGTGGTGAAGGACGATGCGCGTTCCGTAGCCGTTCAATTCGAGCATGGATTCTCCAGCTTATGCTGTGGTGGTTCGCTTACTCAGTGACCCGGCTTCGCTGCGCTACGCCGGGGGCTATCAAAAGGGCGGGATCCGCCCTACGGGCTCGGCTTGTTTTCTACCTTTCAGAATTGCTTGACGCCGAGCCATACCGCGAGGTCCTGTTGGGCCTGTTGGCGCAGGTGGCTCGGGTAGTTGGGGTTATAGTCGATGTCGACGTCGTCGAGCTGATTGACCTCTTGCCAGGCGATGCGGCGGATCTCGTCGGAGCTCGAGTCGAGCGCGGCGACGAGCCACTGGTCGCTGTAGTCGGGACGCTGGTTCTTCCACCACTGGTCCCAACTCGACGCGGAGGCCGAGAAGTCTTGCAGGGTGATGCGGCGCAGCGCTTTGTGCGCCAGTTGCGCGGTGCGTCCGGACTTGAACTTGAGCACGTCGATGAGCGGCTCGATGGACGGGATGTCGCGGCAGTGGCCCAGCGTCTCGATGGCGATGGACTGGCGAAACTCGTCTTTGGGGTCGGCGAGCTCGCGGCGCAGCGGCTCGAGCACCATGTACTCGAAGGCGCGCACGTCGCGTAGCCCGGCGATCACGCGCTGGGCGATCTGGCGAGTCTGTCGATCGCGGTCGAAGAGGCGCTCGAAGATGCGCTCGACGTCGTCTTCAGCCGGCAAGCGCGTGTACAGATAAGTCGCGTAAAAGCGCAGGTCGATGCTGGCGTCGTCGATATAGTGACGGGTCACCTTGAGCCCCGGCTCGCCCAGGGCGGCCAAGGCGTACAACACCGGGCTGTGCTGCTCGACCGGCGGCAGATTGCGTGTCTGGAACTGGTAGCGGTCCACGAAGAGCCGCCCCGGAAAGAGGCGTCCCAGCGTCTTGACCGCACGTTCGCCGAAGCTGGCCACGTAGCGCGCCGCTTTGAAGGCCTGGTCGCGGTTCGACGAGTCCATCAGCGCGATCGCTTTGCGCACGCGCGCCTTCTCTTCGGCCGTGATCGGTCGGTCGGCGGGGCGACGCGGCGGCTGGGCCTCGGCCTGACGCTCGCGCTCGACGCGCGCCTGGCGCTGCTTCTCTTCACGCTCGAGGGTGCGATGGTAGGCCTTTTTGGCCTCGCTGAGCACCGAGGTGTCGAGCTGCAGGGCGTTGGTGTGCTCGATGTCGGCCAGGGCAGGGGCCTCGTCGGAGTGCGAGCTCTGGCCGTAGTTGACCTCGGCCATCGAGCGCGGATCGACGCTGAGCTTGAAGACACCGGTGGTCACCCCGACGTCCTCCTCTTCAGGGGCGTCGTACAGGTCGCTGATCTCGGTCTCTTCGCTGACGTTCGAGTGGTCTTGCTCGACGGCCGGGAAATCGCCCGTCGACGGGCGAGCCTTGCCCGAGAACGCATCCTCGCCGGCCAAAAAGCGCTCGGCCGAGAACCCGCCGGCGTCGGCGTTGATTCGCTGCTGGGTGCGTTTGTTGACCTCGACGGGCTCGAAGCCCGCGCTCATGCCGAAGGCGAGCTCGTCGTCGTTGTCGACGTTGTCAGGGACGTCGTCGTCGCTGGGCGGCTTTGTCAGCGGGGGGATGCGCTCGTCGACCGGCGGAAGTTTGTCGCGCTTGCCGAGGCGTCGGATGCGCTGGTACTGGGCGCCGACCTGGTCGCAGACTTCCTCGAGCTCCCAGAACTTCAGCGTGATCGCATCGCTGGAGAAGGACTGCGAGTTCGGGTCGATGCGAATGGGCTTGCCGATGAGCACCCATTCGGTGCCCGGGCCGACGGTCACCGGCTCGCACAGGATCTCCTCGTCGATCTCCTCGCCCAAAAACTGCAGCACACGCTGCAGGCCGAACTCTGCGGGGGGCGCCGCCAGCGGGTGACCCTCGGCCAGCGCCTTTTTGACGCGCGGGGTGGTCGCCGCCGGAAGCTGCAGCTTGCGAAGTCGCGGGGTCTTGGCTTCCTCGTCGACGTGGGCGGGCCAGCCTTGCAGCACGAACGGGTGAAACGCGCCTTTGCGAAGCCGCATCAAGATGCGGTGGGTCATGTATTCACGCGCAAAACCGATCAGGGCGGCCATCAATGCCTGCCGGTCCCAGCAATGTGCGATGAAGTGTTCGACCCCCTCCTTGGTCCACTCGTGCTCGAGAATGCGATCGATGTCGTTTGCCATGTGCTGCCAACTACAGGTTCGAGTTTCGAACTGTGAGCCTACGTGACTGAGCCGGTCAGGTAAAGACTTTCACCTCGGCCTCGCCTGCCTTGGCTCCCTTTGGGAGCTGCCAATAGTGAGAATTGAGCGCCCGGAGGCGGTGCCGTCGCCTCGGTTTGCCCACTTCTTCCGTGCGTCTATGCTCAACGTAGGAGTGGCGGAAGGTCTTGAGATCTTTCCGGAAATGCGAACTTTGTGATCGCACGACCACGACGCACCGAGATTGAGCGTACAATCTCGACAGTGCGAGATTGAATATACAATCTCACGCGCAGGAGGAAGCCATGAGTACCGCAGGAATGGGAGAAGGAATGGTTCCTTCCGAGAGGGGGGAGCATCGCGAGGAAGCATACGAACGCACGTATCGACACCGCGACGAAGGCGTCGAGAAGGAGACCGCCGAGGTTGTCGCCGGAGGCTCGACCCTGGAGGTGATCGCCGGCGCCGGCGCCATTACCCTGGGTATTCTGGGCTTGGCTGACGTGCTGCCAATCCTCTTTGTGACCATCGCCATCATCGCCATTGGTGGCGGCTTGATGTTCGCCGGGGCGAGCATTGGCGCGAAATACCGCGACATCCTTCACTCGACCGGCGACCGTCACTCGTCGGCCAACCTCGCCGAGACGGGCGGAGGCATCTCCGCCGAGACCATCGGCGGCGCCGCCGGCGTCGCGCTGGGCATTCTCGCCCTGGTGGGCGTGGAGCCCGCAATCTTGACTTCGGTCGCCATCATCGTGCTCGGTGGGGCGATGATGTTCGGCGCCGGAGCCACCAGACGGCTGTCGCACTTGGTCATCGAGACCTCGGGTGCGGCGATGCACAAGCAACGCGTGGCCAGCGAGTCGGTCAAAGGCGCCGCTGCCATGCAGACCGTGGCTGGCCTGGGCGCAGTCGCCCTCGGTATTTTGACCCTGGTGGGCATCGGTGAGCAGGTCACGCTCAACCTGGTCGCAGTCATCGCCCTGGGTGGCGGTCTGCTGATCAGCGGGCTGGCCATCGGGGCCAAGATGATCACCGCGCTCTACGGTGATCGAAAGCGCGGCGAGCACCGCGGCGGCGAGTATCGCACGTATCGCCACGAGCCGGAGTATCGTTCGGCCGAGTAGTGCAACCAGTAGATTGCACACATGTAGGTTCAACACATGCGTAGAGCGGGTCGTGGGCCTTCCACGACCCGCTCACCATGCGTAATTCGCTTCAAGAATTGCCGACGTGAAGTCGCGGCGCAGGTAATAGCCGCGCGGAAGCGTCAGGATCGACCCACCATCGCGCCCCGGCGCCCACGTCAACTTACCCGAGTGGGCTGCTTTGGGGCGAATCTGTAGGTACTGGCCGTCCGCAGCGGTCAGATCTTCGATAAACCCGAGGCGAATCGTCTCGGTATGAGCCTCCCAGTCCTGCCGCAACGCCTCGCCAAGATGTCCTTCGGGGGACCACAGGATCGCCTGACCCACCGGACGCTGGGGGATGGGCATCTCCTCGACGAGCGCCACAGGCACCCACAACACCCGCCGAAGCTTCTTGAGCACCCGGGAGGTCTCCCAGGTGAGCTCTTCGATGTCGGCCAGCGGCACCCGACACACGTAGGTGGTCTCGCGCGGCAGGCCGTCGGCGCCGATGGGCAGGGTCTTGAGCTCGACGCCCACCTTCTCGAAGTCGGGGGCAGGGCGGTTGCCCGCGCTCGCCCCCAGGCACGTCTCGATGAGCCGTCCGACCCAGCCCTTGGCGCGGCGAAAATCATCGGGCACCTCGATATCGTGCATCGCGGCGAGCTCACCGAGTGTGCGCCCGGCGATGCGGTCGGCCCGCTCGAGGAGTTCTTGTTCTGTGGTCGGTGGGGATAGATCCATGTCGCTCGTGTCTCGACCGGTAGCGTCTCGGCGAAGCTTGGGGCAGTTTGCCGCTTGCACGGTCACACGTCCAATGCTAAACGGCCCGCGGCATCTGGAGATCGGCGCCGCACGCGGTTCCGAGCTACAGAGCGCCCCTAAAAATCGAGCGGCCACACAAGCTGATTACACGCTCCTGTTCTGGGAGCGGGTGAAATGAATGGAGGCCGGCATCCCGCGCATAGATTGCGTGGTATGCCGGCCTTTTTTGTTTGCTGACCTGTACGTGGAGACGACGACCATGGACTTTGGACTGATCGCAGACAATCTGCTCAATCCGCCCATTTTGTTCTTTCTGCTGGGCTGTCTGGCGGCGTTTAGCCGCTCCGACCTGACCATCCCGCAGCAACTCTCCAAGTCGCTGGCGCTCTACTTGCTGCTGTCCATCGGCATGCACGGCGGCTACGAGCTGAGCAAGAGCGGCATCACCGCCGATATCGCCCTGGCGTTGGGCGCGGCGATGCTCATGGCCATCGTGGTGCCCATCTACTCGTTTTGGATTCTGCGTATTCGGTTCGACCTGTATAACGCCGCGGCGCTGGCGGCGGCCTACGGGTCGATCAGCGCGGTCACCTTCATTACGGGCGTCTCCTTTTTGAACCAACTCGACGTCGCCTTCGGCGGGCATATGGTCGCGGCGATGGCGCTCATGGAGTCTCCGGCGATCATCATCGGCGTGCTGCTGGTGCGCATGGGCGCCGGCAAAGACAGCGACGAGCCCCTCGATTGGTCCGAGTTGCTCCGCGAGGCGTTCCTCAACGGCTCGGTCTTCCTGTTGGTGGGCAGCTTGGTCATCGGCTTCATCACCGGGGAGCCGGGCTGGAAGGCGATGGAGCCGCTGACCGGCGACCTGTTCAAAGGCGTGCTCGCCTTCTTCCTGCTCGACATGGGCCTGGTGGCCGCGCGTCATATGGGCGACCTCAAGAAGGCAGGTCTCTTCCTCGTCGGCTTCGCCATCGGCATGGCCCTGCTCAACGCCGCCATCGGCATCGGCCTGGCGCGCCTGTTGGGCTTCGGCGCGGGCGATGCGCTGCTGTTCACGCTGCTCACCGCCAGCGCCTCGTACATCGCGGTTCCGGCGGCCATGCGCCTGAGCGTGCCCGAGGCCAACCCGAGCTTCTATATCGCCGCTTCGCTGGCGGTGACCTTTCCCTTTAATATCATCGTCGGGATTCCGCTGTACTATCAGGTCATCGACTTCTTCTGGAGGTGAGCATGCGCGCGGTCAAACGAATCGAAATCGTCATCGACTCCCTACAAATCGACCGGATGGTCGAGCTGCTCGACGACGCAGGCGTCTCCGGCTACACGGTGCTGCCCAACGCGCGAGGGCGCGGACGGCGCGGGGTACGCTCGGGCGACGAGATCACCGGCGCCCTCGAGAATATCTACGTGATGACCATCTGCGAGAGCGACAACCTCGACACCGTGCTCGCCGCGATCCGCCCGCTGCTCGATCGTTTTGGTGGGATGTGCGTCGTCTCCGACGCGGAGTTGATGGAGGCTTGAGAGGGGCGCCTGCGGCGTACGACCGCGCCGCAGGCGCCAAGCCTTACTCGCCTTGGCCGAGTGAGTAGGCGCGCCGTCCGTCGAAGGTGTAGAGGTGCTCGGTCTTGATCACATCCCAGCCGGCTGCGTGCAGGCTGGAGAGCAGCTCGAGGATATGATCGAAGGTGGTCGTCTCGCCTTCGATGGGTAGGAAGCGGCAGCGCCAGTGGTCGGTGTGGAACGTCTCCGGGAAGCCGCCCGGGTAGACCTTGACGCCGCGGTTGGTGATCATCTTGAGCTTCCAGTTGTCCGCGGCGGCCTCTTGCAGCCCGCGGCCGATGACCTGCGCGTCGCGGCCCTGCTCGTCCCAATCGATAAAGACGTCGATGCCCATGAGCGCCTTTTCGGTGCGCGGGGTCGGGGTGTGGGGCACCGAGACGCCACCCTTGCGGTACTTGGCCGCCGGGAGCTTCGAGGGGCGCTCGCCGAGCCGATCGATGATCGCCTGGGTGAACGCCAGCGTACCCGCCTGATGGGTGCTCGTGTCGGGGTGGTAGATGTCGGCGGTGTGGATGCCGCTCTCGAGCGTGGTCAGCCAGGCGTTGGCGATCGTCTCGGCGATCTCGGCTTCGCCCAGGTGCACGAGCATCTGGATGGCGCCGTTGAGCAGGCCGGAGGGGTTGGCAACGTCTTGGCCGGCGATGTCGGGCGCCGAGCCGTGGACGGCTTCGAACATGGCGATATTCTCGCCGACGTTGGCGGAGCCGGCCAAGCCCACCGAGCCGGCGACCTGCGAGGCGATATCCGACAAGATGTCGCCGTACAGGTTCTCGGTGACGATGACGTCGAACTGCTCGGGCTGGGCGGCCACGCGCGCCGCGCCGATGTCGATGATCTGGTGGTCACTCTCGATGTCCGTGTACTCCTCGGCGATCTCCTCGAACACCCGATGAAACAGACCGTCGGTATGTTTCATGATGTTGTCTTTGGTCATGCAGGTGACCCGGCGGCGGCCGTGGGCACGCGCATATTCAAAGGCAAACCGGACGATGCGCTCGGTGCCCGGGCGGGTGATGAGCTTGAGGACCTGGGTGACCTCCGGGGTCTGCTGGTGCTCGATGCCGGCGTACAGGTCTTCTTCGTTCTCCCGCACGATCACCAGGTCCATGTCCGGGTGCGCCGAGTCGACGAACGGCGTGTAGGCCTTCGACGGGCGCACGTTGGCGAACAGGTTGAGCGACTTGCGGATGGTCACGTTCAGGCTCTTGTACCCGCCGCCCAGCGGCGTGGTGATCGGGGCCTTGAGGAAGACCGGGTTGCGTCGGATCGTGTCCCACGCCTCCGGGGCGATGCCCGAGGTGTGGCCTTGCTCGTAGACCTGCTTTCCGATGCTGATGTACTCGTAGTCGAGCGGAGCGCCGGCTGCTTCCAGGATGCGCAGGGTCGCATCCATGATCTCGGGACCGATGCCGTCGCCGCGAGCCACGGTGATGGTGGTTTTGACCTTCGACTCGGTTGCCGAAGACTGCTTATCGTTGTCGAGGGTCGGGTTTTTGACCATTCCGTCATAGAGCTGAGTCATAAGAACCTCATATCGTCATGTGAAATAAAAAAAGCCGATCTGCGACGCAATGATGCGTCCCAAATCGGCTTACTTTCGCTACACCCACTCCCCCTACGGGAGCGTGTGCTTGGCTCGTCTGCCTTGTCTATGTGCTCGTGAATCGGCCCCGCAATTTTTGCGGTGCATTCTCCCCGAGGCTCCTCCAAGCCTTAGCGCAATCGGTTCGTCGGCGCAATAGCCGTCTTAAAAACAAACCTAATCACGACAAAATTGATCGCCGAGGTCGATCAAGACGTCGGCAACGTCGCCTCCAGGTCGCGGTCGAGGCTGAACACAAAGATCCGCTCGCCGGTGCGCGTGCTGATATCGGTGTGGATGCTGACGACTTCGGCGTCGACGTTCTCTTCGACGAGCCCGGCCAGGGTGTGGCTGGCGTTTTCGATCAACCGCGAGCGCATCTGCTTGATGAGGCCGACGCCGCCGGTCTCTTGGCTCAGTTGGTGCTCGGCGGGGCTGAGGATGCCGGTCAGTCGCACCAAGATCACGTCTTGGAGGATGAAGGTGCGGGCCTGCTTGGGTCCGCGACCCAGGTGATCACGCTCGAATTGGCTCAAAGCGGCGGTGATCGCCGCTTCGAGTTGGCCTTTGGTCTTCGCCATCGTCAAGTCCTCGATGCTGCAGATAGCTGTCGACGCCCGGCACTTTATCTGCCGGGCGCTTGGTCGACTCAATCTACATCATCTCGGTGTCGATGTCGCTTCCCTTGAAGGTGACCGCGTAGTTGGGCAGGTCGGGCGCCAGATACGACACGGTGGC
Source organism: Persicimonas caeni (assembly GCF_006517175.1). Lineage (NCBI taxonomy): Bacteria > Deltaproteobacteria > Bradymonadales > Bradymonadaceae > Persicimonas > Persicimonas caeni. Next base: position 2,055,005 of record NZ_CP041186.1, on the reverse strand, counting down.
GGCGGCTTGCTTCTTGGCCAGCGTGTTGATTTCGGCCAAGAGCTCCTTGCGCGTCTCCGGATCCTCGGGGACCACGCCGGGCATATCGGCGAGCATCTCGAGGTCGCGCATGCGCTTGTAGCGTCGGGCGGCCTCGTGGTTGGCGAAGATATGCGGCCCGTCGGGGCTGGAGCACACCGCGGGGACCTCCGCGTCGGCCTCGAGCTCGTCGGGCGTCTCGAAGTTGATGATCGCCGATTCTTGGTGATCTCCCTCCAAGATCGTCAGGTCGGCCTCCGGGCGTCCACGCCACAACATGTGATGGAAGGCGCGGATGGTGTCTTCGACGAGTTCTTTGCGCACGTCATACTCGTCGATATGCGACAGCATCGTCTTGAGGTGGCCGCAGCCGACGTGCTTGGGGTCGACGAGCAGGTCGGCGAGGACCTCGCGCACCCCCTCGGGCGGCTCGAGGAGCAACGCGTCGATGCTCTCGGCGGCGTCGAGCGCTTCGCGAAGGGCGTCATGTTCGCCCACCGTCTCGGTGAGCGCGTCGAGCGCGTGGCGGTCGGTGTGCAAGTAAAACCGGCCGTAGCGGTCCATATAGTGGCTGAGGATGGCCTCGACGCGTTCGGCGTCGAAGCGCGCGTCACACACCTTTTCGAGGCCACCCAGCATCAGGATGAACTCGCCGGCGTCGCCGCCAGGGGCTCCCAGCACGCAGCCGTTATGACGCCCGTCGATGCACGACAGCTCGGCATTGGCGGTCAACTCCGCCACAGACACCCAATGCAGGGTCAGGTTGAAATCGTCGAACGACGGTTTGGTGCGTTTATTTGACATAGTGGTCCTCTTCGCGATGGGTCGGGGCTACTCGAAGGCGGCATCCGCCCCCTTCTTTAGTATCGTGTTTTCAAAGGTCGTGCCAAGCCCTCCCACCGCTCGAATCCGTGCGTGTTTCTCGGGTGCTTCGACGCCTCGTTTCAATTTGTTCAAACGCAGCGAAACCGCCTGCTACACGGCCTGCTGCACGGCCCGGGGCAACCCTGCGAAAGCCTGTTCGGGGCCCTGATTTTCAAGTTGGCACGCGGTGTGCAGTTGTACCCGGTGAGCGCCGCGACGGACTCGCCGATTGCGACAAGCCGCGTCGCCCATAACACAAACCGATTTATTAGAACGCGTTGATCGAAACCTTTGTCGGGAGTTCGCCGTGAATAAAAAACTCGCGAAATACATTCCCGCCCTGCAGTGGCTGAGTTCCTATAACCAAAAGGACTTCCGTGGTGACCTGGTCGCAGGTCTGACCACGGCCGTAATGCTCATCCCTCAGGGCATGGCCTACGCCATGTTGGCGGGTCTTCCGCCGATCATTGGCCTTTATGCTTCGACCGTACCCCTGATCGTGTACGCGCTCTTCGGTACGTCTCGCCAGTTGGCGGTGGGTCCGGTGGCGATGGTCTCGCTGCTGACCGCGGCCGGCGTGGGCGCGATCGCCCAGGGCGGCACCGAGGCGTATATCATGTACGCCATTTTGCTGGCCCTGATGGTCGGCGTGATGCAATTCGGAATGGGCTTGGCCCGCATGGGCATGCTCACCAACCTGCTGTCGCACCCGGTGCTGGCCGGCTTTACCTCGGCAGCGGCGTTGATCATCGGCTTTAGCCAGCTCAAGCACATCTTGGGCCTCGATCTCGAGCGCAGCAACCACATCCACCAGATCTTGATGCAGGCGTTCGCCCAGATCGGCGACACCCAGATCTACGCCCTCATCATCGGTGTGATCAGCGTGGCGCTGTTGGTGGTGCTCAAAAAGTACAAGCCGATGTGGCCGCGTGCGCTGGCCGTGGTCGTGCTCGGTACCCTGACGGTGTGGGGCTTTGGCCTGCACGAGCAGGGCGTGGCCATCGTGGGCGACGTGCCCGCCGGGCTGCCCAGCTTCGCCATGCCCGAGATCTCTTGGGACGCCATGGGCGAGTTGTTCCCCATCGCCCTGACGATCGCCCTGGTCAGCTTCATGGAATCGATCGCAGTCGCCAAGAAGGTGGCCCAGCGTCACGGCTACGAGATTGACTCCAACCAGGAGCTCATCGGCCTGGGCGCGGCCAATATCTTCGGCTCGATGTTCGGCTCGTACACGGTCACCGGTGGGTTCTCGCGTACCGCGGTCAACGACCAGGCGGGCGCCAAGACGGGCATGGCCGCCATCATCACCGCAGTGGTCATCGGCCTGACGCTGATGTTTTTGACCGGCATGTTCTACTATCTTCCCAAGTCCGTGCTCGCCGCCATCATCATGACCGCCGTCTTCGGGCTCATCGATGTCAAAGAGGCCAAGCACCTGTGGAAGGTCAACCGCAGCGAGCTCGCCCTGATGGGCATCACGTTCGTGGCTACCCTGAGCGTGGGCATCGAAGAGGGTATCTTGGTCGGCGTGGGCGCCTCGATGCTGTGGTTCCTCTACCGCACCACCAAGCCGCACGTGGCCGTGATGGGACGCCTTCCCGACACGACCGTGTACCGCAACGTGGAGCGCTACCCCGAGGTCGAGACGGTCGACGGGCTGCTGACGGTGCGCATCGACTCGCAGTTCTACTACGGCAACGTCACGTTCCTCAAAGACACGCTGCGTAACCTGGAAAAGCAGATGAACAAGCCGCTTCGCGCGGTGATTCTGGACGGCGCGGGCATCAACCAGCTCGACTCGTCGGCCGAGACGGCCCTGCACCACATCGTCGAGGAGTACCAGGAGCGCGGCATCGGCTTCTACTTCGCCGCCCCCAAAGGCCCGGTGCGTGACATCATGAAGCGCGCCTCGCTGTGGAAGGCTCTAGGCGAAGATCATATCACCTACACGGTCCACGAGGCGGTCGAGAACGCCGTCGAGGACTATATCGACGGCGAGCCCGTCCGGCGCACCGGCGCCGAGCGGGTCCAGCGCGCGGCCAAAGATGAGGACCTCGAGTCCTCTCCCTTCGCCGAGCCGGTCAAATCGCCGGCCTGAAGGCTCGAAGAAGACTTGAAAAGCGCCACGCGCGCAGGTTCGCATCCCGAGCGATGCACACGAGGAGAGAACGATGAGTACGAGACAACTTCAATTCAAACGCATCTCCAGTGACGAGGACGCCTCGTTTCTGATGCCCGGCCAGCAAAGCCCGATGACCCTGGTCATCTTCTGCGGTGCCGACGCCCCGGTTGTCAAAAAGGCTCGCGAGCTCTCCGCAGAGCTCGACGTTCCGGAGCAGTGGAGCTTCGCGCTGGTCGACCCCGAGGCCGCCTCGGAGACCACGCGCTGGTTCGGCATCAAAGATATGCCCGCCATGGGCGCGGTATGCGACGGCGCTTTGCTGGCCCTGGAATACGAATGCAGCCTCGAGGCCTTCGAACGGTTGATTCACGTGGCCCGGCAGCAATACGCTCAACTCTAACTCGACATAAGACACTTCACTGTTTGTGCCCGATTTCGGCATAGGAGGAAGATAGAAATGGAAAACTTCACACCCATCGCCTCGACTATCGGAGGCTTGCTTATCGGCCTGTCGGCAGCCCTGATGCTGCTCTTTCACGGCCGCATCGCCGGCATCAGCGGCATCTTTCGCGGGGTGCTGCAGCCCAAAAAGGGCGAATTCGCCTGGCGCGCCGCCTTCATCGGCGGACTGCTCGCCGGCGGCGCCGCCCTGGTGTTCATGACGCCTGAATTGTTCGCGGTCAGCATCGACCGCTCGCTTGTCGCCGTGGCCGCCGCCGGCTTGTTGGTCGGCTTCGGTACCCGGCTGGGTAACGGCTGCACCAGCGGCCACGGCGTGTGCGGTATGAGCCGCCTGTCGGCCCGCTCGTTTGTCGCCACTGCTTCGTTCATGACCGCTGGCGCTATCACCGTCTTCATTGTGAATCACCTGCTTGGAGGTGCGGTATGAAATACCTCGTGTCTTTTGGATCTGGACTGCTCTTCGCGCTCGGCCTTGTCGTCGGGGGCATGACTCAACCTGGCAAAGTCGTGGGCTTCCTCGACTTCGCCGGCGACTGGGACCCGAGCCTGGCCTTCGTGATGGGCGGGGCGGTCGTCGCCTACTCGGTGCTGTACCGCCTGATCGTCAAGAAGAAGCGCCCGCTCATGGAGGCGAAGTTTCACCTGCCCACGCGTACCGACCTCGACTGGAGGTTGATCGCCGGCGGCGCCACCTTCGGCGTCGGCTGGGGTCTGGCCGGCTACTGCCCGGGTCCGGGCCTGACGGCCGCGGCGACCCTGAGCACCCCGGCGGTGGTCTTCGTCATCGCCATGATCGGTGGGATGTTCCTGTTCGGCGCCTTCGATAAGGTGGTGCTCAACAAGCGCTCCAAGCCTCAGGAGCCCGAGCAGAACCCTGATTTGGTCGGCGCCCGCGTGCAGGTGCCTTCGGAGAACTAAGGTTACCGAGTGTGCCCTGCCCGATGGTCGGGTGGGGCCTGGCCCGGCGGGGTGCACGGGCGACCGTGCACCCCGTTATTTCCCTGTTTCGAGACAGTGCAACGTGTCGAAACAAAGTGTGACGCCGCTGCCACAACCCGCGTAACAAGGCCTCCAGAAGGCCTTCTGGACGGGGTCGAAAAGTTGGCACGCCCCATGCAGTACTCATAAACGAACACGGATGACTCCTCCGAGTGAGGCGCGTCCCCGAAGACTAAAACATTAACAGTTGAAGGACGTTACTAAGAACTCGGTGACCAGGAGAAAGACGATGGCACAAAGCAATACCAAAGAGGCCCAGTGGGCCGACATCACCAACCGCGCCGGCATCCCCGAAGTCGAGACCGATTGGGTCGCCGATCATTTCGACGAGGTGCGCGTCATCGACGTGCGTGAGCGCGACGAGCTCGAAGGCTCCTTGGGACATATCGCAGGCATCGAGCACGTGCCCCTGGGCGACGTGTGGGAGGCCTCGAAAAAATGGAACTTGGGCGATAAGATTGTCGTACTTTGCCGAAGTGGTGGTCGCTCGGGCCGCGCAGCGCGCTCGCTCGAGACCAATGGATTTACCCGCGTGGCCTCGATGGCCGGCGGCATGCTCAAGTGGAACGACGAGGGGCGTCCGGTCGTCCGGAACCTGTAGTCGACCGCTCGACGAAGAGTCGAAAAGGAACAGCCAATAACGTTAACATCGTGCTGTCTTTGAACTGAAAGCACTCATTCCAACTTAAGGAATCGGAGAACCAACCATGGAAATCAAATCTTTCTTTGACGATCGCACCTGGACCTTCACCTACGTTGTTTGGGACGCCGAGACGCGCGACGCCGTGGTCATCGACCCCGTGCTCGACTACGAGCCGCAGGCATCCAAGACCTGGACCGAGTCCGCTGAAGAAGTGATTGACTTTGTCAAAGGCAAAGAGCTCAACCTCCACTATATCCTGGAGACCCACGCTCACGCCGATCACCTCTCCGGCTCCCAGATCATCAAGGATGCCTTCCCCGAGGCCAAGATCGGCATCGGCAAGCGCATCACCGACGTCCAAGAAGTCTTCAAGGGCGTGTTCGACCTGCCCGAAGACTTCGCCACCGACGGCCGTCAGTTCGACCTGCTCCTCGAAGAGGGCGAGACGCTGAAGGCCGGTACCATCGAGATCGACACGATCTACACCCCGGGCCACACCCCGGCGTGCGCGACCTACAAGATCGACGACGCCGTCTTCACCGGCGACGCGATGTTTATGCCCGACATGGGCACCGGTCGCTGCGACTTCCCGGGCGGCAGCGCCGAAGATCTGTACGACTCGATCCAGAAGCTGTACGAGCTTCCCGACGACACCCGCGTGTTCGTGGGCCACGACTACCAGCCCGGCGGTCGCGAGGTGAAGTGGGAGTCGACCATCGCCGAGCAGAAGGCCAACAACGTCCAACTGCCCGAAGGCCGCTCCAAAGAGGAGTTCGTCAAGTTCCGCACCGAGCGTGACGCCACGCTCGACGCGCCCAAGCTTCTCTTCCAGAGCGTGCAGGTCAACGTCGACGCCGGTAAGCTCCCCGAGCCGCACGCCAACGAGGTGCGCTACCTGCGCATCCCCATCAACGTCTTCAAGCCCCAGCGCGACGAAGGCGAGACGGAGCTCGAGGAGGTCTAAACTGCAGCCCATCGGAGGCAGGGCTTCCAACCCTGCCTCCGATCGCTCAGCCGTACGTCTCTTCGAGGTAGGCGACGATGTCGTCTGACTCGTACATCTCTTGGCCGGTGTTAGGATCGGCCAGGTAAGGAACAAGCATTTTGCCGCCCCGTTCGACGAGTTCGGGGCGGCGCTTGCTTTTCTTGGCGACGTTCTTGACCAGCGCGTCCAGGCCGAGCTCGTCGAGCGTCTCGCGCACCTTGCGGCAATACGGGGAGGCCTCGAAGTTGTAGAGGACGAGCATCTCGTCGGGCTTGGGCTGATCGTTGGCCCCGCGGCGAAGGCGCGCGCCGCGGTGGCGCAACAGCCCGGCGGCGACCGCCGTGGCCGTGTTGATGGGCGAGGCGAGCTTGCCCAGCGTGCTGCGCCCGCCGCCGTAGGTCTGGGCGAGGTAGTCGATGATGTCCTCCGACTCGAACATCTCGGCGCCGGTATTCGGGTCGACCAGAAACGGGAACTGCTCTTTGCCGCCCTTCGAGCGCACGAAGGCGCGGTTTTCGCCCTCACCCTTGGTACAGGGGCGCGAGACGTACTCCAGGTCGAGCTCGCTCAAGACCTCGCGCACCTTGCGGCAAAACGGGCACGCCTCGAAGTGGTACAGCTCGATCGGCTCTTCGGGCCGCGGCGGGTTGGCCAGCGCGTGCGGGGTGACCATCAAGCCGCGGCCTCCGCGGGCGACCGAGACGAGAAAACTGTGGGCGTTATTGAGGGTCGAACTCATCGAAAACCTCCAGCGTTGGTTGTCCGTTCTGCGATTGACGTGCATAACGTAGCAAAGCACCGCCAGATTGTATGCAACGATGGGAGAGCCGCGCGTGCAGCTACCGAAACAGCCCTGGTCGCAATCGAGCGACGATGTCTTGGAGAACCTCGACGTCGTCGCCGAGCGAGGCCTTTCGTCGAAGGAAGCCATGCGTCGGCACGACGCGTTCGGCGCGAACGTCCTCGAGACGGCGCGCCCCAAGAGCGTTTGGCGCGTCCTCTACAATCAGTTCGAGAGCCTGGTCGTCCTGCTGCTTTTGGGCGCGGCGGTCGCCGCGTTTGCCTTCGGCGAGTACGTCGAGGGCGTGGCCATCGGGGTGGTGATCTTCATCAACACCGCCATCGGCTTCTTCATGGAGCTGCGCGCGGTGCGCTCGATGGAGGCGCTGCGCACGATGGCCCAGACCTCGTCGCGGGTGCGCCGCGACGCCGAGGCGGGCATGCTTCCGGCGCGCGAGCTGGTCCCCGGCGACATCGTCGAGCTGCAGGCCGGTGACGTGGTCAGCGCCGACATGCGCCTCGTCGGCTCCCAGAACCTGCAGGTCGACGAGTCGGTGCTCACCGGTGAGTCGGTGCCCGTCGAGAAGCAAGACGCGCCCATCGCAGCCGATGCGGTGCTCGGCGACCGCACCAACATGCTCTTCAAGGGCACCGCGATCACCCGCGGGCAGGCCCAGGCGGTGGTCACCGCCACGGGCATGGCCACCGAATTGGGGCGCATCACCGAGCTCGTCCAGCACGCCCAGAAACACGAGACCCCGCTCGAGGAGCGCATCGACACGCTGGCCCGAAAGCTCGTGTGGGTCTGCCTGGTGCTCGCCGGGCTCATCGCGCTCATCGGGTTTCTCCAGCAAAGACCTACCCTGCAGGTCATCGGGACGGCCATCGCGCTCGCCGTGGCCACCATCCCCGAGGGCCTTCCCATCGTGGCGACGATCGCGCTGGCCCGCGGCATGTTCCGCATGGCGAGGCGCAACGCGCTCGTTCGAAACCTCGCCGCGGTCGAGACCCTGGGCTCGACGAGCATCGTGTTGACCGACAAGACCGGCACGCTGACCGAGAACCGGATGACCGTCGACGGGTACGTTACGCCCGCCGGCGCCCCCAGGGCGACGTTTGCGCAGGGCGCGGCGACCTTCGCGCAAGACTCCACGCCCGTCGACATCGAGCAAAACCCGCCGCTGAAGGCCGCCCTCGAGATCGGCATGTTGTGCAACGGCGCCGAACACGCCACCGAGGGCGACCCGGACTCGCCGCTGGTTGGCGATCCGGTCGAGATCGGCTTGTTGCAGGTCGCCACTGCCGCCGGCTTCAACCGCGAGGAGCTTCGCCGGGCGTATCCGGAGACGCGCGAGGAGTCGTTCGACGCCACCGTCAAGATGATGGGGACCTTCCACAAGGTCGACGGCCGGTATCGCGTCGCCGTCAAAGGCGCCCCCGAGGCGGTGCTGCGGAGCTGCACGCAGGTGATGACCCCCGGCGGGCAGGTCGAGGCGCTCTCCGACGACGGGCGCGCCGACTGGCTCGTCCGCGCCGACGACTTGGCCCAGCGGGGCCTTCGTGTGCTCGCGCTCGCCGAAAAGTGGGTCGACGACGACGCGGTGGCGCCCTACGAGGGGCTCGTCTTCGTGGGGCTGGTCGCGTTCATCGACCCGCCCCGAGACGACGTGCGCGACGCGATCGCCGAGTGTCACGGCGCGGGCATCCGCGTGGTGATGGTCACCGGCGACCACCCGGCCACGGCGCTGCACATCGCCCAGCAACTGCAGATGGCCGACGAGACCTCCGAGGCGGTCACCGGCGCCGAGCTTCGCCGCTGGGACAAGACCGCGACCGCCTCGCCGGCTCGTCTGGTCGACGCGCCGGTCTTCGCGCGGGTGAGCCCCGAGCAGAAGCTCGACCTGGTCGAGCTGCACAAGCGCCAGGGGGCGGTCGTCGCCATGACCGGCGACGGCGTCAACGACGCCCCGGCGCTCACCCGCGCCGACATCGGCATCGCCATGGGCCAGCGCGGCACCCAGGTCGCCCGCGAGGCCTCCGACATGGTCCTGCAGGACGACGCCTTCTCGACCATCGTCCACGCCGTCGAGCAGGGGCGGATCATCTTCGACAATATCCGCAAATTCGTCGTCTACCTGCTGTCGTGCAATATCAGCGAGCTGTTCGTCATCGCCGTCGCCTCGCTCTTCTTCGCCGACTTGCCCCTGCCGATCACCCCGCTGCAGATCTTGTTTCTCAACCTCGTCACCGACGTCTTCCCGGCGCTCGCGCTCGGGCTGGGGGAGGGCGAGCGCGGGATTCTCTCGCGGCCCCCCCGAGACCCTGCCGAGTCGGTGCTCACGCGCGAGCACTGGCTGCGCATCTTCGGCTGGGGCTCGGTCATCACGCTTGTGGTGTTGGGCGTGTACGCCTCGGCGCTCTACCAGCTCGACCTCGGCCCGGAGATGGCCGTGACGATGTCGTTTTTGACGCTGGCGTTGGCGCAGCTATGGCACGTGTTCAACATGCGCGGGGCGGGCTCGAGTCGCCTGAAGAACGACATCACCAAGAACCGGTGGGTGTGGGGCGCGATCGCGTTGTGCATCGTGTTGACGCTGGCGGCGGTCTACATCCCGCCGCTCGCCGAGGTGCTCGACGTCGTGCCGCCCACGCTCGAGCAGTGGGCGATTGTGGTGGGGGCGAGTTTGGTGCCGGCGGTGTTGGGGGTGATTCGCAAGTGAGGTCGAATCGAGGGCAAGAGGCCCCCGCACCGAAAATGAAGCTACGGCGCCAACATATACGCCAACGCCAACCCCAGATAATTCCCCACCGCGTAGCCGACGATGCCGGCCGTGAGCCCCGACAAGATGACTTGCCGGTTGTCGATCGCCTCGGCGATAGGGCCGACGAACGCCGGGCCGTAGACCGCGGCGGTCGAGGTGATGAGCAGGGTGTCGACGTCGACGCGGAAGAGGCGGGCGAGCACGAAGTGCAGGGCAATGGCGCCGGAGATGACGACCACCGTGTAGACGAGCATCGACGAGCCCGAGGACATCAGCGCGCCGATGTCGGTTCGCGCGCCCATGGCTACGCAGAAGACCAGGATGAGGTAGTTGCCGAGCTCGTAGCTCCCCTCGAGGTTGCGCACCTTCGGCCACATCGAGCCCAGGATGCCCGCGGTGGTGATGCCAAGGAAGATGCCGGCGACGGCGAGCTCGCCGGCGACGAGCAACGTGGCGCCGGCGCTGATTGCTAGCGCCAAAACGCTCAGACCCAATCCGGCGAGCATCTGCGGCCAGGCTGCCTTCAGGTCCAGCGGCGCGTCGTCTTCGGGAGCAATCGGCTCGGCCTGCTGTTGCTCGTCGGTCGGCTTGTAGGCCGGAAAGACGTGCTTGAGGATCGGCTTGGCGACGGTGAGCAAGAAGAGCAGATAGACGCCGCCCACGACCAGGTCGGCCGCGTTCAGCAGCGCGAAGGTCTCCGGCTTGGCGTCGAGCGCCATGCCGATGCTCATCAGGTTGGGTGTGCCGCCGGAGTAGACGCCCATGAGCATACCCGAAACCTTCCAAGACTCTGCGACCAAATCACTGAAAAACTGCGCCGTCAGAAACGACGAGGCGAGCACCGCGACGACCGTGCAGACAAACGAGATCACCGCCGGGCGGCTCTGGGAGAGCCAAGCACGGAAGTCACTCGAGAAGAGCACCAGGGGGATGGCCAGCGGGATGGACGCCTCGGTGGCGATCTTGGCCGTCTCGGCGTGCACCTCGAAGACCGGGCTATTCACCAGCGCGATGCCGGCGAGGTAGCAGAACACCACCGGATTCAAGACCTCGAAGAGCCGGTAGCGCTTGGCCAATTCGATGGCCACCAACGGGATGGCCACGAAGTAGAGGATCTGTAGGGCAATCGAGAGCATGGGGACTCAGTACTTCCAGTCGACGGCGAATTGGCTGGCCAGGTAGATCGTGCCCTCGCGGTTGGGATGGCTGAACCAGTAGCCGCCCAGTCCCACGAGCTTCATCTCGCCGCCGGCGAGCATGCCCGGAAGCTTCCACATGCCCAGCAGGGTGGGCATATCGCGCGACAGGTCGGTCTCGATCGTCTCGGCGTGCTCCCAGCGAAGGCCGGTCAGCAGCCAGGAGTCGTCGAAGGTGAAGACGTAGGCGAGCATCGGCTGGATCATCCACATCTGATCGGTGGGGGCGAGCAGAAAGTCGAAGGTCGACTCGTAATAGTCCTGCTCGACGTCCATGTCGATGTAGCGGTACTTGAACGGCACCATCGCCACGACGTTGCCCACCTTGGCCTGCAGCTGTGCGGTCGCGTCCAATAGCAGGCCCGAGGCGGGGTTGCCCTCGCCGGGGTCGCCGCCGATGACGTCGGTCGACCAATCGGGGTTGGTCGGATCGTCGGGGTAGTGCAGGTAGCCGAAGGTGCCGAAATAGTGCAGCGACTGCGCCTGCAGCCGAAGCTTGAGCACCGCCAGCGGCACCGCCTCGACATACGCGCCGCCCCAGAAGTTCGACGGGCTCGAGTTGGTGGCCGCGCCCAGCTCGACGTAGGTGTTCTTGAGCAGCAGCGACTCGGAGTCGAACAGCTTGATGTGGTAGCCGGCGTCGAGCGCGAGCTGGGTGCCGATGGGGATGGCGCGCAGCGCGAACGCCGAATGGACGTGCAGGTGATTGCCCTCTTTGTCCGGCTTCTCCTCGACCACCTCGGGGGTGGGCGCCTTTTCGGGCACCTTCTCTTGAGCGGCGGCCGTGGCGGCGAACGATAGACTGGCGAGCAGTAGCGAAGCGGTCAGGAGCACGGTGCGTGCTGCCGGGGAAAAAGAGCGCATGGGGCACCTCGATTGATCGTTGGAGTCTGGCGATGCGGCCAGCTTACTGCACGCAAGCTTTACACGCCAGCTTCGAATGACGCTACAACGCACGTGTTTAACCGCTCGGTCAAACGATGGTTGCAAAGCGAAGGGAGACGTACGAGATTGGGGGCGTACAGAGACTACAACTTACGAGGAGAACTCATGAGCGACTCGGTGAACATCCCAGAAGAGGGCATCGCCAAGGACGACATTCTCGAGGCGATGCGCGGATACCGTGAAGGCGACGCCGACTGGAAGGCGGGGCGGACCTGGAGCCTGGTCTATTACGCCGGCGAGGAGCATTACGACCTGCTCAAAGAGGCGTACACGATGTTCATGAGCGCCAATGGGCTCAACCCGATGGCGTTCAAGAGCCTCAAGCGCATGGAGGCCGAGGTCGTACGCATGACCGCGGGCATGCTCCACGGCGACGAGGAGGTCGTGGGCACGATGACCTCGGGGGGCACCGAGTCGATCCTGATGGCCGTCAAGGCGGCGCGCGAGCGCGCGGGCTTTTTGCAAAAGTGGCCGATGCGCCCCGAGATCGTCGCCCCGCGCACGATCCACCCGGCGTTCTCCAAGGCGGCGCACTACTTTGGCGCCAAGATGCGCTACGTCGAGCTCGACGAGGACTACCGCGTCGACGTCGACGCGCTCGAAAAGGCGATCGGCCCGCGCACGATGCTCGTGGCCGCCAGCGCCCCGCAATACCCGCACGGCATGGTCGATCCCATCGAGGAGATCGCCCAGATCACCCGCAAAAAAGGCGTGCCCTTTCACGTCGACGCCTGCTTCGGCGGGTTCATGCTGCCGTGGGTCGAAAAGCTCGGCTACGACGTGCCCGTCTTCGACTTTCGCATCGACGGCGTCACCTCGATGTCGGCCGACGTGCATAAATACGGCTACGCCGCCAAGGGCGCCTCGGTCGTGTTGTACCGCGACATGAGCTACCTGAAGCACCAATTCTTCGTCGAAACCGAGTTCCCCGGCGGCATCTACGCCTCGCCGACAATGGCGGGCACGCGCCCCGGCGGCGCCATCGCAGCGGCCTGGGCGGCGATGCGCTCGCTCGGCGAAGACGGCTATATGGAACTCGCCAAGGGCGCGATGGACGCCAAAGGCGAGCTCGTCGAAGGGATCGAGGCGCTCGACGCCCTCGAGATCTTGGGCAGCAAGCACGCCACGGTGGTCTGCTTTCGCTCCAAGGACCCGGGCGTCGACACCTACGCCTTGGCCGACCAACTCCAGGAGCGCGGCTGGGCGTTCGACCGCCAACAAAAGCCGGCCAGTCTGCACTGCACGGTCAACGCCCACAACGCCTCGGTCATCGGCGAGTTTCTGGCCGACCTCGAAGAGGCCGTCGAGCACGTGCGCGCCCACCCCGAACTCTCCAGCGAGGGCGACGCGGCGATGTACGGCATGATGGCCAAGATCCCGGTGCGCTCGGCGGTCAAGATGAGCGTGCGCAAGGTCATGGAAGAGATGTACGGCAAGAACGCCGCCGAGCCTGACCTGGGCTCCATCACCGGCGACGAGGACTCCGACTGGATGCTGCAGCTCGTCGGCCGCTACGGCGACCGCGTGCTCGACGTGCTCGACGAGGTCGATAACGTGCGCAAGCGCGTTACGCGGATGATCTTGGGCTAGTGGTGGATGGCGCGGATGTGCTGATGAGGTGATGGCGCGGATGGCGCTAATCGCGGATGCCTCCATTGCCATGCCGACCGCATCCGCCCGTCATCACCCCCATTCGTGCTCATCTCTGTCCAGTCATTCATTGGGTTCGGGCTAGAGCAACGTGCTCGCGAAAATTGTGAGCGGGTCGATCGAACGGGGCAACGGTCCTGCAGACTTCGCAGGGCAGTCGATCGAGTGGGGCAATGCACTTGCAGTTTTTGCGAGGGTGTCGATCGAGCGGGGCGAGGCGACCGCGAGAATTGTGAGCGGGTTGATCGAGCGGGGCAACGGTCCTGCAGACTTCGCAGGGCAGTCGATCGGGCGGGGCAACGGTCCTGCAGACTTCGCAGGGCAGTCGATCGGGCGGGGCAACGGTCCTGCAGACTTCGCAGGGCAGTCGATCGGGCGGGGCAACGGTCCTGCAGACTTCGCAGGGCAGTCGATCGGGCGGGGCAACGGTGTCGCGAAAGTTGCGAGGGTGTCGATCGAATGGGGCAATGGCCTTGCTGACCTCGCAAGGCAATCGATCGAGCGGGGCAACGGCGTCGCGAAATTGGAGAGAGGGTCGATCGAGCGGGACGGCGCGAACGCAGGCATTGCGAGTGGGGCGCCCGGCGTCGGTCAGGCGGCCCGAAAGACCCCGGCGGGTTTATCCCGCCCGGTGAATGAGCCTGTGAAGCTAGTGGGGTGACACCACTAGACCTCCCCACGCCCGCCATGACGGCATAACGATGCGTCTACCGACGAAATTCGCCGGCATGGGCGCTGCGGATTTTCTTGTGATTGTGATCGGCTAACGGGCAAAGCCCGCCCCGTTTTGAAGCCACCTCGGCCAGGTCACACGCAGAACGCATGCCTGACCCGACGCCACGACTTACAAGCTACAACGACGTCGCTGCGGCACTCCCATGGCACAGGCCCATCTTCACGCCACCGCTAACTTCGACGCTCCTACGAACCCGCACCGGGCAAATCCGACAACCCCGCCACTGCACGAAGACGAAGCTGCCGGCTCGGCCTCCGCCGAGCGCGTCGAAGAGGTACAGGCCGACATCTCCTCGAAGATACGCTCGTTACGAAAGCTCTGTTTTGCGGATCGGGAAACCGTTCCGCCGCAGACCAAGCCCACCGGCTCAGCCACCTGGCGGTGGGTTAACGCTGACTACGACCCACCCGCCCGTTTCAAATTTGTGGGGAAATTCGTGGCCACGATACATCCACCCCTCATTACGGTTTTCGGCAAAAATCGAAAATCGTTGCGTACTTTTTGCCAAGATCGGGTCGTGGCGGGCCGTACGGGGCGAATTTTTCTGGTTTCCCGTATCGCCCGACAACCCAAGACGCACGACCCGAGACCCCAAGACCCCAAGACCCCAAGACCCGGCCGCAGGCCCCAGGCTATTCGTCCGCCCAACGCGCCACCACCGCCTGCAGGCCGTCGACGACCAGCGCGAAGCGCGTGTAGTCGAGGGTGTCGGGGGTGTCGGTGTCCATGTGGTAGTGCGGATTGCGGTAAAACGCGGTGTCAGTGACCATGACCGCCGGGTAATCTTCCTGCCAAAACGCCCAGTGATCCGACAGGCTCACGCCGGGCACGAACGCCGGGGCGGCCAGTCCCTCGGAGGGGAATTGGGCGTGTTCGCGAAACGCCCCGATGCTGTCGGTCACCGCCTCGCGGTACGGCAGGCACGACACGAAGGCGATGAAGTCGCCGCGGTCGGGATAGAACATGCTCAGCATCGGCGGGTACTCCTGGCTGTCCGGCTCGGTGGAGTAGTAGCCGAGCATCTCCAACGACAACATCACCACGATCTCCTCGCCGCGCTCGCGGGCTCGGCGCGCATAGACCCAGCTTCCCATCGCCTCGGTGTGGAAGTAGGGCGCTTCTTCGTTGGCGAACAGCACGAACCTGACGGTGCGTCCGGGCCGGCTGTCGGCCATCAGGCGCGCGAGCTCGAGCACGCCGGCCACGCCGCTGGCGTTGTCGTCGGCGCCCGGTGTGCGCCCGGCGGTGTCGTAGTGCGCGCCGACGACCACGATCTCGTCGGGGGCGGTGCGCCCCGCTAGCTCGACCTCGATATTCTCGAACGTTTGGCCGCGGTGCTCGTAGGTCTGCACCCGGGAGGTGTATCCCATGAAGGTGAGTTGCTGGCGCAGGTAGTCGGCGGCGCGGGCGTAACTTTCGGGGCGGCCGGCATAGCGCGGGCCGATGCTCGCGGCGAGGGCGGTCACGTGTGTGCGCAGGTTGGTGGAGAGTTGTTGCTGCGGCTCGTCGAGCTCGGGCAGCGGGCCGTCGTAGGATGTCCCGGGCATCCACATGATTGCGATCGTCAGTGCGGAGACAGTGAGCGCGAGGATCAACCCGACGACGGCCACCCCGAGGCCGATACGGCGCCATGTCGATGCGCGGACCCTCATGCATTTGATGGTCCGCGCCGGAGCGTGCGTGTCAACTTGATACGAACGAGGGCAAGATGCCCCCGCACCGAGTGAACGAGGGCAAGATGCCCCCGCACCGAGTTGGCGAGGGCAAGATGCCCCCGCACCGAGAGTACGAGGGCAAGATACCCCCGCATCGAGAGTACGAGGGCAAGATAGCCGCGCGCTGATTCAGCTCCACCGCCGGCGTACGGCGACGAGGCCGAGCAGCCCGGCGAGCACGATCGCCAGGTGCGCGCCCAGCGGCTGGTGCGTGTGCACCGAGCGGCATCCGCAGCCGTCTTCGGCCGCGCCCGAGCTCGTGCTGGGGCGGTCGTCGGTGTCGTCGCAGGCGTCGCCCACGCCGTCTTCGTCGACGTCGAGTTGCTCCATGTTGGCCACCGACGGGCAGTTGTCGTCGGCGTCGACGACCGTGTCGCCGTCGATATCGTCCACGCAGGCGTCGCCCACGCCGTCCTCGTCGGTGTCGGTCTGCTCGGGGTTGTTGACCAGGCGGCAGTTATCCTGGCCGTCGTCGACGGTGTCGTCGTCGCTGTCCGAGTCGCGGTAGTCGGGCGTGCCGTCGTCGTTCGTGTCGACCGGCTCGGTGGCCAGGTCGTCGTCGCCCGCTTCGTCGGCGTCGGTGACGCCGTCGTCGTCCGAGTCGTCATCGAGCGCGTCGAGGGTGCCGTCCGAGTCAGTGTCGACGGGCGCGTTCAGGTCGTCGCCGACCTCGTCGGCGTCGGCGATCGTGTCGCCGTCGGAGTCTTTCGTCGTCGGGTCGAGGCCCACCGATTCCTCCCACGAGTCCGGAAGTCCGTCTTCGTCGGCATCACCGA
The DNA here is from genome assembly GCF_006517175.1 of Persicimonas caeni. Lineage (NCBI taxonomy): Bacteria > Deltaproteobacteria > Bradymonadales > Bradymonadaceae > Persicimonas > Persicimonas caeni. The sequence goes on along the minus strand of NZ_CP041186.1, from coordinate 2,038,352 downwards.
TGGAAATCTCGACGGTCAGCGAGCGCGCGGCGGTCGCCTGACCGTCGGTGGCCTCGAGCGTCAGCGTGTGTGACCCGGCCTGCTCCCAGCTCGGCGTCCAGTCGAACGCACCGCTCGACGCGTCGAAGCTCGCCCCTTCGGGCGTGGGCGTGACCGACAGGGTGACCGCGTCGCCGTCGGCGTCCTCGGCGGCCACGGTGAAGGTGACCAGAGCGCCGTCGGTGACCGTGATGACGGTGGCGTCGGCGGGCGTCGGGTCGACAAAGAGGGGGGCGTCGTTGACCGGGTTGACGGTGATCGTCACCGAGGCGGTGTCCGCCCCGCCGTTGCCGTCGACGACGGTGTACTCGAAGGTGTCCGCGCCGTGAAAGTCGGCCTCGGGGGTGTAGGTCAGCGACGAGCCCGTGCCGGTGAGCGTGCCGTTTTGGGGCAGCGTGTACGTGTAGGTGAGCGCGTCGCCGTCGACGTCGGTCGCCGCCAGCGCGATCACCACCGAGGTGTCTTCGTCGGTGGTCACTGTCAGGTCCTGGGCGACCGGCGCGTCGTTTATGGGCTCGACGGTCACGTCGACGGTGGCCGTGGCGCTCTCGCCGTTGCCGTCCTGGACGGTGTAGGTGAACGCGTCGGCGCCGTGGAAGTCGGCGTCGGGCGTGTAGGTGACGAGGCCCGTATTCGTGTCGAGCGCGACCTGGCCGTTTGTGCCCATCGTCACCCCGCTGACGGTCAGCGCGTCGCCGTCGACGTCGTCGTCGTTGGCGAGCAGGCCGTTGATGGTGATCGTGCCGTCGGTGTCCTCGTCGGTCGTGAGCGTATCATCGGCCGCCACGGGGGCGTCGTTGATCGGCGTGACCGTCACCGTGACGGTGGCCGGGTCCGACACGCCGCCGTTCGCGTCGATGGCGACGTACTCGAAGGTGTCAGTGCCGTTGAAATCGGCGTCGGGGGTGTAGGTGACGGGATTGGACTGCACGTCGCCGGTGGCCGAATCGACGTTGCCCAGCGTGCCGTTGGCGGGCAGGCCGACCACGCGGTAGCTCAGCGGGCCGTTCGACGTCGAGCCGCTCAGCGCCACGTTGACGACCACGTCCTCGTCGGTGGTTACGCTCTTGGCGTCGGCCGTCAGGTTCTGCTCGACCGGGCCGGTGGTCAAAGTGACGCGGTTGTCCTGCAGGATATGCTCGAAGGTGCGCGTGTAGATGGTGATATTGTCGGCGTTCCAGGTCTCCTCTTCGCCCGAGAAGAACGACCGGTACCGCAGCGTCTTGCCGTTAGGCAGCGTGTGGCCCGGCTCCCAGCGAAGGTGACAGGCGTGGGCGGCGTTCGACGACGGGTAGCCCTCGATATGCGAGCCGGTGTCGGGGATGACGCCCTCGTCGCAATCGAAGCTGAGCTGCTCGTCCGTGCTGAAGTCCTGGGTGATGTAGGTCCCGCCCACCGCGTTGACCATCACGCTCTCGTCGCCGCCGTTGGTCAGCCCGAACATGCGCTGCTCGAGGCAGTTGGCTCGCGTAAAGCCCCACATGGCGATGTCGTCGTAGATGGTGGTGGTCTTGAGGAAGTCGTGGACCACGCACAGCGCGGAGATCCCGGCGAGGCGTCGCTGCAGGGTGGCGGCGCGGTCGTAGCTCGCCGTGGCGTCGATCTCGGGCATGTTCAGCGGGATTTTGCCCCACGCCTGCAGCGCGTTGAGCCCGGCGACGGCGGTGACGTCGGAGGCGTAGTTGTAGCCCGGGTTGCCGTAGAAGGCGCCCTCGACGGCCGGGAAGGTGTAGCTGGGCGCGGTCGCCTGCGGGTTGTTCCAGTAGATGTAGACGGTTTCGGTCGCGCCCTGGGCGATCGTCTTGGGAAAGACGACGTGGGCGGTGCTCCCCTGGATGGAGTGCACCAGCGAGGGGAGCTCGGTGCCCGCGGCGTCGGCCACGCGCACCTCGGTGCTCAGGTCGGTGAACGGCGCCGACGAGAAGTCGACGGTCACGTCGACGTACTCGTCGGGGCGGTCGGCGATGCCCGGCTCGGTCAGATCGACCTGCACGCGGGTCCCCCACGCGGGGTCGAACCACGTCTGGGCGCTCGCCGACGCCGACACGAGGAACGTCAACATCAAGGCGACTAAACTACTCGACCACTTGAACTTTCCAGACACTTTACTGCTCCGTGACGACACACTGAATCGATGTCGTGACGGTACAGTCCGGAAGAGGGCGGCTCAAGTTAATTGTCGCTCCGAATCAGCACCACGTTGCGCCGTGCTCGGGTCGGTGCAAGATCTCCTCGATATTCGCCTCGATGACCCGGTAGCCGAGGTTGCCGTACAAGACCTGTCGGCCCTCGTTGAGCACGTAGGTGGGGCTGCCGCGCACGTAGAACTCGTCGCGCAGTTCGATGTCCAAGAAGAGCGCGGCCATCGCCTCGCCGTTGCTCATCAGCTTGCGCAGCGAGTCGACGGGAAGGTCGAGCTCGGCGGCCAGGTTCATCTGGCAGGCGAGCGTGGAGATGTCGCGCGCCTCGGCGAAGAACGCCGTGCGCGTGCGCCACATCGTCTCCTCGAACACGGTGCGTCCGCCGAGCTCGGCGTGGCGGGTCGGGTCGACCTCGCCGCACTCTTCGAGCAGCTGGACCGCCTTGAGGAAGTGATGGACGCTCGACGACGAGCGAGGGGCGACCTCGCCCCACGTGCCGGGATGCAGCTCGACGTGGTCGAAGCGCTCGCACACCCCGCGCACGTGGTCGCCGTAGGCCTCGAAGCCGCCGCGTTCACTCCACGAGCGGCTGACCTTCTGCTCGGCGTACGCAAAGATGGGCAAGAAGTGATAGCTCACCTCGATCTGGTCGCCGAAGTGTTCGATGAGGTGGTCGAGGCGAATCTGGGCGGCGTAGGCCCACACACACAACACGTCCGAGAAGTACTGGATACGTACGGGAGAATTCGAGCTCACTGGGGTCTCCGATTCAGAGGGCCTGTCAACTCGCTCGAAGACTGCAGCATTTATGCCACGTTAGGTGGAGCCGGCGACCTGCCCGGCGACCTGCCCGGCGAGGGGCGGCGCGCTGCAGAATATGCGGAAGGGCAGTGCGCGTCGGCAAAGCTTGCGCCCAGTGAGTCAACGGCGCGCTTCAAGATATGGCTGGTTTATGGCATCCATGCGTTCGTAAATTGAAACCTTGGTCGGATGACGGACGTCTCTGCGTTACAAGCCTGTGAGGAGACGTCCCCCGGTGAGAGACACAAGACACCGATGTCTTCGGAGATGCCTCCTACAGAGCGCGACCTCGTCGCGAGGCTTCGCGGCGGGGATGAAGAGGCCTTTGGCGAGCTCATCGACCGGTACCACGCGTCGATGATTCGCCTGGCGAGGATATTCGTCGATAGCGAGGCGAGCGCCGAGGAGATCGTCCAGGAGACGTGGCTGGCGGTCATCGACGGCATCGATCGCTTCGAGGAGCGCTCGTCGCTGAAGACGTGGATCTTCAGCATTCTGACCAACCAGGCCAGACGCCGCGCCAAGCAAGACGCACGCACCCGCGCCTGGTCGTCGATATTCGAGGTCGACATGGGCGAGGAATTGTCCACCGAGCCCGAACGCTTTGATGGGTCGGGCCACTGGAAACGGCCGCCGACGCGCTGGAAGCTGGACCCCGAAGAGCGGGTCATCAAGCAGAAGCTGCTCGAGGTCGTCCAAGGGGCGCTCGAGGCGTTGCCCACCAGCCAGCGCACCGTCGTTTGGCTGCGCGACGTCGAGGGGCTGAGCTCCGACGAGGTCTGTCGCGTGCTCGACATCAGCGCGGCCAATCAACGCGTGTTGTTGCACCGCGGCCGCGTGGCCGTGCGAAAGGCGGTCGAAGCGTATCAGGAGAAGCAGTGATTACCTGCGAAGAATTCACAAACCGGGTGACGGCTTATCTCGAGGGAAGTGTGCCCCGCGGAGAGCGTATCGGGATGTGGCTGCACCTGATGCTATGCCACCACTGCCGCCGCTACCTCAGGCAGATGAAGGAGGTCGTCGACCTGCTGCACGACGTGCCTCTTGGCGACAAGACCCCTACCGAAGAGTCCTCCACGGCCGACGAATCCACCAAGCAGCAACTCCTGGAGCAATTCCGCAAGTCCCGAGGCTCCTCGGGCGAGTAGGCCGCGTCCGCCTCATTAGTCAAATTCAGTTCAACCCGAGCGCCTCGGCGGCGTGCTCGACGACACGCTGCTCGGCCGCCGTCGGCTGCCTGTCGACGCACCTGCTCCTTTGCAGCCCCTCTAAAATCCGGAGCGCAACCTGCGCGTCGTCGAGCCTGGCGAGCTGCTCGAGCCAGCCAGCCTCGTCGCTGCTGAACCCCTTGGAGAGCGTCGTCGGGTCGACCGCGTGGGTGCCGAGGAGTCGCGCCAAAATGGCCACCTCGGCGCGATCGAGCACACCGTCGGCCGAGAAGATATGCCAGAACCCCTCGATGAGCAGGTCGACGGCCGCGCGATCTTCGGCCTCCACCTGCGCACACGCCTCGTCGAGCGCCTCTCGCCAGTACAGATAACGCACCAAAAACTCGCCCATCTGCCGGGTCAGCCGCCAACTCGACGTCGCCGAGGTGACCACGCTGAAGAAAGGCACGACGTTTCGCACCACGCTCTCGCTCGTCAGCCGGGTGCCGATGGCCCGGGAGGTCGTGTCAGCCTCCACATGGGCGATGCGCTCGATCATGGCGGTCTGGGTCGATGCGTCGCCGTCGTCTTCGTAGGTGCGGTAGGACAACGCGCAAAGCTGCATCAACTCGGTCAACTCGGCGGTGGTCACGTCGACCCCGTACAGGTTGGCCAGATCGCAGGTCAGCCGAAGCTGCAGGAGCGTGCGCATGATCATGTCGGCGGCCACCGTCAGCCCGGCCACCGGGATGGCCACGATCCCGAGCATTCCCTGGCTCTCGGTGGTCACGATGGTCGCCTCGGTGACCAACGCCCCGGCGGCCGCCCCGCTCAGCGCGACCTGCACGCAGGTTTGCGTGATGGTGCGCCGCGCCAGGCGCTGGCGGATCAACTCGCTCGACTCACGCGTCGCCATCGACTGCCGGCGCTCCTCGTGCCACTTTACGTAGCTGGCCAGCACCCGATAGAACCACCGGCCTGAGCGCAGATCCGCGCCCCGCAACTCGCGACGCAACCCGACCGCCAGGTCGCGCAACGCGCGGTCGGCGCCGGCGTACTCTTCGGTGGTCTCGGCTGTCATCGTGCCCCTGTGGTTCACGTTCTGTGCATCGTGCGGGTATACGGCCTTCATTCAGCCTGCTAAAAAAGTGGGGGCCTCGACGGCGCTGACAAGAGGCGCCTGCCAGGCCCCAAAACTTTTGGAATAGAAGCCTTGACAGCCACGTTGAGGCAACATATAAAACGCGTCCCTTGGGCGAAATGCCCGCAGGGATTGCAACAGTTCGGGGCGTAGCGCAGCCTGGTAGCGCGCTTGCTTCGGGAGCAAGAGGTCGGAGGTTCAAATCCTCTCGCCCCGACTACAAAGAAACCCGCTCAGACTTTGGTCTGGGTGGGTTTTTTGTGTTGTGGCGTGCTTTTGGAGGCAGGCCATCTTGGCCTAGTTGGAGCATGCGAAGCGTGTGCCCTGCCGGTTCGTCACCTCAACCCCCCGCCGCCTCTCGGCGGCTGCCCCCCTTCGGCCCGGTACTGCGGCCGTGGGGGGCGAATGGTCGGCCCAACAGCCACATGTGTTTGTCGAGGGCGAAGGGCTGCTCTATCAACCACAAGTGGTTATTGGGGCGAGGTTCTCCTCCCCCGTGGGGGAGGTGGTTTACGCGCCGTAAAGCGCAAACCGGAGGGGGCACCAACAACCGACAACGTCTGCCAGAGCAACCATTCCCTCCCCACGGCGCAGTTCGCCGAAGGGGCGGTGCCGAAGGCGGAGGGGTTGAGGCTTCGTCGGGGAACCCCATGCCCTTACAGCGCTCCAATTTATTACCGGAGGACGTGGCCCGCGAGGCGCGATCTGCAGTCGTTTGGGCGTAAGCGTCGACAATGACGTGGCGCTGCTTCGCGCCCTCGGCGACGATACGGCCGGCGCGCTGCGATTTGTCTCGCAGACACATCAGCCAGCGCGTGAAGAACGCCAGCGGCAGCCCATCGAGTTGGAACCATTAGAAGAATGGGCCAGCGAAGCTCCAGCGTTTCTAGCCGACTCAGAGCGCCCGCCACGCCTGTTACTGGCAGGGGCACAGCACAAAGCTTCGGTCGTGGTGACTTCGTCAGGTCTCGCGTTGTCTGCTTGGAGCGAGGCGATTACCCATATTCTCACGTTCGACTCGCCGCGATTCGCTCACCTTGCAGCAAACGAATACCTCACCACGTGCTTCGCAGCCGAGTTGGGTCTGACTGTCGTTAGGTCTCGGCTCGATGCGCGCACCTCGCCGTCTTCGTCGACGTCGAGCGTTACGACCGAAAGGTCGACGGCGAGTCGGTACGGCGGCTTCACCAGGAGGACTTTTGCCAGATTCTCGGCGTCTTGCCCTCGCGCAAGTACGAGGCCGATGGAGGCCCGACGCTGTCTCAAGTCGCACAGAGGTTAAGAGCGTTGTCGGCAAGACCTGCTGCTGATCTGTGGGAGTTGATCCGTGGGGTCATCTTCTGCGCGATCGGAGGAAATGCCGACGGACACGCCAAGAACCTCGCCATGCTGTATGCCGACGACGGGCCACGTCTTGCCCCGGCCTACGATTTGGTTTGCACCCGCGCATATCCGAGACTCGACCACAAACTCGCATTCTCGGTCGGCGGCGAGCGAAACCCCGACCGCTTAGGGCGCGACAACTGGGAGAAATTCGCAGCAGACATCGGTGTCAAGCCGCGACTGGTGCTGCGTCAGTTGGACAAGTTGCTCGACGGTGCCGAGGCCGCCTTCGAACGAGCTGCAGAGCAGTTGCGAGAACAAGTTGGTAAGTCTCATGCCACTCACCATGTCTCGCCTGCTGTTCACAAGCGAATCCGAGCGATCGGCGCTCAGCTGTGAGACATTGTGGAAGCACGAAAGCGCTGGCGGGAGGCGTCCAACGTGCTGGTTGCGTCGGAGTCCTTAAGGCAGGTTACCAACGAGCTGAATCCTGCGGGTGGTCCGCGCCCAGGTAGCCGTGCAGCGTGGGAAACGCAAGGTCCGCGACCGGCTTCTCGGTCGGATGCTCGAGTCGACGCGGCGTCGTCCAGCAGACGCCGTCGCGGAAGGCGTCGATGGGTCCGTCCTCAGAGACGATGAAGACCACGGCCTTCGGATTCATGGCGGTGTAGCGAAGGGCCGAATTGTACCGGGCGCCGCGGGAGCGATCTTCGGCCTGCTCGAGCGCCAGACCGTCGAGGAGGACGCCGAATGCGTGAACGTGGCCTTGCCAGTCGATCACCAGCGCTCCGTCGACGGTGCTCAGGGCGGCAGCGAGTTGGCGGTTGTCGCGAATGGGTAAAGGGGCTTCGAGACGATGGCCGACTTCGATGAGACGTGACGGCGTATCTTCGACGACCAAGGTGCAGCCGGAGCCGTGAGCCGCGGCTTCGGAGATGACCTCGGCCAGCCAGGAGGCGTGCGCGACGGGCTGCTGATGTCCGGCGTCGCCGAGCAGCCTCGAGGCCACGCTCTCGATGACTTGCCGGTCGGGTCGAATCGGCGCGCCGCTGACGCTGCCCAGGCGAAGCGTGCACAACGGGTGGCGCTGCGCGTTCGTGTCGACGACGTGCATCTCAGCTCCGCGTTCGCCGTGAAATCCGACCTCCAGCGCCGGCGTCGGGCACTGACCGACGATGCCCAGGACGCGCTCGCCGTCGGCGGCCAACGCGTTTGGGCCGATGGAAGCCGTCGACAAGAGCTTGCGCACATGCGTTACATCGGAGAAGTCGGGGCGGTCGGCAAACGAGACGAGCAGGTGTGGCTCGAGGAGCGCGCAATCAGACACGACCAGTTTCGCCCGAGGCAGTTGGCCTTCTTCTTCGCGCATGGCCACGCGTCCCAGTTGCTCGACCGTCTGGGCGGTCACTTCGAAGGCGTTGTTCGAGACGACCGACGCGCGGGCCGGCCCGAAGTGCTCGCGGATGCATTGAGCGATGATTTGTGAGCCCGCCCAGTCGAGGTGGGTCCACTGGGCCTGCCCGGCTTTGGGGCCCTGCTCGAGGCGCAGCATGGCAGCCTGTGCGGCCAGCTCCAGCCACTTTTTGATGGGCTGATCGCTGATCAGCCAGACGGGAGGCTCGTAAAGCCAGGCGATGTAGGGGCAGTCGGCCGCGTGCTTGCTGTCGTGGCCGATCAGAAGACCCTCCCGAGCAAGCGCTTGTCTGTGCAGTGGCGCGCGGCTTTGACGAAGAATATCGCGATGGGAACCCACCAGGCCGTGAGGATCATAGACCCGAAACGGCGCGTAAGGTGAGCGCGCGTAAAGCGCCGCCAGTCGCCCGTGCACACCCACGTAGCCCGCAAGACCCGCAGCCAAGGCAGGAAAAAGATATTGAATCGCTTCTTTGGCCGATGTGTTCGGGTCGTGCATCACGCCTCCTGGGCTCTCAGGCTGGCGGAAGCGAAGTCTGTCGAGCGGTCCGGGTCAAGCCGGCGTGGCACCGTCGCGAGGCGGCTCCTGGCGCAGACGCCCTTGCTCTGTCACCCCGCGCAGCCCGAACGCCATGATCAGAAGGGCGGCTCCGGCAGCCAGGGCGTAAAGCGCCACCAGCCAGACGAGGGCCAACAGTCCCTCGGCCGGCCAGGCGAATAGCGCGATGCCGAAAACCACCGACAGGACACCGGCGATGCCCAGGACCACCGAGGAGCGCATGACCTCTCGCAGCTGCACGGCCGCGACCACTTCAAAGATACCGCGAACAACGGCCCATGCGGCGATGATGTAGAGCAGCGTGACCGCCGTGACGCCCGGCCAGAAAAGTGTCAGCAGGCCTGCGGTCAACCCGGCGATGCCGGTGATGAACAGCGGCCAGCCGCGGCCACCACTGGCGCGACCGCCGCGGGTCATGAACGCGAAGGTGGCTGCTCCATCGAGCAGTGCGAAGACGCCGAAGAGGATCACCAGCGTCATCAGCGCCTGCTGCGGCCAGATGAATGCGAGAATTCCGAAGAGGATGGTGATAGCGCCGCGAAGCGCCATCCATCCCCATTGGGTTTTGAGGTCGTGCGAAGTCGTAGGCATTGTCTCCTCCTGTGCAAGCGTGCATGGCACGTGGCACTCAACCGACCAGTGACAATGTAGGTTCGGGGAGCCTACGCTCAACTCCAGAAGCGCAGCACCAACCAGCTATAGATCGCTTGTCGGCATGGCTGTCTGCGGTCGACACCTCGTGCACTAGCGGGTGGGGGCTGCGCTACGACTGAGCTCGTTGCTGATGACGGGCGCCGGCATCTACGCCTTTTTGGAGGGCAAATCATCGCTGCCGGTGTCAGGCCCCGTCTCTGACGCAGGAAAATAGATGGTGAATGTAGTGCCACAGCCGAGCTCGCTATCGACGTAGATGTATCCGCCATTGCGGTCGACAATTCGGTAGACCGTCGCCAGACCCAAGCCTGTGCCCCGAGAGCGGCCTTTGGTGGTGAAAAACGGCTCGAAGATTTTGCGCTGGGTCTGCTCATCCATGCCTTCACCTTCATCCTCAACCTCGAGCAGGGCGTAGTCGCCTGTCGGCAGGTCCGGATGCGGTGGCAGGTCTTCGCCCTTAGACTCCTGCCGTGTCCTCAACACCAGCGAGCCTCCAGCGTTCATGGCGTCACGGGCGTTGATGACGAGGTTGGTGAGCACCTGATCGAGCTGCGACGGATCGATCTCGATGGCCGGCAAGTCGGCGGCCAGCTCGAGCTTCAGGTCGACGCCTTCGCCCAGGTTTCGCTCGAGCAACGCGCTTATCTCGTGGATGCGAGTATTGAGGTCGAGCCGCGCCTTGTCGCCCTCGTCTTCCTGGCCGAAGGTCAGCAACTGGCCGGTCAGCGCCATGGCACGGTCGACGGCTCCCACAATCTTGTTGGTGAACCCCACATACTCATGGTCGCCCTCTTGTTCCAGCTTGGCGTGGATGAGCTGGCTATACGTCTTTACGATACTCAACACGTTGTTGAAGTCGTGAGCGACTCCGGCTGCGAGCTCTCCGATTGCCCGCAAGCGCTCCGACTGCGCCGCGCGCTGCTCGGCCTGCTTTTGCCGAGTGATGTCGACGCTCAAGGCCAACACCAGGCCCTCCGACTCCTCGTCTCCGAGTCCGCGCAACGGAAAGTCAATTTGGTTGACCCACACCGTCTCACCATTCAGGTGCTGGTAGCGGCACTCGAAGTGAGCGTAGGAGGAGGTCTCTTCGAACAAACCATTCAGCGCAAGATGGGCTTCTCCGAGATCGTCCGGGTGGAGCAGGCTGTCGAGGGTCACCCTTTGGAGTTCATCGGGATCGTCGTAGCCCAGAAAGTCGGCGAGAGCGGCGTTGGCGCGGTGAATTCGAAGGTCGGGGCCGACGACCTTGAGCGGGAGGGGGACCAGCTCGAAAAACGACCAGAGCGCTTGTTCCTGGCGTTCGACCTTCTGCTGGGCTTGGAGCCTCAGGCCGATGTTCTTGCAGGCGATCGACACCGCGACCACAGCGCCAGTGGTGTCGTGCACCGGTTGGTAGAACACCTCGCGGTGGCGATCGTTTTTGACAAGCCGCTCGTAGGTGTGCTCGATTTCGACTTCAGAACCGCCCAGCGCTTCATTGAGATGCGACGTGGATTCCTGCGTCGAGCCCGTCAACGGGAAGCGATCGTACTGGTCTCCTTCACGAAGATCGTGGTCGTGAACGGCCTTCACGAGTGCCTTTCCCGAGGCATTTGTGTACAAGAGGCGATGATTTCGATCGATGACGAAGAACGGCTGGCGCACGTTGTGGTACTGCGCGAAGCGAAACAACTCCTCGACGGTGGGGTGTTCCATCGACGGCGGCTCGGACAAGCGCTGTAAGATGAACACCATCTCCTCGGCGAGCAGGTCGGCGTTGAGCACATCGTCGCTCAGTCGCATCACGTAACGCTCGAGCCCGAGGCGTTTGGCCTCTAAGATGACGTCGCCCTGCGCGGCGTCGGCGACCATGATCATGGGGCGCATCGGTCGCTCGTCGAGGACGCTTCGAAGCACGTTGATACCGTGCGGCTCGACGTCGATCAGGATCAGATCGAAGGTGGGTTCACGAACGGCCCTCCCGAACTCCTCTGGATTTTCGACGCGTACGGGCTCGCACGGGTATTCGTCTTTGAACACGCCACGTTCGAAGAGGTCGTCTGCCTCGGGGAGTGAGCCCAGAACGAGCACTTTGAAGTCGCGCTGTTTCATCGGAAACGCCGCATCAAATGGAGTGTTGTAGAAGATGAAGCCTTACTCTGTCTGTGCGCCGAAGGCAACCGCTGGATGCGGTTGACCGCCATACTACGAGCAGGCTCCGTGCAGCGCATCGTGGGAAATCCAAAAACCGATGCCGGCCATACCGACACCCATCACCGGGCACAAAGCCTACGTCACCGACAGCGGCAAGCTACCGCTGAGGATGAGCCCGTACGAGCCGAAGTAAACCGTCAGCAAGATCAACTTGCAATGGGCTGGAGTACACCCAAACCACTCCAAACACCACTCCAGGGCCACGATCCTAAGATCGCTGCTGGGATAACCAAGCTGGTGTCGGGTCAATCCCGCGCTCAAACTGTACCATGCGCCAAAGCAACGCTGCGCCGCTCATGCGTGGGTGTGATTTTGGGTGTGAACACCCTGAAACGCGCTGCAATATCGGTCAAACGCGCTGAAATGTGCTGAAACCTAAACTCGACCGCCACCCACCGACAGCCCCCTCCAGCCCCCAAAGCAGGCCCTCGCCAAGGCGAGTTTTCCTGCTTCGGGAGCAAGAGGTCGGAGGTTCAAATCCTCTCGCCCCGACTGAGAAGAACAAAATACCCGCTCAGACTTAGGTCTGGGCGGGTTTTTTGTGTTGTGGCGTGCTTTTGGAGGCAGGCCATCTTGGCCTGGTTGGAGCATGCGAAGCGTGCGCCTTGCCGGCTCGTTACCTCAACCCCCCGCCGCCTCTCGGCGGCTGCCCCCCTTCGGCCTGGTACTGCGGCCGTGGGGGGCGAATGGTCGGTCCAACAGCCACATGTGTTTGTCGAAGGCGAAGAGCTGCCCCAACAACCACAAGTGGTTATTGGGGCGAGGTTCTCCTCCCCCGTGGGGGAGGTGGCTCGCGCGCCGTACAGCGCGAACCGGAGGGGGCACCAACCCTCGACCACTCCCAGAGATGCAACCATTCCCTCCCCACGGCGCAGTTCGCCGAAGGGGAGGTGCCGAAGGCGGAGGGGTTGAGGTGACTGACCTGCAAGGCGACCGCAACGCACGCTTCGGCGCGGCTCCCGATGGTCGCCTTGGTGGCGCAGACCCGCACCAAATGGGCTTCGTCGGGGAACCCCGTCGTCGGGGAACCCCATGCCCTTCCGTTCCCTTACAAAACGCCTTTTGCAACGCTGAAGGAAGAGCCGCCCGTTACCGTTGTCCTACCCAGGAGCGCCTCGATCATCGTCACGTCGAGTAAGAGGTCGGGAATGAGTCGGCGCTCGAACACCCAGAGGATTGCTGTGATGTCGTCGGGGATCGTCGGCCTCGCCACAGCGCGTCTCAGCAGAGGCGAGATGGCTTGCTCGGCCTGTCCAGTCAGAGAACTCTTGCGGGCGTTGTAGGTGTCGGTCCCCACCTGAGGGCGAATCTCGTGCCAGATCGCCTCGAGGAACGCCGGCCAGTTGCCCAACGAGCGAAAATAACTCGCCACGCCGGGATGCTGGTGGTGCTGCTTGATATCCTCGAAGAGCTCCTCGACCGGCGAAGGCGCCTCTTGCGGGTCGACCATCGCCACTCGCTTCGTCCCCGGGGCGATGCCATAGGCTAACTCTTGCCCATTTGGGGCGTCATTTTTCTCGGTCGAGGCCGAATTGTCGGGTTGGCTCGCAAACGCCTGCGCGACGAGCAACAGCTTGGGCAGAACGTAGTGAATCGAATCGGTGTAGGGGCCAATCTGGTCCAGAGCCCCGAGCTGGCTCCAATCGCGCCCGCCGGCCTCGAGATCTCCTTGGGGGGCTGCTCGGTCGCGAAGCTCGTCGGCCGCGCGCTCGAACTCCATACTTCGAAATACGGGGCGATAGGCGGTCCACAACGCATCGAGTTAATCAGGGAAATTCGCCAGCGCTCGAAAGATGAAGTTGACGAAGGGAACCCGCAGGGTCGCGCGAATATCGTCGTAAATCTCGGCGACTCGCCCGGGGGCGTCCTCGGCCTGGACTTCGGGCAACTCGCCGAGCAAAGCCATGCCTCTTGCCATCTTTTGGTCCATCACTCCCCCGCCGCCGCGCTGCTTCGTTGAAATCCTTCACAGTGATCCGACTCCCTTCGAACGTGCGGATTTGCGCGGCTTCGGCAAGGCCTACTCAGCGCGCCATCTCTAGCGAGTCTGCCGCTGTCCATAACGACGCTCCGAGCAGGACGATGTCTTTGAGGAGAAATTGGCCTGGCGCCACCGATAGTGCCGGAAATCCCCCCAGGGATGGCTCCCATCCAGGCGTGGAGAAGATGAAGGACAGGGTCCCCAAGAACATCAACCCCGCCAATGCACTGCCCAGGGCGGAGAGCTTCCCCAGGACCGGGAGCCGCCCCGCCGCGAAACCCAGTGCGATGAGCACCCCGATTGTGATTTCGAACGCCCCGAGAAGGGCAGCAAAGCCGCTTACACTGAAAATGTCGTAGAGCCAGCTCATCAATGGACTGTTTTCGACTAGCGGCTTAATGCCGCTGGCCTCGTACTCGGTGTATTTCATGGCGCCGATCCAGATGAGCACGAGTGCCAACCCGAACCGCATGACCACCTTGCTAGCGACAACCAATCGTCTCCGCAGAGTATGGTAGTTTAAGAGTGCCATCGCCTTACCTCCTCTTGGTTTAAGGATGTCGTTGCCATACCTCCTCCCGGGCCGGTCGAGACCCGGAGGTGATGGGGCCACCGACCTCTGGTGGCATCCTATTTACAGACAAGGAAGGCCTGGCGCCGGATTCAATTTGCTCGAAAACAACCCTCGCTACTGTGTGGCGTCGTCGAGAACCCCATGCCCTTACGCGCTCCCCGGATAAGCAGCCAAAAGAGGAAGAGAATCTCGCCGACGAACGTGAACCTGCCGACGTCGAGGAGATAGGTCGGGTCGATGAGGGTGCCTACGCCGTCGAGGGCGTAGCCGACGCCCGCGATGACCAGCAGCGCCCCGAGCCACCGAGAGATGTAGTCGGCTCGCCAGGCGAGGTAGCCCACGACGACGAGATGCGCGCCGAAGACCACCAGGGCGAATTGCCAGGCTTGATCGAAGCCTCCCAACAGAAAGAGGGCCTGCTCCGGGTCCACCGTGGCGGCGCGCGTGGCGTCGAATAGGTTGGTGATCGCCACGGCGAAGATGGCCGAGTAGGTCACGCGTAGCCACGCGCCGAGCAACGAGAGGCTCGCGTTGACCGGGCGCAGCACCACGTACAGTCCCCAGGCGACGATCACGTCCAAGAGCACCACCGCGAGCAAGCCGACGCCGGCGTTTCGGACCAGACTCGCCGACTCGATGAGGTTCGCCGCGGTGGCCGACGCATCGCCAGGGACGGCCATCTTTTCGATGACGCCGAAGATACAGAGCGGGGCAATGACTGCCATCAGCAGCATTCCAAGGCCGGCGGTGAGCGCGGCAACCCGTGGTGTGATGTCCTTCATGTTTCTCTCCTCGAATGAAAATCAATATTGATGGTGTGATGCTCTCTCGCACCCACCATTCGAGGATAGCCATGCGTCTGTGACTGGGGAATTGGTTGTGACGGCATGGTTGCCATGCAAATTTGCAGGGCGGCCGAGGCCTGCTGACTTCGTCGGAGTCTGGAAACAAGTGGATGCGAGACACACACCATTGGCCCACGAGGGTGGACGCGCAACGCGTCGCCGGTGCGTTTGCGTGGTTGTTTTCGGTGCCAGACCATCTTGGGCTGGTTTGAGTTTGGTTTTGTAGGCCTTGCAGGCGAGCAACCCCAACCCCCCCGCTGCTTGCGGCAGCTGCCCCCCTTCAGCCTGAAACTGCGGCCGTGGGGGGCGAATGGTCGGTCTAACAACCACAAGTGATTTTTGGGGCGAGTCGGAGGGGGCACCAACTATCGACCACGCATGCCAGAGCAACCATTCCCTCCCCACGGCGCAGTCCGCCGAAGGGGAGGTGCCGAAGCGAAGCGAGGCGGAGGGGGTGAGGCCACGCACCTGCAAGGCCGCCATCCCCGATCACGCCCCCGCGGGCGCAGCTTCGTCCTCGCCGGCCTCGTGCGTTCGCGAGCCGTAGAACATCACGGCCGCGCCGGAGACGAACATCACCAGGCTATAGAAGCCGCCGGGCAGCGCCATGTCGCCTTGCTTGAGGATCGATGTGGCGATGACGATGGCGAGCGTGCCGTTTTGGATGCCTGCTTCGATGGCGACCGTCAGGGTCTGGCGCGCCGGCAGGCGCACGAGCTTGCCGGCGACCGCTCCCAGGGCCATCGTGAGCAGGTTCAGCGCGAAGGTCACGCCGCTCAGGGCGGCGAAGTGCTCGCGCAGAATGTCGAGGTTGGCGGCGATGATGCCGGCGACGATGAGTACGAAGACCACGGCCGAGCCGATGCGCGCCGGTCGGTCCATGCGGTCGGCGAAGTCAGGACGGCGCGCCCGGATAAACATGCCGATGGACACCGGCACCGCCGTGATTCCGAAGACTTGGCCGATGGTCTTGAGCACCGGCAATTCGATACCCCGCGATGCGTCCAAGAAGTACTCGAGGCCGAAGCCCACGACGAGCGGGATGGTAAAGATCGCGACCACGCTGTTGATGGCGGTCAGGGTCACTGACAGCGCCGTGTCGGCGCGGGCGACGTGGGTGATCAGGTTGGAGGTGACTCCGCCGGGACACGCGGCGATGATCATCAGGCCTACGGCCATCTCGGGTCGCAGCCCGAAGGCTTTCGCCAGCAAGAAGCCGCACGCAGGCAGCAAGATCAACTGGCAAAACAGGCCGGTGATGGCGGCTTTGGGATACGCCACGACCCGCTTAAAGTCGTCGACGACCAGCGAAAGGCCCATCCCCAGCATGATCAAAAACAGGGCGGCGGGTAAGACCACCGAGGTCAGTACGCTCTCTTCCATTCCAACTCCACCAATGAGCAGCGTGGCCTACGGGCAGGAGTTGCCCTGACAGCTCGTCGCCGACATACGATTTAGAAACGCGAGATGTCGACTCTAACGGGCAGGGTGGTTCTTCTGCAAGATGAACCGTGTGGGCTGGGCTTCGTGGGGGAATGCCATGCCCCTACGTGCATGCCATCTTATGGTTCATCAGTCTCCCCGCTGTCGCGCCGCTTCGTTGAAGCCCTCCTCAGTTGTCCGACTCTCATTGAACGTGCGGATTGGCGCGGCGTCGGCAAGGCATACTCGGCGCACGTCTCACGGATACCGAGAGACGGTTTGTGTGCGCGCACACCAAACGCGACGGCCTGCGGTTGCTGCGCCGGGACTTGGCCTCGGAGTGTACGTCACCCGCAAAATCTGAGGATCACGACGTCTTGCCCCCATCTCTCGAAGAGTGCGGAGCCTTTGCTAAGGCGAACTTCGCTCCTAGATTTTCTCACTCAGGTCGAAAGTAAGACGCTACGTAAGTTAAGGAGGACCGATGTCCGTTGCTCCCAAGCCGTCCGAGATCTTTCATCGCGCTGCCGACGAGGGGGACAGACGGCTGGGGCAATCGATGCTCGAGCTTGTGTCGACCAGCTTCATTGCCGGGTTTACCATCGTCTTTGGCCTCGTCGCCCTGGGTATCGCCCACAGCCTAGTCAAACCGCAGTGGGGGCAGGTCTCCCAACTGGCCGGCGCGCTCGCTTTCGCAGTGGGACTCGTTTTTCTGATTGTGGGGCGTGCCGAGCTGTTCAACGAGAACTTCTTTGACCCGGTGGCAACTGCTTTTGAACAAGGGGAGTTAAAGGCAGGCGCGATCTTGCGTCTCTGGGGGCTGACCTTTCTTCTCAACCTGGTCGGCGGCGGTCTCTTTGCGCTCGTCTTCGGGGTGGCCGGCGTTCTGCCAAAGGGAGCCGCGAGCGCATTGGCCACGTTGGCCGAGGAGATCGCAGGTCGGGGCGTGTGGACCGTGTTGGCGTCGGCTTTTGTGGGAGGCGCGCTCGTGTCGCTCCTTTCCTTCATGTTGAAGGGGGTCAACAGCGTCGTTGGCCGCATCTTGATGGCGTATCTCGTCGGATTTCTTCTGGCGTTTGGTCCCTTCGATCATGTCATCGTCACCGTGTTGCACGTCTTCTTTGGCATTCTCTTCGACGCGGCAGTCGACTTCGGCGACCTCTTTAGGATCATGGGGCTCGTTACCGCGGGCAATCTTGTAGGCGGCGTCGGCCTCGTCACCTTCAGCCACGTCGCTCAGGCCAAGGGCGCGAGTGACGACGACGGCTGAAAGCTGCGTGTTATAAGTCGTATCGCCCGTATAGCCTGCTAACGCCTCCAGCCCTCTCGGCGGCTGCCCCCTTCGGCCTGAGACAGCGGCCGTGGGGGGCGAATGGCTGCCTCGACAACCACAAGTGCTTGTTGAGGCGAGCCGAAGGGGGGATCAACCACCGACTACTCCCACAAGAGCAACCATTCCCTCCCCACGGCGCAGTTCGCCGAAGGGGAGGTGCCGAAGCGAAGCGAGGCGGAGGGGTTGAGGTGACTGACCTGCACGGCCACCGCACACAGCCTCTTCGAACTTCGACGCCGCTAGTCTTGGCCGACCCCAAGCGTCCTGCAGGTCTCAGAGGTCTCGACCTCGCCGACATCGGGCGCGGTGCCGAGTAGGCGATCGCCGCCGAGCATGGTCACGCCGTACCAGTGCTGCTCGCTCTTGAAGTGGTGCAGCCGGTGGTTCTTCCACAGCCGGCGATACAGCTTCGTCTTGGGGCGGTAGTTCGTGTGCACCAGATAGTGGGTCCACTCGTAGACGAGCCCCAGCGTGGCGTAGAAGCCCACGCCGGTGAGCGCGATGCCCCAGTCGGGGGCGACCAGAAGCCAGAGGCCGACGCCGACGGGCAAGCCGAGCAGAAGGGAGCGCAACGGGATGAAGACGTCTTCGAGGCGCCACGGATCTCCGTGGTGATCGCGGTGTTTTTTGGCAAGGTGCAGGTCGAAGCGTTTGCCGAAGAGCTCGACGGGCTTGAGGTGCAGGATGAACACGTGGATGAGCCACTCCTGCAGCGGCCAGAACGCCACGATGGCCACCGGCAAGATCAAGTCCCACCATCCGAAGCCGCCTACGAATGGCCTGGCCACCCAGGCGGCGAGTGCGGTTAGGGCGATGATCCAGGGCGTCGGGTAGCTGAAGAATTTGGCGTCGTCTGGAAACCCCATGCCCATCCACGTCGGTTTTTTGTGCTTGGTTCGCGTTTGTTGGCCTTGCCGCGAGGTTCCGCCGTAGCGTGTTCCAAGCGAGCGCCTGCCGCGCAGTTGGCGGTGCCTAGGTGGCCCCGAACGGATTCGCCGCCGAGGACTTCGGCGGCTTTTTCAGCGGTGTTCGCGGCTTGTAACTCGAAGTGAGAACAGCATCAGCACTGCCATCAGTAAGGGAGTTGCGCTCAATGGCGTGGTGGCTCGCGGAATGGTACATCCGCCCTCGGCGGCAGATGCGCCCGTGTCCTTCTGTACCGTAGCTTCATCACACGCGTCTCCCTGCCCATCTTCATCCGAATCAGCCTGGTCGGGATTCTCGACGCGAGGGCAGTTGTCGTTGGCGTCATCGATTCCATCGCCGTCGCTGTCACGGTCACGGTAGTTCGGCACGCCGTCGCCGTTGGTGTCGATCGGCGGTGTTTCCAAGCGCTGATCGCCAGCTTCCTCGGCATCCGGCATACCATCTTCATCGCTGTCCTCGTCGAGTGCGTCGAGCAACCCGTCACCGTCGGTGTCTCGCGGTTGATCTAGCCGATCACCAACTTCGACAGAGTCGGAGATGAAGTCGCCATCGCTATCTGCGGTGGAGCGATCTAGACCGTTCTCGTGCTCCCAGGTGTCGGGCAATCCGTCTTCGTCTTCGTCGAGGAAGTCTACGACGACAGACAAACGGCGACGCGCTTCGACAGTGCCATCACTGACTGTGAGCGCAAGCTGGTGAGACCCGATATCTTGGAAAGTGAGCGGCCACGTAAATTCTCCGCTCGTCACATCGCGGCTCGCCCCCTGCGGAAGTGGGGAGACATCGAAGGCTAGCGAGTCATCATCGAAATCCTCTGCGGCGAGTCGCAAACGTATCTCTTCGCCTTCGACCGCCGAGAGCCGCTCGCCGTCATCCGGCGTGGGCTCGATGAAGAACGGAGCGTCGTTGACCGGCTCGACGGTGATGGAGACTGTCGCCGTGTCGAGCCCTCCAAAACCTCCCCAAACTTCGTAGATCAATTGGTCGCGGCCGTAGAAATCGGCATTCGGCAGATACGTGATTGTCTGATCGGGGTTGACCGAAGCGGTGCCATGCTCGGGCTGCGTCAAAACTCGAGCGTCGAGGCCATGGCCATCGCCGTCGATATCATTGGAGAGGATATCGACGGTTACCTGGTCATCTTCGGCGAGCGTGGCGCTATCGTCGAGGGCCTCCGGACCCACGTTCGGTGCGGTGTGCACATAGACTGCGCCCCAACTTTCGGGGCGACCGCGAGAAGCCCCGACCATCACCACGTTGCCGTTGGCGGCCACGTTGGCCCCATACCAGTCGCGCTCTTTACCGCCGGCGGCCAGAAGCTTAATGACCTCGCCCCACTGATCGGCCCCTCCTTGATGCCGCTCGAATATATAGGCCGCGCCAGCTTCGTTTCCGTAAGTTTCATCTCCGACCGCCCCGACGGCGACGACATCTCCGCTGACTGATACGGAGTAACCAAAGCTTTGGCCGGCGGTGGTGTCGGACGGAATGAGCTCGCGGCTCTCGCCCCAGTTATCCACTCCGCCATGATTGCGCTCATATATCACTGCGGCGCCCGCACCTCCTGAATATGCCCGGTTGGCTCCCACGACCACCACATCGTCGCTGACCGAAACTGAACCGCCGAACGACCTATAGGAGTTGGTTCCCGAATACGTCAGCTTCTTCGTCTCCACCCATTGATTGGAACCACCGTCTCTCTCGAAGATGTAGGCCGCGCTCGAGTCGGCCCAAACCGATGACGCACCAACTACCAGCACATCTTCGTCGATGGATACCGCCGTACCGAACCCATCGCTTCCCTGAGGTTCGGAGACCAACAGTTTGGCGGACTCTCCCCAGTTGTTGACTCCGCCATGATCGCGCTGGAACATATAGACGGCGCCCACGTCGTAGTCGCTCCCATCACGGCGTCTGGCCCCGACAGCGATGGTGTCACCACTCACGGCAAGAGCCGTGCCGAAATAATCGTCAGGCGCGCCATCCGAAGGCAAAAGCTTCTTGACCTCCCCCCAGTTGTCTGGGCCGCCATGGTTTCGCTCGAAAACATACGCTGCCCCACGGTCGTCGCCACCTTCATAGTTGACGTAATAGGCGCCGACCACCGCGACATCACCATCGATCGCGACTGATAATCCAAAAGCATCTTTCGGCGCACCATCGGAAGGGAGCAGCTTTTTGACCTCGGCCCAGTGGTCGGGGCTCCCTCTTACTTGTTCAAAGATATAGGCGGCACCGGCCTTAGTACCGTTCGTGTCATCGTAATACGCCCCCACGATCGCGAGGTTTCTATCGGCCGCGACGGAATGACCAAAATGCTGATAAGCTCGCGCATCCGAAGCGGCGAGTATCTCAGACTCCGTCCAGCCAGAGAGACCCCGTTGTTGTACGGCGGGCTGATCTCCGGTTGACGAGTGCGCGACTTCCGGGGCGTCCGCCTCAAAGCAACTGCTCGAAAGCGCAACAACGCAACCAATCAGGAGGATGCAGTACAGGTGCTCGATCCAGCGCGTCATCGGCCACTCTCGCGCGAAATTGGTTTGATGGCAGCGGGCAAGCTGACAACAAAGGACGCCCCATGACGAAGGAGGCTTCGTAGCCTCTTTCCCCTCCCTAGAGCGTTTCAAAGGGGTTAGTTGCCGGCCAACTTAGCATTGGTCACACCGCGAAAGAAAGCCTGGGTTTTCTTCACGAGTTTCGATGGCACTACTCCTGGCCGACCCCGAGCGTCCTGCAGGTCTCGGAGGTCTCGACCTCACCGACGTCGGGCGCGGTGCCGAGCAGCCGATCGCCGCCGAGCATGGTCACGCCGTACCAGTGTTGCTCGCTCTTGAAGTGGTGCAGGCGGTGATTCTTCCACAACCTGCGATACAGCTTCGTCTTGGGTCGGTAATTCGTGTGCACCAGGTAGTGGGTCCACTCGTAGACGAGCCCCAGCGAGGCGTAGAAGCCCACGCCGGTGAGCGCGATGCCCCAGTTGGGGGCGACCACAAGCCAGATGCCGACGCCGACGGGCAAGCCGAGCAGAAGGGAGCGCAGCGGGATGAAGACGTCCTCGAGGCGCCACGGATCTCCGTGGTGATCGCGGTGTTTTTTGGCCAGGTGCAGGTCGAAGCGTTTGCCGAAGATCTTGACGGGCTTGAGGTGCAGGATGAACACGTGGATGAGCCACTCCTGCAGTGGCCAGAACGCCACGATGGCCGCCGGCAAGATCAGATCCCACCACCCGAAGCCGCCCACGAATGGCCTGGCGACCCAAGCGGCGAGTGCGGTCAGGCCGATGATCCAGGGCGTCGGGTAGCTGAAGAACTTGGCGACTGCTTCACGAAGAGTGCCGGTCTCCAACAGTCGGCGCCCATCGGTGCCCCGTGGGGCGTCGTCTTCGGCCGATTGATTTGCTGCGGTTCTACTCGCCATCACCTGTCTCCTCGACGTTCAACGAGTTCATCAAGTCTGCGATGAGCTTCTCGCCCATCGTCAACAGCTCTCTGGTGCGAGCCTCGGCCTCTTCTTCACGGCCCTGTCGCACGGCTTCGACGATCGCTCGACGCGCGTTCAAGTCGCTCAATTCCTCGGCCAGATAACCGGCGAGGATGGTGCGAAATTTGTCGTAGGTCTCGCGCAGCGAGTTGAACGCGAGTCGGTAGGCGATATTGTCGGCGCCTTCCAAGAGCGTCGCCCAGAACTCGAGGTCGAGCTCGCTCAGCGCCTGCACATCATCGCCCGCGGCCTCCATCTCGCCGAGCACCTCTTCGAGGGCGTCGACCGTCTGCCCGTCGCCGCGCCTGGCGCACAGCCTCGCCATATCGGCCGCGATCGCCGAGCGCATCTCCATGACGCTGCGCGCCACTTTGGTGTTGATGGTGCCGTCTGCGCGCACCAGAAGCGCGGCGAGCAGGTCGGTGCCGGCCGTCTCGCGATAGTCGAGCACCCGCGTCGCCCCGCCGTGCCGCCGCGACACGAGCCTCGCCTGCTCCAGGCGCTTGAGCGCCTCGCGCACCGCACCGCGATTGACCTCGAGCTTCTCGCTGAGCACCCGCTCGGCCGGCAGAGCGCTCCCCGGATCGAGCTTGCCGCGCACAATCTGGTCGCGGAGTTGCTCGAAGACAGCGTCCGCCAACGACTTCTTTGTAACCGGTTCGAACATCCATTCCTCCTGTACTGATTCACCAGTCATTATGGCGACAATCGTCTGGAGGTCAACTGGTATGACCAATTTAGGAGGGGCGCGCCGGAGAATCTCGTGCCCTTCCGGAGCAGTCTTAGATCCCTTGCCGACTTTGTGCGTTATGATACATCGCTCGCATACTTTCTTGTTGGCGGAGTCGCGAATGCTCGAGATGAACCGCATCAGCCGAATCGGCCCGTACCTGCTCCTAGGGTGCGCGCTCCTCTCTCTTTCGACCGCATGCGACGGCCCCACGTCCTACGATTATGTAGTCGAATCGGACAAAGGGCTGTGGGCTGTTCCGATGCCGCCGTATCCCGCTCGACTCAACTACTACGACGGAAACGAGGCGCGCTGGATACCCGCCTGGTCCGACCGAGTCGAGCCCGACGACGAGGCGCTCTATCGCGTCGGCACCATCGCCGGGCTCAACCAGGCTCCACAACATCCGGTGGCGGTCTTTCGACCCGGATACGAGTGGCAACTGATCTGCCCCCAGATCGCCAGTCGCAACGAGCACTACGACCCGACGACGGATCCACAAGTCCCCCAGGCGTGCACCGATTCGGTTTCACGCTTCGAATCCGGCAGCATATTGACCGGCGGACACTGGCATAAGAGTGCTCGGGCCACGGTGCGCCTACGAGAAGACACGCTCGAATCCGAAGGTGTGCCCACGGTTCGGTGCCGCGGCGAGGACGTGGCGTCGGCTACCTGCAGCGTCGCGGTGCAAACGCCCTCCATCACCGCGTGCACCGTCGACCTGGTGCGGTTGTGGGCACCGGGTGAGACCGACCACCACCGCGCCGAGGTGACGGTGGAACGCGGCGATGAAGGCGCGCATCTCCTCGAGTGGCCACTTGTCCCCGACGATTGGATCCCCGAGACTTTGCGCGAGTCAGTCGCCCGCAAGCGGCGCCGCGACGTTCCACCCAACAGCTTCGCACTGGTGGCCTGCCAGAACGACGAGAAGCAAGAACTGCGTTTCGTGGCCGCCCCGGTGGTGGTTGACTTGCACGCGAAGCCCGAACAGTAGGTTCGGGTCATGGACGCCCCCTCAGAACTCCCCAACGTCGAAGCTCCCAGGAGAGACCGAGATGATCGACTACCGCACCGACCTCGACGGCGTCAGCGCCGACGACCTCGATGGCTTCTTCGTCGGCTGGCCGACGCACCCTGACTGCGCCACGCACCTGCGCATGCTCGAGAACGCCTACGCGGTGGCGGTGGCCGTCGACGCCGACACCGGCCGCGTCGTCGGCTTCGCCAACGCTATCTCCGACGGGGTCTTGAGCGCCTACATCCCGCTGCTCGAGGTGCTGCCCGAGTGGCAAGGGCAGGGCATCGGCACGCGCCTCATCGAGGTGCTGTGCGAGCAACTCGACGACCTCTACATGGTCGACCTCGTCTGCGACGCGGAACTCGAGGCGTTCTACGAGCCGCTCGGCTTTCGCGCGCTGACGGGAATGGCGAAGCGCAACTACGCGAGTCAAACAGGGAATTGACTGATAATCTCGACAGTATCCCTACCCGCGACCACGGGTTGCGGATTGCCCGTACGTTTGCGGGCGAGGATGTGGTCGAACTCGACCACTTCGAGGCCGGGCTTTGCCACGCACCGTCACGACTAGCTCTGGGCAGTGGCGTCAACACGTGCATCATGCAGGTGCGGCTCATCGCCGAATTGCTCTCCAAGCGGGCGGCGGCGGAGTTGCGTATCCACGACGTCCGCGGCCTAAAGGTGCGAGTCACTAGAGCCGGCTGTACTAGGAGCGGCGTTCACCAAAGCAGTTACCTTGAATTACGATGAATGTATGCAATTCGAAATCTGAGCATGATGGCTGCGCGCATGACGATGTTGAGTGCCTGAACCCGTACGAACCCGTACGGAAATTCCGCTGCAGGGATTGTGATGGTGTGATGATGTGCGCGTGCGACCGTGAGTTCGGCGAGGAGTATCTCCCTCATCAGCTTTCGCAAGGGCAGGAGTATGCGACGAAGCGGGAAGTCCCGGTCACACACGGTTTCCAGGCAGAAGTCTGTCGAACCTGTCGGGGATTACAATCCGTCGGTCACCCTAAAGCCGAACTCCCCGGAAGCACCTCCAAGTATCAGCGGTACTACTGGCGCGAGATATACAAGCAAACCGTCCTGCGATTTGGATATTGGTGCAAACAGCATGGCTATGATGACTGGATCGCTGCACGGCATGATCCGGTGACGTCGGCGGCCTACAAGTGGATTCACGAGGACGTTAAAGCTTTCTATCGAGCCGCACACAAACACTTTCCGAAGTACGACTACTCTGACGAACCGTCCCAGCAAGAGGTCATCGACGCGCATGACGTAACGATCGTAGACCGCGAGGTCGAGTACGTTGAGAGCGGGGGCCGTGCCAAGATTCAGTCACCGAATGGCCCAGTGAGTGTCGAGCAGTATGCAGCACGTTGCTATCGCGAGCAGGGATTCGAGGTCATATTGTGCGAAAGTCGGCCGATACATGTGCTGTTTGGCACATTTATGTGCCTAGAGATCGACTCAGCGGCCGATCCGCTCGCGCAACTGGCGGGCTTTAGCCGTCCTGTTCGGATGGACGCTCCTGACGAAGAACGGCACTACATCGAGATGTATCTGCCACAAGATTTCGGCGCGCGGGAGTTCGCGGAAAATCGACGCGAGCGGCTGGATAGACATTTTGATGAGATTCGCGAGAGTGCCCAAGACATCCTCTGGCTCTTCGATTACTGGTTGGAGGTAAGCGCGAGACTTAGGATGTATCTTTGGGCGTACGCGGACCATGACGTTGAGGCGGCTCGTCAACTGGTAGCGGTCCTGCCCAACGCCCAGCTCATCTCTATCCTCAAGTATCTTGTCGAGGACTATTGGGGCCGATATTGCGGTTGGCCCGATCTCTTCGTCTTCTCCGATCACAATTACAAGTTCGTTGAAGTAAAATCTTCAAATGATAGCTTGAGCCTAGACCAGAAAGACTGGATAGCGGGAAACGCGAAATTCATGCAGCTACCATTCGAAATGCTGAAGCTGCATCGCGCCAAGCCTGAGTGAAAATGCGTTCAATTAGTGCCACCTGTATGAGATGCAAGAGGACAAGGGAGCACCGTTTGGAAGAAGTTCCGGTTGAGACGCCTTGAACGGTTTCTTTCCGACAGCTCGCGCTTGGACGCCGTAGCGTGTCTGGCCAGGAAGGCGGCGCCGCGTCTGCACTCGCTCGCCGCGCTCACGAAAGCGTCGCTGACGGACGATTCGAGCGAAGTGCGACTGGCGGCTGCAGAGTTATTCTCCGGCCTCGCCGACCAGGCGCGCAGGGGCGAGTTCGACGCTCGTTTTCCGGCAGCGGGACGCTCCTTCGACCTGTTCGAGAAGGTCTTGCTCCTCGCACAGATCCACGACCCGAGCGACGAGGTCAGTGAGTTTGCTAGGTCCCGTATCGTGGAAGTCGACGACGAGGTCGTCATGCATCAGGCGGTGGATGCGCTTGAAATCTTGGGGAGGACAGGCTTGGCCTTATGGATCGAAACGGTGCGACGCACATCGAATGACTCGGGGACAACGTCGTTCGAGGCGGTACTCGCCGACGTGGAGGACGACCGGCAGACCGAGTTTGCCGTGCGGCTGTACGATGCTTCGCTGGACTATGAGGAACGCCAGAGCTTGATCGCCAAGGCAACCTCCGCCAGGCGTCCCAAACTCCACAGCCTTGCCGCTGTTCTGCGCGCGGCATTGTTTGACGCATCCGCCGACAGGTGGGATCGGAGCGACGAGACGCCGGTTCGGCGTTCCGCTGCCGAGCGGCTGCTCGAGGTTGCGCGTCTCCCGGAGAACAGCACTATACCCAAGCGTTCGGGGGCATCGTGCTTCTACCTAAGGTTGCTCGAGAAAGTGCTCCTCCTAGCACTTTTGTACGACGGGGAGCCGCAGGTCCAGCACGAAGCGGCATGGCAGGTTCTTTTTCGGGCCGACCGAAACGTTCAAATTGAGGCCCTTTCGATACTCGAGCGGGTGGGCATTCAAGATTCCGAGGACTGGCCGACGCTTATTCGAAAGGCTCTCAACTCGAGATCCGGAACGAGCGATGAGTGGTGACGAAGTCAAATCATTCGCCTTATGCATCGGGAGGAGGTCGGAGGGTCAATCCTCTCGTCCCCACCGAAAGAAACCCGCTCAGACGAAAGTATCGGTAGTTTTTGCATGTGCAAGTCTGGTTGCCTTGCCGATTTGCACCCTCAATCCCCTCCGGCGCATCGCGCCTGCCCCCCTTCGGCCTGAACTAGCGGCCGCGGGGGGCAAATGGCTGCCTTGACACCCACAAATGTCTAGTGAGGCAACCATTCCCTCCCCTCGGGCGCCTTTCAGCCCGAAGGGGAGGTGCCGAAGCGAAGCGAGGCGGAGGGGTTGAGGCCACGCACCTGCAAGGCCACCACTGTTGGACACCAGCCCCCTGCCCAACCCGACAAAACCATCGAATGAATCCACCCGGCCACGTGTTCTAGCTCCAAGCCACAAGCCAAGAACACCCATTTCGCCAAATACCCATGTCGCTACACCCCGAACAAACCCCCTCGAACGAAGCGCTCGCCGCGGCGCGTCGCGAGGGCGAGTTGGCCGAGCGCCGACGCGGCCGGCGCCGCCTGCTCGTCGCCCTCGTCGTGTCTGCGACGCTTCTGGCGGCGACGATCGCCACGGGCTGGGCGCTCGTGGTGCAGGCGCGCGAGGCGGCGCCTGAGGTCATCTCGCAGATGGCCGTCGAGCGGCGCGCGGCCCTCGATCGCCGGCTGGACGAGCGCACCGACGAGGCTGCCGTGCTCGTCGGTGACTTGTTCGGCTTTTTGCAGCAGGTGTGGCTCGAGAACGAGGCCATGAGCCAGATTCGCTCGAGCGTCGGCAGCGCCCGCGCGCAGTTGAGCCTGCTCGACGAAGAGGTGCGCGCCGCCCTCGACTCCCCGGTCACCCACCTCGAGCCGCTCCTCGACAACGGGCCCACGCGCGCTCGCCAACTCGCCGCACACCTGGTCGTGGTGACCGCCGAGATTCGACACCTCGTTCCCACCGTGGTCGACGCGCTCGGTGACGCCCAACAGACCTTCGAGGAGAGCCCCGACGACTCGACGATACGCGCGGTCATCGCCTCGATGGACGCGCTGATCGAGCCCTTCCTCGGCCAACACGTGCAGCTGCGCGCCCGCTGGGCCGGGCTGCAAACGGAGCTGCTCGCGTGGGTCGAGCGCGTCGAGGCCGACCTCGCCGACGCACGCCGGCAGATGTCCGGCGACACGCTCGGCGACGAGTTCCTCGAGCGGTTGATGCGCCGGCTTTTTTGAGCCATTCCCGCCCCCTCAACGACACCCGTCGACCTCATAACCAATCAAATCGAGCGCCCGCATATCGGCGCAGGACACCGTAATCACACGGTCCGCGTCGAGATGCGGTCCCATGATGCCGATGGCTGCCTGGCCGCGCCGGGGCGCCTTCCAGTGGCGCGCCTGGTGGCCGTCGGCGCCGGTCGACATGGCGTAGTGTTGGTCGATCGCGTCGAAGTTGGCGTCGCGACCGGGGACGAAGAAGCGCGGGAAGTCGCCGAACTCGTCGATCGTCGACGGGTCGTTCGCGCCGCCGGCTTCGAATCGATACAGGTCGAGCGTGCTCGGCGACACGGCCGTCTCACCGCGGTTGATCGCGTCGACCGCCGAGACAAAGCCCAGAGCGTGGCCGATTTCGTGGGCCGCGGCCGTCTCCAGGTCGGTCGTGCCGGCCGTGACGCCGTCGGAGTTGTCGACGTCGAACGCGACGTTGGCGTTGAGCACGATGGCGGCGTCGGCTTCCCCGGCGTTGGGGTCCTCGAAGCCGAGCGCCTTGGCGTTGGCTGCCGTCAACGTGACTTTGTCGGTCATCTGCACGCCCGATGGCAAAGTCGCCTGCAGGCGGCTCGGCAGCCGGGTCGTCACCGCGTCGTCGAAGCCGCTTGTCTCCTGGACCTCGTCATTGGCGTCGTTGAACAGCGCCGTTCGCACCAAGTCGTACGAAACCTCGGACTGCGGCGAGTGCGCCTGGGCGATAGCCCAATGGGGGAGCCAGTCGCTCATCTTCACGTCGATGGTCACTGTAATGGGCTCGTCGATCATGTCTTCCCACTGCTGAGCAGCCCGCTCGACCGCGGCCAGCGCCTGCGGGTCAGCCACGAGGCGCGCACCAGGGGCGATGACGATGTCGAAGCCGCCCGATTGAGCCGGCTGCGCGCCTAGATAAGTCGGCGCCGGGGCAGCACTCGTCGTCACCTGCACGGGGCCACCGGCGGTGTTGCCCACAAAGAGCTTTTCGATCGAGATGTCGACCGCGCTGCTCCGGGTGACGTCTCGCTCCACCTGTGGCCGCAGGACGAGTTCGCCACCGGGACGCTCGTAGCGGCCCGGGCTGTCCAACTCGACCTCGTCGGTCCCTTCGGAGAGCACGAATCGGTTGTTGCTGAGAATCTCGGCGATGGCGACCTGGACGTCATTGCTCCGATGGACGCTTATGCCCACTGGCACCTCCACGCGCACCTGTCGCTCCTCGGTAGGACCGTCGAGCAGGAGAATGTCGTTGTCCCCGAAGATGTCCTCGATATCGACGGTCACCCCTCGGCTGTCGTCGATGCGGATGTCGACCGGCAGGTGCACCGCAACGGACCGATCACCGGCCGCTCGCCGCCTGCCTCGAAGATTCGAGACATTCAGCGACTCGTCGGAGCTGACCACGTCGACGTCGCCGAAGATATCCTCAATATCGAGCACGACCTGCTCACTGCGACGCACGTCGATGTCGACGGGCACCGCGATACTCGCCTGTGCGCCCCGTGGACGGTGCCCGGCTCTCGTCGGGCCTGCCGCGCCTCGCAGGTTGCTCAGGTCGGCATCGCCCTCCGACCAACTGAAGATGACGTCGCCCACGACGTCCTCGATGTCGACCACCACGCCCTCGCTGCGGCGCACGTCGATGTCGACGGGCACCTCGAGGTCGAGACGCGAATCCTGCAGCGCGTCCGATTTGGAGTGGGGCAGCATGCCGCCCCTCAAGTTACTTACAAGCGCGTCGCCGCGCGTCCAGGCCACGATATTGTCCCCGAAGACGTCCTCGATATTCACGTTGATGTCCGAACTATTCTCGACGACGATTTCGACGGGCAGTCGCAGCGCGAACCGCGTATCGCTGCTCGCTCGCCGCCCCGCCGACCACGGCGCTCGTCCGCCTTTGAGGTTGCTCACGTCCGTCTGTCCCAACGCCCACACGAAGATATTGTCGCCGACGATATCCTCGATATTGATGGTGATGTCGCTGCTGTCGCGAATGACGATGCATACGGGCAGGTCGCGCACGAAAGGCTCGAAGTTCTGAGGGCCCGACTGCGCGAAGACCTCGTCACTCAACAGGTCGCCCACCTCGACGGTGCGCCCCCGTTCGCCGTCGACGCTGATCTGGTAGAGCGCGTCGCCTCGACAGCCTGTCGAACTCCCCGCGGCCGCCGCGCCCACTCGAGCCGTGCGAGTCGATTCGCCCTCGCCGGGTGCGCCATCTTCTGCGAACCCGCATCCTGCCGCCCACAACGTGGCCAACACGGCGATCGACGTGACCACGAAACCTCTCAATCGTCGCTGTCGGCTCATCTCTCCCCCGGAACGGTGCAATTACGCAAATGCGGTCGTCGACATAGCTTGAATCAAGGCATGGCCGGGGCGCAGGTCAAGACTGCGAGGCGCACGCCTCGCCCCTGTCTCCCTTCCCCAAGCGATGTGTCGCGTGCTAGGCGTTCGAGCAAACCCCAAGCAAACAACGCCAGCACCGATACAAACGCATGAACAGCCCCTCTCATCGATTCGTTCTCCGAGCGAGCCTCGCCACGCTCGTCGCTCTCGCGCTCATTGGCTGCGACGCCTCCGATTCCGACAAGCACGCCGAAGACGCCGGCGAACTCTCGGCCGACGCGGCAGATACCGCCGATACGCTCGACAATCCCGACGCCGACGCTCCCGACGCCGATGACGCCTCGCGCACCCTCGTCAGCGCCGCCAACTTGCGCCTCGTCGGCGGCTTCCGCGTGCCGCAAGCAAGTATCGACGGCGACAACACCCGTTACATGTCCGGCTCCATCGACCGCCTCAATGGCAAGTGGATCGCCAATCACGGCGTCAGCGGGCGTATCATCGAGTACACCGAGCCGGACACGATGGGCACCGGGCCGACCGACACCTGGCCGGAGCTCGTCCCCGGCCGCAATGGTCAGCCGCTCGCCACTGTCGAGAAGGTCTCGCCGAGCGGCGTGCATTGGCTCGACGAGGATCGCGTGCTGGCCAGCGGGCGCAAGTCCTACCGCAGCGGCTTCGAGCCCAAGTGGGCCACCATCTTCAACCTGGAGACCGGCGACGAGACCCTGCTCCATATCGAAGACCCGTCCCTCGACGAAAACGGCAACTTCCACGTCCAGCAGGCGTTTGCCGCCGGCTTTACGCGCATCCCGCAGGCCTTCGCCGACCAGCACACCGACGGGCGCACCATCGGTATCGGCCGCGGCGGCTACGACGTCCTCGGCTCGCCGCTCGGCCCGGCGCTGGCCGCCTTCGACCTCGCCGACACCCAGGTCGACTACGTCCTGCTCGACCACCCGACCTCGCACCCCGCTCGCCGCGACCCCGACTACCAATACCCGGTCGACGAAGCCGGCGAGACGATCCATCAGCTTCCGATCTGGCGAGACGCCGATGAGACGGATGGATTTTGGCAGGCCGGCGACGTCGGCCCGGCCGCCTGGGTCGACCACGACGACTTCAAAGGCCTCGTCTTCCCCGTCAGCCAGGGCCGCGGCGCGCTCGACTACCGCGCCCAGGGCGACGGCGGCAGCGGCGCCTTCTTCACCGTGCTCGACCCGGTGACCTTCTACTCGCCGGACTCCGGCGGCGGAAACCGCGGCGGCCACGAAGACGAGCCGTGGAACCAATCGATGCCCCCGGCGCGCTACCACCAGAGCCTCTACGTGTACGACCCCGCCGAACTCGCCGAAGTCCTCGCCGGGGAACGCGAACCGTGGGAGTGCACCGCGCATCGCTCCGACTTCCCGCTCGACGACTCCATCTCGTGGGCGCCCGAGGGTCAACGCACCTTCAGCCGCGTCCGAGGCCTCTTCTGGGACGACGAACGCGAGCTGATCTGGGCCGTCATCGGCAACGTCTGGAACGACCATCGCTTCGCCGTCCTGGCGGCGTACAGCCTCGAGTAGTCCGGCGCTGCTTGCCTGCAACGCGCTACAAAGCCCAGAGATTTTCCTCGGACACCTTCGCAGCCGCTGCAAAGCCCAGAGATTTTCCTCGGACACCTTCGCAGCCGCTGCAAAGCCCAGAGATTTTCCTCGGCCCCATTCGCAACCGCTGCAACGCCCACAAATCATCATCGCTCGCCGTCGAAACGGCTACAAAGGCCACAGAGATTTCTCGGAGCCCTTCGTAACAGCTGCAAAGCCCAGAGATTTTTCTCGGACACCTTCGCAGCCGCTCCAATAGCAAGAAACGGCTCCTTGTGCCGAGGGAGGCCGCCGGATAGCATCGAGAGCACGATTTCACACTTGATCGGAGGGGATGTTCGGCGCCTTGGGGCGTGCGAGATCCGACGAGCGTGGTGAGTGAGGACCTTTCTTACCGCTGTTGAACGATGTCGATCCGAGGAGGGAAGTGATGTCTGCCCAGAGCATTCAGATTATCAATCGCACCAAGCAGGCGCGCGTGGTCGCCGACGCCGGGGAGGTGCACGCCCCGAAGGTGGTCGCCGAGTTGGCCGGGGAGCTCGACGGGCTGGCGGGGTTCGATGGCGCGCAGCTCGTGCCGATGACCCAGGCCGGCGTCTTGTTATTGTTGAGCGTGACCGACGAGATGGAGGAGCTCGACATGCGCTACGCGAGCGAGTGCGCCCAGGACGAAGTCGCGCGGGCCCGGCGAGACGTGTGCGTGGCCGAGGCGCGCAAGCTTGTGATGGATGCGCGCGACCACACGCGCTCGACGCTCGGCGAAGGGGGGCCGAGCAAGTACGGGCTGCCCTCTGTGACCCCTCGTCAGCCCGACCGGTTGCTCGCCGAGTTGGATAATGTCCTCCACCGCCTGGAGGAGTATCCCGTCCGCCAATCGGGCCATTTTGGGGCCACGTTCGACTCGGCGGCGATGCACGAGGAGGTGAGTCGAGTCCGCGACGACCTCGCCGTCGCGCTCGACACACTCGGCATCGAGCGCCGCGAGACCGAGCGGGCGATGCTCGAGCGCGACGCGGCCGTGGCGCGCTGGGAGCGCATCTACCGCGGGGTCGCCGGCCAGCTCAGCTCGCTGTTCATCATGGCGGGCCACGACGAACTGGCCAAGCGGGTGCGCCCGACGACTCGCCGCGCCGCCGGACTCGACGCCCCGAGCCGCTCCGCAGACGCGGTCGAGGCCTGACGTACACACCCACCTTCTGGCCATCCCCTACACACACGGCTATGCTGCCACAGCTATTGAGATCGGCGAGATTTGCATCATGGCGATTCCTACGGACATCGATTGCGGCCCATTTCAACTGCTCGAGCCCATCGGGGCGGGCGGCATGGGCGAGGTCTATTTGGCCCGGCATGCCAACGGCGAACGGGCGGCGGTCAAGTTGTTGACCAAGGACCGGGCGCGCGACGAGCGGTATCGCGTGGCGTTCCGCCGCGAGATCTACGCGCTCGCCCAGCTCGACCATCCGAGTATTGCGACCATCTACGATTTTGGGTTTGTCGACGAGCCGAACACCGAATCGAACAAGACGCCGAATGTGGCGATGAGCACGGGCATGCCCTGGTTTGCCATGGAGTATGTCGACGGAGTGACCGTGCGTCGGGCGTCGCGCCGGTGGGAGTGGCCCGACTTTCGCGACTTCGCCCTGGCGCTTCTGGACGCGCTCGCTCACGCCCACGCTCGCCGCGTACTGCACCGCGACCTCAAGCCCTCCAACGTGTTGGTGCGCGCTGGTGAGTCGCCCGGCGACATCGCGCTCGTCGACTTTGGCATCGCCGAGTTGTTTCGGGTCGACCGCGACCGTGAGGCGCAGCAACGCGCCGAGACGACCTACGGTACCCCCAAGTACATGGCCCCCGAGCAAATCTTGGCCAAGCCCCACCGCCAGGGGCCGTGGACCGACCTGTACGCGACCGGCTGTCTGTTGTGGGTCGTCGCCTGCGGGTCGGCGGCGCACCGAGGGCCGTCGAGCCGCGAGATCTTGCACGCGCACCTGTCGGGCCGGCTCGCACCGTTTTTGCCGCGGTTTGCGGCCCCCGACGGCCTGGAGGCGTGGCTGCGTTGGTTGCTGCAGACGCCGCCCAACAGGCGGCCGCAACGGGCGGCCGATGCGCGCCGCGCGCTTCTTGCTCTCCAAGATAGGGCTTTCGATGACATGACTCTCGACAACAGCCCGTCCCGAGGCGGGGCCCCTTCGCCTTTGCGAGCACAGGCCGACCTCCCCATCCCGTCGAGCGAGGTCGACCAGACCCTCGTCGACCTCGAGGTCGACCGGACAGTCGTCGAGCCCGAGGGAGCGCCCACCGAGATGCTCGAGTGGGCCGCGGACGCCAAGCTCGCCGCGTCGCGCGACGAATTCTCGAGTCCCACCCAGGCGCCGACCGTCCCGCCGAGCTGGCGCGACGACGAGACGCGCCAAAGACGGCCCGCGGCCCCGATGGGGATGAACCTGTTCGGGCTGCGCAAGTTGCCGTTCGTCGACCGGGTCGACGAGCGCCGATGCCTGTGGGAGGCGCTGCGGCAGGCTGCTGGGCAGCAGCGGCCGCAGGCTGTGCTCGTGCACGGGGCGGCCGGCTGCGGCAAGAGCAGGCTCATCGACTGGCTCGCCGAGCGCGCCCACGAGACCGGGGCGGCCGAGCCGATTCAGGTGACCCACTCGCGGCCGAGCGCCCCGGCCGACGGGCTCGCCTCGGCGCTGGTGCGCTGGTTTCAGTGCTCGGGGCTCGAGTGGTCCGAAGCCATGGAGCGCATGGCCGAGGAGCTCGGTCATTTGGGCTTCGACAGCCAGGAGCGCCTCATCGACGCCGCCGGGCTGCTCCATCTGGCCGGGTCGGTCGAGCCGCCCGACGACGCCGCGTCGTTCGGGTTCTACGGGGCCAACGAGAGCAACCGGGCGCTCGCCCGCATCGTCGGCGCCCTGGCGCGGCGACGTCCGGTGGTGTTGTGGCTCGACGACGTGCTGCGCGACGCGCGCACCGTGTCGTTCGTGCGCCACCTGTGCAGCGAGGCGCAGCACGTGGAGGCGCCGGTGCTCGTGGTGATGACCAGCCGCGACGACGAACTCGACGAAACCCCCGAGCTCGCCGACGAGCTGCGCGAGCTGTGCGCCTCGACGCTGCAGGTCACCCCGCTCGCCCGCGAAGATCACGCCGAGCTCATCCGCTGCATGCTCCCGTTCGAGGAGACGTTGGTCGAGAGGTTGGCCGACGGCACCGAGGGGCACCCGCTCTTCGCCGTGCAGATCGTGCGCGATTGGGTCGAGCAGGGGCAGGTCGCCCAAGATCATGTCGGCCAGGATCATGTCGCCCAAGATCATGTCGGCCAGAATCATGTCACGAAGGCGGCGGGGCGCGTTCGGTTTGTGGGCGACCTCGACGAGGCCGTGCCCGCCGACCTGCACCGGCTGTGGCGACGCCGCATCGAGCGGCTGCTTCGCGACCGGAACCGCCGGGGCGACGACGGGCTGCAGGCGCTCGAGTTGGCGGCGACGTTGGGCAAGTCGGTCGACCATCGCGAGTGGGACGCGGTCTGCGCCGACGCGGGTTGGAACGTGCCGGTCTACCTGGTCGACCGCATGATCGAGGCCGGCCTGGCCGCCCCCCGCGAGGCGGGCTGGACCTTCGCGCACGGCCTGCTCGCCGAGAGCCTGCGACGCATCGCCGCCGAGGCGGGAAGGCTCGAAGACCACCACCGCCGCTGCGCGCGGATGCTCGAAGGGCTATACGACGAGCGCAACGAGCTGGCCGCCGAGCGCCGCGCCGAACACT
The DNA here is from genome assembly GCF_006517175.1 of Persicimonas caeni. Classification (NCBI taxonomy): domain Bacteria; class Deltaproteobacteria; order Bradymonadales; family Bradymonadaceae; genus Persicimonas; species Persicimonas caeni. The sequence goes on along the minus strand of NZ_CP041186.1, from coordinate 2,002,639 downwards.
GGGTCGAGGCCGGACGCCCGCTGAACGCCTACGAGCCCCTGCGCCGAGCCGCCGGGGCGGCCGCCGGGCGCGGCGACTTCGCCCGCGAGCTCGCCATGCTCGAGCGTCAGGTCGAGGTGCTCGACGCCGCCGGCGCCGCCGACGACGACTGGCGTCGCGCCGAAAACTGGGTGACCCGCGCGGCCGCGCTCCTCAACCACGGCAAGCCCGACGACAGCCGCACGCTCACCGAGCGAGCCCACGCATGGACTCAGAACCACACCGGGCCCAAGGCCAAGGAGATCGAGGCGGCGACTCTGGCGCAATTCGCCGGCTTGGCCAACACGCGCGGCGAATATCGAGACGCCCTCGAGTTCGTCCTGCGCGCCGAACGGCTCGTCGAGGAGCTCGACGACGACAAGCTCTTGGCCGGCTGTCTGCGCAAGCGCGGCTTCTACCTGTGGCAGCTCAACGAGTACGAACGCGCCCGCGAGGTCTTCACCCGCGGCCGCGAGCTTCTGGAGGCCGCCGGCGCGCATCGCGCAGCGCTCCAATGCGACTGGAATATCGCCTGGTGTTGGTTCGAGGAGGGCGAATACGAGCGGGTACGCGAGATCACCGAGTATTTGCTGCGCGAGGCGAGGGCGACGCGCAATCGCGGGCTCGAGGGCTCGGGCTATAATCTGCTCGGCGAGTTGGCGCGGGTCGAGGGCGATTGGGACGAGGCCGTGCGCTGCTACGAAGAGGCGGCCGCACGCTGGCGACGCAACGGCTCGCGCTCGGCGGTCATCGCCCGGTTCAACGTCGCCCTGGCCGCCATCGGCGCGCGGCAATGGGACGTCGTCGAGCGCGAATGCAAAGTCCTGTGGACGCGCCTCGCCGAGCAGGGCTACGTCTCGCGCCGCCCGCAGGTCTCGCTGTGCCTCGCCATCGCGGCCGCCGCACGCGGCGACGACGACGGCTGGCACCGCCATATCGAGGCCGCCGAGCAGGGCATCGACACCTACGACTATCGCACCCGCGACTTCCCCTGGATTGCCCAGCAAGGAGCCGCAATCTGTGTCGAAAGGGGCCATCCCGCCCGCGCCCAAAAGCTCGCCGAGCTCGAGGCGAGGCTCTGGCGAGAGCTCGAATAACTGAGCGCGCGATGTGTTCGGTGCGTGGGCATCTTGCCCTCGTCCACGTGTTCGGTGCGTGGGCATCTTGCCCTCGTCCACGAGCGCTGGAAGCACTCGCACCGAAAGCGCGCGATATGTTCGGTGCGTGGGCATCTTGCCCTCGTAAGCGAGCGCTGGAAGCACTCGCACCGAAAGCGCGCGATGTGTTCGGTGCGTGGGCATCTTGCCCTCGTCCACGAGAGCTGGAAGCACTCGCACCGAAAGAGGGCGATATGTTCGGTGCGTGGGCATCTTGCCCTCGTCATCGAGCGCTGGTGGCGCGCCGTGGGGGATGGTACTTTGCGGCGTTGAAAGCTTTGGCTAACAAATCCGGCGACGAGTTATCTTATGGCGTTGTCTGCCACGATGTACCGCTTCGAAATCAACCTCTCCGATGTCGAGCGCGGGGTGTACGAGACTTTGGAGTTGCGCCCGGCGCAGCACCCGTCGGAATCCGACGCCTATCTGGTCACGCGCGTCTTGGCGATGGCCTTGGAATACCGTGACGATCTGGCTTTCGGGCGCGGAATCTCGACTCCGGAGGATCCGGGGTTGTCTGCCCCAAACCAGATGGGAGGCATCGACCTGTGGATCGAGATCGGCCATCCCTCCGGCGACCTGCTGCACAAAGTGACCAAGCAAGCGGACCAAGTGGTCGTTTATACCCACAAGAGCCCCGAGCCACTGGTTGCCGAGTTGGAGTCGGGCGACGTGTACCGGGGCGACGAGGTCACCGTGGTCGCCTTCGACCCGGCGTTTATCGACGCAGTCGCCGCCGCGCTGACGCGCAACAGCAAGTGGGACGTGCTGCGCAATGAGGGCGTCGTCTACGTCACCGTCGGTGACGAGACCTTCCAAACAACGCCCACGGTGTTTCAGGAGCGCCGCGGCGGGTAACTCGAGCAGCCAACACGGACGCCTTGCAGAGAAGCCACTAGCGCACCAATACCGCCGTCACCGCGATGAGCGCGAGGAGCGCCACGAAGGTGATGGCCGCGCTCGCAAGACGCGACTGTTCGTGGGTCGAGCGCAGCGCCTTCCAGGTCAGCACGCTCCACCAGATCAAGGTCAGCGGGCCTGTGATGCGCATGGCCGTGACGAGCGCGCCGTGGCCGGCGAGGCCGAAGACGAGCATTTCGGGGATGAGGTAGCTCCAGGTCAGCGGGACGGCCAGCGCGAAGCCGAGCGGGGCGGCGGTCGCCGGCCACGTAGCCGTCGAGCCGAAGAGGCGCGACAGGCCGTGGGCGGCCGAGGCGTACGCCGCCCAGGCGACCAGAAGCCAGGGCGGCAAGAAGATGGCCTGCCACAGATAATAGTGTTCGGCTGGGATGGGGTTGCCGGTGAACGACGGCTGGTGGCCGGTGGCGTACATCCACAGCACGAAGGCGCTGTAGACCATCGCCGCCGACAGGACGGCACCGATGGCCGAGCGCAGCGCGCGGTGCTCACTCAGCGCCTCGAAGGTGCGGCCGGGGCGCAGAAATGTGCCGAGGTAGCGTTGGGCGAAAGTATGGGGGGCGGACACCGTTCGAACTCCTGTGCGTAGTGATTCGGCTCTGCAGAGCGCACGCCGTGCAGAAAAGCTACGTGCACTATCGAGGTGGAATTATTATTGAAGGGCGGACGGTCAGCAACGTTTGCGCGAGGAAGGCTTATGAAGACGATTAGCACCCAGTTATCTCACTTCTTGGAGAATAAGGAGCTGAGGCGAAACCTGCCGCTGTTGATGAAGTTCATCGGGCTGCTCGTGGTCGTCATCATCGTGTTCACGGTGTTGTTCCACTTCATCATGCTGTACGTCGAGGGTGAAGAGCACTCCTGGATCACCGGGCTTTATTGGACGCTGACGGTGATGAGCACCCTCGGCTTCGGCGATATCACCTTCCAGTCAGATATCGGCCGCGCGTTCAGCGTGGTGGTGTTGGTGACCGGCATCGTCATGCTGCTCATCGTGCTGCCGTTTGCGTTCATCCGGTTCTTCTATGCGCCGTGGCTCGAGGCCCAGATCCGCACGCGTGCCCCGCGAGAGCTGCCGCCCGACACCCGCGGCCACGTCATCATCTGCGCACGCGACGCCATCTCGCCCCAGCTGACCGAGTGGCTCGAGCGCGAGGACATCCCCTACGTGCTCATCGAGCCGGACCCGACGACTGCCTCGGAGTGGTATATCGAAGGGCTCTCGACACTTATCGGGGAGATCGACAGCCACCAGACCTACACGAACGCGCGGGCAAATGCGGCGCGGCTGGTCGTGGCCAATCACGACGATATCGTCAACACGAATATTACTCTGACGGTGCGCGAGGTCGCCCCGGATGTGCCCATCGCGGCGGTGTCGGCCGACGAGAACGCCGTCGACATCCTCGAGCTCAGCGGCGTGACCCACGTGCTCCCGTTGAAGCGTTGGCTCGGCGAGCAACTCGCCAATCGCATCAACGCCCAGCGCGCGGGGCTGCATCCGCTCGGCGAGTACGGCGACCTCAAGATCGCCGAGCTGCCGGTGCACAACACGCCGCTGGCCGGCAAGACCATCCGCGAGACGCGGCTTCGCGAGGAGACTGGCGTGAGCATCGTGGGTGTGTGGGAGCGCGGTCCGCTGCAGTCGGCCGACCCCAACCGGGAGCTGACCGAGGCGAGCGTGCCCGTGGTCATCGGTGAGGAAGAACAGCTCGAACAACTCGACTCGGTGCTCGCCAACTACGACGTCAACCCCAACCCCGTGCTCGTCATCGGCGGTGGAACCGTCGGCGAGGCGGCGGTGCGCTCGTTGCGAAAAAAGAACGTGCCCGTCCACCTCGTCGAGCGCGACTCGTCGCGCTGCAAGCTGCTGCGCGAGCTGTGCGACCAGGTCTACTGCGGCGACGCTTCCGACTACTCCTTGCTCAAAGAGGCGGGGATCGACCAGGCGCCGTCGGTGCTGCTGACGACCAATGACGACGCGGTCAACATCTACCTGACCTCCTATTGTCGCCGCCTCAACGACGAGCTTCGCATCGTCAGCCGCATCACCCACGGGCGCAACCTGGAGGCGATGTACCGCGCCGGGGCGGACTTCGTGTTGAGCTACGCCACCCTCGGCGTCGACGCGATCACCTCGATCCTTCGCGGCAAGAAGCTCATCGTGCTCGGCGAAGGAGTCGACCTGTTCGCCCGCCAGGTCCCCCCGTCACTGCGGGGAAAGACGCTGGCCGAAAGCGGCATCGGCGCGATGACGGGCATGAGCGTGGTGGCGCTCAAACGCGACGACGAGACGATCTCGCGCTTCTCGCCGAGCATCGAGCTCGAGGAGGGCATGGAAATATTGCTCATCGGCTCGAGCGAGCAGGCCCAGCGGTTCAACGAACTCTACGGGTAGGCGATGGGGGCAGGCGCCTACTTCGATGCGTCACCATGCCAGCCGTTGAGTCACCTTTCGGTGGCTCATGACGTTCGGACGTCGCCCGCGCGCAGCCGAATTTGCTTCTCCGTCTCGATGACCGCAAAGAGCGCGACACCCACCGCGACGATGAGCAAGCCGTCGAGGAAGGGGACGGGCTCGGTGGCGAAGATCTTTTGCAGCGGCGGCAGGTAGGTGACGGCGAATTGGGCGATGGTGACCGCGATGACCGTGATCCAGACCGTCTTGGTGCCTTGGACCGTCTGCCAGTTGAGCGAGGTGCCGTAGATATTGCGAATGAAGAAGAGGTGGAAGATCTCCATGACCACCAGCGTGTTCATCGCGATGGTGCGCGCCAATTCGATCGAATAGCCGCGGTCGATGGCGTAGCGGTACATGCCGAAGACGCCGAACAAAAATAGGAGCGAAACGAGGACCACGTGCCAGGCCAGAGACCCGGTCAACAGCGGCTGTTTGCGCGGCCGCGGCGGCCTCTTCATCGTGTTGGGCTCGGTCGGCTCGAAGGCCAGTGCGAGCCCCAGCGTGGTGGCGGTGATCATGTTGATCCACAAGATCTGGATCGGGGTGATCGGTAGCGTCATGCCGAAGAGCAGCGCGGCGATGATGACCATCGCCTCGCCGCCGTTGGTGGGGAGCGTCCAGCTGATGACCTTCTTGATATTGTCGTAGACGGTGCGTCCCTCGCGCACGGCGGCGACGATGGAGGCGAAGTTGTCGTCGGCCAAGACGAACTCGGCGGCTTCCTTGGCCGCCTCGCTGCCCGTAATCCCCATGGCCACGCCCGCATCGGCGCGTTTGAGCGCGGGGGCGTCGTTGACCCCGTCGCCGGTCATCGCCACGGTCATCCCGTGGGACTGCAGCGCCTCGACCAGGCGCAATTTGTGTTGGGGGTTGGTGCGCGCGAAGACGTCGGTCTCGAGCACCGCGCGGGCCAGGGCGGTGTCGTCCATGGAGTCGAGGTCGGTGCCGGTGAGCACCTCGTCGGTATTCTGCAGGCCGATCTGGCGGCCGATGGCGGCCGCGGTGCCCTTGTGGTCGCCGGTGATCATTTTGACCCGAATGCCCGCCTTGCGACACGCCTCCACCGCTTCGATCGCCTCGGGGCGCGGCGGGTCGATGAGTCCGACCAGGCCCAGCAAGATCAAATCGTCGACGTCGTCGAATTCGAGCACGGTGTGTGACGGGTCGACCGGCTTGACGGCAAACGCCAGCACGCGCTGGCCCTGAGCGGCGATCTGCTCGGCCTTGTCGTGCCAGAAGTCGCGGTCGAGCCGCTCGCGGCCGCCCTCGGCGGTGCGCTGCTCGGCGCACATCGACAAGATCTGCTCGGGCGCGCCCTTGACCGAGATGAAGGCGTTGTTCTCGTGGTCGTGGTCCAACGTGGCCATGAAGCGGTGCTTGGCGTCGAACGGGATCGCGTCGGTGCGGGTCCAGCGGGCGCGCTCGGCGCCGATGTCGAAGCCGATCTTGCCCGCCAGCGCCAGCAGCGCCCCCTCCATCGGGTCGCCCTCGGCCCGCCAGCCGTCGTCCTTCTCGTGCAAAAACGCATCGTTGCACAACACCGCCGTGCGACCCATCGCCTCGAGCACGCCGTGCTCGCCGGCGTCGACGGGCACGTCTTCGAGGTGGATGGCCCCGCGCGGCTCGTAGCCGGTGCCCTGGATATCGAAGGTGTGCGCCTGGGTGGCCAGCGAGGCGGCCATCATCTCGTTACGGGTGAGCGTGCCGGTCTTGTCGGAGCAAATCACCGACACCGACCCGAGCGTCTCGATGGCCGGAAGCCGGCGCACGATCGCGTTGCGCTTGGCCATGCCGCGCACGCCCACCGCCAACGTGATCGTGAGCACGGCGGGCAGACCCTCGGGGATGGCCGCCACCGACAGCCCCACGACGGCCATGAACATCTCGGCGAAGTCGAAGTGCGCCACGAAAAAGCCGTAGGCGAGCAGCAAGCCGGCGACGAGCAGGATAAACAGGGTGAGCCAGCGCCCGAAGGAGTCGATTTGCTCGACCAGCGGAGTGGTGAGCTCCTCGACGGTCGACAACATCCCGCTGATGCGCCCGATCTCGGTCTGCGACCCCGTCGCCACGACCACGCCGCGGGCTTGCCCGCTGGTGACCACCGTCCCGCTGAACGCCATCGACGCCCGGTCGCCCAGCGCCGCGTCGGCCGCCACGGCCCCGGCCTGCTTGTCCACCGGCACGGACTCGCCGGTCAGAATCGCCTCCTGAATCTTGAGGCCGCGCGCCTCGAGCAGACGCAGGTCGGCCGGCACCTTGTCGCCCGCCTCCAGCAACACGATATCGCCGGGGACCAGCGCGTCGCCGGCCACGGCCTGGCGTCGGCCGTCGCGCATCACCGAGGCGCGCAAGGCGAGCATCTTGCGAATCGCCGACATCGCCTCCTCGGCCTTGCCCTCCTGGATGAATCCGATGACAGCGTTGGCGATCACCACCGCGAGGATGACCCCCGTGTCGATGAAGTGCCCCAACAGCGCAGTGATGGCCGCCGAGCCCAACAGCACGTAGATGAGGATATTGTGGAAGTGGCGCAAAAAGCGCACCAGCGCGCTGCGCTTCTCCGGCTCGGGCAGCCGGTTCGGCCCGTAAGCCTCCAGCCGCGCCTGGGCTTCCTCGTTCGAGAGGCCGTCGGCGCTCGTCTCCAAAGAGTCGAGGACGGTGTCGGCGGGCTTGGCGTGCCAGTCTTGGTGGGCTTGCTCTCGGTGCGCTTGCTTTCGGGGGGACGAGGGCTCGGGTGATGCGTTGGGCATGGATATATGACTGCTGTGGAGACTTCCAATAGGGCTCGTTTAGGCGACCCGGGCTGGGGTCGGGTGATGCGGCGCAACAAGATAGAGGCGAGGTGGGAAGGATCAAGAAGAACCGTGAAGGAAGCGAAGGAAGTAAAGGAGGCAAAAGAAGCGAAGGGGGCGAAGGGGGAGGAAATTACACTTCTGCTTGCTTGCTGATTTAATAATCTGCATTACTATAATCTGGGTTATCATAATCTCGATTTGCGAGGGTAGAATGTCGAGCACATCCTCTTTTATTGGCCGCGAGCAAGAGTTGGCGTCGCTTCGAGAGGAACTCGATCGCGAGCGTCCTTCGCTGCTTATTGTCTACGGGCGCAGACGTGTCGGTAAATCGACGTTGCTCGCTCGGGCGACCGCCGACCGGGACGCCATTTACTATCAGGCAACGCAGGTGCTCGGGTCGATGAACCTCAAGTTGCTCAAAGAGGAAGTGGCGCGCGTGCTCGACGCGCCCGATCCCATCCTCGATGGTGTCGAGCATTGGGAGGCACTGCTCACATATATTGGACGTCTCGCCTCCGAAAGGTCGGGGCTGACGCTTGTGCTCGACGAATTTCCCTACCTATGTGAGACCGTAGATGCGCTGCCTTCCATTGTTCAGAAGGTGTTCGATCAACTGAGTCAACGAGGTATCCCCTTCAACTTGATTCTGTGCGGTTCACAGATTGCTTTCATGGAAGAGCTCCTTGGAGAGCGGAATCCGCTACGTGGACGGCAGACGTATGAGCTCGACTTGCCCCCGCTGACGTACCGCGAGGCGTCGCGATTCTTCCCAAACTGGTCACCCGAGGAGCGGTTGGCGGCTTACGGCGTCTTCGGGGGCATGCCCTATTATCTGCAGTTGTGCGAGCCGAGCCGTAGCTTGCGCGAAAACATTGAGGACGTGGTACTGCAGTCAGGCGCCCCGCTGCACAACGAGGCGTTCAACGTGCTTCGTGCCGAGCTTACTTCTCCCACACGTTACGCGACCATCCTCGAGGCCATCGGTAGTGGCTGCACGACGACAGGTGATATTCTCGGGCGTGTTCGAGACATTACCAGCGCAAGCGCGTTGGCGCCCTATATCGCCAAGCTCGAAGCGCTGCGATTGATACGTATCACCCGTTCGTTGGACGCTTCGCCGAAAGCGCGTAATCGGCGATACTACATTGCCGACCCGTACTTAGCCTTCTGGTACCGTTTTGGCTTGCCGAACAGCTCGGCCCTGGCAACCGGGTACGCAAGCGAGGTGTATGACCACGCCATTCAACCGTATTTCGATAGTTATATGGGCGAAATCTTCGAGTGGATTGCCCACCAGTTTGTCGCTTCGTACGGTCGCGACATACTTCCGGCCGCCTCTCGAGAGACTGGCAAAATCTGGGGCGCCAACTACGACATCGACGTCGTCGCCAAACTTCTCGACGAGACGGTGGTTTTCGGGGAGTGCAAGTGGTGGAATTCGGAGGTCGGAGCCAATGTGCTTCGAGACCTCGAGCGAGACACTAGGGAGACAAGTTACGGTGGCGATGCGCCCGAGACACACTACTTGGTTGTATCGAAATCCGGCTTCACCCCAGAACTCGATGCCATGCAGGGCGAGCAAGCAAACCTACACCTGATCTCCCCCGAGGTGTTGCTCGGCTAGACTGCCCTTGGTCCTGTCACTTCCGTCGCCGGATTGCAATCTCGGCGCTGCTTTGGTTAGGGTGCGCGTTCCGGTTCGCCGAGACGGCGCATAACTGAAGAACAAACCGAGGCAGTACGATGGGCAAAAAAATCGCGATCGTGACCAGCGGCGGGGACGCCCCCGGCATGAATGCGGCCATTCGAGGGGTGTTCCGCTCGACGAAGCGGCGCGACCCCGACCACGAGATCATCCTGTTCAACAACGGCTTTCGCGGGCTCGCCGGGCGTCTGGAGGCGAGCATGGACGTCGACGTGCAGCGCCGTGAGTTGCGCGACATCCTGAATCGTGGGGGCACCTGCATCGGCACCGGGCGGGTGCCCGAGCTGTTGCCGGCCGACCCCGACGCGCCCGACGCCGAGGAGCGTCGCGAGGCGCGCGAGGCGTTCTTGGACGTCGCCGCGGTCAACCTGTATCAGCTCGAGGTCTCCGGGTTGGTCGTCATCGGCGGCGACGGCTCGTATCGCGGCGCCCACGCCATCGCCGAGGCCTACCGGGCCAAATTCGGCCGTTCGCTCAAGGTGGTGGGCATCCCGGCGACCATCGACAACGATATCTACGGCACCGACTACACCATCGGCTACGACACCGCCGTGGGCAACACGGTCGACGCGTTGCGCAAGATCCGCGACACCGTCGAGAGCCACCGCCGCGCGGTCATCCTGGAGGTCATGGGCAACGCCAGCGGTTGGCTGGCCCTGTCGGCCGGCATCGCCGCGGGCGCCTCGACCATCCTGATTCCGGAGATCGCCGAGACCTACGACCCGAGAGCGGTCGTCGGCCGCTGCGTGGCCGCGCTCGAGGGCGACTACCGCTACTTCATCATCGTGATGGCCGAGGGGGTCAAAAAGGCGAGCGGCGACGAGCGCTACGGGGAGCATCTGGCCAAGTATATCGCCCAGAGCGAGCGCATCCACGAGGTGCTGGGCCACCCGATGAGCGTGCGCAACAACGTCATCGGCCACCTGGCCCGCGGGGGCCCGCCCTCGGCGTTCGACAATATCTTGGCGGCGCGCTTTGCCCGTGGGGCGGTCAAGGTCGTGCTCGGCGAGACCGAGCTGCCCGACGGGGTCGACGACGTGGCGATGAGCCTGCGCGGCCGTCAGGTGGTGCCGATGCCCCTGGGCGAGGTCGTCGGCCACGGGCCGCGGTTGGTCAGCCGGGATGATGAGTTGTTTGCGATCAGTCAGGATTTGACGGTGAGTCAGGATCAGCCGTTTTGAGGGGGGGATATTGTAGGCCTTGCAGAGTTGGGGCATCAACCCCCCGCCGCTTGCGGCGGCTGCCCCCCTTCGGCCTGCAACATCGGCCGTGGGGGGCGAATGGTTGCCCCAATCATCACATGTGTTTGTTGAGGCAACCATTTCCTCCCCACGGCGCAGTCTGCCGTAGGGGAGGTGCCCGAAGGGCGGAGGGGTTGAGGCCACACCTCTGCAAGGCCACCACAAATACCAACAGGAGCAATCCAAAATGAAATACAAGAATCCCGGACCCCGTACCCGCCGACTCTTCTGCCTCCTCGCCGTCGCAAGCCTCGCGCTCACGGGGTGCTCGGACTCGTCGAGCAACGGCGGCGGCCTTGGCGAGGATGGCGACGCGTCGAGCTCGCCCGACGGGAGCACGGGACACGACGCCGGTACACAGCACGACGCCGGTACACAACACGACGCCGGTACGGCCGACAACTCGCCGGTGGGCTCCGACGACTCGGTCAGCTACCTGGGCGGGGTGGGCCACGAGAAGCTCAACGCCATTCACCGCCTCTCCGACGGGACGTTTTTGCTGGGCGGGGCGAGCGACAATACCGATTGGATCCCCGCGGGGACCGAGACGATCGAGCTGGGCACCGGCGGGATGAACTCGTCGGCCGACGGTCAGGTCGCGTTCCTCGCCCACGTCAGCGCCGACCTCACCGAGGTGCTGCGCGTGGTGCACTTTCCGCAGGGGACGGCGGCCGACGTCTTTCGCATTCGCTCCACCGAGGTCCCGGGCACCGCGACGGGCGATATCTACATCTCGGGTAACCGAGAGGTGGGCGACACCTCCCAGATGGGCTACTACATCGCCAAGCTCGACGGCAATTTCGTCGACGGCGTGCCCACGGACGTGGCGTGGTCGCGCGATATCGTCTGCGAGCCGCGGCGCGCGTCGGGCTTCGAGGGCGTGTCGGCGTTCCAGGAGATCCAGCCGTGGGACGTCGGCTCCGACGGCAAGGTCGTCTACGGGCGCGGCGCGGAGTACGACTTCGACTGGGCCGACATTCGCCGGCTGACCGCCGACGGCGAGCCCGACGTCGTCAATCACTGGCCGGCGCATTGGCACGCCGACGGCGAATTCTACGGGCCCGCGGACACCTTCGACGGCACGATCAACGAGAGCGCGGTCGTCCTCAAGGCGGGACGTATGGGCTCGCTTCGCTCCAAAACCCAGGAGGACTACGAGCTCGTCGCCGACGACGGCAACGGCGAGACGCGCCAGGGGGCGTTCCCCGACGACTACTACTTCTCGGGGCCGTGCGTGCCCGGCGGCGATTGCCCCGGCGGGCCCGGGTACACCGGCTATCGCACGAGCGACAAGCCGACCCAGAGGCGCGGCGGCATCGCCATCGACCGGCGCACGGGCGATATCTACTTCGGCTACAGCACCCAGTCGAAGCTTCCCGGCGGCAACCCCGACTTCGAGCCGGCCCTGGTGGCCATGGAGTCCGACGGCGAGCTCAAGTGGTGGTCGCGCCTCTACACCGAGACCGACCAGAACTCCTCGCCCGACCAATACGTCGACGGGGTGGCCATCGACTACGCCGGCGACAAGGTCGTGGTGTTAGCGCGCGCCCACGGCAACAACACCTATAACCTGTGGAATGGCGCGGACATCGCGGCCAACCCCGACTTCACCGGCTTCCAGCGCCAATTCACCGGCACGAACGGCAATATCCATATCTCGTGGCTCGGCAAACTCGCCCTGGCCGACGGAACATTGACGAACGCGACCTACGTCGCCGAGCTCAACGAGGGCGCCCGCGAGGACGCGCCGACTTTCGGGGCGGACAAGCCGCACCTGGAGGGGCAGCCCAACCCCAACGCGGGCTGGCAAGACCTGAACACCACCCGCTGCAACCGCGTGCGCGTCGACCTCGACGGGCGGGTATACGTGAGTTGTCGCGGCCGGCGCACGATCACGACGAACGACGCCTTCCAGAAGATGCCGGGCGTGGGCGAGGGCATCGGGCAGTGGAACCGGTTCGTGCGCGCCTACAACGCAGATTTGAGCGATATCGTCTACAGCACGCTCGTCACCGGCGAGTGGGACTGGGAGACCGGCGAGGGCGGTGGCGTCACCGAGATCACCGACGTGTGGGGCACGCCCAACGGTGTGCTGGCGGTGGGTCATCACCCGGTCTATAGCGCCAAAGACGAAGAAGAGGGCCGCGGCACGGCCGGCGAGCCCCGGGGCGAGGCGATGCCCACGACCAACGCGTTGTCGTGGACCCACGAGGGCGCGCCGCAGGGGATGGACGGCATCCTCGGGTATTTCTACGACGAGCGTTAAGATGTCCTTATGCTTCGTTTGTGGTACGGCATAGCAAAATAAGACCACCCAAACATCGACAGGATTCGGAAGTGATGGACCGATTCAAGGCCGACAACGTTATGAAGAACTACACGCTGCCCGTGCTGTTGGTGGCGCTCGCCTTACTGGCCTTCGGTTGCGACAAAGAGACGCAAGAATCCGAGGGCGCCAAGGCAGTCGGCCCCGCGCAACAACAGGCCGAGCCGGGCACCGATGGCGAGCACGGCGAGCATGCGGCCGAGGGCGAAGATGAGCACCACGACGTGCATCTGGGCAATAAGATGTACGAGCTGCAGCGGCGCTGGTCGGCGATTTGGTTTGCCGGCAAGGCCAACGACGCCGAGATGGTCAAATATCAGACCCACGAGATCGAAGAGCTCGTCGAAATCTTGGAGGAGTCGGACCCGCAGGAAGCCGGCGTCGACGTGGTCGACCGGGTCAACATGCACGTCACCAACCGTCTCGAGGGGATCGAAGAGGCGGTCGCCGCCAAGAACCAGGAAGAGTTCGAGAAGCAGTACAAGGCGGTGGTCGACGGCTGCAATAGCTGCCACGCCGAGACGAAGCACGCGTTCATCGACGTGCGTATCCCCGAGTACAATCCCTACCCCAACCTGAAGTTCGGCTCCTCCGAAGCCGGCAAATAGTCGGGGGATGTATCAGATGAATCGGATGGCGCTGAGCGCGGATAGGATGATGATAGGCGAATTCCGGCACGGATTTGGGTGATGATGGCGCCTATCGGCGCCCATCGGCGCTGTCTTGCCCCCCTTGTTCGAACGTTTCGAAACGCCGCGAGGCCGTCATTCGAGCACCAAAAAAGGGTTTGCGAACGTTCTCCGGGCGCTTTCGAAGGCGCGCGGCGGCGTTAGCAAACCCTTTCTTGGTGCGTCGCTGCGACAAAATTCGGGTTCCAGAACGCTTTTGGAGGGGGGGACCCCCCCTCGGTAGGGCGTTCTGGAACGATTTGGACGCCGGTGCTATCGGCTCAGGCGGGTTCGGGCTCGTGGTCGTCGTCGGTGGGGACGGGGTCGGTGACGTTCTCGCCGGTGTCCGGGTCGATGTCGGGCAGCACGCCCGCGTTTCGGTTCTGTTTGTAGAACGCGGCGGCGCGGTCGTTTTGGATGGCGAACGGCCCCAACACCGCCGAGCGCCCGACGAGGTCGGCCCGGGACGCCGTCGGATACCGTCCATTGACCCGATTGACGAGCTCGACGACCTTCGCCTGGATCTCGGCCTCCAACTCCTGGAGTTGGGCGTAGGTCGGCACGGCTGCGCGCTCGGCCTGCACGCTCATCTGCTCACAGAAGGTCGCGAACTTCTCCTCGAGCAGCTCGAAGAGCGCCTCGAGGCCGCATGTCTGGATGTCGGCGGTGTGGTGGGCGGCGAGGTCGTTGAGGATGACGCGGGTGATCGCCTCTTGCTCCTCGCGGGTGGCGTTGGTGACCGAGAAGACCTCCATGTGCAGCGGGCCGTCGAGCATGCGCCCGGCGGCCTGCCCGCGAGGCGAGTCGGGGCCCCAGTCGTCGAGCTCCATCTCGATGCGCTCCACGAAATTCGAGAAGCAGCGGTCCAGGTCGTTGTCGCTGGCAGCTACGGCCGGGTCGACCTTGGTCCGCTTGGCCAACATGCGTTGGCGGCGCATGTCGGTGTGGCGCTTGCACATCTGGACGATCTCGTCGGCGCAACCGACGATCGACGCCGGCTCGCCTTGCTCCTGAGCGGCCGTCTTGGCGCGCCTGGCCGCCCAGCCAAAGCGCGACGGGGGAAGCTTGTACGACGAGAAGAATTCATTCTGCGGGACCTGACGCATCGGTGCTCTCCATCGGTCGAGGCGCAGCTCGAGGGCGGGTGATCGCTAGGTGAGGCTCCCGCCAACTCGCCGCGGCATTTGTTTGAAGTAGGCCCACGATAGCAGACGTGTGGGGGACGTGGAAGACCGGGGGGCGGATTTCGCGGATTTATCAGATGCATCGGATGGAGCTGAGCGCGGATAGGGTGATGATAGGCGAATTCCGGCACGGATTTGGGTGATGATGGCGCGGATGGCCGCGTTGCTACGACGAGCTCCATCGAAGCAACCACCGCATCCGCCCATCATCACTCAGATTCGCTCGGCGATTCGCCTATCATCACCTCGTCCGCGATTAGCGCCATTAGTTCATCCGCGCCTTCGTCTTTCGGTGCGAGTGCTTCCAGCTCTCGCAGGCGAGGGCAAGATGCCCCCGCACCGAACAAGTCGCGCGCTATCGGTGCGAGTGCTTCGAGCTCTCGCAGGCGAGGGCAAGATGCCCCCGCACCGAACAAATATCGCGAAAGTCTTCCGTGAATGTACTGATGGTTTTTCACGCTATTCGCTCTATATGATCACTTTTCACGAGGCGATACGGTTCTTCACGGTCGCTGCAACAAGCGTCCAGAATCGAAGCCGGCTGGCATCCGTGTTGCTACGACCACCGTCATCGAACCAACCACCGCATCCGCCCATCATCACTCAGATTCGCTCGGCGATTCGCCTATCATCACCTCATCCGCGACTAGCGCCATTAGTCCATCCGCTACATCTCTCCATCCCGCGGCGCGCCAGTGCCGAAGACGGCGTAGAGCACGGGCATGACGACGAGTGTGGCGAGGGTCGACGTAATCATGCCGCCGATGACCACCGTGGCGAGCGGGCGCTGGACCTCGGCGCCCACGCCGGTGTTGAGCGCCATGGGGATGAAGCCGAAGGCGGCGACCATGCCGGTCATCAGCACCGGTCGCATGCGCGTCATCGCGCCCTCTTTGATGGCCTGCAGCGGCGCCACGCCCTTGTCGAGCAGGTCGCGTACGTACGAGACGAGCACCATGTCGCCGAGCACGGCGATGCCCGACAGCGCGACGAAGCCGACGCCCGCCGAGATGCTGAAGGGCATGTCGCGCAGCCACAGCGCGAAGATGCCGCCGACGGCGGCGAAGGGGACGCCGGTGAAGACGCGCAGGGCGTCGAGCATCCTGCCGTAGGTGATGTAGAGCAGCGTGAAGATGAGCAGGAGCGCGATGGGGACCACGATCATGAGGCGGTTTTGGGCGCGCTTCATGTTCTCGTATTGGCCGCCGTAGTCGACGTAGTAGCCAGCGGGGAGCTCGACGTTTTGGTCGATCGCGTCGCGCACGCGCTCGACGAAGCCGCCGACGTCGCCGTCGGCCACGTTGGCCTGCACGACGACGCGGCGCTTGCTCCACTCGCGGTTGATGGTCGAGGGGGAGTCGATGACCTGGATCTTGGCGAGCTGGCCCAGCGGGACGCGTTGGCCGTCGGCGGTGGTGAGCGTGATCGAGCGAATCTCGTCGGGGTTTTCGCGGTAGCGCTCCGGGAGGCGCACGACGAGGTCGAAGCGGCGCTGCTCCTCGCGGATCTCGCCGACTTTGCGGGTGCCCAGCGACTCGACGTAGCGCAAGACCTCCTCGACGGCGATGCCGTAGCGGGCGACCTGGTCGCGGTCGACCTCGAGCTGGAGCACCGGCAGGCCGGTGATCTGCTCGGTGGTCACGTCCGTGGCGCCCTCGAGGCCCTCGACGACCTCTTGGATTTCGCCGGCCTTCTGTTTGAGGACGTCGAAGTCGTCGCCGTACAGCTTGATGCCGACGTCGGCGCGGATGCCGGCGAGCATCTCGTTGACGCGCATTTCGATGGGTTGGGTGAAGATCGTGCGCATGCCGGGCATGCCGTCGAGCTCCCTTTGCATGGCGTCGACGAGCTCGTCTTTGGTCTCGGCGCGCGTCCACTCCTCGCGCGGGTGCAGCGTGATGAAGACGTCGGAGACCTCCAAGCCCATCGGGTCGGTGGCGACCTCGCCTGTGCCGGTGCGTGTCCAGACGTCCTCGATCTCGTCGGGGAAGGTCTTTAGGAGCTTCTTTTCGAGCTGGGTGCCGTAGCGCACCGACTCGTCGAGGGAGACGCCGGCCAGGCGCACGGTGTTGATGACCACCGATTGCTCGCGAAGCCGGGGGACGAATTGCGAGCCCAGGCCCCAGGCGACGACGCCCGCGTCGATGACGATGGCCGCCGTGATCAAGAGCACGGCCTTGCGGTTTCGAAGCGACCAGTCGAGCACCGGTCGGTACAGCGCTTTGAGCTTGCGGACGAGCCAGACGTCGCGGTGCTCCGCCGGGCTTGTCCCCTCGGCGAGCGTGCCCTTTTTCTGGCGTCGTTTGAGGACATAGCTCGCCAGCACGGGCATGAGGGTCATCGAGATGATCATCGAGCCGAGCAGGGCGAAGATGACCGTGAGCGCCATCGGGCGAAAGAGTTTTCCTTCGACCCCTTCCAGGAACAGAATCGGCAGGTAGACGACGGCGATGATGAGCTCGCCGAAGAGCGTCGGTTTGCGCACCTCGACGGCCGCGTCGCGCACGACCTCGAGGATGCTTCGACTGCTCGTGTCCTCGGCGAGGCGCCGTTCGGCGTTCTCGACCATGATGACCGAGCTGTCGACGACGAGGCCGAAGTCGATCGCGCCGAGGCTCATGAGGCTGCCGACGATGCCGAACTGGAGCATCATGTTGAACGCAAAGAGCATCGACAGCGGGATGGCCAGCGCCACGATGAGCCCGGCGCGCACGTTGCCCATGAGGATGAAGAGGATGGCGATGACCAGCAGCGCGCCCTCGAGCAGGTTGTCGCGCACGGTCTCGAGGACCTGGTCGACGAGTTCGGTGCGGCTGTACATCGGCTCGAGGCGCACGTCGTCGGGCAGGCTCTTTTGGGCTTGGGCGAGGCGCGCTTCGAGGGCCTTGGTCACCTCGCGGCTGTTCTCGCCCATGAGCATGAAGCCCAGGCCGAGCACGGCCTCGCCTTCGCCGCCGGCGGTGACCGCGCCGCGGCGAATCTCGTGGCCCTCCTCGACGCGGGCGACGTCGGAGACGCGGATGGGCACGCCGTCGACCGCGGCGACGACGATCTTTTCGAGGTCTTCGATGTCGCGGGCGAGCCCGACGCCCTGGACGAGCTGGCTCTGGCCGCCGGTGCCCACGAGCCCGCCGCCGACGTTGGCGTTGTTGCGCTTCAGGGCGAACTCGACGTCCTCGACGGTCAGCTCGTATTTGATGAGCTGCGCGAGGTCGACGACCACGTGGTACTGCTTTTCGTAGCCGCCCCAGGTGTTGACCTCGGCGACGCCGGGCACGGTGAGCATCTGCGGGCGCACCACCCACTCGTGCAGCGTCCGGAGCTCCTGCGGGGAGCGTTTGTCGCTCTCGACGGTGTACTGGAAGACTTCGCCCAAGCCCGTCGACACGGGGCCGAGCGAGGGCTTGGAGGCTTCGGGCGGCAGCTCGACGGTCTGGATACGCTCGGTGACGACCTGTCGGCCCAGGTAGATGTCGACGTCATCCTCGAAGATGACGGTGATCTGGGAGAATCCGAATTTGGAGACCGAGCGCACCTCGGCGAGGCCGGGCAGGCCGCCGATGGCCTGCTCGAGCGGGAAGGTCAGCTGGCGCTCGACCTCTACGGGGCTCAGCGCCGGGGCGACCGTGTTGACGGTCACCTGCACCGGCGTCGTATCGGGGTAGGCGTCGAAGGGAAGCTCGCGAAACGAGACGAGCCCGGCCAGCACCAACAGGCCGGTGATGAGCAGCACCACCAGGCGGTGGCGAAGCGATATTTCGATGAGTTTTGACAGCATAGATTCCCCCCTTAGTCAGACTGGCCGGGCACTTCACAGCAGCCTGCGCCGATGCTGTCCCTGCTCAATTCGGTCTTCAGGATGAACGCACCGGTGGTGACCACCGGCTCGCCGACCCGAAGGTTGCCGCGCACCTGGACGACGTCGCCGTCGCTGCGGCCTGCTTCGACGATGCGCGGCTCGTATTGGCCCTGCTTCTTTCGAACAAAGACGACCGTGCCGTCCTCGAGGCTCTGGATGGCCTCTTTGGGCACGACCACGCCCTTTTTGTCGGGGGCGATGCCGATCTCGGCGCGCGCGAATTGGTTGGCGCGCAGCTTGCCGTCGGCGTTGTCGATCTCGGCGCGCACTTTGACAGTGCGGGTGCGCGGGTCGACTTGCGGGGAGATCCAGGTGACCTGACCGTCGAACTTGCGACCGGTGGCGCCGTCGACGGCGAGGGTGACCGGCTGGCCGTTCTCGAGGGCGAAGCTGTCGCCCTCGGCGACGTCGAGCATCGCCCACATTTTGGAGGTGTCGGCGACGGTGGCCAGCGAGGTCTCCTCGGTGGCGAACGCGCCGACCACGCCGGGGCGGTCGACGATGGTGCCGGCGATGGGCGCGCGGATGGTGTAGCGACCGGTGCTCGAGCTTCCGGAGCCCCCGGCGAGGCGCAGCGAGCTTCTGAGCGAGCTGACGCGGGCCTTGGCCTCCTGGAAGTCACGCTCGGCGACTTCGACTTTGCGCTCCGCGGAGAGTCCCTTTTCGAATAGTTTCTTCTGCCGCTCGAGGTTGGCGCGGGCGGTCTTCAACTCCTCGGAGGCCGCGCGGACCTTCGCCTGAACTTCGCCCACCCGTGCGCTCTCCAGCACGAAGAGGGGCGTGCCCTCGTCGACCTCTTGGCCGAGGTCGACCAACACCTCGCGCACGATGCCGGGCACCGCCGCGCGCACGTCGGCGAGCTGATTGCGGTCGAACTCGATACGCGCCGGGGCGCGGGTGCCGAGGCCGACGGGCACCTTCTTGGCCGGGACCGTCTCGATGCCGACGGCCTGCTCGTGATCGTCTTGCTTGAAGATGATCTGGGTGCCCGGTTCGATCCCGGGGATGGGCGCGATACCGGCAGTCTCAGTAGCGCCGGGCGGGTCCATCGGGTTGCAGGTGGGGCAGGCGGACTCGGGGAAGCCGTGCTCTTTGCACCAGTCGCCCTTGGCCTTGAACTTGTCGATGAGCTCGGGGTGGCATTTGGTGCAGTGGGACTCGGGGAGGCCGTGGCCCTTGCACCATTCGCCGTTGGTTGGGGAATGCTCGGCAGTCTCAGTAGCGCCGGGCGGGTCCATCGGGTTGCAGGTGGGACAGGCGGACTCGGGGAAGCCGTGCTCTTTGCACCAGTCGCCCTTGGCCTTGAATTTGTCGATGAGCTCGGGGTGACACTTGGTGCAGTGGGACTCGGGGAGGCCGTGGCCCTTGCACCATTCGCCGTTGTCGGGCGAGTGCTCGGCGGTCTTGGTCTCACCTTCTTTGGTGTTTGCAGGTTGTTCTTTGGTGTCCGCAGGTTGTTTCGACTCGCAGCCGAATGTGCTCGCGGCCAACAGGGCCCACAATGTCCACATCAGGCAGCGCTTCATCATCGTGTATTGCATTGGAGTTCTCCTATTCGTCGCCGTTTGCTTGCCAAATCGCCGTTCCCAAAAGCGCTTCGAGTTCGCTGACGGCGGCGTAGTATTCATCGAGCGCGGCCAGATATTGCCGTTGCACGGCCAACAGACGGTCGCGAGCGTTCATCACGTCGAGCAGGCTCAACTCACCGAGCTTGAAGCCCTCCTGGAGCAGGTCCAGTTGGGTCTCGAGCGCGGGGAGCACTTCTTCCTGATAGATCTGAGTCTGCCCGTACGCGGCTTGGACGGACGCGGCCTGCTTCACAACGAGGTTCCCGAGGACTTTCTTTCGATCCTCAATCGCCTGGCGAAGAATGTCGGTGCGCGTCTTTGCGGCAGCGATCTCTCCCTGGTTGCGATCCCACAGCGGCAGGGGCACTCCGACGACGAGGCGCAGCTTGTTTTCGACGTCGGTGCTCGCCAAGTTTTCACGCTCGTAACCCACTCCAATCAGGGGCGCGGGCCACACTTCGCGCTCTTCGAGGGCGAGGTCTGCGCGGGCTTGCTCGAGGCGTGCGCGGAGCACGGCGAGCTGCGGATCTTGTGCGATAGCCTTCTCGACGAGTCGCTCTTTGGCAGGGACAGGCTTGGCCTTCTCGGGCTCACCGGTCGGCTGCGGGGCGGCCTGTTTGGTCCACCCGACGACTGCGCCCAGATCGCGGCGCGTGCGAAGGGCTCGGACCTGGGCTTGCAGCAGCCGCTGGCGTGCTTGGGCGACCTCCGCGCGGGCCACGATCACCGAGGTGCGCGGCTCTTCGCCGGCCTCGAAGCGCTGCTCGGCGACTTCGAAGAGGGCCTGGGTGAAGTCGAGGACGTCGCGCTCGATCTCGACCTCGTCGGTGTCGACCAGGCCCTGGCGATAGAGGCGGTGGACCTGCTGGTGGACGTCCCAGCGGGCCCGGGCGAGCTCGGCCTGGAGGGCCTCTTTCTGCTGTCGGGCCGCATCGATGCGAAGCCCGCGCTCACCGGCGATTTCGAGGCGCTGCGTGAGCGTGATCTCGGCGCGGCTGAGCCCCACGTCATCGAGTCCGACGCCAAACTCGCCCTCGATTTCGGGGTTGAATGGCTGGAACCTCTCGGCCCCCTCGATGGCCGCGTCGCCGAGCCCGAGGCGCTCGCGCGCCTGCTGGATGTCGGGAGCGCTCTCTTCGGCGAACTCGAATAGCTCGGTCAACGTGACCGGTTCGCCCGTCGGCTCTTCGTCACGTTGCTGGGCATCGGCGGTACTTGCCGCCACGCATACGGTCGCGGTGAAGGCAATAATGCTCAAGAACTGTCGTTTGGGGCGCGCACTCGTCTCTACGTGCTTACAACCCGAGATCGCACCGGATCCCGGGCGAATCGTGTCAAACATCGCTTGTCCACTTTCGTGTTTTTAGAGGTATGGGATCGCGTGGAAGCTTGTTCTTCCAGGCGTCCAGACGCCGCACGGTCGAGTCGCCTCACGCTGCGTCGCGCAGACGAATTCCGTGGCGCATCAAACTCATCGAGCCGGATGTGCAGGGCGTCTTACCAGGTTTCAGTGGCCAGGTTTCAGTGGCCAGATTTTCAGTAGACAGAGCTGTGCTGCGGTGGCTTGAAAATGCCGTGCGTGACGTCGCTGGGGACGACGGACGGATAGGGCGGTGAGTCGGCTCCTGCAGGGTCGGGAGCGGCGCTCACCGCGATGGTGGTGGGCAAAAGCGAGAACGCGACCGCGCTGCAACAACCGCAATGGGCGCAGTTGTCGGGACACTCACCGTCGGGGAGTTCGCCGGGGCATTCGCTCTCGCAGGGATCTGCGGAGTTGGCCTTCTCGGCGTCGTAGGATGCGAGCGTGGAGGCTGAAGCTGGCGTGCTCGTGGACATGGTCATCCCGACGGCGAGCACCATCAACGCTACGCCGAAGAGGCGCAGCCAGAAGGCTCGAAGTCGTAGATTGTCTTTCACGATGTCCATAGTCGCCGGCAAAGCTTCAGGCGGTCGATTGTGTCGAGGACGACGCTAACAGAACCGACCACCTGCAACAAGGTCGCCTACGCAAACAAGCCCGCCCAGATTTCAGCCTGGACGGGCTTGTTCGGTACAATCGATTTGGGTGCAATCGATTACTTCGAGCCGTTGGTGCAGCCCGGAGCGCCGGCGCCGAGAGGCGCGAGCTTCTCGATGGTGTTGTCGGTGTCGACGCTCACGTAGATGTTGCCGCAATCGTCGACGTCGACGTCGTTGAAGATGTAGGTCGGCGGCATGGTCGCCGGGCCCTGCATGCCGATGTCGAGGCCGTCTTCGACGACGGTCTTCTGGCCGGTGGCCGGGTCGATGCGGGTGAGCTTGTCGGTGCCGGTCTCGACGACGAGCAGGGTGCCGTCGTTGTCGAGGGTCATCCCCTCGGGGAAGGAGAGGCCGGCGGCGACCAGTTCGGGAGTCGCCAGTGCCTGGCCGCCCTGGGCGATGCGCAGCACGCGGCCGGTGGCCCAGTCGGCGACCCAAAGCGAGTCACCGTCGGTGGCCAGGCCGGTGGGCACGGGCACGCCGGCCATCGGGACCTTGGCGTTAGTGCCAGCCGGGCGGCGCACCACGCGGTGGGTGGCGAGTTCGGCGACCACGAGGTCACCGTTATAGCGCACGGCGTTGAGCGGCACGGCGAAGTCTTGGTGACTCTCGACGACGGTGTGCAGCGCCGGGTCCCACGTCTGGACGACGTTGGCGAACCAGGAGGTCGTCAGCAGCCGGCCGTTGTCGGCGGTCGCCGAGATGGGCGTGGCGAGCGGCGATACGCCGATGACCGAGTGCGCCTCGAGGGTCATTTGGCCGGTCTGGACGTCGTAGGCTTTGACCGACAGGGCGTCGGAGGTGAAGACCGAGGTGCCGCCGTCGTAGGGGAGCACGGCGACGCCGCCGGGGGCGACCATACCTTCGTCGGTCAGGCTGCGGGTCTTGCCGTTGGGCAGCACCTTGCGCACCCAGCCGTCGTGGGCGTTGGTCAGGTAGATGTCGCCGCGGGCGTCGATTGCCAGGTTGTCGGCGCCTGCTTCGTCGACCTGGGCGACGACCTGTGTGGTACCGGTGTTCAGGTCGTAGGTGACGACTTCGCCGGCAGCCTGATCGACGACGTGCAGGAGACCTTGGGAGTTGAATTTGACCGCCGCGGGGACTTGCAGGCCACCGAAGATCGGGGTGACGGTGCCATTGTCGACGTCAATGCGTGCAACTGAGCCGGCGAACCACAGCGGGCCGTACAGGTGGCCGTCGGGGCCGAACTCCATCGAGTTCAAGCCACCCATGCCGGAGGTGACCAGCTGGGGCGGGGCGTTTCCATCGGGGTCGAGCTCGTAGAGTTCGTCGCCCAGGAAGACGCGGGTGACGAAGAGGCGCCCGTCGGGCGACATGGCGATGGCGTTAACGCCCGGGCCGAGCTGGGCGACGGTCACTTTGGTGCCGTCGGGCTTGAGGCGTCCGACCTCGCCGGTCAAGAACGAGGTCCAGTACAGCGAGCCGTCAGGACCGAATTCGAGGTCGTCGGGCGAGTCGACGCCGCGCTCGATGCCGATGCGGTCGAGGATCTTGCCACTTCGCGGGTTGACCACGCCGATCTCGCGGCCGAGCACGCTGGCGACATACAGGTTGCCGTCGGGACCCATCTCCATGCCGTTGGTGGCGTGGAACTCGGCGCCGTCGGCCAGCGTTCGGCGCAGATACGAATGATCGGCGGTAGTCGAGGCGTTCGCCAGCGCGGATTGAGCGGTCTCCGTGGTCGTGTCGTCTGGTTGAGGGGCGCTCTCGTCACCACAGGCGCTCAGGCACAACAGTCCCGTCAACGCGAGTGAAAGCCAAGAAGGAGTACGAACAGATTCGACGTACTTCATCGACAAATCTCCCAGTCAAATTCGGCCAAGTTTTTAATCGCAGGATTGCGTTTTCGAGCTGACTTTAAATCACCTGTCAGCCGCATGCAATCAGGTTCTCAGCCTATTTTGGGCGACGCTACTCGGTGAGCGCGGGATTCCTTTTCGATGCCGGGGTGTTAGCGGGTCTTTGTCGACTTTTGACGGCTCGACGCACGTGCCGTCGTATCTGAGTGATCAATTGATCTTGTCCGTCACCGAGTCCGCGCGAGCCTCCCTTGGAGAGGATTTCGCTGGTGCCGCGGCGCAAGCGCTCCTCCTCGTCCTCGGTAAGCTCCTTGGCGGTCACCACGATGACGGGGACATTGCAGTACGCGTCTCGGCTTCGGAACTCGTGCAGGAATTCGAAGCCGTCCATCTGGGGCATCATCAGGTCGAGCAGCACCAGATCGGGGTCGATGGTTGCGAGGCGGTCGAGGCCCTCTTGGCCGTTTTCGGCTTCGACGACCGCCCATCCGTCGCCCTCGAGCGTGCGACGGAGCAAATTGCGGGTCGGTTCGTCGTCCTCGACGAGCAAGGCATGGCCAGCCTGATCGCTCGAGGTGCGGTAGGAGTGCAGGATGTCGACGAGTCGCTTTCGGTCGACCGGCTTGACCATATAGTGATCGGCGCCCAGTGCGTAGCCGCGGGCGCTCTCGGCGACCATGGTGACCATGATCACCGGGATATCGGCCAATTCGGGGTGCTCTTTGAGCTTGGAGAGCAGCGTCCAGCCGTCCATCGACGGCATCATCACATCGAGTGTGATCACGTCGGGCTGGAGTTGCTCGGCCAGCAAGAGGCCTTCAGAGCCGCTGGCGGCGGAGGCCACGGCGAACCCCTCGCGCTCGAGCACGCGGCGAAGCAGGTCGCGCATGGTCGCATCGTCGTCGATGACGAGCACCGTTTGGCTGTCGGGATCGGCCGGGCGCGATATCTCCTCGAGGGTTTGGGGGACGTCAGCGTCGGGTTGCTCGAGGTCGCCGGCGCCCAAATTCGCCGCGAGTCGCACCGTGAAGGTGCTGCCTTCGCCCAGGGTCGACTCGACGTCGATTTCCCCTTCGAGCAGCGCGCAGAAGTGCCGGGTGATGGTCAATCCGAGGCCGGTGCCACCGAACTCGCGGGTGGTCGAGGCGTCGGCTTGCGTGAACGCCTCGAAGATCTTGGCGAGTTGCTCTTGGCTCATGCCCACGCCGGTGTCCTCGATCTCGCAGACGACCTTGTCGTAGGCCTCGTCGGGCCGAACCCGCATGGTGATGGTGCCGTCGCTGGTGAACTTGCACGCGTTGCTCAGCAGGTTGAACAAGATCTGGCGCACCTTGGTGGCGTCCGAGTTCATGTAACGAAGTTCGTCGCTCACCTCGACGGTCAACGTGTTGTTGTTCTTGTCGGCCAGCGGCACGATGGTGCTTCGGATATCTTCGACCAACTCGGCGATCTCGAACATCTCGACGTGGATGGTCATCTTGCCCGCCTCGATCTTCGACAGGTCGAGGATATCGTTGATCAGCGCCAAAAGGTGGGTGCCGGCCGAGCGGATGCGCGTCAGGTCGGGCAAGAAGTTGGCAGCAGCCTCGGCGCCCTCGGCGCCGTCTTCGCGCATGAACTCGATCTCTTCTTTGATCATCTCCGAGTAGCCGATGACGGCGTTGAGCGGGGTGCGAAGCTCGTGGCTCATATTCGCCAAGAAGGCGCTCTTGGCCTGATTGGCCTCGATCGCTGCGTCGCGCGCGTCGCGGATCTCTTGCTCGGCGCGTTTGCGCTCGGTGATGTCGCGAAGCACCAAGATGGTGCGGTCTTCGAGGCTGCCGAAGGCGATTTCGGCGGGGAACGCCTCGTCGCCGCGCCGGCCGGTGTGCTCGGTGGATTCGCCGAAGACTTCGGAGGCGTGCGCATGGGCGAGCGCCTCGGAGTCGAGCGAGGAGACCAACTGGCGGATGTCTTGGCCGAGCATGGCCTCGGGGTCGCGCTCGAAGATACGCGCGGCCGCCTCGTTGGCGGTGAGGACCGTGCCGTCGAGGTCGACGGTGACGATGCCGTCAGGGGCCGTCTCGAGCACCGCGCGCGTCTCGGCCTCCTTGTGGCGCAACTCCTCGGTGAGCCAGGTCTGCAGGTCGTCTTTGAGTCGAAGTACCACGAACGCGGTCACCGCCAAGCCGACCAGGCTGATGCCTCGTTGGACGGTGGCGACCTTCGGCGGAAGCTGGGTGGGATAGTCGTAGCCGGTCAGGGCACCGATCAACACGGCCACCCAACTCGCGATGATGACCCAGAGCCACACTTTGCCGGTGCGTCGGCCCTGAAAGAGGGTCGCCAGCAGTGGAATCATAGCCGGCCAGACGATCGCCGGCGCCAAGAGCCCACCGTTTTGGTGGATCAGCCAGAAGAGCAAAATGTAAATCGGGGTGACGATGAGATGACCGGCGATGTCCATCCGGCCTGTCGAGCGCAACACGAACGGCGCGGTGGCTACGGTCGTGCCGCACAGCACCAGCCCAATCGCCGCGTGGATCGATCCACCCGATCCGGAGATGACTGCGGCCAAAAACGCCCAGAACACTACGGTGTAGGCGGTCTTGACGCCGATCTGCGCGCGTCTGCGTTCGATGCCGTTTTCGTCGGCAAGTTCGTCGGGGATAAAATACTCGGTGAATCGGGCCATAGAAGGTAGGCGTTTCGCCACGTCGGTTACAGCTAGAGTGGGCGCGTCCCCGCTTTTTCTGCGTATCAGCGGCCTGTTGGGGAGGCCGGGAGAACGTTCGGATTTGGTTGCGAAACGCTATACCCAAGCCGAGGGGGGGCGGTCAACTTTTTGGGGGGAGAAAGACGCAGGACAACACAGACAAGCGACGCTTTGGGGGGCTCCACAGCGCGCCGCTTCGCTGAGGCGAGCGGCGCGCCTGTCGGTGGCCTATCGCTCGTGAGAAAACCGACGCAAGGAGGCCGTGCGGCCGAGTAGCGCAGGGGCGGGAGGGCCGTGCTTGGCGAAGAGTGCGTGCAGGTCCTCGAGCGGGTCGCGTTGGGAGAGCTGGACCGCCTCGGCGGCGAGTTGCAGGTTGCGCACGAAGTCGACCGCCTCTTGGCGAAGTTGGTCACGCTCTCGTCGAGCAGCGCGCGTTTGCTCGTTTTCGGTGGCGGGTTTTTCGGCCGCCTCTTCGAGCGCGCCGAAGGTCAGCACGAGCTTGTGCTGCAACTCGCCGACGTCGATTCGAGCCTGTCGCATCCGCTCCTCGTAGTGCTCGACGGCTGCGGCGAGTTGGGCGAGGGCGCGCTTGGCGTGCTCGAACGAGCGCACCGAGTCAGGCGGTTGGGGGGCAAAATCGTTCACCATCGCGTCGCGGTTGTCGGCATCTTCGAACGCCTCTCGAATCTGCTCGAGCACCTCGCCGATGAACTCTCGTATGTCGGCGAGTACTGTTTGGACGGGATCGTCCAGGGTGGTGTCTTCGCGGCGGGCTCGCTTGTAAGTCTGCTCGGCTGATTCGAGTTGCTCGGCGAGCGCGCGGGCCATGGTCGCCCCGTCGTAGTCGTCGCCGAAGACTCGCTCGAGTTGTTGGGCATACTCCCGGGCCCAGTCTGCCGCAGCGCGCAAGACGCTCACAGTAGTCTCCACCGGTGTGTCGACATTTGGTCGTGGCATCGCAACACTCCAAGACCCCAGGCATCGTTGAGACCGGATCGCCACGCACGTGAGATACCAACGACTCCGAGCCCCGACGCAAACAGGCTGCGCCGTACCACAACCCTCTGACTACTCCCGTCCACACGCGTTTCGGGTGGGGTGCCCTCAGTTGATCCAATCTGTAGAATACGTAGCACGATTGTGCCGGTTTTCGGTTGATGTGACAAGCCCGTGACGGCGCAGGGGAGTCAATCAGCGCAATTCGCCGCCCAAACCGGATGGCGATCGGGTCCGGGGAGGCGTATCTTCTTCGCTAGGCCAGTCTTCTTCGCTAGGCCAGTCTTCTTCGCTAGGCCAAGGCGGGCGCGGGCGTGGATGGCTCAACGGTCGCCCGCCTTTCCAGCTAAAGAAGAGCTCGAAGAGGCTCAGCTCACGCATCTCCGGAAAGCGTTGCTCCTCGGCTTGGGCGTCGGCCATGAACGCAAAGACTGCCACGCCGCCGACAGTATTTCCGAGCAGCACGGGCAACAGGAAGTCGCCCAATACCGCAAGTAAGCCTGCGCCACCCTGCGAAAAGAGGACGAAGAAGGCCTCCGAACTCACCGAGATGATGTGGAAGAGGCCGGTGACCGAGATGGTGTAGAAGACCAGGTAGACGATGAAAAGCCGCGAGATGGTATCGCGCGCCGCCGTCCCCAGCCAGACCACACCGGCGACGAGCCAGCCAGCGAAGATGGCTTTGAAAAAGACGTCCCACCACCCCAAGGCGACGGCCTCGGCGACAAAGTGTTTGGTGGTGCTGGCCGCACCGGCAGGCAGAACCTTTGTGTGGGCCAAAACGAGCGATCCCAGCGCAGCGCCGGCGAGGTTGCCCGCCAAGACAATCCCCCACAGCCGCAACAGCAGCGGAATGCTGGCCAGACGGGTCATCACCAGCTTGACTGGAGGCAGCGTGTTCTCGGTGTAGAGTTGGTAGCGGCCGACGATGATGTAGACAAAGCCGATGGGGTAGAGCAGGCTGGCCAGAAAAGGATTGTCGGGAAAATGCGTCTTGCCGACCGCGAGCCCCAAGAAGGTCAGCACGATGGCAAAGCCGGCGGTAAGTGCGCTGAAGAAGAGCGACCGTGGGCTGCTGGCAATCTCTTCGTCGGCTGCGGCCAGGAGACGGCGGTGGATTTCGGCCCATGCAAACCGATCGCGCACCGCCCAACCCGACGCCGGCGCCCCGGAGGGCGCGCGAGCGTCTTCGCCCATCGGCGCTGGAGGCAGGTCTCGCTCTTCGGGCTTCTTGTCTGGCTCGGAGTGGTCGGTCATCAAGCTCCAGCGTATCGGGCGAGGTGGGCCATGCGTCCGCACATCACGCATCGTCCAAACCTAAACGCCCGAGCCGAGCGGTCACTGTATGGCGACCGTCAGAGCGTAGTCGCCCTCGGTGCCGAGCTCGCCGTCGACGATGACGAAGGCCGTCTGCCCGCCCTGCACGTCGAAGGTCACGGTTTCGGACTGACCCGGGCCGTTGAACACCGTGCCGGCGAGGCAAGCATCCTGGCTGCAGTCGGTGCGCACGTACAAAAACGGGTCGAAGGTGCTGCCCACGGGCGTCACGGTCACCTCGTAGGTCGTCGTGGCCGTGGGCGACAGCGAGTAGACCTCGTCTTTGCCGCTGACCGCGCCGCTCGGGCAGTTCGAGGCGGTGATCGGCGAGTCGTAATCGTCGGTGGCGTCGCTCGTCGACTGGTTGTCCCAGGTGCCGCCGGCGGTCGCGTCGATGGCCGTGGCGCAGGTGTCGGCGTCGGCCGTCGCGGTCGTGTCTTGCGCTGTGTCTTGGCCGGTGTCTTGGCTCGTGTCCTGGCCTGTGTCGCCTGCATCGGCGGTCGCGTCTTGTTCGACGTCGTCGGCCGCATCTCGAGCGACGTCCTCGGCGACGTCCTGCGCGACGTCGTCGGTTGTGTCCTGAGCGACATCTTGTGCGGCGTCTTGCTCGACGTCGTCGGCCGTATCTTGTGCGACGTCTTGTGCAGCATCGACGCCGGTGTCCGTCACGGAGTCACCGGGGTCTTCGTCGTCACTGCACCCAGCAACAGCCAAGAGGGTCACGATGAGGTGGATGGTCAGCCATTTCGCAGTCGATCGATCCATTTCAGCTCCCATAGAAATTTGAGTCGGGCGAAATAGAGTGCGTGAGTGGGGCCAGAAGTCAAGGTCGAAGGGCGCGCGGGGAAGTCGAAGGACGCGCAGGGAAGAGGACCCCGGAACTGGTGTCTATATTCGCACCCGCAGCTTTCGACGACTGTGCCGCACTCGTAATCCTGATCGCGTCTCCCCCAGAATTCACCTTATGGACCACTTGAACCCGGTCGAACACCTCGACATCCGAGCGTTCTTGAGCCGCCCGGAGATACGCGCCGCCGGTGCGCTGATCGTTGTCATCTTGGTGGGTCTGGGCTTTGTCGAACTCGCCGACGCAGTCAGTGATCGAGACACGTCGGGCTTCGACCAGGCGATCTTGACCGCGTTGCGCCAGGGGCCGAATCACGCCGAGTTGATCGGTCCGGCTTGGATGGAAGGCGTGGCCGCCGACCTGACGGCGCTGGGCAGTTTTCCTGTCGCTTTTGTGCTGAGCATGCTCGTGATCGGCTACCTGCTGCTCGCGCGCTATTACAGCCACGCGCTCGATGTGTTCCTCTCGTTGGCGGGCGGCACGGCGCTGGTGATGCTGCTCAAGGACGTCTTTATGCGCCCCCGGCCGACGATGATCCCCGAGATCTACGACTTGAGCACCTCGAGCTTTCCCAGCGGCCACGCGACCACCGCGGCGGTCGTCTATCTGACCCTCGGCATTTTGATTGCGCGCTTCGCCACGCGTCGCCGCTTGGCGCTGTACGTCATCGCGACCTCGTTCTTTCTGACTTTTTTGGTGGGCCTGACCCGGGTGGCGATGGGGGTGCATTACCCGACCGATGTGATCGGTGGTTGGGCGATCGGGGCGGGCTGGGCGGTGTTCTGCTGGTTGGCGGTCAGCGTTTGGGAGAACTGGAAGAAACACGCCGAGCCGCAAGAGGCTGAGTAGCTGCACGGCCACGTGTGGCTTGCTGCAGCTAAAGCGGTGGGCACCTTCAAAGACAATTGTTTGGTAGGAGGCAACAAACCCTCAGCTTACCCGAAGGCACCGATGCGGCATTGGTACAAGAATAGCGTCATTTACTCGCTCGACGTCAAAGCCTACATGGATTCCAACAGCGATGGCATCGGTGATTTCAAAGGCCTGACCAACTGTCTCGATTACCTCAATGGGCTGGGCATCAACTGTCTGTGGTTGCTGCCCATCTACGACACGCCCGGTCGCGACAACGGCTACGATGTGCGCGACTACTACAAGCTCAACGAGGAGCTGGGGGATTTTGGCGACTTCTCGCATTTCCTCGAGGAGACTGAGGAACGCGGCATTCACGTGGTGCTCGACCTGCCGTTCAACCACACCTCGATCGACCACCCGTGGTTTCAAAAGGCGCTCGAAGACCCCGACTCGAAGTACCGCGACTATTATATCTGGACCGATGACCCGGACGCGCACGGCGAAGAGAAGCTGATCTTCGGCGAGCAGCAGTCGGGCAATTGGTGCGAGGATGAAGCGTCGGGGCAGTACTACTACCACACGTTTTATGCGCACGAAGCCGACCTGAACTTCGCCAACCCGGAGGTGCGCCACGAGATCCAAAAGATCTTGCGCTTCTGGTTGCGCCAAGGGGTCTCCGGGTTTCGTTTCGACGCCGCCCCGCACATGATCCGCCGGAAGGGGTCCATCCGTTTCGAGCGCGACCCTCACGAGTATCTGCAGGAGCTTCGCACGTTCGTCGAGGATCAGAGCCTCAAGGCGATGATCTTCGCCGAGGTCGACGTCAATCCCGACGAGCTCGAGCCGTATTTCGGCGAGGGCGACGAATTCAACGTGCTGCTCAACTTCTACCTTTGCAACTACCTGTTTCTGGCGCTCGCGCGCGAGGAGGGGAAGCCCATTGCCAAGGCGCTCGAGGTGCTGCCCAACGTGCACCACGCCGGTCAGTGGGCGAACTTCTTGCGCAACCACGACGAGCTCGACTTGGAGCGGCTGGCCAAAGACGAGTTCGAGGACGTCATGGAGAAATTCGCCCCCGAAGACGAGATGCGAATCTTCGGGCGAGGCATCCGCCGGCGGGTGGCGCCGATGCTCGAAGACGACCGGCCGCGCATGGAGTTGGCCTACAGTCTTTTGCTGACGCTTCCGGGCACCCCGGTCCTCTATTACGGCGACGAGATCGCCATGGGCGAGAAGCTCGACGAGAAGGGGCGCGATGCGGTGCGCACCGCCATGCAGTGGTCCGACGAGCCCAACGGCGCGTTCAGCCAGCGCGACGTCGACGAGTTGGTGCGCCCGATTATCAGCGAGGGCAAGTGGGGCTACAAGGAGCGAAACGTCACCGACCAGCGCCGCGACCGCGACTCGTTTCTGAGCTGGATGATCCGCGCCATCCACCAGCGCCTCGACACCCCGGAGTTCGGCGAGGGCGAGCCCGTCCTTATCGACACCGGCGACCCGCGCATCTTCGCTCATCGGGCCCAGGAGGGCGAGCGTTTCGCCATCGCCGTGCACAACCTGTGCGGCGAGGCCATCGAGGTCGATTTGGGCCTCGACTGCGAGGAGCGCGAGCATCTGCTCGAGCTCTTTGCCGATCAAGAGTACGACCGCTGGGAGCTCGATGACGACTGCCTCGAGGTCGGGCCCTACGGCTACCGATGGTTTCGCCGCTCTCAATACACCCTCGCGCATACCGGCAAGGTGGAAGCATGAGCTGGAAGGACGACTACCTTTGGTGGCAGCGCGGCATCATCTATCAGGTCTACCCGCGCTCTTTTCAGGACGCCAGCGGCGACGGGTGCGGCGACCTCGAGGGGATTCGCCGACGCCTCGACTACCTCGAGTGGCTCGGCGTCGACGCGGTGTGGATCTCACCGTTTTTCCCCTCGCCGATGAAGGATTTCGGCTACGACATCGCCGATTACACCGACGTCGACGCGATCTTCGGGCAGATGCACGACTTCGACCGGCTTCTCGAAGACGCTCACGGGCGCGGCCTTCGAGTGATCCTCGACCTGGTGCCCAACCACACCTCCGACCAGCATCCCTGGTTCGTCGAGTCGGCATTATCCAAAGAGAGCCCCAAGCGCGACTGGTATATCTGGTCCGACCCGGGGCCCGACGGCGGCCCACCCAACAATTGGGTCAGTGAGTTCGCCGGGTCGGCCTGGGAGTTCCACGAGCCGACCGGCCAATACTACTACCACGCGTTTCTGGCCGAGCAGCCCGACCTGAACTGGCGAAACGACGCGGTGTGCGAGGCGATGTTCGACGTGATGCGCTTTTGGCTCGACAAGGACGTCGATGGCTTTCGGGTCGATGTGATGTGGCACATGATCAAAGACGAGCACATGCGCAACAACCCTCCCAACCCCGACTATCGGCCCGGCGAGGAGTCGCCCTACGACGAGTATCTGCCTGTCTACTCGGCCGACCAGCCCGAGGTGCACGACGTGGTCGTCGGCATGCGCCAGGTGATGGACGAGTACGACGAGCGCGTCATGATCGGCGAGCTGTATCTGCCCATCGACCAGTTGGTGACCTACTACGGCGAAGAGGAGTCCGAGGCGCACCTGCCGTTCAACTTCCAGCTCGTGGGAGCGCCTTGGGACGCCGCGCATATTCGCAGCATCGTCGACCGCTACGAGGCATCACTGCCCGAGGATGGTTGGCCCAACTGGGTGCTCGGAAACCACGACCAGAGCCGCATCGCCACGCGCATCGGGCGCGCCCAGGCTCGGCTGGCGGCGATGTTGTTGATGACGCTTCGAGGCACCCCGACGATGTACTACGGCGACGAGCTCGGCATGGTCGACGTCGATATCGCGCCCGACCAAGTCGTCGATCCGCGCGAGCTGCGAAGCCCCGGCATGGGCCTGGGCCGCGATCCGGAGCGCACCCCGATGCAATGGTCGGCCGACGCCAACGCCGGCTTCACCGACGCCGAGCCGTGGCTGCCCGTGGCGCCCGACTTCGAGACCTGCAACGTGGAGCGCGAGCGCGACGAGCCCGACTCGACCTTGAGCCTGTATCGACGGCTCATCTCGCTTCGTCGGAGCGAGCCGGCGTTGGCCGTGGGCGACTACTGGCCGGTCGACGCCAAGCCGCCGCTCTTCGGCTACGTGCGCTGCTTCGAGGACGAGGCGTTCTTGGTCGTGCTCAACTTCCGCGGTGAGCCGCAGACCTTCCGGCCTGACAGCCGGTTTGCGGGGGCAGAAGTGGTGGTATCCACCGTCGAGTCCGATCCGCAGGGGCGCGTGGTCGACGGTGAATTGGAGTTGGCGGCCGACGAGGGGGTGATCGCGCGGCTTCCGCATGCGCCGGCCGAGCACCCGGCATCGACGATCGAGCCGTAGCCGTGACCGGAAACCGTACCTCGTGATTTACTCCGCCGCGCTACGTTCGGCCAGGCCGGTGGTGTGGCCGGCCTCTTGCCAGATCCGCTCTTGTTCGTGCCGGGGAGGAAGGCCCCAGCTCGGCTCGTAGCTGAAGACATCGCGCGCCGAGTGGGCGCTGAAGTTGTCGTCGAGCACGTCGAAGTGGTCGAGGGTGACCAGGGCAGGGTGGGGCAGGCCGCAGGCATGGGTCAGGTCGAGGATCTCCGACTGCAGAGTCGCCACGTAGTTGGCGAAGCGCGCCGACTTGAGCGTCGGGTCGAGGCCGCGCATCAACCACTTGTTCTGGGTGGCCACCCCCGCCGGGCAGTGCCCGGTGTGGCAGCGCTGCGCTTGGATGCAGCCAATCGACAGCATCGCCTCGCGGGCGACGGCGACCATGTCGCAGCCCATCGCATAGGCGAAGAGCGCCGTCTGCGGAAAGCCGAGCTTGCCCGAGCCCACAAAGACGACGTCGTCGGCGAGCCCGCGCTCGGCGAAGATGCGATACACGCGTGGAAACGCGGTCTTGAAGGGGTACGAGACGTGATCGGCGAAGGCCAACGGGGCGGCGCCGGTGCCGCCTTCGCCGCCGTCGATGGTGATAAAGTCGACCCCACGCTCACCGTCTTGCATCATGTCGGCCAGCTCGACCCAAAAGCCCAGGTCCCCGACGGCCGACTTGATGCCAACCGGCAAGCCGGTGGCGTCGGCGAGCATCTCGACGAAATCGAGCAGCTCGTCGGTATTCGAAAAGGCGGAGTGACCGGCGGGGCTCAGGCAGTCTTTGCCCATGGGGATGCCGCGGATCTTGGCAATCTCAGGGGTGATCTTCTCGGCGGGCAGCACTCCGCCGTGGCCGGGCTTGGCGCCTTGGCTCAGCTTGATCTCGAGGGCGCGCACCGGAAAGCGCTCCACGCGCTCGAGGAGCTCGTCGAGGCAGAAGTTGCCGTGGGCGTCGCGGCAGCCGAAATAGCCGGTGCCGATCTGCCAGACGAGGTCGGCTCCGTGGTCGTGGTGCTTCGAAATGGAGCCTTCACCGGTGTTGTGCAGGCATTTGGCCATCGCCGCCCCTTTGTTGAGGGACTCGACCGCCGCCGCGCTCAGCGAGCCGAAGCTCATCGCCGAGATGTAGACGGTGGTGTCGGGCCGAAACGCCTTGGCGCGTCCGCGCGCCGCCCCCCACACCTTCGAGCAGGGGATCGCCACCGTCGGGTCACAGTGGGTCTGGTCGTGGCCGGCGAACGGAAACGCCGAGTGCTTGATGACCAGGTAATTGGGCAGCAGGTCGATGCTGTTGTCCGAGCCGAACCCGAAATAATTGTTCTGCTTTTTGGACGACGCGTAGACCCAGCGACGCTCATCGCGGTTGAAGGGCCGCTCGGAGTCGTTGTCGGTGACGATGTACTGGCGAAGCTCCGGGCCGACCGATTCGAGGATATAGCGCAAGTGTCCGATGACCGGAAAGTTGCGCAAGATGGCGTGCTTTCGTTGAAATAGGTCGTACAGAGCCACCAGCAGCAAGAAGCCGCCGAGGCCGATCAAGATCCACGTGCCAATTCCCATACCCGATGACTTCCTTGGCGGCAGTGATACCGCACGATCCGACGTAGCAATGAATCGATGGACCGGTTCACTGTAACATATTTCAGTGAGTCGTCATGCTTTGCACGCACCCCCACCGAAACCCCGCAAGCGCGATAAAAAAAATCACCCAGACGGTCGTCTGAGTGATCGTGAGACTGCTGCGTGTCAAAACGCCCCGGAACCTCGGTCCCGGGGCGCTTTGGGTCAGGGAAGGACGTACTGCAGCTCGAGCTTGGGACGCTTGGCGGCGTCCGAATACTCACGAGAGTAGTAGGTGGTGTCGTAGCCGGAGCTGTGCAGGCGCACCGAGATTTGGCTGTCGCCTTCGGATTCGGTCTGCACCGCGTCGCGCAGCTCGACGGTGCTGAACGAGCCGGTCTGCTCGTTGGTCATGCTGTGGTTGTACCACAACCACCAGTAGCCCAGGTTATCGGCGGCGGCTGCAGGCTTGTTGGTGCCGTTGATGCCGCCTTCGGTCCACGAGTCGTCGCTGACCAAGCGGGTGTAGACATTGCCGTCGCCGCCGTAGGCGAACCCGTCGTAGGCGATCATCGTCAGGCGAGCCTCGACGATCTGGGCGCCGGCAGGCAGCGCGCTCAGGTCGAAGCGCAGGTAGACCTCGCCACGGTTGCTCGAGCGCACGTACAGGCTCTGCTCGCTGCCGCGGTTGGTCGAAGAGCTGTCGACCCAGGCGTCGGCGCTGGGCTCGAGGGTCTCGGTCGTCAGAGGAAGGTAGCCGACCACGAGCTTGGGATGCTTGGCCGAGTCGGAGTACTCGCGCGAGCGGTACGAGGTGCGGTAGCCCGGCGAGCTGAGCAGCACGCTGAGCAGGCCGTCGCCTTCGTACTCTTGCTCGACGATAGCCGCCAGCGCCGGGTCGGCGTTGACACCGAGTTTCTCGGTCGGGTTGCTGTAGCCGTACCACAGCCACCAGTGACCCGAGCGGGTGGCGTCGGCGGTGGGCTGGTTGTTCCAAGTCACCGTCGACTCGTCCCAAGTGTCGTCGGCAACGAAGTGGGTGTAGACGTTGCCGTCGCCGCCGTAGGCGAAGCCGTCATAAGCCAGCGCCTGCAGTTGGACGCCCTGAATGGCGATGTCCTGGGGCAGGCTCGACAGGTCGAAGCGCATCAGCACGTCGGAGTCGCTGTAGCTGGTGGGCCGGATCTCGAGCGAGGTGTCCGAGCCGTAGTTCGTGTCGCCGGCGGACGACTTGAGGGTCGCGTCGGCGACCGGGCTCAGCTCGACGGTCGGGCATGCGGTCTTGCCGGTGTTGCCGTCCACGCAGCGTCCGCACACGTCGGTGGTGGCGCTGCCGCCCCAGTCGCCGTTGCAGTCCTGCACGCAGTCGTTGTTCGGGTCGTCGTCGCAGGTGCCGCACATGTCCTCGACGGCGCTGCCGCCCCAGGTGCCCGCGCAGTCTTGGGCGCAGTCGTTGCTCGGGTCGTCGTCGCAGGTGCCGCACATGTCCTCGACGGCGCTGCCGCCCCAGGTGCCTGCGCAGTCCTGCTCACAGTCGTTCGACGGATCGTCGTCGCAGGTGCCGCACATGTCGAGCTCGGCCGGGCCGCCAGGCACGCCGTTGCAGTCGTTGACGCAGTCGTTGCTCGGGTCGTTGTCGCAGGTGCCGCAGCCGTCGAGCGTGGCGTCGCCGCCCCACACGCCGTTGCAGTCCTGAACGCAGTCGTTGCTCGGATCTTCGTCGCAGGTGCCGCACATGTCTTCGGTGGCGCTTCCGCCCGGCGTGCCCGCGCAGTCGCAGTCGTTGGTCGGATCGTCGTCGCAGGTACCGCAGTCGTCGACCACGGCGCTGCCGCCCCAGGTGCCCGCGCAGTCTTCGACGCAATCGTTCGACGGATCGTCGTCACACACGCCGCAGTTGTCGGCCGTAGCGCTGCCGCCCCAGGTGCCCGCGCAGTCCTGAACGCAGTCGTTCGAGGGGTCGTCGTCGCAGGTGCCGCACATGTCTTCGGTGGCGCTGCCGCCCCAATCGCCGTTGCAATCCTGGACACAATCGTTGGTCGGGTCGTCGTCGCACACCCCGCACATGTCCTCGACACAGCTGGGCGCGGCGTCGACGTCCTCGCCGACATCTTCACCGACGTCTTCGCCGACATCTTCACCGACGTCCTCACCGACATCCTCGCCCGTGTCCGTACCGGCGTCGGCGTCGGTTCCGATATCTTCGCCCACGTCGCTTCCAGCGTCGACGAGTGGTTGCTCGCCCGTGTTCGACTCCGTACAGCCGACTGCCCATACAAGCATGGTGCAGATCAGCACGCTCTTCCACTTGAACCAGTTCATTCGTGTTACTCCTCCAAAAGCCCCCCAGGGGGCGCGCAAAGCGCGACATATGTCGTCGCAAGTTAGTTGGTTTGTCGTCGCAGGTGTGACCTATGCGAGACAACTAAGCGTGCGGAAAGTAGCCGTACCTAGTTGATCTGTCAATTATTAATGGGATTTTTATGATTGTGCTGCGTGTCCTTAGCCGCGCAACTGCTCGGCGATATCGGCCTCGAGATCTTCGGGTTTCGTCTTGGGGGCATAGCGCTCGAGAATCGTGCCATCTTTGGCGACCAAAAACTTGGTGAAATTCCACTTGATAGCGCTCGTGTTGAGCAGGCCGCGCGCGGCCTTCTTGAGTTGTTCGAAGAGCGGGTGGGTATTCGAGCCGTTGACCTCGATGCGCTCGTGCATCGGGAAGGTGACCCCGTAGTTGACCCGGCAAAAGTCGGCGATCTCATCGTTACTGCCGGGGTCCTGCTTGCCAAATTGGTTGCAAGGAAAGCCGAGCACCACCAACCCCTCGTCGCCGAAATTTTGCCACAGCGCTTCGAGCCCGTCGAATTGCGGCGTGAATCCACACTCGCTGGCGGTGTTGACGATAAGCAAGACCTTACCTTCGTACTCCTCGAGGGTCTTCTCTTCGCCGTCGATGGTCGTGATGGTGGTCGTGTAGTCGAGCTTTGCCATAGTCGTTTCCGTGGGTTGGAGGAGCGGCACAGGAGTTGGCTATTCGTTGGGATGCGGCGTCGAGCGCGTTTGTGACACTTTCCACTAATGGACTCGTCGAGCCGTGTCCATGGGGGCAACGTTTGCGGACATTCGGTGATGTTGACACCGACGTGTTCGGTTGGGATTCTCCCCGGCGGTTTCGACCAAATCTGGGCGAGGAGGCCATCATGTTCGGCGGCGAGTCGAATGGCATTGTGGACCAATTGGAGCGCTTTTCGAGGGACGCTTCGTGGGAGCAGATCGGGGAGCTGAGCGATCCGATCTTTCGCAATTATCTCATCACACACAACTACTGGCGATTGTCGATGCGCATGGCCGAGTTGCTGGGGCGCCAGAACTTGGTGTGGCCCGGCTTCGGAGCGTGGGCGTCGGCGCAGGCCGGCGAAATGATGCGCCACGACGGGATGGGCTGGCTCGCGCTCACGCCCCGATTCGGCGAGCGAATTACCGCGCTCTTGGGTCGGGGGAACGGGCTCATCTTCATGGATATCGCGCCGGTCTTCTCGGCCTTTCTCGCGTTGATGGAGCCCGCCGACACGGCGGCGCAACAGGAGCACCACAAGCTCGCCGAAGACGCGCCCGGCGAGGTCCCGGCGTATCTGCAAGACGCGCTCGACCTCGACCCTCGGT
This sequence comes from Persicimonas caeni, assembly GCF_006517175.1. Classification (NCBI taxonomy): domain Bacteria; class Deltaproteobacteria; order Bradymonadales; family Bradymonadaceae; genus Persicimonas; species Persicimonas caeni. The sequence continues at coordinate 1,963,548 of NZ_CP041186.1, read as the reverse complement.
CGGTCGACGAGCATCCCGACGGGCAGCAGGCGATGATCTGGGCGTTCAGCGAGTACTTCTTGGCGGCGTATGCCGCCTGTCCGGACGCCCGCGCCGAGCGAATCTACGTGGCCAACTGCTTTGTGGGCTTGCAGGAGCAGACCCGCATCGACTGCATGCTCGACGCGTTGCTCGAGCTCGAGGGGATCAACCGCGTCTGGAGAGCGATGGCGACGCCGTTGGTGCGCCTGTGGGGAGCCGGGTGCTGGCTGCAAGACACCGTCGGGCGCCGGCTGGGCCGCCAGACCGACGCTCACCGCAGACACGCCTATCGACTCGCCCGCGCGGCGTTGATCGAGGGACGATTGACGCAGGTGATGGGCACCCAACTGCTCATGTCGCTCGATGTGGGCGACGAGGAGCTCGACATCAGCGACGATGTCCCGTGGAGTTCGCCCACCGCGGCCTATCCGTCCCACCTGGCGCGTTTCGACGAGCCATCGGCCGAGTTTCGCGCTCGTCTCGAGGCGCTGCTGAACTGGGATCGCACTCACGACACCACCGACGGGAGCGCGGCGGTCGACTGGACCGAGCTGAGCGACCGCATGAACTTCATCGTCGATCTGTTCCGCACCCGCCAGCAAGATCTTGCACTCTTCACCCACCCGCTCAGCCGCGCCCCCGCCGACGTGCTGGCCGAGGTCGCCACGATTTGATCGCCTTCATTTTTGGATTTTCTTTACGCCGGCAGACCCACCGCGTACCCTGTCGGACCACTCCCCGTGCGAAAGGGCGGTCGCCGCGTGAAACACCATCTGCAACCAAATGCGGTTGGGGGAGTGTGTCATTTTATTTCTGATTGTTGAGGTGTTGTATGGTGATGGGAACGTTGAAAGAAATCGATTCGGGTCCGTACGAGCTTCGTCTGAACGACGGGTCGGGTGACCAGCGCGTCGGGTTTGCGTGGTACGAGGGCGGTGGCGGTGAGCAGAGCGCCTATTTTGTGTTGAAAGACGGAATTCCGTTTCCGTTGCCCTACGGCCCGGACGTGACCTTTTCGCCTCACCAGATGTCCGAAGTGAACAACTCCGAAGAGTTTTACGAGTGGGTCATGCAGAACGGTGAGCTGGGCGAGAACACCACCTCTTGGCAGGTCAGCGAGACCTACCAGTCTTGGCACTAAGCATTTGTCGCGAAAGGCTTGGCCATGAGTGCCGACACATCGTTACTGGGATCGAGTTGGCGCATTGGGGGGCGCTACGAGATCCGCGAGCGAGTCGGCTCCGGCGCGTTTGGCGTGGTCTATCGGGCCACTGACGCGGTCACCGGAAACGAAGTGGCCGTCAAAGTCTTCGACGCCGACGCCGGGATGCGCGCCACGCGCGCTTGGCGAGAGGCGGCGGTGTTGCGCCGGCTCAACCTTCCCGGCGTCGTGCGCCTGCTCGATGAGGGGCGCGACGCCGACGGACCTTATCTGGTCATGCCCTTTGCCTCCGGGGTGCCATTTCCCGGGCCCGCCGAGCATTGGGACGCCAACCGAAACACCATCATCATCTCGTTGATCGAGCTGCTCACCTGCGTGCACGGCGCCGGGATCGTGCACGGCGATCTCAAGCCGCAAAATGTGCTGGTCGACGCCGACGGGCGGGTCACCCTGCTCGATTTCGGCACCGGCAGTTGGGTGTCGGGCCTGAGCTGCGAGGAGCAGCTCTCGCGCACTCAGGGCACGCCTGCCTACATGGCCCCCGAGCAGCTGCGCGGGCGTCCGGCGACCTTCCACTCCGACTATTACGCGCTCGGGGTGATGCTCTATCAGGTCCTGACGGACTCGTTCCCGCACCCGACGGACTCGCTGTCCAAACTAGTCAGCGCGCGGGTCAAAGGGCCGCCCCCGCGCATCGACGCCGAGGCCTTCGGCTTGTCGCCGAAGCTCGCGCAGGCGGTCGAAGGGCTTCTGTCGACGGCCGCCGATCGGCGCGTGCAGTACCTGGGCGAGCTGGTCGCCGCGCTCGACAGCGACCAACCGGTCTCGCTGACCCCGCACCGACCGTTGTATCTCGACCCGCACGACGTCGTCGGCCGAGCCGTCGCCGCCATCGAGCGCGGTGAGTCGGTCGATATCGCCGGCCAGCGCGGCATGGGCAAGAGTCGCTGCCTCGACGAGGTGTCGCGGGTGCTGCGTCAACGCGGCCACCGGGTCATCTCGTTGATCGCCGCGGAAGCCCCTTTCGACAGCCTGACGCCGCTGGTGCGCCAAGACGACCGGGGGCGGGGCGACCGTGAGCAGCTTCGCCAGGCGCTCGCGGCCGCGCTCGATGAGGGCAAGCTCCTCGTCGCCGACAACTTCGAGCAGCTCGACGAGGCGAGTCGACAGCTTCTCGAGGGAGAGCGCCATCGAGGCGGGCTCATCTTCGCCCGGCACGAGCCCGTCGAGGGAGGCTTGGAGCTGCAGGCGCTGTCGATAGAGCAGCTCACCGAGCTCTTCGACGGGCCCGAGCCGATCTTTCGGCTTCGCAGCGAGGCGGCTCGTCAGTTGTGGCTTCGCACCGGCGGGGTGCCCCGCACGATCGTGCGCCAGATCAACCTGTGGGTACGCCACGGCCTGGCGCATTTTCGCGGTGAGCGGGTCGTCGTGCCCGCCCAACAGCTCGAGCGTTTGCGCCGCGGCTTCCAGCTGCAGCCGGCCTCCTCCTCGATGGGCATCTTCGACGGCGAGCCCCAACTGCAGACCTTGGCCGTCTGGTGTCAGCTCGCCGGGTCCCACGCGCGGGCCGAGCACCTCGCGCCGTTGATGAAGCGGTCGCTGGCGTCGGTCGAGGCCCAGCTCGACGAACTCGTCGAGCGTGGCGTGGCCTCGCGGACCGACGACGGCAGGATCGTCATCAAGATCGACGCGCTGGCGGCCAGCCCCCTGTCGCAGGCGAGGGTCGAGAATATGCACCGACGGCTGGCCCAGGGGCTGAAGCCCGGCACCCCCGGCCGACTGCTGCACTTGCTTCGCGCCGGCGAGGACGCCGAGGTCGTCGCCGAGGGCCGCGCGGCTGCCGCCTATCACGACCGCCGCGGCGAGACCGGCCTGGCCATCGCCGCGCTTCGCGAGGCTATGAGCGCCTGTCAGGGCAGCAACGATGCGGACGCCGCCTACGTATTGTTCGCCGACTGGACGAAGGCGGCGCTGGCCTCCGAGGAGACCCCGCGCATCGAGGAGTTGCTGTACGCCATCGACCGCGCCATCGATCGGGGGGTGCCTGGCTTGGAACGCCTGCAGGCCCTCGTCGAGGTCGCCCGCGTGGCTTCTCAGCGCCCCGACCGCAGCGTGCTCGACGAGCTCGACGCGTTGCCGGCGTTTGGCGACAACGGTTTGGAGCTTCGCCGTCAGATGTACCGCGCACGCGTGGCCATCCGGTGTTCGCTGGAGCTGTCCGCGCAGGTCCTCGACGAGATCGAGGCGTGGGTGACGCGTGAGAAGCCCGGGCGCGAAGCCCGTGGGAGCTTGACCGGTTGGCAGGCGAGCCTGGCCTATTACAGGGGCGACTATGCCAGGGCTTCCGATTTGCACCTGCGCGCCGCGCGCATCAAGGAGCGGCCATCGGCCAAGCTCGCCTCGATTATCAGCGCGGTGATCGCATTGATGGATGGTCTGGAGTATGAGGCCGCGCTCGAACATGCCGAGGCTGCGCTCGCCCGCTCTGAGAGGCTGCACCGCCACCGAGACCAGGCGTGGTGCCATTACCTGTTGCGCAGCCTTCGCTACCGGCTCGGTTTGCCGCTGGAGCCGGCCGACGGGCTCCACGAGGCGTTCGATATGCTCGGCTCCCCGGACCTGTGTGGCCTGCTCGACATGGTCGACGCCGCCGCCGCGTTCCGACAGGGCGACGAAGCCCGGGCCTTCGAGTTCGCGCGTGAGGCCTATACGGGCTTCGAGCACGCGGGCAACCGACGCGGTGACGCGCTAATGCGCGCCCTCGCCCTGCGATGCGGCGAGGAGGCCGATCCCTTCGAAGCCGACAAGCTCGCCCGGTTTGCCCACAGCTGCTCGGCGCCCCGCATCGCCATCCAGATCTTGGGGCTGTTGCTCGACGCCGCCCCCGCCGGCCGCCGCGACTGGGGCGACAAGCTGCGCGAGTTGGCCGCGGCCGTGCCCGAAGAGCACCGAGACAAGCGCCTCGAGGTGATCAGCGTCGCCGAGGCGCTGGCTGCGGCCGAGGCGCACCGCTGAACCCTCCTCCGGTCGATTCCCCCTTCGAGTCACCGTTATGGTTGCGGGCTGATAAGGCCTACAGGATGGGTTCTTTTCCAAGAAAGAAAAGAGCCGGCCGCGCTTGACTCCGAGCGCCGCCGGCATGGGGGTGTGCAAAGTCTGGCAAGAGAGGGGATGGGCCAGATGCGATAGGGTTTGGGGTATGTAGTCGGCTACGCCACCTCGTACAGAGTCGGCCGCGCAGCCAGTTTGGTTGACGAGTTGGACCCTAGTGAAGACTGCGTTGGTTCCCAACTCACAGTTTCTCACAGTTGCATGTGAGTAAGTTGCTGCCGTCAAGCACATCGACACGCTGGTGTCGAATGTTTAGCTGCTTTGTGACATGGCCAGCCAGATCGACACGGTGTCTGATACCATCATGAGTCTGATACCTTCATGTGTCGGCAGGTGGGCGGGTTGAAGACGCTGGGCTGGGGGCAAGCTTTACATCGACACCCACTCTTCTCGAGCCAGGTTGCCTTATGACGTCCGCTCGATCGCGCCGTTACTGCCCGATCACCGAGTACGGGATCATCGGAGACATGAAGTCGGCCGCCCTGGTTGCCGCCGACGGCTCCATCGACTGGTGCTGTTGGCCGCGCTTCGACAGCTCTCCCGTTTTTCATCGACTGCTCGACGCCGATGACGGCGGCTTCTTTTGCGTCCAGCCCTGTGATTCCTACTCGACGACGCGCCGATACGTCGACGGGACTAATGTCCTCGAGACGCGGTTTACCACCGAAGCCGGCGAGGTCGTGCTCACCGACTTCATGCCCGTTCATGCGCCTGAGGAGCAGGGCGGCGAGGACGATTGTCGCCGAATTGTTCGGCGCTTGGAGGGCGTGCGGGGCCGCGTCGAAGTCGACGTTCTTATCGCGCCGACCTTCGATTGGGGGCGGACAGCGGCGCAGGTCGAGCGTCGCGCGGACGGCATCATGTTGACGGCCGCCGATGAATCGGTCGTCGTGGACGGCTCGGTGAACTTCGAAGAGGCCGCGGCCGGCAAGCTTCGCGCCCGGTGCGTGGTGGGGGAGGGCGACGAGGTCTGGGTGAGCGTCGCTTACAGTGACGAGACGAACCGTCCCCAACCTTTCGGTGGTGCGGAGGCGCGTCGCCGGCTCGATGAGACTGTCGATTATTGGCGTGGGTGGATGGACAAGTGCGCCTACGAAGGTCCCTGCGCCGGGGCTGTCAGGCGCAGCGCGCTTGTGCTCAAGTTGTTGACCTACGCGCCCACCGGGGCTGTGATCGCAGCCCCCACGACCTCGCTGCCCGAAGAGATCGGCGGTGTACGTAACTGGGACTACCGGTACGTCTGGTTGCGCGACGCGGGGCTCATCCTCGAGTCGTTGCAGCACCTGGGTTACCACGACGAGGCGATGGCCTTTTGGGATTGGCTCGAAGACTTGTGCCTGTCTGGGGAAAACCAGATGCAGAATATCTACCGCGTCGACGGCACCACCGAGCTTCCCGAGCAGTGTTTGGATCACCTGGAGGGCTACGAAGGCTCGCAACCGGTGCGCATCGGAAACTCCGCGGTCGACCAACTCCAGCTCGACCGCTTCGGCCAGATTCTCGACGCGGGTTATATCTGCCAGACGGAGATGCGCGAGCCTCACCCGGACCTCAAGCCGGTGCTCGGCTTGTTGGCCGACCAGGCCGCCGAGCGCTGGCACGAGCCCGACCACGGCATTTGGGAGATGCGCAGCGAGCCTCGCCACCTCGTTCACTCGAAGCTGATGTGCTGGGTGGCCCTCGACCGTGCGCTGCGGCTGAACGAGCGCGGCTGGCTCGACGGGAACGTCGACAAATGGCGAGACGCTCGCCAGGAGATTCGCGAGGCGATCGAGGAGCGCGGGTTCAACGCCGAGATGGGGGCGTTCACCCAGACCTTCGACGGCGACGCGCTCGACGCCAGCACGCTGCTCATCCCATTGGTGGGCTTTCTCGAGCCGGACGATCCGCGCGTGCATTCGACGATCGACTGCATCCAAGACGAGCTGATGGAGCAGGGGCTCGTGCAGCGGTACCGCACCTCCGACGGCTTGCCCGGAGAGGAGGGCGCGTTTGTGCTGTGTAGTTTCTGGCTCGTGTCGGCGCTGGCGACCTGCGGCCGTCGAGACGAAGCGCGCGAACTCTTCGGCGATCTCGTCGAGCGCACCAACGACCTCGGCCTGCTCGCCGAGGAGGTCACCTGCGGCGACGTCGATTTTCTGGGCAACTTTCCGCAGGGGTTCTCGCACCTGGCGCTCATCGACGCCGCCCATCGCCTGGCGACGTAGCGTCGGGGAGTCGTGTCCTCGATTGACTTTCGTGCGCGCCGCGTTAGGCTTGCGTCTGGAGTTCGCTGCGCTTCAGGCGGCCGGCTCCGAACCTTCCCCCAACCAAGAGCGTCTCATGGAGTTGCACAACTAATCCCAAAGCCCTGCAACGTCACTCATTGACGGGATAGTTGTGATGATAACTCTGCGCGCGGCGAGCCTCGGGTTCGCTTATGAAGGTCGCTCTGACCTGTTCGAAGACCTCCATTTTCATCTCACCGGCGGATGGACCGGTTTGGTGGGCCCCAACGGAGTCGGCAAAAGCACGTTGCTCGACCTGATTCGCGGGCGGCTTACACCGACGGCCGGTACCCTGCATATCGAGCCCGCGGGGGCGACCGTGGCGTGGTGTCCGCAGCGTGTCGACGCGTCGACCGACCAGATCGAGCGGTTTGCCACGAGTTGGACGGGGGAGGCGATGCGATGGATGTCGCTTCTGGAGCTCGACCCCGAGGACTTTTACCGATGGGACGAGCTCTCGCCGGGCATTCGCAAGCGATGGCAGATCGCGGCGGCGCTCGTGGAGCGCCCGCAATTGGCCTTGCTCGACGAGCCGACCAACCACCTCGATCGGGCTGGCAAGGCGGTGCTCGTCGGGGCGCTCGAGCAGTTCGATGGTGTGGGGCTGGTCGTCTCTCACGATCGCGCATTTCTCGATCGGATATGCGAGCAGGTGTTGTGGCTCGATCGTGGTCGCTTGGATAGCTACGAAGGTGGCTTTACCCGGGCTCGAGAAGTGCGCGACGAGGAGTTCGCGCGGCGTCAGGCCGAGTTCGAGTCTTTGCAACGCCGGCGAAAGAAGCTCGAAGGTCAACTCGCCGAGCAGCGCGCCCGGGCCAGCCGTGCCGAGACGTCCCGCTCGACGAGCAGTCGCTCCCAGGGGATCCGGGACTCGGACGCGCGTAGCATGGCCCGCAAAAGAAGGGCGACGCGGGCAGCCGCTTCGCTTTCGGGCGACGCGGGGGCGACGGGCTCGCGCCTTGCGCAGGTGAAGGCGCGGTTGGAGGAGCACGAATGGGCGGACGAGCGCGGCGGCGTACTTCGTGTGGAGTCGGCCTCCAGTCGCAAGTCGGTGGTCGTGCGATGTGCGTGCGGGAAGGTCGGATTTGGCGCCGTCACGGTCTTCGACGCGCTCGACTTTGTCCTCGTGCGCGGCCAGCGCGTCTGGCTCGACGCTCCCAACGGCAGCGGCAAAACGACGCTGATCCGAAGCCTGCTCGCCGCAGATGGGTTGGCGGCGGCCGAGGTGCTCTACTTGCCCCAGCACCTCGATGGAGCCGAGGCTAGGGCGCTGCTCGACGACGTTCGAGCGCTGCCCCACAACAGGCTGGGCGAGGTCATGCAGCGTGTCGACGCGCTCGGTGTCGACCCGGACAGGCTTCTCGGAGGCACGACGCTCTCGCCCGGAGAAGCGCGCAAGCTCATGCTCGCCCGCGGCCTCGGCCAAGAGTGCGCGCTCGCCGTGCTCGACGAGCCCACCAATCACCTCGACATCGATTCGATCGAGCGCCTCGAGGCTGCCCTGGCACAATTCGAGGGGGCACTGTTGCTGGTGTCGCACGACGAGGCCTTCGCCCGCGCCGTGACAGACGAGCGATGGACAATCGAGGACCGAGATCTTTTGTATCTCGGCTCACACACCGGTAGTCTGTGAGACGAATTATTATCCGAGGGAGTCTCGCTCCGGAGGAGACGTTATGTGCCCGAATTATCGCTTGATTGTCATCGCTTTGCTGAGCTTCGTGGGATTGGTGATGGCGCCGCCGGCCACCTTTGCCGACGGGGAGCACGACAAGGCAACCAAGAGTCAGCCTACGACCGCAGAGCTTGAGGCGAGGGCGCGAGCCCGCGAGCTCGGCGACCGCGACTACCCGCTGCACGACCTGCCGCGCGAGGTCGACGGGGACGTCGAGTGTCCGGAGATCGAGCTGGTCGAGTACTCCGGCGAGGTGATTCCTTACAATCGCCCCATCGAGGTGAACAAGGACTTTCGCAAGCGGCTGATACGCTTCGAAAAGATGGTCGGCGAGCTGGCGACCCTGGTCTACGGCCGCCCGCCGGCGCGCATCGTCCACGCCGGCGGCCACACCTGCAGAACCGTCGGCAACCGCGGAAAAAAGCTCAGCGAGCACGCCTTCGGCCACGCGATCGACGTCGCCGGGTTCGACTTCGAGGCCACTGGGGAGGGCGGCGAGGAGGGCGGCGAAAAGGTGGCGCGCATCGCCACCGCATTCTCCATTCGCCTCGAAGACCACTGGGACGCCACCGAGGGTTTCGAGGCCAAACACGCGCTGTTCCTGCGCCTTCTGGCCGACGAACTCAAGGAGCGCGGCCCCTTTAGCACCATGCTCGGGCCGGCCTACGGCGGCCACGACACGTTCTTTCACTTCGATTTCGGCCCGCAGTTCTTCTTCCGCATCTAAGTGCAGACAACCGGGCTGTTGACAACGAGTAACACGGTCGCTTTAACTTGCGGGCACCGTCTCCATACATCCTGTCTCAAATCCCCAGGAGCTTACCGTGAGTGAAGCGATCTTCGGAATCGAACCCGACCGTGTCGAAGCTGCCGTTCGCAAAATCAAGAAGGAACGCGACGGCTACGCAAAGATGAACGTCCTCGAAGAGTTTGGAGTGGGGTGGGGCGAGCGCAAGGCGGCGCTTTGGGAGATGATTCGTCAGGGTCACTACGACGCGTGGAACGACCCGGCGATCTGGAGCGAGTTGGCCGGCGAGGAGGGCTTGCAGGTCGCTTCCACCGAAGATCTGGTCGACTTTTTGGCGCACGTCGAGCACTACGACGAGCAGGTCGACGCGTCGGCGACGGCCGACGAGCCGGGCGACGAAGACGCCTACTACGACGATTATTACGAGGACGGCTACGACGATTACTACGACGGCGGCTACGAGCAGCCGGCGTACGAGTCGCCGAGGCTCGTGTCGTTTTGGCCCGAGGCGCTCGACACCATGGCGATGCACGCGTACGCGGCCGACGCCGAGGTGGTCGAGGCGCGCGCTGGGGAGTTCGCTCCCGAGGTGCAAAAGGGCCTGCAGTTGGTGCGCCGTCGCTTCGGCAAGATCTCGCGCGACGAGTTGCCCGAGGAGACCGCCGAGTCGCTGGCGACGACCCACGTGTGGAAGAGCCTTCCCTGGTACGCCTGGGATGTGGTCGACGGGGAGCTGACCAAGCTCGAGATCGGCCGGCAGGACGGCCACGGTCCCGAGGCGAAGCGGCGCTTTCTGTCGAACTTTATCGATGAGGAGCAATGGGCGCAGGCCGTGCTCGATGCGGTCTTCATGGATGACTACGCCCCGAGCTTCCACAAAACCCTCGAGGCGTGGTCGATCGCCGATCTCGAGCAGCTCGAGTGGCTTATCTCGGAGGTAAGCGTCTATAACGCAGACCGCGTGCGCGCTTGGGACCTCGTGGCAGCGCGCGACGACGCTCCGGCCGACCTGATGCAAGTGGCCAAAGACCTCGCCGAGAAGAATCGCACGGCGCAGGCCGAATTCGCGGCCATCGCGGCGGTGCACGCGGCCATCGCGCGCGGCGAGGACGCCCCCGAGGAGGCGCTGGAGTTGATCGCCTTCAAGACGCTGGACAACCCCACCAAGCGCGACGGGTATCCGAGCCTGCCGAAGCTCATCGAGGCGCTGCACGCCTTCGACGAAGACCAATCGGTGCAGCGTTTTTTCGAGGCTTTCGATAGCGACTACGGAAAGAACGAGGCGTTTCCGGCGCTGAAGGCTTACCCCGATAACGCGAAGCTTCGCCAAAGGGCCTTCGAGACCGTCGATGTCATCGCCGGAGGCAATTACTCGAGTTTTGGCTCGATGAACAAGGTCGCCTTCGGCCTGGCGATGCTCGGCCCGGACGCGCTCGCGCCCATCGCCGAGGCGTTCGATGCGAGCGACCAAGCCCCGGCGCGTGACGCGTATCGGCGCGCGGTCATGGCGATCCTCGCCGACGCCGACGAAGCCCAGGACGCGGATTACGACCGGTTCGTATCGCTGGTCGATTTTGAGGACGAAGAGGGCGTGCGCGAGCACGACTTGGGATATTATGTCGCCGAAGACTATCGCGCGGCCTTGGCCAATATGCCCCAAGAGCGCGCCATCGCACGGGTCAGCGAGGACTTCGCCAAAGACGTCAACTGGCATCGCGCGCTGGCGGCGCTGAAGGCGTTACCGCATGACGAGCTCTTCGATCAGGCGTTCGGGCTCATCGGGCGAAACGGACTGCCGCCGAGTGACGACTACAACTGGGTCAGCCCGCTGTTGAACGAGCTGCGCGACGAGATTCGCCCGTACCTCGGCCCGGCGCTGGCGGCGAGTGATTCGCCCGAGTTTCACAACGCCATCAAGCGCCATCTGGGGGACGAGACCTACGAGACGCTCCTCGCCGAAGCGGGCGGGACTACGGCTGCCGACAGCGGGCCCGCCGACAAGATTCGCCGGCTGGCCAAGGCGGCCTTCGAGGCGCACCCCGACGAGACGCCGACGACCATCTACGTGTTCGAGCGGCTCGACGAGGAGCCGGAGGGAGACACGCTCAACCGCATCGGCGGGCGGCCATTCGGCGTAACGGCGGAGACTTGGCCGCTCAAGAACGACGACGCCGACAGCCCCATGCAGCATATGCTCACCCTCGACTTGGATACGGTGCCGAAGCTGGCCTCGGCCTTCAACGAAGAGGTGCGTGCGCTGTCGCTGTACGTTCGCAGTCCGGGCTACAACGAGGCGTGGACGGCGCATAACGATGACACGCAAGTCGTGGCGGTGGGGCGTGACGCGGCGGGTGAATTCGAAGGTGAGTTGCCGGTTGGCGACGAGTCGGCGCGCGGCTTTGCGATTCACGAAGTCGAGGTGCCCTTCGCCGCCTTTACCGTCCCTTACGACGGAGACGCCGACTTGCGGCGCGTACGCGACGCCATCTACTCGACGAATGCCTGGGGCGGCGGTGGCGGACCGCTTTGGCTGCAGGGCGAGGAGTATTTCGGCAACTTCGTGCTGCAGTTCGACGAGGGCTTCGTCTACATGAACCTGGGCGATTGCGGAATCATGTACGTCTTTGCAGACACCGCGTTCTGGCAGTGTCATTGACGCCGTGAGTTGACTCGTCGGCGTGATTCGAGCCGACGTCATCCGACTCGAGTCCACACAAAGAAACCCGCCCGGCTGTCGAAGCCGGGCGGGTTTTTTATTCAGTGGAGCGCGTGATGATCATTCTGGCTCGCAGACGCCGTCTTTGCAGCTTTCGCCCGCGGCGCAATGTTCGTCTTCGGTGCAGGCGAAGCAGCCCTCGCCGTCGTCACAGTAGGGCGTGTCGCCGCCGCAGTCGTCGTCCGACTGGCAGGTCGTGCACTCGAACTCCCCGGTGTCGCAGATGGGCTCGGAGGCCGGGCAATCGGCGTTCGAGACACATTGGACGCAGTCGAAGTCGACGCAGTAGGGGGCCGCGGCGCCGCACTGGGAGGCGCTGGTACACTCTTCACACTCACCTTTGCCGGGTACGCACACGGGCTCGCCGGCGGGGCAGTCGTTGTTCGAAGCGCACTCGGAGCAGGCGCCGTTGGCGTCGCAGATGGGCTTGTCGGCGGGGCAGTCGGCGTTTTGCTTGCAGGCGTAGCAGACGCCCGAGGCCGTGTCGCATTTGGGCAGGTCTTCGTTCTCGCAGTCGGCGTCGGAGCTACATGCCGCGCGGCACTCGCCGTCGAGGGCGTCGCAGATGGGCTCGGAGGCCGGGCAGTCACTGCTCGAGGTGCACTCGCGGCACTCGCCGTCGACCGGGTCGCAGCTGGGCTTGCCGGCCGGGCAGTGGCTGTCGTTGGTGCACTCGACGCATTCGAGCAGGTAGTCACTGCACACCGACTGGTCGGCGGGGCAAGAGCCTTGGATGTCGGTGCAGGCGCCCTCGGGGGCCCCGGACTCCCCAATCGAGAAGGTGTCGCCACCGCTGGAGGTCGACTCCTCGGTGCACCCCACCACGATCAGAGACAGGGCCACGACGAGCAGGACGAGGAATTGACGCAACGATGATTGAGCAACCATGGATATGCCTCAGCCAAAATCGAAGATTGCAAAAGAGCCGCGTCGTCATGACGCGCAAGCGTACTCTCTACACCTCCCAGATTATGCCGTGACTAGGCGCAAAGCAATTTCACGGCGGTTTTTTCGTACTCCGAGTGTGTACGCGACATGAAATAACCAGGGGGCGGTCTGGCGATGTGGCCATAGAACAATGGGTGATGTTTGTGTCGAGCGAATGGGCCTTGCCCTCGGTTCGGCTCGCCTAAATCGAGGAACATGGTGCTCGCCGCCTTAAACGCTGGTCGACACGAACAGAAATTTGCCCCCGATCTTCCCCCCTCCCGAACACGGTGTCAGGCACCGTGTGGGTAAGGTTTCATGCGCATCTGAGCGCGATCTTGTGCGCGATCGCTTCCCTTGGTTCGCCAAGAAATCTCGCCCGAACACGCAACGAATCGCCCCCTTTTGCCGAAAACCGTAATGAGGGCTGTAGACGAACCTTCATCTCTTACGGAGCACGGCACCCATGGGACACCCGCTGCGAAATCAGGAAAAGGATGTCATCTACGAGTTGAGCAATCGCACCCTGCACCAGATGTACGCGCTTCTGCCCGAGGAGCAGGTCAACGCCATCATCCTGGGGCTGTTGGCCAAGTACGCGTGGCGCTACAGCGTCGAGATCTTCGCGTTTTGCTTCATGTCCAACCACTTCCACATGCTGGCGCGCTCGAAGAAGCTGCAGCTGCACCTGTTCATGCGCGACTTTCAGAGCCAGCTGGCCAAGAAAATCAACGCTTTGCGCAACCGCACTGGCACCTTTTGGGAGCGCCGCTACACGGCGACCAAGGTGATGGACGACGAGGCGATGGTCGACCGGTTGCGCTATATCGTGTGCAACCCCAGCGAGTCGGGCCTGGTGAGTCACCCGAAGCTGTGGCCGGGGTTGTGCTCGTGGGATATCCACAAGAGCGGCAAGCCGATGGTGGGCGAGGTGGTCAATCGCAAGACGTACTGGGCAGAGAAGCGAAAAAAGAAGAACGAAGGCAAGACCGAAGCCGAGCTCATCGAGATGGCCACTGAGCGCTACACGCTCGAGATGGCAAAGCTCCCGCAGTGGAAAGACCTCGATGACGAGGCGTATCACCAGAAGATCGTCGAGACGTGCCACCAGCACGCAGGTGAGTTGGCCAAAAAGCGAAAACGACCATGTCCTGGGCCCCAGAAGGTGCTCAGCGTGAAGTGGAACGAACGCCCTAAAGACCCCAAGAAGGCGCCTCGACCGCTATGCCACGGCGGCGACTGCAAGCAGCGCCAGGCGTACCGTGAGAGCAGGCGCCTGCTCGTCAGTGGCTACCGAAAGGCAGTGCGAAAGTGGCGCAAAGGCAAGACCGAGATCGAATTCCCCGACGGCACCATCCCACCGGGCCACCAGTTCTGCGTGGGCGGCAGCCACGAGATCCGTCGAGTGCCGCCGCAGTCACTCAACTAAGCTTACCCCACACGCTGTGCCAGCCATCGTACCCCGCCAACTCGTGCGTTTTAGAGCGCGAGTGTGCCGAAGTGCGTCATCCGTGCGCCCAAGATCAAGATTGCTACAAAGAATGGCCGAAAAGTGCGCGGCGGAATGCAGTCGTTGGTCCTGCGCGTCACGAATCGGTGGGATATTGCGCTGAATTGAAGTCTGAAATGCGACGGCAATCTCGCGCAGACCCCCATAAAACCTATTTGGAACGGTGTCTGACACCCATCTATGAGGAGGGCGTGAAATGGTGTCAGACACCGTGTGTGGGAAGCGAGATTGGGGGTTATCCGTGGCTTAGCGCGCTATAGGTGAGCTTCTTCTTGCGCAGTGCCCGCCGCTTCATCAGGTCGAAGATCACCGGGATGACGAACAACACCAGCAGCACGCTCGACACCATGCCGCCGACCATGGGCACTGCGATGGGCTTCATCACGTCGCTGCCCGTGCCGGTCGCCCACAGCAGCGGCGTCAACCCCAGCAGCGTGGTCGCTGCGGTCATCAGCTTGGGGCGAAGCCTCAAGGCTGCGCCCTCGACGGCGGCGCCGTGGACGTCTTCGGGCCCCATCACCCTGGCCACCTGCTCGCCGTCGGCCTCTCGCGGGTCGAGGCCGGCGCCGCGAAGCCGCCTCGACAGTCGCTCGTCGAGCGCTTCGTGCAGGTAGACCAGCATCACCACCCCCGTCTCCACGGCCACGCCGAACAGGGCGATGAAGCCCACCCATACGGCCACCGAGAAGTTCAGGTCCATCAGGTACAGCAGCCACACGCCGCCCACCAACGCGAACGGTACCGACAGCATCACCACCAGCGACTCACCCACGTTGCGGAACGTAAAATACAAGAACATAAAGATGATCAGCACCGCCAGCGGGATCAGATACGACAGCCGCTCGTTCGCGCGCTTCTGGTTCTCATACTGCCCCGACCACGTGTAGCTGTAGCCCGGCGGCATCTCCAGGTTCTCCTCGAGCGCCTCTTCGGCCTCCTTGATAAAGCCGCCCATGTCGCGGCCGCGCACGTTTAGCAATACTACGCTCCGCAGGTCGCCGTTCTCCGAGTTGATCATCGGCGGGCCGTCGTCGAACTCGACGTCGGCGACCTGCCCCAGTGGGATTTGCTGGCCCGACGGCGTCGTGAGGAGCACCCCCTCGAGCTTGTCGACCGAGCTGCGGTAGTCGCGAGCATAGCGCACCCGCACCGGGAATCGGCTGCGCCCCTCGACCGTGTCGGTCACCGGCATCCCGCCGATGGCGATTTCGGTCACGCGGTTGACGTCCTCGACCGTCAGCCCGTAGCGCGCGATGTCCTCGCGCCTCGGCGTGATGTTCACATAGTGGCCGCCGGTCACCCGCTCGGCGTACAGGTCGGCCGCGCCGGGCACCTCGCGCAAGATCTGCTCGGCCTCCAGCGCCAAGTCGCCCAGCTTGTCCAGGTCGGGCCCGAAGAACTTCACCCCGATGTCGGTGCGAATCCCCGTCGCCAGCATGTTGATGCGGTTGATGATCGGCTGGGTCCAGCCGTTCGACATCCCCGGAATCTGCAGCTTCTGGTCGAGCTCCGAGATGATGTCGTCTTTGGTAACGCCATCGCGCCACTCGTCTTCGGGCTTCAAGATCACAATCGTCTCGATCATCGACACCGGCGCTGGGTCGGTCGCGGTCTCCGCGCGTCCAATCTTTCCCAGCACGTAGTCGACTTCCGGGTGCTCGGCGATGATCTTGTCGGTCACTTGAAGCAAGCGTTTGGCCTCAGTCACGCTCACGTTGGGAAGCGTCACCGGCATATACAGGATGCTCCCCTCGTCGAGCGGCGGCATAAACTCGCTGCCGATGGGCTCGACGATCTGCTCGGGCGCGTGGTCCCCCTTGAAGTCGAAACCGACGCCTGTCACCAGCGGCACGGTCACTGACACCAAGAGCAACGCGCCCAGAATCGTCGATTTGGGGTGCTTGAGCACGCTTCGCAGCATCGGCGTGTACAGCGACACGAAGAACCGCGAGACCGGATTGTCCTCCTCGGGGCGAAGCTTCCCCTTCAGGAAGACGACCAAGAGCACCGGCACCAGCGTAATCGCCAACACGCTCGCGCCGACCATGGTCAGCGTCTTTGTCCACGCCAGGGGCGTAAACAGCTTGCCCTCCTGGCCGGTGAGCATGAACACCGGCACGAAGCTCGTGATGATGATGAGCATCGAGAAGAACAGCGCCGGGCCCACCTGCTTGCACGCATCCTTGATGATCTGCTTGCGCGTCTCCTCGTCCGGCGCGCCGCCTTCTTCGGCGTACTCGGCGAGCTTCCGGTAGGCGTTCTCGACCATCACGATGGACGCGTCGACGATGACGCCGACCGCAATCGCGATGCCGCCCAGGCTCATGATATTCGACGTGATCCCCATCTGCTTCATGAAGATGAACGCGATGAGCACCGCCACAGGCAGCGTGAGCACGACGACCAGCGAGCTGCGCACGTGGAACAAGAAGAGCAAGATGATCAGGCTCACCACGATCGCCTCTTCGATGAGGCTCTCGGTGAGGGTGTCGACGCTCTGCTCGATGAGCTCGCTTCGGTCGTAGGCCGATTCGATGGTCACGCCTTCGGGCAAGCCCGGCGCGATCTCGTCGATCTTCGCCTCCACGCGCTCGATGACCTCCTTGGCGTTCTCGCCATAGCGCATCACGACCACGCCGCCGACAACCTCTCCCTCGCCGTTCTCGTCGAGCATGCCCCGGCGGATTTCGGTGCCCAATTGCACGAATCCGAGGTCGCGCACGGTCACTGGCACCCCATTGGCGCTCGTTTTGACGACCACCTGCTCGATGTCTTCGATGTCCTTGAAGTAGCCCTGGCCGCGCACGAAATACTCGACGTCGGACTGCTCCAAGATCTTGCCGCCGGTGTCGCGGTTCGACGCCTGCACCGCCTTGGCGACCTGCGCCGCGCTGACGTCGTAGGCCTCGAGCTTCGTCGGGTCGAGGTCGACCTGGTACTCCTTCACAAACCCGCCGATGGAGGCGACCTCGCTCACCCCTTCGACCGACTGCAGCTTGTAGCGAATATAATAATCCTGCAGCTCCCTCAGCTCGGCCAGGTTCTGCGGGTTCTCCTCGCTCGTCTGCAGCGTGTACCAATACACGTGCCCCACACCCGTGCCGTCGGGCCCCAGCGTCGGCGTCACCGCCTCGGGCAGTTCGCTCTGGGCGTAGTTGAGCTTCTCGAGCACGCGACTGCGCGCCCAGTAGGTGTCCGCGTCGTCGTTGAAGATGACGTAGACGAGGCTGAACCCGAAATAACTCGTCGCCCGAATCGCCTTCACCTCGGGAATCCCCTGCAGATTCGCCGATAGCGGGTAGGTCACCTGGTCCTCGATGACCTGCGGGCCGCGCCCGGGCCACTCGGTGTAGACGATGACCTGGTTTTCACTCAGGTCCGGAATCGCATCGAGCGGGGTATTCTTGACCGACCAGATGCCCACACCGACCGCAATAAGCGTGGCGATGACGACCATCAGCGGGTTTTCGACGCACCAGTCAATGACTCTTCGGATCATGATAATCGTTCCTGTTCTAAGGATTCACCACGGTGCTCACTGGGACACGGAGAACTACTTTTCTGGAGTAATGTTTTTCCCCGTGTTCTCAGTGTCCCCCGTGGTGATTTCCCCGTCCTTCTGCTTCAAATTCATCCCGCACACGGGGCACTCACCGTCGCCTTCCTCGTGCTGAATCCAGTGCGTCGCGTCGTTCATGTCGCAGTACCACGCTCCCTCGGGCACCGCGCCGGCTGGGATCGACGGGTCGAACTCCTTACCCCCCGCCGGGATATCCGCATGGCTCAACTTTTCGGCCCCCTCTGGGCTTTCCCCCGTGTCCCCGTGCCCCCCGTGGTGAACCCCTTCATCTTCGCCGTGTCCACCATGGTGAGCCCCTCCGGAACCACCAAACGAATTGAGCTGCACCTCTGAATCGAGCAAGAACCCGCCGCGATACGCCACCTGCTCGCCGGCCTCCACGCCCGAGCGAATCGCCAGCATCTCGTCGGTCGACGGGCCGAGCTCGACCTGGCGGCGCTCGAAGACGTTGGGTTCGACCTCGACGAAGACGCTGCTCGACTTGCCGCCGCGCAGCACCGCCGACTTGGGCACGGTGACCGTCGGCTCGGTCCCCTGTTCTTTGTTTTGCGTCTGTTCTTGGTCTTGCGTCGCGCCGGTCTGGAAGTAGACCGACGTGTACATGCCCGGCTTGAGCTTCTGGGCCTGCGCGGGCTCGGCTGCGTTCGTCGCTTCCTCGTCGCTGTTCGCCTGGCCACTTTCCGAGCCAGTGGCGACCTCCACGCGTACTTTGACCGTGCGCGTCGCGTCGTCGACCACCGGGTGGATGAACGTGACTTTTCCCTGCATCGGGTCGCCCGGGAAGGCGTCGGCGACCACGCGCACCGGCATGCCCTCGTCGATGGCGGCGAGGTTCTTCTCGTAGATCTCGGCCTCGATCCACACGTTGGAGAGGTCGGCGATGTCGTACAGCGCCGTGCCCTCTTCGACGTACTGCCCTTGGCGCACGTTGAGGTTGGTGATGGTGCCGGCGTTGGGCGCAAACGCGGTGACCGTACGCGACGCCTCGCGCGACTTGCGAACCTGCTCGATCTGTTTGTCGCTCATCCCCAGCAGCTCGAGGCGCTTGCGCGTCTGCTTTCGCAGAAACCCGTCGCTGCTCCCCAACGACACCAGGTACTCCTCCTGGGCGGCCAGAAGCTCTTCGGAGTAGATCTCCATGACCGGATCTCCCTCGTCGACGACCGCGCCGGTCTCCTTGACGATCAGCTCCTCGATGCGCCCGTCGGTCCAACTCGGGATGCTCGCCAGGCCCTGCTCGTCGTACGAGACCACGCCCACCGCGCGCACCTCGCCGGCCGCGCCGCCTGCGCCCGCACTCGCCTCGACGGTGGCCACGTTCGCCAGCACACGCTGCGTCGGACTCAGGGCAACGCGCCCAATCTCGGCGAGTTCTTGCGGGTCCATGCCGGTGGCCGACTTCGATTTTTCGACCAGGTCCATGCCGCACACGGGGCACGACCCGGGCGTCTCGGAGACGACCGACGGGTGCATGGGGCAGGTGTAGTAGGTGTCCGACTCACCGTCGGTTTGCTCGTCGAGGGCATATTCGCCAGGCGCGTGGTCGTGCCCTGCGTGCGACACGGATTCACTCGGCGGGTCGTCCCCGAACGACACAATCAACAACGTCGCCCCGGCGCCCAACACGAGCGCGAGGCCTGCAAAAATCCATAGCTTGACGCGACTTTTCATCTTCGATCCTTTGCCCGGCTAACCGGCTCAATCGACCAGTGGACGCTGCGACGCACCTCGGTGCGGGGGCATCTTGCCCTCGTCATCGGTGCGTGGGCATCTTGCCCTCGTCATCGGTGCGTGGGCATCTTGCCCTCGTGTACGAGAGCAGGAATGCACGCGCCCCGATGTCCGCAATTTAGGCTGGGATCAAAGCAGCAGGACGCTGTTCAGGAGGTACAGCGCAGAGGAGGGCTTGGGCTGCAAGGCTGCAGCAGGCGCAAGCTCGTCAGGCGCGCGCGCCAGCGGGATATCGACCTGGATATTGGTCTGCGCAGCGACCGGCGCCCCGAAGGTTACGGTGCTCGCGGTCAGCGACACCGCCGCGCCCGGCTCGCCGTCGTCGGGCGTCAGGTGACATCCGCACGGGTGCGAGGTGGACGTGGGCGCAGCCATCGGCGAGCAGTCGTGCCCGTCTGCATGGCCGGCCGACGTCTCTTCGACGCTCTGACAACACGCATGCGTGTCCGACCCGCCCGCCTCGACGGCAAACGCCGCCGACAGCGGCGCCGTCAGCACCAGCAGCAGCGCCGCCAGGCCGCTCAAAAAGCCGGCTGCCGTCATCAGACGGCTCTGTAGTCTCGGTCGGGTCATCGTGTCGTCGTCTGGAAACTCGCTCATCGCGATAATCGTCTCATAAACAAAGCTAAGTCATTGGGACTTCCCGGAAAGTCTAGCCTCGAGAGCGGCTGCCTGCGCCGGCGAAGGCGTAGCTCGGGGAGCATCTCGTCAATCGCCAGACTTCGCTTGGGCTAATCCTGTGGTAAACAGCCTGTTTCCGTATCCGGGATTGACATCTGCTCGCTCGCAACGAAACTCTCCATCCGTCGCCCGTTGGGTTGCCTCGGCGGGTCGTAATCAGTCACATTTTTGGAGGATATATTATGCGAAGCTTGGCACGGATGTTGACGGTTCTGTTGGCGCTCTCCTTCGGCGCGGTCGCTCTGACCGGCTGCGAGAAGCAGGGCGGTGAAGAGGGCGAAGAACACGCCGTCGTCGAGAGCGGCACCTACACGGGCACCGTCAAGAAAGTGAAGGCCGACGAAAACGAGATCTACGTCGACGCCGACGGCAAAGAGCTCGAGCTCTACTTCATTGAGGAGACCAAGCTGACCAAGGGCGGCGAGGCCGTCGAGTTCTCGGCGCTCGAAGAGGGCCAGAAGGTCGAGGTCGAGGTCAAGAAGGTCGGCAAGCGCCTCGATCCGCTGTCGGTCACCATCGTCGAGTAACCCTCCGAGCTCGGTAGATTAGATGTCCGACTTGCCCAGCATTTGGCGCACCGAGCTCATCCACCCGCTCGTCGTCCACTTTCCCATCGTCTTGCTGATGTGCGGGACCTTGGCCTGGTTGGCCGGGCAGTGGGTCGGCCGGTCGAGCGACCAGTCGAGCGACCAGTCGAGCCGTTGGTCCTTCCTGCTTCCTGCAGGGCGACTGATGCTCGCCGTGGGCGCCGTCACAGCCTGGGCTGCAGTCTACACGGGCGACCTCGCCGATACCGAGGTCGCCCGTACTCTGTGCGACCCAACGGTCGTCGAGGCACACGAGGAGTATGCCTTTGTCGTCGCCGCCGTCTTCACCGGCGCGATTCTCCTCGACTGGGCCGTGGTCTTGGTCGAAAAGCTCCAACGTTGGCGCACCCCTCTTTCCCTCCTCATCGGCATCGCCCTCCTGGGGGCCAGCGGGCTTCTCGGCTACGTCGGCCACCTCGGCGCGAGCCTCGTCTATCAGCAAGCAGCAGGTGTGTATCGCCCCTCGCAGATGTGCACCGAATTCGAGTAACTCCCACCGACAATCCTAGTAGGGGGACACCGAGATTCGATTCACCTTCGCCGGACTAGCACCACCAGCTTCGGCGCTCACTCCTCGACGATGCGCTGCATCGCCTGCGGGATTCGCATCCAAATCTGGCGGCGCTATCCTCGCCGAATGGTTGAATCTCACTTCGGTGTCACCCCACTAGCGGGCCTCCTCTTCGTTGGCCTTTGACCTAGCCGCCGGGGTGGACATCGTTCGAGAGTATGGGCGGTCCGACGGATCGACCGCTCTCGAGAGCGATTTCGCAACCTCCGATTTCGTAACATCCCAGGGCGGCTCCATGGACAAGTTTAGCGATCGAGAGGACGCCGGCCGGCAACTCGCGCAGGCGTTGCAGCATTATGCCGAAGAGCACCCGATTGTGCTCGGGCTTCCCCGCGGCGGGGTGCCGGTGGCCTTCGAGGTGGCGCGCGCGCTCGGGGCGCCGCTCGACGTGTGGGTGGTGCGCAAAGTCGGCGCGCCCTGGCAGCCCGAGCTCGGGGTGGGGGCGGTGGCCGAAGACGACAACGTCTACCTGTCCCACGCGATGCTCGCCCAGCTCGGGCTGAGCGAGGACCGCTTCGCCGACGCCATCCGCGCCAAGCACGGTGAGGTCGAGGAGCGGGTGCGTAAGTTCCGAAAGGAGCAGCGCACCCCGCGGCTTCGCGACCGCACGGTCATCCTCGTCGACGACGGCATCGCCACCGGCGGCACGGTGCGCGCGGCCATCCATTCGGTGCGCAGCCACGCGCCTCGTCGCCTCGTGCTCGCCGTGCCGGTGGCGGCCCAGCAGACCGTCGCCGCGCTCGAGGGCGAGGTCGACGAGCTGGTCGCTCTGAAGGCGCCCGACGATTTGCTGGCCATCGGCTTCTGGTACGACGACTTCCGACAGGTGCCCGACGAGGAGGTCGTGCGCCTCCTCGATCGCGCTCGCGACGAGCTTCCCGCCGCCGAGTACCGCCCCTCCGGCGGCGAGTCCCACCCGAGGAGTTCGCCATGACCGGCTCGCATCGATCGCCCGCCGAGCCCCTCGCCGTCTTCTCGCTGGCGAGCGGAGGGCCGCTTGTCGAGCGCATCTGCGCGCGGCTCGGCGTCGAGCCGGGGCGTCACGAGGAGCGCGACTTCGAGGACGGCGAGCACAAGATCCGCCCGCTGGAGAGCGTGCGCGGCCGCGATGTGTACGTGGTCGAGTCGCTCTTCGGCGACGACGCCCTGTCGGTCAACGACAAACTCGTGCGCATGCTCTTCTTCTTAGCGGCGCTTCGCGACGCCGGCGCGCGTCGGCTCACCGCCGTGGCCCCCTACCTGTGCTATTCGCGCAAGGACATGCGCACCAAGCCGCGCGACCCGGTCTCGAGCCGCTACGTCGCCAGCCTATTCGAGGCGGCCGCCATCGACCGCATGGTCACCGTCGACGTGCACAACCCGGCGGCGTTTCAAAACGCCTTTCGCATCCCCACCGAGCACCTGACGGCTGCTTCGGCGTTCGTCGACACGTTCGCCTCCGTGCTCGGCGAGCGTCCGGCGGTGGTCGTCTCGCCCGACGCCGGCGGGGTCAAGCGAGCCGAGCGTTTTCGCCAGGCCCTCGAGAAGAGGCTCGACGCCACGGTGGGCTTTGCGTTTCTGGAGAAGTTTCGCAGCGAGGGCGTGGTGCGCGGCGGCACCGTCGTGGGCGATACGCGCGACCGGGTGGCGATCATCATCGACGACCTGATAAGCAGCGGCGGGACGCTGGCGCGCGCGGCCAAATCGTGCCGCGAGCAGGGGGCGACGGCGGTGTACGCTGCGGCCACTCACGGGGTCTTCTCGGCCAACGCCAGCGTCGTGCTGAGTGAGTCGGCGCTCGAAAAGGTGGTCATCCTCGACACGATCCCGCCGCGTCGCGTCGACCCCGAACTCCTCGAGGAGCGTATCGAAGTGGTCGATTGCGCGCCGCTATTGGCCGACGCCATCCGTCGGCTGCACGACGACGAGTCCCTCGTCGAGCTCACCGGCCTGTGAGCCGATTCACGACAACTGGTCGATGAGGCCGAAGTACCGGCGAGCCCGGCGGCGGTGCCGCTCGGAGTCGTCGAGGGCGTCGTCGTCGAGGTGCCACGCCGCGATCGCCGCCCGGACGAGGGCGTGATAGGCGCCGTACACCCCAAAGAGCGCCTCGGAGACGGCGTCGTCGGTGAGCCGTCGGTAGGTGGCGAACAGCTCGTCTGCGATCCATCCGGCGCCCATCCGCCGGCACTCCATGGCGAGGAAGGCGAGCTCGGAGGCCGGGTCGAGCAGGCGCAACGAGCGGTCGAACTCGAGACGGTCGATGATGACCGGCTCGAACTCCAAGCAGACATGCTCGGGGCGGAGGTCGCCGTGAGCGTCGACGATGCGGTCGGCGCGTGCCTCGAGCTCGGCCCGATGGGCGTCAACGCCCGCAAGCAGGTTCTGCGCCGCACGGGCGACCTCTCGCCTCGCCAGCCCATAGTGGGGTTGCGCGAGCGAGCTTTGCTTGGCCTCTATATCGGAGGTGATGGACGCAAGGTAAGTCGCCGCGTCGGTCGGGGCGGGGTGGGCGTCGGCGTAGAACCCGCACAGCTTGGCGGCCACCTGCGCGACGTCGTCGGGGCGCACCTCGCCGCGCTCGATGCAGGCGTCGAGCATCAGCGGGTCGGCGAGCCGGCGCATCTCGACCAGCCAGTCGACCGTCGCGCCCTCGCCCCCGATGTGGATACCCCAGGACGACTCCACCAGCGGCGTGACCCCCAGATAGACACTCGCGGCTAGCCGCTGGTTGAGCGCGCGTTCCTGCTCACAGCCGTGTCGTCGCGCCTCGCAGGACGTGTAGTCGAGCAGCGGTGTACGCACCGGCTTTTTGAGCTTGTAGGCGCGGGTCCGGGTCAAAAACACCCACGACATATGCGTCTCGAGGGCTTCGACCGTGCGAACCTCGCCCGGGTAGGCCTGCGGGCGACGCAGCGCGGCGACCTTGGCGGCCAGCCGGTCGGGCGCGCCGTCGGGCGTGTCGACCCAGCCTTGCTGGGGATTGGCTTGCTGGGGATGGGTGTGATGGCGTGATGGGCGTTGTGACATGGTCCGCCTCCAAGGTTCGGAGCGAGTGCATGCCCCCGCACCGAACACGAGAGCAAGATGCCCCCGCACCGAAGTCGTCAGATGCCCCCGCACCGAAGTCGTTCGGGGCGAGTGCTACCAACCAATGGGGTAAACGCAACGCCGCGCCCGGCCACCGCATCGAAGCCAGTGTGACTGCGTGGCGATGCGTGCTACGTTGCCCGCCGAAAGTTCAACGACCCCCGACACTCAGACGTATCGGCCATGGTTCCTACAGCAGAAAAGCAGCTCTCCGGATGGGGGCAATATCCCAAAGCGCAGTGCAAGATCACCCGTCCGGAGCGTACCCGCGAGATTCTCGAGAGCGTCGACCCCGAGGGCACCATCGTGCGTGGGTTGGGGCGAAGCTACGGCGACTCGGCGATCAACGACCGGGGCATCGTCGTCGACCTGACGCGCATGGACCGCTACCTCGACTTCGACGCCGACAGCGGCGTGCTCACCTGCGAGGCGGGCGTGAGCCTGGCGGCGATCCTGCGCGACTTCGCCCCGCGCGGCTTCCTGCCGATGATCACGCCGGGCACCAAGTACGTGACCGTGGGCGGCTGCATCGCCAACGACATCCACGGCAAGGCCCACCACGTCGACGGCACGTTCGCCAACTGCGTCGAGTCGATGCAGATCTTGACCGCCGCCGGCGAGGTCGTCACCGCCAGCCGCACCGAGAACCCCGAGCTGTTCTGGGCGACCTTCGGCGGCATGGGCCTTCTCGGCATCATCCTGACGGCCACGATTCGGCTGCGCCCGGTCGAGACGACCTATTTTCGCCAAAAGGCCATCCGCGCCGAGAGCCTCGACGAGATGCTCGACGCGCTCGCCGAGTACGACGCCAAGTACCCGTACTCGGTCGCCTGGATCGACCCCTTGGCCACCGGCGCGCGCCTGGGCCGCGGAGTGCTGGTCGTCGGCGAGCACGCTCCGCTCGACGCGCTGCCCGCGAAGATGCGCCGCGAGCCGCTGTCGGTGTCGGGCCCGCCGCTGCTCGAGGTGCCGTTCGATATGCCCTCGCAGTCGCTCAACCCGGTGACGCTTCGCATCCTCAACAAGATCATCGAGACGATGCAGGCCACCCCCACGCCCGTGGCTCACTACGAGAAATTCTTCTACCCGCTCGACTTCGTCGGCGAGTGGAATCGCGGCTACGGAAAGCGCGGGTTCACCCAGTACCAGTTCGTCATCCCGTTCGACGACGGCCGCCGACGGCTGCGCGCGATCCTCGAGCGCATCGCCCACAGCGGGTTCTGCCCGTTCCTCAACGTGCTCAAGCGCTTCGGCGACGAGGCCGAAGGGCACCTGTCGTTCCCGCGCCCGGGCTACACGCTGGCGATCGACTTTCCGATCCGCGACGGCCTCGAGGCGTTCTTGCTAGAGCTCGACGAGATGGTCCTCGACGCCGACGGGCGGGTCTACCTGGCCAAGGACGCCTTCACGACCGCCGAGCACTTCGCGCAGATGTACCCGCGGCTGGACGAGTGGCGCGAGGTTAAGAATAAATGGGATCCGGAGCACGTCTTCACCTCGAACCAGGCCCGACGCGTCGGTTTGGCGCGCTAATTATGGGAGGCAGGGCTTCTAGCCCTGGTTGCAAAGGCGCACGGGGTTGCAACCAGCGCTAGAAGCGCTGCCTCCGAAGAACGGCCCCTTTGACACCTTTGGGAGAATACGATGCGACGACTTTTTGGCTGGGCTGTACTCGCGGCGGCAACGGTGGTCTTCGGCGCCGCGCCGGCGTCCGGACAATCGAAGCCCGCGGGCGACGACGAACTCGTTTTCACGGTGACCGGGCTGAAGGACGCCAGCGGCCAAGTGCGCTGCGCCCTATACAACAAGTCGAACTGGCTCGACGAACCGGTGGTCGAGGTCAGCGCCAAGATCGTCGGCAAAAAGGCGACCTGCCGGTTTGAAGACGTCAAACCGGGCACCTACGGCCTGGCCGCCTACCACGACGAGGACGCCGACGACGAACTCGACACCAACCTGGTGGGGATTCCCTCGGAAGGGCTATGCGCCTCGCGCAACGCCAAGGGGAGCTTCGGGCCGCCGGACTTCGACGACGCCAAGTTCAAATACAAGGGCGGCAAGAAGAGTCTGACGGCGAAGATGACTTACTGAACGACAACGGTCGTGTAGTTACTTAATGCAAGCCGACGGGCGACACGCAGCGTTGGTACCCCTGCCGGTCGAAATGCTTAGAGCTGTAGCGCCCCTCGGGCCGGTAGTTGCGGTACATGCAGTGCTCGTGGCGCTCTTCGATGCGAGACTCGCAGAAGTGTCGGTCCTGCAACTCGAGGCACGCCTCGATGGCCCGTTGCTTCTCCTGCTCGCCCTCGTCGTTTCGCTCCAGGTGCTGGTAGACCAACATCCCGAACATCAACGCGATGGCGACGAGCGCCATCTGCCCCGAATTCTCGTTCCAGAAGTCAGTTGAAAAGATACTCAGCATGCGTCACTCCGGCCTGTCGGTTCGCGATGGGCCCAGTGTAACGCTTGTGTGGGCGCGAACACAAACCGCCGCCGACACGGTGTCAGACACCATGTTCGTTCGGCCTTGCAGGGTGGTGGCGCCCTCTAAACGAGCAACTAAGGATTTTGGGGCTGCGAGTTGGAACGCACTCTCGATACGCAACCCCTAAGTCCTTAATTGCCAAATAGAAGGCGTTCCGAGCCAGCTGACACGGTGTCAGACACCGTGTTCATCCGCCTTTGTGTCGTATTTGAACATTTTGGGGTGGTTCTGGGTAAGGTTGTGTGGTTTTGTCTGTCGTCCCTCAACTCTTCAGGAGAAGAGCATGCGCAATCTTTCCCAGAGTGTTTGCTTGTCGCTCGTAGTCGCAATTTCGCTGTCGTTCGCTGGATGCCAGGAAGATGGAGCCGACCAGGACGCGGTCGAACGTGCTCGGCAGCATGACGCGTGCGTGAACAGCGACGGGGAATTCGTCAAGCCCGACAACCCGAACGGCAACAATCCGTTCCTAAGAGTGGAGAGTGGTCAAAACTCCGGTTTCCAGAAGGGGCGGAAGTTCCGGAATTTCGCTCGACCGCATATGGAGTCCTATTCAGGGCTCGACAACTGGCTGTACGAAGGCGAGCACTTCGTGATGGATATCGGACGGGTGCATTACGGCGTCGGCGACATCGACGGGACGATGATGGTCCTGCTCAATTTCGAACCGGTCCTCTTCAAAGTCACCGAGGTTTCGTCTGCTGACGGCTACCCGAGCATTGCGGACCTCGAGTTGGAGGATGAGGACTCTTTGGTCATGCAACAGTCGATGACGTTTGAAGACGGGGTCCCCTTCAACGGCACCCTCGCGGTTCCCGCATCTTCGTTTACCAAGGGCGCTGGAGCGTATGACCTGCGCGTGGTCTTCATTCCGGACGTTACACCATCCGAGGAGACTGGCTTCGACCCATACCTCAAGGCCATTCCCGGCTACGCATATCGGGTCTTTTATGGAGGGTGCGAGCCTACGAGGTCACCGTCAATCCGCGAAGCAACCACAGAGAGCGCCTCGTGGACGCCGCTCACGAAAAATTTGGTGGACTATTCGGATTTTCTCTTCTTAACCCCACCTGACTCGGTCTACTCATGGGAAGAGGTGGCGGGTCCAAACGATATCCAGTTGTACCAGCGGTTTCAGTCCGCTGATGAGACACTGGAGCTTACCCTGTATTCGCTACTCACAGAGATCGATGAAGAGCGGGGAATCGATGTCGAAGATGTCGTCTATATGGTCTTCGAGGGTGACCAGATCTTCGATACGTTCCGCATGAAACCTGCCTTCGAGGGTGATTACGGAACGAGAGACTATTACGCGTCGACCGATCAAAAACCGGTGGCGCGAATCGAAATCCCGACGGCGGGCAAAGACGCTGCTCAATACACGGTGGTCGCTTTCCTTAATCCCGCCGGGGCACCGGTGGTGGGGGCTCCCATTGGAGTGAAGACGTCGAATACGTTGTCGTTCGAATTCGTGGGGGAATGAACGGGAACCCGGTTCCCCGCGCCAACACGGTGTCAGAGACCGTGTTCGTCCGACGCAAACGTCTTCCGCACTGCCGCGCCCAGCGCGATGAGTGCGCATGCGGGGGTGACGAGCCCCACTGGCGCCTCCATCACCCAGGCGGTCGCGCCGCTGATGGCGCACCACAGCACCGGGACGATCAAGAGCAACCAGCGCGGGCGGCGGGCCATCAAGACGAAGCCCAGCGTGGCGATGACGGTCGGGTCGGGGGCGATGCCGAAGAGCTCGGCGCCTTTCCAGTCCTGCACGCCGGTCAGGGGTTCGAGCAGCGGGAAGATCGCCAGTGCGAACACCACCAGCCCCACGCCTACCCAGCCTGCCGGGTCGAGCGGGCGGTTTTGTGTGCGGTCGGGGGCGCGGCCAAGCTCGCGGTCGAGGCCGCCGAGCGCGCCGATGATGAGCAAGAGCGCGCTCTGGGCGATGAACGCCCAGCCGAAGTAGGTGCCCGCCCAGTTCAGGTTGGCGTAGAGCTCGAGGAAGAAGGCGTAGCCGACGAAGGTCCAGCAGATGGCCAGCGCGGCGCCGACCAGGCGGCCGAAGCCGCGCCAGGCGAGCCAAAGGGCGGCGGCGCCCAGCAGGAGGGCGACGAGGTGGGCCGGCCACCACCCCTCGTTGAGGCGCACGAAGAGGCGGAAGTAGACCTCGGGCAAGAAGGGGAAGAAGTCTTCGAGCGAGTATGTGGACAGGTCACCCATGGCCGTCATTTACGTCACAAGGAAGCCACGTATTCGAGCATGCGCTTGCGGGTCTTGGCGTCGGGGAGCTTGCCGCGGGCGGCGCCCATATTCTCGCGCATGTGCTCGACCTTCGTGGTCGCCGGGATGGCGCAGGTCACGGCCGGGTGCGAGACGATGAACTTGAGCAAAAATTGCGGCCAGTTCGCGCACTCGATCTCGCTCGCCCACGCGGGCAGCTTGTGCTTGCCCTGGTAGCGGTCGACGAGGCCGCCGCCGCGAAACGGGCGGTTGGCGATGACCGCGATGTTGCGCTCGGCGGCCAGGGGGAGCAGGCGCTCTTCGACCTCGCGGTCGATCATGTTGTAGGTGAGCTGGACGAAGTCGAGGTCCTGGGTCTTCATGACCTCCTCGAATTCGCCGTGGCGCCGGCCGTGGGACGTGGTGATGCCCACGTAGCGGATCTTGTTGTCGGCCTTGAGCTTTTGCAGCTTGGGCAGGTGCTCCTGCCAGGCGACCAGGTTGTGCACCTGCATCAGGTCGAAGCGCGGGATATCCCACTCCTTGCGCGACTCGACGATCTGCTCGACCGTCTCGTCGCCGTCGCTCGTCCACACCTTGTCGGCCGCGAAGAGCCGCTTGGGGTCGCCCAGCTTGTTCAGCCCCCAGCCCAGCGCGTCTTGCGACGAGCCGTACATCGGCGAGGAGTCGATGATGCGCCCGCCTCCCTTGAAGAAGGCAGCGAGCACCTCCGTGCGCTGTTTCAAGAGTTCGGGGTCCCCGCCGACGTTGAACGTCTGCCAGGTGCCCATGCCGATGACCGGCATCTGCTCGCCGCTCGACGGAATCTTCTTTGTGATCAAGTCGTCGGGCGAGGCCTGGGCGCCAAAGGGAAAGAGCGCCGCGGCGGCCACGCCGCCGCCCAGAGCGGCCAGCATCGTGCGTCGGGTGATTTTGTCCATCGGTTTCTCCACTGCTCGATCGAAAAGCCCGGGACGATGGTAACCACTGGGAGGGCGCTGTAAATGGCGATAGCGGGGTGGACAGGCGAGGTCGGCGGCCTTGCAGGTCGCTGCACTCCTGCAAGGCCACCTCTTTTGCCTGCAACGCCTCCAGTCACACATCAATTTTATCCAAAATCGCCCTCCGGCGCCCTCCACGGGCGGGAATGGCAACAGCAACCCTTCTCGAACCGAAGAAGCACTCTTACTTTCCGCTGTAGAGAGACGAAAGACCGAGCGATGTCCCCGGGGGGTGGCATCCGAACGCAGTCAGGTTTTTGCATCAACGTCGACTCCAGTCACGGAGAAGGCAGCGCGGGAGCGCCGTATGTTGTCCCCGCACGATGAGCTGTTCGAAGCTCCCCGTGGGTAGCATCGCGCTCCCTCAGTGCGCCAACGCATTCTCGAGGGGGATTTTGTGAACGAGACGAGAGTTCAACGAGTATGGTCCATGGCTCTGGCGATCCTGTTCGCCTGGGGCCTGAGCGCCTGCGGTGAAGCGGAGACGGGTCCCGTGCCCGCCGACCGTCAGCCCGGCGCTCAAGAGGCGACCGAAGGAGCCGACGGCTGTCAGGTCTTCGCCGACACCGTCAACATCCGCTCGGCCGCAGATCTGGCGCAGTTCGAAGGGCTGAGCTGTTTTGAAGTCGAGCGCCACCTGTTCGTCCAAGACACCACCGACATCACCGACTTGAGCGCGTTGAGCGGGCTTCGCAGCACCGGCGGCTTTATCGGCATCGCCGACAACGAGGCGCTCGAGAGCGTAAGCCTGCCCAACCTCGAGGAGACCGGCGAAGGCCTGGTCGTCGAGGGGAATATGGCGCTCGAATCGATCGAGTTTGCCGGGCTGCGCCACGTCAACGGCTACCTGCACGTGTTCAACAACCAGGCGCTGACCTCGGCGAGCTTTCCATGGCTGCTGGGCGTGGGCGACGACGTCATCTTTGCGGGCAACGACGCGCTGGCCAGCCTCGATTTGCCCCGGCTGACGTGCGTGATGGGGCGCTTTATCTTCGAGCACTCCGACGGGCTCGAATGCCTGTGCTTGCCCAACCTCGTCTTCGTCAACGGCGACTTTCTGGTCTACTTCAACGGCTCGCTGCGCAGCATTTCGGCGCCGGTGCTCACCACCGTGTGGGGCGACGTCAATATCCGGCGAAACCCGCAGCTCGAGCACGTCGACCTGTCGTGCCTCGACCAGGTGGCCGGCGACTTCATGATGGTGCACAACCGCATGCTCGCCCAGTGCGAGGTCGACAGCTTGGTCGGCGACATCAACACCATCGGCGGCGACACCGTGACCGGTGACAACGCGCAGACCTGCCCCGACGAGCCGACGACTGCGGAGGACGTCGGATGCGCGAGCTGCGCGACGAGCATCTGCGTGGAGGATGCGCCCGACGGCGACCTGCCGGGCGATGACGATGACTTGCCGGGTGACGACGATGACGACGTCGGCGTCCCCGACGCCGGTACGCCCGACGCCGGTACGCCTGACGCGGGTACGCCCGACACCGGCTCACCCGACGACGGCGGCGGCGTCCCGGTTCCGCCCGACACCGGAGACGATGACGACGGTACGGGCGACGACGATGACGACGATGACGACGATGACGACTCGTCGGGGAGCGTCGCGATTCAATCGATCGGGCTGGAGGGCAACCCCAACAGCACGATCAGCTCGTATCTGAACCTGCAGACAGCCCAGCCGACCTTCGTGTCGGTGACGGCGACCAGCGGCGGGCACACCTTCGAGCTCAATTTCGACGAGCAGACGCAGACCGACCATCGTCTGGGGCTCATCGGCTTTCGTGCCGACCGCACCTACCAACTCGACGTGCGCGCCTACACCCCGGGCGGCGCCGAGACGACCCGCCAACTCACCTTCGAGTCGGGGCCGCTCCCCGACAACTTCGCCCCGCTCGACGTCACGGTCAGCCGACCCGGTCGCACCGATTCGGGCATTATTCTGTTCAACCTGAATCGGTGGAACCCGGGCATCGATGGCTCGTGGAGCTATATCGTCGGCATCGATATGGACGGCGAGGTGGTCTGGTACCACAAGCCCCGGTATCGCGCGCAGGACGTCGAGTTGCTCGAAAACGGCAATATCGCGTTCAACTCCAATATCTCGACCATCTTCGAGATGAACCTGATGGGCGAGGTCGTCAACGAGTGGAGCGCCGAGCAGTTGGGCGTCGATTATCTGCACCACGAGGTCCACGAGTTGCCCAACGGCAACCTGGTGACGCTGGCCTCGGAGAACCGCTCCATCAGCGGATACGGCGAGGACGGCAACACCACCTGGGAGGTCATCGGCGACATCATCGTCGAGTTCACCCGCCAGGGGCAGGTCGTGCGCAAGTTCTCGACCTTCGACTTCCTCGATCCGTACCGCTGGGGCGTGGGCGGGTTCTTCGGAACCTACTGGAACTCGCGCTACCGCGACGAGGCCTCGTCGACGCGCGACTGGACGCACGGGAACGCCGTGCACTACGTCGAGAGCGACGACTCGTTCCTCTTCTCGGCTCGCCACCAGGACTGGGTCATGAAGATCGACCGTCAGACCGGCGAGTTGATCTGGCGACTGGGCGCCGAGGGTGACTTCGCGTTGACCAACGGGGAGTGGTTCTACCACCAGCACGACCCGATGATCACCAGCGACGGCACGCTGATGCTGTACGACAACGGCAACCTGCGCCCCGGCTTGCAAGCCGGCGAGTTTTACAGCCGTGCCGTCGAGTACTCGCTCGACGAGACCGGCGCCGACGCCGGCTCCAACTCGCAGGGCACCGCCACGCAGGTCTGGGAGTACACCGAGAACAACTCGTTCTACTCGGCTTTCGTCTCCGGCGTCGACGAGATGCCCAACGGCAACGTGCTCATCGCCGACGGCGCGCGCACGATCGACCAGACGCTCGGTGCGACCGACCCCGACAACCAGTTGTTTACCCGTATCGTCGAGGTGACCGACGATCCCAACCCCGAGAAGGTCTTCGAGGTGATGATCCGCGACGATAGCGGTCAGTACGGCTACACGATGTACCGCGCCACGCACTACGACGTGCTCGGTGTGGCGCCGTCGTTCTGACGTCTCAATCTCGGCTCTAGAAGCCCGTCTCGAGGCCGGTGGTCACGCACATGGGTGACCACCGGCCTTTTCTACGGATGAGGGCGTACGACTTGCGCATAGACGTCGGGGGCGAGCCTAACAACGAGGCGAATTGCTCGTCGAGTGTGACGTTCGTCGACTCCAACTTCGACGGCAAGGCGTGCGTGCCTCCTTCGAACTGAGGCGAACTATCGTCCTTTGAAGTTCGCCTCGCGGCGCTCCAAGAAGGACTGGAGGCCTTCCTGGGCATCTTCGGTCTGCATGATCGCGGCGGCTTTGGGCAGTAGCGTCTCGGCGGCGGCTTGCTGACCATCCTCGACGGCCACACGCGCCGTCTCGAGCGTCGCCTGCACGCCCAGAGGCGCCTGAGACGCCACGCGATCGCCCAGCTCGACGGCGCGATCGACGAGCGCATCGGCCTCGACGACTTCTTGGACCACGCCCATACGCCGCGCCTCGTCGGCCTCGAACTCGTCACCCGTCAGCAAATAACGCATCGCGTCTCCCCAGCCGGCGACCTGCGGCAAACGCAGGGTGCCGCCGCCGAAGGGGAAGATGCCGCGCTTGATCTCGATTTGCGCGAACTTCGTGCCGGGGGCGGCCAGGCGGATGTCGCTGGCGAGCATCAGCTCGAGGCCGATGGTCAGGCACCATCCGCGTGCGGCCATGATGACGGGCTTGGAGCGTCGCGGCTCGCGCAAGCCGAACGGGTCGACCATGCCTTCGGGAAAGAGTGGCGCGCCCTGAGCGACCGCGGGGCCGACGTCACCCAGGTCGAGCCCGCTCGTGGTGTGCTCGCCATGGGGGAAGACCACCGCGCACCACAACTGGTCGTCCTCTTCATACGCGGTGTAGGCCTCGGCCAGCTCGCGCAGCATCTGGCGGTCGAAGGCGTTCATCTTGGCCGGCCGGTTCAGGCCGATCAAAAAGAGGTGGTCGCGTCGCTCGGTGGTAATGCGCGGCTCTTTCGTGTCGCTCATCGTCGTCTCCTGATTGAAGGCGTAGGGCGTGGATTTCGAGGCGTGGGGCAAACCTTAGCACGAGCACACCGTCGAGCCACCACGCCACCTATTCGCCACACCCCACGCCTCAGGTCATCGGCAGTCGACGCGCCAGGGCAAGGTCGACGACGACTGACGATTGGGCACGAGTTGCCCGTGACTCCCATCACCCCAGCAATACAGGTGACCCGAGCGGCTCAGCGCGCAAGTATGCGCCTCGCCGGCGGTGACGTCGGTGAACTCGTGGCGGATGCGCACCGGCCGCGGGCGGCTGGACGCGTCGCCCGGGGCGTCGGCCCCGAGGCGGCCGTCGACGTCGCTGCCCCAGCAGAAGAGACGACCGTTGTGGGCGATGGCGCAGGTATGCGTGGTGCCGGCGCTCAGGGCCAAAAACTCGAGGTCACGACTCACCTTTTGCATCTCGTGGGTCGGGGTGCGTGTGTCGTTGCCGAGCTGGCCGTAGCTGTTGTTGCCCCAGCAATACGCGCGGCCCGCGCCGGTCAGCCCGCAGGTGTGGTTGGCGCCGGCGTCGACGAAGATGAGCGCCTCGGGCGCGTCGACTCGCGTCGGGCGCGGGACCATGTCGAGGCTGTCGTGGCCGGCCTGGCCGAGGATATTCGCGCCCCAACACAGCACGTCGCCGTTCGTGCGGGCGGCGCAGGTGTGGAAGTCGCCGGCGGTGACGTCGACGAAGTCTTGCACCGTGTCGTCGATGCGCACCGGTTGGGCGCGGTCGTCGAAGGTGCCGTCGCCGAGTTGGCCGTAGTCGTTTCGGCCCCAGCAGTAGACCTCGGCGTGCTGGGTGAGGCCACAGGAGTGGGCGTTGCCGGTGGCGATGTCGATGAACTGCAGATCCTCCGAGAGGCGCACAGGCTCGTCGGCCTGGCGAGGGGCGTCGGGGCCGACCTGCCCGTAGCGGTTATCGCCCCAGCAGTAGGCGGTGCCCTGGCGGGTCAACGCGCAGCTATGCCAGGCGCCGGCGCTCACCTCCCAGAACCGGTCGAAGCCTTCGCGAAGATCGGTCTCCAGGGTCTGTTTGCCCCAGCAATGCACCGTTCCCTCTGTGTCGACCGCGCAGGTGTGGCGTCCGCCCGCGGCGACGCGGCCCCCTTCGAAGGGGTTGTCGACCACGCCGTCGCAGTCGTTGTCGACCCCGTCGCACACCTCGCGCCCTCCGTTGGAGAGCGCGCACTCGCAGCCGTCGACTTCCTGAGGACCGTTGGCGTCGCCGTAGCCCGACACGCACGCATAGCGGCACTGGCCTTCGGGCGAGCACCAGTGCTCGGTGTTGGGAAGCGGGGCGCAGTCGTCGTGTACCGTGCAGGTGCTCGTCGACGCGGCCGGCGTGTCGGCCGCATCGGCCTTGCCGGAGAGCGAGGTGCCCGTCGACGTCTGCTCCTGCGAGGGCGGCGGCGCGGGGTCCTCGTCCACCAGCGAGCAGCTCGAAGCCATCAGTAGCGAAACCACACATCCCATCGTTGCCATCAGAATCTGAAATTGCATCGGTTCTCTCCTGTATCTTGTCGGCCTATGTTCATTCGAACACGGCCGGCCATTTGCCAGTTAGTTTCGTGAGCAGCCATCGCGATGGCCCTCACTTACTGTTTTCGGCAAAATCGCAAAATCGTTGCGTGCAGGAGGTCGATATCGCGGCAGGAAGGGCTTCCTGGGGCGATTTTTTCTGATCGGGATCGTGGGGACAACACGGTGTCAGACACCGTGTTTTTGTCTCAATCAGTGCGTGGGCATCTTGCCCTCGTAAGGCAATCGGTGCGTGGGCATCTTGCCCACGTGATGCAATCGGTGCGTGGGCATCTTGCCCACGTGATGCAATCGGTGCGTGGGCATCTTGCCCACGTGATGCAATCGGTGCGTGGGCATCTTGCCCTCGTGATACAATCGGTGCGTGGGCATCTTGCCCACGTGATGCAATCGGTGCGTGGGCATCTTGCCCACGTGATGCAATCGGTGCGTGGGCATCTTGCCCTCGTGAGCCACAGGAAGGCTCTAGCTGTGCAACCCTAAGACGCCGTCGAAGGGGAGGACGACGGCCTCGGCGCCGGCGTCGATGATCTCTTCGACGAACCCGGGCAGGTCGACGCCCGGCAGGCATTTGGGTTCGGCTTCGTAGGGGGTGAAGAACCAATCCCAGTGGCATGCGACGACGATTTTGGGTTCGAGCAGCGCGACCGCCTCGGCGACGTAATTGGGCCGATACTTGCGGCCGATGGCGCACAGGCAGAGCACGTCGGCTTTAAGCCCCTGCATCTCGTCGGCGAAGAACTCGGCGGTGTCGATGTGCACGATGCGCACGCCGGCGAGCTCGATATGCCAGTTGAGCACGAGGCCGTGGCGCAGGTCGGTCACCCGCGCGGGCCACGGCGGCGGCTCGGGGATATCGCCGGGGAGGCTGACGCGGTTGAAGTAGACGCGGCCGTGCTCGGAGGGCAGGCCGCGCAGTGTGCCCGGTCCCGTGGCGATGGCCTCGCGGCCGCGCGTCTCGACGATTTGCGAGGCGCTCAAGCCAGCAGCCCGCGCCACGTTGCAGGCGTCCGGCGAGCCGATGAAGCGCGCGCCGGTCTGTCGGCACAGGCAGGGGGCGTCGAGGACGTGATCGTGATGGGCGTGGCCGATCACGACGTCGTCGGCGTGGGGGATGACCTGGGCGATGCGTCGCTCGTCGGGGACCAGCGGCTTGAAGACCGTCTCGCGCAGCCCTGGACGCGTGATGAACGGGTCGAGCACGATGGTGTGCCCGGCGCCCTCGACGACGAAGCCGGCGGTGCCCAAGTAGCGAAGTCGCACGTCGGCGTCTTCATCCACCGGTGCACGGTGATAGAGCGAGTCGGGCACGGATTTGAGGAACATGGCACAGCGGGCTCGTGGGGATCACAACGTGCTCGGTATCATACGCCAGCGCGCCCGATGTGCAACGAGGGTTGACCGACGCAGCGAGGAGCGACGATGATGGGCGCAGACTAAATCCATCCAACTTGGGTGCAGGAGACAATGACGATGAACGACTTTCCTCCGAAGGACGGACCTCTGGATGAACAGCCGCCGCCGACCTCGGCCATGGAGGCGGTCACGCGTCGTTTTATGCGCCTGTTGGGGGAGGAAGGCTCCCCGTTGACCGG
This sequence comes from Persicimonas caeni, assembly GCF_006517175.1. Classification (NCBI taxonomy): domain Bacteria; class Deltaproteobacteria; order Bradymonadales; family Bradymonadaceae; genus Persicimonas; species Persicimonas caeni. The sequence continues at coordinate 1,926,263 of NZ_CP041186.1, read as the reverse complement.
CATCTGGGTGCTCATCTGTGTGTGCAACCTCGGCGTGGTGGCGTTGGGGGCGGCGATTCAATACCGCGTCGGTGTGATGCCGTTCGACTTCGAGATGTTGCAGGACCCGGCCGCCGTGCGCCGGCTGTCGCAGCAAGCTCAGGGCATCAGCATCGCTCGCGTGCTCAATATGCTGCTGACGGTAGTCGCAGTGACGATGTACTCGGCCGGGTTTGCGCCCATGCGTTTGCTCGAAAGGGAGGGCGCCGAGAAGTTGGGCTTTAGCGAACTGCGCACCGAGATGTTCTCCAACTTCGGCAAGACGGCCTTGGTGACGCTCATCTACCTCGTCATGGTCGGCCTGGGTGGCGTGTGCTGCATTTTGCCAGGTCTTGTCGCCGCCTTTCTCTTTTTGCCGGCACCCTACATGACCTCGGCAATGGGCTTGGGCGTGTTCGCCTCTCTTTCGGAGTCGCTGCAGTGGGTCAAGCGCCACTGGCTGCTGTTGGTGGTGGCCGTGGCGGTGTCGATGCTGATGGCCGTGTTCATGATCGCGGCGCAGTTTATGGCTGCGCCGGTGCTCACGGCCATGTTCGGCAAGACTGGCATCTTGTTGGTGAACGGACTGACGTGGCTGCTGGGCGCAATCGTGGGCTACTTCGGGTGGATGTTCTCGGGCGCCGTCTACATCACCATCGACCTCGCCGAGGAGCAGCATCGCGGGTGGTGAACACCCGCAATCCTTCGACTTTCGTTCGGTGCGTGTGCTTCCAGCGCTCGCAGGCGAGGGCAAGATGCCCCCGCACGTGCGCTGGAGAGTTTAGACAGCGCGATGGTGAGAGTCCATCCGGGGCAAGTTCCGCCCCGAAGTTGAAGGTAACTGCGTCGCCGCGAGGCGGGGTGGGAAGCAACCGAGGTAACGAAGAACCAGTCCGTAGCGAAAGCGAACTCGATTCAGCCAAAGGCACTCGGCGAGCCTATGTGCGGCCGGCGAAGCCCGGATGCCGACGAGCGGTAAAACAGATACGGGAGAAGGGCAAAACCCGTACCCCAAAGCCCACGGCCCCGAACAGACACGGCTCGGTTCGAGGGAACGAAACAGGAGCGTACGCTCGAAGGAAGCCACGCGCACCAAGGAACACACGGTGACGCGATGGGAGTGCATGGTGGTTGGAGACAGAATGGTTCTTAGTGGCTGTCTAGATGAATCCAGGAGATCTGCCGACGGGTCAAAAGACGCCGGCAGAAGTCAGAGCATTCGTAGTAGCGAGGAAACCTGGGAAAGCAGGTGGAGCGAAGGGATGCAGGAAAGTGGAATCAGGAAGGAAAAGAGCGATGGAAGACCAATCGACGTCAGTGTCCTGCGGGACTAAACAAGTCGAAGACATCCCGACCCAATGGACGTGGGTGGAACCAGCGATCTGGACCGACCGGATGCTCGAGGCGCTCGAAAGGGGCGTCAAAGGAGGCAAGTGGTTCAGCCTGATTGACAAAGTCTATCGGGAGGCCACGCTGATCCGCGCATGGGATGCAGTCAAAGCCAACGACGGAGCAGCAGGCGTCGACGAGATGACGATCGCCGACTACGAGCGACACATCGAGTCGAACCTGAAGCGCCTGAGCCGCGTGCTCAAAGAGGGGTCCTATGTGCCCCGAGCCGTCAGGCGAACCTGGATACCCAAGCCGGGTCGAGCCGAGAAGCGACCGCTGGGGATTCCGACCGTAGAGGATCGGATCGTCCAGACGGCGCTCAAGATGGTGCTGGAGCCGATTTACGAGCGAGATTTTGTTCGTCATTCCTACGGCTTTCGACCTCAACGGGGAGCCAAAGATGCGCTGCGACGCGTCGACGGGCTTCTCAAGCAAGGTTATCGGTGGGTGGTGGATGCCGACCTGAAGGGGTACTTCGACACGATCGACCATGATTTGCTCATGGCGCGCGTGGAGGAGAAGGTCTCAGACGGACGCATTCTCGAGCTCATCAATGCCTTTCTTACCTGCGAGGTCGTCGACCAAGGGGAAAGCCAAAAGCCCCACAGAGGCACGCCACAGGGCGGTGTGATTAGCCCGCTCCTGGCAAATATCTTTCTCGATCCGCTCGACCACCTGATGGAAGAGCAAGGGTTTGAGATGGTGCGTTACGCCGACGATTTTGTGATTCTATGCCGGGACAAAGAGCAGGCCGACAAGGCGCTCGACGTGGTCAGAAAGTGGGTGCAAGCCAACGAACTGACGCTACATCCGGAGAAGACCCAACTCGTCGACGAGTCCGAGGGAAGTTTCGACTTTCTGGGCTACGCCTTCAAGCGCGGGAACAAGTACCCGAGCAAGAAGGCCAAACGGAGGTTTCTTTGACCGGATTCGGCAATTGACCCCGCGCACCAGTGGCCACAGCTTGGCTACCATCATCGAGGCGATCAATCGCACCGTCCGCGGATGGTACGAATATTTCAAGCACAGTTATTTCAACGTGTTTGACAGCCTCGACGGCAAGATCCGTAGGCGACTGCGCGCCATTCTGCGCAAGCGCTTCAAGATCTCGGGCCACACCAATCACACCGATAATGTGCGATGGCCCAACGCCTATTTTGCCAACCACGGGCTTTTCTTTATGGCCGAAGCCCGACGGCTGGAACTCGAGTCCTTACGAAAAGGAACCCGCTGACTGGAAAGCCGTATGCGGGAAATCCGCACGTACGGTTTGGAGGGAGGGGCGCCCGGTGAACCGGGGGTCCCTACCCCTATCGAAACACATGGTGTCTGACACCGTTGCGGGCCAGCCGATTCAGTCGAGATCCGCAGGCGTCTCCTCACGCCCGTCGACGTGGATGGCAAATCGTCCCTTCTCGCGCGGGTGGACCGGCGCGTCCTCGTCCCAGGGCCAGCCGCCAAAGCCTGTGCGCTGGTAGTCGATCATCGCCTGGCGAATCTCGCCGCGGGTGTTGGCCACGAACGGGCCGTGCTGGGCGACGGGCTCGCCGATGGGGCGGCCCTGCAGCACCAGAAACTCTCCTTCGACGTCGCCGTTGACGATGGAGCAGTCGGCGTCGGCGCGTACCTGGGCGCCGTGGCCGCGCTCGACGGTTTGGCCTCCGAGCGTGCAGGTGTCGCCGGCGAAAAAGTAGATGACCCGGTTGGCCTCCGGGCTCGCCGCCGGCACCGTCCACTCGGCGCCGGGCTCCATCTTCAACGTCCAAATGGCAATATCCGACTCGTCGCGCGACGCCCACGAAGCTGGGGGAGGGGAGGGCGGCTCGAGGCCGTCGACGCCGCCGGCGATGACGACCATTTCGGTGGCGCGTCCCTCGGCGTCCCGTACCGTTTTGCGCGGCACGGTCTCGTGCCAGAGCATCTTGAAGTGCGCGTCCTTCTTCTTGTCCTCACGCGGCAGGTTCAGCCAGATCTGGAACAACTCGGTGGGGTTGGGCTCGTCGCGGTTGACCAGCGGGAACATCTCGGAGTGGACCACGCCCTTGCCGGCGGTCATCCACTGGACGTCCCCTTGCCCGAATCGCGCCGCGGCGCCCAGTGAGTCGCTGTGGTCGATATAGCCGTTGCGCGCGATCGTGATCGTCTCGAAGCCGCAGTGTGGGTGGCGCGGAAATCCCGGGACCTTGCGGCCGTGGTACATGCTCCAGCCGTCTCTGCCCGAAAAGTCGTTGCCCAGCATTCTGCCGGCGAGCGACGCGTCCGGGCCCATCTCCTCGTCGCCAGCCGGATATTGGTCGTTGTGGTGCACGCAGAACATAAACGGATCGAGCGTCTGCCAGGGCATGCCCAGCCGGACGATATTCTGGACGATTGGTTCGCTCATGGTGCTTTCCTTTTAACGTTAAATGATTGGCCTTCCACCGCATAAGATGCGCGGCATCGATCGAGGTTTCAATCTTTCTGTCGTGACTTTGGCTGGGCGTTTGACGGTGTTTGGTCAGCGGTATTGAGGCTCGCGCTTCTCCAAGAACGCGTTCATGCCCTCGCGGCCTTCGTCGGAGTTGCCGGCTTCGGCGATGGCCTCGCGTTCGAGCTCGAGTTGGCGCTCGAGTGTGTTCTGGAACGAGGCGTTGAACAGGCGCTTGGCGCGACCCAATGCGCCGGTGGGCATCTCCGCGAGCCGATTGGCCAGCTCGTGGGCGACGTTGTCGAGCTCGTCGGCGCTCGCGACCCGATTGACTAGGCCGATTTCGAGCGCACGTTCCGCCGAGATCTTCTCGTCGAGAAACGCAATCTCCATCGCCCGCCCCATGCCGACCAGGCGCGGCAGGCTAAACGAACCGCCTCCATCTATGCTAAGGCCGTTGGCGATGTAGCCGATTTTCAAGAAGGCCGCGTCCGACATGACGCGAAGATCACACGCCAACGCCAGGGAGAACCCGCCGCCGGCTGCCGGGCCATTGATCGCCGCAATCGTCGGCTTGGCCATCGCGCGAAGCTCTTTGACCGCCTCGTGAAAGCGCCCGGCGAGGCGCCAAAACGCTCGGCCGGGTTGGTCCGGCTCGTCCTCGTTGATCTCTTTGAGATCGCCGCCGGCACAAAAGGCTTTGCCCTCACCGGTGAGCACCACGGCGCGCACGTCGTCGTCGAAGGCGAGCTCGGCGGCCGCGCCGTGGAGCCGGTCGAGCAAGTCTTGGTTGAGGGCGTTGTATTTGGCGGGCCGATTCAGGCGCAAGGTGGCGATGTCTCGCTTGCGGCTTATAATCACGGCGTCATCTGACATATGAGGCTCCAATTGTTGAGCATTATTTGGGCTGCCCATGAAAACCGATAGCACCACGATAGGCAAGACCGAGTCCGAATCGGCCAGTCAACCTGGACGTTTCGGCACGCTCAGCGGCGTGTTCATGCCCACGCTGTTGACGATCCTCGGCGTGATCATGTTCCTGCGCGAGGGCTGGGTCATTGGCAACAGCGGGCTGCTCGGCGGCCTGGTCATCATCACGCTGGCCTTCGGCATCACCACGGCGACCGGTCTGTCGCTCTCCTCGCTGACCACCAATATTCGCATCGGCGCCGGAGGGGCTTATTCGGTCATCTCGCAATCATTGGGCATCGAGATGGGGGGCAGCATCGGCTTGCCGTTATACCTGTCGCAGGTGTTGGCGGTCGCGATGTATATCTTTGGTTTTCGCGAAGGTTGGCTGTGGGTGTTCCCCGACCACCCTGCGCTGCTCGTCGACCTGCTGCTTTTTGGAGTGCTGTTCGGCATCGCCTACGTCAGCGCCGGGCTTGCCTTCAAGGTCCAATATGTCGTGGCGGCGGTGATCGCCGCGTCCCTTGTCTCGGTGGGATTGGCCGCGGCCACCGGCTCGATGCAGTACGAGCCCCAGCTGTGGGTTTCGTCGAGTGACGACGTCGGCAATATCCTGCTGACGGAGGACTTCTGGGCGGTGTTCGCCGTCTTCTTTCCGGCGGCCACCGGCATCATGGCCGGCGCGAATATGAGCGGCGAGCTCAAGGACCCGCGCAAGAGTATCCCCATCGGGACGATGTCGGCGATCGCGGTCAGCTACGTCATCTACATGCTGCTGGCCTATTGGTTGGCGACGTCGGCCACCCCCGAGGAGCTTCGCAGCAACTACACCATCATGATCGACAAGGCGTTCTGGGGGCCGGCGGTGCTCGGCGGCCTCCTGGGCGCGACGTTCTCCTCGGCGCTCAGCTCGATCGTGGGTGCCCCGCGCATCCTGCAGGCATTGGCCGAGCACAGCATCATTCCCGGCGGCAAGTTTTTGTCCAAGACCTCCCGTGAGGGCGAGCCGCGCAACGCCATGATCGTGTCGGGCGCGCTGGTGGTCGCCGCGTTGCTGTTGCGCGACCTGAACGTGGTCGCGCCCTTTATCACGATGTTCTTCTTGATCACCTACGGCATGATCAACGCGGTCGTGCTCCTCGAGCAGAGCCTCGGGTTGGTCAGTTTCCGGCCCAAGCTCAAGCTGCCCACGATGATCCCGCTGATCGGCGCCCTCGGGTGCATCTTCGCGATGTTCATCATCAATCCGACCGTCAGTCTCATCGCCGTGGTCACCGTGATCGGGTTCTATGCGCTGTTGATCCGCCGCCACCTCGAAGCCCCCTTCGCCGACGTGCGCAGTGGCCTGTTCGTGGCGGTCGCTCAGTGGGCCGCCCAGAAGGCCGCCGACCTGCCGACCACCCAGGAGCGCGCGTGGAAGCCCAACTTGCTCATCCCGGTCAGCGACACCCTCGAGCTTCGCGGCACCCATCATTTCATCGAGGACCTGGTCTGGCCCACCGGCTACGTCGAGTTGATGGGGATGAGCACCCACGAGCCGCGCGATGTGCTCGAGCCGGCGTTGCGCGAACTGGCCGGCGACTTTCGCAAAGAGGGGATCTACACGCGCTGGACGGTGCTCGATACCGACAACGTGGCCGAGGGCATGTCGCTGGGGATGGAGGCGCTGCAGGGGGCGTTCTTTCGCCCCAACATCATCTTCATGCCCATGCCCAAGTCGCCCGCCGAGGAGGACGACCTGACTCGCATCGCCGCCAAGGCCTCGCAAAGTGGTCTGGGTATGATGGTGCTCGGCATGCACCCCAAGACGCGCATGGGCTCCAAGAAGGTGATCAACCTGTGGGTCCACGACCGCAACCCCGACATGGAGCTGGTCTTGCGCGAGAGCCACATCAACCTGGCGATTCTGGTGGCCTATATGGTGACCCAGAACTGGAAGGGGCGGCTCAATCTGGTGAGCTGTGTCGAAGAGGATCGCACCCACGAGGAGGTGCGCCAGGAGCTGCAGCGCGTCATCGACCTGGCTCGCCTGCCCGACCCCGAGATTCACCTGCTCGACGGCCCGTTCATCGACAACCTCGACAAGGGCCCGCGCGCCGACGTCGACATCATGGGCCTGAGCCGCCCGCCGAACTTCGAGTTGATGCGCGAGGCGATCAGCAAGACGCGCAGCACCTGCGTGTTCGTGGCTGACTCGGGGAAGGAGAGCGCGCTGGCGTGATTGAATGTGTCGCGTTCGGCGCGCGTCTGTCACAATAGCAACGTCAATGCTCTGTTGTGACGGTGAAGGACCATGAACGAGCGCTCCCAATCGTGTCGAATCGCCTCGTGTCGAATCGCCCCTGCTTTGGTTTTGGTGGCGTTCACCGCCCTGTGTGCGTTGGTGCTCGGCTCCGGCTGCGAAGAGTACTGCGCCGGCACCGAGCGCTCCTACAATCGCGCGCTGGCTGCCGAGCGCACCGAGGTCGTCGAACCCGAGGCGCTCAGCGGTGACAGCCCCGCTCAATTCGGCCTGGCGCTCAAGACCGAGCTCATCGGCGACATCCTCGACATCGTGCTCCAGCCGACCATCGACGGGGCGCTGACCGCCGTGTCGGCCATCAACGTCGACGGCGACCAGGTGCGCCTGCGCTCCGAAGGCCAGATTCTGGACCTGGACGTCGCCTCCGACTCGGCCTGCGACCACTGCTTTCGCATCACCGCCAACCTCGACGGAGCGATCCACGCCGATATCCCCGACTGGGGCAACGAGACGGCCAACCTGGGCGGCTCGATGAGCCTGGTGGTGCCGCTGCTGCTCGAGCGCGGCGAGACCTCTGATGCCGCGCTCAAGCTCGACTTGCCGGCGTTTGTCGACATCGGGCGCTCGTCGATCTCGGCCCGGCTGGGAGGCGTCTCCGACGAGGTCGCCGACATGCTCGAGGCCCCGCTGTCGAACCTTTTGCTCGAGCTGCTCAAAGACCAACTCGCTCCGGTGACCGTCGCTGAATTCGACGCGCCGAGCTTCGGCATCCCGGGCTTCAAGCTCTTGCCCGTGCAACTGGTCACCGACGACGCCTCCGGCACCGTCTTTGCCGGGTTCGCCACCAATATCGAGGCGCTCGACGTGCCCGGCGCCGCCGGCGTCGAGCCCATCACCGACCTGGCCGAGTCGGAGAACCTCGCCATCGCCTTTCAGCCGGCGATCATTGGCCACTCGCTGTCGCTGCTGATGAACGACGGGCAGGTCGCGCGCACCTACGACCTCTCCGGCAACGCCAGCTCGCGGGGCAACGCCCACGTGACCCTCGACGGGTTCGAGGTCGGCGAGCACCTGCTCGACCCGCCCGACGCGGAAGCTGACGCGGGTTACGGCGATGGCGCCGATGCAGGCTACGGCGCCGATGTGATGACGCTGTCGGCCGACGCCGGCTCGTCGGAGTTTCCCGACGCCCAGGCGCCGGACGTGCCCTTCGCGCTCGGCTTCCAGGTGTTCAACCTGTCGAGCCGCGACGGCTTTTGCTTTGGCTTCGGCGCCCAGGCCGTCGGCGGCGTGTCGGTGCGCGACAGCAACCTCGAGATCGACCTGGTCGACGTGCGCTTTACCGACAGCTTCTACCGCGACAGCCTCGTCAACCTGTCCAACTGGATGGACGCCGACTTCGTCACCCAGAGCCGCACCCTGGTGAGCCAGTCGCTCGACAAGGCTACCGTCACGGTGCCCGGCACCGAGCTGAGCCTGGGGGCGACGGGCCTGGAGCTGCGGCCCAACGCGGTGGTGCTGCGAGCGCAATCGGCGCCCCAATAGGCTTTGTCCTCGGCGCGCGGGCGTTTAGTCTTTGGGCCGCAATCATGATTCAAGTTCGACCCGAGACCGAGGTTCGCGCCATGTCCCAGCCACTCGAAGCGCTCGTTTACTTTCAAAAGAGCGTCTACAAGCTCGCTAAAAAACAGCTCAAGTCGTTGGGCAAGGACGCCAAAAAGGCGCGCAAGAAGGAAGATTGCGAGTTGGCCGACGCCGAGGCGCGCGCTCAGCTCGACGAGACGCTCGACCTGGTGGCCCGGCAGTTGGACGTGGCGGCCAGCCGGGAGGCGGCCGAGGCGACCGCGCGCGCAAGCGTCGTGGTCGACGGTGAGGTCCTCCTCGAGGATGTGCCGCCCCGCGTGCTTGTGACTCTGCGTAAGCAACTTGGCCGCCTCTCCAAAACGGCCGGCGAATTGGCCAAGCTCCACGCCGACTCAGACTACGAATCCCTGGCAACCCGAGCCCAGACGCTCGAACAAGCCGTCGTCGGTGCGCTCCAAGAAGCCAATCAAACCCCCGCCCCCGAGCGCCACGTCAGCCAGAAGGTCCTCGCCTACCTGAAAGAGGGCGGATGAACTTGTGTCTACAACGAAAAAAGGTGTCAGACACCGTGTGATCCCGCTCTCGAGCGGCCCGCACGGTGTCTGACACCTGTAAGCGAGTTACTTTTCGCAACCGAACGAACGTTCGCGTTAGCTCGCGCTCGGGTCGGGCGTCAGGCGCAGATAGGGGCGGAGCTCTTCGACGTCGCCAAAGCGCTCCCTGGCTTTTTCGGTGGGAATCGACGGCTTGACGACCACGCGGTCACCTTTGCGCCAGTCGACCGGCGTGGCGATGTCGTATTCGTCGCTGAGTTGGAGGGCATCGAGCACCCGCAAGATCTCGTCGAAGTTGCGGCCCACGGCGGCCGGGTAGGTGAGCATGACCCGAATCTTCTTGTCCGGGTCGATGATGAACACCGAGCGGACCGTCGCCGTGTCGTCGACCTTCGGGTGCATCATGTCGTACAGGTGGGCGATCTCGCGGTCCTCATCCGCGATGATCGGATAATCCATCGTGGTGTTCTGGGTCTCCTCGACGTCGACGACCCATTTGTGGTGCTCGTCGACCGGGTCGACCGACAGTACGATGCGCTTTGCGTTGCGCTGCTCGAACTCTTCGCTCAGGTTGGCCACGCGGCCCACCTCGGTGGTGCATACCGGCGTGAAGTCGGCCGGGTGCGAGAAGAAGACCACCCACGAATCGCCGGCCCAATCGTGAAAATCGATCTCGCCTTCAGTGGTCATTGCTTTGAAGTTAGGAGCTTCATCACCAAGTCGAAGTGTCATGGTACTACCTCGGGTATTCGGGTTTCGTTGTTGGTTTCGCGAGCCGGTTCTTCCCGGCTGCACACTACAGATGCTCACCCCGAGGTAGACGGCTGAACGGAGTTTCCTGTGTGGGCTATAGGGAGAGGCTGGGTGTACGAGAGAATCAATCGGACTGAGCGATAGCCTCCCCCAAAAAGTCGGCGAGGGCTCGCGCGCTCTCCGCGCGGGCGTAGCCCTGGCGAATGACCACCACGATATCGCGGTGTGCCGGCGGCTCGAGGGGGCGGATGAGCAGCGGCTCGTCGGGGCGGATGGTCAGCTCCGGAAAGAGGCTGATCCCCCAGCCCGCGAGCACGAACTGACGAATCGTCTCGAGGCTCGCCCCGCGAAACTGACGGCGCAGCGCCGACGCGGGCGTCTGGCACGCCTCGAGCGCTTGGTCGCGCAGGCAATGGCCTTCGTCGAGCAGCAGCAGGTCACTTCCGTCGATCTCATCGAGGCTGATCGCGGTGCGGTCGGCCAACGGATCGTCGGGAGGCAACCCCACATAAAACGGCTCTTCGTAGGCTTCGATGGCGCACAAGTCGTCGCCAATCTCGTAGGGCAGGGCGACGATGGCCATGTCGAGGCGGTGGTCGCGCAGCTGTTCGAGCAGCACGCTCGTCAGGTTTTCCTCGATTTGCAGCTCGAGGCGCGGGAAGGCGCGCTCGAGCGACAGCAGCATGCGCGGCAACAGATAGGGGCCGATGGTGGGAATCACGCCCAGCCGAATCGTCCCCTCGAGCACGCCCACTTTGGACGCCGCCGCCAACTCCTGCAGGGTATCGGCTTCTGCCAAGACCCGTCTGGCCTGCTCGAGCAGTACGAGCCCCTCTTCGGTGGGTTTGGTGCCCCGGGCGGTGCGCTCGAAAAGCATCACGTCGAGCTGGGTCTCCAACTGGCTCAGTCCCTCACTGAGTGAGGGCTGGGAGACATAACAGGCGCGCGCGGCGGCGCTGATGGAGCCGTGCTCGAGCACCGCGAGCGCGTATCGGAGTTGCGTGAGCGTCATCAATCACTCGGTGTCGGTGGCCGAATCAGCGGCCGAATCGGCGGCCAAAAAGCCCTCGAGGGCGCTGATATAGCGGTCGTAGGCCTCGAATTGCGGGATATGGCCGATGGCGTCGAACTCGACGAGCTTGGCGTCGGGGATGGCCTCGGCGGCCGCGCGGCCGAGTTCGGGGTAGTTGCCCAGGGTCTTGCGCACCTCGGCAGAGACGTCGCCTTTGCCCAGTGCGGTGCGGTCGCGCTGGCCGATGATCAGCAGCGTGGGCGCGTTGATATCGCCGAACTCGTAGAGCACCGGCTGGGTAAAGATCATGTCGTAGGCCAGCGCCGAGTTCCACGCGACGCGCTCGTAATCGGGCCCTTTCGTCCAACCCGCCTGAATCTCAACGAGTGGCTCGTAGGCCTCCTTCCAGACCCCGTCGAAGTAACTCTCGGTCATATACGCTTGGATTTTTTCGGGAGTCTTCTTCAACTCCCGGGCGTACCACTGGTCGATGGTTGTGTAGGGAACCTTGCGCTTCCAGTCCTCTAGGCCGATGGGGTTGACCAGGGCGAGCTTGGTAGTGGTGTCGGGGAACATGAGCGCAAAGCGCGTGGCGAGCATGCCGCCCATCGAGTGGCCGACGACGGCCGTTCGGTCGACGCCGAGTTCGTCGAGCAGCGCTTTGGTGTAGGTGGCCAGGGCGTGGAAGCTAAACTGGAAGGTTCGAGGCTTGCTCGACTTGCCAAAGCCAATCTGGTCGGGCGCGACCACCCGGTAGCCCTCATCGGTGAGCGCCTCGATGGTCGTCTTCCAGTAGGCGCCCGAAAAGTTCTTTCCGTGCAGCAGAAGGACGGTTTTGCCGTTGGGATTCTCCGGCTGGACGTCCATGTAGGCCATTTCGAGGGTCTGGCGCTGGGCGTCGACCTCGAAGATCTCGACCTCGTAGGGGTACTCGTAGCTCGAAAGGCGGGCGTCGAAGCCGTCGTGGTCGGCCTCGGCTTCTGGGGCGGCGTCGGCCTCTGAGTCGGCCGTGGCGTCCGCGTCCGTATCCGCGCCATCGTCCTCTTCGGCCTGTTGCTGTTCGGGCTGCGCGCCCGGATCGGCGGCCGTGCCGCTGCCGGTCGCACAACCGGCGGTCAGGAGAATCGTCAACAAAACGAACAAAGTGAAGCGTGAAGCGCGCATGGGCCACCCATCGTGAAGGAGTCATTCGAAGAACAGGACGCTTCAACCCATAGGCGAAGGCGAACCGCCGAATCAAGCCGCCGGCTGGAAACACCGTGTTTCTGGGCGCCAACACGCTCTGCCCCAAAACAAATACCCCGCGCGGCCCGGAAGGGCGCAGCGCGGGGTATCTGTATCTCGGTCGGGCGAAGGGCGCTTACAGCGCGTCTTCGACGCCGGCGAGGTTCATGCGGGCCTTGGTGAGCACCATGCCCATGTTGGCCGACTTGCCGCAAACCCATACAACGGCGTGGTCGGTGTTCTTTTTGCAGCGCTGGAACACGTGGATGAGGTTGTCGCTGAAAACGATCATCTCTTGGAAGTAGTGGTGACCGTCGTCTTCGAGACCACGCGACTTTTTGAACATGCTCTCGATGGCCGAGACGTTCTTACCCTGGAACATGTCAGCGGTGGCCGCGGCGACAAGGTCGAGGACCTCCTGGGGGTGCGACTCGACGGTTTTGACGCCGAGCAACATGCCCGTGGACATGTCGACGTAGCCGCCAGCGACGCATTCCGGGATTTCTTTGACGCCTGCCTGCAGAGCCGAATCAAGTGACATACTGCTACTCCTTGCGGGTGTTGTAGTAAATTGGAAGCTCGACCATCGAGCTTCCGTGACACCGTGGCGGTGCCGTTAGTCGAGCCAGAGCTCGAACTCTTCAAGAAACTTTTCCTGTGTTTGCGACTGAACCCACCGCGGGTTGACGCTGCGCACCGCGTCGAGGGCTTCGGCGGCCGTCTGCCCCTTCCAAATGAGGTAGGCGGCCAGCATGGTGCCGGTGCGCCCGATGCCCGCCTTGCAATGCATGACGACGGTCCCTCCGTCGGACAGCCGCGTGTCGACCAGGCGACAAAGATCGGCGGCGTCGAGCATCTCGGGCGCCTCCATATCGACGATGGGAAAGTGCAAGCTCTCGATGCCGTACTCGCGCATCTTGGCAGCGGGGAGCTTAGTCAGCATCAGCGTGACCAAGGCGGTCGTGCCCACGCGCTGGAGCGCCTCGAGATCGCGGTCGATGTGGCCGCTGACGCCCGGGAGCGGCGTGCCGCCGAGCTGGCCGGGGATCAACCAATCGAACCCCGTGGGGCCTTGATGGGCCGAGATGAATCCCTCTTTGGCGCGCTTGGGCGGATTGACCACCGCGGCCTGTGGGACGCGGAACGCGGGGTCGAGCTCTTCGGGATCGGCGTCGGGCGAGGGCACCGTGCAGCCTCCGGTTCGGATATAATGGCGGGCCGCGTCGGTCTCGGGCGACTCGAAGAATTTGTCGGTCGGCAGGCACTCCTGGATGCGCCCGCCGGCGAGCAGCGCGGTGCGGTCGCCCACGTTGCGGGCGCGGCGCTGGTTGTGGGTGACCAGCAACACGGCGCGCTCGGCCGACTGACGGTCGATATAGTCGAGCACCATCTGGGCCTGATCGTCGTCCATGCCGGCGGTGGGCTCGTCGATGCACACGAGTGCCGGCATCGGCAGGCAGGCGCGCAAGATTCCGATGATCGCCCGTTGGCCGGCGCTCAGCGCAGTGACCTGGGTGTCGAGCCCGTCGGGCAGGTCGCCCATGCCGGCGTCATCCAGGCGCTGCTCGAGCTGCTCGCGCAACTCCAGACGAGTGAAGTCGGAGCGGCACGGAAAGTTGGTCACCAGGTACTCGAAGACCGTCGAAGCGAGCAGGGCCAGCTTTTGCTGGACGAGCACCGGGCTGAGCCCCCGTGGCGAGTGGATGTCGAGCTGAATGGGTTGGTCGAGATAGCGCACTTCGCCGCTGACCAAAAAATGGCTCAGTTGGCTGTTCAGCCCACAAATGGTGCGAAGCAGCGTCGACTTGCCCGCGCCGCCCGGTCCCATCAACACCAACACTTCGTTGGGGAGGATTTCGAGTTCGACGCCGTCGAGCACGGTCTTGGTGCCAAAGCGCACGCTCAGATTGTTGATCGTAGCCACCGGCTTCATGCTTCACCTCCGGAGTTGGTGGCCGAGCGTGCCTGTGACAGGGTCGCGCCCATTTTGTGCATCTCGGCGCGCACCAGGGCCAGGTGGGCTCCGCTGCTGACTGCGCACCACAGCCCTCCGTTCATCGAGAAGCTGGTCGACATGGTCTCCTGGCTCCCCAGCGCCTCGCGGGTCTTGCGGTTGTACTCGAGGATCTCGAAGCTTCGTCTTCCCAGCTTGCGCAACTCGGCGATCGTGAGCGGCGTGGTCGACACGCTACGAAGCGGCAAGCACATCTTCGAGCCATCCTCCGGGTCGACCAGCAGCCAAGCCTCTTCGCTCGATTCACCCATCTTGTCGTAGAAGTGTGCGGCGACTTTGCTCGTGTCGCTATGCATGTAGCCGGCAGCGCGCAGCGTCAGCGCGAACGGTGAAAAGGAGAGGTGATCGTGCTCGGCGGGCTCCATGCTGCGCGAGCGCAAACAGAAGTGCTGCGACTCGGCGCGGGTGGCCAGTTCGACCAGCCCGCGGGCGGTGAGCCGGTACAATTGCGAGCGCTCTCCGGTGGTGGTGTTCGAGGTGGTCAGGCAGGCGTCGGCATTGGCGCCCGAATCAGCCAGACGATCGGCGAGATCGGTGCTCACCCGCTTGAGCGACCGGTCGACGAAGATCTCGCCGTCCAGGCGCAGGCCCACCTCCAAGCGCCGGTCACGGGCGCGAAGCTCGGCGATCGGGTTTCCCTCGCCGTCTTCGATGAGCAACTGCGACGGCTCTTGGCTGCGCTCGACGGCTTGAAGCAGCGTCAGCAAGTTGTGCGCGCGACCCGCGCCGCCCAAAATGACGCCATGGTTGCGCGTCGACTCCCGGGCGAACGCCGGCATGGTCTGGTCGCGTGGGGCGGTCTCCTCGTCACCCAACTCGCTCTCGCTGTCGGAATCCAATTGAGGCGGCAGCTCTTCGGATACGTCACTCAAGTCAACCTCCAGTTTGTCGGCGAGGGCATCGATGCGCTCGGAGCTGCCCATCCACTCCTGCGCACGTCGCAGCGCTTTGGCTGCCAGGGCGCGACCCCCCTGGGCAGCGCGCGCCATCTGGGTGACGCTGTCGATGAACGCCATCGGCTGACGCAGACGTTCATACAGTCGGACCAGGCGAATATGAGCGTGGAGCGAGTCGGGGGCGTGCGTCAGCGCGCGCTCGATGTCTTGCTTCGCGCGCTCCTCGAGCCCGTAGTTCAAAAAGGCATCGGCTTCGGCGAGCAAGGCATCGACGACCCTGGCCCGAAGGTGGGGTTGGTCGGGAGCAAGCTCGAGCATATGCTCGGTGAGCTCGAGAAACTCCTCCGTGCTTCCTGAACGCTCCAGCTCGTCGGCGCACTGGCGATAGATGTCGAGAGCGTCCTTGAATTCGCCGTCCTCTTCGAGGCCACGGGCTCGCTCGAGGTGCAGCTCAATATCGTCAGGTTTCAAGCGGATCATCCGTTCGAGTACTTCCTTGGAGCGCTTGCGGCGCTGCGTTGAAGAAAAGTGCTCATACGCTCGACCATAGGCGTCGAAGGCCTGGGCAAAGCGGCCCAGCTGGTGATGAGTCTTGGCGAGTTCGTAGTGGGAAGCGGCTCGGGAGGGGGCCAATTCGATGGCGCGTTGGAGCCGTTCGAGGGCCAGGTTGAACTGGCCGTGTCGCAGATCGATGCCGGCGGCTCGAGCCAGCGCATCGGCGGCCTCGTCGGCGCGCCCCTGATCTTCGAGACGGTTGGCCAGCGCGATCCAGTCAGATGGGTCGCCGGTTGTATTCCGGCGCTGCTGAGAAAGCCGCTCGAGCTGCGCAGAGCTCTCGTGACGAGAGGCTGTAGAGCCCTCGCTGTATATGTCGGCGAGTCTTTGTTCCACTGTCCCTGCTCGTACTACTCGACCAAGCACGGAATACTCCACTCACGACATACTGTGATTAATGGGGTTTACGCGAAATCACGGTCATGTGGTCGAGTGGAGGGCGCGTTTAGTTAGTAAAATCAAGAGTTTACTAAGGAAACGGCTCCTCCCGATAAATTGTAAGAAAAGCGCGTTGTGCTCAGTGAGTATGTTGCTGTGGGTTGTGGAGCGTCAAGATGTTCTTGTCTGCCAGAGGCGACATAGCTCGGATTTGTGAACGCCTTCGAACGCCCCACGAGGGGGGTGTGACCCTGTATTCTCCGATGATAGAGCGTCGCGCTATCGCTAAAGTGAGTATAGTGTGATTTGTGGTTTAGTGTGGGTCCGGCGATTAAAGTTCTCGGATTTTGACATGAGTTCGGCGACCTACTCTGCAAGCGGCGCCAACCGCGCTACGACCTGACTCCAGTCAACTGCAGGCGTGGTATGACACCAGGAAATGCGCAGCGACTCTTCGATGTGGCTGTGAGGCACTCCCATAGCGCTCAAGACATGGTTGGGACGATCGCTTACGGCACTACAGGCCGAGCCGGTCGAGGCTGCGATCAAATCGCGAAGTCGCAGTAGAGCTGCTTTTTGGCGCACGCCGGGAATAGAAAGGCAAACGGCGTGCAAAACCTGGCGGTCGAGGTCGCCGTGGAAGATTGGTGACAGAGGAGCCAGTCCTTCGAGGAGAGACTGACGAAAAGTGTGATTTTTCTCCAATCGCTCGGACACCTCGCGCCGACACAGTTTGGCCGCTTCACCAAAGCCGACCACCAGCGGCGCCGGCACGGTGCCCGGTCGCAATCCGTATTCTTGCTCACCGCCGAAGCTTCGCGGCGCGATCGGCGGGCCCTTCGGCCCGCGGCGGCATACGAGTGCCCCTACGCCGGGCGGCCCGTACATCTTGTGAGCGCTAAGGCTGATCAGATCGATGCGTGGATCGGCAAGTTCATCAAAATGATGGGCTGCGCCCTGAGCACCATCGACATGAAAGAGAGCCGGGTGATCAGCGAGCCCTTCAGCGACCTGGGCGATCGGTTGGATGGTCCCGATCACGTTGTTGACGTGCATCAAGGAGACGAGCCCGGTGTCGGGGCGCACGGCGTCGAGAATATCTTGGGCGGCGACGACACCATCCGGCCCCGGAGCGATCAGGTCGACTTCGAAGCCGCGATCGCGCAGATGTCTCAGGGGTTCGAGGACAGCCGCATGCTCGATGGCACTCGACACAATATGGGTTGTGCCCTGCTGATGAGCGCGCTCGGCCCATCCCAGGAGGGCCAGGTTGTCACTCTCGGATGCGCCGCTGGTAAAGACGACTTCTTCGGGACGGGCCTCCACCAAGAGCGCGACCTGTTCGCGGGCCGCCTCCACCGCGCGGCTCGCCTTCTGTCCATACACATGCACTTTGGCAGCTGGATTGGCTGGGTTTCGATGCAGCATCTCGTACATCGCCTCACCGACTCGTGGATCGATCGGGGTCGATGCGTTGCAGTCGAGGTAGATGGCCTCGACGTCTCCAAGCTTGGAATAATCCGCCATAGCCAAACACTTCTCCGTTGCGAAATGATGTTGTTACTTAAGAACAACGGGAGGCGCGTACCCTCCTTCTTCTCAATGAGATGATGAATCTGCCCGACGCGGAGCATTTCAAGGCAAATTTCTTATATGGAGAATCGAGCTGCCCGTTTTGGACGGTGGCGGTCTGCCCTGGAATTCGCGAGGGAGACGCCTCGAGATCGCTGGCGTTCTGCGGTGCAGCTTTTCAAAAGACATTGTTGTGATTATGATTCAGTATAGATGTAATATTTCAGTATTTCTGGAAATTAGACGCTAGAGAACACCCAATACAACGGGGGACGAGCTAGATGCGTAATAGAGCATGAGAAGTGAATTTCAGTGAGACTGTAATCTGTCGTGGCAGATTACGTCTCCCGACGGTTTTCGGTGGTCGAGGTAGATGTATGAAAAATTCGGAGCGAAGCGTTTTTACAGACGGTTATAAATCTGTGCTCCAGAACCTGCGCCGCGAAATTCGCCGTCTGTATCTGTCTCGTCAGAGCACTTGGGTAATCGCCTACAGCGGCGGCAAGGACTCGACGGCGACGCTCCAGCTGGTGTGGAGTGCGTTGAGCGACCTCTCCCCCGAGGAGTTGACCAACCCCATCGAGGTCATTTCGGTGGATACGGGAGTCGAGAACCCGGTGGTGCGCCAGTGGGTCGGCGAGGCGATGCTCGAGATTCAGCAGGCCGCCGCGGCCTCCCAATTGCCGGTGCGCACTCATATTCTCGAGCCGCATGTCGACGATTCTTTTTGGGTCAACTTGATCGGACGAGGCTATCCCGCCCCCGGGCCCCGGTTTCGGTGGTGCACCGACCGGCTCAAGATCCGCCCCACCGAACAGTTTTTGCGCGATCAGATCGCGGGCAACCAAGAGGTCATCTTGGTGCTCGGCTCGCGCACCGCAGAGAGCGCGGCACGCGAGAAGGCACTCACGAGCCGCAATCACCTTCGTCGCGGACGCGCGCTGCGCCTCTACGATCGCTCTCCGGGCACCTTGCTCTACACGCCCATCGAAAACTGGACGACTGACGACGTCTGGCTGCACTTGCTCCAGGATCGCAACCCTGCAGGCATTGATAACGAGCGTCTTCTGGACCTTTACCGCGGAGCTTCGGCCGACCACGAGTGCCCCTTGGTGGCCGATACGGCCATGCCCAGTTGCGGCAACAGTCGATTCGGCTGTTGGGTGTGCACCGTGGTCTCCGAAGATCGGTCGATGCGCGCGATGATCGCTAACGAGCCGCGCTACGGTTGGATGCGCCCTCTGCTCGAGCTTCGCGATGAGCTCAGCGAGCGCGACGATCTCCACCGAGAGCTCAGTCGCCACAAAGGACGGGTCATTTTGCACAGCGGAAACCCGGTGCGCGGCGGCTACGACCAAGACGGCCGCGCCTACTGGCTCCGGCGGGTGCTGCAGACCCAGCGTGCGCTGCAGGAGCATGGGGGCCAAGCCAGCGAGTACGCCGAGTTGATCACTTTGGAGCATCTCGAGGAGATCCGACGCATTTGGGTCGTCGAGAAGCACGAAATCGAGGATCGCCTCCCGTTGATCTGGCAAGAAGAGATGGGCGAAGCCTACCCCGGCAGCCAGATCGATTCGGCGATCCCCTTTGATCGCGAGGAGCTCGAGTTGCTGCGACAGGCGATGCCCGACTGCCCGGAGTGTTTCGACTTGGTACGTTCGCTCTTCGAGGTCGAGCATCGGCATCAAACCATGGTGCGCCGCGCAGGGCTGTTCGAGGCGCTCGACGCCAAGATTCGCGAGCACTTTCGCAACGATGAGGCAGCCATCGATCGCAGCCGCCGAGAACAACAGGCCAACGATGCGGTATCGGGCGCGGGTGGTGGTTCCGGTCTCTAAGGCCGCGGCGACCGTAACCGAGCCAAGCCGGGAGCATTTGCCTTCCCAAAGGTTGTTTTACCATGCTGTTCAAGCGTCTTGTGCTAGAAAACTTCGGGGTGTACGCCGGGCGCCAAGAGATCGATCTGCGGCCAGAATCAACCGAGCGGCCGGTCGTGCTGGTAGGCGGGCTCAACGGCACCGGCAAGACCACGCTCCTCGACGCGGTGCGCTTGGTGCTCTACGGCAAGCGCGCGCGGCTCGCCGAGCGTGACCAGAGCTCGTACCACGCCTACCTGCGCGAGGCGATTCACCGCCACGCCAACCCCTTCGAGGGGGCGCGCATCGAGCTCGAATTCGAGTTCCAGCAACTGGGGCGCGACGAGCAGGTGCGTGTGGTGCGCAAGTGGTCGGCGATGGGCTCCAAGGTCTACGAAGAGCTGCAGATCTATCGTGACGGCAAGCTCGATGCCGACGCGGCCGAGGGCTGGGCGAGCGAGTTGGAGCAGATCATGCCGCTTGCCATCTCGGAGCTGTTTCTGTTCGACGGCGAGCATGTGCGTCGTTTCACCGAGAGCCGCCAGACGCGCGCCATGTTGACGACGGCGCTGACCCACCTGATGGGCGTCGGACTGGTCGACCAACTCAGCGACGACCTCGCGGTGCTCGAGCGCAAGACGCGCCAGAGCCTGGGCGACGACCACGACGACCAGGCGCTGCGCGACGTGCAAGCCGTGCTCGAAGGGGCGCGCGAGGAGCTCGGCGAGCTGGACGCCCAGATCGAGGAGGCTCGGGGGACGACTCGAAAGCTGCAGCACTTCTACGACAAGGTCGACGCCGAGTTTCGGCGCAAGGGCGGTGAGGAGTACGAACAGCGGGCCCAGAGTGAAGCCAAGCTGAGCGAGGCGAAGGCTGCTCGCGAGAGCCACGAGGACGAGCTGCGCTCGGAGACGGCGCGTTTTGGGCCGCTGGCGCTGGTCAGCGACCTGGTCGAGCAGACCCTCGTCCAGGCCGAGGCAGAGTACGAGTCCGCCTCACAGGCGCTGGTGGCCGAGCTTCTAGAGTCGCGGGATGCCCGGTTGCTCGACTTCCTCGAGCGCAGCGGCCTCGAAGGCAATCAGCTCGAGCAAGTCGCCGGTTATCTGGGCGAAGATCGCTGCGAGCGCGTCGAACGTAGCCAGGCCGTCGACCCGATCGTGGGTGACTCGGCCACGTTGGTCGAGCACCTGCGCGCGCTGGTCAACGGGGCGCTCAGCTCGTGTGATCGTCAGATCGACGGCCTGCTCGAGGCCTGCGAGAAGCTAGACTTGAAAATCGAACAACGCGAGCGACACCTGCAGCGTGTGCCCGACGAGGAGGTGATCCGTCATGTCTTCGAAAAGCGCGAGCGCGCCCGCGGCCGCCTCGAGGAGGCCGAGCAACGCCTCGGCGAACTCGAAGAGACTCGCGGACGTGTCGAAAAGCAATTGGCCGCCGCGGAGCAGAAACTCGACCGCCTGTTGCGCGACCGCGTGGCCTCGGAGTTCGAGGCAGAGGATTCGGCGCGGGTGCTCATCGTCAGCAATCGACTCAAGAGCGGACTGGCGCAGTTCCGGCGGGCCATCCTCGAGCGCAACCTCGCCAACCTCGAGAACCGCATCACCACTGCTTTTCGCGACCTGCTGCGCAAGGAAGATCTGGTCGCCGAGGTGCGCATCGATCCCAACGACTTCGAACTGACGCTCATCGAGCGAAGCGGCAAGCGGTTTTCTCCGGAGGTGTTGTCGGCCGGCGAGCGTCAGGTCCTGAGCGTCAGCATGCTCTGGGGCCTCGCCCAGAGCGCCAGACGCTCGCTTCCCACGATGATCGACACGCCCTTGGGCCGGCTCGACTCCGAGCACCGCAAGCTGCTCGTCTCTCGGTATTTCCCGCACGCCGGCCGACAGGTCATCTTGTTGTCCACCGACGAGGAGATCGTCGACGATCACTTGGAGCTGCTCGAGCCGTCGATCAGTCGATCCTATCGCTTGCGTTTCGACCACGAAGCGCAGGCCACTCGCATCGAGCCGGGGTATTTCGCCACATGAGTATCGACCGCATCCACATCTCCGAGCGCGGCCGCCACGAACTGATCGTGCTCAAGCGGCGCACCGGGCTGCGCCAGTGGAACCACCTGTGTCGCTGGGCGTTATGCGTCTCGCTGGCCGATCCGACCACGCCGCCGGACGTCGACCTCGGCGCCACTGGTGTCGAGTTGACCTGGCAGACCTTCGGGGGCGCCGAGGCGGACATCTATGAGGCGATGTTTCGCATGCGCTGCCATCGCGACGGCGTCGACCCCGCCGATCGGTCGCGTATCTTCCACCTCCATCTGCATCGCGGGATCGCTCGCCTCTACGCGGTCAAAGAAGTCCGCAGCATGGCCGATTTCATCGAAGTGGCCCGCAAGCTCTGCAGTCACGGCTAGACGCCGGTTCTTTGTTTCTGACTAGAAACACTCCAGTTCGCAACGCGCTCTACACGATCCTCGGGGTGGAGTTTAATGTTGAAACGTCTTCGGCAAATGTGCCGAAGCTTTGACTCGAACTTGTCCACCAACGGCCCCCACGTGGGGCATCACGAGGAGCACATTATGAGCTGGAACTTTGACGCAGCCCACTCGAAGATCGGTTTTGCCGTCCGTCACATGATGATCAGCAAGGTCCGCGGCGACTTCAAAGAGTTCGACGTCGACCTTCGACTCGACCCGCACAACCTGGAGGACTCGTCGGTCAGCGTGACCGTGCAGGTCGACAGCATCGACACGAACAACGCCGACCGCGACGGCCACCTGCGCTCGGCGGATTTCTTTGCGACCGACGAGTACCCGACGATGACCTTCGAGAGCACCGGCTTTCGCGACGCCGGCGACGGCGACGTCGAGATCACCGGCGATCTGACCATCAAGGGGACTACGCACGAGATCACGCTGACCGGCGAGCAGCTCGGCCCGGTCAAGAGCCCCTTCGGCGGCAAGTCGGTCGGCTACAGCCTGACCGGAGAGCTCGACCGCGAGGCGTTCGGGCTGACCTGGAACCAGGCGATGGAGACCGGCGGCGTCCTCGTGGGCAAGAAGGTCGAGATCGTCGTCGAGGCCGAGGTGACCAAGGCCGACGAGGAGTAATCGCTTCGTCACAGATGCGTTCGCCGGACTCCCCTCACCGGCACGCTGCGCGGCCCCTGCCAAGCCGAGTGCGTCTCAATTCGAGGCCATCTCGGTTTGTCGGCAGGGGCCGCGCCTATTAAGCTGGCGGCATGGACGTGTCGCGGGCAACTCTCTCCAACATCTTTCGAACCTCGAGCTGGGTGCTCATCCCGGCTACGATCGCCTTGGGCGATTTCGTCTTTCGGCACGCCGGGCGCCTGCCGCCCAACCTCGAGCACAGCCCGACCAATCTGCTCGGCTCGTTGCTCTTGTCGCTCGTCTTCTGGTGGGCCCTGAGCCGCCTGGTCGCCGCCAGCGAGCGCCGCTGGGTGTGGGCCTGCGCGGTGGCCTTTCCGGCCGCCTCGATCATCGCCGCGGTCTGGCACTTCAACCTGGTCGTCGGCCTCGATCCTCCCGCCGGCGCGGCCACCTATCTGTTCCAAGAGCCGGCCTCGTCGTTTCGGATGATGAGCGGGCGCCTCTCGCTGGGCATCGCCGCGGCGATCTCGGGGCTGGGCGGCTTGTGGGCGCTGGTGCTCGGCATGGGGCCGACCACGGTCGAGCCGGGCATTCGCCGCAGCGCTTGGATGGCGTTTGTGCCGTGGGTGATGTCGGCGCTCTTGTGGCCGAGCAACGCCACCGTCGGCCAATCTCCCTTCACCGCCGACTTCCACGCCAGCCACGTCCTCTCCCACAGCCTGCAGGACGTCGTCTCGGGCAGCGCGACCCGCCCGCTCGGGGTCGCCCACCGCGCCGATCTCGAGCCGGTCGACGACAAAGACAATCAAATAGGCAAACAAACGGGCAAGCAAGCGCGCCCCAACGTCATCGTCTTCCTCGCCGAGAGCCTGCGCCGCGATCGCATGCAGGTGTGGGGCCACGATCGCCAGACGACGCCCCGCATGGCGCGGTTTTTCGAGGAGCATTCGGACGAGGTCTATCGCTTCGAGCGCGCGGTCACCGGCTCGGCGTTTACCGACCTGTCGGTGCCCATGGTGCTCACCGGCCTGTCGATGGCGCGCGACCGCCAGACGATGCACACCGCGCCGATGCTGTGGCACTACGCCCAGGCCGTGGGCGCGCAGACCTTCTTGGTGAGCTCGCAGCAGTGGGCCTGGCGCGGCTTGGACGAGTTCATGTTGCTCGACCGGCCGCCCGACCACGTGATCACCGCCGAGACGATCGGCACGAGCATCGTCAACGACGTCGGCGTCGACGACAGGCTCGCCGCCGAGCAGGTCGTCGAGGTGCTGACCGAAGAGCTCGCCGAAGACCGGCCGTTTTTGGGCGTCGTGCAGACCAACACCACTCATTTTCCCTTCTTGCCCAAGGAGGACGTCGGCTGGTCGATCGACGACCCGAAGGGGCGCTACGACGCCTCGGTCGCGCTCACCGACGCGTTTTTTGGGGACATGGTCGACGCACTCGAGGCCACCGGCCGCGCCGACGACACCGTCATTCTGTTCGTGGCCGACCACTCCTCGTTCTTCTATCGCGGCCAGAACCTGTTCGCCGATCGCCAGATCGACACCTGGCAAGACGGGCTGCGGGTGCGCTCGTGCCACCCGATGGTCGCCGCCATCCCGATGTTCATGTACCTGCCCGACAAGTGGGCCGACCGGCTCGGTGTGTCCGGCCAGACCGTGCGCGCCAACACGAGTCGCGTCACCTCCACGCTCGACGTGGTCCCCACGGTGCTCGACCTGTGGGGCGTCGACGACCTGCCCGCCCAAGCGGGGCTCGAAGGCCTCGACAGACTCGACGGCCACTCGCTGCTCGCGCCCATCGCCCCCGAGCGCACCGCCCACTGCGTCAACACGGTCAGCTGGGGGCTTCGCCCGGAGAGCGGCTTTGCGGTCTTCGGCACAGAACGCGTCGTCTACGGCCGGCGCCGTTTCGGGCGATTGCACGTCTACGACGCCAACGATCCGACCACATGGAGCGCGCAGCGCCCCGGCGAGCCGCCCACCGAGGCCGATCGAGGGTGGCTCGACGAGGTGATCTCCGACACGCCCATCCTCGCGCCCTACCTCGAGTACGTCGAAAAGCGGTGACGAAACCTCGCGCGTGTCTACAGCTTGTTACGTGCATACCGCTCGATACAGGCGTCGACTCCGTGGCTCTCACCCCGCTCAAGATATGCTCGAACAGCAACAGGCCCGCTCGATTCGGTTTCATAGCCCCCATCCCTCCAAGACCTACACGATCGGTCGTTTCTTAGGCGACGTGCGCTGGCTCGTCACCCACGTCGACGCGTTGGTGGGCGCCTATCTGGGCGACGAGATCGACCCGCAAATCCGCGAGGAGGTGTTGACCGCCGTCTCCTTCGAGAACGCCTGCCGCTGGTGCAGCTTCATGCACAGCGAGTGGGCCTTGGAGCTCGGCGTCGACTCCGAGGAGCTCGAGCATATCGAGCGCCTCAACCCCAGCGGTGTGCCCTTCGAGCGGTGGGCGGCGGCGCTCTTCGCGCGCCATCGCGCCGCCCAGGGTTTTGGCCCCATGCCGCCCGACTTCGAAGTCGAGGCGAGCGAACTCTTCGGCGAGCGCCACCGCGATCTGATCGAGGCGCTGGCGCGCATGATCTCGGTGGCCAACGGAGTCTCCAACACATTCGACGCGTTCCTCGCCCGGCTCGACGGCAAGCCGCTGCCGGGGAGTCGGCTGCGTGACGAGCTCTTCTTCTCGGCGCTCTTTGCCGCGGCGGCGCCCTGGGCGGCGGTGGCCCTGGCGGTCATGCGCGGCGAAGGTCCGCTCGAGTTACGCGAGAAATTCGCCGATTTCTCGCGTCGGTTCGAAGATCTGTTGCGCCGAGGGCGCATGGCCTTTGCGGGGGCGTAGCCCCGTGGGCTGGCTCCTCGACCCATCGTCGTCAGCTTGATGGAAGCAGTCGCGTGTTAATTATGCGACGGCGGGTAACACTTCGTGCGACAAAACCAAATAAACCGTCTTGCGATGGCTCGCTCTACGGTGTTAAAGGTCTTTGCACTCACGCACGTGCCTCTTGTCCAACAACGGCCTACTTAGATGAGTTCGGACGACAACAACCAGGATCCCAGCACCAAGACGACCGCCCAGATGGACGCGCGCGACGTGCACTTGCACGTGCTCGAGTTGGTGCTGCCGGCCGGCTGGACGCGGGTGACCCCCAAGTTTTGGACGAAGGATCGCGACGGCCTCGAGACCTACGAGGCCGAGGTCGACGGATTCACGCTGCAGGTCGTGCTCAAGGCTGACCAGCAGTGGATGGGTCGGCTCAAAGGGCCCGACGGCACCAAGATCGAGACCGACCTCTACAAGCGTCAGCCCGACGTGGTGCGTGCGCTCATCCTGGCGCTCGAGCAACTCAAGCCCTGAACAACAATTTCGCAGACGAGGGCAAGATGCCCCCGCACCGATGTCGACGAGGGCAAGATGCCCCCGCACCGATGTCGACGAGGGCAAGATACCCCCGCACCGATGTCAACGAGGGCAAAATGCCCCCGCACCGATGGGGTCAACTCTGCTCGCGCCGTTTGCGCACGGCGCTCGCCAGCTCGTCGAGCACCGGCACGGTCTGCTCGAAGCCCAGGCAGGCGTCGGTGACGCTCTGGCCGTAGCAAAGCTCCTCGCGCGGGCCCAGGTCTTGGCGCCCCTCCACCAGATTACTCTCGATCATCACGCCCATGATCGCCTGTGAACCGCCGGCGAGTTGCTCGGCGACTGCGTGAGCGACGCCGGGCTGGCGGGTGTGGACCTTGCCGCTGTTGCCGTGGCTGCAATCGACCATGACCCGTGGGGATTCGCCGGCGTCGGCGAGCATCTTGGCGGCCTTTTGGACGTGCTCGGCGTCGTAGTTGGGGCCCGACTTGCCGCCGCGCAAGATGATGTGGGTGTCCTCGTTGCCCGCCGTCTGCACGATCGCCGAGATGCCGTGCTTGGTCACGCCCATGAAGCGGTGGGAGTGCTTGGCCGCGCGCATGGCGTCGACGGCGATCTGGAAGTTGCCGTTGGTGCCGTTTTTGAACCCGACGGGCATCGACAGGCCCGAGGCGAGCTGGCGGTGGACCTGCGATTCGGTGGTGCGCGCGCCGATGGCGCCCCAGGTCACCAGGTCGGCGATGAACTGCGGGGTGATCGTGTCCAAAAACTCGTGGCCGGCCGGAAGGCCCATCTCGGCCAGGTCGACCAGGAGCTTTCGAGCCAGGCGAAGCCCGCGGTTGATATTGAAGCTCTGGTCCATGTCCGGGTCGTTGATCAGCCCCTTCCAGCCGATGGTCGTGCGCGGCTTCTCGAAGTAGACGCGCATGACGATGAACAGGTCGTCTTCGAGGCGCTCGGCTTGCTCCCGGAGGCGCTCGGCGTACTCGACGGCCGCCTTGGAGTCGTGGATGGAGCAGGGGCCTACGACCGCCAACAGCCGGTCGTCGCGCCCAGCGATGATGTCGGCCACGGTCTTTCGGGCGGCGTCGATCGTCTCGGAGGCGCGCTCGGTCAGCGGCAGCTCCTCGCTCAAGATGGCCGGCGAGATGAGCGGTCGAAGGCCTTTGATGCGAAGGTCGTCGGTGGTGTGGAACATGGGATATATGTGGGGCCAAAGTGATGGAAACGAGGGCGAGATGCCCCCGCACCGAAAGTTAACATTCTTGTTAATTTTACTCGTCTGCGATGGCGCGGCCGACGTGCAGGCCCATCGCGTAGATCGACATCTGCGGGGGCACGCCGATGGACGACGGAAAGAGCGAGCCGTCGGCGACCCACAGGCCGTCGACGTGGTGGTGCTTGCCGCGGCTGTCGACGGGCGCCTCTTGCGGGTCGTCGCCCATGGGCACCGAGCTCATCGGGTGCACCGCGGTGATGTCGATGAGCCCGGGCTCGAGCTCGAGCTTTTCGAGCGGCTCGACCGAATCGCCCGGCTCCAAGACCCGCACCGGCCGCGTGGGCACGAAGACGCGCTTGGCGCCTGCGGCGAACAACAACTCGGCGCTGCGCGCTAGTCCGAAGGTCAGCTCGCGCCGGTCCTTCTCGTTGGGCCACCACTCGATCTCTACGCCCAACTCGCCTTTGGGCAGCACCTTGCCGGGCGTCTGGTCGTGGACCATGCCGGTGAACACGGCCAGGTGGTCGTAGAGCTGCATCAACTCGCGGTGGTCTTCGCCCCAGCCGGGCAGAATCGTGGCCGTGCCGATCGGGTGGGCGAACGCCGGAATGAGCCAGGTACGGAGGCCGACCGCGTCGGCGCGGGCCTTGGCCTTTTTGTCGGGCTTTTTGCCCGGGTGGGCGGCGTCGAGGTCCAAGAATTCGGTGCACTCGTACGCCTGCGGGATGCCCTTCCAGGCGTGGACGGGCTCGTCGAACTCGCCGGCGGCGACCAGAGCGGGGTGCACGTGCAGGTTGTTGCCGGTCATCCCGGAGGCGTCGGGGATGCCCGAGCGGATGAGAATCGCCGGGGTGCCCGTGGCCGAGGCCGACAGACAGATCCGGGGCGCGTCGACGAGGATGGTCCCCATCGAGTTTCGCGTGCGCGGGTCGAGCGCGGCCGCCTTGACCCCGTCGACCTTGCCCCCGCTGTGGACCACCTCGATGGCCCGGCAGTGGGTGAAGAATTGCGCCCCGGCGTCGACCGCGCGCGGGACGAAGACTTTGACGGCGTTATTCTTGGCGTCGTAGGCGCAGCCCACGTCGCAAAACCCGCTGCCGATGCAGCCGGTGCGGTTGTGCTGCAGCCCGCCGCCCTGCCAGCCGAGCTTTTCGGTGCCGGCCTGCAGCAGTTGGTTGTGCCGGTTGTAGCGGGGCTCGGGGATCTTGGAGACCTCGATGAGCTCTTCGACCTCGTCGTAGAGCTTCGCCCACTCTTCGCGCCCCAGGTGCTCGAGCTTTCGGGCCTCTTGCCACTCGTCCAAGATGGCGTCGGGGATGCGCTTGCACAGGTTGATATTGTGCACGGTCGACCCGCCCAGCGCGCGGCCCTGGATGATGGTGGCGCTGCGGTCTTTGGTCGTCTGCGAGCCGTGGGCGTAAAGGAGCTCGGGGAGCATGTCCTTTTCGCGCTGGTTCATCACCGCCGGGGGCACGAACGCGCCCGCCTCGAGGACGACCACGTCGAGGCCCGCCTCGGCGGCGACCGCGGCCGCCGCAGCTCCGCCCGCACCCGAGCCGACGATGCACAGGTCGGCCTTGACGCGCATGGGAAGTTCGAAGGTCGACGCGTCGTAGATCATTGCATTCCTCGGGGCGTGGCGCCGGGCTTGGCGATGAGGCGGCCGTACTTTCCGGCGTCGGCGCGCGTGGGCACCGGCGGCGGGGCAGGGCGCTCGAGCAGCGGGCCGTCGTAGCCAATCGACTTCCAGGTGCGCCTATCCGAGTACCACCCCAGCAGGCACAGATCGCGGATGCCCTTGAACGCCTGGGCCAATTGGCCCCCTTTTTGGCGAATCCCGACCAGGCAATCGAGGCGCGCGGCGGGGTCGAGCCGCGTAAACCGGCGGGCGAAGCCCCCCAGGAGCGTGCCGTGCTCGATGAGCGCGAACATGCCGTGAATCTCGAGCAGCATCCGGTCGGGCATCCCCTCCAGAAAACGGTCCACATTCTTGGCCAACTCGAGCCCGGAGGGCCCGGGCGAGGGCAGCGGGCCGGGCTCGTTCGGGATCAACGCGGTCGCCGCGGCGGCCAACACGCTCGCCTCCCACTCGCCGAGCACGCGGCCGTCCCAGTCGTTCGCGTCATAAAAACAGGCGCGCCCGAGCAAGAGCGCCCCGGCGGCGGTGCCCGCCCCGAGCCACAAAAACGTGCGCCGGGTGGGACGCCAGCCCGACTCTTCGGACTGCTCCGGCCGGCGGGGCCCGTCGGATGGGTTGTCGTGATCGTTGGCGGCCATGGCGTTCGGTGCTGAGATGGCGTTCGGTGAAGAGGAGGTTGGTTGGAATTGTAACGTGCGAGAGGCTCGCGGCAAGGAGGCAACGTGCGAGGGCGGTCGAGTAGTCCTTGTAATGGATCCCTCAGTCCCCCAGCTCCGCTACGCTTCGCAGGGGGCTATCAAAGAGGGGATTACGCCCTACGGGCTTGCCGTATGGCGGCCTCGCACGTCTGGCCATGCGTGGCTTTTGAGGCGAGTTGCCAAGGAGTCGAGTAGGCGCAGGCCCTGCTCGAGGCAATCTTGCCCGCCTTCTGGAGCCCGAAGGGCAGAATCCCCAATTCGATAGCCCCCTGCGCAGGGAGCGCGTAGCGCGACCGGAGCTGGGGGGCTTCGTGAAATTCACAAAGGGCCGCCACGCGAGAATAGGGGCTTCGTGAAATTCACAAAGGGCCGCCGCGCGAGAATAAGGGCTTCGTGAAACTCACAAAGGGGCGCCACGCGAGTTTTGGGGCTTCGTGAAACTCACAGAAGCCGTCGCCGCGAGAATGAGGGCTTTGTGAAACTCACGAAAGGGCGCTACGCGAGTTTTGGGGCTTT
Source organism: Persicimonas caeni (assembly GCF_006517175.1). NCBI lineage: Bacteria > Deltaproteobacteria > Bradymonadales > Bradymonadaceae > Persicimonas > Persicimonas caeni. The sequence goes on along the minus strand of NZ_CP041186.1, from coordinate 1,896,344 downwards.
GTGAAACTCACGAAAGGGCGCTACGCGAGTTTTGGGGCTTTGTGAAACTCACGAAAGGGCGCCACGCGAGTTTTGGGGCTTTGTGAAACCCAAAGAAGCCGTCGCGGCGAGAATGAGGGCTTTGCGAAACTCACAGAAGCCGTCGCCGCGAGAATGAGGGCTTTGTGAAACTCACGGGGACATAATCCCACTACTCCAACTCGTACGACTCGATCTTCCCCCTCCAATAGACAAATCGCCCGTCGGCTTCCTCCCAAAACACGTCCCCTGTCGCCGGAACGCGGATGCCGTCAAACTCGACGTATTCCCCGAAGTCGCCGCCCCAGGGCAGGCGCTCGACGTCGTCGCCTTCGCCGCGTGGGCGGCCCGGGGAGAGCACGCCGGTGATGTCGCCGGCCTCATTGAAGGAGAAGGTCGCCTTCGTGGAGAGGTCGCCGGCGGTGATGGTGGCCGTGGCGTGGCGGTCGTCGTCCTGGGTCCAGGTGATCGCGTCGTTGGTCGCGATCGCGGCCGGGTTCCAGGGCAACTCGGCCAGGTAGCGGGCGAGCTCGCCCTCGGCGACGACGGGGCCCTCGACGTTGGCGACGGGGACGACGCCCAGCAGGCGCATCTGCAGGCCGCCCTGGTCGCCGTCGAGCCAGTCGGAGCCCAAGATGGAGCCCACGGGCATGGGCATCTGGGGCTTCCACAAAAAGGCCGGGCGGGAGACGGCGAACCACTGCTCGGCCGTGAAGGGCATCCAGTCGCCGTCCTGGGCGAGCTTCATGTCGCCCGACTGGGTGAGGTGGACGTAGCGGTACGTCTCGCCCCTTTCGACGCCGCTTCGCTCGACGTATCGACGCACCAGCGGGGGCAGGCGCTCGAGTTCGCCGACCTTGGCCGCATCGGTGTCTTTGACGGCTTGCATGCGCGCGTCGAGGGAGCGCAAGAAGTTCGAGCGCACCCACAGGGAGACGGCGGCTGCGATGACGATGATGATGGCGACGGCGGCGAGAATTCGCATGGTTTTCCGGTGGATATGACGAAACGGAGCGCGCGCGAACATGGTGTCCGCAGACATGGTGTCAGACACCGTGTTGGTCCCACGAAACGACAGCAGAATCTATGCCAACGTCGGGCGGCCTTCTCGGGCACGGGGCGCGGCGATGGTCGTCGAGAAATTTGCGCACCCCTTCGGTCTGGCGAAGCAATTGCGCCGCTGCACAATCGGATTGAGTAAAAAAGATTGAAACTCGACCCGATGCCCCCGACAATCGGCCCGCTTGTTTGGATTTGGCAGTATTGGATACGTGATGTCGCTCAAGAGAACAGTCTGGCGCATTCTGAATGACCCCGACGACCCGCGCTACCGCGGCTTTCTGGGGTTCATCACGATGCTGATCTTGTTGAGCTTCGGCATGCTCGTCTACGAGGTGCTCTACCTGCCCGGCCAGCAGATGCCGCGGTGGATGCTCATCACCGACCAGTCCATTCTGGGGATCTTTTTCGTCGAGTATATCGCCCGGCTGTGGGTCATCCGCGGCTGGAAGCCCAAGGCGATCAAGCTGACCTGGCTGCAGAAGGCCAAGTACTGGATCATCTCCAGGCTCAAGTTCATCTTCAGCGTGTGGGGGCTCATCGACCTGGTGGCCCTGCTGCCGATCTTTCCCTTCTTGCGCTCGCTGCGCATCTTGCGCCTGTTGCGCTTGCTGCGCTCGGTCAAGCTGTTTCGCTACGCGCGCCCCATCCAGACGTTGATGCTGGCAGTGCGCGACAACTCCTTGTTGTTCGGCGTGTCCATCAGCTTTGTGTTCGGCACCATCTTTTTGAGCGCGGTGATGCTCTTTTTCGCCGAGTTCGGCATCAACGAGCAGATCCAGGGAATCGACGACACCCTGTGGTGGGCGATCGTGACGGTGTCGACGGTCGGCTTCGGTGATATCACCCCGGCCACCAGCGGCGGGCGCATCATCGGCGCGGGCCTGATGCTCATGGGCATGTTCGTCATCGCGCTCTTTGCCGGTGTGATCAGCTCGACGCTGGTCGGCCACCTTCTTCCCTTGCGACTCGAGCAGGTACGTATGTCTTCGATTTCGGACCACATCGTCATCGTCGGCTGGAACGACGACGTTCCCATGCTCCTGCAACAGATGAGGCAGGAGCACGGCGAAGAGCTCCCCCCGGTGATCCTGATGGCCCCGCGCGACCGGCCCGAGGCTTTGCACCAGGAGTATATCTTCGTGCACGGCGACTTCACCAAAGAGGAGGAGTACGACAAGGTGCGCCTGTTGTTTGCGCGCACCGTCATCGTGGTCGCCGACCAGTCGGTGGGCCCGGCGCGCTCGCAGGCCAGGGATGCGTCTACCGTGTTGACCATCTTCACCATTCGCAGCCTCGAGCGCAGCTTCGAGCACAAGCGCTCGCGCCCGCTGCATATCGTCGCCGAGATTCTGGACCCGGAGAATATCAGCCACGCCAAGGTCGCCGGCGCCGACGAGGTCATCCCCAGCGCGCTGATGGCCTACAGCATCATCGCCCACACCGCCGGCAACCCCGGGGTGGGCGTGGCCATGAGCGACCTTTTGCTCGCCTCCAAGCAAAACGTCTATACGGCGGATCTGCCCGTCGAGTTGTTCGGCACCGAGGAGCTGCAGTTTCGCGAGGTGCGCCGGCGCATGCACGAGGAGCGCGGCGTGCTGGTCGTGGGCGTGCTGCACCAGGGGATCTTGCAGATGAACCCGCCTGCCGACACGCGCGTGTATCTCAACGACGATATCGTCTACATCGGCCAAGAGCTCCTGGACCACGACAACGGCGAAGAAGACGAGGACTGAGTCGACTCACGTACCGCGCTTGCGGGGTCGTCTCCACCAAAGCAAGCCCACCAGGGAGATGGCCAGGCCGAGGTAGGCGACCGGGGCATCCGGCGTCGAGGTCCCGGAGGTCGAGGCGCATTCACAGCTCGAGCCGGCCGACTCGCCGGCGTCGGTCGCGGGCGGCTTCGACGGGACCACGGCGGCTTGTTGCGGTTCTTCCTGCTGGAGTTCATTCGGCTGGGCTTCATCCGGCTGGGCTTCATCCGGCTGGGGTTCTTGATTCGCAGTCGGCGACCGGGGCGCTTCGGGCGCAGACGGCTCCTCTTCGAGGCCCATCAGCGGCTCTTTGGGGCTGATGGGAAACGACAGGTCTTCCTTCCAATTCAACGGGTGGCGCCGGCCTCGCCAGCTCTTCGAGTGATACAGCACCTGCGCCCACGCCTCACCGGCGCCTGTGCCGGCGACGTCGCCCAAGAATGTCTGCAACGCCTCGGGGGCGTCGGCGTGTTGGAACTGCGCGTTGGACATCACGAATCCGTTCTTCCCGCCGGCCTTCGCCATCTGGAAGCCGCGCCCCTCGACGCCCTCGAAGGTCGCGTCGGCGAACGGCTCCGATTGCAACACATATAGCGTGACCTGCGGGTTACCCATGCCGGCGCTGAGCTTCATCGGATAGACCGCGCGCTCGTAGGGAAAGCTGACGCGAAGCGGGGGAAGCTCGCCGTCTTTGGGGAGCGTCTGTTCGCCCTCGGCCGGCAGCGCCTTGATCGCCAAGAACATCCACTTGCGCGTGATGTAGTAGTCGAGGTTTTGGTGGGGGATGCGTTGGAAGCCGTTGTCGACCATCCACTGCTGCAGCTTCTCTTGGCCGAGCGAGCCGCGCACCTTGATGGGCTGGATTTCGAAGGGGCCGGTCTTCTGGGCGGGCAGAAGCTCGAGGGCTTTCGTCGTGCTGCGCGAGCCGCCTCGCCCGCGTCCGGCGCTCTTGAGCCCGAGGCGTCGCAGGGGCTTCTCTCTGACCCAACGCGGGTTGAAAAAGCCGTGCACCTCGTCGATGAAGCCGGGGTCGACCGTGCCGTAGTCGGTCGGCACCGCCGGCAGCGGCAAGATCCAGGCGAGCTTCTCGAGCGGCTCGTCGCTCGCATAGGAGACGTCCATGACCAGGTGCTCGACCTCGCCGTCGTGGTAGATGAGCGCCTTTTGGCCGCGTTGGGTCAACTCGGTCGTCTTCGAGCCCTGCGCCACCGTCTCACGCATGGCGTGCAGGCAAGCCGAGACCGACGAGGGGACGAAGAAGCTGGCGGTCAGAACGAGCGCGACGAGGAGCGCGGTTGTGCGGGGCGTCGTACAGATCATGGGCCTGACACCGGTCGAGCAGGTTGGTTGGGGGCGTGCGGCGTCGAGCGTAGCACAGAGGCGACGCGAAGGCTCGTCGAGCATGCGGCTTCCGCTCAGCAGGCATACGTGTACAATGCCGACTGTTCTTATCGACAATGGCTGCTGGGACGAGCTGCGAGAGAGATATGCAAACAGACGAGCAACACTGGGATTGGATCATCGTCGGTTCGGGCTTTGGTGGGAGCGTCTCGGCGCTGCGGCTGGTCGAGAAGGGCTACAAGGTCTTGACGATCGAGAAGGGGCGGCGCTTCGAGGCCGACGACTACCCGAAGACCAACTGGGACCTGCCCCGTTGGATGTGGAAGCCCGAAGTGGGCATGAAGGGGCTGTTCCAGATGTCGTTCATGCAGCACGTCACGGTGCTGCACGGCGTGGGCGTGGGCGGCGGCTCGCTGGTGTACGCGAACACGCTGCCGACGCCGAGCGACGACTTTTTCGCCGCCGAGTCGTGGTCGCACCTGAGCGACGGCTGGAAAGACGAGCTCGAGCCGCACTACGAGACCGCCCGGCGCATGCTCGGGGCGACCAAATACCCCAACCGCAGCCCCGCCGAGGACGTGCTCGAGGAGATCGCCGAGGATATGGGCCGCTCGGAGCACTTCGACAACACCACCGTGGCCGTCTACTTCGGCGAGCCCGGCGAGGAGGTCGACGACCCGTACTTCGACGGCGAGGGTCCCACGCGCACCGGCTGCATCGAGTGCGGCGCGTGCATGACCGGGTGTCGCTATAACGCCAAAAATAGCCTCGACCACAACTACCTGTGGCTCGCCGAGCGTCGCGGGCTGACCATCGAGGCGGAGACCGAGGTCACCTCGGTGCGCCCGCGCGACGGCGGCGGGTATGTCGTGGAGACGCGCCCCTCGCTCGACCGCTCGAAGCCCGCGCGCACCTTCACCGCCGACAAGGTGGTCTTTTCGGGCGGCGTGATGGGCACGGTGCCGCTGTTGCTGCAGCTTCGCCAAGACCCCGACGCGCTGCCGAACCTGTCGCCGCGCGTGGGCGACTCGGTGCGCACGAATAACGAGGCGCTCTTGGGCATCATCCAGCCCGACACCGACGAGGACCTCTCGCAAGGCGTAGCGATTACCTCCATTTTGCACACCGACGAGCACAGCCACCTCGAGCCAGTGCGCTACGGCAAGGGCTCGGGCTTTTTCCGGCTCATGGGGCTCCCGCACGCGCCCGGCTCCAACCCGATCAGCCGGCTCGCCGGCGCCGCGGCGGGCTTTTTGCGCCAGCCCTGGCGCTGGACGAAGGCGCTGCTGACCAGCGACTGGGCCCGGCGCACCCAGATCCTCTTGTATATGCGCACCCTCGAGAGCACGCTGTCGTTCAGGCTCGGCCGAAGCGTCTACACCGGCTTTCGCAAGGGCCTCGTCTCTAAGCTCGATGACCCCGACAAGGCCCCGGCGGCGTTCATGGAAGAGGCGACCGAGCTCGCCGAGCGCTGGGCCGAGAAGGTCGGCGGCGTGGCCATGGGCCTGCTGACCGAGACGCTCATGGGCACCCCGAGCACCGCCCACATTCTGGGCGGCGCGTGCATGGGCGCCACCGCCGAAGAGGGCGTCATCGACGCCGACCACCGCGTGCACGGCTACGACGGCCTATACGTCATCGACGGCTCGGCCATCTCGGCCAACCCGGGCGTCAACCCCTCGCTGACGATCACCGCGCTGGCGGAGCGGGCGATGAGTAAGATCGCGGCGAAGTCCGCCGACGTCGAAAAGGCGAGCTGAGGCCGCATCGATTCCCATTTGTTTCGCTTCGCTTACAACTGCGCTACGCTCGCTGCATGGGTATGGGTACCTTCGACATCATCATGATCGGCGTCACGATCGCGTTCTTCGCCCTCATCCCGTTGGTGCTGCGCTGGTCACACCGCAAACGCGACGGGGCCGCAGCCGAGGTGCGCGAGCTCTTGGGCGAAGACAATATCTTGCTCTGCGACACCTCGGCCCTGTTCGACGGCGTCGCCTCCGAAGGAATGCTACAGACACGCGGCAACGGCTGCTTGGCGCTCACCAAAGCGGGCCTCCTCTTCGTGTGGTGGCACTCCCGCGAGAAGATTCAGATTCCCGTCAGTCACCTGCGCGGCGTCGAGCGCGTGCCCAGTCGCCGTAACGGCGTGACCGGGCGCGAGCTTATCCGAATTCACACCCGCGACGGGGCGGGCGCCGACGACACCGTCTCGTTTTACGTCGAAAAAGTCGCCGCCTGGGTCGCCGTCATCGAACGGCTCATTCATGCCGAAGACGCTACCACGCGTGGTCTGGAGGCCGACGAGGAGCGCGAGGCGCTGCCCCAGGAAGCCCCGGCCGAAGACGGCGTGTTGTGGTAGCGCGACTGCTCCCCACCGAGGATGATTTGACAAGCTCCTGGATTCTCTTGGTCGTCGCCGGCCTCTTCGAGTGTGGCTGGGCCATCGGCCTCAAATACTCCGACGGGTTCACGCGCCTGTGGCCGTCGGTAGGCACGGTCGCGGCGATGGGCGTCAGCCTGTTCCTGCTCGGCCGCGCGATGCGCGAGATCCCCTAGTGCACGGATCTGGAAATGCGTACGCACCTGAGCCGACCAGCCCCCCGATGCCAGCGTCGACGTTTGCTCGACGATGCGCTGCATCGCCTGCGCACGTCTCCTTGCCCTCGGAGGGCTGGGTAGGCTCAGGGAACCTCGGCGAGCTGGCTTCGGGGAAGCCGAAGTGAGGCGACGAGGGTGATACGCATCACCGAGGAGCCTCACAAAGGCGTCGTCGAAGCCAGCCGCCGAGGTGCCTACGGATTTCCAGATCCGTGCACTCGGCACCGCCTACGCCGTGTGGACCGGCATCGGCGCCGCGGGCGTGGCGATCTTGGGGATGCTGCTGTTCGACGAATCGCGCGAGGTGGCGCGATTGGTTTGCATCGGGTTGATCGTGGCGGGCGTGGTGGGTTTGCAACTCTTTGGGGCGGCGGATTGATGGTGGAGAGTGTCGCCTGCCATTGAGGAAGCGCACTGGAAGATGATTCAGGACGAGGAAACCGATGGGTGTAATCCTTGAAGATCTCGAAAACGAAGACCACGATCTTTCCTGCAACTGGTGGAATTGGCGTCCCACGCTGCGGCTCATTGACGCGATCATCGAGCTCGATGACGAGATGCTCGAGCGTCTGAGCGCGAACGCTTGTGGAGGCAAGCTCACTGCAGCGCAGGCTGAAGAGGTTGGTCGCCGTATCCGTGAGGAGTTGCTCCCTCATATTCCCAAAGGCGGTCGCATCTTGTACGACGGTACGATTACCAACGAACCCGACGACGGCACGCTCTACCAAGACAACGAGACGTGGAAGAATTACTCCGTCCATCGAGCGTGGCTCGAAGATTTTGTCACGTTTTGCGTAGCCTGTGAGGGATTTCGGGTATTGTGAGCGCGAAGCTTATCGTGACGGTGATTTAGCAGGAGTCTACGCCAGCAATGAGCGACGAGAAGAACAGAAGGATAAGCGCCGGTAAGGCACTGGAACACGAAGGCGTGGGCATCAGCGACGAGCAGCGCGCTGAACTAGATATGCGTCTCGAGGCGCATCGAAAGGACCCCAGCGACACCCGTTCTTGGCGCGAGGTTAAGGCGAAAATTAAAGATGAGCAGTGATAATGATAATGCTGCCGAGACTCAATTGGGCTTGAAGCATCTGTTGTTGGCGTCTGAACGAGCTTTCAGTAGTGTTTGGCCTAACGTTACTGGTGCGGGACACTTTATGTGCGGGCGTTGCGATGACGTCCCCCCACCGCCGGGATGGCGGAGGACTTTGAAGTAGAGACAGCAAAATGAAAGTGCGTTTCTTAGAAGAAAAGACAGGTGAGACTATTGCCGAAGTCGACTTTGCTGAAGGGCGAGACCTTCCGGACAAAGGCAGTGTCGTTCATCTGAAATGCCAGCAACTTAATGGAGGGGTTTCTCAGTGGTTGGTGCGAGACTGTGTCGAAGGTACTGAGCCAATCGTGTGGTGTGTGAGGCACGCGCCTACAATCGCAAATACAGGCGAAGCTGCGCAGGACGAGCTATGGGCGGTATCGCATCTTTATCAACAACTTCCGCTATCGCTTACGGCGCAATGGAAACATCCGATACAGGCAACAGAATCACCTGACTTTCTCATAAAGCGAAGAGACGGTTCCGTACTCGGGATTGAGGTCACGAGCCTAACTGATCAGAAACGGTTAGAGCTTGATGTTGCAAAAGCTCAAATTCGGAAGACGGTTCGTGCTTGGTATAGACAACGTTTCGGCGCAAATCTCGTAGTTGAGGTTGATTGGAGTACATCCGCACGATGGCTGCCTGTTGATGCACTTACTGCCGAGTTAATAGCTATCTTGGAACACCTTCCCAAGGTTCCGCCTCTCGACATCAACTTGGCTTCGTTTGACGTGAGTGACATCTATGAGGTCAAAGCGAAAATGGAGCTAGTACAGAGCGCTGGACTCTCGTCTTCCTGTCCAAGCGGGTTGCTTCCTGAGTGGAAAGTTCAACTCGTTGGAAAGTTGAAGTCATTTCCTCAATACATTGATCGCGTTCGTTTTGCGATCGCGCCGGACGGACTCGAATATCCGACGGTAACTGGTGGATTTCTTCCAACTGTTACGCCAACCAGCTTGGGCGAAAGCAGGCAGTTCAAGAAGAAAGAGAAGAAGCTAACAAAGCGCTATCTCCACCGGTGTGACGAATGTTGGCTTCTCGTACACGCATGGTATTCGCACGTCGAGAACTCCACTGCCTCCATGGTTGAGGTAGACCATGAGGCCTTTGAGCGAGAGATTCTGGACTCGCAGTTCGACCGAGTTTGGTTGCTGGATGGTGGCTTTGGGCTTTACGAGGCAACCTAATACTTAGGCTATAGCGGGAAGATTGAGTGCCTTTCTAAATGGTGTTCCGTTTTGCCGGTTTTGCCCTTGCGTCGTTGGCGTTGCGGGCGAATGGTTGGTCAAATGGGGGGCGAGATTGCTGAGGCTGATATCACAAACCACACGCGGTCGACTGAGCAGCCATTCCCTCCCCAACGGCTCAGTTTGCCGTTAGGGGAGGTCCCCGTAGGGGGGAGGGGTTGAGGCTACGCATCTGCAAGGCCTACTCGCTCGAACCCTCTCAATACCCAAACCACCCCGCCACTTCCGCCGTCTCCTCGTCGATCGCGGCCCGTTCTTCATCCGAAAAATCCGGCGAATAATAACTCGGCGCCGAGATACGCTCGGCGTAGTGGGCGACGATGGCGTCTTGGGAGTCGGTCAGTTGGGCGTGATCGAGCAGGGCGTGCAGTTCTCGTTCGGTGTTCGAGCAGAGATCTTCGTAGCGCACCAGGTGCACGGCGTCGCGAAGCTTGGGGTTGGCGTCGAGGCGGTCGGCCAAATAGCCGTACAGGTGCGCCCAGTAGCGGGCCCAGCCGCGCACCTGGTCCGCCGAGGTGTCGGTTTTCCACAGGCTTTCCACAGACGCGACCAGCTTGCGGTCGCCGGCGTTGATGGCGCGGCGGTCGGCGCCGAACTCGTAGTGGCCGACGCGCTGCAGGTGGGCGACCGAACGCGGGTGTTCTCGGGCGGCCTTCGTGAAGAGCTTGTGCTGCTTTCGGAGCGAGGCGACTTGGTTTTGCGGCCGGCGCACCGGCACGATGAACCGCGCATCGGGGAAGAGCGCGAGCAGGTACTCGAGGCGGGTGACGTTGTAGTTGCCCTTGGCGGCGTAGCGTGTCTTGCCCTCGGCGAGCAGCAGCTTTCGGATGTGGTCGCGGTAGAAGCGCTCGAATTTTTCGTTTGTGGTGTCGGCGTCGAGCACGTTCGACTGCGACGGGTCGTGCAGGCCGTCGAAAAAGGCCATCCACAGCATCTCTTCCATCGCCTCGGGACTCTCGGGGGTCACCTCGAGGCGGTCGCCGTGGGCGCGCTCGGCGGATTCGAGCTGCTTGGGCGCGTTTTGCTGCAGCGTCTGGTGCCACCAAAAGGGCGTGTAGATAAACGGAAAGTCGCGGTACTGGTGGGTGGCGACGTGGGGGTGGCGGGCGATGATCTCGAGCAGGATGGTCGTGCCCGCGCGCGCCAGCCCGGTGATATAGACGGGCGCCTCGATGGTCTGCGCGTCGAGCTGGTCGGCGAGCATCTTGGTCTCGAGGTTGCCCATCCAGCGCCACAGCCAGCGGGTGGCGTGCACCATCCCGGAGGTCAGGTGGCGGCTCAGGGGCACGTGGAAGGCGTCGTAGGCCATACTACTTGATTCCCAGGCCCAGCTTGAGGCCGAGAGCCGACACGCTCATCGCCGCCAGAAAGGTCGTATGCCAGGTGCGCACGAGCTCGGGGCCCCAGGCGAGCGCCTCTTTTCCCTCCCAGGCGCCCTCCATCCAATACATCGCCAGCAGCACCGGCGCGGCGGCCACCAGGGTGGGGCCGAGCACGAACTTCATCTGCTCGAAAGAGAGCGCCAGCGAGCGCTTGACCAGGCCCATCACTTCGGACATGTCGTCGCCCTTGTAGGCTTGCATCTTTCGGCGGGCGTCGGCGGCGCGCTGGGCGATGTCGGCGATCTTTTCCTGAGGAGACAACCACTTGTAGACGAGCATGGTGGCCGCGCCGAGCACCAGTCCCCAGGTGCTCACGCGCAACCAAAACGGCATGAAGCTCAACAGCGAGTCGACCGGTGAGAACAGCGCATCAAGCATCCGAGCGGACCTCGTCGGCGTCGTCTTCACCCTCGCCGGCCGCGTCTTCGGCCTGCTCGTCGTCGGCCGCGTCGGCGTCCGCGTCGCTCGACCCGTTGCGCATCTTGCGCCACAGAATGCGAAGCGGCTGGAAGAACACCGCCACGATAGCGAGAAGCACCGTGCCCAGCAGGCCGAGCAGGGCGGTGAGCATGCTCAAGCCGGGGCCGGGGCCGATATAGGCGACCACGCTCGTCAGGAGGGCTGCGCCGGTGAAACTAAATACGTCCATGGTGGTCACTCGGTCTGGGCTTGCTTGTCGGCGTTGTTGTCGGTCGTTTTGGGGCCGGTCATTCTAAAGTCGAGGTAGTCTTTGGGCACGCGCATCACGCCGCTGACGGCAGCGACGTACTCGGTGCCGTCCTCCTCGTGGCGGTGGGGGCTGAAGAACTCCCAGACGATCTTTTTATCGCGGGTGACCTCGAAGATGCGCCCGGGCTCGTGGGAGCTGATGAGCAGGTTGCCGTTGGGCAGTTGCTGCTGCTTCGAGCGAATCTTGCTGTAAAAGTAGTTCTCCTCGTCGCCGGCGTACACCCAGGTCATCGCGTTGTTTCGGGGATCGAACTCGATGATGCGCGAGCCGCCGCCGTGGCCGACGTGGCCGCGGTTGTCGAATAGCTGGATGCGCCCGTTGGGAAGCGCGTCGGGGTCGTGCTGGTGCAGCCAGAAGCCGCGGGTGGCCCACACCGCCTTTTCGGTCTCCAGATCGACCAGAACCAGCGCGTCCATCGAGCGGATGGAGATGAGCACCATGCCCGGCTCGGCGAAGTCGTGATGGCTGGCGAATTCGCGGCCGACGATCTCGATGGAGTTGGTGTGCAGCGGGTCCCAGGGCGCGTCTTCGGCCCGGAAATTGGTGTAGAAGCTGAGCATATGCTCGTAGGGCGTGTCCGCCAGCGCCTCGAACACGGGGATGCGCAAGATTTCTTTGCCCTCCGGGGAGAGCTGGATGATGAAGTCTTCGAGCACCTTGGGCTCGAGCTGCGGCGCGCCCTGCACGGGGCGCTCGTCGGTGTCGCGGAACGCCTGGCCGATCGTCCAGATGGTGTCGTCGTCGGCCACGAATAGGTCGTGGTGGGCGTTGTCGGCGTAGCGCCACAGGATATTGGAGTCTTTGTCGACCTTGATCATCCCGTAGCCGTACGGGGTGTCGCCGGCCGCGTAATACTGGGTGATGACGTCCCCGTTGGGGAAGATGTGGGCGTCTCGCCAGTAGATAAAGCGCGCGTCCATCGGCGAGGAGAGGTGCGGCGGGTCCGACCACGCCTTGTCGAAGGGGACCTCCCACTCGTGGAGCACCTTGCCCTGCATGTCGATGAGCTGAGCGCCGTGGTTGTGCCCGGAGGTATACAGCGTGTAGCCCTCGAAGGCCTCGCCTTTTTCGTAGACGGTCACGCCGGTTTGGTCGGTGCGCGCGGGCGCCCAGAAGTTGGCTTCGGTCTTGGGGAGCGTGCCCAGTTGGATCTGCTCGCCGTGAGCTTGCAGGGCCTCGAAGGGGGCCTCGAGCAGCTGCGGATAGGGGAAGGTCTCGAAGCGGGTTACCGTGGCACCCACGATAAAGGCCAAAACGGCCAGTCCGAGGGCTTGGACACCCAGCCCGGTTGTGCCCTGGTCAGGTGACGGTTTTTTGTCGGTCATCGAACTCGGCCCGGTTGGGGTCGGTAGGGCCGTGGTGTCCGGGTCCCGGAGCTGCGGCACTACACTCGGAAAAATCGTGTCGGGATGACTCGGTGGATTCTACCGAGCCACCCCGACGAGTGCAACCGCGCCGGGGGGGGCGCTCCAGCTAAGCGCGCTGGGAGTTACTGGTTGGTCGAGCAGGGGCCGTCGTGGGCGATGGAGGCGCCTTGGTTGGCGGCCATGCACGAGTTGGAGTAGGTACGCCCGTCGCAGCCGCACACCGGATCGTAGTGCTGGGTGCAGTAATCGGGGCGCGAGGTGCAGGTGCCCTGGCCGCTGGCGCCACACTGGGCGGCGTCGTCGAAGGCGCAGAAGTCGTCGGGAGCGCAGTCGGCGTTGCTCGAGCAGCCGTTGGTCTGGCAGGTGCCGGTGTGCAGCACCGAGGTGCCCGCCGCGTGGGCCTTGCACTCGTTGGAGTAGGTCTGGCCGTCGCAGCCGCACACCGGAGCGTAGTTCTCGGTGCAGAAGGTCGGCTGGGGCTGGCAGGTGCCGGTAGCATCGGCCCAACCACATTGAGCGGTCTCTTCGTAGACGCACAGCTCGTCGGCTGCGCACGTGTTGCCCAGGCGTCCGCCGCAGTCTTGGCCGGTGGTCGGGCACTCGCCCTGAGACTCGACCGACACGCCGGCGCCGCGTGCTTCACACTCGTTGTTGTAGGTCTGGCCGTCGCAGCCGCACACCGGCATGTACTCGCGGGTGCAGATCTCGGGCGGCAGCTGGCAGGTGCCCATCTGATCCCAGCGTCCGCAATTTTGGGACTGCTCGAAGATGCACACTTCGCCGGGCTCCTGGCAGGTCAGCCCTTGGATGCCGCCGCAGTCGTCGAAGCTCGAGGTCGGCGACGGCTCTTCACCGCCTCCGCCGCTGCCACCACAGGCCAAGATGCTCAGCAGTACCAGCGCGCCCATCACGCCGGACAGGACTGTCAAAACTTTGTCGGTCTTGCTCATTTCAATTTCCTCAATGATGCGTCGTGGGACCATTTGATAAAAATTCAGTGACGTGGGTGAAACAGCTGCAAGACACGCGCCAAGCGCACAGGCGCATGGAGCGCCCGTGAAAGCAGGATCGCTGGTGGCAACTGGAGCTTCCGTGGTGGCAACTGTGGTGGCCGGGTGGAAGCTCCAGTAATCACAGCGCTTGCTCAATCAAGGGGAGGGGCGTATGGTGATTGCGTTCTCGAACAACCAAAAAGCAGCACTTTTTTCGTCACCGACCCCCTCCTGGAGGCATGTGTAATGCAGCACGAAGTCACTCACAAACCCGGGTTCTCGATGCTCCGCGTCGATCTCGAGCCGGGTGAAAAGTTTGTGTCCGAGCCGGGTGCCATGATCGCCATGTCGCGCGACATCGATCTCCAAGCCAAGATGAGCGCCGACGACAAGACCGGCTTTTTCGCCAAGCTGATCACCTTCTTCTTTGCCTTGGCCAAGAAGTTCTTCGGGGGCGAGTCGATCATGTTCAACCACTACAACGCCGCCCAGGGCGGCCAGGTGTGGGTCTCGCCGACGTATATGGGCGATATCCACCACCGCCGGCTCAACGGCGAGACGATCAACCTGGCCAAGGGCGCGTATCTGGCCTCCAGCGGAGACGTGCAGATTGCGGTCAAGTTCGGCGGGCTCAAGGGCCTGCTGATTCCATGGAAGAGCACCTTCAAGCTGGTGGCCACCGGCACCGGGGATCTGTGGTTCAACAGCTACGGGGGCATCCAGCAGATCGAGGTCAACGGCAGCTACGTGGTCGACGACGGCCATATTGTCGCCTACGAGGGGTCGCTGGAGAAAAAGACCAAGAGCGTCGGCGGCGGACTCACCGGGCTGTTCGCCTCGGGCGAAGGTTTGGTCAAGGAGTTTCGCGGCCAGGGCACCGTCTATATCCAGACACGTAACCGTTCGGCGCTGGCCGAATGGCTCACGCCCATGCTTCCCAACTGAGTGAGCTGACGGAGCCTTTGGGGCTTGCGTGACGCCGACGCTTTTGTGTCACGCTTTCGTTAGATGCAAAGAATTGAGGTTTATCGATGAATATCGAGATCAAATATCGTCCCACCAACAGCATCGCGTGCGTCAGCTTGGAGAACGGCGAGCAGGTCGTCGCCGAGCCGGGCGCGATGATCGGCATGAGCACCAACGTGAGCATGTCGACCGGCATGCGCGAGTCGTCCAAGCAAAAGAAGGGCGGCCTGCTGGGGAAAATCGCCAGCGCCGCCAAGCAGATGCTCAGCGGCGAGTCGTTCTTCACCAACACCTTCACTGCCGCCGGCGGCCCCGGTGAGGTGCTCTTGGCTCAGGCACTGACCGGCGACATCTTCGTCGAGGAAGTCCCCCAGACGGGCATCACCATGCAGTCGGGCGCCTATATCGCCAACACCCCCGGGGTGGACATCGAGGCGAAGATGGGCGGCGCTAAGACCTTCTTTGGCGGCGAGGGCTTGTTCGTGCTCGAAGCGACCCCGACCGCACCCGGTCAGCAGGTGGTCATCGGCGCCTTTGGCGGCATCGAAGAGATGCAGGTCGACGGCTCCATCGTCATCGACAACGGTCACCTGGTCGCCTGGGACTCCACGCTGCAGTTGAACCTGAAGAAGGCATCGTCGAGCTGGCTTGGCTCTCTGCTCTCGGGCGAGGGCAAGGTCTTCGAGATCAGCGGACAGGGCCGGGTGTGGCTCCAGACGCGCCAGCCGATCGAGTTCGGCCGGGCCGTCGGGGATATGCTTCCGCCCCGAAACGCCTAAACCGCGCAATCAAGACTTCGGACGTCTGTCCATTCAGCCAGACACGAGATACAGATGAAATACGAAATCCTTTCCAATCCGAATTTCGCCATCGCCAAGGTCGAGTTCGAGCAGACTGGCGAGCAGATCGTGCTCGAGGCCAGCGCCATGGTGGCCAAGTCGACCGAACTGCAGATGAAGACCGAGATGCGCGGCGGCCTGATGGGCGCGGCCAAGCGCAAGCTTCTGGGCGGCGAGAGCCTCTTTCAGAACACGTTTACCGCCTCGAGCGCCGGCGAGACCATCTGGTTTGCCCCTCCCGGCTCGGGCGACCTGATGACCTTCGACATGGACGGCACCGAGCCGGTGTTCATGAGCTCGGATAACTTCGTGGCCTGCGGCCCCGACATCGACCTGGACACCAAGTGGCAGGGCGGCAAGGGCTTCTTCAGCGGCACGAGCATGTTCATGGTGCGCGCCGACGGCACCGGCCCGCTGTTCGTAGGAAGCTACGGCGGCATCCACGCCGTCGAAGTCGGCCCCGGCGGCTATATCGTCGACAACAACCACATCGTCGCGTTCACCGGCGGGCTCGACTACGACCTGCGCTCGGTGGGTGGCCTGAAGAGCTTCTTCGGCGGCGGCGAGGGCTACGTGTGTGAATTCCGCGGCCAGGGCACCGTATGGGTGTCGACCCGCAGCGCGGACGCGCTCGCACGCTTCGTCCATCCGTTCCGACCGGTGAAGTCGTCGAACTAAACCGCCTTGCTTGCCGAAGAGGCCCCACCGTCGGCTCAGCTACGCTTCGCCGACACCTCCCCGCAGGCTGAATGACGCCTCGGGGAGGAGGATTGCTCCCTCGACGTGTTTTCCTGTGCGGCAATCCCCCTCCCCAGGCCGTCTTGCAGGCCATGGGGAGGTGGTCGAGCGTTATTTGCGAGACCGGTGGGGCCCGCTCAATTCTCCCGTCTCTTCGCCTCCCGTGCTTAACTTGCGATCACAAGGGACCACTGCGTCCGTGGATCGTCACTCGCATTTCGGGGGGCCGTATGCTGCATCGAAGACTGATCCCATCGTTGCTCGGCGTCGTGCTGGCGCTGGGACTCGCCTCGTGTATCCAACCCACCGAGTACGAACTCAGGGAGTGGGTCGAATATCCACACACGATCGTCGATCCCGAGGAGCCAAAGCCCAGAGCTGACGAGCGCCTCGAGGCCGACGTCGACGCGTCGATGGCCGAGGCCGCCCAGGTGGTCGGCCCGGGGCAGCTCGACGCCGCCGAGATCGACGAGTTGTTCGACGCGCGCACCGAGGTGGTGCTGGCGTGCTACCGCCAAGAGCTGCGCGCCAACGGCAGCGCCGAAGGGGCGCTGACGCTGCAATTCGTCGTGCCTCCAGCGGGCTATGCCGAGCAGGTTCGCGTCGTCGACAATTCGGTCGGCGAGGTGGCCGGCAGCTGCGTCGCCGACGCGGTGCGCGGCTGGGCCCTCCCGGCGCCCGATGCCGAGTCGGTCACGGTTCGAAAAGCGATCGAGTTTTATATCGAGTCGCCCTGAGACGACGCGGAGTTCATCGTCGAAATTTTTCTGCGCGGGGCTTGACCGACCCGTATGATCTGATTAGATCGCTGTACATGCGTTCAGTGGGTGGTTGGTTTCGAACTTGTGAGGAGAATGACGATGACTGAGCCCGTAAATCCGATCCCAGATGGCTACCACACCATCACCCCGAGCCTGACGGTGCGCGACTGCGCGGAGGCGCTCGAGTTCTACAAGGACGCCCTGGGCGCCGTGGAGCGCATGCGCGCGCCGGGGCCCGAAGGGAGCGTCTGGCACGCCGAGATCCAGATCGGCGATTCGATCGTGATGCTCAACGACGAGTACCCCGAACAGGGGGCGCACGGCCCGCAGGCGCTCGGCGGCTCTCCGGTGGGCCTGTGGCTGTACGTCGAGGACGCCGACGCGGCCTTCGCGCGGGCGGTGGAGGCCGGCGCCGAGGTTACGATGCCACCGGCCGACATGTTCTGGGGCGACCGCATGGGCTCGGTGGTCGATCCCTACGGGCACAAGTGGACCTTTGCTTCCAAGGTCGAAGACGTCGGCCCCGAGGAGATGAAGAAGCGCCAGCAAGAGGCGATGGGGCAGGCCGAAGGCACGTGATGGCTGTTGCGCCGGCGGCGAATCGTTGAAACGATACCTGTCGTACTGACATGTGGTACGGCAGGCTGTCGTATCTCGAACGTAATCGCTGACTGGATGAGGTGGCTGATGAAAGTATTTGGAAACGCTTGGTCGACAGGTTTGGTGGTCGTGCTGCTGGCTGGTTCGATTGGCTGCTCGGGCGCCGGGGAGCAGACGCGTGAGACCGACGCGTCGGATAAGGTCGAAGAGCAGACGCAATTCGTCGAGGCGAACGAGGAGGCGCATGCTTCAGGCGAGCACCAAGCGGAGAAGCATCAATCGGAGAAGCATGGCGAAGGGCACGGCCACGGCGCCGAGCCCCACGGTCATCGCTTCGAGAATCCCGAGAAATGGGCGGAGAACTGGAACGACCCGGCCCGTGACGAGTGGCAAAAACCCGGGGAAGTTGCCCAGGTCATGGAGCTCGGCGAGGGGATGACTGTCGTCGACCTCGGGGCCGGCACCGGTTATTTTGTCGAGCCGTTGGCCAGCGAGGTGGGCCCGGACGGCAAAGTGGTCGCGCTCGACATCGAGCAGAGCATGGTCGACTTCATCTCCGAACTCGCCGGTGAACGAGGCCTGGAGAACGTGGAGGCTCGGAAGGTCGCTGTCGATGATCCTGGGCTGGAGTCCGAGTCGGTCGACCGCATTCTGACGGTCAACACCTGGCACCACATCCCCAAGCGAGCAGCATACGGGCGCAAGCTATACGAAGCGCTGACCCCGGGCGGCAAGTTGGCGGTGGTCGATTACACCAAAGAGGCCACGCAGGGGCCACCCAAAGAGATGCGCCTGGCGCCCGAGCAGGTCGCCGAGGAGCTACGCTTGGCTGGATTCGAGGCCAAGATCGCCGACGAGACATTGCCCAAGCAATATATCGTCATCGGCACGAAGCCGAAAAAATAACGCGCGGTCTATTTGTCCAGCGGGCCAACGAGCCAGTGGGCGTTGGCCCGAGTGACCACGTCGCCGGAGGCGTCGCGGGTGACAACTTCGAGCTCGTACTCCGAGCGCTCGTTGGTCTCGGGAATCATGCAGTAGCACTCGGCGGTCAGCGTGCCGCGCGCCTTCTTGACGTACTCGATTTCGAGGCCGGTCAGGATGGCGCGGGTGCGCTCCGGCAGCGAATAGGTGAACGCCAGGCCCGAGCAGGCTTCAGCCAAATTCATCAGCGCAATGGCGTGGATCGACTGCAGGTGATTGCGCACCTTCTTGCGATCTTTCATCTGCACGCAACCATAGCCGCGCCGAAGCTCGACGACCTCGGGCTTGATGGTGCCGGTGTACGGGGCGAGTCGGCCGACGATCCGGCCCATGATAAGGCCGCCTCCGGGCAGATGCTTGAGGCCATCCCAGGTCTTTTGAAGGATGGCGAGTTGGTCGACCGCTGGCATAAAATTTCCTGACGTCACAGATGAGGGCGGGGTACAGGCCATTGGGCGCGCCATGATGTCAGAACCGTGGCACGCTTTCAACGCCACAAGCGCCGCTGGGGGCGGTGAGGTGGGCTGGTCTCAGGCGCGCACGCGGGCTCGGGTGGCCACGGGGACGCGAATGATGAAGCTCGCGCCACCACCCTCGACGGCCTTGTATTCGAGTACGCCGTCCATCTGCTCGACGATGCGCTTGCTGATAAAGAGCCCCAGCCCGCTGCCCTTGTGTGGGTCTTTGGTCGAAAAGTAGGGCTCGAAGATATGCTCCTCGACGTCGTCCGCGATGCCCGGGCCGGTGTCGCTGGTTCGGATCACGATGTCCTCGCCGTCGAGCCAGGTCTCGATGGTCAACGTCCCGCGACCTTCCATGGCGTCGAGCGCGTTGAGGCCCAGGTTGAGGAGCACTTGGAAGCAGCGCTCGGGGGCGGCGTAGGCCGCCGGAAGCTCGTCGGCCAGGTCGAGTTCGAAGCTGACAAAGCGGCCGTGGGGGCCGTGGCGGAGCAATCGCACCACATCCTCGATGACCTGGTTCCAGTACACGAAGGTGGCGTGGTTGGACTGTCGGCTCGAAAAGGCGGTCATGTCGCGCAACAGCTTGTCGATGCGCGAGACCTGTCCGTCGATGATGTCGATGACCTTTTCGGTGAATTCGGGATCTTTCTTTCGCTTGGCCAATTGCAACTGCGCGCTGATGGACGACAGCGGGTTGCCGATCTCGTGGGCGACGCTGGCCGCCATGAGTGCGTAGGCCGAGACCTTCTCGTCGGCCGCGGTCGAGGCGAGTTCTTGTTTCTCGTCGGTGATCGGGCGAGTGACCATGAGCACCTGGTTTGGCGGCTGGCCGGTGGGCGCCGGTAGTGGGAAGACCTGCGTGTGCATGATCTCGGGGCTGGTCTGGTTGAGGTGAACCCGCTCCTCTTCGACCGGTTCGCCGCTCTCCAGGGCGCGTCGCAGCGGGCAATTTTCGTCCTCACAGTCACTCGCTTGGAAGGCGACGTGGCACAGCTTGCCAACCAACTCGTCGCCGTAGGTGCGCCGGGCGGCATCGTTGGCTTTGATGACACGAAAGTCGCGGTCGATCACCATCAGGTTCTCGTGCATCGAATTGAACAGGATCTGTGAGAAAGCCTGGTTTTGGTGCAGCTCGGCGGTGCGTTGGTCGACGCGCTCTTCGAGGTTGTGGTGTAGATCGGAGACTTGGCGGCTCATTTTGTTGAAGACCGAGGCCAGATGGGCCACCTCACGCGGTCCGCGTGTGGCGACCGTCTGCGCCAACTCCCCACGCGCCATCTTCTTGGTGGCCTCGACCAGGTCGCGCAGGGGATCGATGGTGGTGCGCACCATCAAGAACATGCCGAGCAGCACGATCGCCACGAAGCCGGAGCCCATCCAGAAGACGCGGCGTTTGAGATCTTCGAGCATGGCCATCGCCTTTGCGCTGGGGACTTCGGCGGTGACCATCCAGTCGGTGCTGCTGATGGGCGCGACTGCGGCGAAGACGGTGCCGTGCTCGGCACTGTCGTAGGTCCCGTACCGGGGGTCCTGCTCGTCGAGTTGTTCGAAGAGCACTGCCATGGCGCTGTCATCTGAATCCATGGCGCCTTCGGTGTCGATGAGTACTTCGCCGGATTCGTTGATGATCCGAAAGCGCTCGACCGGTGCTTGCGAGTGGCTCAGCTCGCGCAGTCGGCTGGCCATGGCAAAGTCGAAGCGCGCGCAGAGAATCGGGGCAGACGCGGCCCCTTTGCTGCTCTGGCTCGACGAGTCGAGTGGTTCGGCCACGTACAGCACCGAATCGCTCTCGTGATGGATGGCCAGCCGGCTTGGCTGTTCGGCCAACTCGAGACAAAGATCGTCGCGACGCCACATCCCGCGCGGCTGGACGCCCTCCGATGAGCCGAGCACTTGCCCCTCAGGGGAGAGCACATAAAAACGCGCTTGTGCATCGGTGGACTCGGCCTTGGCCTCGAGGTGACGCTCGAGCGGCGTCAGCGTTGCGTTGAGTCGGCTCGGCTCTTCCGCGATCAGCCGGGCGGCCTCGTCTGAGGCCTGCGACAGATGGAGGTTGCCGGCGACCAATGACGAGAGCAGCTTCTTTCGCTCGCTGATAAAGTCAGTGGTCTCCGTAGCCGCCAGACTCACCGCGTTGTTCAACGCCTGGTGGGTCATCTCCGCAAGAACGTCCTTGGTGCGTTGATAGCCGATGTAGTTGGTGACCAAGAGAGGTCCCAGCGCCAAAACGGCGACGAGCACCATCAGTTGACCGCTCAGGGTCAGGTGTCGGCGTGAGGCTGCCGTCTCGGTCTGCTCATCGGTGGAGTTGTTTTCTTGCGTCTCCATAAGCCCGCCACAGTAGAGGGGACAACTCTGAACTGCTTGGGCGCAAAACCTGCGCGTTAGAGCTCGGAAGTGCAAAAATGCCGCCGGTAAAACGACTTTGAATCCGAGCGCGCCAGCCCATGCGCGTTCACACCCAAATTAGAGTGCCAGAACCGTGCCACGCTCGTGCTGATCGACGATAACGGAAGATGCTGCCGGTAGAGTTTCACCGTGACAGTAAAATTTTTTAGCCACAACGGAATAGACCCGCTCCTTGGTGGATTCGACAGGGTGTACGATACGCGGTGCTGGAGTGCCGTAAGTGCCTGGTTTGCCTGGCGAAATGTCGGGTTTTGCCGTGTCCAAAGTTCGCGAATTTACCTCGAGGAACGGAGAACGCCAGCCGTGAGTGGTAGTAAGAAGTCAGATCACTGGGCGAGGCTCCGGCGCGCACTCTCTTTTGCGCGTCCACACCGCAAGTCCATCGTATTCATTCTCGCGTTGACCATGATCGTGGCCGTCGTCGGTGCCGCGCAGCCCCTGGTCATGAAGCATATCTTCGACCAGTTGAGCGAGGGCGGCACCGTCGAGGCGGTGATGTGGGGGCTGGGCCTGTTGGTAGGTATCACCCTCGTCAGCGAAGCGTGCCAGGGTTTCAGCAACTGGCTGACGTGGCGCACGCGCATTGGGATTCAGTACGCGCTCCTCGAGGAGTCGGTCGACAGCCTGCAGCGGCTGCCGTCGAGTTATTGCAGCGATGAAGGCACCGGCGCGGTGCTCACGCGGCTGCAGAAAGGGATCGACGGCTTCGTCAATGCCGTCAGCCAGATCTCGTTTCAGGTCCTGCCGGCCATCGCTTATTTGGTGTTTGCCGCCGTGGCGATGATCAAGCTCGACTGGCGCCTCTTTTTCGTCGTCATGGCGTTTGTCCCGCTGCCGGCCATCATCTCGGCGTGGGCCGCGCCCACCCAGACTCGCCGCGAGCGCAAGCTGCTCAACAAGTGGGCGACGATTTACGGACGCTTCAACGAAGTGCTGCGCAGCCTGTCGTTGGTGCGCAGCTTCGCCATGGAAGATCACGAGAAGGAGCGCTTTCTGCGCCACGTCGACGACGCCAATGACGTGGTGGTGCGTGGCGTGGGCTTCGACACCAGCGTGGGCGTGGCCTCGAACCTGGTGGTCACCGGCGCGCGTATCTCGGCCATCGGTGTGGGCGCTTGGCTGGCGATCAACGGTGAGGTCACCGTCGGTACGCTGGTGGCGTTCATGGGCTATATCCACGGCCTCTTCGGCCCCGTCCAGGGCCTGACGGGCGTGCACGAGACGGTGCGCAAGGCCGCGGCGGCCGTCGACGAGGTCTTCACCATCCTCGACGGTGAGGATCCGGTGCCGGATAGCCCCAACGCGATTGATCCGGGCGAGATTCAGGGCGACATTGCCTTCGATAACGTACACTTCCGCTACGAAGACGACGGCGAGATGGTCCTCGAGGGCATCGACCTTCGCGTCGAGCGCGGTGAGACGATCGCCTTGGTGGGCCCGAGCGGTGCCGGCAAGTCGACGATGATGAGTCTTCTACAGCGCCTGCACGATCCGGTCGCTGGTTCGGTGCGCATCGACGGTCACGATTTGCGAGACCTCGAGCAGCGCAAGGTGCGCCATCAGATGGGCATGGTTCTGCAAGACTCGATGCTGTTTCGCGACACCATCGCCAACAACATCGCCTACGGCCGCCCCGAGGCGACGCGCGAGGAGGTCATCGAGGCGGCCAAGGCAGCCTACGCGCACGACTTTATCGTCAAGCTGCCCAACGGCTACGACACGGTCGTCGGTGAGTCGGGCAGCCGACTGTCGGCTGGCGAATGCCAACGCATCTCCATTGCGCGCGCGCTCATCAAGAACCCGCCGGTGATGGTGCTCGACGAAGCCACGTCGGCGCTCGACGCCGAATCGGAGGCTCTCGTCCAGCGCGCGCTCGACAAGCTGTTGGTGAACCGCACCGCCTTTATCATCGCACACCGGCTGTCGACGGTGGTGCGCGCCGACCGCATCCTGGTGCTGCGCGACGGCCGCATCGCCGAGAGCGGCACGCACGCCGAGTTGATGGCGCAGGACGGCTACTACGCCTACCTGGTGGAACAACAAACCGGACATATCCGTCTGGCGAGCTAACCCCTCGCCTACACGGCGGGCGCAGGTGACCGCCTCCTTTTGCTTGCACACACCTGCACCGCTCTAGAGCTCTTCTGCTTGCAACACCTCTCTGCGCTCTAGAGTCACGAGAACCTCGGCCGCATGCTTGGCGGCCGGGGTTTTTTGTTGCCACTGCAACGGCACCAGCGTTCTGCTATAGTGTGGCCCATCGGTAACGTGACATTTCTACTGGAGCGTTTGATGGCCGCCTCGAACTTGCCAAGGGTCTTATCTCTTTTCATTTGTCTGTCGCTCGTCGGTCTCGGATGCGACGACGGGCGTACCACTATTGGTTCCCAAACCGAGTCGGATACGGGCGACTGCACAGGCAGTGAGTGCTCGTGGGACACGGGCGGTCCGGACGACGGAGGTGGCAGCGGCGACACCGGTGATCACGGCCCGCTGACCGCGATTCAGATCGAGCCGGCCAGCGTCGACTTGCTCTCGGAGAACGGCTCGCAGCCGCAGCATGATTTCGCGGTGGTCGCCACCTTTGCCGACGGCCACACCGAGCCATTTGGCGGCGACGTCGAGTTTTCGGTGGCCGACGAGAAGATCGGTTATATCGACGCGGCCAACGGCAACTTCGTAGCCCACGGTATCCTCGGTGGCGAGACGCAGGTGACGGCCACGGCGGTCGACGCGACGGCGGGTATTCCCCCGGCCACGGCCACCGTGCGGGTCTTCGTCAAGCGTACACTCGTGGCCGACGGACTGCCCGACGACGTCGCCCAGAGCTTCCAGGGGGCCCAGGTCACCGACCCGACGCGTGCGTCCACGGTGGTCTATCCGCTCGACGGGGCGGTCATGCCCGAGAATGTCTACCCGGCCGATATCCAGTGGACCAACGGAGTTCAGGACGACATCTTCCAGATCCGGCTGGTCAAGCCGAGCGCCGAGGTCGTCAGCTACGTCAAGCATACCGGCCCGAGCTTTGGCAACCACTGGCTGGCCGACGCCGACGCTTGGCGTGCGATGGCGCAGACGGAGCAAGACGAGCCGATGAGTATCGCCGTGACACGCCTGGAAGCCGCCAGCGGCGACGTGATCGGAGGCACCCCGGTGCGTATGCGCTTTGCCAAAGGCACCGTGGCCGGCTCGGTGTACTACTGGGATATCGGCGCAGGGCGTATCGTACGCATCAAGGACGGCACGGGCACCCCCGAGCAGTTCATGCCGACCCCGCCGGACGACGGCACGGGCACCCGCTGTGTGGGCTGCCACTCGGTGTCCAACAGCGGCCGCTACATGGTCGGGCGCCTGGGCGGCGGCGACAATATCGGGACGGTCTTCGATCTCACGCAGGACCTGAGCGGCAATCCGCCGCCCAGCGAGTTCCCCGTCGACCCGAACAACGGCACACGCTGGTGGTTCTCGACCTGGAATCCCGACGACACGCGGCTGATGGTCACGCAGACCGAGGGCGGCGCGAACGGCAAAATGGCGTTGATGGACCCGTTCACCGGCCAAGTCGTCCCGCCCCAGAGCGGAGCGCTTCCCGGCGGAGGAGTCACGCACCCGTCCTGGTCGCCCGACGGCAGCCTGATCGCCTACATCAACAACGTGAACGCGTGGGGCGGCGCCAACACCACCGGCGACGTGGCCGTCTTGCCGGTGACCGGCCCCGACAGCTTCGGTGCGCCGCAGACCCTTCGCGCCGGCACCGACATCCCGAACGCCCAGCCCGCGGGCCAGGCCGCCAGTTACCCGACTTGGAGCCCCGATTCGCAGTGGATCGCGTTCGCCCACGGCACCGGCTCGCGCAGTGAGGACAAGCAGGCCGCGCTGTATATGATGCGTCGCGATGGCTCCGGGGTGGTCCGCCTGGACCATGCCTCGGGTGGGCCGAGTGCTGCAGACACCTTCCAGCCGAACTTCTCGCCGTTCGAGACCGAGGACTACTTCTGGCTCAGCTACCTGTCTCGCAGGGATTACGGCAACGCTCAGGCAGGCACACAAGGGGCGTCGCGACAGCAAATCTGGGTGTCGGCGGTCAAAAAGAACCCCGACCCCGGCCAGGACCCGTCTGAAGTGGGGTATTGGCTGCCCGGACAAAACACCCAGTCGATGAATATCGCCGCCTACTGGGCCCCACAGGCGTGCCGACAGGACGGTGAGGGTTGCAGTGTGGGGGGAGAATGTTGTAGTGGCGAGTGCCTACCCGATGAGGGTGGGGACTTGGTGTGCTCACCACCGCCCCCCGAAAGGTGCCGAGAGCTGACAGAGACGTGCAGCACCAGCGCCGACTGTTGTGAGGGCTTGTTATGTGCCGCCAATGTCTGCTATCCCGCCGACGGGTAGTTTCGAGGGTCGAGCGTGCGATCCTCTAGCCATGGCGTGATTATCGTGATGTGGTTTGGGTCTTGAGAAAATGCCTGAATCGTGCGATGAAACGCTTGAAGATTACGACAATTCATGTAATGACCACCACGCAAACCAAGCCTTGAATGGAGGTATGACAATGGCAGCCGAACAGTACATTGAAGCGATGAAGGCCCTCAAAGAAGCCGAAGAGAACGGCGACATCCAGCAGGCCTATGCCGGCACCAACAAGGCCGCTGCGACCCGCGTGCGCAAGGCTTTCCTGCAGGCCAAGAAGGCTTTCCACGAAGCTCGTCAGGAGATCCAGGCCATCAAGAAGGGCGACGAGGACGCCCGCGAAGATGTGCCGACCTTCTTCGGCGGCGAAGAGTAATCATCTCGACCGGCGTTGCCTGGCAGCGCTCGAGGTGAAAAAAAAGACCCGCTCAGCACTTGGCTGAGCGGGTCTTTTTGTGTGTCAGTGGTCGTTAAGTTTAGAATTCGAAGCCGACGTTGGCACCGGCTCTCCAGTTATGGAGTTCGTTTTCGTCGTTGGCGACCTCCGAGCGCAGCATCTCGTTGTCGATCGCCGGGCGGAAGGTTCCGCGCACGTCGGCGATGAAACGATTGTAGCTGTAGCTCAGACCGGCACCGAGCGGAAACTCGATGACGTCGTCAGCGTCCTGCAGGCTCGAGGTGTTGACGTCGGTGTTCTCGACCTCATAGTGCTTCCAGCCGGCGCCTGCCAGAATGTAGGGCTTGACGCGGGTGGTCGCGAGGTTGAGGCGGAAAGCACCTTCAACACCGTTGGACAGCAGGATGGCGTCGTCTTCGACGCCGAAGGTGTCGATGTCGTTGGCGCTACCGATATAGGCCGCCTCGAAGCCGAGCAGCGTGCGGGTGCCGAGCAGGATGCGACCCTCCCAGCCACCGCCGACGTCGACGAAGTCGTTGAAGTCACCGTCGGTAAAGCCAACGGCGCCACCACCAATCTGAACGCCCATGCCGAACGGAGTCAGCGTGTCGGCCCGGTCGTCCTGAACCAGCGGTTCAGGCTCCTCATACGGCTCGTCGATCTCGACGGGCTCGGCCATCTCTTCGTCCTCCCCGTAGTCTTGGGCGGCCACAGGTCCGGCCACCAGAAGCGTTGCCGCTGCGAATACGAGTCCTAACAACTTGGTATTCTTCATGATGTGACTCCCTTTGCTGATGTCTTGCTCGCCAAGTGGAGACTTTCTCACTCAATGTCGATACGTCGTTTCGATACGTCTTCGAAGCACTGCTGACCGGCGAGCGCGACAGCACGTCATGTGTGTACTACTTTTACTTGAGTGTCCCCCTGAACGGACGATGCCGTAAGAGTCGAAAGCCTCTTCACATCGCCGCGTATCTCCTGCGGCGGTTTCAATCCGAAAGTTAAAATCTTGGGCAGGGAGGTCAACCAAACAAAAGGCGTGGGCCGGCACGAAGAGCAGGTGCGGCTTCGCCGCAACCGGCGGCCAAGCTATTGGGGGCAGCCCTGCCAGCGCTGGATAACCGCCTCGACGTCGCGCTCGGTCAGGGGAGTCTCCAAGTTGCCCGCGTTCATCAGCGAGCGGCGCTTGGCGGGGTCGACGTGGCGCAGGCCGAAGGCGTGGCCCAACTCGTGGGCGATGGTAATGGTGCGTTGGCGGGAGTCGGCCAAGCTGCGGTTGATGATCACTTCGCCCAGCTCGTCATCGTAGTAGCCGTTGACGAACGGCGCGCCCCGTTGGAAAAAAATTGGCAGGCGAGGGGCGTCGGCCAGGTCTTCACGCGTCAGCTGCAGCGGGCCGGCGGCGTTCCACATGGCCAGCGCCTGGTCGACCGCCTCGAGCTCACTGTCGCGCAAATCCCCGACCGGCTCGACCACCAGCGGCAAGCACGGGTCGTAGGTCACGTCGAAGACCAGGTCTTGTTCGTTGGGTCCGCAGCCACAGACCACCACGGTGATCAGCGCCGTCAGCAGGGCCTTCGAGAAGAGGTGAAACGGGTGGGCGGAGAGCAAGCAGCAAAGAATCGATCGCATGAGCACGGCACAAAGCTACGGTGAGGCAAAGCGCATCTGTATCACAAGTCAGATGACTTAGGTCGCAACCGATTCTACTTGCTTTTCAGTGGTTTGTGAAGGGTGGAGGGCAGTGGGTATAAAAAGGCCGGGGGGAATCCCCCGGCCGGCAGTGTCGGTTCGCCGCAAAGGTTTACGGCATACCACATGTGTTGCTGGAGTTACTGGTTCTTATCGACGCGCTCGACGTTGGAGGCGTGCAGGCCCTTGGGGCCGCGGTGCAGCTCGAACTGCACCGGCTCGTCGGCCTGCAGCGTCTTGAATCCCTCTTCGAGGATTTGGCTGTAGTGCACGAAGATGTCTTCGTCGGTTCCCTCGACGTTGATGAAACCGTAACCCTTTGCGTTGTTGAACCACTTAACCGAACCGGTCGCCATGATGATACCTCTCTGCTTGCTGCTAGAGTCGATGTGCATTGCTTGCTTACGGCTGCTCGACCCAAGAATCTCTTCGAGTACGACAGCCCCCATGGGCCTCGCTGCTTACGAGGGCCCGCCAGCCTGAAGGTTCTTTTGCTTGCTGGCACGTTGCGGGGTTCTGCTTGCTCGACCCCGTGTGCCAAAGGCCTTCCGACCAGCTTCGGGGATGTTAACGCCCTCGAGTGGCTCGACCTTCCAAGAAGAGTGCAAAAAACCCCTTAAAATCCAAAGGCTTGCTCGAAAAACCGCACGTCGAGGCCGCCCGAGGGGTTTTTCGAGGCCGTCGAGTGCTTAAATTATTTTGCATGGGTACCTACATCCGCCATAACCGCAGCCCGGAGGCGCCACCGCGCCGTCCGGACCATCCCACCTTTGGCGACGAAGCGGCCAAGGGCGTCGAGCGGCGCCTGGCCGCGCTCAAAGAGCGCTGGTCGCAATTGCGCTCGAAGGCCGCGCCGATCTTGGAGCGCCTGGTGCGCAAAGCCCCAAATTGATCGCGTCGCCTTCGAACCGGCTCGGTGGGCGAGCCACTCCGCACTCGGATCAGTATTCGAACTGGGCTTCGAGCCCGTAGTTGGTGAGTTGGTCGTCGTCGAAGAACTGGCCGAATGGATAAAATCCACGCATAAAGACCGCCATCACACGGATGTGCCGCGTGCTGTGGTTGGCGCTGGCCGACAGGCCGCCCTTGGCGCTGAAGGTGATGCCCCAGTCGCGCTCGGCGAATGAGGTGGCGTCCAGGCCGAGCACCGGCTCGATCTGGTCGTCGTCGAACAGGCTCACCTGCCAGTCGTAAGCGCGAAACTCGATGCCGGCCTGCGCTTTGCCGCGCGCGAAGTCGTCGGTCTGCGAGTGGATGATGTAGCCGCCGCCCCCATACACCCGCCACCAGTGGTCCTGCAGTGAGAGCACCACATCGACAATCTCGTAGCCCAGGTCGATGCGCTCGACCTGGGGGTTGAACAGGATGAACTCGTCGCCCAGGTGGCTGCTCTGGTGATACAGGTGCACTCGCCCCGAGAAGCGGCCGCTGCGAAAGGTCACGGGCACGCCGATGATGAAGTCGGAGTTGATCAGCGGCACCGACGGGGCGTCGAGGTTGAACTGCGAGAAGACCCCGCCCGCCAGGCTGATCTGGACGCCGTCGCACGATTGTTCGGAGCGCCAGCCGTACAGCCCCAAGATGCTGCCGAAGCTGACCACCCCCGCCCAGATGCCTTGGCCGGTGGTCTGGGTCGACAGGATGCCCGGGTCGAAGCTGACGCGTTGGATGGCCGCGGCAAAGCGCGGCTCTTTGACGTCGGCCAGAAGTGGGCGGAACACATCACTGGTCGGTAAGAAGCCGCCTTCGAGGACCACGTCAGGCTCGACGACCTCGGACGGCTCGTAGCGGCAGTCGACGCTCTTGGAGTCTCCAGCGCTGGCTTCCGCGTTGGCGAACAGCACGGTGACACAGGCGAGCAGCATCAAGCCGCGGTGAAAGAGCCGATGCAGACGGAGTGCGTCGAGGAGTCGGGCCATGGTGAGCATCCATCCAACACGGGACCAAGCGGGAGCATAGGGCAAAACAGCGAAAGCACAGCATTACCAACGAAAAAAAGGCCGCCGGAGCCGTGAGACAGCTTCGGCGGCCTTGATTGTCGAACACGGGGTTCGATCAGGTGCGCTGTTCGTAAATGCGCTCTTGAGACTCGATGCTACTGCCGCTGCGAATGCCTGGCAGCTTCTCCTTGGCTTGCTGGCGAATTTCACGCCCCTCTTTGGGCGCAAACAGCATGCCCAGCGTCGCCCCCAGTCCCAGACCCATGGCAAAAAGGCCGATGGCAGCCAGGGTGTTATCGTTGGAGGTCTTGCGCTGCAGACCCACGCGATCGATGAGTTGATCGTAGCGGTCGCGGCGGTTGTCACTGCTAAACGGGTTCGACAGATTCATGAGAAGCTCCGGTTTGACATGATTCGATTAACTGCCTCGTGGGCCAAAGATGCACGCGTCCCCGGAGGCGTCAACGAGTCAGCCGACTGCGCGGGCCGAACACCCTTCGCCAAGGTGTTCTCGATGACTGCGATGACCCTATTCGCTGGGATGTGCCTCGGGCACCTCGGGGTCGCGGCCGTTGGGCGGCTCGTAGGTGGGCGGGTCGATCGTCAACGCGCGCAGGGTGGCAGCGCAGGCGTCCGGCGAGCCGCCGTCGTGCAGCGGTCGCGTCGGCTGGCTCTCCTCCCAAACGATCGTCTCGCTCGCGTCCCAACACTGGCGCACCACCACCGGCTGGGAGAGGGTGCCTCCTTCGATGCGCGCGGCCACGCGCCCCTGGGCGTCGGGCAGCCAGGCCGCGTCGACGCTGAAAAACTCGTGAGGCTCGCCGTCTTCGCCAAAATCACCTCGCCCGAAGAAGACCAGCCGGCCACGTCCCGAGGGGAGCTGCACATAGCGGTAGATGGCGTTGAGCGGCTCGTTGTCGCCATTGGTGAACTGGTCGAAGCCCACGCGCACCTGGCGCACCCCGTTTCGCGCCCGAAAGGCGATGGCCATCTTGCCCTCGAAGGAGGTCGGGTCGTAGGCGTGGAAGGCGTCGAAGTCCAGGTACAGCAGCCCCTCGCCTTGCTGGTCTTGTCGAGCGTCGTCCGGTGAGTCGGCAGTCTCGAAGGGGGTAAACCACCCCGAGAAGATCTCGCGGTTGTCCTGGGCGCTGTTGCCCCAGCGCAGCGAGTAGCTGAAGGTCTCGGCGTCGACCGCGTCGATTTGAAGGTAGAGGTAGTCGTCGGCGCGCGGCGGGGTCTCCCAGACCCAGCGGCCCTCCTGGGGCTGGCGCGCCGGGTACGCGGTGATCCGGTCGATGAGCTCGAATACCCCGTACATGATCTCGTTGGTGCCAAAGACCGTCTTGCGGGTGAACTCGGCCAGGCCCGACGACTCGCCGACCAGCGCGCCGGTCAATGTCCCCGCTTGGGGCTGCTCGACGCCATCTTGGCCGGCGTAGTCGATTTTGACCGTGTCGTAGTCGACCGTCTGGGGGATATCGGGCACCGGCTCGATGGTGGTCGGGCCGCATGACAACGCCAGCGACGAGACGAGCGCCAGAAGCACGAGGCTCGGGGACATAGCGAGCTTGGGAGTTGCGAGGGGCATGAGCTTGTCTCGGTTACGGACTCAGTCACCGGCTTGGACGACTATAAATGCTGTGGTGTTCAAATGCAGCTTTGACGACAGGAGCGCCTCCCGGCCGGGTGGACCGGGAGGCGCAGGGACCGGAGGCTCACTCACCCGACTCTTCGGCCGGGTGAGCGGCCGGAATCGCGGGATCTTCGTCGGCCAGGTTCTCCTCGACGGCCGGCGGCTCGAGGTCGTCGGTATTCTGCACGCAGCTGGCGCGGTCGCCCTTTTCGGTGTGACCTTCGGGCCAGCTCAGGTGCTCGTAGGCTTTGTGCAGCTGGTCGTCCCAGCATTGGGCCGAGCGCAGGAAGTCGACCTCGAGGGTGCCGCCGGTGGCCAGGGCAACGCCCGCGCCGCTCAGGTCGCCTCGCCAGTACGAGTGCACCGCGATGCCTTCGAGCGGCTGACCGCCGTCTTGGTTGAAGTCAGCCTTGGCGAACCACTTCATGCGCCCGGCGCGGTTGGGGAGCAAGACGTAGTCATAGGCGGCGGCGTCGGGGAAGTTGGGGTCGCGGGGCGTCTGCACGCCGACGAAGTGTGCGCGCACCTGGCGCACGTTACCGACGCGGCGAAACGCCAGGCGCACCTTGCCGTCGATCTGCTGGGCGGGGTCGAGGGTGTTGGCGTGGTCGAAGTGGTAGCGCACGATGCCCCAGCCTTGTTTGTCGAAGTGCGGGCGCGTCTCGATGCGCACGACGTGGCCGTCGAAGATGGTCAGCATCTCGTGGGCGCTGTCGTCGGCGGGGCGGGCGGTCAGCGAATAGTCGAAGCGCGTGCCCCGCGGCGCGTCGCTGCGTTCGACCTCGACGCGCAGGAAATAGCCGTCGTGGGTGCCCTCCCAGGTGCGCCGGTCCTCTTCGGCGGTGGTAGGCGGCAGGCTGACGATGGCGCGCATCATCCCGATATGCCCTCCCAAAAAGGCGTTGGTCTTGACGACCGTCTCGGCCGTCAGCGCGGCGATGCCGCTGACTTCGCCGTTGAGCGCGCTCGAGCGCGTCCCTTCCTCTTCTCCCTCGTAGCTCAGCATGATGTCGCCTTCGGAGACGAGCGCGGCGCGAAACTCCTCGGTCTCCTCTTGCTCGGTCGAGCTCTGGTCTCCGCAGGCGGTCGCGGCGACGAGGGCGACGATGCAAACCAACCAGATGAGCGATTGTCCACTTTTCTTATTCGAGCACATCATTTTCAGCTCCTTCAGATTCGAGTCAGCGACAGGGCAACGCGGTGGTTGCGGGCTCGGGTTTCTGTAAAGCAATGGGTGTGCCAGCAGGTGCGAGATATTTTCGTAAAATTGATAAGCTGTTGGAAATTAGGGGTTAAGTGGTGGGTTCGTCGCGCCCCAACACGGTGTCTGACACCATGTTGGTGACAGAATGACATAAGTGTCAGAAATAGTTTGACAGTCATGACAGAAAGTTCTGTCATAAGAGGGCGCAAATTTCTGACCACGGATTTCCATGAACCTCGAGCACCTCCTCGAAAACGCCCGTCCGCTCAGCTACCAGGCCGACGGGCTCAGTTGGCATGTGCCCGATGGCGACGGGGCGGGCTGCGTGGTGCGCTTGGTGCGTCTGTCGGATCGATTTACGGGGGCGCACGGGCGGCTGCTCGACGAGATCGCGGCCGGCGCGCAGGTCGCCGAGGTCGCGTGTGTGCCTCGATGGCGCCACTTTCGGTACCTGCGTGAGTCGGAGCGCCGCGAGCTCGCGCTCGCCGAGGGACATTGGTTGGTGGCCGTGCGCGATTGGGTGCCTGGCACCACGCTTCACGAGGTCGAAGGCCTCGTCGGCACGGACGGGATGTCGGTCGCCTTGCAGCTCGCCTATACAGTGCGCGAATTGCACGAGCACGGGCTCGTCCACGGCGACCTGCAGCCGGCGAACGTGGTCTACGACGACGACGCGAAGATGTGGCTCATCGACGTGCCCCTGGTGGCGACCACCTCGGATGACCGCGGCCACGTCGCCGGCAGCGCGCCGCTCATGGCGCCCGAGCGATGGCAGGGCGCGGCGGCCACCGTCGAGAGCGACGTGTACGCCCTCGGCGCGTTCGTCTGCTGGCTCGCCTCGCGCGAATGGCCGCTGCAGGCCGATAGCCTCGCGCAATGGGCGCAGGCGCATCGCCACCGTCGCCCTACGCTGCCCGACAGAATCGACGGCCGGCTCGCCGGCGTCGTCACGCGCATGCTCGCCAAGGACGCCGAGCTTCGCCCCTCGCTGCAGTCACTCATCGACGCGCTCATCGACGCCGGCGGCCAAATCGACCTGCCGGCGGTCCGACCGCTTCCCGGCGAGGTCGACGCCACCGCCACCGCCGCGCTCGAGGCGCTCGAGGAAAAGCCCACCGTGGTCGTCGTCGACCGCGACCGCAAGCTCTTCGCTCGGCCCGCGCTACGCCAGGTCGCGCGACGCCTCGAGCTGGCCGGCGAGCGGGTGATTTTCGTGCGCGGGGCACAGCTCGACGCGCCGCTCGACGAAACTCGTGCCCCCGACAGCGACGCCGACCCCTGGAACCTCGCCTACGCGTTGGTCGAAAAGGTCTGCCAAGACCCGGACGTGCACGAGCACCTCGCCCGTGAAGCGGGCCGCGGCGACCAACTCCACACCTTCGAGGTCTTCGCCGAGGCGCTCATTGATGCGTTGCCCGAGACCGGACTGACGGTCGTTTGGGAGGATTTCGAGGCCGCCGGCCCCGACGTTCGGCGTTGGTGGAGCTTCGTGCTCGAGCAGCCCGCGCGGCTTCGCTGCGTGCTCGGAGCGAGCCCGGTGGAGGCCGACGCAGCGGTCGCGCTGCTCACGCCGGCCGAAGATCCATCGGTCTGGGGGAGTTGGCGCGCAAAGACCCTGCGCACCGAGGTGCGCGACATCGCCGGCGGCCACTGGAAGGGGCTGGTCGACCGCGCCCAGGGCCGCCCCGACCGGCTCGTCCAGCTCATCAACCAACGCGTCGGCGCTCCCTTCGAGCCCGATACGGTCTCCATTCGCGACAGCGGCGTGTTCCGCGCGCCGCTGTCGGCGGGCCGCTGGCAGGAGCGCTACGACTCGCTCGTCGAGCGCGGCGCCTTCGGCCAGGCCGCCGAGTGCTGCGCAGAAGTCTACGCCCAGCGCGTCGTTCTGAACGACGAGCAGGCGCGCGAGGTGCTCGAGGCGTGGACCGACGTCATTCTGCGCGGTGTGGCGAGCCCGCGGCACGTCCACGAGCTCGAACGCGCGCTCGTTGCAGAAATCGACGCGATGGCCGAGATGGGCGCTTCGGGCCTCGTTTGCGACGCCACCGTCGCCTTCGCCCGCTTGGCGCATAATCAAGGCCGTCACGCCGACGGGCTCGCGCGGCTATCGTCCGTCGCCGACACGCTGTCGGCCGAAGACGCGCCCCTCGAGCTCGCGCGCTGCCGTCTGTGGCAAGCCCAGCTCAGCCTGTCGTCCGGCCAGTTCGACGATGCCAAGGCATTCGCCAACAAAGGCCTAGAGCTCGCCGCGAAGCTTCCGGCGGACGGGACAGAGGCGCTGCGCGCCCACCTCGAACTCGTGCTCCACGCCGCCGGCGCCATCTACGGCGATCGCGACGCCATCGCCGCGCTCGAGGACCTGCACGAGCGCCTCGAACACCCCGGGGTCGCCCCGGTGCTGCGGGCGCGCTGCCACGCCTACCGCGCCCTCGGGCTCACCCGCCACGACCGGCTCGACGAGGCGACCGACGCCTACCGGCGCGCCCTCGAGATCATCGAAGGCGCCGGCCTCGACGCCGAACTCCCCATCTACCTGCTCAACGTGGGCACCGCCTACCATCGTCAGGGGCGCTTGGGCATCGCCCGCGAGTATTACGCCCGCGGGGTGCGCCTGGCCCAGCCGTCGACGCGCCCGTCGACCCGCGCGCTGCTATACGCCAATCAGGCCAATATCGAGCAGGCGCTGGGCCGGCTTCCCGAGGCGCGCGCCTCCCTCGACGATGCCTGGGAGGTCGCCCTCGAGCACGAACTCGGCTCGGTCCTGGTGCTCTGCTACTCGATGCAGGGCGAGATTCACCTGGCCGAGGGCGACCTCGCCCAAGCCCTGGCGAGCTACGAGGCCGCGCTTGGCGACGCGTCGCTGCCCGTGTCGGCGTTCTCGCGCGCCGAGCTCTTGCTGCACAGCGCCGAGGCGTGTCTGCTCAAGGAGGATCTCGTGCGCTCCCACGAGTTCATCGACGAGGCGCGCAGCCTCATCGAGGGGCACGAGCTGACCGGCTTGGAGGGCTACCACGGCATGCTTCGCGCGCGCCTTCAGTGGGAAGAGGGCGGCTCGGTCGGCGTGATGGCGGGCATCGAGCTCTTTCGCCGAAGCCTGTTGCAGACGGCCGAGGCGGGCAACCACAAGCTCGTGCTGCGCCAGAGCCCGTACCTGTGGCGGCTGCTCGAGCGCGAGGGGCTGGGCGATTTGATGGAGGAGGTCGCCGAGATCGCGCTCAAGTCGAAGAACGCCATCGCGATGGGGCTCACCCGTGAGCTTCGCGACGATTTCTTCGCCCAGTTGCCCTCCCTCGAGGTCGACGACGTAGACGTCGCGGACGACCCCCCCGCGTCGCCGGCGTCGTCGAGCCGACCGGCGCGGCCCGAGCAGGACGCTCGCGGCATCTGGCAGAGTCGTCGGCGCGCGCGCCACGCCCCGGAGTCGGACGCGATTTTGGAGCGCTTCTACCGGATGCTGTCGCTCAACGAGGTCATCCTCCACAGCGACGACCTCGCCAGGCTCACCCCGAAGGCGCTCGACATCGCGCTGAGCCTGAGCGGCGCCGAGCGCGGCTTTATCTTGCTGCGCGACCCCGATCGAGCACGAGTGGGCGACTTTCGCATCGTCGCCAGCCGCGACGCCCACGCCCAACCCATCCCCGAGCCACATTTGGAGGTGAGTCTGACCGTGGCCGAGGAGGCCGCCAGCACCGGCCAGACGGTGGTCACCGTCAACGCCCAGGACGACACGCGCTTCGAGCAGGCGCTGTCGGTCGTCGACCTGAGCCTGACGAGCGTCCTGTGCGTGCCGATTCGCGACTCCGGCGGGCTCCTCGGCGCGCTATACCTCGACCATCGCTTCCAGCCGGGCATTTTCGAGGGCGAGGTGACCCGGATGATGGAGGCGTTCGGCCACCAACTCGCCCTGGCGATTACCAACGTGCGCCGCCTCGACGAGCTCGAGCGCGAACGGCGGGAGTTGGCCCAGGCCAAAGAGCGCCTCGACGAACTCTTGGCCGAGCGCGAGGTGATGCTCGGCGAGCTTCGCGACCGCGTCGGCGAGCTCACCGAGGAGGTCGAGCGCCAGCGCCTGACGAGCCCGACGCGCTCGACCTTCGAGCATATCGCGTTCGCCTCGCGCGCCATGGAGGACGTGCTCGTGCAGGTCGAGCGCGTCGCCAAGAGCGATATCCCGGTGGTCGTCCACGGCGAGTCGGGCGTGGGTAAGGAGCTCGTCGCCGAGGCGCTGCACGCGGCGAGCCCGCGCAGCAACGGCCCGTTCGTGGCGTTCAACTGCGGCGCGGTCAGCGAGAGCTTGATGGAGTCGGAGATGTTCGGCCACGTCAAAGGGGCGTTTACCGGCGCGCAGTCCGACCGCGAGGGCTTCTTCCACGCCGCCAACGGCGGCACGATCTTCTTGGACGAGGTCGGCGAGATGCCCGCGTCGATGCAGGTCAAGCTGCTGCGCGTGCTCCAGGAGCGCAAGGTACGCCGTGTCGGCGCGACCGAGGCCGAGCCGGTCGACGTGCGCGTGGTCTGCGCGACCCACCGAAGCCTCGAGGAGATGGTCGAAGAGGGGAGCTTTCGCGAGGACCTGTACTACCGGCTGGCGGCCTTCGTCGTCGAAGTGCCGCCCCTGCGCGACCGCCGCGAGGATATCCCGCTCATCGCCCGCAAGCTCCTCGACCGCATCGGCGAATCGAGCGGCGAGTCGTACAGGCTGGTGCCCGAGGCCGCGCGGCTTTTGTCGCAGGCACACTGGAAGGGCAACGTCCGCGAGCTCGAAAACACGCTGCGCGCGGCGTGCGCGCTGGCCGACGGCTGTGAACTCGGCGAGCGCGATGTCGCGCCCTTGTTGCGGATTCGGGAGGCGGACGACGGACGGGAAGGGCGGCGGCCGAGTCGAACGACCAGCCGCACGAGCAAGCTCGGCCGCAAGCCCAAAGCCGGCCGCGCCGAGGTCGTCGAAGCCCTGCGCCGCGCCGGCGGCGACAAGGAGAGGGCCGCCGAGGCCCTCGGCGTGAGCGTGCGCACGCTGTATCGGTATCAGAAGAAGTATGACATCGAGTGACCACAAACACGGTGTCAGACACCGTGTTGGTCCCCTCGACCGCGACCGCGGAGGCGCGGAAACCCGGAGGTGCGGAGGCGCGGAGGCGCGGGAGTATTGATGCGCGGAACGCTGAGGCGCTGAAGATTCATCTGAACGACGCGGAGGGCGCTGCAGAACGACGTCGCTGCGGTGTGTCGACGTGCGGTGGTAGGCAGCCTTCTGCAGCGGGTACAGCGAACCTCAGATGAATCTTCAGCGCTTCCGCGTGCAGCGGATCATGCATTCAGCGGGCTCGGCGCTTCAGCGTGTCAGCGCATCAGCGCAGCGCCTCGGCGCTTCGGCGTGTCCGCGATACACGGTGTCAGACACCGTGTTAGCCCCTTCCCACCGACGGCAGACGCACACGCAGCCGTCGCCGGTCGTCTCCCTCCTTTTGCGTCTCGATCGTGCCGTCGTGGCTCTCCACGATCATCGCGCACGTCTCGTGCGACGCCGTCCAGTCGCCGTGGGATCGCACCGTCCAGACGAGCTTGTCGCCGTCGCGGTCGATGTCGATGTCGATGTCGACGCTCGTATCTTGTGGTGCGCTACGCAGCGTCACCTCGAAGACGCGTGTGATCAGGTCGTGCAGCAGCGCGGGTTGACCCGCGACCCGGTCGTCGAGTGCGCGGTTGGTCACCGATAGGCGCAGTCCGTGCGTCTCGAGTCGCTTCGCGAAGGTGCGCGTGACGTCCGAGACGAGCTGTCCGAACGAAACCGGCTGGACGTTGGCTACCTTTGCCGATGGGTCGGCGAGCAAACATTTTGTGCTCTCGACGAGGTCTTCGAGCTCGTCGAGGGTCTGGTAGAGCTGGCGAAAGACGCCGCTCTTCTGTCGCCGGTCGCCGTCGTGGGTGCTCAGGTACTCGGCGTCGCCTCTCAAAAAGCCGAGCTGCTCGGCCAGGGCCGAGAGCATCAGTTGTCCCAGTCGTAGCTTGCGCTCGAAGAGCGGACGGGCGTCCTGGGAGGGGGCCTCCGCGGTGTCGGATGCTGCAGACTCCTGCTCGGCGACGTGGCGATTCAGATGAAGTTCGGCCTGGCGAACCAGGTCCATGAGGCCGGCGCGCTCCTGGAGCATCAGCCGGCGCGGCTTGGTGTCGACGACGCAGAGCACGCCGACGGCCGCGCGGTTGTCGATCATCAGCGGGATGCCCGCGTAGAACCGGATCCCGTCGGGATTGGCCACCGACGGCAGGTGCGCGAAGCGCTCGTCTTCGCGCAGGTCCTCCACAATGAGCACGCGCGGGCTTTTGACCACGTGGTTGCAAATCGACAACTCGCGCGCAAATCGGTGCGGGTCGGTGCCCACCGACCCAAGATTGCAGTGCTCGGCGCGGTCGATGAACGAGACGAGGGCGATGGGCGTATCGCAGATAGCCGCGGCGGCCTCGGCGATCTGATTGAAGATGGGGGCGTCCTCGAGTTGGCCGATTCCCCAACGATCCATGAGGCCGAGACGCTCTTCGTCGGAGGCGGGAGTGGCGAACGCGAATTGTCGAGGCATGCGATTCTCCTGCAGTGGGCCGCCATGATGCCCACGAGTTGCGTACGAGTCCCTTGGCACAACGACACACCTGCGTTCTTTCTTTAACAGAAAATATATAAGGCGCTCCGCAGACGACCGTGTCGCCCCGCGGCAGTGACCTCGACCGCGGCCTCGACGCGCTGTTCAAGGGAAACAGCGTCGCCAGCGCAGCCGCTGCGCGCCCGATTTTGCAGCCTCGGAGGCCAGCGCAGCCGCTGCGAAGGTCAGATATTTTTCTCGGAGACGTCTGCAGCAGTTGCGAAAGTCAGAGATTTTTCTCGGAGACGTCTGCAGCGGCTGCGAAGGTCAGAGATTTTCGCGAGAGACGTCTGCAGCGGCTGCGAAGGCGAGAGATTTTTCTCGGAGACGTCTGCAGCGGCTGCGAAGGTCAGAGATTTTCGCGAGAGACGTCTGCAGCGGCTGCGAAGCTCAGAGACTCTTCCTGCACGGCTTCTCACCGCAGTTGCGCGCTTTGGAGTGACTCGGTAGCTTGGCCGCGACGTCTGCATTGAATCATGTTTGGAACCGCGCCATGAAATCGACCCACCTCTGCTTGATCTGCGCCCTGTTGCTGCTCCCCACCGCCTGCGGTGAGGCCCAGGACGCCCAGCCGGCCGAAACCGAGACCGACGACGACTTTGGCGGCAAGGGCGACTGGTGGGGCAATACCGGGGAGACGCCGTCGTTCGAGGAGTTCGCCGAGCAGATCTATTGCGAGCCGGATACCGACGTGTGCATCGTCGAAGGCGACCTGCCCATCGCCGGCGGCCGAGATGGCCTGCGCGCCTACTACGAGGCGCGCGTGGTCGGCAGCCGCAGCGCGCTGAGCGTCCAGCACGAAGACGGCGTGGACGCCCGGTGGCCCCGCGCGCAGCGATTCGAGCTGACCTACTGCGTCTCCGACGCCTTTGGTGACCGCAAAGCCGAGGTCATCGAGGCGATGGCCGGCGCGGCTGCAGCTTGGCAGGAGCACGCGCACGCCGAGTTTCGCCACGTGCCCGAGGCCGACGCCGACTGTGATATGGGCACCGACCGGGTGCTCTTTCCCGTGCTGACGCCGCCGTCCGCCGACGCCCCGTATTTCGCGCGTGCTTTCTTTCCGAATTACGAGACCAAGGAGCGCCAGGTGCGCATCAACGTCGCCTCGATGGACGACGCGCTCACCGGCAACGACGAACTCGCCCAGAACCTGACCCTCGAGGGCGTGCTACGCCACGAGTTGGGCCACGTGCTCGGGTTTCGCCACGAGCATACTCGCCCGGAGGCCAACTACAGCTGGTGCTTCGAGGACGATAACTACCGGCCGATCACCGGCTACGACGCAAGCTCCGTGATGCACTACCCGCAGTGCAACGGTGAGGGCGATTGGTCGTTGACGCTGACCGAGACGGACAAGGAGGGCGCGGCGTTCTTCTATCCCGACTACGAAAAGCTCGCGCGCTGCGACGAGGAGCTCGACGCCGACGGCCACGTGCGCGAGGACTGCGTGCCCGTCGAACACCAGATCGTCGAGCTGGCGAATACCGCCAGCGCCGAGATCTTGGACGACTGGGCTCGCCTCGACACCCGCGCCGTCGACGACATCCTCGCCCACCGCGACCGCCAGCCGTTCCACACGCTCGCCGACCTCAAAGCGATGCGGTACTTGGAGGAGCAGGGCGTGCGCAAGCTATACGACTACCTGTACGTCGACGGGCGCTGCCCCGAGGAGCTCGACGCCGACGGCCGCGTCCTCGCCTCGTGCCAGCCAGTGGCCAACCGGATTCTGGAGCTGGCGAATACCGCCTCGTTCGAGACGCTCGATGAAGCCGTCAGCCTCGACCGGCGCGCCGCCGAGAATATCGTGGCGGCGCGTGAGCAGCAGCCCTTCGACGAGCTCGGCGGGCTGTGGTTGGTCGATTACGTCAAGACCCGGGCGATGCGGAAGATGTACGACTATTTGTACGGGGAGTGAGCGGGGCGGGGGAGCACGGCTGTGAAGTCGTCGGTGACGACGGCGTGGCATTGGTTCGGCTCGACCGCCTTGGCGTCTCCCAACATACATCGAAACATCTCGCAGCCTCGACCCTCGCAGAAGTAGCTTCCTTCGGGGGTGTAGGCGTAGGGGCCGTCGGCGACGAGGCCGAAGGTCAGCCGGGTGTGGCCGTCTCGGTCGAGCAGGCTGAGAGCCGGCTCGCCGTGACGTTGCACCAAAAAGAGCTCGCTCTGTGGGGTGCGCACGAGGGGGAGAGAGCCGACGATTTCGGATAACACGCGAGTCGCGGCGGCGTCGGACGTGTCGTCGCGCAGGACGTGGCTGTCGGACTGGGGATCGTAGAACAGCGAGCGTCGCTCGCCGGTGGGCGACCACCGAGGACGGTAATTTCGCCAGTTTTCGGGGTAATCGAGGCGCTCGGCGCCCTCGAGATCGAAGAGGTCGGTGACCCAGATGCCTCGCCCGGAGTCTTTGTCGTCGCTGCCCGTGCCCGTGCTCGCGAACGAGACGGCCGTGGAGTTCGGGGCGACGGCGAGGGCCTCGTAGACGCTGTAGGTCGGCTTGCGGGGCGCGTAATGGGCGAACGTCCACCCGTCGGGGTCGAAGACGTACAGGCCGTATTTGCCGTCGAGCACCACCAGACGTCGCTCGTCGTCGCGTCGGACCCACTGCATTTCGGCGGGCATGTCGGCGATCATCTTCCATTTCGACACGCGCGTGAGCTTGTCCTCGTCGGGGCCGGCGACGAAGAGCCCGCGGGTGTTCTTGTTATTCTCCTTATCATCGACCAACACCGCGACGCTGCCGTCGTCGTCGATGGCGT
Source organism: Persicimonas caeni (assembly GCF_006517175.1). NCBI lineage: Bacteria > Deltaproteobacteria > Bradymonadales > Bradymonadaceae > Persicimonas > Persicimonas caeni. Next base: position 1,854,332 of record NZ_CP041186.1, on the reverse strand, counting down.
ATCGCCAAATCGGCGTCGAGTTACCCGGCGCGGTGGTCGGAAGCGCGACCACAGGCAGCGCGGTGTCGTCCGACAGACGGATGCGGTGGAGCCGGCTGGAGGGGTCGATAAAGCCCAGGTAGTTGCCCTGCGGGGAGAGCTCGGGGCCCAAAAGCCGCATATACTGCCAGTAATACCGAAACGTCATCGGCGCGTCCGACAGTTGCTCGGGCCGCTCGCCGCGCTTCCATCGCCAGCGAAAGACGCCTGCGTCGTTGTGCCAGTAGAGCACGTGTCCGTCGGCAGAGGCGACGACGGGCATGCCGTGGCTTTGGGCGATCGAGATGCCTTTGCGCGCGACCGGATCGAGCAGCGCTTTGCGCGCACCGGAGCCGCGCTCGACGGTGGCGATCTCGCGAGAGACGTAGCGTCGCTCGAGGTCCTGGCTGCCGTCGTCGGGTAGCGTGACGAGCTGGGTGCGTTGCTCGATGAGGACGTGCTTTCCGTCGGGCAGTGGGGCGACGTAGCGGCGGTAGGGCTCGTAGCCGACGGTCTCGGCGCACGCGGTCGCGCCCTTCGTGGTCCACGTCAGGCAACGCGCTCGCTCGGTGCGCACGACCGAGAAGTCCTCGAGGTCGATGATGCGGTGGAGCCAGGGGCGAAACGAGCGCACGTCGGGGTGCTCGGAGGCCGATGCCTCCGCCGGCGGCGCCGAGACGACCAGCCAGCGCCCGTCGGGCGAGTAGCGAAATGACGCGGCCGACCCGGGGTAGCGGGCCGGGCGGCTCGGCTCGAGGGCAGGTCTTGCTTCGCCCGACTTCAAGTCGAAGACTCGCCAGCGGCGCAGTCTGCGCCATTCGTCCGAGACGGGAAACGCACAGGCATCTTTCGAGACGAGCGCTCGCCCGGCGTTCTCGATGGGCTGCGTCCACAGCCAGCGCTCCGCAACGGTGTCGTAGACGCCGATGTCCTGCTCGCTCTTGCGCATGCAGGCGTGTCGGCCGTCGGGGCCGAGGGCGATGGAGCTTCCGGGGAGCCGCTTGCGCACGACACCTGACAATGGGTCGATCAGCGCGCCTTGCGGCCCGATGACGGTCCCCGACTCGCCGAAGGTGCCGTAGACCCGCGCGTTGCGATGGGTGAAGTCGAGTTGTTGGTGGACGACCTTGGCGGCCTTGGCGAGCGTCTCGGTCTCGGAGGACCGACGGGCGTCGTGCGTGTCGGGTGAGCTCGCGCAGGCGGCGAGGAGGGTTGCTCCGAGCGCGAGTAGCCCGAGGCGCCGGGGTGGCATCGTCGTGTCGGTCATGATGGAGTCGGGTCGCTTCGTCTGTGTTATCGCTCGTTCGGTCAGACGCATGCGACCCGACGAACATTCACCCCTTCTGCAGGCTCTTGGCCTTCTCGACCAACTTCAAGAATTCCTGGCGGTCTTGTTGGCCGGCCGACGTGCCCGACTTAGCGATCTCGTGGATCAGGTCGTAGTTGAGCGCGTTGGCGTACTTGCTGCCGCGCAACAACTCGGCGAAGCCGGCCACGGCGGCGGCGAATTGAAAGTCCTTGCTGGCCTTTCGAATCGAGTCCTTCAGGTCGCCGTGGGTGAGCAGGAAGGCTTGCTCGCTCGCCTTGGCGCCGTCGGGTTTTTTGGCGCGGATGCGCACCGTCGCAAGCTTCTTGGCGTCTTTGGCCTTGTCGGTCAGCACCATCTCGTACAGCGCGGTGACCGTGTGTCCGGCGCCGATCTCGCCGGCGTCGACCTTGTCGTTGCGGAAGTCCTTGTCGGCGATGTCACGGTTTTCGTAGCCGATGAGCCGGTACGATTTGACCGCCTCCTTGTCGAACTCCACCTGAATCTTCACATCCTTGGCGATGACCTGCAGCGTGCCGTCGAGCTGCTCGCCGAAGACCTTGCGCGCTTCTTTGGCGGTGTCGATGTAGTAGTAGTTGCCGTTGCCCTTGTTGGCGAGTTGCTCCATGAGCGTGTCTTTGTAGTTGCCCATGCCGAAGCCGATGGTCGACAGGGTCACGCCCTCGTCGACGAAGTGCTCGATGCGCTTCAAGATAGCCTGGTGCGAGCTCGGGCCGACGTTGGCGTCGCCGTCGCTGAGCACGATGACGCGGTTGACGTGGTCTTTCTGGAAGTTGGCCAGGGCGAGTTTGTAGGCGATCTCGAGGCCGGAGTTCATGGCGGTCGAGCCGCCCGATTTGAGGCTCTCGATGGCCGTGAGGATGCGCCCTTTGTTCTCCAGGCCGGTCGGGTCGAGGATCTTGGCGACGCGGCCGGCGTAGGTGGCGATGGCCACCGAATCACCCTGGCGCAGGTTGTTGGTCAGAATCTCGAGCGACTTCTGGGCCAGCCCGAGCTTGTCGGGGCTGGACATCGACCCCGACACGTCGACCAAGAAGGTCAGGTGGACCGGCTTTCGGGTCGTCTTGGTGACGCGTTTCCCCTGCACGCCCACGCGCAGGATCTTGCGGGTCTTGCCCTCGTCCTCGGCGAGGAACGGGCTCGGTGCGGCCTCCATGTGTACGGCGAAGGCGCCCGAGTCGGGGTCGGGGTAGCTGTAGCGGAAATAGTTGACGAACTCCTCGACGCGCACCGACGCCTCGGGCGGCACCTGACCGTTTTGCAGCTTGCGGCGCGCGATGGTGTAGGCGCCGGTGTCGACGTCGATGGCGAACGTCGACTTAGCGTCTTTGGCCGTGTCGGTCATCTGGTTGACTCCGTGGTTGGCGTAGCTTTCGGTGTTGCGTTGGGCAGTGTTGGGCTCGGGAGCCGGCGCGAGGTTGGGGTACACCTTGCGCGCCTTGACCTTGCGACCCACGCTCGCCGAGCCGTAGCCCTTGCCGCCCCCGGTGCTCACCGAGCCCAAGCCCTGGATGCGCCCGTACCCCTCGCCGCTTCCTACCACGCCCTTCGAGGCGATACCGCCGCCTCCGCGCCCGGCACCGGAGATGCCCAGGCCACCTAAGCCTCGGGCTGAGCCGCCCTCGCCGTCGAGCGAGCCCAGCGCGGTGATGGCGTCCGAACCTACCTTGGCGTCCGACTTTCCATTCCAGAGGTTGGAGTCTTTCTTCTCGAAGACTTTCTCGACGCCGGCCATGTCCTCGCCGGCCTTTGTCGATGCGGGACCCACGGCCGGTTGGGCTTGCGCTTCGTCTGCTTCAGGAGTGGGGACTGCGGCCTCTTCGCCTTCTTTGGCCTCTTCGGCCTCCTCGGCTTGGGCCTCGTCCGGCTGGGCCATCATCTGCACGAACCGGTCGGGTTCCTCGGCCTTGTCGGGCACGTCCATCGTCTTGGGCTCCTCGGCCTCGCAGGCGGCAAAGGAGAGGGCGCAGGCAATCAGCAAGTACTTGAACAGGGTGGGGCGCATGGGGAGTCCTCGGCATCACGGGTTTTCCATTGGCTTCATGGGTTGGACACGCGAGGGCGGTGGAAGTTCCGTTGGGGCGGTTCGAGATGTTGTTGCGAAGCGGCTGCTTGCTGCCCGCGGAGCTCGCCCCGTTGTCTGGGGCGCCCGTGCAGCCCCGGGGCTGGTCCCGGGGTTTTGATCGCCAATAACCATCATGTGTTCGGTTTTGCGACATGCCGTCTTGTCGATGCGGTGCAAACGGAATGTGGAGGGGTTGCCACTTTGGGACGATGCGAGTTGAACCGAGTTCAGGCATTGCACGGTTTACCCCAAGGCAAGCCTTGGGGCTGCACGGGCGATGTGCTCCGCTGGGGGCAAGCCCCCGCTCCGCAACGGCTGCTTGCTGCACGGGCGGGATCATCAGGAAAAAATTTGCCAGCCGGCGGCCACCGGGCATACTGGGCGCAGAACGCACCACCGCGACAACGATTCTGCTGATTAGCCAGTTGCACCGACGCCACGGACGGCAAGGAGCATCAATGCGCACGGTTATCTGTCGGTTCGCCGACGAGACGGATTTCTTTCGCCACCTGCGAGCAGGGAAGCAAGCATGGGGCGAGGCCAATTTTTCACTGCTGGGGGCCTACGACCTGGGCGAGGACGAGGAGGTCGAGGTCGTCGCGCTCGTGTCGAGCGTGCGCGAGCGCTGCCGACTGCGCGTTCGCGTCGCCGACCGACGCACGGTCGGGCTCGACTCGGCCGACATCGCCCGGGGCACGGCGCGCCGGTTTTGCTACCGCTGCGAGGTCTGCGCCGAAGACGAGCCCTGGCTCGACATGTTCGTCAAGAAGCTTCGCACGCTCCGGCGGGTGCAGCCGGAGCGTCACGCGAGTTGACGTCAGGTGTTCACCACGGGGGGCACCGGGACACGGGGAAAAGACAAAAGGCCTTCACCGTGAGCTCCGTGCCCCCCGTGGTGAAACACGCCGTTTCACTCCTCGCCAGGTGTGGTCAGGTTGTGTGTGTGACGAATCGCGCGTCCACGCTTCGACTACACCTGGAGGGACACCATGAGCGAAGAGCGCCGAGAGCATAAGAAAGAGCACGATCCCAACGTCTTCGACCCCAACCAATCCGAGAGCGCCCAGCCGCAGTTTCGGCAGACGCCGGAGCATCAGACCTACACCGTCCAAAAAGGTGACACGCTGGAGTCGATCTCGTTAAAATTCTACGACGACGAGAGCCAGTGGCGCCGCATCTGGGACGCCAACGACTCCATCCTCGAAGATCCCGACGAGATGTTCCCCGGCCTCAAAATCCAGATCCCTCGCCTCGAGCGGGAGGTCTAGGCCAACCGAGCTAGGAAAATCACCACGGGGGACACAGGGGACACGGGGAAGAAACAAAAGATGTTCCCCGTGATCTCCGTGGGGCCCCGCGGTGAAAAATACAGTTCTGCGATTGAGTTGCGCACTGTTCACGATGCGATATCATCGGGCGTCTATTTGGCAGTCCCGCAACTTACGGAAGCAGTATCGTGGAACTTTGGTATCCCTATTTTTATGTGTACGGCATCGGTGGTCTGGTCTTCTTTTCCGGGTTGTTCATCGCCTGGCGAAAGGGGGCGTTGAGTAAGCCGGGCCGGATGTTGCCGCTGTTGTTGGGCGGCTTTGCCTTCTACCTGCTCCTGCACGGACTGTTGCAGGCCGCCGGCTCGGTCGGCGCCTTCCCCGTGGCCGGAGACGCCCGCGGCGCGGAGGGCACCATCGGCACGACCGCCGACATCGCGGTGGTGTTCATCTATTTTGCCGGCATCGTCGGCGCCGGCGCCTACTTCGCCAAGTTCACGAAGACCAGCTCCGATTATTTTTTCGGGGGCAGGCGCTTCTCTGGGTGGCTATTGGCGATGTCGTGTGTGGCCACGACCATCGGGGCGTATTCGTTTGTCAAATACGCCTCGGCGGGCTTTAGCTTCGGGCTGTCGAGCTCGATGAGCTACCTGAACGACTGGTTCTGGATGCCGCTGTGGATGCTCGTGTGGCTGCCGATCATCTACTACGGGCGCATCCAATCGGTGCCCGAGTACTTCGAGCGGCGTTTCGGGCACAAGGCCCGGGCGGCGGCGACCTTCATCTTGCTGGTCTATCTGATCGGCTACGTGGGCATCAACTTCTACACGCTGGGCACCGCGCTGCACGCGCTGACCGGCTACAGCATCTTCTATTCGGCCTGCGGGGCGGCCATCTGTACGGCGTTGTACGTGACCGTCGGTGGGCAGACCTCGGTCATCATGACCGACTTGATGCAGGGCTTTATCCTGCTGGCGGTCGGTCTGGGCCTGTTCCTGGTGGGCATCGACTACGTGGGCGGCTTCGGGCTGTTTTGGGAGCACCTTCCCGGGCCGCACCGGGCGGGCCTGGCGCCTCTGACCGAGCCCGACGGCTTCCACACGATGGGCCGTTTCTGGCAGGACGCGATGGTCGGCGGCGTGGCGTTTTACTTCATGAACCAGGGCATGCTGATGCGCTTTATGTCGGCGCGCTCGGTCAAAGAGGGCCGCAAGGCGGTCGCCCTGGTCATCCTGGTGGTCATGCCGCTGGCCGCCATTGCGGTGTCGGGCGTGGGTTGGATCGGTCAGGCAATGGTCTCGACGGGCGACATCGCCGCGGACACCTCGCCGGACAACGTTTTCGTCATCGTCAGCTCGATTCTGGCCGCCCCGGGCATCTTCGGGCTGGTCATGGCGACGCTTACTGCGGCGCTGATGTCGACCGCCGATACGCTGTTGACGGCGGTGTCGGCCATCGTGGTCAACGATATCTGGCGCCCCTACTTCGCCAAGCCGCATCACGCCGACGCCGAGGACCTGCGCATGGCGCGCTGGGCGACGCTGGTGACCGCGGTCATCGGCATCGTGTTGGTGCCGCTTTTCGCCACGTTCGACTCCATCTACCTGGCCCACGCCACCTTCGTGGCCGCGGTGGTCCCGCCCATGGCGGTCACGCTGGTGTTGGGCGCGGTCTGGTCGCGCTACAACCAGAAGGCGGCGCTGCTGACCCTGGTCGGCGGTGTGGTGGCGGTCATCGTCTCGCTCTTCTTCCCCGACGTCATCGCCCCGTTCTCGCAGGGCGTCGAGCCGGGCGGCGAGGGCATGAAAGCCTACAAGTACATGCGCGCCTTCTACGGCGTGGTCGTCTGCAGCACGCTGGCGGTCATCGGCGTGCTGGTGTTCCGTGAGAAAGAAGAGAAGAGCCCGCTTCTGGTCGCCGGCCCCGAAGAGGACGCCATCCGCGCGTTCAAGGCCGGCGACGCCGAGCCCAAAGAGGGCGGCGCGAAGATCGAGCTCAAGCTGCAGGCCGTGGCCGAGGAGGCCCGCCGTGTGGAGGGCACCGACGAGATCTTCGTGCGCATGCATCCCATCGACCGCGACGAGCTGGGCACCGAGCCCGGCGACCTGATCCACGTGGCTGCTCGAGGCTTCTGGCATGGCGGCCTCAAGTCGATCCAGGCGCGTGTGGACGACGCCGATTCGACCCATCAGGGGCGCGTGGAGTTCCCCGAAGAGATGCTCGGCGCGGCCGGCATCGAGGATGGGGACGGAGTCGTGGTGACGCTGATCGGCTGAGCTAAATCTGGGAGCCGGGGCCGAACGCGGTTCCGGCTCCCGGCCTCCCCCCCTCCTCATTCTGCTCCTCCCATTGTCCGTTTCTGCCTCGGAAGTACATTCAACTGCAGGGGAGACGTATTAGCAGCATCAGCTTTAAGGGGGAGCCATGTTCGACGTCGATCGCCGTCTGCCGGTGTGGCAGGCCTTGTCGAAGTTATTCGTCGACGGGGAGCTTGGGGAGGAGCGACAGCGCCAGATCGCGCACGTGCTCAAAGAGTCGGGCTTTAGCCACGCCGAGTTGACCGAGATCTACGAGCGCGAGGTCGCACCGGTTTGCTACCGGCACCTGTACAGCACGGGCGGCCACTGGGATCGTATCGAGCCCGAGTGGCTGCGCGCGGCGATTCTCGACCACTTGGAGCGCCAGAGTGGGGTGCCCGACTGGTGGCCGTTTGGGCGCCTGCCCGCCAAGATGGGCGTGCAGATGACGCATTCGGAGTGGTGCGGAGTCATGCATATTTGGCGCAGGTTGCGCCGCGATCCGCAAGATTTGGCCGCCACGCTGGCCCGAAGCACCGACATCGCCACCCTGGAGCGAGCGCTCGACGACCTGACACTGCTGGGCGAAGAAGCACATCCGGCCAGGCAGGCGATTTACGAGATGTTGTACCACCTCGACTTTCGAGTGCGGGCCTCGGCGGTGCGGGCGGCGGGACAAGTGCTGGGCGACGAAGCGGTCGACGAGGTCCTGCGCCTGCTCGACGACGACAGTCCGACGGTGCGTTCGGCGGCCCTCGCTGCTTTGCGCGAGGTGGTCCAGGAGTTGGTCGACCCGCACCCCGAGGGCGCCGACGGTTCGCTGGTGCCGACCCAATCGGACCATCTTCTCGAGCGCATTTCTCAGCTCGCGCTCGACAAAGTGTGTGTGCATCTGAGGGAGGGCAAGAGCCGCGAGCGTCTGCACGCAGCGCGCATCATCGAGGGGCTCGGCGCCCACGCTCGGCCGGCCAGCGAGCGGCTCTTCGAGCGGTTCGGCGACCGCAACGAGGCGGTACGCCGCGCCATCGCCGATGCGTTGGTTGCCATCGGCCCCGACCCCGACGATGCGCTGGCCAACCTCAAGCGCTCGCTCTTCGTCGACTGCTCGCGGATTCGCCAGACCGCCGCCCTGTGCCTGGGGATCTTCTTGGCTTCGGGGGACCGCCGCTACCGTCCGGCGTTGCGCGCGCTCGAGTATGCCCTGGAGGACAACTCGGCGGCGGTGTGCCGCGGCGCTGCCGCCGCCATCGGGTGGATGGGCACGACGGCCGCCGACGCGGTGCCCCGGCTCGCCGAGCTGGTCAAAGCTCCCGAAGCGCCCACGCGCTCCACGGCGCTCTTTGCGCTGGGGCGCATGGGCGATGCCGCGCTCGAAGAACTCCCGACGCTGGCTCACGCCCTGGAGGACGAGCACCCGGAGGTGCGACGGGCGGCGCTGCGCGCGTTCCAGAACCTGGGGGCGCTTGTGCGCCAGATGACGCCCACCTTCGAGGCGATGCGCGATGACCCCGATTGGCTGACCCAATTCGAGGCCAAGCGCACGCTGGAGGCGGTGCGCGGCGACGAGCCGGCCGACGACACCTGGCAGTTCGGGGCGAGGATCTGATTACTCTCCTTCTTCCACATAAATCTCGCCACCCTTGTCGCGAAACTCCTTGGCCATCTGCTCCATGCCCTCCTGCTTGGCGAAGTCGCTGATCTCGGCCGAGATCTTCATCGAGCAGAATTTCGGCCCGCACATCGAGCAGAAGTGGGCGACCTTGGCGCCCGAGGCGGGCAGTGTCTCGTCGTGGTAGGCGCGGGCGGTGTACGGGTCGAGCGCCAGGTTGAACTGGTCTTCCCAGCGGAACTCGAAGCGCGCCTTGGAGAGCGCGTCGTCCCACCGGCGGGCGCGCGGGTGCCCCTTGGCCAGGTCGGCGGCGTGGGCGGCGATCTTGTAGGCGATGAGCCCGTCTTTGACGTCCTGCTTGTTCGGCAGTCCCAGGTGCTCTTTGGGAGTGACGTAGCAGATCATCGCCGTGCCGAACCAACCGATCATCGCCGCGCCGATGGCGCTGGTGATGTGGTCGTAGCCCGGGGCGATGTCGGTGGTCAGGGGCCCGAGGGTGTAAAACGGCGCCTCGTCACACCACTCGAGCTGCTTCTCCATATTCTCCTTGATGAGGTGCATCGGCACGTGACCGGGACCCTCGTTCATCACCTGCACGTCGTGCTTCCAGGCGATGCGGTTGAGCTCACCCTGAACCTTGAGCTCGGCAAACTGCGCCTCGTCGTTGGCGTCGGCGATGGAGCCGGGGCGCAGGCCGTCGCCCAGCGAGAAGGCGACGTCGTAGCGGGCCATGATCTCGCAGAGCTCTTCGAAGTGCGTGTACAAAAAATTCTCTTCGTGGTGGGCCATGCACCACTTGGCGATGATGGAGCCGCCGCGCGAGACGATGCCGGTCACCCGGTCCTGGGTGAGCTGGATGAACCGAAGCAGTACGCCGGCGTGGATGGTGAAGTAGTCGACGCCTTGCTCGGCCTGCTCGATGATCACCTGCTTGAAGACCTCCCAGTTGAGGTCCTCGGGCTTGCCGCCCACGCGCTCGAGCGCCTCGTAGATGGGCACGGTGCCGATGGGAATCGGCGAGTTGCGCAAGATCCACTCGCGGGTGGCGTGGATATTGTCGCCGGTGGACAGGTCCATGAGCGTGTCGGCGCCCCACAGCGTGGCCCACTGCAGCTTCTCGACTTCTTCTTCGATGGATGAGGTGACCGCCGAGTTGCCGATATTGGCGTTGACCTTCACGTGAAAGGCGCGCCCGATGATCATCGGTTCGCTCTCGGGGTGGTTGACGTTGCTCGGGATGATCGCGCGGCCCTCGGCGACCTCCTTGCGCACGAACTCCGGCTCGACGCCCTCGCGAAGGGCGATGAACTCCATTTCGGGGGTGATTTCGCCTTTGCGCGCGTAGTGCAGCTGGGTCACCGGGCCGGTGCCGCGGAGCACGGTGCGGTGCATCGCCTCGGGGATGAGGTCTTTGGCTTCGTCGGGCGTGTGCTCACGCTCGAACTCCTCGACGTCGCCGCGCGCCAAGATCCAGTCGCGGCGCTTTTGCGGCAGGCCCTGGCGCACGTCGACGTCCTGCGGGCCGCTGGCGTCGTAGATACGCACCGGCTCCTCACCTCCGGAGAGGTTGACCTGGCGAAACGGCACGCGCAGCCGGTCGTCGACGTAGACTTTGGTCGAGTTGGGATAGGCTTCGGCGAAATTGGTGGGTTGTCCGTCGGTCATCATTCCTCCGCGTGGGAAAGTTGCGGCGGAGGAAACACGAGCATGCGGCCGCAGAGAGACTGCGGGTACACAGAGATACAGAGATCTCCACTCGTGTGCGTCGCGCTCCCTCCGCCAGTGCTAACTGGTTCAGGTTCTCAGGGTATAATCTCAGCTGCTGGTGCAGCACCCCTGGCGACTATTGACGTGACGGACGGTAGGTACCGGGCTGGCGGATGTCAACAAGGTATATGGTTGCTGGCCGCCAAACCCCGGGGCAAGCCCGCGGGGCTGAACGGGCGCCGCAAACAGCGCGGCGAACTCCGCGGGCAGCAAGCGGCCGCTCCGTTTGGGCCAGTTGATCGCGTAGCGAAAAGCGGAGCCGGGGCTTGCCCCGAGCGGAGCCTTCGCCGGTGCAGCCCCAAGGCTTGCCTTGGGGTCGGTTGGGGCGCCATCAAGCTACGGCTTGCGATCCGACATATTCTCCAAACCATCGAACTCCTCGTCAAAATACCCCACCACCTTTTCGGGATCGGGCAGCACATTCTCGTCGCCGCGCACGCCCACACGGACCACGCCGTTGTAGCTGATGATGCTCGCATTGCTTCCCAACCGGGCGGGGTGGGGCGCCCAGAACATCAGGTCGGTGACCTCGCGGCCACCCAGATACAGTGGCTCGCGGGGGCCGGGGACGTTGGTGACGACCGTGGAGGCCTTTTTGCCGAAGGTGTCGGCGACCAGGTGCTCGACCATCTCGGGGGTGTGCCCGGCGAGGTTGAAGACCTCGAAGAGGATGAAGGCCTCGGGGCTCTTTTTGAGCTCGTCCATGCACTCTTTGACCCGACGCAGGCGCCCGGCGGCGGTCGCCTCGGTGACCGGCAGCGTCAAGAAGACCAGGCCGAAGTGGTTGCCGAGTTCGTCGGGCATGTCCTCGACGCGGCGCACCGGGCGCAGGTTGACCGGCACGAGCGCGCGAATGTCGCGGTCGTCGACGTTGTCGCCGCGCTCGATCAGATAGCGGCGGTAGGCGCCGGTGAGCGCGGCCATGAGCACGTCGTTGACGGTGCCGCCGAAGCCGTGGGCGATGTCTTTGACGCGCTGCAACGAGATGCCATCGGACCAGGAGACGCGTCTTTGGCCGGTGGGCTCGCGTTTGAGCATAGTCGGCGGGTCGAAGGGCATCATGACCAGGTGGCCGAGCGCGGAGGCGGTCTTCTGGACCTTCTTGGCCATATCGGTCGCATGGGACGGGTGCTTGGCCAAATCCTCGACCTTGTCGAGCACCACGTCGCGAAACCAGCGGTGCTCGTGGACGTCTTCGCCGGCGCGAACTTCCTCGATGTCGGAGTGCGACGGCCAGGGCGCGTCCGGGTCGTGGTCGGCGAGTCGCAACAAGACATGGGCGAGCGCAAACCCGTCGCCCATGCAGTGGTGCAACTGAGCGATGAGCGCCGAGCCCTCCTCGTAGTTGTCGACCAGATAGATGCGCCACAGGGGTTTACGCTTGTCGAGCGGCGAGTTCATCAACTCGCCGATCTTGTCCTGCAGCGCAGCGCGGTCGGCGGGCTCGGGGAGCTCGATGCGTTGGAGGTGGTCGTCGAGAGAGAACTCGGGATCGTCGCGCCATTGTGGCCTCCCGATGCCCGAGTCGTCGATGCGTTGGCGAAACCGCTCGAAGTGCAAGAAGCGGGTCTCGATGGTCGCGCGCAAGCGGTCGTAGTCGACTTGGCCGTCGAAGATGAGCACGCCGATGATATCGGCCGGATCGTTGGGCGAGTCGAGGCGGTACCAGGCAGTGTCGACGCTCGAAAGTGTGGATTCCATGGCATGCTTTGGGGGTGTTGTGGCTGTTGGGTTGCTGGAAGTGGCAGCCTGATGAGCGGTTCTTGGTTCTTGGTTTTTGGTTCTTGGTCCCGTGGAGGCCTTGCTGGAGTTGGAGCTCATTTGCGTTGTGGCAGGGCCTTCGCACATTCAAGACAGCACAGAGAATCTAGAAACCAAGAACCAAGAACCAAGAACCAAAAACTCGACGGGCTTGCTTTTTGCTCAATTGGCAGCACTTTCCTGCTGGACCATGAGCCACAGCCAAGAGGAAACAAAAATGCAGATGACTTACGACGCGTTTCTCGACAGCATTTGTCACCGTGGAGGATTCGAATCGGCGGAGCGCGCCGAGAGTGTCGCTCAGGCCGTTCTCTGTGTGCTCGGCGAGGTGCTCGTCGACACGGACCGAGAGGCCTTGGCCGAGGAGTTGCCCGAGGCGCTGCGCGCTGCGCTTTGCACGCGGAAGCCCAATCGGGACTATAACCTCGAGATGTTTTATCAGCGCGTGGGCCAAGAGGAGCGGCTCAACGGAGGCTTGGCGCGCGAGACGGCGCAGGTGGTCGGGCGGGTGTTGTCGCGGTCGGTCAGCCCGGAGGTCGCCAAGCGTATTCGCAGGCGGCTGCCCGAAGAGTACGAAGAGCTCTTCGTCAACCCCCACGAGGGCGCCGCAGCGCCGGAGCGTCCCCTCGAACACACCGCCAAGGCCAACGAGCGCACCCTTGCGCGCGGCAAGCCTGGCAGCGAGAAGCCGGTGAGCGAATCGAAGCCCGTCGAGGGGCAGCCGGACTCCATCGCCGCTCAGGAAAATCCCTACGGCGAGACCAAAATCGCCACCGGCCACGAGTCGACCGACGAAGACGAGCAGACGCTCGCCGGCGGCAAGCCGGGCAGCGACCGCCCGTTGAGTGATACGCATGAGGAGTGATCGAGGCCAATAGCCACACACGATCGTTTTGTTATAATCCCGCCCGAATGTTGTTTTTACCCACATGTGAGGCAAATCGATGAGAACGACGAAGTGGTTGGTGCTGCTCTTGGCGGCGCTGGTCGTGCTGGCGGGCTGCGACAAGAAGGCGGAGCAGGCCGAGGAGAAAGCCGCGGCCGAGCAGAAGGCGGAGGCCGACAAAGCCGAGGAGACTGAAGAGCCCGAAGAGCCGGCCGAACAGGAGCAGGCTGCCGCGGCCGACGAAGAGAAGGCCGAAGAGGTCGAGCTCGGCGAGCCCGATCCGAAGCTCATGGACCCGTCGAAGCTTGACGAGAAGGCGCCCGAGACCTTCAAGGCGAAGTTCGAGACGACCAAGGGCGACTTTGTCATCGAGTTTCGCCGCGACTGGGCGCCCAACGGAGCCGATCGCGCCTACAACCTCATCAAGTCGGGCTATTACGATGGCATCGCGTTCTTTCGGGTGATGCCCAACTTCATGGCGCAGTTCGGCATCCACAATCACCCGAAGGTCAACGAGGCGTGGAAAGAAGCGACCATCGAGGCCGACCCGGTCAAAAAGTCGAACACTCGCGGGTTCGTCTCGTTCGCCCAGCGCTCCAAGGCGCCCGAGCGGCCCGGCATGCGCCCCAAGAGCGACCCGACCACGCGCACCACGCACATGTTCATCAACTACGGGGACAACTCGGCGCTCGACCAGCAGGACTTCACCCCGGTGGGTAAGGTCGTCGAGGGCATGGAGGTCGTCGACAAGCTGTATAGTGGCTACGGCGGCGGACCGCCCACCGGTCCCAACCAGAAGCTCGCCATGGAAGAGGGGCTTCCGTACCTCAAGAAGAACTTTCCGCGCCTCGACTACATCGAGGACGCCAGCGTCGTCGAGCAAGAGCAGTAACGCTCGCCGTTACGCACAGGCCGCTGCGGGGAATAGCGGCGAGGCCTGACGGCTTACTAGTGGCGAACGCCCCAGCTCTTGGGGCTGCCACTAGGTTTGAGTCGTCATCCGAAGTAGGAGTCCGTGTGGCCTCGTTGGTCTCTGTTGTCGAACGCGCGTTCTCTGCGCGGCCTTCGTCTCCACAATCCCACCCATCGACAGCCTCGACGGCTGTCTCTGAGGCTGTCCTCTGGACGCTGCGGGGCATCGTGGCTCTGCAGTGCCTGGGCGCTGCGTGGGGGGCCACGCTCAACATGACTAACGTGGGGGGCACGCTCTTCTTCGAGTGGGGCGTCTCCGAGTCGGTGGCGTTGCTCGTCGAGCAGGTCGGCTTCTGGTTCATGGTGGCTTCGGCGGCGGCCGTCTTGGTCACGCGGAGCCGCGTGGTTCCGCTTCTGGTCGCCGGATGGTTCATGCTGCTCGCCGCCGGTCACACCTACCGCGGCGGGGCGGCGTTTACCGATTGGGCGCTCGGCGCCCACGCGGTGCGCTACATGGCGCCGCTGGCGCTCGCCTTTCTGATCCAGCCTTTGCGCGTCGACGCCGAGCGTGTCCAGAAGACCATCAGGTGGCTGCTGCGCATCGCCCTCGCGTCGACGTTCCTGATCCATGGCCTCGAGGCGCTCTACCATCATCCGCGCTTTGTCGACTATCTGCTCGTCGCCTCGGACAAATTGCTCAACTACGAGCTGGCCGAGCCGGTGGCTCGTCGAATGCTCACGGCCATCGGCCTGATGGACGTCTCGTTGGCCGTCCTCGTGATCGTGGCGCGAAAGTGGCGCTGGGTCTTGTTGTGGATGGCTTTCTGGGGAGTGGTGACCGCGTGCAGCCGGATTGTGTTTGGCGGCTGGGACAAGGGGTTCATGGCGCTGGAGCGCGCAGCCAACGGCGGCGTGCCGCTGGTGCTGTATTTGTGGGCGGTTACCAGCGAAATCCCCAGCCGGCGCCGACCTGACCGTCCTGCATGAGCACGGGCATGACGGTGCTGTCGCTGATGACGTCGTCTCCGTCGTCGGCATCGCGGTTTTCGCGACGCGGGGCGCCGGTGTCGTCGAAGTGGAGCAAATAGAACACGTTTCCGGCCGTCAGGCCGGCGATGGTGCCCACGACCTGGTCGGAGAGCCAGTGCTGCTGCTCGTAGAGTCGGTCGTAGAAGCTCAGGGCGATCAGACCGTAAGTGGGAATGAAGGGCAGGACGCGCCCGACCCAAAAACGCGTGGAGTCCGACGAGTCGGCCAGCGCGTCGTAGACGAGGTAGTCGGACAGATCGAGATACACGAAGCTGAGCGTGGCCGCGGTCGAGGCCGTATGACCGCCCGGAAACGCCAGGATATCCTGGCGGTTGGGGTCGACGTTGCGCTCGGGCGGGATGCCGTACTTGCCGCACGGATCTTCAGGCGGGTTGCACCGGCGGACCACGTAGGGGCGCTTTCGGCCGAACGAGAACTTCAATCCCTGAACGAAAATTTGCGTCCAGGTGGCCGCGCCGGCGTAGGCCAGAAACTCGTGGCGTGTGTCGGGAATCCAGTCGGCGTCGGTAAACCAGGTGCCGGCGGCGCCGAAGCCGTAGTAGACCCCCGCGCCCACGATCGAGAAGGGGTCGGCCATCACGTCGGGTACGCCCCCCAAGAAGGGCTTTTCGAGGTCGGCGTCGGGTCGCAGTTCGTAGGAGGCCTCCCAATCGAGGCTCCCCGGCTCGGGCGGCTTCATGCTCTCGTCGGGAAAGCCGACGATATGCTCGCCCCAATACCCGATGACCGCGGCGGTGACCGCGAAGCTGC
The DNA here is from genome assembly GCF_006517175.1 of Persicimonas caeni. Classification (NCBI taxonomy): domain Bacteria; class Deltaproteobacteria; order Bradymonadales; family Bradymonadaceae; genus Persicimonas; species Persicimonas caeni. Next base: position 1,838,622 of record NZ_CP041186.1, on the reverse strand, counting down.
CGGTGAGCACCAGCTCGCCGACGGTAAAGTTGTCCATGACCGGCACCGGCTCCTCGGAGTCGATGTCGTCGGCGTCGACGCTGGCTGCTGATACGCGCTCGCCGGAGTCACCTCCCCCACCTTGAGCTGCAGCCGGGATTGCGACACCGACAGTGGTCACGCACATCAGCACTACGACAAGTGCATGCAGTCTTCTGGCAGACACATCCAGCCCTTTACTCGGAGACATACATTCAAAGCTTTGGTGCCTCTGAAGCTATTCACGCTGGGATGTTCTACAACGGGGGGCGCTCACCACGTAAAGCTGAAGTTGACCCCGTTGACCTCGCCGACCGAAGGGGTGACGCTGGCATCGTGCTCGCCGAGCACGCCGTCCTCGGCGTCGCCGAAGCCGAAGTAGAGCCACTTGGGGAGCAGATAGCCGGCGGTTAGGCCGAGCGCGGCGCCGGCGACCACGTCGGTCAGGTAGTGCTTGTTGGCCACCATGCGCAGCACGCCGGTGGCGGTGGCGGCGCTCAGCGCCGTGTAACACGCGGCGCGGTCCCAGCCGCCGCCCAGCGGCGAGAGGACCTCGTGGTTGAGACAAACCAATCCGGCGCCGGCAAAGGCCATGCTGGTGTGTCCGCTCGGGAAGCTGAGCGTGTCGCGTTCCTTGCAAGTCGGGCTGGCGTTCGGATCATCCCAACAGGCGCCGATGGGCGGGCGTTGGCGGCCGATGGTGTGCTTGAGCGCCACGGTCGAGAAAAAGGTCACCCCGAGCGCTTGAGCATTGATCAGCGCCAAGTTGGCGGCCGCGTTCGCGTCCCCCAGACCCATCCAGGCCAAGCCGGGTTGGACGAGCAGCGGCGAGGCGATCAGCGAATACAGCAGGATATCGCTGGCTCCCCCTGCTAGGGAGAGCCCGTTGGCGCTGGTCGCCAGCAGGCTGTCGCGCATGAAGCCGTCGGCGAGCACCGGGCCGATCCAGCGCGGTCGTGTGGGGGCGCCGAGGCCGAATTGGATGGCCGCACCGCCGGCGAACAGACCGCCGGTCAGCGCGGCGTCGAACCAGTCGGGTTGCTCCCACGACGGCGACCAGACCGAGCCGGCTGGACGCCCGCGGGGATCTTCGAAATCCTGTGCGGACGCCACCGTCGGGTGGCTGAAAAGTAGACAGACGACAACAACGACACACGCCGAAAAGCGCTCAATACTGCTCATGGCTTTCCTGGTTACTGCTACGACTTTGTTTGCGTGTGACGAGAATACGCCGAACTGCCCTTGCATTTTTTCCGTCGTGAGACGATTAACAGAGCAGCGCCATCCCTCTTTCTCTCGTCGAGGTCACTCAACATGGCAGAAGAAACTACCGACACCCGAACGCGTATTTTTCAGGCTGCCGACGAGTTATTCTGCCAATATGGATACGACGGAGTCAGCATCCGAGACGTCGCTCGTCACGCAGGCGTCAACAAGGCCTCGGTCTTTTATTATTTCAGCAGCAAAGAAGAACTTTTCGAAGCAGTTCTAAATACTTACTGGGATCTGCATCGTGAGTGGCTCAGCGACGCGCTCGATATGAAAGGGGGCGCCCGCGAGCGGATGCACCGGCTGATCGACAACTACTGGTCGTTCATGCAGGAGAACGCGCGCTATTCGCGGTTGATCCAGGGGATTTTGGCGAGTGACAACGAGCGCCGAGAGGCAATCAAGCGCACGTTCGCGCCGATTTATAACTGGACGATCGAGGCGCTCTCGGAGTTGTCGCCCGAGAAAGGGCCGCGCGCGGCGCGCCAGCTCTACCTGACGTTCGTGGGGGCGGTGGTCAACTACTTCACCTACGCGCCGGCGCTCGAGCCGGGGTGGCAGGGCGATCCGATGGGCCCCGAGAGCTTCGAAGAGCGGCGACAGCACCTTCACTGGCTACTCGACCTGGTGCTCGATGACTTGCTCGAGGAAAGTTGATGGCGCTCACGGAGCCTTTTCGGAGAGGCGAGGGTTCAACTCTTCGTCGAGCTCGACGATCGCCACGCCGAAGCCCTCCTCGTACTCGTCGGGCTCGGCGTAGCGCAGGTCGCGCAGGATGACCCGCCAGCCGTCGTCGAGCTTTTCGACCTCCCAACTCGGAAAGCGCATCCAGTTGCGAAAGCCGCGCACTTCCGGGGCGGCGAGCGCCGCTTTGACGACCGGGCCGGGTTCCTCGACGGGCACGCCCGGTTGGGGCTCGACGAACGTGGTGTCGGCCAGCGGGTCGATCTGGAAGTAGCGATACTCCCCGCCGCCGCGCACCAGCCCCTCGCGCACCAGCGGATTGCCGGGCACCGGACCGGACAAGATCTGGTCGACCTCGACGCCGCGCTCGGCGAAGGCGTCGGTGGCCAGTGAGCGGGTATACACGGTCCCCGACACCATCGCGGCGATGTAGAGCGAGGCCAGCCCGAGCGCCACGGCAGCCAACTGCCGGGTGCGATCTTCGAGCCAGCCGGCCACACGCATGGCCACAATCGTTCCCACGCCCAACCCCCACACTACTTTGACCAGCACTGGGATGCCGCCATAGCCGAAGATCATCGCGCTGGTCGCCGCGCCGAGTACGCCCCAGGCGGCGATGCTCAATTTGGACTGCGAGCGGGCCAAGACCACCGCGCTGGCGCATAGGAGCCACAGCCACGGGTCGACGATGAAGAGGCTGTCGCCGTAGAACCACTGCCCGTCGAACGGCATCAAAAGGCGCACGCCGTAGGTGTTGAGCCAGTCTAAGAAGGGATGGGTCAACACGCCCAGATACGACAGGCCCACCAGCCATCCCACGTGGACCGGCTCGGCGTCGGGATTTCGTCGCCGGCGTATCCACTTGTCCCAGCCGAGCATGAGCATCGCCAAGATTGGGGGCAACACCACCCAGGCGAGCACCCCGTGGGTCCAGCCACGGCGAAACCACAACGAGAAGTCCGAGCCGATGACCATGGCCACGGCGTCCACGTCGGGAAAATTGGCGCCGATGATGAGCGTCGCGGTCGCCAGCGGCGTCTTCTTTTTGAGCCCCGCTTCGGCCAAAGCGGCGCCGACGAGGGAGTGGGCGAGGTTGTCCATAGACGAGGTCTACCGGAGTACAGGGGCAAAAAGTAGAGGTGTCGAGTTGCGAGAGCCAAAAGCGTGGACAATTTACAACAGCCCGCCGATGCCTGTACAACAGGAGCGGTGTTGTAAATAAGCCACGCGTGTGCGTCTCTTCGAGATCTCGCAGCATCCTATTGAACCGGAGCAGGATCTGGCATGCCAACGAGTCAAAGGGAAAGTCTCGACTACCGTCACCTGCTCGAGGCGTCTCCCGAGATGGTGTGTGTGATTGCCACGGATGCCCCGCGGTTTACCGTGCTGGCGGCCAGCGACGCCTACTTGGAGGCGACGCGCACCACCCGCGACCAACTCATCGGGCAGGGGCTCTTCGAGATCTTCGACGCCTACGAAGATACCCACCGCACCGCGGGGCGTGAGCAAGTCCGCCGCAACCTCGCCGAGTCGCTCGAGACCGGTGAGATGTGCTCGACCGGACCCCTTCGCTATGATCTACGCCGGCCCGAAGACAGCGGCGAGTCCTTCGAGGAGCGCTACTGGACCACCCGCTCGATTCCGATTGGCGATGATCAGGGCGGCGTGTCCCACCTGCTCCATCGCGTCGAAGATGTGACCGAATACATCGTCCAAGAGCGGCAGCAAGACTGGCGCAACGGCACGGACACTGCGCATACGGTCGTGGCGGATTTACGCCGTTCGCTCGAGCAGAAGACCCGCCGGCAGTTCCACGACATGTTCATGAAGGCGCCGGCGTTCATCTGCATGGTCGAGGGCCCCAGCCACACCTTCACGATGGCCAATCCGGCCTACTACGAGCTTATCGGCCACCGCGAACTCATCGGGCGCACCGTCTCGGAGGTGTTTCCCGAGCAGGAGATCGACAAGTTCATCGCCGTGCTCGACAGCGTCTATCAAACGGGCAAGCCGCGCGTTTTTTACGAGCAGGAGATCGTGCTGCGGGACGAGGACACCGGTCAACCGGGCGCCATTCACGCGACGTTTGCTTACCTACCCAACTACAACCTGCAGGGCGAGATCGAAGGCGTGGCCGTCTTTGGCTTTGAAGTAACCGAACTCGTAGCCGCTCGTCAGGCCGTCGAGGCGCAGGCGGCGCGCGCCGAGCGCGAGAATCGTCACAAAGACGAGTTCTTGGCCATGCTCGGCCACGAATTGCGAAATCCGCTGGCGCCCATCGGCATGGCGCTAGAAGTGATGAGGGGCGGAGAGGAGGGCCTCGACGAAGAGCAACTGCACTGGGGCATGGACTTGATCGAACGTCAATTGTCTCAGATGACGCGTCTGGTCGACGATTTGCTCGACGTAGCACGCATCGAACGTGCCCAGATCGACCTACAACTCGATGAATGTACGCTGCAGAGCATCGTCTCGGGGGCGGTCGAGTCTTGCCGGCCGTTGATCAACCGCAAGGAGCAGTCCCTCGACGTCCTCTTGCCCGACGCGACCGTCAACCTCGAGGTCGATCCCGTGCGGCTCACCCAAGTGGTGGCGAACCTGCTCAATAATGCCAGCAAATATACCCAGACGGGGGGCGAGATCACGCTGGAGACGCATGTCGACGCTCCTCACCTGGTCATCGAGGTCTGCGACAACGGCCAGGGCATCGATCCCGATTTGTTGCCGCACGTCTTTACCCTGTTCAAGCAATCCGAGACGTCATTGGACCGCTCCTTGGGTGGATTGGGGCTGGGCCTGACGCTGGTGCGACGCCTCGTCGAGATGCACGGCGGTCAGGTGCGTGCGTCGAGCGAGGGGACTGGCCACGGCAGTTGTTTTAGGGTCGAGATGCCGGTGGTCGTCGATGCGCCCATTGCTGGAGACGCGCCAACGCGGCAATCCGAGGAGCGAGGCGAGTCGATGCGCGTGTTGGTCGTCGACGACAATCGCGACGCCGCCGAAGCGCTCGCCCTTCTGATCTCGGCGCACGGCAACAACGTCGAAGTTGCTTATGACGGCGCCGAAGCCCTCGACGTGGCCGACGATTTCGAGCCGCAAGTCTTGTTTCTGGACATCGGTTTGCCCAAGGTCGACGGCTATCAGGTGGCCTGCAACTTACGCAACGACGCGCGCTTCGAAGATGCGACGATGGTCGCGGTGACCGGATACGGCCAAGACGAAGATCTGAAGCGAGCCATGGAGGCCGGCTTCGATCATCATCTGGTCAAGCCGGCGGCGCGCGCGGCCATCCAAGAAGTGCTCACTTCCGTCCAAAACTCCCCGGCGAGAGCCTAAAAGGAGTTGCCGACCTCTCCGGGCTGTCGTCTACCCGCGGACATCGAGGCGCTTTGTTCTGCTGGCCTACAATTGGCCTGTCGTGACGCGGTATGTCGGCGCGGTGGTTAGTTTTGTCGCCTTGAGGTAACTTTGCTGGAAGGCGAGCAGCGTGGCCGATGTTTTTGGAAGGTCCGACATGGCTGAAAGGAGGTTTGATGAGCGAAGTACTCTCAGACAACGAGATTTTCCAACACGTCTTCCAAGCAATACCCGAGCCGTGTGCCGTGTTGGCTCCCGACGCGCCGAGGTACACTTTTCTGGCGGTCAATGAAGCCTACGAGCGGTGCGCGGGGCGCTCCCCTGATGAAGTCGTTGGGCACGGATTCGCCGAAGTCTTTCCAGTCAACGAACAAGATCCTCACTCCACGAACGTCAAGGCGCTCAGAGCGTCTTTCGAGCGGGTGGCGAAAGAGGGGAGCCCGGACAGCATCGGGGCGTATCGCTACGATATCCATCGGAGTAGTGCCGAAGGGGGCGAACTGGCGGAACGTTGGTGGAGCCCGCGTAATCTTCCGCTCCTCGACGACAACGGGGAGGTGATCGGGATCTTACACCGTGTCGAAGAGGTCACCGAGGCAGTGCTGCTCGAGCGCGCCGACGGCAAGCATACCAATCCACGTTCAGACAGCCGACAGGATTCGAAGGCGCGCATCTTGATCGTCGAGTCCAACACCGACTGGCGGTTGTACTTGGAGCAATTGTGCGCGCTCAAAGGGGAGGTGCGCGCCACCGACGACCTCGAAGCCGCTCGCGACCTGGTCGCCGAGTTCGAGCCGGACGTCGTGCTCGTGGGCATCTACTCGTCGGTGCCTGAATCGGTCGCGTTGGTGCGCCACCTGTGCACCGAGCTGGAGGGAAGGGTGCCGCGGGTCATCGCCAGTGCGCGAAGCGGCAGTCAAAAGTCTCGGGAGTTGGCGCTGCGTTGTGGCGCCGACGACGTGGTCTTCGAGACCGGGTCGGCGCGCGAGATTCTGGCCCGCGTCGACGCCCAGTTGGCCGGTGCCGTCTTCGAGCAGGAGATGGCCGAGCGTTCGCGCCGCCAGATTCACGAGCTGTTCATGAACGCGCCCGCCTTCATCGCCATCATGGAGGGGCCCGAGCATGTCTATACGCTGAACAATCCGGCCCACAATTTGCTGCTCAAGGGGCGTCCGATCGTCGGGAAGACGGTGTATGAGGTGTTCGAGCGCGACAATATCAGAGAGCAACTCGACATGCTCGACCGCGTCTACGAGACCGGTGAGCCCTTTTTCGCCGAAGAGGCGCCTGTGCCGATTCTCGACCCGGAGACTGATGAGTTACAGACTCACTATCTGACCTTCGTCTACCTGCCGACTCATGACCTCGACGGCAACATCGACGGCGTGGCCGCGTTTGGATGGGACGTCACCGAATTGGTCGAGGCTCGTCATCTGGTCGAGGAGCAGGCCGCGCAGTTGCGCGCCGAGAGCCGGCTCAAAGACGAGTTTTTGGCGATGCTCGGCCACGAGCTGCGCAACCCGCTGGCGCCGCTGGCCACTGTCGCCGACATGCTCGAGATGCAGGGTGACGAGATTTCGCCCGACCGTTTGGCTTGGGTGCGCGACGTCATCGACCGGCAGGTCACCCAACTGAGCGCGCTGGTCGACGACCTGCTCGACGTGGCGCGGATCAGCCAGGGGCGCATCGACATCGATCGCGAGCACTGGAAGCTCGAAGAGATCATCGACGGGGCCGTCGAGACCATCGAGCCGCTGGTCGAAGGGCGCCACCAGTCACTCGAGGTGGTCGTGCCTGTGGACGGGCTCACCATCGACGTCGATAAGACCCGGATCATTCAGGTCATCTCGAACCTGTTGCACAACGCCACCAAGTTCACCGACGAAGGCGGGCATATCAGGCTGGAGGTCGAGGGCAGCGGGCACGATTTGACCATCGCGGTCGAAGACGACGGGGCCGGCATCGACCCGAATATGCTGCCGCACGTCTTCGACCTGTTTCGCCAGTCGAACACCTCCATCGACCGATCTCACGGTGGGTTGGGCCTGGGCCTGACGCTGGTGCGCCGCCTTATCGAAATGCACGGCGGCACAGTCTGCGCCCACAGCGACGGCAAAGGGCGGGGCAGCCGCTTCGAGATCACCTTGCCGGTGGTCGTCGATGCGACCGCGATCTCCCCGCTGGAGAATGAGGGGCTACAGAACTAGTTTTTGGACTTGCCCAGCTCGACGTCCTTGCCGTCCATGCGCACCCGTCCGCTAAACCAGATGCCGGCGCCCGACGACTCGAGCTCTTCGTAGACGTCGTCGTCGACCTCGGCGCCAAATGCCTTTCCGTCCGGGTGCAACCGGTCGCTCTGGTGGTCTTCGGCGAAGGTGCGGCAGGCGTCGGCGTCCGGGTGCAGCGAGTAGCGCGGTGTGCGCCCGTAGCCGCCTTCCGATTCGAACCATTGCTTCACGATGACTTGTCTCATGTGGGTTGCTCCCCAGTTTCACGAGGCATGTGAGTGACTTCGGCTTCGGTATCTTCGTACATCTCGGCTTCGCGACGCGCCCGCACGGGCCGCGACTTCCAGTTCTCCCAGAAGTTAACCACCAGCCAGCTAAAGAGCGCCCACGTCAGCCCCATCGCCCAGCCGGCGAGCACGTCGGTGGGGTAGTGGACCCCCAGGGCCACGCGCGACCAACCGACGATGAACGTCAGCAAGAAGGCGACGCCGATGACGTACAGGGTGAGTCGCTTGCGGGTCACAAACCGCGCGATCAAAATCCCCAGCGTCAAAAAGACGACCGCCGCGGTCGACGAGTGGCCGCTGGGAAAGCTCCAGGTGGCCACCTCGTACATCGGCGGGACGATTTCGGGGCGCGCGCGTCCGAACAGCTCCTTGAGCCCCATCACGATCGCCGCACCGCCGGCGACCGACAGGGTCACCTCGACGGCGTGGCGAATGTGGCGGTTGAGCACCAGATAGCCGATGACGATAAACGTCAGCAGCACCACGAATGGATAGCCGCCCAGAGTGGTCAGGTCCTTGGCGAATTTCTCGACGAAGAAGGGCCCGGCAATCTCGGCGTTGTTCGGCCCCTCGCGCATCGCCAGCATGATCGCGCGGTCGAAGGCCGAGGTCTCCCGTTCGTTGACCGCGTCGGCGATCTCGACGAACGCCCAGATGCTCGCCACCATGACCAGCAGGGCGCCGCCGATGCGTGTCTCCGGGCGGCGAAGCATCGCTTTGTAGTCGATTTCGCGGACGGTCTTGCGAACATCCATAACAAGTGTGGTCGATGGGAGCGTGACACGTTCGGGTGACGGTGATGTCACCTCTAAGCCTAAACACTGCGAGGGCTTTGAAAGGGGGGCGTTTTCTTGCAATCGGGCTGGGGTGGGGTATGTCGGTTGTGTAGGCCTTGCAGAGGAGAGTGGGCCTTGCAGAGGCGCAACTCCCTCTACATGAGCAATTAAGGACATAGGGGCAGCGAGCCGGAAGTGATTCACGATTCGCAACCCTTATGTCCTTAATTGCCTATGTAGATGGCGTTTCGAGCCCTGAACCGCCTGCATCTAAACAAACTCGCCCTCAACCCAACCACCATCGTGTCGCAGCCACCCGAAGACAATCGCCACCCCCTCAAACGCCTCTTCTCGTACGCCAAGGGCCAGCGCCGACGCGTCTGGATGGCGGTGGGCGCCTCCATCCTCAACAAGATCTTCGACCTGGCGCCGCCGGCGCTCATCGGCGCGGCGGTCGACGTGGTGGTCGAGAGGGAGGACTCGCTCATTGCCTCGCTGGGCGTGGTCGACGTCTTCGACCAGTTGATCGTGCTAGCCGCGGCCACGGTGGTGGTCTGGGGGCTCGAGTCGGCCTTTCAGTACGCCCACTCCTGGCTGTGGCGAAACCTCGCCCAGTCCATCCAGCACGAGCTTCGCCTCGAGGCCTATGGCCACATCCAGGAGCTCGAGCTCGCCTATTTCCACGAGCAGTCGAGCGGCGGGCTGATGTCGATCCTCAACGACGACATCAACCAGCTCGAGCGCTTTTTGGACACTGGCGCCAACGACCTCATCAAGGTCATGACCACCGCGGTGGTCGTCTCCATCGCCTTCTTTGCCTTGGCGCCCGGCGTGGCGTGGATGGCGATGCTTCCCATCCCGTTCATCTTGTGGGGGTCGTTCAAGTTCCAGAAGCTCTTGGCCCCGCGCTACGCCGAGGTGCGCGAGCGCGTCGGCCTGCTCAACGGCCAGCTCGCCAACAACCTGTCGGGCATCGCCACCATCAAGAGCTTTACGACCGAGGACTACGAAAAGGAGCGCATCGCCGCCGAGAGCGACGCCTATCGTCAGGCCAACCAGAAGGCGATCAAGCTCAGCTCGGCGTTCTCGCCGCTCATCCGCATGGTCATCGTGGTCGGCTTCGTGGCCACGCTGGTGTACGGCGGCCACCTCGTGCTCGAAGACGCGCTGGCGGTGGGCACCTACAGCGTGCTTGTCTTTTTGACCCAGCGGCTCTTGTGGCCGCTGACGCGCCTGGGCCAGACCTTCGACCAGTACCAGCGCGCGATGGCCTCGACGAACCGGGTGATGAACCTGCTCGAGACGCCCATTCACATCGACGACGGCGACAGGGCGCTCGCCCCCGCCGACGTCGACGGCGCGCTCGTCCTCGACGACGTCACCTTCGCCTATCCCGAGCGCGAGCCGATTCTGGAGGGCTTCGACCTCGACATCCCCGCCGGGGCGACCGTCGGCATCGTCGGGGCGACCGGCTCGGGCAAGACGACGCTCATCAACTTGCTTTTGCGCTTCTACGAGCCGCAGGCGGGCCGCATCACCATCGACGGCGCCGACATCTCGCAGCTCCAGATGAGCGACCTTCGCGGCGCCATCGGCTTGGTCAGCCAGAGCGTCTTTTTGTTCCACGGCACCGTGCGCGAGAACATCGCCTACGGCACCTTCGACGCCACCGACGCCCAGGTCGAAGAGGCTGCCCGGGCCGCCGAGGCCGACGAGTTCATCCGCCAACTCCCCGACGGCTACGACACGGTCGTCGGCGAGCGCGGCGAGACGTTGAGCGGCGGGCAGCGCCAGCGCCTGTCGATTGCGCGCGCGCTCCTCAAAGACCCGCCTATTCTCATCTTCGACGAGGCCACCAGCGCGGTCGACAACGAGACCGAAGCGGCCATCCAGCGCTCGCTGAACAAGGTCACCGAAGACCGCACCACGCTGATCATCGCCCACCGGCTGTCGACGGTGCGTAACGCCGACTTCATCGTTGTGCTCGACGACGGCCATATCGTCGAGCAGGGCCGCCACGAGGCCCTGGTGGCCGACGATGGGCTCTATGCGCGGCTGTGGCGGGTGCAGACGGGGGAGTTGGAGGGGGTGGGGGAGACTGTGTTGGTGTAACGCTGCGGTTTGCGACGTGTTTGCTTTTCGGTGCCCCCGTTCGTCTGGCGCTGTTTCGAACAGCAAGGCATAGCTTGATGACGCCCCCCATCCGTCTGGCGCTATAAAACGCGCCAGACACCTTCCCCCGGGGGAAGGGATGCCTTAGCGCGCCTGAACCACGCGGCTATTCGCAGGGGCATCCCTTCCCCTCGGGGAAGGTGCCTCGCGTGCCGTACAGCGCGAGGCGGATGGGGGGCCTCGAGAAGCTACGCAGCCGAACGAAGGCTTGCGTTCCCCGCAAGTCCCTGCAAATAAACGAAAAATCTCGATCTTTGCTCGCGAAGGACGACGGCCCTCTCGTCGGCCATTCAAGCGCTTCTGCGCCCCACCACCCGTCTCAGAAGAAGGCAAGGAGCTACAGCAGGGGGGCTGGCGAAACCCGAGCGGTGAATACGATGAGTTTGTAGCAACTGAAGTCTCGTTTGGGGGGAGCACCCGACGCTGTTGGGCCGGCGGTGTGGCCTGGTTTATCTCGCTGGTGCTCTCGGTATCGCGATCCTTGGGTAAAGGGAGGACGTATGCGGACGCACTTTATTCGGCGAGCATTGGGAGTGTTTATTTTACTCGCCCTGGCGGGGTGTAGTGAGGCGACCGCGCCGGGTGATATCACCGAGGCCGAAAGAGGCGTGGGCCACACGGCCCCGGATCAGGCATGTGAGATCATCGACACCAGCGTAATCATCGACACACCGGCGGACTTGCAGGCGTTTGCCGGCACCGAGTGTCTAGCCATTCACGGCAGCCTGGTGGTGCGGAACACCACCGACGTGCAGGACTTGAGCGAACTGAGCGGGCTTCGCTTCGTGCGCGACGGGGTGGCCATCGGCGAGAACACCGGGCTGCAGAGCCTCGACGGGCTGCAGAACCTGATCTTTGTGGGCCAGACGTTCGTCGTCGAGGGCAACGACGCGCTCGAGTCGATCAACGTGCCCAGCTTGAGCTACGTCACCCGCAACTTCCACATCTTCGACAACCCGAGCCTCACGCAGCTCGACGCGTCGAGCCTGCAGTCGGTGGGCGCCGAGTTCATCCTGGCGACGAGCCCGCTGCAGGAGGTGACCTTCGCGTCGCTGGCCTACGTGGGAGACGCGTTCATCATCCAGCACATGGAAGAGCTGACCGCCGCGCGCTTTCCGGCGCTCAAGCGCCTGATGGGCTTTGCGCTCATCGAGGTCAACAACCAGCTCGAAATGTTCGGCGCGCCCAACCTCGCCTCGGTCGAGAGCACCCTCGAATTTCGCCTCAACGATTCGCTGACCACCCTGATGCTCGGCTCGCTCGACTTTATCGGCGGCCCGCTGCAGTTCATCGGCAACGAGAGCCTGTCGACGTGCACCATCCAGGGACTCGTCGACTCGGTGGGGATCTTCGATATCGGCGCCCAGCCCTTCGCCACGCGCAACGGCCCGCAGGAGTGTGAGCTCGACTTCGGTGAAACCTCCGAGTGTCGCATCGTCGAGGGGGACGTGTTTGTTGACGAGCAGGCCGACCTGGCCGAATTTGCCGGCGCGGAGTGCCTGTCGATTCGCGGCGGGCTATTTGTGCGCGAGAGCTCCGACATCACCGACCTGAGCGCGCTGAGCGGGCTTCGCTTCGTGAGCGAATGGGTCAGCGTGGCCCAAAACAGCAGCCTGACGAGCCTCGACGCGCTGTCGAACCTGCGCTTTATCGGCTTCGGCCTGGTCGTCGAGGAGAACCCTGTGCTTGCCAGCGCCAACCTGCCGGAACTCGAGGTCATCGGCACGGTGCTGCACGTCTTCGACCAGCCCACCTTGACCGGCCTCGGACTGGGCAACGTCGAGGCGATTGGCGACCAGACGGTCCTCGGCGGGGTCGATGATCTGCTGACGGCCGACCTGTCGTCGGTCGAGTGGCTCGGCGCGCAGATCAACGTCGAGAACAACGACAGCCTGCGCGAGCTGAGCCTCGACAGCCTCGTCCACTCGGTCGGCAGCGTGCGCGTGCGCTACAACCAGGAGTTGCAGTCCTTGGCTGCTCCGCAGCTCGTCCAAATCGGCCAGTCGCTGCGCATCCAGCGCAACCTCGCCCTGGAGAGCATCTCGATGCCCGAGCTCGAGTTCGTCGCCCGCGACGTCTTCATCGACTACAACCCGCTCATCGCCAACTGCGACGTCTACGCGCTGGTCGGCCAGATCGACTTCTACGATATCGGCGGCGTGGTGCGCGTGTTCAGCCTGACGCCGGACGCCTGCTCGAACTTCATGGAGGGCCAGGCCGGGCCCATCGGGCAGTTGCCCGATTTTGACGACTTCGACAGCGAATAAGGAGGAGGGGAGAGCAACGCAGTGATGTGACCCTTTGCGAAGCCCGGGGCCCTTTGGGGTTCCGGGCTTTTGTTTTTGTAGGCATTGCCGATTCGCGACGATGCCCCCCCGGCGCCTCCGCGCCGTCACCCCCGGGCGAGGCAACGGGGGTGAATATGGCTGCCTTGGACCTCACCTGCTAAACTCCCCCCACCAAACCACCCAAGCAGGACTCGAGCATGACCTTCCAGAGCGACGACCAACTCCAAGCCTTCCTCGTGCGCGTCATGCGCCTGAGCAACGAGCGCGGCCGGGCGCTCAGCGAGGATGAAGTCCACGAGATCGGCCTCGAGATCGGGCTGAGCGAACAAGACCTCGACGCCGCGCGCCAGGAGGGGCTCGAGCACCTCGAGCGCGCGCGCAACTTCCGCGGCTACGGCCGCTTGGACGACGCAGTCGCCGAGTTCGACGAAGCGATCGTGTTGCTGCCGGCGCATATGCAGGCGCGCTCGGAGCTCGCCCACACGCTTTTCGAGCGCTTCCGCAAGTCGGGCGACCGCGCCGACGTCGAGCGCGCCGAGACCATCGCGCGCCAGTTGCTCGACATCGACCCGAACTTCCAGGCGGGCTACGAGCTGCTCAACGCCATCGACGACGTCGGCCCGCGCACCTCCAAGGCCGGCGAGGCGCGCCAGTGGGCGATCGCCGTGGCGGCGGTGGTCGTGATGCTGGGCGTAGGCGTCGGCGCGTGGCTGACGTTGGGCACGCCCGAACCGGCCCCGGGGCCCGGGGGCCCGACGCCTGCCAACGCGGCGTATGCGCCCGCGACGAATGCGACGCAGTCGGGTCAGCCGACCGGCTCGAAGTCGACCACCGGCACGCGCCAGTTGCCCATCGAGGTCGTCGACAACGCCAACAGTGGCCTGACGCTCGAGGTTCGCTCCTCGAAGCTCGACGTCTACCCCGAGAGCGCGTTCTACAACGTGCGCGCCCTGCTGAAGGCGCCGGCCGATCGCGAGTTCGAGAAGGTCGACGCCAGCCTGCAGCTGCTCGACGCCGACGCGAACGTCGTCGCCGAGCTGCCCGGCCGCGGCATCCTCGAGAGCCACCACGCGACGCTGCGCGCCGGCCAGACCCACCCGTTTTACCTGTTGAAAGAGGCCGCCCCGAGCGTCGAGCGCGCCACGCTCACGATCCAGTCGGCCGAAGGCTTTCCGAGCAACGGCGCCTATCCGCCGACCGAGCCGGTCGAGGCGACCTTCGAGGATGGGACACCCTCGGGCTTCGAGCTCTCCTTCGGGCTGCGCCAGTTGTCCGACACAAAGAGCATCCTCAAAAAGGGGATGCTCCACTTTCGCGGCTTCTACGAGGTCACCAACAACAGCGGCCGCCCGGTCAAGCTGCTGAAGGTCCGCGCGCGTTTCTACGACGCCGGCGGCGAGCTGTTGAAGGTCGACAAGCTCATCAGCAAGGAGGACCTGACCTCCGAGGAGACCTACGTCGTCAGCTCGTCGGCCCCGGCGCTCCTGCCCGGCGAAACGCGCGCGTTCGCGCTGCTGGCGACGGTGCCGGCGACGTACGACAGCTATCGGTTGAGCGTGAGCGAGTTGGAGTAGCCGCACAACCTCGGTGCGAGGGCATCTTGCCCTCGTCAATTCGGTGCGTGGGCTCTTTTTTGATGGCATTGCCGATGCGCGGCGATGCCCCCCGGCGCCTCCGCGCCGTCACCCCCGTGCGAGGCAACGGGGGTGAATTTGGTTGCCCTGGCAGGAGTGGTTCAGAGGCGAATTCAGTACTGAACCACTTCTGATAAGCCGACCATATAGGCCCCCGCCGCTCCGCGCGGGGGCCGGGGTGCGGAGGCGCCCCGGGGGCATCGCCACGAACCGGCAATGCCTCGCCGGACAAGACGGACATGCTCTCGCCAACTGCAAAGCCTCGCCGGGCGAGACGGACATGCTCTCGCCAACGTAAAAGCCTCGCCGGGCGAGACGGACATGCTCCTGTCAACCGCAAAGCCTCGCCGCGCGAGATCGACGTGCTCTCGCCAACGTAAAAGCCTCGCCGGGCGAGACGGACATGCTCCTGTCAACCGCAAAGCCTCGCCGCGCGAGATCGACGTGCTCTCGCCAACCGCAAAGCCTCGCCGGGCGAGACGGACACGCTCCTGCCAAGCGCAAAGCCTCGCCGGGCGCGAGGGGAGGCTTTTACGCTGCAAAGAGGCATCGACGCTCGCGAGGCGAGGCTTTTACGCTGCAAAGAGGCATCGACGCTCGCGAGGCGAGGCTTTTACGTTTGGAAAAGGCCGAATTGGGGCGAGGCGAGGCTTTTACATTTGGAAAAAGGCCGAACTGGGGCGAGGCGAGGCTTTTACGCCGTGACGGCGTGCGTGGGCTCCTCTTTTGCATCGCATCTCTATCGCTGACAGAATAGCCCACCTCCGTGAGGTCACTTCGTTTCTAGACCAAGTCTTGCGAGTCGAGTCATGTCAGATCGCTGGGGAATCACTGTTGGTGCGCTCGTGACGAGCCTAGCTGCCGTCGTTGTGTTGTCGGGCTGTTCGGTGGGGGCGCGTCCGCCGACGACGTTGCGTTCTTTGGCCGCTCACAAGGAGGGTTATACCCGGGCGGTGTCAGTCGGTGTCGGTTTGAACAGCCTCTATGGCGAGGCCGCGGTGGTCCCGGATCTACGCTACACGTCTGCGGTGAATCATAAGCTGGCCCTGGGGCTAGCCTTTTCGACCGCCGGCGTCTCCCATTTAGATGACTCCGGGCCAAGATACGAAGAAGGCGACCCGCGAATTGGTCAGGCCGATCCGCGCCAATATAGCGGACGCTTCTTGTTGCGATGGGAGCCGTTCAACGTCGAGTGGTTCGCGCTCGTGGGCGGACTCGGCGGCGGTTGGGTCGACTATGGTGCCTCTTTCGGCAGCGTGGAGGGCGGGGCTGTCCTCACCATGGGGCGTGACGAGATCTTCGACACGACCTTCGGGCTCATCAACGGCGTCTCGTACGTCTTCGACGACGGTCGAAGCTTTGTTCGTCGCGAGCCATGGGGGGACGAGTTCGAGGCCTACACCCCCACGTCGAGCTATACGATGGGCATGATGTACGGGCATGCGATCAACTTCGACAACGGCGCGCGGCTGGGCGTGGAGCTCAACTTGATGGTCGAAGGCTCGTACGGAGACGAGCAAGATGGCGGGCGAATCTCCTTCGACGGTTATTTGAGTTTGCCGCTGTAGGGGGCATCGCCACGAACCGGCAATGCCTGCAATTCGTACTCAGCCCTCGAACAACACCCACCACCGCGTCACATAATCACTCAACGTGAGCCCGAAGAGCACCAGCAGCCACACCATCCCCGCCACCGCGAAGAGCCACACCAGGCTCACCCGGTACTTTAGGTGCATGAAGTACCACATGATCAGCCCCGTCTTGGCGGCCGCGAGCCCCAGTGCGACGACCAGGGCGAGCGTCGAGCCGAGCCCGACGAACGAGAGCACGATCGTCAGCCCCAGCAGGACGAGAAGCGCTGCGTAGACGACGGTGAGTTCGGTGTAGCTCCCCTCGGGCTGTTGCGTTGTGTCGGTCTCGCTCATGGTCCCACCAGGTAGAAGAGCGGGTAGATGAAGACCCAGATGACGTCGACCAGGTGCCAGTAGAGCCCGGTCATCTCGAGATTGTTGGGCTTTTTCTTCGAGATCTTGCCGCGAAAGCTCAGCAGGAGCATCCAGCTGACCAGGCCCACGCCGATGAGCAGGTGCAAAAAGTGAAAGCCGGTCATGGCGAAGTAAAAGCTCATGAAGATCTTGGCCGCCCCGACGTCGGCGCCCGAGAAGGCGAAGGGCATCCCCTCGAAGGGGACGAGGTTTTTGTGGAGCTCCTCGTACCACTCGTAGCCCTTGATGAGCAGGAAGACCGAGCCGAGCGAGGCGGTCGCGGCGAGCATCAGGCGCGTGAGCTTCTGGCGCGCGTCTTTGGCGGCGTGGACGGCCACGGCGATCGTGAAGCTGCTGGTGATCAGGATGACGGTGTTGACGCTGCCGAGCAGCAGGTTCAGCTCCGCGCCGACCTTCTGGAAGGTCTCGCCGTAGAGGATTCGGTAGACGGTGTAGCCCACGAACATCCCGCCGAAGAGCATGATCTCGCTCGACAAGAAGATCCACATGCCCAGCGTGGCCGCGTGGTGCTGCTGGTCGAGGCTCTCGAATTGGTGGGCCGGCGTGTCTCGGGTCGACTCAGACATAGGCCTCCTCTACGTCCTCGGTCGGGTCGTAGTGGTACGGCTTCTTGGTCACCTTCGGCTTCTCGTCGAAGTTCTCGGCGATGGGCGGCGAGTCTGCCGCCTCCCACTCCAAGCCCGTGGCCTTCCACGGGTTCTTGGGGGCCTTTTTGCCGTAGCGTAGCGACCAGATCAGGTACGCGATGGGCAGAATATAGCCGACCGCCAAGATCGAGGCCCCCAGCGTCGAGGCGACGTTGAGCTCCTGAAACTCCGCCGGATACTCGTGGTAGCGCCGCGGCATGCCCAGGTAGCCGAGGATGAACTGCGGGAAGAAGGTCAGGTTGAAGCCCAAAAAGATGTTGATCGCCGAAATCTGGCCCAAAAACTCGGGGTACATCCGCCCGGTGATCTTGGGCCACCAGTAGTGCAGCCCGCCCATGAACGCGGTGACCATGCCGCCGACCATGATGTAGTGGAAGTGGGCGACCACGAAGTAGGTGTCGTGCACGTGCACGTCGACCGCCAGCGCCGCGACGAAGAGCCCGGTGAGCCCGCCGAACGTAAAGAGCCCGATAAAGCCGAGCGCGTAGAGCATTGGGGTCTTGAGGCTGATCTGGCCCTTGTAGAGCGTGGCGGTCCAGTTGAAGACCTTGATGGCCGACGGGATGGCGACCATATAGCTCAGGATCGAGAACATCATGCTCGCGTACACCGACTGGCCGGCCACGAACATGTGGTGGCCCCACACCAAAAAGCCCAGGATCGCGATGGCGATGCTGGCGAACGCGATGGCCTTGTAGCCGAAAATCGGCTTTCGCGAGTACGCCGTGATGAGTTCGCTGATCACGCCCATGCCCGGCAAGATCATGATGTAGACCGCCGGGTGGGAGTAGAACCAGAACAGGTGCTGGAACAAGAGCGGGTCGCCGCCCAGCGTGGGGTCGAAGATGCCGATGCCGAAGATGCGCTCCAGGCCCACCAGCGCCAGCGTGATGGTGAGCACGGGCGTGGCCAGCACCATGATGATGGAGGTGGCGTAGTTCGCCCACAAAAAGAGCGGCATGCGAAACCAGCCCATCCCCGGCGCGCGCATCGTGTGGATGGTCACGATGAAGTTGATGGCGGTCATGATCGACGAGAACCCCACGATGGCCACGCCGACCATCACCGTGATCACCGCCGAGTTGGCGTAGGTCGAGCTGTAGGGCGTGTAAAAGGTCCAGCCGGTGTCGACGCCGCCCAGGATGATCGCCGCCAGGGTAAAGAGCCCGCCGAACACGAAGACGTACCAACTCGCCAGGTTGAGCCGCGGGAAGGCCAGGTCGTCGGCGCCGATCATCAGCGGGACCAAGAAGTTGCCCAGCGTCGTCGGGATCGACGGGATCAGAAAGAACCACACCATCACCGTGCCGTGGATGGTGAACAGCCGGTTGTAGGTGTCCGCCTGGACCACGTCGCCTGCGGGCGTGGCAAGCTCGAGGCGGATCAGGGTGGCCGCCGCGCCGCCCACGAGAAAGAAGAAGAGCAGCGTCACCAAGTACAAGATGGCGATGCGCTTGTGGTCGGTGGTGGTCAGCCACGACCAGATGGATGTTTGGTGGGTGAGGTAGTTTTTGTGGGTGTCAGTCATGGGTTGTTTCTTGGCGGTGTTGGTGGCCTTGCTGGGTTGGGGCGCCATCTATTAGGCTGGAGTTTCGCCGAATTTGTCGGCGTTTTCTTCGGTGCGAGGGCATCTTGCCCTCGTAAATTGGGCCGAAGGTAGGCCGTTTCAGGCCGCCTTGCGAGCCCCATCGGCCCCTGGCGGCGCGTGTCGGGCCAGTTGAGTTGTCTGTTTTTCGTAAACCCGGTCGTCAGACCGGGTTTGCCATAATTGTTCTTGCTCCATCTGGCGGTGAAATGCCTGGAGCATGTCGACGAAACTGATTGTCACTTTGTGCGGATACCACGGGGCCAGATAGCGCGCCCACCATATGTCTTTGAGCGGCTGACCATGGTCGAGATACCACAGCACCACAAAGCTGTAGCACAGCATTCCGAATGGAACCGTGCGCTCCGAGGCGATCGGCCGCCGCTCGATAGGAGCCTTGGGCCCGTGGATCGTCGAATCTGCAGGTTCGTCTCCTTGAGCGAATCCGTTTTGGACCTCCTCGATGCCCATGTACTGCTTGCAGTCACGGTAGCAGCTCTCCAGCGACCACCGCAGGCTCTGCGGAATCAGGACTTTGGGGCCCGAGCAGCCCGGCCGGCTTCGAAAGTAGTAGTTATCTTCGAGTCGTCCGCTCGGATCGCGAGTGATGACGACGGTCAGCACGCGATCCTTCCCGGCGCTCTTCCACTGAGCCTCAAATGTTTTGATCCAAAGCTGCAGTTGTTGACCATAGATGTAAAGGATTTGCTCTTTCCACGGCAGCTGGGGATCCTCAGCGAGCTCGGCCAACGATGGGAGCCGCTTGCCCCAGATGCGTCGGCGTCCCGGCCCCGGCGTTTGCTCGACCTTGGCATCAAAGAGAGCTGCATTGGCTTTGAATCGGCCGACCATCTCCATGTTATCGTCCAGGGCCGAAAAAACGGTCCTGTTGACGTAGTCGTTGTCGCCCACGACGACAAAATGGGCCTCGAGCCACCAGCTTCTCAAGACTGCGAGCATCTCGGCAAAAAGCTGGGGGCGGCTGCAATAGGCCTCAGGCGGACACAGCTTACGGGTGCGGTGCAGACGAAACAGCAACGGAACGGCGATGCCGCCGCTGTGCATGAAACCGACCGGGACCCAAACTGCCAGCGTCACAAATTGAAGACCCCAGCAGAATGCCGACTTGCGCACCCTCTTGCCGGTGAGGGTCGAGCGCATCGGGTCTCGATGGATTCCGGCGCCCATCACAAAGGGCCCAGTGCGCCGGCAAACAGTATCATCCACAAGCACATACACCGTTTGTCCGAGTCGGGCCTTCAAAGCCAACGCCAGCAGATGGCCGAGCTCATCCAGGCTCCATTTGGCCCGCGAAAAGAACCGATAGAATATCGAGAAATGTTTGGGCTCACCGTCCGGTTTCATCCTCAGCCCCGGCATAAAACGGCCGGCGCGCAACAGGTTACTGATGCATCGCCTAGATTCACATCGGATCCAGGCCAACATCAGGTAACTAAAGTTGTCGTAAGTCGGGGTGCTGAAGGCCGGTCGAAACATCTCGATGAGGGCTTTGATAGAGGCCATTGTCGAGCCAGGGCTTGGACGGTTGGACTGCTTGGTGTACGCAACCCTAGCAACCACCTCCAAGCCCTTCTTATTTTCATTTCGACCACTTATGCCACGTACCTACTAATCGCTGAGCATACTAGACGCGCCAACTCAAGGAGTGCCGCCTGAAAAGATGGCGAAACTCCAGATTAGGGGCTTGGGCCATTAATGAGTCGCGCGTCTGCACGGCTTGCCGATACGCGACTCCCTAATGGCCTTAGCCGCTAATAGAGGGCGTCGCTGACCTGCACGGCCTACGGTTCACTCTCCCTCCCTAACGACTTGATGTATTCGACCAGCGCGAACACCTCCGCCTCGCTCAACTGGCCCTGGTACGACGGCATGATGGCTTCGTAGCCCGCCACGATGTGCTTTTGGGGCAGCAGGATCGAGTCGCGCAGGTAGGCTTCGTCGGCGACGACCGTCTCGCCTGACTCGAGCTGGACGCGTTGGCCGTATAGGCCGGTCAGCATCGGCGCGCGCGACGCGGAGTCGGTCGCGTGGCATCCCGAGCAGCCGGCGCGGTTGAAGATCTTTTCGCCGCGCTGGGCGAGTGTCTCTTCGGTCTCGCCGCCCTCGAGCCAGGCGGCGTAATCGGCCTGGCTCATGACCACGACTTCGCCGCGCATGCGTGAGTGGCCCGTGCCGCAATACTCGGCGCACATCAGCCTGTAGCGGCCGGGCTTGGTCGCCTCGAACCACACGGTGGTGTAGCGGCCGGGCACGACGTCCTGCTTGATGCGAAATTCGGGCACGAAGAAGCTGTGGATGACGTCCTGGGAGGCGAGCCGCAGCATCACCGGGCGGTTGACCGGCACGTGCAGCTCGTCGATCTCGCGCTTGCCCTGCGGGTGCTGGACCTTCCACATCCACTGCTTGCCGAGCACGAAGACCTCGACGGCGTCGTCGGGGATCTCCTGGATCTCGAAGTATTTCTGGGCGCCCCAGAAGAAGACGCCCATCGCCATCAAAAACGGCACGCCGATCCAGAACGCCTCGAGCTTCCAGTTGTTGGTCACCGGGTTGGAGCGGTCGGCGTCGGAGCCCTTGCGGTATCGAATTAGAAAGAAGAGCGCCGCGCCGGCGATGATGAGCATGAAGAAGCCGGCCAGCCCGATCAGCACGAAGTAGACCGCGTCGACCTCGGGGGCGACCGTCGAGGCCTGATCTGGAAAGAATGGAAAGTCCCACATGGCTCAAGCCCCCCTGCGTCGACGGCGAAAGGCGACGAGCATGCCCAGCGCGAGCACAAGCACGGTCGCGCCGCCGGCCAGGCGCATCACGTTCATGATCGCCACGCTGTATTTGCCGGTCTTCGGGTCGTAGTGGAAACAGCGCATGAGCACCCGGTCGACCGGCGAGCCGACCGAGCCCTCGGAGGCGTCGAGCAGCCCGAGTTTGACGTCGTTCGGTGGGTAGTCGACGCCGAAGAAGTAGCGCGAGACCGAACCGTCGGGCGTGAGCACCATGATGGCGCCCGGGTGGGCGTACTGGTCCTTTTCGGCGTCGTAGGCGTAGTCGAAGCCGACGCTTTCGGCCAAGCGCGCGATGGAGGGCTTGTCACCGACCAATGAGTGCCAGCCGTCGCTCGCGCCGTCTCGTCCGTACATCTGCAGGTAGCGCTGGCGCGCCGACTGGGTCAGGTCGAGCGGCTCGTCGGGGTCGATGCTCACCGACAGCACCCGGTAGTCCTCGCCCATGTCGAGCGAGATCTTCTCGAGGCTCTTGATCATCTCCTCGTGGACGAGGCTGCAAAGGTGCGGGCAGTCGACGTAGCCGAGCGCCAAGATCACCGGGCGCTCGCCGTCGAAGTAGCGGCCGAGCTCGACGCGCTCGCCTTTCGAGTTGCGAAAGGTCAGGTCTGTGGGGACCTGGCTGTCGAGCTTTTGCTGCAGCCCGGCCCTGTCGATCGCGCTGGGTTGGTCGAGGGCACTCTTCGGTGGCGACGCGGCCCAAGCGGGCGCGGCGAGCGCCACGACGGCGAGCGCCAAGACGACGAGCGTTGCCAGCCAGACGGCGACGATGTGGGGAGGTGGTCTCATGGCGATGATTCCTCCTCTTGTGGAGACGCCTGTTGTGGAGACGCCTGCGGGAGTCCGTGCTCCTCGACGAGTTCGATGGCCCGGTCGATGGGAATCTGGGCGCGCTCGCGCTGCGGGTCGAGCCACTTGTACTTGTTCAGGCGCGCCTCGTTTTGCGATCGGACCCGCTCGAGCACGCGGCGAGGGTGGATTTCGACGCCTGGCTCGAGCTGCTTTTTGAGCGGCCGCGTCTCTTCGACTTGTTCGAAGCGCGAGCTGGCCTGCTGGCCGGGGTGAGCGCGGTTCGGGTGCTCGGCGCCGTAGCATCCGCGAGTTCCCGCCACCACAAACCCGGTGATGACGAGCACCACGAAGAGGCCGACGGTCGTCCAGGCGATTGCCGAGACGTTGACGTCTTCTTCCTCGTGGTAGGGATGCTCGCCGTGCGGCGGCTGCTTTTGGGTGTCGGTGGTCTCGTCGCTCATCATCTGCCCCCATGTGCTTTGCGCCACTCCGGAAAGAGCTCCTTGGAGCTGCGCGTCATGAGCGGCTTTCGCCCCAGAAGCCACGCGAAGGCGAAGAGCCACAGGCCTCCGATGGCCGCCCAGTTGGCAAACGCTTGCCACAGGAGCACGAACTCGTGGTCGTAAAAAGCGGGCAGGACGAGCCAGTAGACGTCGGCCAAGCGCATCACGAAGATGAGCGCGCACAGGCCGATGAATAGCTTCGGGCTGCGTTTGACCTTGCGGAAGAAGAGGGCGAAGAGCGGTACGAAGAACTGCAGGGCGACGACCGCGGCGATGACCCAGGCCCAGCCGCCGGCCGAGCGCGCCAGGTACCAGGGAATCTTGTGGTGGGTGTTGCCCGACCAGATGATGACGAGCTGGACGAACTCGGTGTAGGCCCACAGGACGACGAAGACGAGCAGCAGGTTGCCGAGATCGTTGAGGCGGTCGGCGTCGACGAACTCGGAGAGCGCGTCGGTCTTTCGCAGGCCGAGGACGAGCAGGCAGAAGAAGGTCATCGCCGTGAGCAGTTGGCCCACGATGGTCATCATCGGGTAGATCGACGAGTACCACTCGGGCTCGAGCGACTGCACCCAGTCGATCATCGCGAAGGAGTCGGTGAGCACGAGCGCCACGAGGCCGAGCGCGCTCAGGATACGCAGTTTGGTGCGGTACTCTCGGTACGCGCCGGGGTTCTTTGTGTTTTCCTGCGCGAGCGACCAGCGTCGCAGCACGAACGCCAACAGCGTCCAGATGCCGAGGAAGGCCGCCGCGCGGACCAAGAAGAAGGGCACGTTCAGGTAGAGGTCTTTGTGACGGAGCACCTCACTCGCCTGGACGATCTCGGGAATCGACCACGGATAGAGCGACTGTGGGCTGAGCGCGATGGGGACAAATAGAAGCAGGAAGAGCGGCGCTGTGAGGGCCGCAGCTTCGAGCGGGCGGCGCAAGATGGCGCCCCAGCGCCCGCGGACGAGGTGGTGGACCATCAGCAAGAAGAGCCCGCCGAGTGGGAGGGCCAGCCAGAAGACGAAGGCGAACAGGTACGTCTCGATGAACGCCTTGTAGTCGACCAGCGCGCCGATGACGGCGCCCACAATGCCCAGGAGGCCCATGGCTGCGCCGACGAGTTTGAGCCGTCCGATGAGCTTATGTGCCTGTGGGGACGCGTCTGCCTGGCGAGATGGGCTGCTCATGGGCTCGCCTCCTCGAGTCTCTCCAGGTCTAGTTGCTCTAGATCTTGAGGGCCCAACTGCTCGGCCGGGGCGTTCTGGCTGTACTGGAGCGCGCGGATATAGGCGATGACCGCCCAACGCTGGGCGGGCTCGAGCCTCGCGCCGTAGCTATACATCTGGCCGAAGCCGTTGGTGATGACGTCGAAGATGTAGCCCGCCGCCACCCCTCGCAGCCGCTCGGTGTGAAAGCTCGGCGGCTCGGGGTAGCCGCTGCGGGTGACTACACCGTTGCCGTAGCCGGCCTCGCCGTGACACGGCACGCAGTAGACGCCGTATTGCTCGCGCCCCGTCTCGAAGGTCTGGCGGGTGACCTCGATGGGCAGGTCGGTGACGTAGTCTTGGGTCGCCTGCCCTCGCTGGGCCGCCGGCGCCTCGGGCGTCTGCGCGGTCGGGCTCTCTTCGGCCGCCGTCCCCGCCGGAGCCGACTGGGGGCGCAGGTCGGGCAGTGTTTTTCGGCCGTAATAAAACTCCGGGTCGAGCACCTGCGACCCGCGTGCGACGGTGCCCTGCGGCGGGTGGCGAAGGGAGCTGTGGTCGTCGAAGAAGTCGCTCTGCTCGTAGGGCTTGAGCCTGGCTTGCTCGCGCATCCGTGGGCAGCCCGGGATCGACGACACGGCGACGATGACCCCCAGCGGCGCGCCCGCCACAAAGCCGACCACGGCAAAGCGAAACGCCCATCGGAGCAGTCTCTTCACGCTGCTTTCGTCCTTGTCTTCGTTCTTGGATTCGGTCTTATGACTCATGACGGCACCTCCGAGACGGCGAGGCCGCCGAGCGAGTCCAGAAAATCGGCTGTGCGGTGGCGATCGAAGCGCCCGTCGTCGGCGCTCACCATCAAAAAGAAGCGGTCGGAGGTGACGCGGTCGAAGCCGGGGACCTCGAAGGTCGGGTGGTGCAGCTTGGGCAGCCGGTTGAGCAGCAGCATGCCCAGGAAGCCGGCGAGGGCGGCGAAGAGCACGCCGAGCTCGAAGGTGATCGGGATAAACGACGGCCAGCTAAACATCGGCCTCCCGCCGATATTGATGGGGTAGTCCCACACCCACGAGTAGGTTTGCATGCCGAAGGCGAGCGTGGCGCCGAAGAGCGCTCCGGCGAGGACGAGCGCGGCGATCCACTTGTCGTCGTGGCCCAGGATGTCGTCCAGGCCCTCGACGGGCATGGGCGTGAACGCCTCGACCTCCTCGAAGCCCTCGTCGCGCACACGCCGGGCGGCGTCTTTGAGGGCTTCGGGCGAGTCGAACTCGACCATCAGGCCGTAGAGTGTCGCCGAGTCAGTCACCGCGTGCCTCCTCGCGTGTTTCCTCGCGTGACAAGCGCTCTTGATACTCGAGCTCGCCCTTGTCCTGCTTCTCGACGAGCTCGCGCAGCTCGAACATCACGCTCACGGGCACGAAGCGAATGAAGAGGAACCACAGCGAGGCGAAGAGCCCCAGGGTGCCGATAAAGGTCGCCCAGTCCCACGCCGTCGAGTTGAAGATATGCCACTGGCCCGGCAGATAATCGCGGCTGAGGCTGGTGAGCACGATGATATAGCGCTCGAGCCACATGCCGACGTTGACGAAGAGCGAGATGACGAACAGCGCGGCGATGCTGCGGCGGACTCGTTTGAACCAGACGAGCTGGATGATCCCGACGTTGCAGGCCGTCATCACCCAGAACTGCCAGGCGTAGGGGCCGAACATGCGGTCGTGGAGCATCTGGATTTCGTATTCGCTGCCGCTGTACCAGATGAAAAAGTAGTCGAAGATATACCCGTAGCTGACGATGAGGCCGGTCAGCAGCATCAGCTTGGCGCAATTCTCCAGGTGGCGCTTCGTCACGTAGTCGTGCAGCCCGTAGAAGTGGCGAAGCGGGATGGCCAGGGTGAGCACCATCGCAAAGCCCGAGTAGAGCGCGCCGGCGACGAAGTAGGGCGGAAAGATCGTGCCGTGCCAGCCGGGCATGACGCCGATGGCGAAGTCGAGGCCCACAATCGAGTGCACCGAGATGACCAGCGGCACCGCCAGAGCGCCCACGAGCAGGTAGGCTTTCTGGTAGCGTTTCCAGTGCTTCGACGAGCCTCGCCAGCCCAGGGCGAGCACCCCGTAGACCTTCTTGACCCAGGTGGTCTTCGCGCGGTCGCGCAGCGTGGCGAAGTCGGGGACGGCGCCCATAAACCAGAACATCAGCGAGACGAGCGCGTAGGTGGTCACGGCAAAGACGTCCCACACCAGCGGGCTTCGCCACTGCGGCCACAATCCCATCGTGTCGGGGTAGGGGAAGAGCCAGTAGAAGACCCACGGGCGGCCCAGGTGAATGAGGGGCATCAGCCCGGCGCACGCCACCGCGAAGAGGGTCATCGCCTCGGCAAAGCGATTGATCGACGAGCGCCAATCTTGGCGCATCAGGAGCAAAAAGGCCGAGATGAACGTGCCGGCGTGGCCGATGCCGATCCACCACACGAAGGCGACGATGGGAAAGGCCCAGGCCACCGGGATATTGTTGCCGTAGATGCCGATACCCGTGGCGAACAGGTAGGTGAGCGCCATCAGGAGCACCATCATGAGCAAGAAGCCCGCGCCGAAGCCCACGATGACGCCCCAACCCGCCTCTCGGAGCGTCAGGCGCACGAAATCGTCGGAGACCTTCGAGTAGCTCTGCCCCGGCGCCAGCACGGGATCGGCGTCGTGGGGGCGCTCGTCACTGCGATGTGGGACGTCGGTGGTCATGGTCGCAGCTTCGGATTCGGGTTGGTGATGGCGGTCAAGTAGGTGGTGCGCGGTCGGGTATTCAGTTCGTCGAGCAGCGCGTAGTCGTGGGGCTGTGCCTTGAGCTTGGCGACTCGGGTGTTCGGGTCGTTGGTGTCGCCGAAGACGATGGCCTGAGTGGGGCAAGCTTCCTGGCAGGCGGTTTCGATCTCGCCGTCTCGGATGCGTCGGTCTTGGGTCTTGGCTTCGACGCGCGCGGCGTTGATGCGCTGGACGCAGTAGGTGCACTTCTCCATGACCCCGCGGCTCCGGACGGTGACGTCGGGGTTGTATTTGAGGTCGAGCACCGCCTCCATCTTCTCTTTTTCCTCGTGGGTGTAGTCGAGGAAGTTGAACCGGCGCACCTTGTAGGGGCAGTTATTGGAGCAGTAGCGCGTGCCGATGCACCGGTTGTAGGTCATCTCGTTGAGGCCTTCGGCGCTGTGGCTGGTGGCCTCGACCGGGCAGACGAGCTCGCACGGCGCCTTTTCGCAGTGCATGCAGGGCACCGGCTGGTGGTAGGCGTTGGGCTCGTCGGCCGAGCCTTCGTAGTAGGTGTCGACGCGAATCCAGTGCATCTCGCGGGCCATGCGCACCTGCTCTTTGCCCACGATGGGGATATTGTTTTCGGCCTGACACGCCGCCACGCACGCCCCGCAGCCGATGCACAAGGTCTGGTCGATGCTCATGCCCCAGGCGTAGCTGTCGTACTCGTACTCGGGGTAGAGCGAGTGCTCCTCATCCTCGTTCTGGGCGGGCGCGCGCTCCTCGCGAAACTCGTCGAGCGTGGCGTGTCGGACGATGGGGCGGCCGTACATGCGGTGGTGGCCCTGTGTCGCGGCGAGCGGGTAGGTGCGCTCGGTCTTTCGGAGCTCGAGCCCGCCGTCGAACCAGAGCGCCTCGGAGGTGCGAAGTGCATAGGCGTTGAAGCCGCGGCCCTTTTCGAGTGAGCCGCCGGCCTTCTTTCCGTAACCGAGCCGGACGGTGACGCACCCGTCGGCGTGGCCCGGCATCACCCACACGGGCGCCTCGACGGTGCGCTCGCGGTAGGTGAGCTCGACCACGTCCTCGTTCTCGAGGCCCAGGCGGGCGGAGGTCTTCGGCGAGATGAGCGCCGCGTTGTCCCACGTCAGGGAGCTCAACGGCTTGGGGAGCTCCTGGAGCATCCCGATATTGGCGAATCGGCCGTCCCACACGCTCGGGTCGGGCGCAAAGATCACGGTCAGTCCGTCGTCCGTGGTCCGTCGGCTCACCACGTCGAAACCGCCCCGTACCGTCACGCTCTCGGGGCCGAACACGGTGTCTGGCACCATTCCGTCGTGCAGGGAGCGACGCCACAGTCGGGGGAATCGGTCTTCGCCGAAACGCTCGCGCCAGCGCTCCATCAAGATGACGTGGCCGCGGCGGGTGTTGCCGAGCATCGCGTCGAGCATCTCGTGGGTCGATTTCCCCTTGTAGAGCGGCTCGATGAGCGGCTGCAGGATAGTGATGGTGCCGTCGTTGGCCCGCGCGTCGGTCCAAGCCTCGAGCGTATGGGCCCGCGGCACGTGCCAGCGGCACTGCTCGGAGGTCTCGTCGAAGTAGGTGCTCAGGTGGACGCTGAAGTCGATCTTTTGGAGGAGTTCGCCGAGCGCGAGGTCGGCCGGCGCGTTGTAGACGGGGTTTCCGCCGAGGATGACCAACGTGTCGACCTCGCCGGCGTCGATGTCGCGGGCCAGCTGGCGAAGTGAGTCGAGTTGGGCCTCGGGTTGGGCGGCGACCGGCACGGAGTAGGTGACCGTGGTGCCGACGTTGTCGAGCGCGGCGTTGATGGCGTGGGCGAGGGCGTGGACCGCCGGCGGTTGTTGCAGGCCGGGGACGACCACCGAGGCGCCGCGGTTGGCGCGCAAGTCTCGGGCGACTTGCTCGACCCAGCGCTGCTCGCGCGGCGTCGGCTCGAAGCCGTCGTCTGCCGTGGGCACGCCGAGTCGGCGGGCAACGGCGCGCAAAAAGCCTTCGATGCGCCGCGGGTCCATGCGCAGCCGGTTGTCGGCCATCGAGCCGGTGACCGTGAAGGTCGCCTCGACGGCGTACATGCGGTTCATCTTCGGGTCGGGCTTTGTGGCCTTGCGTCGCTCGGCCCAGTCGTGGGCGTAGCGCAGTCGGCCTGGGCCGCGGTGCAGAAAGTCGGAGTCGACCGCCAAGATGAGGTCGGCCTTGTCGAAGTGGTAGCGCGGGTGGAGTACGCGGCCGAAGGCGCGCTCGGTCCCCTCGCGCATGTTGTCGCGGTTGATCGGCGACCAGTGGTGCCAACTCGCCTCGGGGTACTCCTCGAGAAACGCGTCGAGCTGCCCGGCGAGCGTCGGCGAGGTGACCGTCTCGGTCAGGACGCGCACGCCTTGGCCCTTCGTGGTGGCCTTGGCGCCGAGGTGGGCGCGAAGCTGACTGGTAAAGTTGGTCCAGGTGCGCTCGAGCGGGGCGTCCTCGGTGTGCTCGAGGACGGCCTGCGAGCGCTCCGGGTCGTACAGGCTCCAAGTGGACGCCTGCGCGAAGGCGTCGGCCGAGCCCAGACTGGTCGGATGGAGCGCATTGCCCTCGACCTTGGTGGGGCGGCCGGCGTGGCTCTCGACGAGCACGCCGTTGGCGAAGCCATCGAGCAGAAACGCCGAGGCGAAGCAGAGCGGCTCGCCGGGGACGACTTGCTCGGGCTGCTTGACGTAGGGGACGACGTCGCCTTCGGGCTCGCGGGCGCACCCGGCGGCGCCGGCCATGACCAGCGAGGCGCCCATCAATTGCAAAAACTGGCGGCGGCTGGCGCCCTCGGGCCATTCGAAAGCGCCTTCGGGAAACTCGTCTTTGGCCCACTGCTGCAGCTTTTCGGGCGTGTCGAGCTCGGCGAGGGTCTGCCACAGACGGTCGTCCTCGGCGCGCTCTTCGAGCCGCTGGCGCATCGCTTCGAGGCTGTGCTTCTCGTCGGCCATAGGCGTGTCAGTGGTGGCAGATAGAGCAGTTGGTCAGAATCTCGGTGTCGATTCCGTACTCCTCGACGAGTCTGCGCCCCATCTTCTCGCGGTCTTTGGGCGGCTGCCATCCCATGGTGTAGACCTCGTCTCGAGGCCGGATGAACTTCTCGGGCTGCCGGTGGCACTCCAGACACCACTCCATCTGCAGGCTGGTCGCCTGGCGGGTCAGCGGCATTTGGTCGACGCGCCCGTGGCAGGTCTCGCAGCCCACCCCGGCGGAGACGTGGACGTTGTGCTTGAAGAAGACGAATTCGGGCAGGTCGTACACCCGCCGCCAGCGAAGCGGCTCGCCGCGTTCGTAGCTCTGGCGCACCGGCTCGAGGGCGTCGGCCTGCGTCCACACCTGCGAGTGACAGCTCATGCAGGTGTGCGTGGCAGGAAAACCCGCTGAGGAGCTGCGTGCGACGGTGCTGTGGCAATAGCGGCAGTCGATCCCCAGTCCATCGACATGGTGGGCGTGGCTAAACGGCACCGGCTGGTCGGGCGCCCAGCCCACCGCGGTGATATATCGCGGCTCGCCGTAGGTGCTCATCACGGTGGCGAGTCCGATCAAGAACAGCAATACGGCCAGCAGAGCCAGCCGCAGGTAGGTATCCGCCGTTTGATCGAACAGTTGCGCCATGGTGTGGCTTCACGTTGCGTGTACCCAACCTGAACAAGCTGAAGGGGATACCTGCATCGTAGACACGAGTCGGATATCTACAACGAGGCGCAACGCGGCGTACGCTCGGGCGCGAGAAGGTGCGCAGGGGAGGGGGCCCGACGAACAGTGAAGCCTGCCTGGCAGTGGACTCAGTCGAAGAGCGGCTTCTTCTCATCGAGCGGGAAGGGGACGGGATTGCCGTCGGCAATCTCGTCGAGCATGTCGCGCGCGCTCTTCTTCTTCTGGCCCTCGTCTTCGCCGTCGTCCTCGCTCTTGACGTGCAAGATGCGCATGCTCTCGCACTCGTCGCAGCGACGCACGTGTCGAATCACCGGCGCGGCGTGGTCGAAGTCGAGACCCGCCTCGAAGTCGAGGCCCTGCTCGGCCGTGCGCACGGCTTCGGGCGCTTCGCGCAGCTCCTCGGCGGGCGGCTCGGCGTCGACCGGATCGGCCAGATTGCCGCAACCGAACAGCGCGACCGAAAGCCCCAGGAGCGCCACCATTTTTGCAATCGCGCTTGTCTTGGCCATCGTGCTTGACTTCGCCATCATGTTCTTCTTCGCAGTCGTGTTCTTCATGTCGCTCTATCCGTTCGTTACTGCCGACTGTCCGCCGGCGAAGAGTCTATCCCTTCAGACGCTGTTTGAGCGCCGAGAGGTCCTCGTCGGCGTTGATGATCTGGCTCAACCTCGACCGATTCAGCTGTAACAGCTCGGCGGCGCGGGTGATATTGCCCTCGGTGCGCTCGAGCGCCGCACGGATGCACTCGTGTTCGAGCCGCCTTTGCTGCTCTCTCAGCGACGTCTTGCCATCCAGAATCTCGTGGGCGATGGCGAGCACGCGCGATGACGGCAGCTCGCCGGCATTGGCGGCAGACGGCGCCGCGTCGTGCGAGCGAAGTGTACGCGTCCAACCGAGCAGCCGACGATGGATCGGCTGGTCGAAATAATCGTCGCGAAAGGTGTCGGGCACCGTGTCGGCGCGGCCGTGAATGCGACCGGTGACCTCGTCGAGCACCTCGTAGGCGTCGTCCAGACGTCCGCCGGCCTCGTGCAATCTTACCAGCATGGCCGCCGCACGACAGTACCCGTGATGATAGCCGGCGCGGTCGAAGTCGTGCAGCGCGGCGGCGGCGAGCTCCAGGGCCTCGGCGTGCTCTCCGTCATCTTGGCCCGACAGTGCCCGAGCCAGCTTGTGCAGCCCCGCGTTTCGCGCCTCGACAGGCTGATCGAGCCCCTCAACGATGGCGCGCGCGGCCTCATTTTGGCCGAGCTCGGCATGCGCGATCGCCGCCTGCAGTCGCTCTTTGACGCCGTGAAGCGCCAGATGGTCGACATCCTCGAACCGGTCGCGCGCTCGCTCGATGGCGCGTACGGCACGGCGGTAATCGCCCATCTCGAAGTAGATGCCTGCGCGCGCCGTCGCCACCCACGCAGCGATGCGCAGCGGAGGTGTCCCCTGCGGCTCGCCGTCGATATGCTCCAGCGAGGTCAACGCTCGATCGAAGGCTCCGATATCTTGGTAGAGCGAGGCCAGGTTGTAGGCCGCCGTATAATACACGGCCGCCGCAGCAGCCTGGTCGGCCCATTCGATCGCCTCGACATACCGCTCGATGGAGGCATCGAAGCGCCCCTGACGCTGCTCGAGCATGCCCAGGTTGAGCAATAACCCGGCCCGGTCGACCTGCGGGTTTCCCTGGGAGCTTTCGACCGCTTTGGCCAACCAGTCCCGCGCTTCCTCGCTCGCTCCTGTCTGCATGGCGACGATGCCCAGGTTCGCCTGCGCACGGCACTCAGCGGCCCGCAGGCCATGGCGACGGGCGAGCTCGACCGCGCGTTCGAAGTGCAGACGCGCTGTCGCGTAGTCCTCATCGAAAATCGCCAACTTGCCGCACAGATTACGCACCCGAACGATGTCCTCGTGACGATCGTTCTCCTCGCGGTCGAGTTCCGCCAGCAGTTCGTAGGCCAGCGCCGAGGCATCGGCCTGCTTTCCGGCCAAGTAGAGCGCCTCGGCCAAGCCGATTCGAGCGTGCGGTATCTGCTCGGCAGCCACGGCGTAGGCCTGCGTTGCTGCCCCATGGTCGCCCGTGGCCAAGAGCAACTCACCGCGGAGCAACTCCAGGTCGGCCGACGCGCCTTCATCGCCGCGCCCCATCACCTCGTCGAGCCGAGCGAGCGCGTGCGACGGGTTGCCCGCGGCTCGCTCGAGTTCGACCATAAGTCGCGTGGCGCGCACGGCTCGGTCGCCGCCGGCCGCCCGTTGGGCCGCATCCAACAGCGGCCGCGCCTCCTCGACGTCGCCGCGTGCGACAAGCTCACCTACAACGTCCAGCGCCTCGTCGACCACCTGCGTGGCATCGTCGGTATGGAGGGCGTGATAGAGGGCCGTGCCCACGTCGCCCTCCTTGCGGCACATCGCACCGAGTCGGCGGTGAATCACCGCCCGGCGCTGCTCTTCGAGCTGTCGGTCGAGCCGACTGCGGAAGTCGGGCTCGTCGATAAAGAGCCGGACGCGCGCGCCGTCGACCTGGCGGCGCACGAAACCCTCGTCGACGAGCCGGCGCGCCGCAGCATCGTCGAAGTGGGTCGAAAGCACGGGCCTGCAGGCCAGCGCGAGCACCTCGAGGATGTCGCGTAGGGACGCATCGAGGCGCTCGAAGCGGTGCATGAGCAAGTCTTCGACCTTGTCGGGCAGCTCGTCGAGCAGCGTACGGAGCCGCGAGACACTGCCTGCGGTCGACTGCACCAAGCGCTCGAGCACTTCGGGTTGCCTCAAGTAGGCGCGGAGCTGCGAGGGGGCCTGAGCCTGTGCGTCGACCGTCTCGAAGCCAAGCTGCTCGAGTGGCAGGCCGAGCCCGCGAGGTTCACCGACAAAGACCACGGTGCCCGCGACACGGTAGCCGCCGTTGACTTGGGGGGCGAGGCTGGCGATGGGATCCGAGAAGACGCGCCTGACGAAATTGGCCAGCTGGCCCGCAGCCGGCTCGCCGAGTCGGTCGGCGTGCAACACCACAAGCGTGGCCGGCACCCGGCGCGCCAACAACGTCCAGAGGCGCGCCAAGAACTGGTTGCGTCGGTTCGCGGTCAGGCCGTCGTTGCCCCGCTCGCCGAAGAGCATCTGCGCCAAGCGCAGAGTCTCCTCGCAAGGAGGCGTATGGCGGCCGACTTCGCCCAAATATGCCTCCATCACCCTCGACAGCGGTAGGCCGTCGAGAGATGTCGTCGTCGGGTCGAGCACAAGCAGCACCGTGCCGCTCTCGCGGTGTTGGCGCTCCAACCGGTCGAGCCGATCGCGGACTTGCGCGGCGAACAGGCCGCGCACCACCCAACCCCGCAGTATGTCGGCGGACGCTCGCCATACTTGCGGTGGCGTCAGCGCCGAGGCCGGGGTGGTAAGCGTTGGGATGTGTTCCACAGACATCACCACTCTCCTGATTCATGTGAGCGTGAGGCAGGTCGGACATCAGGTGTTCGGACACGTGTTGCAAGTTGTGATCCGTAAGATCGTGCACACCGCGCTGACTCCCCGGTTGCTCGTTGCTCGCTCGTGGTTCTCTTTGTCAGAGAGGTAACGTATGGCGGAGCATCTTCGACGGCCGGTAGCCGGAAGCTGCTCGAGGGGGAGCATTTGATGCATTTGACAACTCATCGCTGGCCGATCGTCCTGGTGGCGGCGATCACCGCGCTCATTGCAGGGGGAGGCCTTTGCGGATGCGACGACGAGAATCCGTGGGAGCATCCCAATCGACAGCGCTATCCGGCTCCACCCACCGAGGGGAAGGAATCGAAGAGTGTGGCCGAGTTGGAGCGTGAGTGGCGGCTCGAAGACCAGATGCAGGCGGCCGAGCAGGCAGAGTCGGCGCAGGGACAGACGGCCACGCAGAACACGCTCCAGCAGGCGACCGAATACCTGCAGCAAGCCTTCGAAGCAGCGCTAGGCACGGTCAATCCGCCTCAGGGCGAAGCCACAGAGGACGCCGCGGTGGGAGGAGGTCCTCCACCCGAGGAGCCCCAGGTGCGCAATCGTGAGTCCGGCGACATGTGACTATGCCACTTCGGTTAATCGAAATCCGGCTGCCGGGCGACCGCACCGAAGAAGTGTCTGAGACGCTCGCCGAAATCCCGTTGGTCGAAAAGTACAGCATGAAGCCGGCCAACGGCCGCCAGATCTGGCATATCTTGGCGTTTGGCGACCAAGTCGAGGCCATCGTCGACGCCCTCGAAGACAACTTCTCGCTCGAAGAAGGCTTTCGGATCATCGTCTTCAACATCGAGGCGGCGATTCCCCACCCCGAAGAAGAGGTCGATGGTCTGGCGGAGTCGGGCGAGAGACTCGCCCCCGCCTCCGACGACAAGGCCCCGATCAACATCGAGGAGTTGTACGACGACGTCACCCACGGCATGAGCATATCGTGGCCTTACGTCACGATGATCGCGGTGTCCGCCGTCGTGGCCGCGGTGGGGATCTACCGCGACGACATCATCATGGTCATCGCCGCGATGATCATCGCTCCGCTGCTCAGCCCTGCCATCGCATTGGCGCTTGCGACCGCGATGGCCGACCTGAAATTGGGCAAACGCGCCATCAAAGTCGGCCTGTTGGGCTCACTGGTGGCGGTGGTCGTCTCCATCGGCTTCGGGGTGGTGATGCCCTTCGAGCCGAGCGCCGAGATGCAGAGCCTCCGTATCCAGATCGGCGTGCTCGACGTGGTCGTAGCCGCCAGCGCCGGCATCGCCGGGACCTTGTCATTTACGGGGGTCAAGCCCGGCGGGGTGGTGGGCGTGATGATCGCCGTGGCGCTGGTGCCTCCGCTCGTGAGCTTCGGCATGCTCGTGGGGGCGGGCTATTTGGCCCTGGCCGTCGGGCCCTTGCTGTTGTCGGTGATCAACACCATCTGCATCAACCTCGCCGGAGTCGTCACCTTCGCGATTCAACGCGTCGAGCCGCGCAAGCGCTGGGAGGAAGAGCGAGCCAGCAAGGCGCTGCGCCAGGGGGTCGTCCTCTGGCTTGTCCTGTTGGCCGCCCTCGCCGCTGCCGGCTACTTCGCCGGCGACTACTGGCGGGCGTTCTGGTAGCGCTCAATCCGCCCGCAACAACTCGGCAATGGGGCGCATATCGTCGACATGCAGGGCCACCGCCTTGATGGCGGCCATGATGGGAATCGCCAGCAGCATCCCGATCGCTCCCCACAGCCAGCCCCAGAACACCAGCCCCAGTATCACCGCCAGACTGTTGAGCTTGAGGTGGCGCCCGAGTACCACCGGCGTGAGGATATTTCCCTCGATGCCAGTCAGCGCCGTATAGATGACGAGGACCCAGAACACCGACTCGATGGTGCCAAATTGGATGTAGGCGACCAGGGCAGGAAACACCGAGCCGACGACCGGGCCGACATAGGGCACGAAGTTGAAAAGACCCGCCAAAATCCCCAACAAGAGCACGTAGTTGAGCCCGTAGACCCAGTAGCAGAGCATCGCCACCAGGGCGAGCACCGAGTTGGTGGCGAACCGGTTGAACAAGTAGCGCTGCACGTCCCGGTTGACGTTGTAGAGCACCTCCAGAACCATGTCGCGGCGCTGATCGGTCGTCCCCATGATGTTGATGAGCTTGTGGCGGATCGACGGCGCCTCGATGAGCATGAAGAGCATCACGAAGATGCAGGTGAGCGCCTGGGCCAAAAATCCCAGCAGCCCACTCAGCCCCCCGGCGATATACGATGAAGCACGCAGCCACAGCTCGCTAGTCTGCTCGAGCAGCGATTTCTGGCTCTCCACAGGTAGCGGGGAGGCATCGGGCGGGGCGACGGCCCCGGCGCCGGCCACACCGCTCGCCTCTCCGGGGAGCTGGGAGCGTCGAATCGGCTCCATGTACCCTTCGATACGCCCCTGCCATTCCTGGAGCCGAGTCTGCAGGTTCTTGACGTTGTCGGCGATCTGATCTTCGTAGCGCGCGATGTCAGCCGCAAACGAGCCGAATTGGTCGCCGATGAGGATGCCCAGCGCCACGGTCAACCCCACCGCGAAAATGACCACGATGAGGGAGGCGAGGCCGCGGGGCATGAAAATCTCGGTGCGCGGGATGCGCAGTCGCATCAGCGCGCTCACGAACGGGTTGAGCACGTAGGCCAAAAAGACGGCCAGGACCACCGGGATCAAGATGACGCTGGCATAATTGAGGATCGCGACGCCCATGCCGAAGGCCAACAACAAGATGGCCCCACGGATGACATGCACCTCGTGAAAGAAGTTCAGCTCGCGGTCGACTTCGTCGGGTTGAGGGGGCGGGTCTTGCGGCTGTCTACCCGCTGGCGATTCCATGAACGACTCCAAATCAACTGCACTTAGATCTAACGTTTATCGTGACATTGTGGGCGACGCACCGCAAAGAAAATTCGTCACGATAGCTTCACGGTTCGCATCCTTTACTGGAGGGCAGGATTCGCCGAGAATGCAAAGCTGGCGTGCCGTCCTTTTGATTTTCTCGCCTCACCGGGTCGTAGCAGTGTCTCTCGAGTCTCACTGGAAGTACTTTCTCGATGCCTCACCGGACGCGCTCTTTGTTGTCGGCCCCGACGGGCGCATTCGATACGCCTCGGCTCAAGCCGAGCGCCTCTTTGGCTTTCCGCGCGAAGAATTGATCGATCAACCCGTCGAGTTGTTGCTTCCAGATGAACTCGCCGAGGCCCATCGCCACTACCGTGAAGACTATATGCGTGAGCCATCGGTGCGACCGATGAGCTTGCGCCCGTCGCTTCAAGCCCGCCGCAAGGACGGGCAACTCTTTCCGACCCATATCAGCCTGAGTCCGGTCGAAATCGACGGCGAGCGCAGCGTGCTCGCCTCGGTGCGCGATGTCACCGAGTTCGACGAGATTAGAGCCAAGCTCGAGCGCAGCCAAGAGCACCTGCGCAAGCTCATCGAGCATATGCCCGATGCGGTGGGCATTCACCGCGATGGCAAATTCGTCTACGTGAATCCCACGATGGTTCGTTATCTGGGCTACGAGACGGCCGACGAACTCACCGACACACCCGTGTTGGAGATCGTCCATCCCGACGATCGGGCCATGGCCACCGAGCGATTGGCGACGATGGCAAGAACGGGTCAAAAGACCGCGCCGGTCGAGGAGCGTCTGTTGCGCCGCGACGGCTCGAGCATCCTGGTCGAACTGCACGTGCGGCCGATGGAGTTCGAAGGCAAGCCAAGCTTCGTGTTCATTGGCCGAGACGTGAGCAAAAAGCAGGAGTTGCTGGTGCGCGCCATGCAACTCGACCGCAAAATCGCGGTGGGCACGCTGGCCGGTGGCGTCGCCCACGAAATCAACAACCCGTTGGCCTACGCGAAGGCCAACGTCGACTTCGTTCTGCGCGATCTGCGGCGCATGCTCGACGGCGAAGCCGAGTCGCTCAGCAAAGAGAAGCTGACGGACATGCTCGAGGCGCTCACCGACACGGCCGACGGAATCAAGCGCATCGGGCGCATCGTAAGTGATCTGGACACCTTCGTGGACCGCCAAAGCGGAGAGCAAGTCGCCATCGACGTCGAGCGACTCCTCAAGACCTCCGTGAGTCTGGTGTTCCGCCACCAGCAACCGCACGTTCGGGTTGTGCATGACGGAGGGGATATTCCATGCGTCAACGCCAATCGCGCACAACTCGCCGAAGTCTTCATCAACCTACTCAACAACGCCCTCTTTGCGCTCGAGCAGAGCGAGCGCGAGCCCAAAGAGGTGCGCGTGACCACCCGCGCGAGTGGCGAGGCCTTCATCATCGTCGAGATCGCCGATAATGGCCCCGGTATGCCCGCTGACGTGCTCTCGCGCGCCTTCGATCCGTTCTACAGTACCCGCGACGAGGGGGAAGGCACCGGGCTGGGCCTGACGATCGTGCAGAATACCGTGCGCAGCCTGGGCGGCACCGTCGAGATCGACACCGCGCCCGGGGAGGGGACTACCGTGCGGGTGATCCTGCCTACAGAATCTCCTCGAGACGCCTGAACGCGTCGACGATCGCCTGACGGATCGGACCCGGGTTGAGCAGCCAGCCGGTGGTATGCCCGCCGTTGATCCAGCGAAGCTCCGAGCCCGACCAGTGTCGATGCAGTTCGAGCGGCTCGGAGGGCGGGACGAACTCGTCGGCGCGCGCCCCCACGATAATCGCCGCTTCGGGCGCCACCGGGGTGCCGTGCTCGCTCAGCGCCAGCGACGAGAGCGTCTGGCGCATCAGCATCTCGGCATGATCGGCGCTGCCGGCCTCCTCGGCCAAGCTCTCCCAATCACAGATATTGCGCAGCGGACTGTCGATGAGCGGGGCGACCGCGGTGTCGCCGGCCGCGCACGGAATCGCCGCGATCGGAAATGGCACGGTCTGCGCGGCAAATCCGGCCATAAATCCGCCCATGCTGTAGCCGGTTACGCCCAATTTGGTGTAGCCGTCATCGCGCAGCCACTTGAGCAGCGCGCGGGTCTCTTCGACCGTGGCGAGGTTCATCATCAACTGGTCGGTCATGCGCCTCAGCCGGGTGCCGCGTTGCCAGTGGGGTCTTCGGGGGCCGTAAAACGGGTTTTGCAGCACGATCGCGCCGATGCGCTCTTTGAGCAGGGGGCGCGCAAGAAGACGTCGGCCCAGGTAGGTCGCATCGCCGGTACCGGCCAGATGGATGCACATCGACGGAGCGCCGCCGCCGAAAGGCTTGGGCGGCAGAAGCATCTGGAAATAGGCGGTGCGGGCTTCCGGAGGCAGCGGGAGCTTTTTGGCCGGCGAGGTGAACCAACCTTCGAACAGATAAGTGCCGTCCCAGCGGCGCTTGCCCTCGCGCCACGTGACGTCGATGTCGGCCGGCGGTCCCAGCTTGCGCGCATACTCCACCAGCGATTCGAGCAGATCGGGGTCGCCCCATCCTTCGTAGTACATCTTGGGGATGCCCGTGACGAAGGCGACGGTGCGATCGACGAGTCGGTCCACAATTTGCACGGTCTACCTCCGTACCTTCGGCTGCTGCTCTCGAGTAACATCTCGAGGCGCTGCTGTTTCATGATTGCCCACCGGTGTTGCAACGCGCGTTGCAATCCTTCGCCACCTGTCGAGGTCGGCGAAGCCACCAGGGCCCGGAGAGACTATAATGAAACAACTCTCATTATGCATCGTGCTCGTACTTGTCTCGGCCGCGACCGCCTGTAGCGGCCCGGGAACGCAAAAGCATCAGCCCGATCGTGGTTTCGACACCTCTTCTGAGACGGATGCGGCTGAGACCGACACGGCCCCTGACACCGACACGCAAACCGCCCCGGACACCGATGGTGGGACCGCTCCGGTCGATGAGATCCACCTGGCCGCGTCGCGCTCGGTGGTCGAGTCGGGGTTTTCGACGGCGCTCAACTGCGCCGATTGCCACAGCAACGACCCGCAGACCGATGCGATGCGCGATTCGAGCGGCGACCCCATCGGCATGTACGACTTGTGGAGCGCCTCGATGATGGCCAACTCCGCGCGTGATCCATTCTGGCGCGGGATGGTCGCCCACGAAGTTGAGGCTACGCCGGCAGCCAAAGAGGCCATCGAGGACAAGTGCATGAACTGCCACGCCCCGCAGGCCTACACCGCGGCGCATGCGGCCGGAAACACGGCCAAGATCGAGATGCTGCACGATTCCGATGCTCGCGCTCTGCTCGGCCTCGACGGCGTCTCGTGCACGACCTGCCACAAGATCGAGCCCGATAACTTCGGCCAAGAGGAGAGCTTTAGCGGCGGGTTCGTGATAAACCCCGACCAGATTGCCTATGGTCCGTTCGCCAACCCCTTCTCCAACCCGA
Organism: Persicimonas caeni; assembly: GCF_006517175.1. Taxonomy (NCBI): domain Bacteria; class Deltaproteobacteria; order Bradymonadales; family Bradymonadaceae; genus Persicimonas; species Persicimonas caeni. The sequence continues at coordinate 1,798,177 of NZ_CP041186.1, read as the reverse complement.
TGATCAACCGCAGCGGCTTCGAGCCGGTGCAGGGCAATCACGTCCTCGAGTCGGAGATGTGCGCCACGTGTCATAACTTGACCACCGATGCGCTGACCGCCCAGGGCCACCCCACCGGTGACAAGTTCGCCGAGCAGGCCCCCTACAGCGAATGGCTCAACTCGGCGTACAACACCGACGGCGGCGCCACCCCGGCGAGTTGCCAGTCGTGCCACGTGCCTCAGACGGACGATGAAGGCAACACCATCAGCACCGAGATCGCCCGGCGCCCGCCCGGCGGTACGTTCCCTCCCACGAGCGCGCGACAGCCGGTAGGCCGTCACTTGTTCATCGGCGGAAATACCCTGGTGCCCGGTATCTTGCGCGACCACGCCGACGCGCTGCAGCCGCAGGCCTCCGCCGAGCAGTTCGACGCGCTCATCGCCAAGGTGCGCGACCAACTCCGGAATCGCACCGCCTCGGTGAGCATCAAAAGCGCCCAGAAGACCGCCGACGGGCTGAGCATCAGCGTTGCCCTCGAGAACCTCGCCGGCCACAAGTTCCCCACCAGCTTTCCGAGCCGGCGCGCCTGGCTGCACGTAACCGTACGTGACGCCCAGGGCAACGCCGTGTTCGAGTCGGGCGCGTGGGATACCCGCGGGCGGATTCTGGGCGGCGACGGTGAGGTGCTGGCCATCGAGACGGTCGATGGGCCCATCGAGCCGCACCACGACCAGATCGACAGCGCCGACCAGGTCCAGATCTACGAGCCGGTGATGGCCGATCCCGACGGCAATCCAACCTACGTGTTGCTTCGGGCGGCGCAGTACTACAAGGACAACCGACTGCTGCCCAAAGGGTGGTCGTCGACCTTCGCCGATATCGACCGCGTGGCGCCGGTGGGCGTCGGCTCCGACTCGACGTATCTGGCCGGTACCGACGAGGTGACCTACACGGTCGCCGTCGACGACACCACCGACGCCTTCACCGTCGAAGCCGAGCTCGTCTATCAGGTTCTGGGCGCGCGATTTGCCGCCGAAATCTTCGAGAGCGAGGCGAAGCCCACGCGTGTGTTCGAGCAGTACTACGATCAGGCTGACGTGACGCCCGAGTTGGTAGGCCGGGCCGAGGCGACGGTGCAGTAGGCGTGTGCCCTTGAAGTCTCCCCGTGGTGTGTCGTGATTCGACCGTGGAGCAGTTCACAGTCCCCACACCACGGGGTGAGCCATGATTCGACTGAGCCTGAAGTTGCTGTTGTTGGCCTGCTGGACCGTCGTCGGCCTTCTTGCCTGCGACCCACCTCAGCCGCCTGACGAGGATCTCGGCGAGGTCAGCGAGAACATCGAGGAGGCGCGTGAGGAGACGGGCGACCGACCCGAGGGGATCCCCGGAGAGAATCCCGACCAACCCATCGAGGGGAGTCCCAGTGACGTCGTCAGCGAGATCGATCGCGAGTTGCTCGCTTACGAGAATCGCGTCGTCGGGGCCGACAAAAAGGTCGACCCCGACACCATCGCCAAGATGAAGTCGGCGCGCACCCGCCTCGACATCTTCAAAGATGACCTCGCCAAAGTCGACGCAGATACCGCCGAGGAACTCCCCTCGGGTCTCGAAAAGCGCTTGGCCGGCATCAAAAAAGAGTGGAACCAGACCAAGCGCCAGGTCGACATGCAGCTCGACGAGAAGCTCGAGCCGGAGAATGGCGATTAACCCTTTTCGGCCTCCAGAATATCGAGCGTCGTCTTCAGCACGACGTCCGGGTTGAGCGAAATACTGTCGATGCCCTCGTCGACCAAGAAGCGGGCAAACTCCGGGTAGTCGCTGGGGGCTTGGCCGCAAATACCGACCTTGCGCCCGTGCTTGTGGGCGCGCTCGATGACCTCGTGCACCATCTCTTTGACCGCCTCGTCGCGCTCGTCGAAGAGGTGCGCGATGATCTCGGAGTCGCGGTCGACGCCCAGGGTGAGCTGAGTCAGGTCGTTCGAGCCGATGGAGAAGCCGTCGAAGATCTCGGCGAACTTTTCGGCCAAGATGACGTTGCTCGGGATCTCGCACATCACGTAGATCTCCAGCCCATTCTCACCGCGCTTGAGGCCGTGTTCGGCCATAACCTCTTGGACTTTGCGTCCCTCTTCGACCGTGCGGCAAAACGGCACCATCACTTTGACGTTTCTCAAGCCCATCTCGTCGCGCACCTTTTTGAGCGCGCGGCATTCGAGGGCAAAGGCGTCTTTGTAGCGCTCGTCGTAGTAGCGAGACGCGCCCCGGAAGCCGAGCATCGGGTTGTTCTCGGTGGGCTCGAATAGCTCGCCGCCAAGCAGCGCAGCGTATTCGTTCGACTTGAAGTCGCTCAGCCGCACGATGACGTCGTTGGGATAGAACCCGGCTCCGATCATCGCGATGCCTTGGGCGAGCCGGTCGACGAAGAACTCGGCCTTGTCTTCGTATTGAACGGTGCGCTGGGCGATCTCGTCTTTGAGTTCCTCGTCTTCGATGGCGTCGAAGTTGAGCAGCGCCAAGGGGTGGATGCCGATAAAGGAGTTGATGATGAACTCCTCGCGCGCCAGTCCCACGCCGTCGTTGGGGATGCGCGACAGGCGGAACGCCTCCGACGGGTTGGCGACGTTCATCATGATCTTGGTCTCGGGGCGCTCGAGCCCGCGCAGGTCGACCGTCTCGACTTCGTACTTGAGCTGGCCGTCGTAGACCTTGCCTTCCTCGCCCTCGGCGCAACTGATGGTGACGGTCCGGCCGTCCTCGAGTCGCTGGCTGCCGTCGATCGTGCCGACGATGGCCGGCACGCCCATCTCGCGGCTGACGATGGCTGCGTGCGAGGTGCGGCCGCCACGGTCGGTGACGATGGCCGCGGCCTTCTTCATGATCGGCTCCCAGTCCGGGTCGGTCGTGCTGGTGACCAGAATCGAGCCCTCCTCGAACTCTTCGATCTCCTCGATGCTCGACACCAGCTGGACCGGCCCGGAGACGATCTTGGCGCCGATGGCGCGGCCGGTCACCAGCGCCTCGCCCGGTCCTTCGTCGCCGGTCAGCCGGTAGGTCTCGAGCACGTCGCGACGCTTCTGCGACTGAACCGTCTCGGGGCGCGCCTGGACGATGAACAGCTCGCCGGTGCGCCCGTCCTTGGCCCACTCGACGTCCATCGGCATCGGCTTGCCTGCCTTCTCGGTGTAGTGGTCCTCGATGATGGCCACCCAGCGAGCGACGATGAGGATGTCCTCGTCGGACAGCGCGTAACGCTGGCGGTCGTGCCGCCCCACGGGCACCGGGCGCGTGCTTCGGGTGCCGCCTTGAGCGTAGACGAGCTTGAACTCCTTGGAGCCCAGGTTCTTCTCGAGGATCGGCTCGAAGCCCTCTTTGAGCGTCGGCTTGAAGACGTAGTACTCGTCGGGGTTGACCGTGCCTTTGACCACGCTCTCGCCCAGGCCGTACGAGGCGTTGATGAAGACGGCGTCTTCAAAGCCGCTCTCGGTGTCGATGGAAAACGCCACCCCTGCGCTGGCCAAATCAGAGCGCACCATCTGCTGGACGCCGACCGACAGGGCCACCTGCCGGTGGTCGAAGCCGCGGTCGACCCGGTACGAGATCGCGCGGTCGGTGAAGAGCGAGGCGTAGCAGAGCTTGCAGGTGTGCAAGAGCGCCGCGTGGCCCTGCACGTTGAGATACGACTCCTGCTGGCCCGCAAAGCTCGACTCGGGGAGGTCTTCGGCGGTCGCGCTGCTGCGCACGGCCACGTCGAGCTCGAAGCCGGCCTCCTCGCTCAACTGGTCGTAGGCGTCGACGATGGCCTGCTGGAGGTCTTTGGGAAACTCCGCGCGGGTGATCGTGTGGCGGATTTTCTGGCCGCGCTTTCGAAGCTCGGCGATGTCGTGGGTGTCGAGACCCTCCAAAATCTCGTAGATACGCTCGCCGACGCCCGTCTCCTCGAGAAAATAGCGGTACGCGTCGGCAGTGACGGCAAACCCGGGCGGCACGGCGACCCCTTCGGGGACGAGCTCGCGATACATCTCGCCCAGCGAGGCATTCTTGCCGCCGACTTTGGGGACGTCTTCGATGCCGATGTCTTCAAACCATCCAATCAATTCGGTCATTTATGATCCTCACTTTCCCTCAGGGCTTCGTAGCCCCCGATGATGTCGAGTAGTTCCTCGGTGATAGCCGACTGGCGTGTACGCCGATAATCGGCGCGCAGCTCGTCGAGCAGGTCTTCGATATTGCGCTGGGCCGCATGCATCGAGGTGAGCCGACTGGCGTTCTCGCTGGCCAGCGAGTCGGCACACGCGCGGTACAGCGCGCTGAATAAATACTCTTGGATGAGCGCAGAGAATAACGAATCAGCGTCCATCGTAAAGGTCGGAAGCTGACGCGTGGGCCATTTTTCGGCAGAATCTGCCAGCCGCTCGAGCCAGCGCCGGTCGAGCGGAAGCAGGTGGCGCACCGCCGGCTCGAAGGCGCCCGAAGCCGCCGGCCGGTTATAGAAGACGAGCACCCGGTCGACATCCTCCTCCTCGCGCCAACGCGACAGCTCGACGAGCAGGTCGTGGACCAGATCGGTGACCGCGCCCACAGAGCCTGGCACGTCGAAGTGAACACGAGGGGCCAAGTCGACATCCTCGAGGCGCACACGCGCCCGGTGACCCACCGACAAGACCCGCACACGGTCACTGTCACCGTCACCGTCGGCGTGGAGCGTTTCGCGTGTGAAACTCGCCACCCGCTCGTTGAACGCCCCGCACATGCCCTGATCGGAGCCGAAGACGACCGCGCCGGTGCGCTCCACGCGGGCCGCGCGCGCCTGCTCGGCCATCTCCGGGCGGCGGAACAACAGCACCCGCAACCCCATCAACACCGTACGGTCGTAGTCGGCCAGCGCCTGCACGGCCTGCTCGTACTGGTGGATATTGACCGCTGCCATCGACTTCATCGTCTTGACGACCGTCAAGAGCTCGTCGGCGCTTTCGATGCGGCCGTGGAGTTGTTGGTGGTTGGGCATGGGCTAGGGCTAGGGTTTAGGGGTTTAGGAGTTTAGGGGTTAGGGGTTTAGGGTGATGATGTTTTGGACGAGGTCGATGATTTGGGCTCTGTCCTCTGGTTGGAGTTTTTCGCCGGCTTTGATTTTGCGCACGATGTAGGGCAGCTCGCCCGGCACGGTGTCGCGGACCTGGCGGGCAGCGTGCTGGACGTCTTCGACGGGGATGTCGTCGAAAAGATTCTCGCTGGCGGCGACCAGCACGATGACTTGCTCGGCGGCGCTCTGCGGCTGGTACTGGGGCTGCTTGAGCACTTCACGCACACGCCGGCCGTGCTCGAGGGTGCGTCGGGTATCCTCGTCGAGGCGCGTGCCGAAGCGCGAGAACGTCTCGAGCTCCTCGAACTGGGAGTAGGCCAGGCGAAGCTCACTGGCGACCGCCCGAAACGCCGGCAGCTGCGTCTTGCCGCCTACGCGCGACACCGACCGCCCCACGTCGACGGCCGGGACGATGTCTTTGTGGAAGAGCTTGGGCGACAGGTAAATCTGCCCGTCGGTGATCGAGATCAAGTTCGTCGGGATATACGCCGAGATATTCTCGGCTTCGGTCTCGATGATCGGCAGCGCGGTCAGCGAGCCGCCGCCGTGCTCGTCGCGAAGGTGCGTGGCGCGCTCCAGAAGCCGCGAGTGCAGGTAGAAAATATCGCCCGGAAACGCCTCACGCCCCGGCGGGCGGCGCATCAGAAGCGAGATTTCACGGTAGGCGCGGGCGTGCTGGGTCAGGTCGTCGTAGACCACGAGCACGTCGCGGCCATTCCGCATGAAATACTCGGCGATGGAGGTCGCTGCGTATGGGGCGATAAACTGCAGGCCGGGCGGGTCTTCGGACTCGGCGACGACGACCACCGTGTAGTCGAGCGCGCCGCGCTCGCGGAGCTCGCTGATGGCGTGGGCGACCGACGCGTTTCGCTGGCCGATGGCGCAGTAGACGCACAGCACGTCCTTGTCGCGTTGATTCAAGATCGTGTCGATGGCGATAGCGGTCTTGCCGGTCTGGCGGTCGCCGACGATGAGTTCGCGCTGGCCGCGCCCGATGGGGACCATCGCGTCGACGGCGACGATGCCGGTCTGCAGCGGCGTGGTCACCGGGGCGCGCTCCAGGATTTCGGGCGCGGGTCGCTCGACGGGGCGAAAGGCGGCCGCGTGGACCGGCTCGTGTCGATCGAGCGGCTCGCCGAGCGGGTTGACCACGCGTCCCAACAGCGCCTCTCCGACCGGCACCTGCAGCACCCGTCCGGTGCGTTCGACCTCGATGCCGGCGCGGATCTTGGCGTCGTCGCCGAGTACGACCACCCCCACCTCGTGCTCGCCGAGGTCCAGGGCCAAGCCCATCTCGCCGGTCTCGAAGGTGACCATCTCTTCGTAGGCCACTCGCGGAAGCCCGCTCACCTTGGCGATGCCGTGATCGACCGAGCGCACGGTGCCGAATTCCCGCACCCGCAGGCCGGGTCGATGGCGATCGACGGCGCGGTCGAGTCTGGCCAGAGTGCGGTCGAGCGCTCCCGCAAGCGCACGCGTCGGATTGTCGACGTGGTCGGTCACGACACCCTCCTGTGCGCGCCGGGGTCGTTGTGGCTGCCGCTCGGCGCGAGCTCGCGCACCTCGGTCCACAACTCCTCTTCGAGCCCGTCGAGATAATCGCTCAAACTCCAGCCGAATTTACGCCCGTCGAGGCGAAGTTCGATGCCGGCAATCAACGCCTCGTCTTCGCCGAAATCGACCTCCAAATCGGGTGTCAGAGACCGTTTGAGCGCGTCTCGGAGGTGCGCTCGCTGCGCGTCGTCGAGCTCGAAGGCCGTGCGCACGTGCACCTTCGGGGCGCCGTCGTGCCCCGTCGGCGTCAGGGCGAGGCGCTCGGCCTCCTCGAGGGAGGCAAACCGCTCGAGAAATACCGAGATGGTGCGCTCCTCGAGGTCACTGTCGGCCACGTCGGCCAACACGTGGCGCAAGATGCCAAACAGCCGCGTCTCAGCGCGCTGGCGAAACTCGCGAAGAAGCCCCTCTTGGTCGCGCTCGAGGGCGTCGAGCCACTCCTGCTTGGCCGCCGCGACCTCCTCGCGCGCCTCCTCGAGCAGGCGCTTTCGCTCCTCGGCGAGCTCACGCTCGAGCGCATCCATCCGCTCCTTTTGTTGGCGGGCGAACGAATCGCGCTCGGCCTCGAGGTGTTGGGCCTCCTCGGACGCCTCCTCCTCACGCTTCTCGGCCTGCTCGAGGCGCCCGGCAATGCGTTCCTCACGCGCGTCCATCGCGTCGATGACGGGCTTGTAGAGAAAGCGCTTGAGCAGCCACACGAGCACCAGGAAGTTGACGACCTGCGCGGCGGTTGTGAACCAATCGATTTCCATTTTATCCGCCCGCGACCGCGGTCCAGAATGGATTGGCGAAGATCAGAATCATCGCCACCACGAAGCAGTAGATGGCGGTCGACTCGACCATCGCCAGGCCCACGAAGAGCGTGCGCGTGATCGTGTTCGACTCGTCGGGTTGCTGGGCGATGGCGCTCAGCGCCTGGGCCAGCGCGCGGGCTTCGCCCAGCGCCGGGCCCACCGAGCCGATCGCCATGGTCAGCCCGGCGGTGATGATGGAGACCATCGCGATGGTGCTCATTTCAGTCATGGGTGGTTCCTTGCGGCCCCTCGGCCGACGGTTGAGCCTGCGTGGCCGACGCGATGTAGACGGCAGCCAAAACAGCGAAAATATAGGCTTGAATCATTCCAGTAAGCAGCCCGAGTGCATTCATCAGCACCGGGAAAAAGAGCGGGGCCAGCGCCAGCAAGATGGCGGCGATGAGCGTGCCGCTCATGATATTGCCGAATAGGCGCACGGCCAGGGCGACGGTGCGCGAGAAGTCGCCGATGATGTTGAACGGCAGCATGAAGATCGACGGCTGGGCGTAGCTCTTCAGATATCCCCACAGGCCACGTTGGACGATGCCGTAAAACGGCACGGCCACGAAGACGCACAACGCCAGCGCCGTCGTCGTCGACAGCGACGCGGTCGGCGCCTGATAAAACGGGACGATGAGCAGCAGGTTGCTCATGCCGATGAACAAGAAGAGCGTCCCCACAAACGGCAGATACCGAGTCCCGCTGCCACGGGTGATCTCGGCGAGCTGGGTGCGAATCTGGTCGACGAGCACCTCGAGAAGGTTCTGCCAGCGCGGGATCTCGGCCCCGCGCGACAGGTTGCGCGTGATCAACCACGAACCCACGACCAAGATCGCGCTGACTACCCAGCCGAACACAATCGTGGCGTTGAGCTCGAAGAAGCCCCAGCGCGCATACACGATGCTGTCGGGTGTGAGTTCCATGAGGTGGCCGGTGGGGGCTTAGGTCGTCGGAGCGGCGGGGCGCATTTTGCGCGTGGTGGCGATGCGCACGCCCAAGAAGGCGACCAGCGCGGCGCCCAGGGCGGCCAGACCGACCTGCAACACGGCGAAAAATCCCACGAGGAGGAGCACCCCGCGTGCTACGAAACTCGCCAAGAGCTTCCACGCTTTGCCGTCTTCGACGACGCGATTGACCGTCCACCAGAGGCCGCCGAAATAGGCGGCGCCGAGCAGCAGGCCGGCTGCGAGTCCGATCAAGATCTGTGTCATCATTCTGCCTTGCTCTCTTTGGACACCCAGTACCAGGCGTTCATACATCCCAAAAATACCCCGGCCAGTAGCAAAGCCAGGGTCCACGAATAGTCGTCGTCGAGCGTGCGATCGAGCCAAACCCCCAGCGCGACCATGGCGACCGTCGGGAGCGCCACGGCCCAGCCAACGAGGCCGAAGAGTCCGAGTCCGTGCCAGAGACTGCGCTTTTCGGTGCGTCGTGCGTCGAGCTTCTTCTCGACCTTTTTTCGCACCTCGTCGGGCAGCCGTTCGTTATGTGGGCCGGTCTCGTCCACGCTCAACTCCGCTCTTTGAGCTCGAGAAACCGACGCACGAAGCCTGCCTCGAGCTGCGCGGCGGCCGCGCGTGCGTCGCGCTCGTTCTCGTCCAGAGTGCGATATTGCCGACGCACCGTCTGGTTCAGCGTTTCGAGGTCGTCGTCGACCACCGCGCGTCGTACCGACACACGTACGTCCGCCCCCACCTTGACCACGATTCCCTGGTCGACCGCGGCGAACATCTCGGCGCCGGCCTCGTCGACCCAGGTCAAAATGCCGGGCACGAGGGCGGAGGTGAAGTCGATATGGCGCGGCAACAGGCAAAACGAGCCGTTGGGCGCTTCGCAAATCACCTTCCGGGCGGCCTCGTCGACCAAGACCTGGTGGGGCAGCGCGATTCGAAGGCGGATCATTCGGCAGCCTCCTCGAGCTTGTCCTGCTCGAGCTTGTCCTCCTCGATAGGGGCCTGCGGGCGCTTCGCCTCGTCGACTCCGCCGATGAGGTAGAGCGCGCTCTCCGGGTAGTCGATGAACTCGTCGTCCAAGATACGCTCACAGCCGTCGAGCGCCTCGGCGAGCGGCACGAACCGCCCCTCTTTGCCGGTGAACTGCTCGGTCGTGAAGAACGGCTGGGTCAAAAATCGATCCAGGCGCCGGGCGCGCGCCACCGTCAGCCGGTCTTGCTGGGACAGCTCCTCCATGCCGAGCATGGCGATGATGTCCTTGAGCTCCTCGTACTCCGCCAGCGTCTTTCGAATGCGCCGGGCGATGCGGTAGTGGCGCTCTCCGACGATATGCGGGGCGAGCATCTTGGAGTTCGACTCGAGCGGGTCGACCGCCGGGTACAGGCCCTCGCTGGCGCGTTTTCTGGACAGGACGACCAACGAGGAGAGGTGGCCGAAGGTGTGGACCACCGCCGGGTCGGTGAAATCGTCGGCGGGCACGTAGACCGCCTGAACCGAGGTGATCGCGCCGCGCGCGGTCGAGGTGATGCGCTCCTCGAGTTCGGCGAGCTCGGTGGCCAGAGTGGGCTGATAGCCGACGCGCGAGGGTAGGTGGCCCATCAGGCCGCTGACCTCCGAGCCGGCTTGGATAAAACGGAAGATATTGTCGATGAGCAGCAGCACGTCTTGGTGGCGCTCGTCGCGAAAATACTCGGCCATCGTCAGCGCGGTGTGGCCCACGCGAAAACGCACGCCCGGGGGCGTGTCCATCTGGCCGAATAGCAGCACCGTCTTGTCGAGCACCCCGGCGTCCTTCATCTCGCGGTAAATCTCCTCGGCTTCGCGATTGCGCTCGCCGATACCGCAAAAGAGACTCACCCCGGAGTGCTCGCTGGCCACGTTGTGGATGAGCTCGGTGATCAGCACGGTCTTGCCGACCCCGGCGCCGCCGAAGAGCCCGGCCTTGCCGCCGCGCTCGAGGGGGGCGAGCACGTCGAGTGCTTTGATGCCGGTCTCGAAGATTTCGGTGGTGGTTCGTTGCTCGGCGAGGGGCACCGAGCGGCCGTAGATGGCCCGTTGTTCGAGGTCGTCGAGGGGCTCGCCGCCGTCGACGGGCTCGCCGAAGACGTCGAACATGCGCCCGAGGACCCGCGGGCCCACGGGGACGCGGATAGGAGAGTCGGTGGCCACGAGCGCGCTGCCCCGGCGAAGCCCGCCGGTGGGCGTCATCGCGATGGCGCGCACGGTCTGCCCGTCGACGTGCGACAGGACCTCCAGGCGCACCTGGCCATCCTCGGTCGTCACGATTTCGCGCACGTCGGGCAGGTGCGCAGGGAAGCGCGCATCGACCACACTTCCACGCACTGATAGCACAGTGCCATGTTCAGTACGTGGAGGCTGCATGGCTTGCCTAGTCGTCGGAAATTCTTACGGGCGCAAGTGCCGGGCGCGTCAGCAGGAATCCACCCAGAGCGGCCGGAACGGCGACCCAACCGACGCTGGCGAGAACGTATGCGCCGCCGCCCATGGCTGCAAGCCGCACGGCGTGGCCGGTCGTGTTCACGAAGCGGCCCCAGGGGCACTGGACGTCGTGCTTTTCGGCCACGCGGCGCAGTGAAAAGTGAGCTGCGCACAGGCCGGCGCCGACGAGAAAACCGAACATCAGAAGGTGGATGAGCGTCATCATGATCTTGGTGGTACGTACGAGAGGTAGAACTACGAGGCGAGCGCGCGGCGAGCGTCCGACTACGCCGGGGCAAAGACGCCTCTGCCGTGACTTGGGTGCAATTTAGGATCCAATCCGCATATTTTGCCGATTTTTTTGAAAATCGACGCGGGTCACCCCCTGGCCAAGGGTATGACGGCTGAGGAGGGCGCAGTCTTCCTGCAAATTTTGCAGGCGGGGTGGACGTGGGCGAAATTATTGCGCGGCAGGGCCCCGATCGTGTCGGACACCCGTGCGAGGGGGCTCGGGTGTGGGGCAAATTTGACCGTCTGCGCGCTGCAGTGCTACCGTGACGTATCACATCAAATTGACGCAGACGCCACGAGTTGGGTGATGATGGGCATGCACGTTGCGGTAAGGCTGGGGTGGTGGACGGTGCTCGCGCTCGCTGTGGCGGCGCTGTTGGTGGGCGCTGGTTGCGCAGGTGATACTCAAGGCCAGAGCTGCCAGACCGACGCCGACTGTCAGGCCGGCTACCAATGCGCGTCGACCGGAGGCGTGCTCTTCGGGGCGAAAATCTGCCTCCTCGAGGCCGCAGGTGGGGCCGATGCCGGCGACGTCGGTGGCGCCGATGGTGCGTCCGCCGACGCTGGGTCGGACGCGAGCACCGACGTGAGCCTCGACGCCAATGCCGATGCCGGCGACGTCGACGCGTGCGCCGACGCCGGTTGCCAGGAAGACGTCGTCGATCACGACCCGGACGACGACGGCATCCTCGACGCCTCCGACAATTGTCCCACGGTCGCCAACCCCGACCAGCTCGACACCGATGATGACGGCGCCGGCGATGCGTGCGACGACGACATCGATGACGACGACCTGCCCAACGCCCAGGACAATTGCCCGGCGGTAGCCAACCCCGACCAGCTCGACCTCGACGGTGACGGCGAAGGCGACCTGTGCGACGCCGATGACGATGGTGACGGCGTCGACGACGGCGCCGACAATTGCCCGCAGTTGGCGAACCCCGACCAGGGCGACCACGACGGCGACGGCGTCGGGGACTTGTGCGACCCAGACATCGACGACGACGGTCTGGCCAACGCCGACGACAACTGCCCCCAGCGTCACAATCCGCTGCAGACCGACCGCGACGCCGACGCCATCGGCGACGCGTGTGACACCGAGCTTCGCGTGGCCCACAGCGACGCCCACCTCCACGGGGCCTCGACCATCGACTCGCCGAGGGCCTACAACTGGCGAGTCGTCGGAGGCGCCGATATCACCGGCGACGGAGTGCCCGACCCGATCATCAGCGGCCACTTCTATTTCAGTTTCTCGGGCAACGGCAACTTTCTCTCCTCCGTCTATGTGTTCGACGGCGCCTCCCAGCCCACGGGCGCCCTCGAGTTGAACGCGGCGTGGACGTCCTTTTTCGTCGGCGGTGGCTCGACCAGCACCGGTCGCGCGCTCGCTCACCCCGGAGACGTCAACGGCGACGGCGTGGCCGACCTGCTCATCGGCAACCCCACCATCGACAACAAGGGAGCGGCCTACCTCATCTACGGAGGCGGGAGCGGAGGAACCGGCAAGGCTCTCCCGACCGACGCCGACGTCGAAATCAACGGTCAGTCCTCGGGCGCCGAGGCGGGCATGGCCGTCGCAGCCGCCGGCGACCTCAACGACGACGGCTTCGACGACTTGGTCATCGGTGAACCGGGCCACAACGCCGGGACGGGGCGCATCCACATCATCTTCGGCGCACCCTCGCTGCCCGGTGCTCTGCAGCTTCCCGGCGATGCCGACGTGACCCTGGTCGGTGCGGCGGCGGACGCCGCCGGTGTCGCGTTGTCGTCTGGCGGCGACCTCGACGGCGACGGCATCGACGATCTGCTCGTGGGCGCGCCCGCCGAGTCGAGCAACACGGCCACCGGCGGCGTCTACTTGGTGCGCGGTTCCGCCTCACTCGGCGCTCAGAGTGGCCAATTGGCCGACGTCGGCGTGCGGTTGCGCCCGTCGAGCGGCCAACCCGAAAAGTTTGGCGCGTCCGTCGCTCACGCGGGCGATGTCGACGCCGACGGCATCGGCGACTTTGTGGTGGGCGCCCCGCAGGCGCTCGACGCGAGCGGCCAAGCGACGGTCGGAGCAGTCTATGTGGTCTTCGGCTCCTCCGCGCTGCCCGGCGCCGGCGCTGCTCAGGACGTCGACCCGCTGGGCATTCGCATCGAAGGCACGCAGTCACAATCACGCCTGGGCATCAGCGTCGCCGCCGCCGGCGACGTCGACGCCGACGGCATCGCAGACGTACTCCTCGGCGCCGACAAGCACCAGGTCGCCCAGGAGCAAGTCGGCGCCGCCTTCGTCGTCCACGGCCACCGCGACGCCAAGCAATTGATCGGCAACGCGTTTCCCGTCGACCTGGCCGGCGTGGCGTTCGTGGGCGGCGGCCCCGGCCATCGGCTCGGCTATTCGGTCTCCACCGCCGGCGACCTCGATGGCGACGGTCAATCCGAGCTGCTCATGAGCGCGCCCGGCTTCGACACCGACGCCCGAGACGCCGGCGCGGTCTTTCTCTTCTACGGCCTTTGAACGGCGGAGACTGCTGTGGGGCAAATAGACACCTCGGTGGGCTAGATACGGCGGCGCTCGACGCCAAAACTGGCCTCACACGCGCGGATATGCTAGCCTCGCTTGCAGTTTGAAAGTTGACGCCTCTTCCACGGCGGCCCCACGCGCTCGGACAGCGCCGGTCGCCCGCACCTCGGCGAGCCCATGAGTGCTGGTCAGACACAACTTGGTCGGTTTCAAATGCCGCGCGTCGGGGACGTCCTCGAGGGGCGCTACGAGATCAGGCAGGTGCTCGCCACCGGCGGCATGGGCGTCATTTTGCGCGCCAAACACCTGCGCATGGGGCGCGAGGTCGCCATCAAGATCTTGCACCCGCATATCGCCCAGGAAGACCACGTCGTGGCTCGCTTCGAGCGCGAGGTGCGCCTGGCCCAGATGCTCAACCACCCCAACACCATCCGCCTGTACGACTTCGGAGAGGCCGAAAACGGGCTGATCTACGTGGTCATGGAGCTGTTGGAGGGCGCCGACCTCAAAGAGGTCATCGCGCAGGAGGGGCCGCTGCCGCTCGGCCGCGCCGTCGAAGTCACCATGCAGGTGCTCGACGGGCTCGGCGAAGCGCACGAGCAGGATTTCGTCCACCGCGACCTCAAGCCGAGCAATATCTTTCTCACCCAGGACCGCCGCGGCCAAGACCAGGTCAAAATCCTCGATTTCGGCATCGCCAAATCCCTCGAGGAGGGCGGCTCGGACCTGACGGCGACCGGCTCGATCTGCGGCACCGCCGCCTACGTCGCCCCCGAGTACCTGCACGATCCCACGCCTCAAAAGGCTGCCGACGTGTACGCCGTCGGGCTGATCTTGCTCGAGATGCTCACCGGCCGGCGCGCCTTCAGCGGCACGACGACCGCGCAGACGTTGATGATGCAGATGCAGCGCCACGTACAGGTGCCCCGCCGGATCGCGGCGACGCCGCTCGGCGAGGTCATCCTTCGGGCGACGCACAAAGAGCCCGCCCAGCGCTACCAGAACGCCGACCAGATGTTCGAGGCGCTCGAGGCGATCGTCGACCGGCTTCCCGCTGACTTGCGGCTACGTCCCACGCAGGTCGGCGAGTTACTCCGCCCCCAGTCGGGCGCGTTCCCCGGAAGCAAGCCGCCGACCGCCGAGCTGCCGACCCACTCGCCGAGCCACCAGCAGGATTCGAGCAGCAGTCTGCCGCAGGCCAATCAGACGCCGCCGACCGGTGAGCATTCCTCGCCGGCGCTCGGCCAGCCGCCGGCCCACGACATCGAGAATGACGCCACGCTCGTCACGCCGTTCCCGTCGCCCAAGAGCCCCACTCCGGAGCCGGAGCTGCGCGCGCCGAATTATATCCAAGACACGATGCCCGGCACGGCGGCCACCGACGAAAAGAGCAAAGGCAAGGCGCTGTGGGTTGTCGTCGCTGCCGTCGTGTTGGCCGCCGGCGCGGGCGCCGCGTATTTCGCGACGAGCTCGTCCGACGGCGAGCAGGCCCCCATCGAGTTGGGAAGCCAGACCGCGGTCGAAGGCGAAGAGGCGAAAGCTCCCGCGCCGGAGGCTATTGCGGTCGACGACGACGAACAAGCTCCGGCGCTGGGCGAAGCGGGCGCCGAAGAGGGCGCCGAGGCCGAAAACGACGAGCCTGTGCTACCTGCGCCGGTCGAATTCAGCATCGAGAGCACGCCCTCCGGGGCGACCGTTTACGCTGGTGACGAGCCTCTCGGACAGACGCCGCTCGACCACTCTTTCGAGCCGGGCGCGTTGCCGATGACGCTGCGCTTCGAAAAAGAGGGCTTCGAGACGTCCAGCCTCGAAGTGACCGCCGACTCGGACAAGACGCAAACTGTCGAGCTGGCCGCGCTGCCCAAACCCGAGCCGAAGCCGCAGGTCGAGAAGCGCCCGCAGCGAGTCAACAAGCCGGCGCCCAGCACGCGTCAGAAACCCGCCAACAAGCCAAAGCCGAAGAAAGAAGGCGAGGAAAACGTCGATGAGTTTTTGGACGAGTATCTGTAGAACCTCACTGGCGCTGAGCGTGGTCGCCGTCGGGCTGTTCCCCCAGGTGGCGCGTGCCGCCAAGCCTTCCAAGGAAGAGCTCCAAACCTTCAAGCAGTTGGTCAAGCAAGGCTCGCAGCTGCGCGACGATGGCCAACCGTGGCAGGCCCTCGACAAGTTCGAAGAGGCCCGCCAGATCCTCGACCACCCCAAGCTCGCCTTCAATATCGGAAAGCTGCACCAGCAGACGGGCGCCTGTCAGAAGGCCAAGGACGCCTACACCGATGTCCTCGCCCGGCCCAAGCTGCCGGACGACGTGCGCGTCGAGGTCGTCGAGCAGCTCAAGAGCGCCGACGATTGCAAGCCGTTCGCCACCCTCAGCCTCGAGTGTACGCCGCCCAACGCCACGGTGCAGGTCGGCGAGAACACCCTGACGTGTCCGCTTCGCCGCAAGGTGACGCCGGGGGCGTTCGAGTTGGTCGTCAGCGCGAACGGATATGCCGAAAAGACCGTCAACGTCACGCTCGAGCCGGGCAAGCTCGTCGAAGAGAAGGTCGCGCTCGAAGAGGCGCAAGAGCAGCAGGTCGAAGCCCCTCCCGTGGCCGACAGCGGCGGCGAGACGCCCTGGATGACCTACGCCGCCTACGGTTCGATGGGCGTGGGCGCCGCGCTTCTGGTCGGGGGCATCGCCTCCGACTACAGCGCCCAATCGCGCGCCGAGGAGTTCGTGGCGGCCAATAACAGCGGCGACCGCCAGCGCGCCCAGACGCTCAAGAGCGAAGCCGACAGCGCCCAGGTGCGCACCGTCGTGCTCTATTCGGCGGGCGCGGTCCTGTTGGGCGGCGGCGTCGCCCTGTGGGCGATCGAGACCCAGGGAGAGGGCGACGAGGCCGCCACCGTGAGCACCGAGGTCGGCTGGGGCTCCGGCGGACCGGCGGTGCGCGGCGTGCTTCGGTGGTAGGCGCCGGGCGGGTCGACGATTTTTTGTGTTTTGAGTGTTTGAATATGTGTTGGTTGCGGGAGTGGGTTCGATGTCGAGCAGTAGGTGGATAGGCGCGTCCCGACATATCGTGGCGTGTGCTTTCGGAGTGGCAGCGCTATTCGCTGCGAGCGCGTGTAGCTCGCCTGCCGGCCAAGCATGCGAGGCCGACGCCGACTGCCAACCGGGCTACGAGTGCGTGTCGACCGGAGGCGTCGCCTTTGGAAGCCGCATCTGCCTGCTCGCCGAAGAAGCGCCTGTCGATGCGTCCGATACCAGCGCAGACACGCCCCCTGACACCGGCCGAGACGCCGCCGACACGGTGTCTGACACCGTGTCCGACACCGCGAACGACGTCGCGCCGGACGTGGCCGACGCGAGTGACACGTCTGAGACCGACACCTGCGACGAAGGCTGCGGCGTCGACACCGACGGCGACGGCGTCATCGATTCGGAAGACGGCTGCCCCAATCGCGCCAACCCCCACCAACGCGACCGCGACGCCGACGGCGTCCAAGACGCCTGCGACTACCAACTCTCCGTCGACTTTGCCGATGCCTCCTTTTTCGGGCCCACGCAATCCTGTTGCGGCGGGACTGTTCCGTGGCGCGTCGCCGGCGGCGGCGATCTGACCGGCGACGGGCGCGACGATATCGTCATCACCGGCCACCGAGACGCGACGTTCGCGTTGTGGGTCATCGACGGCTCGGCCGCGCTGCAGGGCGCCGTCGACCTGAACTCGGCCGTCGCGACACTCGAGGTACCCCAATACGGCGACCGCGGGCTTGCCGTCGACGCGTCGGGAGACGTCAACGGCGACGGCGTCGACGACCTGCTCGTGGGCCAGCCCGGCTGGAATGGCGACAAGGGGCGCGCGCTCCTCTTCCTCGGCGGCGCCGGCTTGCGCGGCGACCTTCTGCGAGATGGGCCCGATGGCGAGTACTACGAGCGGATCGAAGACAGGCTCGGCTACGCGGTCGACATCGCCCCCGACCTCAACGGGGACGGGCTCGACGACATGGTCGTCTCCGAAGGCCGCGGCGGGGGCGTCGGCGTGGAGGATGGGCGTGTCCACATCATCTTCGGGCGTCCAGTCCCAACCGACCGCATGTACCTGGGCCCCAGCGAAGGCGCGGACGTGCGCTTGCTCGGCACGAATGACGAGGGCGCCGGGCGCTCGTTGGCCGGAGTGGGAGATATCAACGGCGACGGCCTGGGCGACCTGGTCGTCGGCGCGCCGCTGGCCGCCGCCGACGCGGGCGCGGCCTACGTGGTCTACGGCAACAGCACCTGGACGGACGAGACCTTCGAGATCGGCGACGTCGCCGTCCACCTGACCCCTCCCGACAGCCGATCGGCCGGAAGCCTCGGCGCGGCCGTTTCGCCCGCCGGCGACCTCGACGGCGACGGCGCCCGCGACCTTTTGGTGGGCGAGCCGCTCGTCGGCGGCCCTGACGGTGCTGACGAGTCCGGCGCGGTCTATGTCGTGTTCGGCGGCTCGACGTTGGGCACCGCGGGCAGCTTGGTGCCCATCGCCGATGCGTCGGTGCGCCTACAAGGCACCGCCGACCGTGGCCAAGCAGGCAGCGCGCTCGCCGCGGTGGGCGACCTCGACGGCGACGGATTCGACGACGTGCTCGTCGGCGCCCCGTTGGTGGCTGAAGATGCAGCCTCGATGCGACGGGCCGGGGCGGTGCACCTGGTCTACGGTTCCGAAGAAGCCGCGCAACTCGAGGGTCAATCGGTCGAGATGGGCGAATGGGCGCGCGATTTCGTGGGCCCCAACAAGGAAGCCTCGTTGGGCTTCTCGGTCAGCCCCGCCGGCGATATCGACGCCGATGGCCGCCCCGACGTGCTCGTGACGATGTCCGGCATGCACGATGCGCGCGATGTCGCCGGCGCTGCCTTTCTCTTTTACGGTCAATAAGTACATTCACGGAAGCACTCGCACGATTGAGGGTTCGGTGCGTGGGCATCTTGCCCTCGTGTTGCTCGGTGCGGGGGCATCTTGCCCTCGTGTTGCTCGGTGCGGGGGCATCTTGCCCTCGTGTTGTTCGGTGCGTGGGCATCTTGCCCTCGTTTTGTTCGGTGCGTGGGCATCTTGCCCTCGTGTTGTTCGGTGCGTGGGCATCTTGCCCTCGTGAGCGAGAGCTGGAAGCACCCGCACCGATTGAGAGTTCGGTGCGTGGGCATCTTGCCCTCGTAAGCGAGAGCTGGAAGCACTCGCACGGATTGACGACAGCCCTCCGTGATTGCACTCAGCCTTTCCCTTTGTGACCTTTGCGCCCTTCCCGGTTAGCCCCCCACACCAACACTTGCATTTCACCCATACCTAAAGTAAGTAAGCGCTTACTTATAGGCGCGTGAGGCACCTTCTCGGACAAGATCATGAAAGCGATTGCGAAACTGGCCCTGCTCGTCGCCCTGGCCGCAGGCGTCGTCGCCGGTTGCGGGGACGACAAGCAGAAGCCCGACCCGGCGAATTCGTGCGAGTTTGCCAACGACGGCACCTGTGACGAGCCGGCCAATTGTGCGCTCGGCACCGACTCGGCCGATTGCGTGGCGGCGTGTGAGAGCGGCGAGGCGCTGTACTTGTTCGCGGCGGCCTGTGCGCACCGCGAGGAGTCGGCCGAGCCGGCCTACGCCGCCCCGGACCCGTCGGCCGGCGACCAGCCGGTGACGGGCTTCGTCGACCGGACCACGCCGGTGCCCAGCGGGCTCGAGGACGTCGGCGAGGTGCAGCGCCACTACCGCGTCGACGTCCCGCGATTCTATGATCCGGCCCGGGCCTATCCGCTGGTCATCAACATGCCCGGGCACCGTGTCGGGCACCGTGTGATGGCCCCGCACACCGATCTGACGCGCACCGCCGACCTCAACGCCTTCATCGTGGTGTACGCCGGCCAGGAGTTTCGCCAGGGCCGCTGGGCGTGGTGGACGGATTGGGACTGGGCGAACGCGACCGACGAGAACCCCGACTTCCAGTTTTTGCGCCAGATCATCGACGAGGTCGGCGCCGACTACAACGTCGACCGGCGCCGCATCTACCTGAGCGGGCACTCGCGCGGGGCGGCGATGGCGTTTATCGGGGCCATCGAGCTCTCCGACCTCATCGCCGGCGCGGTCGTCCAGTCGGGCTTCACCGAGTTCGGCTACCTCGACGAGCGCTTGAGCGCGTGGGACGGCCGCCAGGTCCCGCTCGTCTTCATCCACGGGGTCCAAGATGACGACGTGTGCATCGACTGCCGCCCCGGGGGCACTTGCGCGGCGGCGCCTGGTCGCAGCTGCGCCCAAGGCATGCACGCCGCCGACGCCATCGTCGAGCGCCTCGAAAGCCTCGGCTGGCAGCGCGGCGAGAACCTCGTGTACCACCGCCTCGAAAACGTCGCTCACCGCTGGCAATCCCAGCTCAACCAGCAGTGGTGGGACTTTTTGTCCGAGCGTCCCCTGCCCGGGAGTGACCAATGAAGACGTCTCTTACGACGAGCATGACCACGACCATCGCCTTCAGCGCGCTGCTGCTGAGCGCGGGCGCCGCACACGCCGCCAACAAGCAGGCCGACAAGCAAGCCCAGGCCCCCGAGGTCCACCCGTCGACGATGGTCGCGCTCGAAGGGGGCACGTTCACCATGGGCACGAGCACCGACGAGGAGCTCGGCCGCTACGGCGACCGCTGGTTCGTCAACGAGCAGCCCGCCCACGAGGTGACCGTCGACGCCTTCTCCCTCGACCGGCACGAGGTCACGGTCGCCGAGTTCGCCCTCTTTTTGACATGGGCGGCCGGCGACTATCACTGGCATCCCAACCAGCACATCGAGAAGGTCGACGGGGGCTATTTGCCCGTCGAGGGCACCGCGAACGAGCCGGTGCGCTTCGTGACCTGGCAAGCTGCCGATCACTACTGCAAGTGGGCCGGAAAGCGCCTGCCCACCGAGGCGGAGTGGGAGTATGCGGCCGCCGGGACCGACAACCGCGAGTTTCCGTGGGGTGACGAGGGCGCTGGCTGCGAGGCCGCCAATTACTTCGCCGGGGCCTCGTTTTGCCAGCAGGGCGTGCTCGACGTGGGCAGCCTGGCGGCCGGGCAGACGCCCGAGGGCGTCTTCGACATGGCGGGCAACGTCGCCGAGTGGGTTGCCGACCCGTACGCGCGCTACGCCGAGGACGGCGCCGCGCAGACGAACCCCACCGGCCCCCAGCCGACCGACGCGGAGGCCGGTACGCTGCGCGTGGTGCGCGGCGGCGGACACCTGTCGAGCGGGCGCTGGCGCCGCACGAAGGCGCGCTGGGGCGCCAACCCCGAGCGCCGCTCGCGCAATATCGGCTTTCGCTGCGCCTGGGACGCCGACCTCGCTGCTCCCCCGGACGGCGCGGTGCGCGGCGAGTTGAGCGCGCCCGCCGACGAAAACCGCCGGCAGACCGACCGCCCCCTGGCTCCCGCCGCCGAGCTTCCCGCAGTTGTCACCGAGGGCCTCCTCGAGCCCGGCCCCATCGTCGCAGCAGGCGGCCAGTGGTACGTCCTCGACCGCGGCGCGGGCAGCATCGTGAGCATCGACCCGACCGACTGGACCGTCGCCTCGGTCTACGAGGGCCTGAACACGCCCACCGAGATGGTCACCGACGGCGCCTCGCTTTTCGTCGCCGACCCGGGCGCCGAGACGATCGTGCAGGTCGATCCGAACGACGGCACGAGCACCACACTCGCCGACGCCCAGGTCGATCCCCGCGCGCTCACCGCCAACGAAACTCACGTGGTGTGGCTCTCCGAAACCACGCTGCGCCGCTACGACACGGTGTCTGACACCGTCGAAGACGTGCTCACAGATCTGGTGGGTCCGTCCGGCGTCGAGTTGGTCGGTCCCACGATTTTTTACAGCACGAAGGGGAGCGCCGCCGAGACCACGCTGTCGTATATCGACACGAGCGGAGCCGAGGGCGCCCAGGTCATGATCGACAAGGACAGCATCGGGCTTGGCGACAACATGCAGTATTTCTACACCCAGCACATCCACGTCGACGCCGAGGGCTGGCTATGGTTCGACCTTCGCTACCGAAGCTTCCCGAATAACGCGCTGGCGCTGTGTCGCATCGACCTTCAGGAGGGTTCGGGCGACTGCCCGACCTACACCCCGCCGCCGCACCACGCGCGCATGGCGACCGTGGGAGCGACGGCTTACTTTCCAGTGCGCAACACGATCATTCGGTACACCTATGGCGAGGACGACGCGTTCAGCGAGGTCACGCCGTGGACGCGCGCCGGCGGGATCGTGGCGACCGAGGAGTTTGTGGTGTGGACCGACGAGCAGAACGGGCGGGTGTACTACCGGGACGTGCGCTGAGCATGGGCGTTGGCCGCCAATCGGAGCGAGTGCTTCCAGCGCTCGCAGACGAGGGCAAGATGCCCACGCACCGAACCCTCAATCGGTGCGGGTGCTTCCAGCGCTCGCAGGCGAGGGCAAGATGCCCACGCACCGATTAAGCAGGCGAGGGCAAGATGCCCACGCACCGATTAAGCAGGTGAGGGCAAGATGCCCACGCACCGATTAAGCAGGCGAGGGCAAGATGCCCACGCACCGAACCCTCAATCGGTGCGGGTGCTTCCAGCGCTCGCAGACGAGGGGCAAGATGCCCACGCACCGATTAAGCAGGCGAGGGCAAGATGCCCACGCACCGAACTAGTCGCGACCTTTACGGTTAGCTCTCCCCTGCAACCAAGTCCACCTTCTCACAGATCAAGCGCCACGCGAGTTCGACGTCGTCGAGGGTGGTTTGCCATTGGCCTATGGCCATGCGCAGGGTGTAGCGGCCGGCGAGGCGGGTGTGGGTGAGGTGGACGCGGCCGTCGGCGTTGACCTCGCGCAGGAGCTTCTCGTTGAGGCGGTCGAGTTCGGCTTCCGCGGATGGGTCGGACGCGTCGAGCTCGGGCGGGTGGTAGCGGAAGCAGACGAGGCCGAACGGCGAGGGCGCCAGCGGCTCGAAGCGTGGGTCGTCCTCGACCCAGCCGCGGAAGGTCTGGGCCATGTCGATATGGGCGCGGATCATCTGGCGCAGGCCCTCGACGCCGTAGGTGCGAATCACGAACCACAGCTTGAGCGCGCGGAAGCGGCGGCCCAGCGGGATGCCCCAGTCGCGGAAGTTGGGCGCGTCTTCGTCGAAGTCGGTCTTGAGGTATTCGGCCTGGCGTTGGCAGGTGTGCAGCAGCTCGTCGACGTCGCGCACGAAGTAGGCCGAGCAGTCGAAGTTGGTGAGCAGCCATTTGTGCGGGTTGAACACGAAGCTGTCGACGAGCTCCATGCCGTCGAGGATGTCGCGTTTTTCGGGCAGGACGGCCGCCGAGCCCGCGTAGGCGGCGTCGACATGGTGCCAGACACCATGTTTTTGGCAGATTTCGCCGATGGCGCGCACCGGGTCGATGGCGGTCGACGAGGTCGTGCCCACCGTCGAGACGACGCACGCGGGCACGAGCCCGTCGGCCAGGTCGGCTTCGATCATCTCGCGCAACTGGTCCGGCCGCATCGCGAAGGTCTCGTCGACGGGCACGCCGCGCAGGTTCTCGAGGCCGAACCCGGCGAGCTTGACGCCCTTGGCGATCGACGAGTGCGCCTCGCTCGACGCGTAGACGACGAGCTTGTCGGCGCCCTCGGCCGCGCTGCCGCTCTTGCCGAACCCGTGGCCGGTCGCCTTCTCGCGCGCGGTCAGAAGCGCCACCAGCGTCGAGGTCGACGCGGTGTCCTGAATCACGCCCGTGAACCCGTCGGGCAGCCCCAACATCTGCGACAGCCACCCCATGACGACCTGCTCGAGCTCGGTCGCCGCCGGCGAGGTCTGCCACGACATGCACTGCGCCCCGATGGTCGCGGTGAGCATCTCGCCCAGGATCGACGGCGGGCTGTGATTGGCCGGGAAGTAGGCGAACCACCCCGGGTGATTCCAGTGGGTCATGCCGGGGACGATGACGTCCTGGAAGTCCGCAAACACCCGCTCGAACGGCTCGGCCTCCTCGGGCGGGGCGCCCGGGATCTGCTCGCGAATCTCGCCCGGCTCGACGTCGGGCACCACCCGGCGCTCGCCGACCGTCTCGAGGTAATCGGCCATCCAATCGACCAGTTGGTGGGCGTATTTGCGAAAATCGTCACTGTTCATGGGTTCTGCGATGTCGGGGGATTCACCACGGAGAACACGGGGGACACTGAGTTAACCAATACGTCCCTTCTCCGTGTCCCCTGTGTTCTCCGTGGTGAGATCTGTCTTAGGAGAGCGCGTCGAGCAGCGCTTGTTCTTGGGCGGGCGTGGGGCCCGCTTCGAGGTTTTGGCGGCGCTCGTCGGGGAGCGACTCGAACCACTCGAGGGTTCCCTCGACGGTCTCTTCGACCGAGCGCAGGGCCATGCCGGCCTTGATGGCCCGCTCGGAGCTGATCGTGAAGATGCCTCGGTGGTCGCCGCTCGGGGGCGCCCACATGGGGAAGCTCGCGGGGTCGTCCTGGGCGGCGATCACGTCCTCTGATACCCAAACGGGCTCGGCGGGATCGTCGACGATTTCGCGGCAGGTGTCGATGAGGTCGTCCATGGTGACCATGCCGTCGGGGACGACGGCGTTGAAGGTGCCGGTGGTCTCGGCGGCCAGCGTGTCGACCGTCCAGCGGGCCAGGTCGCGCACGTCGATATATTGGACCGGGTCTTTGGGCGAGCCGGGCACGGCCATCTTGCCGCCGCGCGCGGTGCGCACCGGCCAGTAGGTGAACCGGTCGGTGTGGTCGCGCGGGCCGGCGACGATGCCCGGGCGGATGATCGTGAGCCGGCCCGAGAAGTGCTCGCGGGCGGCCTCTTCGCACAGGACTTTGAGCCCGCCGTAGGTCTCGGCGGTGACCTCTTCGGTCGTCGGGTCGTCGAGGGTGGCAAGCTCGCTCTCCTCGTCGAGGCCCAGGCTGCTGAAGTCGGCGTACACCGAGATCGTCGAGATGAACGCGTAGTGGTCGACGTGGCCGTCGAGCACCTCGAGGACCTCGCGCACCGCCCGCGGGTAATACGCCGAGGTGTCGATGACCGCGTCGAACTCGCGGCCTTCGAGCGCGGCCAGGTCGCCCTCGGCGCGGTCGCCGCGCAGCTGCTCGACGTTGTCGAACAGGTCGGGGTTGCTCTTGCCGCGGTTGAACAGCGTGACGCGCCAGCCGCGACGCTTGGCCTCGTCGACCATATGCGGGCCGAGAAAGCGGGTGCCGCCCAGAATCAGTAGGCGAGGCGAGTGGCTAGAATTAGACACGTGGTTTCTCCTTGTTGTTGCGAATGAGCGTGTAGTTGGCTACCACTTCCAACACACGAGCCTCAAGACCAAACCCCCAAACCCCTAGCCCTAAACCCCTAGCCCAATGAAAGCCTACCAAATCCAAGACGACTTCGGACTCGATAACTTCAAGCAAGTCGAGCGTCCCGACCCGACCCCGGGCCCCGGCCAGGTGCTCGTGCGCATGAAGGCCGCCTCGCCGAATTTCCGCGACATCTTGATGATCGAGGGGCAATACAATCCCCGCCAACCCCTGCCGCTGATCCCGTTCTCCGACGGCGCCGGCGAGGTGGCTGAGGTCGGCGAGGGCGTCGAGCGCGTCGAGGTGGGCGACCGGGTCATGCCGATCTTCGCCCAGGACTGGATCGCCGGGGAGCCGAGCCGCGCCAGGTTCAAGAGCACGCTGGGCGGCCCGCTCGACGGGGCCATCGCCGAGTACGTGCTCGTCGACCAAAAGGGCGTGGTGCCCATCCCCGAGCACCTGAGCTTCGAGGAGGCGGCCACGCTGCCGTGCGCGGCGTTGACTGCCTGGAACGCGCTCGCCGAGCACGGCGACGTCAAAGCGGGCGACGTGGTCGTCTGCCAGGGCACCGGCGGCGTGTCGATGTTCGGGCTGCAATTCGCCCAGCTTCTGGGGGCCGAGGTGATCATGACCTCGAGCTCCAACGAGAAGCTCGAGCGCGTCGCCCAGATGGGCGCCTCGCACGGCATCAATTATCGCGACGAAGAGAAGTGGGGCAAAGTCGTGCGCAAGCTGACCGGCGGCCGCGGCGCCGACCACATCATCGAGGTGGGCGGGGCGGGCACCCTGCAGCAATCGCTCACGGCGGTGCGCTACGGCGGGCAGGTCAGCGTCATCGGGGTGTTGAGCGGGGTGGCCCAGAAGCTAAACGTCATCCCGATCCTGATGCACAATATTCGCGTGCAGGGCATCTTCGTGGGCAGCCGCGAGATGCTCGAGAATATGGTGCGCGCCATCGAGGTCAACGAGATGCGCCCGGTGGTCGACCGGGTCTTCGAGTTCGGCGAGGCGAGGGAGGCGTTGGAGTATATGAAGGCGGGCAAGCACTTTGGGAAGGTGGTGGTGAGGATTTGAGATTGGGGTTGGGATCCCTTGCTTGTTGGCAGGGCCCCTCCGTCGGCTCAGCTACGCTTCGCCGACACCTCCCCGCGGCCTGAACAACGGCCCGGGGAGGGGGATTGCTCCTCTGAACCCGGGCCGCTGCCTGCAATCCCCCTCCCCAGCGCGCTTTCCAGCGCAAGGGGAGGTGCCTCGCGCAGTTTGCGAGGCGGTGGGGCCCGCTCAAAAAGCAGGGGATTACTTTACCCAACCTCTCTCCTTCGCAACCTCGCCACTCCCAGCAACAGCGCCACAGCCAACGCACCCCCGACAGGCACGCCCGTGCCCGTCGCAGAGCAGCCGCTATCGCTGTCGCCGCCCGCGCCCGCGCCGGCATCGCTAGCGGCGCCGACATCACCTCCTGCCGCATCGCCGCCATTGTCCACCTCGCCCGGGTCGAGCGAGACCGTGGCGTTGTGCTCGGCGATGGTGGTCGCGATCGAGTCGGTGTTGTCCTCGATGGTGTCGCCGCTGCCGGTGTTGTGCTCTTGGCGCACCTGGCGGTTGGCCGGCAGGCCGTCGTCGGCGCTCAGCGGCCAACTCGCCCCTTGGCCGTGGACCTCTTCGCCGCTGGGGAGCACGGCTTTCCAGGGAGCTTCGCGGACGGTGACCGCCTGGGAGCAGTAAATCGTGCGGTCGGCGACGTGCTGGTTGCTCACATTGCCGAGGGTGTCGTTGAAGTCGAAGACCGGGTCGAGGGTCATGTCGCCGGCCGACATGGTGGTGTACATGCGGGTGATGTAGGGGCGCGAGTCGACGAGCGCCTCGGTCTCCTGCATCGGGGTGATGACGTGCTCTTCGACCGCGCTCAAGAAGGCGTCGGGGCTGAAGCCGTCGATCTGGGCGGGCAGCGTGCCGAAGCCCGCGTCCGAGCCGCCGGAGCTTCCGTTAAAGACGCAGCTCGGGCAGTTCAGAAAGTCTTGGGTCGTCGAGCCAGACGGCAGCGGCACGGTCTCGTCGACGACGAGGTTGAAGCCGTCGAAGGTGCCGTAGCTGCGCAGCACCTCCATGATGAGCTCGCCGTGGTCGTCCTGCCACTGGCTCGGGTCGTTGATGTTGCTCCAGTTGACGAACTCCCCGTCGGAGAAGATGACGCCGTCGACGTTGGTCGCCCCGTCGGCATACTCGGTCACGAAGCCCTGGCCGTTGGCCTCGTTGGCGGCCTGGGTGACCACGTCGTCGTAGTTCGAGGTGGGGTTGAACCAGTTGATGAGCGCGTCGTTGAGCACCAGCGAGCGGTAGTTGCTGGCGATGGCGCGCGACTCGCCCAGGACCCACACCAGCACGCCCATGTCGTCGTTGGCGGCCACGGCGGTCAGCTTGATGGGGATCATCGGCAGCTCGGCCGGGTAGGTGAGCTTAACCGGGCGAATATCGCCGGCGTCCTTCGACTTGGTCAGCTTGAAGGCGATGATATTCATGCCGTCTTCGAGGTACGGCCGAATGAGGTCGGCGCCGATATTGGTCACGTCGTAGTTGTTCTGCGTGAGCCAATCGATGGCCGCCTGGGCTGGGTCGGACGTCCCCGAGTCGACCGAAATCGTGGTGTAGTTGTAGGGGCCGACGGCGCCCTGGTTGACCACGGTCACGCCGCCGCCACCGCCGCCGGCGCCGGCATCAGCGCTCGTTCCGGCGTCGACGCCGCCGCCGGCGTTGTCCCAATCGGGCTGAGCGCAGTCACCCTCGATGGTCGTATTGAGCCGGTAGGTCGGCGCGGTGGCGTTTTGCAGCCGCTGGAAGGCGGCGTTCGACGACACGCTCACCTCGGGCGAGCCGCTAACCGGCAGCAGCCAGGCAAATTCGCTGGCCGGGCCCTGATACATGATCTGGACCACGGCGCTGACGGTGCCGTCGGTGTTCTGCGAGAAGATGATCCGCTCGGCCTGCTGGTTGACCGGCTGCTGCGAGTTGCAGAAGAAGCCGCCACAGGCTTCGGCGGTCTGCGGTGCGGCGGCTGTGATGCCTGCGAACGCGCAGGCGGTCATGGCGCAAATCGCCAGGCGGTTTCGAATATTCAGCGGCATCGGTTTCCCCGGAAAAGTCAGTGAATTTCAGAAATCGGGGGCAGTGTAACAAGGGGGAAGGGCCGATTCAAAAAGTGATGCCTTACTTGGCGGGGCGAGCAAATTGTAATCTACTGAGCGTTCACCACGTTTCGCGGCTCACCGGCCAGGAACGCCTCGACGTTGTCGGCGGTCATGCGCATCAGCCGGCGGCGCGCCTCGACGCTCGCCCACGCCATATGAGGCGTGATGATGCAGTTGGGCGCGTCGAGCAGAGGGTTGGCGTCGACGATGGGCTCTCGGTCGACGACGTCGACGGCTGCGCCGGCGAGTTCGCCTGTGCGAAGGGCGTCGGCGAGCGCTTCTTGGTCGACGAGGGCGCCGCGGGCGGTGTTGACCAAAAAGGCGCTCTCTTTCATCGAGGCGAGCAGGTCTGCGTCGACCATACGCTCGGTCTTGTCAGTGAGCGGGCAGTGCAGGCTGACGACGTCGCTCGTGGCGAAGAGCTCGTTGGTATCGAGCCAGGAGAAATCGTCGTAGGGCAGGGCGTCTTTCTGGCTTCGAGAGGAGCCGACCACCCGCATGCCGAACGCGTGGCCCATTTGGGCGACGCGCCGGCCGATCTTGCCCAGGCCGACGATGCCGAGCGTCTTGCCGGCGAGTTCGACGACCGGCTTTCGCCAGAAGCAAAAGTCGCCGCTCTCTTGCCAAGCGCCCTTGCGCACCGCTGCGTGGTGCAGCGCGACGTGATTCGTGAGCTCCAAAATCAGCGCAAACGTGTGTTGGGCGACCGAGTCGGTGCCGTACTCGGGGACGTTCGACACCGGGATGCCGCGCTCCTTGGCGGCCTCGACGTCGACGACGTCGTAGCCGGTGGCGAGCACCGAGATGAACGCGAGCCGGTCGAGCTGGTCGATGAGTTCGCCGGAGACCGGCGTCTTGTTGGTCAGCAGGATATCGGCGTGGCGCGCACGCTCGAGGACTTGGTCGTCGGGGGTGCGGTCGTAGACGGTGAGGTCGGCGAGTGCTTCGACCGGCGACCAGGGGACGTCGCCGGGGTTGAGGGTGTAGCCGTCGAGTACAACGATGTTGGGTCGTTTCTTCATGGGCCCAACAAACCCAAAAGCGCCGTTGGCGTCAACCGGTCAGCGAACCAAATGCTCGCGAATCTTGGGGTTGAGCGCCAGCGCGGTGATCAGGATGCCGAGCATGCCGTAGATGGCCTGCAGCGGAGGCTCGACGTGATAGCCGATGATGGCGATCTCGACGCCAATCCAGATCGTGAGGCCGAGGCCCACCGCCAATGTCGCCAGAAACGCCCATTTGACCCGGTAGTAGAGAGCGACGGCGACGACGGTCGGAAAGACGCCCAGCACAGCAAACAGGATGACGCCGGGAACCATGTAGTCGGCAAAGGGAGAGCCGGCCAACCACGCCTGCGGGATGCCCAGCGGGGCGCCTGTCGGGTTGAGCATCAGCCCCAGGCCGCCGGCGATGCCGCTGATCGCTTGGAAGGCGACGAGGGTCATCAGTGTGTAGAGCGACCAGGGCGGTGCCTCGGTCGCGCTTTGGGAGTGACCGTCGAAGTGGACGTGTCGAGTCGAAGATGTGGCGCTCATGAGAATCTCCTGGAGTCGGACGTCGTGACTCGCTGGTCTTTGCATGCACAACTGATACCAGTCGCGCACCCCTCCGAGCGGTGGTGCACGCCGTGATTGCACCGTTTTCGGCGCGCAAGATTTGCGAGAATCGCGCGGTTTGGCGAAGGTTTTGCGCGGGGTTTCGAGGCTCGAGAGGCTCGCTACGACACCCTGCTGTCCGGCGTCACAAAACGCGAAAAGCCCCGCCGGCGTGAACCGGCGGGGCTTTTCGTCAAGGTGCGCGAGCGCCTTCCCTGGCGCCCGCGCGTCACTGAGCCATGTCAGTTCAATCGAACTGCTCCTCCTCAGTCGAACCTTTGAGGGCCACCGTCTCGCTTTCGCCGCCGGTCACCGTCATCTGAACTTCGTCGAAGTAGCCGGCGCCCACGAAGCTCTGGTGCTTGATGGCGCGGTACTTGTCGGATTTTTCGAGCTCGAACTCCTTCTGCTGGAGCTGCGAGTAAGCGGCCATGCCGCGCTCTTTGTAGTCGAGCGCCAGCTCGAACATTGCCGTGTTCAGGGCGTGGAAGCCCGACAGGGTGACGAACTGGAGCACGTAGCCCAAGTCGCCGAGCTGGTCCTGGAAGGTGCGGATGGTTTTGTCATCCAAGTGACGCTTCCAGTTGAACGACGGCGAGCAGTTGTAGGCGAGCATCTTGTTGGGATACTTCTCGTGGATCGCCTGGGCGAACTCACGCGCCTCGCCGACATCCGGCGTCTTGGTCTCGCACCACAGCAGGTCGGCGTAAGGGGCGTAGGCCAGCGCACGCTCGATGGCGTACTCGAGGCCGCCGTCCACCCGATAGAAGCCCTCGGAGGTGCGGTCGCCGGTGATGAACTTCTCGTCGAGCGGGTCGACGTTGTTGGTCAGCAGGTCAGCCGAGTCGGCGTCGGTGCGGGCGACCAGAAGCGTGGGAACACCACACACGTCGGAGGCGAGGCGAGCCGCGACGAGCTTGTTGCGGAACTCACTTGCCGGCACGAGCACCTTGCCGCCCATGTGGCCACATTTCTTGGCCGAGGCGAGCTGGTCTTCGAAGTGCACACCTGCGGCGCCTGAGGCGATCATCGCCTTCATCAGTTCGAAGGCGTTGAGGTTGCCGCCAAAGCCGGCTTCGGCGTCGGCCACGATGGGGGCAAACCAATCGGTTTCGCCACCGCCGTTGAGCGACTCGATCTGGTCGGAGCGCTGCAGGGCCTTGTTGATGCGACTGACAAGTTTGGGGACGCTGTCGACCGGGTAGAGGCTCTGGTCGGGGTACATTTCACCGGCGGTGTTGGCGTCGCCGGCGGTTTGCCAACCGCTGACGTAGACTGCTTTGAGGCCGGCCTGGACCTCCTGAACCGCCTGGTTGCCGGTCAGCGCGCTGAGCGCTCGCACCGGGGCCTCATTCTTGAAGCGGTGCCACAATTTTTCGGCACCGATTTTTGCCAGCGTATGCTCGATTTGGACCGAGCCACGCAGCTTGACTACTTGCTCACCGCCGTAGGGGCGTTTGATGCCCTCCCAACGCGGGTCGCTGCTCCACTGTTCTTCGAGTTCCTGGGCGGAAGCTCCTTGATGCTTCGTCATCAGTCTCTCCTTGGTCGACACACGTGCTCCCACACGCGAGCCTGAACATGAGTTTCAAACATCCGGTCATACAAAAGCCGGTGTTATCGGCGCGCCCGAAGGCGCGCACGATTTGCTGCCTCGGTGCGCCTCGACTCAATCCAAGTGGTCGTAGGCGATGAGCGTCAGGAAGTCGATAAACTCGTCTTCCAAGCTCAAGCGATCGAAGAGCTTGCGGGCAAGCTCGAACCGCTCCGGGTCGTAATACTCGCCCCAAAGTTCCTCGATTTTCTCGAGTTCTTCGGGGACGATCTCCTTGTAGAGCTCGGCGGTGACTTCCCGTCCGTCGCTCAATCGAGCGTCGGGGTGGTGGATCCACTGCCAAACTTGTGAGCGGGAGATTTCGGCGGTCGCTGCATCCTCCATCAGGTTGTAGATGGCCGCCGCCCCCTGGCCGCCAAGCCACGAGGCGATGTACTGGATGCCCACGTTGATGTTCAGACGCAGACCCTCTTCGGTGATCTGGCCACCTTCGATGTCGGTGTTCAGAAGGTCGGCGGCCGACGCGGTCACGTCTTCGCGCATCACGTCTTTTTGGTGCGGGCGGCCTTCGAGCTTTTTGTCGAAGGGCGCGCGAGCGACCGGGACGAGGTCGGGGTGGGCCACCCAGGTGCCGTCATAGCCCTGGCTGACTTCGCGCTCCTTGTCTTCTTTGACTTTGCGGAACGCCTTTTTGTTGACCTCTTCGTCCTTGCGACTGGGGATGAACGAGGCCATGCCGCCGATGGCGTGGGCGCCGCGCTTGTGGCACGTCTTGACCAGAAGCTCGGCATACGCCTTCATGAACGGCACGCCCATGGTGACTTGCGCGCGGTCGGGGAGCAGAAAGTCGCCGTCGTTACGAAACTTCTTGATGACGCTGAAGATATAGTCCCAACGCCCGGCATTGTGGCCGGCGGCGTGCTCTTTGATCTCGTACAGGATCTCGTCCATCTCGAAGGCGGCCAGGATATTCTCGATGAGAACGGTCGCCTTGATGGTGCCGCGGTCGATGCCCACAGCGTCCTGGGCGTGGCAGAACACGTCGTTCCACAGCCGCGCCTCGAGGTGGCTCTCGAGCTTGGGCAGGTAGAAGTACGGGCCGGTGCCGTTGTCCAGTAGCGCCTGAGCGTTGTGGAAGAAGTACAGGCCGAAGTCGAACAGCGAGGCGCTGATCGGCTCGCCGTCGACGGTCACGTGCTTTTCGACCAGGTGCCAGCCGCGCGGACGCACCAGCAGAGTCGCTGGGTTGTCTTCGAGCTTGTAGACTTTGTCTTTGGTCGGGTGGTCGTACTCGATGTCGCCGCGCACCGCATCGCGCAGGTTGCGCTGACCCAGCACGTTGTTGTCCCAGGTCGGCGAGTTCGAGTCCTCGAAGTCGGCCATGAAGACGTCGGCGCCCGAGTTGAGCGCATTGATGACCATCTTACGGTCGACCGGGCCGGTGATCTCGACGTTGCGTTTTTGCAGATCTTCGGGGATGGGGCCGACTTTCCAGTCGCCCTCGCGAATTTCGCGGGTCGATTCCAAAAAGTCAGGCTGCTCGCCCTGTTGGATGCGAGCGTCGCGCTCGTCGCGCTTCTCGAGAAGCTCGAGCCGCCGCGAGTTGAATTCGCGCTGGAGCGTGGCGACAAACTCGAGCGCCTCTTGGGTTAGTATCTCGGCGTGAGCGTCGGTCACCTCGGCGGTGACCTGGACGCCCTCCGGAAGTTCAAGGGTGGTATTACTCATTGGACACGAGCTCCTGCAAATTGGGCAATTAGCGTGATGAGTCGTAATGAATCAGCAATCCACAAACCGGGCCCGACTGCACAATGACGCGCTGCGTCAAAGCCCGTACAGAGGAACAAATACACGAAGGCCCCCGGTTGTGTAAAGGGAGCGACTGAATCGCGATTCAGTCACTTCTACATCCGGGCCCCACGGCTGCGCTTCGCTAATTTGGACACGAATGACATCGGGGCAAATCTGCAGTGTAACGATGCGGGGTCTGGACGCATCTCATAGAGTTGAAACGTGTGTTGCCGGAAGGATACGGTTTTCGTAAGCAGGGGGCAACTGCGTGGGCCGTGGTGGTTTGGGCGTTGGTCCGATAAGGTGAGCTTATGTGGCGGATGATCATTTTTGGAACGGTGGCGAGTCTGATCTGGGGCGGCGCGCATGTATATGCGGGCTGGAGCCTCGCGCGCTTTTTGCGATCGAAGAAGGCAAAACGCGTGCTCTGGGGACTGCTGGCAGCGAGCTTCGCGGTGACCTTGGCGGCCTCCATTTTGAGGCGCACCGCGCCGGAGATGGCGATGGCCGGGGTCTTACAGTGGGTGGCCTATCTGGCGATGGGCTCGTTCGCGCTGCTGCTCTTTTTGGTGGTCGCGCGTGACTTGGGGCTGCTGACCTTCGGCGCCATGCGCCGCTGGGTGATACCGCCGGCCGCGAGTCGAGCCACGTCGGATGACGGCCCCGAAGATCCGAGCCGCCGCGAACTGTTTCGCCACACGGTCAACGCGAGCATCGTCGGCGTGGCCGCGTCGGGCACCGGGCTGGGCTACCACGAAGCGCGAAAACTCGCCGAGGTCGTCGAGGTCGACGTGGCCGTCGAGGGGCTGGCGCCCCAGCTCGACGGGCTGCGTATCGCCCAGATCAGCGACATCCACGTGGGCCCGACCATCAAGCGCGACTACCTGCAAGCGGTGGTCGACCGCGTCAACGGCCTCGAGCCCGACCTCATCGCCCTGACCGGCGACATGGTCGACGGCTATGTCGACGATATGCGAAACGACGTCGCGCCCATCCGCGACCTACAGGCCCCGCTGGGCGCGTATTTCGTGCCCGGCAACCACGAGTATTATTGGGACGGGCCCGCCTGGTGCGACGAGGTGGAGCGCTGCGGGATGCAGCCGCTGATCAACTCGCATCGAGTGGTCGAGGTCGACGGGGCGCGACTTCTGGTCGGCGGAGTGACCGATTACCGCGCCGGCGCGCGCGTCGACGGTCACACCTCCGATCCGCACAAGGCGCTCGAGGGCGCTCCCGAGGCGGACTTTCGGCTGCTTCTGGCCCACCAACCCAAGAGCGTCTGGGAGGCGGCCAAGGCAGGCTTCGACCTGCAGCTTTCGGGGCACACTCACGGCGGGCAGTTCTGGCCGTGGAGCCTCTTTGTGGGGCTCGCGCACCCGTTTACCCGCGGGCTGAACGACTACGAGGACATGAAGATCTACGTCAGCCGCGGCACCGGCTACTGGGGGCCGCCGCTTCGCCTCGGCGTGCCCTCGGAGATCACGCTTTTGACGCTGCGCCGAAAGACTTGAACCGGGCCGGGCGGTTCACACGTTACTCGTGCACCTGATTTTTTCCCACGAGGTACCTATGGGCATGCGCCGCTTTTTCACCATTTCGACTCTCCTGCTCACCGCCGGGCTGACCGCCTGCGCGACCTCTCCCGACACCGGCGACGACGAGCGCTATGCCCGACGCGGTCCACCCCAGTGCTCCGAGCAGGACCTGTCGGCCTTCAACATGAATATCCGCACCTGCGTGCAGCCGTTCGGGCCGACGACGCTGCCCGAGGAGGCGCGCTTTCGCAATCCGTACGTCGTCACGGTGGTCAACACTCCCGCGGGGACCTTTTCGAACCCCACCGCCTGGACCGTCGAGGTGCGCCGCGACGGCGAGCTCATCGTCGAGCGTGCGTTCACCGAGACCGAGGCGGCCATCGAGCGCGAGAGTTCGTTTGTGGAGTTTCGCTCGGCGGTTCCGCTGACCGAGGAGGGCGAGCTCGAGCCGGGAACCTACGAGATTCGCTATCGCGACGAGCAGGGTGAGGATATCGGCACCACCACCATCGAGGTGCCGCCGGCCGACGGGGAGGCGCCCGCCGACGAAGAGGTCGACGTGCCGCCCGAGCCCGAGATCAACACACCGTCGGGGACGATGGGCAACTGAGCTCAGCGGCCTACGTGCTCCTCGAGAAACGCGAATTTCTGCCGCCAACATTTACGCGCTTGTGGACGCCATACGAGCGCGTGAAATGCGTGGATTTCACCCGGGTAGTAGTGGCTCGAATGGGGAGCGCCGAGCGCGTCGAGCGCGCGGGCCAGGCGGCGGGTGTCGTCGAGCAAGATGTCTTTGGTGCCCACCGGCAAAAAGAAGGCGGGCAACTGGCGCGTCGGTGAGTCCCCGCGCTCGAAGTGGAGCAGGGGATCGGCAAAGTCGAGGATCGGCGAGCCGTCGATCCGGTCGGGCGGCAGGTAGTTGTGTGAGACTTCTTCGAGGCGGTCACGCACGAACCAGTTGACCCGGTCCTGAGCGGTGTAGCGCTCGACGTCGGAGACCTGCAGCATGCCGCAGGCCGGCGCGGTCACCGTCGGGGTCACCCCGGTCTCGAAGACGCTGCGCGCCCACGGCTCGTCGCGCTCGTAATGCGCCGCGATCGTCAGCCCGCATACCAGATTCCCGCCGGCAGATTCTCCCGCCAACACGACTCGGTCGAGGTCACCATCGAAGCTGTGCGCGTTTTCGACCACCCACCGGTAGGCCCGACAGGCGTCCTCGATGGCGGCCGGAAAGGGGTGGCGCGGGGCGAGTCGGTAGTTGATGTTGAAGACCAGATAGCCCCGCTTGGCAAATTGTAGCGCCATGCCAAAGTGGGTGTCCTTCGACAGGATGCGAAAGCCGCCGCCATGCACGTACAACACGATTGGGCGCGGCCCGTCGAAGTCTTGGGGGACGAACACGTCGAGGTGATGAGCCGCATCGCCGCTGTGGTGGTAGGGCACGTCGGTGAGCACGCGCACGCCGTGCTCTTCGGGATCATTGCGTGGGTCGAGCTTTCCGACGACCGACAGACCGCGAAAGAAATTGTCGACCACGAGCGCGCCGGCGCCCTTCCGGAGTCGTTCTGATAGCGGCAGCTTTGATGTGATGCCCATAAGCGATACTAGCTGATTTTCTTGTAGTCTTGGATCTGCGACGGGTCGAGCTTCATGCCGGGCACGCCCAGCGAGGTGCCCACCGAGAACGCGGCCAAAATGCCCATGGCGTCTTCGGGCACCGTGCGCGTCTTGTTGGCGACCTTCTCGAGTTCGACGCTCGTCAGGTGCTGGTCACGCAGCGCGACCATGCGTCCGTATTGCTCTTTGGCGACCAGCGAGGCGGCCATCGCCCCGAAGTTCGTCGCCAGGATGCGGTCGAAGGCCGTCGGCGAGCCGCCGCGTTGAATATGGCCGAGCACGACGGTGCGGATTTCGCTGTCGACCATCGGCTTGAGCTCCTCCTTGAGCCAGTTGGCGATGCCGCCCAGGCGGATGGGATCGGGGCTCTCCTCGATGCGTTCTTTGACGACCATGTCGCCCTCGGCGGTCTTGGCGCCCTCGGCGACACAGACGATCGTAAAGCGCTGGCGGTCGGCGCGCTCTTTGACCACGCGGGCGACCTCCTCGACGCTGAACGGAAGCTCGGGCAACAAGATGACGTCGGCGCCGCCGGCGATGCCTGCGTGCAGGGCGATCCAGCCGGCATAGCGACCCATCGTCTCCAGGATCATCACCCGCTTGTGGCTCTGGCCAGTGGTCTGCAGCCGGTCGATGGCGTCGGTGGCGATGGACACGGCGGTGTCGAAGCCAAAGGTGCGGTCGGTGGCGACGATGTCGTTGTCGATCGTCTTGGGCACGCCCACGATGTTCATGCCCATCTCTTGGAGTCGGTGGCAGATCGACATGGTGCCGTCACCGCCCAGGGCCACGATGGCGTCGAGGTCGAGCTCCTCGTAGTACTCCATGACCTCGTCGGAGACGTCCTCGCCGTCACGCTCGAAGTACGAAAAGGGATTGGCCTTATTGTGGGTGCCCAGCACGGTGCCGCCGCGGGCGAGGATGCCGCTGACATCCTTGTAGCTCAGCTCGCGGGTTCGTCGTTCGATGAGACCCAAAAAGCCTTCTTCGATGCCGATGACCTCGGCGTCGCATTGGAGCATCAAGCTCTTGGCTACCGAACGAATAACCGCGTTGAGGCCCGGGCAATCACCACCGCCGGTGAGGATTCCGACTCGCATAGACTTTCTCCACCAAAGTTCAAATCAACAAGCAGGTGGGACGAACCTAGGGCCGGGGAAGGGGAGTGTAAAGGGGAAGCCTCGCGAGGCGAGGCCTCCCCGGAAAGAGGGTTATTCGGGAATCACGCAATACCCGAATCCGCACACCAGACCACTGCAGCAGTCGGTATCGTCGGAACAGGTCTCCGCCGAGCCGGCGCAGGTGCTGGTGTCCTCGCCGCAGGTGAAGGTGTTCGGGTCGCAGAAGGTCGAGCAGCAATCGGTGTTCGCCGTGCAGCTCTGGCCGTTGGACAGGCAGGCGGTGCCGCACACGTTGTTGCTGTTGCACACGCCCGAGCAGCACTCGCTTCCGCGGGTGCAGGCCTGGCCGTTTTCGGTGCACTGGTCGACCGGGCGGTCGGCGCACTGGTTGCTCGTCGGGTCGCAGTAGCTCGAGCAGCACTCCGAGTCGGTCGAGCAGCTATTGCCGTTCGACAGGCAGCTGGCGCACTGGTCGGTGTTCGGGTCGCAGAAGGCCGAGCAGCACTCGGCGTCGCCGGTGCAGCTCTGGCCGTCGGCCACGCAGGCGTCGGGTCCGCAGACGCCGTCGGCGTTGCAGTTGCCGCCGCAACATTCGCCGTCGGTGGTGCAAGCGCCGCCGCGGTCGGTGCAGCTCGAGCCAGAGCAGACAAGGTCGCCGTTGGCGTCAGGGGCGCACAGGCCGCTGCAGCACTGCTCACCGAAGGCGCACGATTGGCCGTCGCCGATGCATTGGTCGGGGGTGGGGCCGTAGCAACGCTCGATGCCGAGGACGGTGGCCTGACACGAAGTCTGGCCGCCGCAGCAGTCGTGGGTGCCCGAGAAGCGGCTGTCGCAGACTTCGCCGGCGGGTTTGGGGCCCTGGACGAGGCCGCAGCGGCCGTAATCGGTGCCGTCGACCGTGGTGAAGATGTTGCAGGTGGCCACGTCGTTCTCTTGGCCGGTGCCCGGGCAGCCGCCGGCGTTGCTGCAGCACTGGCTATCGGTGGTGCACAGTTCGCCGTAGGGGCGACAGCCGCCCAGATATTGGCAGCTCTTGAAGCCGGTGCCGTCGCCGATGCACGAGTACGAGCAGCAATCGGAGGGGTTCTCGCAGGCCTCGCCGACCATGCGGCAGCTGACGATGCCCACGCCGCTGAGCTTGCGGCAGTAGCCGTTGTCGCACTGTTGGTTGCAGCAGTCGCTGTCCTCGCCGCAAACCTCACCTTCGGTCTGGCAGAGTCCGCCGGTGATGCAACGGTTCTCGCCGTCGGTGCCGAACGGCTCGCAGGCCTTCGAGCAGCAGCCGGCGTCGTCGGCGCATTTTTCGCCGGCGGTCAGGCACTGGGGGCCGGCCTGGCAGGTGCCGTCTGCGCCACAAGCGTTGCTGCAGCAGTCCGAGTCGGCCGAGCAACTCTCGCCGGCCGAGGTGCACACGCTGCCGGAGTCACAGCTTCCATTCGTGCAGCTGAGCGAGCAGCAATCGGCCGCGGTCGAGCATGAGTCGCCTTCGAAACCGCAGCCGCCCACGCCCGACAGGCACACGCCGCTGTCGCTGCAGCGACCCGAGCAGCACGACGCGCCGCTCACGCACGACTCACCAGCGGGGTCGCAGGTGCCCGGGGTGACCGAGCAGATGCCGTTGGCGTTGCAGATGTCCGAGCAGCAATCGGCGTTGTCGGTGCAGCTGGTGCCGTTGAGGCCGCAGCCGCCGCCCGAGTCCGTTTGGCCGGTGTCGTTTTGTCCGCCGTCGGTTTGGTCGGTGTCGTCGTCGGAGGTGTCGGTGCTCGTGTCCTGGCTGCTGCCATCTTGGGCGACATCGCCGGCCGAGTCTGTGGCGTCGGTCGGGCTGGTGTCACCCCCGTCGGTGTCGGTGATGGGATTCTTGTCGCTCGGGGCTTCGTCTTCACACCCACAGCCGGCAAACGATCCGATGACGATGGCAAAGAGCACCATCATCGACACACGAAGAAATCTCGAGAACATCAGCTACTCCCGTCGACACAACGGCTCCGCTCGACGATGTCGAATACGGAGCGAGTCAGAAAATTGTGGTCCCAGTAAAGGTTCTGTGACCAGTATGCTGAAAAATCGTCGGAAGAGCAACTTTGGGTAGAAGTTTGTCTGCAGACGTGGTGTATACAGAAAAGAAAACTTGAGGAATGGGGTTGAGGCGGGGGAGGGGAGGTGAAAAGCATGGGGTTGTGTCGCCTCCGCCCGCCTCATGTTACGAGGCACGGGACGGGCGGGGCGACAAAGATGTTACGCCTTGCTCTTCTCTACTCTTCTCGTCGACGCACTCGAATCAGCAACAATCCAAACGCGCCAAACATCAGCGCCAGCGACATGTTGCGCGCCAGAGAGACCGACGCGGGGTGGGCGGTCTGGCAGCCGCCACCGGAGAACTCGTCGGTGACGCGTTGGTTATGGCGCTCGATGAAGCTGTCGATCTCGGGGGCGTTGTCGACGACCACTTCACCGTCGCCGGAGTTGCGGTCCTGGACGATGGCGCGGGTCGCGGGCATGTCCTCGCTGGAGACGGGCCAAGTGCTACCCGAGCCGAAGACGATGTCGCCCTGGGGCAGCTCGACGCGCCAGGGCGCCTCGTTGCGGGTGTAGTCCTCGTCACCGCATTCGATGATGCGCTCGGCGACGTGGGCGTTGGAGTGGTCCCCCAGGCTGTCATTGAAGTCGAAGACCGGATCGAGGGTCATGTCGCCGGCCGACATCGTGGTGTAGAGCCTGGTAATGTAGGGGCGAGAGGTGACCAGCTCCTGAGTTTCGATCATCGGCTTGATGACGTTGAGCTCGAGCTGGGTGATGAACGTTTGCGGATCGAAGTTGTCGATCTCGCCGTCTTCGCCGCCCATCTCGCTTTGGTAGCAACTGGGGCACTGTGCGAACTCTTCGGTGGTCAAACGCGAGGGCACCGGCACGGTCGCCTCAAGGACTTCGAGGTAGCCGTCGAAGGCGGCGTAGCGCGACGACTGCTGGAGGAGGCCGAATTCGTTGCCGGTCCAGTCGGTGTTCTTGATTCGATCTTCCCAAAAACGCTCTTCGTTCTCGCTGAAGATTACATCGGCGAGGTCTTGACCGTTAGAGAATTGGTTGGGCGGCGGCAGCGTGCGGTCGGTCGGCCAGGCCAGCTCGGTGACGAAACCCTGGCCGCCGGCTTCGTCGGCCGCGCGGTTGATGATGTCGTTGTAGTTGTTGTTGGGGTTGAACCAGTCGATGGCCGCCTCGTTGAGGCGAAGCGACTTGTAGTTCGACGGGATGGCGCGCTCATCGGAGAGCACCCACACCATCACGCCCATGTCGTCGTTGGCGGCCACGGCGGTGAGCTTGATGGGGATCATCGGAAGCTCGGCGTCGTAGGTGATGCGCACCGGGCGGATATCGCCGGTGTCGGCATTCTTCGACAGCCGGAAGGCCAACAGGTTCATGCCGTCTTCGAGGTACGGCGTGATCGTCTGCTCGCCCAGAGCGCTGACGTCGTAGTTGTTCTGTTCGAGCCAATCGAGGGCGACCTGGGTGGGATTCTCGTTGCCCGGGTCGACCGAGATGGTGGTGTAGTCGTAGGGGCCTACGTGACCGCTGTTGACGACGGTCACGCCGTCGTCTTCGGGATTCCGGTTCGCGTTGTTCATACCGCCCGCCTCGGCGGTGGCGTCGTCCGAGCCGAAGAAGCCGCCGCCGCGGGTGTCACAGGTGCCCTCGACGGTCGTGTTCATCCGGTACGATGGGTTCGTCGCCGTCTGCAATCGGTCGAATGCCGCGGTCGACGAGACGCTCACATCGGGCTCACCAGGCACCGGCAAGACCCATGCGAACTTCTCGCTGGGGCCCTGGTACATGATCTGGACGAGCGCGGTGACGGTATCGTCGGCGTTGTCGCTAAAGATGATGCGTTCGGCAGCCTGGTTGACCGGCTGCTGATTGTTGCAGAACAGCCCACCGCAGGCTTGCGCGCTGGGCGAGTAGGCGGTGATCCCGGCTGCCATCATGCTCGCGCATGCAGCGGCCGCCACCAGGTGGCGTGAGGTCTTCGGCTTCATCATCTTGGGTCCCCTGTCGGCAAAAATGTAGTCGAGCATCGTCAGCATAAAGCATGTTGTCGTATTACGTCGAGTTGGAGATGCAGCATGTGTGCCAGCCGCGGGTACAGCTCCAAGGAGCCCGTCGAGGCGCCTGTTAGAGCCGATCGGAGCATTTCTGCTCCGGGCTTGGGTGACACGGGCGTCGTGCGGGGTCTCAGATTTTTGAGGGGCAGCGGGGGTAGGTAGTTGCAAAGCTCCACACAAGTGCTAACACTCCCAAGACCCCAAACCCCAAGACCCCAAGACCCCAAAACCACAAAACCACCCATGTCCGCCAAAACTCTACAACTCGACGACGCCCTCCACGATTACCTGTTGTCCGTCTCCGTGCACGAAAGCGCGCCCTTCCGCGAGCTTCGCGAAGAGACCGCCAAGATGGAGTACGCCAACATGCAGACCTCGCCCGAGCAGGGCCAGTTCATGCGCCTGTTGG
Source organism: Persicimonas caeni (assembly GCF_006517175.1). Classification (NCBI taxonomy): domain Bacteria; class Deltaproteobacteria; order Bradymonadales; family Bradymonadaceae; genus Persicimonas; species Persicimonas caeni. The sequence continues at coordinate 1,756,402 of NZ_CP041186.1, read as the reverse complement.
CCGAGCTGGTCGGCGCCAAGCGCACCATCGAGGTGGGCACGTTCACCGGCTACAGCGCGATGTGTGTGGCCTCGGTGCTCCCGGACGTCGGCGAACTCGTGGCGTGTGATATCAGCGAAGAGTGGGTCGATATCGGCCGCAAGTATTGGGAGCAGGCAGGCGTCGCCGACAAGATCGACGTGCGCATCGCCCCGGCGCTCGAGACCCTCGATGGGCTCATCGAGGACGGGCAGGGCGGCTCGTTCGACTTCGCCTATATCGACGCCGACAAAGAAAATTACATCGCCTATTACGAGCGTTGCCTCGAACTGGTGCGTGTCGGCGGACTCATCGGCGTCGACAATACGCTGTGGGGCGGAAGCGTCATCGACGCGTCCGACCAGGAAGAGAGCACGGTCGCCATCCGCGAGTTCAACGCCCATGTGGCCGACGACGAGCGCGTCACCGTCAGCCTCGTGCCCATTGGTGATGGGCTGACGTTGGCCAGAAAGCGCTAGACTAAAAGACACGAGCCCACCCAAGGCGAGACGATGGGATTTTTCGACAAGCTTTTCGGGCGCAATGACTTGACGCTTCGCGAGCCCCAATTTGCCGGCATGCTCTATCCGGCCGGCAAAGCTGAGCTGCGAGCAGCGATCGAGCGTCTGCTGTCGGGGGCCGAGGCAGGCGACGAGGCCCCGCGCGCGCTCATCGTGCCTCACGCCGAGTTTGATTTCGCCGGCGAGGTCATGGCGCGGGCGTGGGCTCGGGTGGCCGGTGCCGAGGGCATCGAGCGCATCGTGCTCCTCGGCTCGTCGCGCCTGGTGCCTTTTCGCGGCTTGGCGGTCACCGGCTACGACGGCTTCGATACACCGATGGGCCCGGTGGTCTCCGACCGCGAGGCGGTCGAGTCCATCGCGCGCCTCGAGCAGGTGCGCGCCATCGAGCCGGCCTTCGACCCCGAGGAGTCGATCGAAGCGCAGCTTCCCTTCGTGCGTCAGGTTTTGAAAAAGACAATGATCGTGCCGGTGCTGGTGGGGGATGCGACCGACGAAGAGGTCGCCGAGGTGCTCTCGACGTTTGTCGATGATCCGGCAACGCTCATCGTCATCTGCGCCAATATGAGCCACGACGTCGAGCCCGAGCAGGCCCACACGCTCGATGCCCAGACACAAGCGGCCATCGAGACGCTTGTGCCCGAGTCAATCAGTCGCGAGCACAGCGCCGGTCGCGTCGCCATTCGTGGGTTGTTGCGTGTGGCGAACGAGGCAGGGTGGAAGGCAACGACTCTCGCGCGAAGCACGTCCGCGGATGCTGCAGTGACAGACGCCGTAACCGGTCCGGTGACCGGCTACGGCGCGTTCGCGTTTTATTCTCCCGGTGGCTGAACCGGGCGTTCGTTATGCTCGACCTCGTCGACGCCGCCGTCCGATAGCTCCGACAATTCTTCGGTGAGTTCTTGGTCGTGGCCGTTGCCACGCCCCTCTCCACGCCCGTCGCCGTTTTGAGCACGCGCGGCGAGGCGCTCCTCGAGCAAGTCACGGGCGATGGCCATGAAATCACGCTCGGTGACCATGCCGACGAGCTTGCCGTCGTCGACGACCGGCAGCGACGAGATGGTGTGCTCGCGCATCAGCTGGATCGCCTCGATGGTCGTCGTCTCGGGGGTGACGGTGATCAGGTCCGTGGTCATGATGTCACGCACCGGAATCGACGAGTCCTCCGAGGGGACGCCCTTGGCCAAGAGCCGCAAGAAGGCGCGACGGGTCACCAGACCCACCAGGCGGTGGTCGTTATCCTCGACGGGCACGTGGCGCACGTGCTTCCACTCCATGACCGCGGCGACCATGTCGATGATTTCATCTTCGTTGACCGTGAACAGGTCGGTCGACATGTACTGGCCCACATACTGGTAGTGATCCTCCCAGGACGCCTCTTCGGGAGTGCAGGCGTACTGCCACTCGTGGCCCAGGATGCCCTGGCGCTGGTTTTCGACCAGCGTCTTGGTCAGCGCGGTGAGCCGCTCGGCGATGCTGTTGGTCTCCTCCATCGAGTTGAACGAGTCGAGCATCCAATCGGCGCCGGTCTGCTCGACGCGCACTCGCCTCTCGATGATGCCCAGATAGCGGGCGATGTCGTCTTCGTCGACGCCGCTTCGCCGAAGGCCGGTCTCGGCCAAGGGTAGCAATTTGTCGAGCACCAGATTCGGGGTGTGCTCGCGCTCGCCGTCGACCCAGGTCATCGAGCCGGCCAGGCCGTGGCGGGCCGCCGAGAAGAAGTTGTTCTTGGCCTCGACGAACTCCAGGTGCTCGGTGATGTCGCCATACTTGGCGACGAGGCCGCTCATCAGGCCGAACCAGAACGCAGCGTTGGCGACTTCGTCGGCGGGGGTGGGACCCGACGGCAGCACGCGATTTTCGATGCGCAGGTGCGGCTTGCCGTCCGAGATGCCGTAACAGGCGCGGTTCCACCGGTAGACGGTGCCCGTGTGCAGACGAAGCGCCGACAGCTTCGGCGCGCGACCTGCTTCGATGGCTTCGAAGGGGTCTTCGGCTTCGCCGCCGCTAAAGAGCAGGCGGAAGCGCGAGATGTCGTCGCGGTAAATCTCGAGGACGGAATCCTCGATCCACTTGTGGCCGAAGCTCACCCGCGGTTGCATCTCACGCATGTGAGTGCCCGGCGAGCGTGTGTCGACCGACTGCTGGAACAGCGCGATGCGCGTCTCTTTCCAAAGCCGCTTGCCGAAGAGCATCGGCGAGTTGGTCGCCACCGCCAGCACCGGGCCGGCGACGGCCTGGGCGATATTATACAGGCGGGCAAACTCGTCCGGGGCGACCTGGAAGTGGACCTGGAAGCTGGTGTTGCACGCCTCCAGCATCACATTGTCGTGCTGGACGATGAACTCGTCGATGCCCTTGATATGGAAGTCGTAGGCTTTGCCGCGCAGCGCGGTCATCGAGTTGTTCAGCGCCTTGTAGCGCGGCATCGGCGTCATATTCGCCATGCCCAGGTCCGACTTTTTCATCGTCGGCAAGATGCCGGTCAGCGCGATGTCGGCGCCGAATTTGCCGGCGGCCCGACGCGCTTTGTCGACCGCATCGGTCAATTGGCGCTCGAGCTTGCTTAGGCAATCGCCGCCAAACTCGTTCGGTTTGGCGTTGAACTCGATGTTGAATAGGCCGAGTTCGGTCGTGAACTGCTCGTCGTCGAGCTCCTCGAGAATCTCGAGGGAGCGGGTTGCCGGGCGATAATGCTCGTCGACCAGGAACATCTCCTGCTCGGCGCCGATGCGCCGAATCCCGGTCTCGAACATCCCATCTTCGAGCATTTGCTCGAGCGCGCGAACATCACGGAGCAGCCGACGCATAAAGCGTCGACGCTCTTCTTCGCTGGCTCGATCATTGACGTTCTGTTGACCCATCGCTGCTAGCCTCTGCGGGGGTACATCGAGCTACTACTTTGAATAAGCACGAAGTTCACTCTAGCCCAGAATCAGGCTATGTGCCACTCAATCCCTCATATGCCGCGTTGTGAGGGGCTTTAAGCATAATCGCGAAATTTTCGCAAGCACGCCCGGATGGGTGCCAACGCCTCGTGGAGGCCTCTACGTGGCGATGAAAAGCGAGTTTCGGAGAGTTTGCCGGTGTTCTCGCCGGTGAGCAGCGAGAGGAATTGGCTTCGCGCTCGATGGCTCGATGGAATCGCTCCGCAGAACCTACTGCGCCGTGCTGTGTTGATGCGCCGACTCGACGCCGGGGAAGGCCAACTCTTCGGGATGATCGTGCTCCGGCTCCCCGATGATGATGCGCGAGCCGCGCTTGAAGGCGAGGTACGAGTAAGCCCACTCGATGAGCACCACGACGCGGTTTTTGAAGCCGACGAGGTACATCAGGTGCACGAAGAGCCATAGGACCCAGGCGAAGAACCCCACGGCCTTGATCTTGCCGAAGTCGACCACCGCCGCGGCGCGGCCGATCGTCGACATCTGGCCCTTGTCGAAATACTTGAACGGCTCGTAGTCGTCTCCGCGCACGCGCCGCAGGATATTCTTGGCGGCGTGTTTGCCCATCTGGATGGCTACTGGGGCGAGGCCGGGCAGCGCTTCGTCCAGATCGTGGGTGAAGTTGGCAGCGTCGCCGACCACGAAGACGTGTGGGTCGTCAGGCAGCGTCAGGTTGGCGTCGATGCGCGCGCGGCCCATGCGGTCGAGTTCGGTGTCGAGCGTGTTCATCACCGAGCCAGTCGCCACGCCGGCGGCCCAGATGACCGTGTGCGTGCGGATGGTCTCGTCGCCCACGGTGACCGTGTTTTCGCCGATATCGTCGACCGGCGAGTTGACCATTACTTCGACACCGCGGCGCTCGACTTCCTTGCGCGCCTTCTCGGAGAGCTCCTCGGGGTAGGTCGGAAGCACGTGAGGCTGCGCGTCGATGAGCACGACGCGGGTGTCTTCAGGGTCGATGGTGCGAAAGTCGCGGCGCATCACCTCGGCGGCGATCTCGCGAATGGCGCCGGCCATTTCCACGCCGGTGGGCCCGGCGCCGATGATGACGAAGGTGAGACACTCGCTCCTCTCGTCCGGGTCGTTGGCCTGCTCGGCCATCTCGAAGGACGTAAGGATTTTGCGCCGAAGTTCGAGGGCGTCTTCGACGGTTTTGAGCGGCGTGGAGTTCTTCTCCCAAGAGTCGGGGCCGAAATACTTGGTCTCGGCGCCTGTAGCGACGATCAGAAAATCGTAGGGGAGTTCGCCACGCTCCAGAATGACCTTTTTGTTCTGGCGGTCGACCGCGCGCACCTCGTTCATGACGACGCGCGTATTCTTGTATTTGCCGAGCACCGCGCGCACCGGCATCGAGATGTCGCTCGGGTCGAGACCGGCGGTGGCGACCTGGTAGAGCAGGGGTTGGAAGAGGTGGTAGTTGTTGCGGTCGACGATAAAGACGTCGACGTCCTTCTTGGCGAGCTTGCGCGCGGCGTTGAGCCCCGCGAAGCCCGCCCCGAGGATGACCACCCGTGGGCGGTCGGATGCAACGATGTCGTGCTGCGACGAAGCCATGGGTGCGCCTCACGTGCTCAGAAAACGACTTTAGTCGTGAGAGTCACCCGAATGTTATGCACGCTTCAAGAATTGAAAGTGTGGTGCAGGATTGCAGGCGTTTCAACTCTGGAAGGCCTACGCCCTGTCAACGCACGATGCGCGTATACTTCTCGAGTCGCTCGAGGGCGACCTTGTTCGTCTCCGACTTCTTGGCCACGCGCAGCGCCTCGACAGCCTTGTCGCCGGGGATGCGGCGAATCGCCTCGATGGCGGTGAGCCGAAACTGCAGGTCGTCGTGGCTCAGGTACGGCTCGATGTGACCCAGAGCTTCGCCGGGGAAGTGCTTGGCGAGGAGCAAGATCAGCTTGTGATGGATCGCCTCGCGGAGCCCGTCGTCTTGCAGAAGCTGGGTGTAGATGCGCAGCACGCCCGCATCGGCCCAGTATCCCAGCGCCGCCAGAGCGTGCTTGCGGTGCATCGAGAACGCGTTCTTGTCGAGCGCGATCGCCGTGACGACCAGTTTGGGCTGGTCGAGCGTCTCCTCGAAGGTCTCCTTCGGAGGCAGGCCGTGGTAGCCCGACAGCAACAGCTTGGCGCGCTCGAACTCGGCTTCGTTGCCGTCGAACGGAAACGGCACCGGGCTGTTCGGCGAGGCTGCCTGGTCGGTCCCATCGCCGGCCGCATCGCTGCCAGACGGCGCCTGCTGAGCGAAGGCGGTCGACGCGACCGTAAGCGTGAGCGCGAGAACAATTGTCTTGAGCAAAGTCTTCATCGCGTCAGTCCTTCGTAAGCGGGTTGGCTTTGATGACGTGGGTCTGCTGGGCGGTCACCTCGGTGTGCGAGATGCCGGCCAGCGGGAACATCAGGTTGTCGATGTCGGGGCAGTCGTCCGGGAAGCCGCTGGTGCACTGCGGCGTGTCGTCGAGCGGGTCGTAGCCCTGACCGAACTGCTCGCTGGTGTGGAAGAGCCCCAGGTAGTGGCCGATTTCGTGGGCGAGCACGATGCCGGTGAGCTTGTTGCCGTCGACGACTTGGCCGTCGCGGTCCTGGAAGCGCTGGCCCATATACTCGGAGGTGAAGACCACGCCCGACGACGGCGTGCCGTGGAGCGCGGCCGCGCCCGGAAGTCCCTGCGAGACCCCGATGGCGCCGCGTCCGCCGCCCACGCCGCCGAGCTGCATGCTCTCGACGAAGAAGATATTGGCGCTGAGGACCCCGTCGTAGCCGCCTTCGGGCTTCTTGGAGGTGGCGACCAGGTTCTGCAGGTCGGCCTCGCTGCGAATGATGCGGTAGGCATCGGCGTCATCGCCGGTGACGTCGTGGAAGCGGACCTCGCCGATTTCGATGCCGGCCTGCTGATAGATGGTCTCGAACCACTGCAGCGTCTCTTGCATGGCCGGCTCGTTGGCCGCGCTGCTCGCGTCGAGGCCGGGCACGCCGACAATATAGATGTTGAAGTCGATCGTGGTGCCGAAGGTGCTCTCCTCGAGCAGGTAGTAGCACATGTCTTGCGAGTTCGTCTCGAGCGCCAGGGTATGCGCGCCGGACTGAAGCTGGTCGGAGAACGCTTCGATGGCGGGCATCACCAGCGGGTTGACGAAGCCGAACAGCTGGGCCGGAATCGTCTGGAATCCGTTCGCTCCGTTGAACGTCACGGCGCTCCCGTCGGGCAGCGTGATGCTGTCGGGCAGTAGGTTTTGGCCGTCGCGGGCAATCGGGGTGATCATGTACGAGACGGTGTCCGCAGCGATCTCGTAGTCGATGCTCAGGGTGCCGTCTTGCGAGGCAAGGCCGCAGGTGATCTCGTAGGGGTACTCGTCGGTGTTGTCGAGGCCGAGCTGCACGCTGCGGTCGGGGGCGCAGAATCCTTCGCCGCCGCCGATGAGCTCACAGACGTAGCCTTCGCGGCAGTCTTCGTTGCTGCCGCACATGCGCACGCACAGGTTGTAGTTCTGCCCGCCGCGCAGGCAACGGTTGTCGTAGTCGCCGCGTGCGCAGTCGTCCTGGGTCTCGCAGTCGAGGGTGGTGCAGTAGCCGTCGGGCCAGCGCGGGTGCGGGATGCAGGTGCCGCCTCGGCACTCGTCGTCGCTTCGACACGCCTCCCCGTCGTCGAGGCCGGTGGGCTCGATGTACGGCAAGCAGACATCGTAGGGGCTGGCTAGCGAGTCTTGGCAGGTATAACCCTCGCGGCACTCGTCGTCCGAGCCGCAGCGCTCGGCGCAGATAGCGCCCTGAGGGCTCGACGTGCACGAGCTGCCGTTGGGGCAGTCGGTGTCGAACTGGCAGCCGTCGGTGGTGGTGCAGTAGCCGCCGTCGAACGGATCGCCGGTCACGCAGCGTCCGTCGGCGCAGTCGCCATTGGCCATGCACGCCGCGCCGAGGTCGGCGCCGTTAGGCTCGGCGTCGGCCGGGCCGACGTCGAATTCTCCGGCGTCTTCGCCGTTGAGGTCGGTGTCGTCGCTCAGATCGAACCCGCCTTGGTTCGAATCATCGCCGCCGCACGCGGCCGACAACATCAAGAGAGCTGCCAGCATCGAGAACAATTTTAGTCGCATCATTTCCACCACGAGAGTGTGTGGGTGTTAACGGTGCGACATGTAGTGCAAGAATGCTGCCAGTTAGGATATTAACGGCGGGTAAGAGGGGGAGTGGGTTGTTGTGGCCCCCTCCGCCCTTCGCTTCGCTGCGGGCACCTCCCCGACGCGGGGGAGGGGGGGCAAGTCGAGACGCGTCTATTTATGCTCACCCAGAAACGCATACTCTGCGTCCGAGAGGGGCCGCAGCCGCGTCACATGCCCCATCTTGCGCCCCGGGTACGCCTCCGTCTTGCCGTACAGGTGCAAGTTGGCCTCCGGATCTTCGAGCGCCTCGAGCCATCGGTCGCCGATGGGCCCGAGCAGGTTCTTCATGACCGCGTCCGAGTGGCGCTTGGGCGAACCGAGCGGCAGGTCGCACACGGCGCGCACGAACTGCTCGAATTGGCTGGTGTGACACGCGTCGATGGTCCAGTGGCCCGAGTTGTGGGGCCGGGGGGCGACCTCGTTGACCAGAAGGTCGTCGTCGCGCGTCAAGAAGAGCTCGACGGCGAGGATGCCGACCAAGTCGAAGGCCTCGCCCAGCGTGCGTGCGATGTCGACGGCGCGCTCGCAGACGGCTGCATCGGCCGGGGAGGGGGCTTCAGTGGTGTCGAGGACATGATCGACGTGGTGGTTGAGCACCGGGTCGTACACGGCGAGCTGGCCCGATGGCGAGCGGGCGATGATGACCGACATCTCGCACACGTAGTCGACGAAGCCTTCGACGATCGCGCGGCGCTCGCCGATGGTGCGCCAGGCCTCCTCGAGGTCGTCGGGCGTCTCGATGGTCGCCTGACCCTTGCCGTCGTAGCCAAAGCGCGCCGACTTGACCACGCACGGGGTGCCGATATCGTCGACGGCCTCTTTCAACTCGTCGAAGGTCTCCACCTCGGCAAACGGCGCGGTGGGCACGCCGGCGTCGTTGACGAAGCGCTTTTCGGCCAGGCGGTCCTGCGCGATTTTGAGGATATGCGGAGACGGAAAGACGTCGCCGAAGTCCTCGAGGTACTCGAGCGTGTCGACGGGGATATTCTCCCACTCGTAGGTGATGACGTCGACGCTCTTGGCGAAGTCAGCCAGCGCCTCTTTGTCGTCCCAGTCGGCGACGGTGACCTTCGAGCACACCTGGGCGGTGGGGCTTTCTGCTTTGGGGGTGAAGACGTGCAACTCGTAGCCCAGCGGGGCGGCGGCCATGGCGGTCATGCGGCCGAGCTGGCCGGCGCCGAGCATGCCGATGGTGCTGCCGGTGGGGATGCGTTTGGCGTTCGAGGTCTGCTCAGTCACAACAACCTCCTCTGGGCAATCGCTGGCTCGGGGCCATCGCTAGTCTTCGTCGACCGGCTCTTCGCCGACCGCGGCGGTCTGGGCGGCGCGGAACTGCTCGAGGCGCCCGGCGAGCTCGTCGTCTTCGAGGGCGACGACCGAGGTGGCCAAGAGCGCGGCGTTGATGGCTCCGGAGCGTCCAATGGCCAATGTACCCACGGGCACGCCTTTGGGCATCTGCACAATGGAGAGCAGGCTGTCGACACCGTTGAGCACGCGGCTTTTGACCGGCACGCCGAACACCGGCAGCGTGGTCATCGACGCGCACATGCCCGGCAGGTGCGCCGCACCGCCGGCTCCGGCGATGACGACCTTCAGGCCGCGCTCACGCGCGCCCTTGGCGAACTCGACGAGGCGATCGGGGGTGCGGTGGGCAGAGATGATGCGCTTTTCAAAAGGGACGCCGAGCTCCTCGAGGATATCGGCGGCGTGGCGCATCGTGGGCCAGTCGGACTGGCTGCCCATGATAATCGAAACGAGCGGGGTCTTCTCTGCCATGGCCTATGTCTCCAGTGGACGGAAAGGTCTGGGATGGGTTTAGTAGAAGGTGGCGTTTGTTGCGTCAAGTGTTAGGAGAGATCGAGCGAGAGAGGATTGCGGCGTGAACGAAGAAGGAGCCCCATGAAGTCGAAAGAAGTCTCCGGGCTAACATACATGGCCATCAGTGCGTTCTTCTTCAGCATCATGGGCCTGTTGGTCAAGGTGGCTGGGGAGCGACTGCCGAGCCAGGAGATCGTCTTCTTTCGAAGCCTGCTGGTGCTCATCTTCGCCTGGTGGATGCTCAAGCGCGCCGGGGTCAATCCGTGGGGCAACAACAAAAAGTGGCTGGTGGTGCGCGGCTTTACGGGCTTCATGGCGCTGAGTTGCTTCTACTACGGGGTGACGCACCTGCCGTTGGCCGACGCCACGCTGATCATGTACTCCAACCCGGTGTTCACGGCCCTCTTGGCGGCTGTGTTCTTGGGCGAGCGCCTCAAGAAGGTCGACCTGCTCGGGGTGGTGCTCAGCCTGGGGGGCGTGGTGCTCATCGCCCAACCTTCGTTCATCTTCGGCGGGGCCTCTCGCCTCGACCCATTCGACGTGGGCGTGGCGCTGGCCGGGGCGGTCTTCGCGGCGATTTCCTACGTCATCGTGCGCAAGCTGCGCGAGAGCGAGCACGCGCTGGTGGTCGTCTTCTACTTCCCGCTCATCGCCACGCCCGCCTCCATCCCGACTGCGCTGCCCGACGCGATCATACCCACGTGGTGGGAGCTTGGCGTCTTGCTGGCCATCGGCATCGTTACTCATATCGCTCAAGTGGCCATGACCAAGGGCTTGCACCTCGAAGAAGCTGGACGCGCGACCGCCGTAAGCTACCTTCAAGTTGTCTTCGCCTTTGTCTGGGGCATGTTTTTCTTCGACGAGTTTCCCACTGTTCTTAGTGTCATCGGCGCACTTCTGATCGTCGGCAGCACGATAGCGATTGCGCTCTATCAGCAGAAAGCCGCCAAGGACACCTGACTCACCCACACGAACCAATACCCCCAAGTAACCCTAAGTAACCCCAAGTAACCCTAAGTAACCCTAAGTAACCCCAAGTAACCCTAAGTAACCCTAAGTAACCCCAAGTAACCCTAAGTAACCCTTCCAAATGTTTGAATGGATCGAGCAGTACACCCCCGTCACGCAGGCCTTCTTCGGCACCACCTTCACCTGGGTAGTGACCGCGCTGGGGGCGGCGACCGTCTTCTTGACCCGCTCGGTCAACCAGAAGGTGCTCGACGCGATGCTCGGCTTTGCCGCGGGGGTGATGCTCGCGGCGAGTTTCTGGTCGCTGCTGGCGCCGGCCATCGACATGGCGACGCGTCAGGGGATGACCCCGTGGGTGCCGCCGGCGATTGGCTTCATGGCCGGCGGCCTCTTTTTGTGGGGCGTCGACAAGGTACTGCCGCACCTGCACCCGGGTCTTCCGATCGAGGAGGCCGAGGGTCCGCAAACTACCTGGCGGCGCGCCACGCTGCTCGTGTTGGCCATCACGCTCCATAATATCCCCGAAGGCTTGGCCGTGGGCGTGGCCTTCGGTGCGGCGGCCCATGGAATTCCCGAGGCGAGCATCGGCGGTGCGGTGGCGCTGGCGATCGGCATCGGCTTGCAGAATTTCCCCGAGGGCGTCGCTGTGGCCATGCCGCTGCGGCGTGAGGGCGTCTCGCGGCTCAAGTCGTTCTGGTACGGCCAACTCTCGGCCATCGTCGAACCGGTGGCCGGGGTGCTCGGCGCGCTCTTTGTGATGTCGGCGCGCCCGGCGCTCCCCTATGCGCTCAGCTTCGCCGCCGGCGCGATGGTCTACGTCGTCGTCGAAGAGCTCGTGCCCGAAGCGCAATTGAGCGGTAACGCCGACCTGGCGACCAACGCGCTGATGGTCGGATTCACGGTCATGATGATCTTGGATGTGGCGCTGGGGTAGGGGTGACATTTTCGAGCAAATAGCTGACAATTCGGGCAGCGCTCCATGAATTGACGATGTGTAACGGATGAGAATCTGCCCGAAATGCCTGGGGAGGTACGACGCAGAGCTTGAGTTCTGCCCGGAAGACGGCACCGAGCTGCGCCATATCCACACCGAGTCGGACGCCGGCGACAAGATGCTCGGGCGGGTGCTCGACGGGCGCTGGCTCATCGAGGAGAAGATCGGCGAAGGCGGTATGGGCGCGGTCTATCGCGGCCAGCAGACCAGCGTGGGGCGCACCGTCGCCGTCAAGACACTGCGCGGCGCGCTCGCCGACACCGAGGAGTACGTCGAGCGCTTTTTCCGCGAGGCCAACGTCGCCTCGACGCTCAACCACCCGCACTGCGTGACGATCTACGATTTCGGCCAGGATAAAGACGACCACGTCCTCTACCTGGCGATGGAGTTCTTGGAGGGGCGCGAGCTCGGCGAGGTCTTGTACCACGGAGCATTGCCGCTTGGCGACGCGTTGACCATCGGCGTCCAAGTCTGCTCGGCGCTGGCGGCGGCCCACCGGGCCAATATCGTCCACCGCGACCTCAAACCCGACAATATCTTTTTGGTCGACGTGCCCGGCGACGAAATCTTCGTCAAGGTGCTCGACTACGGCATCGCCAAGAACCTCGACGCCGAGAGCACCTCGGTGACGCGCACCGGCCAGATCTTCGGGACCCCGGCGTATATGAGCCCGGAGCAGTGCCAGAGCGCCGACGTCGACCCGCGCTCCGACCTCTACTCGCTGGGCGTCATCCTCTATGAGCTCGTCTCCGGCAAACCTCCCTTCGGCGGCGAGACCCCGCTCAAGACGCTGCTGGCGCACGTTAACTCGGAAGCCGAGCCGCCCAGCCAAATAGGGATCTCGGTGCCCGAGGGGGTCGAGGCGATCATCATGCGGCTGCTCGAAAAGCAGCCCGACGACCGGTTCCAGGAGGCGCTCGAAGTTCGCCAAGCGCTCGAGGCCGAGCTCGGCCGGCTGTCCGCCGAAGCGCTCGACGCGATCCCCGTCGAGCAGATGACGCCCGCCGAGGCCGATTCTTTGGCCCAAACGCTCCCGTTCGAGTCGCTCGCTGCCGACGGCGGCCAGCCGCTCGTCGACCTCGAGGAGGTCGAGCGCGCCTCGACGGATGACATGCTCACGCCGATGTCCACCGACACCGCCGAGGCCGTCGAATTCGCCGAGCCAGTGGCCGAGTCGGGCGCCGAGAAAGGCTCGAGCCGGGTGGGCCTGTGGGTGGTTGTGGCGTTGGCATTGGCGGTCGGTGGAGGCGCGTACGTGGTCACGCAGGACGACGATAGTGGTGCGACTGACGCACCCGAAGCCACCGCCACCGCCGAGAAAGGTTCGGAGGATGAGCCCGCCGCGCAAGCCGACCCGAATAGGCTCGTCGCTCTGGGGATTGCCGCCGAGCGGCTTCACCGTGCGATCGGCGCCGGCGCCGAAGCGCACCGGGAGAGGGCACGCGCACTCGTCGACAAGAAGGCACGACCCAAAGAGCGCGTCCGCAAAAAGACGGCGCGAAACAAGACGACTGGGCGAAACAAGACGACTGGGCGAAACAAGACGACTGGGCGAAACAAGACGACTGGGCGAAACAAGACGACTGGGCGAAACAAGACGACTGGGCGAAACAAGACGACGAAATCCGACAAGGGAAGCAGCGCGCTCCTGCCCGTGCTCACCCAGGCGGGCGCCCGGCGCATCATCGCCTCGCACAACGACGAGATCACCGCCTGCTTCGAGAAGGGGCTGCTGCGCGACCCCGACTTCGGCGGCGGCGTCAAGGTGCGCATGGTCATCGCGGCCGAAGGCAACGTCGCCAACGCCGACGTGGTCGAGTCGACAGTCGACGCCAAGGACGTAGAATCATGCATCGTCAAACGCGTCGAGTCGTGGACGTTCCCCGAGACCGGCGACGGGCGCGTCAAAGTCTTGACCACGCCGTTTCGATTCAAAATCCAATGAAGGATACAAACAACAATTTGAGGGTCGTTCGAACGAGCGAAAGAGGCGAATCGAACGACCCCCAAATTGTTGTTTGTCTGCACTAATCTGGAGTTTCGCCATCTTTTCAGGCGGCACTCCTTGAGTTGGCGCGTCTAGTATGCTCAGCGATTAGTAGGTACGTGGCATAAGTGGTCGAAATGAAAATAAGAAGGGCTTGGAGGTGGTTGCTAGGGTTGCGTACACCAAGCAGTCCAACCGTCCAAGCCCTGGCTCGACAATGGCCTCTATCAAAGCCCTCATCGAGATGTTTCGACCGGCCTTCAGCACCCCGACTTACGACAACTTTAGTTACCTGATGTTGGCCTGGATCCGATGTGAATCTAGGCGATGCATCAGTAACCTGTTGCGCGCCGGCCGTTTTATGCCGGGGCTGAGGATGAAACCGGACGGTGAGCCCAAACATTTCTCGATATTCTATCGGTTCTTTTCGCGGGCCAAATGGAGCCTGGATGAGCTCGGCCATCTGCTGGCGTTGGCTTTGAAGGCCCGACTCGGACAAACGGTGTATGTGCTTGTGGATGATACTGTTTGCCGGCGCACTGGGCCCTTTGTGATGGGCGCCGGAATCCATCGAGACCCGATGCGCTCGACCCTCACCGGCAAGAGGGTGCGCAAGTCGGCATTCTGCTGGGGTCTTCAATTTGTGACGCTGGCAGTTTGGGTCCCGGTCGGTTTCATGCACAGCGGCGGCATCGCCGTTCCGTTGCTGTTTCGTCTGCACCGCACCCGTAAGCTGTGTCCGCCTGAGGCCTATTGCAGCCGCCCCCAGCTTTTTGCCGAGATGCTCGCAGTCTTGAGAAGCTGGTGGCTCGAGGCCCATTTTGTCGTCGTGGGCGACAACGACTACGTCAACAGGACCGTTTTTTCGGCCCTGGACGATAACATGGAGATGGTCGGCCGATTCAAAGCCAATGCAGCTCTCTTTGATGCCAAGGTCGAGCAAACGCCGGGGCCGGGACGCCGACGCATCTGGGGCAAGCGGCTCCCATCGTTGGCCGAGCTCGCTGAGGATCCCCAGCTGCCGTGGAAAGAGCAAATCCTTTACATCTATGGTCAACAACTGCAGCTTTGGATCAAAACATTTGAGGCTCAGTGGAAGAGCGCCGGGAAGGATCGCGTGCTGACCGTCGTCATCACTCGCGATCCGAGCGGACGACTCGAAGATAACTACTACTTTCGAAGCCGGCCGGGCTGCTCGGGCCCCAAAGTCCTGATTCCGCAGAGCCTGCGGTGGTCGCTGGAGAGCTGCTACCGTGACTGCAAGCAGTACATGGGCATCGAGGAGGTCCAAAACGGATTCGCTCAAGGAGACGAACCTGCAGATTCGACGATCCACGGGCCCAAGGCTCCTATCGAGCGGCGGCCGATCGCCTCGGAGCGCACGGTTCCATTCGGAATGCTGTGCTACAGCTTTGTGGTGCTGTGGTATCTCGACCATGGTCAGCCGCTCAAAGACATATGGTGGGCGCGCTATCTGGCCCCGTGGTATCCGCACAAAGTGACAATCAGTTTCGTCGACATGCTCCAGGCATTTCACCGCCAGATGGAGCAAGAACAATTATGGCAAACCCGGTCTGACGACCGGGTTTACGAAAAACAGACAACTCAACTGGCCCGACACGCGCCGCCAGGGGCCGATGGGGCTCGCAAGGCGGCCTGAAACGGCCTACCTTCGGCCCAATTTACGAGGGCAAGATGCCCTCGCACCGAAGAAAACGCCGACAAATTCGGCGAAACTCCAGACTAATAGACGTACGGACTATCATGAAAGAAGTTTTCGCTAGCGAGCTCCTCTCATCCGAGACCCTCGAGCACGCCCGCAAGGTCGCCCGTGAGCTCTACGACGAGTTCGACTTGGACGCGGCCCTCGCCCCGTACAGCCCCTATCGCCACGACGGTGTGCGCGACGAACGCCCCGTCTTGCACCTGGAAGACGTCTCCGGCATTCCGTTCGTCGCCGACATCCCGGGTGTCGAAGAGTACCAGCACCGAGCCCGCGTGCGCGCCGAGACCGGTGACCTGTTCGTGGCGGTGACGAGCCCCGTCGAGGGCTACGAGGCGTATTGCCAGCAAAAACTCGGGTTGGGCGAGCCCGACTTCTTTCAAGCCAAGCCCGTCAGCGGCCCGATGACGATTGCCGAGGCGTGTGCCTATGGCCACAACCTCGACCGGATCGCCGAGTGGGCCGCCGAGCGAGGCGGGGTGGTCATCGAGCCGTATATGTCGATCGAGGCGGTCTGGACGCTCGCCGAGAAGCTCTCGGAGCGGGGCGTCGACGCCAGCGTGACCGGCCCGCCTCCCCCCGCGCTGTGGATCGCCAACGACAAGGGCGCGCTCGCCGGGGTTATCGACCGCGTCGCCGACGGCGCTTGGAACGTCGAAACCCACCAAGAGACCGCGCCTGAGGCGATGGTCCGCCGGCTCATCGAGCTCGCCGAGCGCCACCACATGGTCGGCTTGAAGCGCACACGTTGCGCCTCGGCGATGGGCAATATCGTCTTCGAGAGCGCGATGATCCGCCGCGTCGAGCCCATCGAGCTCGACCGGCAAGTGCGCCAGTTTTTGACCAAGACCGAGTGGGACGAGGGCGAAGAGGTCCTCGTCGTCGAGTGGGCCCAGACCGACGAGTCCCCGTCGACCCAGATGTGGATCCCACCGGCCGATGTCGGCGAGGTACGCCTCGACGGCGTCTACCAACAGATCTTGAGCGGCCCCGAGCGCGTCTTCGTCGGCAGTCGCCCCTCGACCTTGCCCGACGAGGTCAACCGCCAACTCGCCGAGGCCTCGTTCGTGCTGGCCACGATCTTC
Organism: Persicimonas caeni; assembly: GCF_006517175.1. NCBI lineage: Bacteria > Deltaproteobacteria > Bradymonadales > Bradymonadaceae > Persicimonas > Persicimonas caeni. Next base: position 1,740,188 of record NZ_CP041186.1, on the reverse strand, counting down.
CAGGAGTTCGGCTACGTCGGCCGCTGCTCGTTCGACTTCATCGTCGTCGGAGATCCGGAGGGCGACTTCGACATCCGCGTCACCGAATGCAACGGTCGCTGGGGCGGCACTAGCACCCCCATGCACCTGGTCGACCGCCTCGTCAACGGCGCCCGCCCACCGTATATCGCCCAAGACTACGTCCACCCCGAACTCGTCGGCGTCGGCCTGCCGCATATTCTCGAGGCGGTCGGCGACGAACTCTTCGACCCGGAGACCGGCGAGGGCCGGTTCGTCTTCTACAACTGCGGTCCGCTCGCCAAGAAGGGCAAGCTCGACGTCATTTCGTTCGGCGCGACGCCGGCGGACGCCCAGGAGGGCGTGCAGAGGGTGTTGCCGGAGCTGTTGGGGTTGAGTTGAGCTTTCGGAGCGAGTGCTTCCAGCTCTCGCAGACGAGGGCAAGATGCCCCCGCACCGAACGAATCGCGCGCTTTCGGAGCGAGTGCTTCCAGCTCTCGCGGACGAGGGCAAGATGCCCCCGCACCGAACGAATCGCGCGCTGTCGGAGCGAGTGCTTCCAGCTCTCGCAAGCGAGGGTTGCGGGCGGGTTTTGAGAGGTGATGGCCGTCAGGCGGACAAGTCGACCGACTGGGCCAAGCGTGTGCGGTCTTCGAGGCTGAGCGGGAAGAGCAACGCGGCGGCAACGCGGCGTGCGTCGAGCTCGTTCGTGAAGTCGTCGCGGCCGATCGTGTAGCCGTGTTTGCGTAGGTGAGCGCCGGCGAACTCTCGGGCCGTGTCGAGGTCGCCGCGGTCGGCGAGCAGGTGGATGTCGCGGTTGAGCGGGACCTCGGGACCCAGCGGGCGGCCCGCGTAGGTGAGTCGTAGCAGGGCATAGGCGGGGTCGACGTCTGTCTCGTCCGCCTCGTCCTCGAACGGGTCGTCCGACAGCCGCCAGGTGTCGACGAGCGACAGAGAGAAGCAGAGCCGCGAGAGCTTGGCCTCGTCGGTCTCGCCGCGCAAAAAAGCGTCGATGTCGGCGAGGCGCGCGGTGATGGCGCCGCGGCCGAAGTCGGCCGGCAGGCCGTCCCACAGCTTGAGACGCCGGGCGAAGATGGCGTTGAGCCCGTCGACGTCGGGCTCTTTGTCCCAGACGACCTCGTCGGTCGCCTTGAAGTCCCAGCGCACCGAGGCGGCTTCGTCGCGGTAGTCGATCGGTTCGAGGTGCGTGCGGAGCGGGCGGATGCGCTCGCCGTCCGACGCCAAGCCGGCCGGGTGTAGCGAGCTGAGCGAGGCGGCGAGGCGCAACTCGGCCGAGCCGTCGTCGAGCAACTCGAGCCAGTCGCCGGAGAGCGGCTGCAGCGGAGGCAAGCCCACCTTTTTCGTCCACGATGGGTGTTCGGCCATCACGAACTCGCAGGCCGCCAGTGCGGTGAAGAGGCTCGGGGCGTAGGCGGCGTCGCCCGTTTCGAGCAGTCGGGCGATGGCGCGGCAGACGGCTCCATAGCCGACCAGAAAGTCTTCTGGGGCGCCGAGGATGTCGGTAGAGTCGACGGCGTCGACCCAAATTTCGATGGGGCGGGTCAGGTCGTTTTGAAGGTTGGTCATATTCGCGTGTTTGGGTGCAAATCGGCCGATTCAGGGGCCGGGGATTTGTTTGGTCTGTTCGATGACTTGGGCGAGCATCGCGTCCCACTTCGATAACAGGCTGCCGGCGCCGATGCGGCGAAGCATGCGCGTGTTGTTGGCGACGAACTCTTCGAGCGCGTCCTCGAGCTCCAGCGGCTCGCTCTCACCGAAGACGGGGCGGCGTTGGGAGCGTGCGAGCAGGTCGAAGGAGATGTCGAAGGCGCGGTCGACCTGGTCGACGCTTCCCAACTCCAGGGCCATGGCGCGGAGCTCGGCGTGCAGGTCCCAGAAAACTTCGGTCTGGTTTCTTCGGGCGAGCTGGACGGCGCGCCCCAGGGATTCGACGGCGACGTCGAACTGGCCCAGCTTGCGCGAGTAGTCGACCGAGCGCGACAGCGCGTCGATCGCGCGAGTCATCGCCTCGGCGTCGGCGTCATTCGATGCCTTGGCCTCCCATGCGAGTGACAACTCCTCCTCGAGCTCACGGGCGGCCGGCCAGGCCTCGGGGGCCATCGGCGCACGGGTTCGCGCTGCGTCGAGCTTTTCGATGGCGAGGTCGAAATCTCCGTCGGCGTGCGCGTCTCGCGCCGCCTCGATGAGGCTTCGCACCGAGGGGGCGTCGGGCAGCGGCGAGCGCGCCTCGCGGGCCGCTTCGACGAGGTCGAGCGGCTCGAAGGGCGCCGGGGGCGCGTCGGGACGCGCTCGTCCCAGGGTGCGCACCTGGTGCTTGAACCAGGCATCGCGATCACGGTCGCGGCCGCTCGTCTCGGCGATCTCGGCGGCGATCGACGCCAACCAGATGCGATCGTCATCGGCGGCGCGCGCGTAGTACTTGGCCGCCGTCGCCTCGGCGCGTTTGTCCAGGGCCTCGAGGGTGTCTGCGTCGCCGCGGGCCATGCGCAGCCGCGTGGCCATCACGTAGAGCTTGAGGCTCTCGTCGTCGGCGTGGGAGACCAACTGCTCGACCTCGGCGAGGATGCGTTCGGCCTTGTCGCGTTTGATGGTGCCCTCGGCGGCGAGCCGACTGCGCAGCGCGATCGCCTCGCGGCGCATCTTCTGACGGTCGGCTGCGTCGATGCCCTCGCGCAGCGCCGTGAAGTAGGTGTTGTGGTCGAGCCTGCCGGTGAGGAGTTCTCGGCGCAGGTTCGCGATCGGCTTTTCGTCGTGAGCGGGCTCCTCTCCGGTGGCCGCGGCGTCCCACGTCTCCAGAACCGTCTGGGCGCGTGCACGCCACAGGGCGAAGACCCGCGCGTAGCCTATCTTGGCGCGGTCAGCGGTCGTGGTGTCATTTTCCGTGCGCGAGGTGCTGCGGCACAGCTCGAAGAGCTCGCGCATGCGCCGGCTGCGCTCGAGAAGCTCGATCGCCGCGCGCACCAAGGCCAAGCGCTCGCGCGACTGCAGATGGAACCAGCCGTGGCGGACCAGCTCCTCGCGAACGCCCTCTTCGAATTTCTCGAGCAGGATGCTCCGAGATTCTCCCCCGAAGCCATGTTTCTCCGCCTCTGCGATCACGTCAGCCAAGTCGCTGTGGCCGAGTTCGCCGGTCTCGAATCGCTCGAAGAGCATCTCGGCGTGAGCGCGCAGCACCAGCGTATAGGCCGCGTCGGCGATTTCTTGTCGGCCGAGCTGCTCGAAGGTCTCGGCGAGCGCCTCGAGTCGGCGCACGCTGACGTCGGGGTGTTCCCACTGCTGGAAGGTGCGAAAGACCTCGATGATATGCCACGGGGTGGCGTCGACCTTGTACTGGTCGAGGACTTCTTCGAAGAGTGCGCGGGCCCGGTCGTGTTGTCCGGAGCGATAGAGCGCGCCGAGCTTGCGGCCGAGCGCACGAATTTCGAGCTCGCGATCCTCCATCCACCGTGCGAACTCGAGGGCGCGTTCGAGCAGGGACAGGGCGGTCGCGTAGCACCCCATGCGCGTGCGGCAGGTCGCCGCGATGGTCGCCACGTCGAAGGCGGCGCGCATGGTATCTGCGGGCTCGTTTCGCGGCTGGACGCGCATCAAGGAGAGGAGCGTCTGCTCGGCCAGGTGCGTCAGCCACACCGTCTGGCGAGCCTGCTCGGCCTCCTCGAAGTCGTTTTGGCGCGCCGGCTTCTCGAGTTCGCGCGCCGTGTCGGCCAAAAAGCGCGGCGCCTCCATCCATCGCTCGGCGCCTACGAGGTGCTCGGCGAGCATCAGGTTGAGCGAGCGCAGCGCGGCGTCGAGCTTGTCGGCGTCGCGGGCGAATTTGTCGGTCAATAGGCTATCGGGGCGGTCCGCCGAGCTCGAGTCGAGCCGCTCGCGCCCGTCGCGAAGCTTGCTGCGCTGCAAGAGCAGGTGATTGGCGATCCGCCCGTGCAACAAACGCCGCTCCTCGACGCTCACGCGGCGCCGAACGGCGGCGGCGACCCGAGGGCTGGCAAATTCGAAGACGCCGTGGCCGAAGTAGTCGAAGGGCGCCGGGCCGTTGGCCGTGCGCAAGATGCCGCGCTCGCACAGCCGTGTGGCTGTGCGCATCACAGCAAGCTCGTCGTGACCGGTGGCCGAGGCGACCGTCGCCGCGCTGAAGCGGCGGCCCTGGAGGCTGGCGACCGACAGCACTTCGTGGGCGAGTTCGTCGAGCTCGTCGAGCACCTCGAGCACGTCGGTCTGCTCGCCCTTGAGCGAGACGCGGGCGATGATGCGGTTGTTGGGGCGATCGTGGCGCTCGAGATGGTCCTCGAGGCGCTCGAGCACCCCGCGGCTTCGGGCCAGCTCGGGCTGATGGGCCAGCACGAGCATGAAATAGAACGGCTGGTCTTGCTCCCAGAGCACGTCGACCAGGTTAGCCAAGAGTGTCAGCGTGGCCGCGTCGGCGAGCTCGAGTTCGTCCAAAAAGAGCGCGACCGGGTACTCCGAGGCCAGCGTTAGCAAGCTGTCGCGAATCAGGATTTCGGGCGAAGCCAGATACTTGTCGCGGGGGATGCGCACGTGGCCGCTGTCATCGCAGACCACCGACGCCAAGCTGGTCCCCACCCGCGAGATGTGGGCGTCGGGGACGACCGCCGAGAGCTCGGAGACGGCCGACAGGCAGCCGAAATCGACGCCTGCCGACTCGCTGGCGCGCCCCTCGAGCAGACCTGCGAGCCCATCCCAGGCGACCCGCAGCGGTTCGCTCCACCCGCCGATCTCGAAGCAGGAGCCGCGGCCGACCAGGGGCCGCTTGTCGGTGGTCTTCTGGTCGCGGATCATGTCCAGAAAGGAGTTGACCAGCGCGCGCTTGCCGACGGCGTCGGGGCCGTCCACAAAGACGATGCGCGGCCTGCCGCTGAGCGCAACCGCCCAGGCCTTTTGCAGTTCGAAGAGCTGCTCTTTTCGTGCGTGTTCTTGCATGCAGATATCTGGCTGCGGTCGCTGGCTACCCGCGATAGAGAGAGGTGGTCCAAGCGCTGAGCCGTCGGGGCACCAGGCCGCTGAGGGCCGACCAGGCCTTCATCGTCGCGCCGTACACGGAGTTGAGCTTGCCTTTGCGGGCGTCGGCGATCGACTTGCGCACCACGTCGCCGGGCTTGGCGTAGATAAACTCGGGCGCCTTGTCGTCGCCGTCGAGGTGAGCCACCGAGGAGAACTCGGTGTCGACCGGGCCGGGGCATACGGCGGTCACAGTGATATTTTTGGGCGCCAATTCGGCGGCCAAGGCGTTGGCGAAGTTAAGCACATAGGCCTTGGTCGCCGCGTAGACGGCGAAGTTGCCCAGCGGCGCAAAGCCCGCGCTGCTGGCGACCTGCACAATGCGCGATCCGGGCACACAATAGGGGAGGGCGCGCTGGGTTAGCTCGGTGAGCGCGCGCACGTTGAGGTCGATCATCGTCAGGTGGGTGTCGACGTCGATATCCTCGAAGGGCCCGATGGCCCCGAAGCCCGCGTTGTTGACCAGCCAGGCGACATTGGGCTGTTCACGCTCGAGGGTCTCGAACAGCTCCCGGGTCTGCTCGGCGTCGGTCAGATCCATCGCAAAGATGCGCCCCTCGGCACCGATAAGCTTGCCGGCCAGCTCTTCGAGCCGGTCCCGGCGACGCGCGACCAACCACACCTCGTCGACCTCTCGGCGTGGCGCCAACTGCTTGGCGTACTCCCACCCGAGCCCGGACGAGGCGCCTGTGACGATTGCAACATTCATCGTTCGACCTCACGATTGTAGTGGCTTTGTGTGGCTACGTTGGATAGCACGAAGCCGGCGTTTCGAGCAATTGCGTCAGGAGTATGACAGGTGGAGCCCGAGGACGAAAACAAGGCCGCGCGCACCGGGGCGGAGAGGGGCGCCGAGGCGCGTGTGGGCGAATTGATCGCCGGGCGCTACGAGCTGCTCGAGCCGATCGGGCGCGGCGGGCAAGGCCGAACGTGGCTGGCCTACGACAGCCAGACCAGCCAGGTGGTCACCGTCAAGGAGCTCGAATTGTCTCGAGCGCCCGATTGGAAGACCGTCGAGTTGTTCGAGCGCGAGGGGCGGGTGCTGGCTTCGCTCGACCACCCGCGCATCCCGGCGTACGTCGACGCGTTTCACGTGGATCTTCCGGACACCGGCCAGACGCGCTTTTTTATCGTCGAGGAGTACGTCGCAGGCACCTCGCTGGCCGACTTGATCGAGGAGGGCCGCCGGTTCGACGAGGACGAGTTGCTCGACATCCTCGAGGGGGTCCTGGAGATCTTGAGCTACCTGCACGCTCAAAACCCTCCCGTCGTCCACCGTGACATCAAGCCCGCCAATATCGTGCAGGGGAGCTCGGGAGACCTCGTCTTGGTCGACTTCGGCGCCGTCCAGAGCGTGCTGCCCGACGAACTCGGCGGCTCGACCGTCGTCGGCACGACCGGCTACCTGCCTCCCGAACAACTCATGGGTCGCGCGCAACCGGCCTCGGATCTGTACGCGCTGGGGGCGACGGCGGTGCATCTGCTCAGCGGCAGGCATCCGGCCGAGTTCGACATGCAGCGCAATCGGCTGCAGTTCCACGAGCAGGTGCGTGTGGAGCGCTCCGTGCGGGACTTCATCGACCGGCTGTTGGAGCCGGTGGCCGAGGACCGTTTCGAGTCAGCCAAAGAGGCGCTCTCTTATCTGCGCAGGCTTCGTGGCGGCGAGCCTGCCGACCACGCCCTGGCGCGAACCGATGCAGGCGAGGAGGCGTGGCTCAGCCGCCACAAAGAGACCGTGCTCGTGGAGCATAGGGCGACGCCGAGGCTTCGCTTCGACGTCGCGCTCGCCACCGTGAGCCGGATCGACGAGGGGCTGGAGCGAGCGCCCGGCCACGTGGTGCTCGACTTGATGCCCGAGCGCGTCGAGATGACCTTCCGCAGCGGCATGCCCACGCTTCGGCCCGAGTACACGGCGCTCGGGCTGGTCGTGGTGATTACGCTCGTGTTGGTCATCCCGATGGCCTGGCCGGCCAAGATCGGCTCGGTGCTCTTCTTGTTGGCGTTCGGCCTCGTCAGCGCGCGGCTCTTCTACCGGCGCGCCGAGCGTCGGCTGCTGCTGACCCCGCAGACCTACGAGTTGATCGAAGAGGGCCGCACCCTCGCCAAAGGAGACCTCGCCGGGCTGGAGCGTGTTGAAACGAGCGACGAAGGGGTCTTGCTCGTCGAGGCCGGCGGCGACGAACTCGTGACCGCCGGCGGGCTCGGGCCCGACCAGGGCCGCTGGGTCGAGACACGCCTGCTGGAGAGCCTCGCCCAGCTTCGGCGCCACGGGCGGCTGCTCGAGTTCGACGAGGGCGGCTGAACGGGAGGCTCCGAGACCGCACTCCACTTCGTGTTCACATTTGGCACGGGAACGCATTTCGTTTCATGCCAAGCGCGCGAGGAGGAGCAAATGAGTCAATCGACAACAAGAGGCCGTGACACCATCCACTATGCAGTCGTCGGGTTGGGTCATATCACCCAGGCGGCGGTGCTGCCCGCATTCGAGAACGCCGACAACTGCGAGCTGACGGCGTTGGTCTCGGGCGACCAGGACAAGCTCGACGAGCTCGGCGACAAGTACGGCGTCGAGTACAGTGTGCACTACGACGACTACGAGGAGTTTCTCGAGGAGGGGCTCGTCGACGCGGTCTATATTGCGGTGCCCAATCACTTGCATCGCGACTTTACCGTTCAGGCGGCCGAGGCCGGCGTTCACGTGTTGTGCGAGAAGCCGATGGCGGTCACCGCCGAAGAGTGCCGCGAGATGATCGAGGCGTGCGAGCGAAACGACGTCAAGCTGATGATCGCCTACCGGCTGCATTTCGAGGCGGGCAACCTCGAGGCGGTCGAGCTGGTCCAACAGGGGAAGCTCGGCGACCTGAGGTTCTTCGATGCGACTTTCACTCAAGATGTCGTCGAGGGCGATATTCGGCTCAACCCCATCGAGAAGGGGGGCGGCAGCGTCTACGACATGGGGATCTACTGCATCAACGCGGCTCGGTTTCTGTTTCGGGGCGAGCCGTTCGAGGTCAGCGCCTGGTCGGAGAGCTCCGACGATCCGCGCTTCGCGGACTGCGACGAGATGACGAGCGCGATCTTACGGTTTCCGGGGCATCGGTTGGCCACGTTCACGTCGAGCTTCGGGTCGGCCAAGACCGATACGTTTCGCCTGGTGGGCACCGACGGCGAGTTGGTCATGGAGCCGGCGTTCGGCTACGCCACGCATATCAAGTACGAGCTGACCGCCGACGAGGATACCCAGTCGCACACCTTCCCCAAGCGCGACCAGTTCGGCCCCGAGCTCATCTACTTCGCCGATTGCGTGTTGGACAACAAACACCCCGAGCCGGACGGCTACGAGGGCATGGCCGACGTGCAGATCATCGAGGCGATCTACGAGTCGGCCAGAAAGGGCGAGCCGGTCATGGTCGAGCCTGTCGAGGAGCAGATTCGGCCCGAGCGCGACCAGGAGATCACTCGGCCTGGATTTCCCAAGCCCGACGAGGTCAAGGCGTCGGGTCCGAAGGAGAAAGGGCCGTAACGAGCAAGCACACCAGATCGTTGACGTTGGTGTTGGTCGGACCGGTGAGGATGAGCTCGCCGGTCGCCTCCAAAAATGGATACGCGTCGTTTCGCCGGAGGTGATCGACGGCGTCGAGGTCTTTGCGTCGGCCACGACCGACGGTCTCGCCGTCGATGATGGCGCCGGCTGCGTCGGTGGGGCCGTCGGTGCCGTCGGTCGCGAGGGTCGCGACTAAGATGTCGGCTTCGCCGGCAAGCGCGTGAGCCGCCGACAGCGCGAGTTCTTGATTTCGTCCGCCGGTTCCGTCGCCTTGCAGGGTGACCGTGGTCTCTCCGGCCAGAATCAAGCACGCCGGCGGCTCGATGGGCCGGTGATGATCTCGCACCTCGCGGGCGAGCGAGGCACAGACCACGCCGACCTCGCGCGCTTCGCCCTCCAGCGTCGTCGTCAGTATTGCCGCGTCGAATCCTTCCTCTCGCGCCTGCTCGAGCGCGGCTTCGGCGGCGGTGGCGCAGTCGCCGATGACAGCCACCGTCGTCTTCTCGAAGGCTTGGCTTCCCCGCTTGGGCGTCTCGTCGCGCTCACCGGCGACGCCGGCGCGAAGGTGCGCGACGACCGCATCGGGGAGCTTGTCTTCGAGCTCGAAGCGCTCCACGACCTGCCAAGCGTTTTCGTACGTCGATGCGTCGGGCACCGTCGGCCCCGACGCGATCGCGTCGAGCGGATTGCCGACGACGTCCGACAGGACCAGGGTGAGCGACGTCGCCGGGGCGATCGCCTCGGCCAGCCTGCCACCTTTGAGCTTCGAGCAGTGCTTGCGAATGGTGTTGATCGCGGTGATGTCGGCGCCACTTCCTACCAGCACGTCGGTCGTCTGCTGCAGGTCGTCGAGGGTGAGCCCGTCGGCCGGCGCAAGCAGAAGCGAGGATCCACCCCCGGATAGCAGGCAGATCACCAGATCGCTCGGACCGGCCGCACGCGCGATCTCGAGGACGCGCGCCGCACCCTCTCGAGAGCGCTCGTCGGGCATCGGATGCGCCGCTTCGAAGATCTCGATTCGCTCGGTCGGCACCGTGTACCCCTCGCGCACCACCACGAAGCTCTCGTCGATGCGGTCGGCGAGCATCTGCTCGAGCGCTCGGGCCATCGGCGCGCTCGCCTTGCCGGCGCCAATCACCACGACCCGCTCGTACGCGTCGAGATCGTAGATCTGCTCGCCGCAACGCAGAGTCTGTTCGTCGAATGATAACGCTTCGCGCAATAGTCGATCAGGCGCAACGGCGTTCAACGCAGCAGCAAGTATCGCGAGTGCTGTTGGTCGGTGCGGTCGATTGTCGTTGGGATGCTGGAGTGATGAAGACATGGTCTCAATCTCGGAGTGAGTCGATTGTTGACCACCCCTCCGCCTCGCAAACTACGCTCGGCACCTCCCCGGACGGGGAGAACTGCAAGAAAAGAAAAATGCCTTCAGAGGACGTATGCGTAGCCATAGGACACGTACTTGGCTAACGGTCTGGGGGGAATTACGTGCGACCGTCCTCCGAAGGCAAGACCCACTTTAGCAAAGAGTGAGCGTCTGTCAAACACTTTTTAGAATCTTTCTGAAGACGCCCCTCGAATGCTGCTCGTCGAGCTCTACTCGGCCGCGCCCTCCAATTGCTGTTCCGGGTGCAGCTTGGAGACCAGTCGGTCCCCTGTGGTGGTGATCTCGTCGTACAAAAAGCGGCAACGGGGCTCGGCGCGCTCGAGATAGCGCACAAAGACATCGCGTCGCTCCGGGTACTCCCGAGCCTGCTCGAACAACAGCTGGCAGATCTTGACGTCGGTCAACAATTTGGTGAGCCGCTCGGCGTGGAGCATGGCGTACGCGAAATCACGCTTGGGATTCCACTCGCGGGTCAACTCCTGAGGCCAATCGAAGATCGGCACGCCCGACAGCGACCTGAACTTATCGACCGCGGTCTTGGTCACCAGATGCTGCTCGGCGCTCAACAGCAGACTCTCGAGCTTGGCGAGGCGCCGCTCGAGCGGGTCGCGCGCCGACAGGCTCTGCCAGCGTTTCTGGGCGAGCATTTTGACGAACTCCTGCGGGTTGCGCATGATCGAGCTCATCGTGTCTTTCATCGCCATGAGCGCCTGGATCTGGCTGGTGCCCTCGTAGATGGGCATGACCATGGCGTCGCGCAGCAGCTTCTCGGCGCCATACTCGGTCGTGTAGCCCACGCCACCATGGATCTGGATGGCGCGCTGGGACATCTCGACGGCCTTCTCGGCGGCCAAGTACTTGACCAACGGCGTGATCTCGCGAGCCTCCCACTGGTGCTTTTTGTACTTCGCGCGCGCTTCCTTGGCCTCGACCGGATCTTCGGACATCTCGGCCATGATCTGGTATTTCTGGGCGATCTCCTCGTGGAAGGCTGCCTCGACGACCAACGCGCGCATGCCTTGGATATCGGTCTGCATCTCCTCGAGGTAATCGGCGATCATCTCGTGGCGATCGATCGTCTTGCCCATGCTCTCGCGCTCTTCGGCGTAGGCTTTGGACATCCGGTAGGCCGACTCGCACAGCCCGATCGACTCGAAGCTGATGCCGATACGCGCGTTGTTCATCAGCAAGAGCATCTGCTTGAAGCCCTCGCCGCGCTCGCCGATGAGGTAGGCGGGCGTCTTCTCGAAGTTCATCACGCAGGTCGACGACAGGTGGTGGCCCAGCTTCTCCTCGATGCGCTCGACGGTGGCCACGCGCTTTTTGTTGCCGTCCTCATCCTCCACCCAGGTGGGCACCAAGAAGGTCGAAAGCTTGGCGAGGCCGGCGTAGGCGCCGGCATCCTCGTCCTCTTCCTCGGTCTTGGCGATGACCACGTGGTATTTGCCGTGGCCGGAGGTGATGAAGATCTTGGTGCCGGTGACGTACCAGTTGCCGTCCTCGTCCTGCTCGGCACGGGTGCGAAGGGCGGCCATGTCGCTGCCGGCGTCCGGCTCGGTGATGTCCATCGAACCCCACGCTTGGCCGGTGATGATCTCGGAGATCTCATCGCCGAAGCGCGTGCTGGTGATGTGGCCGGTCTCCTCGTCGAACTCGGTGGTGCCCTCCATGATCGAGTAGACCAGAAGCGCCATGGCGATACCGCCGTGGAAGCCGTGGTGGGCGGCGATCGAGACGTCCGAGCGCGCCATCATCTCGGTCTGGAACATGTAGACCAGCAGCGGCATATTCATGCCGCCGAGTTCTCTGGGCACGCACATGCCGTGCAGGTCGAGCTGCTTGATCTGCTCGAAGATCTCGTCGAAACGCTCCGGGAAGATCACCTCCCCGTCGACCAGCTTGGGCCCCTCGCGCTCCATTTCGGCCACATACGGGTCGATCTCCTCGGCCACGAAGCGCCCGATCATCTCGAGCACGTTCTTGTAAAAGTCGACTGCCTCGTCGGCGTTCTGAAAGCCGTACTCGTAGTTGTAGTCGTGCTCGGTCAACCGGACGAGCGGCTCCCAGTCGATCCACTTTTCGATATAAAACCGAAGATCGTCGTTGTCTTTGTAGAAGTTTCCCATGGGTCGTCTCGTCGTTAGGGGTCGGGGTTCGAGGGGTTTTGGTCGGGTGGGTCGGGCTCGATGAAGAGACTCGAGCGCGCGATTCGTATGACTTCGTCGACCTGGCGTCGGTGCGGAGAGCGCTCGTCGGACAACGCGTCGAGCAAAGACTCGACGACGTCGCCGATGGCGATCGTGCCCACCACCAGTTGGATGATCTGCAAAATGTAGGCTTCCGGATCGAGGTCGGCGTGGATGATGCCTTCTTCCTGGCCGCGCCGGATATAGTCGGACAAGATCTTCATCCACGGTCCCAGAGTCTGCTGGAACAGAAGCTTCATCTCGTCGGGACGGTCGAGCATTTCGCGCACCAACAGGCGCGCACGGTCCGGATCTTCGTTGAAGAAGACCACGATCTCGTTGATGAGCGACTCGAAGCGATGCTCGCCGGTCGTCGCCGCCTGCAGCAACTTCGGGATCACCTCATTCCAGTGCGACATCACCCCGTCGAGCACCGCCCGACGCAGCTCCTCTTTGGATGGAAAGTGGTACAGGAGCGACGGTTTGGCGATTCCCACCTCGTCGGAGATCGCCTGGAGCGGGGTGCCGTCGAAGCCGTTGCGCGCAAAGAGTTGCGTCGCCACATGTAGAATCTGGGTACGTACGTCGGGGGTATTTTTTGGTGCGTTGGACATGCTGCCTACCACTTGGTTTTATTCTCTCTACCAAATGGTAGGCAATCTGGCAATTATAGCAAATAACCAACAGGAGTGATGGCTTGCCGTTGTTTTTTTCAGACCAGACCAGACCTGACCTGGAGGGTTTGGCTCTTACGGAGTCTGTCCGCCTGCCTGCTGGCAGTTTTGCTCGTTATTGAAGGTCTGCCAATTCTGCGGGGCTTCGCAGGGAGTGGCGTATTGGCAGCAAGCGCCGGTGTCCGGGTTCTTGGCCCATGTGATGACCTGGGCGCACATCCCCTGCGCTTGGCGAGGCTGGGGGCACTCGGCCGTTTCGCCGGTGTCGGCTTCCCCGTCGGCGCCGGCGTCAGCTTGCGGGGCTGTCTCGCCGGGTTCTTCTTTGCCGGGCTGCTCTTCGTCGGTCACGGGCTGTTCGGTGCCCGTCTCGGCAGGCTGCTCGGTTTGAGGCTTTTGAGGTTTCTTGTCGCAGCCGAAGGAGAGCAGGGCGAGGGTGGCGGTCAGGAGCAACGTCGCGCAGAGTCGCATCATGGCAAATCCAATGGTGTGCAAAAGGGATCAGTCGTCATCTCCGGCGCCCTCGCAGGCCGACTGGGACGCGAAGGTCTTCCAGCCGGTCGGCGCGGCACACTGGGATTCGTAGCGGCAACAGTGGCCGGTATCCGGGTCGCGCGCATAGCGCACCAGGTTGGCGCAGAACGTATCCAACTCGCGACCTTCGGGACAACGGTACTCGTCGGCGCCCGTCTGGCCGGCGGTGCTCGCGCAGCTGGTCAAACCCATGGTCAACAGAAGGAGTGCGCACGAGACGATGGGGATCAATCTGGTCATGGCGTCAGCCTCAGTGCTTGTGGCCATACTTCTCGATGAACCCGCCCAGCTCTTCGGGGGTCAGTTGGCCTTCGAAAGGCGCGGGCGCTGCTTTCTGCAACATCATAGGCTCCAGCGGCGTCTGGGCCAGCGCTTCGAGTGGCGGGTTGTCGTAGCCGTTACCGTCGGCGTCGACGAAGACCGGGTTCGAGAAGGCAAAGGGCATCACGCCGGTGCTGGGGATGACCGGATACATGTGGTTGCTGCCGCGCACCACGAAGACGACGTAGGCGTCTGCGGAGATATCGAGCGGGATGTCGACGGTTTTGGTCCAGTGGCTGTGCGTGTGGTCGCCCGACGCGACCTCGACCAGATCGCTCTGCTCGAAGGTGAACGGGTGCGACGAGGTCGGCGCGATGGGATCGTCGATCGAGCCGCCGGGGGCGGTGACGATCGCGTCGGCCGGCAGGTTGCTGTAGACGTCGATGGTGTCGACCTGCATCCACTCGGGGACGTCGATGGTGATCCGGGCGGTCACTTGCCCGTCGTCCGCCGCCAGCGTCTCGCCGAGCGTGGCGGTCTCACCGCTCGAGTTTTCGAGCTCGACGCGAAAGAAGGGCCCGTTGGTGCCGATGGCGCGGTTGTTATTCGAGGCGGCGGCGAAGGCTTGGGCGTCGAAGGTCTGCGGGGTGTCGTGGTCGTCGCCGACGAAGACGAAGGTCCGCGGGCTTCCGCCCAGGTCGGAGTAGAGCTTGTGGGTGTCGGTGACCGCGGTGGCGGTCGGCGAGAAGCCGCGGCTGACCATCGACAGCCACCAGCGCATCACCGTCCAGACGCGGCCCATGCTGTGCCCGTTCATCATCTCGATGGCCGAAAAGTCGTCCGACCACAGCCCGGTGTCTTGTCCTCCCGAGCCCGTCAGGCTGGGATCGAGGCGCTTGGTCTCCGGGTCGGCCAGGGTGATGCCGCGCAGCACGTCGGCTTTGAGCGGCGGGATGGTGCTGCCGGGGTGGTTGATCTGTTTGACCTGGGCGTTGTCGGGGTTTCCGTCCTGCTCGTCCACCCACTTGAAGACCTCCGCGGGCGTCATGTCGTAGTCGGTGCCGCGCGCCCAGTCGAGCGCGCCGCCACGGCGGTGAGCGGGGTCGCGTACCAGCGGGAAGGCGTTGAAGTGACCCAAGTGCGGGGTGGTGATTTCGGCTCCGACGACGCTGGTGATCTCGTGGCCGGCGCCTTGCCGGGCGATCTCGGGTCCGTAGTCGCTGATGAAGTCGTGGTCGGTGCTGATGAGCACGTCGACGCCCTCACCCATGAAGTTCTTCACACGGTTGTGCTTTCGCACGATGCTGTCGGGCGAGGTGACGCCGTGGACGTGAAAATCGGCCGAGATTGCGCCGGAGGTGTCGACCACACGGGCGATTTCGGCGTCGAGCGCGATCGACTCGCCCTCGGCGAGGTCGACCAGGTAGCCGCCATCGTCGGCGGCGTTGTGCGGCCAGATCGACCACTCCATGCCGCGGGTGACCGCCACGCGGTACTCGCCGGCGGGAAGCTCGATGCTCGCCTGGCCGTCGACGCCGACCGACACGATCCGCGAGACGTTCGAGGGGAGCGAGTCGAGGGAGACGTCGCGCTCCTGAGAGGTCGGCATGTCGGGGCAGGTGTCCACGCAGGTGACCATCACGCGTGCCGGGGTCGGCTCGTCGGCGGGCGTACGCACGTTCACCTCGATACGTGCCGGATCCTTCAAGACCAGATCGGCGTCGCCTCTTTGGGTGTGGGCGATGCTCAGCGAAGGAGCTTCGCGGCTCACTCGCCCGTCGAGACGGGCCCGCACCGTGTAGGCGCCCGTGGGCACGGTCATTTCGTACTCGCCGTCGGCGTTGGTGCGCGTCTGGTTCATGCCGCGATCCTCGGCGTCGATCGCAGTGACCAGGGCACCCGCGACCGGCTGACCAGTCGAGTCGGTGACTCTACCCGCGATAGTGCCGCGCTCGATTTGGAGCCGATCGTAGATGGGGTCGACCATCGAGTTGAGCTTGTCGTCACCGAAGAACTCCCAGTGCTCGACGATGCCGATCTCCTGGGGCTCGAGGTGGTAGAGCCCCTCGAGTGTTTTGATGCGCGACTCGCTGGCGAGCAGGGTTTGCAGGACGCTGTCGCGGCCCAAGAGCGACACGGTCACGCCCGAGATGGAGACCTGCACGCCACCGCGAGGCAACGCTTCGGCGGAGGGGCGCAGGTTCGGGTCGGGCTTGGGCAGGTAGGCGTAGCCGCCTTCGGGGCCGGCGTAGGCGACAAAGGGGAGGGTGTCGCCGTTGAGGTTATCGGCCCCCAGCGAGCGGTAGCCCCAGCCGCCAAGGCTGTTGAGCGGGTTGAAATAATTGCCGTGAGCACCGCCTCGCATCAGGTGGCCGACGGCCATGTGGGCGGTCTCCTCGCCGTCGTTTCGAAGCGCAGTCACCACACGCACGCCGGTGTCGCCGGGGTGCAAGATCAGATACCGGGTCAACTTGGCAGGCACGATCTTGTCGGGATCGAGGGCGACGCGGTCGAGGATACCGGGCGCGTAGTCGTTGGCCATCGCGCTGATGTTGAGAAAGTCGAGCAGTTCCAGGCGGCCGCTGACGGCCAGCACCGCCGGCCCGCCGTCGGAGCCGTCACGCAGCACCTCGAACTCCTCGGGCGCGAAGGTCTGGCCGACGTTGACCATCAGACAAATCTCGCCGGTCACGTCGTCGGTCCAAGTGCCATCGTCGCGTTTGTACTGGGCGTCGACGATATTGCCGCCCCACGGGCAAGGGCTCATCGCTCGATCGGTCCCCTCGACGAACAGTTTGACGCGGCCGTTCTCGAGCACCCAGTCGCCTACGCGCGCCTCGGTGACCGGACCGTCGGCGAGTTCGTCGTTCGACTCGACCTGGTAGACCTTGACGGTATCGGTCGACTCATTGTCCTCGAGGTAGTCGTCCAGCGCGATGGGCACCGCGACTCGAGTCGACGGACTCGTATCACCGATATCGCTTTTGACGTCGCCGCCTGCGTCAATCAGCGGGAAATTCTCGTTGGAGTCGGAGCCACAGGTGGCTCCCATCGTGAGCATCGCGACAGTCGCGATGGCTACGGAGCCAAGGAGGAGGCGAGGTCGGAGCGAAAGGGTCGGTTTCATGGCGCTTGGACCGAGGTGGCAGTGTTGTGACGTGTTGGTGACGCGAATGTTACCAGCTTTGTGGCGGGGTGCCAAAAACCGATCACCTCCATTGAATCCCACCCCCATCCTGCTATGTTAGCGCCACCGGCGTCGGGAAAGATCCGGCGCGATGACTTGTTGTTGTGATGACACGCAGTTTTTGCCTCGACGAGGACGTCTTATGAAGAAGCAATTGACCATCTTGTGCCTACTGCTCGTCGCGTTGGCGACGGCGTGTGAGAAGCAGGACGCCGAGCAGGCCGAACAGCCTGCGGACGAGGCGACCGAAGCTGCCGAGAAGACCGCAGAGGCTGAAGGTGACGAAAAGGCCGAACCCGCCGAAGAGCAAGAAGAGGGCGCTTCGCAGACTGACATCCCCGCCGATCAGACGATGAAGGGGAAGACCGAGGGCGGAAACTTTTATGTGGTTGTCACGCCGAAGCCCAATCCGATCCCGTTCCAAGAGCTCTTCGAGCTCGACGTGAAGGTCTACGAAACCGAGAAGGCCGAGAAGCTCGTCGAAGGCGTTGAGCTCGACCAGGTGCGTGCGACGATGCCCGCGCACAAGCACGGGATGAAGACCGAGCCCAAGGTCGCCAAGAACGAAGACGGTAGCTTCACCGTCACCGGCATGAAATTCCACATGCAGGGCGAGGGTGAGCATGGGTACTGGCTCGTCGAGACGGTGCTCAACAAAGATGGCACGATTGACCAGGCGAAATTCGACGTCCAATGCTGTCGCGAGTAGCAACATATCTGGGGATCGTCGGCGTGGCGGCTGCGCTCAGCTCGAGTGTGGCGTGTGACAAAGCGCCCGAGGCCGAACGATCTGCCTCGAGCGCTTCGGCCGACTCTGTCGTGGGTGTCTTCTCCGAGCGTGAGAAGAAGCTCATCGAACGCCTCTCACCGCTGGGCGAGCCGCCGGTCGACGAGACCAACGCGGTGGTCGGCGACGAGCGCGCGGCGACCCTCGGGCAGTTCCTCTTCTTCGATACGCGTCTGTCTCAAAACAACAAGATCAGCTGCGCGAGCTGTCACGAGCCCGACCACGGGTTTAGCGTCGCCGCCACGTTGGGCCACGGCATCGCGGGCACCCCGCGCCATCCGCCGAGCCTGCTCAACGCCGCTTACCACCATTGGTACAACTGGGACGGGAGCACAGACAGCCTGTGGGCGCAGGCCGTCGGGCCGCTCGAGAGCCCGGTGGAGATGGGCTTTACCCGCACCGGACTGGCCCATTTGATCTACGCCGACGCCGAGCTTCGCCGCGCCTACGAGGCGATCTTTGGCGAGTTGCCCGACATGTCCGATGCCGAGCGCTTTCCCAAGGAGGCTCGCCCGGTGCCCGCCGAGCCCGAGCATGCTCATGATCGAGCCTGGCAGGCGATGGCGCCCGAAGACCGTCAGGCGGTCAACCGCGTGTTGACCAACGTGACCAAGGCGATGGCGGCCTACCAGACGAAGCTCGTGCGCAAGGATGCTCCGTTCGACACCTTCGTCGAGGGGCTGAGCGAAGGTGACGAGGCCAAGATGGCCGCCCTCTCCGAGTCGCAGAAGCGTGGCCTCGACTTGTTCCTGGGCAAGGGCAACTGCGTGCAGTGCCACACGGGGCCAAATTTTACCGACGGCACCTTCCACAACCTCGGTCTGGGCCCGCGCGATTGGCTCGACAAAGACGAAGGGCGCTGGGACGGGGTGACCAAAGTCTCCAAGAGCGAGTTCAACGCCACCGGAGCCTACAGCGACAAGATCGACGGCAAGCGCGGCCAGTGGATCGAGTTTTTGACACGCACCTCCGAAGACCACGGTCAATTCAAGACGCCGACGCTGCGAAACGTCGAGCTGACCGCGCCGTACATGCACGGTGGTCACTTCGAGAC
This sequence comes from Persicimonas caeni, assembly GCF_006517175.1. NCBI lineage: Bacteria > Deltaproteobacteria > Bradymonadales > Bradymonadaceae > Persicimonas > Persicimonas caeni. The sequence continues at coordinate 1,721,543 of NZ_CP041186.1, read as the reverse complement.
GCTCGAGGAAGTGGTGCGGTTTTATTCGCTGCTCGACGAGCGAGTTCAGCTGGGCCACCGCGAAGAGATGCTTGTGCCGTTGGGCTTGAGCGACCAAGAGATCGACGATGTCGTCGCCTTCCTCAAATCCCTGACCGGCGAGCCCTTGCCGGACGAGCTGACAAAGCAGCCTGCCTCGCCCGTTTCCGGGGCGCAGCTTGCAAATCCCTAGCTTCTTCTAGGGTTTACCGGCTTCAACCTGTTCTTAACTTTGAACGCTGTGCGTGTGCGCGGGGGAGATGAAGTACGCGAACATGCGACACTCATCTACCAGTGGCCGTGGGAGGGCCTACATGGACAGCTTAGTCGGGGACGTACTCAATCAAAAAGGTTGGTTTATCCATACGATCGAACAGGGGGCGACCGTGTTCGACGCCATCCAGAAGATGGTCGATCTAAATATCGGCTCGCTCGTCGTCACAGATGACGGCGGCGAGATGGTCGGGATCATGACCGAGCGTGACTACTTGACCAAGGTCGCGTTGGAGGGTCGTTCGTCGAAGACCACCTTCGTCTACGAAATCATGACCAAGCAGGTCGTGGTCATCGAGGCCGGGTTCAACATGCGCCAGTGTCTCTTTTTGATGACCGAGAAGCGTTGCCGACACCTGCCGGTCGTGCGCGATGGCAGTGTTCAGGGGTTGATCTCGATCGGTGACTGCGCGCGCGAAATCGCCCACGACCGCGACGTGACCGTGCAGTACTTTGTAGACTTCATCCAAAGACGGTATCCTGCCTAAGCACAGGCACGTGACGCTTGTATCTTAAGAGTCGCTCCATGGCTGTTGAATCGCCTGGCAAGTATGCACGTGTTCTTGGTGGTTAGGTCTTGGTTCTTGGTCGATGTCTCGACGTCGTTACCAAGAACCAAGAGCCAAGAACGGTTGCAACTGTCGTGGAGGTTCGTCACGCCAGACGCTTCTCAAAAGCCACGCGTCTTACGTCCTTGTAATTAGACGCAAAAAAGCGCCGGCTGACTTGACCCCTGCGGTTCTTGTACGAACCAACCAAGGTTTTCCCCGTCACGTCAGCCGGCGCTTGTGTACCCGGAATCTCACCGGGATCCTGATTTCGGAGCCCGCGCTTGCAGCGCTGGTTCCAGACCTTCCTGGTCTGCCTCCGAAGGGGTCTTTATTCGCCTGCCGGGGCCTGTGCGGTGGTGCCGAGCGGCGCCAGCGCGGGCTGCGGCTCGTGCACCGGCCGGCGCGGCACCTCGAGGGCGGGCTGCGGCTCGAACTGGAAGCCGGCGTAGGCCTCCATGCCGTGCTCGCCGATGTCGAGCCCCTCGAGCTCTTCTTGTTCGTCGACCCGAAGGCCCATCACCGCTTTGATGGCCGTAAAGAGGGCGAAGCTGGTGCTAAAGCAGAAGGCGGCGGTGGCGGCCACGCCGATGAGCTGGGGCAAGAAGGCTTGGCCGGGGGCGAAGATGCCGACGGCCAGCGTGCCCCAGATGCCGCACACGAGGTGGACGGCGATGGCGCCCACCGGGTCGTCGAGCTTGATGCGGTCGATGCCCAGCACCGCCAGGACGACCATGACGCCGCTGACGCCGCCGACGATGATCGAGTCGAAGGCGCTGATGACGTCGGCGCCGGCGGTGATGCCCACCAGCCCGGCGAGCGCGCCGTTTAGCACCATGCCCAAGTCGGGCTTGTCCTGCACGATCCAGGAGGTCACCATCGCGCCGGCGATGCCTGCCGCCGCGGCGAAGCTTGTGGTCACGAAGACTGTGGAGACCGCCGCCGGGTCGGCCGAGAGCACTGAGCCACCGTTGAATCCAAACCAGCCAAACCACAGCAGAAAGACCCCCAGCGCGGCCAATGGCAGGTTATGCCCCTTGATATCGTTGATCTTGTCGTCGGTGTACTTGCCCAGGCGGGGGCCGAGGACCATCACGCCGGCCACGGCCGCCCAGCCGCCCACCGAGTGTACGATGGTCGAGCCGGCGAAGTCGTAGAAGCCGAGCTCGGCGAGCCAGCCGCCTCCCCAGTGCCACATACCCACGATGGGGTAGACCACCGCCACGTAGAGCGCCGAGAAGAGCAAAAACGGCTTGAGTTTGATACGCTCGGCGACTGCGCCGGACACGATCGTGGCCGCGGTGGCGGCGAACATGGCCTGGAAGATGAAGTCGGTCCAGTAGGTGTAACCCGGGTTGTAGGCTGCTGTGAGCCCCTCGGCGCCCGGATCGACGCCAAAGCCTGCAAACCCGAAGACGCCGCCGGCGGCCTCCGCGCCCGGATACATCAGGCTGAATCCAACAAGCGCGTACGTCAGAATGCCAATGGCCAAAATGCCGACATTCTTGAAGAGGATATTCACAGTATTCTTGGCGCGGGTAAATCCCGACTCGAGTGCCGAGAATCCCATGTGCATAATGAAGACCAGGATGGTCGCCACCAGCATCCAAGTATTATTGACGTAAAACAGCACGTCGTCGCTGGTCAGCGCTTGAGATTGGCCGTCGGCAGCGAACGCCGCGCCGGGCACCGCGAGGAGTGCGAGAAAACCAATCAGGGCGAATAATCTCCGCGTTGCGGTCGGTTTGTTTAGTAGATTCATGGTTTTGTCGGTCGGTTGAGCGTTCGGTGTTTGATGTCGAGAATCGACAGTACATAAACGGCGACACGCTTGTGCCACCTCGCCAGAGCCCATGAGCAACGGCCATGCCAGTGGCGCGAAATATCAGCGAATTTCTTGCAGATCGGGTCGTGTGGGGCGGCAGAAGGCGAAAGTTTCTTCGCCCCTCCTCGAGTGACAAGACGAAGCTGGTGAAGGAGCCTACATTTTTGTAGGATATGGCCACCGAGCCTACGAAAATGTAGGATTCGGGGAGGGCGGGCCGGCTTTTTTCGTGCGTTCTTGGTTGAATCGAGGCGTGAAGGGCACGGCGCGGCGGGTGGTGGATCCTACATTTTTGTAGGAATGGGCTCGTGACGCGTCCCAAAATCGAACCGAGCAACTTTGAGAGGCTATGAACAAAGAACCCCAATCGTTACGCGAGCTGACGCTGCTATTCGATATCAGCCAGGAACTCGACCGCAGCCTCAATCTCAAGAAGGTCTTGGGGACGGTCGTGCGCCACCTCGTCGAGCAGACGCAGATGACGCGCGCGGCGCTGACGCTCTTGAATCGCGAGACGCAGGAGATCGTGACCGAAGAGTCGTACGGGCTCTCCGAGAGTGAGCAGACCCGCGGGAGGTTTCGCATCGGCGAGGGGATCACCGGTCAGGTGGTCGAGACCGGCGAGCCGCAGATTGTCGAGCGGATCGCCGACTCGGATGCCTTCTTGAACCGCACCGGACCCGAGAGCCGCGCGCGAGCCGAGGACGTGTCGTATCTGTGCGTGCCGATTCGTCAGGAGACCGAAGTGATCGGCACGCTCAGCTGTGACCGGCCGCACGTGGGTCGAAGGGTGCTCGTCAAAGAGGCGCGCCTGATGTCGATTGTCGCCTCGATGATCGCGCAGGCCGTGCGCCTTCGCCAAGCGGCCGAAGAGGAGCGCCAACGCCTCGTCGAGGAGAATACGCGCCTGCAGCGCCGGCTTCGCGATCGGTTCCAGCCGGAGAATATCATCGGCAAGTCGAAGAAGATGCTGCAGGTCTTCGACATGATCCGCCAGGTCGCCGAGAGCCACACCACGGTGCTGATTCTGGGCGAGAGTGGCACCGGCAAGGAGCTTATTGCCAACGCGGTGCACTACAACAGCGACCGGGCCGATAAGCCGTTTATCAAGGTCAACTGCGGCGCGCTGCCCGAGAATCTCATCGAGAGCGAGTTGTTCGGCCACGAAAAGGGCGCGTTTACCGGGGCGGTCAAGAGCCGCAAGGGACGCTTCGAGTTGGCCGACGGCGGCACGATCTTTCTCGATGAGGTCGGCGAATTGTCACCCACGATGCAGGTCAAGCTCTTGCGCGTGCTCCAGGAGCATACCTTCGAGCGTGTCGGCGGCGCCGAGACCATCGAGGTCGACGTGCGCGTCATCGCCGCGACCAGCCGCGACCTGGAGAAGCGCATCGCCGAAGACAAGTTTCGCCAGGATTTGTACTACCGGCTCAACGTCTTTCCGATTCACATGCCCTCGCTGCGCGAGCGCAAGTCGGACATCATGTTGCTGGCCGATCATTTCGTGGAGAAGTACTCGAAGACGCACGACACCGAGGTGCGCCGCATCTCGACGCCGGCCATCGACATGCTGCTCGCCTACCACTGGCCGGGCAATGTGCGGGAGTTGGAGAACTGCGTGGAGCGCGCCGTGCTCATGAGCACCGACGGGGTCATCCACGGCCACCACCTTCCGCCGAGCCTGCAGACGGCCGAGGCGACGGGCACCGAGTTCAAAGGCGACCTGCAGACCGCGCTCGACAACCTCGAGCGAGAGTTGGTGCTCGACGCGCTCAAGTCGACCCGGGGCAACATGGCCGCTGCCGCGCGCCAACTCGGCGTCAGCGAGCGGGTGATGGGGCTTCGGGTGGACAAGTACGAGATCGACCCGAAGCGTTTCAAATAACGGGATTCCGGTTCACCTGTGCGCCAATCTTGTGTAGCTTCTTTGAGAGTGTTGACACCTCTGGGAATCTTGCATGTCTTCCGAACAGCCTACAGCCACCAAGCAGGCCGGACTCAGTGAGGAGTCGAGTGAGGTCGTGCCGGTCAATCCGCCGCGCTACGACGGCGACTTGACCGGTCGCGTGCTCTCCGATCGCTACCTCATCGAGGGCTGCCTCGGTGCAGGGGGCATGGGCACGGTCTACCGGGCCGAGCACACCCTGATGAAGAAGACCGTGGCGGTCAAAGTGCTCCACCCGGACGTGGTGGGCCACGGTGAAGCCGTCGAGCGGTTTCGCCGTGAAGCCCAAGCCGCGGCGCATATCGACCACCAAAACGTGTGTGTGGCGACTGACTTCGGCGAGATGGCCGAGGGTGGCTTTTTTCTGGTCATGGAGTACCTGGAGGGCAACACCCTCGACGAGACGCTGGTGTGCGTGGAGCGCTTCGAGCCGCGCCGCGCCATCCATATCGCCGACCAGATCTTGGCCGCGCTGCACCAGGCGCACAGCCTCGGGGTCGTCCACCGCGACCTCAAGCCCGAAAATATCATGCTCGTCAAGCGCGACGAGGACAACGACTTCGTCAAAATCATGGACTTCGGGGTCGCCCGCGTGCGCTTCGGCGACGAGGAAGACGCCAAGCTCACCCAGGCCGGGCGGGTGTACGGCACGCCCATGTATATGTCGCCCGAGCAGGCCGCCGGGGCCGAGGACATCGACCATCGCGCCGACCTGTATACCCTGGGGGTCATGCTCTTCGAGATGCTCACAGGCACGCTGCCTTTCGTCGCCAAGAACCCCGCGCAGATCATGGCGATGCATATGACCGAAGCGCCCCCTTCGGTGCGCGAGCGCATCCCCGAGGCGCGTATCCCCAAGCGGCTCGACCGGCTCGTCCAAAAGCTGATGGCCAAGGAGCCCGAGTTGCGCCCGTCGTCGGCGCAAGAGGTGCGCGAGGAGCTCGAGGCCATCAAGCAGACTGGAGGCACCCAGAGCTGGATGGCCTTTACGCGCGATGCGGCCGACACCAGCGGGGAAGCCTTTCGTCAGGTCGCCCACGAGGTGCGCCCGCATATCGAGCAGGCGCGCACCTGGGTCAACGAAAACTCGGTCGTGCGCGGGGTCGCCATGGGGGCGTTTGCGGTGCTCTTGGCGGGGCTTCTGGTCGGGCCGGTGGTCTATTTGGTGTGGCCCGAGGGCGGTGCGTCGACCCCCGAAGCGCGCATCCAAGAGGCCAAGAACCTGACCGAGGAGCGCGATCATTACCTGGCTGACATCGACGCCTCGAATATCGTCAGCGTATTGGCCACCGGCGACGCCACGAAGGCCGTCGAGCGTCTCGACAAGCTCGACGAGCGCCACGGACCCAGCGCCCACCTGTCGTTTCTCCAAGGCCGCGCCAACGCCATCGTGGGCGACTGGACCGCGGCGCTCGAAAATTATCGCACCGCGCTCGAGCTCGACGGCCGTTACGCCAGCGAAGACCGCTTGGTGGACGACGTCGTCGCCCGTTACACCTCCGAGAACGACGCGCAGGTCGAACTCTCCGAGCAGATCTTGCTCGAGCAACTCCCCGAGGCAGTCGGTACGCGCAGGTTGAGCGCTCTCGCCCGACTCGGCGATACGAGCGCGGTCCGACGTCGAGCCAAAGAAGCGCTCGAGACCAGCGGGCGCTACGACGCGCTGCCCAAGTGGAACCGCGCCTCTATCGAGCTTCGGTTTGCCCACGGGTGCGACTCGCATCGCGAGCAGATCGACGCCCTCGTCGAGGCTGGCGACCCGCGCGGGCTCGAGGTGCTGCGCTATTACGACCGGCAGCCGCGAAGTGGCTGCGGTACTTTCAAGCAGTCCGACTGTTACGGTTGCATTCGAAAGGACTTGGCCGAGGCGATTTCGGCGCTCGAGGCCAAGGATGAGGCGCAGAAAGACGGCGGGACGGACGCGGCGAAGACCGACGCCGACGCCAAAGAGGCGCCTACGAAGTAGCCGACTCGCCTTTGTCTTCGGGGTCGACGTACCACGGGACACCGTTCTCGGCGCTGTGCTCCAGCTCGGCGATCACCTGCGCCCCCAGAAGCAAAATGATCGCCCCAATCTCCAGGCCCAGCAGCACCACGATCACCGTGGCCAGCGAGCCGTAGATGACGTTCACGAGCGAAATGCTCGCGAAGTACCACACCAAAATGCGGCGCACGACCTCCCACAAAATGGCCGCAATCACGCCCCCGATGACCGCGCGCTTGATCTGAATCTGGATGACCGGCAGCACCGCGTACACCGAGGTGAACAGCGCCGCCATGCCCACAAAGCCGGAGACGTACAAGATGATCCCGGGAAGGTTGGCCAAGGAGAGCTCCCAGCCGAGGATCATGAAGCTGGCGTCGGTGAAGGTCTCGAAGAAGGCGGTCACGCCGGTCACCCCGACGATGGCCAGTCCGATGACCACGATATAGGCGTAGGGGATGAGCGCCGACATCCAGAAGCTTCGCCCCTCGACGTGGTCGGGGACGTGGAAGATGTTGGCGATCGCCTCTTCGAGCATACGAAACGCGATCGAGCTGAAGAAGAGCAGCACCACGATGCCCAGACCGCTAATCAGCGAGCGGTTCTCGAGCAGTGTGCGCACCGTCTGGGTCAGCGTGTCGGCGTGGCTGGGGATGAGCAGGACGAGCTCGGCCGAGATCGTCTCGAGCAGTTGCTGCTCTTCGATAAAGTACGACAGCGACATCACGACGACGGCTACAAGCGGAATGGCCGACAACAGACTGTTGTAGGCGAGGCCGCCAGCCAGCAGGATGCCCTGGTTGGAGAGGAAGGCTTTGATGACCCGCCACGCGAAATGCAGCAGGCGCCCGGCGAGAGTCTTTAGCATGGATGATCGGGGATCGAGTGAGCGAGTCGACAACCAATACGAACGTGCGCACGTAATCGAGCGGGAGTAAGCGTGGTACGCGGTTAACGCAGATGCATCGCCGCGTCCACTCGATTACTCGACCACTCGATCACTCGATCACTTGCCGATCAGGCCGGTTCGACCACGGCGGTGATCTGCCAGCCCTGACTTTCGGGGGCGCTGACCACCTTGATGTCGCGGTCGACCTTCTCGCGCAACTCGTCGATGATGTCTTCGAGTTGCTCGACCCAGCGGTCGGTGAACTGACGTTCGCGACCGCGCATTTGGACGACGAACTTGACCTGGTTGCCCTTCTTCAAAAAGCTCGAGGCGCGATTGAGCTTCGTATTTAGGTCGTGCGGCTCGGTCTTGGGGCGCATGCGCAGCGTCTTGAGCGAGACGTTGTCGGTCGCCTTTTTCTTCTTCTTGGACTGCTGGTACTTGAATTTCCCGTAGTCCATGATTTTGCAGACCGGCGGGCGCGCCTTGGGAGCGACCTCGACCAGATCGAGGCCGAATTCCTCGGCTTTCTCACGCGCGTCGTCGGCGCTCATGATGCCCATCTGCTCGCCGTCGGGATCGATCAGGCGCACTTCACGGGCGCGAACCTGATGATTGATCCGATACGAATCACTTCCACCTCTGGAATCTCTGCTTCTCCTAGCGATTGTAATTCACCCTTGGTCTGAGGTTTTCGGTCTGTTCGAGCGAGGTTGAACCACCAACCGTCACTCCATGAACAGACGACATTCATCAAAAATGCCACCAAGGAGACCCGACGCGTTCGACGCCCGGATCTCCTACCAGGCAACTTCACCGCCCTTGAAAATAGCGCCTAAACGCGCGGTTGACAAACCAGATATCACAAAATCCGCTGGAGGCGTCGGCCGATCGCGTCGACAGCTCATCCACCGGGGATGCAGCTGGCCTGGGTGGTGGCGGTATTTTTCTGAGCACATTCGAAGACTTCGCCGTCTGCATCGACCGTGGCGATCACCTCGAAGTTGATGCCAAAGAGGGTGCTGGGCACGCTCCAGGTGGTGCTCAACTGCTCGGTTTCGCCGGTCGCCAACGCGCTCTGGGTGCGCAGGGTGCCGATCGTCTCGGTGGTGTTGTTGGCCACGGCCTCGAGCAAGATGGGCACATCGGCGGCGATCGTCTCCGACGAGGCGTTCTCCACGGTCAGCTCCACGGTCACCTCGGAGGTCGTACCGCAGGTGGCGTCGTTGACCTCGAGGGCCTGGACTTCGAGGCCCGGCGAGCTGACCGCCAGCGAGGCGCTGTCGCCGTCGAGCTCGTTGTTCGCCTCGTCACACTCGTTGACCTGGCCGTCCGGGTCGATCACTGCGCGCAGCACGAACCCGTCTTGCCACCAACCGTCGGGGATATCCCACGGCGTCGACAACGTCTCGGTCTGGCCGGGAAGCAGCCGGGTGGTCGTTTGCAGAGTGGCAATGGGGGTGCTGCTGCCGTTGTGCTCGGCGATGACGTGCACCACGATGCCGGCCGGCTCACCCAGCGCGCCGCGGTTGGCCACCGTCACGGTGACGTCGGTGGTGTCGGCGCCGGCGCACGCGCCGCCCAGGCCGATATTCTCGACGGCCAGGTCGGGCGCGTCGAAGACGCCGCCGGGTTGGATATTCTGGCGGTAGTTGTTCAACCGGCCGTTTCGCCAGTTGGCCTGCGGGGGCGACGGGATCTGGCCGTCCTCGGTGATATTGGTCACCGAGTAGCCGTGCTGGTTCCAGATGCGCCGGGTGCGCACCCAGTTGTCGTCGGCATCTCCCCAGATCTTGAGACCCTTGTCCGTGGCCGAGGGGATGACAACCTCGGAGTTGCCGTCATTGTCGACGTCGGCGACCACCGGCATTTCGATACGCGTGTTGCTGCTGTGAGTGGTGTCTTCGTACAGCAGCGCGCCGTCGGCGCCCGCGCGGATGCGGAAGGTGCTCTCGTCGGCGTAGACCATCTCGGCTTTGCCGTCGCCCTCGAAGTCGAACACGCTCGAGGCGGTCGCGCGGCTCGAGCAGTCCTGGTTGGGCTTGGCCCACAGCGCACCCTCGAAGGTCGCATCGCAGTTTTGCTGGACGCTGCCGCCGGGGGCGGCGTTGGGGTCGCAGTCCATGTCCATCACGGCGTAGAAGTCCGCGCCGGCGGTGCCGATCTCGGGGCGGCCGTCACCGTCGAAGTCAGCGACGGTGGGCGGGCCGGATTCGTTGCCGGGCTCGCCGTTCTTGGTGCAGTCCTCCCACGGGATCTCTTTTTGCCACAGCAGGGTGCCGTCGTGATTGATCACGAAGACCTCGCCGCGGCGCACGATGACGACTTCGCCCTCGGGGTCGGCGTCGAAGTTGGCCATGCCGTTGAAGCCGTCGCACGGCAGGCTTCCCTGGCAGCCCGAAGGCGGGTTGGCCGGATAATCGTAGGTCCACAACACGGTGCCGTCGTAGTCGTACAGCGTGTTGCCGGCGGCGACTTCCTGGTTGCCGTCCAGATCGATGTCGCCCACCGCCGAGCTCGGCCCGAGGAAGGCGTTGTTGCCGATGCCGCCGTCGCCACCGCTGGTGACCACGCCGTCCCACTTGAGGTCGCCGGTCTGGCCGTCGAGCACGACATTGCCCACGATGACCTCCGGTTTGCCGTCGCCCTCGAGGTCGGCCAGGTTGATGACGGCGCCGCCGTTGGTGTGCACGCCTGCGGTCGGGTAGTCGGGGTTGCGCCACAAGACGTCCCAGGCGCTGCCGTCGTCTCCGGTGCGCGTCCACACGACCACGCCTTCAGGGGTCTGACGATTGTTGTTGTTCAGGGCGCCCTTGTAGCTGATGGCCACCAGCTCGGGTACGCCGTTGCCGGTCAAATCACCCAGGGCCAGCGCCGCGTCGTTGATCATCTGGGCGCCGTTGAGCGAGGCAATCTCGGTGGTCGTGCCGTCGGCCTTGCACTCGCCGCTGATGATGCGAAGCGTCGCCGGCTTGTTGCAGCAGCCGGGGCTGCGCGACAAAAAGGCGATGTCGGGGATGTCGTCGGTATTGGTCAGCCCGTCACCGTTGTCGTCGGTCAGGTTGCCCACCACCGGGGTCACGACCACGTGGATGCGCCCGGAGTTGACCTGCAGATCGGGCGGCGGCCAGGCGCAGTCGACTTCGGGGGAGAACTCGCCCACGGGCGGGACGAACTCGCACACGTCGACCGCGTCGCGCGGCACGCACTTGCCGATGGTCGGCTCGCAGATGGCGTCGACGGGGCACTGCTCGGTGCGCTCGCAGGCGTCGCCCGGCAGCACGCATCCGCCGCCCAGGCACAACTGATCGCCGGTGCAGCACAACCCCAGATCGTCGCCGCAGCGCGTGCCGCCGCACGCCGGCAGGCACTGGTCTTCGACACACTCCTCGCCCGACGCGCAACACGCCCCGCCGCACAACTCGGTGGGGCAACTCTCGGCGTCGTCGTAGCCGTCGCCGTCGCTCTGCGGCACGTCGCTCGGCTCGGCGTCGGAGACGTCCGAGGGGCCCCCGTCGGCGTCGGGCAGCAGCGTGGCGTCGCGGCCGTTGTTGGTGTTGATGGCGCCGTCCTCACAACTGCCGCAGTTGAGGGTGCCGGAGGCGAGGAAGACGAGGGCGAACGTGGCGAGGAGCTTGTTGTGGTGCTCGAGCATGACTGACGGTCCGAGAATGACGGCTCTTTGTGAAGAACGCCCTCAGTCTAGGACATCGTCGCGCAGATGGGAAATCGCGCCGCCGCCACGGGCGAACTCAAGGCGCCTCGCCGCCGTTGTCTTCGACACGGTCGGCGGTGCGCCTTTCGTAGTTGTCGTGGACCTGCTGCATCTCGCGGTTCTTCTCTTTGGTGGTCTCGGCGACCGCGGTGATCATCGACTCGAACCCGTCGCCGACGCGTTGGACGGCCAGGCCGCCGGCGCTCGGCACGCTGAACTTGCCGTGTTCGTCGGTCAGCGCAAAGTAGGCGACCAGCAGCAAAATGACGACGATGATGCCGTTCTGGGTCTTGCTCTTCCAGGACTTGCGTTCCATCGGGTCTCGGGGCGTCGAACGAGGTCAGTAGCGTCGAATCGAGTTCAATAGCGTCGAATCGAGTAGGGCGTGGCCGGGGCAGGGTTGGTCTGCGACTGCGGGTAGACCCGGACCGTCCAGCGGTCGCCCGAGGCGCAGCCGCAGCTTCCGTCGAAGGTCTTCGAGGTCGTCGCCGCGTCGCCGCCCAGCCAGCCGCACCATTGTGAGCCGCAGAAGAACTCGACGTCGAGGTTCGGGTAGTTGAAGCCGGCGGCGTTGGTGCCCGTCTCCTGGGTCAGTTCGATGGTGACCTGGTCACCCGGGTTGTGGTTGCCCAGGTTGAACCAGTCGACGTCGAAGCTTGTGCTGTCGCCGCACAACACGAGCTCATCGATCGTGCGCGCGTAGGTCAGGTCGGTGCCCTCGAAGCTTCGCTGGTTGGGCTCCTGGCTATCCTCGGTGCAGCTGTAGCAAAGCGCCTCGTCGGTCTGGCCGTCGCAGTCGTTGTCGACGCCGTCGCAGATCTCCATCGAGCCGCCCGAGCTGCTGCCGCCGCCGGTGTCGCAGAAGGTGCCGGTGCGGCTGGCGTCGCAGCGGATGGTGCCGTTGACCGAGCAGGAGCCCGACCCCGACGAGCACGCCTGGCCCACGTTCGAGAAGCCCTCGTCGGTCTGGCCGTCGCAGTCGTTGTCGATGTTGTCGCCACAGAGTTCGGTCGAGCCCGACCCGGCCGAGGCGCTGCACTCGACGCCCGAGCCGTCCGCCTTGCACACGTAGGTGCCGCTTTGGGCGCAGGCGCCCTGGCCGGCGCTGCACGACTGGCCCTTTTGCGGGTGATCCTCGTCGAATTGGCCGTCGCAGTCGTTGTCGCGGCCGTCGCAGACCTCGAAGGCGTTGGGGTGGATGGAGTCGTCGCCGTCGTTGCAGTCGGGGCCCGATGAGCAGTTGGCGCCGTAGCCGTCGCCGTCGGAGTCGACGCAGGCGCCGGTATCCTGGACGCACTGGCCGGCCGAGCAGACCTGATTGCTGCTGCAGGAGCTCGGCGAGCTCAACACGCCGCAGCCGTTGCCGTCGTCGATGCAGTTGGCCAGGGCGGTCTGGCTCGTGCACACCCGCTCTCCGATTTGGCAGGCCGACGGCGGGCATTGTGTGCCCGTATCGGGCGACGAGGTGTCTTGGGCGATGCCGGTGTCCGCAGACCCGGCGTCCTCGCCGATGGTGGCGTCGCCGGCGCCGGCGTCTGCGTTGTCGAGTTCGCCCGGCAGGGGCTTGGTGCCCTGGGCGCACCCGCCCCACAGCACGCTCGAGCCGCACAACAAGAGCACCCCGAGCAGGCGAGAAAGATTGGCAGATTTCATTGGATTGGTAAGCCGTTCACGGTGAAAAGATACTGACAATGTTCACCGTATCCAAAGGGGCGCGGCAGGGCAAGGTTGGGGCGCGGTTGCTGTTACGGCTTACGGTTGCGGCTACGGTTGCGGCTACGGTTGCGGCTCACCATCCAACACAAATGGCGGAGGCGAACAACCGGGTCGGGGCGCGCGGCGTCCCCGCCCGCCCTGGGGCGTCTGTCACAGACCGGGGTAAGTGATCGTAGCTGGTTCGCCCAAAGTGACCACGGCTGGTTCGGCCAAAGTGATCGGCCCTGGTTCGGCCAAAGTGATCGCAAAATCGGGCGGATGTCGATGACCTGAAACGCTCAGACTGGGAGAATGCAGAGCAGATGGCTTTAGCCCCTGCTCTGGAGGACCCGATGAGCAATGAGAGGATCGACATGCATCGATTACAAGACCTGGTGCGGATGCACCGTGAGGGCGTTGGCTGCCGCGAGATTGCCCGCCTTCTAAAGATGAGTCCCAATACCGAGCGCAAATACCGCCACGCGCTCGATGAGGCTGGATTGCTCAAAGGCGAGCCTTCCGAGATCATCCCACTGGACGAGCTCAAGCAGGCGGTCGCAGAGCTCCTTCCGACGAGCACGCCGCCCCAGGAGACCTCCACGGTCGAGCCGTGGCGCGCACAGATTGAAGAGATGTACGAGCGCACGCGCTCACCCCGAGCCATCTGGGACAGGCTTCGGCTCGAGCACGCCGATTTCGACGGCAGCCTGTCCGCCGTCAAGCGCATGTGCGCCCGCATCAAAGCCGACAGAGGCCCACGTCCGCAAGATGTGGTCATTCGCGTCGAGACCGCGCCAGGAGAGATTGCCCAGGTCGACTTTGGCTATGTCGGCCGACTCTTCGACCCGATGAGCGGCAAAGTCAGAAAGGCTTATGCCTTCGTGATGGTCCTGGGCTTCAGCCGTCTGATGTACGTCGACCTGGTTTTCGACCAAAAGGTCGACACCTGGCTTCGCCTGCACGTCGACGCCTTCGAGTACTTCGGCGGCGTGCCCGAGACGGTGGTGCCGGACAATCTCAAAGCGGCGGTTGTGCGCTGCTATTTCGGGCTCAAGGACAAACCGGAGCTCAACCGAAGCTACCGTGAGCTTGCTCGCCACTACGGCTTTATGATTGACCCGACCCCGCCGTATGCCCCTGAAAAGAAGGGCAAAGTCGAGTCGGCGGTCAAGTACGTCAAATCAAACTTCTTTGCGCCGCGCGCCCTCGAGAAGCTCGACGAGGCCAAGGAGCAATTGAGCCTGTGGCTCGACCAGATTGCCAATCGGCGAGTCCACGGCACCACTCACAGGGTGCCCCGCGAGCACTTCGACGCTGAGGAGGCAGAAGCACTTAAAGCACTGCCGCCGACGCCCTTTGTGCCGGTGGTCTGGAAGAAGGCCAAGGTCCACCGCGACAGCCACGTCGAATTCGAGCGCCGGCTCTACTCGGTGCCGTTTCGGCTCATCGGCCAGACCGTCTGGATCCGAGCTCGAGGCGCAAGCGTCGATATCTTCTATGACGACGAGCTGTGCACCTCGCACAAGCGAAGCGGTCCCAGAAAGAGCACCCATGAGGCACACCTTCCTGAGGGGCGGCGCGATCTGCGCCACCGAAGCCGTCAGTGGTGGCAGGACAAGGCTGACCGGATGAGCCCGATCGTCGGCGAATATGTCGAGGAGGTCTTCGGGGCCGACGATGTCTTCAATCAGCTGCGCGCAGTCCAGGCGATCGTGTCGTACCTCGAGCAGTTCCCCGTCGAGCGTGCCGAGGGCGCCTGCCGAAGGGCTCGCGCTTTCGGAAACTACACCTATCAAGGCATCAAGCGGATTCTGGTGGAGGGCATCGACTTAGAGCCTGCCATCCCGCAGGCCGTCTACGTGCACGGCAAGCTCGCCCACCCGCGTTTTGCCCGAAATTTCGAGGAGCTGGCCCTGGCCGAGGAGGTCTACCATGAGCGCTCGTGATGATCTGGTCCCCATCCTCAAGCGCCTGCGGCTGTCGGGGCTTCTCAATACGCTGGAGCTTCGCGCCGAGCAGGCCGTCGACGACAAGCTTGGCTACGTCGACTTTGTCTATCGACTGCTCCACGACGAGGTGGAGCGCCGCGATGCCAATAAGCTGACGCGCTTGATTCGCCAGGCTGATTTCGAGGCCCACAAAACGCTTCAGGATTTCGATTTCAGCTTCAATCCCAAGATCCCACGCGAGCGGATCATCGAGCTCGGCACCACAAGCTTTGTCGAGCGCCAAGAAAACGTGCTCCTGGTCGGCCCGGCCGGCACGGGCAAGTCGCACATCGCCCAGGCGCTGGGTCACCGGGCCTGTCGAGCCGGCTACAAGACCAGGTATGTCGCCGCACATCAGCTTTTGAGCGAGCTTCGAGCAGCCCGCGCCGACCGCAGCTGGGACAAGCTGATGTACAAGCTGTGCGCGGTCGACCTCCTGATCATCGACGATCTTGGGCTGCGTCCGCTGGCCCAGGACGAGCCGGTCGACCTGTACGAGCTGATACGCCGCCGCTACGAGCAGGGCTCGCTCGTGATCACATCCAACCGCGCCATCGACGAGTGGTACGCCATGTTTGGTGACGCGCTGCTCGCCAGCTCGGCGATGGACCGACTGCTACACCACTGCCACGTCGTCACGCTCGACGGGCACTCGTATCGAAACCCGCCGTCGAAAGCCCGAGCCAAGACGGCCTAAACCCGATCACTTTGGCCGAACCAGCACCTTGAGGAGAACGACGAGAAATCGCCCATGACATCCGCCCGAAAATCGCGATCACTTTGGCCGAACTGAGCGCGATCAGTTTGCCCGTCCGTTGACAGGGCGTCACCGCCCCAGCTTGCGTGTCTGAGGCAAGGCACACGCCTTGCTCGAACACGTGCGGGGCCCGAGACGGACCCCGGCGGCCGGGGACGACCGCGCCCCGACCTTGCTGCACGCACAACCAGCCCGGGGCGCGCGGCGTCCTCGCCCGCCCTGGGGCGTCACCGCCCCAGCTTGCGTGTCTTCGGCAGGGCGCACGCCCTGCTCGGACACGTGCGGGGCCCGAGACGGACCCCGGCGGCCGGGGACGACCGCGCCCCGACCTTGCTGCACGCACAACTAGCCCGGGGCGCGCGGCGTCCTCGCCCGCCCTGGGGCGTCACCGCCCCAGCTTGCGTGTCTTCGGCAGGGCGCACGCCCTGCTCGGACACGTGCGGGGCCCGAGACGGACCCCGGCGGCCGGGGACGACCGCGCCCCGACCTTGCTGCACGCACAACCAGCCCGGGGCGCGCGGCGTCCTCGCCCGCCCTGGGGCGTCACCGCCCCAGCTTGCGTGTCTTCGGCAGGGCGCACGCCCTGCTCGGACACGTGCGGGGCCCGAGACGGACCCCGGCGGCCGGGGACGACCGCGCCCCGACCGTCAACGTGGCGCATCAACTAAGAAGTGCGGGACGGTAAGACGGTCACGGTCACGGTCACGGCTTACGGCTCCGTTGCCGATGGCGTGTCGTGGCGCGGCACAGCGGGTGCCACCGAGGCGTCGACGTGCTACTCTGGGGGAGCGCGGACAATATCAATGATGCAGGATGTCGAGATGAATCGTGGATACCTGTCGAAGTGGATCGTGTCGTTCGCAGCGGCTCTCTCGCTGGTGGCCTGCGAGCGCGGCGCTGGCCAGACCGAGGTCGAGCCGGGCGGGGCGTTTTTGCAGTCGGGCGCGGGTGCGCCGGAGGCGTTGTGGGAGGGGGGCATGGGCTCGGCGCCCGCGCCCCACGCCCTCGAGGTGCAGCTTCCTCGCGGCGAGCGCGCGATTTTCTTGGAGCTCGACGCACGCCAGGCCGTCGGAGGTACGGTGCGGGCCGGTGACGACGTCGACATCCAGTTGACGGTCGATGTCTATTCGGTCCAACCGCCCGACCCGATTATTGCGGACGCTGCAGGGGCGTCGCGGCCCGGCGGAGGCTGGCTGGCGACGACGATCCTGCAAAACGTCAGGGTGCTGCGTACCGAGCCGGTCGCCGAGAAGCCGGGGACATGGTCCTTGGCGGTCGCGGCGACGCGCGAGGAGGCCCAGCTGTTGCGCGTGACACAGGCCAGCGGGCAGCTGTCGCTGCTCTTGCGGCATCCCAAGAACGACGAGATCAGCCCGGTGAGCCGCCTGTCGCTCAAGAGCGGGCTCATGGACCTCGAGGTGTTCAACCGGGAGCGACAGAAGCGCCAGGAGGCCAAGCCTCGTCCGCGAACCGATTCGAACGCGCCGGTCGCCTGGCGCTTGGCGCCCGAGATGCGCGCGATGGCGCTGCCGGTCGAGCTGCCCGCGGCGGTCACGCGCCATCTGGAGGCGGGCTCGTGGATCGACATCGACGTCACCCTTCCCATGACCTCGAGGGATCGCGTGGTGGCTAAGTCGACTCTGGACTCGAAGCAAGACGTGGTCGGGAGCCTGGCGATGTCGTTGCTGCAGAACGTCCGGGTGCTGGCGGCCTCCGGGGGCCAAAACGGCCAGCCGACGAACGTGGTCGTCGAGGTGACCGAGCAGGAGGCCAAGCTGCTGGCGCTGGGGGCGAGTTACGGCGAACTCGACATCGCGATGCGGCCCGAGGGGGACCACGAGTTCGGATCGGTGCGGCGCAAGAGCATGAAGCAAGTGCTCCAAGATCTCGAGGTGATCAACCGCGCGCGGAAGACGCGTGTGAAGCGGCGTGTGCGCAGGAAGCTGGACTCCTCCATTCGGGTCTATCGCGGGTCGAGTCGTCCGTCGGCCGGCGCGAGCAAGTCCAATGCCGAGGCCACGTCCGAGAAGGAGGCTCGCGCGCCTCGAATCGTCCCCGGCCCTCCCCAGCGCTCGGCCACTGTCGACTTCGCTGCTCCCGACCCACCAAAGGAGCCCGCAAAAACAGAGCTGGCCAGCCAGACCGATGCGCTCGAACAAGCCGCCCAGAACCCCATCAAGTCGACGAAAGACGAGCCGCGCTCGACCTTCGCGCTCGACGTCGACACCGGCAGCTACACTCTGGCGCGCCGATACCTGCAGGAAGACGAGTTGCCGCCGGCCGAGCGGGTGCGCGTCGAGGAGTTCGTCAATTACTTCGACTACGACAACCCCTATCCGACCGACAAGCCGTTCGCGGTGACCGTGGAGGGGGCGCCGAGCCCGTTCTGGCGCACCAAGAAGCACAAGATCGTGCGCATCGGCGTGCAGGCCAAGCGCGAGAACGAGCTGACACGGCGGCCCATCAACCTGACGTTTCTGGTCGACACCTCCTCGTCGATGCGCGGCGGCGACCGCCTCGGTCTGGTCAAACGCGCGCTCATCGAGTTGACCCGCAACCTGGGGCCCGAGGACACCATCGCGATCGTGCAGTACAACGACCGGGTCGACCAGGTCTTGGGACGCGCGTCGGCCGACCAGAAGCCGGGGATCGTCTCGGCCATCAAGTCGATGCGCGCGGGCGGGGCGACCGACTTGGAGGCGGGGTTTCGGCGCGCCTACAAGCTGGCGCGTCTGGGCTTCGAAGAGGGCAAGGAGAATCGCGTCGTGTTGCTCTCGGACGGCGACCCGAACGTGGGCGCCCAGACGCACCGGGCGCTGCTCTCCGCCGTCGAAGAGGAGAGCGAGCGTGGGGTGACCCTGTCGACGGTCGGCTTCGGCCGCAGCAACTACGGCGACGGGCTCATGGAGCAACTCGCCGACAACGGCGACGGCAACAGCTTCTACATCTCCGACAAAGACGAGGCCAAACGCCTGTTCGGCGAGCGGCTCTTGTCGACGCTGGTGGTCGTGGCGCGCGACGTGAAGGCGCAGGTCGAGTTCGACCCCGCCGTCGTCTCGAGCTATCGGCGCATCGGCTACGTCAACCGCACGCTCAGCGAGGACGACTGGCACGACGCGGCGGCCGACGCCGGCGAGATTGGCGCCGGGCACCGGGTGACGGTGCTCTACGAGGTCGAGTTGGTCGACGAGGCGCCCAAAAAGCCGCTCGGCACGGTCAAGGTGCGCTACAAGCTCCCCGACAAGAGTGAGGCGTTCGAGATCGAGGCGTCGTTGAGCGATGAGGTGATGCAGCCGAGCTTCGCGAAGGCGTCGGTCGACCTTCGGTTTGCGGCGAGCGTGGTGGGCTTTGCCGAGATTCTTGGCGAGTCGCCCCTGGGCAGGTACCTGAGCCTCGAGGCGATCGCGCAGACGGCAAAAGAGGTGGCCGGAGAAGACTCCGACCGCCTCGAATTCGTCGAGCTCGTCGAGCGAGCCCGTCAGTTGCGCAGTGCGCGTGATGCGAAGGTCAAGCTTTCGGGCCGAACGCCTGAATGATGTAGCCGCCGGACTTCTCGTCCTTTTCGATCTCGAGCAGGCCCTTCTTTTCGGCGTCTTCGAGCAGGTGGCTGAAGTTGCGGTAGCCGTAGAAGGTCTCCGAGAAGTTCGGCCGCTTGCGCTTGAGGGTCTGCTTGACCAGCGAGGCCCACACGTTGGCGTCGCGCTCGCGGAACAGCGCCTCGACCTGGTCGAGGACCATCTCGAGCGCCTCCTCTTTGGAGCCGCCCTCGGACTTCTGATTGCTGCCTTTGCTCTTTCGCCCACCTTTGGACGAGCGTCCGCCGGAGGTCTTTCGGCCCTTGGAGCGCTTGTTCGACTTCGACTTCTTTTTGTCGCGCACCAGGTCGTCGTAGTAGATGTACTCGTCGCAGTTCTCGATGAGCAGGTCGCTCGAGGTGTGCTTGACGCCGATGCCGATGACGCGCTTGTTGTTCTCGCGCAGCTTGGTCACCAGCGGGGAGAAGTCGCTGTCGCCGGTCAGGATGACGAACAGGTCGACGTGGTCGTTGCTGTAGCAGACGTCGAGGGCGTCGACGACCATGCGGATGTCGGCGCTGTTCTTGCCCGAATAGCTGACGTGGGGGACTTCGATGAGTTCGAAGGCGGCTTCGTGCAGCGGCTTTTTGAGCTGCTTGTAATTCGACCAGTCGCAGTAGGCCTTCTTGAGGATGATGTTGCCCTTGTCGAGCAGGCGCTCGAGGACCAGGGCGATGTCGAGCTCGCCGTATTTGGCTTCGCGAACGCCGATGGCGACGTTTTCGGTGTCGGCGAAAATGGCGATATTCGGCGTAGCTTCGATGCGTTCGTTCATACTGCCTTCCTTGCGGCAATTCTTAGTCTTTCCTCGGTCGGCGCCAAGCGCACGATGCGCTCGCCGCCGAAGAGTCCCTCCGTCGTGGGTTGCTCGACTCGAATGCCGACGGGCGACACTCAGTCCGAACGACCGGAGACGATGGGCGATGAATATTTCGGGTACTTCTGCGTACCTCTCACCTGAGAAGCAACAGGCGCGCTAGCACATTCCGCAAACTCCGCGCGGCGTGTGTGAAGAATTTGTGAAAAGAAAATAGCTTTCTTGAGTTCTTTGCAATTATGTGTTTGAACACGGGGCAAAGTCTACCACGGCACCGGCGGTGCCGGGCTCTTGTGGGGGAGCTAGATAGCGCGCGCGACGAGGAACCAGGATAGACCGGGTTCTTCGCCCACAAATCCTGTGTTGCGCGTCAGCGCGGGGATGTCAACTAAAACCTGTGTCGCAGCTGTTGAATGTACGCGACACGACCAACAAGAAGTAGGTGATGTATGAAGTCTTACCGCAGTCTAATTCATGTCGCAGCGGCCGTCGTGGTGTTGAGCCTCGTGGGCGTCCAGGACGCCGAGGCCGCTCGTCGCGACAGCCTCTCTGGAAACCTCCTCATCGAAGACCGTGACGACGTGTTCATCTGGCCGCAGTTGACGGTCAACAACACCAACCTGGTCGGCTTCGACTACGGTCCGGCCGCCAACGCCGGCAACGCGTACCTGTTCTGGGGCAGCGACACCGCCGCCATGGGCGTGGCCGTGCACCGCGGCGACCTGCTGGGCAACGAGATCTTCCCGTACGGCGGAAGCGCCTCGGGCAACCCGGGCCTCGCCGCGCTCGGCGACACCACCGGCCCGCTGGCCAGTCAGCTGGGTGTGAACTCGGGCACGGTCGTCGACCTGTTCGCCGGTTTTGACGTCGGTGGCGGTCTGGCAGGCGGTCGCCTGGCTCTGGGCCGTGGCGCTCAGTCGACCACTCCGGCCGACCCGGACGCCGACGAGACTTCGGCCTCCGAGACCTTCGTGCTGCTTCAGGGCGGCTACTCGATGACCGGTCCGATGACCATCGACACCGCGCTGAGCATCGCGTTCTCGACGGGCGGCCAGGATGTCGGCGACGACACCCCGCTGGAAGGCACCGCCTTTGGTGTTGGCCTCAAAGCGCGTGGTTATGCCGACCTCGGCCAGCCCTTCGAGCTCGGCTTCTTGGGCGACGTCGCTTACAACAGCGTCAGCATCGACACCACCCCCATCGGCGGTGACGAGACGACCACCTCGGGCCAGAGCAACTTCATCATCCAGGGTGGCGCCGGTCCCGTCTGGGAAGTTGGCGGTGAGGACAATGGCACCGTGATCGCCGGTTACGGCGTGCTCAGCTACGCGTCGGCCAGCTCCGACGCCGACGTCGATGATGACGACGTGCCCGCCTCGGGTACCAGCCAGGCGATCCTGCCCGGCTTCAACATCGCCTCGGACATCGAGC
This sequence comes from Persicimonas caeni, assembly GCF_006517175.1. Classification (NCBI taxonomy): domain Bacteria; class Deltaproteobacteria; order Bradymonadales; family Bradymonadaceae; genus Persicimonas; species Persicimonas caeni. Next base: position 1,700,083 of record NZ_CP041186.1, on the reverse strand, counting down.
TGACCGATTGGCTCTACTTCCGCAGCGGCGCCCAGTACCTGTGGGTTGTCGACGGCACCAGCCAAGAAGTGCCCGGCGAGGACAACGACAACGAGACCTCGGCCAGCGGCCCCGGCGGCTTCGGTTGGAACGCAGGTATCGGCATCGAAGCGGGCAACTTCCGCTTCGACGGCTCGTTCTCGAACAACTTCCTGACTCAGGGCCCGAACTTCATCGGCGGAGGCAGCGGCTTCCTGACGATGGCTTCGGCTGAGTACGCTTGGGAGTAAGGTGTAGCTTGAAGGGCCTGGAAGGGGGCAGTTTCGCGTCGCCCCCCTCCGCCTTCGCTTCGCTTCGGCACCTCCCCGGCTCGGGGAGGTGTCACCTCTGCCGCAAGACCCCCGGCAACTCTCCTGCCTCTTCCTGGCTGACCGCCAGCACCGGCTTCTGAGCCACCCTCTCCAACCGATAAAAACTGTAGGGATACTTATTCTTCAGGTCGGCGTCGTGATGCTCGACCGAGGCGATCTCCCACTCGTCGATGTCGAAGGCGGGAAAGAACGTGTCGCCGTCGAACGTGTCGTGGATAACCGTCAGATAGAGCCGGTCGGCAATCGGCAACAGCTCGCCGTAGACGCGCGCGCCGCCCAAGATCATGACCTCGTCGGCGTCGGGATAGGCCTCCTGGGCGATCACCAGCGCCTCGTCGATCGAGTGCGCCACCTCGACGCCCTCGGGTGAGAAGTCCTCTTGGCGGGTGAGCACGATGTTGAGGCGGCCCTTGAGCGCGCCGGGCAGCGTCTCGAAGGTGCGCCGGCCCATGATCATGGGCTTGCCCATGGTGGTCTGCTTGAAAAAACGCAGGTCTGCGGGCAGGTGCCAGGGCAGGTCGCCGTCCTTGCCGATGGTCATGTTCCATGCACACGCGACGATAGGTGAGATTTTCATGGTGTTGGTCCTGGTTTGGCAAGTGGTTGCTTGTTGTCGCGCCCCTCCGCCTCGCGCTGTACTGCGCGCTCGGCACCTCCCCACGGTCTTCGACGCGGGGAGGTGCTTCTTCGTGAATCGACCAGTGGCAGCTTGGCGAGGGGCTCCTCCCCGTGCGGAACGCCACGGGGAGGTGTCGGCGAAGCGTTAAGCGAAGCCGACGGAGGGGCCCCGACAACAAGCAAGGAATCACATCTCTCAAACAGCAATCGGCGCCTTGATATGCGGGTGCGACTCGTAGCCGACGATCTCGATGTCGTCGTAGTCGAACGCGTCGATATCGGTGACGTCCGGGTTGAGGCGAAGCTCGGGCAGGTCGTAGGGCTTGCGGATGAGCTGTTCTTCGGCCTGCTCGAGGTGGTTCGAGTACAGGTGCGCATCACCCAATGTATGGATGAAGTCGCCGACCTCCAGTCCGGTGACCTGGGCGACCATGTGGGTCAGGAGCGCATAAGAGGCGATGTTGAAGGGCACACCCAAGAAGATGTCGGCGCTTCGTTGGTACAGCTGGCAGCTCAGCTTGCCGTTGGCCACGTAGAACTGGAAGAGGATGTGGCACGGCGGCAGGGCCATCTCGTCGAGCTGGCCGACGTTCCAAGCGCTGACGATGTGGCGGCGGCTGTCGGGGTTGTTTTTGATATTGTCGATGACCCCTTTGATCTGGTCGATCTGGCCGCCGTCGGCGGTCGGCCAGCTGCGCCACTGGTGGCCATAGATGGGGCCGAGCTCACCGTCCTCGCCGGCCCACTCGTTCCAGATACGCACGCCGTTGTCCTGCAGGTAGCCCACGTTGGTGCTGCCTTTGAGGAACCACAGCAGCTCGTAGATGATCGACTTGAAGTGCAGCTTCTTGGTGGTCACCGCCGGGAAGCCCTCCTGCAGGTCGAAGCGCATCTGGTAGCCGAAGACGCTGCGGGTGCCGGTGCCGGTGCGGTCGCCCTTGTCAGTGCCGTGCTCGAGCACGTGGGCCATCAAGTCGAGATATTGTCGCATGGTTCGTCTGGGGCTGAGGGGGGCGTGGGATGATCGGCGGTCTATTTGGGCAGTCAAACTACAATTTGAGGGTTGCGGGGGCAACCGTGGTTCAGACTCGAAAAACAACAACCGACCACCGTCGATATTCGACCCCCCAAATCGTAGTTTGTCCGCCCAAATAGAAAAAACCCCGGCAACCCAAGACGGTCACCGGGGGAAAGCAGCTCGAGCCGAGTTAAGGCTCAATCGTACACTTCGATGACCGGGTTGGGGTCGGGGTCGTAACCCAGGCCGATCGAGACGGTGAAGGTCGGGGCGTACTTCGAGTCTTCGTCGTCGTTGAAGGTGCGGTCGACGGTGTAGAAGGGGAGCACCGCGTTGGCTTCGACGAACATGCGAATGGTGCTGGCGCGCAGGAACTCGTAGCCGGCGGTCAGCTCGCCCTGCAGGCCGTTGCCGCTGTAGAAGTTGTAGTCGTTGGTGGCGACCTCTTCGGAGAGTCCGGTCCAGCCGTAGCTCAGCGCGGCGCCGGCGTACGGGGTGCTGTTGTTGACCGGGTCGAAGAAGTACAGCCCGCCGAGTCGCAGCAGGCTCCAGTTCAAGCCGTCATCCGCATCGGTGTTGTCGAACATGAAGTTGAAGCCCGAGATGTCGATGCCGAACTGGTCGAGCTCGTAGCGCCAGCCGAAGCCGAAGGCGGGGCCGTTGCCGATATCGCCGCCGGCCACCAGGCCGTAGCCCAGGCGCAGGTAGTAGATATTATCGGCGAGTACGCGGCGCGGCGCGGACTGCTTCTTGGTGACATTGTGGCGGTCGACGCCGGCGTTCTGTCCCTCTTCACCGGAGATCAGCGCGCGGGTGATCTGGTTGTAGGTCTCGGGCAGCTCTTCGAGAGAGTGCGCCTTCTGCGTGCGCGAGCCCTCGGGGCCGGAGATATTGGCGGTGACCGAGTTGCCCAGGCGCAGGCTGTAGATGGTGTAGGTTGTCGTGCAGTTGTCACGCGCGACGTTCAGGTCTTCGCCTTCGAGCGCCTGCTCGACCATCGTCTTGGTCGCTTGTCGCTCGGCGGGGGCCAGGTTGTCGCGTTCTTCGTCGACCTCGACGCAGACCGCGGCGGCCGCGCTGCTGGAGACCAGCAACAAGCCAAGGGCGACAGTGGCATTCATCAACTTCTTCATTGGGATTCTCCGTTCTCGTCCAGAATTCGACGTCGTTCTTAGCATACCGCCCGTTGGAGGGCGAAGAAAATCGCAGCATTCGATTAACTTGTCGTGTTCTGGTGGTGCACAGGGCGTGCCAACGCGTCGGAAGACGTTCGACACGGTGTCAGGGGGCGCGTTGGACGCCCCGGAGGGCCCGAGTGGAGTAGGATGCGGGCACAGATGCCCGGGGGTGGAGTAAGGATGGTCCAGATCGGGACGGGGTCGAGCGTCGACCCTTCCGCGGGTGCGCAGCGTCGAGGCGCGGGAGCGCACCTCGACTGAGCTTACCCGCGGTGACGGGGTTGATGATTGAACGTGCGGCCGAGCCAGGCGCAAAGCGACTCGAGGTGCTCTCGGTCGACTTCGTCGAAGGCGGCGGGGTCGTCGGAGTCGACGTCGAGCACGGCCAAGACGTCGCCGTCGGGGGTGAGCACGGGCACCACGATCTCGGACTGGGTGGTCGACGAGCAGGCGATGTGGCCGGGGAACTGGTGGACGTCGTCGACGAGCTGAGTCTGTTGGGTGCGCGCGGCGGCGCCGCAGACGCCGCGGGCGAAGTCGATGTGCAAGCAGCCGTGGCCTCCTTGGTAGGGGCCGACGGTGAGCATCTGGGGCCCGGTACGTCGATAGAAGCCGGTCCAGTGGTAGTGGTCGAAGGCGTGGTGCAACTCGCAGGCGACCGTGGCCATGGCCGCGATCCAGTCGTCTTCGCCCTCCAAGATCGCTTTGATGCGCTCGATGGTCTCTTCGTACGTCTTGTGGCGATTACTCATCGGTGATCAATCCGTGGCGTTCGAGGAAGTGCTCGACCTCTTCTTCGATGACTTCATTATGACCCAACAGCCCGGTGTGGCCTGCCTTGGGGACCACCAAGAGCTCGCTGTCGGGCACGAGGCGCTGCATTTTTTGGCCCAGCCGCGGCGGGGCGAACGAGTCTTTGCCGCCGGTGACGATGAGCGTGGGGACTTCGATGGTCGGCAGCACGTCGCGCGCCGAGTGCGATTGGGCGGCCACGCCGAGCGCGGCCCAGGTGGGCCCGTCGATCTCGGCGAGGTGCTCGAAAAAGGGCTCCATGTCGCGGTAGCGCACGTTCTTGCCGACCAGCCCGGCGAGCTTGGCGATGGTGTAGGAGACCGGGTGTTGGCTCGTCAGGCTGGCGCTCTTGAGGGCGAGGCCGCCGAGGCGCGAGCCGGTGCGCTTGAACAGCTCGAAGGCGATACGCCCGACTCCGCGCGGAAAGGCCGTGTCGAAGGGGCGCTCGTAGGGGCCGAGGATGGGCACGATCGCCGAGATACGATCGGGGGCGTGGCGCCAGGCCTCCAAGATGATCTGGCAACCCATCGAGAAGCCGATGAGCGTGGCTTTCTCGACGCCGGCGGCGTCCATGACGCGCAGCATGTCGTCGACCGAGCCCTCGATGCTGACCTGCTCGAGGTCGCGCGCCGGCCCGGAGCGGCCGTGGCCTTTGAGGTCCCAGGTCACCAATTGGCCGCGCCGGCGGAAGCGCTCGATGAGGTAGAGCCAGTACGAGTTCGACGTGGCGAACCCGTTGACGAAGACGATGGCGGGCCCATCACCTTCGCTTCGCCACGCAAGCGAGGTGCCGTCGCCTGCCAGCGTGGTGCGGTTGTTGTGGTACGTCCTGGTCTCCATCACTTCGAAAAACGCTCCACCAGTCGATGCTTTTGAACTTTGCCCAGCGCGTTTCGCGGCAGCTGGTCGATGATCGCCAGGGCGCGCGGCTTCTTATAGCTCGCCAGCGAGTCCTCGACCTGGCTTGCAAACTCGTCGAGCCAGGCCGCCTCGTCGGCCCCGGCGCGCGCCTCGTCGGTGGGCACGACCGCCGCGGCGATCTTCTCGCCCCACTCCGGGTCGGGCAGGCCGACGACGGCCACCTCGAGCACCTTGGGGTTTTGGCGCAGCACGCGCTCGATCTCGCGCGCCGAGATCTTGTAGCCGCCCGACTTGATGATATCGACCGACTGACGTCCGACAATCGAAATATATCCGTCCTCGTCCACCGTGGCGACATCGCCGGTCAGAAACCAGCCGTCCTCGAAGGCCTCTTCGGTGCGCTCGGGTTGCTTCCAGTAGCCGCGCATGACGCTGTCGCCGCGCACCACGATCTGGCCGGTTTGCTCGGGCGTGACGTCGTTCATGTCGGCGTCGACCACCCGGACCTCACAGCCCGGCACCGGAAAGCCGACGGTGCCCGGGCGGCGTTCCTCCTCGTAGGGGTTCGACAGCGTGAGCATGGTCTCGCTCATGCCGTAGCGCTCCAGAATGGCGTGGCCGGTGTGGTCGCGAAACTTCTCGAAGATGTCGACTGGCAGCGCCGCCGAGCCCGACGTAAACAGGCGCGCGCCCGAAAGCTTCTCGGCGACCGTAGGATCGGCGTCCATCAGGCGCACCAGCCGGGTGTGCATGGTGGGAACGCCCATGAAGATCGTGGCACCGTCGCCCACGGCCTCGGCGACCCGTTCGGCGTCGAACGCCTCGTGCAGGGTCGTGGTGCACCCGCGAATGAGTGTGCCGTGGACGCCGATGCCCAGCCCGTGGACGTGGAAGAGCGGCAGCGCGAGCACCTGGCGGTCGTCGGTCGACCACTGCCAGAGGCCGGTCAAGTTGTCGATATTGGAGACGACCGAACGGTAGGTGTGCTCGACGCCCTTGCTCTTGCCCGTGGTGCCCGAGGTGTAGATGAACAGCGACAGGTCGTCGTCCTCGGGGACCGGCTCGCCGACCAGCGGCTCGGTGTCGAGCAGTGCATCGAAGCCCAGTTCGGCCTCGTCGAGGTCCTCGCCGCCGAGCACAATGCGGTGGGCGAGGGGCTGCGGGGCGTCGAGCCCGCGCAGGACTTCGTGCGACGGGGTTCCCGCGTCGACGAGCACGGCACGCGCACCTGAGTCGCGCAGGATATGACCCACTTCGACGTCTCGATAGGCGGTGTTGACGGGGACGTGGACCAGGCCGAGCCGATAGTGGCCGAGGAGGGCGACGATCATGTCGATGGAGGTCTCGACGATGACGGCGACGCGGTCGCCGCGCTCGAGCCCCAGCGCGCTCAACCCGGCGGCGTAGCGTCGCGAGAGGGCGTCGAGTTCGGCCCAAGAAACCTGACGCTCCCCCAGGGCGAAAGCGGTGCGATCGGAACCGGAGTGAACGTGGCGAAAGAGGCGGGAGATATACTCGCGAGACATCGTCTTCTCCAACGTGCTTTCCAACGTAATCGAGTCGATGCCCGAGTGATCGCGTGTTGGCGAGGCGATGTCAACGGCACTTGCGTCAATGTCTATTGGCGCTGACTACTTGCGCAGGTGGGCGCGGATGGTCTCCAAGATCTGGCGCTGGGTGGCGTGCGACTTGTTGAGCGTGTCGGCCACGTGGGCGGCCAGCGCGTCGACGGTCTCGGTGGCCGAGACCAAGATGACCGGCACGGAGCGGCCGCGCGGACGGTTCAGGTAAGGCAGCAGCTCGGCGCCGAGCCCGTCGGGCAGCGTCAGGTCGAGCAGCACCAGGTCATAATCCTCGTTGTCCTTGAGCATGCGTCGCGCGTCGGCCAGCGTCGCGGCGCGGTCGATGGTGGCGAACTCGGCCAGCGTTTGACGGACTTCTTCGCAGAAGGCGTTGTCGTCTTCGACGTGCAGCACCCGTGGAAGTTCGCCTTCGCCGACGTCGACCGCGCGGGTCAGCGCGTTGCGAAGCGAGGCGGCGTCGAAGGGTTTGTTGAGCCAGTCCGCAACGTTGGCGGCGTCGCCGGTGAGTCGGTGGCGCGCCTCGTCGGCAGACGCCGAGACAATGATCACCGGCAACTGGGCGAGCTCCTCGTCGGCGCGGATTTGGTGGAGAAGGTCGACGCCGTCACGGTCGGGCAGCATCAAATCGAGCGTCATCGCGTCGTAGTGCCCCTCTTCGAGCATTTCGATGGCCTGAGAGCCGGTGGCCGCCCGTTCGGTCTCATAGCCGCCGCGCTCGAGCAGACGGGCGAGCATGCGCGCGCACAAGTCGTCATCCTCGACCACCAGGATGCGAGGGGTCGGCTCGGCCTCTATCTCCCCTTCGAAATCGGGCACGACCATCTCGGGAATATCGGTGCGCAGGTCGCGCAGTACCACCCGAAGCCAGGCGGGCTCGGTGCCCTCGAAGCGGCAGTTGAGCTTGGCCTCGACGGTCAGCTTCTTGGCGTCGGTATCGACCAGCGTCAGCTCCACAGGGCCGACGCTAGCTCCGTTGAGCGCTCCCTCACGCAGCTCCTCGAACTCCTCGACCGACTCGTCGGCCAGCAGGTCGACAAAGTTCAACTGGGCGAGGGTCGGGGCGTCATAGCCGAGTACGCGCAGGGTCGTGTGGTTTGCGTAGAGGAGCCCGTCTCCGTCGGGCGCTACACACAAGACGAGATCGGGGAGTTCGCCGATGAGATCGCACAGCACCTGCTCGCGTCGAGCATTGTCTTGGCCGAACCAGACAGTGGAGTCGGCGTGCTCGGCGCGTCGGGTCTCGTTGGCTTCCCCCCGGGATTGAGAGTGGTCCCTTGTCATGGCTCCCACATGTGTCAAAAAAAGCGAAGCGCGGCGCTTCAATAAACTAGGCGCTCATGCAGCGCTGGCAACTCGACCCGCCTAGTTAAGTCACCGAGCCCAGTTGAGTCACCGAGCCCGGTTAAGTCACCGAGCCCGGTGAACTCACCACGGAACGCGGTTGCCGTTCCATTCGTAGAATTCACCGCTGTCGTCGGGGCCGGCTCCGTCGATAACCTCGAGCATATTGGTCACGCTCTTCTCGGTGGTGATCAGCGCGTTCGGCCCGCCCATACGGGTTTGCACCCATCCGGGATGCATCACAAAGGTGACGATGCCGTCGTCGGCCAAGTCGGCGGCCAATGAGCGCGTCGCCATGTTCAGCGCGCACTTGGACATGCGGTAGGCGTAGGATCCGCCGCTGCCGTTGTCGCTGATCGAGCCCATCTTCGATGTCACGTTGACGATTTTGGGGTTCTCTTCGCTGCGGCGCACGTGCGGGAGCATCGCCTCGATCACGCGCAGAGTGCCCACCGTATTGACCTGAAAGTCGGCCTCGATCTGGTCGAAGTCGAAATCGTCCGGGCTGCCGCCGCGCGAAAGGCGCCCGGCGTTGTTGATGAGCAGGTCGATGGGACGCTCACCGACCGCCTCGGCCGCAGCGGCGACCGTCTCGGGGTCGGTGACGTCGAGCTCGAGGACTTGCAGGCGGTCGGGGTGCTCGTCGGCGAGTGCTTGGAGTTCGTCGGCTTCGCCGGGGTTGCGCGCGGTGGTGGTGACGTGGTCGCCGCGCTCGAGCAGTTGGCGGACGAATTCGAGGCCGATGCCTCGGTTTCCTGCGGTGATGAAGATGTTCATGGGGGTTTGGGGGTTTAGGGTTTAGGGTTTAGGGGTTGGATGATTTGTGCACGCGATCCGTTACGCGTCAACCTCGTTGGCAATCAGCGTGGACGGGCGGTGTGGAACAACTACGGTGTGGCGTTGTCCCTCCTTGTGAAGCTCACACGACCCACGAGGAGGACAAAATGGCTCAACGCCAGCACAACAAGCGCCGCCGCGAACAAGAACAATCGTCCAACTTGGATCTCGCCCCGTTCATGAACATGGTGGTCATTCTGATCCCGATGCTGCTCTTGTCGGTGATTTTCGTGAGCGCCGGGGTCATCAACGTGTCGACCGACTTGGCCACGGGAACGCACTCGGCGCCGAACGACGGCGAGGAGGCCCTCGAGCTCACAGTTGCGCTGTCGAACGCCGGCTTCGAGGTGATGGCCGCCAAGGAGCGGCTGCCTGCCGTCGACGGCTGCCCCGCGGAAGGGCCGACCATTTGCCTGGCCGATACCTCGGTCGATGTCGCCGGCAAATTCGACGAGGCCAAACGCCTGTACGACGCCGGCAAGCCCGACGCCGCCAAGAGCGTCCTCGACGGAGCGATGCAGGCCTACGACTTCCGCGGCCTCTACAACCAGTTGGCCCAGCTCAAAAAGGCTCACCCCGAAGAGACGCGCGTAGTCTTCACCGGCGAGCCGGACATGCCTTATGCGATGCTCATCCGGGCGATGGACGTTGCGCGCTTCAAGCTCGAAAAGGACAACTACCGCGAGTCAACCCAGTTCTGGGCAGCCAACGAAAGGGTTCAGACCGGCAAGACGCGCGCGCTGTTCAGCGATCCGGTCCTGGCCATCGCGCAATAGGCTCGGCCATCGCGCGATGGGCTCAGGATAGGCTCAGGGCGCCGCGTTCGCTGCGGCCTCGTAGAAGAGTTCGGCGCCCGGGCCGAGCGGCAAGCCGAGCAGCATCCAGCCGACCAGCAGCAACGTCCAGGCGATGCCGAAGGCAATCGAGTAGGGCAGCATCGCCGCGATGAGCGTGCCCAGGCCCGCCTTCTTGTCGTATTTCTGAGCGAAGACGATGATGATCGGCAGGTACGGCATCAGCGGGGTGATGATGTTGGTGATCGAGTCACCCACACGGTAGGTCGCCTGCACGGTCTCCGGCGAGAGGCCCATCATCATCATCATCGGCACGAAAATCGGCGCCATGAACGCCCACTTGGCCGACGCGCTCCCCACGAACAGGTTCATGAGCGCCGAGACGACGAGGAACGAGAGCAGCAGCGGGATGCCCGTGAAGTTCATCGCCTCGAGGAACTGCGCGCCTTTGACGGCGGTGACGACCCCCAGATTCGAGTGGTTGAAGTAGGCGACGAACTGGCCGGCGACGAACGCCAGCGCGATGTAGACACCCATGGCGCCCATCGCCTCGCCGGCCATCTCGGCGACGTCCTTGTCGTTTTTGATCTTTTTGGTCAGCACACCGTAGACGATGGCGGGGACCAAGAAGAGCACCATGATCAAGAGCTCGATCGCCTCGAAGAAGGGCGCGAGCATGTTCACGCCCGGCTCGTCGGGGCCGACGGCTTCGCGGAGCGGGGCTTCGGGAAAGGCGATGAGCAGGCTCATCGCGCCGGCCAAGATGGCGCCGGTGGCCATCGAGACCATGAACGCGCGCTTTTCCTTGGCGGTGGGCTCTTTGGCGTCGGTGTCGACCTCGCCGCCGGCCTCTTTGGGCGACCAGTCGCCGAGCATCGGCTCGACGATCTTGGTGGTCACCCAGGTGCCGACCACGGTCACCAGCACCGTCGAGACGACCATGAAGTAGTAGTTGGACACGGCGGTGACGCTGTAGGCCGGGTCGATGGTGTGCGCGGCCTGGTCGGTCAGCCGGGCGAGCATCGGGTCGAGGCCGGTGATGAGCAGGTTGGCCGAGAAGCCGCCCGAGACGCCGGCGAACGCCGCCGCCAGGCCGGCCAGAGGATGTCTGCCCAGGCCCGCAAAGAGCACCGCGCCCAGGGGCACGAGCACCACGTAGCCTGCGTCGGCGGCCATCGAGCTCATCACGCCGGCGAAGACCAGCGTCGAGGTGATCAGGCTCTTGGGCACCGACTGGATGAGCATCCTCAGCCCGATGGTGATAAAGCCGGTGCGCTCGGCCACGCCGATACCCAACATGACCACCAGGACCGGACCCAGGGGCGCAAAGCCGATGAAGTTGTCGATGGCGCTCAAGAGCATCCAGCGGATGCCGTCGACGCTCAACAGACTCTCGACGGCTTTGGTCTGCGTCGAGCCGTCGCGCTGGACCACGTCGACCGCGATGCCGTCGAACACGATCGAAGCTGCGACCACTGCCAGGGCCAACAACACGAAAAATGTGAGCGGGTCGGGCAGGCGGTTTCCGATATCGGCAATGCGCTTGAGCCATCGCGACATGCGGCCGTCTTTGGGAAGCTCACCGGAGGTGGATGGTTGGGTCATGGGTTTCTCGCTGGTTCGTCGTCGTCGATCGTCTGCGTGCGCGTCGGACTCTCTTTACCGAACTGCGCTCGCCGGAGTCATGAAAAATTGGAGGGCTTCGATATACCTTGCTCGAGCCAAAACCCCAAGTCGAGGCTTGCCGACCACGGATTTATCCCCTACTTGAAGGCACGCCGCAAGGGCCGGTGAGAGTTCTAACCGGTTGTGGAATCGAGCCTTTTTAGGAGTGGTCGCTCATGGCGGACGCGAGTCGAGCAGAAGAACGCAAACAATTCTTGGGCCACCCGGCCGGCCTTTTCGTGTTGTTTCTCACCGAGTTGTGGGAGCGATTCAGCTTTTACGGTATGCGGGCGCTTCTGGTTCTGTACATGACCCAGGAGTTGTTGTTCGGCGACGATTTCTCCTACGGCATCTACGGCGCTTACGGCGCGCTGGTGTACGCCACCCCTATCATCGGCGGGCTGATCGCCGACCGCCTGCTCGGCTTCAAGCGCGCCATCGTACTCGGCGGGGTGCTGATGGTCTTTGGCCACTTCGCCATGGCCTTCGACCAGTCGACGCTGGCCTGGCTTCTGGGCTCGGCGGCGACCCCGCTCGACGACAATATGCTGCAGGTGGCTCTGGGTGGCTTCGAGTTTACCCTCGACACCACCTGGTTTTTGTACTCGGCCTTGGCGCTGTTGATCCTCGGCAACGGCTTCTTCAAGCCCAATATCTCGAGCTTGGTCGGTCGGCTGTACGACGACGAGGACGCCGACGACGCCAAGCGCGACGGCGGCTTCACCATCTTCTACATGGGCATCAATATCGGCGCGTTTTTGGCGCCGTTGACCTGCGGTTATCTCGGCGAGACCTACGGCTGGCACTACGGCTTCGGGCTGGCCGGCGTCGGCATGACGCTCGGCCTGATCCTGTTCCTCTACTTTCAGGACTTGCTGTACGGCATGGGCGAGCCGGAGGATCCCGAGAAGCTCGAGAAGAACGTGCTTCCCGGCCTCAAGATGTCCCACGCCATCTATATCGGCTCGTTTTTGGCCGTGCCCGTGGTCGCCTTCGTGGTCACCGCCCAGGGGATCATGAGCTTGTTGCTGGGCGTGCTCGGCCTGGTCGTGCTCGCCGGGATGCTTGTGGTGGCGTTCAAGTCGGACAGGGTCCAGCGCGACCGCATCTTCGTCATCCTGGTGCTCATTTTGTTCACCACGACCTTCTGGGCATTCTTCGAGCAGGCCGGAAGCTCGCTGACGCTGTACGCCGAGCGCAATATCGACCGGATGATCTTGGGCTGGGAAGTCCCCGCCTCGTGGTTCCAGAGCGTCAACCCTGCCTACATCATCCTGCTCGCCCCGGTCTTTGCGTGGATGTGGCAGAAGCTCGAAAAGAAGAACCTCGAGCCGTCCACGCCGATCAAGTTCAGCCTCGGTCTCATCCAACTGGGGCTGGGTTTTGCGGTCATCGTCGCCGGCGCCACTTTCGCCGGCGATGACGGGCTGGTGCCGGTCGTCTTTTTGATGCTCGGCTACCTGTTGCACACCACCGGTGAGCTGTCGCTGTCTCCGGTCGGCCTCTCTAAGGTCACGCAACTGGCCCCCAAGAAGCTCGTCGGCGCGGTCATGGGCGCCTGGTTTTTGTCGAGTTCGTTCGCCCACTATATCGCCGCGCTCTTCGCCAAGCTGGCCAGCCCGCCCGAGGGCGTCGACGTCAAAGAACTCGGCCCGGCCGACACGCTGCCCATCTACACCGACGTGTTCCAGACGATCGCGATTATCGCCATCGTGGTCGGTGTGGTGTGCGCGATGATGACCCCGATCCTCAAAAAGTGGATGCACGGCGTGCGTTGATTCCCGTCGCCCCATGCGTTGTCTTCTTCTCCCCCCGTGTCGATCTTCGGCCATGTGTGTGCGTTGGTGAGATGTTTGGGCACACACTCTTACATGTATGGTGACCGTGCAGTGACCTGGAAAAGAGGGGGAGACGATGAGACGCACTTATCTCAAGTGGCTATCGGGGGCGGCGTTCGCCGGGACGATGTTATTGGGCTTGGCCGGCGCCGCAGCGGAGAATAACGCAGCGGAGCGAGAGGATGGGCCGCACGTGGCGGACGCGCCGTTGCAGACCCCCGAGGTCGAACAGACGGCCTCGACCGCGCTCGACGTTCAGGAGGCGTTCGAGGACGTGGCGCAAAAGGCGTTTGCCGAGACCTTTCCGCAGGGCAAGTTGTCGGTGGTCCAGCGCGAGATCTTTGCGACCGCGGCGGTGTTGACCACGGCGCATCGCGTGGCGCTGACCGGCCAACGCCAGCGTTACAAATACCGGCGAGCGCTCGTCTACCAGGCCGCTTCGCGCCGAGCGCTCCAAGACGAGCACTACGCGGTGGCGATGTACCTGTCGCTGCACGCGCGAGCCATCGGGGATAGTGTCATTCGGGCGAACACGTCGCGGTATCGCAGGGACTATCAGCCCTATGACCTCGACATGATCAAACGCGCCGGTGGGGTCAGCAGCGACGTCATCGTCGACTATCTGAAGGTGGCCGAAGATGAGGTGCCGGCGGTGCGGTTGTTGTTCACGGGAGGCGGGGTGAAGGAGGCGAGGAATTGAGGTGTTTGGGTTGCCGGGGCGACGCCCCGGCAACCCATTGCCTACACTCCGCGCAACTCCACTCAATCCATCCAGTACGGCAAATCCTTCAACGCATCCCCGAAGATCGACAGCGCCGGCTTGTCCCGCTCGTACTCGATCCAGTCGATCGTGCCGGTCTCCTCGTCGACCGGATAGCCGTAGATGTCGTTGATATCCTCGTGGACCCCCCAGGGCTCCCAGCGGTAGCGCTCGGTCTCGAAGAGCACGCTGTTCTCGTCGGCGACGCTGATGGCGATGCCCCGGGTCTCGGCGTGCTGCGGGCTCTTTTTGCGAATGGCGTTGGGGCTGGCGTGCAACACCTTGAGCTTGCTCGGGTCGGTCACGTTGAGCAGCGTCCACGGGATGCGAATGTCGATGCGGTCGTCGTGGACGACCACCGCGTCGTGGCTGGTCGCCTGCTCGTCGGCGCGGCGGATCGTGAGCCGGCCGATTTCGTGGACGGTCTCCTCGAACCACAACTCCGAGTCGGGGTTGCCCTGCTCGTCTTTGACCCCGTGCTCCTGGCTGTTGAGCCAGCGCACCAGCTTCCAGGGCACACCGTCGGTCTGGGTGGACTGGAACAACTGGCCGTTGGCGAAGCGGGCGCCGTACCAGATGCGGAAGCTATCGTAGGCGGTGGTCACCATCATGTTGGCCGAGTTGGTGCCGTCGAGCATCAGGGCGAACTCGTTGCGGTTTTGGGTGGTCGGCCCCTCGGCGGGGACGCTCACGTCGACCACTTTGCGTGACTCCTCGCCCAGCGCCCCGAAGACGGGCAGGGTCGACTCGCCCAATTCCTCGTCGAACTGGCCGCTGGCCTCGCTTCCGTAGGTGTCGAAGCCGATAATCAGCTTCTGGTTGCTGCTCAGTCTACCGCTGGTCTGCAGGCGCACGTGGAAATAGGCGACGTCGTGGATGACCGTGGCGCTCTCGACAAAGCCGCTGCCTTCGGTGGTCACGCCGTCTTCCCAGGCGGGCTCGGCGACGTCGAAGCCGATGAGTCCGAAGTTCTGCTCGGCGGCGGTCACGTTGTGCCAGAACGGGCGGCGCTCGGCGTCCGAGCCGCGCGGGTCGCTGATCCAGGTCGGTTTCCACCACTCGTCGATCCAGGCAAAGAGTGCGCCGCCGGCACAGTTCGTGTCGTGCACGGTGCGAAAGAGTCGGGCGCCGACTTCTCCCTGCTCGACCTCGGTGTGTCCGCCGTGGTCCATATTCTCGTAACCCCAGTGCGCCGAGCCCCAGCTCGAGGAGACGCCCGTCTCACCGATATACAGGGGCATGTCGGCGTAGTGGCTCTTCAGGTCGGTCAAATACCCCAGATACGAGTTCGGCCCCTGGGCGTCGGCCGACTGGCGGTAGTCGGGGTCGTCGACGATGTAGTCGGGGTAGTACGGATAGGCGTGGAAGGTGGCGAAGAAGCCGCCCGGGGCGTCTTTGGCCTCCAGGGCGAGCATGTCGAAGCTGTTGATGTCCTCCGAGGAGAAGTCTTCGGTCTCGGTGGGGTGGTTCAGCGGATCGAGCGTCGGCCAACTCGACACGCTGATGGGGCGCGTCTGGTTGTAGCCGCTGGAGTTCTCGCCGCCGTTGAGCTCGTAATCGATGAGGTAGTCGACCTGTTGGGCCCACCACACCTCGGAGGGTTGGGCGTCGGTGACGCGCACATGCGCCCCCTCCCAGCTCGTCTGGCCGTCCATATGCTCGTTGGTCAGCTCGATCTCCTCGGGGTTGACCTCCCGGCCGATGATCCAGGCCATGATCCACTGGGAGATGTCGGTCTCGTAGGTGCCGTAGGCTTTGCCGTAGCGGTGATTGATGTGGCAGTTGCCGTGGGTGCAGTCGACGATCTCGCGGATATTGTTGCGAAAGCCGTCTTCGAGCAAATCGAGTCCCTCAAACTCCTCGTGCAGCCAGATGCCGTGCAAGATGTACAGCGGATTGTCGGGGTTCTCCCGGTTGTGTTCGGCCAGCGCCTCATAAAAGCGCGGGTAGTGCAGCGTGTAGATGCGCAGGGTGTTTACGCCCATGTCGGTCATCTGGTCGAACCACTTGGCGTATTGCTCGCGAGTGGCGGCCAGGTGGCCGGCGCGGGTGCCCGGCACGCCCACCCCCAGGTTGACGCCCTTCATGAAGATGGGCCGGTAGCCCGAGCCGGTGCGCACGGTCACGTAATCGCTGTTGGTCGAGTAGGGCACCCGCGGCCCGGAGGTCTCCGGCTCGTCGCTGAGCACGCAGATCTGTTCGCCCCCGCACGGGTCGGACGGCGCGGTGGGGCCGGCGTCGGGCCCGTCCGTTTGGCCCGGTTGGTTGTTGATGGTCGAGGGGTCGTCGGGATTGACGTCCTCACAGCCGACCAGTCCCACCAGCACCAGCACTACAAGGCTGATCCACCACCGGCTGGCCCGATGATGAGGTGAAGTGCGCCGAGCCGGCGTCTGATCGCATTCATTAGGTTTTCGCGTCATTGAAGATCCACCCATCAAAACTGTGGAAAAACCAGCGCAGTGCGTGGACGCACCACAGAAATGATTAGATTTCATAGCAGCCCCCGATAAGGCCAAAGCAGTTGGCTTCAGTGATGATTCATCCGTCTGAGACCAATTCTAACCGCCTCGCAAGAGCGCTCAATGAGTTGGCATGGGACGGTCTGGTCCAGCGTAGAACGCGAAAATGGGGCGTGGGCCGGTGTTAGAAGTCACTGAGGTTGTTCGATGCAGCCCGGGTGGTGATGTTTCGCAAGTGCAAGGTTTCGATGCAAACGGGGAAGTACTTATGCAGCAGGATCTGTCGCGACGACTCGTGTGGGTCTTGGGGGCGGACACGCGCGGGGAGCGACTCGAGTCGGTCCTCGCCGAGGTCGGCGCGCAATGCGAGCGGTTCGAGCACCCCGAGGCGCTGTGGAAGCGCTTCGAGGCGCGTCGGCCGGACTTGGTGCTCGGCAGCACCGACAGCTTGGCCGCGCCTGGCGCGCTCGAGCGATTTGTCGAGACGCTGCGCCGGCGCGCCGAGGTACCCGTGCCGCTGGTGGCGGTCACCGCCGATGGCAGCGTGGAGATGCGCCGGCGCATGTTCAAGGCGGGCATCGACGATTTCGTGCTCGAGCCGGTGGTGCCTTCGGAGTTGGTCGCACGGGTGGGCGCGCAATTGCGCCTGAACCGGACGCGGCCGGGCCCGCCGAGTCTGCCTCGGCAGGCCGCCTCGGCGGTGCACAACGACGGAGGCAGCGGGCCGAGCCTGGCCGCCACGGCCGCCGGCGCGCCCGTCGACGACGCGGCGTTGTCGGTGCTGGTGGTCGACGACGAGGAGATCATCCACCGCGTGTTGCGCTCGGCCTTCGAGCGCCGCGGCTGGACGGTCACCCAGGCCAACGACGGCCGCGAGGCCTTGGACCGGGCGGCCAAACGTCAATTCGATTTGGTGGTCTTTGATTTAAACCTTCCGTTCAAGAACGGATTCGAGTTGCTCGGCGAGCTCGGGGGAGCCGCCGCGGCCAAGCGACCCTACATGGTCGTGTTGAGCGCCGAAGGGCAACAGGAGTCGGTGGTGCGCGCTTTCGAGTTGGGCGCCGACGACTTCGTCAGTAAGCCGGTCAACCCGGACATTTTGGTGGCACGCATCGCGCGGCTGGTTCGCCCGGCCGCCGGTCAATAATGCAGTCGGCTGGTTGTTTCTGATGGCGGCCACTGAGGGGAGGACTGATGTCTGAGTATGTTTTGGAGTTATGGAACGTTTTGTGGGCAAATCCGCTGTATCGGGGGTTGATGATCGCCATTGTTGTCGAGATGGCGCTGGTTGCAGCGCTGATCGTATGGCTGTGGGTGCAGTCGGGACGCCAGTTGCACAAGGAGTACGCCCACAAACGTTTCCTCGATGAGCTCGAAGAGCCCTTTTACGACGCGCTGGGGGACCCCGACGCGCTGCGTCAGTGGATGCAGCGCGCTCAGGACCACCCCCGCGAGTTCGTGCGCGATTTCGTCGCCGACTACCTGTTGCAGACGCGCGGGCGCTCGCACGACACCCTCGTCGAGCTGTACCACGAGTTCGGCTACGCCGCCGACGACCACCAGCAGGCGCGCTCGATGAGTGAGCGCAAGCGCCTCGAGGCGATGCGCCGGCTGTACGTGGTCGCCACCGAGGCCGACCGCGAGGTGCTCCTCGAGCAGGCCGACAGCGACTACCTGTCGCGCATCCTCGCCGCGCAGACCCTGGCGCGGGTGGGCCAACCCGAAGATATCGTGGCCATCCTCAAAGACCTCGATCTGAGCACGCCCATGATGGAGGCGCCGGTGCACGCGGTGCTCGAGGAGTTGTCGACCGAGCAGCTGCGCTACGTCTTTACCCGCTGGCAGCAATTCGAGTCGGGCCGGGTGCGGCGCATCTTGTTGATGGTCGCCGCCCAGCAGGGCCTGGGCGAGGTGCTGGGCGCGCTCGAGCGAGCCTTCAAGTCCGACGACATGGAGGTGCGCATCGGCGCGTGCGCCGCAGCGGCGAGCCTCCCCGAAGAATCGAGCCTCGAGTGGCTCATCGAGGCGCTCGACGACCCGGCCTGGCAGGTGCGTGCGCGCGCCGCCAAAGCCCTGGGGCGTCGGCGTGAGACCGCCGCGATCGAGCCGTTGGCCGAGGCGCTCAAAGACCGCGCCTTCTGGGTGCGCCAAGACGCGGCCATGGCCCTTCGCGAGATCGGCGAGTCCGGCCTCGAGCGGCTGGGTCACGTGGCCGAGCATTCCGACGACCGCTACGCCGCCGAGTCGGCCGGCCAAGAGCTACAGCGTTACCGATTGTTCCTCCAGACGCGAGGTGCTCCGGCATGAGAGAATGGGTCGATGTTTTTGTTCTGTGCTATTTCATTGGGCTCAATGGCTTTTACGGCTTGTTGATCTTTTTCTCGATTTTCGAGATCGCGCGTCGAAAAGCCGCCCAATTACCCGAACTCGATGCGTCGGTGCTCTCGCAGACGAGTACGCCGCCGATCTCGATCTTGGCGCCTGCCTTCAACGAGGAGGCCACGATCGTCGACTCGGTGCGCGCGTTTCTGCAGCTCGAGTACCCGCAGCACCAGGTCATCGTCATCAACGACGGCAGCACCGACGCCACCCTCGAGCGGCTCAAAGAGGAGTTCGACCTCGAGCCGGTCGATTTGATCGTGCGCCGCCAGCTCGAGACCGAGCCGGTGCGCCAGGTCTACCAGTCCAAGAAGGACGCGCGCCTGTACGTGGTCGACAAGGAGAACGGCGGCAAGGCCGACGCGCTCAACGTGGGCATCAACGTGTCGCGCTATCCGCTGATTTGCTGCGCGGACGCCGACACCATCGTCACGCCCAAGGCGCTTTTGCGCATGGTCGAGCCGTATTTGTACGACCCGCAGGGCGTCGTCGCCGTGGGCGGCACGGTGCGCCTGGCCAACGGCTGCAAGTTCAAGCAGGGGGTCTTGCAGGAGGTCGGCGTGCCCGACTCCTGGGTCGCCCGCTTCCAAATTGTCGAGTACCTGCGCGGCTTTCTATTCGGCCGCATGGGACTCAACCGCCTGGGCGGCAACCTCATCATCTCGGGCGCCTTCGGGCTGTTTAGCCGCGAGGCGGTCGTCGAAGTCGGCGGCTACGAGTCCGACTCGGTCGGCGAGGACATGGAGCTTGTGGTCAAGCTGCAGCGCCACGTCCAACAAGAAGATCCGCCGCGCCAGGTCGTCCACATCTCCGACCCCATCGCCTACACCGAGGCTCCCGAGAGCCTCGAGCTTCTGAGCAACCAGCGCGACCGCTGGCACCGGGGCATGGCCGACGCGATGTGGCGGCACAAGTCGATGTTCCTGAACCCGAAATTCGGCCCTGTGGGAACGTTCGTGTTCCCCGCTTACCTGATGTTCGAGCTGTTCGGCCCGATCATCGAGATGTTCGGCTACTTCTGGTTCGTCGCCGGCGTGTCATTTGGCTTCGTCGACGTCAAATTCGCGCTCTTGTTCCTGGTCGTCGCCTTCTGGCTGGGCGCGCTGATGTCGATTCAGGCGCTGGTCATCGACAACTGGGGCTTCAACCTGTTCAAGGGCGTCAAGCCGCGGCTCAAATTGCTGGCCGCCGCCGTCCTCGAGAACCTGGGCTACCGCCAGCTGACGCTGTGGTACCGCATCCGCGGGCTCATCAAGTACCTGGTCGGCGAGAAGTCGTGGGGCAAGATGACCCGCAAGGGCTTCGAGCGCCACTCCGACGACGAGGCCGACGACGCAGGCGACGACGGCGACGACAAAGCGCCCGAGTTGGAGCCGGCGATGCTGCAGGCCGACGGAGGTGAGTAGCCCATGGCCACTCGTGTCCCACATAGAGGCTTGCGGCGGACTGGCTTTCGCCAGGTCGGTCGATGGGCGCTCCTGGCGTTCTTCGTCCTGGTGGTCGCCCCGGTCGGCTTCGGCTGCCAGTGCCACACCGCCAGCGTCAAGCGCGCCGAGCAAAAGCCCGTCGAATGCCCGAAGCCCACGGAGGCCAACGTGGAGGAAGTGCGCCAGGCCGCTCGCCAGCGAGCCAACCAGTTCTTGGAGGTCGTCGAGTATGCCCCGGCCACGCTCGGGCCGTCGAAGGCGCTGGCCGTGCTCTCCTATCCGCGCGCCGAGGGGAGCCTCGGGTCGCGAAGCTTCGTGTACGACGACGCGCTCGCGCTGTTGTGGTTTGCATGGAGCGGCCAGCAGGCCAAGGCCAGCGGGATCGCCGAGACGCTCATCTACCTGCAAAACCCCGACGGAAGCTGGGGGTTTAGCTTCGGCACGAAATACCCGGCCGACTACCACGCAAGCTATGTGCGCAATGGCACGGTCGCCTGGGCGGCGCACGCGCTGGGCTATTTTGGCGAGCGTTACGGCCAGCCGCGGGCCATCCGCGCGGCGCGGCGCGGCGCCGACTTCCTTCGGCGCATGCGCCTGGGGGGCAATACCCTCGATCGCGGGCTCGTCTCGGCGGGCTACAACTCGGCGAGCACCCCGTACGACGCCCCGCCGGGGCCCACGCTGCAGTACGCGGTCACCGAGCACCAGTTCGACGCCCACTTTGTGCTGGCGCGCTGGGAGCCGAGCACCGCCGAGCGCCTGGCCGAGCGGATGAACGAGGTGCTGTGGCTCGACGAGGAGGGCCGCTTTGCGGTGGCCGTCGCCAGCGATCGGCTCAACGACAACCGCGCGCTCGACGCCGCCGGCGCCTGGGGGGCGCTGTGGCTCTTGTCGACCGGCGAGCGCGAGCGCGCCGTGCAGAGTTACCGCTACGCCCTCGATCACTTCGAGACCGACGCCGGCGAATTGTACGGCTTTCGGCCCTACGAAGACTCGGTCGACGGCTACGACCCGGTGCAGGCGCCCGAGCACATCTTCGTCGAGGGGACGATGAGCATGGGCCTAGCCGCCCACCGGCTCGGCGACCGGGACACCGCCCAAAAGGTGGTGGCCACGGGCGTGGCGCTGAGCTGCCGGGGGGAGAACGGGCTGCCGTACTCCAATGTGGAGGTGCCCGGTTTCTCGACGCGCCCGGCGGCCGCCTCGACCATTTGGTTTCTGTTTCTCGACCGCGAGATGGCCACCGGTCAGAACGCGCCCGTCTTCGAATCGATAGTTCTAGATACGACCGGCTAGAGTTGTTTTTCGCCTTCCGGTCAACGGGGGATCATCATGCGTTGGATCCTGACAATCACCACGATCGTCTTGGCCCTTGCGGTACCCGTGCAGGTTTTCGCGGAGATCGGCTGTGCCACCGAAGCACGTTACTTGCGCATGCAAAAGCGCTTTAACGAGGCCGAGCAAACCGCGCGCAAGTGCATTGAAGACCAGCCCGAAAACGCCGACGCCTACGTCGAGCTCGCCCGGTCGCTGGCCGCACGCGAGCGACACCAAGAGGCGCTCGACTGGGCGAACAAGGCGCTGAGCAAGTACAGCGACAGCGCCGACTTGAAGTTGCTGAAGGCCCGCCTCTTGGCGTGGACCGACCGCGCCGAGGAGGCCCAAAAGCTTCTCGGCGAGCTGCCACAGCAGGTCTACGACCGCCCCGACGCCATGCGGCTTCGCGGCGACGTGCTCCTGTGGGGCGAGCAGTACACCCAGGCGGTCAAGTGGTACAACCGCTACGACCAGAAGGACCCCGACAACCCCATCGTGCTCTACAAGCGCGCGATGGCCTACAAGGGGATGGGGCGCAACTCCCAGGCGCTGGCCGACCTGCGCAAGTCGTGCGAGATCGCCCCGGAGGCGACCAACGCCTGCAAGGCGCGCGATTCCTTCGCCGAGAGCGCCTACCCGAAGCTGTATACGAACGTCTTCTACGGCTACAGCCGCGTTATCAACCGGCTCGACGGCTGGCGGCTGCGCGGAGCGGTGGGCAGTGAGCTCAACGAAAACCTGACGCTGATGGGCACCTGGGAGTGGATGCACAGGCCCTTTTTCGACGAGCGCGAGTCCGACTGGCGCTTCAACGGCTACGGCTACTACGAGTTCGACATGGGCCTGAACTTCAAGGGCGGCGGCGGCTTCAGCCCCAGCCCGATTTTCTCGCCGGAGTGGAACGCGTTTGTGGAGCCGGGATGGAAATTCGAGCACTTCAAGGTCAGCGCCCGCTTCTGGCATATCCAGTTTCCCAGCGAGCCCAACGAGGTGCTCAACCCCAACGTCGAGTTGTACTTCAAGCCGTTCATGCTCGAGGCGCGCTACTTCCTGACCTTCAGCGAAGACGACCTCTCGCACTCGGCGTTTCTGCGCGGATTCTACTTCATCTCCAACCTCACCCAGGTCTACGTGGGCGGCGGCCTGGGCGACAAGAGCGACTACCTGGAGCCGCGCGACCTCAACGCCGACTCCCACTGGCTGGTCACCGCCGGATTTCGCTACATGCTCACGCCCAACCACCGGTTCATGATCAGCGTGACGCAGAGAAACGACCAAGACTCGTCGGAGTGGGAGACCTACGACCAGACGGAGACGTTGGTGGGGTATGAGTTTCGGTTGTGATTCAGATTTCAAAGCTGTTGCTAGATACACGGAGGCCCAAATGAGCTACCGAGCCAAATTGATCGCAATCGCCTTGGCAACAGGGCTTCTTGCTGCCTGTTGGGGCGACGACGGCGACGAGGGCGAGCAGCCGGCCACTGTCGAGGAGTGCCGAAGCACCACCACGTTGACCAACCGCATGCTGCACAAGAGCCAGCGCCTCGAGAGTGGCCCGGGCGTCTGCTACATGGTGCCCGAGCAGATCACCGTGGGCACCGACGTGCGCCTCGAGATCGAGCCGGGGGTCAAGGTGGTCTTCGCCGACGACGCCGGTCTGACAGTTCACGAGGGCAGGTTGATCGCGCGGGGGACCAAAGACCAGCCGATCATCTTTACGGCCAACCGCAAGGAGCCGGGCGCCTGGTCGGGCATCCGGTTTATGAACTCTCCGCACGCCGAGAACGTCGTGGAGCACGCGGTCATCGAGTACGGCGGGGCGACGCCGGGCTTCAAGGGGGTCAAGCCGGCCAACCTGATGCTCGACGACTACTACGGCAAGGTCAACGTGGTGCTGCGCGACGTGACCATGCGTCACAGCGGCGGCTATGGGCTGTACGCCGAAGAGGAGATCCACTCGAAATTCGCCAACAACACCCTCACGAAGAACAAAAAGGGTGCCGCGCACCTGCACCCGGTCTTCGTCGATCAGATCGACACCGGCAGCGACTTTACGGGCAACGGGCGCGACGTCGTCGAGCTGGCCGGGGCGACCTTCGACCAGCAGACACTGCGCTGGCCGGGGCTGAAGGTACCCTACGAGGTCACCGGCAGTATCAGCCTGACGGGCAACTCGTTTGTGGATATCGGGCCCGGGGCGGTCTTCAAGTTCCACGAGAACACGGGCGTGTCGGTGTTCCGGTCGCGGTTTTCGGCGCGCGGCAAAAAGGACGCCCCGGTCGTCTTCACCGGCATCAAGGAAGTGCCCGGCTACTGGCGCGGCATTCGCTACATCGACAGTAATAGCGTCGACAACGTCTTGGAGCACGTGGCGGTGCGCTACGGCGGGGCCAGCCCCACCTACAAGGGCGTCGAGCCGGCCAACCTGATGCTCGACGACTACTACGGCAAGGTGCGCCTGAAGATGAATAACGTCGAACTGTCCCGCAGCGGCGCGTACGGGTTTTACGCCGAAGAGAAGATGGACGTCGACTTCGGCAACAACAAGCTGGTCGACAACGAGCGCGCCGCCGCGCTGCTGCACCCGGTAGTGGTGGGGTATCTGGACGACCAGACCACCTACGGGATCACCTCGGGAGAGCAGGCGGGGCCGGGCCGTGTCGAAATCCTGGGAGCCAAGCTCGACGGCGTCGAGTCGACCTGGCCGGCGATCGACGCCCGGTACGTGGTGCGCGGCGACGTGGTGCTGCGCGACGACTCGCACGTGACGATCTCCCCGGGCGCCACGGTCGCCTTTGCCGAGGGCGCCGGCCTGTCGGTCTACCGCTCGCGGCTGACCGCGCGCGGCACCGAAGAGGCGCCGATCACGTTCACCGGCGCCAGCAAAAAGCCCGGCTTCTGGAAAGGCATCCACCTGGTCGACACCTCCAGCGTGGAGAACGTCTTCGAGCACGTCGTCATCGAGTATGGCGGCAGCCCGCGCACCTTCAAGGGCGCCGAGCCCGCCAACCTGATGTTCGACGACTATTTCGGCCTGGTCTCGGCGACGATGAACGACGTCACCAGCCGCCACAGCGGCGCGGCCGGCCTGCACATCGAGTGGGGCGCCAAGATTCGCAGCAACAGCTGCGGGTCGATCAAGGTCGAGGACGAGACGCCGGTGACGAAGGCGGGCAAGAGTTTGGGGCGGGCGTGTCGGGGATGAGTGGGTTATTCCTTGCCAACTGAGAGGTCCCCTCCGGGGGCTCGCTTCGCGTCGCCCCCACCTCCCCACGCCTGAAAAACGGCCCGGGGAGGAGGATTGCGCGTCTGAACCACCTGCCTTTCCTGCAATCCCCTTCCCCGGCGCGTCCTCCAGCGCAAGGGGAAGTGCCGAGCGGTGTGTGCGAAGCGATGGGGACCCCACGCAAAGCAAGGGACTCCAATCTCCACCCCTTGCCAACCCCCACCCCCACCAACTATCCATAACCCCTGCAAGAACATCCCACGTACGCCCTCCGGAGCCATGGCCGACGAACAACAAGAGCACCTGAAGCATCTGTCTGAAAAGCTCGCCGAGCGTATTCGCAGCGAGTGGCCGACCTACGGCGGCCACGACGTGCGCGCTGACGCCGGAGATCCGGGCATGATTTACGTGGCGCTGCGTGGGGCGAAGCGTGACTTCGACGCCGGCGAGGCGTTCTCGGGCGAGCTCGAGTCCCTGCTCGACGGAGAGCTCGACGGCGAACCGGAGGCGATCGACTTCGCCATCTCTCTTGGCAGCACGAACAAAGACCTGCTGCTGCAAATCGAATTACGCTACGTGTGAGCCAATTAGCCACCATGCAGTATCCAAAATCCCTTCTCTTCTTGCTCGCCGCGGCGCTGTTGGCCGGTTGTGCGACGGGCTCGGCCGGCGACAAGGCCCCCGAGTTCACCGCCGAGGACATCGACTGGCCCGAGGGCATGAACGCGCAGCCGCGTGATCTGACCCCGGTGGAGGTCGAGCCCGAGACCGTGCTCATCGAGGGCGCGACGATCATGACCGCCACGGGCGAGGTCATCGAGGGCGGCTCTTTGCTGCTCGAAGACGGCAAGATCGCTCGGGTTTCCGAGGAAAAGCTCGACGCGCCCGAGGGGGCGAAGGTCATCGACGGGACCGGCCGGTTTGTCACGCCCGGGCTCATCGACACTCACTCGCACCTGGGTGTCTATCCGACGCCCTACGTGAAGGCGCACTCCGACGGCAACGAGGCGAGCGCGCCGACTACCCCGCAGGTGGACGCCGCGCACAGTACCTGGCCGCAAGATCCGGGCTTCCAGAAGGCGCTCGCCGGCGGCGTCACCGCGCTGCAGATCTTGCCCGGCTCGGCCAATATCATCGGCGGGCGGGCGGTGACGCTCGAGTTGCATCCGGGGATTTCGGCCCAGGCGATGCACTTCGACGGGGCGCCCGACGGGCTCAAGATGGCGTGCGGGGAGAATCCCAAGCGCGTCTATGGCGACCGCGGCGGCATGCCGTCGACGCGCATGGGGACCATGGCGGTGTGGCGTCAGACGCTGCAGAAGGCGCGGGAGACCCGGCGTGCGTACGAGAAGTACCGCGAGGCGTTGGCGCGCTGGAAGAGCGCGAAAGAGCCCGATCCGAAGTCGAAGCCGCAGCCGCCATCGCGTGACCTGGGTATGGAGACGCTCATCGGCGCCATGGAGGGCGATATCCTGGTGCACATCCACTGTTACCGCGCCGACGAGATGATCCAGGTGCTCGAACTCGCCGACGAGTTCGACTTCGAGATTCGCTCGTTCCACCACGCGCTGGAGGCGTACAAGATCCGCGACGTGCTCGCCGAATGGAACGTCGCCGTGTCGACCTGGGCGGATTGGTGGGGCTACAAGGTCGAGATGCACGACGGCATCCCGCAAAACGCCGCGCTCATCCACGCCGCCGGCGGCCGCGCCATCATTCACTCCGACTCGCCCAACGATATCCAACGGCTCAATCAGGAGGCCGCCAAGGCCTACTGGGCGGCCAAGCACGAGGGTATGGAGTTGAGCGAGGACGACGCGCTTCGCTGGATCACCGCCAACCCGGCCTGGGCGCTGGGCATCGACGAGGCGACCGGGACGATCGAGGCGGGCAAGCGCGCCGATGTCGTGCTGTGGTCAAAGCATCCCTTCAGCGTCTACGCCGAGGCCGACATGGTGTGGGTCGAGGGCGTGCGTGAGTACGACCGCGCCGAAGACCCCGCGCCGTGGAGTGACTTCGAGGTGGGGCAATTTGCTGACGATGCGTCTGCGGACGATGAGGAGGTCCAGTGATGCGACTGCTTAACGGACAAATTCGAACGCTGCTCATCGTCTTGGCGCTGTGCCTTTGGGGGACGAGCGCCTCGGCGCAGACTTCGCCCGATCAGACGGCGCTCGGTCAAACTGTGCTTCGCGGCGCCAAGGTCCACACCGTCGCGGGCGAGGTCATCGACGACGCCGTGATCGTGGTCGGCAAAGACGGCAAGATCGCGGCGGTCGGCGGGCCCGACACGAAAGTGCCCGAAGGGGCCGAGGTCGTCGATGTGACCGGTAAGGTCATCACGCCGGGGCTGGTCGACGCATTTACGAGCCTGGGCGTCGTCGAGATCTGGCAGACCGGCAGCACGGTCGACCACGCGGGCAGCGGAGATGCGGTGCGCGCGGCGTTTTCGGTGAGCGACGGATTCAACCCCAACAGCGTATTGATTCCCATCACGCGCACCGGCGGGGTCACCTCCGTGGTGGTCGTCCCGGGCGGCGGGCTGGTGAGCGGAAAGGCTGCCTGGGCGCGGCTCGGGGCCGAGAACGGAGCCAAGCAGGCGGCGTTCGTCGACGACGCGTCGGTCGCCATGGTCGTCAACCACGGCGAGCGCGGGGCGCGGGCCGCCGGTGGTTCGCGTGGCGCGGCGATGGAGTCGCTGCGCGAGTTGTACGACGATGTAGTCTTCTATCGCGACAACAAAGAGGGGTACGACCAGAATCGCTCACGCAAGCTCGCGGCGAGTCGGCTCGACCTCGAAAACCTCGGCGCCACGTTGGAGCAGGGCATGCCGGTGCTGTTTCGAGTCAACCGGGCCAGCGATATTCGCGTGGTGTTGAAGTTTGCCGACGAGGTGGGGTTGAAGCCCATCATCGTCGGCGGCGCGGAGGCCTGGCAGGTGGCCGACGAGCTTGCCGAGCGCAAGGTGCCAGTCGTCGTCGAGCCCACGCTGAATCTGCCCGAGCGCTTCGAGAAGCTGGGGGCGCGGGCCGACAACGCCGCGCTGCTCGCCGAGGCCGGCGTGCCGGTCGTCTTGTCGACGTTTTCGACCCACAACGTGCGTAAACTGCGCCAGGCGGCGGGCAACGCGGTGCGCGCGGGTATGAGCCACACCGACGCCCTCGAGGCGATTACCGCGGCGCCGGCGCGGGCGTTGGGGCGTGACGATATCGGCACCGTCGAGGTCGGCAAGGCCGCCGACCTGGTCGTGTGGTCGGGCGATCCGTTCGAGTTGTCGACGCGGGTCGAGCGGCTCTACGTCGACGGCGCCGAGACGAGCCTCGATAACAACCGCCAGCACAAGCTCTTCGAGCGATATCGCGAACTTCCGCGCCGCGGCGAGCCGGCCGAGCGCGACTGACCCGCAGTGACGGGGCGATTGAAAGTCAGGGGAGGGCGTTAATCATTCAACTGAGTACCAACGCAGTTGAATGGCTAACGTTCTTGCAGTGAATTTGGAGGTGCACCCTATGGACTCGCCACCTTCCGACCTGATCGCCCGCCAAAAAGACGTACCGCACCGGTCTCTGAAAACGGTGGGCGTCTGGGCGCTGACCATGTTGACCTCCGCCCTGTTCATCGCTGCGGCCGTACCCAAGCTGGGCGGTGGCTACTCGTTCTTCGCGGAGCGCTTCCAAGAGTGGGGCTACCCGGGTTGGTTCGAGACGGGCGTCGGCATCGCTGAGGTCGTCAGCGCGATCTTCCTAATCATCCCGACCACCGCGTTTTACGCCGCCGGTGTTCTCGCCGTGATCATGCTCGGCGCGATTTACACCCACGTGGCGCTGGGCGTAGCCGCTTACGCCGTGTTGCCGGCCGTCATGCTCTGTGCAGTCGCCATCATCGGCTGGGTGCGTCGTCCGCAGCGCTTTCGCAGCACGAAGCCGCGGGTGACGACGACCACGCCGCGTAATGCGTAATGGGGTAGTGAAAGAGCAAAGGGGCAGTGAAGGAGCAAAGGAGTGAAGAAGTAAAAAGAGTGAAGAAGTAAAACAGGGGAAGGAGTAAAACAGGGGAAGGAGTAAAACAGGGGAAGGAGTAAAGAAGTAGAGGAGCAAAAACAAAAGCCCTGCACGGTTGGCCGTGCAGGGCTTTTGGTGTGTCTACGGTGCGGCGATCAACCGGCGTTTTCGGCGCCACCGCTGACGTCGGCGTCGGAGAACGACACCTTGTTGGTCATCTTGCGAAGCTCGTCGACGTGCTCTTGCTCCTCGGCGATTTGCTCCTCGATCCAGAAGCCGTAGCCCGGAGCGACGGCGTCGGACGCTTCGAGTGCGTCTTCCCAGGCTGCGAGCGCGTCTTCTTCGAGGGCCAGCGCGGCTTCGAGCATACCCTCGACGTCGGTGGCCTGGCGGATCTTGGCCGGCTCGACGGTCGGCACCGCACCCAGCGCTGCGATGCGCTTGCCAGCGTCCTCAGCGTGGTCGCGCGCTTCTTCACTGCCGTCGCTGAAGAAGTCGGCGAGGCTCTCGCGCAACGGTCCGGTGACCATCACGCTGTGCTGCATGTATTGGATGATGCCCGCGAGTTCCCAGGAGAGGGCGTCGTTGAGGCGGTCGATGAATTCTTCTTTCGTGGCCATTTTCAGCTTCCTCGAGTTGAGGTTGTCTTTTCATTTAGTGTGGCGCGTCGCCACATCGAAGTTGATTGTAGGGAAACGAGGCTCGGGGTCAAGGTTATGATTCGAGAAAACCCAAGAAGTTTCAATGGCTTGTAAATGAAAATCAGTTTCAATTTCAGGGTGCTGGAACTATAGTTTTGTAAAGGTCAACGTTTGCAGGATGTTGGCGAGTTGTTGAAAACGCATTTCAACTGTTGAGGTTGCGTGGCCGCAATAGCTCGATTAATGATCGAGTCATGAAACGGCTTTTCAATCGCCTCTATTATTTTGTCGAGACCTTCTTTCAACGGGGGGCGGCGTATCAGTTGCTCGCCTTGGCGCTGGTTCTCGTCATTTTGTCGGTGACCGGCGGCTGGGTCGTCTTCGAGTTCAGCCCCCAATTCACGGACTTCTCCAAATCTGTATGGTGGGCGTTTTTACGGCTGACCGACCCGGGCTATCTCGGTGACGACGAGGGGACACTCCCAAGGATCGTCTCGACGGTCTTGACGGTTTCGGGGGGCGTTTTCTTCTTCGGCGCGCTGGTCGCTATCATGACCAACGGGTTGAGCCGCTTTATGAGCTATCTGGCGTCGGGCCGAAGCCAGATCTTCGAGAGACAGCACATCTTGATCATCGGGTGGCACGCGCGCATTCACGCCATCGTCGAAGAGCTCATCCGCTCTGAGGAGCGTGTGATCACTCGCTTGGGTCGCGCCCGTCTGCCGGCCATTGTCATTCTGACGAACGATTATCAACCCGACCTGCTCACCGAATTGCGCACCAAGCTTCCCAAAGAGGTGCGTGACGAAGCTCGGATCTTGGTGCGCTCGGGCAACCCGCTGGAGGCCGAGAGCCTCGAGCGCGTCGACTTTGCGCGGGCCTCGGCGATTATCTTGTTGTCGCACGCCGATTTCGAGACGCCCCGGCATTTCTCGGACATGACGCTGGTCAAGGTGTTGATGAGTCTGCGCGCCCAGGCTCAGGACGTGCCGCCGGAAGAGCTCCCCAACGTCGTGCTCGACATCGCCGTGCCGGCCAACAAGTTGCTGGCCGAGTCGGTCGGCTGGCACCGCACCGAAGCGATCGCCAACGTCGAGTTCATGAGCCGGCTCTTATGCCAGTCGATCCGCCAGCCGGGCCTCTCGCAGGTGTACTTGCACCTGTTGACCGACATGTACGGCGAGTCGATCTATTTGGTGGAGGCCGATGAACTCGGCGTGACCGGCAAGCCGCTTCGCGAGGTTATCCACTGCATGAAGGAGGCGGTTCCCATCGGGTACATGAAGGCGCTCGAGGGGCCGTTCGAAAAGGAGGAGCGCCTTCGGCTCATGGAGCTCGACGAGCCGCTGGAGGCCGGAGATGAGTTGATTTGCATCGCCCCGACCATTCGCAGCATTCGCCACGGCTACGCCGCCGGGCGCGGCGAGGAGTTGCGCACCCAACTCGACAAGGTGGCTTCGTCGAGACGCCTCGAAGATGGCGGTCAGGCCCGGGAGCGCGCGCCGCGCGAGGTGCTCCTGATTGGCTGGAGCCACCTGGTTCGGCCGCTATTGGGCGAGTTGGGCGCTTATCACCGCGAAGAATTCGCCATCACCATCGTCACCGAGCGCGACACCCGTGACGTGCTCGCCCAGCTCCGCTCGCTGGAGTCGCGCCTCGACAACTTGACCGTCGACGCGGTGCAATCGGGGCTCAACTCCATCGACGAGGTGCGCCAGATCGGCGCCGAGCACTTCGACAATATCGCGCTGCTCAGCCCGGAATTTATCCAAGACCCCCTGTTGTCCGATGCCGAGACGGTCATGGCGTTCGTGCTCATCAACCGTTACCTCGAAGAGGTGGCCCCCGACGCACAAGTGGCGTTTTTGGCCGAACTCAACGACGAGGACAACCAGCCGCTGTTGCAACTCAACCGGCCGGCCGACATTCTCATCACTCAAGAGATCGTCAGCCACCTCCTCTCACAGGTCTCCGTGCGCCGCGCGCTCGCCTGGGTCTACGAGGAATTGTTCACCTACGGCGGCTCCGAGATTAGCTTCCGCCCGTTCGATGATTTCATCGACACGGTCGTCCAACCCGACGTCGACTTCGACGAGTGTCAGGCGGCGTGCCTGAGCGTCGGGCGAGTGGCGATTGGTTATCAATTGGCTGAGCCACGCGACGAGTTGGAGCAGGGCGTGCACCTGAATCCGCCGCGGGACTTTCGTTTCGAACCGCAGGAGGGGGACCGGTTGATCGTCGTAGATGTGTAGTTGCTCGCACCGACACGAGCAAATCCTTGCTCCCGTACCGAATCGGCTGGTCAAGTAAGTAAATGTTTACTAACTTATCCGGCGTTAGCGGAGTTCGATAGCAACATAGCGGAGACACTATGACCGACATCCGAAACAAACGTACGTTGGTGACCGGCGCGGCGATGGGAATGGGCCTGCTCATGGCCGAGAAGTTCGCCCAGCACGGAGCCCGGGTGGCCATGGTCGACATCAACGAGCCGGCGCTCGAGGAGGCCGCCGAGCAGTTGCGGGCCAAGGGGCTCGACGTCGAGCCGTTCGTCTGCGACCTCGCCGAGCGCAAGCACATCGTGGCACTTCGTGAAGAGGTGCTCGACCGGCTGGGGCGCATCGACATTCTGGTCAACAACGCCGGGGTGGTCGCCGGCGGCCACTACGAAGATATCGCCCCCGAGCTCGACGACCTGATGCTGCGCGTCAACGTCGACGCGGTGCACTGGATGACCAAAGAGTTCATGGGCGACCTCAAAGCCGGTCGCGACTGCCATATCGTCAATATGGCCAGCGCCGCCGGCATGCTGGGCGTGCCCGACCAGGCGGTCTACTGCGCCAGCAAGTGGTTCGTCATCGGCTTGTCGGAGGCGATTCGCCAGGAGTTCCGCGATCAGGGCATCAGCCACATCGGCATCAGCATCATCTGTCCGAGCTTGGTCAACACGGGCATGTTCGACGGCGCCCAGGAGCCGATCTTGTCGCCGATCCTCGACCCCGATTTCGTGGCCGACAAGGTCATCGAGGCGGTCGAAAACGACGAGCTGTACGTGCGCGAGCCGTTCATGGTCAAGCTTACGCCGCTGCTGCGCGCCACGCTGCCCACGGGCGTGCTCGACACGATGTTGGAGAAGTTCGGGGTGACGAAGTTGATGAAGGGGCATCGGGGGCGGGAATAGTGGGACGTGTGGGTTGGTGAGGCCCCCCATCCGCCTCGCGCTGTACGACGCGCTCGGCACCTTCCCCCAGGGGAAGGGATTACCCTGCGGAAAGCTACTTATCTGGTTGTAGCAAGGAAAGCCCTTCCCCTGGGGGAAGGTGCCCGTAGCGAAGCGAAGGGCGGATGGGGGGCCTCAACAACCTTCCACCTACGCACTAATCTTATTCGCCTTCGACCCACCCGGGCTGACCACCAACGTTCGCTTCGGGTCGGTCAGCCAACCCATCTCGCGGAACCACGCCACCGTGTCCTTCAACCCCTCACGTACGTCCGGGTACTTGTACTCGTAGCCCGCCTCGATGCTCTTTCGGTTGCTCAGCCAGTAGCTCGAGCTGATGTAGGTCGCCGACTGGATCTCGAAGACTCGGATGCGCGGCACGCTGAAGGCGCGCTCGAGCCAGGTCCAACCGTAGGCGAGTTTTTCGAGGATCGGGTGCAGGCTCTTGAGCTTGAGCAGCGGGATGTCTTTGAGCGAGCGGCCCGTCAACAGCGCGATATAGTGCAAGAACTCGTGGTAGCTGATGATGCTGTTGTCGACCACGTTGTAGTCCTCACCGATCGTGTCGTCGTGCTCGGCGGCGTAGACCGCGAACCCGGCTATATCTTCGACGTGGACCGAAGTGGTGATGTAGTTCTTGGCATCCGCAGGGATACCGGGCACCCAGCCCTGGGCGATCGCCAGGATGATGCCGCCGTGGCCGTAGTCGCTGCCCGGCCCGTAGATCGGGGCAGGGCGCACCACCGTCACCGGCAGGCCGTTGTCGCGATGCTCCTTCCAGACCATCTGCTCCTGCTCCCACTTCGAGATCGAGTAGTCGTTGACCAAGTGGGTGTTGTCGGGCTCTTTGGCGCCGTAGGGCATCGTCTTGGGCGACGGGGAGTTCTCGTCGAACGGCACGTTGACCTTGTGGCCGTCGGCGGCGGTGTAGGGCTTGCCGAACACCCCGCAGGTGCTCCAGTGGATGAACCGCTCGAGGTTGTCGAGCTCGAGGGCAAAATCCAAGAAGTTGCGGGTGCCGTCGACGTTGATCTTGCGCAGGATTTCCAAAGAGGCGCTGTAGTCGTACAGTGAGGCGACGTGGAAAATGTGCGTGATGTCGTGATCGAACAGCGGCGCGAGCGTCTCTTTGTCGAGCAGGTTCGCCGGGATGACCTCGACGTTGGGATGGTCGAAGTCGACGCCGTAGGTGCGAAGCGCCTCCAGGTGGGCCTCGTCCTCGAACGCCTTGGGCAGGTCGGTCGCGATGACCTTCTGGCCCTTCGCGACCAGGTCACGCACGACATACGAGCCGGTAAATCCAGTGGCGCCAGTTACCAAGTTCAATCGTTCAGTCATTGGTCATCCCGTGTCGGCTATGTTAGTGATTACTAACTATAGGCAGTGTTAAACCATAAATCGTCGGATGGAGCAAGGCAGATGACCCCCGGATTTGCACGACGCTACGATGGCACAGGTCCGCACTACGAAGTTTGGTATGGCAAGGTCGACATCGCGCCGGGACGCGCGCTGTGGTTTCGCTACACCACGCTCGACGGCAAAAAGCAGGAGGCGTCGACCTGGGCGATTTACTTCGACGGCGAGGATTGTGTGGGCGGCAAGGACAACTATCCGCTCGAGCAGCTCGCGGCGCTCGATGGTCCCCACCGAGGCTTTCACCTCTCCGACGAGCTGCACCTCGACGACGGCCAGGCCATCGGCCGGGCAGGGGAGGTCTCGTGGAAGCTGCGGTGGACGGACAGCGGTCGGCA
This sequence comes from Persicimonas caeni, assembly GCF_006517175.1. Taxonomy (NCBI): domain Bacteria; class Deltaproteobacteria; order Bradymonadales; family Bradymonadaceae; genus Persicimonas; species Persicimonas caeni. The sequence continues at coordinate 1,666,024 of NZ_CP041186.1, read as the reverse complement.
CTTCAGCTACATGCCCCACGTGCTCGAAAAGATCGGGCTCGCCAAGAGCACCTACGACGACTGCCTGCTCGACCTACGCGTCTCGGGCACCATCGAGGTGGGCGACGAGCAAATCGACGTCGACGGCGTGCCCGGCATGGTCGGCCACATCCAGGGAAAGCGCATCATGGGCTATAACTGGGCGTGGAGTCACTGCAACTGCTTCGACGACAACCCCGACGCCGCCTTCGAGGGATTGTCGGTGCGCGCGCTGCTCGGCGACCGAGTCTCGCCGAAGCTCAGCGCCTTCGTCATCTGGGTCGACGGGCGCCAATACAGCTTTCGCACCCCGATGGGCATGCTGCTCAACAACAGCGAGTACGGCCAAGACCACTGGGTCTTCTCGGCGCGCAAAGGCGACGTCGTCCTGAGCGGCGAGGCGCGCTCACCCAACAATGTCGCGCTCGTCGAGTATACCGACACTGACGGCTCCCACCTGTGGTGCTACAACAGCAAATTGTCGGACCTGACGGTGCGGATTCAGGACCCGTCACGGGGCCTCGACCGCATCTTGCGCTCGTCGGGCAGGGCGGCGTTCGAGCATGTCAATCGGGAGGAGCCTGCACAGGGGCCGTTGATTTCGTGACGCGGAGCGGGGGCTTGCCCCCTGCGGAGCTCTCGCCGGTGCAGCCCCAAGGCTGGCCTTGGGGGGAACCTCCGCTGGGTCAATTGGGGCGCGTCAAGAATCCAAACCTTCAAACTCCACCGGCCACTCCTCGAAGATCTGCTCCGGCTTCTCGACGATCTCACGCAAGAATTCCCACGAGTACACCCCCGTGTTGTGCCCATCTTCCCACGCGATGCACATCGCGTAGTTGCCCACCTGGCCGATATCATCGACGACGATCTGCGACTTGCGTTTGGGTGGGTTCCACTTGAGCGGGCGGCTGCCGTGGCCCTGGCAGACGGCGCAGGGGCAGTAGCCGCGCAGGATGACGGTGTCGTAGTCGAACTCCTCGTCGTCGCTAAACTTGATGCGCAGGATACCCTCGTCTTCGAGGGCGCGGATTTCGGTCGGGTGCGGATGCCAGGACATGGGTTTGTTGGGGGTTTAGGGTGTAGGGGTTTGTTGGGGGTTTAGGGTTTGGGGGTTTAGGGTTTAGGGTCTTGGGGGCTCGATCTTGAAGTCGCGGCCACGCCACGTTAGACAGGGCCACGTTCCATCACCCGGAACAATGCGTCAACTGCACATAATATTCACGCACACTCACGAGGTTTACGATGAGCAAAGTACTGGTTGTTGGAGATGGCCCCGGTGGACTGAGCGCCGCCTTGTTCTTGGCGAAAAACGACATCGACGTCGACGTATTCGGCACCGATGATACGCCGATGCACAAGGCGATGCTCTACAATTATCTGGGGATTCCCGAGATGACGGGCAGCAAGTTCCAGGAGGTCGCGCGTGAGCAGGTGGCAGGCTTCGGGGCGAATCTGCACGAGACGAAGGTCGCCAGCATCGAGAAGACCGACGGCGGGTTCAAGGTGAGCACCGACGACGGCGCCGAGCACGAGGGCGACTACCTGATCATCGCGGTGAGCAACAAAGGTTTGATCGATCAGGCCGGCATGGAGCGCGACGGCGGCGTCGCCAAGGTCGACCAGAACGGTCGCACCAACGTCGACGATGCCTACGCGGTCGGTTGGGCGGCGCGCAGCCAGAAGATCCAGGCGATCATCTCGGCCGGCGACGGCGCGGCGGCTGCGCTCGACATCATGTCGAAAGAGGCGGGCAAAGACGTGCACGACTTCGACGTGGTCGAGTAAGAGTTCGGTGCGGGGGCATCTTGCCCTCGAAAACCGGTGCGGGGGCATCTTGCCCTCGAGAATCGGTGCGGGGGCATCTTGCCCTCGAGAATCGGTGCGGGGGCATCTTGCCCTCGAGAATCGGTGCGGGGGCATCTTGCCCTCGAGAATCGGTGCGGGGGCATCTTGCCCTCGAGAATCGGTGCGGGGGCATCTTGCCCTCGAGAATCGGTGCGGGGGCATCTTGCCCTCGTTAGCGAGAGCAGGAATGCATTCGCACCGAAGCGTCTACTCGAACTCGTAGACACGCTCCTCGCCGTACTTTTCCACAAGCTTATCCACACGGGCGAGAAGCTTGTCTCGCTGCTTCCAGAACAGCTCGAGGCGGCGCTTGTCGATCCGGTCGGCGTTGGGGAACAACACCGCGTCGACCGCCTCGGGTTCCAGCGCGCGCACCGCCACGATCATCGAGCGGCTGAACCGGCTCGTCTTCTCGAAGCGGGGGCCGACGTCGGGCATCGGCTCGTCGTAAAACGCCGCGCCGTTGTCTAGGGAGATGAACCGGCCGTCGGCGAATTGATTGTTCACGCCGTAGTATTTCGAACTCGTGCTAAACCGGTCCCAGTTCTGGGTCAGGTAATCGAAGACCAAAATTGAGGAGAGCTGTCGGGCGACGTCGCGCAACTTGGCGTCGCCTTGCTCGGCGAGGGCGTCCTTATGGAATTTGCCGCCGCCGAGGCGCTCGAGCGGAGCGATCGCCTCGGCGTACGGCTCGTCGAGGTTCGCCGGGTGGAAGCGCACGTCGAGCCAGTCCTCCCACACCTGCGTGTACTCGATCGGCCAGTCCACAAAGTGGGGGACCCAATCTTTGAGCGTGCCGTACAGGTACGGGCGCACGACGCCGTCGGGGCCTTTCTCCTCGGTCCAGTGCAGCGCTTCGAAGCGCTGGGCGTATTTGGACTGCCAGTTGCCGTTTACCCGCCCGTACAACCCCTGGAAGCGCGGCTTGCTGATGCGCGCGGCGCGGTTTCGAGGCACCTCGAACCCGCACGGGACGATCTCGCAGAACAGATACGAGGCGACCTCGCCGCGCCAGCCGTTGCCCCATTCGTGTTGGGCGGGCTTGAACGCAAAGGCGTTTTTGCCGCCGCGGGTCATTCGCAGGGAGATGGAGCGTCCGCCGCCGAGCGCGTAGATGGCGTCGACCTTGACGTCCATGCCGATGTGGGTCGTGTCGGGATGGAGCGTCTCGTCGGCGGCGATCGCAGCGTTGAACGCGCGCTTGTAGTAGGGCGTCACGCCGTCTTCGATCATCGCCTCGAGCACCACCTGGCGGGCCATCGTGGGCCGCTCGGCGGCGACGAGCGCGTCGGCAAACGTGTCGGCGCGCCGCGCCTTCGCGACCAGCCCGCGCGCCTTGGCGATGGCCTTGCGCCAGTCCTCGTCGGTGGGCTCCGACGGTGGCGGTACGGTCAGCACCGGCCGCGGCCCCTCGAGCTTGGCGGCGGGTTGGGGCTTTGTCGGCGCCGGCTTGTGGACCATCGGGATGACGATCGCCAGCGAGACGACAGCCAGGGCGACGCCGCCGAGAATCGAAAGCGTACCGTAAACCCACGTCGGCCAGGTCGGCCGAGGTTGGGGCTGCGGCGAAATCGTCTGCTTTTCGGGCGGCGCAGGAGTCGGAGTCGGAGCGGGCGCAGGCACCTGGGGAGGCGGACTGCTCGCGCGGACGCTGTCTCGAGACCACTCGCCGGTGGCGACCTTCTCGACAATCTGTTGCGTTTGGCGAAGCAGGCGCTCACGCACATCTGGATATGCCGGATGCTGCTCGAGCGGAATCCAATGGCCGCTTTGCGTTCGCAACTCGATGACGGCCAGCCACACACCCGACTTCAGGAGCGTGGCGAGCGCGTCCTCGTCGACCGGATCATACACGACCTCTTCGACGCGTATGGGCCAGGGGCCCTCGCGATCCGCCCCTGTAAAAGAAACGGCGTCCGGCGCCCGGCTCCCGGTGTCCGGCGCCCGGTTTCCGGTGTCCGGCGTCCGGCTCCCGGTGTCCGGCGGCCGGCTCCCGGTGTCCGGCGCCCGGCTCCCGGTGTCCGGCGGCCGGCTCCCGGTGTCCGGCGGCCGGCTCCCGGTGTCCGGCGCCCGGCTCCCGGTCTCCGTCTCCGTGACCGTGACCGGCTCCGGCCCCGTCTCCGTCTCCGTGACCGTCCCCGTCTCCGTCACCACACTCGCCACTTCGTCGGCGATCGACAGCAGGTCCTGCTCGATCGCCTCCGTAAGCGCATCTTCGTGCGCCTCGCGCTCCTCAGCCTCGTCGGACTCAGCCTCGTCGGGCTCCGCTTTCGGCGCCCTCAGTCGTCCCGGCTCGAGCTCACGCAGTCGCTGGAGGAGCGTACTCGTCGACGGTTTTTCTTCTTTCGGGGGCTCCGCGACCTTCGCCGAGCTCGCCTCGTCAGCCTCGTCAGCCTCGTCGATCGGGTCGGCCTCGTCACCGCCCAGCCCGACGGTGGGCCGTCCCACGCGGGTCACGTCACGAAATACGCGCCGCGGCTGTTCGGCTTCGGGTTGCGGTCGTGGGCGGTCTTCGGGGCGGCGAGGCGCGTCGGGATGCTCGAAGATCGTCGAGATCTCGGTCTTGACCCATCCGTGCGATTCTTTGGGCACGTCGATGGGGTGGTGGCAGCGCGGGCAGGGGACCTCGTCAGGCAGATCTTGCCCTTGGGCCGGCCGGAGCCGAAAGCGCTTTTCACAACCGGGACACGAAACTTCGATGGCGTACTGCTCCTAATGCGTCGTCATGCAGGGTCGGCGCGATCATATCGGTGCGCACGAGGTTTGTGAAAGAAATTGCCCCGGACGACCCGAAGAAAATTTTGCAGGCATCCCCCTTGAGCGCAAAATTTGCACTCACGATCCCGGCGTGGACCCCTTCACGGGCGCATTCGGGCGTATGATCCGGTTTTTTATGGCGTTGGCACGAACCTCGCAATGTACCTATCCCGACAGATTGATCTTTTTTCAAACCGCAAGCCAATGCTTGCTCGAAGGAGGCTCCCATGACGGCTCTCAAGAAACTGACCAACGAAGGTAGCATCGATCGCATCGCACGCGTCGTCCTCGGCGTCGTGCTGCTCAGCCTGGTCTTCGTCGGCCCGCAGACGGCCTGGGGCCTGCTCGGCATCATTCCGCTGGCGACCGGTGCCGTGGGCTTCTGCCCGCTGTATCGCCTCGTGGGCATCAACACCTGCAAGAACGGCGAGTGCGCGCCTCAGAGCTGAGGCCGGCGCACCTGTTGCGTGATGGGGGCTCCTGTGGGATGAAACTAGCCGTTGTAACCATCATCTAAACAACGTCATCTCACGGAGGTTCCCCATGCCAAAGCAAAAGCTTCGTCTCGGATTGGAGTGGTTTCTCAACCCCGATCACGTCCCCTTTCTGGTCGCCGAAGACAAGGGCTGGTTCGATGAAGCCGGCCTCGAAATCGAGCTCATCGAGCCCGAAGAGCACCTCGACGCCGTCGAGGAGATCGAGAAGGGCGAGATGGACCTGGCGGTGACCGAGCCGCTGCATCTGGTCGAAGACGTTGCCAACGGCAAGCCTGTCGTTGGCATCGCTCGTTTCTTGCACACCAACGGCGGCGTGCTCTACCTCAAAGACAGCGGCATCGAGCGCCCGCGCGACATGGCCGGGAAGCGCATCCAGTATCCGGGCGCGCCCGGGCCTGGCGGCCCTGCGATCGTGGGCACCATGATCGCGGCCGACGGCGGCGACTATGAGCCCAACGACTTCGAGCCGGTCAACAACGGCTTTTTCCACACTGACGCCTTGCTCGAAGACAAGGCCGACGTCGCCACGCTCGCCTTCTACAACTTCGAGGTCGTCGAGGCCCGCCACCGCGGCGCCGAGGCCGACTTCTTCGCGCTCAAAGACTGGGGCGTGCCCGACTTCTGCCAGCTCATCCTGATCACCTCCCCCGAGGTGCTCGCCGAGAAAGAAGACGCCCTGCGCGACTTCCTGGAGATCATGCAGCGCGGCCTCGACTTCCTGCACCAGCACCCCGACGAGGCGCGCGAGATCTACTTCCGCCGCACCGAGACCGACCCCGAAGACGCGCTCATGTCGGCGATCTGGAAGGCGACGGTGCCGTGCTTTACGTTCGATTTCTCGATGAGCCGCGAGTACTACGCGGACCTACAGACTTGGATGTACGATTACGGGCTGATCGAGCGCACGGTCGTGGCGAGTGACTACTGGACCAACGAGTTGGTCTACGCCGAGTAGGGACGTTTGGGTTTGCGGCGCCCCCCATCCGCCCTTCGCTTCGCTACGGGCACCTTCCCCCCCGGGGAAGGGCTGCCTAAGCTAGAACCACAGGAGTAGCTTTTCGCAGGGTAATCCCTTCCCCTGGGGGAAGGTGCCTCGCGCGCGGTTTAGCGCGAGGCGGATGGGGGGCCCCGCACTGCTACGCCTCACAAACGCGCCGACACATCCTCATAAACTTCACAAATTGGCGCCCACCCATGCTCCGCCTCGGTGTCGGCGCTCACGCCCGCCTGCGGGCATGACTCGTCGGCGCTCCAGTCGACCCAGGCGTCGCCCTGGCCGACCGAGGCGGCGTACTCGCGGAACAGCTCGAAGCCGTCGCCGCCGTCGTCGCGGGCTTTGAAGACGGCCACGTCGCGGCACATGCCCGTTTCGGGATCTTCGACGCGGTTGAGGTTGTACTCGATGGCCAGCTCGTACATCTGGGAGGTCGACGAGTTCCAGCAGCAGGTCTTCGACTTGTCGTAGACGAGCTCGGCGAACACGTAGTCTTCGAACTCGCGGTACTTGGCGTCGACCTCGGTCCGGGTCATGTCGAGCTCGGCGGCCACTTCGTACAGGTCTTTGAAGGCGTCCTCACGGCCGATGCGCGCCGCGCAGCTCGCGGGGTAGTTGCGCAGGTGGGCGCGCTTGTCCTCGATGACGCCCAAAATCACCTGCATCTTCTCTTCACCGGACAGCTCGGTCAGGATTTGCTCGAAGCGCTCGGGGCGCTCGGCGATGGTCTCGTGGTCGTTACTGTTGATGAACGCGTCCATCGAGTCCTCGGGCACGACGTTCGTCCATCGGCCGTCGATATTCTTGGCCTGGCGCCAGCGCTTGATGCCGCCGCCGAGGTCGGCGTAGCCCCAGCCGCCGGTCTCTTCCATGGTGAAGTAGCGCTTGCTCGCCGCCGCGCTGTCCCACTTGGGCTGGCGGCGCGGCATCGAGCCGCTGGCAAGCTCGGCTTCGAGCTGCGGGACCTCTTCGCCGTCGACCTCCTTGGTTCCCAGGTCGCGGCTGCGCATGACGATGAGCGTGTGGCCGATGCCGGTCTTCTGCCAGCGCTCGAGCAGCACGTCACCGGGCAGCACCGCGTCGGCGGTCAGGTTGAAGGTGTTGGCCGAGTCGGCCAGGTTGACCGAGCCGAAGTAGACCAGGTGAAGGCGCATGAAATAGCCCACGCGCTTGTTCAAGAAGACCTCGTCGAAGTAGGCGCCGGCGTGGGGATATTCGCCGTCTTCGTTCGGCTCGAGCATCTTCTGCTCGTCGTCGAACGAGCCCGGGATGGTCAGCCCGGCGAGTTTTTCGTCGCGCGGCCACTCGACCTCGCCGTTGACGAACGCGTCAGCCTGGTCGGTGTAGTCGGCATAGCGGGTCTTGAAGCTGGGCATATTGCTCCAGCGTCCGTCCTTGGTGCGGATGCCGAAGTGGCCGAAGTAGAGTCGGCGGCCGTGGCGATCGTAGCCCTCGATGAAGTAGGGAAGCCCATACCAACTGGCGAAGGCCACGCGCATGAACATGGCGACCTCGGCGCATTCGAGCGACGGCGCGGGCAGCTCTTTGCCCCACGGCGTCGTCAGCATGAAGGTGTCGCCGTAGCTCTCGGCGTCGATGCGCTCCATCGAGTCGATCCAGGCGCGGTACTTCTCCTCCCAGGTCAGCCCGCTATTTTCGCCCCAGGCGATGCCGGCCTCGCGCGCTTCGGCGGTGTCGGTGTCGTCCCAGGCGTTTCGCACCTCCCAGACGGCCGTGTCGGCCGAGTCGACCGACACCGGCAGGCCGCGGCGGCCTTGGACGGCGTCGTCTTTGCCCGCCGGCTCGCTCCAACCGCTTCCGCCGAGCACCGGCTTGCCATTCTCGTCGACCTGTCCGCCCTGAGCGAGCAAGTCGTCGGTGCCGGCGTCTTCTCCGCAGGCGCTCAGCACCAACACGAACGAGCAGAGCAGCACAACCACCACAAACGGACTCGTCTTCAGACGAGAGAGCATCGTCGGGGCTTTCATGGGATCTCTTTCCATCACGGGTCAGATTTTATCGTAAAAGGCATTATACAGTGTAACTGGCCCAGTAACACTACAAGTTGCATGCCAACCCGAGATCGGCGCGTGAAGCTGTCTGGAGGGCGGGGGTGGAAGGTGGAGTTGCCGGTAAGTGGGGTCTGTTGACGCCGGTCGTGTCAATCGAGGGATGACTGAGCATTTAGAACTATGCTAAATTGCTGTTGGATTTCTCGATGCCGAGCGACCGGGCCCGTTTCGGCAACCGAGCGATGAATCGTATGAAGTACATTTTTCCAGAACAAGACGGGGAACCATGAAGCGCAAGTTGTACGCACTTGTGATCGCTGGACTGTTGGCGCTGCCGGCCTGCAAGGACAAACAAGAGACGTCCGAGCCCAAAGAGGCGGCTGCTGACAAGCAAGAAGAGAAGCAAGAAAAGCTCGACCCGCTCGCCCAGGCGAAGAAGAACGCCGAGGCCTTGGGCGCGCTGCCCGAGCAGTTCGAGAGCAAAGACAATCCCATCACCACGGCCAAGGTCGACCTGGGCCGCAAGCTCTACTACGACACGCGTCTGTCGAAAGCCGACGACGTCTCGTGCAACTCGTGTCACGCGCTCGACAACTTTGGTGTCGACAACAAGCCGGTCTCCGAGGGCCACAAAAAGCAGACGGGTGATCGCAACTCGCCCACGGTCTACAACGCGGCCAACCAGGTCGCGCAGTTCTGGGACGGGCGCGCCGCCGACGTCGAAGAGCAGGCCACCGGACCGGTGGTCAACCCAGTCGAAATGGCGATGACCGACGGCAAGGAAGTTGCCGCGAAGGTCAAAAAGATCGAGGGGTATGCCGATCTGTTCGAGAAGGCGTTCCCCGAAGAGGAAGAGCCGGTCACCCTGACGAATATCGGCAAAGCCATCGGCGCCTTCGAGCGCAAGTTGGTCACGCCGAGCCGCTTCGATAAATTCGTCGAGGGCGACGACAAGGCGCTCAACGAGCAGGAGATTCGCGGGCTGAACACCTTTGTCGAGGTGGGCTGCACCAGCTGCCACATGGGCGACCAGGTCGGTGGCACGATGTATCAGAAGCTCGGACTCATCAAAGAGTGGCCCGACAAGTCGGACCTGGGCCGCTTCAAGGTGACCAAAGAGGAGTCGGACAAGATGATGTTCAAGGTCCCGATTCTTCGCAACGTCGAGAAGACCGCGCCGTACTTCCACGACGGGTCGGTCGAGACGCTCGAGGAAGCGGTCAAGCTGATGGCCACGCACCAGCGCGGCATGGAGCTGACCGACGAGCAGGTCGACGACATCGTCGCCTTCCTGAAGTCGCTGACCGGTGAGATTCCGAAGGATTATATCCAGAAGCCGGAGCTTCCCGGGATGAAGCAGGCGGCCAAGGGTGAAGAGCCGACTTGATGGCTATTTGATGGGTATGGGTTGTTGAGGGGCCCCTCCGCCTCGCGCGCCACCGCCTGCGGCGGTTTGCGCGAGGCACCTCCCCCCGGCTAAGGCCGCGGGGAGGAGCCCCTTGCTCCTATCTACTCTTTGCCTTCCCGGAAGACTTCGCAGGCATCCAGCCTGCCCCAGTCGCACGCGCTCTCGTAAAGCGCGAACGCTCGATTCCAATCGGGCGAGACCCCCACACCAAATTCGTAAGCCCGCGCCAGCGCTCCACAGCCGCTCATCAGGCCGCTGTCGCAAACGCGTGCGTGCCCGGCGACCTCGTCGGTGGCGTCGGCCGGCAACGTCGCCTCGTGCTCGCCGACCTGTGCTTGAGTGGGCCATGTGGCGTGGCAGTCGGGGCGGTAGCCGAGTTCGCACGCGCGCTGGGCGTAACGCTGGGCCAGCTCGAGGTCGACCTCGACACCGACGCCCTCACGGGCGATGCGTCCGAGCATGTGGCACGCCGTGGCCGTGCCTTGTTCGCAGCCGTGTTGGAAATAGGCGCGCGAGGCGTGCAGGTCTTGGTCGACCTCGGCGCCCAGATAAAAGCGCACGCCCATATCGTAGCAGGCGCGCATGTAGCCCTCTTGGCAGGCGTGGTCGATGAGGGCGACCGACAGGTCGTTGTCGCGCACGATGTCGTCCCCGCCGTGGAGCATGTCGCCGAGCTCGTAGCACGCCCGGGCCGAGCCCTTCTCGCAGTCGTCGATATGCTCGAGCGGCCGCTCCGACTCGGACTTCTGGCGCAACCACTCGAAGTCGAAGCCCGACTCGTCGGCCGTCGCACCCGACTCGGCACGCGTCACTTCAGCAACTCCCAACTTGGCGGACTGCGTCTCAGAAGCCGCCTCACCAGGCTCGGGCGCCGAATCGACACAACCGAATTGGCTGCCGGCGACAGCAACTCCCAAGAACCAAGAACCAAGAATCAAGAACCTACTCATCGGGCCTCCACCTCGCGCAGGGCGAGTACGTTTCAAAAAGTCTGTCACTGTACGTGCCTGCATCAGTGCCCCGTCAGCGTCCGCGTCCACTCGGTGTTGCCGTCCGCGTCGCAATATTCGGCGACGACCTTGTTCTCGTGGAACTCCATGAACAAAAAGCCGAGCGTGGCTTCGCCAAAGGCGAGGTCATTGTCGCGGTCTTTCATGCCGCGCAGCTTGGCGCCGGCGCCGCTGACCGCAAACCAACTGTTGCACGGGCGGGTGTCGTCCTCCCAGAACGGCCAGGTCGGGATATCGGGCACGCTGTTGAACCACTGGCGGTTGTGATCGTGGCCCGACAGGTAGAAGTCGACGCGGTTGCAGACGAATTCGTCGATCCACTTGCGGAACTCGCCGCCGTTGATCGTCAGGTCGCCCGGGATCCCTTCGTAGGAGCCGGCGTTTCCGTGCTGGCCGTCGGAGCGGTACGGGTGGTGGCCGAACGCGATCGTCCAGCGTGCGTCGGTGCTCGAAAGCACGCCTTCGACCATTTGGCCGTGGTCGTCGTACTTGGTGCCCAGGTAGGCCAGCGAGTTGGTCTCGAGGGCCATCAGGTGCACGTTACCGACTTTCTTCTCCCACCAGGCCGACGGAAAGTAGAACCAGTCGTTTTGCGCCGCGTAGTCGATGTAGTGCTGGATGAGGTCGCGGTTGAGCCCCGCGCCGCCCAGGTCGTGGTTGCCGAGCGACACGTAGATCGGCATGCGCTCGCGGTTGTCTGGCTCACCGTCGGCGGGGGGCGGGCCGAGCTTGAGGCCACGATAGGGTTCGTCGACTTTGGTGGTGAATTGCGGGTCGGTCGCGCTCTCGGGGCCGGTGTCGTAGATGTTGTCGCCCAGCATCAAGAAGCCGTCGCAGCCGCCGGCGCGGTCGCAGCGCGCTTGCGCGCCCTGGGCGACGCGAAGTTGCTCGGGGTTACCCTCGCCTGTGTCGCCCATGACGATAAAGCGGGTGACCTGAGGTGGCGGAGGGCTGGTGTCCTCCTCGACATCGGGCGCTGTGTCTTGCTCGCCGGTGTCGGGCGCCTCGCCAGTGTCTTCTTCTCCGCTCGTATCTTCAGGCGCCGCAGTGTCTTGCGGAGGCGTGTCGTCGGCGTCGGGGGCCTCCAACGTGGCGTCAGCGGTGCCACCGGTGGCGGTTTCGTCCTCCGAGCAGCCCGCCGCCGCGGCCAGACCCATCACCAACAGCGCACAAAGCGCGCGTCTCCAACGTGTGCTCCCGTTCGAGCCAATCATCGTATCCTCGCTCAGTTAAGGCTTTTCTGGCGCGATTTTAGCGGATGGTAGGACGAATACAAGCGCGGCCCTTAGTCCTTCTCCTCGTCGTTCTCCGGGTGCTTTTCAATCTCCTCGGCCGTCGGCGGCCGGTACAGCCAGCCGGTGGGAACGAGGCGTCGGAACGGGGAGGGCTGTTGGGTCCAGTTGATCAGCCGGTCGGAGGGGGCGCGGACGGCCAAGATGAGCGCAAAGACCAGCAGGGCGATGGCCCCCGTCATCACTGCCGTGCCTCCCAGCGGGCCGAATTCAGCCCGCCCGATAAACTCGGCGGTGCTCGTCGGCCGTGACGGGTGGATATCCAGCTTGAGAAACCAGGCACCGAGGGTGACCAGCAGCACGTAGAAGTAGTTTCGCCGGATGCGGAAGCCGATGGCGTCGAACAGGCTGATACGCGGCACCGTGTGGCCGAGATCGTCGGCGAGTTCGCCGAGTTTTTCGGCCACTCTCTCTTCGTCCCACCGAGCCTCTCCGGAGAGGGCTTCGGCGAACACGTACTGGTGCATCAGCCGAATGCGGTTGTGCCAGATGTCGTAGATTTGGTAGCGCCGCGACTCCATGAGCAAAAAGAACAGGTCGAGGAGCACCAGGAGGAGCAAGATGAAATGCGGCGTGCTCGCCGAGCTGAGCACGAACGAGATGATCGCCGCGTTGGTCACCACGGCCCAGTTTGTGGTCGTGTCGAGGCGCTGGCGCCATACGTCGGCGTGGGCGAGGGCAGCGCGGTAAAAGTGGACGACGGCTGTGGAGGGCTCTCTCATGGGGGAAATGATATCGACGAACCACACGAGCGTCGAGTCCGCCGGCAGGAGCGCTGGGAGGCTTCCCCGCGCCTGCATCGGAGCATTCGATATGCTACGTTTATCGCATATTGAAGCGCTGGAAGATGACCACACAGATTGGGAACCCGATGAAATTGCCCCGCCGCATTGCTCTCGCTACCACCGCTGCGTTGATCCTCGCAGGCTGTGCCTCCTCTTCGTCGGCCGATGGAGCGGCGGACGCGCCCACCGAGCGCGCTCCGCTGACCGAGCCGGACGACGCGGCTACCTCCGAGGCGGAGCGGGAGGCCGACCAGGCCGGTGAGGGCGCAGATGCAAAGTCAGCCGCTGACAAAGCCGACAAGCCGGTGATTCACGCGACCGGACCGGTCGCCATGATCGATGGCGAGGAGATTTCTGCCGAAAGGTACAACGCCCAGATCGAGAACCGGACCCGGGCAATGGGCGGGCAGATGCCGCCGAGCATGGCGAACATGCTCAAAAAGCGCGTGCTCGACCGCCTGATCGAGCAGAGGCTGGTCGATCAGCGCCTCGCGGCCGAAAAGAATCTCGAGGTCAGCGACCGCGAGGTCGAAGACGAGTTTGCCGAATTCGTCGAGCGCTTTCCCAGTCGCCAAGCGTTCGAGACCTTTCTCGACCGCAACGGTCTGAGCGAAGAGGAGATGCGCCAGAACTTGGCCAAAGATCTTCGGCTCCGAAAGCTCTTGAAAAGGGAGTACAAGCTCGAGGTCACCGAACAGGATATCGAGGACTACTACGACTCGAATCTCGAGCGCTTCGAGAAGGACGAGCAGGTGCGGGCACGCCACATTCTCGTCAAAGTCGCCAAGGGAGCCACGGCCGCCGAGGAGACCGAGGCCCGACAGCGAGCCGCCGACCTCGTGCAGAAGGCCAAGAGGCCCAACGCCGATTTCGGCGAACTCGCCAAGAAGCACTCCGAGGGACCGTCCGCCAGCCGGGGAGGCGATCTCGGCTACTTCCCGCGACAGCGCATGGTCCCCGAGTTTTCGAAAGCAGCGTTCTCGCTCAATCCCGGCGAGATCTCGCAACCAGTGCGGACTCAATTTGGCTTTCACGTCATCATGGTCGAAGACGTCAAACCTGCAGGTCGCACTCCTCTCGAGGAGGCGAAGTCCCAGATTCGCCAGCAACTCGAGCGCAAGCAGTATCGCGGGGCCATGAAGAAATTGATCGCCAAGCTCGAAGCCGACGCAACCATCGAGCGCAAGCCGGAGAATATCGAGGTGAACGTCGAGAAGAGCGACGACATGCAGCCCGCGATCAAGGGCAGCGAGGCGTTGCGAAAGAAGCTGCAGAAGCGCTTACGCCAGCAGCAGCGCAAACAGAACCAGCAACCTTAATTCGCCGCCTGCTGGCCGCCGCGGGTCGATCCTGGCGATCGGCACGCAACGAAATCGGTCTCTCTGCCGAAAACCTATATGAGGGGTTTGGCCTTAACTCGTTCGACGGAGAGACTGATGGCGACCTCCCTTTGCGAAACAAATCGACAGATGGAACCAACGCGTGCGGCGCTCGAACGCTTCGAGTGGCTGGTCGATCGATGCGCCGACCAGGTCAGCGGCGCTTGTCCGGAGCGACTCGCCAAGACCTTAGTCGATGCGAGCGTCCGCACGTCGAGCAAGGAGCGCGCTCTGGTGATTCTCGGTCTGCTCGGCACGGTGCGGGCACAGGCCGTGTTGCGCTGGTTCGACCCCGCCGGCCAGCATTGGCGGGTGCGCTTGCTCCACCGATTAGCGACGCGTGCGTGTGCGAACCGGCTCGAATCCGTGCGCCAGACACAGTCGAGCCGGCGACGCGCCGCCTGAGCGAATCAGGCCTCCTCGAAGAGCGACAAGACGTTCTCGGGCGGTCGTCCCAGCGCGGCCTTGTCGCCGGCGATGACCACCGGGCGCTCGATGAGGATGGGGTTGTCGACCATCGCCTCGATGAGCTCGTCGCGGCTGAGGCTCTCGTCGTCCAGGCCCAGTTCCTTGTACTCGTCCTCCTTTTTGCGCATCAACTCGCGCGGGCTCATGCCCAGTTTGTCGAGCACGTCGCCCAGAGTGTCGGCGTCGGGCGGATCTTGGCGATACTTGCGAACCTCGGGCTCGATGCCGCGCTCTTCGAGGAGGGCGAGGGTTTTTCGCGACTTGCTGCAGCGCGGATAGTGCCAGATTTCGACGTTTTTCGTTCCCACTTTGCGCTCCTTGCGTTTTGCTGAATTAGCCGTCAGCTTGCTTAGTAACACGGCTCGTATAACGAATGCTGCCTTACTGGACAACGAATGATGATGAAAAAACGACGCACCCGAGCACTGTTCTTGTCGGTGGTCGCTCTCACGTGGTTGTGGAGCGCGAGTGTGAGCGCGCAGGAACTCGATTTGGAGGACCACAGCGCGTGTAGTTATCCAGACGGGTTTCCCAAGTTGCCTGAGGCCGATTGGCGCCACTCACGCAGCGAGCTCATCGCCGACGTTGGAGAGCCGTGGCATTTTGCCCGCGATGCTGTGACCGTGACCAACTCAGGGGTCGAATTGCAGGCCAAGTTCACCTATGGCGACGTCTCCAAGGATATGGAAGACGAGAAGGTCCGGGTGCTCCTCCAGACCTGCGACGGTTGGCAAAAGCTCGGCGAGGCGCTCACCGACGACGACGGCTGGATGCAACTCGACTATACTGGGGCGCTCGAACCCGGGGTCTACCGCGTCCTCTTCCAGCAAGTCGCCGACGGCACCTATGCGACGTCCAAGCTCTGGGTGGTGCCCAAAGGGACCAAAGTAGCCATTTTCGACATCGACGGGACGCTGACCACAGGGGACGAAGAGATCTTCGCCGAGGTCACCGACGACATTGTCGACGTCGGCGATTACGTGCCCGAGGCTTATCCCGGCGGAAAGGAAATCAGCAAGTACTACGCTCAGCGCGGTTATCTGCTCGTCTACCTTACCGGTCGTCCCTACTGGCTCGCCCAGCACAGCCGCAATTGGCTTGTCGACGAGGGCATGGCCGACGGGGTGCTGCGGTTGACGACGACCCACAGCGATTCGTGGCCCTCCGATTCGGCCGTCGGCGAGTTCAAGCTGGCCGAGCTTCGGTTGCTGCAGGCCGCGGGCCTGTCGGTCGACGTCGCCCACGGCAACGCCACGACCGATATCAGCGCCTATATCGGCGCAGGTGTGCCCAAAGAGCAGATCTGGATCATCGGTCCTCACGCAGGCGAGCAAGGGACTCAGAAAGTCAAAAAAGGGTGGGATGCAACGCTGGATGCGTTGCAGAGTCAGCAGCCGACGGCGGATCGATGAGCTATTGAAGCAGACAAACTACAATTTGGGGGGCGTGTTATCGACCACGTCTGAAGGATCGACCCTCAAATTGTAGTTTGTCTGCCCAAATAGCGCCCAATCCACCCACCGCGTTCAAAGGACCGACCCCCAAATCGTAGCTTGTCCGCTCAAATCGCCCTTGAAATTTCGACGAGTTGTTGCCATTGCGTGTTGATTTGACGGCCTCGGTGCCAATGATCAAGCCACCAAATATCCTTAACCAAAGAACTTTCCTGCCATGACCGTAATCCCCGCCGGCGCGCTTATTCGTAACCGTGAAGTCCCTGAACTCGGCTCTGGCCGCGTGATCGCGGAACTCGAGGGAGGGGCCGCCAAGGTTGTCTTCGAAAACTCCGATGAAGTGCGCGAGGTACGCCTGCAGCACGCCGATATCGTGCGCCAGCCGCTGATGCCGGGTACGCTGGTCAAGGTCCAACGCGGCGACAAAGTGCTCGAAGGCGAGATCACCGACGTCGACTGGCCCGACTCGCCGCGCGAGTTGTGCGTCTATATGGTCGACATCGACGGTGACGAAGACACCATCTTCGAGTCGCAGATTACCCCCCGCGAGCCCGCCTCGAGCGATCCGCGCGACCATTTCGGCGCGCTGCACTGGCGCGGGCCCTTCCGATTCTTCTCGCGCTGGGACATGCACCGCACGATCTCGCGCTGGTACGAGGACTCGGAGGGACTTCCGACGATGATCGGCGCGCGCATCGTGCCGCAGTTGCACGAAGTGCACGCGGTGCGAAACGTGCTGTGGGATACCAAGCGGCGCTACCTGCTCGCAGACGAGGATGCTCAGGCTCGCCTGTACGAGGCGGGGATGGTCATCCAGCGCATGTATGCCTCCGATCCGCACCTGCGCGTGCTGGTCATCGCCCCGGGGCGGCGCACCCATCGCTGGCAGACCGACCTGGAGCAGCGGTTCGGAAACCGCTCGTTCGTGCGTGTCGACGCCAGCCACCTGGAGGCCAATCCCCAGGAGCGCTGGGCCGCGGTGAGCCACAACCAGCGTCTAATCGTCTCGATGGGTTGTCTGCAGCAGTTTCCCCAGGCGTGCTCCGAGCTGATCTTGGGGGCGGGATGGGACATGGTGGTCTTCGATGACGTGCACCGCCTTCGCCACAATGACCCGGCCTATGACTGTCTGTCGGCCGTGTCGCTGGAGAGTGAGCACGTTTTGATGCTCGGCGCGCTTCCCGAGACGCCCGATGCTGCCAGCCTGGCGCCGATGCTGGCGCTGCTTCGTCCGGGCGTCTACGACGCGACCGATACAGCGGCGGTCCAAGCCCGGCTCGACGGACTCGACGGCGACCACTTGGAGCGCCGCGTGGTCCGAAGCAGCCGCGAGCGACTCGAGCAGTACGATGTCACGTGGAACGAGCGCGAGCACGAGGTGCTTCGCTACGAGCCCGACGAGAGCGAGCGCGCCATCGCCGAACATCTGCAAGCGCTGCCACCGGAGAGCCTGGGCAATCCCTTGCAGCTCGCCCTCCGGGGGCTCTACTACGCCGCGGCGGCAGGCGCTCCCGACCGGCTCTTCGCGATGCTCGACGAGCGCCTCGAATCCATCGAGACGACGGCGGGCAACGCCCACCAGGAACTGCTTCCCTTCGACCTACTCGGCATCGACGCCGGGCCGCGCGAAGAAGAGATGCTGTGGGATATGATCGTGGCCGGCGCCAGCGAAATGGACGGCGAAGGCGAGTGGATCGCCGAGGCGATGAGCCTGGTTGGCCAGTGGCACGCCGAATCCGAGATGGCCTGCGCGCGCTTCGAGGCCGCAGCCGGGTGGATCGAGGCGTTTTTGGCCGAGGAGAACGAAGCCGAAGACGATGAGGAGGACGACGGCGAGCCGCCGCGCAAGGTCTTGGTGGCCTGCACCTCCGAGCAATCGGCCCAGGACCTGTCGTTCTTTTTGGAGAGCCGCTTCGAAATGGACGCTGTCGAGGTGGTTCACGCACGCCAGCCTGCGCCCGAGCAAAACGACGCCGTCGAGCGGTTCCGCCGCGATGCGACGTGTCGTGTGCTGGTGTGTGACGAGACTGGCGCGGCTGGGCGCGACCTGTCGAACGCTTCGGTCATCGTGCACGTCGAGCAGCCGTGGTCGGCCACCCGCGTCGAGCGACGCATCTCGTGGGTCGACCAGATCCACCGCAATCGCGAGACCCCGGTGCGCTCGGTGGTGCTCGTCGGGCCCACCGGCGTCGAGCAAGCTCTGCACGAGCTATATGACGAGGTGCTCGGGGTGTACGCGGCGACGTCGTACGACCGAGAGTACACCGTTGCCGACATCGACCGTGACATTTGGATGGCGGCCTGCGCCGGCCAAGAGGCCGTCGGCGGGCTAGTCGCACGGACTAAAGAGAAACTCGACTCCCTCGCCGAGGTCGACACGACCGCTTATCAGGCGGCGCTGGACGCCTCCGATGAGCGTTTGGAGGCCGACGCCGAGTTCGCCGACTTGCTCGATTTTGTCGACGGGGTCGCCGACTCGCTGCCCATCCGCCACTGGGCGCGCATGCTCGGCATCCAAGATCATTCGGCGGGGCCGGGTATCTACGATTTCAAGTGGCACTGGAAGAACGTGCGTCGCGGCCTTACCGGCTTCGACACCAGCCCCGAGGATGTCGACTTTTTGATGCCTCAAGAGCAAGTCGAGATGATGTCGGGCACGTTCAGTCGCAAGCGGGCGCTTCGAAGTGAAAACCTCGAGTTCTTCGCCCCGGGCCACCGGTTTATCGACGCGCTTATCGAAGACGCGCTCGCCCCTACCGATGGTCGCACCACCGTGTTCGCGCGCCGTCTGGGTCCCCAGAACCGAGGCAAAGCCTATCTCAACGTAGTCGCGCTCGCTCAGCTCGACCCTGAAGCCTGGGGAGCGCACGACATGCCGCCGGGACTCATCAACCGCGCCTATCGGCATTTGTGGCCCGAGTCGATCTCGGTACCCGTCGAGATCGACCTCAAAGGCCGCAGAGACCCGCGCATCGTCGAAGATTGGGATCTGATCCAGAAGATCGAGGAGAGCTACCAAGGCCCCGAGGCCGACCAGAAGATCGAATACGAGATCTTCATCCAGGCCATCGAAGACATCGCCCGCTTCCGAAAGCTTCTCAACGAAGCCGTCGAGCTGGCCTTGGAGAAGTTGAAGGAAGACCGCGCCGGGCTGGTCGATGGAGCGGCCGCCGAGTTGGGCGACGACCTCGCCGCCGAGATGGAGGTCTTGAAGGCCGAGGCGGCCAGCGACGACGAGCAGCGCGCGAACGAAGCTGCCTACGAGCTCGAGCTGCTCGAAAAGCTCATCGACAGCGTGCGCCACGAGAAGCTCGAGCTCGACGCTCTTGCTATCGTCGTGGCGGGCACGCCCCAGATTTTGATGAGATAATCAGTCGGTGCGAGTGCATGACGCGCTCGCCCCACACGCCCCACATTTATACCGCATCGAGCAACGAGCGCACGCGCACGGTGCTGATGCGGTATTTCTCTGCGCAATAATCGCATGTGATATCGAGGGGCTCGTCGTCTTCGACGAGCTCTTCGAGGTCGGAGCGGCCGAGCGTTGCCAGCGAGCTCAGGAAGCGCTCGCTGCTGCAATTGCAGCCGAAGTGGACCTCGTCCTCTTGGAGCACGTCGTAGTCGATGCCTTCGAGCATGCGGTCGAGGAGGGCCTTCGGATCGGCGTCGACCTCCACCAACAAATCTTCGGTGTGGCCGAGCTGCTCGAGGTGGTCGGTGACGCGCACGAGCGCCATCAGGTCCGCTTTGGGCATATGCTGGACGATGTAGCCGCCGGCCGCGACGACCTCGTCGCCGTCGAGCTTGCAGCCCACGCCGATGGCGCCCTCGACCTGCTCGGAGCGAAGCATGTAGGTGGTCAACGACGCCGACAACCCGTGCTCGGGTGTGGTGGCGACGACCCCTTGATGCAACTCGCCATTGGGCAGCTCTCGGATGATCTGCAGGTGGGTTTTGTCACCCAACTCGATCTGGGTATTGCCGCGCAGATTGACCAGCCCACGGGTCATGCCATCGGGATGCGAGTCGGCGACCATGCTGCCGCCCTCGGTGCGCTTGAGGATCACCTGTACGCGCATCTTGGGGGCCATCGTCTCTCGGATGAGCACGGCGCCGGTCAACAACTCGGCATACATGCGGGCCACGTCGCCGCTGACCCCCTGAGTTTCGATGGCTCGGCGCACCGTGTCGGTGCTGCGGATGGCGATGGCGCGAAAGCCGTCTTTGTCGGTCATCGCGCGGACGGTGTGATCTTGTTGGGGTTGGGCGGTCATCGGCACTCCTGATGCAAAAAGCAATGTGATGCCTCGCTAGCTACGGTGTTCGAGGCGCGAGGTCAACCAACGTCATCGTATAACCGACGATGCCGGGCTCACATTCACAGGTCGTGCAGAAATGGCGCTCAGCCTTTGCTGGCCTGGTCCAAGGGCCGAAGGAGTTCGCGCGGATCCACCGTCAGAGCGTTGGCGACCGCGATAATATTGTCGATGGAGATATTGCGTTTGCCGTTTTCGACCGTCGACAGATAGGCGCGGTTGATCCCTGCTTCGAAGGCAAGGTCCTCCTGAGACATATCACGCTCGAGCCTCAAGCGCCGGATATTGCCGCCGACAAGGCGCCGGCCGCAGGAGATCGGGTTGGGTTTTTCGTCACGTGTGTCAGCCATGGTGCTCAACTCGCGGCAGAAAGCGCGGTCCATCCTCAATAGGTCGCCACTCTAAACCTAAGACCCTTGTTTGTGCCGTCGACTTTACGTAACAAAATGCGTGTTTGACGGTACGTGTGGGTGGGAGCTTCCTACAAACGTTGCTTGGGACCGGATTGTGTTGCAGTCATCGGCGGCAAAGTGCCGTGCCTGAGATGCAGAAATGCTTCGTCGAGATGCGTGTCACGAACACGTCTCGAGAGGCATGTTTAGCACGTTTAACACGTGGTTTGCAGATTAAAAAGGTCGGGTTCGCGATTTGGCAGCGATTGTCACCGGTGAGTGACAAGCCATTCCAGCGCCTGAGGAACAACTCCGCGGGCCTGGCCGAGCCCGGCGTCGAGTGCCGCGGGAAAAAAGACATGACCGCCGTCGTCGACCCAGCAAAGCTCGAGGAGCTGGGGCGCCTGGCGCACCAGGGGCTCGATGCTGCCGGCTGGAATCATCGGGTCGTGGTGACTGGCCACCAGCAACGCGGGGATCTGGAGCGTGCCCAGACGCGGGCCCACGCTCATCTGACGGTAGTAGTCGTCGGGTCCCGCGAAGCCGTAGCGCGGAGCCACCGTCAGGGCGTCCCACTCGCGCAGCGTACGCACCTGGCGCACCCGCTCCAGCGGGGTGGGCGCGCGCCCGCGGCGGTCGACGTGGGCGTACATGTCGCGCAACTCGCGCAGGATATATTCGCGGTAGACCTTGCGCGCCGGCGCGTCGAGCCACCGCTGCACGGCCCCCAGATCGAGCGGCGGACAGACCGCAGCCACCGCGCGCAGGCGTGCGTCGGCGCCTTCGACCGCAGTGCGCAGCGCGACGTGCCCGCCGAGTGAGAATCCGATGACCAGGAGATGATCGTAGCGCTCGAAGTCAGCGTCGGAGAGCGCGGCGCGCAGATCGTCGGTCAGCCCGGCATGGTAGAAGTCTTCGCCGCTACCCTGCGCGCCGCGAAGGCAGAGGCGCAAGCAGGAAAAGCCGGCCTGCTCGACCGCGATGGCCGCGTCGATGGCATAGGCGCTGTCGCAGTGCCCGCCCAACCCGTGGACGATCGTGACCAGCGTGTCGCTGCCGGGCCGCCGCCGATAGAGGCCGTGCAGTTCGATCGGCCCCACCGCAGGATCGTCAAGAGTGTGGGACCACGCCCGAGCTTTCGGAGCTCGACGCGGCAAGATGCGATGACGCACCGTGGGTGTGATCGTCCAGAGGTGACCGGCGAGTTTTTTCGTCAGTTGGTTGAGCACGGGCGTTCCTCGGGCGCGTCGACAATAGCTTGGGTTGCGCCGCCAAGATCCAGACGGCCGCGGCTATCGGCAGCAGACTGCCCACGGCGGCAATCCAGAGGCGATACGCCCCCAGAAGTTGCGGCGGCCACAGGCCGGTGGTCGGCAGCATGGTCACCAGCAGGCCGACCACGGCCGCCTGCATCCAACGGCTGTGCCGCGGGCGCACATTCCCCCAGGTTCGCCTGGCCGACTCGACCAAGCCCAGGCTGACGGCGCCCAGAAAGAGGACGTGCAGGTACATGATGCGCAGCCCGGCCGTCTCGGCCCAGGCAGCCACCGCGGGCACAATAAACAGCATCTGGGCGAGGCCTTTCAAGCCCAAAAAGACGAGCACCATCCGCCACAATCCGCTTCTTGCACGACGCGCGCGCCACAATACTACGGTGTGGCCCACGAAGCCGACCCCGACCATCAACCCGCCGAGGGCTGCCATTTGGCGCAACTCGTGCGGTACGATCGCCGAGCGCATTCCCAGCAAGAACGTGATCGGAAGCCCGGCGACGATCAACCAGGTCAGCCAGCCACGTTTGCCCCTCATCTCGACGCCGAGGTGATCGTGGACCAGCCCCAACAGGGCAATGCCCAGCCAGCCGTCCGAGAAGAGGCCCAGGAAGAAGTGCACGGCCCCGTCGGTCAGGAACACGTCTTCGACCCCCATGCCCATCAGCGCCCCACGTGCCCAGGCGCCGATGGAGCTGACCACGAGGGCGACCACGGCGACGTCCCACAGCGCCAGCGTCGTGTCGCGTCTGAGCGCGCGCGTTCGCTTCCAATACAACCAGGCGAACGCGTACCAGGCGAACATCGAGGCGGTCGAGAAGATGATCGACAGCGGCATCTCGACGCCGAGCACGCCCGTGGTTTTGTAGCCGTCGAGGGCGAATGGAAGGAAGCTGCAAAGCCCGAGCACCAGGTTCGCGCCGAGCACCCACTCCATGGGGCGGCCGAACCCTTCGCGCAACCGCCGGTCGAGTCTCGAGACCATCAGCGCCATCAACGCTGGGGTGACCCAACTGAAGAACATCAGGTGGGAGTGAGCCCGACGCACGTTGTCGAAGGCCAGCTCGAAGGGCAGCGCGCCGGTGGTAAAGCCGACGCGGAACGCCGTGCCTGCAAGTGCGGCGAGCACGAAGCAGCCGAGCGCTAAGATCCAATATTTGGACCATCGATGGGTCGTACGCGGGTCCATAGTGCTCCGATTGAGTCGGTGGCGTGCCCGGGCAGTCGGCGCCGACGGGATTATCGTCGCCTGTGGTGGCTTTTAAGCAAAGGGCGTTCCATATGGCCCTGCTGGCGATCGGAGAAGGATCGGTGCGCAAAATATGCGTGGGTGGCGAGTTGATGCGCAGGTTTTGCGCGCGGCTGGGGCGCGCATACAGTATATTCACTTTAAATTACGTATATTTGGAACTCTCGGTCGCATTCTTGCATCACAAGTGTGGGTCAGACTTGTGGCCGGGTTTTGCCGGCCTGCAGCATCCGCCCATTGGAGAAGTGATGTCCCAACAGACTGCCCAAACTCAAACCGATCGTGAGCAATTCGTCGTCGATATCGACCTGCTCAAAAAATACAACGTCGCCGGCCCGCGCTACACGTCGTATCCCACGGCGTTGCATTTTGATGAACAGGTCGACGCGGCCACCGTGCGTCGGCGCCTCGTCGAGCAACTCGATCGCAGCCGGCCGATGTCGCTGTATTTCCACCTGCCGTTCTGTCGACGGCTGTGCTGGTACTGCGCATGCACCAAGGTCATCACCGGCGATCGCAGCAAGAGTCGCGACTATCTGGAGTTGCTCGAGCGCGAGATGTCGTTGCGCGACGAGATTACCGCGGGGCGCCCGGTCGTGCAGATGCACTTTGGTGGGGGCACCCCGACCTTCTTGAGTGCCGACGAGATCCGCCTGCTCGGCGAGCGCATCCACGAGCACTTCGACTTCGACCGGCACGCCGAGATCAGCGTCGAGATCGACCCGCGCGAATTCGACCCGGCCAAGGCCAAAGCGCTGGCTGAGATCGGTTTCAACCGCGCCTCACTGGGCATTCAAGACAGCAACCCTGAGGTCCAGCAGGCGATCAACCGCATCCAGCCGATGGACCAGAACCGCCAGACGGTCTCGTGGCTTCGAGCCACCGGGATCAACTCGATCAACGTCGACCTGATCTACGGACTGCCGCACCAGACCTTGGAGTCGTTCGAGCGCACTATCGACGATGTGCTCGAACTCGACCCCGACCGGTTTGCGATCTACAGCTATGCGCACGTGCCGTGGGTCAATCCCGCCCAAAAACACCTGGAGAAGACGGGCCTTCCCTCGGCCGATACCAAATTGCAACTGCTCAAGCTGGTCATCGAGCGGCTGTGTGCCGAAGGCTATGTCTATATCGGCATGGATCACTTCGCTCGTCCCGACGACGAACTCGCCGTCGCCCAGCGCACCGGCAAGCTGCAGCGCAATTTCCAAGGCTACAGCACCTGGGGCGGCACCGAGATCATGGCCTATGGCATGTCGGCCATCTCGCAGTCCGAAGATATGTATTTTCAAAATTACAAAGGTCTCGACGACTACGGGCAGGCGCTTCAGGCGGGGCAGGGGCCCGCTTATCGCGGCGTGATCCTCTCCGAGGAGGACCAGATTCGCCGCCAGGCTATCATGGAGGTTATGTGTCGCGCCCAGGTCGACTACGCGGCGATGTCCGAGCAGATGGACATCGACTTTGCCTCGTATTTCGCCGAGGACATCGCCAGCTTGGACGAGCTCGAGGAAGACGGCTTGGTGCGTCGCCATCCCGACCGCCTCGAGATTACTGAAACGGGGAGGTTATTTATTCGTAACATTGCGATGAAGTTCGACGGCTATCTCAAAGCGGGTCAAGACGGCCCGCGGAGTTACTCTAAAACCGTTTGAGCGAGGCTTTCCGAGCTGTTCATGAGCTTTGCTGAAACTTATTTCAACGCGTATTGAACAAACGCCTTCACCTCGACCCGCTGCTCGTGTAGTTTATGAGCAACTTTAGGGCGCTTGTGCTCGAACCGTCCGGTCAAATAGCTTGTCGGACACGGCCAACACAAGTGTCGGGTCGCACGCGCGACTCAGTACGCATATACGCTCTTGGGAGCAGCTGATGAAGAAGAGCCTACTCTCTGAGGCCAAAGCAGCGCTGATCGACATGATGAAAGTCGAGGGGGAAATCTCCGTCGACGACGCAGTTGACGAGCTGGACCTGGCCAAGACGACCATTCGACAACACCTGCAATTGCTCGAGCAGTACGGGTTGGTCAAGCGGCGCCAGCAGCGCCAAGGCCGCGGTCGCCCGCGGATCATGTACAGCCTGACTGAAGAAGCACGCGAGTTTTACCCCAGCCTCGAAGGTGAGTTGCTCCACGAACTGGTGGAGTATCTCATCCAGCAAGGTCACCTGGGCCTGGTCGATGACTTCTTTCGCCAGCGGTGGCGTCAGGACAGCGAACGTGTCATGGCTCAGGCCGACGCCGCCGGCGGCAATTGGCAGGCGCGCATGGACGCGCTGGGCGCCTTTCTGAGCGACCGCGGCTTTCTGCCCGAGATGGACGGCGAGACCAACGGCACCCAGGTCAAGGTGTGCAACTGTCCGTACCGCTCGGCGGTGGCGGCCACCCGCCTGCCGTGCCGGCTCGAAATCCAACTGCTCGAGAAGCTCAGCGGGCGCAAAGTCGAACGCACCGAATATATCCTCGACGGCGATCCGTGCTGTGTCTACCAGTTCGGTAAGGAACTCGCCGCGGAGACTTGACGCATGCGGTCCCGCGGGCGTAAGAAGCGTGCGACCAATCCGGTCAACGCAGCGCTGTTTGACGCGCCGATTGTTTGCTGGCAAGGAGACCCATCATGACCTTCGTCATCGCCGAGCCCTGCCAGGGCACCTGTGACACCTCGTGTGTGGAAGTTTGTCCCGTCGACTGTATCCACGGCCCCTTGTCGGTCGACGAGATTCGCGAGATTCAAGCCGCCGGGGACGACGAGCGGCTGGCCAACATCCAACTGTATATCGATCCGGACATCTGCATCGATTGCGGTGCCTGTGAGCCGGAATGCCCGGTCGAGGCGATCTTCGAAGAGTGGGACGTCCCCTCGGAGTGGGAAGACTACACCGAGAAGAACGCCGAATTCTTCCAGCAGTAAGGCACCCTAGTCAGGGATGCAAAAACTGGCCGCGTTCGCCGAGTTCATCGCGAATGCGCGCCAGCAAAAAGCTGCCAAAATCGAGCTCGAAATAGTTGGGCTCTTGAGTATCACCGTAGTCCCGCGGAAACTCTGCGACCGGACACTCTTCGTTGTAGCGCCGATCGGCACAATCGAAGCCAAAAAAGGCTTCGCTGCCGTACGGCGCGACCACGACGTGGGTAGTTGGCAGGTTGCCGTGGGTACGCTGGTCTAGGGTACGGCTGACGACGTCGAGCATGCTGTCGACCTCCGGGCCGATGACCCCGAAGAAGGTCTGGTCGCCGAACTGGCCGGCCCCGAGATCTTCCAGAAAGCGTCGGTAGCTGGGCGGAAACTTCACCCCGAGCCGGTCTTCGGCGCGGGCGATCTCGTGATCGGAGGCGCCGCCGCGAAAGTCGGCGCGCTCGGAGTGTCGTTGGATGAGGCGAGCGGCTTCTTCTGTTTCGTGCGTTCCCATCGACGGCCTCTTAACTGTCAAAGTCATGGTGCACTCTCGTCCATCGAAGGTGCACACCACGTCTGCGCCGAGCAACCGTCATGGCGAGTGAATCCTCCAGCCGCATACGCGCCTTTTTCGAAGAACTCTCCTACCGTTGGTTGGTGCCCTTGGCTGCGCTCACCGCGTTGGCGCCGTGGCCGGCAGGGGCCGAGCCGCACCTGTGGGAGAAGTTCAACATGCTCGCCGACGGCCAGCTGACCCGCCCCCTCGACATCTTCGACGTCTTTTTTCACGGAACGGCGTTGGTGCTGCTGCTCGTCAAGGTCGCCCTCGACCTCTCTACCGGCTCGTCCGAGTCTGATACTTGAGCCCGCAGTCTCCCAACTACCGCTTCGAACGCGAGCCCTTCCGGCTAAAAAGGTTGAAAGACGATCCGATAGCCGGCGTGTAACAGTCAATTCTGCAAGTGGCTGACAACGCACGGGTTTCCATTCCTCTCAATTATCCCCTTTTCAACCTCGAATATCCTCTTAGTTTCGGAATTGCAGCATCGAAACGTAGGGGGATGTCGCACATTTAGCGACATGTCCACGCCCGGCACCCGGATGCATCTATGCACGATGCGGGGCGTGAGTCGATTCGATTTTTCTCACTGAGGAAGACCGGTGGGTGTAGCGTTGTGCCCGTTACGGACGGGGCGCTGGAGCCGTCGCCGGCTTCTGGGGGACGTATGATGAGAGGAACAGCGAGTAGTTTGACTAAGTTACTGACCACGGCGGCGCTGTCGCTGATGGTGGCCGGGGTGAGCGCATGCGGGCAGGCTGGCGATGATGGGCCGGTCCCCGAGAGCGCGACCTCCACTTCCGGGCAGACCGCCGGCGGCGGGAGCAACGGCCAGTGCCAGGTCATCCAAGGCACGGTCAATATCGACAACCAGGGCGATCTGCAGCGCTTTGCCGACCTCGATTGCTTCACCGTCGAACGCCACTTGTTTGTCCAAGAGACCGACGACATCACCGACCTGAGCGCGCTGAGCGGGCTTCGAAGCACCGGCGGCTTTATCGGTATCGCCGACAACACCGCCCTGGTGTCGGCCAGCCTTCCCAACCTCCAGGAGACCGGTGAAGGCCTGGTGCTCGAGGGGAACACCGCGCTCGAGACCATCGAATTCGCCAGCCTGCGCCACGTGTCCGGCTACCTGCACGTGTTCGACAACCCTGCGCTCGAGTCGGCCAGCTTTCCGTGGCTTCTGGGCGTGGGCGACGACGTCATTTTTGCCGGCGTCGACGCCATGACCAACCTCGATTTGCCGCGGCTGAGCTGCGTGATGGGTACGTTCATCTACGAGCACTCCGACGGGCTCGAATGCCTGTGCCTGCCCAACCTGGTCGTGGTCAACGGCGACTTCAAAGTGCACTTCAACGGCGGCCTCGAGAGCCTGTCTGCACCGGTGCTGACCACCGTGTGGGGCGACGTGGAGCTGGAGCGAAACCCGCAGCTGGCCCACCTCGACATGGCGTGCCTGGAGACGGTCCAGGGCGACTTCATCGCGCTGCATAACTTCAGCCTGGCCCAGTGCACCATCGACGAGCTGGTTGCCGACATCGACACCATCGGCGGTGACGTGGTCGCGGGCGACAACTCGCAGACCTGCCCCGAAGAGCCGGTGACCGCAGCCGACGTCGGCTGTGACGACTGCATGACCAATATCTGCGTGCCGGCCGAGCAGCCGACTCCGGGCGACGACGATGACGACGATACGCCCGACGCCGGCGACGACGATGACGACGATGACGCCGGTATGCCCGACGTGGGCGACGACGATGACGCCGGCATGCCCGACGTGGGCGACGACGATGACGACGTCGGTGACGGTTTCCAGGGGTGCACGCCCGGCTACTGGAAGAACCACCTGAACGACTGGTGTGGTTACTCGCCCGGCGCGACGCTCGGCTCGGTCTTCGACCTGTCGATCTACACGTCGCTGTCCGGCATCAGCTTGGAGGCCGCACTCAGCCTTAGCGGTGGCCCGAGCGAGGTCGACGCCGCCGGACTCTTGCTCCACCACGCGGTCGCCGCCTTGCTCAACGCCTGCGCGCTCGATTACCCCCTGACCGAGGCGGAGATCGTCTCCAAGGTCAACGCCGCGCTGGCGTCCGGGGAGCGCAGCGACATGCTCGATCTCAAAGACGAGCTCGATGCCATCAACAACCAATACCCGTGCCCCCTGTAACGGCGCACGTTCCGACGAATCGCAGCCGACGCAGTCGCCTCGAGCGCGACTGACTGCGCGGTGCGCTTCGAGGCCGCGGCTCTTCGGGAGCCGCGGCCTTTTTTTGTTGCGTTTTGCTTAAGCGTCGGAAGTGGCTGTGTTTGGTGGGTTTTGGCTCTCGCTCTTTTTACTTCTCAACTTCTGCGACCCACTTAGGTTCTCTGTTGCGGCAACGAAAAGTAGTGAAATGTCAGAGGTTTGGTGGCATTTCGTGAGAACCTGTGCATCGGAGTCTGCGGTGGTGACCAGGTTGCTCGTTTGTTGGTTTCACACATGGGGGAGAACCATGAGCAGAAGACCAAATACCTTTGCGAGACTCTTGGCCACGGCGTTTCTGTCGCTGATGGTAGCAGGCGTGACTGCGTGTGGTCAGGCCGGAGACGACGGACCGGTGCCCGAGAGCGCCACCGCCTCGGGTGGGCAAACCAATGGTGCCGAAGACGGCCAGTGTCAGCTCTTCGAGGATACGGTCAACATCAACTCGCAGGCCGATCTTCAGCAATTCGCCGGACTCGACTGCTTCCGCGTGGAGCGTCACCTGTTCGTCCAAGAAACCGACGATATCACCGACTTGAGCGCGCTGAGCGGGCTTCGAAGCACCGGCGGTTTTATCGGCATCGCCGACAACACCGCCCTGGTGTCAGTGAGCCTGCCCAACCTCGAGGAGACCGGCGAAGGCCTGGTGCTCGAGGGCAACACCGCGCTCGAGACGATCGAATTCGCCAACCTGCGCCACGTGTCCGGCTACCTGCACGTGTTCAACAACCCGGCGCTCGAGTCGGCCAGTTTTCCGTGGCTTCTGGGCGTGGGCGATGACGTCATCTTTGCCGGCGTCGACGCGTTGACCAACCTCGAACTGCCGCGGCTGACTTGCGTGATGGGCACGTTCATCTTCGAGCACTCCGATGGGCTCGAATGCCTGTGCCTGCCCAACCTGGTCGTGGTCAACGGCGACTTCAAAGTGCACTTCAACGGGGGCTTGAGAAGCGTGGCCGCCCCGGTGCTGACCACCGTGTGGGGCGACGTCGTCTTGGAGCGTAACCCGCAGCTGGCCCACCTGGACCTGTCGTGCCTGGAGACGGTCGCCGGCGACTTCGTCGCGCTGTTTAACTTCAGCCTCGCCCAGTGCACCATCGACGACTTGGTCGCCGACATCGACACCATCGGTGGCGACGTGGTCACCGGGGACAACTCGCAGACCTGCCCCGAAGAGCCGGTGACCGCAGCTGACGTCGGTTGTGACGAGTGCCTGACCAATATCTGTGTGCCCGGTCCCCAACCGCCGACGCCTCCGCCCGGCGACGACGATGACGATGACGACGACGATGACGACGACGCCGGCTTCCCGGACGTGGGAGACGACGATGACGACGACGCCGGCATTCCGGACGTGGGAGACGACGATGACGACGACGCCGGCTTCCCGGACGTGGGAGACGACGATGACGACGACGCCGGCTTCCCGGACGTCGGCAAGCCCGATGTGGGAGACGACGACGATGATGACGACGACGCCGGCTTCCCGGACGTCGGCAAGCCCGATGTGGGAGACGACGACGATGATGACGACGACGCCGGCTTCCCGGACGTGGGAGACGACGATGATGATGACGACGAGATCGAAGGTCGGATGACCGGTGGCGGCAACATCGTGGTCAATGGCCTGCGGGTCACCCACGGCTTCCAGCTGCACTGCGACCTCGAGGGACCCTCGGACAACCTGCAGGTCAACTGGGGACGGGGCAACCGCTTCCATCTCGAGTCGCTCACCTCGGTGATGTGCTCGGATGATCCGACGATCGACGAAGGCCAGCCGATGGCCGGCTTCGACACGCTCACCGGTGAAGGCATGGGTCGCTACAACGGCGAGTCGGGCGCGCGCGCCGAGTGGACGTTTACCGATGCCGGCGAGCCGGGGCGCAACGATCTGTTCAGCATTCGGATCTACGACGCCGACGACGAGTTGGTGCTCGACGTCTCGAGCACTCTGCGTGGTGGCAACCACCAGGCCCATCGCGACAATCAGTAATCGCGTCTACGAAGCGCCATAGGCGTGATCCGTCGACGCCCTTGAGGCGTTGACGGAAGCAAGGCCGCGGCCCCCTTCGGGCCGCGGCCTCTTCTATATCGCATGGTCCTCGGGAGCGCCGTGAGCAGGTTTAATGACGAGGGCCGGTGTCGCTGTGGCTCTGACTGCAGCTGGCATCGGTGGAAGTGCTCGATTTGCTGGATTACCGGAGGTATCCGATGTCAGAGCATATAGACAAGAATGTACAACGTGGAAAACGAGCGGCCCGACGTGCCGGAGACGAAGCGGCCGACTGGGCCGAGCCGATGGCACGGGTGGGCTACGCGGCCAAAGGATTCGTCTACATCGCCGCCGGAGTGTTGTCTGCCATGGCGGCGTTCGGCTATGGCGGGAAGACCACCGGCTCGAAGGGGGCGCTGGCCTCCTTGGCCAACGAGCCGTTCGGCCAGTTTCTCATGATCGTGTTGGCCGTCGGCTTATTCGCCTACGCCGGGTGGGCCATGATTCAGGCCTTCGTCGACCCCGAAGCCGAGGGCACCGACGCCAAGGCGTTGGCCAAGCGCGGCGCGAAATTCATCAGTGGCTTGATCTACGGCGGTTTGGGCGTCTACGCCGCGCGACTCTCCCAGGGCACTGCCAGTGGCTCGGGGGGCCAAGGCAAGGCGACCACGTGGTCGGCCAAGGTCATGCAGTGGCCCGGCGGCGAATGGATGGTCGGCGCGGCCGGCGGCATCATCGGCATCTACGGACTGGTGCAAGCCTGGCGAGGCAAAGAGCTCAAGTTTCTGGAGAGCCTCGATGAGTCCGAGATCAGCCCCAAAGAGCGACGAGGCATCAAGATCTTGGGGCAGGTCGGTCTGTGGGCGCGCGCGGTGGTCTTTTTGATGATCGGCGCCTTTCTCATCGTCGCTGCCGTCCAGCACAACCCGCAGCAAGCCATGGGACTGCAGGAGACGCTGGCCACGCTGCTCCAGCAACCCTACGGCAGCTGGCTGATGGGCGCGGTGGCGCTGGGGCTGGCGGCCTACGGCGTGTTCTGCTTCGCCAAAGCGCGCTATCGCGTCATCCGGACCTGAGCTTCTTCTGACCAACGCAGTTCTGAACAGGCCAACGCAGTTCTGAACAGACCAACGCAGTTCTGAACAGACCGACCCGATTACCGAGCCGCCCCTGTCGCCGCCGAGCATGGCGACGGGGGCGGCTTCTTTGCGTTTGGCCGACGGCGTGCCAATATTGGGCGCTGCCATTGGTATCGAGCACGCCGAGTGCCGATTTGATGATGAGGACCAGGAGCACAAGTGAGCGGTCGTACCCCAAAGATTTTGTTGTTTCAGGCGCGCGAGCCCGGAGATCCGATGCTCGACCACGAGCTTCGCTGCTTTGCCGAGCGCTGCGAGTTGAGCCCCGACGCCTTCGTGTCGGTCAATATGGCCGAGGCAGACTTGAGCAGCGAGTTGCTGGAGGGGCCCGACGCGGTGATGGTGGGCGGCGCCGGCGAATATTCGGTGGTCGAGGGAGGTTTCGATTGGCACGAGTCAATGCTCGAGTTGATGCGCGCGGTGGCTCGAAAGCGCATGCCGATGTTCGCCTCCTGTTTCGGGTTTCAGGCGCTGGTGCAAGCCTTCGGCGGCACGGTCGAGACAGTGTCGCACATGTCCAAGCTGGGCACCTATGAGGTGACGTTGACCGACGCCGGCCGTCGCGATCCGATCTTCGGGGCGCATCCCGACACCTTCGATGCCCAATTTGGCCACAACGACTCGGCCACCGAGTTGCCCGACGAGTTGGTGCTCTTGGCGCGCTCGGAGCGCTGCCCGCACCAGGCGGTGCGCTTTCAGGATGCGCCCATCGTGGCCACGCAGTTCCACCCGGAGCTGTGCGCCCAGGACAATATCGAGCGCTACATCGCGTATCTTCAAAATTACGAAGCCGCAGCGATCTCACGCGAGCAGGCCGAAGAAAAGGCGTTGCAAATGCACCGGCCCAGCCCGCACGCCAGTCACTTGTTGCGCGAGTTCGTCAAGGAACTCCTCGCGTAGGCAATCAGCAGCAAGAAGGCCATCCACACTCCCCATCGCTGGCCGCGTCCGCCCGACGTCGAGCAGCTCGGCGTGTTCACCAGCGGCGCGGCTTTGCCCTTCTGGGCGATGTCGAGCCACTTCGACTCGCAGATATCGTTCTCGACGGTGCATCCCGGCTGGTAGGTGGTCCAGTCGCGAAGCACCGCCTGCATCGCGTCGCGGTCGCGCTCGTAGACCTCGTCGACGAAGGCGGCCAGAAACTGCGCGGTCGCCAGGCGGGTCACGTCGGCGATCTGCTCGGCGTCGCCTTTGCACGCGTCCATGGCGGTCGAGTGGGCGAGGCCGTCGCGCGCCGGCTCGTGCTGCTCGGTGATCGCCTCGGTGTAGTTGAGCACGTGCAGCACGCGCTCGAGGTCGTCGGTGCGGATGGTGTGCGAGAAGCAATCCTGGAAGGTGTGCAGCGCCGAGCCGGCCCAGAACGCAGGCGCCCACACCTCGATGTCGACCGCGCCGTACAATTCGACAAAGGTCTCGCGGACGATGAGCTGCTCGCCGGGCGGGCGCCGACTGGCGCGTCGCGCACGCTCGACCAACTCGGTGATGTGTGCGCGGGTGGCCTCGAGGGCGCTGGCGTTTCCTTTGGGGCCGTCATCTTGCGCGCGGCGCAGGCAGTGTTTTTGTTGATCGACCGAGTAGACGTGCAGTTCGCGACTCGACGACAAGTTGACCACGGCCGTGCCCCCCGAGTCGGGATAGCGCGAGCCGAGGACCAGGCTTGTGATCACGAACTTTTCTCGCCGCGAGTCGACCTCGACGTCGACGCCTTCCAGCAACAGATCCGACAGCTTGTTCCACTTGTCGCTGTCCGGCAGTGGCACCTCTTGATCGACTGCCAGCCCCGCCTCCGTCTCCCCGAAAGCGTCCGCTCCCACGATGGTGTGCGCGGCGACTTCGCCGGACATCGACTCGTGACACGCGTCCGAAAACCCGGTCTCGATCTCCCAGGCCCACACGGTGTCAGACACCATGTTGAGCGCCACCACGAGGCCCACAATCCACGCCAGTCGCTCGATTCTTTGGTCGCACCGCAACATCACAATCCTACCTCGATGACAAAGACGGTCTTGAATTCGGTCTGGTCGAGCGTCGGCTCGTCGAGCGCGGGCTGCGACAGGCTGAAGGTGATCGGGTCCCACTCCAGGCGCAGCCTGTCGGTGATGTTCCAGCGAAGCCCCGCCGGGCGTACGTCCACGAAAAAGCCAGTGGTGCCGGCGGCGTCGAGCACCGTCTCGAAGACCAGGGTGGAGGTGCCGGCCGCGGCGCTGATGCGCACGCGGTTATCGAAGAGCAGGTGTTCGACGCCGAGGCCGGCGTTGAGCACGCCCGGCTTGACGGTCCAGCCCTCTCGATTGGGGACCCACAGGTTGTGGGTGAGCTGGCCAACGACGCCCCAGCGCTCCCAACGGTGGCCCAGCCGCGCTCCGTAGCCGAACTCGTTGGGCAGCATGTTGCGCCCGGGGATGCCGTTGAGCAGGGCGACGTTGGCGTCGAGTTGGGCCCACCATTCGCCGTGTTGGTCTTGCTGGTTCTGCTGGTCTTGCTGGTTCTGCTGGTCTTGCTGGTTCTGCTGGTCTTGCTGGTCTTGGTGGTCTTGGTGGTCTTGATGGTCGTCAGGCTGCGCCGCCTGCGCCCCCGGCAAGGCGGACACGATCAGCAGGCCCACCAGAGCCAAGAAGGCAAGTCCTCTCCCCACGCCCCTCGGGCGAAGGGGAGATGCCGAGCGCAGTCCGCGAGGCCGAGGGGCGGCGCCATTTTCGAAAGAAGCATCGTCACGCCAATCACTCAAAACGTCGCCTCCACCGCCAAACTCGTCCGATACGACGCATTGAAGAGCGGGATTTCGGTGAGCACCGGACTCGAGAGCACAAACCCGAGCGGGTGGAACTCCAGATTCCAGCGGTCGGCCACCGGCAGGCGGAACCCCGCCGGTTGGACCTCGATAAAGGCGCCCACTTTGCCCGCCTGGGTCAATCGGGTGTCGAAGAGCAGGGTCGACGTGCCGAGGGTCACCGACGAGCGCACATGCCCGCCGATATGACGCAGCCCCACGCCGGCGCCGATATTCAGGATCGGATCGGCCGCGCCGCCGAGCTCGGGATCGAACCAAAAGACCTGGTCGGCGACGCCGAAGACGTCCCACGACTCCCAACGGTAGCCGGCGCGAACGCCCACGGCGGCCGTGCCCGGCGTCAGGCTCCCCGAGGCCCACTCACCCAGGTAGGACACCCCGGTCTCGCCGGCGGC
The DNA here is from genome assembly GCF_006517175.1 of Persicimonas caeni. Classification (NCBI taxonomy): domain Bacteria; class Deltaproteobacteria; order Bradymonadales; family Bradymonadaceae; genus Persicimonas; species Persicimonas caeni. The sequence goes on along the minus strand of NZ_CP041186.1, from coordinate 1,630,858 downwards.
AAAATAGCCCTCGTCTGCCCGCACCGGCGGGGCGCACAGCACCAGCGCCGCGCTCACGGCGCTCAGGACGACATAGCGAATAATGGTTCGGCGCGGCATGAATCGCCCGCTGCTCGAGTACATCCAATGAGGTCGTAGTGGTTCTACTTCTTAAAGCTCGAACGGCTGTCGCATCCGTCAAACGATTGCTGTGCGTGCGTCGGTGGGCATTTTTAGGGTGAGCACGCTCGATCGCGTGTGTCGATGCATCCACCATCGGCGCACTCAACTAGGCAGCGAGGTGTAGTTATGAAGGGCAAACTTTGGACGAGCTTGGCAATCGCCGCAGCTATGTCCCTGATGGTTTCTCTGCCGACGGCCGTCGGTCAGGGCACAGACGACAAAGAGAAGGTCCAGGAGGAGTTCAGCGGGACGTACGGGGTCGAAAACGGCAAGGACGCCGCGCGCAAAAAGATCAACCGCTCCATCGACCGGATCGTCGAGGAGATGGCGTTCTACAAGCGGCCCTGGGCGGACGATAAGCTCGAGGCCAAGACGGTGCCGTGCGCCACCCTCGAGGTGTCATTTCCCGGCGACGACATCGCCGTCGAGTGCGACGATCGGCCGGTCTACAAGTCGCCGGTGGGCAACGAAAAGACCACGTACACGGCCTCCGACGGCTCGAAGTACGCGCTGCGTCAGAATCTCGACGGTCGCACGCTGACCCAGACGTTCGTCAGCGAGGATGGTACGCGCACCAACAAAATGACGCTGACCCCCAGCGGCAAGACAATCTTGATGCGCGTTCGACTCGAGAGCGGTCAGTTGCCACGCCCCCTCGAGTACAGCCTGACCTACGAGAAGAAATAGCCTCGGTGAGGCCGGCGAACTTCACTCCTGCGCCTGTTTGACGGGCGTTAGAAGACGAACGGAACGGAACTTGCTTTAACCCCACGTCGAACGTTCCGATTGTCTAGGAGTGAAGGAATCGCCAATGAAAATACTTAGAAGAATGACGTACATGTCGGCGCTTGTGATTGCCGCATGTGCGCTGCTTGCCAGCTGCGCCCAAGACGTGGGCGACATCGACCGCACCCAACCCAACAAGATCCTCAAATCGGATCTGGAGGGCGACTGGTACTTCCAGCGCACCGTGGTCGACGTGCCTGCCGCCGACGGGTTTACCTTTGTCGGCAACACCGACCACGCCGGGCTCAAAAAGATCGACTGGGACATCCAGGAGCATTACCTGTATGCCCGCCGTCAGACCGAGCTGATCGAAAACGCCGACGGCAAAGAAGAAGAGGGCGAAAACTACAAAGGTGAAGTGGTCGCCGCCTATCGCATCCTGGGCCACTTCGACGTTCAACGTCAGTACAACCCGACGACCGGCGAGCAGACCAACGTCATCGTCGAGAACTACAGCGACCGTCCCTGGGACGAGCGCGACTACATGCGAGTCGACTGGTCGACCGACCTGTCGACGAACTTCGACCTGGACTTCGAGCGCGCCTCCATCGAGCCGATTCCGTATTACGTCCAGGACGAGCACGGCAACGTCGACGGCGAAGCCGTGCCCAATCCCGACGCTCCGGTCTTCGACTACGGGACCAACGCCGACGGCGAAAAGGAACTCTCCTACTTCGACCTGACCAACAAAATCCACGCCCGCGCCGGCACGATGTACTACCCCGGCTACGGCGAAATCCCGCTGTGCTGGTTCTTCGGCGGCGAGTTCAAAGAGTGTGGTTCGGGCGAATACACCATCCGCAACAGCTTCAAGCGCATCGACCCCGAGCGCGAGTACGTCCCGATGCCCTACAAGGGCGAGTCGACCGACGTGTTCGGCTACTTCACCACCGACCGCATGGTCTACGACGAACACGAAGGCGTGCGTGAGCAGCACAAGAAGCGCTTCCTGAACCGTCACAACCTCTGGAAGAACTGGTATGACGAAAATGGCGAGCTTCTCGACCCGGCCGACCGCGAGCTGCGTCCCATCGTCTACCACGTCAACACCGACTTCCCCGACGATCTCAAGCCCATCGCCCACAAGGTCGCCGACCAGTGGAACAGCGTCTTCAACGACGCGGTCACCGCTCAGGGCTACCAGCTCGGCGCCGACGAGCGCACCTTCATCCTGTGCCCGAACAACCCCATCCAAGAGGGCGACCCTGCCGAATGTGGCGAGCCGGGCACGTCGCCGCGTCTGGGCGATATCCGCTACTCGTTCATGGCCTACGTCCCCAAATTCATGGACTACGGGCTTCTGGGCCTCGGACCGTCAAACAACGATCCGGAGACCGGCGAGATCATCAGCGGCATGGCCTACGTGTATCACTGGAACAACACCGCCGCTTACCGCACCCAGGAGATGGTCGAGTTGCTCAACGGCAACCGCAGCACCGACGACTACATCGACGGCGTCGACCTGAGCCGCTGGGTCGAAGAGGTCAACAGCACCGAGGGCAACTCGCGCACCGTCGACCTGACCGAAAACGAGCAGTTCATCAAGCGCATCGCCCACGGGTGGGACGGCGAGTTGTCGCCGATCACCGCCGAAGAGGTCCAGCTGCAAGAAGAAGAGGGCTTCGACGCCTTCCTCGAGAAGCGCCTCGATCGCTTCCACCAGACCAGCCGCCTCAACGCCGACGACTACGCCCCCGAGGGTAAGCTCAAGCAGCTCAAGAACTCGCCCATCGAGGACATGCTCATCAGCGATGACTTGCTGATGATGACCGGCCACCAGCCGGGCACCCCGGTGACCGACGTCGACATGCAGGCTGCCAGCGTGCTGCGCGGTGGCTTCGCCAAGCGCGCCCAGACCCTGGCCGAGCTTCGCGAGCAGTTCGCCGCCAAGCGCAACATGTACCTGCCCGAGATGGCCGACGACGCGCTCATGGGCCTGGCCCGCGAGCTCAAGGACGAGGACCCCGACAAGGTCTACGACATCATCCGAGAGTCGATCTACACCGCCGTCTTGGCCCACGAGGTCGGCCACTCGCTCGGCCTGATGCACAACTTCGGCGGCTCCGAGGACGTGGTCAACTACCACGACGATTACTGGAAGATCCGCGACGACGGCAACGTCGGCCCGCGCCTGAACGACCCGATCACCCAGGACGAGATCGACGCCAAGCTGTACGACAACGCCTACAGCTCGATCATGGACTACGCCGGCCGCTACACCATCGACGGCAAGGGCGTGGCCAAGTACGACCGCGCCGCCATCCTTTACGGCTACGCCGGCAAGGTCGAGGTCTTCAAAGACAACGCCGGCATGGACCACCAGATCCTTCGTGACTGGGGCGAGCGTGACGGTGAGATCTTGCAGTTCACCACCTTCGGCCCGCGCGCCGTCCACTACACCCAGCTGTACAACACGATGGGTGAGAAGATGTACGAGGACTCGAACCGCATGCTCGTCGACGTGGCCGACGTGGTCAAAGACGGCGACTGGTCGACCGCCGAGGTCGAAGGCCAGCAGTACACCCGCGTGCCGTACATCTACTGCTCGCACAACAACTACAACCTGAGCGACAGCTGCCTGACGCGCGACCACGGCGCCGACTCCTACGAGCGTATGAAGAATATGCTCGACGACCTGGACACCTGGTACATCTCGCGGTCGTTCGCCCGCGGTCGTATCGGCACCAGCTCCTGGAGCTACATCAACTCGTACTACCCGCGCACCTTCCGTCGCCTCAAAAAGTGGCACGACCTGTACGGGCTGTACGCCGAGCTGCTGCCCACCTTCTACCCGGCGAGCACCGTCGAGAGCTTCTTCACCGACCCGGTCAACGGCTGGGGCGGCAAGTCGTGGGCAGTCAAAAACGCGTTCAACTACCTCATCCAGACGATCATGATGCCCAACGTCGGCCAGTACGAGAAACGTCAACTCGTCGACGGCACCGAGATCCTGACCAGCCCGATGCGCCGCATCGACGCCGAGCTCGGCATCACCGACGCGCGCTACTACTCCACCAGCTGGGGTGACGGCGACCGCGAGTGTGGCTACATGTGGTACGAGTGTCTGCACCACATCGGCTTCTACCTCGACAAGATCATGGCCATCGAGGCGTTGACCGACACGGAGACCAACTTCGTGGCTCGCTCGACCCCCGAGGATATCCGTGAGTGGGAGGTCGGCTACTCGACGACCTTCTACGACCAGATCCTCGAGCTCAACAACGCCATCATGGGTCAGAACTACGAGAAGGTCGGCCCCTATCTTCAGAACGGCGAGCTGGCTTTCCCCGACTACACCGGCGAGCTGGACACGTCCAACACGGACGTGGTCGACCCCTATGCCACCTTCACCATCCAGTTGTACTGGCAGGTGCTCGGTCAGGCGCGCTTCCCGGATAGCTACGACCAGAGCTTCGTCGAGTCGTCGCGTATCTGCATCCGCGGCATGGGCAACTGCCCCGAGCTCGACGCCGACGACAAGGTCTCCTTCAAGGACCCCTGGAGCGGCTACGTCTACGAAGCTGCCACCTTGGGCGCCAAGAAGGGCGCCGGCGAGACGGTCATCGAGCGCGCCAGCCTGCTGCTTCGTCGCTCCGACCACTGCGACGACGCCGGCAACACCATGACCACCGACGACGACTGCGAGTCGGGCGTCTCCCCCGAGATGCGTGGCGAGGCCACCCGCGAGCTCAAGGACTACCTCGAGCTCATCAAGGCCGTCTCGTTCATGACCCCGGTCATGGACTTCGGTAACCCGTACGCTCCGTAATCTCGGAGTGATCGAGTGACCCACAGAAAAGGCCCGCCGGCATCAACCCCGGCGGGCCTTTTCTACATTCCAACCCTCAATCTCCTAAACCCCCTAACCCCCCCTCACTCGAACATGTCGCTCATAGCGAAGAACGCCAGCTTGTCGTTCGACGCCCGCAGCCGCTCGGCCAGCGTGTTTACAAACGAAGTCAGGATCTCGACGGCCGCCTCCTTGTTCTCGTCGAGCAACTTCTGAAAGTCGACGCGCGACAGCCGGGCGACCTTGACCGGCGAGCTTGCGATCGCCGAGGCGCTGCGCGGCGACTCGTCGCCCACCAGCGACATCTCGCCGAAATAGGCCCCGTCGCTCAAAAACGCGAGCGCCTCTTCGCCCACCCCGGGGATATCCTTGGAGATGCGCACCTCGCCCTTGAGAATCAGGTACATCGCGTCGCCCTTGTCTCCCTCTTGGAAGATGCGGTCGGCGGGCTTGTACTCTTCGGTGGTCGTCAGGGCGACGATGTCGGTCAGAGCGTGGTCGCTCAGCGAGGTGAAAAGCTCGATGTCGCGAAGCATCGAGATATCCAGAAACTGCCAGCCCATTTCAATCTCTCATTGTCAGTCGCGTGCTTGGACCCTGTGGGACTCACGCAGATCATCGGTGTTAAAGACCACGTCCCATAACCGGGTGGAGACGCCGTAGCGCAACTCCGAGTAGTCGTCGACGAAGTGGTGGCTTACGTGGTGCTTCTTGAGTCGCTGCAGCCACCGGAAGCCGGCGCGACGATGATGGACGTGATAATGGATGACATCATAGCACATGTATCCAAAGACGAAACCGCTGTGGAACGCCCAACCATAGTCGCCAAGCAGCAAGGTCCACGCAAAAAGAAAGACGAAAAAGAGCAGAATACTCACCGCAGGCGGCATCACCAGCCGGTACTTGTCGTTCGGCCAGTCGTGATGCACGCCGTGCAAAAAGAAGTGCATCGTCTCGCCCCAGGAGGTGTCGGGGACCCAGTGAAACAGGGTGCGGTGCAGCCAGTACTCCACGAAGGTCCAGGCCAAGACGCCTGCCAGGGCCAAACCCACCGAGGCGAGCACGCCGACGTCGGCGCGCGCCACGCTGTGCCACATGAGCCCCGCCGAGGCGGGGATATACAACAGCGGCACGATGAACCACGGCGTTCGCGAGAGCCCGTCGAGAACGTCGTTGTCGAAGATACGCGGTGACTCCGGCGACTCTTTGATGAGGAACATGCGTCTCTCCCGCTTCGATCACGTTGTGCGGTCGCTTTGCTGCATCAAAAGTAAACAGCAACCCGCCCAGAAGTAGCCGGGAGCCGGCCGTGTTGGAAAAACGCGTCACTGGTCTAATTCGAGCGAACCGACTATGGTAGGAGAAACGCTGGGGATTTCCCCGATAGCGTCAAGAGTAGCTATTTCGAGCCTCTCACCGGCTTTGTGGGTGAGGTGGGGAAGCATCGTGAGCACGTCGACAGAGATCGAGCCGGCTGTGTGTGCCGACTCTGAGCCGCAACTCGAAGGTCCCGTGGTCGTCTTCAAATGGAAGGCGGCCGAAGGGTGGCCGGTCGAGTATGTCTCGCCAAACGTCGAGCAGGTCTTCGGGTATCCCGCCGAGCGCTTTTTGAGCGGGGAGCTGCTCTACAACGATATCATTCACATCGATGATCGTGAGCGCGTCACCGCCGAGTGTGAGGCGTATCTGCAGCGGGGAAGCGCCTACAGCGTACACTCCAATTATCGGGTGGTGCGCGCCGACGGCTCGGTGATCTACGTCGACGAGGCCAACCGCGTGGTGCGTGGCCCCGACGGCAGGCCCAAGCATTTCGTGGGTCACGTGGTCGACGTCACCGAGAGGCGCGAGACCGAGACACAGCTTCGACGCGGCAAGGCGACGCTGGCCGAGGCGCTCGACATCGCCCAGCTCGGCTATTGGGAGTGGGACCTGCGCACCGGCGAGACGACCTGGTCCGACGAGATGTACCGCATCCTGGGGGTCGACCCCGACAAGATGGAGCCGTCGCTGGAGGCCTACCGCGAGTATATCCATCCGGAGGACGTCGACACGGTCTTCGACATCAGCCGCAAAGTGCTGACGCAGACGGGCTCCTACAAGCACCGCTTCCGCATTCGTCGCGCCGATACCGGCGAGCTTCGCCACGTCCGCGGGCGCGGCCGGGTCACCGAGCTGAGCTGCGACGGCCGCGTGGCGCGTATGGTGGGCACCGTCCAAGACGTCACCGAAACGGTGCGCTCCGAACAGTTGCTGCGCGACGAGCGCTCGTGGCTCAAATCCCTCATCGAGGCGATGCCCGACGGCATCTCGTTTCGCGACGGGGAGGGCCGCTGGCTGCTGGCCAACGACCGCACCCTCGAGTTCATGGGGCTCGACGGCTTCGACTATCAGGGCAAGACGACCTGCGAGCTCGCCGAATTCAGCAACAGCTACGGCGACGTCCAGCTCGAGTGCGACCGCACCGACGAGCTGGCCTGGGAGCAGGGCGAGCCCTACTCCTTCGAGCAGGAGGTGCCCGCACTCGACGGCGAGATGCACACCTTCGACGTCATCAAGGTGCCGGTCTTCGAGGACGACGGCAGCCGCAAAGGCCTGCTGGTCGTCGCCCGCGACATCTCCGAGCGCAAGCGCACCGAAGAGGCGCTCAAGGAGAGCAAGGAGCGACTCGCCGAGGCCCAGCGCATCGCCCACCTGGGCAGCTGGCACCTCGACCTCGACACCCGCCAGGTGGCCTGGTCCGACGAGGTCGACCGTATCTTCGGGCGCGACACCGAACAAGCCGGCGAGCCCCTCACGCTCGACTTCGTGCTCGATCACGTCCTCGAAGAAGAGCGTGAGCGCATCGAGCGGGTCACTGATCGGGCTGCCAACACGCTCGAGCCCTTTCAGATGGAACACCACATCGTGCGCGTCGACGGCGAGACGCGCATTGTGCACTCGGAGGGCAAGGTCGAGTGCGACGCCTCCGGCGAGGCCGTCGCGATGGTCGGCATCATCCAGGACATCACCGAGCGCAAAAAGGTCGAGCAGCTCAAAGAGGAGTTCGTCTCCATTGTCAGCCACGAGTTGCGCACACCGCTCACCCCCATCACCGGCGTGCTCACCCTCCTGGCCGGCGGAGGCGGCGGCGAGCTTTCGCCGCGCGCCCAGAAGATGGTCGACCTCGCCCTTCGCAACAGCCACCGCTTGCTCTACTTGATCGACGACCTGCTCGATATCCAGAAGATGTCGAGCGGCGAGATGGACTTCCACATCCGTGAACTCGAGCTGGCCAAGGTCGTGCGCGAGTCGCTGCGCATCAACATCAGCCTCGAGCACCAGAACAAGGTCAAATTCGCCTTCACCAACGACGCCCCCGAGGCGACGGTGCGCGGCGACAAGGGCCGGCTGATCCAGGTGCTGACCAACCTGCTGTCGAACGCCGCCAAATTCTCTCCGCACAACGGCGTCGTCGACATCCGCCTGAGCACGACCGCCGAGGGCAAGGCGCGCATCTCGGTGAGCGACCAGGGCCCGGGCATCCCCGAGGAGTTTCGCCACCGCGTCTTCGACAAATTCGCCCAGGCCGACTCCTCGTCGACGCGCAAGCACGGCGGCACCGGCCTCGGCCTGACCATCTCCAAGTCCATCGTCGAGCGCCTCGACGGCGAGATCGGCTTCGAGACCGAACTCGGCGAGGGCACCACCTTCTTCTTCGAACTCCCCCTCGCAAAGCCCTGACCCCCGACGTCTGCAGTTCGACGAAACTCGCTGCGTAGTTACCTTTGTTGTCGAGAACCCTGCTGCGTTCAGTGCAGGTCAGTTTGTCCAACTGAAACGAAGGGAAACGCTATGAGTACTATCAAACGTATCAGTACCGGAATTCTGATTTCTTTCTTCGCCCTGGGCGGCATGACCGCTTGCTCCCAGGAGGCCCAGCAGACCAAGGAGGAAGAGGGCGTCGTCGGCGTGGCCGAGTACGGGGCCCAGGAGACTGAAGAGAAGGCCAAGGACGTCGAGCAAAGCGCCAAGGTCACTCAGGAGAGGGCCGAAAAAGAAGTTGAAGAGTTCATCGGCGGTGGCCCGGTCGAGAGCGACACCGAGAAGATCATCACCAAGGTCGAACGCGAGATGAAGGCATATCAAGAGGCGATCGACGAGAAGGGCCAGAAGCTCGACGCGGCGACCCAGCTCAAGATGCAGAATATCGAAGAGCGCATCTCGCTGGTCAAAAAGCAGTACAACGAGCTCCAGCAGCAGACTGACTGGGGCGTGGCCGAGATCGACGCCGAGATCGAGACCCAAGCCGAGAATATCGAGGACGACTGGGATGACCTCGAGGACAACCTCGAAGACATGCTCGGTGAGTCCTACGACTGACATCTACCGACTGGCTTAATTCGAGCCAGGGAAGCTCTCGGAGCGCTCCCGGCGCAGCACGCGCCGGGGGCGCTCTTTTTTTCTCTGTCGAAGACCACCCCTCGGTCGGTATAGGTGAATGCCGAGCGAACATCGGTGTCGGAGTACGGAGTTAGACGAGATGAGCAAAAAACTACGCATCGGCGCGGTGATCGTGCTCGTCCTGGTCTTCGCCGCGCTCTATTTCTTCTTCCCGGTGCGCCAACTCCTCGACGATTTCATCGTCTGGGTGCAGGGCCTGGGCATCTGGGGCGGGGTGGTCTTCGGGCTGGTCTACGTGCTCGCCGCGGTGCTCTTCGTGCCCGGCTCGGTCATCACGCTGGCGGCCGGGTTCACCTTCGGTGTGGTCTGGGGGACCGTCATCGTGTCGCTGTCGAGCACCCTCGGCGCGGCGCTGGCGTTTCTGATCGGGCGCTTTTTGGCCCAGGACTGGGTCGCCGAGAAGGTCGAGGACTACCCGCGCTTCCACGCGCTGTACCGCGCCATCGACAAAGAGGGCTTCAAGACGGTCATGCTCGCCCGTCTGGTGCCCATCTTCCCGTTCGGCCTGCTCAACTACGGCTTTTCGGTCACCCGCGTGCCCTTCTGGAAATACGTGCTCGCCTCGTGGATCGGGATGTTCCCGGCCACGGTCATGTACGTCTATTTCGGCTCGGCGGCCGGCAGCCTGGCGCGCGTGCTCGCCGGGGAGGTCGAGCGCACGCCGATGCAAAACGCGCTCTTCATTGTTGGGGGCATCGCCGCGGTGCTCGTGACCGTCTTCTTGACCCGGCGCGCCCGCCAAGAGCTCGACAAGCTCACCGAAGGCGAGGTCACTCGCGACCCAGATTCGTGAGCTCGGGGCCCATGTCGCGCAGGTAGCGCTCTAGGGTGGCGCGCAAAAAGAGCCGCGCGCGGTGCAGCCGGCTCTTGACCCCGGGCACGGTCAGCCCGACGACCTCGCCGATTTCGTCGAGCGACAGACCTTCGACCTCGTAGAGCAAAAAGATCGACTGGTATTTGGGCTCGAGCTCGTCGACCGCCTCGACGATCTTTTGGCGCAGCTCACGGTTCTCCAGCGCCTCGTCGGCGCGCACGCGCCAGTCGGCCAGGGTGATCGGCGCCTCGTCACGCTCGTCGAAGTCGGGGCTGACGTCGTCGAGGGCGACCTCGCGGCGCCGCCTCTCCTTGCGGATGCGGCTCAACGCCGTGTTCACGACGATGCGGTACGCCCAATTCTTGAACTTCGCGTCCCCGCGAAAGCCCTCCAAGTTGCGATAGATCTTCAAGAACGCCACCTGCACCACGTCCTGCGCGTCGGCCTCGTTCTTCATGTAGCTCCACGCCAGCCGGTGAAACTGGTCCTGGTAGCGGTCGACCAACTCCTCGAAGGCCGCCCAGCTACCCGCGTTGGTCCGGTCGACCAACTCGCGGTCGCTGCACTCCGGGCAAAAGGTCACACGCGATCGCTCGAGTCTCCCAAGGGCCTGCAATTCCATGGCTGTCGCTCCGTTCCAGTCGCAAATCGAGGTCGATACTCCGGGGGCCTACATCGATTAGTTCGGCGAGGGCGCGAAACGTTACAGATTTTTTTGGCGGGGAGGGGCTTGTGAATTTCACAGAGGCCCGAAACTCGCGCGGGAGGGCTTCAGAAATTTCACAAAGGCCCAAAACTCGCGCAGGAGACGTCTGTGAGTTTCACGAAGCCCCAAAACTTGCGTGGGAGGGGTCCGTGAGTTTCACGAAGCCCCAAAACTCGCGTGGGAGGCGTCTGTGAGTTTCACAGAAGCCCAAAACTCGCGTGGGAGGCGTCTGTGAGTTTCACAGAAGCCCAAAACTCGCGCGGGAGGCGTCTGTGAGTTTCACAGAAGCCCAAAGCTCGCGCGGGAGGCGTCTGTGAGTTTCACAGAAGCCCAAAACTCGCGCGGGAGGTGTTTGTGAGTTTCGCGAAAGGCCAAACGACAAGTTTTCAGGTAGAAGTTTCTTGAAACGAAAAATCCGCTATAGTCGTCTTGTTCGTACGCAAGCTGATTTGCCCTGAGGAGCTGCCGATGTTTCGCTCGATGTCCCGCTACACCCTCGTCGCCGCCGCGCTATGCCTGGCGTCGGCCCCCACGATGGCCGACGCCTCGCCGTGGACGCTGCCCAAAGACAAGTTCGTCCTCACGCTCGACTCGAATTACCAGAGCGCCGACGAGGAGTACCTGCCCGACGGCGAGCTGCAGCAATTCCCGCTCGACGGCGAGTTCACGGCCATCACGTTCAGCGTGGGCGCGCGCTACGGCATCACCGACAAGATCGAGCTGGCCGGCGACCTCAACCTCAAGCAGATCAACTACAAGTCCGCCCCGGTGCTCCTGGAGATCCCCGACGGCGCCGACAGCGCGACGCTCAACGACGCCATCTTCGACTTCAGCAAATCGGCCGCCGGGGTAGGGGACGCCGAGCTGCACGGGCGCTACGCCCTGGTGCGCGGCCTGGTGCGGGTGACCTCGCAGACCTCGGTGCAGTTCCCGGTCGGCTACGAGACCCCGCGCGGCACCTTCCTGGACGACGAGCCCAACCCGGCCGCCATCGAGGACGACGTCACCCTGGGCGACGGGCAGACCAACCTGACGCAGAGCTTTTTGTTCGGCGCCTACGTCCCGGCCACCCGAAGCTTCGCGCGCCTCGACGCCGGCTACCGCCTGCGCGTGGGAACTCCCGGCGACCAGACGGTCGGCGGCGTGAGCATCGGCCAATATCTGGGCGATAATTTTCTAGTCTTCGTGGCGGGCAACGGCGCCTACACGCTCTTCGAGGGCGAGTCGATCGGCAAGTCATTCATCACCCGCTCCCCGGGCAAGTCGCCCAGCGAGTTCGACGCGACCGAGGATATCGAGACGATCGACATCACCCTCGACAAGGATTACCTGAACGTCGAGGGCGGGGTGATCTTGAAGCTGCGCGACCTCGAGATGCGCGCCTCCTACGGCCAGATTGTGTGGGGCAGCAATATCCCGCGCATCAGCTCGTTCTCGCTGGGCGTGGTCTACGCGCTCGACAACGTCACGGCTGAATAGGGCGGTGCGGGGGCATCGGGCCCTCGAAATCGGTGCGTGGGCATCTTGCCCTCGAAATCGGTGCGTGGGCATCGGGCCCTCGAAATCGGTGCGTGGGCATCTTGCCCTCGAAATCGGTGCGTGGGCATCGGGCCCTCGAAATCGGTGCGTGGGCATCTTGCCCTCGAAATCGGTGCGTGGGCATCTTGCCCTCGAAATCGGTGCGTGGGCATCTTGCCCTCGAAATCGGTGCGTGGGCATCTTGCCCTCGGTGCAAGGTAGCACGCTCCTGCAACCAGCGCTGGAAGCGCTGCCTCCAAATCTCGACCGCCGGCGCTGCCTCCGGGACGCCGAACGTGTCCGTACGGCCCTGGCGATCGACTCGACCGACACCCTTCATCAACCCACGCGCAGCAAGCAGCCGCTCCGCTCTGCCGAGAGTGGCGTGTCGGTACTCGTCGCGCGTCGAACACGCAAGCTGGGGCGGTGACGCCCCCGAAATCGGTGCGTGGGCATCTTGCCCTCGCCTCGTTCGGTGCGTGGGCATCTTGCCCTCGCCTCGCCCCGAGTTAGTTGTCCGCGAGCCAATAATGCTGGAAGGCCGGCCCATGCGGGCCCGAGAAGACCGAGCCGACTTCGCCCCAGCGGCCCGAGTAGCTCAGCCAGTGGTAGCCGTCGCGCGGGCCAGCGTCGGTGGCGACGAGCTCGAGGTCTTGCCAGGTGTCCCAGGTCACCCCGCCGTTGGCCGTGCGGTCGGCCGGGAGCATGCCGCGCGGCTGAAGGCCGGGGCGTGCGTACGAGGCGTGGCCGAAGCGGGCGATGTAGACCACCGGGTGGTCGCCGTCGACGAAGCGAACCTGCGAGGGGCGCATCCAGCGTCCTTCGGCGTCGTGCGCGGCGTAGAAGATCTCTTTGACCTTCCGCAGCGACGGGTCGACGCGCACCGTGATGTGCTCCCAGTCGCCCTCGTGCGCTCCCCCGACCGGGCCGCCCATCACCGGGCCGCTGTACGGAAAGAAGAACCAGTACTGGATGTCGTAATTCTTCGAGCCGTCCGACGCCTTGCGAAAGTGGACGTAGGTCTCGGCGCTGTCCATGTCGCCTTCGCGGGTGCGCAGCTCACTCTCGTTGTTGGCGATCTGCAGGAAATAGCGGCTCGGCGAGGTCCCGCCCGACCCGTTGCCATCGACGTAGACCGCCGGGATGACCTCCGGGGAAGTCTCGCCGTGGTCGAGCGCGAGCACGTCGGCGCCGTCCTCGACCTCGAGGCGCATTTCGGTGCGCTCGAGGAACCAGGAGACCGACGACGGGAAATAGCGCTCCTCGGGGTGAAACCTCACCTGGGGGGCGAAGCGCTCGATCGTCTCTTCGACGCTCGGACGCTCCGATGGCGGCGGCACAAACCCGGCGGTGTCCGGCGCCGGCGGCTGCATGATGGCGATGGCGACCGCCGACATGAACACGCCATAGAAGATGTCAGCGCAACTCGAAGGCACGGCCTTGCCCACGGGCAAGCACTGCTCGATGAGAGCGACGACGTAACGATCGAGGAGATGAAACAGGCGGTGGAGGCTGGGCATGTACGACGACTGCGTCCGAATTCCAATCCGAATACCAAGCGAGCACACACAGCGCGTGGAAGCTCTGTGCGGCTCGTACCAATTCTCGTGCGCTCGGAAGCTAAGATTGTCCGCCTAGCTTACACGCTTTGCGGTGAGACGTCCACAAGGTGCTGACTTCTCTGGGGAAACCGCAAGCACGAGATTTCAGTATAGGTACAGAATTACAGTCGCGTTTGTTCCAACTTTCTCAGTCCTCGTCGCCGTGCGCGCGGACCATGATGATCGGAATGGGAGTCTGCCGGAGAAGCTGGTCGCGCAACTTCTTTTCGTTCTCGTCCATGATCACGACGTCGTAGTCGCGCGAGAACTCGATGGTTCGCTCGGCGGGGTCGGCGTCGTGCAGGCAGCGCGTCTCGATGCGGTCCTCGTCGAGTCCGTGCTCGATTAAGCGCTGCTTGAGGCCGTCGAGCACCAGCGACTCTTTTTCGCGCTCGCTCGACTCGGCGTCCTCGTCCATCACATGCAGCAGCGTGACGGGGACCACGCTCTCTTCGAGCAGCGCGGTGATGCACTGGCGGACTCGCTCGAGGTGCAAGTCGTCGGTCACCACGGCCAACAGGTTCGAGATCTTGCCGACCTCGCTGGGGCGGATGAGCAGGTCGACGTCGATCTCGGCTTCGGCGCGGTCGATCGTCTCGACGATGTCGTGGGTGAAGACGAGCGTCGACGAGGTCTGGGCGCCGGTGTCTTGGAAGCGGGCGACGACCTCGTCGAGGCGCTCGCGCGCCTCCTCTTCGAACTGGTCGCGCGACTGCTCCAGGGATGTCTGCTCTTTGACCAGGTAGCAGCCGAGCACGTGCACATCGAGCGCGCCCAAGAAGTCGACCAGCCAGGGCGCGAACGGTTGGGGGTCGGGCAACTCGACCGGCACCAGAATCTTCGTCTTGTCGTCGAACAGCGTATGCGTCGAAGTCATCACGTCACCCGTTTTCGTGAGGCCATTTTCGATAGGCGAGGTACCAGAGCGCGGCTGCGGCGATGATGCCGCCGGCGAGTAGTTGCGAGAGCGGTTTCATGAAGGCGATCAAGGCGAAGCTGGCCAGCGCCCCCAGCGCCGGCACGAACGGATAGAGCGACGTCTGAAACGACGGGCTGTACCAGTCGGGCGAGGAGCGGCGAAGCATCAAGACCGCCAGGCACATCGAGCCGTAGAGCACCAGATGCAGGCACGAGGCGACCTCGGCGAGGGTCTCGACTTGGCCCAGCGCCACGAGCGCGACCACGGGCACCCCGGCCATCAGAATCGAGACCACGGGCGTGCCGAGCATCTCGTTGACCTTGGAGGCGCGCTCGGGCAGGAGCTTGTCGGAGGCGAGCGCGTAGACCGAGCGCGACGAGCTCAGAATGGAGGCGTTCGCGCTCGACAGCGTCGCCAGAAGCCCGCCGCTGAGCACGACCACCGCGCCCACGGTAGCCCACAGGCCGCGGCCGACCTCGACCATCGCCGTCTCGCCGAGCTCGCCGAGCCGTTCGTAGCCCAGCACGCTGGTGGCCACAAAGATGGTGGCGATGTAGAGCACGGCCACGATCAGAACGCTGCCGATCATCGCGCGGGGCAGGTTCTTGTCGGGCTCTTTGACCTCGCCTGCGACGTTGGCGATCTGGGCGAACCCCAGATACGAGGTGTAGACGAGCGCGGCGGTCGTAAAGATCGGGCCCAGGCCCTCGGGGGCGAACTCCTCGGAGACGCGCGCCTCCCCGATGATGCCGGTCGCGTCGATGATGCCGTAGCTCAAAAAGACGGTCAGCAGCGTCGCTAGGATCAACACGATGACGTCTTGCAGCTCGCCGGTCTTCTCGGTGCCGAGCACGTTGACCACGGTCAGCGCGATCGCTGCCGAGACGCCCAGAGCGCGGGCGTTGACCTCGAAGCCGACGCCCAATTCGCCGAAGATCTGGTTGATGTAGAGGCCGAAGCCGACCAGGTAGAACGACGAGGCGAAGACCAGGCCCCACCACAACCCGATGCCGGCCACGGCGCCGGGCAGCTTCCCGAGGCCCTCGGAGACGAAGTAGTAGGTCCCGCCACTTTTGGGGATGCCGGTGGCCAGCTCGGAGGTGCACATGGCGACGAGCACCGAGATCAGTCCGCCCAGGGCGAACGAGACGGTGGCCGCCATGCCCGCTTTGCCGGAGGCCAGGCCAGGAAAGATAAAGATGCCCGCCCCAATCATCGTGCCGACGCCAATGGTCAGCGCCTCTTTGAGGCCAAGCGAGCGTTCGAGCTCACTTTGAGAGGTGCTTCTGTCGGACTCGCTCATTGTTGCCGAGCGGGCACAGGCCCTTTCGAAGAACGGTTACTCGCGATTGTAGAGCCCGACGATTTCGGCCTCGGCGCACAGGTGCGGCCGGGCCATGCGTTTGAGTTCGGGGATCGTCGGGGTGCTCTCGAATTCGAGGTTGGCGATTTTGAGCGCCCACACACGAAAGTAGTAGCGGTGCGGGCCGTCTTGCTTGGGAGGGCAGGGGCCCTGGTAGCCGATGGTGTTGAAGTCGTTCTCGGCCTGCTTGAGCCCGTCGTCTTCAGTGCGCGGAGGCAAGCCCTCCATCAGGCTCGTCTGGTCGGTGGGGATATCGTAAACCCCCCAGTGATGGAACGTGCCGCGCGGCGCATCCGGGTCTTCGCACAAGATGAGGTAGCTGCGGGTACCCTCCGGCCCCTGCGACCAAAAGAGCGGCGGCGAGACGTCCTCGCCGTCGCACGTGAATCTTTTCGGGATGAAGCTGTTGTCGTCGAACGATTCGCTGCGAATCTCCATATTCTCTCCCCCTGCGCGACCTGTAGTTGCTTCACGGGCTACCCTCGTGAAACGTGACTCCATGACGAGCATTTTCAAGTTCGCTTCAGGCGGAATTCGCGGCACTCACCGGCCTCCAACCGATAGACGTCGCCGCCGAATCCGATGCGGATCGGCTTGGCGCTGCTCTGGCGAGCGCTGATCTCGAGGCGGTCTTTCGAGATGGTCACCGCCAGCGAGTGGGCGCGCCAGCGAATGTCGAGGTGCAGCCGGGCGAGTTCGTCGGGAAGCTGCGGGTTGAAGCGCAGCACGTCGTCGCCGCGAATCTCGATGCCCGCGTAGCTTCGCTGGACCAGATCGACGGTGCCGGCCATCGCGCCCAGGTGGATGCCCTCGGGGGTCGTGCCCCCCTGGATATCGGAGATGTCGCTCTTGAGCGCGTCCAAAAAGAGGTTCCACGACTGGGAGCGGTCGCAGTCGGCGGTCACCCACGAGTGCACGACGCGGCTGAGCGTCGAACCGTGCGAGGTGCGCTGCAGGTAGTAGTTGATGTTGCGCTGCTTGATGTCGGCGTCGAACCCGTAGCCCAGACGCTCGAAGATCTCGGCGAGCTCCTCATCGGAGAACAGGTAGAAGAGCATGAGCACGTCGGCCTGTTTGGAGGCCTTGTAGCGGTTGGGCGTGTCGCCCTCGGCCTCCAAGATGCGGTCGAGGCGCTGGATATTGTCGTACTTCTCGCGATACTCGTCCCAGGCGAACTCCTCGAGCTCTTCGTACCCCTCGAATTGGCTGACGATGCCGTCGTCGTGAAAGCAGAGGCGCATGTTGTGGCTGATGTCTCGCCACCGGTCGATCTCGTCGGGGCGAAGGTCGAGCATGTCGCGCAGCTCGTCGTAGCGAAGCTCGGGGAGCCTATCGAGCACCTCGAGGGCCTTGGTGAGCACCCACACGGCCATCACGTTGGTATAGGCGTTGTTATCGAGCCCCGGCTCGTCGGCGTTGGGATAGCTGTCGTGGTACTCGTCAGGCCCCATCACCCCGTGGATTTCGTAGCGCTCGCTGGTCTCGTCGTAGGTGGTCAAGCTGGCGAAGAAGCGGGCGACCTCCAAGATGACCTCGGCGCCGTAAAAGAGCAGGTACTCCAAGTCGTCGGTGACCTGGTAGTACTGCCAGACGTTGTACGCGATGTCGGCGCTGACGTGATATTGCAGGTGAGTGTTGTCGGGCAGCCAGCGTCCGCTCTCCGGGTTGAGGTGCAAGACCTGGCTCTCTTCGCGCCCGCTGCTCCCGCTCTGCCAGGGAAACATCGCCCCGCGGTAGCCCGCCTCCCTGGCCGCCTGGCGCGCCGCATCGAGGCGCCGATAGCGGTAGTTGAGCAGGGAGCGGGTGATCTCGGGCATGCGCAGGTTCATCAACGGAAAGATGAACAGCTCGTCCCAGAAGATATGGCCCCGATAGGCCTCGCCGTGCCAGCCGCGAGCCGGCACGCCCGCGTCGAGATCCTTGGTGTTCGGCGAGACGGTCTGCACCAGGTGGAAGACGTGCAGCCGAAGGACCAGGGCCGGGTGGAAGCGCTCGCCTTTGGCGTTGTCGACGTCCATGGCGATGTCGAAGCGCCGCCACAGAAGCTCCCAGGCCAGCGAATGCCGCCGCTGTAACTCGTCGAAGCCGGGCAAGTCCGTCAGCTCGTCTTTGGCCGCCAGGCCACACTCGGCGATGGCGCGGTCGCGCGAGCTGAACATGGAGACGACCTTCTCGACGCCGACCTCGTCGCCTTCGGCCACCTCGAGGTCGAACACCTGGCCGATCATCCCCCCGCTCTCCTCGTGGAGCCGGCGGTGGGGCTCGATTCGCTCCCCGTTGCAATACACGCGGGTCCGCGCGGCGGTGGCGACTTCGAGGCGCGACTGGAGCGTGCGCACCTTCAGGTAGACGGTCTCCTCGTCGACCTGCTCCATCTCGACGGGCCTGTGGTGCTGGCTGGCCAGCCGTTTGTAGCGCTCGACCCCCTCGTTGATCACCCGGCCGTCGATGCTGCTGCGAAACTCCAGCGAGCCCGACCAATCCTCGGCGCACACCTCCATCTGGAGGCCGGCGACGTGGGAGCGGGCCAGGTGCACAAAACGGCGCTCGACAAACGAAGTGGTGCGCTCGGATGCGTCACGAAAGCGCACCCGTCGGGTCAGCAGGCCCGCCTTGAGGTCGAGTTCTTGATGGAAGTCGAGGATGTCGACGTCGCGCAGGTCGAACCAGTCGCCGCCGTCGATGCGGAAGTGCAGGCTCAACCAGTTGGGAAAGTTGACCAGATCTTCGTTTTCGATGACCCGGCCGGCGATCTCGGTCTCGAGGCGGTTGTAGCCGCCGGCCAGGTACGTGCCCGGGTAGTGGACTTTGTCGGCGTGGGCCTCCGGAAACGCGCCGCGGGTGGCAAAATAGCCGTTACCCAACGTGCACAACGCCTCGCGCAGGCCCTGCAACTCGGGGCGAAATTGGTGGTAGACCAGTGACCAGTGCTCATCCGTCATACTGCGCCTCGCTTGGCTTACAGGCGGTCGGCCAGATTATCCAAAAAGCGTTTGACCGCGTCGGGATCGGCCAGCCGGTAGTCGGCGGCCGTCGGCTTGGCGACGTCTTGGACGGCCAGGGTGATGCCGCGGCCCTCGAGGGCGCGAAAGGCGTCCTCGTCGGTGACGTCGTCGCCGATATACATGGGCACGACGTCGTCGCCCGCCAGTCCCAGTTTATCGAGCAGCCAGTCGACTGCCTTGCCCTTGTCCCAGTCGATGTTGGGCTGCAGGTCGTAGACCTTTTTGCCGTGGGTCTTTCGTAGCTCGGAGATATGATCGACGACCTGGTCGACGTGCTTTTCGACGGTGGGCACGTCCTTGTTGGCGACCTGTCGGTAGTGGACGGCCAACGAGTAGCGCTTTCGCTCGAGCAGCGCCCCTTCGATCCGGCGCGTCCGTCGGCGTAGCTCCTCTTCGGCGCGGTCGAGGGCGGGCACGAAGTCCTCGCCTTTTTCGAGCATCATGCTCTCACCCTCGGGCCCCAAAATGTCGAAGCCGTGGCTGCCTGCGTAGGCGATATTGTCGATGCCGACGCGCTCGCGCACGTCGCCCAGGTCGCGGCCGCTGACCACCGCCACGGTGCACTTTTCGTCCATGGCGCCCAACCGCTCGACGGTCTGCTTCATCTCGTCGGACAGCACGGCCTGGTCGGGTTGGTCGACGATGGGCGTGAGCGTGCCGTCGTAGTCCAAAAACACCGCCAGGTGCTTGTCGCTCACTTGCTCGACAATCTCGTCCAGTGACTCCATTCCACTCTTTACGGTCTTGGGCATTCGCTCTCCACTCGCTGCAATTTGAAGTTCGTCAAAACTACTGATCACGATATCTGCGCCGGCCTCGGACAGTTGCGCTGCGTCGTCCCCGCGGGCCATGCCGATGACCTGGCAGAAGTGGCCGCGCCGGCCAGCCTGCACCCCGGAGACGGCGTCCTCGACGACCACCGCGTGGCGCGGCGTGGTGCCGAGCCGGCCGGCGGCCTCGATGAACATGTCGGGCTCGGGCTTGCCGGCCAGTCCGTGGGCGCCCAGGTCGTTGCCGTCGACCCGCGCGGCGAACAGGTGCGCCAGGCCGGCGGTGTCGAGCACCGTCTTACAGTTCTTGCTCGAGGAGACCACCGCAGTGCGCACCCCGCGCTCGCGAAGCATCTCGACGAAGCGCACCGCGTCGTCGAACACCTCGATATGACCCTTGCTCAAAAAGGCCTGGTAGCGCTCGTTCTTAGCCGTGCCGACCGCATAGACCGAGTCGAGCCCGGGCGCCGCGTCGGCATCGCCCATCGGCAGGTCGATGCCGCGCGCCTCCAGGAAGCTCTGCACGCCCTCGTAGCGTGGCTTTCCGTCGACGAAGTCCAGATAGTCCTGCTGGGTGAACGGGTCGAAATCGGCGCCGTCACGCTCGCGCAGAAGCTCGTCGAAGGTCTCTTTCCACGCCTCGAAATGCGCCGAGGCAGTGTCGGTCAGCACGCCGTCGAGGTCGAAGATGACCGCCTCGAGGCAGACAAGGGACAACGACTTCGATGGATGGGCCATGGCACACTCGAAGAAGCGGGGTTGTTCGCGTGGGGCGAATCTGACCACACACCTGCCCAGGTCAAACACGTAAGTCACCACGGAGCGCACGGTGCCCACGGAGAGAATGGTTTTCTCCGTGAGCCCCGTGATCCCCGTGGTGAATCAGTCGTTAGCTCTTTTCGACCTCGGCGATGACCTCGAGGGTCTTCATGATGCTGTCGGGGCTCAACGAGATGGAGTCGATGCCATGCTCGACCAAGAAGGCGGCGAAGTCGGGGTAGTTGCTGGGCGCTTCGCCGCAGATGCCCACCGAGCAGCCGCGGTCGTGGGCGGTGTCGATGAGCTGGGCGATGAGGCGTTTGACCGAGTTGTTACGCTCGTCGAACAGGTACGACAGCCGTTGGGCGTCGCGGTCGACGCCCATGGTCAGCTGGGTCAGGTCGTTCGAGCCGATGGAGAAACCGTCGAATCTCTCGCAGAACTCGTCGGCCTGCATGATATTGGTGGGGATCTCGGCCATCACGTACAGCTTCAGGCCATTTTTGCCGCGCTCGAGCCCGTTCTCCTCGATGACCTCGAGGACGCGGTCGGCCTCTTCGGGGGTGCGGCAAAACGGGATCATCATGATCACGTTGTCGAAGCCCATCTCGTCGCGCACCCGCTTGATGGCCTGACACTCGAGGGCGAAGCCGTCGCGGTAGTCGTCGCTGTAGTAGCGCGAGGCGCCGCGCCAGCCGAGCATGGGGTTGGCTTCGTCGGGCTCGAATTGGCGCCCGCCGATGAGGTCGGCGTATTCGTTGGTCTTGAAGTCGCTCATGCGCACGACGACCGGGTCGGGGTACTGCGAGGCGGCGATGGTGCCGATGCCCCAGGCCAGGTGGTCGACGAAATAGGCGGGCTTGCTCTCGGAGTGGCGCGTCATCTTCTCGATGCGCTCGCGGGCCTCCTCGTCTTCGACCTCGTCGAAGCGGGTGAGCGCCAGCGGGTGGATCTGGATGACGTTGTTGATGATGTACTCCATGCGCGCCAGCCCGATGCCGCGGTTGGGCAGCTTCCACCAGCTCATGGCGGCGCCGGGGCTGGCGATATTCATCATGATCTGGGTGTCGACCTCGGGGATCTCGGAGAAGTCGACCTCGTGAGTTTCGAAGTCGAGGCAGCCCTCGTAGACGTAGCCTTCGTCGCCTTCGGCGCACGACAAGGTGACCTCGCCGGCGTCTTTGATCTTGTTGGTGCAGTCGCCGGTGCCGATGACCGCAGCCACGCCGAGCTCGCGGCTGACGATGGCGGCGTGGGAGGTGCGCCCGCCGCGTTCGGTGACGATGCCGGCGGCCTTCTTCATGAGCGGCACCCAGTCAGGGTCGGTCATTTCGGTGACCAGCACGCAACCCTCCTCGAACTGGTCGGCTTGGTCGATGCTCTCGATGACGCAGACCGGCCCGGCGCTGATGGCGTTGCCGATGGCCAGCCCGGTGCACAGGGGCTCGCCGTGCTCGGTGAGCTCGTAGGACTTCATGGTGCCTTTGGTCGCCTGCGAGTGCACCGTCTCGGGGCGCGCCTGCAAGATGGACAGCTCTCCGGTCTCGCCGTCTTTGCCCCATTCGATGTCCATGGGGCGGTCGTAGTGGTCCTCGATGACGACGGCCCAGCGGGCGAGTTGGAGGATTTCGTCGTCGTCGAGCACGAAGCGGGCGCGTTCCTCTTCGGGCGTCTCGATATTCTCGGTCGGCTCGTCGCCCCCGTCGCTGTAGACCATCTTGTTTTCTTTCTCGCCCAACTGCTTGCCGATGATGGGCTTTTTGCCGTCGGCGTCCAAGAAGGGCTTGTAGACGTTGTATTGGTCGGGGCGGACGGTGCCGCCGACGACGTTTTCGCCGAGGCCGAAGGCGGCGTTGATGACGACGGCGTCGGGAAAGCCGTTTTCGGTGTCGATGGTAAAGAGGACGCCGGCGCCGGCTTTGTCGGCGCGGACCATCTTCTGGACGCCGACCGACAGGGCGATCTTCATGTGGTCGAAGCCCTTTTGCTCGCGGTAGGAGATGGCGCGGTCGGTGAAGAGGGAGGCGAAGCAGCGCTTGCAGGCGTCGAGCAGGGCCTGGTCGCCGTGGACGTTGAGGAAGCTCTCCTGCTGGCCGGCGAAGCTCGCGTGGGGCAGGTCTTCTGCGGTGGCGCTGCTGCGGACGGCGACGTCGACGTCGTCACGCTCGTAGCGCTGGCCGAGCTCGGCGTAGGCCTCGAAGATGGCGTCGGCGATGGCCTCGGGAAATTCGGCGTCTGCGAAGCGCGCGCGGATGGCCTCTCCGGCCTGGTGAAGCTCCTTGTCGCCGGCATCGAGCGCGTTGAGCTCCGACTGCAGCGGGTCTTTTAGCCCGTTATGCTCGACGAACTCCCAGTAGGCGTCGGAAGTGGTGGCGAAGCCGTCGGGCACGCGGATGCCCTCGTCCTTGAGCGTGGCGATCATCTCGCCGAGCGAGGCGTTCTTGCCGCCGACGAGCGGAGTGTCGTCGGAATTGAGAGTCTCGAACCAGCGCACGTACTTCTGAGCCATGTGTCCTCCAGACGCGTCAAGACGGACCCCATAAACCGCCCCGCAAAGATCGAAGATGAAAAAGATGCTTCCTGTACTGCCTACGGTTTGTTGAGCCTAACCGCCCCACCAACTCGTTCAACCCCCCAACAGGTGTCAGACACCGTGTGGCCCCCGCAGAATGCGGCCCTGAGGGCGATCGCGGCGGCATAAACTGTTGCGTCGGACAACCCCTACACGCTCTTCAATGCAGCCGTGTTCGGTAGGTCGGGGCGCGGGGTGCCCGTCGGCCTGTTTCGTTTCCATGTGGCGCAAGGAGGGGGGCTTAGAAGGCACACCTCGGCGAACTCGCGGCTCGGGAAGGCGCAAACGGGCGGGTACAATGGCTGGCACGGCAAATGGGGGGCGGCTCAATTGAGCGACGGTGGCGGCTCGCGGCGGATATCGCAGCTGCCGCCCACGCAGAACTGGCGGCCCGGCGGAATGGTGCCGTCGGGAAATTCGACATCCGACTTGCCCTCGCGCCACCTGCCGACCGCCTTTCGGTACCGGTCGACGAGAAGTCGTCGGTCTTCGCGGTACTCCTGGCGCTGCTTGAAATCGCCGCCGTGACACAGCGGGCGCGGCGCCTTTTTCGACTTCCTGGGAGAATCGCTCCACTTCACGCTGAGTACCTTCTTTGGCCCAGGGCACGGCACGGTGCGCAGTTTGGCGAGTTCCCCAGCGTGTGTGTGGCACTCGTCGACGATCTTTTGGTGGTAGGCGTCGTCGTCGAGATTCTGCCACTGCGGCAGCTTGGCCATTTCGAGGGCGTACCGCTCGGTGGCCATCTCGATGAGCTCGGCTTCGGTCTTGTCTTTGTTCTTCCGTTTGCGCTTCTCCGCCCAGTACGTCTTGCGGTTGACCACCTCGCCCACCATCGGCTTTCCGCTCTTGTGGATGTCCCAAGAGCAAAGCCCCGGCCACTGCTTCGGGTGGTGCACGAGGTTCGATTCAGACGGGTTGCACACGATGTAGCGTAGACGCTGGAGCATCGCCTCGTCGGTCAGGACCTTGGTTGCGGTGTAGCGACGCTCCCAGAAGGTGCCGGTGCGGTTGCGTAACTTGTTGATCTTTTTGGCCAGCTGGCTCTGGAAGTCGCGCATGAACAGGTGCATCTGCAGCGAGCGGCAGCGCGCCAGGATGTGGAAGTGGTTGGACATGAAGCAAAACGCGAAGATTTCGACCCCGTACATCCAGGCGTATTTGGACAGCAGCCCCAGGATGATGGCGTTGACCTGCTCCTCGGGCAGAAGTGCATAAATCTGGTGCAGGGTGCGGTTGCCGAGTTCGTAAATAGCGTCCTTCTCTTGATTTCGCAGCGGGTGTCCCATCTGCCTGGCTCCGTGAATAGATGAAGGTTCGTCTACAGCCCTCATTACGGTTTTCGGCAAAAGGGGGCGATTCGTTGCGTGTTCGGGCGAAATTTCTTGGGAAGACCCGGGAGGCGATCGCGCACGAGATCGCGCTCACAGGCGCATGAACCTTAGCCCACACGGTGTCTGACACCGTTCGGGGGTAGGGCGGGGATGGGGGGCAGATCTGTGTTTGTTTTGCATTATGTTTGTGATGCCTACATTGGCCGTGTGCGAAAATCTAGCTGGCAGTAATTCGAGGAGTTTTGCGATGTCTACCCACCTTACGCTGGGCGAGTTGTTCGCCGCGTCCGTCGCCGAGCGCGGCGAACATTCTTTTGTGGTCGCCAGTGCCGAGTCGGTCTCGTACAGCGATTTTGCCGAGCGCGCCGCTCGTGTCGCCGGCGGGCTCTCAGCCCACGGCGTCGAGCCGGGCGACCGCGTCGCCGTCATGCTCCCCAACTCCCTCGAGTGGCTCGAGTGCTTCTTCGCCGCGGCGCACCTCGGCGCGGTCGCCGTGCCCATCAACCCGACCTACAAGTACGACGAGGTCGACCGCATCTTGGCCGACTCCGAGGCCGTCGTCCTTGTCACCGACACCGAGCACGCTGCCATGGCTGAAGGCCTCTTCGAGGAGCGCCTGACCGTGCGTCGCGTGTTTCTGACCGGCGGCTCCGACATCGACAGCCTCGACTGCTTCGACCAACTGCGCGACAGCCCGAAGGCCCCGCGCGTCGAGGCCGCCGCCGACACTCCGCTCAGCCTGACCTATACCTCCGGAACCTCGGGCAACCCGCGCGGTGTGCTCCTGTCGTCCAGTAACTACGCCTACGCCGCGCAGACCGTGGCCGGCACCGTCGGGCTCCACACCGACGACAGGCTCATGTGCGCGCTCCCTTTTTGCCACGTCGCCTCCCAGGTCCTCGGGCCGCTCGGCGCGCTGGCCGCCGGAGCCACGTTGCTCGTCCCCGGCGCCCAACCCCTGCAGAAACTCGTTCGTGCCGTCGAGTCGAGCCAGGCCACTGCGCTGGCCGCCGTGCCCAACTTCTTCGAGCGCCTGACTCGGGCCGAAGGCCTCGACGACGCTGACTTGGATGGGCTTCGCCTGGCGGTTGCCACAGGAGCGCCTATCTCCCCGGAGGCCCATTCGGCCTTCGAGGACCGCTTCGAGCTCCCCCTTATAACCTCGTACGGCCTCACCGAGGCCTGCGGCGTCAGCACCATCAACGTCGATGGCCCCGACGGCCGGCGCCTCGGCTCCGTAGGCCGTCCCCTTTCCGGCCAAGAACTCCAGGTGGTTGACGACGACGACCTCCAGCGCCGCACCGGCGCTGCCGGTGAGTTGGTGCTCCGCGGCCCCAATGTCATGCTCGGCTACCTCGACGAAGACGCCGCCACGGCCGACGCCCTTCGCAGCGGCTGGCTCCACACCGGCGACATCGGCTTTGTCGATGACGACGGATTCGTGCACTTGGTCGGCCGCAAAAAGGAGCTCATCGTCCGCGGCGGCGACCATGTCTACCCGCGCGAAGTCGAGGATGTGCTGCGTCGCCACCCTGCCGTCGCCGAGGCGGCTGTCATCGGCGTCGCTGACCAGGCCCAGGGCGAAGAAGTCGCCGCCTTCATCGTTGTCGAGCCGGGACACACCCTGTCGGCCGGTGAAGCCATCTCCTTTTGTCGCGACCACCTCGCCAATTACAAGTGCCCCGGCATTGTCGAGTTTCGCGACGCATTGCCGATGACCCCGACCGGTCGCGTCCGCAAAGCCTTCTTGGCGCAGATCTATGTCTCGTAGCGCCCCCATCCTCTGAAAGCTTCGAAATGGCGCCCCCCGCCGTATTCGAACACCTCACGACTTTTTTGCTCGATTGTTTTGCATGAGGGCTGGTGTCTGTGTATCTTGAATGAAAGTGTTTTAGTCACATTGTCGTAGAGGGGGCGTCGTTTACGAGCGCCTGGGACTTCACGCATGAGTCCGTTTACTCCACCGGCGGTTCGCGCGTCCGAAAAGAGCGGGCGGCGTGAATTCTTCATCGGGCCCTACCGCCTGACCGAAAGGTTGGGCAAAGGGGGGATGGGCTTGGTGTATCGAGCCATACACGTCGATACCGGCGAACAACTGGCGATTAAGACGCCGCTCGACGCCCGCCAGGAGGCCGTCGCGGCGTTGCGCCGCGAGGTGCAAATCCTCGAGACGCTCGACCACCCCGGCGTCGTGCGTCTGCTCGACAAGGGCACCTCGTCCGGCGTGCCCTGGTTTGCAATGGAGCTTCTGGCGGGGCC
Source organism: Persicimonas caeni (assembly GCF_006517175.1). Classification (NCBI taxonomy): domain Bacteria; class Deltaproteobacteria; order Bradymonadales; family Bradymonadaceae; genus Persicimonas; species Persicimonas caeni. The sequence continues at coordinate 1,604,060 of NZ_CP041186.1, read as the reverse complement.
GACGCTGTTGGACCACTTGGGGTCCTTCGGGGCCAACTACGATTCACAGCTCGACTTGGAGCCTCCGGCGACAAATACCCACCAGCGGGTCAACGGACGGACACCAACTGCCGCGGCGGGAGTGGCTGAGCGCCTGAAGCAGCGCGGGCGCAACCGGCGCATGCAACTCAGGCGGCGCTTCGATCTCGACGCGCAGCGCTCCACGTTGGTGATTTTGACGCGAGTGTGCCGCACGCTGTCGTACCTGCATAACAAAGGGGTGGTTCACCGCGATCTCAAGCCGTCGAACATCTTTCTTCGTTCGGCACAAGATCCGGTGCTTGTCGATTTTGGCGTGGTCGGCTGGTTCGAGGGCACTTATAGCCGCGACCGATTGGCCGGCATCGACCGGCAACGCTTCGCCGGCACCTTGCAGTACATGGCCCCCGAGCAGTTGCGCGGGGATTATGTCGACGCGCGTGCCGACTTGTATGCGCTCGGCTGTATCCTGTACGCGAGCACCACCGGTCGCCATCCCTTTGCTGGACTCACTCCACAGGCGGTCATTCGACACCACCTCGACGGCGCCTACGTACCTCCCGAGGAACTCGTCGCCGATGTCCCCGCAGAGCTGTTGCAACTGATCGAAAGGCTGCTCGAGCCCGACCCGCGCGACCGCGTCGGCCACGCCGACATCGTGGCGCGCAAGCTCGAGAGCGTGACCCGGACCGAGCCGCCCCGAACGGTGGGCTCGGAGTCTGCCGTTCGGTCGAGCCATTTGAGCCGGCCGCGGTTTGTCGGGCGCGAGCACCTGCTCGAAGAGGTGCTCGACGCACTGCAATCGACCAAGCCTGCCAACCTGGTCATGATCGGCGGCTTGCGCGGCAGCGGCAAGACCCGCTTGGTCATGGAGGTTGCCACGCTCGCCGAGCGCGCCGGCTATGTGGTCACCGCCGAGAGCGCCGAAGCCGGGGTGGGCGAGTCTGCCGAGGGCGCGTATGCCGAGCCGTTGTCGGCGTTTCGCGCCACCCTGCAAACGATCGCCGATCGTTGCCGCGAATATGGCGCCGTTGAAACTGCCCACCTCGTCGGCCGTCGCGCCAACGTCTTGGCTCAATACGAGCCTACTTTGGCAGGGCTTCCGGGCAACGAAGCTCTCCAGGCGCCCACCGAGCTGCCGCCAAGAGCGGCTCGGATGCGCGCCTACGCCTACTTGACCGAGACGCTGGCAGCTTTTGCCGAGACGGAGCCCCTGCTCATCATCATCGACGATGTCCATTTGGTCGACGAGATGTCGCTCGAGTTTCTGGCATCGACTCTGCGCAATGGCGGGCTCGAGGGAGTGGCTATTGCGGCGACCTACCGCGTCGAGCACGACGACCGGCTCGGTGATTTGCTCGACGCGGCGGGCTTGCGACGCTTCGAGCTCGAGCCACTCTCCGCCGACGATATCGCCTCGCTGCTGCAGGGAATGCTCGCCGTCGATGAGGTCTCTGCGCGACTGGTCGACCGGCTGGTGGCCGTATCGGCCGGCAGCCCGTTTGTTGTCTCGGAGTACCTGCACGCCGCCGTCGATGAGGGGCTGATTTCGCGTCGCGATGATGGCTCCTGGGATATCGACGACTCGCTCACCGAGGAGATGGAGTCGTCAGACGTCTTGCCCTTGTCGCGGCGGGTTTCCGAGCTGATCGAGGGGCGCCTCGAGCGCCTTTGTGACGCCGAGCGCGACCTGGTCGACGTCGCTGCGGTGATCGCGCGCCGTTTCACGCCGGCTCTCCTGGCCGAGGTCACCGGGCGATCCACTGAGGAGCTCGGCCCAATGCTCGAGCGCCTCTGCGACAAGCGCATTCTCACACCCATCGAAGGTGCGTACCGGCTGGTCGAGCATGTGAGGCGGCTGGCCTACGAACTGCTCGCCGAAGACAAGAGGCATCTGAGCCACCAGAAAGTGGCGCGCGCGTTGGAGCACGGGCCGAGCGAGCAGGTCGAAGCCCGCCAACTCGTCGAGCAATGGCGCGGGGCCGGCATCCCTTCGCGAGAGTTGTGCTACATCGAGCGCGCCGCCAAAGACGCGCTGGTGCGCGGCGCTTCGGTGGAGGCGCTCGGGTTGCTTCGCCGTGGTCTGCGATTGGCCACGCGGCTCAGCGATCCCGCCGAGCAAGGCCCGAAACTGCGGCGCGCCCGCTTGGAGCGGCTCTTGGCCAAAGTCTACTGGTCGCGAGGCAATATCGACGAGACGGTCCATCTTCTGGAGCGCTCGCTGGCTGACCTCGGCTTTGATGTCCCGGACTCTACCACCACGTGGAGCACTCAGGCGCTCGGGCAGACCGCCAGGCAGTTGACTCACTTGGTGTGGCCTCCGCATGAGGTCGACGAAGAGCTTGGTGACCCGCAACTGCTCGACGAGATCCTCGAGTCGAGCCTGGCGCTTCTGTGGGCGTGGTTGATCGCAGGCGAGATCAACAAGGTGGTGGTGTTGGCGGTGCGGCTGGCCAATATCAACGACAGGCTCGGCGCCGGGCGCGGCCAGGCTCTTCCATACGCACTGATCGCCGCCCTGTGTCGTCGCCTCAACCTCGGTCCGCTCGCCGGCGTCTACGAGATGCGCGCTTGGGAGAATTTTGGCGACGCGCGCTCGGAGATGGACGTGGTGGGCGCGACGCAGGTGTTTGCGTACACGAGCATCGCCCGAGGCGAGTGGGACGACGCCGAGCGGTTGATGAACCGCGCGCGCGACGTCAGCGAGCGGGCCGGTGACTTGCTCAATCTGGAGAATTTGCTGATTTCGGAAGCAGTGCTCGAGGTCTGTCGTGGTCGCCTCGAGCATGCGCAGGGACTCGTGCGCGAGGCCGAAGATCCGAGAACCCCGGTACGTCAGGAGCGGATGGCCGCCTGGAGTCGCGTCGTGCGGGCCATGATCGCGCGTCAGCAAGGGGAGTGCGAGCGCGCCATCGAGTTGCTGCGGGCACCTTCTGGCTCGCTGGCAAAGTTGGTCACGGGGCGGGGATTTGCCCTGTCGGTCAAGGCTTCCGCCGAGGTGCACTGTGGCGAACACTCGCACGGGTTTCGCACAGCCCTCGAGGCGCTCGATCTCTTCGAAGAGCTGAGCGGCGGCGCCGACACCAACATGATGCTCTATCCTATCTACCAGTGTCTGGGAGAGGTTCTATTCGCCTGTTGGTGTTCCGAGGAGTTGACGGCCCACGAGCGTGAGCGGGCCCTGGGCAAGGCACGTTATCTGACTCACCGCCTCGGCCACCTCGCCACGCACGTGCCGGCCGCGCGTCCTGCCTGGTTGCGCAATGAGGGGATGCTCGCTGCGGTCGACGGCGACTTCGCCCACGCCTCGGCGCTGCTCTCGGAGAGCCTGGCCGGTGCGCGCAAGTTCGATCTTCCCTTCGAAGACCGGCTCACGCGACTCGCCGTGAGTACGCTGGGCGCGCTCCCGACGCTTTGAACCCTCCGTCACGGCACGGCGAGGCGTGGGCAATTAGGTCTTCCCGACCTCGAAAGAGTGGAGTATTCTGGGCGCTTGGTTCGTTGGACTGTTTGAGATGTGAACGTGAAGACCGAGGGGGTCCAAATGAAGCGTTTGCCTAAACGAGCAGGATGGCTGCCGGAGGGTGGCCCGCAGCGGCTTCTGACAGATGACGAGATTCGTCTTCTGGGGGAGTCGTCCTTTTTTGTGCGTGACGGATTCGTCGACGAGGCGTTGGCCGCCGAGGCGCGCGCCGAGATCGACAGACTCGCCGAGGCCGAGCGGCTTCGGCCGGCGGGCATCAGTCGCGGGATGAACTACCGGGTCGAGGACCGCGTGCGCGGCGACCTGATCACCTGGCTCGACCCGGCCGAGGCGACGCCGGCGCTGGCTGCGGTGCATCGTCGCTTCGAGGAGCTTCGCGACGAGCTCAACCAACAAGCGTATATGGGGCTCGACTACTTCGAGGTCCAAATCGCCCAGTATCCCGGCGGCGGGGCAGGCTACGACCGCCACGTCGACGCGTTTCCCGGCAGCCCCAACCGCCGGGCCACCGCGATTCTGTACCTCAATGAGGGCTGGCAGCCCGAACATGGCGGCGTACTCCGTGCGTGGCTTCCCGACGGCGAGGTGCGCGAGGTCGAGCCCGTGTCGGGACGGCTGGTCGTCTTCCAGAGCGACCAGATTCCCCATCAGGTCATGCCCACCTTCGCGCCGCGCTGGGCGGTGACCGCGTGGTACCGGCACCGCTCGGCGGTGATCTAGATGGCATAGCACCAAGAAACGGCGAAAGGACCCGAAGCCGGGTCCTTTCGCACAGCGGAGAAGAGCGGTCGGGAGCGGTCCCAACCTGGGAGGCAGCGGAGCCTCCCTAGCGGCAAGTCTTATACTTGCACGCCTCCGTCGACATCGATGCAGCGACCGGTGAAGTAGTCGCACTCGATGACAAATTTAACAGCCTGGTAGATCTCTTCGGGCTTGCCCACGCGTCCCAGCGGGATCTGGGCGGTCATCTTCTCGAGCATCCGCTCGGGCATACCCTGCAAAATCGGCGTATCGATAAAGCCGGGGGCGACTGCGCCCACGCGGATGCCGTGGCGCGACAGCTCTTCGGCCCACAGCTTGGTGTCGGCGATCAGGCCGGCTTTGGCCGCCGAGTAGTTCGACTGGCCGCGGTTGCCGTGGCGGCTGACCGAGCTGATGTTGACGATGACGCCGCCTTCCCCACCCGACTCGATGATGTGGGCGGCGACCTCGCGGGTGCACAAAAACGGGCCGGTCAGGTCGACGTCGATGACCGACTGCCACTCGTCCATCGTCATCTTGCGGATATCGCCGGTCTTGCGGTCCTTTTTGACCAACAGGGCGTCGCGGAAGATGCCGGCGTTGTTGACCACGCCGTTGACGCCGCCCAGGGCGTCGACGGTCGTCTCGACCAGGTTGGCCACGCTGGCCTCGTCGGTCACGTCGGCCACGCAGGTCTCCAGGGTGCCTTCCGCCTCTTCTTTGAGCGAGGCGAGGCCCGCTTCGTCGATGTCACAGGCCATGACGGCGGCGCCGTCGCGGGCGAGCATCAAGCTGAAGGCGCGGCCCATGCCGCTGGCGGCGCCGGTGACGATGATTTTTACGTCGGATAGATTCATTTTGGGTTCCTCTGGGTACTGAGTTGCGTTTTCGGTTGTTGTGGCGGCCCCTCCGCGGGCTCTCGCTTCGCTCCGCCCGCACCTCCCCCCGCCGAAAGGCGCGGGGAGGAGCTTCTTCGAAAATCGCGGAGCGGCAGCTTAGCGACGGGCGAGGCGGAGGGGCGGCCGCGCGTCGGCGGAAACCTACACCGCCAGCTTCTCCCCAAACCAGTCGGCAATCGCCGGATACAGAATTCGCGGCCCCTTGCTGCCGACCACGGCCCCGACGTGCCCGCCGGGCACGCTCAGGTGTTCGGACTCGGTCGAGCTTACGTGCTCGTTGAGCGCGGTGGCGGCCTTCGGCGGGCAGATGTTGTCCCGATCGGCGGTGATGGTCAACAGCGGGCAGTCGATGCGGCCCAGGTCGACGCGCTCACCGCGCACGTAGTGCTCGCCTTTGTGCAGCAGGTTTTGCTGGTACAGCTCGCCGATATAGGTGCGGTAGGCGGCGCCCGGAAACGGGATATTGTCGCCGACCCACTCTTCGAGCGCGAAGAAGCTGTCGGTAAAGCCCGGTTTGTGCATGCGGTCGGCCAAGAGCACCCACTTCGAGATCTGGCCGGTGGGGCGAAGGCTGACGAACCCGTCCTGCATCTGATTGGGCGTCAGGTTGCCCGGTTCGGTCAGCGCCTCGGGGTCGAACCAGCGCTCGTCGACCAAGGTCGCGAGCAGGCCGCCTTCCGAAAAGTCGATGGGCGCGGTCAGGCTGACGAGGGTGGCGACGTTTTCGGGCTCGAGCGCGGAGTAAATCGCGGTGAGCGTGCCGCCCATGCAGTAGCCGAGCAGACCGACTTGGGGCGCGCCGGTTTCGCGTTTGACACGGCGCACCATCCGGCCGAGTCGCGCGATCACGTCATCCCACGTCAGGTAACGGTCTTCGTCGTTGGGGATGCCCCAGTCGAGGCACCACGTGTCGTGGCCGGCCTCGACGAGCGCCTTGGCAAGGCTGGCGCCTGGGCGCAGATCGAGCACGTACCAGCGGTTGATCATCGAGGGGACAAGCAGGATCGGCAGACCCTCCTTGCGCTCGACACCCTCCGGCTGACGAAACCGATACAGCTTGGCTGTCCCGTTCTCGAACAGGGTATCTTTGGGAGTGGTTGCAATATTCATGAACTGCTCGCGTCGATGGAGTAGGGGAGGAGCTCGGAGGGATTCACCACGGGGACACTGGGGTCACGGAGAAAGAGAAAAGAAAGCCGTTCCCCGTGTGCCCTGTGTCCCCGTGGTGAACCCCATCTGCTACGCGCTCAACACGTCGACTCAGTCGCGCGGCGAGAACATATCACCGGCGTTGCGCACCGCCTCGATGCCGATTTCCCAGACATCCTGAGTCAGCGCCTGCGCGTAGCGCATCGACGCACGGTTGAGCGCCGCGGCGTTCTCCATGGCCTGGTCGGCCTGCTCGAACCCCTGCTTTTGCAGCTTGTTGACCTGCTGGTTCCACGACTCCATGCGCTCCAGCTGACCCTCGAGGGCCTTCTGGAAGAAACCGAAGCTATGTTGCGCCTGCGAATTCTTTTTGTCTGCCATCGTGTGCCTCCTCAAATTCAAACAACATCGGTGTGAGTGAATCGGGGGCGGTCTCTCCGCCCGTCGACGCTCCAAAGGATTAGGGGCGGCGGCGAAGAGTGTCAAGATGTTTTTTGTGCGGCGCACAATCGCCCCTCCCCGCGGAGCCGGGGCTTGCCCCGAGCGGAGCACTCGCCGGTGCAGCCCCGCGGCTCGACGCGGGGTTTTGATCCGCAATCATCACTGGTGCGCGAATTGGTATGTCCCCATTCGGACGTGGTTCAGGCACCGCACGGTTCACCCAGGGCAAGCCCTGGGGCTGCACGGGCGCCCCAAACAACGGGGCGAGCTCCGCAGGGGCCAAGGCCCCGCTCCGCAAAGGGCATTAATCGCCCGCGTTGCCCGCCATCTGCTTCACAAGCTCCTTGAGCTCGTCGATTTCTTTTCGCATTGCAGCAACTTCTTCGGACGACTGCTCGCCAAGGCCCGGCTCCTCGGGCTCGGGGGGAGGTGCGGGTTGGGTGGGGGACTGTTGGGTCGACTGGTAGTCCTGCCAGGGCGGGGTGGTGTCCCACGGGGCCTTCTGTCCGCCGAACATGCGCATCAGCGGGTTGCTTTCGGCGAAGGGAAGGGAGCCGAACGGATTGTACGGCGAGACCTTCTCGTAACCCTGCTTGAAGCGTAGATAAATCTCGAGCGACCAGCTCATGTACTGGCTGAAAAACTCCGCCAAGTTGTCCTCGCCCATGCGGATGAGGCGCATCAGAAGCGGTACCGGAAGCAGCTTGGCGGCGCCGCGGCTCTCCAAGATGATCTGGGCGAGCACCTGCTGGGTCAGATCTTCGTCGCTCTTGGCGTCGACCACGCGCACGTCGTTGCCCTGCCGAATCTTGTCGGCCAGATCTTCGAGCGTGATGTAGGAGCTCTGCGAGGTGTCGTAGAGCCGACGATTGCTGTATTTTTTGATAGTTATCATGAGGTTGACTTGTGGACGGGCCATATGTCGTTGGAAGGCGCATTGTGCGATGCCGCATCTTATGGCGTATGCGTAACACACGCAAGCGAGCGGTGCCATGGCAAGAATGGACCACTTGACGACCACATTCCAGTTCACTATGTTGCCACACACTTGTTGCATTGCACAAAACAGCGGAGAGAAGAGCGATGCACTCTAGAACTCTGATATTCGTTGCGGCGATGGTCGCCTCCAGCGCGTGTGCGCCGGGGTATGCACCGTCGGATAGCAGCGACGATGATGCTGCGCTCACCGAAGATGGTGGGATCGACGCGGCCGACGCGGGCACCGAAGACGGCGGAGCGGACGTGGCGGACGCGTCCGATCCCTTCGATGCCCGTACGGACACGGCCGACACGCCGACCGATGATACCGGCACCGACCCCGACACCACGGGCGGCGAGGACACAGGCTCGTCGAGCTGCTCGCCGAATCACGATGGTCGGGTAGAGCGCGACGAGGTCACGCTGCGCCCGGGCCTGCACGCGACCTTTCGGGTGGCCACCGACGTGACCGTCGACACCCACGGCACCGAGCAGTCCGACGGCAGCCGGGTGTGGGACCTGTCGGGTCAGTTCGACGGCGACCACTCGGTGCTCGTCGAGCTGCGCTCGCTCGACGGCACCTGGTACAACCCCGAGTTTCCCGAGGCCGACTACGCCTCGCGGCTGTCGGACACCGAGGACGAACTCGGCGTGTTCGGCACCGACGACCAGGGCCTGTACCTGCACGGCGTGGTCACGCCTGACGACGGGCTGACGCGCACCGAGCTTGCCTACGACCCGCCCGCCAAGATCTTGCAGTTCCCTGTCGAGCAAGGTGCCACCTGGTCGAGCGATTCGGACGTGGCCGGCTGGTATTTGGGCGGCTACTGGACGGCCGACGAGGAGTACCAGTCGCAGGTCGACGCGCACGGCACGCTGAAGACACCGTTTGGCGACTTCGAGGTGCTGCGCGTGCGCACCGACCGCACCCGCACCGTCGGGTTCTCGGTGACGACCCAGATCACCTACAGCTTCGTGGCCGAGTGTTTCGGCACCGTGGCGACGATCAGCTCGAAGGAAAACGAGGACGAGGACGAGTTCTCCGAGGCCGCCGAGGTGCGGAGGCTGACCCGATGAAGCGTCTGTCGACCATAGCGGCGGCGCTCGTGTATCTGAGCTTGCTCGCAGGTTGCCTGTCGTTCCAGCCGGGCCCGCTGCCCGACGAGCCCCAGGACGCCAGCTTCACCGAGGTCGCCGACACTCGCGTGCGCTTTGTCGACGTGGGGGAGGGCCCGCCGGTCGTCCTCGTGCACGGCTTTGCCGCCTCGCTCAACACCTGGGCGCCGGTGATTCCGGTGCTCGCCGAGAACCACCGCGTCATCGCGCTCGACCTGAAGGGCTTTGGCTGGAGCGGCCGCCCCGAAGGCGACTACTCGCCCGAGGCGCAGGCCGAGCTCGTCTGGTCGCTGCTCGACGAGCGCGGTGTCGACAAGACGGCCGTCGTCGCCCACTCGTGGGGCTCGTCGGTCGCCCTGCAGATGGCGCTCTCGAAGCCCGAGCGCGTCGAGCGCATCGCGCTGTACGACGCTTGGGTGTACGCCGAGCAGCTCCCGTCATTCTTCGTGTGGGCACGCGCCGGCGGCATCGGCGAGTTGATGTTCCGGCTCTTCTACAACGAGCGCCCCGAAGACAAAATCGCGCTGGCCTTCTACGACAAGCGCTACGTCACCCAGGACCTCGTCGAGCATACCCGCAAGATGCAGCAGCAACCCGGCACGATGGCCGCCCACCTGGCCGCCGTGCGCGGGCAGCGCTACGAGGAGGTCCAGGACCGCTACAAGTCGATCGACCAGCCCGTGCTCCTGTTGTGGGGACGCGAGGACAAGGTGACCACCCTCGAGATGGGCGAGCGCCTGGCGCGCGACCTTCCGAACGCGCGCCTCCAGGTCTACCCGCGCTGCGGACATTTCCCGATGCTGGAGGCGCAGAGCGCGTCGACCCGCGACCTGGCCGAGTTCCTCAACCTCGGAGGCAGCGCTTCTAGCGCTGGTCGAAAGGAGGCCAACCAATGAAACGCCTCCTCATAACCTTGCTCGTCCTCTCGATGACCACGCCGGCCGCCGCCGCCGAGTCCGACCTCGCCCGCACCGGCCAGGACCTGCGCGAGCACCCCGACACCGAGCTCGAGTTCGACGGCTATTTCCGCACCCGCGGCGAAGCCTTCTTCAACCTCGACCTCGACCGCGGGCCGACGCCCTCGGGCCAGTACCTGTATCCCTTGCCCCTGGGCAACCCGCGCTCGCAGTGGCTCACCGGCGCCGACATGCGCCTGCGCACCGACCTGTCGCTCTACGCGCTCAACGGCACCGCCGCGGTCAAGGTGCGCATCGACGTGCTCGACAACCTGCCGTTCGGCAGCACCCCCAACGGCAACCCGCTGACCACGACCAGCCAAAACTCGCCCGGCACCGCCTTCCAGCTCAAGCGCGCCTACGGCGAGGTGTTGACCCCCTTCGGCGTGCTTCTGGCGGGCCGCATGGGCGCACACTGGGGCTTGGGCATGCTGGCTAACGGCGGCGACTGCGCGAGCTGCGATACCGGCGATGCGGCCGACCGCGTCGCCTTTATCTCTCCCATTGCCGGCCACCTTTGGGCCGCCGCCTACGACATCGCCTACGCCGGGCCGACGACCTCGCGCACCTTGGAGGACCGCGCGCTCGACCTCGACCCGTCCGACGACGTGCACGCCATCACCTTCGCGTCGATGCGCTGGAGAAGTCCCCTGGCGCGTGAGCGCAGGCTGCGCGCCGACATGGCGACCATCGATTACGGTGGCACGTTCTCGTACCGCTGGCAGCAAAACGACGTCCCCGCGAGTTGGCTCGATACGAACGAAGACGTCGAGCTCGACCCGCGCCAGGTCATGGAGCGCGACTTTCGCTCGTGGGTCTTCGACGGCTGGATGCGCGTGTTGCACCCGTGGATGCGCCTCGAATTCGAGGCGGCCTACCTCATCGCCGAAATCGGCCAGCCCTCGTCCATCCCCGGCTTCCAGCTCAACGAACCCATCACCTCGCAGCAGTATGGCTTTGCCTTCGAGAGTGATTTCGGCCCCTGGGACGGCGACTTCACCGGCGGCTTGGACGCCGGCGTGGCCAGCGGCGACTCCGCGCCGGGCTTCGGCTCGACGCTGGGCCTCGAGGGCGACCAGCCGGTCGCTGGCGACCTCGACGGCCCGCAGGCCAACCCGCCGCGCGACAACCAGATCAACAACTTCTTGTTCCACCCCGACTACCACGTCGACCGCATCCTCTTTCGCGAGATCATCGGCACGGTCACCGACGCGATGTACCTGCGCCCGCACGTGGCCTGGCGCTTCGCCGAGTTGGGCCCGGGAAGCTTCACCGCCTCGATGGCGGCGACGGCCTCCTGGGCGGTCAACGTGCAGTCGACGCCGGGCAACGCCAAGCACCTGGGCGTCGAGCTCGACCCGAGCCTGCTGTACCGCCACGAGGACGGCTTCTCGCTGTCGGTCGACTACGCGGTGCTCTTCCCCGGCAAGGGCCTGAGCAACCCCGACTTGGAGCTTTCGGCCACGCCCGCACAACTCTTTCGAGCGCGAGTCATCTACGGATTCTAAAATGCGACGTTTGACCCACAAAACCTGGCTTCTGGCCCTGGCGGGCATGCTCGCCGCGAGCGCATGCGCCGACCCGCTTCCCGAAGATCCGGCGAGCTACGAGCCGTACCGCCCCGGCGAACTCGAGCCCCTCGATTGTGTGCCCAACCTCGACGGGCAGATCGACTCGGCCGAGATGGCCGCCCGCGTCGGCGTCCCCGTACGCTATTTGGTCTCGCCGGACGGCGAACACCGCCCGGTCGACCTGAGCGGGCGCCCCCGTGGCGACCAGTTCGTCTGGGATTGGTCCGAAGATATGCCGAGCGACCAACTCGCCGTCATCGAGGCGAGCGAGCTGTCCGAGATGTGGTACGCCGACAAGTTCCCGGGCGGCCAATTCGTCGCGCCCTCCGACCTGGGCGGGCGCATCGAGGCGGTCTACTCGCGCACCGACAACGCACTGCGCCTCCACGGCCTCGCCTCGGTCGAGCAAGACCCGCCCGAAGGGCAGACACTGATGGTCTACAACAGCCCCGTCGAGCTCTACCGCTTCCCGCTCGAGCCGGGCCGAGACTGGGTGTCGACGGGCATCGTCGAGAACTCCAAGGTGCGCGGGCTGCCCTACGCCGGCCGCGACATCTACGAGGTCAAAGTCGACGCCATGGGCGAACTCGCCTTGCCCAGCTTCACCTTCGAACAGGTGCACAAGGTGCACACCAAGGTCACCCTCCAACCGGCCGCCGGCGAGTCGCAGACCACCCGGCAGGTCTCGTTTCTGTTCGAATGCTTCGGCGAGGTCGCCCGCGCGACCAGCCAGGAGGGAGAGACCGACGAGGACTTTGGAACGGCCGCCGAGGTTCGGCGGCTTGGATTTGAGTGAGTAAGGGGGGCTAGGGGGGGACTAAAGGTGACTAAGGGTGACTAAGGGTGACTAAGAATGCCCGGTCGAAAGTGGTTGCCTGAGTAACCCTAAGTGGCCCTAAGTAACCCTAAGTAACCTTAAGTACCCCAAGTAACCCCAAGTAACCCTAAGTAACCCTAAACCGAGAGGTAAACGATGATTTGGGATCTCTGGAAAAAAAGCTTCTACGCCTGGGAAAACGCCACCGCCGACTACCTGGAGGAGGTGCTCAAGAACCCGCTGGTGCTCGGCCCGTCCGGCGCAGTGCTCAACGGCATGATGAAGCTCAAGGCCAAAAAGCAAGAGGCGACCACCAAGTGGTGGAGCTCGATGGGTCTGCCGACCAAGCATGACCAGGAGCGCGCCCTGCACGCGCTCAACAAGCTCGAGAGCCGACTCCTCGACATGGAGGAGGAGCTCTGGGAGCTCAAGCAGCAGAAGAATCAAGAGCAAGCGGCGGCCGAATAGCAGTCGAGTTCACCACGGGGACACAGGGAGCACGGAGAACATAAAGAAATGCCTTTCCCCGTGTCCCCGTGAACTCAGTGGTGAACCTTAGCTTGCGGTCCTCACAACCTTCTTAAGCGGAGAAGAGAAGATGGACATCACACCATACCTAGATGAGCAGAAGATCGCCCCCAAGGTTGTCTTCGACAGCCTGCCGGAGCGCGGTTCGCGCGTGCGGTTCATGCTGCCCACCGAAGACGGTGACTGGCGGGGCATGACGTGGAACGCGTTCGCCGACCAGATTCGGCGCTGCGGGCTCTTTTTGATGGACGCCGGCATCGCCTCGGGCGACCACGCGGCGGTCTATGCGCCCAATAGCGTCGAGTGGGCGTCGGCGGCGCTCGCCATTCAGGGCGCCGGCGGCGTGATGGTGCCCATCTATCCGTCGAGCACCTCCGAGCAGGCGGCGTACGTGGTGCGCCACAGCGACGCGCGCTTTGTGTTCGTCGACACCGCCGAGATGTTGAGCAACGTCTTCGCGAGCTGGGCGGCGTACGAGAACGTCGAGAAGATCGTGCTGCTCGGCGCCCAGCTCGACGCCGCCGAGGTCTACGACTCGCTCACCACCGAGAACGAGCTCAACGGCAACGAAGAGCTTCCGACTTGGGAGGAGTTGGCCGACCGGGTGGTGATCTGGGACAAGGTCATGGAGGTCGGCCGCGCGCTCGAGGAGGCCAAGCCCCACAGCTTCGAAGAGCGCATGAACGGCGTCACGATGGATCAGCCCGGGCTGATGCTCTACACGAGCGGGACGACCGGGAAGCCCAAGGGCGTGCCGCTCACCCACAATAACGTCGTGTCGAACGGGCGCGACTGGATCGAGGTGCTCGGCAGTGAAATCCCCGAGAACGCCGTCGACCTGTGGTGGCTTCCCCTGAGCCACGTGTTTGGCTTCGGCGAGGTCTGCCTGGGCAATATCCTCGGGTTTACGACCTACATGAGCGACCCGTACACCGTGCTCCAGAAGCTCCCGGAGGTGCGCCCGCACGTCTTTATGAGCATCCCACGCTATTGGGAGAAGCTCGCCGTGGCGGCCATGGGCGAAGAGACGCCCGAAAAGCAGCGCCAAAAGCTCGCCGAGGTGACCGGCGGCAACCTCGAGTTCTGCCTGTCGGGCGGGGCGGGTCTCAAGCAAGAGATCAAAGAGTTCTTCCTGGCCAACGACCTGCTCATCATCGAGGGCTACGGGCTGACCGAGGCGAGCCCGACGCTGACGATGAACCGGCCCGACGACTTCCGGTTCGACTCCGTCGGCAAGCCGTTTCCGTCGGTCGACCTCGAGCTCGCCGACGACGGCGAAATTCTTGCCAAGGGCCCCAATATCTTCGCGGGCTACTACAAAAACGAAGAGGCCACCAAAGAGACCTTCACCGAGGACGGCTGGCTCAAGACCGGCGACCTGGGCAAGTGGACCGACGACGGCTTCCTGCAGATCGTCGGGCGCAAAAAGGAGATCTTGGTGACCGCCGGCGGCAAGAATATCTCGCCGGCGCATATCGAAGAGCAGTTCAACGACGACCCGTATATCGAGCACGTGGTCGTCTACGGCGACGGCAAGAAGTACCTGACCGGCGGCGTCTGGCCGAATACCGAGGCCGTCTCCCAGTGGCTCACCGACAACGACGTCGCCGACGACGAGCGCGAGGCAGCCATCGCCAAGCTCATCGCCGAGCGCGTCGAGGCGGCCAACGACCGTCTGCCGCGCTACGAGACGCTCAAAGCGTACGCCGTCTTGGACACGCCGCTGACCGTCGAGAACGGGTTTTTGACGTCGACGATGAAGGTCAAGCGCAAGAAGGTCTACGAGGCTTTCGAGCCTGTGTTCGAAGGGTTGTACGAATAGAGAAGGCCTTCTGGGATCGAGGCGCTCTCTATTGAGGTGAAACGAGCATTTCAGGGTGGACGATTCGCGGCGTTTGCGCATGACGATCGTCTCGCAAGTAGCCACGTGGCTTTTGGCAGATTCTCACGTTTCGCTCAAACGCCACGATCCGTCCGCCCGTCAATTGCCGTCCCGCGAGGCCGCTGTTTATGCCTCGCCTCAAATAGCAGGCGCCACTCCGCTGCAAGGCGACCACCAAGGATAACAAGATGCTCAAACGACTCACAAATCTCCTGACACTGAAGAGAAGGTCCCGGGAAAAGCAGCCCGAGATCGGCAGCACGCCGGCCGACGTGGTCCACCGCGAGAACAAGTGGCGGCTTCTGCACTACCGGCCGCGCACCGAAGGCCCGGCGTACAAGACGCCCATCTTGCTGGTCCCGTCGCTCATCAACCGGCACTACGTGCTCGACCTGATGCCCGGGAGAAGCTTCGCCGAGTGGCTCGTCGGGCAGGGGCACGACGTCTATTGCATCGATTGGGGTACCCCAACGGGCGAGGATCGATACCTGACGTTCGACGACGTGTGCGAGACGTATTTGGGGCGTGCGGTGCGCAAGGTCGCGCGCTCTTCGGAGACCGGCAAGACTCACCTATTGGGTTACTGTTTGGGCGGCACACTCACCACCATCTACGCCGCCAAGCACCAGGAGTACCTCGCCGGGCACATCGCGCTCGCCGCGCCGATCAACTTCCACGACGACGGGCTGTTGAGCCGCTGGACGCGCACCGAGACCTTCGACGTCGACAAGCTCGTCGAGGCGAACGGTAACGTTCCGTGGCAGCTCATGCAGGGCGCGTTTCACCTGCTGCGCCCGACGATGAACCTGTCGAAAGCGGTCTACCTGGTGGACCGCGCTTGGGACGACCAGTTTTTGGACGGCTTCGTCGCCAAGGAGACCTGGGCGAACGACAACGTCAGCTTCCCGGGCGAAGCCTACCGGCGCTACATCGACGAGCTCTATATCGGCAACAAGCTCATCGCGGGCGAGTTCGCCCTGGGCGGCACGCCCGTCCGGCTCGAGGACATCGAGAACCCGACGTTGGTGCTGGCCTTCGAGCACGACCACATCGTGCCCGCAGACAGCGCGGCGGTGCTCGTCGACGAGATCAGCTCGGACGACAAAGAGGTGATGCGCCTGCCCGGCGGCCACGTCGGCGCGGTCGTGTCGCGCAAGGCGGCGGAGCATCTGTGGCCGATTATCGGACAGTGGCTTGCTGACCGCGACGGTCGTTCGACACCGGTAGCTAGAGCGGAAGCTGCGGAATAGCAGTCCCTTGCTGTCTGCCGAGGCCCCTCCGTCGGCTCAGCTACGCTTCGCCGACACCTCCCCGCGGCCTGAAAAGCGGCCCGGGGAGGGGATTGCAGGAAAGAAAAGCTCTTCAGAGGTGCAATCCGCCTCCCCAGCGCGTTTTCTAGCGCGAGGGGAGGTGGGGGCTGAAGCGTAGCGGAAGCCCCCGGAGGGGACGTTGCTAGAAGCAAGGGACCACAACAAGAGAAAACAAAATGAGATACATCAACCTCATCACCGAAAACCCCGTCGTCTGGGGCCTCTTTTTCGTCTACCTCGTCGGCACCATGTGGCTGGCGTGGCTGGGCCACAAGAAGACCGACGACATCGAGAGCTTTGCGCTCGGAAAGGGCGACATGAACCCGGTGGTCGTCGGGGTGACCCTGGCGGCGTCGATCGCGTCGACGGCGACCTTCGTGATCAACCCGGGGTTCGTGTACGTGCACGGGATGAGCGCGTTGATGCACTACGGGGTGGCCGCCGGCCTGGGCATCTTTACGGCGCTGATCGTGCTGAGCATCGGCTTTTTGCGCGTGGGCAAGGCGACCAAGGCGCTCACACTGCCGCAGTGGGTCGGCCAGCGCTACGGGTCGAAGGCGATGGAGGTGCTCTTTGCGGCGCTCAACTTGCTGTCGATCACCTTCATGGTGCTCATCGTGGGGGCGTTGTCGCTCGTGATGCAGAAGACGCTCGGGCTGAGCAACGTCGAGTCACTGGTGCTCATCATCGGGTTTGTCTTCTCGTATATCTTTCTGGGCGGCACCTACGCCCACGCCTACACGAACACCCTGCAGGGCATCTTGATGTTCTTCGTGGGGGCGATCATCGTGGCCAGCGGGCTGCACTTTTTCGGCGACGGCTTCGCGCCGGTCATGGACAAGCTCGCCGAGACGAGCCCCAACCTGACCAAGATGGCCAACCCGGAGAGTGTCTTGTTCGGCACGCCGTTTGTGGTGTGGGTATGCGGGTTTGTGATCGGCTTTGCGCTGGTGTGTCAGCCGCACATCATCATCAAGCCGCTGTACCTCAAAGAGGAGAAGCAGGTCTGGCAGTCGGTGGGCGTGTGCTTGGCAGTGTCGGTGGTGTTCACTTCGCTGCTGCTCGTGGGCCTCTACGCCCACATGATGGACATCCCGCGCGAGGCCTTCATGGCCGACGGCAAGTTCAAGCAGGACCTCGTCATGACGGTCTACCTGACCGAGACCTTCTCGCCGGGCCTGCTCGCGTTCATCACGGTGGTGTTGTTGGCCGCGGGCATGAGCACCCTCGATGGGATCTTGGTGGCGCTGTCGAGCATCGCCGGCAACGACCTGTTTTTGAACCTGACGCGCAACAATCTGCTCAAAGACAAGACCCCAAAGGAGCAGAGCCGGCTGGCCCACCATGTGAGCCAGGGCGTCTTGGTGGCGATGGGCGTGGTGACGTTTCTGATCGCGATGAACCCGCCCGAGTTGTTGGGTATCTTCGGCCAGATTGGCGTGTACGCCATCGTGGCGACCTGCGCGGTGCCGATTACCTTCGGCATCTTCTTTCCCAAAGTCGGCAAGAACACGATGTTTCCGGCCGCGCTCGTCGCGCTCGGCGTCTACCTGGGCCTGACCGGCTGGTACTACTCGGCGATCTTCAGCGACCCGGTGGTCAACCTCAACGAGGTCGTCGCCGGCTGGGGCCCGCTGGTCTATCTGTTCGACACGAACGCCGCGCAACTCGGCTTCCCCAACCCGGCGGTGCCGGCGGTGTACGCGATCTTTGCGAGTGTGTTGGTGGCTGCGCCGGGGGTGGTGATGTCGGTCGTGAACAGTGACTAATACTACTTGGTCACTTTCGGTGAACCCGCCCTGGAGCGGCCCAGAACCACGATCGCTTCGGCGTCATTCTTCCATGATGCGCACCGGCATCGCTGTCAGAATGCCTTCTCGCGCTCGTGGCCCTGGTCTCGCTCAGGTGCGGGCCACGAAGTTGACCAAGTAGTACTAAGCGAGGTCGGTATCGACCCCTCTCCATCATGCCCTACGGGCAGAACCCCCCCCGTCGAACCCCCCCTCATTCTGCCCGTGGGGCAGAAAATTTTTGGGGTCGACCACGAAAGATCTTGCCCGGTGAGCAAAACCCTGCCCCATCCCACCCCTTCCGTTTTGCCCATCGGGCAGAAGTTCTGGGGTCGGGTTCGAAAAAATCCTGCCCCGTGGGCAAACGCTCTTGGGGTCGAGTTCGAAAAATCCTGCCCGGCGACCGGAGTTAGGGGGGGCGAGCCGTGTGATACGTGCTCGCAGGGCAGGGGGCGCCGCGATCGTCTCGAAACTTTTAGCTCGCCAAGCTCGCGACGACACGCTCGAGGCGCTCTTTGACGTCCTGGGCGATGGGCTGGATGTCGTCTCGTCCCACCACATTAAACATCTCGACGGGGTCGATCGCCGAGACGACCGCGTTGCCATCGTCGTCTTCGGTGACCACGACGTTGCACGGCAGCAGCAGACCGATGGGCGCCTCGGCCGTGAGCGCCTGGTGGGCCAGCGGCGGGTTGCACGCGCCCAAGATCACGTAGTTTCGGTGCTCGGCGTCGAGCTTCTTTTTGAGCGTCTCCTTGATGTCGATGCTGGTGAGCACGCCGAAGCTCTCTTCCTTGAGTGCGGCGGTGGTGCGCTCGACGGCCTCGTCGAATCCGACGCCTTCGAGGGTGGTGGTGATGCCGTAGTTGGGATCGCCGAAATAGCTCATCTGTAACTCCTCAATTCTTGATTGTTGGTCATTGTCGCAGCCATGAGATGTAGTTGCGTGGGTGGAGGTTTCAAGATCGGGGAGCGCGTGGTGCGCACGCCAACTCTTGGCACGTATCGCCCATTCTGCTACGTTCCGACGCGTCAATGACTCGCAAATCAGTGTTGCCCGACGCCGACGAAATTTGCCATGTGTGGACCGTTTGGATGCCCGCCGAAGACCGGCGTGAAGCCTTGCTGGATCTGTTTGTTGATCGTCATTTTGGGGATGATCATCCCACAATTCGCCGACGCCGATCCGGGATTGCCCCCGCGGCCGACGTCGACCGAGGCGAACCTGAGCGCCCACGGACACGTCGGCGAGGACTTGTCGCCGGAGTTGCTCGAGCGCGCCAAGCGGGTCTATCGGGCCAAGAAGCTTCGCCAACGGCCGCACTACACCGCCGTTCCCGGCGACGGGGCGTTGTCGGGGCTTCGCATCGGCCTTAGCGGCGGCCACGGCATCATGTGGTACAGCGACCGCAGCACGTGGTCGTTCCAGCGGGGCGTCACCGAGGGCCTGCGCGAGGATATCCACACCAACCAGACGATGATCGACTTTCTCATCGACATGGTCGAGCGCTCCGGCGGCACGGCGGTCACGATGCGTGAGCGCAACTACGGCACGGCCGAGGTCGTCGTCGACAACGACGAGGGCACAGGCTACGTCGAGGCGTCGGGCACCTGGGACACCGGCTCGAGCGAGGGCTTTGGCAGCACGTACCGCTACGCCTATCTCGACCCGAACGGCTCGGCCGAGGCGCGCTGGGAGTTTTCGGTGCCCGAAGACGGCGAGTATCCGGTCTACGCGTATTTTCTGGCGAGCAACAACCGCACCGAGGCCGCGGAGTACACCGTCGAGCACGTCGGCGGGCAGACCACGCGCACGCTGAACCAGTCCGAGCTTTTGGTCGAGGATTGGGAGCGCGCCGACTACCCGAATATCCCGCCGGGCGCCGACGCCGCGCGCACGCTTAACGACGTGTGGCACTACGTGGGCACCTTTCCCTTCGAGGCGAACAAGACCTACGCGATCAGCCTCTCCAACAAGGGCGGCGACGCCGAGAAGGTCGTCATCGCCGACGCCATGCGCATCGGCGCGGGCCAGGGCTTTGTGCACGGCGGCAACGGCGCGCCGTCGGGTCGGCCGCGTTGGGAGGAAGCCTCCGTCCCCTACATCGAGTGGGTCGGCGCGCCCGACTGGCTCAAGGTGGGCGACGTCTCCGGGCGGCCCCTCTATGCCATCTACCGCGGCGTCGACGCCTATTTCGCGCTGCACACCAACGCCGGCGGCGGCACGGGCACCTCGACCTACACCTGGTACAAGGACATGTGGGTCTCCAAATCCAACTGGGAGGCGGGCTTCGTCGAAAACGAGCTGCCGCCCGGCACCGACGAGTGGGGCACGGCCATCCACGACGAGATAGTCAAGAGCATCCGCGCCAAGTGGGACTCCGAGTGGACCAACCGCGGCCGAAAGGGCGCGAATTTCGGCGAGCTGCGGGCCTTCCGTCACGGCTGGTACGAGGACAAGTACACCCACGGCGTCGCCGACCCCTTGACCGTTCCGGCCGCGCTCGTCGAGCTCGCCTTCCACGACAAAGACTACGACGCGCGCTTCATTCGCGAGATGGGCTTTCGCAAAGACGCCGCCCGCGCGGTGCACGTGGCGATGATCCGCCACTTCAAGGGCGCCGACGCGCTCGTGCCGCCGCTCGCCCCGGTCGCCTTGCACGCCAAGGCGGTCGACGGCGAACTCGTGATGAGCTGGGAGCCCGAAGCCGACTCGGTCTACCCGAACTCGGACGCGACGAGCTATCGCGTCTACACCTCGACCGACGGTCTATTGTTCGACCCCGAGCCCATCGAGACGACCGACACCACGTTGAGCCTGCCGCTCGACGGCTGCGAGGCGATGTACGTGCGCGTGACCGCCGTCAACGACGCCGGTGAGAGCCTCGACAGCACGGTCGTGGGCGCCAAGCTCGCCCACGAGGGCGGCGCGCGCGTGCTCTACGTCGACGGCGTCGACCGCGAGGTCAAGCAGGTGACCGACCCGAATAACCCGCGCTCCTACGCACGCATCTACGGCCCGGCCATCGAACTCGCCAAGAGCGGGGTGGGCTTCGACATGACCTCCGACGAGGACGCCGGACGCCTCATCGCCGACGAGGACTACGACCTGGTCATCTGGGCGGTCGGCGAGACGAGCACTCGCGACGAGACCTTCGCGCTCGCCGACCAACAGGTCGTCGCCGAGCTGCTCGAGCGCGGCACGAAGGTGCTCATCTCGGGCGCCGAGATCGGCTGGGACTTGGTCGAGAAGGGCGA
The DNA here is from genome assembly GCF_006517175.1 of Persicimonas caeni. NCBI lineage: Bacteria > Deltaproteobacteria > Bradymonadales > Bradymonadaceae > Persicimonas > Persicimonas caeni. Next base: position 1,583,122 of record NZ_CP041186.1, on the reverse strand, counting down.
CGCGGCCGACCAGGAGTTCTTCGGCACGATGTTGGGCGCCGGCTTTGTTGGCGACGACGCCGACACCACCGAGGTCGACGCCAGCGCGCTCGGCCTGGGCACGCTCACCTTCGGCGACTGCTCCGCGGACGCAGCGTGCATGGAGTGGCCCGACGTGCTCGAGCCCGAGTCGGGTGGCCAGGCCGTGCTCGCCTACTCGGCGGGTGCGGCGGCGGTCGAGTCGGCCGACGGCCAGACGATCGTGGTGGGCTTTCCGCTCGAGACGGTCGCCGACAGCACGCAGCGCGGCGAGCTCATCGCCGCGCTCGCCGAGCGCCTGCTCGGCGACGCGGGCAACGCGGCGGGCGCATGCCCCGACTTCGGAGGCGGCGGTGAAGACGCCGGCGGCGCCGACGCGGGTGGAGATGATGTAGGCCCGGGTGGGCCGGACGCCGGAGGCGCCGACGCCGGTGCCGACGGGTCGATCACCGGCGCCAACTTCCAGTCAAACGACGGGTGTGGCTGCACGTCGAGCGGGCGCGACGTGCCGGCGAGCGTGGCGTTGCTCTTGTTGGTCGGGTTGGGGCTTGGCGTCGCGCGACGCGACTAATCCAACTCTTCCTCGTACGCCAACACGTCGGCGAGCTCGAGCACGTCGGTGCGGCGCGCGCCCAAAAAGAAGTCGCTGATGGCTTCGGCGGTGTCGTCGAGGGCGTCGCCGGCGAGCAGGTCGTCGGCGTCGACGTCGTCGAGGGTGGCGTTGCTCAGGTAGCGTTGGAGTTGGTGGGCCAGCAGGGTCGCGGTCGGCTGGTCGTCGCCCGCGGTGCGAAGGTAGACCGGGGCGGTGATGCGCCCGAGCTGCTCGACGAAATGCTCGAAGCGCTCCGCTTCGTCCTCGTCGGGAGCGTCGAAGGGCCCCAGCGCGACGATGGCGCCGATGGAGACGCGGCCGGCCAGGGCGAGGTCGAAGGCGCGATAGCAGCCGTCGGCGTGGCCGACGATGGAGACCTGGGCGACGTCGGTCCACTGGTCGATCATCTCCTCGAGCGCCTCACGGCAGCGTCGGCGACCGTCCGGGTCGAGCGGGCCGGAGGCGCAATACTCCGAAATATCGGGCAACAAGACGCGAAACTCGTCTGCCAACGCGCGCGCCAACGGCTCGACCCTTTCGGGCGACGCGTCGCCGTGAAGCAGCACAAGGGTGGGCCCCATTCCCAACTCGGTTACGTTCATCTCGGCCTCCAAAAGCACTGTCGCGGACACCGACAGTATCGACCAAGACACGCCTCGCCCGCAAGTTACCCAGATTTGGATTTCGGATAGCCAGGGCGGACCCGCAGATAGACTCCTCCCCCCGGAAGAGTCCACCTTCTCATCGCTTGTAGCGAGATAGGTTGCATTGTTGTGGTGTACTTACAACCATAAGTCCGTCTGTCATTGGTGACTATCCCCCAATCGGAAGACATTGTCTCTGAAGACGTGCTGAGGGGGATTGGAGGGGGATATTTTTTCTTAGATGCGTCTATGCGTAAACCGCCCACGCCCCGTAGCCGACGACCTCATTTTTGGGGCCGGCGGTGTCGCCCGAGTTGCGCAGGTCGAGTGTCTCGACGCGCAGCCCGCGGCGTTTGGCGACCTCGAGCAAGCCCTGAATGCCGATTCGGCCGCACGCGTCGCCGTGGGAGAGGTCGTCGGGGCGAAGCTCTTCGATCGCCTGGCAGGTGCGCCGGTCGATGTCGCGCGCTTCGTCGTACGGGTGGAAGTGGCTAAGGTCCGAGCTCACCGAGATGAACGTCTCGTCGTCGTCCCACACCTCTTCGAGCAAGTCGGCGACCTGTGCGCCGGTGGCGCGGCCGACGGCGACCGGGAGCAACTCGAACGAGCCGAGCACGCCTTGCAAAAATGGCAGGTGCGTCTCGAGGCTATGCTCGCGGGTGTGGGGCTCGTCGAGCACCTGGGCTAAGCCGGCGTCGACGAGTTGCCGGCGAAGCTCGGTGTCCACGGGGACCTCGCCGAGCGGAGTCTCGAAGGCGTCGGCGCTGCTGATGGCCAGCCCGTCGAAGCCCACGTAGTGCGACGGCCCCACGAGCACGACGCGCCGGATGGTGTCCGCGGCGCTTTCGATGGGCGCAAAGGCACGCCCGGCGACGTCGCCCGAGTAGACGTAGCCCGCGTGCGGCGCGATCACCGCGCGGGGCGCGGGCTTTTGGGTGTCGCCGCGCGACAGATGGGCGCGGACTTGCTCTTCGAGTTCGGCTCGGTCGGCCGGGTAAAAGCGGCCGGCGACGGCGGTGGGGCGCGTGCGGGTCATGGTCGTACTCCGATCAAGTAACTCTCCGCCAAGAAATTAGCACCCCGCGCCATACGTTCAAACCACATCGAAGCAGTATCTTCTGGCATGGTCCCGACGACGATTGATCCCATGACTCACGACGCATTTACCGTACCGACGAAGTACTGGACCGAGCTCGACTCGGGCAAGATCCGCTGCGACGTCTGTCCGCGCGCCTGCAAGCTCAACGAGGGCCAGCGCGGCATGTGCTTTGTGCGCATGCGCCAGGACGACCAGATCGTGCTGACGACCTGGGGCCGCTCGAGCGGCTTTTGCATCGATCCCATCGAGAAAAAGCCGCTCAACCATTTCCTGCCGGGCACGCCGGTGCTCTCCTTCGGCACCGCCGGCTGCAACCTCGCCTGCAAGTTCTGCCAGAACTGGGACATCAGCAAGTCGCGCGAGGTCCAGACGCTGGCCGACCAAGCCACGCCCGAGACCTTGGCCCGGGCCGCCGAGGAGCTGGGCGCGCGCAGCATCGCGTTCACCTACAACGACCCGGTCATCTTCATGGAGTACGCTATCGACGTCGCCCAAGCGTGCCGCGAGCGCGGCATCAAGACGGTGGCGGTCACCGCCGGCTACATGGAGGAGGCTCCCCGGCGCGAGTTCTTCGAGCATATGGACGCCGCCAATATCGACCTGAAGGCGTTCACCCAGCGCTTCTACAAAAAGATCGCCGCCGGCGACCTCGCCCCTGTGCTCGACACCCTCGAATACCTCGCCCACGAGACCGACGTCTGGTTCGAGCTCACCAACCTGCTCATCCCCGGCGAGAACGACTCCGACGAGGAACTCGACGAGATGACCTCTTGGATCGTCGAGCACCTCGGCCCCGACGTTCCGATTCACTTCTCGGCCTTCCACCCCGACTACCGCATGCGCGACAAGCCGCGCACCCCCGCCTCGACCCTGCAACGCGCCCGCCGCCTCGCCATGCAAAACGGCATGCGCTACGCCTACACCGGCAACGTCCACGACGAAGAGGGCGACACGACCTTCTGCCACGAGTGCGGCGAAGCACTGATCGTACGCGACTGGTACGAGCTGAAGAGCTGGAACTTGGACGAACAAGGACGCTGCAACACCTGCAGCACGCCGTGCGCGGGTGTCTTCGAGGCGAAGCCGGGCGCCTGGGGGCGCAAACGCAAGCCGGTCTTTTTGCGGGATTTCAGGGCGACTGCTTAGACAGGCGATTTCACCACGGGGAGCACGGGGACACGGGGAGAGACAGAGAGAGGCATTTTTGTGTTTCCCCGTGTCTCGGTGCCCCCCGTGGTGAACCTTAGAGCGACAACTTCTTGAAGATCGACTCGGGGATGGCCTTGATGATGCCCATGATGCCGCGCCAGAAGTGCGGGTAGTAGAAGGTGTCCACGCCGCGCCCTTGAGCGCGGGCGATGGCCTTGCCGACTTTGGCGGGGTTGGCGATGGGGATGGGTGTTTCGAGGTCGACGGTCATGCGGGTGTCGACGAAGCCGAGCTTGACGGTCATGACGTGGACGCCGTCGTCGGCCAGGCGGTTGCGCAGGCCTTGCAGGTAGAGGGTGAAGGCGCCCTTGGCGCTGCCGTAGAAGTAGTTCGACTTGCGGCCGCGGTCGCCGGCGACCGACGAGATGCCGATGATCGAGCCTGCGCCGCGCTCGACCATGCGCCGGGCGACAGCCTCGCTGAGCGAGGCGGCGCCGGTGTAGTTGACGTCGATGACGCGGCGGGCGCGCTCGAAGTCCTCTTCGCTGGCCTCCTGGTCACCCATATCCCCGAACGCCACCAACACCACCTCGATGGGACCGGCTTCGTCCTCGACCGACGCGACGAACGCGTCGTGCTCGTCGATGTCGAGCGCGTCGAAGCTGCGCGCGAAGGTGTCGACCTCGAAGCGGATGGCGATGTCCGAGGCGATCGCCTCGGCCTCGTCGGCGTTACGCGCCGCCAACACCACCGACTTGCCGTCGGCGGCGTACTCCTCGGCCACGGCGCGGGCGATCGGCGAAGTTGCTCCCAGGATGAGTACAGACATGACAGACTTCCGTTTTGGGTGGTTTTGGAAAGGGTCTTTTGAACGTGGTTCAGGGCTGCAAGGCGTCTCGTCTTGCCTAACGTTTCCACCACCCAAGCGCAAGAACAGGGCGCAGTCCTTGACGTTCATCGGCGTGTGTAAACGTTGGTTTCGGACTCGAAACGAATGGGAATGAAACCAAACGAGGTATGACCATGGCGGACAATAACAATCTTCAAGAAACATTCGACAAGCTCAAGCAAAAGCGCGACGAGCTCAAGGTGAAGCTCAACTTGGGCAAGATGGAAGCGCGCGACGCTTGGGAAGACGTCGAGAAGAATTTCCAGGAGCTCGAAACCAAGATGAAAGGGCTGCGCCAGCAGGGCCAGTCGGAGGCCGACCGGATGAAAGAAGACATCCGCCTGCTGATGAGCGACATCCGCGACGGCTTCGAGCGGGTGCGCAACCGCACGTGAGTAGCGGAACAGAAGAGATTCACCACGGGGAGCACGGGGACACGGAGAGAGGCTTTTTTTAGGGCTTTTCCCCGTGCCTCGGTGCTCCCCGTGGTGATTTCTTGCCGTTACGGATCGACGGTCAACGTGCCGAGGGTTTCACCACGGGGAGCACGGGGACACGGAGAGAGGCTTTTTTAGGGCTTTTCCCCGTGCCTCGGTGCTCCCCGTGGTGATTTCTTGCGGTTACGGATCGACGGTCAACGTGCCCATGTTGCCCGCGACGAAGCCCGCCGCGTCGTCGAAGTCGCAGTAGGTCCAGGTGGCGCCGCCGTCGCCCGAGAAGCGATACGCGTAGCTGTACGTCCCCTCGGCGGTCGGTTGCAGGGCGGCCTGGTATTCGTCGTTGTTGTCGGACTCGTGGCCCGCGTTGTAGCTGGCGTCGGTCCAGGTGTAGGCGCTGGCGTCCGCGGTGGGGTCGCCGTCGGTGGGGCCGTAGCCGACCTGGGCGGTGATCTCGTCGCAGTGGGCGTTGCCGTCGGTGCAGCCGGCCGAGTAGACGCGGCCGTAGATCATCTCGGTGTTCGCGCCCACGGTGGTCGAGGTCGACTCGGGCCACTGCAGGCGGCACCAGCCGATGTCGACGGTCGGCACGGTCGTGTCTTCGGTGACGGTGAGTTCGCCGGCCTGGTCGAGGCTGAAGCCGTTCGTGCTGTCGTCGAGGTCGCAGTAGGTCCAGTTGGTGCCGCCGTCGACCGAGAAGCGGTAGGCGTACACGAAGTCGCCCGCGGTGTCGGGCGTGAGCTTGGCGCCGTACTCGTCGTTGTCGTCGCTCGTGTGCCCGGGGTTGTAGGACGCCATCGTCCACGTCCACTTGTTCGCGTCGACCGTGGGGTCGTCGCCTGCCACACCGTAGCCCACCTGCGCAGTTACCTCGGCGCATTGCGCGTCGGCCTCCGAGCATCCCTCGACGTAGACGCGCCCGAAGATCTCCTCGGTCTCACTGCCCGCCTCGACGCTGGTCGAGTCGGGGAACTGCAGCACGCACCATCCCACCGACAACGTCGGCGCATCGTCGACGTACTCGAAGCCGCCCGTCAGCGTCGCCTGCTCGCCGTCGGGGTTCTCGACGACGACGTCGACCGATCCGATGGCGCCCGCCGGCGAGGTCGCGTCGAGCTGGAACTTCGAGACGAAGGTGACGTCGGTCGCCTCAGTGTCGCCGAAGAAGACCTTCGCCCCGTCGACAAAGCCCGTGCCCGCGATCGTCACCGCCGTACCCCCCGAGACCCCGCCGCTAGTGGGCTGGATCGACATGACCGACAGACCTTCTTCGGCGGTGTCTGTCGACGTGTCAGGGGACGTGTCGACGCCGGTGTCGGCGGCGTTGTTGGTGTTATTCGACGCGTTGTTCGTGTCGTCATCGGAGCAGGCCGCCAGGGTGAGGGCGGCTGTGAGGAGTAGGATTGTGTATTTGTTCATCTTAGAACTCGTTGGGCTATTGTATGGTTCAAATCTGTACTTTTTTGCTTTCTGGCGCCCCCCATCCGCCTCGCGCTAAACCGCGCGCTCGGCACCTTCCCCCAGGGGAAGGGATTACCCTGCGAAAAGCTACTTCTGCGGTTCTAGCAAGGGAATCCCTTCCCCTCGGGGAAGGTGCCCGGAGCGAAGCGGAGGGCGGATGGGGGGCGCCGCATTGCTACGCTTCGCGTTTCGAACGAGGCATCACCCCTTCACGCTCCCCGCCGTCAACCCACCCACAAGATGCTTCTGCAGCGCAAAGAACAACGCCATCACCGGAATCGACACCAAAATCGCGCCCGCCGCAAAGCGGCCCCATTCGGTCGAGTAGTCTCCGACGTATCGCTGCAGCGCCACCGGTAGGGTGAACTTGGTCGGCTCGCTCAAAAAGGTCGCGGCCAGGATGAACTCATTCCACGCAGTCATGAACGAGAACAGAGCCGTGACGACGATGCCCGGCTTGGCCAGGGGCAAGATAATCTTGGTGAAGATGCCGAAGCGGCCCATGCCGTCCATGATGGCGGCTTCTTCGAGCTCGCGCGGGATCGTGTCGAAGTAGCCCTTGAGCATCCACACGCAAAAGGGTACCGCGGTGGTCGAGTACACGAGCGCCATGCCCGTGAGCGAATTCAGCAGCCCGAGCTCCTCGAGGATGATGTAGAGCGGGATCGTCATGACCACGCCCGGGAACATCTGGGTGATGAGCAACAGGTTCATGCCGCCCTCGCGGCCCGGAAACCGAAACCGCGAGAACGAGTACGCCGCGGTAGTCGCGAAGCCGACGCCCAGAATGGTCGTGGCCACCGACACGGCGATGCTGTTGATGAACTGGTGCAAAAACAACCAGTTGCCCTCCATGTCCTGAGCGAAGAGCAGGTCTTCGAAGTTCGCCAGCGAGAACTCGGTCGGGATCGGGTTGACCGACATCGAAAACGCCTGCGAGGGCGTCAGCGCCATCTTGACGACCCACAGCACGGGGTAGAGCGTGACGAAGACGGCGACGATGAGCGCCGCGTTCGTCAGGAAAACCTGGGTTTTTGATGGTTGACTCATCTTAGCAAAGCCTTGCAGGTGCGTAGCGCCAGCTACATAAGCATCTAAGGACATAGGGGTTGCGAGCCGCGACGTGGTTCCAAATCGCAGCCCTCATGTCCTTAATTGCTTATGTAGAGGGCGTTGCGATTTCTGAACTCCGTTCCAACTGACTCGATCAATCATCATCTCCACCTCCCGCCGTCAGCTTCTGCGTGAGCGCCGAATACACAATCAGCGCCAAGAAGATCAACGTGGCGTACGCCGCCGCATAGCCGTACTGCTCTTGGCGGCTAAACGCCCACTTGTAGGCCTCCGAGATGAGGATCTCGGTCGAGCCGTCCGGCTCGCCGCCGCTGACCAGGTAGATGATATTGAACATGTTGAAGGTCCACACGCTGCCCAGGACCACCGCCGGGACCAGCGCCGGCTTGATCTGGGGCAGGATGACCCGCCAGAAGCGCGTCCAGGCGTTGGCGCCGTCCATCATCGCGGCTTCTTCGATGTCCTTGGGCACCGCCTGCAGCGCGCCCAGGCAGACGACCATCATGAACGGGAAACCGAGCCATGTGTTGGTGGTCACGTTGGCCGCGAACGCCGTCCAAAAGCCCGAAAACCAGGGCACCGGCTCCAAGCCGACGCTCTCCAAGATGCCGTTGATGGCGCCGAACTGGCTGTGGAACATCCCCTTCCAGATGAGCGCGGTGATATAGCTCGGCACCGCCCACGGCACGATCAGGAGTACCCGGTAGACGCCCTTGAGCTTGAGCCACTTGTTGCGCAGCAGCATCGCCAGCGCCAGACCGATGGAGACGTGGAAGAAGACGTTGATCGCCGTCCACATCACCGTCACGCCGAGCGTGAAGTAGAACGACAGCGGGTCGGTGACCGGGTAGTCCTCGCTGAAGATGATGCTCACGAAATTCGACAGCCCGACGAACGTAAACTCGCCGCCGCGGTGGCTGAAGAAGGCCACCGCCGTGCCCACCACGAACGGCACGAGGACGAGCAAGACGAGCGCGAGCCCGCCAGGGAGCAGGTACAGGTAGGCGTGCTTCTTCTGGCGAAGCGCGGCCATGCCGCCCTGGCGCTTCAGGCCGAGCCACAGCCAGCCGAGCGCTGCGGCGAGCAGGACGACGAGGCCGATGAGGTACGGGAACGGATTCTTCTGCTCGGGCGGGGCGCGGGTGACGACTTCGAAGCGCTGCTGCGCTTTTTTAAGCGCGCCCTCCGGCCCCAGCGAGCCTCGGAGCACGCTGCGCATCGCCAGCGCCGCCGGCTCCCACACCGCGCGCATCAGCGGCTGGTTGGGCATCGGCTTGGCCTGCTTCGACTGCTCCTGGAAGGCGCGCAGCGCCTGCGGGAGCTCGACGCTTGCGTCCTCGTAGACCGCCTCGTTGGCCACGAGCTGTTTGCCCTCCTGCAGGCGAAACTTCGCGCCGTCGGGCGCGCTCAAATAGCGCGCGAAGGCCATCGCGCCGTCGGGGTTCGTCGCCTCGGCCGACACCAGCGCCGCCTCGACCGTCAGGAAGGGCCGGGCGGGAAGCCCGGTCTCCGAGACCCTCGGCAGCGGCGCCACGGCGTAGTCGACCGACTCGTCGATCTCGCCCAAGAACCACGGCCCTTGGATGACCGCGGCCGCTTTGCCGTCGTTGAACAACTCGCCGACGAGCGCGCCGGTCGGCTCCTCGGGGATGAGCCCGCGCTCGCGCAAATCGGCGACGAACGCCAGGCTCTTGGCGTTCTCCGGCCGGTCGAGCCGGGCGGTGCCGTCGTCGTTGAAGATCTTGCCGCCGAACCCGAAGAACCAGCCGGCGTGGAAGTAGAAGCTGTCGGCCTGGTAGGCGAGTCCGAAGCTTCCGGCCTCCTCGTCGCGCTGCGCTTCGGCGAGCGCGACGAGCTCCTCGGTGGTCTCGGGCGGGTTGTCGACGAGGTCTTTGTTGTAGAAGAGGGCGACCGTCTTGAACGCCAGCGGCACGCCGTACAGCTTGTCGCCGTAGCGAAGCGCGTCGAGGGTGACCGGCAAAAACGCGTCCTGCTCGGCCTCGTCGAGCTTGTCGTCGAGCGGGGCGATGATGCCCGACTCGGCCCAGTCGCCGATGCGCTCGTGGGCGAAGATGAACAGGTCTGGCCCCTGGCCGCGCGGAATCGCCGAGGTCAGCTTGTTCGCGTAGGCCTCGTGGGGCACGGCGAGCAGGCGGACGGGCTCGTCGGGGTGCGTGTCGTTCCAGCGGGTGACGAGCTCGGCGAGCGCCTTTTCTTCGGCGCCGCGGTAGCTGTGCCAGACGTCGATCTCGGCGGCGAAGGCGACGCTCGATGTGAGGAGTGCGAACAGCAAAATCAGCAATGCGCTGCAAACGCGAAGAAGGCCTCTCCCTCGGTCCCTCTCCACTTCGCTTCGCTTCGTGGAAAGGGAGGCCTCTCCTCGGTCCTCTCCTTCCCTTCGGGTGGAGAGGAAGATGTTGTTATACCGACCCATTTCGCTCCTCCGTCGTGGGTCGAATCGCCTGAGTCGTCTTCGAATCGAACACGTGCACGTCTTCGGCGGCCACGGTCAGCTCGATCGCGTCGCCGTGGTCGTATTGCCGTGCACGCTCGGTCGGGATCTGCGCGACGATGCGCTCGTCCTCGCTGTCGCCGATGCTCACGTGCACGTACGACTCCCAGCCGAGTGGCTCGACGACCTCGACTCGGCCGCGCACGCGGCCTTGGCCGTCGCCGTCGAGCACGAGCCCAGTGGGGCGCACGCCGGCGGTCACCTCGGCGGGCAGGTCGACGCCTTTGAAGCGGTCGGACAGGGCGAGTTCGAAGCCCTCGCCGGCCACGCGCAGATCCGAGCTGGGCTCACTGGACAGAAAATTCATCGGCGGGCTGCCGATAAAGCCGGCAACGAAGATATTCGACGGGTTCTCGAAGAGTTCGGTGGGGCTTCCCACCTGTTGGACGTGGCCGCCTTCGAGGACCACGATGCGGTCGGCGAGCGTCATCGCCTCGACCTGGTCGTGGGTCACGTAGATCATCGTGGCGCCCAGGTCGTGGTGGAGTTTCTTGAGCTCGATGCGCATCTTGCCGCGAAGGGCGGCGTCGAGGTTCGACAGGGGCTCGTCGAAGAGGAACGCCTTGGGCTCTCGCACGATCGCTCGGCCCACCGCCACGCGCTGGCGCTGGCCGCCGGAGAGCTGCTTCGAGCGCCGCCCGAGCAAGGGCGTCAGCCCGAGGCGCTCGGCGACCTCGGCGACGCGCTTTTCGATCTCGGCGTCGTCGAATTTCCGAACCGTCAGCGAGAACGCCAGGTTTTCGGCCACCGTCATGTGCGGGTAGAGCGCGTACGACTGGAAGACCATCGCCAGGTCGCGGTCCTTCGGGTGCACGTCGTTGCACTTGCGCCCGTCGATGACCAGGTCACCGCCGGTGATCTCTTCGAGCCCGGCGATGCAGCGCAAGAGCGTCGATTTGCCGCAACCCGAGGGGCCGACGAGCACCAAGAATTCGCCGGGGGCGATCGTCAGGTTGATGCCCTTGAGGACCTCGGTGTCGCCGTAGGACTTGATGAGGTCGCGGAGGTCGATGGCGCCTTGGGGTTGGGTTGTCTTGGGGGCTGTTGCCATGTTGACCTTCATTCCCCCAGCTCCGCTTCGCTTCGCAGGGGGCTATCAAAAATGTGGGATCCGCCCTTCGCATCCCCCAGCTCCGCTTCGCTACGCAGGGGGCTATCAAGAGATTGGGATCTGCCCTTCGGGCTCGTCTTGTTTGGTTTATTTGACTACGTACACCTTGCCGCCGCGTGGCTCTACTTCGACCTTCAACGTCCCGTTCGCTCCCACGGTCACCTGGTCGTTGGCCGTGTCGTCGTCCTCGAACACGTTGGTCAGCACGGTCCCTTGCGAGAAGCTCGTCTGCATGTCGCTGCCCTCGAAGCTCGTGTGGCTCGCTTCGTCGTCGTGGGTGTTGATGACGACCAGGACCGTCTCGCCCTTGTAGGTGCGCTCGAAGGCGAAGATGCCGGCGTCCTCTTCGGCGCCGGTGCGCGGCGTCGCCCAGCGAATCTGCATGTCGCCGCGGCGAAGCGGGGCGAGGTCTTTGCGCAGTTGGATGAGGTGCTTGGTGAGCTTGAAGGTCTCGTTTTCGGTGTCGTAGCCCGAGTCCCACATGTCCTCGCGGTTATATGGGTCGTTGCCGCCCTCGAAGTTTTGCTCGGTGCCGTAGTAGATGCACGGGATGCCGTCGATGGTCATCAGGTAGACCAGCGCGTTGTGCAGGGCGTTGACGTCCGGGTTCATGTACAGAAACCGCGGGATGTCGTGGTTGTCGATGAAGTTGATGAGCAGGTCCTGGCTGCTCAGCCCGTTGCCCTCCGAGTCGGTGGGGCCGTTGGCGTTGGGCACCGAGGCGTAGTTCTGCTCGCGGGCCTGGAAGAGGCTCTCGATCTGCGAGGTCGGCCCGCCGTGGACGAAGACGCCGTCGATGACCTGGAACTTGTGCGAGAAGTAAAAGACCGAGTCGACGCCGCCGTTGAAGGTGTAGCTTCCGTTGAGCTCGTCGTTGCCGTCGAAGGACTCGCCGAACATCAAGAAGTTGTCCTTGCCGTGGTCCTTGGCGTACTGGCGAATCGCCGGGGCGAACTCCTCCCAGAAGCCGTACTCGACGTGCTTGAGGGTGTCGATGCGGAAGCCGTCGAAGTCGGCCACGCCGATCCAGTAGCTGTAGACGTCGATGAGCGCCTTGCGCACGTCCGGGTGGGTCGTCTTCAGGTCCTTGAGGCCGCCGGGGAAGTCGCCGGTCAAGACTTGGTCGCGCTGGTTCCAGTCCCACACGCGCCCTTTACGGTAATACCAGTCGGGGTTCTGGAACTCCTCGGGCATCGGCGGCATGCGGTTGATGTCGGGCCGATTCATGAAGATCACCGGCGCCAAGCCCGCCTCGCCGAGCGAGGTGCGCGCCTGGATGCCGCGCGGGTCGTAGTCGGGGTCGTACTCGGAGACGCGCGTCAGCTCGGAGGTCGTCCCCGAGCCGAAGACCGACTCGTCGGGCTGACCATTTCCGTTGATGTCGTAGTAGAAGACCTGGCCTACGTGGTTGGTCACGATGTCCAGGATGACCTTCATGTCGCGCTCGTGCGCCTTGTCGACCATCTCGCGCAGCTTGGCGAGGTCGCCAAAATGCGGGTTCGGCGCCAGGAAATCCTGCGCCCAGTAGCCGTGGTAGCCGTCTACGCCCGCGTCGGTCTCGACGTTTTTGACCACCGGCGAAATCCACAACGCCGTCACCCCGAGCTCCTCGAGGTAGTCGAGCTTGTCGATGATCCCCTGCCAGTCACCGCCGTGGTATGCGGCCATGGCGTGCGGGTTGACCCGGTAGTCGTTGTTCGGGTCGCCGTTGGCGAACCGGTCGACCAGAATCTGGTAGATGACCTCGTCGCGCCAGTCCTCGACGTGGGTGTCGATATTGGCGCCCGGCTCGATGGACTCGACGTCGCGGCAGCCCGAGACGCCAACAAGCAGGGCGAGCAACAACAGCAACGCAAACGCGGAAAGGCGCTTCAGAGAAGCAACATCTTCCTCTCCGCCCGCAGCGAAGCGAAGGGTAGGAGAGGACCGAGGAGAGGACTCCCTTTCCACGTAGCGAAAGCGAAGTGGAGAGGGACCGAGGGAGAGGCCCCTTTTGCCGTTTGCACGTCGACCTTCCTCCTCCTGAATCCTCCTCCGCTTCGCTTCGCTACGCGGAAGAGGACGCCTCTCCTTAGTCCTCTCCTTCCCTTCGGGCGGAGAGGAGACTGTTGCTTTCTTGCTGTTCATTCTTTCTCCCACGTCACTTCAAATACCTTCAACCCATACGCCCCAAGCTCGACCGGCACGCCGGTCACGTCGAGGCGTCCCACTTCGGCCGCCTTCGGCTGAGCGCCGTCGTGCATCACGTCGGTGAACGTGACCTCGTCGACGTCGCTGAAGCCGGCGAACTGGGTCGCCTCGGCCGGAACCTTCAAGTCGAAGCTGTGCGTCTCGTCGCTGAAATTGGCCACGACCAGCCAGACCGCGTCGCGGTCGGTGTCGTAGCGAAGAAAGCTGTAGATCCATTGGCCCGAGGTGTACTCGGGGTTGCTGTTGTTGGCCGACTGCAGCCCGTAGAAGTTGCCCGAGGCGAAGCCGGGCTTCTGGGCGACGGCGATGAGCTTTTTGTAGAAGCGGCGAAGCTGCTTGCGGCCGTCGTCGAGGCCGCCTCCGTCGAAGGCGTAGCCGTTCACCCACTCGGCCATGCGCGGCATGGTCCAGTAGTCGAAGATGGTCGTGCGGCCGTCGTCGCCCGAGAAGCCCTCGCTGCCGGCGGCCTCCTCGCCGACTTCCTGGCCGTTGTAGACCAGGATGGGTCCGTCGCCGAGCAGGTAGAGCACGCCGGCGGCGGGTTTGCCGGCTTCATAGCTTCCGAAGCCGCTGTCGTCGGGATTGCTGCTCGCCTCGAGCGGCGAGGCGATGCGGCGCTCGTCGTGGTTTTCGACGTAGCGCAAAAAGCGCGAGAACATGAAGTCGCCCGGCTGGCGATCGTCGAGGTCGTTGGCCCACTTGCCGCAGCAATACACCGCCTTGAGCGTGTCGTAGGAGCCGTCATCGTAGACCGCGTCGAAGCCGACCTGTACGAAATTCGAGAACGAGAACCCGGGCGGGCCGCCGGCGCCCTCGTAGGCCTCGGCGAAGAAGAAGACCTCCGGGTCGCGCTGCTCGGCGCGCCGAATCAGGTACTCCCACGCCTCGATGGGCACCAGGTGGGCGAAGTCGCAGCGGAAGCCGTCGACGCCCTTGGCCTGCCAATAGGCCAAGATCTCGTCCATCTTCTCCCACGTGTCAGGCACCGGATCGTACTCGGCCTCGCCGGTGGTGAAGTCGTAGCCGTAGTTGAGCTTGATGGTCTCGTACCAGTCGTTGACGCTGACCTGCGCGCTGGTCACCTCGTTGCCGGTCACCTTGGGCACGTCGCCCTCGGGGGTGCCGTCGTTGTCTTCCTGCTCGATCGTCCCGTCTGCGACGATCCCATCACCGACGACGGGCCGCGGCCAATGGTCGGGCGCGGGAATCTCGAGCTTCTGGCCGGGCGGGTCGTTCAGATAAAAGAAGTTGTTCTGCGGCGAGAAGAACACCGAGGTGTCGTCGCCCTCGCCGAAGCTCAGCTCCGGGCGAATATCCGAATCGTAGGTGCGCGCCACGTGGTTGGGCACGAAGTCGATGACCACCTTCATGTCGCGGGCGTGGATACGCTCGACGAGCGCGTCGAACTCCTCGAGGCGCTCTTTCGGGTCGAGCGCGTAGTCCGGGCTCACGTCGAAGTAGTCGCGGATGGCGTAGAAACTCCCCGCCTTGCCCTTGAGGATGTCCGGGTCGTCGGCCGGCTGGCCGATATGCGCGTAGTCGGTGGCCGTGGCCTGCTGCAGCACGCCGGTCAGCCAGATATGCGTCGCCCCCAGGTCCTGCAGCTCGGCGAGGGCCTTGTCGTCGACGTGCGCGAACTTGCCCACGCCGTTTTCGACAAGCCCGCCGTTCCACTGGTTGTTGTTCTTGATATTGCCGAACAGGCGAACGACGAGTTGGTAGATGACCGGGCGCTCTTCGACCGCCTCGACGGGCTTCGGCGCCGGCTCGTTGTTCTGGGCGGATGGCTCACCGCAACCGCTCAGCAGCAGCGCCGCACAGAGCAGCAATATTCCTCCCCCGCGAAGCGAGGGGAGGCCAGGAGGGGCGCCCTCCTCCGCGAAGGGAAGCGAAGTGGAGGAGGATCCAGGAGGAGGCACCGCGCCTCGCGATACTTGCTCGTTTTCAACCACGACGACTGCCCAAGATAAGGTCCGCTTGAAGACAAGCGACTTTCACTGATTTAGCGTGGATTTGCAAGCCGTTGGCCGCCCAAACCCGCCTCAGCTCTCCTCGTCGACGGGGGGCACACATACCGGCGGGCAGCCGCGAAAGTTCTTGTCGGCCGTCACCAACTCGCTCAGCGAGGTGAACCCGTCGCGCAACACGACCTGCAGCAGCTTGTCCTGGTTGCAGTCGTACTCGCGGCAGACCCTCGGGCGCGTTTCCCAGCGCGTGCAGCGGTGATTTTCGGGGTCGCAGTAGATGCAGAGGCCATCTTCGGGGCGCTTTTCGATGAACCGGCGCTCGCGACCGTCGGGGCCGACTTCGCGCTCGTCGGGGTCGAGGCGCACCAGCAGACGACAACAGAAAGTAGCGCAACCTAATGCGCGGCCCTCTTCGCAATCGATGAGGACGTCATGGGGCTTCGACGACATGATACTACCTGGGGCTTCATGTGCTTGTTTTGTTTAGTATAGCCACAAAAGCCCCAGGTAGATAAGTGTAAAGTATTAGAATTGTTCTAATTGTGGTGCGGGCGCGTTCGCCTCACTCGCCGGTGTAGGGCGGGTCACCCGGCGAGCGATACCGGTCGAGCGGGCTGCGCTCGGCGTCGCTGCCGAAGTACCAGCCGCTGCCGCCCGGCTCGCCGAAGAGCAAGAACATCTGGGCGGTGGTCCCCTCTTCGGGCGGCTTCATGCCCATCTCGGCGGGGCTCACGCCCTGACGCTCGGCCATCGGCCGGGTCATGCCCGTCTCGATGAACCCGGGCGTGCAGGCGTTGATCGTCAGGTCGGAATGCTCGCGGGCCAGCGCGACCGTGTAGGCGTTGAGGCACGCCTTCGACAGCCCGTAGGCCGAGCCGCCGCCAAAGCCCGCCGCCTCGAAGTCCCCGTCCCCCTCGTCGATAGCGATGGCCTCGTCCATGATCTCTTCGATCTCGTCCCAGGTGATCTCGGGGTCGGTCAACTGCGCCTGGCGCTCGGGGCTGCACCCCGACACGAAATTCGGCCCCGAGGCCGACGCCACGTTGACGATGCGCGCATCGTCGTGGGTCAACAGCGGCAAGAAGGCCTCGCAGACCCGGTGCGGCCCGCGCGTGTTCACGTCGAGCACGGTACGCATGGATCGATCGCGGTCGCCGATGCCGGCGTTGTTGACCAGGCCGTAGAGCGGCGCGTCGCCCAGGCGCTCGGCCACGGTCTCTGCGGCCTGTTGCACCGAGGCGTCGTCGGAGACGTCGATCTGGACGACCTCGACGCGCTTGTCGGCGTCGGATTGGTCGGCGTCGGATTGGTCGGCCAAAACTTTGTCGCGAGCCTCTTCGCCGCGCTCGAGGGAGCGCGAGCCTAGGAACACGTGCGTGTCGTCGCGCTCGTCGAGCAAGGCGGCGACGGTGGCCAGGCCGACGCCTCGGTTGGCGCCGGTGACCAGAATAAACTTCCTTTCGTTGGGCATGATTTGTCTCCAAGTTTGTGAGAGTTAAAGAGTTGAGGCGCCATCAACGTATTCGCGCCTCGGCGACCTCGAAACGAGCTGTGACGGTCGCGATGACACTCGTCGGCTCGTCCGGCACGACGGTGATGGTGTGCGTGCCGCGCGGCACGATCGCCTCGAGCGTCACGGCCTCCTCAGCTTTCGGGTCGATCCGCAGCTTCTCCAACCGGCGCCCCGCCGCTCCCGTCACCGGCTCGCCGTCGGCCTGCACGGTGAGCGTGACCGGCGCCCAGGACAGTCCATCGTACAGGGTGAGCAGGGCGTCGATGGCCCAGATGGAGGCGTCGGTGCGCACGAAAGCCCACGAGCTCGACTGTTCGTCGAGGTAGGCGACGGTGCCGGGGATGAGGTCGGCGTGGACCTCGGCGCGGGCGAAAGCGCGCACCACGAGGGCGGTCGCGGCGACGGAGGCGTACTTCGTCGAGTTGCCCGACCAGGTCGGGTGCGGCTGCTTCCAGTAGCGTTGGTCGCCCTGGGTCTGCACGTCCTGGGCGAGGGTGTCGAGGATGGTCACGGCGGCTGCCCGACGGCCGCGGGCGAGCAGGGCGTTGGCGGCGAGGGCGCGGGCGTAGGGGGCGACTTTCGGGCCTTCGACCATCTTTTCGAGCGCCGCGCAGCCGCGGTCGATCGCCTCATCGTACTCCTCGCCGAGCCCCGCCCGGCTCAGCGCCCAGACCGCAAAGGCGGTCGAGCGAATCGTCGGGACGTCGCCTGGAGGATCGTTGGCGCTCCAGCCGTCATCGTACTCCCAATGCCCGAGCGGCTGTTGACGCTCGAGCAGGCCGTCGGCAGCCAGACGCATCGCGGGCACGGCGTCGATGTCGATCACCTCGTCGAGCGCAGCCAACTGCAACAGTCCCAACGCGGTCGACAAAGACGTAATCTCGCCGTCCTCGTTCGTGAAGCCACGCGAGCCATTCTGGTACCCGAGGAGCTTTTGGTAGCCCTCGGCGAGCATCTCTTTGGTGCTCTTCAGGTGCGCGGCGTAGTCGTCGGCGCCCCGCGTGTGGGCCCCGAAGTAGGCCACGGTCACGTCTTTGGCCCACGCCTGCGGCGAAATCGTCTGCAGCCGCTCGAAGAGCAGGGCGTTGGGGATATTGCTGTAGGTCGTCAGCATCATGCCCCGCATCGGAGCCTTGACCAGGTGTGGGTAGAACGCGACGCGCATCTGCGACGGGCTGGGCGCGAGCTCGATCGTCACGCTCACGTACTCGTCGACGACGTCGTCCGGGAGCTCGAAGCGCGCCTCGAACCGGTCGCCTATGATGGCGGTCTTGGCGATCGTCTGCGCACGTGTCTCCTCCGCCCGCTCCCGCTCGGCGGTCGCCTCGACGGCGACGGCGCGGGCGGCGCCAGGCGCAGGCGAGGCTTGCTCCGCGCCCTGCTTCGAGCAGGACGTCAGGGCGAGGGCGACGCCGAGCATCCCGGCGGCCACGGACCATC
Source organism: Persicimonas caeni (assembly GCF_006517175.1). Classification (NCBI taxonomy): domain Bacteria; class Deltaproteobacteria; order Bradymonadales; family Bradymonadaceae; genus Persicimonas; species Persicimonas caeni. The sequence continues at coordinate 1,565,026 of NZ_CP041186.1, read as the reverse complement.
GTCGGCGGGGGTAGTGATTGCACATGGGCTGAGTCCTCGACGGGGCGTGCTGCGGTGGTGAGCGGGTCTTCCGGGCAGTGTAGGACGATCCACGACGCGTGCCAATGATGCCTCGTGGCCCGGCCTGGCTGTGGCGCGCAGCGAGGTTGGGGCGCGGTCGTCGCGACCGCCGGCGGCGCTTTATGCGGGTTGACCGTGCTCCGGCCCGCCGAACATGTGTGGGCGGTCGATGCGCGTAGGCCGTGCTGCTGGTTCGAGTCGAGATCCCTTGCTTGTTGAGAGGGCCCCTCCAGGGGCTTCCGCTGCGCTACAGCCCCCACCTCCCCGCGGCCTGAAAGGCGGCCCGGGGAGGGGGATTGCAGGCAAGAAGAGTGGTTCAGAGATGCAATCCCCTTCCCCAGCGCGTTTTTTAGCGCGTGGGGAAGTGCCGGCCGCAGCGTAGCGAAGGCCGGCGAAGGGGCCTTCTCAGCAAGCAAGGGAATCCAACGCAGACCGCGCTCAATACGTCGACGCACAACATGGTGTCTGACACCGTGTTTGGAGGTCGCCCGTCGACCACGCAAGGCGACGCCGGAGGCGGTCGCGGCGGCGCAGAGCACCGCGCCCCGGCCTGGCTGTGGCGTGCAGCAAGCTCGCGGCGGAGGCGCCCGCCGACGGAGCCCGCCGGAGCATTTTTCGGGCGGAGTCATCTGCCCGTCGAGGCAACTGGAGCAGTTTCCTGGCGGACGCCTCCGCTCGTCGAGGCAACTGGAGCATTTTTTGGGCGGAGACGTCCGGCTTTGGTGTGCTCTGGAGCATCGAAGGGGCGGAACCGTCCGCCCGTCGAGGCGGTTAGAGCATTTTTTTGGCGGAAGCGTCCGGCTTTCGAGGCTGTCGACGAAGAAAAACGGCGGACGCCTCCGCCGTCGCAATGCTTTTGTGCACTTTTTTGGCGGAAGCGTCCGTCTCGAACATGAAAAAAAGCATCGCCAGGCCGGAGATCTCCGGCCTGGCGATGCTCTGGTGGACTTTCGGAGCGGAGCGCTCCGGGATCAGACTGGTTCGGTGACGTCGGCGTCCACGGGCTCCTCAGGTTGGGGCTCGTCAATCGGTTCTTCGCCCGCCGCGCGCCGCCGCGCGGTCTCTTCGGCCTCGCGCAGGCTGGCGAGTAGGTCGTGGCGCTGCTTTCGTCGACGCGGCGACCCATCAGCAGCGCGGTGTCGAGCCAGGCGTCGACGACCTCGACCAGCGGTCGACCGGCGAAGACCTGCGAGGCCAGAAAGTCGCGGTCCTGCTGGGTCAGCCGCTCTTTGACCTGCTGGGCGGCGCAGAGCACCGCGCCCCGGCCTGGCTGTGGCGCGCAGCGAGGTTGGGGCGCGGTCGTCGCGACCGCCGGCGGCGCTTTATGCGGGTTGACCGTGCTCCGGCCCGCCGAACATGTGTGGGCGGTCGATGCACGTAGGCCGTGCTGCTGGTTCGAGTCGAGATCCCTTGCTTGTTGAGAGGGCCCCTCCAGGGGCTTCCGCTGCGCTACAGCCCCCACCTCCCCGCGGCCTGAAAGGCGGCCCGGGGAGGGGGATTGCAGGCAAGAAGAGTGGTTCAGAGATGCAATCCCCTTCCCCAGCGCGTTTTTTAGCGCGTGGGGAAGTGCCGGCCGCAGCGTAGCGAAGGCCGGCGAAACAGCCTCTCCCTGAATCCCTCTCCACTTCGCTTTGCTGCGTGGAAAGGGACGCCTCTCCTCGGTCCTCTCCCTCCCTTCGCTTCGCTGCGGGCGGAGAGGATGCCCTTGCCTTGTTGTGCGTGAGTTCAATACGTCGACGAGTTGAACCACCACTCTGCGCCGACGCTGACGATGTGCTCGACGTCCTCCGGGCGGCGGGTGTCGCCTACCGGGTACTCGTTGCGGGCGGCATCGTTGGCGAAGGCGACCGTGTAGCCCAGGCGGATCTGGGGGCGAGCGTAGTTGCCGCGGCCGAGGCTGAGGAGCTCGAGGACGCTGAGTTGCCAGACCTGCGGGTCTTCGAATTCGCCGGTATCGGGGTCGAGGCCGAAGGGGTAGCGGCGTTGGTAGCTGACCTCGAAGGCCTGGTGGAAGTGGTCGGTGACGTAGATGGCCGGGCGGACCACGGCGGTGCCTTCGACGAATTCGTCGAGGTCGCTCGTGTTGGTGTCGGCGTCAGTGAATTTGCGCAGGTAGGCGCCGGCCATCACGCCGAAGTATTGGCTCTCCCAGTTGCCGGAGAGGGCTCCCAGGATCTCTTCGGCGTCGCCGGAGGTGCCGTCGAGGGCGGTGCCGAAGGGGACGCCGAATTCGCCGAAGGCGGCCAGGCCGCGGGAGTAGCGGAAGAAGAGGTTGAGGTGGTTGGTCGTCTCGGACTCGAAGAGGCCGAGCTCGGCGCCCAGGACGAAGCCGTCGTCGGAGGGGAGGGTTTCGAGGACTTCGGCTTCGGGGCGCGTGGGGGCGCCGTCTTGGATGAATTCTTGGGGGATGCGCTGGCCTTCGGGCAGGCGGTGGTATTCGCCGTAGAGCACGCCCTTGGCGCCCCAGCGGGCGACCAGGTCGGTGGCGGCGTACTCGAAGCGGCCCGAGCCGAGCAGGCGTTGGCGGTCGAGGAGCACCTTGGGGCGAGTGCCGAAGGGGGTCGAGGGGACCTCGATGACCTGGAGTTGGTAGTCGTTGTCGAGGCGGTTGACGCCCAGGTGCAGCCGGCCGTCGAAGCCGTGCTTGCGGTAGGCCAGCCCGCCGCCGACGGTGTTGAGCTCGTCGAGGGGCCACCAGTCGAGCAGGTAGATGTCGTCGCCGCGGTACATGCGCGAGCCGGCCCACAGGCTCAGCCCGTCGAGGGCCTGGCTCAGGTTGGCCATGCGTACGTACAGGTTGCGCACGGCCATGGGCTGGTCGAGGAAGTCGCCGTCGTAGTGGGCGAAGGGGCCGAAGAGCGCGAAGGTGAAGAGCACCTGCGAGGTGAACCCGTCGGGCTTTTCGAGGGTGTAGCTGAAGTCGAACTCGGCGTAGTCCTCTTGGAAGAGGCGCGGGCCGTGCGACACGATATTCTGCGCGGCGCCGTCGTTGCCCTCGCCGTCGAGCTCGAATTGGGCGCGGCCGTAGGAGCCGAAGAGGAACTCGCCGGTGGTCTCGGCGGCGGCGCCGAGGTCGGTTTCTTCCTTGCTTGCTTCGGTGGGGGCGGCGACCGTGGAGGCGTCGTCGTCGCCCGATGGGACCTGTTGGGCGGCTGCGGGAGCGGCGCTCAGGGTAAGCGTGCCGAGGGCGATGAGGAGAGCCGTGTGATGGTAGTACTTCAACTTACAACATCCTGAAATCAGGCATTTTCTGGATTTTCGCGCAGTGTATGTGAGGTGAGCGGGGGGTTCAAGGGGGATGCGGCGGCCCTGCAGAGTAGTGGCGCCAGCTATTAGGGGCGCCTGAACGGCGGCGCGTCTTCTGCGAGGCCGCGCCACCATGCGGGGATCAGCGCCAGCGAGCCCGTGACGTACAGCACCGCCCACCAGACCGGCTCGCCGGGCGGGCGGACGACGAGTTTGCCGAGGCCGACGAGCATCAAGAAGACGCTCGCGGCGCAGACGGCGGTGTAGAAGAGGCCGCGGCCGAGTCGGCGCACGGGGCGGGCGTCGGGCAGGTCGGCGGCTTCGGCGGCGCGGCGCCAGAAGCCCATCGGGCGCACTTGCTTGTAGAACCCGGCGAGTCGCTCGATGGGTGTGCTCGGGGTGACGTAGGTGATGCCGATGGCGGCGGCGGTCGACAGGACGGCCATGCCGCCCAGGCGGATCCATTCGGCGTCGGTGTAGGCGATGAGCAGGGGGGCGGCGACCATCGAGACGAGCATGGCGGCGAGTTCGGAGAAGAGGTTGATGCGCTCCCACAGCCAGCGCAGCACGAGCACCGAGCCCATGCCCGCGCCGAAGGTGAGCGTGATGTGCCAGGCGTCTTGGATGGAGCCCAAATTGGCCATGATCACGAACGCGATGGCCAGAATGCCGGCGCTCGACAGGCGGGCGACGAGGACCATTTCGCGGTCGCCGGGCTGGCGGTCGAGCCACTCTTGGCAGACGAGCCGCTGGTAGATGTCGCGGCTCCAGTAGCTCGCCCCCCAGTTCAGGTGCGTGTCGATGGTCGAGGCGAGGGCGGCGAGCAAGCCCACGAGCATCAGACCGGTGACGCCGGGCGGCAGAAGCTCGGCGATGCCGGTCACGAAGACCAGCTCGCGGGAGGCGGCGAAGTCGTCGGCGCCGGCTTGCTGCTGGGTGAACGGGTAGATGACGAGCAGGCCGACGCCGATGATGAGCCATAAGACGCTGCGCAAGACGATCTGCAGCCAGGTGAACACGACGGCGGCGATGGTGGCGTCGCGGTCGGTCTTGCACGACAGCGAGCGCTGGGCGAGGTAGCCGGTGCCGTCGCTGCCCATCTGGAAGAACCATTGCAGGCTGACCACGATGAGGAAGCCGGTGAGCATCTCCTCGCCGGTGGGGGCAAACGCCAGCATTTCGATGGCCTTGGCCTGGCCGTACAGGTCGACGATGCGCTCGCCCAGCGCGCCGATGCCGCCCACCTCGTCGACGACAATCCAGGCGTAGATGGCCGTGCCGATGATGGCCAAGCTGAACTGGGCGACGTCGGTGGCGATGACGCTTCGCAGGCCGCCGGTGGTCGAGTAGAGCGCGACGAAGAGGACGATGATGACGATGGAGAGCAGGCTGTTGGTGGTCATCACCATCGGCGCGAGCCCGGTCATGCTCTCGCCGAGCGGGATGCCGACCCAGTCGACGGCGCTATAGGGCACCGTGTAGACGGCCTTGGGGAGCCATTCGTGCCACGGCAAGAAAACCTCGGCGATGCGCACGGCGGCGACGAGCACCATCGCCATGCCCACGCAGTTGATGACCGTGCCGTAGTAGATGGCCTTGACCGAGCGCAAAAAGAGGGTGCCGCGCCCGGCGTAGCGGAGCTCGGTGAGCTCGGCGTCGGTGAGCACCTGCGAGCGTCGCCAGCTCGAGGCGAGCACGAAGCCCATGAGCAAGAAGGCCAGCCCGTAGATCCAGAGCCGCCACAGCAAGAAGACCCCGCCGGTGGCGATGAGCCCCATGACCAAGAGCGGCGTGTCGGCGGCGAATTGGGTCGCCGCCATCGAAAAGCCCGCGCGCCAGCCCTCGATGGAGCGCCCGGCGAGGAAGTACTCGCGCAGGTTCTCGGAGGCCTTTTCGCGGGCGCGGAGGCCGGAGCCGACGGCGTAGACGACGAAGGCGAGGATGATGATGAGGTCGAGCATGCCATAAGGATAAGCAGCAGATGCTCGATTTGGAGGGCGTCACTCTTCGAGTTGAAGACGCTGGTCGAGTTGAAGACGCTGGTCGAGTTGAAGACCTTGGGCCTCGCGGAAGCGGTCGCGCAGCTTGTCGAATTCGTCGACGAGTTGGCGGCGTTCGTCGACGAGGGTGTCGACGAGGTTTTGCTCGGTGCGGAACATCGTGCGGGTGAGGATGCGGCCGCGGTATAGGGAGAGGCGCTGGCGGTAGCGAAGAAAGAAGAAGCCGGCCGGCGCGAGCGTGAGCACGTAGAGGACGACGGGCCAGATGAGGCCGTCGGTCGACCACCAGAGTGCTCCGGCGTAGAGCGCGTAGAAGAGCGGGAAGAGGAGCGCGCCTGTGAGCAGGGCGGTGATGGCGCGGATCGCCTCGTCGGGGGCGCGCACCGCCGCGAGCTTGGTGAGCTGGTAGGGCACGAAGTTGTGCACGAAGCCCCAGATGGCCGGCAGGGCAAACGCGATGGCGTAGGCGGTGAATTTGGCGCCCTCCTTGCGCGAGGAGAGCGTCTCGGGCGGGCGCTCGTAGAAGTCGTGCTTGAGGCGCACCTGGCGCACGTGGTCGAGGTAGCGCCAGACCCGGTAGCGCAACTGGCGGACCACGTCGGGGTCGTGCTCTTCGAAATAGGTCAGAGCGTCGGCGATGCGTTTTTGGACCCACAGCTTCGCCTCAAGGTCCTCGCGGGGGGCGTCGGTCGAGCGGACTGCGTCCCACAGCCAGGTTCTGAGCCCGCGGCCGCCGCCGTCGTTGGCGAGGTCGTCGACGAGGGCGTCGTCGGCGATGTCGCCGTCGCGCAGGTCGTCGAAGTCCCAGCGCTGCTCGCGCTCGAGCTCGGCGCGGTGCTCGAGCATATTCTCGAGGAGTTCGCGCCCGTAAATGCTCCAGATTTGCTCGACGAGGCGGCGCACGCGGTCGCCCTCGATGTGGGTGGCCATCTGGCGAAGCTCGTCGCTGATGCGGTCGGTCAGTTCGACGACGGCTTGCTTTGGGTCGATCTGGTGCGTCGCGGCGAACTCGCCGACGTCGATGGGCTCGCCGAAGCGCACGAGCACCTGCGACATGAAGCGGTCGCGGTCCTCGAAGTTCAGGCCGACGGGCACGATCTTGACGTCGAGGTCGTAGTCGTTGGCGCGCTCGGCGCCCAGCGCGATGCGCGCGGTGCCGGTTTTGACGCGCAGGACCTCGCGCTCGAGGGAGTTTTGGCCCTCGGGGAAGATGCCGATACAGCCGCCCTGGGCGAGCACCTCGTAGGCGCTGGCGAAGGCCGCGTCGTTGCTGCCGCCGTCTTGTTTGGGATTCTTGTGGATCGGAATGACCCCGCAGCGGTCGAAGATTGTCGCCACCACGGGGTTTTTGAAGAGCCCGCTTCGCGCCATGTAGTGGATCTGACGGTCGACCTGCGTCCCCAAAATGACCGTGTCCATGATCGAGTTGGGGTGGTTGGCCGCGAAGATGACCGGCCCCTTGCGGGGCACCTTTTCACGGCCGGTCGAGTCGATCTCGACGAAATAGAGATCGACCGCCAGTCTCAGAAGCTGTCGAAGCGAGCGGTAGAGTAGGGACACGGGTCAAATAGCTCAGTCGAGCTCGCCGCGTTCGGCTTTCTTGACCCATTTTTGGATCTCGTCCTCGATGACGCCGACGGCCTTCTTCTTGAACGGCTTGAGGATGAAGGGCACGTCGAGCTCGAGGAGCACGTCGCTGTCGGTGATCTCGATGGACCCGTCGAGGGTGACACCCTTGGCCGAAAACGACACGTCGGCGCGGTCTTCGGTCGACCAGTCGACCTTGGGGTCGTACTTGGCGAAGCGCTCTTTGTAGCTTTCGAACGCCTTGTGAGTGGCTTTGCGGGCGAGGTCTTTATCGAGTCCGTGATGAATCGTGTGTTTCATGGGGCGCAAACAGTCAAAAGAGTAACAAGTGAACGAGCAAAAGAGCGAAACGGCGGGCTCGGTTGCTCACTTTAGGATGTAGCGGTGACGGCGCTCTTTGCCGTCGCGCTGCAGGACAACATCAAATGTGCGTTCGTTGCGCAACCTTTTTAGGTCGGCCAGCGCTTTTTGTTGCGTCGTAATCTCGATGCCGTTGACCGACATTACCACGTCTCCGTTCTGGATGCCTAGACGCGCGAAGATGCCGCCTGCGGCGACGTCGGCGAACTTCATACCGCGGCGCTCGCCGTCAACCCAGTTGGGCACGACGTGGCCGTGGCCGGCGGTGTCGGACGGCTTTTTGAAACGGCTTTTGAGCTTCTGCTTGTCGACGGTGAAGACGCGGACGGTCGGCTTGTCGGCTATTTGCTTGCTGGCGGCCTGCTTGCGGGCCGGCTTCGCGCGACGCTTTTTCGGCTTGTCGTGCGTCTTCTTGGACGGCTCGGGGGCGGATTTGGCGACCGGGGCGTCCGACGGGGGCGCAGGCACGGGAGCGATGCTGGGCTCGTGCTCGACGATGATCTCGGGGGCCACGGGCGCCGGTGCGGGCGCCGGCGGTTCGGGCTTGTTCGGGGTGGCGGCCGCGACGACGGGGGCGGGCGGCTTGGGGGCATGACGCTCGAGCTGCCAGACGGCGAGTTCGTTGACGAACCACGCCGCGCTCGCCGCGATCAATCCGACGGTGGCGAAGCGCACGAGACGCATGCCCGTTGGCGAGGGCTTTGGCGAGGGATCGTTCATGAGGTCGCCGTCCGAGAGGTGCGCGGCCACCACGCCCAGGCCAAAAGGCCGAGCGAGGTGTAGTTGGTCAGCCCCCAAATGAGCTGGGTGTAGTCGGGGACGAGCAGCCCGAGAAACGAGCCTGCTACGTAGGGCACGGCGGCCCACCAGATGCGACGGTCGAGGGTGACCGCCATCACGCCGGCGCACACGCCGAAGATCAGGGTCTCGTGCATTCCGATGATGTGGGCGGGCAATCCGGCCGTGGCGCCGTTGAGACGCAGCAGCCAACTGCCCAAAAACCCGAGGCCGAAGCAGATCAAGATGCGTCGGTTGACGATATTCTTGAGCAGCCGGTTGCGCCCGAGCCAGAAGCTCAGGGCGAGCAGGCTCGCGACGACGCCGAGCTCGACGAAGTAGAGCGAGTAGTCGCCCGAGTCGTGGGCCTTGGACGGCTCGACCCATCGGTAGACCGATAGTGTGCCCCAGACGAGGCCGAGCGCGAGCGTCACCAGGCTGCGGGTGCGTCGGGAGACCTCGACGTTGTGTTCGAATTGCTCGCGCTTGAGCTCCTCGAATTCACGCTCGCGGTCGTCGAGCCGGTCGCGCAGGGCCTCGAGGCGCTCTTCGAGGTCGGCGCGCGGGTGGGGCAGGTCGGCGAGCAGGAGCGCGGCGGCGGCGTAGCCTCCGCGATCGATCTCGCGCTCGGCCATCACCTCGAGGACGCGCTGTAGTCCGTCGCGGGCCCGGGCGTTGCCCTCGTCGGTCTCTAAAGCTTGTTCGAAGCCGAAGCGACACTCGCCGAAGAGTTTGTAGAGGCTCGCTTGGGTGGTCTCGTCGTCGTCCTCGTTCGACAGAGCGACGAGATCGGAGAGCCGGGCTTCGGCCTCCTCGGTCAGGCGGATCGATTCACGGTGGCGCGAGTAGTCGGCCAGGGCCACGCGAAAGGCCTCGGCGCTGGCGAAGCGGTCTTCGGGCTCGCGGGCCATCGCGCGTCGGCAGATCTGGGCGAGCCCGTCGGGGACGTCGTCCGGAAAATCGGCCGGCTCGCCGCGGTAGGCCTGGATCATGATCGCGTAGAGCGACTCGCCGCGGTGCGGAGGCTCGCCGGTCAGGATTTCGTAGAGGGTAGCGCCCAGAAGATAGACATCGGTCGCTGCGCCGAGTGTTCCCACCTCGCCCGCGGCCATCTCGGGGGCCATGTAGTGCGGCGTTCCGGCAGGTCCGCTCACCTCGGAGGCGTGTGGCAGGCGGGCGTCGGTCTCCTCGCCGAAGCTCACCGCGATGCCCCAGTCGAGCAGGTAGACCTCGCCAAAGGCGCCGATCATGACGTTCTCGGGCTTGATGTCGCGGTGGATAATGCCCTTGCTGTGGGCAAAGTGGACCGCGTTGCAGACCTGATTGAGGATCTCGATATGCCAGTCGAGCGGGTCGTCGGAGTCGAAGTTGCGCGGGGCCTTGGAGGGATCGCGCAGAAGCTCGGCCCACGAGACTCCCTCGATGCGCTTCATGACGATGAGGGGTGAGCCCTGGTCGTCGCGCCCGAGGGTGTAGATGGGCACGATATTGGGGTGCTCGAGCATCCCGGTGGTCCAGCCTTCGCGGAGCAGCACCATGGTCGCCTCGATCGAGGGGCGACCGGAGACCTCGGAGGCGTCTTTGCGCAGGCTTTTGACGGCGACCTCGCGTCCCACGGGCACCTGGTTCGCCAGGCGCACCTCACCCATGCCGCCCATGCCGAGCCGCCTGCCGAGTTCGACCTCGGGGATGGTGTCGGTGTTGGGCGGGCTCAGCAGCGAGGGGAGCCGCGGCAAGGTCGCGACCGCGCTTTCGGAGGAGACGGACGGACGCATCGTCTGCGTTCGCTCATCGACCACCGGCTGGTCGTCGATGCCCCACGTTTGCCACTGCGTGGTGAGCGCTTGGAGGTCGTTGTTCGGTCGTTTCATCGCCGGTTAGCATCAAAATGCGTGATACACACCGGTGAGAATAGGCGATGTCGCTCCAGACGTCATCTCTGCTGGAGCGTCGTCGTGCGGAGATGTGGAGCGCCTACAGGAAGGGCCCGCGCCACGGGAAATAGCCGTAATAGGGCATGCCGCCGTAGTAGGTGAGTTCGAAGCGCACGCCGTCGCCGCGTTGCTGCAGGCGGCGATGCACCGGCGCCAGGAGCAGCTCGTTGCACGCGTAGCCGCGCCCCAGGCCCAGGTTGTCGTAGGGTTTGGTGCCGAGCACGCAGACGCCGAGTTCGTCGACGTGGAGGGTGCTCAGCCACTCGGGAAACTCGACCAGGCCCGTGCGCCCGTCGTCGAGCGGTAGGTGGTAGGAGTAGGACAGAGTGGGCGGCGTGGTCTCGCTGGGTATGTAGATGCTCACCCACAGCGTGATGTTGTGCCGGCGGACTCGCTTCCAGTCTGAATCTGCGACCTGGTAGGCGACGGCGATATCGCCGTCTTTGCGGGCCACGTGCAGGTAGTCGAAGGTGATGTCGAGCTCGAGGGGACGGTCGAGCTCGAGTCCCTCGCGCGGTTCGTAGTCCTCGGCGAGTTCGCCCGGCTCGACAAACTGGTCCTGAGCGCCGGCCTCAGCGGGCGCGAAGCCCAGCCAGCCGAGCGTGACGGCGACGAGGCAGACGAATCGTACGGCGTTGTTGCGAGGGCTCGTGCTCATATCGACCTCCTGGCGACGAGCGACTGCTCAGTCGAAGCCTACTCCCACATGGCTTCCCACTGCGGAGTCGTGCAGCGGTTATTGCGAATGCGCATGCTCAGGCCCGATTGCAAGTCGTTGAGCACGTTCTCGTAGTACATGGGTAGCGCCTCGCACACGTTTTGCTGCACGCCGACGAAGTCGTCGCGCACGGCGAGCAAGTCGCGGCGCACCTGCGGATGGTCGAAGTCGGCGGCCGCGCGGAAGAACTGCGCCAGCGGGCTGTCGCCGGCTTTGCATGCCTGGCGAATCTGCTCGTAGGCCTCGCCCTGGGTGTCGGCGGCGACCAGGTATTGGTCGGCCCAGGCGGCGTCGGCGGCGAAGGCTTCAAAGACGTCGCCCATGGTCACCGGGTTGAGGTTGTAGCCGCTCATGTGATCGCGGAAGACCTTGCGCGCGGTGGCGCTGGCGGTGGCTGCCACGCAGGACGGTTCGTTCGAGGCGTTCTGGCAGGTCCAGCCGCCGCGGTCGCGCTTCTTCTCGGGGGGCGCCTCTTCGATGATGATGACGCCCTCGTCTCCGGGAGGTCCGCCGCCGCGGTTGGTCTGCACGCTCTCTTTGGCCGTCTGCCACGCTTGAGCCACCTCCAGGTTCGCCTCGGACATCGCCTGGCGCTCCTGGCTCGACTGGGCCATCTGGCTCTCTTCTTCGCAGACGGCCGCGTCGTAGTCGGTGGCGATGGTGCGCAGCGAGTTGATATAGGCAGCCTGCGCGTTGTCGACCTTTTGGGTCACCTTCGGCGGCACGCCCATGGCGACCGGTTGGCTGGCGACCTGGGTGCCGTAGCGGTCGCAGCCAGTCGAAAGGAGTGCCAGTGCGATGGCCGCAAGAGTGGCCGTGCAGGCCGCCGCGCGGCCTCCATAACTCGAACATTTTCCCCAGTTGATCTGCATCGGTTTCCTCCCCGGAAACAGCTCCAATAGTCCTTCAATCCCCAAGTTCTGGTCCGCCCACGCTAAACTTAAGCACGTGCGGCAGGTCCAACATCCCCCGGAGAGGTCGTCGGTGATGGTTGTGCGGAGGCTTTGGGGAGGAGCGGGCGCCCGTGATTCAGGCGTCGGAATCGGACGAATGGGCAGACACGGTGGCCTTTTCGGCCGATTGTTCAGCCGATTGTTCCGCCTGTTTGGCAGCTTGCTCTTCGGCGAGTTGTTCGAAGAGCAACTCGACCTCGGCATCTTCGTCGAGCGGGGAGCGGGCGGTGAGCTTGTCGCGGCCGCCGTCGGTGAAGGCGGGGAAGACGTAGACCTCTTGGCCGTTGTCCGAGATCTGCAACTCGGCGATGCCGTGCAGCTCGAATTCGTCGAGGAGCTTGCGGGCCTCGGCGACGTCGAGACGCGTCTCGAGGGTGATCTCGGCGAGGGTGACTCGCCCTTCGTATTTGCGCGCCGTGCGCAGCACGCCGCGCTGTCGGCTTCCTTCGAGCAGGTCGCCGTCGTCGCTATGGTCGTCACTCGACTTCGAGCTTCGCGACACGCGCAGCATCACCAACCCGACGATGGCGACCACCCCCATGATCCCGAGCGTGGCCAGAGTTCCCACGGCAAATCCGGCGGTGATCAGCGAATAGATGGCGTAGCCGGACATGCCCGCGCCAAAGAGAAAGAGCAGCAGGCCGCCGATGCCCATCACGCCGCGGTACATTACTTCGGAGGGGTCGCGTTGGTTGGAGTCGTTGGGCATGGGGGGCTAGGGGGTTTGGTTTAGGGGTTTAGGGTTTGGGGGGTTCGGGGTTTGGGGTTGTGAGCTTGGGTAGAGTCGCTCTGAATGGCGGTTTGTGCAAATCATTCTCACCCCACTACGATGCTTCCGGACGATTTACCCCCCTAAACCCCTAAACCCCCAAGCCCCCAAACTCCTAGACCCGCACGACCCTCGGTGACCATCCCGGGCCGGCGGCGGCCCGGGCGTCGACGCCGACGCCGGTGCCGTTGACGATGCGCGGGAGGGGGCGCTTGCGTGCAGTGGCGTAGGCGCCGGTCAGGGCGATGGTGCCGAGGATGTCGCGAGTGGTGGCGCCGCGTGAGACGAGGCCGATCGTCTCGGCGAAGCCCTGCAGGACCGGTCCGCACAGGGTGGCGCCGGCGAGTTCGTGGGCCATCTTGATGGCGATATTGCCGGCGTTCATGTCCGGGAAGATGAGCACGTTGGCGTTGCCGGCGACGGTGCTGGCAAAGGGGAGCTTCTTTTGAGCTACGGCCAGGTTGAGGGCAGCGTCGAGCTGCAACTCGCCGTCGATCTTGAGGCCCGGGGCGCGTCGACGCACGATGTCGACGGCCTTGGAGACGTGCTCGGCGCGCGGCTCGAGCGGGTGGCCGTGGGTCGAGTGCGAGAGCATGGCCACGCGTGCGTCCCAGTCGAGCACCGCCTCGGCGGTGTCGGCAGTGGCGAGGGCGATGTCGGCGAGGGTGTCGCAATCGGGCTCGGGGTTGACCACACAGTCGGCGAGCACCAGCAACTCGCCTTCGGGGCCGGCGTAGCCTGGGATCTGCATGACCACGAAGCTCGACGGCGTGTACACATCGTCGCGCGTGCCCACCACCAAATCGGTGGCCATCAAGATCTCTTGGCTGGAGCATTGCGCGCCGGCGATCATGGCGTCGACATCTTCGCTGCACAGCATCATGGCGGCAAAATAGAACGGCACGGTCGTCATGCAGCGCGCCGTATGCAGCGGGATGCCGCGGCGCTCGGCGAAATCGATGGCGTAGTCGTCGAATTGGCGCGACTCCTCGGGATCGAGAATCTCGACGGCCTCGAGCGACGCGCCGGCGTCGTCGGCGACCTGCTCGATTTCGGAGCGACTGCCGAGCAAGACGGGGCGCACCCAGTCCTTGCTGCCGGCGTAGGCTGCGGCGCTGACGATGCGCGGGTCGTGGCCGTCGGGAAAAACGATACGATGAGGTCGGTGATCGGCGGTGAGAAAGGCGTCGAACAGGCTTTGAATGCCCGTTGTCATAGAGTCCTCTCGGTCGGTTCGGTTTGGGATGACGTGCGTTGGTTGTCTCGGTCGGCCGAAGCGGCCCATCGGGGCGCAGTTCGGCTGCCTCACACACTCTCTTTCCCGCGATACCGCGAAACGAGAAAACTGCCGGGTGAGATGAAGCGTTCAGTCAATCTGTGTACTGCAGGTTCATCAGTATAGGCCAAAATAGGCACTGCAGATCAAGGAGGAAAAGGGATCGACGGATCGAGGCCCATCAGGTCTTCAGGATATCGACCAGGACGCGATCATCGACCGGAATCCACCCCGAAGCCTGCTGCGTCTCGATATAGACCCACCAGATTCGCTTTTCGGGGTGCATCTGCTCGCCGCGGGTGCGGCCGGAGAAGTTGCCGTTGAAGTCCGTAGGCGACGGGCAGGGGGCCTGCATCAGCGACTGGCCCACCCCCACAAAGCAGGTCGCCGCGCCGGCGTAGTGGTACACCGCGATCGTCTGGCCCGGGTGGACCGTGGCGTTGACCGGGGCGTCGTGCAGGTCGCGGTTGTCGGGGGAGTAGCGCGTACCCGACATCTCGACTTTGGTCTTGGCGACGAAGAGCGCCGGCTTGTAGACGCCGACCCAGGAGTTTCGCCACGGAATTTTGGCGCCTTTCTGAATTTTGTACTCGCCGACGATCGCGCTGTTCGGGTTCGGGCCTTCGTGGACCGCCAGGGTCGCCGTTGGACCGCCCCAGGTCAGCTCGAACGTCGTCCCCTCCTCGATATAGGGCCAGACGGCCGCGCCGAAGACGGGCTCGGGGTACTTCTTGTCGGGCTGCCTCTTGTCGTCACTGTTGGGCAGCTTGATGCGCCGCGGTCCGGCCGGGCGATTGGCAACTTGCATCTCCTCGGCGGGCGGCTCGCCGACCAAACCTTCCTCGGGCGTCTCGCAGGCAGCGGTGGTCAGGAGGGTGGCGGCCAAGATGAGACAGAGGCTTGTTCGATTCATGGTTCGGCACGTAGGTTGGGGGACATACTTTGGTTCAAGATAGACCGTTGTCGTCACCAGCATCAACCATCGGTTGGCATCCATGACCTATCCCACGCTCGATCTCCACGTCGACAGCATCATCCAGCAGCGTCTGTTTCGCTACAACGTCACCCGACGTCACCGGCGCGGCCTGGGCGGCCAGCCGTTGTTCTGGCACGCCGACATCCCTCGCATGGTCGAGGCCGACTATCTGGGGGCGTGTCTGGGCATCCACTATTTTCCGTGGGAGTCCGAGCGCGGCTGGCGCGAGATGAACCGCCAGATCGATTATCTCGACGAGGTGATCGGTTTGGACGAGCGGGTGTTTCGGGTGGCGGCGCCCGGCGACTGGCAGGTGGCCCGAGAGCGGGGTCTGCTGGGCGTGGCGCCGGGGGTCGAGGGCGCGCATATGCTCAACGGCAAGCTCGAGCGCGTCGAAGTGCTCGCCGAGCGGCGCGTGGCCTATTTGACGCTGTGCCACTTCTCGAAAAACTCGGCCGCTACGCCGTCGATGGGGCGCGGGGCCAACGAGACCGACGGGTTGAGCGAGTTCGGATGTGAGCTCATTGCCGCGCTCGACGAGAGTGGCATCACCATCGATTTGGCGCACGTCAACACCCCCGGGGTGCTCGATGCATGCGCGGTGGCCACGCGGCCGGTCTTTTGCACCCACACAGGCGTCAAGGCAGTCAACGACCACGCCCGCAACATCACCGACGAAGAGATCGACGCCATCGCCGAGACCGACGGGGTCATCGGGATCATGTTCGCGCCGACTTTTCTTGCGGGGAAATTGCGCGCCGACACCACCTGGATCGCCGACCATATCGAGCACGTCATCGATCGGGTGGGCGTGCGCCACGTGGCCATCGGCAGCGATTACGACGGGTGGCTGCCCACGATCATGAGCGATCACCACGACTGCCGAGACATTCATCTGGTGAGTGACGAGTTGCTTCGGCGGGGACATAGCGACGAGGACGTCGCCCGCATCATGGCGGGCAACGCCTTCGAGTTGCTCTGCGGGGCGCGCGAGTCAGCCGCCTCCGACGAGACCGGTCAGGGCGCCGGGCAGAGCGAGTAAGCGTCGTAGATATCCTCGACGTCGAGCAGGTAGATCCCGCGCGAGGTCTCGGCTTGAGCGCGTGCCGAGAAGCCGAGCAGGCCGCGGTAGGGTGACAAGTTGTCGAAGGCGGTGGCGTAGCGCGCCCAGTTCGAGTGCAGGATTACGTCGTCGATGTGGCCCAGGGCATGATTACTCAGGCTGACGGCCGGACCGAAGGTGCGCAGGTCGGTCGCGAAGTCCCAGCTGGCGAGCTCGAGTGCGTTTCGATTGTTGCCGCGCGCAAATCCCAAGAGGGTCGGACCGCCGGTGGGGAACGCCCACAACTTGGTGATATCGCTAGCCTCGTAAGTGAGCCAGTCGGCATCGTCGAAGCCGGCGGTGCTGCCGAAGACAACCCCTCGGTCATCGCCGTCGAGGCCGATGAAACCGGCCGTGATGGCTTCGTTTTGCTGGGGCGCCGCGCCGAAGAGGCGGTAGGTGAACGAGAAGGCGCCCTCGGTCAGCTCCAACGAAGGGGGGAGAGGCAAGTCCATGGCGGCGCGTCGGGCACGGTAGTCCGCGCCGCCGCTTCCATTGGCATAGGCGAGCTCGGCCGCAATGGGCTCCTCGCCGCTATGGTCGAGCATGTAGATGAGCGGATAGTCGTTGGCGTAGTCGGGCCAACCCCACGCGAAACGAAGCGCGGTGAACGGTCCGCTCGACTCCCCCGACCACTTGACCGTGTTATCGGCTTCGAGTGCCGTGAGTGCGCTCAACCAGCCTTCATCGGGGTTGTAGTGGAACAGCGCGGTGTTCGTCGAAGGCGCGCCGCCGGTGACGGCGCTGACGAATTGTTTGTCGTCGGTGCCGCGGACCGGCATCCAGTTCATGCGGCGGGCGGGACGTACCTCGTTGGGGCCGAAGGCGCCGCCGTCGAGCAGGGCCTGATACGAGCAGTCGCCGGAGAGATCGGTCCATCCATCGTCGTCGCGGGTGGCGTCGACGTCGCAGGCATATGTGCCCACGTTGGTGAACACCATGATGTTGTAGATCTGGAATCTGCCCCACGACGCCCCCACACGCGGGGTGAAGACCTCGACGTCGTGGATGCGAAGGGGAGTGTTCGACTGACCGGTGGGAAGATCGGCGACACTGCCCCCGGAGAGCTGCAAGGGGGCAGTTGCGACGGACTCTTCGGGGGGCGTCTGTTGGAAGTCACGCACGTCGATCGATGCCCAACCCACGGCGAGCTTGTTGTCAGCCGTCGGCGCGGCGACTGCCACGCCGTGGACTGCCCAGTCGTCGGCGAACACGTCGCGCGACGCCGGTCCGAGGTCGAAGACCGGAGCGGCGCCGTCGGCCGACAGCGCGTCGCGGGCGCTGCCAAAGTTGCTCGGGTCGAGCTCGAATACCGTGGGCGTGGGGCCACATTGAGCTTGCTGGACGGCCAGGGGAGCGAAGCGGTTGCCCGGGCTGACGTCGGCTTCGACGTCGCGACCGGTGTCTTGGCTGGTGTCTTGGCCGGTGTCCGAAGCGTCTGCGGGGTCGTCCACATCGCCGCCGACGTCGTCGCCCGATACGTCATCGCCCTGAGTATCGGTGCCCGTGTCACGGGTCGACGGGTTGGCGGTTTCGCCGAAGTCTTGGCTCAAAATGCACCCGGGCGCCACCATCGCCAGGGTCGCTGCGGTTACAACGCTACGCAGAAGTGGACTCATTTTAGAGGACATCGTCGATCACAGTCTGAGATAAGTTGGTCGCCCTGTTGTTAGAAGACCACAATCGCGCGGGCGGTTCAACTTGAGGCGCCGGAATTATCCGGCGTCGACGAAGCTGCGCATGTGTCGATTGACGATGGCAGGACGGTCCTGCTGGACCCAGTGGCTGCACTCCGGGATGTAGGCAATTTGCAGGTCGCGCACGAAGCGCTCGGTGCCGTAGGTCAGCTCCTTTCCCAGCGCGCTATCGTCCTCGCCCCAGATCAGCAGCGTGGGCACCTCGAGCGGCGTGTAGTCGTCGGGGTCGAAGCTGAATGCTTGGAGCAGGATATTGCGGTAGTAGTTGAGCATGGCAGTCAGCGCGCCGGGTTGGCTGGCGGCCTGACGGTAGGCTTCGAGGTCTTCGTCCGAGAAAGCGCCGGGGTTTTTCGACTCCTTCTCGAAGAGCTCGGCGATGGTGCGGTAGCGGTCGCGGCTCAACAGCTTTTCGGGAAGCCAGGGCAGCTGGAAAAAGAAGATATACCAGCTGCGCCGAAGTTGGGCGGCGGTGGCAAGTCCCTCGTAGAAGCGAACCGGGTGGGGCAGGTTCATGACCACCAGCTTGTCGAGCATCTCGGGGTGAGTGTGGGCGAATTGCCAGGCGATGGCGCCACCCCAGTCGTGTCCCACGAGCACGCATTTGTCGTAACCCAGGTTCACGATGAGGGCGCGTACGTCGTCAACGAGCTTGTCGAGGCTGTAGGCGCCGCGGCCCGCGGGTTTGTCGCTCGTGTTGTAGCCGCGAAGGTCGGGGGCGACGACATGAAAGTCGTCGGCGAACTCGCGCATCTGGTGGCGCCACGAGTACCAGAACTCGGGAAACCCGTGCAGAAAGAGCATCAGCGGCGCGTCGTCACGCGCGCCCAACTCGACACAATGCAGCTCGACACCGCTGGCGCGCACGCGCCGATGCTTGAACGGGACGTCAGTGTTCATTCGCCTGGCTCCGGGAGGTCTCCGAGGTGGTCGGCGCGAAGGCGTTGGCCGTCGATGCGCACGAATTGGTCTCCCTGCACGCGCACAAGCTCGACCTCGTCGCCCAGGTCTTCGCCCTCGTAGTCCCAGGCGAAGATGCGTTCGCCGGAGTCGAGGAGTTCGATGACCTCGGCACGTGTGAGCAGGCCGCGGTCCTCGAATTGGTCGCCTTGGCGCTCGAGGAGTCGAAATTCGGCAAGCTGACCCGGGCGCGAGCCCGAACGCGCGTGAGTGACGATATAATTGGCGAGCTGCTGCATGGAAGCTCCGGGGGAAGGTGTGAAAGGCGTGTGTTTTGACGAGCTTTTAATATATGACGTCCGTCTTTTTACGCCACGAATGTGAGGGCTTTGGTATCATGCGCGTGTCTGCGCGCTCAAGCGCATCCACTCGGACCTTGGAGGAGGACTGGTCATGCGAGAACAGCAAGATGAACCTGGTGTTCATAACGACGCATCTTCATCCGCCGACACTTCATCCGCCGACGACGATGCGGCCGCGTTGCTGCGCGCGTTTTCTCACGACTTTTCCACTCCGCTGGCCAATATCAAGTTGGCCGCCGAAGTGCTCACGTCAGCCGAAGGCCGGCTGTCGAGCGACAAGCTCGTCGACTTGGGCGAGAATATCTCGACGGAAGCCGACCGCATCCGACGCATGATCGATACGCTCATCGAGTGGAGTCGATTCGAGACGGGCAAGCGCGAGTTGCGCTGGGAGTGGCATTTGGTCGAAGATCTGGTCGGCTCGGCGATCCGCCGGCTCGGATCGTTGCTTGACGACCACCAAGTAGTTGTCACCATTGAGCCTGACCTGGCGTTTGTACGTGGCGACGAGGTGCTCATCGAGACGGTGTTGATCAACTTGCTCGATAACGCCGCTCATTGTACGCCCGCAGGTGGTCCCGTCGAAGTACGTGTTTGTGCCGACGACCAGCAGTGTCGTGTCGAAGTGCTCGACGGCGGTCCTCGATTCGATAACGAGGAAGATGTATTGGTCGACGCGCGTTCAAGTGCCCGGAGCGGGCAAACAAGCACTCCCGGCGGGGCGCTGGGACTGGTTGTCAGCCGAAGGATTGTCGACGCGCACGACGGGGAGATCTGGGCTCACAATAGACAAGATCAAACCGGTGCTGTATTCGCATTTGTCTTGGGGTATGGTGGACGCACACCGCCTCATGATCTCGTCGACCCTGAAACGGGTAAAGACGCAACTGAGTAGAAGGTATCATCCATTATGGACCCGAATGCTGTAATTCTGATCATCGAGGATGATCCGAAAATGCGCAGGTTCTTGCGAACCTTGCTGGAGTCGAATGATTATCAGCCTCTCGAGGCCGAAACGGGCGAGGAGGGCATCCAGCGCGCGGCGGAGCACAATCCGGATCTCATCCTGCTCGATGTGCGTCTTCCCGATATCCGCGGCGAGGAAGTTTTGTCTCGTCTGCGCGAGTGGACGCACACCCCGGTGGTCGTCGTCTCCGGACTCGACTCGGAGGACTCGAAGGTCACCATTTTGGACGCAGGCGCCGACGACTATCTGACCAAGCCCTTTGGCGCCCAGGAGTTGCTCGCGCGCATCCGTGTGGGCCTGCGGCACGCCGAGCAGGTTGCCCCCGACGACGAAGACGCCGTGTTCGAAAACGGTGAGTTGCGCGTCGATCGCGTCGCACGGCGAGTGTTTATGGGCGAAAACGAGATCGATCTGACCCCGACCGAGTATCGCTTGTTGCTCACGTTGGTCAAAAATGTGGGCCGCGTGCTCACCCACCGCCAGATTCTCGAGGAAGTGTGGGGGCCCGACTGTGTCGGCCGCGACCACTACGTGCGCGTCTACATGGCGCATCTGCGTCGCAAGCTCGAAGAGGATCCGGCCCAGCCGGAGTACATCGTCACTGAGACCGGGGTTGGCTATCGGTTGAGGAATATCTGAGCACCCTTTGGACGGGCACAAACGGCGCTGGTGGGGCGATTTCGAAAATCATCGCTTGACGCATTTGCCCGGCGTGTCAACGTTGGTGGCATCTCGAAGACAAGCGGTAAGGATTCGATTTCAACGACTCGAACAGGAGTTTCGTATTCATGGAGCGCAGCGCCGAACATACCAACCCAACGACCGAAGGGATTCGGGTGTTGGTGGTGGAAGGCAATGCCAAGGATGCCGCTGCCGTACGAAACTCGCTGAAAGCCTCCACGCCGAATTTTGTCGTCTCACCGGCGCGTCAGTTGTGGTCCGCCTGTCAAATCTTGGCGGGCATGGCCATCGACGCGGTGCTCCTTGGCCTCGAACTCCCCGACAGTGAAGGTCTGGAAGCGCTCTCGGAGTTGCGCGAGCAGTCGCCCGACACCCCCGTGCTGGTCGTGGGGCGTGACCTGGCGATGGGTCAGCAGGCCGTGGACGCCGGCGCCGACGATTTTGTGCCGTTGTCCGATCTCGACCCGTCGATCCTCGGGCTGCGCGTGCTAGATGCCATCGAACGCCGCCGCGCGAAGGCTCCCGAGGTCGACGAACCCGAGCCAACCAGCGTAGCCAAACCCACTGCCAAGATCTTGGTCGTCGAGGAAGACCCCTGGGTTCAGCGCTTGCTTCGGCGTAATTTGACTCGCCAAGGCCATACCGTCGAAGTCCTCAGTTCACCACAGAAAGCGCTGGTCTGGGTCCAGGGCGCCACTCAACTCGATATGCTGGTGTGCGAAGTTCACGCGGCCGGCATGGACGGCGCGCGCTTGAGCCACCATCTCCAAAAAGAATTCCCGGCCCTGGTTACGCTGCTCGTATCCGCCAACGGCGAGCAACCCGAGATCGTCGCAGACCATCCCCGGTCCTTCGGCTTCCTGGCCAAGCCATACTCCCTCGACGCCTTCCAGCACGCCGTCGAAGACCTGCTCGAACATACCGCATCGGCGCCTGCAACCACCGGCGAATAAGGCCTCGCCTTCTGTCGGTGCTCAGTCGTATTGCGAGACGAGAAAGTAGACGGGCTCGTCGGCGTACGGAACTGCCTGCTCACGACGAATCTGGTCCGCGTCGGCGCTAAAGTCGACCTTTTCGACCTCGTCGTACTCGACACTGGCGATGACCTCTCCAATCACACCTTCATCGTGGGGCAGCTTTTCCATGTCATGACCCCACACGTATTCGCCGCCGGTCAGCTCGGCCTCCTCGCGCGTGCCTGCGGTGCCAAAGACCAGCGTGCCGGTCGCCATCGGGCCGGTATTGCACAAGAAGATCCCCTCTTCGATGGCCGACGACGGACCGCTGTGCTCGGTAAATACCTGTTCGAATTCGGCGTCGAGCCCGGCGCTGCTAAGCTCTTGGGCCTGCTGGACATCGTCGAGGCCGAAAGGCTGGGATGGCCCGGCGTCGGCGGTCGTCCACACCACCTGACGACCGATGACGAAGGGGCCCTGGATGAGCATGTCGTCGTCTTCGTAGCTCAAGTCCGCCTCACATCCTGCAGGGACGACCGTCAGGCCGCGCCGCTGGGCAAACGCGAGCACCGCGCGAAAATTGCCTGAGCTCAAGTCGGTGAAGTAGCAGCGGCCGGCGACCAGACGCGTCACCACGTCGACCGACAGATCTGGAAGAGCGGACTCGGGAGAACGGGGCGTTCCGGCAGTCATATCGAGCTCCTGTCGTGCGAAAGAGGGCGGAGAAGCACGTGTGTGCTCGACCGTCGTCGATTCGGGTCACGGCTGCCAAGTTACGCACGAGACGGGAGCGCGCAAATACGTCCACCGAGGTCGGCGTTCACTTGCACGCGTCGTTGCTCAGGCTGGGCATTTGCTGGATTTGCAGGCTCGTGACGCCCGAGTAAATCGCGCGTTGCAGGATATTGCTGTAGGTGTGGCTGATGGTGGTCATTTCGTCGCGCAGCTTGCCGCCATCCTTGATATGCGCCTCGTGGTAGGCTTTGGCGTCTTCTTTGCGGCCTTGCCTCAACAGCGATTGGTAGTGCTCGATCCGCTGTTTGTGATCGTCTTGCGCATCGCAGAAGCGCTGGACGACCGCCCGCAGCTCCTTGCGGTACTTGTCGACCACCTCTTGGGAGGCCGGTCCGCGCTGCCAACCCGGCTGGGCTGCTGCAGGAGCCTGCTGCGGTGCGGGTTGGGTCGGCGTCGGCTTGGAAGCAGGCTTCGGCGAGCGCTTCTTCTTGCGCCGACGCTTCTTCTCGGCCCGAGCAGCCTCTTCGAGCGCCGCCTCGGAGACAAAACGCTGCGCACGCTCGCCCTCGCCCAGAGTCAGGGCGCCCGCGTCCGCATCGTAGCTCAGCCGCGTGGGCTGCCATTTGGCTTTGTCAGCGTCGGCCTCTCTGAGCGCGAGCAGGTGCCCGTCGGCCGGCGTGCGGCCGTCCAAAATACGGTAGGCGTATTCGGCGCCGCCGATCTCGAGTCGTTGGCCGGAGGAGGGCACCACCAGGGTGCGTTCTTTATCGTCCGCGTCGACGAAGGTCCCCGTCAGGTCGAGGGTGTCGTAGTACTTCTGGACGTCGTGTTTGCGGCAGACGAACTTCGACTTTTTCTCGGGAAGCTTGAAGATGAGCTTGTCGGCGCTCGCACGTGCCTCGAGCGTTTGTGACTTTTTCTTGCTGCTCTCCGGCTTATCGTCGACCGGAACCTCGTAGCTGAAGGTGGCCGTCTTTCCCTGTCGCTCGCCCATGTCGACGCGCGACCACAGGAGTCGCTCGTCGCCTTGGAGCATCAACTCGCCGACCTCCGGATACAAAAAGACGCTGTGAAACCAAGTGTCGCTCTCGCCGATAACCATGCAGCGGCCGGCGAAGGCGGTGATCGGCACATTGTCGGGTACGGGGCGTGGGCGCTCGTCTTGGCGAGAGTCGTCGTGGGGGACGTCCGGCGCGTCGTCGGCTTTTCGAGCGACGGCCGTCGCAGCCTCGTCGGGATCGTCCGACTCGTCTGCCGTCGCCAGATAGGCCGCGACGCCCCCAGCGACGGCGATGCACGCGACGAGGGCAGCTATCAGCCACGCGGAGCCTGCGCCACCCGAGGACGCTTCGGCAGAAGCCTCTTGAGTGGGCGCCGTCTCGGAATCCGCATCGGGGGTCCCGTCGACCTCGGCCATTTGCTCGGTCGGGCCGCCATCTTCGACGAGCGTGTGGCGTCGGCTGGCGAGTTTCTCGACCGCCTCGGCGGGAGTCGAGACGTCGAACTCGGTGGCGGCGTTGATGATCGGTGCGTTGTCCGACGGCGGGAGGATCCAGCGTTCGAACGCATCGGCCGACGCATCCTCCAGGTCGAGCTTCAGCGGTGAAATGGCGCAGCGTCTGCGAATGACTTCGATGCGCTCGCGCACCGCGCGCGCCGAGGGAGGTCGTTCGTCGGGCGCCTTTGCCAGCAGGTCATGGACGAGCTTGATGACCTCCGGCGGCACTTCTTCGGGCGGCAGATAGTCTGCCAGGGGCGGCGGTGGCTGTTGGACCTGCATCAACAAGATCTGGAAGTCGCTGTCGCCGCTGAACGGGAGCTGCCCGGAGAGCATCTCGTAAAGGATAATGCCCAGCGCATACAGGTCGGCGCGTCCGTCGAGTTCCTGTGCGCGAGCTTGTTCGGGGGCGATATAATACGAGGTGCCGCAGATCATCCCGGTGGAGGTCAGCCGGGAGTTGGCGTCGCTAGGAAAGGCGATGCCAAAATCGAGGACTTTGGTCTGAAACGAGTCGCCGACGACCGGCACCAGCTGCAAGTTGTCGGGCTTGAGGTCACGGTGGACGATGCCCGCAGCGTGTGCCTGCACCAGAGCGCCACAGACCTGATAGGCAATCTCGAGGGCCAACGGCAGCTCGAGCCGGCCGCGCCGAGTCAACTCGCCGAGTGATACCCCACGCACCAGCTCCATGACCAGGTAGGGCAGACGACGCTCGCGGTCTTCGCCGTAGTCGATGAGGCGGACGATATTGGGATGACTGAAGCCCGAGATGACCTTGGCCTCGCGCAAAAAGCGCTCCTTGACCTCGCGTTGGGCCAACGCCTCGCCGCGCAACAGCTTGATGGCGACCTCGCGCTCGATCGACAGCTGCGTGCCGGCATAGACTCGCCCCATCCCGCCTTCGCCCAGCAGGCGGTCCAGACGGTAACGCCCGTCGAGCACGCTCCCCACCAGCAGATCGTCATCGTCGCCCACGTCCTCATCGGGGAGGCCGGAAACGTCGAAAAACGAGTCGCTTACGGATTGGTCATCGCTCATGGCTCCTCCAGAGTTCGCTTATACCACCGCGTCAGACAAATTTGAACGGCAGGTCAACCGGCTTGCAAAAGAAGGGCAGGGTCGGTAGTTAACTTCTATCCTTTGTCTAACCGACGCTGGTGGCGGCGGCTCCAAGAAGGTGTGAAAGCTGAGATTTTCGCGCTTCTACCAGCGTCATTTGACACGCGAACCAAGTCGAGTTTCATGACTGATACGGAGAGTTTTATGTCGAAGTTGCGAACGGCGATGCTGGCCGGCCTGTTGGCCGCGTCCTTGGCGCCGCTTTATGGATGCGGATCGGAGTGCGGCCCGGGGACTGTCGATAAGGACGGTCAATGTATCGTGGACGCCAAGGGTTGTGCAGAGGGCACCATCCTCAAAGACGGCGAGTGCTTGCTCGACCAGTCGGGTTGTGGCGAAGGAACGATGCTCGACGGTGCGCTTTGCGTGCCCATCGACACCGTTTGTGAAGCAGGCACGACCTTCGACCAAGGCTCGTACACTTGCGTGCCGGATACCGACGTCATCTGCGGTGATGGTACGGAGGTCGCCGACGATGGTCTGTGCGTGCCCAGCGCCGAGGCTTGTGACGGCACGGCGACGCTCGACGACGCCGGTCGCTGCGTAGTCGGCGCGGCTGCCTGCGGAGCGGGCACCGAGCTCGACCCGAATACCGGTGAGTGCATGCTCGCCGATGCGGCTTGCGGTCAGGGAACCGCGCTCGATGGCGACACCGGCGCTTGCGTGCCGACCGCCGACGTGTGCGACACCGGCACCAAATTCGACGCCGACAGCGGACTCTGCCTGCCCGACAGCTGCAGTCCGGGTGACGTGGTCATCGACGGAGTGTGCACCTCGCCGGCCGACGACCTCGCCGGCGACGTGGACCTGACCGAGACCGAGCCCAACGACCCGGCGTTCGGCGGTACCGCCGAGTCGCTGTTCGTTCCCACGGCCGGCGACGATCCGCAGGTGTTCAGTGGCACCATCTCCGAAGCGACCGATCTCGACGGCGACGGGACTGTCGACCAAGACGTCGACGTCTACGAATTTACCGCCAACGCCGGCGAGTGGTTCGAGATTTCGGTGCTCTCGACGGGCATGCCCGACCCGGCCTTCAAGGTCGAGGGGCCCAACGGCTACGTGCGCTGGAGCCCGTTCGGCGGCGGTGACGCCGTGCGCGACGTCGTCATCCCGGAAGACGGCACCTACACGGTGACCGTGCTGCCGGCGATGGTGTTGGAGAGCGACGGCGAGATCAGCCGCATCGGCGGTGACGACTGGAGTTACGTAGGCACGTTCGAGACGTTGTCGGCACCGAGCGCCACCCTTGTCGATCTGTCGACCGGCGCCGGCCAACTCGCCGGTGATTTCCCCAACGTCGAAGATAACTTCTTCGAGCTGAGCGGCGCGCAGGCCGGCGACATCGTCACCGTGAGCGTCGACGCTCTGGGTACCGACGCCGAGGGCGTCGTCCAGGTCTGGAGTGACGCGACCACGCTGGTCTCGTCGCAGCCTCTGGGGCCGAACACGCTCGTCGAGCTCGACGGCACGGACGCCTCGCAGTTCATCCTCATCGACTGGATGAAGACCAGCGGGGCGAGCGTCAACTTCGAGTTGACCGCCGATATCACCGGTTCGAGCACGATCGCGACGATTCAGCCGGGCGGCACGCACACCTTTACGGTCACTGCTCAGGAGTTCGACCAGATCGTCGCCAGCCAGACCAACCCGACGAGCGCCGACCTCGACGTGACCATCACCGAGGTCGCCACCGGAACCGAGTTGGCCAGCGAGACGCTCGCTTCCGACAGCCAAATCAACCCCTTGGTGACGAGCGCCGGCGACTACGAGGTCGTCTTCACCAACAACACCTCGTCGAACGTCGACGCCACCCTCGTGGCCAAGGCGCAGCCGTTGCCGACGATCGGGCCGCTTGCTCCGGGTGACTCGGACACCTACACCCATCCCAGCACTGTGCCCGCCGACCAAACGTCGCTCGTGCGCCTGATCGTGAACGAGCCGAGTGTGCTCGAGTTCTCCGGGCCCTACAGCGGCGACATGAACTTCGGGCTCTACGACTCGACGATGACCGCGATCAACGCTCGTCCGTACACCGACGATGCGTTCACCTACTACCACAGCCTCAGCCCGGGCACCTACTTCATCGAAGCGGAGGCGCTCGATGCGCTTACCGCCTTCGAGGTGACCGTCGCGCGTCCCGACCTGCCGTCGGACAACGCCAGTTCGCCGGGTATCGCCGTCACGAGCAACAACACGGTCACCGACACGATGACCGTCAGCGGCTGCGCCAATATCGCCAGCCTTCGCGTGTATGTGCTGATTCCGCACACCTATATCGGCGACCTGCTCGTCACGCTGGAGAGCCCGTCGGGCACGAGCGTGACGCTGCACGATGAGACCGGTTACGGCGACGATGACATCATCGGTTGGTATCCCACCGATCTGACCGTCGATGGACCGGGAGCGCTGTCGGACTTCGCCGGCGAGGACGCTAACGGCGACTGGACGCTGTCGATCACCGACAACGCCGGCGGCGACGATGGATCGTTGGTGCATTGGGCGCTCGACTTGACCTGCCAATAAGGTCGTCGCTGCGAGGTTGAACACGACTACGTTGAAGCGCCGGCGGCGCGAGGTCGCCGGCGCCTTTTGGAGGATAGATTTTATGTCGAAACTGAGACTCATTTTGTTGACCGGCCTGCTGGCCGCTGCGGTCGCGCCGCTCTACGGCTGCGGCTCGGAGTGCGGCCCGGGAACCACCGAGAAAGACGGCCAATGCGTACTCGTCGCCGAAGGTTGTGGCGCGGGCACCGTGTTGGAGAACAAGCAGTGTGTCGTGACCGAGGACGGTTGCGGCGAGGGCTTGGTGCTCGAGCAGGGCATCTGTGTGCCCACCGACGCCAACTGCGCCGAGGGCACGACCTTCGACGCCGCCTCGCGCACCTGCATCCCCAACAGCGAGATCGTCTGCGGCGAAGGCACCGAGCCGAACTCGGAGGGTACCTGCGTACCCAGCGCCGACGCCTGCGGTCCCAAGACGACCTTGGGCGACAACGGCCGATGCGTGGTCGAAGGCGCCGCGTGCACGGCTGGAAGCGAGCTCGACCCGAACACCGGCGAGTGTCTGCTCGTCGACGAAGCTTGTGGCGACGGCCTGGCGCTCGATGGTGACACGAGCACCTGCGTGCCGACCGACGAAGTATGCGACACGGGCACCGCCTTCGACAGCGACTCGGGGCTC
The DNA here is from genome assembly GCF_006517175.1 of Persicimonas caeni. NCBI lineage: Bacteria > Deltaproteobacteria > Bradymonadales > Bradymonadaceae > Persicimonas > Persicimonas caeni. The sequence continues at coordinate 1,537,169 of NZ_CP041186.1, read as the reverse complement.
TGCCTGCCCGACGCGTGTGAAGAGGGCGACGTGCTCATCGACGGCGTGTGCATGAACGACGCCGAAGAGCTCGCCGCCGGCGCCGACGTGGTCGAGCAGGAGAATAACGATCCGGCCCTCGGAGGCACCGCCGAGACGATGACGCTTCCGGCGCCCGACGCCGACCCGTACGTCTTTGCCGGTACCATCTCGGCGCCGAGTGACATCGACGGCGACGGCGAGGTCGATCAAGACGTCGACGCGTTCGAATTCAGCGCCAGCGCCGGCGACTGGGTCGACGTGATGGTCCAGTCGACCGGGCTTCCGGCGCCTGCCTTTGTGGTCACCGGCCCCGACGGCTACGTGCGCCAGAGCGCGCTGGGAACCTCTAGCGACGCCGCGCGCACCCTGGTGATTCCGACCGACGGCACCTACACGGTCACCGTGCTCCCCTCACTGGTGCTCGCAAGCGACTACGAGGTTTCTCGTGGCGGCGATACCTGGAACTACGTGGGCAGCTTGGCGAGTGTGACGGCGCCGTCGGCCACCGACAAAGACGCATCGAGCGGCAGCGCCGACCTGACCGGCGAGCTGAGCAACCTGAAGGATAACTTCTTCAGCGTGACCAACTTGGGCGCCAACGACTTGGTGACTCTCGAGGCCAACGCCATCGGCGAGGACGGTGAGGCGATCGTCCAGATCTGGGCCGACGCCACCACGTTGCATCACAGTCAGATGATTCGTCCCGGCGAGCCGGTCGTGACCGGCGTGCCGAGCACGGGCGACATGTTCGTGGTCGTCGACTGGACGGGCATCGACGGCCCGCAAGACGACTTCGACATCACGGCGAACGTCTCGGGCGTGCAGAATAGCCAGACGATCACCGCCGGGGGCGCCTACACCGAGACGGTCAGCATCGATCAGTTCGATCGACTGGTGATCACCCAGTCGAACCCGGCTTCGGCCGACCTCGACGTGTCGATCGTCGATCCGAGCGGCACCGAAGTCGCCACGGCCACGTTGGCCAGCGGCGCGAGCGTCGAGCACGTCGCGTACGCCTCGGGCGACTACGACGTGGTGTTCACCAACAACACCTCGAGCGACGTCGACGCGACCACCTGGGTCAATATCATCCCGGCCGTCGACTTGGGCCAACTGCCGGCCAACGGCACGGTGAGCGCTCCGGCGATCGCCATGCCCGCCGGCGCCAAGGTCTACTACACCCTCGACGTGGCCGCTGGACAGGTCGTCGAACTCGAGCACGACAACCACGAAGCAGCCCCCCTCGACGTGCGCGTATTGGACGCCACCGGCCAACTGATCGAAGAGGCGACAGGTATCGAGGCGCGCTCGTCGGCTGAATTCAGCCGCTTCGACGTGCCTTGGAGCTATGCTCCCATGGCCATGACCGTGCTGGTCGAGGTCGAAGCCGGCACCGGGCGGACCGGTGAGACGCTCACCTTCACCGGCGCTACCCCGACCGTCGACGCCACGCTGGATGCAGGCGACCCGTTCAGCATCAGCAACAACGCCAGTATCGCTCGGGGTCACGCGGGCTATCACCTGCTCGACGCCAACGAAGCCATGGCTCTTGGCGGCACGCTGTCGCCGCTCGGTGGCGAAGATGTCAACTTCCGCGTGCACGAGCTCGATGGAACCTACATCGGTGGCGAGTTCGGTTCGGGCGGCGATGTGTCGTTCACAATCGGGCTCGACGCCGCCGGCACGTACCTGCTGCGCGTCGAATGTGATGAGGCATGCGCCGGCTACAATATCACCGGCGATGCCATCCGGACCCGCGAGGATCTCGGGACGATCGACAACACCACCGCCTCAACCACGCCGCTGGCTACATTCTCCCGCAACCAGCTCTACACGGTGAGCTTCTCGGTGCCCGCCGGCCAGATGATCGAAATCTCGCACGATAACGATCAGTCGGAAGACCACGAGATGGAGTTGTTGGACAGCAACGGCAATGTCTTGGATGCGTCGTATGTCTTTTACGCCGCGTCGGACACTGACCCGACCTACGTGTACTGGTACAGCGATACTGCTGCGGACTACGAAGTCGTCCTCGAAGGCTGGACGAACGGCACCACCAACGAAGTGGTCACGGTGCGCACCTTCGTTCCCGGCGATTTGGGCACTATCGCCCTGGACACCTCGGTCAGTCAGACCGGCCTGCCGGGGCTGGACAACGGTGAACTTAGCGCGCAGACGTTCACGCTCAGCCAAGACGGCGAAGTTACCGTCGACGTGACCACGCCCAACGGTGAAGACGTCGATCTGGTCATCTACGACAGCTCCTTCACGGAGTTGGCTTGGTCGGGGTCGTCGCCGCTCGGTCCGGCGACGCTCAGCGCAGGCACCTATCTGGTGGGCGTCGAGGCCAACGAAACGGTCCCCTCGTTCGACATCGACGTGTCCGTCCAGGCGCCGCCGCCTCCCCCCCAATACGTGAGCTCGCCGGCGCTGGCGATTCCCGACGGCGATCCGGCAGGTGTCTCGGATACCCTCACGGTCAGCGGGTGCACGACGGTCAGCTCGGTCGAGGTGTACGTGGATATCTCCCACGGCTATCGCGGTGACCTGAGCATGTCGTTGGTGGCCCCCGATGGCACCTCGGTGCTGCTGCACGACGAAACGGGTGGTTCGGACGATGATATTCTGGGTTGGTATCCGACCCAGTTGACGCCGGCAGGCAACTTGGCGAACTTTTCAGGCCTGACCGGTGACGGCGACTGGAGCCTCCAAGTAGCCGATGTGGGCCTCTACGTCTCCGGCACGCTCAACGAGTGGGGCCTGACCTTCACGTGCCAATAAACACGTGTGCGAGCGCGCCCGGTCAGACCTCCGTCTGCCGGGCGCAACGCCCTCTCGACCCTCCGGTTTTTCCGGAGGGTTTTTTGCGTTTCTTGGGCTGAGTTCTAGTCGGTTTGCGAGTGTCTTAATTGCAAACGAAAAGGGATGTGTGCACTGTGACTACATCTAACTTCGCGGCAAAACTGATAAAATTCGTTGTAATCTTGTGACCTTCTCGTTACTCTACGCGCACTCATGGGGGTCATTTGCATCATAAGTTCGTCCATTAGGACGGTAATGAGCGGCTCGAAGGCGCGCCTGGCGCGTATCGTTGCGCAAGCTCGGTGCAATTGGCCGTATTGATACGCTTTTTTACAATTGCAGTATCAGCTCGGCCGATCCTCCGAGCATCGCAGCGTCAAGCATGTCGAGATGCATGTTTCGAGCTTTTGCTAGCGAAGCGAGGAGGAGAACTAGATGTCGAAGTTACGTTTGCTTGCGTGGGTGGGCCTATTGGCCACTGCGCTGACGCCGCTATACGGTTGCGGCTCAGAGTGCGCACCCGGTACGACCGAGAAAGACGGCCAATGCATTGTGTCATCGAAAGGCTGCGCCGAGGGGACGGTGTTGATGGACGGAGAATGCGTCCTCGACACCAGCGGCTGCTCCGATGGCACTGTGTTCGACAACGGCCTGTGCGTTCCTGCCGAAGGTGTCTGTGAAGAAGGAACCACCTTCGATCAAGACACCAAAACCTGTGTTCCAAATACCGATATTGTCTGTGGTGACGGCACCGAAGCTGGGGCTGAAGGCTCCTGTGTGCCCAGCGCGGACGCTTGTAGCGACAAGACGCAACTCGACGCCAACGGCCGCTGTGTAGTGGCCGCGGCCGCGTGCGGTCAGGGCACCGAGCTCGACCCGAACACCGGCGACTGTGTGCTCGCCGAAGCGGGCTGCGGCACCAACCTGGCGCTCGACGGCGATACCGGCGTATGTGTGCCGACCGCAGATGTGTGCGACGCCGGCACGGCCTTCGATTCGGAGACCGGCCTGTGCCTTCCCGACGCTTGTCAGGAAGGTGACGTGCTCGTCAACGGCCTCTGCATGAGCCCGGCCGAAGAGTTGGCGCTCGACTTCGACCTCGAGGAGATGGAGCCCAACGATCCGGCGTTCGGCGCCGAGACTGAGCTTTTGACGGTTCCGGCCGTCGACGGCGAGCCCTTCGTCTTCCTCGGCAATATCGACGCCCCGAGCGACATCGACGGTGACGGAAGCCTCGATCAAGACGTCGACGTCTACGAGTTCGACGCGGTGCAGGGCGACTGGTTCGAGATCATGGTCCAGTCGACTGGCCTGCAGGCGCCCGCCTTTGTGATCGAAGGCCCCAACGGCTACGTGCGTTGGAGCGCCATCGGCCAGCCCGACGCGTCTGCCCGTCAGATGATCGCTCCGGAGGACGGCACCTATACGGTGACCGTGCTTCCCTCTCTCGTGCTCCAGACCGAAGGCGAAGTCAGCTTGGTCGGCGGCGACGACTGGGGTTATGTGGGCAGCTTCAAGGCCATCTCGGCCCCGGCCGGTACCGACGCCGATCTGTCGACCGGCAACGCCAGCTTCAGCGGCGAGTACATGACGCTGAGCGACAACGTGTTGAACCTGACTGGCCTGCAGATGGGCGACATCGTGCGCGTCTCGCTCGACGCCAGCGGTGACGACGTCGAAGGTCTGCTGCAGCACTGGGACGCCACCGGCATCTTGGCTCGCTCGGAGTCGGCCGGCGCCGGCTCCAGTTTCGAGTTCGTGGCCATCGGCAACACGGCTACGGTCCTCATGGACTGGGTCAAGCTCAGCGGTCCCGACGCCAGCTTCGAGGTCAGCGCCGAGATCACCGGCGAAGAGACCACGGTCACCATTCCGGCCGGCGGCACCCAGACCTTCCAGGTCACAGGTGAGCCGTACGACCAGATCTACGCCGCACAGACCAACACCCAGAGTGAAGATCTCAAAGTCAGCGTGGTCGAAGACCTCAGCGGCACCGAGATTGCCTCCGAAGCAGCGCTCGGCTCCGACGAGTCGCTCAAGGCCAAGGTGGAGAACCAGGGCACCTACACGGTGACCTTCACCAACGAGACCTCCGCGAATGTCGACGCGACCTTCACCGTCAAGGTCCTCCCGCCGTTCGATATCGGCACCCTCGCCCCGGGTGACTCGGGCGTCTCGCCGATGTTCGATCTGCCCGAAGGCGACATCACCTACGTCACGTTCACCGTGGGAGCAGGCGAGCTGTTCCGCATCGGCCAGGACAACGCCGGCGACGATGATATCGAGTACGCGCTTCTCGACCCGAGCGGCACGGTCGTCGACGACTTCACCTACGTCTACGACACCGAGCCGAGTAATCCCGACTACGATTGGGAGTACTTCATCAGCCCGAACGGTGGCACCTACATCGTCGAAGTGACCACTTACGTCAGCTCGTGGAGCGACTACTCGACGACCGATCAGGTCATCCTGGTCGACAACTACGGCGTGCCCAATGACCTGGGCGCGCTGACGATCGACGCTTCGGCAACCTACAGCCAGCCGGCTCCGATGGCCCGAAACGCCATGGAGTTCCACAAGCTGGAGCTGAGCGCCGACGGTTTCGTCGAGTTCGACGTGAGCACCCCGGCCGATGAAGACGTCGATGTCTATCTGTTCGACGATACGCTCGACGTCATCGAGTACAGCACCTCGCCGACTGACGAGGTCTTCCAGTCCGAAGAGCTGACAGCGGGCACCTACTACATCGGCGTGCACGCCTGGGCGGCGCTTCCGTCGTACGACCTGAGCGCCACGCTGCTCGGCCCGATCACCGGATCGCCCGACTTCAGCAGCGCACCGGCGGCGGCCATCCCGGACGACGACACCACCACCGGCGTCTCCGACACCATCACGGTGACCGGATGCCCGACGGTGCAGCGAGTCCACCTGTACGTCGACATCACTCACCCGTACGGCGCTGACGTCGAGATCGATCTGACGAGCCCCGACGGCACCACCGTGGACGTGTACTCCGACAACGGTGGCAGCACCGACGACGTGGTCGGCTGGCTCCCGAGGCCGCTGGTCCCCGATAACTCGATGCTCGTCTATAGCGGCGAGACGGGTAACGGCGACTGGACGCTGACGGTGTACGATGACAACGACTACTGGGATGACACCGGCGGCACCTTCAACGAGTGGGGCCTGTCGTTGGTGTGTCAGTAATGGCGTGAGTTCTCGGCTCGGAGCGACAACGCTCCGGGCTGAGGCAGCCTGTGGCGGGAGTCATCTCCCGCCTGAAATTGCGAAGTTCTGCCATCGGCCAGGCGCCGATAGGCAATTGCGGAGGATATAGATTATGTCGAAGTTAAGACTCTTCATTCTGACCGGTCTTCTGGCCGCCTCGGTCGCGCCACTATATGGCTGCGGCAACGAGTGCGGGCCGGGTACGGCCGAAAAAGACGGGCAGTGCGTCCTGGTCGCGAAAGGTTGCGGCGAGAACACGCTCCTCGAAAACAAGCAGTGCGTGGTCAACGAGACCGGCTGCGACGAGGGCACCGTCCTCGAAAATGGCTACTGTGTGCCGGCCGAAGCTTCCTGTGCCGAAGGGACCTCCTTCGACCAGGGCTCGGGCACGTGTGTACCCAACACCGACATCGTCTGCGGTGAGGGCACCGAGGCCAACGCGGAGGGCATTTGCGTGCCGGCCGCCGAGGCGTGTGCCGACAAGACGGTGCTCGAAAACGGCGTGTGCGTCATCGAAGCGGCCGCCTGCGGCTCGGGCACCGAGCTCGACCCGAACACTGGCGACTGCGCCCTGGCCGACGCGGCCTGTGGTGACGGCACCGCCCTCGACGGCGACACCGGCGCGTGCGTGCCGACCGCCCAAGTTTGTGACACCGGCACCAAGTTCGACGCCGACAGCGGTCTTTGCCTGCCCGATTCGTGTGGGGAAGGCGATGTCTTGGTCAACAACGTGTGCATGAGCCCCGCCGAGGAGCTCGCTGCCAACGCGGATCTGACCGAGACCGAGCCCAACGACCCGGCTTTCGACGGCGGCACCGCCGGTACGCTGACGGTCAACGCCGTCGACGGCGACCCGTTCGTCTTCGCCGGTACCATCGGCGCGCCGACCGACCTGGACGGCGACGGCGAGGTCGACCAAGACGTCGACGTCTTCGAATTCGACGCCACCGCAGGCGACTGGTTCGAGCTGATGGTCCAATCGACCGGACTGCCCGCGCCCGCCTTTGTGGTCGAAGGCCCCAACGGCGAGTACATGCGTTGGAGTCCGGTGACCAGCGGCGCGGCGACCGCGCGTGACCTGGTCATCCCGGCAGACGGCACCTACACGGTGACCGTGCTCCCGGCGCTCAACCTGACGAGCGAGGAAGTCGGCCCGAGTGGATCGGACGACTGGGGTTATGTGGGCACGCTCAAAGCCGTCAGTGGCGGCACCGCGAGCGACCAGGACATCTCCGGCGGCAGCGTCCAGCTCACCGGTGAGCTGACCGACCTGCACGACAACCTGTTCAACATGGCCAATATCGCGCCCACCGATGTGGTCACCTTTACGGTCGACGGCATCGGCGAAGACGCCCAGGGCGTCCTGCAAGTGTGGGGCGACGCGACGACGCTGCACGAGTCTCAGCCGATTTCGGCCGGTCAGTCGGTCACCGTCGGTGTGCCCGAGAGTGGCTCGATGCTGGCGCTGGTCGATTGGACGATGGTCGACGGTCCGCGAGTGGACTTCGACATCAGCGCCGAGGTCACTGGCGCCCAGCAGACGGTCACGGTTCCTGCCGGCGGTACCGGCACGATGACCGTGTCGGCCGGCCTGTTCGACCTGCTCGAGATCAACCAGACCAACGCGGCTGCTGAATCGCTCGACCTGTCGATCACCGATCCCAACGGCACCGAGGTGGCCACGACCACCCTCGACGACGGCGAGCTCTTCGAGCACATCGCCTTCAACACCGGCGGCGATTACGTGCTCACGCTGACCAACAACTCGGGCAGCTCGGTCGACGCCACCTTGGGCGTCAACATCAGCTCGCCGACCGATCTGGGGCAGGTTCCCACCGGCGGCAGCGTCTCGTCGACCCCCGTCAACATGCTCGAGGACGACGTACGCTACTACAGCATGTCGCTCAACGCCGACGAACTCCTCGAGGTGCTCCACGACAACGCCGAGTCTGACGCCGTCGAGATCGAATTGTTCGACATCACCGGTGAGGTGGTCGACAGCGACACGTACTTCTACGCGGCCTCGTCGACCAGCGGTGAGTTCGTCTACGCTCGCACCGCCGGTAGCAGCAGTAGCTTCCTGGCGCGCATCGTGACGGACAACGGCGACGCGACCGACCAGGTCATCACCGCCAACAGCCGTAACTACGAAGCTCTCGGCCTGCTGCCCACGAACACCCAGACCCCCACCAGCGCGGTCAGCTCCCTGGCTGAAGACCAGAAGGCCATCTACACCTTCACGGTCGCCGCCGGCGAGGTGTTCGCCATCAGTCAGACCAATGACGCCGACGAAGAGATCGACTTCGATCTGATCGACTCGACGGGCACCGAGGTCATGAGCGACACCTTCGTCGACGTGACCAACGACAGCGGTTACGACAACTACGACTTCGAGTGGTACTGGGTCAAAACTGAGACCACCTTCACCCTCGAAGTGGCCGCGACCACGGATATGACCAACTTGGCCGTGACGCTGCACAGCATCACGCCGAGTGATATGGGCACGCTCGACGAGACCGCCAGCCTGAGCATCACCGGCGGCGCGATCGCCGACGGCCAGAGTGGCTTCCACACGTTCACGACCACCGGACCGACGGTGTTCAGCGGCCAGGTCGTCCCCGCCGCCGGCGAGGACGTCGACTTCTACATCTACGACAGCAGCAGCAGCCAGATTGTCGGTGAGACCGGCTCGGGCGGCGCAGTTAGCGTTGGTGGCGGCATCACCACGGCCGAAACTTTCATGGTGCGCATCGAAGCCGACGAAGCGGTCACCGGCTACGACGTCACGCTCAACGGCTCGCCGCGCGTGGTCGACCTGGGCGTGCTTCCGGCCGACCAGACCACCACGCACTCCATGGCCACCTTTGGAGACAATCAGCCGCTGACGCTGCAATTCCAGGTGCCGGCGGGTCAGATCATCGAGATCTATCATGAAAACGATAGCTCCGATGACCACGACTTCGAGCTGTTCGACGCCAACGGCACCTCGCTCGACAACGAGTCGTCCTTCTACCCGCTGTCGTACTCGAACCCCGAGTACATCTACTACTACACCGACGCGGGTGGCAGCTTCGAACTCGAGATCGAAGGCAAAGACGGCGTGAGCAACGAGGTGATCTCGATCAACCTCTACACGCCGCAAGCGCTGGGCCCCTTCGCCCAGGGCAACAGCCAGACCGTCACCGGTCCGGCTCTGCTCGAAAACCAGCGTCTGTACTACCTGGCTAGCTTCAGCGAAGACGGCAACCTGTCGATCACGGGCACCTCGGGCAACAGCGAGGACATCGACCTTCGCATCTTCGACAAGGCGTACACCTCGCTGGTCAACGAGACCGCCACCGGCGGTATCACGCTCTTCCGTCCGTACACCTCGGCAGGCGAGTATCTGGTCGCCGTCGAAGGCGATGACACCCCGTCGTCGTTCGACCTGACGATCGAGCTTCAGACGCCGCTGCCCCCGCCCGACTTCGGCAGCACGCCGGCCTTGGCCATCCCCAACGACGAGACCACCAGCGTCTCGGACACCGTCAGCGTGACCAACTGCGCCACGGTCAGCTCCGTAGAGGCGTTCGTCGACATCACCCACAGCCAGCTCGGTGACCTCACCATCACCTTGACGGCACCCGACGGCACCACCTCGGTGCTCCTCGAGGAGTACACCGGCCTCGACAGCGACGACTTCGTCACGGGATGGTACCCGGCGGAGAAGACGCCCGTCGGCGACCTGGCCACCTTCAGCGGCCTGACCGGCGACGGCACCTGGACGCTGACGATCTTCGACGAGTACGACTGGTTCTCCTACCCGAGCAGCTCCGAAGGAGACGACGAGGGTACGTTGAACGAGTGGGGCTTGACCCTGGTCTGTCAGTAAACCTGACGACAAGGTGACGGATTCGGCTGCGAGCGTTCGCGCTCGCAGCCGAGCCCAAAGAACCGACAAAAAAGCCCGCCGGTGTGAGCCGGCGGGCTTTTTTGCGTTTGAGGGGGAGTCGAACCAGAAACTAGCCGAGCTTGCCGGCTGCAGGTGTCCACTTGTCGGTTTTGACGCGTGCAGTGCTCGCGCGCTCGCCAATCTCGCCGGCGTCGCACAGATGGGCGGCGAGTTGGTCGGCCAGCGCGGGGATGCGCAACAGGCCTTTGGAGCCGAATGCGCCGAAGACGAACGCGTCGGGGAGGCCGGGCACATCACCCACCAGGGGGCGGTTGTCGCCGCGATACATCGCGCGAATGCCGCGACCGTAGGAGACCGGCTCGCCGCCTTCGAGCGCCGGTACGAGGCGCGTGCAGCGCTCGAGGAGTTGCGTCTTTGCGAGTTCGTCGGTGCGCCCATCGAACTCCTCGGGCGACCAGTAGGTCGAGCCGGCTGACCAGGTGCCGTCACCCTTGGGCGCCACGTGGCCCGATGCGTTGATGATGCAGCGAAGCTCGCCGTCGTCGGGAGGCCGTACGATCATGACCTCGCCGCCACGGCCGTGAATGGGAAGGCCGGGGAACCACTCGGCGATGCCGAAGCCGAGCGCCAAGATGACCTTGTCGGCTTCGATTGGCTCGGCGTCGGTGACGAGTCTCCATCGATCGCCCGCGCGTTCGAGACGCTCCACCGGCGTCCGGTCGACCAGGTGCACGCCCGCCTGGGTGAATTTGGCGCGCAGGTGGCGCCGAAGCGCGTTGGTGTCGACCGAGAACGCCGGGCGGTAGACGATCGCTTCGTCGAACGCAGCCAGGTTCGGATCGACCTCGGCGAGTTCGTCGCCGGCGACCAGTCGGCTCTCGAACCACTCGGGATACTCCGCGCGCGCCTCTTCCCAACTCGCCTGGAGCCGCTCGCCCATCTCACCGATCAACGGGCGCGCCATCGGAAGTTCGAGAATCGCCCCGTCGGCCATCTCGTCGGCGAGCCTGCGCAGGTATGCCACGCTTTTCTGGGCTATGGCCATGTGGCCTGGCTTGGGCTTCATCGAGCGGCCGGGAAACGGGTGCATCAAGATGCCCGGCACGTCGGAGGCGCGCTCGTCGTCGTCGGCGTCGATGACGGTGATCGATTCGGCGTCGACGCCGCGATCGAGCAGGCTCTGGGTGAGGCTCAGGCCGGCCAGGCCCGAGCCGATAATCGCAATCTCAGTCATGATCCTGCTCCAGGTACTTGTCTCGTGAGAGCATCTCGAAGCCGTCTCGACCTTCGAGCGTTTCGCGCGTCGGCGAGGCGAAGGTTACCTCGCGCTTGCGTCCGGGGCCGGGCGCCGAGGCGACGCAAAAGCCGGCCTCGAAGAGCTTGCGCTTGACGTGAGTCGCCGCGCTATACGTCGCCAACACTCCGTCAGCCGCGAGGTGGCGGCGCGCGTTCTCGAAGCACTCGACCGTCCAAGAGTCCGGCTCGCTGCGCGGGCCGAACGGGTCGTAGAAAACGGCGTGGGCGTCGAGGCCGGGCGACTCGAAGTCGACCCATTTTACCGGGTACACGTGCAATTCCAGAAGGCCGTCCGTGCTGGTGACGGTGGCGACTTCGCCTGTGTCTCGAGCTTCGCCGAGCGCCGCGCGCGCCATGTCACCGGCTTCGCCTGCATGGAAGTCGAGCAACTCGGGGGAGACCGGCGCGTACTCGACGGCGTGATACTCGAGGCGGCCGCCGGCGGCGCGTTGGGCTTCGAAGGCTGCGACCGTCTGGGTGAAATTGACCGCCGCGCCAAATCCCAGCTCGAGCACCCGCCACGGGGCAGGGCGCTGGACGAGGCCGGAGCCCTCCAAAAACACGTAACGCGACTCGGTCTGCGCGCCAGCCATGTTGCGGTAGTGGACCTGTTTTTGCCGGTCGTACAGCGTCTTGGAGCCGTCGGCGGTTTCGACGATGTCGATGTGGTCACTCATGGGTCGTGTGTGATGCTTGATAAGTCTTTCTCTCCCCCGGCTAATCTTGTTGGTCTGACTCCATAAAGCAACCGCATCTCGATTCGCAACAGTGTGACTGACTAGACATCTCCAAGATCTGTTTATTTTAACGACGACCCAAATCACCCTTGGTTGTTGACTCGAGCTATGGAGTAACGAAATGGAACTGGAAAAGTACCGCGATGTGCATCCGAACTGGCACCGAGTTGCGTCACTATCCCAGCCGCAGGCCCGCGCCACCCTCAAGTTGCTGTTGGCCGGTGTGTTCTTGGACGGCAAGCTGACCTCCGGCGAACTGCAGGCGCTGGCCGAGACGTGGCAGAAGCTGCCTTTCGTGCAGCCGGCCCTCAGCGGCGAGAGCTTGGAGCACCTGCTGGCGCAGACCCACGACGAACTCGAGGCGCTGCTCGAAGATCCGGAGCGCTTCGAAGGCTTTATCGAGAGCGTGACCGAGAAATTCGTCGATGAAGAGAATAAACTGGCGGTGCTTCGCCTGCTGGCGATCGTGCTGACCGAAGACGGTACCGACGAGAACGAGCATGCGCTGCTCTACGCCACGGGCCACCACTTCGGTTTCGAGTACGACACCGTCGACGACGTGGTGCGCGCCGTCTGGGAGAGCTACGAAGAGTCGCAGGCCTCGGCGTCGGGTCAGAAGCGTAAGAAGCCGATCCTGAAGGGCAAGCACTGGAACGACGTGCGCGAGAAGCGCTCCTATCCCAACCCCTTCACCTCGCGAATCGTGTGACCTGGCAATGACTGACGAACGCAGAGAGGCAGGCGGCGCGGTCTTCGAGGAGATCCGCGCCGCCTGCGCGCGTGTGGCTGGTGCCGCAGAGCGTGTGCACATCGAACGCGACAAACTCGACGCATACGCACGCAGCCTGCCGGTAGACAAGCTGCACTCCCCCGTGATCGAGCCCGAGCACCATTATCTGGGCCACGGTGAGCAAACTGTGGCCTATGTGCTCGCGCTCGACTCCATCAACTTTGGATCGGGGTATTTCCCCGAGCTCGAACCGCGTAACGGGCTCGTGGGCTATTTTATGGTGGCCCACGCGCTCGGGGATTTTTTCGAGGCCAATGCACCTGTGTCGGCAGGCGACCTGATCGCGTTGACGCCCGAGGATTGCGCCGAGATCTTTGGCCAGAATCTCTCGAACGAGGCGGTTGCCGAGTTGATGGGATTGTTCAGCCAGGCGCTCGAAGATCTGGGACGGTTTGTCTTGGCTGACTTCGGCGGGCGCTTTGCCTCGGTGGTCGAGGCGGCCGGAGGTCGCGCCTCGGCGTTGGTCGACATCGTCAGTAAGATGCCGCTCTTCCGCGACGTCGCCGATTACCACGACACAACGGTGCCCTTTTACAAGCGTGCGCAGATCCTTGCCGCAGATCTATGGCTCGCCTTCGACGGCGAGGGGCCGGGCGCGTTTTCAGACTTGGATGGTCTGACGCTCTTTGCCGACAACCTCGTCCCGCACGTGCTGCGCCTCGACGGTCTCTTGCGCTACGACGAGACGCTCGCCGAGCGTATCGACCGCGGCGACAGGCTCGAAGCCAATTCCCCCGAGGAGGTCGAGATTCGCGCGTGTGGCGTCCACGTGGTCGAACTCCTCGTGGAACGGCTGACCGCGCTAGGACGAGCGGTAACGGCCTTCGAACTCGACAATTACCTGTGGCACCTCGGCCAAGACCCGCGTTTCGAGACGAAGCCGCGCCACCATACGCGCACCGTGTATTACTGACGCCAGCTTGACCTCGCCGCTGCTTGGTTACGTTTGCGAGTGCAGCGCGAGAGGCGCTGCATGGGAACCCGCCACCCGCCCGGCGTTCGCGTCGGGCGGGTTTTTTTGTGGGAGCGGATGAGGAGAGCATATTGCATGAAATGGCTCGTCATCGTTGGTGTTGATGGCCTCGGTCTTTCGCCAAAACGTCTTCTGTTGCGTGAATCTGTGCGGGTTGTGTTGCATCTTAGTAGGTGAAGGCTTCCCCATTCGGAGAATCGATGAGCACCGCAAAGAAGAAAGAGACGAGCTCGACGGTCGGCCGACACTTCGTGACCCCGAAGGTGGTCATGAGCGCGTGTTTAGAACTCGAAAAGTGTCGCCATGACGGGCAGCGCATCGCCGATTCGTTCGTTCGACGGCTCTACAGCTACGTGCAGGTGGTGCCGATTTGTCCCGAATTTGCGATCGGGTTGGGCATCCCCAGGGATACGATTCGGCTGGTCGACGATGGCGATGGCGGCACCCGCTTGATCCAACCGGCGACCGGGCGCGATCTGACCGACAAGATGGAGAGCTTCGCTGCTCAGTTTCTCGACCAGGTCGGCGAGGTCGACGGGTTCGTGCTCAAGAATAGCTCGCCGTCATGTGGCACCAGTCAGGTCAAGGTCTACGCTGCGCCCGAAAACTCCCCGGGCGTGCGCAGGGAGGCGGGCATCTTTGCACGTGAAGTCCTCGAGCGATTCGACGGGCTCGCCGTCGAGGACGAGGGACGCCTTCGCAATTACCCGATTCGCCACCATTTCCTGACGCGCCTCTTCTCGCTGGCCGAGCTTCGAGAGGTCGGTAACTCGCCCACCTTTGGTAAGCTCATCGACTTCCAGCGCCGCTACAAGCACCTCCTGCTCGTCCATAACGAGACCGAGATGCGCGTGCTCGGGCGGCTGGTGGCGAACGAAGACGGGTTGAGCCCCGAAGAGGTGTACGAAAAGTACGTCACACATTTCCGCAACGCGCTGTCGTCGAAGCCTAGCCGTGGCGTGCACGTCAACGCACTCACCCACATGTACGGTCATTTCAAAGACAAGTTGGCCGACCCCGAGCGTGACGAGTTTCTCGATATGCTCGAAGAATATCGCAACCATCACCTACCTCTGAATGCGCTGCTGACCGTGTTGCGCTCGTGGTGCGCGCGCTTCGAGTACGATTATTTGGCCGATCAGGCGTACTTGGAGCCATACCCGCGCGAACTGATCGCGATGCGCGATTCTGGGAAGGGATTGGAGTTTTAGCGATCTGCCGCCTGCGATGCAGGCGTGGGACGTGAAGCCTGGGGCTTGGCGTGGTGTCGGCCCCAGGCTCGTCAGTGCGGGAGGTGCTACTTACATTCGAGGACGCCGTTTTCAGTGCCAAACTCGTTAGGCACGAACCCGTCGGCGTCGGGATCATTGTCGTAGATCACTTCGCCGTCTCGTTTGATTCGGTAACGGAACTCGTAGCGTCCACCCTGCTCGACATCCTGTTGGACCTTCCATTTGCCGCTCTTGAGCTGCTTGAAAGGGACCGGATCCCAGTCGGTGAAGTCCCCCATCAACTCCACCTCATCGGCCTCGACTTCTCCGGCCGGTATTTCAAAGGTGACCTTGCACACAGGACGGCTCTTGAGACGCTGCTTTTTGATCATCGTTTTCCCCAATGTCAGCGGGCGAGAGTTAGCTGATTCTTTTAGCTGCGTTTAAGAACGGTAAGCGTCAACACCTCAAAAGCAACCCGACCCCCTCGCCTCGCTCCGCAGGCATCTCAGGACGCCTGTGACACCCCTGCGTTCGGCTCCAGCCAGCACGGCCCCGACGGCCAGTCGATCAGAATCTGCGCCAAGGCGAGCGCTGCATGCTCGAGGGTCTTGGGGCCGACGCCGTCGAGTTCGGCCAGGATATCGCCAAACTCGAACAAGTCGCCCACGCGTACTCGGATGCCGGTGAACCCGACGTCGAGGATCGCCTTTTCGAGCCGGCTCCAGGTGCCTTGGCCCGGATCGGGCAGCCGACTCACAGGCACATTCCACAACTCGGTGCGAAAGAGGCTGTCGATGCCGGCCAAAAGATCGATGAGCGACGGGGAGCGTCGCCACGGCGAGTCGGCGGCGAGCCAGCAGCGCAAGATGGTGGTCCAACGCACTCTCACACGCGCCAAATAGATCGCGTCTCCAAGTTGGTCGAGCGCTCGGGGCGACAACCGGGCGCTGTGCCGAAGCGCCTCGTCGAGAGGCGCGTCCCGGTCGACGCCGCACTGATGTAGCTCCTCGCAGTCGAAGCCGACTTGGCGCAGACTCAACTCGAGATACGCCTCGTGTTCGTCGAGCACTCCGTCGGAGGTCAGTCCGACGGTCTCCATGAGCAACGACGACGACAACAACGCCTCGAGCGTGTGCTCCCCGATGGGGTGGCGCGGCTCGAGGCGGCGTGTGAGCGCGTGTTGGCGCAAGATGGCGAGCTGGTGAGTCAGATCTTGCAGGTCCTGGGTCGTCTCGGCGCGCGCGACCGCCAGGTGCCATGGCAGCATCTCGCCGCGGTGGCTCAACCCCTCGTCGCATAGCAGCGATTGGACCGCGTCGGGCAGATTCATCGACGCCAGCCCCCAACCCCAGCCTTTGATGACCGGGCTCAAGAAAATTCGTCCGCCGTTGAGCCTGTGTGGCTCCGGGTCGATGCACACCCCGTGACCGCCCACGTCGACACATAGCGGCTCGAGGAGCAGGGCGAGGACGTCGGCCTCATAGTCGCAGCTTCGAAAGTACTGCCCGTCGTCCCAAGCCGAGCGCGTGCACGCCACGGCGAGCTTTTGCTGGGCGCGGTCTTCCAACTCGCAGGCCAAGAGCAGCATATTCACCCCCTCGACCTCGACCAGCCATCCGGCCACGCATGCCTCGTGGCGTAGCGGCGTCAACTCGCTGGTGGTCGCGTGCACGACTTCGAAGCGCGACGCCTCCGATTGGCCGTCCATCGCCTCGACTACGCCGGGGTGCTCGAGTCCACCCGGGGTGAAACGCCAGGCGGCGAACCGGGCCTCGGCAAACGCTTCGTAGACTTCGAGCACCGTGCGCTCGAAGCCACGCTTGAATCGCTCGCGAAACTCGCTGCGATCACCGGCCAGCTCGTCTCGTCCCCAGTAGGCGTAGTGGTTGCGCAAGTGCTCGACGCTCGCACGCCCCGACTCGTCACACAACTCGACGGCGTCTTCGAGTCCATCGGCCAACGAGGGGCGACGCGCCGTGTACTCGCGGTGCGCGTGAGCACATCCGGCCAACATCGCGGGGATAGAGTCGACGAAGCGCTGGATGCGACGGCTACGGCAAAGATCCGTGTGGTTCATACTGCTCTGAGGCGCGCCCTGTCTGGGCGAGAGTGGAACTTCATTTCCAGGGGGGACACGAATAAACGAAAAATCCAGTAATAGCAATGGTTTCTGTGGTTTTTTTGCTCCTCGACGCCTGTCAGTGGGCATCTGCGATGCTCCCGAACCATGGGGTGTGTGGTCGGGTGTAGGTGTGTGTGCGCGCATTGGGGACAAAAACCCCCATCACCACACGTGGTGTGACAAGATGTCACAGGTGTTGGTTGAGCACGGGTTGGTTGGTCTGCGTTGAAAAGGTTAATTAAATCAGTGTCTTAGTTGATTGGTTTCTTCTTGGTGGATAGACGGATTTCCGGTGTGGCATACTGTTTGCTGTTCTTCATGGACGAGAAGACGCAGGAGATGCGCCGTGGGGCGAGACTTCGCCACTCGCACACGGACCCTTTGACTCCATGTCAGCAAACCCCTTGCCGGGAGCATGATGATGATGGCTCGGATGACTGCTCGGTTGCGATGTCTGGTTTTGTTAATCGTCGGTGTAGTCCTCAGTGGCTGCGGAATGTACGACGATCAGCCGCTCGAAGATTACGGGCCCGAATATGAGACCCGTCGTGGCGAGTTGACCGAGTTTTGCCAGGTCCCGGTCGAGGGCTACGGTACGCTGAGCGTCGAAGACGAATACCTGGCTCAGGTGGTCACTTGTGAGCACGAGGGTGCTCCGATGGAGACCCTCAAGGCGCAGGCCATCGCTGCTCGCGGCTATGCCAAGTACGTGGTCGACGTCGAGCAGCGCGCCGTGTCGCCGACCGTGCGCGACCAGGCCTATAACTGCGGTCGTCCGGCGACCGACCGCGCCCGGCAAGCGGTCCGAGAGACCTCGGGCATGGTGCTGACGCACAACGGCAAGCTGATCATGCCGTTTTACGTCGCTGGCTCCACGAACGTCGACTCCAACAGTTGCAGGGCCTCGGGAAGCTCGGGCACCCAGCGCTACGTCACCTACAACGAAGGCCGCATCGGCTCGGGCGTGCGCCCCAGCTCCTTGGGCTGGAGCGGCAGCCCGGCCAACCGCGGCGCGATGTCCCAAAACGGCGCGGCGTGTTTGGCCAACAACGGCTGGAACGCCGAGCGCATCCTGCGCTTCTTCTACGGCGACGATATCCGTGTCACCCAGCTTCCGGGCTCGTGTGTCGACTCCGGGACGAGCATCGACCCGTCCAATAGCGGCAGCACCTTCGATCCCGACGAAGACGACGGCGGCGGCGCCTCGCAGACCTGCGACACCACCACGACCGCGCCCGACATCATCACCCGTAGCCAGTGGGGCGCACGCGCTCCTCGGTACAACCGCCCGCGCCACAGCCCCAATCGATTCACGATTCACCACACGGTGACGTCGAACAACGACACCAACCCCATGCGCACCGTCAAGCAGGTCCAGAACTATCACATGGACTCCAACGGCTGGGCCGATATCGGCTACCACTACTTGGTCGACCAGCAGGGGCGGATCTACCAGGGCAACCCGGTCGACAGGCGCGGCGCGCACGTCGGCGGGCACAACACCGGCAATATTGGCATCAGCTTCTTGGGCAACTACCAGTCGCTGCAGCCGACCGAAGAGCAACTCGCCTCGGCCGGCCAACTCATCCGGCATCTGTCGGACCGCTACGGCATCAGCCCCAGCGCGAGCAACGTCAAAGGCCACCGCGACCAGGGCTCGACGGCGTGCCCGGGCAACCACCTGTACGCCCAGATCGAGCGCATCATCCGCCACGCCAACGGTGAGGCCGAGACCGAGTGCGACGAGAAATCCGGCGGCGGTGGCGGCAACACCGGCTCCCCCGAGTTCCGCTATGTGCGCGTCAAAGCCGTCAGCCCCGACCCGCTGGGGGCCAACGACACCGTGGAAGGCTTCGAGCTCGACAGCGTCTTCTACGAGCGAGCCGGCGCCGGCACCACCCACATGGCCGCAGGCGTAGGCGGCTCGAGCGGCGCGACCAATACGGGCGCTGCGGTCGGCCAACCCGACAACACGAGCTGTGACAACCGCTCGAGCACCGTGGCGGGCATCCAGGACGGCGGCCACATCATCGTGCAGTTCTCCGAGGGCCTTCGCCCCGGCGACACGCTGCACGTGGTCCAAGCCAACTACAACGTGGGCCTCAATGACTGCGCTCCCAGCGGCACCGCCGAGATCGCCATCTCCACCGACGGCTCGAACTGGCAGGTGGTCAGCAGCGGGGTGAGCGGCAACGCCGCCGTGCAGGTCAGCCCCTCGTTCGTGCGCTTCGTCAAGCCGCAGCCCAACAGCACTCACGAGCCGCTGGTCCAGTTCGAGGTCGAGTCCTCTCAGGACATCGCCGAGGTCGAGTACTTCGCCGACGACTATTCGCTGGGCGTGGCCACGCAGGGGCCGAATTTCCCCCACGAGTACGAGTTCCAGAATATGGGCGTGCGCCAACTCGAGGTGCGCGGCTACGACAGCCGAGGCAACGTGCTGGCCACCGACCAGATCACCATCGAGGTCCAGGGGGGCTCGGGCGGTGGCACCAACTCGGCGATGGCCGACGAACTCGGCACCGAGGGCGGCACCTGCTCGGGCGTGGGCAACGGCGCCGGCGGGCCGCGTTGCAGCGACGGTCGCGGCGGCTACAGCACCGGCCAGTGCTGGGCCTTCGTCAAAGCGGCGATGATCCGCGCCGGCCTGGCCACCCGCGCCGACATCAACGCGCTGGCCGCCCGCGTCGGCATGAGCGGCTACTCGGTGCAGGTCTCCGCGGCCGGCTTCAAGCGCGCCGCCGACCGCGCCTCGGCGGCCGACCTGGCCGACACGATGAGCTTGCGTAAGGTCGACATGTCCGTCCAAGACGCGCCCAAAGGCGCCGTCATCGCCTGGGCGCCCGGCTGCCGCGGCTTCCACTCGCGCTACGGCCACATCGAAATCGCCCAGGGCGACGGATACGGATGCTCCGACTACTGCGGGCAGCTCAAGGCCGACGCCAGCTGCGCCAGCGTCTACGTGCCGACGAACTGATTAGGTGGCAGCGCTTCGAGCGCTGGTTTTGGAGGCAGCGCTTCAAGCGCTGGTTTTGGAGGCAGCGCTTCAAGCGCTGGTTTTGGAGGCAGCGCTTCAAGCGCTGGTTTTGGAGGCAGCGCTTCAAGCGCTGGTTTTGGAGGCAGCGCTTCAAGCGCTGGTTCAGCAAAGGTAAAGACTCATGAAGCATTCTACGAATCTCAGAGGCGAAACCATGTATACTCCGTCGACTCGCCGGCTCGTCCTCCCGCTCGCCCTCGTCGTGCTCGTCTTCGGCCTGGTCCTCTCGGGCTGCCAGCAGAGCAAGCTTCGAGGCATGAACAACGACCAGACGCAAAAAGAAGAAGAGGAAAACGAGAACACCGAAGTCACTCCCAGCGTCGACGAAGAAGGCCACGGCACCAGCCCCGAAGAGGAAGAGCTCGTCGAGCCGGGCTTTATGAACGGCTCGTGGCGAGTCGCCACCACCGACCAAGACACCCCGGCGGTCTACTTCGACACCTTCCAGGACAAAGGCGACACCACCGTCACCGGACAGTACCTCATGGCTCTCGGCATCTACGAGCGCCTCGACGGCGAGTCGGGTGATATCCAGGAGGGCAGCTTCGACGGCAACACCCTGACCCTCAAATGGAATCCGACCAACGACCAGGAAGAAGTCCTCACGTTGCAGGCGACCAAGACGAGCGAGGACACCCTCGAGGGCAACGTGACCGCCAAGCGAAACGTCGAGATGGATATCCCGGTGAAGGTGACGCGTCGGTTGAGTCAGGGAGAAGAGTGAAAGAGTAAAGGAGTAAAAAAGAGTAAAGGAGTAAAAGAGCGAAAAGCTTGGCCTTGCAGGGTTGTGACGCCTGCTAGATAGGCAATTAAGGACATAAGGGTTGCGAGTTGGTGTTGGTCGCCGGTTCGCAGCCCTTATGTCCTTAATTGCTTATGTAGCGGGCGCTTCTGCTCTGCAGGGCCTTCTCGTTCGACATACTTGCTCCCACTCCCTACCGAATGGTAGGTTTCCGCCTAACAAACGGTTGAAATTAGACGTGGCACCTTCACAGCAGGTGGATCGATGGCGGTATCGAGCAAGCATATTCTGCAGCAGGGGCCGGTGATCGCCGGCCTGGCGAAGACGGCCGTGGCGGCGATCAAGCAGCAGTTCTCCGAGTCGAAGGGGACGGCGCACGCGCCCGGGCCGGTCTTTCGCAAGACCATCGACCCGCGCCCGCGCGACCTGGTGCGCGACTACGTGCGCCACGTCGGCGGCAGCACGAGCGAGTATCGTGACCACTTGCCGCCGCATCTCTTTCCGCAGTGGGGCTTCGCCCTGTCGACGCGCACCCTCGAGGGCGTGCCTTACCCCCTCATGCGCGTGATGAACGGCGGGTGTCGCATGGAGGTGAACGCTCCGCTCCCCACGAACGAGCCGCTCGAGGTCAGCGCTCAGCTCACCGACGTCGACGACAACGGCCGGCGCGCGGTGCTCGAGCAGAAGATTGTGACCGGCACCGCCTCCAATCCCGAGGCGCTTGTGGGCTACTTCTACGCCTTCGTACCGCTCGGTGGGGGCAAAGCAGCGAAGACGCAAAAGAGCGAAAAGCCAAAGAAAAAGAAGGAAAAGCCACGCGTGCCCGACGACGTGCGCGAAGTGACCCGCTGGTGGATTCCGGCCGACGCGGGGCTCGACTTTGCCAAGCTCACCGGCGACTTCAACCCGGTGCACTGGGTTCCGCCGCATGCGCGCGCCATGGGCTTCAAGAACGTCATTTTGCACGGCTTCTCGACGATGGCCCGCGCCTTCGAGGGCATCAACCGCGAACTCTACAAAGGACTCGAAGAGATTCGAGTCTTCGAGGTCAAGTTCACCCGCCCGCTGGTGCTCCCCGCCGAGGTCGGCCTGTACGTCGACGATGACAACGGCGTGTACGTCGGCGACGCGCCGGGCGGCCCGGCGTATATGGTCGGTGGGTATGAGTTGAAGGCGTAGCAAGTTGAGGACCCCCATCCGCCTCGCGCTAAACGGCACGCTCGGCACCTTCCCCGCGGGGGAAGGGATGCTGTTGCGAGCACCACAGGAGTAGCTTTTCGCAGGGTCATCCCTTCCCCGTGGGGAAGGTGCCCGAAGCGCGCTGGGAGCGAAGCGACCGAGTACCCTTGGGGTGAAGCGAAGGGCGGATGGGGGGCCACGAAAATCACGGAGTTACAAAGGAGAAAATTCTATGACTGACTTCCTACTAGAACTGAGCAAAAACCCGAACGCCCGTAACATCATCAAGACTCTGGGGCTGCCCATCCCGATGCCCCAGGACCTCGCGCGCAACGCCATGCCGCGCGAGGAGCGCCCGCTCGCCAACCGCGACGTCGCGGTGTGGACGAGCAGCGACAGCACTCTGGCGCCCGTGCTCGCCAAGACGCTGGCCGAGGCCGGCGCCAACCCGCACGTGCCCGACGACGCCGGCGTTCGCGAAGTCTTCGAAGGGCCGGGCGAGGCTTACGGGCGCCCCGCGACGACGCTCGACGAGGGCGACGCGCGCCTCGACGGGTTCGTCTTCGACGCGACCACGCTCGACAGCCCGGCGAGCCTGCGCGCGCTGTACGACTTCTTCCACCCGCAGATCGGCCGCCTGGCGCGCAACGCGCGCATCGTCGTGCTCGGCCGTCCCCACGAGGCGCAAAAGACTCCCGAAGCAGCCGCTGCTCAAGGCGCGCTCGAGGGCTTCATGCGAAGCCTCGCCAAAGAGATCGGAAAGAAGGGCGCCACCGCCAACCTGCTCTACGTCGAAGAGGGCGCCGACGAAGCTGTCGCCGGCCCGCTGCGCTTCTTCTTGTCGGCCCGCTCGACCTACGTCGACGGCCAGTCGCTCGACGTCACCAAGACCGCCGGCGCGGTGCCCGAGGCCAATTGGCTCCGCCCGCTCGACGGCAAGGTCGCCATGGTCACCGGCGCGGCGCGCGGCATCGGCCGGGCGACCGCCGAGCTGCTCGCCGGCGAGGGCGCCAAGGTGGTCTGCCTCGACCTGCCCAAAGACGACGGCCCGACCGCCAAGCTCGCCCGCGAGATCGACGGCGGCGTGTTGCTCCAGGACGTCAGCGCCGACGACGCCCCCGCGCGCATCGCCGAGCAACTCCAAGAGGAGTACGGCGGCGTCGACATCGTCGTCCACAACGCCGGCATCACCCGCGACAAGACGATCAAGCGCATGAAATCCGACTGGTGGGACTCCGCCGTCGACATCAACCTGGCCGCGGTCGCCCGCATCACCGGCAAGCTCATCGACGACAACGTGCTCCACGACGGCGGCCGGCTCATCTGCCTGTCGTCCATCGCCGGCGTCGCCGGCAATATGGGCCAGACGAACTACGCCGCCTCCAAGGCCGGCATCATCGGCATCGTCGAGCACTGGTCGAAGGCGCTCGCCGACCGCGGCATCACCGCCAACGCCATCGCCCCCGGCTTCATCGAAACGCGTCTGACCGACGCGATGCCCGTGGCCATCCGCGAGGCGGCCCGCCGGCTCAACAACCTGAGCCAGGGCGGCCGCCCGGTCGACGTCGGCCAGGCGATCACCTTCCTCGCCACCCCGCAGGCCCAGGGCGTGACCGGCCAGGTGCTGCGTGTGTGTGGTGGGGCTTTGGTGGGGCGGTGACGACACCGGAACAACTGTCGATACTCGACATTTTCCTCTCCACCCGTAGCAAAGCGAAGGGAAGGAGAGGACCAAGGAGAGGCCTCCCTTTCCACGAAGCGTAGCGTAGTGGAGCACCGTCAAGCGGCATAAAAGGGACCGAGGGAGAGGCCATTCGCACCTGAACCACTTTCCTCCTCCTGGATCCTCCTCCACTTCGCTTCGCTCGCGGAGGAGGGCGCCCCTCCTCAGTCCTCCCCTCGCTTCGCGGGGGAGGAAGATGTTGCTCTTACGTAAGGAATAGCAAATGGCTAAAGGCAAAAAGAAATCATCCTCCAAAAAACGACGCGCCGTCATCGTCGCCGGCTGCCGAACCCCGTTCGTCAAAGCCTTCGGTGACTTCATGAAAATGGACACCATCGACCTGGGCGACGCCGCGGTCGAAGGACTCTTGAAGCGCACCGAGCTTCCTCGAAACGAGGTCGACAGCATCATCTGGGGCGGGGTGATCTTGCCGAGCGTGGCGCCGAATGTGGGCCGTGAGATCGCGCTCGACCTGAACCTGCCCGCCTCGGTCGAGGCGATGACCTGCACGCGGGCCTGCGCGACCGGCCTGCAGGCAGTGACGCTCGCCGCCGCGGCCATCGAGCGCGGCGAGGCCGACGTGGTGATCGCGGGCGGCTCGGACTCTACGAGCAACGCGCCCATCAATATGCCCCAGAAGCTCGTCCACGCGCTCGCGCCGCTCGCCTTCGGCAAGGCCGACCCGACCGACGTGCTTGCGATTTTGTCGCAGCTCACCCCCATCACCGAGATTCTGCCGCGCCGGCCCAAGATCGCCGAGCGCACTACCGGCCAAGTCATGGGCGAGGCGGCCGAGGAGATGGCCGGCCGCAATGGCATCTCGCGCCAGGCGCAAGACGAGTTCGCGGTGCGCTCGCACCACCGCGCCGCCGAGGCGATCGCCAGCGGGCGCTTCGACGAGGAGGTCGTGCCGGTGCAGACGCCCTCGGGCAAGTGGGTGCACACCGACGGCATCGTGCGTGGCGATACCAGCGTCGACAAGATCTCGGGCTTGCGCCCCGTCTTCAAGCGCGACGGCACGCTGACCGCGGCCAACTCCACGCCGCTGACCGACGGCGCCGCCTCGGTGTTGTTGATGAGCGAAGAGAAGGCCAAGGCGCTCGGCTACAAGCCGTTGGCCGCCTTCCGAAGCTGGAAATACGTCGGCGTCGACCCGGCCGACCAGCTCTTGATGGCGCCCGCCATCGCCATGCCACAGGCCCTCGAGCTCGCCGGCATGGAGCTGGCAGATGCCGACCTTGTCGACCTGCACGAGGCCTTCGCCGCCCAGGTCTTGGCCGTGCTCAAGATGATGGAGAGCGACGCCTTCGCCGAGGCGCGCCTTGGCCGCACGAAGGCCCCCGGGTCGATCGACGACGCCAAGCTCAACGTCCACGGCGGCTCGGTCGCCATCGGCCACCCGTTCGCCGCCACCGGCGCGCGCATGGTCACCACGATGGCCAACGAGCTGCACAAAGCCGACAAGGAGACCGCGCTTTTGGGCATCTGCGCGGCCGGTGGGCTTGGCGTGGGCGCGGTGATGGAGCGCGTCTAACCGCGATAGCCTTAGGAGGCAGGGCTTCCAGCGCTGGAAGCCCTGCCTCCGAACAACACGCCATGCGCTGCCTTCGAGCCTCGGCGTCCTTCGCGGTTCCCACCGATTGGCGGCCCCTGCTTGTGGTGTTTACTATAAGTTGCAGGAGGTCACACCATGGCAACCGACACTACCGAACCCCACCAACCCTACCGCCTGCTCGACGACGACTACGGCTCCCACGCGCCCGCATTCGACGGCCACGACGACTACAAGCCAAGCTGGTCGCGTCGGCTATTCGCCTGGCACAGCAAATTCGTCGACCAGTTCGCCCTCGACGTGATGGAGAAGGCGTTCTTGTTCGGCGAGTCGCTCGACTGGGACGCCGCCGTGCCCGGCGGTGTGGACGGGCTGCGCGAGCTCTACGGCGGCGACAGTCTGCTCGACGAGCCCGACGCCTACTACGTCGAGCCGGCCGACCCGAACCGGTTCCGGCTCACCAAGCTCGACGACTTGCCCGACGGCGGCGAGCGCTTCCAGCTCAAATTCGACAGCACCTATCAGACCTGGGACGACACGTTCTGCGACGAGTTCGGGTGCCACTCGTCCAACGAGAAGGTGACCGCCAGAATCTGGCGTCATCACGACCTCAGTCGGCCCACCGCGGTGTGTCTGCACTGCTGGTGTGGCGGCTACCTGCGCCTCGAAGAGCGCGTCTTCGCGGCCAAGCGCCTCTACGAGGAGGGCTACAACGTGGTCGTCGTCACGCTGCCGTTTCACGGCGAGCGGACCCCGACCGACGCCATCTTCTCCGGCCAATTCTTTCCGAGTCCCGACCTGCGGCGCACCAACGAGGCGTTCGGTCAAGCCGTCAGCGACGTGCGCCTGCTGACCCGCTGGCTCAAAGAGGAGGGCTTCGATGGCCCCATGGGCCTGCTCGGCATCAGCCTTGGCGGCTATATCACCTCGCTGATGATCAGCCTCTTCGACACCTACGACTTCGCCGCGCCGATCATCGCGCCCGCCTCGTTCGCCGACATCTTGTGGTGGCACGGCACAGAGCGCAAAGCGCGCGCGATGTTCGAAGACGCCGGCGTCGACCGCGAGATGCTGCGCGCCATCTGGGCGGTCCACTGCCCGCTGAGCTACGAGCTGAAGATCCCGGCCGAGCGCGTCCTCATCGTCGCCGGCGCGGGCGACGCGGTCGTGCGCCCCGCCCAGAGCCTGTCGCTGTGGAGCCACTGGGGCGAGCCGGAGCTACGCTGGTTCGCCGGCAGCCACCTGGGCCACTTCCGCTGGCTCGCCGGCAGCGCCGTGGGCAGCGACATGCTCGACTTCATGAATCCCGTGGTCGACTGGCTGGGCGAACTCGACTTTGGTCGGTGATCTGTTCACCTGCAGGCTGTAGTTGGAGCAAGCCCCTTCCCAATCGACCCGCCTTCCGGAGCACGCGCCCTCCAAACAGACGACTTCGAACGCCTTCCTCGACAACCTGAACAGGCTGGCATGGGGTCTGCAGATGCATCCGGGTCCAGCGCACTCGGACACAGCGCCGGGATGCGTTTGACTATCGATAACTGAATCGGAGGCACCCATGAATCGCTCGATGAAGCACGCCACCTCGCTCGCCGTCGCCGGATGTCTCGCCCTCGCCGCCGCCAGCGGCTGCGAAGGGCCGGGGGCCTACGAAGGGGAGAACGGCGACATCAACTTCGAGCACGAGACGGGCACCGCGTTCAGCACTCCCAGGCTCGTCTTGGGCGGCGAGTTGGTGCTGGATGCGACCGATCCCGACAACGACTTCGGCGTCTCGGTCGTCACCGCCACCTCGACCGACCCTTCGGTGGTCGAAGTGCTCGCCATCGACGACAGCGACATCACCGTGCGCGGCACGGGCGTAGGCCAAGCCGAGCTCGAGGTCGAGGCTGAGGACTTCGGCGGCGCTCCCATCGGCGACACCCTCACCATCGACGTGCGCGAGCCGGCGCGCCATGAACTCTCCCACGAGTGCACCGGCGAGCCGATGGCCTACTACCTTCCGAATCGCACCTACGAGTTGCCTGTCAAAGTCTTCGGCCCGCAAGACAAGCGCCTGGCCGGCGAGCGGGTGACGCTCGTCGAGGCGCAGGGCGACGCGGTGGAGGTCGACGCCGAGCGCTCGACCACCCGGGAATTGGTGGTGCGCAGCAAGGACGCCGGCGCGACCTCCACGTTGCGCTCGACGGTCAACGGCAGCGAGTTGACGGTGGGCGTGCGCGCTATGGCCGAGGCCGACGGGGTGACCACCGGGTCGCTCGTCCTCGGCACCGTCGAAGACGGCGAGCCGTTCCGGGTGGGCTCGGTCGACGGCCTCGGCATCCACCCCTCCGTCGAGGGGACCCCGATTTGTGGCTACGGCGTGCCGATGGTCATCGAGCCGAAGACCCCCGAGATCTGCACGCTGGGCAACGAAGTCGGCGAGGAAATCACCGAGCGCTACGAGTCTTCGACTAATATCGTGCTCGTCGTCGCCGACGAGGCGGGAAGCTGCGAGTTCGACGTGTCGCTCCGGGACCCGCAAACGGAGACGGTCCTCGAAAAGACCATAAGCGTCGAGATTCTCGCCGAAGCCGATCAGTGAGAGCGCGAGTCAGTTGAGACACGAAGACAGGTCACTGACGGAGCACTCGCACATCCGGATCGAGCAAATAGCCGTCCTCGCCGCGCAGCAGCAGGCCGTCGAGGTTGGCCTCGCGAAGCTTCGAGAGGTTGACGTACAGCCGGTTTTTGAGCGACGAGGGGGTCAGGACCTCGTCGGGCCACAGTCGCTCGGCGATCTCGTCGATATGCACAACTTCGCCAGGAGCGTCGAGGCGACGCTGGGCCAGTAGGTCGAGCAGTTGCCAGCGAATCTCACTTCGACTCAAATCGCCCCACGTCGCCTCGGGCGCCCGAAACGCCTTATGCTGTGTGGCGAGCAGCAGCGCCGGCTGTGTGCCGGCCGCGTATTGCAGATTGGCGAAGGTCGCCTCGGGCTGGGGCATCTGGGCGATGGTCAACTCGACCAGATCTTCGAGGGTCCACGACGGAAAGTCGGTCGTGGCGATCCGCTCGGCCCAGTGATCGATCTTGTTGGAGAGGTTGGCGAAGAGGTTTTCGAACCGGTCGCTCGTCCGCTCCCCGTCACCGGCTCGACGCCAATGTCCAATATCGAGCTGCGCCCGCGCCAATTCGATCAAGAGCGGCTCGACGAGCTCACCGCCGGCACTTTCGAGTTCCTCGAGCACCTCCTCGGCACGCTCGAGTCGTCCGAGCGCGGCGAGCAGGCCTGCGTAGAAGCTGACGACGGTATTCCAGTGGGCAGATGCCGTGGCGCTCGGAGAAACACGCCCGGAGCGCTCGATGACGGCGACGGCTGTCTCCTCGTCTCCCATTTTCCAGCGAAGCGAGCAGGCCGACACGAGCGCCGCGCTCGCCACGAATTCACTGACCGCGTCAGCCGCCTCGACCAGGTTCTCTGCCTGACGAGCGAAGTGGGCCGCTTGGTCTCGGTGGTCGACCACAAAGTGGTACCACGCCAGGTTGGCGAGCCCGAGCGCCAAGTCTGCCGGGGCGCCGCTGCGCCGAAATTGAGTTACGCACGCTTCTCCCAGCTCGATCGCCTTGTCGTAGCATTCGTCCAGGAACGCGCTCACGGCCAATGTCTGCAAGAGATGTGCTTCGCCATATGACCCCAGCCAAGCGGACCCGCTGTCGAGCCGCTCCAAGACGCGCTGCCGCGCGGTCACCGACGAGCCGTCCTTGATATGTGCGATAGCCAACCCCGACAGGACGTGGACCTCGACGCCTTCGTTCCCTGTCCGCCCGGCCGCTTCGAGCGCACGTTCGTATGCGTCAATCGACTCGGAGTTCTCCCCCGTCGCTGCCAACCATTGAGCGTGGAAATACCAATACCAACTCTCGCACCAGGTCGTCTGGGCGAAACGTGGGGCGACCGCATCGAGGTGGCGGCGCGCCTCGTCGAGACGCCCCGTCCAGATCAACTCGGAGGCGAGGCGAAGCTCGATCCAGAGCCAGTCGCCGTCCCGGTCGCTCTCGGCTGCCAACGGCGCAATATCCTCCAGTCGTTCGACCAGGTCGGGTTGACGTCCGGCCAGCGTATCGACAACGGCAATTGCGTTGAGCAGCAGCACGTGGCGCGTAGGCAACCCGGCCGCGGCGGCACTGGCAGCGAGCGGCTCGAGCAGCTCGCGAAGCCCGGCGATCTGGCCGATATGACTGGCGATATACGCCAGCGCCAACGCGCAGTCGACAAACGCCGGAAACTCCTCCTTCTGCTCCAGGTCGGGAGTTCGCTCGTAGCGTTCGACGACGGCGCGAAGCTGCAAGTGCAGAGCTTGCAGCCGCTCGAGCGCGCCGATACGGCCCATGCGTTCGGCCTCGACAAGGCAACGCCGACTCTCTTGTCCCAGGTAGGCCACCAAACGGCCCCACAGCGATTCGACGCCGCCCATGTCGTCGAGACGCCGGCGGGCGAAGCGACGCACGCTGGTCAAAAGGCGCATCCGCGGGGCGCCGGACCCCTCGACCCCCAAAAGGCTTTGCTCCCGAAGGCCTAGGAGCACGCCGAGCACCGAGCTCTCGCCCACATCGAGGACGGCTTCGGCCATGGATACATCGAAGGGGCCTGCGAATACCGCGCACTGCGCCAGCCCGGCTTGCTCGGCGTCGTCGAGCAATTCCCACGACCAGGCAATGGCCGCCTCCAGCGTCGAAAAGCGTGTCTGTCGCGAATCGGCGAGCGCGAGATCTTGGGGCGATAATCGCAACCGCTCGACAATCTCTTCGATCGACAACAGACTCTTCCACCGCGCCACCAACTCGATGGCCAGAGGCAGCCCGTCGAGGCGGCGAACCAGCTCGCCGATCACGGCGAGGTTTTCCTCGTCGAGGTCCAGCGAGCCGCACACGCGCCGGGCTCGCTCGGCGAAGAGTCTAACTGCCGCGTTATTCGCTATCTCCGCTGCCGGTGCGTCCGGCGAAGGCGGCTGCAGCGGCGCCAACTCCAGCCTCGCTTCGGCGTCGATCCTCAGCGGCTGGCGCGAGGTCACTACGATGTTGAGGTCGGGCGCCTGCCTCGTCCAGTGTTGCAGCACGGCAGCGAGCGGCTCGACGAGCCGGTCTGCGTTGTCGATCACCAACAGCAACTCGTCGAAGGCCGCCAGCGCTCGGCCGAGCTGGTCGCGCGTCGACTCGAACTGCTCGCCGGGGCGCTGCTCGAGACGCAACTGCCGCGCAATCTCGGCGCACATGTCGACCAGGCTCGACGCTCCGGCAAGATCCGTGTGGACCGTCTCCAGGGGCTCCGACGACCTGCTCTCCACAAATGACGCGACCAACCGAGATTTCCCCACGCCCGGCGGTCCGAGCACACTGACAAGTCGATGGGCGTCGATGAGTTGTTCGAGCTTCCACAGGTCCTCTGTGCGCCCAATGAGGGCCTCTGGGGCGCACTTGGATTGATGCTTTGAGATTGGTTTTTCCATCTGCTGGATGAGCGCGAAAGCCCGCCGGTTAAGCGGGCCTAATTCGAATTAATTCGGATTAAGTGTCAAAGGGAGCAAGCCTTAGTTAGTTGTCTCTTTAACGACGCAAATACCGGCGCCCGCCATGCCAAAAGACACGGTAGGGCCGCTACGAACCGTTTTTCAAAGGCGACAACGCAAAAAGGTATCACCATGGCAAATCTGAAACAATTGACCCCCTCGAAGCCCGCTGTACGCATCTTCCTCTTGACCCTCTTGCTCGCCGTTTTCGCCGGGCTCGGCGCCGTCGGATGCGGCGACACCGACGATGGTGGCTCGGATGGGGCGAGCACCGACTCGAACAACGACAACACGAATAACGACAACACCAACAACAGCTCGTCCGACGCTACTTGCTCACAAGCCTGCAGCAACGCCGTCGGCGTCTGCTCGCAGATCGGCACGCAGTCGGATTGTGAAGCTGCATGCTCCCAACTGAGCCAATCGGAGCTCAACTGCATGTCGACTGCCTCGAGCTGCGCCGCGATCAACGCCTGCGGTGATGGTGGCGGAGGCGGCAACAACAACTCGAACGGAAACGACGGCGAGATCGGCTCGACCTGCGCCATCGACGAGGAGTGCAACAGCAACTACTGCCGCCGCACAGGCGAGGCCATCGAAGGCCAGTGCGCCCAGAATGACTTCGGCGATTCTTGCGACGGCGCAGACGCCTGCTTGTACGGCCGCTGCATGGTCTACAGCCAAGATGACGTGACCGGCTTCTGCTCGGCGGATTGCACCACCGAAAACGAGTGTCCCTTCGGCTGGAGTTGCGTCGAGTCGAACAACGGGTCATCGAAGTACTGTCAAGGTGAGCGTTGAGCGCCGGCTCGTAAGGTGATGGTTTTGCGGGGGCTACAGGGTTTATGTAGCGGCGAAAAACGTGTAAATACAGAGGGCGCGAAAGCTTTTTCCTCGAGCCCGAGTTCATGCGTTCTAATTCTGCCGTAAGCTGTGGCCCCTTCGACCTCATCGAGACGATCGGTCGCGGCGGGATGGCTCAGGTGTGGCGGGGGATCCACCGAGGCCAGCAAGTCCCGGTCGCCGTCAAGGTCATCACCGGCGCTAAGGCCACCGATCCTGCATACGTCGAGCGCTTCGAGCGCGAGGTCCAGGCGGTGGCCGCCCTCGATCATCCCGGCATCGTGACCGTCTTCGACTACGGTCGCGTCAGCGAGTTGGCCGCCCAGGCCGACCCGCAGCTGACCGCCCACAGCCCCTATCTGGCCATGGAGTTCGCCCGCGGCGGCACGCTGCGCGAGCGTCCATTGATCCGCGATTGGCCGTCTCTTCGCCTCTTCATCCTCGATATCCTCGACGCGTTGGCCTACGCCCACGCCCGCGACGTGATCCATCGCGACATCAAGCCCGAGAA
This sequence comes from Persicimonas caeni, assembly GCF_006517175.1. Classification (NCBI taxonomy): domain Bacteria; class Deltaproteobacteria; order Bradymonadales; family Bradymonadaceae; genus Persicimonas; species Persicimonas caeni. The sequence continues at coordinate 1,504,964 of NZ_CP041186.1, read as the reverse complement.
TATCTTGTGTCAGATCGACGGCGCCCAGTTGCGTTTCAAGCTCAGCGACTTCGGCATCGCCCACGCCGCCGACACCGGCCTGAACACCGACACCCAGAGCTATGACGGAGCCTCGGCCGGCACGCCGTACTACATGCCCCCCGAGCAGCTCACCGGGGAGTGGCGAGATTTCGGCCCGTGGACCGACCTCTATGCTCTGGGATGCCTCGTCTACGAGCTTGTCTGCGGGCGCCCTCCCTACGAGGAGAGCAACTTCATCCGCTTGGCCAACATGCACCTGAACATGCCGTTCCCCGAGCTCGAGCCGCGCTTCGTGGTCCCCGACGAGCTCGACGGCTTCATTCGAAAGCTGGTCGCCAAGAAGCCCCACCAGCGCTTCGGACGCGCGGCCGACGCCGCCTGTGCGTTGGGCATGTTGCCGGTGCCCGAGGAGACGACCGGCGTGGGCATGGCCCCGCTGCCCGACGACATCGACGTGGGCGCCGAGACGCTCACGCCCACGCAGGCCAACTCCCTTGGCGACGTCGACCTCGACCAGGCTCCGACGCTGCTCGACCCGTCTTCATTCGACGACCCCTCTTCGTTCGCTGAGCAGGAAGATCTCAGCAGCCTGCAGACCGAGACCTTCGTCACGCGCACTCTGGTGACGCTCCCGCAGACCGAGGCTTCAGGCCTACAAGTGCCGCGTGAGGTGGGCTCGGAGACCATCGAGCTCGCGCCCGTCGACTTCGACCCGCCCCCGCCGTTCCCCGACAGTTGGCGGCCGGGCGTCGACGAAGCCCAGTCGGACCAACTCGTCGGCGTGGGGCTGGGGCTCTTCGGGCTGCGAACGATCCCCTTTGTCGACCGCGACGCGCCGCGCGACACCATCTGGCGTGCGCTCGGCGAGGTATTCGACGACGCGAAGCTGCGCGTGGTCAGCCTTCGCGGCGGCCTGGGCACCGGCAAGAGCCGGTTGGCCGAGTGGTTGTCGCGCCGCGCCCACGAGCTGGGCGTGGCCACCGTCCTCAAGGCGACTCACAGCCGCCAGGGCGGGCCCTTGGAGGGCATCCCGCGCATGCTCGAGAACTTCTTCGCCGCCTGGTCGCTCGGTCGCAGCGAGACCTACGAGCGCGTCTACTCGGTGCTGCGCCGGCGGGGCAACTCACGAAGCTCGCTCGACGCGCAAGAGCTCGAGAATCAGGCGCGCGGACTCACCGAGCTGATGCGCCCGTCATCCAAAGCGCGCAGCCGCGAAGAGGGGCCCCGCTTTCTTTTCACGAGCCCCGGCGAGCGACACGTCTGGCTGACCCGCTTCCTGGAAGTGCTCGCCTCGGAGCGACCCGTCATTTTGTGGGCCGACGATGTCCCCTGGGGCGACGAGACGCTCAGTTGGGTGACGCACCTGTTGGACGTCGACACGCCGCTGCCCGTCCTGGTGTTGCTGACCTCGCGCGACGATATGCTCGACGCGCGTGAGGAGGTCGCCGCACACATCACCCGGCTCGAGGCGCACGAGCGCGCCCAGGTGGTCCGCGTCGACCCCCTCGCCGAAGACGACCACGCCGAGTTGATTCGACGCACTCTTCGGCTCGACGCCGCCCTCAGCCGGCAGGTCAAAGAGCGCACGGCCGGCAATCCTCTCTTTGCGGTCCAGCTCATCGGCGACTGGGTGAGCCGGGGCATCTTGGAGGTCGGCCGCGACGGGTTTTCGCTTCGCCAGGGCGCTGCGAGCACCCTGCCGCGCGATATCCACGACTTGTGGATTCAGCGCGTCGAGAAGTTGTTGGATGACTTCGAGCCCGAGCGCCGACACGACCTGCGCGTGGCCCTCGAGCTCGCGGCCATGCTCGGCCGATACGTCGACGAGGCCGAATGGCGTGAGGTGTGTCGTCAGCAAGGCGTCGAGGCCTCCGAAGAGCTGGCGCGCCGCATGGTCGAACAGGGCTTGGTCCGCCGGGAGCGCTCGGGGGCGTCGTTCGTCCACAGCATGCTCGCCGAGAGCCTGCGCGAAGCCGCACAGCGCGTCGGGCGCGCCGAGGAGTACCACTTGGCGTGTGTGCGGGCTATCGAGGCGCTGCACCCGAACAGCCCGCTGGAGACCGCGCGGCGTCGCGCGTTGCATCTCATCGGCGCCGGACGGCTCCACGAGGCGCTCGACCCGCTCAAAGACGCGATTCACTACGGCAACGACCGCGGTGACTACCGCGCCTCCTTGATGTTGCTCGAAAAGCGCGAGGAGTTGGCCGATCGGCTGGGGCTCGGCGACGAGGATCGGTGTCGGGTCGAGAGTATGTGGGTGCGCGCTCAGATTGAAATCCCCATGGGAGACTCGACCAAAGCATTCGCATACGCCGAGCGCGCCGCCGAGATCGCCGAGCGCCACGGCTGGCATGTCGACCTGGGGCACGCGCTGGTCGTCAAGGCCAGGGTGCTGCGCGACCGCGCCGAGTACGACACGGCGCTCGCCGTGTTGGAGCGGGCGGGCGAGGAGTTGGCCCGCGTCGACGACGCCATCGGGCTGTTGTTCGTCTGCTTCGCCAAGGGCTTTATCCACATGCGGCGTGGCAAATTGGCCGTCGCCCGTAGCTTCTTCGACGAGGCGCTGGCCTACGCCCGCGAACTCGAGGACCAGCCGCGGGTGGCCGAGATCTTGAGTCAGGTCGGCTACTCGTGGTTCGCCGAGAACAACTACGAGCGCGCCCGCCAGGTGCTCGCCGACGCGCTCGAGGTCGCCGAGCGGCTCGGTTCGCTGGTCTCGATCTCGTCGTGCTCACGTCATCTGGGCGAGATTGCCCGCTTCGAGGGCAACTGGGACGAGGCGCGCGAGCATTACGAGCGAGCGATGGGCATCGAGCGATCCCGCGGGGCGCGCAACGAGCATCTGGACCGGCTCAACCTGGTGTTGGTGGCCATCGCCACCGGCCGCTTCGCCCACAGCTACGCCGAGCTGCTCGGGTTGCGCCAGATCTTCGAGCAGCGCGACATGCACTTCGCGCTGCCCGTCATCGAAGTGGCGTTGGTCACCAGCGCCGCCGGCTTGGGCGACCCCGACGCGTTCGACGCGGCTTGGCAGCGAGCCTCGAAGCTCGTCGACAACCTCAACGCCACCGACAAAGATATCGGCTGGCTCGCCAACCGAGCTGCAGACGCCTGCGAGAGAGCCGGCTGGCCGCACCGCGCAGACCAGATGCGCCGCCTCGCCCGCGCACATCACGTCGAGGGCAGTTGAGCACACGCTTGCGCGTCTCGACGCGACGCGTCATACCGTGGTATTCAGGCAACTGAATTCCCGTTCAATCAGCCCTCAGGAGACGAGCGATGTCGAAGCTACAGACCCGGTTTACCGAGCAGGTCGGAATCGAAGTTCCTCTTATCTGCGGGGCGATGTACCCGTGCTCGAACCCCGAGCTGATCGCGGCGGCCTCCGAGGCCGGCGGCATCGGCATCATCCAGCCCATCTCGATGATGTTCGTGCACGACCACAAGCTTCGCGAGGGCATCCGCTACATCAAGACGCTGACCGACAAGCCCATCGGCTTCAACGCCCTGGTCGAGGCCTCGTCCGAGATCTACATGAACCGGATGAAGAACTGGGTCGACATCGCGCTGGAAGAGGGCGTGCGCTTCTTCATCTCCGCGCTGGGCGCGCCCGACTGGGTCGTCGAGAAGGTCCACGCCTACGGCGGCATCGTCTACCACGACGTCACCGAGCGCAAATACGCCGAGCGCGCCCTCGAGGCGGGCGTCGACGGGCTCATCAGCGTCAACAATCGCGCGGGCGGCCACGCCGGCAAGAAGTCGCCCCAGGAGCTGTACGACGAGCTCGGCGACCTGGGCGTGCCCTTGATCTGCGCCGGCGGCATCGGCAGCGAAGACAAGTTCATCGAAGCGCTCGACATGGGCTTCGACGGCGTGCAGATGGGCACGCGATTCATCGCCACCACCGAGTGCCAGGCCCACGACGACTACAAGCAGGCCATCTTGGAGGCCGACGCCAGGGACATCGTGCTCACCGAGAAGATCTCGGGCGTGCCCGTGGCCGTCATCAAGACGCCGTACGTCGAGAAAGTGGGAACCAAGGCGGGCTTCATCGCCAAGAAGCTGCTCAAGCACCCCAAGGGCAAGCACTTGATGCGCACCTACTACTCGCTCAAGTCGCTATTCCAGCTCAAGAACGCCTCGCTGCAGGGCATGAACTACAAGGACTACTTCCAGGCAGGCCGCAGCGTCGCGGGCATCGACCGCATCGAGCCCGCCGGCGACATCATCCGACGCTTCGCCGCGGCGGCACGCGAAGAGGCAGCTTAGGCCGGCTGGCCGCAGCGCGCCCCGGTCTCGATGAAGTCGAGCAGGGCGTCGCCGAATTGCAGCGGCGAGTCCTCGGGCGGAGAGTGGCCCGAGTCCGAAAACACCTCGACCTTGCTCGCGTGGAGGCGCTGTCCGATCTCGTCGGCGGCGTCGACGCGCACGAAGTCGTCCCCCTCCCCAAAAATGACCTGCGTGGGCACACCCAGCGGCTCGAGCTCGTCGAGGTCGCACGCCCCGCGCACGATCTCGGCGCCCAGGCGCAGCGTGAACTCGAGGCGGTCGAGGTTTTTGAGCGGCTCGACGTACGCCTCGCGCTCCTCGGCGTCGAGCGGCTCCCCCTGCCAGCGAAACGGCTCGATGATACGCATGCCGGTGCGGTTCATCGCCATGCGCGCCAGGCTGGGAGGCAGATAGTCGAAGAAGGTCGCCGCCCCCGGCGGCACGCTGATACAAAACCCGGGGCTGACCAACGTCAGCGAGCAGAACCGCGACGGCGACTCCTTGCCCGCCTCATACGCGATGCTCGCCCCGAGCGAGTGACCCACCAAGTGGACCGGCGCCTCGGCGCTCCTGTCAATCAGGTCGAAGAGCCAATCGGCCAACGTCTCGATACGCGGCTGCATCTGCAGGCCGCGGAAGGTCTCGTCATAGCCGTGGCCGGGCAGGTCCGGCACGATCACCCGAAACGACTTCGCCAGCCGCCTCCAGACCCGCCGGTACGCAATCGAGTGCGCCATATGCCCGTGCAGCATCACCAACGCGGGCGCGTCTTCCGGACCTCCCACCCGACAATGAAAACTCCCCTCGTACTTGTCTGCTTCGTAGCAGACTGACTTCAAATCGCCGTAATCCAAAGGCTCTCCCTAGGCGCAGGTACTGGCTAACTACCGTGATACTTACACCGAAGGCGCGTTTGGCAAGCGCGCGGCCTGCGATAGAGGCGAAATTATGATCGAGGAGCGCGGCCAGCCTGGCCGCATTCGGTCGACGAGCGCGGGCATCGCCCGCCGAGGAGGCCGGACCACACGACGATCAACCTCAGCTACGCAATCGACCCCCGCTACGGGCAACGTCCGGCTCCCTCCGGTCCCCTCCCTCGCCCGCAGCTACAAGTTCCGTAACACCCGCAAGGGGTTCGAGGCCGTCGACCCCGCACAAAGCCACCTCTCGAGCCACTCGAAGCCACACCCACAACAACTCGAAGCGTCCGTCTGGGCGGGACCCACGACCTAGGAACCCCTTGTGGGTGAAAGAGAGCTTGTAGCTGCGGGCGAGCATGGAGGCGGAGCCGACATGCGCGCTGGGAGCGCAGCGACCGAGTACCCTTGGGGTGTTGCCCGTAGCGGGGTTCGACAGGTCCGCGGAAGCCTCGGCTCACACGAGCAGGGCCTGATCATCACGACGAGCGATTTCAGCGCAGGAGCCCGCAAGGAGGTCGAGCGGCCTGATGCGGTGCCGGTGGGTCTGATGGACGGCGAGCAGCTGGTGAAGTTGCTTGTGGAGCATGGGCTCGGGGTGGAGAAGGATGAGTTGAATTTGTTGCGGTTGGGGTGAATTCAACGCGTCCCTTTGCCTCGTCTTCAAGGCGAGTTATTCTCTGAGCCAAAAGTGATGGCTTTTCATTGCCTGTCACCACACCAAAGCGCCGCGTGCTACAGAGATGGACCTTAACCGTCGAAAAGAGGAATTCAGCAACGCATTCGTACAAGCCGTTGCAGCTACATCTGGCTTTGGGCTAGCCAAGCCGTGGGTGGACGATGACAGCGTCGACTGGACTATCGCGCAAGCTGGGGGAGGTGGAACGGTGCGATCTCCGCGCCTAGACCTGCAGTTGAAGAGCAGCTCGAGTGTCCAAATTCGGGACGAGGTCATCCCGTTCCCGCTGAAGCTCAAGAACTACGAGGATTTGCGGGCCACTAATTGCCTTGTGCCCAGAATTCTTGTCGTCGTGCTGCTTCCCGAAGAAGTGAATGACTGGCTCGACCTTTCTGATGAGCAATTGGTGATGCGACACTGCGCCTATTGGATGTCGCTGTGCGGTATGGAGGAAGTTGAAAACGAATCACGCGTTACGGTGCACGTCCCGATCGAGCAAAAATTCGATACCCAAAGCTTGTCGACTATAATGGAGTTGATTTCCAAAGGAGAGCGCCCATGAAAGTCGACATCCGAGATAAAGAGACATTTCAGTCCCTCACTCCGCTGGAAGTAGTGTCCTATCTGCGTGCCAGCGGTTGGACTCAAGTGGAAACAATAGGAGAACAAGCCGCAATCTGGACGAGCGCTCTCGACTCCGGGCAAGAGGTCGAGCTGCTTGTTCCGCTTGATCGCAATCTTCGTGACTATGCCTTGCGGACTGCTGATCTCTTTCAAAGCCTTGCTCGAGCCGAAGGGCGCTCCCAACTAGCTCTGCTACGAGATGTGCAATCGTCGGCCGTCGATACCGTGCGCGTCCGTCTGTTTACCGACAATGGGTCAACTGATTCGATTCGCTTCGACGATGCCGTCGCGGCCGTCGCAAACACACGAGCCATGATGCTGGCGGCAGCTTGCTCGGCGGTCGAGCCTCGCGAGTACTATCACGCACGAAAATTCGATCAGTCCATCGAGTATGTGCGCCGTCTGAAGATGGGGCAGACCGAGCCCGGCAGTTTTATTCTCACTGTACTCTCACGAGTTCCTCCGGTCCTGCGCACTCAGCCAGCCTTGTTCGAAGACGGTGCCACCACCGAAGAGCCTTTCGAGCGACAGGTTACTCGCACGCTGATGTCAGGACTCCAGTCAGCACGTTCTGCAGCTCAACGTGCCATGGCCACAGGCGATATCGACCCCTTCAATCGTGCTGTATCGTCAGGAGTAAGCGCAAACTTATGTGATGCGCTTCTAGGACTCGCAGGCACGGACGCAGACGCTCCATTTGAAGTTCGTCTAACCTGGGCATCGAATCGCAAGGCCCCGCAGGGTGTCCCGACGACTGTATCGATGTCGCCCGATGTCTTGCCCGTCTTCGAGGAAGTGTCACGGGTCTTCAAAGAGAAAAGCCCACGCGAAGAGTTCGAACTGGAAGGAGTTGTTATTCGTCTTCACCGCGAGCAAAGCTCTGGACCGGGTACAGTTACCGTCATGGGCGCTGTCGAAGGTAAGTCACGTAAGGTTGCAGTAGCCCTCTCCGAAGACGACTTTGCAGCCGCGATTCGCGCATTTGAACATCGCACGCCAGTCCGAGTACTGGGAGAACTCGACCGAAGCGGAAGAGGATTTCAGCTCAACAGTCCACGGCACTTCGAGTTGAGTCCCGAAGAGTAGAATCGCCGCGCATGCCACCTTGCGACCGGTGGAGTCACGCCGACTCACGAGCAATATCAAACGCTCGGTCCAACACCCACTCTTGGACCACCTTACGAAACTCATCTTCCGAAAAGAACTTGTCGACGAATTCGGTGTAGTTGCCGTGGCTCTCGAGCGCTACATCGTCGAGTTCCTTAGACGCGGGGTACTTGAAGTTCTCTTTGGTATTGGCCTGAGCCGCTCGACGTACGTTTTCGCGGTTCGCAAGAGCAGCTGCCCATTGTTCACCGATAACTTCGTCGGAATCACTGAAGTCAGTGCCGAACCGCTCGTTCAGCACATCAATCAACCGACTCAGCTCGATCTCATCCTCTTCGGTCTTCGCCCCGGTCCCAACCTCGAGCGGCCCTGACACCGTCCCACCGCCTTCCAAAGCGATAGCGCCCTCCCCGGTCTGCTGAATCCGGTAGTACTTGAGCGCCACATCGTCCGAGATATCGACGTCCTCGGTCTGCTCGTTGCGCCTGGGCAGCTTCCGCGCGAGCAACCGCCCGTACACGTACAGCATCTCGAGCTGGGCGTCTGACCACTCTTCGACCTGGGCCATGAACGAGTAGAGGCGCAGATAGTTGTTGAGCATGGCGCGGAAGTCGTCTTGCTCTTCTTCCTCGCGGTTTTTGAAGCGCGTGACCGCCGGGTCGAGCTTCGAGTTGAGACGGCCGTTGTCGGCCTTCGAGACCTTCTCCTTGAAGAAGATCTTGGCGAACGCCTCGACCTCCTGTTGCTCGAAGATGCGAAACTCCTGCAGGTCGTGTTGCAGGTCGTAGAGCTTCTGCGGGTCGATGTCCTCGTCGATGGTGGTGCGCTCGTAAAACGGCTTGAACGCCTCGAGGATCTCCTCGCGCTTGTTGACGAAGTCGAGCACGAAGGTGTCGTCCTTGCCGCTCGTGGTGCGGTTGAGGCGCGACAGCGTCTGGACGGCCTGGATGTGGGCGAGCCGCTTGTCGACGTACATCGTGTGCAGCTTCGGCTGGTCGAAGCCGGTCTGGTACTTGTTGGCGACGATGAGGAAGCGGTAGCGGTCGGTGTCGAACTTGCGCGGGAGCTCGCCCTCTTTGATACCGCCGTTCATCCCCTCTTCGGTGTAGCTTTGACCCGTGTCGGGGTCTTCGACGGTGCCGGAGAAGGCGACGAGCACGCCCAGGTCCTTGTAGCCGTGCTCTTTGATGTAGGCGTCGAAGGCGAGCTTGTAGCGTACGGCGTGCAGACGCGAGCCGCAGACGACCATCGCCTTGGCGCGGCCGTCGATCTTCTTGCGCGTGTTTCGCTGGAAGTGCTCGACGATGATCTCGGTCTTCTGCGAGACGTTGTGCGGGTGCAGGCTCAAGAAGCGCGCCAACGCCTTCGAGCCCTTCCGTTTGTCGAGGCGCTTGTCGTCCTCGATCTTCTTCACCAGCCCGAAGTAGGTCTTGTATGTGACGTACTTCTCCAGCGTGTCGAGGATGAAGCCCTCCTCGATGGCCTGCTTCATCGAGTACAGGTGAAACGGCTCCGGCGCCCCTTCACGTTTGTGGTCGAACATCTTGAGAGTCTTGTACTTGGGCGTAGCCGTGAACGCATAGAAGCTCAGGTTCGGCCGCGGCCCGCGGTACAGCGCGGCCTTGAAGGCGGCCGCGTAGACATCGGCGTTGCTCGCATCTCCTTCAATATCTTCGAACTCCCGGAGCACGTCGTCGTCGATCTTCCCCGACAGGATTTTCTTCATCTCCGCGGCCATCTCGCCTGACTGAGAGCTGTGCGCCTCGTCGACCACGACCGCGTAGTTATTGCCGGGGAGTTCGCCGATCTTCTCGGTCACGTAGGGAAACTTGTGCAGCGTCGTAATAATGATTGGCGCGCCGGCTTCCAGCGCCTCCGCGAGCTGCGTAGAGTCTTGGTCTATTTGCTCGACCACGCCCGACTTGTGCTCGAGCTGGTAGATCGTCTCCTGGAGCTGCTTGTCCAAGACCAGCCGGTCGGTCACGACCACCACCGAGTCGAATACCTTGTTATCGGCGTCGTCGTGCAGCGACTGCAACTGGTGGGTGAGCCAGGCGATGGACATCGACTTGCCCGACCCGGTCGAGTGCTGCACCAGGTAGTTCTTGCCAGGCCCATTGCCTTTCGTCGCCGCGACGAGCTTCCGCACACAATCGAGCTGGTGGTAGCGCGGGAAAATCATCGTCTCTTTGCCGCTCTCCGGGTCGACCTGCAGGTTCATGAACCGGCCGATGATCTGCAGCAGGCTGTCTCGCTGCCAGACCTCCTCCCACACGTAATGCGTACGGTGCTTGCCATCCACGGGCGGATTGCCCGCGCCCTTGCGAAACCCCTTGTTGAACGGAAGGAAGTAGGTGCTCTGCCCGGCGAGCCGGGTGGTCATGTGGGCTTCGTCGGAGTCGATGGCGAAGTGCACCAGCGCGCGCTCCTTGAACCGGAAGATGGGCGCCTTCGCGTCACGGTCGTGCTTGTACTGCCCAATCGCGTTCTTGTAGTTCTGCCCGGCCGTCTCCATCTTGAGCTCGGCCGTCACCACCGGCACGCCGTTCAAGAAGAGCACCAGGTCGATGCTATTCTTGTTCTTCGGGTCGTAGTAGAGCTGGCGCACCACCGTCAGCCGGTTCTTCTCGTACAGCTCGAGCACCTCCGGATTGAGCCCGTGCGCCGGCCGAAAGTAGGCGAGCTTGAACGGCACGCCCCGCACCCGACAACCATGCCGCAACACCTCGAGGCTCCCCTTCTTCGACATCGCCCGCGTCAATCCATCGAGGAAGACCTTCCGCCGCTTGCCCTCGCCGAGCATCCGGCCGAGCTTCGCCCACCGCTTGGGTTGCGTCGCCTCGACGAACGCGATGACCTCATCGGGCATCAATGCCCGCTCGCGGTCGTAGTCGGTCGCGCTGCCCGACCGATAGCCGTGGGCGAGCAGATGCGCTTCGATTTCGTCTTCGAAGTTCTTTTCGAGGTGGGCCTTACTCACTTCTATCCCCCAGAGTTCTCATTTACAGCGACATAAGCTTGATCAGGGTGGTGCGGTGTTTCCGGATGCGTGCGTTCGAGTTTGCCGGCGTCAACGAGAGGCCTCAAATATGCGGAGGTTACCCGACTCGTGCCGCGATCTAGGAGGGCCGCGAGCTCCAACGGACGCAGCGCCCGCAACTCACACAGATCTCTGACCAGCGATTGCATCTGCTCAACCGGGGCGCGTGACCGCACAGACTCGACCTGAACTCGTAACTCTTCTGGAAGCATGCGCAAGAGTTGCTCGCGGAGCAAAGTCTTCTGTTCGGCCTCCGAAGTCTTCTGTTCGGCCTCCGAAGTCTTCTGTTCGGCCTCCGAAGTCTTCTGTTCAGCCTCCGAAGTCTCTCGTTCGACCTCCGAAGTCTCTCGTTCGACCTCCGAAGTCTTCTGTTCGGCCTCCGAAGTCTCTCGTTCGACCGAAAGAGACTCACCGAGCGTGTAATAACTTGCAGATCCGGCTGCATGAAGCTCGAGCAATCCCTGATCGCGAAGCCGCCTCAACAGCTGGCTCGCCTTCAGCGTATCTAAGCCGACAAGGCGTCGCATCCGCGCGTTATCAACCCGCCCATGCCGGTGTGCCTCCAACAGAGCGCGAAACTCCTCCTTCGACAATTCGTCGCTATCGACTCGCGCGATAAAACGGCGGTCAGCCTCGCTCAACTCCGGCGTGTTGCGCAGCGTGACTGCAAAGGAGTGGGTCGTCTCGTCGAGCTCCGGCTCGGGCAAAAAGCTCCCTTCCATCTCGTAGAACATCCGCGGGATGCCCTCCCCGTGGTCGCGCATATACCCGAGGTCGACGAGCACCCGAACCAAGCGAGGATTTCGGCTGGCGTGAAACCGCTCCTGGCGTCGCAGGCCTTCGAGCGACACGGTCTCCATCAGCGCACCCGGATTGCGCACCTCCATGCGGTCATCATACAGCCACACTTCCGTACAGCGGCCCTGCGCCGCGTAGTCGCGGTGAGCGACCGCGTTGAGCAACGCTTCCTTCCACGCAAAGTCGGGGTACTCCGGCATGGCCTTGAACTTGGAGCCGACCAGCCGCGATGGACGCCGCAACAGCCCATTTATAAGCGTCATCGCCTCGTCCAACACCGCGGGCAGATTGCCCTCGATGCGCGGCCGTTCTTCGACGTTATGTTCGGGCCCCAGGCGCCGCTCGGTGCCGATGACCCGAAACAAGCGAACGCCCGCATTCGGATGGTCCGGTCCGTATTGAGCGAAGACGAGCTCCGCCGCCCGCCGCAACTGAATCCCAGCCCCGCGCCGATCGGCCAACTTGCGCCGCAACAGATAGTCGACGTCCGACGCCGACTGCAGCCCCGACCCGGCCTTCGCTCGCGCGAGCAACTCCCCGTCCAGGTCATCCAAGGTCAACGGGGAGGGCCTGCTCTCCCAGCTCTCCGCCATGCCATGAAACTTGAGGCTGCGAATCTGCGACTCGCTCGCCTGCACCGTCCGATCGCCCATGCGCAGCGGAAACCCATCACCGGTCACCTGCACCGGCACGTCCGACGCCTGCACGTCGAAGACGATCACTTCATGGCCATCGTGCTCCACCACAAACCCCGGCGCCTGCGGCGGCTCCAACCGCGCCTGCGGCACGTTGAGCACATGCTCGAGCGGACGCTCGCTGTAGTCGTGGCCCGTGACCACACAGTCGTCCTCGACTCCGAGCAGCAAGATGCCGCCCTCCGCGTTGGCAAACGCCGCGACGTACTCCGCGACCTGGTCGCGCACCTCCCGGCGGTCACGCGCCTTCTTCGCCCCGGGACGCCCCTCGAAGAGCGGTTTGCGCTCGTAATGCTGCCCCTCGTCTTGGGTCAGGTAGGGTGTGGGGTCGAAAGCGGTCATGTTTGTTCTCCGGCTCGCAGACGAGTTGCTCTCTGCGGCCTAACTTACTCTCGCCGTACCTAAGGGGCGAGCGAGCCCTGGTCCGAGTCTCTGTGGGCCGTCGTCTCGTTTCTGGAGCGCGGGCGGCCTCGCCCGTATTCGCTGAAGCCGAAACCTTGTCCGGCGTTCGGTCTTAGCGTGAGCGCACTCAGTCCGCACGGCTGAATGGTGTGTGGCATCGTTCACCTGCGCGGACCATTCGCCTCTCAATAATAATTCCACCTAAATAGCGTGCGCCCGAATTGTGCCAGACCCCGTTCGGGCCCATCTCCCGAAGTACCGGGCGGCCCGACACTGAGGAAATGTTGAGAGTTCGACGAGGCTGGCTCCATCCGGTTCGAACGAGAGAGCGGCACGTATCCGAATGGTGTCAGGTGCCATTCGGGCCGCGCGCCTTATTCGCAGCCGTCATTTGAGTCGGGCGACCTTTTTCGCTCAGCGGAGTCTATGTCAGATCCCGTGCTAGTGTCAGTCTCGGCCTTGCCCGGCTTTTCCTCTTGGTCACTAGTACAAGACTCCCGCTGGTCGTTTCTTGTCTCTGGGTTCATGAGTCGGTAGGTGGTATACGCTGTCTGCCAGCCGATAGACTTCAGAAAGTGTTCTCGTGACACCTTCGACCTAATATCCTCAAAAAATGACTCTAACCAGAAGTAGTAACGCCAGCCCTTCTTCGCGAGTAGCGGCAATAAACGAAAAGAGGCTTCGATTGACACGTCTACCTCGTAAACGCTGTGGTGAATAGGTTGCTCCACACCAAGATAGAGCCTTTGAAATTCACTTGGCAACAACGACTGGGTGCCAATAAACCGGACCCCTAAAACCAAATCTAATCGTCTTGTTTTGACACAAATCGCACCGTCATCCCGCAGTGTGAGACGACTTCCCTTTGGCAGAACCAACCTAAATTTTTCATAAATTGCGCCGTCACTAAATGACGCAATAACCTCTCCCGGACCCGTATCTTTCTCAGCAAGGGTCTGTTTAACAAACGGTGCTCGCTTCTCCATCGGCTTCGAGAATAGCGCTAGAAATTCATTCTTCAAAACGTCCTTGGTGAGATCGTCGCGCTGAAAAACCTCGAGCGACTCATCCTCAAAGCTCGTATCATTAAAGTAGTCAGAAAGATGCACCGACAGTTGGTTAAGAAGAGCGTAAGTCGCCAATTCCACAAACATGTCATTGCGCTTGCCAAATAACTCAAAGCGGCAATTTTCCCAGCGAGCTTTTAGCGCTAAATCCTCGGCAATTGCCGCATCATAATAGCGGCAAATCTCGTGAGAAAACCAGTATCGGTCAACACTCACGAAAGCGTCGGACTTCTCATCGTAAACGAAAATGCCTTCGAAGACGCTCCTTACCTTTGTAATCTTCGAAAAAAGGTTCACGGCAAGAATCGCGACAGCCAAAACGCAAAGAAACAGCCCCACCACTAACATCGCTTGTTTGTGAGGTTTTGCCCAATCCCAAGTAAATTGAGCAATCAAATTCACGCCGATACTCAGCAACACTGCGACCAGCACAATCTTCACAACCTCGGCACGTTGCCGAAACACCTTCCGTATCAACCCCTTACCATCATCCATCTCAGCCAAAACAACCTCGAAATCACAATCAACAAAGCAGCTCGAAACTATTCTTGTGTTCTCAGGCCGGGTCCAGAACGGCAACCAGCCCTCTACGTCGACGCATGTGCACCGCCAAGCGGTGTGTGGCACCGTTCATCTGATAGAGCGCCGCCGAACGGTGTGTGACACCGTTCAGCTGCGCGCAAAAGAGTTGCTCTGTGCGGCCTAACTTACTCTCGCCGTACATAGGGGGCGAGCGAGCGCTAGTTCGAGTTTCTTCGGCGAAGTCGAAACCTCGACGACATCAGATGCGTGGAAGTTTGACCGGTCCGCGCCTTTCCCCTCAGGACTGCCCTCCGCCATCGAGCTCTCGAGCCAATCTTTTCAAATTCAGTTTCGCAATCAGCGCATCTATGTCGTCGAAGTCGTCAATATCAACAAAATCCACATCGGCGGCTCTCAGCTGAGACGAATAGTGTTGAGATTCAAGAATACTGTTGTCGACCCCATCAATAAGGCCACTCTTAGCAATTTGATAGCATCCAAGCCAATTTTCATCCTTGAGCGATTCCGCCGTGCACCACGACTTCCATCGCTCGATGCGTCCAAGCCCCGTAATCAGCCCTTTTTCCCGAGCTATCAACGACAAGAGAGCAACAAAAGCATCATCTACATCCGCAAGAATCTGGCCACATTCTTCTCCAAGTGAGACATCCAACGCGAGTGCGCCCCATACACTCCAAGCCACCTCATTCGTTGCCCGCGTTTGTGCGAATCGCTTTACTCGATGTGAGAGCACGTCGTTGAGGAGATCGGCGTCGAGGCACCCATGTTTCTTGATCCGCAGCAATTCCGTGAACGCAGGTCTAGCCAAGGCCGGTTGAAGCCGGAGCGCCGACGCCAAAAACTTTTGATATCTTCGGCTCGGTCGTACTGCCAATCCGTCGCGCAGACTGAGCCTTACGATCGCTTCTTTAATCACTGGATCATGCGGGGCGTCGCCCTGAAGAGCTGTTGTGGTATCCCAAAAATCTAGTAACTCTTGCGGGTTCAGCTTGTTTACTCCTCGAATCGAGGGTCCAGAACGTTTTTTTGCTTCCCACCGTCGTAGCTCTCGCCGCCAGGGAGGATCCAACTCAACAGGAAGACGTTCAATCCGGCACTTCCGATTGTTCACCTCAAGCTCTAGCCACTCCAGTGCATCTTCAATCGAACTCCTAAGTAAGTTAGCATCATCGTCAGTCTCGCACACCAACTCGAAGTCATCATAAAAGCGCATTCCTCCCCGTAATTCGTCTAATTCAGACAGTCGCACGTCCACTTCTGAAAGAAGCAACTCGCTGATAATTAGTGAGGTGTCTGGCCCGACTGGAATCCCCCGAGTTTGCCGGCGCTGACAGTTCTGGCACAACTTGTCCAGCCGATTACCCAACAGTTTCAGCCCATTCTTGTTGGACTTCGCCTTTTCTTTCCCATGTAGAACCCAAGGAATGGAATGGGTATAGATCGACGGGTAGTAGGACGCTATGTCGCACTCAAACAGTATTGTCCCGTAGCAAAAACGCTGCGCGCGAATTTCTGGACGCTTATTACCAGGAGACTGTGGGGTAACCGCACGGCTAGAATCATCGTTTACTTGCGGCGCAGAAATCGACAGTTGAGATCGACCGATCTTCGCCCATAGCTCGTGCCATCCTGCACTTATTTCTTTCGCAAGCCAATAGAAGCTTGCGGGGTTCGGAACTTCAAGTCGTCGTCGGCCACCGTTCCGCAGCGCCAAAAAGTGCTGTGCGGGACGGGTCGCAGAAGCTCCTTTGAAACGATTGGCGACCGCATTTGGGTCACTGGCGTTCGTAATGCCAAAGAACTCTTCGTCGATGTCTTTCTCAGCAAAAGCATTCGCGAAGGGGGCGGTCGTAAACGCAGGAGGAAGTTCTTTTGGAAAGTACCCCGAACGAAGCAATGAATCTAATGTTGGAGCGCGTCTCGACACTCAAGACTCCCTTGCTCGAAAGAGCATGATTTGATGATAGAAACTCTCGCTCGTAGCCAGCCATATGCGGCTTTTGGTAGCCGTTGGCGACCTGACAGACGCTATTTTCGTCCGAGAAGGCCTCACTGTTCCCGCGGTATCGCATTGTCGTTCAGCCAAAAGACGTCCGATTTCACGAGTACCAGTCCCACGCACGCTCAATCCACTCAGTATCCTCACTCGCCTTCTCCACAACCCAATCAACAAATGTGTCAGAGAAGCGTCTTGTGAACGGCTTTTGAATCTCGTCGTAGTATTTCGAACCCGGTGAGTTATAGATGTGATGCTTCTCGCAAATTGCCGTCACACGAGGTCTGGTAACGTGGTGCTCGGGCAGACGCTCACCGATCAATTCGACTGCTTCCATCATCAGATGCGGGTGCGTCTTATCGATGTTTCTCGATTGGACAACCTTTATCGCACGTCGGCCACCCTCACCGTGCGACAGCACTATATCTCCCTGCTGATTGGCCTTCGTGAGCACCAGCCGATAGTCGACCGGAATCGCAAAGTTCGGCGTATCAAGTTCTTCCTCGTCTGCGAGAAACCGCTGCAAGAATAATTCAACTGTTTCGGCAGATGCTTCTCCAAACTTCAGCTTGATCGTGGCTAGCTCGGCTGCTTCTCGGTCCACGATGAGGCTGAGCATGCCACGACCGCTGTTGAAGAGATTCTCTCCGGTGGCATCTTCGTAGCGTGTAATGAAGTTGAGAACATTGGCCTGAAACAGACGTGACCAATGCGCCTGAAGCTCTGGAATCAGCAGATGCACTGCATTATCGCGCAGGTCACACACCTTTTCGAGGTTTTTCCGCACCGGATCATTTTCCTTGGGAATTCGTTGCTTCAGCGCATCTCGAATTGCAAGCGACCGGTCTGAGTCCTTGTAAAAAATGGCGTCTATGTTGTCGGACGCTTTGATGATTTCCGCCTTTAGCAGTAACTCCCAAGCGTTCGTGATGAGGATCGTGAAAACTTCGACGCGGTTATGGAGTGAGGGCCGGTTGTAGGACTCAATTGCCACGGTGAAGCTTGAGCGCGGCGCCTTCATGGGGCAGGTGCGCAAGCTCACCCGCGAGGTCGTTGGAAACATCATCACTCGCTCGGTCGACTTGCCGTCCGCTGGGCCTGAGACCCTGGGCACCTGCCCGCTGTGTGGTGCCGACGTCCTCGAGGGTAAGAAGGCGTACTACTGCAGAACGGGGCGCGACTGCGCTTTCGTCATCTTCAAGAAGATTGCCGGAAAGCGCATCACGACGTCGGTCGCCACTCAGCTCCTCGAGGGGAAAACCACCCGCAAACTCAAAGGCTTTAAGTCCAAGGCCGGAAAGTCCTTCTCCACCAGGCTGACGCTTGGCGACGAGGGCAAGGTCAAGTTCGTCTTCGACGACTGACTATTTGGCTATTTGTATACTTATCTATTTTTCGATTTGTGATCACGGAGCTTCTGATGTCGGAAAAACAAGACCGCCTCATGAACATGCTCGAGCACAGTTGCGGACCCGAGCTGTGGCAACTGCTCAACGACGAGCTCATCACCGAGGTTATGGCGAATCCAGACGGCAGGGTCTGGGTCGAGAAGTTTAGCGTCGGCATGGTTGACTCGGGCGTTCGCGTCCGCTCTGCGGAAGTCGAATCCATCATCAACATCGTCGCATCGTCGGCCGACGAGGTGTGCAACCGACAAAAGCCCTCCCTTGCTGCTGTGCTCCCCGAATCCGGCGCGCGCTTCCAGGGGTTTGTGCCTCCCGTGGTGCCGGCACCCATGTTTGTCATCCGCCAGCGCGCAACCCGCGTGTTCAGCCTGCAGGACTACGTAGACGACGGCTACATGTCTTACGAGCAGGCCAAGGCCATCTATGAAGCGGTGGTCGACCGTCAGAACGTCCTCATCGTTGGGGGCACCGGCTCGGGAAAGACGACGCTGGCGAACGCTATTCTGCAGGTCATTTCGGGGACCGAAGACCGCGTGCTCACCATTGAGGATACGCCGGAACTTCAGTGCACCGCGCCCAATCACATCGCGTTTTACATCGACCGGGACAGCGGCTTTACCTGGCAAAAGGCGGTCAAAGACAGTCTTCGTAGCAGGCCGGATCGGATCGTCGTCGGTGAGGTGCGCGACGCGTCGGCTCTCGATCTCTTGAAGGCATGGAACACCGGACACAATGGGGGCTGTGCCACCATCCACGCCAACAGCGCGTTGAGGGGGCTCACTCGGCTCGAGAGTCTCATCGAGGAAGCTATCCCCAGGGCTCCTGTGCAACTGATCGCCGAGGCAGTCAACCTCGTTGTCTACATCGAGGGCACCGCTACCGGCCGGGAGGTGAAGACCGTCGCCCGCGTCATGTGCCATGACGGTCAAGAGTATCAGCTTCAGGAGGTGTGAGTTGTCCTCCATCGCACACCGTTCCAGCGCCAGAGCTGATTGGCATCGCACGACCATCGCCGGACACGCTTTTCGTCTGCATCGCCCCCGCTCCCTCGCGTGCGGCCCTCGCAAGGGTGAAGGGCCCGCCCACAAGGCAGCTCAAGGGCGAGCAGACACGCTTACATCCGGCTGGTCTCAACGAGCCAGCTTTTCATTTGGCGCAAGGAACACACCGATGGCACAGGACAAACACCAACTTATTACTGACCAAATCGTCGACCTCTTCGAGAAAGTCGACGCGGGCGACTGGCACCAACCCTGGTCCACCTCGGCTGGCATTCCTCGAAACGGCCGCACCGGCAACAACTACCGCGGCGTCAATGTCCTGACGCTCTGGGGCACCGCACTCGTAAACGGTTACTCGACCAACGAGTGGTACACCTACCGCCAGGCGCAGAAAGAAGGTGGCCAGGTCCGCAAAGGCGAGTCCGGAGTCAAAATCTGCTACCTGGGCAAGTTCAAGAAGACCATCGAGACCGACGACGGCGAAGAAGAAGAGCGAACGATCCGTTTCCTCAAAACTTCGACTGTCTTTAACCGCGACCAGATTGACGGCCTCGAGCCGCTGGACATCCCGGCTCACCAGTTGAGCGAAGAAGAAAGGATTGGGCAGGCGGAAGCCTTCGTGAAAAACACCGGCGCACGCATCGAAGAAGGTTCGCCACACGCGGCTTACTCCCCCGCGAAAGACCGAGTGACCATGCCTGATTTCGGCCACTTCGAGTCGCCCGAAGCCTACTACACCACCCTGCTTCACGAGCTCGGTCACTGGACGGGTCACCCCACCCGCCTCGACCGCGACATGTCCGGTCGCTTCGGTGACGACAAGTACGCCGCCGAGGAGCTCGTGGCTGAACTGACAAGCGCGTTCCTCTCGGCGGAGCTCGGCCTGGAAGCCGACCTCAAAGACCCCGCGCGCTACCTCAAAAGCTGGATTCGGATTCTCAAAGAAGACAAACACGCGATTTTCACCGCGTCTCGCAAGGCTCAGGACGCGGCCGAGTTTCTCTCGGACCTGCAACCTGCTCAGGAGCAGGACGCAGCGTGAGCCAAACCGCCCGCCGGCATGGGCCGGCGGGCATTCACCACAACCCTCTGCCTATGGAGCAGAACGATGAATGTAGCGATGTTGACTGGTCATCTCGGAGCCAACCCTGAAGCGAAGAAGCTCGATAGCGGCACCCTGTTGTGCCGACTGTCCGTCGCCACGAACAAGCGTTGGTCTGACAAAGACGGCGAACGAAAGGAGCGAACTGACTGGCACCGCGTTGTAGCTTTCGGTCCCCTCGCCGAAAACTGCCTCGAGTATCTTTCCAAAGGCTCGCATGTAGCGATCCAAGGCGAGCTTCAAACGAATTCCTGGCAAGATGAGGACGGCAACAACCGTCGTGACGTCCAGGTCCTCGCAAAGTCGGTCGAGTTTCTCGACAAGAAGGACGACGCCCCGGCCGTCGACTCCGACGATGTACCGGAGTTCGATGGCGACGACATTCCGTTCTAGATGCAGCGAAGCCGGGGCCGAACAAACCCCGGCTTCTCTAGCGGCTTGTTCGCTGTGACAACACCAAGATTGAGGCTTCGCCACAAACTCACAAACCTATACTGCCCAATACACCGAAATGCGCTGAGAGATTACAACGCATCCACGGGAATCAAGGAAAGTCCATCCCCGCTCTGAGCTTCGGCGGCGATAATTATTCGATCCGCGGAAACGACAAGATCGTAGATCGTCTTTAACTGCTCCAGCTCAACCTCTCCCTCAACCGTCGGATCTCGCAATGCCGAGAAAGACACTCGGTGTACGGTCGGCACCGTGAGGGTACCGCCAGGTTCTGTGGCAACGTAAACTTGGTCCTCTTCGACAGCTACTGCACTCAGCAGTCCCGTAAACGACAAATCGGTCGCGGTATAAGATTCTGGGGTGTATTTGTCGTCGCTTGAGTACGCCACCACTTCACTCAACGCCAGTGCACCTCCTCGGCCCGAAAAGGCTACATTGACGTGGCTATAGTCTATCTGTCCTAGCGTAGGTGGTATGTGTGTGGCCAGCCGAGTACCTGATGACAGCTCGAAATCCAACGTGAGCGGAGGGGCCATCTCGCGCAACTCCCCATCATTCACAAGATAAACCGGCACCTCGCTATTGCCATTCAACAGCGGTAACACCAAGTGTTGTGCTCTGCCATCCCACTCGCGCAAAAAGGCGCCAAGCCGAAGCACGTGTGCTGGCATTGACACCACGTCGGAAACTTCGGGCTCGCTCGGCTCAGAGATGTCAACCACAGCAATTCCGAAACTACACCCGATGTAAGCATGCTCTTCAAGCACCTGGAGGTGCAGTTCGGGTGACGAACGTTCGTCTAAGCAGTCGTTACCCGATGGGTCAATACCCGATAGACTAGCTTTTCCATACCAGCGAGGCTCCGCAGGGTTTGTAACATCGTAAATGATGAGCGAGGGTTCATCTATCCCTGTGGCATTGGTCACAAGATATGCGAGGCCATCAGCAACCACGATGTCTGTGGGTTGATTGGAGGTGAGCGCCTTGCCAACAAGTCTAGGAGAATCGCCGTCAATGTCATAGACCAGTAGCCGATAGTCTACCCGGTCTTCCAGCGAAACAGAGACAGCAAATGCGTGACTCCCGGAAGAGGCTACAGCCCCCAGAAAACGCTTTCGTTCATGTAAGTCCTCGTCAAGTGGGGCTCTGTCTACTTCGGCAAAAGGATCCGGAATTTGCCACGTATCATCCGGTTGGGCCTTCGCATCGGTCTCGAATCCACCATCGCGCGACATCGGGCTATTGGCGTCACTGCAGCCAACGCTTGTAGTTAAGGCAATTACCACTTGAATCAGAGAGAAGAAGGCCACTCCCCACTGCCCGAGTGTCGAAGTGTACGACATCCTGCTCTTAGTTCGATGCATTACAGAACCTGATCAAAAGAAAGTGGCACTGTTCTGGCCGTGTCTCCAACTCGGAGATAGACATTTAAATCTCCAAGAATCCGCTCTTGGACATCGTGCTTAACAACGAGGTTGCGCACCCTCACGTCACAGCGCACCTCAAATTTTGTTCCGTTGATTTCGCTCTTGCAGTACACTTGCTCATCAGGGGAGACCTCTGTTCGTCCAGCGACAGTCAGATTTTTCAAGAACCCCCCCATCTGAGGTGAGCCGCAGCCCGAATCATAAGCAATTTCTCCCAACACCACGACGGAAAAGGTTGGACGAGGAAGAACTGCCGTTGTTGATTCAATATCTGGTCCTTCTGTGCTGACGGTGGCTACCTTAATCTCTGCTGGACTATCACAATAGGACGAGCACGATTCGGTCGAAGTAGTTGCTAGCTCTCCATATTTATCTCGCAAGAGCGACAACTGACATGTCTTGGAATCCAATGTACCCTCTCCGATGTGAGTTCTGAGAGTATTCCCCGCAGCATCCTCCGCGACGAAGTTCAGAAACACGCGAATCCCGCTCTTCAGAGCATCTTGGACCTCACTCTCACTAATTCCAAACGCTGCCGGATCAAAATAACATGGGTTGAGATCGTCTATCCGAGCTTGTCGATTATATGAGCCAGTCCCAGGATCGTTCGGCCACTGCTGTGGGACCTCTCGCGTCTTGCAAGTCCAAATTGGAAACTTCTTCCCAATTGAAAACACACCGACAACGCCACCCGTGAATCGTGGGCATTTTTCTTCTAGGTCGACGTCCATTCCGCCTGGGAGGCGAACCTCAAAAACAGTATGACCTTCTAGAGTGCGTCGTCGAACCTTCGCGCCCATAATAAAATTGCCTTCCTCTTGACTTCCTAATACATGGCGCGGAGGTGCTGTGTCACCACGGCAAACGTGTGGCATAGCTGCTTCTTCACAGCCATTGGCTCCGACCCTTGGCATGATTACTCCCCAAGGACCGTCGATTAATATAGGGGTCGCGCATTCATCGAATTCATTCTTAACCCCATCATTGTCGTCGTCGTCCAGCGCTTCCGATCCCGTAAGCTTAGAGGTGCGCGTTGCGGCGAAATCACGGAGATCATCGTCAGAAGGTACGTTTAGGTGTTCTCCGTCTGAATTCGAGCAGGACGCACTTGCAAAGACAAGAAATAGTACAGCGATTGCTCTTCTCGTGTTTTCCGTCATTACGTTCCTCGCATCCTATTTCTTGTCTCAGTTTGTATTTCCATCGTGGTGTGTGCTTTCTACTTCGGCCTCATATCGGAGCGTAATCCCCTCACCACCCCGTGCATTCGGCAAGGCGAAGTCGATCTTGCACTGCCCCGGCTGCTGGAAGTCTACTCGGAATTGACTGCCCGACGCCTTCACATGCGCGCAGACGGTGGGTGTTAGGTTTGTGACTGTGTTGGAGACAACGTTCGTATTGATGTGGGAGCACGCACTCTTTCCCAATACGTTTGCCGTAATGGCTAAATAATTCGAGTTGCCAATCAAGAAGCGGTCAGTATCGCGAGTGGCAGCGAGCGATGCGCTGGTGATGCTGGATTCGGGGTGAATTTGGAATCCGATGGTTGAGTCATCTACGCGAGATCGTACCGTGACGTGGGCAGGGCGTATAGCCATATAGCCAAAACCGCCAGTTCCAACGGCATCTTCCGGTTCGAAACGATAAAAACGTCCAGTATCGTGCTCGTAGAGGGCTCGATCCCGCCCGTCGAACAAGTCATACGCGATACGCAGGGGCTGCCCTGGGAGGATGGCATCTCCTTGCAAGCAGCGACCCTTTACGAAGGTCAGCTTTGCTGGTTTGGCGACCTCTATTTCGATCGACAATGTACCTCCCGAAAAAATATCGGAGTGGGAGGACCCTTTCATCTCGATCGTCGCCTTTCCAGGTGAAACAGCCTCGAGAACAATGATTCCTTGTCCCAAAGTCGGCGTGTAAGGCGGTTCCGCGCGAGAATACTCGACGACCCGTATCACGTGTGGTGCACTCGATCGCACCCATTCGAGTCTCAGAGGAAACCCCTTCCCTTCGGAACCTTCTCGAAAATACTGCAGCTCAATTTGACTGCCGATGGGCAGGATCTCAACCTCGTCATACCGTTCGAACGAGCCGGAACTCAGGTACGTCACCCAGGTCTCGGGATCATCTGGTCCACATCCACCGGTGAGAGGCGCCAGTAGAATCAGGAGAATCCAGAGGCGCGTCCCCATTCGCACGCGCAGCAGACCTGTCTCACTGAAGTGCTTTCCAATCATTACCCATCCTCATTTTCACCGGAGAAGTTCGGGATGATGCAACCATAGTCGCAAGGTAACCGACTGGCAGACATCGTTGCATAGCTCAACCCTACCGCAAACCCGCCCCGCATCTCAATCCTGAGGCTCCCAGTTGTACGGCATCAGCTCCGAAATGGCTGACTGAGGATGGTCTTGGATGCGCATCAAGACGTCGGCCAGGTAGTCCTGGGGGTTGACGTCGTTGGCGATGCAGGTCGCCACGAGCGATTGCAGGATGGCCAAGTTCTCGCCGGCCTGATCATTTCCGACGAAGAGAAAGTTCTTTCGGCCCAGCGCGATGAGCCGCAGGTTTCGCTCGCTCAGGTTGTTGTCGAGGCTGACCTGCGCATTGTTCAGAAAGACGCTGAGCGCCTCGCGCTGCTTGAGCGTGTAGTTGATGGCGCGGCCCAGCGGGCTCTTGGGCGGATGCAGCGGCTTTTGGACATCGAGCCACTCAAAAATACCGCCGATTATCTTTGTGCTCTTCGTCTGGCGCAGCGTAAGCAGCAAATGTGGCTTACTTCCGATAACTGGCTCGTCTGCCGCAAGATACTCCACCCCATAGAGCTCCAAAATCTGAGACATCATGTGGTCGGCCTCCACAGGGGCCGTGGAGCGCGCTTCGAAGAATTTGCGGCGCACGTGTGCCCAGCAGCCGGCGCGCTCGCGGCCGCTCGGACAGGTCACCTTGTTATAGCCGGTGTAGCCGTCGACCTGCAGGGTGCCGGTGGTCCCGCCGAGCACCTGCACCGGGGTTTCGCCGCCGCGAGACGGGCTGTAAACGTAGCTTATCTTTTTGCCCGCGATAAACGTCCACATCCATCCGCGCCGGCATTTTCCCTTGGCCTGCACCCGAATCGGGGTCTCGTCGGCCGAGACGTCCGCGCTCTGGGCGACGTCGCCGACCAAGTAGGCCCACAGCGGCCGCAACAGCCAGGCGGTGCGGTGGTACAGGTCCAAAAGCGTGCTCTTGTTCATCGGGATACCGACGCGGCGAAGCCGCTTTGCCTGCCGCTCGATGGGCAGGCTGTCGGCACACTTGGACACCACCACGTTGGCGTGCAGCCCCGGCCCGTACATCCCGCCCTCGCAGACCCGCTGAGGCGTTTGGCCGTACAGAAACTCGCCGCACTCGCACACCGCGCGATGCTGGCGGTGCTCACGGCGCACGAAATGCGCCGGCACGTACTCGTATTCGTAGCTGACCGCATCGGCCAGCGGGCTTGCTTGGTGGGAGTGTCGGCCGCAGCCGTGGCAATTGGGCTCGACGATGGGATGCTCGACCACCTCTTTGCGCGCGGCCTTTCGCTTCTTCTCGGCGTTTTTCTCGCGCCGCTTTTGCGCCCTGTGCAGCCGCTCCTTTTTCTGCTCGGCAGTCTCCCGGCGCGCTTGCTTCTTTCGAAGCTGGGTCTTCAGCGACGGCAGTCGCTCCGACGAGCTTCCAAACATCGCCCGTTGAAACTGCTCGAGCTGATGGCTCTGGCGAGCGATCGTCTCGCGCAAGTCGTCGATGAGCGCGTAGAGCGTGGCAATGAGCGCGGCGAGCTGACGCAGAAGACCCCGAGCGCTCGCACCATCGAGCTTCTGGATGTCTTCTGGGGTCGGGATGTCGATCCGCTCGGCCATAGAGCAGGTTAGATCACAGAAGTGATCGGATGTCGATCCCTTAGCTCGCATTTCTGGTTTCCGGCGGCTGCCACAATTTCGGGCGTCGAAGTCGGCTAAAGTCGATGCCCTCCAAAAGAAGTGTGAGCTGGGCTGCGTCGAGTCGAAGGGTCGCGTCGGCCGCAGCGATTTTGGGTCGCTTGAAGGTGCCCTTCTCCAGACGCTTGTAGAAGACGACGAAGCCGCCGGTGTCCCAGGTCAGAATCTTGAGTCTGTCGCCTCGCTTGGAGATGAACACGAAAAGGTGGCCGGAAAAGACGTCTTCGCCGAACTGGCGAACCAAAGCGCTCAGACCGTCGATGCCCTTGCGCATGTCGACCGGCTCGCGGGCGAGATAGATGCGCACTCCTCTGGGTAAGGTCAGCATGAGCTCGCCTCCTTGAGTGCAGCGAGCTCAGCCAGCCATCCCGGGTCGGGCAGCGCGGTCAAATGCAAACGCAACTCTCCGAGCTCGAGCGTGACCTGCTGGGGCGATGGGTCGACCTGGCTGGTGTCGACTTCGATAAATCGAGGTGCGGATGGGCCGGCTGTGGATGCTTCTTCGCGGCGCAGCCGGTACAGCCAGCTTCGGAAGGTGTCGGTGCGTACACCGTACTTCTGGGCGAATTCCTTCTGGGTGATGTCGCTGGACTGCTCGTACTTCTGAACGAGGGACGACCAGAATGGGCGGCCGCGTCTCTTCGGGGATGCCATGCGTGACTCCTTTAGCGTGAGTGACGCACAGATTATGCTGGGGAGGGGCTCAGGTGCTCAAGAACGAGGTCTGCCGGTCGGTTACCGGTGAAAGCATCACGGCTGCGTTCCAGTAGACTTGCGGCAAGGTTCTCTTCCTTCGTTGGAGGAGCTTTGGCACGCTGAGTCATGAGGCTCAAGAATGCCTCTTCGGACTTCGGAAGCGGAGCTGCGATGCGGTAAGAGTCCGAGTTCGAAGCCGATTGGTTAACGTAGGAATGCAGCTTCTTGCTCAGGTAGGTCTTGATAGTCGACTTCTTATAGCCGATGCGTTTAATCGCCTCATGAATTGTGAACTCACGCTCTTGTGCCGCCGCCTCAGACAATAGCTCGTAAAGGCGAAGCAGTCGTTCATTCTTCTTCATGCATCCCTCCTGCGGCATTCTCGGGCATGCAGCATCCCTCCCGAATCCGCGCGTGCTCGACCAAAGTCACATCAAGACAGCTACTCCATCTACAGCAATCATTCGCTAGCCGGCACCAAACTTCGCTCACCAACTCCGTAAACTTCCGCCGCGCCAGACTCGATTTGGATTTCGACCTGGCCGGTGACGGCGCTGGTGATGAGCGATTGGCGGTACTCGTGGAGCATCTTCAGTTGCTCAGTGATTTTTTTCCTGACGTTGTGAAACTCAGAAAGCTCTGCTTCAACCTGCTCGAAAATTTGCTCCTGCTCTTCTTTCGGCGGCAGAAGAACCAATGCATGGCGAAGCCTTTCGCCCTTAATCCCGAGTGCTGTAGAGCCGCTAGCCCGACTCCAGAGCTCTGCCTGGCCAAACTCCGAAAGGAAGTAGAAGTAGAGCCAATCACTCACCGCCAACTGGCGGTTGGCCTTAAGCAGGATTATTCGTTGAGCCAAAGCAATTGCCGGGTCTTCTACTCTGGCTGTCTCGCCCAGAGGTGCTTCTGTTGTAAGAAGCACATCCCCTTCAGCAGGAAAACCTCGGACCATCCATTCATCGTAGGTTTCTTCCGAGATGTAATCGGGGGCGTTCTCGTGCTGAATCCGACCGTCTTTGATGGCGCCAGCCGTAATCAGCGGAATTCCGCTTTTTGTTTTCGGCGGCGTCTTTCCTCGGTAGTCCACGAAGTTGGCAACTACGCGGCGGAGTTGCACTACATCCCAATGCGCCGGAATCTCCCCAATCCAAGGCACGCCCGAATCCTTCATCGGCACATCGGGGTCGAGCCCCCGGGTCACCGCCCGGTTGATGAGCGCGGCCCGCTTCTCCTCGAGCAGCTCGATGAGCCGTTCCTTCTTGGCGATAAGCTCGTCGACGGCGGCGGTCTTTTGGTCGAGGAAGTTGATAAGTTGCTCTTGTTCGTGTTCGGGCGGAAACACGACCGGAAAGTCTTGCAGCATGGGGAGGCGTAAGGAGTCGACAGTGGATTTCGCCGTTCCCTCCTGCACCCGTTTCATGAAGTTGGCCTTCATGTAGTAGTAGAGGTAGCGGCCCACTACTGAATCAAACGAGTGAAGAAGATACACGCGCTGATGCACCGCCATCTTCCCGCTGTAGTGGTGATAGATTTCGCCAACACCAGCGCCGTCCCCCGAGGTGAGAACACCTTCACCGTCAAATATGTATCGATTGGAGCGCTCGACAGTGTCCGACCGCACGAAAAATGGGTAACGCCCCTCCTCCTCAGCATCTTGCGTGTCGCCATCGCCCGTGGTGATCCTGCAAAGGTAACGCAGCCTTCGGAGCTGCCAGTGTTCTGGAATCTCTCCGATCCAAGGAATACCAGTGTGTCTTCGACTTTGGTCGACAGTTTCGGGAGTGCGACTGGCTTCGGCAACTTCACTCATGCCAACACCTCCTTCAACATCCCCTGAATCTCCCCCTCCAACTCCAGAATCTCCGCCTCGATCTCCTCCAACGGCCTGGGCGGCTCGTACTCGTAGAAGTACCGCGTGAACGGAATCTCGTAGCCCACCCGCGTATAGTCCTCGTCGATCCAGGCGTCGGGAACGTACGGAAGCACCTCGCGTTCGAAGTACTCCTCGATGTCCTCTTTGAGCGGGATATTCTCGTAGTCGCGGAGGTCGCTGTCGGCCTTGGGGCGGCCCTGGGTGTCGTGGACGATGTCGCCGTCTTCGTCTTTTTCGGCGAGCGCGGACCAGATGGCGCGCTTCTCCTTGACGTAGAACTTGGAGATACCGAGGTCCTCGCGGGTCTCTTCGAGGGCCTCGGTGAAGGCCTTTTTGTTCTTGAAGCGACGGCCGGTCATCGCCTCCAAGATCTGGACAATCTCCTGCTGGCGCGCCTTGCCCTCCTCGATGGCCTTTTGGCGCTCCTCGGGGTCCTTCTTGCGGGACTTTGCGAGGTTCTTGAACTTGGTCTCTTCCCAGAGGCGCTCGATGCGCTCGGGGGTGGCCTCGAAGTTCTCGCGCAGGGGGCGTTCGACCTTGATGCGGTAATAACCAAAATCCTCGTTGTCGAAGATTTTGGAGTGGTCGCCCTCCTCGAACTCGGCGTAGAGCTTGGTGATCTCGCGGATATGCTCGGGGGCGAGCTCGTGGCGCTTGTCGCCGAGGGACTTGCGCATCTTCTGGAAGAAGCCGGTGCCGTCGATGAGCTGGATCTTGCCCTTCCGGGCGGGCGCCTTTCGGTTGGTAACGATCCAGACGTAGGTGTTGATGCCGGTGTTGTAGAAGAGCTGCTCGGGGAGGCCGATGACCGCCTCGAGCCAGTCGTTCTCGATGATCCACTTGCGGATCTCCGACTCGCCGGAGCCGGCCGAGCCGGTGAAGAGCGGCGAGGCGTTGAAGACGATCGCCAGCCGGGAGCCGCCGTCTTCCGGACGCTTCATCTTCGAGATCATATGCTGCAGGAAGAGCAGCGAACCGTCGTTGACGCGCGGGGTGCCGGCGCCGAAGCGGCCGTCGAAGCCGAGCGTTTCGTGCTCGTCCTCGATCTGCTTGCGCACCTTCTTCCAGGAGACGCCGAACGGCGGGTTCGACAGCATGTAGTCGAAGGACTTGTCGGGCAGACCATCCTGGGAGAAGGAGTTGCCGTATTTGATGTTGTCGGCCTCGTGCCCCTTGATGAGCATGTCCGACTTGCAGATGGCGTAGGACTCGCCGTTGAGCTCCTGGCCGAAGACCTCGAGGTCGGCGTCGGGGTTGAGCTCCTCGAGATATTCTTCGGCCACCGCCAACATGCCGCCCGTTCCGCAGGCCGGGTCGTAGAGCGTGCGCACCGTGCCTGCCTGGGTGAGGACGTCGCCGTCGGCGTTGAACAAGAGATTGACCATCAGCCGGATGACCTCACGCGGGGTGAAGTGCTCACCGGCGGTCTCGTTCGATTGCTCCGAGAATTTGCGGATCAGCTCCTCGAAGATGTAGCCCATCTCCATGTTGGGCACGACGTCGGGGGGCAGGTCGATCTCGGCGAATTTCTGCACGATCAGGTACAGCAGGTCGTTTCGCTCGAGGTACTCGATCTGCTGCTCGAAGCGGAAGTGGTCGAGGATGTCGCGCGCGTTCTTCGAGAACGAGGCGATATACTTCGTCAGGTTCGCCTCGATGTGTGGTTCGGGTCGCCCAGGAGCTTGCCGAAGTCCATCGCGCTCGTGTTGTAGAACGAGTGCTCGGCGGCCTTCTCGAGCATCTTGTGGCGCACGGCCTCCGGCGAGTCGGCGTACTTGTCGTTGGCCTCGAGGACCGCGTCTTTCGTGGCTTCGAGCACGCAGTCGAGACGGCGCAAGACCGTGAAGGGGAGGATGACGCGACCGTATTGGGATTGCTTATAATCGCCGCGCAGGAGGTCGGCGACCGACCAGATGAAGGAGACCTTCTCCTGAAAATTGTCCATGCGTTACTGCCTACTTCGTTGGAGCTACAGGTGGGTGGGCCCCGCCCAAATTTGCTGGAGTTGTCAGTTGTCGGTGAGTTTAGGGCGTGTTGGGTGTAAATGGCAAGGCTGGGATTTGGACTCGCCGAGGGGCGGCCTCATTCCCCATTGACGCCACCCTCCCCTCCGCGCACGATACGCGGACAGCCAAAGCCAAAGCCGCACATCACTTGTAACCCTACGCTCCCACAGGGGGACCCGATGCCGCATATTACCGATGCACCGCCTGCCGATATTCGCCGCGAGCTCGACGGCCTGAGTGAGGCGCTCGATGCGCAGATTCCGGCGCGGAAGCTCGACGAGAACCTGTTGATCGCGACGTGGAATATTCGTTCCTTTGGGGGGCTCACGGAGAAGTGGAACGCCGACGAGGATGATAGCCCGAAGCGGGACCTGCGGGCGCTTCGGTTTATCGGGGAGGTGGTGCGGCGCTTCGATGTGATCGCGGTGCAGGAGGTGCGCAGCGACCTGAAGGCGCTCAGGCACCTGCTCAAGCTTCTGGGGCCGCATTGGAGCTTTATCCTGACCGACGTCAACGCCACCTCGGCGGGCAATCACGAGCGGCTCGCCTTTGTGTTCGACACGCGGCGCGTCCATATCTCGGGGCTCGCCTGCGAGGTGGTCATGCCCAATGACGGGGAGTTTGCGATGCGCGAGCAGTTCGTGCGGCCGCCGTATGCGGTGAGCTTTCGGTCGTGCGGGGAGACGTTCATCCTGGTGACCACGCACGTGATTTACGGCGACAAGGCCGCCGACCGCGTCGGCGAGCTGCAGGCGTTTGCGGACTGGATGGGCGGGTGGGCGCGCGAGATCAACACCTGGGGCCATAACCTCATCGCGCTGGGCGACTTCAATATCGACAAGCAGCACGGCGACCTGCACAACGCGTTCACCTCGAGCGGGCTCGCCGTGCCCGACGAGCTCGTGGGGCCGCCGCGCACGATCTTCCAGGACCCCGACGAGGAGCACTTCTACGACCAGATCGCCTGGTTCACCGAGAAGAAGTCGAAGGCGCCGGCGCTGAGCATGCGCTATCGCACCGGGGGCATGTTCGACTTTGTGCCGTATGTGACCGAGAAGCTGTCGCGCACGTCGATGTCGTGGCGCGTGTCGGATCATTATCCGTTGTGGGTGGAGTTCGAGGTGTGAGGTTTCTTTTGGGCGTCGGCGTAGCTTCTTGAGGCCCCCCATCCGCCTCGCGCTGTAAGGCGCGCGAGGCACCTTCCCCGTGGGGGAAGGGTTGTCCTTGCGGAGAGCAAGGCGTGGGTTTCTGGGGTCAAACCCGGCCAGAAGGCCGTAGCGACGGGCTGGGGTCATGTTTGGAGCGGCAGAGGTCGCAAAAAGTGTGGCCTTGGGTGCCGCGGCGCGGCGCTCGGCGACAGAATTTCCGGCCTTGGGTCATGATTCGCGCGGCAGAGGTCGCAAAAATTATGACGTTCGGTCGGGATCCGAGGGGCCCGAGCCCGACTTTTTTCGGCCTCGGGTCGGAAAAGTTCGGGCTCGGGCCCAAACTTTCCGGCCTCGGGTCACACCTTCGAGCAATTTTTTGCGACGCTTACATGACCACGGGTCACGCTTGGAGCGATTTTGCGCGATTGATCATGACCAAGGGTCACGTTGGAAGGGACTTGGGCCGCTCTTTGCGCGAGCTGAGGCCGGACAAAAAGAGACTTGGGGTGCTTTGCGTCCGACCCGAGGCCGGAAAGGAAGGGGCTCGAGCCCCTTTTTTCCGGCCTCGGGTCTGCCTGGGAGGCGTTGGAGGGGGTGTTATTCGGTCACCGGCACCGGGTCGGCGTCGGGGGTGACGTCGGTGTCGACCGGCTCGTCGTCGGCGTCGTCGTCCTGGTCTTCGATGACTTCGCCGGTGTTCGGGTCGATCTCGGGGTTGGTGCCGCGGCGCTTGATGTAGGCGGCCACGCGCTCGTTCTGCTCGATGACCGGGGCGAGGACCCGGTTGCGCTCGTCGGGCTCGTGGAGGAAGTGGGCGCAGACAACGAAGATGAGCTTGGCGAACTCCTCCTGGGCGACCGCGAGGGCGGCCTTGAAGTCGGAGAAGGGGACCTTCTTCATGTCGGTCGCCTTGAGCTCCTCGCCGAAGCGGGTGTTGAGGCGCTCGAGGTTGTCGATCATGGGCGTGGTGCCCAGCAGTTGGAGGGTGTCGGCGTAGTCTTGGCGCACGCGGGTGAGGAACTCGTCGACGGTGACGTGCTGCTCGTCGAAGGTCTGGGTGATGATGCCGTGCACGCCGTTGGGAAGCAGGTCTTCGAGCATCTCGCGGGCGGCCGTCTTGTGCTCGGAGTCGCCCTCCATCTGGGCGAAGCCGTCGACGTTGCGGTAGACCAGGCCGAGGTTGCGGTCGACCTGGACGTCGCGCGCGGCGGCCTTCTTGCGCGCCAGGGGACCGGCCTGCTTCTGGTTCTCGTAGTTGTATTTGACTTCACGCGCCTCGCCGAGCGCGTCGCCGAAGCGCTGGTTCTGCGCGAGGATCTTCTCGTCGCCGACGCCCTCGAGGATGGGGGTGAGCGTCTTGTGGCAATAGTCGAGGTTGCCGACGCCGTACTGATAGAGTTCCAGGTGCGGGTAGAGCTTGTCGAACATGACGTCCTCCATTCGGAAAACAGGTATCGCGGCGCATACAGTAAGTGCGTCGAGCGCCCCCCAAATCGTCTCGTAAGCACGGTACTGGCTAAACCCGTTGCTCTACTGCCGAGGACGTACGTCTTGCTGGCGTCGACTGCCCCTCGAGGGGAGGACGGCCGCGTTTGGTCCTCCCGGGGCAAAGTGTGATGCGAATGAAAGGAGTGTATTTGGGTGGGGGGTGGGCGTCAATGGGGGGAGGCGGGCGTGTGGGCCCCGCAAGGATGTCGATTCGAGACGTACGCCTTGCAGAAGGCCCACGTCCGCTATTGAAGTAGTTATGATTGAAGGGCGGACGACTCGTAGCGTTTGCGCGAGGCGATGCGGAAGGGCCGTAGCCACGTGGCTTGTCGGCCGGACCACCGTCTCGCGCAAACGGAGCGAATCGTCCGCCCTTCAATGATAGTTCCACGTCAATAGCAGGCGTGTGGGCCCCGCAAGGCCGTCGAATCGAGACGTACGCCTTGCACGCTACTCGAAACGCCTCGCCTGACCCCGCGAGAACGGCCGCCACGACGGTGTGGCGAGCTTTTCGCCCTCCTTGGGGAGCACGAACCAGACGCGGTCTTCGACGTGGTCTCCGCGGCTGCGGATGACGTGCAGGTCCTGCGCGGGCATAAAGCCCTGGCCGAGCAGGGCGACGCGGTGTCCGTCTTCGTTGCGGGCGACGTCGAGCACGATCACCGCGTGGCCCGGCGAGCCGGGGGCGACGAAGAAGTCGCCCGGGGCGATGGGGCCTGCGACCGGCTGGCTGTCGAAGCGCAGCGAGCGGGTGCCGGCGTACATGAAGACGGTGTCGAGCCAGCGGCGAAACTGGGCGTGCGAGTTGGCCACCGCGCCGCGGCGCACCCGCTCGACCTTCGAGCCCGAGATCACGTAGCGCTCCCCCTTTTGCCAGTCCTCCCAGCGCGTCTCGTCGCCGCTGGTGAAGTGATAGCCCAGGCGCTGCGCCTCGCCGCGGCTCCACAGGTACTCGGCGTGCAGCCGAATGGCGCTGTCGGCGCATTGCTGCAGGTTTCGCTCGCCGACGTCGATGGCGACGATGGCCGCCGACGGGCTCGACAGGCGCCGGCCGCGGTATGACAGGACGCCGGTGCGGTCGACGCGCACGGGCAGGCCGCGCAAAAACTGGGCGAAGGATCCCTCGCCGACCGACACGCGACTGTAGCCTGCAGGCGGGTTGAAGCGCTGCGAGAGCGGGACGACCTGCAGGTCGGCGTCCATCCCGGAGAGCCACGGGTAGGCGTCGCGCAGGCTGGCTGCGGTGACCGGCTTCGGGTCGGGCTCGTCGACCGAGTCGCTCGGGCCTTCGGTCTGTCGCGGCTCGTCGGCCGAGGCTCTCGCAGGCTCCGCGGCAACGGGGGGCTCGGCGTTGGCGTCGCACGCGCCGAGGGCCAGGGCGGTGAGGGCGAAGATGGTGGCAAAGCTGGGCGGGCGCATGAT
The DNA here is from genome assembly GCF_006517175.1 of Persicimonas caeni. Taxonomy (NCBI): domain Bacteria; class Deltaproteobacteria; order Bradymonadales; family Bradymonadaceae; genus Persicimonas; species Persicimonas caeni. Next base: position 1,470,825 of record NZ_CP041186.1, on the reverse strand, counting down.
GGCCTTCGGTCGATGGGGTCGGGCTTGCTCAGTGGAGATAAACGGGGCGAGGGGCAAAACGATTTAAATACATTCACGAGGGCAAGATGCCCCCGCACCGAAGGAGGCGAGGGCAAGATGCCCCCGCACCGAAGCAGACCCCCGCTACGGGTCGACTCGAGACGTACGCCCTGCAGAAGCCCCACGCCCGCTATTGAAGTAGTTATGATTGAAGGGCGGACGACTCGTGGCGTTTGCGCGAGGCGGTGCGGCTGGGCCATAGCCACGTGGATTATCTGCAGGGCCACCGTCTCGCGCAAACGGAGCGAATCGTCCGCCCGTCAATGTTAGTTCCACGTCAATAGCGGGCGTGTAGGCCCTGCAGGGCTGTCGTTTGGGTCACCGTTGACGCATCTGCGGCCGTACCTAGCGTCAAGGGTGCGGGGTGGGGTCCATTCCACCAACCCATATCACCAAGCAGGGGGACGACGATGGCGCAGCGAACAGGCGACGGACGCACGTATTTGGGGCAGGCGGCCACCCGGTGGCTCGCCGCCTTCGGCGCACTCTTGCTCTTCGGCGCCGGCTGCGGCGGCCCCGAGGTCGAGGACGAAGACATCATCGTGCGCGAGCCCGTCGTCACCGGCGTTCCCTACGGTGGTGGGCCGACCGACGACATGGCCAATCTCGAGGACGCCGTGGCCCGCCCGGCGGTCTACAACGGCGATACGGTCTACGGGCAGGGCACCGTCGCCGAGGTCGTCTCCGAGCGCGGCTTCTGGCTCGAGAGCGAGGGCCAATTCATCTTCACGGTCATTCGCGAGCGCGAGTACGAACAGGTCGCCCTCAAGGCCGGCCACATCCTGCAGCTCAGCGGCGAACTCCACGAGACCGACGACCTGAGCGCGCTCGAAGGCGAGCTCGACCCGTACGCCGCCCGGGTCCTGGAGCGCCAGGAGTTCTACCTCGTCGTCTCGGCCAACACCCTCCAGATCGTCACCCGCGGCGTGGCACAACGCACGTCCTCCAATTGACATCAACCCCTCGCGGCCGATTTTTGGGGGAAAGTCAGTGAGTTATGCGGCCGTGTGTCGGTCGCCTGGCTCCCGAAACCAACCTGCTGCGGGGGACCTCTGAGGCTGGAGGCACCTTCCGGGCAGCTCAGCATACCAGAGGAGGTAGTCATGGAGACTTCGAACCAACCCCAATTGCCCGGCGTAGTTCGCAGCGCGCGATGGTTGTGGCGCGTCGGCCTGGTCTTGGCCCTGTTGGCGGTGACGGCGATGACCGTCGGTTGTCAGCGCGAGCAGGTCGAAGACGAAGAGCCCGTCGAGGCTGAGACCGTCGAGCCCGAGGCCGAAGAGGCTGAGGTCGCCGCCGCCGAAGAGGTCGAGATCGAGAAGGCCTTCACCGAGCCCAAAGAGAACCTCGAAAAGCAGATCACCGGACAGGCGCCGGTCACCGAGGTCGTCTCCGAGCGCGGCTTCTGGGTGGGACACAAGGACAACAAGCTCTTTACGGTGGTCGCCCCCGACGTCTCCAAAGATGAGATGGTCGAAGTCAACCCCGGCTCGGTCGTCAACGTGACCGCCACGCTGCACACCAAGGACGACGCCATGAACGCCGTCAAAGGCGAGCTCGACGCCAAGACCCGCGCCGCGCTCACCGAGCAGGACAACGTCTTGGTGGTCGCCGACAAGGGCAATGTCGAGGTGGTCAGCGAGCCCAAGGCGGGCGCCGACAAGAAGATGTTGAAGGTGGGCGGCGAGGAGTATGGCTCGTTTGCCGACTATGACGCCGACAAGAACAACTTGCTGACCACCCGCGAGCTGACCCGCGGCCTCGAGGACCGCGAGTACTTCAAAGAGTGGGACAAGAACAACGACTCGAAGCTCGACCAAAAAGAGTTCACCAACAACATGTATACGGTCTTCGACGCCGACCAAAACGACCGCATCGAAGAGAAGGAGTTTAACGTCCTGACCAATAACATCGACGCTGTCGAAGACGCCGAATTCGACGAGTGGGACGACAACGACAACAACTGGCTCGACAACGAAGAGTTCGCCGCGCAATTCGACGACGCGGACATCTTCGACGCCTTCGACGCCAACGACAACGACACCGTCGATTACAACGAGTACGGCGAAGGGCTCGCCGGCGTGTGGGATAAGAACGACGACGGGTTTTTGATGCTCGACGAGTTTGGGTTTGAGGAGGGTGTGGAGGTGACTTTGAAGTAGATCTTGTGGTTGTTGTGGCGGCCCCTCCGCCTCGGCGAAGGCCGCCGGAGGGGCCCCACGCCAACCCACCACCCTCGACAAACCCACACACTCCCCTACAATCCGGCGGTGTCGCTAATACCCAACGCCACCCATCATCAACCCTAACAAGACACCGCCATGCCGTTCACACCCTACGCCGCCGACGACTACGTCGACTTCAACTACGTCGAGCAATTCTGCCGCACGCTGGCCGACGAGCACCCCGAGTGGGTCGAGCTCGAGGTCATGGGCGAGTCGCGCCGCGGGCGCCCGCTCTTGCTGTTGACCCTGAGCGCCAAGGAGACCGGCCCCGACGGCTCCGAGCGCGGCGGGCGCCCGGCGCTGTGGCTCGACGCGGGCACCCACGCCAGCGAGTGGACCGGCGTCAGCGCGGTCCTGTTCACGGTGTCGCGCTGGATGGAGCGCCTGCTCGCCGGCGACGAGATGCTGCAGGGGTGGTTCGCCACCCACGAGGTCGTCATCATGCCGTGCATCTCGCCCGACGGCGTGCAGGCGATGTTCGACGGCTCGCCGTTTATCCGCTCGAGCCTGCGTCCGCCGCGCGAGGGTGAGGTGCGCTCGGGGCTCGACCCGTGCGATATCGACGGCGACGGGGCGGTGCGCATGATGCGCTGGAAGCACCCGGCCGGCACGTTCGTCGAGGACCCCGAGTGGGCGCCGTTCATGCGCCCGCGGACGCTGGACGACGAGCCCGAGGACGCCTATTTCCTGTGCGACGAGGGCGAGTTCATCAACTGGGACGGCGTCAAGTGGACGAGCGCGCCGCGTGAGTTCGGCATCGACCTGAACCGCAACTTCCCCGGTGAGTGGAAGCCGTTCTCGATGTTCGGCATGGACGCGGGCAATTTCCCGTTGAGCGAGCCCGAGTCGCGGGCGGTGGTCGACGCGTTCGCCGCCCACCCGCACCTTGGCTGCGCGCTCACGATGCACACCTACACGGGCTGCATCCTCACCCAGCCGTATCGCAAGGACACCCCGCTGACCAAAGGCGACATCGACCTGATGGAGCAGCTCGCCAAGGACGTCGTCGAGGGGACCGACTACAAGGTGTTCAAGGTCTACCCCGACTTCATGTACGACCCCGACCAGGCCATCGTGGGCGTGTGGGCGGACACCATCAGCAGCGTGTTCGGCGTGCCCGGCTACACCGTCGAGCTGTGGGACCCGCTGGGCCACGCCGACCTCGACGTCGACAAGCCCATCGACTTTTTGATGAAGCCCGAGCCCGCCAAGCTGCAGCAATTGTTGGCCAAATTCGCCGAGGACGAGCAGAATATCGAGCCGTGGCGCACCCACGAGCACCCGCAGCTCGGCCAGGTCGAGATCGGCGGCATCGAGTACCTGCGCACCATCCGAAACCCGCCGGCGGCGTGCTTGTCCGACGAGTGCATGAAGGCCTTCAAGATGGCCGAGCGCGCCCGCCGCGCCTTGCCTGAGGTTCGCGCTCAGGTCGAGGTGACCGAGCTCGGCCCCGAGACCCACAAGGTGCGTCTGATCCTCGAAAACCTGGGCTTTTTGCCCACCAGCGGCCTCGAGCACGGCCGCAAGGTCGGCTCGAGCCCGTCGGTCTCGACGCGCTTAGACCTCGGCGACGGCATGACCACCCACGACAGCTCCGAGCAAAAGCTCGACCACCTCGACGGGTGGGGCAACCTGCGCACGAGCGCGGGCAAGAACCCGGTGTACGCCGGCCTGCCAGGCCGCGGCCACCGGCAGTTTGCGGAGTGGACGGTGCATGGGTCGGGCGAGGTCGAGATTGTGTGGCAGGCGGGCAGGGGAGGGCGGGGTGTGGAGAGGGTGGAGCTTGGTTGATGTTTCGTAGGGCTATTAAGGGCGCTTTCAGCTCCAAACTACAATTTGAGGGTCGTGTGATTGAGAATGGTCGGTTTCTGAATCTACAAGAATCGACCACTTCCGACGACACGACCCCCAAATTGTAGTTTGAAGAGGGCGCCTTTCAGCCCTCGCCCCTAATAGAAAGCCGTCAGAAATCGAGGCGATCGAAATCCTCGGGCGTATTCACATTCACCAACTTGCCCGCCACGTCCGCGGGAGCCTCGACCCTCCCAAAATCCCCCGCTTCGATGAGCCGGCGCAGTGAGCGCCGGCTTTTGTCGATCTGGGCGTCGACGAGCGGGAGCACGGCGGGCGTATAGACCGAAAAGAGCGGCTCGAGCTGGCCGTCGCGGGTCGCGGCGAGTCCGTGCTCTCCAGCGCCTCGTTCGAACTCGCCGATGAGCCAACGCAACGCGTCGGCGTCGAGCAGGGGCATATCGCACGCGACGAGCACGACAGGGAGGTCGAGGTGGCCGAGCGCGGTCTTCAGCCCGCCGATGGGGCCGAGGCCGGGCTCGTCGTCCTCGAGCCATCGGACGTCGTCGCGCGAACCTGTGCGGCCGATGACCAACACGGTGTCAGACACCGTGTGCGCCGCGTCGATCGCGCGTTCGAGCAGCGTCTGGCCGTCGAGCTCGAGCTCGGCTTTGTCGCGGCCCATGCGTCGGCTCCGGCCTCCGGCCATGATGGCGACGGCGGGTTGGCTTGGCGTGGATTCTTTCACTGGGGAATCTCGATATGAGAAACGCCTGCTACATAAGCAATTAAGGACTGCGTGTTGCAAGGTGGTTCCGGTCCGCTATTCGTCGGGCCACTCCTGCTTGATACGCACGAGCTTGATCTCGCGCGGCGTGCGAAACAGCGTGTCCCACCACTCCTCGCCCTGCCACAAGTAGCGCACCTGCACGCCGTGGCACAGGCCTTTGTCGAAGAGCTGCTTACCCACCGACAACTCCAGGCTGCGCGCGTTGGCGTAGCGCTCCGGGCCGCCTTTGACCATCACGGCGAAGACCTCGGCGTGCTCGAGGTCCCGGAAATACTGGGCGAGCGTCGCCTCGTCGAGGGTACCCTGGTTGACGTCGGGGAATTCGATTTCTTGGGTCATCTCTTACCACCGGTGGTTTACCACGGGGAGCACGGGGGCACGGGGGAGTCTAGTAGTGTTTTTCTCCGTGGTCCCCGTGAGCTCCGTGGTCGATTAATCAGATGCTGGGCGATTCGGGTTCGGCATGATCATGATCGCGTTCACAGGCGCCGGGCACACGCTGTGGCAGATGCCGCAGCCGGTGCAGTTTTCGGCGACGATGCGCGGCTTGCCGCGCTCGACCTCGATGGCGCCCTCTTCGGGGCAGCGCTCGGCGCAGACCGAGCAGAAGCTGTTGTTGTAGGCCAGGCAGCTATGCTGCTGGAGCATTGCCAGGCCGAGCTTCTTGGGCAGGTCGTCGCGCAGGGCACCCGGCTCGCAGGCGGCGATGCACGGGGCGTCGTCGCACATGTGGCACGGGGTGTTGAACGCGTCGATCATCGGCGAGCCCGCGGCCTCGCGGAAGCGAGACGGGGCGCCCACGATGGAGTCGTGCGGGCAGGCCTCGGCGCAGGCGCCGCACAGGGTGCACAGCTGCAAGAAGTCTTGCTCGGCCACGGCGCCCGGCGGGCGCAGCACCGGAATGGAGCCGCGCCGGCGCGAGCGCAGCTTGTCGACGCCCGGCGGCAACTGCCGGTCGGAGCTGTGCGGGTCGAGCTGGCTCAACAGCGCGAGCAGGTCGACGGGCTGGTGGGCGGACTGGTGGGCGGGCTGGGGTTGGTCGGACGCCTCGGTTTGTTCGGCTTGTTCGGCTGGTTCGTCGTCGAGGCCCTCGGGGGTGAGGGCTTCGCGGATGAAGCTGCCGCGCAAGAATTGCCGGCGGTCGTAGCCGGACTCCTCTTCGGCGTCGTCGGTCTTCTTTTTGAACCATCCGAACATTCGCTTTTCCTGTGGTTGAGGGTTTGACGAGCTCACCGGAGCTATCAACCCCTCACTGAGGCCGCGCCAGAGGCATCGGTTGATCGAGCATCGCCGGCGGCATCTCCTGATTGAGCTGCGACGAAGGCGCGTGACACTGCTGGCAGTTTTGCCGCCAAGGGTGCGTCGACTTCATGCCCTCTTTGCTCATCGGGCCGTGGCAGCTGGTGCAGTCGCTGCGCATCCAAGTGCTGTGCGGGGTCTGCGGGGGCGCGCCCTCCCAGGCGACGTCGCCGCCGCGGGGCTCTTGGAGTCCGGCAAACGTGTTCTCCTTGGTCATTGTTCCGGTGATCGACGGGTCGTTCGGGCCGGGGGACGTCGACGGGACGTGGCACTGGGTGCAGTTGGTCAAGAACTCGTGGCTCATCGGCGAAGCGGTGCGGCCGCGGACCTTCAGCCCGTCGGTGTGGCACGAGGCGCAGGCCAAATCACCGGTCTGCTTGACCGGGTGGGGCACCGTGGGCGGCGCGCCGGCGAAGGCGCGGTTCTGGGCGCGCTCGCGCAGCGCCTGCTCGAGCTTCTCGGGCGAGTTCTTGACCTCGGCGTACAGGTCCGGGCGCTCCTTGGCGAGCTCGGCGATGCTGTCCTCCCAGTGCTCGTTCGACTCCAGAGGATCGTCCAAGATCTGGGTGTAGGTGCGCGCCGGCTTTGCCTCGCCGGGCGCGCGCTCGACGGCTGTGGGATCGTTCGGGTCGTACTCCGAGGAGCGCGTGCCCACGAAGAACCCGATGAACGCCACGGCGATCGCCACCACCAAAAAGAGCTGGATGGGCTTGTGAGACGCCGACGGCTCCCCAGTCGGCTCGGGGGTCTCGTTCGGGGTGGACATTACTCCTCCTTGGCCCGCGCAGTCTTAGCGGTCGGTACAGGACCGATCTTGACGGCGCACTTCTTGTAATCGGGCTCTTTCGAAATCGGGCAGTGCGCGTCGAGGGTGACCTCGTTGATGAGCAGACGCTCGTCGAACCAGGGCACGAACACGGTGCCTTTGGGCGGCTTGCCGCGCCCGTTGATCCAGGCGGGCAGGTCGGTGTGGCCGCGTCGCGACTGCACGCGCACCATGTCGCCGTTGGCGATCTTGTGCGCCTTGGCGTCCTCGGGGTGCAGCTCGATATAGGCCTGCGGCATCGCCCGGCGAAGCTGGGGCACGCGCATGGTCATCGACCCGGAGTGCCAGTGCTCGAGCACACGCCCCGTGCACAGCCAGAACGGATACTCCTCGTCGGGCTCCTCGGGCGCGGGGGTGTAGGGCGCAAACCAGATCTGGGCTTTTCCGTCGCCGGTCGTCGAGTGGTAGAAGTCGAATTTCTGGCCCTTCTTGACGAAGGGGTCGTCGAAGGCGGCGAAGCGAAACTCGACTTCGCGCCAGTTGCCGTTCTTCTCCTGGACCACCGGCCAGCGAAGCCCCCTCGCTTTGACGTACTCGTCGTACGGGGCCAGGTTTTTGTGCTTGAGCGTGGTGAACTTGCGGTACTCCTCGAACAACTGCTTGTCGACGTTGATGTCGTAGTAGCGGTCCCAGTCCCACACCGGCACCTCGTTGCCTTCGGCGTCGGTGAAGCGGAACATGAAGTTGCCGTCCCTGTCCTTCATCCCCTCGAAGCCGCGCTCGTACAGCTTGCGGGCGACCGCGATGGTCTGCCAGCAGTCGTCGCGCGCGCCCTTGGGCGGCTCGACCATCTTGAACCACTGCTGGGTGCGCCGCTCGGAGTTGCCGAACATACCGTTCTTCTCGACCCACATGGCGCTGGGCAGAATCAGGTCGGCGTGCTTGGTCGTGGCGGTGGGGTAGCAGTCCGAGACGATGAGGAATTTGTCCTTCTCTTTGCGGCTCGGGTAGAAGAGCTTCTCGAGGTTCGGAAGCGACTGGCCCGGGTTGGTCACCTGCACCCAGATGGTGTGCACGTCGCCGCCCTTGTCGGTGGGCGTGGAGAATTGCTCCCACATCTTGACGGTGTGATAGCCGGGCTTTTTGTCGATGCGCCCGCGCGGCACGTTCCAGAAGTCCTCGGACTGCTCGCGGTGCTTGTCCTTGGCGACGATGCGCCCGCCGGGAAGCGCGTGGGCCAGGGTGCCCACCTCGCGGGCGGTGCCACAGGCCGACGGCTGGCCGGTCAGGCTGGTGGGGGCGTTGCCGGGCACGCCGAACTTGCCCGACAGCAGGTGGATGCCGTGGACCAGCCGGTTGATGTCGGTGCCGCGGGTGTGCTGGTTCATGCCCATGCACCACAGGCTGGTGATCTTGGTCTTCGGGTCGCCGAAGAGCTTGCCCAGCATGCGAATCTGGTCGGCCGGCACCCCCGAGATCTCCTCGACCTTTTCGGGCGTGTACGGCTCGAGCAGCTTTTTGTAGTCCTCGAAGGTCGTCGCCTCACCCTTGAGCGTGGGCTTCGACGGGTCCTTGTCCTTGCGGAAGTTGCAGTACTTCTCGACGAAGTCCTTATCGTAGGTCCCGTTTTTGATGAGCAGGTGGGCGATGCCGTTGGCGATCGCCAGGTCGCTCTGCGGGTTGAACTCGAGGTAGTGATCGGCATGGTCGGTGGTGCGCGTTCTGCGCGTGCCGATGTCGATGAGCGTGACCTTCTCGCCCTTGCTGCGCCGGTCGATGATGCGGCTGAACAGCACTGGGTGCATCTCGGCGGGGTTGTTGCCCCAGCAGATGATCACGTCGGCCTTGTCCAGGTCGGTGTAGGTGCCCGCCGGCTCGTCGACCCCGTAGGTGCTGATAAACCCGGTCACCGCGCTCGCCATGCACAGGCGAGCGTTCGGGTCGATGTGGTTGCAGCTCAGCCCGCCCTTCATGAACTTCTGGGCGGCGTAGCCCTCCGGAATCGTCCACTGGCCGCTGCCGTAGAACGCAAACCCCTTGGGGTCCTTCTCGACCCGCTGGGCTACGATCTCGAGCGCCTTGTCCCAACTGATGGGCACGTGCTTGTCGCCCTTTTTGAGCAGCGGCTTGGTCAGCCGGTCGGGCCCGTACAGGATCATGCCCACGTGGTAGCCTTTGACGCAGGCCAGGCCCTTGTTGACCTCGGCCTTCTTGTCGCCGGCAATGGCCACGACCTTGCCCTTCTTCTTGTCGACGCCCACCTGCAGGTGACAGCCGGTGCCGCAGAAACGGCACGGCGCCTTGTCCCACACGACGTCTTTGGCCGTGCTGGGCGGCTGCTCGGCGGCCACGGCGCTCTTGCCGTAGGCCAAGCGGCTGGCTGCAGCGGTCGCAGAGGCCATGGCGGTCATTTTCAGAAATGTTCGGCGGTCCATCTATTTACCTCGCGTTCTGTGCGCGTCGTCGTCTCGGCGGAAGCTTCTCGTCGAAGGCATCCACGTCCGAAAAATCCACACTAACCACGTGCACGAATTCCACCCCGTCCAGGGCGGGCAATTCCTCGCGCACGATGCGTACCCCTTCGGCGATCGTGTCGGTCTCGACGACCACCGGGAGCTGGGTGTTTTGCAGCTCCCCCAACTCCAGGTGAGGGTGCGCCTCGAGCATCTCGAGGGCCCGCTCGCGCCGGGAGGCGTCGTTCTTCAGGCTGATGACAATTGCGCTGACTGGCATGTTCGCGTCCTGAGTGCCGATTTGTTGGTCCCGGCCTTCTCGCAAATGGCGAGGGGCGGGGCAGCGTACGTGGTGGGGTGTTACAATTTCCGTTCCACTACGATTTAATTGCATATGATCCACATCATAAATCGCCGAAATGCCCGCGCAAAATGTGCTGAGGGAGGGTTGGGGCACCGTGAGAACACTCCTGGAGTACCTTGGGGAGGCTTAGTAGATTCAGTCCAGGTGCAGAATTTGCGTATTTGTGGAATCGGCGGCGAATTTTGCACCCGCTCGGGGCGCTTTTGTTTTTAGCGTCACAAATCGAAACAAATATCGGCGTCTGGACGGGTGCAGCGGGCCGACAATGATCTCGATCACATCGGTTGGCACGTGCATTGCTGTCAGACTCTGCGACTCGCGTGGCGCCCTCGCGCTCCGTGGACTGTGCCAAAGTGCAGAGCAGCCCCAAGAGGTAAAGCACAATGACCCCCATAAGATCCCAAATCTTGTACGCCCTGGGCGGGCTGTTGCTCGCGGCCTTGCTGGTCGCCTGCAACAACTCCACCAGCGCCGAGCCGGTCCCGGCGTCGGAGATGTCGGCCTCGAAGACCGAGGCCTCGAAAGACAAGCAAGAGGCCAAACGCTACGAGGTGCATATCGAGTCGTCGCGCGAGCTGGGCACGCTCAAAACGCGCGTGGGCGAAGAGGAGTACGCCGGGGTGATGTGCTCGACGTGTCACTCGATCCCGGGCGACAAGCCCGCGGCCGAGCGGCCCACCGAGCTCGAGGAGTTCCACACCTCGATGAAGTTCACCCACGGCGACCTGTCGTGCAACTCGTGCCACAACCCGGACGACCGCAACACGTTGCGCCTGGCCAACGGCAAGGCGATCGCCTTCGAGGACACCATGGACCTGTGCGGGCAGTGTCACGGACCGCAGCAGCGTGACTACAACAACGGCGCGCACGGGGGCATGAACGGGCATTGGGACCTGAATCAGGGGCCGCGCACACGCAACAACTGCGTGAACTGCCACGACCCGCACGACCCGGCGTTCCCCACGATGATGCCCGCGCCGCCGCCGCGCGACCGCTTTTTGGGCGAGCCGGGCGGTTCGCACGGCGACGAGCATTCGAAGCATACCGAGGCCAAAGGTGACCACCGATGAGTGAGACGACCCCGAAGACCAACGACGGCGTCAGCCGGCGCACCGCGCTCAAAGCCGTGGGGGCCACGCTCGGCGCGGCCGCCTTCGCCAAGGCCGTCGCCCCGCTGACCGCGCTGTCCAAAGAGACCTCGGTCGATGAGTTCCTGCAGAAGCACTACAAGGAGCTCGACCGCGCCGAGATGGACGCCATCTTGCGCCGCCTCGAAGAGGAGACCGCCGAGGAGTACGGCGCGCGCGTCCAGATCGAGGACGTCCGCCCCCAGGAGGGCGTCAAGTTCGGCTACGCGCTGAACCTGAGCATCTGCATCGGCTGTCGCAAATGCGCCGAGGCGTGCCACGAAGAGAACAACCACGACCGGGCCACGAACAACTCGTACATCCGCGTCTTCGAGATGGAGAAGGGCTCCATCGACTTCGAGAAGGGCAACGCCAACTACGACCACCCGGTGCCCGCCGACGGCAAGTACTACCTGCCGGTGCAGTGCCAGCAGTGCGACAACCCGCCCTGTGTGAAGGTCTGCCCAGTCGAGGCGACCTGGAAGGAGAAGGACGGCGTGGTCGTCATCGACTACAACTGGTGCATCGGCTGTCGCTACTGCGAGGCCGCCTGCCCGTACCACGCCCGACGCTTCAACTGGAAAAAGCCCGAGATCCCCGCCGACGAGGTCAACCCGGTGCAGGCCTACCTGTCCAACCGGATTCGCCCCCAGGGCACCATGGAGAAGTGCACCTTCTGCCTGCATCGCACCCGCAAGGGCAAGCTGCCGGCGTGCCTGGAGGCGTGCCCGACCGGCGCGCGCGTGTTCGGCAACATGCTCGATCCGAATAGCGAGATCCGTTGGATCTTGGAGAACAAGAGGGTCTTCGTCCTCAAAGAGGAACTGGGGACGGTGCCGAGTTTCTTCTATTTCTTTGACCACTAGGCTCGGAGAGGCGGAGGCCTTGCGGGATTGGTACGCCATCTACATAGGCATCTAAGGACATAAGGGTTGCGAGTCGCCCGGTGGTTCAGATTCGGTATCTCGAGGTTCGAAGGCGTAGCAAAACGCAGCCCCTATGTCCTTAATTGCTCATGTAGAGGGCGCAGCGAATCAGCAAGGCCAGCAAAACGCAGCCCGCAAATCCTTAATTGCCCATGTAGAGGGCGCAGCGAATCAGCAAGGCCGGCAAAACGCAGCCCCTATGTCCTTAATTGCCCATGTAGAGGGCGCAGCGAATCAGCAAGGCTCGCGAAATTTCGTAGGTTTGGAGCAATCATGAGCGCAAAGCAAATCGAAAAACCGAGCCACTGGATCGGCTATCCCAAGTTCCTGTGGCGCTCGTTAGTCCTGGCGACCGACGGCAGTCTGGCGTTCTACGCCTGGATGACCTTCTTGACCGCGGTCACGCTGGTCGGCCTGAACGCCTGGTCGCACCAGGTCGCCAGCGGCATGGCCGTCACCGGCATGAGCGACCACGTCTCGTGGGGCCTCTACATCGCCAACTTCACGTTCATGGTCGGCCTGGCCGCCGGAGCGGTGATGATGGTGATCCCGGCCTACGTCTACGACGACGACAAGATGCACGACGTCGTCATCATCGGTGAGCTCTTGGCCATCGCCTCCATCGTGATGTGTCTGGCCTTCGTGGTCGCCGACCTGGGCCGGCCCGACCGCTTCTGGCATATGATGCCGGGGCTGGGGCGGTTCAACTGGCCCATCTCCATGCTCACCTGGGACGTCATCGTCCTGAACGGCTACCTGCTCATCAACCTGCATATCTGCGGGTATCTGCTCTACAAGAAGTTTCTGGGCGAGAAGCCCGACAAGCGCTGGTATATCCCGTTCGTCTTCCTCTCCATCGTCTGGGCGATTTCGATCCACACGGTCACCGCGTTCTTGTACCAGGGCCTGGGCGGACGCCCCTTCTGGAACAGCGCAATCCTCGCGCCGCGCTTTATCGTCTCGGCCTTCGTGACCGGTCCGGCGTTCATCATCTTGACCCTGCAGGTCGTGCGTCGGTTCACCGACTTCAAGATCGGCGACGGACCCATTCGCACGCTCACCGGCATCCTGCGGGTGACGATCTTGGCGAACCTGTTCCTCTTCGGCGCCGAGATCTTCACCGAGTTCTACACCGGCGGCTCGCACACGGCGGTGGCCTACTACATGTTCTTCGGGTTGCACGGCCACGACGCCCTGGTGCCCTGGACCTGGTCGGCGCTCGCGCTCAACGTCACCGCCGCGCTGATGCTCTTGCACCCGTACTCGAAGACCAAGCTGTGGTTTTTGGACGTCGCCTGCGTGCTCACGTTCATCGGCGTGTGGATCGAAAAGGGGATGGGCCTCATCGTCCCCGGCTTCATCCCGAGCACGCTGCACGAGATCGTCGAGTACTCCCCGAGCCTCGTCGAGTGGAAGGTCACCGCCGGCATCTGGGCGCTGGGCTTGCTCGTCTACACGGTCGCCCTCAAGATTGCGATCCCGGTCTTTACCGGTAAGGTGACGATCAAAGACGGCACACTCGAGAAGGTTGATTGAGCGTATGGGTTGCTGAGAGTCTATTAGCGCGGACAAACTACAATTTGAGGGTCGAGGTATCCAAGGTGGTCGGTTCTCGAAAGTTCGAAAATTGACCACGTTCCAAAAGTCGACCCCCAAATTGTAGTTTGTCCGCCTAAATAGCGCCCCAACCTCTGCAAGATCTACTCTCCAGAGAGACCCATGCCCAATTCCCCCAAACACCACCACACGGCCCGCGCCGAAGCAAAACTGCGCTTCGGCGCCGGCGTGCGCGACGAACTCGACAACTCGCCGGTCTTGCAGACCGCCCGCGTCGCCGGCGTCATGGCCGCGCGGCGAGCGGCGGACCTGCTTCCGTACGCCGACCACGTCGAGGTGACCGGCGTCTTCATCACCTTCGAGTGGGAGGACGACGGGTTGAGGTTGGTGGCGCGCTGCGAGGGCTTCTCGCGGGCGCAATTGGGCAGCCGCGCACTTCTTGCGGCCCAGATCTGCGCGGTGACCATCGTCGACTCGCTGCCCGACCATGCGCTCGACATCGAGCTCGGTGAGGCGCGTATCGTCGCCCAGAAGGGCGGTCTGGAGGGGCTTTCGTACAGCTTCGACCCGCCCGTCGAGGCGTCGATCGTGGTCATCTCCGACGCGGTGGCGTCGGGCCAGAAGGACGACCGCGCCGGCAGCGTGGTCCGGAGCGCGGTCGAAGACCTCACCCCGCACGGCGTGCGCCTCGTGGGCTACGAGGTCATCGGCGACGACGCCGAGGCCATCGAGGCCAAGATCCGCCAACTCGTCGCCGGGCGCTCCGAGCTCGTGCTCACCGTCGGCGGCACCGGCCTGGCGCACACGGATGTGACCGTCGAGACGGTCGAGGCGCTCATCGAGCGCCCCGTGCCCGGCCTCATGGAGGCGGCGCGCTCCTACGGCCAAGAGCTCACGCCAGTGGCGTTTATGTCGCGTGGAGTCGCCGGGATTGTGGACGACACCTTGGTGGTGACGCTTCCCGGCAGTCGCGGCGGGGCCAGAGAGAGCGCCGAGGCGCTCTTTCCGGCGATTCTGCACGTGTTCAAGACGCTGCGGAAGTCGCGGGAGTTGCTCGGAGAGTAGGCCTTGCAGAGAGCGGGGCGCTATTAGGCGGACAAACTACAATTTGAGGGTCGTTCGTTTGAAACGTGGTCGGTATTTGGATCTTCAAGAACCGACCACTTTGGATACCTCGACCCTCAAATTGTAGTTTGTCCGCTCAAATAGACCCTCAATTACCCAGACTTCACTATTTGATCGCCAACCATTCCACGACGTCCCCTTCTTCCATCTCCCCCTCACGTGCCGGAACGCGCACGATCGCGTCGGCCCGATACACCTGACTCAACCGATGGCCGGAAATGGGCTCGAGGTGCACCTTGCCATCCTCGCCATAGCGAATGTTGGCGCCCGTCCAGGAGACGCGCTTGGCGCTGCGCCCGACGGGCCCGGCCAAGACGCCGCGGTGCATCGCCGGTCCCGGCTCGGACGTCCCCTCGAGGAGGTCGAGCACCCGCCGCAAGTAGACGTAGGCGGAGATGAAGACCGCTCCCGGGTTGCCCGGAATGCCCAGGAAGATCGTCTGCTCGCCCTTGGCGAAGAGGAGTGGCTTGCCCGGACGCTGGCGCACCTTCCAGAAGATCGTCTCGAGCCCCAGCGTGTCCGCCGCGTCGGTGAAGAAGTCGTAGTCGCCCACGGAGACGCCTCCGGTGCTGACCACGAGATCGGACTGATCGAGCGCCTTGCGCAGCGCCTTTTCGACGGTGCGCCGGTCGTCTTCGAGCTGCACGATCTCGATGTTTCGGTACCGGCGCATGCCCAGCCAGCTCGACAAGAGCGGGGTGTTGGCGTCGTAGATTTCGCCGGGGCGAAGCTCGATGCCCGGCGAGATGACCTCGTCGCCGCTGACGAGCAGGGTGATCGCCGGCTGGCGGATCACGTCGATTTCGGCGTGTCCGCACATCGCCAGCGCGGCGATATGGCGCTCGTCGAGGCGCTCGCCGGGCTCGACGAGCACGGTGTCCTTGGCCAAGGCCTCGCCGACCTCGCGCAGATCTTTGCCCTCGCGTACAGGTGCCTCGAATGAGATGCGGCTCTTGTCGGCGGTGACCAACTCCTGGCGGACCACCGCGTCGGCGCCCGGCGGGATGCGACCGCCGGTGAACACGCGCACCGTCGTCCCCTTGTTGACCCGCGGCAGGCGGCCGGTGTCGCCGGCGGCGACCTCGCCGACTTGTCGAAGCTCGACCGGCTCCTTGTCGGAGGCCTCGGCGAGGTCCTCGGCGCGCACGGCGTAGCCATCCATCGCGCTTTGGGCGAAGGGCGGCAGGGCGATCTTCGCCCGGGCTTCGGTGGCCGACACGCGTCCGAGCGCGTGGGTCACGGCTAAGCGCTCGGACTCGAGCGGGTCGATATGTTCGGCAAAGAGGGACAGCGCTTCGTCGACGTCAATCATGTGGGGCTCCTGACGTTAGGCACATCTGCGATGCGCCTAACATAGAGAGCGCCTCCGTTTGTGCAAGGCCGCCATCGTACTGAAGCCGTCCTACTGCAACCACTCCAGCTGCACATCGTCGCCCAGATTCTCCATCAGGAACTTGCGGAAATCCTCGCGCATGCCCACCTCGATCTGGCGGATGCGCTCCTTGGAGACTCCCCAGTCATCGCCCAGCTCGGCCAAGGTCTTCGCCTCGTCGGCGATCATGCGGTCGAACCAGATCGACTGGCGTCGCTCGTCGTCGATGCCTTCGCCGAACTGGTCGATGCAGCGGCGAATCTGGCTTTGAATGTCGTACTCGGCGGCGGCCGTTTCCGGATTGACCGAATCGGACTCCATCAACTCGCCTACGGTGGTGTCTTCGTGGCCCGGCGCCTGGGCGTCCAGGTAAACCGGCGGCGCGTCGAGCTGCGCGGCGATGCGCACGACCTCCTCCTCTTTGACGTCGAGGTACTCGGCCACGGAGGCGGCGGTGGGCTTTTGGCCCCCTTGGATCAGCGCGCGGCGCGCCTTTTTGAGGTTGTAGAACAGCTTTCGCCCGGCGCGCGATCCCCCGATGCGCACCGGATGGGTCTGGTTCATCAAGTAATTCAGGATCATCGCCCGGATCCAATACTGGGCGTAGCTCGTAAATTTGACGCCCCGATAGGGATCGTAGCGCGTCAGGGCTTCACTCAAGCCCACGTTGCCCTGTTGGATCAGGTCGAGAAGGTTGGTGCGTCGGCGCTGGTACTCCTTGGCGAGCTTCACGACCAGGCGCAGGTTGGTCAGGATGAGCAGCTTGGCCGCCTCGATGTCCTCCTCTTCAATATACCGCACGGCCAGCTCTTGCTGGGCGTCGGAAGGAAGCGGCTCGAGATGGTTCAGCCGGTTCAGGTAGGCCGTCAGCGGATCGGTCTCGGCCGTCAGGCTGACCGAGGACCACAACTTTTTGGCCTCGAGTAGCGCTGCCCGGCAGTCGCCGTCGTCGGCGACCCCCTCGTGCTCGGGCATGGCTTGAAGATACGTCGGATCGGAATTGGTCGACGATTCTGTTGCTCGACTCATGGTCTCCCCTGGTGATTAGACGTGTATACCGCCCGACACCAATGGCTAGGCATCCACAAACGAGCGTCAAATAAAATATCCCATCCGAAAAGGAGCCTCGCCGGGTTTATGCGCCCGGCGAGGCTGTATTCGGCGTTACGGTGACTTGAGCCACTCGAGCTTGACGTCGTCGCCGAGCCGCTCGACCAAGAAGGCGCGGAAGTCTTCGCGCATGCCCACCTCGATCTGGCGGATACGCTCCTTGGAGACGCCCCAGTCGTCACCCAACTCGGCGAGCGTCTTGGAGTCGTCGGCGATCATTCGCTCGGTCCAGATGGCCTGCTTACGCTCATCGGAGATCCCGTCGCCGAACTCGTCGATCACCGCGCGGATCTGGCTGGCCAGGTCGTACTCGGCCGCCGCCGACTCCGGGCTGACCGTCTCCGACTCCATCAACTCGCCCACGGTGGTGTCCTCGTGGCCGGGCGCCTCGGCGTCCAGATACACCGGCGGCGCGTCGAGCTGGGCGGCCACACGTACGACCTCTTCCTCTTTGACGTCGAGGTATTGAGCCACCCGCGAGGCGGTCGGCTTGTGGCCGTTTTGCATCAGCGCGCGGCGAGCCTTCTTGAGGTTGTAGAACAGCTTACGTCCCGCCCTCGACCCACCGATACGCACCGGATGGGTGTAGTTCATCAGGTAGTTGAGGATCATCGCGCGGATCCAGTACTGCGCATAACTGGTGAACTTGACCCCACGATACGGATCGTAGCGTGTCAGGGCCTCGCTCAGCCCCAGGTTGCCCTGCTGGATCAACTCGAGCAGGTCGGTCTTGCGCCGCTGGTACTCCTTGGCCAGCTTGACCACCAGGCGCAGGTTCGTCAGCACCAGCAGCTTGGCCGCCTCCTCGTCGTCGTTCTCCATGTAGCGCACCGCCAACTCTTGCTGCGTCTCCGAGGGCAGTGGCTCGAGGTGGTTCAGCCGGTTCAGGTAGGCCGACAGCGGATCGGTGTCGGCCGAGATCTTGACCGACGACCACAGCTTCTTGGCCTCCAGAAGCGCGTGTTGGCAGGCGTCATCATCTTGTTTGTGTGTTCCCCCGTCGGGCAAGGCGTCTTCATAGGCGTCGCGAGACGGCTCGTTATACGATGCTTCACTCATTCTCTTACCTCCACGTGTTGAGACGGGTGTCGACAGTGGGCCGATGGCGGCGTGTCAGCCACCAACGCTCGTGGGTCGAGCCGGTCTCACGGTAGGTTGCAAGCGCTCAGACAACGGACATTTCTTTCGGTCTTTTGTTTTCGGTGGATCATCCCCCCGGATGACGCCCGAGCTTCGACCTGCCAGGCTTCGACCTAACAGGGCCGCGGCTCAGGAACGCTCCACGCTCTTCGTGCTTCAATTGTACGGCTTACTGCGACTGCGACGGTTGCTGGCCCCGTTGAGGTCACCCGATACAGAGTTCACACTGCTTCCCCGTTTTCTGTACCGGACCTCGCTTCGGACACGGTTTGTGGGGCGTCAACGGTCTGCTTCAATTGCTAGTCAGCATGGCGACGCGGTCAAGTTGGAGATATGCAACGAACGCGGTGAAAATTTACACCCACTCGTGCGCGCCGTTAGACGCGGGTTCTTGTCGTGCTTTTGATACAAGATTTATGTCGGTGAGGCGCGGCCTTAATACCCGAAAATCAAGGGTTTTTCGGCCTGGAGGGGGATAGTCGCAGCGCCCGCCCTGTCAAGGCGGGGCTGCAGGCAGGCTTCAGCCGTCGGTGGAGGGCTCTTCGACGGCGATGCGGATCACCTCACTGGGCAGCGCGGTGCACCCGAAGTAGAACTCACCGGCCTCGTCGAAGCGTTGGGTCGCCTCCTCGCCGGGGCCCAGCGAGATGTCGCCGACGAAGTGGTACATGTAGTCGTCGTTGCGCCAGCGGATGCTGTCTCCCACGCGTACGCGAAGGTAAGCAGGAAGCTTGGGGTTTTTCTGCGCCGCGCGGGTGTACGAGCCCGGCGGGATGGTCACCTTTTTGACCGAGCCCACCTCGGGCAGCCGCTCGCCCAGCGACGGATCGTCGAGCAGCGCGCTCAGGTCCTCGACCATCGTGTCTACCGAAGTGCCGTAGGGGTAGGAGACCGGCATCTTCTTGCCGTTCTGGACCAGATAGATCTGGCCGCTGTGGTCGAACTTGTAGTCACGACCCATCACCGGCTTGTCCAGCTCGACGCGCTTTCGCACAATGCCCCACGACTTGTAGACCTCGTCGAGGCTGTCGCCGTACGGGCCGGTCACCCCGATGATCTCGCCTTCGTAGTACTCGAGGTACTCGGCCATCTTCTTGGGCGGCTCGTTGCCCGGGTCGATCGTCACGAAGACGAACTGGACCTGGTCGGCGTCGGCGCCCAATTGCTTCTGGATCTTCTCGAACTTCTTGAGGTTCGTCGGGCAGACGTCGGTGCAACTGACGTAGCCGAAGAAGACCATTGCCAACGGGTGCGGCTGGCGTTTGAGCGAGAAGGACTGACCGTTGTGGTCGAGCCCGTCGAGCGCAGGCGCTTGGCGCGGCGGGTCGTAGTGGATGCCGCGCAGCGCCTTGGGCGCCTCTTGCTTGTCGGCTTCGGCAGCCTCGTCGGCTTCGGTGTCGAAGGCGACGCCCAGCGCCGAGTGGCCGGGCCCCAGCGGGAGCAGCGAGATGGCGGCGAGCACCAAACCGGCGATGGTCGCCACAAGGACGACCATGCCGGGGGTTTTGTTGTGCGTTGTCGTGGTCATGGTCTTCTCCATCGGGCCCCGCCGAAGCGGGGCCCGTGTCGAGCTCAGTGCTTGTCCGTGGCCTCTTCGCCACTCAGACTCTTATACAGCGTGTCGTCGGCCTCGCCGGTGACCTCCAGGATGCCCACGGCACCCTTGTCCAGGCGAGTCAGCGCGTGGTCGACGAGCAGGTACTTACCCGGGTAGTCGACCTCGAACTCGACCATGGTCGCGCCGCCCGGGGGCACCGCGGTGGTCTGCACGTTGCGCAGCGGCTCGCTGATGATGGCCGCTTCGGAGTAGACCTTGTCGAAGATCTCGCCGATGACGTGGAAGGCGCTGTGGGTGTTCGGGCCGCCGACGCCGAAGAAGATGCGCACGTTCTCGCCCACCTCGGCTTTCATGACGCGCTCACCGGTCAGCGAGCCCACGCGGCCGTTGAAGACCACGTACGTGGGCATCTCTTCGAAGAGGCGGTCGGAGCTCTCCTCCTGGTGTCCTGCGGTGCCCGGGCGTGCCTTGGTGTAGTACTCGCCCTGCATGACGTAGAACTCCTTGTCGACCGGGGCCAGGCCTTCCTTGGGCTCGACTAGAATCATGCCGAACATGCCGCGGGCCAGGTGCGTGGGGATATGCGGGGTGGCGCAGTGGTACACGTACAGGCCGGCGTGGGTCGCCTTGAACTGCAGCGAGCGTCGCTCGCCCGGGGGCACCTGCAGCACGGCCGCACCGCCGCCGGGGCCGGTCACCGAGTGGAAGTCGATGCTGTGCGACATGGTGCTGTCGGGGGCGTTGTCGACGTGGACGATGACCGTGTCACCCTCTTTGACGCGCAGGAAGGGGCCGGGGACCTTGCCGTTGTAGGTCCACATCTCGTAGGTGGTGCCGTCCTCGAGCTCGGCGACGACCTCTTCGGTCTCGATGACGTACTCGACGGTCTTGTTCTCTTTGCGCTTGATGGGCGGCGGGATATCCGCGGCGTCCCAGCCAATCTCGTCGGTATTCACCTTCTTGGCCTTCTTGAGCGAGGTGGCCGTGGCGGGCATCAAGCTGTTGCTGTGACCCTCGTGGGCCGCCACCGGCTGGTCGCCGCCGCCGACGACGACTTTGCCGACCATGCCGGCCTGACGGTGGCCGGGCAGCGAGCAGAAGTAGGTGTCGTTGGCCTTCGCCTCGAAGGTAAACGTCGTGCGCTCGTTGACCTTCATGAGCGCTTCGCTCTTCGTGCCGGCGTTCTCCAGCGCGATGTCGTGGGCCATATTCTCTTTGTTGATGAGCGTGACCTTGACGGTGTCTCCGGCATTGACCTTCAACTCCGGGTTGGTCTGCCCGTCGATGTCGCCACCCACACCCTTGTAGCCGCTCAGGTAGGCCTCGAGGGTGAACTCGACCGTCTCGCCGGTCTGGGCGGGTTCGTCGGCCGTGGTCGACTTGGCTGAGTCGGCCTTGCAGGCGCCCAACGTCAAGATCGACAGGAACAGGGTGACGAGCGCGAGCACGCGCCAACGGTTAGTCAGAACATTCTTCATTGGGACGAACATTGAGTCCTCCGTTCGGTCAATTGGCATCCATCCACCTCACCACGAGGCGGCGTGACGGTGGATTAAATCTGCGAGGCACGTGCCAAAGATTGGCCGATATGATCTGGATCAGAACGCGGACTCGAAGCCCGCTCGGGACGCTGCGAGCAGCGGGGGAGGGGGGAGAAAAATTTGCGGCGGGCCAGCGCAAGGTTTGCGTTGGCCCCGCAAAGCGCGCAACATTTTCGGGGGTTAGTTCTTGAAGGTTGCCTTAGAACTCGGTGGCAATCTCTTGGAGTTTGGCGGCATCGACGATCAAAAAGCCGGTCTTTTCGGTCTTGACCGGGCCCTCCTTGTTCCACCGACTCATGATACGAATCGCCGTCTCCACACGCGTGTTGATGAGCTCGGCGATATCGCGACGTGACAAGGGCAGGTCGACGAAGATGCCCATGCTGCCGTCGTCGAGCTTGGTGCGACGGCCCATCTTCTCGCTGAACTTCTCGAAAAGCATCGCCAGGCGCTGCTCGGCGCAGTCGGTCGCCAGCTCGTGGATGCGCCGCACCAGGTGGTGGTTTCGGCGCATCATCGAGTTGATCGTCGCCTCGAGCAGGTCCGCGTCGCGCTTGAGGGTGCCAAAGAAGTGGTCGCGGTGGATCTGGAGCACCTCGGTGTCGTCGAGCGCGATGGCGCTCGCCGGGTAGTCGATGCGCTGGTAGACCGCGATCTGGCCGACCGGATCTCCGTCGTTGAAGATGCCCAGCGTGGTCTCCTTGCCGTCATTGCGATACTTCAACACCTTGATCTTACCGTGGGTGATAAAGGTGAAGTTGTGCGCCGGCGTCCCCTCTTTCCACAGCAGATCTCCGCGCTCGAAGGTGCGTGCCACAAAGTATTGGGCCAGCGGCTCGAGCGTGGTCGGCGGAACCGCCTCGAACATCGGGATTTCGCGCAGCTTATCGACCTTTTCCATAGGGGCGTCTCGTTCGTCTAGAGGTGTTTGAGGAGCTTTCGATGGCCGCTTCGTGGCCCATTGATGCGTCGCTCGCCAACAAAACAGAGCAAAGCGTGTGCCAAGGATGATCCATGTCATACCGCCGTTGCGCCTCGTACTTACAATGGCCGGTGACGTCGCATTCCGCCGCGTCGTGCTTTTTCGCTGCACCTTTTCTCGCTCGACCGGGAGGCCGCCATGACCGCGCAAATCACCACCACCACCAAGCTGCCGAAGATGGCTCACGGGCACACTCGCCTCATCTGGCTTCTCGACGATATCGAAGCACACCTCGACGGGATTCGCGGCAGCGAGGACCCCGCACTGATCATCGAGGAGTTGATCTCCTACACCCGCGAGTTCAACGACGAGCTCGACGAACATATCGGCGAAGAGGAGACGCGAATTTTTCCGGCCGCCGCACGGGTCGCCAGCCAAGAAGAGCTCGAAGAGCTCGACGACATCCACGACGAGCATCGTCAGATCGAAGCGCAGCTCCAAGAGTTCTGGGATATTTTGTCGCAAGGTTGCGAGCAAAAGAATGGCGCTCGGCATGGAGTTTGCTGTGACAAACTCATCACACTGGTGAGCACCATGCGCCAGACGCTGGCCGCTCACAGCGCCCACGAGCGACAGTTCCTGTCGCAAGTCGAGCCACGAGTCGAGGATCTTGACTTGTAGTTCATCGCTTCTCGCTTCGAGGTACCGTCGATGACATCGACCCCGACTGTTTTCGCCAAGGGCTTTCGGCCCTTCTTCTTGCTGGCGGCGGCCTTTGCCGTGGCCTTTCTTCCGCTCTGGCTGCTCGCCTACACCGGCCACGTCGACGCCTCTGCGTACTGGACGCCGTCGACCTGGCACGGCCACGAGATGGTCTTCGGGTTCACCGTGGCCGTGGTCGCAGGCTTCTTGCTCACGGCCGTGGGCAACTGGACCAAGCAGGAGACCGCCGTCGGTGGACGGCTCGTCGTGCTGTGTCTGCTGTGGCTGGCCGGCCGTTTGGCCGTCGTCTTCGCCGGCGACTTGCAGCCGGGGCTCGTCGTGATGGCCGACCTCCTCTTCATCCCGGCGCTCGCCGGGGCCATCGGCCGCCCGCTCATCCGCACGAACAACCGCAGAAACCTCAAGTTCCTGGGCATCCTGGCGCTCCTGTGGGGCGCCAACGCCGCCATGCACCTCGACGCGCTCGGCGTCGTCGAGGGCTGGGCACGCCCGGCGCTCTTGCTCGCCGTCGATCTGATCGCCGTTATCACGCTGATCATCGGCGGGCGCATCATCCCGATGTTCACGCGCAACGCCGTCGGCGACGCGCTCATCCGCTCGAACAAAAAGCTCGAGAAGTTCCTGGTCGTCGCCGTGGGCGCCGCCATCGCTCTGAGCGTCTTCGCCCCCATGGAGTGGTTTACAGGCGCCGCGGCCATCATCGCCGGCGTCGCCATCCTCGCCCGCCAGACGCACTGGGGCGCCAAGCAAACTATCGACAAGCCGATCCTGTGGGTGCTGCATCTGGGGCACGCCTGGATCGCCGCCGGCTTCGTGCTGCGCGGGCTGGCCGTCTTCACCCCGCAGGTCTCCGGCTCGATGGGCACCCACGCCCTGACCGTAGGCGCCATCGGCCTGCTCACCCTGGGCATGATGGCCCGCGTCGCGCTCGGCCACACCGGCCGCGAACTCAAAGTCACCAAACCCGTCGCCTGGGCCTTCGTCGCCATGAGTCTGGCCGCACTGGGCCGCACGCTGGTCCCGATTATCTGGCCGTCGCACTACGTCGACTGGGTGATCGCCTCGGGCGTTCTCTTCGCACTCGCCTTCGCCGTCTACCTGCTCCAGTACGTCCCGATTCTGGTCAAGCCGCGCGCTGACGGGAGGCCCGGTTGACCCCACTCTACAAGATCAGCCTCGTCCTCCACGTGCTCTCGGCGGTGATCTGGGTCGGCGGCGTCCTCTTCATGGGGATGGTCGCCGTACCCGCCGCCCGCAAGCTCGAGCCGCGCCTTCGCCGCGCGGTCACCTCGCGCTTGGGCCACGCATTTCGCCCCGTGGGCTGGCTCTGCCTGACCGTGCTCGTCGTCACCGGCTCGTATATGGCCTACTCGTGGGGCGCGACGGTCGAAAATGTCCTGAACCTGTCGTTCTTCGAGGCCAATCACACGCGGCTCTTGGGCTACAAGCTCCTGGCCGTCATCGCCATGCTTGTCGTGAGCGGCGTGCACGATTGGTATCTGGGGCCGAAGGCGACGGAGGTGGGTTACGGCTCTGCAGAGGCCGAACGTTTGCGCAAGGTCGCGGGCTGGCTGGGTAGGGTGACGGGGATTCTCGTGATCGTCATCGTCTGCTTGGCGGTGTTTGTGGCTAGGCCGTGGGTGTAGGTTCGGGTTGTTGAGGCCCCCCATCCGCCTCGCGCTAAACCACGCGCTCGGCACCTTCCCCCCGGGGAAGGGCTGCCTTAGCTCTCTTGAACCACGTGGCTTCTCGCAACAGCATCCCTTACCCCGGGGGGAAGGTGCCCGAAGCGAAGCGAAGGGCGGATGGGGGGCCCCGAAAACCAAGGAGTAAAGAATTGCAACAAAAACAAACCCGACCCCGCGACTGGCTCAGCCTGACCAAGCCGGGCATCGTCGTCAGCAACGTCATGACGGCCGCCGCCGGCCTGTGGCTCGCGCCCGGCGCCGCCGGCCTCGAGACCGCAGTGGCCGCGCTGGTCGGCACCGGCCTGTTGGTCGCCGGCAGCGGCGCCTTCAACCAGGTGCTCGAGCGCGACACCGACGCGTTCATGGACCGCACGAGCACCCGCCCGCTGGCCGCCGGACGCCTCGAGCCCCTCGAGGGCATCATCCTCGGCTGCCTGGCCGTGCTCGGCGGGCTCCTCTTGCTCGGCGTCTACGTCAACATGCTCTGCGCGGCCTTGGGCGCGCTGGCCACGGGCATCTACGCCTTCGTCTACACCCCGCTCAAGCGTCGCACCTTCTGGGCCGTGCCCATCGGCGCGGTCTCCGGCGCGTTGCCACCCGTCATGGGCTGGACCGCGGTGACCGGCGCGGTCGACCCGGGCGCGCTCGTCCTCTTCTCGATCCTCTTCTGGTGGCAGATCCCGCACTTTCTGGGCATCGCCCTATACCGCGCGCCCGATTACCTGCGCGCCGGCCTCAAGATCGCCCCCGAGAGCTCAGCCTATCCGATCACGATCTTCTGGGCGCGCCTGAGCGCCATCCTCACCCTCGCCAGCGTCGCCGCGCTCCCCTTCGTCCTCGACTCGAAGTGGGTCTTCTTCGCGCTCGCCGTCGTCGGCACCGTCGGCCCCACCGTCGCCGGCTTCCGCCGCGTCCCAGACGGCGACGTCGCCGCCTGGGGCCGCAAACTCTTCTTCTCGAGCCTGGCCACGCTCCCGCTGCTGGCGCTCGGCGCCCTGGTAGAAGTGGTGATTTAGTCGCTCCACCCCGCGGAGCCCTGCGCCGGTTCGGTGCGTGGGCATCTTGCCCTCGTCGAGTTCGGTGCGTGGGCATCTTGCCCTCGTCGAGTTCGGTGCGTGGGCATCTTGCCCTCGTCGAGTTCGGTGTGTGGGCATCTTGCCCTCGTCGAGTTCGGTGCGTGGGCATCTTGCCCTCGTCGAGTTCGGTGTGTGGGCATCTTGCCCTCGTCGAGTTCGGTGCGTGGGCATCTTGCCCACTAGTGCACCGACAATTACCTACAGAGATGTGCAAACAACGCCACCTTTTCTCCAACTTCCCGAAAAGCAATTCACGCCGCCGGGCTCTGGATCCGGAATGCTCTCCGCCCGCTCCGGATACCGGCAGTAATAGCACTGAAAATCTCTGCTTCCGCAATCGGTACCAATTTCGGGAGGGGTTTCGGGGCAATCGACGTCAGATTCCAGTTGTTCCGTATATTCTCCGAATTGATCAGTACAGACGAAGAGGGGATCACATAACCGCCGCTCATCTCCGTCATTCGACGTGTCGGCGCCAGCGTCGCCGCCCACATCCGCCCGCTCACTCGCATCCCCTTCGGAGTCATCCGAAGCGCACGCCGGCGCAACGCACGCCAGGCAAAGCAAAACGGCCAAGAAGCGATATCGTGGTAGCTTTTTCATAGGCTATTCGAAGCAATCATCGTTAATCACCGTCACACGTACAGCAACACAGTGATGTTGCCGATTACAGGCGGTTCCGAGCGCGCAACGTTTGCGAGGGTAATTAGAATTGAATCGCAATTCGAACCCCCGATATCTCCGCCACATGATCTACGTCATATGACAGCCCCGAAAACCCTGTATAACTGATTTCAGTGCAGGCGAGGGAAGCCGGACTCTAAGTCCTGGCCCGGTACTCACCTCCGGCCGACACCGCCTGCGCTCCTTTTGTACTGCTACTCCTAAGCAGCGAATGCCCGTGAACTTTCGAGTTCACGGGCATTTGTGTCTCTGCCCCATCCGCGCCATCAGCCCCCCTAAACCCCCAAACCCCCAAACCCCCAAACCCCCAAACCCCCAAACCCCCAAACCCCCAAACCCCCCTGATCCAGATCATCTCCCCCCACCCCCTCATGATTTGGATCACCTCCACGCCTCGCTCCTGCCACTAGTCTTACCCACGTCACACAAAACGCGAGGAGCGTATGAAGTCACTCGTCACCAAAACCCACTCGAGCACCCAGGGCCTCAAAGTCGTCCGTCGCTGGCTGATGCTGTCGGTCGGCGCGCTGATCACCGCCGGGCTCTTCTCGTTGGGACTGATCATCGGTCGGATGCCCCCGTTTTCGTCGTGGGTGACCGACCCGCAATTCTTCAAGCGCTGCTTGGTCGTCCACGTCGACCTGGCGCTCATCGTCTGGTTCTACTCGTTTATCGTCGGCTTGTTCCACCTGTTGCCGATGCCGGGCAGGGCGCGCCGGGTTGCCGGCCACTCGGTCGGGGTGTCGGCGGTGGGCGTGGTGCTGATGGTCTTGTCGGCCGGCATCGAGCACGCCGAGCCGATCTTGGCCAACTACGTGCCCGTGGTCGACCACCCGCTCTTTTTGCTCGGGCTGGTCCTCTTCGCCGTGGGTGTGCTCGCCGCGATCCTGTCGGGCGGCCTCTGGTCGCGCGAAGACGCCCACGCCCCGGTCGTCGAGTTGCCCGAGGCGGTCGTTCCCGGGCTTCGCGCCGCGGGCGTCGTCATCGTGGCGGCGGCCGCGACCTTCTTCGCCGGCTGGCTGGCCACGCCCACCTCGCTCGAGGCGGGCGCCTACTACGAGTTGATGTTCTGGGGCGGCGGCCACGTGCTGCAGGTCGCCTGCGAGGTGGCCATGGTCGTCGTCTGGATCGTGCTCGTCGGCTCGCTTCTGGGTCGCTCGCCGGTCCAACGCAAGACCGCCGCGGTCCTCTTCGGCCTGCTCATCGCCCCGCACCTATTCGCGCCGCTGTTGACCCTCGAGGGTACCCAGAGCGCGCTGTACCACGTCGGGTCGACCCGGCTGATGCAGTTCGGCATCTTCCCGGTCGTCCTCGTCTTCTTGGGCATCTTGATTCACCGCCTCTACACCGCCGTGCGCAGCGGCGAGCTCTCCAAGGGGATCTGGCGCGACCCGCGCTTTGTGGGCTTCGCCACCAGCGCCGCGCTCACCCTGTGCGGGTTTGTGCTCGGCGCGATGATCCGCGGGTCGAACACCATGATCCCGGCGCACTACCACGCCGCCATCGGCGCGGTGACCGTCGCCTTCATGACCGTGGCGCTGATGCTGCTCGAGCCCCTGGGCTTCCCGCTTCCGAGCGCGCGCTGGAAGAAGGCCGCGCGCTTCCAGCCGGCGCTCTTCGGCATCGGCCAGGTCGTCTTCGCCGTCGGCTTTGCGGTCGCCGGCGCCCACGGCATGGCCCGCAAGGCCTACGGCTCCGAGCAGCAGATTCGCGGGCTGGCCGACTGGCTCGGCTTGGCGACCATGGGCATCGGCGGGCTCATCGCCATCGCCGGCGGCCTGCTCTTTTTGGCGCTCATCTCGGCGGCCGTCGCCCCCAAGGTCTCCGCCGCCTTCACCCGTCTCAAACCCAACACCACGCTCGCTGACTAGAGGAGGATTCCAATGACTTCGAACGACCCACAACCGACTCCGTCCCACGACGAACACGCGCCAGACAAGCACTGGCTCCAGAAGATCATGGATAACCCGTGGATTCTTCTCGTCCTGGGACTCCTCATTCCGGCCCTGTCGTACACCGCCTGGGGTTGGATCGAGCTGCTGTTCATCCAGCCGGCTCAACTTCCTTAACCCCGACCGATCACTGAATTTCGGAGGAAATGAACAATGACTATTCACAGCCCCCCAAAGGACTGGTTCAAGTGGCCCCACGGCCACGAACGCCTCTGGATCGGTCTGGCGCTCGTCTGGTGTCTGATCATGTTCGCCATGATGCCCTACTGGCACTTCAACGGAAAACAGAACAGCACCGGCGAGTCCTACGCGGTCGAACCCGACGCCTTCGTCGAGCGCGTCGAGCAGTTCACCGCCGCCAACAAGGTCGGCGAGGACCCCGCCAGCGGCATCCCCATCGTCGAGCCGCCCCCCGGCGGCGACGCCTATCTGCTCGGACGCATGTGGAGCTGGACGCCCACCCTCAAGCTTCGCCAGGGCGAGACCTACAGGCTGCACATCTCGTCGGCCGACCTGCAGCACGGCTTCTCGCTGCAGCCGATGAACATGAACTTTCAGGTGCTGCCCGGCTACGACCACGTGCTCACGCTCACGCCCACGACTACCGGCGAATTCACCATTGTTTGCAATGAATTTTGCGGCATCGGCCACCACGCCATGATCGGCAAAATCATCGTTGAATAGACCCTTCGCCGTTAGGCTGAACAAGGAGACTCCCCATGGCTTCCATCACAGCGATGTCCGGGCCACGCACCCGTAAGTGCGACACCACCGGCTTGCCGGTCTGCCTGGACGCTGAATTCTTCGTCAAAATGAACGCCGTCTCGGCGGTCGTCTTCCTCCTGTTGGGAGGCATCGCCGCCTTGACCCTGGCGCTGACGAGGTGGCCGGCAGTTCACCTGCTCGACTCCACCTGGTTCTACCGCATGTTGACCTTCCACGGCGTCAACATGCTCATCTTCTGGATTCTCTTCATGGAGATGGCCATCCTGTATTTCGCAGGGACCACCCTCCTGAAGACCAAGCTCTTCTCGCCCAAATTAGCCTGGGCCGGCTTCGGATTGATGATATCCGGGGCGGTCATGACCGACTACATCATCCTGATGGGCCAGGCCGACGTGATGCTCACGTCCTACTTGCCCCTGGTCGCCCACCCGCTCTTTTACCTGGGCATCATCCTCTTCGCGGTGGGGGCGCTGGTAAATATCTTCAACTTCTTCGCCACGGTCTACGTGGCCTGGAAGAACAAGACGTACGGCGAGACGATGCCGCTGGTCGCCTTCGGCGCGGTGACCGCCGCGATCATCGCGGTCGTCGCGCTGCTGCACGGCGCAGTCGCGCTCGTCCCCACGCTCACCTTCGCCATGGGCTGGACCGCCGAGCCCGACCCCATGTGGTACCGCCTCATCTGGTGGGGCCTGGGCCACCAATCCCAGCAGGTCAACGTCGTGGCCATGGTCTCGGTGTGGTACCTGATGAGCCACCTGACCAGCGGCGGCGTCGTCCTCAACGAGTTCGTCTCGCGCGGCGCCTTCGTCCTCTACATCCTCTTCATCAACCTCGCCTCGGCTCACCACCTCTTGGTCGACCCGGGCGTGGGCGCGACCTGGAAGATCTGGAACACCTCCTACGCCATGTATCTGGCGGTCTTGGCCTCGCTCATCCACGGGTTCACCGTGCCGGCAGGCCTGGAGGCGGGCATGCGCCTCAAAGGCTACACCAAAGGCCTGTTTGGCTGGCTTTGGAACGCCCCCTGGAAAAACCCGGGCTTCTCGGGCTTTTTCCTGTCGCTCGTCATCTTCGGCTTCATCGGCGGCATCACCGGCGTGACCCTGGGCACCCAGCAGATCAACATCACCGCCCACAACACCCTGCGCATCCCCGGCCACTTCCACGCCACGGTCGTCGGCGGCACCTCGCTGGCCTTCATGGGGCTCACTTACTATGTGGTACCGCTCCTGTTCCGCCGCGAGTACAGCTTCAAGTGGCTCGCCCGCCTGCAGCCCTACGTGTTCGCCGTGGGCATCGTCCTGATGTCTTTGGGCATGAGCTTCGCCGGCTCGGCTGGCGTCGCCCGCCGCACCTGGGACATCGACGCCGCCGGCATCTACGGCGCCACCTCCCACCTGATGCTCGGCGTGCTGGGCATCGGCGGCACCTTGGCCTTCATCGGCCTGCTCATCTACGTGCTGCTCACCGTCCACGCCGTGCTCTTCGGCCAGAAGAACCACGGCCGCGCCATGGACGACTGGGGCACCCCCAAGGACATCGCCCCCGCCGAGGGCGACACCGAGGCCCGCGAACTCCTCGAGCACGGCAAGGCGCCGGGCACGATGGTGCTGGTGTTGGTGCTCTTGGCCTGCTTCGTCGTCTACTACTTCGCCAACTGGAAGGCATTGGCCGACCTCTGGCACGTGCGGTGACCCCAAACGGTCGCCAACGCAACATCTTCCTCCCCTGCGCGAAGCGAAGCGTAGCGTAGGGGAGGACCGAGGAGGGGACTCCTCCTCCGCGAAGCGAAGCGAAGTGGAGGAGGACCGAGGAGGAGGAAGTCAAAGGATGCAAAGCAAGCAAGCACGCAATGAAGGCCTCTCCCTCGGTCCCTCTCCATCCCTTCGCTTCGCTACGGGCGGAAAGGGAGGCCTCTCCTCGGTCCTCTCCATCCCTTCGCTTCGCTACGGGCGGAGAGGAAGATGTTGCGAGAAGCTACGTGGTTCAGAAGAGCTAAGGCATCCCTTCCCCCGGGGGAAGGTGCCCGAAGCGAAGCGAAGGGCGGATGGGGGGCCTCGCACACCCAAACGCCCCAAAGGAGAAACACCATGACCATCTTCACCAATCTCTCCCAATTCATCACAGGCTGGCGCTTCGCCACCTTCGTCATCGCCCTGTGCGTCTTCATGACGCTCATCCTGACGGCCATCCTGCTCATCCCCACCTCCGAGACCGGCCTGGGCGCCTTCGCCACCGACTTCAAGACGTGGTGCTTCGGCTACGACCCGGCCACCGGCAGCTTCGAGTGGGGCTACGTGGCCGTGATGCTGCTCAACCCGCTCATCCTCGCCGCGTTCGTGGCGATTGTGTGGGCGCAGCCCATCGGGCGGGCGTTGCAGCGGCGCAAGTGGGCGATGATCAGCACCGTGGGCGTCGCGCTGGTCGTCGCCGGCTCGATGGGCGCGAGCTTCGTGATGCTGGGGCCCTCGAAGGTCGAGGCGACCCAGCTTCCGTTCCCCGCCGAGCGCCTGCGCACCGAGCTCACCCCGCCGACCTTCGAGCTGACCGACCAGACCGGCGAGCGGGTGAGCCTCGACGACTTCAAAGGCGAGGTCGTGCTCTTGACCGCGATCTACGCGAGCTGCCACACCGCCTGCCCGACGATCATGGTGCAGGCCCGGCGCGCGCTCAACTCGCTGACCGAGGCGCAGCGCGAGGACGTCACCGTCGTCGCCGTGACCCTCGACCCCGAAAACGACACCCCCGAGCGCCTCGCCGAGGCCGCCGTCGCCCACCAGGTCGAAGCCCCCGAGTGGCGCCTGGTCACCGGCGAGCCCGACGAGGTCAACCGCGTGCTCGACGAGATGAGCGTCTCGCGGCGCACCAACCCCGACACCGGCGTCATCGAGCACTCGAACCTGTTCGCCGTCATCGACCGCGACGGCAAGATCGCCTACCGGCTCACCCTCGGCGACCGCCACGACACGTGGCTGAGCACGGCGGTGAGGACGCTCGTGAACGAAAAAACGGAACTCCAAGCAGCAACCGCCGATACGCGCAAACGCGGCGAATCGTCCGCCCATAAATAGTAGTTTCACGTCAATAGCAGGCCTTCAGCAATCGAGGCGCCCGCTATTGAAGAAATTAGCATTGAAGGGCGGACGATCCGCGACGTTTGCGCGAGGCGAAGGCCCAGCAAGCAACAAACGCCGATACGCGCAAACGCGGCGAATCGTCCGCCCGTAAATAGTAGTTTCACGTCAATAGAAGGCCTTCAGGAATCGAGGCGCCCGCTATTGAAGAAATTAGCATTGAAGGGCGGACGATCCGCGACGTTTGCGCGAGGCGAAGGCCAGGGAAGTCACGACCATGGAAACACCCCTCAAAATCCAAGACGCCCAACCCGAACCGCCCGTGCGCGGTGAGGGCGCGCTTCGAGGCTTCGAGCGCCTCTTCCTGTACGCCGACCGCGCCGTCGAGCGCCTCGTCCCCGCGCGGCTCAACCCGTTGGGGCAGACCGGGGCGCTCGCCAACATGAGCTTTATCGTGGCGTTGGTCTCGGGGGTGCTGCTCTTGTTCTGGTACGTGCCCAGCGTCCACAAGGCGTGGGCGTCGCTCGAGCAGATGGGCTTCTTGGGCGAGTTCATGCGCAGCCTGCACCGGTACAGCTCGGACGCGACGATGTTCTTCGTCATCGTCCACGCGCTGCGCATGTTCGCCGCGCGCCGGTTCAACGGGGCGCGGTGGCTGCCGTGGGTCACCGGCGTCGTGCTGGTGGGCCTGCTGTGGTTCGTCGGCTGGCTCGGCTACTGGCTGGTGTGGGACGTGCGCGCCCAGACGCTGGCCGTGGGCACCGCCAAGGTGCTCGAGGTCTTCCCGATCTTCACCGAGCCCCTGTCGCGCTCGTTTCTGACCGACGCGGGTGTGAGCACGGGCCTCTTCTTCATGGTCTTCTTCTTCCACATGCTCTTGCCGCTGGCGATGGGCGTGGCCCTGTGGATGCACATCAGCCGGATGAGCCGGGCCAAATTCCTCACCTCGCGGCCGATGACGCTGTGGCTGGTGGGCGTGCTCCTGCTCGTCTCCGTCCTCATCCCCGCCACGAGCGCCGAGCAGGCCCAGATGGCCGTGCAGCCCGAGGCGTTCAGCGCCGACTGGTGGTACCTGCTGCCGATGAGCCTCACCGAGCGGCTGTCGGGCGGCGCGATCATCGCGCTCGGCTTCGGGCTCACGCTCCCGGCGGTCGCCATCCCCTGGTGGATGACCCGCCAGACCCCGCAAAAGGCGGTCATCGACACCAACCGCTGCAACGGCTGCGCGCGTTGTGTCGAGGACTGCCCCTACGACGCCATCGTGATGGTGCCGCGCAAAGACGGCCACCCGCGCTACGAAATCC
This sequence comes from Persicimonas caeni, assembly GCF_006517175.1. Taxonomy (NCBI): domain Bacteria; class Deltaproteobacteria; order Bradymonadales; family Bradymonadaceae; genus Persicimonas; species Persicimonas caeni. Next base: position 1,437,469 of record NZ_CP041186.1, on the reverse strand, counting down.
AGGCCGAGCTCGACCCGGCCAAATGCGTCGGCTGCGGCATCTGCGCCGGGGCGTGCAACCCCGGCGGCATCGGCCTGCCGCAGATGCCCGTCCAAGACAAACGCAAGACCGTCGACGCCTGGATCGACGAGACGCTCGAGCGCGAGGAGCGCCCGTTCATCGCCTTTTTATGCTCGAACTCGGCCGCCGCCGACTTCGCCGTCGACGCCCAGGGCCGCTGCCCCGAGCTGCCCGGCTGGCGCGTCATCCCGGTGCCCTGCGCCGGCTGGGTGCACGCGCTGACCATCGAGCGCGCCATCCGCCGCGGCGCCGAGGCCGTGCTCGTCGCCGGCTGCGGCTCGAGCGACCCGTACTACCGCGAGGGGATCAAGTGGACCAAAAAGCGCCTCGCCGGCGAGCGCCAGCCCTATTTCCGTCGCGAAAAGCTTCACAGCAAAGAGATCGACACCTCCGGCGTGCGATTCGTCACCTACAACCGCACCCAGAAGGCCGCGTTCATCGACACGGCCAAGAGGCTTCGCGACGGCGTCATCGACGAGAAGGAGAAGGGCTACTCGCCCGCCAAAAAATACGTCGGCGGCGTGCTCGTCGCGGCTCTACTCTCCGCCATCGTGGTCGCCGCGAGCGACGCGCCCTCCCTGGTGCCCACGAACACCGAGCCCCAGCTCGTCGTCTCGGTCAAGCACCGCCCCGACGCGGTCGAAAACTGCCGCGACATCTCCGCCGAGGAGAAGTCGACGACCATGCGCCACATGCAGGCGGCCGACGGCAAGATCTGCGAGCGCAGCCGCCCCGACGTACGCGTCGGCATCTGGCTCGACGGCGAGCAGGTCGGCGAGCACGTCTACGAAGCCCACGGCCTGTCGTCGGACGGCCCCGGCATCGGCACCGAGCGCCTCGCGGTCACCCCCGGCGAGCACCACGTCACCGTCCGCCTCGGCAACTCCGCCCAACCCGAGCAGTGGACCCACGAATGGAGCGACACCCTCGACTTCGACGCCGGCCGCAGCCGGGTGGTGCTGTACGAGAACACCGAGGGATTCATCGTCGAATGAATGCGTGGTACGGAGCGAGGGCATTCTCTCTTCGTGATGGCCTTGCGGGACCGTGGCGCGCGCTGTTGTAATGGCCTTGCAGGGGAGTGGCGCCAGCTACATGGGGCGCCCTGAACTGCGGGCGTTAAGGACATAGGGGTTGCCCTTGTGCGGCGTGCGGGTTGGCGAAGCCTGCTTTGTACCGCCTCAAATAATGAGCACGTTGCGACTCGCAGCCCTCATGTCCTTATCGCGCGTAGTCCAGCGCGCCCCATGTAGCGGGCGTTACTTATCTGCAAGGCCACCGCCAAAGCACGCAAGACCATCGCCGAATCCCACAGGACTCGAATCGGAAGCCAATATGCCCACGGTCAGCAGACTCTTCTTGAAGTTCGGGCTGATCTACTTCGTCGCCGCGCTCGCCAGCGGCGTGGCGATGGCGTGGGCGGGGAGCGCCTGGGGCGCGGTCCTGCTCCCCACCTACCTGCACCTCTTCGTCGTCGGCTGGCTCACCCAGATCATCATCGGCGTGGCTCTGTGGCTCTTCCCCAAGTGGACCAAAGAGCAGCCCCGCGGCCGCGAATGGCTGTCGTGGACCGCGCTCGTCACCCTCAACCTCGGCCTGCTCTTGCGCCTGGTCGCCGAGCCCGGCCAGATGTGGCTCGACACGGGCTGGCAGCCGACGATGAGCGCACTCCTCGTCGTCTCCGCCGCCTTGCAATGGATCGGCGGGATGGCCTTCACGGTCAATATCTGGGGGCGCGTCAAAGTCAAAAAGCGCAAGCGACGCAAGAAGAAGAGCAGAAGTAACGAGGACAGCAAGAAGGAGGCCACATGATGCCCTCCATCTCCTACTGGGCCATCCGCCTCGCCCTCATCCACCTCGGCCTCGGCCTGACCGCCGGCGCCCTCATGCTCGCCCACAAAGGCTACCCCTTCCTGCCGCACTTCGACCGCTGGCTCACCGCCCACTTCCACACGATGCTTTTCGGCTGGACGGTCCAACTCGTCATCGGCGTGGGCTACTGGATCTTGCCAAAGTTCCGCGGCGGCACGAGCCGCGGCAACGACGCCCTGGCGATCGCGGCGATCGTGTTGGTCAACGTCGGGACGTTGATGGGGGCGGGGTTTGCGCTGTACGGCGTGGCGGCGACAGTCGCGTTTGCGTTGCAGGCGGGGGCGGCGGTGTGTTTTGCGGTGCATTTGTGGCCGAGGGTGAAGGCGTTTGGGGCTTGAAGGCGGCCTCCTCCTCGGTCCTCCTCCACTTCGCTTCGCTTGCGGAGGAGGAGTCCCCTCCTCGGTCCTCCCCTACGCTCCGCTGTGCTTCGCGCAGGGGAGGAAGATGTTGCCAGTACGCACCTGGTACAGAGATCGATGAAGCAACATCGCACCTTGTACAGAGATCGATTGAACGACATCTTCCTCTCCGCCCGTAACGAAGTGGAGGGAAGGAGAGGACCGAGGAGAGGCCCCCCTCTCCACCCGTAGCGAAGCGAAGGGAAGGAGAGGGATCGAGGGAGAGGCCCTCAAAAAAACCAAAAAAAGCCCCGGCTCTCACCGGGGCTCCCCAACTGCACGACCGAACCTACCCAAGCCCTACACGGGCTCTTCGATGACGACGTCCTCGCCCTCATCGACTCCATCGTCATCGATGACGACCTCCTCGTCGTCGGGCGCCTCGCCCGCCTTGGCGGCCGCGATGGCCTCCTCGAGGGGGCTGAGCAGCTTGGTGCGCGTCTCGTCGTCCATGTCGACGAGGTCGAGGAACTTCACGAAGCCGTCGACGGCGTTGATCCAGAAGAAGCGTGCCTGCTGCACGTCGGCTGCGCTGATCTGAGCGCGATCCTGCACCTGGTTGAGGCGCGAGCGCTCAGTGACCGCCTCGCCCAGTGCGTCGCCGGCGGCGAGCCAGGCGTCGACCGTGTCGCTGAGGGGTTCACCGGCGATGACCGTCTCCTCGAGGGCGGTGCGCAGTTCCGGGGTGATGCGGGCGCGTACCTGGGTGACGTTGCCGGCCTCGTCCATGAACGAGGTCGAGTTGATCTCGAGCGCGTTCGGGAAGAGCGTGTCGCGTCGCGTCAGCCACGCGTTCCGCTCGGCGGGGTCGTCGGCGCGTTCGGCCAGGGCGGTCATCGAGCCGTAGACGGCCCGCGTCTTGCGGTCGTGAGTGGCGTCGTGGCGTGCAATCGCGGCGGTGAGGTCTTTGATCTCCTCGGTGATTTCGCCGTCGGTAATCTGCGTGTCGATCAGACCCTGACGGGCACGGTCGAGCATGATCAGGTGGCCAGACAACTCCGGATACGACTCCAGCACGGGTCGATCGCGGTTCGGATCGGTCCACGGGGCGCTGGCGGTCAGCATGGTCGGGACTGTTAGTGACAATAAAGACATACTGTGACTCCCTCGTTACAGGTGTGGTTGACCCGCAGGCACGCCTTCGCGCGCGGGCTCGCTCTCCGTCTCTTTGAAGCACCTCCGTCGAAGGTGCCTCCCCGGTCGTACATCTCGTTGGGTTAGGCCCCTATCCTGTATCGGTCGATCCGGTGTGTCAACGCGCTATCTCGAGCCCTCGAGAGGTCGAGTAGACGCTCTGGTCGCGTCGAGGCGGGTATCGAGGGGGCGAAACCGTGCTCTGATGGCTTCGACAAAGGTGTCGAGGTCTTCTTGGCATGCTTTCAAAATACGAAAAGAAGCCCTCGAGGGCCTCTCGGGGGGCTTTCAGTGCACCGAACGAAGGTGTCGAGGGCTTGTTTGGGAGCGTTCGAGCAATCAAAGAAGGTGTCGAGGGCTTCTCGGCGAGTTTTCAGAACATGAAAAGAAGCCCTCGAGAGCTCGTTCGAGCACGTTCGATTAACAGAATCAGGTGTCGAGGGTTGATTCGAGTGTGTTCAAAACACGTTGCGAAGGTGTCGAGGGCTTCTCGGCGAGTTTTCAGAACACGACAAGAACCCCTCGACGGTCACCCAAAGCGCGTCGGAGCGAACGCGGCATACCTCGCGGGCAACTCGCCGGCGGCGATCGCCTCGCTCATGACGTCGCCGGTGATGGCGCTGAGCAGGATGCCGTGGCGGCCGTGTCCGGAGGCGATCCACAGCCCGTCGATTTTGGAGGGGCCGAGCAGCGGGGCGTCGTCGAGGCTGATGGGGCGGAAGCCCGCCCAGGTGTCGCGCAGCTCGAGGTCGTAGATGCCGGGCATCGCGCGCCAGGCGCCGCGTAGGAGCTCGAAGATGCCGCCGGCGGTCAGGCGCGCGTCGAAGCCGCGCTCTTCCATGGTGGCGCCGACGACGATGCTGCCGTCGTTTTTGGGCACGAGGTAGGCGTCGGGGGCGCGGATGACGTGGCGGCAGAGGGGGGCGTCGTCGTTATCTACCAAACAGAGCGCCTGGCCCTTGACCGGGCGTACGGTGGGCTTGTCGAGCTCGGGGACGCCCAAGATGCCGCCGCTCCAGGCGCCGGCGGCCACCACGACGGTGCTCGCCTCGACGCAGCGGGTGTCGGCCAGGCGCAGGCCGCGCACGCGGCGGTGGTCGCGGGCGATGGCGTCGACCGAGGTGTGGGTGTGCAGGGTGCCGCCGGCGCGGGTGAACGCCTCGGTGAGGGCGTCGACGAGCTTCCAGGCGTCGACCTGGTGGTCGTCGGGGCAGAGCACGGCGCTGTGGACCGAGGGGGCCAGGCGCGGCTCGAGGTCGCGGGCGGCCGGGCCGCTCAGGCGTCGGGCGTCGAGGCCGAGTTCGCGTTGGTAGGCCCAGATGCGCTCGAGGCGCTCGGTGTCGTCGGGCTCGAGGGCGACGACCAGCGAGCCCTCGGTGCGGTAGTCGATGTCGACGCCGGAGGCCTCGCGCAGCTCGTCGGCGAAGTCGCCAAAGCGGGCGAGGCTGTCGCGTTGCAGGCGCAGCAGCGCGCCTTCGCCGAACTTGACCTCGGCGGTCGGGGCGAGCATGCCGGCGGCCGCGCGGCTGGCGCCCGAGCCGGGCTCGTCGCGCTCGAAGATGCCCACGTCGAAGCCGCGCTGGGCGAGCCGCCAGCCGGTGGCCAGGCCGGCGACGCCGGCGCCGATGATGGCGATGTCGTGGTTCAAAACGGCAACCTCCGCGCGCGACTTGTGTCGAGGTCGAGTCGTCGGTCGGCGTCGACGGCTTCGAAGCCCACGCCCGTGCCCGAGAACACCATCCGTCGGCGCCAGACCTCGCGTCGGTCGGGGTATTCGAGGCGGAAATGCGCCCCGCGGCTCTCGCAGCGGCGCAGCGCGGCGATGGTGATGAGGCTTGCGATGGAGACGACCCCTTCGGCGCTGCTTCCCGGCGGGCAGGTCGCGGCGAGGTCGTCGAGGGCGTCGAGGGCGTGTTCGAGGCCGGTGGCGCTGCGAAGCAGGCCGACGTGCAGGCACATGATCTCTTGGACGCGCGCGAGGAGCTCGTCGTCGACTGCGTCGGTGTGCGCCGGAGCGGTCGCGGCGAGGTCGGGCAACGGGCGCAACGGGCGGTCGGTGCGGCTCAGCTCGCGCGCGGCCGAGCGTCCGGCGCGGGCGCCGAAGACGAGCGCCTCCAACAGCGAGTTGCTCGCCAGGCGGTTCGCCCCGTGCAGCCCTGTCGAGGCGACCTCGCCGCAGGCCCACAGCCCGTCGACCGAGGTGCGCCCGTCGAGATCGACCGCCACGCCGCCCATATGATAGTGCGCCGCGGGCGTGACCGGCAGCAGGTCGCGGCTCGGATCGAGGCCGAGGGCGGTGCAGTCGGCGTGGGCGCCGGGGAAGCGGGTGGCGAAGTCGTCGATGCCCGTGGCGTCGAGGTAGACGAGGCGGCCGTTTCGGCAGTAGCGCCAGATGGCCCGCGAGACGACGTCGCGCGGGGCGAGCTCGGCGAGTTCGTGCTCGTCGGTCATGAAGCGCCGGCCGTCTTCGTCGACCAGCAGGGCGCCTTCGCCGCGGATCGCCTCGGTGAGCAGGGGCAAGGGGCCTTGGTCCGCAGTCAACTCGGTTTGTTCGGGAGCAAGCGCGGTAGGGTGGAACTGGACGAACTCGAGGTCGACCAGGCGCGCGCCGGCGCGCAGGGCCAGGGCGAGGCCATCGCCGCGGGCCTCGATGGGGTTGGAGGTGCGCGCGTAGAGTTGGCCGAGGCCGCCGGTCGCCAGCACCGTCGCGCCCGCCAGGACCGCCTCGAGGCGGCCGTCGGCGTGGGCGAGCCAGGCGCCGACGACGCGGCCGTCGTCGACGATGAGTGAGACGGCGCGGCATTCTTGGCGAAGCGTGACGTGCGAGGCGCGCTCCAAGCAGCGGCCGACCGTCTTGCAGATCGCGCGGCCGGTGCCGTCGCCGTCGGCGCGCACGATGCGCCGCTGCGAGTGGGCGGCCTCGCGGCCCAAGGCGAGCTCTCCCCCGCTCGCGCGGTCGAACTCCACGCCCAGCTCGACGAGTCCGCGCAGGCGTTGGCAGCCCTCTTCGGTCGCCAACTGCACCGCGCCGTGGTGACACAGCCCGGCGCCGGCCGTCAGCGTGTCGTAGGCGTGCAGGCTGGGGTGGTCGTCGTCGGCGATGGGCACGGCGACGCCGCCTTTGGCCCACGGGCTCGCCCCGCCACGGCCGACCTTGGCGGCGGTGACCAGCGTGACGCGGTGCTCGGGCGCATGCAGCGCGGCCTGCATGCCGGCGAGGCCGGCGCCGAGGACGAGGAGGTCGGTGATGTGGATATGGTCGGTCATGGAGCCTCCTAGACGGCGAGCATGCGGGCGAGGGCGGCGCGGGCGCCTTGGGCGATGGCGTCGGGGATCTCGACGGTCGGCTCGAGGGTGCGCAGCGACTCGTAGACCTTCGCGAGCGTGATCTTTTTCATGTACGGGCACAGCGAGCAGGGCTGGATGAACTCGGTGTCGGGGAATTGCGAGCTCAGGTTGCCGCTCATCGTGCACTCGGTGATCAGGGCGATCTTTTCGGGGCGCTCGGCGTCGATATAGCCCTGCAGTTGCGAGGTCGAGCCGACGACGTCGGCCTCGTGTTGGACCTCCTCTTTGCACTCGGGGTGCACGGCCACGCGGATGCCCGGGTGTTGGCGACGAAGCGCGCGCATGTCGCTCACCCGGAACTCGTCGTGGACGATGCAGACGCCGCGCCAGCTGATGATCTCGACGTCGGTGTGGGAGGCGACGTAGCGGGCCAGGTGGCCGTCGGGCAGGAAGATGACCCGGTCGCTGTCGAGGGACTCGACGATCTCGACGGCGTTCGACGAGGTGCAGCAGATATCGCACTCGGCTTTGACCGCCGCGGAGGTGTTCACGTAGGTGACCACGGGCATGCCGGGGTGTTGGCGGCGAAGCTCGCGGATGTCGGCCGGGGTGATCGACTCGGCCAGCGAGCAGCCCGCCTCGGTGTCGGGGATGAGCACGGTGCGCTCGGGGTTGAGCAGCTTGGCGGTCTCGGCCATGAAGTGCACCCCGCACATGACGATGACATCGGCCGTCGACTGGGCCGCCTGGCGGGCGAGCCCGAGCGAGTCGCCCACGTAGTCGCTGATGCCGTAGAAGATCTCGGGGGCCTGGTAGTTGTGGGCGAGCACGCAGGCGTTGCGCTCGCGTTTGAGGCGGTCGATCGCGTCGATGAGCGGGGCGTACAGCTGCCACTCGGCCTCGGTCACCAGATGGCGCACCTTCGGGTAGATATGATCGGTCGCCTCGGCCACCTGCGGGGTGTACTCGAGCGGGGCGTGGTCGGGCGTGTCGACGGCGGGCATGTGGGACATCGCAGTCATTCCTCGAAACGAAACAAGACGTACAAACTATGAGGCGCCGGTTTTCGGTGCGGGGGCATCTTGCCCTCGTGTGCGAGAGCAGGGATGCACGGGCACCGAACAACCTCGGTGCGGGGGCATCTTGCCCTCGTGTGCGAGAGCAGGGATGCACGGGCACCGAAGAAGCGCGACGTGTCTGTCCATCAGTACCTCAGCTGGCCGCGCGCGCTATGATCGAGATCATGAGCCTGCTGCTCGCCCCGGTTATCGGTGCCGGTGCCGTGTCTACATTGTTCGAGGTAGTTCGCTGTCGACCCTGTAGTGATGCCTTGTGCAAGGGGCGAGTCGTGAAACAGTTCTTCAAATACGCAGGCGTCGGCCTGCTCATTTTCCTCGGCTTCGTGCTCGCGTGGGGGCTGATCGAGCCGCGTTATCTAGCCGTCGAGAACGAGGAGGTCGCCATCGTCGACTTGCCGCGTGCCTGGGACGGCCAGCGGGTCGCGCAGCTCTCCGACTGGCAGATCGGCATGTGGCTCGACAACCCGGACACCGCCGAGGACGCCGCCGAAGTGATCATCGAGGAGCGCCCGGCGGCGGTGATGCTCACCGGCGATTTCGTCTATCACCGCGGCGACGAGGAAGACCGCGTCGAGCAGTTCGGCAAGGTGAGCGAAGTGTTGCGACCGCTGGTCGACTCGGGCATCCCCACCTACGCAGTGCTGGGCAACCACGACTACGCGGCCGAAAAGCCCGACTCGAAGCTCGACCGCGAGCTCGCCCGGACCGTCACGCGCACGCTGCGCCGCGCCGGGGTCACCGTGCTGTTCAACGAGGCGGTGCCGCTGCGCCCGCCCACCAACGCCCCCGCCAACGGGCCCGACGAGCTGCTCTACTTGGTCGGCGTGGGCTCGCACTACGCCAAGAACGACGACGTCGAAGGGGCGCTCGACGACCTTCCGCGAGGCGCGCCACGCATCGCGATGATGCACAACCCCGACTCCTACGCCCGCTTCCCCGCCCGCACGGCCCCCTTGGCCGTCGCCGGCCACACCCACGGCGGCCAAATCCGACTGCCGTGGCTCCCCGACTTCAGCTACCAAACCTTCGCCAAAGACGGCGACGTGCACGTCGACGGCTGGGTCGAAGACTTCGGCGAGGAGGGCAACCGACTCTACGTCAACCGGGGCATCGGCATGAGCCTGCTTCCCATACGCGTCAACTGCATGCCCGAGCTCACGATGTTCACGCTACGCCGCGCCGAGGGTGAGGCGGAGCCGATGGCGGTGGGGCGATGAGGCATTGAGGACCCCGGCGGGTTCATCCCGCCGGTGAATGAGCCTGTCAGCTAGCCCTGTTGGTCGCCAGTCGACCAGACCCCGGCGTGCCTTGCGCCGCCGGTGAATGAGCCTGTCAGCTAGCCCTGTTGGTCGCCAGTCGACCAGACCCCGGCGTGCCTTGCGCCGCCGGTGAATGAGCCTGTCAGCTAGAAACGCGCCCGCCCCCGCCTCGTCCCTCAAACGCGCGAAATTCTCGCGCGCGCGACTTGCGAGTTTGAACAGAGTAGCAGAATAGCTCCCTCCCCCTGGGTCCCGCGGACCCCCGCCCATTGACCAGCCAAGACGTACCCGGGCGCTGCCTCCGCCCGCCTCGCTTCGACCGCCTTTTCGGGGCGGGCTCGGCTAGAGGCGTGGGCCAGGCCGGGTGTCATTTCGTCGTCGGGTGCGCATCCGGTGAGAGCCGATCGTCGACGCGGCGCTGGGTGAGACGACGCGTCGAGGGCCCTCATTATGGTTATCGCGGGATTTGCGGATTTGTTGCGTACTTTCTTGCAGATCGGGGCGTGGTGGGGTTCTCGGGGGGGATGGCGCTGATGGCGCTGAGCGCTGATGGCGCGGATGGCGCGGATGGCGCGGATGGCGCTGATGGCGCTGAGCGCGGATGGGGTGATGATAGGCGAATTGGGCGCGGATAGAGGGGGATGATTCAGGATGCGCGGATGGTGGGTGGGGCGACCGTCAGGGTTAGCTGCGTAGCCCCTTCCCCCACGTTCCCTTCGGTCACATGGGGCTAAAGAGACCCCTCTCCGCTACGCTACGAGGGGTGGCGCTTCGGCTTGCGCCTCCGCTTATCAAAACGACTTCAGATTTGTGGGGAAGGATGAGGACAAGCCCGCGGGGGCCTTCGGTAGCGGTACGACCGTCGATCCTCAATTCCGTGTTCGTTTTCTTGCGTGGTGTCGATGGTGCGTTAGTCTATGTGTTAGGTTGCTGATAACACACAGGAAATCTCGATGTACCGCGCAGAGAATCGGGTCGACGATCGCACTTGCCAGAGGTGGACGAGAGGGCTGTTGGTGGCGGCGATGGTGTTGTCGCCGGCGTTGGCGGCGGCGGGGGTGTCGGAGGCGCGCGAGGCGAGTCCGAGGCTGTCGAGCAGCTCGAAGGTGACTTGGTTTCACGGGGAGGATAACGGGGACGGGGAGGTCAACCCGGGGGAGACGGTGCGTTTTCGCGTCGAGCTTCGCAACGAGGGCGAGGGGGCGGCGTCGGTCGACGTGATCGGGGCGATTCCGGCGCCGGCGAAGAGTTGGTCGTTGGTCGAGGCGGCGGGCGGAGCCGACGTCTCGGACGCCGCCGAGTTGGATGTGCGTGGCGTGGAGGTTCCGGGCGGGACGAGTGTGGTGATCTCCTTCGACGTGGTTGTCGGCGCGGTGCCCGACGCCACGGTGATGCGTGGGGTCGTCGCCTGGCAGATGTCCGGGGCGGCGGGCGAGGGCGGTCGGTTGGCGGCGGGAGACGTGGTCATTCGTCGAGATCTCGACCGCGACAAGGTCTACGACACTGACGACAATTGCCCGCAGCTTTCCAACCCGCAGCAACGCGACGCCGACGGTGACGGCCTCGGCGACGCGTGCGATCGGTGTCCGGCCGACCCGACGGATACCGACACCGACCACGACTCGCTGTGTGATCCCTCCGACAATTGCCCCAACACCCCCAACGCCGCGCAGGTCGACAGCGACGGCGACGGGCTGGGTGATGCGTGTGACGTGTGTCCCCACGACGCCGAGAACGACTTCGACGGTGACGGGGTGTGTGCGCCGGTCGACAACTGTCCGGACACGCCGAACCCCGACCAGACGGACTCGGAGGGCGACGGGCAGGGTGATGCGTGTGACAAATGTCCGTTGGATCTGAGTGAGCAGGATAGCGATGAGGACGGGGTGTGCGATCCGCAGGACAATTGCCCGCAGCTTGGCAACGCGGGGCAGAATGACGCCGACCAAGACGGGGTGGGCGATGCGTGTGACAACTGCATCGCCGCGGACAATAGCGATCAGCGAGACACGGACGGCGATGGCGTGGGTGACGCGTGCGACAATTGCCCCGCGCTGGCCAACCCGGCGCAGCACGACGCCGACGGCGATAGTGTCGGCGATGCGTGCAGCGAGTGAGATGAACGGCGAGGGCGGGGATGCCTTCGCGCTGAAGGCAGGCGGCGAGAATACGGCTCGGGCGGGGTGTGCGACGGCTTGGGGCCGACAATCTGCGTGAAGGTCACGCGCGTGTCATCGAGGCGTTTCACGCGCACCATTCACAAGCGGGACAGAAGGGGCTAACCTCCCAGACATCGATAGATGATCTCGATGATGGGATATTCCCGATGAAGATTGATAATGCTGCGTCTCGCTGTATCCGCCAGAATACGATTCTAAAGTGGCTCTTTGCCGCCACGGTGCTGCTTTGGCCGGCGGCGGCCGCGGCCGATGTGCCCATGGCGCAGCTGAATGCCTGGGACGGCTCGGTCGACTTCTTCATGACCGGGATCAACCTGGCCAAAGACACCGACGGAGACGGGGAGGTCGACGCGTCGAACCAGCCGGCGTCGTTCGATGTGGCGAGCAGCGACCTCGCCTCGGACGCGAGCATCGCGTCGAACGCCCAACTCGAGGCAGCCTATATATATTGGGGCGGCAAAGAGAACGAGCCGTCGGGCGGTGAGTGCACCGGCTCGCCGGACGATACGTTGTCGTTGACGCTGCCGTCGGGCACGGTCGTTTCAGTGCAGGCCGACGTGTGTCACTGCGCCGGGGGCGGCTCGGGCAGCTACGACATGCACGTGTGCCGCGCCGAGGTGACCGCCGACATGCTCGCCGACGGCACCGCGATGGCGGGGACGTACACCGTCGACGGGTTCCAGGGCGTGTGGAGCAACGGCTCGACCGACAACGCCTCGACGTCGCTGGTGCTGGTGTACTCCGAAGAGCGCCTCGATCCTCGTCGCGTCGTGCTCTACGACGGCATCAACACGCTGCGCGGCGGCGAGCAGACCCTGACCTTGTCGGGATTCGACGTCGACTCGACGCCCTCGGGTGACCTGACCTTCTACGCTCTGGAGGGGGAGTCGCATAGCGGCTCGTACTCCGGGTTCTACGAGGGGATCGAGGTGGTCGGCGGTGGCGGCACCCACGTGCTCAGCGACGCGGACAACCCGGCCGACAACGTCTACAACGGCACCATCAACACGACCTCCCCGACGGTGAACGCGGTCGGCGTGGACATCGACCAGTTCGACATCACCCCGGCGCTCGCCTCGGGCGACACCTCCATCGACGTGACCTACTCGAGCGGCGGCGACAAGGTGTGGCTGACGGTCAACGTGGTCGGCATCGACCAGTACGATCCCATCCTGACGCGCAACTCGACGAAGACCTGGCTGCTCTCCGACGGCAACGGCGACGGGGAGGTCAACCCGGGTGAGACGGTGCGCTACACGATCGAGCTGACCAACGACGGCAACGAGGAAGCGACCGTCGACGTTATCGACGATATCCCCGCTGAGGCCGCCAGCTGGTCGCTCGTCTCGGCGGGCGGCGGCACCGACGCCTCGACGGCGAATCAGCTTCGGATCAACGACGTGCTCGTGCCCCCTGCGAGCAGCGTGCAGGTCAGCTTCGACGTGGTCATCGACACGGTGGTCGACGAGTCGGTCATGTCGAATACCGCCTCGTGGACCAAGCCCGCCGAGGGCGGCGCGGCCGGCAGCGTGACTGCGGCCGACGTGATCATTCGTCGCGACCAGGACGGCGACGGCGTCTTCGACAACGACGACAACTGCCCGCTGACGCCGAACCCGACCCAAGTCGACAGCGACGGCGACGGCTTTGGCGACGCCTGCGATATCTGCCCGAACGACGCGACCGACACCGACAGCGACTCGGACACGGTGTGCGACCCGTCGGACAACTGTCCGGCGACGGCGAATAGCTCGCAGACGGACAGCGACGGCGACGGCGCGGGTGATGCGTGTGACGTGTGCCCGAACGATCCGAACGACGACAGCGACGGCGACGGGGTATGCGGCGACGTCGACAATTGCCCAGCGACGGCGAACGCGTCGCAGACGGACAGCGACGGCGACGGAACGGGCGATGCGTGCGATGTGTGCCCGCTCGACGCGACCGACACGGACACGGACTCGGACACCGTGTGCGACCCGCAGGACAACTGCCCGGCGACGGCGAATAGCTCGCAGACCGACGGCGACGGTGACGGGCTGGGCGATGCGTGTGATGCGTGCCCGAGCGATGCGAATAACGACGCCGACGGCGACGGGGTGTGCGACCCGCCCGACAACTGCCCGGTGACGGCGAATGCGTCGCAGCTCGACAGCGACGGCGACGGCGCGGGCGATGCGTGTGACGTGTGCCCGCTCGACGCGACGGACACCGATAGCGACGGCGACGGGGTCTGCGACCCGCAGGACAACTGCGCGAGCGTGGCCAACGCCTCGCAGACCGACGGCGATGGTGATGGCGTAGGCGACGCGTGCGACAACTGCGCGAGCACGGCGAACGCCTCGCAGACCGACGGCGATGGTGATGGCGTGGGCGACACGTGCGACAACTGTGCGAGCACGGCGAACGCCTCGCAGACCGACGGCGATGGCGACGGGTTGGGCGATGTGTGTGACGTGTGCCCGGCGACCTCGGAGAACGACGCCGACGGCGATGGCGTCTGCATGCCCACCGACAACTGCCCGACGACGTCGAATAGCGCGCAGACCGACAGCGATGGCGACGGCGCCGGTGACGTGTGCGACGTGTGCCCGAACGACCCGGACGACGATATCGACGGCGACGGCGTGTGCGGCGACGTCGACAATTGCCCGAGCACGGCCAACGCGAATCAGGTCGACAGCGACTCGGACAATATCGGCGATGCCTGCGATACGTGCCCCAACGACGCCTACAACGACGCCGACGGTGACGGGGTCTGCTCGCCGCCGGACAACTGCCCGTCGACGGCCAACCCGAACCAGACCGACAGTGACGGCGACGGGGTGGGCGACCTGTGTGATCTGTGCGCCGGGGCGGTCAACAACGACGCGGACAACGACGGCATTTGCGACCCGTCGGACAACTGCATCAACACGCCCAACCAGGCGCAGTACGACGTCGACGGCGACGGCATCGGCGATGCGTGCGACACGTGCCCGAACGACCCGCAGAACGACGCCGACGGCGACGGGGTGTGCGGCGATATCGACAACTGCCCGACGGCGGCCAACTCGAGTCAGACCGATACGGACGGCGACGGGATGGGCGATGCGTGCGATCCCTGTGTGAACGACCCGAACAACGACCTCGACGGCGACACGGTGTGCGGCGACGTGGACAACTGCCCGACGACGGCCAATACCAACCAGGCCGATGCGGACAGCGACGGCATGGGCGACGTGTGTGACGCGTGCCCGAACGACGCCGACAACGACGCCGACAGCGACACGGTGTGCGGCGACGTGGACAACTGCCCGACGACGGCCAACGCCAACCAGGTCGACACCGACTCGGACGGCGAGGGCGACGTGTGCGATATCTGCCCCGACGACGCCGACAACGACATCGACGCGGACACCGTCTGCGGCGACGTGGACAACTGCCCCGACGACGCCAACACCGCGCAGGACGACGGCGACGGCGACGGACTGGGTGACGTGTGCGACGACGACTGGGACAACGACGGCGACCTGAACGACAACGACTGCGAGCCGCTCGACCCGACGATCCACCACGGCGCCGACGAGATGTGCGACGACGTCGACCAAGACTGCGACGGCAGCCTCGTCGACGAGTTCGACGACTTCGACAACGACGGCACTCCCGACTGCACCGACCCCGACCTCGACGACGACGGCGACCCCAACGAGACCGACTGCGCGCCGCTCGACCCGAAGATCTTCAACGGCAGCCGCGAGTACTGCGACGAGAAGGACAGCGACTGCGACGGCGACCTGGTCGACGAGTTCGACGACGACAACGGCGACGGCATCCCCGAGTGCGCGGGCATCGACACCGACAACGACGGGGTCGACGACGTCGACGATTGCCAGCCGCAGAACGCCGGCGTCTATCCGGGCGCCGAGGAGAGCTGCGACCACATCGACCAGGACTGCGACGGCGACTTCGTCGACGAGTTCGACGACACCGACGGCGACGGCGAGCCCGACTGCACCGACCACGACGATGACGACGACGGCGTCGGCGACGACACCGACAACTGCCCGCTGGTCGCCAACCCCGACCAGGCCGACGCCGACGAAGACGGCACGGGCGATGCGTGTGACGAGGACGCAGGCGAGGGCGACGCCGGTACAGGCGACGCCGACGCCGGCCAACCCGACGCTGGCGACGCCGGCGACGGCAGCCACCTGCGCAGCGGCTCGCCCGAAGGCTGCGGCTGTCGCACCGTCAGCCGCCCGGTCGGCACCCCCGCCGGCGTGGCGCTGGCGCTGGCCGTCGGGCTCCTCGGGTTGATTTGGCGACGGCGTTTGTAATCGGGGCACGGGTGCGCAACATTTCCGCGTCTGAGAGAGAGTTCACAGAGTTCACCACGGGGAGCACGGGGACACGGGGAAAGGCATAAAAAGCTTCTCACCGTGCTCCCCGTGCCCCCCGTGGTGAATCCCTAAACCCCTAGACCCCCAAACCCCTAAACCCCCCACCACCCCCCATGAAAATCTGCGTCTTCGAAACCGAATCGTGGGAGCGCGAGACCTTCGAGGCCCTCGCCGACGAGCACGAGATCACGCATACCGACAAGCCGCTGACCGCGGACAACGTCGACGAGTACAAGGACGCCGACGTGGTGTCGGTGTTCATCTACTCGGACCTGAGCGCGAAGGTGCTCGACAAGCTCGAGAACCTGAAGCTCGTGGCCACGCGCTCGACGGGCTTCGACCACGTCGACACCCAGGTGTGCGAGGAGCGCGGTATCACGGTGAGTAACGTGCCGACCTACGGCACCAACACGGTGGCCGAGCACGTCTTCGCGCTGCTGTTGGCGCTGAGTCACCGCATGATCGAGGCGACCGACCGCACGCGTCGCGGCGACTTCTCCCAGCAGGGGCTGCGCGGCTTCGACCTGCGCGGAAAGACCCTGGGGATTGTGGGCACCGGCGATATCGGCCTGTGCACCATCGAGATCGCCCGTGGCTTCAACATGAACGTCGTCGCCTACGACGTCGCCCCCGACGAGGCGCTCGAGGAGAAGTTCGGGTTCGAATACGTCGACTTCGACGAGCTGCTGGCCCAATCCGACGTCATCTCGCTGCACGTGCCGCTCAACGAGCACACCCGCGGGCTTCTGGGCGAGGAAGAGTTCGAGAAGATGAAGGACGGGGTGGTCATTATTAACACCGCCCGAGGCGCGGTGATCGACGTGCAGGCGCTGTTATTTGCGCTGTCGGAGGGCAAGGTCGCCGCTGCCGGGCTCGACGTCATCCCCGAGGAGCCGACGGTGCGCGAGGAGGCCCAGCTTCTGCACCGCATGTTCCGCGAGAAGCACGACCTGGAGACGATCTTGGCCGACCACGTGCTCCTGCGCATGCGCAACGTCATCATCACACCCCACAGCGCGTTCAACACCAAAGAGGCGATCCAGCGCATCCTCGACACCACCGTCGAGAATATCGACGCGTTTTGTGCCGGCGAGCCGGTCAACGTGGTGGCGGGCGGGTAGTCGTGCGCCGCGACGGGTAGTTGCTCTTGCTCTATAAGCGACGACGGAAGCCTGTTTCTATGTTGCTGTAGTGTGCTCGATGTTCAAACGAAGACCAGAATGAGCATTGCGGACGCACTGGTATTTACTTTCCCTTTCGTTTGAACTGTTAGCCCTCGCAGCTCAAATACATATTTGGGAGGCTCATTGCGGCGGGTTGCAGAGTATACGGTGCGACCCTAACCTGTGGCTAACGTGCGTTCTCATCTAGCCTGGATGCACGCGGAGTTTGGTCACCTCAACCGTAGCCACCAGCAGGACAGATCGTGGTTTCGAAAGACGAATGGACGATATCCAGGCGAGGTTTTTTCTCGTTCTCAAGACGAGTGCTTGCGGCGCCTTTCACGAATGATATTCTCGCTCTGCCGTTTCTCCCGAGTTTATTTGATGAACGAGAGGAACAGGTTAACCTGAAATGCACTTGGGCTTTCAGTTTAGCGGTAGTTCGCGTTACTTGAGGGAGGTTCGAATGAAGTTCAAAGAAGTTCCGCAAATACCGATACCACGAAGGCGCGAGCTAATTGACTCAGCCAACGAGGCTCGTAAGCTGCAGAACCGTGCTGCTCGCGGTGCCAGTTATGGGGCTGCAGTATTGACCTTGAACGACAATATTTTTTCTGCAGGTAGCTTCTTCTCTTCAACTCACAGTTTAAGCCTACACGCTGAACACGCTGCGCTCGTTCATTGTGCATTGCATGGTGAGCCTCTTATCAAGGCCATTGCAATTGCCTCAGATGATCCTGAAACCTTGGCGACCCCCTGCGGTTTGTGCCGACAGCTGATCTTTGAGAATGCTCGCCAGTCAGGGCTGAACGTGGTGGTGCTGACTCTTCGGGAGCGGGAGGTGTCGGTCGAGAGTACGATTGTTGAGTTGTATCCACTTCCTTGGCCGGATCGTAAACCTAGAAATATCTGATGGATTCCACTGACGACTCAAGTGACGCAGCGCTAAAAAACATTCCGCCAGTCGATCCGAATAATGTTCTTGATTTGATATTTGCGTCGACTTCTTTCTCCTCTGGTAATGAAAGGCAGCAACAGCTAGGTGAGTTCTTTCTTAAAGATTACTTTCGGGATCTTTACGACCGTTACGCTGACGATCATCGAGCGTTGCTATACTTGCAAAACCTTCAGCCTGTTATAGGTAGTGCTCTCCGAGCATTCGCTGTAGAAAAGCAGGAGTATAAGCGACGGATCTTACCGAAGGATCAGTTCATCAGTGATCTCAAGGATGAGATGCTGACCCTCGTGGACTCTATTCCTCTGAGCTCAGGACTCCATGGCTTGACTGGCAAGCTAGGTTTGGTTGTGACTACGGCTATCTTGTCTTTAGCTACTGCAGTTTTGCTTGGTGGAGATAAGCTGGAGAAAACCTTGGGGCAAGCTAACATCGACTTGTTGTTTCTGGTTGCCGCCGCCGTTGTGGTTATGAATGTTCTGTATTTCTTTGTCGGGTGGGGGCTGATTTGTGTTAAGACGGCTTTGGGGAGTTCTAGGATTCGTTACGCTGAGCAGCAAGTTACAGAGGAGTACGCGAAGTCTTTCGAGCGAATGGAAGGAATTCTAGTAGATGCATTGATGGCAACTGTGCGCCTTTGTGAAAGTATTTATCCTGAATATAAGTGTTTTGGTGATGGTCATCTGTTTGCTCATGATGAGTTGCCCTATCTGCCTGTCTATAACCAAGAGAGGTTTGAGGACGATGAAGGGCTCGAAAGCCGCTTGAGTCAATTGCAGAAGGTTGTGCAAAGTCGCATCTCGTCAAATCCAAAGCGACGGAAAATGGACTGGTATTTCAGACTCGTTGAAGACAGTGGAGGCCCAGAGGAAGAGCTTGATGGCTCGCAATGTGCAGTTTGCAGTAAACGTTTTTCCGACCATTTTTGGGAAAATGATTAGCGTCTAAGAGAGCGAAAATCGGTGCTACCAGGGCTTAGTGGTTCAATTCGTAAACAGATCGCGGAAGCTTATGGGGAGGTCTATCACGAACTCGTCGAAAAGTGGGCTTGGAGAAATGAAGTGTTTCAAGACAGGTTGCTACGTTTCGCACGGTTCTGTCGGAAAGAGGGGTGCATCCTCGATTTAGGTTGCGGTTTTGGGAGGGACGTAGCCTTCTTTAGCGAACTGGGCTTTAAGGCCGCTGGGATTGACATTTGTGAGGAGGCCATCGCTCTCGGGCGAGAGATATACGGGCAAAAACATCTAAAACAGGGAGATATTCTAAGTGTTGACGCAGCGTGTCCTTGGCAGTTGCTGGATGGCATCTGGTGCAGAGGCGTCATTTTTCATCTCGACCGCGAGCAACTCCGAGAATTATCTCACAAACTCTACATGCTAACAGCTTCCGGAGCAGTTCTCTATTTTCAGGCGTTTTCTGGTACCGGTTACCAGTACCGACGAATTGCTGAAACGGATTCCTATACTCACTATTTCTTTCATCAGCGCGCTTTTGTCACTGAAACCTTCATAAACGCTGGCTTCGAGGTCTTGCTGGACCAGTCAACTTCCGACGAGGTTCGCCTGTTTTTCGAAAAGTAACTCGTTCTTCCAAATAGTAACTCGGGAACCGTAATGGAGCCACAAAAGGTACCACTGCTCAAGACAGTCCGTGTCCTGGTCACTGACGCATGCAATCTTCGCTGCAAGAGGTGCTTCAATGAGGGATATCCTAACCGAGGGACGTATTTTGCTGATAAAGAAACTCTGGTAGATGCATTCGCGAGGTTAGGCGAACCGATCCAATCAATAAAAGTGACGGGAGGCGAACCGCTGATGCATCCGCATATTGACGAGGTTGTATCTGCGTTCACAGAAATTGCGCCGACTTCTCTTACAACGAATGGCTTGCTTCTGCGTCATAAGGCTGCCGATCTTGCTCCAGAGGTCCCGATTACAGTGAGTATCTACGGCACACGCGCAGATGAGTTTGCGCAGTACACACAGATGCCTGCGAGCGTTTTTGAAAAGGTGACGGAGCAGTTGCGAGTAGTTAACGAATGGGATGACCGAACTTTTCGAGCGAACATCATCATTCAACCTCGCAAGCAATGGTCCGTCTTGAGATATGTACGTTTCTTAGAGGAATTCTCGTTTAGTACTGTCCGCTTCTTGACACTACTAGGCCCTGAAAAAGACTCGGTTGCGTATCTAAAGAACCTTCAGGCGACAGTTGAGTTTCTGGAGCAGTATACTGAAAGCGAGCCCTCTGATGATCCTTCAATACGGTCATTTGATGCAGGAAATGTCGAATATCAACTTGTTGTGCAGTACGACGAGTTCGACGCTGATGTGCGTGATCGTTTCGGTTTTGTATGGATCGGGCCTCGAGGTGAAGTTTACCAGAATAAGGATGAGTCAGTCTTTTCTACGCGCGGCTTCACTCAGCCGAGGAGCTAAGATTTGATTTCTCAACGAAAACTTGCAGAGCTGGTAGAAGATGAGCTTCGCAGACGAACTTTTTCATCAAATCCAGTGAATGAAAACGTTCAGAAGGATTTGGAAGGGATCTTACGGCCAGATTTTGGCATTGTTCGTGAAATGCCTCAGCCGACAAAAGGCGCTTTGATGCAGTTTCACGGTTGGTTGCTGGAAAATCAGAAATGTATTGAGGCAGTTTGTTTCTTTGGATCAGTGGTTTCTGACACGACCTCACTTCAAAGTCTCTCGTTGGATAAGGATTGCGAGCGGAATTACGTGACGAAATATGTTGATGTCGGGCCTAGTGATGTCGATGCATGGGTGTTTGTAACAGATCCATCCCTTCAGTGTGCGAGAGATTTCAAGGCTGTTTATCAACGTGTGAACGCCGCCGCGGAGTGTGTAGGGGAGAGAACACGGAATCTGTTAGAAAACGTTGAAGTCTATGTTCTTTCCTCGTTTGAACAAATGTTGGAGAGCAATCCTCAGCTGATTCCTCTTTACTGGCGAATGATGTGTGTCGGAGGGTTTTGGGTTGGAGACGCCGATCCGATGATCAAAGTAGTCAAAAAGGTTGCCAGAGACAGAGTGGGAGACCCTCAAGTAGTGCAGGAAAGGGCAATTGAGTTTTATAAACGAAGAATTCGGGCATTAGGGCGGTTTTACACAAGTGTATTGCAAGAGCTTGCCGGTGCAGGTTTTGTCTACGGGACAGGCTGGAAATCCGTACTCTCGAGAAGTTCAGAACATTTCTGACGAGGATTTGCTTCGCATGCGCAACGTCATCATCACACCCCACAGCGCGTTCAACACCAAAGAGGCGATCCAGCGCATCCTCGACACCACCGTCGAGAATATCGACGCGTTTTGTGCCGGCGAGCCGGTCAACGTGGTGGCGGGCGGGTAGTCGTTTGCCGCGACGTGCTTGGAATTGCACATTCTTTACACATGGCCATCTCCATGGCTGCACATCTGCTCCATAGGGTTGTTGACGTAGGAGGAGTCGGAACCCTTGCTCGAGGAGAAGGCAGATGGTTGGTGGCAAAACGGCAAAGATCGTCGGAGTGGTCGTCGCGCTGGGCGTGGTGGGCGCGGTGGCGGTCTATTTTGGGCTGATTCGAGACTTCGAAGCCAAAGAAGACGCGATACGCGAGGAGTCGCGCTGGGCGGACGTCGAGGCCACGGCCGTGGCGGACGCAGGCACGAGCGACGAGTCGGGCGAAGTCGCGCGTGAATTCGACGTCAACGACAATGGAGTGTGGCTGCGGCGCCATTGGCTGCACGGCGGGGCCGAGCTCGATCCGGCGCGCCTCGTCGAGGCGCTCGACGAGCTCGGCATTCGGCGGGTCTATCCGTTCCTGGGTCCGATGGACGAGCAGGGCAAGCCCGGCTGGCGAGACGACGGCACGATTCGCCACTACGAAGCCGACAGGGCGCGGCGCTTCTTGTCGAAGATGCAGCGTATCGCCCCGCATATCGACGTGATGCCGTGGAGCGGCGGCGTGCTCGATGAGGACGTACGCCTCACGGACGCGGCGCAGCGCAAGGCCTACTCGGGCCACGTCGCCAAGATCACCGAGCTGGGCGCCGATGGCATCCACATCAACGTCGAGCCGCTCCCCTCCCACGAGCCCGGCTACCTCGACCTGTTGCGTGAGGTGAAGGCGGCGATGGGCGACGACAAGACGTTGTCGATCGCGGCCTACCCACCGACGACACCCCTCCACCCGTTCCCCGACGTGCACTGGACGCTCGCGTTCACCAAAGAGGTCTGCATGGTCGCCGACGAGCTGGTGGTCATGGGCTACGACACCGCCCTGACCGAGCCCGCCAAATACGAGGGGCTGATGGCCAAGTGGACCAAAGATCTGCTGCAGACGCTGCCTGCGCCCGAGCAGGGCGGTTGTGAGGTGCTCATGGGTGTGCCCGCCTACGAGGATGACGAGCCGTATCATCGGCCGCACGTCGAGAATATCGAGCACGGGATTCGCGGCGTGAAGCAAGGCTTGGCTCGGCTCGATGAGATTCCGGGGCATTTCCGAGGGATTGCGGTGTACGCCTCGTGGACGACCGACGTGCAGGAGTGGGACACCTACCAGCGCCTGTGGCGCGGCAAAGAGTCCGTCGGGCTGGTGGTGCCCGATTTCGACGTGTACGCCGATGTGAAGTGAGCTGGTCCGAATTGAGCGGGACTGAATTGAGTGGGACTGAATTGAGCGAGATTGGGCCGAGTGCGCACCGTTGTCCCGCGACTCCAAAAACAATACTCTGCGGCCATTAGCTGCGAGCACCTTCCGTTTTTGGAGTCTAACGATGTCACGCCACTTTCGGCTGATCGCCGTCCTGTTTTCCGTCATCTGCCTCGTCGGCCTCGCTGCGTGTGATGAGACCGGTGGAAACGCCGTCGACACCGGCTTGGCCGACGCGAGCTTCGACGCCTCGCCGGATACCGGCGACGCCGACATGCAAGCATGTGCGCCGAACCCGTGCACCGACGAAAACCGCACGGCCTGCGTCGAGAGCGGTGCGGGCTATGTGTGTCAATGCGACGAGGGCTACGTCAACGTCGACGGGGAGTGCTTGTCCGAGAACGGCTGCTTGCCGGATACCTGCAACGACCACGGCACGTGCTCGGAGGAGGGGGGCGGGCCGAGCTGCGCGTGTGAGGAGGGCTATGCCGGTGAGCGATGCGAGTCGTGTGACGAGGCGGCGGGCTATCGTGACGACGGCCAGGGCAATTGCGTGTTGCGCCCGTGCGAGCCGAATCCGTGCCAGGGCGAGAACGAGGAGTGTGTGGCAGACGGCGCCGACGCGGTGTGCGTCTGCATCGCCGGCACCCACGAGGAAGGCGGCGAGTGCGTGCCCGACACCACCTGCGGGCCGAACTCGTGCAACGGGAGCGGTACCTGCTCCGACGACGGCGGGATCGTCGAGTGTGCTTGCGACGCCGGCTGGGCGGGTGACTTCTGCAATAGCTGCGATGCGGCGAATGGCTATCACGACGACGGGCAGGGCGGCTGCACCCAGGACCCCTGCCTGCCCAATCCGTGCACGGAGGCCAACCGAACGAGTTGTGTGGCGCAGCAGGACAGCTACACGTGCGAATGCGATCCCGGCTACCACCTCGATGGCGGCCAGTGTGTCGAAGACGAGACCTGCCAGGCGAATAGCTGCTCCGGAAACGGCACCTGTGACGATTCGACGGGTGTGGTCCAGTGTAGCTGCGATGCCGGGTGGGACGGCGACGTGTGCGACGCGTGCGACACGGCGAACGGCTATCACGACGACGGGCAGGGCGGCTGCACCCAGAACCCGTGCTTGCCCAACCCGTGCGGCGACCCGAACAAGACGCAGTGCGCCCAGAGTTCGTCGACGACCAGCGGCTATGTGTGCTCGTGCGACCCGGGCTACCACGACGACGGCGTGGGCAATTGCACCCAGGACCCGTGCCTGCCCGACCCGTGCGCCGCGCAGAACCAGGCGTGCCGAATAACTTCGACCTCGATGGGCTACGAGTGCTACACCCCCGACTGCGACGACGGGAACCCCTGCACGGTCGACACGCTGGTCAACGGGCAGTGCACCTACTCCGATGAGCCCGATGGCTCGTCGTGCAGCACGAGTGTGTGCCTGAGCGGCGAGTCGTGTCAGAGCGGGCAGTGCGTGGGCGGAGCGGCGGTGACCTGCGACGACGGAAACCCCTGCACGACCAACGCGTGCGATCCGGTGGCCGGCTGCCAATACACGAACGACGACACCTTGGTTCCGGACGACGGCGTCGCCTGCACCGCCGACACCTGCTCGGCCGGCGTGGCCAGCCACTCGCCGGACGACACGGTGTGCGACGATACGCTGTGGTGCAACGGCGCCGAGACCTGCGCCCCGGGCGACGCCGACGCCGACGCGGACGGGTGTGTGGTGAGCAACGTGCCGCAGGCGCCGCAGACGTCGACCGGTCCTTGCTCGCATTACGAGTGCGACGAGCAGTCGCAAAGTTTCACGCTGATCACCGAGCCGGTGGGCACCTTCTGCAACGACGGCATCGCCTGCACGAGTGGGGACGTGTGCGACGCGAACGGTTTGTGCGCCGGCACGATCACCGGCGATTGCTCCGGCCTGGCTTCGTGCACGTCGACGACGCCGCTCGGCTCGACGATCGATATCGCCACGGCGACGGTCAGCGGAACGATCACGGTCGACGGTGGGACGTTCCCGTCGACGGTGGATGACTCGAGTCCCCTGTACTTCTGGCTGCGTGAGCAGGACTCCGGAAAGATGCACGCGTTGTACGAGATCGCGTTCAGCTGGGACACGAATCAGCAGTCGTACGTGCCTGCCGATGCGGACACCTACTCGACGATCATGCCGGCGGGGGTCTACGACGTCGTCTTCTCGCGCAATATGCGAAACGACGTGGAGGTGTGGCCCAATGACACCGGCGAGACGGTGCCGGGCGGCTGGCGCGTGCTTCAAAATGATGTGGTGATCGGCGCCGGCCCCAACGGACTCGACATCGACATCGCCACGGCGACGGTCAGCGGAACGATCACGGTCGACGGCGGGACGTTCCCGTCGACGGTGGATGATTCGAGTCCCCTGTACTTCTGGCTGCGCGAGCAGGATTCCGGAAAGATGCACGCGCTGTACGAGATCGCGTTCAGTTGGGACACGAATCAGCAGGCGTACGTGCCTGCGGACCCGGATACCTACTCGACGATCATGCCGGCGGGGACCTATGACGTGATCTTCTCGCGCAACATGCGAAACGACGTGGAGGTGTGGCCTAACGACACCGGCGAGACGGTGCCGGGAGGCTGGCGCGTGCTCCAGGAGGACGTGGTGGTCGGGCCGGGGGCGAAGACGCTCGATATCGACATCGCGACGGCGACGGTCAGCGGGACGATCACGGTCGACGGCGGGACGTTCCCGTCGACGGTGGACGATTCGAGCCCGCTGTACGTCTGGCTGCGCGAGCAGGACTCCGGAAAGATGCACGCGCTGTACGAAATTGCGTTCAGTTGGGACACGAATCAGCAGGCGTACGTGCCGGCAGACTCGGACACCTACTCGACGATCATGCCCGCAGGCACCTACGACGTGATCTACAGCCGGAATATGCGAAATGACGTGGAGGTGTGGCCGAACGACACCGGCGAGACGGTCCCAGGGGGCTGGCGCGTGCTCCAGGAGGACGTGGTGGTCGGTCCGGGGGCGAAGACGCTCGATATCGACATTCCGACGGCGACGGTCAGCGGGACGATCACGGTCGACGGAGGGACGTTCCCGTCGACGGTCGATGACTCCAGTCCGCTGTACTTCTGGTTGCGCGAGCAGGATTCCGGAAAGATGCACGCGCTGTACGAGATCGCGTTCAGTTGGGACACGAATCAGCAGTCGTACGTACCTGCCGATGCGGACACGTATTCTACGATCATGCCGGCAGGTACCTATGACGTCGTCTTCTCGCGCAATATGCGAAACGACGTGGAGGTGTGGCCCAACGACACCGGCGAGACGGTGCCGGGAGGTTGGCGCGTGCTCCAGGAGAACGTGGTGGTCGGTCCGGGGGCGAAGACGCTCGACATCGACATTCCCACAGCGACGGTCAGCGGGACGATCACGGTCGATAGTGCGGCGTTTCCCTCCACAGTCGATGACTCGAGCCCGCTGTACTTCTGGCTGCGTGAGCAGGACTCGGGAAAGATGCACGCGCTGTACGAGATCGCGTTCAGTTGGGACACGAATCAGCAGGCGTACGTGCCCGCGGACCCCGACACCTACTCGACGATCATGCCCGCAGGCACCTACGACGTGATCTATACGCGCAACATGCGAAACGACGTGGAGGTGTGGCCCAATGACACCGGCGAGACGGTGCCGGGAGGCTGGCGTGTTCTCCAGGAGGACGTGGTGGTCGGGCCGGGCGCGAAGACGCTCGATATCGATATCGCCACGGCGACGCCGAGCGGCACGATCACCGTCGACGGCGGGGCGTTCCCGCCGACGGTCGACGATTCGAGCCCGCTGTATTTCTGGCTGCGCGAGCAAGACTCCGGAAAGATGCACGCGTTGTACGAGATTGCGTTTAGCTGGGACACGAATCAGCAGTCGTACGTGCCCGCCGACCCGGATGCCTACTCGACGATCATGCCGGCAGGTGTCTACGACGTGATCTACACGCGTAACATGCGAAACGACATCGAGGTGTGGCCGAACGACACCGGCGAGACGGTGCCGGGCGGCTGGCGCGTGCTTCAAATGTGTGTCGAGGTGCAGTGATTCGACGTTCGCGGCGGGGGGGAATGACCCTCAACTTGCAATCGGCGAAGAATCCGTGCACGGTAATAGTCGGTTGTAATCGAGAGTTTCGTCGATACGTTCTTGGAACCCATGACTCATCTGGCCGACATCCGACAGCGACTGTGGCTCGCCGCCACTCTGGTCGCCATCGTCTTCACCGTCTTGGTGGGAGGCGTCGGTGCGCTCGGCAGCGAGGCGTTCGCTGCCAGCCAGAAGAAGTCGTGTTGTTGCGATGCGTCGGGTGGCGACATGGTCCAGAAGGGCCAGTCTCACCATCAGAAGGCGCAGTCCGAGTCGGACTGTCACGACGTGTGCCAAGACCATGGCTGCACGTGCCACATCGCGCCTGACAACAACACACCGGCCGGCAACGTGCTGGCGCTTTCGAACTCGACGATCTCATTTGCGCCGGCCCTCGCCGCGCAAGACCATTTGCAGTTGCGGCTGCCCCAGCCGCGTGCGCCCGGCGTCGTTTCGTCGCCTCTGGCGCCCATTCCCCCACATTCCCCCCCTCTCTTTCTTCTCCATCAGACATTTCTGATTTGAGACGCACCACTCTGCTTGCATGAAGCGAGCTGTGTGCGTGTGACGAGCGTTGACCCGAACGTGGGTGCGCTTTCGTTCGACGTAATGTCGACTCGAATCGGATTTGGAGAAGAACATGTTATCGCGAAAAATCGGGGTTCTCTGCCTCTTCGGAGCCTTGTGTGTCTCCGCCACCTCGGCGAGTGCGCAAGAGGCGTCCGACAAGGCCGAGAAGAGCGCCGAAGAGGCCAAGAAAGAGTCCGAGTCATCGGCCGAAGAGTCCATTGAGGCTCCGCCGAACGTCAAAGGGATGATGTCCGACGAGGGGCCGACCACGCCGTTCGCCGAGCTCATCGTCGAAGGGCTCGACGAGCACCCGGCGGTGACGCGCCGGCGCGCCGAAGTCGCCATCGAGGAGAGTCGTCTGCGCGGGGTGGGCTTGAAGCCCGACCCGCGGGTCGAGCTGAGCTTCTCGAATATCCCGTGGAACGACCTGACCCTGGCGCAGACGCCGATGTCGGGCATCCAGATTGGCGTCTCTCAGCCGCTGTGGTGGCCAGGAGAGCTGACCGCGTTGCGCGAGCAAGTGGTCGCCGAGGCCGACGCGCGCGAGCCGCTGGTCGACGAGCAGCAGGTCGACTTGGTGATTCGAGCCGCCGGGCTTTACTACCAAATCTACCGCATCGACCGCACCATCGACGCCCTCGAGAAGCTCAAGCCTCCGGTGCGCGAGTTCTTGAGGCTGCTTCGGGCGCGGATTCCGACGGGAAAGGCGAGTGTGTCGCAGGTCGAGCGCGTACGCCTGCAGCTGTTGAGCATCGACGACCGCATCTTTTTGCTGATGCACCAGCGCCCCGAGAAGGTCGCGAGGCTCAACGCATTGCTCAATCGCCCCGCCGGAAGTTCGGTCAATCCGCCCGATGAGACCGGCGACGATGCGATGCAGCAGATGACGGGCAAGCCGCTCGACAACCTCGATGCGCTCGTCGAGCGAGGCATGCAGAATCGGCCCATCGTCGATGCGCTCGAGCGCCAAAAGGAGGCGGCGATGGCCGGCGCGCGGGCAGCCGAGTGGGCGAAATACCCCGACTTGCAGGTCTTTGGCGCCTGGCGATTTCGCGCCGAGCAAGACAGCGGCATGGACGAGGGCACCGACCTCGTGACGCTCGGAGTCTCGTCGAGCTTGCCCTTTTGGTCGGGTGAGCGCGCCGAGGCGGCCGAAGACGTCGCCCAGGCGCGGGTGGTCTCGCTCGAGGCGGCCATCGATGCGTTTCGCCTGGAGCTTCGCGGCGAGATCGCCGGCCACCTGGCCGACCTGCACCACCTGCACCGCCACGTTGCCTACTACAAAGACGAACTCATCCCTCAGGCGCGCCAAGCCCGGCGCGCTGCTCTGGCCGGCTTCCAGGCCGGTCGCGCCGATTACGAAGACTGGTTGCAGTCCGAGCAGCGTCTCGTGGAGCTGGAGGCGAAGCTCGCCGAATTGCGGGCGAGCATTCGCGAGCATCGCGCGCTGATCTTGGCGTTGATCGGAGAAGTCCCGACACCGTCGACGAAGCTCGAGGCGTCGGAACAAGAAGAGGCGGATGAGGAGCAGGCCGACGAAGATGAGGCCGATGAAGACGAGCCCGAAGAGGACGCGGCCGAAGGAGACGAACGATGAATTCGAAGAAGATAGCTGTATTGGTTTTGCTGGCGTTGGCAGCCGGCGCGGGAATGACGTTGCTGGTTGCTTCGGTGTGGGGGATTCCGGGCGTGGCGGCGTCGAGTAGCTCGTCCGATCACGATCACGATCACGATCACGACAAGAAGGCCGAGTCGGCCGGAGGCGAGGAGTCGGGGACGTACTATACGTGTCCGATGCACCCCTCGGTCGTCTCGGACACGCCGGGCGCGTGTCCGGTCTGCCAGATGGATCTCATCAAAAAGAAGAAGAGTGGCGGGGGCATGGACCCCCAAGAACTCGCCGCGATGGGCAAGGTCTCGCTGAGCCCGACGCAGCGTGTGTTGGCCAATGTGCAGGTGACCGAGGTCGAGGCGAAAGACGCCAAGAGCGAGATTCGCGCCGTGGGCATCGTCACCTACGACGAGACGGGGCTGGCGACGATCCCGAGCTGGGTCAACGGGCGTATCGAACGGCTGTTGGTCGAAGAGACCGGCGCGACGGTTCGACGCGGCCAGCCTGTCATCAAGATTTACTCGCCCGAGCTTCTGACCGCCCAGGAGGAGTTTCTGGTCGCGCTCGACAACACCGAGTTCGACAAGACGCTGATCACCTCGGCCCGACGCAGGCTCAAGCTGTTGGGCATGAGTGAGCGCCAGATTGCGCAGCTCGAGAAGGCCGGAAAGCCGCGCGAGTACGTGACCATGTTCGCCCCCAACGCCGGCACGATTACCTCCCTGGAGGTCCGCCAGGGCCAGTACGTCAAGGAGGGGACGCCGTTGTACGAGATCGCCGACTTGTCGACGGTCTGGGTCGAGGCAGATGTCTACGAGCATCACCTCGAGGAGGTCAAAGAGGGGATGAAAGTGCGCGTGACCGCCGAGGCGTTCGCCGGCGAGTCGCTCGAAGGTGAAGTCACCTTTATCCACCCGACGCTCGAGTCGGAGACGCGTACGGTCAAAGTGCGCATCGAGCTGGACAACGACGACGAGCGGCTCAAGCCGGGCATGTACGCGTCGGTGTTCTTCAAGAAGGACGACGCCGACAGCGAGGCCGACGAACTCGTCGTGCCCAAGTCGGCGGTCATCCGCGGTGGAAAGTCGAGCAGCGTCTACGTCGAGGTCGACGACAACGTCTTCGAGCGGCGCGAGGTCGAGCTCGGCCGCGCCACCGACGACTATCTGGTGATCAAATCGGGCGTCAAAGCCGGCGAAACGGTCGCGTATCAGGGCGGCTTTTTGCTCGACTCGGAGGTCCAGCTCAACTCGTTCGGCGGCAGTGAGTCGCACCACGGGAAGCATGGAGGCGGCGGAGAGGAGGTCGAAGAGCTCGCGCCGGAGGACGTGCCCAAAGAAGGCAAGAAGTTCGACCCGCCGGTGCCGTCCGCGGCCGTACCCGACGGCATGTGGTACTGCGATATGGGCACCTCGCACTGGATCCAGCACGAGAAGGGCGACGGTGAATGCCCCGTCTGCGGGATGTTCCTCAAGCAGAAGGCCGACGCCGGTGAAGGCACCACGGAGGGCACAGGGGACACGGGGAAAAACACGACAAAGGAAAAGTAGTGCCCCGTGCTCACTGTGCTCTCCGTGGTGAACCTCAAGAACGAGGACTGTTGTTATGATCCGAAGAATCATTGACTGGTGCGTCGAAAATCCATTGATGGTGATCATCGCTACGTTGATCGCCATCGGCGTCGGAGTGTGGTCGATTCAGAACACCCCGCTCGACGCGATTCCCGACCTCTCCGAGAACCAGGTGATCGTCTATACCGAGTGGTCCGGGCGTGGACCGCAGGTCATCGAGGACCAGATCACCTACCCCCTGTCGGCGAACCTGCAGGGCATCCCCAAGGTCAAGGCGATCCGGGCGACGAGCTTTTTTGGCTTTAGTCTGGTCTACGTCATCTTCGACGAGGATGCCGAGATCTACTGGGCCCGAAGCCGAGTGCTCGAGAAGCTCAATTACGCTCAGAGCGAGCTTCCCGAGGGGGTCACGCCGACGCTGGGACCCGACGGCACCGGTGTGGGCCACGTCTACTGGTACGTGCTGCGCACGAGTGAAGAGAACCCGCAGGACCTCGCCAAGCTGCGCGAGCTGCAGGACTACTATATCCGCTACAAGCTGCAGTCGGTCGAGGGCGTCGCCGAGGTGGCGTCGATCGGCGGGTTCGTCAAGGAGTATCAGGTCGAGCTCGACCCCACCAAGCTCGAGGCGTACGGGGTCAGCGTCGGCCAGGTCGCGCGCGCCGTCAAAGCGTCGAACCGCGATACCGGCGGCAAGATCTTGGAGCACTCCGATATCGAGTACTTCGTGCGCGGCCAGGGCTACTTCAAGGACGTCGAGGATATCGAGCAGGTCGTCGTCAAGACGAGTAAGGACGGCGTGCCCGTGACCATCGAGCAGCTCGGGTTCGTGCAGCTCGGCACCGAAATTCGCCGCGGTATGCTCGACGAGAACGGCGAAGGCGAGGTCGTCGGCGGCGTCGTGGCCATGCGCTACGGCGAGAACGCCAAAGAGGTCATCGATCGCGTCAAAAAGAAGATCGACGAGATCGAGCCCGGCTTACCGGCGGGCGTGACCATCGAGCCGGCCTACGACCGCAGCAAGCTGATCATGAAGAGTGTCGACACGCTCACCCACAGCCTCACCGAGGAGGCGATCGTGGTCAGCCTGATCATCTTGCTCTTCTTGTTTCATATCCGAAGCTCACTCGTCGTCGTGCTCACGCTTCCGGTGGCGGTGCTCATCGGCTTCATCTTCATGAAGCAGATGGGAATCACGTCGAATATCATGAGCCTGGGCGGCATCGCCATCGCGGTGGGCGTCATCGTCGACGCCTCCATCGTCATGGTCGAGAACTCGTACCGAAAGCTCGCCGAGAGACCCGACGACGACCCGCCGAGCGAGGAGGAGCGAAAGCGCATCATCAAAGAGGCGTGCAGGCAGGTCGGCCCGGCGCTCTTCTTCTCGATGCTCATCATCATCACGAGCTTCGTGCCCGTCTTCTTGCTCACGGGCCAAGAGGGCAAGCTCTTCACGCCGCTGGCGTGGACGAAGACGCTGACGATGATCGGGGCGAGCGTGCTGGCGATTACGCTGGTGCCGGTGCTCTTGATCATCTTCCTCAAGGGCAAGCTTCGCCCCGAGGAGCAAAACCCGATCTCGAAGTTCTTCGTGTCGATCTACACGCCGTTTCTGCGCCTCGTGCTTCGCCATCCGGTCATCACGCTGTTGCTCGCCGTGGGCCTCGTAGGCGCCACGGTGCCGCTGATGACCGGGCTCGAGTGGGACACCAACGGAGACGGTGAGCCCGAGACGGTCGTTCAAAAGATCGGCAGCGAGTTCATGCCGTCGCTCGACGAGGGGAGCATTTTGTATATGCCGGTGACGCTTCCCAACGTCAGCGTCACCGAGGCCAAGCGCTTGCTGCAGGTCACCGACAAGATCATCGCCGAGCACCCCGAGGTGAGCTACGTGCTCGGTAAGGTCGGCCGCGCCGAGACGGCCACCGACCCGGCGCCGGTGGCGATGATCGAGACGATCGTGCTCCTCAAACCGCAGGACGAGTGGCGTCCCGGCATCACCAAAAACGACATCATCTCCGAGCTCGACGCCAAGCTGCAGATTCCCGGCCTGTCGAACGGCTGGACCCAGCCGATCATCAACCGAATCAACATGCTGGCCACGGGTATCCGCACCGATATCGGCGTGAAATTCTTCGGCCCCGACCTCGAGAAGCTGGGAGATCTGGCGCTCGAGGCCGAGCAGTTGCTGCGCGACGTGCCTGGCGCCAGCGACCTGTACGCCGAGCGCGTCACCGGAGGCCACTACCTGAATATCACGCCCAATCGTGAGGCCATCGCCCGCTACGGCATGACCGTCGAGGACGTCAACCAGGTCATCGAGGTCGCCATCGGCGGGATGCCCACCACGACCGCCGTCGAGGGGCGAAGCCGCTTCCCCGTGCGGGTCAGATACGCACGCGACTATCGCGACTCCATCGACAAGATCCACGACGTGCTCGTCTCGACGAGCTCCGGCGAGCAAATCCCGCTGGGCCAGGTCGCCGATATTCGCTTCGAGGAGGGCCCGCCGATGATCAACTCCGAGAACGGCGACCTCAGGAGTGTGGTGCTGCTCAACGTGCGCGGCCGTGACATGGGCGGCTTCATCCAAGAGGCCGAAAAGAAGCTCGAGGAGAACCTCGAGGTCCCGCCGGGCTACAGCTACACATGGAGCGGTCAGTACGAGAACCAAAAGCGCGCCAACGAGCGGCTTTCGTTGCTCATCCCGATGGCGATTCTGATCATTTTCATGCTCCTCTACGTCACCTTCAGGAATGTTGGGGAGTCGTTGGTGGTCATGCTGTCGGTTCCATTCGCCCTGGTGGGCGGCGTCTGGTTGCTCTACTTCATGGATTTCAACTTTTCGGTCGCTGTGTGGGTTGGATTCATCGCGCTGTTCGGCGTCGCCGTCGAGACCGGCGTGGTGATGCTCGTCTACTTGCATGAAGCCCTCGACGAGCGTATCGAAGCCAAGCTGGCCGCGGCGGGCATCGACGCCGAAGATGCAAGTGGCGAGCGCGTCGCCGAGTTCATCGATGCGAGCGACGTCCACCAGGCCGCCGTCGACGGGGCTGCCCTGCGGCTTCGCCCCAAGTTGATGACCGCGGCGACCACGCTCATCGGCCTGACGCCCCTGTTGTGGGCGACGGGCACCGGCTCCGACGTCATGAAGCCCATCGCGGTGCCGATGGTCGGCGGCATGGTCTCGAGCGTGATCCTGGTGCTCTTCGTCATCCCGGTCATCTTCGACATGATGAAGCGCTGGGATTTGCGCCGCAAAAAACTTACGTATAGTGGCATGAAGCACTAACCTTCACCCTAAACCCCTAAACCCTAGACCCCTAAACCCTAGACCCCTATCCACCTGGAGTACCCATGATGAAGTTCAAGACTATGTTGGTCGTCCTGCTCAGCCTGTCCCTGTTCGCAGTCGCCTGCGACAAAAAGGAAGAGGCGAGCGCCGAGGGCGCCGAAGAGGCCGCCGCCGAGAAGACCGAGGAAAAGGCGGCTGAAGAAGAAGCCGGAGAAGAGACGGCCGAGAAGGCCGACGAAGCCAAGGCCGACGAGAAAGAGGCCGAAGGCGACAAAGTCGCGATGGTCGAAGTGCCCAAAGAGGGCAAAGCGTTCGACCCGCCCGTCGAGAAGGCCCAGATTCCGGAAGGCGCTTGGTTCTGCGACATGGGCACGGTGCACTACGCCCGCATGGAGAAGGGCGACGGTGTCTGCCCCGAGTGCAACATGAAGCTCAAGCAGAAGGCCGGCGGCGAGAAAGCTGAAGGCGAGAAGGCCGAAGACGATCACGCCGGACACAATCACTGAGCCGTGATGGTGTAGCGCTTTGAGGCCCCTCCGTGTGCATCGGAGGGGCCTTTTTTGTGTTCCCATTCATTCACTCCCCCATTCTTGACCTCACCTTCGGGAATGTATAACTTTCAATTGATCGTTTGAATGATTGAAGGTCGCAGTCAACCCGGATGGCCCATGAGTCTCGAGCAGCTCCCAGAACAACTCTACCAGCAATTCGCCAGCGTCGGTCAGGCGCTGTCGAACGACACTCGCCTGCGCATCCTCAACCTGCTGTGCCAGACGGAGCGCTCGGTCGACGACTTGGCCGACAAGCTCGGCCAGAGCGTGGCCAACACGAGCGCGCACCTCAAAGTCCTCAAGCAGGCTCGGCTTGTCGAAGGACGCAAAGAGGGGCGGCGCGTCTTTTACGGACTCGCCGGCGAGCCGGCGCTCCGGTTGTGGCTGGCCCTCCGCGACATGGGGATGCAATCGCTCCCCGAAGTGCGCGAGGCGATGCGCACCCACGCCAGCGAAGAGGCTCTATTGCCCGACCTGGTCGGCGAAGAACTGCTCGACAAAGTTCGCCGCGGTGAAGTCTTCCTCGTCGATCTTCGGCCCTCCGAAGAGTTCGAGGCCGGCCGGATTCCTCACGCCCGCAGCGTGCCGTCGGCCGAGCTCGAAAAGCGGCTGAACGAACTCCCCAAAGACCGCGAGGTCGTCGCCTATTGCCGCGGGCCGTACTGCGTGGCCGCCATCAAGAGCGTCCAACGCCTGCGCGACGCCGGCTTCGATGCTCACCGCATGCGCGAGGGCATCGCCGAATGGAAGGCCGCCGGCTTGCCTGTCGAAATGAACGGATAAACTATGACACGGATCTCGAGCTTCTTGGCTATCGTCCTGGCGACACTCCTCGCCAGCACCAGCGCTTTCGCCTCGTTCGACGTGCCCGACAGCGCCATCGGAAAGGGCGCGGTGCACGAGGGCGACGCGCGGGTCGAGTCGCGCCTGATTGTCGACGCCGAGCAGGTCGCCCCCGGCGATACCATCACCGTGGGCGTGGCCTTCGACCTCGACACCGACTGGCATATCTACTGGCAGAACCCGGGCGACGCCGGGGTGCCCACCCATATCGAGTGGGAGAGTGACGCGCTCGAGTTCGGGCCGCTCGAGTGGGCGGCGCCGCAGCTTTTCAGCGAGTCGGACGGCGAGTTTACGATCTACGGCTACGGCGACGAGGTCATCCTCTTTAGCGAGGCGACCGTGGCCGAGGACGCCGCGGGCAGCGTCGAGGTGTCGGCGAAGGTCGACTACCTCGCCTGCAGCAACCTGTGCTTGCCCGGTCACTCGCAGCTCAGCCGGTCCATTCCGGTCGGTGAGCGCACTGTGCGGGCTTCGACGCCGGTGCTCGACGCGCTCAGCCACTACGGTGCACGAGTCCCGCGAAAAGCCAACGAGCTCGGTCTCGACGCCCAGTTTCATTACTCGCAGCGCCCCATCCGTCCCAACGACGAGTTCGAGGCGATCATCGAGCTGGTCGAATGCGACGAGGAGTCTTCGGAGTGTCGCGAGCTCGAGCCGAACTTCGACGAGCTCGCTCACGCCGTCATGGCCGACCGGTTCTCCGCGGTGGACTTCGAGGTAACCGCCATCGACGAGCACCCCGAGGCCCACGAGGGATGGGTGATCCGTCTGCGTGGCAAGCTCGCTGCCAGCGGCGAGGAGCCGCGCGACCTGTTGTCGGGTGTGCTGCAACTCGAGGACTCCGACGGGGCGCTCCTGCCGGTCTACCTTCGCGACAAGTTCCCCCTGGGCGAGCCGGGGGGGCCGGTCGAAGAGCTCTCGCTCCCCACGTGGGATGACTCGGAAGCCGCCGTTGCTGTCTCGCTTACCAGCACCTCGTCTTCTGGTGGCTCGTCTTCTGGCGGCTCGTCCGACACGATGAGCCTGCCGTGGGTGCTTCTGCTCGCCTTTTTGGGCGGGATGATCCTCAACTTGATGCCGTGCGTCTTTCCGGTGCTCGCGCTCAAGGTCTCGTCGTTCACCAAGCTCGTGCACGAGAGCAAGAGTAGCATCATTTCCCACGGCATGGCCTATACCGGCGGCATCGTCGGCAGCTTGCTCGCCCTTGGC
Organism: Persicimonas caeni; assembly: GCF_006517175.1. Taxonomy (NCBI): domain Bacteria; class Deltaproteobacteria; order Bradymonadales; family Bradymonadaceae; genus Persicimonas; species Persicimonas caeni. The sequence continues at coordinate 1,401,268 of NZ_CP041186.1, read as the reverse complement.
GGCGTGGTCATCGGCCTTCGCGCAGCCGGAACGCAGGTCGGTTGGGGCTTCCAGTTCCAGCAGCCACACTTCTTGGCCGCGCTCGTGGTCATCCTGGTGCTCTTCGCGCTCAACCTCTTCGGCGTCTTCGAGGTGACGTTGAACTCTCAGAAGGTCCACGAGAAGGCCCAGGAGTCCGACGGCGTTCGGCGAAGCTTCTGGGAGGGCATCTTGGCGGTGATCTTGGCGACGCCGTGCTCGGCGCCGTTTCTGGGGACCGCCGTCGGCTTCGCGCTGGCGAGCAGCCCGCTGACCATCCTGGCTGTCTTCGCCGCCCTCGGGCTCGGACTCGCCGCTCCGATGGTGGCGCTGACGCTGGTACCGGGTTGGGCGAAGCTTTTGCCCAAGCCGGGCAACTGGATGGACCACCTCAAGAAGTTTTTGGGCTTCGCGCTGCTCGGCTCGGCCATCTGGATTGTGTGGCTCTTGGGCCGCCAGACCGGCGTCGACGGCATGGCGATGATGCTCGTCTTCTCGGCGGTGTTGGGCGTGGCCGCTTGGCTGTGGGGGCTCGTGCAGTTCAATACTTGGACGCAACGCAAGGCCCTGGCCGTGGTCGCCGCCGTGGCGTCGATCGCCGTCGCGGGCGTCTATACGTTCCCGTTGGAGGCCAACGCCTCGGCCGAACGTCCACGCGCGGTCTCCGGCTCGATCGACTGGAAGCCGTGGACCGAAGAGGCCGTCGCCGCCGAGCTCGACAAGGGCCGGCCGGTCTTCGTCGACTTCACCGCCGACTGGTGTCTCACCTGCAAGGTCAACGAGAAGAACGCCATCGACACCGAGCCGGTACGACAAGCCATCGCAGAGCACGACGTGGCGATGTTTAAAGCCGACTGGACCAACCCCGACGAGCGCATCCGCAAAAAATTGGCCGAATACGGCAAGGCCGGCGTACCGTTCTACCTGATGTATTCGCCGGACCGGCCGGGCGAAGCAAAGCCCTTGCCGGAAGTCATCACCTCGACGATGTTAGTCGAGGCATTTTCCGAGGCGGCTCCATGACCATGAATGAACAAAACAAGACATCGACCGACACTGACGCTCCGACCGAAAAGGCGACCTCCGAGTTGACCTGGTGGGCGCGCATGCGCCAGAAGCGTTGGTTTCGATGGACGGTCGACCTGACGATCTTCGCGCTCGCCTTCTTCGCCATCACGATGTGGCAGGGGCGCGAGCTGGTCGACGCCGGTGCGCCGGCGCCCGAGTTCGTGCTCACCGACATGGACGGCGAGCGCCACAGCCTGCGTGACTACCGCGGCGAGAAGACCTTCGTGATCTTCTGGGCGCCCTGGTGCACGGTGTGCAGCGCCGAGTCCGACAACGTCTCGCGCGTCAAGTCGTGGCTGGGTGACCGGGTCAACGTCATCAGCGTGGTGCTCGACTACCAAAACCGGGACGCCATCCAAGAGTTTATCGACGAGCACGACGTCGAGTACCCGGTCTTGCTCGGCAACCGCGGGGTGAAGGGCGCTTATAACGTGTCGGCCTATCCCACCATGTACGTCATCGATGACGAGGGCAAAATCGAGCACACCGCCGTCGGCTACACCACCACCGCCGGCATGCTCTGGCGCGGGCTCTTCTAACACTAAGCCGAGAGGCGCTCTTTGGTCTCTCGGACCTGCTCGCTCAAGACCGTTTGCAGCTTGTCGATGTCGAAAGGCTTGGCGACCAGCGGGCGGCCGCACGAGGCGACGAACTCACGCGAGCCGTTGGTGAACGTGCCGCCCGACATGAAGACCACCCGCTCGGCCAGGTGCGGGAAGGCGGCTTCGAGCGTCTCGTAAAACTCCATGCCCGACATCTGGGGCATGAGCAGATCACACAAGATGACGTCGTAGGTCTGCCCGCCTCGCAGCCACTCCACGGCGGTCGCGGCCGACGAGGTCGCGTCAATCTCGAAGTTAGACAGGGCGCGCTCGAGGGTGCGCAAGATCTTCTCCTCGTCGTCGACGATCAGCGCGTGGCCGAGCTTGGTGGACGAGTCGACGGTGGGTAGCGGGCGGCTGGTGTCGGCCGGCGCGTACTCGGTGCTCGGCAGGCGCACCTCGAAGGTCGTCCCCTTGTCCTGCGCTGTCTGAAAGCAGATCTCGCCGCCGTGGTCGTGCACGATATTCTGGGTGATGTAGAGGCCCAAGCCCATGCCGTCGCGCTCCCCCTTGGTGGTGAAGAAGGGGTCGAAGATATGCGACTGGATATGCGCGGGGATGCCCGTGCCGGTGTCGGAGACCCGCACGATGACCGTGTCGTCTTCGCTGGTGACGCTGACGCGAATCTCGTTGTCGTCGTGATGACCCGCCGGCACCGCGTGAGCGGCGTTGACGATGAGGTTCAAAAAGACTTGCCCCAACTGAGAGTTGTCGCCGCGAACGGCCGGCACCTCGCCGAAATCGGTGACCAGGCGCGCGCGGTGCTTGATCTCGTTTTGGGCCATCTTGGTGCACGAGTCGAGCAGCGCCAAGATGTCGACCGAGCCGTCTAGGTCCGCGTCTTCCTGCTCGCGAGCAAAGGCCCGCAGGCTCGACACGATGGCGCGAATGCGCTCGGCCCCCTCGGTGACGTCGTCGAGCACCTCGCGCAGCTCGTCGTGGTCGAGCATGCTGTCGGCCGGCGGTTGCCAGTTGTCGAACGCGCCTTGCTCGAGCTCGCTGAGCAGCAGCGTGACGTTGCCGGTCATGAACGCCAGCGGGTTATTGATCTCGTGGGCGACCCCGGCGGCCAGGGTGCCCACGGCGATCATGCGGTCCATCTGCATCATCTTGGCTTGCAGGTGCTTACGCTCGGTCACGTCGCGGAAGTTGACAAAGACGGCGGGCTCGTCGCCGAACGGTGCGACGAACGAGCGCGTCTCCACGTCGATTTTGGTGCCATCCCTTCGGATGCGCGTGCCCTCGCGCACCTCGCTGGCCGCGTCGCCGCTCAACAGCGCCTTTTCGTGTTGTCGGCGCTGCTCGAGCTCGACGGCGGGAATCATCTTGTTGGGATCGACCCTGCGCAGCTCCTCGAGCGTATAGCCCGACAGCTCGACGAACGCCGGATTGACGTAGATCGGCTCGTCGTCACGAAGCACCAACAGCGCGTCGGGGGAGCGCTCCAACAGTGTCTGGAATCCCCGGTGCGATGCCTCCAGGGCTTCTTTTTGGGCCTCGGTGAGTGAGCGGGCGAGCCACTTCTGCAGGCGCGCGTTCAGGAAGTAGAGTAGCGAGTTGATCGAGACGACGGCGACGGGCACACCCACTGCGATGACCGGCGAGTTCTCGTCGAGCATGTCGGGAAAGTCGGCGATATATTGCTCGATCCCGTAGAAGCCGAAGCACGTGGCGATGCTCAACAGCGTCCAGGCTCCGCCTGCGCGGTAGCCGGCGAAGATCATCGCGATGACCGGCGGGCAGAAGAGCCAGACCAACGCCTCGGGGCGCAGTCCGCCTGCGATGGCAACCATGGCGCACAGCGACAGGTAGGCTTGCAGGGCGAGGATGTGCCCGGCGGTGGCCACCGAGTACCCCAGATGGAGCGCAACCGGCGGCGTGAGCACGGCAACGGTGCCCACCAGGGTCGGCACACAGAGCCATTCGTTGCCGCTGAACCAGAAGATGAGCGTGAAGAGCAGCCCGAGGACGGCCGAGCCGGCGCAGGCGAACAGAAGAAGCTTGGCCTGTTGCGCCTCAATGGTGTCGGCGCTGCGCAACTCGTCGGGAAGCCGCCGCGTGAGCAGTCGGTCGAGAGGTGCGAGCGTGAAGAATTTTTGAGCCATGATGCCGCTCGAGACGCAAAGCGTATGCTGCGTTCGCCGCATGAAGCGCTCTGCCGGGCCGACAGGGTAAACGCGCTTTGCGGCGTCAAAAGCAAGTCTAACTGGGCAGGCCCATCGAGGCAACAGGGGTTGCGCATCTTTCTGGCGCGCGGCGTGGGCTCAGTGGGAGTGCATGTGGCCGTCGTCGTGGTGGGGTTCGTCGGTCGGTCCGCCGCCTGTTGGCTGGTCCTGGGGCGCTTGCTGGTCGTGCCCCCCCTGCTTGGCCAACTCGGCGTATCGCTCGGGCGACATCTCGGGGAATTGACTGACCGCCGCGACGACACTCCACAGGTCCTCGGTGGAGTGGTCGGGCGCCCAGGCGGGCATCCCCGACATTTCGATGCCATGCTTGGTAATCCAGAAGACCGCCGCGGCAGACCACTCTTCGGCGGCGTGAGTCATCTCGGGCGGCTCGGGAGTCATGTGCTCGGCGAAGGTGGCCCGCTCCTTGCCCGGCGCGCCGTGGCACATCACGCACATCGAGTCGTAGTGAGCCACGCCTTTGGCGACGCGTTCGTCGGTGACCAGGTTGGCGGGCACCTCGACCTCGTCGGCCCGGTCGGCCACGGCTTCCTCCATGGTGGTCCCGAACACCCACTCCTTGAAGGCGCTGTTGGCGTCGTTGGCGGCGATGGGAAACAGGCCCGAGTAGATAAAGGCGAGGGCGAACAGCGCTCCTGCGACGAGCAGCGCGACGGCGGTGATCAGGCCCTGTTTCATAATCTTGTCTCCGGTTTCTACCTCACGAGCGAGCCGAACGGGCGTCATGTCTAAAGCTGGGGCGCTCGCCAGTGTCGTCAACACCTCGCATGGTTGCTTGGATGCAACAAATTGTGCATGTTGGACGACACGAACGACCCGATGCGGCCGCTATGGAGTGGCCGTCACACACTGATGAACTCCACCGGGAGACAAATGATGAAGATGAAGAGTCTGTTGATGATGTTGTTGCTCGTCCTGACCACCGCCGCCTGTAGCTCGGGCTCGGAGGCTGCCAAGGACGACGAGCAGGTCGCTACTCAGAAGGCCGCCCAGACCGAGACCGAGGACGCCAAGGAAGATGCCGACGCCGAAGATGCCGAAGCTGAGACCGCCGAAGCCGACGCGCAGGCTGCCGACGAGCAGGCCCAGGGCGAGATGGCCGGCAAGAAAGGCAAGAAAGGCAAGAAGGGCATGATGGCGCACTGCCCGATGGCCGTCGAAGGCACCAGCGTGACCGCCGAGAACATGGAAGGGGGCGTGGCGATGGTCTTCACGACCACCGGCGACGTCGCCGAGCTGCGCGAGCGCGTGGAGTGGATGGCCAACCACCATGGTCAGATGCACGGAAAGGGCCAGATGAAGGGCCACGGCAAGAAAGGCCATGGCAAGATGCACGGCAAGAAGAACGGTCAGGGCCAGATGAAGGGCCAAAACAAGATGAAGGGCCACGGCAAGATGAAGGGCATGATGGCCCAGTCGACCGTGACCACCGAAGAGGTCGACAACGGCATGAAGCTCGTCTTCACGGCCAAAGACGAGGCGCAGGTTCAGAAGCTCCAGCAGCACATGAGCCAGCACGTCGAGCGCGTCAACGCAGGCACCTGCCCGATGAAGTACAACAAGTCGGCCGACGACAAGCCGGCCAATGATGAGGCGACCAAAGATGAGGCAACCAGCGAAGAGAGCTGATTAACTCTCGAGCACCGAGCGCACCGCGGCGGCCACAGGCCCGCTCAGATCGATCTGGTTGGTCTCGTGGGCCACCGTGTTGGTCGTCACGATGCGCTCGGCGCCCGCCTCCAGGAGGCGTTTCTCGGCGTCTTCGGCCAAGATGCCGTGCACACCCACCACCACCGGCGGCTTCATGCCCGCCTCGCGCAGGTGCCGGATCGTCTCGATCATCGTGTGCCCCGTGCTGATGATGTCGTCGAAGAGCACCGGCGTATGCTCGCGCCACTGCTCGACCTCGGGCACCGACACCTCGACGTCGCGATCGCCGCGACGCACCTTCTCGAGCACCACCGACGGTGCGCCCGCCTTGCCGGCCACGTCGGCCACCCACTGCTCACTCTCCACATCCGGTCCGATCAAGAGCGGACGCTCGATATGCGCTCCAATCCACGCGGCCACCAGCTCCGCGGCGTGCACCACTCTGCTGTCGATCCCGTAGATCTCGTCGAGGGAGTCGTAGCGGTGCAGGTGCGGGTCGACGGTCACCAACCAGTCGACGTGCGTGCTCGCCATTTTGGCAAAGTAGCGCGATGTGATGCCCTCGCCGGGCTGGAAGCGCACGTCCTGGCGCATGTAGGCCAGGTACGGGGCGACGAGCCCGACGCGCTCGGCGCCCAGATCGTGCAGGGTGTCGGCCAAGAAGAAGAGCGGCAGGACCTTTCGGTCGGGGCCGTCGAGCGAGCAGACGATGATCGTCTCGCGTCCTTTGCACGCCTCTTCGACGCGTACGTAGGTCTCGCCGTCGGGGAAGCGGCGCAGCGTGGTCTCGCCCATGGGGGCGTCGAGGTGCTCGCTCAGGGCCCGGGCGAAGCTCTCCTGGCCGGGAAGCGCAAAAATCAGGGGCGCGGACATAGGTACTACTCCAGAGTGATGATGCCGTCGTGCTCGGCGACGTAGGCGAGCGCGTAGTCGAGCTCGCCGGGGCTTTCGGCGTGCAGAGTAAAGAGCGGCTCGCCTTTGGCAACCCTCGTTCCGAGGCGAGCGTGGAATTCGAGGCCGGCGGCCGGGTCTTCGGGGGCGCCGGCGAGCTTGGCCGCGCGGGCCAGGCGGCGGTTGTCGACGGCGACGACCGTCCCTGCGCGCTCGGCGACCACGTCGTGCTGGTGGGCGGCCACCGGGGGCTCGTGCAGGCCGCCCTGGGCCTCGCAGATCGCCTGGAACTTCGCCCAGGCGCGGCCATCGTCGAGGATCTGGCGGGCGAGCTCTGCGCCCTGACCTTCGGCCACCTTGCCCGACAACTCGAAGATCTCGGCGGCCAACTTCACCGCGCGCCCGTGCAGGTCGGCCGGCGCGTCGGGCTGACCCTGCAGCACGGCGAGCACGTCGCGCGCCTCGAGCGCCGGGCCGATGCCGTGGCCGATGGGCTGGGAGCCGTCGGTGGTGACCACCTTCAGGTTCAGGCCCATCGGCTCGGCGACCGCCTCGAACATGCGCGCGAGCTTCTGGGCGGCGATGGGCGAGCGCACCTTGGCGGTGGGGCCCACGGGCATGTCGATGATGACGTGGGTCGAGCCGGCGGCGATCTTTTTGGAGAGCACCGAGGCGACCAGTTGCCCCTCGCTGTCGATGTCGAGGGCGCGCTCGACGCGGATCAGAATGTCGTCGACCGGGCTCAGGCGCATCGCGCCGCCCCAGGCGATGCAGCCGCCTTCTCGTTGGACGACCCGGCGGATGTCGGCGATGTCGAGGTCGACGTCGGTCAGCGTGGCCATCGCGTCGGCGGTGCCCGCAGGCGAGGTGATCGCGCGCGACGACGTCTTCGGGATGGTCAGGCCGTAGGCCGCCACGATGGAGACCACCAGCGGGGTGGTGCGGTTGCCCGGAAGTCCGCCCACGCAGTGCTTGTCGACGACGACGTCGGCGTTCCAGCTCAACTGCTCGCCGACGTCGACCATCGACTGGGTCAGCGCCACGATTTCACCGTTGGTCATCCGGTCGCCGGCGCACGCGGCCAAAAAGCCGGCCAGGTGCACGTCGGCGAAGCGCCCGTGCACCATGTCGCGCATGATCGCGTGCATCTGCTCGGCCGACAGCGTCTTGCCGTAGATCTTGGCGCGGATATGGCTGAGCGACTCGAGCGGGCGCGGGTGCGACAACTCGGCGTGCGCGCCCTCGCGGGGCTCGAGCAATTTCCACGCCGCCTCCGACAGCCCCGCCTCGTCGAGCGACAAGAGCTCGTCGGGAAAGAGCGCGGGCTCGACCACGTTGAGCGTGGCGATGATGGTGCGCTCACCGACGGTGATATTGATGCGCGACTGCGCCTCGAAGCCCTCCGAGCGACACACCGGGCAGTCGCGGCGCATATAAATGATCGGCTCCTGGTGGGTGTCGATGCCCAGTCGGCGCACGCGCACGGCGGGGGCGGCGAGGGTCGGGCAGGCTTGCGTGGTGGTGTCGTTCACGAGGTACAGCTCTTCGGTCGGTGATGATGGCGGCGACGGCCGTATGATCGCCGCAGCGCGGGTGCTTATCAAGGGGTCTTTTGGGTCAGCACCGCCACGAATACAGTCTTTGGGTGAACGTTTGTTTAGTGTTGGCCGGTCTTGGAGGGCTCTAGAACACTTGCGAGACCGGTCGACCAGTCTCCAAAGTGTTCTGGAGGTCTTCCGAGCGACATCGACCGCTCTCTCGAGGGTTCACGAGCCTTCGACTTTTCTGGTCGACCGCTCTTTCGAGTGTTCACGAGCGCCGATTTTTCTGGTCGACCGCTCTTTCGAGCGTTCACGAGCCCTCGTTTTTCTGGTCGACCGCACATTCGAGGGCTCGCGAGCCTTCGACACTGCGGTCCGGTCGCGTTTTCGGAGTTCGCGAGCCCTCGCGGCGTCGGTCGAGTCGAAGACCCAGCGTTTGTGCGGGCAAACTGGCGTTTCTTGTTGAGATAAGCTAGGTTTTTCGGCTCGCCAACCGGCGGGTGGTACTTCTCAGAGTAGGTCGCATGCGTCATCTAGGCTCATTCAAGTTGCACAATCGTCTCGGGCGAGGCGGCATGGGAGAGGTTTGGCGTGCCGAGCACGAGCCCACCGGCGAAGTATTCGCGGTCAAGGTCATCCGCCGCGGGTTGGGCAACGCGGGCAAATATATGCGCGCCTTCGAGCGTGAGGTGCGCGCGACTGCGCGCCTCGATCATCCGGGCGTCGTGCGCATCGTCGACTACGGGGTCATCGAGCCGTCGACCGGCGCCATGTCCGGCTGGAACGTGGGCACGCCTTGGTTCGCCATGGAGTATGCCTCGCAGGGCAACCTCGAGAACCTGATGCGCTACATGACCTGGTCGACGGTCAAGAGCGTGCTCGTCTCGGTGCTCGACGCGCTGGCCCACTCGCACGCTCGCGGGCTGGTCCACCGCGACATCAAGCCGTCGAATATCCTGCTCGACGGTAGCGGCGAGCATGTGCGGGTGTTGTTGAGCGACTTTGGCCTGGTCCACGCCGTCGGGCGCGGCGGCGCCGGCGAGCCGTCCCACACCCAGGAGCGCTCGGGGACGCCGTCTTATATGGCCCCCGAGCAAGTGCGCGGAGATTGGCGAGATTTCGGCCCGTGGACCGACCTGTACGCATTGGGCTGTGTCGCCTACGAGCTGGCGTGCGGCCGTCCGCCGTTCGAGGCCAACAACGCCCCGGGCATGTGGCTCAAGCATCTGGAGGCGCCGGTGCCGCCGCTCGAGGCGACCATCGGCGTGCCCGACGGCTTCGAGCGCTGGTTGCAGCGGTTGTTGGCCAAGGAGCCCGCCCGGCGATTCCAGTGCGCGGCCGACGCGGCCTGGAATCTGTTGTTGCTGGGCGACGTCGACGACGAGTCGTTGGACGTTGAGTTCGGCGGCGTGGCCAGTCACGCGGACGCGAAGACCTGGACGCATCTGCCGGGCCCCATATCGCCGGATAAGATGTCGCCGGATAAGATGTCGCCGGATAAGATGTCGCCGGGCGACGTTTCACCGGTCGACAAGACCGCAAGCCTCAGCGGGGCGCCCGCGCCGCCCGTGCAGACCACCCGGGCGCTCGACTCGCTGCTGTCGGCGCGCACCGACGGCGTGGGGCTCTGGTCGCAGACGAGCCACGGCGAGGAGACGAGCGCGCCGTTTTCGTCGCGTCCGACGACCGGCCGCAAGCGCATCGACCCTCGGGGGGTGTCGTTTTCGGACCACGCCATCGTGCCCGATTACGAGATGCCGGCGCTCGCGCGAAGCTGGCATACCGAGGCCGACGCGGTCGACGTACGCCGGCGCGGACGCACTTCATTGGGGCTGCTCGGGTTGCGCCGCCCGCCGCTGGTGGGACGCGAGCGTGAGCGCGATGTGTTGTGGGGTGAGCTGAGCCGTGTCTTCTCGACGCGCACCACCCGGGGGGTGATCGTCGGCGGACCCGCCGGGGTGGGCAAGGCGCGCGTGCTGGGCTGGTTCGTCCAGCGCGCCCAGGAGGTCGGGGCCGCCAAGGTGCTGCGCATCCCCGAGAGCGAGGCATCCGGGGCGGGCGACGCGCTGCGCCTGGCGCTTTGCGACCACCTGCGCACCTGGGGGCTGTCGCGCTCGGAGTGTCGTCAGCGCATCCAGACCTATATCGACGAGCGCCTGACCACCGACGACCCCGAGATCGTCGAGCTGCTCGAGCGGGTCGACGTGCCCGCGCTCGCCCAATTGATGACCCCATCAGGCGCGCGGCGCGCCGCCGACGAGCCGGCGTTTCACTTCAGCGAGCCGACCCAGAAGTGGAGCGTGATCGCGCGATTCCTGACCCTGGAGGCCGCGTTGCGCCCGCTGATCGTGTGGATCGACGGGGCCAACTCGCAGAGTCAGTCGCTCGACCTCGCCCGCTACCTGCTGGTCCAGGAGCACCTGGCCGAGATGGGCTGCATGATCGTCATCTCGCTGCGCGATGCGCAGGCCGTCGAACTTCAGGGCACCGGCGGCCGGCTGGCCGAGCTGGTCGGCCACGACGCGGTCGTCGAGTTGCCGCTCGAACCGATGGGCGACGCCGAGCAGCGCCGGGTGGTCGAAGATCTGCTCGAGCTCCACCCGGACCTCGTCGACCGAATCCACCGGCACGCTCGCGGCTCGATGCTCTTCGCGGTGCACCTGGTCAATCACCTCGTCGAGCGCGACATGCTGCGGCGCTCCGAGCGCGGCTACCGACTCGCCGACGCCGAGCAGCCCTTCCCGAAGGACTTCGACGAGTTGTGGCAGGCGCGCCTCGATCAGTTGATCGGCGCGTTGCCCGGTACCGGTACCGACACGGGGGCCGACAAGGTCTGGGCCGCCCTGGAGGCCGCCGCGGCGCTGGGCGAATCGTTTAGCCGCGAGGAGTACGGCGCGCTGGTCGACACGCTCGAGCTGACGGTGCCCGAGCGTCTTTGGGACGAGCTGTCGAGGCAGGGCTTGGCCAGCGCGACGCCCACCGGCTGGCGCATGGCCGAGGAGTCGTTGCGTCACATGCTCGAGAAGCGCTCCAAGCGCGTGGGGCGCTGGGCGCCGATCAACGCGGCGGTGGCGAGGCTCCTGGTCAGCGAGGGGCTGTCGGCCAACGCGATGCAGCGGCGCGCGCTGCACCTGCGCCGGGCCGGCTTTTGTGAAGCCGCCCTCGAGCCGCTGCGCGAAGCAGGGCGCGAGCTGATGCAGGAGGCGAGCTTCGAGCAGGCCCGCACGTGCCTGAACCAGTATCGCGAGCTGGTCGACTCGCTGCAGCTCGATGGCAACGACCCTCGGCGCACCGCCGATTTGGCGTTGCAGGCCGAGATTGCGCGCATCATCGGCGACCCCGGCGAGGCGCGCCGCTGGGTGGGGCTCTTTTTGGAAGAGGCGGCCTACGTCGACGACCCGACCGGGTTGGGCACGGTCCTCTACGTGTTGGCCGAGCTCGACCGCCTCGACGGAGAGGTCGAGCGCGGCGCGTACTTCTACGAGCACGCCGCGCACCTCTTCAAACGCGTCTACCACGTCGAGGGGCAGGTGCGCGCATGGAGCGGCGAGGCATGGATGCGCGGTTTCGCAGGCGAGCTCGAGCAAGCCGAGGCGCTGTTCACCCATGCGATCGACACAGCGCGACAACTGCCCACGCGGCCGGTGCGCGCCGAGCTGGCCTGGTGTTATCAGGGGCTGGCCGAATTCGCTTGGATTCGCGGCCAACAGGGCAGGGCCGCCCAGTACAATCACCGGGCCGAGCGGCTGGCGCGCGCGGTGGGGGCGCCGGTATATATCGGCATGGCGCGCAGGCTGCAGGCCGACTTAGCGCTAGAGCGCGGCGACGAGCAGGAGGCGTGGATCGGCTATCGCAGCGCGCTCGACATGCTGCTCGCCGTCAACTCCCGGCTGGCCGACCTGGCGCGCACCGGCGCGGTGTTGGCGGCGATGAAGGCCGAACGATTCGACGAGGCCGACGAGCTGTTGGCGCCGCTCGAGCGGGTCACTCGCATCGACGGGCGCTATACCTACCGGCTGCTGTTTCACGTCATGCAGTTGCCGTTGCTGGCCCACCGGGGCGATATCGGAGCATGGGACGTCGAATTCGCCCGAACGCAGCAACTGCTCGACGAGATGTCGTTTATCTTCCCGTATGTCCCGCAGGCCCTCGAGCTGGCGGCCGAGCTGCTCGAGGCGGCCGGGCATCACGAGCGCGCCCAGCGTGCGACGAATGTCGGTCGAACGCAGTGGCGTCGGCTCGGCCGGTGAACGCCAAGGCGTGACGCCTGTCTGACGGGATCCTCTCCAAAAAGTCGCCTTTCCTTCTTGCTATCTGTCTCTGTGTTACAACTCTGTTAGGATTGTGTTTTTAATCCAACCGCGGCTGGACCTTCGCCGGGTGGATGATTATGGTCCGCCCGAAGTAGAGGGAGCGGTTTAAAACCGATTTACGATTTTTATTCTAGATGAGGTTGTTATGAAAATGTTGGAGCGTCACAAGACGACGCGAAAGCTGCTTGCAATTTTTGCCGTTGTCGCCCTCGTGGGCGCCAGCGCTTGCGGCGACGACGATGAGCCTGGCAATAACACGAATAACGCCGCGGACGTGGGCGTGGACGCTGACGAAGACGCCGGCGAGGACGTCGGCGAGGACGTCGGCGAGGATGTCGGCGAGGATGTCGGCGAAGATGTGGCCGAAGACGTCACTGAGGACGTCGAAGAGGACGTCACCGAAGATGTCGGCGAGGACGTCGCCGAAGATGTGGTCGAGGACGTCGAAGACGACGTCACCGAAGATGTCGGTCAAGACGTCGAGGAAGACGTCGAGCAGGATGTCGAAACCGACGCAGGCGGCGACCCGACTCCGGGAGCCGGCGACCTGGTGATCACCGAGGTCATGCAGAACCCGAGCGCGGTCAACGACAGCGACGGCGAGTACTTCGAGATCTACAACGCCAGCTCGCGTACTCTCGAGCTCAACGGCGTGGTGATCAGCGATGCGGGCGCCGACTCGCACACGATCACCGACCCGAACAGCGATCCCATCGAAATCGCGCCCGACACCTACTTCGTGCTCGGTGTCAACGGCGACACGGCCACCAACGGTGGCGTGACCGTCGACTACGTCTACCCGCAGTCGGAGCTGAACCTGTCCAACAGCGACGACGAGATCATCCTGACCAACGACGCCGGCACCGAGATTGACCGCATCGAGTATGACGGCGGCACCGACTGGCCCGATCCGTCCGGCGCGTCGATGCAGTACGGCGCCGAGTTCACCCTGGCGGCCACCGACAACGACGACGGCACCAAGTGGTGCGTGTCGCGCGACGCGCTGAGCGGCGGCGACACCGGCACCCCGGGCGCGGCCAACGTCGACTGCACGTTGCCCACGGCGACCATCAGCATCTACGACCTGCAGGACCCGAGCAGCGCGAACCATCCGCAGCTCGGCCAGCCGCTCGACATCAACGGCGTGGTCGTCACCGCGGTGAGCAGCGACACCATCTGGGTCCAAGACCCCACCGGTGGCGAGCGTAGCGGCGTCGCCGTCGACATCACCAACGTGACCACCACCGCTGCAGTCGGCGACAACGTCGACGTCGAGGGAACCTACGCCGAGGCCTTCGGCGAAGTGACCACCATCGAGGCGACCTCGATCGCGTCGAGCAGCGCCGGCGCCACGATCACTCCGGACGTCATCAACGCCGACATCCTGGCCGACCCGGCAACTGCCGAAGCCTGGGAAGGCGTGCTGGTGACCTTCGCCGAGCCAGCCGTCACCAACGAGAACCCCGACGCTGCGAACAACGACTTCGGCGAGTTCCGCGTCGACGGTGCCGTGCGTGTCGATGACGCGCTGTTCGACTACGACACCAACGCCACCAACCCGACGAACTGCGACACCTTCTCGACGCTGACCGGCGTGATGCACTACAGCTTCGGCAACTTCAAGCTGCTGCCGCGTGACGCCGCCGACTTCGGCACGCCCAACGCGGTGACCTCCAGCGGTGCCTCCGCTGCGGTCTCCATCTCGGCGGGCACGGGGCTGACCCCGGCCGACATCTGCGTCGACAACGGCGGCACGGTCACCTGGACCAACGGCACCACCTCGCCGCAGACGGTCACCGAGCGTGACCCGGTCACCGACACCGTCGTGTCTGCTCCGGGCATCGACCTGCAGCTGACCGCTACCGCCGGTCAGGCCAGCGAGACCTTCTCGACCAGCGAGACGCTGCACTACACCAGCAGCAACGACACCTCGCTGCTCGGCCGCGTCATCGTGCTCGAGTAGTCTGCTCGTTAGCTAGCAAGTTGATTTGCTAGAAACTCGCAGCCGAAAGCCCCCGGATGGTTCGCCGTCCGGGGGCTTTTTTTGTTGCGATTGACGCCCCGCAAGTTCCAATGCCACTCTGTCCGCGCGTGGCGGTTTTCGCCGCTCGAACACCACCCACGCGACCCGATGGAACACGACCAGGAAACACGACAGGTTGTATGAAGCTCACACCGATGATGCAGCAGTACATGGACGTCAAGGAGCGCTACCCCGACGCGGTCCTTTTCTTCCGCCTTGGCGACTTCTACGAGATGTTCTTCGAGGACGCCGAGGTCTGCTCGCGCGAGCTCGGCATCACGCTGACGGCGCGCAGCAAGGGGGCCAACAATATCCCCATGGCCGGCGTGCCGCATCATGCGGCCGAGGGCTACGTCAACCAGCTCATCGACAAGGGCTTCTCGGTCGCCATCTGTGAGCAGGTCGAGGACGCCGAGGCCGCCAAGGGCATCGTCAAGCGCGACGTGGTGCGCGTGATCACGCCCGGCGTGGTCCTGAACTCCGACTCGCTCGACGACAAGGCGCCCAATTACGTGGCCGCCATCGGCGTCAAAGGCCGCGGGGTCAAAAACGAGTACGGCATCGCCTACCTGGACGTCTCCACCGGTGATTTCCGGGTGACCGAGGTGTCGCGCCAAGAGGAGCTTCGCAGCGAGCTCAACCGCATCGAGCCGCGCGAGGTGCTGGTGCCCAAGAGCGCCGAGGCGCTGTTCGGTGAGGTCGAGCGCCACCTCGACGGCGTCTTCTTCCGGCCGCGCAAAAACGAGGCGTTCGAGCCCAAGGCGCTCTTGTCGAATATCGCCGGCGGCGCCCGGCTGAGCGGCGACATCGACCACGACGCCTACTTTCTGGAGGCGGGCCCGGTCGAAAAGATGTTCACCCACGTGCACGACTTCGGCTTCGAGTCGCCCGACGTCGTCCAACAGGCGGCCAGCGCCGTGCTCGACTATATCGTCGAGACCCAGCGCGGCATCCCCACGAACGTCCAGGAGATTACGCCGTACCACGCCCAGTCGTTCCTGGTGATCGACGAGTCGACCAAGGCGAACCTTGAGCTGACCCGCACCTTGATGGGCGGGCGCAGGCAGGGGAGCCTGCTCAGCGTGATCGACAAGACGGTCACCGCCATGGGCGGGCGCCGGCTTCGCCACTGGCTGAACTACCCGCTGGTCAGCCTCGACGCGATTCGCCGGCGTCACGACGCCGTCGAGGAGCTCGTGCGCTTCCCGGCGCTGCGCGAGGATATCCGCGAGGCGCTCGACGCGGTCTACGACATCGAGCGGCTGTGCGGAAAGATCTCGTCGGGCACCGCCAACGCCCGCGACCTGCGAAGCCTGCTGAGCACGCTGGCCATCATCCCCGAGGTCAAAGAGGTGTTGAGCGAGTGCGACTCGGAGTTTCTGGTCGAGCTCGACGAGGACCTCGACCCGTGCCACGAGATTCGCGACCTCATCGACCGGGCGGTCGTCGACGACCCGCCCGTCGAGCTGACCGAGGGCGGCTTGTTCAAGGCGGGCTTCGACGACGAACTCGACGAGCTCTTGGAGATCAGCGGAAACGGCAAGGACTGGATCCTTCGCTACGAGACCGAGCAGAAGCAGGCGACCGACATCTCGAGCCTGAAGGTCAAGCACAACAAGGTGTTCGGCTACTTCATCGAGGTCACCAAGGCGAACCTGCACCTGGTCCCCGACCGCTATATCCGTAAGCAGACCCTGGCGAATTCGGAGCGCTACTACACCCCCGAGCTCAAGGAGATGGAGGAGCGCATCCTCGGGGCCGAGGACAAGCGAAAGACCCTCGAATACCAGCTGTTCCAGGAGCTTCGAAAGCGCGTCGGCCTCGAGGTCGGCACGCTGCTTCGCACCGCCAGCCAACTGGCCAACCTCGACGTCATCGCCGGGTTGAGCGAGCTCGCCCAACGCCTCGAGTACACCCGGCCCGATATGACCGAAGAGCCGGTCATCGACATCGACGAGGGGCGCCACCCGGTCGTCGAGCGCACGCTCAAAGACGAGCGCTTCGTGCCCAACTCGGTGCGCATGGACCCCGAGCAGCGCTTGCTGATCATCACCGGGCCGAATATGGCCGGTAAGTCGACGGTCATCAGACAAGTCGCGCTCATCAGTCTCCTGGCCCAGATGGGCTCGTTCGTGCCCGTCAAGGCCGCTGAGCTGGGTGTGGTCGACAAGATCTTCAGCCGCGTGGGCGCCAGCGACAACCTCGCGCGTGGCCAGTCGACCTTCATGGTCGAGATGACCGAGGCGGCTCATATCCTGAACAACGCCACCGAGCACAGTCTGGTCATCCTCGACGAGATCGGCCGCGGCACCTCGACCTTCGACGGGTTGTCGATCGCGTGGGCGGTCGCCGAGCATCTGCACGACGAGATTCGCGCCAAGACGATGTTCGCCACCCACTACCACGAGCTCACCGAGCTGATTCGCACCCTCGACGGGGCGCGCAACCTGTCGATCGCGGTCAAAGAGTGGCAAGATGACATCATCTTTTTGCGCAAGCTCGTCGACGGCGAGGCCAACCGAAGCTACGGCATCCAGGTCGGCAAGCTCGCCGGCTTGCCCGAGCCGGTCGTCGAGCGGGCCAAGCAGGTCCTGGAGAACCTCGAGGGCGGCCAATTCGACGAGATGGGCATCCCGATGGCCGGCCGCAAGCCGGGCGAGGCGCCCGAGCCGACGCGCCACCACAACCCGAATCAGCTCACGCTCTTTCATGGGGGCGCGTCGCTGAGCCCGGGCCAAAAGGCCGCGCTCGAGACCCTCGACGAGGTGGACGTCAACTCGCTGACTCCCCTCGAAGCGCTCAACGTGTTGAACGAGTTGGTCCAGAAGCTGGAGTCGTCGTGAAGCGTTCTAATGCCGTTGTCTTAGCTCTATTGGTCCTCGCCGCTGCCGCCTCGGCGTGTTCGACGTCGAACACCAAGGGCATCGACCCGTTCGCCGCCGCCGACGAAGAAGAGCCGGCCGACATGCTCGACGCCCCGGTCGAGCGGCGCACCACCGCGCCGCGCACCGCGGGCGCTGCGACCGCCAACGAGGCGGTGTTGATGCTGCCGGACCCGCCGGCCGAGAAGTCCAAGAAGATCGACGCCGAGGTCGACGACTGGAGCCGCAGCAAGGCGCGCAAATTCGGCCAGAAGGAGCACGTCGTCGAAGGCGAGCAGTTTTGGACCGGCGGCCCCGACGCCAGCTTTCGCGTGGGCGTCGACTCCGACGCCGGCCACGTCTACTTTTGGGTCGACGTGCGCGACGACAAGGTCATCGACGCGGCCAGCGAGGACGTCATGGCCGACGGCGTCATCCTGTGGCTGCGCGACCCCAAGCTCGAAGAGATCGTCGACTCGCTGCCTGCAGGCATGGCCGAGAAGTCGAACGTGCGCCCCGAGATGGCGATCCTGTTTACGCCCGACGGCCAGTTTTGGCGCTACGACCAGACGGGCGGCAAGCTGTACCGCACCGGCATCGACGCCAAGACCAAGAAGATGAAGAACGGCTACCGCCTCGAGGCCGCCCTGAGCCTTGGCGTCCTGCAACAGGTGGCGAGCCTGCCCACCGAGAGCATCGCGTTTCGCGTCGAGGTGATGGACGGCGACGAGACCGACCGCCGCGGCGAGCAGACGCGCATGAGCATGCTGCCCGACGAGTCGGGCCCGCGCTTTGCGCTCTACAACGTCGGCGGCTGGCTCCCCTACGAAGAGGCCCAGGGCCAACCCCCGCGCCCCGGCGCGCTGGGCCGCTGGCAACTCGCCGACGGCACCTGGCGCTTCCAGAGCTTCGAAGTACGCCCGGTCCACTGGCACGTGTTGCAGGATGTGAGCGGGTTCGACAAGGCGCTGGCCAATTCGGAGGCGTTGAACGAGCTGTGCCCGGCGGCCACCAGCGAGCGCACCCTCGTCGAGGGCTACCAGTCCAGAAGCGGCAATCACCGCGCCGGGCTGGTCTACTGCGGCCCCCGCGCCCCGCGCGGCCGCTGCCCCGACGACGCCGAGTCGCACCTGTATTGGGTCCACCTGAAGCCCGGCAAACAGGGCTGGAAGCTCCACCAGTACACCGAGGTCACCGAAAAGCCCCTGCCGCAATGCGCCACGGCCCCGCGAAAGGGCGGCGACTACTACAGCGAGTTCTCGCTGCTGCCGATGGAGATGCTGGGCTCGTCGGTGTGGGGCATCGGCTTCAAGAAGACCTACTCGAGCAGCACCGAAGAGCTCGAAGAGCGCGGCATCTGGTTTGCGAACCCGAGCTCGAAAGAGCCGTACATGGGCAAAGCCCTCAACGAGCGCACCCAGGCCACCTCGAGCGAGCGCACCATCTCGCGAAGCCACGTCTACCTGGCACTCGTCGACGACAAGAAGGGCCTCGACCTATGCGAGGTCGAGCACGTCAAAGAGCAGTCGTGCAACGGGCTCAACCGCTCCTGCAAGACACTCGAGCACGGCGAGATGGTCCGCACCCACATCAAAATGTGGGCCCCGAGCAAAGGCCGCTTCGAGCCCTACCTGCTCACCAAACACAAACGCTGCAACGCCAGCTTCGACTTCTCACAACGCCGGGGCTTCATGCTGATTAACGAGGCGGGGCGTTTGGGGGCGTTGGCGTCGCCGGCGAATTGAATTGGGTTGCGGCGACCACGTTGTGGGGGGGGGTTGTTGTGGCGAGCGTGTTGTGGGGTGTGTGGTTGTTGTGGCGAGCGTGTTGTGGGGTGTGTGGTTGTTGTGGCGAGCGTGTTGTGGCGTGTGTGGTTGTTGCACCGCATGATCCCAAGGCAAGCCTTGGGGCTGCACGGGCGAGGGCTCCGCTGGGGGCAAGCCCCCGCTCCGCAACGGCGGTTGACCTCAATGGGCCCAGGCGGAGCGGCTGCTTGCTGCCCGCGGAGCCCTGCGCCGGTGCAGCCCCGGGTCTCGGCCCGGGGTGTTGATCCGCATCAACCATATGGGCCTCATTTCGGCCCCGGGGTGTTGACCCGCATCAACCACATGGGCTTCATTTCGTCCCGGGGGTTTGATCCGCATCAACCACATGGGCCTCATGTCGCCCAATTCGAACCCACCACCCCGGACAAAACCGAAACAAAACCACCCCCGCCAGAACCACCCCACACGGCGAATTCGCAGAAAACACGCAACGATTCGCCCCATCCTGCCGAAAACCATTGTAGAGCCCGAAAACAATCATCCCGACCCGGGAGACTACAATGGCAACGAAGAGCTACTGCGAGATCTACATCCATCTCGTTTGGCGTACGAAATACAGCCGCCGCATCTTGAGCGGCGACCTCGAACTATTCGTTCATCAAAGACTGCGCGAAATTGGTAAGGAGCTCGACTTGACGCCGTTGGCCGTCAATTCGGCGTGGGACCATGTGCATTCGTTCTACCGCTGGCATGCATCAACTGCGGTCGAGAGAGCCGTGCGTGTCATGAAATCGAAGACGGCGGTGGAGTGGAACAAAGGTCTTCGCAACGGTGAGCATCGTGGCGAGGAGCTGAAGTGGCAGGTCGGCTACGGCGCCGTCAGCACGTGGATGGAGGATATGCGTGTGGTCCAAAACTACGTGGATAAGCAGAAAGAGCATCATCGCGACGAGGAGGTCTGGACGCCTTTCGAAAAGGTGCGGTTTGACGAAACCCCGGAGGCGGATGATGAGGCTGTGACGTACCTGGCTGCGGTTTCGGGCGCCTCGTGGGATGGCGGCGGCCGGCGGGATGCGGGGTGATTGCCACGCATGACCTCATGCATGATCCCAAGGCAAGCCTTGGGGCTGCACGGGCGAGGGCTCCGCTGGGGGCAAGCCCCCGCTCCGCAACGGCGGTTGACCGCAATAGGCCCAGGCGGAGCGGCTGCTTGCTGCCCGCGGAGCCCGGCGCCGGTGCAGCCCCGGGTCTCGGCCCGGGGTGTTGATCCGCATCAACCACACACGCCGCAATTCGAACGAACGGCCGACGGATTGATCCGCATCAACCACACACGCCGCAATTCGAACAATTACGAATCGCGATGACGCCGCGCCAGCTCCACGTAATGCGCGGCGGAGTCGCGAAATCCCTCGATTTCCTCGTAGGACAATTCGCGCACGACTTTGGCGGGCGTGCCCATGATCAGGCTGCCGGCGGGGAAGGTCTTGCCGGGGGTGACGACGGCGCCGGCGGCCACCAGGCAGTTGTCCTCGATGACGGCGCCGTCGAGGATGATGCTGCCCATGCCGATCAGGCAGTTGTCGCCGATGGTGCAGGCGTGGACCAGCGCCTTGTGGCCGATGGTGACGCCCTCGCCGATGTTGGTGGCGTATTGGCCGCTCTCGATGTGGATGACCGTGCCGTCTTGGACGTTGGTGCGTGCGCCGATGGTGATCTTTTCGAGATCGCCGCGCAGCACCGCGTTGTACCAGACGCTGGCATGGTCGCCGAGTTCGACGTTGCCGATGACGCGGGCGCCCTCGGCGATGTAGACGTCTTCGCCCAGCTCGGGCAGGGCGCCTTCGAAGGGGAGGATGGTGTCGTCGGACATGATATTTTGTTGGGGTTGTAGGGGGTTGTTTTCAGTGGTGAAGGCCCCGCAGAGGAGCAACGACTGCTATTTGGGGCGCCTGAAATGCGGCGCAAACAACGATTTGAGGGTCGTCTCAATCCGGCTTATGTGGCGATTGAAACGACCCTCAAATTGCTGTTCCGCGGGGGCGTTGTTTGCCCTCGCCTCAAATATCAGGCGCTGCACACCTGCAAGGCCAACTCTTCTTACTCAGTCGTCGAACATGTCGCCGTACTTGTCGAGCTTGTCGAGCACGTCGTCAGGATCGCTGGCGTCGTCAGCTTCGGACTCCTCGGCGTCGTCGGCCTCTTCGGCCTCCGGGTCTCCTGCGTCCTCGGCCTCGCTCTGCTCGGCGGCCTCTTCGGCCTCCGACGCCTCGGCCTCGTCGACCTCTTCGGCTTCGCTGTCTTCGTCGGCTTCCGAGACCTCGGAGACCTCCGAAATCGACGACTCCTCGAGGCCCATCTCCGAGCTCGACTCCTCGCCGAGCCCCACACCGCCGCCTGCCACGGCGATGCCGCCGAGCTCGCCGTGCTCGATGGGGTCGGTCATGAACAGCACGCCCGAGCGGTTGTCGAGCAGGCTCATCACCTCGTCGGCGGCGTACAGGTCGGCCAGAATCTCCTCGGTGGAGTCGTAGCGGTCTTCCTGGGCGTCCATCGACATCTTGTCGAAGATGTCGTCGAGCTTGCGCGGGATGTCCGGGTAGAAGCTCGAGGGCATCGGCGAGCGTCGGCCGGGGACTTTGCCGGTGAGCATCTCGTAGAACATGATGCCCAGCGAGTAGATGTCGCTCTTGATGGTGGCGGCGTTGGGGTTCTGGAACTGCTCGGGGCTCATGTAGGCGACGGTGCCCACGCCCACATACACGTGCGCCGAGTTGCCGCCCTCGCGCTCGACGATGCTCGACAGGCCGAAGTCCGAGAGCATGGCGTTGCCGGCGGCGTCGAGCACGACGTTCTCCGGCTTGAGGTTGCCGTGGATGACGCCGGAGTCGTGGGCGGTCTTGAGGCCCGCCAGAATCTGCATGAAGTACTTGAGCGCCACGCTCAGCTTGGGCCGGTCCTCCATCTCGATGAGCCGGCGCAGGTTGCCCTTGGGCGCGTACTGGGTGACCACGAACGGGTACTCGACCTGGGTCTCGATGTCGATGACCTGGACGATATTCGGGTGCACCAGGCTCGCCTGCTGCTGGACCACGTGGGTGAACGCATCGATGATGTCGTCGCGCTTGACCCCGGCGAACACGTTGAAGACCTGGTTGATCTCTTTGAGGGCGACATCGCGGGCCAACTTGGTCTGGCTGGCGCGGTAGACCGTGCCCACGCCACCGCTTCCAAGCTCGTCTTGGCGGGTATACATCTCCGCGGTCGACGGGTTGGCGGAGATGGTCACGCCTCCTTGCGATTGTCCCTGAAGTCCTTGTCCGTTCATAGCGTCCGTTGAGTTAGGCGTTGCGTCTTGGCTGCCGGCCTCGGCGGCCGGCGCGAAATCGGGCTCGGCGGAATCGTCCACCGGGTCCTGGGTGAATCCTTGCTCGGTGAATCCTTGCTCGGTGAATCCTTGCTCGGTTGATCCTTGGGGGCCGGGGCCGTCGAAGGCCATCTCGGGCTCGACCTCGTTGGTCTGCGGGGTCGAATCCTCGAAGCCGGCCTGCTGGGCCGCCTGCTGGGCGGCTTCCTCGGCCTCGAGCTCGGCGCTGACCTCCTCGATCCCCGAGGCGATCTGGTCCAGAAAGCCGTCGTCGACTCCGTCGAGCAGCTCGTCGACGTCCTCTTCGTCGATGGCGTCGTCGCCGATATGCTCGGCGAAGGCCTCGTAGACGTCCTGCTGCCACGTCTCGGGCGCCGCCAGCGCCTGCTGGCCTCCCGACGGCACGGTCAGCTCGTCATTGATGCGGTCGTAGACCAGAAAGTCCTGCCCCTCCAAGAAGCGAATATAGCTCAGGATGTGCAGGTGGAGTTGACCGGACGTTTCAGCTTGGATGGCGTCGTAAGAGGCGGGAGCACCGGATTGCTCCCGTTGCTGGACCATCTCGAGGATCTGGCTTAGGTCCTCGACGATGTCCCCGAGGGACAGGGCGTCGTCTGACATGAAGCTGGCTCCGTGGCAGAAAGCGTTGGTGAATGTCGCTGGTAGGCACCATATACCATAGATGGTGCGGGCGGCAATGTGTGGTTGGTGGTGCATCTCGCCGACGCTTTGCGTATACTTCCCGACACTTCGACGCCCAAGGCCATTTTGTGGGGGAATCGTGTTTCAATTTGTGAAGAGTCTGCGTCTCGAAAGGCTGCGCTGTATCGCGCCTCTGCTCGCCCTCTCGGCCCTCCTCGCCACGGCGTGTACTGAAGGGGATGACGACTTCGTCGACCCGACACCGAGACCGTCGGCGCCGACGGTTTCGATGTCCGCGCTGACCCATACGACGTCGGCGGTGTCGAGCCCGACGGTCTCCGGGGAGCTGGAACTCGATGCTCCGGTATTGGCTCCGCATCTCGATGACCAATTCGATCCGGAGATTGCATTCGACGGGACGAATTTTTGGGTGGTTTTTGTCGAGCAGAAGTACTCGGGGCGCGCCGAGATTCGAGGCGTGCGCATTTCCCCGCTCGGCCATGTGCTCGACCCGAAGGGCATCCGGCTTGCGAGCCTCACCTGGCTCCACCCCAGCTCGTTCATCCCCGTCGATGTGAGCATCGCGTGCATCACCGGGCAGTGTCTGGTCAGCTACAGCGCGTATTGGGATTACGGCCCGTACGAGACGCGCGCGTTTCGAATCGATGCGGACGGTAACCGGCTCGAGCAGCAGGATATGGTCGTCGAGATCGGGGGCCTGTATCCGAAGGTCGCCACCGACGGGGCAAATTACCTGGTGGCTGTTCGTGCCGGTGGCTCCGGTGGGTACGAGCTTCGCGCGAGGCGCATCTCGGCGGGCGGCCAGTTTATGGAGGCGCAGCCCTTTGTCATCGCCTCTTCTCAGCGCCGGCTTTGGCTGGCCGACATCGCCTTCGGCCAGTCCACCTACTTACTGACGTATGTCGAGGGGCAGTCGCCCTACGATCACAACGCGGTGCGCGTTTCGACCGCCGGCGCGGTGCTCGACCCCGGCGGAATCTCTCTGTGTACGCAGTGTGGTGGTCGCCTGTCGATGGTCGCCGGAGCCGGCAAATTCTTGGTCACGCGGCCCGGCTCTACGGGGCTTCATGGCCAATTCATCACCGAGGACGGCGTGATCGACCCGCAGACGTTCTCGCCTGCCGGTGTACGGTTCAGCAAAGCGCTCACCTACGATGGGCACAGTTTCGTCGTCTCTTGGCCGACATTGGGCGGAATCGTCACCAGCCGACTGAGTGATACGGGAGCGCTGCTCGACCCGACGCCTCGGCAGGTTGCAACGCGTCTGGGGCGGTCGGGTGTCGGGCTCAGCGCAGCGAGTGACGGGCACAAGACGCTCATGGTCTGGAACGTGCGCGAACTGTTGAGCGGCCTGAACCTGTACGCGGCTCGAATCAGCCGTTCGGGAGCCATCCTCGACTCGGGCGGCTTCATCCCCTATGGCCAAGACAGCCGACGCAGCATGGTCGAACTGGCGACCAACGGTGACGGCTACTTCGCCGCATGGAGCGACGACCGCAACGGTTCGATGGACATCTACGGGGTGCGCCTCGACGAGACGGGCGCTGCGTTGCAGGCTTCACCCATGGCCATCGGCACCGACCCGGCCTTCGACGCCCTGATCGGCGTCGCTTCCGACGGCTCCGATTATCTGGTGGTCTGGCGCAACGCCCTCTACAGCCGACTGTGGGCCCATCGCATCGATGGCGCGACCGGCGCCGTGCTCGACCACTTCGAGATCGAGGTCGGGCTGGAGTCGGCGCCTCGAGGCAACGTCGTCTTCGGCGCAGGGCACTACCTGGTGATCGGCAA
This sequence comes from Persicimonas caeni, assembly GCF_006517175.1. Taxonomy (NCBI): domain Bacteria; class Deltaproteobacteria; order Bradymonadales; family Bradymonadaceae; genus Persicimonas; species Persicimonas caeni. The sequence goes on along the minus strand of NZ_CP041186.1, from coordinate 1,376,528 downwards.
GCCCAGTCCCCAGTCGGGCATGCACGCGGTGCGTATCGCGCCAGACGGCGAGGTGCTCGGCGCGAGCACCGCGGAGGTCGTGCCGCCCGAGGCATCGTCCTCCGAGGTGGCCACGGTCTATGGCGGTCATCACTTCATGGTGGCGTACGCTCAGGATGACAAGATCTTTGCCGTCCCGGTCGACCACCGAGGCATTCCCGGGACCCCGGTGCAAGTGGCTGTGACGCTTCCTGCAGCCACCGACATCGAATATGTGTCAGTTGCGTTCGACGGTGACCATTTTCTGGTCGGTTGGGCCGAGGATACATGGAGTAACAGCCTGGTTCGCCTGGCTCGCATCGATGCCACCGGAAACCTCATCCAGACGGGATTGGCGAATCCGAGCGAGCTCGACACCCGCGGAGACAAGCTGGCGCTCTCCGGCGACAAGTCGGCGACGCTCTTTCTCCAAGACCACGTGAACCCTGGCGGGTCGCAGCCTCACAATCTCGAAGCCGCGGTCGTCGGCAACCAGACCACAGCCGAGCCTCCCTTCGTGTTGGCGGCCTCCGACATGCCGCACAACCGACTCGAGAGTGCTGCTTCGACCCGCCCGGGAAGCCATCTCGTCGCCTATACTCGCGAGACCGACTTCGGGGAGCGGCGTCTGTACGCTCGGCGTGTCGAGATACCGTTGCCTTTCGCCGCTCACTCCCAGTCGGTCTTCACCCGGGAAGAAACACCAGTGCGAGTGGACTTGTCGGGCCACGATCCCGACGGCGGCGCGCTCACTTTCTCGCTGGCAAGCCAACCCGCGCATGGCACCTTCACAGGTACGCTCCCGGCGCTAACCTACATCCCCGATCCCGATTTCGTAGGTACCGACGTCTTCGAGTTTGCCGTCACCAATCCACAGGGGGCGACGGACACCGCGCGTGTCTGGGTCACGGTCGATGCGGTCAACGACGCGCCCGAGGCGCTCGACGACTCGTTTTCGACTCACGAAGACGCTCCCATCGAAATCGACGTGCTCGCCAACGACACCGACGTCGAGGATGTGACCGTCCACCGCGCGAGCTTGTGCAGCTTCGCCGAACACGGCGAGCTTATCGAACTGGGCGAGGGCCGATACCGTTACGAGCCGGAGCGGCACTTCGTGGGCACCGATTCGTTTTGTTATGAGGCCTTCGACTCCGAAGGACTGCGCGCCGAGGCGACGGTGACGATCGAGGTCACGCCCGTCAACGACGTTCCCTCCTTCATCGCGCCGACGCCCAGAGAGGGCACTCGGTACGAACTCCGCGCAGGCGACGTGGTGGAGTTTCAGATCGCCGCGTCGGACGTCGAGGACGCCGTGCTCACCTACGGAGTCGATCCCCTTCCCCCGACGGCCAACTTCTCGGCGCAAACCGGCGAATTTCGGTGGCAGCCCACTTGGCGTGAGGCCGGCGAGTATCGACTCACGCTCTTCGCGGAGGAAGCCGTGGGCACGCGTATCACTCGACATATCGAAGTCGCCGTCCAGATCGAGGACGCCGACGCCGACGGCATCCCCGACGACCTCGACAACTGCCCCCAGACCGCCAACGCCGACCAATTCGACAACGATGCGGACGACTTGGGAGACGTCTGCGATCCCGATGACGACGACGATTCGATCGACGACGTCGAAGACGCCTGTCCCTTCGACGCGGGCGGAGACATCGATGGATGTCCCGTCGGCGAGCCCGACATTAGCGACCCCGATGCCGGAGACGCGGGAGACGAAGACGACCACCGTCCGGGCGGTAGCTCCGGAGGCTGCTCGGCCGGCGGCGACGCCGCTCCGCCCGTCGGGTGGGCCCTACTCGTGGGCCTCATCTTTCTCGGCTTTATTCGCCAAACAAGCGAAACATAAAGAAAAAGTGGCGCGCTCGGCTGGTTCCTGTTTGCATACTTTGGAGTCGACCGTTACTCTGCATCAGTGTGAGCGCGTCGAGCACGAGCGAAGGGCCCGCGCCCAGCGGCTCACATGAATGCTTGTTCGGCGCTGCCGACATTACTCTCTTTTGAGGAGAAACGGATGGATTCCAAGTTCAAAAGTTTGCTGTTCTGCTTGTTGGTTCTCGGTCTGACCACCGGTTTCACCTGGTCCTCGCCGAACACCGTCGCGCTCGACGACGCCCACATGGAGGCGCCGCAGGCCGACGAAGACGATGAGGATGACGAGGACGACGGCGACGACGAAGAGGGCGACGACTCGTTCGCGTGTGACGGAGACGGCGACGACGGAGACGACGACGGCGAAGGCTTTGTCGCAGAAGGTGAGGGCGACGAGGACGACGGCGACGACGGAGACGACGAGGACGGCGACGACGAAGAGGGCGACGACTCGTTCGCGTGTGACGGAGACGGCGACGACGGAGACGACGACGGCGAGAGCTTCGCGTGTGACGGAGACGGCGACGACGGAGACGACGACGGCGAGAGCTTCGCGTGTGACGGAGACGACGACGGTGATGACGACGACAACAGCGTTGTCGGCTGAGCCAAGCTCCGGCTAGACTAGCCGCACCAAAAACGCCCGCGACGCGAGATGCGTCGCGGGCGTTTTTGCGTTTGCCCTTCGAGTCTGCCTCTATGGGGATGCAAGATCTTGCACTACCCGCGCATCCGTGACGCCCTAGAGTGGGGGATGTCGAGCCCGATTCACCTCTGTGGAGAATGTTGTGAACGTCAGACTGCTCATCGACGCCGTCGTCCGTCAGACCACGGTGCTCATCGCGCAATTGGCCACCTCGGCGGGCCTGCGCGCCCCGTTGGCCGATATCGCCAACTCCGTCTTTCTCGAGTTGGCCACCGAGCTCGAGGAGCAGGGCGTGAGCCGCAAGGTCGCGGCCGACATGTTCGGCATGGCCCTGCGCTCCTATCAGGCGAAGCTTCGGCGGCTGACCGCCCGTCGCGATGCTGAAAAGGAGTCGGTCTGGGAGGCCGTCTTCAACTTCGTGCGTGAGCGCGAGGTCGTCACCCGCGCCGAAGTGCTCGGTGAGTTCTACGCCGAGGATGACGCCACGGTGCGCGGCATCCTGTGGGATCTCGTCGAGTCCGGCCTGGTCTTCCAGACCGGAAGCGGCCACTCGACGGCCTATCGCTTTGCCAGCGACCAAGACTTCGCCCGACTCGCCGGGCGTGACGAGCACGCCTCGGCGTTGGCGCTCATCTGGCTCCACGTCTACTTGCACGGGCCGATCAGCGTCGACGCGTTGAGCGAGCGGCTCGGTTATGAGCCGGCCGTCGTCGAGGACGCCCTCGATACGCTGGTCGACGAGGGGCGGGTGACTCGCTCGAGCCCGACGCAAGCCGACGCACCCAGTTACCGCTCGGACGTCTGCGTGATTCCGATGGAAGACCCCGCCGGGTGGGAGGCGTCGTTCTTCGACCACTTCAACGCGCTGGTCACCGCCGCGTGCGTCAAACTGCGCAACACGCGCTTGCAGTCGCTCCCCTCCGATGCGGTCGGCGGCAGCACGTACTCCTTCGAGATCTGGGAGGGCCACCCGTTTGCCGGTCGCGTGCTCGGGCTTTTGAGCGATACCCGCCGGGAGTTGTCCAAGCTTCGCGAGGAGGTCGATGCCTACAACGCCGACAACCGTCCTTCGCACGCGCAGACCTCCAGAGTGACGTTTTATTTCGGTCAGTCGGTGCTCGACAATTCGAATGACGATGATGACGAACATGGAGAAGCACGATGAAAGCACGATCAATCGCAACCGTCGCAACCGTTGCACTGGCGAGCTTGGTGAGCCTGACGTTCTCGGCCAGTTGCACCGACGACCACGACCCGAAGACCGGCAGCGAGTCGCATTGGCTGTCGTGTAACACCACCTCCGACTGTCCCTCCGAGCACACCTGTATCTCGGGGCAGTGTCGCCCGAACGACGGCGTCGACTCGCTCGATGCGACCGACGGGGTGGCCCAGGACGTCACCCGTCAGCCAGGTGACGTGTGGGCCGAGGTCGACACGCCCCAGGGCTTGGCCGTGCTCGACGTCGATGTCACGGGCTCTTGGTTCTGCGTGCTGCAGTCCGACGGCAGCGTCGGCTGCAACGAGAACCTCGACGGGCCTGATGGCAGCTTCAAGGCGATCAGCACCGGGTTCTGGCACGCATGTGCCATCCGCGACGACGACACCCTTGCGTGCTGGGGGATGGGGGAAGACCCCAACGTCGACGAGAACGCCGACAATGACTTCGACCAGGCGGTCGCCCCCACGGGCACCTACCTCGACGTGGCCGCCGGCTGGCATCACACTTGCGCGATCGACACCGCCGGGGTGGTCTCCTGCTGGGGACGCAACGATGAAGGCCAGGCCACGCCGCCCAGCGGCACGTTCACCGACCTGAGCGCGGGCGGAAAACACACCTGCGGGCTGCGCGACGACAACACGATCGAGTGTTGGGGCGCCGGCTCCGACCCCAGCTTGGACGACCGGATCAACCACGGCCAAGCCGTGCCGCCCGCCGGCTCGTTCGCCTCACTGGACGCGGGGCGATATCACACCTGCGCGTTGCGAGACGACGGCACCACGGAGTGCTGGGGGCTGGGATCCGAGCCCAACTCCCAGACTGAGTGGGAGGTGCCCGACGACGGCGGCAGCGGCATCTCGGGCGACGTCGACCAGGCAATTCCCCCCGCAGTGCCGTTCACCCAGATCAGCGCGGGCACCCAGACGAGCTGCGCGGTCGACGAGGTCGGCGCGATCTGGTGCTGGGGCTGGAATTACTCGGGATGGCCGAGCAAAGCGCAGTTTCGCAAGGTGAGTACCGGGATCGTCGCCTGCGGCATTCGCACGAACGACACGCTGCTGTGCTGGCGATGGGCTCCTCGACATTGACGCGCGGGATCTGCTGAAAATCGAGCGCCCGGGACGTGAATTCACGTCCCGGGCGTTTTATTTTCTTGAACGTGTATCGCACGGGCTTTGGCCGAAACCGAGAAGCACCTTGGCAGAACACTTCGACGACAACCAGACACTCTCCATCGTTCAGGGATCGGGCGGGCGCTACGAGATTCTCGGGGTGCTCGGCCGCGGCGGGCAGGGGCGGCTCTTCCTCGCGTGCGACCTCGACTCGGGGGCGCGGGTCGCCGTCAAGCAGCTCGCCATGCGGGCGGTGTCGGAGTGGAAGGCCGTCGAATTGTTCGAGCGCGAGGGCAAGGTGCTGCGCTCGCTCGAGCATCCGGCGATCCCGTCGTATATCGACCATTTCGTGGTCGGCGAGGAGACCGACGACCCGCGGTTCTACCTCGTGCAGGAGTACGTCGAGGGCGACAGCTTGGCTGCCCGGTTCGAGGCCAACAAGACGTGGACGCAGGACCAAGCGGTCGACTTTCTGGAACAGATGCTCGACGTGTTGGCGTATCTGGGCGAGCTGCACCCGCCGATCGTCCACCGCGACATCAAGCCGGCCAATATCGTGTGCGGCCCCAACGGGCGCTACGCGCTCGTCGACTTCGGCGCCGTGCAGGCGATCGTGCCCAAGGACGTCGGCGGCTCGACCGTCGTCGGCACCAGCGGCTACCTGCCCGTCGAGCAGATCATGGGCCGCGCGCAGCCGTGCAGCGACCTGTACGCGCTGGGCGCGACCGTCGTGCACATGATGAGCGGCGTGCACCCCGTCGAGCTGTGCGACGGCGGCCTCGAGATCGACTTCGCCCCCCATATCGAGGCATCGCAGGCCTTCGGCGAGCTGCTCGCCGACATGCTCGCGCCGTATCCCGAGGACCGGATCGCGTCGGCCGCCGAGGCGCTCGCGCGGCTTCGCGAGTTGGCCGCGGTGCCGGCCGATGGGTTCTACCGGCGCGGCTACGACAAGACGTCGGAGCAAGGCGACGACGCGCTCGTCGCCGGCGAGTCGCCCGCCGAGCGGCTGCGCTTGGTGCGCGGGCGCTCGACACTCGCCAGGAGGCTTCCCGACACGCTGTCGATTCGCGCCGAGGCCGACAGGCTCGTCGTCGAGACCGAGCCGACTTGGCGCTCGCTCGGGTTCGACGGGCGCCTGGAGATCACGCGTGACGAGCTCGTCTTGGTGCGACGGTGGCGCGGCCGCACGCTCGGCACGCGCACCGTGCGCCGCGACCGGCTCTTCGACGTCATCGCCGAATTCGACCGCATCAAAGTCCTCGAAGGGACCATCGAACATACGTGGACTCTGTTGCCCGGCAACCTGACGCAGGCGTGGCTCTGTAAGTTCTTACGCCTCTACCTGGCGCTCTCAAAAGAAGGGCGCTCGCTCGGCAACTCCGAAGGCGGTGCGTGATGGCCCAGACTCCCCTCGACATGGACGCGGTAGAGCGCCTCGACGGCGAGATGCTCGACGGGCGCTACGAGTTGTCGGACGTGCTCGGGCGCGGCGGGCAGGGCGATACGTACTTGGCGGTGGACCACCGCACGGGCGAGCAGGTCGTCGTCAAGGAGTTCGACCTCGACCTGGCGCACGATTGGAAGGCGGTCGAGCTCTTCGAGCGCGAGGCCAGGCTGCTCGAGCGCCTCGACCACGACGCCATCCCCAGACATATCGATGCGTTCCAACAAGCCGGCGACAACGCGACGCGCTACTTCCTCGTGCGCGAGTATATCGCCGGCGACAGCTTCCTCGAGCTCATCGAACGCGGCCACCACATGCGCCAATCCGAAGCCGTGGCGCTGTGTCGTTCGGTGCTCAACGTCCTCGACTATATCCACAGCCTCGACCCGCCGGTGATTCACCGCGACGTCAAGCCGTCGAATCTGATCCGCAGGCCCGACGGGCGCGTCGCCCTCATCGACTTCGGCATTGCCGGCGAGCACGTGCAGGCGACGGTGGGTGGCTCGACGCTCGTCGGGAGCCCCGGCTACGTCGCCCCCGAGCAGCTCAGCGGTCGCGCCACGCCCGCAAGCGACCTCTACTCGCTCGGCGCCACGCTCGTCCACCTGCTCGCCCACCGCCACCCGGCCGACCTGCCCGTCGAACGACTGCGCCTGCAGTTTCGCGACGTGGTGCCGGTCACCGGCGAGTTCGTCGATTTTTTGGGAGAGTTGCTCGAGCCGAACCCCACCGAGCGGCTGCAGACCGCGCGCGAAGCGATGGTGCGGCTTCGCTTCGACGTCGAAGAGCGAGGCCAACTGAAACGCTACGCCGGCGCGGGCCTCGTGCCCACGGCCGACGACCTGCCGCCGCTTCCCTACCAATCGAAGCTGTCGGTCTCGCGCGAGGAGGGGCGCCTGGAGGTCGAACTCTTCCGCACGTTCAGCGTCGACATGAGCCTGCGCACGAACCTGATCGTGCTCGGCATCCTGGTCCCGTTGCTCGTCGCCGGGCTCTTCTTTGCGCCGGGCATCTTCTTCACGCTCTTCGCCTTCGCCATCCCCCTGCTGGTGGTCACGGTCGCGCTCGGCGCCGGCTACAACAACCGACACCGCATCCGCAAATTGGCCCTCACCCCCGACTACGTCGAGCTGATCGCGCCGCGGGGGCTCAACGCGGGGCTGAAAATCCCGCGCGAGAAATTCGGCGGCCTCTACGTGGTCGAGCACGGTGTGGGCGACCAGCGTCGGCTCGTGCTGATGGCCGACCGCGGCCGGCCCGGCGTGGGCGACGGCACCCTGACCTGGTCACCCGAGGTGCCCGTCGAAGCCCACCTGTCGCGCGCCGACAAGGCGTGGCTCGTCGAAGTATTCGGAGAGGGGAGCCAGCGCGAGGCGTATGCGCGGCTACGGCACAAACACAAACACGTGTAGCTCGTCGCCCGCCTCGACCACCTTCTGCAAAAACGCCCGGTACGAGTCGCCCGCCGACAGCTTCAACACCGGGTGGTTCTGCTTCAACTTCAGCTTCGCCAGGGGGCTGCTGTTAGCCTGAACCCCGCTCATCTTCGCCGACACCACACGCCACGACGCATACGAGCGCTGCTCGCCGCCGACGGTGAGGTACTGCACGGCGCTCCAGTTGGTCTGAGCACAACAGGCTGTCTCGTCCGGGTCGACCACGTCCTCGGCGTCGTCGAGGCGCCCGGCGAGGGCGAGGGTCCACGTGCGGTGGCACTGGGCGTTCCACGGCTCGCCGAACACCTTGTCGTGGAACGCGCGGTCCTGTTCGCGCAACTCGTCGCGCTCGGCGTCGGACGCGCGCAGGTGGCGCCGGTAGCGCTCTACCTGGGCGTCGACGCCCAGCTCGGTCTCGATGGTGACTACCGGCAGCATCTCGGCCTCGACGCCCTCGGCGGCGTAGGCGAACGCGATGTCGGCGACCTTCGCCTTGTTGAGCGCGAAGATGACGTCGGCGAGCGCCGACGGCTGGGCGTCTGACCGGGCCACAACGACCGCCTGCATCGGCTCGGGCGCCGACTGCTGCAGCATCTGCGCCTCTTTAGCGCGTCGTCGCTGCAGCGACACCAGGCGCGCCTCGAGCTTCGCCACGTCGATCGGCGCCTTGGCGTCGCCGAGGCGCACCCGCCCGTCGGGCATCAACTCGACGAAGGTCATCGTGTCGAAGCGCTCCGAGGTGGGGCTGTCGGGCAGCAGCGCCTCACCGATGTCCGCGGGCATCGCGACGAGCTCGTCGTCGGCCGCGGCGAAGTCGGGCAGCGACCGCGACAACCGGAACGGCCGCAGCTTCTCGGCGACCGCCTCCATCTTCGCCGCGCACGGCTCGGCGGCGACGTCGTCGGGCTGGGTGAGCGGTTCGGGTTTCGCGGACTGCGCCGGTTTGGCTTCGTCGGCCGTCGGCCCGGAGGTCTCGCACGCGCTCGCCAGCAGGGCGAGCGAGGCGGTGGAGAGGGCGAGGAGGTTGTGCAGGCGTGGGTGGGTCATGGTGTGCTCCATCAATAAACAATATTCATTAGCCCGGGACTCGCCGCGCCCGCGCCCCCGCCCGCGCCCGCGCCCCGCCGTTCATCTGCTTTACGGTCGATGCAGCAATATCGCTCGAATTGATCGATATCGTTCAATCGGAGCGGCTTCGAACGGTGAACTCATTGCAAAAATAACAACGGGGCGCGGGCGCGGTCTCGGGCGCGGTCGCGGGGCTCACCCCAACGCCTCACGCAAAAACTTGCCGGTGTAGCTCTCGTCGACCTCGGCGACCTCTTCGGGCGTGCCCGCGGCCACCAGGTGGCCGCCTTCGTGGCCGCCCTCGGGGCCGATGTCGATGAGGTAATCGGCGCATTTGATGATGTCGATATTGTGCTCGATCATCACGACCGTGTTGCCCGCGTCGACGAGCTGGTCGACCACGCCCAGGAGCTTGCTGATGTCGTGGAAGTGCAGCCCGGTCGACGGCTCGTCGAGGATATAGAGCGTGTCGCCGGTGGCGATCTTGGCCAGCTCGCGCGACAGCTTGACGCGCTGGGCTTCGCCGCCCGACAGGGTCGGGGAGGGCTGGCCGAGCTGGATATAGTCGAGGCCGACGTCCAGCAAGGTCTGCATGATTCGCGAGATCTTGGGGTGCTTGTCGAAGACCTCGGCGGCCTCGGCGATCGTCATGTCGAGCACGTCGTTGATGCTGTGGCCGCGGTACTTCACCCGAAGCGTCGTCGGGTCGAAGCGCCGGCCCAGGCAGGCGTCGCACGGGACGTACACGTCGGCCAAGAAGCTCATCTCGACGGTCTGGACGCCCTGGCCCTTGCACTCGTCGCAGCGCCCCTCCTTGACGTTGAAGCTGAACCGGCCCTTGTCGAAGCCGTACATGCGCGACTCGGGCAGGTTGGCGAACAGGTCGCGGATATGGTCGAAGACCTTGGTGTAGGTCGCCGGGTTGCTGCGCGGGGTGCGGCCGATGGGCGACTGGTCGATCTTGATGACCTTGTCGAAGAGCTCGAGGCCCTCGATCTCGTCGTGGGCGCCCACCGATCGGTGCTTGAAGTAGACGTTTCGGGCGATCGCCGGGTAGAGCGTCTCGTTGACCAGCGAGCTTTTGCCCGCGCCCGACACGCCGGTCACGCAGGTGAACGTGCCGGTGGGAAAGCGCGCGTCGATGCCCTTCAAGTTGTTGTGGCGCGCGCCGCGAATCCACAGGCTCGGCGTGTCCGTCGAGCGGCGCTCTTCGGGCACGGCGATCTTTTTGCGGCCGGCCAGGTAGTCGGCGGTGAGCGACTCGGAGCTCTCCAGAATCTCGTCGGGCGTGCCCATGGCCACGATATCGCCGCCCACGCGCCCGGCGCCCGGGCCGAAGTCGACGATCAGGTCGGCGTGCTCCATCGTGTCGCGGTCGTGCTCGACGACGATGACCGAGTTGCCCTGGTCGCGAAGCGACTCGAGCGTCTCGAGCAGGCGTCGGTGGTCACGCGCGTGCAGGCCGATCGACGGCTCGTCGAGCACGTACAAGATGCCCGACAGCTCGCTTCCCAACTGGCTCGCCAGGCGGATGCGCTGGGCTTCGCCGCCCGACAGCGTCTGCGCGGCGCGGCCGAGCGACAGGTAGTCGAGGCCGACGTCGAGCAAAAACCCCAGGCGCTCGCGGATCTCCTCGATGAGCTCGGTGCCGATGACCGCGTCGCGGCCCTCGAGCTCGACCTCCTCGAAGAACGCGCGCGCCTCGTCGATGCCCATGTCGCCGACCTCGGCGAGCGAGCGGCCCTTGAAGCGCACCGCCCGGCTCTCGGGGCGCATGCGCGTGCCGTCGCAGGTGGGGCAGGGCGCCGGCTCCTGGAACTCGCCGAAGAACTCGCGGGTGCTCTTCTTGCGGGCTTTCTTGTGGGCGTGGGCGACGAAGTCGACGACGCCCTCGAAGCCCTTGTAGCTCTTCTTTTTCTTTTCGGCGGGCCCGAAGAGCACGAGCTCGCGCTCGTCGCTCGTCAGCTCGCTCCACGGCCGGTCGAGGTCGATTTTGCGGGCCTTGGCGCTCGTCTCGAGCTGCTTCCAGACCTTTTTGACCGACTCGGCGTGCTTGAAGCGCTTGCCGCGGTCGCTCTCCGGGTGGGGCCCAATCGCCTCGACGGCGCCCTCGGCGAGGGACTTCGACCCGTCGATGACCAGCGAGTCGGGCGCGACCTGGTCGGTCGTGCCGATGCCCTGACAATCGGAGCACATCCCCAGCGGGCTGTTGAACGAGAAGCTCTGGTGGCTCAACTCGGGGAACGCGATATTGCAGTGGGTGCAGGCGCGCTCGGTGCTGTAGAGGCGCTCGCGCTCTTGCTTTTCGTCTCCCTGAGGCGGCGTCACGATGATGCAGCGCCCCCCGGCCGTCGACAGCGCCAGCTCCACCGAGTCGGTGATGCGCTGCTGCTTGCCGGGCTTGGCGATGAGCCGGTCGACGACCACGTCGATGTCGTGGCGCGTGTGCAACGCGACCTTCTCGACGTCTTCGAGCGCGACGATTTCGCCGTCGATCCGCGCCCGGATGAACCCGTCCTGGCGAAGCTCCTCGAACAGGTCGCGGTACTCACCCTTGCGGTTTCGCACCAGCGGGGCGAGCACCATGAACTTGGTGCCCTCGTCGAGCGACAGCACGCTGCCGATGATCGCCTCTTTGGACATCGAGGTGATCGGGCGGTCGCACTCGTGACAAAACTGCTGGCCGAGCCTGGCGTAGAGCACGCGCAGGTGGTCGTGCAGCTCGGTCACCGTCCCCACGGTACTGCGCGGGTTATTGGTCGACGTCTTCTGCTCGATGGAGATCGTCGGGCTCAGCCCCGCGATATAGTCGAAGTCGGGCTTGTCGATCTGGCCCAGAAACTGGCGCGCGTAGGTCGACAGGCTCTCGACGTAGCGGCGCCGCCCCTCGGCATAGACCGTGTCGAAAGCCAGGCTCGATTTGCCCGAGCCGCTCGGCCCGGTGAACACGATCAGCCGGCGCTTGGGCAACGCCAGGTCGAGGTTGCGCAGGTTATGCTCGCGCGCCCCATGGATCACGATCGCATCTTTGTCGAAAACACGCTCGCCGTGGGTGGCGCGAGCGGGCGCTTTAAAGCTGGGTTGGGCAGTCATATGTACCGGAGATACTGCAGGGAAAACACTTCGGCGCGGCGGACAATCATGCTCGAAATGAACCGCCGTGGGCGGGGCAGTATTTCAGGGGATTGGAGTGGTGGCAAGTGCCGGGACGTTTGTTCAGTGTTGGGGCTTTGTTTGGCCTCCTCCTCGGTCCTCCTCCACTTCGCTTCGCTGCGCGGAGGAGGAGTCCCCTCCTCGGTCCTCCCCTACGCTACGCTTTGCTTCGCGCAGGGGAGGAAGATGTTGCCAGTACGCACCTTGTACAGAGTCCGATAGAACGACGTCTTCCTCTCCGCCCGTAACGAAGTGGAGGGAAGGAGAGGACCGAGGAGAGGCCCCCCTCTCCACCCGTAGCGAAGCGAAGGGAAGGAGAGGGATCGAGGGAGAGGCCACCCATCCTCGCCCAAAGCGAAGGGAAGGAGAGGGATCGAGGGAGAGGCCCCCCGCACCGAATCAAAGCGCCGCCACGCCCCCATAAATCTCCACGCGCTCCTGCGCCACCCGGTCACTCTCGATGTACTCGTCGAAGGTCATCAGGTGGTCGACCATCCCGTGCGGGCCGATCTCGATGATGCGGTTGGCGACGGTGTTCACCAGCTCGCGGTCGTGCGACGACAGCAAGATCACCAGGTCCTCGGCGGCCTCCATCGCGCGGTTGAGCGCGGTGATGCTCTCGAGGTCGAGGTGGTTGGTGGGCTCGTCGAAGATGAGCGCGTTGGCGCCGACCTGCATCATGCGGGCGAGCATGCAGCGGACGCGCTCGCCACCCGACAGGACGTTGACCGGCTTGAGGGTGTCTTCGCCGGTGAACAGCATCTTGCCCAAGAAGCCGCGCACGTCCTCCTCGTGCTTGTTGATCGTGTACTGGCGCAGCCAGTCGATGAGGTTGAGGTCGACGCCGTCGAAGAAGGGCTCGTTCTCGCGGGGGAAGTAGGCGTGGGTGATGGTCGAGCCCCACTCGAACGTGCCGCTGTCGGGCTCGCTGACGCCTGCTAAAATGTCGAATAGCGCGGTCTTGGCGCGGCCGTCGTGGCCGACGAACGCCACGCGCTCGCCCGGCTGCAACGAGAAGCTGACATTGTCGAGGATCTTCTCGCCGTCGATCGTCTTGGTGAGACCCTCGACGTTGAGGAGCACGCGGCCCGGCTCGCGCTCGGGCTTGAAGACGATATGCGGGTATTTGCGCGTCGACACGGGCAGGTCGTCGAGGGTGAGCTCGGCGAGCAGCTTTTTGCGCGAGGTGGCCTGCTTGGCCTTCGAGGCGTTCGAGGAGAAGCGCTCGATGAACGCCTGCAGCTCTTTGGCCTTGTCGCTGGCCTTCTTCTGGGCGTCGCGGCGCTGGCGCAAGGCGAGCTCGCTGGCCTGGATCCAGAAGTCGTAGTTGCCGGCGTAGACCTGCACCTTGCGGAAGTCGATGTCGGCGATGTGGGTGCACACGTTGTTCAAAAAGTGGCGGTCGTGGCTGACCACGATGACCAGCGTGGTCAGGCGCGAGATGTAGTTCTCGAGCCAGGCGATCGTGTGCACGTCGAGGTGGTTCGTCGGCTCGTCGAGCAGCAGGATGTCGGGCTGGCCGAAGAGCGCCTGGGCCAGGAGCACGCGCACCTTGTGGCCGCCCTCGAGCTCGCCCATCGTCTTGTAGTGCAGCTCGGAGGGCACGCCCAGCCCGTCGAGCAGGCTCGCCGCCTCGGACTCGGCCTCGTAGCCGTTCATGTCGGCGTACTCGACCTCGAGCTCGGCTGCGCGCGCGCCGTCCTCCTCGCTGAAATCGGGCTTGGCGTACAGCTCGGCGCGCTCTTTGTGGACTTCAAACAGGCGCGGGTGACCGAAGAGCACCGTGTCGAGCACGACCATCTCGTCGAACTTGAACTGGTCCTGCTCGAGCTTGGCCATGCGCAGGTTCGCCGGGATATGCACGCTGCCGGCCGACGGCTCGAGCTCACCGCTCAAGACTTTCAAAAAGGTCGACTTGCCCGCGCCGTTGGCGCCGATCAGCCCGTAGCAGTTGCCGGGCACGAACTTGACGTTGACCCCCTCGAAGAGGGGCGTGCCGCCGAAGTTCACCATGATGTCCGATGTCGTGATCACTGTTCTACTCTCCGAGACTTTTTGCTCACCGATATAAGAAGGCCCCCCACTACATCGCGGGGGGCCAAGGGTCAATCGAATTCGGTGTAAGACGTGTGGGGAGGGAGGGGAATTCCCTTTTGGGGTTACGGTTACGGTCACGGGTGCCGGTCACGGTCACGGATGCCGGTCACGGACACAGATGCCGGTCACGGTCACGGTCACGGTCACGGTCACGGTCACGGTCGCCGGATGCCGGATGCCGGATGCCGGATGCCGGATGCCGGATGCCGGATGCCGGATGCCGGATGCCGGATGCCGGATGCCGGTCGCCGGCAGCCGGTTGCCCACGACCCCGGCGGGCTCGTCCCGCCGGTGAGCGAGCCTGAGTAGCTAGAATGTCCCGCCGCCCGACATCCCCCCTCAAACGCGTGAATTTTTCGCGCGCGCGATCTGCAGATATGAACAGAGTAGCAGAATGGCTCCCTCCCCCTGGGTCCCGCGGACCCCCGCCCATTGACCATCCAAGACGTACCTCGGCGCTGCCTCCGCCTGCCTCGCTTCGACCGCCCGGGTGGGGCGGGCTCGGCCCCCAGGTGTCAGGATAGTTGTCGCCTCTTCGATTGTTAGTTTCATGGAACGAAGGGGCAACAAGGAGATCCGAGATGAGTCCATATCCTAAAGAGCTAAAAGAGCGTCTTGTTCGACGGATGCTCGACGAAAAGATCAGCCCGGAGAGCCTGGCCGAGCTGAGCGGCGTGGGCAAGACGACGCTTTGGCGGTGGAGAAAGGCGGCGCTCGATGGTGCCTTGCGTGCTGAGGCAAAGCCAGAGTCGGCACCCGAGAGACGCTCTTCGGCCGAAAAGCTGCGTCTTGTGATGGCCGCCGAGGCGCTCGAGGGCAAGGAGTTTGGCGCTTTCCTGCGCGAGGAAGGAGTGCATACAAGCGACCTTCGACGCTGGAGAGCGCAGATGTACGAGGGGCTTGATGGACGCACCAGGGCCAAGAAGGAGGCCACCCAGAAGCTGCGCCAGGCCCAACGGGACAAGCGCGAACTCGAAAGCGAGCTTCGCCGAAAGGAGGCCGCGCTGGCCGAGACGGCCGCCTTGTTGGTGCTCTCAAAAAAGGCGCGCCGGTTGTGGGGGGACGAGGACGCTCCCATGATCGGCAAGAGCGACAAGTCATCCTCGACATGATCGCAGAGGCGGTCTCCCACGGCGCGCGTCAGGCCCAGGCCTGTCGGACCCTGGGCATCAGCGAGCGCACCATACAGCGGTGGCGAAAAGACCCGCAGGCCGAGGACGCTCGCCAGGGACCCCACAGTCGGTGTGCGCACGCGCTCACCGACGAGGAGCGAGCACAGGTGGTCGCCATCGCCACAGGTCGTGAATTCTGTGATGTGAGCCCCCGGCAGATCGTATGCAGCCTGGCCGACCGGGGCGAGTATGTCGCCAGCGAGTCGACATTTTACCGCGTGTTGCGCGAAGAGAAGATGATGACCCACCGCCAGCCAAGCCGGCCGCCGAAGCCCAGGCCGAAGCCCGAATTAGTGGCCGCCAGCCCCGGCCAGGTCTGGGTGTGGGATATCACATACTTGCCCACCCAGGTACGCGGCCGGTTTGTCTACCTTTACTGGATCATGGACTTGTTCAGCCGCAAGATCGTCGGCTTTAGCGTCGAAGACCAAGAATCGATGGAGCTGTCGAGCCGCCTCATTGAAAAGACGATCCTCGCCGAACAGGTCGAGGCGAGCGGACTTTGCATCCACGCCGACAACGGGGCTGCGATGAAGGGCTCGACGCTTCTGGCGACGCTGGAGCGCCTGGAGGTGGCCGCTTCGTTTAGCCGCCCGGGCGTCTCCAACGACAACCCTCACTGCGAATCGAGCTTTCGCACGCTCAAATACCGGCCTGGCTACCCCAAAAAGCCGCTCGACGGCGTGCATGAATGGTCTGAGTGGGTCGAGGCGTTTGTCCGCTGGTACAACACCGAGCACTATCACAGCGGGATCGGCTGGGTGACCCCCGAGCAGCGCCACGCGGGCGAAGACGTCGAGCTGCTACAAAGACGCCAAAAGCTCTATGAACAGGCGCGCCAAAAGAATCCCGCACGCTGGAGTCGAAGGCCGCGAGGATGGACGCGCCCCGAAGAGGTGCGGCTTGCGCCGCTCAATTTACAAGAGACGTAGATAATTCAGACGCGACAACTATCTTGACACATACCGCGGCTGGAGGCGTGGGCCAGGCCGGGGGGGTGATTTCGTCGTCGGTTGCGCATCCGATGGGGGCCACTCTCGAACGCGGCGCTGGGTGAGACGACGCGTTCGGGGCCCCTATTATGGTTATCGCGGGATTTGTGGATTTGTTGCGTACTTTCTTGCAGATCGGGGCGTGGTGGGTTTCTCGTGGGGGATGGCGCTGATGGGGGATTTGCGGATGGCGCGGATGACGGGGATGGCGTTGATGGCGTTGATGGCGCTGAGCTCGGATGGGGTGATGATAGGCGGATTGGGCGCGGATAGAGGGTGATGATTCAGGATGCGCGGATGGTGGGTGGGGCGACCGTCATGGTTAGCTACACAGGCTCATTCACCCGCGGGACAAGCCCGCGGGGGTCTTGGGGTAAAGGCGGCCCTATTCTAGCTACACAGGCTCATTCACCCGCGGGACAAGCCTGCGGGGGTCTTGGGCAAGGTGAGCGCCTCTTTTAGAACGTGACCTCTCCAAGATCCTCGGAGTGCGTCACCCAGGAGCTTCGCTCGAGGTCCCACAGGCGCCAGTCGTCCGGGTCGACGGTGGCGCCGTAGTAGATGCCGAAGATCGCTGTGGCCAGGGCGAAGAGGGCCAGGGCGACGTACACGCGGCTGCGTTTGCTGAGCGGCTCGGCGCGTTTGTCGTCGAAGTAGTAGACGAACATGGTGATGGCGAAGGCGGCGAACCAGCCCCAGAACATGTCGGGGAAGAGGCCGCGCGCGACCAGCTCCATGGCGTTGCCGCAGGCGAGCGCCGGGGCGCTCAGCGCGGTGAGGCCGAGGGCGGAGAGCAGGGCGGTGGAGTGTCGCTGGGTGTTTGGGCGCTTTGGTGTGGGGTTCACGTCGCCTCCTGGGGTGTGGGGTAGGGACATTGTAGGAGGCGACGTGTTGTCAAACAAGTGGGGGCCCTCTCCCTTGGTCCCTCTCCACTGCGCTTCGCTTGTGGAAAGGGAATCCTCTCCTCGGTCCTCTCCTTCCCTTCGCTTCGCTGCGGGAGGAGAGGAGGATTACTTTTTGCCCTTCGGCGCGCTCTTCGCGCCCTTGTTGCCCGCGTCGGCCTGCGGGCCGCTGGCGGCGGTCGGGGCGCCCTTGAAGCGCGGCTTGGCGAGGCGGCCCCACAGGACGAAGCCGTACCATTCTTTGGCTTTGCCCTCGCGGAACCACTTCATCTGAAGGACGCTCGAGAGGTCGTTCGAGCGGATATACTTGTCCTCGAACTGGAAGCGCATCTTGAGCTTGGCGCGGCTCGAGGCCATGTTGCGGCCGAGTTCGAGGTCGCCCCAGATCTGGCCGCGCACGTCGCGTCCCTCGTGGAACTCGAAGCGCTTGAAGTCGACCGTGGGGGTGGGGCTTCCCTTGGGCTTGTTGATGACCAGGTTGGCGTCGAGGCTGCCGAAGCTCGTCGGGGGCACGTCGATGAAGGCCATCGGGCCGAGCTGGTCGGTGTGGATGGTGGCCTCGTCGACCATGAGCTGGCGGCCTGTCAGCGTGATCTTGCCGCCGGTCAACAGCGGGCGCTTGGGGTCGAGCTCGAGGTTGATCTCGCCGCCCAGGGTGCCCAGCACGGGCACACCCAGAAAGGAGTCGATGATCTTGGTCTTCGACAGGTCGATGTCGTCGATGTCGACGTTGACCTCGCGCTTGTCGCCGCCGTGCACGTAGTTGCCGCTGATGTCACCGCCGCCAAGGTCGACCAGGAAATCGACCGTGGGGGCGAAGTTGGCGATGCTGGCAAGCGGCGAGAAGCCGGCGGCGATGCTCGGCACGGTGATGCGCATGGGCTGCTTGTTGGGCGGCCCGCCGCCGTCGTCGGATTTGCCCGAGGGGCGACCGCCGTTGGCGTCGTCGGTGGGGCCTCCGCCCTGGGCGTCGTCGTCGCTCGCCGTGTCGGCCACGCGCTCGGAGAGGGTGACGTTTTCGAGCTCGACGCCGCTGAGCCACCACAGATCGAGGTCCTCGATCTCGACGTTGTATTTGCCGCCGAGCTGGCTTTCGAGCTGCACCGTCGCGATCTCTTTGAGGCGCTGGTCCGGGAAGGTCAGCACCAGGGCGACCAGAAAGGTGGCCACTCCGAAGGCGACGTAGGCCGTGATTCGTACAAGGGGACGGTCCATGAATCAGCTCTTTTGCTCACGTTTGATGAACGTCGAAACTTCCACGCGCGCCCGCACTTCGCCGGGGCTGCGGTGCTTGCCGCGCATGTCGATGCGCTTGATGACCACCGGCTCGCCGCTGGTCTCGATCTCCTCGAGGAATTTCAACAGCTCGTCGTGCTGGGCGTCGCGGATGTCGACCTTGACGCGCTTCTCGACGATGATCGGGCCGGACTTGTCGCCCGAGCCGATGGGGATCTCCTCGGAGTCGTAGCTGCTGACCTTGACCCCGGCGGCCGAGGCCTTCGAGGCGATGAAGCTCGTCAGCTTGACCTCGTTGTTGGTCAGGATCTCTTCGGTGAACTGGTCGGCCAGCCCGCCGCTGCCTTCGCCGGCGTTCTTCTTTTCGAGGTAGCTCGGCCCACCGGCTGCGACCAGCTCGAGGGCGTTCTCGTAGGCCTGCGTCTGCGACTCGATATCGCCGAGCGAGCGCGAGAAGATGCCCACGATGAGCGCCAGGACCACCAACGGCAAGATGATCGCCATGGCGATGACAAGCTTTTGCTCGCGGTCGGTCAGGTCCGAATACGCGTCGCTCATTTTGGCCGAGAGCGATTGTTTGGGATTCGCCATCAGGAACACTCACTGGAAATATGCAGGTGAAAGTCGACCTCGGAGTCGCCCTTGATCTTGAGCTCGCCCTCTTGGCGCACGTCCTTGAGGCACTCGAGCTGGCGCATGTTGTCCATGAGCTGCTCGACGGCCTGAGGGCTGGTCGTCTCGCCGTAGACCTGGGCGACATTGCGGTCGACGTCGACCTCGAAGCGGCTGATCGTCAGGTCGATATCTTGGGAGATATTGGAGGCGAGCTCGTAGTAGAGCTGGTAGGCGCTCATCTCGGGGATGTAGCCCTTTTTGCTCGAGCTCTCGCCCGTGAGTCGCTTCTTGATCTTGTCGTTGGTGTAGACCGGCTCGCCGAAGAGCTTGGTGGTCTGCTGGGTCAGCGCGGCGCGCATGGCGTCGCGCTGGGCCTCCATCTGGATCTTTTGGCTGAAGAGCATGCCCACCAGCAAGAAGAGGAGCACGGCCGCGGCGGCGCCGTATTTGACCATCTGCGAGCGCAGGTAGCTCGACTTGCCGCGGTAGGTGAACTCGTCTTTGCGCAGGTCGATGAGGCGCTCTTCGTCGCGGCCGTCGATCTGCTGGAGCGCGGCCGAGGCGGCCATGGCCAGCGGGGCCTTGCTCACCTCGTCGCCCGGCTGCAAGGGCATGCCGGGGATGCGGTCGATGGGGAAGCGGCGAACGGGCACGCCGAACTCGCGGCTCATGAACTCGGGCAGGTTCCCAAGCTTGCTGGTGCCGCCGCACACGTAGATCTCGTCGATCTTGATGCGGGTGCGCGCATACAGCGACTGGAAGGTGCGCCGAAGGTCGCGCACGAACGGCTTGAGCGATTGCTCGAGCGCGTCGCTGACCAGCCGCTGGTTGCCGCTGGGGGCGTCTTCGGGCCCCAAGATCTTGGCGTGGTTCTCTTTGAGGTTTTCGGCCTGCTCGTAGGTCGAGTCGAAGCGCTCGGCGATCGCCTTCGTCAGGTTGTGGCCGCCGAACTGCACCGAGCGAGCCACGGCCGGCTCGCGCTGGTGGAGCACCAGCACGCGGGTGTACTCGTGGCCGATGTCGACGACCGCGTAGGTGCCCTCGTCGACCGGGGCGCAGCGCTCGAGCGCGTAGGTCAGCAGAAGCTCGGGGATGCCCAAGACCGCCGGGTCGACGTGCTGGCGCTTGAGCTCGCCCAGAAACTCGCCGACTTGCTCTTTGCGCGCGAAGCCCACGACCGCCTCGGCGCCTTCCTCGACGGTGCTCTCGATGAGCTGGAAGTCGTAGACGACCTTGCTCGGGTCGACCGGCAGCCGGTCGTTGAGCATATGCGGCAAGATATTCTCGACCTTGCTGCGCTCGGCGAAGGGCACCGGCTGGTGGATCGACATGGCCTGCCCGTTGGGCAGGAAGGTGACCACCAGGCCGTCGTCATCGAACGCACCGCGCTCGATGAGCCGGTCGAGGGCGGCCTCCCAGCGACCCGTGTCGTCGGCGTGCTCGTCGTCTGATTGCGCGTCGTCGGTCGGCTCGTCGTCTTCCGGGCCGAAGTGATCGTCGCCGGCCGCCTCGTTCTGGGGCGCCTCGGTCTCGGGGCCGCCGGGCATGGGCGGCGGTCCGCCGTCTTCGCCCTGCGCACCGGCGACGTCGTCGCGGTGGCGCACCTGGGTCGGAGCGTCTTCGAATTCGTCGCCCGCCTCAGTGGCGTTGCCAGCAGGGGCAGGGCGCTCGTTCAACCTCGGCAGCGGCTCTTCGTCGTAGCCGATCACCTGCGGATCTCGCCCGCGCTCGATGCGCACGAGCTTGATCGAGTGGGTGCCAAAGTCGAGGCCGATGATATGGTTTGCCATACGTTTCCTTCGGAAACTCAGCAAAAGAGCAAAAGAGCAAAAAAGCGAAAGAGCTAAAGGCTCCAGTCGAGCCACATCAGTGAGTTGTGACTCTTTTGCTTTCTTACTTTTTTACTTCTTTGCTTCTCTGTTCATTTTTCTCGCCAGTAAAGCACGCGGCCTTTCGGCATTGCTTCGCGTGTTTCACGCAGCGCTTTCTTGAGCTCTTTGACTTCCTCGGGGTCGTCAACGTTCTCGGTCAATTGCTTCTCACCGGGCAGCCGGCGCACGGTCTTGCCGAAGTCGATCACCGTCTCGATGACCGTCTCGCTCGACCCGTAGGTCCCCTTGGCGCGCAGCCGATAGATGCTCGGGGTGCGCGAGGAGACCGACCGCATCAACCCGGTGCGGTCGAAGTTGACCGTCCACTGGGGAAATTGCGGGTTGAGCGGGTCGACCTGCAGGGCCGGGTTGGCCGCCACCAGTTGCTGGTAGGTCGGCGAGTACATCAGAAACTGCGCCATCACCTGCGGATTGCGCTTGAAATCCTCGACATACGAGGGGAGCTGGCTGACGCTCAAAAACGCGACCGGCTGGCCCTTTTTGGCCGACGGCAGCAGCTTGCTCTCGGTGCTGCCCACGTAGGCCATCAAGACCGACATCGGGTCGGAGAAGAATTGGCGGACCCCGTCGAGCGCCAGGGCGAAATAGAGCACCTGGGAGCGAATCTGCGGGTCGCGAGCGCACAAGTTGAACGGTGAGGCGCTGCCTTCATTCCCACTTCGCGGGGCGATGCCGTTCTGGGCTTCGACGTTGCGGCACAGCACCGAGTAGAAGATCGGGGCGGTGGCCACGTTGAGGTTCGGCCGGCCGACCGGATAGACGGTCATCTGCTCGCCGAACGCCTTCATGAACGTGTCGCTGACCCCTTCGACCTGGTACAGCTCGTCGAGGTGGGTCAGCTTGGCGTCGCGCGGCTCGGTGTCGCGCTCGGCGCGATCGTAAGGGCGCTGCTCGTCGCCGCTCGACGAGCGGATCGTGCAGTCGGGCGTCAGCTCCAAGCCCTGCGTGTTCAGGTCGATATAGTTGACCATCCGCTCCATGACCAGCGCGCGGTCGAGGGTTTCTCCCCACTCGTCCTTCTCCTCGAAGATGCTGTCGTAGGAGCTGTCGACGATCATCGCGCAGATCTCCTGGAGGTCGCCCTCCGAGATCTGGTCGGTGTTGAACCGGTTGATGTCGACCTTGCCCTCCTCGGGGATGATCTCGACGGTGAAATCGCCGCCGAACTCCCCGAAGCCCTCGACGCCGGAGTCCTTCAGGTCGATGCCGCCGACCGGGCTTTCGAGCTTGCCCGAGTTGAACGGTTTCATCAGAAGGTCGACGTACTGGTACATCTGGAAGTTGCTGCGGCGCATCGCCCGGCTGATGAGCTGGGCCATGTCGTCGGCGTCCTCGCCGCGGCCGGCCTCGCGCGACTCCGACTGCAGCGCGTATTGGAACGACAGCAGAAGCCGGCTGATATTGACCGCCGAGCGCGCCAGGTAATAGCTGCGCACCTTGTCGGCGTTATTCGACGACATCGACAAGTTGACGCGGGTCGAATAGGCGTACTCGACCACCGCGGTGGCCAAGATGCCCACTGTGACCGTGACCACGATCAACGCGATGCCCCGCGGGCGCCCCTTCATGGGGTTTTGCGCGGGACGGTCGAGCGCGTCGAGCGTCCTCATCGTCGCTTTGGCGATAAAATCGAGCATGATCAAAACTCCAGCACCTCAGTCGTCTCCAGCTGAGTCTGGATGGTGAAGACCTCTTCGTCGCCGCGTTCGTCTTGCGGCGGAAGGGTCACCCGGATGCGAACGCGGGTGGGCAATCGCCCGGCGAACTCGCTCTTGGTCGTGTCCCAACTGTCGGTCCAGTCGCCCTCGGCCATCTCCTCCATGGTGCCCACGCTGGGCGGGCCCGGGTCCCAATACTCGAATTCGACGTCTTCGATGTTGGGGATCATCGTGTAGATCTTGCCGCCGTCGGTGATGTCGTCGTCGAGGGTGGTGTCCTCGCGGCGCATCAGGCTGTTGACCAGGCGGCCGGTGCGGCTGTCGCGCTTGCGCTCGGTGAAGTAGCCGATCTCGGCGTGCTGGCTGGCCTTCTCGCCGGCGATGCTTCGGATGTGGGCGAAGCTGGTGAAGTTGACCTCGTCGTCGCGCCCGATCATGCCGAATTGGACCGGCTCGCGGCGCGCCTGCAGTTGGGCGACCTTGCCGGCGTTGCCGTCCTGGGCTTCCTGCATCTCTTCCTCTTCGCCTGGAAGCGGCTCGCCGCCGTGCTCCGGGCCGGCGAGGTACGCCGAGGAGAACTCGCGGGCCATGCGGTCCATGGCCACGCGCATGATCTGGTAGCGCTCGAAGCGCTCAGTCATGTAGTCGCGGGTGCTGAACATGCCCGACACGCCCACCCACGTAATCGCGGTGAGCGTGGCGAGCACGGTGACGGCGAGGAGGACTTCGATGAGGGTGAAGCCCGCCTGTGCGCGTCGGTCGTCCGTACCCCACAGCGCGCGATGCGCTTGGGCGATTGTTGTCAGCTTGTCACACCTTGCCAGCTTGTCACGGAGGGTGCTCATTCTTCGCCCCCTTCGCTGCCCGAGTCCGACTCGCCGGTGCCGAACAGGTCGAAGCCGGCCTGGTCGCGGTCGACGATGTACTGGGTGACCGTCATCGTCTCTTCGGAGCCGTGGAAATCGTAGGTGACGACCAGCTTGACGCGGCGAATCTTCTTGCCGATCTGGTTGATCATCTCGGGCACCTGGGCGACGAGCATCGGCAACATGGCGCTGAACGCCGCGTTGCCCTTGAGCGCGCCCTGGGTGTCCTGGCCGCCGAAGAGCTGCGCGTTGACCTGCGCGATGAGCTCCTCTTTGACCTCCGGGGGAATCTCGACCGGGAAAACCTCGGCCTCCCAACTGATGTGGTCGTAGCCCTCTTCACCGAAGTCGCCGTCGAGGCGTTGGACGGTGTCGGGGAAGCCCTCGTCCATCATCTCGTACTCGATGTCGGTCATCTTCGAGCGGGCGAGCTGCGAGACGCGGGTGAGCTTGTTGGCGTAGATCGCCTGCTGGTTGCTCGTGGCCGTGGTGCCGATGAGCACAGTCAGGGCGCTGGCCAAGATGGCCAGAGCGATGAGCACTTCCAAGAGCGTAAAACCGTGTTGTGATCTCAGTCGCTCAATCATCGTCCTCTCCATGCTCGAGCATCTCGCGATCTTCGATCCGCTTGCTGAAGAGCTTGACGCGCCCCGTCAGCGGCTCGTTGACGAGCGAGAAGAAGTCGTCCTCCTCCTCGTTGGTCAACACGATGATCACCGGCTGCTGGAAGCCGTCCGGAAAGAAGTTCACCGCCACTTTGCCGGAGGTGATGGGCGTGTCCTGATAGGCCACGTGCACCTCTTTGATCTTGACGCCCGACTCGAACGCGCGCGGCTCGATGGCGCCGTCTTGGACCTGCTCGTAGGTCGGCGCGCGGTGCACGCCGAACGGGTCGCTCTCCTCGCCGAACAGGTCGGAGGCGTTGGCCTTCTTGGCGTTCTCGCGCTCCTGAGCCTCCTCGGGCAGCACGCCCTCGGAGCTGCCGGCGTTGTCCGGCGCCTCTTGGACCACCGGCGCGTCGGTCACCTCGGTGTGGTATTCGCCCGCTTCGAGGTCGATGACCATGCGGTACTGCGCGCCGTTTACCGCGGCGCGCGTCCAGGTGTACTTCATCGCCGAGGTCATGCGCATCGCCTCGTCCCGCAGGTCGGTCGCGGTGAGCGCGCCGACGGCGTAGAACGACATCCCCGCCAGGCCGGCGACGATGAACATCACGACCATCACTTCGATGATGGTCATGCCCTTCGTCGTGCGAAGGGGAGATGTGGGGCGATGGGTCATTAGGTGCTCGGTTTTACAATGCGTTGATGTCGGCGCGCATAACTAACAGGGGCCGGCGAGCTACATTCCTCATTCGATTTCGGCCTCCGTCGCGGGGTCAAAAAGCGACCCCGGCGACGTCGCCCGATGCGGGCAAGCTGCCCGCGCTCCTAATCACTCGCGCGTCTGAGGCCATTGAATGCCTCTCCCTCGGTCCCTCTCCATCCCTTCGCTTCGCTACGGGCGGAAAGGGAGGCCTCTCCTCGGTCCTCTCCATCCCTTCGCTTCGCTACGGGCGGAGAGGAGGAGGTTGCCGGAGCGCCTCTCGCCGAGGATGTTGCCGGAACAGCTCTCGCCGAGGATGTGCCGGGTCAGCTCTCGCCGCCGTCGCCGCCCGGGGTGATGTCGTCCTCGGTGCCCTCGGTCATGTCGGGGCCCTTGCTCATCAGGGTGAACTCGTTGCGGCTGTCGCGACGGTACACGTACTGCTCGCCCCACGGGTCGCTGGGGACTTCCTGCATGATGTTGCGGTCGACCAGCTTCTGCAGGCTCTCCGGGTACTCGTGCGGGTCGGTGCGCGTGTAGTACATGTCGAGCGACTGGTTCAGGTTGCCCATCTGGATCTTGGCTTCCTTGATGTTGGCTTCCTCGAGGGCGCCGACGACGTAGAAGCCGACCACGCCCATGATGCTGGCCATGATCGTGATGACGATCATGATCTCGATGAGCGTCATGCCGCGGGTGTTGGCGAGTTGGCCGCGCTTGGTGGCTGCCAAGTGGGCTTCCTTGATGTTTTCGATGAGCTTCATTTTCACTCCCTTTTGGGTTTTCGTGTTCTGTTCAGTGCGACGTTGTTGCTTTTTGCCTAAAAGAACGTCATCCCGCTCCAATCGTCTGATTGAGCTGCAGAATCGGCATCATGACAGCGAAGACGATGACTGCCACGCCGGCGCCCATGCCGACGATCATCAACGGCTCTAGCAGGGTGGTCAGCGCCTGGATGCGCATGTCGACCTGCTGGTTGTAGGCGGTGGCCACGTTGTCGAGCATGTCCTCGAGCTGGCCACTCTTCTCGCCGATGGCGATCATGTGGGTGACAAGCGGCGGAAACTCGCCCGAGCGCTTCAGGGGCTGGGCGATCGATTCACCCTCGCGGATGTTGACGCGGGCGTCTTCGACGACTTCGATGAGCCGGTTGTTCCCCAGGATATTTTTGACGATGTCGAGCGCCGTCAGCAGCGGCACGCCGCTGGCCAGGAGGGTTCCCAGCGTGCGGGCGAAGCGCGACACGGCGATCATGCGGACCAGGGGGCCGAAGACGGGGACCTTCAAGACCCAGCGGTCCCACTTGTCTTTGCCCTCCGGTGAGTTCTTCCACTTGAAGAAGGCCCAGATCAGCCCGCCGATGGCCGGCAGGATGACGAACCAGGCGCTGGCGAAGACCTCGCTGGTGCCGATCAGCAGCTGGGTGATCCAGGGCAGGGCGGCGTTCTGGTCCTGGAAGATCTGGGTGACCTTCGGGATGACGAAGATGAAGAGCACGCTCATGATGATGACACCGACGAACATCATGATGATCGGGTAGACCATCGCGCCGATGACTTTGCCGCGCAGCTCGATCTGGGCTTCCAGGAATTCGGTCAGCCGCTCCAGGACGACGTCGAGGTTACCGGAGCTCTCGCCGGCCTTGACCATGTTGACGTACAGGTCGCTGAAGTGCTTGGGGTGGTCGCTGAGCGCCTTGGCTAGGCTCGAGCCCTCGTTGACCTTCTGGCGAATGTCGCTGATGGTGCGCTTGAGCTCGTCCTTTTCGACCTGCTCGCTGAGCGCGTTGAGCGTCTCGACGAGCGGGATGCCGGCGCGGGTGAGCGTGGCCATCTGGCGAGTGAGCACCGAGATGTCGCGCAGGGTGACCCGCTCGAGCATCTTCTGGAAGTCGACCTCACCGGAGGCTTTGGCTCTGCCTCCCTTGCCCTCCCAAATATCCGTGACGTAGATGCCCTGGGATTGCAGAAGCGAGCGCAGCGCCCCCTGGCTGTCGGCGTCTTGGATTCCTTTGACGGTCTTTCCGGACCCGTCCAGGCCTTTGTATTCGTAAACTGGCATTAAGCCGCCTCCGAAACACTATCTTCCTGAGTCACGCGCAGCACCTCTTCGATGCTCGTCTGACCCTGCAGAATCTTGACCGCGCCGTCCTCGCGCAGCGTGTCCATGCCGTGGTTGCAGGCCTCGCGCTTGATGTTGGAGGCGTCGTCGCGGTTCATGATCAGGTTTCTGACCGAGTCCTCGACGCTCAAGACCTCGTAGATGCCGGTACGGCCGCGGTAGCCGAGGCTGATGCACTCTTCGCAGCCGCCTTCGCGGGCGCGGAAGACGTGGCCGCCGACGCGGTCGAGGTCGGCTTTGGTCAGGCCGACTTCCTCGAGTACGGTGGCGTCGGGCACGTACGGCTCTTTGCAGTTCGAGCACAGCCGGCGCACCAGGCGCTGGGCCAGAGAGGCGATCACCGTCGAGCTGACCAGGAAGGGCTCGACGCCCATGTCGATCAGACGGGTGAACGCGCTGGCGGCGTCGTTGGTGTGCAGGGTCGAGAAGACCAAGTGACCGGTCAGCGAGGCCTGAATGGCCATCTCGGCGGTCTCGAGGTCACGAATCTCACCGACCATGATGACGTCGGGGTCGTGGCGAAGGTAGCTGCGCAGGCCGGTGGCGAAGTTCAGCTTGATCTTCGGGTTGACCTGCATCTGGCTGATGCCTTCGAGCTGGTATTCGACCGGATCCTCGATGGTCAGGATATTCTTGTCGGGGGTGTTGATCTCGCTCAAAGACGAGTACAGCGTGGTCGTCTTACCCGAGCCGGTCGGGCCGGTGACCAGCACGATGCCGTTGGGCCGGTGGATGAGCTTGAGCAACGTCTCTTGGTCGGACTTCTTGAGGCCGATGTCGCGCACGTTGAGCAGAACCGCCGACTTGTCCAGGAGACGCATCGTGATGCGCTCGCCGTGGACCGCCGGGGCGGTCGCCACACGAATGTCGATGTCCTTGCCGGCCATCTTGATGCGGATGCGGCCGTCCTGGGGCAGGCGCTTCTCGGCGATGTCGAGGCCCGCCATGATCTTCACACGCGTGATGATCGACGAGTGGAAGCGCTTGGGCGGATGGGCGATCTCTTTGAGGACGCCGTCGATGCGAAAGCGCACCGTCAGGTCTTTTTCGCCCGGCTCGATGTGGATATCGCTGGCACGCTCGCGAACGGCCTGCACGAACAGGCTGTTGACGAAGCGAATGACCGGAGCCTCGTCGTCGTCGCCGGCGTCGAGCAGATCGTTGATGTCGATGCTGGCGTCTTCGGCGTGCGGGCTTTCGGCCTCGTCGAGCTCGTCCAAGCCGGCGCCGAGCTGGCGGCTCTTGCGGTCGAACGCCTTGTTGATGGCGTCACGCAGCGGGCTTGTGGGCACCACGACCGGCAGGACTTCCTTGCCGCTCAAGAAGCGGATCTCATCGAGCGCCTCGACGTTGAGCGGGTCGTCGGTGGCGACCAGGATATAGCCGTCGCGCACGTCGAAGGGGAGCACGCGGTTTTCGCGCGAGTAGCCGAGCTGGAGTTTCTCGAGGAGCCCCAGCTCGATCGCCTCGGCGTCGAGCTCGGCCTGGAAGGGGTAGTCGAGTTGCTCGGCGACCGCCTCCATGACCTGCTTCTCAGAGGCCGCCTCCATCGCGATCAAGATCTGGCCGATGAGGCCGCCTTTGTCGCGCTGCTGGCGCAGGGCCTTGTCGACGGCGTCGGCCGTGACGTGTCCCCGCTGGATCAGGATTTCACCAAGTCTCTGGCGATTATACATATGCCTGCTCGCTCGAAGTCGAGTGTGTCGTTGTTACTGCTGTTCCGGCTCGCCTTGCGGCTGCGCGGGTGCTTCTTGCTCTTGTTCTCCCGGCTGCTCTTGCTGCTCGGGCTGGGGCTGGGGCTCCTCGCCCAGAATCTGGTAGCGCGGGCCCTTGTTCTCGAAGGCCTCGAGCGCCTCTTGGCGCGCCTTGGCCTTGCGCTCGGCTGCGGAGAGCTGATTGCGCATCCGCTCGATGAGGCCGCTGGTCTTCTGGTAGTTGACCGCCGCGGTGTACTCTTTGCGCTGGATTTTGAAGAGCTTGGCCAGTTCGCGGCGCTCTTCCATCTTGCGCTCGTAGATCTTTCGGACGTCCGCCTCGCTCTCGATGATGTAGGGCGTGAGCATCAGCACCAGGTTCTGCTTGGTCTTGGTGGTGCCGGTGTTGCGGAACAGAAAGCCGATGACCGGGATATCGCCCAGGAACGGAATCTTGGTGACCGTCTTCGACTCGCGCTCCTTCATCAGACCGCCGATGACGATGGTCGACTGGTCCTCGACCAGCACGACCGTCTTGGTGGTGCGCTTGGTGCGAGTGGGGATTTCACTTCCCAGGTTGCTCGCCCCTTTGATGTCGCTGACCTCTTGGTCGATCTCGAGGCGAACGAAGTTGCTCTCGTTGATCTGGGGGAGGATGCGAAGCGTGATGCCGACGTCCTCGTACTCGATGGGCGAGATGAGCCCGCCCAGGCCGCCGAGCGCGCCGAGGCCGCCGAGTCCGGCGGCGGCGTTTTGCCCACCGGCTTGGCTGGCCAGGCCGCTGAGCGCGCCGAGGCCGCCCAGGCCGCCGGCGCCGCTGGCCAGACCGCGCACAAACGGCACCCGGTCGGCCACCACGATCTCGGCCTCTTCGTTGTCCATGGTCATCACGGCCGGAGCCGACAGCAGATTCACAGAACGGTCAGTCTGCGAAGCTTGCAGCGTCAACGCGAAGGCCGGCAGTGAAATTTCCGTGCCCGGAATCGTAGCAATCGGACCGATGAGGCCGATGGAGCCGGCGAGGCCGCCGCCGAACAGAGAGGTGAGCCCCTGGAAGTTCGACTGGCCGATGATGCCGCCCTGGGTGTCCTCGATGAGGCCGCTCTCCTGGGCGGAGTCGGGGATGATGCCGTCGTAGTCCTGGCCGCTGACCGCGGTCACGCCCATGCCGTACTGCATGTCGTTGTCCATGGCGATCTCGAGGATGACCGCCTCGACGTAGACCTGCTTGCGGGGCCGATCGAGGAGGTCGATGACCGTCTCGAGGGCCACGTAGTCTTTGGGCGAAGCGGTCACGACCAGCGCGTTGTTCGGCTTGTAGGCGGTGATCTGGACCTCGCCCTCGAGGAGCGCGGCGACCTGGCCGGCGACGCCCTCACCGCCGCGAGCACGAGCTCGGGCGGTGCGCTGGCGTTGCTGCTGGTTCTGGCCGGAGGTCAGGTTCGACAGGGTCGACGAGATCTCCTCGGCGTCGGCGTACTCCAAGAACTTCACGTGCACCTGGCCGCCCACGGCGGTGGGCACGTCCAAAATCTCAATCATCTCGCGGATCTTTTCGAAGTCGCGCGGGTTGGCCACGATGATGAGCTTGTTGGTGCGCTCGTCGGCCAAGATCTGCGAGATCTGGACGTTGAGGTCGCCTTCGCCGCCGTCAGTGGCCGCTTGCTGCGCCTTGGTGTTGCGGCGCCGCGTGCGGCGGTTGGTCTGCTGGTTGCCTTGTTCGGCCTCGAAGATCTCCATGAGCTTCTGCTGGACATCGGTGGCCTCGGCGTATTGCACCTCGTAGACGTAGACCTGCTGGACAGCCTCGTCCTGGTCGAGCTGCTTGATGAGCTTGCGCAGCCGGTCGAGGTTCGAGGCGTTCTCGGTGATGATCAGGCTGCTGCCGTACGGGATGATCGTGGCGAACTGGCTGGCGAACTTGCCGATGATCTGCTCCATCTCATCGGGCGGCGTGTTCTCCACCGGCACGATGGCGGTGACCATGCGGGGCACGCCGGGCAGGCGCTCGTCGCCGCTGTAGGTCTCGATGGACGAGCTGATCGCCTCTTTGGCCTGCACGATCTTGGAGAACTGACCGAACGGCACGATCGTCAGCCCGTTCATCTCGAGGGCGGCCACGAACGCGCGGTAGGCCTGCGCCAGGGTCACCTCTTCGGGCGAGATGATCGTGATCGTCTTGTTGGCCTGCAGGCTGTCGGAGATGATGAAGTTCTTGTTCATCGCCGCCGCGAAGAATTTGACGACCTCTTCGAGCTGGGCCTGCCGAAAGTCGAGCGTCACCTTGGTGCTTCGCGGGGTGCGCTTGGGCCGATAATTCGGGTCGAAGTTCGGCGGCAGGTTGTACTGCTCGTTGGGGTCGACGTTCTGCGGGGTGATCACCTGCCCCTGGGGCTTCTGTTGCTGGCCCTGGTTTTGACGTCGGTTGCGTTGCTGTTGCGCCTGGTTGTCCTCTTGGTCCTGCTCTTCGTCGGCTTGATCGCCGCCGCGTTGGATCACGCCCGGCTTTTTGCCCTGGACGTCCTGCGCGGCGGCCACAGACGGTACGGCCAGCCCCACGAGGATCGAAACAGCCAGAAAGGTTCGCTGGAATCGTCGTCGCATCGAAATCATCAACTACTTCTCGTAGATTCGGTAAAAACGTCTTATTGAACCGACGCCCGTCCAGAGCCCCGATGTGGGGCGCTCGAAGGGGGCGTCGTACTCATCGGATATTGTAATTCAGCTTTCGCTTCTGGCCGCGGCGCTCGATCTCGACGGTGACGTCACCGGAGTCGCGCATGCGCTCGAACAGCTCCATGGCCTCTTGCGAGGTGTTGATCTCTTTTCCGTTGACCGAGTGGATCACGTCGCCACTCTGGATGCCCAGCTTCGAATACACACTGTTGGGGCTGATGCCGACGAGCTTGAGCCCGTCGCGCTTGCCGTTTTTGTAGTTGGGCACCACGCGGCCCTGGCGAGCCAGGTCCTGTTTGTCTTCGATCTGTTTGTTGATGGCGTTGCGGTCGACCTCGAATTTGTCGCGGCCCACCGATTTGATCGAGTCGCCCGCCGAGCCGCGCGTCGAGGCGCGCCGGGTGCGAGGCGGCTGCTTGATCGGGGTGGGACGCGGCGTGCGGTCGAGCGTGGACGCGGTCGTGGCGCTCGGGTCGCCGCCGATGGTCTTGTCCATGCGGATATACTCGAGGCGGCCGTTGCGCTTGAGGATGACCCGGTCGCGGCGAATCTCGACGAGTTCGGCGCCGTTGGTGACGAGGTCACCGGGGCTGAGCACCAGCGTTTCGCTGGAGTTGTCGTCGCGGATGAGCGCCATCGAGTATTCGGGATTGTCGGCGACCATCGCGCCCATCAACTTCATGTTGAGGTCGCTCAAGACAGGCACGTCCGAGTCGACCGGCGGCTGATCCTCGGCGGGCACGCATTGACCGGCCTGGCATTCTTGGCCGTCGGGGCAGCCGCCTTCGCATTCGTCCTTGGGCGTGGTGTCGGGGCAACCGAACAGGCACAGCGACGCGATCGTGCGGTCCCAGTTCTGGCCGCGACGCCGCGTGGGCTGGCGCTTGGCGGGCTCGTCGGCCTGCTTGGCGCTCATGTCGGGCAGCTTGGGCACCGTCAGCGGCGCCAGTTGGCTGGCTACGATGTTGTTGGTCATCAGCGCCAGCAAGAACGCACCGATGGCGATCAGGGCCAGGGCGACGGTCCAACCGTATTTTCGAAGAAAGTTCTCCATAATCAGCCAAACGCTCGATGGCTAGAGTGTCCAAGACGTCCGTACGACGAACGGGAGTGAGTCACTGCGGCAAACAGCACCTGCCAGAGGTTCATTCCAAACCCACCCTCGCGGGAGCACGGGACGGTCGACTACTAGTTAGAGCAAGAGCCGTGCCAACCTCGAAAGGCCGTCTGGGCGGCGCTACGGGCAGGTGGGGCAGCGGGTTTAGCATAGGTTTGTGACATTTTGTCAATCGGGCAGGATTGGGAGGGGATCGAGTGACAAAATGTCAACGCGCCTGGAAACCGGCCGACAATCCGACATCTTCCTCCCCGCTTTGCAGTCATAAAGTGGGGAGGACCGAGGAGGGGACCCCTCCTCCGCGAGCGAAGCGAAGTGGAGGAGGATCGAGGAGGAGGAAGGTAGGCGTGCGAAAAGAGAAAAGATGCAAAAGAAGAGGCCTCTCCCTCGGTCCCTCTCCACTCCGCTACGCTGCGTGGAAAGGGAGGCCTCTCCTCGGTCCTCTCCATCCCTCGGCTGCGCCTCGGGCGGAGAGGAAGATGTCGAGGGAGTGCGCGCCTTCAGAGGTTGGCGCTCAGAGTTTGCGGTAGATCGTACGCGTCGAGATATCGAGCAGCTTCGCGGCGAGTTTCTTGTCGCCGCCGGTCATTTTGAGCGTCTCGTGAAGCACGCGCTGCTCGATTTCGTCGAGCGGGGTGCCCAGCGGGATGGTGATGTGGCGGGACTCGCCTTCGTAGGAGACGATGTGGTCGGGGACGTCGTCGACGTCGATGAGACCGTCTTTGTCGAGCACGACGGCGCGCTCGATGACGTTTTCGAGTTCGCGGACGTTGCCGGGCCACTTGTAGTTCGACAGGGCGTCGAGGGCCTCGCGGCTCAGCCCGCTGATCTCGCGTTTGTTCTTCTTTCGGTACTTGCCCAAGAAGTGCTCGGCCAGGAGCGGGACGTCCTCGAGGCGGTGGCGAAGCGGGGGGATTTCGATGTTGACGACGTTGAGGCGGTAGTACAGGTCTTCGCGGAAGTTGCCCGCCTCCATCTCCTCTTCGAGGTCCTTGTGGGTGGCGGCGACGATGCGCACGTCGACGCGGATGGGCTGGTTGGAGCCCAGGCGCTCGAACTCGCCTTCTTGGAGCACGCGCAGCAATTTGACCTGCACTTGCGGGGTGAGCTCGCCGATCTCGTCGAGGAAGAGGGTGCCGCCGTCGGCGGCCTCGAAGCGGCCGATTTTGCGGCCGTTGGCGCCGGTGAAGGCGCCTTCTTCGTAGCCGAAGAGTTCGCTCTCCAGGATCGACTCGGGCAGGGCGGCGCAGTTGACCGCCACGAAGGGCTCGTCGGCGCGCTCGCTCAGCTCGTAGATCATACGAGCGAACAGCTCCTTGCCGGTGCCCGACTCGCCGGTGAGCATCACGGTGGCGTCGCTCGTGGCGACCTGGCGTACCAGGTCGAGTGCGTCGCGAAACGCCGGCGACTGGCCCACGATGTTCCTGTCGTTGGTCAGGTCGGCGAGCTTGGCCTTGAGCTTGCGGTTTTCGGCGACGAGCGCCTGGCGCTCGAGGGCCTGGCGGGCCGCCTTGAGGATGGTCGCCCGCTTGATCGGCTTGCTTACAAAGTCGTAGGCGCCCGCCTTCATCCCGCGGACGGCCCGCTCGACGGTGCCAAAAGCGGTCATCAAGATGACCTCGGCTTGGGGCTGCAGCGTCTGGACCAGCTTGAGCAGGTCCATCCCGTCGACCTCGCCCATCTTCAGGTCGGTGATCACCAGGTGGACCCGCTCGGCGCGGATGATGTCGAGGGCCGCTTCGCCGCTCTCGGCGGTGAGCACCTCGTGGCCCTCCTTGGTGAAGAGTCGCTCGAGGGTCTTGAGGTGAGCGACTTCATCGTCGACGAGCAAGATTTTGGAGGATTCGGGCATAAGTGGATCGGGTGGCGATGCTTGTGGTCAGGCGTGTTGCTCCAACGGCGATATTACGCAGATTCATTCCCATACGTCACCCTCTGCTTCTCCATTGCAGCATTGAAGTTGTTGAGAAAGTTCGATAGAACTCTGTGAGTGCCACGCAGCGCAATTTTTTAGGATTTTCCGTTCTCTTGTTCTCCATTCATGGCGAAGCTGTCATACCGAGATGCGCGTGGTGTTCTCCACGAACACCAATTGGGGAAGCGAACCTCTATTGGGCGCCACCCGGACCAAGCCATTCAAATCTTGGACCGAGTGGTCTCGAAGCAGCACGCCGAGGTCGTGGCCCTGCCCGACGGCGGCTTTGCCGTTCAGGACGGTGGTAGTCGAAACGGCACCTACGTCAACGGTTCGCTGATCCAGGACGGCCATCGCCTCAGCGATGGTGATCGCATCACTGTCGGCTCGACCGACATGTTCTATCACGAGGAGCGGGAGCCCAACACCGACTCGTTTACCGAGACGCGCGGTGGTCGGGTCACCATCCACTCCGACGATCTGCAGACTCATATCCGCAGCAAGCTCGCCCACCAGGTTCAAGACCGGTTTTTGCCCGAATCGACGATTCGCGACGACGCCACGGTGCGCCGCGACTACGAGAAGCTGCGCATCGCCCACGAGCTCAGCCAGTCGATCGGCGTGGAGATGGACCTCGAGGTGCTGCTGCAAAAGATCCTCGACAAGGCATTCGAGATCTTTCCGGCCGACCGCGGCGTGATTTTGCTGCGCCCCGAAGAGTCCGACAGCCTCGTGCCCATGGTCGTCAAATCGCGCCAGGGAGACGACGGCGACGTCGACGACGTGCGCATCAGCCAGACCATCCTCAACGAGGTATGCGAGGAGAAGCAGGCCGTGCTCTCGTCGGACGCGATGAGCGACTCGCGCTTTTCGGGCAGCCACTCGATCATCCTGGGGCAGATTCGCTCGACGATGAGCGTGCCGCTGCTCCATGAAAAGCGCATTCTCGGGGTCATTCACCTCGATTCGAAGCTCGCCAGCGGGGCGTTTACCGAGAAAGACCTCCAGATTCTGACCGGCTTTGCCCGTCAGGCCGCCGCGATGGTCCAGCACCACCGGCTGCTCAAGAAGATGGAGGCCGAGATCGTCGTGCGTGAGAAGATGCGCCGGCTCCTGTCGCCCCAGCTTGTCGAGGAGGTCGTCAGCGGCCGGCTCGAGCTCAAGAAGGGCGGCGAGCTTCGTCACGCCACGGTCATGTTCGCCGATATCCGAAATTTCACGTCGGTCAGCGAGCAGTTGCCGCCCCAAGAAGTCGTCGACAACATCAACGAGTATTTCGAGCTGATGGTCGACGTGATCTTCAAGTACGAGGGCACCCTCGACAAGTTCATCGGCGACGAGATCATGGCCATCTGGGGCGCGCCCATCGGCCACCCGGACGACGCCGAGCGCGCCGTGCGTTGCGTCATCGAGATGCAGCAGGTGCTCGAGCAGTACAACGCCGAGCGCGAGGCTGCCGGCGAGATGACCTTCAAGATCGGCATCGGTCTGAACACCGGCGAAGTCGTGGCCGGTTATATGGGCTCGACCAAGAGCATGAACTACACGGTGATGGGCGATGTGGTGAATACCGCCGCCCGATTTTGCTCTGCGGCCGGCCCGGACGAGATTCTTATCGGCGAGGACACCTTCGCCGAGGTCGCCGACATGGTCGACTACGAATTGTTGCCGCCGACCAAGCTCAAAGGCAAGATGGAGCACGTCGACATCTACCGCATCCTCGGCCTGAAGGGCGCCGGCAGCTTCGAGCGTGAGGATACGCAGCGCACCGCGCCGCCGCGCGACGAGAATTGAGAGCTATCATGGCGGACAAACAACGAATTGAGGGGCGTGCGATCGGCCCGCCTGGGTGAATTGGACGACCCCCAAATTGTAGTTTGTCTGCTTGAATAGTCGTTTGTCTGCTCAAATAGACAGCCTTGCACTGATGACATATATTGGCTGGGACCTTTCATGCCGACCAACACCAGGTAACTGACGCCCCATGGCCCAACAGCGATATCAGGTCATCGAACGTATCGACGCCGGTGGCATGGCCGAAGTTTTCAAGGCCAACTCCACCAGCTTGCAGGGCTTCCAGAAGTTGGTCGCCATCAAGCGCGTTCTGCCGTCGTTGACCCAGAACGAGCGCTTCGTGCGCATGTTCCTCGACGAGGCGAAGGTCAGCCTCCACCTCAACCACACCAACATCGTCCAGGTCTTCGATCTGGGTATTGCCGACGGCACCTACTTCATCGTCATGGAGTTCGTCGACGGCACCAACCTCAAAAAGATCATCCAGCTTCTGGGCGAGCGAAAGCAGCGTTTGCCGGTCGAGCAGGCCGTCTACATCGCCTTGGAGGTGTGCAAAGGGCTCGCTCACGCGCACCAGAAGCGTGACCAGCAAGACAACCACTTGAGCATCGTCCACCGCGACATCAGCCCGCCCAACGTGCTGATGAGCCGCGAGGGCGAGGTCAAGATCACCGACTTCGGTCTGGCCAAGGCCAAGAGCCAGGCCGAGATTACCGATCCGGGCGTGGTCAAAGGCAAGTTCGGGTATCTGTCACCCGAGGCCGCCAACGGAGAGGACGTCGACGCGCGGACCGACATCTTCGCCGTGGGCATCGTCCTGTGGGAGATGCTCGCCGGGCGGCGACTCTTTTTGGGCAAGAGCGACTACGACACGCTCAAGCAGGTCCAGCAAGCCAAGATTCCGCCGCTGTCCAAATACGGCCGCGAGATCCCCAGGGATCTGCAGCAAATCTTGGCGCGTTCGCTGACCCAAGACCCTGCGACGCGCTACCAGAGTGCCGAAGAGATGGGGCGGGCGCTGGCAGGCTTTTTGTTCTCACACGGCATGGTCGTCTCGGCGTTCGACATCGCTCAGCTGGTCGAGAGCGTGCTCGACAAGAAGGACGACAAGACCACCGCCGCCGACGTGGCTGCCGGCCAAGAGGTCCAGCGCGAACTCAATCAGCTCATGTCCCTCGAGGAGATGGGCAATCTCGACCTGTTCATGGCCGAGCACTACGGCCAGATCGCCCAAGATTCCGAGGCGAGCGGCGAGTACGACGGCGAGGGCGAAGACCCGCGCGATTGGATGGACCTTGGCTTTGGCGGCGAGGATTTCGCCGGCGGTTTCGAAGGCGGCGAGCCTCCCCATGGCGCGCCCGCAGGCAGTGACTCGGACAGCTGGCAAGAGGGAGGTCTTCAAGACGTCGCTCGAGCGACCCAGTCGATGCAGGCCATCAAGGGACCCAAGCCCGACCCGAAGAAAAAGAAGCAACAGGCGCAACAGAAACGGCAGCGCCCGCAGCAGAACCAGCGCTCGCCCCAGCAGGGCCAAGGCCGCCAGGGAGACGCGTTGATGAACTCCGGCGGCCAGCAGAGTCCACCGAACCCGAGCGGACGCGGGCCGAATCAGCAGCCTCAACAGCCGCCGCCCACGCAACAGCCCCAGCCCACCCAGCAGCAGACACCGCCGGTCGAGCAGGTGCCTAAAAACCATCAGCCCGACAAGCAGGCCGTCGGCAAGGCCGCCATCTTGCTCATCGGGCTCCTCGTCTTGGCAATTCTGGGCGCAGGCGCGTATTTGCTGACGCAGATGTGAGTTGAATTCAGGCGAAGACGACTAGCAGGCGTTTCTAATCTGCAAGGCGATCAATCTCAGGAAGGGTAAGAATGGACGACGTACTCGTCATGATTCTAGCCGGCGGCCAGGGTAGCAGGCTCATGCCGCTGACCGAAGATCGCGCCAAGCCCGCCGTGCCATTCGGTGGGCGCTATCGGATCATCGACTTCGTGCTGTCGAACTTCATCAACAGCGGCTTCTACCAGATCAAGGTCTTGACGCAGTACAAGGCCGACAGCCTCATCAACCACATCTCGCGTGGCTGGCGGC
This sequence comes from Persicimonas caeni, assembly GCF_006517175.1. Lineage (NCBI taxonomy): Bacteria > Deltaproteobacteria > Bradymonadales > Bradymonadaceae > Persicimonas > Persicimonas caeni. Next base: position 1,338,407 of record NZ_CP041186.1, on the reverse strand, counting down.
TCTCGGAGCTTGTGGGCCACTACGTCGACGCGGTGCCCGCCCAACAGCGGCGCGGGCCGCACTGGTATCGCGGCAGCGCAGACTCGATTTATCAGAACCTCAACTTGATCGAGGATGCCGAGCCGCGCGACGTGTGCGTCTTTGGCGGCGACCACATCTACAAGATGGACGTGCGCCAGATGGTCGACTTTCACCGCGACTCTAACGGCGACTTGACCGTGGCTGCGGTTCCGGTGCCAATCGAAGATGGCTGGCAATTTGGCATCATCGAGTCGGATGAAGAGGGGCGGATCATCGGGTTCGAGGAGAAGCCCGAAAACCCCAGGCCGATGCCCGGCGATCCGACCCGCTGCTTGGCGTCGATGGGCAACTACATCTTCGAGACCGGCGCGTTGGTCGACGAGGTGAGTCGCGACGCCCACGACGAAGATTCGGTCCACGACTTCGGAAAGAGCATCGTGACCAAGATGGTCCGCGATGAGGTCTCCGACGTGTTCGTGTACGACTTCTCGCAGAACGTCGTGCGCGGTCAGACCGAGCGTGAGCGCGGCTACTGGCGTGACGTCGGCACGATCGACGCCTATTGGCAATCTTCGATGGATCTCGTGGCCATCGACCCCGAATTCGACCTCTACAACCCGAAGTGGCCCATCCGCACGCGCTACGAACACCACGCGCCGGCCAAATTCGTACACGACGACCCGTCGCACAACCGGGTGGGCACGGCCATCAACTCGATGGTCGCCGAAGGCGCCATCGTCTCCGGTGGTGTCATCCGCAACTCGATTCTGTTTCCCCGCGTACGCGTGAACTCCTACTCGCGGATCGAGGATTCGGTGCTCTTCGACGGTGTCGACATCGGCCGGCGTGCCAAGATTCGCCGAGCGGTGATCGACAAAGGCGTCGCCATCCCGCCGGACACCGTCATCGGCTACGACCTGGAGAAGGATCGCCAGCGCTTTACTGTCTCTGACGGCGGCGTCGTCGTCATCCCCAAAGGCGCAGTATTCAACTGATTTTATGACCTCCAAAATTTACGTTCAGTTCCTCTGGCATTTTCACCAGCCGTATTACAGCGTTCCCAATCAAACCTCGAACAAGCTGCCGTGGGTGCGTCTGCACTCCATCAAGTCGTATTACGACATGGGGCGCATGCTCGAGCGTTTTCCCCAGGTGCGCTGTGTCGTCAACTTCTCGGGATGCCTTCTGCAGCAGCTTCGCGAGTATATCGAAGAGGGCAAGCGCGATAGCTGGTGGGATTTGACCGAGAAGCCGGCGCGGGAGCTCAACGAGGCCGAGAAGTACCATCTGTTGCGCAACTTCTTCAGCATCGATTGGGACACCTGCGTCGAGCGCTTCCCGCGCTACAAAGAGCTGTTGGAGAAGCGGGGCGAGGACGACGACGCCATCGATCCGGGCGCGTTCTCCGTCCAGGAGCTGCGCGACTTGCAGGTGCTGTTTAACCTGGCGTGGTTTGGCTTTTCGGCGCGTGAGGAGCGCGTGGTCGTCCAGGCGCTCATCGACAAGGGGCGCGGGTACACCGAGAGCGAGAAACACGCAGTGCTCGAGCAGCAGATCGAGGTCATGCAACTCGTGGCGCCGCTGTACAGCAAGCTTCACCACCGAGGCCAAATCGAGCTGAGCATCACGCCGATGTATCACCCGATCTTGCCGTTGATCATCGATTCGGACGTCGCGGCGGTCGCCACGCCCAATCGACCGCGGCCGCGCCGTTTTCAAGCCCCTGACGATGCCGACTTCCATGTGGACGAGGCGCGCTCGTTGGCGCGCGATTTTCTGGGCGTCGACGCCAGCGGCATGTGGCCTGCCGAAGGATCGATCTCGCCGCAGGCGGTGGCGACCTTCGCCGAGCACGACGTCGCCTGGATCGCCAGCGACGAAGAGGTATTGCAGAAGTCGATCGGGGAGCGTTGGTCCCGCAACTGGGACCTGTATCACCCGTGGCATCTCGAGAGTGCGCCGGAGACCCAGATCTTCTTTCGCGACCGCGGTCTGAGTGATCTCATCGGCTTCGTCTACGCCAAGAATGACGCCGACGAGGCCGTCGCCGACTTCGTCGACCGGGTGCGCCATATCGGCCAGGAGCGCCGCGAAGATCTCTCACCGCCGGTCATCAGCGTCATCCTCGACGGCGAGAATCCGTGGGAGCACTACCCGCAGGATGGTGAGTCGTTTCTGAGCGAGTTGTATCGAGCGCTCACCGAGGCCGATGACATCGAGACGGTCACGCCGACGCAGTACCTCGAAGAGGTGGGCCCGGGCCCTGCGCTCGAGACGCTCCATTCGGGCTCGTGGATCGAGGCGAATTATCGCATCTGGATCGGCGAAGATCAGACCAATCGCGCTTGGAATCTGCTGGGGCGCACCCGCGAGCACCTCGTGGAACGCTCCGAGGACGAGAGCTTGTCGGAGGGGCGGCTGCACCAGGCTTGGGAGGCGCTCCATATCGCCGAGGGAAGCGACTGGTTCTGGTGGTACGGCGACGACTTCACCTCACGTAACGATGCCGACTTCGACCGGCTCTTCCGCGACCAACTTCGCCACGTGTACGCTGCGCTGCGTGACGAGCCGCCGGCCGACTTGGATGTCCCCCTTATTGGCGACACGGCAGCCGAGGTCGAGTTCAAGCCCCCTCAGGGCCTGATCCAGCCGAGCATCGACGGCAATAATGACTTCTTTTACGAGTGGAGCGGTGCAGGCGTCTACACCAACCGGGGTGGGCGCGGCTCGATGTTCGAGAACACGCGCTTTGTCGACGAGCTACGCATCGGCTTCGATCTCGGCTTTCTGTACCTGATGGTCAAGCCGGGCGCTGACTTTCACGAGCGCCGAAAGGAGTTGGAGCTCAGGTTCAAGATCACCGGACCTGATGGGGGCGTGCGCTCGATCAGTGTCGAATTTGGAGAACGAGTCGAAGCGGTGGTCGAGAGTGCGAGGCACGGCAAATGCCCCGTCGAGCGCGCCGCTTACGTCGATTGCCTCGAGCTCGCCGCGCCCTTTGCCCACTTGGAGCTTCATACCGGTGACGAGTTCTCGATTCACCTGTCGGTGATCGAGCAGTCCATGGAGGTCAGCCGGCATCCGATCGAGCGCGCGCTCGTCCTGCAGGTGCCCGACGAGACCTTCGAGCTGCGCAACTGGATCGTCTAGTTGTAGAGCAGGTGCACCGGCTTGGCGCCCTTGGGCTTGAAGTTTTGTCGGGGCGGCACCACGCCACTGAAGAGTCGGCTGATCACCAGGTTGCGCATGGTGATCAGCGTCTTTCCTCCCTCCTGAGAGATGTCGATGGCGAAGCGACGCGTCATCGCTTTGCTGCCCAGCATATAGCGAACCGACTGGTTGTCGGCCGGCGTCGACTTGCCCACCACGGTCAACTCGCGCGTGCTCTGGTAGGGCATGATCCCCTGGGCCAAGCGCGCGGCGGTCTGTTGCTGGATGTAGGCGGTTTCGAAGTGCTGGACCACCGCGGCGTGGTCGGCGTCGACGGTGATGACGAAGTTGACCCACTTGTCCTCGGGCTGCTGCTCGACGTCGACGATGCCGAAGTCGAAGTCGAGCGGGGGCGCGTCATAGGTGCCGAAGTTGATCAACTCCGAGCGCGAGAACTGGTGAGGAGCATAGGGCTTGCCGTCTTGAGCAAAGCCAGGGCTCGCCAGGAGCAGCATCGCCAACAGACCGGTCGAAAAGAGCAGGGCACGTTTGGTCATGGTCGCTTCGCAATTGCAATGTGGGTTGTTCGTCGTCAACGCGTTCATTGTACTGACGTGTGAAGACGTGTCCACATTCACGGGTTTTGGTTCTTGGGGTTTGGTTCTTGGCGAGCGCGATGGGTATGAAGGGAGCGCTCACCAAGAACCGATCACCAACGACCGATCTACGGGCGAAGGCCTTGTCCGCCGGTGTTGACGACGTGCCAGCCGTGCTTGTGAAGGTAGTCGCGCAGGTTGGTGAATTCGAAGCCGAAGGTCTCCTCGCACTCTTGCAGGTCGGTGGTGTAGCCGTGCTCGTTGAACCACTCGAACATCACCGCGAACTCCTCGCCCATCTGTTCGCGCAACGCGTCCATGGGCACGTGAACCGGCTCGACCTCGATGTCGAGGACGTTCGAGAAGACGTGAGCGGCTTGCTCGACAGTTTTGGAGTCGCCGGCCAAGTTGTGGCGCGTGCCGATGAACTCGTCCGGGTTCAGAAAAGCGACGGTGGCGGCCTTGCCGATGTCGTCGACGTCGATCATCTGCAATTTCACGCCCTGTTTTAGCCCCAATGCCAGGGTGCCGTCGGTGATGTCGTCGCTCATCCCCTCGAAGTTCTGGAAGAAGAAGACCGGTTTGAGCACCGTCGTCGCAAGGTCGAGCTGCTGGATATGCTGGTCGATCTCCCAGCACGAGTCGAAGTGGGGGATGCCGGTCGACTGGTCGTGGTCGCCAACGCCGCTGAACACGAAGTGCTCCACGCCGAGTTCACTGGCGACGTCGGCGGCGTTTTTGCCTTGCTGGACCTGCCGGTCGTAGCCGGTCTGCCAGAAGTTGGTCACGCAGAAGACCCCGTGCATCCCCTCCATCACCCGGCGAAGCGAGTCGGGGTCGTCGAGATCGCCCTCGAGCATCACCACGCCGCGCTCGCTAAGCTTCTCGGCGCGCTCGCTGGCGTTGTCGCGGGTGAGTCCGTGGACTTGAAACTCGTCGTCGCGCGCCAACAGATGGCGCACCACCGCGCCGCCCTGACTGCCGGTGGCGCCGATGACCAGAATGCTCTTTCGCTCGTCTGCCATGAGTGAGTCCCTGGGTTGGATGGAGAGATCAATTCAGCCATTTGTGCATGCGAACAAGTTGTGCACAGCCGAGCCCAGGGCAAGAACGAGCAAAGCCCCGATGCGTTCTCACGCGTCGGGGCTCTGACTAAGGCTTTCGAACTTTTGATTCGCTATGCGGAAGAGAGGACTCGAACCTCCACGGCCTTGCGGCCACTGGCACCTGAAGCCAGCGCGTCTACCAATTCCGCCACTTCCGCGTGGCAATCGCGAACGCCGCAGCGCTGCGAGGGCTGAAGTATTTAGGACGAAAAAGAGGGTGTGTCAACCACTTTTTTTCAATTCGAACAACACAGCGCTCCATCGGGCCATTCCCCCGACTCGACACCGCGCTCAGAGGGTGTAAGATTCGCCCCGAGAACGAGTCGCAGCGCCTCACAAAATCAACAAGCCGCCAAAGTATTTCAATGACCACTTCTGCCGCTTCCACTTCGACCGCGCCGACCAACGAAGAGCCGCTCGCTGGCCTGCTTGCAGCGATCGACGAGGCGCGCGTGCTGCCCGACCTCGATCCTTACGAATCGACGGGCGACGATCCGATCGCGAGCCTCACGGCTGCTCTCGCAACAGAGGCTCGAGACCAGCAGACGAAGCCCCCGTCTCAATGGTCCAAAGCCTCGAGTGCTCCGACCAAGACGCCGAGCCCCGAGCCACAGGCCTCGCGCGCGGCTCCCCGAGCCGCCAGCGCCACGCCCCGAGAGTCGAGCGATGCGGACACCTCCATGGAGGCCCGCGTCGGCCGCGAAGTCCTCGCCGCCCTCCAGACGCGCCCGCTGGACGGGCGAGCGCGTGCAGCTGCCGTCGAGCGACTCGCCGCTCAACTCGACCATCCCGACCCGCAGGCGCTGCGCGAGATTCTGGCCATCTTGGTGACTGGCCAGGCAGTTTGAGAGTCCCCCGAGGGTGGTTAGCTTGGGCCTACAGAACGGATCTGTCACTCGGCACGTTCTTTAGGCCAGGAGACGACCATGGGAGACGAGCTGTTCATTGCGTTTTATATCGCCACGCCGATCGTGCTTCTGGCGGCCGCGTTCGTCTATTACCTGTATCGCCGCCGCGAAGACATCGAGCGCGTCAGCCGCTCGAATGTGCCGCCGCGTGAAGAAGGCGAGACTCGACCGGGTCAAAATCAGACGCCCCGCAACCAGCCAACGACCAATCAACCGACTCAGCCCACCTGAGTCGCTTCGGCGCTCAAGCAAAAAACGAGAAAGTCCAGGGTCTTGAACTAGATCTGCAGGCGCTTAACTTTGTTCGTGAGTTCGTACGAGCGTTCTGTAGCAGCATACTTACATCGTGAAGTATGGCTTCCTGTTGGGGGATAGGAGGGACTTATGGAGGACTTAATTCTCGGCTTGTTCATCGGCATTCCTGCCGCGTTACTCTTGGCGGCGTTGGCGGCATGGTACCGCACACGCAACCAGTATCAGATGGAAGAGCCTTGATGGCATCGGCTCACGCAGAGCAATGCTAAAGCGCCGCGACATCGCTCGTGGCGCTTTTTTTGTGTGGGCTTTTAGTGTGGGCTTTTCAGCTCTCCGGCTCGGTGGGCGCCTTGTCGAGCTCGCCGAAGAAGTGAAGGATCGCTTGGTGGACGTCCTCCGAGACCTGCGTGGTGTCGCCCTGCTCCTCGCCGAGCCCGACCATCACGCGGGTGACGTCGGGCAGCAGCATCACCTCGCTCTTACGCGAGCGCCCAAGCTGGGTCTGAAATTTCTCGGCGCTGTCGCTCGGGATGTCGAGATCGTGCTCGCCGAAGAGTGCGAGCACAGGCACTTGCGAGTTCTTCACGCTCGCCATGGCGCGGTCGTGCAGCTCGAATAGCCCCGCCCACGTCGTCTCCGGTGCGCCCAACACGTCGCCGTCCATCTCCTCATCGGCGCGCAGCTTTTCGAACGCCTTCTTCTGCTTTTCGTGGGTCGTCTCGAGGGCGTCGAGTTGCTGTTGCAAGAGCGTGCCCATCGTCGTGTTACCCTCGGCCTTTCGCCGCTTGGCCAGGTGGTCACGCGAGGCTTGGGTCTGGTGCAGGACCACCTCGTCGACCGGATACGGACTCGGAGCCAGCAACACCAGTCCCCGGGGCTCGACGTCGCCGGCTACGGCAAGTGCCAACTCGGCTCCTTGGCCGTGACCCAAGATATAGACACGCGTCGGATCGACGTCCTTGCGCTTGCGCAACGCGGTGACGGCGGCCTTGGCGTCGGCCATCAAGGTGCTGGCGAGCTTCTCGCGATGGTCTTCGATGTAGTCGCGCGGGTATTTGCACCACGGCGGGCCACCGTCGACGCACGTTCGCTTGTCGAAGCGCATGACCACGTAGCCGTTTTGGGCGAGGTTTTCGGCGATCTCTTGATAAACCGGCACCTCGACGGGAAGCTCGAGGCCCAGCGCGCCTTTGAAGAGCCCGCGCCGGTTCATGGGCCCCGAGTCGTGGAGCACCACCACGGCCGGAAGCGGCTCGGTGATCGTCTCGGGTCGGTCGATCACGCCGGCGAGCTCGTCGCCCTTGGACGTGAAGCTGAACGCCTGTTTGGCGATCACGTGCGGCTCTGCGGTCTCTTGTTTCTCGGGAGCTTGCGCCTCAGCCGTCTTCTGCTCTTTCGAGCAGTCGCAGTCGGCGACGGGCGCGTCGAGCCCGTCGGGCTGCGCCTTGCCGTTGGCCTGGGGGGCCGGCGTTTCGCACAGGGTTTGTTGGACCGTCGAGCAGCCGGAGCCGACTGCTGCGAGGAGGGCGATGCCTGCAAGCAGGCGCGAAATTCGAACAATTCGTGGCACAGCGGTCACTTTCGCAAGATCTCTTCTAACAACATCTCCCCGACACCTTCGTGCGCGGCGAGCTCGGCGGCGAGCTGGGGCTCGACGAAGACGCGGATTTTTTTGACGACCATGATGAAGTCGTCTTGGATGCCCGCGACGACGCGCGAAAGCTCGTGGAGTTGGTAGTATTGTTGCCCGCTCGCCCCGGGATATACAACCTCGATCGTCTCGAGCTTGTCTTTGTCGCGCGGCGGGGTGTCGATGATGATGTCCGCCGGGTGCAGCGAGCGGCCCACCAGCGACGAAAATCGGGCGCGGAGTCGGTCGATCAGCGAGTAGAGCGCCGGCGCGTCCATATTGTAGATGGCCTCGTAGGCCTTCTGCTTGTGCTCTTCGGAGTAGACGCGGCTAAAGGTGGCCACTCGCTTGTAGAGTCGGCGGCGATTTCCCGTCATCCCTTCGGTCAGATAGCGGGTGGCGCTGCCCTGCGGGGTCTGGTCGCGCAGCCACTCGAGCAGGCGGTCGTCGTCGTAGCGCAGCAGCACGCTCAAGAACTCGTCGGCGTCGTAGATCCCCCGGCTGTGAAAGGCGGCCAGGGCGCTTTCGACCATCGCGCTGGCCGAGCGCACCGTGTGGTGCCAATAGGCCTCGCTGAACATGGTGTAGCGGCTAAAGATGAACATCTCGGCAGGCACTTTGCCCTTCGAGACGATGGCGACGCCGTCGTCGTCGTGATTGAGGGTCAGGCTCGCCAGCAGCCGGCCGCGGTCGTAGTTTCGCCCGTACGGCACGCCCATATGGTGGCTGTCGCGCTCGAGATAGTCCATCTTGTCGGCGTCGATCGAGCCGGAGACGACCGAGCGCAAGATGCGGTCGATGGGCGAGGGATCGTCACCCAGACGGCCGGTGCACAGCCGGATGACCCGCTCGGGGTCGACGCGCCAATCGGTGCGAAGAATCTCACCGATCGGCCGGTCGCCCCGGAGCGACTCGATTTCGCCGCGAATGATCCGCCCGCCGACGTCCTCGTGGCGCGGCGTGTCGCGCCCCTTGAGGTGCAATGCCTCGAGGCTGTGGGCGAACGGGTAATGGCCGATGTCGTGCAGCAGTCCGGCGGCGAGCACCGACATCAGGTCCTCTTCGGTGGCCGACTGGGCGAAGGTTTCGTTTTGAAGCAGGGCGCTCACGTACATGCGCACGCAGCTGTAGACCCCGAGGCTGTGCTCGAATCGGGTGTGCACGGCGCCCGGGTAGACCAGGTGGGTCGGGCCGAGTTGGCGAACGCGGCGCAGCCGCTGGAAGGCGGGGTGGTCGATGACCGCCTGGACGCGTGCGGTGACTGGGACATTGCGAAGTTCGGGCACTCGCACAGAGCCTACGCGCTCGAAGCCTGCGCCGAATTCGGGCAGGTTGGCGGCGGCGGTGGTGATCTGTGGGGTGATGGGGGCGTCTTGGCTCTGGTCGGGCATAGATTGGCTACAGCGTTGGGGTCGTCCCGCGCGGCGTTGTTGGTTGATGCATCTGATCCCGGGCCGAGGCCACGGGGCTGCACCGGCGCGTGCTCCGCGGGCAGCAAGCAGCCGCGCCGCAGGCGGGCGAGAAGAATCGCGCCGGGGGATTATAGACGAGCAGGGCGTGATGATCTAAGGAAGTTCTATGGACAGCAAAGACCAGATACTCGCTAGCGCGAGAAGGGCTGCGGTGACAACCCTCGCAGATGCCCGCGAGCGCGAGTTAACAAGCGCGGCGGTCATCGAGGCGCTGTCGACCTCGCGCGTCGTCTCGACCTTGCTCGACTGCGAGGGCGTCACGGCCGAGACGCTTCCTTGGCCCGAGATATCGCGTCAGTTCGAGGTCCAGCTCGAAGTCTTGTGGCGCCAATACCAGTCCAGCGCGTACCAGTCCGACGAGGCCGAGCGCGAAGCCATTCGCGGCGCGTTCGACCGCATCGCCGCCGAACTCTACGGCCTGACCATCGACGACTTGATGTTGCTCCAGAGGAGCTCTTCTCCATGTACCGACTCTATTTGAACACGATGAGCCCCTACGGTGCCAAGAGTTGCGCCATGATCGGCTACGCCGGGCTGCCGTGCGAAGTAAAAATCCAGAACATCGTGTCGCGATTCGCCACCATCAAGCGGCTCACGGGCAAGACGATGATCCCGGTGTTGCGCCGCGGCGAGTGGGCGATCAACGACTCGAGTCGAATTGCGCGCTTCGTCCAGGAGCGCACCGACCGGCCGCTGCTTCCCGGCGACCCGGCCTTGGCGCCGATCTGTTGGCTGCTCGAAGACTTCGCCGACGAATGGATCGCGCTGTGGATGCTGGCGTCGCGGTGGACCCACGAGCGAGACGTCGAAGCGATGGAAGAGGGCGTCGGCAAGGAGTTGACCGGCGGGCTGCCGCTGGTGTCGAGCGCGGTCGGCCGGATTGCCGCCAGCGGTATTCAGTCGCTCATAAAAAAGGGCGGGGCGGCCGAGGTCAACCGCGCTGCCTTGGAGCGCTCGCGAGATCGTCTGCTGCAGGCGTTGGAGTCGCTGCTCGAAACGCCTCCGCAATACCTTTTCGAGGCCTACCCGACGATGGCCGACTTCGCCTTTTTCGGGCCCCTTTCGCAGTATGCGAGCGACCCCACCGGCCGCGACAAGATGCGCATGTACCCCAACGTGGGCGAGTATTTGGAGTGCATGGAGCGAATGAAGCTGCCGCATCCAAGCGTCAGCGCGCACGAGGCGCCTTCGCGCGAGGTCGGCGCACTCGCGCCACTGTTCGCCGAATTTTTGGGCACGTATTGGCGCGTGCTCCTCGCCAACCACCGGGCCTACAGCACCCCCGAGCGCCCCGAGCGCACCTCGGTCGAGCTTCTGGACGGCGAAGCGTTTTCGTTTCGCCCCTCGGGCTACTACGTCGCCCGGCTCGAGTTTGTGCTCTCGCAACTCGATGCCGCTTACGCCGAGCGCGAGGAGCTATTTGGTGGCAAGGGGCTCGAAATCGAGCACGCGCTGGTCCAGCAGGTCGCCAAACTGACCGACTACGAGGCCGGTCGAGAGCTTCTGCGGGGCTACGCGCATATCGGCAAGCCAGCAAAATAGCCCTCACGCCAGTGTAATTGACATGCGCAGGGCCTTTTTCTAATGTCCCCCGTTGGACTGCCGTGAATTTCCAATGTCATTGAAGTGACGAAGACTATTCCGATCGGAGGAGTGAATGTCGAATCGTTTGATACGCTTTCTAATGTACGGGCTCTTGTGTATGAGCCTGACAGCCGCAGCCTGCGGTGATGATCCCGCTGAAAATAATGACGCCAATAACGAGCCGGCCGAGTGCACCACGGCCGACGACTGCCAGCCGGGCCAGAGCTGCATCAACGGCCAGTGCACCGGTGAAGCTTTCGCATGCACCGAGGCCACCGAGGCCGAGGACTGCGCGGGCGACGAGATTTGCGTCAACAACGAGTGCATCGAAGGTTGTCGCACCGACGACCAATGCTCCGACGATCTGATTTGCCTGGCCGACAACACCTGTGGTTGCAACGACGACACCCAGTGCAGCGGCGACGACATCTGTGTCGACGGTGCCTGTGAGGCGCCTGCGCCGCTGCAGTGTGCGGACGCGACTGTCGGTGGAGAGCTCGATTGCGACCCGTCGGTCGAGACCGACGAAGCTTGGGAGTGTGTCGATGTGGGCACCGGTCCCAAGTGCTACGCCGCCTGTGAACCGGGCCGAACCGGCGACAACGTCTGCGTCGCCGACCAGCGCAGCACCTGCCCCAGCGGTCAGTTCTGTGTCAACCAGCTCAGCTTGCCGAACTTCTGCTTCCCCTCGCAGTGTCAGGGTCCCCAAGATCTGGCGAGCTGCGACTCCTTCGAGACGGCCGATAGCAACGACTTTGGCTGCTACCCTGCTCAGGGCGGCGCCTATATCTGTCAGGAAGGCGGCACCTTGGCCGAAGGCGAAGCGTGCGGCGAGGGCGTCAGCGAGGACTGCGGCGCCGGCCTCCTCTGCGGCCTCGACAGCACCTGCGTGCCCCTGTGTGACGAGGACACCGACTGCTCGGGCGAGCAGCGCTGCATCGGCGAAGGCCTCTTCTTCGAGGGCTTCGACGATTTGGGCATTTGCGGCGAAGGCTGCGACCCGTTCAGCAGCGGCCAGTGTGGCGAAGGTCAGATCTGCAACACCATTTCGGCCGACGACGGCCTGTGCGCCGACGCGGTCGAAGAGCCGACCGAGGCATACGGCTCCTGTGACGGATACATCCGCTGCAACGACTCCTCCGATTGCCCCAACGGCGCCACCTGCGGTGACGGCGGCACCTGCCAGATCGACCGTCCGAGCCCGTGCGCCGAGGGCACCCAGTGTGTCACGCTCAGCGAAGCGCCTGTCGGTCAGGCTGGCGAAGGACGCTGCCTGCCGCTTTGCGACACCTCGAATCAGGACGCCTCGCAAGAGCAGCTCGACGCGACTTGCCCCGGCGGTGATGCCAGCGCCTTTGGCCGCTTCATCCACCTCGCTCAGGGCGCCGGCGACGTCGACATCTACGTCAACGACGCCCTCGTGATCGACAACCGCGCCACCTCGGCCGGTGCCACCACGGTCATCACCCGTGACTTCGTCGAGCTTCCGCTCGGCGACGTGACCATCGACGTGGTCGCCTTTGACGCTGCCGACAACAGCAACCCCGTGGCCAGCCTCCAGACGCGCACCAAGGTCAACGAGCAGGACACCTACGCGATCGTCAACAACGACTCCGCCGTGGAGATCATTGCTGTCGACGTGCCGCGCGACGTGGCCGATCCGGCCACTGGCGAAGCCAAAGTGCGCATCGCCCACACGGCCACCGCAGTCGGCAACGTCGACGTCTATGTGGTCGCTGATGGCGCCACGGTCACCACGGGCGACACCCCGGTGGCCGATGACCTGGCCTTCGGCGACGTCACGGCGTTCACCAGCATTCCCGCCGGAGACTACGACGCCGTGGTCTTCCAGGCCGGTGCTGCGGTCGACACCGCCAGCCCGCTGGTGACCCTCGATGTCACCGTCGCCGCCGACACCACCGTCACCGCCTACGCCTGGGGCGCCAACGCAGTCAGTGCCGCGTTTGTCGAGTACACCGAGGCCGCAGTCACCATGACCGGTGGCTTCTGCTACAACAGCGGCGACGACGTGGGTATTTGCTTCCAGCGCTGCGAAGACGGCTCGGAAGGTTACGCCCAGGGTCAGTGCTCGAACACGGCTGACGCCTGCACTCCGTTCGGCGGCGACGCCGACGTCTGCTGGGCCTCGACCGGCGCGCAAGCCGGCGAGTCGTGCGACCCGAGCCGCCGCGGTGCGTGTGGCGACGGCCTGTTCTGCCGCGCCTTCGGCGACGGCACCGGCGTGTGCGCCAACTACTGCCAGCCTGGCGAGCAGACCAACCCCGAGTTGGGCTGCCCGAGCACCGAGAGCTGCCAGGCCATCTCTGGCGAAGAGCGCAACCTCGGCGAGTGCGGCATCGAGTGTGACCCGAGCGGCTTCCCGTCGGATCCTTCCGACTCGAGCTGCCCGGACGGTCTGCAGAACTGCCTGCCGTATGACATCGACGATCAGGGCAACAACCTGACAGCCTACTGCAGCGCCTCGGGCGATCTGGCCCTCGGCGCCGACTGCGGTGACGTCACCGTCGAAAACTGCGCCCCGGGCGCGGTCTGCCGACGCGACGCCTCCATGTTGCAGTGCTCGGAGATTCCGCAGGAAGGCACCATCCTCGAGACCCTCTACGGTCCGGTTGGTGGCCTCGGCAACGTCGACGGTGGAACCTGCCGTCAGACCTGTGAGCTTTTCGCGGACGACTGCCCCGAAGGCCAGGGCTGCATGATCAACGCCCTCGAGGCGAGCGCGCAGGTCGGCTTCTGCATGCCGGAGGCTGACGAGCTGACCAGCATCGGCGCCAACGAGCCGTGTCCTTGGGAGCTCAGCGGCATGATGTGCGGTGACGGCTCGGTTTGCACCACCTTTACCGGTGGCGTGGCCCGCTGCGTGCAGTTCTGCGACGTTACCGACGGAAGCACCTGCACCGGCGACCTGACCTGCCAGCCGTTCTTCACCGAGCAGGACAAGCTCGGCGCCTGCTTCCCGCCGGAAAACTAAGGCGATAGCGCGGAGGCTTCGGCCTCTGCGCTAAAGTCTGCACCGACAAACGCCCCGCAGTCTCTATGGCTGCGGGGCGTTTTTTGTTCGCTTTGAAACCCGATGCCTGCCATTCTACGATATGCTCAGTGCCCGGACGCAGAACCCAAGACTCGAGCCTCAAGCCCCAAGACTCGTCGATGAACCATACACTTCGCACCACTGCTCGGCTGCTCGCCGGACTGCTGATGGCCTTTGTTGTCTCCTGGATCGCCGCCGGTTGCGGCCAGCCGGTGACCTACTGCGCGCCCGGTGACCCGAACTGCGAAGCCGGATGTGTCGGTGGATGCGGGGCGGGTGAGTACTGCGCCAACGGCCAGTGCGTCTCGATCGAGCTGCAGTGCAACCAGGCCGGCGAGGAGTGTAACCCGCGCGCCCAGAGCAGTGATGGCTTTTTGTGCATCGACTGGGACGGCCAAGGCGTGCGCGAGGCGATGTGCTCGCAGATGTGCAGTCCGGACGCTACATGCCCGGCCGGCTCGTCGTGCTTCGTGCTCAGTTCGAACTTCGACACCCCGTGTCAGAGCGCGTCCGACTGCCGCGAAGACATGTTATGCATCCAGGGGACCTGCCGCTACACGGCGTGCCAGCCCTCCGAGTGCACAGGCTTTTTGAGCGGCCAACAAGCCTGCGCGCAAAAATACGCCGATCATCCGAATTTCGCCGACGGCGCCAAGTGCTACGAATTCGAAAACCAGTCGAACTACTGTTTCCCCGCCGGTCAACGGCAACTCGGCGAGGCGTGCGTCGACATCAACACGGCATTGCAGCAGCAGGAATTCACGGCCACCTGCGCCGCCGGGCTCGGCTGTGTGTCGGGCACGTGCCGCACTCCCTGCGAGTCCGATGAAGATTGCGATGGGGAGGACACCTGCACGCTGTCGGCGGCGACCAACCTGGGCACGGGGGTGGGCTTTTGCGCGAACACCTGTACGCCCTTCGAAGAGGGCGCCTGCGGGCCGGGCAAAATGTGCCAGCCCGTCGGCCCCGACGAGGGACACTGCGTGCCCACCGGCACCAAGCCGGCCTTTTCGCAATGCGTCCCCGGTGAGAATGAGTGCGAAATGGGCACCCTGTGCGTCGAGTACGACACGCCGGGCGGCCAGACCGAGGCGCGTTGCCACCCGATCTGCGACTTGACCGCGGCGCCTCCCGGCGCAGACGGCACCGTCAGCGACAGCGCGCAAGCCGCGCGCGACGCAACCTGTCCGCAGCCGCCCGCCGCGCTCGCCTCGGTTCGCCTGGTACACCTCAGCGAGCTCGCCGGGCCCGTCGACGTGTATGTCGCCGGCGAGGACGATGTGCTCGTCGAAGGTTTGGATTTCGGCGGCGTACACCCCGCGCCGTCGAGCGCGAGCTGGCTCGAGATGGAGCCGGGGCGCTACCGGCTGACCGCCGTGCCTGCCGGCGCTCCGCGCACCGACCGACCGTTGGTGGACGTGACCGTCGACCTCGCCTCGGGTGTCGGCGAAGAGATCTATATCGCGCCGCCGGCGCCGACGAGCTCAGATGATGCGCAGTCGGTGGTGATCGAGGCGCACGGTGCCGATGTCAGAACCTCGCAAACCGAGCTTCGGGTGGTTCACCTGTTGTCTGACACCGACGCCGTCGACGTAGTCGTCGTAGACGCGGCCGACGACGCCGCCGAGCTCTCCAATCAAATCGTGCTCGCCGAAGATCTCGCGTTCGGCCAGGGCGGGGCGCTTGTGAGCGTGCCCGCCGAAGAGTTGCGCGTGCTCGTCTTTGCGAGCGGCGCTGATCGCACCGACACCAGCGCAGCACTCGTCAACGCGACTATCACGGCGTCGGCCGACAGCACGGCCGTGCTGCGCGGCACGCTCGATCCCGACGATTTCTATGATGCGAGCCAGCCCACGGTTCTGGAGTTGGGCGACGCGCCCGACGCGGCTCCGCGCGGCACGCAGTTTTCATGCACCGCGCTCGACAACGGCGCCTATGGCTTCTGCCAACAGGTCTGCTCGGGCGGGGCGTCCGATTTCGGCACCGGCGCGTGCGAAGGCGACGCGATGGGTTGTACGCCGACTCAATACCCGGCTCGTGCCGAGTGGCTCACGCTGTGTGCGCCGGTGGGCGACGGGGGCTCGGGCACCTCATGTGACCCTCAACGTCCCAACGGCCAGTGCCAGGAGGGGCTGTTCTGCATGCCCTACGGCACCGGCGTCGAGCCGAGCGACGACGGGCTTCTCGGCCGCTGCACGCCACTTTGTGAGGTTGACGGCAGCGGCACAAGCGCGCTCGGCTGCGAGGAGGGCCAGAGCTGTAAGCCGGTGGCCTACGACGGTTCGTACGATATCGGTCAGTGCGGCTGGTCGTGCGACGCCGGCGCCGATTACGCCGACGACCGTTGTCCGGCTGGCCTGAAGAGCTGCAAACCGACCGCATCGCTTCGCGAAGACGCCTCCGGCCAAACAGCGCCTGTGGTCCAAGACGAGCAGCCGTTTTGCTCGGCGTCGGGTCCCGTCGCCGCCGGCGAGACATGCGGCGGGCGCGACTGCGTGGCCGGCACCGAGTGCATCTACCCGCGCTCGGAGCAGACCGATCTCGTCTCGACGCTGCTCCCTCAGTATTTCGGCGCCTCGGGCCTCGTGCCGACATGCACACCCCAATGTGATCCGTTCGATGCCGACAGCTCCGAGATCACCTGCGCCTCCGGTGAAACTTGCCTGCCCAATTATCCGTGGAGCGCAGAGGTGGGCCACTGCGCGCCCATCGACACCTGGGTCGCGCCCAACCAGCCCTGCGACAATCCTGGGCTGGCGTGCGGCGAGGATTCCATCTGCGTGATTTACCAAGGCGGGCAGGACTGCCTGCGCTTCTGTGACTACGAAGGGGCCGACGCCCAAGGGGCATACGCGCAGAGCACGTGTCCGCCGGGTTTGGTGTGTGAGCCGTTTGTCGCCGATATCGGTGTGTGTGGGGCGCCGTGAGGATCTTAACGGCGCACTTTTTGCATTACGTTCCAGTAACAGGTAAGTAACAGTAGTGCGCCCCGGCATTTGACACTCTGCGTCAAACTGTTGATGATGCGCGCCCTGAGAATACAGATGAAACCCTCAAGCATCCGAGAGGACGAGGCAATGAGTCGCGAAAGCAAATTTTGGTGGTTGGTGTTGGGGCTTGTCCTCGTGATCGGACTCAGCCAGACGGGCTGCGCGTCGAGCGAGGCGGAGCCGGAGTGTGTCGATGATTTCGGATGCGCTTTCGGCGAGCGTTGCAATACCGAGTTGGGTGTGTGCGAAGAAGAGATTCGCAACAGCAACAACGACAACAACTCGAACACGCCCGACACCGGTGTGACCGAAGATACCGGCGGCGGTGAAGATTCCGGTGGCGAAGATACCGGCGTCCCCGAGGACACCGGCGTTCCGGAGGATACGAGCGGGGGCCAAGACACCGACCCGCTGAGCTGCGTGCCCGCATGTGGCACCGGCGAGGTTTGCCAGAACGGCACGTGCGTGCCCGACGGCAGCGGTGGTGGTAGCTGCACGCAGAAAGGCGAGTCCTGCGATCCCAATGTCGTCGACCAGGGAAGCTTCTGGTGCGCCGGCGACGGCAACGGCGGCGGCGAGTGCCTGCCCAAGTGCAGCGAAGCGTTCTCGGCCAACGGGTGCGCGGTCGGCGAATACTGCTGGGACATCGGCTCCGACACCCAGTCGGCGCCGGCTTGCGTCGCCTCGCAGTGCCAGACCGACAGCGAGTGCTCCAGCGGAAGCTGCCTCAACTTCGACAACTCGTTTGGCATCTGCCTGTCGAGCGGCTCGACCCTGGAAGGCCAGTCGTGCGACCCGAATGTCGCCAACACCTGCGCCCCCGGCCTGATCTGCCGCCAAGAGCCCGCCGGAAGCGGCCAGGGCGTCTGCCGCACGATGTGCGACCCCTGGACGACCACCTCGGGATGCCCTTCCGGTCAACTGTGTGACCTTTACACCACCCGCGAAGGCGTCTGTGATCCGGAAGTCGACATGACCGGCACCCAGCCTTTCCAACAGTGCTCGACCTCCGGGGCCATGTGCGACAACGGCGTGCTTTGCCTGCAGTTCAGCACGGCCAACTATTGCGTGGCGTACTGCCGCGCCGGCATGGGCGACTGCATGGGCATGGGCGACGCCTCGACCACTGTCGGTTGCAACAACTACGTGGTCGCCGGCGAGCGCGCCTGGGGCCTTTGCCTGCCCAACTGCACCTCCAACGCCGACTGTGGTACCGGTTCGACGTGCACGGGCGGCTTCTGCCGCAGCACCTGCACCGCCGGAAACGAGGTTCAGGACTGCTGCAACGGCAACGCGACCAACTGCAATTGGACCTGCGTGAACGGTCTTTGCGAATAAATCTGAGTGAGTAACTAGTAGCTGTTTGGCTATTTCCCAACAATGGAGTGTGACGAAATGAAGCTCTCGACCATGATCAATGCAACTGGCCGCAGCCGTCTGATGGCGGTGCTGTGCTGCCTGCTGTTCGTCTTCGCCGTGGCTTGTGGCGACGACGACGACAACGGCGGCAACAATTCGAACAACACCAACAACGGAGCTGACGTCGGCACCGACGAGGATACCGGCACCGACGAGGATACCGGCACCGACGAGGATACCGGCACCGACGAGGATACCGGCACCGACGAAGACACCGGCACCGACGAGGATACCGGCGGTACCTGCGAAGGTCTGGGCCAAGACATCGGCCCGTGCGACCCGATCTGCCAGACCGGATGCGCCGACGGCGAAGCCTGTGTGGCTGGCCGCGCCTCCCAGAACGATCCCCTCCAGTCGCAGTGCCTGCCTGCCGGCACCGGCGTGCAGGGCGACACCTGCGGTGAGCAGGCTGGCTGTGAAGCTGGCTTCGGCTGCTTCACTGTCGAAGGCGCCAGCCAGTGCCTCGAGATCTGCCAGCCCAGCCAGGGCGCCGCAGCTTGCCCTGACGGCTTCAGCTGTGCGGCACAGGACCAGAACCTCGACTATGGTGTGTGCATCGAGACGCCTTCCGATTGCGAGCAGTTCCCGCCGGAAGATACTTGTGGTGATGGTGAGAACTGCTACCAGACCCAGGGCGGCGGATTCATTTGCGCGGCATTCAACGCCAGCGCTTCGGCTGGTGACGCCTGCTCGAGCCCGACCGACTGCAACGATCTGCAGCTTTGCGTGTCGACCTCGCAGGGCGGCCAAGCCACCTGCCAGAACGCCTGTGATCCCACCGCGACGGACAACCGCTGCGCCGACGGGGAAAGCTGCGCGCAGCTGCAAGGTGCTGAGGTTGGTGTCTGCATCACGCAGTAACGCCAGCGTCTGACCTGACCGAGCGCGGCGCTCCCAATTTTTTGGGGCGTCGCGCTCACTTTTTTTGTGAACAGCTTGACACCCCCAAAATAGCGTGTTAATTCATCCGCCCGCGGTCGAGAAGGGCCTCTTTTGAGGCTCCCCGGACGCGACACAATGAGCCGGCAAAATGGCTCTCAATCGGGTGTGGCCAAGTGGCAAGGCAGCGGGTTTTGGTCCCGCCATCCTAGGTTCGAATCCTAGCACCCGAACTGTTTAATTGGGCGGATCTTGCGTCATGCAAGATCCGCCAAACATTGCCGCGCAGATCCTCTTCGGATGGTTTGAAAAAGGGTCTGCGCGTTTCTTCTATCGGGCAGGGTTAACTACGCCCCCCGAGGCTGACCGTTCGCTGCAGCTGTATAAGGCGCCGGGAGAGCGAGATGGATTCGGAGTTATTGTTATTTGCCGGCAACTCGAACCCCGAGTTGGCCGAGGCGATCGCCTCGTATCTCAACATCCCGGTCGACGACGCCCTCGTCGGCAAGTTCTCCGACGGCGAAATCCAGGTACAGATCAACACGAGCGTGCGTGACTTCGACGTCTACCTCGTGCAGAGCCTGTCGTGGCCGGTCAACGACAATTTGATGGAAATGTTGGTGATGATGGACGCGCTGCGTCGGGCCTCGGCTCGACGGATCACGGCCGTCATCCCTTATTTCGGCTACGCGCGCCAGGACCGTCAGCCGGCCCCGCGCACCCCGATCACCGCCAAGCTCGTGGCCAATATGCTCGAGCTGGGCGGCGCTGATCGTGTGGTGGCGATGGACCTGCACGCCGGGCAGATTCAGGGCTTCTTTACGAGGCCCTTCGAGCATTTGTACTCGAGCCCGGTGCTGCTCCAGGCCATCCGCCAGCTTGGCTACGGCCCCGAGGAGATGGTCATCGTCTCGCCGGACGCCGGTGGTGTCGAGCGCGCGCGGCATTACTCGAAGACGCTCAAGTGTCCCTTGGCGATCCTCGACAAACGGCGCAGCGCCCCTAACGTTGCCGAGGTGATGCACCTCATCGGCGACGTCGAGGGCAAGCACGCCGTCATCGTCGACGACATGATCGACACGGCGGGCACGTTGACCAAAGCTGCCGCCGCCATCATCGAGCATGGGGCCGCCTCGGTTTACGCCGCGGCCACCCATCCGATCTTGAGCGGGCCGGCCGTCGAGCGCATCGCCAACTCCCAGCTCGAAGGTGTCATCGTGACCGACACCATCCCGCTGGGCGAGCAAGCAGCCGCGCTCGACAAGATCGGCGTTGTCTCGGTGGCCAAGGTCTTTGGAGAGGCAATTCGACGCATCCATGGCGGAACGTCGGTCAGTTCTCTCTTTACTTCCATCAATTCATGACATATCCCATCGCACCCCTAATCAGGGCAACCGGATAAGCGCGTGTTGTACGCGCGATCCGACCAAAGCGCTAAAGCGGTGCGAACGGACTATTCGATAGATTGAACCGCATGACTGGCGGGCTCGTCCCAGGTGGGGACGCGTCGCCAGGAGCAAACGGAGAAAGCCAATGGACGCTTCAAACAACCCGACTCTGATGGCAGAGCGTCGCGAAGAGAGCGGCAAAGGTGCTGCGCGTCGACTGCGCCGTGCCGGCCTTCTGCCCGCGGTCTGCTACGGACGCAACACCGAATCGGTCGCTCTGGCCATCAACCTCGAAGATCTCGAGGACGCCATCGACACCCCGAAGGGGCTCAACACCGTGTTCACCGTCCAGCTCGACGGCGAAGACACCTCCTTCGACAACGTCATCCTGCGTGACTACCAGGTCCACCCGGTCAAACGCGACCTCCTGCACGTCGACCTGATGGTCGTCGAGGAAGGCCAAGAGATCGAGGTGCGCGTGCCCATCGAGCCGGTCGGTCGTTCGCTCGGTGAGCGTGAGGGCGGCAAGCTTCGCCTTCTGTACCCGGACATTAAAGTCGCCTGCGTGCCCTCGGCCATCCCCGAGGTCATCGAAGTCGACGTGACCGAGCTGGGTCCCGGTGGCGCGATTCTGGCCAGCGAGCTCGACTTCCCCGAGGGCGTCGAGCCGACCTACAAGGTCGACTTCGCCATCGCTCGTATCCTCATGCCGCGTCAGAACGTCATCGGCCTCGAGCCGGTCGGCGCTGCTGCCGAAGCCGAAGAGGAAGCCGAGGGCGCCGAGGCTGCTGCCGAGGAAGGCGAAGGCGAAGAAGAAGCCACCGAATAAGGCGACTTCTGATTGCCCGACACGGGGCCTCTTATGAGCCGCTTTCTGATCGCGGGGCTGGGTAATCCCGGCTCCAAATATGCGCGAACCCGACACAATATCGGGTTCATGGCGCTCGACCGTCTGGCCGAGCGCCATCGCATTGCTCTGGGCTCCGAAAAGTTCGACAGCCGGTTCGACACCGGCCGCGTCGGCGGCGAAATGGTCGTGCTGCTCGAACCGCAGACTTACATGAACCGCTCCGGAAAGGCGGTTCAGGCGGCGGCGAGCTTCTACGACCTGAGCCCCGACCAGATCATCGTCGTCCACGACGAGATCGACCTGCCTTTGGGTTCCATCCGCATCAAGCGTGGCGGCGGTCACGGAGGTCACAACGGCCTCAGAGACATCGTCAACAGATTGTCGAGCAAAGATTTTATTCGCGTGCGCCTGGGCGTCGGCCGCCCCGAGCACGGTGACGTGACCAACCACGTGTTGGGCGCGTTCGACCGCGACGAGCAGGACGACGTCGCCGAGGTCATCGAAACCGCCTGTGACGCCGTCGAGACCATCATTTCCGACGGCGTCAACACGGCCCAGAATCGCTACAACAGCTGAATACACTCCCGTCGACCCCTCCTTTTCGACGGCCATTTCCCCTTCATCGCGGGCTCCCTCCGCACTGACTCGTCCCGAAATGTCACCTCGACTTCGGTGTCGAGGGTTGCATTCCTTCCGCAGAAAAGTTACAGGAAAAGTATACGTCTAGCAGTAAGTGATGAAGTTGTCTGGCAGTCGGCCGGACGCCTCGCGGTGTCTTGGTCCGGGGTCGGGCGCCTTGTGTTTGTGGTCTGAGGTCGGGCGCTTTTGGTGTCGTGGTCTTGGACCACTTGCGTTTTGGCGTCTCGTTCTTGGGCGGGCGAGCTTTGGCGTCGTGGCTTTTTCGCTGGATTTCGTCAGGTGCCCTGGGGTGTGCGGGCGGGTGCCTTCAGGTGTTGTAGCTCAAACGTTACCAGGAGCTTATCGTGGAAACTTGGATTATCTATGCAATCCTCGGCTCGGGCCTGCTGGCGCTAGTATATGCCATCGTCCAGGCGAGTTGGATCTCGAAACAAGAAGTGGGCACGGCCCGGATGGACGAATTGGCCGGGTATATTCGAGAGGGGGCGATGGCCTTCCTATCGAAAGAATATCGGGTGTTATCGGTCTTTGTGATCGTGGTCGCCGGGCTGCTTTTCTTCATCTACTACAACTCGGTGAGCACCGGCGCGCTCGACGCCGGTGGACTGGGCGCGGTGGATATGGGCCTTGTGGCCATCTCGTTCGTGGTGGGCGCGATCTGCTCGGCGGCGGCCGGCTTCTTTGGCATGCGCGTCGCCACCAACGCCAACGTGCGGACCACCAACGCGGCGCGAAAGGGGCTGGCCCCCGGCCTGAAGATCTCCTTTGCCGGTGGCGCGGTCATGGGCATGAGCGTCGTCGGCTTGGCTCTCCTCGGGCTGAGCGTGTTGCTGATCTTTTTCAGCAACTACTTCAACGTCAGCCTGGTCGAGGCGATCGCCTCGCCGGAGCAGCAGCTCAGCTACAAGGGCCTGCTCAACGTGGTGACCGGCTTTAGCCTCGGCGCCTCGTCGATCGCCTTGTTCGCGCGCGTCGGCGGCGGCATCTACACCAAGGCAGCCGACGTTGGCGGCGACCTCGTCGGCAAAGTTGAAGCCGGGCTGGCCGAGGACGACCCGCGCAACCCGGCCGCCATCGCCGATGCAGTCGGTGATAACGTCGGCGACGTCGCCGGCATGGGCGCCGACCTCTTCGAGTCGTACGTCGGCTCGATCATCGGTGCGATGGTGCTGGCGCTGGGCTGGGCGGCAACCTTGGCGGCTTCGGGCGCGGAGAATCCCAATGGGCCGATCTTCTTGCCGCTTGTCATTGCCGCTGTGGGTATTGTGATCTCGATCGCGTGCACCTTTTTGGTGCGCACCAAGGAGGACGGAAATCCGTCCAGGGCGCTGCACACCGGCACGATCAGCGCGGCAGTCCTGACCGCGATCGCCACCTTCTTTTTGGTGAAGTGGGCCATGCCCGAAGGTGGCATCCCCGGCACTGAATATGGCCAACTCGGCCCGTTCTGGGCGGTTGTCGGCGGCCTGACGGCAGGCACGCTCATCGGTCTGGTGACCGAGTACTATACCAGCGATCACTACAAGCCGGTCCAAGAGATCGCCGCCGAAAGCGAAATGGGCACCGCTCCCAACATCATCGCCGGCTTGGGTGTGGGCATGATCTCGACGGGCATTCCGGTCGTGCTCATCGTCATCGCCATCGCAGTGGCCTACTACTTCAGCGGGCTGTACGGCATCGCGCTCGCCGCGCTCGGTATGTTGGCCACCACAGGCATCCAGCTTGCCGTCGACGCGTTCGGCCCCATCGCCGACAACGCCGGCGGCATCGCCGAGATGGCCGAGCTTCCCAGCGAAGTGCGTGATCGCACCGACAAGCTCGACTCCGTCGGCAACACCACCGCTGCGATCGGCAAGGGTTTTGCCATCGGTTCGGCGGCGCTGACCTCGCTGGCGCTGTTCACCGCGTTCACCCAGCAGGCGGGCATCGACCCGGAGACGGGGATCAACGTGCTCAACCCGCAGGTGATGATCGGGGTGTTCATCGGCGCCATCATGCCGTTCCTCTTCAGCGCATTGGCCATGAAGGCCGTGGGGCGAAGCGCCTCGGCGATGATCGAGGAGGTGCGCCGTCAGTTCCGCGAAATCGACGGCCTGCTCGAGGGCAAGGCGAAGGCCGACTACACCCGTTGTGTCGACATCTCGACGGGCGCGGCGCTCAAGGAGATGATCGCACCTGGCCTGCTCGCCATCGTGGTGGCCGTGGCCGCCGGGTTCTGGAGCCCGATCGTCCTCGGCGGCGTGCTCGTCGGTGTGACGACGGCCGGCGTGGCCATGGCGATCTATCAATCCAACGCCGGCGGGGCGTGGGACAACGCCAAAAAGTATATCGAGTCGGGGAAGCACGGCGGCAAGAACTCCCCTGCGCACAAGGCATCGGTCGTCGGTGACACCGTCGGCGATCCCTTCAAAGATACGGCCGGCCCATCGCTGAATATCCTGCTCAAGCTGATGAGCGTCACGGCGCTTGTGCTCGCCCCGGTCATCGCGATCCCGGCCGCCACCGAGATCTCCGAGGGCGAGGCTACCGAGCCCGCTGCCCAGATGGCCAAGGCCGAGGTGAGTGACGACCGGGCCGAAGAGGGCGGGGCGGAGGCCCGTGAGAATGTCGACTGATCGGGGCCTTATAGGGCCGTTTCGACGGCATTGACGGCATTTCGCTAAAGGCTATTGCAATTTCG
Organism: Persicimonas caeni; assembly: GCF_006517175.1. NCBI lineage: Bacteria > Deltaproteobacteria > Bradymonadales > Bradymonadaceae > Persicimonas > Persicimonas caeni. The sequence continues at coordinate 1,313,788 of NZ_CP041186.1, read as the reverse complement.
TGGCGGAGGCGTTAAAAGCGTCCGCCCAATTTACCTCGCTCCGTCCCCGTGACGGGGCAGTCTATTCCGAGAGGTGTGAGATGCCTGTTGAAAGACAAGCTGAGTACGAAACAATCTATATCCTGCGTCCCGACTCCGCTGATGACGAACGGTCCGCTGCACGCGACCGGCTCGAAGGCGTCGTCGAGGGCCGCAATGGTCATGTCCTGAAATTCGACGAATGGGGCCAGCGCGACCTCGCCTACGAGATCCGCGACTCCACGACCGGCACCCGCTACGATCGTGGCGTGTACCACTACTACCGGTACATCGGCCCGAACGATACGGTCGCCGAGGTCGAGCGTAACCTGAAACTTTTGGACGTCGTCCTCAAGTTCATGACCATCAAAGTCGACGACGATCTGATTCCGGAAGAGCGCCTGGCGCGTCCGGAAGAAGAGGAGCCGGAAATCCTTCCCTATAAAGGTGAAGAGGAGTGAACCGATGGAAGTCATTCTGCTTGAAGACGTACGTAATTTGGGAGAGATGGGTGACATCGTCGACGTCGCTGACGGCTACGGGCGCAACTATCTGATCCCGCAAGGCATGGCCGAGCCGGCCACCGCCGCGCGCAAAGACCAGATCGAGCACCAGCTCACGGTCATCGAAGCCCGCAAGGAAAAAGAGCGCGCCGCCGCGCGCGAGATCGTCGGAGATATCGACGGCGTCTCGATCTCGGTACCCGCTCGCGTGGCCGAAGACGACCAGCTTTACGGTTCGGTCACTGCCCGTGACATCGTCGATGTGCTCGGACAGCAAGGCATCGAGGTGACCCACAAGCAGGTCCAGCTCGACGAGCCGGTGCGTGAACTGGGCATCTATAAGATCCCGATCAAGCTCGCCAGCGGCATCTTCGCGTACATCCGTCTGTGGGTTGTCGCGATGTAAGGCCGTGCGCGCACGGAAGAGAGAGAAGCCCACGCTGGTTCTGTACCAGGGTGGGCTTTTTTTGTGAGATCCCATTTGTGAGATCCCAGTGGAGCGACGGTGTCCCTGCCGTCGGAAGTCGTAATGGACGCCAAGCAAGCTCGAAAACTCGCCGCCAGGCTCGATGGTGAGCTGCACTACGATCGCCTGCACCGGATGCTGTACGCCCAAGACGCGTCGGTCTACCAAGAACAACCCACGGGAGTGGTCTTTCCGCGCTCTACCGAGGACGTACAGGCGATCGTCGAGTTTGCAGCGCTCACCAATACCCCGCTCATTCCGCGCGCCGCAGGCACCTCGCTGGCCGGCCAGTGTGTCGGCGAAGGCTTGGTGGTCGATCTGGGGCGTCACATGAACCAGATTCTCGAGGTCAACGTCGAGGAGCGATGGGTTCGGGTGCAGCCCGGGGTGATTCTCGATGATCTGAACCGCCACTTGGCCCAGTACGATCTGTTCTTCGGGCCCGATACCTCCACGTCGAATCGCTGCATGATAGGCGGGATGATCGGCAACAACTCGTGCGGCTCACACTCCATCTACTTCGGCCAGACCCGCGATCACCTGCTCGAGCTGGGGGTCGTGTTGGCCGACGGGAGCTTCGAGATGCTCGCCCCGTGGGACGAGGCTGCGTGGAAGGAGCAACTCGCCCGCCAAGATCAGTTCGGCGAAGCGTTGCGCACGCTCGACGCGGTGCTGCGCGACAACGGCGAACTCATCGACGAGCGCTATCCGAGGCCGGAGGTCATTCGGCGAAACACCGGCTTCCCGCTCGACATCGCGCTCAACACGAGCGCGTACGGCCGCGGTGAGACGCCGTTTTCGTTGCCCAAGTTCTTGTGCGGCACCGAGGGCACGCTCGCCTTTACGACGGAGGCGAAGCTCAACCTGGTCGACAAGCCCAAGCGCAACCTGTTGGTGTGCGTGCACTTCGACTCGGTGCGCGGCGCGCTCGAAGCCACGATCGAGGCGGTCGAGCACGGCCCGGCGGCCGTCGAGCTGATGGACCGGCCGATCCTCGAGCTCACCAAACATAATATCGAGCAGAAGCGAAATCGGTTCTTCGTCGAAGGCGAACCCGAGGCGATTTTGGCCGTGGAGTTTTACGCGCAGACCGACGAAGAACTCCAGAAGATGGCCGACAAGCTTATCGAGGACTTTCGCTCGAAGGGCCTCGGCTACTCGTTCCCGATCATCTGGCCGCCCGACGACAAGCGCGTCTGGGCGTTGCGCAAGGCGGGACTCGGGCTTTTGATGGGCATGAAGGGCGACACCAAGCCCGTGACGGTCGTCGAGGACACTGCCGTGGCCGTCGACGTGCTGCCCGACTATATCGACGAGTTCGCCGAGATCATGGACTCGTACGGCACCCGCTGCGTCTACTACGCTCACGCTTCGGTCGGCGAACTTCACCTGCGACCGGAGCTCAACCTCAAAGACCGCGAAGACGCCGAGCGCTTCAAGGGCATCGCGCGCGACGTGGCCGACCTGGTGAGCAAGTACGGCGGCGCGTTGAGCGGGGAGCATGGCGATGGGCGCCTGCGCGCTCCGCTGCTGGAGCGCTTCTACGGCGAAGAGATCATGGCGCTCCACGGCGAGGTCAAGCAGGCCTTCGACCCGAAGAATATCTTCAACCCCAAAAAGATCGTCGACCCCGAGCCGATCGACAAAGACTGGCGCTTCGTGCCGGGCAATCCGACCCCGGAGGTCGACACGGTCTTCGATTGGACCGGAGAGCTGGGCTTGGTGCGCGCGGTCGAGAACTGCAACGGCGCCGGAGTATGCCGCAAGCGAGCCGAGGCCGGCGGCACGATGTGTCCGAGCTATATGGCGACCCTCGACGAGAAGGACACCACGCGTGGTCGGGCGAACGTCTTTCGCCAGGCGCTCTACAGCCCGAACCCGCAAGACGCCTTCTCGAGCGAAGAGCTTCGCAATGCGCTCGATCTGTGCCTGTCGTGCAAAGGGTGCAAATCGGAGTGTCCGGCCAACGTCGACATGGCTCGCCTCAAAGCCGAGTTCACCCAGCAGTACCACGACGCGAAGGGCACGCCCCTGTCGGCCATCGTTTTTGGGCACTACGGCCGACTCAGCCGACTCGCCTCGGTGATGCCGTGGCTGGCGAACTTCTTTTTGAGCTTCTTTTTGTCGCGCTGGCTGATGCGCTCGCTGCTCAAGGTTTCCCTGAATCGCCAACTTCCCAAGTACGCCTCCAAGCGCTTCACCAAGCAGTTCGCGCGTTACCGCAAGGAGCACCCGGCCGATGCTGACGCCAAGGCGGTGTGGCTCTACGTCGACCCCTTCACCGAGTACACCGAGCCGGAGCTTGCGATGGCCGCAGTGCGTGTGCTCGAGCGCGGAGGGTGGCGCGTCGAGCGTCTGCCGGTCGACGACGACGGGCGCACTTATTTGTCCAAGGGGCTGGTGCGTCACGCCAAGAAGCTGACTCAGGAGAATATGGAGCGCCTCGAGCCGTTGTTCGAGGAGCATCCGGACCGAAAGATCGTCGGCCTCGAGCCCAGCGCGCTGTTGACCTTCCGCGACGAGTCGCCAGATCTTTGCGATAACGCGCACAAGCCGACTGCCAAGAAGCTGGCTGACCGCGCGCTGCTCATCGAGGAATTCGTCGCTCAGGCGGCGGCCGACGGTGAGTTTTCGGCCGAATGGACCGACGGAACGCTCCCGAAGGTGCTCCTGCACGGCCACTGTCACCAAAAGGCCTTGGTCGGCGTCTCCCCGACCGTCGAGGCCCTCGAAGCCGCCGGTTACGAGGTCGAGGCGCTGCCGACGGGTTGTTGTGGGATGGCCGGCTCGTTCGGCTACGAAGAGCAGCACTACGAGGTGTCGATGGACATCGGCGAGTTGGTGCTCTTCCCGGCGCTTCGAGACGCCGACGAAGAGACGCTCGTGTGCGCGCCGGGCACCTCGTGCCGCCACCAGATCCACGACGGTGTGCGCCGCACTGCCCACCATCCGGCGATCTTGCTGGAGCGAGCGCTTCGGTAATTAAGGGATTTCCCAACTGCCGTAGGGAGGCAGTTGCTCGAGGGAGCGCTCGAGGTACTCGGCGTCTTCGTCGAGCTCGCCGCGGGCCGATTGGATGATCGTCTTGAGCTTCGAGTAGCTGTTGACGAGGACCTGCAGCGGGTTGGGCGGGTTTTTGAACGTCTTGTGGTAATCGGAGTAGGGCCGGTTGGCCAAGACCGCCGGTCGGGCGATCTGCTGGATCGGAATCCAGATGAGATTTCGGCCGCGGGTCACCGGCGCGAAGCCGTCGAAGGCGGCGATGTGCACATTGCGGCGGCCGATGCTTCCCTCTTGAACCGACTCCCAGGCGACCTGCGAGGGGACGTTGTTGATCACCCCTCCGTCGCAAAGCCTCAGCAGGTTGTGGCGCTCGAAGAGGGCCTCGAGCGGGTCGATCGTCGCCGGGTCGTCGTGGAAGATATCAAAGTGCAACAGTCCGGGGACCGCGCACGAGAAGCCGACGGCCTCGATGACCGGGAACTCGCGTGTGACGTCGTCGCGTCCGAAGACGACCTGCGACAAGAAGCGCGGGTTTTTGCTCAGTTGGCGAACCGCCTTGAAGAAAAGCTTGAGCTTGCGGGTGATGTCGAGCGGCGACAGGCTGCCCGGCTCGGGGCCGTCCTCTTGCTGGTATTCGGAGTCATCGACCTCGTAGCCGCGGCGGATCCCGCAGGTGACCACCTCGAGGCGGATGGGCAACTCCGAAAACGGCAAGATCGGTTGGCCCAGAAGCTCTTGGAAGATCTGGCGGCCCACTCGAAGCAGATTCATGTGGAAGGCGCCCGGAAAGCCGAAGCGCGAAAACCCGGTGAAGGGTCGAAAGATCTCGTTGTAGCTGAGCGTCTTGGGCAGCGACAGCGCCGTGGCGACCGGATCGTAACTGCGGTCGAGCGCGCGAAGCAGCCCCATGACGCTCCCCATCGAACTCCCCACGATGAGTTCGGGCGTCACCCCCAATTCTTTGAACAGCGAGAACGAGCCCAGATGGACCAGGCCGGCGCCACCACCGCCGCCGAGGACGAGCACGAGCTTCTTCTGGCGAAGCTCCTCGTCGAGGTGCTCGGGGCCGAAGTCGTTGATGTGGCGTTCCAGGAGTTGCGAACGAGTGCGCTCGACACGAAGCGCCAGGACGGGGGCGATCTCGCGAAGGGTGGTGACGTCGGCGTCACCGTCTTCGGGCACCAGCGGCACGATCGACTCGATCATCCACCGACGCAGCCCGTCGACGTCCTCGCTCAGCGAGACGTCGTGGCCTTCGGGGGTGCGAAACAAGTTGGCCTGAGCCAATGCCAGCGCATATCGAAACAGCGCTTCGTGGCGCGGGTGGAGCACACCGGGGTGGTCAACCACGACTTTGATAAAGCGGCGCTCGAAGGCCTTCAACTCGCGTATGCGGACGAAATGTCGACCGAAACGACTCAAGCGTGACTCACAGAGGGGGTCGGTTTAGCTCCGGTGTTCACCGGGGCCGCCACTATAACACAAGAAAAGGAAAAGAGGGAAAAAGGGAAGTGGTGAAGGGAAAATAAGGAGAACTAAGGGTGGCTTAGTTCCCTTATCCTTCGGGGTGCGACGGGGGAGGGCTCAACGGCAGTTCCTGGCCGGTCAGGATACGCCGGATGTGTTCGGAGCGGTTGCCGTCGCCCACTCGGTCGGCCAACTCGTCGACCGAGGGTTCGGGCAGACGAAAATCCACGCGCATTAAGTTGTCGCGCTCGACCGCGGGGTTGACCGGCGGTTCGTCGCCGTACAGAACCATACGAAGGTAGGTCTCTCGGCCAATCGGTGCTCGGAATCGAAAATTCATCAACCGATCGAGCTCCTCGAGGACCCCCTCATCGACTCGGACCGAGACGACCACGGTCGCTACCGTGTTGCCGGCCCGTTCCTGCTTTTTTGCCATGGTGGTCTCCAACCAGTCGACCGCCCTATCCCCATGGGGTGCTCAGGGCGCCAGAAATATTCGCTGCGGCAAATGTCATACCGTATGCAAAAGCGTCTGAAAAGCTCCGTGATCGCATTTCTGGCTGATGGCGCAGAATTAATGCTATTTTGGGCTTTCACAGTTTTGGTAGTATCGACGTTTGGGTGCTGAGGCAACACGTCGGCCCACCGCTCCTTTAGATGCAGTGGACCGACGTGCAGGTGCGCGGAGTTTAGCCTTTAAGGAAGGAAAAAAGGCCTTTCTTCTTGCCGTCACCATCGCCGCCGCCTTCGACGGGCTGGCGCTCGATGACGGATTCAGCCAACTCCAAAAACGCCTTGGACGTTTCGCTGTCCGGGGCCGAGACGACCACCGGCGAGCCCTCGTCGCCACCTTTGCGCACCGCCGGATCGAGGGGGATCGAGGCGAGCAGTTCCGTATTCAAGCGCTCGGCTTCCTTCTCGACCGAGCCTTCACCGAAGATGAAGAACTCCTCACCGTCGGGCGTGATGAACTTCGACATGTTTTCGACGACGCCGAGCACGTCGATGTTGAGCGTGCGGAACATCTCGAAGCCGCGCGCCGCGTCGATGAGCGCGAGCTCCGAAGGGGTGGTCACGACCACCGCGCCGTCGACCGGTACGGTCTGGGCCAAGGCCAGTTGGGCGTCGCCGGTGCCGGGAGGCATGTCGACGACCAGGTAGTCGAGCCCGCTCCAGTCGACGTCGCGCAGGAACTGGCGGATGATGCCGGTGACGATCGGCCCTCGCCAGATCACGGGGGTGTCGTCTTCCATCAAGAAGCCCAGGCTCATGATGCGAAGCCCGTGGGCTTGAAGGGGCACGATGCGCCGGTCGGCCACGCTGGGCCGATCCATGATCCCCAGCAGGGTCGGCAGACTCGGGCCGTAGATGTCGATGTCGAGCAGCCCCACCCGGTGGCCCTTCTCCTTGAGGGCGAGCGCCAGGTTGACTGCCACGGTCGACTTGCCCACTCCACCTTTGCCCGAGGCCACCGCGATGACTTTGCCGACCCCTTGGACGGGTTCGGCTTGCGGCACGCTGGGCTGCTTGGGAGCCTTGGCGCCGCCGGACGGCGCGGCGCTGGCGGCCTTCGAGCCGGCCGAGCTGTCGGCGTTTTGCTCGCGCTCGATCGCCTTGGGCGTGGTCGTCTTGACCTTGACCTCTTGGACGCCGGCGATCGCCTCGACGGCGTCATAAATGGCGTCTTCGAGGGCGAAGCGCTCGTTGCGGTCGCGCCCTTGCTCGACCACCAGGGTGATGTCGACCACGCCGCTGTCGACGTCGACCTGCTCGACCATGTGAGCATCGATAATATTCTTGTTTTTGGCCGAGTCTTCTACCGTCTCGAGAGCGGAGATGACTTCGCCTTTGATGGAAAAATCGTCCTTCATGAGGTGTGTACCCGTATGGTTATCGGATCCGTTGGCCGGTACTGACGCGTATGGCCATACTGCAAGTGCGTGGCAATTGGCAAGCCACTCGCGCCTGCCCCAAAGGGCGCCCGGGCCGGTGCGGTGGAATGTGCCTACAAAAAGAGTGGGGACGCTGTGAAATTCCCGCGCGCAGAGCGCGGGAACTCACTCGCTCGATTCGGAGCGGTTGGGACAGTCTGGGATGTGGCATTCGGCATACAACTCGAGCTTTTTGCGCCGAATCTTGTAGTCCATCTCTTCGGCCAGGTGCTCGAGGCGCTGATTGACCATATCGTCGGTGAACTCGACGATTTTGCGGCAGTCGACGCAAATGATGTGGTCGTGTTGGGGGTCCTGATCGAAGATGGGATCGTAGCGCGTTTGACCGTCGCCGAAGTCTTTGGGCAGGGCCAGGTCTTGTTCGACGAGCAGCTTGAGCGTGCGATAGACCGTCGCATAACCGATGCGCGACTGAACCTCGCGTACCTCTTCGAGCAATTCGTCAGCCGTGATGTGCTTGTCGAGTTCGAAGAAGCGCTCGACGATGACGTCACGTTGTCGGGTGGATTTCAGGCCGGCGTCCTGCAGCCGTTGATGGAACGCCTCCATCGCGTCGGCCACTCGCTGGTCTGTCGGGTCGCTGGACATTACTCCGCCTGCATTATTGAAATGGGGCAACATCAAAAAGGGCGATAGTCGAGTCGGTCTCCGATCGGTGAAGACGACGACTCGGTGCGGCCACCCAACTGTAAAGCAGACAGCCGCAGGGAACAACTGTTGACCAAAAGCTTTTCTTCCGTTTGCGCGCGGGTGGCGCAAGCGAAAAAAGAGCCCGGTGCAGTTAGGCCGCACCGGGCTCTTCGACTGCGCGTTGACGCAGTGGATGCCGCCCGATACGCGTCCGGGCGGTATATCCTCAGCCGTAAGAGCGAATGCCCTTACTCGCCGCCTTCTTCGGCGGGCTCTTCTTCGCCTTCGGCAGCTTCTTCGCCTTCGGCAGCTTCTTCGCCTTCAGCGGCTTCTTCGCCTTCAGCAGCTTCTTCGCCTTCGGCAGCTTCTTCGCCTTCGGCAGCTTCTTCGCCTTCAGCGGCTTCTTCGGCTTCCTCGCCAGCCTCTTCGGCGGCTTCTTCGCCTTCAGCAGCGGCCTCTTCGCCTTCGGCAGCGGCTTCTTCACCGGCTTCCTCGGCCTTTTTCTCACATGCAACGGCGCCGATGCTGAACATCGCTACGAGAAGCATTACAAAAAACTTACGCATGACTTTTCCTTTCGTAGTAGTGACTACTCCTTTTCGCACACAACATGGCAGCCAAGATCGGCTGCGCAACTGTCGAGCTAAAACTGTAAAAGGAGTCTTGTCAAGAAATCGAGTCTAAAATTTCTGACTCCAAGAACACACCAATCGACGGCACACAAGTCATAGTGTTGTCAAGGTGGTTGGGCGTTCAACTAAAGTGTCGGGTCGGCCTTGTCAAGCCCGTGCGGGGCGCATGAGGGTTGCAACACCGCCGGTGTTGGCCTCATGATGACCCTTAGCAACACTTGCTCACTCGAGGTTCTCACGGTGATTGTCGGCAATTATCGCATCGGACGTGTACTCGCCCACGGCGGGATGGCGACCGTGTATCGCGGAATCTACCGGCCTACAGGGATGCCCGTGGCCATCAAGGTGCTCACCGAGGAGAGCAGCGTCGACGAGGTACTCGTCCACCGCATGCACCAAGAGGCGCGCATCCAGAACATTTTGGGCCGCCAGCACTCGGGCATCGTAACCTGTTACGAGGAGATCGAGGTCGATGGCCGCCCGGCCATGGTCCTGGAGTACGTGCCGGGCCGCTCGGTGCTCGATATCGTCGAGGATGACGGGGTCTTCGAGCCCCTCGAGGCCATAGACGTGGTGTTGGCGACCCTCGACGCGCTCTCCCACGCTCATCACCACGGCATCGTCCACCGAGACGTCAAAGGCGAGAATATCTTGGTGACCCCGCAAGGGGCGGTCAAAGTCACTGATTTCGGAGTCGCGCGCGCCGAAGTGGGCGGACGTAACTCACGGGTGACCGAGTCGCGCGATCTCGTGGGGACGATGGTCTACATGGCCCCCGAGCAACTGACCAGCCCGCGCACCGTCGATCATCGCGCGGACTTGTATGCGGTGGGCGTGACTCTCTACGAAATGCTCACCGGCGACGTCCCCTTCGACGGCGAAGAGGGCTACCCGCTGATGAAGCGCATCGAGCTCGAGGCGCCTCCCGACCCGCGTCAATTCGTGCCGGACTTGCACGAATGCCTCGTCGAGGTCGTCTTCAAGAGCCTCGAAAAGGACCCTGACGAGCGCTATTTCTCGGCCGGCGAGATGGACGCCGCCCTTCGGCGCTGCCGCAAGATCTTGACTGGCGCAGAGGACTACGACGGCCCACGGCCCGGCGAGAACCGACGCGGTGAGAAGACCTGGTACTGGGAGCCCTCCGAGCCGCGCCCGTTGCCCGAACCACGCTCCTTTGGCTATCTCGTCGACCTCTCCGGCAATCTGATGCCCGGCCAGATTCTGCTGCGTCGCGCCGGCCTCAAGATCGGGCGCGACCCCGATCGCTGCGATTTGATCGTGCCCGATGACGAAGTCGCCGCCGAGCACGTGCTTTTGCTGCCCCTCGAGACCGGTCAGGTGCTCTTGGTCGATCTGCTCACCGACGGGCAGACGACCCTCAATGGCGAGCCGGTCGCGCGCGCCGCGCTCGAGCCTGGCGACGAGTTCGAATTGGTTGGGCGTTGGAAATTTTGCTTTCAGCGGTAACTTTTCAACCGTACGCACCACCACCACTGATTTCGTATCGGATTCGGAGGAGCAAGTTGGCGACGAAGAATACCACCAAACGGTTGGCGGTCTTGGCGAGCGGTGGCCCCGCGCCCGGGATCAATTCGGTCATCAGCGCGGTAACCATCGAGGCAATCAACTTGGGCTGGGAGGTCTACGGAGTTCATGACGGCTATCGCGGTCTCGTCGAGGACGATCTCGAGCGGCTCACGCTTCACGATGTGTCGTGGATTCATTTCCGGGGCGGGGCGGTGTTGGGCATGTCGCGCACCAACCCCGCCCAGGGCGACAACATGGAGCGCATCGTCGAGACGCTCCAGCGCCACAACATCGATCTTTTGGTGACCATCGGCGGTGACGACACCGCCTTTGGCGCCAGCGTCATTGCCGACAAGATGGGGGGCAAGCTTCGCTGCGCCCACGTGCCCAAGACCATCGACAACGACCTGCCGCTGCCGCCCGGGGTGCCCACCTTCGGGTACACCACCGCGCGCAGCGTGGGTGTGAGCATGGTCCAAAACCTGATCGTCGACGCCCAGACGACCGGGCGTTGGTACTTGGTGGTCAGCATGGGACGGCAGGCCGGTCACCTGGCGCTGGGCATCGGCAAGGCTGCCGGCGCCCATATCACCCTCATCCCCGAGGAGTTCGGCCCCGACGAGGCTTCCATCGACCGCTTCGCCAAAATCTTGGAGGGCGCGGTCATCAAGGGACGCGCTCACGGGCGTAACTGGGGGGTGGCGGTGCTCGCCGAGGGGCTCATCGAGGTCCTCAAGCCCTCCGAACTCGAGCGCTTTCCGGACGCGGGGCGCGACGCGTTTGGCCACATTCGACTGGCCAATATCAACTTGGGCTCGATTTTGAGCGATATCGTCTCTCACGGGCTCAAAGAGCGCGGTATCGACACCAAATTTCGCGAGATCAAGCTCGGCTACGAGCTCCGCTGCGCCGATCCGGTGCCCTTCGACATCGAGTACACGCGCGATCTCGGCTACGGGGCGGTCAAATTTCTGGCCGACGGGGGGAGCAACGCAATGGTCGTGCTCGAGGAAAACCGCCGGCAATTCGTCCCCTTCGAGAAGATGCGCGACCCGGATACCGGGCGCACCATCGTGCGCAACGTCGATGTCTCTGCGGAGAGCTATCTCGTCGCGCGCCGCTACATGCAGCGGCTGACCCGCAAAGATCTCGACGATCGCGATGATGTCGAACGCCTGGCGCAGGCGGCCAACTGCACGCCCGACGAGTTTGTCGCCGAGTTCGGGCCCCTGGTCGAAGGTGAGCCGGACGCGTTCGCCTGGGAGGACGAAGTTCGCGACGAGTTGGCCGACGAAGAAAAATCTTAGATCGTTTTGTGCTTGGCTGCGTTGAACCAAGGCATAGGAAGGGGCGCCAGCACTCGACGGCTGGTTGTACGAACGCCGCTGGCGCACTATACTGTTGCAGGGAACTTCAGAGAGGAGATGGGACGTGTCAAAATTTAAGAAGGGCGACGACTGGGCGAGCGACGACGACGCTAATGACCTGCTCGCTGGTATTCTCAGCGAGACCGAGGACGAGGCGGCTGCCGAACAGGAGCGTATCGAAGCCGAGCTCAAGGCCAAGGAAGAAGAGGAGCGCCGCAAGAAGGAAGAGGAAGAGGCTCGGCGCCGTGCCGAGGCTCAGGCGCGCATCACCGCCGAGCAAGATCGACTCGACGACCTCGAAAAGCGCCGCGCCGAGCGCGCGGAGGCGCTTCGGATCGAAGAGCTCAAGGCCAAGGGCGAGTGGGAAGAGCCCGAAGAAGACGACGACGAAGAGGCGCAGCAGCAAGCTCAGCAGGCCCAACAGGCCCAGCAGGCTGCCATGGCGGCTCAGCAGCACGCACCAACCCCTCAGCAGGCTGCCGCGGCCACCGGACCGCAGCCTCAGATGCAGGCCGACGCCGGCTCCTCGAAAAGCTCGGGGCTGGTCTTGGCGCTGGTTGCCGTGCTGGTGCTCGGCATCGGCGGGGGCGCGTTTGCCTTCCTGCAGGGCAGCTACGAGGTCGACAAGACCCCGTTTAGCAAGGCGATCTATCAGCCCAAGGAAGACGAGGTGAAGCTCGTTACCATGGGCTTTACGCCGCTGCCCAAAGAGGAGAAGAAGGTCGAGGAAGACGACGACAAGGATCGCTCGCGGCGCAAGGTTCGCCGCAGCCGCTCCAGCCGCTCGTCGAGCAAGGCGCGCAAGTCGCGCAGCAGCTCGCGAAGCAAGCCGAAGAAGAAGAAAAAGCCAGGTCTCAAGCTCGACTTGGGTGACGATACCGATCCGTTTGGCGGCTTCTAAGCGAGCCGACAAACCGCGAGAGCACCACAGAACCCGGCGTCTTGGCGCCGGGTTCTTGCTTGCGGGCTCCGCCTCCATACATTGCTACTGAGGTCAGCGCCCCCGCACGTTCAGAGACGACCATGGCCACATTTCAACTGCGAGACAGGTATCAGCGAGTACCGGCGGTGCTCGATGAGAGCAACCGGGCGGAGATGCTCGCCTTTTTGTCGGCGGACGTGCCGCGCAATCTGTTCCAGTTGTGTTGGCTCGACAACCACGGTGTCTGTGCGCGAGGGCGCCCCGACCTGTATCACTACGCCGGACTTCGCGCGCCCTCGGGGCACCTGGAGGCCGTCTCGTTGGTGATCTCCAATCGGTTGATCTTGGTACACGCGCGCGATCCGAGCGCAGCGGCCGTGATGGGGCAGTGGTACCGGCGCCGAGGCTTGGTTTTGGAGCATGTGGTGTCGGCGCGAGACTCGGTCACGCCATTTTGGCGAGCTTACGCCGCCGTCGATGCGCGGCCTCGGGTACGCGCACGTCTCGACCGCGACCAGCACCTCTACGTGCTGACTCGCGATCATTGGTACGACGCGGTGCATCCGCAACTTCGAAGCCGCTTCGAGCCCACTGAGGTTCGGCGAGCTCGGCTCGAGGAACTCGAGGCGATCTATCTGGCCAGCGCCCAGATGCACCTGGAGGAGACCCTCGAAGATCCCCTCGAAGTTCAGCCCGAGGCTTTTCGGAAGCATGTGCGCCATCGCATCCAGTCGGGCCGAAGCTTTGCTTGGTTCGACGACCACCGTCGTCTGCTGTTCAAGACGGATTTGTCGGCCTGCTCGGGCTTCGGGACCCAAATCTCCGGGGTCTTTACCCCGCCTCGTTTCCGGGGGCAGGGTTTTGCCTCGCGAGCACTATTTGACATCTGCCAAGAGTTATTCGAGTCTGGCCTCCCGCGGATTACTCTGTACGTAAACGCGGAAAATGAAGCAGCCCACCGCGTTTATGACAAAGTGGGTTTCCAATTCCACGCGGACTACCAGACCGTCTTTGTCGAATCACTCCACGAGTAGTAGCAAGCCCGGGGGGGCACGCATGAGCACCGAGTCGATGGGCGGGGCCGATCTGGCCGACGCCGGTGTTACCTCGTCGCAAGGAATCTTCGGGTTGGCATTGTTGACGCCCGAGCGCCTCAAGCGGCTGGTCAAGTTCGGCCTGGTCGGCGTCTCCGGGGTCTTCGTCAACTTGGCGGTCTTCGAAGTGCTCTTTCGCATGGCCTCGATGCAATTCTCGGTGGCCAACGCGCTGGGCATCGTGGTGAGCATTTTTACGAATTTTCTGCTCAACGACATGTGGACCTGGGGTGATCGCGTCAAAGGGGCGAGGCGACGCGATTGGTTCGGCCGGCTGACCAAATACTACGTGAGTGCCTCCGTGGCCGCGGGTGTCCAGTTGTTGGTCGCCTCGGCAGCGGTGGCGTTGGTCTTCGACAGCCTGATCGTCGACATTCCGGCAGTGGTTCCGGTGGAGCCCACCAGCATCGATATCGGCCCGACGCTGGCCGTGCTCACCGGCATCATCGTCGGCATGGGCATCAACTTTCTCGCAAGTCATCTTTGGGCGTTTCGCGACGCCGAGGTCAAGGAATGAAGCGGCTCACAATTGCACTCGACTGGCCGGGGGGACACGGCTGGATGGTGCTGATTCTCGTTGTCTCAACCGTGTTGGCTCCCGCCTGCACGTCCACTTCCCAGAAAAAGACGGAAACGGCCGAAGACGAAGTCATCGGGCGGCCCCCGCCGGCCGACGAAGACCCGTTCTTCGTCAAGAGCATGCCGGGCGAAGCCGTACCGGTTGCCGCCAGTGGCAGCATTGGTGATGAAGAGGAAGAGGAGGTCGACGAGCCGAAGGCTCCCGGCGACTCTACACAGCCCAACGACTCGGACGAAGACAAGGGCCGAGAACTCGCCGCCAAGGCACCTGAGACCGAGACTTCAGAGCCCGAGCCTCGCTCGTCAACGCGAGTCGATCAGCCCCAGTGTTTTTCGTGCGTGCGCATCTGTCCGGTCGAAGGGGACTGCTCGGAGGCCAAGGAAGACGTCATTTGCGGCTGGGGCGTGCACGAGCAGAGCCAAGAGGCCAAGCGCCGCGCCAAAGCCGAGTGCGACGCCACCCTCGACATGGCGCGCCAGATGCCGATGTGGAGCGAGATTGCCGGAGAATGCCCGGCCGCGACCTGCCGCTGATCTGAACCACGTAGCAAGTCGCAACCCCTGAGTCCTTAATTGCCCAAATCGAAGGCCTTCAAAAACCGAGGCGCCTCAACTCCCACAGCGAAAGCCTTGCAGGAGTTGAGGCGCCTTTTTTTTTTCGAGCAACTAAGGATTTAGGGGCTGCGTAGCGCCCGCATAAGTCGAATCAGCCGCAATCAGACCATCAAAAGCAGGGGATTTTCGAGCAGGCGCTGGACGCGCTGCAGGAACTGAGCGCCCACGGCGCCGTCGACCGCGCGGTGGTCGCACGACAGCGTCACCTTCATGCGCGTGCCCACGGTCAGCTCACCATCTTCGACCACCGGGACCTTCTTGACCGCGCCGCAGGCGAGGATGCCGGCTTGGGGCGGGTTGATGACGGCCATGAAGTGGTCGATGCCGAACATGCCCAGGTTGCTGACGGTGAACGTTCCGCCGCTATACTCTTCGGGCTTGAGGCGCTTGTCCTGCGCGCGTCCCGCCAGCTCGCGAATCTCGCTGGAGATTTGGCGCAGGCCCTTCTGATCGGTATTTCGCACCGTCGGGGTGATCAGGCCATCTTCGATGGCCACGGCCACGCCCACGTGCACCTCGTTGAACTGCTTGAGGTGGTCGCCCTGGAAGGCGACGTTCATCGCCGGGAACTCTTTGAGGGCAACGGCGCACGCTTTGACGATCATGTCGTTGACCGAGATTTTGGCTTCGATCTCGGCGGCCTTGAGCCCTTCGTTGATTTCTTTTCGTTTCGCCATGGCCTTGGCCATGTCGATGTCCATCGTCAGCGTAAAGTGCGGGGTCGACTGCCACACGCTGACCAGGCGCTTGGCGATCGTCTTTCGCATCTGGCTGAGCGGGATATCTTCGGCGGGCAACTCGGGTGCCGGAGTCGGGGCAGCCTTGAGGGCGACTTCGGGAGCGGCCTCGGCCGCCGCGCCGCGGCCTTCGAGGGCCTCTTCGATGTCACGCTTGATGATGCGCCCCGCGGGACCACTTCCCTGGATCGAGGTCAGGTCGAGGCCTTCGTCTTCTGCCATACGGCGGGCCAGGGGGCTCGCCTTGAGGCGACCGGTCTCGGCCTGAGCGGCCGGGCGCGGAGCTTCCTCTGCAGGAGCCGCCGTCTTGGCCGGCTCTGCGGCAGCGGCTTCCTCGGCGACCTTCTCTGTCGGGGCCTCGCCGCCGGCCTCGCCACCTTCGAGCTCGGCGAGGACGTCCGAGATGTCCTCGTCGGCCTCGCCGATAATCGCGATGGGCGCGCCCACGGGCACGGCATCGCCGGGGGAGACGAGCTGCTTGAGCAGCGTACCCTCGAAGAACGACTCCATCTCCATGGTCGCTTTGTCGGTTTCGACCTCGGCGAGGATCTCGCCTTCTTCGACCGCGTCGCCCTCGTTGATCGTCCACTCGGCGAGGGTGCCCTCATCCATGGTGGGGCTGAGCGCGAGCATCGTGACTACTTCAGCCATATTATTCTCTTCGGTTAAATATTATCGATTATCGTGAGAGCTCCGGCTGGCGTTCCGTCACGCCACGTAGGCCGCTTTCTTGACCGCCTCGATCACCTGTTCGGTACCCGGAAGAGACGCATCTTCGAGATTGAACGCATACGGCATCGGCACGTCGCGCTGATGGACACGGCCCACCGGGGCGTCGAGCCAGTCGAACAGGTCCCGGGCGATCCAGTCGGCGACCGCGCCGCCGACCGAGACCCACGGCCACCCCTCTTCGACGATGACCGCGCGGTTGGTCTTTTTGATCGACTCGCGCAGCAGGTCTTTGTCGAACGGGCGAAGGCTGCGAAGGTCGACGACTTCGACGTCGATCCCCTCGTCGGCAAGCTTGTCGGCAGCCTGCTTGCACACGTGGACCATGCGGCTCCAGGCGATGAGGGTGCAATCGGCGCCCTCGCGCTTGATATCACCTTTGCCCATCGGAATCGTGTACTCCTCTTCGGGCACCTCGCCCTGCAGGCCGTACAGGATTTCACCTTCGATGAAGATGACCGGGTCCGGGTCGCGGATGGCGGTCTTGAGCATGCCTTTGGCGTCGTACGGCGTCGAGGGCATCATCACCTTGAGGCCGGGCACGTGGGCATACTGCGCCTCGAGCGACTGGGAGTGCTGGGCGCCGAGTGCGCCACCGGCTCCGCCCGCTCCACGCACGACGACCGGGCAGCTGAGCTGTCCACCCGACATATAGCGCATCTTGGCGGCCGTGTTGATGACCTGATCGAGCGCGAGCACCGCGAAGTTGAAGGTCATCATCTCGACGATCGGTTTCAAGCCCACCATCGCCGCGCCGATGCCCAGCCCGGCAAATCCGAGCTCGGCGATGGGCGTGTCGATGACGCGCTTGGGCCCGAACTTGTCGAGCATGCCTTGGCTGACTTTGTAGGCCCCGTTGTATTCGGCGACCTCTTCGCCGAGCAGGAACACGTCTTCGTCGCGCTCCATCTCCTCGACCATCGCTTCGTTGAGGGCTTCTCTATATGCAATCGTTCGCATCACGTATCCGCAGTCACGTAGTTGTTGTTACGCAGTTGTCGTTCTCTCGATCCCTCGAACCCTCAATCGATCACTCGATTTCCCACGGCCAGTCGACGTAGACGTCCTCGGTCAACGCACTCGCCGGGGGGAAGTCGGCCTTGTCGGCGAATTTGACCGCGTCCTTTGCTCGTTGCTTGCAACGCGCGTCGATTTCTTTGAGTTCGTCTTCGGTCTTGAGCTCGTTTTCGACCAACCAACGGGTGAACCGCTGGATGGGATCTTTGCGCTGCTCACGCTCGACTTCTTCTTTGGTACGATAGGTCGCCGGATCACTCATCGAGTGACCGCGGTAGCGGTAGGTGCGAATCTCGACGAGGGTGGGTCGGTTCTCTTTGCGGCCGCGCTCGGCGGCGGTTTTGATGGCGTCGTAGACCTTGAAGACGTCTTGGCCATCCTCGACCAAGACCCCTTCCATGGCGTAGCCGTCCGCTTTCTTGAACATGTCGGTCTCGGCGCTGATGCGCTCGACGGCCGTGCCCATGCCGTAGCGGTTGTTCTCGATGATGTAGACCACCGGCAGGTCCCAGGTCGACGCCATGTTGAGCGACTCGTGGAAGGCACCCTGGGGGACGGTGCCGTCACCCATATAGCACAAGCAGACGGCTTCCTCGTCGCGGTATTTGGCCGCAAACGCCACGCCGGTCGCCGTGGGAATCTGACCGCCGACGATGCCCCATCCGCCGTAGAAGTTCTTGTCGGTGTCGAACAGGTGCATCGAGCCACCTTTCCCCTTGGAGACGCCGTCGACCTTGCCGAACAACTCGGCCATGACGGCGTCGGGGTCGAGGCCGCGTGCCAAGGCCTGGCCGTGCTCGCGGTATGCCGCCACCACATAGTCGCGCTCCTCGAGCGCGCCGATGGAGCCCATGGCCACGGCTTCTTGGCCGATATACAGGTGGCAGAAGCCCTTGATTTTGCCCATTTGGTAGGCGCGCCCCGCCTGCTCCTCGAAGCGACGGATGAGGACCATCGTTTCGTACATCTCGATGAGACGCTCGTCGCCGAGTTCCTCACGAAGCTTCTCGCCGAGTTCGGCGTCGAGGGCGGGGATTTCGAGCTCCTCGCTCTCGTGGGCCTGCTTTTCGGCTTCTTCTTCGGCAGCAGTTTCCGGCTGCTTGTCTTCGTCCGGTGCTGTCTTCGCCATGTCGAACACTCTGGGTCGGTGTTAGCGTTATCGGGGGCGGCAGCTGGTCGACGCGCGCGGCGTGCTGGGGCCGCCGTAATGGTTGCTCGAATGCGCCTACGGCGCACCGATCCCAATAGTTCCCTGGGGGGGAGTCGTCAAGTTGCAACGGTGGTGGCCGTCTTAAAGCCGGGATGCCTCGTTGGTGCTTGGGCGGTCGGGCGGGGTGGGGTAGGATGGTCGGGCGCGAGGTGGGGTTGGTGCATCAATCGAGGCGTGGCATGAAGTCGCAGGAAGAGAGTGGGGAAGAGAGCGGGCTCGACATCGACCGAGAGTGGTCCGAGGCACGCAAGGCGGCCGAGCGCGACGCCATGCGACGCTTCATGCGCCAGCACACGGCCAAAGAGCGTCAAAAGGCCGCGTTTGCCGAGGTCTCACCGTATGTCTTGCTCTACAGCGGCTTTTTGCTCGGGCCGGCGGCCACCTTCGGCGTCGCGTTCTTGCTTATCGCACGCAACTTCGAGGCGCGAGCCGCGATCTTCGCGTTGGGACTCTGCGGGACTGTCTGGGGCCTTATCCAAGCAGCGACGTTTGGCCTGGCGGGGCAGTGGTCGACCGTCGAACTGCAGATCCTTCGCACGGGCGCCAATTTTCTGCTCGGCGTGCTCTTGCTTTGGTTTCTCGCCAAGCAAACGGACGTGCCGCTGGCACACGACCGCCAAACGGTCGTCAACACCGTGGTGCTCGGGCTCTTGCTGGTGCTGGGGTACAGCTTCGCCTCACCCGATCTCCTCGTTTGGCTGGGTCGTTGATTTGAGTGCAAACACGGAAATTCTGGTGCTTTGAGGTCGGCTCATCGCCACGATGCCTGCGTCGAAAGAACTTGATGTAGCGCTGCTACCACTGCGTTCTCTCTCCTTGGCCTCCCGGCGATGCGCTCGCCCTCAATCGCACACAACTTCCGTGTTTGCACTTAGCGCGCTTCACACATTCTTTAACATTGATTCGTGTGTAAGAGGTCGGACCGAGGCTCGGCGAGGTGATTTTGCCGGTATCGAAGCCGACAAACGCAGGCGATGCGGGGAGCATCGTCGAGTATTGGCGGCGAAGACAGCGGGAAAATCAGCCGGCGATGCCGACGGGAGACTTTTACACGCGAATCAACATTCAGGGGCTTCGTGTAGTACACTGTGCGCAAAAGGATTTAAACGGAACTTTCTTCCGCCCTCCAAGATCGCTACACTTGTCGTCGGTTGCAGGGATATCCAGTCGAAGCGGCATTTACTACATACAAATTGGCTCACTTGCTAATGGGAGTCGGAGATGAATCGGATCATCGCGAAGATCGTCGTGCTATTGTTCGTTTGGGGCTTGGCGGCGTGTAGCACTGACGGCACGGCCAACGTTTCGAACAGCAGTAGCTGCGCCGATGGCGAAGAGCAAAATGCCGTGACCGGCGAGTGTGAGCCGTCCGGCGGCGACAACGACGGCGGTGGTGGTGGCACCGACGCTGGTGATGTCCAAGATCAGGACACCGAGCCGGCGCGTCCGTGGGACGACAACGACGGGGACAACATCCCCAACCGGCTGGACAACTGTGCCAACGCGTCGAACCCCGACCAGGCCGACGGTGACGGCGACGGCGTCGGTGACGCGTGCGACAACTGTGTCGACGCGGCCAACTTCGACCAGGCTGACAGTGACGGCGACGGCCAGGGCGATGCCTGCGCCGACGGGCCGAGCTACGACTCCACCCTCGACCACGACAACGACGGCACCCCGACCATCGAGGACAACTGCCCGAACACCTCCAACCCGGGGCAGGGTGACGCCGACGGCGATTCGCTGGGCGACGCGTGTGACAACTGTCCGAACGCCGCCAACTACGACCAGGCCGACTCGAACGGCGACGGGCAGGGCGACGCGTGCACCCCGACGCCGGTGGGCGATATCTGCGGCAACCAGCAGGGTCAGTTCACCGAGGTCGAGCCGAATATCTACATCATTCTCGACAAGTCGGGCTCGATGTCCGGAGGCAGCCTCTCGGAGGCCAAGTCGGCGCTCAATACCATGGCCGACCAACTGTCGAGCACCGTGCGCTTCGGCATGCTCATCTACCCTGCGGGCAGCAACGAGTGCACCGCGGCAGGCAGTGAGATTCTGGACATGGGCTTGCACCCGGCCAGCACGATCAAGTCCTCGTACTCGGGCGTCAGCGCCGGGGGCGTCACCCCGACCGGAGGTGCGCTCTATCAGGTGCGCAACCAGTCGCTCTACAGCGACCCGAGCGACAGCCTGGATGCGGTTCGCCCCAAGGTCGTCGTGCTGATCACCGACGGTAACCCCAACGACGGCTGCGGCGAGCAGACCTACGCGGCCAACCAGGCGGGCGCGCTCTACAACGCCGGCGTGCCGGTCTACGTCATCGGCTTCAACTCGGGCGCCAACCCCTCGAACCTCGACCAGATCGCCCAGCGTGGCGGCACCAACAGCCACTACACCGCCGACAGCCCGGGTCAGTTGGTCAACGTGCTCAGTAACATCAACGATCAGGTCATCTCGTGTTCCTACGTGCTCGACCCGCCGCCCGAGGACCCCGCGAAGATCTGGGTCGAGATCCAGGGCACCCCGGTCAGCCAGGATGCTTCCAACGGTTATACCTACGACGCGGGCGCCAACACGCTCACGCTGCACGGCCAGTCGTGCAATACGCTGCGCAACGCCGACCCGAACGCGCCCAGCCCCCTTAAAATCACCATGGGCTGCGCCACAGACTGCCAGGAGAGCGGCGAGGAAATCTGCGACTACCTCGACAACGATTGTGATGGTGAAATCGACGAGGGATGCGAAGACTGCACTCCCGAGGTCTGCGACGGCGTCGACAACAACTGTGACGGCGAAATCGACGAAGGCTGCCCGCAGTGCTCGTTCGAGAACGAGAGCTGCACCGAAGACGGCGATTGCTGCTTGGGTAACTGCCGCGACAACATCTGCCAGCCTCCGTGTCGCCCGCTCGGGGTCACCTGCGAGCAGAACGGTGACTGCTGCTCGGGCGTGTGCGCTCCCAACGGCGACGGCACCTCGAGCTGCATCGGCGGCTGACACATAAGCCCCAATCACTTCGCCCCGAGTCGACTCGTTCGGCTCGGGGCTTTTTTGTGGCGCGCCCGGCCGGGCGCGCCACAAAAAAGCCCGGACATCATCAAAGATGCCCGGGCTCTTTCGTTTCTTCGACCGCTAGCGTCTAGCGCCGCCGACGACGGCGACGACGCGCGCGACGCTCTTCCTTGCGGCGGCGACGCTCGGCCTCGCGCATCTTGCGGCGCTTGGCCACGCTCGGCTTCTCGTAGAAGCGACGACGCTTCAGCTCGCGGCTGATGCCCTCGCGACCGATCTCACGCTTGAGGCGGTTGAGCGCGCGGTTGATGTTGTTGTCCCTGACTTCGACCTCAATTGGTCCCAGTTCGTCTCTTGCCATGGGTGTTCCTCGAAAGTTCTATATCGGCGAATGGCTCGTGTTCTCTATCTTATCTGGTCCTCGTAAGCGAGCCGGAAAGCCGGCCCGTCACGAGCGGTGCTAAATATAACGGAATGGCCCGGCCAATCAAGCAGTCGGCCAGGCCTCTCCGGTATAAGCGCTGCTGGATGCCCCAAATTCCGGGGCGCGTGCGGCTCAGTGCAGCATGCGGCGCACGATCGGCTCGACTTCACCATGGCCGGCCAGCGCTTGCGGGCTGAAGACCATCCAGAAGTACTTGAACGCCTCGGTGTCGCCCGACTCGAGCGCGGCGATCAGGTCGACCTCGTAGAAGGTGTCCATCAGACCGACGGTGTCGCGGTGGAAAAGACGCCACTTGCGACCGTTGGTCAGGATTCCCCACTCGACGCCGGTGGCGCGGATGAAGCGGTCGATCTCGAAGGCCGGGTTCATCACGCCTTCTTCTTCCTGAATCTCGTCGAGCGAGGCGTCCCACGCCAGCCCGCGCATGATCGAAAGAGCGTGCACGAAGAACTCACGCTCGCCGCGGTACGGCAGGGCGGCGTTGAAGTCTTGGGCCGACTCGAAAAGCACGAAGTCGGGGCGCGGCTCGTCTGCTTCGGTCGCCTCGGGCGTCATCTCAGCAACGCTGTAGGCGTAGCCGAGGGCGCGCAGCACGTAGCTGACCCAAAAATAACGCGTTTCCATCTCGGCCAGACCTTCTTCGATCTGAGTCTCGCGCTTCTCGAGGAGCTCCTCGAGCTTGCGACGATCCTCTTCGATCTGGTCGGACTTCCACTCTTGGTATTCGCTGATCTGGCTGAACCGCTCTTCTTCGAACAGCTCGCCGACGTTGCGGTAGACCTTGTCTGCCATGTTGTCTCCATTCGGTGGCCGACGCTGGTCGCCGGCCGATTTATGTCTGCTTTGCGATTCGTTCTGGCAACAGTCAAATCGGCGCGTCACTATATGTTTTCTGCTTTCGTTGTCAAGGAGGTGCGTGGGCAGCGGTTCTAAGTGCTGTCGATTTGGATATGGTGGCCTTGCAGACACGCAGCGCCCGCTACATAAGCAATTAAGGATTTAGGGGCTGCGAATTGAGAATATGTTCCGGTTCGCAACCCTTATGTCCTTAATTGCCTATGTTGAGGGCGTTGCGCCACTGAACCACCTCCAACTCGCAACCCACGACTTCGAACACACACATCCATGAAACAAGTCGATAACCCGCCCAACCCTTGGAGTTCGACGCATGTCGAGTGGCTCGGCGAGCCGCCCGAGGCCGAGCTCTGCGTCTACGAGGAGCAGGCGCGCTCCATCCTGACGAAGAACAACAGCCCGGACATCCCGTTCTGCTTCGGCGTCAATCCCTATCGCGGCTGCTACCACGGCTGCGCCTATTGCTACGCGCGACCGACGCATCAATACCTCGACTTTGGCGCCGGGACCGACTTCGAGCGAAAGATCATCGTCAAGACCAACGCCGCCGATCTGTTGTTGCGCGCGTTCGAGAAGCCCGGCTGGGAGCGAGAGCCGGTGGCCTTCTCGGGGATCACCGACTGTTATCAGCCGCTCGAGGCGAGCTACGGGATCACCCGCAAGTGTCTGGAGGTTTGCGCCAAGATCGGCAATCCGGTGGCGATCGTGACCAAGGGGTCGCTGATCCGTCGCGACGTCGATGTGCTCGAGCGCCTCAACGAGGAGGCCGGCGTGCACGTGTATGTGAGCATTCCCTTCGCCGACGACGAGTTCGGCTGGGCTGTGGAGCCTCACGCGAGCGCCATCTCACAGCGCTTTCGCACCATTCAAATACTCTCCGAGGCGGGCATCACCACCGGCGTGGCCATCGCGCCCATCATCCCCGGACTCAACGACAGCGACGTCCCTACAATCCTCGAGCGTGCCGCCGAACTCGGAGCCACACGCGCATTCATGACGCTGCTTCGGCTCCCGGCGGAGGTGCTGCCGGTCTTCGAGGGGCGCATCCGTCAGGTCATGCCCGATCGGGCCGACAAGATCTTGAACACGGTGCGCGACGTGCGCCAGGGCAAGCTCAACGAGTCTCAGTTTGGCGGGCGGATGGTAGGGAAGGGGCCGCGTTGGAAGATCATCTCGAAGCTCTTCGAGACGCAGTGCAAGCGCCTCGGCCTCAACGCGCGGCAGGGCGCCGGCGTGGCGACCGAACTCGAGAAGCGCGGCCCGTTGCAGCAAAGGCTTTTTTGACCGCAGAGCGCAAAGAGGACGCCGAGGGCGAAGAAGATAACTCCTCTGTGCCCTCGGCGTCCTCTGTGGTCAGCACGTTATGTGGCCGTTCTTATTCGGCCGTGAACGTGTAGGTGGCCTGCGAGCCGACGGTTCCGTCGTAAAGCGTCAGTCCCAGCTTGTACTCGCCGGCGACGTCGGGGAAGAACGACAGGTCGGCACCCGTCTTGTAGACGAACGCCGAGCTCGAGCTCGGGCGCGACAACAAGACCCAGCTGGCTCCGTCGAGCGCAGCCTGGTCGACGCCGCTGCTCTGGCGAGCGCTAAAGCGCGCCTCTTCGCCCACGGTGGTCAAGTCGTTGGCAAAGCCCGGAGTGATCTGGGCGGTCACGTCGGAGGCCTGCGCGCCCTGCTCGGCGAAGAGCAGCACGGTCATCGGCGTGCCGGCGGTGTCCGAGCCCAGCGTCAGCGTCACGTTGTCCATCTGATCGTCGCTGGCGTCGTAGCTCAGCGTGACCTCTTTGAGGCCGCCGGCCGGGATGGTGCCCGTGGCACCCTGGACCGAGAAGTCGTCGGCCGAGCCGGTCGCAGCGCTGAAGTCGGCGCTCGAGATCGTCAGGTCCTGGGTGCCTACGTTACGCACCGCGAAGCTGCGCGTCTGGCTGTTGCCGCTGGCGGCGCGGAAGGTGAAGCTGTCGGGGCTGACCAGGCCGACCGGCGAACTGCCGGCGCTCCCCAAAAGGGTGGCCGTCGCCGAGTCGTTTCGCGAGTCGCCGTCGACGAAGTAGTTGTAGCCGATATCGAGCGTGGCGATGCCATTGCCGTCGCCGGGGGCGGTGAAATCGATGGTCACTTCCTTCGACGAGCCGGGCTGGATGACCTTTTCGTTCGACGGAATGCCGTTGTCGATCGACTGGCCGCTGATGGCGAAGGAGTAAGCGCTCGACAGCGTCGACGGCTGGACCGAGAAGCTCTGCAGCGTCAGGTTGGCCGCGCCCTCGTTGCTGATCACCAGCGTCTGGGTGGTGCTCTGGTCGAAGCGCAGCACGTTGGGCTCGAGCTTGATGGCCGGCAGGTCGAGCTGGTTGGAGACGGTGACCGGAATCAGCGTCTCTTTTTCGTTGGTGCCCGAGGACAGAATCTGCACGTTGGTGCCGAAGGTCTCCTGGTCCCAATCGCTGGGGGCGTTGAAGGTCAGCGTCCAGGTCTTCTGCGAGCCGGGCGCGATCTCGGTGGGGACCGACTCGGCGCCGGTGATCTCGAACATGTTCGTGTGTTCCTGCAGGCTCAACTGGTCGATGTCGAGCGCGCCTTCGGACGCCGAGTTGGTGATGGTGATCTCTCGGCTGGCCGAGGTGCCGGGGGCCACGCCGCTGAAGCTGATCGTGGTCGGGTCGACGTCGATGGTGCCGCTGCCCGGCTCGTAGGTGAAGAAGATGCGAAGGTTGCCTTCGCTAATGATATCCGAGTTGTTGTTGGCGTTGGTCTTGACCAACAACTCGCCGCAGTAGTTGTCGGGGACGTCACGCCCGCTGGGCGCCTCGGGGCAGTCGATGGATTCCGAGCCCGGAAGCACGATCACCTCGATGAGGCCGAGCTGGTTGGGCTCGACGACGAACGGGGCAGGAAGGCCGGCTTCGCGGCAGCGCTTGCTTCCCCACCAGCAATACTCACCGTCGCTACAGGTGCCGCTGGTGTCGTAGGTCGGCGCCGCGTCGGCGCTGTACTCACACGCCTCGTCTTTGGTCTTCTCACCGATGCCTACCAGGCGGTCCGGGTGAGCCACCCACTCGACACCGGTCACCTCGAGGTCGGCCTCGCCGGTGTTGCGGAATTTGATGTCGATCTGCGATTGCATCCGGTTGGGCGGATTGGGCAATTGCAGAGGCATCACCTGCGGAGTCGACTGCTCCAGGGTCAGCTTGGGAACCTTCGTCTCTTCGATATTGCTATCACCACATCCGACACCGAGGCCGGCGCTGGCGAGCAATGTCGCGGCTAGTACAAGGGAACGAACTTTCATCGACTGCGTCTCCTGCGTATATGACTGAATCAAAATCATAGGGAATTCAGGGGCTCAACGTACTTAGGATGGTGTTGGATTGCAAGAAGTTGGTCAGTGTAGGCGCGCGTCCCACCTTGATTTTCCAACCCAATCTAGCGATTGTACCCTGTATCGATGAAACTGACTGAACGACTGGGTATTTGCACATGAAGTCCCTCCCGCGCCTCTGTTGGGTCCTCCTCCTCGTCTTCGCGCTGGCTGTCTCGGCCTGTGGCGACGACACCAACAACCAACCTGCCGATGATACGGGCACGGACGCGGCCGATGTCGTCGACGCCGGCGACGTGGAGTCGGATGCCGACGACGTGACCGATGTCGAGGTGGACGCGAACGACGCAGACGACGCCGACGCCGACGATCTCGGGTTTCTGTGCCAACCCTGCACCGACGATTCGCAGTGCGGTGGCGCCGAGGACCGTTGCCTGCAGTACCCGGCCGGTGACCAAGCCTGCGCACAGTCCTGCGACCCGGACGCCGAGACGCCTTGTCCCGGCGGCTTTTTGTGCGCCTCCATCGACCAGACGGGCACGGTTTACCAGTGCGTGCCCGAAGAGCTCACGTGCGAAGATCGCTGCAGCGAGGCTGATTGCGCAGACGGCGAAGTCTGCGATCCATGGACCGGCGAGTGCATCGAGCCGCTGGGCACCTGCGACACCGGATGCACCACGTCGAGCATCTGCGGTGACGGACCCGAAGATATCTGCATCAATATGCCCGGAGCCGACGAGCGCGCCTGCCTCCCCGGCTGCAACCCGCAGGCCGAAGTCTCCGAGTGCCCGGTCAACTACTTCTGCTCTCCGCTCACCGAAGAAGAGGACACCACCGAGGGCATCTGCTTTCCGCTGTCGAGCACCTGCGTGGACCGTTGCGCCGGGGTCGACTGTGCGTCGGGCGAAAACTGCAACGGGCTCACCGGCCAGTGCGAGGCCTCCGAATACGGCTATTGCGAAAAAGGGTGCACGAGCAACGCGGAGTGCGGCGGCCAAACCGATGTCTGCCTGAACCTGGGCATCGGCGACGGCGCCCACTGCTGGCAAGACTGTTCGGATGACCCGGACGTGTGCACCGAGAACTACCAGTGCAATCGCCTGCAGGGCACCACGCTGTCGATTTGCATCCCGACGGGCCAGAGCTGCGACATGTGCTACGGCACCTCTTGCTACCCGGGCGGCGTCTGTGACCCCGTCAGCGGCGAGTGCACCGAGCTGCAGCAGGACTGCACCGTGGTCGGCTGCGCCGAAGGCGAGCTTTGCGACCCGGTGTCGACCCAATGTGTGGTGCCCGGTCGTGCTTGCTCGGGCGACTCTTGGGCCGCCGACTGCGACAACGTAGTCACCGCCTGCACCACCCGCCGCGCGGGAACCGCCGGCACCTGCGAAGAGATCTGCACGAGCGACGCCAACTGCCCGACGGGCGAGTCGTGCGTCGAGACGAACCTGCGCAAGCTCTGCTTGGCGGATGACCTGGGCGGCCCGCTGACCTGCGGTACGCTCAGCGACGCGAGCAGCGCCGTCGGTCGCCCCTGCGGCTCCGGTCAGCGCTCGTGCCCGAGCAGCGCGAGTATCTGCGTGCAGGATGGCAACCTCGACGGGTTCTGCTCGCGCGCTTGCACCGCGGACACCGACTGCGACGCCGGCCAGCGCTGCACGTCCGGGCCCGATGGCTCGAATATCTGCATCCCCGAGCAATGCGAGTGCGCGGCCACGCCGCAATTGAGCGGCGCGCTGAGCACCGCCTGGAGTCGGGCGTTGACCACCATCGGCGTGAGCCAATGTGATCTGTGGCTCGACCCGAGCCTCGCCCAGACGCTCTCGCAGCTGGTCGACACCCCGTTGGCGAGCGACTTGCTCGAGGAACTCGTCGAGCTTCCGCTCGGCGCGGTGGCCACGCTCGAGGGCTATATCGCCACGCTCGATGCCACGCAGAACACGCCGAGCGCGGCGATCAGCGCCGGCGCGAGCACCCTCGGCCTGTCGATCACCGGCACGGCGCAGACCTATACCTACCCCGGCTCGGAGACGAAGCTCACCCAGGCCGTCGCCCAACTCATCACCCAGGCGGGCGGCACGCCCGATACGACCCAGCTCGAGACCCAGGCGCAGAACGTACCCGCAGGCTTCCAAGATGTGGCCGCGCCGATCATCTCGGCGACCGCCGACGCCTTGGCCGCGCGTAACACGGCGCTGCAAAACGCCGGGTGGAGTCAGTCGGATCGTCTGGCCGCCTTTGAAGGCGCGCCCTACTTGCTGCTTCCGGGCACCGCCACCCAACTTGCAGCCGTGCCGGACTTGTCGGACGCGACGCTGGCTGCGAAATACGCCTCATTTCCCGTCGAGGAGCTCGTGCAGGCTGCTGCCGACCTGAGCGCCACCATCGAGAGTGCGACGGCGTCGGCGAGCGGGCCGAGCACCTGGACCGGCTTCACCTACGTGGTCGACACCCCGGCCGGAAAAGTCGTCTTGGGCGATGCAGGAGACACTGTCTACGACCCCGCAACCAACACCGCGCTCGCCGGCGAGATCGCCGTGATCATCGACGCGGGCGGAAACGACACCTACAGGCTTCCGGTCGCCGCTAATCAGAGCGTGGGCAACGGAGTGGCGGTGGCCGTCGATTTGGACGGCCAGGACACCTACACGTACGCTGAGGTGACCGATCCCAACGACGCGCCCGAATTGTTGGCATCGGACGCCGACGGCCGTCAGGCCCCTTCCGGTCCGCTGAGTCTGAACAACGGTCCCGTGTCGCTCTCGACGAGCGCTCGCCAAGGGGCAGGGCGTTTGGGCATTGGTCTTCTTGTCGACCAGGGCGGTCAAGATGACTCCTACCAGAGCCTGCGCATGAGCCAGGGCGCCGCCATTCTCGGCGTCGGCGTGCTCTTCGATGACGGCGGCGTCGACGAATACGACGCCGAAGCGCTCAGCCAGGGCGCGGCGCTCAAAGGCCTCGGGGTCTTGTGGGACGCCGGGGGCGCGGACGACTATCGCGTCTGGCACGCCGGTCAGGGCTTCGGCACCGCCGCCGGCGCAGGCGTCTTGAGCGACGTCGACGGCGCAGACAACTACGAGGCGGTCACCGGCGTGGCCGGCGGTGACGGGGTGTTGTACCTGTCGCTCGCCGACCGGGCCCGCTCGAACCGAAACCTGGCGCAGGGAGCAGGCGCGGGCATCGCCTCCGACGCTCAGACCACCGGCTTGGCAGGGGGCTTGGGCCTCCTTCGTGACCGCGCAGGGCTGGACACCTATACCGCCGCCACCAACGCTCAGGGCTTCGGTTCGGTACGCGGCGTGGGCGTGCTGGCCGACGCCGCCGGCGACGACGTTTACGAAGGCCGCGCCCTCGTGCAGGGCTCCGGCGAACTCTTCGCCGCCGGCGTCTTCCTCGAGGAGGCAGGCTCCGACGAGTACAACCAGAACTCGATCATCATCCAAAACGGCCAGGGCACCGGCCGCACGCTCGGCTGGGGCTTTTTCCACGACGCCGGCGGCGACGACACTGTCACCTACATGACGCCCGGCGGCGGCGTGGGCCTCGACGGCGGCTACGGCTTTGCTTTTTTCGCCGACGGCCTCGACGCCCACTCGTCGACCTCGCCGACCACCTGGGGCTACGCCGACAACGCCGTGCCCCAGGGCGCCGAACTCGACGGCGCCCTCACCGTGGGCGTCTTCTTGGAGACCGGCAGCAACGCCGACACCTACACCCGCCCCAACCTCGACCCGAGCGTCATCGGCAACAACTTGGTGTGGCAACAACCCGACAACGCCACGCCGACCGAATCGCGCGGCGTGGGTGTCGATCAGTAACGGTGAATTCACCACGGGGCTCACGGGTACACGGAGAACTACTCTTTTTTCTTTTCCCCGTGTCCCCCGTGCTCCCCGTGGTGATTACTCTTCCTCGGATGAGCCCGACGCGTCGCGCCACTCGCGCAAACGCTCGCCCATCTCGGCCTCGTAGCCGTTGTCGGACGGCTCGTAGTAGCGCTGGCCGACGAGCTTTTCGGGCAGGTAGTCTTCTCGGACGTAATTGCCGTCGAAATTGTGGGGGTATTTGTAGCCGCGGCCATGGCCGAGCTGTTTGTGCAGTTGGGTGGGGGCGTTGACGATATGCTTTGGGATGGGGAGGTTGCCGTGC
The DNA here is from genome assembly GCF_006517175.1 of Persicimonas caeni. Classification (NCBI taxonomy): domain Bacteria; class Deltaproteobacteria; order Bradymonadales; family Bradymonadaceae; genus Persicimonas; species Persicimonas caeni. The sequence continues at coordinate 1,283,540 of NZ_CP041186.1, read as the reverse complement.
TCCAGCGCCGCCTTGCGTGACTTGCCGTAGGCGGTGATCACCGCGTTCGATTTGGGGGCGCAGGCCAGGTAGGTGACCGCCTGGGTCATCGGCAACACGCCCTCGGGCATGCCCATCGACTGGAATGCCTGCATGCAGCTTAGCGCCACTTGGATCGCCTGCGGGTCGGCGTTGCCGATGTCTTCGCTGGCAAAGATCAGGATGCGCCGAAACACGAATAGCGGGTCTTCGCCGCCTTCGAGCATGCGGTTCATGTAGTAGAGCGCGGCGTCGGGGTCGCTGCCGCGCATGCTTTTGATGAACGCGCTGACCGTGTTGTAGTGCTGCTCGCCGGCCTTGTCGTACAGGATCATGCGCCGCTGGAGCGCCTCTTCGATGTCCCCGTGACGGATGGCCTGGCGATCTGCGGCCGCCACGGCTCGCGCGGCGGTCTCGAGCGTGTTCAGCGCGATGCGCGCGTCACCCGATGCAGCTTGCACGATCGCCTCGCGCGCCTGGCTGGTCAGCTTGACGTCCAGGTCGCCCAAGCCTCGCGAGGTGTCTTCGAGCGCGCGCTCCAAAATCTCGCCCAGGTGCTCGTCGTCGAGCGCCTCCAACACCAGCGTCTTGCAGCGCGACAAGAGCGCCGAGTTGACCTCGAAGCTCGGGTTCTCGGTGGTCGCGCCGATGAGCGTGATCGTGCCGCGCTCGACGTGGGGCAAAAGCGCGTCCTGCTGGGCCTTGTTGAAGCGGTGGATCTCGTCGACGAACAGGATCGTCGTCTTGCGAAAGAGCGGGCCGGCCTTTTGGGCGCGGGCGACCTCGCGGCGGATGTCTTTGACACCGCTCAAGACCGCCGACAACGAGATGAACTCGGCGTCGACCTGGTTGGCCAGCAATTTGGCGAGGGTGGTCTTTCCGGAGCCGGGAGGGCCCCAAAAGATCAGGCTTGGCAGCTTGCCGCTCCGTAGAGCGTTGGCCAAGAATTTGTGCTTGCCCAGCAGATGCTCTTGGCCCACGAACTCGTTCAGAGTGCGCGGGCGCATCCGCTCGGCAAGCGGCGGGCGTCTGGAGTCGTCGTTACGCTTCAAACTCGGAGGGGTCGATATTCGTGCCCGATTGCGACGGCAACACACGTCCGGCCACGCGGAACTTACGGAAGGCGTTGTCGTCCTTCATCAGCTCGAGGCGCCGGTTGCGGCAGTCGATGTGGTTGGGCGGAAGCTCGGGGAATTCCTCGCGCACCTTGGCTTCGAGGTGCTGCGGGATGTCGATGAACGAGGTCTTGTAGGCCTCGCAGAACTGGCACTCCATCTTGGGCTGGCCGCCCTCACGGACATAGCCGCACGAGGTGCAGGTCCAAAGAAGTGCTTGGAAATATCCAGTAAATTTCGAATCGTCAGCCACGGCTTACTCTCTGTTGGATACAACGAAATTCGACGCCCTCGTGGTACACGAGCGGCGATGTTGAAATCAAGAGCCTGTCTTGGTTTGCGTGCGCAGAAACTCGAGCAGTGATTGCTTCATCTGCGCGGGCATCTCGCGCTCGAGCGCACTCTTGCAGATCTTGCCCGTCGAGCGGTAGGTCTCCAAAAAGCGCATGCACGGACTGCAATCCGAAAAGTGCGCCTCGAGGGCATCGCGCTCGGACTGGTCGAGCTCGCCTTCGAGGTAATCGACCAGGTGTTTCAGTGCCCCGTTGCAGCGTTTCTCGCCGCCGTGTTCGTGGGCGTCCTTGCAATTCGATGTCATCGGTCTACTCGCCGTGCGGTCATTGAGCCATCGCGATCGCGGTCGGCCCGACAGGTCATCGGACAGCCGCGGCAGATCATGATTCGATATACTTTCCTAACGTCAAACGGAACTGCTCCAGGCTAGATTCCGAAATCGCCTCCGGATGGGTCACGATCGCGTACTGCAAAGCGTGGCTGGCGTCGCAATCGGCTTCCTGCTCCAGCGGGATGCTCGGGATCACCCGCCTTAAGACGCCGCGCACGTTGGAAATGTTTCGTTTCATGTTGGCCATGACCTCGCCGATGTCGACGTGATCGGACTCGTACCACACGTCGTAATCGGTCGGCAGGGCGATGGTCGCGTAGCACATCTCGGCTTCACGGGCGAGGCGGGCCTCGGGCATCGCGGTCATGCCGATGAGGCTGGCGCCCCACTGGCGGTGCAGCTCACTTTCGGCCTTGGTGCTGAACGCCGGGCCCTCCATGCACACGTAGGTGCCGCCGTCGTGGGTCTCGATCCCTTCGTCGCGGCACGCGCCCAACACAATCTCACGCATCATCGGGTGGAACGGATAGCTCAACCCCACGTGCACGGCCACGTCCTTGTAGAGGGTGTTCGGGCGTCGGTAGGTCTTGTCGATGATCTGGTCGGGGATGACGAAGTGCTCGCCGGGCACGATCTCCTCTTTGAGCGAGCCCACCGCGCTGACGGTGACCAACCAGAAGACTCCCAACTCTTTGAGCGCCCAGATATTGGCCCGATAGGGCACCGTCGAAGCGACGTACTCGTGGTGCTGCCCGTGGCGCGGCAAAAACGCCACGCGTCGACCTTCGACCTTGGCGATGGTGATCGGCGCGCTCGGCTTGCCGAAGGGCGTGTCGACCTCGCGCTCCTCGATGATTTCGAGGCCGTCCATTTCGTAAAGGCCGCTGCCGCCGATCACGCCGATCGGGACACGCTCGTCGCCAAGGTGGGAGTAGATGTCGCTCATGGGATTCCTCTCGAGTTATTCGGGTGAACAGACCGCTGCCTTTATAGCTGCAAGAGGGGGAGGGGAGCAACCACAGGAGTGAGCGCCCGTGACGGCTCCGAGGTTCGCCTCGGAGCCGTCACAGGCCACAAGCATCGGTCACGTTTACGGACATTGGCCGCGTCCGTCCGCCGAGGGGTTGCCGCCGACGTTGGTGATGCTGACCACGGTACCCGCATTGGAGACGTCGATGTCGGCGACCTCCCAGAAATCATCGCACGACAAGGTCTTGGTCTCCTCGAATTGCAGCACGCCGGCTACGTAGATGCGCAAGCGGGCCGAGACGTCTCCGGCACCCTTGTCGGAGAAGTAGTGGACGCCCACGCGCATCGACGAGGCGGTGTCGAACAAGGTGTCCATGTTGATGTTCTCGGGGCCGTAACCGTTGATATTGTCGACGTCGAGCACCGGGTCGTTGGCGGCGATGCCGTCAGCCAAACCCTCTCCGCCAGCTCCCCAATCGGGGTTCGGCACGCAGAAGAAGCAGTCGGTTCCCTGATCCGAGGAGTTGCAACGCGGCTTGTTCATGCTCCACCAGGTGCCGTTGGGCGCGCGCAGGTGCAAATCGACGTCGCTATCATCGCTGAACCACACCAACTCGATGTGCAGGTCCTTGTCGGGTTCGACGGTCACCGTCATGCAATCGGTCGCCGAGGAGCACCCGTCGGAGTCGGTCACCGTCAGGCATGCTTCGTAGGTGCCGGCGACATCGGCCAAGAAGGTCGGGCTCTCGGCGGTGGGGTCACTGAAGCTCGCCGAGCTCCCCGTGGGACGGCTGGCGAAGTTCCAACTGTAGCTGAGCGCTTGGCCGTGGGGATCGGACGAGTTCGACCCGTCGAGCTGGACGGTGGTGTTGGGCGGAATGCCGCTCTGGTCGGCGCCGGCATCGGCGATCGGCGTGCTGGGGCTACTCTCACAGACGCCTGACTGGCAGCTGTCATTGGCCGTGCACACGTCGCCGTCGTCGCAGCTCGTGCCGTCGGCGGAGGTGGCGTCGGAGTAGCACATCTGCTGTGACTCGTCGCAGGTTCCCACGCCACACTGTGTGTCGTAGGTCGAGCAGTCGAGGGCGTCGCCCGTGCAACTCCCCGACATGCAGTAGTCGGTGCCGGTGCAGAAGACGCCGTCGTCGCAGGTCGTCCCGTCGGCCTTGGCCGACTGTACGCAGGCGTCGGCCTGGTCGTCACATACTCCGTCGTTGCACTGGTCGCCGACTGCCGAGCAGTCGCGCGCCGCGCCGCCACAGCTTCCGGCGGTGCACTGGTCGTTGACCGTGCAGAACGCCGAGTCGTCGCAAGTGGTGCCGTCGGGGAGCGGGTCGGGTACGCACGTGTCGGCCTGGTCGTCGCAGACCCCGTCGTTGCACTGATCGCCGGCCGCCGAGCAGTCGCGCGCCGCGCCGCCGCAGTTGCCGGCGGTGCACTGGTCGTTGACCGTACAGAAGGTCGAGTCGTCGCAGGTGGTGCCGTCGACCTTCGGCGACGCCACGCACGCGCTGGCCTGCTCGTCGCAAACCCCGTCGTTGCACTGGTCGCCGGCGGCCGAGCAGTCGCGCGCCGCGCCGCCACAGCTTCCGGCGGTGCACTGGTCGTTGACCGTGCAGAACGCCGAGTCGTCGCAAGTGGTGCCGTCGGGAAGCGGGTCGGGTACGCACGTGTCGGCCTGGTCGTCGCAGACCCCGTCGTTGCACTGATCGCCGGCCGCCGAGCAATCACGCGCCGCGCCGCCGCAGGTGCCCGACGTGCACACATCCGAGACGGTACAGAAGGCGCCGTCGTCGCAGGTCGTTCCATCTTGAACCGGTTGGGCGACACACGAGTCGCTGTTGTCGTCGCACACGCCATCGTTGCACTGGTCGCCCGCGCCGGAGCAGTCGCGCGCTGCGCCGCCACAAGAGCCGGCGGTGCACGCGTCGTTGACCGTGCAGAAGGCGCCGTCGTCACAGGTGGTGCCGTCTTGGACGGGATCGGCCACACACGCACCAGCCTGTTCGTCGCAGACCCCGTCGTTGCACTGATCGCCTGCCCACGCGCAAGCTCTCGCCGAGCCGCCGCAGGTGCCGCTCGAGCAGGTGTCGCTCACCGTGCAGAAGGCGCCGTCGTCACAGGTGGTGCCGTCGGAGACGGGCCGGGGCACGCAGCTGTCGGCCTGCTCGTCGCAGGTCCCGTCGTTGCATTGGTCGCCGGCGCCCGAGCAGTCTCGGGTCGAGCCGCCGCAGGTGCCGCTCGAGCAGGTGTCGCTCACCGTACAGAAGGCGCCGTCATCGCAGGTGGTGCCATCGGGTTTGGGTGACGCTTCGCAGCGGTTGTTGGACTCGTCGCAGACGCCGTCGTTGCACTGGTCACCGGCGCCCGAGCAGTCTTTGGGGGCGCCGCCCACGCACGTTCCGGCGCTGCACGAGTCGCTCACGGTGCAGAATTGGCCGTCATTACAGGGCGTGCCGTCGGCGACCGGGTCGCCGGTGCACGAGTCGGCCTGCTCGTCACATACGCCGGTGCGACACGAGCCGCCCGACGCGCCGCATTGTCTGGGGGCGCCGGCGGTGCACTGGCCCGCCTGGCACGAGTCGCCCACCGTGCAGTAGGCGCCGTCGTCGCACTCGGTCCCATCGGCGATCGGCTGGGGCACACAGCTATCGGCCTGCTCGTCGCAGATGCCGTCGTTGCACTGGTCGCCGGCGCCCGAGCAGTCGCGCGTGCTTCCCTCACATGTGCCCGCCTGACACGAGTCGCCTACCGTACAGAAGGCGCCGTCGTCGCAGGTGGTGCCGTCGGAGACGGGTTGGGGCACGCAGGCGTCGGCGTCTTCGTCACACACGCCGGTGTTGCACTGATCGGACTCACCCGAGCAGTCGCGCGGGGAGGTCTCGCACACGCCCTGTTGGCAGACGCCGTCGACCGTACAGAAATTGCCATCTTCGCAGGTGGTGCCGTCGGGAATCATCTGCTGGCTGCACGAGCCGTCCTTTTCGAGGCAGACACCCTCGAAGCAGGGCTCGTCGAGGTGCGAGCAGTCCACCGGCTCAGAGTCGACGCAGGTGCCGGCCTGGCAGACCTCCACGCCGTTACACTTGCTGCCGTCGTTGCACAGGGTTTGCTGGGGATCTTCGTCGACCTCGCCGTCGCAGTCGTTGTCGACGCCGTCGCAGGTCTCGGGCGCCGAGCGCACTTCGCCTTCGCACTCACCCCAGGCTCCTTCGGAGCAGGTCTGGGTTCCCATCTCGCAGGCGCCGACGTCCGAGCCGCACTGGCGGGTCTCGCCGTCGGTGCAACGCTCGCAGTCCTCGTCGATTTGCCCGTCGCAGTTGTTGTCGACGCCGTCGCCGCACACCTCGTCGGCGCCCGGGTTGATCGCCGAGTCGGAGTCGTCGCAGTCGAGCTGTTCGCTCAGGCAATTTCCGCCGACGCCGAACCCGTCGCTGTCGCCGTCGTCGCAGTCGGTCACGTCGCCCCCGTCTGCCCCGGAGGTGCCGTTGTTGGTGCCTCGGCCGGCCGTCTCGTCACATCCTCCACAACCACTGACAACGAGGTACAAGATCAACGCGAGTGCCAGCCAGAAGCTGCGAGCGAGATATCGGCGGTCAGTCATCATCGTTTTGATCACCAGCAAATAAAAAAGCGCAGCGATGGAGGCGCTGCGCAGGTTTTGGAGTGAGCATTTGAACGCGCGCGGCCTACTCCAATACGGCCGCGCGCGCTGTGGCTTCGGGCTATTTTCGCTCGAGTACGTTCTCAGTCGACACGTTGATGCACACGCGAACTTGCGAGACCCGATCGGTGTCGGTCTGGACGGTCTGTCCTTCGCAGGTCAGCCCGGTCGGGCAGGCAGCATCGTTGCAGCAGGTCGACACGCACACGCCCAGGGTCTTCTCGCAGAAATTGCTCTCACAGTCGGAGTTTTGAGCGCACTGCTGGCCGGCCACTCGCGAACCCTGGCCGCTGACGTCTTTGACGCACATCGGCGAGGTCTCCACGAGACGCCAGGCACACTCGTTGTTGTAGCAAATGCCGCCGCTGCCGCTGCAGTCGGAGTCGGTCGTGCAGGTGATGCCGCGCGGGTCGGGGTACACGTAGGTCGTGTCGATCTGGTCGCCTCCCATCGTGCAGGTGTAGCCAGACGGGCAGTCCGAGTCCTTGCAGCACGCTCCGGTGCAGTAGCGGCTCGAGTCGTTCGGGTCAGTCATGCAAAGGCCGCGGTCGCAGCTCGTATCGCTCGAGCAGCTCTGACCGATGCTCGACGAGCCCAACAAGGGGCCGCCGGAGGGCCAGCAGCGTCCGTCGATATTGTCGCTCAGGCGGCTCAGGCGGCACACCGCATTGGTGCCGCAATAGTCGTCGCTGCCGCAGTAGTCTTGGCAGTAGTCCTGGTTGCAGCCCGGGCCGCGGCAGATACGGTCGCAGTTGAGGCTGCGACACTCACTGTCGCTGCCGCAGGCCTCACCGCCTCCTTTGACGCCGGGCGTATCGGTGGTCACCCCGCAGGCATGGACGTTCGACGAGCGCAGCATGTCGTAAAGACAGGTCTGGTCGGCGCCGCAGCCGTCGCCGATCGGGCCGGTTTCGCTCCAGTTGCAGTAGGTGGTGCATCGGTAGTCGCCGGTGCACGAGCCGCTGTTGTCGACGATGCACGCGCAGATGCGATCGTTCATGCACACGTCGGTGCCGCTGTTGAAGTTGCACGGCTCGTCGACGTCGCAGTTTTTGGTCGTAAACGTGTTGCAGTCGTTGTCGAGCCCGTCACACTGCTCGGTGGCCCCGGGGTGGACATCGGGGTTGCTGTCGTCGCAGTCGCCGTCGCACTCGCTGTAGCCGTCGTTATCGGCGTCGGTGGTCGTGCACGGATTGCAGCCCTCGTCGACGTAGCCGTCGCAGTCGTCGTCAATGCCGTTGCCCTGGTCGTTGGCCCCGCAGTCCTCGTCCATCCCCGGGTTGACGTTGGCGTTGGAGTCGTCGCAATCGCGGATCAGCGGGTCGTCGCTGCAGGTGGCGTAGCCGTCGCCGTCGGCGTCGAAGTCTTCGTCGATGGCGCCGTCGCAGTCGTCGTCGATGCCGTTGCACGTCTCGGTGGCGCCGGGATAGACGCCGCCGTTGGTGTCGTCGCAGTCGTTGCACTGGCTGACGCCGTCGAGATCGTTGTCGACCGTCGAGTCACAGCAGGTGGGGTCGTTTTGTTCGACACAGCGGTCGAAGTTGTCCTCGCAGACACCCACGCCGCACTGCGTGGTCACGACGCCCGAGCAGTCGCGCGCCGAGCCGTCACATACACCCGCGGTGCACGTGTCACCCACGGTGCAGAAGAGTCCGTCGTCGCAGGTGGTGCCGTCTTGGAAGGGATCGGCGTAGCAACTGTCGGCTTGCTCGTCGCAGGCCCCGGCGTTGCACTCGTCGGCGAAGTTCGAGCAGTTTCTGGGGGCGCCGCCGCAGCTACCGGCCGAGCAGGTATCACCCACGGTGCAGAAGGCGCCGTCGTCACAGGTGGTGCCGTCGGAGAGCGGCCGCGGCGCGCAGCTATCGTTGCTCTCGTCGCAGATGCCTTCGTTGCACTGGTCGCCCGCGCTCGAGCAGTCCCGCGAGGTGCCGCCACACGCGCCCGAGGTGCACGCATCACTGACCGTGCAGAAGGCGCCGTCGTCGCAGGTGGTGCCGTCGGGCTTGGGCGTGGCTCGGCAGCGGTTATTCGACTCGTCGCACACCCCGTCGTTGCACTGGTCACCGGCGCCCGAGCAGTCTTTGGGGGAGCCGCCCACGCACGTTCCGGCGCTACACGAGTCACTCACCGTGCAGAACTGACCGTCGTCACAGGGGGTGCCGTCGGCGACCGGGTCGCCGTCGCAGGTGTCGTTTTGTTCGTCGCACACCCCGGTGCGGCACGAGCCGCCCGAGGCGCCGCACTGGCGTGGGGCGCCCGCGTTGCACTGACCCGCCTGGCAGGTGTCGCCCACGGTGCAGTAGGCGCCGTCGTCACACGCGGTCCCATCGGAGACGGGCTGGGGCACACAACTGTCGGCCTGCTCGTCGCAGATGCCGTCGTTGCACTGGTCACCGGAGCCCGAGCAGTCGCGCGTGCTTCCTTCACACGTGCCCGCTTGGCACGAGTCGCCCACCGTACAGAAGGCGCCGTCGTCACACGTGGTGCCGTCGGAGACGGGCTGGGGCACGCAGGCATCGGCGTCTTCGTCACACACGCCGGTGTTGCACTGATCCGACTCACCCGAGCAGTCACGCGGGGAGGTCTCGCACACGCCCTGTTGGCAGACCCCGTCGATCGTACAGAAATTGCCGTCGTCACAGGTGGTGCCGTCGGCGATCATCTGCTGGCTGCAAGACCCGTCTTTTTCGAGGCAGACGCCTTTGAAGCACGGCTCGTCGAGATGTGAGCAGTCCACCGGCTCAGAGTCGACGCAGGTGCCGGCCTGGCAGACTTCCGCGCCGTTGCACTTGATGCCGTCGTTGCACAGAGTTTGCTGGGGATCTTCGTCGACCTCTCCGTCGCAGTCGTTGTCGACGCCGTCGCAGGTCTCGGGCGCCGAGCGTACCTCGCCTTCGCACTCGCTCCAGGTGCCGTCATTGCATGTTTGCGTGCCCATCTGGCAGGCGCCGACGTCCGAGCCGCACTGGCGGGTCTCGCCGTCGGTGCAACTCTCGCAGTCCTCGTCGATTTGCCCGTCGCAGTTGTTATCGACGCCGTCGCCGCACACCTCGTCGGCGCCCGGGTTGATCGCCGAGTCGGAATCGTCGCAGTCGATCTGTTCTTCCTCACAGGTCTCGCCGGCGCCGAATCCGTCGCTGTCGCCGTCATCACAGCCGCTGACGTCGCCGCCGTCGGCCTGGGTGGTGGTGTTGTTGGTCGTGTTCCCGGAGGTGTCGTCGCAACTGCCGCAGCCAGAAAAGGCCACGACCGTGGCAAAAAGGAGGTTCAGCAGCCAAAAGCGGTTCTTCGAGGCAATCATCAGTCAGAGCTCGGTGCGTCAAATGGTGTCTGTATACAGCGTCGATGCGTGCAGCCAATCACCGCGTTCGATGGCGGCAAGTTGGTTGCATTCGGCCTGGTTTGGCGAAAAATAGATCTTCACCGTACCTGTAGGTGTCCTTCGTTTCAACTCCCTTTGGTCGGCATCTACGTGTCTTCTTGTATACAGCTCGCCCCAACCACCTGGGACGATCGCCCCGCCGCACTCGAATGCTGTACTGTTCCCTCAAATAGCGGTGTGCGACATCAGCAAGGCGTGCTTTTGTAATTGGCAAGGCACACTCTCCTGATTATCGACCCTCACTTGCCTTTCATTGGTCGAATCTACTATTAGTGCGTGGAGATGAATGACGATTCACTCCCGTCGCAGGCGACCAGCACAAGAGGAAATAAAATGGCCGAACACAGACCCGCACTGACCGAACTCACCGAAGACGAACAGATTTTTCAGGAGGCGATCGCCAGCTTCGCTCAAAAGGCGGTGGCTCCCAAGGTCGAGGAGATGGACCACGAGCAGCAGCTCGACCAGTCCATCATCGACCAGTGCTTCCAACTCGGCCTGTCCGGCATCGAGGTGCCCGAGCAGTACGGCGGTTCGGGAAGCTCCTTCTTTAGCGCCATCTTGGCCGTCGAGGAGCTCGCCAAGGTCGACCCGAGCGTGTCGGTCTTCGTCGACGTGCAGAACACCCTGGTCAACAACGCGATTTTGCGCTGGGCCAACGACGAGCAAAAAGAGAAGTACTTCCCCAAATTGTGTAGTGAATGGGTAGGCGCCTACGCGCTCAGTGAGCCCGCCAGCGGCTCGGACGCCTTCGCGCTGCAGACGCGCGCCGAAGACTGCGGCGACCACTACAAGCTCAACGGCAACAAGCTGTGGATCACCAACGGCAAAGAGGCGAACCTGTACGTGCTCTTCGCCAACGTCGACCCGGAGGCCGGCTACCGCGGTATCACGGCATTCTTGGTCGAGCGTGACTTCGAGGGCTTCTCGGTGGGCAAGAAAGAGGACAAGCTCGGTATTCGTGCTTCCTCGACCGTCGAGCTCATCCTCGAGGACTGCATCGTCCCCAAAGAAAACGTGCTAGGTGAGGTTGGCAAGGGCTACAAAGTTGCCATCGAGACGCTCAACGAGGGTCGCATCGGCATCGGTGCCCAGATGATCGGGCTGGCTCAAGGCGCCTTCGACGCCGCCATGGCCCACATGCTCGAGCGCGAGCAATTCGGCAAGCCGATCGCCCATTTCCAGGGCCTGCAATTCCAATACGCCCAGCTCGCCACCGAGATCGAGGCGGCACGCCTGATGGTCTACAACGCCGCGCGCCTCAAGGACGCCGGCAAGGACTTCGTCAAAGAGGCGGCCATGGCCAAGCTCTACTCGAGCCAGGTCGCCGAGCGCGTCGCCTCCAAATGCGTCGAGTTCCACGGCGGCGTCGGCTTCACCCGCGAGTATCCCGCCGAGAAGTTCTACCGCGACGCCAAGATCGGCTCGATCTACGAAGGCACCACCAACATGCAGCTTCAGACCATCGCCAAGCTGATCCTCAACGAGTACGCCTGAGCGATAGCTCCAGAGGCTCCTCCCCAGCGTGTTCAACGCTGGGGAGGTGTCGCGCGTCTGAGCACGACGGAGGGGCCCTCAATCAGGCGAAAGGCTCCTCCCCAGCGTGTTCAACGCTGGGGAGGTGTCGCGCGCCCGAGCGCGACGGAGGGGCCCCACGGCAACCCACCACGCCCAACCCTCAAGCCCCGTTGCCCATCTCCCAGCTATACCGGAACAAATACGCAAACGTCTCCACGTGACGTTTCGCCGCGAAGGCATCTTCCCCCCACGCATAATAGCCGTGGCTGCGAATATTGACCCCGGGCACCCTGCGCTTGGCTTCGTCCGCCAGGTGGCGGTCGATGTCGGCGGCGATCTGCGGCACATCGAAGTGATTCTCGAAGATGGGGATACGCACGCGCGGGTTTTCTTCCCATATCCCGAGTCCCTTGATCATCTCGGCCCCCGCCATGATTGTCGCTCCGATATAAGAGTCGCGCTCGCTGCAGAAAGCCGAGTAGGGCTCGTGGACGTGATAGACGGCACCGGCCTCGGGCACTCGCGCGTAGATCGCCTGGTGGATAGACGTCTCCGCCGAAGGCCCGAGCGTCGGCGTCGTCTCGCTCGGCTCACCGTCGACCGGGCAGGCGAGAAAGTCTTCGGGGGTCAGCCGACCTTTGTCGCGGCCGCTGGCCGTGATCAAGAAGTGGTCGTCGTCGAGCTTGATCGACAGGTTACCGCTGGTACCGAGCAACCAACCCTGTTCATAGAAGCCGCGCGCATCACGAATCATTGTCTCTGCGGCGTGCTTGCGTGTGGGGTATCCCATGGCCGTCCTCACTGAAGTTGTCTGACTCACATCACTACAGCCAACATAGCGCAGGCCCGGCTTCATTTCACCGTCGCGAACAATTCGTGCAAGAGTTGCAGGATGATCGCAATTCGAGGTATGACGACCTATAGGCGGTTGCGTAACCTTTCGTTACAGGGCCGCCCGAAATCCCGCACCCATCTTCACCGCTTGTCACGACTTCAGGATTGCGGTAGGTAAGGGAAAAATCAGGCGATTCACCGGAGCGAGACCATGTCTGAAGACGGAAAAAACGAGTTTGCCGACCGACCTGATACTTACACGCGGCTCAACGCGATTGCCGACAAAGGCTATATCGTCGTCGTCACGCGTGCTTACGGGCCTGACGGCGAGAGCCTCATCAACCAAGACGGACCCAAGTTCAGCGGCGAGCCGGGCGTGAGTCTGCGGGTCAAGCAGGGCGACAAGGAAGATATCGTCACCCTCAGCCCCTTCTTCGGCGATCCGAGCAAAGAAAACTCGGTCGAGTTCGAATCAGGCAAGCGTTGCGAGTTGACTTGCCCCAAATCGGGCACTCCGCTCGACCCCATCCCCGGCATGGTGTCGGATGACGGTGGCCACTACTACGCCATCTATCTGACTCCGAAGCTCGAGAAGGGCGAGTTGGTCGCCATCAGCGATGTGTGGGGTGATACCAACTCGCGCATCCTCAGCGAGGGCGAGCTGCTCAAGCTTTATGCCGAGTCGGAGCCGATCGAAGAGTGAAGCTCGACTGTCGTAACAATCCGGGATGAATCGAAGAGGCCGAGCGTCAACGGGGACGCTCGGTCTTTTTTGTCTGAGGCCCCCCTGTGGAGCGATTGTGACACTTTGTGAGTAGCCCCCGCTGGGTCGACCTACATATGGTAGGCTAGATGCGTAGGCTAGATGCGAGGGATTTGCGTAAATGTCACGAGTAGCTGGAAGTTCGACCCGCACCTCTGTTAGGATGCGGCGCCGAAACCTCCCGAGCCAAACGCTTTGGCGCCGGCTCGGAGAGGCTAACGTATTTGCAAAAAGCATTCGGGCGCGATGAGCGCCGTGCATAGATGAATCGGTTCAGGTCAAGGTCGTCGAGAATGAAACGGTATTTACTATATTTCTTCGCCTCGCTTGCGCTCAGTGCGGGCGTGCTCGCTTGCGGTCCTTCAGACGGCGGCGATGGCAACAATAGCTCCCAAAGCTGCGAGACGAACGAAGATTGCGCAGAAGGTGCGCAGTGCTGGGATTCGGTCTGTCAGACAGCATCCGAGGATGCCTGCGAGTCGGACTTCGACTGCGCCTCCTACGAGTACTGTGCTGAGGGAAGCTGCCAGCTCGCCGGCTGCTCCGACGATTCGGAGTGTTCCGGCCTCAATATTTGCGACGCGTCCAGCGGACGTTGCGAGCTCGGCTGTCGCCCCGGCGCCGACATGTGCGCCGACGGTGAGATCTGCAACGAGGCGACCCTCAAGTGTGAGTCGGCCGACGCCTGCGCCGGCCCCTCGGACTGCCGCGACCACGAAGTGTGCGACGACTCGGCCAGCCCGACCGTCTGCATCCCCGACGGCACCTGCGACACCGACCTTCACTGCACGCGCTACGAGCGCTACGTCGAAGACGGCGTCGACTACATCTGCCAGGACAACACCTGCGTCGAGAAGCCGCCGTGCGAAGGCGACGACCAGTGCGCCCAGGGCGAAATCTGCGAGGCCGGTGAGTGCCGCGCAGGTTGCCGCAGCAACGACGACTGCCTGCTCGGCGAGTACTGCAACATGGACGAGCTTCGCTGCGTCGAGGGTTGCAACTCCGACGCCGACTGCGAAGACGACGAAATCTGCTTCGACTTCGGCGACGGCGTGCGCGAGTGCCGCTACGAGTGTGACAACCGCTCGACCTGCCAGGACAACGGATCGGCTCCGGGCCGCATGGACGGCAAGGTCTGCAAAGACTCCATCTGCCAGTTCTGCCAAGACGACACCGACTGCTTCGCCGTCGAGTTCTGCGACCTCGAAGCTGCCGGAAGCCCCGACGGACTCGGCCTGTGCGCCGACCTCCCGCCGGAATGCCCGCAGGATGATTTCGGTGACAACCACTCGCAGGCCAACGCCTTTGAGGTGACCGCCTATCCGTTCGAGAAGACCGCCGACGAGCGCCCCTTGGCTTGCCGCCAGAACAGCGGTGAGTGGTTCGCCATCAGCGCCGCGCCCGGCAAAGTCATCGACGTGACCATCGAGTACGACACCGACGCCGGCAACATCGACGTGGCTATCGTCGACGCCCAGGGCAACGACCTGGCTGCCTCGGCGCGCGCCCCGTCCGCACAGTCCGGCGACATCGACACGGGCCTCGAGCGCGTCCAGTACGGCGTCGACCCCAGCCTGAACGGCCCGATTGACGCCTATGTCAACGTGCGCAGCAACGTGGTCGTCGGAAACACCCCGTACCGCATCCTCATCGACGTGCGCGACCCGGAGAGCTGCAACGACGACGGCTACGAAGAAAACGACACCTTTGACGATGCCACGCCGCTGTCCGTCGACACCGCCGAGGTCGACCTCGAGGTGTGCGGCGACGACGTCGACTTCTACGAGCTCGACGTGGCTGCCAACCAGATCATCACCGTCACCCTCCAGTCGCCTCCGCGCCTGGGCGACGTCGACATCTACCTGTACGCCCAGGACGATCGCGACACCATCATCGCCGAGTCGGCCACCCACGGTGACCAGGAGCGCCTGCGCTACATCGTCGACACCGCTCAGAAATTCGTCCTCGAGGTGACCCTACCCGACGGCGGCAACGGCGTGGGCAAAGCGCTGTACGACCTGGAGTGGACGTCCATCCCGAACCTGTGCTCCGGCCCGGACGAGCCCAACGACGCTTGTGGCACGGCCACTCAGGTCCAGGACGGCACCACCTTCACCTCCTCGGGCAGCAACAGCCTCAACATCTGTGCGGACCCCGACTACTTCGTCGTCCAGCTCAACCCCCTCGACCGGCTCCGGGTCACCGCGACCTACGATCCGCCTCAGGTCGCCGGTGAGCTGCAGATGACCCTGTTCGGCCGCGACCGCGCTCAACCCTTCGCCGACGCCTGCGGTAACTTCCTGCAGTCGGCCACCGAGACGCTCGTGTCGGGCACGACCCAGGTCCAGCTCGAGATCGACTACCAGGCCGAGCTCGGCGGTGATTTCTACATCCTCGCCAGCCGCTTCTCCGGTATTCGCGTCAACTACGACTTCGAGGTCGAGGTCATCCCCGGCCCGGCGTGTGACGACGATTCGTACGACGAGAACGGCAACAACGACGACGCCGCCAACGCGGTCACCCTCGACCCGGCTCAGGTGGTCAACAACGGCCCCGATTCGGCGCTCGTCGGCCAGAAGGTCTGCGACTCCAACGAAGACTGGTACTCCATCACCATCGCCGACGGCTCGGCGCTGACCTGGGAGATCGTCCAAGACGTCACCCAGGGCGCCATCGGCGCCACGCTCATCGACAGCGACGGCACCACGCCCGTCACCGATGGCAACGGCGACCCGATCACCCTCGACAGCAACGGCCAGATCAACGTCACCAACTCCTCGGGCGCCGACAAGACCTACTACCTGCGCGTCCAGGGCCAAGACGGCATCCCGGTGCGTAACAACTACTGGCTGCTGACCTACATCGACGGCTCCGGCCCGGCCGACGCGGCCTGCCCGGACGTCTACGAGAACAACGACGACGCCGCCAACGCGGTCAGCCTGCCCGCAGGCACCCAGGTCTCCAACCTGCTCATCTGCGGCGGCGACGGCCAGGGCGACTGGTACAAGACCACCGTCGAGGCCGGCCAGACGATCACCGTGACGGCCGACTTCGACACCACCAGCGCCACCCCGGGCCTGTACCTGTACGAGGCCGACGACACGAGCAGCGCCGTAGCCACCGGCACCGCAACCGCCAACACCTACACCGCCTCGTTCACCTCGGCGCGTGACCAGGAGATCTTCTACCGGATCAACACCTCCAGCGGTGTGACCGGCGACGCCTACGCGCTCGACGTCTCCGTCAGCGCCGCGCCGGCGTGTGTCGACGACACCTTCGACGGCAACCACGACAGCACCACCGCCGAGCCTCTCGAGGCCCCGGGTCTGTACTCGCGCCTCCAGAGCTGCAACGACGAGGCCGACTGGTACGCGGTCAACCTGACCAGCGGTGAACTCTTCGAAGCCTACATCAACTACGACGACACCCGCGCCGATCTCGACGTCGAGATCTACGAGCCGGACGCCACCACCCTGGCCGACAGCGGCGACACCTCCGCGATGGTCACCCCGTCGAGCGACGCCACCTATTACGTGCGCGTCGCCTCGGCCGACCCCAGCGTCAGCGTGCGCCTCGGCTACGACTTGCTCCTGTACCGCGACGACGACCTGAGCGGCTCGATCGACCCCGACGAGGGCCCGGCCGACCGCACCTGTCCCGACGCCTACGAGAACAACGACACCAGCGCGGACGCCGCCGAAGTGCCGGCCGGCAGCTACACCGACCTGCTTCTGTGCTCGGGCAACCCGGTCAACGACGACGACTACTTCAGCGTCTACGTCCCCGCCGGCGTCACCCTCACCATCGACGTGAGCTTCGACGGCACCGAGGGCAACATCGACCTGCGCCTGTTCGACGACACGAACCTGCGCGTCGACAACAGCGAGCAGCCCAGCTCCGACACCGAGACGGTCACGGTGACCAACTCGAGCAGCATCGGACGCGACTACTTCGTACAGGTCCTCGGGGGCGCCAGCTCCTTCCAGACCTACTACGACATGGACATCCAGCTCGACTTCGGCCCCAACAACCAGTGCGCCGAGGACAGCTACACGGGCAACCTCGACATGGCCAACGCCGCCAGCCTCACCGCCGGCGCCTACGACCTGGCCCTGTGCGAGAACACCGAGGACTGGTTCACGTTCGACATCCCGGCGGGTGAAACCGTCGAGGCCAACGTCGAGCTTCGCAACCGCCTGGGCAACATCGACGTGGAACTGCAGGACGCCAACGGCACCACGCTGGCCAGCTCGACCACCGACGACAACGTCGAGTCGCTGACCTACACGAACACCGACGCCTCGGCGTTGACCGTGTACCTGCGCGTCTACCCCAAAGGCGGCGCGTTCATGCGCAACAACTACGACCTGTGGTTGGCCATCGGCTCGAGCCTGCCGGCCACGCCGTTCTGCCCGGACATGTACGAGCGTAACGACTCGACCACCGCGGCCGCCTCGCTCGACATCGCCAGCGAGTCGCAGTTCACCGGCATGATCGCCTGTGGCGCCGAGACCGACTGGTACGCCATCACGCTCGCCCCGAGCACCACCTACGACGTCGATCTCTTCTTCGACCACACCGCCGACGTCGACCTGGCCCTCGAGCTTCTCGACGCCAACGGAAACGCCGTGGCCGACACCAACAGCACCGACATCGTCTTCTCGAACCACAGTTCGGACGACGACGAGACGGTCAGCTTCTCGGTGGGCAGCAGCGGCACCTACTTCCTGGGCGTCAAGAACCACAACGCCGGCCAGGGCGACTATCACTTGTCCATCGCTCCGCAGACGGCCTCTTGCCCCGAGGACTCCTACGAGGCGAATGACAACGTGATTTCGGCTCGCGTTATTGGACCGGATCTGCCGATCCGACTCGGTCTCGGAGCCTGCAGCGACGACGACTACTTCAAGTGGACAGCCCCCACCGACGGTCCGGTCACTGCCACGGTCTACTTGGATAATGCGGACGTTAATCTGGGTATGCGCGTCGAGGAGTATGCGACGACCACTATCTGGAAGGATGAGGGTGTCTTGACTCCCATCGACGACAACCGTGTGAAGGTTGACTTCACCGCTACGGCGGGCGAGGTCTACATCATTCAACTGAACCGGGGTCCGTTGGTTGGCGAAAGCCAGCCGAGCAACGGCGCTTACTTCCTCGAGATCAAGTAAGCACGGCGTGCACCACCGCTAGACCAACCCGGCCGGATTTTCCGGCCGGGTTGGTTCGTTCTTGGGTTGAAAGTTTCGGGTTTATGAAGAGCTATTTGGGCAGACAAACAACAATTTGAGGGTCGTCCAATCGACCACAAGAGCCGAAATGAACGACCCCCAAATCGTAGTTTGTCCGCTCAAATAGCGCCCAACGACCACAAGAGCCGAAATGAACGACCCCCAAATCGTAGTTTGTCCGCTCAAATAGCGCCCAAATAGCTCACTTGTCGAACCCAACGAACGTTGCTAGACCTCAACAGAACAGAATCGAGCCCCCGAGCCTCCAAGCCTCAAGGCATTTGAAATGGGCAAGAAAATCTCACTGCCAGTCGTCAACGAATCCCGCGAGCCCACCGGCGCCGATCGCATCTCGGGGCCGGCCCGCCCGCAGTATCAGAACCTGCCCAACGAAGCAGGCCCGCGGCCGCGCTGGATTCGCAAGCGCGTGTCGATGAACGAGAAGTTCTTCGAGACCAAAAAGCTCGTCAACGACAGCGCCCTGCACACCGTGTGTGAGTCGGCGGCCTGCCCCAATATCGGCGAGTGCTGGAGCCGCAAGGCCCTCACTTTCATGATCCTGGGCAACGTGTGCACCCGAAGCTGCGGCTTCTGCGACGTGCAGACCGGCAAGCCCCTGGCCGTCGACGAGGACGAGCCGCGCCGCGTGGCCGAGGCCCTGAGCACCCTCGACCTGAACTACATCGTCATCACAAGCGTCGACCGCGACGACCTGCCCGACGGCGGCGCGGGCATCTGGGCCGAGACGATTCGTCGCACCAAAGAGGTCTGCCCGGACCTGGGCATCGAGGTGCTCACCCCCGACTTCAAGGGCAACCTCGACGACGTCGACATCGTGCTCGACGCCAAGCCCGACTGCTTCGCCCACAACATCGAGACGGTCGCCGAGATGCACCGCGTCGTGCGCCCGCAGGCCAAGTATGAGCGCTCCCTGGCCGTGCTCGCCCATTCGGCCAAGCGCGACGACGTGCTCACCAAAAGCGGCATGATGCTCGGCCTGGGTGAGACCAAAGAGCAGACGCTCGCCACGATGCAGGACCTGGCCGACGCCGGCGTGCAGATCTTGAACCTGGGCCAGTACCTGCGCCCGAGCCCGCGCCACCTGCCCATCAAGCGCTGGGTGTCGCCCGAGGAGTTCGACGAGCTGGCCAAGGCCGGCGAAGAGATGGGCTTCGAGCACGTCGAAGCCGGCCCGCTCGTTCGCTCGAGCTACCGCGCCGACCTGCAGGCCGCCGAGATCGAAAAGAAGCGCGCCGAGGACTAAATGAGAGTGTCGAGTCGCCAAGAAAAGCTCGAGCGCACCGACTGGCGCGCTTATGTGATCCTCGACCCGCGCTTCTTGCACAAAGAGCGCGACTTGCTCGAGACCGCCCAGCTCGCCTTGCGCGGCGGAGCGGGCGTGCTGCAGCTCCGCGACAAGGAGTCCGACGCGCAGACGCTCGTCGAGCGCGCCCAGGCGCTCCAGGATCTGTGCGACGGCTACGACGCGCTGTTCATCGTCAACGACCGCGTCGACGTGGCCCTCGCCGCCGGGTGTGACGGCGTACACCTCGGGCCCCACGACATCCCCGTCGAGCGCGCCCGCGCCATCGCCCCCGACCTCGTCATCGGCAGCTCGGCGGGCACCGCCGAGGTCGCTAAATTCTTGCAAGGGCAGGGCGCCGACTACCTCGGCGTGGGTGCCATCTACGACGCCCACCCCTCCAAGCCCGACGCCAGCGCCCCGCGTGGTCCGCAGGCCGTCGCCCTGGTCACCTCCCAGGTCGAGATTCCGGTGGTGGGCATCGGCGGCATCACCGCCGACAACGCCGCCGCCGTCAGCGCCCACGGCGCCGCCGGCGTGGCCGTGATTCGTCAAGTCGTCGCCAGCGACGACCCCGAGGCGGCCACCCGCGCGCTTCGCCAGGCCGTCGATCGCGGTCTGAAGAGCCGCTGAGCGGTTGGCGCATCGCGCCAAACTCCATTAACATACGCTCCAGTTACCCATACCCGACGCCCCCACTGGAGCGGTTGATGTCCCACAAGACCCTCATCCTCGCCCTGATCGCCTCGCTTGCGCTCGCCGCTGCCTGCGACAAGCCCGCGCCCGAGAGCTCGAGCTCCAAGACAGCCGACGAGAGCGTCGAGAAGCGCGACGAGCCCGGCGCAGAGCAAGCCAACCCCGAAGAAGCCAGCCCCGAGGTGCCCCAGGCCCCCGAAGTCCAGCCCGAAAGCGTGTCGGGTTCGCCGTTCGCCAAATACGACCTCGCCGCCATCACCGAGAAGTGGCAGGGAAGCTGGGTCGTGCCTGCGACGCTGTCGGCGAGCACCGCCTGGAAGGTCGAAGGTGACAAGGTCACCGTGCTGCGCGAAGACGGCGAGAAGACCCTCGGCTTCGAAGTCATCGCCCCCTGCCAGCTCGTGCTCACTGAGAAGCACGAGGGAGGGAGCACCAAGAGCTTCAAGACGTTCAGCGTCGCCGACTCGCGGATATACGCAGGCCTTGGGAACGCCGGCATGCTCACCGACGAAGGCGCGGTCGTCTGCGCCGGCGGCAAGATCTACGAGCTGACCAACGACGGCTGCAACGTCTGGAAGGAGCGCTTCGGCAAGTGGGAGAGCGAGAAGGCCCCCGCCGACGCAAAGGCGGGTTGCTCGATGAGCGACGGCACCTTCCGCGCCGGCGCCTACAAGCTCGACACCGTCGACGGCGCGCTCGTCAACATGCAGATGAAGGGCAATATCGCCCAGCCGCACGACTCGTTCGAGGCGGCCAAGGCGGCCCTGAAGGCCATGCAGGCCGAGAAATGAATCAAATGGGAGTGACCACAATGCGTTATCGTTTCACCGCCATTCTGGCTGTTTGTCTTTTGTGGCTCGGCGCCTGCGGCGACGACACCGCCAACCCGTCGAACAACGCCGCCGCCGACCGGACGGTCCGGGCCTCGACGAGCGCCGACTACGACTTCACCGTCGAGACGATCACCTACGCCCAGGGCCTGTCCCACTCGGGCGACTTCAGCAACGGCGACGGCGAGCCGGTCGACCTCGTGGGCGATCTCTACCTGCCCCAGGGCACCGACGGCACCCGCCCCGTGCTCCTCATCGTGCACGGCGGCGGCTTCACCGGCGGCACGCGCACCCAGCCCGACCTGATCGAGTTCGCCGAATACTTCGCCTCGCGCGGCTGGGTCGCCCTGTCGGTCGACTACCGACTCGCCGGCGACTTCGGCACGGTCCCGCAGGTCTGGTACGACATGGTCGAAGAGCGCGAAACCGGCATCCGCGTCCACCTGGGCAAGGCGATGTACCCGGCCGTGCGCGACGCCAAGGCCGCCGCACGCTGGCTGCAGGCCAACGCGGACACCTACGACATCTCCCCCGACCACATCGCCGTGATGGGCGGCTCGGCGGGCGCCTTCATCGGCGTCGCCATGGGCGTGAGCAACCCGGCCGACTTCCGCGACGAGCTCACCGCCGACGAAGACCCCACACTCACCTCGACCCACCTCGACCAGACCGGCCAGGTCGCCGCGGTCCTCGACTTCTGGGGCAGCGCCGACGCCATCGACGGCGTCGCCGAAGCCTTCGGCGGCGACTCCCGCTGGGACGCCGACGACGCCCCCGCGCTCATCGTCCACGGCAACAGCGACCAGATCGTCTCGGTCGAAGCCGGCCAGACCCTGCGCGATCAATACGAGGCGAGCGGCGCCCCGTACCGCTACGTCGAACTCGACGGCGCCGGCCACGCCGCCTGGGACCGCCAGGTCGACGGCCAGAACCTGCGCGAACTCAGCGAGGCATTTTTGTGGGAGCACATGGACCTCACCGCGGCCGAGTAACTTGGCGCAAACCCGTTTTGGAGCGCGGGCATCTTGCCCTCGTCAATCGGAGCGCGGGCATCTTGCCCTCGGCAACCGGTGCGCGGGCATCTTGCCCTCGTCAATCGGTGCGTGGGCATCTTGCCCTCGTCAATCGATGCGCGGGCATCTTGCCCTCGTCAATCGGTGCGTGGGCATCTTGCCCTCGTCAATCGGTGCGTGGGCATCTTGCCCTCGTCAATCGGTGCGCGGGCATCTTGCCCTCGTCAATCGGTGCGTGGGCATCTTGCCCTCGTCAATCGGTGCGTGGGCATCTTGGCCATGAAACACCTGTGGGCCCGAAGTCTACCCCCCGAAAACGTCGGGTAGCCCCACCACATACTGCACTGATGACCTCCGACATGTCGGAAATGCTCATCACAATATGCACCCATCACCTCCGACTCGACGGGTAGCCCCTTTACACTATCTCAGACCCTCTACCCGTCGGACGGTCGAGCCTCGTCGAGAGCGCACGGCCCGACCCGTCGGGACGGGCGAGGGGGTTGCAGAGAGTAGCGATGGGATCCGAGGACTCGGAAGGCGTTGCGGGGGAGCTGGAGAGCCTTTCCGAGGACTCGGAAGGCGTTGCTGGGGATCGAGAGAGCAGGGCGGCCGCCACGGGCGGCCCCCCTGCGAGAGGCTCAAGCATCGACCGGCTCGACGGGTTGGTCTTCGTCGGCCCGATCGTCGTCAGCGGCCGGGGCGAGCGTGTCGCCGCGCAAGATATCGCTCAGCGACGGCAACAACTCGCTGAGCGGCTGCGGGCTGTCGGACAAGACCAGAGCCGCCTCGACGAGTTGACGACCGGCGCGAAACTCGCGGTGCGCCTGCGCGCGTGCCCGGTCGGCCTCGTTGCGTTTGGTGAGCACGTCGCCCTCCTCGGCCTGCAGGCTCTCGAGGGCGGCCACAAACTTCTGGTGGGCGTCGGCCGCGCGGGTGATCACCTCCTGGGGCACCGGCGAGCCAGCCAGGTACGAGTCGGCGTAGTCGAGCGCCTTGGCCATGATCGACTTCTTGTCGGCGCGGCCGCGGTCGGAGAATTCGGTGGGGTTGTGTCCCTCCAGGTAGCGCTGGACGTCGGGGATATGAGTGGCGGCGCGGTTGCCCGAGCCGAGCTGCTCGAAGCGGCGGGCCATGACGGCGCCGTCGAACAAGTCGCCGAAGCCGGCGTCGAGCAGCGCGTCGGCCTCGCCCATCGCCGCGCGCGCCTCGGAGGCCTCGACGGCCTCCTTGTCGACCTGGACGACGGCCTCGGCCATGCGCGTCTTCGACTGCTCGATGAGGCCGTTACCCTCGTCGAACAGCCGCTGGGAGCGCGCGTCGAACTGCAGGTCGGACGACGACGCAATCGAGCGCAGATACTCCTCGACGGCGTGGATGAAATCACGATCGGATTGACGAACATACATAGGGTGACTCCTGTGCAAGAGATAGGTCATTGAACACAAACGAGTCCCCGAAGTGTCGCCGGTACCTCACTCGCGCCGTCGATATCCGGGGGGCGCAAGTACCCGGTCCCTCCTCAGGGGCCAAATGTTGGGTGGTGCGTCACCGACTATAGCAGAGGGGGGAGGGGCAGAGAAGGCTCGGCTTTGCGGCGAGATCGAGGCAGCCCTCGCCGGCGTCTCGACATGACCTCGACAGGTTTGCGAGCGTCGGGTTGATATAAGCTGCTGCGTGTTTCCGCGGGGGCATCGACAGGTACGCTTCGTGGCACGTCGAGAAATCTCCTCGGTCGCACCAGGGAAGCTGATATCGAAGAACCCAAGCTGGGCCCGTTTCAGGTCGACGCTCCCGTGCCAACTCCAAACGCGTGTGCTCCACACAGGCTCGCGCGTTTCCCAAGCTGCAAGATTTCGAGAGGTGCCCGAAGGCGCCTTCATCTGTTGATGCGGCAAACAAGTCGTCGCGTTGTGCGCGGCCGAGAGCCAAGCATGCGTCTGGTTCGTCATTCTCGCATCCTCGGATCCACAAAATTGACCGGATCCTGCAACACATACCCGTAAAGATTCGTATCCCCACCGGCAAAGCGAATCGGGTGCAAGCGGGCTGAACGCCCTCTGCAGCGACTCCAGCGAACCTCAGATGAATCTTTAGCGCTTCCGCGTTCAGCGCTCTTCACCTTCAGCATCTCCGCGCCATCTAAACCTCCGCGCCCCCCACAACCAAAAACCCCGCCGGGCCTCTCGGCCGCGGCGGGGTTTTTGACGTTCACACCACTAACCACTAGGCAGCATCAGCCGCCCACGCAGCCCTCGTCGAGCTGGCCGTCGCAGTCGTCGTCGATGCCGTTGCAGATCTCCTCGACGGGATCCTGGCAGTCGGCGCACTCGGGCTGGGGCTCGTCGATGGTGCCGTCGCAGTCCTCATCGACGCCGCTGTCGCAGATTTCGAAGGAGGGCTCGGGGCACGAGGGGCAGCCCTCGTCGATCTGGCCGTCGCAGTCGTTGTCGAGGCCGTCGCAGATCTCGGAGCTCGGGCCGCTGCTGTCCGGGCAGGTCGGGCAGTTCTCGTCGATCTGGCCGTCACAGTTGTTGTCGATGCCGTCGTGGCAGACCTCTTGGGTCGGGTGACACTGGCAACCTTCGTCGACGGTGCCGTCGCAGTTGTTGTCCTGACCGTCGCAGACCTCGGGGGCCGGCGAGCAGGTGTTGTCCGGGCAGTCCTCGTCGGCCTGGCCGTCGCAGTCGTTGTCCTGGCCGTCGCAGATCTCCGGGTCGGGGATGCACGACGGGTCGGGGCACTCCTCGTCGACCTGGCCGTCGCAGTCGTTGTCGATGTTGTCGTTGCAGATCTCCGGCTCGCAGACCTGCTGCGGAGCGCAACCCTCGTCGACCTGGCCGTCGCAGTCGTTGTCGGTGTTGTCGCAGACCTCCGGCACACAGCCGTTGCAGCCCTCGTCGACGTCGCCGTCGCAGTCGTTGTCGGTGTAGTCACACACCTCCGTCGACGGCTGGCAGGTATCACAGGCGATCTCGACCTCGACGCCGACCACGCTGCCCGACGGGGCGCTCTGGGCCAGGTTCTCGAGGTCGCTACAGGCGGTGCCGTGCAGCTCGACGACCTGGTTGTTCGCGTCGTAGGTGTAGCCGTTGGTCGCGTCTTCTTGGACGGTCTGCTGCGTGGTGCCGTCCTGGACGATGTTGACGCGGATGCGACTCATGTCGTCGCCGTTTTGCGGGTTGACCGCCACCGTGCAGCTGACCTGCAGCGTGGCGATGGTATCGAGGGCGCTGACCAGCGAGCTGGTATTCGACACGACGTACCAGTCTTTGGTCGGGTCGTTGGGGTTCTGCGAGCAACCGGCCGCAGCGATCTGCTGCATATTCGATGTGCTCACGCCCGAAAAGCCGACCACGTACACCGGCACGCCGGCGTTGCATAGCGCTTGGGCCTCGGCGGCAGTATCACTCACGGAGTTGCCGTAGCAGTTCGGCGAGCCGTCCGTGATCAGGATGACCGCTTTGTTTCGATTGGCGTTGTCGGGGTCGTTGGTCATCTCGTACTCGCGGGCCACGCGGATTTGTTGCAGTGCATAGGCCGTGGGGGTGTTATTTCCGGTGGCGTAGGTCGGAGTGTTGTTGACCGCAGAATCGAAATACGCAGCCGACATCGGCTGGGTGTCCTCCTGCTCCCACAGCGCGGAGACACCCGACGTGGGGCATGACGCGTTCGAATAAGGGAACAGCCCGAAGCCCACGTTGAACTTGTTGGTCAGGTTGGTCGACACGTTCTTGAGCGCGTTCTTTGCGTCGTCCCAATACCCCGGGCTCTGCATCGAGGCGGAGTGGTCCAGGAGCACGTAGACGTTGGGCTTGAGCCGCTGCGAGCTGACGTCGCTGGTGTTGCATATCTGGGTGCCGCTGGGAAGCGGCTCACAGGCGTCGCCCACGTTGTTGTTGTCAATGTCGTCCTGGTTGTAGTTGGCCGTATTCGGGCAGTTGTCGCAGGCGTCGCCCACGTCGTCGCCGTCGGCGTCGGCCTGGCCGCCGTTGGAGGTGTTGATGCAGTTGTCGTCGATGTCGGCCACGCCGTCACCGTCGCTGTCCTGCTGGCTGTTGTACGGGTTCTGACACGCCGAGGGGTCCTGGCTGTCGTTGGCCACCGCCGGGCAGTTGTCGCAGGCATCACCCACGAGATCGCCATCGGTGTCGGCCTGGCCGGGGTTCGGGGTGCTCGGGCAGTTGTCCGAGGCGTTGACCACGCCGTCGCCGTCGTCGTCGAGCACGAACGGGCTGTCCTGGCAGGCGTCGCCGGTGCCGTCCTGGTCGCTGTCTTGCTGGCTCGAGTTGGCGATGGTGTCGCAGTTGTCGCACGCGTCGCCCCAGCCGTCACCGTCGGTGTCGGTCTGCGAGCCGTTGGCCGTCTCGGGGCAGTTGTCCTCGGCGTTGCGGCGCCCGTCGCCGTCGACGTCGCCGTTCGGGTCGGCCAGGCCGTCACAGGCATCGCCTTCGCCGTCGCCGTCGCTGTCGGTCTGGTTCAGGTTGGCCACGCCCGCGCAGTTGTCGCACGCGTCGCCCACACCATCGCCGTCACCGTCGTCCTGCGAGGAGTTGGGCGTGTTGTCGCAGTTGTCCTGCAGGTCGTTGATGCCGTCGCCGTCGGTGTCGCCGGCGCTGGCGCACGCGGCCGGATCTTGGTCGGTGTTGGCCACGTCCACGCAGTTGTCGCACTCGTCGCCAATGCCGTCGCCGTCCGCGTCGGCCTGATCGGTGTTGGGCGTCTGCGGGCAGTTGTCGTCGACGTTCAGGATGCTGTCGTTGTCGCGGTCACCGTCGGGGCGAAGCGGCGGGTTCTCACACGCGTCGCCGGTGCCGTTGCCGTCCGAGTCTTCTTGGTCGGTGTTGGAGGTGTCCGGGCAGTTGTCGCAGGCATCACCCACGCCGTCGCCCTCGGAGTCTTCCTGGTTCGGGTTGTCGACCTGCGGGCAGTTGTCGAACTGATTGCGAAGGCCGTCGCCGTCGTCGTCCTGCCAGTCCTCGCACGCGTCGCCGATGCCGTCGCCGTCGGAGTCTTCCTGGTTGTAGTTGGCCACCGTCGGGCAGTTGTCGCAGGCGTCACCGATGGTGTCGCCGTCGCTCTCCTCTTGGTCCGGGTCGGCGTCGCAGGCGCAGATGTCGCGCCGGTTGGGCACGCCGTCGCCGTCTTCGTCACCGTCGGGGCTCAGATCGGCCGGATCACACTGCTCGCCGCCGGTATCGTCGCCGCCGCCGTCTTCGTCGCCGCCGCCGTCTTCGTCACCGCCGCCGTCATCGGGCTGCTCGGTGTCACTGGTTGTTGCGTCATCACCGGCGTCGGGGTTCAGATTATTGCCGCCCGTGCCGGGATCATCGGCGCCGCAGGCGACCGCCAGCGACACCAAAAAGACGAGGAGTATGCGAAAACACCATTTGCTCATTGCTCGGACCTTGGCCTTCAAAGTTGGACGCGGGAATGCTGCGTACCACTAAGATAAGAGAAATTTGTTGGTTGAAGCAAACGTGATCGCAAAAAAGCCCCCACGACCGCGACGCCAAGAGGCGCGGTCGTGGGGGCTTGCAGGGCTGGAATATGCGAGGGTGTCGCGCCTGGTGGCGTATCAGCCGCCCGGGCAGCCTTCGTCGGTGTCGCCGTCGCAGTCGTTGTCGATCCCGTCGCAGAACTCCGGCTGCGGGTCCTCGCAGGTCGAGCAGTCCGGCTCGTCGATCTCGCCGTCGCAGTCGTCGTCGGTGGTGTTGTCGCACAACTCGAACGACCGGTCGGGGCACTGGCCGCAGCCTTCGTCGACCTCGCCGTCACAGTCGTTGTCGACGCCGTCACACACCTCGGCGCTTCGGCCGTTGGGGCAATCGACGCAGTCGTTGTCGACAGTGCCGTCGCAGTCGTTGTCCTGACCGTCGCAGATCTCGTTGGTGGGCGTGCACACGAAGCAGCCCTCGTCGATCTCGGTGTCGCAGTCGTTGTCGACGCCGTCGCCGCAGACCTCCGGATAGGCGACGCAGGTGTCGCCCGGGCAGCCCTCGTCGATGTCGCCGTCACAGTCGTTGTCGACGCCGTCACCGCAGATTTCGGACTCGGGCGTGCAGCTCGTCGGCGGCGGGCAATTCTCATCGGCGGTGCCGTCGCAGTCGTTGTCGACGCCGTCACCGCAGATTTCGGATTCGGGCGTGCAGCTCGTCGGCGGCGGGCAGCCTTCGTCGTCCTGGCCGTCGCAGTCGTTGTCCTGGCCGTCGCCGCAGATCTCGGGCTCGGGCGTGCAGGTAGGCTGGTCGCAACCCTCGTCGGTCTGGCCGTCGCAGTCGTTGTCTTGGCCGTCGCCGCAGATCTCGGGCTCGGGCGTGCAGGTATTGCCCGTCGGGCAGCCCTCGTCGGTCTGTCCGTCGCAGTCGTCGTCGGCGCCGTTTCCGCACACCTCCGGCTGGGGCACGCAGCTCGAGCCCGAACAACCCTCGTCGGTTTGGCCGTCGCAGTCATTGTCTTGGCCGTCGCCGCACACCTCCGGTTGGGGCGTGCACGAGTTGGTCGGGCAGCCCTCGTCGGCCTGGCCGTCGCAGTCGTTGTCGGCCGCGTCGCCGCACACCTCCGGCTGCGGGTCGCAGGTATTCGTCGAGCATCCATTGTCGACGGTGCCGTCGCAGTCGTTGTCGATGCTGTCACCGCAGACTTCCGGCTCGGGCACGCAGCTCGGGCAGCCCTCGTCGATGTCGTTGTCACAATCGTTGTCGACGTCGTCGCCGCAGATTTCGGGCACGCAGCCCGCGCAGCCCACCTCGTCGACCTCACCGTCGCAATCATTGTCGACGTAGTCGCACACTTCGGTGGTCGGCGAGCAGGTCTTGCAGGCGATCGAGATCTGCAGGTCGGCGTCGCCGTTTTGCAGCGCGTAGTTGTTGAAGTCGTCGCAGGCGGTGCCGTGCAGGTTGAACTCGTCGTTGACCTCGTCGTAGGTCCACCCGTTGGTGCCGTCTCGGTTGACCGGGTAGGTGCTGTTGCCGCTAACGATCTCGACCGAGGCGCGGTCCATGTCGTCGTCGGGGCCCGGAGTATAGGGCACCGTGCAGCTTCCGGTCGCCGTGGCGATGGCGTTGACCGCGTCGACGATGTCCTGCGAGTTGCTCACCTTGAACCAGTCGCGGTTCGGATCATTGGGGTTCGGGTCGGGGTTGACGTTGGTAGCGATGCCCGACGTGGCGATCTGGTCCATGTTGGACTCGCTCACGCCCTCGTAGCCGAGCACGTAGACCGGGATGTCGTCGGCGGCGAATTGCGCCGCGGCTGCCGCGGTCTTGTTCACGCAGTCGGTGTCGTTCGAGCAGTGGTTACCGCAGGTGGTCGGCTCACCGTCGATGAGCAAGATGATCGCCTTGGAGCGAATCGCGTTGTCCGGGTCGTTGGGCAGCTCGTACAGTTTTTGGCTGTAGATATCCTCGAGCGCCTCGTTGGCCGGCGTGCCGCCGGTGGGAGTGAGCGTCTGACAGTTGTTGTCCTGGCGGTACGCGCAGTTGAACGTCGCTTCGGTGTTCGCGCCGACAGCCAGCCGCTCGTCGGGCACATAGCCTCCGCCGCAGCTGCCGCGGTTGTCACTCGAGTTGGGGAAGGTCGCCAGGCCGGTGTTGAACCCGTTGGTCACCAGCGGAGCGATCGTGTCGAGCGCGTTTTCGGCCATCGTCCAGCGGTGCGGGGTGTTCGAGTCGTCGGGGTCGACCGTCCAGTCCATCGACCCGGAGGTGTCGATGACGAAGTACAGGTTCGGCTCGATGCGGTCGGCCTGCGAGGTGACCGTGTTGCAGATGTCGTTGGTCGGCACCTGGTAATCCGAGTCGCACACGTCGCCGATGTCGTCGCCGTCGGTGTCGTCCTGGTTGTAGTTGGCCGTGGTGGGGCAGTTGTCACACACATCGCCGCGGGCGTCGCCGTCCGCGTCGTCCTGGGTGTTGTTGGGAGTGTTGGGGCAGTTGTCGTAGATGTCGGCGACGCTGTCGCCGTCGGTGTCGATGCTCGAGTCGTAGGCGCCGCCTCCCTCGCAGGCATCGCCGGTGCCGTTGCTGTCCGCGTCGGCCTGGTCGTAGTTGGCCACCGTCACGCAGTTGTCGCACGCGTCGCCCACCTCGTCGCCGTCACCGTCGGCTTGGCCGGCGTTGGCATCGTTCGGGCAGTTATCCTCCCCGTCGACCACGCCGTCACTGTCGGTGTCGATGACAAACGGGCTGTTCTGGCAAGCGTCGCCGGTGCCATCGCTGTCCGAGTCGGTCTGGTCGGAGTTGGCGATGGTGGGGCAGTTGTCGCAGGCGTCACCGGCGCCGTCGCCGTCGGTGTCGGTCTGCGTGCCGTTGGCGGTGCTGGGGCAGTTGTCCGAGCCGTTGACCACGCCGTCACTGTCGACGTCGCCACCCGGGTCGCTCAAGCCTTCGCACACGTCGCCGGTGCCGTCGCTATTCGAATCGGTCTGGTCGGAGTTGGCCACGCGCACGCAGTTGTCGCAGGCGTCGCCCACGCCGTCGCCGTCGGTGTCGGTCTGATTCGGGTTGGCGGTGCTGGGGCAGTTGTCCGAGCCGTTGACCACGCCGTCACTGTCAGCGTCGCCGCCCGGGTCGTTCAGGCCTTCGCACACGTCGCCGGTGCCGTCGCTATTCGAATCGGTCTGGTCGGAGTTGGCCACGCGCACGCAGTTGTCACAGGCGTCACCCACGCCGTCGGCGTCGCTGTCGGTCTGGCTCGAGTTGGCGGTGCTGGGGCAGTTGTCCGAGCCGTTGGGCTCGCCGTCGCCGTCGACGTCGCCGCCCGGATCGCTCAGGCCCTCACAGACGTCGCCTGTGCCGTCGCTATTCGAGTCGGTCTGGTCGGAGTTGGCCACGCGCACGCAATTGTCACAGGCGTCGCCCACGCCGTCGGCGTCGGTGTCGGTCTGGTTCGAGTTGGCGGTGCTGGGGCAGTTGTCCGAGCCGTTGACTACGCCGTCACTGTCGACGTCGCCGCCCGGGTCGTCCAGGCCCTCGCACACATCGCCGGTGCCGTCGCCATTCGAATCGGTCTGATTCGTGTTGGCCACGCGTACGCAGTTGTCGCAGGCGTCACCCACGCCGTCGGCGTCGGTGTCGGTCTGGCTCGAGTTCGCCGTCTGGGGACAATTATCCGAGCCGTTGGGCTCGCCATCGCCGTCGACGTCGCCGCCCGGGTCGTCCAAGCCCTCGCACACGTCGCCGGTGCCGTTTCCGTCCGCGTCGGTCTGCGCGGCGTTGGCCACGCGTACGCAGTTGTCGCAGGCATCGCCCACGCCGTCGCTGTCGGTGTCGTCCTGAGTGTTATTGGCGGTGTTGGGGCAGTTGTCTGCACCGTTGAGGATGCTGTCGCCGTCGGCGTCGCCGCCCGGATCGCTCAGACCCTCGCACTCGTCGCCGGTGCCGTCGCCGTCACTGTCGAGCTGGGAGCCGTTCGCCACGCCCGCGCAGTTGTCACACGCGTCACCAACCGTGTCGCCGTCGGCGTCCTCCTGGTTCGGGTTGGCGGTGTTCGGGCAGTTGTCCGCGCCGTTGACGATGCCGTCGGCGTCGACGTCACCGGCCGGGTTGGCCAGCCCCTGGCAGACATCGCCCACGCCGTCGTTGTCGGCGTCGGCCTGGTCGTTGTTGGCCGTGTTCAGGCAGTTGTCGCACAGGTCGCCGATGCGGTCGCCGTCGGTATCATCTTGGTCGGGGTTGGCCACGTCCGGGCAATTGTCCGGGGTATTCGGAATCCCGTCGCCGTCGTCATCGGCCTCGCCCACACACGCGTCGCCTTCACCGTTGTTGTCGCTGTCCGCCTGCTGGAAGTTGGCCACCAACGGGCAGTTGTCGCACTCGTCGCCGACCGAGTCGCCGTCGGTGTCGAGCTGGTCGGTGTTGGGCGTGTACGGACAGTTGTCCTCTTCGTTGAGCACGCTGTCGTTGTCGGCGTCT
This sequence comes from Persicimonas caeni, assembly GCF_006517175.1. NCBI lineage: Bacteria > Deltaproteobacteria > Bradymonadales > Bradymonadaceae > Persicimonas > Persicimonas caeni. Next base: position 1,251,665 of record NZ_CP041186.1, on the reverse strand, counting down.
TCTCCCTCGGGCAAAAAGTCTTGGCAGGCGTTGCCCACGCCGTCGTCATCGTCATCTTCCTGGTCGGCGTTCGACACGGCAGGGCAGTTGTCGCAGGCATCGCCCACGCCGTCGCCCTCGGTGTCGGTCTGGTCGGCGTTCTCGGTCTCGGGGCAGTTGTCGTAGTTGTCGCGCACCCCGTCGCCGTCGTCGTCCTGCCAGTCCTCGCAGCGATCGCCGATGCCGTCGCCATCCTCATCGTTCTGCATGATGTTGGCGATGTCAGGGCAGTTGTCACATCCGTCGCCGATGCCGTCGCGGTCGCTGTCGAGCTGGTCCGGGTTGGCGGTGCACGCGCAGTTGTCTCGCCGATTGACTACCCCGTCGCCGTCCTCGTCGCCATCGGGCGACAGGCTCGACAGATCACACTGCTCGACGCCGCCATCCTCGTCGATGTCGCCGCCGTCGGACGGATCGGCGTCTTCGGGCACGTCGACGTCACCCGGTTCGACGTCACCTGCGTCGGCCGGATCATTGTTGGTGATCCCTCCGCCTCCGCCCGACGTGGTCTCATCACCACAAGAGACGGAGAGGGCCAGCAAACAAACGAGTATGAAACGATACCACCGTTGAGTAGACATGGGTCGAAGGGGTGCCGGTGAATTGTTGGGAGAAAATTCCCTTTTAGGCTAATCGCTTCTGTTTCTGATATCAAACAGAAACGCAATAAAAATGGCGCCGCGTATACTCGGTGGTGGGGCGGTGGGAGCGTATTGGCTGTCTAAGGTGGGTATGGGGTGGTTTCGTGTATTCAATTGCAGAGGGGCGTCCCGGGCCCTCCATCGGGCCCGGGACAAGCTCCGTGTTCGATCAACCTCCGGCACACCCTTCATCGACGTCGCCGTCACAATCGTTGTCGACGCCGTCGCAGATCTCCGGTTGCGGGTCCGAGCACTCGATGCAGGCGTTGTCGGTCACGCCGTCGCAGTCGTCGTCCTTCCCGTTGCAGATCTCGACGCTCGGCGAGCATCCGCTGCATCCTTCGTCGATCTCGCCGTCACAATTGTTGTCGCTGCCGTCGCAGATCTCCTCGCTGCGACCGTTCGGGCAGTCGACGCAGGCGTTGTCGACCACGCCGTCGCAGTCGTTGTCGATGCCGTCGCAGATCTCGCCCTCGGGCTCGCACTGCTCACAGCCCTCGTCGGACAGCGCGTCGCAGTCGTTGTCGACCCCGTCGCACACCTCCGGCTCGGGCTCACACGAGGCGTCCGGGCAGCCCTCGTCGATGTCGCCGTCGCAATCGTTGTCTCTGCGGTCGCCGCAGATCTCGGGCTCGGGCGTGCAGGCGTTGGCGTCGCAGCCCTCGTCAATTTGGCCGTCGCAGTCGTTGTCTGACGAGTCGCCGCACACCTCCGGCGAGGCCACACAGCCAGCGTCCGGGCAGCCCTCGTCGACGTCACCGTCGCAGTCGTTGTCGGCGCCGTCGCAGATCTCCGGCACACAGCCGGCGCAGCCCTCGTCGATCTGCGCGTCACAGTCGTTGTCAGCGTAGTCGCAGATCGAGATCTCCTCGGCCACGCTCGGCTGGCACGCCGTCTCGCACCCCAACGAGATCTCCACCTCGGTCGAGTTGGGGTCCGCACTCTTCAAGTTCTGGCAGTAGGTCCCCACGATTTCGACCGTGTCGTTGGTCGCATCGTAGACCCAGCCGTTCGACCCGTCCTCGGGCACGTCGGTGGTCGTCGAGGACGACGTGTCGCGGATCTGCACCCAGATCTTGTCGGAATCGGGCGGGGTCTGGGTGAGCCCGTACGTGCAACTGATGAGTTGCCGGGTGATGCTGTCGATCGCTGCGTTGAGGTCCTGCTGGTCCGAGGTCATGTAGTAGTTTCGCGGACAATCCGGGTTGGCGTTGTTCCCCGCGGTCGCCCAACTGGCCAGCGCCGAGGTGTTCGCGCCGGGCATGCCCACCAGGAAGACGCGCAGGCCGGCATTGCACGCGTCGACCACCGCCTGTTGGGCGGTCTGGTTGGTGTTCGCATCGTCACAGCACGGCTCGCCGTCGGTGATGAGCACGATCGCCTTTTCGCGTTGACCGTCCACCGGGTCACTCGCGTCGCTGATCCACTTGCTCATCCCGTTGGACTGGGCGGGCTGGACGCGCACGTCGTTGAGCGCCTGGGCGGTGGGCGTCGCGCCGCCCGGGCTGAGCGTGCTGTACGAATCCTTGATGGCCTGGGCGGTGTGGCTTCCGATCTCGAGGCGCAATTCGGCGCCGCTGTCTCCGAAGAGAGTCGTCTCGAAGACCGACACGCCAAACCGCACCGTCGCCGCGTAGGAGTCAGCCATCGTGTCGAGCGCGCCGGTGGCCGCGCTCCACTTGCCGCTCGTCTGCATCGAGCCGGACTTGTCGAGCATCACGTGGATATTGGGCTGGATGGTCTCGAAGCTCGACTGGGTGTTGCCGCACATCGTGCCGGTGGGCGTCGTCTGACACGAGTCCCCCACGCCGTCGCCGTCGGAGTCGGTCTGGTCGTAGTTGGCAACGCTCTGACAATTGTCGCACGCGTCGCCCACCCCATCGGCGTCGGCGTCGGCTTGGTTGGCGTTGGCCGTGCCTTGGCAGTTGTCGTCGATGTCGACCACGCCGTCGCCGTCGGTGTCACGCGAGCTGTCGTAGATGCTCGCACACGCCGTGGCGTCCTGGTTGGCGTTGGCCACCCCGGCGCAGTTGTCGCACGCGTCGCCCAGCCCGTCGCCGTCGGTGTCGGTCTGCGCCGAGTTGGCGTCGGCCGGGCAGTTGTCGTAGGCGTCGACCACCCCGTCACTGTCGGCGTCGAGGCGGAACGCGCTCGTCTGGCACGCATCGCCGATCCCGTCGGCGTTCGCGTCCGCCTGCGTGGCGTTGGCGATGCTCGGGCAGTTGTCGCACACGTCGCCGAAGCTGTCCCCGTCGCCGTCGGCTTGGTCGGCGTTGGCGTTGCTCGGGCAGTTGTCCGTGGCGTTGGTCACCCCGTCGGCGTCGATGTCGCCGTCCGGATCGCTCAGCCCTTCGCACGCATCACCAGTGCCATTGCCGTCGGAGTCGGTCTGGCTGCCGTTGGCGATGCTCGGGCAGTTGTCGCACGCGTCGCCCACGCTGTCGGTGTCGCTGTCTTGTTGGGTGGAGTTGGCCGCGTCGGGGCAGTTGTCCATCATGTCGACGACCCCGTCCGAGTCGGTGTCTAAGGCGCCCAGGCACGCGTCGCCCACGCCGTCGCCGTCGGAGTCGAGCTGCTTGGCGTTGGCCACCGCCGCGCAGTTGTCGCACGCGTCGCCAATCGTGTCGCCGTCGGCGTCGGCCTGGTCGGTGTTGATCTCGTAGACGCAGTTGTCTTCCTTGTTGATGACCCCGTCACCGTCGATATCCCCTTCCGGATAGATCACCGCCTGGCAAGCGTTGCCCACCCCGTTGGAGTCGTCGTCTTCTTGGTAGACGTTAGCTGCGTTCGGGCAGTTGTCGCACACATCGCCCACCGCGTCCCCGTCGGTGTCGGTCTGGTCGATGTTCTCGGTCTCGGGACAGTTGTCGTACTGATTGCGCACCCCGTCGCCGTCGTCGTCCTGCCAATCCTCACAGCGGTCGCCGACCCCGTCGCCGTCGCTGTCGTTTTGGTTGATATTGGCCACCGTCGGGCAGTTGTCGCACGCGTCGCCCACCCCGTCGTTATCCCAGTCGGACTGCTCGGGGTTGGGAGTGCAGGCGCACAAGTCGACCCGGTTTTCGACCCCGTCGCCGTCGCTGTCGCCATACGGCTCGAGCTGCGACAGGTCGCACTCGCCGGCGTCGACCGGGCCTTCGGCGTCTTTGCCCGTATCTTGGTCGAGGTCTTGGCCGTCGCCCAACTGCTCGTCGGCGTCACCGGCATCTTGGCCCAGGTTATCCGTCGGACCCGGCACCGGATCGTCGGTCTCGGCGCACGAGAACGAGAGCATCAGCATCAAACACACCGCCACACAACTCCCCCAGCGTCTCATCGTATCTCCCCTGCATTCTTAGAAGTGTCCCCCAAAGGCCCTTCGCCTACTCCCCCGAGCAGACGAAGATTGGGCACAGCAGCTCAGATCGCTGCCGCGCTTGCGCAATTCGCCCCGACCGGTGCTATACAGGTGACGGCACGACGACGGACTGCATCCAACTTCTTGCACGAAGCCGACTTGCCGGCCGGTATCTTGTCGTTGAGATTGTCTTGAACCAAAAGTGATCGCATCGCCGTCGCTGTCTAGTCACAGAAGCCAAAAGGCGTCACCCAAAGCCACGATACATGAGAGTCAATCTTCCCATCGGCGTTCGCCGCTACGGCGATGATTTGGTCATCGCGCAGGTGCTCGACGAGTTGCCCCTGAGCGCGGCCGCCCCGAGCCTCGACGAGGCGCGCGACAAGCTGCGCACCGCCGTGCGCCGCGCCCTCGAGCGGGCTCACCCCCGCGCCATCGCCCGCTTGGGCAGGCTTCCGCACCCGACGGTCGAGCGCGCCGAGTTGGACGTCTTCACCCGCCGCGTGGCCAAACAGTGGCAATCGGACGCCGACAGCAGCGATCGCCTCGCGTACACCACCCACGTCCTCACCCGCCGCTTCGGCAAAATGCTCCAGGCGAGCGTGCCGGTCCTGTCGCGCTCGATTTGGACGCGCGCCGAGCAAGCGAGCGAGCCAGGCGTCAAGCAAGGTGCCCAGCCAGACGCCCAACAGGACGCCCACGCGAGCCTCGAGCGCCTCGCCGACTTGCTCCACCTGCACGAGAATCACCTCTCACTGCACCGCGCGGTGCCCGACGAGTTCTTCGTCGACACCCTCGAGGTCGACTTCGAGCCGCTCGACCTGACCCGCATGCCCGCCGACTCGCTGTGGCTCGACGCCTTCTCGGAGGTGCGCGGCGACGACGAGGGGGACGACGAGACGCCCACGCTCTATGACGTCGCGCGCGACTGGACGGTCGACGACGCCGAAGAGCGCGCCGAACTCGGCATCTTGCCCGCGTTTGCCCGCGACGACGTCGTCGACCAACTCGAGGAGCTCGTCTTCTCGAGCCGTCCGGCCGCCGTCGTCCTCGTGGGCCCCTCGCGCGTCGGCAAGACGAGCATCGTCAAGCACCTCGCCTACGCCAGCGCGACAGACCCCGACGCGGTCGACGGGCGCCACCTTTGGTTCGCCGACGCGCCTCGGTTGACCTCGACCGACCCGATGTCGGGCGGCTGGCAAGAGCAGTGCGCCGACCTGGTCGCCGAGCTCGAGCAGTCGGGCGACGCCCTCTATGTGGGCCGGCTCGTCCAGGCGCTCGACGCCGGCAAATACGTCGGCAGCGACTACAACCTCGCCCAATTCCTCAAGCCGCATCTGTCGGACCGACGGCTGCGCATCATCGCCGAGGCGACCGTCGAGGAGTGGAACCGCATCGAGCAGCGCGACATCGGCTTTGCCCGCGCGTTCAACGTCGTACGCGTCTCCGACCCGCCCGAGCCCGAGGCGCGCCAGATCGTCGCCTCGGCGGCCAAGCGCATGAGCGAGGCTGACAATATCACCCTGGGCGACGACGCCATCGACCGCGCCTGGCGCCTCGAGAAGCGCTTCGCCACCGAGGGAAGCCCGGTGGGCCGCGCCATCGACTTTATCGCGCGCACCCTGCGCCGGGCCGCCCAGGCGTTTCGCGCCGAGGTCACCGAACTCGACCTCGTCGAGCGCTTCTGCGACGAGACCGGCCTGCCGCCGGTGATGCTCCTCGACGACCGCACCCTCGACCTGGAGGCGGTCAAATCGCGCCTCGCCTCGCGCGTGATGGGCCAAGACGAAGCCGTCGACCGCGTCGCCCACGTCGTCGGCATCACCAAGGCGGGCCTCGCACCCGCCGACAAGCCGCTCGGCTCGTTCTTCTTCGTCGGGCCCACCGGCGTCGGCAAGACCGAGCTCGCCCGCGCGCTGGCCGAGTTTTTGTTCGGCGACGAGGACCGCCTCATCCGCCTCGACATGAGCGAGTACAGCCACCCCGACGCCTACTCGCGCCTCATCGGCGAGGGGAAAGAAGAGGGCGATCTCACCAGCCCGGTGCGCCGCCAGCCCTTTTCGGTGATCCTGCTCGACGAGGTCGAAAAGGCCCACCGAAGCGTCTACGACTTGCTCCTCCAAGTCCTGGGCGAGGCGCGGCTGACCGACGCCGACGGCCGGACCACCCGCTTCCAAAACGCCATCGTCATCATGACGAGCAACCTGGGCGTCGACACGCTTCGCCCGGCCATCGGTTTTGGCGGAGAGCAGGGCGACGCGGCCTGGGAGCGCCACTTCCGCAAGGAAGCCGAGCGCTACTTCCGCCCCGAATTCCTGGCGCGCATCGACCAGTTCATCCCCTTCCGCTCGCTGTCGCGCGAGGTCATCGAGGCCATCGCGCGCCGCGAGCTCGAGAAGATGTGCGGCCGCGACGGTCTGACCGCGCGCGACATCGAGGTCGAGTTCAGCGACACGGTCGTCGGCTGGGTCGCCACGCGCGGCTGGGACGAGCAATACGGCGCCCGCCCCATCAAGCGCGTCGTCGAGCAACGCGTCGCCTGGCCCCTGGCCCGCCGGCTCGCCGAGTCCGCCGACGACATGGACCCCGATTGCCCGTACCTGGTCACCATCGACGCCGACGCCCCCGACGACACCGCCTCGCTCGGCTTCGACCTCGCGGCCATCGGCGGCGAGGACGCCCGCCAAACCCGCCGCACGCTCTTGGCCCAGGTCGAGCAGATCGCCGGGCTCCGCCGCCGCCTCGAGCGCTGCATGTACGGCGAGATCTTCGCCGAACTCGAGTGGCGGGTGCACGACTTCGACACGTCGAGCCAAACCCAGGGCTTCTGGGAACTCTCCGACGCCCCCGAAGCCGCCCGCGAGGCCGAGCAAGCCCGCGAGCTGACCGCCTCGGTGAGCGACTTGAGCCGCGAGCTCGAAGCCATCGAAGACCTCGTCCGCGAGGCCTATCACACCCGCTCCTTCGAGCTGACCGGCGACATCGACGAGCGCGTCGAAGAAATCGGCCCGCGGCTGAGCGAGGTCTTCCGCGAGCTCTTGCGCTCGGCCTACGACGTCCCCGACCACGTCATCCTCTTCATGCCCGCGACCGACCCCCAGGACCCCTGGCGAAAGCAACTGGTGAGCTGGTACCGCCAACTCGCCCACCAAAAGGGCTGGACCCTGTCGATGCGCCGCGCCGTCCCTCGCCGCGAGCGCCCCCGCGAGGACGACATCGACCCCAACGAGCGCCGCGAGGCCCTGTGGGAACACGCCCGCAAACCCAGCGGCACCGTCCTCGCCCTCGAATTCGAAGGCCCGGCGGTCCGCCCGATCCTGCAGGGCGAAGACGGCCTGCACCGAAAGATCTCCGAGGACGGCAACGCCAAGACCGACGTCTTCGTCCTCGGCGAAATCCTCGACTGGCCCAAACCCTCCGACCTCGAAGGCGAGCGTCCCACCCGCCCCGACGCCCGCACCTGGAACTTCCGCACCGGCGAAGTCAGCATGCGCGGCTACGTCGGCCTCGAGATCGATGAGGACAACCCTTGGGAGGTCTTGTGGCCGAAGATGGAAGACGTGGCGTGGGAGTTGGCGGGGGCGGATTGGTGGTAGGTGGGCTTCGAATTGCTGCGCTTTGCTTTCTGGCGCCCCCCATCCGCCTCGCGCTAAACGGCGCGCTCGGCACCTTCCCCCCGGGGAAGGGCTGCCTTAGCTCCTGTGAACCACGTAGATTTTCGCAGGGGCATCCCTTCCCCCGGGGGAAGGTGCCCGTAGCGAAGCGAAGGGCGGATGGGGGGCGTCGAATGCCCGGGAGATACATAGCTGAGAAATTTACATGAACCTAAACCTCCACATATACGTCGCCCAACCCCAAAAAGGGCACTTCCGCGCCTCGGTCCCCTTCATCGAGCCGCTCGCCCAGCCGGTCGAGGGGACGAGCCCGGCCCAGCTCAAAGAGGAGCTGATGTTTCGGGCGCTCGAGCTCGTCCACGGGCAGATGAACCCCGCCCAGCTCGACTCGCTGGTGCCCCCGGAGACCGCGCAGCTCGTCAACGTGTGGCTCGAGATCGAGCGCAAGGTCGACCCGAACAAGCCGCCGGTGAGCATGAACGCGTGGACGCACGTGATCGCCGGGCGCTTCGAGGAGGGCGGTAACGTGCACGTTTGGGTGCCGTCGGTGCCCGGGGCGTGCTTTGTGATCGCCGGCATGGAGGAGGTCTACGAGGGGGCGCGCTCCTGGGCCGAGCAGTGGGCCGACGACAACAACCTGAGCGACCTCGACGTGCTCGCCTCCGACTACCCGGCGCGCCTCGAGAAGCTCGAGGTCGACCTGGGCTTTCCGGCGGCCGACCCGCACGACGACGACGCCGAGATCCCCGGCGGCCGTCTGCGCCGCCCCGAGTCGCTGGTGCAGGTCGCCACCAACCTGACCCACCGCGCCGAGGACGGAAACCTTCGGCGCGCCTACGGGCGGCAGAAGCTCGTCGACGAGCTCGTCGAGATGATGACGGCCAGCACGCCGGCGCACGTCTGCCTGGTCGGCCCGGCCGGCTCGGGCAAGACCGCCATCATCGAGGAGGCCGCCCGGCAGACCTTCGAGCTGCAGCAGACCTACCAGCAGCGCCGCGACGTGTGGCAGACCAGCGGTGACCGCATCATCGCCGGCATGAGCATCATCGGTCAGTGGGAGCAGCGCGCCGAGGCCATCTGCGAGGAGCTCGCCGATCGCGGCGACGTGCTCGTGGTCGACGACTTTCTGGGGCTAGTGCGCGCGGGCAAGACCTACGAGGGCGACTCCAACGTGGCTCGCTTCATCGAGCCGTACCTCGACGGGGGGCGCTTTAGCCTCATCGCCGAGGCGACCGAGGCGACCTTCGAGGTCGCGCGCATGGAAGCCCCCGGCTTCGTCGAGCGCTTTCGGCGCATTCAGGTCCCCGAACTCGACCACGAAGAGACCCTGTCGGTGGTCACCGAGCTGGTGCGCGCCCTCGAGGCTCAGCAGCGCGTGCGCTTCACCCCCGACGCGGTCGAGGCGATGCTTCGCCTGTCGGGCCGCTACCTTCGCCAGGAGGCCTTCCCCGGCAAGGCCGTGCGCCTAGTGCGCCAATGCTTTACCGCCGCGGTGCGCCAGCTCACCGAGGAGATGGAGGTCGAGGCGCGCATCGATCCCGACCTGGTCGCCAAGGTCGTCCATCGCCAGACCGGCCTCCCGCTGCGACTGCTCGTCCCGGGGCGGGGCAGGGCGCCCGAGGACGTCGAGTCGACCTTCGAGAGCCGCGTCTTCGACCAGCCCGAGGCGACCGACGTCGTCACCTCGCTCATCGTGGCGACCGAGCAGGGCATGACCGACCCGCAGCGCCCGCTGGGAAGCTTCTTGCTCATCGGCCCCAGCGGCGTCGGCAAGACCGAGACCGCCAAGGCGCTCGCCGTCGACCTGTTCGGCGGCCGCGATCGCCTGGTGCGCTTCGACATGAGCGAGTTTAGCGAGCCGGGCGCGGCTACTCGTTTGATTGGCACCGCCCGCGAGCCCGACGGCGAGCTCACCGGACGCGTGCGCATCCAGCCGTTTTGCGTGCTCCTCTTCGACGAGATCGAAAAGGCCCACCCGATGGTCCTCGACCTCTTGTTGCAGCTTCTGGGCGACGGCCGGCTCACCGACGCCGCCGGGCGCACCGTCGACTTCTGCAACACCGTCGTCTTGATGACCTCGAACCTGGGCGCCGGCTCCGAAGAGCGCTGGATGGGCTTTACCGAGAAGAACGAGCGCGACCGCCAACTGCACTACCGGCGCGCCGCCGAGGAGTTCTTCCGCCCCGAGCTCTTCAACCGCATCGACCGCGTGGTCCCGTACCGCCCGCTGTCGAGCGAGACCCTGCGACGCATCGCCCGGCGCACGCTCCGCGAGCTCTTGGAGCGCCGCGGACTTCGCCAGGGCCAGATCATGGTCGACGTCGACCGCCGCCTCGTCGAGCACCTCGTCAGCGGCGTGGTCGACCGGCGCTACGGCGCGCGCACCCTGGCGCACCGCATCGAGCAGAAGCTCATTACGCCGCTGGCCCGCAAGCTCGCCGACCACGACCCCGACCGCGGGCTGACCCGCGCGGTGCTCGCCCCCTCGGAGGACGAGGGCATGGAGCTTCGTCTGCGCACTCTCGTCCGGGCGACCCGCGCCAAGACACGCCCCCCGGGCGTTCGCCTCTTCGTCGACGGGGTCGACGGCGACTCCCTCGAGGGGAGCGCCGAGAGGCTTCGCACCCGCCTCGAGTTCCTCGCCGACGAGCTCGAGCGCTGCGAGGCGAGCGCGGCCAGACACCGCATCGACGAGACGTACGAAGCCTCCCTCGAAGAGCTCAACACCCGCGCGTCGTCCGGCTCGACCATCTCGAACGAGCTCGCCGAGCGCGTGCGCCAACGCGAGATCTTTCGCGGCCAACTGCGCGAGCTTCGCAAGAGCCTCGAGTCCCTGCTCGACCCCGAGCAGACCGGCGAATTCGAGTTGCCCGACATCGAGCACTTTGACAAATCGAAGCTGCACCGCTGGAGCGAGAGGGCCGACGAGATCTTCGGGCAGCTCACCTGGGTCAAATGCCAGATCCACGCGCTCTCGGAGCGCGACGCCGACGCCGCCACCCTCGTCGTCGAGGGGCTGTCGGGCCAATACCCCAAGCTGCTCGCCCACTGGCGCCGCTGGCTCGAAGACTTCGCCGAAGCCTTCGACGTCAACCTCGCCCAGGCCGGCTGGTCGAGCGAGGGCTGGCGCGAGCTGGAGCGTGGCGACGACCTGACGGGCATGTCCTCGGTGGCCGTCTCCGCCGAGCACCCCGGCATCTCGGCGGCCTTCGAGGCGCTGGCCGGCTATTTGTGGGCCCCGCAACCCCCGTCGCACGGCCATCACGCGTTGGTCCTGCTCACCGCCCGCGCCGACGGAAGCTCCGACGCCCGCGCGCTCATCGACGAGCTCGACGCTCGCGACATCGGCGCGACCGACACCGGTTCCGATGGGACTAATTCCGATGAGACCGGTACCGACAGCACCGAACAAGCCGGCGAGCTTCGCATCGAATACGTCCTGCGCGACGGCAAGCTCACTCAACCCCGGCTGGGTCAGCCGCTCACGGTGCCCGACACCCGCGGCAACGCCGCCCCATTCGCCGCCAAGCTCATCTTCGGCAGGCTCGCCCTCGAGCCCGACAAACTCGACATCGGCCCGGCCCGAGAGCCTGCGCCTAACAAAGGCGCGACGACCACGGAGGTCCCATGAGCGCAAAATCCCTCAAGCTCGACGTGCTCGTCGACGAGCGCCCCCAGGGTGTGCTCGCCTATCTCTTTGGTGAGGAGTCGGTCGCCGCCGCCGGCGACACGGTCGAGGAGGTCCTCGCCCGCATGGAGCTGCTCGCCAAGAAGATCGCCCCGGTGCAGCCGTGGAAATTCGACGACTCGGGTATGGCAGGCAGCAAGGGTTCGGCCGAGGGCGCCGCGCCCACGGTGCGCACCCTGCGCCTCGAGATCCCGGTCGTCGACGAGCTGCGCATCTTCTCGGTCGACGTCTGCCTGATCGCCGCCACGCGCAAGCGCGGCCAGCGCACCCAGGTCTTCTTGCCCGAGATCCCCCTCGAGTTCGAGGTGGGCGACGCCGCTCAGCTCGAATTCGCCGCCCGCGAGCACCTGTGCGACCAGTTCACCATTGCCCAGCGCCTCGACGCGCTGCACGCCTTTATCGACCTGGGCGATAGCGATCTGGGCGATAAGAGCGGCGTCGAGACCCGTAAGATCGACGTGCACCGCATCGAGGTGCAGGTCGACGCGCCCAAAATGGGCACGGCCGACGCCCAGGAGCCCGACTCGCCGACCCTCGAAGCCGTCGGCGAGCCCCTGCACCGCCGCCTCGACAAAAAGGACGCCCCGCGCGCCTTCGAGCGCGGCGCCGAGGTCCAGACCCTGCTCAACTACCTGGCCGACGAATGGGAGCGAAGCGTGCTCCTGGTCGGCCCGTCGGGCGTCGGCAAGACCGCCATTGTCTACGATGCGGTCGGCCGCATGCTCGCCGGCAAATGCCCCGACGCCCTCAAGGAGTCGAACGTCTGGCAGATCAGCGGCGGCCGCCTCATGGCGGGCATGCGCTTTTTGGGCCAATGGCAAGAGCGGGTCATCGAGGTCATCCGCGAGGTCCAGCGCTCGGGCGGCATCCTCTTCGCCGACAATCTGGTCGAGCTCTTGGAGGCCTCCGGCAACGAGAAATACGCCGAGGGGAGCCCCGGCCTCCTTCTCCCGCATATCGTCTCCGGCGAGCTGGTCTTGATCACCGAGGCGCGCCCCGAGCAGCTGGCCTACGTCGAGCAGCGCCAGCCGAGTTTCTTGCGCGCGCTTCGCCGCCTGCCGGTCGAGCCGATGTCGACCGCCGAGACCGACGCGGTCTTGGAGCGCGTGAGCTTTCGCCTCGGCCGCCAGCACGGCGTGCGCCTGGGCGAAGAGACCCGCCAGCGCATCATCGAGCTGACCGGCCGCTTCCCCAACGCCGGCGCCTACCCGGGCCCCGCGGTCGACCTGGCCGAGCGCATGGCCCGCACCCACCGCAGCAAGGGCGTCCAGAAGGAGGGCGAAGACCGCCCCTCGCTCGCCGCCGACCACGCCATCGAGGCCTTCGCCTCGCAGACAGGCCTGCCGCGCGAGCTCCTCGACTCGAACGCCGACTTCGACCTCGACAAGATCGAGGCCTTCTTCCGAAACGCGGTCTTCGACCAACCCGAGGCGACGAGCGCCATGGTCGACCTCGTCTCGGTCATCCGCGCGGGCTTGAACCCGCCCGACCGCCCCTTCGGCAGCTACCTGTTCTTGGGGCCCACCGGCGTCGGCAAGACCCAGACCGCGCTCACACTCGCGCGCTACCTCTTCGGCAGCGAAGACCGGCTGCTGCGCTTCGACATGAGCGAGTACCAGGACCCGTACTCCGCCGCGCGCCTCGTCGGCCGCTACAAAGGCGAGCAGGGCGAATTGGTGCGCCGCGTGCGCGAGCAACCCTTCCAGGTCATCCTGCTCGACGAACTCGAAAAGGCCCACGCCAGCGTCTTCGACCTCTTGTTGCAGGTCATGGGCGAGGGCCGCTTGACCGACGCCCTGGGCCAGACGGTCCCGATGACCGGCTCGGTCATCATCATGACCTCCAACCTGGGCAGCGACGGCCCCGAATCCCTGGGCTTCGACGCCGCCATGTCGCGCGCCGAGGCCGAGCGCCAACACTTCATGAGCGCCGTCGAGGCCTTCTTCCGCCCCGAATTCGTCGGCCGCGTCGACCGCATCATCCCGTTCCGCTCGCTGGGCCACCCCACCGCCCGCAAGCTCGTCGAGCGCGCCCTCGAAGAAGCCTTCTCCCGCGAAGGCCTCGCCCGGCGCAACATCCAGGTCAACGCCACCGAAGCGGTCATCGACTACCTCATCCGCACCGGCTTCGACGAACGCTACGGCGCCCGCCCCCTGCGCCAAGCCGTCGAAAATCACATCACTGCCAAGCTCGCCGACTACCTGTCGAGCGCCGGCAACCTCAAAGGCCAACGCCTCGTCTTCGAAATGGTCGACGGCGTGCCCGAGCTGCGCAGAGAATAGCCACGTGAATTACCAGCAGGGCGAGCGCCTCGCGAAGACGCTGCGAATCGTTCGCCCTTCCATAGTAGTTCCACGTCAATGGCGGGCGTCTCAGTCCTGCAAGGCCGTCGATTGGCAGCCTCGATTGCTTTCTTCTCCGCCCGCCCGCTGCTACTCTGCCCGACGTCGATTCATCTCCGCAGCTCATTGGCGAATTGGGGGCGAAATGCGCTTCTCCAGACGATCCTTTCTCATCCTTTGGTGCGCAGTTGTCTGCGCGAGCGTCTTTTCGAGCGGCTGTCACGAAGCCCCCGAGCCAGCCTCGGGCGACCTATCGCCTGCGAGCGCCTCGCGCTCCGTAGCCCTGACGCCGCAATTCGAAGTCGGCAACCCCACATTCGTCTCGTCGCCCGACACCGAGTTCGCCCCCGACCTCGCCTTCGACGGCACGAACTACTGGGTGCTCGCCGAGCGCCATACCTACGACCCTCGGGGCGTGATCACCCGCGTCGACCCTCAGGGCAACCTGCTCGAGACCGAGCCGCTGACCCTCGCAGACGGGATGTTCCATCGCGAGATCGCCTGCGGCACGAGCACATGCATGGTCGTCTCGGTTCGCTACGGGAATCCGACGGCGCTCGTCTTCACGCGATTCGCCTTCGACGGGAGCCTCCTGGGCACAAGCGAGCACGAGCTGCCCACCCATGCCATCGTCGGCAAGTGGCGCCGCCCGATCGATCTTGCCTTCGACGGGTCCCGTTATCTGGTCGTCTGGGACCAGGAGCTCGACTCCGCCATCCAGAATATCCCCAATCCGCCCGTCCAGGGAATCCACGCGCTGCGTGTGTCGGAGACCGGTGCGGTCGTCGATGCCGCCGCCATTGCCGTGGGGCCGGACGCGCAGGAGAGCGGGCGCCCGGAGGTGATCGCGGGGACGACAAACTCGTTGGTGGCCTGGAGTGGCGACCAATTGGGGGAGATCTCGGCCGCCCGTTTGTCTCACCAAGGCGTGGTGCTCGACGACGTTCCCCTTAGCATCGTCACCGACGGGGCGTTTGTCGGCCTGGCCTATGGCGACTCGCGCTTTGCCGTCGCGACCGCGCAGTATCGAAGCTTCGAGACGGACTGCGTGGGCGTCAGCATGATCGACGAGACCTCGGGCGGCGCGAGCTCGACCCAGGTGCCGACGACCTGTGTGTTCGAGACGAGCTCGATCGACGCCAATGCGCTGGACGCTGCGATCTCGCACGATGGGTCGCACTTCGTCGTCGCCATGCTCGAGCTCACTCGGTCGCGCACGCGGACCGTGGTTACACGTCTTGCCCCCGACGGCTCGGTGACGGGCGAGGTCGAGATCGGCAACGGGGAGTACCGACGTCTGAACGTGCCGACCGGCCCGGGCGGCTATCGCTCGATCGGGGCGAAGGTCGAGCTCGTGTCTTCGCAGGGGCAGTCCCTGCTCACGTGGCGAAACGACGACGACATCTTGGCCGCACGCCTGCCCCAGACGGGGGCGACTCCCGATGCAGGCGGCTTCCCCGTCTTTGTGAACGAGGCCGATCGTATACGGCCGCGCGCAGCCGCCGGCCGAGGGCAGCATATGCTGGTGTGGACTCAACTCGCCGGAGACTACCCGGAGACCTTCGACGTCTACGGCACGCGGGTCTTTGGAGACGGCACTCTCCTCGACACCGACCCGATCCCCATCGCCACGGGCGTCAGTCGCCAGATCAATCCGCACGTCGCCTACGGCGGTGGAACGTACCTGGTTGTCTGGGAAGACGCCGACAGCAACACCGTCTATTCGCGCCGCGTCGACGCCGACACGGGCGACCTCTTGGATAGCGGCCCGCTCGCCGTCGCCAGCTCAGGCCCGTCGAAGTCCGAGCCTGCGCTGGCCTATGGCGGCGGCGAATTCCTGATCGCGTGGAGCGACGGCCGAGACGACGAGGACGGCTGCGGCGTCTTCGCCACGCGCGTCTCTTCCGATGGCCAGGCCCGTGCGGTGGGCGAGTTGGAGTTCACCAACCTCTACGCCTGCCCGAGGCGAGTCGCCGCGACCTTCGGCGCACACCATTTCCTGCTCGCCTGGAGCGCTGCGGCGCCGGCTCCGGGGCCCGACTACGAGGTGCGCGCAGCGCGCATCTCCCCGGCGGGCGCCTTGCTCGACCCGTCGGGCTTCGACGTCAGCGGAGAGGACATCTTTTTGTCCCAACTGAGCGCCACCTTCGATGGCGAGCACTTTTTGGTCGTCTGGACGCCGTACTCGGACGACACCGCCTTCGGGGCGCGCATTGCACGCGACGCCTCCCTCGTCGACCCTGCCGGCGTCCCGTTATTCGACGCGAGCGAGCAGCCGGCAAGTGAGCCGCACCTCGCCTTCAACGGCGCGAGTCATCTGGCGACTTGGATCTCCCACGAGCACCGAGACGAGGAGCGCATGCGCGCCCGCCTCATCGCCCTGGACCTGTCGACGAGCGCCCTGGACGTGCTCACCGTGCGCGAGCGCACCGGTCCGACCGACTCCCCCGCCGTGGCCGCCGCCGGGCCGGCCCGATTTCTGCTGGTCGACGACGAGCTTCCGAGCATCGACGGCAGGTTGAGGATCGTGGGCCGCTACGTCGACGCGCCCGCGCCGCTGACCGCGCTGCACCAGTCGGTCACCACCCCCGAAGACACGCCCCTCGACATCTTCCTCGGCGGCTACGATTCCACCGGAGCCGCGCTCACCTTCTCGATCGACTCGCCGCCGGAGCACGGCACACTCGCGGGCACGCCGCCCAACCTCACCTACACCCCGGCCCCCGACTACGTCGGCCCCGACAGCCTCGAGTTCCGCGTGACCAACCCCGCCGGCGAGGCCGACACGGCCCACGTCTGGATCACCGTGCGCGAGCGTCCCGAGCCGCCCCCGCCCCCAGAAGACGCCGACCCGCGCCTGGTCCCGCCGACCCCCGAACCGGGCACGCAATTTACCCTGTGGGAGGGCGACGAGCTGAGCTTCGACATCGAGGCGGTCGACCCCGACGGCCACGAGCTGACCTACGAGGTCCGCCCGCTCCCCGCCGCCCACGTCGACCCGCAGACGGCCACGTTCACCTGGACGCCCACCTGGCGCGACCTCGGCCGACACACCCTCGAGATCCGCGCGACGAGCGCCGACGGCGACTACGACGCCCGCGAGGTGTCCGTACAAGTCCTGGGCGCGCACTCCGACGACGACGGCATCTCCGACTCGCGCGAGACCGAGCACGGCCTCGACCCCACCACCGAAGACAGCGACGGCGACGGCCTCGACGACGCCGCCGAGTGGGGCCCCAACGACGACACCCCCGTCGACACCGACGGAGACGGCCTCGCCGACGCGATCGACCCCGACTCGGACAACGACGGCGTCGCCGACGGCCAAGACGCGTGCCGCCTGCAATCGGGCGCCGGCGTCGACGGCTGCCCCACACCCGACCGCGTAGACTGGGGCGCCCACGACCGAGCCTCACCCGCCGGCTGCGGCTGCCAATCGACCGCGCCCGCGGTCCCCGGCAGCGGAGCCGTGCTCCTCGTCGTGCTCGTGGGCGTGCGATCGCTGCGGCGGGAACGGTCGCGGTGACCGGTCACGGCTCACCAGCCCGCCCAATCTCCGTGCAGCTACTTCGTTGATGCGCCGCATTGACGGTTGGGGCGCGGTCGTCCCCGGCCGCCGGGGTCCGTCTCGGGCCCCGCACGTGTTCGAGCAAGGCCTGCGCCTTGCCGAAGACACGCAAGCTGGGGCGGGGACGCCCCAGGGCGGCCGAGGACGCCGCGCGCCCCGACCCGGTAGTGCGCCTCCGCCACTTCTGTTGGATGGTGAGCCGGTCACGGTGTCCGGCACCGGCCACGGCGACCGGCACCCGGCGACCAGCGACCAGCGACCGGCGACCGGCGACCGGCACCCGGCGACCGGCGACCGGCACCCGGCGGCCGGAGACCGTGACCGGCTCCGTGGCCGTGGCCGTGACCCCGCCCGCCTCGCGCGCGCGACTTGCGAGTATGAACAGAGTTGCAAATATGATCCCTCCCCCTGGGTCCCACGGACCCACCCCCATTGACCAACCAAGACGTACCCCGGCGCTGCCTCCGCCCGCCTCGCTCCGACGCCCGCGTGGGGCGGCTCGGCAGGAGGTATGGGCCAGGCCGAAGTTTCATCTCGTCAACGGGTGCGCATCCGTGAGGGCCGATCTCGAAGGCGGCGCTGGGTGAGACGACGCGTTTGGGGCCCTCAATACGGTTATCGCGGGATTTGCGAATTTGTTGCGGACTATTTTGTAGATCGGGCTTTGGTGGGTGCTGGGGGCGGGATCGCTCTGTTGGGCACTATTACGGTCACGGTGTCCGGCTACGGCGACCGGCGACCGGCGACCGGCGACCGGCGACCGGCGACCGGCGACCGGCGACCGGCGACCGGCACCCGTGACCGTGAACGTGAACGTGACCGGCCCCGCACGTGTCCGAGCAGGGCGTGCGCCCTGCCGAAGACACGCAAGCTGGGGCGGAGACGCCCCAGGGCGGGCGAGGACGCCGCGCGCCCCGACCCGATTGTGCGCTTTCGCCTTCTGTGTCGGATGGTGAGACGGCTACGGTGACGGCTACGGCTACGGTTACGGACAAAGAGTCGGGCGAGTACGCCGAGGCGATGACTCGCCTGATCGCCGCGCGCGACCGGGCGCGCCGTGATTATCTGGCCGCACGCGACATCCTGGCCGGGGCCCTGCGTCTGGAGGACTCCGACGATCTTACCCAGATGATGCCGCCGCTCAGCGCCATCTACCAGCCGTCGCGCGACCCCGAGGCGGACGCCGATCCAGAGCCAGGCACCGATCCTGAGCCCGTCGAGGCCTAACTCCGAGGCGTTTGCTCGCACTGGGCATGCAAAACCCCGACTCGCCGCGTCGAGTCGGGGTTTTTTGTCTCCAGAAGCGCGTCTCGACACGTCAAA
Source organism: Persicimonas caeni (assembly GCF_006517175.1). Classification (NCBI taxonomy): domain Bacteria; class Deltaproteobacteria; order Bradymonadales; family Bradymonadaceae; genus Persicimonas; species Persicimonas caeni. The sequence continues at coordinate 1,233,113 of NZ_CP041186.1, read as the reverse complement.
ATGGTGTTTCTACTCCGTTAGAACACCGACTCGACACGCCAAAATGGTGTTTCTGCTCCGTTAGAACACCGACTGGGCGTGTCGGCCCGGGGTTCTTCAACGCGAGTACGCCAACTAGCGGCGTTGGCCCGAGGTTCTTCAAAGCCAGAACGTCATCTAGCCGTGTCGAGTCGGGCTTTTATGTCTCCAGAACGCTAACTCGATGTGCCTCGCCGGGGTTCTGCAAGCTCAGTAGGCCAACATGACGTGTCGACCCGGAGTTCTTCATCACAAGACTCCCCACCCGACACATGATCCACGTGAAACGACCCAACCCCCAAGTTTCACGTGGATCACCCCAAGACCCGGCCGCAGGCCCCTAAACCCCCAAACTCCCTTCAAGGCATCCCCGCCCCAAACGTAAAGCCCAGCGACACCGTCGCGAAATGCAGCCAATTCGAGTTGTACCCGTCGCCCAAATCGTCGTCGTCCTTGCTCGTCCCCTCGCCGCCGCCGGCCAAGTAGCGCAGGTTGAAGAAGGCGTCGATGTGCTCGGTGACCGGGCGGCCCACGCGCAGGCTGGCGTCGAGGATGGCGCCCTCGACGTCAGAGTCGCCGCCGTTGAGGTACTTGACCGGCGCGTAGAAGCCGGTCACGTCGGCGCCCCACCAGAATTTGCCCGCCAGCGGCAGTTGCGCGCGAAGCTTGAGCAGGGGGACCGGGCCGACGTCGCGGTTGCTGCGGAAGAGCTCGCCGTCGGCGGACTTGAAGTCGATAGTGGCGTTTCGAAGCTGCAGGGCCGCGCCGATGGCGAACTCGCGGTCGGCGCCGTCCAGAAAGTCGTAGACGTAGCCGAGCCGAAAGAACGGGAACCCGTAGCGCAGCTCCATGGGCGTGCCCTCGGGGAAGGTGAGCTTGTCGACGCTGACGTCGCGCCGCAAGATCACGTCGGTCTCGAGGTTCAGCGGCTGATACAGGAAGATGAATTTGTGGGTGTCGCGAAAATCGAACTCCGCCGACAGCCGCACGAACTGGAACAGGTTGTCCTGGCCGCCCTCGTCGACGTAGTCGAACTCGGTGCCGTCGCGGCTGAACTGCACGGTGTGCGACAGCGGGTCGAGAAAGCCGAGCTCCCCGGAGATCTCGATGCGCGAGGCGGGCGGCTCGTCGGCCTCGGGCTTGCTGGCATCAGATGGGCCCTCGGCCGTCTGGGCGAAGGCCGAGGCCGGGGCGAGCAGCGTGACCATGAGACAGACGAGAAGGGCGGCGTTAGCAACGCGAGCGAACAGAGACGTCATCATTTGGCATCCAATGGGAAACAGTCGGATTGACGGATACAGTCAACTCTTTGATGCAGTATCTCTCGAATTAGTAACGCCGCCTTTCGCGGGATCAACTTGTTGGCCGGTTAGTCGGCGCTCGACGACGCGCCGCCGCCCACGGCGGTGAACTCGCGCGCCTCTTTCAACTCGGGCCGATCGCCGTCTGACTTGGCCGTCAGGTCGAGCAGTTGGTTGTAGTAGTCGCGCGCCACGTCCCCTTGGCCCGCCGCGCGCGCCGATACGGCCGCTCCGTAGACCGCGCGGAACCGGTTGGGCCGCTTGTCGAGCGCCTCCACGTAGACCTCCAGGGCCTCCTCGGCCTGGCCGTTCTCGCGCAGGGTCTCTCCCAACACCTCGCTCGCCTGGATCACCCGCCCGGGCGTGACGGGGTGCTTGCCGAGCGCCTCTTGCGAGGTGGCGGCGTCGCGCAGGCCCGCGAGCGCCTCGGCGGTATTGCCCTCGGCGTCGGCGAGCAGCGCGCGGACCACGTTCTGGTAGATCTGGAGCTGGCCGTTCCAGTACGGCTCGTTCATCTCGGCGCTGGCCTGTTGGAGCTCGGCCATCTTGTCGAGCTCGACCCGCGCCTGGTCTAGTTCGTCTAGCTCGATGAGGCCCACCGCACGCGCCGCGTGTTTGATCCCCTCGATATAGGGCCACTTTTCCCACTCGATCGTCTCGGGGTGCAGTGGCTCGAGATTAGCCGCTGCCTGCCAGTCGCGCCGCTCGAGCGCTAGACGCGCTGGAATGGCGATGCTGGCGTAGGCCGAGGCGGTGTGTGGCTGGGGGTTCTGCGCCTCCTTGGCCCGTTGGGCGACCTTCTCGGCTTCCGTGTCGCGCGCCTCCTGCAGGTACGCATAGGTGAGGTAGTCTTGGGCGTGATACAGGTCCAGATAGTCCATGCCGGCGACCGGATTGCGGCGCGCGGCCTCCTCGGATCGTTGGTTCCACTCGATCGACTCGTCCCACATGCCCAGACGGGTGAAGGTGTGACTGGGCATATGCAGCGCGTGTGGCACCGCGGGAGCGAGTTCGGAGTAGTCGCGAGACACCTCCACGGCCTCGCTCGCCAACTGTGGGTTGTCGTAGGCGTGGATCAGGTAGTGGTGGCCGCCCGGGTGGTTGGGCTCCTGATCGAGCACGTCTTCGAGGATCGCGCCGGCCTGGCGCTGGGTGTCGACGTCCTCGGCGGTGGGCGGGATCGTCGACAGCATCGCCAGGGCATAGAACGAGGCCGCCTCGACGTCCTGCGGGTCCTGCTCGTAGGCCTGCTTCCAGGCCTCCTCGAACGCCTTGGCGCGCTCTTCGTGGCTGCGGTTTTCGTAGTCGTCGTAGAACGCGGCGACCGCGTCGATATAGGCCTTCTCGCGTGGAGTCTCACCGCCGAGGTCGGCGGCCTTTTGGGCGGCGCGCGCGCCGGCTTCGAGGTCTTCGGGGTAGGGCTTGGCCCACAGCGGCGTGTAGTAGGTCATCGCCAGGCCCCACTGGGCCATGGCGCAGTCCTCGTCGGCCGCGGCGGCTTTCTGAAACGACTCGCGCGCCTTCGTGTACCACATGTGGTGGAGTTGGGCGGTGCCGATCTCGATGCGCGACCGGGCGTTGAGGGTGCACGAGGCGTCGATCTCGACACGTCCCAGGTCGGCCGCCACGCTCGCCGGCGGGCGGTCTTGTTGGCGTTGTTCGGTCGTCTGTTCGGTGGGTTCGGTCGGCTGCGGGCTCGTGCAGGCGACCAGACCGGTCAGCATGGCTGTGATAATGCCGACGGCGGCCAAGGGCAGGGTATGGGGCTGCATTTCGTCCTCCCGGTTCGGGGTCGTGTTCGGTAGGACGTGCCCGGCGCCAGTTCTGTCGGGTTGTCGGGGGTCACATCGTCGCGTCAGATCGCGCCGCCACCGGGCACGTTCACGCTAACGTGTCGAATCTCGGGGCCGATCGGTTGATGGCAAAGGCAGAAGGCAGGTGGAAAAGGACAGGCGGAGAAGGACGGGCGGATAAGGGCAGGCGGCGATCGCGCTCAAATGGACGAGTCGACGCGCAGGTACTCCGGGGGGACCGACTCGACCAGCCACACGTCGTTGGGCGTGCAGAAGAACTCGTGGCCGTCGTCCCACATCTCTCTGGCCTCGATGACCAAGATGACCGGCTTGCCGCGCCGGTTGCCGACCTGCATGGCCGTCTTTATGTCGTGGGACAGGTGCACGTGGTGGCGCTCCTTGGGCTCGAGCCCCTCTGCGACGATGGCGTCGAGAAATTTGGGGACGGTGCCGTGGTACAACAGCTCGGGCGGCTCGGTCGGATCGTAGCCCAGATCTACGTCGACGGTGTGGCCCTGGCGCGCGCGGATGAGGTGGCCGGTGTCGTCGAACTCGAAGCGCTGCTTGTCGTTCTCGCGCACCACCTGCTCGAGCACCTCGCGGCTCCACGACCCGTCGCGCTCGGCGAGTCCTTCGAGCAGCGCGGGCACGCTCACCCAGCCGCTGCGCGACATCTCGAGGCCGAGCTCGTCGGGGCGGTGGCGCAGGATATAGGACAGGAATTTCGAATACTTCTTGAGGTTGCGTTTCATCGTCGTTGCTACGTTCGGAGGACTGCATCGTCGGCCGAGTTCCCGGCCGCCTCGTTCTTCTCTGAATCTGACCCCGGTGCTGTAGCTGTGTACTGTGAATAGGTCAAATCGGGGCGAGCAGCCGCGCGAGCCGCGATCGTCGATGGTTTGTGCTTGTCGGATTTTGAGACGTGTTTAACGTCTGCTCGTCGCACCTTGATGTGCTGATTTATCGTGTTGCCGCAATTTGCTGTTTGCGCGCCCGTGTAGCGTTTGTTCACGCTGCGACGAGGTGGCCGTAGTTTGATGGGCCGGCAATCCCCTTCGCCGGCTGTTTGTGCAAGTAGTGGCGTTTTCTCCTCCATGCATGCGTGTACGAGACGCTCGCTTCAAGGCGACCGTTCGTCCGATCAACTCTATCTTGCTGGAGGAATCACCATGACCAAGTACGCCTTTCCGAACACCGACGGCTCCATCGTCAACTTCAAGTCCCGCTACGAGAACTTCATCGGCGGCGAGTGGGTCCCGCCGCGCGAGGGCAACTACTTTGAGAACGTCACGCCGGTGACCGGCAAGACCTTCTGCGAGGTGCCGCGCTCGACGGCCAAGGACATCGAGATGGCCCTCGACGCCGCCCACAGCGCCAAAGACGCCTGGGGCAAGAAGAGCCCGACCGAGCGCGCCCAGATCCTGAACAAGATCGCCGACCGCCTCGAGGACAACCTCGAGATGCTCGCCGTCGCCGAGACCTGGGAGAACGGCAAGGCGGTGCGCGAGACGCTCAACGCCGACCTGCCCCTGGCCGTCGACCACTTCCGCTACTTCGCCGGGGTGATCCGCGCCCAAGAGGGCTCGATGGCCGAGCTCGACGAGCACACGGTCGCCTACCACGTCAAAGAGCCGCTGGGCGTCGTCGGCCAGATCATCCCGTGGAACTTCCCGCTGCTGATGGCCACCTGGAAGCTCGCCCCGGCCCTGGCCGCCGGTAACTGCGTGGTGCTCAAGCCCGCCGAGCAGACCCCGTCGACGATCTTGATGATGATGGAGCTCGTCGCCGACCTGCTCCCCCCGGGCGTGGTCAACGTGGTCAACGGCTTCGGCGCCGAGGCCGGCAAGCCGCTCGCCTCGAGCGACCGCGTCGCCAAGGTCGCCTTCACCGGCGAGACGACCACCGGCCGGCTCATCATGCAGTACGCCTCCGAGAATATCGTGCCGGTGACCCTCGAACTCGGCGGCAAGTCGCCCAACGTCTTCTTCGCCGACGTCATGGACCAGAAGGACTCCTTCTTCGAGAAGTGTCTCGAAGGCTTCGCCATGTTCGCGCTCAACCAGGGCGAGGTGTGCACCTGCCCGTCGCGCGCGCTGGTGCAAAAGTCGATCTACGGCGAGTTCATGGAGCGCGCCGTCGCCCGCGTCGACAGCGTCAAGGTGGGCAACCCCCTCGACACCGACACGATGATGGGCGCCCAGGCCTCGCGCGACCAGTTCGAGAAGATCATGTCCTACATGGAGATCGGCCGCGACGAGGGCGCCAAGGTGCTCACCGGCGGCGGCCGCGCCGAGATGTCGGGCGAGCTCGAGGGCGGCTTCTACGTGCGCCCGACGGTCTTCGAGGGCTCCAACGAGATGCGCGTCTTCCAGGAGGAGATCTTCGGCCCGGCGCTGTCGGTCGCCTCGTTCGACGACTACGACGACGCCATCCGCATCGCCAACGACACCCTCTACGGGCTGGGCGCCGGCGTGTGGACGCGCAACCAGAACGTCGCCTACCGCGCCGGCCGCGCCATCCAAGCCGGCCGCGTGTGGACGAACTGCTACCACCTGTACCCCGCCCACGCAGCCTTCGGCGGCTACAAGCAGTCGGGCATCGGACGTGAGAACCACAAGATGATGCTCGATCACTACCAGCAGACCAAAAACCTCTTGGTCAGCTATGACGAGAACCCCATGGGCTTCTTTTAAAGGTTGATGTCCGGGCGTGGCTCCCGCCGCGAACAACTCGCACGGTCCGCCACGCCCGGACACCCAACCAAGCCCCCAAGACTTCAAGACTTGAAGACCAGGCCCCACGCCATCGCTGGAGAAATCGTATGAGTGACGACTTGTCACGTGTCGACGTAACCGACGAAGCACGCCAGTTGATCCGCCAACTCAAGGAGCAACACGGTGAGCTACTCTTCCACCAGTCCGGCGGCTGCTGCGACGGCAGCGCGCCAATGTGCTATCCGCACGACGACTTCAAGATCGGCCAGCGTGATGTCTACTTGGGCGAGGTGGAGGGGTGTCCGTTTTATATTGGCGGGCAGCAATTTGAGAAGTGGAAGCACACGCACCTGACACTCGACGTGGTGCCAGGGCGGGGGGCAGGCTTCTCGCTCGAGGCCCCCGAGGGCAAGCGCTTCCTGATTCGCTCGCGTGTGTTCAGCGATGAAGAGCTGCAGCAACTTGGCGAGCCGCATCGCGGGCCGATTCGCCCGTAGCGTCGAGCAGGGCCTCGACGACGACTTCCGGGGCTTCCTGGTTGATCAGGTGGCCGACGCCCTCGACCTGGACCTCGGTGAAGTTGGGCAGGGTGGCGCGCCACATCTTCACCGACTCGAGCACCACCTTCCAGGTGTGAGTGCCCCACAACAACGTGGTGGGCGTGTTGACGGTCATGTATTGGTCGACGGTGCCCATTTCGTCGTAGAACTCCAAATACCGGTAGGCGGCGCCCAGATCGATGCGCCCGAATGATTCCATGACGTCGAACGCGTTGGCCACGCCGGTCGCCTCGAGCACCTTTTGAATCGCCTTGCGGCCGCGTTGGCTCGAGAAGACTCCTTCGAACAGGAGCGTCCCCACGCCGGGGGCGAGCAGCACACCGAGAAACCAGGGGAAGTAGGCCATCGAGTCGACCATGACGAGCTTGTCGACCTTGTCGGGGCGCTGACGAGCGATTTCCAGGCCGTGATAGGCCCCGCTGCACGCGCCCAAGAGGGTGGCCGTCTCGCCGTCGCCCACGATATCGTCGAAGGACTGCGTCAGGATGCTCGCTACTTCGGGGTAGTTGAACACCGAGGGGCGCGGGCTGCGGCCGCAGCCGGGCAGGTCGACGCCCCAAAAGGAGACGTGCTCGGGCAACTTCTCGATGACGTACTTGAAACTCTTGCGGTGGTCGGCGCCCCAGCCGTGGTAGCTGATCACTTTGGTGGGGCCGCTTCCGTAGCGGACGATATTGAGGTCGTCGAGAGCTGTCATGCGATGCCTTTGGGCGAGTGAATTAGGGGGCTCCATTGACGGAACCTTCTCGCTGTTCGTCGTCCGCCTCGTCTTCCGTTTTGAGGAAGAAGACGTGGACCGCGAGAGACACGATCAGGATGCTGCTCAGGCCCACGACGGCCACCTGGCCCAGTGAGGCCAGGCCGCGGTGTCCCGAGATCATGAGGGCGCCGAAGCCGATCATCGTGGTGGCGAAGGCGGCAAAGACCGCGCCGGCGGTGTGCCGGAAGCTACTCCAGTCCGACGGGGAGCGCGCGATGCACGATGACAGGTGAAAGACCGCGTCGACGCCCAGCCCCAGCCAGATGGGCCAGATGATCATGTTCATGAAGTTGAACGAGATATCGAGCAGCCCGATCAGGCCGGTGCCTACAAAGACGCCGGCGGCGACTGTGGCGACCGCCAGGGCGAGACGCTTGAGGTTGCGGAAGGCGATCCAGGCGACCGACAAGAGCCCGAGCACGGCGATGAGCACCAGCCAGAAGGTGTCCGACTTGATGTGGCCGAGGATGTCGGCCAGGAGCGCCTCTTGGCTGATGGGGTCGACGGTGCCTTGGCCGTTGGGGCCGGGCAGGGCGTTGGTGACCGCGACGTACTCCATCGCGTCTTGGGCGTTGTGGATATAGTGCGACGGCAAGATCAGCACGACGGTCTTGCTGGGGTCGTCGGTGCGCGCAAAGCGCTGGCGCACCAACTCGGGGAGGTCGTCGACGGCGATGGTGCCGGTCTTGTCGACCAGTTGGAGCTCGTCGTACAGCTCTTGGAGTCGCTCGTTCTTTTTGCGTCGGCTCTTGGGGATATCCTCGAGATCTTCGAGCAGCCCTCGCCAGACGGTCAGCTTGTCGGGTTGGTCCTCGGGGACGAGGTCGTAGATGGTGAACACCGCCTCGACGATCTCGGCGCGCGGGTCGTCGGCCATGCGCTTTTGCAGCTCGTCTTTGACGGCGAGCGCGTGGGCCTTGTCGTCGACGAGCACGACCGCCGGCGGCTGCGCCATGTCGACGACGTCGTCGACCTCGTCTTCGACCTTGAAGGCCGGCAGGTCTTTGGGCATGAGCTTGCGGAAGTCGAACTCGAAGCTCACGCCCGGCATGCCGACGGCGGCGAGCACGACCGCAACGGCCAAGAAGACCGCCGAGAGGCGTGTCCAACGCGTCTTTTGCTTGGCGGTGACCCGCAAGTGTCGCTCTTCGCTGGGCATGCGCGGGTTGGGCTCGAAGCGCGTGCCGGCCACCAGCAAAAGCAGACACGGCAGCACCAGCGCGTACGACAGCAGCACCAGCGTCAGTCCACCGAGCGACAGGATGCCGAACTCGAAGAACGCCTGGAACGACGAATACGCCAGGCTCGCCAGCGCGACCAGCGTGGTCAGACCGGCGTAGAGGCTGGGCCGGCCGGCGGTCTCCAGCGCGGTGACTAGCGCCTCGCGGGGTGTGCGCCCGGCGCGGGTTTCCTGGAAGCTCGACACGATATGAATGCCGTAGTCGATCCCCAGCCCCATGAGCACGGCCCCTAGGAATCCGGTCAAGATATTGAGGCTGCCGAAGACGAGCTGCGCCCAACCGAATGTCCACACCGTGCTCATGATCAGCGGCACAGCAATGACCAGCGGGTACACCCAGCTTCGGAAGTAGGCGATGAGAAAGACCAGAATGCCCAACAGCGCGAGGCTCGTGCCCCACGTCAGGTCTTTGCGAATGGCGTTTTGGGTCTCGTAGAACTTCGTGTAGCGCCCGCTGAACGCGATCGACACCTTCGGGTGGTCCGGCTCGATCTTGTCGGCGAAGAACCCCTTGATGTCGGCGAGGAGTCGGTCGGTCTTCTGGAACTCGGTGTTCGGGAAGACCGGGTCGACGTAGATGACGTAGTGGCGCTGCTCGTCGTCGGTCAGGTAGCGCGGCTGGTCGAAGCGCGAGCGATACTTCTCTTCGATGTCTGAAAGATCGACCTCCGGCGGCTCGTCCGAGCCCAGGCCGACGAACATCGGGTTGGCGCGCGCCTTCTCCCACTTGATGCGCTTGTTGACACGCTTGCTCACTTCGCGCGCGTCGTCGAGGCCCAGATACATCAGGCGCCGGTCCTCGAAATACTCGACCGGGCGGGTGAACTCGACGCCGGCGACCAGCTCGTGGTCGCCGATCATGGCGGCGAGCTCGTCGACCGATTCCTGATTGGCCTTCGGGTCGGGGCCCTCGAGCAAGATGGCCAGTCGGCCGATCTGGCGGCCGTAGGCGTCTTCGAGGCGTTCGAGTCCCTGGACGGACGGGTCGGACTGGGGCAGCAGGCGCTTGAGCTCGCTGTCGAGGCTCAGCCCGCTGGCCAGATAGGCCCCCAAGCCGGTCAACAAGACCGCGACCGCCATGATGATCGGGGTAAACCGCTCGAAAAAATCGGCGACTGCTTCTTCTTTCCTATTCATGATTCTGTCGGGCGGCCACGGGGGCTAAAGCATTGTTTCTGCGCGTAGTATCTGTACCTTACAGGCCTACCCTTGTCGACCTGAGAGCCCGCGGTTGTGCGCTGCGTTGGCCGCCGAGATGCCTAGGGATTTCCAGATTCGTGCACTAGACTTGTGGCGAACCGTCTCACTTGCCCAGAGTTGCTATGCGTGTTGTTCCCCCGATGTGTCGGACCATTGTTTTGGTGGCGGTCGCCGCTTTTCTGCTCCCCACCTTGCTCCCTACGAGGGCCGAGGCGCAGGAGTGTGAGTCCGAAGCGCTCGACGCCTTGGCTCGCGCGCGGCGAGTGCGAAGCTTCCAGCTCGATTTTTCCCGGTACCGTCGCGATCTCGACACGCGCTTCGACCGGCTGTACCGGTGGCTCGAAGACGGCGGCGAGGACGTCGAGTGGAGCACGCAGTTCTCGTGGCTTGGCGACAACTACAAGTTCAGCGATTACGCGTTGTGTACCGCCCAGGGCGAACGCGCCGCGCAACTCAACGGCGGCTGGAACGGCTTTGCCCTCGAGACGCGCAACCGCAAGTGGGACGTGCGCCTGCGCCTGATGCTCTTCGACGCGGGCGACGGCGTCTCACCCGACGACTTGCCGCGCGACGACAACGGCGACGTCATCTTCGACGACGACGCGGTCGGCTACGGCCAGCTCTTCTACGGGGTCTACCTGCAGGTCACCGAATGGTTCGGCGTGACCGTGGGAGGTGTGTCCGACTCGCAACGCTTGCAGCATATCGGCACGACGACCACCGACGAAGGCGACGTCAAAACCTCGACCCGCATCCAGACGAATACCGTCGGCGAGCCTGGCTGGTATCTGAGCGCCTCCATCCCCAAGTGGAAGCTGTCGACCGACTTCATCTTTGGCGCCGCCGACTCCGTCGACGTCGGCATGCTGCGCGCCGCGTCCATCCCGATGCCCTTCGTCGACGGCCTCGAGGCGCTCGCCGGGGGCGGCTATCTCGGCTACGAAGACACCACCGTCGGTTACTTGGGCGCGCGGTACCGTCCCGTTTCGTTCGTGGAGACGACCCTCGAGCTGGCCGTCGAGCCGGTGCGCGTGCGCAGCGTCCGCGGGCGCGCCGAGGTCGACTGGAGCCACCCGTTCTATCCCGAATTGGAGCTGTTGCCCGGCCAGCCGAGCAAATGGTTGGTCGGCGCCGAAGCCGGCGCCTTTGTAGAGGCGAGCCTGTTCAACAGCGCCTACTTGGAGGCGCAGGAAGGAAGGTCGAACGTCACAGGCTTGCTGGGCGGCGCGTCGCTCGGCGTGATCGCACGTCCGGTCGGCTTCAACTTCGAGGTCTACGGCGGCGTCAACCCCGCCGCCCATCTGGCGCGCATCGTCGACGTGGTCGACAAGCCGCTCTTCGGCACCCGGCTGATGGTTCGCACCGGGTGGTGAACCGAAGGCTGAGCGCTCAACCCGCCTCGGTGGGATCGACGAGCTTTTCTTCGGGGTTCCACTCCACGCGCGCCATCGTCTGGCGATGTTCGTCGCAGCCCAACATCTCGCGCCAGCCATCGTACGGCTGCCAGGGGCGGCGTTGGTTGCCCAACATGGTGCGCTTGAGGCGACGTACGCGCTCGGCGGCGCGCAGCACGAGCTGTAGGTCTTCGTCGCCCGACGTGGCCAGCTCGTAGAGCGTGTCGTAGGCCTGCTGCCACTTCGCTTCGGTGTGGCAGATCAGGAAGATGTCGATGCCCGCGCGAAGCCCCAACGTGACCATCTCGTCGATGTCATAGCGCTCGGCGACGGCCTTCATCTCCAGGTCGTCGGTGATCACCACCCCGTCGTAGCCCAACTCCTCGCGCAACAACTCGCCGATGACCGCCTGGCTGAGCGTGGCCGGATGCTCCGAGTCGAGCGCCGGCAGCAGCATATGCGCGGTCATGAGCATCGGGATGTCGGCGCCGATCGCTCGCCGGAACGGCTCGAGCTCGACGCGCTGCAGCCGCTCCATGTCGTGTTTGAGCGTGGGCAGGTCCTTGTGGCTGTCGAGCAGGGTGTCGCCATGGCCGGGGAAGTGCTTGCCGCACGGGATCACCCCGGCGGTGTGGTGGCCGAGCAAGAAGGCGCCGGCCGCCCGGATCACGCGCTCGGGTGTACGGCCGAAGGCGCGGTCGCCGATGATCGGGTTGAGCGGGTTGGTGTCGACGTCGAGCACCGGCGCGAAGTTCAGGTTGAACCCCAGCGCGCCCACCTCGGTGGCGATCACCTCGGAGACCTCCGAGATGAGCCGGCCGTCGTTGGTGTCGCCCACCGCGCGCATGGGCGGAATAGGTGTGAGCGGCTCTTTGAGGCGCACGACGCGTCCGCCCTCCTGGTCGACGGCGACAAACGGAGCTTCGGGGGCCTCGGCGGCGAGCTCGTGGACGCGCGTGTTGAGCGCGCAGACTTGCTCGACGGTGTCGACGTTTCGCCGAAACAGGATCACCCCGCCGATCTTGCCGGTGGACAGCGCCTCGGCGATCGCCTCGGGCGGCTCCTCGTCGGCGCCGTGGAATCCCACCACCAACAACTGGCCGATCGCCTCACGAATTTGGTCGTCGCTCACATTCATTTCGCTCTCGTCACTGCACGCGGGTCCAAGATGTCACGCAGGCCGTCGCCCAAAAAGTTGATGCTCAACACGGTGATCATGATGGCGACGCCCGGGAAGATAGCCAGATGCGGGGTCAACAGAAAGTAGGTCGCACCCTGGTCGAGCAGGGCGCCCCAGCTGGGCAGGTCCTGCGGGCCGAGGCCCAAAAAGCTGAGCGCCGCTTCGGCCAAGATCGCGCCGGCCACCCCGAAGGTCGCCTGCACGATCACCGGCGCCAAAATGTTGGGCACGATTTCACGAAACAGCGTGCGCCGGGTCGGAAACCCGAGGGCGCGCGACGCCTCGACATAGGCGCGCTCGCGCTCGGAGAGCACCTGGCCACGCACCAGTCGAGCGTAGCCCGCCCATCCAGAGACCGAAAGCGCCCCGATCACCGCCAAGAGGCTAGGCTTCTGGGTGATGAAGATGAGCAAGATGGCCAGCAGGATGCCCGGAAACGCCATCAAAATCTCGGTGATGCGCATGATCACTTCGTCGATCCAGCCGCCGAAATAGCCGCTGATCGAGCCCAGGAAGATCCCGACGGTCGAGCAGATGGAGACGGTCGCCAGGCCCACCATCACGGCCACGCGGGTGCCGTAGATGACCTTGGTGAGCACGTCCGCGCCGTTTTCGTCGGTGCCCAGCCAATGGCGAGCGCTGGGGGCTTGGAGTTGACGGGTCACGTCGACATAGTCGAGGTCGTAGGGCGCCAGCCAGGGGGCGAAGAGGGCGACGAAGAAGACAAAGCAGAGCACCGCCAGGCCCAGCCAGGCCAGCCAGCTGAGCTTGTCGCGGTGCATTTTGAGGAGTTCGAAAAGCCACTTCACGGCAGACTCCTCCCCGCTTCGGGCAGGTGCCGAAGCGAAGTGAAGGCGATGGGGGGCACCGTTGTCTGTGTCGCTTTAATCATACCGAATGCGCGGGTCGATCCAGCCGTACACCAAGTCGGTGATCAGGTTGACCGCCACGTAGGAGAACGCGATGAAGATGACGCAACCCTGCACGATCAGATAATTGCGGGTGTTGATCCCGTCGAGCAGGAGCGTTCCCAGACCGGGCCGGGCGAAGACCTTCTCGACGATGATTGCGCCGCCCAGAAGGGCGCCGAATTGCAGGCCGAGGATGGTCACCACCGGGATGAGCGCGTTGCGCAGCGCGTGTTTGGTGGTCACCTTCCAGCCGGGGTTGCCCTTCGATTTGGCCGTGCGCACATAATCCTGGTTGAGCACCTCGAGCATGCTCGAGCGCGTCATACGCGTCAGCTTGGCGGCGAGCGCCGTACCCAGAGTGATGGCCGGCAAGATCAGCGTCGATAAGCCTGTGACCTCGCTGCCGGGGTTGGGGAGCGCCTGTAGCGTGAGGCTGAACAGGATGAGCAGCATCGGGCCCAACCAGAAGTTGGGAATCGATATGCCTAAGAGCGCGAGCACCGCCGAGCCGTTGTCCACCCAAGAATAGGGTTTTAAAGAGGCGGCGATGCCGAGGGGCAGGGCGATGAGCAGCGCAATGGCCAGACTCGCCAGGGCGAGTTGGAAGGTCGCCGGGATATTGGCCACGAGTTTGTCGGCCACGGTGACCCCGCGCTCGTCGCACAATTCACCGAGGGTGCCGTTGCCGACGTCCTTCCAGAAGAGCACGTATTGCTCCCACAGCGGCTTGTCGAGGTTGAGGCACTCGCGCATCGCCTGTTTGTCGACCGCCAGGGCCTGCTCGCCCAAGATCGACTCGACCGGATCGCCCGGTACGGAGCGAAGCACGAAGAAGACCAACGTGACCACGCCCAGGATGACGAGCACCGAGGCCAGTAAGCGGCGGATGAGAAATGTGGTCATGGTGGAACCGAAAGAAAACCACTCGGTACGACGAGATGCGCCGGCGGGTGTTGCACCGGCGGCGTCATGAACATAGTGTTCAGCGTTGGCTCATGTCTAGTAATTCCTACTCAGGTACGACTATATGCTGTTCGTCATTGATGTCGGCAATACAAACACCGTCCTCGGTGTCTACAAGGGCACAACACTGCTCAAGCACTGGCGTATTCAAACCCATCATGGGCGCACCAGTGACGAGCACGGGATTTTGTTGCGCGAGCTGTTTCATTTTGCCGGGCTCGACCCGGACGCCATCGACGCGGCGATCATCAGTTGTGTGGTGCCGCCAATGGAGCGTGCGCTCATCGGCATGGTCGAAGACTACTTCGAGCTCGCCCCGATGGTGGTCGGCCAGACGGTCCATCCGTCGATGGCGGTGCTCTATGATAACCCGCGCGAAGTGGGCGCCGACCGGCTGGTCAACGCCGTGGCGGCTTGGCAGCGCTATCAAACGAGCCTGGTCGTCGTCGACTTCGGCACCGCGACGACCTTCGACGCGATTACGGCCGACGGCGCCTACAAGGGCGGGGCGATCGCTCCCGGTGTGACCATCTCGAGCGAAGCGCTCTTCCACCACGCCAGCAAGCTGCCGCGCGTCGAGATCGCCAAACCGCCGTCGGTCATCGGCCAGACGACGGTGCATTCAATCCAGTCCGGGCTGCTCTATGGCTACACGGGCCTTGTGCGTGAAATCGTCACGCGCATGAAGTCCGAGTTGGATGGCGAGACGCGGGTGGTGGCCACCGGTGGGCTGGCGCGGTTTATTGCCGGAGAGACCGATATCATCGACGAGGTCGACGACTTCTTGACGCTCGAAGGGCTGCGCCTGATTTCCGAGGAACAAGAAAAGCAAATCGCCGAGCAGAATGATTGATCTACTCGGCGGATCGTGAGGCGGGGATGGCTGCTTATTTGCCGGCTTCGGCGCCGGCCTTTTCGCCAGCAGCTTCGCCTTCAGCAGCCTCGCCTTCGGCTTTCTCGGCACCTTCGGCGCTCTCGCCTTCAGCGCTGTCGGCACCTTCGGCCTTCTCGCCGTCGGCTTTCTCTTCAGCGGCGGCTTCGCCCTCGTCGGCCTTTTCTTCCTTCTTGTCGGCCGAGTCGCTCGACGACTCTTCTTCGAGCATCTCTTCCTGCGAGCCGTACTTCTCGACGGCGGCAGCGCCAGCGCCGATCGGGCCCTCGAAGCGCTCCATGTCACCGCTCATCAGCGCGCTGAGGTCGGGCCAGAAGGCCACCGTCAGCAAGATGCTGACGACGATGCCGAACAGCCAGCTGGCCGTCGGCCACGACTTGCCCTCTTCCTCGAGTTTGAACAGCGCAAAATAAATCGTGTACGGCGGGAAGAGCAGGGTCATCAACCCCGGGCCGGTTCCCATTCGGAAAGCGTACTTCGACAGGGCAATCGCCCCATAGGCGAAGAACCCGAGTCCGATGAGAATCAGAAAGAGAGTAATCCCGACGAGAATCATGAAACCTCCGTAAAACCTGCTCCGATCTGAATCGGTGCCGCACGATGAAGTCGATTTGATTACAGCAAGGTGCCTTTGCTGTCAATCTTGGAGCCGGCTATCCCAGTCTCCGTGCACCGATCCCGTAAGCGAACCTCCAGCAGATCGGGGTCTGCCGGGTCGCGCCCTTCAACTGGTATCACGACATGTGAGTTGTCGCAAAACCCTTTATGTTTCTGGGGCTTCATCGCTTCGTATGCGGCGGCGCTCAGTCTTGTGGGTCTCCGTTGGCTGAACTATAGTGCGCGCCACATCCGATATGACACCGGCTGCTTTCTGGAATCAAAGGTGCAAATGGCCCGTTTTTTGAGCCGCCAACTTCTGGCCAGGGTTGACTCGAAACACTGCGCCCACTTCTTCACTGCGTTCACAACTTTCCAATTGGAGCTTCACCTTCATGTCCGCTCGAAACACATTCGCGGCAACTCGACGATCCCACGCCATCTTGCAGTGGTTGCAGAATGGCGAGGAAGTCACCATCCAGCGTGTCATTGACAACTTCGATATCAAATATCCGCAGGCTCGCGAGGACCTGAAGCTGCTCGAGGAGCTGTACGGACTGTCGACGCATCGAGACGGTCGCGTCAAAGTGTGGACGTGGGCCGGGTTTGATCCCGACTACGTGTCGGTGGCCACCGCCGCGGCCCTCGAGCTGGGCTCGATCGCGCTCGATCTGTTCCGCGAGACGCCCTACCGAAGTGAAATCGAGCGGCTGGCCGAGCACTGCCGCAATCGCGTCGGTGACAAGCAGCGCCAGCGCCTCGATCGCGTCTCGCAGGCGCTGCACCTGCGTCGCACGTGGCTTCCGGCCGACGAAGAGGCGATGGTCGACCATGTCGAGTCGATCCTCGATGCGGTTTTCAAGGGACGGCGCTTGGCGATGGTGTATGCACGCGCCGATGGGGAGGTTCGCCACTATGTGGTCACGCCCCGAAAGATGGTCTGGTATGCCGGTCGGTTGTGGCTCTTGGCGCGCCATGAGGAGCAGATGAAGCTCTTCGACGTCGCCGGCATCGACAACCTCGAAGAAGTGCCGGCTCCCAAAAATGATGGCGGGGAGCCGATCACGGCCGAGGAGATGCCGGCCAGCGACGAAGAGTTGGCCAAGTATTTCGAAAACGCCTTTGGGATCTACGCCCAGAATTATCCGGTCGCTGAAATCGAGCTCGAGGTCTCAGGGGCCTGGGCCAACTACTTGCGTCGCTATCGCGTCCATCCCTCTCAGCAAACCGAAGAGGGCTACAAGAGCCTGCGCGTCTCGTTCCACATGGGGTTGTGCCCCGAGTTCAAGTCGTTCGTGCTCGGAATGCTGCCCAACGTCAAAGTGCACGCCCCCGCCGAATTGGCCGAAGAGCTCGAAGAGACCGTGCAGATGTGGCTCGAGGAAGAGGCGCCGCTGTAGCGTCTCAGCGCTGCAGGTCCAGCTGCCAGGGCACCACTTGATGGGGGTCGTGGGTGAGTCGCCACTGCACCGGCCCCTGCGAGGAGACCCCGCTGATGACGAGCGTTTTGGCCGAATGCTGGCGCTCGAAGCGCGGCGAGTTGACCTGTGTGCCGACCTTCTGGCTCAGCTTGGCCGCTTCAGGGTCATTGGCAGCCACCCACCAGCTCGGGCAGTGAAAGTCGGTGAGCAGTTCGATGGCTCGCCGCGCGGAGTGCTTGTCGAGTTTGTCGAAGCAAATTTCGAGTAGGCGCGCCAATCCCTTGCGGCTCGCCAGCGGCAAGAACTGGCCGGACTGGCGCAGATAGGCCATCCCCACCGTGTCGTCGTAACCTATCCCCGCCCCTTGCGGGCCACGGGCGAATTCGGGCACCCACTTTGCGCCGATCCTGAAGAGGATGAAGCGGTCTTCGGACTCGACCACCTCGATGGTGCTGGCGACGTGGGAGAAGGCGGTGTCCGACAGGTTGAACCGATACAGCGCCCACATCTCGGCGAGCTTGGCGGGCAACGCATCGCGCGACAACTCGCGCGTCGGATCGATATGATCGGACGCGATCGTCATCGACGTGCTCTGCTGGCTTGCCTGGTGGCCCTGGCGGGCGAGCATGTCGAGGTCGACGTCGTCTTTGTCGGCGGCGGCCATCCAACGGGCGACGAGATCGAACGGCTCGAGGATCATGTTGCCGATCTCGAGGTAGCTCTCCGAGGCTGGCGTCTCGTAGGTCCAGGCGCCGTCGTAGGTCTTCGCCAAGCACTCTCCGATGAACATGCCGAAGGCTAGCTGGCGAAAGTTCTCGAAGCCGGCGCGATCTTTGTAGAGTGGGCTGAGTGGGCGCAGATCATCGAGCAATCCATCCCGACAGTTGATCTCCATCTGCCAGATACTCTCCGGGCGCAGCACAATGGTCGTCGCCTTGTTCTTTTGTGTGGCGACCAGCAAGTTGCGAAGGCAGCGCTCCAAGAAGATTTCGGAGAGGAGGTCGCCATCGGTGATGCGAAAGTCGCGCATGTCGATGCCCCCCGACTCACCGAGCACCGAGCCTCGGTCGAGTGAGATGGGAGGGACCGTATCGATGCTGTCGTAGCCGGCCTTCGAGGGCCACTCAGGCGGCCCCATCTCGGCCAGGCCGGCGACGAGATCCTGGTTCAGGGACCGTTCGTGCTGGATGATCGCCTGCAGGTCCTTCTGGTTGGCGTCGACGCCCGGCTGCTTGGTGCCCGAGGAGTTCGAGCTGCGTGGACGCTGTTGACGAGGCGCCGATGGCCGGCGCTGTTGCGGCGCACGCGTCTGGCGCTTCTCGGGAGGGCGCTGGGATTGAGGCGGCGGTGACTGTGGCGCGGCAGGGGAGGGCGCCCCTGTCGAAGCGCCGCGTGCCGCCTGGCGCACCGAGGTCGGAAGGGTCTGCTCCGGGGCATGCTGTCGGCGGTTGATGCTTCGTCCCGAATTAATCGCACGGCGCGCTTCGCCGAAAAACGACTGCATCTCCGGGCCCGTTTTGGGCACCGAGTAGTCGAGCCGGTTGACGAACTTCATGGCATCCTGCTCGGGGATTCGCCCGGCGACATACGCGTCGACCAGATCGGCGAGGACCTTCTGCAGGTGGCGGAAGCCGTCGCCGTCGGCGTCGTTGCTGAGGGCTTCGATGAAGTCTTGGGTTCCCTCGTCCCAGCGCCCCTGGCGGATCTTCTGCTCGCCGAGCAGCGCCAGCGCATAGGAGTCGGACGTGTGGAAGGCGACGGCCTGGGTCAACAACTGCTCGGCCTCCCGGCGTTTGCCCTGCGCCCCCAGAATCTCGCCCAACAAGAGCTTGACGTCGGCCGTCGAATCAATCGAGTGCGCACGCTGTGCCAGGGTTTCGGCATGGGCGGTGTCGCCGCGATGCAGCGCCACGCGGGCGAGCCCGCGCAGCGCTTCGACCGAGTCCGGGTGGTCGTTGAGGTGACTCCGAAAGATCGGCTCGGCCGCGTCGACATTGCCTTGGCTGAGTTCGTGCCAGCCGTGATTGATCGATTGCAGCATGTTGACTCCCGGGGTTTTCCCCCGTGCTCAGTGATCGGTGCGCCGTTATCGCAATTAAAGCTTGCCCGGATCTCCCCAGTTGGTCGACTCGGGGATCGCGTCGGCGGTGGGCTCGGCCGGCACGGGTTCGTGGCCCAAGAAGTCTGTCTCCTCGGTGTTCGTGCCGATGCCACCCGAAGCATTGTCGATCCAGGTGACCGTGTCGAACGAAGCCGTGACCAGAGAGCCTGAACCGGTGCCTAAGAAGCAGCCGTAGCGGCCGTTGCCGGCGACCACCGAGTTGGTCAGCGAGACGCCGTTGGTGTTGACGAAGTGCAACCCGTCGCCCACCCCGAGCGTGTGTCCAGCCATCTCCATGTCGGCCATGTCCGTGTACAGGAATTGCGATTGTTCGGCCACGAAGGCCACGTTCGAGCCGAAGACGCCCGCGCCGCCGTTGCGTACGATCGTCGAGTTGCGCACGTGGAAGTCGCCCGGCATACCCCCGGTCCAAGTGCCTGTGTCGAGGTCGTTTTGCGCCCACAGTCCACCGGCGTCGTTGTCGATGACAATACTACGGTCGATGAGCAACATTTCCTGATCTTCGAGGTTGCTCCCCATGTCGCGCGCGAGCAAACCGAGTCCGGCATTGTCGCTGAACATGTTGTCTACGAAGTAGGCACTGCGCACGTCCTCGAGCAACACGCCGTGGCCGTGATTGGCAAAGCTGACCTGACGAGGACCGCTGAAGGCTTCGTCGGAGCCCAGGGTGTTCGTAAAGGTCGAACCGCCCGCCAAGACATTGCGCCCGCGTGATTCGAGCGCCACAGTCTTGTTGGTGTCGAATTTGGTGTCCATGACGGCCGCACTCGCCCACACGCGTCTTGCACTCTGCTCCGCCGGAGCGAAAAAGTCGTCGGGGAAGAAGAAGTCGTCCGGAAAGAAGAAGTCGTCGGGGAAGAAGAAGTCATCCGGAAAGAAGAAGTCGTCGGGGAAGAAGAAGTCGTCCGGAAAGAAGCTGTCCCCGGGCAGGCGCTCATCGTTGCTCAACACAGGAGTTCCCGCAAAGGTCTCGGTCGGGAAGGCTGCGCTAGGCACGGGCAACCCCTGCCCGGAGTCGGGATCGAAGACGGCGTCGTCGAACCGTCGGGAACTTTCGGGCAGCGTGCCCAGGGACACCCCGCGCAGGTTCTTGCTGACCTGGGCTTGATCGATCCACAACCGCGAATCGAGCGCGAATACCCCTGGCTCACCGTTGCGGTCGATGATGGTGTCTTTGAAGAGGCGCAGATAGCTCTCTTCACTCCACACACCGGCTCCTCGACGCGGCGTGCCCTCGGCGTCGCCGGCCCCTGCTGCCGCCTTGCGCAGGTTCTGGATGCGGGCGTTGGCCGTGGCCAAGACGCCTGCTTGAATCTGTACGCCGGCAATTTGGCCGGAGCCGTCTTCGAGCGAAGAGTTGAGTCCGTCGATGATACTGTCCACGATGACCACAGCCGTCTCGTAAGACGAAGGGGGCGCGTCGTCGTCGACCTCGCGAGCCCAGATACCTCGGTCGCGGAAAGCCCGAATGATCGAACGGTCGAGCCGCACGGCGGCTCCACGCGCGTCGACGCCGGTGGCGTAGTTTTCGATCACCGAGCCAACCACACTCAGCGCGACGGTGCTTCCCGGTTGGCTGGCTCGCACGGAGATGGCCGTGGCGCTCACGGGCTTGGTACCACCGGTGAAGTGGCTGTTGGCGATGACAGAAGTGGTGACATCCTCGAGTGCGATGAGGGGCGCGTCTTGACGCTCCGAATCGGCCGTGATGGTCGCGCCCACCAGAGAAAAGGCTGTCGCACCGTTCACCCGCAAGCTGCCGGTGGCTCCGAAGTCGAGCGTGACGCTCGAGGCGCACGGGCTCAATAAACTGAGTGCACCGCTCGACAGGCTCAACTCCCCGTCCACTTCGTAGGTGCCCGGAAGCAACGAGGCGACCACTTCGGTGGAGCCGTCTTCGGCCAACTGGACCAGAGCCTCGAGGTTGGTCGGGTGGCCGTACTTGCTGCCATCACCATCGCCGTTGGGCGACACGTAACGCACTTCGCCATTGAAGTCGGGGTTGCGTGCGGTGCTCGATTCATCGGGGATGTACAGAAAGCTGCCTTTTTGACAACCAGCCACGCCCGCTTGGGATGTGCCCACTGTGCGCGTTTCGCCGGCTGAGAAGTCTGCTGTCGGCGGTTGTTGGCCGCTCCCACCGGTTGTGGAACACACTTCGTCGACAACACCGTCGGGACATATTGCGTGGTAGCTGGGTTCTGGCGCGGGATCTGCGGTGTCTTGTCCCACGTCGCTGTCCGGCTCCCATGCTCCGCCGCTATCAGCCGTGTCGTCTGAAGCGTCGTCGCGTACGGTCGCACCGCTGTCCACGTCTGAGCCGCTGGCTCCGCAGCCCGCGCCGCTGGCCAGCAGAGCAGAGCAGAGTGCCGCGCAGATCAGCACGGAGGTCACATTGTCGCGTCGAATCATCACTCCATCTCCTCTCATCAATAACGGTGCAACTCGGTGGACAGCCCCAGTGTAGGCAGTTCGTCATCGCGCTGCAATCGGTCGCCTGGGGGCGTCGTGGTCCATAAAACCTATAGCGACATGGCCAGTCGAAAGCCCAGGTATGCGTGCCGTGAATCGTCTTGGGCATCCATGTGCCAGTCGAGTCGGCACATCAATTCGATCGAGCCAAACGAGGCGCCTTGGACAATGCGGCGGTCGTCGCTGCTGGGGGCGCGGGTGGTGGTCCACTCGATGACGTTGCCAGCCATGTCCCGCACTCCATACGGTGAACGATCCATTTTGTACTTGTGAACCGACACGGGCATTGGGCGGCCCCGCTCGCTGTCGCGCATGCGGCAAAACGATGGGTCGAAGTGGTTCCCCCACGGATACAGCCGCCCGTCGACGCCGCGAGCGGCTTTCTCCCACTCGTCAGCCGACGGCAATCGGTAGGCGAACCCGTCGCGCTTGCTGCGCCAAGCGGCGTAGGCCACTGCGTCGTTGTACGAGATCATGCAGATCGGCCAGTTCATGTCCCAACGATCACCTTCGGCGTCCTCGGTGGGCAGCGAGAATTGACCGTCCTCGCTTACCGGAAAGTAGGACTCGCCGTCTTCCAGGCGGGGGGCATGCTTTTTTGCGCGCTCCAGGTCGTCGGTGGCGACGGCGTTCAAGAAGTCGAGGTATTCGGCGCACGTCACCGGCGCTTCCATGATGCCAAAATCCGGCAGGTACTGTTCGTGATCCTCGAGATTCTGCGCCTGCAACTCGCCGCTGAGGAATTTCCCACCTGCGATCACCACGAAGTTGTCGGGCACCTGGTCGACACGCTGCAGCTGGATTTCGAGCGTACGCTCCTCCATGCGGTCGAGTCTGACCGGGACTTGAAGCGCGACGTAGCCGGGCCGCTGCAACTCGATCACATAGCTGCCGTGCTGCAGCTCGAGGTTCCGCACCGGCGTCTCCCCCAACTCGGCCATACGGCGCTCGACCAGGCGTCGATTGACCTCCACGAATTCGTAAAGGACGGCTTGGGCAGGTTCGGGGTGCGTGAGCACCGTCAACCTCGCGGTACCCTCGAGTAGCTGGTCGTACCAGCCGTCGTTGTACTGGCGTACCAGCCCCTCGAAATAGGTTGCGCGGGCGCGCTCGCCGGCGGCCTCCGCCTCTTGAAAGCGCTCCCAGTAGAGATCGGCCAGCGCTTTGCGCGCTTCGGACATCTCCGGCAGATGGCCGAGCGCCTGTCCGTACAACCGGGTCGCCTCACTGAAGTGGCGTTCGATTTCGACCTGCAGGTCTTCGACGCGTTGCTCGAGCGCCCAGACGCGTTCCTTCTCGTGGTGCGGTGCCCACGAGGTCATGTTGAGCTTCTCGTGGCTGAGCTCGTTCATGAGCTCGGCGTGTTTCTGATGGGTGCGCCCGTAGGCAGCGCGTGCCTCATCGGCTCGCTCGATCGCCTCGCGTGCCATTTGACGGCGCCGCTCGCGTTCCTTGACGCCCTCGAGGAACAACTCGAGGTCGTCGGCCATGGCCTCGGCACTCGCGTAGCGGTTCGAAGGGGCCTTGTCGAGCGCTTTGAGGCAAATGTCTTCGAGTTCGCGCGGGATCGAGCGCTCAGGCGCACGCGCCGAGGGTGGGGCTGGTTCCTCTTGCACGGCTTTGAACAATAAGGAGAGCACGTGCTCGGCAGTGAAGACCGGCTGGAGGGTGAGCACCTCATAGAGGATAGCCCCAAGGGCATACACATCCGTGCGTTGATCGATGGCGTCGTTCTCGCCTTGTGCTTGCTCCGGCGCCATATACTGCGGCGTGCCCACCAGCGCGCCCAACTCGTCGCCACCTAGCTGTGAGACCGCCCCGAGGTCCGGGTTGACGACCTTGGCCACGCCCCAGTCAATGACGAACACCTCGCCGTAGGCACCAATGAGGATATTCTCCGGTTTGAGATCCCGGTGGATCACCCCGCGGTCGTGCGCGTAGTGAACCGCTAAGCAAACCTGCCTGAGAATGGAGACCAGCTGGGTCAACGAGTACGCATGCTCCTGGCCTACCGCCATCTCCTGGATGATCTGCTCCAAGCTGCGCTCGCGTACGACGCGCATCGTATAATACGGCTCCTCGTTGGACAGCGCGCCCAGGTCATAAATCGGAATGATGCTCGGGTGTTCGAGAATCCCGGTGACCTGCGCTTCCTGCAGGAGCCGATCGCGCGGGTTTCCTTGTTCGGCAGTATCCGGAAGGAGTGTCTTCAGCGCGATATCGCGCTTGAGGATACGGTCATGTGCCAGCACCACCTGGCCCATGCCGCCGCGGCCGAGTTCATCGAGAAACTCGTAGCGCTGCTCGCGCTCGAGCTCGAGCTCCGACGGCGATTCGGCCGCTGCACTCGACGACTCGCCAAAAGGTAAGGTGTTGCGGGCGAGCTTGACCGGCGGGGTCTGCCGGAAAGTCTGCGCAACAGTCTGCGGCACCTCCAACAGCGGCTCGGTAGATTCCGTCGGAGTAAAGATCTCGTCGAGCACCAGCGTATCGCCTAGTTCAAACTCGTCTTGAAGAAGGCGTCGATCGGCTGACTCGAGGTAGCTTTCGAGATCGTCGAGCTGCTCACGACTAAGGTGGCCGTCGATGACCAATAGTTCCGACAAAGTCGTGCCCGCCGTGGCTGATTGGGACACGCACCTCAGAAGGGTGGCAAGATCGACCAAACCCCTCGCGATAGCTAGTTGGCCTAGCTGTGTGTCAGATTTCAAAGCCATGTTTCAAATATGCTAGACACTGTCTGATCGAAATGCCGGTGCTCACGCCTCGATTGCCCGCTCGTACTCACTGACCGCAGGGGTTGCGCTTTCATCCTCACAAGACAAGCGAGTTTCGTGCCAACCGTTCTAGGCCTGTCGCTGAGCTTAAACCACCGGCTCGGCCAACGCAAAGTTCGACTGTTCACCTTACCGAACCCGTTGGCTCGGAGTTGACCCGGCCTCGAGGTTGCTTAAGATCGCTCTTCGTCCACGGGAAGATGTCCAGCCTCTAGGCTCGTGCGTCGACCGTGGTGCTCGTGGTGTACCGAGAGCTTCGCGCTCGAAGCTACGACCCTCTACTTATAAGGTGGTCGGAATACCCATTTCAGGTCGCCAGTCATGTGCGAGCTTCGGGTGAGCGATTGGCATCGATATGATGTCGTCGAAAAAGACACAGAAACTACTTGACGCGGCGCCGGTAAGCACTTACCTTCCGCCGCCCGCTGACGAAAAAGCCCACGTGGCTTCGAGTCGGCGGCGAGAGCCGAAACGCTGATTTCGAGAAAGCTCGAAAGAAACGAAAAAAGCTCTTGACGCGGCGCCGGTAAGCACTTACCTTCCGCCGCCCGCTGACGAAAAAGCCCACGTGGCTTCGAGTCGGCGGCGAGAGCCGAAACGTTGATTTCGAGAAAGCTCGAAAGAAACGAAAAAGGCTCTTGACGCGGCGCCGGTAAGCACTTACCTTCCGCCGCCCGCTGACGAAAAGCCTCACGGCTTCGGGTCAGCGTCCAAGAGCTCGATTGTCGCTTTCGAAAATGTTCGAAAGAAACGAAAAAGGCTCTTGACAGGCTGGAGCAGCGAACATATGCTCCGCCGCCCGCTGACGAAAAGCCCAACGGCTCGAGTCGGCGGCGAGAGGCTTCTCGGAATTTCGAACATGCTTCGAAAGTTTTGAAAAGGCTCTTGACAGGCGGCAGCAACGAACATATGCTCCGCCGCCCGCTGATGAAAAAGCCGACACGGCTTAACATCGAGCGGCTCTTTGAAAACAGAATAGGAGTTCAGACAAGACGGCACGTCTTTCTTACTGAGTCTAACTCAGAAAAGGTAGTGCTCTTTGTTTGGCGAAGCTAGTGTGCAGACGAGTCGACCTCGTCGTGTGACGCGCGTCCCTCCAAAGGAGGGGCTCGGAGATAGATGCCCGAAGCGCGCACGGCCCGAGCGCAAGGCTTTTCGAAAGTGGTTTCCTGACAGGTTCTTCTTTCTTAAGTCGCCACCTCTACTATAGAGGCGCAAGTGCTCGGTCATCAAAATCGACCAAAACCTGTACGCAGCTCTCCAAGCATAGCAGCCATCACACCTTCTTTAGTGGGTTCGCCCGCTAGACGAGAAGGACGTGTGTCGCAGCGAACGCTTGGCAACCAGCTCTTATACCTTTGAGAGATTGGTTGTTCATTATAGAGGAGCTCTATTTCAAACTGGAGAGTTTGATCCTGGCTCAGAACGAACGCTGGCGGCGTGCTTAACACATGCAAGTCGCACGAGAAAAGGACCTTCGGGTCCCGAGTAAAGTGGCGAATGGGTGAGTAACACGTGAGTAATGTGCCTCCGAGCGGGGGATAACTATCCGAAAGGGTAGCTAATACCGCATGAGACCACACCGGCTGCGGCCGGAGCGGTCAAAGCCTTCGGGCGCTCGGAGATCAGCTCGCGGTCTATTAGCTAGTTGGTGAGGTAAAAGCTCACCAAGGCCATGATAGATAGCTGGTCTGAGAGGACGATCAGCCACACTGGGACTGAGACACGGCCCAGACTCCTACGGGAGGCAGCAGTGGGGAATCTTGCGCAATGGGCGAAAGCCTGACGCAGCAACGCCGCGTGAGTGAAGAAGGCCTTCGGGTCGTAAAGCTCTGTCAGGAGGGAAGAAAACCCGCATTGTCGGGCATGACGGTACCTCCGAAGGAAGCACCGGCTAACTCCGTGCCAGCAGCCGCGGTAATACGGAGGGTGCAAGCGTTGTTCGGAATCATTGGGCGTAAAGCGCGCGCAGGCGGCCTATTAAGTCTGATGTGAAAGCCCGGGGCTCAACCCCGGAGGTGCATTGGAAACTGGTAGGCTTGAGTCCGAGAGGGGTCAGTGGAATTCGTGGTGTAGGGGTGAAATCCGTAGAGATCACGAGGAACACCAGTGGCGAAGGCGACTGACTAGATCGGAACTGACGCTGAGGCGCGAAAGCGTGGGTAGCAAACAGGATTAGATACCCTGGTAGTCCACGCCGTAAACGATGTTCACTAGTTGCTGGCTCAATTGAGAGTCCGTGACGAAGCTAACGCATTAAGTGAACCGCCTGGGGAGTACGGCCGCAAGGTTAAAACTCAAAGGAATTGACGGGGGCCCGCACAAGCGGTGGAGCATGTGGTTTAATTCGAAGCAACGCGAAGAACCTTACCTGGATTTGACATCCCGTGAATCTCTCCTAACCGAGAGGGTGCCCTTCGGGGAGCACGGTGACAGGTGCTGCATGGCTGTCGTCAGCTCGTGTCGTGAGATGTTCGGTTAAGTCCGGCAACGAGCGCAACCCCTATTCTTAGTTGCTACCAGGTCATGCTGGGCACTCTAAGGAGACTGCCGGAGTGAATTCGGAGGAAGGTGGGGATGACGTCAAGTCCTCATGGCCCTTATGTCCAGGGCTACACACGTGCTACAATGGTCGGTACAAAGGGTCAGCTAACTCGCGAGAGTATGCCAATCCCAAAAAGCCGGCCTCAGTTCGGATTGCAGTCTGCAACTCGACTGCATGAAGCTGGAATCGCTAGTAATCGTGGGTCAGCATACCACGGTGAATACGTTCCCGGGCCTTGTACACACCGCCCGTCACACCATGGAAGTCGTTTGCTCCAGAAGTCGGTGACCCAACTTTTAGAGGGAGCCGCCGAAGGAGTGAACGGTGACTGGGGTGAAGTCGTAACAAGGTAGCCGTAGGGGAACCTGCGGCTGGATCACCTCCTTTACGGAGCATCTAGCTCTACTACGACTCGCATCTATAAGTGTCTCGCACACTTTGCCCTCCAAAGCGCACCACCCAAAGAAATCTACGTGCCGTCTTGTCTGAACTCCTTTCTGTAGTCAAAGCCATTGCAGGTCTTTGAAAATTGCATAGGACAGTGTCTTTTGATGAGAGTGCGTTCTCTAGGATGGGAACAAACTCTCTCAGTCAGGCATCTTCCATCGACAGCCTCTCTTTAAGAGGAGCTGTGGATGAAACGATATACACTGATCCGATGGACCCTGGAATCGAGCAAGTAAGTCTTGCTCTTGATGATTCCAAAGGTTGTCCATCGAGACATCATTTAGAAACATCAAGCGCACTTTGTTGTGGTCTCTCTTTGAGAGATACACATCATTCTTAGGTCAAGCTACTAAGGGCGTACGGTGGATGCCTTGGCGTTTGCTGGCGATGAAGGACGTGGAAGGCTGCGATAAGCCATGGGGAGCCGCCAAACAGGCCTCGATCCATGGATTTCCGAATGGGGAAACCCGGCCTGGGTAATACCAGGTCATCCAACACTGAATACATAGGTGTTGGAAGCGAACTCGGAGAACTGAAACATCTCAGTACCCGAAGGAAAAGACATCAATTGAGATTCCCTCAGTAGCGGCGAGCGAACGGGGAAGAGCCTAAACTGCTCGAGTGCCAAGCCCACAGGCGTTGCTCGAGCAGGGTTGTGGGGCTCGCTTTCCTGAAGCTGTGGCTTCAGGCGCAAGTTAAAAACAAGACGATAGCCAAACGGTTCTGGAAAGGCCGGCCAGAGAGGGTAATAGCCCCGTCGGCGACATCGACTTGTCTTGCGAAGCGAGTTCCCGAGTACGACGGGA